>NZ_CM137247.1:765000-4637500 GCF_054509685.1 Bacillus sp. C-3-6 | reverse complement strand
TGAGCTGTGATGGGGAAGCTCCTTATGGAGCGAAGTCTTTGATTCCCCGCTGCCAAGAAAAGCTTCTAGCGAGATAAAAGGTGCCTGTACCGCAAACCGACACAGGTAGGCGAGGAGAGAATCCTAAGGTGTGCGAGAGAACTCTGGTTAAGGAACTCGGCAAAATGACCCCGTAACTTCGGGAGAAGGGGTGCTTTCTTAACGGAAAGCCGCAGTGAATAGGCCCAAGCGACTGTTTAGCAAAAACACAGCTCTCTGCGAAGCCGTAAGGCGAAGTATAGGGGGTGACACCTGCCCGGTGCTGGAAGGTTAAGGAGAGGGGTTAGCGTAAGCGAAGCTCTGAACTGAAGCCCCAGTAAACGGCGGCCGTAACTATAACGGTCCTAAGGTAGCGAAATTCCTTGTCGGGTAAGTTCCGACCCGCACGAAAGGTGTAACGATTTGGGCACTGTCTCAACCAGAGACTCGGTGAAATTATAGTACCTGTGAAGATGCAGGTTACCCGCGACAGGACGGAAAGACCCCGTGGAGCTTTACTGTAGCCTGATATTGAATTTTGGTACAGTTTGTACAGGATAGGCGGGAGCCATTGAAACCGGAGCGCTAGCTTCGGTGGAGGCGCTGGTGGGATACCGCCCTGACTGTATTGAAATTCTAACCTACGGGTCTTATCGACCCGGGAGACAGTGTCAGGTGGGCAGTTTGACTGGGGCGGTCGCCTCCTAAAGTGTAACGGAGGCGCCCAAAGGTTCCCTCAGAATGGTTGGAAATCATTCGTAGAGTGCAAAGGCATAAGGGAGCTTGACTGCGAGACCTACAAGTCGAGCAGGGACGAAAGTCGGGCTTAGTGATCCGGTGGTTCCGCATGGAAGGGCCATCGCTCAACGGATAAAAGCTACCCCGGGGATAACAGGCTTATCTCCCCCAAGAGTCCACATCGACGGGGAGGTTTGGCACCTCGATGTCGGCTCATCGCATCCTGGGGCTGTAGTCGGTCCCAAGGGTTGGGCTGTTCGCCCATTAAAGCGGTACGCGAGCTGGGTTCAGAACGTCGTGAGACAGTTCGGTCCCTATCCGTCGTGGGCGTAGGAAATTTGAGAGGAGCTGTCCTTAGTACGAGAGGACCGGGATGGACGCACCGCTGGTGTACCAGTTGTTCTGCCAAGGGCATAGCTGGGTAGCTATGTGCGGAAGGGATAAGTGCTGAAAGCATCTAAGCATGAAGCCCCCCTCAAGATGAGATTTCCCATAGCGTAAGCTAGTAAGATCCCTGAAAGATGATCAGGTTGATAGGTTCGAGGTGGAAGCATGGTGACATGTGGAGCTGACGAATACTAATAGATCGAGGACTTAACCATATAATATGAAGCAATGTTATCTAGTTTTGAAAGAATATAAAAAACTTGTTGACTTTAGAAGTTAAATGAGTTACAATAATTCTTGTCTTAAATGAATACAGTCTGGTAATGATGGCAGAGAAGTCACACCCGTTCCCATACCGAACACGGAAGTTAAGCTCTCTAGCGCCGATGGTAGTTGGGACCTTGTCCCTGTGAGAGTAGGACGTTGCCAGGCAAATGGAGGATTAGCTCAGCTGGGAGAGCACCTGCCTTACAAGCAGGGGGTCGGCGGTTCGATCCCGTCATCCTCCACCATTTAGCCGACTTAGCTCAATTGGTAGAGCAACTGACTTGTAATCAGTAGGTTGGGGGTTCAAGTCCTCTAGTCGGCACCAGAAAATCATGGCGGTTGTGGCGAAGTGGTTAACGCACCGGATTGTGGCTCCGGCATTCGTGGGTTCGATTCCCATCAGTCGCCCCATTTTTTCTTAAAATATTAATATGCGGGTGTGGCGGAATTGGCAGACGCACTAGACTTAGGATCTAGCGCCTTTGGCGTGGGGGTTCGACTCCCTTCACCCGCACTTTTAATAAAATATCTCAAACATGTCTTGCGGAAGTAGTTCAGTGGTAGAATACAACCTTGCCAAGGTTGGGGTCGCGGGTTCGAATCCCGTCTTCCGCTCCAATTTTCAATATGACATGCCGGGGTGGCGGAACAGGCAGACGCACAGGACTTAAAATCCTGCGGTGGGTGACCACCGTGCGGGTTCGACCCCCGCCCTCGGCACCATATGCGCCCGTAGCTCAATTGGATAGAGCGTTTGACTACGGATCAAGAGGTTAGGGGTTCGACTCCTCTCGGGCGCGCTTTTATTAACGGGAAGTGGCTCAGCTTGGTAGAGCACCTGGTTTGGGACCAGGGGGTCGCAGGTTCAAATCCTGTCTTCCCGATATTCCCAAAAACATGGGGCCTTAGCTCAGCTGGGAGAGCGCCTGCCTTGCACGCAGGAGGTCAGCGGTTCGATCCCGCTAGGCTCCACTTATTTTAATATCATTTATGGCGGTGTAGCTCAGCTGGCTAGAGCGTACGGTTCATACCCGTGAGGTCGGGGGTTCGATCCCCTCCGCCGCTACCATAAAGGACCTTTAGCTCAGCTGGTTAGAGCAGACGGCTCATAACCGTCCGGTCGTAGGTTCGAGTCCTACAAGGTCCACCACTAAAGGTTTATATCTCGGAGGTATACCCAAGTTCGGCTGAAGGGATCGGTCTTGAAAACCGACAGGCGGCGAGAGTCGCGCGGGGGTTCGAATCCCTCTACCTCCTCCATTTTTTCTTAAATTACATATTATATCATCGCGGGGTGGAGCAGTACGGTAGCTCGTCGGGCTCATAACCCGAAGGTCGCAGGTTCAAATCCTGTCCCCGCAACCAAATGGTCCCGTGGTGTAGTGGTTAACATGCCTGCCTGTCACGCAGGAGATCGCCGGTTCGACCCCGGTCGGGACCGCCATTTTAATAAGGCTCGGTAGCTCAGTCGGTAGAGCAGAGGACTGAAAATCCTCGTGTCGGCGGTTCGATTCCGTCCCGAGCCACCATTTTGAAGTCGCAAGCCGGCTTAGCTCAATTGGTAGAGCAACTGACTTGTAATCAGTAGGTTGGGGGTTCAAGTCCTCTAGCCGGCACCACTTTCAAAATGAGCCATTAGCTCAGTTGGTAGAGCATCTGACTTTTAATCAGAGGGTCGAAGGTTCGAATCCTTCATGGCTCACCATTTTCAATTTAATGCGGGTGTAGTTTAGTGGTAAAACAAGAGCCTTCCAAGCTCTGGTCGAGAGTTCGATTCTCTTCACCCGCTTTTCAATTATGGGCCTATAGCTCAGCTGGTTAGAGCGCACGCCTGATAAGCGTGAGGTCGATGGTTCGAGTCCATTTAGGCCCACCATAATTGTTCCGCAGTAGCTCAGTGGTAGAGCTATCGGCTGTTAACCGATCGGTCGTAGGTTCGAGTCCTACCTGCGGAGCCATATTTATAGAGAAGTACCCAAGTGGCTCAAGGGGCTCCCCTGCTAAGGGAGTAGATCGCGAACGCGGTGCGAGGGTTCGAATCCCTTCTTCTCTGCCAGTAATTGGCCCGTTGGTCAAGTGGTTAAGACACCGCCCTTTCACGGCGGTAACACGGGTTCGAATCCCGTACGGGTCATACTAAAAGAGATAGCATAAACTGCTATCTCTTTTTTGTTGTGTATAGATATAGAAGAAGCTATGACAGATTATAAATAATAAGTTTAAAATAGGATTACCTTTTCTCATGCATAAGAAGAGATAATCCTATTTTTTGAACATGTTTTAACTCTCTATTGAATGTCCATCTTGTTTAATAACAGCATGATTATATGCGAAGTGAAGAGTTTTGTATCCTAAAAGTGCAATAGTGAAGGCAAGGCCTCCTGCTATAATAGCCACACTAAATCCTGCTCGAGCTCCAAAATTATCAATAACTAAACCAGCTATCGCTGATCCTAGGGAGACTCCAATTCCAAGTCCTGTAATTGCCCAAGTCATTCCTTCTGTTATTTTTGATTCAGGTACGATTCTTTCCACAAGCCCCATAGTAATAATCATAGTAGGAGCGACAGATAGTCCTGCAAAGAAGACAATAACTATTAGCCAAGCAATAGTATTTACGAAAAATAGTGGCAGCATTGTTATCATGGAAAGTGTGACTGCTATTAAAAAATGATTATAGGGTGGAGCATTGAGTTTAAGAGTACCGAAAATAAGGCCTGCCAGGCATGAACCGATTGCATAGACAGAAAGTACAAAGCTAGCAGCTACTGCGTTTCCTTGATGTTCAGCAAAAGCTACACTAACGACATCTATTGTGCCAAAGATAGTACCTATAGCAATGAGTGTGAATACTAGTACTCGCAAAGAACCAATTTTAAATACTGTTCCTTTGTTTGTAATGTCGCCAGGGTGTACAGGTGGTTCTGTGCTTTTTTGTAGGATGAATAGGCATACCCCAATTGTAAGAAAAACAGATGATAAAAGTGGCCCTGCTTCTGGGAAGAACATAACACTTAAACTGACAGATAATACAGGACCAATTATGAAGCAAATTTCGTCGACGACCGATTCAAAGGAAAATGCTGTATGCAATTTATGGGATCCACGGTATAGTTTAGTCCAACGTGCACGTACCATAGCTGACATATTTGGCATACAACCTGCACATAAGGCGGATAGAAATAGCGTCCAATAAGGAGCTTCATATTTCGTACATAGAAGTAAGAGGATCGTAAAGAAAACACTGATACCTGTAGTCGGAAGAAGTATGCGAGATTGCCCTAATTGATCGGCCATCCGAGAAATATGAGGAGCTAGTAAAGCAGATGATAATGTAAAGGTGGCTGCAACAGCTCCAGCAAGCCAATAGTCACCACGTAACTGAGATAACATTGTAACAATACCAATGCCCATCATTGATATGGGCATCCGAGCTATAAACCCTGCTAAAGAGAATCCTTTTGTACCAGGAGCACTGAAAATCTCACGGTAGGAATTAAACATAATAATCACCAAAGTATTTGACGTTTGCATATACATTCTTCATTCTTTTAAATCCTCCTCTGTTTCATTAATACCTTCTATAAAAAGGGACAGTGAGTCAATGTAGGATATAGGTAAGAAGTTATATTATCTTGTAAGCTAGAAATAATTGACATACGCACCGTATGTAAATATCATATTGACATACGGTGCGTATGTCAATTGAAATGTTTTATCTCTGGATAGAGAGCCGATGTTTAAAGGAGTTATTCTTTTATATAGAGAACGATACTATAGTGCAATTCATTTTGAATAAAGAGAATGAATAGAAGTAGGAGGAAAAGATGATTAAAAAAACGAGAGCAGAAATGATTACTGAAACACGTGCTAAATTGCTGAGTGCAGCAAGAGAGGCCTTTGGTACAGTTGGATATGTAAATACGTCTATGGATGATTTTACAGCATCTGTCGGTTTAACACGTGGTGCAATTTATCATCATTTTGGTGATAAAAAAGGATTGTTAGAAGCAGTTGTAAAAGAAATTGATATCGAAATGGATAATAAATTAGGGAAAGTATCAGATGAAGCGGAAGGAAAATGGGAAGGGTTTGTTGGACGTTGTCGTGCGTATTTAACGATGGCACTTAATCCAGAAATTCAGCGAATTGTACTTCGTGATGCACCAGCAGTATTAGGAAATAGTTATTATCAATCATCGCATTCGCAATGTTTAACGACGATGGCGGAGATGCTTCAGCAATTAATGAAAGACTGTATTATTGAAAAGACGGACTGCGAAGCTTTAGCAAGATTCATAAATGGTGGACTAGTGGACCTTGCTTGTTGGATTGCGAATTCTGAAGATGCAGAAGCACATTTGTCTAAAGCTTTGCATAGCCTATCACTTATATTGAATGGTTTATTATTAGAAAAGAATGCATGATTTTGAATAATATCTTTTTATTAATATACGGTAATAGTTAAAAGGGAGGTGGTAAAGTATATGCTAATTCATTTATGTCACCGTAGTCTATATAGGCCAACTGACGTCCAGCGTATAAGGAGATAATGTGTTAGTTTGATTATAGAAATTGAATTTAGTTATAGGGAATAATCAAATCACATTCTTTTTATTCACAATCTAAAGAAAACGCCTCCATTGAAATTGATTCCACACCTATTCTAATAACTTTACACTCTATGTGAAAAAGTTCACAAATAGGTCATAATTTGTGAAGTAATTCACAATAATACGTGCTACAATATGAATGTAAAGAAGTTAAACAACATTAAATTAGTATTTTAATTAATTACTTAAACAATCATAAAAAATAGATGTGAACAATAGAGAGGGGAAATTACCATGAAAAAAGGTATCAATCGTGTAGTATTAGTAGGAACAGGAGCTGTAGGTTGTAGTTACGCTTACTCAATGATCAACCAAGGTGTAGCTGAAGAGTTCGTATTAGTAGATGTTAATGAAGCAAAAGCAGAAGGGGAAGCAATGGACTTAAGCCATGCGGTACCATTCTCTCCATCACCAACAAAAGTTTGGAGCGGTAGCTATGCAGATTGTAAAGATGCAGATTTAGTAGTTATCACTGCTGGATTACCACAAAAGCCAGGTGAAACTCGTTTAGACTTAGTTGAGAAAAATACAAAGATCTTTAAACAAATCGTTCGCGGTATTATGGATAGTGGATTCGATGGAATCTTCTTAATCGCAACTAACCCAGTTGACATTTTAACTTACGTAACTTGGAAAGAATCTGGTTTACCAAAAGAGCGCGTAATCGGTTCTGGTACTACTTTAGACTCTGCTCGTTTCCGTTACATGTTAGGTGACTACTTAGATGTAGATCCACGTAACGTTCATGCTTACATCGTTGGTGAACACGGTGACACTGAACTTCCAGTATGGAGCCACGCTACTATCGGTGTACAAAAACTAGAAACAATCTTAGCTAACAACGAACAGTACAATCAAGAAGACTTAGATAAAATCTTCGAAAACGTACGTGATGCAGCTTACCATATTATCGAGCGTAAAGGTGCAACTTACTACGGAATCGGTATGTCACTACTTCGTGTAACTAAAGCAATCTTAAACAACGAGAACAGCGTATTAACTGTATCTGCATACCTTGAAGGTCAATACGGAGAGAAAGATGCTTACGTAGGTGTTCCAGCTGTAATTAACCGCGAAGGTGTACGTGAAATCGTAGAACTTGAGCTAAATGAAGATGAAAAAGCGAAATTCGCTCATTCTGTAAAAGTATTAAAAGAAACAATGGCACCAGTACTATAATAATTGCTAAATAATTCAGAGGTGGGAAACTGCTTCTTACCTCTGAACTTATATAATTTAATATAAATTCCTTTTCCGGTTTCCCTTGTATATCCCCAATATACCCCTTTTGCTGGATAAGGGTCGTTTATAGAAAAGAGCACTCTACTTTACGTAGAGTGCTCTTTATTATCCCGCATTAACGGGCAGTAAGATCCCCACCTCAAAATGCAGCGAAAGCAAAGAAGTTAGTTTGGTGATCAACTGCCCGTAAAAGCCCGATTGGTGAGGGCTGATAATCAGTGAGGGATGAACACCCCCCCACTGATTAAAGTTTCACTTTATCATTTTTTAGGCGTTAATCCCAATTTCTTTAAAATATCTGTCAGTGTACCGCTTTTTGATTTTTCTACAGGTGTTTGTGATTTAGATGCATCTGGCCCTTTTTTCAAGAAGTTCTTTTCAACGAAGCGAATATCTTTTTCGTCGACAATCCCATCTTTATTAAGGTCTCCGTCTTTTACAGTTAGTCCTTTTTTACCATAGTTGCTAGCGATAATTTCAGCATCTTTAATATCGATTACTTTATCAGCATTTACATCGCCGGCAAGGTTTTCGTCAGGTCTTGCATAATAATATTGGCCAAGCAGCTTACCGTCTTTTTCAGTACCAAGTTTCGTTGTTAGGCGGCTTGTTAAATGTCCTGGCACTTCTACATATAGGTTATAGTCGCGTTTATTAACTGGAAGTCCATTTAGTTTGAAGTACCCATATTTATCTAGTGAACCTTCAAACTTATGACGGTAAGAATCAGTTGCGTATACTTTTACGCCAAGCTTTGCATAATCAAACTTTTCATCTAAATATCCACGTTCATTTAAGAATGCACCAGGTTTAATATTTCCTTCTACTAGTGAATTTAAGGACATAACTGAGAATGTTTGATCTTGAAGTACACGCATTCTATTTGGTTCTGATTCACCTTGTTTCCAGTAAACAAAAATTGGTGACTCTAATTGAGCGTTTGCTTCATAAAATTCATCATTTTCTACTTTGAAAGTTACATCAATGAACGGGAAATCACCATCTAATCCAGCAAAGTTTTTGTCATCGATAGTGCCGCCAACTGTAACCGAACCTGCCTCTAGTTTCGGTTCATTTACTTTTGCGGTTACTCCTTTTTCGGAAAGTAGCTTTTCAAAAGCAGGATTAAATTTTGCATTTGCAAATTTGAAGTTCTTCTCTAGGAAGTTTACATTAAATTGCCCAGCAACAAATTGTTTTACGTGTTTTGCGTTTAGTGTTACTGTGAACTCGTCATTTTTATATAATTCTTTTTTATCGTAACTAGCTTTCGCATATTGAGCACCTTGTGGGATAAACCAGTAGTTATTTACACCGCTTGGATAGTCAGCTCCTGCAGTTGCATAATCGAAAATATATACGCCTGTGTTCATTGGACCTTCCGTTCTGAAGGAGTCAGGTGTAATGCCAACTTTAAAGTCGCCATTTGCATTAATCGGTAAAAACTTATGCAAGTATGGAGAATAGTCATAGTACATAACGCCATTCGCTTCTTGCGTAATGTTTAATCCTTTTCCTTTTAAGTAGTCAACGTTTGAATCGTATACATTTCCTTTAATCCATAGTGCTTTTTTGCCATCTTCTACTGTATAATTTTCTTCATTTAACTCGTAAATACCAGGTTTTAATCCAGTTAGTTTCACTTCTGGTGGGGTATTATCAATTACAACATAATCACCTTTTACACGTGCTTTCCCAGCCTTATCATAACCGACAAACTCAATTGTGTAGTCTCCTTCTGGTAAGTTGATTTTCTCATCACCAATTGGTTTTGCAGGATCATTTGTAAAAGGATACACTTTTCCATTAAAGAATGAGTCTAAGTAGTAATACACATCAGTTTTTAGTCCACTTGTGTTTAATGTCCCAATGAAGCCCAGAGCTTTATCTGTTTTGGAATCTTTTACGATAAGATCTAACGTTTCAAGTTCGCTGTTTAATTGGAATGCCCCGTGAACATACGATTCACCGTATGGATTAAATTTAGATGTATCAGTTGAAATTGCTTTTCTTGATAGTATTGTATTTTCAATACCAGGCTCTGATACACGAATAGAGAATGGGATTTGATATGTTTCTTCTTTATTTTTCGTGTTCGTAATATGAATATATCCTTCATATCGGCCTTGTTTTACACCGGCTGGAACATTAATTTTTGCTTCAATTTCACCTGCTTTGCCAGCATCAAGAGTAATTGTTTCTGGAGCAGAGATTTTTACACCGTTTGCGACAGCATCGTTAATAGTAGACGAAGCTGGTGTATAAGAAATTTCTGTTTTAAATTCTTTTTTCTCTTGTTTATTATGATTAGTTACTTTTATATTTCGTTTTTGTTCAAGAGCTTCACCGTCTTTTTGATAAAACTTACCGAATGCAATAGATCCAGTTTCTTCGGGCACTTCAATTACTTCATCATTTACAACAGTTTGTGTCGTATCTAATACTTTAAAGCTTGTTTCTGTACGAACGGCGTTGTAAGCATCTACTCGCCCAGCTCCAACTTCATACACCGAATATTTTTCTTTTAAATCATCAGCTGTGTTCATAAGAGACGCTTTTACATCGAACGGAGAGTAGTCTGGGTGTTCTTGTAAAATTAGAGCAGCAACGCCAGCAATATGAGGGGAAGCCATAGATGTTCCTTGCATACGCTCATAGGAAACAGCGTAGTTTTCACCCTCTTGCGGGTCGTTAATATATTCAGGAACTGTTGAAAGGACAGCGACACCAGGCGCTGTAATATCAGGCTTAATATCATCATTTGCTGTAACAGGACCGCGTGAGCTAAAGTCTGCAAGATGATCGCCTTCTGTTTGAATGTAATTAATTTCATCGAAAGTTAAGGATGTGCTACCTTGTTCAATTTGAGCTTTTAGTTTTTCACCGTCTTCTTTCGTTAGGCGGAATGCTGGAATGTATTTTGTGCTTTCACCAACGTAGAAAGGAATTTCTCCATCCACGTTGTTATAAATAATAACGGCCTTTGCACCTGCTTGTTTTGCGTTAGCAATTTTTTCATCAAATGAGGTTGTACCACGTGCAACGAGAGCGATTTTTCCTTTTACATCTTTTTTACTAAACTCGTCAGACGTACCGATTCCTACAGATTCAATAGGTAAAGTTTGTCCCTTGAAATCTTCTATTTTATCAGTGAAGTTTTTGCCGAACAAAATTAGGTTAGGGAATTGTAATTGTCCAGCATGACCTGATAGTTTCGGTAAGGAAATAGAGCTATCACTGGCTCCAACCGTAATAGCAAATGGCGAAGCACCTGGTGATCCGAGTGTTGATGGATTCGGTCCAGAGTTACCAGCAGCAACGACTGTAACAACGCCTGAAAGCATCGCGTTATTAACAGCGATAGATGTTGGATCAAGAGGATTGTTGCTATCATCACCTAACGATAAGTTAATAACGTTCATACCGTCAGAAATAGATTTATCAATTGCAGCGATAATACCTGAACTATCTCCACTTCCGTATGGACCGAGTACACGATAGTTATACAGTTCAATGTCAGGTGCAACACCTTTTACTGCTGAATCAGATTGGTTCTTCTTTTGAGCAGAAACGATACCTGCTACGTGAGTGCCGTGGGCTGTGTAGAAGGCAGAACCACGGTTATCAAATTCAGGAGCACCAGATTGTTGCCATTCTGAATAAGTAGTTTCCATTGGATCTGCATCATTATTAATAAAGTCCCAACCCTTTACTGAATTTGGATCTACTTTGCTAGAGTCCTCGCCAGGTTTTGCGCGATAGCCTTTATATACGTCTTTTAAGTCAGGATGATTGTAATCAATACCTGTATCTAATACGCCAACTTTAATTCCTTTTCCAGTAATGCCCTCACTATGTAACTTATCTACTCCAATTTGCGGGATGCTATCTGTTAGTTTTTGAGGTGCTTTTTGCTCAGCTTGTTTTGGTAAATTTAATTTCACTTCGTAATCTTTCCAAATGCGTTTTACAACACCAATTCGTAACAACTCTTCAACTGTATTTGCTGGTAATGTCATCGCAACACCATTTATCGCATGCTTATAAGAACGTTTAATTTGTACAGATTGGAAGTTTCCTGATTTTACTGATGGGCTGAATTGATAAAGACGTTTTAGTCCTTTTTCGAATTCTTCATGTTCTTGATCAATACGTGCTTTTATATTTTCAGGAGCAGCTTGTAATCCTTTTTCTTTTTGTTTTAATTCATTAATCTTTACTGGTGCAGTTTGAAATTCTACAATGATATTTATAGGCTCAGAACTACTCGTATTAATATCTGGTGAAATTGTAAAACCAGGGTTGGCATCTACCGTTTGTAATGCTAGGCGTTGTTCTTTAGAAAGCTTCGATAATATAGAATGAGCATTTGAAGATTCAATTTGGTTAATAGGACTTTCAGCAAGTACATTGAACGGAATGGCAGTTGAAAACAGAATGCCAGCCGTTACAATTCCAGTAACAAAACGGTTTTTCTTTTTCATTTATAGGCCTCCGATAATTTATATTTTAAAAAATTATTTCTCCACACCTGCTGTTTGCTCAGCATGGAATGTCCAGTTTAGCTGCAGGGAATCACCTTGAAATTTATTTTGATCTTGGTCGTTATCTTCAAATGAGAAGAGGACATGTAAGTAATCTGTTTCACCAGATTTAATACCATCTATTAAGTTATGACGTTCTAGAGACGTAGCGACATCTTCAGGTTTCATAGTTTTTAATTCTGATAGTTTTGTTTCCCACAAAATCTCATGATCATCGTTTGGATTAGATGGCTGTCCATCATTCACTAGAAACTTGACGATAATGTGATCACCTAAATCTTCACCGTCATTATTTTGCTTTGCATCTGTAACTTCATATGATGTTTCAAGTGCTACTTTTGCAATATCCAATGTACCTTTATTTTCAAGCTTGAAGTTCCTTTCAATAAAATCACCTGGTTTTAAATCTTTCACATTAACGATTACACTTGGATTAATAGAAAGATCTAGTGTTCCAGCTTGAAATGAGTTACTCGATGTTTCTGAATCACTGAAATAGGCGAATACACCTCCGAATGTAAGGGATAAACCAAGTGAAGCGGTGACAACTCCCATTCCTACTTTTTGTTTTAATGACATAAGAAAGCCCCCTAGTTAAATTTTTATAGCAATCGTTCGCAACAAGGATAAATAAGTAAACATAGTAGTCCGCTATGAATTATAGTTACGAAAGATTTCGGTTCTTTATTGAGAACAAGTATATGCTTATGAATTTCGCATTTCAATAAAATCATGACAAAAAATGTTGAGAAACATTTTTTATGACAGATTATTTTATGGTTATTTTAAGTGGAAAATAGGGTGAAAGATAGAATAAACCTAATAAAATAAAGGTTGAGAAAAAAATAATAGGAGGAAATATAGAAGTAGAATGAAGCGTTTACAATGAATATTCGTCAAAATTCGATATTTTACACAGAAATGTGAAGAAAAACTAACATTTTTAAGAAAAAAACGAATGTTTTTTATAAATTAACAAGGATATTGCAGTTTTTCGCAGAAATAGTTAAAGTATAAAAAATTCTGTCATCTAAGTGAGGTGAGCATATTGAGTGTAATAAATTGTGAAGAAGTGAAACGAGATGAGTTTCATACAGAAAAGTACTATGAAAGTTATAACATCTTTGGCGCGCATGTTGTGACGGAAGATGAGATTCAAGGGGTACGATTTACAGTGTGGGCTCCTCATGCGAAAGCAATGAGTGTTGTTGGGGATTTTAATGAGTGGGATTATGAGCAACATAAGATGCTACAAGTGACAGAAGAAGGCATTTGGTCCTTATTTATACCGCATATTGAAGAAGGAGAAATATATAAATATGCGATTGAAACGTTGGCTGGTGACGTCATTTTAAAGGCAGATCCGTATGCTGTATATGCAGAAGTAAGACCGAATACGGCATCTGTAGTTTTTGATATAAAAGGATATGAATGGAATGATAAAAACTGGAATCGTAAGAAAAAGAAAAAATCGATTTATAAAGAAGCGATGACAGTTTATGAATTACATTTTGGTTCTTGGAAAAAGAAAGAAGATGGAACGCTGTACTCTTACAGGGAAATGGTTGAAGAGCTCATCCCGTATGTGGTGGAACATCAATTTACACATATTGAAATTATGCCGCTTGTTGAGCATCCATATGATCGTTCTTGGGGATACCAAGGAACGGGATATTATGCAGCGACGAGTAGATTTGGTACGCCGCATGATTTAATGCATTTTGTCGACGAATGTCATAAATATGGAATCGGTGTCATTTTAGATTGGGTGCCGGGGCATTTTTGTAAAGATGCTCACGGTTTATATTTGTTTGATGGTACACCGACCTATGAATATAAAGATAAAGATGTACAAGAAAATCCAGTATGGGGAACTGTCAATTTTGATTTAGGAAAGAGAGAGGTACGTAATTTCTTAATTTCAAATGCGTTATTTTGGATGAGATATTTCCATATTGATGGTTTCAGAGTTGATGCAGTTGCGAACATGTTGTACTGGAATAAAGAAGGACAAGAGCAAAGTAATGAGCATGCTGTTTCATTTTTAAGAGAGTTAAATGAAGCAGTGTTTGCAGAGGATGAAGATTTTCTTATGACGGCAGAAGATTCAACAGCTTGGCCACTTGTAACAACTCCAACGTATGAAGGTGGGCTTGGATTCAATTACAAATGGAACATGGGCTGGATGAATGACGTGCTGAAATATATGGAGTGTGCGCCTGAATATAGGAAACACATTCATGAGAAAATGACGTTTTCTTTACTATATGCGTACTCTGAAAACTTCATATTACCGCTTTCTCATGATGAAGTCGTTCATGGGAAAAAGTCGTTATTAAATAAAATGCCAGGTGATTACTGGGATAAGTTTGCTCAACTTCGTTTATTATATGGATATTTCTTTACTCACCCAGGAAAGAAGTTACTTTTCATGGGAGGAGAATTCGGACAGTTTGATGAGTGGAAAGACCTCGAAGATTTAGATTGGAATTTACATGATTTTGAAATGCATCGTTATATGCATGATTACTTTAATGAGCTCATAGCATTGTATAAGCGCTCAAAACCACTTTGGCAACTTGACCATTCACCTGAAGGTTTTCAGTGGATTGATGCTAATAATAATGAGCAAAGTATTTTCTCTTTTATTCGCCAAGGGGATAAACAAGAAGATGCGTTAGTTGTCGTATGTAATTTTACGAAAGCTACATATGATAACTATAAAGTAGGTGTACCAGATTTCGAGTATTATAACGAGATTTTAAACAGTGATGCACAGCAATATGGCGGTTCGGGGCAAGTGAATAAGAAACGTCTTAAGACAATTCTAGAACCGTACCATAATCAAGCGGCACATGTAGAGATTACAATTCCACCATTTGGCGTATCCATATTACGACCAGTGAAGACGAGAAAGGGGAGCAAAAAACAAGATGGCTCAAAAACAAAAGTGCGTAGCAATGTTACTAGCAGGGGGAAAAGGTAGTCGTTTAAGTGCATTAACAAAAAATTTAGCCAAGCCAGCTGTTCCATTTGGTGGTAAATATCGCATTATTGATTTTACGCTAAGTAACTGTGCGAATTCTGGTATTGAAACGGTTGGGATTTTAACACAATATCAACCACTTGAACTTCATAATTATATCGGAATCGGAAATGCGTGGGATTTAGACCGAGTAAACGGTGGGGTCACAGTATTACCTCCTTATGCGGAGTCTTCAGGGGTTAAGTGGTATACAGGTACGGCAAGTGCCATTTATCAAAATTTAAACTATTTAAGTCAGTATGAACCGGAGTATGTTCTTATTTTATCAGGCGACCATATTTATAAAATGGATTACAGTAAGATGCTAGATTACCATATTGAGAAAGAATCGGATGTATCCATTTCTGTTATTGAAGTACCTTGGGATGAAGCGAGTCGCTTTGGCATTATGAATACAAATGAAGAGATGGAGATTGTTGAGTTTGAGGAGAAACCACAATTTCCAAGAAGTAATCTTGCATCGATGGGAATCTATATTTTTAATTGGTCAATTTTGAAAGAGTATTTAGAGATGGATGCAAGAAATCCTGAATCTAGTAATGATTTTGGAAAAGACGTCCTTCCGCTTTTATTAGATGAAGGGAAGAAGCTAATGGCGTACCCGTTTGAAGGATATTGGAAAGATGTTGGAACGGTGAAGAGCTTATGGGAAGCGAATATGGATTTGCTTCGCGATGAAACATCACTGAATTTAAACGATCGTAATTGGCGTATTTACTCTGTTAATCCAAACGAACCGCCTCAATATATTGCTGAAAAGGCGAAAGTAGAAGAATCGCTTATTAACGAAGGGTGCGTCATTGAAGGGGACGTGAAGCATTCTGTGTTATTCCAAGGAGTGACGGTGGAAGAAGGTAGTATGGTGATTGATTCTGTCGTTATGCCAGGGGCTAAGATTGGTAAAAATGTTGTGATTGAAAGAGCGATTGTTGGATCAGAAATGGTTATCGAAGATGGAACAATCATTCGTCCAGAAAAGAATGTTGACGATGTAGTATTAATTGCTGAAGGGAAATAGAAAAGGGGGATGAAATGAATGGGAGAAAAAATGTTAGGAATTATTAATGCAACGGGAAGTTTTCCTTCCTTAAAGAAAGTAACAGGGCATCGTTCACTAGCGGCGTTACCGTTTGGGGGCCGTTATCGACTCATTGATTTCATGCTTTCAAATATGGTGAATTCTAGTATTCATAGTGTGGCAGTTTTTACAAGCCATAAAAACCGTTCGTTAATGGACCATGTTGGTTCAGGAAAACAGTGGGATTTAGATAGAAAACGAGACGGACTATTTTTATTCCCGCCAAACTGCCAATGTGACCAAGATGAGTTTGGGTCTTTTGCACACTTTAGAAGACATATTGATTATTTTCTAAGAAGCAGAGAAGAGTACGTTGTTATTACGAATAGCCATCTCGTAACAGCATTAAATTTTCAAGCTGTGTTAGAGCGACATATACATACGGCGGCTGATATTACGGAAGTTTGCCATGAAGGGGTTTCGCTTCAAACATACGTGTTAAAGAAACAATTATTATTAGATTTATTTGAGACATATAAAGATGTGGAGCAATACAGTTTATTTGATGTAGTGAGAGAAAAACGCGGGAAATCATTACACATTGCTACATATGAACATACTGGATATGTAGCAATTATTGACTCGATCGAAAGTTACTATAAACATAGCTTAGAAATTTTGCAACCTGCTATTTGGAAGCAATTATTTAAGAAAGAAGCGCCGATCTTTACGAAAGTAAAAGATGAGCCACCAACTCGTTATCTAAAGGGTGCAGTCGTGAAAAATACAATGATTGCAAATGGCAGTATTATTGAGGGGGAGGTAGAAAACAGTGTTATTTCCCGTTCAGTTAAAATTGGAAAAGGATCAATTATTCGTAACAGTATTATTATGCAAAAGAGCCAAATTGGAGATAACTGTATAATAGACGGTGTTATTATTGATAAAGACGTGAAAATTGGCGACGGTGTCGTATTAAAAGGAAATATCGATGAGCCGTATGTTGTAGAAAAAGGAAGCGTACAAAACAGTACGATTAATAGTTATTCCTAAAGAATCAGTGGGGGCTTTTTCCTCCACTGATTAAAGTTTTAATTTAAATGAAAACTCGAAGGGAGGAAGCTGCAAGAGGAGTAATAAAAACTTTTCGCGCAGTGGGACAACAAGTGAATATTTTATTTGCAGTATCAGAATGTGTACCGTTTGTGAAATCGGGAGGATTAGCTGATGTAGCGGGTGCGCTCCCAAAAGAGCTGAAAAAATTAGGAGTGGACGTTCGTATTATACTTCCGAATTATAGCCTCATTCCGAAAAAGTTAAGAGATGGGTGTACGTTACATAAAGTAATTAACGTCCCGCTCGGGTGGAGAAATCAATATTGTGGAATTTTAAAAGGTGAGCAAGACGGAATTACGTATTACTTAATAGATAATGAATATTATTTTAAGAGAGATTCTCTGTATGGTCATTATGATGACGGGGAGCGTTTTTCTTATTTCTCAAAAGCAGTGTTAGAGTGTATTCCGCACCTTGATTTTGAAGTGGATGTTCTTCATAGCCACGATTGGCATACGGCTATGGTTAATTTCTTACTTCGTGAAAAGTATCAAGATAACCCGTTATATGAGCGTATTAAAACGGTATATACGATTCATAACTTGCAGTTCCAAGGAGTATTTCCTCCTGAAGTGATGTACGACTTGTTAGAGCTTGGTGATGAATATTTTCATAGTGAGCAGCTAGAGTTTTATGGAAACATAAACTTTATGAAAGGCGGTATTATCGCTTCGGATCAAATTACAGCGGTGAGCCCGACGTATAAAGAAGAAATTCAATATGAATTTTTCGGTGAGAAGCTAGATGGATTACTGCGAAAATATAATGATAAGCTTAGCGGCATTGTAAATGGTATTGATACGAGCGTATATAATCCAGAAACGGATTCGTATATTAAGGCTCAGTATGATGCAGAGTCATTATATGAAAAGAGTGAAAATAAACGCGCTTTGCAGCGTTATTTTGGTTTGCCAGAAAAAGAGGATACACCAATTATTTCAATGATAACGAGATTAACGAAGCAAAAAGGTCTTGATTTAGTACGCACTGTATTCCGCGAAATAATGGAAGAAGATGTACAATGTATTATTTTAGGTTCAGGTGATTCGGAATATGAGCAATTCTTTGAGTGGATGGCATATGAGTATCCGGAGAAGGTAAAAGTTTATATCGGATTTAATGAAGAATTAGCGCACCAAGTGTATGCGGGAAGCGATTTGTTTTTAATGCCATCGCTGTTTGAACCATGTGGACTTGGACAACTTATCGCATTAGCGTACGGTACGATTCCAATTGTAAGAGAAACAGGTGGATTAAACGATACAGTACATTCTTATGATGAAGAAACAGGCGAAGGAAATGGTTTCAGTTTCACGAACTTTAATGCACATGACATGCTGCATACGGTTCACCGTGCAATTGAATTTTATCACGATAAACCAGTGTGGGAGCAGCTTGTAAAACAAGCGATGACTGAAGATTATAGCTGGGAGCAATCGGCTCTTGCTTATAAGGAATTGTATAAAAGTCTCATGGAATAACATGTAGGTGGTGAAAAAATGTTTACTCATGTTGAAAGTTTTAAATCAACTTTTCTAGAAAAGTTAGAGACGATGTATGGGAAAAGTTTCAAAGATTCTACAACTCGTGATCAATATAATACGCTCGGTCATATGGTACGTGAGTATATGAATAGTCAATGGATTGCAACGAATGAGAGTTATCGATCCGGAGAGCAAAAGCAAATGTATTACTTGTCTATTGAGTTTTTGCTTGGACGTTTGCTTGGAAGTAACATCTTGAATTTAGGTATTAGAGATGTATGCGAGCAGGGGTTATCTGAACTAGGGATTTCGTTGCAAGAGTTAGAAGAAGTGGAAGCAGATGCAGGCCTTGGTAATGGTGGGCTTGGACGCTTAGCAGCCTGTTTTCTCGATTCACTTGCATCTTTAAACTTACCAGGACACGGCTGTGGAATTCGTTATAAACATGGTTTGTTTGATCAGAAAATTGTTGATGGTTATCAAGTTGAATTTCCAGAACAGTGGCTTCTTCATGAAAATGTATGGGAAGTAAGAAGGCATGATCAAGCTGTGGAAGTAAGTTATTTCGGCAGTGTTGAACCGCTAGAAATTGACGGGCGTTTAGAGTTTAGGCATACAAATGCAGAAGTCATTATGGCAGTGCCATATGATGTGCCGGTAGTAGGCTATGAGACGAGTACTGTAAATACACTTAGACTTTGGAATGCTGAACCAGTTCCGTTCCCGCAAAACTGCAAAGATATTTTGAAATATAAGCGCGAAACAGAGGCTGTATCGGAGTTTTTATATCCAGATGATACGCATGATGAGGGGAAAATACTTCGTTTAAAACAACAGTATTTCCTCGTATCAGCAAGTTTACAAAATATCGTTCGAATGCATAGAGAAAGATATGGTGACCTTCGTCAACTACATGAAAAAATTGCGATTCACATTAACGATACACATCCGGTTTTAGCAATTCCAGAACTGATGCGTATTTTACTAGACGAAGAAAAGTTAACATGGGAAGAAGCTTGGCACATAACGACGCAGACGATTTCTTATACGAATCATACGACGTTATCAGAAGCACTCGAAAAGTGGCCAATTCACATTTTTAAACCATTATTACCGAGAATTTATATGATTATTGAAGAGATTAATGAACGTTTCTGTCATGAACTTTGGGAACGTTATCCTTATGAATGGCATCGCATTGAAGACATGGCAATTATTGCGCATGATCTTGTGAAAATGGCTCATTTAGCAATTGTCGGTAGCCATAGCGTAAACGGTGTAGCAAAAATTCATACGGAAATATTAAAGCAGCGGGAAATGCGATTGTTTTATGAATTTTATCCAGATAAGTTTAATAATAAGACGAATGGAATTGCTCATAGGCGCTGGCTTATGAAAGCAAATCCACAGTTAACAAATCTCATTTCAGAGGCGATTGGAACAGAGTGGAAGAAAGAACCGATTAAGCTTCAATCGTTGCAAACAGTTCAATATGATGCTAGTTTCCAAGAGGAATTTGCAGAGGTAAAACAAGAGCGTAAAGAGATTTTAGCGGAGCGCATTCATAATACAATGGGGATTACGATTGATCCAAATTCTATTTTTGATGTGCAAGTGAAAAGATTACATGCTTACAAACGACAATTATTAAATGTTCTTCATATTTTATATTTGTATAACCGTTTGAAAGAGGATGCTAGTTTTACATTTTATCCGCGTACTTTTATTTTTGGAGCGAAAGCATCACCTGGCTATTATTACGCGAAAAAAATTATTAAATTAATAAATGAACTCGCAAGAAAAGTAAATAATGACCCGTACGTCAGTCAATATATGAAAGTTATCTTTCTAGAAAACTATCGAGTTTCTTTAGCGGAAGATATATTCCCAGCGGCGGATGTAAGTGAACAAATTTCAACGGCGAGTAAAGAAGCATCGGGAACAGGTAATATGAAATTTATGATGAATGGTGCGATTACACTCGGAACGTTAGACGGAGCTAACATTGAAATAAAAGACCGGGTCGGTGATGATAACTGTTTTATTTTCGGCTTAACAGCGGAAGAGGTTCTTCATTACTATCAAAATGGTGGATATCGTGCAAGTGATTATTATCACCACAATAGGCACATTAAAAAAGTAGTTGATCAATTAACAAATGGTTTCTTTGCACAATCGGGAGCAGAATTTGAAGCGATTTATGATTCTCTCGTTATTCAAAATGATGAATATTTCGTTCTACGAGATTTTAGCCCATATGCTGAAAAACAAGAAGCTGTCGGTAGAGCTTATGAGAACCGAACAAAGTGGCTAGAAATGTCGATTTTAAATATTGCACAGTCTGGTCATTTTGCGAGTGATCGAACGATTTTGCAGTACAGCAATGAAATTTGGGGTATTGGTAATGCAGTTAAACAGTTTTAAAGAAGTTGCTATATTGGGAGATATATTATCGATTTACCAACAAAAATGGATATTAATAAATAAAACGGGCTTAATAAAATTAAGCTCGTTTTATTTATTTTGCTTAAGAAAGAAATGGAACAGTGGTATATATGATACCTGCCCCATCATACTCTCCTGTCGCAAAGTATGAAAATGTAAAGAAACCTGTGACCGTAAAAATTACAATAAGAAAAAGTGTGAAGATAAATTTTAACATGTAAGGTCCCCTCATCCAAAAATAACTTCATAGAGTATTATAGTATACGAATATTTTATTTCCAATTGTTTACTGGTTAAAAATGAGAAGTCAGACATGTTTTGTATGTTGTAATGGAATGATTATTTGTAATGGATTTTGTATTTTTTGTAAATGTCATATTGTGATGGACGTGTGCATACTCCCAATCATGATCATTAAAATTTATGTTTCGGGGAGGGAGAAGTGGAACGACATCGAACAAGTTGACGAAACGAAAGCTACTAGCTACTTGTAGTTTATAATAATTTCGAAAAGCGATATCTCCTACTTTTGGAGAAGCGAATGTATAAAGTCCATACTGTGCGAAGGCAGTATTTATACGTGCATCTAATATGTGTAATGTGGCAAGCGCACCACCTAGACTATGCCCAGTAGCTAGCAGTTTTTTATGTGCTGGCAATGATACGAGCATATCCATAATAGAATCACGACAAGACTCATAAATAGAGAGAAAGCCGTTATGGACATTTCCGCTATTTAAAGCATAAGGATAAGGTTTTTGATTGACGAGAGAGTCAATAATCCAATCAGGGTCTGTTTGAGTGCCCCTGAAGGCAACGATAATTGTATCCTCAGATTCTAATATAAACCCGAACCATTCTGTTGTTTGAATGGCTTTTCCTTGAAACCCTTGTACATATTGAAAACCATCTGGTATTTCGAAAATACCATTTTGTTTATATTGTTCATACGTTAACTCACAACAAGAAGCTAACAGTATGGCAGTGTCTTTATCAAAGGATAAAGGAGTACGCATTAAGGAAGCCCTCCTTAAGAAAAGGTATAGTTTAATATATGCGGTGAGGAACTTGATTCATGCTTTTGGAAAAAAGACTTGAACCTACAGTTACGTGAGGGAGTATGATTTTTGTAAACATATTGTTAGGAGGAGTGTAAGATGAGCAAAAGAGAAGGCTGTTCAATTGGTGAGTTTTCAAAGAGGACAGGCACATCAATACGGACACTACAATATTACGATGAAATTGGACTACTTAAACCTGGAAAGAATGTTAGCTCTGGTCACCGTTTGTACAAAGGAAAAGATATATTAGAGCTACAGAAAATAGTGAGTCTTAAAGTATTAGGATATAGTTTAGAAGAAATACGCGTTATGCTGAAAATGCCAAGTTTGAATGTAAATTTAAAAGAAACGTTGGAACAACAAAGAAAAGCCTTTGAAGAAAAGAGAAGACACATTGAAGTTTCGATAAAGGCGCTTGAACGAACAATGGTATGTCTTGAGGAAGATGAAGAGTTGGATAGTGACATATTAATGAGTCTAATTAACAGCATTCAAAAACAAAACGAACAACGTTTATGGCTTAAAGGATATGTATCAAAAGAATTGGCTGATGGATTATATAATAAGTCGGAAGAAGAGGGCATAGCACTTGATAAAGAGTTTGTGCGTTTAGCAAAAGAAGTGAAAAGGTTATTTGGAAGACAAATTGAGGATTCAGAAGTGCAAAAATTGGTTGATGAACATATGAAGGCGACTCTTAAGTATGTTGGTGAAGAGACAATGTATTCTTTAGGTAAATTAGAGAATGTAGAAGAACAATATAATAATATGATGCCATCTCCTTACAAAGAAGAAGAAGAGGCATGGCTTAATGAAGCGATGGAGTATTATATGATTCGAAATGGTATGTATAGCCCTCCGCAGTAAAAATAAAGTGCCATAGTCATAAACTTTAGAGAAATGCCTCCGATGTTTTTTTGCATTGGAGGCATTTTTTACTCTTTTCCATCTAAAAGGTGAACAAGGCCACCTAATATACTACTTTCACCAGTACTTTATAATGCTGGTCTTGTAAGAGGTTTGAAAAAATAGCCTGTATATATTTGAACGATGATTACCTATTTACTTGTGTTTGTTCGCACTATATACCGAAAATTTCGGGAAACGAAACATATTATTTATCTGTTTGTTTTTGCTTTTTTTTCAAATACTCCGCACGTAATTGTTCAAGTTTCTGCTTTTTATCAAATTTGGCAGGCTTCTGTTTTTCATGAAACTTTGCCACAGCTACCTGACTTTTGGAATCCAATTGATATTTTCCCACTTTGTTCACCTACTTTTCTTGTCTTGAAAGAGAATCTATTCAACAAATATAATATACCTTATTTTACTGAAGTAAACCTTATTACTTTATTTCATCTGCTTTTTCTCGTTTGTAGACGTAAATTAAAACACCCTTTCACTGCATTACTGCAAGCAAGGGTGTTTAATTTTAGTATTATATTAGTCGATGGACAAGCCTGCATAAGGGCCCTTTTTACTCTTTCCCATCCAATAAACGACCAAGGCCGCCTAATACACTACCTTCGCCAGTACTTTGCGCTGCTGGGCTTGTAAGGCGTGCTGCTAATCGGCTAAGTGTTAAGGACTGAATCCAAACTGTTCCAGGACCTTCTAATGTTGCGAAGAATAAACCCTCGCCGCCAAATAGAGCTGTTTTTACTTTACCAACGAATTCGATATCATAGTTAATATCTTTTGTCATGGCAACGAGACAACCTGTATCAATGCGAAGTTTCTCACCAGGTTTTAATTCACGTTTATATACAGTTCCACCTGCGTGCATGAAAGCAAGGCCGTCACCTTCAAGTTTCTGCATGATAAACCCTTCACCACCGAAGAAACCAGTTCCTATTTTTTTCGTAAATTCAATTCCGATAGAAACACCTTTTGCGGCACAAAGAAAGGCATCTTTTTGACAAACTACTTTTCCTTGATATTCTGTTAAATCTACAGGAATAATTTTACCAGGATAAGGAGCAGCAAATGAGACGTGGCGTTTGCCGTGACCTGTATTTGTAAATACAGTCATAAACATACTTTCGCCTGTAACGAGACGTTTACCAGCGCCCATTAATTTGCCGAATAAACCGTTAGATGGGCCAGAACCGTCACCAAAGATTGTTTCCATTTCAATGTAATCTTCCATCATCATCATTGCGCCAGCTTCTGCGATAACGCTTTCTTTTGGATCTAATTCAATTTCAACAAACTGCATATCATCGCCATATAACTTATACTCGATTTCATGTGCTTGCATTTTTTCACCTCATAAATATGTAGTAATTATATTGTACAGAAGTTAAAAGAATTAGAGTACTGTATTTTTGTTAATTTTTGAATAAAAATAGAATAAAAATTTAAGGTTATACTAGGATTATAAAAAATGATGGAATGAAAGTGTTCTCATTTGACGTTTTCGATATAGCATGATATAGTGAAAGCACTATTGAGCTACATAATGTGGTACGGAAATAAAGCACGTTGTATTAAAGGCTGTAAGCTTGTTATACATTCATGTCCTTTATATCCACCTTTTCATGTGGATTCATAGTTTCATTTTTATTTAGGAGGTACATGACATGCAAACAGGTAAAGTTAAATGGTTTAACGGCGAAAAAGGTTTTGGCTTCATCGAAGTTGAAGGCGGAGAAGACGTATTCGTACATTTCTCAGCTATCCAAGGCGACGGCTTCAAAACTTTAGAAGAAGGTCAAGAAGTTTCTTTCGAAATCGTTGAAGGAAACCGCGGACCACAAGCAGCTAACGTTACAAAAAACTAATTAGCTAGCGATAAAAAGCATTCCGATTTTCGGAATGCTTTTTTTTATTCTTTGGAACTAGATTCATTTGAAGATAATTCACCTTTGAAGGTACGTTCTTCAAAATCATCAAGCATTTGTTCATATTCTTCATGCTCTTCTGTAGCGAAAACTTGTGGGTTTTTCCCGTACATATCCGTACCGATAAAGTTTTCAAAATCCTCCACGTAGCCTACGTTTTCTTCACTATTTACATACATGCCATTATAGTTTTTTGAATCTTGTCTTTCTAAATCAGACGGCGTTTCAGATGTTCCGTAATTTGCGACATCTTGCCACGCATCTTCCGCATCGTACTCAACAGAATGGTCCTCATCATGCTTGTGGAAAGAAGGAGACAACACTTCTTCTTCAACTGGTCGTGTATTCATATTTAACTTATTTGTCGCGTGCTGTATGCATGTTGTAGCAGTCGGCATTGCTTCCAATCTTTCAAATGGAATTTCTTCGCCAGACACTTCGCAAATGCCGTACGTACCTGCTTCTATTTTTTGTAGGGCATGTTTCGTCTCCTCAAGCTGTTTATGCCAAAGTTCAATAAGCCCGAAGTCTTTTTCCCGTTCATATAGCTCTGTAGCCATATCACCTGGATGGTTGTCATAGCTAGACAGTTCTCCTACTGAATCGCGTTCAGAAGCACGATCTGTATTTTCATGAGTTTGTATCGTTTGTTCCAGTTCTTGTTTTTGTTTTTCTAAAATGGATTTAAATTGACCTACTTGTTGTGGAGTTAACATAGTCGTCCACCTTCCTACAATTCAGTTTCTTTACATAGTATGAGCGTTGAGAGTAGGAATTATGAGATGAATTTCAGATATGAAAAAGGAGCCGCATAAGCAGCTCCTTTTATAGAAAGTATCCAAGTAATAATCCGATTCCCATTAGGAAACCGAAGATTGTATTTGTTTTTGCTGTTGCAATCATCGCAGGTACCATTTCCATTGGAATGCTTTTGCCGATAAAGCCTTTCGTCGCTTTAAATGCTTTTGGTGCACTTAAAAATACGATAAGCATCCATGGTGACACGATGCCCACGATAATTAAAGCAATTGTCCAAATGTAGGAAACGATGAACATCGAAGCAAGTACACCAACAGCTCTTTCACGTCCAACGAGAATTGCTAACGTTTTACGACCGTTTTCTTTATCGCCATCCAAGTCACGAATATTATTAGCTAGTAAAATGGCACCAATTAAAATGGAGCTTGGAATAGATAGTAAAATGACTTCTGATGTTACAGTGCCAGTTTGAATAAAGAATGAAATCCCAATAATAATGACACCCATAAATAATCCGGCTGTCAACTCTCCAAATGGTGTATATGCAATTGGAAGTGGGCCACCTGTATAAAGGTAAGCAACGGCCATACAAACAAGACCGATTGCAGCAAGCCACCAGCTAGAATTCATACAAATATAAACACCTAATAGTATTGCGATGCCGAAAAATCCAAATGCTAAGTTAAGCACTGTTTTTGGCTGAATGCCATCGCGAACGATAGCGCCGCCGATACCAACTGAACCTTCGTGATCAAGTCCTCTTTTATAATCAAAGTATTCATTAAACATGTTTGTTGCTGCTTGAATGAGAAGACAAGCAAGAAGCATCATAAGGAAAAGAGGAAGATGTATTTGATTTATACCTCCGACCTGCATCGAATATGCTGTTCCGATGAAAACAGGTACGAAAGCGGCTGTTAATGTATGGGGACGTAGTAAACTCCACCAGATGCGCCAGCCTGTTTGCTTACTTGGCTTTGGCGCCGTAGGAGAGGAATTCGTTTTGACGTTCATTTCCATGTTGAATCCTCCTTTGGTCACATATTGTACACAACTAAGTGTAGAAAAAGCATCATTTAGTGTCAACGTTTATTTTCTAGGAAGAGAAGGTGAATTTCTCAGAAATGCTAAACGTTGACAGGCCTTTCGTTTGAGGTGTATCTTAAAATCAAGCGTAATTATGACTATTTTTCGCCCATAGGGGGGAGACAATTGTGATTCAAACGAAACAAAAAGGCTTGCAAGAAGTTCTTATTGCAGCTATCAAGCGTGCAACTAACGAAAAAATATTGGTTAGTTTTGTAAAACAAATAGACTGGGTGGATCCGCTTCTGTTCTATGCAGCAGGAAAAAGGATTTCATTCGAAAATAGATGTTATTTTGCAGACCCGGCTCAGCATGTAATATTTGCAGGAATTGGCTCTGTTTTCACTATAGCAAATTCTTCTCATAAGCGCTTTCAAACCGCTCGTGACGAGTGGGAGAAAGTAAAAGAGAATGCATTTGTCCAAAGAGATGAATATGAATTTGGAACGGGTCCGCTTTTATTTGGTGGTTTTTCATTTGATCCAGAAAAAGAGAAAACGGACCTATGGAAAGAATTTAAAGATACGACATTTTCACTACCAGCATTTTTATTAACTGTAAAAAATGAAAAAGCATGGTTAACGATGAATACATTTGTTGCAGCAACAGATTGTGCAGAGACTCTTTATAATGAAATGATTTCTTTAGAAGAGAAAATTTTTGAGGAGAGTAAATGTGCGCTAAACGGATCGAAATTAACTGTTATTTCTAAAGTAGAAGTGGATCCGAAAGGCTGGATGAAAGCAATTGAAAAAGTACAAGATGAGATGAAGCAGGGTAACGTGCAGAAGGTTGTATTGGCGAGGGAACTAAAAGTAGAGATGAACCATTCGATTGATTCTGCTCTTGTTTTAGAAGCACTTCGCATTGGTCAACCGGATTGTTACGTATTTTCTTTTGATTATAAAGGAGCATGCTTCTTAGGAGCGACGCCTGAGAGATTAATTCGCAAAGAAGATGAGAAATTTACATCGATGTGTCTTGCTGGTTCAATCGGTCATGGTCATTCTATAGAAGAAAGTGAACGAAATAGTAATGCGCTTCTTCATGATGAAAAGAATTTAGCTGAACATGGTTATGTTGTTAACATGATCCGCTCGGTACTAAATGAACATTGCGAATACGTTAATATTCCGGAAAGCCCAGGTTTATTAACAACGAAAAACTTAATTCACTTATATACGCCTGTAGAAGCAAAAGGCGATGCGAGTCTTTTAACAATGGTAGAAGAATTACATCCAACACCAGCTCTTGGCGGGACACCTCGTTTGGAAGCGATGAAACTGATCCGTGATGTTGAATTGTTAGACAGAGGGTTGTATGGTGCACCGATTGGCTGGATAGATGATGAAGGAAATGGTGAATTTGCGGTTGCGCTGCGCTGCGGATTATTAAACGGCGAGAAAGCATCCTTATTTGCCGGTTGTGGTATTGTAATTGATTCAATCCCGCAGCTTGAATATGAAGAAACAAGTTTGAAGTTTAGACCGATGCTTGGTGCTTTGGAGGAATTAATGAAATGAACAATCATATAGAAGCATTATCATATTATTTAGGCGCGTTCGTGGATGAACTGACGCGTCTAGATGTATGTGATGTTGTCATTAGTCCAGGCTCACGGTCAACGCCGATTGCTTTACTAATGGAACAACACGAAGGAATGAACACATATTTACATGTAGATGAAAGATCAGCTGGATTTTTCGCGCTCGGTATTGCGAAAGCGAAAAAACGCCCAGTAGCATTATTATGTACGTCAGGAACAGCAGCAGCTAATTACTATCCAGCTGTATGTGAAGCTTTTCATTCAAGGGTCCCGCTTATCGTCTTAACAGCGGATAGACCGCATGAATTAAGAGATGTGGGTGCACCACAAGCAATGAATCAATTTAATTTATACGGTACTTTTGTGAAACAATTTACAGAGATGGCACTGCCAGAAGCGAGTGAAGCGATGTATCATTACGCTCGTATGACGACGCAGCGCATAGTAGCAAATGCTTGTTTAGCGCCGCAGGGTCCTGTTCATCTTAATTTTCCAGTTCGCGAGCCACTTATCCCTGATTTCTCACTAGAAAGCTTATGGGATAAAGGACGTAGTGAATATACAGGAGTAGTTCAGCAAGGAAACGTGACGATGCCGAGTGAATATGTAGATTCTCTTGTAGGGCGCCTTTCACATATGGAAAAGGGGCTTATTATTTGTGGAGATGATAGTCATTCAGAAATTGCAATGTTTGCAACGCAACTAGCTGAAAAAACTGGCTATCCTATATTAGCAGACCCACTTTCTAATATTCGTAGCGGACACCACGATAAAACGATGGTAATTGACTGTTATGATACATTTTTACGAAATGAGCAGTTAAAAGAAAAATGGAAACCGGACGTGTTAATTCGCTTTGGTGGTATGCCTGTTTCTAAATCATTAACGCAGTTCATAAAAAAACAAACGAAAGCAGTTCATATCGTTGTCGATGAATCAGGACAATGGAGAGATCCAGCTCTTGTTGCGACAGAAGTTGTGCAAGCAAGTGACATTGAATTCTGCAAGGCAGTAATAGAAAAAATGCCAGTTATGAAGAAGAATGATTGGTTCGTAATGTGGCAACATATAAACGAAAAAACGAAGGAAACGCTTCGTGAAATGGAAACATATGAAACTGCATTTGAAGGAAAGGTTATTACAGATATTGTGCGCGTATTACCAGAAGACGCAACGTTATTTGCGAGCAATAGTATGCCAATTCGTGATACAGACTCATTCTTCTTCACATCGGATAAAAACATCCATGTGATGGCAAACCGTGGCGTAAATGGTATTGATGGAATCATTTCGACAGCTTTAGGAGCGAGCATTATTTGCGATCCACTTGTATTAGTGATTGGTGATTTATCATTTTATCACGATTTAAATGGGCTATTAGCAGCGAAATTACATGAATTAAATATAACAATTGTCGTTGTAAATAATGATGGCGGGGGTATTTTCTCATTCTTACCACAATATGAGAAAAAGGAACATTTTGAATCATTATTTGGAACACCAATTGGACTTGATTATGAGCACGTTGTCAAAATGTACGGTGGTTCATTTAGCCGTGTAAATGGTTGGGAGCAATTCCGTGAAGAAGTACAAAAGGGAGCAACGACAAAAGGTTTACACGTTGTGGAAATTTGTACGAACCGTGATGAAAACTTAACATTGCACCGTACGTTATGGGCAAAAACACAGGACGTAATTACTACATCGTTGCAAGGTGAATCAAAATGAACGTAACACTGCAAGGTGTATCGTATGAATATGAAGTAGTTGGAAGCGGGGAACCACTTCTACTTCTTCATGGTTTTACGGGAAGCATGGAAACGTGGCGTTCCTTCGTTCCTTCTTGGAGCGAGCAGTTTCAAGTCATTTTAGTAGATATTGTTGGGCACGGAAAAACGGAAAGCCCTGAAGATGTGACGCATTATGACATCCGAAATGTGGCATTGCAAATGAAAGAACTATTAGATTACCTTCATATTGAAAAAGTACATATACTTGGCTATTCAATGGGCGGTAGATTGGCGATTACGATGGCATGTCTATATCCAGATTATGTACACTCTCTTTTATTAGAAAACTGTACAGCTGGGCTCGAAAACGAAGAGGATAGAAAAGAACGTCGTGAAAAAGATGATCGACTTGCCGATAAAATTGAGCGAGAAGGCATAGAAAGTTTTGTATCCATATGGGAAGATATTCCACTTTTTGAAACGCAAAAACGTTTAGCAAAAAACGTACAAGAAGCGGTACAAAAAGAGAGGCTTGCTAACAACCCAAAAGGGCTCGCAAATAGCTTGCGCGGCATGGGAACTGGGGCTCAGCCTTCATGGTGGGATGAGCTGAAAAACTTAAAAATACCTGTTCTTTTAATGAACGGAGAATATGATGAAAAGTTCTTCCGCATATTAAAAAACATCGAAAAATGCGTGTCTGATGCGAAATTTGTCAAAATTCATGGCGCTGGCCATGCAATTCATGTGGAACAACCGGAAAAGTTTGATACAATAGTAAAGGGATTTCTAAAAACTATGCAGTGATACTTTTTTCAGCAAGAAGGAAGCCACACTTATAGGTGAAATCAGAAATATACAAGGAGGTAGTTGTAATGGCTATTGAATGGGTAAAAGAAGGCAATTACGAAGATATTATTTATTCAACATACAATGGTATCGCAAAGATTTCGATTAACCGTCCTGAAGTACATAACGCATTCCGTCCAAAAACGGTAATGGAGTTAATCGATGCTTTTGCACAAGCTCGTGATGATGCAAATGTTGGCGTTATCATTTTAACAGGTGAAGGTGGACGTGCATTCTGTTCTGGCGGCGACCAAAAAGTTCGCGGTCATGGTGGATATGTAGGTGACGACCAAATCCCTCGTTTAAACGTATTAGACTTACAACGTCTAATTCGCGCAATTCCTAAACCAGTTATCGCAATGGTAGCAGGTTATGCAATCGGTGGTGGACACGTACTTCATATCGTATGTGACTTAACAATCGCTGCAGACAACGCTGTATTCGGACAAACAGGTCCTAAAGTAGGAAGCTTTGACGGTGGATACGGAGCTGGTTACTTAGCTCGTATGGTAGGCCACAAGAAAGCTCGTGAAATTTGGTACCTATGCCGTCAATACAATGCACAAGAAGCGCTTGATATGGGCTTAGTAAACACAGTAGTACCATTAGAAGAGCTTGAAGCAGAAACAGTACAATGGGCACAAGAAATTTTAGCAAACAGCCCAATGGCACTTCGTTTCCTAAAAGCTGCATTCAACGCAGACACGGACGGTCTAGCTGGTATTCAACAACTAGCTGGAGATGCAACGTTATTGTACTACACAACTGACGAAGCAAAAGAAGGTCGCGACGCATTCAAAGAAAAACGCAGTCCGGACTTCGGTCAATTCCCTCGTTTCCCGTGATGAAAGCGGAGCCGAATGTTTAGCCCCGTTGGCTAAGGTTCTTTCGCACAGAAAGTGTTTTTTACGTTCTCGTGCGGAAGGTTCTTAGACGGAAGGGGCTAGGAGGCGTAGCTAGATGAGATTAAACCGGAAACAAAACAACTAAGAGACTTGATATCATATCAAGTCTCTTTCTTTCATGAAAGGAGAATGAATGATGGAGACGATGCCAAATTGGTTAATGCAACGTGCATTTTTAACACCAGATCGCACTGCAATTGAAATAGAGGAAGAGAAAGTTACTTTTATGGAGCTGCATGAAAAAGTAGTATCTGTTTGTGAACACTTTACGCATGTTGGAGTGGAGCGAGGGCAAAAGGTGGCTGTTCTGATGAAAAATGGTATGGAGATGATTACAGTTATTCACGCCCTATCTTATGTAGGTGCAGTAGCTGTGCTTTTAAATACGCGTCTTTCAAGAGAAGAGCTACTTTGGCAAATGGATGATGCTGAAGTTATTTGTTTAGTGACGGATCAACAGTTTGATGCGAATAATGTTCCTGTCTATTCATTTGCTGAAGTGATGAATGGACCGAGGGCGGAAGCATTTATACAAGAGGAATTTTCTTTAGAAGAAGCGATGACAATTATTTATACGTCTGGGACGACAGGCAAACCGAAAGGCGTTATTTTAACGTACGGCAATCATTGGGCAAGCGCAGTCGGTTCGTCGCTTAATTTAGGACTTCGTGATGATGATTGTTGGTTAGCCTGCATGCCGATGTTCCATGTTGGCGGGCTATCTCTTTTAATGAAAAACATTATGTACGGCATGCGTATTTTACTTGTTCCGAAATATGATGCTGATTTTATTCATAAAGCACTTCAAACGAGAGGCGTAACGATCATTTCTGTCGTATCCAAAATGTTAACAGATTTATTAGAGAGACTTGGAGAAGGGACATACCCTGCTTCTTTACGATGTATGTTACTTGGCGGAGGACCAGCGCCGAAACCGTTATTAGAAACATGTGTGGAAAAAGGAATCCCAGTGTATCAAACGTACGGTATGACAGAAACATCTTCGCAAATTTGTACGTTATCCGCAGATTACATGTTAACGAAAGTAGGATCAGCTGGAAAACCACTATTTCAGTGCCAACTTCGTATTGAAAAAGAGGGCGTAGTAGTGCCACCATTTGCGGAAGGTGAGATTGTAGTAAAAGGACCGAACGTAACAGGTGGTTACTTTAACCGTGAAGATGCGACGCGAGAGACTATTCAAAACGGATGGCTTCATACTGGCGACCTCGGTTATTTAGACGAAGAAGGGTTTTTATACGTATTAGATCGCCGCAGTGATTTAATTATTTCTGGCGGAGAGAATATATATCCAGCTCAAATTGAAGAAGTGTTGCTTTCTCATCCGGCAGTAGCGGAAGCTGGTGTTGTCGGCATGGCTGACGATAAATGGGGACAAGTACCAGCTGCTTTTGTTGTGAAAAGTGGGGCGGTAACAGAAGAAGAAATTCTTCATTTTTGCGAGGAGAAATTAGCGAAATATAAAGTGCCGAAGAAAGCATGTTTCTTAGAGGAATTACCACGTAACGCTTCGAAAAAATTGTTAAGACGAGAGTTAAGACAATTAGTGGAGGAGATGTAGGTGGAGATAAAAAAAGCGACACTGTATATAACGGAAATGCCACTCGTCATCCCGTTTGCTGCAAGCTACGGGACTTACGAAAAGCGTGAGAGTATCGTTATTGAATTAGAGGATACGGACGGGTACATCGGATTTGGGGAAGTCGTTGCATTCTCTGAACCGTGGTATACGGAAGAAACGGTGAAGACAGCGCTGCATGTACTGCAAGACTTTTTAATACCTGATTTATTAAAGGCTGAAATTTCTCATCCGAATGAGGTACCGGGTCTATTTCAACATATAAAAAGAAACCGAATGGCAAAAGCCGGAATAGAGGGGGCTGTTTGGGATTTATATGCGAAGCGTCAAAAGAAATCGCTAGCGACAGTACTTGGCGGAACTAGTCATGAAATTGAAGTCGGCGTTGTAATTGGCCTTAATACGATTCCAGTTATGTTAAAACAAATCGAGAAGTACGCGGAAGAAGGATACGAGCGTTTTAAAGTGAAAATAAAGCCAGAGCATGATTATGAGTTATTAAAAGAAATTCGAAAAGAGTTTCCGCATATCCCGCTAATGGCTGATGCAAATTCAGCATATACATTAGCGGATACAGAGAGGCTGAAACGACTAGATGAATTCCAATTAATGATGATTGAACAACCGTTAGCGGATTACGATTTTCTTGATCACGCGGAGTTGCAAAAGAAAATTGAAACGCCGATTTGTTTAGATGAAAGTATTCATGGTTTAGAAGACGCACGCGTTGCGATTACGCTTGGTAGTTGCCGCATCGTTAACATTAAGCCAGGGCGAGTGGGCGGATTAACAGAGTCGGTTCAAATTCATAATTATTGCATGGAGCATAACATACCAGTTTGGTGCGGTGGTATGGTGGAGATGGGGATTTCACGAGCGCAAAATGTTGCTCTTGCTTCATTGCCGAACTTTACGATTCCAGGCGATATATCCGCTTCTAGCAGACATTGGGAGAAGGATATTATTTCGCCGGAAGTGATGCTTGAGAGCGGGAAAGTGATTGTACCACAAAGCGTTGATACTGAGTATGAAGTAGACCGCGGAAGGCTGGCGGAAATCACGAAGCAGCGGATTGTTTTTGAACGGTAAATGGAAGTTGCGTTAGGATGCCCGCAAATAGCGAGAGGATTTTATCGTTCATTGTCGGTAAGTCGATATTTCTTGTTGAAGTGCTGATGAAACTTTATTCACTAACATAAAATCAAGAAAATGGTACTCTTATGGGGCATAGCCACGTCGCTATCAAGCTAAGGCTTTTAAGTACCCCCTAAACGAAAAATTTATTTCTCTATAGTTAGTAATTGGGGGAAATCAGTTCATTTTTTGTTTTTGAGATGTTTACTTTTCTTAAGTTGATAGGCAATGGATCACCATATCAAAAAAGATAATTGTACGTTAAGAAATATTTTTGAAACATGTTAATTAGCTCACAGTTCACTATGCATCTTGTTTTGTTAAATATATTAAACCACCTCCCGATATTCGAGAGGTGGTTCATGTTTATTTATTCACAATTCTATTATATGAATTAATGGTTAAAAAGTAGTAAACAAGGTAGATCACACCATACGTTATCATAGCATAAATAAATGAAATGACATCTTGTTGTATGTCCATGCTATATTGTAAGGATACTGACATTGTTAAAATGGCTGCATTTAGTATGCCAATAATTAGCGGAAAGAGAAATATAAATAATGTTTGTTTTGCTATGGTAGTCCGTACTTCTTTTTTATTTACACCAATTTTCCGTAAAATTTCATAACGATTTTTATCTGAATGTGCTTCTGTTAGCTGTTTGAAGTATATAACACTTCCTGTTGCAACTAGTAAAACTAATGCTAAAGAGCTAACTACAAAGATTTTCATTCCCGTAAGTGCCTTTATTTTTTTATACTCTTTATAGAACGTACGCATATGAGTATCGTTCCCTGCTAGCGTCATTACTATTTCAGATGTTTCCTTTGTTGTTTTTTCATCCGCTACTTTATAAGCTTTATATGTGATTGGACTGATTTGTTTTGCTACACTGTCAAACTTTGCATTATCAATTACAATGTATAAGAGCTCAGAACCAGAGGTTAGTCGTATCGCTTTTTTTTCTAACTTGTTGAGCTTAAAAGTATAATTTCCCGCAGGTAACTGAATATTGACTTTATGATCAATAAAATCAGTGGCTGGTTGATTAATGTATTGTTGGAATGCAATAGCATGCTCACCAGAAAGATTTGGTATATCTCCTAGTTTTAGAATTTTGTTCATTTTATGAAATCCACTTTCTGAAATCAAATTAACAGATAGATCATTTTTATTTTGGAATGGTGCTGAAGTATTCCCTTTTACTTGAATAACCGGAATATCTAGTTGCGCTGTAATCGGATGATCTTTGTCTTTTGAAATAACCCGTTTGATTTGATTGTCAGATGTTTCATCTTTTGAAAGATGAATATAGCTAAAAGGAGCTGTTTCATGAGCATCTTTCTCAGTGATAGAATATTCCGAGAAGCTCGCTTGAAGATATGGCAGTGCTACAGAAATTAGTAATGCGATAATTGTAAGCATAAGGGCATTTCCTTTTATACGATACAACAAGTGAGATGTTCCAATGATGTTAATCCCTTTATAGTAGTTCGGTTTATTTTTTTGTGCACGCTTTAGTAAATACACAGTTAAAGAACGAAATAATAAATATGTTCCAATAGCGACAAGAGGCATAGAAAGCATTGTTGCCCCGTTAAACATAAACCAATAACTACTTACGAGTAAAATAATCGAAACTACGGCAGAGACGATAGATGCTTTTGGTACTTTCTCCCCTTTTTTCTCTGCTTGGAATAATTCAATTAATTTAAAGCGATAAATTAAAAGATACGATTGAAGGGATGTAAAAATTGTAATGGCCGTAAATGTAATAGTGGTATTCATAATTGCTTCCATAGGAATACTAAAATTCACATCGACTGGAGCACCTACGAGTTTAAGGAGTAACATGATAAACAATCTGGATAATATTACCCCTAATACGAGCCCGCATATTAAAGTGATAGCCCCGATGATTACATTTTCAAAAAATAGCATTCTTGCGATGGTTTTTTTTCTAACGCCAAGTAGGGAGTATAGACCTACTTCTTTTTTACGTTTTTTCGTGAAAAATGCATTAGAATATCCAATGAAAACTGCTACGAATCCTATTAAAACGAAAGAGGTTTGTGACATTGTACCTTCCATATTATTAACGGCGTTTTTAATTTCTGGTGTATACAATAATGAGTTGAAAGTATAGCAAATCACGACACTAATCACCATAGAGAAAATGTAGAGAAGGTAGTTGTTTAAATTGCCTTTAATATTTTTTTTCGCTAAACTAAATAACGTCACTTGTACCACCTCCAAGAATGGACAAAACATCTAATATCTTTTTGAAAAAATCTTTTCCGGAAGAATTCCCCTTTACAAGTTCGGTAAACAGCGTACCATCTTTAATAAATAAAACGCGTTTACAATAGCTAGCTGCAAAAGCATCATGTGTTACCATGAGGATGGTTGCGTTATCTTCTTGGCTTAAATTTTGTAAGCTCTCCAATAAGTCTGCTGCCGATTTTGAATCGAGTGCACCAGTCGGCTCGTCAGCTAATATTAAGCTGGGTTTAGATACCATTGCACGTGAAGCAGCTGTACGCTGTTTCTGTCCCCCTGAGATTTGATACGGGTATTTGTCTAAAATAGAACGAATACCAAAACGCTCTGAAATCTCATTAACTCTGTTTTCTATTTCTCGTACATCCATTTTTGCCAGTGCAAGTGGCAATAAAATATTATCTTTTACTGTTAACGTATCCAATAAATTATAATCTTGAAAAATGAAACCGAGTTTATCCCGCCTGAATGCAGATAATTGTTCTTCTTTCATATTTAGTATGCTCGTCCCATCAATCAAAATCTCACCGGACGTCGGTTGATCTATGGTCGCCAAAATATTTAAAAGTGTGGACTTTCCGGCACCTGAAGGTCCCATAATTCCAACAAACTCACCTTCGCGAACAGTTAAATCAATATCATGTAATGCAGTAAATGTATTTCCTTTTGTTCCATACATTTTTTTGATTTGTTTTGCGTCTACTATTGATTTCATATATATAATTCCTCCATTAAAGACGTTATTTTTTCTTACAGGATTTATTCTATATGATGTAACCCTTCAATAACCTTACAGTTTTTTAGGTTAACCTTACAGTTTTGTCACCTTACAATAAATATTCCTTTTTTTCTTTATTTTTTCCACTATAATGTGAAATAGAAGATTATGCCATCGTAATTTAATGCAGCAGTATGGGAAGTAAATATACAACGTAAATTATCTTTAATATAAGATTTTGGAGGAATAACCGTGAAAATTATGATTGTAGAAGACGAAAAAACGATTAGAGATATGTTGGGAGAGACAATAGAAAAATGGGGATTTACTACAGTAAAGGTAGAAGATTTTGACCAAGTATTATCAATATTTTTAAACAATAGTCCTCATCTTGTACTAATGGATATTAATTTACCATCATTTGATGGATTTTACTGGTGTAATAAAATGAGAGAAACTTCAAAAGCGCCGATTATTTTTCTTTCATCTCGTAATACACCAATGGATATGGTAATGGCGATGAATATGGGTGGAGATGATTTTATTAATAAACCGTTTCATACTGATGTTTTAATGGCAAAGATTAATGCGCTCTTGCGCAGAACGTATACGTATATAGAAGACATAGAGTTAAATGTTATTGAGCATGATGGGGTTGTGCTCAACCTTAAAACCTACAATGTTTCTTATGTGAATGAAGCCATTACGCTAACTAAAAATGAATTTATTATTTTAAAACTTCTCATGCAAAATAAAGGAACAGTTGTAAGCCGAACAAAGATAATGCGCAGTCTTTGGGCTGATGAAAGATTCGTGGACGAAAACACCTTAACCGTTAATATTACACGGATACGCAAGAAAATTACTGACCTCGGTAAGGAAGGATTCATTACTACTAAGAAAGGGTATGGGTATATCATTTTATGAGTTTTTTTCAATATATAAAAGATAAACGATTCTTTTTCATACTGTACTTTATATTAATGTTGTTTGTTTCATTAATTATGGTTGTAAATGATAGTCAGAATCTCGTGATTAAAAATCTGTTCTATACTCACATTATTTGTTTCCTTTCCGTAAGTCTGTATATTACTGTTGGATATTATTATCGGAGATCTTTTTACCTGGAGTTAAATAATCTAATAGAGAATCAAAAGGAAGATTTTCCTATAGAATTGATTGAGCCACAAAATTATGAACAAGCTTTATATGTCAAAATGATAAAAATAGTACGGGACAATCATTCTAAGCAACTTCAAAAGTTGATTCACGAGAAAGTAGATCACCAAGATTTTATTATGTCCTGGGTTCACGAGGTAAAGCTTCCAATTGCCGCAAGTAATTTACTCATTGAGAACAGTACGGGAAAAACAGTAGATTTTCTTGTAGATAAGTTTGAAGATGAGCTGAACAAAATTGATAATTATGTGGAACAGGCTCTTTACTATTCACGGATTGACTCGTTTTCTAAAGACTATTTCATTACAGATGTACAGTTGAATCAAATCATTAAACAAAGTGTAAAAAAATATGCCAAAATCTTTATCACGAAACGAATTCACTTTCATATGGAGGAAGTGCAGAAATTCGTTCAAAGTGATAGCAAATGGCTTGCATTTATCATAGACCAAATCACTGCAAATGCTTTAAAGTATGTAAATGAAGGTGGAGAGATTTTTTTTCGTTTTGAGGAGGATCATGAAGAAAAACGATTGCTTATTCAAGATACAGGCATTGGGATAAAGCAAGAAGATATACATCGTGTGTTCGAAAGAGGATTCACAGGTTCTAATGGAAGAACACATACAAAATCTACTGGGATGGGGCTGTACCTTGTAAAACAAATGGTTTTGAAATTGGGACATGATTTTTCTATTCAATCACAAGAAGGAAAATATACAAGGGTTACCATCCATTTCCCAAAAATAAGAAATTACTATCATTTCCTGTGAAGAGTAGACCAGGAATGCTTTTAGAATACTTTTAAAAAATATTAAAGTATGTCTATATGTATAAAGAGTTACCTAATATAGAAAGACACCCAAAAGTTATCAAAGGTTCTAATTCGCCTTTTCAATCTTCTACAGCAAAACGGGCGGAAATCTCATCGATATGAGAAGAAAACGGTCTTTGATATATTAGGTATCGTTTACAATTGTACCATGTCTGATAATCAAGCGGCTTAATTCAAAAAATGAAACCCTTTAGGGTTTATTTCGTATGCTAATCTTTAAATTTCCTTATATTTTTCATGTTGTAAACCTCCATTGTATTAATAATATTATTTTATATAGTATCACAAATATAATAGGTTAATAGTCATTATAATGTGAAGAAAGATACTTAATTGACGGAGAACTAAACAAAATAATGGATAACAAAACGATCGAACTTTTTATAAAAATTGCATAGTAATTTATGCTCTTAAGTTGATGGGGATTATTCTAGTAGGTAACCATTTCTCATTGTACAAATTGCATAGACTAGTTTAAAATCGAGCGTATAAAGGGGGCGTAAAATGAAGCGCATTTCAATTTTAATAGCTGATGATGAGGCAGAAATTGCTGACTTAATTGAGATACATTTAGAAAAAGAAGGGTACCATGTTGTGAAAGCAGCGGATGGGGAAGAGGCAGTTCATATTATTGAAACGAAGCCAATCGACTTGGTAGTTTTAGATATTATGATGCCGAAAATGGATGGTTATGAGGTGACGCGTCAAATTCGCGCGAAACATCATATGCCGATTATTTTTTTAAGCGCGAAAACTTCGGACTTTGATAAGGTGACAGGTCTTGTACTAGGTGCGGATGATTATATGACGAAGCCTTTCACACCAATAGAATTAGTTGCACGTGTAAATGCACAACTGCGTAGGTTTTTTACGTTAAATCACCCGAAAGTAGCGGAGAGTAAATCTGCTTTAGAAATAGGCGGAGTCGTAATTAATCCTGAGCGCAGGACGGTTGATGTGTATGGTGAGCAAATTGAATTAACGCCGAAAGAGTTCGATATTCTATATTTATTAGCAAGTCATCCGAAGAAAGTATACAATGTGGAAAATATTTTTCAGCACGTATGGGCAGATGATTATTATGAAGGTGGAAATACAGTAATGGTACATATTCGTACTTTGCGGAAGAAACTTGGAGAAGATAAAAGAAAGGATAAATTAATAAAAACAGTGTGGGGAGTAGGTTATACTTTCAATGGCTAATATGATGAAAAGCTTTCGATTTAAAATGATTGCCTTATTTGCGTTAAGTATGGTGCTTGCAGCAACTGTAACTTATATAATTTATAAAGGATTGCAGTTGTATTATAAAACGATGGTTCGCTACGAAGAGCCTTTAGCACAATTTAGGTCAATGGTAAGGGAATTTGGAGACATTAACTTCTTTTTAATTTTCTTTATTCCGTTATCTATAATCTTTTTCTTCTTTTTGACAAAACCGTATTTAAAATACTTTGATGAAATTTCTAATGGGATTCATCATCTTGCGAACGGTAACTTTACGAATAAAGTTCAAGTTTCATCAAATGATGAGTTTGGAAATATCGCGCGTGAAATAAATGTTGCAAGTGAAAAGTTAAAAGAAGCTGTTGAAAGAGGAGACTTTGCTGAAAGTAGTAAAGATCAGCTTGTTGTGAATTTAGCTCATGATTTAAGAACACCATTAACATCCGTGTTAGGATATTTAGATTTAATTCTTAAAGATGAAAATTTAACCAAAGAACAAATTAAACATTTCTCCACAATTGCATATACAAAATCGCAAAGACTGGAAAGTTTAATTGATGAGCTATTTGAAATTACACGTATGAATTATGGCATGCTAAAGCTGGATAAAAAGCCGATTGATATAAGTGAGTTGCTTATACAGTTAGAGGAGGAATTGTATCCGTTATTAGAAAAACATCATTTAGAAGCTAGATTGAATGTCGATCCTCATTTACCGATGTACGGTGATGGAAAATTGTTAGCTAGAGTATTTGAAAACTTGTTAACAAATGCCGTTCGTTACGGGTATGATGGGCAATTTGTTGATATGAATGGGTATGTTGATAATGGAGAAGTTGTCGTACAAATTATGAATTACGGAGATAGCATTCCAGAAGAAGATTTACCTTATCTTTTTGATATGTTTTATACAGGTGATAAAGCGAGAACAGAGAACCGTGGCGGGACAGGCCTTGGACTATTTATTGCGAAAAATATTGTCGAGCAACATAACGGTACGATTTCTGCTGAGAGTAATGTAGTTAGAACAATGTTTGAAGTGCGATTGCCAAAAGCCGAGAACGTAATAATTTAATAAAAATTTAAACTTTACCCCACTTTTTATTTTAATAGTTTTTTCTATTCTATACGTAAGTTACGTTAAGGAGGAACTAGAAATGAAAAAGTGGGTATTTATTTCTTTTTTTATAGCATGCACAGTATGTGTAGGCGTTTATATATCACCGTTATTTCAAAAGGAAATCGATGTTAAAATTGTCGGGAAAGATGAGCTAGTAAAGGCGGCAAACACCGAGAGGAAAGAGATTACGAAGGAACAAATTTATAAGGGTGATTTATTATTAGTTAATAGGGATTATCCAGTAAAAAAAGATAGTATTAGGTCTGATATTATAAATATAAATCATAATAGTGAATTAGTGAGAGGCTATGTAATATTTGATAGAAATCTTCGTTTATCAAAGGATGTTGTGAAAAAGTTTTTGAACGTTGTCGATGCGGCTGGCAAAGAAAGTGTTAACCATTTTTTGATTAGTAGTGGTTATAGAGATTTCCAAGAGCAAAAACAGCTATATGAAAAAATGGGATCTGATTATGCACTTCCAGCAGGATACAGTGAACATAATTTAGGATTATCACTGGACATTGGGTCTACTCAAAAGAAAATGGAGAAAGCGCCTGAAGGAAAATGGATTGAAGAGAACGTATGGAAGCATGGCTTTGTATTACGTTATCCGAAAAATAAAAGTAACATTACTGGAATTCAATATGAGCCATGGCATATCCGTTATGTCGGCCTACCTCATAGCGCAATTATGCAAAAAAAGAATTTTACACTAGAGGAATATTTAGAGTTTTTAAAAGAGAAAAAAGAGGTTTCAACTGAAGTAGAAGATAAGAAATATACTGTTTCTTATTATAAAGTTTCTGAGAATACGAAAGTGAACGTTCCAGCAAACAAGCAGTATGAAATTTCCGGGAACAATATGGATGGGGTTATTGTGACGGTTCAGGAATAGAGAAAAAGGCTGTGCCATTTGGGGCAGCCTTTTCTTATATAAGAAAGGAAGTGACGTTTTTTGTCGGTAAATCGATATTCTTTGTCGAATCGTTAATATATTATAAGTTATGATAGATATAATTGAAAAATCGTTGATATATTGTAAGTTATGATAGATATATTCAAAAAATCGTTGATATAATTTCCTATACTATTAGCATTTTGGAGGAACATCTTTTTATGTATTTTTAAACGTTATAACGTTATATTTACTTCTCCCTTTTTTTGTGTTACGCTAAACGTGTGAAAGAGATATAAAATGAAACTTTAATGTAAGCGTATTCTTATGGCTTCTTATAGAAAAGGGTGGAAATACAATGACAGAACGATTCGTACTACGTAATGTGAAACGTGTGAACGGGGAAGAGATTGACATTGTAATTGAAAATAACAAAATCGCACAGGTGACGAAAGCTGGTGCTGGCGAGGGTGGAAAGGTTCTTGATTACTCTGGTACTTACGTATCGAGTGGTTGGATTGATTTACACGTTCATGCTTTTCCAGAGTTTGATCCGTATGGCGATGAGGTGGATGAAATTGGCGTTAAGCAAGGGGTAACGACAATTGTTGATGCGGGTAGTTGCGGTGCTGATCGCATTGCAGATTTAGTAAAAAGTAGAGAGCAGGCAAAGACAAATTTATTTGCCTTTTTAAATATTTCTCGCATCGGTTTGAAACGAATTGATGAATTATCCAATATGGAATGGATAGATAAAGAGGAAGCGATAGAAGCAGTAGAAAAGTATAAAGATGTAATCGTTGGGTTAAAGGCGAGAATGAGTAAAAGTGTCGTTTGTGATAGTGGAATTGAACCGCTGCATGTAGCGCGCGCTTTATCCCATGAAACATCATTACCGATTATGGTACATATCGGTTCAGCGCCTCCTCGTATAGAGGAAGTTGTACCTCTTTTAGAAAAAGATGATGTCATTACACATTATTTAAACGGGAAAGAAAATAATTTATTTGATGAAGAAGGAAAACCGCTACCTGTGTTACTAGATGCGGTGAATCGCGGCGTGCATTTAGATGTTGGTCACGGTAATGCTAGCTTTTCTTTTAAAGTAGCAGAAGCGGCGAAGCGTCACGATATTGCCTTTAATACAATTAGTACGGATATTTACCGGAAGAATCGTATACATGGTCCAGTGTATAGTATGGCTCACGTTCTTTCGAAATTCCTTTACTTAGGTTATCCGCTAGAAGAAGTGATTGATGCGGTTACGAAAAATGCGGCAGAGTGGCTTAAGAAACCAGAGCTTGGCCGCATTCAAGAAGGAGATATTGCAAACTTAACTTTATTTACGGTTAAAGATGAGAAGGTTACGTTAATTGATTCAGAAGGGGATCAGCGCATTGCTGAAAAAAGAATTGATACGAAAGGGGTTGTAATTAATGGGTCATTCATTGAATGCTAAGTACGGATTAAAAAGAGTAATTAATGCGAGCGGTAGAATGAGTATTTTAGGTGTATCTGCTCCTACAGATACGGTAATGGATGCGATGAAACATGGTGGACAAAATTATGTAGAAATTGCTGATTTAGTAGATAAAGCAGGAGACCATATTGCGAGAATTCTAGATTCAGAGGCAGCGGTCGTTGTGAATTCAGCATCGAGCGGAATTGCGCTTTCTATCGCTGGTATCGTTACAGAAGGAAATCGCCGTAAAAGTGAAAGACTTCATCAAGAAGTAATCGCGAAAAACGAAGTGATTATGTTAAAAGGCCATAACGTTCAATACGGTGCTCCTGTTGAAACGATGATTTACTTAGGTGGAGGAAAACTCGTTGAAGTTGGCTACGCAAATGAAGGGAAAGCAGAACATATTGAAGATGCGATTGGCGAAAATACAGCAGCAATTCTTTATGTGAAATCACATCATGCAGTGCAAAAAAATATGATTTCTGTTGAAGAAGCATGGGAAGTAGCGCAGCGAAATAACGTACCACTTATCGTTGATGCGGCAGCTGAAGAAGACATTCAAAAATATGTGAAGTATTCAGACCTTGCCATTTATAGCGGTTCAAAGGCAATTGAAGGACCTACTTCTGGTATTGTTGGCGGGAAACGAAAATATATCGAATGGCTGAAAGTGCAATTACATTGCATCGGAAGAAGTATGAAAGTCGGGAAAGAGACAACTTTTGGCTTACTTCAAGCGCTTGATGAGTATGGAGTAAAAGAAGATAAGAGCGAGCAAGAAAAAGAATTGCTACAAGTACTTATGCCGCTAAAAGAATTAAATGGTGTAAATGTAACGATCGTTCAAGATGAAGCTGGAAGAGCAATCTTTAGAGCTCGTATTCATATTAACGAGAAAGAGTTAAATAAATCGGCAAAAGACGTTGTGACTGCATTACGCGAAGGGGAAATCGCAATTTATACACGTGATTATGGAGTAAGACAAGGATTCTTTGATATCGATCCACGTCCACTTCAAGGTGATGATATACATGTGATTGAAGAAAAAATGAGAGAAATTGTAGGGGGAAACTAAAATGACAAACATTCAAAAACGTTTTTATAAAGGACGCGTAGCATTAAATGTATTAGCGAACAATATCCAAAATGCGAAAGATATTTTTGAAGCAGCAGAAGGTTATGTAGTAGTGGGAGTGTTATCAAAAGACTACCCAACAGTAGAAGAAGCTGTTACAGCTATGAAAGCATACGGAAAAGAAATTGATGACGCTGTATCAATCGGGCTAGGAGCAGGAGATAATCGTCAAGCAGCAGTTGTAGCTGAAATTGCGAAGCATTATCCTGGTAGTCATATTAACCAAGTATTCCCTTCAGTTGGAGCGACACGTGCAAATCTTGGCGGAAAAGATAGCTGGATTAATAGTTTAGTATCACCAACAGGAAAAGTAGGGTACGTAAATATTTCTACTGGTCCAATTAGTGCAGCAGGAGAAGAGAAAGCAATTGTTCCAATTAAAACAGCAATCGCACTTGTACGTGATATGGGCGGAAATTCATTGAAGTACTTCCCGATGAAAGGTTTAGCTCATGAAGAAGAATATCGCGCAGTTGCGAAAGCTTGTGCAGAAGAAGGATTTGCATTAGAGCCAACAGGCGGAATTGATAAAGAAAACTTCGAAACAATTGTACGTATTGCACTAGAGGCAAATGTAGAGCAAGTTATCCCGCACGTATACTCTTCTATTATTGATAAAGAAACTGGTAATACGAAAGTAGAAGATGTTCGTGAATTATTAGCAGTCGTGAAAAAGCTAGTTGATCAATATGCGTAAGAAAATTGCAGCGTTCGGCGAAGTAATGATGCGCCTGCAAGTACCTGGATATGAATTGTTGTCGCAAGCTAACACGTTAAATTACTCATTTTCAGGTACAGGTGTGAACGTTGCAGCGGCACTTTCTCACTTAGGGCATGAAGGGCTTCTTATTTCAACTTTACCGGAAAATTCGGTTGGAGATGCAGCTTTATCTTACCTTCAAAAGTTAGGTGTGCAAACCTCGCGTGTTTCAAGAGGCGGTAAATATGTAGGTATGTATTTTTTAGAAAATGGATTCGGTGCACGTGCAAGCCGCGTTACATATTCGAATCGATTAGAAAGTAGCTTCAATACGGCATGTGAAGAAATGTATAAATTTGAAGAAATCGTAAAGGAAATTGATATCGTTCATTTTTGCGGTATTACACTTGCGATGAATGATACGGTGCGTCATCATATGAAATCTTTAGCGAGAGCAGTTAAAGAAAACGGAGGAACCGTCGTTTTTGATTGTAATTATCGTCCCTCACTTTGGGGAGAAGACGGATATGAACAGGCAAAACCGCATTATGAAGAAATGCTAGGACTTGCTAATATTGTTATGATGAATGAAAAAGATGCGATGTTCGTTCTTGGGATGAAAACAGAAGAGACGGAGCGTGAGGCGCAGCTGCTGGATCTCATTCCAAAGGTAGCTGAAACGTATCATATCGCTACAATCGCTGGTACTCATCGCTCTATTAACAGTGATAATACACATTCGCTTCGCGGGTTTATATGTAAAAATGATTCGTTCACTTTTGCAAAAACACTTACGTTTTCTGTATATGATAGAATAGGTGCTGGAGATGCTTATACGAGCGGAATTATTCATGGCGAGATAAAAGAGTTTGCACCAGAGAAAGCTGTTTCATTTGCGTCAGCAGCTGGAATGCTAGCACATACAATCGTCGGTGATACGCCAATGTCATCAGAGAAAGATATACTTCGGGCGATGACGGCATCAGTAGGTGATGTAGAAAGGTAGTGGGTGTAACAGTGAACGTAACGAGGAAAAAAGGACCATTATATTTACAAATAAAAAATATTATTCGTGATCGAATATTGCATGGCGTATATGCGATTCATACGAATATTCCTTCAGAACCGCAATTAGAAGAAGAGTTCAAAGTTAGTAAGATTACAGTGCGTAATGCGATTAAAGAACTCGCTCAAGAAGGATATTTGGAAAAGAAGAGCGGCAAAGGAACGAAAGTGATTCGTAATACTTCTGCGACAAAACTGTCAAAGGGTAAGAAATTTACAGAAGTGTTAGTGGAAGAAGGATATAAAGTACAGAAGAAATTATTAAAAGCAGAAATCGTTCATAATGAAGAAGGAACAGTGCCGTTTCGATTATTCGGTAAAGAGAGTTTTCGTATCGAGCGCCTATATATGTTAAATGATACGCCGTACATTCATTATACGCACTATTTCTCAGCTCGAATGGCAAGTACAGATTTATCGGACTTTGATTTACAATCGCTTTATGATTTAGTTGAAGACCGAGGTATACATTTAGAAAACTTCAGAGATGAATTCGCGGTTGGCCTTGCACCTAATTTCGTTGCAGAAGCGCTAGGTGAAAAAGAGGGAACAGCGTTATTAAAACGTATGCGCTATTCTTATGATGAAGTTGGCGAAGTAATTGAATATAGCGAAGGCTACTACAATACAGAAATGCAGCATTATGTAGTGAATTATGACGTATAAAAAAGAGGGGATGTTCCCTCTTTTTTTATAAAGTAAGGGGTAACTAACTGTTGCGATTTATTTAACCAATTATAACGAAAGTTAATTAAATATATCAGTAAGCCCTGCTAGTCAAGTGATTGGCTAGTAGTGAGGGTTTAACTGCGGGCAATCCCTAAAGCTGATTGAACTACAACGTGGCTAGAAATGGCGAGCGTGAATGTTGCGAAAGCAGAAAAAATCAATCAGATTGTGCAAGGTTAAATCCTAAACACTAGAACAATGGGTCTTCCGCCTCGAATCATCTAAGTCAAAATAGATAAGATGAACGTTCAACGACTATCTCGTATAACTGACGAGAGTACATCACAAGCCTATGGTGCTGGAAAAATTAAAGAGATAAACATATAGTCTGCGCTCATGTGAAAATATGAGAAGTTCATAAGAGAACTGGCTAAGGAATTGAGCCCTTAGTTGAACGAGATAAACTTAATTAAATCTATCAAACTTCCTTGAAAATGCAGAACATACGTGCTATGTTAGATTCAATGAGGTAAGAATAATAATGGAATTTTTACGAGTTAGTTAAGTATCAGAATTAACAGGTTTGCATCCGAGTAGTCTCAGGAGAATGCTGGTGGAACACGCTACGATTCAGAAGAACAAATCTTTCATTAAAGGAGTTACATTCTGATGATATTGGCGAAGAAAGTTAGACTGATTCCAACGCCTGAACAAGAAAAAGTACTTAGAAACCATGCTGGTGCTGCAAGATTCGCTTATAACTATTGTAAAAGAATGAGTGATAGATACTATAAGCTATTTGGAAAATCTGTTTCACAGTTAGCTTTACAGAAACGATTTACAAAGATCAAGAAGCGAAAGAGGTATGAGTGGTTAAAAGACATCAACGCACAAGTTCCCAAACAGGCTTCAAAAGATTTTGATAAGGCAAGGAAGCATTCGTTCAAAAAGTACAAAAATGGTTATCACACTTCTTATAAATCTAAAAAAGATGTAATCCAAGGATTTTATGCCAATTATGAAAGACTGATTATAGGAAAAAAAGTCGTTCATATTCAGTCTATTGGAGAAGTGAAAACAAGCCAACAACTACCAAGAAACAAAAAACCATCCAATCCAAGAGTTACCTTTGATGGTCGTCACTGGTGGATGAGTGCAGGATTCCAAGAAGACTTTGAATCACAAGAACTAACGAATGAATCGATTGGTGTGGATGTTGGTTTAAAAGAACTTTTTGTAGCTTCTAATGGTATGAAAGAACGAAATATAAACAAAGATGCCAAGGTTAAAAAACTTTTGAAAAGGAAAAAGTCAGCGCAAAGAGATATGTCTAGGAGATTTAAAAAAGGTGTGAAAATTCAATCTGCCGGGTATGAAAAAGCGAAAGCTGAGCACCTGCGGTTATCTAGGAAAATTACGAATATCCGAAATAACCATATCCATCAAGCAACAGCTAAATTGGTGAAAACCAAACCAATGAGGATTGTTGTGGAAGACTTACCTATCTCAAACCTGTTAAAAAACAAAAAACTATCGAAAGCATTTTCATTTCAAAAATTACACTTCTTCTTTCAATGTTTATCATACAAGTGCGAGAAGTATGGCATTGCGTATGTAAAAGCTGATAAATGATTCGCTTCAAGCAAGATTTGTTCATGTTGCGGAGTAAAATACGACCATTCAGTTCAACCAGAAGGACAGTGGAGTTTAAAAATTCGTGAGTGGCGTTGTGCTTCATGCAATAGCCATCACGATAGGGATGTAAATGCGTCGATAAATTTATCAAGATGGGTAAAATAAATGCTTGATAATAGGAGGTAACGATACTGCCTCGTGTGGAGTGTTATACCCCTCGTCCCTTTGGGGCTGCGAGAACACGATGAAGCACTAACTTGTGTAAATTTGATTGAATTGTATAGATTTAGTTAAGTTTATCGTATCGGTTATACCTGAAAATGAACCAGAGCTTGTTCGAGTTACGACAGTATCAACTGATTTGCCAAGTCGTAAAGTTTCATTCTTTATTATTTTATTACCAGTTGTATTGATGATTTTATCAGTAGTTGCACCATATATTTCATTACCGAAAAAATTGACTGAATTTTTCGTGTTTATAGGAAGTCCAGTAATCGCCTTACTTATTTCATGTTTCGCAGCATTTTATTTACTTGGTATCAAACAAGGTATTAATAAAAAGATGATTAAAAAATTAACAGACGAAAGTTTATTACCGGTCGGTTCCATTATTTTAATTATCGGTGCAGGCGGTGGATTTAAACAAATATTAATTGAAAGCGGCGTTGGAACAGCTATTGCACAAATGGCAGAACATATTTCGTTATCACCAATCGTATTAGCTTTCATGGTAGCTGGTTTAATTCGAATTGCAACAGGTTCAGCTACAGTAGCATTAACGACAGCAGCAGGGATTGTTTCACCAGTTATTCAGCACATGTCTGGTGTGAATTTAGAGCTTCTCGTTATTGCAACCGGTGCAGGTTCATTAATGTTTTCTCACGTAAATGATGCAGGGTTCTGGCTTGTAAAAGAGTATTTAGGTTTGACGGTGAAGGAAACGTTTAAAACGTGGACGGTACTCGAGACATTGTTATCATTTATTGCATTTGGTTTTGCTCTTTTGTTGAATATGTTTCTTTAGGAGAGGAGATCAGATTTAAACGAATAAAACCTACAGAGGAAATGTAATTTCTCTGTAGGTTTTATTTGTTTTTTGTGCTTTCTATTACTTAATGGAACGGACATACTGATCTTCTCCATCGTCTTTGACAAAGACTCCTAGCTCATTCAAATCTTTGCGTAAATGCTTCTTTTTTTTCGAGTTTCCTTCTCGAAGGGCATTTCGTCTTTCATACAAAATAGTATTTATGCTTTTATTAAATCGCTCATCCTCTAATTTCCATAAGCTATACTCATGTTTATAAGGATCTTGTTCCACCCAGGGGAAGCCTTGCATTAAGAAAGTATCTTTAATTTTGCTTGGGTTAATGTCAGATGTTTCACGTAACCATTCTCGGTCTTCTTGATCAATGATAACCACTTGACGCTTATCTACAAAAACGGCTTTTACATTTGATCTGGTGATTTGTTTCTTTTGATCGTCCTTATTCACGTGAATGCTTTCCGAAGTAATGTTCATCTTTAAAGCGTCACTATAAATAATTAAAGAAAATAAAATTCCTGCAAAAACACCAATTAGCATGAGGATAATAGGAAGCCAGAAGGGGTTAATAAAATTTAAAAGTTCTATAATTTTTGAATCAGAAAAGAGAGGAATCCTTTTTATAATCTCTATTAATTTAGGTGAAAAATATCCAATAATGCCTAAAAGGATTGGGCTTACTATAGCAAGTAATTTTTCTAAAAAACCTAATCCAATGACAGATGCCTTTTTCATGTGTAGTTCATCCTTTCATATATATTTTTTTAATCAAGGCATATTTAAACAGTGAGTTTCTTCACCATTTTTATGAGCTCATCTGAGTAATTTTCTATGGATATAGATGAATTTGCCTTCAGCATTCTTTCTTCGATTGCTCCTAAAATAAATGAAGCTAATGTGTCGGTTTGGAAAGAATCGGAAAACACGCCATTTTGTTGACCAGTCTTCAAAATATCTAATAACATCGTTCTAAGAGCATCCTCCTCTTCGTCGTCTTCGATTCTGTAATAAGGAACGTTCTCTTCATTTCTTGCATTAAAGACAATCTCAATTAAGGCAATATTATTTTTGTAATGAGTTTCTTGATAAGCCAAGTGTGCTTCAATAAAAGCCTCTAGTTTATTTATTTCAGATTGAGCTAATAGTACTCGATTACTAATAAATTCATGTTGTTTGGTAACTAAAAATTGTAATGTGCGATTCATAAGGTAAAGCTTATCGTTAAAATGATAAGAAATAAGTCCGGTGCTAATCTTAGCTTTTTTTGCTACCTTCGTTAAGCTTAAGTTGTTATATCCAACCTCTTCTAATGTATCAATACATGCAAGAATAATTTGTTCACGCCTAGCCTCTGCAATAAAAGAATCAGTCACGCTATTCAACTCCTAATTTATATGATTTAAATGTATAATCAAAAAATTGATTGGTCGTTCAATTAAATATTAGTAAGAAATTAAGAGCATGTCAAATGTTTTATGCTTACATCTGGATAAGGCTCATTCGCTTTTTAATAAAGCCCAATTCCTAAAACAAGCCCGTTTTTAGGTAAGCCAAGCTTCCTATTCGCCCTGAAAACATAATATAAATGGAATCCCCTCATTTAGAACAAGAGGAACTTGTTATGAATGATACTAAAGGAGGAATAGGGTAATGAGCGAAAAGTGTGAACACAGACATGATGATTGCGATCGTAGACGTGGATGCGGAGGCGGTTTTGCGCTTCTAATCGTATTGTTTATTTTATTAATTATCATCGGTGCTAGCTGCTTCGGCGGAGGCGGCGGTTGTGGCTATGGTGGTTACGGCGGTTACGCAGGCGGCTATGGTGGATATTGCTGCTAATTATTAAAAACTATTGAAAATGGCCTTGTGCGTATTGCACAAGGCCATTTTATTCATATTTTTATATGCTGTGATAATTTATTAATGTACAGAGAACGGATTAAGAAGAAGAAAATAATCTCGATAATCCCGAAAAAGGTGAGTACGATACATGTCTCTTTTAGTAAGGAGAAAGAAAACATACTTTGTAAAAACTTAACCGCAAATAATGTGTGAACACCAGCAACGATGTAAGGAACGAAAAATAAAATTCCTAATTGAATCGTTGCAGAGCGAAACATTTCTGATTCAGTTAAGCCAAGATTTGTAATCGTAATATACTTTTGTCTTTCAGTTGTTAAGTCATTATACATACGGAAATATAAAACACTAGCTGCTCCGATAAAGAAAATAAAGCCGAGAAATGCCCAAATAAAGAATTGAGCGACTGCATTTCCTTTACTATGAACGAGTTCATCCGTAGCTGTATAAATATAAAATGGTTTAATGAAATCTTCTTCATTTTTATGTGCTTCATACAAGGTTTCTGCATCATGATTTAAGCTTTTTAATATATTTTTTGTTGGGACAATTGCATTTTCCCAATTTTCCACGAAGTAGTTATAGACTGTAATTGTTTCAATATGAGGAATCATATTTTCAATTACTTCATCTTGCATCACAATTAAGTGAGGTAATGCAAAGGGAGGCTCAATTCCTCTATTAATAAAACCTTTAATTTGAAATTCCTTTTTATTAGAGCCAAGTGTAATCGTGTTCTGCTTCGCAAATGGGTTAGACACGAGATTTAATAACACTGGTGAATAGCGAGAAATATTATAAACTTGTGAAGAATCGAGAGTGATTTTTGGTCTGTTTAATTGCTGTGCTATTGCGTTATAATCACTCATTTTCATAATGGCAATTGATTCTTTTGAAGCTGTATCTTTTAAAACGGTAAATTTATATTTGTCATATTGAAAATTAGCATTTGTAAGTTCAGTTTCAATCGTAGTAATATGCTTTTGTTCAAATGCATTAACACCTTCTGATGTATAGGTGAATGGTATTGGATATCGTTCTAGTATGGGTGCTTTCGTATTATTGTTTGCAGCAAATAACCCGATAATAATTGTAAATGCAAGTGCAGATAGCATAGAAACAATAAAGAGTACATTAATATTACTGCGTGTACGAGAAACTAAATCTGAAATCCATAACATATTTATTTGTTTTAAATAAAACTTTCTTCGTTTCTTTAAAATATAGATAAAGAGAAGAAATGTTTGTGAAAAAAATAAATACGTCCCAACTACTACAAGCGGTAAAATAGATAGCATAATTAAGAATACAGATCCATTTTGTGCATTTTTTTCCGTTATGTAGCCTTGCGGATAACCAGCAATATAATAGCATAGTCCTAAACAAGTTAAAGCAAATAGTGAAATCAGTATAGATGGTTTTTTTTCGCTCTTCTCTTTGTTAACGCCCTTAATAAGCTTCGTTGTTTTTCGAGTACGAATAAACATTGGTGTAAATGTAGAAACGATTAAAAATAAGATGATAAACGTTACGGTTGTAACGATAATCGCTTCTGTTGGCCAATATAAATAGAGACCTTTCGCGTTTGTTAATTTCGAAGTGACTAATAAGAAAAAGTTAGAAAATACAAGTCCACCTTGAATGCCGATAAAGATGGATAATATCCCAATTATCATGTTTTCGGTAAATAACAATCTTTTTAATTGTCTCTGTGAGATACCAAGAATAGTGAGTATCCCGAATTGCTGCTTCCGCACATTTAAAAATGTTCCAATTGAATATAAGAGAAAGAAGAACGAGAACATAACAATCACAAGCTGTGCTGTACTAGCTAAATTCATTAGAGGATCACGTTCTTGAAAGCTTTGTACACTCTGTAAGCGTGGATGATATGCGTATACAGTAAATGAAAAGAAAACCATGATAGAAAACGCACTACTTACAAAGTAGGCGAAATATGCTTTTGAATTACGTGAGACATTTTTAAATGCGAATTGCCAAAACGTCATCCACGTCTTCCTCCTAATAAGGCTAGAACATCTAATATTTCTTGATAAAACTTCTCGCGATATAATCCGCGGTGCAGTTCATTGTAAAGCTCTCCATCTTTAATGAAAATAACACGGTTACAATAACTTGCTGCAAACGGATCGTGCGTAACCATTAAAATCGTTGCATCTTCTTCTTTGTTTAATTTCGTAAATAACTCCATTACATCAATAGCGGCTTTCGAATCTAAGTTCCCTGTCGGTTCATCAGCTAGTAAGAGAGAAGGGTGATGAATAACAGCACGTGCTACTGCAGTACGCTGTGCTTGTCCTCCAGAAACTTCAAAAATACGTTTGTCTAAAATATGATCAATCCCAAGCTTTTTTGAAATGTTATCAAGCTTTTCATCCATTTCTTTTAATGGAACATTATCTAATGTTAAAGGTAGTACGATATTTTCACCGATTGTTAGTGTATCTAGTAGGTTAAAGTTTTGGAAAACAAATCCTAACTCTTGGCGGCGGAAAATAGCTAACTTCTCTCTACGAAATGTGTGTGGTTTTTTTCCGTTAATAACGACGTCACCAGAAGTAGGAGAATCAATTGTAGAAATAACGTTTAAAAATGTAGATTTCCCGCTACCAGATGGCCCCATAATGGCAACGAATTCCCCTTTATCTACGTGTAAATTTATATTTTTTAAAGCAGTATGAGGGACTTTTCCCTCATATACTTTTGAGACGTTTTTTATGTGTAATACTTCTTCCATAGTAATCACCTTTCTACTTTTAAAACTTAATATGTTGTGATAATTTTTGCATATAAAAGGAACGAATTAAAAGGAAAAATAAAATTTCAACTGTTCCAAAAATCAACAGTACGACTGTAATCTCAGCGAAGAACGAGAGATGTAAAACTTCTTGTAGCATCTTTGTCGCAAACATCGTATGGATTGATGCCATAATGTAAGGCACGAAGAAAAGAATCGCAAGCTGAATTGTCGATGAACGTTTCATTTCAGTTTCAGTTAAGCCAATTTTCGTAATCGTTATATATTTTTCTTGCTCATTTGTTAAATCTGTATACATTCGGAAGTAAAGAACACTACCAGCACCGATAAAGAAAATAACACCTAAGAAAGTACCAATTAAGAAGAACGAAGCGACATTTAGTTTTGTTGTGTATAGAGAATCGCTCGCTTCACTTGCATGGAACGGTGGATGCTCTGCTTGAATTGCTGCATTGTCGTTATTGATTTTTGTGATAAACGATGAACCGATATTATGTGCTTTTTCCCAATCTGTAACTTTGAAGTTATATACACTCATTTGTTTGGAAACTGTGGATAAGGATTCTACAGTTTCATCAGATAGTATGAGTAATTGGTATATTAAGCTGTTTGGGAATGGGCTATAACTTTTATATTCTTTCACTTGTAGTTGTAAATTGTTTTGAGTAAGTGTAAGAGTATTTTTCTTTTCTTCATTGTGAAGTGTTCCAATAACTTGATCATCTAAGTCTTTCATAAGAATATAAGATTCATTCTTATTTACCGTGAGTTTTTCCCAATTTAATGCTTTAGCAAGTACATTATAGTCACTTTGTTTAATTGCGTAATAGAGCTGCGTGTTATCTTCAGCTGAAGATACTTCATATATATCCGTTTTAAATTTCGTATAAGTAAAATGCTCTTCATTAAATTTCTGCTCTAACCAGTTTAAATGTTCATCAGCTAATGTATTTTCAGTATGTGATAAATACGTAAACGGGAAAGGGTTTTGTCTAATTGCATCAAACTTTGTAAATTTCCCAAAACCGTATAAGAATGTAATCATTGTAAAAGCGAGTGTTGATAGCATCGCTACAATAAAGAGCATGTTAATGTTTGTCCGAATGCGCGCTGCTAAATCCGAAATCCAAAGCATATTAATTCGTTTCATATAAAACGTTCTTCGCATTTTTAAAATACGAATAAGTAAAAAACTAATTTGTGAAAAGAAAAAGTATGTTCCAGCTGCAATAAGCGATGGAATAACAAATATACTAGAGACGGCATATAAAAGCCCAATGGTATCGCCTAACGACATAAAATATAATGGATTGGATTCTAATACATATCCAGTTATTAAACATGCCGCACCAAATAGAGAGATGAGCACGGATGCTTTTCTTTCTTTTTGTTGTGTTCCTTCTTTTAAAAGACGTACGGCTTTTCTCGTACGAATGAGCATCGGTGTAAAAGATGATACGAGAATGAAGAGCCCAAGAAAGATGATGATAGTTAAAACGATAGCACTTGTAGGCGGATATAAATATAAACCAGGTACGTGTGTAATTTTGGCGGTAACTAATAAAAAGAACTGTGAAAAGACAACTCCAAGTTGAATGCCAAAAAATATAGAAAGAGCACCAATTAACATATTTTCTATAAATATGAGTCGCTTTAATTGTTTTTGAGATATGCCAAGTACTGTTAAAATCCCGAACTGTTTTTTTCGTACTTTTAAAAACGTCCCGATTGAATACAGTAAAAAGAAAAATGAAAAGAACACAATGACAACTTCTGAAATTGTCATTAATATGTTCAGAGAATAATTCACGTCTGTCATATGCAATTTAGGATGAAATAAATAAACTGCAAATGAGAAAAAGATTGCGATGGAGAACGCACTGCTTACAAAATAGGCGAAATAAGCTCTGGCGTTCCGCGTCACGTTTTTAAATGCAAACTGCCAAAATGTCATTCACCTGAACCTCCTGATAGGGTGAAGATGAGAAGAGCATAGGAAATACTCTTTTCATCAAGTTTGTTTTAAATATTTTGTCCACTCGTGTATTGTGATAATTTTTGCATATAAAGTGAACGAATGAATACGAAAAATACGATTTCAACGAATCCAAAAATAATAAGAACGGCTGAAACCTCTTTGAACAGAGATAAACCAATTACATCTTGTAACATTTTTGTTGCAAACATTGTATGAATGGATGCCATAATGTACGGAATGAAAAATAAAATACTAAGTTGAATGGTTGCAGATCGTTTCATCTCTGTATCTGTTACACCGATTTTAGAAATCGTTATATATTTCTCTTGTTCGTTCGTCAAATCCGTATACATTCTAAAGTAAAGAACGCTACCAGCTCCAATGAAGAAAATAACTCCTAAAAATGTCCCAATTAGGAAAAATGCAGCACTGCCTGATGTTATTTTGTATAACGATCCTGCTGATTCAAAGGAGCGAATAAGAGGTCCTTCATACTGGGATTTATTTCGATCTTTTTGCACTTTTTCTATAAAATTATCAGCAATTTCATATGTCTGTTCCCAGTTTTGAATTTTGTAATTGTATGCTGATATATGCTTTACGGTGCTAGGTAAGTTATTTACGATAACATCAGGCAAAACTATCGTTTGATATGAAAAGCCAGATGGAATTGCATTCACATGCTCATAGCCTTTCACTCGTAATTTCGTATTTGTACTAGAGAGTGTAATGTAATCTCTTTTGTAGCTTTGCTCAAATTCGTTGAATATGGTGTTATAAGATGTCCCTGTTAGCACATATGCTTCGTTATCATCCATAAATAGTTGTTTCATTCGTAAAGAATCTGCAAGTTTGTTATAGTCACTTTGCTTAATTGCGTATACGTCATTATAAATAGCTATATCTTTATCTTCTTTTAGTGGTGTTTCATATATATCAGCTTTTATTTTTTGATAGGGGAAATGCTCTTTTTGTAATTGTTGCTCAAGCCAATTTAAATGCTCTGTAACAAAAGGGTTCGCATCATAAGAAAAATAAGAAATTGGGAAAGGAGAAGTTCTATTAACTTCTAGCTTAATAAATTTCCCGAATCCATATAGAAACGTAATCATTGTGAAAGCGATAGTAGATAGCATCGCTACAATAAAAAGCATATTAATATTCGTTCGAATACGGCTTGCTAAATCCGAAACCCAAAGCATATTAATCCGTTTCATATAAAATTTTCTTCTTTTCTTTAGAATATAAATGAGTAAGAAGCTAATTTGAGAAAAGAAAAAATATGTTCCGATTGTAACAAGCGTTGGGATAACGAAAATACTTGAGACCATATATATAACACCGATTTGCGGGCTTACTGATACGAAATATTTAGGATTTCCAGCTAACGCATAACCACCAAATAAACAGATCGCACCAAAGAAAGAAACAAGTATGGATGGTTTTCTTTCTTTTTGTTTTCCAACATTTGTTTTTAAAAGGTGTACCGCTTTTTTTGTACGAATAAGCATTGGTGTGAATGCAGATACAATGATAAAAAGACTAAGGAAAACAATGGTTGTTAAAATAAACGCGTTAGTCGGACCGTATAAATATATTCCTGGAACATGCGTAAGTTTGGCTGTTACTAATAAGAAAAATTGAGAAAAAACAACTCCAAACTGCATGCCGAAAAAGATAGATAAAACCCCGATTAACATATTCTCCATAAAAACAAGACGATGTAATTGTTTTCTCGATATTCCTAAAATAGTCAAAATCCCAAATTGTTTTTTTCTAACTTTTAAAAAAGCACCAATGGAATATAGTAAAAAGAAGAAAGAGAAAAATACAATTATTACTTCTGAAAATACCATTAATCCTGAAATTTCAGAGGTCATACCAAAGTTTTGTAATTTCGGATGGAATAAGTAAACAGCAAATGAAAAGAACACAGCAATGGAAAAGGAACTACTTACAAAGTAAGCAAAATAAGCTCTCGAGTTGCGCGTGACGTTTTTAAATGCAAATTGCCAAAATGTCATAGATTATACCTCCGGCTAGAAGATATAGAAGTAGTTGTATTGCAAAAAATGTATGAGAGTGAGTTCTCATACATTTTGCTTGCATATGTTACGATCATGCTTCGGTCACCTTCTCCGTATGTTCTGCCTGATTATTTGCAGCGTTGTGGAAGATGATTTTAATCGTCGTTCCTTTACCAACTTCAGAATCTAGTTTGACCGAGTGACCTAAATAATCACAAATTTTACTTACAATATAAAGGCCCATACCAGTAGATTCTCCGAATGCGCGACCGTTTTTCCCAGTGTAAAACGGTTCAAATACTCTTCGAATATCTTCTTGCGGAATACCAACACCTTCATCACGAACTTCTAAAATAATATCTTTTCCGTTTCGGTAAGCAGATAAGAAAACTTTCTTTCCGCGCTCACCAGAGTAACGAACAGCATTTGTCATTAACTGATAGATGATAAATTTTAGCCATTTCGCATCAGAAGCAACTTTTAAATCAGAATGGACTTCTAAAACAGGGAAGACACCATTACGAATGAATAGTTCTTTTAAGCCATTAATATTTTTTGTTACCGTATCTTTTAATGAAATCGTCTCGACATGGAAATCTTCATGGAAGTTATTTAACCTAGCCATGTATAAGGCCATATCAAGCCCTTGGTTTAGACGCTCTAATTCTTTTTTAAACTTTGGAATTAAATGCTCGTCTTCCATTTCTAGCACCATAAGCTGCATAACAGAAACAGGTGTTTTCATTTGATGTACCCAATGGTTAATGAATAGTTGATGTTCTTGTTGTTTTACTTCATACGATTGTAGTTCTTTTTGGAAGAGGCGGTACTGCGTACGCACGAGTTCATTGACACCGTGAGGCATCGGAGCAGTCGCTCTTTCAATAAACGCATCTTCCATTTTTTCTGGTTGCTCACTTAATCTATGGTACATTCTACGATTGCGAACGTAACGATAAGCGAGGAAACAAATGAATAAATATAAACTTAAAACGACGAAGTAAAATTTATTGTTTTGAAATCCATCTACTGCATCATAAAGAACGAAAATGATACCGAAGTTTAATACGTACAGTAGGAAAAATGCAAAATGATCACGTAAAAATAGCTTCATGCTTATTCACTCCAAGTTGCGTTAAAACGATATCCAAGTCCACGTACTGTTTCAATAGAGTTCTCAATACCAAGCTCATTAAACTTTTTACGAAGACGCGTAATGTTTACGTTTAATGTATTTTCTTCAACGAAGCTCTCGTCATCCCAAAGCGCAGCTAATAAATCTTCACGGCTTGCTGTACGAGGGAATTTAGATAATAACATTTCAGCTAAAATAGCCTCTTTCTTCGTTAAAAGAACTTGTTCAGATCCGAAGTGAATTTCAGGACGTTCTGGGAATAGTTTTAAACCTTCTACTTCAACGATACGTTCAGAAATATTTGGTGCATAATCACCGTAAATACGACGTAATTGTCCTTTAATTTTCGCCATTACAACGTCGTAATGGAACGGTTTTGTAATGTAATCATCCGCACCGCTTTCAATTGCCATAATTTGTTCCATCTCACCAGCACGCGCTGAAATGAAAATAATTGGACAAGTAGATTCATGACGAATTTGACGGCACCAGTAGAAACCATCGAATTTCGGTAAGTTTACATCAAGTAAAACAAGATGTGGTTTCACAGCGTTAAACGATTCCATAATATCATCGAAATTCTCCGCTACCACAGCCTCATAACCGTACTTCTGAATGTGAGATTGCAGTAATGATGAAATATTTGGATCGTCTTCAACGATTAAAATTTTATACATATGTATATTCCTCCTCAAAAAAACAATTGTAGCTATAGTGTATCATGTGTTTCAAGTCTTTTCATTATGTTGAAAGATAAGCTAGTAAACAGTATAGGTTAAAAGTGAGAAAAGTAAAAAGGGCGCTGGATGAAATTGACAAATAACGGTAATCGGTTTAACATTTAGATAAATATCTAAATGTCTAATTATTGAAAGGAAGAAAGACATTGAATCAAGCATTCAAAGCATTAGCAGATCCAACAAGGCGAAAAATTTTAGACTTATTAAAAGAAGGTGATCTAACCGCTGGTGAGATTGCTGAACATTTCAATATGACAAAACCAAGTATTTCACACCACTTAAGCGCACTTAAAAATGCTGAACTTATTCAAGATGAAAAGAAAGGGCAATTCGTTGTGTACTCTTTAAACACAACGGTCTTTCAAGATTTGTTGACTTGGGTGTTTACATTTACGAATAAGGGGGAAGAGGGGAAATGAGGAAGCATCTTTTTGCAATCTTATTAATTGTTATAACTTGTTTAGCTTGGGCGTTTGCTTGGCCACATTTACCGGATACAATTGCAACGCATTGGAGCGGCGGTAAAGTAGATGGATATTCTTCTAAATTGTATGGAATGCTTTCTATGGTTGGAATTATGATTGTTTTATATATTTTTCTAAATGTGTTACCAAAGATTGATCCAAAGAAAGCGAACTACGAGAAGTTTTCTAAAGCTTTTATGATGATGAATAACGGGATATTACTGCTACTATTTGTAGGGAATATAGATATTATTACAAGTGGATTAGGATACAATTTATTCATTAATCGCGTGCCGGAATTATTAGTAGGTATTTTATTTATAGTCATCGGAAACTATTTACCACAATGTAAACCAAACTATTTTGTAGGTATAAAAACGCCGTGGACGTTAAGTAGCGAAGAAGTATGGAGAAAGACACACCGTTTTAGCGGAAAGGTGTTTGTTGCATTGGGGATCATTATGATTTTAAGTGTTTTTGCACCAGTAACGTGGAAATCTTTCGTAATGGTTGGAATTGTTATTGGTGCAGTAGGATTAACGATGGGATATTCATATATTGCTTATAAAAAAGAAATAGGGGCCTAATAAAAAATTATGGGGGAGAGAGGATGAAAAGACACGTATTACCATGGAGTTTAATTATTGGCATTGCAATTGGATGGTATATTGTATGGCCATATTTACCAGAACAAATTCCACGCCATTATAATGCAGCAGGAGTAGTAGATGGATATTTTTCTAAAATAGAAGCAAGTTCATTCTCGATAGGTAGTATGGTAGTGCTCTATATGATATGGCTAGTTTTTGGATTCATAAAAGATAAGTCTACACAGCAATCCAAAGTTCTTTCAGCGATTAATTATGCCATTCTCTTTATCGGATTTGGATGTAACATATTTGCACTATTAGCAGCGTCTAATTATATTGCATCGGGCTCAATTGCATTTAATTTTGGACTTGGAACATTGTTTCTTGTACTAGGTAATTACATGCAACAAACGAAGCCGAACGGGTTAGTAGGCATTCGAATGGACTGGACATTAGAAAATCCTGTAGTTTGGAGAAAAACACATAGATTTGCTTCGAGGGTATTTGTAATAGGTTCACTTTGTATATATGCCGGGGCTTTGCTTCCAGATCTATGGGGATTGGAATCATATTAATATGTATTATCGTATCAACAATAAAGTCATATAGTATTTATAAAGAAGAGTTGAAAATGTAAATAAAGCTGCTTTTCCTTTTAGGGAAGAGCAGCTTTGTTTTTTTATCACTTCTTCAAAACCGGTATCCAAATTTCACTTTTAAAGTTTGGAGAAGATATGTGTTTCTGTTCATTCCACAATACTTCCGGTCCTTCCGCTAGTTCATAGTTCGAAGAAGGGAACCATTCAGAATAAATACGCCCCCATACATTTTGTAGTGCATCAGGAAATGGACCGACAGCTTCAAATATAGCCCATGTTGAAGCTGCGACTTCAAGTTGCGCGAATTGCTCTGGACAATCCTTTGTTGTGGCTACTCCAATATAGTGATCAAGTTCTCCTTTTTCCTCCATTCTTCCTTCAGAAAAATTAGTAGAAGCACTAATAATTCCAGTAGGTTCAATGTTTGAAAGGGACTTTAATGTTTGAATAGACTCTGGGTTTAAACTTTTCCACATAGAAGCAATTTCTTCATTTACACCGTTAAAAACGATTGGTACTCGTTTTGTAATACCTATAATTCGAAAGGGCTCTTTTTCTTCAATTCGATAGTTCATTTCATTTCCTCCTTGAATGGATAATTGGAAGGTCATTGGTGAATAAGCCTTCAAAGAATGGCTACTATTTCGGGCCTCTGAAGGTGTTATACCGTGCAAGTTTTGAAATGCACGAGCGAATGAATCTGGTGAGTTGTATCCATATTTTATAGCGATATCAATGACTTTTACATTGTTGTTTTTTAGTTCAAAGGCAGCGAGAGTAAGACGTCTACAGCGAATATATTCTGATAGTGATATGCCAGCTAAAAAAGAAAACATTCTCTTGAAATGATATTCGGAGCAGTAAGCTATTTTTGTGACTTCTTTAAAATCAATTTCATGTGTAAGGTTGTTTTCGATATACTGCATTGCAGCATTCATATTTTTAAGTGAATCCATATTATGACCTCCTCTGTACATAGAATAGCAGGAACGGAATAGCTCCATCCGACATTTCGTGCACAACTTTGTAGGTGCATTTTTTACCTTACAAAATTGTAATGTTCCTGTAAGGAGAATGAATGGATGGTATGATATCCCAATGTTATAGTAACAAAGTACTTTAATTCATTACGTTAACTTTTTGATTTCTTTACTTATGTGCCTTACATAACTGTCATGTTTGTGTAAGAAACATCGATAGTGGCAAGAGTAGAGAGTGTATATAGTTGAAAATAGAGAATAGAAGAAATGAGGGATGTCGAGATGAAAACAGTATTAGAAGCAAAAAATATTGAAAAAGTATATGACACGGGTGGTAATAAATTTGCAGCGTTAAAAGGTATTAACTTACAAGTAAAAGAAGGTGAGTTCGTTGGAATTATGGGACCTTCTGGTTCTGGTAAGACGACTTTACTAAACGTTCTTTCTACAATTGATAATGCGACGAACGGTGAAATTTTAATTGATGGAAAAGATATTGTGAAAATGAATGATGATAAGTTAGCGTTATTCCGCCGTGATCATTTAGGCTTCATTTTCCAAGATTATAACTTATTAGATACGTTAACAGTGAAAGAGAATATCGCTTTACCACTTGCGTTATCAAAGGTGAAAGCGAGTGAGATTGATCGCCGCGTTCTTGAAATCTCAAAGAAATTTGGCATTGATCATATTTTAAGTCAGTTCCCATATCAAGTATCTGGTGGACAGAAGCAGCGCTGCGCAGCATCACGTGCAATCGTTACGAACCCAAGTATGATTTTCGGAGACGAGCCAACTGGAGCGCTTGATTCTAAATCTGCAACAGATTTACTTGAAAGTATGAAGTCATTAAATGAATATGATAACTCAACAATTTTAATGGTAACGCATGATGCATTTGCAGCAAGTTATTGTAAACGAGTTATTTTCATTAAAGATGGTGAACTATATAAAGAATTGCACCGTGGTGAATCAACGCGTAAACAGTTCTTCCAAAAAGTCGTTGACGTAATGTCTTCTATTTCTGGAGGTATGGCTGATGACCTTATCTAGCATTGCCCTCCGCAACATACAGCGGAACTTTAAAGACTACTTTGTATATTTCGCATCTATGATTTTTAGTATTGTTATTTATTTTACATTTAAAGCACTGCAATATAATTCACAAATGGAAAAAGCAGCAGAAGCTTCAAAAAAAATTAGCGGAGCGTTCCAAGTTTCCAGTGTGATGCTTATCATTTTCGTAGCAGTGTTCATTATATATTCGAACGGATTCTTTACACGTAAACGTAAAAAAGAAGTTGGCTTATATTCGTTATTAGGTATTCGTAAAAGACAAATTGGTAAAATGCTCTTTTATGAAAATATGTTAATGGGATTAATGTCATTAGTAATCGGGATTGCGATCGGTAGTGTCCTTTCGAAATTATTCCTTGAGTTATTAGTAAATATGATGGGATTAAATTTAAACGTTCATTTTGAAGTACCGATGGCTGCCATTATTGATACAGCAATTATTTTCTTTGTGATTATTTTATATACATCACTTCAAGGATATCGTTTAATTTATCGCTTTAAGTTAATTGAACTTTTCCGTGCAGAACGTGAAGGAGAAGCAATGCCAAAAGGATCTGTCATCATGGCATTAATTTCAGTTTTCTTAATCGGTTCAGGTTATTTTTTAGCGCTAATGTACATGAAAGCAGTTATGTATGCAGACTTTATGGTCGTTGCATTATATATTTTATTAGCGACAGTAGCAGGGACTTATTTACTGTTCATGTTCTTCACAGTATTTGTATTGAAACGTGCAAGAAATAATAAGTCAGCATTTTATAATGGTATGAATATGGTAACGACATCGCAGTTACTATATCGTATTAAAGGAAATGCGAAATCATTAGCGACAATCGCTATTTTAAGTGCAGTTACATTAACAGCGGTTGGTACGTCAGTTACGATGTATTACAACACATTTACGCAATCAAAAGTTGCTGCGCCGTATAGTTATTCCTATGAGAAAAAAGATGCAGCATTAGATAAAAAAGTAAATGAAATACTTGCTGGAGAGAAGAATAATCACCCAGTCACATATGAATCAGAAGTTGAAATGATTCCTGTGAAAGGAACATTTAAAGGTGAAAGAGCTGATCAAGTTCTGAACACACACTATAATGTTACGAATCAGTACCAGCTTATTTCTCAATCAAGCTTTAATAAACATGTGAAACATTTAGATGTAGAACCTGTAAATTTAAGTGCGAATGAAGCTTTCGTATATGATAGCTTATATATTGAGAAACTTGATTTTGGTCCTCTTTATACAGGAAATACAGCTGTATTCCCTGTTGGAAATGAGTCAAAAGAATTAAAAATTAAAGGTGTAAATAATAGAAGCCTTACAAATTTAAATGAACTATTTGTAATCGTTCCTGATAAAACATATGAGCAAGTGAAACAAGTAAACGAAACGCGTACTGTAAAAAATATTGATGTAAAAGGTGAGCGAAATAGTAAAGAGTTAACAGCAAAATTAGCAAGCATTATGCCAGCTGGAGAATCAGAAGTTTTAAAACCATTTAACGATTTCTATACAGGATTCCAAATGGGGCTTGAAACGACAGGCTTAATGATGTTTATTGGGTTATTCTTAGGATTAGTATTCCTATTAGCAACAGGCTCAATCATTTACTTTAAACAATTAACAGAAGCAAGTGCTGACCGTGATCGTTACATTGTCCTTCATAAAGTTGGTGTAACGAAGCAAGAAATGAAGAAAGCTATCGCAAAACAAGTAAGCTTTATCTTCGCTATTCCGTTAGTAATCGGTATTTTACACAGCTTATTTGCACTAAAAGGTTTATCAAATATATTACCATTTGAAATTATGATTCCGCTTCTCATTAGTATTGGAGTATACGGTGTCATCTATATTGGATATTACTTCTTAACGGTTCGTTCTTATTATAAGATCGTGAGTGCGAAGTAATAAGGGGCAGCTATCGCTACACGCGATAGCTGTTTTTTTTATTCTTCATAAAATCTTAAGAAACTTCCTCAATTTTTATTAAGAAACGATAGTTATACTTAGACACAAGTTAAAAACTATCGAACGAATGAGGAGAGGTTTACATGCAGCTCATTACATTTTTACATGAATTTATAAAGCATCCAAAACATACTGGTGCAATTGCGCCAAGTTCAAAAATATTAGCAAAGAAAATGGTCGATGTAATTGATTTTAATAAAGCGAAATGTATTGTAGAGTTAGGGCCTGGCACAGGGGTTTTTACGAAAGAGATTATGAAGAGAAAAAAGAAGGAAACAATATTTCTTCTTATTGAAATTAATGAAGTATTTTTCAAAGAATTAAAAAGAAAGTTTAAAGATGAGCAGAATGTCATTGTTGTACACGGTTCAGCTGAAAATATAAAGAAGTATATGGAGGAGCTCAATATAGAATGCATTGATTACGTTTTATCAGGGTTGCCTTTCACTTCTTTACCAGAAGAAGTTTCAAAGCGCATTTTAAATAATGCGATGGAAGCGATACATGAGAATGGTGAATTCATTACATTTCAATATTCACTTGTGAAAAAAGGGTTTATACAGCATTTCTTCCCTGAAATTACACTAGAAAAAGTATGGCTCAATTTCCCGCCAGCCTACGTCTTTAGTTGCAAAAAAGAACTAAGGAGAGCGTATGCATAATGGAATTACATGAATTATTATCCTATATCGAGCAATACGGTTATTGGGCATTATTTTTCTGTTTATGGTTAGGTATTATCGGTATGCCAATTCCAGATGAAATGATTGTTATGAGTGGTGGTTTCGTATCTTCAGTAGGTATATTAAGTGTTGTTCCTTCATTTGTATTAACATATTTAGGTGTTGTATCAGGGCTTTCTTTAGGATATATATTAGGGAAGGTATTTGGCACGAAGGTACTCCATAAATTGATGAAAAAGAAAAAAGCGAAGTATTTAATAAAATCACAAGAAATGGTTGATAAATACGGACAGTACGCGTTAGTTACAAGCTATTTCATACCAGTTGTAAGACATATCGTGCCGTATTTAGTTGGAATGAATAATATGTCATTTAAGACGTATGCTTTGTATTCTTATACGACAGGATTTGTTTGGACACTCGTTTACTTTGTGCTCGGTGCTTTATTTGGACAACATATTGAAAGTATTGTAGCGATCGCGATAGAATATGGCGTGTATTTTGGCGTGATTGTTTTTATAGTTACAGGTATTCTTTATTTATATAGACAAAAAAGAATCACACTGATGAGTAAATAGAAGTAAAGAAAGTTTCTTCCAGTATGAAGGACAAGATAGGATTATAAGTATAAAATTATCTTTATTTAATGGTAAAATATAGGTAAGTAGTTAAGGAAGGAAGAGCGTTGTGCTACTTATTTTTAGCCTTATCTTAATTGGAATTATGTGCAGTATGAAAATAGTATCCTTACACATGATAGAACGACAAAAGGTAGAGGAACGATATGTATATTGTCCAAAATGTGATACGAAAATTAGAAGAGGAAATTCAGCTCCTTTTTAAGTAAACATTAATCCACCTAGTTCTCTTTCGTTTGTTTATTAGCTAAAATGGAATATGGATAACAATAGTATGTAAACGAAAATAAATATAGATGTACATATGGAGTGCTATATTTGGAGATTTTAATCATAGTAGGATGCCTATTAATAGGAATTATTTTGATTAGTATAAGTAATTATCGATTTATAAAAGAATTAAAAGAAAAAAATTCAAAGAAAGAGAAATGGAAAGTAGTAGCTGGAAATTTGATAGAGTTATTTAGTGATCCATTGCATGGAGCGCCGTTCTATTTTTTAACTGGGGGTCTCTTTTTTGTAATCGGACTGTTGTTATTTCTTTCTATGGGAATGGGTTGGCTTGAAATTGATTAAGGCGTATTAACAAAGATATTTCATAGTTGTATTGCGAAGAGGAGAGAGCAAATGCCGGTTATAAGAGATATACAATTGAGTTTTCTAAAAGTAAAAGAGCATACCAGAAACATAGAGGCATTACAGTTAACATCTACAAGCAACTACGATGAAGACATCTCTTTTGGTAAAGAGACGAGCAGTATTACTTCTTTATATTGTCGACATATGCCAAAGTTAAGAATGGATTATGAGAAAGGGATTTTGATTCATTGTGTGGATGATATTTCATTACTCGATGAGTGGGAGAAGAAATATAGAATTTTCCCTGAATATATGAATGTTTTTGTGGAGTATGAGAGTGTGAAGGCTTTTCCATATTTATCAGATAGAGAGAAAAAAGAATTAGCCCTTCAAATCGTTCATGTTGAAATGAAACGTTTAGCTGTGAAATATGATTGGGATATAGAAGAGTTAGAAAAAGTGAAGAATAAGATACTAGAATTGAATTATAGAAACGAGTTCGTATATATAAAAAAGAGTAGTCCGAATAAAAAATACGTATGTAGTATAACATGTCAGCATGAAATGGCTTATGCTGACGTGTACTTAGAAATAAGAGAGTATAGAACGAGGCGGTTAATCAAAAAGGAAAAGCTTATCAAAGAAGATATGTATAAGATGTTTCATCATGTTAGTGAAGTGGCTTGGAAGTTAAACCATAAAGTACTGCTGATGAACGATAAAGGAAAAACTGTATGGATGTTAACCTTTTTAGAGAAAGATATCCCAGCTAATTTAGTTTGGAAGATTGAAAGAATAGATTGAAAATAGATGAGAAGTGGAGTGCATATGATGGAGACACAAATCGTTATTGGAGTACCTGGTTTATGGAAAGATAGAACAGAATTAATAAAAGAAGTTGTGAGTAAAAGTAACTATATATTAGCGGGAAATGTTATGCACCATAAGGAGAAAGAGATTGGCTTTGAAATTGATATATATAAACAAGACCCTTCTTTGAGAGAGGCTTTCTTCTATGCAGGTGGTGAGCGTTTTGATGAAGAATTGCTTCAGGAGTTGGAGAAGCATACTTATACAGTGTATGTTATTGCAAAAGTTGACGATACAGAGAGATTACAAGAAGTAATTGATGTAGGAATGGAACTTTTAAATGCAGGTGGACTTGCTTTAAAAGTTGAAACAGCAGGTGTGGCTTATTCGAAAGAAGAATGGCAAGAGCTTGCAGAGAATAAGGAAATATTCCCGATGTATTCGCACCTTGTAACTTTAGTTGGAGATGAAGAGGACGGTTACTATTCATGTGGAATGCAAGCATTTAATCTACCAGACGTTGTTTTAGACGGAGGGATAGATCCGGAAGTAGCTGTAGATTTATTAAATGATTTTAACCTACATAATATATTGGAAAAACCTAATTTGAAAGATGGAGATACAATTAGTTTCACAGAAGATGCTCCAGTGTATCTTTTATCTCATTATATAGATAATCGTTATGAACAAGAGGATCCATTTTATAACCAGTGTGGGGTATGGAAGTTAGAGAGTGCTTCGGCAAAGAAATCTATCTTTCAAAAATTGGGGAGTGTGCTAAAAGGATGGAAAAATACATAAAAGAACAGAGGGGTATATGTGATAAATATAAAGCGGAGTATGTAGAATCTCCGAATGACTTGAAATTAGGAATAGCGCAAAATGTGAAAGATGGTATCGCTCCGATTAATGGGTTACGAATGCCTATAGAAAATGGAACGACAGGTTGGTACATTTGGGCTGGTGAAGAAATGGGGACAGAAGAAGATTTCTTTCTTCCTTTACACGTTCAACATATTGATGAATGGGCACCTGAAATAAAGAAGTATTTAGGGTTACCACCTGGTTGGAGATTTTTAATTGCTGGAGATTACGAGGACGTGTGGTATGATCCGAATTTGTTTGATGAAGATTTAGAAGAGGATGCAGATGAATGGGAAGAAAATATGCTACAAGAGTATGGATGGTACATGCATAGCATATTAGCAGAAGATATTGATGGCATCCATGCTAATTATCATACGCATGGTCTAAGAGATAACTTTAATCATCAAGATTTACAAATAGCATTAAATATGGATCCTGAAGTCGCGCATAGTGTTTTTTGTACCATAATAGAAGAAATAAAGAGCGGAAAAAAGTTTGAACAAGGGATTGAGTATACGAATATTATTGAAGGATATCCCATTATTATGAAGTCTTTCGTAGAGATGGATCGAGAAGTTTTGAGGGTTTTATTACCTGATGAAAGAGGGATTCTTCCTACGAGTCCAGAGTGTGATAAATGTTATAAGACTCAATTGGATGATATTGAGGAGAGTTGATAAAAAAGAGCTTGAAACTATTCAAGCTCTTTTTTTATGACTATTTATGTCCTAAAATATGCTCAATCTCATGCAAACTTAATTTACTTGCCTTAGCAATCGTTTCAAGTGGTATACCAAGATCATACATATTTTTAATCATTTGAATTTTCCCCTGTTGAACTCCTTCTTTTCGACCTTGTTCAATGCCCTGTTCAATGCCTTTTTCAAGCCCTTTTTTAATTCCTTGTTCCATTCCTCTTTTTATTCCTTCTGTCTCTGCATGGGCGAATTTTGCTGTTTCATCCATTAAAACTTTCTCCCTTGCGTCATAGGCTTGCCGGAAAGAAGAATCTTGACTCATACGTTCCCATTTATTTATCGCTTTTTGTAAAATAGGATCTTCGTTCATAGCAATATCCTCCAATAGTTTAGTTAAGTGCTCATCCTCATTTGCTGAAAGCAATAAAAGCCAACGAACAAATGGATCTTTCCACGGATTTACTTTTTCTTCATGCCATTGTTCAGTTAACTTTGGAATTTCTATAATGTGGATTTCTATGTCTTCACTCAGGAGTTTTTGTTGTTGTGTATTCCATAATATGCTCGTTGTATGGAAGGCTGGGTGTTCCGAAAACATTACGAAGTTTAGTAAGTTTATGGTGATGGTTTTGTGAAGTGCACTGTAGGGCATCCCTTTTTGTAGTTGAGATGTGTATAGTCTTCCCCAATAATATAAACTGCGTTTAACCATATCGTGATTATTATTGAGTTGTATTTCTACATTAACTTTTGTTCCTGTGTCTAATGTCGCTGAAATGTCTAAAATAGATAACTTATCCTCTTCATATTCCCTGTGTAAATGTGGATCTTCTAGTTGTAGAGAAGCAATGGGCGACTCTAAAGACTCTTGTAACATAGCATTTAAAAATGCAATTAGAATATCTTCGCTACCATTCGTACCAAACAATTGTTTAAATGCAAAATCAATGCGTAAATTAACTAACTGTTGGTTGAACAAAGTTTGTCCTCTCCCTTATATGAAGGTGCTTCTTTCCTTCATTGTACATAAAAAGAACTAGAGTATGCAAACAAGCCATTCTTCTATTTTTTAGTAGTGTTATTAGAATGTCACAGTTAAGTATGGTTATGTTATACTCTAGTGAAATTAAAAAAATATTTTTGTTTATATCGAGGTGAAGATGCTACATATGCAAAAAGATATTTTAAAACTATTAGATAAAAAGCAAAGTAACTATGAATTTCCTGCATTTGATAATGAATATATGGATATTTCGCAAGTGAAATTCTCTCTTTTCTTTAACGATACTAAGGATTGGTTAATGGTGTTTCAACTTGTTGGTGTAGGTTCATTAGGTGTATGTAATGATATTCAAGTATATGGAGATAGAATTACTCATTCAATGGGTGATGATTGCATTTTACAATTAAATGATGGCAATTATGAGTTGTTTGATGATGAAGGTGAATTTATGCCGAATATTTATAACGGCAGTCTAAAAATTCGTGAGCATCATTTTGAATATGAATTTACAGAAGAGGATTATATAAATAATGGAATAGAAGTACAAACGACAGAGCATTATCCAACATACTTTATGCGTATGCTTGCTACTAATGAGGAAGCTCAAAAATTATTGTGGTGGGATAAAGGAGAAATTTTAGAAGAGTTCGGTTTAGAAGGCGACTGGGAAGTAGCGTATGAAACGGAAGAATGGAAACATGTTGAAGACGAAAAAGTAAGTGAAAATGAATTCTTCCAATCAGTAGCCTCTGCAATAGAGAAGAAAGATCCAAGTGTTATTGTGAATGAAAATGCTAATACGCATTGGAGAAATTGGGTAGAGTTTGATTGTGACTGAAAAGGATAGGAGAAAGAATAAAAAATGAAAAGAAGAAGAAAATCCGGAGAAAAAGTACAAATGCATCGTTTTGCACTACCTCTATGCTACGGAAGTGAAGCGCCATATTATTATTACGAGGTAGCGCCCCATGAAAGAGAGGGACGCTTCCATTTAACATCGGATCTTTGTGTAATGGATGATGAACATTATTTTATTAGAGGATGTTTAGAGATTCCTATCATTGATTACCACGAAAATTTCATATGGACTGTGTGGGTATCACTTAGTAAAGAAAGTTATGATGAAGTATTAGAAAAGTGGGATGAGAGAGGCCGAGAAAATAGTGATCCTTATTTTGGTTGGTTATCTGTAGAAATACCAGTTTATCCAGAAACATTAAATTTAAAAACAAATGTACATATAAGAGAAGTTGGAACGGCACCGTATGTTGAATTAGAGCCAACCGAGCATCCTTTAGCAATCGAACAAAGAAATGGAATTACTTTAGAGAGAGTTAAAGAAATACAAGAAATGATTCAACGACATAGCTAGATTAGAAGAGAAAAAACGAGTGCTAGCACTCGTTTTTTTCTTTACACAACCGCAGGATTATAAATCATCGTAAAGTGTCCTGGTAATAATTCAATGTGACAAGGTGTATGAAGCGAACTTTCTCCATCTGTATCTACTTCTTTTTCTTCTTTCGTTTCAATATAAATGGATTTTGCTTTTACGTGGAAGATGTCATTTTCATTTGAATCCTCGAATAGTTTCTTTCCGATGTAATCTTTAAATGCTTGAATACCTGTTGATTTGACTACGAAAATATCAAGTGTTCCGTCATCACATTTTACGTTCGGAATAAAGGATGGAATACCACCAAGATATTCACCATTTCCAACCATGACAAGGACAGCTTCGTCTTCATATACTTGTCCGTCATAAGTAATTTTTACTGGGAATGTTTCAGCATTTTTTACAGTTCGAATTGTGCTTAAATAGTAACCGATTTTACCAAGCTTTGCTTTTTCTTCTGCATCGATATTGTTTGATACTTCAGATACGAGACCAATCCCCCAGAAGTTTAAGAAATGTTGTCCATTTGCTTTTGCAACGTCAACTGGTTTTATATGTTCTTTTGTAATAAGTTTTGCCGCTTCTGCAATGTTTTGCGGAACACCAAGTGTGCGAGAGAAGTCGTTGCAAGTTCCACCTGGAATAATTGCAAGTGTAGGTCTAGTTTCGAGAGGTGCTAAGCCATTTGTGCATTCAAATACTGTTCCATCCCCACCAAAGACGATAATTAAATCTACTTTACTAGCAAACTCTTGGCAATATTTTGTTGCATCACCTTGTTTTTTCGTATGAAGGATATGTAGATCAGGAAAAGCTGCGGCAAGAGGTGGTACGATTTTTGTTAAATTTGTATGTAAGTCACCTTGACCAGCTTTCGGATTTACGATGAGGAGTACTTTTTCAAATTTTGTCTTTGTCATTTTTATTCTCTCCCTTTGTCTTTTACGAATCGTGATAGAAAATAAACTTCCATCAGTAATTGATGGAAGCTTATTTTATTATATTACTCCGTTACAACTGAAGCGATAAATGGTAAGTTACGATATTTCTCAGCACAGTCGATACCGTAGCCAACGATAAATTCGTCTGGAATTTGGAAGCCAACATATTCAGCTTTTAAGTCCACTTTACGGCGTTCTGGTTTATCAAGTAATGTACAGAACTTGAGTGCCTTTGGTTTATGCATAAAGAAGTGGTCTTTTAAGAAATGAAGTGTTAAACCAGAATCGATAATATCTTCTACAACAATTACGTTTTTTCCAGTAATGTTTACGTCGATATCTTTTAGTAGTTTCACTTTTCCTGTCGTTTCTGTTTGATTTCCATAACTAGATGCAGAAATGAAGTCAATTGTTACATCGTTTTTAATGTGACGAATTAAATCAGCAGCAAATACGAATGAACCTTTTAATACGGCGATAACTACGATTTCTTCTCCTTCAAAGTCACGTTCGATTTGAAGTGCTAATTCTTTCACTTTTGCTTGTAATTGTTCTTCAGAAATTAAAGTGTCTTTTATTTCAATATTCATTGTAATCCTCCTACAGTGTAAAACTTGCGAACATTTCGACTGTAAAGGATAGAATAGAAAAAGTCAAAGAAGATAGTAATTTTTTACAAAGACAACGACAAAATCATCTGATGATATGATATACTAAGTATATTAAGAAAACGCTTCCATAAAGGGTGAATATGATGAAGAAGAAACAGTACACAAGTGTAACATTTATAAAAGCATTACTTTTAACAATTGTTCTTGGCCTGTTGGCTTACGTAATTGATGTACCTGCGATTCGTATTTCATTAATTGGAATGACTTTAGTGTTAGGAGCAATTTCGCACGGTATGATGTCGCAGCTAAAAGAAGCTGGACTTGATGATATGAGAGATCATATAGATAACAAGTAAGAAACCTTCATTATATAGAGTGAAGGTTTTTTTGTTTCTTACAAAAATGTAAGGTAGTTGTAAGGCAAATCGATAGTTGCATAATAGCATTTTGGATAAACTATGGGTGTAAGGTAAAAGGCAAGCATATTTTAGGTAAATTAAGTTTTAGGCACTCTATATGTGAAAAAGGAGTAGGAGGGCATGGAGAAACGTTGGACGACCTTTTCTTTTTTAGCGACTAGTAACACCGTAATGCTAGATGGAAAAATGGATTTTTTGCACTTGTTTGATCGTGAAGATGATCATTCTTCTTCTAAATTTACAATGAAATGGAATAAATGGAGCGAAAGTTGTAGGTTTGAAGAAGAGGCCCCTAACGAAGAGCAAAAGATTATTTTAACAAACCCTATTAAAGCGTGGGTTGTTCAACGTCGTAAGTGTAACGTCAAAAATCACTTCAAGAAAACTGAGCCGAGACAATTAGTTATCGCTCCGGCCCGTTCTACTTCCAAATCACGCGAAAGTAACATGTAAATATTGAGACACACACCCGAAAAAACATCGTACATATTACGATGTTTTTTTCTTTTTCTACAATGAAATCTTTAAATGAAATATATTTCATCTGCATCTTATATTTATATCTCTTGCTTATTCTAGTAATACATCCGGTGCGAGTTGATGTGAATAAAATATAAGGAGAGAATGAAGATGAAAAAGAGACTATTACCAATTTGTGCAATGGCACTTTTAACAGTAGGATATTCTTCAGTAGCGAGTGCGGATACTGGAACAGTAACAAAGGAAGAAGAAGCGCAAGTGCAACAAGATAAAGCTAAAAAAGAAGAAGCAATTAAGGAACAGCAAAAAAATGAAGTAGAGAAAAAACAAGCGGCCCAAGTACAAGAAAAAAATGATATGGCTAAAAAAGAGGAAGCAATAAAAGCTGAGAAAAAGAGTGAAGAAGAGAAAAAGAGAATAGCGCAAGAACAGTTAAAAAATGATATGGCAAAAAAAGAAGCAGCGATAAAAGTCGAGCAAAAGAATGAAGTAGCTAAAAAAGAAGTAGTAAAGCCAGTTGTACAAGGTGAAAAATTACCAAATACAGCATCAAATAATGTAGCAATGATGGGATTAAGTGCATGTCTTGTAGCGATAGGTACATTATTTGGTTTGAATCGTCGCAATAAGATTAAAGTGTAAATAAAATATTTTCCTATAAAGAATGGAATAATTTCATATATTAAAAATGGTAGGTTACTCCTACCATTTTTTGCATGGAGGGATGAAGAATGAAGTTACTCAATTATATCGGTATCATATTGATGGCTATTGGGCTATTCATGGGATCCTATTACGCTGTGGAATGGTATAAAGGAAAAAGCTCTGCTCAAGAATTAACGAAAGAAGAAATAAAGAGCCTTAAAAATATACAAGATACTCAACTTTCTCATGAAACACCTGTAACTTCTCAAGTGCCTTCTTCTCAAACAGAACATAAAGAAGGTGAAAAGGTAGCGATGTTAAACATACCGAAAATAAAGAAGAAGTTTTCTATATATTGGGGAGCGGATGATACGACTTTGAAAAAAGGAGTTGGTATGTTTGTTAGTGATTTAACGACAACCCCATCTGGAGGAGGACATACTGTACTGAGTGGACACCGAGATACTGTATTTACAGATTTAGGAGAGTTGAAAGAAAAGGATACTCTTGTTTTAGAGTATGATAATAAAACGTACACATATGAAATTCAAAAGACATGGATTACTCATGCGGATGATCGTACTGTTATTATAAAAAAAGAAGAACCGATATTAACACTGACAACTTGTTACCCATTTGATTATATAGGGGATGCACCAGATAGATATATTATCGAGGCGACGTTAACTGGCAGTTATTCAAAGTGAAATTATAGTTTCTGAAAACGGGAGGGGGATATATCAGTTATGTCAAAAAACATTTTAATTGTTGAAGATGAAGACATATTACGTGAAATATTAAAAGATTATTTTTTAAGTGAGCAATATGTAGTGTTTGAAGCGAGGGACGGGAAAGAGGCTTTAGTTGTATTTGAAGAAGAAGAGGTTGATTTAGTTATTTTAGATATTATGTTGCCAGAACTCGATGGATGGTCTGTTTGCCGAAGGATTCGAAAGACGTCCGAGGTGCCTATTATTATGCTAACGGCGCGCGTAGATGAAGACGATACGCTACTTGGTTTTGAACTTGGGGCAAATGACTATGTGACGAAGCCGTATAGTCCGCCAATTTTATTAGCAAGAGCGAAAAGGTTGTTAGAAAGCAGAAAAGTGACAAAGCAACTTTTAGAGAATGAAGATGATACATTATCAATCCACGATATTCACGTTCATTTTCCGTCACGCACTGTTACGGTAAATCGAACTGATATTAATTTAACGCATACAGAATTTGAAATATTAGCGTATTTCATGAAAAATCAAGGAATCGTTTTAACGCGAGAGCAACTCATTTCAAGAATTTGGGGATATGAATTTGCTGGTGATGATCGAACGGTTAATAGTCATATTCGTAATTTAAGAAATAAATTAGGAGAGAAAGCAAAGTACATTACAACTGTAGTACGCACAGGTTATAAATTTGAGGGCAATGTATGAGGAATGGAATTGTACTAAAATTATTTACTCTTACAACAGCATTGTGCATGTTGATTTTAGCGACGATATTTATTGGACAAACGATATTTTTTAAACAATATTATGCGAATCGAAAAGTGGAAGATATTAAAGTGAATTTAAATTCCTTTGGGAAGAACTATTTAAATCATGCAGGAAATGCAGAAGAAATTCAGAAACTAGAGCAAGACTTTTTAAGAGAAAATAATACGTGGATTACGACATTAGATAAGAACGGGAATTTAAAACATGCAGATGATTTTTATTTTGAAGTAACGATAGATCGTAGGCAACAAAAGAGCTTTGGACAACAAATATTCAAAATTCCCTTAGGTAATCTCGTCAATATAGAGGAGATTGATAATAAATTATCAGAGCATTTTTTAGGGCAAGAAATTTATTTTTCTGGAGTGAGAAAAGAAGATAGTTTTATTCCATTCTCTTTTTCTTTATCTAAACAGAATTTAAGCGGATCTAATAAACCGCTAGAAAAAGCATTTAATGAGAAAATGAGAAAATTATATGAGGAGAAAAAGAAAGCAACCGGGGAACAAGTTGTTAAGGAGAAGAGGCCAGCCGTTCAGGAGCAAGCTGCCCCAGAACCAGATGTTTACATAGGAGGGCGTGTTACGAAAGTACAGTTTCCAGATGTAAAAGGCCCCGTAAATCCAATTTATAAAAATACTTTATTTTTGGATAGTATAAAAGAATTTCAAACGGATGTATTACTAAAAGAGAGTAATCAAATAGAGTATTCAACAAAGACAATGGACTATGAAAAGAATGATATAAAATATAAATTATTAATGAAACCAATAAAAGAAAAAGATGGATCAGTAACATATATTTATGCGATGGCTTCTTTACAGCCCGTAGATGAAGCTGTACAAATGGTGCAAGATTATTACATCTATATCATTGCATTTGTAGTCGTTCTTATTTTTTTAGCTTCGTTTTATTATTCAAAACAAATTGCAAAACCATTATTAAAAATAAATGATACGACGAAGAAAATAGCACAATTAGATTTTACAGAAAAAATACCGATTACTTCAAAAGATGAAATTGGAGATTTATCGAAAAATATTAATGTGCTATCAAATAAACTCCATTCGCATATTGGGCAGTTAGAAGAAGATATTGAAAAGGAAAGAAAGTTAGAAAAGACGCGAAAAGAATTCATTTCTGGTGTTTCACATGAATTAAAAACACCGCTAAGTATTATGAAAAGCTGTATTTCTATTTTAAAAGACGGGGTAGCTGAGCATAAAAAGGATTATTATTTTCAGGCGATGGAGAGAGAAGTAGACAAAATGGATACGTTAATTTTGGATATGCTTGAGTTAGCTAAATTTGAATCTGGTACATATAAAATGAAAAAGGATTCGTTTTATATTGATACAGTAATTGAAGACATATGTGAACATCTATCTGTGGAAATAGAGAAAAAAGAGCTTCGTGTTCATAAAAATATATGTTCATTTGAAGTGATTGCAAATCAAGGCCGGATTGAACAAGTCATCGTGAATTTCATTACGAATGCCATACGTTATACACCAAATAAAGAAGATATTATTATTTCTACAATAGATGAGAAGGATCGTATAAAAGTGTGCATTGAAAATAAAGGTACTCACATTGAAGAAGAACAATTAGATAAAATTTGGGATCGTTTTTATCGAGTGGATACAGCTCGTCAGCGTTCACAAGGTGGGACGGGGCTTGGGCTTGCCATTTCAAAGAATATTTTAGAACTACATGATACTGAATATGGGGCAGGAAATACAGAAGATGGTGTGTTATTTTATTTCTATTTACCGAAAAAAGCGTAGAAAATATAATCTACGTTTTTTTAAATTATTTTCATATTATCTTTACCTAATCTTTATTTTTAATCAGTATAATTTGTTTAGAATATGAGGTTATGTAAGGAGTCGATGAACCGTGCATAGCAATTGGCTAAGTATAATGGTATTTATTTTCTTTTGCGCATTTATTGTATTTTTAATTAATATTACGATATGAAAAAAGAGCGCTCATTAAGCGCCCTTTTTTTGTGTATTCATTTGATAAGCACTGATGCTTTTGAATAAGCGTGGTGAAGTGATAAATAAAAATATAAGTAAAACGGTACATAGAATATAGGAACCAATCATTGTACTACCGTTAAATATTAAAGAATATAGGAAAGCCGATTGGCCTTTTGGTGCATATTGTCCCCAGAAAATGATACCAGCGATAAAGTGACAGAAGTAACGAGCTAGACTACCGATAAAAGTAGCGACGATAATGTATCCAATTACTTTCTTTCCTTGGTTTGGTTTTGATGAAGGTTTGTCTTTACGGCTACCTAAATTTGATTGTTCTTCGCTAGTTTCATTTGACGCTAAAAGCGCCTTTTGAATTGGACGGTAGAATAAACCAGCAAATCCAATGAATGCGAAAGCAACAAAGTATTCAATTAATACTTGAATTGGTGTGACGATAATGGCATCGCCTACGACAATTTGTAATAATCCCCAAATTAAGCCTCCTAAGAAAGCCATTTTGAAGCCCCAGCGGTATGCGATAATAAAAATAGGAATCATAGCAAATGAAATGGAACCGCCTGTTGCTGATATTTTGATTGAAAGTGGTAAAATGTCGATGACCAAGGCGAAGGCTGCAAGAATAGCAGATTCGATCATCGCTTGTAAATTGGTGTTACGCATGTTGTCTCCCCCTAAATCCAAGTTGTACAAAAAAGAATAGATATCATAGGAGGATACGAAATACGTAAATAAAAATGAGGTATGTATTTCGGACGTTTGCACAATCCCTGCGTTAGCATTAACTAACAGGTTCGAAGGGTCGGAACGAAGTGTTCCCTCTCAGCGGCATGGCTCCCCCAGTGATAACGAGATTCTTTATTTGCTATTGTTTATTGTAAGCGAAATGGATGAGAATGGCAAACAAATGCTGTATGACAATAATTGAAATAGAATTGTAGCGAAATGTTAATAAATATGAAGCAAAAGGGTATAGTACAAGAGAAATTGGGTGTGGTATAATTTTTTTGAAAATAATTATCATTCTCTTCTGAGGGGGAAGGTTATGAGCTTAGTAGATATTAAAATTGGAGAGAAAGTGTTAGTAAAAAGTATTCAGTCTTTAGATCAGCTATTAAAGCGTAGACTAGCTGCTTTCGGTCTTGCGGAAGGAAGCGAACTTCGCTTGAAACAGAAAGCGATGTTCAAAGGTCCTTGTACATTGGAGTGTCGTGGACAGTTAATTAGTATTCGTCATTGTGACGCGAAAATGATAAAGGTGGAATTAGCGTGAATAAGGTAGCTTTGCTAGGGAATCCGAATACAGGGAAGACATCATTATTTAATGCACTTACTGGTTCTTATGAATACGTAGGAAACTGGAGCGGTGTAACAGTAGAAAAAAAGGTTGGTAAATTAAAAGATAGACAAGGAACATTAATTGATTTACCAGGTGTGTATGATTTAAATCCAGTTTCACGTGATGAAGGTGTTGTAACAAACTTTCTATTAACAGAAGAATTTAATCATATGTTAAATATTGTAGATTCTTCGCAGTTTGAGAGAAATATGCATTTAACGTTGCAATTACTTGAATTTGGTAAGCCGGTCTCAATTGGTTTAAATATGGTTGATGTGGCGAAGCAAAGAGGAATTGTCATTGATGTAAAACGATTATCAGAACTATTAGGTGTAACAGTCGTTCCTGTCGTTGCAAGAAGTGGAAAAGGTTGTGAAGAACTACTTGCGACTCTTAAAGAAAATGACAAAAAGGAGAAAAAGCCATTCCTTATTTCATATGGTGTACAAATGGATGAAGGAATTGGAGAAGTAATTGCTCTTTTAGAGACAGCGAATTATGAGCATCCGAGATGGTTAGCACTTCAATTTTTAAGCAATAACGAAGTAGTAGAAAAAGAAATGAAAGCATTACCAATTTATAAGGAACTCATAGCCATTCGATCTCGCTTAGAAGGAAAACTTGATTGTACGTTAGAAGAGCACATTTACAAAACTCGTGAAGCGTATATTGAAAAGTTAAAAACAAATGTTATGAAGCATGAGAAAGAAGGAAAAATTCCTTTTTCAGAAAAAATTGATAGATTAATTACACATAAAATTTTAGGACTTCCAATCTTTTTAGCAGTTATGTTTTTTATTTTTCAGGTTACGTTTACGTGGATTGGTACACCTTTATCGGATATGTTAGATGAGTTTTTTGGTGGTCAGCTTACGGATTGGGTGACGGCTGGACTTACAAGTATTGGAGCTTCTGATTTTATTCAAGCACTCGTTACAGAAGGTATTATTGCCGGTGTTGGTGCTGTATTAGTATTCGTACCACAAATCTTTGCACTATTCTTTTTCATTTCATTATTAGAAGACTCAGGATATATGGCGCGAATTGCAGTTGTTATGGATAGAATTATGGAGTTCTTTGGCTTAAACGGTAAAGCTTTTATTCCGATGATTATCGGTTTTGGATGTAACGTTCCGGGTATTATGGCAGCGAGAACGATTGAACAGGAGAAAGAGCGCTTACTTACAATTTTAGTAACACCGTTTATGTCTTGTTCAGCACGATTACCTGTATATGCATTATTTGCGGGCGTATTCTTCCCTAATAGTCAGGCGACTGTTGTATTTTCTTTATATGTCGCAGGTATTGTTCTTGCGTTATTAGTTACAAAAATTATGTCTCTTACGATTTTGAAAGCAGAAAAATCTATTTTCGTAATTGAGCTACCGCCTTATCGTGTGCCACAAGCGAAAACGTTATGGCTGAGCACGTGGGAGAAAGGAAAGGGATTTGTTCGTAAAGCTGGTACATTCATCTTTGGTGGTTCGGTTGTTATTTGGTTATTAAATTATGCAGGTCCATCAGGATTTGGCGTTGATATGGGAGATAGCTACTTAGCGATGATTGGTGGATTTATCGCACCATTATTTGCACCGCTCGGCTTTGGAACGTGGCAAGCTGCGGCATCCCTTTTAACAGGATTTTTAGCGAAAGAAGTTGTCGTTTCTACAATGGCAATTATTTATGCGGTTAAAGAAGATGTGCTTGGAAATGTAATGGGAGCACATTATACAGCATTATCAGCTTATGCATTTATGTTCTTTATTTTATTATATGTTCCGTGTTTAGCGACCGTAGCTGTTATTAAACGTGAAACAGGATCAGCGAAATGGACGATTTTCTCAGTCGTGTATCCACTCGTAGTTGCTTATGTATTAACGCTCATTATATACCAAGTTGGATCCCTACTCGGATTCTAGAAGGAGATGTATTGTGATGATGGTCAATATTATAATTGGAGCTATCATTTTTGGTTATGCAGCATATACGTTAGTTAATTTTGTAAAGAGAAGTAAAAAAGGAAAATGCGCGGCATGTTCTTTAAATAAGTCATGTCAGTCGCAAACTTGTAGCCCGGATATGGAGCAAATTGCTCATAATAAATAGAAAAAAGCTTTGCGAAATTTCGCAAAGCTTTTTTGTTTTACTTTTTACTTTTTAATTTTTACAAGTTGAGAAGCTTCTACGCCTTTGTAACCAGGGAATTCTTTACTCGGGTCTTTATCAAATTTTAATACACCTACAGATTTTTCATCACCTTTTACATTGCTGTAAGTTGCGTCATCAACAATCGCATACATATCTGTATATGCACGGCCACTTCCGATAATTGTGTTGCCTTCATATTTTAATTTCGCTCCATCAAGTGTAGCATTTTCTACTTTCTCTTTTGCGAATAATACACCTTGTTCTGTTGTTACAGCTGGTAATTTATCAAGTGATTTCGTGTTGTCTTTTTCATCAACTTTGCTAAGTAACTCTTTTTTCACTAGTTCTTCACCAGTTTTCTTATCCATTACAAGAACTTTTTTACCATCTAATGTTGTCATTTTCATTTTATAGAAGTCTTTTTCTTTCACTTCTTTTTTGTTTTTATCTGTAATTTGTTGAACTTGTTCTTCTGAGCCGTACAGTACAAAACCGTTCGCTTTCTCTCCTAATAAAGAACAACCTGATAATGCTCCAAATGAAATTGCTGCTGCTAATCCGATTCCTACTAATTTTTTCATGATGATTTCTCCTTTTATATGTTTTATAGTAAATACAATTTTTGTATTAGTGCTTACATGTGAAGAAGCTTGTTTGTTGCTTCTGGTATTAGTGTATAAGAAATATCGGAATGCAACTATCGAGTTAGCTTACAGTAACATTACACTTATGTAATTTAGTGAAATTGCACAAAAGTAAGTTAATTTCAAAGAGGGATAATGAGAATATATTAGAAATGCAATATTGTATATAGAATGTCATATTATAATGGATGTATTTTGGAAATAACATGTAAGGACATATTAGTTTTGTTATAATAAACACATAGGCTGTAAAAATGAATATTCTTTACTGTAAAGGGAGATTTTTCAGTTTTCCAAGTAGTGAATTTGAAATATGAGGTATATCATAGGAGGAATTTAGATGTCTGTATTTAAACGATTAAGAGATTTAACAATGTCGAATGTGTACTCGTTAATTGAAAAAGCGGAAGATCCAGTTAAGATGACGGATCAATATTTACGCGATATGCAAGCGGATGTACAAGAAGCTGAGAAAAGTGTAGCAGCTCAAATCGCACTTGAGAAGAAATTCAAAATATTATTTGAAGAGCAAGAAGCACTTGTGAAAAAACGTGAAGAGCAAGCTCATATGGCTGTTCAAGCTAATAACTTAGATCTTGCGCGTCGTGCATTAGAAGAAAAACAAAATGCAGAGCAAAAGATGAATGAGTATAAAGCAAGCTACGAGCAAAATAAAGCTGCTGCTGATAATCTTCGTCTTAAGTTAGAAGAAATGCGCAAGCAATTAACAGAGCTGAAAAATAAACGTGAAACACTTGTAGCACGTGTAAATGCAGCGAAAGCACAGAAGAATATTAATCAGGCGATGTCTGGATTTGATTCAAATTCAGCAAAGGCTGGTTTAAGCCGTATGGAGGAGAAAGCTCTTCAATTAGAGGCTGAAGCGGAAGCAAGCGGTGAAGTTTATAAGAAAGAAAAGTCATTAGATGATGAATTCGCAAGCTTAAACAAAAATTCTGCTGTTGACGATGAATTAGCTCGTATTATGAAGCAGTATGAGAAATAATATAGAATAGAGACAAATGAACCGACATGTCTAAACAAATTCATGTCGGTTTTCTATTATATTTTTGAGGAGGTTTTGCAATGACATGGATGAATGTAGTTGCCATGCTTGTATGGACTGGAGCGAGTGCAGTACTTTTATTTGCAATTATGTGGGTTGATTCGATTTTTACAAAATACAATGATTTAAAAGAAATCAAAAATGGAAATACAGCTGTAACAACTCGTTTTATTATGAAATTATTTGCACAAGGGTACATTTTATCTCAATCGATAACGAAAGCAAATGATTTATGGCAAGCACTTCTTGCATCAGCAGTTTCTTTCGTTATTTTATTAGTGGTAGAAATGTTTATCGAATTCGTATTAAAGAAAATGTCTGGTCTTGATTTAGAAGAAGGTACGAAAGAAGGTAGCGTTGCACATGCGATGTTAGCCGGATCATTACATATTGTTGGTGCACTTATTTTAGGTGCTTGTTTATAAAGAGAAAAGGAGGGGTAGATCATGAGTTTATTTAAACGAATTAAAAATATAATGAAAAGCCCAGAGCCACCGAAGCCGGAAAAGAGTCTTTTAACGTTAGCTCCTGGTGATATGATTGAAGTTTCATTAGTCATGTACCAATTAACTGGGAAAACGAGTATGCATTCTCGCAAGGAAATTGTTTTAACACTGCAAGACGGGAAAGACATTCGTTATTTAAAAATTGAAGATCGTGAAAATACGTATTACAAATTATATACACCAATTGATGGTCGCTTAGATTCAATTGAGGAAATTCCGACGACAATTGAAATGGATGATACAGAGTACCATATGGAAGAACAATATAACGGACGTGTTGTTGTGATGGGGAAAACACCATTCTCAGCTTCAGAGGAACAGTACGTCTGGGAATTCCAATCAGATAATCGAAAATTATTGCGTATTGAATGGCAAAATGGTCGTACAATGATGTATGAGGGAGAAGCAATCATTCCTGCTGATGTACAAATTATAAGAGCAACGTAAGGGGGCGTAATCATGTCAAACCGATTGTTTACCATGATTAAATCGTTTGTGATCCCTATACTTGCTATCGTTACATTACTTGTTGTTGCTGGTTATGCCTTATCAGGTTGTCAAGGCGGGCAGACAAAGTCGATTCAAGACCGTTATCCGCTTGAGTCTGTCGCAAAGGAAGGTAAACAAGAATCTTACGTGTATAGGGCCGCCAATCGGTCAGTTCCTGAAGTCGCGAAGGAACTTATAGCCGAAAGGAAACCGAAACAAGCATCTAAAGAAGACGAAAATCAAATGTTTCTCGTTTATTCGGATAAAATGTATAACCTTCAAAAGGATAAAGAGAAACCATCTGATACGTTAATTGAAGTAAGTAATGAAGAATTTGTCCGTCAAAACTACCAACCGTCCTTCTTGCAAGGATATATTATGGGTAGCATATTAAACGATATATTCGGTTCACGAAAATCATCATATGGTGATTATCGAGGATATAATGACAGACAAAATCATAAACCAGTTATTCCAGAGAGACCACCTACGAAAGAAGAAAAGAAAACCCCACCTCCAATTACGAAGGAAGGGAAAGGGTCTATCATTAAGCGAGGCGATAATGTAGATTCGAAACCATCAGTAGGTGATAAGGGAAGTATTACTGAAAAAGGAAGTAATACGACGCCCCCACCTTCTACTGGAAGCAAGGGTAAAATTACAAAAACACCAGGTGGTTCAAGTGGATCAGATGTGAAGCCGAAATCATCTATTAAAACGCCGCCAAGAAATACATCTCCTCCGAAAACGAGGGTCGGTGGTTCAGGGAAAATTACGAAGAGAAGATAGTAGAGAGACCGAAAAGTGTAAGTTGCTTTTTGGTCTTTTTGTGGAAATTAATTCCTTATAACTGGTACAATTGAAGTATAAGGAGGGGATAGTATGACTACGTATAAAAGATTTAGTGTAATTATGTTCCTTGTATTATTCCTCAGCTTGTTTATTAGCACGACAATGAAATTTCATTTTGTAGTAGGTATTCTATGGATACTGTGTACATGCACTTTATTGTTGTATATCCCGCTGCGTTTTCAACATGAAGTGACGGCTTTTCAAAAGTATGTAGCGTGGATTAAACGTGGGAGTCGGTGGGGCGAGTAAAAATATATCTACTTACTGAAAAAAACTGACAACGATAGCAACTTAATAATAAGAAGAGGGTGTGCCAAAATGTTAGCACACCCTCTTTTTTCATAATGATTAATGAATATCACGTTTCTTGAAATTACCGCCTTTTACTTCTGCTACATCATAAACGGTAATAAAGGCATTAGGATCGATTTCATTAATAAGTTCTTTCATTTTACTTTCTTCTAAACGGTTAATTACGCAAGAAATTTCTTTGAATTTCTCTCTTGAATAACCACCGTATACTTCGTTATATGTTGCACTTCGGCCTAAACGATCACGAATTGTTTCTACCATCAATTCAGGCTCTTTTGTAATGATTTTAAATGCTTTCGAACCACTTAAACCAACTTCAACGATATGAATCACTTTCGAAGCAATAAAGTAAGCAATTGCCGAAAGGATAGCTCCTTGAAGACCGAATACGGTTGATACGAAAATAAATACGAACATGTTTAAGAATAAAATAAGGTCACTCGTTCCAAATGGTAACTTACGAGAAAGCAATACAGCAAGCATATCGATTCCATCTAATGCTCCACCGTTACGCAATGCTAGTCCCATACCAAAACCGATGATAATACCACCAACAACTGTAACTAATAATGTATCGCCTTCAATAATAGCTGGTATTCCGTGCATGACAACGGTACCTATTGCTAATGAAGCAATCCCGATAATGGAATAAATAGCAAAGCTTTTACCGATTTGCTTATACCCTAACCAAACGAAAGGAATGTTAATAACTGCGATTAGAGCTCCTAATGGCAATCCAAATAATCTTGAACTAACGATACTTAAACCAGTTACACCACCGTCTGATACGTTATTTGGAATTAATACTGCTTCTAATCCGTACGCTGTGATAAATGCCCCAATAATAATCATCAAAGCTTTAGAAGCAATTTTTAGCTTATTGGGCTTGTTTTTGATAATTTTCTCCATGTAATTTCCTCGTTTCAAACTAGTTTCTTATTTGTTACGTAATTCACACCTAAATTCCATTTTAACATTTAATTTGAAAAATTTCTCCTTTAATGGATGTATGCAGGGAATATTATGACCATATTATTATTTAAAATACAACAGTAGAAGATTAGAGAGTGGTCATAATTTTAATATGAAAAAGTAGAATGAATAGTATGGATATATACATTTGGGGCACTAACCTTAGGGAGGGGATTCTGTGGGATACTGTACGAAATGTGGAAATGAAACGAACGAAGGCAATAAATTTTGCGGACAGTGCGGGGAGAGTCTTAGCTATAAAACGGTAGAGGGAAGTTTTCCAAATAGCAGTTCTAATAGTAGTATAGAAGTTTTTTTTTTAGTTGGTTTCATCACTGGATTAATATCTTGGTTTATAAACTTATGGGGGCTTATTGGTAGTGTAGCTATCGTATTTTCTATATTGGGTTTAAACAAAAAAGTGACAGGTACGAGTAAAACATTTGCTATTGTTGGATTGGTTTCTGGAATAATTAATGTGTTGTATGCTGTTATGTTACTTATTTAAATCTAATGAACTGAAAGATATAAAAAAGGCCCCCCTTGTATAAAGCATTCAGGGGACCTTTTATTTAATAGCTATTAAGAAACAATAAAACTAAGGGCTGTTAGGAATAAAGCGAAACCTAAAATAGTTCCACATATTTTCATATGGCGCTTACGTCCCATTACGACAATCGCAACATATTCACGGATCATTGCGTTAGGCCAGTAATAAAATGCAGTTTTTGATCCGATTCCTTGGCTGTTAAGACCAGCTTGTCTTGCATATATACCAGCGCGGAAAAGGTGAAAATTATTTGTAGTAAAAATACTTTTGTATTTACCTTCAGGCTTTAAAGAATCCATAATTTCTTTAGAGAATGACATATTTTGATATGTGTTTACAGAGCGATTTTCTTGCACTGTATGTTCAATCGGAATGCCTTTTTCAACAGCGTAATTTTGCATTGCTTCTGCTTCAGGAAGTCCTTCATCTGGACCTTGACCGCCAGAGAAAATAATTGTTGGTGGTGTATTCACAGCAGCTTGTTTCCAATAAAAGTCGATAGCTTTATTAATTCGGCTTGCAAGTAAAGGTGGTACTTTATCATTAATTAAGCCGCTACCGAGAACGATAATGAAATCTTGATTACGTCTTGGTCTGTTGAATTGGTATAAAAAATATGCGCTTAAGAAGTTAGATAAATGCACAAAGAAATACATAGTTATAAGAGAGATAGCAGCAAAGATAAATTGAAAATGCTCTGAGAATAAATTTGCTGGATTTATGATAGGGAGCATTATAAAGAATAAAATCCCTAAAGCAGCAATTAAAGTTAAAGAGTTTGTGAAGCGTCTTCCTTCACGTTGCATTAAAATTTTTGCATTAAGAAAGAGTCCAAACATTAAAGCGACTATAGCAAAAGGAATCATTACAAGTAGTGCTAACATGGGGATGATAACGATAAAATGTAAATCGTTATTACCAGACTCAAATGAGGCTATAGCGCAAAATAATAGAAATGAACAGATAAAGGCATTAAATAAAAAGCCGTTTATTATTTTTCGCGGATCTTTTAAATAGGAAATAAGAAAAATAATAAATAGTATAAGAGGAATAATTCCGAAATACATCATAAATATAGTACACCTCAATTTGTATAAGAATTTGACATACCTTTTATATTACATGATTTTATAAGTAAAAATGAAAGAAAAAATGATTTTGAATTTTCTCAATAAAATATATAGATACGTATGTTACAATATATTCAAAGCGATATATTAAAAGTAAAATGGTTGAAAAGGCACTCAGTAGAGTGCTTTTTCTTTTTGTATGCAATTGTGCATATTATATTTTTTTTCAAATGAAGAGGATTACAATATAAGTTGTAGACAGACTTTATAAAGCAGAATTTCATACAAACATTTCCCTCTACTTTTTGTATCTAACAATCGTATAACAATAAATAATTCTGTTTTATAGTGTCTGTTTTTGAAAGGTGGCTTCTTTGAAGGCACCTTTTTTTTATTAGTATAGATAGTTTTCACTGTTAGCATAGTGTAAACTATCTATACTAAACATTAGCAATCTTCCGTATAAATATTATCAATTTACTATATATTCCAGTGGTGTTAACCTACATATGAAAGGCTTTCTTTTTCAAAATATTACCCCTAATAAAATTTTGAAGAAGTCAACTGTCTCCAAACTTGTCTTTATGCTTAAAGAAAAAGCACTCAATTTGAGTGCTTTTTCTTATTGAAACATGCTATTTTTCTAGGCGATTTTCATAAAATAAAAGTAAAGAAATGAAAGTGGGTGACAAAATGCCGGCAGTTGTGGAAGGTGTTATTATTGAAAACTGCAATGGAACAATTAATGTAGGTGACAAATATAACGTACAGCCGATTGAAAAGACGAAGGCTTATAATGGATCGGGATCATCAAATACAGGAATGAAAGTACAAACGTTTAGCGGGATTAGTACAGCTGATGTATGGGATAATGATGTGTATGATCAAGTTATTCAATCAACGTTATAATTTTAAAATGCAAAATTGCATAAAGTAACATGTTTGTTGTATGTTACACTTTAGCTGTGAGCTGTTAATGATTCTTCTGTATTATAGTTGTTAGATTGGAAATATAACATCTTATCCCGCATTAACGGACAGTAAGACTCCCACTTCAAGAGTCAGCTGTAGTAAAGAGGTTAAGAGGAAGATTAACTGCCCGTAAATGCCCGATTGGTTCAACTAATAATCCGTAGGGGTGCCCCCACGGATTAAAGTTTCACTTTATCGAAAATCATACATGAAAAAGACACTTCAAACGAAGTGTCTTTTTTATTTTAGTGATATCCTTTAGCAGAGTCTTTATGAATTTTATTTTTAAAAATACTGTAGCTCCAAAGCTGATATCCAATAACGATTGGTACCATGACCATTGCTACGAAGAACATAATTTTTAAGTTTAATTGACTACCAGCTGCGTTGTATAACGTTGTACTGTATGCATCGTTAATACGGGATGGTAACATTCTTGGGAACATACCTGCAAAGCCAGTTGTCATAAACATTGCGATTGTTAGGCAAACGAATGTGAATGCAAGGCCGATTTTATGTTTGTACACCATAATAAGTGCGAGTACACTCATTAGCATTGCAAGTACTGGAAGAATGAATAGTACCGGATATTCCGTAAAGTTTTGGAATAAGTTTGTCCGATTAGCAGTCGCTACATAGAAGATAGCTAAAATAATAGCTGCTGCCATTGAAAATGGTCTTGCGATTTTATAAGCACGGTCGGATACTTCACCAGTCGTTTTAATCATGACCCAAAGGGCACCGGATACGACAAATATAGCAGTGAAGAACAACCCTCCTAAAATACCGTAATGGTTTAGTAAGCTAAGTAAATTTCCTTCATAGCCATTTTTTCCGATTTGTAGTCCGTAATACAAGTTAGCGAATGTAACACCGAATAAGAAGGCGATTAGGAAACTGCCAATTGCAAATGCCCATTTACAAGTTTTTTGCCAAATCGGTGAATCATCTTTATGCATGAATTCCAGTCCAGCGGCACGCGCAAACAGTGCAAGTAATACTAAGAATAACGGTGTATATAGATAACTAAACATATTTGCATATGTGACTGGGAAGGCAGCAAATGTTGCGCCACCAGCTGTAATTAACCACACTTCATTACCGCCCCAGAATGGGCCAATTGCTTCTTGTAATTGATTTCGTTCTTGTCGATCTTTCGTAACGAAAGGAAAGATCATTCCGTTACCAAGTGCATACCCGTCAAGGATGAAGTAAACTGTCCAAATCACGCCCCATAAACCGAACCAGATGATTGCAAGCATATCATGAGACATGGGCCACACCTCCCTCAGTAGCAGGTTCTTCTAATGCTGCAGGTCCTTTTTTCGCGAACTTCAGCATTAAGTATACGTCTGCGATTAAAAGTAAAGTGTAGAACAAAATTAAACTAATTAATGAGAACCAAATTTGCGGGACAGATATAGGTGATACAGATTCTGCTGTACGCATTAGTTTATATACTGTCCAAGGTTGGCGACCTACTTCAGCGACAATCCATCCTGCGTTAATCGCGATATAAGGAAGTAAGACAGACCATATTGTAATTTTTAAATAACGTTTTGAGTTTTCTAGTTTTCCTTTTCGGTTTAAATAGAAGCCATACCAAGTTAATGCCATAAAGAACATACCAAGTGCAACCATTAAGCGGAAGCTATAATACACGAGGTTAACATTTGGACGTTCATCTTTCGGAATATCTTTTAAGCCAATAATTTCGCCATCAAATGAGTTTGTATAGAAGAAGCTTCCGAGTTTTGGAATCGTAAGGAATTCAAAGTTTTTCTCATTTTTTACATCAGGAATTTGAACAATTGAGAAGCCTTGTCCTTTTCCAGTTTCCCAAACTGCTTCCATCGCAGCTCCTTTTGCTGGTTGATATTTAGCTGCTGATACACCAGATTGATGTCCCATAAACGGTGTAATTGTTGCGGCGAATAAGCCTAACATTAAACCAAACTTAAATGATTTTTTGAAGAATTCCACTTCATTTTTACGTAATAAGTGATAGGCACTAATTGCCATAACGAAGAAAGCACCTACGATATAACAACCAATGACAGTATGGAAGAACATATTCCAAGCGTATGGATTCGTAACGAGTGCCCAGAAATCATTTAATTCAGCGCGGCCATTACGTACTACGTAGCCAACAGGGTTTTGCATAAATCCGTTTGCTGTAATAATCCAAAGTGCGGAAATGTTTGTTCCAAGTGCAACCATCCACATACAGAAGGCACGGAACTTTGGTGAAATTTTGTCTTTACCGAATAACCATATTCCCATGAAAGTAGATTCTAAGAAGAAGGCAACGAGTGCTTCGATTGCGAGAGGTGATCCGAAAATATCTCCCATATATTTGGAGTACTCAGACCAGTTCGTTCCAAATTGGAATTCCATCGTAATCCCAGTTATAATCCCCATTACGAAGTTAATTGTAAATAATTTACCCCAGAAATTTGCCATTTTACGGTATGTTGGATTCAATGTGCGGGCGTATTGAGTTTCCATACATGCTACTAAAATGACAAGTCCGATTGTCAAAGGTACAAATAAAAAGTGATAAAAAATAGTAATTGCAAATTGAAAACGACTCAGTAACAGAACGTCGGACATAATAAATATTCACTCCTTTTTTACATTATCTACAATCAGTTTATAGTGAAAATACGTTTAAAGTATGTGAGACTTGTTACAAAGCTGTGTGTATATTTTGAAAGAATTATGTCGATTATCTGAAAATATCTTATTTTTACTATAAAGCGATATCCTTTTTGAGTTTTTCATATTTTGGTACACTATATAAGTAATGTAAATGAGAGAAAAGAGGGTTTTTTACTATGAAGTCATTAGAAGAGATTTTACAATACAATGAAAAATTTGTTGAAGAGAAAAGATATGAAGAGTATGAAACGGGAAAATTCCCGAATAAAAAAATGGTAATTATCTCTTGTATGGATACTCGTCTTGTTGAATTATTACCAAAAGCAATGAATATGCGTAACGGTGATGTGAAAATTATTAAAGTAGCAGGAGCTGTTATCTCACATCCATTCGGAAGTATTATGCGTAGTATTTTAGTTGCTGTATATGAACTTGGTGCTGATGAAGTTTGTGTAGTTGGTCACCACGATTGCGGTATGGCAAAAATTCAAGCAAGCAGTACAATTGAGAAGATGAAAGAGCGGGGTATAACAAATGAGAAATTAGATACACTCCGTTATTCTGGAATCGATTTAGAAAGATTCCTACAAGGGTTCTCTAGTGTAGAAGAAAGTGTAGAACATAGCGTATCGATACTTCGCAACCATCCATTACTTCCAGAAGAAGTACCTGTTCACGGTCTTGTTATAGATCCTGATACAGGAAAATTAGATTTAGTTGTGAATGGTTACGACAATTAAGAATTTACTTTGTCATCCTTTTTATCTGGGACAGGATCAAATCCTCCCGGGTGGAAAGGGTGACATTTTAATATACGCTTACAAGTAAGCCAAAAGCCTTTGAGGGCACCATGTTTTTGAAACGCCTCTAATCCGTAATGAGAACAAGTCGGATAAAAGCGGCAAGTTGGTGGTGTCATCGGAGAAATGAACTTTTGATAAAAGCGTATAATCCCAATAAAAATCTGTTTCATAATGATCTCCTTTTCAGCATAGTCTTAAAGTATTATAGCACGACTGTACATAATACTTTACTAATGTGCATTTCCGTTATATCATATTGGATATAACGGAATTAAATTAAAAGCGGGAGAGATGTTGTATGCCATCAGTAGAAAGCTTTGAATTAGATCATACGATTGTAAAGGCACCTTATGTAAGACATTGCGGAGTTCACAATGTAGGTAGTGACGGTATTGTAAATAAATTTGATATTCGTTTTTGCCAACCGAATAAACAAGCAATGAAACCAGATGTTATTCATACGTTAGAACATTTATTAGCATTTAATTTACGTAAATATATTGATCGTTATCCGCATTTTGATATTATCGATATTTCACCGATGGGCTGCCAAACAGGATATTATCTTGTAGTAAGCGGAACACCGACAGTACGAGAAATCATTGATTTATTAGAATTAACATTAAAAGATGCGGTTCAAATTACAGAAATTCCAGCTGCAAATGAAACGCAATGTGGTCAAGCGAAGCTTCACGACTTAGAAGGAGCACAACGCTTAATGAACTTCTGGTTAAGCCAAGATAAAGATGAACTTGAGAAAGTGTTTGGATAAGAAGAAAAACTGCCTGTGAAAGGGCAGTTTTTTTATTGTGCTAAGAGCAACCATACTCTTCTTTTTTATGAAAATATATTACATACTCCAACATATAAAACAAAGGCAGAACAGAGAAAATAAACAAATGCTTTCATTTTTTGCTGCTTCTTTATTTCATCGATTCCAAAAAGGATACACATAATACTTAAAAGGATAAACACGTAAGGTAAAAGAATAGTGAAGTTTGCAAAGAAGCTAAATAGGGCGAGAGAAAGAGCGATAGTGGCGATTATAATTTGAATGTTTTTTAACATGGAATCCCCCTTAAGTAGAAAGAAATAGTTACTGAGAGAAAATAATTATAAATGCTAAATTGGTCAAAATTTCATTCTACATATAACGAAAGTAGTTTGATATTAAAAAGAAGAATATGAGACTGGAAACGAAAAAATACGGGATACTCATTGATTTTCGTCCGGATTTCAATTCATTAATTCCTAGAAGAATAAAGAAACAAATGAGAATAAATTGTACGTATGGGAGAAGTGAAAAATTATCGGTAACATGGATATAAGTGCTTAGAATGAGTAAGAGAAGCATGAGAAATGCTAAAAAACTCCGTAATATAGTTAGAGTTAGCATTGTATAGCCTCCTTTAGACCATTTATCGGAATATTTCTGTGAAACCAATAAATAAAGCAGCGGCTCCTGCTAGTAGAGCGAGCACACTACCTCCTGTTTGCTGTTTTAATATTTCCTCTAAACTTATGGTGAGGGCCATAACTCCTAAAGAGATAAACATATACGGCATTATTTCTCTATTACTAGTAAAAAATCCATAGATTGCTATAGATAAAGCAATAAGTGATAAAGTAATCCGTACTCTTTTTAGCATGCATGTACCTCCTTTTATTTGATATAACTAATGATGAGAACAATCCAAATGAAAGCACCGGCAATAATACAAATAAATCCAGTTGCTGATTCCTTTTTCTTTATTTGTTCAAATGCGATGAGAAACATTAAAGCCCCTAATAGAAATTGTGAAAGAGGTAAAAAATTATTTTGACCTGTATATAATCCAATTGCCGACATAACGATCACAGTGAGTGCTACTATGATGCGAAGTATACGAAGCATATTAGGAATTCTCCTTATTCTTTTTTGTATAAGGATTGTCTTCTAGTTTATCGACGGAATGTTTATAAGCATAGCCTTTATTAATTGTCATGATGGAGAGTACGAGGATGATTAGGACGATGATAATACCGATAATTAATATTTTGAACATAAAATCCCTCCTTTTCTTTATTTTACATAATTTTGTAATTGATGAAAACAATAGAAAATAAAAGGATGAAAGAAGGGTGTTACATGGAGACGAAAAAAACATATTATATATCAATAGGAAATGGTCAAATTTCACAAGTGAAGACGGCGGATACGTATAATTTTGAGATTTCCGCAAATGATGAGGAAATTACGGAATTAAGAGAGCACTTTGATCAAGCATATGTAGAAGATTTAGGGTCATTTGTACGCTCCCACGTTCCATTTGTTGAGTATCATCATGATTCAAATAATGACCGATATGATGAACAACTACAAAAAGCATATAAAATGATTTACGATTTAGGAAATCATGAGACGAAAGAATTAGTCGCGCAAATGGGAATAATCAATGGATTGTAATTGGATAATATTATGCAGAAAAGCGAGAATATGCTACAATTTGTGGTAGGAAAAACTTGTAACCATCAATAGGGGAGTAATGGCATGTACAAATTTAAAGATTATTACCACAACACTGTACAATTATCGTTTGAACGTTATCCATTTTCTCCTGAGCCAAAGCATGTTTGGGTTGTATGCCGGTACGGGGATCAATGGTTATTAACACATCATTTACGTCGCGGTCTTGAATTTCCAGGTGGTAAAGTAGAAATAGGGGAAACACCGGAAGAAGCGGCAGTTCGAGAGGTTCATGAAGAAACCGGCGGCATAGTTTCTGATTTAACTTACTTAGGACAATACAAAGTATCTGGAAAAGACAAAATAATCATTAAAAACATTTATTTTGCAACAATTAGTGCGGTAGAAGAACATACGCATTACGAAGAAACGAAAGGGTCTGTTTTATTAAAAGACATTCCTGACAACATTAAAACGAATAGAAAATTTAGCTTTATAATGCGCGATGACGTATTAGCGCGTACGATGAAACATATAGAAGAAATCGGCTGTTTTACGAAGTAAAGTGGCCGGTTTCTTTTTTTTGTATGTAAGAATAAATGTAAATATATCTTTACATTATTTTGGGTATATTATACAATTTTGTAAAGATATATTTACATTTTAGGAGGGGGAAGATGGATAAAAGAAAAGGAACGACTGTTGCTGTGTCTATGGTTAAATTAAATGTCTATGCATTTCTTATAATATTTGTTTTGGCATTTGGAATTAGTTTTTTACATGCACTTCTTTCAGGCGGGGTTCAAGTTGAAATTACGTTACCAACTGTGTTTCTTTTTATTATCGCAATGATTGTTCTCGTTTGTATTCATGAAGCGATACATTTAATTGGCTTTCGCTATATCGGAGGTGTTCCGTGGAGTGAACTAAAATGGGGCGTTAATTGGAAATTAGGTGTTGCATATGCTCATTCTAAACAGGCGGTTACAGTAAAGCAAATGAAGAAAGTGTTAATGCTTCCGTTTTTACCAACTGGAATTTTGCCAATTGTATTGGGATTAGCTATGAATCTGGAGCCACTCTCATTTTTAGGAATTCTACTAACAGCAGGTTGTATCGGCGACATTGCCTTATATCAAAAAGTTTCAAAATTTCCAGATGATGCGCAAGTGATAGATCATCCGAGTAAACCGCAGTTTACAGTATATGAATAATAAAGGAAGAGGAGGCGTTTTTGAACAACTGCCTCCTCTTATTATTTTTTGTCGGTGAATCAAGATATCGTGAAAATTGTTGATATAATTTAATTACTATTATTGTGTTTTTATCTCCACCTCTAAAAACAAAAGCACCTCCAACAAATCATCTACGATACGTGAATGCTTAAAATCACCCCAAAACGAATCTTTTTTCCAAACACCAAGAATTCCTACTTGTTCAGAACCAAGCACATCGTTTTCTGGATGATCTCCAACATAAAGACATTCTTCTGCCTTAACATCTAGTCTTTGCAAAGCACGTTCGAAAATTTCAGGGTGAGGTTTTTTAATTCCTTCAGCTTCTGAAACGAGAATGGTGTTTGTATACGTATGTATATGTAGTACTCGAAGGTTGCTCATCTGAAATTCAGTAAAACCATTTGTGATAATACCAATTTTAATGTTTCGCTGTTTTAACTGTTGAAGTAGTTCATGCGTGTTTTTGAAAGGAATACAATGATGTTGGAAGTTTGTAATATAGTCGTGTAGCAGTTGCTCTTGCGTTAAAGTAGTAATGTTGTATTCGGAAAGGAGAGTAGCATATACTTTATCCTTCCACGTATAACCATTATTATCGAGTTCAAGAAATCGAGAACAATACTCTGATTTCTCTATACTCATCAAATGTGAGGAGAAGCGATTATATTGCTCATAAATAAATTGTTCTAAAGATTGGCGCCGATCTAATAGTGTTCCATCTAAGTCGAATAAGATTGCACGAATCATGAGAAGCCTCCTTGCAGTTTTATAATTAATTATCGCATATTCGTTAAAAAATGATTATTATATTTTTGTAGAATGTATTGATGGAGGACTGTATGAAGAGACTGTATGGCAAGTTAGTAGGGGTTATCGTTGCAATCGGCTTACTAGCAGGATGCGAAAGTTCTATGAAGAGTGTGAAAGAAAAAGAAGTGTGTAAAACAGACGAAGAATGTGTGGAAATAGGAGATAAGAAACTTCAAAAAGTATATGAAAAAATAGATGGATTATCTGAGCTTGAAGCAGTAGAAGATTATGAAATAGAAGAGCATGAAAGTGCGGATATGAAAGAGGCAGAGCAGAAAAAAGATGATGAGGATGATGATGAAAGTTATTTCTTTTTAGCTTCTTATTATATCGATGGTGATGAAATTGTAGATCCTTATTTTGAAAAAATAGAACGGAAACGTTTAAATAAAGTATTCGCTGAAGATAAAGAAGCGAAAGAAGAGGTGCTACAACAACGTCAAGATAGAGGGTATCATGAAGACTTATGGGATATGTATCGTACACTCATTCCAGCTAAATATCGTGGGAATATAACAGAATTTGATTTAATAACAGATGGTTATGACGGTGTTGTTGCCCATGTTATGCCGAGTATGGAGAATCCGAAAGACTGGACTCTTAGCCTAGATACGCTTGATTCTGCGGTAAATATCGATGAAGTGATGAAAACATTAATTCATGAGACGGCTCACGTGTTGACGCTCGGGCATAAGCAAATACCAGTAGATGAAAACTATGTAAAGGCTTTTGAAGAAGATAAAGATATTTCAACGTACCGAAATAAATGTGGAAATCTTTTCTTACAAGAGGGATGTGCGAAGGGAAAATCTTATATTAATCAATTTTATAACTCTTTCTGGAAGCCTATTGAGCAAGAGTGGACAGAAAAGAAAGTAGAAGAAAGTGAAGAAACTCAAATTGAGTTTTTTAAAGAAAAGCAAGATGAGTTTGTCTCACAGTATGGAACGACAAATGTAGCAGAAGATATCGCAGATACATTTACAGCGTTCATTTTACAAGATTCAAAAAAAGTGAAAGAAGGAACAGAGTTAAAATATAAGAAAATTGCTTTCTTCTATCAGTTCCCTGAGCTTGTAAAAATGAGAGCGGAAGTGCTGTCAGGATTATATGATGTTTCGAAAACGATAGAACAACAAAGTGGAGACTAATGTAAGTTATGTGTTCGATATAGTTTCGTTAAAGTAAAGCGTGAAGAATTTTTAATTCTTTGCGTTTTTTTATGTTGATAAAATTGAAAATTCTGTATTTTTATTTAAAAGAAGAAGGAACTGGAGGTATAAAATAGAATTAGTATAAAAATGTCACAATTTAGACACAATTATAATGCGCGTGTTGTAGGGACTATAAGTTTACTCTCGAGGAGGTAATGAAACGTATGAAAACGATTCTTGCTGTTGCTGGTCTCATTTGGGTAATGTCTCACGGTTTTCCGATTTTTGAAGGGGAGCAAATTCGTAGTGCTTTGAATGAAAAGTTTAATGATTATCATGTGATAGATCGAAAAGATAATGTCGTTACAGTACGTGTGAAAGACTGTTTCCATACAGTTACGGTTGCGGATGGAAACATTACAAATGAAACGAAAATGTGTGATAAAAGGTAAAAGAAAGAAGCTGACTATAGCGTACTGTTTTGAGTCAGCTTCTTTTTCTTTTTCCAATTAGAATTTTTTCAAATGCCTCAACAAATACATACATAAGAGTTGCAAGAACACATGTGAGTAGTACGCTAAGTAAGACGAGTGTGAAGTTAAAGACTTGGAATCCGTAGCTAATTAAGTAGCCAAGTCCTTGTTTGGAAACGAGAAGTTCTCCGAAAATAACACCGACCCAGGATAAACCAACGTTTACTTTTAACGTTGAGATAATTGCTGGAAAGGATGCAGGGAGAACGACTTGCTTATAACATTGCCATTTATTTGCACCAAATGTGTCCATCACTTTTATATAGTTAGAATCGACTTCTTGAAATGCACTGTAAATAACGAGAATGGTAATGATGATGGAAATGATTACTCCCATTGCGATAGAAGATGAAATGTTTGGACCGAAAATAACGATGATGATTGGACCGAGTGCAACTTTTGGCATTGCATTTAGGACGACGAGATAAGGATCAAGTACGCGGGCTAGAAGTGGCATCCACCAAAGGAACGTGGCAATAATAGCACCAAGTACTGTTCCGAGAATGAAGCCTACTCCTGTTTCCAGTAATGTCGTCCATATGTGGACCCAAAGTGAACCGTCGATCCATTTCGTTAAGAAGAGATCCCAAATACTCGAAGGAGAGCTAAAGAGTAAAGGATCAATCCATTCTTTTTTACTAGCTATTTCCCATAGTGCAAAGAAAAGAATAAGTAGTAAAAGTTGTAGCGAGCGAGCAATCCAAGCGCGTCTGCGTTCGTTCTTTCGAAATTGTTCATGTAGTTGTTTTATATTATCCAAGTCGTTCCAGCTCCTTCCATATATCTTGAAAGAGGGCTGGGAAATCGTAGTGATGGCGTGCTTCTAACGGTGATAAAGAACGGATACTTTCCGGGACGATAAAGATTTTTGCGATTTTTCCGGGATTCGCTTGCAGTAAATAAATACGATCACTCATCGCGATCGCTTCTTCAATATCATGAGTAACAAGTAGTGATGTTTTCTTATATTTATTTAGTAAGTTGAAAACGAGTTCTTCTAGTTTTAATTTCGTTTGATAATCGAGTGCGGAGAATGGTTCATCTAGTAATAAAATTTTCGGATCAGTCGCTAATGTTCGAACGAGAGCGGCACGTTGACGCATACCGCCGGATAGTTCACGAGGATATTGTTCTTCTACACCATGAAGACCGACTTGTTTTAAAAGATTTAAAGTATGTTCTTTCATCTGCTCATCATAAATCTTTCGAATATGAAGTCCAAGCATAATATTTTCTTCAATCGTTTTCCAAGGGAATAAGTAATCTTGTTGCAACATATATCCCATAGATGATGTTTTCGTTGTAATCGGTTCACCATCTAAAAAGACGATACCGTCAATTGGATCAAGTAGTCCAGCAATGATTGAGAGGAGCGTTGTTTTACCGCAACCACTTGGACCGAGTATAGAAATAAATTCGCCTTCTTCCACTTGTAAGCTCATATCTTCGAGAATAAGTTTGGCATTCTCTTTTGCAAAAAAACAGTGAGAAACGTTACGTATTTGCAAAAAACTCATACACTTCGCCTCTATTTCTTAATAACGCTTTCGGCAATTTTTGTATTGACGAGCGCTTCATGTGGGACTTCTTTTTGTAATTCACCAGCGTCTTTCATAATAGTTTGGAGCTGTTTCCATTCTTCTGCATCTAATAGTGGATTTGTCGCATAAGAATGTTGCTTTTTATACCGTTCAATTACTTTTACTGTAATGTCTTTTGAAGTGTCTTTAAATAGCGGGGAAACAGTATCAGCAATCTCTTCTGGACTATGTGTATCAACCCATTGCTGTGCTTTATAGAGAGCACGTGTGAACTTTTCAGCAGCAGTTTTATCTTTCTTTAAGAAACTTTCTTTTGCCATGAACGTTGTATAAGGAACAGTACCAGATTCATTTCCGAATGAAGCGACGATATAACCTTTACCTTCTTTCTCAAGTATACTTGCAGTCGGTTCAAAGAGCTGTACAAACTCTCCAGTACCAGATGCGAAGGCATTTGCAATATTAGCAAATTCGATATTTTGAATTAAGTTTGTATCTTTATGAGGGTCAATGCCATTTTTCTTTAAAACGTATTCTCCAACCATTTGCGGCATGCCGCCTTTACGTTGTCCTAAAAACGTAACACCTTTCACGTCATTCCAATTAAAAGAGTCTAGTTTTTTACGTGAAACTAAAAATGTCCCATCTGTTTGTGTAAGCTGTGCAAAGTTAATGACAGGGTCTTTCGCTCCTTGTTGATGAACGTAAATAGACGTTTCAGAACCGACGAGAGCAATATCAATTCCGCCAGATAATAGGGCGGTCATCGTTTTATCGCCACCAGCTGTTGTTTGTAGGTCAATATTTAGTCCTTCATCTTTAAAAAATCCTTTTTCAATCCCAACATATAATGGGGCATAGAAGAGAGAATGGGTAACTTCGCCGACGCGAATGTTTTGAGTTTGTTCTTTCGTACCTTCTTTTTTACTACTACAAGCAGCAAAAGTAAAAACAGCTAGTAACATGATGCAAAAAATCGCGATTAATTTTTTCACTATATAACACCTCCTAGAAGTCACTCTACAAGCATGATATGTAGGTAATCGCCCATATGTGAGTGTAGATAGCAGGAATTTTTTTGGTGGTAAAGAAGTACAAATATAAGGGGTGATAAAATGGAGTACGAATACGATGATAGCGTACATTTACATCTTGATTATTTCGGGACGGAATGTGATATGGAATCGATTGCTTATAAGAGAAAGAATGAAGACGTATGGGATGTGTATTTTAATTTTGGAGTATACGGTATTCAGAAAGACGATGTAAAGTTAGGGAGATTTATGGACGAATATGCTGGTCATTACGTTTTTTCTGTACATGCTCGCGATCTTAGCTGGGAATTTGGAAGTGCCCAGTTTGAAGAGTGGGTTTTGAAAAATCGGATAGTAGAAAAAACGCTACAAAAATAGGAGGAATTTTGTGATTGGATTTCTCATCTTATTATTTATTTTTGTGGCCGGATTTTTTATCATGCAAATGCTTATTTACCGATTTGCAAAGAAAAACATCCATAAATATACAAAAATAAAGTGGTTTCATATGTGGCTACATATGAATATGAAAAAAGGTCCGAGATTAGATTTTTTTGATTTTGTAATTATAGTACTCGTATGTATCGTATGGAAAATATGGCTGCTTCCCTTTATATAATACACATACTAATCATTTTCTCTTTTATCATAAAATAACGAAAAGAACCTGTCTTGTGGCAGGTTCTTTTCGTTATAGTAATAGTTGTTAAAAACGTGCAACGCCTTTTTATTAATTCTTTCGTATTTTCATGTTAAATCTTTAATAGCAGGACTTCTAAAAAATAGTTATTGTATCATAAAGTGGAATGCTGAAATTAAGTTTTTCAAGAATGAGTAATTTGTATACCACAATTTAACTATTGATTAAGGAAGTATTAAGGAAATATATTTATAGTAGAAGCAAGTTTGCAGACGAAATATAGGATATATGTTATTTTAATACAAATAGTTTTTACGATGCGGGGTGAAATTAATACATAGAAACGAGGGAATGAATTGAAATATGGTTCTACACTTTTTCATCTTCCAAAAAGAAATATATTAATTTCTAGCATTATAAGTAGTATGGTGACATTATTAGTAATAACTATGCTGTTTATGATTTTAAAGGTTTTTAATTTAGACATGATGAAAGATCATTTAAATCAAAAGCTTGTTTTAAGTGTTATGATGATTTTCATATGGGGCATAACATTTTATATTACTCATTTCAATAAAAAAGAGATGTCTATATGTAAGGCATCCCTGAGAGTGCATTTTATATTATTTTTGCTAGCTCATACAGTAGCATTATTTTATATTGTCATGCAAGTTAATATGATTTTCATAGAGACAATGAATTGGATTTACTTTTATAATATGCAGTTTATATTAAGTTTTGTAGTAATTTATGCAATATATATTCTTGTATATAATTTAATAGGTAAGGTTTTTCTAAGTATGGTTTTAACGAGCTGTACGTTAGTCATTTTAGGTATTGTGAATTATTTAAAGCTTATTTTCAGAGGCGATCCGTTATATCCTTCTGATTTCACACAAATTACGCATATGCAATCTGTTATACCGATGGTGATGGACTATTTTAGCTGGAGCTATATTTTTGTCATTATCTTAAGTATCGTAGCTTGTATTGTTGCAGGGATATATATGAGAAGCAATATTCAAAATGTAAAGATTCATCTAGGAATAAGAGCCTTATTAGTAGTAGGATCTATTTTTGTTCTATATGCGTACGGTAATTTTGCGAATACATTTATGAATAAAGTATTTCAAAAATCAGGTGTAGATTTTGTTTTGTGGAATCAAAATGAGAACTATGCTTCAAATGGTTTTGTACTTGGGTTTATTAGCAATTTAGATACAACAGTTATGGAAAAACCAAAAAATTATTCTAAAGAAAATATGCTTCAAATAGCAAACGATATAAAAAAACAATATAGTGGAAATATAGGGAGCCAAAAGAAAAAAGAGAAACCGAATATTATTTTTGTAATGAGTGAATCGTTTTGGGATCCGACGAAAGTAACTAACCTTTCTTTTAGTGAAGATCCTGTACCAAATTTACATCATTATATAGAAAACTTTCCTGGTGGACAAACTATTTCTCCTACATTTGGGGGAAATACGGCGAACGTTGAATTTGAGGCATTAACAAGTTATTCAATGAGTTTGTTAAAGCCAGGTTCTATACCATATCAGCAGGTTATTACAAATAAGAAAGAAATTCCATCAATCCCTACGGCGTTGAAAAAAGAAGGTTATTATACAAGTGCAATTCATTCATTTGGTCGCACATTCTTTAAACGTGACGATGTATATAAGGTGTTAGGATTTGATAAGTTTAATGCAGAGGACACGATGGAAAATGTGGATATTGATGGAGATTATATTAGTGATTTAGCGATGAGTAAAGAGATAATTGCTGAGTTAGAGGAACAAAAACAGCCAACATTTATTCATGCAGTTACGATGCAAAATCATTTTCCATTTACAGAAGGCCGATTTGGTGAAAACCTAATAGAAATTAGCGGTCTAGAAAATGAAGAATCAAAGGGAGAATTAGAGACGTATACAGAAGGATTAAGACGTTCAGATGAGGCCCTTCAATATTTAATAGAGCAACTAGATAATTTAGATAGACCTACATTATTAGTATTCTTTGGAGATCATCTTCCATCATTAGGAACAAATAAATCTTTTTATAAAGAAAATGGGTATATAACGAATGAAAAAACACCGAGCGAACGTTTAGCGATGGCGCAAACGCCGCTATTAATGTATGCAAACTTTGATATGCCAAATGATAATTTAGGTTTAGTAAGCCCAATTCATTTTTCTAATCTTATTTTTGATTATGCAGGATTAAATAAATCCTTATTTTATCAATTTTTATCGGAACTTTACAAGGAAATACCAGTGCTTAGAGATGAATTAAAAGTTGATAAAAATGGAGAAGTAATCAATGATTTAACAAAGAAACAAAAAGAAATGTTAGAGCAATATAAAATGCTTCAATATGATTTACTCGTTGGAAATCAATATAGTAAAGATATCCTCTTTAAATAAAAGAAACAAAAAGAACTTGTATAACGATACAAGTTCTTTTTTCATAGTATTTAACGGGGTAACCAGACAAGCTGGGTTTAGGGAGTATTACTTGTACATTTAGTATATATGAAAATATAATCGTTTTATTTGTGTATTTGTGAGAAATGTGTGAATTTTATGTTTTATAAAAAACGATTATGTTAACTTTCATTCTTATATTGCAGTTGTTATGTTTGTAAAAATTTTATCAGTTCTTTATTTAATTCATCCGCTTGATCGATTGGTGAACCATGACCACTATTTGTAAGAGCATGTAACTGAGAATTTTTAATTCGTTGTTGCGTAAGTTCAGCACTTTTGTAAGGAATTAGTTGGTCGTGAACGCCGTGGAAGATTTTTGTTGGGACGTTAATTTTATTTAAATCTTTCGTTACATCTTCATTTGCAGCTGCTTGTAAAATTTTGATAAGGGCATAAGAAGCGGACTGCATACCGAGATAAGAAAACCATTCAAGGGTTGCAGCTCCTAAGTTTCTATTGAAAAAGGATAAAGATACATCATTTAAAAATTTTGGTAAATTAGCATACATTTGATTAATGAGAGCATCTGCTTGTTCTTTCGGTACACCGTAAGGGGACTCTTGATTTTTAACGAAAGAGGGAGAGACAGCGTCAATTAATGCGAGCTTAGAAATGCGGCGCCCATTATAGCGAGACATATATCGAATAGAAAGAGCACCACCAACTGAGAAACCGACTAATGTAGCGTTCTCTACTTGGAGTGCTTCTAGAACAATTGCGATATCATCGGCTAATCGATCATACGTGTAACCAGTCCATGGCTTATCAGATTGTCCATTCCCTCGTATATCCATGGCGATACAGCGAAAGCCATGCTCTGGTAAAACATTGAGTTGATATTGATACATTTGATGATTTAAAGGCCATCCGTGAACGAAGAAAACAGTCTTACTACCTGGACCAGGATTAACGTCTTGCACAAAAATATGCACATCTTTCTCGACAGTAACAAACATAAATTCCCCCCTATTTTATGAATATGCTCTATCCCAAAAGCGTTGTTTTGTCATAGCTTTAATAAATTCATTTGCTAGTCGCGTAGGGTCTTGTTCTATTAAAACACCAGGCTTTCCTTCGATATTTAAAGATTGAATAATAGAAGAGCCGTTTTGGAAGGAGCCAATCGGCTTAAAGTGATTATATGATTCTACGACAAATGAACTTGCTTTGTTAAGAAAATGATCATCCATCTTTCCGCCAATAAGAAGTAATCCATCATAAAGGAGTGGTGAGCCTGTTAAGAAAGTATCATTTACTTCCCACTGTCCATTTGGCGTTCCCTGCACTATGCCTAATCGTTCGGAAACGATCACTGGTTGAAGACCTACTTGTTTGAACTGATTTATTATATATTGTGCGCTTGGTCCATCATATCCATTTGCAACAATGACACCTACTCGTAATGTATTAGGACTAAAGGTTGTATTTGCCATACTTAGTGCTGGAGATGATTTTGTAACGTTGGATTCTTGCACATTTGGGACTTTTGCTCCGAGAGCTTCTGCAACTAAAGTAGCCAATTCTGTACTAATATGTCCAATCATATCCACGACTTGTTGGCGGACAGATTTACTTTTGACTTTTCCTAATTCAAAGGAGAAAGCCTGCATAATATGGATTTTTTCGACGTGACTCATACTATTCCAAAATAAACGAGCTTGAGAGAAGTGGTCTTTGAAGCTAGCAGCAGTTTCCCTTGTTTTATGACCAGATACAGTAGAAGGATATGTAACGAATCCCCCATTTGTTCCAGGTACAGTATAAGGAGAATTATTTGCTAAGGAATTGTTATGGTAGGCAACTTTTCCTTTGTCGATTATATATTTAGACGCACCATCTCTTTGGTTGTTATGAAATGGGCATATTGGACGGTTAATCGGTAGTTCTTGATAATTTGTACCAACGCGTGCTAATTGTGTGTCTGTATAAGAAAAGAGTCTACCTTGTAAGAGAGGGTCATTGGTAAAGTCAATACCACGGACGATACTTCCAGGGTGTAGTGCCACTTGTTCAGTTTCAGCAAATACATTATCTACATTGCGATTTAAGGTCATTTTCCCAATGATTTTAACGGGAAAATCTTCTTCAGGCCAAATTTTCGTTGCATCTAATATATCGAAGTCGTATTTAAATTCGTCCTCTTCTTCTAAAATTTGAATGCCAAGTTCGTACTCAGGATAGTTTCCAGCATTAATATTTTCCCACAAATCACGGCGATGGTAATCTGGGTCAGCACCACCTAGTTTTTGTGCTTCATCCCAAATTAACGAATGAACGCCAAGCTTTGGCTTCCAGTGGAATTTCACGAATCGTGACTTTCTATTTTTATTAACTAGACGAAATGTATGAACGCCAAATCCTTGCATCATTCGAAAGCTTCTTGGAATTGCACGATCGGACATAATCCACATCATCATTGCAGCTGATTCTTGATTGTTGGCGATGAAGTCCCAAAAAGTATCATGTGCTGTTTGACCCTGTGGAATTTCATTATGTGGCTCTGGTTTAAGGGCGTGAATAAGATCAGGAAATTTAATGCCATCTTGAATAAAGAAAATGGGAATATTATTTCCTACTAAATCAAAATTTCCTTCTTCTGTATAAAATTTAACGGCGAATCCTCTTACATCTCGATTCGTTTCATTTGCTCCTTTTGATCCAGCTACTTCAGAGAAACGAATAAAAAGCGGTGTTTTTTTTGAAGGGTCTTGTAGAAAGGGGGCCATTGTTAGCTCTTCTAAAGATTCATATAACTCAAAAATGCCATGTGCTCCGTATCCTCGTGCGTGAACGACTCGTTCTGGAATTCGTTCACGGTCAAAGTGAGAAAGTTTTTCTCGCATAAGGAAATCTTCTAGAAGGGTAGGGCCACGATCACTGGCAGTTAAAGAGTTTTCATCATTTGAAATTTTAACACCTGTATTTGTTGTCATCTCCTTTCCTTCATTTTCACGCGTGAAAGATTGGAGTTGTTCTGTCTTTTTATTTTTTTTGCCGTCCATAAAAAACACCTCCCATAATATACGTATTATTGTTTATGTTTTTTATGCTTGTATATAGCATGAAGATGTTGCGTCGTTGGGATGATTTTCCTCAAATGTTCGATTTATCTTTGTTTGTCTATGAAAATCATTTATTATAATAAATGGTATTCTTCGAGATATTATTTTGAAGGGGTGTTGAAGTGAAAGAAAGTTTTCTATCATATAAAGAAGAAGAAAAGAATGCAAAAATCCTTTTATGGGTGTTATATGTCATTGTTATTGTATATCAAATTTTCTATGCAATCGTATTAGACGATAAATCAATAATGGATAAGGGATACAACATAGTATGGCAAGTTATTTGCGGAGTAGCAATACTGTGCGTGAATATATATTTAATGAAAAAAGAGAAGGCAAACCTTGTTAAATATGCATGGATATTTGCATACATAGGGATAGAAATCGCTAATATATTTTCATATATTTTTTATAATAAGGCGGCGTTTGATGCGATAAATATAATAGAAATTATTCTCATTTTCTTTGTACCCATATTTTTAAATAAAAAATTTTATGTGATTTTACTTTCTTCTATTGTAGGAAAATATTTGATTTATTTATTTGTATTAGAGGAAGTAAAAGCATTTATGTATCTTATTATGTATACACTTATGCTAATTGCGGCGTATATCATTTTAAACCGATTTTTACAATATCTTTCAGCTGTAAAGGAAAGTATTGCGATTGCTAGTGAATCGCAAAAATTAGCAGTAATCGGAAAAATGGCAGCGACGGTTGGACATGAAATTAAAAATCCACTCGCTTCATTAAAAGGATTTACGCAATTACAACGAGAGAAGCATGAAGAGGATCCTATTTATAAACGTATGATTTTTGAAATAGAAAATATGAATAATATGATAAGTGAGTTAATGGAAGTTGCTACATGCAAACCTTCTATTTATAAGAAACATGATGTAGGAAAAATTGTATTACAAGTAATAACAAGTCTTCGCGAAAAAATGAATGAATTAAACGTGCAGTTTATTTCTAATGTGGAAGAAAAAACAATAGAAATTGAATGTGATGAACGAAAAATAAGAGGAGTCTTTTTATATACGATAAAAAATGCTTTAGAGGCAATGGAACAAGGTGGCATATTACATTTGCAATTAGAAGATAAAGGAAAAGAATATGTAATAATCAGTATAATCGATAATGGTCATGGTATTAAGCAAGAAAACTTAATTCGTGTTACAGAGCCCTTTTATACAACGAAACAGGATAAAATTGGTCTGGGACTTACGGTAGCGAATCGAATTGTCGCCGAGCACCTTGGTGAGCTGCATATTTCAAGTGAAAGAGATACTGGAACGAGAATAGACATCATTCTCCCAAAGAAGTGTGGAAATACTGAAATCGAAGTGGAAGAAAAGCTAGGAGTTACCATATGAATAAAGGCTATATATTTAAAAACGAAGAAATAAAGGCGCTGAAAGCATTTTTAAGTTTATTTTTCATTATATTTTTTGTATATGATCTTGCCTATGAATTTATCGTACCGTTAATCGGTGGAGAGCAAGAAGGTGTAGGAGAGTTTGAAGATGGTTTAGGTTTATGGCTTTACTTTTTGATGGTGGTATTGTTTTGCGTTGGGATATACTTTATGAAATGGAAGAATGCTTTTGCGGTAAAGTATATTATTCTAATTGGCTATAATGTATTAGATTTTATCCATAACATTATGATTTATTATGGTAGCGATGCAGAATTTGACGGTGGAAATATAGTAGAAGGATTTTTTATTTTGTTTGCACCAATCTTTGTGAATAAAAGATATTTCTGGTTAATTCCAGCGATACTTGTCGGAAAGTATGCTCTTACAGGAATCATTATTCAATCTTCTCTCGTTTTAATCCCAATGGCATTATATAGCGTATTTACTATCATATGTTGGATTATATTTTTGAGGGTTCAGTCTTATGTTCGGACGCTTGAGATGATGGACAAAGAAATAAAACAGACAGAAAAACTAGCAGCTGTTGGAAAGATGGCAACGGTTATTGGTTATAAGATTAGAAGACCTTTAGCAAACTTAAAAAAACTTGTGAATAAACAAGCAGACAAGCATCCAGAGGATAAAATTTATAGTGATATTATGAAACAAGAAGTAGATCGGATTCATATAATTGCTACAGAACTTAGTGGATTTGAGAAATCTAAATCACTAGAATCAGAAACTCATAACATACAAGAAATTATCTCTTATGTTATTCGAGTTATGGAAAAGCCTGCTTTAAAACAAGGAGTCTACATACAAGGTATTTACAGTAAAGACTTACCATCAATTACATGTGATGAAAAACGATTAAAACAGGTCTTTTTTAATTTAATTAAAAATGCAATTGAAGCAATGTCAGTTGGCGGAACAATTACGATTAAAGTTACTGTAAAAGATGGAATCATCATTCAAGTGAAAGATGAGGGATGCGGCATTCCGAAAGATAAAATTCCAAAGTTAAATGAAGCCTTTTATACAACGAAAGAAACAGGAACTGGTCTAGGTTTAGTAGTTACAGAAAAAATTATTAAAGACCACAACGGTAAAATGAGTTTTGAAAGTGAAGTTGGGGTTGGAACGACGGTTGAGGTTATGTTACCACTGCATTAAATAGAAAAAACATCACTTCCAAATAAGTGATGTTTTTCTATTTTATCTTGCTATTTGTGGATAGTAAAAATCTCATTTTATCGATAAAGAATGTATGATGTATTTCTAAGATCAAAATGTTTTTTTAGTTTTTATTATGGATTTTCCAGTAAAAAATTTAGACTATAAAAATTAATTGTTTTTTTCTAAAAAAACTATTTTCTTTTTTGGGTTTTAATGGTATATTCAAAACACGATAAATAAATACCTATTTTTGGCACACTATTCGAAAGGATAGGTCGCAAAGCTAAGAGTCTAAAGTAATGAAAATTACTATGATAGTCTGGTTGCAGTTTGGATTTTCACACATAGTTGTATGTATGAAAATCGAAGAGGCAACCGGATTTTTTATTGTCTTAAAAAGAAAAAATAAATGGGCACACTATTCGAAAGGATAGGTCGCAAAGCTAAGAGTCTAAGGTAATGAAAATTACTATGATAGTCTGGTTGCAGTTTGGATTTTTACACATAGTTGTATGTATGAAAATCGAAGAGGCAACCAGATTTTTTATTGTCTCAAAAAGAAAAAATAAATGGGCACACTGTTCGAAAGGATAGGTCGCAAAGCTAAGAGTCTAAGGTAATGAAAATTACTATGATAGTCTGGTTGCAGTTTGGATTTTCACACATGTTGTGATGTATGAAAATCGAAAAGGCAACCAGGCTTTTTATTTTCTAGGAATACACATTATGATTGTAAATTTAGCTGAATAATAAATTTAATGTTCGAAATATTCGGTTCATAAGAAGTGAGGGAGGGAAGTACATTGCAAAATCAAATAGGTAAATTTGGGCGTATACTTCTCGCTGGAGGAATATTATTTACGCAAGTTGGTGTGCTAGATTACTCTGCAACGAAAGTTTATGCGGTTACAAACGACGAGCAAGGACGTTTTATCGTTCATATGGATAAAGAAGAAATAAAAGTTGATGAAAATGTAGTATTAAAGATTACAAATACAAATAAACAAGATGCTAATATCGAGCTGAAATTATCTAATGAACAGCTGTTCAATGAAGCAGAAACGAAAAAAATGAACGAAAACAATAAAGCGATTCAAAACATTTCAGTAACAGAAGATCACATTGTAAAAATTGAAAAGAATGAACAAAGTAATTTTATCGGTGACGTATATGTAGTCATTCAAATGAAAAAAGCTGGAGAGTACAAATTTGAACCGATAGTGAAGTTTGAAGGGAATGAAAAGAAAATTGAATCTCCTTCTCTACATGTTGTAGAGAAAAAAGAGGCTTTAAATGTAGACATTTCTGATGAAAATCCAAAGGCTTCAGAGGAAGTTATGAAAAAAGAAATAAGTGAAAAAGTGAAAGTATCGGAAGAAAATAAAAAACAAGAAATAAATTCTACTAATGCTGAAGTTCCAAAAGAAACGAAGACTTTAGCGAAAGAAAAGGTTAATGAAGAACTCATACCAAAGGAAAATGAATTAAAAGAGAGCAATAGGATAAACGAAAATAATCAGGAATTACCTGCTATTCAAGCTGAGAAGGTATTAAAGAGCAAATCTCTACTAGCTGCTAGTCCTGTTACAAGTATTCTTAAATATCCAAATGTAAAGGTAATAAATAATAGAACAGGTGAAGGGCCTTCTATCTCGGGTAAATATGCTTTTAGATTTGTTTGGAGCCCACAAGTAACATATGAGGTAAAGGGTAGTAGCAATGACAGAACTGGTCAAAGTCAATATACATTTAGAAATTCAAATAGAGAACAGTACGTATTAGTAAAAAAAGCTGGTGAATATCAAGGGAAATGGATTGATGTCCGTATTAATATTCACTCTATGACAGCTTCATCTGTAGATGTTAAAACACCAATAACTAAAGGTGATGCAAAAAACTTTTTACAATTATATGGGAACGGAAGGTCAGGACAAACTTATAATGCTTCCTTTGAATTTTATGAACACGGAACAAGTAAAAAAGTACCATTAACGGCAATGTGGAATTTCAAAAGGATAAATAGTTATAAAAATGTAACGTTACGTAATGATGGTAGTCATTTAACGAATTTATACGTGTATGATACGAGTTCAATTAGGTATCAAGACAAAGGGAATAATAAAATCGAGTTTTCTGGAACAGCAGGTCCAGTAGCTACTCCAGAAGCAGATATGACAATTACATTTGATAATTTAACAGAATTACCGCTAGAAGTTAGATTAAATGCTTCAGGTGTTAATGTATCATACGACCAATTAGCGATTGCACAAATTGAAATTCCAGCTCCAAGTGTAATAGGAGATATTGTGGAAGATAATTCCCGTCAACTTTCTTATAAGGTATATCAAAATATGCCTGCTCAATCGAAAGAGATTCACTATGCGAAATCTTTTGTATTAGAAAGTGAAGTGAATAAGGATTTTACTGTGAATGATGTTTCCATTCAAGATGTGGAGAGTGGAGATGATGTAAGTAGCTTCTTTGATATTAGCAGGACAAACAATAAAGTCACTGCGGTTGCGAAAGTAAATGCGCTAAAAACAGAAGAATTCAACGGGAAAATTTATGAAATGACAATTACAGGTTCTCCTGTAAAAGGTGCTAATGTAATGAAATATTACAAAGATGGTTATCTTGAAATACCGGTGTCAGCTAAAAATTATTTAGATGGCGATAAGAATGGACAAGATAGTAATCGAGATGGAATCGCAAAAATAAGGTATAAAGGTATTCCAACTGGGAAACCAGTCCCACAAAAAGTAGTGCAAGGAACAGATTTAACAAAAATGGATATTTCTAAATTTGTGACAGATTTATCTGTAGATACGAATTTGGATGTAGATAAACCAATATCAGTAGTGAAGTTAATCAATATTCCAGATACCAAAACAATAGGGAATCATACTGTAACGGTTGTAATTGAAACGAAGCAAGGTGTACAAGCGGAGATTCAAGTGCCGGTTACTGTCGTTGATGGGACTTTAAAGTTAGTAGACGTACCAAAAGAAATTACATTTGGAGATTTAACAATTCCATCGAAAACAACGACATACGCACCGAAGACGATTTCAAATCCTTTAAAGGTAACCGATGATCGTGTTAAAAAGCAAAAATGGAGTGTATATGTAAAGGAAATCACACCATTAACTTCAGCACAAAATGACACATTGACAGGAGCATTGATTTACAAACGAAATGGAAAGGATACACCTTTAAGTACCTCTAGTATAGAAGCATTCTCGTATATTTCTAAAAACGACGAGGAGGTTTCACTAAATTGGAAGGAAAACGAAGGAATTCATTTACAAGTAAAACCAGGGCCGAATGTCAAAGCAAATACTAAATATGCTGGACAGCTAGAATGGACATTAACCGATGCTCCTCTCTAAAAATATATGAAATATATAAATTTTAGAAAGGAGAGAGTAATGAAAAAAATAGTTGGTATTATCGTTTCCACAGTTATATGTGTGCCGTTTCTTATGGCAAATGTAGTAACGGCTACAAGTACGAATTCAAAAGCGGGTATTACATTTTCGAATAGCTATACACCAAATACATCAACTGATCCGACAAAGATAAATACAAAAAAAGAGACAGTTGATAAAAATAAAAATGGAGATAAATATTTACCGAAAACAGGAGGCCAGACACGGGACTTCAAACAATATATAGGATTGTTTTCGATTGTTTTATCTCTATATGTATTCAAAAGAATTAGGGGAAAGCAAGTGTATTCAAAATAAAAAATAGATGAAAACAGAGAAAAGGGGAAGGTACATATGAAACTAGCAAAATTAGCATTAATCGGTGCAGTATCATTAACATCAGTTGCAGCAGTAGGAACTTCAGCATTTGCGGAAGAGAAAGCAAATATGAAATCAAAAACAGATGTAACGTTTATTGAAGATACAAGCACAACAGATCCAAACAATCCAGAAAATCCAAATGAAAAAGTTACACCAGAGAACCCTGGTGACCATGAAATAGGAACAAAAGGTCCATTAAGTATTAACTACGTTTCTAACTTACACTTCGGCGAGCAAGTTATCTCTGGTAATGATCAAACGTACTTTGCAAAATTGGATAAAGTGAAACAAGGGAGCAAAACAGTTGAAGTACCTAACTTCGTATCTGTAACAGATAACCGTGGTACAAATGCAGGATGGAAATTGAAAGTAAAGCAAAATGCACAATTTAAAAGTGGTAATAGTGAGTTAACAAATGCAGCTTTAAGCTTAAGTAACCCAGCTGTAAATTCTGTAACTGATGCACAATATGCACCTACAACATTTAAAAATAAAGTAACGCTAGCTCCAGGTGGAGATGCGGTGGAAATTACTACTGCCGCAAAGAATAAAGGTATGGGTGATTGGACGACTGCATTCGGTAAAGGAACAGAACAAGGTAAAAAGAGTGTGAGCTTATTCGTACCAGGTACGACAGCGAAAGAAAAAGGTGCGAAATATTCAGCTGAGTTAACTTGGACTTTAGAAGATACACCAAACTAAGCTTATACAAGATTTAAAATTAAGAATGACTGAATTTTAAAAATAATCATAAAGGGGTATAAAACTATGAAACTAGCAAAAATAGCATTAATTGGAGCGGTAACATTATCATCAGTATCAGTAGGAACGTCTGCATTTGCAGCTGAGAAAGATGGCGGGAAATTAGACTCAAAAGCATTCATTAAATTCGAGAAAAATACAGATAAAATTGATGTTGTTAATCCAGAGAATCCAGATGAAACTGTAGATCCAGTTGATCCAGATAAAAAAGGTACAGATGGTCCACTAAGTATTGATTATGTATCTAACTTCAACTTTAAAACACAAAAAGCATCAGGGAATAACGAAATCTACTTTGCAGAATTAGATAAAGTAAAGAAAAAAGTAGACGGTTCTGTAATTGACGTGCCGAACTACGTTCAAGTAACAGATAATCGTGGTACAAATGCTGGATGGCATTTAACAGTAAAACAAAATGGTCAATTCAAAACTGCAGATGATAAAGCGTTGGATGGCGCGGCATTAACATTAAAAAATTCAGCTTTGAAATCAAATGCAGGTAGCGACGCACCAACAGCAGAACAATCTATCACATTAAATCCAAGTGGTGCAGCATCTGATTTAATCGATGCAAAAGAAAACCAAGGTATGGGTACATGGGTAAATACGTTTGGTAAAGATGCAACAGAAGCGAAACAAAGCGTAGAGTTATCTGTACCAGGTAAAACGAAAAAAGAACAAACACAATACACAACTTCACTAACTTGGGAACTAACAGACGCTCCTATGTAAGTAAGAGGAATTTTAAGATAAAAGAGGAAAATGAGAAGAGATAAGGGAATGGCTTTAACCTTGTCTCTTTCTTGTCTATAAAATGGATATGAAGGGGATTACATAAGAGATGGTAAAAAAACTATTTACTAGCTTACTATTAATTACATTCTTCATGGTAAACGCTTTTTCAGTATATGCAGCTGAAATGAAATTCGCTGTGACAGCAGTTATACCAGAAAATCAAATTGATAAAAATCAAACGTATTTTGATTTGAAAATGCAACCTGGACAAAAGCAAACAATTCAAGTCCAAATGAAAAATGATACGAATAAAGAAGTTGTGGTAGAATCGTTTGCTAATACAGCAATTACGAATAGCAATGGTATTACAGATTATAGTACAGTAGAACCAAAAACGGATTCTACTTTGAAATATCCGTTTTCTAAAATTGCTAAAATGCCAAAAGAAACGAAAGTCCCAGCTAACAGCATAGTGACAGTTGATATAAACCTAGAAATGCCAAATGAGTCGTTTGATGGTGTTATTTTAGGTGGTTTATACTTTAAAGAAAAAGAAGATGAGAATGCAAAGAAAAAAGATGAAGGTGTGCAAATTGAAAATAAATATGCATACGCAATTGGTGTTGTTTTAAAAGAAACAGATGCTGAAGTAAAACCAGACATGAAATTAAACGAAGTAAAGCCAACACAAATTAACGGGCGTAACGTTGTTACTGCAAATTTACAAAACGTAAAGCCAGCAATGTTAAAAAATTTAAGTGTTGATGCAAAGGTATATAAAGAAAAAGGTACAGACATTTTATTTGAAGCGAAAAAAGAAAATTTAAGAATGGCGCCAAACTCAAACTTTGATTACGCTATTAGCTGGGAAAACAAAGCATTTGATCCAGGAACGTACCGAGTAGAAGTGAAAGCCACTGATGGCGATCAAAAATGGGAATGGACGAAGAAATTTACAATTGAAGGAAAGACAGCTGATAAGTTAAATGATACAGCGGTAGAAGCGAAAAAAGACTACACACTATATTACATTATCGGCGGAGTACTACTGTTAATTATATTATTAGTTCTTGTATTCTTCTTAGGTAGACGTTCTAAAAAAGAGGACGATAACGAAAAATAATATATTGATAGTGTAAAAAGAAATTAATGGATGTTTTACTACGAAAAATATATAATGGCTTTGTCTGTTATTTGTTGTAGTTCATTTATATTTCTATTTGTTGACCCGAATCTCGGGTCTTTTTTTATGAAATGAATTGCTATATGTTAGTAATTAGAAAAACAGAATATACAGCACTTGCAGTATGAATATAAAGAGCGGTTGTATCCTCTCACAAAAATAGGTTTCCAACTGTAATACTGGTAGCACCAGTAAAGTCGGTGCTACTAGTAGGTTCATTTTTCGGCACAACGAAAGCATTTACGTAGGTACATGTGCTTTCTCATTTATCTATTTTTTTGTGGTCGGTTGTATTGTGTATATAAATTAAAAAAATGATAGTGTTAGAGCCACCATTTCTCCTGCGGAAGCAAAATAACATCCACATCAAAATTCTCTTTAAACCAATCATACATCAATGTCTCTTTCACTAAATATTCAGAGGCAGAGTGTGATACCCCAATTAGAGACATATTCGTTTCTTTTACATAATCCATAATGAGAGAGTATTTATGTCGGCCGTAATCATTGTCGATATGGCAATGGATTTCTCCTGTAATATATGCTTCAGCACCTTTTTCTTCTGCTTCCTTCATTAAAGATACAACATCGCCACATCCAGCGATAATTGCGATTTTTTTGATGGAATCATGTCGTTTACCTTCGAAGTCTGTGTAAGGAATCTGGAAGAGTTGTTTTAGATGTTTTTGGAGTGCTTCTGTTGATGTTTCATCTATTTCACAAATAAGGCCAATTGGTTCTTGTTCTGGACCTCCATATGCAAAGTCGTCCACTACAGTAGCGTTTAATGCTTTTGCAATTGAAATACTCGTTCCATGTGTTTGATGAAAATCCATTGGTACGTGACATGTATATATAGAAAGTTGTTTTTCTTTTATTCCTTGCAAATATTTTTCAGGAATTGGTATGAAACCGCGGCCTGATCTTCCAATTGGATCACCGCACTCCATTACAAGGGGATGGTGCATAAAGAGTAAATCACCGGGTGTGGATTGTGAAATGAATGTTTCAAGAACGTCATCTGTAGGGAATACAGCTAAAAATACTTTGTTTACATTTTCAGATCCGTGCATCATAAGGCCGTTAAATAAATCTACAAAATTTGCTTCGAAAAATTGTTGCCAAGGAAATTTGATAGGATCATATACGGCTGGGATAAATCGACTAAAGGCGCTATCTTTTCCGTATTTTTCAATTTGAAATAAGTGATCGAGTGATTGCTCTATTTTTTTTAAGGCTGGCATGTTTAAAAATCCTCCTTAAGATGATTCTTGCTTTATGAGTTGTTTATATTCTTCGTAGCAAAATAAGAAGCGGATAGGAAACAAATAAAACCTAGAATCCAGCTAATAGAAGGAGAATAGGGAAGTACATGCTGTAATAGCATTCCGCTAGAAATGAAGAAAATACTAAATAGACCTAATAACATAGGATAGCGTTGTAGTTTGAACACAGATAGTAAACATCCTTTCTCCTGCATGAACTACTCATAAAAGCTCGATTGCTGAAACTTTATCACATATATTGTATATTAGTCTTAATTTTCTGTATATAACTTTTAAGAAAAATGGTGATACAATATATGAATGATAAGAGAAGAGAGGATGAAGATTAACATATGTACGTTACTGTAACAGAAGCAGCATATAAAAAGATTATGGATACGATTCCAAGTGAAGCGAAATATATAAAGTTATTTTACGATAATGAGGGTTGCGGTTGTGTTATGAGCGGAATCATCGATTTAGTAGCTGTAGCAGAGAAAGATGAGCGCGATGTGGATATTGAATCAAGCACAATGAATTTTATCGCTGATCGTACAAAGCTTGTATTTATGGATGATAAGTTAACGGTTGATTGGCATGAAGGTGGAGGAACTTTTCAGTTGAAGAGCCCAAGCCAGTTTTATAATCCAAATATGAAATTACACGTTCGAGTATAGTAAAGGAAATGTGAGTCCAAAATGTATTTTGGACTCACATTTTTTTATTTTATAAGTCGCTATTATTGTCGATATATTGAAAAAATCGCTGATATAAATGGAGTTGCGCTGATATATTCAGAAAATCGCCGATATAATTTCATTTACCAAAACGTCCCAATAGTAAAAAGGTTTTTTCACATAATGAAATGTACATGTGATTGAATTTTCTGTATAATCTTATTTGCGGAGGGGATACGCATGAGAAGATGGGGAATTGAGTTATTAATTTTAAGTGTTGTTATTATTTGGGGGATTAACTATACGATTGCAAAGTATGGATTTTTAGAATTTACAGCAATTGAATTTACTGCACTTCGTATGATGGCGGCGGCACCGCTCCTGTTACTTCTTACCTTTTTTATTGAAAAGTCGGTTTATATGGAGCGAAAGGATATACCTAGATTAATCATTGTTAGCGTTGTAGGTATTGTACTGTATCAAACGTTATTTATGGAAACTGTCAAATATACATCCGCTACAAATGCCTCTTTACTCATTTCTATTTCACCTATTTTTACAACTGTATTTGCGATTTTTCTGAAACAAGAAAATTTTTCTTCTCGAAAGTTAATCGGTTCTATGATTGCTTTTGTTGGTGCAGCATTAGTTTTAGTAGCAGGACATTCACTTACTAGTTCTTTTTATGGCAATGGAATTGGACTTATTACATCAATATGCTGGGGGCTTTATCCTGTTTTAGCAGGACCATTAATTAAAAAATATTCAGCATTACGTGTTACAGCATGGTCTGCATTAGTGGGTGCGATTCCGCTATTATTGTTAAGTGGTCCGCATGTGTTTGTCATGCCATTTCACATTACTCACGGAATGACACAATTTGCTTTACTATATTCTATTTTCTTTGTCACAGTATTTGGTCTAGTAATGTGGTATGTTGGTGTTCAAAAAATTGGGGCGTCACATACGATGGTATATATGTATATAACGCCGCTTGTAGCTGTTTTATTTGCAGCTGTCTGGGCAAATGAATATGTATCGTTTCAACAGATCATCGGTGGAATTATCATTTTTGTCGGTCTATGGTTTGTGAAATCGGAGAAAGTAAAAGTTCATTCTATTGCAGGGGAACCTATATCAAAATAGGAAAACAGATCACCTATGATCTGCTTTCCTATTTTTTTATTTTTGGTAAGAAGATGAGAAATAAGATAGCAGTAATAAGTGGGATTAAGTTTAAAAATGGAATACGGAAGAGTGTAATAAGAATAATACCTGGAAGAAGAACACCGAGGACAGCGTAAAAAATGCTATGGTTTTTCGTGTACCAATACAATGAAAGTCCGATAAGTGCAGGGATAATGAGGTGAATGAGAGCCATTAAAAAATAAATCATTAGACGCCCCCTTTATTTGTGTGCTTATTACATCATATCCGTATGTTCATAGATTGATATCATTTTTTTCATAAATGGACGAAAAAAGTTTGAAAAACCGTCACAAAATATGAGAATATAATGTTTGAAATCTTGTATAATATTATTTTCTAAAAACATTTAAACAACATAAACATACTGTTTATGTTGTTTTTAATTTGAGTGAAATGGATGTAAAGAATATGAATTTGAAAGAATTTTTTTGTCGGATAGATAAGAACGAATGAAGAGAGGTACAGCATGATTAGTATGTCACTAAGATCATTTAAAATCCAATCGTATTATATACTAGGTATTTTGTTACTAGGTTGGATGTTAACACCGTTTTCAGCACACTTTTTAGGCGCTGGAATTGGGCTTATTGTAAGTATGTATTGCGTTTGGCTTTTAGGGAGAAGAATTGAGAAGCTTGGAGATAGTATTGTAAAGAAGACGAAAGCACCGACACTCGGTATGTTTAACCGTTTTGCAGCTGCCATTTTGGGTGCTATTATTATGTACGAAATTGAGCACCACATGGTTATGTGGGCATTTGCAGTAGGGATTATGGGTGGTTATTTCTTAATCGTTGTGAATTTAGGATACTATAGCATGAAAGATGAGAAAGAACTAACAAAGAGCTAAAAGAGATAAAAAGATAAAAGACTTCTTTTTAGATGGAATAGATGATCCAGCCACGAATAGAAGCGGTCAGGGCCTTTTTTAACCCCATACGATGTGAAACCCGAGAGATGTAGCGAGTAGGGATATAATGTATATATTCGAAGCTGTAATTTTATAATCTAGGTCACAGATGAAGAGATTAGCATTTCACTTTATATAAGATATAGAAAGAAGCTTACGTTTTCACGTAAGCTTCTTTTTTATGTAAGTGTGTGTAACCGTTAAGCCGCATTGGGTTTTGTCGGTGAGTACGCGAAACTTTACGGTTACACGACACTTATTCATATGAGTAAAGGGTTATTCCAACAGAAAGTTTTAATTTAAGCGATTGGACCGCCTAAGTTAATAATATCTTCAGAAACGCTTTCGAACTTTTTGAAGTTCTCTTTGAATTCATTTGCAAGCTCGATTGCTTTTGCTTTGTAAGCAGCTTTATCAGCCCAAGTTTGTTCAGGCATTAACACTTCGTCAGGTACACCTGGTACGTGAAGTGGAACTTCAAGACCGAAGATGTCATGTTTAGCTGTTTCAGTTTTTGCAAGTTCGCCGCTTAATGCTGCTTGAATCATTGCACGAGTATAACCTAGGTTCATACGTTTACCAACTCCGTACTCGCCGCCAGTCCAGCCAGTGTTTACTAGGAATACTTTCGCATCGTGTTTCTCGATTTTTTCACCAAGCATTTCAGCGTAGCGAGATGCATCAAGTGGTAAGAATGGTGAACCGAAGCAAGTTGAGAATGTAGCTTGCGGAGATGTAACGCCGCGCTCTGTTCCTGCTAGTTTACTAGTGTAACCACTTAAGAAATGATACATAGCTTGCTCTTTTGATAACTTACTGATTGGAGGCAATACGCCAGATGCATCAGCAGTTAAGAAAATAATTGTATTTGGGTGTCCAGCAACACTTGGCAGTACGATATTGTCGATCGCATGCATAGGGTATGCAGCACGAGTATTTTCTGTTAAAGTAGTATCGTTGTAGTCGGCGATACGCGTTTGGTCATTAATGATAACGTTTTCTAAAACAGATCCAAATTTGATTGCATCGAAAATTTGTGGTTCTTTCTCGTGAGAAAGGTTTACACATTTTGCATAGCAACCGCCTTCAATATTGAATACACCGTTATCAGACCAACCGTGCTCATCATCACCGATTAATTTACGGTTTGGATCAGCAGATAATGTTGTTTTACCTGTTCCAGATAAACCGAAGAATAGTGCTACGTCGCCTTCTTCACCTACGTTTGCAGAGCAATGCATAGAAAGGATATCTTGTTCAGGTAATAAGAAGTTCATAATAGAGAAGATTGATTTTTTCATTTCTCCAGCGTATTCTGTACCACCAATTAGTACGATACGTTTTTCGAATGAAACCATAATGAATGCCTCAGAGTTTGTACCGTCAACAGCTGGATCAGCTTTGAAATTCGGTGCAGAAACAATTGTGAACTCTGATTCATGAGTTGTTAATTCTTCTTCAGTTGGACGAATGAATAATTGATGTACAAATAAATTGTGCCATGCATATTCGTTAATAACTTGAATTGGTAGGCGGTAATTGCGGTCAGCGCCTGCAAATCCTTTGAAGACGAATAACTCTTCTTTTTCTTTTAAGTATTCTAAAACTTTAGTATATAATTTATTAAAATGTTCTTCAGAAATCGGTTGGTTCACAGCTCCCCAAGCAATTTTGTCAGCAACCGATGCTTCTTTCACAATAAATTTATCTTTAGGAGAACGTCCTGTATATTTTCCAGTTGAAGCAGAAACGGCACCAGTCGAAGTTAATTTCCCTTCATTTCGCATTAATACTTTTTCCACTAATTGCGGAACACTTAGTTGAATCTGTGCATTGCTTCCGTTCAATAATTCGTGTAAACCAATTTGGACATTCACAGTACTCATATTTATATACCATCCTTTTCATTTAATGAAATATTTCTCGTAATCCCCAACAAGAGTATAACACAATTATATAAATAATGTATACTATTTATTTCTTTTTGTTTGTGTGAATGCATTATTTCCCTATTAATATTTCATTTCAGGCGTATTGAGAAAAACTTTCAGGAAAATGTGAATATTAATTGACAAATGAATATCATTTCTTTAGTATAGGTTGGGACGGATACTCTCTTATCCCGAGCTGGCGGAGGGACAGGCCCGATGAAGCCCAGCAACCTCACTTGTATTGATAAATGCAGGTGAATAGGTGCTAAAACCTGTGCGAGGCTACAGGTCTCGAACGATAAGAGCGAAGGGCAAAAAGCAGTATGCAAGTAGCAAATTAAACCTTTCCTCTATGTAAAGTAGGAAAGGTTTTTCTGTATGCTTGTGTGGGAGAATAAATGTATGTCGCAGTTTGTGGCAAATTAAGGATGAGTTCCGTACAATATATACAATTACTGTAGGGAGGTTTACCACATGACAAAAAAACGTCATCTGTTCACATCTGAGTCTGTAACTGAAGGACATCCAGATAAAATTTGTGACCAAATTTCTGATTCAATTTTAGATGCGATCTTATCAAAAGACGCAAATGCACGTGTAGCTTGTGAAACAACTGTAACAACTGGTTTAGTATTGGTAGCGGGGGAAATTACGACTTCTACTTACGTAGATATTCCAAAAATCGTTCGTGAAACAATTCAAGGCATTGGTTACACACGCGCAAAATACGGATTCGATGCAGAAACTTGTGCTGTTTTAACATCTATCGATGAGCAGTCTGCTGACATCGCTATGGGTGTTGACCAAGCGCTAGAAGCACGCGAAGGTCAAATGACTGACGCTGAGATTGAGGCAATTGGTGCAGGAGACCAAGGTTTAATGTTTGGTTTCGCATGTAATGAAACACAAGAGTTAATGCCACTTCCAATCTCGCTTGCTCACAAATTAGCTCGCCGTTTAACTGAAGTACGTAAAGATGATACATTATCATACTTACGTCCAGATGGAAAAACGCAAGTTACAGTTGAGTATGATGAAAATGGTAAACCAGTACGTGTTGATACTATCGTAATTTCTACACAACATCACCCAGATGTTACATGGGAAGAAATCGATCGCGACTTAAAAGAGCACGTAATTAAAGCTGTAGTACCAGCAGAATTAATGGATGGAGAAACGAAATTCTTTATTAATCCAACTGGCCGCTTCGTAATTGGTGGACCACAAGGTGATGCTGGTTTAACAGGACGTAAAATCATCGTTGATACTTACGGTGGATACGCTCGCCATGGCGGCGGTGCATTCTCTGGTAAAGATGCAACAAAAGTTGACCGTTCTGCAGCATATGCAGCTCGTTATGTTGCGAAAAACATCGTAGCAGCTGGTCTTGCTGACAAAGCAGAAGTACAACTTGCATACGCAATCGGTGTAGCACAACCAGTATCAATTTCAGTTGATACATTCGGCACAGGTAAAGTATCTGAAGACGTACTAGTAGAACTAGTTCGTAACAACTTCGATCTTCGCCCAGCTGGTATTATTAAAATGCTAGACTTACGTCGCCCAATTTACAAACAAACAGCAGCTTACGGCCACTTCGGACGTACTGATGTAGATCTTTCATGGGAACGTACAGACAAAGCTGCAGCTTTAAAAGAGCAAGCTGGTCTATAATATATGAAAAAAAGCTTTGCGCGGTGAGCGCAAAGCTTTTTTTATTTCGTTTTACTTACAATTTGAATGCATGATTTGCAATATACTTCGCCTTCTAGCTCAATATACTTTTTCGTATTAGTCATGCCTTTTCATACGTTTGTATTTCCTTTTTACATGATTTACAAAGGGTGGTTTTTTACTGGAACATATGCAATCAACCTTTCATTTGACGTGCTTTACCTGCGCAAAAGGCACTGCTTAGTAAAAATAGTGTCGCGAATATAATGCTTACTAATGTAGCGTATGGAATTGCACCTTTTAAGGAAAAGCCGACAGTGATTGAAGCGATGAATAAGAGGATGAATGTTGTTGTTAATTTTTTATAAAGTTCCATACTATGTAGACCTCCAATTTATTTTTTAGTACAAGTTTTAAAATTGAATTCTATTATGTAGAAAATATAAAGAGTAGCTAAAGATGTGTAGTCTAGGAGTATAAGAAAGTGCACTTTCCTTTTTGTGGGTTAGTATACTTATATTGTATCATGGCGCATTATTGGCTTCATACATAATTGTGTAAAGATATGTATGATAAAATGAAGAAAAGTCTTTAAGAAAGGAAAGATAAAAAATGAGTGTAACTGAACATAAAAAACAAGCTCCAAAAGAAGTGCGTTGCAAGATTGTTACGATTTCCGATACACGTACGGAAGAAACGGATAAGAGCGGACAACTATTACATGAATTGTTAAAAGAAGCGGGCCATACAGTAACCTCTTATGAAATTGTAAAAGATGATAAAGAAAGTATTCAGCAAGCAGTGTTAGCTGGTTATCATAAGGAAGATGTAGATGTTGTATTAACAAATGGCGGTACTGGTATTACGAAGCGTGATGTAACAATTGAAGCAGTGTCAGCTCTATTAGATAAAGAGATTGTCGGGTTTGGTGAGCTGTTCCGCATGATTAGTTATTTAGAAGATATCGGAAGCAGCGCAATGTTAAGTAGAGCAATTGGCGGTACAATTGGACGCAAAGTAGTTTTCTCGATGCCAGGGTCGAGCGGAGCGGTTCGTCTTGCGATGAATAAATTAATTTTACCGGAATTAGGCCATATTACATTTGAGCTGCATCGCCAATGAGTAAGTGGGCTGGAATTGTATTAGCGGGCGGTATGTCGAGTAGATTTGGTGAGCCAAAAGCGTTAGCGAGCTGGCAAGATAGTACTTTTATTGAGCATATTTTGAAAGAGATGACAAGTGCGCTCCAAGAAGTGGTAGTCATTAGTCATTCTGATATAAAAGAGCGAGTAGAGCAATTCGTACAAGTTCCTGTTATAGAAGATATTCCGCACTATAAAGGAAATGGGCCGCTTGCCGGCATTGTATCAGGAATGGAATACATAGAAGCAGATTGGTACGCTATTATGCCTTGCGATGCGCCAAATGTTTCGCATGAATGGTTTACCATTTTACTGGAGCAAACGAGCAATGAATATGATGCGGTTGTACCTATTATTAATGGAAGAAAACAGCCGCTACTTGCAGCGTATCATAACCGCGTGAAAGAAAAGATTTATGCTTTACTTCAGGAAGAAAAAAGAAGTATGGGGCAGCTTTTATCACAATGTAATGTGAAGTATGTTTCTGGAGAAGATGTACAAGTGAATGCGGGTTGGTTTATAAATGTAAATACGAAAGAAGAATATGTGCAGGCTCAAAAAGACCTTTCAAATGAATGAAAGGTTTTTTTGATATACAGAATTGGGGAACAATTGCTGTATAAAGGTATGTGAGTAAGTTGATTTTAAGGGGAATTCTTAAAATCATTATACAGCAAAAACACTGTATAACCATATATTAATTTTTATGGGTTTTTATTACAAGTCTGTTTAGTTATGTTTATTTTTGCTATAATGAATATGGAAATAAATGATATTTCACCTTATGTATCATTCATTCAACTAAAATTTACAAGTGTGTAATAAACTCCCTTCGTTTTTTGAAGGGAGTTTTTCTGTTCAAGCAAGTAACTCTGATGCGGTATGCTGAATGACTTCTTCATACTGGTTAAGTAAGCCGCGAAAGATCTCATCCCAGCTTTTTGATTTCGCAAAAGATGAAGCTGCTATTCCCATTTGCTCAAGTTTTTCTTCATTTTGCAATAAAGAATAAATGGATGATAGAAATGCATCCACATTTTTAGGGGGACAAAGAATTCCGTTTTTTCCATCTGTAATAATATTTTTAACCCCGCCACTATTTGCACCAATAACAGGTGTACCGCATGCGAGTGATTCAAGTACGACATTTCCGAATGTTTCAGTAGCTGATGGAAATACCATTATGTTAGAACAAGCATATGCTTCAGCTAAATCCCCGCCTTGTAAATAGCCAGTAAAAGTGACATTTGTTTGCGGAACAGCTTCACGCAAATTTGTTGCTAGAGGGCCGTCTCCTGCGATGAGCCAATGAATGTCGTTTCGAGTATGCGATGTTTTAACGATAAGGTTTTGCAACGTATCAATATCTTTTTCAGGAGCAATTCGTCCTACATAGGAAAGAACATACTTCGCTGTAATATTATATTTTTTTCGGAATAGGTCTGTATTGTAAGCTGGATGAAAGAGTGTGCAATCTACACCACGTGCCCAAATGGAGAGGGCCTGAAAGCCTTTATTTTTTAATTGATGTAATGTTTCAGGGGAGGGAACGAAATTTTTTTGCATATGACTATGAAACCATTTTAAATAGTTCCAAAGCATATTGGAGAGAAATTCAATTTTGTAATAGCGTAAATACGCATCGAAATCAGTATGATAAGAACCGACAACTGGGATGTTTAATTTTTTTGCGTAATACAGTCCACAAAGTCCCATGTTGAAAGGTGTGGCAATGTGAATAATGTCAGGTTTAAAGGAATGAAGTTCCCGTTTAATACGCGGAGTAGGAAAAGAAAAGCGACATTCTGGATATAATATTGTTAACGGGATACTTCTCATCTTGTTCACATTAGCCACGAAATTATCTTCAGCTGTATGTTGAGGGGCGAAAACAGAATAGGCGATCTGTTCTTTCTGAAAGTAACTTGTTAATCGTTCTAACGTTTTCGTAACCCCGTTAACTTGTGGCGTAAAAGTATCGGTAAAAATGGCGACTCTCATCATATCACTCCTTTATGTGAAAAGTGGGATGAATTGATAAAAAGAGATGATGCCAGAGCAAGTGCCAAGGCACATGCCGACGAACACATCTGACGGATAGTGAAGCCCTAAATAAATACGAGAAATACCGACGCATAATGCTAACGGTAATAGGAAAGCAAGTAAGCTTGGATTATAGCAAATAAATGGAATGAAGACAGAGAAAACGGCTGTTGTATGACCAGACGGGAAAGAGTGGTCTTTTAATGGATGGACTGGATATTTCGCATCCTGAATTGTTAAATACGGACGTTTTCGTGGATACCACCTTTTTAATATTTGTACAGGAATATGGCTAATTGCTAAAGAAATAGCATCAGCGATTGCCGCTTGGTGTAAAGTCCCTTTTGCAAAAATTAAAAAGAAAAGTGTAAGTGCAATGGAGAAAGTAGCACCCCCGATATGGGTAATATTGCTGAAAAAGATATTTAATGTTTTTTGATCAAAGTAGCGATTAATTCCTTTAAAAATGTAACATTCTATTTTATATAATCCACTGACCTTCATGAAAATTCTCCTCCCTCGTTTACATATATATGGAGATATTAGCTTTTATTTTAATAAGATTTTGTTGAGGGAGTAATAATGTTTTGTAAAGAAAAAGTTAGTTTTTATATAAAAAAAGCTGCCAGTATTATGGCAGCAGTAAAATCATTTTTGTAGTGATTTATAATATTGACCTTTTTCAACATACTGCGTACGAATACGCTCCATATCTTTACGGTCTGCTTCTGTTAATTCACGAATGACTTTCGCGGGGCGACCGAAAGCTAACGTGTTTGGTGGAATTTTCTTTCCTTGTGAAACGAGGCTTCCAGCGCCGATAAAAGCTCCTTCGCCGATTTCAGCACCATCTAATATAATGGATCCCATTCCAATTAAAGCATCTTTTTTAATATGACAGCTATGTAAAATAACTTGATGCCCAACTGTAACATCATCTTCTAAAATAAGAGGATACTGAGGGCTTTGGTGGAGGGTACATTGGTCTTGTACATTTACTCGGTCTCCAATGATTGTTGGTGACACATCACCACGGATGACCGTATTAAACCAAATACTTGATTCCTCTCCAACGGAAACATCGCCTGTAATCGTAACATAGTCAGCGATAAAAGCACTACTCGCAATTTTCGGATTTTTTTCTTTGTAAGGATATATCATGTAAAGTCTTCCTTTCCTAGAGACTAGTTTTAGTGTATCAAATTATGAGAAAGAGTGAAATGGAGGAGGTCCGTATGTGGAATTATGAAGCAGAGGAAGCGAAAGCTGTCATTGTTATTGTGCACGGCGCAATGGAATATCACGGACGTTACGAAGCCGTTGCGGAAATGTGGAATCATATCGGCTACCACGTCGTGATGGGGGACCTTCCGTCACATGGAACGACTTCAAGAAATAGAGGACATATTGATTCATTTGATGAATACATAGAGGAAGTTAAATTATGGGTGAAAGAAGCAAGAAAGTATAGATTACCTATTTTTCTATTCGGTCATAGTATGGGTGGTCTTATTGTCATTCGTATGATGCAAGAAACGAAGAGAGAAGATGTCGAGGGTATTATTTTAAGTTCGCCTTGTTTAGGGGTAGTGACTGGACCCTCTGCTCCGCTGCAATTTGCTTCAAAAATATTAAATATTGTGGCTCCAAAATTGCAATTTGCAACGAATCTTACGGTGGAAATGTCAACACGTAACCATGAAGTGAGAGATGCAATGGAGAATGATTCTTTGTTCTTGCGCAAAGTATCAGTACGTTGGTATAGTGAATTGATTAAGTCTATCGAAATTGCTCATAAAAAAATAGATGATTTTCCAGATGTTCCGCTCTTGCTAATGCAAGCTTGTGAGGATAAACTTGTAGATAAAACACGTGTCCGCACTTGGTTTGATAATGTTAAAATAAGTGATAAGGCTTTTAAAGAATGGCCGAATTGTTATCACGAGTTATTAAATGAGTATGAGCGTGATGAAATTTTGAGTTATATTCAGTCATTTACTGAAATGCATGTCAATAATATAGTAAAAACAAACAAATAAATCATTATTTGTACATTTAATAGAGGAGATGAAGGAAGAAGTGAACGTACCGAGTAATCCCATAACGCTCATGGCGAAAGTATACCGTGATGTGTTTCCGGTTGTACACCATGAGCTAGCGATGTGGAAAGAGCGTGCCTACCATATTCCGAATGATGAGCTTCATAGTCAGGCAATCGCAAGTATTGAGCATAAAACGTTTCATTGTGAGGGTGGTGGCATTTTATCGCTGCTAGCAAATGAACACCGAGAGGAATGTATTCGTTTTATCGTAGCGTATCAAACAATCAGTGACTATTTAGATAATTTATGTGATCGCAGTACATCACTTGATCCGAATGATTTTGCCGCGCTACATGAATCAATGTTAATGGCACTATCACCTGAAGTGGAAGGTGGCGGTAATTATTATCGTTATCGTGATGATCAAGATGATGGTGGTTATTTAGATGAACTTGTTGAAACATGCCAAGATGTTTTAAAGAAAACGAAGCACTATGACAAAATTGCTCCTGTTCTTCATGAACTGGCTTGTTATTATTGTGATTTGCAAATTCATAAACACGTGAAGTTAGAAGAAAGAGAGCCGCGCCTGAAAATTTGGTTTGAAGCACATAAAGAAAACTTACCTGAGATGAGCTGGTTTGAATTTTCAGCATGTGCCGGTTCTACGCTTGGAATTTTCTGCCTTGTAGCATATGCATTTCATGATGAATTACATGATGAAGATATTGCGAAAATTAGACAAGGGTACTTCCCTTACGTACAAGGACTTCACATTTTACTTGATTATTTCATCGATCAAGAAGAAGACCGCATAGGCGGAGATTTGAATTTCTGTAGTTATTATGAAAACGAGCAAGCTATATTAGATCGTATGAAACACTTTGTAGAAGAAGCAGAGAAGAGCATTGGTGATTTGCCTCATGCGAAGTTTCATCGTCTTATAAGCCGAGGATTGCTTGGTATTTATTTATCAGACCAAAAAGTATCAGCACAAAAGAATATGCACAAAATGGCACGGCGCATTGTAAAATACGGAGGGCTTACTTCACGATTCTTCTATTGGAACGGGAAGATGTACCGAAAGAAAATGGCGCAGTGATGAAGAAAACCACTCATGTAGAGTGGTTTTCTTTTTATTATGATCGTATTTTTGAAAATACATATATGAGAAGTTCAATCGCAAAAATAACTAAAACAGATAGTCCGAATAAAGGCATGACAGCGCCTAGTATAATCATCATGATAAAGAAAACGAGTACGCTTTTCTTATCTCTTTGCTTTGGAGGTGCTGCTAATTTTCCTTTTGGCTTTCTTGCTAACCACATTTTTACTCCGTAATAAATAAGAAGTAATAGAGATAATGTTGTTAGTAAGCATAATATTTTATTTGGCCATCCGAATAAATGTCCTTCGTGAAGTGGGATGCCGTAAGTGAACCATTGTGCAAGTAATCCATAATCACGATAGTCCGTTTTTGAAATGAGTTCCCCGCTATATTGATCAAAGTAAGCTGTTATCTCTTCACTTGGTGCAACATGCATCCCTGTAATACCAGAACCGCTCGATTTCGAAACAGTGAATACACCTTTCGGATCAGCTGGTAGTGAAATAACATATGGCTTCTTTATTTCAATTCCTTTTTGTAATTCATCGACAGAAATTGCTTTCGGTTCATTTGAATTCGATTCAGGAGGAGCTTCTTTTCTTGTTGCCCACGGCAATTCTTTTACCTTTGATTCAGGCGGTGCCATGTACAATTTTGGATATCCGAGTGATTCATTAGAAGATGCAATTTTATAAATTTGGTTCCCCATAAATCCTGACCATGGCAATCCAGATGCGATTAGCAGAAAGAGAGGAATTGTAAATATAATACCGATAATAGAATGACGTCTTTTTGCTTTTTCTCGCTTATTGGATGATGGTGTGTTTTTGAATTGGCGTATACTCATGTACAATCCGGTTACGATTAAAAAGATTGTCCAGCATGCTGCAAGTTCTACAGTATAGTTGACGACAGTGCCACCAACTAAAAGAGAACTATGTAATTCCCTCATTATATTGGCAAACGTTTCACTTGCGTTTTGATCCCCAACAATTTGATTATTACTATCTAAATACACATATTTTTGTTGCCCAGTATACTCATTTGCAATTGTAAGTCTCGTATTATAATCCCCATTAAACTCACTAATTTTCGCCACGCTATAATGTGGATATTTTTTCTCTGTTAAGGAAATAGAATCAGACATCGAAATAGATTCTGTTTGAGCACTCTTCCCAAAATATAAATCTTTATAGATGAAATCTTCAACTTCCTCCCGAAATAAATACCCAATTCCGCTCAGTGACAACGTAATAAGAAGCGGCGTAATAAAAAGTCCAGCATAAAAATGCCAACGCCAAAAAATGTAATGAAGCGAACGATTTTGTTTCATACTTTCAGTTCCCCTAACCTTCCCTATATGAATAACTACTTATTTAATATAGCGAGATTAAGTGTGATTACTTTGAAAGAATTGTGAAGAAAGTTAAAAGTTTTTAGGGTTTTCAACGTTTATAAATGTTTCTACTTATTTGATAAATACATTTCAACAACCGCTTCAGCAAGACATTGAGCAGAATCAACAAAATCCTCACTCGCCACCACATTCAAATCGGTACATGCGATAATTGCAGTATCTACTTCATCTTCCAACTGTAAAACGAGCGCATTCCATAATTCGCGAGCTTCTTCAACCTCCCCAGATTTAATATAAGTAATGATTTGATTAATCATTTCCTGCCATTTTTCATGATGAATATACTCTATATTACGTTTTACAATCCCGTCTTGGTAAATACCGGCTTGAATTGTCGCTTCTGTTGCGAGAAGAGCAACTCTTTTTGTATTTTCAGGAATTGCTTGTAACGTTTCATCGACTATATTTAAAATCGGGATAGAAAGCGAACGCTGTAATTCTTCAAAATAAAGATGCGCTGTATTGCACGGCATAGCGATAAAGTCTACGCCAGTACTTTCAAGTTTTTGTGCCCCTTCAATAATCGCTTTTTTCATCGTCTCGTGATCAATAGGACGATCCATGTAAAACGGTGTTGGGCACGAATAAATCATCATATGAGGAAAGTCCATATCATGTTTTGCTCCGTATATTGTTTGGCACCTTGCTACAACTGTATCGACGAATGGACCAGTTGATTTTGGCCCCATTCCTGCTAGTATTCCGATCATTGGTTTGTCTCCTTTAAGAATGTATATATCCATTATATAGGAGAATAAAAAAAGACGTGCAGTGAATGCACGTCTTTTTTTGTTATGTTTTGTCGAACAATCGATATATCCGAGAAATCGTTGATATATTGTAAGTTATGATAGATATATCGAAAAAATCGTTGATATATTATCGCTTCTCAATCGCCACAATAAATGGCGGGTTATTTTGTTGATTAATGAAGCCGTATCGCAGTACGTGTGCTTGTTTTTGGTCTAGTTCTTCGGCAAATTTGAGAACAGCGTCGCGTTCTACTTGTCCTTCTGGGTGTCCGTGGTAAATAACAAGGACGATGATACCTTCAGGTGCCATTACTTCTAATAATTGTTCGATCGCTGAGATTGTTGAGTTCGGTTTTGTAACGATATGCTTGTCTCCGCCTGGAAGGTAACCTAAGTTGAAAATTGCGCCTGTTACTTTTCCTTTTGCATCTTCCGGTAATACGGATAGAAGCGTATCGTGACTATCGTGAACTAAAACAGTACGTTCAAAAAGCTCTTTTTCTTTTAGACGAGTTGTTGAGCTTTCAATTGCCTCTTTTTGAATATCAAATCCAAATACTTTTCCGTTATCTCCAACGATTTCAGCTAGGAAGCAAGTGTCATGGCCGTTTCCTAAAGTTGCATCTACAGCGTAATCGCCTTCTTTTACTGCTGTTTGCAAGAGAGTGCGAGCAAACGGTAATACACGTTCTAATTTCATTTTTGTTTCTCCTCATTTGCATATTTTCCTTGCCAGCTTCCGCGGCGCACAAATTCTGCATCGATGGAATTTAATACTTCCCATTTATTTAAGCTCCACATTGGGCCAATCATTAAATCAGGTGGACCGTCACCTGTGATACGGTGCACAATTACGTCTTCTGGAATAATTTCAAGTTGGTCAACAACGAGACTTACGTAATCCTCAAGAGAAAGGAACTCGAGTTGTCCTTTTTCATATTGCTTCACCATTGGCGTTCCTTTTAATAAGTGAAGTAAGTGGATTTTAATTCCTTGTACGTCAAGCTTCGCTACTTCACGAGCTGTTTCCATCATCATGTCGTAATCTTCAAGAGGAAGACCGTTAATAATATGAGAGCAAACTCTAATGCCGTGCTTACGTAATTTATTTACACCTTCCACGTAAGATGGGTAATCATGAGCGCGATTAATAAGGTTTGCAGTGCGTTCATGAACAGTTTGTAGTCCGAGTTCAACCCAAAGATAAGTGCGTTTATTTAAGTCCGCTAAATATTCAACAACATCGTCTGGTAAACAATCCGGACGAGTTGCGATAGAAAGACCGACAACGTCTTTTTCTGCTAGAAGCGGTTCGAATTTTTCTTTTAACACTTCAAGTGGTGCATGTGTATTTGTGTAAGCCTGGAAATAAGCGATACATTTTCCATCTTTCCACTTTGAGCGCATTTTTTCTTTCATTTCATGATATTGCGTTATAACATCATCGCGGCGATCGCCAGCGAAGTCACCAGATCCAGCAGCACTGCAAAATGTACAACCGCCATAAGCAACTGTACCGTCACGGTTCGGGCAATCGAAGCCAGCATCTAATGAAACTTTAAAGATTTTTTCACCAAATTCATTTCGTAAATGATAATTCCATGTATGATAACGTTTATTGTCGTTTGTATATGGAAAAGGGTTTTGAACCTTCATTACTTTCCCTCCTAAGCCGAGTCAAAATAACACAAAATCCATTATAACATACTCATAAGGTTCATAAGGAAGGGACACACTAAAGGGGAATTGAAGCAAGGAGGGACAATTATGGCAGAGCGTCAATCACTTGAATCGTATATTACACAAGCGGAACAAGCGGTGGAATATGCGAAAGAACAATTAGATCTTGGTATGAGACAGGAGCATTATAATACGATGGAGTATTCGGATGCGCAGCTACAATTAGAACAAGCATATAACGATTTACAAACGATGCAACAACATGCGAATGATGAGCAACGTGAGCAATTAAATAGAGCACGTATGGCAATTCGCCAATTGCAACATCAAATGATTATTACACCGCACTAATAAGGAGTGAATGTAATGGCGAAACGTTCAGATCAAAATAACCCAGAGCAAAAAACGCAAAATGGACATAACGCTGAGTTTTCGAATGAGCTTGATCCGATTGTTCAAGTGAAACAGCGTAATAGTAAAAAAGGACAACCTCAAAAATCGAAACAATCAGAGTAAACCAGGTCGAAATATGACCTGGTTTTATTTTGCTATATGACAATAATGTAAGATTTATGTAAGGTTTGTCGATAGTTGTGAACAGCTTTCTCCAGTAGAGTAAGGAAGGATTAAATTTTATACAAGGAGTTGCTTTATGGGGAACAATATTACAAACAAGCGAATTGATGAGTTAGATTACATTCGTGGCTTTGCATTACTGGGGATTATTTTAGTAAATATTCTTGCACTACTTCATATTAAAATCCCAGATCCTAATACAGTGGATGCGAGCTATCAAAGGTTTCTATACTTATTTGTAGAAGGTCGTTTCTTCTCAATCTTCTCATTCTTATTTGGAGTAGGATTTTATATCTTTATTTCAAGAGCGATTGCGAAAGGGAAAAATGGCTATGTTTTATTTTTACGTCGCTTAGTTGCATTATTTATTTTTGGTTTAATTCATCAAATGTTTCAGCCTGGAGAAGCACTAGCGTTATACGCAATTTGCGGGTTAATCGTTTTACCGTTTTATAAAGCGAAAAAAGAAGTGAACCTAGTACTAGGACTTATTTTGACAATTGCCTTCAGTGTAATGGGAGTTAAAGAACTATTACCACTTGGCTTAATTTTATTAGGGCTTGCTGCAGGACAATATCGTGTATTTGAAAATCTCGCGCAAAATATAAAGAAAGTCGCTATTTTTACAGGTATTATGTTTGTTTTAAGTGTCATAGCTGTATGGTATCAATATGGGCACGTTCCTGCTGAACCATTTATAAATATGATACTTGAGAATGAGGATGGAACAATGAATGCTGCAAGCCAATTTTTAAAAATTGGTGTTACAGTTGGACCGATTATTTCAGCTTTCTATGTTGGAGCATTAATTTTATTACTCCAATTAAAACCAGTTCAAACATTGTTAGTACCACTGAAATATTATGGCCGCATGGCTTTAACGAATTATATTGGACAAACTGCAATGATTTTAATCGCAGGAAGTGTATTTAACTTTGCAGAAAACTTAACGTACATGCAGACTTTATATGTGTGTATTGCAATTTATGCAATTCAAATTGTATTTAGCGTAATTTGGATGAAAATCTTTAAAATGGGTCCATTAGAATGGATTTGGCGAGTTGTTACGTATTGGACGGTAACACCTTTAAAGAAATAGAGAGAGAAATGGGCTATTCCTTTTGTGGAACAGCCCATTTTTATTTTCATCTTTTTCGGAAAGTTGATATTCCTTCGCGAATCGCCGATATATATTGGAAATCGCTAATAAAATTTCATTTATCAACGAACCTTACACACTTATCTTTTTTATATTACAAAAGTGTAAGGTAAATGTAATGTTAACAAATAGCAGTTCGCCTCTAAAAAGCGCAAAATAGGTAATGGAAAAACAAGCGTAGGAGGATATATATGACGAAACCAGTTGTAGACGTGAAAAACGTTCAAAAAGTGTACGGTAAAAAAGGTGAGAACCAATCACATGCATTAAAAGGTGTTTCATTCTCAATTCAAGAGGGTGAGTTTGTAGGGATTATGGGACCATCTGGTTCTGGTAAAACGACATTATTAAATGTAATTTCAACGCTTGATAAAGCAACGGGCGGCGTTGTTGAAATTGCGGGTACGGATATTACGAAAATGAAGCAAGGTGAGCTTTCTGATTTCCGTTCACAAAAATTAGGATTCATCTTCCAAGACTTTAACTTATTAGAGAACTTATCTATTTATGAAAACATCGCACTTCCATTATCTCTTCAAGGTGTCGCGTCACGTAATATTGGACCGAAAGTAGAAAAAGTAGCGGATATGTTAGGGATTACAGAAATTCTTCAAAAGTATCCATCTGAAGTATCTGGTGGACAGAAACAACGTTCAGCAGCAGCGCGTGCTTTAGTACATGAGCCTGCAATTATTTTAGGGGACGAGCCAACAGGAGCGCTTGATTCTAAAAATGCAACGAGTTTACTTGATGCGATGACAAACTTAAATAAAGATCAAGGCGTATCTATTATGATGGTTACACATGATCCGTACAGTGCAAGTTACTGTCAGCGTATTTTATTCATTCAAGATGGTGAGCTATATAAAGAAATTCACCGCGGCGGTACACGTGAAGAGTTTTATAAAGAAATTTTAGATGTGCTTGCGGACTTAGGCACACAAAAAGCGTAAGAAAGGGGGTTCTAGAGCATGTTATTCAAACTTTCCATGTCAGGGCTAAAGAGTAAGCTAAAAGATTACATCGTCTTACTTGTCGGTCTTGTCATGTCGATTTCAATTTTTTATATGTTTCAAACGTTAGCACTAAATGAATCATTTCTTGAATCTAATTCAGTGATTAAATCAATCGGATTTGTATTCCAAGCAGGTTCATTTTTATTAGCAATCATAACGTTCTTCTATATTTTATATGCGAACTCTTTCTTACTATCTCTTCGTCAAAAAGAGTTTGGTATGTATATGATGTTAGGAGCAAAAAAGCATAAAGTTACATTACTTATGTTTATTGAGACAATTGTATTAGGCGCCGCATCTCTTGCGATCGGTATTACAGTTGGTGTAGGACTTGCAGAAGGTATCGGTCAATTATTAATGAAACAATTAGAATTTGCTGGTGAAGGCTATAAAGCATTTTACCTGCCATCAATGACTGTTACTTGTATTTTCTTCTTTGCATTATTTGTACTATCAGCAATTATGAACAGTATTAAGTTATCACGTATTTCTGTATTGCAACTTGTACATGCAGATGCACAAACAGAACGTGTTGCAGTAAAAGGAAAAATGACAGGTTTAGTTGCATTCCTAGCGGTTATTTTATTAGGAATTGGCTATGCATCAATGATTTATATGGAAAAATTAAGAGAGATGGGAATCCTTATTGCATTAATTACAACAACAGCTGGTACTTACATGCTATTTGGATCACTTCTTCCAGTCATTATTAAAAAGTTAAAAAGTAATAAAAAGCGTAGTGAAAAAGGACTTAATGCTTTTACATTTGCACAATTAAATTTCCGTATTAATAGCTTAACGAAAGTACTTGCAACAGTAGCGATGTTAGTTGCTCTTGGAGCTGGTGCAATTTCAGGTGGTATGGCGTTTAAAAATAACGTTATAAAAATGGTTGATGGTTTAGTAATCTATGATTCAGTAGTTCATAATCCGACAGCTGAAGAAAAGAAAATTTTAGACGGTATTACATTTAAAGAGAAAAGCGAATATCGTTACAAAGTAGATGATAAATACGTTTACTATGTAAAAGAAGATTTAGAGAAAAATCGTCCTTTAGTAAAAGATATGGAAAATATGAAGTCGATGAAGGATTTAGTAAATACGAAGAAGGCTTCACAGGAATTACCAGTAGGCGCAGTTTCTAGAGAAATGAATGAAAAAGATGCGAACGCTAAAGAACTTCCAGAAGAATGGGTCGATGCTTTTAGCACAATTCATCCATATTATATATATGAAGATCATGCAATTAAAATTGTAGATCAAAAAATGTACGATGGGATAAGTGGTAAAGAAGGTATAGCATTTATCGGAAAAGCAGATGATTTCTTAACATATACAAAAGAATGGAAAAAACTTGACGAGTTGCAACTAGATAAATATAAAAATGTAACAGCTGAAAGAATGAACAGTAAATATCAATCTTACGACATGTTCTATGGTGTTGCGAGTGGAACAGTATTTATGGGCTTCTTCCTTGGAATTGCTTTCTTAGCAATGATGGCAAGTTGTTTAATGTTCAAAATTCTTTCTGGTGCCTCAAAAGATATTACGCGTTATCAAATGCTTCGTAAAATCGGGGTACGCCGTGAATTATTAACAAAATCAATTTATAAAGAGTTATTCTTAGTATTCTTATTCCCAGCAATTGTAGGTATTGCTCACGTATTAGTTGGTATGAATATTTTCGGATTTATTTTACTTGATCCGTACTTCCGTATTTGGGTACCGATTGTTATCTTCGTAATTATTTATGCAATTTATTACTTCATTACCGTTCAATTGTATAAAGGAATTGTTCTTCCGAAAGAAGATTAATAAAAAACCGAGCGAAATTGCTCGGTTTTTATTATTTTCAGAAAAAACACTTTAATGTTACTGAAATATATAATATAATGTAAATAAGTAACGTAATATAAAAGTAGAAGCAGCTGGATAAGGAAAGGAGGAATCCAATCTATAGAAAGAAGCTGAACTTTTATCCCCTATTTCTTTTCAAACCACAACGTATTTGTACAATCGTAAATTTCCAAATTGAAAATTGCTTGAATCACAAAAGTATATTGTGAAAATAATGGATAATACATGGAAATCTCATAGCATGATAAGGTAAAATGGACAACATGATGAGAAAATTACCGTTCATAAGATGAGGAGAATACATGTATGGAAGTTGTAGAGGCATTAAAAGATATAAGCCAAATTGAAGCTATGAAAAAATATTTAAAAGAGCACTCCCAGCGAGATTATCTTTTATTTGTTATTGGAATTAACACAGGATTAAAAATTACAGAACTACTTAGTATGAAATTTGAAGATGTATTAAATGAAGACGGGACTATTAAAGAGTTTTATACTCTTCCTGTGAAAGATGAAAAATTTAAACAAGATATTTATTTAAATACAAAAGTAAAAGAAGCGCTTTTAGATTACGTACAATCTATTGGCGTTAAAAGAGAAAATTACGTATTTCAATCTAATAAAACGCCAAATTCAATTACGCGCCAACAAGCGTATCGTGTAATTCATAATGCTGCAGAAGCAGTTGGAGTTGTTGGTAAGATCGGAACAAATTCAATGCGAAAAACGTTTGGATTTCATGCGTACAAAAGAGGGATAGCGATTGCGTTATTGCAAAAACATTTCCATCACGCGACTCCATCAGAGACGCTAAAGTATTTAGGCATCTCAAAGGATGAGACCTTTAAAACGGAGATTGATGTCGATTTATAAAAGCCGTAACTAAAAAAATTAGGAGGCGGAAAATATGAATATTAGAGAGAGTGAACTGCCGGGTATTGGATGTAAGTTTGAAGTGATTACAAAAGGTAATGAAAAGATGGTTATCGTTATTCATGATGATGGCCGAAGAGAAATGTACCATTTTGATGCTGATCATGAGGAGAGTATTTCAAGCGTCTCTCTTCGTGATTCCGAAGCGAGACAAATTGCAGCTATATTGGGCGGAATGGTATATAGGCCACAAGCTTTAGATACGATTGAAATGGCCTTTGAAGGATTATCAATTGAGTGGTTTAAGGTGGAAAATAATGCACCAGTGGTACAAAAAACAATTGGTAGTTTACATGTCCGAAACACATATAATGTAACGATCATTGCCATTTTGAAAAAGAATATGAAGAAGTTCTTTAATCCAGGTCCAGATTCTATCATTGAAGCTGGCGATATGCTTGTATTATCAGGCGAAAGACATGAAGTAAAAAGAATTATTAATGAGTTGCTTTCAGTAGGAGGGGATTCATAATCGATGGATACTTTAATCTTTGAAGTTGGGACTGCGTTAGTATTAGTCGCTTTTGCAGCTATTCTCGCTGCAAAGTTAAAGTTCTCGATTATTCCGTTTCTCATTATACTCGGTATGCTAGTGGGGCCACATGCGCCAGATTTAGGGCTTATCGATTTAAGATTTATTGAAAGCGGAGAAGTTATTTCCTTTCTCGGCCGTGTTGGCGTTATATTCCTCTTATTCTATTTAGGCTTAGAATTCTCAATTAAAAAATTAATTAAATCTGGAAAATCAATTGCTTTTGGGGGGACTGTTCATATATCGCTTAATTTTATATTAGGTTTACTTTACGGATATATAATGGGTTTCCCCTTATTAGAAACATTAATTATTGCTGGGATCATAACAATTTCATCGAGTGCAATTGTTGCGAAAGTAATTGTTGATTTAAGAAGATCTGGTAATAAAGAGACGGAGCTAATTTTAGGAATCATTATGTTTGATGATATCTTTTTAGCAGTATATTTATCAGTCGTTTCAGGATTAGTACTCGGAGGGGCAACGTCATTTGTAGGTGCTCTTACATCTATTTTAATCGCAGTAGGGTATATGCTACTATTCTTTGTAGTTGCTAGAAAAGCTACACGATTCTTAAATAAAATGTTAGATATTTCGTCCAATGAAATTTTCATTATCGTAATATTCGCTATTTTATTCTTTGTAGCAGGATTTTCAGAAACGATTCATGTCGCGGAGGCAATTGGAGCATTATTATTGGGGCTCGTCTTTTCAGAAACAGAGCATAGTGATCGAATTGAACAGCTCGTTGTTCCGTTTCGTGATTTCTTTGGAGCTATATTCTTTTTCAGCTTCGGTTTAAGTATAGACCCATTTTCGCTTGGGGGAGCAGTTTGGTTGGCATTAGGAGCAGTTTTCATTACTCTTATCGGTAATTTTACTGCTGGAATGGTAGCGGGGCGTAAAGCTGGGTTATCGCATAAGGCTTCTACGAATATCGGTTTAACACTTGTATCACGCGGAGAATTTTCCATTATCGTCGCGAATATTGGAATTGCGGGCGGCTTAATGGCAACGATTAAACCATTCTCAGCTTTGTATGTTTTAATATTAGCATCGTTAGGACCTTTGTTAACGAAAGAATCTGGGAGAATATATTCCTTATTAGATAAAATATTTAAATGGAGCGCTAAAGAAAGTGCAAAGCGAGAAAAAGAAGTTGGATAGTATAAATAAGGGTAGACTGCATGAAAATTTCATACAGTCTACCCTTTTATATATTGTTACTGTTGTCGTTTTTTGTCGGTAAGTTGATATATTTTAATAATCGCTGATATATTTCAAGTTGTGGTCGATATAATTGAAAAATCGCTGATATATTTTGAGTTGCGGTCGATATATTTCCAAAATCGCTGATATATTTTCAAGCAGGGATAAATATAATTTCATTTACCGTCGAACCATTATCTGAATTTCATCAACTATTAATCAGTTGCCTTCCTATTTAAAAACGACTACAATTTTACTGTTATATATATGAACGAAAAAAATAGAATAGGAGGGGAAACTATGCCAAGGAAAGTATGGCTATTAGTAGCTGGGATGATTATTAATGTCACGGGTGCTTCTTTTTTATGGCCTTTTAATACAATTTATTTGCATGATCACCTAGGCAAATCTTTATCTGTGGCCGGAATGGTATTAATGATCAACTCGCTTACTGGTGTAATCGGAAACTTGCTCGGCGGTGTTTTATTTGATAAATGGGGCGGTTATAAATCAATTTTAGTAGGGATTGTCATTACACTTGTATCGATTTTAGGTCTTGTATTCTTCCACGGTTGGCCGTTATATGTTGTGTGGCTAGCGTTAATCGGCTTCGGTTCTGGGATGGTCTTCCCATCGATGTACGCGATGGTTGGTACGGTTTGGCCAGAGGGCGGAAGACGAGCGTTTAATGCGATGTATGTTGGACAAAACGTTGGTATTGCGATTGGAACAGCGTGCGGTGGTTTAGTTGCTTCATATCGTTTTGATTATATTTTCTTAGCGAACTTTATTTTATACTTTGTTTTCTTCTTAATTGCTTTTATCGGATTCCGTGGTATGGAAGACAAGAAAGAGCCAGGAGTGCAAAAAGAAGTCGAAACGAAAAAAGGGTGGTCACTTACACCTGGATTTAAAGCACTTCTTATCGTGTGTGTAGCATATGCTTTATGCTGGGTTACATACGTACAGTGGCAAGGAGCGATTGCAACACATATGCAAGAATTGAATATTAGCCTTCGTCACTATAGTTTATTATGGACGATAAACGGAGCGATGATTGTTTGTGCGCAGCCACTTGTTAGTATGCTAATTCGTTGGATGAAGCGTTCTTTAAAACAGCAAATTATGATTGGAATCTTCATTTTTGCGGCGTCATTCATTGTGTTAAGTCAAGCGCAGCAATTTACGATGTTCCTCGTTGCGATGGTAACATTAACAATTGGTGAGTTATTTGTATGGCCTGCGGTTCCAACGATTGCAAATATACTTGCACCAAAAGATAAATTAGGGTTTTATCAAGGGGTCGTAAATAGTGCGGCGACTGTAGGGAAAATGTTCGGGCCGGTCGTTGGCGGAGCAATTGTGGATTTATACAATATGGAAGTATTGTTTATAGCAATCATGGTAATGCTTGTAGTAGCGCTTATAGCAACGAGTATTTATGATAAACGAGTAAAAGTAGAAGAAACAGTTGAAGAAAAAATTGCAGTTTAGTTTGACGGAACATGTTCACATGTTTTAGAATATATTTAAATAAAACAACCTTTAGAACAAGGGAGATAGCTCGGCTGTCTTAAGATGAATTCGTTAGTTATTAAGAGTAACGATTAACCGAGAAGTCCTCGCTTTAAGTAAGCCCTTAAGAGATACTAGGTGAAGGATAGTTCACTTAACTTATATGTGTAATAACAGTGAGAAGGAGTAGTAGTAATAGAAGCTGGTTTAGAGAGTTGACGGTCGGTGCAAGTCAATCCACGTTTCGTTATGAACTCGCCTTTGAGTTGCAGTTGTGAAACTAATAGTAGCAATTGCCGTTAATCCACGTTACGGATCTAAGCGAATGTATATTTTTACATTAATTTAGGGTGGTACCGCGGGAATCTATAACCTCTCGTCCCTTTCTAGGGATGAGAGGTTTTTTGTATTTTGGGCGGTGAAAATAAATAGAATTTCAAGGAGGGTATCTCATGAGCTTTAATCATCAAGACATTGAGAAGAAGTGGCAAGGGTACTGGGAAGAGAATAAAACATTCCGTACGCCAGATGAGACAGAAAAACCAAAATTTTATGCACTAGATATGTTCCCATATCCATCAGGTGCAGGCTTACACGTAGGACATCCAGAAGGTTATACAGCGACAGATATTTTATCTCGTATGAAGCGTATGCAAGGGTATAACGTTCTTCATCCAATGGGATGGGATGCATTTGGTCTTCCAGCAGAGCAATATGCACTTGATACTGGAAACAGCCCAGCAGAATTTACAGAGCATAATATTAATACGTTCCGTAACCAAATTAAATCATTAGGTTTCTCTTACGATTGGGACCGTGAAGTAAATACAACAGATCCAAACTACTATAAGTGGACACAATGGATCTTCCTGAAATTATTTGAAAAAGGTTTAGCTTACGTTGATGAAGTACCTGTAAACTGGTGCCCAGCACTTGGTACAGTACTTGCAAACGAAGAAATCATTGACGGTAAGAGTGAGCGTGGTGGACATCCAGTTGAGCGTCGTCCGATGAGACAGTGGATGTTAAAAATTACAGCTTACGGAGATCGTCTATTAGAAGATCTAGATGAGCTTGATTGGCCTGAAAGCTTAAAAGATATGCAACGTAACTGGATCGGTCGTTCTGAAGGTGCAGAAGTACACTTCAACATCGAGGGTACAGACGAGAAGTTCACGGTGTTCACAACGCGCCCTGATACACTATTTGGTGCAACATATTGTGTACTTGCTCCGGAACATGCACTTGTTGCAGAAATTACAACAGCAGAACAAAAAGAAGCGGTAGAAGCTTACATTAACGCTGTAAAAATGAAGAGTGACCTAGAGCGTACAGAACTTGCGAAAGAGAAAACTGGTGTATTCACTGGTGCTTACGCAGTTAACCCAGTAAATGGTGAGAAATTACCAATCTGGATCGCTGACTATGTTCTTGCAACTTACGGAACAGGTGCTGTAATGGCAGTTCCAGCTCACGATGAGCGTGACTATGAATTCGCATCAGTATTTAATCTTCCAATGAAGGAAGTTGTAAAAGGCGGAGATATTACGAAAGAAGTGTACACAGGTGATGGTGCACACGTAAACTCAGCATTCCTTGATGGATTAAATAAAGAAGAAGCAATCGCAAAAATGATTGAATGGCTTGAAGCAACGAGCGCAGGAAATCAAAAAGTAACGTACCGTCTACGTGACTGGTTATTCAGCCGTCAACGTTACTGGGGTGAACCAATTCCAGTAATTCACTGGGAAGATGGTACAATGACAGCTGTGAAAGAAGAGGAATTACCATTAGTTCTTCCGAAAACAGAAAACATCCGTCCTTCAGGTACAGGTGAATCACCACTTGCTAACATTGACGAGTGGGTAAATGTTGTTGATCCTGAGACTGGTAAAAAAGGTCGTCGTGAAACGAACACAATGCCGCAATGGGCTGGTAGCTGCTGGTACTACCTACGTTACATCGATCCAAACAATAGCGAAGCACTTGTAGATCCTGAAAAAGTAAAACAATGGCTTCCAGTTGATATTTATATCGGTGGTGCAGAACATGCTGTACTTCACTTGCTATATGCTCGTTTCTGGCATAAAGTATTATACGATATCGGTGTAGTTCCAACGAAAGAGCCATTCCAACAATTATTCAACCAAGGTATGATTCTAGGTGAAAACAACGAGAAAATGAGTAAATCAAAAGGTAACGTTGTAAACCCTGATGATATCGTAGCAAGTCACGGTGCAGATACACTTCGTCTATACGAAATGTTCATGGGACCATTAGATGCTTCAATCGCTTGGTCTGAAAATGGTCTTGACGGAGCTCGTCGTTTCTTAGACCGTGTATGGCGTCTATTCGTTCAAGATAACGGTGAATTAAGTGAGAAGATTACTGACGCACCAAATAAAGAGCTTGAAAAAGCTTACCACCAAACAGTGAAGAAAGTAACAGAAGACTATGCAGAGCTTCGCTTCAACACAGCGATTTCTCAAATGATGGTATTCATCAACGATGCATACAAAGCTGAAACACTTCCGAAAGAATATGTAGAAGGTTTCGTAAAAATGATTGCACCAGTTGCACCTCATATCGGGGAAGAGCTATGGAGCAAACTTGGATACAATGAAACAATCACATATGCAAGTTGGCCAACATTTGATGAGTCTAAACTTGTAGAAGATGAAGTTGAAATCGTTGTTCAAGTTATGGGTAAAGTTCGCGCAAAACTAACAATGAGTAAAGACGCATCAAAAGAAGAAATGGAACAACTTGCACTTGAAGCAATTCAAGACCAAATTGAAGGGAAAACAGTTCGTAAAGTAATTGTTGTTCCTGGAAAACTTGTTAACGTTGTTGCAAACTAAATCATTTAAAAAAGCTCAGAGCGTTTATGCTCTGAGCTTTTTTGTGTAGAAAATAATCTCAGGGTCACCTTCATCTAAATTTTCAATTATTCCACTACGTACAAATAAAAGAGCGGAATTCCAATACAGACAAACACCTATTTTTCTATAGGAAATATGATAAAAAAGGTAGGCTAAATTGAGTAGAAGAGGTGAAAGGAATGAAAGGGATGGACAATAATGCACCACATGGTTTCTTCGGGAGTGGGTCGGATAGTTATGAACAAATGATGTTAATGGGAGGAGGACAACAAGGATACGGTGGAATTCCGAGCTGGATGGGCGGAACACCTGGAGGGTTTTCTACATCAGTAGCGGGTGTACAAACTGGAATTCCAACATTAACAGGAGGATTTCCATCATCGGTAGCCGGAGTGCAAACTGGAATCCCGACATTTGTTGGCGGAGCAGCGGGAGGAGTACCAGTAGGCGTACCAACTGCATTTCCATCTTTCGTTGGAGGAGTACAGACAGGATTTCCTGTACCAGGAGTAGGTGTTGTAGCAGGAGGAGTAGGTGGATATCCGCAAGTAGTTCACGGTTACCATGGTCATCATCACCATCATCAAGGTCAACACGGCCATCATGGTCATCACCATCATCAAGGTCAACACGGCCATCATGGTCATCACCATCATCAAGGTCAACACGGCCATCATGGTCATCACCATCATCAAGGTCAACACGGCCATCATGGTCATCACCATCATCAAGGTCAACACGGCCATCATGGTCATCACCACCATCAAGGTCAACACGGCCACCAAGGTCACCAAGGTCACCAAGGTCATCACCATCATCAAGGTCAACATGGTCATCAGGGGCAACAAGTACATCACCAAGGCCACCACCACATTCATCCGCAAGCTGTTCTTTATCAAACTCATCAAGGCCAACACGGTCACCATGGACAGCACCACCAAGGCCAACATCATGGACACCATCACCAAGGCCATCAAGGCCAACACGGTCACCAAGGTCACCAAGGTCACCAAGGTCACCAAGGTCACCAAGGTCACCAAGGTCACCAAGGTCACCAAGGTCAACAGCACCAACAATATCAGCAATATCAACAACAGCAACAATCTTCTCCTTGGACAGGTGGAATGGGAACAGGAGGAGCAGGGGCAGCAGCAGGAGCAGCTAGTATTAGTGGGGCAGCAGGACACGCGGGGCACGTGGGTCATTAATGAGTTGCAGAGAAAAAGACATAATAAAAAACTGCTAGGAAATCCTAGCAGTTTTTTTCAGCTTCTTGACGCTGACGTTCAATTTCAGCACGAAGTTGCGGCTCTGGTGCTTGCCAGCCTTCTGGTTTTAGAATTTTGCCATCACCTTCACGGAATCGAGGTTTTCCATCAGGGAATAATTTTGCCATGTTTGCATTATTTACAATTTCGAATCCTTTATCTGGACGTACGCCCATTTCTGTAAACGTTCCGAATGCAAAGTAAATAAGGTCAATTAGTGCATCGTATTGATCTTCAACAGTTGTTGCTTCTAGAAATTCTTCTAGCTCTTCTTGCATAAAACTCGCACGAATTTTTGCGCGCTCTTCAGCTAATTTGGTTGGAGTATGTGTCACAGGATGTCCGAATACTTCGTGCATTTTCGCAACAAGTTCGTACCCTTTATCTAAACCTTTTTCGTTTGTCATGTTGTTTCAATCCTTTCTCGTTTTCTGCCGAATTTCATTGTAACATAAGGTGATTATGAAATGAAAAGAACATCTTATCGAAATAAGATGTTCGCTCGTTATTCTTCTTTTTTTATTAAAAGGGATGAAATAAGATCGATGCCAAAAATACCGACCAGTAACATTGGTATAACGACAAGCAAGTAACGTGTGAAGGAAACATTTTTTAAGTATGTATGAGCAAATAAAAAGACGCCGAGAAATAAAATACCATTTAAAATAGGCTTTACTAATTTTTTAGACATAAGCTCCCCCATAAATATCTTCTCTCTCTATTTAATAATAAAAAACTCCTCTCTCCGTTGTATCATGCTGGAGAGAGGAGTTCAATCATTTCTCATTCAATGACACCAGAATTTGTAATATTTACGGTGTATTTTATATGAACTGGAACATCTTTATACATTTGTCTCCATTCTTCTAATTTGAATGGGCGATAATGTTGCTTATACTTTGCACCTAGCCCGAGAGGATCGACGTTTAAAGATTTAAACTGCTTAATTAATTTGGCAGCCTGTATGTCCAATTGTTTTTGGACATTTTTTTCAATCTTTTTTGTGTTCTTGTTATTTTCTAAGTTAATTTGTTTCGATAGTTCTTGAATACGTGCATCAAGATGAACGTGAATGAAAAAGGAAGGCTTCCCGTTTTTAATTTTTATATCGTAAGTTGGAACAGAACGAATATTATTAATCATTACGTACGCAGAATCTGTTTTAAATTCATGTGAATCTAATTTATGTTTCTCTAATAGTCCTTTAAATATGAACATATCTTTTTCCGCAATTTTACCGATATATTTATCCTTTTTAAAAAGGCCAATTCCGGTAATTTTTATTTTATCACCATGCTTCTTTAGAATGGGAATATAGTAGTCTTTTCCTTCTTGGTAATAGCGAAATGCTCCTATATGTAGATTATCCGCTGGTAAAGGTCCGGTCTCCATGTTATGTTCTAGCAATTTTTTTATATAAATTGCAACGTTGTATGAAGTCGAATATTTGCCTTTTAAAAGTTCAGTACCATTCCCATCTAATAAAGCAGCATATAAAGCGTTCCCTATATTCACATCTCGAAGTAATGTATCGAATGAAGTAGACATTCCTGTTTTGGCAAGTCTTATTGTATATAGAGCGACACGCATTTGTCCGCTAGCAAATGGTTGAGAAGACTCTAAAGATGTGTCTGCTTTTACTTGTTTTACCGCATTTGCACTGCCTTCAAAAACTTGAACTTTATTTCCTTTTTTCTGAATGGGACAAACGAATGTCACTTTTACTTTATTATCTTTTGCGACATCAAAAACGCTTCCTTGAATAAGTTGTACATCATCGATAATATTTTTTTGTAAACATCCAGTTAGACTGAAGAATGTTATACAAGAAATAAGTATTAATTTACTTGTGCTTTTGATTTTTTCCATTTTCTTTTCACCCACACAATAATAAATAGGATTGGGATGTATACGTAAATGAGCCAAAAACTAACTTTTGATACATTACTAATAAAGTTATTAATATCGTGTCTGTTTGTTAAAAGTTGCGAAACAATGAGAGTGATAAAGATAAAAGCAATTAAAACACCCCTTTGTTTTACACGGAATATTTCATGAGTTCCTCTCATTGACGCCCATAAAGGGAGGATAAAACTTGAAATAATAACGAGTGCATAGCCTGAAATTGCAATATATTCGAGTCTTTCTATAAATGGTAATTGAATGACTTGGGTCATAGAAAGTTGTGCCCATATTGTTTTTAACAATTGCTTCTCACTAAAAAATGCAAAGGCTAAAAGGGTACTAAATAGATATAGAAGATTTGAAAATAGTGCTCCAAGCTGAGCGTATTTATGAGATTGCATAGGCTTTTTCACAAATGGATACACCATGAGGTAAATCTCAAAACCGGTCATACTGTAGATTGACAGTTGAGCGGATTTTAAAATGTCTGAAAAAGAATGTGTGAATATAGGTAGTAAATTATCCCAATGTGAATATTTCAAAACGAATAAGCTTAGAAATAAATATCCTAATGTACCACCAACAGAGATGACGCAAATACCGGTAATGACACGAAATCCAGAAGAGATAATGTAATAGCTAACTAAGCATAAAAAGAGTGTTAACATAAAGGTGGAAGCGGTAGGAAACATCCATACTTGAATAATTTCAACATATGTTCGGATGACTGAAATACTAACGATTAAAAAATAAGCCATAAAGATGATGCTAATGCCATTTCCTAGCCATTTTCCAAATGTTTGCCGATGTAAATCAACTAAATTCCCATTTGTTTCTTTTAATAAGACATACATCATCCATATAATAATATGGATGAAAATTCCTGTGATTATAACTCCCATCCAGCCGTCGTATCCAGCGGCTTTTGCGATAATTCGAGCGAATCCGAGAACTCCAGCTCCGAACTGTGCACCGTGAATTAAGAAGAAAACAAAGACAGGAGATATTTGATATTTTTCTTGAACGTTACTCATCGAATGCACCTCATTTCTTAATCATCAAAGTCTGATCTATGTTTTGTTGAAATTCCTTTCGCTGCTTTTTTTACATGTTGTGGCCTTGCTTGTACATCTCTTGTATCAATCATTGTTAAAGGAAAACGAATCCAAGAATCTTTAACAGATTGTTGTCTTGTTGGATAAAACAAAGCGTACGGCTTGCGTAAAGAAGTAAGCCTGAATAGATGAGTAAATAAGAAGATAAATCCAAGAGAAATCCCGAACAATCCGCCTATTTCTGCAAACATAAGAAAAGGAAAGCGTAGTAATCGAACAGCGTTACCCATTTTATAAATAGGTGTAATAAAGGAAGCAAGTGCTGATAAGGCAACGATAATTAATAAAATATTGCTCGTTAAACCAGCTTGTACAGATGCTTGCCCGATTACGATACCGCCTACAATACCGAGCGTTTGACCAACTTTCATTGGTAACCTTGCGCCGGCTTCTCTTAATAAATCAATTGCAAGTTCTAAAAAGAGCGCTTCAATTAAAGGTGGGAATGGTACTTGTGCCCTTGATAAAATCAAAGTTTCAAGTAAATCACTTGGAATAAGTTCATAATGATAATTTAAAACTGCAACGTATAACGGTGTAGCGCAAATTGAAAATAGAACGGCAATTAATCTTAAAATCCTTGAAAATGTAGCGTACATCCAGGAGACGTTATAGTCTTCTGGTGAAATGAAAAAATCGAAATAGGATACAGGTGTTAGTAAAACACTTGGAGAACCATCAACGAAAATAGCGATTTTTCCATCAATTAGTGCTTTTGTAACTCTATCAGTGCGTTCTGTATTGATATAGAGAGGGAAGATTGATTTTTCACCCATCAATTCTTGTATATAAGCACTATCATTAATTTGATCATACTCAAGAGCGCGTAATGATTCTTCTAGAAAATCTACATTATCTTTTTCAGCGAGGTTGTCTAAATACATCATGACAACTTTTGTTTTGGAAAACTCGCCGATAATCATTTCTTTTGTTTGTAAATCCAAAACAGGAAGACGTTTTCGAACTAAATTAATGTTTGTATCAATATCCTCTACGAAACCTTCTTGCGGACCAATAACAGTTGATTCGTTTAAAGGAGGGGTTGGCGCACGATAATTATCAATTGCAATGTTTGCAAGCATACATTTTTGATCTTGCTGATTTAATTGAATGATCGCATGCCCCTTTAAAACCATATCCTCAATTTTTTGTAAATCGTTCGTAATTGTAATGCCGCTCATCGGAATATGTTCTTTTAGTTGTTCTAGAGAAGCACAAGGTTTCTCTAAAAGAGTAGGCATTAAATATTTCTGTAATTTCTCTCCATCAAGTGAAGGGCGATAGTAAGAAATCCAATAAGGCATCGTTTCATCGTCAGATGTATGGTAATTAATAAAATCACTAGACTTTTTAAGTTTCTCTATTAAATCTTGTAGGGAATGAATACGGTCTTTTTCTGGTTTTGTAAAGTCATAAATACTATTACCTCCAGAGCTTTGTTGCTTACTTTGAGAAGGTTCATCTTGCTTAGTATTTTGTTTTTTATCTTGAGAAGAATCACCTTGCTTAGCGCTTTGCTGCTTATCCTGAGAAGAATCACCTTGCTTAGCGCTTTGCTGCTTATCCTGAGAGGAATCACCTTGCTTAGCGCTTTGTTGCTTATCCTGAGAGGAATTCTCTTGCTTAGCGCTTTGTTGCTTATCCTGAGAGGGATCCTCTTGTTTAGCACTTTGTTGCTTATCTTGAGAAGAATCACCTTGCTTAGCGCTTTGTTGCTTATCCTGAGAGGAATCCTCTTGTTTAGCACTTTGTTGCTTACCTTGAGAGGAATCCTTTTGTTTAGAGCTTTGTTGTTTATTCTGAGAAGAATCCTCTTGTTTAGCACTTTGTTGCTTATCCTGAGAGGAATCCTTTTGTTTAGAGCTTTGTTGTTTATTCTGAGAAGAATCCTCTTGTTTAGCACTTTGTTGCTTATCCTGAGAGGAATCTTTTTGCTCGTTATTTTTACCCTTATTATGTTTCATACTTCTAGTCTGTTCTTCGTTATCACCCTCTTGATTGTTAGAATGCTGCTCCCAGTTATCTGTTTCGTTTGCTTCTGGTGTATTTGATTTTTTTTTCTTACGTAACCAATTCCAAATCATATGTACGCCCTCTTTAATCTTGTAATATAGTGCTATTTTGTGGCTAATTTTGTATATTATTCATTTATTTATGAAAAGAAGAAGGAGATTAGTTTGCACAGAAAAAAGTCTTTAGTAAGCAGTTCATACTATAACGGGGAGAGGGAGAGTCTGTGCAAATTGTAAAAAAAGAGAAATTTGTTTTAAAAGAGTTTGCGTTTGAAAATGGCAGAGAAATTCCTGTTCAAATGGGATACGAGACATATGGTACGTTAAATAGAGAAAGGTCAAATGTGATTTTGGTTTGTCATTATTTTAGTGCAACAAGTCATGCGGCAGGAAAATATACAGTGCATGATGAGGAGTCTGGTTGGTGGGATGGGCTCATTGGACCTGGGAAAGCAATTGATACAAATAAGTATTTTGTTATATGTACGGATAACCTTTGTAATGTGCAGGCGAGGAATCCATATGTGATTACAACAGGACCGAAATCGATTAATCTAGAAACTGGAGAAGAATATGCTATGGATTTTCCGGTTTTTACATTTCTTGATGTAGCTCGTATGCAATATGAGTTAATAAAAGGTATGGGAATTTCAAGGTTACACGCTGTAATCGGACCGTCGGCGGGGGGAATGATTGCACAACAATGGGCGGTTCACTATCCACATATGGTAGAGCGGATGATTGGCGTTATTACGAACCCACAAAATCCAATTATTACGTCTGTAAACGTAGCAAAAAATGCGATTGAGGCAATTCAACTGGATCCAAGTTGGAAAGATGGAAAATATGGAGAAGAGCAGCCTATAAAGGGGCTTCATTTAGCGAGTAGAATGATGTTTATGAATGCGTTTGATGAGCATTTTTATGAAATGGCATTTCCTCGTAATAGTATCGAGATAGAACCTTATGAAAAGTTTTCTACATTAACATCATTTGAAAAAGAGATAAATACAGCGACATATAGAAGTATAGAGTTAGTAGATGCAAATTCATGGATGTATACTGCGAAGGCAGTTTTATTGCATGATATTGCACATGGGTTTTCTTCACTAGAAGAATCTCTTTCTAACATAGAAGCGAATGTACTTATGATTCCGTGTAAACAAGATTTGCTTCAGCCGTCTCGTTATAATTATAAAATGGTAGATATTTTGCAAAAACAAGGAAAATATGCGGAAGTGTATGAGATTGAAAGTATAAATGGGCATATGGCAGGAGCATTTGATATTCATTTATTTGAAAAAAAGGTTTATGAATTTTTGAATCGGAAAGTATCTAGTTTTGTGTAAAAGACAAATGATGGGGAAAAGGTGCAATGTTTGTAGTAGGCACCTTTTTTTACATAATTTGTAGACGGAAAATATATGTAGCGATTGCTATACCGAAAAACGCTATGCTGAGCAATAGAAATAAGAATGACATTTCTTGTGGGGAGTTTATTTTTCTATTATTTTTCATACTAAGAGCAATAATTGCAGCGAGTAAGAACACAATGCCCATAATGAAAAGAAAAAGCGTCATTTTAATCGACTCCTTTCATAAAACAAGTATATTGAGGATACAATGTGCTAGTTATGTTTGTAAAGAATAAATTTTTAGAGAAAATTGAGAAATAGTTTTTCGATTCTTTGCGTTCTTTCTTTTGCGTGCTAAAATTGGTAGAGAATGTTTGTGAAAAAGAAACTAAAGGTTTTATTGTATATAAGGAGGAACTACATATGACAGAAGTTAATACAATTACTACAGAAGAGGTACAAGAGCGTTTAGAAAATGGAGAAACGTTATTTCTAGTAGACGTAAGAGAAGATGAAGAAGTAGCGGCAGGAAAGATTCCAGAAGCTGTACATATTAAAATGGGCGATATCCCACATAAAGTAGATTTCTTTAATAAAGAGAATGAATATATCTTTATTTGTCGTTCGGGAATGCGCAGTGAAAATGTATGTCATTATTTAAATGAGCAAGGGTTTAAAACAGTGAACATGGTTGGCGGTATGCTTCAATATGAAGGTGAAACGAAATAGTTAATAGTTAAAAACTTGAAGCGAGTCTGTTTCAAGTTTTTTTCTTTTGCATACAGTATAAAAAAGGAGGAGGGGGAAATGGGAATTAATTTGCGTAAAGTGAAAATTATTAATAATACAGGCGCTGTTAATGTCGGTGACTGTTATGATATCTCGCCTTTAGCTGTGGCGAAAGTATATGCAGGTGCTGGAGGATCGAGTGCGGCTATTTTTTTAAATGGAAAAAGGCAGCCAGAAGCGGTGATTAGAACATCGGTATTTCTTCCGCCTTTGGCAACAAGTACACGTACGTTAGGTTCATAAAGGAAAGGTAGAGTGTAATTATGCCTGCGCATATAAAAGAATTTGTTATTGTTAATAATACTGGGAATATATTTACAGGTGATAATTTGAGTGATACTTCATTTACTGCTTCGAAATCATATAGTGGTTCAATGGGGTGCACTTGGATTGATGTTGTTACAGTAATAGGGACGGAGACGAAGCTTTGTTTACAGCCGGGTGATTCGGTGACGACAACATATACAAGAGGCACTCCTGCTGGTACTGTAACAGGAACAAATATGGGGCAAAGTGTAAATGCATCGGGTATAGCGCAAGCTGTCCCTAATACAGATAATATGGATTCAATTGCAGGACTCCCTTAAGGAATTAAGGGAGTTTTTATTTATTTGAAATAAAAATAGTCTTGGAGATTATTTTTGTAAATAGATTAAGAAGAGGTTTATTTATTATGAAAAAGACGGTTTGTAGGTGGTGAAAGTGTGAAGAATCGTGATAATAATCGGAAGCAAAATTCGTTAAGCTCTAATTTTAGAATTCCACCCGAACTTATTGGACCTACTTTCCCCCCTGTTCCAACTGGATTTACAGGTATAGGGATTACTGGTCCAACAGGTCCACAAGGTCCGACTGGACCGCAAGGACCGAGAGGATTTCAAGGTCCAATGGGGGAGATGGGTCCGACTGGACCTCAAGGTGTGCAAGGGATTCAAGGGCCAGTTGGACCAATAGGCGCAACGGGACCAGAAGGGCAGCAGGGGCCACAAGGATTGAGAGGACCACAAGGAGAAACTGGAGCGACAGGACCTCAAGGGGTGGAAGGGTTACAAGGGCCGATTGGTCCAACGGGAGCGACTGGGGCACAAGGTATACAAGGAATACAGGGATTACAGGGGCCAATTGGAGCGACGGGACCTGAGGGACCTCAAGGAATTCAAGGCGTCCAAGGGTTACCGGGTGCAACTGGTCCACAAGGAATACAAGGAGCACAAGGGATACAAGGAACACAAGGACCGAGTGGAAATACAGGTGCAACCGGAGCAACGGGTCAGGGGCTAACAGGTCCGACTGGAATAACAGGCCCAACAGGGATAACTGGACCATCTGGAGGACCTCCTGGTCCAACGGGGCCAACTGGTGCGACAGGTCCGGGTGGTGGACCGAGTGGAAGTACAGGTGCGACTGGAGCAACGGGAAGTACTGGGGCTACAGGAAGTACAGGGGTAACAGGAGCAATGGGAACTACAGGTCCGACTGGAAGTACGGGAGCACAGGGCTTGCAAGGAATACAAGGAATTCAAGGGCCAATTGGCCCAACAGGTCCAGAAGGACCGCAGGGGATTCAAGGTATTCCTGGTCCGACAGGAATAACTGGTGAACAAGGAATCCAAGGAGTTCAGGGTATTCAAGGGGGAACGGGAGCAACAGGAGATCAAGGTCCACAAGGTATACAGGGGGCTATAGGTCCTCAAGGGGCCACAGGAGCAACAGGAGATCAAGGTCCACAAGGAATACAAGGAGTACCAGGGCCATCAGGAGCAACAGGACCACAAGGAGTTCAAGGGATACAAGGTCCAATGGGCGATATAGGACCAACAGGTCCAGAAGGCCCAGAGGGACTTCAGGGCCCGCAAGGAATACAAGGAGTACCGGGGCCAGCTGGAGCAACGGGTCCAGAGGGGCCACAGGGGATACAAGGAATTCAAGGACCGGTAGGAGCAACAGGCTCACAAGGTCCCCAAGGAATTCAGGGAATTCAAGGTGTGCAAGGGATAACGGGAGCAACAGGAGTACAAGGAGCAACTGGAATTCAAGGTATACAAGGAGAAATAGGAGCAACGGGTCCAGAGGGTCCCCAAGGAGTGCAAGGTGCTCAAGGGGCGATTGGTCCAACAGGTCCAATGGGCGCACAAGGAGTGCAAGGAATACAAGGGATTCAAGGCCCAACAGGTGCACAAGGAGTGCAAGGTGCTCAAGGAATACAAGGAATTCAAGGTCCGACGGGTGCAACAGGAGATACGGGAGCAACTGGGGCGACAGGGGAAGGCACTACAGGCCCAACAGGAGTAACTGGTCCGACAGGGGTAACAGGACCATCTGGAGGACCAGCAGGACCGACCGGCCCAACGGGGCCATCAGGTCCGGCGGGAGTGACTGGTCCATCGGGTGGACCACCTGGCCCGACAGGAGCAACTGGGGCGACAGGAGTAACAGGGGATACCGGGGCGACGGGCTCAACTGGAGTGACAGGAGCGACAGGAGAAACGGGAGCAACCGGAGTGACGGGTTTACAAGGTCCGCAAGGAATCCAAGGTGTGCAGGGAGAGATAGGTCCGACGGGTCCCCAAGGTGTTCAAGGTCCCCAAGGAATTCAAGGAGTAACGGGGGCCACTGGAGATCAAGGTCCGCAAGGGATTCAAGGCCCACAAGGCGACATAGGTCCAACAGGCCCACAAGGAATTCAAGGCCCACAAGGTTCTCAAGGAATCCAAGGAGCGACAGGGGGAACAGGAGCACAAGGCCCACAGGGAATCCAAGGTCCGCAAGGTGACATAGGTCCGACTGGGCCACAAGGTCCAACTGGAATCCAAGGGATACAAGGAGAGATAGGTCCAACAGGTCCAGAAGGCCCAGAGGGACTTCAGGGCCCGCAAGGAATACAAGGTGTGCCAGGGCCAGTTGGAGCAACGGGTCCTGAGGGTCCTCAAGGGATACAAGGCATTCAAGGACCGGTAGGAGCAACAGGCCCACAAGGTCCACAAGGAATACAGGGAATACAAGGTGTGCAAGGGATAACGGGAGCAACAGGAGCACAAGGAGCAACTGGAATTCAAGGTATACAAGGGGAAATAGGAGCAACAGGTCCAGAGGGGCCCCAAGGAGTGCAAGGTATACAAGGGGCGATTGGTCCAACAGGTCCGATGGGCGCACAAGGAGTGCAAGGTATACAAGGGATTCAAGGAGCAACAGGAGCACAAGGAGTGCAAGGACCACAAGGAATTCAAGGAGTGCAAGGTCCGACGGGAGCAACAGGAGAAACGGGAGCAACCGGAGCGACGGGAGAAGGAACTACCGGTCCAACAGGAGTAACCGGTCCAACAGGGGTGACTGGCCCGTCAGGAGGGCCTGCAGGACCGACCGGCCCAACGGGGCCATCAGGTCCGGCGGGAGTGACAGGTCCATCAGGTGGACCACCTGGCCCGACAGGAGCAACAGGTGCGACAGGAGTAACAGGAGATACCGGGGCGACAGGCTCAACTGGAGTGACAGGAGCGACAGGAGAAACGGGAGCAACCGGAGTGACGGGTTTACAGGGTCCGCAAGGAATCCAAGGTGTTCAAGGAGAGATAGGTCCAACCGGTCCACAGGGTATTCAAGGTCCGCAAGGAATCCAAGGAGTAACGGGGGCAACAGGAGCACAAGGTCCCCAAGGAATTCAAGGCCCACAAGGCGACATAGGTCCAACCGGCCCGCAAGGAATTCAAGGTCCACAAGGTCCTCAAGGAATCCAAGGAGCGACGGGGGCAACAGGAGCACAAGGCCCACAGGGAATCCAAGGTCCGCAAGGTGACATAGGTCCGACCGGCCCACAAGGCCCGCAAGGAATTCAAGGCCCGCAAGGAATCCAAGGTCCAACGGGAGCAACAGGAGCAACCGGAGCGACCGGTCCCCAAGGAATTCAAGGCCCCCAAGGAATTCAAGGCCCGCAAGGAATTCAAGGTCCAACGGGAGCAACAGGAGCAACCGGAGCGACCGGTCCCCAAGGAATTCAAGGCCCACAAGGAATCCAAGGCCCGCAAGGAATTCAAGGTCCAACGGGAGCAACAGGAGCAACCGGAGCGACCGGTCCCCAAGGAATTCAAGGCCCGCAAGGAATCCAAGGTCCAACGGGGGCTACAGGAGCAACCGGTTCACAAGGTCCAACTGGAGATACAGGTCCAACCGGAGCTGGAGCAACAGGAGCGACCGGGGCGACTGGAGTTAGTACAACTGCAACGTATGCGTTTGCGAATAATACATCAGGAACCGCTATTTCCGTTTTATTAGGTGGTACGAACGTACCATTACCGAACAATCAAAATATTGGCCCAGGAATAACCGTTAGTGGTGGAAATACTGTATTTACAGTTGCGAATGCAGGAAACTATTATATAGCCTATACAATTAATTTAACGGCAGGTTTACTTGTAAGTTCTCGTATAACTGTAAATGGCAGTCCGCTTGCAGGAACGATAAATGCCCCGACAGTCGCTACTGGTTCATTTAGTGCAACAATAATCGCTAACTTGCCTGCTGGAGCTGCTGTTAGCTTACAGTTATTTGGAGTAGTTGCAGTAGCTACATTATCTACGGCAACGCCAGGGGCTACTCTAACTATTATTAGATTAAGTTAATAAGCAGAAAACCTTGAAACTTTTATGTTTCAAGGTTTTTTATCCTTGTACTTGTAAGTAAACTCGTTAACCAGGGGGAGTGGATACCCTCTAATTATTTAAAGTTTCACTTTATTCACTTGAGCAAAAACATCGCAGTTCGAAAATATATTATAATAGAATGAAAAGAAAGAAATTTGGCAGAAAGGGAGGGTGGCGATGCAGGAGATGGTTAAAGATTTTTTTGGACGCCCACTTCAAGATTTACGTATATCTGTCATTGATCGTTGCAATTTTAGATGTACATATTGTATGCCAGCGGAAATATTTGGGCCAGATTATGCTTTTTTGAAAGATGAGTTTTTACTAACTTTTGATGAAATTGAGCGTTTGGCAAAATTATTTGTTAACATCGGTGTACGAAAAATTAGAATTACTGGCGGTGAGCCACTACTTCGTAAAGATTTAGCAAAACTTATTGCACGTCTTGTGAAAATTGATGGGCTAATAGATATAGGGTTAACTACAAATGCTATCCATTTAACGAAACAAGCGAAGGCATTAAAAGAAGCTGGATTACATAGAGTGAATGTTAGTTTAGATGCGATAGATGACGACATATTTAAGAATATTAATGGTCGAAATATTAATACGAAACCGGTGATTAAGGGAATTATAGCAGCTAAAGAGGCGGGGCTGGAAGTAAAGATAAATATGGTTGTGAAAAAAGGGATGAACGATCATCAAGTACTTCCGATGGCTGCGTATTTTAAAGAGCAAGGAATCACGCTTAGGTTTATTGAGTTTATGGATGTTGGTAGTACAAATGGGTGGAATTTTGATCAAGTGGTTACAAAGCGAGAATTGATTGAGATGATTCATAAGGTGTATCCGCTTGAGCCAGCTGAAGCCCATTACTTTGGTGAAGTTGCGAAGCGATATCGGTATGTTGGAACAAATGTTGAAGTTGGTTTTATTACATCTGTTTCTGAGTCATTTTGTGCCTCTTGTACGAGGGCGAGAATTTCGGCAGATGGAAAGTTTTATACGTGCTTATTTGCGACAGAGGGTTTGAATGTAAGAGAACTTCTTAGAGGGAATCTGTCGGATGAGGAGTTATTAAGTGTTATACAAGATGTATGGATGAATAGAAAAGATAGGTATTCGGATGAACGGACAGAAGAAAGTGCAAAAAATCGTCCGAAAATCGAAATGTCTTATATAGGAGGATAAGAAAGGGGGCTATCGCATGCAGGAGCGATATTCAAGACAAATATTATTTTCTGGTGTTGGAGAAGAAGGACAGAGAAAAATAAGAGAGAAGCATGTGCTTATTATAGGTGCTGGTGCTCTCGGTGCGGCCAATGCAGAAGCGATTGTTAGAGCAGGGGTTGGAAAAGTAACGATTGCTGATCGGGATTATGTAGAATGGAGTAATTTACAAAGACAACAACTATATACGGAAGAAGATGCAAAGCAGTATAAACCGAAGGCGATAGCGGCTGCAGAACATTTACAAGCAATTAATTCTGAGGTGGAAATAAATCCGGTTGTGACGGATGTAACGGTGCAAGAAATGGAAGAGTTAGTGCGTGATGTAGATTTAATATTAGATGCGACAGATAATTTTGAAACGCGTCTTCTCATTAATGATATTTCACAAAAGTATAATATTCCATGGATATATGGTGGTTGCGTCGGGAGTTACGGAGTAACGTATACAATTTTACCAGGGAAAACACCGTGTTTTCGCTGTTTAATGGAGCATCCGGCGAGCGGAGCAACATGTGACACAGCTGGTATTATACAACCGGCAGTACAATTAGTAGTTGCGCATCAAATTACGGAAGCGCTGAAAATATTAGTAGAAGACTTTGGGGCGCTTCGTGAAACGATGTTATCGTTTGATCTTTGGAATAATCAACAGATGGCATTTAAAGTGAATAGGCAGAAAAAAGATACTTGTTTATCTTGCGGAAGGTTACGTACATATCCGAGCTTAACATTTGAAGCACAAACAAAAACAGAAGTGTTATGTGGGCGAAATACAGTACAAATTCGCCCGGGTGTGCGGAAGAATTTTAATTTAGAAGAAATTAAAAAGCGCTTACAAAGAAGCGTAGAGATAAAGGCGACACCTTATTTATTATCATTTCCGGTAGAAGAATATCGTTTTGTTTTATTTACAGATGGCAGGGCGTTTATTCATGGGACGAATGATATGAATGTAGCGAAAAGTTTATATGCAAGGTATATAGGTTGAACCTAAAGGAAACCCTTTAGGTTCAACGGAGAGAGGATTATGAATTTCTCGTATAATCTCCACTTTTTCCACCTGTTTTTTCAAGTAAGTACGTTTCGCCGATAATCATACCTTTATCGACAGCTTTACACATATCATACACAGTAAGAGCGGTAGCGGAAGCAGCTGTTAAAGCTTCCATTTCAACACCGGTGCTACCTTCTGTTTTAACTTTTACTTCAATGAGTAAACGATATTGTTCTTCTGATTGTTTCCAATCGAAAGAAACGTCAACACCTTTTAATAATAAAGGATGGCACATTGGGATAATATCAGAAGTTCGTTTCGCAGCCATAATGCCTGCGATTTGCGCAACTGCTAATACGTCACCTTTCCCAATTTCATTGTGAGAGATTTTATCGTAAATTTCTTTCGTAACGACAATGCTAGAGCACGCAATTGCTGTTCGAACGGTTGTTTTTTTATCGCTTATATCAACCATTTTTGCGCGTCCTTGGTCATTAAAATGTGTAAATGAAGACATGGAATTCCTCCTTGAAGTAATTTCTATTGAATACATAAAGTTTAATCGAGATAAAAAAAATTGCAAATATGAGGTGAGAAACGATGGTAGAAAAACGAATTCCAATTCAAGTTGCTGAGGCAGTAGAACGGGTAATGAAATATGCGAAGCATGGTGAAGTAGAAGAAATTTCTATTACGGAAAGTTACGGGAGAATTCTCGGGGAAGATGTTGTCTCAGATCATGACGTTCCTCATTTTGATCGTTCCCCTTACGATGGTTTCGCCATTCGAGCAGAAGATACGAAAGGAGCAACCCAAGAAAATCCAATTGAATTTGAAGTAATAGGAGAAATCGGGGCGGGGTCTGTTTTTTTAGAAGAAGTAGGAGCTTTTAAAGCGATTCGCATTATGACAGGAGCAGCTATTCCAGAAGAATGTAATGCAGTCGTAATGCTCGAGCTGACAGAAGGGTTTGAGAAGAACGGGAAAACATATATGAAGTTAAAACGCCCTTTTAATAACGGTGACAATGTGTCGTTTAAAGGAGAAGACATAAAACAAAATCAAGTTCTCGTTAAGAAAGGTGTTGCAATTAATCCAGGTGTTGCGGCCTTACTAGCAACGTTTGGATATAGCACTGTGAAAGTTGTAAAACAGCCTGTTGTCGGTATTGTAACAACAGGAAGTGAATTATTAGAAGTACATGAGCCTTTAGAACCGGGGAAGATTAGAAATAGTAACTCGTATATGATCGCAGCTCAAATTATGAAAGCTGGCGGGAAAGTTCGTTATTATGGTCAACTCGCCGATGAGCTAGATGCATGTTTTACAGCTGTTCAATTAGCGATGGATGAGGTCGATATTTTAATTACAACAGGCGGTGTATCAGTAGGAGATTATGACTACTTACCAGCTATTTATGAAAGGTTACAGGCGAATGTACTCTTTAATAAAATAGCGATGAGACCGGGAAGTGTAACGACAGTAGCTGAAGTTGATGGGAAGTTACTTTTCGGTTTATCAGGAAATCCGTCTGCTTGTTATGTAGGCTTTGAATTATTTGTGCATCCAATTATAAAAACGTATTTGTATGCGAAGGAACCTCACGTATATAGAGCGGATGCTATTTTACAAAAAGATTTTTCAAAGCCAAATCCATTTACTCGTTTCGTAAGAGCAAACGTAACGATTGTGGACGGGGCGTTACAAGCGATGCCGGTTGGTTTAGATAAATCGAGTGCGGTATCTTCACTTGCAGATGCGAATGCTTTTATCGTGTTACCTGGAGGAACGAGAGGATTTGAGACTGGGATGAAAGTATCCGTATTATTGTTAGAGCACTCTGAGGGATGTGATTGGCCATGGGCAAAGCCCCTTCAATCTTACAAATAGTAGGATATCAAAATAGCGGAAAAACGACACTTGTAGAGAAAATTGTGCATGTGTTAGCTGAAAGTGAAATAAAAGTTGCTACAATTAAACATCACGGGCACGGAGGTTTTCCAGAAGTAGCGCAAAAAGATAGCGAAAGACACCGTAAAGCTGGTGCTGTCGTAAGTAGTGTAGAAGGTGCTGGATTGCTTTCACTTTCTTCACTAAGAAAGAAATGGTCCTTGCAAGAAATTATTCGCTTATATGAGTTTTTTGAAGTGGATACAATTTTAATAGAGGGCTGTAAAAAAGAGAACTACCCGAAAGTAGTGTTACTTCGTTCTGCGGAAGACGTTGAACTTTTACATAAAGTAGAAAATATAGTGGCGATTATTACGTGGTATGATGTCCCGGCAAATATACGAGAAGAATATAAAGTATTTCATATAACAGAAGAAGAGTTGTACATAGACTGGTTTTTACAAACGGTTAGGAGTGCGAAATGACAAATACATATTATGAAGTAATTGATACAGAAATCTCGATTGAAGAGGTAACGAAGAAAGTGATTCGACGTGAATGCGGTGCTGTTACAACATTTATTGGAACGGTTAGAGAGTTTACGAAAGGGCGTCGTACATTATACTTAGAGTATGTTGCTTATAAGACGATGGCAGAAAAGATGCTAGAGAAAATTGGTCTGGAAGTGAAAGAGAAATGGCCGGGTACATATGTTGCGATTACACATCGCATCGGTACGTTGCAAATTTCTGATATAGCGGTTGTTGTTGCTGTTTCAACACCACACCGTAAAGCGGCTTATGAAGCAAACGAATATATTATGGAACGCATAAAACAAATTGTTCCGATTTGGAAAAAGGAGTTTTGGGAAGATGGTGACTCATGGATTGGTGATCAATTAGAAAAAACACCATATCCGGCGGGAGAGCCTGGGAAGGAGCTATAAGTATGATTCGAGTATTGTTATTTGCGCACTTGCAAGAAGAGGCAGGAACAAGTGAATTACAAATAGAGAAAGAAAATATTACGGTTGCAGAGTTAAAAGATGTTGTTGCGAAAGAATATAATGTACCAGTTTCAGAGCCAATTATGGTTGCGATTAATGAAGAATACGCAAATGAAGATGACAGGGTCCAAGATGGTGATGTGGTTGCACTTATACCACCAGTGAGTGGTGGTTAATATTGGATTCATTAAAACGACTTTCCTAAGTAGGGGAAGTCGTTTTTTTATGGCGTTTTTGAGAACACTAACTTATAGGATAAGGAGGACGTTATGAAAAAAATATGTGTAATTATTACAGCGATATGTTCTATCTTTTTCTCTTCTCCAAGCGATTCTTTCGCGAAAGAATCAAGAGAACAGCTTTTAGAGAGTGCGTTATTGAATAGGTACTATTCGGTTATTAGACAAGTGACAGAAGATCAATATGAATGTGATGCAGTTATAAATATAAAGCGTCTCGGCAGGAAAGATGAATTTGTTCCTAGATTTGAAGTGACGCTACAATTTCTTACATTTCAAGGGGCGCATAATCCGCCAAATGACAAAGTTACACTTATTTTGGAGGATTATTTAGATCATATAAAGGTAAAAAATGTGGAGCGAGAAAAAAATGTTTCTAATGATGTTGTAGAAAAGATTTGTGCTCGCAAAAAAGAAAAAATGAAAGCTCATTCTAATGATTGAGAGCGGTAACTTATTCCGCTATTTGCGGGATGATTAAAGTTTCAATTTATGACATTTTACAGAGAAAGGTAATGGGCGATGGATATATTTTTAGCAATTTTACCAGCTATATTTTGGGGGAGTATTGTGTTATTTAACGTAAAACTGGGCGGGGGACCGTATAGTCAAACGCTTGGAACAACGTTTGGAGCACTTATTTTCTCAATTGTTGTTTATATTTTTATGAAGCCAGTATTAACACCTACTGTGATTGGGGTTGGAGTTGTGTCAGGTTTATTTTGGGCGCTTGGTCAGGCGAATCAATTGAAAAGTATTGATTTAATGGGCGTTTCGAGGACGATGCCAATTTCAACAGGACTTCAATTAGTTGCGACGACTTTATTTGGCGTTATCGTATTTCATGAATGGTCCACGACAATATCGGTCGTCCTTGGGATTTTAGCGCTCGTTTGTATTATTGTCGGTGTTATTTTAACATCACTTCAAAGTGAAGAAGAAAAGAATGCAGAGCAAGCAGCAAATTTTAAAAGAGGTATCATAATTTTATTAATTTCAACAGTCGGTTATTTAGTTTACGTAGTAGTGATTAGACTATTTAACGTAGATGGTTGGTCAGCTTTATTACCACAAGCAGTTGGTATGGTATTAGGAGGGATTTTGCTTACCTTTAAACATCATCCATTCAATAAATATGCAATCCGAAATATTATTCCAGGATTAATTTGGGCAGCTGGAAATATGTTTTTATTCATTTCGCAGCCGCGTGTTGGAGTCGCAACAAGTTTCTCGCTATCGCAAATGGGGATTATTATTTCCACGCTTGGTGGGATCCTTATATTAGGTGAAAAGAAAACGAAACGCCAATTAACGGGTATCGTTGTCGGTATCGTTTTTATTATTGCAGCCGGAATTATGTTAGGTATAGCAAAAAGTTAAAGGAGGTATTGAAATGTATAGTGATTTAGAAGGAAAAGTGGTCGTTATTACAGGATCAGCAACTGGTCTTGGTAGGGCGATGGGAGTAAGGTTTGCTAAGGAAAAAGCGAAAGTGGTTATTAATTATCGCTCACGAGAATCAGAAGCAAATGATGTGTTAGAAGAAATTAAAAAGGTAGGCGGAGAAGCGATTGCTGTAAAAGGTGATGTCACGGTCGAATCAGATGTTGTGAATCTCATTCAATCTGCTGTGAAAGAATTTGGTACGCTTGACGTTATGATTAATAATGCAGGGATAGAAAACGCGGTACCGTCGCATGAAATGCCACTTGAAGATTGGAATAAGGTAATTAATACAAATTTAACAGGTGCTTTTTTAGGAAGTCGTGAAGCGATTAAATATTTTGTAGAACATGATATTAAAGGGTCTGTCATTAATATGTCTAGTGTTCATGAGAAAATTCCGTGGCCACTATTCGTGCACTATGCAGCGAGTAAGGGGGGGATTAAACTGATGACAGAAACGTTAGCGCTAGAATATGCGCCAAAAGGTATTCGAGTAAATAATATTGGACCAGGTGCAATTAATACGCCGATTAATGCAGAAAAGTTTGCTGATCCTAAAAAACGTGCTGACGTAGAAAGTATGATACCGATGGGCTATATTGGAAACCCTGAAGAAATTGCAGCAGTAGCAACTTGGCTCGCTTCTTCAGAGGCGAGTTATGTAACGGGCATTACGCTATTTGCAGATGGTGGAATGACGTTATATCCATCGTTTCAAGCTGGGCGTGGGTAATATAAAAGGACGAAGAGATAAAACTCTTCGTCCTTTTTTTACAAAAAAAATAGCGGCCAGCTATTTTAAATTTAGTGATTAATTGTATCTTGAAGAAATTCTGTTGCTTGATGTTCAGTAACATTTTGTACGAGCGCGACTTCGCTAATCATCATTTTTCGTGCATTATCTAGCATTTGTTTTTCGCTCGCATTTAATGCTCTCTCTTTATTGCGGCGAAGTAAATCCCGAACAACTTCTGCGCTATCTTGTAAATTGCCATTTTTCATTTTTTCCATATTCATTGTATATCTTTGTTTCCATGAGAGTGATGGGTCTGACTCCCCGTTTTGAAATTCAAGAAGTATATCATCTAACGTACCTCGATCAACGATATAACGAATACCCGATTTTTTTAATTGATCCATCGGAAGCATTACTTGCATATCTTTACTAATGATGCGTATCACACAATATTGACGTGAAGTACCTAATATTTCTTTCTCTTCAATTGCTTCAATGATTCCTGCACCGTGCATTGGATAAACGATTTTATCACCAATTTGAAACAAATCATCCACCTCCATATGTGGTAACCACTTTTAATGATAGCATACGTATGTAAAAATGTCAAATTTTATATAATAACATAATATTTATATTCGAGTCAATAAGATAAAGTGCTTTTTTATGTTTTTTTTGGGACCTTATTTATCGTGATTTTTTTAGAAAAATAGTACAGGTGAAGAAAGAAGGCATATCCACTTATTTTTAAGCATAAAATGTAAAAGCGCTAATACAATATACCTAAATCCGTTCTTTGCAAAGGAGGGAGAGAAGGTGGGGCGCACAATAAAAATTGATATTACAAATAAAGTTGTAGCTAAATTTAGACAAAATTATTTGGAATTATATACGAGTAAATTTATGATAGGTAAGTTTTATGTCTATACTGAAGATAAAGAATATGTGTTAGAAGACGGATATATATATGAGAATGGAAAGTTTTATCGCATCATAGATACGCACCGTGGCAATAATCAAGCGGCGGAGGGCTGCGATCTAGGACGGTGTTAACATGATTCGTGTGAAAGTATTTGATGAAAGTCACGAAAAAGACTTGGAAGATGCTGTAAATGTTTTTTTGAAAAAGATTGATGATAGCAACTTTGTAGATATTAAGTATCAAGTTGGTGTTTCCATTAACGACGATGAAAACCAAATTTATTGTTTTTCAGCAATGATCGTTTATAAAGCATAAAAAAGAGCTGGGTGAGCCAGCTCTTTTTTATGCTTTATGTTGGGACAACATGTGTCGGTAATACATTCATAATAGATTGGGGGGCGCCTAATTTCTTTGTCGTTAAAAGAGGCTCCCCTGTTTCATGGTTTTGGGCATCTTTACACATACCAAGGTGATAACGATCACCTAAAAATGGATCAATATAAAAACCGTTTTTGAATACTTTATCATTTGGATGTTTTTCATGATGAATATCAGAGCAGTTAATACAATAGAACATAGCGTTCAACCCCTTTTTATTTTGTTTGAAAAAAGTGAGTCGGTAGTCATTTCGCTCCTAAGGAAATGTTGAGGAGAAGAGAAATAACTACCTACTCAAATGGTGGGCATATTCCTTCTGATTTGTCATATCTCGCGTATTGTCCCTGAGGGAAGGAGGAGAGACGAAGTACGCATGATATAAGTAAGGCGTTTCTTTCAATATGAATGATGGAGTTTCATGTTGAGAGAAGTTTTTATTTTGTATTGCCTTTGTGAGTATATTATGAGGAAATGCTAAGAGGGTGTTTGTCCTGTTGAAAAAATGTTGAGAATTTCTCAACAGTAAAAGAATTAGCGTTGACATGAAACTAAAAGGTGTTATATTATCGAAGTGTAACCAAAAGGTGTTATGTTATAACGCCGAGTAAAGGAGAATGAACATGGAACAACAAAATACATTAAATGATATTAAACAAACAATCGTTTTTAACGCGTCTATTCAAAAGGTATGGAGTGTAGTATCAACTGCAGAAGGGATTGCGTCATGGTTTATGCCAAATGATTTTGTATTAGAGGTAGGACATGAATTTCATGTGCAATCGCCATTTGGGCCATCACCATGTAAAGTGTTAGAAATTGATGAGCCAAACCATTTATCTTTCTCATGGGATACAGATGGCTGGGTTGTTTCATTTAATTTGAAAGACTTAGGAGATAACAAAACAGAATTTACGTTAATTCACGGCGGCTGGAAACATCCTGATGAAATTCTTCCGAAAGCGAATGCGAAGAGCTCTATTATTCGCGATAGAATGAGCGGTGGTTGGGTAGCGATTGTAAATGAAAAACTGAAAAAGGTTGTCGAAGGCTAAGTGTCCTCGTCAGCAGCGAAATATGATGTATTTCAAGCAATTGCTGATCCAACCCGCCGAGAAGTAATACGGTTATTAAGTGACAAAGAGTTACCGATTTCCAAAATAACGGATCATTTTCCGATGAGTCGTACTGCGGTTGTAAAGCACCTTCATATTCTTTCGGAAGCGAATTTAGTAAGTGGAAGAAAAAGCGGAAGAGAGAAGATATATCGTTTGCATCCAGAACCATTAGAAGAATTACAACAGTGGCTCTCGTATTATGAACGTTTTTGGGATAATAAATTATCCATGCTGAAACATATTGTGGAGAATGAAGAATAAAAAAAAGGGTGACCAAAATGGTCATCCTTTTTATTGTTGCTCACTTGTTTGTGTAGCTGGCTTTAATAAAAGCCAAGCAATAATTAATGTAAATACTGCTAATACGAAAGTGCTCATATAAATGACATGTACGCTTGATGCTAATGCGGATTGTGATTCGGTTACTACGTTTGCTGTAGTACCGCCATGTCCACCAGATACAAGATCAAGATTTTTAATACCACGTGCGTGAATCATCGTATTGAAGATTGTACCGAATATTGCAGCACCTAACGTTTGACTAAATGTATTAATAAATGTATTTAAACCAACAGCTGTTCCGCGTGTATGAGCTGGTACGGCTGCTTGAATTGTTACCATGTAAATCGGTGTCACAAGCCCCATTCCTAAGCCGAATAATCCGACTGCTATATAAATGAGGAACGATGGTGAATTGGTTGATAGTGTAAATAATAAGAACGTAGCGACTGATAAAATGCTAGCTCCAAGTAAAATGATTTGTTTCGTTTTTAATTTGCCTACTAAGTTACCAGAGAAAATAGCGCCAAATGTCCACATAACAGGGATTGGCATTAAAATAAGTCCAGCTTCTGTTGCATTTTTCCCTAATACACCTTGACTCCAAATTGGAAGGTACATTGTAATACTAATAATCATTGCGCCAGCAATAAGAGTTAATATATTTATCGTAGATAATGTACGGTTAGAGAAAAGTGCTAGCGGAATTAATGGTTCCGGAGATTTTTTCTCGATGAACAAGAAAATAATGAATGAAATAGCGGCAAAGATTAATAGGCCGATAATTGTCATGTCTCCCCAGTTTTGCTTACTGCTACCTGTTAATAATGCATATAGTAGAGCGATTGTACTTAATGAAAAAACTGTTGCACCAAGATAATCGATATGATGTTTAGCAGGTTTAATAGATTCTTTGTAGTAAATTACAATCATTAAGCAAGCGATAATTCCGAATGGGACGTTTAAGAAGAAAATATAACGCCAAGAAAGAGAATCAACTAAAAATCCACCTACTAACGGTCCGATAACACCGGATACACCCCAAACGGCACTCATCCAACCTTGTGCTTTCGCGCGGTCTTTCGCTTCGCTATATAAGTCTCCAATAATCGTCATTGTGATTGGCATAACAGCACCAGCACCGATACCTTGAAGCGCGCGGAAGAAAATTAATTGTTCCATCGATGTAACGACTCCGCAAAGTGCAGAACCGACTAAAAAGATTGTAGCCCCGATCAGTAAAACCTTTTTACGACCGAATAAATCAGCGAGCTTTCCGTATATTGGAGTCGAAACAGCTGTTGCAAGCATATAAATTGCATATACCCAACTAACAAGTTCGACGCCTGACAAATCACTCGTTATACGAGGGATTGCTGTACTAACAATCGTTCCTTCTACCGCAGAAAGAAACGTCATTAACATTAAAGACATCATGACTTTTTTTCTCATTTGTTTTCCCCTTACCCTTTTTAAATATTCAACAATATAAAATATAAAGGTACTAAGGTATATAAAGCAACAAAAAAGCAATGGAAAGTTACATGGAGCAGATGTTTATCGCTTCTTGTCGGTAAGTCGATATATTTGAGAAATCGCCGATATAATTACAGAATCGCTGATATATCTGTGGAATCGCCGATAATGATTTCATGGCAATATTAAAAAAGAAACAGGAATCCCTGTTTCTTTTTTTAATATTGCATTTTCGCGTTTTCTCCAGCAGTCGTTCCAGCAATTCTACCAGTAACAAGGGCTGATGTAATATTATAGCCACCAGTATAACCGTGAATATCAAGAACTTCTCCGCAGAAATATAAGCCGTTCGTAAATTTAGAAGACATTTCTTTCGGATTAATTTCTTTCACGGATACACCTCCGCCAGTAACGAATGCTTTTTCAATTGACTGCGTACCATTTACATTCACAGTAAACTCTTTAAAGTCTTTCACAAGTGCACGAATCTTTTCGTGAGAAACTTGTCCAGCTTGTTCACTACCGTCAATTTCATTTTTTTCTAATAAGAATAGGAAGTAACGTTCAGGGACATAACCTTTTAAAACGTTTTTAATTCCTTTTTTCGGATCTTCTTTCATTTGTTTCAGCATGCGCTGAAATAATTGCTCACTATTTTCCTCTGGCAATGCATCAATACTCATTTGTATTGTATTCGTTTTAAACTTTTTAAGTGCTTTCACGACGAATTGACTACAGCGAAGAGCAGCAGGACCAGATAGGCCGAAATGAGTGAAGAGCATGTCCATTTTGTGAGAAATGATAGCTTTTCCTTTCGGGTTTAATACGCTTAAGTTTATATCACGTAAAGCAAGACCTTGTAATGAGCGATCACGTATAAACGGCTCGTTTGACAGGATAGGTACTTCTGTTGGGAATAATTCTGTAATTGTATGACCTGCTTTTTCAGCCCAAGCGTATCCGTCTCCAGTAGATCCAGTTTGAGGAACTGATTTTCCGCCAACAGCGATAACGACGTGATTTGTTTCTAACACTTCGCCTGTTTGCAGTATAACTGCTTTCGTTTGACCATTTTCATATTCAATCGTTTCAACAGGTGTATTTGTACGGATTTTTACACCTAAGTTTTTTAATCGTGTTAAAAGTGCGTCTACAACAGATTGCGCTTTGTTTGACACAGGGAACATGCGACCGTGGTCTTCTTCTTTCAATTTAACACCAAGATTTTCGAAGAATGTAATAATATCTTCATTATTAAAAATAGAAAAAGCGCTGTATAAGAAGCGACCGTTTCCTGGTATATGTTTAACAATTTCATCAAGTGGTAGACGGTTTGTTACGTTGCAGCGTCCGCCACCAGAAATCGCAAGTTTACGCCCAAGTTTATTTCCTTTATCAAGAAGTAAGACATTTGCGCCTTCTTCTGCAGCACCAATTGCAGCCATTAGCCCAGAAGGACCGCCGCCGATGACAATAACATCATAATGCATAATATATCGACCTCATTTTCTACATTTCCTGCCTAAAAGAATAGCATGTTTTCCCTTAAAAGAAAAATAGAGTGAAGTACTGCTTAATGAGAGAATTGTGGTACAATACAAAAGTTAGAGTTCAGCACTATCCTGCTATTTGTAGGCGATAAGACTAAAACCTCAAGATTTAGGAGAAGTAAATAGGGAGTCTGTTAGCCTGTAAATGCTCGAATGGTTCAACTAATAAGGAGTAGGAGAGAAGTCTCCAACTAATTATAGTTTCACTTTATGTAGATGTAGGAGGATTTTTGTATGTCCGATTCGAAATTTCTGCGCGGAACGCTTATTGTTACGCTAGGGACATTTTTAGTAAAGTTCTTAGGCATGATTTACGTCTTTCCGTTTCATGCATTAGTAGGCACAGAAGGCGGAACGCTCTATACATATGGATACATTCCATATACGATCTTTTTAAGTATCGCAACGGCAGGTGTGCCGCTTGCTGTTTCAAAATTTGTTTCCAAATATAATGCGCTTGGCGATTATAAAACGAGCCGGAGAATGTTCCGCTCGGGAATGGTTATGATGATAGTAACAGGAGTTCTTTCGTTCCTAGTACTGTACATGACGGCGCCATTGTTTGCAGAAGCGATGCTTGGTAAACAAAGTATACACAATAATGTAGGAGAAGTTACGACGATCATTCGTCTTGTAAGTTTCGCACTTATTGTTGTACCAGCAGCGAGTTTAATTCGTGGTTATTTCCAAGGTCACCAGTCTATGGGACCAACTACCGTTTCACAAATTATTGAACAAATTATTCGTATCGTCTTTTTATTAGCTGGTAGTTTTATCGTTATTAAAGTACTTGGCGGTACAGTTGCAACAGCAGTTGGAGTAGCGACGTTTGCTGCGTTCGTTTCAGCGGTTGGAGCACTCGGTGTGTTAATTTGGTACTGGTTAAAACGTAAAAAATATTTGGATCAATATTTAATTGAACAAACTGTACCAGAATCAACAGTAAGTACCGTTCAATTGTTTAAAGAGTTATTCGCATATGCGATTCCTTACGTTGTAATTGGGTTAACAATTCCTTTATATCAACAAATTGATACATTGACATTTAACTCAATTATGCAGGCGATTGGTCAAGGTGATATCGCAGAGCGAGCGCTTGGTATTTTCACAATGTGGACGCATAAGTTAATTATGATTCCTGTATCACTTGCAACAGCGTTTAGTTTAACGCTTGTACCAGCAATTACAAAATCATTTACTGAAAAACAATACCGCTATTTGAAATTACAAATTACACAAACATTCCAAGCAAATATGTTTTTAACATTGCCAGCAGTTATCGGTATTTCAACACTTGCATATCCAATTTACACTGCTTTCTATGACTCAGATCCATTAGGTGGACAAGTATTAATGTGGTATGCACCAGTTGCATTGTTATTTGCTTTATTTACAGTAACAGCGGCAATTCTTCAAGGGATTAATCAGCAAAAGCATGCGATTGTCGCGCTTATTATGGGTGTTATTTTGAAATTTGTATGTAACGTAATCTTTATTCGTTATTTCGGTACAGTAGGAGCAATTCTAGCGACCGCAGTTGGTTTCTTAGCTTCTGTTTGGTATACAAATCGACAAATTAAAAAATACGCACACTATTCATTCGGTGTTGTATATAAAAGAACATTCCAAATTGCAGTACTGACACTTATAATGGTCGTTGCTGTAAAACTATCACAATGGCTTCTATCCTTCATGATTTCGCCTGATGGCCGTATTGGTGCTCTTATAACAGTTGCGATTTGTGCAGGTATTGGTGGTCTTGTTTACGGATTGTTAGCAATTCGCACAGGAGTACTTGAAAGAGTATTTGGCGGAGAAGCATTAGATAAAATTCAACGTAAACTTGGTAGTAGATTTAAAATAAAGTTGAAATCAAGAGGGGCGTAATTACGTCCCCTTTTCTATGATAAATAAAGAAGGTGAAAAACGTGAGATTAGATAAATTATTAGCGAATATGGGATATGGAAGTAGAAAAGAAGTAAAGAAATTATTGAAAGATGGCGTTGTGAAAATTGATGGAACGCCAGTAAAAGATGCGAAAGTTCATGTAAATGTAGAAGAGCAAGAAGTTATGATTCACGGTGAAGTTGTGGAATACAAAGAGTTTGTTTACTTAATGATGCATAAACCACAAGGTGTTATTTCAGCGACGGAAGATGATAATCATGAAACAGTAATAGATTTATTAGAATTAGAAGATGCAATCTTTGATCCGTTCCCAGTTGGACGACTTGATATCGATACGGAAGGTTTCTTATTGATAACAAATGATGGGAAGTTATCACATCAATTATTATCTCCGAAAAAGCATGTGCCGAAAAAATATTATGCACACGTTGCAGGAGTAGTAACAGAAGAGGATGTAAAAGAGTTTGCTAAAGGTGTTATTTTAGACGATGGCTATGAAACAAAGCCCGGTGCGCTTACAATATTGAAAAGCGATGATATTTCTGAAATTGAGCTTGTGATTACGGAAGGGAAATTCCATCAAGTGAAGCGTATGTTTGAAGCGGTAGGGAAAAAAGTAGTCTACCTAAAAAGAACAGAGATGGGTCCGTTAGTATTAGATGAAGAACTAGAACTTGGACAATACCGAGAGCTAACAGATGAAGAAGTAGAAATGTTAAGAACATATCAAGTAGATACTGAAAAGTAGTACCTTTATAGGTGCAGAAAAAACCCCTTTCTAATAGTTAGAAAGGGGTATGTATTTATTTACATACAATTATTTTTCGTTATGAGGTCATTCTCACTTTCTTTCCTGTTGTTGTCCACTTACCGCGGCAAGGGCTATACACGAGTTCATTAAACTGCAACACATTTAGATCACGTTGTATCGTTCGCGGTGTGATCCCGAACTCATCTACAAGGTCTTTCGTCGTTACCGTTCCGTTTTCATTGATGTACATATAAATTGATTTAATGCGTGTTAGCATACGAGTAGTTGTAGGTTTCAAGAGAAAACCACTCCTCTACTAGTTTTTTTGACCCCATTCAGGAAAGAAGGTCGTTACTACCATTGTACTCTACATGATAAAATTCATGCTTTAATCTACTTAAATTTTACAAAAGTTTAACAAATATTTATATAGAAAAATATTGGTAGTTGACATTGTATATATGGTCAGTCAACTAACACATAAAATTCTACGTAAAACGCCAAATTCCTGCAAATTTTTTTGAAAAAATAAAAGAAAAACTAATAAGAAATGTCTGAAATATTACAATTGTTCGGTATTTAGTTTTCGTGTATGGCATAAGGGATTTCGGTTTGCTATGATGAAAGAGATAATATAGTGAAGGATGGATGCGTGATGTCAGCGATTAATTGGACTGAAGAAGTTGCAAAACGAAAAGATGATTTAATTCGTGATACACAACAATTTTTACAAATTAAAAGTGTATGGGAAGAAGAATCGGCGAAAGAAGGCGCACCATTCGGTGAAGGTGTAGAAAAAGCGCTATCTTTCATGTTACATAAAGGAGAAGCTGAAGGTTTTGCTTCTAAAAATTTAGAAGGATATGCAGGTCATCTTGAAATGGGACAAGGAGAAGAGTTAGTAGGTATTCTTTGTCACGTTGATGTTGTACCAGAAGGAGATGGCTGGACGACTCCTGCGTATAGTGCGGATATTCGCGACGGAAAGATTTTTGCACGTGGTGCAATTGACGATAAAGGCCCAACGATGGCAGCATATTATGCGATGAAAATTGTGAAAGAATTAGGCTTACCTCTTTCAAAACGTGTTCGTATGATTATAGGAACAGATGAGGAAAGCAATTGGAAATGTGTAGATCACTACTTTAAAAACGAAGAAATGCCAACAATCGGTTTTGCACCAGATGCAGACTTTCCAATTATTAATGCAGAAAAAGGAATTTCTGATATACAAGTTGTGCAAAATGGTAGTGAAGAGAAAAAAGGTACATATGAACTTGTTTCATTTGATTCAGGGCGTCGTTTAAATATGGTTCCTGATTTTGCAGAAGCGGTTATTACAGGAGAAGATGTAAATGCACTTACAGTAGCATATGAAGAGTATTTACAAACTGCTAAAAAAATAGGGAAATCGACTATAGAAGGCAATACAGTGACGTTGCAAATAGAAGGAATTTCAGCGCACGGATCTACTCCTGAAAAAGGAGAAAATGCAGGTTTATTATTAGCAAACTTCTTAACTACAGTTTCACTTGATGGAAAAGCAACTGCATTTGCGACATTTGCAACAGAAACATTTACTGGTGATATTTTTGGTGAAAAAGCTACTATTGCTTATAAAGATGAAATTAGCGGTCCATTAACAGTGAATGTTGGTCGCCTTTCTTATACGAAAGAGAATGGTGGTAATTTAGGATTAAACGTACGTTACCCAGTTACGACTAACTTTGAAGAAATGATTGCAAAGTTAAAAGAATATGTAGGTACGTATGGATTTGCAGTAGCAGACTATTCTAACTCTCGTCCGCATCACGTTGATAAAGATCACGAGTTAATTCGTACGTTGCAACGTGTATATGAGGAACAAACAGGTGAAAAAGCTGAATTGTTAGCAATCGGCGGAGGTACTTATGCTCGCTCATTAAAAGCTGGTGTGGCATTTGGACCGCTATTCCCTGGAAAAGAAGAACTTGCGCATCAAAAAGATGAGTACATTGAAATTGAAGACTTATTAAAAGCAACAGCAATTTATGCGCAAGCAATTCATGAACTAGCGAAGTAAAGTGAAACTTTAATCGCCGATATATGAATAATGACCGCTCTCTACTTTAGAGGGCGGCTTCTTTTTAATTGAATGAGATAAGAAAGAAAAGAAACAATAGAAAGAAGGAGACGGTGTACATGGATAGGCATTATTTTGTCGCAATTACGTTACCAAATCATATAAAAGAAGTGCTGTCTAACTATAAAGAGGATACGAATGCGGAATTACCATTTCGCTCGTGGGTACATAAGGAAGATTATCATATTACCCTTTCCTTTTTAGGAGGTGCGACAGAAGAACAGTTAAAAGGGATAAAGAATGGATTACAAACACTTACAAAAACAAAAGAACTATCGTTCACGTTACAAGGTTTTTCAACGTTTGGTAGAGAAGATCAGCCCCGTATTTTTTGGGCGAAGGTAAGTGAGAATCACGGTTTGTTTCAGTTGCAAAAGCAAGTACATGTCATTTGTGAAGAAAATGGATTTTCTCTAGAAACACGCCCGTATCATCCGCATATTACTGTTGCTCGTAAATGGATAGGAGAAGAAAAGTTTCATTTAGAAAGTATAAAAGAAGTACCTGAAATATCATTTCAAGCAGATACAATTACTTTATACGAATCCCACGTGAAAGAAACCCGGAAGTATAAATCGATTGCTGAAATAAAATTACAAAAATAGAATGGTGAAAACGTTTTTTATGCAGGTGAATATAATATAGAGAAGAATGGAGTTACTGTATAGAGTCTTGTTGATAAGAAAAGCCTTATCATTTGCAGCTCATTTTATCTCGCTCATTAAAGTTTCACTTTATTTTAACTTTGAGAATGATGGTGATTTTTTTATGTTGAAAGTAAAACGTCCATTTGATGCCTATTTAGATGAAATGAATAAAATTACAATTTTGCTCCCACATGCGTATGGAACAAGTCGGACATTTCGTTTGCAAGAAGGAAGTAATGTGAAAGATTTACCGATTGCTCATACGATTGCGCTTCCAGATGCAACGAAGTATGAGTGCTTTATAGAAGAGCCGCTAGATGTGGGAAAGTATTATACAGTACGAGATGAACGGAATGAAGAAACGGATTTACAAATAGGTGCTGTTATTCGAACAACAATTTTCGATGAAAAGTATTATTACGAAGGTACAGATTTAGGTGCTGTGTATCAAAAAGAAGAAACGACATTTAAAGTATGGGCCCCAACTGCAAGGCTTGCGAAAGTAAGAATTTATAAGAGCGATAAAGAATATGCCGATCATGAAATGTACAGGGGAGAAAACGGAGTTTGGATTCAAACATTACAAGGTGATTTAGACGGAGCACGCTATACATTTCTCGTTTGTATTAATTTAATATGGAACGAAGCTGTAGATCCTTATGCAAAGTCGGTGACGGTAAACGGAAAACACGGTGTTGTTATCGATTTAGAAAAAACGAATGTAACAAGAAGAGAAGGATTACCACCATTACAATCAATGACAGATGCCATATTGTATGAACTGCATATTCGTGATGCGACTATACATCAAAATAGTGGAGTGATTCAAAAGGGAACATATAAAGGATTGATGGAAGAGGGAACAACAGGACGGAATGGGACTTTAACAGGGTTGTCTCATATAAAAGATTTAGGTGTTACACATGTTGAACTATTACCGTTATATTGTTTCGGTGGTGTAGATGAGGCGAATCCTTCGTCTGCCTATAATTGGGGCTATAATCCATTATATTACAATGCACCAACAGGATTTTATGCTACAAATCCCTCTGATCCGTATAACAGGATAGTAGAGTGTAAACAGTTGATCGAGACATTTCATGAGCATGGCATTAGGGTAATTATAGATGTTGTATATAATCATGTTTATGAAAGAGAGCTATCATCATTTGAAAAGCTTGTTCCAGGATACTATTTTCGTCATGGTGAAGATGGTATGCCTTCTAATGGGACGGGAGTCGGAAATGATATAGCATCTGAACGGAAAATGATGAGGAAATTCATTGTAGAGTCTATTTTATATTGGCTTACTGAATACAATGTCGATGGATTCCGATTCGACTTAATGGGAATTTTAGATGTTGATACAATGAATATGATAGAAAAAGAAGTGCGAAACATAAAACGAGATGCTTTGTTATTAGGAGAAGGATGGGATTTACAAACACCGCTTCCTCGTGAGGAAAAAGCAACGTTAAATAATGCGAAGAAAATGCCACATATGGCGCAGTTTAATGATCAATTTCGTGATGGGATAAAAGGGAGTACATTTCATATAAATAAGCGTGGTTTTGCATTTGGTGGGCATGTAGACTGTAATCATTTGCAGTATATTGCAGCAGGAAGTCTTTTAAGTATGAAAGAAACAGGGCTGTTTCTAGAGCCGGCGCAAAGCATTAACTATGTAGAATGTCATGATAATATGACGATGTGGGATAAACTAGTGCGCAGTAATGAAGAATCAGAAGCGATTTTGAAAAAACGTCACCTGCTAGCGAGCGCAATGGTTATTCTTTCACAAGGTATTCCTTTCTTACATGCAGGACAAGAGTTTTATCGTACGAAGAAAGGAAATGAAAATAGCTATAATGCAAATGATGAGATCAATCAATTAGATTGGGATCAAAAAGAGAAAGAAATAGAGACCGTTAACTATATAAAAGGTTTAATTGCGATTCGTAAAGAGCATGGGGCATTCCGATTACAAAACGCAGACCTTATAAAAAAACATATGACTTTTTTACAAACATCTACAGAAGTACTTGCATATCACCTAGAGCATGCAGAATCGTTTGGGCCGTGGAAAGAGATTATCGTTTTATTTAATAGCGGTTTAGAAGCTAAAACTGTGCAACTTCCGAAAGAAGAAACGTGGCATGTGATAGTAGACGAAAAGCAAGCGAAAATAGAGCCAATTTCTTCATTTAGAGGAAAGGAACTTAGGCTCGCTCCAATTAGCACGTATATATTGACGATAATGTGACAAATCGCTACTTGACGATGAGAATGTAATAAATGTAGAATTGACAAAGGTGACGATTTTGATAAGTTGTCATTCTATGACAGGTTTTGTAAAATAAAATAGAGAATTTTTGGCTGAGGCTAATTTTTCTTTTCATTTACAGTAAAATATATGAATCCACAACATGTGTAGAAATGTTGCGGTTTTTCTTTTCATAACTATAAAAGATAAGGATTTGTTAACGGGTAATGAATATGGAATGGTTGGAACAATTATTAGGAAAAGAGTGGAGTCTTGTACCGGCTGGTGGAGTAACGGGCGATGCATATATTGCGCAAAACGGACAACAGAAGTTATTTTTAAAGCGGAATACATCGCCCTTTTTAGCGGTATTGTCAGCAGAAGGAATTGTTCCAAAATTACTTTGGACAAGAAGGGTAACGAACGGTGATGTAATTTCTGCTCAAAAATGGCTTCCGGGACAGAAGTTAGAGCCAGAGGATATGAAACTAGAACGTGTTGCGAAACTTTTGAAGAAAATTCACTCCTCTAAAGCGCTTGTACAAATGATTCAAAGACTTGGGAAGCAACCGCTTCACGCACAAGAGTTATTACAACAACTGCAACTCGTTTTAAGAGGAGATATAAGGGATGATGAAACAATTCAGCAAGGCCTTCAATATTTAATGGATTCATTAAAAGCTATTGAATACAATGAATTCGTTGTATGCCATTGTGATGTAAACCATAACAACTGGATATTGTCGGATGAAGATGAGTTGTTTTTAATTGATTGGGATGGAGCTGTAATTGCTGACCCAGCTCTAGACCTTGGTATGTTATTATATTGGTACATTCCGCGCCAGGAGTGGAGTGAGTGGCTCGGTTTTTATGATATTGAAATGGATGAATCGCTGCTTAGGCGCATGAGATGGTATGTGATAGCACAAACGATTTTGTCTATTCAATGGCATACAACAAAAAAACAGCAAGCAGAAGCTGAATATTGGCATCAATATTTACAGCAACTACTTGCTTCAGAATAATACTTAAGAAAAATTGTCCATTCCAGCAATCCACTGAGTAAGTTGTTCTTGATTATTGGAAATATGGTTGTCCAAATTAGAGGAAGATTTACCCGATTGACTATAAGAATATACATCGTTTAGCATTGTTTTAGCGTCACTACTTATATTATCGTTTGCGAGTAACGATTGAATGAGGCGCTCTAATTGCTCGCATTCTGAAACTGTCCCGCAGCAATCACTTTGGTGGTTGACTAAAATATCTTTCAGCACTTCTAATTGATGTTGTTGATTAATTGGCATGAACGGATCATCCTTTCGATTGTTTTTCTCTTCAAATGTAAGAGAAAAAGCTGTTTCGTCATGGAATGTTTAATGCTGTATGTAGTTTTTATCAAAATGGTACATCTTATACTTGAAAGAAACGGACCGAGTGCTCGTACGTACTTGGTTTTTTGTTTGGTAGATTGATTAAAAAACAGAAAGAAGGAATTATTCCTTTAAAATAGTTTTGTAAAGAGAGGGAGACATCTATGCGTTTAAGACATAAACCATATGCAATGGATCGAATTAATGAGTATTCACATATCGTAATCGGAAACCCAGAGGAGCGCGCTGGTAATTGGAAAGAAGTATTTGGAAATGAACAACCAATTCATATTGAAGTAGGTACAGGTCGTGGCCGCTTTATGTATGATATGGCAAAAGCGAATCCACATATTAATTATATTGGAATTGAAAAATTCACAAGTGTTGTTGTAGATGCACTTGATAAATTAATTGAAGAAGAAGTGCCGAACTTAAAGTTAATTAATAAAGATGCTGAAGATTTAACAGTTTTCTTTGCAAAAGGTGAGATTGATCGCGTTTATTTAAACTTCTCAGATCCATGGCCAAAGAAGCGTCATACGAAGCGTCGTTTAACGTATAAAACGTTTTTACGCAATTATGAAGAAGTGTTAGTAGAAGGCGGAGAAATTCATTTCAAAACAGATAATCAAGGTTTATTTGAATATTCTCTTATGAGTATGGCTGAGTATGGTATGTTACTAACGTACTTAAGCTTAGATCTTCATAACAGCGACTTTGAAGGTAACATCATGACTGAATACGAAGAGAAATTCTCTAGTAAAGGTCATCGTATTTACCGAGTTGAAGCAAAATATCGTACAGAGCCTATGCAGTAATGCATAGGTTTTTTTACATCTAAAATAATCAGAATTTTATGTTAAGATTAATTGAAAGGGGGATGTGTAATGGAACAGTTACAAATTGGAGATATAAAAGTAACGTGGTTAAAAGGCGGAAATACACATTTAGATGGAGGGGCAATGTTTGGTGTTGTGCCGAAAGTACTTTGGTCACGTAAATATAAACATAATGACACACATCATATTTACTTACGAACAGATCCGTTACTTTTACAAACGAAAGATGGAAATATGCTCATTGATTCAGGAATAGGAAACGGTAAGTTGAATGAGAAGATGAAACGAAATCAAGGTGTAACAGAAGAATCATCGGTTTATGAATCGTTAGAAAAACAGGGATTAAAGCCTGAAGATATTCAATATGTTTTAATGACACATCTTCATTTTGATCATGCATCTGGTCTAACAAAATGGGAAGATGATCACCTTGTGCCGGCATTTCCAAATGCGAAAGTTTACGTAAGTGAAACAGAATGGAATGAAATGAGGAATCCAAACATTAGATCACGTAATACATATTGGAAGGAAAATTGGGAGCCAATTGTAGATCAAGTTGTTACGTTCCAGCAAGAAATAGAAATTACAGATGAAATCAAGATGGCGCATACGGGTGGGCATAGTGATGGACATGCAGTCATCGCTTTGGAGAGTCAAGGGGAAACGATGCTACATTTAGCAGATCTCTTGCCGACGCACGCGCATCAAAATGTATTATGGGTAATGGCATACGATGATTATCCGATGACCTCGATTGAAAATAAACAAAAGTGGATGAAGTATGGTGCTGACAAAGAGGCGTGGTTTACGTTTTATCATGATGCATATTATCGTGCTGTGAAGTGGAATGAGGAAGGGCATATCGTAGAAAAAATAGAACGGAAAACGAGTATAGAAGCATAAAAATAGGAAGTTGTTCCATCATATTTATTGGAGCAGCTTCTTTTTTATTGTGGGGTTTTGTCGGTAAGTCGATATATTTAAAAAATCGCCGATATAATTTGAGTTGCGCTGATATATTCGAAAAATCGCTGATATAATTTTAAACAATACTCGCAATTTCAAAAAAATAAGAGGTTCACCTAATGGGAACCCTCCGTTTTATGCTGCTATAACCTCTAAAACAGTACCTGTTTTAGCATCAACTAAAAATTCAAATCGTTCTTGTATATCATCTAACATTGTTGTAAGACCGCCGCGATAAACTTCATATGCGACATCATATTTTTCAAATGTCTCTGGAACCATATGTACCCAAGAGCCAGTAATTTCACCTTTATGACTTAATGCTTGTTTCACCATTTTCAATGCTTTTTCTGAAGAAATATGGGATTGTTCTTGTACTTTGTTTGCAACGAGATAACCAGCTGCGAACCCAACGCCAAGACCTGCTACTAAACCTTTCCAGCTCATATATTCACCTCAATTCTATAAAATAAAAATAGTGTACCAATAATAATTATAAAGCAAATACAGCTAAAAAAGAAGAAACTAGAAACATTTCGAAAATTTCGTTACAATAAAAGAGGTATTCTACTAAGGTTTGAAAGAAGGGGACTTCGTGAATAAAGAGACATTGCAATTATTTCGTACGTTAACAGAATTACAAGGTGCATCAGGTTTTGAACATGATGTACGCCGTTTTATGAAACAAGAATTAAGCAAATATGCGGATGAAATTGTACAAGACGGTTTAGGTAGCGTATTTGGTCTGAAAAAAGGGGACGAAACTGGCCCGCGTGTTCTTGTAGCAGGTCATATGGATGAAGTAGGTTTCATGGTTACGCAAATTACGAAAAACGGAATGCTTCGTTTTCAAACGTTAGGCGGCTGGTGGAGCCAAGTTTTATTAGCGCAGCGTGTACAAGTTATGACGAAGAATGGTCCTGTTATTGGGGTTGTTGGTTCTATTCCTCCTCATTTATTAAGTGACGCGCAACGTGCAAAACCGATGGATATAAAAAATATGTTAATTGATATAGGTGCAGATAGTTATGAAGATGCGATTGAAATTGGTGTAAAACCGGGACAACAAATCGTGCCGATTTGCCCATTCACACCGATGGCAAATGAGAAGAAAATTATGGCGAAAGCTTGGGACAACCGTTACGGATGTGGTCTTGCAATCGAATTGTTAAAAGAGTTAAAAGATGAAACATTACCAAACACATTATATTCTGGTGCTACTGTACAAGAAGAAGTAGGCCTTCGCGGAGCGCAAACCGCTGCAAATATGATTCAACCAGACATTTTCTATGCGCTTGATGCAAGTCCAGCAAACGATGCATCTGGTGACAAAACGCAGTTCGGTCAATTAGGAAAAGGTGCCCTTCTTCGTATTTACGATCGCACGATGGTAACACATAGAGGAATGCGCGAATTCATTTTAGATACAGCAGAAACAAACAACATTCCGTACCAATACTTTATTTCACAAGGTGGTACAGATGCTGGCCGTGTACATACAAGTAACTCTGGTATCCCATCAGCAGTAATTGGTGTTTGCGCACGCTACATTCATACACATGCTTCAATTTTACATGTTGATGATTATGCAGCGGCGAAAGAATTAATTACGAAGCTTGTAAGAACAACAGATAAAACGACGTTAGAGACAATTAAGAATAACGCGTAGAGAAGAAGGGCGAAAAACCCTTCTTTTTTTAGATTGAAGAGATGGCCCATCCATGAGTGGGAGCGGTCAGTGCCTAATTGGTGCTCGAATGTTGTATTAAGACCCTGGATAGGAAAAGAGAGGAAGGCTGTTTTTGTTTTTGAAGACGGTAATGTTGCTAGAAAAAACCTTCTTTTTTAGGCTGAATAGATGACTTGGTGATATGTGGTAGTGGTTGATACTTAATTCGTATCTGATGCGGATATTAGAATAGAATGATGAATTTTTATAGAGGTGAACGAAATGAAGGTAGTAGTTGGATCGAAGAATAAAACGAAGGTTGGCGCTGTGGAGAAGGTTTGGAAAGATGCTGAAATTACATCTCTTTCTGTTCCTTCAGGAGTAGCAAATCAGCCGTTTTCAGATGAAGAGACGATGCAAGGAGCGATTAATAGAGCGAAGCGAGCGCTAGAGGAAGGAGGAGCTCAAATTGGTATTGGGCTAGAAGGCGGTGTAATGAAAACGGAGTACGGTTTATTTATGTGTAATTGGGGCGCGCTAGCAACAAGTGATGGTAAAATATTTGTTGCCGGCGGGGCACGTATTACGTTACCGGATGATTTTTTAGCACCTCTTGAAGAGGGCAAGGAGTTAAGTGAAGTGATGGAAGAGTTTGTACAGAGAAAAGATATTCGTAGTCACGAAGGTGCAATCGGTATTTTTACAGATGATTATGTTGATCGCACGGAATTATTTGTACACGTTGTTAAGTTACTTGTTGGGCAATATAAGTATGACAAAAAGCAAGCATAAACCTTGCACCATGCGTGATGTATGGTAGTATAAAAGAAAGATTATAACATGAAAACATGCACTCGTTAGAGGAGGAAATATAGATGAAGTCATTAGAAAGCATGGAGCAATTCCAACAATTAAAAAATGAAGAGAATGTAGTCTTTATGTTCTCAGCAGAATGGTGCCCAGACTGCCGTTTTGTAGACCCATTTATGCCAGAAGTAGAAGAGAAATATAGTGATTTCTCATTTTACTATGTAGATCGTGATGAGTTTATTGATCTATGTGTAAAATTAGACGTATTTGGCATTCCGAGCTTTGTAGCGTACAATAAGGGTGAAGAAACGGGTCGCTATGTAAACAAAGATCGTAAAACACAAGAACAAATCGAAGAGTTTATTGAAGGTTTAAAATAAGGCAATTTGCCAATTGAATTGTAAAACAACCTCTACCTTCGCGGGGGAGGTTATTTTTTTGGAAGGGAGGAAAAAGAGATGAAGATGACAAGTAAAAAGATGAAAGACGAGTTAATGAAGAAATTATCTCGCCCAGAATGGGACTTTCAGTATGATAGCGAGAAAGAAGTTCTACGTATTGAACAGAAAGACTCTAAAAAAGGTATTAACGTATCGCTTCCAGGAGTTGTGGCAAAATGGGAAGTGAATAAAGAAAAAGCAATTGAAGAGGTTGCTTATTATGTACAAGAAGCGCTAATTGCGATGCATAAAGAAGAAAATAGCGGAGCGAAAATTTTACCTGTTATTCGCTCTACTTCTTTCCCGAAACAAGCAGAAGAAGGAAATCCGTTTATTATGACGGATCATACGGCGGAAACACGTATTTACTATGCGTTAGATTCGAATAAAACGTATCGACTAATCGATGAGCGTCTGTTACAAAAATTAGAACTTACAGAACAGCAAGTACGTGAAATGGCATTATTCAATGCTCGTTCATTAGGTTATGAATTTAAACAAGACACAGTAGCGGGTAATACATTCTACTTTTTAAACACAAATGATGGATATGACGCGACGCGTATTTTAAACGAATCGTTACTACAATCGATGCGTGAAAAGATTTCTGGTGACATGGTTGTTGCTGTTCCTCACCAAGATGTATTAATTATTGCTGATATCGTTAACGAAATCGGTTATGATATTATTGCACAAATGACAATGAAATTTTTTGCCGAAGGGCATGTTCCGATTACATCACTTTCATTCGTATATGAAGATGGAGAGTTTGAACCAATCTTTATTTTAGCGAAAAATCGGAAGAAGACAGATGGAAAAGAGAAAGGATGAACGAAGTGAACGTTTTTTACAACCTTGAAGGAATTGGTGACACTTTAATTGTTGCCTTACAAGATATTACTTTAGAGAACCGTACTTTTGATCGCAAAGGAGATGTTGCTCGCGTTTATGATCGTGAAAGCAACGTAACGGGAGGATTCAACATCTTTAATGCATCTTCTTATTTAGAAGTAACAGAAACAGGTAACCTTACATTAACGAAAGAGCTTGTTGAGAAAATCAACGAAATTTTAGCGAAGAACGGCTTTGAAGAAACAGTAGAAGCAGATCTTTCTCCGAAATTTGTTGTAGGTTATGTAGCTGAAAAAGAAAAGCATCCAAATGCTGATAAGTTAAACATCTGTAAAGTAGAAATCGGTACAGAAACATTACAAATCGTATGTGGCGCACCAAACGTTGATGCAGGACAAAAAGTTGTCGTTGCAAAAATCGGTGCTGTAATGCCGAGCGGTATGTTAATCAAGCCAGCTGAGCTTCGCGGTGTTCCTTCTTCTGGAATGATCTGCTCTGCACGTGAATTAGAGCTTCCAGACGCTCCACAAGAAAAAGGTATTCTTGTATTAGAAGATAGTTTTGAAGTTGGACAAGAATTTAAATTTTAATTGATATAAGAAAAGAGAGGTTGTCCTTTTGGGCAGCCTCTCTTTTTTGTCATTTTTGTTGGTAAGTCGAAATTTCGTGTTGAATTGTTGATATATTGAGAGTTGTGATAGATACACTCAAAAAATCGTAAATATGGTCAGGGTGTCACCTTTTGTCTTAAAATCTATATTGTATTTTATAAACAAACTAGTTAAAATTTAGAAAAATAGAAGGGGATAGACGTATGAAACAACAACCAAAAATCGCAGAACTTCTAAAACGAATTGAAACTTCAAAACAGCAAGATGTTGAACTAGGTACTTATGAAATATATGTGTTTAGTGAAAGTGAATTAGAAAAAGGACAAATCGGTTACCGATATGATAAACATAAAAAGTCATTAATAAGTGAAGAAAACGGAAAGTGGCAAGAAGGATGGATTGCAATTGGATATGAAACGGATATGGGCGATCCAGTTTTCGTAAATATAGATGATGACGCTTATCCAGTTTATACTGCAGAACGTGGTACAGAAACATGGCAGCCAGTTTATATTGGAAATATGGATGAGATTATAGGGCAATTATAAGAAAAACTTTGAATCCGGTGCAAAGTGATGGGAGAGAAGTATGAAGTATATAAAAATAATGAGCATGATTGCATTCATTGGAATATATATGGCCGGTTGTTCACAAGAGCAGCCGAAAAAAGAAACTACATCTTCTATACAAGAGAAAAACAAAGATACCAAAGAAGACGCACCGGTAGAAAAGCAGCAAGAACAAGAAAAGAACGAAGAATCGCAAGTAGAACAGAGGCAAGAGGAAGTATCAGCCGAGGAAAAGAAAGAAGAAACTACAACGGTGCAGCCAATTGAGCAACCAGTGCAAAATAATGAACAAAAAGTAGAGAGTAATGAAAAGCAAGGAAAGTTTCTCGTCGTTATTGATCCAGGGCATCAACAAAAAGCGAATTTAAATTTAGAGCCGATTGGACCAGGGGCAACAACGCAAAAATATAAAGTGACAGACGGTACAACAGGTGTTGTGACGAAAAAGAGAGAGGCTGTACTTGTATTAGAAATGGCTTTTTTATTAAAAGAAAAGCTTGAAGCAAAAGGGATACAAGTGTTAATGACGAGAATATCACAAGACGTTGATATAAGTAATAAAGAACGGGCGACATTCGCAAATAATCATAAGGCTAATTTATTTTTACGTCTTCATGCAGATGGTTCTGAAAATCCAAACCAAAGTGGATTTGCTGTATTGACGCCGGCAGAAGGAAGTCCGTATACGAAAGAGATTTATGCGGAAAGTCTTCAAATCTCTCAAACGATAGTAAATAAAATGAGAGAAAATCAGCAAGTGAAAGTAAATGGAATTAAATTTAGGGATGACCTTTCTGGATTCAATTGGTCCAAAGTACCTGGCGTACTATTAGAACTTGGGTTTATGTCAAACTATGAAGAAGATAAAAAATTATCTGACCCGCAGTATGTAAATTCTTTATTGCAAAGTGTAACGGATAGTGTAGATGCATATCGGAAGAGTAAAGCTTAAGCGCAGTCTTACATGAAAGGCTGCGTTTTTCCATATGAAAACACTCGTAAATTAGAATATTGTGGATAAATATGACATGCTTAATTTTACCTGCACTTTTTGCCGAATGCTGATACAATAAAGGATGTTACTATTTAGTAGAAAGAGTGGTAAGCATGTTAGATTGGATGAAAAAGCTGTTTAACAAAGAGGAAGAACAAACAGCGATGAATAAAGAAGTACCAAAGCAAATTGAAAGTCAGCCGAAAATTCCTCGTGTAAACCACTACACTGAAGCAAGAGAAGCACAAATGGCAAGTAGGAATGCAGGTAAATGCCGTTTTCCTTTAGTACCGGATAATGGGTTCGATGAAGAGGATGAAAGCGAAGTAAATCACTTTGAAGAACAACCTGTTCAAGGAGTAGCATATGAAGAACCGACTGCCCAAAGAGGAATAAAGGTGGAAAGAAGCAGACGACCGTATGTGGAAAAGGTAGTTTCTACATATGAAGAGCCGGAAGTGCAATATGAACCGGTGCGGGAGTCTGTCGTTAAAAAGGCATCTGCACCTTCGCAAGAGAGTAACCGTAGACCATTTCGTCCAACAGAAATGATTTCGCCAATTTATGGATATAATCGTCCTTCAGTAGAGAAAAAGGTTGAAAAGCAGGAGGAAGTAAAAGAAAGAGAAGATCTTGAAATATCTGTAGAGGGAAAAGCAGTTGTTGATGCATGGTTAGAGAAAAAAGGATATAAATTATCTGATTTCTCAGAAGGACAAGCAACGTCTTCTGCTCCAGGTGAAGTAGTTGAACAGAAAGGCCAACAGGGCAAAAAAGAAGAAAAATCAGTTGTTGATCAATGGCTAGAGAAAAACGGTTATGAAATTGAACGCCAAGTGCCTTTAGTAGAAGAAAAAGAAGTGATTAAAGAAATGAGTACACCGCAGGAAGTTTCAGCGGATGAATTACTTCATAAAACAGTAGCTGAGCAGATGGAAAGTGCTAAGCTAGAAAAAGATGTAGTGGTGTTAAACGAAAACAATCTACAAGGAGAATTAGTGGCTTCTAAAGTAGAGCATGAGGATACAATATTATCAGAAGAAATTAAACGTAATACAGAAATAAAACAACCTACTATTGAAGTAGAAAAGCAAGCTCCAGAAGAATCAGTGATTGTCAAAGCAGAAGAAAAACTTGAAGAAACAATCATTGTGGAAATACCAGAAGAGCTAGAAGAAGTAGAAGTAATTGCAGAAACAGAAGAGCTAGAAGAAGTAGAAGTAATCGCAGAAGCAGAAGATTCAGAAGAAGTGGAAGTAATTGCGGAAACAGAAGAGCTAGAAGAAGTGGAAGTAATCGCAGAAACAGAAGAAGTAGAAGTGATTGCAGAAACAGAAGAATCAGAAGAAGTGGAAGTAATTGCAGAAACGGAAGAGTCAGAAGAAGTAGAAGTGATTGCAGAAACGGAAGAGTCAGAAGAAGTAGAAGTAATTGTGGAAACGGAAGAGCTAGAAGAAGTGGAAGTAATTGCGGAAACAGAAGAGCTAGAAGAAGTAGAAGTAATCGCAGAAGCAGAAGATTCAGAAGAAGTGGAAGTAATTGCGGAAACAGAAGAGCTAGAAGAAGTGGAAGTAATTGCGGAAACAGAAGAGCTAGAAGAAGTAGAAGTAATTGCGGAAACGGAAGAGCTAGAAGAAGTGGAAGTAATTGCGGAAACAGAAGAGCTAGAAGAAGTAGAAGTGATCGCAGAAACAAAAGCGCCTGTAGTAGAGACATTTGTAGCACTTGAGGAAATTCAGCAAGAAGATGAAGTAATTGAACAAAACAGTGAATTCATACATGTAGCTGAGGCTGATGAACAGACAAAGAACGATGTTCAAAGCTTTGCGAATGTTTTAATTGCAGAAACAGAAGAAAATAAACGAGTTGTAGAAGAAGCACCGGTCGTAGAAGAGCAATCAGTTGAAGAAGAAGTGCCGGTCGTAGAAGAACAACCCGTTGTAAAAAAAGAAGAACCAAAACGTGAGAAAAAGCGTCATGTACCATTTAATGTTGTTATGTTGAAACAAGATAGAACACGATTAATGGAAAGACATGCAGTTAGAGCAAATGCAATGCAGCCTTCTGCTAATGTACGAGTAGAGAATAAGCCAGTACAACAAGAGGTAGCAGAACCACAAGTGGAAGAAAGCCCAGTGCAGCAAGTAGTAGCAGAACCACAAGTGAAAGAAAGCCCAGTGCAGCAAGTAGTAGCAGAACCACAAGTGGAAGAAAGCCCAGTGCAGCAAGTAGTAGCAAAGCCACAAGTAGAAGAACAACCAATGCAGCAAGTAGTAGTAGAACCACAAGTGGAAGAAAGCCCAGTGCAGCAAGTAGTAGCAGAACCACAAGTGGAAGAACAACCAATGCAGCAAGTAGTAGCAGAACCACAAGTGGAAGAACAACCAATGCAGCAAGTAGTAGCAGAACCACAAGTGGAAGAGCAACCAATGCAACAAGTAGTGGTAGAGCAAGTACAAAAGTCAATTTCAAGTACAGAACCAAAAGAGAAAGCATATGTTGTAAATCAAAGAGAGAACGATATGCGAAATGTATTGCACACCCCACCGACATATACTGTTCCGCCATTAGCGTTGTTGTCAATTCCACAGCAATCAGCGCTAGATAATACAGAATGGTTAGATGAGCAAAAAGAATTATTAGATACAACGTTTAATAATTTTCATGTTGGAGCACATGTTATTAATGTATCGCAAGGGCCAGCAGTAACTCGTTTTGAAGTGCAACCAGACCCAGGCGTGAAAGTAAATAAAATTACAAATTTAAGTGATGATATTAAGTTAAGTTTAGCTGCGAAAGATATTCGTATTGAAGCGCCGATTCCAGGAAAGAGTGCAATTGGAATTGAAGTTCCAAATAAAGAAAGTAAGCCAGTATTTCTTCGCGAGATTTTAAGAAGTCCTGTGTTTACAAAGAGCGAATCACCGCTTACAGTTGCGCTTGGACTTGATATTTCAGGGGATCCAATTGTAACGGATATTCGAAAAATGCCGCACGGACTTATTGCGGGTGCGACGGGTTCAGGTAAAAGCGTGTGTATTAACGCGATTTTAACGAGTATTTTATATAAAGCAAAACCACATGAAGTGAAGTTAATGTTAATTGATCCGAAGATGGTTGAGCTTGCACCATACAATTCTGTTCCGCATCTTGTAGCACCTGTTATTACGGATGTAAAAGCAGCGACAGCTGCGTTAAAGTGGGCAGTTGATGAGATGGAGCGTCGTTATGAATTGTTTGCGCATGCTGGTGCTCGTGATTTAACTCGCTATAATACAATTGTAAGTGAGCGAGATATTCCAGGTGAGACATTACCTTATATCGTTATCGTTATTGATGAGTTAGCCGATTTAATGATGGTAGCACCAGGTGATGTTGAGGAAGCAATTTGTCGTATTGCGCAAAAAGCACGTGCTTGTGGTATTCATTTATTAGTTGCGACGCAGCGTCCATCTGTAGATGTTATTACAGGTTTAATTAAATCAAATATTCCAACGCGTATTGCGTTTACTGTATCATCTCAAGTTGATTCACGTACGATTATCGATATTGGGGGCGCGGAAAAATTACTTGGCCGTGGTGATATGTTATTTTTAGGGAACGGTACATCTAAGCCAGTTCGTGTACAAGGTGTATATGTATCGGATGATGAGATTGAAAAAACAGTTGATCATGTGAGAAAGCAAATGAAGCCGAATTACTTATTTAAGCAAGAGGATTTATTAGCGAAAACAGAACAGGCTGAGTCGGAAGATGAACTGTTCTTTGATGCATGTCAATTTGTTGTAGAACAAGGGGGAGCGTCCACATCTTCTGTACAGCGAAAATTCCGTATTGGTTATAATCGCGCAGCACGTCTCATTGAAGAGATGGAATCGCAAGGGATTATTTCTGAAGCGAGAGGAACTAAGCCGAGAGATGTCCTTATTTCTGAGGATGAATTTGCTGCTATGCAGGAAACGAATGTATAGTCCACGGTTTTGCTGTATACTAATAGAAAATGTTGGATAGTAAAGTAGGGAGTAAAGCGACATGAAAGAAATTGAATTAAAATTAAAAGGTGAAATAAATCGACTAACAAATAAAACATTTAAATTTGACGAACGCGTTGGGGAAGGTTGGTTCTCCGCCGTTTACTTTTTAAAAACTAGAGAAATTATTGAAGAATTTCGCCCAAAAAGTGTTGTAACGATGCAATTTTTCCAAAAAGAAAATGCAGTTCTTTGCGGAACAGATGAAGTAATTGCATTGCTGCAAACATTCGCTAAAAATCCTGAGGAACTTGAAATTAACTCTTTAAAAGATGGCGATAAAATTAGTCCATTTGAAACAGTGTTAACAATTCATGGTCCTTATGAGAATTTCGGATTTTTAGAAGGTGTTATTGATGGGATTTTAGCTCGTCGTACATCGGTTGCAACAAACGTATATAATGTTGTCCAAGCTGCACGTAGTGTAGATAAAGAAAAACCAGTTATTTTCATGGGAGATCGTGACGATCATTATACACAACAAGCTGGTGACGGTTATGCAGCATACATCGGAGGTATGAGCGCACAAGCGACGCATGCGATGAATGAATGGTGGGGCAGAAGTGGTATGGGAACAATGCCTCACGCATTAATTCAAATGTTTAATGGTGATGTTGTAGAAGCGGCAAAAGCATATCATAAGAAATTCCCAGAAGATGAATTAGTTGTACTAATTGATTACAATAATGATGTTATTACAGATGCACTTCGTGTAGCGCGTGAGTTTGGATCAACATTAAAAGGTGTGCGTGTAGATACGTCTCGCACAATGATTGATCAATACTTTATTCGCCACCCAGAAGTACTTGGAACATTCGATCCACGTGGTGTAAACCCATCGCTCGTATTTGCACTTCGCAAGGCGCTTGATGAAGAAGGATTCCAGCATGTAGACATCGTTGTAACTGGTGGATTTGATGAAAAACGTATTCGTGAATTTGAAGCTCAAAAGGTACCTGTTGACATATACGGGGTAGGAAGTAGCTTGTTAAAAATGAATATTGGCTTTACTGGTGATAATGTAGAATTAAATGGGAAACCAGAAGCAAAAGCTGGTCGTAAATATCGTCCAAACCCACGTTTAGAGCGTGTTCAATTAGAAAAAAGAGAAGATATGTAAAAGAGAGAAAAACTGATAGGTGATTGACCCTATCAGTTTTTCTGTTATCATAGTATAGCGGCTTCTTTTTTGCTATAATGGACTTGTTATGGACATATAAAGAAGTACGTACGAGTTTATCCTGATAAGTGAAGGGAAAGAATAACTTCACTACATCAAAAATGTATGATGATTACCAAAATAAGAAAAGATTCATATACTGTCTTATAGATAGGCCGTTGTATTAGTTCGAAATGTTGGAGGTTCTTTAAGATGACAGTTTACCATTTTGTAGGAATTAAAGGAACAGGAATGAGTTCATTAGCGCAAATTCTTCATGATATGAAGCATACTGTTCAAGGGTCTGATTATGAAAAGCGTTTCTTTACACAAACAGCGTTGGAAAAGCGTAGTATCTCGATCCTTCCTTTTGATAAGAATAATGTAGAAGAAGGACAAGTGATTATTGCAGGAAATGCATTTCCTGATACGCATGAAGAAATCGTAGCAGCAAAAGAATTAAACATCCCAGTCCATCGTTACCATCACTTCTTAGGTGACCTGATGAGCCAATACACAAGTGTTGCTGTAACTGGTGCACACGGAAAAACATCAACAACAGGTTTGTTAGCCCATGTAATGCAAGGTGCACACCCGACATCTTACCTTATTGGAGATGGAACAGGGCATGGGGTAGAAAATAGTAAGTATTTTGTATTTGAAGCTTGTGAGTATCGTCGTCATTTCTTGTCTTACAATCCAGACTATGCAATTATGACGAATATTGATTTTGATCATCCAGATTATTTTGCAGACATCAATGATGTATTCAGTGCATTCCAAGAGATGGCATTGCAAGTGAAAAAAGGCATTATTGCATGTGGAGATGATGAAGAACTTCAAAAAATTCAAGCGAAAGTACCTGTTATTTTCTATGGATTTGGAGAAGATAATGATTTCCAAGCACGTAACATTCAAAAGAGAACAGATGGCACGATATTCGATGTATTCGTTCGTAATACGTACTATGACACGTTCAAAATTACAGGATACGGCAACCATAGCGTATTAAATGCATTAGCAGTAATCGCGCTTTGTCATTATGAAAACGTTGATGTAGAAGCAGTAAAACATCAATTAACAACTTTTGAAGGCGTAAAACGTCGCTTTAATGAAAAGCCGATGGGAGAGCAAGTAATCATCGATGACTACGCACACCATCCGACAGAAATTAATGCAACGATTGAAGCAGCTCGTCAAAAACATCCAGAGCGTGAAGTTGTCGCTGTATTCCAGCCACATACATTCTCACGTACAGAAAAGTTCTTAGATGAGTTCGCAGAAAGCTTAAGCAAAGCTGACCAAGTATACTTATGTGATATTTTCGGATCAGCACGTGAAAACAAAGGTGAATTAACAATCGAAGATCTGCAAAAGCGTATTGACGGTGCAGAATTAATTACAGATACAACAACGGATGTATTAAAGAAACATAAAAACGGCGTTCTAATTTTCATGGGCGCAGGTGACATCCAAAAATTCGAAGCAGCTTACGTAAAAGAAGTTCAAGTTGCAGAGAAATAATAGAAAAGACGCATAGCGGTGGCTGTGCGTCTTTTTTGTTGTGTTCAACTTTTATTTATGTATTGACCTAGAGCTAACTCTAGGTTGTAAGATGAAAATGTAAAAAAAAGGGGGAGAGAACATGTATAAAATCGGTGAAGTAGCAGAATTAACAGGGATGGGCATTCACACTTTGCGCTACTATGAGAAATTAGGTTTATTACCACCACCAACGCGATATAGCGGTATTCGTCAATATACAGAAGGCGATGTACGTTTATTAAAATTTTTATATTCATTAAAACAAACTGGGATGTCATTAGAAGAGATGGCTGAGTTTGCAAGTGATGGGTGCATTATAGAGGAAATTAGGCAGAAGAAAGAGGAAGTACCAGCGAAAGTAAAAAAGAGAATTTCCATTTTAACAACGCACTTGGAGCGATTAAAAGAACAGCAGGAACAATTGCAAAAAGTTGTTCAGCTAACGGAGGAGAAGTTAGAAATTTATTACGGTTTTCTAGAAGAAAAGGACTTGGAGGCTGGCAATGAAAAATAAAGTATATACGCAGTTATTAGGTTTTGCGATATTTACTGGTGGGACATTTAATGCTTCGAAATATGCGGTGCAGTATTTCGAAGCAATTCATATAGCAGCATGGCGTTTTGGGATTGCTGCATTTGTGATGTTATGTTTGTTAAAAATACGAAAAGATTTTGATTTGGAAGTATGGATGCAGAATAGGACCTATTATCTTTTGCTAGGTATTGTCGGTGTATTCGGCTTTAACTTCTTTTTCTTTTTAGGTATGAAATATACAGAAGCTGTTAATGGTGCACTTATTATGGCGACAAATCCTCTCGTTACGACGCTGTTAGCAAGTGTCATTTTACGAGAGAAAATTGTGAAGCGCCAAGCTATTGGAATGTTACTTGCACTAATTGGCGTTGTTTTTGTACTTACACAAGGTTCGTTTACAATACTACAACATTTATCATTTTCAAAAGGGGATTTTTATATTTTATTAGGGAATATTTGCTGGGCGTTATACGGCGTGCTAGGCAGACGGTTTATTAAAACTGGTAATCCAATACAAACGACGACATATACGATGACTATTGGTGCACTTGCCTTTATTATCATATCTTCTACACAAAAAAGTATAGTACCAGTTTTAGAAATTCCTTTGTTGGCATGGGGAGCAATTCTCTTTATGGCAATTGGAATGAGTGTGCTTGGTTACTTATGGTGGAATAATGGAATTGCTCAAATTGGTGCAGCAAGGACATCTTTATTTTTTAATCTAGTGCCTGTTGTTACAATACTTATTTCTTTTATTGGAGGAGTCAATATAACATCTGCACAATCTGTAGGAATGATATTAGTTATTACGGGAGTATCGTATTCTTCTGGTTTTATACAAAGAAAATCAAAAGAAAGTGTTAATATTTAACTTTTTACACCTAAAAATGTTAGAATAATAAGAAAAATAAAAGGGGACTAAAAAATATGTTCACACTCCGAGTAGATGACGAAATCGAACTACAATTATTAGAAAAACATCATAAAGAGGAATTATATCAATTATTAGATCAAAACCGTAATCATTTAAGAAAATGGCTCCCTTGGGTAGATGGGACAAAATCTGCTGATGCTTATGATGAAATTTTCCCGATGTGGTTAAAGAAGTTTGCAGAGGGAGACGGTTTTGAAAGTGGTATACGTTACAAAGGAAAGCTCGTTGGGATGGTAGGTATTCATCCAGTGAGCTGGGGGAAGAAAGCCGCGAGTCTTGGGTATTACCTTGCAGAAGATGCTGGAGGAAAAGGCGTTATGACGCGTAGCGTGAAGGCTGTGCTTCAATATGCATTTGAGAATTTAAAATTAAATAAAATGGAAATCCGATGCGGTGTTGAAAATGCGAAAAGCCGCGCAATTCCAGAACGTTTAGGATTTAAGTTAGATGGTATTTTACGAGATGAAGAATGGCTATATGATCATTTTCATGATATCGCTGTATATAGTTTACTAGCTTCAGAATGGAAAGAGATTCGATGAACGAGAAGATTCGTATTGTTCCATATGAAGGTACGTTTCAAGAGGAAGTAGTAGATCTTATCGTTCATATTCAGCAAAAAGAGTATAATGTTCCCATTACGAAAGAAGAGCAACCTGATTTACTTGAAATAGAAACATTCTATCAAAAGGATCACGGAAACTTTTGGGTAGCAATTTATGATGGTAAAGTAGTTGGAACAGTAGCTTTATTAGATATTGAGAATCATCAAGTAGCGCTAAGAAAAATGTTCGTGAAGAAAGAGTTTCGCGGAAAAGAATGGGGCGCATCACATATGTTGCTTCAAACAGCAATTTCATGGGCTGAGGATAAAAAATTAAAAGATATTTACTTAGGAACAACAGTAAAATTTTTAGCGGCACATCGTTTTTATGAAAAGAATGGTTTTCAAAGTGTGAGTATAGATCAGTTGCCGAAAAATTTTCCAGTGTTACAGGTAGATAAGAAATTTTATAGGTACATTGTGTAAAAGGTCATTTAGAAATGGCCTTTTTCTATGAACTAAAATGGAAATAGTGGTATAATTTGGATTAGGGGGTGTAGGTATGAACTTTCCAATTCAAAGAAGTAAGTCAGTAGTCATTTTTGTTTGTCTTACGTTAGCTTTTATGTGTATATATCCAATTTTCATGCTTTTCACTAATAAAGCGCATTGGATATCGGCGTTGATTGGGATGGGTTTATGCTTCATTGTAAATGTACCACTTGTTTGGGAAGTATTTATTAAAAAACATAAAGTAGAAAATGGCGTATTAAAGTACGGTGTTTTAAATGACGATATTGTATTGAAAGAGATAAGAATAATTCGTCAAGTTGGGAAATCGCTTGAAATTACGACGAATGCATATAAAGTACATATAATTGCGATGCCACAAAATATGAATAAATTTTTGGCGCTTATCAAGAAAGAAAATCCACATGTGAAAATAGAAATGGTAGGTAAGAAATGAAATATGTAAAACCTTTGTTTTGTTTGGAAATTTTGCTTGTGTTTGCTATTTGCACTAGAGTATATATGAAATGGGATCTGCCTTTATATGAACCAATATTAATAGGTACTATCGCAGTGGCGCTTTTATATTATTTTCATTTTCAGCAAACAAAAAGTAAGAACAGTAGATCGATATAGGGTGAGGATAATAAAAAAACGCTCGGATATAATTCCAAGCGTTTTTTATTATTTTAAGTTCTCTGGGTTTAAAGCTTCTAATTCAGGTACAACGAAGCGTCCGTCTTTACGGATTAGTACGTCGTCGAAGTAAATTTCACCGCCGCCGTATTCAGGGCGTTGGATGCATACTAAGTCCCAATGGATGTTTGAGTTGTTACCATTCCATGCATCGTCGTAAGCTTGTCCAGGAGTGAAGTGGAAGCTGCCATCGATTTTTTCATCGAATAGGATGTCTCCCATTGGATGTAAGATGTATGGGTTTACGCCGATTGCGAATTCACCAACGTAGCGTGCGCCTTCGTCTGTATCGAAGATTTTATTAATGCGTTCTGAATCGTTTGCAGTTGCTTCAATGATTTGGCCGTTCTCGAACTTAAGTTGTACATTTTCAAATGTATAACCGTTGTAAGGAGATGGTGTGTTGTAAGAAACTGTACCGTTAACAGAGTCACGAACTGGTGCAGAGTATACTTCACCATCTGGAATGTTTAAATGACCTGAGCATTTAATTGCTGGAATGTCTTTAATAGAGAATGTTAAGTCAGTTCCAGGACCAGTTAAACGAACTTTATCTGTTTTATTCATTAATGTAACAAGGCTATCCATCGCCTTATCCATTTTACCGTAGTCTAAGTTACATACTTCAAAGTAGAAGTCTTCGAAAGCTTCTGTACTCATTTTAGCAAGCTGTGCCATAGAAGCATTTGGGTAGCGAAGAACAACCCAGCGTGTTTTTGGAACGCGAATGTCTCTATGAACTTTTTTGCCAACCGTTTGGCCATGAACTTTCATACGCTCACTTGGAACGTCAGCTTGTTCATTAATATTATCGCCAGAGCGAAGACCGATATAAGCGTCCATGTCTTTCATTACGCTTGCTTCATATGCAGCGATTTGTTCGAAATGTTCTTCAGTAGCACCCATTAATAAAGAGCGATCTACTTGATGATCTTTTAAAGAGACGAATGGGAAACCACCAGCTGCATATGCTTCTTTTACAAGTGCAGTTACAAGTTCTTTTTGTAAGCCAAAGTTTTCAATTAATACTTTTTCACCTTTTTGTAAGCGGATAGAGTAGTTAATTAAATTGTATGCTAACTTTTCAATACGTGGATCTTTCATATGTAAAGCCTCCCTACTAATTATGTATCCTCTCCTATTGTAACCTACTTAGTGGAATTTGTTGAATGATTTATGTTACAGTTAACGAATAAGTATGAAAATTCTAATGATGAGATAGGGATTAGAATGAAACGGAAAATGATTGTATAATAGGGGAAAGTATGAAAAAGATAAAGGAAGTGATGAAATGCAAGTTCTTTTATATGTAAGTGCGGCTATTATCGCGGTTGCTTTCGCAGTATTAGTAGTGTATGTATGCAGAACGTTGTTATCGGTTCAGAAGACGTTAGAAAACGTTGCAAGCACGTTAGAAGGTTTAGAAAAACAAATGCAAGGAATTAGCGTAGAGACAGAGCAATTATTACATAAAACGAATGCGTTAGCTGATGATATTCAACAGAAGTCACAGTCATTAAATAAAGTGGTAGCGGGTGTAGATGGGATTGGAACGACAATCCAATCTTTAAATACGAAGCTTCGTAATGTATCAGACTCTGTAACGGACGAAATTGAAAATAACGCTGATAAAGTAGCGCAAGTTGTACAGTGGAGCAGTGCGGCGATTGAAGTATACAATCATTACCGTGCGTCGAGACAAGAGAAGAAGGTTGAAAAAGAAGAGCGTAAATTAGAAAGAATTGAGAAAAACGCTGAAAAGAAAGAGAAGCGCTCTAGATTTCGTATGAGAGGTGAATCGTGATGAATATGACAAAGCTTGAAACAATTGAAGAGCTTGAAGTCTTAGTAGAAAAGAATGAGCCGTATGTTCTTTTTAAACATAGTACGACATGCCCGATTAGTCACGGTGCATACACAGAATTTCAAGCGTATTGCAGTGAAGAAAGAGAAGTGCCAGCGTATTACTTATACGTACAAGATGCAAGAGATGTGTCAAATCGTGTTGCAGAACAATACAGTATTAGACATGAATCACCGCAAGTGCTATACATAAAAGATGGGATGGTAGTATGGAATACATCTCATTGGAATATTAAAAAAGATGCTTTAGAAGAGAATATAAAGTAAAAAGAAGCAAGCTAAAGGTGCTTGCTTCTTTTTTTTGTTTTTGTTGAAATATATTTAATGGTACACTATTAATAGTTCAAACTAAATAACTAGATTGTTGAAAGTAGGTTTTAAGTAATGAAGAAAATGGCATTATCCTTCGCAGTCGTAAGTTTATTACTGGGAGCTTGTAGTAACAATAGTAATACGATTAGTAAGAAGGATGAAGTTATACAAAAAGATACAAAAGAAAAAAGTATGATTCCGAGAACTGCTGTTTCTAAAGATTATTATAGAACTGTTATTCCTTTAAAAGAACAAAAGGTTATTAATACAGCTAATATAAAAACAAATTCTAAATTAGATTTAGCAGAGTATGAAAATGGTTTAATAAATATTGCAACGCAGCAATTTGATACAGAGAGCCACGTACTGCAATTAAATCAGTATATTCCAGAGAAACTAGTTGATGAACTAGTTGCGAAAGTAGAAGCGCCAGTTTTGACGAATATTATAGAACAAGACTATTTCGGAAAACAGAATTCAAATGAATTAAGTTTATCTGGTGTTATGATTGGCTTAGCTATGTCTTCAAGTGTATCGAATGAAGAAGCTATGTCTAAAGGGTCTGAAGTTGCTAAACAACTTATTGAAGCTATTAACAAAAATGATAAATATAACAAATCTCCAATTACGTTTGCTATCTTTAAGCAAGAAAGTACAAGTTCTTTAAAAAATGGTACGTATATTGCTAGTGCTACTGTTCAAAAGAATGATACGAACCTTGGAAATTGGAGTACAATTGATGAAAAGTCGTATTCATATCCTTCTGATGAATTTACACAAGCACATGGAGAAGATAATACAAAAATAACTAACTTTGCTAAGGAAATAAAAGGTTTTTCTACTGGAGATTTTATTCCAGTCAACGCAAAAGTTTCTTATAAGAAAGATCAAATGGATACATTAAATATGAATATTGTTATTAAATATAACGGTAAAACAGAATTAATGGCTCTTACCCAATTGGCTGCGCAAGGTATGTTGGACAAATTGCCTAAAGATGCGAAAGTACAATTACAGATCAAGTCCGAGAGTAAAATTGAGGCCGTTATTATAAAAGAGAAAAACAGTGATAAACCGTTTGTTTCCTTCTTGTAAAAAAGACAGTATGTAAACTGTCTTTTTTTTATTTTAAATGAAAATATACAATGTTTTTTGATGATAATTCATTGCTGTATATCGTGTGACAATCGTATATGTATCAACTATAATAAGTTATCTTAAAAAAGTAATATATAGGAATTTGAAAGATGTGGCTTTTTTATGGCATCACAACAATTAGGTCGTTTAAGTTCTGAAATTGATCAACTTAATTTACAAATATTAGAGTTATTAAACGAAAGAGGTCGTCTCGTACAAGAAGTTGGTACTTTAAAAGAAGTATAAGGTGTGAAACGTTTTGATCCTGTACGTGAAAGAAATATGCTGGATTTAATTGTAGAGAATAATAATGGTCCATTTGAAACTTCGACTTTACAACATATTTTCAAACAAATTTTTCAAGTTGGTTTAGAGTTACAAGAAGAGGATCATCGTAAAGCACTACTTGTGTCTTGTAAGAAAAAATAGAAGATACGATTGTTGAAATTAATGCGTGGTGGTGCTTTCAAGCCACATACTTCACCGTATGATTTTCAAGGTCTTGGATTAGCAGGATTACAAATTTTACGCCAAGTAGCAGATAAATATGATTTGGCTGTTATTAGTGAAATTTTAAATCCAAATGATATTGAGATGTCATTAGATTACGTTGATGTTATTCAAATTGGCACTCACAATATGCAAAACTTTGATTTGCTAAGGGCAGCTCGTGCTGTAAATAAACCAGTATTATTAAAACGTGGTCTATCAGCAACGATTGAAGAATTCATTAATGCGGCAGAATATATGATGGCAAAGGGAAATGGGAACATTATTTTATGTGAACGAGGTATTCGCACGTATGAAAGAGTGACGCGTAAGACGCTTGATATTTCCGCTGTACCGATTTTAAAGAAAGAAACACATTTACCTGTTGTTGTCGATGTAACGCATTCTACAGGGCGACGTGACCTTCTCTTATCAACTGCAAAAGCAGCGATGGCAATTGGTGCAGACGCAATTATGGCTGAAGTACATCCAAATCCCGCTGTAGCTTTATCAGATGAGGCGCAGCAAATGAATATTCCGCAGTTCAATGATTTTATGAATGAATTAAAATCATTTGGAAGTAAATGATAAAAAATTTTAATGAGCTGTTCCAATAAGGCGTTTTGGGGCATCTGTATAGAGACTGTCATTGTCGATTTTTGTCGGTAAGTTGATATATTTAAAAAATCGCTGATATAATTAGAGTTGTGGTAGATATATTTAAAAAATCGCTGATATAATTAGAGTTGTGGTAGATATATTTGGAAAATCGCTGATATATTTCGAGTTACGGTTCATATATTCGAAAAATCGTCGATATAAATTTCATTTACTATCGTACTGCTTAAAATAAGATTTCTACTTAGGAAACATCTATTTTTTTACAAAAAATGCTCTTTTTTCATAAAAAATACGAAAATACGAGAAAAGAAGCGAATTTTTTCGAAACTTTTGCGGGAAAATATTGTATGAGCCTGCGTTTTTATCGTATCATTAGTAAAAGGAAGAACTCGGGACGATTGGTGGCATCTGCAAATAGAGTTGATGTCTTTTTTTCATTCAAGTAACCGATACATAAAAATAGATAACAAAAATAGAAGGAGTGTGCGATGAGATGAACGTAACAATCTATGATGTAGCGCGCGAAGCGAACGTTTCAATGGCTACCGTATCACGCGTTGTGAACGGTAACCCAAATGTAAAGCCTACAACAAGAAAGAAAGTATTAGAAGCAATTGATCGTTTAGGGTACCGCCCAAATGCGGTAGCACGTGGACTAGCAAGTAAGAAGACAACTACAGTAGGTGTTATTATTCCTGATATCTCAAATACGTTTTATGCAGAACTTGCACGTGGAATTGAAGATATCGCAACAATGTACAAATATAACATCATTTTAAGTAACTCTGACCAAAACAAAGAGAAAGAGTTCCATTTATTAAATACGATGCTTGGAAAGCAAGTGGACGGAATTGTTTTCATGGGTGAAGATATTACAGACATTCACATTGAAGAATTTAAAAAATCTCCAGTACCAATTGTATTAGCAGCGTCATTCGATGAGCAAAATGAAACGCCATCAGTAAATATTGATTATACACAAGCAGCTTACGATGCAATGAAGCACTTTATTGAGCAAGGACATAAGCGTATCGGTTTCGTCTCTGGTCCATTCATTGATAAAGCGGGAAGCGCGAAAAAGTTACAAGGTTATAAAAAAGCTTTAGAAGAAGAAGGTATTTCATATGATGAAAATCTTGTAATCGATGGAGATTACACATATGACTCAGGTATCGAAGCATTCGAAAAGCTTTGGAGCAATGATGAAAAGCCAACAGCAATCTTCGTATCGTCTGATGAAATGGCACTAGGTGTAATCCACGCAGCACAAGACGCTGGATTAAACGTACCAACTGACGTAGAAGTACTTGGTTTCGATAATACACGCCTTGCATTAATGGTTCGTCCGCAACTTTCAACAGTTGTACAACCGATGTATGATATCGGTGCAGTAGCAATGCGTCTATTAACAAAGTATATGAACAAAGAAAAAGTGGAAGATCACACTGTTATCTTACCTCACCGTATCCAATTTAGAGATTCAACGAAGTAAGTATAAAAAAGCTCACAGCATTTGCTGTGAGCTTTTATTTGTATTCAGGATAGTATTTTTGTACTACTGTATCTGCCGTGTTATTTTTCTTAACGTGTAAAAATCTTGCGTACAATTCTTTTCCAGTTTCAAATGGGGTATCGTCTAATTCAAACACATGCAACACTTTTCGGAACGTCCATGTGATTTGCTCATCATACATATTATCGTATGTGTGCTCCGATTGTATAGCTATCTTTTCACCTAGTTCATGAGCTTCTTCTAAACTGTTTGCTTTAACAAGAATAATACTTTCTTCAAAAAGTGTATCGTGATTCTCTTCATAATGCTCATCAATTTTCGTAGGATCAGGCTCACCAGCATGAACAGACTCAAACAATAATTTTACAGCGTACACATTATGCTGCATGTTTCACTTTATAAATAATACTTGCGACAAGTGAAGCAGGTATTGTAAATAAGTTACTTTGATAATGGTAATGTACTTGGGATTCTTCATAAGACATGTTGTCATATAGTTCGTTTTGTGAGACATTCATTTTTTTCTGTTTTTCTTTGAGCATTTTAATGTAGTTGTACTGTATTGGGACGAGAATGATGAAATAAGCTAATACGATTAGTGAAATCCAAATCATTATGAACACTCCCTTACAAAGAATATTTGTATATGGTAATTATATCAATTTATATGAAGAATATCCATATTTTCCTAGTGGTCAATTTCTTTTCCAAAATGCAAAAAGTTCTTCAGCGCTTCGTAAATTATGTTCAAGGCATGTTTGGGCAGTGCGTTTTAAAACTTTGTATTAACTGTTCTAATCTAGAAGGATCATATTGTTTCACATGGCCAGTAATAATGGTTTCATCTTTGTCTAAGTCAATTGTAATTTAATCGAATCGCTCTACTTGTTTAAAATATCCTACAATATCATCTTCCAATTGAAATTCTCCATAGTTTATAGCTTATTTAGAAGATTTCTCTATAAATTGTATGATTCCTTGTTATATGTCACATAAGTGCAAATTTACCTATTATAGGGCAATGTCATGTATAATAGAAAGAAAAGGCTTGTGAGGGGGGAGAAGAGATGATCGTTCTTTGGATAATTACGCTTTGTATGACTGCTATTTTTGCATATATGACGTTAAAACAAAATGGTTTAAAGCGATTTGTTCCAGGAAGTATTCTTGCAGGAATTGCCCTTATCACGTATGTAATTTCTATTTTTATTGAAAGTGTATCAGTAGATATGAGCACAAGTTTAATGTTTATTGGTATTACACTATTTGCAGGTAGCATTATGGTACTTATGGTTGCTGGTATTATTTTATTTATTCATATGAATTCGGAAACGTTATAGCATATAGAAAAGGCATGTCCCGAGGGACATGCCTTTTTATCCGTTCAATTATGCTCTATCTTTAGAAGAGTTTTGCTGTTTTAGTAAGTCGCGAATTTCGCCAAGAAGTTCTTCTTCTTTTGTTGGTTCTGGAAGTTCTTCCTCTTTTTCTTCTTCTCTTTTAGATGTTAGTTTGTTGAAAACTTTAACAAACATAAAGATAGCAGCTGCAATAATTAAGAAATCAAAAATAGTTTGGATGAAGTTACCATACATAATAGATGATTTACCGAATGTAATTTTTAAATCTGTAAAGTCAACGCCACCTAATACCATACCAAGTAATGGTGTGATGATATCTTTTACTAAAGAACTAACGATTTTACCGAATGCAGCACCGATTACAACCCCGACAGCTAAATCGATTACATTACCTTTGAATGCGAATTTTTTAAACTCGTTCCACATGTGTTAATCCCATCCTTTCCACGATTCATTATGAAATTTATAATTCCTATCAACATATTCTATAGAAATTTACGAGAGAAATAAAGAGGAAATGGGAATGAAAGTAAATTCTGAAAAATGTATCCGTTTTAATTTTTGTTTACATCATCTAGTAAAGATTGTAGCATTTGCTGCGTTTTTAATCCTTCTAATCCATCTACAACAGGCTTTGTATCGCCTTGTACACACTCAATAAAATGATGAACAGCATCTTCAAAACCACGTTGTTTTAACGTCGTATCCCATGATGGGGAACCACTTTGTGAAATTGAGTTTTCCTGTTCAATTTCAAATGTATTCATATTTTTTACGCGAATGATTTTCCCTGGCGTTACAAGTTCAATTTGTTCTAAATTTGTACCGGCATGGCGATGCATTGCAGTAGAAAGTAACAGTCCACTTGGAGTTGTATATGTATGATGTCCGTAAAGAAGTTCATTCTTTTCATTGATTTGCATCATATTGTGAACGACGTTAAGGTCATTATTAGCTAACCAGCGAGCTGTATCTACAATGTGTAAATAATCATCTAACATAGTGAAATCGTACGTATATGGCCCGACTTTATTTGTGCGATGCTTTTCAATTCGAATCCATGAAATATCATTAGCCTGTTCTTTGGCAGCGACATACATAGGAACGAATCTGCGATTAAATCCGACCATTAATTTTCGGTTATATTTCTCGCTCAACTCGACTAGTTGCTCAGCTTGTTCCACTGTAGCTGCTAGCGGCTTATCAACATAAACGTCGATCCCTTTTTTCAGAAGTTCAGAAACGATTTCATAATGTGATGCAGTTGAACTATGCACGAAGATTGCATCGCATTCCGAAGCTAACATTTCAATAGAATGAAAGTCTTGAATCCGGTATTGCTGGCAAACTTGTTTTCTTTTTTCTGCGTTAGGTGTAAACGCCCCTACAAAATTCCAATCTGTTTCTTTTGTAAGTGTTGGAAGATAGGCCTTTTGCGCAATACTTCCAAGTCCAATCATCCCAATTTTAGGTTTGTTCATTTTTATTCCCACCCTATTAATATTAATGTAACGGCTTAAATGTAGCATAGGGTGGGGGAGGAAGGCAAAAATTAGCTTTTTACTTACGTCCTTCTAACAAAATCTTCTCTATCTCTTCAAAGTTATGAGCGCGAGCATGCTCTAACGGGGTAACACCATCATGGTCTGGAATATTTACATCTGCACCGTGCTCAATAAGAAGGCGAATGACTTGTTGCTGTGTTTCGTTTCCGTTACTTAGTACGATGGCTTCCATTAAAGCTGTCCATCCGAGGTTATTTACATGATTTACATCAATAGTTGTTCGAGTGAGGAGTTCTTTTATAACGTCAATATAGCCATGTTCTGAGGCTGGGATAAGAGCTGTTCCGCCGTAACGATTTGTAATCATAGGATCTGCACCAGCATCAATTGTTAGCTTTAAAATGTCTAAGTAACCTTCCGCACCGGCGTATAGAAAGGGATTGTTTTTCATGTCATCTTGGATGTTTACGTCAGCACCAGATTCGATAAGCGCTTTTGCGGTTTTTACATCATTTTTGTATGTAGCAATCATAAGTGGAGTGCGTCCTTGATTATCCGTCGCATTTATATTTGCGCCTTGTTTTAGTAAAGATATAACAGTATTCGTTTCATTTTTTTCAGTAGCTGCTAGTAGTGCAGTCTCCATGTTTGTCATCTCCTTTTTTACTTCTTGTTCTTGCGAGCATCCTTGTAAAAAAATTACGCAACATATCATACTGAATGTTTTTTTGAACATGGAATTTCAACCTCCTAATTTCAACTGTAAAATAGGAACATTAAATTTTTATAAACTGACGCTAAAATTACTATAAAATCGCTTGAGTATTTGAACATATATTTTTATGCTTATGAATATGAAGGATGGGTAAAGTGAGGATGTAAATGATGTCTATTAAAACAAGGTTTTTATTTTCTTATATTGCTGTAATTCTCGTTTCTATTACGCTCATATTAGTCGCGGGATTTTTAATTGTTTTTTCGATAACAGGTGACTTGGAAGCAGTGAAAAATTTCTATAAAAGTTCTTACATTCAAAAGCCGCTTACATCAGAAGAAGAGAATGCCTATCTTGAATTAAAATTAGCGGCAAAGCAACATCAATCTCAATTATTAGATGAATCGTTCGTTTCATCAATTGAAAAAGAAGGCGTGAAAATAATTGTAAGAAAGGGAGAAAACATTTCTTATGCTACAAAGGGTTTTGAAAGTTCGACTTTAACAGAAGCCCTTCCGAAATTTGAAGCAGCAAATATTAATAGTCGTGGTACAACGGAACTAGGTGATACATTTTATCGATATGTAAAATTTGATTTTTATTTTGCAGAGAAAGAAGAAGGGAGTATATTTGTACTAAAAAAGCAAAGTTCATTTGTAGATCTTACACAAAAATTATTTCCAATCTTATTCGTATCGCTTTTACTATTAGCTATTTTACTTATTGGGTTATTAAGTTATCTCGTTTCAAGAAGTGTAATAAAACCAATTTTTGTATTGAAAGGCGCAACAGAGAAAATTAAAGAAGGAAATTTAGATTTTCAAATGCCAGTTACATCGCACGATGAAATAGGTCAATTAAATCAAGGATTTGAGGAAATGAGGAAGAAGTTAAAAGAATCGATTGAAGTACAAACGCAGTATGAAGAAAATCGAAAAGAACTTATTTCAAACATATCGCATGATTTAAAAACACCGATTACATCTATTATCGGATATGTAGAGGGAATAAAGGACGGGGTAGCAAATACGCCAGAAAAAATGGATAAGTATTTAACGACAATTCACACGAAGGCAAAACATATGGACACACTCATTGATGAACTCTTTTTGTTTTCAAAGCTCGATTTGAATCGAGTTCCATTCCAATTTGAGACAGTTGAATTAAATACGTTTATGCAAGAATTAATAGAAGAGATGCAGATGGATTTAAGTGAAGAAGGTATAGAAGTTAACTTACAATTACATTCATCGCCATTATATGTAACGGCTGATTGCGAAAAGATAAATAGAGTTATATCAAATTTAATTCATAATAGTGTGAAGTACATGGATAAAGAAGAGAAGAAAATTACTGTAACAGTATCGAGTGATAACAATAAAGTTATTGTGAAAGTGATGGACAATGGATCAGGTATAGAATCTGATACGCTACCGTATATCTTTGAACGTTTTTATCGTGCAGAACAATCGCGAAATTCTAGCACAGGTGGAAGTGGACTTGGTTTAGCAATAGCGAAGCAAATTGTTGAAGAACATGGCGGGGAAATTTGGGCGGAAAGCGAGCTTGGTAAAGGCGCAAGCATTTTCTTCTCATTGGAAAAAGTAGAGGAATGTGGTGAGTAAATTGAAAAGAATTTTACTAATAGAAGATGAAGTAAGTATTGCAGAATTACAGCGAGATTATTTAGAAATTAATGATTTCCAAGTTGATGTAGAGCATTCAGGAGAAACAGGTTTACAAATAGCCCTGCAAGAAGAATATGATTTAATTATTTTAGATATTATGCTCCCGAAAATGAACGGATTCGAAATTTGTAAACAAATACGTGCTGTAAAAGATATTCCGATTCTACTTGTTTCAGCAAAAAAAGAAGATATAGATAAAATTCGCGGGCTCGGATTAGGAGCGGATGATTATATAACGAAACCGTTTAGTCCAAGCGAATTAGTTGCAAGAGTAAAAGCACATATTGCCCGTTATGAAAGATTATCAGGAAATGTAAGTAAGCAACGTGATACGTTATATATTCACGGAATTTCTATCGATCAACGAGCGAGGAAAGTTTTTATAAACAATGAAGAAGTGGCATTTACAACGAAGGAATTTGATTTATTAACATTCTTTGTAACACATCCAAACCAAGTATTAAATAAAGAACAGTTATTTGAACGCATTTGGGGATTAGATTCCGCTGGTGATTTAGCCACTGTTGTCGTCCACATTAGAAAGCTACGTGAAAAAATTGAAAGAGATCCTGCCCACCCGCAATATATTGAAACAGTATGGGGAGCTGGTTATCGTTTTAATGTGTAGGGAACCTGCCGAGTAATTGGCAGGTTTTTTGTATGTTATTCGAATGAAAAGGAAGGGATAGGTAATTTATGTTAAAATGTAAAGAGAAACAAAACAGAGGAGAGCATGGGGAGCGTGCTATATGTTGGGGGATATATTAAAAGATAATAAATCAAACAAGGCTTTAAAGATTGGAACTAATATCGTACTTATCTTATTGATTATTGGTGCAATACAAATGTTTTATGATGAAGATTCTACGAATGATCATTTTGGTTGGTTCTTTTTTGCGATCTTTTGGGTAATTAAAAGCATTTCTAGCTCTAAGGAAAGTTTAAAAGATAGAGATAAAAAGTCGGTATTACTTGATGTGGGTTTAGTTGTTATTTCTTGTATTTTTTTAGTTGTTTTTAGTGTGAAATATTTCTTTTGAAAAAAGCTCATAGTCTTATAGAGGCTGTGAGCTTTTTGTCAGTGTTTAGGTTTTCTTAATAATAACGGTACTAACGATTTATAAAATGTTTGAGTAGTAGAAGTAAACTGAGTAGCCTCTTCTAAAAAAGGATAATGGTTGCTGTTTTCAAATGGAATGAAGATAGAATTACGTATCCCATCATGCATCTTGATAGAATACTGAATTGGGCACTGTACATCATATCTTCCGCATATAATAAGTGTCTTTGTTTGGATGGAAGGTAAATACTCCCTTAAATCAAATAACGGATATTCATTGACGAAAGCATTCATCCGGCTAACGGACATTGTTTTTTTGATTGGTTTACAAAAATAAGAGTTGTAGTTTTCTGGTTTATACAATGATAATTTTGTTCTCTTAGTAGATAGTTTTTTCCGTCCTTCACTTGTAAGATGAGGGCTTTTTAAGTTTTCGATGAGCTCTTGCATATAATGAAATTGTGAATGTTCGGGATGATAAATGCAAAATGGTGTTTCGGTATAGTTACTTGCTGCAGCTCCTACTACGGCTAATGATTGTAAGGAATTTGGATATGTAATCGTATATAAAAGTCCAAGCATACCACCTGTTGAATGGCCAGCGAAATGCCATGTTGGAAGTTGTAATGCTTCTCGTATGGCTTCCAAGTCGTGGATTGTTTCAATCATGCTTAATTCGTTTTCTGACTGGGCGGTTACAGAGCTACCAGTATCTCGTAAATTAATGAGAAATACACGATGCGTAGCAGTAAAAACATCCGCAAAGTAATCACCAGTTTCATTAAATTGTGAATAGTGATGTGTAATACAAAGCGATTCGCCATCTCCTTTTGTAAAGAGTTCAAATGTGCCACGTTTCGTGTGGATCATTTGTCGTTTCCACATAATATCACGACCTTTTCTCATAAAAGTTGGGCCAGGCTGTTATGAAATGAAGATATATCGGCGCATCTCGAAATATATCAGCGATTATCAAAATATATCGGCGCATTTCGAAATATATCAGCGATTATTAAAATATATCGACTTACCGACAGAAACCGACAATAAATAAAAGGAGGCTATTCAAAAACGAGCCTCCTTTTCGTTTAGTATAAAGATTTTGTCATATTATTCCGAATAATTTCAAGGGATTTTGCTACAGTTAATGCATTTTTTTCTTCAATTTCTGGTTTACGGGGGATAGGTTTATACATGTTGTCTGGATCTTCCCATGTGAGGGGAAGTTCTGTTTCTGCTTGTCCTTTCCAAGCTTCAATCCATTCTGGAGGGAGATAACCTGAGATGTTTTGGATGTTGTTCATTTCGAGCCAAATGAGCGCCCATGCTCTTGGTACGACGCGCCAATGGTCATAGCCGCCACCACCGACAGCGATCCAGCGACCGTCGCAATATTCATTAGCAATTTCACGAGCGAGCTTCGGTATTTCGCGGTAAATATTCATTGTTGCACAAAGATGTGTAAGTGGGTCATAATAATGTGCGTCAGCACCATTTTGCGTTAAAATAATATCCGGTTTAAAGTACGCCGCAACTTCTTTTACAACAGTTCGATATGATTCTAAGAACGATTCATCTTCTGTAAAAGCATCGAGTGGAACGTTAAAAGAATAACTATAACCATTACCTTGTCCACGTTCGTTTACAGCGCCAGTTCCAGGGAATAAATAGCGACCAGTTTCATGCAGTGAAATGGTGCATACGTTAGGGTCATCATAAAATGACCACTGAACGCCATCGCCGTGATGAGCATCTGTATCAATATATAAGACGCGTAAACCGTATTTCTTTTGAATATATTTCATTGCGATAGAACTGTCGTTATAAATACAAAAGCCAGATGCTTTGCCGCGAAAGCCGTGATGTAAGCCGCCACCTAAATTGAGAGCGTGCTTTACTTTCCCAGAAAGAACAGCATCGACAGCTGTTAATGTACCACCAACGAGCAATGCGCTTGCTTCGTGCATATTTGGGAACATCGGTGTATCTTCTGTTCCAAGTCCATATGTCATCGCAATTGATTTTTCTAACTTTCCTTCTCCAGCACGTTTTACCGCATTTATGTACTCCTCTGTATGAACGTAGGCAATTTCTTCATCTGTAGCCATCCGTGGTGAGATGATTTGGGAAGAAGAGATGAAACCGCCCTTTTGTAATAAATCATACGTAAGTGTGACGCGCAGTTGGTTAAAAGGATGATCAGGGCTAAATGAATAGCCCCGAAAGTCATCCGAATAAATAAACGCGCTACTCATGCTTGCATCCCCATGATGTTCGGCCATAATACGCGATAGCCTTCTGCTTCAAGTGCATCAATCACTTTGAGAGGATTCATCGTTTGAATGCGGAAAACAAGTACTTTATCATTCTCATCTTTTGCTGGATAGACGAGAACGCTCACGATATTTATTTGTAAATCACTAAAAATAGCAACGACTTTTCCAAGAATACCAGGCTCGTTTTTTACTTGAATTTCAATTTGTGAACTCGGTTGATGTGCCCCTGTTAATTTCACTAACGTGTGCAGTACTGTAGATTCTGAGATGATACCAACTAACTTACCAGCCTTTGTAACAGGAAGGCAGCCAATTTTATTTTCAAAAAATAAAGTAGCAATTTCCTCAACGAAATCGAGAGGATGGCAAGTCATTACAGGATGTTTCATAATAAGTTCAAGCGGTTGCTGTAGCATATCGAGTGAAACTTGTTCATCTAGAATAGACGGACTTGCATCTCTTACATCCCGATCAGAAATAATGCCTACGACGTGATTATTTTGATCGACAATTGGAATGTGCCGAATTCCTTTCGTGCGAATCGTTCGGATTGCTGTTTCGATTGTATCGTTTGGATGTAGTGTAACTACATTTTGATTCATAATTTCTTCTACAATCATTCCAGTTGCCCCCTTTATTAATACATAAAACGATTGTGAAAACGTAGACGATCAAAAGCTTGAATAGAATCCGTATCAACGCGTTTACCGATGCGGACCATTAAACAGTTGGCAGGATGTGAACAAATTTCAGGATCGTCTGTAGCCATCCATTGTAACCCGCCGGCATTCATCATCTTTTCCATTACTTTTCGGTATTCCCACACATTCAATCCTGTTTGTTTCAAATCCCAGTGCCAATAATATTCAGTCGTCAATATAATGTAATCTTCCATATAATCGTCCATCATAGAAACCTCTAGTAAGTTCTTTCCGACAGAACTCCCGCGGAAGGCTGGGACTACTTCGATTGCCCCAAGCTCAATTAAGTTTTCCATTTTTCCTTCTGACCATCGTTCAAGTGGATCAGGATATAAATATGTAACATATCCAACAATCATTTGGTCATGTCTAGCAATAATGAGTCGAGCTTCTGGTAATTTAGAAATTTCGACAATTGCTTTATATTGCTGTTCAGCAGGACGAAATGCAACTAAATCTGGATGAAATTCATACATTTCAAGATTATGTGTAGAGACAGGACCTTCAATAATTAAAGTGCCTTTCGCTGTTTTTAAGTTTCTAGCATTGTATATTTTTTTATGAATCAATGTATTGCTCACCACCTTGAGGGTTTGTGAATCTATTAATATCGTACTTTATAATATATGCGATGTGAATCGAATTTTGTCATTAAAAATTTGTCTAAAAATCAACAAATATACTGAAAATTTTAAATAATATCATTATAATAGATAATAGAATACATAGGAGGGGGATGTAAAGTATGAAAGTAGAAACGCTTCCTGTCATTAAAGGAGAAAATAATTTGCCGAATTATGATGAGGCATACGCGAATTTTAACTGGGAAGAGGTTAATAAAAACTTTACTTGGAATGAAACAGGCCGAGTAAATATGGCGTATGAGGCAATTGATAAGCATGCGAAATCCGATCGAAAGAATAAAGTAGCTCTTTATTATCAAGATGGATCGCGAAAAGAGAAATATACATTTAAGGAAATGAAGGATTTTTCTAATAAAGCAGGGAATGTCCTGAAAAATTATGGCGATGTAGAAAAAGGCGATCGCGTTTTTATTTTTATGCCACGTTCTCCAGAGTTATATTTCGCACTTTTAGGTGCAGTGAAATTAGGAGCAATTGTTGGACCGTTATTTGAAGCATTTATGGAAGGTGCGGTTCGCGATCGTTTAGAAGATAGTGAAGCGAAGGTGTTAATTACAACGCCTGAGTTATTAGAGCGTGTACCATTAAATGATTTACCTGCTTTAAAAACAGTTTTCCTTGTTGGGGATAATGTAGAAGAAGGCGGTAAAACGGTAGCGTTCAATCCTTTATTTGAACAAGCTTCAAAAGAATTACATATTGAATGGTTAGGCCGTGAAGACGGTTTGATTCTACATTACACGTCTGGTTCTACTGGTAAGCCAAAAGGTGTGCTTCATGCGCAAAACGCAATGGTTCAGCACTATCAAACGGCGAAGTGGGTATTAGATTTAAAAGAAGACGATGTATATTGGTGTACTGCTGACCCGGGCTGGGTAACGGGAACAGCTTACGGTATTTTCGCACCGTGGTTAGTTGGAGCGTCAAATGTTATTTTAGGTGGACGCTTTAGTCCAGAAGCTTGGTATGAAGCACTGCAAGATTACGGTGTGACGGTTTGGTACAGTGCACCAACAGCGTTCCGTATGTTAATGGGAGCTGGACAAGACGCAATTAAAAAATATGACTTATCACAAGTGCGCCACGTATTAAGCGTTGGTGAGCCGTTAAATCCAGAAGTAATTCGCTGGGGTATGAATGCATTTGGACTTCGTATTCATGATACGTGGTGGATGACAGAAACAGGTGGACAAGTTATTTGTAACTACCCTTGTATGGAAATTCGCCCAGGCTCAATGGGTAAACCAATTCCAGGTGTGAAAGCAGCGATTGTTGATAATGAAGGAAATGAAGTTCCTCCATACACAATGGGTAACTTAGCAATTGCGAAAGGTTGGCCATCTATGATGCGTGCAATCTGGAATAACCAGCAAAAGTATGAATCTTATTTCATGCCGGGAGATTGGTACGTATCAGGTGACTCTGCCTATATGGATGAAGATGGATACTTCTGGTTCCAAGGACGTATTGACGATGTAATTATGACGTCAGGTGAGCGCGTTGGTCCGTTTGAAGTAGAAAGTAAATTAATCGAGCATGCTGCTGTTGCAGAAGCAGGTGTAATTGGTATTCCTGATCCGGTGCGCGGCGAAATTATTAAAGCATTTATCGCACTTCGAGCAGGATACGAACCATCTGATGAATTAAAAGAAGAAATTCGTCAATTTGTAAAGAAAGGCCTAGCAGCTCATGCAGCGCCAAGGCAAATTGAATTTAGAGATAAATTACCGAAAACGAGAAGTGGTAAAATTATGCGCCGCGTATTAAAAGCGTGGGAGCTGAATTTACCAACAGGTGACTTATCAACGATGGAAGATTAAGAGAGGAAGGTCTGAACGAAAAATGTTCAGGCCTTTTTTTATGTTATTATTAACTTATGTATATAAGTTAAAAGGGGGAGTATGATGAAAACAGAAAAAGAAAAGATGATACTAGGAGAAATGTACATACCGGCTGATCCAGTTTTAGTACAAGAAAGAGAGCAAGCACGTATATTAACGAGAAAATTAAATGATACGCCAGAAGAGCAATTAAAAGAGCGTAGCGAAATCGTAAAAGAATTATTTGGAACGACAGGAGATAATATTCATCTTGAATCTTCTTTTAGATGTGATTACGGTTATAACATTCACGTTGGCGAAAATTTTTACGCGAACTTTGACTGTACGATTTTAGACGTATGCCCGGTAACAATCGGAGTGAACTGTATGTTAGCTCCAGGTGTTCACATTTATACAGCAACACACCCGCTTGATCCAGTAGAGCGCATAAGCGGATCAGAATACGGAAAACCAGTTACAATTGGCGATAACGTATGGATTGGCGGAAGAGCAATTATTAATCCAGGTGTAACAATTGGAGACAATGCGGTGATCGCATCTGGTGCTGTCGTAACGAGAAATGTACCTAATAATGTAGTAGTTGGCGGGAATCCCGCAAAGATTATAAAAAAATTAAAATAATATTTGAACGAAGTGTCTTCCTCGTCTGTATACATTTGTGAAAGAATAGATGAGGGAGGCTTTTTTATGTCTAATAAATTACTTCTTGCTTTTGCTTTACTTGGAATTATAGTCGTATTTTCTTGTGGTTTGCTATTACCGATGCCAATCGGATTTAAAGTTTCAATGATTACAGCTGGCGTTATGATGATTGTTATGTTTTCAATCATTATTCCGTTTGATAGAAAACATATAGTACGGAAAAAAGGATATAAAATTGATTTTACAAAAACAAAAGTGTACTTTCGCTGGAATGTATTTGATACGATTTCAGCTTGTCTGGCAGTGTATGCATGTATATGTGTGCAAGTATTAAATATTTTAGTTTCAACCGGGCAGACAATTCAAAACCCGTGTGTTCAATTTTTTACGAATCAATCGCAAGTATGGATTATTGTTGCTAGTTGCTATTTAATTTCCCGTATTTCGTTAACGTTAAAAGGAATAAAGGAGATCAAAAATCATGGCGCAGATTGGGATTGAGGAAGAGCTCATGCTTGCGTATCAAAGTGGAGATAAACAAGCGGGAGAAAGACTATATATTTTAATCAAACCAACGCTATACACATTTTTATATCGATTTAACCGAGATGAACAATTAAGTATCGATCTTGTGCAAGATACGTTTTTGACGCTAGAGCGTAAGAAACATATGTATGAACCTGAAAAGGGCAAAATAAAAACGTATTTATTTCAAATCGGTTATCGTCTTATGATTAATAAATTAAATAGGAGAAAAAAGTGGCGTACGCTTTTGCCATTTTTAGTGCCGATTCCGGAAAAAGAATTTTCTCACGAAGATCGGCTCACAGTAAGAGAAGCAATTTTGAAAGTTCCAGAAGAGCAAAGAGCGGTCCTAATCCTTTCTTATTATCATAATATGCAGCAAAAAGAAATTGCAGAAATATTAAACATTCCGATTGGAACAGTGAAGTCGAGACTCCATAACGGGATAAAGAAATTGAAACAATTGCTGGAGGTGGATGAAATTGAGCGAAAATCCCTTTAAGAGTGAATATAAGTTAAAGCAACATTTAGATAGTGATCATGTAGAAATACCAGACTTTCCAAAAACGGTAAGTCGATTCGATCGATTAATCGGGTTTCTTGGTTCCCCGGCGAAAGATCCTGTGGAGGCGACCATTGGAAATGATTTATCGGTTGTGTTTCATGTATCGTTGTTAGTTGGGCTTCCGGTTATTTCTATAATTATGATATTAATTATAGGATTTTAAATAGGGTAGGAGAAATGAAGTGCATAGTGAAAGCTATGTGCTTTTTACATTTAGACATATTATGAAATTAATTCCAAATTAAATAATAATATGTTAATATACAAATATATAATTAATGTATTATTGAGGGGAAGATAAATTATGAGACAGTGTTCCAATTGTGGAAGTCAGGTGCGACAGCATGATAATTTTTGTGGGGATTGTGGTATGAATTTAGAGAAACAACAATGTTCAGAGGAGATATTAGAAACGAACAATGAATGGAATGTAGAGAATAAGAAAAAAACTAGTTTTCTAGCCCATAAACGATTCGTAGTTGTAAGTGCAATAGCCTTAATAATCGTTGCAAGCACTATTTATATTTTTTTAACTCATTCTTCTACTTTTAATAAGATGAAAGGGTATTGGTATGCTGGCGGTAAAGGGGCTTACCTTCAGATTCAAGAAATAGACGATAAAAATATTGAAATAGTGTTTTATGAAAAGAGAGGGAAAACAGAAAGAGTTAAAGGGAGTGTAGTAGATTATAAGGATAATCAAGTAATATGTAATATGTCATACCCTTGGAATGGAAGAGTGAAATTGGAATTATTGGATGATACAACGTTGTACATGAGTGAAGAGGGAAAGAAATCGCATAAATTAAAACTGACAAAGGTTTCCGAAAAGGAGATGCAAGAGTTTTATGGAGGGGAAAAATCTTCAAGGTAGTTTGTATATAGTATTTTCTTCAATTTGACACATGCTAGTAAATAATGATATAAAGAAAAGTATATGAATAATTGAGCGTGGAAAGGGAGAAGTAGTGATCATTTCCCTGTTTTAGAGAGCTGATGGTCGGTGAAAATCAGCACATAGATGATCGCGAATTACGCCCCTAGAGCATCTTTTTTCGATTGAATTGTATTCAAAAGGGAAAAGACGGTGCTAAGCCGTTATGTAAATAAGGTGGTAGGCTTTTTGGCCTGCAACTAGGGTGGTAACGCGATAATCAAAATCGTCCCTTATTTGAAGGGGCGATTTTTTTATGTTTTCAACCTTCACGCCAGTAATGAACTTAAAGGAGAGTATGTAGGATATGGGTATTTTACAAGATCTTGAATTTCGCGGTCTAATTAATCAGCAAACAGATGCTGAGGGCCTTGAGCAATTATTAGAAAAAGAAAGCGTTAAATTATACTGTGGTTTCGATCCGACAGCAGATAGCTTACACATCGGTCATATGTTACCAGTATTAATGTTACGTCGTTTCCAATTAGCTGGTCACCAACCAATCGCACTTGTTGGTGGTGGTACTGGTATGATCGGTGACCCAAGTGGTAAAAAAGCAGAGCGTACATTAAATACGAAAGATACAGTTGCTTACTACACAGAAAGCATTAAAAACCAACTTTCAAACTTCTTAGAGTTCGAAAACGTGGACAACCCAGCAACAATGGCTAACAACTATGACTGGCTTGGTAACTTAGATGTAATTTCATTCTTACGCGATATCGGTAAAAACTTCGGTTTAAACTATATGTTAGCAAAAGATACAGTAGCATCTCGTTTAGAAACTGGTATTTCATTCACTGAGTTCAGTTACATGATTTTACAATCATACGACTTCTTAAACTTATACCAACACCATAATTGTCGCCTACAAATCGGTGGTAGTGACCAATGGGGTAACATTACAGCGGGTCTTGAATTAATCCGTAAATCAGAAGAAGATGCGAAAGCATTCGGTTTAACAATTCCACTTGTTACTAAATCTGACGGTACGAAGTTTGGTAAAACAGAAGGCGGAGCAATTTGGTTAGACCCAGAGAAAACAACTCCTTACGAGTTCTACCAATTCTGGATTAACACAGATGACCGCGATGTTGTTAAATACTTAAAATACTTCACATTCTTATCTCATGAAGAAATTCTTGAGCTTGAAAAGCAAGTAGCTGAAGCGCCAGAAAAACGTGCAGCACAAAAAGCATTAGGTTCTGAAATGACAAAACTTGTTCACGGCGAAGAAGCATTAGAGCAAGCGATTAAAATTTCAGCTGCATTATTTAGCGGTTCTGTAGCAGAACTAACTGCAAGCGAAATCGAGCAAGGATTCAAAGACGTACCATCTGTAGAACGTACTGCAGAAGATACAGTATTAATCGACTTACTTGTAGAAAGCAAAATCTCTCCATCAAAACGTCAAGCACGTGAAGATGTAACGAACGGCGCAATCTACGTAAACGGTGAGCGTACACAAGCGTTAGACTACGTTGTAACAGAAAACGACCGCATCGAAGGTAAATTCACAATCATTCGCCGCGGTAAAAAGAAATATTTCTTAATTCGTTACTAATTAGAAACGAATATAAACAAATAATACCCCGAATTATAGGCTGAAAAGTTTATGATTCGGGGTTTTTTATGTATGGATTTAAATCGCCAGATCTTTTTTTGAAAATAGAATATAAAGAATTAATATGAGCATATAAAGTAAACTAACTAGCATAACGATAAATGCTGTTGGATAAAATTTTGCTGCATATATAAAGAAATCAATTTGATAAATATCTTGGTAATTTGAAACGGTGCCTTTGAAGTAATTCGTAAACTTAGCGCTATATTTCCATTCATCAGGATTATCTATTAAATTACTCCCCTGATACCAACTCATCAGTGCTGAAGTAATAAACAACATAAATGAACTTCCGAGTTGAACCATTTGGTTTATTGTCAAAAAGAATCTACCTCCTATTTTATGGTTATTATAGCGTGCATTCATATGCTTGTAACCATTTTGTTGTAATCTCCTTTTCGAGTTCATACGGAAATCACATGTAAGCGGTATGATAAACGTATAACAAATAGAAAGGAGTGGTAAAATAAAATGTCACTAGAAGCGCTCATTATTTTTTCTTTGCTAAATGCGGGTCAGCTTGCAGAGAATTCGAAGGTGGATGTACATAAAGAGCAGAAAGATGCTTATGTATATGTTCAAAAAGAGGAAAATAAATAATTTTATTTTATATATAAACGAAAAAAGCCAATCCACAGGATTGGCTTTTTGTCATTAACGAGAGTAGAACTCTACGATTAATGCTTCGTTGATTTCAGCTGGTAACTCAGCACGCTCAGCGTGACGAGTGTAAGTAGCTTCTAATTTGTCAGCATCGAAAGTTAAGTATTCTGGTACGAAGTTGTTAACTTCGATCGCTTCTTTAACAACAACAAGGCTGTTAGATTTTTCGCGAACGCTGATAGTTTGACCAGGTTTTACACGGTAAGATGGGATATCTACGCGAGCGCCATCAACCATGATGTGACCGTGGTTTACTAATTGGCGAGCTGCACGACGAGTGCGAGCTAAGCCCATACGGTAAACTAAGTTGTCAAGACGAGCTTCAAGAAGGATCATGAAGTTTTCGCCGTGCTTACCAGGCATTTTACCTGCTTGGTCAAATGTGCGACGGAATTGACGCTCAGTCATGCCGTACATGTGACGAAGTTTTTGTTTCTCTTGTAATTGTAAACCGTATTCTGAAAGTTTCTTACGTTGGTTAGGACCGTGAGGACCTGGTGCGTAAGGGCGTTTTTCTAATTCTTTTCCTGTGCCGCTTAGAGAGATTCCAAGACGACGAGACAGTTTCCAAGCTGGACCTGTATAACGAGCCATAGTTGACTCCTCCTTTAAAAATGTTTTTATTTACGTAAAATAAAAACAGACGTAATCGATATTTACGGGCATTTTGTTTTCATGTACCTTCGCTCCAGCAGCAGGGAGTTACGAGATACACCTCCGTAGAGGAACAAAATACAAACGATAAACTCACATTACAAGGCTGCCTTTTTATTTTACACAAACGCTATTATATCTTTTACCCAGAGTTTCGTCAAGCGAGTACGTTTTTGTTTTATGCATATAAATTTTGGAAATTAATATAAGAAGGAATTTAAAACAATATAAAAGAAGAGATAGAAACACAAATAAAACGCTTACATAAAATGTAGTAAAAACGTTCATCAGTTTTTTACTGGTGAATATGCGGTAATAAAAACATAAAGGGGATGTTTTTATGAAAAAGAAGCATATGGAGACAGCGTTAATTCATCACGGTTATACACCTGAGGAACATAAAGGAAGTTTAACACCACCTTTATTTCAAACCTCTACGTTTACATTTGAGACTGCGCAGCAAGGAGAGGCGAGTTTTGCGGGAGTGGATCCATCTTATATTTACTCAAGGCTTGGAAATCCGACTGTGAAATTATTTGAAGAACGTATGGCGGTGTTAGAAGGAGGAGAAGAAGCACTTGCCTTCGGATCTGGTATGGCAGCTATTTCAGCAACTTTAATCGGTTTTTTAAAGGCTGGAGATCATATTATTTGTTCAAATGGATTATATGGGTGTACGTACGGTTTTTTAGAAGTGTTAGAAGAAAAATTTATGATTACGCATTCGTTTTGTGAGATGGAGACAGAGGTTGATATTGAAAATAAAATTCGTCCAAATACAAAGCTTATTTTCGTTGAAACACCGATTAATCCGACAATGAAATTAATCGATTTAAAACAAGTTATTCAGGTTGCGAAGCAAAATGGTTTACTTGTCATTGTTGATAATACGTTTTGTTCACCTTATTTACAAAGACCGCTTGAGCTTGGCTGTGACGCTGTTGTGCATAGTGCGACAAAATATATTGGTGGCCATGGTGACGTTGTAGCGGGTGTAACAATTTGTAAAACGAAAGCGTTAGCTGAAAAGATTCGCCCGATGCGAAAAGATATCGGCGGCATTATGGCGCCGTTTGATGCGTGGTTATTATTACGCGGGTTAAAGACGTTAGCGGTAAGAATGGATCGTCATTGTGATAATGCAGAAAAAATTGTATCGTTCTTAAGAAAACATGATGCGGTAGAAGGTGTTTGGTATCCAGAAGGGGAATTAGCATCTCGTCAAATGAAGCGCGGGGGCGGTGTTATTTCTTTTTCAGTAAAAGGCGGAAAAGAAGAGACGCAAGCATTTATTAATGACCTCCACTTTATTACAATTGCGGTGAGTTTAGGAGATACAGAAACGTTAATTCAGCATCCAGCAACGATGACGCACGCTGCGATTCCAGCTGAACTAAGAAAAGAAATGGGCATTTTCGATAATTTAATACGCTTATCGGTTGGTTTAGAATCTTGGGAGGATATCGTTTCTGATTTAGAGCAAGCATTAAAGAAAATATCTACTGTTAATCAATAAAAAAAGAGTGAGCTATCGGTTTTGTACAGGACGTACTAAATCGATAACTCGCTCTTTTCTTTTTACATATGTTTTAGGAGTGTTTCCACAAACTTTTCTAAATAGCACTGATCTACTTCATCAAAACGATTCTTTTCAGGACTATCAATGTCAAGTACACCAATGACAGCTCCTTCTTTCACAATCGGTACAACGATTTCTGAATTAGAAGCACTATCGCAAGCGATGTGACCTGGGAATTGGTGAACGTCTGCTACAAGCTGCGTTGTTTTCGTTTCAGCTGCTACGCCGCAAACGCCTCGTCCAAATGGAATGCGTACGCAAGCAGGCATTCCTTGGAACGGTCCAAGGACAAGCTGATTTCCTTCTGTTACGTAAAAGCCAACCCAATTAACGCGATCTAAAAATTGGTTTAATAATGCGGACGCATTTGATAAGTTTGCGACTACGTTTGATTCGCCAGTTAATAACGCATCCAGTTGTTTAATTACTGTCTCATATTGCTGCACACGAGATCCTGCATAACTTTCTTTAGTAAACATGGAAACAGCTCCTTTTTTATCGAGATGTGTAAAACATTAGCAAAATACGATGTATTTCACATGACTTTGTCGATAGAAAATTAAAGGAATTTGTCTTAAAAGTCAAGAAATTTAAACTATAGCTGTTCATTGAGAGGAAGTGAGCGCATGAAGCAGACGAAACAAAAAGTAATTGATGCGGCAATATCGTTGTTTAATACGAAAGGTTATGATGGAACGTCGGTGCGAGACATTGCAAAGCGAGCGGATGTGAATGTAGCGAATATTTCATATTATTTTGCTGGGAAGCAAGGTTTATTAGAACAGCTTATTACTGATTTTTTAGAAGGGTATATTCATGTGATTGAAATTTCGTTTGAACAGAGAGAGTATTTGTCGGCTAAAGATGTGATGGTGCAAATGGTGCGTGGGATGTTACGATATCAATTTGAAAATAGAGAACTAACACGTTTCTTCTACCGAGAGCTTTCGCTTGATACGACATTAATTCGTGAAGTAATGACCGTTTATTTTTCTAAAGAAAGATATTATATAGAGCAAATTATTAGACAAGGACAAATGAAACAAGAATTTCAGAAAGTATCATTTACAATGTTTATGACGCAATTAAAAGGTATGATAAATATGCCGTTTTTATATCCACAATATATATCAGAAGTACTGCATTCTTTCCCGTCTGAGACATTTTTCATAGAAATGTATACGAAAGAGATTGAGCAATGGATGGAACAAGCATTATGTAAAGCAAATATGTACCATGAATGGCCAAGAGCTGTTCATATGTGAAGAATCCCCACCTAACGAACTGAGGTGGGGATTTTTATGTTTACTTTTCTTTGCCATAAATTGTTACATAATAGAGCGATAATTGTTAATGCAGCTCCAGCGATTTCAATTTTATCGACTGTATAACCTCGAAAGATAGAACCGATCAGGGCAAGGATAGGAACTAAATTCATAAATAATATGCCGTTAATAGATGAAATATAGCGATTTCCCATATTCCAGCAAAATACAGCGATAACTCCTGCGATAATCGACATATAAAAGAGCTCAAAACGAACGCTCACAACTGTACGCAGTGACGGCATAGTAACTATATTTGTATACGTTAAGAAAGTAACAATAACGATGAGTGAAATGGAGCCAAATAAACAAGTTAATGTCGTATATCGAAGTGGTGACCAAGATTGAAAACGAGCACCCCCGTTTGTATAAATGACCCAGCAAGTAACGCCGCATAGCATCAATATATTTGTCGATAAGTGGCTTGCAGCTCCAAATAATAAGTGAATATTTCCTTTTGAAATGACAAGCATAACACCGAGTAATGCAACGAACATACAAAGGAATGTGTAGTTTTGTGGGCGCTTGTTTTTTGTTATCCATTGTAATGATAAGGCAATTAGTGGCATGAGAGACTGAATCATCGCTGCATGGATTGCTCCAGAAGGCCCGGCAAGTTGTTGTCCGTAGAAAACGAGAAAACCATATCCTGCGAAACCGACTGTCCCGTAAAAGAACAGAGAAAGTGTTCTTTTTTCTAAGTGGAGTGAAGTCTTCCCTTCAGTAATTAATAGCAAAATAAGAAAAATAATAGCTGCTGATCCATAGCGAATCGTTGTGAAGAAGAACGGATCGATAAATTGCAGGGCATTTGTCATTACAGGAAACATAAATCCCCAGGCAGTTACGGCGAGTAAGCATAGAAAGGATCCGAGTAGCATTTGTTTTTTGTTCAAGAGTATCTTTCCCCTTTACATTTCGTTATAGTAAGTTGATGAAATAAGTATAAAGAGTAATTGTTTATAGGAGGAAATATCGATTTCTTATAACGGTTATAACTTTTTGTTAGAGGTGTGTACGATGGATTTGGAGGCAGTACGATCGTTTATCGAAGTGAAGCATACGCGAAGTTTATCAAAGGCAAGTAAGATTTTACATATATCTCAACCAGCGCTTAGTAAGCAAATTCAAAAGTTAGAAGCGGATTTAGAGGTTACTTTACTTAAGCGTTCTGCGCAAGGAGTGGAGTTAACGGAGGCAGGAGAGTTATTTATAAAAAGAATGCTACCGATTTTGGAACAAATAAATGAAGCAAAAACAGAAATGAGGGGGTATCAAGAGAACCGAAAGTTTTCAATTGGTATACTACCGAGTTTAGCAGAACATTATATATTAGAATGTAAAGATGTATTAGGTGATGAGTTCGAAGTAGAGTGGCAAATCGGACATACGGAAGTATTAAGAGATTTATTTAAAGCGCGGGAGATTGAAGCGATGTTCATCGATTCAGTAGTAGAAGGTGCTACGTATATAAAAGAAGTGCAACAAGAGAAAATTGTTTGTGCCGTTTCAAATAATCATCCGTATAAAGAGAAGAAAGTCATTCAAATAGAAGAGCTGCAAAATGAAAAATTAATTGTATATCCAGAAATATGCGATGTAAGGAAAATGATTATGAACATGTTTCATGAGATAGATGTAAAACCAACTATAGCTGTGGAAACATCTTACGCAGAACCGATGCTTGCAATGGTAAAAGCTGGCCTTGGCATCACTTTACTTCCAGAAAGGGCAGTAGAGCAGTCTGTAAGGCAGGGAAATGTACATGGAATTTCTGTTGAACCACCACTCATGCGGAAAATTTCTTTCGTATCTCATACGAAAGATTGTTTGTTATTACAATCATTTGAGGATAGGTAGTGAGGTAGGCGGAATATTGAGAAAGATTACAATCGCATTGAAAGAAACATGAAATTTTAAAAAAACTAGGTCAAAAACAAGCCATTACATGGTATGATTAGTACATTGTTAGTTGTTAAATATAGGGGAATTCCCTTTTTATACATAATGCCTTCCATTTCATAAACGGAACGGACAAAAAAAGAGATATAACTAGGAGGCTTTTTTGCATGGATTCTATCCTGACGATCGTTATCATTGTAGTAAGCTCTATTCTAGTGCTGCTCATGATAGAGCTTGTGATAAGAAATCGTTCATATAAAGATATTGAAGCACTGGAGCAGTGGAAACAAGAGATAAAAGATAAACCTGTGGCAGATGAACTAAAACGGGTAAAAGATTTAAACATGACGGGTCAAACAGAAGAACTGTTTGGTAAATGGCGTGAAGAATGGGATGAAATTGTATCAACAACCCTTCCGAAAGCTGACAAAGATTTAGCGCAAGCGCGAAAATTCGCCTCGCAATTCTCCTTCCGAAAAGCAAAGCATGCGATGAACGAATCCATAAGTGGTTTAGATGACGCTGATAATCGTATTACAGGTGTTTTAAATGAATTACAGCAATTGTTAGAAAGCCATGAGAAAAATAGCTCGGAAATTGAAGGGTTACGTGATACATATCGTAGTATGAAAAAGAGTGTTCTTGCTCATAGACATATGTATGGAGCAGCAGAGCAGAAAATCGAAGAGATGCTAGACGCTGAATCTAATAAATTTAAAAGCTTTGAAGAAGCAACAGATAATGGTGACTACTTAAAAGCGAGAGAAATTGTTATTAGTTTAGAAGAAGGTTTAGCAAGTTTAGAAATCATTATTCACCAAATTCCAGATTTATTAGTAGAGTGTCAAGCGACGCTACCAGTTCAACTGGAAGATTTATTACAGGGTCATAATGATATGGTAAGACAAGGTTATGTATTAGAGTATTTGGAAATCCCTAAAGAAGTTCGTGATATGACGACACAACTAAACACATGTTTAATGGATATACAGGAGCTTCATATAACAGAAGCGGCTGAAAAAGTGGAAGACTTAAAAACTCGTTTAGATGGTTTCTATGATCAACTTGAGCAAGAGGTGCATGCGAGACATTATGTGGAGCAAAAAACACTTTCTGTTTATGAAGACTTAGAAGAAATACGTATCGAAACGATTGAAACGAAAACAGAAACACAACTTGTGAAACAAAGCTATCAATTGCAAGATAAGGATATTGAATCTCAAAAAGTAATTGAAAAGCAAATGCACATTTTAACGAAACGTTTTGAAATGCTACAATTACGCGTTGCTGAACAAGATATTGCCTTCTCTATTATTCGTGAGGAACTAGAAGAGGTTTATGAGCAATGTGAAACGTTAAAAGTACTTCATGCAGAATATAAAGAAATGCTGCAAACGATGCGTAAAGAAGAATTTGAAGCGCGTGAGAAGTTACAAGAAATGCGAAATACTATTTTCGAAACGAAACGCTTTATGCAAAAGTCGAATTTGCCAGGTCTTCCAGAGAGTATTGTGGAAGATTTAAAAAGAGGGCAAATGGCAATGCAAGCTGTATATGAACAATTAGAAGTGAAGCCGTTAAATATGAACGCTGTAAATAGCAGTTTAGAAGAAGCATACACAACTGTGAACGGTGTAGCTGAAATGACAGAAGAGTTAATTGGACAAGCGTATTTAGTTGAAAAATTAATTCAATACGGTAACCGTTACCGCAGTCATGATGAAAGCCTTGCAGAAAGCTTAAATTATGCGGAGAAATTATTCCGTGAATATCAATACGATGCAGCTTTAGAACAAGCCGCTTCTGTACTAGAGCAACTTGAACCTGGTGTTGTTCAAAAAATAGCTGAATATGTAGACAATGAACAAACCCTTTCATAAAAGGGTTTGTTTTTTTGTGTAATTTTGCAGGCGATGTTGCTATAATGAATAGCGGAATACAGTAAGGTTATTCGTTTCAAAATAAAGTGAAACTGTAATCAGTGGGGGTATCTCACTAATTATTATTCACTAATCGGGATAAAACGGAACCTTTGCGTAGTCTTAGCGTAATGACACGTATTTATGATATGATTATATGATGTGATAGCGCTGAAAGGGGAAGAACGATGATCTATTTTGATAATAGTGCGACGACGAAGCCATATCCAGAAGCTCTTCAATCGTACGTGACGGTTGCTGGGAAATATTTTGGTAATCCTTCTTCTATTCATTCGCTTGGAGGAGAGGCAGAGCGTCTATTAACACAATCAAGAACGATTGCAGCGCAGCTTCTTCACGTTAAACCTTCTGAAATTATTTTCACATCAGGTGGAACGGAAGGGAACAACCTTGCGATTAAAGGGATAGCGATGAGGAATCGTTCGCGCGGCAAACATATCATTACAACAAATATTGAACACGCGTCTGTGTTTGAGGCATATAAGCAATTAGAAGAACTCGGATTTGATGTAACATATTTACCGGTTAACGAGCACGGTGTCGTATCGGTAGAGGATGTAAAACGAGCACTTCGTGAAGATACGATTCTTGTGTCAATTATTCATGTGAACAACGAAACTGGAGCAATTCAGCCCGTTGCTGAAATTGGAACGTTATTATCGAATCATCCGAAAATAAGATTCCATGTAGATCATGTACAAGGGATAGGAAAAGTACCGCTTGATTTATATGCTTCTCATATTGATCTTTGCTCAATATCTGGACATAAATTCCACAGTGTAAAAGGAACGGGTCTTCTTTATATACGTGATGGCGTAAGATTAGATCCGATTTTATCAGGTGGTCAACAAGAGCTTAAGTATCGCTCTGGTACAGAGAATTTACCTGGCATTGTAGCGATGGTGAAAGCACTTCGCATGACAATGGAACAAGTGAAAGAAAAGGTAGCTCATTTGCAAAGTTTACAAGCAGAGCTTGTCAGCTTCTTTAAAGAGATGGAAGATGTGACGATTAATACATCGCTTGCATATGCAGCGCCGCACATTTTAAATGTATCATTTGTTGGTTTAAAACCAGAAGTAGTCGTTCATGCTTTAGAAGAGCACGGTGTATATGTATCGACGAAGTCTGCTTGTTCTTCAAAAGCAAATGAAGTGAGCAGAGTGTTAGTGTCAATGGGAGTGCCGCATGCAGCAGCTGCAAGTGCTATTCGTATTAGTTTGGCACCAGACAACACGATGGAAGAAGTAAAACAATTTGAAGGTATTGTAAAAGAGACGATGCCAAAATTATATGAAGTGATGAGGTAAAGAAATATGATGACATATGAATATATTTTAGTGCGTTACGGAGAAATGACGACAAAAGGTAAAAACCGTTCTAAATTTGTAAGCACATTAAAAGATAACGTGAAGTTCAAACTGAAAAAGTTCCCAAATATTAAAATTGATGCAACGCATGACCGTATGTACATCCAGTTAAATGGTGAAGATCATGAAGCAATCTCTGAAAGATTGAAAGACGTATTTGGTATTCATAAGTTTAACTTAGCGATGAAAGTACCATCAGAATTAGAAGATATTAAAAAAGGTGCATTAGCAGCTTTCTTACAAGTAAAAGATGATGTGAAAACATTTAAAATTACAGTGCACCGTTCTGATAAGCGCTTCCCAATGAAGACGATGGAGTTACTTCCAGAAATCGGTGGGCACATTTTAGAAAATACAGAGGATATCACAGTAGACGTCCATAATCCAGATGTGAATGTACGTGTAGAAATTCGCAGTGGTTACAGCTATATTATGTGTGGTGAGCATATGGGAGCTGGCGGTTTACCAGTTGGCGTTGGCGGAAAAGTAATGGTACTTCTTTCTGGTGGTATTGATAGCCCAGTAGCAGCGTACTTAACGATGAAACGCGGCGTATCTGTGGAAGCAGTTCACTTCCATAGCCCACCTTTCACAAGTGAGCGTGCAAAACAAAAAGTAATCGATTTAGCACAAGAGTTAACGAAATACTGTAAACGTGTAACGCTTCACCTTATTCCGTTTACAGAAGTGCAAAAAACGATTAATAAAGAAATCCCATCTAGCTATTCAATGACGGTTATGCGCCGTATGATGATGCGTATTACAGAGCAGATTGCTGAGGAGCGTAATGCACTTGCAATCACAACTGGTGAAAGTCTTGGACAAGTGGCAAGCCAAACATTAGATAGCATGCATACGATTAACGAAGTAACAAACTACCCAGTTATTCGTCCGCTTATTACGATGGATAAATTAGAAATTATTAAAATTGCTGAAGAAATCGGCACGTATGATATTTCAATTCGTCCATACGAAGATTGCTGTACAGTATTCACACCAGCTAGCCCGGCGACGAAGCCGAAGCGTGAAAAAGCAAATCGATTTGAAGCGAAATACGATTTCACATCGTTAATCGAACAAGCTGTAGCGAACAAAGAAACAATGGTATTACAAACAGTTGAAGTAGTGGCGGAAGAAGAAAAATTCGAAGAACTTTTCTAAAACCATAAATTACCATATCTAAAATGTGTATGAAGTCATGTTATTTATCACACTCTATACTCACAAGGAGGTGATATAACATGGCACGTAGCACAAATAAATTAGCGGTTCCTGGTGCTGAATCAGCATTAGACCAAATGAAATACGAAATCGCTCAAGAGTTTGGTGTTCAACTTGGAGCGGATGCAACATCTCGCGCTAACGGTTCTGTTGGTGGCGAAATTACAAAACGTCTAGTTTCACTAGCTGAGCAACAATTAGGCGGTTTCCAAAAATAATCCCATATACGATGGCTTAGAAAGAGCGGGTTTTCCCGCTCTTTCTTTTTGTTGTTCAAATTAGTATAAATTCATTTCGACAAAAGCATAAAAAAATTGTCAAAAGAAGAGGGTTCAAAATTTACTGAAAATTCTTTATTATATAAGGGAGGCATAAAGAAAAAGGAGGATGTTTATGAAGAGAGAGGAATTGTTGGCACCACCATCTTATAATTTAGTTTCAGAAATAGAGAAATATACAGACGATAAAGAGAAGCTTGCTTTAATTTGGCAAGATGATAAAGGGAATAGACGAGAAGTTACATATTTTGAATTAATGCAAGGTGCAAATAAAATTGGAAACGCTTTTATAAAAAGTGGCTTACAAAAAGGGGACAAGCTCCTTATTATGATGCCGCGTTTAATTGAAGCGTACATGACGTATATCGCTGCGATTAAAGCAGGATTTGTTGTAATTCCGAGTTCGGAAATGTTGCGTAAAAAAGATATCGAATATCGAATTGGACATGGCGAAGTAAAAGCGATAGTAAGCTATGAGCCGTACATTGGACAGTTTGATGATATAGAAGCAATGGAATCTCTTCAAAAATTCGTCCTGAGCGAGCAGTCAGTAGACGGATGGATCAATTTAAAAACAGCATTAGAAACAGAAAGTGACATGTTAGAAATGGCGAAAACAGATAAAGAAGATATGGTCTTTTTATCTTACACGTCAGGGACGACAGGAAACCCGAAAGGTGTCGTTCATACGCACGCGTGGGCATACGCTCATTTACGTACAAGCGCCCCAAATTGGCTCGGAATTGAAGAGAATGACGTTGTATGGGCAACGGCTAGTCCCGGGTGGCAAAAGTGGATTTGGAGCCCGTTTTTAGCAACTCTCGGTTCAGGGGCAACAGGATTTGTATACAACGGTAAGTTTGAACCGAAAACGTATTTAAATTTATTAGGCGATAATAAGGTGAATGTGCTTTGTTGTACACCGACTGAGTATAGATTAATGGCAAAGGTAGAAGATTTAAGCGAGTACAATTTAGAGGCGTTACATAGCGCTGTATCCGCAGGTGAGCCGTTAAATAGAGAAGTCATTGGAACATTCCAAAAGCACTTTGATATTACAGTAAGAGACGGCTATGGGCAAACGGAAAATACACTACTTGTTGGTGTAATGAAAGGGATGGATATTAGACCAGGATCAATGGGGAAACCAACGCCAGGTAACCACGTCGATATCGTAAATGAGGAAGGTATTCCAGTTAAAGTAGGCGAAGTTGGTGATATTGCAGTTCACATTGAAACACCGGCACTCTTTAAACAATATTATAAAGACGATGAGCGTACAGCGATGCAATTCCGCGGTGATTATTATATTACAGGTGATAAAGCGAAGAAAGATGAAGACGGCTACTTCTGGTTTGAAGGGCGTGGTGATGATATCATTATTAGCTCTGGTTATACAATCGGGCCGTTTGAAGTAGAGGATGCGCTTGTAAAACATCCTTACGTAAGAGAATGTGCGGTTGTCGCAAGTCCTGATGAAATTCGCGGAAGTGTCGTGAAGGCATTTATCGTATTAAGAGAGAATATAGAAAAGAACGAAGAAACATTAATTCCAACACTCCAACAACACGTCAAAGAACTTACTGCACCATATAAATACCCTCGCAAAATTGAATTTGTAGATGAACTACCAAAAACGATTTCTGGAAAAATTCGCCGTATTGAACTTAGAAAACAAGAGATGGAGATTCCGTCAAAATAATTTTGAAAACAGTGAAGTAAATAGTTGAATGAAATGCAAAACAATGATAATATAAAAACGAACACAAGTTCGATTTTATAAATTTAAAAAAGAGGTGTCCGTATGATTTTAGGTATTAATCCGTACTTAGTTTTAGATGGTAGTGGGCAAGAAGCTGTACAGTTTTATAAAGAGGCTTTAGATGCAAAAGTAGAAGTCATGCAAACTTTTGGTGACATGCCTGAAAATCCAGAATACCCGATTCCAGCTGAAGCGAAAGAGCGCGTTTTACACGCTACTTTAAAAATTGGTAATACGGATCTTATGATTTCTGATACATTCCCAGGTCAAGGGCATGCAATCGGATCTCAAGTAACAATCGTAATTCAAATTAGTAATGCAGAAAAAGCAAAAGAAGTATTCGATAAGTTACAAGAAGGTGGAGAAGTTATCATGCCACTTCAAGAAACATTCTGGAGCCCAGCATACGGACAAGTAAAAGATAAATTTAATATTGAATGGCAAGTTACAACGTCTACTACTGAACAAAAGTAATTTTTAGAAAAGCACCATGTTTTGAAATGGTGCTTTTTTTTATACAATAAAAAATAAAGGAGATGGGATATATGGGAGAAATTTGGTATGGCGGTACCATTTACACAATGAGAGAAGAAAATGAAAAAGTGGACGCTGTTTACGTTGAAAACGGTACGATCGTTGATTTTGGAAGTAAAGAAGAGTTAGAAAACCAATATGCCGCGGTTACATTGCACGATTTAAAAGGCAAAACAATGATCCCAGGCCTCGTTGATAGCCATATGCATCTTATTGGGCATGGAGAGAGATTACTCCGTCTAGATTTATCAAATTGTACATCTTATGGTGAAGTGCTTACTCTTGTTCAGAAGCGAGTGAAAGAAGCTCCAAAGGGCTCTTGGATTATTGGAGAAGGATGGAATGAAAATAACTTTACAGATACGAAAGATGTTCACGCGCGTGATTTAGATGAAATTTCGAAAGAACACCCCATTTTATTAAAGCGAGTTTGTCGTCACGTTACATGGGTGAATTCATACATATTGCAAGAAGCGAACATAACAGAAGCGACGCAAAATCCAAAAGGCGGGAAAATCGGTAGGGATTCATCAAATAAGTTAACAGGACTTTTATATGAACAAGGACAAGAATTAATTAAACATGTTCAGCCTGAAATTGTTGAAGCGTATTTACAAAGAGCTTTGCAAACAGCGATTAAAGATTGCTGGAAATACGGACTTGTTGGCGGGCATACGGAAGATTTAAATTACTACGGTGGTTTTAGAAAAACGCATAATGCGTTTTCTCACGTTATAAAAAAAATGCCATTTAAAGCACATTTGCTCGTTCACCATGAAGTAGCACATGAACGAAAAGAATATGAAAATGAACATTATATTGAATTTGGTGCAATGAAAATTTTTTCTGACGGTTCTTTTGGCGGAAGAACAGCATTATTAAGTGAACCGTATGAAGATGCGAAGGAAACGAATGGGGTTGCAATTTTCTCACGTGAAGAACTTGCAGAATTAGTGAAGAAAGCACGAGACTTACATATGCCAGTTGCGATTCATACTATCGGTGACTTGTCGCTTGAATATGTTATTGATGCACTCGAATTATATCCACCAGCAGAAGGGTTACGTGACCGTATTATTCATTGTCAGCTTGCTCGTGAAGAGTTGATAGAAAGAATGAAAAACTTGCAAGCCATTATCGATATACAGCCAGTCTTTCTTTCATCAGATTTTCCATCAGTCATTGAAAAACTGGGAGAACACCGTCTTCGTTATGCGTATGCTTGGAAGACATTACTGGAAGCAGGACTACATTGTAATGGTGGTTCAGATGCTCCTATTGAACAAGTAAATCCGTTTCTAGGCATATATAGCGCTGTTACACGTAGAAGTTTTATTGACGGTGTATGCTATATGCCTGAGGAAAGATTAACGGTATATGAGGCTGTTTCTTTATTTACAACAGGAAGTGCCTATGCAATCGGAAAAGAAGCGAAACGAGGGCAAATTACAAAAGGATATGAAGCAGACTTTACAATATTAGACCGCAATATTTTTGAAATTGAGGCAGAAGAAATAAAAGAAGTACAAGCAGAAATGACTGTAATAGATGGCCGAGTTGTCTATAGAAAAGATGTGTAAAAATATATCAGCGATTTTCGGAATATATCGACCGTAACTCGAAATATATCAGCGATTATTAAAATATATCGACTTACCGACAAAAACTGACAAGAATAACGGCCGGATAGTAAGAGATTATTGTTCGCGTCAATCGGGGTAAATAAATAACCGCAGAATTATGGAATTCCATAATTCTGCGGTTATTTTAATCCTATAAAAACGTTCTCTGTACTTTTTCCCAGAACGAATTATTTTTTAATTTAACTGTTTTAATTTGTTTATCGCTTAAGCGTACAACAGCTTTTTCCACTTGTTTAATGCTAAGCGCTTCGTTATCCATGCCAATAACAGGATAATCGTTACCGTCTGGTCTTAGTTTTAAAGTTAATGTACGTTCGTGATTTAAAATGAACGGTGAACCGAGCGTACGGTAAGTGTTGTTGTTTAAAGATGCTAGTTCGCTTACTTGGAAACATGGAATAAGTGGGTCAACAACTGCACCATGCAATGATTTATTGTAAGCTGTACTTCCTGTTGGGGTAGAAACTACTAAACCGTCCCCTCTAAATGTTTCGAAATATAAATCATCAACGTGAACATCTACAACGAATGTTTTAATAATGCTAGAACGTAATGAGAACTCATTTAAACAATGGAAAGATGTACTGTGATCTACATCTACCTGAATTGTTGGATATTTTCGCACTTCAATTTCATTTTTTGTAATTTCTTGAAGGGCTGTATCAATGTGATCAATGTGAAAATCGCAGTAGAACGAAGTTTCATCTTTCGTAGAAATCCCTGCGTATAAGCAATCTTCCCTAAAACCAGTTTTACGAACGGCTTGTAAGAAGGTTGCATCATCTCCAACACTGACGATAGCGTTTGCATTTTTTGGATGATCTAATATGGTAAATCCATTCTCTTCTAAAATACGATAGATTGGTTTCATTTTTTCAACGAGCGTTGCTTTGTCATCACCATAAAAGAAAAATAAATTGCGACGATCTGCCATTATGTATCCCTCCACTGCAGTTAAATTTTCTGTTTTTCGTGCTACATATCATTAGAGTCCGTTCCCTGATGATATGTTCAAATAATATATTTCGATACAAATTGTCAAAATACCTTTTTATTTTTAGAAAAATTTTTATATTCAATCTTATGGGACTCTGTTTAATGATGAATAAAGTTGTCGATAATGGGTACGGAGTGAAAGGATGATACGTATGAAGTGGCTCGTAATTGGAATAATAATTCTTCTCCTTTTTATTTTGCTTATACTATTGTCGAAAATATCGCTTAAGGTGACATTTTTATATTCAGAAATGGAAAAGCAATGTTTATTTCAAGTGAAAATATGGATGATTCGATATACATTTGATGTATTGGAAAGAATTGAAAAACAGCAGAAAAAAACAGGACAGAAAATCGAAAAAGCTGAAGAGGACGGCGGACTAGATAATAAAATTATGGCGCAACTTGACAGTATTGGGGAACTGATAAAAAGGCTTCAAAAAGTTCATACTATCGTTAAAGATTTTCTCAAACGAGTGAAAATCAATGGTTGGAAATGGCATACGCAAATTGGAGCAGGCGACGCAGCTAGTACTGGAATTGTCACTGGATATGCATGGGGGACAAAAGGAATGGCTGCTGGAGTTGTCGGACAATATATGCATATTGTCGATGTACCAGAATTTGAAATTACTCCTGTTTTTCAAGGGAAAGGATTTGCATCGAGATGCGAGTTAACAGCATCTTTTCGTATATTTCGTACTATAAAAACAGCGGTGAAATTGCTCATATTTATGAGGCAGCAAAAATCTGGTATGACAGAAAAATCTGTTCAAGCATAGGGGGGATATAGAATGGACCATCCAATTCAAGGTTTAATGACAACCGCAATGCAGCATTTAAAACAAATGACTGATGTAAATACAATTGTTGGTGACCCAATTAAAGCGGCAGATGGAAGTGTAATTCTTACTGTTTCGAAAGTAAGTTTCGGATTTGCTGCTGGTGGAAGTGAATTTGGTAGGGTAGAACATTCAGGCCGTCATCCATTTGGCGGAGGAAGTGGAGGAGGAGTTTCTATTAATCCTGTTGCCTTTCTTGTTATAAATGGAGATGGTGTGAAAGTATTACATTTAGATAAGCAAACGCATGTCATCGATAAAATAATTGAATTAGCGCCACAAGCTGTTGATAAAGTGAAAGAAATGATGGATAAACGAAAAGAAGATGATCCTGAATTTCAAATTTAACGAATAAAGAAGCTAATCAATAGGTTAGCTTCTTTTATTTTTTTGTAAATAAAGCGATTTTATTTGCATTATCGATAGGGACAAACTATCATTTACATTGTACATATTTTGTTTAAATAAGGGAGGATTTTCAAGTGGCAAACGTAACTTTTAAAGGTAATCCAATGACTTTAGTTGGAACAGAAGTTAAAGTTGGCGATCAAGCGCCAAACTTCCAAGTATTAGCAAACGACTTATCTCCAGTGAGTTTAGAAACATACAAAGGCGAAGTAAAATTAATTAGTGTTGTACCTTCAATCGACACAGGTGTGTGTGATGCACAAACACGTCGTTTTAACCAAGATGCAGCAGGTATTGAAAACGCAAAAGTATTAACAATTAGCGCTGATTTACCATTCGCTCAAAAACGCTGGTGTGCAGCAAACGGTTTAGAAAATGTTGTAACACTTTCTGACCACCGTGACCTTTCATTCGGTGAAGCTTACGGCTTAGTAATGAAAGAACTTCGTTTACTTGCTCGTGCAGTATTCGTAGTAGATAGCAACGACAAAGTAGTTTACGTAGAATACGTAGGCGAAGGTACAAGCCATCCAAACTATGAAGCAGCATTAGAAGCAGCTAAATCTGCAAAGTAATGTGAAGGAAATGACCTCTTATAAAGAGGTCGTTTTTTCTCATATATCGCTGCGTAACGGTGCCGATATATGAGAAAAAACGTTATATCATATATAACTTGAGAGGGAGCTCTTTACAGGAGGTCGCTTTTTCTTTTTGGAAAAAATCACTTTGTGGTATGATATAAGTTATGTGTAAAAGAGAGAAGGAGGAATGTACGTGAGTCAGACAGTGGAAACATTATTTTCTATTTTTGATTCTTCTGCGGTAGTTTTACGTAAAGAATTAGATGTGACATATTTAGAGGCGCTTGTAGAAACAGGTGATAACTTGTTTGAGGGAGCGATTTTACAAGAGGAATTATCCGAATCAGCAATTGAAAGGCTGAATCGTGAATATAGTACGTTTAATGAAGAAACATATAAAGGTGAAGAAATTCGTAAAGCATTTCAGTTAGCCATCTTAAAAGGAATGAAAGAAGGCGTACAAGCGAATCATGAAATGACGCCTGATGCAGTTGGGATGTTCATGAGTTACTTATTCCATAAATTTATGCAAGGTCAAAACGAAATTACAGTTTTAGATCCTGCAATCGGAACAGGAAATTTAATGACTACAGTGTTTAATAGCGCCAAAGAAGGACTAACAATGAGTGGATTTGGTGTAGAAGTGGATGAAGTGCTAATTAAACTTGCTTTAGTAAATGCAAATTTACAAAAGCATGCAATCGAATTCTTCCATCAAGATGGACTAGCACCACTTTATATCGATCCAGTTGATGCAGTCGTTTCAGACTTACCGATTGGTTACTATCCAAACGAAATCGGTGCCAGTGAATATAAATTAAAAGCAGATGAAGGAATGTCGTATGCTCATCACTTATTTATTGAACAAAGTGTGAAACATACGAAAGAGGGCGGGTACTTATTCTTCTTAGTACCAAACTTTATTTTTGAAAGTGAACAGGCACCGAAATTACATGCATTTATTAAAGAAACATGCTTTATTCAAGGGTTATTACAGCTACCTGTTTCCATGTTTAAAAACGAGAAAAATGCAAAAAGTATATTTGTTCTCCAAAAGAAAGGCTCTAATGTAACAATGCCAAAACAGGCGTTATTAGTGGAGTTGCCTAAATTCTCTAACATGAAGGCGATGGAGAACATTATGGATCAATTAAATACTTGGTTTGCAACACATAAATAAAGCTGGGTATATGTAACAGAGTTAGTGATTCATGTAGTACAGTTTTATATAATATGTCATATTTTTAAATATATACTAGATTTAACTGAATTTTTTTGAAATCTGTAATATATATTTTTTCTTGGTGTTACAATTTTTTCACTTGAAATATATGTCGGACGATGTTTAAATTAAAATCGTGAGTATAAAATTTGCTAATGATGAAACGTTTTCATATTTAGTAAATTTAATTAGATAAAATCGAGCGGTTTGTGGAAACATCCACACAACTACCAAGAGAAAAAGGGGCGAAAGACTAGATGTCAAAAATCATCGCGATTAACGCAGGAAGCTCTTCCTTAAAATTCCAATTATTTGAAATGCCAAGTGAAACAGTATTAACAAAAGGTTTAGTAGAACGTATCGGTTTAGAAGATAGTATCTTCACTATTACTGTAGATGGCGAAAAACAAAAAGAAATTACAAACATTCCAGATCACGCAGTAGCAGTTAATATGCTTCTTAAAAAATTAACTGAAAACGGAATCGTTAAATCTCTAGATGAGATTGGCGGTATCGGTCACCGTGTTGTTCACGGCGGCGAAAAATTTGCTGACTCTGTTTTAATTACTGATGAAGTATTAGCTGATATCGAAGAATTAAGCGATTTAGCACCACTTCATAACCCAGCAAACGTTGTTGGTATTAAAGCATTCCAAGAAGTATTACCAAACGTACCAGCAGTAGCAGTATTCGATACAGCATTCCACCAAACAATGCCGGAATCTGCATTCCTATACAGCTTACCATATGAGTACTATGAAAAATTCGGCATCCGTAAATACGGTTTCCACGGAACTTCTCATAAATATGTAACTGAGCGTGCGGCTGAATTATTAGGTCGTCCAATTGAAAGCTTAAGCTTACTTTCTTGTCACTTAGGTAACGGTGCAAGTATCGCAGCAGTAGAAGGCGGTAAATCTATCGATACTTCTATGGGCTTCACTCCACTTGCTGGTGTAACAATGGGTACACGTTCTGGTAACCTTGACCCTGCGTTAATTCCATACATCATGGAAAAAACAGGCCAAACAGTAGAAGAAGTAGTTAACGTATTAAACAAGAAGAGTGGTATGTTAGGTCTTACTGGTTACTCTAGTGACCTACGTGACATCATTGCGAAAGAAGAAGAAGGCGACCACCGTGCGAAAGTAGCACTTGATGTATTCGTAAGCCGTATCCACAAATACATCGGTTCTTACACAGCTCGTATGAAAGGTGTAGACGCAATCATCTTTACAGCTGGTGTAGGTGAGAACAGTGCGATTATTCGTGAGCGCGTATTAGAAGGCCTTGAGTACATGGGCGTATACTTCGATGTAAAACGTAATAACGTATTCGGTGAAGAAGCATTCATCAGCTTCCCACACTCTCCAGTAAAAATTATCGTAATTCCAACTGACGAAGAAGTTATGATTGCTCGTGACGTACTACGTCTTGGAGATATTAGTTAATATATGAAAAGAAAGACGAGATCCTATAGGATTTCGTCTTTTTTCTTTTGGATGTATTTTAAAATTCCATCCGGATATAATATTTTTTCTTTCTGAATGAATGCCGTAATAGGAATCCATTTCGCATACGCTACTGTTTGCTCATCTTGTATATTTAATATTTTCATTTCATATAGTGATGTGTCTAATAAACGCAAAGAATATAGTTGAATGATTTCATGACCAATGCCCCCATCTAGATGAAAGACATTTTCTAAACAACCTAAATAATTGATGATTTCTATCTCCGTATGAAGCTCTTCTGTAAACTCCCGAATAACAGTATGTGCTGATTTTTCACCAAGTTCAATGGAACCGCCAAGAGGACGATAATATGTTTCGCCTTCTGTATGATATTCTTGTACGAGAAGGCGATCTTGATGTACAGCAAGACCGAAAGCTTTTGCACGTGGATACATATAGAATCACTCCTTATTTGTTTTGTATAAGGACGATTATAATGTATGGTGTGATAAAAGTATCGTGTATTTAAGTGTGTGGTCTAACTGTAATTCCATCAAATAAGTCTTTCCAAAATGCTTCATTGTATTGGTATACATCCATAATAGGACATTTCATAACGCAAGTACGTTGTAATCCCCAATCTTCTTGGGTGATAGTTGGTATATCGGCAGGAATTAGTAATAGGACAGAGAATGTATGTGTAACGATTTGAGATAAAATTTGTTCTAGGGAACATGCTTCTTCATATGTTCCTCCAGTTCGAATAAACAATATGGATTCTGCCGTTTCAATTGTAGTTAGAAAACGATTAATTCGATGTTCATAGTTTAACTTAATTTCTGTATAAGAAGGCCAATAATTTGGTGTGTTTACATCTGTTTTAAAGTCATGACAGGAGTCAATTTCATAAAGGTTGTCCCTTAATCTTAATTTGGCATCATCATCCCAAAATGAGATGAAGGATAGATTTTCGAAATTTAAAAAACGGTCAAATCGATTTTGTAATAATAAATTTACTTTCGTTAATGAAGGACTTAGCATAAAATCAATAACACCAAAAAATGGTGATAATTCTAATTGATATAATGCCCAAGCAGGCCAACAGTTTTGTCCTAAGCTAAATACTGCGTTATAGTTTTGTTTTAGATTGGATAGATTCATGTGAAGTATCTCATCCTTTTTGCTATTATTTTATGTCACTCATAAAGGGTATGTGAAAAGAGATATACAAGCATATTTGTAAAGAATAAGCAGAAATATGTTACAATAGAAAAAAATCGAACGAGGTGGTTGTTACGATGCGATCGAAGCGAGAACAAGCCATTTTAGACAATATAAAAGAATGGGAAGCGCAATTAGTTGAGCAAGAAGCGACCGATTTTCAAAAAGTGTTTGATAAATGGTTACATACTACAGTTGCGAAATTACCTGAGAAAAAGCGAAAAGAATTCTTCACGAAAGCAGATGGATGGCTCTTTCATTTGCATGCATTTATTCAAAGTTCACAAGCACAGTTAGACGCACGTAATCGGATTTTAGGAACATCGAGATTATTTGATGAATCGATTGAACAGCTTGAAGATTTGAAAGCATTATCTATTGATCAGTTAACATACATAGCAGAGCAGCAAACAGCACGTCATCGTCTATATTCATTTGTGCAAGGCGGGGCGACAGGTGCTGGAGGTTTATTATTATTAACGGCGGATTTTCCGGTTATGATCGCGTTAAATGTGAAGGCAGTCCAACTTATTGCAACATCATTTGGACATGATGTGAACAAGCCGTATGAAATGATGCTTGCGTTAAAGGTGTTTCATGCGTCATTACTACCAGGAAGACTTCAGCAATATGCATGGTACAATTTATTGCAAGAGCTGGAGCAAGAAGATTCGTTCTTTTACGAAGGAGACGAAGCAGTGCTACAAACAGCTTCTACTGAGGTTGTGTTAAAACAAATTTTGAAGACATTTTCGATTTATGCTCTTCGTCGTAAATTATTCCAAGGTATACCGGTAATTGGAATGGCAATTGGATCTACAGTGAATTATCGTTTAACAAGAAACGTTACTGAATTTGCAAATAGATTTTATCAAGTGCGCCATATAGTCGAGAAAGAAAAAAGAGCATAAAAAAAGCGAGAGGCCGAAGCCTTTCGCTTTTTTAATTTGTTGCATGTTTTTTGGACATTGGAACAGATACTGGCTGCTTTTCTGCTGTTTTTTCTGTTTTTGGATAATAAATTAAATCCAATGTTTTTGCCTGTACGGCAATCGAAAGAATAGTAAAAGCAATTTCTGTCCAATTTAAATAATATAATGAAAGCGCAAGAACAATCGCGTCAAAGACGAAGAAAATTTGCCCAATTGTAAAACGAGTTCGTTTACTTAATACAATTGTTAAAATATCGTCTCCACCGGTTGCACCGCCAAATCGCAATATAAAACCGAGTCCAATACCAGCTAACGCACCGCCAACTACTGCAGCTATAAATAAGTTATTTGATAAATCTACCGTAAATGGAGAATAATTTTCCATAAAGGAATAAAATACTCCGAATGAAATTGAACCTAAGAATGAGTAGCCAACCATTTTTCTACCTAAAAATGAAGCACACAGTAAAATAATTGGGATATCCATTAATACAGTTGAAATAGATGGTGAAATATCATAAAAGTTTTGAATGAATAGTGCAATTCCTACAAAGCCACCTTCTGTTAAGTGGTTTTGGAAGTGAATGTGATATAGCGCTGCTGCTAAAATAAATGAACCGATTAAAACCATAAAAATTTCTTTAATAATTTGCCGACTTTGGATGTTCCTCATCGTTATTCCTTCTTTCCGTAGTTAGTAGTCCTTTTTGTGTTGTAAACTAACTACGAGCTCACATGTAGCTTTCAGTTAGTTTACGAAAAAACTAACTACGCTATATGTCGCTGAAGAAATAACGAATAATCCTCTCGTCCATCAATTCTCCCTACCTTCGTTTTAGTTTAAGTCTTAAAACGACTAAACAAAACGTGGAGTAGGATTCGTCATTTAGCAATCCTGCTCTTCTTTGTTTTGTTTAGTTAGTAACAATTAAGTCCTAAACAAAACGCTATGTGTAAGAAGAGTCTTTTTTTTGCCAAATTATCCTTCGGGCAATCATAATTTCCCCACTCTCGTATTTTTTTCGCTAGACTAAAGTATCTGAGCTAAAAAATACGCTACGTGTATGATTCGTCAATACGATGCCACATGCTCCTTCGAGCGATCATGATATCAAAATCCCTTCCTTCAAGATTTATACTATTATATCATACTTTTAAAAAATGTATGCGGATGGAAACCGACAATAAACGGAGGGAATCTACAAAAAATGTTATGTTTAAATATTTTTGTAGAAAAGCCTAAGTTATTTCGGAGGATTGGACAGTTTATAACGGTTTGTCCAATAAGTAAGAAAAAAAGGGTTTTATTCCGTTGTGTTCTTTTCATCACTTTTATCTTTAAAAAACGCATCCCAACTAATCACACTTAAAAAAGTTAAAGCGATAATAACGAAAGCACGCATAAGCTTTAAACCTCCTTTTTTACATAGTATATGAATCATTCGATTCAGAATGTGTCATTTTTTTACAAGTCTTAACTATTATGAGAGTATATTAATATAGATAGATGAAGGGGAGAGTGAAGGTATGCTAAAAGACATGTTCAAAAGAAAAGAATTAATATGCATTTCATGTCAGAAAAAATTCAATATGAAGAAGAGCTTGTTGCTTTTGTAAAGTTGCCGGAAGAAAGAAGTATATTAGTTGGTCCATTCGATGTATGTTTGGCGAAAACAGCACAAGAAATATATTGTAAATCATGTTACGACAAAAAAGCATGACCCAAAGTAATTGAGGGGCATGCTTTTTTCATTGGTGTGCTTTCCCCTCAGATACATTTTGAGTGAGTCGATACCAAAGCCAAAGGTCATTAATGATGGAAGCAAGATCGGCAATTTCTGAATTTAGTTTACAAGAAACTTCGAAGTCTTCTTCGTTATTTAAATAATGTTGTTTTGTATTAATATAGTGCTCAAGTTCTTTTATACGATCAGGAATTTTCCCGCGAACTTGTTCCCATTTTAGTAAAATAGCATGTTGCATTTTTTCGGGGATTTCTTCCCAGTCTTCTTGTAAATGTGGAATTTCAATTCCTAGATGTTCATCGTATAAGAAATACTTTTCCATAAGTTCACCCCCGTTTTCCTGCTTATATTGTACATAAAAACAGAAAGAAGTTCGACGAAATTGTTTGAAAAAATTTGAAAATGACTATTGATACATTTTGTGAAAGGTGGTAAAGTGTGAATTATTATAAAATAAAATGAATATTTATTCTTTAGGGGGATGCAAAATGGAGAAGAAAAAAGTTGTATTAGCATATTCCGGAGGTCTTGATACTTCCGTTGCAATTAAATGGTTACAAGAGAAGAATTATGATATTATCGCGCTTTGTTTAGACTTAGGGGAAGGAAAAGACTTAGCATTTGTAAAAGAAAAGGCACTTTCAGTAGGTGCAATTAAATCATATATGGTGGATGTCCAAGAAGAATTTGCGAATGAATATGCATTGATGGCGATGCAAGCACACACATTATACGAAGGGAAATACCCTCTTGTCTCTGCATTATCTCGTCCGCTTATTGCGAAGAAATTAGTAGAAATCGCAGAACAAGAAGGTGCAACTGCAGTTGCACACGGATGTACAGGGAAAGGAAATGACCAAGTTCGTTTTGAAGTTTCTATCCAAGCATTAAATCCTTACTTAGAAGTGATTGCGCCTGTACGTGAATGGAAATGGTCACGTGAAGAAGAAATTGCATATGCAAAAGAAAACGATGTACCAATTCCGATTAATTTAGATAGCCCGTTTTCAATCGATCAAAACTTATGGGGACGCAGCAACGAATGTGGAATTTTAGAAGATCCATGGGCAGCGCCGCCAGAAGATGCATATGAGATGACATTGGCATTAGAAGATACACCGAATAAACCAGAGTTTGTAGAAATCGGATTTGAAGCAGGAGTACCGACTACTTTAAATGGCACTGCATATTCACTTGCAGAATTAATTAAAACGTTAAATGCGCTTGCTGGAAAACACGGCGTTGGACGTATTGATCACGTAGAAAATCGTCTTGTCGGTATTAAATCTCGTGAAGTATACGAATGCCCAGCAGCAATGACGTTAATCACTGCGCATAAAGAGTTGGAAGATTTAACACACGTAAAAGAAGTAGCACATTTTAAACCAGTGATTGAACAGAAAATAACAGAACTTATTTATAATGGTTTATGGTTCTCGCCTTTAAAACAAGCGCTTCATGCATTTTTACAAGAAACGCAAAAGAATGTAACAGGTACAGTGCGTGTGAAATTATTTAAAGGTCATGCGATTGTAGAAGGACGTAAATCTGAATACTCTTTATACGATGAAAAATTAGCAACATATACTGCTCAAGATGAATTTAATCATGATGCAGCAGTTGGATTCATTTCATTATTCGGTTTACCGACGAAAGTATACAGCCAAGTGAATCAAAAGAAGGTGGAAGCGTGAGCAAACTTTGGGGTGGACGTTTTACAGAAGAAGCGGAAGCGTGGGTTGAAGAGTTCGGAGCATCCATCTCTTTCGATCAACAATTAGTAAATCAAGATATAAAAGGAAGTATTGCACACGTAACGATGCTAGCAAAGCAAGGCATCGTTACGAAAGAAGAGGCAGAGAAAATAAAGATAGGTCTTCAATATTTATTAGAAGAAGCGAAACAAAATAAATTGCATTTTTCGGTTGAAGCTGAAGATATTCATTTAAATATTGAAAAGATGTTAATTGAAAAAATCGGTGAAGTAGGAGGGAAACTTCATACAGGCCGAAGTCGTAACGATCAAGTGGCGACAGATATGCATTTGTATTTAAAAGAAAAGGTAGAACATATTATAAAAGCTACAAAACAATTGCAAACTGTTCTTGTTCATCAAGCAGAAAATAACATTGAGACAATTATGCCTGGCTATACGCATTTACAGCGTGCCCAGCCGATTTCATTTGCTCATCATATTCTTGCTTACTTTTGGATGTTAGAGCGTGATGTGAATCGTTATGAAGATTCATTAAAGCGTATTAATATCTCCCCATTAGGAGCAGGAGCGCTAGCTGGGACGACATTCCCGATCGACCGAGAATATAGTGCGGAACTTCTTGGGTTTAATGGAATCTATGAAAATAGTTTAGATGCAGTAAGTGATCGTGATTTCATACTGGAGTTTTTAAGTAACTCATCTATGCTTATGATGCACTTATCACGCTTTTGTGAAGAACTTATTTTATGGAGTAGCCAAGAGTTTCAATTTATTGAAATGAGCGATCAATACGCGACAGGAAGCAGCATTATGCCGCAAAAGAAAAATCCGGATATGGCGGAACTAATCCGTGGTAAAACAGGCAGAGTATACGGTAATTTATTCAGTTTACTTACAGTAATGAAAGGATTACCACTCGCTTACAATAAAGACTTACAAGAAGATAAAGAAGGAATGTTTGATACAGTCAAAACAGTAGAAGGATGCCTTCATATTATGGCGGGCATGCTTGAAACGATGACTGTAAACAAAGAAAAAATGGGGCAAGCTGTGACGCAAGATTTCTCCAACGCAACAGAAATTGCCGACTACTTAGCAAACAAAGGACTACCATTCCGTCAAGCTCATGAAATTGTTGGGAAGTTAGTGCTACATTGCACACAAAAAGGAATTTATTTATTAGATGTCCCGCTTGAAACATATCAAGAAATGAGCTCTTTATTTGAAGAAGATTTGTATGAAGTTCTTTCACCATATGCGGCTGTAAAGCGTCGTAATAGTGCTGGTGGGACAGGGTTTGAACAAATCAAAAACGCTTTGGAGAAGGCGAAGGGGTTAGTTGGAGAGTTTGTTAGAAGTTGATTGATTTTATAGGGAAGAAGGTACGCTAATCTTGATGGAGAGAAGCTTACCTTCTTTTTTTATAGCCCAAAATTAATCATACTTATGTCGATCTTCTGTAATTCGAATATACTCAATATCCATCAAATCACGAAGCAATGCACCATTACTTAGTTCAACGCCATGTTTCTCTTTAAAATGAGTGCGAATTGTATCTAGCATTTCAATTTCTTTTCCGTTCACGTCTAAAATAATGCGTTCAGAATCATCCATATAGCATCCTCCTTTTTTACACATATATATTTTGTCCGTCTATTTCTAAAAAATGTATGTTAACGTAATGTTAGGAAATAAGAAAGGGATGAAAAATGAGACGTATTTATTTTATAGGGCTAATTTTGTACACGCTAATTGTATTGCATGTTGCATTCCCAAATATCTTTTCATTTGAGGATTTAGAAACAGTACACGTTGCGATATTTATTTTTGCTCTATTTGTAGTAGATTGCTTTATTTCTATATGGCTTTCGAAAAGAAAAGATATACAAGGCAAAAAAGAAATGGAACGGAAAAAGAGAAAACGTTCATTTTGGATGATGACATACTGTTTGTCTGTAGTGCTTACTGCTGCTTTTTTTAGTGAACATATTCCATTAGAAAGAGTAAATATTGGATTTGGAGCATTCGTATTCGCATACTATTTTTTTATGCACTTTCTTCCTTATATGAAAGAAAAGCGAGGCGAAGGGGAAAATCCGCTTGTAGAAGAAGCGAAAGAACAAGAGCATAAGAGAATAGAAGAAGATATAAAGAAACTTGGAGAACAAAAGTGGTATTTAAAATCAAAAATCATATACGTTCTTTGCTTTATTACGCCACCAATTGGTTATTTGTACGTTTTCTTATTTCGTAAAAAAATGACAGAAGGTGCAAGACGAACGTACTTAACGGTTGCGACGATTATGATGGCATTATGGTCTTTGAAGTTTCTTCCGCCCTATGTGTTGGCAATTACCGTTGTTGTCGTAGCATGTCTTGTGTTTATAGTGAAGTTTATAAAATGAAAACACGAAGTCTAATATGTAACACTGAATTTAAAATAGTTAAAAATATATAAGATATACTACACGACGACACATGTTGTTTAACAATGTAGTTTTAAAGTGTAGAAACACTTAGTTTGATACGCTTGTTTTTTATCACTACATTCATCAAAGTAACAATAAAGTCGTTTCTGTAATGATTTAAGAAAGGAATAACCTATTTAATAACTACATGCTACTGAATACAGTCTTTCATGTATTGTTATAAGAAGAAAAACAAGGGCCAGTGTTATTAAACTAACAGATAGATTAAAGTAAGAAATGTTATACTATAATTTGTTTAGTAATAATAGGAGGAATAATAATGGTTCAATCAATAGTTCATATCGCATTAGTAGTAAAAGACTACGATGAGGCAATAGAGTTTTATACAAAGAAACTAAATTTTACATTGGTCCAAGATATATATCAGCCAGAGCAAAATAAAAGATGGGTAGTGGTATCTCCTCCTGGTTCAGTCGGCACGACAATACTACTGGCTAGAGCATCTAAACCTGAGCAAGATTCTTTTATCGGTAACCAATCAGGCGGTAGAGTTTTTCTTTTCTTAAATACTGACGATTTTTGGAGAGATTATAATGAAATGATCTCAAGAGGAATAGAATTTGTGAGAGAACCGCAAGAGCAAGAATATGGAACAGTTGCAGTATTCAAAGATTTATACGGGAATTTATGGGATTTGTTACAATTAAAAGATGACCATCCAATCGCTCAAAGAATTAAGTAGAATACAGTTTAAAGTTTATTAAATAATCAATTGGAAAATGGGGATTTTGAAGTGTTCTTTGATTTTGTGGAGTGGATTGATATTTTAAAATCCATACAAGAGTAGAGAAAAACAGAGAAGATTTATTCCTATGAATAAAAATAAAGGCATGTCGTGAAAAAAGGAGTGGATTTCCCACCCCTTTTTTAGTTTATTATCATTGTTTAACAATATGTGTTTATTGTTCATTCGAGCCTCGAACTTAATTTTCCTTATCCTTCGGTAAAATATGTGGACTTGGTGTTTTATCTATAAATTAAAGATCACCTTGCTCCTCATCACCACGAACAACAAGGACATCGCATTTCGCATAGCGAATAATATGTTCAGAGACGCTACCGATTAGGAAGCGTTCAACAGCATTTAAACCAGTCGCACCACACATAATTAAATCTACTTTATGGTTTGGAGCGATTTCTTTTGAAATTTTAGATTTAGGATTACCAAATTCTAATACAGTTTCAATTTTTTCAAGACCAGCTTCAAGCGCAGTTTTTTTGTAGTCTTCTAATAAGTCTTCTGCAAATAGATTTGCACGTTCAGCAATTGCACGGCTATAAGCCTCTACTGCTGAGTACGCTTTTACATCAACGATATGAGCGATTGTTAATGTTGCATTGTTGCGCTTTGCGACTTGAATTGCTTTTTTAAAGGCTTTTTCTGCTTCTTTAGAACCATCCACCGCGATTAAAATATTTGTATATGTATTATTCATAGTAAATTCCTCCCAATCTGTTTTATAACTGTTTACAACTTAATTATAAAACAAATTTTGGTAACGTGCTTGCCAGAAACGTTACAGAATTTTGAAAACTCTGTTTCAATTCATTTTAGTTGTAATTGGAGCGAGAACTTGTTACATATGAAGTATAGCAATTTAAAAGGGGGCAGTTTTGTGAGACATGCGCTCATTACAGCCGGTACGAAAGGTTTAGGAAAGCAAGTAACAGAAAAGTTATTGGCTAAAGGCTATTCAGTAACAGTAACGTACCATAGCGATATCACGGCTATGGAAACGATGAAAGAAACATATAAAGATGTGGAAGAGCGTCTACAATTCGTGCAAGCAGATGTCACGAAGAAGGAAGATTTACATAAAATAGTAGAAGAAGCGATGAGCCGTTTTGGCAAAATTGACTTTTTAATTAATAATGCTGGTCCATATGTATTTGAACGAAAAAAGTTAGTTGATTATGAAGAAGATGAATGGAATGAAATGATTCAGGGAAATTTAACAGCGGTATTTCATTTATTAAAACTTGTTGTTCCGGTCATGAGAAAACAGAACTTTGGCCGTATTATTAATTACGGATTTCAAGGGGCGGATAGTGCACCGGGATGGATTTATCGTTCAGCTTTTGCCGCAGCGAAAGTAGGACTTGTTTCATTAACGAAAACAGTTGCTTATGAAGAAGCGGAGTATGGTATTACTGCGAACATGGTATGTCCTGGTGATATTATTGGCGATATGAAAGAGGCGACTATTCAAGAAGCACGTCAGCTAAAAGAGCATAACACACCGATTGGTAGATCTGGAACAGGTGAAGATATTGCAAGAACCATTTCGTTTTTATGTGAGGACGATTCCGATATGATTACCGGTACAATTATTGAAGTGACTGGTGCAGTGGATGTTATTCATAGACATCGATAGAATAAAATAAGATGAAGTTTCAAATAATTGGACAGTTTATCCATTGTGCTGAGAGGTGCGGATAATACTGTCTTTTAATATAAAATTAAATCTATCGGAAAACTTGTATTATTTTTTTGTCAAATATTGAGATATTATGTTAAAATATAAGAGCGTAGAAAGCGCTTTAAAAAATGATTCAGGGGTCATTTCATAACTCAAGGGGGAACTAATCATGCGTATCGGTATTCCAACAGAAATTAAAAACAATGAAAACCGTGTGGCAATGACGCCAGCGGGAGCAGTACATTTAGTACAAAATGGTCATGAAGTTTTTGTTCAAAAAGGAGCAGGTTTAGGATCTGGTTTTACGGATGAAGAATACGTACAAGCTGGTGCGAAACTTGTAGAAACTGCTGAAGAAGCATGGAATCAAGATATGGTTATGAAGGTAAAAGAGCCAGTAGCAAGTGAATACGGCTATTTCCGTGAAGGTTTAATTTTATTCACCTACTTACACTTAGCTCCAGAGCCAGAATTAACGAAAGCATTAATCGATAACAAAGTTGCATCAATTGCATACGAAACAGTACAATTAGACAATCGTTCTTTACCATTACTTGCACCTATGAGTGAAGTAGCTGGTCGTATGTCTGCACAAATCGGTGCACAATTCCTTGAGAAAAACAAAGGCGGTAAAGGTATTTTACTTGCAGGCGTTCCAGGGGTAAAACGCGGCAAAGTAACAATCATCGGCGGTGGTCAAGCTGGTACAAATGCAGCTAAGATTGCAGTAGGTTTAGGTGCAGATGTAACAATCATTGACTTAAGTGCAGAACGTCTTCGTCAATTAGATGATATTTTCGGTAACCAAGTAAAAACATTAATGTCTAATCCATACAACATTGCAGAAGCTGTTAAAGAATCTGACCTTGTTATTGGAGCAGTATTAATTCCAGGTGCAAAAGCGCCAAAACTTGTAACTGAAGAAATGATTCAATCAATGGAACCAGGTTCTGTCGTTGTAGATATTGCGATTGACCAAGGTGGTATTTTCGAAACAACTGATCGTATTACAACTCATGACAACCCAACTTACGAAAAACATGGCGTTGTTCATTATGCAGTTGCTAATATGCCAGGTGCGGTTCCGCGTACGTCAACTCTTGCATTAACAAACGTAACAGTACCATATGCAGTACAAATTGCGAACAAAGGCTATAAAGATGCTTGCCTAGGCAACTCTGCATTATTAAAAGGTATTAACACATTAGATGGATATGTAACATTCGAAGCAGTTGCAGAAGCTCACGGCTTACAATACGCTGATGCGAAAGAGCTACTTGAAAAAGCTCCTGCTTTATCATAATAGAAATACATTTGAGGCCTTCCTTTTCATAAGGAGGGTCTTTTTTATATGGGGAAATAACATGTGAATAATTGTTATTTATTGGTGTAAATCGATTTTTATTATGATAATTTAGAATTATATAATAAAAGAGGGGATTCAATGGGGAGTAAAAAAAGGAAGCAAAAGCAAGCTAAAAGACAAAAGTAAATAAAGAAAAAACAGAAACAGAACATACCTTTTTCACAAAAAGTAGTCATTATGATAGAAAAAACATTCCGGTATATTTGTATGGCTCTGTATGTAATTTTGTGTATGTATTCATTTGGAGTGCTTTACAGTTTTGGGATAACTCCCAATATTATTGAGAGCATTCTAGAATTTATACTTGTTGTAATAGAATTAGCCTTATTCGTTATACTCTTTGCTACAGTATGGCCTAGTCATGAAAGTAAAAAAGATAGAAAAAGAAGCAAAAAATCTTTATACGCTTCAAGCTCATCAAGTGGATTCGGTCACTACAGTAGCAGTGATTGTAGTAGCTCAAGTGATGGTGGAGGAGATTGCGGAGGTGGTGGAGATTAAGTTAATTTTTCAGAAGAACGACTAACGAAAGGATGGAATGAAATATGGAAACTGTGAACTTAATAGAATTAACAAAAGACATTCAAGATCAACATAAAAACTTCGTCGTTTCAAATATAAACAGTCATTGTTTACGAATCGCTGTATTTACTGGTGAATATGATTGGCACTATCATTCTAATTCGGATGAATTATTTATTGTGCTAGAGGGAGAATTACTTATTGATTTTGAAGATGGAGAAACAGCGGTTTTAAAGCCAAATGATTCTATTTTAATTCCAGCATGTACGATTCATAGAACGAGAGCATTAAAGAGAACGGTAAATCTTTGTTTTGAACATATAGAGGCTGATACGATTAAAGTGGAGCAATTATGAAAAAATTATCTGTAGCCGATTATAGAAAAGTTCTTCCGGTTTTAGAAGGTAATACAAGAACGACGACGTTTGCTTATGCGGTATGTGATCAAATGATAGATGGCGAGGTTTTTATAAACGGGCAATTAACAGCAGGATTAATTATTACAGCTAACGGTATCTATTATTTATTTGGTGATACGGATGATCAAAATTATAACGAAGAGTTATTTTCATATTTAAAAACGGCTATTGAAAAAACAGAGAAGAGATTTACACTGTTCACTTCGAGTGAAGAGTGGGAAATGATGATAGAAGAGCGTTTTAGTAATGTACTTCGGGACATCCCGCGAATGAAATTTCAAAGCGTAACCTTTGAAGAGAGTCAACGAGATTTTAACAAAAATACATATGAAGTGAAGCGTATTGATAGAAGAGATATAGAGCGCAGCAGTGAATTTAAAGAGGAGTACTACAAAGAGTATTGGGGATCAAAAGAAACGTTTTTGAACAGTGGTTTTGGATTTTGTATAGAACAAGATGGGATAATTGTAGCTGAATGTGTCTCAATATTTAGCGGGAATGGTTTTGCTGAAATAGATATTGCAACACATGAAGCACATCAAGGGAAAGGATTAGCTCAAGCTGTTGCAACAAGGTTCATTGAACATTGCATGCAAAATGACATTATACCGAGCTGGGATTGTTATGTAGACAATATTCCTTCGCGAAAATTAGCTAGTAAATTAAGTTTTTATCATCCAATAGAATATAGTTTGTTTGTACGTAAGAAAACGGGGGAATAAAAATGAATGTAGAATTAACAAGATTTAAAGTTAAGCCTGGTAAGAGTCATCGAGTAGATGAATGGATGCAGCTTCTTAATGACAATTTGAAAGAAGTGCTTTTGACATTAAACGACGAAAAAATGTACGTTGAGACAATTTTCCGGGAAATAAGAGATGGAGAAGAGTACTTATATTGGTATTCTGTGCAAGGAGAAGGTGGTATTTTTGTCGAAAATTCGCATCATGAAATTGATAAAAAGCACTTAGCATTTTGGTATGAATGTATCGATGAAGAAGCACCGTCTATTGATATGAAAACAGAAGTTGTTATGATTCAAGATGTTGTGAAGGAAGCGATGAAATAATAGAATAGTATTTCAGAGAAGCGCATCAAAATGGATGTGCTTTTTATTATGAAACAATTTATAAAAGCTGCATTTGGATGTCTTTAAGTGAAAATAAAGAGGGATACTGAGAATATTTTAGGATAAACTATAAAGTGAAACTTTAATCAGTGTGGGGTTCATCCCCCATCTAACTTCTTGCTTCCGCTGAATTTTGATGTGAGGTCTTACTGCCCGTTAATGCGGGATAAAGAAATAAAAAACACCAAACCAAAAGATCTACCAATATACGGTATAGTCGTAACAGGAAAAACAGAGGATTTACAAAGTTTACAAGGGTCACCGTATATTAAGGCTGCTGTAAGAGGTGTAACAGTTGAGAAATATTGATTACAAGTAATTAATGTGAATAATCAGAAAATTTATGTTATAATATGGGAAAAGGAGGTTTATATGAGGCAAATACATGGAGCAATTTATATTTACATAACAATGTTTTTCGTGGCGATATCCTATGGATTGGGGCACGTGTATTCGCATCCTATACTAACTTTTTTAAGTGGAGCATGTATGGCGTTTGCGCTTCTTGTCCACCTTTTCTCAGTTTGGATCGTGAAATTTCAATTAAATATTAGTGAAATAGAAGAAGGCACTTTTTGAGTGGCCTTCTTTTTTAATAATATTTTGGAAGCTCTTGTAGCAATTTTTCAATTTCGAATTCGGTTTCTTCACATATAGAAAGTGTGCGTAGTCTGAAAAATAAGCTACGTAAGAAAGATTTTGTATTTCCATATAAAAACTCGTACGATTCAATAGGTAGTGCTTGTTTTTGGACCAGTAATTGAGCTACTAAGTCACGAAGGGCTAATATGAGTATTTCTTCTTTTAGGCCATTTTGCAGCATTGCGACAATCGGATAAACGAGACGCTCGTCTTCTTCGTATTTATAGTAAATAGAATGGATAAAAACTTTGTTTAACAAAGTTTTTAATATCTCTTCGTAATGTAAAGTTTCTAGTTTAGGACTATGAACAAGCGCCTCAAATGTATCGGAAGCATGTGCGATACTATGTGCCCAGCCGTGGTCTTGCACATATCCGCGGAAATCATGTTCATTGTTCATATATAAAATTAATTGATCTTTTACAGTTAAAATATCATTCTGTGATAAGAAATTATGAGTTGTATCTGCATCTATAATGAGCGCAATTAATAAGGTCGTAAATGCACGAGTAAATACAGCATCTTCATCATCTGAATGAATCTTATACAATAAATATTTTTCATCGATGCTTTCTAATAATAGTTTCTGTAATTGTGTGTGTGAAAGGTAGCGATTTTTGATGAGATGATAAAAAGTAGAGTAGATGAGTTTGTCCCTTAAGTAGCTATCAGTAACACCGATATGTTCAAGCATACTGGAACTTAAAGAATCAATATGAAGTGTGTTATCTATGATGTAATTATTATTACGAATTTCTTCTAACTGTTGTTGTAACATATAAACCTCCTGTTTTAGAAAATTCTGTATTTTAATAGTATAATAAAAGGAAGGAATAGGCAATGAAGTGAAACTTTAATTAGTGGGGGGGATTCCCCACCTAACTTCTTTGCTTTCACCGAATTTTGATGTGGGGATCTTACTGTCCGTAAATGCGGGATAAATAAGTGCATTTGAATGGAGGGGGCATTATGAAGAGAGCATTATTCTTTTTTATTAGTATTTTCTTTTTAGGAAGCTGTTCCATTTCGTATGTTAATTTTTCTAGCGAGAGCAAAAGTTGGACTGGACAATATAAAGGGCATATTAAGGATGACAGTGAAGATGGAATGTTTACGTTTCAGTACAAGGGCGGAGATGGGAATACAGAATTTAAAAACTTAGAGATTGCTATTAATGGAGCCTTTAGTACAATGACACAAACGTCAGAAGTTCATAAAGGAGCAAGGGTTGAAATAAAATCTTCTTGTGTAAGTTGTGCACCTCTATCTAAAGATGAACCGATAGAAGTTGTAATTAAATGGGATGATAAGTATGAGGAGAAGATGGTGTTAAATTTGAAATAGCCTAAAGTAAGGAGTTAAAAATGAATAGGCATATGAAAATTGTTATGTTTTTAAGTGTATTTCTAGTCATATTATCAGCTTGTACTACAAAACAAGTAGAGCAGGTAACGGTAAAAGAAGTCCCTAAAGAAGGGTATATCATATTAAGAAATGACACGGTATTTTTTGTCGATGATAAAACGTTTAACACAAAAGTAGAGTTACAAAATTATATAGAACAACAAATGAATAAAGAGCATCCATCACATATAGTCTTGAGCTTTAAGGACAAAGACGCATATAAACAGTTAAAAACAGGGGATAAAATAAAAGTATGGTTTTCTCAAATACTTGAAAGCTATCCAGCAAGAATGATTGTAGAGAAATTTGAAATAGTAGAGGAATAAAAAAAGGCAGCATTCACGCTGCCTTTTTATTATTTTACAAATTGTAATTCTTTCGGGAATTTCGTTAAAATTTCTGATCCGTCTTTTGTAATGTAAATATCATCTTCAATACGAACGCCACCTACGTTTGGTACGTAAATACCAGGTTCGATTGTGAAGACCATACCTTCTTTTAATGGAGACTCGTTACCAGCTTTTACATCTGGATATTCGTGTACGCTAATTCCAAGTCCATGACCAAGTCGGTGCGGGAAGAAGTCTCCGTAACCTGCATCTGCGATAACAGAACGAGCAGCGTTATCGATTGCGCCAAGTGTAACACCTGGTTTACATGCTTCAACTGCTTGTAGTTGTCCAGCAAGTACAGTATTGTAAATGCGAGTTTGCTCTTCAGAAATCTCACCGAATGCTACTGTACGTGTAATATCAGAGCAATAACCTTCAATGATTACACCTAAATCAAATAGTACGAAATCACCGCGCTTCATTTTGTTTGCGCCAGGAATACCGTGTGGAAGAGCAGAATTTGCACCCGCTAATACCATCGTATCAAATGACATCTTATGTATGCCTTTTGTTTTTAATTCATGTTCAATAATTGCTAATACTTCTAGCTCGCTACGGTTTTCTTTAATTGCATTTACACCAACTTCAACAGCGTAGTCCGCCATTTTAGCTGCTTCGCGTAAAATAGAAAGTTCTTTTTCATCTTTAATTAAACGAAGTTCGCGAACTTTCTCCTCAGCTGATTTGAAAGTTGCATTTGGGAATAATTTCGTTAATTCTTCGTAGCGCTCTACGTTTAAATGTTCTTTTTCAATTGCAACTGCATTTGCATTGATGCCGCGGTCTTTAATTGCTTTTGCAATCATATCCCATGGTCTGTCAGTATCAGTAAATCCAATAATTTCATGTGCCCAGCCAGCGTTACGTGCTTGACCTTCTTCCATTTTAGGACAAATTAAAATAGGTTCTTTTTCTTGGAATACAAACATACCAAGTAATCTTTCATGCGGTTCACAGTGGAAGTTCGTCATGTAGAAGACGTTCGGTGTAGAAGTTAAGAACGCAGCTTCTACGTTTTTTTCTTTTAGCCATTGCATTAAATTTTCTAATCTAGCATTCATCGATTGGCACCCCCGAGATATTTAATTACAAATATAACTTTAACTCGGAAGAAAGCGTTATGACAAGTAAATAGATGTTAGAAAAGACAGGGAATTGAAAAATCATGTAGAATAAAAAGTGAGAATGTGAATAGGGGAGGAATGTAATAATGAAAGTATCTTATCATGGGCATTCAGTTGTGAAAATTGAGGCGAATGGAAAAGTTATTTTAATTGACCCGTTTTTAACAGGTAATCCGAAAACAGATTTAAAAGCTGAAGATGTAAAAGTGGATGCAATCCTTTTATCGCATGGACACGGTGATCATGTTGGAGATACAGTAGAACTTGCGAAGAAAAATAATGCAGTTGTTGTAGCGCCATTTGAACTAGCAACATTTTTAAGTTGGCAAGGTGTAAATACACATCCGATGCATATTGGTGGTTCACATGAATTTGACTTCGGAAAAGTGAAGTTTACACAAGCATTCCACGGCTCTAGTTATATTGATGAAGCAAATAAGACGATTACATATACAGGTATGCCAGCAGGTATTTTATTTACAGCAGAAGAGAAAACAGTGTACCACGCAGGAGATACTGCACTATTCTCTGATATGAAGTTAATTGGGGAATTAAATAAAGTTGATCTAGCATTTTTACCAATTGGTGATAATTTCACAATGGGACCAGAAGATGCTGTACTAGCGGCAAAATGGATTAATGCGAAAACTGTTGTACCGATGCATTACAATACGTTCCCAGTTATTGAACAAGATCCATATCAATTTGTAGAAAAGCTACAAAATTGTACAGGGAAAGTATTAGAAGCTGGAGAAAGTATTACACTATAGAAAAGAAACCCTTCATTTGAAAAGAAAAGTGAAGGGTTTTTACGTGTGTAGGACAGCTTTTAATGCTTGTATTTGTTTTGGTGATTCTTTTCTTTTTGTACGTGGTTGTTCAGGTGTTTCATTCAATTCCATTGCAACTTTTTTCCCATCTACGAAAGCTAAAAATACAGCACCTACAACCTCTAAAAATTTTTTCATCATGTGTACGCTCCTTTGTTTTATTTCTTGTCTTCATTGTATAGGTAATCAAGTGGGCGAACTATCGAATGAGATGACAATAGCATTACATTGTTGTAATAGAATGACTGGTGGAATGTAAGAGTCATTTTGTTATAAAAAAAATAGTACAGGTATGCAAAGAGAGAGTGTAACAGTTTTGAAAATATAGTATACTGAAAGTACAACACATGAAGAATTTAGGGAAAAGAAAGTATGGTGAAACCATTTGGCTACCAAGCATAACCAAATTTTAGAACATATTAATAGCCTGCCAGTAGGCCATAAAATTTCTGTAAGACAAATTGCGAAAGATTTGAGTGTAAGTGAAGGGACAGCTTACCGTGCAATTAAAGATGCAGAAAATAAAGGGTATGTTAGTACAATTGAACGTGTCGGAACAATTCGAATTGAACAAAAGAAGAAAGAAAATATCGAAAAACTGACATATGCAGAAGTCGTTAACATTGTCGACGGTCAAGTACTTGGGGGCAGAGAAGGACTACATAAAACATTAAATAAATTCGTAATCGGAGCTATGAAATTAGAAGCGATGATGCGCTATACAGAAGCTGGGAATTTACTCATTATTGGTAACCGTACGAATGCACATCAATTAGCGCTAGAAACTGGAGCCGCTGTATTAATTACGGGCGGATTTGATACGGAAGATCATGTGAAGAAATTAGCAGACGAATTAAAGCTGCCGATTATTTCAAGTAGCTACGATACATTTACGGTTGCAACGTTAATTAACCGTGCAATTTATGACCAACTTATTAAGAAAGAAATTGTACTCGTTGAAGATATTTTAACGCCAATTGAAGAAACGTTATATTTGAAGCCAAATGATACTGTACAGCAATGGCATGCATATAACGAAGAGACAATGCACGGAAGATATCCAATTGTTGATGAAAATAAAAAGGTGCTAGGAATCGTAACTTCAAAAGATATGATCGGTGTAGCGAAAGAAACATCAATTGATAAAGTAATGACAAAACACCCAATTACAGTGAACGGTAAAATGTCTGTCGCAGCTGCGGCACGTATGATGGTGTGGGAAGGAATTGAATTACTTCCTGTCGTTGAGGAAGGAAATAAACTGCAAGGTATTATTAGCCGTCAAGATGTACTTCAGGCACTGCAAATGATTCAACGTCAGCCACAAGTTGGAGAAACAATTGATGATATTGTAACGAATCAATTTATGACGCCAAAAGAAGCGAAGAATGAGCATCTATATCAATTTTCGGTGACGCCGCAAATGACGAACTCAATCGGAACGTTATCGTACGGTGTATTTGCAACAATTGTGACAGAAGCGACAAATCGCGTTATTCGTGCGCAAAAGAAAAGCGATTTAATTGTTGAAAACTTAACAATTTATTTCGTAAAGCCGGTTCAAATTGATAATGTTGTATCCGTTCATCCGAAAGTATTAGAAATTGGGCGTAAATTTGGTAAGGTTGATGTAGAGGTGCATCATGAAGGTAATGTCGTTGGAAAAGCATTACTTATGGTTCAGTTAATTGATAAATAAAAAGATGGAACAAATCGTTTTGATTTGTTCCATTTTTTTTGTTGTTTTAAATTTGAAAGGCATGATTTTAGATGAGAGTTTTAGTGAAATATGTATGGGGTGGAGTGGAAAAGTAACGCAAGAAAAGACAGAATAGTAATTCAATTTGGTTGTATATTGTGTTATGATTATATTGTAAGAAAATGGATTTATGGAAGGTGGTATACATTATGTCGTCAGCCGTACTCTTTTTTGGTAGTATCGCACTATTTTACTTTCTTGTAATGATACCGATCCAATATTTATATTTACAAGGTTTACATGAAAAAAAGGAAAAGACAGGATTATCTCAGCGAGAGCTATATGAAAAAATGTCTTTTGGAGAAGAACAATTACATTTTCACGTACAAGGTAACCCATTTAATATACCATCTGCGTTTGTCGCATATATGATTTTAAAAGTTAGAGGACGTAAAAAAGCATCACAATTTTGATGCTTTTTTACGTTGTTTCATAGACTTCTGCTTCTTTAACTGCTAATGGTAAGAAATGTTTGTATTGGCGAAATCCATTAAATGCACTTGCACTACCAAATAGAACGAATAAGATACCAACGATAATACGAGCGGTTGAAAGTTCTAAAAAGAATTGGTTTATCCCGAAGAATAAGACGAATGAACCGAGTGCCATTGCGGATTTTCCAGAGAGCCAACCTTTCTCCATTGGGCGGTTTGTACGAAAGTATTTTGTTTTGTAGAAGAGATACAACATAAATGAGACGATAATACAGAAGACTAATACTGGCATAATGAACACTCCCATCGTTTTATGAAAAAAATAGTGGAGAAAAAAGAAATATCTAAACTTTCTAACTTTTATTATAAAGCAATTGTTCGCATGTATGAAATACTTTCCGTTATAATGAGAGATAAAGTGAAGAAGTTGATTAAAAAGGAGATTATACATATGCATGAGCAAATTTTAGGAGCAATTAAAGAGTTTGATACAATTATTATTCATCGCCACGTGCGTCCGGATCCAGATGCATTAGGTTCACAGGGTGGCCTTGGTACAATTCTAAAAGAATCGTTTCCAGAGAAAAATATTTATACGGTTGGGTACAATGAACCGTCGTTAGCATACTTACGAGTAATGGATGATATTGAAGATAGTATATACGAAAATGCGCTTGTTATTGTTTGTGATACTGCGAATCAAGAACGTGTTGACGATCAACGCTATACAAAAGGGAAGATGTTAATTAAAATTGATCATCACCCAAATGAAGATCCATATGGAGATATTACGTGGGTAGATACGACAGCGAGTTCGACAAGTGAAATGATTTATGAGTTTTATAACTATGGAAAAGATAAAGGATTAAAAATAACAAAAGAAGCAGCCCGCCTTATTTTAGCAGGAATTGTTGGAGATACAGGTCGTTTCTTATTCCCAAATACGACAGCAAAAACACTTCGTTACGTAAGTGAGCTTGTTGACATGGGTGTGAAATTCACAGATTTATACAATGAAATGTATAAGACAAAAGAAAAAATTGCTCGTTTAAACGGTTATATTTTACAAAACTTTACGATGGTAGAAGAAGGAGCAGCTTACATTAAATTAACGAAAGAAGTATTAGAAGAATTTGATGTACTTCCTTCTGAAGCATCTGGTGTTGTTGGAGCGCTTGGCAATATTGATGGATTAAAGGCGTGGGTTCTATTTTTAGAGGAAGACGACGTAATTCGTGTTCGTCTTCGTTCAAAAGGACCAGTTATAAACAAATTGGCAATGCAATATAACGGCGGAGGACATCCGATGGCTTCTGGTGCCAAGGCATCTTCTTGGGAAGAAGCGGATCGTCTTTTTGCTGATTTACGTGAGATTTGTAAATAAGGGACTATATGTTAGAACGAAAAGAAGGAGCGGCGCTAAAGCCCTCCTTCTTTATTTTTCCTTTTCTATAGTAATGCTAATTTCAAGCACTGTATCAAAAGATATTGTATCGACTTTAAAACGGTATAGTCGATCGTAATGTTTGTACGTTTTGTTTTCGATTACCTTTTTGAGTAGGTCTTTATTTTTTGCGATACTTTGAATGTTTTTCGTTAAAAGATGCTGGAGATCATTATGGATAGATGTAGTCATATTTTCGAGTGTAAGATTGTCTAAATCGTATTTTTCTCGATTGATAAGTTTTATTTTAATCTCTTGAATGGTTAAGAGCCGTTTATTTTCAGTGTTCAATTTTTCTTGATCTTCGAGAAGGACGTGGAGTTTTGCTTCTTGTTTTTCTATAATTTCTCTTTGTTCTGCTATTTTACTAGCTTGTTCTTCTTGAAAAACACCGTATATGTACAAAAAAATAAACCAGCTCAACACGCCTCCAACAGCAGCACCAGCTAATACTAAGTACCATCTTTTTGCTGTATTGGCACTTGGTACTCTCATACATGTTCCTGCGTTAGCCATTTAATAATAATGAGACCTGTTTGCATACCACCAGTTGCGAAAAAAATAAGGAGAATTTGTTTTACGATATCTTTCATATCTCCGCCAAAGAAACTTCTTTCAAAGCTATAAAAGGTATCGAATGTTCCACCAATTGCTGCAACGAGTGCCCAAATTCTTAAATTTTGGGCGAATTGATTAATGTAAGTTAGAGCTGGTTTTCCGATAAGAAACGCACCAAATCCACCAATTAATGAACCGCCAAGTATAACCCCAAAGGCAATAAAATAACTAATAATAAGCAGAGAGAAAAAAGTATGTTCTCTTACATCCATCGTCATTCCCCTTTCTTCTTCATATATATGGACAAAGTATAAGAAGTATGTTTTGATTTCCGCTTTCCTCATCACCTATAATAAAAGTAGTCAAATAGGTAAAGAGAGGGTACAACAGTGAAGTTTGTGCATTTACAATGTCAAACCGTTTTTAGTTTATTAAAAAGTGCTTGTAAAATTGATGAGCTTGTAGTCAGGGCGAAAGAACTTGGTTTTTCATCGCTGGCTATTACGGATGAAAATGTTATGTATGGCGTTATTCCGTTTTATAAAGCATGTAAGAAACATGGTATACAGCCTGTTATTGGATTAACCGCTTCTATTTTTAGTGAAGAAGAAGAAAGGTCTTATCCGCTTGTATTACTTGCTGAGAATGAAATAGGCTACCAAAATTTATTAAAGATTTCTAGCAGTATTATGACAAAATCCAAAGAAGGTATTCCTAAGAAGTGGCTTGCGCATTATGCGAAAGGATTAATTGCTATTTCACCAGGTAAAGATGGCGAAATTGAGCAATTATTACTAGAAGACAATGAGAGTCAGGCTGAAGAAGTAGCTCGCACATATCAAAATATGTTCGGCCATTTTTATATGAGTTTGCAGCATCATGCGATTCAAGATGAGTTGCTTTTACAAGAGAAACTACCTGAATTTATTAGTAGGGTTAATATTCCAGTCGTTGCAACAAACGATGTGCGCTATATCAATCAAAGTGACGCACTTGTTCACGAATGTTTACTATCTGTTGAAAGTGGAACGAAAATGACTGATCCAGATAGGCCGAGGCTGAAAACAGATCAATATTATTTAAAGTCATCGGATGAAATGGAAGCACTATTTTCCCATGCGCCGGAAGCAATCCAAAATACAATGAAAATTGCAGAGCGTTGCCAAGTAGAAATACCGTTCCATGTAAATCAACTTCCGAAGTTTCCTGTTTCGTCTAATGAAACGAGTGATATATACTTGCGTCGTGTTTGTGAAGAAGGTTTACGGAAACGATATGGTGCGCCGAAAGAAGTGCATATAAAGCGTTTAAATCATGAATTAAATGTTATTTCTCGTATGGGATTTAGTGATTATTTCCTCATCGTATGGGATTTTATGAAGTATGCACATGAAAATCATATTTTAACAGGACCAGGTCGTGGATCGGCAGCTGGTTCACTCGTCTCATACGTATTAGAAATTACAGATATTGATCCGATTGAATACGATCTATTATTTGAAAGGTTTTTAAATCCTGAACGTGTGACGCTTCCCGATATTGATATTGATTTTCCAGACGTAAGACGTGATGAGATGATTCGCTATGTGAAAGATAAATACGGTCAGCTCCGTGTTGCGCAAATTGTAACGTTTGGTACGCTTGCAGCAAAAGCGGCAATTAGAGACATTGCCCGCGTAATGGGGCTTCCGCCGCGAGATATTGATATATTTTCAAAACTTATCCCATCAAAGCTTGGTATAACGTTAAAAGATGCATATGAAGAATCACAATCACTTCGTGAGTTTATACAAGGGAATCTTCTGCATGAGCGTGTGTTTGAAATCGCAAAACGTGTAGAAGGTTTACCACGTCATACGTCTATTCATGCGGCTGGCGTTATTATGAGTCAAGAACCGCTAACAGGCAGTGTAGCAATTCAAGAAGGACATAACGATGTTTATGTTACGCAATATCCAGCCGATGCGCTAGAAGAACTTGGGTTGCTTAAGATGGACTTTTTAGGATTACGTAATTTAACGTTACTTGAAAATATTATAAAATTTATCGCGAACAAAACAGGGAAAGAAATCGATATAAGAAACTTACCTCTTCAAGATGAAAAGACGTTCCAATTATTAGGGAGAGGGGATACAACAGGTGTATTCCAGCTTGAGTCAGGTGGTATGCGAAATGTACTTCGCGGGTTAAAACCGAATGAGTTTGAAGATATCGTAGCTGTTAACTCATTATACAGACCGGGACCGATGGAACAGATACCGACCTTTATTGAATCGAAACATGGAAAAAGAAAAATTGAATATTTACATCCGGATTTAAAGCCAATTTTAGAAAGAACATACGGCGTCATTGTATACCAAGAACAAATTATGCAAATTGCATCGAAGTTAGCAGGGTTTTCGCTTGGTGAAGCAGATTTACTGCGCCGTGCAGTGAGTAAAAAGAATCGTGATATTTTAGATCAGGAACGTAAGCATTTTGTCCAAGGTTGTTTGCAAAATGGTTACGATGAGACGTCTGCTGAGAAAATTTATGATTTAATTGTAAGATTTGCGAATTACGGTTTTAACCGAAGTCACGCTGTAGCTTACAGTATGATCGGATATCAGCTTGCCTACTTAAAAGCGAACTATACGCTGGAATTTATGACGGCACTATTATCAAGTGCAATTGGAAATGAAGATAAAATTGTACAGTATATACGAGAAACGAAGCGAAAGGGTTTTCATGTTTTGCCGCCGTCTCTTCAAAAAAGTGGTTACAACTTCCAAATAGAGGGGAATGCGATACGTTACAGTTTACTTTCGATTCGAAATATTGGAATGGCTACAGTGACGGCATTATTAGAAGAACGAGAGAAAAAAATGTTCGAAGATTTATTTGAATTTTGTCTCCGTATGCCGTCAAAGTTTGTAACAGAGCGCAATTTAGAAGCTTTCGTCTGGTCGGGATGTTTTGATGGTTTTGGTGTTTCGAGAACAAATTTATGGAAAAGTCTTAAAGGGGCGTTGGAGTACGCAAATCTCGCGCGTGATTTAGGAGATGCTGTTCCAAAATCAAAATACGTACAAGGAGAAGAGCTATCTTTTATTGAACAACTAAATAAAGAGAAAGAAGCACTTGGCTTTTATTTATCAAGTTATCCGACTGCGCAGTATGTAAAGTTAGCAAAAGAATTAGAAATTCCATCTCTCGCTCAGGCGATGCGACACAAGAAAAAAGTACAAAGAGCTATTGTGTATATAACAAGTGTGAGAGTGATTCGTACGAAAAAGTTTCAAAAGATGGCATTTATTACATTTTGTGATCAAAATGATGAAATGGAAGCGGTCCTCTTCCCGGAAACGTATATACATTTCTCGGATAAGTTACAAGAAGGAGCAATTGTTTTAGTTGACGGCATGATTGAGCTAAGAAACCATAAGCTGCAATGGATTGTAAATGGACTATATCCGCTAGAGGAAATGGATGTTTATGAAGAAAAGAAAGACGCATCTGTTTACGTGAAATTGCCGTCTCAGTATGAGAAAAAGCTTTTAAATCAGGTTACGAAAATATTGTTCGACTATTCAGGTTTTGCGAAAGTACTAATTTATTATGAAAAGGAACATAAAATGGTACAATTATCTCGAAGTTTATCGATTCATCCAAGTGAAGAATGTTTAGGAGCACTTCGTGAAATTGTCGGGGAAGAAAATGTAGTTGTGAAAATATAATGGACAATTTCCCTACACTTCGATTATTATAGTAGTAGTGTTCGTGGTCAGACCACTTGGAGAAATTGATATCAGCAAGAATAATTTGAGGAGAGTGGATAGTTTGTCAACACTTCGTGAAGAAGCACTTCACATGCATAAAGTGCATCAAGGAAAATTAGAAACTGTATCAAAAGTAAAAGTAGAAAATGCAAAAGATTTAAGTCTTGCATATTCTCCAGGGGTTGCAGAACCTTGTAAAGAAATTTATGACGATAAAAGTAAGGTATATGAATATACGATGAAGGGAAATATGGTAGCAGTTGTGACAGACGGAACAGCTGTACTTGGTCTTGGTAACATTGGACCTGAAGCATCTCTTCCAGTAATGGAAGGTAAAGCTGTATTATTCAAGAGCTTTGCTGGTGTAGATGCATTCCCGATTGCCTTAAATACAAACGATGTAGATAAAATTGTTGAAACTGTAAAATTAATGGAGCCAACTTTTGGCGGCGTTAACTTAGAAGATATCGCAGCACCAAACTGCTTCATTATTGAAGAGCGTTTGAAAAAAGAAACAAATATTCCTATCTTCCATGATGATCAACACGGAACAGCTATCGTAACAGTAGCAGGTCTTGTAAATGCACTGAAATTAGTTGGAAAGAAAATGTCTGACATTAAAGTTGTCGCAAATGGCGCAGGTGCAGCAGGTATTGCAATTATTAAACTTTTATATCGCTATGGTGTACGCGACATTATTATGTGTGACCGTAAAGGGGCAATCTATGATGGTCGTCCTACAGGTATGAATCCGGTGAAGGATGAAGTTGCAAAATATACAAATAAGAATCGTATAGAAGGTTCTTTAGCTGATGTTGTACAAGGTGCGGACGTATTCATTGGTGTATCTGCAGAAGGTGCATTAACGGAAGAGATGGTTCGTATAATGAATGACAATGCGATTATTTTTGCAATGGCAAATCCAGTTCCAGAAATTATGCCAGAATTGGCAAAAGCAGCGGGCGCAGCTGTTGTTGGAACAGGTCGTTCTGACTTCCCGAACCAAGTAAATAATGTACTGGCGTTCCCTGGTATTTTCCGCGGTGCACTTGACGTACATGCGACACAAATTAACGAAGAAATGAAGATGGCAGCTGTACAGGCTATTGCTGAGCTTGTAGCAGAAGACGAGTTAAATGCAGACTATATCATTCCGGCACCATTTGACGCGCGTGTAGCGCCTCAAGTAGCGGCTTACGTTGCAAAAGCAGCAATGGAGACAGGAGTAGCTCGCCGTCAAGTAGATCCAAATGAGATCGCTGAAAAAACAAAACAATTAGCGCTGATTGGTAAAGAATAAGCGAGGAATTTCCATTGACATCATCAAATACAAAAGTATATCTCGAAATTGTAAAAAAAATTCGTTCCATTATGGAAGAGGATGGATTGGTAGCGGGGGATCGTTTGCCGTCTGAGCGCGAGTTAAGTTCACGTTTAAACGTAGGACGTTCCTCTGTAAGAGAAGCATTGCGTGCTTTAGAACTGGTAGGATTGATTGAAACGAGACGTGGTGAAGGGACGTTTATTCGAAACTTTTATGATAACGGTCTTGTACAATTAATTGCTCCGTTCTTACTGCAAGATGAGAAAACAATTCGTGATTTATTACAAACAAAACGATTGCTTGAGAAAGATATGATTCGAATTGTATGTAATTTACCGAAAGAAACGTTTTCTAAAGTACTAAGTAGATTACACCAAGTACTTGAAGAAAATGAAAGCTCAATCCCAACGCTTCATCAAACGTTCTTTAAAACACTTATTGAACAAGTCGATAATTATTTACTATATCGCATTTGGATGATCGTAAATGATTACGTAGCAACTCTTTCTTGTAAAGTTTCAAGAGATTCTATCGATATGTATAGAAAGCTTTATGCTACTTTGGAAGAAAAACAAGAAAATGATGCACTAAAAATTTACGATGAATTAGTAGAGAATATACAGTTTCACTCGTAATGTATAAAATTTGTCGAAATGACCATGACACGTTATGACAAACATTCTACCGCGTAGCGGTTAAAGTTAAACGTAAAGAGTGAGGTTATTAGACAGATTGAGAAGATAAGGCTAACATCAAACTTTGGTGTTAGCCCCATTTTCTTCTTACGCTAACCTTAGCTCTCAACGAAGGGGGTCAAATTGTGCTAAGAGATTTATTCGTGAAAAAGAAAAAGTACGCTGCAATACCTTCAGAACAAGTACGAAAAGATGTGCCAGATGGCGTTATGACAAAATGTCCGGAATGTAAAAAAATCATGTATACGAAAGAACTTTTAAAAAATTTAAAAGTATGTGTGAATTGTGGATATCATCATCCTATGAATGCATGGGAACGTCTTGATAGTATATTGGACGAAGGGTCATTCCGTGAGTATGACAAAGAAATGGTTTCATTAAATCCACTGGAGTTTCCAGGTTATGAAGAGAAACTCGAGAGCGATCGTAAGAAGACTGAATTGAACGAAGCGGTTGTAACTGGTGAAGGAACAATTGATGACATGCTTGTTGTTGTTGCAGTAATGGATTCTCGTTTTCGAATGGGGAGCATGGGCTCTGTAGTAGGAGAAAAAATCGCCCGTGCGGTTGAAAAGGCGTACGACTTACAAGTTCCATTTATTATCTTTACTGCTTCGGGTGGTGCCCGTATGCAAGAAGGGATATTAAGTTTAATGCAAATGGCAAAAACAAGCGTAGCTTTGAAAAAGCATAGTAATGCAGGAGGGTTATTTATTTCTGTTATGACTCACCCAACGACGGGCGGGGTTTCAGCGAGTTTCGCTTCACTTGGTGATTATAATCTTGCAGAACCAGGTGCACTTATCGGATTTGCTGGTAGACGTGTAATTGAACAAACGGTGCGTGAGAAACTACCGGAAGATTTCCAAACGGCAGAATTCTTACTAGATCATGGTCAATTAGATGCGGTGGTGCATCGTGATAATATGAGAGAATCGCTTCGCAAGATTTTAGAAGTTCATCAAGGAGGGGAAATGGCTGTATGGCAGAGCTAGAATTTGAAAAACCAGTTGTTGAGCTAAGAAATAAGATTCGTGAACTGAAAGACTATACGAAAAACAGCCAGATGGACTTCAGTGAGGAGATTCGTATTTTGGAAGAAAAGCTAGAAAATTTAGAGGAAGATATATACGGCAATCTAAAAGTATGGGACCGTGTTCAAATTGCTCGTCATGCAGAACGACCGACAACGCTCGATTATATTGAGCACTTATTTACTGATTTTTTCGAATGTCATGGAGATCGTCTATTTGGCGATGATGCAGCGATTGTCGGCGGCATTGCGAAATATAAAGGGATGCCTGTAACTGTAATTGGGCATCAGCGCGGAAAAGATACGAAAGAAAATATTCGCCGTAACTTTGGAATGCCTCATCCAGAAGGATATCGAAAAGCACTGCGTCTCATGAAACAAGCGGAAAAGTTTAATCGTCCTATTATTTGTTTCATCGATACGAAGGGAGCTTATCCTGGTAAAGCAGCTGAAGAACGTGGACAAAGTGAAGCTATTGCCCGCAACCTATTTGAGATGGCAGGTTTAACGGTACCAGTTATTTGTATCGTTATCGGTGAAGGCGGTAGTGGTGGTGCGCTAGGTCTTGGAGTAGGAGATTACATTCATATGCTAGAAAATTCCACTTATTCTGTTATTACACCAGAGGGTGCAGCGGCAATTCTTTGGAAAGATGCAGGAAAAGCAAAGGAAGCTGCAGAGGCAATGAAAATTACAGCAGCAGATTTGAAAGAATTAGGTGTAATTGATGAAATTATTCCAGAGACAAAAGGTGGAGCTCACCGTAATATTTTGAAACAGTCAGAAAATATAGACTTAATGATTAGAAAAACTTTTGAACAATTAAACGGAATTTCGAAAGATGAATTAATCGAAAAACGTTATGAAAAATATATGAAAATTGGGCAAGTTTCGTTTTCAAACGCTTCCATTGGGATAAAATAATAAAAGCGTGCGTTCCTCTTCGCGAATGCACGTTTTTATTATGAAAAGACACATCTTCTCCATTGTGTTTTTATATTTTTTCGTGTTATTTTATTATAAGGCAAATAATCTTTATGAGGTGAGTACAAATGAAACGTATTGGTGTATTAACAAGTGGTGGAGATTCACCTGGTATGAATGCTGCCATTCGTGCAGTTGTTCGTAAAGCGATTTTCCATGATATTGAAGTATATGGTATTTACCATGGATACGCTGGATTAATTTCTGGTCACATTGAAAAATTAGAACTTGGTTCTGTTGGCGATATTATCCACCGCGGTGGTACGAAATTATATACAGCAAGATGTCCTGAGTTTAAAGACCCAGAAGTACGACTAAAAGGTATCGAGCAATTAAAGAAACATGGTATCGAAGGACTTGTTGTTATTGGTGGAGATGGTTCTTACCAAGGCGCTAAAAAATTAACTGAACAAGGATTCCCATGTGTTGGTGTACCAGGTACAATCGACAATGATATCCCTGGAACAGACTTCACAATTGGTTTCGATACAGCTTTAAACACTGTTATTGATGCAATTGATAAAATCCGTGACACAGCTACATCTCATGAACGTACATATGTTATCGAAGTAATGGGACGTCACGCTGGTGATATCGCATTATGGGCTGGTTTAGCTGATGGTGCAGAAACAATCTTAATTCCAGAAGAAGAGTATGACATGGATGATGTTATCGCTCGTCTGAAGCGTGGTAGTGAACGTGGTAAAAAACACAGTATTATCGTTGTAGCTGAAGGTGTTGGAAGTGCAATTGACATCGGTAAGCACATTGAAGAAGCAACAAACTTTGATACTCGTGTAACTGTATTAGGTCACGTACAACGTGGTGGATCACCAAGTGCACAAGACCGTGTATTAGCAAGTCGTCTTGGCGCAAGAGCAGTTGAATTGTTAATTGCTGGTAAAGGTGGACGTTGTGTAGGTATTCAAGATAACAAACTTGTTGATCATGATATTATCGAAGCGTTAGCTCAAAAGCATACAATCGATAAAGATATGTATCAATTATCTAAAGAATTATCCATCTAATCGGCGTAATGTCAGATATTTGGGAACGGTTTCATAATTTTCGGAGGTGCAATATGCGTAAAACTAAAATTGTATGTACTATAGGTCCTGCTAGTGAAAGTATTGAAAAATTAGAGCAATTAATCGAAGCAGGTATGAACGTTGCTCGTTTAAACTTCTCTCATGGTAGCCATGAAGAGCACGGAGCTCGTATCAAAAACATTCGTGAAGCTTCAAAGAAAACTGGTAAAACAGTTGGTATCTTACTTGATACAAAAGGTCCAGAAATCCGTACTCACGACTTCGTAGACGGACAAGCTGAGCTTGTAACAGGTGCAGAAGTAGTTCTTTCTACTGAGCAAGTATTAGGCACTGCAGAGAAGTTCTCTGTATCTTATGCTGGTCTTTATGACGATGTAGACCCAGGTTCTCGCATTCTAATCGATGACGGTCTTATCGAACTAGAAGTAATCGAAAAAGCTGATGGAAACATCCGTACAAAAGTTCTTAACAGCGGAACTGTAAAAAATAAAAAAGGTGTTAACGTACCAAACGTAAGCATTAAGCTTCCTGGTATCACTGAAAAAGACGTAAAAGATATCATCTTCGGTATCGAGCAAAAAGTTGATTTCATCGCAGCTTCATTCGTACGTAAAGCGTCTGACGTATTAGAAATCCGTGAATTATTAGAAGAGCATGGCGCTCAATACATCCAAATCGTACCGAAAATCGAAAACCAAGAAGGTATCGACAACATCGATTCAATCTTAGAAGTTTCTGACGGTTTAATGGTAGCTCGTGGTGATATGGGTGTAGAAATTCCACCAGAAGAAGTACCATTAGTACAAAAACGTCTAATCAAAAAATGTAACGTGTTAGGTAAACCAGTTATTACTGCGACACAAATGTTAGACTCTATGCAACGTAACCCACGTCCAACTCGTGCGGAAGCAAGTGACGTAGCTAACGCAATCTTCGATGGTACAGATGCAATCATGCTTTCAGGTGAAACAGCTGCTGGTCAATATCCGGTAGAAGCAGTAACAATGATGGCTAACATTGCAGTACGTGTTGAAAAATCATTACAATACGAAGATATGTTCAAAAAACGTATTAAAGAGTTCACTCCAACAATTACAGATGCAATTAGCCAATCTGTTGCGCATACAGCACTTGCTCTTGATGTAGCTGCAATCGTAGCTCCAACAGAAAGTGGACATACTGCGAAAATGATCTCTAAATACCGTCCAAAATCTCCAATCGTAGCTGTAACATCTGACGAGCAAGTAGGACGTCGTCTTGCACTTGTTTGGGGTGTACAAGCATTTATGGCTGAGAAGCGCGCAGCTTCAACTGACGAAATGCTAGATACAGCAATTCAAACAGGTATGGATGCAGGTCTAATCGGCCTTGGAGATACTGTAGTAATTACTGCTGGTGTTCCAGTTGCTGAAACTGGTACAACAAACTTAATGAAAATCCACGTTGTTGGTGAAGAAGTTGCTAAAGGACAAGGGATCGGTCGTAAAGCTGCAAAAGGTAAAGTAGTTGTAGCAAAAACAGCTGCTGAAGCTGTAGCGAACGTAAACGAAGGTGATATCCTTGTTACAACAAGCACTGATAAAGATATGATTCCTGCAATCGAAAAAGCTGCTGCTTTAGTGGTAGAAGAAGGTGGCTTAACAAGCCATGCAGCTGTTGTAGGCGTATCAATCGGTATTCCTGTTATCGTTGGTGTAAACGGCGTAACAGCAACTTTAAAAAATGGCCAAGAAGTAACAGTTGATGCAGCACGCGGAATTGTTTATAATGGACATGCGGAAGTGCTATAAGTAATACGGAGAGAAGGATCGGAGTCCTTCTCTTTTTTTTACACAAAAACGAGATGGAATTAGCTTAAAACGCCTAGAATTGCTTTTAAAAGCTGTTTGTTATGGGTTTTAATATGAAAGGGTATTTATATTGCATATGATGTATATAGGCGTTGTGAGGGCGTTAAAAGTGAGTTGAGAGAGAGGTGTAGAACTATGAAGTGGTTACTATTCTTGTTTATTTTAATACCGGCGATTGAGATTACGGTCTTAATTGGATCAAGTCATGTAATAGGTTTATGGTCTACGTTCGCTATGATTGTATTTACAGGTGTTGTAGGTGTGTATTTGGCGAAAAGACAAGGATTTAAAGTGCTTGGAGAGATTCAATCTAAGTTGAATAGAGGGGAAATGCCAGGTGAGGCAGTACTAGATGGCATTTTTGTATTTGTAGGAGGTATTCTCTTGGTGCTTCCTGGGTATGTGACGGATGTGCTAGGGTTTATCTGCGTGATCCCTATTACGAGAGCTTTATTGAAGCCACTTATTATGAAGTGGATGGAATGGAAATTTAGAAAGAATTCTACTATTATCATTCAGAAGTAGCACTTAGATTATAACGATCTAAGTGCTATTTTTTTGTCTTGTAAGAGGAGGGGAGCTTTCTGATTGAGGCTTTGCTTTACCGCGCTATTTGTGGGGGGCGAATGATGAGTGGGGATGAACAAAACGTCCGCTTATTATATTTGCTATATAATTTTCGTTTGAACTCTTGTTGTGCTTCGATTAAACGTGTGATTTTTTAGTGCTATTAATTTGGATGAATAAGATGGTGCGAAATGCAGCCAAATTAAAGTTTTGCTTTTGCATATAAAGGAGCGATTGGTGTAAAGAATTCATATAAAAGGTGGTGATTGTTACTTGAAGCCTTATTTTATGCTATTTTGTATATTTATTCATTTACATAAAAAGTAATAAATGTAAGTAATAATTATAGATAAAATGGAATAAAAATGTATTTTTAGCTAGAATATATGTTTTTTTATGCAAAAAAACAAGAGGATTATCCTGTTTCTGGGTAATGCTCTTGTTGCGTGTGAGTAGTGTGAAAAATAGGTAAAAGGAATAATCAGTGGGAATTTCCCACTGATTATAGCTTGATTTTTTGTATGAATTAGAAACTGTTATTTTGAAGGTGAACCTTTAATATATTTCCACAAGTCATGGAAGACATTAGCTTTGTGTAATGTATTAAGTAGTACTAAGGTGACTGGACCGATGATTAATCCTAAAAAGCCAAAAAGTTTAAAGCCGACAAATAGAGCGACGAGTGTTGCTAGTGGATCGAGACCGATGTTAGATGAAAGTACTTTCGGTTCCATAATTTGTCTTTGGACAATCACGACGATGTATAAAATGAGAAGACCAATGGCGAATGCGGTATCGCCAGTGAAAAATACGTATATAACCCATGGAACGAAGACTGCGCCTGTTCCTAAATATGGTAGTAAATCTACAACTCCTGTAATAATCGCAATAGTAATGGCGTATGGTACGCGTAATATTAAAAGTCCGATTAGTACAATAACGGTTGTCATAGATACGAGTGTAAGTTGTGCTTTCACAAAACCGAATAAAGCTTTTTTTAAGTCGACAAAAATAGTTTTTCCGTAGCCATGTACACGATTTGGTAGTAATTTTCTTGCTTTTTGAGCAAGACGGTGCCAATCGTAACTAATGAAGAAAGTGGCTAATAAAATGAATACAAGGACAGTTAAAGTTGTTGGCAGTGCACTAATGAAATTCGTTAACCCGCTTATAATGGCGGTTAAAAGTTCTTTCATTTGTGTTGTTGCCTCTGTTCCTAAGTTTTGAATGTTTTGTGTAATTGTATAGCGCTGTGGTTCTCCAAGATGATTAAATTTAGAGATTAAATCATCGTAGAGAGGCATAATATGATTAAGTGCAAATTGCTGAGCGAATGTAACGATATCTGGAAACTTTACTGTAACAAGTTGTAGTAAGTATGTTGTGGCAGATATTGCTTCAGTCACAAGATATGTAACAAGTCCAACGATAGCTCCAAATACGAGAATTAAGCTAACGAGTACTGCTAGTGCGCGAGGAAATTGTAGTTTTTGATTAAGGAAATTGACGACAGGATTAATCAAATAAGCAAATGCAAAAGCGATAATAAAAGGATAGATAAGCCCTGACATGTATAGTAATACATAGAACCCAGCTACCGTTGCTACAATGACAAATATGAGTCGCAATATCATATATAGTAAGTTTCGGTTCAAAGATGTATACCTCCCATTCCAATTTGGATTATCCTAATTCGTTCAACTTATAACGAGTGTGCCCCACTGATTAAAGTTTCACTTTATGTTATAGTGGAATGATGGATTTTTCCTGCTTTTTCAGTATGTGAGTGACTGTGAAAGCTTGGTGTTGATGCTTCTACTATATGGTAAAAACTTCATTTTCTCTTCTTTTTATTTTACCTGTTTCTAATTAGAAAAGAAAGAAGAGACGCCTGTTTTTTAAAATGTATACATGCTTAAATTTTTATGGTGAAAGTCTCAATTTATCATTTTAAAATACATAAAAAATGAAGTGATTCATGTTGAATAGGCATCGATATATCATGTATAACGATAGGTTTAAAGGTATTTTTGTTTGGAAATGAGTTCATTATTTTCAGAAAGGAAGTGCAAACATGATTAGTCAGTCAACGTTATTTTTATTCATACTACTTATTATAGGACTTATTGCGAAAAACCAATCGCTTACTGTGGCTATTGGTGTGTTATTTTTATTGAAGTTTACGTTTTTAGGAGATAAGGTCTTTCCTTATCTACAAACGAAAGGAATTAACCTAGGTGTAACGGTCATTACAATAGCGGTGCTCGTACCGATTGCGACGGGGGAAATAGGTTTTAAACAACTTGGAGAAGCGGCAAAATCTTATTATGCGTGGATTGCTTTAGCTTCAGGTGTAGCGGTCGCTTTGTTAGCGAAAGGCGGCGTACAATTGTTGACAACGGATCCTCACATTACAACTGCGCTTGTTTTTGGGACAATTATAGCGGTTGCGCTATTTAATGGGGTTGCTGTTGGTCCGTTAATTGGGGCTGGAATTGCCTATGCGGTTATGAGTATTATACAAATGTTTAAATAAGGAATTTTATAGTAATATAAAATTTTTGAATTCTTTCTGTTCACAAAAGTCAGATAATTGTTTATAATAGGATTAGAAACTTTGAAAAGTTACATAACAGCAGAGACTTTACACCAGATAAAATAAAAACAACATAAAACAATTTTATAATGATATTGTTTTATGTTGTTTTTATCATAAAACTCTTCGGAATGTATTTTCCTCACTAACTTGTTGTTTTGAGCGTGAGGATTCGGGGAGACATTCACGCTCATGCTTTCCATGTAAACAATGGACAATAAGAGGGGAACATCGCAACAAATTTGCATGATCGTGCATTTTGCTTGCCTAAAGAGTGAACGGGCGTTCATAATTCATAAGGGGAGCAAATAGATATAAGGAGCAAGGTTGGGAGAATTTTCAGGAAAAGGAGAGAATGTCATGACTGTTATTCGAGGTTTAGAAGGGGTAGTAGCAACAACATCATCTGTGAGCTCTATTATTGATGATACATTAACTTATGTTGGGTATAATATTGATGATTTAGCTGAGAATGCTACGTTTGAAGAAGTAGTGTACTTATTATGGCACCGCAAGCTTCCTAATGAAAAAGAACTAGCGGAATTTAATGAAATTGTATCTGAATACTATAAAGTTCCAGGTGAGATTTTAACATATTTGAAACAAGTAGATTTAAAAATTGCACATCCGATGTCTGTTTTACGAACTGCAATTTCCATGCTATCATTATACGATGAGAGCGCTGAAATTATGGATGAAAAGTCCAATTATTTGAAAGCGGTTAAATTACAGGCTCAAGTGGGAACTTTAGTTGCTGCTTACGCGAGAATCCGTAAAGGTTTAGATATTGTTGAGCCAAGAAAAGATTTATCATTAGCTGCAAACTTCTTGTACATGTTAAATGATCGCGAGCCAAATGAAGTTGAAATTGAAGCTTTTGATAAGGCACTTGTACTTCATGCAGATCATGAGTTAAACGCTTCTACATTTACTGCACGTGTTTGCGTAGCTACACTGTCAGATGTATATTCTGGTATTACAGCAGCAATCGGTGCATTAAAAGGTCCTCTTCACGGTGGGGCAAATGAAAATGTAATGAAGATGTTAACTGAAATTGGCGAAGAAGAAAATGTAGAGTCATATATTCATAATGCTCTTCAAAATAAAGTGAAAATCATGGGCTTTGGCCACCGTGTGTATGAGCAAGGTGATCCACGTGCAAAACACTTACGTGAAATGTCTAAGAGATTATGCGTGCTTTTAGGAGAAGACAAATGGTATAATATGTCTATCAAAATTGAAGACATTGTAACAAAAGAAAAAGGTCTTCCACCAAATGTCGATTTCTATTCAGCTTCTGTATACCATTGTTTAGGAATTGACCATGACTTATTTACACCTATTTTTGCAATTAGCCGTATGTCAGGCTGGTTAGCTCATATTCTAGAACAATATGAAAACAACCGTTTAATCCGTCCGCGTGCTGATTATAATGGACCAACGCATCAAGTGTATGTTCCAATCGCACAAAGATAAGCGAAAAACACTATTTCGATAGTGAAAATACGCTTTCAAAAGTCTGATTTTTTCGGAAAGATGTAATGATTAGAATATTTTAATTTGACTAACGGTTTGAACTGAGGGGTTATTCCCTCAGTTTCATACATATGAAATTTCAAACATGGGGGTTATCACATTGACGACAGGTGAAAAAATTACTGTAACTAATGGTGTTATGAATGTACCAAACAATCCGATTATTCCATTTATTGAAGGAGATGGAATTGGTCCTGATATTTGGGCAGCTGCATCTCGCGTAATAGAAGCAGCAGTTGAAAAAGCTTATGATGGTGAGAAGAAAATCGTTTGGAAAGAAGTGCTTGCAGGGGAAAAAGCATTCAACCAAACAGGCGAGTGGTTACCAGAAGAAACTTTAAATTTAATTCGCGAATATTTAATCGCAATTAAAGGTCCACTTACAACTCCAGTTGGCGGTGGTATTCGTTCTCTAAACGTAGCACTTCGTCAAGAATTAGATCTATATGTATGTCTACGTCCAGTTCGTTATTTTGAAGGTGTTCCTTCACCTGTAAAACGTCCGGAAGATACTGATATGGTTATTTTCCGTGAAAATACAGAAGACATTTATGCTGGAATTGAATATGCACAAGGATCTCCAGAAGCAGAAAAAGTTCTTACTTTCTTAAAAGAAGCAATGGGTGTTAATAAAATCCGCTTCCCAGAAACATCTGGTATTGGTATTAAACCAATCTCAGAAGAAGGGACAAAGCGTCTTGTTCGTGCTGCAATTCAATATGCAATTAATGAAAAACGCTCTTCTGTTACATTAGTTCATAAAGGAAACATTATGAAATTTACAGAAGGTGCTTTCAAAAACTGGGGTTACGAAGTAGCGGAACAAGAATTCGGCGACAAAGTATTTACTTGGGCTGAATATGATCGCATTGTTGAAAAAGATGGTAAAGATGCAGCAAATAAAGCGATGGCAGACGCTGAAGTGGCTGGAAAAATCATCGTAAAAGATTCTATTGCAGACATCTTCTTACAACAAATTTTAACTCGTCCACGTGAGTTCGATGTTGTTGCAACAATGAACTTAAATGGTGACTATATCTCTGATGCACTTGCTGCACAAGTAGGTGGAATTGGTATTGCACCTGGTGCAAACATTAACTATGTGACTGGACATGCTATCTTTGAAGCTACACACGGTACAGCTCCAAAATATGCAGGTTTAGATAAAGTAAACCCATCTTCAGTTCTTCTTTCAGGTGTATTATTATTAGAACACTTAGGATGGAATGAAGCAGCGAAATTAGTAACAGATTCAGTTGAGAAAACAATTGCATCAAAAGTAGTAACATATGACTTCGCTCGCCTAATGGAAGGCGCAACAGAAGTGAAGTGTTCTGAGTTTGCTAATGAGCTTATTAAAAACATGGATGTAGCGATAATCAAAAACGCATAATTAAAGCGGGGGGTAAATTATGACAATCAAACGCAAGAAAGTTTCAGTCATCGGTGCAGGATTTACAGGAGCAACAACGGCATTCTTATTAGCACAAAAAGAACTTGCAGATGTTGTATTAGTGGACATTCCACAACTGGAAAATCCAACAAAAGGGAAAGCGTTAGATATGTTAGAAGCGAGCCCAGTACAAGGTTTTGATGCTAACATTATTGGAACATCTGATTACGCAGATACTGCTGATTCTGACGTTGTCGTTATTACAGCAGGTATTGCACGTAAGCCTGGTATGAGCCGTGATGACTTAGTAGCAACGAACTCTAAAATTATGAAAAGTATTACGCGCGACATTGCAAAACATTCACCAAATGCAATTATTGTTGTGTTAACAAATCCAGTTGATGCAATGACATATTCTGTATTTAAAGAAGCAGGATTCCCGAAAGAGCGTGTAATTGGCCAATCGGGCGTATTAGATACAGCTCGTTTCCGTACATTCATCGCACAAGAATTAAATCTTTCTGTGAAAGACATTACAGGATTTGTTCTTGGTGGACACGGTGACGACATGATACCTCTTGTGCGTTATTCTTATGCAGGCGGTATTCCGTTAGAAACGTTAATTCCGAAAGAGCGTTTAGAAGCAATCGTAGAACGTACACGTAAAGGTGGCGGTGAGATTGTAGGCTTATTAGGAAACGGTAGTGCATATTACGCACCAGCAGCTTCTTTAGTTGAAATGACAGAAGCAATCTTAAAAGATCAACGCCGTGTATTACCAGCTATTGCGTACCTTGAAGGTGAGTATGGTTATAGTGACCTTTACTTAGGGGTACCAGTAATTCTAGGTGGTAACGGAATTGAAAAAATTATTGAATTAGAACTTCTTGCAGATGAAAAAGAAGCGTTAGATCGCTCTGTAGAATCTGTACGTAACGTAATGAAAGTTCTTGTTTAATAATTGAATAGTAGTGAAAAAGATTCGGGATTCCGAATCTTTTTCTACTATTTACCGAATTGTTTTTTTGAAATAATATGAAAACGCTATCATTTGTAATATCCTATAATGAAACTATAGATTTATACTATACATTGCCCTCATCATAGTAAATTTCGGATAAGGTATCGCTTTTAGTAGGATAATAAGGTGAAAAAATCGGAGGGGGTTGTAACATGTTAAAGAAAAAAGTTCAAATTGGTCGTAAAATGGATGAAATTACAGTAGGAGAGAAATTATCTATCACTGAAAAAATTGAGGATAAAGATTTGTTATTGTACTTAGGGTTAACGAATGATGCCAATCCATTATATATTCAGCATGATTACGCATCCCAAACTCCGTATGAAAAGCCGATTGTACCAAGCATTATGCTAACGGGAATGATTACAACGGCAGTTACGAAATATTTACCGGGTCCAGGAAGTCATATTACTAGGAAGGACCTTACGTTCGTGAAGCATGTTCACCATTATGAAACGTTACAAATCCACTTTGAAGTTGTGGCTGTTTCTGAGGAGGAACATACAATTGATATGCTTGTATCTGCTCATGATGAAAAAGGAGAAACTGTTGTAAAAGGTTCATTAACAGTCACGCCGCCTTTTAAATCTGTTTCCATTATGGAAAAAGCATTAGATAATTTTTAAAAGATGAAAATATGAATAGCGCTAGCATACCTTGAATAAGGATGCTAGCGCTATTTTTAGTTGAAAAATCCTTCTTTGAACCCTTCAGCAAATTCTGAGCACCCCGTTTTAATCGTATCCCAGCTCGGTACGTTAAAAGTAAGGAAACATGTTACTACTAAAGTTAAAATAGGTAGTAATAGTCGCATAATAGACCCCTTTTTATATTCGGATTATTGGATTAACAATATTTACTATATTATAATTTGATAATTTAAGTCAATGGAAGGAGTGATTCTTTAAGATGAGGTGGAAAGGAGAAAACGTTATCTTTGAAACGGTAAGAGAAGCTGAAGTGTGGGCAGACGGGGTTGCGAATGAAATGTACGGGAGAGTATTTGATGGATATGAAACACCGGATTATAAAATAGCGTATGCTCTTTCGTTTTTCCTAGCACAAAATCAAGATTTTATAGTTCATACGGAAGTGAGCTTTAAAGAAGAGAGAGTAATCTATAAAGTTTGGCAAAATCCTGTGTAGTTGCAGGTGAATCGTAATTACTTCTATTTTCTCAATTCTACACAAACGATCTCCATGAATAGACAATTATATTGAGAGGGACCTTGTTTTCTAGTATGATGAGAATAACGGGGAAAATACTAGGATGAAGAAGGTTTCAAGTCTATAACTTGGAGGAAAAGAATGAACAATCGTATTTTAGTAGTTGATGATGAGGAATTTATCTTAACTTTAATCGAATTTAATTTACAACAAGCTGGGTTTGAAGTTATAACAGCGATGGATGGAGAAATGGCGCTTCAAAAAGCGACAACAGAACGCCCAGATTTAATTATATTAGATTTAATGCTTCCGAAAATGGATGGTATGGAAGTGTGTAAAGAATTACGATTGCAGCGCGTTATGACGCCGATTTTAATGTTAACGGCAAAAGATGATGAGTTTGATAAGGTGCTAGGCCTTGAACTTGGGGCAGATGATTATATGACGAAGCCATTTAGTCCAAGGGAAGTTGTTGCTCGTGTGAAGGCGATTTTGCGCCGCACGAAATTACAACAAGAAGAACAAGTTGCAGAAGCGCCAGATGAAGATAGCATCACAATTGCAGAACTTAAAATTTTACCGGAGTTTTATGAGGCTTATTTCCAAGGAAGAAAGCTTGAATTAACACCAAAAGAATTTGAACTACTTGTGTATCTTGCGAAAAATAAAAGTCGCGTGTTGACGCGTGATCAATTATTAAGTGCTGTATGGAATTACGATTTTGCTGGTGATACACGAATTGTTGATGTTCATATTAGCCATTTGCGCGATAAAATTGAACAAAATACGAAAAAACCGACGTACATTAAAACGATACGTGGTTTAGGATATAAATTAGAGGAGCCAAAAGGGAATGAATAAATTTCGTTCCAGGCTTCTTTTTACATTTGTTTCTCTTATTGTATTTATTTTAGTTGGACTAGGTTTATTGCTAGAAACTGTGTTTGAAAACTACTATATAGATCATGCTAAAGAGAGAATGGTAAAAGAGACGGAGTATGTTGCGGCGTTAGCAGAAGAGCAAGGTTTTGATAATGTCTTAAAAAATCCATACGTATTTGAAAAGTTAGAAGAAAAAATACCAGCTTCTATCGTATTTGTGGATGAAAAAAAGAAAGTTCAATATAGAAAAGGACAAGAATTGGCATTTAGTCCAGAGACGATTAAAGAACTTACTTCGGAATTGGCAAAACAACGAAGTAAAGTGATTACGAAAGAGACAGATCGAAAGAATGAATTTTATCATGCGGTGTTCGTTCAAGATGTAGAAGGAAAACAAGGATACGTTTTGGTGAAAAGTACAATCGATCCTTTAAAAGACGTACATCAAAAAACGTGGGGATTATTAATTATCGGATTTGTTATTGCTTGTCTCGTAGTTGTATTTTTAGGTATGAAAATTACAGGGCAATATATTAGGCCGATTGAATCGGTTACAAAAGTTGCAATTGAATTGGCAAAGGGTAATTATAAAGCACGTGCATACGAAAGTCATTCGGATGAAACAGGAATGCTGAGTAAAGCGATTAATATTTTAGCTCGTAACTTACAAGAGATGACACTTGAACAAGAAATGCAGCAAGATCGTCTGCATACGTTAATTGAAAATATGGGAAGCGGAATGATTTTAATTGATAGCCGCGGGTATATAAACCTTGTAAACCGCTCTTATAAGGAAACTTTCCACGTAACAGATGAAGAATATTTAGATCGCTTATATTATGAATCGTTTCATCATACAGAAATTATTGAGCTTGTAGAAGAAATCTTTATGACAGAAGTGAAAGTGCGTAAACAAATGTTATTGCCACTTGGAATTGAGCGGAAGCATTTCGAAGTATATGGAGCGCCGATTATCGGGACAAACCATGAATGGAAAGGGATTGTTCTCGTATTCCATGACATAACAGAGTTAAAGAAATTAGAACAAATGAGAAAAGACTTTTTAGCGAATGTTTCTCATGAATTAAAGACACCGATTACTTCTATTAAAGGTTTTTCAGAAACACTCTTAGACGGAGCGATGGATAATAAAAAATTCTGCGAACATTTCTTGCACATTATTTTAAAAGAAAGTGAGCGCATGCAAGGATTAATTGAAGATTTATTAGATTTGTCAAAGATCGAACAACAAGGATTTAAATTAAATATGGGAACCGTTGACATGAAGGGGCTGCTTGAAGATATTCATATGGTGCTTGATAATAAAGCAGGAGAAAAAGAAATCTCTTTACAAGTGAATGTATTAAAACGTGCTTCTGTTATTGGAGATCCAAGTCGTTTGAAACAAATCTTTATTAATTTAATAAATAACGCGATCGTATATACACCGGCTGGAGGCGTTGTTTCAGTAGAGTTAGCGGAAGATAAGTATAATGCTTATATAAAAGTATCGGATACTGGAATTGGTATTAGTAAAGAGGAAATTCCACGTATTTTTGAACGCTTTTACCGAGTGGATAAAGCGAGAAGTAGAAATACTGGTGGTACAGGCCTTGGATTATCAATTGTAAAGCATTTAGTAGAGGCGCATCACGGTACAATTACAGTGGATAGTGAAGTTGGGGAAGGGACAACATTTACAGTTGTTTTACCAAAATCAGCAACTGAAAAATAGGATGAAGGATGTTTACAATATATTAACAATGGCTTAATTAAATATTAATAAAGCTCTGTTAATATAATACATGAAAACCCCTTCATCCAAGGAGTAATTTTGGACGAGAATAGTTAAGCTGTTCTCGTCACTTCCCTTTATGCCAATATAAGTCTGTTTTATATATGAAAGAAAATAACCGTTATTTTTCTTCTCTCTATTAGTCATGTTAATATAGAGAGAGGAAAGGAACGGTTTTTTTCTGTGAAAAAAATCATTTCAAATTTGTATGGGGAGGTTTCAATTTTGGAAAAAAAGGTCGTATTAGTAGATGGTAATAATATCGCGTATCGTGCTTTCTTTGCACTACCGCTTTTAAATAACGACAAAGGTATACATACGAACGCAATTTACGGTTTTACAATGATGTTAATGAGAATATTAGAGGAAGAAAAGCCAACTCATATGTTAGTGGCGTTTGATGCAGGCAAAACAACCTTCCGTCATAAAACGTATAGTGAGTATAAAGGAGGACGTCAAAAGACTCCACCTGAATTATCAGAGCAGTTCCCGTTTATTCGTGAGATGCTGGATGCGTTCAATGTACCGCGTTATGAATTAGAAAATTATGAAGCGGATGATATTATGGGAACGCTAGCAAAAGAAGCGAGTGAACAAGGAGCAAGTGTAAAAGTTATTTCAGGAGATAAAGATTTACTTCAACTTGTTTCTGATAACACGCTTGTATGTATTCCGCGAAAAGGGATTACGGAAGTAGATGAATATACGAAAGAATCTTTATTTGAAAAATATAGCTTATCACCAAAGCAAATTATCGATATGAAAGGTTTAATGGGAGACCAATCAGATAATATTCCGGGTGTACCAGGAGTTGGTGAAAAAACGGCGATTAAATTGTTAACACAGTTTGGAACGGTTGAAGAAGTGTATGAAAATCTAGATCGAGTAAGCGGGAAGAAATTAAAAGAAAAACTGGAAGAAAATAAAGAACAAGCTCTTATGAGTAAAGATCTAGCGACTATTATTACAGATGCGCCGATTACAGTTCATGTGGATGATATGGCGTATAAAGGATATGAAGCAAGTGATGTGATTCCAATGTTCGAGAGTTTAGGATTTACATCTCTTTTAAATAAATTAGGCGTTACGCCAGAAGAAACAGCTCCAGCTGAATTAGATGATATTACATTTGATATTGTGGAAGAAGTTACAGAAGAAATGCTTCAGCAAGATAGTGCGCTTATCGTAGAAGTGCAAGAAGATAATTATCATAAGGCGGACATTCAAGGCTTTGGTATTCAAAATGAAAATGGTTGCTACTTTATTCAGAAGGATATTGCTCTTGCGTCGGATGCATTTAAAGCATGGCTTGCAAATGGAGAAATGAGAAAGCATACATTTGATGCGAAGCGAGCAATCGTTGCACTGAAATGGAATGGGATAGATATGCAAGGGATTGACTTTGATCTATTAATCGCTGCTTATTTACTTGACCCGGCTGATACAGATAAAGATTTCCGTACTGTAGCGAAAATGAAAGAAACGCATGCTGTGAAATCAGATGAAGAAGTTTACGGAAAAGGTGCGAAGCGTGCTGTTCCAGAGTTAGAAGTAGTAGCGGAGCATGTGGCTCGTAAAGTGCATGTATTATATGATGTAAAGCAAACATTCGTTGAAGAGTTAAAGAAGAATGAGCAATATGAACTGTTTACAGAGTTAGAATTGCCACTTGCGCGTGTATTAGCTGATATGGAAGTAAAAGGTGTAAAAGTTGATACGGAGCGTCTTCGTAATATGGGAGAAGAACTTGCAGGTAGATTAAAGGAAATGGAACAGGAAATTTATAAGCTTGCGGGAACAGAATTTAATATTAATTCACCGAAGCAGCTTGGTGTAATTCTGTTTGAGAACTTAAACTTACCGGTTATCAAAAAGACGAAAACAGGTTATTCTACGTCAGCTGATGTATTAGACAAGCTTATGGATCGCCATGAAATTATTCCAAATATTTTACATTATCGTCAATTAGGGAAACTAAATTCAACTTATATTGAAGGTTTACTGAAAGTTGTACATGAAGATTCATCTAAAATCCATACTCGTTTCAATCAAGTGTTAACGCAAACAGGTCGATTAAGTTCAACGGATCCGAACTTGCAAAATATCCCGATTCGATTAGAAGAAGGAAGAAAGATTCGTCAGGCATTTGTTCCATCAGAAGAAGGTTGGATTATGTATGCGGCTGATTATTCACAAATCGAACTGCGTGTATTAGCTCATATTGCAAATGATAAAGGGCTAGTTGAAGCATTCCAGCATGACATGGATATTCATACGAAAACAGCTATGGATGTATTTGGCGTTGAAAAAGATGAAGTAACTTCAAATATGAGACGACAAGCGAAAGCTGTTAACTTCGGAATTGTGTATGGTATTAGTGATTATGGTCTTTCACAAAACTTAGGAATTACAAGAAAAGCAGCAGCGGAATTTATTGAAAAGTATTTAGAAAGTTTCCCTGGTGTACAAGAATACATGGAGGACATCGTAAAAGATGCGAAACAAAAAGGATATGTGGCTACATTATTAAATCGTCGTCGTTATATTCCAGAAATTACGAGTCGTAATTTCAATTTACGTAGCTTTGCTGAGCGTACAGCGATGAATACACCAATTCAAGGTACTGCAGCAGATATTATTAAAAAAGCGATGATTATTATGGCAGATCGTTTAGAAGAAGAAGGATTACAAGCGCGTCTTCTTCTGCAAGTACACGATGAATTAATATTTGAAGCACCAAAAGAAGAAATTGAAAAATTAGAGCAGCTTGTACCTGAAGTAATGGAGCATGCGATTGAACTCGCAGTTCCGCTGAAAGTTGATTATTCTTACGGTCCAACTTGGTACGACGCAAAATAAGGAAGTGATGAAATGCCTGAATTACCAGAGGTTGAAAACGTCAGACGGACACTTGAAAATCTTGTAACAGGAAAAACGATTGAAGATGTTATTGTTACTTATCCAAAAATAGTGAAACGACCAGATGATGCAGAAATCTTTAAAGAAATGCTAAAAGGCGAGAAGATTGAAAATATAAAGCGAAGAGGAAAGTTTTTGCTTCTATATGTAACAAATTATGTTATTGTTTCACATTTGCGTATGGAAGGTAAGTTTTTACTACATCAAGAGGATGAGCCTATTGATAAACATACGCACGTCCGTTTCTTATTTACAGATGGAACTGAATTACATTATAAAGATGTGAGAAAGTTTGGTACGATGCATCTCTTTAAGAAAGGTGAAGAGATGAACAAAATGCCTCTTGCTGACTTAGGGCCGGAGCCGTTTGATGCTGAATTGACACCACAGTATTTACAAGAAAGATTGCAAAAGACAAATCGTAAAATAAAAGTTGTGCTATTGGATCAGCGTCTTTTAGTAGGGCTTGGAAATATATATGTGGATGAAGTTTTATTCCGTTCTCAAATTCATCCGGAACGAGAAGCGTCGTCTTTGACAAAAGAAGAAATTGAGCGAATTTATGAGGCTACGGTTACAACGCTAGGAGAAGCAGTGAAGCGTGGCGGAAGTACAATTCGAACGTATATCAACTCACAAGGGCAAATTGGTTCGTTCCAAGAACTCCTAAATGTATACGGAAAAAAAGGAGAACCGTGTGTAACTTGCGGTACGATATTAGAAAAAACAGTTGTTGGCGGGCGAGGAACGCATTACTGCCCAATTTGTCAGCCAAGAATATAGAAAAGAGATAACATCGGATAGGCATTTGTCATATACATACAGCAGAGCTATGTATAAGGGAGGAGCTTACCGATGTACCTTTATTTATCTCTTATTTTATTAGCTTTTACATTAAGCTTAGATAGCTGTAGTGTAGGGCTAACATATGGTTTAAGAAGCGTAAGAATTCCACTAAGATCAATTATAATTATCGGAATGTGTTCAGCGGCTGTTATGCTTGTTTCAATGGGAATTGGACATATGATCGCGAAAGTATTTTCACCTGTTATCGCAACGCGTATCGGTGGGCTTGTTCTTATTGGAATAGGGATTTGGGTATTGTATCAATTTTTTCGAAGTGAAAAAAAAGAAGAACCGAAGCAAGAGGAGAAGGTCTGGAAATTAGAGATTGCCTCGCTAGGGCTAGTGATTCAAATTTTACGGAAACCGACTGTAGCAGATTTTGATAAATCAGGCACCATTTCTGCAGGAGAGGCATTGCTTCTTGGTATCGCTCTTTCTGTAGACTCATTTGGTGCCGGAATTGGTGCATCTTTATTAGGGTATGCACCCGCTATGATGGCGATATTAGTTGCAATTATGAGTTCTTTGTTTTTATTTATTGGAATGAAACTTGGAACGGTTTTATCGAATATGAAGTGGTTACAAAAATTTACATTCCTGCCTGGGGTATTACTGATTATAATTGGAATTTGGAAAATGTAAGTATGGGCGTGGAACATTGGTTTCGCGCCTTTTATTATGAGGAGGATTATTATGACAGTAGTAATTGGATTAACGGGAGGCATTGCAAGCGGAAAAAGTACGGTATCAGAAATGTTTCGTGAGCTAAGTATACCAGTTATTGATGCAGATGTTATTGCAAGAGAAGTTGTAGAACAAGGAAAACCAGCATATAACAAAATAGTAGAAGTGTTTGGAGCGGAAGTGTTACAACAAGATGGGGAACTAGATCGTCCAAGATTGGGAAGCATCGTTTTCTATAATGAAGAAAAACGATTGCAGTTAAATAAAATTGTGCATCCTGCAGTGCGTGAGGAAATGAATAGGAAAAAGGAAATGTACATAAAAGAAGGTATGCAAGCGGTTGTGTTAGATATTCCTCTCTTATTTGAAAGCAAATTAACAAGTCTCGTTGACCGCATTTTAGTTGTAGCGGTTAAGCCGCATACGCAATTAGAACGTTTAATGAAACGAAATAACTTTTCAGAAGAAGAAGCAACAGCTCGTATTCAATCTCAAATGCCGTTAGAAGAAAAAGTGAAAAATGCAGATGAAGTGATAAATAATGATGGCACAATTATGGGAACGAAAACACAATTGCAGGTAATTTTAAAGAAGTGGAACATTATTGACTAAAAAATTGTGAAATTAATGAAAATGCTTAGTGACATATCTCCTTTTTGTGTTATACTATTATTGGGATTGGAGATAAATAGTATAACGCATTCAAGGGGGATAACATATTATGACTCGTGTGGCAATTAATGGATTTGGACGTATTGGGAGAATGGTATTTCGTCAAGCAATAAAAGAAAGCGCATTCGAAATTGTAGCAATCAATGCAAGCTATCCATCTGAAACGTTAGCACACTTAATTAAATATGATACAGTTCATGGCAAGTTTGACGGAACAGTAGAAGCATTTGAAGATCACTTATTAGTTGATGGAAAAATGATTCGCCTTTTAAACAACCGCGATCCAAAGGAATTGCCTTGGACAGATTTAGGTGTTGAAGTTGTAATTGAAGCAACTGGTAAATTTAATTCAAAAGAAAAAGCAATTCTTCACGTTGAAGCTGGAGCGAAAAAAGTAATTTTAACAGCGCCTGGTAAAAATGAAGATGTAACAATTGTAGTTGGTGTGAACGAAGACCAATTAGATATTACAAAACATACTGTTATTTCAAATGCATCTTGTACAACAAACTGTTTAGCGCCTGTTGTGAAGGTGTTAGATGAGCAGTTTGGAATTGAAAACGGTTTAATGACGACAGTTCACGCTTATACAAATGACCAAAAAAATATTGATAACCCACATAAAGATTTAAGAAGAGCACGTGCTTGCGGACAATCAATCATTCCGACAACGACAGGTGCTGCGAAAGCGCTAGCAAAAGTTCTTCCGCACTTAAACGGAAAACTTCATGGTATGGCACTTCGTGTACCAACACCAAACGTGTCTCTTGTTGACTTAGTAGTAGATGTAAAACGCGATGTGACAGTTGAAGCTATTAATGATGCATTCAAAACTGTTGCAAACGGTGCGTTAAAAGGTATTGTAGAATTCAGCGAAGAGCCTTTAGTATCTATCGACTTTAATACAAATACACATTCAGCTATTATCGATGGTTTATCTACAATGGTAATGGGTGATCGTAAAGTGAAAGTACTTGCTTGGTATGATAACGAGTGGGGCTACTCTCGTCGTGTTGTAGATCTTGTAACGTTAGTTGTTGAAGAGTTAGCGAAACAAGAAAATGTACAACACATTTAAGTGAATAAGGGAGGAGAGGGCAAGGCAATATTTGCCCTCTTTTTTTATTTTTTTCTGAAAAGGAAAAAAATTATATAAGTATATTTTAAAAAGTGGACATACCACGAAACGTTGTGATTACTGAATTTGTGAATCGTTTATTTTTTTTAGGGAAAAGTAAAGAGGAAAATATGACAGAAAATCGAAAAAACTGTTGTTGCAAAATGAAAATAAACAAAGTATACTAACACTCGTAAACTTAAGAGCTGAGGTACGTAGTCACTACTTAAAGGGTTAGGACCTCTCTGGACTAACTTTCCCCCGTGGTAGTGGAGCAAGCCAAATTGCAAATTAGTTTTCAATTCGAACAGTTAGAATAAATTTACAAGGGGGAACTGTAGAATGGATACTATGGATACGATGGGTCGTCACGTGATCGCTGAACTTTGGGATTGCGATTTCGACAAGCTTAATGACATGCCGTATATTGAACAATTATTTGTGGATGCAGCACTAAGAGCTGGTGCTGAAGTGCGTGAGGTTGCTTTCCATAAATTTGCACCACAAGGTGTAAGTGGAGTAGTAATTATCTCAGAATCACATTTAACAATTCATAGCTTTCCGGAGCACGGTTACGCAAGTATTGATGTTTATACTTGTGGGGATCGTATTGATCCAAATGTTGCTGCAGAATATATTGCAGAAGGTTTAAACGCGAAAACGCGTGAGAGCATCGAGCTTCCTCGAGGCACTGGTAGCTTCGAAATTAAGCAGAGAGAAACAAAAGCTCTTTAAAAAAGAACATAATTGATTTAAAATGTAAAGAGGTGTATAATGCACCTCTTTTTTAGTTTATAAAAAAGGAAAAATATAACGTACTCGTTAGTTGAATACATTGGACTCTTGCAAATGAGGTAGTGCCCTATATACCATCTTATTTTTAAGTATGAGATGATAAAGTGATGCGCTGAAACTTAAAGTGGTAAGAGAGTTAGAATGAGTTATATAATATTGTATATATATTTTAGGTGAATTGAGTAGAGAAAAATAAAGAGTATAGTGTAAAGGAGTGAATGAATTGCGTTGTCCATCCTGTTCTCATAATGGTACAAGAGTGTTAGATTCGCGTCCGGTAGACGAGGGGCGCTCTATTCGAAGAAGAAGAGAGTGTGAAAGTTGTTTAAGTCGCTTTACGACCTTTGAAAGGGTAGAAGAGTCACCTCTTATCGTTGTTAAAAAAGAAGGCACACGAGAAGAGTTTAATAAAGAAAAGATTTTACGCGGTTTAATTAAAGCGTGTGAAAAAAGACCAGTATCTTTAAGACAATTAGAAGAAGTAACACAAAGCGTGGAACGTGAACTGCGTAATTTAGGTATATCAGAAGTGAAAAGTGATATGATTGGTGAAATTGTTATGGAAGAACTTCGCGATATTGATGATGTTGCTTATGTACGTTTTGCTTCTGTATATCGTCAATTTAAAGATTTAAATGTATTTATTGAAGAATTAAAAGATATACTGCAAAAAGAAAGAGAGTAGAAGTTGTATTTTATTCTCTTTACATACCGTAAGTAATAGGATAAGAGAGCTAGAAGCGAAAGCTAATAGCTCTTTTTCACTAAGAATTTATATAATGAAGATAGAAGGAATGAAGTAGAGGATAGATTGGATGAGAGAAAGGAAAAGCAAGAATGGAAAAACAGTCATGGATGGAGCTATTGCCGATTGATCGTTATAAAGTAAGTGCGAAAGGGCTACTGCATAATTACGACCGAAAAGTATTAACGATGTTGTATCAGCCGTTAATAGGTAGTAGAGCTTTTAGCTTATACATGACACTATGGGGGGAGCTAGAGCAAGATCGTGTATTTGGAAAAGAGAATACACATCATTCCCTTATGGTGACTATGCAAATGCAACTTCCTGAAATATATGAGGAACGAGTAAAGTTAGAGGCAATTGGGCTTTTGAAGGTATATATTAAGAAAGAAAAAGATATTCGAATGTTCATATATGAGTTGCAACCACCTTTATCTCCGAAGCAGTTTTTTGATGATATTGTTTTAAGTATCTTTTTATACAATCGATTGAGTCGGACAAAATATAATCAAGTAAAGCAATATTTCTTAGAAGAAGAATTTGATTTTGCTTCTTATGAAAATGTTACGCGCTCTTTCAATGATGTGTTTGGTTCGTTTAATCCAGGACAGCTTGAGCATGCGCAAGAAGACCTTCGTATTCCAAAAACGACAACTATGCCAAGTAACGAGAAGGGAGACGCTCCGAAAGTTTGGAATGATTTCTTTGATTTCTCTTTATTTGTAGATGGATTGTCCGCTCTTGTTCCTAAAAAGGCGATTACAGATCAAGTAAGAGACTGCGTTATAACACTTGCTTACGTGTATGGTGTAGATGTGTTATCGATGCAAAATATCGTTCTTGGTGCGGTGACAGAGATGCAAACAATTGATATGGAAAGGCTTAGAAAAGGAGCGCGCGATTGGTATCAATTTGAAAATGGTCAAGCATTACCGGTACTAAGTGAAAGAGTACAGCCTCATGCTGCACGTACGATGAAAGAGAAAGAGCCTTCATCACAAGAGGAGATGTTAATAAAGCAGCTAGAGGAAATCTCGCCAAAACAACTATTGAAAGAGATTTCTGGTGGTGCAGAGGCAACGAAAGCGGACTTGCAAATCGTTGAAGATGTCATGATTAATCAAAAATTGACACCAGGAGTTGTGAATGTACTTATTTATTACGTTATGCTACGCTCAGATATGAAACTTGCGAAAACGTATGTCGAGAAGATTGCTGGGCATTGGGCACGTAAAAAGGTCGGTACAGTAGCGGACGCGATGGCGTTAGCGAAAGAAGAGAACCGTCAATATCAAGAGTGGGCTGAGACGAAGAAAAAAGGCCGTACGGCGAAGAAAACGGTACGAAAAGAAATGGTGCCAGATTGGCTTAAGGAAGAAGAGCCGAAAGAACAAGAGAAAGAAACGGCGAAGAAAGATGTAAGTGTAGAAAAAGATGCAAGTACGCTAGAAGATGAACGAAAACGATTAGAAGAAGTGTTAAAAAAATATAAGCGTGATTAATAGAAGAGAATGAACGCTCTTTGAGGTGAGAAAATGGAGCATATTCAAAATTCATTTACAAAATTAATGGAAAATGAAAACTTTAAAAATAGATATGAAGTATTAAAGGCAGAAGTAATGGCGCACCCGCGTGTAAAAGAATTTATAGACGAACATAAAGGTGAAGTAACGACTTCTATGATTGAGCGCAGTCTTGTGAAGTTATATGAATATATTGGACAAAGTGTAGGTTGCGTGGATTGTCCGGATTTAGGTGCATGTAAAAATATGCTGCAAGGATACGAGCCAAAGCTTGTTATTCAAGGGAAGATGATTGATATTCAATACGATCGTTGCGTTAGAAAAGTAGCATATGACGAGAGAAAGAAATATGAAAAACTCGTTCAAAGTGTATATATGCCAACGGATATTTTACAGGCAACTATGGAAAACTTAGACCCTTCTGACTTAAATGCACGTATCGATGCAATTGGCGCAGCGAATGAATTTTTAAGTACATATGAACCAGGTAAAAAAGCACAAGGTTTATATTTGTACGGTAAATTTGGTGTAGGAAAAACGTACCTTTTAGGAGCAATTGCGAACGAGCTTGCTCGAAAGAAAATAAGTTCGATGCTCGTATACTTCCCGGAATTTTTACGTGAAATTAAAAGTTCGATTCAAGATAATTCGATTGGCGAAAAGATTGATGCGGTTAAACGCGTGCAAGTTTTAATGTTAGATGATATCGGGGCAGAAGCGATGTCGAGCTTTGTGCGTGACGATGTGCTTGGTGCAATCTTGCAATTCCGTATGTTAGAAAACTTACCGACGTTCTTTACGTCTAATTTTGATTTTAAACAATTGGAACATCATTTAACGTATACACAACGTGGTGAGGCTGAAGAAATGAAGGCAGCACGTATTATGGAACGAATTAAATATTTAGCGAAACCAATTCCAATTGGTGGGAAAAACCGTCGTCATAAGTAAAAGAGCAAGCTGAGAAGCTTGCTCTTTTGTATTATAGTGATATTTTCTTTTCAAATATGAGATCGAAATATTCAGGTTGTCCAGAACTGCCAATCGTAGGGGCAACAATCTGTACGAACCTCCAGTCATCTCTAGCATGTTCTTGAATAATTTCTTGGTAGTCTTCAGCTAGTTTTGAGCGAGTGAGCCCCCAATGAAATTCGACTTTTACGAATTTATATTCAAACATTCAGATACCTCCCTTTAGTAATAAGTAAAGTATACAATAAAAAAATTCATAGTAGCTTGTATCATTTTTTTCTCCCTCCCTTAATATATATAAAATTAGCAAGCCATATTGAGTGGATTTTCTAACGATAGGAAATGTAATTCTACTAAGAGTGAACTTCCACGGGACGGACTCTTATAGGATTTGTAACGTATAGATACAGTCCTTTAGAGCAGGGATAAAAGGGGGGACAAAAGTGATTGAAATTTGCTTCGAAGAAAAAAATGATGCTATGCACGTATATAGACAATTGCTGAAAAGAGCGGAAGTATTATATAAGGAAACGAGTGTGTATTTACAGGAACAAAAAGTGGTGATTCACATACCAGTACGTGAATCAAATTATATTGAAAAGATCTTATTGCCGGTAATGGTGTATTTTATTGTGAATGTGAAACAAAATGAGTGGATTTATACGATCTTAAAAGAAAAGTTTTTTTATGAAGAACAAGAAGAGTGTCATCAAATATTGCACATGGCACATGAGATTTTAAAGGGAAGAAGAAAAGGTGTAGCTCAGGATTTAACGCGTAACGCATTTGAGTCATATATTAAGTCTTCTTTAAATAATTGGCTTTGTGATCCGCTCTCATTCTCGTTTTCATCATATATCCGTTTTCGTCTTCGTACATATAGGGAAATGGTGGCTAAACTTGCGGAAGTGGCAATTGATGAATATAAGATGGAGCAAGAATACCAAATGTTCATTGAGACGCTTCGGCAACAAGTAAGTAGCCGTAAATCACGCTTGTCCTGCGTGCATCTTATTTTTGATGAAAGCTTTATCTTTTATGATGATAAAGGAAGACGTTTAAAACAGGAGAAGTTGGTCCAATATATAGATGAGGAATTATTAAAGCAAAATGATGTATATATTGATACGAAAGTAATTGCGCCGCTTCTTTCTATTTCGCCCAAAAAGATTTATTTATATACGAAAGAACAAGACCATAATATGATTATTACTTTGCGAAATGTGTTTCAAGAACGGGTCCAATTACATGGATTACATGATTTTGAGCGCAATGTGAAAAATTTAAAAAATAAAGGTAACGCCCTTGATTTTCTAAGTTTTTGAGCATATAATTACCTACATAAATGAAATATATCGAAATGTCATGATGAGGACATGAGTAGTTTTCTACGATTTTCAGAGAGGGAAGCCTTAGGGTGTGAGCTTCCTAGTACGGGATTATTACTTACCACCTCTAAACTTTAGCAGTGAACGGTTTTTCTAGTAATTGCTAACGGACAACACCGTTATGTTGAACTTGAGCAATTAACAATTATGTTAATTGGAACAAGGGTGGAACCACGAATTCAACACTCGTCCCTTTTTACGGGATGAGTGTTTTTTATTTTGAGAAAAAGAGGAGTGACCAGTGATGGCAGATGTAGTTAAAATTACTTTCCCTGATGGAGCTGTGAAGGAGTTTCCAAAAGGCGTAACAACTGAAGAAATCGCAGCTTCTATTAGCCCAGGCTTAAAGAAAAAAGCTGTAGCTGGAAAATTAAACGATGAGATGATCGATCTTGTTACACCAATCGAAGAAGATGGTGCAGTTTCTATTATTACATTAGATTCTGAAGATGGCTTATATATTTTACGCCATTCAACAGCCCACCTTTTAGCACAAGCGTTAAAACGTTTATATAAAGATGTTAAGCTTGAGCTTGGCATTGGTCCAGTAATTGAAAATGGCTTCTATTACGATATCGATATGGAAGAAGCAATTACAGTTGAAGACTTCAAGAAAATCGAAAAAGAAATGCAAAAAATCGTGAACGAAAACTTAGAAATCGTTCGTCATGAAGTACCACGTGCAGAAGCACTTCGTCGCTTTGAAGAAATTGGTGATGAGTTAAAATTAGATTTAATTAACGATCTTCCAGAGGATGCAGTTATTTCAATCTATGAGCAAGGCGAATTCTTCGACCTTTGCCGTGGTGTTCACCTTCCATCTACAGGGAAAATTAAAGTGTTTAAATTATTAAGCGTTGCAGGTGCTTACTGGCGCGGCGATAGCAATAATAAAATGTTACAACGTATTTACGGTACTGCATTCGTTAAGAAAGCAGAATTAGATGAGCACTTACGTATGCTTGAAGAAGCGAAAGAGCGCGATCACCGTAAATTAGGTAAAGAATTAAAACTATTTACTAATAGCCAAAAAGTAGGACAAGGTTTACCACTTTGGTTACCAAAGGGTGCAACAATTCGTCGTATTATCGAGCGTTACATCGTTGATAAAGAAGCAAGCTTAGGCTATGATCACGTATACACTCCAGTATTAGGAAGTAGAGAGTTATATGAAACTTCTGGTCACTGGAATCACTACCGTGATGGCATGTTCCCATCAATGGAAATGGATAATGAAGAATTAGTTCTTCGTCCAATGAACTGTCCTCACCATATGATGGTTTATAAAAATGATATTCACAGCTACCGTGAATTACCAATCCGTATTGCGGAACTTGGAACAATGCACCGTTATGAAATGTCAGGTGCGTTATCTGGATTACAACGTGTACGCGGAATGACTTTAAACGATGCGCACATTTTCGTTCGTCCAGATCAAATTAAAGAAGAGTTAAAACGTGTTGTAAACTTAACTCTAGAAGTGTACAAAGATTTCGGTTTAGAGAACTACTCATTCCGTCTATCTTATCGTGATCCAGCAGATACTAAAAAGTATTATGCGGATGATGAGATGTGGGAAAAAGCACAAGGTATGTTAAAAGAAGCTATGGATGAAATGGGTCTTGATTACTATGAAGCTGAAGGTGAAGCGGCATTCTACGGTCCAAAACTTGATGTTCAAGTTCGTACTGCTCTTGGAAAAGACGAAACACTTTCAACTGTACAATTAGACTTCTTACTTCCAGAACGCTTTGAATTAACTTATGTTGGCGAAGACGGTAAGCAACATCGTCCAGTTGTAATTCACCGTGGTGTTGTATCAACTATGGAACGCTTCGTAGCCTTCTTAATTGAAGAATACAAAGGTGCATTCCCAACTTGGTTAGCTCCAGTTCAAGTACAAGTAATTCCAGTTTCTCCGCAAGTACATTTAGACTATGCGAAGAAAGTACAAGACGAATTGCGTCGTGCTGGTATCCGTGTTGAATTAGACACTCGTGAAGAGAAGATCGGTTACAAAATCCGTGAAGCACAAATGCAAAAAATTCCGTACATGCTTGTAGTAGGTGATAATGAAGTAACTGAAAACGGCGTAAACGTACGTAAATATGGTGAACAAAAATCAGAAACAATCGCATTAGATGCTTTTGTTGACATGATTAAAGTAGAAGGAAAACGATAAGAAAAAGCCGCGGTATACCGCGGCTTTTCTTTGTAATATAAAAGAGAAAAACTAGAAAAAATAACCATGTAACACTTATCATAAAAAAGTATTGCAAGTATGTTAGTTGTTTGTTACAATATTTCTTGTTGTTAGTAAAACACATCGCGTCTTCTTGACAGACGTCATGTCCTATGATAAACTCATCAAGGATAATAGAATATTGTTTTGTGGAACAAGTAGAAGCACCCGCTTCTCACCTGATGGACGCATTCGCAGTTAGCAGGTAAATGTATTTCTTACTTAAGATTTTACAAGTGTGGGTGTCGTATGCCCGCACTTTTTTTGTCGGGTTCTATGACTACAAAATATGTTCTGAGAAAACCTTGGAGGTGGCTTACTATTAGCAAGGATATGATGATTAACGAGCAAATTCGTGCACGTGAAGTACGTTTAGTTGGCGCAAATGGCGATCAACTTGGAATCAAGTCTCGTAATGACGCTTTAGACTTAGCTGCAAATCTTAATCTTGATTTAGTATTAGTTGCTCCAAATGCGAAACCGCCAGTATGCCGCATTATGGACTACGGTAAATTCCGCTTTGAGCAACAGAAGAAAGAAAAAGAGCAGCGCAAAAATCAAAAAGTAATTAGCATGAAAGAAGTTCGTTTAAGTCCAACAATTGATGAACACGACTTTAACACAAAACTTCGTAATGCTATCAAGTTTTTAGAGAAAGGCGACAAGGTTAAAGCGTCAATTCGCTTTAAAGGACGTGCCATTACTCATAAAGAAATCGGTCAACGTGTTTTAGATCGCTTCTCAGAAGCTTGTGCTGAAGTTAGTACAGTTGAATCTAAGCCTAAAATGGAAGGACGCAGTATGTTCTTAGTTTTAGCACCGAAAAACGATAAGTAATAGATAGAGGAGGAAATACCTATGCCTAAACAAAAAACTCATCGCGGCGCTGCAAAGCGTTTCAAAAAGACTGGATCAGGTAAACTGAAACGTTCTCACGCTTACACAAGCCATTTATTCGCTAACAAATCTACAAAAGCTAAACGTAAACTACGTAAAGCTGGTGTAGTAAGCGCTGGTGACTTCAAACGCATTCGTCAAATGCTTGACAACTTAAAATAAGTTCGGCTGATATATAGAACAATTAGGAGGTAATATTATGCCAAGAGTAAAAGGTGGTACAGTTACTCGTCAACGTCGTAAAAAAGTAATTAAATTAGCAAAAGGTTACTACGGTTCAAAAAATACATTATTCAAGGTTGCTAACCAACAGGTTATGAAATCTCTAATGTATGCATTCCGTGACCGCCGTCAAAAGAAACGTGACTTCCGTAAATTATGGATTACACGTATCAACGCAGCAGCTCGTATGAATGGTCTTTCTTACAGCCGCTTAATGCACGGTCTTAAAAATGCTGGCATCGAAGTTAACCGCAAGATGCTTGCTGACTTAGCTGTTCATGACGAAAAAGCTTTCGCTGAATTAGCAACAGTTGCAAAAAACAACATTAACTAATTAATTAGTTGAAACCTTAGAAGAATTTTCTTCTAAGGTTTTTTGTTTGTGTTCAGAGAGAAGTTTGAAGTTCTAAAGATTAACGGATGTGTTGTTATCGATATGACAAAATCAACGTAAAAACTATAGCGATATAGAAGAATATACATATGAAGTCAGGAGAATCCTCCTGGCTTTTTTTAATTATGCACGTTTGGAAAGAAGAGTATCTTTCCTAGCCGAAACGACACTGCTATAATGGAAAGATGATATGGAACTTTCATCAGATGAACAATTTAAGAGTGATGACTGAAACGTATTTGCAAATTAAGGACAAGCTATTTTATAAAGAGGTAGATAGCTGACTTATTCATAAGAACTGAAACATAATAATGAACTTTGAGATGAAACAACATTGTTGCGTAAAATGCGATGTTGGAGGAGGACAATAGAATGGACTTACTACAACTATTTAAATTACAAAAAGAATTAGATGACCGTATTGCAAAAGAACATGACTTACAACCGAAAAAATTGTTAAAAGAAAAAATGTTAGCTCTTCTTGTAGAAATTGGTGAACTTGCAAATGAAACACGTTGTTTTAAATATTGGAGCAACAAACCAGCTTCGGAACGTGAAGTAATATTAGAAGAATACGTAGATGGTTTGCATTTTATTTTATCAATCGGAATTGATTTAGGTATTGATAAAAACTTCTTATTCTATAAATGTGCACAAACGAATAAAACACAAGTGGAAATTTTCTTAGACACATATGCGAAAGTAATTCGTTTTACAGATCAACCATCTATTACAAACTATATTGAATTATTTACGAGCTATCTTCGACTTGGACAAGCACTTGAATTTGAGCAAGAAGAGATTGAAAAAGCATATTTAGATAAAAATGAGGTAAATCATCAGCGTCAAACACAAGGATACTAATTTAATTTTTGAATATTTCAATTTAATTATTGTATAATGAATTGACTGAAGAAAAAGGAGGGTGTTGGCAATGACAAAATTAGACGCGACATTGACAATGCTAAAAGAATTAACGGATGCACGTGGTATTGCTGGTAACGAACGTGAACCACGTGAAGTAATGAAGAAATATATCGAGCCGTTTGCGGACGAACTTTCTACTGATAATTTAGGGAGTTTAGTTGCGAAAAAAGTAGGGGAAGAAAACGGTCCGAAAATTATGGTTGCAGGTCATTTAGATGAAGTTGGATTTATGATTACACAAATCGATGACAAAGGTTTCCTTCGCTTCCAAACGGTTGGTGGCTGGTGGTCACAAGTTATGCTTGCACAGCGCGTGACGATTGTAACGCGTAAAGGAGATGTAACAGGTGTAATTGGTTCAAAACCACCGCACATTTTACCTCCAGAAGCTCGTAAAAAGCCAGTTGAAATTAAAGACATGTTCATCGATATCGGTGCTTCTAGCCAAGAAGAAGCGATGGAGTGGGGCGTACGACCAGGAGATCAAGTTGTACCGTACTTTGAATTCCAAGTGATGAAGAATGAAAAAATGTTACTTGCAAAAGCGTGGGATAACCGAATCGGTTGTGCAATTGCAATTGACGTATTAAAACAACTAAAAGATGAAAAGCATCCAAACGTTGTATACGGCGTTGGAACTGTACAAGAAGAAGTTGGTCTTCGTGGTGCAAAAACATCTGCGAATTATATTAAACCAGATATCGCGTTCGCAGTAGATGTTGGTATCGCTGGAGATACACCGGGTGTAACGTCAAAAGAAGCGCAAAGTAAAATGGGCGATGGACCACAAATCATTTTATATGATGCTTCTGTTATTGGACATACAGGTTTACGTGATTTCGTAGTTGATGTTGCTGATGAATTACAAATCCCGTATCAATATGATTCAGTAGCGGGCGGAGGAACGGATGCGGGTGCGATTCACATTGCTGTAAATGGTATTCCTTCTATGGCAATTACAATTGCAACGCGCTATATCCATTCTCATGCGGCAATGTTACATCGTGATGATTATGAAAATGCAGTGAAGTTAATTGTAGAAGTTATTAAACGTCTTGATAAAGAGGCTGTACATAACATTACATTTAATTAATAGAAAAAGCGAAGGAGATTCTCCTTCGCTTTTTTATGTTTTAAAAAGGCCGTTCTAATCCCGCTGCAGTATGAGCGCCTAAAATAATTAAACGAGTTAATTGCATCGCCATAAAATGCGGGGTATATATCATTCCTCTTTTAAGCCATGACATAATCATCCCTAGATGGGCACCAGTAACATAACTAATGAGAATATCGCGTGGAACCATTAGTTTTTCATCGTTAGGTTGTGAAATAGAGAGGCTTAATGTTAAATGCGTTTGAATTGCTTTCATCATCTTATACGTATAGTTTCCGGCAGCTTTATCACCAAGCATGACGTTATAGAAGTTAGTGTTTTCTGCAATATGTTCGAACAAGGCCAAAAAACTTGGATGTGGCGAATCAAATGTTAGTTGGAAATCTTCTTTATTTCTATTTCTCGGTTTAATTACTTCAGTTAGCTTTTCTAACATTTCTTCAATGCTTTTGTCTAGTAAGTCATATTTATCGTGGTAATGGCTATAAAATGTAGCGCGGTTTACAGGAGCGCGTTCTGCAATATGTTGAACAGTAACATTTTCAAAACCTTTTTCGCCTACTAAAGCGACAAAAGCATCCTGTATGAGTTGTCTCGTCCGTTTTACACGTGGATCATTTGTATTTTTAATAGACATTTTTATTTCCCCTCGTTTAATTTTCTGTACTTAAACAACATATTGGTATTATATTGTTGTTTAAACGACATTTCATACGTAAATTGTCGGTTGTAGATTCAAAATAATTATTTATAATTATAAACGATAGTCCTTCAGAAATCAGCACCGCTCGCAGGTAGATAAATTTCGATTTACGCTGCAGATGGTGTGATTTTTTTGTTAAAAGGTTAATATAATTAACAATTAAACAATCTAAACAATAAGGACATAAATAGTTTAGAAAAAAATTATATGCGATATAAGGAGAGGAATGCAATGAATCAGTTTCGAAGAATGGTAATTATCAACATTATCACATTAATTGTACTAGTTGGCGGCGGTATTGGCGGTTATTACTATTACAATCAAACGGAAAATTACTTAAAAACAGACAATGCAAAGATTGATGGAAAGGTAATTCCGGTTGCTTCACCAGTAGCAGGTAAACTAACTGACTGGAAAGCTGAAGTAGGAAAAAATTATAATGAGAACGATAAATTAGGTACTGTTACTGTAGCGGCAGCTAATGGAGAACAAACAGTAGATGTAACAATTCCACAAAATGCAACAGTTGTACAATCAAACGCAACAACAAATGCTTTCGTTGGAGCAGGTAGCCCGATTGCTTATGCATTTGATATGAACAATTTATGGGTAACAGCAAACATTGAAGAAACAGATGTTGATGATGTTCAAAAAGGTCAAGATGTAGATGTGTATGTAGATGCATACCCAGATACAACGTTAACAGGAAAAGTAGAACAAGTTGGCTTAACAACAGCGAATACATTCTCTATGTTGCCATCAAGCAACGCAACAGCGAACTATACGAAAGTAACACAAGTAGTACCAGTTAAAATTTCTTTAGATCATAGCAAATCAGTAAATATTGTTCCTGGCATGAATGTGACAGTTCGTATTCATAAGTAAGGGGGAGATGAGATGTCCTCAATTGTAATTGCAGGATATGCACTATTTTGTATAATCGTCTTCTTCCTTGTAAATCGTCTTTTACGAAAGAAAAAAACGAAAATGGGAGAAGAACAAGTCCCAGCCGTAAGTAAAATAGAAGTAAGTAAAGTTGAAACAGAAGAGAAAGAAATTGAACGAAAGCAAGAATCGGAAATTTCTAATGTAGTTGAGTTAGAAACAGGAAAGCAAGAAGAAGTAAAACAAGAAAAAGAAGTGCCGAAAAAACAAATGTCTATGCCTGTAGAGAATGTGAACGTAAAAGCAGTTGTAGCTGTATTAATTCTCGGCATGTTCGTTTCTATTTTAAACCAAACAATCATTAACGTTGCATTACCTCCGTTAATGAATGAATTTAATGTATCAACTTCAACAGCACAATGGTTAATTACAGGCTTCATGCTTGTAAATGGTATTTTAGTACCGATTAGTGCCTTTTTAGTTTCACGATTTACGTATCGTAAATTATTCGTAGCAGCAATGTTATTCTTCACGGTAGGATCTATCATTTGTGCTACTTCAGGAAACTTTACAATGATGATGACAGGTCGCGTAATTCAAGCAGTTGGTGCGGGTATTTTAATGCCGGTTGGTATGAATATCTTTATGACGTTATTCCCGCCTCATAAACGCGGAGCGGCGATGGGATTACTAGGTGTAGCGATGATTTTAGCGCCAGCTATCGGACCAACTGTAACAGGTTGGGTGATTGAAAACTATAGCTGGAACTTAATGTTCTATGCGATGTTTATTATTGGTTTAATTATTACGTTCCTATCTTTAAAATTCTTTACACTAGCTCAGCCAGTGTCTAAAACGAAATTAGATATATTCGGTGTGGTTAGTTCAAGTATTGGACTAGGAAGCTTATTGTACGGATTTAGTGAAGCTGGAAATAATAGTTGGACTAGTGCAGAAGTCATTATTTCACTTGTTATCGGTGTAATTGGTTTAGCGTTATTTATTTGGAGAGAGTTAACAACGGACAATAAAATGCTTGATTTACAAGTATTTAAATATCCAGTATTTACTTTTACTTTAGTAATTAACGCAATCGTTACGATGGCATTATTCGGAGGTATGTTATTGCTTCCAGTATATCTGCAAAACATTCGTGGCTTTACGCCAATTGAATCTGGTTTACTACTTCTTCCAGGATCATTAATTATGGGGATCATGGGACCAGTAGCGGGTAAATTATTCGATAAATATGGCATTCGTCCATTAGCGATAATTGGATTGGCAATTACGACGTATGCGACATATGAATTTACAAAATTATCGATGGATACACCGTATAGCGTTATTATGACGGATTATATTATACGTTCAATTGGTATGTCATTCATTATGATGCCAATTATGACAGCTGGTATGAACGCGCTACCGATGAAATTAATTTCTCACGGTACAGCAACGCAAAATACGTCAAGACAAGTAGCTGGTTCAATCGGAACAGCGATTTTAATCACACTTATGACACAACAAACAACTGCTCACGTAGCAGATTACGGCAACATGTTAACAACATCAAACCCAATTTTAGTTGATAAAGTACACGGCATGGGTCAAAGCTTAGCGGCCTTAGCTGGATCAGCTCAAGCAGGAGACGCGATGAGCACACAACTATTATATGGACAAATTTCAAAGCTATCTGCAATTAACGGTATTAACGATGCCTTCTTAATTGCAACGATACTCGCAGGGATTGCTTGGGTGTTATCGTTCTTCTTACCATCAGGCAATAAACCAAATAAAAAAGCAGGGAATTAAATTCCCTGCTTTTTTGTGTTCTTTATGCAGTTAAATATAAAAGCTGGTAACCAGCTACGGAGCACAGCCCTGCTAGAAACAAAATTATCCCCATAGAACAAATACTCGATATTTGCCTGCCGCTTATAATAGCTAATAGTCCAGCTAAAGAGAAGAAGCACCAATATAAAGTTCCCGAAATTGGAACCATCCCCTCTAAATCTATTCCAGAACCTATACAAACGATAGGAACAACGATAAGTAATATGCTAATTAAACCAGCTATAATGGTAAGTGATTTACGACATTTAATACCAAAAATAATTAAAAAAATGCCAACGATGAATTCGCATACCATTAAAGTAAGAGCTAAAATCATCCAAGTTAATATTCCGAACACTTCTGTGTTACCTCCGATTTGTGAGTTTCAAAAAATATTATATATAGTATGAATCACCCACAGTCATGAGTAACCAGAAGATAACTCCTAATATACCAGCGATAAAAATAATGAATCCCATATTACGGATACTTTTAATCTTTGCTTGTAATCCACTTAATCCAGCTAATAATCCAGTTAAAGAAAATAGGGTCCAGTAAAGAGCAGTTGGAATGGGGAAGATTGTATCCATATTAATTCCTATACTTAAAAAAACAAAAGGTAGTGTGACAAAGGATAGGCTAAGTAGCCCCATTAAACCAACGAGTAATTTCCGATATTTAATTCCTGTTACTATTAAAAAAATACCACCAGCAATCCCGCATAGTAAGAGAAGTGGCGTGAAAAGCATCCAAATAACACTGAACATATGTAAACTCCTTTATATGAATTAAGTTATATTTTACTACATGAGGTTTATTTTGGATATTATTAATGAGTATATATAAATTGAAGGAAATGGGTAATAACGATACGGATTATCAAAAACGCTAACCGCAGAAGAGTTTGAAGTTATGATAAAAGAGTAAAGAGAGGTATCGCGATGATACCTCTTTTTAACTCAAGAATGCCAACATGTTATTCATAATATGAAATAACATAGCTGGAATAATGGACTTTGTTTTTTTACATAAAATGGCCATTAATAATCCCATAAAGAAAGTAATTACCATTACCCCAAGTGAGTATGTATGAGCGATACCGAAGAAGAAACTTGTTACGATGGCTGCAATCCAAAATGGAAAGCGTTCTGAGAAGAAGCGAAGTATAAAACCACGGAAAATAAGTTCTTCAAAAATGGGTGTGAGTATTGCAAAGCTGAGAAGTAATAATATTTGATATTGCTTAAAGACGTCTAAGCTTAGTGCGGAAGATTGCTGCTTTGTTGCGTCTTGGAACACATAATTTAACAAGATGTAATTGAGTATGATGTTGATAACGAAGAAAAGAAGTAAGTATACGTATGTGCGCCATTCTTTCAGTGTTTTAAAGTTAAAAGATTTTAGTAGTAATTTTTTTGCGGGTTCGAATTTAAAAATGAAGAATAACAATACAGCTAGTTGTAATACGGTACTTGCAGTATTTGCAATAGATTCATACAGGGCAACTTGTTTTTTATCTGTAAGACCTGCTGTATAAATTGTTAATGGCATTGCGAGGAACACAGTAATAAGTCCAGTTCCAAAAAAGGCGAATAAAACAGAGCTAATAAATTGTCCCCATGACATCGAGTGTTTTTGTTCATTAGAAAGCTGTGTAGCGGGTTGCATTTGTAAAATCACCTCTTTTATATTTGTATATTTAATTATAAAGTAAAATGTTTTTGAATGTAACATTTAAATATTACATATAAAGTGAAACTTTAATCATTGGGGAGGTTCATCCCCCACTGATTATCAGCCCTCACCAATCGGGCTTTTACGGGCAGTTGATTCTCCACCTAACTTCCTCGTCTTTGCTGAATTTCGAGGTGGGGATCTTACTGCCTGTTAATGCGGGATAAAGGTTTATTTTCCATAAAATAATAAAAGAGGTATCACCCTGTAGTGATGCCTCTTTCTCATTGATAACTATGTTCTGCCTTGTTATTCAATTTTGCTTGCTCTATTTGCAATTCACGCTCTACCAATCGATCTAATTGCTGAATAGCTTTAAGTGCTTTTTCATAAGAAATCGTTCTATAATGATGAGCTCCGCCTGGTTCTTCATCTGCTTCGTCTGCCCATTTAATAATGTTTTGAAGAGATGTTCTTTCAATTTCTTGTTCTACTAAGAAAGAATCTGTATGAAGAAGAATTGCGATAGAAATTTCTTTTGCTAGTTTTGGATGTTCTCCTAATCTAATAAGCAATTTATGTGCTCTTTCAGCACCTTTAATTGCATGGATATCATTCTTTTTATATAAGTCATAGTCCCATTCGCCGCCTGTGTACCACGTATGATGTCCGATATCATGAAGGAAACCGGCTTTTGTCGCAGCATCGACTGAGGCGTGATGCTTTTTGGCTAGGTGAAACGCATGGTAAGCGACAGCGATCGCGTGGACCATTCCAGAACGGTTTACGTATTTTTGTGTAATGTGATGTTTAAAAACTTGTTCAAGCGTAATACGGTGCATAAAACATTCACTCCTTTTATCTAATGATGTATACGAAGAAAAATCGATCGGTTTAAATGTATTTTGAACATTGTACTCCATCATAGTTCGTTAGTAAAGTAGAAATGTTTAGGAGAAGAAAAATTTTTTTCGTAAAAAAATCACCTTAGCTTATGCGAAGGTGATTTTCAAATTGCTTATTTTTTTAATCCTTGCTCTAGTGTTTCTAACATTTCGTGCTTTTCATTTTCATCAGCGTTTTTCCAAATGACTTCAAATAAAACGCCAAGACCTGGAAGCATTTTTTCTTCACCGCTTTGAATTGCATCGACAATTGTTTCTTGTAATTGATCTTGTGAATTACCAGATACATTCGCTAATACGGCACCGCGTAAATTAAAACTCATTGCTTTCACCTCTTCTTCAGAATTGAAACTGACGTTAGTTTTTGTTCTTTTTTATGTAAATATGTATGAAAAATAGGCTATAATGATAAGACAAGAAGAGAGGGAAATACATATTATGAAAAACATTGATTCAGTACAAAATCCGCGTGTAAAGCAGTGGAAAAAGCTGCAAACGAAAAAAGAACGCGATAAAAAAGGTTTATTTTTTGTAGAAGGATTTCACTTAGTCGAGGAAGCTCTGAAGGCAGGAATTGTAACAGAACTTATCGTTTCAGATCAGACAGACCTTCCGAAAGATTGGACAGTTAATGATGTGGAAATGTATATCGTGCCTGAGGCGATTGTAAAAATACTTCGTGAAACAGAAACGACGCAAGGTGTATTTGCTGTTTGTGAGAAGCATGAGAAAGAAGTAGCTCTTACTGATGGGAAATTCCTTTTATTAGATGGCCTGCAAGACCCAGGTAATTTAGGAACAATTATTCGTACAGCTGATGCAGCTGGTATTCACGCCGTTGTGCTTGGAGAAGGTTGTGTTGATGTTTACAATAGTAAAGTACTCCGCTCTACACAAGGCTCTATTTTCCACTTACCAATTGTAAAAGGGAACTTAGAAGAATGGGTAGACAAGTTAAAAGAAAATAACGTTCCTGTATATGGAACAGCTCTTGAAAATGGAGTTCCGTATGGTGAAGTAACTCCGGCTGGAAGTTTTGCATTAATTGTTGGAAATGAAGGAAATGGCGTACGCCAAGAAATTCTTGCAAAAACGGATCAAAACTTGTATATTCCGATTTACGGTGGGGCAGAATCATTAAATGTTGCGGTTGCAGCAGGGATTTTAACGTATTATTTGCAAAGCCCGGTTGCGAACAAATAAAAAACTTCTTATAATAAGTTGAAGTACATTATATTAAAAGTTAAATAACGAAAAACGTTGATAGAGAAGAGTAGCTTACAAAATCGCCATATAGGGAGAGAGTGCCGTAGACTGAAAGCATTCTTATGGTAGACGGAAGTGAATTCACCTCTGGAGTTGACGCCAGGACCATGTATATGTAAAGGCGTTCCGGTCAGAATTGATCGTTATAACTAATGAGTGGGCAGACTTGTTCTGTCAATTTAGGGTGGTACCGCGAATTTACCTCGTCCCTTTTTGGGAGCGAGGTTTTTTTATTTTTAAAATTAGGAGGGTTCCAAAATGGAAGCACGTTTAAAAGAGCTAAAGCAAAAAGCGTTAGAGCTTATTGAAGAAGCGAAAGAGCTAAAGGGCTTAAACGACGTACGCGTAGCGTATTTAGGAAAAAAAGGTCCAATTACAGAAGTATTACGCGGCATGGGAAAATTATCAGCGGAAGAGCGTCCACGTATGGGAGCATTAGTAAATGAAGTACGTGAAGCGATTCAAACGCGTCTAGAAGACAAAATTGGTAACTTAGAAAAAGCAGTAATTGAAGCGAAATTAGCTACGGAAACAATTGATGTTACATTACCAGGTCGTCCTGTTGAAACAGGTTGTCACCATCCGTTAACAGCTGTTGTTGAACAAATTGAAGATGTATTCATCGGTATGGGTTATGAAGTAGCTGAAGGAACAGAAGTAGAAAAAGACTACTACAACTTCGAAGCACTAAACTTACCGAAAGATCACCCAGCACGTGACATGCAAGATACATTCTACATTACAGAAGAAACGTTACTACGTACACATACATCTTCTGTGCAAGCACGTACGATGGAAAATAATAAAGAAAAAGGCCCAATCAAAATTATCTGTCCTGGTAAAGTATATCGCCGCGATGATGATGATGCGACGCATTCACATCAGTTCATGCAAATTGAAGGTCTTGTAATTGATAAAAACATTCGTATGAGTGACTTAAAAGGTACACTGCAAGTATTCGTGAAAAAGATGTTCGGTGAAGATCGTGAAATCCGTCTTCGTCCAAGTTTCTTCCCATTCACAGAGCCATCTGTAGAGATGGATATTTCTTGTATGATGTGTCATGGCAAAGGTTGCGGCACTTGTAAAGGAACTGGCTGGATTGAAATTTTAGGCGCAGGTATGGTTCACCCGAACGTACTTGAAATGGCTGGTTATGATTCAAAAGAATATCAAGGTTTCGCATTCGGTATGGGCGCAGAGCGTATCGCAATGTTGAAATACGGCGTAGATGACATTCGTCATTTCTATACAAATGATGTACGTTTCCTACAACAATTCAAACGAGCGTAAGGGAAGGAGAGGATAAATATGTTCGTATCATATCGTTGGTTACAAGAGTATGTAGATATTAAAGATGTAACAGCACAAGAACTAGCAGATAAAATCACGAAAAGTGGTATTGAAGTAGAAGGCGTTGAATTATTAAATAAAGGTGTAAAAGGTGTTGTAGTTGGTCACGTATTAGAATGTGAAAAACACCCAGAAGCTGATAAATTAAGCAAATGCTTAATCGATATCGGTGAAGAAGAGCCAGTTCAAATTATTTGTGGAGCTGCTAATATTGCAAAAGGTTTAAAAGTACCAGTTGCAAAAGTTGGTGCTGTACTTCCTGGTAACTTCAAAATTAAAAAAGCAAAACTACGTGGTGAAGCTTCTCACGGTATGGTTTGTGCTCTTCAAGAGCTTGGCATTGATGGAAAGTTAGTTTCAAAAGAATATGCAGATGGTATCTTCATCTTCCCAAGTGACGCTGAAGTTGGTGCAGATGCACTTGAAATTTTAAACTTACACGATGAAGTACTTGAGCTTGGTTTAACACCAAACCGTGCAGATTGCTTAAACATGTTAGGTGTTGCATATGAAGTGGCTGCTATTTACGGCCGAGAAGTAAAACTTCCAGCTATCGAATTACAAGAAACAGCAGAAAAAACTTCTGATTATATTTCTGTAAATGTAGAAGCGAAAGAAGAAAACCCATTATACATTGCAAAAATGGTTAAAAACGTAAAGATTGGTCCATCACCAATGTGGATGCAAACTCGCCTTATGGCAGCTGGCATTCGTCCAATTAGCAACGTAGTTGATATTACAAACTACATTTTAATGGAATACGGTCAACCGTTACATGCATTCGATTACGATAAATTAGGTTCAAAAGAAATCGTTGTTCGTCTTGCAAAAGAAGGCGAAAAAATTGAAACGTTAGATGATCAAGAGCGTACATTACAAAGCCACCACCTTGTAATTACAAACGGAACAAAAGCTTTAGCTGTTGCTGGTGTAATGGGCGGAGCGGATTCTGAAGTTACAAATGAGACAGTAAACGTTCTAATTGAGTCTGCATACTTTGCAGGTCAAACAGTGCGTCGTACATCAAAAGACTTAGGTCTTCGTAGTGAATCAAGTGCACGTTTCGAAAAAGGAATCGACCCAACACGTACATTTGAAGCAATTCAACACGCAGCTGCTTTAATGGCGAAATATGCTGGCGGTGAAGCACTTGAAGGTGTAGTAGAAGCTGACAACTTACAAGTACAAGAGCGTACAGTATCTGTTACTGCTGAAAAAGTAAACCGTGTATTAGGTACAAATATTTCTGCGAGTGAAATGGGTACAATGTTTACAAACTTGAAATTCCCATTCACAGAAGTAGAAGGAACATTCCATGTAAATGTACCAGCACGTCGTCCTGATATTACAATTTCAGAAGACTTAGTAGAAGAAGTGGGCCGTCTATACGGTTATGACCACATTCCAGTTACATTACCTTCTGGAACGATGACTCGTGGTAAATTAACATCAGCACAAACGAAACGTCGTAAAGTACGTCGCTTCTTAGAGGGTGCTGGTTTATATGAAGCAATCACGTATTCATTAACAAGCGCTGACAAAGCGAAACAATACATGGTTGAGCCAAACGAAAAAGCACCTGTAAACCTTGCGCTTCCAATGAGCGAAGAGCGTAGCCAACTTCGTTTAAGCTTAGTGCCACAATTGCTAGAAGCAGTTTCATACAATGTTGCTCGTAAAAACGACAGCGTTGCTTTATACGAAGTAGGTTCTATCTTCTTACCAACAGAAGCAGGAGAACTTCCGAAAGAAGAACAACACCTTGCAGGTGTTATGACAGGTCTTGCCCTTCACCATGCATGGCAAGGTGAGAAGAAAGTAGTAGACTTCTTCGTTATGAAAGGTGTACTAGAAGGACTATTTGACGTACTTGGCGTTTCAAACCAAATCACATATGCACCAGCAAAACGTGAAGGTATGCACCCAGGCCGTACAGCTGACATCGTATTAGATGGCGAAGTAATTGGTTTCATCGGTCAATTGCACCCAGAAGCAGAAAAACAATTAGATGTGAAAAATACATTCGTATTTGAACTATCTCTTGTAAAAGTATTCGGTGCAGACGCTGAAGAAACTTACTACTCAGCAATTCCGCGTTTCCCATCTATGACACGTGACATGGCTGTTGTAGTAACAAAAGAAACAAAAGCTGGTGAAATGAAGCAAGTCATTGCTGAAGCTGGCGGAGAACTTCTGAAAGACGTAACACTATTCGACTTATACGAAGGTGAAAAAATGGAAGAAGGCAAGAAATCACTTGCATTCTCTATGACTTACTTCGATGCAGAACGTACGTTAACAGACGAAGAAGTAACAGAAGCACATAACCGTGTATTAACAACGGTAGAAGAGAAATTTGGTGCGGAGTTACGTAAGTAATTAGAAAATTGCCGGATTCATTCCGGCAATTTTTTTATTGCACAATCGTCGAAAGATGTCGGAAAGTCGATATATTACAAAAATCGCTTATATATTTTCTGGCATCTTGCATCTTTCTCTCGAATGTAGTACATTAATTTTAGTTTAACAAAATGAAAGACGATGATAAGGAAAAGTAGTATATACTATAATCCAAAGCGAGTCAGGGGCGGTGAGAGCCTGATGAGGCGGTATATGTGAAGAACACCTTGGAGTTGCTAACCGAAATTGAATCTTGTATTCAAGAGTAGACTTAGACGGGAATCCGGCCTGTTACAAACCGGGAAGTATGTATTACATACGAGTTAAAGTTGGTCTTTATGACAAATTGGGTGGTACCGCGAAGTTTAACCTTTCGTCCCTTTATGGATGAAAGGTTTTTTTGTATTTAAATATATCAGCAAAGGAGAATTTCACTATGGAAAACACATTAGTAAAAAGTCTGTATAGAGATACAGAAAAGTATGCAGGTCAAACAGTACAAGTATCAGGGTGGATTCGTAACTTACGTGATTCAAAAGCATTTGGTTTCATCGAATTAAACGACGGTAGCTTCTTCAAAAGCGTTCAAATCGTTTTCGATACAGAATTAGAGAACTTTAAAGAAATTGCAAAGCTTCCACTTAGCTCTTCAGTGAAAGTAGAAGGTAAAGTAATTGCAACGCCTGGGGCGAAGCAACCATTTGAAATTAAAGCAGAAAAAATTGATATCGAGGGCTTATCAGATTCTGATTACCCACTTCAAAAGAAGCGTCATACGTTTGAATACTTACGTACAATCGCTCACTTACGTCCAAGAACAAATGCATTCTCTGCAACGTTCCGCGTACGTTCTATCGCAGCATTTGCGATTCACCAGTTCTTCCAAGAGCGTGGATTTGTACATGTTCACACACCAATCATCACTGGTAGTGATACAGAAGGTGCTGGCGAAATGTTCCGCGTAACAACACAAGATTTAAACAACGTACCAAAAGATGAAGACGGACAAGTTGATGAATCAAAAGACTTCTTCGGTAAAGAAACAAACTTAACAGTAAGTGGACAGCTGAACGCTGAAGCGTATGCATTAGCATTCCGTGATGTATATACATTTGGACCTACATTCCGTGCGGAAAACTCAAACACAACTCGCCACGCTGCTGAGTTCTGGATGGTTGAGCCTGAGATTGCATTCGCTGAGTTAGGCGATGTAATGGATCTTACAGAAGATATGCTGAAATATGCAATGAAATATGTATTAGAGCATGCACCAGAAGAAATGGACTTCTTCAACAGTTTCGTTGATAAAACAGTTCTAGAGCGTATGAACAACGTGATTAACTCTGACTTCGGTCGCATCACATATACAGAAGCAATTAAAGTACTTCAAGAATCAGGTGCTGACTTCAAATACCCAGTAGAATGGGGTATTGACTTACAAACAGAGCATGAAAGATACTTATCAGAAGAGATCTTCAAACGCCCTGTATTCGTAACTGACTACCCGAAAGACATTAAAGCGTTCTACATGCGTATGAATGAAGATGGAAAAACAGTAGCTGCTACTGACCTTCTAGTTCCTGGCATCGGCGAATTAATCGGCGGAAGTCAACGTGAAGAAAGAATGGACGTTTTAGTAGACAGAATTAAAGAATTAGGTATGAACGAAGAGGACTACTGGTGGTACTTAGAACTTAGAAAATACGGCGGTACAAAACACGCTGGATTCGGTCTAGGTTTCGAGCGCTTCCTAATGTACATCACTGGTATGGCTAACATCCGTGACGTAATTCCATTCCCAAGAACTCCAGGTTCTTCTGAGTTCTAAAATATGAAAAAAGCGAGAGGATTTCCTCTCGCTTTTTTGTTTGCATAGTTTATGACCCCGTAGCAAAAAGTAACGCGAAGGGGTGAGTATAAAATGAGTAAAAAAGTGAAGAAAGATCATTCAAGGTCAAGCCTTGGTTCTCCAGAAGTAGAAGGACAAGGAACGACGACGCATGAAACAGGTTCACATAAAGTACCTTCATCAAATAAGAAGCAGAAACGAAGCTAACATAAAAAAGGAGAGTCTTGGCGACTCTCCTTTTTTCATGTATTACATCTTCTTATCGTTAATTTCTTTTGTAATGTTATCGACATCTTTGTCTAATCGATCGAAATAGAAAAACCACAGTAAACTTATGAACACGTAATAGATGGCCATAACGCTAAGGCTATCAGATATGTTTCCAATGTGGATTTAGTAGTGAAGAAAGTGCCCCAAACAGTAGAAATAATGAAGTAAGAAAGTGGACCTACGATGTGTATGAAAACATATAATAATTTTTAAACTTTCACAGCGTCCATATGAATTCCCTCCTTATGTAAACAATCCTTTTCTTCTAATTATGAATTCAAATTCCTCAGAGAAGTGTTGTAGCTTGTTGTGCATCGTGTTTCACGATAAATTTTCGAATCCGAAAATTTAATAGGAATGATCTACCATATCTTTCGATTAAATTTTGGAACTCCTGTTGCTCACTTAATAGTTGGATATTCTCTCTAATTTTGAATTGTCTTTCATGGGATTACCTAGTAAGATGTTTAGAATCATTTATAGAAATAGTAATAGGAATTATCTTCTTTAATTTTAATAATATGTATATTTATGTTGTGACATAATTACAAGGACAATAGTAGGGTGAAACAAAAAACAGGAGTTTGTAGGCTCCTGTTTTTGTCGATACTATTTTAATAAGCGAAACGCCTTCTCTGTATTAGCAAAATGCAGTTTCACAAACTCAGGTAATCGTTCTTTACCAAGCTTTTGAATTAATTTAGCAGCAGCGATATCAACTTGTTTACCAGCACCTTTTGGAAGTGGCATACCAGCTTTTTTACTTAGTTCGTCAAACTGTTTTACGAATGAGTAGCGAGCTAAAATAGAAGCAGCGGCTACTGCTAAATGGACGCTTTCACCTTTCGTAGCGAAATAAACATTTTCACGCTGTACCTGTTTTTGTTTTGCTAAATATTTATAGTATGTATCAGGTTGTGTGAATTGATCGATTAAGACGCCTTCAGGTTTTGTAGGTGCCATTTTAGCTAATAAGTTTGTAATAGCTTTATTGTGTAGTAAAGCTTTTAACTTACCTTGATTGTTTCCTTTATCAAATAGCTCGTTATATTTTTCATTATGAAGGACAAGAGAGCTGTAAGGAACAACGTGTAGAAGTTGTTTCGCAATGGCAGTAATTTGATCGTCATTTAAGTTTTTAGAGTCTTTTACACCAAGTTCTTTTAGCAGTGGGATTTGCTTTGCATCCACATATACAGCAACGACTGTCATCGGTCCAAAGAAATCTCCCGTACCAACTTCATCAGACCCTACAATAGACATTGTACCGATGGAAGCGGGCGGCGCATAACGATGGGAATCGACAGATTTTTTTACAGCTGTTTTCGGTGTTTGAGAGACAGTTTGCCAACGAGAAGCTTCTGCTTCAGCGCGGCCTCCTTGGAACATTACTTTTCCAGATTTATACGCTGTAATTGTGCAAGATGGTACCTTTGCCATGAAGATTCCGCCTTGTGGAATTTTTGGGCTAAGCGAATGTTTATATTGTTGTTTCATGTCTTCAATTACTGTAGAATTTGTTTGAATTACGATAGAATTTGACATAATGGTCGCCCCTTTTTTTATATTGTTATTTTTATCATATCGGATTGTTCTTTCTGTTTCCATATTATGAAGGTTCATGGTATGATAAACTTTAGGATTCTGTACGTGATTGGAGGCCGGTGAGTTGTCACAACAAAAGGGAAAGAAAAGTCGAATTAATGTAGAAATCTATGGTCAGCAATATTCAGTTGTTGGCGATGAAAGTACAAGTCATATCCGCATGGTAGCAGCGATTGTGGATGATAAAATGCGCGAACTCAATGCCAAGAATCCTTCGCTTGACACGAGTAGACTAGCGGTATTGACGGCGGTAAACGTCATACACGATTACATAAAATTAAAAGAAGAACATGAGAAATTGAAAGAAAGTATGACAAAAAAAGGAATGGAATAACATGATTGATATTATTATCATTTTACTGCTTGTTATGGGATTTTTCCTCGGCTTACGCAGAGGGTTTATTCTGCAACTTGTAAAGTTAACAAGCTTTATTATCGCATACCTTGTTGCATACTGGTACTGTAAAGATTTAGCGCCAGCACTTGCGAAATTTATTCCGTATCCATTTGATAAAAACGTATCTGTTCCAGAATGGATTGATGCAAATAATATTGAGACAGTATTTTATCAAGCGCTTGCGTTTATCATATTGTTTATTATCACTAAAATTGCACTTTCATTACTTGGTAATTTGTTAAATATGTTTGCAGAAATACCGGTTTTAAAGCAAGTAAATGCGTTTGCGGGGGCAATCCTCGGATTTTTAGAAGTATATATTATTTTGTTTGTCTTAATTATCATTGGAAATATTCTTCCGATTGAACAAGTACAAACACCATTACAAAAATCATCAATTAGCAAAATAATTGTAGACGATACACCGATTCTATCTGAAAAGGTGAAGGAACTATGGCAGACAGGTAGCAGAGTATAACTTCTCTTTTTTCGGAAAGAGAAGTTTTTTTCTATGAAAGAAAGGCGGGGCAATGATGAAAGTAAATAAAAAACAAGTTATCAAATTATTAGAGACAATCGGGCTTTTTATGGAACTAAAGGGTGCGAATCCATTTAAAATATCTGCATTTCGTAAAGCGGCAGCAGCATTGGAAAGTGACGATCGTAGTCTTTCTGAAATTGAAGATTTCACAAAGATTCCAGGAATCGGAAAAGGAACAGCAGCCGTTATTCAAGAATATATAGAATCGGGAACATCTGAAGTATTGCAAGAACTTGAGAAAGAAGTACCAAGTAGCTTATTGCCGTTATTAAAACTACCAGGACTTGGTGGTAAAAAGGTGGCTAAGTTATATAAAGAACTTGGTGTTGTTGATATGGAATCGCTAAAAGCTGTTTGTGAGGAAAATAAAGTACAGGCTTTAGCAGGTTTCGGTAAGAAGACAGAAGAGAAAATATTAGAAGCAATCGATCAAGTAGGCTCTCGTCCAGAGCGTTTACCAATTGCGATGGTATTGCCTATTGCCGGGGAAATAGAGGAGAAATTGTCGAATATTGCTGAAGTAATTCGTTTCTCTCGCGCTGGTAGTTTGCGCCGTGTTCGTGAAACAGTGAAAGATTTAGATTTTATCATTGCAACGACAGAACCAGCAGCGGTACGTGAGCATTTACTACAATTTGATAATATGATTGAAGTAATAGCAAGTGGAGATACGAAAGTTTCTGTCCGTCTTCAATATGAATATGATATTTCAATTGATTTCCGTTTAGTAAAACCAGAAGAGTTTATTACAACTCTTCACCATTTCACAGGATCAAAAGATCATAACGTAAAAATGCGTCAAATCGCAAAAGATAAAGGCGAGAAAATTAGTGAGTACGGTGTAGAGAACTTGGAAACAGGTGAAGTGAAAACATTTGAGACTGAAGAAGACTTCTTTGCTCATTTCGGTTTGCCATTTATTCCGCCAGAAGTGCGTGAAGATGGAAAAGAAATTGAATTAATTAAAGAGTATCCAAACTTAATTCAGTTTTCCGATATACAAGGTGATTTACATATGCATACAACTTGGAGTGACGGTGCTTTTTCTATTGAAGAAATGGTACAAGCGTGCCGTGCTCGTGGATATAAGTTTATGGCGATTACTGATCACTCGCAATACTTAAAAGTGGCGAACGGTTTAACGAAAGAGCGTCTTCGTGAGCAAGCGAAAGAAATTGAACGTATGAATGAAAAGTATCCAGACATTACAATTTTACGCGGAATTGAAATGGACATTTTACCAGATGCCTCTCTTGATTTTGATGATGAAGTATTAGAAGAATTAGACTATGTCATTGGAGCGATTCACTCTAGCTTCTCACAAGACCGTGAAACGATTATGAAGCGTCTGCGTACTGCACTTGAGAATAAACATGTCACAATGATTGCCCATCCGACAGGACGTCTTCTCGGGCGCCGTGAGGGTTATGATGTAGATACAGATTTATTAATTGAACTCGCAAAAGAGACAAATACAGTTTTAGAATTAAATGCGAATCCGAACCGTCTAGATTTAAGCGCGAAATTATTAAAACAAGCACAAGATGCTGGTGTAAAAGTAGCGATTAATACGGATGCTCATACACTTGAAATGTTAGAAGATATGGAAACAGGTGTAGCTGCAGCACGTAAAGGTTGGATTCAAAAAGATAACGTGATTAACACATGGGATATTGAACGTTTATTAGACTATATTAAACGTAATAAGTAACACAAGGGGGACCTGCAACATGTTAGAAAGAACGTTGCGTGTATTAGAATACAATAAAGTAAAAGAACAATTACTTGAACATACAGCCTCTTCACTTGGCCGTGATAAAGTGAAGAATTTAGTGCCGAGCACTGATTTTGAAGAAATTGTAGAAATGCAAGATACAACGGATGAAGCAGCGAAAGTCATTCGTTTAAAAGGTAGTGCACCATTAGGTGGCATTACGGATATTCGCTCGAATGTGAAGCGTGCAAAGATTGGAAGTATGTTAAGCCCGAATGAACTACTTGATATTGCGAATACGATGTATGGTAGTCGTAATATGAAACGTTTCATTGAAGATATGGCTGATAACGGTGTCGAGCTTCCGATTTTAGAAACTCATGTCGCTCAAATTGTATCTTTATATGAGTTAGAAAAGAAAATTACAAATTGCATCGGTGATGGCGGTGAAGTAGTCGATAGTGCGAGTGATAAACTGCGTGGTATTCGTACTCAAATTCGTACTGCGGAAAGCCGTATTCGTGAAAAGTTAGAAAATATGACGCGTTCTTCAAACGCGCAAAAGATGCTGTCTGACTCGATTGTAACAATTCGTAATGAACGTTACGTAATCCCAGTAAAACAAGAATACCGCGGCGTATATGGCGGTATTGTTCACGACCAATCTGCTTCTGGACAAACATTATTTATTGAACCACAAGTAATTGTAGAATTAAATAATGCACTACAAGAAGCACGAGTGAAAGAAAAACAAGAAATTGAACGCATCTTATTAATGTTAACAGAAGAAGTGGCAGTAGAAGCCGATATCGTTTTATCAAACGTAGAAGTAGTTGCAAATCTTGATTTCATCTTTGCGAAAGCTTTTTATGCGAAACGAATTAAAGCAACGAAACCAATTGTAAATAACGAGCGTTATATGGATTTAAGACAAGCTCGTCATCCGCTAATCGATCCAGAAATTATTGTGCCAAATAACATTATGCTAGGTAAAGATTTCACAACAATTGTTATTACAGGACCGAATACAGGTGGTAAAACAGTTACGCTGAAAACAGTTGGTATTTGTGTATTAATGGCGCAATCTGGTCTTCACATTCCAGTAATGGATGAGTCAGAGATTTGTGTATTTAAAAATATCTTTGCTGATATCGGTGATGAGCAGTCGATTGAACAAAGCTTAAGTACGTTCTCCTCACATATGGTGAACATTGTAGATATTTTAGAAAAAGCTGATTTTGAAAGCTTAGTTTTATTTGATGAATTAGGTGCTGGAACAGACCCGCAAGAAGGTGCTGCACTAGCAATTTCGATTTTAGATGAAGTATGTAACCGCGGTGCTCGCGTTGTTGCTACGACGCATTACCCAGAATTAAAAGCATACGGATACAACCGTGAGCAAGTTATTAATGCGAGTGTTGAGTTTGATGTAAATACATTAAGTCCAACTTATAAATTATTAATCGGTGTACCAGGTCGCAGTAACGCCTTTGAAATTTCGAAGCGCCTTGGATTATCTGATCGCGTTATTGACCAAGCACGTAACCATATTAGTACAGATACAAATAAAATTGAAAATATGATTGCGAAGTTAGAAGAAAGCCAGAAGAACGCAGAGCGTGACTGGAACGAAGCAGAGGCACTTCGCAAACAATCTGAGAAACTTCATCGTGAGTTGCAACGTCAAATTATTGAGTTTAACGATGAGCGTGATGAAAAACTATTAAAAGCGCAAAAAGAAGGGGAAGAAAAAGTCGAAGCTGCGAAGAAAGAAGCAGAAGGTATTATTCAAGAACTTCGTCAATTGCGTAAAGCACAGCTTGTAAATGTGAAAGACCATGAGCTTATTGAAGCGAAGAGCCGTCTAGAAGGAACAGCGCCAGAGCTTGTGAAGAAACAAAAAGTAAACGTGAAAAACACTGCGCCGAAACAACAGTTACGCGCAGGTGATGAAGTAAAAGTATTAACGTTCGGTCAAAAGGGTCAATTACTTGAAAAAGTAAGTGATACAGAGTGGAGCGTACAAATCGGTATTCTGAAGATGAAAGTAAAAGAATCTAACATGGAATACATTAACACACCGAAGCAAACAGAGAAAAAAGCAGTCGCAAGTGTGAAGGGTAGAGATTACCACGTTTCATTGGAACTTGATCTTCGCGGTGAACGTTATGAAGATGCAATGATGCGCGTTGAAAAATATTTAGACGATGCCCAGCTTGCAAGTTATCCTCGTGTATCAATCATTCACGGTAAAGGAACAGGAGCGCTTCGCCAAGGTGTACAAGATTACTTGAAGAAGCATCGCGGCGTGAAGAATTACCGTTACGGTGACATGGGCGAGGGAGGCCTAGGCGTAACAGTTGTCGAATTAAAATAGCAAACAACGAAACAAAGGGGAAACCATTATATGTTTATGGACAAACTTGCAAAAGTATTGTTAGCTTGTTGTGGAATATTTTTGGTGATTGGGGTTATTTATTTAGTTGTTTTTGCGAAGTGAAAAAGCGTCAATCGTGGCATAATGATATTGCCATAGATTGACGTTTTTATTATATATGAAAAGGAATAAAACATGAAAATCAACCAATACATAAGCGAAGCAAAATCATGCTCAAGACGTGAAACAGACCGCCTTATTAAAGCTGGACGCGTGGCTATTAATGGCGAAATATGTACGCACGGTGCACTTGTGAGCGATGGTGATGTTGTAACGATTGATGGACAGGTTATTGCGAAAGAAGAGAAAGAAAAGGTGTATATCGCATTCCATAAACCAGTCGGAATTACTTGTACAGCAGCTGATCATATTGAAGATAATATTATTGATTATATCAATTACCCAGAGCGAATCTTTCCAGTTGGGCGATTAGATAAAGCATCAGAAGGACTTATTTTATTAACGAATGATGGCGCGATTGCCAATCAAATTTTACACGGTGATCACGAACACGAGAAAGAATATGTTGTCACAGTCGATAAACCTTTTACGGACTGGTTTATTGATGAGATGTCCAGCGGTGTAAAGATTAAAGATGGTATGACGAAGCCGTGCAAAGTGACGAGAGTCGATCAATCAACATTTCGTATCGTTTTAACGCAAGGAATGAACAGGCAAATTCGTAGAATGAGTCGTGCTTTCGGATTTACTGTAATAAAGCTAAAGCGAGTGCGCATTATGAATATAGAGCTAAATGAGCTTGGAGTAGGAAAATGGCGGAACATTGCAACTGAGGAATTAGAGATATTAAAAGGGCAGTTATAGGGAGGAAAAATTTTCTCCCTATATTTTTTTGTCAGAAAAAATAAAACTATTGATTTTTTAAAAAATAGCCCATATAATAAAAAACAACAAGTTTCGACAAGATATTTTATAAAAGTAATGATGAGGACATGAGTTGTATTTTACGATTCTCAGAGAGGGGAGCCTTAGGCTGTGAGCTTCCTAATACGAAAAGACAAGCTTACCACCTCTAAACTTCAAGAGTGAACTGCATACATGATGCATTGTAATTCTTGACGGATAAAACCGTTATCAATTTACACGAGCTATAAAATGAGCTTATTTTGCTATAAATTCATTTTATTAGAATAAGGGTGGAACCACGATTTCAACACTCGTCCCTTTGTTAGGGACGGGTGTTTTTTGCGTTCTTTTACGGGGAAGTATGCTTGAAAGAGGATATGTGACGGATTTAAAATCAGAATATTTTGTCAATTAATTATTTTAGGAGGTTAGTAGAAATGAAATCATCTTTAAAGTTTTCAGAGATGTTTGCAATAAGTTTAATGTTATTTGCACTGTTTTTTGGTGCAGGCAATATGATTTTTCCACCAGCGTTAGGGCAAGGTGCTGGAACGGACGTATGGATCGCGCTGTTTGGTTTTATCGTAACAGGGGTTGGACTACCTTTATTAGGAGTAATTGTTATAGCTTTAAAGGGAGATATTAATGAGCTAGCAGGACGTGTACATCCTATATTCGCACTTGTTTTTATCACTGCAATTTATTTATGTTTAGGCGTATTCGTAAGTGTGCCGCGTACAGGAACAGTAGCTTATGAGATGAGTGTTGCACCGTTTTTACCAAGTGAGATAGCTGGTCAGTCATATCCACTTGTTATCTTTACACTTATTTTCTTTGCAGTCACTTTCTATTTAGCTTTAAATCCTTCGAAATTAGTGGGGCGTATTGGTAAAGTACTAACTCCAATATTATTAGCAGTTATTGCAATTATCGTAGGTAAAGCACTTATTACACCAATTGGAGAATTTGGTGCACCGACAGAAGCGTATAGTGCTCCTCTCTTCAAAGGATTTATTGATGGATATTTAACTTTAGATGGACTTGCAGCACTTGTTTTCGGAAATGTTGTAATTCATGCGTTAAAAGAAAAAGGCATTACAAATAAAAATAGTATTGCAAAAGTAACAATCTTTGCAGGATTTATTGCAGCACTTGGTTTACTACTTGTATATTTAGCGCTTGCGTATCTTGGAGCTTCTAGTGTATCGCTTGGAATGGGCGCAAACGGAGGAATTATTTTAACAAATGTCGTGAATCATTTATTTGGTAGCTACGGAACTTTATTACTAGGGATCGCAATTACAGCAGCATGTTTAACAACTTCTGTAGGTATTGTTGCAGCTTGTGGTGATTACTTCTCTTCCTTATTACCAAAGCTTTCTTATCAAAAAGTCGTTTTCATTTTCTGTGTATTAGCATTTATGGTAGCAAACCTTGGGTTAACTCAGTTAAATGCATTAGCATTACCAATCTTAATCGCCATTTATCCAATTGGAATCGTACTTATCGTATTATCACTTGTTGAAAACTACGTTCGTCTTCCATTAGCGATGTATGTGGGCGGGATTGTAGGAGCATTTGCAATAAGTTTCTTTGATGGGTTACACAATGCAAACCTTCAAATTGCAGCGCTAGCACCTATTTTAGATAAGATTCCATTATATAGTGTAGGAATTGGTTGGTTAGTTCCAGGCATAATCGGTATAGGATTTGGTTATATAGTTTCTAAGTTTCAAAAGCAGGAAATTGCTGTAGAAAAATAGAGAAAAGAGGCTTTCTATAATAGAAAGTCTCTTTTTTTGTAGAAAAAGCCACATATAGAGAAATTCAGATATTAAAAATTTTATACGTAATATAGTTGACAAAAAATTTATGAGTAGGCTAAGATTGACTTAGTTGTGGAAATATTGGAAGGGAAGTGAGGGAAAAGGGTTTTCTATAACTAAAGTGTTGTTAGGGGAAAGAGGTGAAAGAAGAGGAGAAGAGATAGTTTATTTTTTTTGATTTATATTGAGAATGATAATCAATAAATAAGTCTTGAAATTTTTTCTCAGTTTCTATGCCTTCATATAAGGAATAGGGTGAGATATTATTTTTAACATTCAATGAGAATGATAATCAATAATACTTATATTACATAAAAGAATGCTAATTAAATAATAGGTAGAAGAGATTATTTTTTTTCTTATAAATTGAGAATAATTATCATTTTCAAAAAGTGAAGTGAAAGATAACAAAGGAGGAAACAAGAAAAATGAAAAAGGTTTCTGTATTACCCGCTTTTATTATAACGTTCGTATGTATGCTAGCTTTTCTTGTAATGCCATACGGGAATGCTTCAGCAAAACTAGCTGATGGTACTTACGATATTAATTACGTAATTCAAAAAGCGGAAAATGATTCAGCTTCAATGGCAAATGACTATTTTGAAAAGCCAGCAAAATTAATAGTGAAAAACGGTGAGATGAGAGTACAAGTTCCGATGAATCATAGTGCTTGGATTACAGAATTTAAAGCACCAGAGAACGGGAATTTTGTTGATGCGAAAGTTGTTAGTAAAGATGAATCGGCAGATAAAAGAACAGTAGAGTTTAAAGTAGATGATTTATCCAAACCAGCAGCTGTAAAAATTCATGTTGTTGTACCAAATGCAAACTATGACCACCACTACACAATTCGTTTTGCTTTTGATGCAAATGTAAAAGCTGTAGGTGGCGATAACGGCGTAGCTGCTACAACAAAAAATAATGATCAAGCGAAAACAGATACACAAGTAAAAGAAGAGAAAACAAAAGTAGAGAGTAAGGAAACAGCTAAAGAAGCGAACAAAGAAACAAAAAATGAAAATGGAAAAGCTGAAAAAACAGATAACCCAAAAACAGGCGATGAAGCACGTATTGGATTGTTTACAGCGTTAATTCTTATTTCAGGTGCTTTCTTAATTCGTAAAGTGAAATTGAGTAAATAAATCTTTTGAAGGGTGATGAATATATGTTTAAACAATTTAAAATGATTATTGCCGTATTTGCTGTTTTATTTACGTTTATCGCAACACTAGGTTTACAAGATGCAAAGGCTGCTACAAAACTAGCTGATGGAAAATATAATATTGCTTTTACTGTATGGAAAGGCGATAAAGATGAATCGTCTAGAATGAATAGTTATTTTGAAAGCCCAGCAACATTAACAGTTAAAAATGGAAAACAATATGTTTCATTTAAAGTGAAAGATAGTGCTTCTATTAAAAGTTTCCAAGTAGAAAAAGATGGTCAATTTGTAGAAACAACCGTGTTAAGTGAAAACAAAAAAGATAATACTAGAGTTGTAGAATTTGAAGTTGCTGACTTGTCAAAAAAACTAAATGGCAAGGTGAAAATTAATATTCCAATTATTAATTATAATGCTTCGTATGATATTCGCTTTGTATTTGATGGGAAGAGTATTAAATAATTTTCAAAAGGGAGAGTCGTTCCATTGAACAGGTATACAAAAATTATTGTTGCTATGTTTTTAATGATATTTACATTCGTATCAACATTACAACCACTTGCAGTTCAAGCAGCTACCAAGTTGGCTGACGGTGAATATTCAATTGGCTTCAAAGTTTTAAAAGATACATCAGATGAAGAATCGATGATGAATCAATATTCAGTAAGCCCGGGAACTTTAAAAGTGAAGGATGGGAAAAAGAAAGTATCCTTTACATTAACGAATAGTTCATGGATTACGAAGTTTGAAACAGAAAAAGCAGGTAAGCTAGTTGCGACAAATATAATTAGTGAAGATAAAGAAAAAGATACAAGAGTAGTAGAATTTGATGTAGAAGATGTAGAGAAGGTATTAAATGCAAAAGTAAAAGTAGATATTGATTTTTTAAATTATCATCATGAGTACGACGTTCGTATTGCATTTGATCAAAATAGCATTACACCAATTCATGTAGAAAAACCAAATGAAAAAGAGGACCCAGCTAATAAGCCAGATCCAAATAAAACTACCGATCCAGATCAGAAGCCCGACCAAAAGCCTGACCCAGATCAACAACCAAATTCTAACACAATTACAGATGGTGCGTACAGCATTCCATTTAAAGTATTAAAAGATCAAACAGATGAAGAATCTAAGATGAATACTTACATGGTAAATCCAGGAGTATTAAAAGTAGAAAACGGTAAGAAAAAAGCAATTGTAACACTAAAAAGTAGCTCATTAATTAAAAATTTCCAAACGGAAAAAGATGGCGCATTTGTTGATGCAAAAGTAGTGAGTGAGGATAAGGAAAAAGATACAAGAGTAGTAGAGTTTGAAGTAAACGATTTATCTAAAAAACTAAATACAAAAGTATTTATCGAAATGGCATCAAGAAATTATAAGCAAACGCATGATGTACAACTTTTATTTGAACAAGATAAACTTGAACAAATTAAAAATGAAGAGAAACAACCAGAAGTAGAAAAACCGGAAGCAGAAAAACCAGAAGTAGAAAAACCAGAAGTAGAAAAACCAGAAATAGAAAAACCGGAAGTAGAAAAACCGGAAGCAGAAAAACCAGAAGTAGAAAAACCAGAAGTAGAAAAACCAGAAATAGAAAAACCGGAAGTAGAAAAACCAGAAGCAGAAAAACCAGAAGTAGAAAAACCGGAAGCAGAAAAACCAGAAGTAGAAAAACCAGAAGTAGAAAAACCGGAAGTAGAAAAACCAGAAGTAGAAAAACCAGAAGTAGAAAAACCGGAAGTAGAAAAACCAGAAGCAGAAAAACCAGAAGTAGAAAAACCGGAAGCAGAAAAACCAGATGAAAATAAAAAACCAGATGCTGAAACAATTAAAGATGGTGAATACAGCATCAATTTTAAAGCATTAAAAGATCAAACAGACGAAATTTCAATGATGAACACATATACAAAAAGTCCAGGTGTGCTAAAAGTAAAAGATGGTAAGAAGTATGTATCATTTACGTTAACGAACAGTTCTTGGATTACAAAATTTGAATTTGAGAAAAATGGTTCGTTTGTTGATGCAAAAGTAATAAGTGAAGATAAAAAAGCTGATACACGCGTAGTGGAAGTAGAAGTACCAGATTTATCGAAAAAGTTAAATGCAAAAGTAAAAGTAGATATCGATTCAATGAATTATCACCATTTTTACGATATTCAATTTGCATTTGATAAAGGTAGCATTAAGCCGTTAGATAACCAAGGAGGAAACGACAACCAAGGCGGAAATAACAACCAAGGTGGAAACGACAACCAAGGAGGAAACGACAACCAAGGAGGAAACGACAACCAGGGTGGAAACGACAACCAAGGAGGAAACGACAACCAAGGCGGAAATAACAACCAAGGAGGAAACGACAACCAAGATAATAACACAACAATTGATCCAAAAGCTCTTAAAGATGGTGAATACAGCATTGGCTTTAAAGTGTTAAAAGATCAAACAGATGAAATCTCAATGATGAACACATACACAAAAAGCCCAGGTGTATTAAAAGTAAAAGATGGTAAGAAATACGTATCGTTTACATTAACAAATAGTACATGGATTACGAAATTTGAATTTGAGAAGAATGGTTCTTTCGTTAATGCAAAAGTGTTAAGTGAAAATAAAGAACAAAATACAAGAGTAGTAGAAGTAGAAGTAAACGATTTGTCTAAAAAATTAAATGCAAAAGTAAAAGTAGATATTGATTCAATGAATTATCACCATTTCTACGATGTTCAATTTGTATTTGATCAAGACAGTATTAAAGCTTTAGGGAACCAAGGTGGAAACGACAACCAAGGAGGAAACGACAACCAAGGAGGAAACGACAACCAAGGCGGGAATGACAACCAAGGTGGGAATGGAAACCAAGGTGGAAATAATAACCCGAAAGTAATAGTTGACCCGAAAAATTTAGTAGATGGCCAATATGATATTACATTTAAAGTATTAAAAGATAAAACAGATGAGATTTCAAAGATGAATGACTATGTTGTAAATCCAGCGAAATTAATCGTAAAAGATGGTAAAAAATACATTGAGATGACGCTGAAAAATAGTGCGTGGATTACGAAATTCCAAACGGAAAACAAGGAACTATTCGCTGATGCGAAAGTAGTAAGCGAAGATAAAAATGCAAATACGCGAGTAGTACAGTTTGAAGTAGAAGATCTATTTAAAAAATTAAACGCAAAAGTAAAGGTAGACATCGATGAGATGAACTACCATCATTTCTACGATGTACAAATTCAATTTGATACAAATAATATCGGCGCGTTAGGAACTATTAAAGAGGAACCGAAAAATGAACCGAAAAATCCAGTGACTACACCGAAAGTAGATAATGTAAAAACAGTAGGTACTCCTGATTTTAACCGAAATGCAGATGGTCAGAAGAAAAAAGAAGATACAAAAAATGATTCGAAAAAAGAGAAAAACTCAAAAACTGCAGATACAGCACAACTTGGTTTATACATGGTGTTACTGCTAGGTTCACTTGCTTTACTAGTTCGTAAATATAGAGCAGGTAGATTGTAATTTTTGGAGTCTTGATGCATGTTCGCGTGCATCAAGACTTGTTTCATATTGTATGGAAGGGAGTGGTGATTGAGAGTGAAGAAAATCGTAAGTGTACTAATGGCTATCATTTTGTTAATGAGTATAGCCGGGTGCTCATCACCAAAAAAAGAAACAGCAAAGCAGGTAAAGAGTGAGAGTAAGGAGCGCGTTGTTGCAACAACAGTGGCTGTTACTGAAATTATGGATGCGTTAGAAGTAGATTTAGTCGGCGTTCCAACAAGTTCTAAAACTTTACCGAAGCGATATAAAGGTTTACCTGAAGTTGGGAATCCAATGAGTCCAGATATGGAAAAGGTAAAGTCATTAAAGCCTTCAGAAGTGTTATCTGTGACAACACTTGAATATGAATTAAAGCCAGTTTTTGATGGTGTGGGTATGAAAGCAAACTTTTTAGATTTAACGAGTTTAAAAAATATGCAAAGTTCTATTAGCGATTTAGGTAAGAAATATGGAAGTGAAAAGCAGGCTGAAGCAGTAGTAACTAAGTTAGATAAAAAGGTTGCTAGCATTCAAAAGGAAGTAAAAGGAAAGAAAGAACCGACAGTGCTTATTTTATTAGGTGTGCCGGGCAGTTATTTAGTAGCAACAGAGCATTCTTATATTGGAGATTTAGTGAAACAACTAGGTGGTAAAAATATTGTACAAGGTGAACAAGTAGAATATTTAGCTTCTAATACAGAGTATTTAAAGAAAGCTGATCCAGATATTATTTTACGAGCAGCTCATGGTATGCCTGATGAAGTTGTAAAAATGTTTGATAAAGAATTTAAAACAAATGACATTTGGAAACACTTTGCTGCGGTTAAAAATAACCGTGTTTACGATTTAGAAGAGCGTTTATTTGGAACGACAGGCAATTTAGCAGCAATTGAAGCGTTAGATGAATTGAAAAAAATGATGTATCCGTGATGCATTTTAATATAAAGGAAGAGCAGAATGAATAAAAAAACTTGGAGTTTCCTCATTGTTACTGCATTGCTCATTGTTATGACATCATTGTCAGCGATGAAAGGGAGTTTAGAAGTAGGTATTGTTGAACTTGTGCAAGGGATATTTACAGGTGGGAATGAAGATGTTGAAGTCATTAAAGATTTACGTTTCCCGCGTATTATTATTGCGCTGTTCACTGGAGCGGCTCTTGCTGTTTCAGGGGTGCTTTTTCAAGCTGTTATGAAGAATCCACTCGCTGATGCTGGGGTAATCGGTATATCTTCAGGAGCTAGTTTTATGACACTCGTTATTATTACATTGTTCCCGCAATTCTTTTTCTGGACACCCGTATTCGCCTTTTTAGGTGGTGCGTTTGCGTGTTATCTCGTTTATTCGTTTTCATGGAAGTCAGGGTTAAGCCCGCTTCGCATTATTTTAATTGGTATTGCCATTAATGCGATGTTTACTGGATTAAATGAATCATTCGTTACGATTTGTGGGTATTTTATTAAGAGTATTAAGCAAACGACGACTTCTAACATAACAATGAAGACGTGGGGCGATGTAGAAATAATGGTGACTTATGGAACGATTGGTCTTATTCTTGCTCTGTTCGTAGGAGCTTGGTGTAACTTATTATCGCTACAAGATAAGACTGCGAAAAACTTAGGCTTGCACGTGACGAGAGTTCGTCTTATTATTTCTGCCATTGCAGTACTCTTAGCGGCAGTATCAACAGCGATTGCAGGTGTTATTGCTTTTGTAGGATTACTAGTTCCGCATATTTCAAGACAATTAGTCGGTTCAGACCATAAAGTATTAATTCCATTTTCTGCTCTTGCAGGCGCGTTATTAATTTTGACGGCGGATACGATTGGAAGGTTAATTGTGCCACCTAACGAAATTCCAGCAGCAACAATTATGGCGGTTATTGGTGGTCCATTCTTAATATTCTTGCTTAGAAAGAGTGATAAAGTTCATGGAAATTAAAAATGTAACCTTTTCATACGATAACATAACAAATCGTTTAAAGTCTGTTAGTAGTGAAATAGAAATTGGGAAAATTACAACAATCATTGGCCCGAATGGATGCGGGAAATCAACATTACTTAGTGTCATGTCTAGAAATCACGTTCCTAGCAGTGGAGAAGTAATACTTGATGGGAAAGCGATTAGTGAATATAAACCGAAAGAGTTTGCTAGAAAGCTAGCAGTTGTCCATCAACAAAATGAGGCTCCAGCAGATATTACAGTGGAAAAGCTAATAAGCTTTGGGCGTATGCCATATAAAAATATTTTCTCTCCGCAAACAGATGAAGATAGAGAAGCGATAGAGCGCGCACTAGTATGTACGAATTTACAAAGTAAGCGTGATAAGCCAATCTATGCTTTATCTGGTGGAGAGAGGCAGCGAGTTTGGATTGCAATGACATTAGCTCAAAATACACCAATGCTTTTCTTAGATGAACCGACAACATATTTAGATATTTACTATCAGCTAGAAATATTAGAGTTAGTGAAAGAGTTAAATGAAGTGTATGGACTAACGATTGTAATGGTATTACATGATATTAATCAAGCTATTCGTTATAGCGACCATATTATCGTTATGAAAGATGGAAAGATCATTACGAAAGGTAATCCTAATGATGTAATAACAGAAGAAATGGTTAAAGCAATATATGGTGTAGATGTCATTGTAAAGCAGGATGAAGATACCGGATTGTACATGGTACCTATGGGAATCTAAAGGCTGAGCATAATCCGTTTTGAGGTGATAATTTGAATAGCAAGAAAGGACGGAAAAAGAATTCTTTTTTTCAACGCATACTTACAATTGCGTTTTTAGGAATCTTTTTCTATTCAATGTATGAGTTGGGCGGGATTTTCATGGATTATTATGAAAATCGTAAAGTAATGGCTGAGGCACAACATATTTATAAAAGAAGTCCAATGGAAGAAAAATCGGAAGACGGAGAGGTACGTAAACAGTTTCAGGATCTCCAGAAAATTAATCCAGAGATAGTCGGATGGATTACGATGGATGATACACAAATTAATTATCCAATCGTTCAAGCAAAAGATAATGAGTACTATTTATTTCGTAATTATAAAGGTGAAGATATGAGAGCGGGCAGCATTTTTATGGACCATCGTAATGATGTGAAATCTCGAAATCGCAATACGATTTTATATGGTCATCGTATGAAAGACGGTTCTATGTTTGGTAGTTTAAAAAAGATGTTGGACGAAGACTTTTTCATGTCCCATCGTAAATTATATTACGATACATTATTTGAAGGATACGACATTGAAGTTTTTTCAGTATACACGACAACAACGGACTTTTATTACATTGAAACGGATTTTGAAAATGATGCAGCATATACATCGTTCTTAAAGGAAATTCAAGAAAAATCACTGTACAAAACGGATACGGAATTGACGGCTAATGATGAAATTGTAACACTTTCTACTTGTGACTATGCGCTTGATCCAGAGGCTGGAAGACTAGTTGTACACGCAAAATTAGTAAAAAGAAATTAAAGAAAAAAGTATAGAATATGAGAAGTGATAGATAACGCTTCTCATATTCTATACTTTAAAAAAGAACTGTTTTTACTGTGCTGCAGCCATTGGCATACGTACAACTTTTACATCATAGTAAGCAATTTTATTATCAAGAATATATTCTGGCATCCCGCCTTGATGTGAGTGAGCATCTTTAAATGCGGCGCTCTTTGTCCAACCTTGGAAATCTTCTTTTGCATTCCAGCGAGTGCTAATTGTTACTTCATCATAATCAACTGTATTTTGCGTTAAAAGAACTTCTAGACCTAAAAAGCCTGGCATCGTTTCAACTTTACCTACTTTATTAAAACGCTCAATTAATTTATGTCCATTTCCCTTTGTAATTTTAGCTGTATTTGTAACAATAATCATGTTTATTCCTCCTATAAATGTAGCTATATTTTCAAGAACTCATATACATTAAATGATAATGAAAATCATTATCAATGTCAATGGTAAATGTGAAATATATAATTTTTTCTATTATTTTGGACAGTGAGAGTTCCATTTCAAAACGTAGTAAATATGTGGCGGTTAAGTGTGAGAATGAGCGAGTTGTACTAGCAAAGCAATAATATGGTATAGTGAAACGAGGCTGTTTTTTCAGGCTCGCTTTTTAAATGCTTCCTATAGAGAAAGCATGCAAATGGAAAGGAAGTTATTATATGCGATCAGAAGTAACTATAAAAATAAAACCGAAATTTATAAAAGAAATTAAAAGTGGATATCCACTTATTTTAAAAGATGCAATTCAAAATTTAAACGATGTTCGTGAAGAAGGGACAATCATCAAAGTAGTAGATGAGAAGAACAACTTTGTCGGAAAAGGTTATTATGGAAAACAAAATAAAGGATACGGCTGGATTTTAACGAGAAAAGAGAGTGAACAAATTAATCAATCTTTCTTTGAAAGTAAAATCAAATCTGCCTTACATAAACGAAAACAATTTTATAAATCAAGTGATACGACAGCATTCCGTGTGGTGAATGGTGAAGGTGATGGTCTTGGTGGATTAATTATCGATTACTATGACGGCTACTACGTAGTAAGTTGGTATAGTGAAGGGATTTACACTTTCAGAGATGAGATTATAGCAGCTCTTCAAAAAGTAGCAAACTTTAAAGGCATTTATGAGAAAAAGCGTTTTGATACGAAAGGGAAATACATTGAAGGTGATGATTTCGTAGCAGGAGAGCGCGGTGAGTTCCCGCTTATCGTAAAAGAGAATGGTGTGAACTTCGCTGTATATTTAAATGATGGAGCAATGGTTGGTGTATTTTTAGATCAGCGTAACGTGCGAAAACAAATTCGTGATAAATATGCAAAGGGAAGAACCGTGTTGAATATGTTCTCTTATACAGGTGCTTTCTCTGTATTTGCAGCGCTTGGCGGAGCGAGCAAAACGACGAGTGTGGATCTTGCAAATCGTAGTTTAAGTAAAACGATTGAGCAGTTTAGTGTAAATGAAGTTGATTATGAAGCACAAGATATTATTGTAGAAGATGTCTTTCTGTACTTCAAATATGCAGCGAAGAAAAAGAGGAAATTTGATATGGTCGTACTTGATCCTCCAAGCTTTGCACGCTCAAAGAAATATACATTTAGTGCAGCGAAAGATTATAAAAATTTATTAAAAGAAACAATTGCTATTACAGAAAATAACGGGATTATCGTTGCTTCTACAAATTGTAGTGCGTTCGATATGAAAAAGTTTAAAGGCTTTATCGATACAGCCTTTAAAGAAATGAATGGCAAATATAAAATATTAGAAGAACATTCTTTACCAGAAGATTTCCGTACCATTGATCAGTTTAAAGAAGGAGACTACTTAAAAGTAGTTTTCATCGAGAAAATTAAAGGTTAATAAAGAAAAGGAGCTCGAGTTTACTTGAGCTCCTTTTCTTATTGAACGATATTTTGTACTCTACCGACTTGCCCGTCCTGCAATCGTACTTTAATGCCATGCGGATGGGAAGGGGATTTTGTTAAAATATCTTTTACAATTCCACGTGTTAATTTGCCTGTTCGTTGATCTTGTTTTAATACAATATCAACTTCAAGACCGGGCGCGATATTAGAACGTTTTTGTCCGTTCATTTACACACCTGTACGTCTACGTTGGTTGTTTGTTTTCTTCGTTTGTTGGTTTTGTAATTTTTTTGTTTCTTGGCTTTGGTTTTTGGCATTCTGACCATTACCGTTACCTTGCTTTTTCTTAGCAAGTTGTTCGCGCATTAAATCAGCTAAGCTTACTTTTTTATTCTCTGACATGATAAGTCTCCTTTATATAAAGTTAATTATGAACAATCGTAGTGAATTTCATCATATCATTGTTAAGGAAGGAAGGGAAGTTGGTTTGAAAATTCATATAATTGTTTCCAGCATTCATTCGTTGCGATACAATTGATATGTTAATGTTTGTAAAAAAGGGGATAGACATATGTCACATCATATTTTATTAGTTGAAGATGATATTTCAATTCAAGAGATGGTGGAAAAGTATTTAATAAAGGAAGGCTTTCAAGTTACGATTGCGTCTGACGGAGAAGAAGGGGTGCAAGCCTTTTTTAAATCATCTTTTGATTTAGTAATCCTTGATATAATGATGCCAAAGTTAGACGGATTAGAGGTTGTACGTATTATTCGTGAAAAAAGTGCAGTTCCGATTTTAATGATGTCGGCAAAAGATACAGATGTTGATAAAGCTGTTGGATTAGGACTTGGAGCGGATGATTACATTTGTAAGCCGTTTTCTATGATTGAATTGGCTGCACGTGTAAAAGCAGGTATTCGGAGGTCTACGAAATACTCGGCTACAGAAACAATAGAAAAAATGATTCAAATTGGTGATTTAACAATTGACCCAATTAATTTTACAGTTGAAAAAAACGGGAAGCCTCTCAAACTTACTTTAAAAGAATTTGAGATTTTAAAGCTATTCGTAAAGAACCAAAATCGTGTATTTACAAAAGCGCAAATATATACGTTAGTTTGGAATGAAGAGTATTACGGTGATGATAACGTTATTAATGTTCATATGAGAAGATTGCGTGAGAAAATCGAAAGTGATCCATCTAATCCAGAATATATTAAAACGTTATGGGGCATCGGCTATAAGTTGGAAGTGATGTAATATGGTCAATTTGTTAATAGGTATTATTTTTATATTGTTATGTGTTATTTATATGCAATATAGAATGAGAAAAAATAGTAGTAAAAATTTACGATACACATATGAAAAGTTAGAAAGTATTGTAAATGACAAAACAGGCGAGACGTTACTCGTTATGACAGATGATCTAGAATTGCAAAAATTATTAGTGGCAATTAATCAATTATTAGATGCAAAACAGAAAACGAATGCAGATCATGCAAAAGTAGAAATTTCGATGAGAAAAATGCTTTCAAATATTTCGCATGACTTGAAAACACCACTAACAGTTATTCTTGGATATACAGAAATGTTAAATAAGGATAAAACGATAAATAAAGAAGAACAGCAAATATTACTTGAAAAAGTGCATACGAAAACACTAGAAGTGATGGAGTTAATTCATAAGTTTTTTGACTTGGCAAAATTAGAATCTGGTGACAAAGCAATTGAAATGACAAAAGTAAATATGAATGAAGTTTGCCGCGAGAAGATTTTATCTTTTTATGATTTAGTGACGACGAAAGGTTTTCAGGTTCATATTGATATACCAGAAAGAAATATATACGCACTTGGAAATGTAGAAGTATTAGGTAGGGTATTGAATAATTTAATATCAAATGCGATTACATATGGAGACGATGGAAAGGCACTTGGTATGACGTTAAGAGATGATGAAACGAGTGTGTATATAGACGTATGGGATAAAGGAAAAGGGATTGATGAATCTCATATTGATAAAGTATTTGAGCGTATGTACACACTTGAAGATTCAAGAAATAGATCGTACCAAGGAAGCGGTCTAGGATTAACGATTACGAAACGGCTTGTGGAAGCGATGGACGGAAAAATTCACCTCTCTAGTAAACCGTATGAAAAAACAATTTTTACAATTGTATTAACAAAGATGCAGTTTTAGCTTGTAGAGCAGTAGATTCTACAAGCTTTTTTTCAGCGTAAGGAATTTGTAAGAAACGGGTAAGAAAAAAGAGATTTCCGTTGTCTATTATAGAAATATAGAGTATTGCGAAAGGGGAAAGTAACATGACATATATATTAAAAACAAACCAGTTAACGAAAGTGTTTAAAGGGAAAGAAGTTATTTCCGGTGTTAACATGCATGTGAAAAAAGGAGAAATTTACGGTTTTTTAGGACCAAACGGTGCTGGTAAAACAACGATTATGAAAATGATTACAAATTTAATAAAACCGACGAGTGGTGATATTGAAATCTTCGGTGAGAAATTAACAGATACATCTTATGAAGTATTAAAAAGAATGGGGACAATTATTGAATACCCAATCTTTTATGATAAATTAACGGCGAAAGAAAACTTAGACCTGCATTGTGAATATATGGGCTACTACGATAAAAATGCAATTGACCATGCTTTACATTTAGTGAAACTACAAGGGATAGATAATAAAAAAGTAAAAGATTTTTCATTAGGAATGAAACAACGACTCGGTATTGCAAGGGCAATCGTGACAAAGCCAGAATTGCTCATTTTAGATGAACCAATTAACGGTTTAGATCCAATTGGTATTAAAGAGTTACGAGACTTATTTAAAATGCTCTGCAAAGAATACGGTATTACATTATTAGTTTCTAGTCATATTTTAGGTGAGATGGAACTAATGGCGGATACAATTGGTGTCATTCAAAATGGAAAACTAATAAAAGAAGTTTCAATGAAGAGTATTAACGGAAAACAAACAGAGTACATTGAAATCACTGTTCCTGATGTGAAACGTGCAGTTTATATTTTAGAAGATAAACTTGGTATAAAAAACTACAAAATAATGAGTGGAACCATAATTCGTGTGTATGATACGTCAGCGTCTCAGCAGGCCATTTCAAAAGCACTTATTATGAACGATGTGGAAATTGAAAGTATTAATAAGAAACATAGTTCCTTAGAAGAATATTTCTTAAATGTAATGGATGGAGAAGGTATTCATGCTTAATGGACTGTGGCTGAACCTGGTAAGTGGATTTATCGTAATGCTAATAAGTGGAATTTTATATTATAGAAAACCAGAGCGGAAATGGTTGTTCAGTGTACTAGTGATAGGAATGTTAAGCTTCGTTACTGCTGGGATTAGAATGTTAGCAGCGTAGAGACAGGTATATAAAGAATGGAGGCGTAATTTATATGTTTAAATTAATGAAGCTCGAATGGAAGAAACATAAATTATCTAGTTACTTTAAAAGTGTAGCAATTTGTATTATAGCAATTTTCGCTGCAGTAAGCCTTATGGCATTGGGAATGAAAGCCGAGGAAGACATGCTCTTCTCTGACTTCACACAGAATATGGCTTTAGTAAATATTTTTATTAGGATAACATTCATTATTTTTAGTTCGGTCATTTTATCACGTTTAGTAATTGATGAGTATAAGAATAAAACGATACAACTATCATTTATGTATCCGCTTCAAAGGAAAATGCTAATGAGTGCGAAATTAACAATTGTTTTTTGTTTTTGTTTTGTGAGTACCATTATCGCGACTTTCATTATTAGTTTGCTCGTATATTTTGTGAGTCCAATGATGGGACTGATTGAAACACCTGCTACGATAGGTGAAATAATAGCTATCGTTCCAGGTACTATTATAAGTGCATTTATGATATCTGGTATAAGTTTAATTCCTTTGTTTTTTGGAATGAGAAAGAAATCGACACCGACAACGATTACTTCGGCAGTAATAATTGGTATGCTGATTAGTGGTAACTTTGGTCCTGGAAACGGTCAAGTAAGTATGTTTGATTTTATAGCTATCCCAATCGTGCTCTGTTTATTAGGAATTTTCATTAGTTATCTATCGTTTCGTAAAATCGACAAGATCGATGTGGCGTGAAGCAAGCTTAAAACAAAAAACGAACTGGGGTATGAATGGTGAAAAAAATAATAGTAATTGCAATATTATTCATTACAATTGCTAGTGTAGTTTTTGGTATTAAGGTATTTCAGGGGAAAGATTTTAAGAAAGAAAAGTCTTTTGAGATAAATAATATAAAAGCAATAGAAGTAGACATTGAAAACTGGAATCTTGAATTTAAAAGTACAGACGCTAATAAAATAGTAATTTCCGCTCAAGGTGAACAAGCAGATAAAGAGATAGATCCCGTCAAAATAGAAAATGATGAAAATAAACTTGTGATTAAGCAAAAACAAAAGGTGAACAGATTTTTTTATGGTTTTACGTTTAGGAAGAAAAATAGTATATCTATAGCTATTCCGAAGAAAGAAATAGATAAAATTGTATTAAATAATAAATCGGGTGATGTGAAAATAAACGATATAGTAGTAAAAAGCATCGTGACAAGAGGAAAATCTGGAGATGGAATGATTACAGGACTATCGGCAGAGAAGGGTGAATTTACATCCGAAAGTGGAGATTTAATGTTAAAAGATAGTTCATTACAAGAAGTAAATATAACTTCCACTACTGGTGATAATTATGTGAAAAATGTAAAAAACGAAAATATGAACATCACTTCAACATCTGGGGAAGTATTACTGAAAGATATGACAGAAGGAAAATCATTATTTGTAGAAACAAAATCAGGGGATATTGGCGTACGATATAAAGGTGTCCCGGCATCATTGAAGCTTATGGCTAAAAGTAATTCGGCTGACGTAATAGTGGATTTAAAAGGATTTAAGAAAGATAAAAGTACAGAAAAAATAAAAGTAGGAACCATTGGTGATGCAAAAAACAAAGTGGAGATTTTAAGTAAGACAGGGGTAATTTATATCGATTAAAATATAAATGAAAGGAGGACTATCATGCTACGTCTTATGAAGCTAGAAATGAAGAAGTTTAAGCTTGGATGGTATGTAAGGAGAGCGATTATTGCAAATATCGCTATACTGGCATTACTGATTTTTACGAGCATCGTTTCTCAAATAGAAGGAGATCCAGAAATGAGAGATCCACAGATGGTTTTGTTAATGGCTAGTACATTAGTAAGAGCAACATTTATTATTTTTGGTAGTGTGTTAATCGCAAGGTTAATAATTGGTGAATATAAAAACAAAACAATACTACTTATGTTTTCTTATCCTATTAATCGGAAGAAAATGATGATTAGTAAGTTGGTTATTACAGCAACATTAACATTTATAACAGTTATTGTATCTAACATTTTAGTAGTAGGAGTTTTCTTTGGGATAGATAGCTATTTTTCAATTCTTCCTAATTCATTCACAATAGATCAATTGAAGCAAGAAGGGATAAACCTTGTTCCTTTAGCCGTTGCAACTGCGGGAATAAGTTTAATCCCACTATATTTCGGAATGCGTAAACGTTCAGTGCCAACTACAATTGTTTCATCCCTTATCGTTGTATCAATTGCAATGAATAGCACTACGTTTTCTGTAGCGACTTTTCTTCCCCTTCAACTAGCACTTGCAGCAATTGGAGTTGTGATTGCATATTACGGCATTAAAAATATAGAGAAGGAAGATATAACTGTATGATAAGAATATACAAAAAAGAGTTGGCGTTACACCAACTCTTTTTTGTATATGTACGCTTCGTTACTACTCTGTAAATTTAGAGTGTGTGCTTAAATACTTTTGCACTTCTGGAGAAATGTTAAAGTTATTAGGACTTTTATATTCGATAGTAAACTCGCCGTCGGTACTTGTTTCAAAGGAGATTGCATAGCTATTCATTTTAGCATCGTAAGAAGTGTTTTTGACTTCTGCATCTAGATTAAAATATTTTGTAATATATTCTTTTGATTCCGTAATTGCTGCTTGTTTTCCCCAAGGGGTACCATAATAGGTGAAATAAAGAGATACACTAATAACTCCAATAATAGAAGTTAGTAAAATAGTTCCCATAACTATTTTTTTATTTTTTGTATTCAATTTGGTTACTCCTCTTCGTAATATGTATTCATTTTAACCTATCTTTTCCATAAAACAACCATTAAGAAAAAATAGTTTCACATGAAACAAGTTACAGAAAAAGACAAGATATGTAAACATCTTGTCTTTTTTGTCGTTACATTTTAGGAGCTTCCATTCCAGCCGCAGCCCATTCTTCTTTTGCGGGGCCATATACGCCAGGAACTGTTAAGCCAGCTTGTCGCATTAAAACCGTCATTTGTCCGCGGTGGTGATTTTGATGATTAATGAGTGTCATTAAAAATATAGAATTCGGCATAGGGCGACCAAAGAAGTCATTAATAGTAGCTAAGTCTTTATCAGTCCATTTACTTTGAAGTGTTTCAACAAAAGCCGCGTTTACTTTACGGTATTCATCTGCAATTGTTTTTGCAGAAGTTGGAACAGGATAATCTTTCGATTCTCCTTCAAACTTTAGCCCTGTGCCAGATAGTATAACAGGAATTGCCGTCACGATGTGCCAAGCAACTCTACCTAACGTCCAATGTTCAGGTGCAATTTCCTGTGATAAAGATGCATCGGTTAATGAATCAAGCATTTTCTGAGTAGACTCAGCCTCGTATGTCCATGATTGCAAGAAGCCGTCAATTGTTTGGTACATAGTTATCCCTCCTATTTTTGTTCATAGATTAAATTCGTGAGAGATAGTATAATCCCTGTTCCATAAGAAATAATTACTTAAGCATTGCTACAATATGAAAACAATTAGAAAATATTTGTAAAAGTGTCAGGAAACGAATGTGCTCATTCGTATATATAATGAATAAGGAATAGGATAAAGAGTGGTGATAAGGGTGAAGGATATAGAAATAGTAGAAGGTCTTCGGAAACAAGATATGTTAGCATTACATACAGCAATTGATCGATATGGAGATTTAATTTATAAGGTAGTTCATAGTATTTTAGATACTGCACAGAGTAAGGTGTTAGTGGATGAATGTGTTGACGATATTTTATTAATCGTTTGGTACAACATTAGTAGTTATGATGAAAATCGTGGGAAGTTTAGAAACTGGCTTATATCTGTCGCTAGGTTTAAGGCCATTGATTATAAATGAAAAAGTAATAAGTCTTATCAATTACAAGAGTTTCAGCAAGAAATATATGAAGATAGAAAAATGTCAATTTAACAAAAGAAGAGCGAGATTATAATTTTTACGTTTTAATTAAAGAATTGAATGAAGAAGATAAGAAAATTTTTATAAAAAGGTATTTAGATGAATATAGCGTACAAGAAATAGCGCTTGAATTCGGTATGACACGAGATACGGTATATAGTAGGCTTTCAAGAGGGAGAAAGAAATTGAAGAAGCTGCTGGGGGGGAAAAGGAATGAATAAAGAAAAGTTACTTCAGGAATTAAATAACTTACAGTATAGCGATAATTGTGTAGATGATTATAGAAATGATGAGAAAATAGATAAAAAGAAAATAGATCGTACAAAAGAAGTTGTAACAAAAACAATTTTAATGAAACGTTGTTATGAGGTTGTACAAGAAGAGTTACAGGGAAGCGAAGAGATTTTATATAGTATGCTTGCCGAAAATCATCGTGTGAAAAATTGGCAGACAGGCACAGCCATGACATTAGGGATAGGCGTTCTTGCAATGAACTTCGGTATTAATAATGTGTTAATCGTTACAAATAAACGGTTGTATGTGTTTTTTATGGATCGTTATTATAATGAAGTTGATTTAAAAGTATGTGTATTGAATGAAGTAGCTTATATGAAAACAATATTAGACCGTAAAGGTGGAAGTGAGTTTCTGCATATAAAGTATAAAAATGATAACGAATACGTATTATTGGGAAATGCTGATGATTACAGAGAGTTATTTCAAATAGTAGGTAGGTTGAAAATAGCGAATGGAATAGAATTGAGATTACAAGATAGGAAATTAAAGAGAAAGTTAACTTTAAAACGAAGTGTGTTCAATATAATCATGTATTCACTTGTTATATATATTATGTACAAAGCCTATGTTAATTTTATGCCATAATAGGAAAAGACGGCTTCACATATATGAAGCCGTCTTTTAATTAACTTTCTTCCTACTCTTCCTTATCAACCATAAGAAATAAGGCGCTCCAAGTACAGCAACTTTTTCGCTGGTTTATTTAATTTTATTTCCCATTCAGTATGTTTAATTGTTATAGCTTGCTTTTTATCGTCTGTCGTAGTTACCATTTTCTCCTCTTTTTGCTGTCCACATTCAACAGGGAATCGAAGAACAACCATGAAAATACTAAGAATTTTCTTCATCTTCTGTCCCAAAATAAGTTTTTTATTCGTAATTATATTTTTAAAATTTTGATGAAAAATAACGAATTATACGGATGTTTTTATGTAAGATTAAAATCCATATGTGTATGAAGAATTTAGAAAAGGAATTTCATTTAACCAGAGAGGCGAAAGTACAAGCAAAAGGAGATAGTATCGCATGTAATAATTATTAGAATGTATGGGATAAATCTATATTTATCTCCACTGAATAGAGCTTTCGGTCTAATTTGATAAATGTTTTTTAATTTCTTACTTGTACTTATAAGATTGAATTTGAAGGAAGGGATCAACATGTCTTCATGGCTCAATAATACAAATGGATATTGTAGTTGTAATAATCGAAATGGTGTACATGTTGATTCGTGTTGTTTTAGTTGTGATGGGACAGTTCCTAAGCTTGGTCCAACAGGTCCGACGGGAGCGACAGGTTCAACAGGCTCAACAGGTTCAACAGGCTCAACAGGTCCGACGGGAGCAACAGGTTCAACGGGAGCGACAGGTTCAACAGGCTCAACAGGTCCGACGGGAGCAACGGGTTCAACAGGATCAACGGGTTCAACAGGTCCGACGGGCTCAACGGGTTCAACAGGCTCAACGGGTTCAACAGGATCAACGGGTTCAACAGGTCCAACGGGGGCGACGGGAGCAACAGGAGCGACAGGTTCAACAGGTCCGACGGGCTCAACGGGAGCGACAGGCTCAACAGGTCCAACGGGAGCGACAGGAATAACAGGAGCAACAGGCCCAACGGGGGCGACAGGAATAACAGGGGCAACGGGTCCAACAGGAGCGACAGGAATAACAGGGGCAACAGGCCCAACGGGAGTAACAGGTCAAACAGGAGCAACAGGCCCAACAGGAGCGACAGGTTCAACAGGAGCAACAGGTCCAACGGGAGCGACAGGTTCAACAGGTCCAACGGGAGCGACAGGTTCAACAGGTCCAACGGGAGCGACAGGTTCAACGGGGGCGACGGGAGTAACAGGAGCAACAGGCCCAACAGGAGCGACAGGTTCAACAGGTCCAACGGGAGCGACAGGTTCAACAGGTCCAACGGGAGCGACAGGTTCAACAGGTCCAACGGGAGCGACAGGTTCAACAGGTCCAACGGGAGCGACAGGTTCAACAGGTCCAACGGGAGCGACAGGTTCAACAGGTCCAACGGGAGCGACAGGCCCAACAGGCTCAACCGGAGCTACAGGTACAAGTATCACGGCGACATATGCATTTGCAAATAATACGTCGGGAACAGCGATATCGGTAGTTCTAGGTGGAACGAATGTCCCGCTTCCGAATAATCAAAATATCGGTCCAGGTATTACGGTTTCCGGGGGAAATACAGTATTTACGGTTGCAAATGCTGGTAATTATTATATTTCATATACAATTAATATAACGGCTTCATTATTAGTCAGTTCACGGATTACAATTAATGGAGGGGCACTTGCTGGGACGATAAATTCTCCTGCGGTAGCAACCACATCATTTAGTGCAACAATTATTACAACTCTTGCAGCAGGAGATGCTATTAGCTTACAATTATTTGGTTTGTTAGCTGTTGCGACATTATCAACAACTACCCCAGGAGCGGTATTAACAATTATAAGATTAAGTTAATGACAAACTCTCTTACTCTTTTAAGATTAAGAGAGTTTCTACATATAATAAGAAGTTAATGAAGTAAAGCATAGTTATATAAAAGTCAGAATATTATGATTGTAACGTTATGGTGACTATAATATAATGAAAATAACCATCATGAATGAACATTCATTTATTTTTTATGTATTTGAAGGGGGAATGAAGGTGGAAAAACCATGGTTGAAAAGTTATCCAGAGGAAATTCCGAGTACGATTTCTTATGATATTCAGCCGCTTCATAGATATGTAGAACAGATGGCTTCTCGCTACCCAGAAAAGAAAGCGCTTCACTTTTTAGGGAAGGATATTACGTTTTCGGACTTCCATGATAAGGTGAAGCGGTTTGCAAATTATCTTCAAAAACTCGGTGTGGAAAAGGGTGATCGAGTTGCTATTATGTTGCCGAATTGTCCGCAAGCTGTAATTGGTTATTACGGTACATTACTTGCGGGAGGTATCGTAGTACAAACCAATCCACTGTATACAGAAAGGGAATTAGAATATCAGCTTCATGACTCGGGAGCAAAAGTAATTCTTTGTCTCGATTTAGTGTTTCCAAGAGTAACGAATGTTCAATCTGCTACAAAAATTGAGCATATTATCGTAACTCGTATTGCAGACTTTTTACCATTCCCTAAAAATCTATTGTATCCATTTGTGCAGAAAAAACAGTCGAATTTAGTTGTGAAAGTATCAGAGAGTGAAACGATTCATCTTTGGAATTCAGTAGAAAAAGAAGTGAATACGAATGTTGAGGTGCCTTGTGATCCTGAAAATGATCTAGCTCTTTTACAGTACACAGGAGGAACAACCGGATTTCCGAAAGGAGTTATGTTAACGCATAAAAACCTCGTCTCTAACACGTTAATGGGAGTTCAATGGTTATATAATTGCAAAGAAGGAGAAGAAGTCGTTCTTGGGGTTCTTCCATTTTTCCATGTTTATGGTATGACAGCTGTTATGAATTTAAGTATTATGCAAGGATACAAAATGGTCCTTATTCCAAAGTTTGATATGAAAATGGTTTTTGAAGCGATTAAGAAGCATAAAGTGACATTGTTTCCAGGGGCACCAACTATTTATATCGCTCTTTTAAATAGTCCGCTTTTAAAAGAATACGATATTTCTTCTATTCGTGCTTGTATTAGTGGATCAGCACCACTGCCAGTAGAAGTACAGGAAAAGTTCGAAAAAGTTACAGGTGGTAAACTAGTAGAGGGATATGGTTTAACAGAATCCTCTCCGGTTACACATAGTAATTTTTTATGGGAAAAGCGAGTGCCAGGTAGCATCGGAGTTCCGTGGCCAGATACAGAAGCAATCATTATGTCGCTTGAAACTGGTGAGGCATTACCGCCAGGAGAAATAGGGGAAATTGTAGTGAAAGGCCCTCAAATTATGAAAGGATATTGGAATAAGCCAGAGGAAACAGCGGCTGTATTGCAAGATGGCTGGCTCCATACAGGTGATGTTGGCTACATGGATGAAGATGGATTCTTCTATGTAAAAGATCGCAAGAAAGATATGATTGTCGCGAGTGGATTTAATGTGTATCCTCGTGAAGTTGAAGAAGTATTATATGAGCATGAAAAAGTGCAAGAAGTAGTGACAATTGGAGTTCCAGATCCGTACCGAGGAGAGACAGTTAAAGCGTTTGTTGTGTTAAAAGAAGGTACGGAATGCTCTGAGGAAGAATTAAATCAGTTTGCACGTAAATATTTAGCGGCTTATAAAGTGCCGAAAGTATATGAGTTTAGAGATGAATTGCCGAAAACGACAGTAGGGAAAATTTTGCGCCGTGTTCTAATAGATGAAGAGAAGAGAAAGAATGAGGATGAGCAAACGGGCTAAGGCCCTTTCTTTTTGAAAAAATAGGATTGACACTTTTCTAAATAGTCAGTATTATAAGAATATGAATGACTATTCATTCAGTCATCTTCTTGAAGGGGACAGTAAAGTGAAGAAAAATAGACCGAAATACAATCAAATTATTGATGCGGCAGTCATTGTGATTGCGGAGAATGGGTACCACCAAGCGCAAGTGTCTAAAATCGCAAAGCAAGCTGGGGTAGCTGATGGCACGATTTATTTATATTTTAAAAATAAAGAAGATATATTAATATCCTTATTCCAAGAGAAGATGGGAGAATTTGTCGAAACAATTCGTCAAAAAACAGCAGGAATTGAAAGCGCTGTATCGAAGTTATTCATGTTGGTAGAAACGCACTTCTTGCTGTTGTCGCAAAATGATCCGCTTGCTATCGTTACGCAATTAGAGCTAAGGCAGTCCAATCAAGACTTGCGCCTTAAAATAAATGAAGTATTAAAAGGCTACTTACAAGTTATGGATGAGATTTTAGAGACTGGTATAAAACAAGGTGAATTTCAAGCAGATTTAAATGTTCGCGTGGCAAGACAAATGATCTTTGGAACAGTAGATGAAGTTGTGACCAATTGGGTAATGAGCGATCATAAGTATGATCTGGTCGCACTTTCAAAAACGGTACACGGGCTACTTATTGCAGCTTGTGGTTATCGTCAATAATGGGAGGGATCATGTTGAAATTCCTATCTGTAAGAGTTGAAGATCATATCGCGGTGGCGACGTTAAATCACGCACCAGCGAATGCGATGTCTTCACAAGTTATGCATGACGTTACTGAATTAATTGATCAAGTGGAAAAGGATGATAACATTCGTGTTGTTGTTATTCACGGTGAAGGACGTTTCTTCTCAGCAGGAGCAGATATTAAAGAATTTACATCTGTTACTGAAGCGAAGCAAGCAACAGAATTAGCACAGCTTGGACAAGTTACGTTTGAGCGTGTTGAAAAATGTTCAAAACCAGTTATTGCGGCAATTCATGGAGCGGCACTGGGCGGCGGCCTTGAGTTTGCTATGTCTTGCCACATGCGCTTTGCAACTGAAAGTGCAAAACTTGGTTTACCTGAATTAACACTTGGATTAATTCCTGGCTTTGCAGGTACACAGCGCTTACCACGTTATGTTGGGAAAGCGAAAGCTTGTGAAATGATGTTAACAAGTACACCAATTACTGGTGCAGAAGCATTAAAGTGGGGACTTGTTAACGGATTGTTCTCTGAAGAATCATTTTTAGATGATACGCTTAAAGTTGCAAAACAAATTGCTGGAAAAAGTCCAGCAACAACTTGTGCTGTACTAGAGTTATTGCAAACGACAAAATCGTCTCATTACTATGAAGGTGTACAACGTGAATCACAAATTTTTGGTGAAGTATTTACGAGTGAAGATGGAAGAGAAGGTGTAGCAGCATTTTTAGAAAAGCGTAAACCTTCATTTAGTGGCAGGTAGTTCAATTATTTTTTAATATAAATTAACAGAAAATTAAAATTGATAGAATCTTTCTGAAAAACAAGGGGGTAAATGGAATGAACATCTACGTACTCATGAAACGAACATTTGATACAGAAGAAAAAATCGTAATTAAAAACGGTGCAATTTACGATGGCGAAGCGGAATTCATCATCAACCCTTACGATGAATATGCAATTGAAGAAGCAATTCAAGTAAGAGATGCACAAGGTGGAGAAGTTACAGTTGTAACAGTCGGTGGCGAAGATAGTGAGAAAGAACTTCGTACTGCATTAGCAATGGGCTGTGATAAAGCGGTATTAATTAATATTGAAGATGATGTAGAAAATGGTGACCAGTTCACGACAGCAAAAGTACTTGCTGAGTATTTAAAAGATAAAGATGCAGATTTAATTTTAGGCGGAAACGTTGCAATTGATGGTGCATCTGGACAAGTCGGGCCACGCGTAGCTGAAGCGTTAAATATTCCATATGTAACGACAATTACAAAACTTGAAATTGACGGTACAAATGTGAAGATTGAGCGTGATGTTGAAGGTGATACAGAAGTGATTGCAACTTCATTACCAGTTTTAGTAACAGCACAGCAAGGTTTAAATGAACCTCGTTACCCATCGCTTCCAGGTATTATGAAAGCGAAGAAAAAGCCACTAGAAGAATTAGAATTAGATGATTTAGATTTAGAAGAAGATGATGTGGAAGCAAAGACAAAAACAATTGAAATCTATTTGCCTCCTAAGAAAGATGCAGGAAAAGTGTTACAAGGCGAGCTGCAAGATCAAGTAAAAGAACTTGTATCGTTGCTCCATACAGAAGCGAAAGTAATCTAATAAAATACGAAATTATATATGCAGGAGGGAAAATCTATGGCTCGTAAAGTATTAGTAATGGGTGAAGTTCGTGATGGATCGCTACGTAACGTTTCGTTTGAAGCGGTAGCAGCAGCAAAAACAATTGCAGAAGGCGGTGAAGTAGTAGGTCTTCTAATTGGAGACAGCGTTGCCTCTTTTGCAAATGAATTGATTCATTACGGTGCAGATCGCGTTGTGACAGTTGAAAATGATAAATTAAAATCATATACATCTGATGGTTATGCACAAGCATTTTTAGCTGTACATGCTGAAGAAAATCCAGAAGGTATTGTCTTTGGACATACGGCACTTGGTAAAGATTTATCACCAAAATTAGCAGCGAAGCTTGAAGCTGGTTTAGTTTCTGACGTAACTGCTTTAGAGGTTGAAGGTGGAAATGTTATCTTCACTCGTCCAATTTACTCTGGTAAAGCATTCGAGAAGAAGATTGTAACAGACGGCATCTTATTTGCGACAGTGCGTCCAAATAACATTGCAAATCTGGAAAAAGATGAGTCTCGCAGCGGTGACGTATCCTCTATTACAGTTGATGTGAAAGATTTACGTACAATTATTCAAGATGTTGTCCGTAAAACAGCAGAAGGTGTGGATCTTTCTGAAGCGAAAGTTATTATCGCTGGCGGACGCGGTGTGAAGAGTGAAGAAGGATTTAAACCATTAAAAGAGTTAGCTGACGTACTAGGCGGCGCTGTTGGGGCATCTCGTGGTGCTTGTGACGCTGAATACTGTGAGTACTCATTACAAATTGGTCAAACTGGTAAAGTTGTTACGCCAGACTTATACATTGCATGTGGTATTTCTGGTGCGATTCAGCATTTAGCAGGTATGTCTAACTCAAAAATAATCGTTGCGATTAATAAAGATCCAGAAGCAAGTATCTTCAAAGTAGCTGACTACGGTATTGTTGGTGACTTGTTCGAAGTTGTACCTCTTTTAACAGAAGAGTTTAAAAAGTTAAAAGTACATTCATGATTTAAGTACCCTTGAGTTCCAAGTGAAGTACCCCTATATATAGAAAAAGGTGAGAGATCCCCTGTCTCTCATCTTTTTAGTATTTAATCCATATTTTTATATAGTATAAAGGAACATTTTTTTGTTACAATACATAACGATACATATTATTCGCCACGTATATAAGTTAATGATATACTCTTGGTAGAATATACTTGAAGGAGGAAATAAAATGGCAATTGTAAACGCAAATGACCAAAGCTTCGCAGCTGAAACTAGCGAAGGTGTTGTATTATTAGATTTCTGGGCACCTTGGTGTGGACCTTGTAAAATGATCGCTCCTGTATTAGAGGAGATCGATGCAGAACTAGGCGAAAAAGTAAAAGTAGTAAAAGTAGATGTTGATGAGAACCAAGAAACTGCTCGTCAATTCGAAGTAATGAGCATTCCAGCTCTTTTCGTATTAAAAGACGGTAAAGTAGTTGATCAAACGTTAGGTTACAAACCGAAAGAAGCGTTAGTAGAATTAGTTTCTAAACATTTCTAAAATAAAAAAAGCTACCAGTTGGTAGCTTTTTTTATTTTCTTTTTTACAGTCTTTCCGTTACAATAAAAGAACGTATGTTGGGTGTTTGAGCATAGTATGTTTTCAAGGGAAAATAAAAATGCTAAGTATGTAGAAATGGAGGGAGACGAGTGCACGAACATTTGAAAGAGAAGTTGGCTATTTTACCAGATCAACCTGGTTGTTATTTGATGAAAGATAAGCAAGGAACGGTTATATATGTTGGAAAGGCAAAAGTGCTTAAAAATCGTGTGCGCTCGTACTTTACTGGTTCACATGATGGGAAAACACTGCGGCTTGTAGGAGAAATTGTTGATTTTGAATATATTGTAACCTCTTCGAATTTAGAAGCACTTATTTTAGAGTTAAATCTAATTAAAAAATATGATCCGAAATATAATATTCAATTAAAAGATGATAAAACATATCCTTTTATTAAAATTACGGCGGAGAAGCAACCGCGCTTACTCATTACTCGAAATGTAAAAAAGGATAAAGGAAAGTATTTTGGTCCTTATCCAAATGCACAATCTGCTCATGAAACGAAAAAATTGCTAGATCGTATGTATCCACTGCGGAAATGTACGAATATGCCAGATAAAGTTTGTTTGTATTATCATATGGGTCAATGCTTAGCGCCGTGTGTGAAAGAAGTGACGGAAGAACAAAATAAAGAAATTGTAGATGAAATTATTAAGTTTTTAAATGGTGGACATAAAGAAGTTCGTTCAGAATTAGAAGTAAAAATGTATGAGGCCTCAGAGAAACTAGAGTTTGAACGTGCAAAAGAGTTGCGTGATCAAATTGCTCATATTGATGCGATTATGGAAAAACAAAAGATGATTATGAGTGACTTAGTCGATCGTGATGTGTTTGGATATGCAGTGGATAAAGGATGGATGTGTGTTCAAGTTTTCTTCGTTCGAAAAGGAAAGCTAATTGAACGTGATGTTTCTATGTTTCCAATTTACGATGAACCAGAAGAGGGCTTTTTAACGTTTATCGGCCAATTTTATGAAAACAGTAGTCATTTTAAGCCTAAGGAAATTGTCGTTCCAGGAAGTATAGACTCGGAATTAGTAGAGCGCTTTTTAGAAGTAGAAGCGACACAGCCGAAACGTGGTAAGAAAAAAGACCTTGTAGAATTAGCAAATAAAAACGCGAAAATTGCTCTTGAAGAGAAGTTTTACTTAATTGAACGTGATGAAGAACGAACGATTAAAGCAGTAGATCATTTAGGGAAGCAGCTTGGGATTGAAACGCCGTATCGTATTGAAGCGTTTGATAACTCAAATATTCAAGGAACAAATCCTGTTTCTGCAATGATTGCTTTTATCGATGGGAAACCGGCGAAGAAAGAGTATCGAAAATATAAAATTAAAACGGTTCAAGGACCAGACGATTATGAGTCTATGAGAGAAGTTGTGAGGCGCCGTTATACAAGGGCCCTTAAAGAAAATTCACCTTTACCTGATTTGATTATTATTGATGGAGGAAAAGGCCATCTAGCGGCTGCAAGTGATATTCTAGAGAATGAGCTCGGATTATATATTCCGATGGCAGGTCTTGTGAAAGATGATAAACATAAAACCTCCCATTTAATTATTGGGGACCCACCGGAACCTGTGATGCTTGAGAGAAATAGCCAAGAATTTTATTTATTGCAGCGTATTCAAGATGAGGTGCATCGATTTGCGATTACATTCCATCGTCAATTACATGGGAAATCTGTCATTCAATCAGCATTGGATGACATTCCAGGAATAGGTGATAAACGGAAAAAGGTATTGTTAAAACATTTTGGTTCATTAAAGAAGATGAAAGAAGCTTCTATAGAGGAATTTGTCGAAGCGGGTATGCCGAAAAATGTCGCGGAGACGATTTATACGTATTTAACAGATAAGAAGACGTTGTAGTTTACAACGTCTTCTGTTTTTTGGTATAATTTCTGAAGATTTAAAATAAATGCATCTGAATGAAAATACAAAAAAGTCAACTAAACTGATATGTCTAGTTGACTGTAGGTAATGCTTACACTTCAATGAGATCTTTTATATCCCATTTTACAAGAAATGTAATAGAGTCAGAACGTTTTTTCTTTTCTTCGTATGACTCTGCAACGACGTTCCGTTGCTTTTGAATTTGTTCAGCGATGAATCCAGCTTCTAGTTGATAAGAAGAATGTCGTTTTTGTTTTTGACGTTCTGCAATGAGTGTGCCTTTAAGTTGGAACTGCATTTCACGACGCTTATGTTCAATAATGCTTAAAGTGCCCCAGCCAGCTTTTTCAAAGAACTGAATGACTTCTTCAATTGTTTCTAGCGGATATTTTCTTGCAAGGTTTCTACCAGACCAGTATAAAATACCATCTAAATCGTTGCCGATTAAATCAGGTAGTAATTCTTCACGTAGCAATTCATAAGCGAAGGCGTTCAATGAAACATCTTCTAAAGATGTTATATCGATTGTATTTTTACTCACAATATTCCCCTCTTTCTATAGGGATTATTATATAACATTTTTCATTTATAAAAACAGATTTTTCTTTAGGGAAATCTGAATATCTAAGAAGAAAAAAAGAATTGCCAAATTATATGCAAATTATGTATACGTTTTCTTGACGCTTCGACAAAAATAGGGGTAAAATGAACTTGTTATCAAATTATGCTGAAATATTTCGAATAATTTTTTCAGTTTTTCTTATGCCAATAGTGAAAAAACATTATTGTTATAAATTAATCTGAAAACAGCAGTCAAACATTCAAGGGGGTAATGGGGACATGAAAGGCCGCGAGTATACGTTTCGTAAGTGGCACTCATTAATGGGGGTCATCCCGGTTGGTGTCTTTTTGACGCAACATCTAATTGTAAACAACTTTGCAACAAGAGGAGCAGAGGCTTTTAACAAAGCTGCAGGCTTTATGGAGCTCCTTCCATTCCGGTATGCGCTAGAAATTTTCATCATCTTTTTACCGATACTGTACCATGCTATATATGGCTTATATATTGCATTTACAGCTAAGAACAATGCGGTTTCTTACGGTTATTTCCGTAACTGGATGTTCGTTTTCCAAAGAATTTCAGGTATCGTTACGCTGATTTTCATTTCTTGGCACGTCTGGGAAACTCGTATTCAAGCAATGTTAGGTAAAGAGGTAAACTATGATATGATGGCAGATATTTTAAACAATCCAGCTATGTTTGCATTCTACTTAGTTGGTGTTGTTTCAACAATTTTCCACTTTGCAAATGGACTATGGACATTCTGCATCAGCTGGGGAATTACAGTATCTCCACGTTCACAAAGAATCTCTACTTATGTAACATTAGCTATTTTCTTAGGTCTATCTTATGTAGGTGTGAGTGCATTATTAGCGTTCATCGATCCACAGCTAGCAAATCAGTAAGGAGTGGGAGAGCATGAAAGGGAAACTTATAGTAGTCGGCGGTGGCTTGGCTGGCTTAATGGCAACGATTAAAGCGGCAGAAGCAGGAGTAAATGTTGAACTGTTTTCTTTAGTACCAGTAAAACGTTCACATTCTGTATGTGCTCAGGGCGGAATTAACGGTGCCGTAAATACGAAAGGTGAAGGGGATTCTCCATGGATCCACTTTGACGATACAATTTATGGTGGGGACTTCTTAGCGAACCAACCACCAGTTAAAGCAATGTGTGAAGCAGCACCTGGTATCATTCATTTAATGGACCGTATGGGTGTTATGTTCAACCGTACGGAAGAAGGACTTCTTGATTTCCGTCGATTTGGTGGAACGCAACATCACCGTACAGCATTTGCTGGTGCAACAACTGGACAGCAATTACTTTACGCATTAGATGAGCAAGTACGTCGTCACGAAGTAGCAGGACTTGTAACGAAATATGAAGGTTGGGATTTCTTACGAGCTGTTGTTGATGATGAAGGTGTGTGCCGAGGAATCGTTGCACAAGACTTACAAACTATGGAGATTAAAAGTTTCGGAGCAGATGCCGTGATTATGGCAACAGGGGGCCCTGGTATCATTTTCGGAAAATCAACAAACTCCATTATTAATACAGGTACAGCAGCTTCTGCTGTATATCAACAAGGTGCATATTATGCAAATGGTGAGTTCATTCAAATTCACCCAACGGCAATTCCTGGAGACGATAAATTACGTCTTATGAGTGAATCTGCACGTGGTGAAGGTGGACGTGTTTGGACATATAAAGATGGTAAACCATGGTACTTCTTAGAAGAAAAATATCCGGCTTACGGAAACCTTGTACCTCGTGATATCGCAACGCGTGAAATCTTTGATGTTTGCGTAGAGCAAAAACTAGGTATTAACGGTGAAAACATGGTGTACTTAGATCTTTCTCATAAAGATCCGAAAGAACTAGATATTAAACTTGGTGGAATTATTGAAATCTATGAGAAATTTACAGGGGATGATCCTCGTAAACTACCAATGAAAATCTTCCCAGCTGTTCACTATTCAATGGGTGGACTATGGGTTGACTATAAGCAAATGACTAGTATTCCAGGTTTATTTGCAGCAGGTGAGTGTGATTATTCTATGCACGGTGGTAACCGCCTTGGTGCAAACTCACTATTATCAGCAATTTACGGTGGTATGGTAGCAGGACCAAACGCAATTGAATATATGAAAGGTCTTTCTAAATCATCAGATGCTGTTTCATCTACTGTATATGAGCAAAATGAATTAATCGAAACAGAGAAATTTAACAATATTTTAACGATGGATGGTAATGAAAATGCATATGTTCTTCATAAAGAGCTTGGAGAATGGATGACAGATAACGTTACAGTAGTTCGTGAAAATAAAAAGTTATTAGAAACAGATGCGAAAATTGAAGAGTTAATGGATCGTTACAAACGTATTAACATTAACGATACAGCGAGATGGAGTAACCAAGGTGCTTCATTTACACGTCAACTTGCAAATATGTTTGAGTTAGCACGTGTTATTACAATTGGCGCATATAACCGTAATGAGAGCCGCGGGGCGCATTACAAACCTGAATTCCCAAATCGTGATGATGCAAACTTCTTAAAAACTACTATGGCAAAATTTGAAGGAGAAGGAAATGCACCAGCATTCCATTACGAAGACGTTGATGTTTCATTAATTAAACCACGTAAACGTGATTATTCTTCAAAACATGATGTAGCTGCTAAGGGTGAAGAGAAGGGGGATAAACAACATGTCTGAGAAAACAATCCGCCTCATCATTACGAGACAAGATGGACCAGATGCACAAGAGTTTGACCAAGAGTTTGAAATTCCATATCGTCCTAATATGAATATTATTTCGGCGCTTATGGAAATTCGTCGTAATCCTGTTGATTCAAAAGGAAACCAAACAACTCCGATCGCATGGGATATGAACTGCTTAGAGGAAGTATGCGGTGCATGTTCGATGGTTATTAACGGAAAGCCACGTCAATCATGTACGGCTCTTATTGACCAATTAGAACAGCCAATTCGCTTAAAGCCGATGAAGACATTCCCAGTTGTACGTGATTTACAAGTTGACCGCAGTCGCATGTTTAATGCTCTAAAACGCGTTAAAGCTTGGATTCCAATTGATGGTACGTATGACTTAGGTCCAGGACCAAGAATGCCTGAGAAAAAGCGTCAATGGGCTTATGAGCTTTCAAAATGTATGACATGTGGTGTTTGCTTAGAATCATGTCCAAACGTAAACAGTAAGTCTGACTTTATTGGACCAGCGCCGTTATCACAAGCTCGTTTATTCAACTCACATCCAACGGGTGAAATGCATAAAGCAGATCGCTTACGTGCAATTATGGGAGATGGAGGACTAGCAAACTGTGGTAACTCTCAAAACTGTGTGCAATCATGTCCGAAGGGTATTCCTTTAACAACTTCAATTGCGGCATTAAACCGTGATACAACAATTCAATCGTTCAAAGATTTCTTTGGTAGCGATAATAACTATTAATAAATAATGCCTCTTCATTTTGAAGGGGCAATATTTATAACTGTATTTTTCAGTTTATTCTGTTTTTTTTGGTAGGAAGGGGAGATAGCGTTGAAGAGAATTTCTTATATTGAAGACTTCGAGAAATGGGAAAGTGGTTTTTCATTTTACAATCCTGTAAAGGTTCGTTTTGGTGAAGTAGATATGTTTGGACATGTAAATAATGTCGTTGCTTTTACTTATTTTGAAGAAGCTCGTATCGCGTTGTTTAAAGAACTTGGATTTATGCAAGAGTGGACACATGCATCATCAGAAACGATGATCGTTGTTGCGGATTTACAATGTAATTTTATTAAGCAAATATATTTTGATGAACAGTTGAAGGTGTATGTAAAGGCAGGATCGGTTGGGAACTCTTCTTTAGATCTACATTATATGGTGAAGAATGCAGAAGGAGAGGTTTGTTTAGTAGGTCGTGGAATGATGGTTCAAGCGTCGAAAACAACAGGAAGAGGCGAACCATGGCCTGAAGAATGGAAGAAGAAATTACTACAATGATAGAGTGAAAGAAAAATAAGAGAGCAATTTGCTCTCTTATTTTTTGTCTTCCATCGCTTCTTCTAATGTTAAGTGATGTTTATATAGGTATGTAGCGTATGGATTACCAACGTAGCGTAAGTGCCATGGTTCATATGCATATTCTGTTGTATCTGTTTTATCTTCTAAGTAACGAATGACAAAGCCGAATTCATGAGCGTGTTCCGCGACCCATTTTCCTTCTGCTGTCTCCCCGAAAATAGGCTCTAATTGAAATTTAGCTGTTTTTGAACTAATATCCATTGCTAAACCCGTTTGGTGTTCACTCGTACCAGGAATTGCGCTTACTGAATTAGCCTCAGCTTTTCCTTGACGCCTAACGTATGTATCATGCAACGATTTTTGGCGTTTGTATGAACGATAACCAGATACAGCTGTAAGATCAAGCCCTTCTTTTTTCGCAGCTTTAAACATGTTTTCAAGTGCCTCTGCAGCATCTTTGCGTAGCAATGTTTTTTCTTTATCTTTTGGACTAGCAAATGGTACGTTTGGTCTCGTTAAGTCTTCAGGAATGTATCCATCTGGTAGTTTTCGATGTTTATTAATTAAGACAAGATTAGATTTTGGATTTGTTACAACTGAAAAGTTATTGTCTATTTTCTTTGCATTATGATCAGCTTTTGGAAAAGCAGGAATCTCTTCTTTTGGGTGGTTAGTATGTTTTTGACTTTCGACAGCTTTCGCTTCATTATGTAGTGGTGATTTAGAACCAAAGTAAGTGAAAGATGTGATACCGATTACAATAGTAGTGGCAGAAATAATTATTATCTTTTTCATAATGCCTTGTAATCACAGTCCCTTCTTAATAAAATGTGTATCGTTTTTTTATTATAAGTCTAGTTTGTTGGAAAAGGAATATAAGAGTCATAACGTAATAGAAATGCAAAGAAAATGTCAGAAAATGTGTGAATTTGTAGTATTTTTTTATATAATTCATTTCTTATCTTTCATGAATTGCATTTTTTATGTAATATATATACATAAGAAGATGTAGCGATTATCGAGAATAAAGAACTTCTTGTATAGACTAGGAGTGAATGGGAATGGATTTTGCAACAATTATTGGACTTGTTTTAGGATTTTTAGCAGTGGTAGTAGGGATGGTCGTCAAGGGCGCTGACGTAACAGCCTTATTAAATCCTGCCGCAGCATTAATTATTTTTATCGGTACATTTGCTGCAGTATGTATTGCATTTCCGATGAATCAACTAAAAAGGGTTCCAAAACTATTTAAAGTTCTTTTTGGTTCAAATAAAAAGGATTTAAGTTATGAACAGTTGCTAGAATTATTTGTTCATTGGACATCTGAAAGTAGAAAATACGGTATTTTGTCTTTAGAGCAACAATTAGACAAAATTCAAGATGAATTTCTTTTGCGCGGTATGAAATTTGTGATTGATGGCGTATCCGCAGAAGATTTAGAGCAGATTTTGGAATCTGAATTAGAGGCAATTGAAGAAAGACATGCAAAGGGAGCTGCTATTTTTTCACAAGCTGGTACGTATGCACCGACATTAGGAGTTTTAGGTGCTGTTATCGGTCTTGTAGCTGCGCTTGGTAACTTAACTGATATTGAAAAGTTAGGTCATGCTATTTCGGGTGCGTTTATTGCAACGATTTTTGGTATTTTTTCAGGTTATGTATTATGGCATCCATTTGCAAATAAGTTAAAGCAAAAATCTTCAGCTGAAATTGAGAAAAAACGTTTAATCATTGATTGTTTATTAATGTTACAAGAAGGTACATATCCGTTTATTATGAAGAACCGCATTTTAGGTGCACTTTCTGCAACTGAGCGTAAAAAGCTAGAAAAAGGAGCAGAAAAAAATGCGGAGTAAGAAAAATAGAAGAGGCAAAAAGAAAAAACATGATGAGCATATCGATGAAACGTGGTTAATTCCATATTCTGATATGTTAACGTTGTTATTTGCATTGTTTATCGTTTTATTCGCAATGAGTAGTATAGATGCTGCGAAGTTTAAACAGATGGCAGTTGCTTTTCGAAGTGAATTAGCTGGGGGAACAGGTAACAAAGAATTTTTAAGTGATCAAAAGCCAAATGAGGAAAAAGAATTATCAGCAAGTAGCCTTGAGGCAGAACAAGCAAAAAAACAAGAAGAAGCTAGAGCTAAAGAAAAAAAAGAGATGGATGAATTGAAAGCATTACAAAAAAAGATTGATCAATATATTAATGAAAAACAATTATCCTCTTCTTTTCAAACTAAATTAACTGAAAAGGGATTAATGGTGACAATATTAGAAAATATACTGTTTGATTCGGGGAAAGCAGATGTGAAATTAGAATCTTTAGGGATTGCGAAAGAGATGTCTAGCTTACTTGTTTCAGCGTCACCTCGTGAAATTACAGTATCGGGTCATACGGATAATGTCCCTATTGCCAATGCGCAGTTTGCGTCGAATTGGGAATTAAGTACGCAGCGGGCAGTTAATTTTATGCAAGTATTACTGCAAAATAAAGAATTACAACCAGAAAAATTTAGCGCGATTGGATACGGAGAATACCGTTCAATTGCTCCAAACGATACACAAGAAGGAAAGGCAAAGAATAGACGTGTGGAAGTGTTTATTTTACTTCAAATGATTTTAAGTTGTCGCGACGGATTTTATCTTTTTCTGCATCTGATTTTTTGAAATCATAATCATATAAAGCGCCTTCCCAATCGCCATACATTGGATTCGGGAAAATAATGAATTTCTCACCAAATTGTGCTTTTGAATCTTCTACTGTTTGGTTACGATCTTTTACAGATTTTCCATCAAAACCTGTGAAATCAGATAAGTTATCACCGAAGAATAAGACAATATCATGGGTTTGAGAAACGAGTTCACGGCGTTTTTCTTTTCCTTTTTCTTTCGGATCTTGTAGTAATATATGTTCTTTCGTTGCTTGAGGAGCACCTACACGCTCAAGATTTTTAATTGTTGCATCTAGTTGGTTCGTTTTACGATTTGAGATGTAGTAAATATCTACACCTTTAGACTCTGTATATTTTAAGAAATCAATTGCGCCTGGAAGGGCTTCAGCCTCAGCTTTATTAATCCAATCATCCCATTTGTAAGGATAGCCTTTGCCTGTTTTTACGCTCATTGCTTGATGAGGACTGTTATCTAAAACAGTTTCGTCTAAATCAAGTACGATAGCAGGTTTTTTCTCTGTCCCTTTTGCAAGAACTGCATCAAGCTTTAATTGACCGATATTGTACCCTTGGTAGTAAAGTGCTTTCGTTTCGCCAGCTGTTTGATACCATAAATCAGCCATTAATTGCTGTTCTGTTAATTTTACTTTCTCTTCTTTCGCCACTGTTTTCTCTGGTGTTCCTGAACATGCTACAAGTGATGTAGATAGAACCGCTACAGATAATAGAGTGGTAATGCCCCTCTTCATCTTCATATGTACCCTCCTTGATGTTAGAAAATCATTTTATATTATATATTAAAATATAATATTTTTATATGAACATTTGCATATTGTCTTTTGTATATATAGTAGTATGTCCTATATTAGAAAGATGAGCAAAATAATAATAGTTATTTTGACAAGTTTTATTGTCGTAATGACAATTATAATTGACAAAAAGAGTTTTGTTATTTACAATTTTAACTAAATAGAACAAATGATGGATTAATGACGGTGTTTACATATAAGAGGATGAAGTGTAGTGCTATATTTTTTCTTGAATAAACATAGTCTTTGAAAGAGAGTACGAATGATACTAAAGGGGAGGCTTTATACTTTGAGTTTACAAATTCAAAACTTAACGAAACAATTTGGGGAATCAAAAGCAGTTAACGGTTTGCAAATTTCGTTACCAAAAGGTGAAGTACTAGGATTACTTGGACGAAATGGTGCAGGGAAAACAACAACAATCAAAATGCTTCTCGGATTATTAACGCCTAATGAAGGTACGATTACGTGGGATGGAAAAGCATTTGGGGATAGTGGCGTAACAATTGGGTATTTACCAGAAGAAAGAGGTTTATATACAAAAAGTAGAGTAATAGATCAGTTGCGATATTTTGGTAGATTAGAAGGAATGTCGAAGAAAGAAGTAGATCAAGCTATTGATCATTGGTTAGAGCGTTTAGCGATACCAGAATATAAATTTAAAACGGCTGGAGAGCTTTCAAAAGGGAATCAGCAAAAAATCCAATTAATTGCTGCTCTTCTTCATAATCCGGAACTTCTCATTTTAGATGAACCATTCAGCGGCCTTGATCCAGTTAACGCCGGGATGTTAGCTAGTATTATTGAAGAACAAGTACAGAGCGGAAAGACGATTATTTTATCAAGTCATCGTATGGAACAAGTAGAGGCTTTTTGCCAACATGTATGTATTTTGAAAAAAGGTGAAGCAGTCGTAAAAGGACAGCTAAGTGATATTAAGAAAGAATACGGTTTCCGTAATTTAACGATTGAAGATACAGTAGAGAATGAAAAGGGATTAGAAGCTATACATGTATCGTATGAAAAACAACAAGGCCTTCTTTATGTGAAAGTACAAGACGATGCGGAAGCTCTCAAGATTTTGCAACAGTTGCAAGAGCAAGGTGTTAGCTTACGACAATTTAAAATGTTAGAGCCGACGTTAAATGAAATCTTTGTAGAGAGGGCGAAATAACGATGCGTAAATTTTCTCACGTATTTTCATTTTATTTTAGGGAAGCATTTTTATCTAAAAAATCATTAATTACGAGCGCGATTTTATTTTTAGTTGTGTTTGGGATTTTTGCATTTAATCATTTTACTTCAGGCGATGATAAAAATAAGGATAAAGATAAAATTGCAGTTGTAGTAGAGAGTTCCACATATAAAGTACAAAAAGATGAGCTAAATAAGCTATTGCCATCAGCAAAAATAACACTTGGTTCAAAGGATGATTTTGATAAACTGCATAAGCAAGTAGAAGAAGGCGATTTAGATGGTCTATTCCATGTGACGGAAAAGGGTGGGGCTCCATCGATTACATATATGTATAATGGATTTCCAAGCCAAGCAACTTCTGCAATTATGGCAGGATATTTAAAGCAACAATATACGATGGTGACAATTGCCAAAAATAATGTTTCACCAGAAATTGCACAGCAATTACAAACAGAAATTCAAGTAAAGCAAGAAGCGATAAAAGATCGTACATCTTCTTTCGGAATTGCCTATTTCTTTACATTTGCTTTATATATGTTTATTGTAGCGTTCGGAAATACAATCGCAATGAATATTGCATCTGAGAAGGCGTCACGTGTAATGGAAGTAATGCTTCCGAAAGTGAAACCTCTTACGATGATGTATGCGAAAATTTTAGCGGTTGTTTCAACGGCTTTATTGCAACTTGTCATATTGGCGTGTGGTTATCTTATTCCATATTTGTTAGGTTGGGTCGATTTAGAAAGTGCCTCACTATTGGGTATTCCAATTGACTTTACGAAATTAGATGCAAAGGTTGTAAGCATGTTTCTTGTTTATTTCATTACGGGATATTTACTTTATGCAATGATGTATGCTGCTGCTGGAGCTGTCGTGTCTAAGACGGAGGATTTACAAGCTGTATCTTTCCCGGTAATGATTTTAATTATGGCTGCATTCTTCATTAGTATTAAATCATTAAGTGATCCGAATAGTACTATCGTTGTTGTAAGTTCTTACGTTCCATTTTTTACACCGATGGTTACCTTCTCACGTATTGTAGCTGGTGAAGCAGGTATGCTAGAAATTACGATAACATTAGCAGTCTTATTGGCGACAATTGCGATATTAAATGCTGTTACAAGCCGCATTTACGTAAATGGCGTAATGAATTACTCAGATAAAGTGAAATTTAAAGATTTAGCGAAATTTATAAAGCGTCAATAATGAGAGAAAAGCATGATTTCCTATTGAAATCATGCTTTTTCTTTATGTATAAATTAAAAATAGTATATAATAATAAGAGTCGTCTTTTAATAGAATGAATAAAAAGGAGGGTGTGCAGATGGGGATTAGTAGTCGTTTTACAGTAGGTGTTCATATGCTGACATTACTTGCGATAGATCGAAACTCTCGCTGTACCTCTGAATGGATTGCCGGTAGTGTGAATACAAATCCAGTTGTGATTCGTCGCATTACAGGAATGTTGAAGAGAGCAGGACTTGTTGATGTACAAGCTGGTAAAGGTGGTACGACACTTGCTCGAGATTTAGAAGAAATTACATTACTTGATGTATATAAAGCAGTGGAAGTTGTAGAAGAAGGACAGCTATTTTCCTTCCATGAAAATCCCAACATTGAATGTCCAGTAGGAGCTAATATTCAATCAGTATTAGAAATTATTTTAATGCAAGCGCAAGAAGCGATGGAAAACGTGCTTGCAAATGTAACGGTAGATCAATTAGTTACAAATTTAAAGTCTAAAATGAAAGAATAAAAAAGCGAGCTTCCTCATAATGAGGGCTCGCTTTTTTTTATTCAGAAATATTGAAAATTCTATTTTTCAGTATTTAAAATGAATTTACCTACGATAGCTGCGAAGATACCACCAAGAATTGGTGCTACGATGAATACCCATAGTTGAGAAAGTGCTTCTCCACCAACAAATAAAGCTGGTGCGATACTACGAGCTGGGTTAACAGATGTTCCAGTTAACGGAATTCCTAATAAGTGGATTAAAACTAATGTGAAACCAATTACTAGTCCAGCTAAAGAAGAACTTCCTTTTTTACCTGTTACAGCGACGATAACTAAAATAAATACGAAAGTTAAAATGAACTCAACTAAAAATGCTCCAGATAAACCAAGAGTTCCGAAACCATTTTGTCCTAAATTATCTAAAGGTGTTTTAGCAGATTTTAAAATTGTTACTAACGTTGCAGTTCCTAATAAACCACCTAAAATTTGAGCTAATACATAATAACAAAGTTCCATAGCGTTCATGCGTTTGTTGATGAACATAGCTACTGATACTGCTGGGTTAATGTGACATCCAGAAATTGTTCCGATGCTATATGCCATAGCTACAATAGATAAGCCGAAAGCCATAGCGATTCCTAATGTTCCAATTCCTTCGATTCCGCCGCCAGTGACAGCTACTCCAGTTCCGAATAATACAAGTACAAAGGTACCAATAAATTCAGCGATTGCTTTTTTTAACATAATTTACCTCCTATTAATGCGCATGAAACGTATTATAACATACGTTTTAGTATAAACAGCCAATGAAATACTATTCTGATAAGGCGAAATAGGGGGACAATAAAAAAGAGTATGGTTCATCTCTATAGAACCATACTCTTTTTTTATGCTGATTTTTTCTGTTTAACGGCTGGAATAGATCGGTTTAAAATACTATTTGCAACCATTCCTAACATAATAATAATCATTCCAAGTAGGGAAAGCCCGCCAGGAAACGAACCATTCAAGAAAACAATTTCTCCAAGTACGGTAAAGACCATCGTTCCAGCTTGTGTTGCTTCAACAGCTCCAAGTAAAGCCAGGTTATCTTTTGCTAAGTCAGTAGCAAAGAAAAATGTCATCGTTGCAATAACGCCGGAACATAATGCTAACAAAAATCCTTGAAGCATTTGGCTAGATGTTGGAATACCCGTAGTAGAAAATCCGTATACACCAAGCAAAATTGTTATAGGAAGACTTCCAATTGCCATTCCTAATACACGTTGGAACGTATCAAGGCGTCCGCCAACAAGCTCCATCATTTTTCGGTTACCGAACGGATATAAGAAAGCGGCTAATACGACAGGTAAAAAACCTGAAATGAACTGAGTCATTGTAATATGGCCTGCGGCAGTTGCTTGCATACAAATTACACCAAGTAAAATAAATAAAGCAACATATAAGCTACGAAGTGGAATTTTTCCACGTACAAGTTTCGTACCTGATTTTGTTTCTATTTTCACAAAAAATAGTGGTGATAGTAGTAAACCAGCTAAAATCGTAACTTGCCAAGTTCCAGCAACGAGCCAAGCTGGAGAAAAGACAGCTGCGAAACTTAATAAAGAATAAAAACCAATACCGGCAACAGAACCCCATCCGATCCACGCCAATGGATGTTTTTTTAACTCTTCCCATAATCCCCTAAAGTTTTTGCGAAATAAAACGATAAGGAATAAAATAGGGAGAGCAAATAAAAAACGGAAGGAAGCTGTCCAAGCCCAGCTCGTTCCAGATACATTCATTGCTCTATTAATAATAAAGGTTGCAGAAAAAAAGGCCGATGATAAAAGACCTAATAAAATTGCGCGCATGAAGTATAGCACTCCTTTCGAAAATAAATAATTATGTATAGTATGATATACTTTAATTGAATAAAAGTAAACTATTTTATACTTTGAGGTGGTTTTATATATGAAAGAAAATGAAGATATGCAAACGAAAGAAGTCATTCAACAAGTTGGACAGTTATTGAGACAAATTCGAAATGAACAGAAATTAAGTTTAGAAGAATTAGCTCATAAAACAGGAGTTAGTAAATTAACATTAGGAAAGATCGAAAGAGGGGAAACAAATCCGACGCTAGCTGTCATTTGGAAAATAACGAAAGGGTTATCAATTCCTTTATCTAGATTAATGGTTTTTGGAGAACCGGTAGCCGTTGCGCGCTGTGGAGAAGGATTTGCAGTAGATGTAGGACAAGCATGGCATTTAGAAACGATGTTCCGTTATACGAAAGAAACAGGGATGGAAATGCACCGTGCTTGTTTACGATCAAATAGTATATATGAACCAGAAGCTCATCATGAAGGTGCGATTGAGCTTGTAACGGTAATGAAAGGGAAAGTGTCTATTCAAGTGGAGAATGATGTATATGAATTAAATGAGTTTGATTCCATTCAATTTGAAGCGAATAAGAAGCATATTTATAAAAATGAAGAAGAAGAAGTGGCGGTATTACATTTAACGATGAAATATTCTTCATGAAAAAATCCCCTATAGAAAAATCTATAGGGGATTTTGTATACACTATGCTCAAATATATGAAAGAATGTTATTAGTAAGAGCGTGGCATAAGTAATAAACAAATAAAATAAACTAAAAACCCCGTCCCAAAACATAAAACTGCAATGACCCAAAGTATGCGAATGAGAGTAGAGCTAATATCAAAATATTCTCCTAAACCACCGCATATACCAAATAGCATTTTATCAGTTTCGGATTTACATAATCTTTTTGACATCTTCCAATACACTCCTTTTTATAGCAAACTCTATACTTCTATTCTATATGGAAATCTATGAGGAGACTATGAGGTTGTATGACATTTTTTTAGGGAACAGTCATATTAATTGTCTTAATTTTCAGTTGATATTAAAATTATAGTAAGAGGTACTTTTAATAAAGGGTGGGGAAATAGAGATGACGGTATATTGGTTGACTAATGTAACGCTTGAATCGGGGTATACATATGAAGAGGGGAGAATTTCAAAAACAGAAACAGAGTTATGTAGTTTACTTATTGAAGAGGGACGAATTAAAAAAATTATAGCAGGGACTGTTCAAGAGGAAGGGGTACTCATTCTTGATGCTAATCGTTTATTAATTTTGCCCGCTTTCGAAGAGATGCATATTCACATTGATAAGACATATTATAGTGGTCCTTGGAAAGCTTGTATGCCAGCAGAAAGTATTTTTACACGTTTTAATGAAGAAGAAAAAATTTTACCAAAGCAATTAGCGACTGCCCAAAATAGAGCGGAAAATATGCTAGAGTTACTACTGCAAAATGGTGCAACGAATATTAGAACGCATTGTAATGTTGATCCAATTATTGGGCTTGGTAATTTGGAGGCGACGTTAGCGGCATTAGAAACATATAAAAATCGAGTGTCTAGTAGAATTGTTGCGTTTCCGCAACATGGATTATTGCGCAGTAATTCTGTGCAACTCGTGAAAGATGCGATGCGTATGGGTGCTCATCTAGTCGGAGGCGTAGATCCAGCTACAGTGGATAATGACATTGAAAAATCATTACATACAATTATGGATATCGCAGTAGAATTTAATGCGGATGTTGATATTCATTTGCATGATGCGAATAATCTTGGAACATTTACGATGAAGAGATTGGCAAGTTTAACAGAAGAAGCAGGATGGCAAGGTCGTGTAACAATTAGTCATGCACTTGGACTTGGTGGTGTTACTGATAAAGAGGCTGAAGAAGTGGCAGAAAGACTCGCAAATGTAAATATTGATATTACTTCAACGGTACCAATTGGTAAACAAGTAATCCCAATTCCGTTATTAGATAAAAAAGGTGTTAAGGTTTCATTAGGAAATGATAGTATTACAGATCATTGGTCACCGTTTGGAACAGGTGATATGCTTCAAAAGGCGAATCGATTAGCAGAGCGTTTTGGGTGGAGTGACGAAAGGTCTTTAGGAAAAGCACTTCGCTTTATTACAGGAGGAAAAGAAACGTTAAATAATGAAGGGAAGCGAGTATGGCCGAATGTAGGGGATGAAGCGAGTTTTGTTTTGACAAATGCGACATGCGCTGCTGAAGCAGTAGCGCGTCAAACAGAAAAACGTTTAGTCGTGTATAAAGGAAATATTGTTGTTGGAAGTTTAAATGAGGTGGAATTAAATAATCTTGTGTAGAAGAATCGTTTAAATATTTTGAGGGGGGTTCTAATGGTAAGTCTAGAACTCTTCTTTTTTATTCTTACAGTATATTTTTTATAGGAAAGCTAGAAGGGATGAAAATTTTGGACAATCAACATAACCAAAATCATATTATGGGAACTTTGCAATGGTTTATATTTTTATTAGCAAATTCAATCGCACTACCAATTGTCGTTGGCGGATTATTTCATCTTACGACGGAAGAAATATTTTATTTAATGCAGCGTACGTTTTTTGTAGTTGGTATATCTTCTTTTTTACAAGGCTGGCTTGGGCATAGACTGCCAATTGCGGATGGGCCGGCTGGATCTTGGGTTGGTGTATTTACCGTGCTTGCTTATGCAACGGCCGGACAGGATCAATTACATAGTACACTGCAAATTTTAGAATTAGGAATGATAATCTCCGGTGTTATTTTAATAGGATTAGGAGTAACTGGTTTTATAGGACGTATTTTATTTTTATTTACGCCGCTTGTGACAGGGACGTTTTTACTTTTATTATGTTTACAATTAAGTGGTGTATTTTTAAAAGGAATGTTAGGGATTACAGCTACTATTTCTCAAATTGACGGATTTACAGCAATGATCGCGTTTAGTATATTTTTGTTCGTTATTATACTATCTAATTTCGGAAAAGGCTTTGTCAAAAGTTATGCAGTTTTAATAGGATTAATTAGTGGGTGGATTATTTTTCTCATTGCAGGAAAAGTGACAATCCCATCTCAAGTAACTCATTTTGTGCAACTTCCACATATATTTGCTTGGGGACTTCCAAAATGGAATACAGGTATGGCTGTATCAAGTTTCGTTATGGTATGTATTTTAGTTTCGAATACGGTGGCAGCTATTATAGCAATTAATCAAGCAACTATTCATAAAGCGACTATTGAACAAAAACAGTTGAAAGCTGGAACATGGGTTGGGGGGATTTCACATATCATCTCTTCTGTATTTTCAACTGTAGGTGTCGTTCCGTTACCAGCAACGGCAGGATTTATACGTTTAACAAAACAAAAGTATATACGATCGTTCTTAATGGCATGTGCGTTACTAGTCGTAATGTCTCTTTTTCCAAGTATTATTCGTTACTTAGCATCTTTACCATCTGCCGTCGCATCGGCTGTTTTAATGGCTTCGTTCGTACAGTTAATTGGAATTGGATTTAATAATATAAAACAAGTGCCGATGAGTGAAAGGAATGTAACGATTTTAGGCGTTGCAGTATTATTTGGCAGCGGCGTTATGTTTTTACCGTCTGGAGCACTCCAATCCTTGCCGTCTGTTATGCAATATATATTCGGTAATGGTTTATTTGTAGGTACGGTTGTAAGTATATTGCTAGAACAAATATGGCGCGTTGGAAAGTAAGTGGATAAAAAGAGTGTACGCACTGTATAAAAGTCTAAAATAACATAGGAAATAAAGCCCATTTTCATTCACCACCTGCACATTTCGTTCATACAATATCTTGACTAAATAAACACCCAACTTACACATACACAGCTCTGGCTTAAGCAAGGAGGGTTATACCAGTTGAAGGAAAAAGCGTATCAATCTAAACCTTTACTCACAAAGAGAGAAAGAGAAGTATTTGAATTACTGGTTCAAGATAAAACAACGAAGGAAATTGCAGGTGAACTTTTTATAAGTGAAAAGACAGTTCGCAACCACATCTCAAACGCAATGCAAAAGCTAGGGGTTAAAGGACGTTCACAAGCAGTTGTGGAGCTTCTTCGTATGGGAGAGCTCGAACTATAAGAAAGCAGCCGACTTTATACAAAGAGTCGGCTATTTTTTTGTTTGCTTCACTTGCTATATGAATGATAAGAACACTCCATACATAAATAGGTAATAAGGAGGGGATATGTTGAAAAGGATACTGTTAGTTTCAACAAGTGCTCATGATATGAATGGACACCCGACGGGTTTGTGGCTTGAAGAGCTCGCAGCTCCTTATCATTTATTTAAAAAGGCTAAGTTTGATGTTGATATTGTGTCAATAAAAGGCGGGAGAGTACCTATAGATAGAGTGTCTATTCCGAATGGTATACCTCGCGAATTCAAGCATGTAGCTTCTTTATTACAAAATACGAGGCCGATTTCAAATGTTCATTTCTCGGATTATGATGCGGTTTTATTTGGTGGTGGGCACGGGGCGATTGTAGATTTTCCAGGCAATCCATATGTAGCAAATTTGATTGAGAATATGTATAACAATAACCGGATTGTAGCGGCTGTTTGTCACGGAGTAAGCTCCTTAGTCGGTGTGAAAAATAAGGATAGCTCGTTTTTTGTTGCCGGTAAGCGTATAACAGGTTATACAAACGATGAAGAAAAAGCTGTACATTTAGAAAAGCGCGTTCCGTTTTTGTTAGAAAGTAAGTTGAAAGAAGAAGGAGCTTTGTTTTATGTAGCGCCTAATTTTACGCCGCATGTGGTAGTAGATGGGCATTTAATTACAGGGCAAAATCCACAGTCTAGCGTGGAAATAGGTAAGGCTATAAAAAGGGCTGTAAATAAATTATAGAAAAAGTACCCGCTACTAACAAAGGTAGTGGGTATTTTTATCCTAAAATTCCCCCCTCAAAATTGGTTTGTAACTGTCCAGTTGGTGATAATGGATTCTAGTTCTCTATGTATAGTATATGAAAATGTAATAAACTAAAAAAGCATAATGAGTATAATAACTTCATTTATAATCATTCGTGAATTTGCTATACTATTTTGTATGGACAAAAGGGGAGGCTCTTTTAAATGAGAAAAGTCGCATGTGCAAATACTTATATTAATAAAATAAAGCCCGTTATTAGAAAGACGAGTTTTAGCCAATTGAAAATAGATGAAATTGCGAAATATATGGATATTAGTAAAGCTACTTTATATAAACGTTTTTCTTCGAAAGATGAAATTATTGAGGCGGTAGTAGAGGATTTTATGAATTATCTACTCGAAGGTGATGCGGACAATCAAGATGAAAGCATGTCTTTTGCAGAACGTTTCCAAAAGACGTTTATCCACTCTTTAAAATGTGTGACATATATTTCGGATGTTTTTTTGCAAGATTTGAAAGAAGCATATCCGCATTTGTCAGATCAATTAGTCGCTGCGCAACAAAATCGTAATCATAATTTGCAAATGTTTTTTGAAGCGGGTATGGAACAAGGTTATTTTAATAAAATGAATGCACAATTATTTATGGTACAAGATGATGTGATGTTACGACGTATTATAGATCATTCTTTTTGTATTCAGTACGATATTACTTTAAAGAAAGCGATACTTGATTTTTATCAATTAAAGAAGTATCAACTTTTTAAACCAGAGTATATAGAAGCAATTGATGATTCTGAAATTGAAAAAGAAGTTATTGCTATTTTGCAAATGATTTCGTAAAAAAGCAGATCTCCCTTAATAGAGGAGAATCTGCTTTTTTAGTACATATTATTTTTGCAACTGTTTTAATACTAATTCGGCTACTAGACCACCTGAAGCTGGGTTTTGACCAGTGATAACACGATTATCTTCTAGAGCATAAGCTTCCCAAGGCTGTGCAGCTTTTTCGTAAAGTCCTCCATTTTTAATGAGTTCATCTTCTGTTAAAAATGGAACGAATTGATCTAATTCAGCTAATTTTTCTTCTTCATTTGAAAAGCCTGTTACCTTCTTACCGCTAATTAAACGATCCCCATTGCTTAATGTAATATGAAATAAACCAGCAGCTCCATGACAAACCGAAGAAACAATTCCGCCGTTTTCATAAATATTGCGGCTAATATTTTGAAGTTCTTTATTTTCTGGGAAGTCCCAAATAACCCCGTGGCCACCTGCGTAATAAATAACAGCGTAGTCTTCTGGATTCACTTCACTTGGTTTCATTGCAGAACCGAGGCGATTCATAAACTCTTTCTTTTGATACCATTCCCAATCGATACTCTCCGCCATTGCTAAACTATGTGGATCAATTGGTGTATAACCGCCTTGTGGACTGACGTAATCAACTTCGTAACCCGCTTCTTCTACTTTTTTTACGAAATGTACAGCTTCACCAAGCCAAAGTCCGGTAGCCCTATTTAAATTTGGGTATTTTTCTACGCTTGTTAATACAACTAACATTTTTCTCTTCATCATAATCCTCCTATAATGTCTCTTCTATATAAAAGTTCTGTATGCGTTTCATTTTATTAAGTTAAAAAATGTAAATTTGAATAATCATGCCAGTCCTCCTTATATCGGCTTCGAAATTAGTGTATAATAACTTTTGAACAAAGTAAACTAAAAAGACTGAATTAGTTTACTTTGTATATTTTTCGTTGACAAACTGTAATGCTGAAACTATGATAGTTCCATGAATATCGAACAACATACGTGTTTCGTTTCGAATTCAATTTACCCCGCATTAACGGGCAGTAAGACCCCCACCTCAAAATTCAGCGGAGGCACAGAAGTTAGGTGGGAGATCAACTGCCCGTAAAAGCCCGATTGGTGAGGGCTAATAATCAGTGGGGGATGAACAAAAACCTCACTGATTAAAGTTTCACTTTATCGCGCGATAAATTAGCGCCATTTATACATTTAATGAAGTTGTTTAGTGGTGATACAACATTTAAATAACTTCATTTTTTTATCTATAGTTTGACAGTTTTAAAATTGCAATCAGGAGAGTGTTACACATGGGGAAAGATATAAGTAACCATTCGAAATGGTTTGTTTTTACATTATGTTTTATTGTTTTGTTAGGACCGATGAACGCTGTGTTATTTAATGTAGCGCTAGAGGATATTGCCAATGATTTATCAATTAGTCAATCGAAAGTAAGTTGGGTTGTAGTAGGGTATTCTTTAGTCGTCGGTATCGGTTCGATGATATATGGAAAACTGGCTGATCGTTACAGTGTAAAAAGGCTATTAATTATTTCTATTATCATATTTGTAGCGGGTTCTATTGTTGGGTTTTTGAATCAATCTTATGAGATTATCATTTTCGCAAGGTTAGTGCAGGCGAGCGGAGGAGCAGCGTTTATTGCGCTTAGTATGATTGCGGTGGCGAAATTAGTTGCTCCAGCTAAAAAACCGGGTGCGTTAGCAATGATTAGTTCTTCTATTGCATTAGCGGTTGGTATTGGACCTTTAGTTGGTGGGGCAATTACAAATACGTTAGGGTGGCCGTATTTATTTTTATTTATGGTTATTTCAATGGTTGGTATTTTCTTGCTCGTAAAATTTATGCCAGAAGAGGTGCAACATACCGATGAAGTGTTTCACTTTGATTTCATTGGAGCAGTTTTATTATTTGTATTGATTACGACCGTTTTATTAGGAGTGAATAGTAATAGTTGGCTTTTTGTGTTATCTGTTGCTTTCCTATTTTTATTCAAGGCTCATATGAAGAGAGCAGAGTCGCCGTTTATTGATATTGAGTTGTTTACAAATAAACCATTACTGCGTTTAATAGCGGTCGGATTTATCATTAATGTGGCGTTATGTGCTAGTTTATTATTATTACCATTACTGTTAGGAAGAGGGCACGGATTGTCTCCGTTCGTTATTGGAATTGTATTGTTTGTTGCATCTCTCTTTGGTATTGTATCTAGTTTTATTACCGGAAAGATTATTCCTGCGTTTGGGAATGTGAGGATGATGTATGTAGCGTCTGTAGTTATGATCATTGGCTTTTTAATTTTAGGGATTATTCCAGACGGGAACTTACTCTTTATTTTATTTGCGGTTATTTTAACATTTATGAGTTATTCGGCAATTCAAGTATCATTAAACACATTTATTCCGAAAACATTAAATCCAGCTAAAGTTGGAGTCGGCCTTGGTTTATATAATTTAATTAACTTTTTCGGTATGGCATTCGGACCAGCTGTAGCGAGCAAAATTATGGAATCTACAAATAGTTATCGATTGAATTTTATTTTGATCGTCATTTTAATTTCTGTTCATTTCGTCTTATTAATGGGAATGTCTTCTTTTCAAAAAAAGATGGATCAATGAATATGCACTTTATATAGAAGAAACCGACTTTCTTATAGAAGGTCGGTTATTTTTCTATCTTGCAAATTATGAAAAAAAGGAGCAAAATAAAAAAGGTCCTAGTCTATACATGGGCAAATGAAAATTTTCATACAGAAGCATTTGAAGTGAGCGAACTTAAAGTGTGTAAAATATAATGATAAACATAAAAGATGATGAATGAGAAAACGGGTGATGAAGTTGAATAGAGCAATCGGTGTTATCGATTCAGGAGTTGGCGGTTTAACAGTAGCGAAGGAATTAATTCGTCAGTTGCCGAAAGAGCGTATCATATATTTAGGAGATACAGCACGTTGTCCTTATGGTCCACGTTCTCGAGAAGAAGTACGTCAATTTACGTGGGAAATGACGGAGCATTTACTAGATTTAAATATTAAAATGTTAGTTATTGCGTGTAATACAGCAACTGCAGTTGTATTAGAAGAGATGCAAAAACAATTACCAATTCCAGTAGTAGGAGTTATTCACCCAGGATCACGTACAGCTTTAAAAGTGACAAACACGTATCACGTTGGGATTATTGGAACGATTGGAACGGTGAAAAGTGGTGCATACGAAGAGGCGTTAAAGTCTATTAATAACCGTGTTATGGTAGAAAGTTTAGCTTGTCCACCTTTCGTTGAACTTGTAGAGAGTGGGAATTTCGAAAGTGAAATGGCGTATGAAGTTGTAAGAGAAACGCTGCAACCACTGAAAAGTACCGATATTGATACACTTATATTAGGGTGTACACACTATCCAATTTTAGGACCTGTTATTAAAAAAGTAATGGGAAATAAAGTAAAACTAATTAGTTCTGGTGATGAAACAGCACGTGAAGTAAGTACAATCTTATATCATAGTAAAATGTTGAATGAAGGAGAAGAACAAAGCGATCATCTCTTCTTAACAACAGGAAAAATAGGCTTGTTTAAAGAAATTGCATCAAAATGGTTCGGTCAACCGATTGAAAATGTGAAGCATATTCATTTAGAAAAAGAATAATAGTAGAATTCATATAAGTGAGCTCCTGAGAAATCAGGAGTTTTTTGTTTTATCTTGCTATTTGCTGGGCAGTTAGACCCTCCACTGATTAAAGTTTCACTTTATAAGAGGCACAGCTTGTTCTAAAATGTGAAACGGCTCGTATACATAATAGTACAAACTTAGATTTTAGGGGGGAATGGCATGCCTAAATCCACTTTTAAATGGGTTGTTGGTGCTACTGTGAGCGCTGTTTTACTAACAGGGTGTGGCTTTATAAATCAGGAGAAAGCAACTGAACAAATTGATCCGCCAAAACAAGTTACGTATACAGAGGGTGGGAAGAAAGAAGTAGCTAAAAAAGATAAGCAAGGGCAAATGGTAAATAGAGAACTATACCTTGTTGATAAAAATGGTTATGTTGTACCACAAACGTTAGCTATACCTACTCCGAAAGCAAATGAGACTGTGAAGCAAACGTTAGAATACCTTGTGAAAGATGGACCGGTAACGAATTTATTACCGAATGGGTTTCGTGCAGTCATTCCGGCGAATACAACGATGACTTTAGATTTGAAAAAGGACGGGACGGCAGTTATTGATTTCTCTAAAGAAATGAAAAACTATGCGAAAGAAGAAGAGCGTCAAATCATTGAATCTATAGCGTGGACGTTGACGCAATTTACAGAGATAAAACAAGTGCAGTTCCAAATAAATGGTGAGAAATTGGCGAAGATGCCGGTTGCTGGTACACCGCTTGGTGAAGGAGTGAGCCGTGCAAATGGTATTAACTTCGATGATGAACAAGTAGCAGATGTAACGAATACAAAACCAGTCACACTATATTTCATGGCGCAAAATAATAATAAACAGCAATACTACGTACCAGTCACACGCCGCGTTGCGGAAGGAAAAGAAAATGATTATGCAGCAATTATAGATGAACTTGTAAAAGGTCCGATTCATCAATCGCTCCTGAATGATTTTAATCCAGGCGTTAAGCTTATTACGAATCCGAAATTACAAGATGGAAATCTTACATTAAACTTTAATGAAAATATATTTGTAAACCCAGATAAAAATATGATCTCAAATTACGTATTGAAGTCGTTAGTTTTATCTTTAACAGAAAAGAAAGGTGTGAAAAATATTTCTATTGAAGTGAATGGAAAAGCAAATCTTATAGATGAAAAGGGCGGAAAGTTAATAAAACCTGTAGATCGTCCAGAAAACGTGAATACAGGTAGTTTTTAATCTTGAATAATTTGATATACTTAAGTAAGAAAGGAGAATTGCTTTTTGGGTTCTCCTTCTTTTATTGTATACATATCATACATTTAAATTTGGCTATACTAACGAGTAGTAATTAAGAGGAGGTTATTTTTATGCGAGTAGATGGTAGAGAGAAAACAGAATTACGCCATATACATATTCACACGAATTATTTAAAACATCCAGAGGGATCTGTATTAATTGAAGTTGGGGATACAAAGGTGATTTGCTCAGCAACAATTGAAGAGCGTGTACCACCGTTTATGCGTGGAGAAGGAAAAGGATGGGTAACAGCTGAATACGCGATGATTCCGCGTGCAACAGAACAACGTACAATTAGGGAGTCAAGCAAAGGGAAAGTAACAGGACGTACAATGGAAATTCAACGTCTAATTGGACGAGCATTACGTGCGGTAGTTGATTTAGAAGCGCTTGGCGAGAGAACAGTTTGGATTGACTGTGATGTTATCCAAGCAGATGGTGGAACGAGAACAGCTTCTATTACAGGTGCATATGTAGCGATGGTATTAGCTTTCGAGAAATTATTACAAGCAGAAAAAGTATCTAAAATTCCAGTAAAAGATTATTTAGCAGCAACGTCAGTAGGAATTGTTGAAGAGCAAGGTGTTGTTTTAGATTTAAACTATGCAGAAGATTCTAAAGCAGACGTTGATATGAACGTAATTATGACTGGAAAAGGTCAATTTGTTGAAGTACAAGGAACTGGAGAAGAAGCGACGTTTAGTAGAGCGCAGTTAAATGAACTACTTGATGCTGCGGAAAAAGGCATTTTCCAACTGATTGATATACAAAAAGAAGCTTTAGGTGACATCGTATCTCATATAGAGTAGAGGTGGAAAGTATGAAACAAGTTGTTGTAGCGACAAAAAATATGGGAAAAGTACGTGAGTTTGCTGAGTTATTTGAGCGATTTGATTTAGAAGTGAAATCATTACACGATTTTCCTCATATTGAAGAAGTCGAAGAAACTGGTGAAACATTTGAAGAAAATGCGATCTTAAAAGCGGATAGTTTGAGTAGACAGTTGAATTCTATCGTAATTGCGGATGATTCGGGTCTTATTGTAGATGCTTTAAATGGAAAACCAGGAGTGTATTCAGCGCGTTTTGCTGGTGAACCGAAAAATGACCAAGCAAATATCGATAAAGTGTTACAAGAATTAAATGGCGTTGACTTTGAAAAGCGTAAAGCTCGTTTCTATTGTGCATTAGCAGTTGCTTTCCCTGAAGGTGATAAAAAGCCTGTCATTGTAAATGGGACATGTGAAGGATTTATCTTAGAACAACGCCGCGGAGAAAATGGCTTTGGATACGATCCGATTTTTTATGTGGAAGAATACAAAAAAGCAATGGCGGAATTAAGTTCAGATGAAAAAAATGCTATTAGCCATCGTGGCCGTGCTCTTCGTAAGTTAGAAGAAAAAATCCCGGAATGGTTTTTAGGAGAATAAGGGAGAGAGAATGATGAAAGCTTTAATCGTAAGCGATAGTCATAGCTCTGTGAAGGAATTACAGCAGTTGAAAGAGAAATATGAAGGGAAAGTAGATATCATGATTCATTGCGGTGATTCAGAGCTAACGCCTGCTCATGAAGAACTGCAAGGTTTCCATGTTGTAAAAGGAAACTGTGATTATGCTAACTTTCAAGATGAAATTGTAACTGATGTAGATGGAATTCGCTTCTTAGTAGTGCATGGACATCGCCATAATGTGAAAATGACATTACAAACGCTAGCGTACCATGCTGAAGAAGTGGGAGCGCAAGTTGCATGCTTCGGACATTCTCACGTATTAGGTGCGGAATTAATCGAGGGCGTTTTATTTATTAATCCAGGCAGTATTTTATTACCACGTCAGCGTGTAGAAAAGACATTTGCTTTATTAGAAATGGATGAAAATCAAATGGAAGTTCGTTTTGAAACGTTAGACGGACAACTAGTTGAACAAGCAGTTTTTAAAAGAGGATAAGAAAATTTATCCTCTTTTAAAAAAGGTGTTGACTTTATGTGTGGTTATACATATAATAAATATTGTCGATAGGGCAACGGCGCTAACGAAGAAAAGAAAATAACATATGCGGGTGTAGTTTAGTGGTAAAACAAGAGCCTTCCAAGCTCTGGTCGAGAGTTCGATTCTCTTCACCCGCTCCATGTCCCAGTAGCTCAGCCGGATAGAGCATACGCCTTCTAAGCGTACGGTCGGGAGTTCGAATCTCTCCTGGGACGCTAAAAAAACCTTGTTATCTTTTGATAACAAGGTTTTTTGTTTGTCTATAAATTGATGTATGTGCAAGAGGTTTAAAAATATTATAACGGGATATATGATAATGAGTATATGCAACAGATTAAAGTGCATTAAAAAGAGCGCTTAAAAACGCTCTTTGCTAGTCAGTTATATTATTTGTTTGTTCAGGCTCATCAAATGGTTTATGCACGTATTGAAAACCATATCCAGATTCTCTTAATTGTTTATTTACAATATTATCAAACTCTTTACCATTCTAGTACGATTGAGCAGCAGTTATCGGAACTTATCCCCGGCAGTGTGTTACAATTAATAGAAGCGGAAAACGAGAATCTCCAATTGACTGGACCTGTGATTGGTTAGAGGGTTTAAGAAGGTCGTATAAAAAAGGGAGATGGCGCAAAGATGGCGAGATCAAATGAGAATGATTTAACGGAGAAATTGGCAGAAGGTCATCGGAAATATGGTGATGGCAATTTTACAGTACAGAACATCGGTGATGAAACTAACCCGAATTGGACTGTTGTAAAAAATGTGAGGAAGGGATCGGCAGGCATTCGCGAGGGCGAAGATATATTAAGACTGCGATCAAAATATATAAAATAGTACGGAAATGGCCGGAGCGGGAGTTCTCATCTCTCCTAGGACGCTAAAAAAACCTTGTTATCTTTTGATAACAAGGTTTTTTGTTTAATTATTAATAAACTTCTCAAATACAAAACCATAATCTTTCACATTATATTGTTTCTTCGTATCAACAAGCCAGTTAAAGGCAATCTCGTTCATTTCTTTAAATTGCTCTGCTAGATTTACTTGTGCGTTTGAAATACGGCTAAAGGCATTAGATGCCATATCTAAACTTTTATGTGCATATTGTAATGTAATATCGTTGTCGTATGAAATTTCTTCGATTTTAAGTAAAGCCTTATATAAATCTTTTAATTCTTCAATATGTTTTTTATGAACATCAATTGAGTAATGTTCATCGCCCATTTGAAACTTAATTTCTACATCTAAATCAATCGTTCCTGCAGTTTCAAGTGCTACGTTTTTAATTTGATATTTGCTATAACTAAAGCGGCGTAGTGTACGTTTTTTACTTGTTGCGCTTGTACCGTCTAAGTGAATTAACCCTTTGTTTGTGAAGCAATATTCATCTGATTTGGATTTAATTAGAAAGTAAATTTTCTCCCCATCTTCATGCATCACATAATCATCAGCATCAACCTTATCATAGTCTTTCGGCGTAATGACAGAACCTACATCGCTTAGTCCTAATACATCTGCGGCCATTTTTTTAAACATATATAATCCCCCTTGTAAATTAAATTCTTAATTGTACAAAAATATATTAACACGATTTTCACCCGTTGTTTTCTTGTAATACGAAAATATCTGAAGGTAAGTTAAGAAAAGTAACGAATAATTATTTTGATTCTAAATTATTTAGTAAATCTATTAGTTTAAGAGTCGATTCACCGAAAAATAACTAAGAGAAAAAGTTAATTTTGCAAGTGATTATAGAGAAATTCCGTGAAAGCACCTCAAGCGATATGAGGTGTTTTTCAATCTCTTTTTGGAATCTTACAATTCTGTAAGGTAACTGTAAGGTAGTTCGATGGTAAGAAATTGCTAATCTTTTATAATGAAGATAACAACGATAAAACGAGGAGGCAGAAATGATGAAAGGATTAGTTGTAACGGGCTTAACGGTTGCTTTTGGATTTGTAGCGTATGAGAAATTAACGTATGTAGTTGATGTTGTGAAACATTTGATCGCTTAGAGAAAACAGCCATGAGAGGGAAAGGGAATGAGTGAATGAATGGAATGGTTATTTGGAATTATAGGTACTTGTAGTGTAGTGTTATTGTTCTTTGTCCCAAGTGGTATACTTAGTTCGACAACAAGTTTGTTCTTCTTAAGTTTGTTTGCTTGTACGATGCTTATTATTATGTTTTTAATGAAGCGAAGTAAACCAATCTTCTATTTTAGCATGATTGTTATGGCAATTATTGTTCTCCAAATTATTACCCTTGTAATATACCCCACAATTATAAAAGCTTTCCATTAATGATGAATCCTCTGTGCTTGTTGCTGGGGATTTTTATTTGTACAATTTTAATTTTTAGTAGAAATTTATTCGTATTGGAATGTAAAAATTAAATATTTTTATATTTCAAAAAAATGGTTTAGGGATGTTGTGTTCTCATTACGCATTTGATATATTTACTTTGAACATAATTAAAATCAAGAAAAAGAGGCGGACGTATGGATAAAAAAGAAAATACGGTCGTATTGTTTCCACAACTATCAGAGCGCTATATTGATGAAGGTTTTTTAGCGCTGAAAGAGCGGGAATTCGAAGATGCATTGCGTTGCTTTGAAATATTACGTCAGTATAATGCGGAAACGGAACAAACGGAATTAGCTTCAGTTATTTGTTTACTCGAATTAAAACGTATGGAAGAAGCGAAAGACAAATGTGAACAGTTGCTTAAAACAGGAGTTGTCTTATTTGGTGATATTCTTGAAACGTACGTAACTATTTTAGTTCAAACAAATGATTATGAAGGTGTTATTGAAACTGTTGAAAAGGTTTTACAAACGAAAGATATAATGCCTGATCAAAAGGAAAAATTAGCGCAGCTTGCTTTATTTGCAGAAGGTATGCTAAATGAGGGAGACGCATCGCTAGTGGATTCAAATTTTGAATTGGATGAGTTTACTAATGAAATTTTTGGAGAAAACTTTGGACAGAAGCTAAGAGCGATTCAGCGACTTTCGTTAAAAGACTTAGATCTTGCATTACCTGTTTTAAAGAAATTTTTAATAGACGAAGAGCAGCACCCCTATTTGAAAACTTCTATTTTGTATAAAATGATAGAAAGTCAGGTAGAAGAAGAAATAGAGGTAGAAAAGTTTGGAAATACGATTAAGGTGATTCCAGCATTTACAGGTCATAATGAGGAGCAATCCAATAACATTATACATAAATTATCAAGCCGATTAGAGCAAAATTATCCCGATATATTTGAAGCAATGGTTACATATTGGAAAGAGTTGCAAATTAGCGTTTTCCCATTCGCTCTATTAATGGATAAAGAAGAGATTTGGTCAGCTGTTTTAGAGAGAATTGGAAGAAAGCGTTTCGGATTGGCTATAGATGAAGAAGAGCTTATGGCAGCATATAATATCGAATTGGAAGAGTTTCATATTGCCTATCAATGGTTATTACGTGTTGAAAGAGAAGGATATTTGCCCGTATAATTATGAAAAAGAATCGTTCAGTTCTTGAAACGAGCATATTCTATGTTATAATGTAAGGGTTGCAAAAGGCAGAAATCTGCCTGTTTGTAAGAGAAGAGAAGTGTAATTCTCTTACTTAATATGTTTCATATTATTCTCGAACAAAATATACCGTAGTTGTCTTCTGGGCAATTAGTAGATTGGAACATTATATCTGAAAGCTTTTGCTAGAGGATTATTTGTGTATTTGTTATTTCAAAAAAGAGATAATGAAGATTTTAATCTATAGAGGTATGTGCATACATTATTATAGTTGGAGGGAAAGAATAAATGTCTACAAAATGGGAAAAATTAGAAGGTAACGTTGGCGTTTTAACAATCGAAGTTGATGCTAAAGAAGTAAACAACTCTATCGACGCTGCGTTCAAAAAAGTAGTAAAAACAATTAACGTACCAGGTTTCCGTAAAGGAAAAATGCCTCGTCCATTATTCGAACAACGCTTTGGTATTGAATCTTTATACCAAGATGCTTTAGATATCATTTTACCAAAAGCATACGGTGAAGCGATCGAAGAAGCTGGTATCTTCCCAGTTGATCATCCTGAAATCGACATCGAGAAGTTCGAAAAAAATGCTAACCTTATCTTCACTGCAAAAGTTACAGTGAAACCTGAAGTTAAATTAGGTGAGTACAAAGGTTTAGCAGTAGAAAAAGTTGAAACAACTGTAACTGACGAAGATGTAGAGAACGAATTAAAATCTTTACAAGAGCGTCAAGCTGAACTAGTTGTTAAAGAAGAAGGAACTGTTGAAAACGGTGATACAGCTGTAATCGACTTCGAAGGTTTCGTTGATGGCGAAGCATTTGAAGGCGGAAAAGGCGAAAACTACTCTCTAGCAATCGGTTCTGGTACATTTATCCCAGGTTTCGAAGAGCAAGTAATCGGTCTTAAATCTGGTGAGTCTAAAGACGTTGAAGTATCATTCCCAGAAGAGTACCATGCTGCTGAATTAGCTGGCAAACCAGCAACATTCAAAGTAACAATTCACGAAATCAAAACAAAAGAACTTCCTGAGTTAAACGACGAGTTCGCTAAAGAAGCAGACGAAGCGGTTGCAACTCTTGATGAATTAAAAGCAAAACTTCGCACAAACTTAGAAGAAGGCAAAAAGCACGAAGCTGAGCACAAAGTACGTGACGAAGTAGTAGAATTAGCTGCTGCTAACGCTGAAATCGAAATTCCAGAAGCTATGATCAACACTGAGTTAGATCGTATGGTTCGTGAATTCGAGCAACGTTTAAGCCAACAAGGTATGAACCTTGAGCTTTACTACCAATTCACAGGTACTGACGCTGACAAATTAAAAGAGCAAATGAAAGAAGATGCACAAAAACGTGTAAGAATCAATCTTGTTCTTGAAGCTATCATTGAAGCTGAAAACATCGAAGTTACTGAAGAAGAAGTAACTGCAGAAGTTGAAAAAATGGCTGAAATGTACGGTATGCCAGTAGACGCTATCAAGCAAGCTCTTGGAAGCGTAGACGCTTTAGCTGAAGATCTTAAAGTGCGTAAAGCTGTAGACTTCTTAGTAGAAAACGCTGCATAATAAAATAACAAGGCACGATTTTAATCGTGCCTTGTTTTATAAATATAGAAATATATTTATAAAACTTTTCGATGGAGAAGGAAAAGTTCCTTTACAAGTCGAATATACATATTTCAAAAGTTTTAAAATTTTTTTATTTGTACATAACTAGTCATATTATTTGTATTTCTCGCCACGTAGTGACATAATATGTATTTACATACGATACATTTATCGTGTACATACGAAGGCAAGAGGTTAGCACTTTGTAAGGGGTGTGAAAATATGTTTAAATTTAATGATGAAAAAGGGCAATTAAAATGTTCTTTCTGTGGTAAAACACAAACGCAAGTTCGAAAGTTAGTGGCAGGTCCAGGTGTTTACATTTGTGACGAGTGTATCGAACTTTGTACTGAAATTGTACAAGAGGAGCTTGCGAAGGACGAAGAAGTAGAATTCAAAGATGTACCGAAACCGGTAGAAATTCGTGAAATCTTAGATGAGTATGTCATCGGGCAAGATAGCGCGAAAAAAGCACTAGCGGTAGCGGTATATAACCATTACAAACGCATTAATTCTAACAGCAAAATTGATGATGTAGAATTAGCGAAGAGTAATATCGCACTTATCGGGCCAACAGGTAGTGGTAAAACATTACTTGCACAAACGTTAGCGCGTATTCTAAATGTTCCATTTGCAATCGCGGACGCAACATCTTTAACAGAAGCTGGATATGTTGGGGAAGATGTAGAAAATATCTTACTAAAATTAATTCAAGCGGCTGATTATGATGTAGAGAAAGCGGAAAAAGGAATCATTTATATTGATGAGATTGATAAAGTGGCACGTAAGTCCGAAAATCCATCAATTACACGTGATGTATCTGGTGAAGGTGTGCAGCAGGCACTTCTGAAAATTTTAGAAGGTACTGTAGCAAGCGTTCCACCTCAAGGTGGTCGTAAGCATCCGCACCAAGAGTTTATTCAAATTGATACAACGAACATCTTATTCATTTGTGGTGGAGCGTTTGATGGCATTGAGCCGATTATTAAACGTCGCCTTGGTGAGAAAGTAATTGGATTTGGTTCTGAGAAGAAAAATGCTGATGTAAATGAGAAGCATGTTTTATCTCACGTATTACCAGAGGATCTTTTAAGATTTGGTTTAATTCCAGAGTTTATCGGTCGTCTTCCAGTTATTGCGAACCTAGAGCCACTTGATGAAGATGCTCTTGTTGATATTTTAACGAAACCGAAAAATGCACTTGTTAAGCAATTCCAAAAACTATTGGAGCTTGACGATGTTGAGTTAGAGTTTGAAGAAGGTGCACTAATCGAAATTGCGAAAAAAGCAATTGAACGTAAAACGGGTGCTCGTGGACTTCGTTCTATTATTGAAGGCTTAATGCTTGATGTAATGTTCGAACTTCCATCTCGTAAAGATATCGAGAAGTGTATTCTTACAAAAGAAACAGTAGCTGATAATGAACCGCCAAAATTGGTGTTACAAGACGGTACTGTACTTGATACAAAAACATCTGCATAATGCGAAAGGGAAACAGCAATTTTTATAATTGCTGTTTTTCTTTATGTTTAGCTACGTTCCTCCGCGGAAATACTAAGAGATAAAATATTGCGGGAGGAAATAAATAATGAGCTGGACAAATATATTTTTAGTTGTTCAACTTGTTTTTGGTGTAATTGTCGGATTATATTTCTGGCATTTACTTCGAAATCAACGAACACAAAAAGTTTCAATTGATCGAGAATCGAAAAAAGAATTAGAACAGCTTCGTAAAATGCGTGAGATTTCTTTAACAGAGCCGCTAGCAGAAAAGGTGCGTCCTACAACCTTTTTAGATATTGTAGGGCAAGAGGACGGGATTAAGTCCTTAAAAGCGGCTCTTTGTGGTCCGAATCCGCAACATGTAATCATATATGGCCCGCCAGGTGTTGGGAAAACAGCGGCAGCACGTCTTGTATTAGAAGAAGCGAAACGAAATCCTAAATCTCCATTTCGTACGAATGCAACATTTATTGAACTTGATGCGACGACAGCTCGGTTTGATGAACGTGGTATCGCAGACCCTTTAATTGGTTCGGTGCATGATCCGATTTATCAAGGTGCTGGGGCGATGGGGCAAGCAGGTATTCCGCAACCGAAAAAAGGTGCTGTAACAGATGCGCATGGTGGTATTTTGTTTATTGATGAGATTGGCGAACTCCATCCGATTCAAATGAACAAAATGTTAAAGGTGTTAGAAGATCGAAAAGTATTTTTAGAAAGTGCGTACTATAGTGAAGAAAATACGATGATCCCAACATATATACATGATATTTTCCAAAAAGGCTTACCGGCAGATTTTCGCTTAGTTGGAGCAACGACACGTTCGCCAGAGGAAATTCCTCCTGCTATTCGGTCACGTTGCTTAGAAGTATTTTTCCGTGAATTAGATACGGAAGAGATTCAAAAAGTAGCGAAAAACGCCGCGGAAAAAGTGGAAATGCAAATAGGTGAAAATGGTATTGAAATGATTGGGATGTATGCAAGAAATGGACGAGAGGCGATTAATCTCGTACAAATTTCTGCTGGTATGGCGATAAATGAAGAACGTTCTTTCATTAAAGATGAAGATATAGAGTGGGTTGTTCACTCAAGTCAGCTTACGCCGAAATACGAAAAGCACATTTATCCGATTCCAAGGATTGGTCTTGTAAATGGTCTTGCTGTATACGGACCAAATACAGGTGCGTTATTAGAAATTGAAGTAACAGCAATTCCGGCGAAAGATAAAGGATCGGTAAATGTTACCGGAATTGTAGAAGAAGAAAGTATTGGTAGTCAAACGAAATCGATTCGCCGTAAAAGTATGGCAAAAGGCTCTGTTGATAATGTATTAACAGTACTTCGTTCTTTAGATGTGTTGCCAGAAGGATACGATATACATATTAATTTTCCAGGTGGTATCCCAATTGATGGACCTTCTGCAGGAATCGCTATGGCAACAGGTGTATATTCTGCGGTGCATCGCACATATGTAAATAATGAAGTAGCGATGACAGGTGAAATAAGTATACACGGAGAAGTAAAGCCTATTGGTGGCGTGTACGCAAAAATAAAAGCTGCGAAAAAAGCGGGAGCTAAGAAAGTCATTATTCCTGCTGAAAATATGCAACCATTTTTGTATACGATAAAGGGAATCGAAATTATTCCTGTCCGTAAATTAAAAGAAGTATTTGAGTTAACGTTTATGCAAGAAAATATGCATAGAGAGCTAGATGTACATACTAACGTAGACGAAACAGATGCACAATCTATGTAAAAATAAACAATAATAAAATTTGCCAGACTTCGTTTAAGTTTGTATGCTTAATCGGAGTCTTTTTTCTTTTCGTGAGGTAGAAAAACAAGCTATTTACAATTGCGAGGAATCTCAGCAATTGCATCTAGGTGTATTGTAATATAAAATAGTTGAACAGGAGTTTAATTTATTATGGAGGTGCTATGTCTAGTATGAATACGAACGAAAGAATCGTGCCCCTCCTACCATTAAGAGGCGTTCTCGTATATCCAACGATGGTTTTGCATCTTGATGTAGGACGTGATAAATCGATACAAGCACTAGAGCAGGCGGCAATGGATGAAAATATCATCTTTTTAGCAATGCAAAAAGAAATGAATATCGATGATCCGAAAGAAGATGACATATATAGTGTAGGTACAGTGGCGAAAGTAAAGCAAATGCTAAAATTGCCGAACGGTACGCTTCGTGTCCTTGTGGAAGGTTTACATAGAGCAGAAGTAATAGAGTTTATCGAAGAAGAAAATGTAGTACAAGTGTCTATTAAAACGGTAACTGAAGAAGTAGAAGATGATTTAGAAGAGAAAGCTCTTATGCGTACGTTACTGGAGCATTTCGAACAATATATTAAAGTTTCGAAAAAAGTTTCAAATGAAACATTTGCAACGGTAGCTGATGTAGAGGAACCAGGGAGATTAGCTGATTTAATTGCTTCTCACTTGCCGATTAAAACGAAGCAGAAACAAGAGATTCTAGAGATTGTATCTGTAAAAGAACGATTACATACACTTATTTCAATTATTCAAGATGAACAAGAGTTACTTAGCCTAGAAAAGAAAATTGGGCAACAAGTGAAACGTTCAATGGAGCGCACGCAAAAAGAATATTTCTTACGTGAGCAAATGAAGGCGATTCAAACTGAACTTGGCGACAAAGAAGGTAAGGGCGGAGAAGTAGAAGAACTTCGTGAAAAAATTGAACAGTCAGGAATGCCTGAAGAAACAATGAAGGCTGCGCTGAAAGAATTAGATCGTTATGAAAAGTTACCAGCAAGTTCTGCGGAGAGTGGTGTTATTCGCAATTATATTGATTGGTTATTAGCGCTTCCGTGGACAGAGGCAACAGAAGATATAATTGATCTTGCTCATTCGGAAGAGATTTTAAATAACGATCATTACGGTCTTGAAAAAGTGAAAGAGCGTGTACTTGAATATTTAGCTGTACAGAAGTTAACGAATTCATTAAAAGGACCTATCCTTTGTTTAGTAGGCCCTCCTGGGGTCGGAAAAACTTCGTTAGCGCGTTCAATTGCAACATCATTGAATCGTAACTTTGTCCGTGTATCTCTTGGTGGTGTGCGTGATGAATCTGAAATTCGTGGTCACCGCCGTACATATGTTGGAGCAATGCCAGGACGCATTATTCAAGGTATGAAAAAGGCGAAAACAGTTAATCCAGTCTTCTTATTAGATGAGATTGATAAAATGTCTAACGATTTCCGTGGAGATCCATCAGCAGCATTACTTGAAGTATTAGATCCAGAACAAAACCATAACTTCAGTGATCATTACATTGAAGAACCATATGATCTATCGAAAGTTATGTTTGTAGCAACTGCTAATACACTTTCAAGTATTCCAGGTCCGTTACTTGACCGTATGGAAATCATTTCGATTGCTGGCTATACAGAACTTGAAAAAGTACACATTGCTCGTGAGCATTTATTGCCGAAACAATTAAAAGAGCATGGCTTACGAAAAGGTAATTTACAAGTACGTGATGAAGCGCTTCTTGAAATTATTCGTTATTATACACGTGAGGCTGGTGTTCGTACGCTAGAACGCCAAATTGCAAAAGTTTGCCGTAAAGTAGCGAAAATTATCGTTACAGCAGAACGTAAACGTATCGTTGTGACAGAGAAAAAGATTGTTGATTTACTTGGTAAACACATATTCCGTTATGGGCAAGCTGAAAAAACAGACCAAGTTGGTATGGCAACAGGTCTAGCTTACACAGCAGCAGGCGGCGATACACTTGCAATTGAAGTTTCTGTAGCGCCAGGAAAAGGGAAACTAATTTTAACAGGGAAACTTGGGGATGTTATGAAAGAATCCGCACAAGCTGCGTTTAGTTATATACGTTCTCGTGCAGAAGAGCTTCAGATTGATCCGAATTTCCATGAGAAAAATGATATTCATATTCATGTTCCAGAAGGAGCAGTTCCGAAAGATGGACCGTCAGCAGGTATTACGATGGCAACGGCACTTATTTCTGCACTAACAGGTATTCCTGTAAGTAAAGAAGTAGGTATGACAGGTGAAATTACACTTCGTGGTCGTGTATTACCAATTGGTGGCTTAAAAGAAAAAACATTAAGTGCTCACCGCGCAGGCTTAACAAAAATTATTTTGCCAGCAGAAAACGAGAAAGATTTAGATGATATTCCAGAGAGCGTAAAAGAAAACCTTACGTTTGTGCTTGCATCTCATTTAGATGAAGTATTGGAGCACGCATTAGTAGGAGTGAAACAATGAAAGTAACAAAAGCAGATATTGTAATTAGTGCTGTTAAACCAGAACAATATCCAGACAGTGATTTACCAGAAATTGCATTAGCAGGTCGTTCAAATGTCGGGAAGTCTTCCTTTATTAATAAAATTTTAAATCGTAAAAAGTTAGTGCGTATTTCTTCTAAACCAGGAAAAACGCAAACGCTGAACTTTTTCTTGATCAATGAGATGATGCATTTTGTTGACGTTCCAGGTTATGGATATGCGAAAGTGTCTAAATCGGAGCGCGCGGCATGGGGGAAAATGATTGAAACGTACTTTACAACGCGTAAGCAATTAGACGCAGCTGTATTAGTAGTTGATTTACGTCACCAACCGACAAGTGATGACGTGATGATGTATGATTTCTTAAAGCATTATGAAATCCCAACAATTATTATTGCGACGAAAGCTGATAAAATCCCGAAAGGGAAATGGCAAAAGCATTTAAAAGTTGTAAAAGAAACGCTTGCTGTTGAAATTGGCGATGAAATCGTTCTATTCTCTTCTGAAACAGGACTTGGAAAAGAAGAAGCGTGGAAGGCAATTCATAAAATGACAAAAACAAAAAACGCGTGACGAATGTCGCGCGTTTTTTTCTTTATATAAGCTGTTAACGTACGTTTAATGTAACTTCAATATTACCTCGTGTTGCTTTAGAGTAAGGACATACACCGTGAGCCGCTTCTACAAGTTCTTGTGCTTCGCTATGTGAAACGCCAGCGACATGTACATCAAGCACGGCAGATAGGCCAAAACCACCATCTGTATCTTTTCCGATAGAAACGTGAGCGGTTACTTCTGTACTTTCTACTTTCATACGTTTTGTACGAATGACAAGTTGTAATGCACTATCGAAACAAGCTGCATAACCAGCTGCAAATAGTTGTTCTGGATTTGTTGCTTCTCCACCTGCACCACCTAGTGCTTTCGGCATTTTCACATCAAGATTTAATATGCCATCATCTGAAACTACTTTCCCATTTCTTCCACCTGTTGCTGTTACTGAAGCAGTATATAATTTATCCATATTTATTCCCCTTTTCCATCATTAATTGTTTTCATTGTTTCAATTAGTTTATTTAGTTGAATTAATAAAGAGCGATATTCTTGCTCTGTAATTCCTAAGTTTGTAGCCAGTGTTGTCGGTAATGAACAAGCCTTTTCCTTTAAATTTTTACCTTGTTCTGTTAATTCAATACAAACTTTTCGCTCGTCTTCTTTGGAACGAACACGTTTTACAAGTGTTAATGATTCCATTCGTTTTAACATAGGTGTTAACGTACCGGAATCTAAAAATAGACGCTCTCCAATTTCTTTTACTGTTAGTCCATCTTGCTCCCATAGTACGAGTAAAGTAATGTACTGGGGATACGTAATACCCATCTCTTCTAAATAAGGTCGATAAAAACGAGTAACCTCTCTAGAACAGGCATAAATAGAAAAACAAAGTTGGTTATCTAGATGCAAAGAGTCCTCTGTCATACATAACTCCCTTCTTATTAAGTTGTGCACAATTTAATTTTGTAAAATCAATATAACGAAAAAGAAATAAAATGTCAAATACATTGTATTGAGAAAGTGTTTGCTACATTTTGGAACAATCATACATATTTTCCTTCATGATGAAAGAAGATAGGAAAGATGATGTTATAATTTATATGGAATAGTTTCCATCACTTGATTATGAGGACTTTTTTTGGTAACGTACAAATAGAGTTATTAATTTATAATCATTATAAAGTAGAAGTTTTTTTATTAGTTTGCTGAATCTCCTTTATTACATACGGAGAATAATTAAAAAATAATCGGTTGTTCACACGATTGTCAGATTCATAAGAGGAAAGTTGTATTATGATAGTAGATAAAGTGATAAAACGGGTGAAGGGGGACATGCTGCGTGCATATTCTTGTTGTTAGTGTAAATTATCGAACAGCCCCTGTAGAATTTCGTGAGAAACTCACATTTCAGGCAGCAGAGCTAGAGCGAGCGATGACTACATTACAAAATCAAAAGAGCGTGTTAGAGAATGTCATTGTATCAACTTGTAATCGCACTGAGATTTATGCTGTTGTCGATCAATTACACACGGGACGGTATTATATTAAGAAATTTTTAGCTGATTGGTTTCAGCTTGAAATAGAAGAAGTCGCACCATATTTAACTATTTTTGAACAAGATGGTGCAATAGACCATTTATTCCGCGTAACGTGCGGTTTAGATTCTATGGTAGTGGGAGAAACACAGATTTTAGGCCAAATAAAAGATAGCTTTTTAGAAGCACAACAAGTTAAAGCAACAGGCACAATTTTTAATGAATTGTTTAAGCAAGTCATTACATTAGCAAAACGTGCCCACTCAGAAACAACAATTGGTGAAAGTGCGATGTCTGTTAGTTATGCTGCTGTTGAGCTTGGAAAGAAAATATTTGGCGAGTTAACGGATTGTCACGTGCTTATTCTTGGTGCTGGTAAAATGGGCGAACTTGCATTGCAAAACTTATATGGAAGTGGTGCTCGTAAAGTAACAGTTATGAATAGGACGCTTTCGAAAGCAGAAGTAATGGCTGAGAAATATATGGGACATGCAAAATCATTAAGCGAATTACAATGTGCATTATTAGAAGCAGATATTTTAATTAGTTCAACTGGTGCATCTGAGTATGTCATTACGAAAGAGATGATGACAAAGGTGGAGAAAATGCGCTCTGGTCGTCCTTTGTTTATGGTTGACATTGCAGTGCCACGTGATATTGATCCAGCGATTGATGAGCTAGAAGGTTCTTTCTTGTATGACATTGATGATCTGCAAGGAGTAGTGGAGGCAAACCGTGCTGAGCGTTTGAAAGAAGCAGAGAAAATTCAATTTATGATTGAAGAGGAAATTGTTCTATTTAAAACGTGGTTAAGTACACTTGGTGTTGTTCCATTAATATCAGCTCTTCGTGATAAGGCACTTGCAATCCAAAGTGAAACGATGGTAAGCCTAGAGCGAAAAATACCAAACCTTAGTGATCGTGAGAAAAAAGTTATTAGTAAGCATACGAAAAGTATTATTAATCAATTATTAAAAGACCCAATTTTAGTAGCAAAAGAAATAGCTGCTGAAGAGGGAGCGAGCGAAAAACTAGCGTTATTTGCAAAGATTTTTGATTTAGAAACGGAAGAAGTAGAGAGTCGTGCGGAAGAAGTAGAACATAAAAGAGTGTGGACACCATCCGTTCCATCTTTATAATTTGGAAGGATGATCGGATGAGTTTTTTAAATAACAGTATTATTTATCATATTGCAATTATTTTATATGCTTGTAGCATTAGTTTATATTTTATAGATTATTTCCAAAGTAACCGAAAGGCGAACCGATTTGCTTTTTGGTTACTTTCGATTGTATGGGTATTGCAGTCTATTTTTATGTTGCTTAGGGCGACAGATTCAGAAACGAATCCCATTTTAACTTTATTATCAGGGATTTATTTTTATGTTTGGTTATTGATTACGATGTCGTTAGTCATAAATCGATTTATGCGCGTTGACTTTTTAGTCTTCTTTACAAATGTTGTTGCATTTGGCGTAAGCGCTTTTTCTATTTTTACACCGCTCGGAAAGATGTCGCCAGTACTTGCAGAGCAATTAGTTTCAGAACTTGTATACGTGCATGTTGGAATGGCGATTATTTCTTATGCAACGTTTACGGTATCGTTTATTTTTTCTATTATGTATTTACTGCAATATCGCCTATTAAAAAAGAAAAAGTGGAATGCGAGATTAAGAAGGTTAGGGAATTTACCGAAGCTTGAATCTACGTCTTACGGATTAAATTTATTTTCTGTTCCATTTTTCTTACTAGCAATTTTATTGGGGTGTATATGGGGATATACAAAATTGGACAATTTCCATTGGTATGATACGAAAGTAATCGGATCTTTTGTCGTTCTATTTGTGTATTGCACAGGTTTATATTTACGAGCGGCAGATGTGTTGCAAGGTAAGAAAATTGTACAGTGGAATATCGGATCGTTTCTCGTAATGCTAGTAAACATTTTTCTATTAAGCAGTTTATCCAATTTCCACTTTTGGTATTTATAATGAGGAGAGAGAATTATGCGCAAAATTATTGTAGGGTCACGAAAGAGTAAACTAGCATTAACGCAAACAAACTGGTTTATTGATCAGTTAAAAGCGCTAGGTCTACCATATGAATTTGAAGTGAAAGAAATTGTCACAAAAGGTGATGTTATTTTAGATGTTACTCTTTCAAAAGTAGGCGGAAAAGGCTTGTTCGTTAAAGAAATTGAGCATGCGTTACTTACGAAAGAAATCGATATGGCTGTACATAGTATGAAAGATATGCCGGCCGTACTTCCAGAAGGTTTAATGATTGGCTGTACACCAAAGCGTGTTGACCCTCGGGATGCTTTTATCTCAAAAAATGGAGCATCGTTTAAAGAGTTAGCGGAAGGTGCTATTTTAGGTACGAGTAGTTTAAGACGTAGTGCACAGCTACTCGCTGCGAGACCAGATTTACAAGTGAAGTGGATTCGCGGGAATATCGATACACGTTTACGTAAATTAAAAGAAGAAGATTACGATGCGATTATTTTAGCGACAGCTGGATTACAAAGAATGGGCTGGGATGATGAAGTTATTACAGAACATTTAGATGAAACGTTATGTGTACCTGCTGTAGGACAAGGTGCATTAGCGATTGAATGTCGTGAGGATGATAAGGATTTATTGCAATTGTTAGCGCATATTAATGATGCGATAACAGAAAGAACAGTGGCAGCGGAGCGAGTATTTCTTCATAAACTTGAAGGTGGATGCCAAGTTCCAATCGCTGGATATGCAACCCTTACAGAAAACGATGCAATCGAATTAACAGCTCTTGTCGGCTCTATGGATGGCTCTGTTTTATTAAAAGAGACAGTAGTGGGTACTAATCCTGAAGAAGTAGGATTAGAGGCCGCGGACCGTTTAATTAAACAAGGCGCCAAAGAACTCATTCTTGCTGCAAATAAGGAGCAACAATAAATATGAACGCTCTCGCTGGAAAAACGGTATTGATTACACGTGCCCAGCATCAAGCGAAACAAATGAGTGTAGCAGTGAAAGAAAAGAGCGGAATTCCATTGGAAATTCCGCTTTTGCGTATGGAAGGTATGTCTCATAGGCAAATTCAACATATTGAAGAGCAGCTACATTCATACGACTGGGTTATTTTTACGAGCAGAAATGGTGTAGCTTTTTTTCTAGATAGTTTAAAAAAGAAACTACCACTAACCATTAAAATCGCTGCGGTAGGTGTGAAAACAAAATTAGAATTAGAAAAAAGGGGCTATCAAGTTCATTTTGTCCCGAATTCATTTGTTGCAGAAGCATTTGCCGAAGAGTTTCTAAAAGAATTAAATGGAAACGAACGTATTTTATTTCCAAAAGGCAATTTAGCAAGAGATGTAATACCAGTTAAACTGCGTGAAATTGGTGTTTCTCTAGATGAGTTGATCGTATACGGTACGAAAGTGAATGTAGAAAAAAAGCAAGAACTTATAGCAGCGTTGAAGTTAGGAGAAGTAGACATTATTACATTTACGAGTCCTTCAACTGTTACTAGTTTTGTTCGTTTACTTGAGGGTGCAAACTGGAGAGAATGGACAAAAAAATGTACAATTGCTTGTATAGGACCTATTACGGAAAAAGAGGCAAGTCGTTATTTTCCGTCTGTTATTGTGCCGAAAGAGTACACTGTAGAAGCATTACTACAATGTGTTTGTGAATCTATAAAATGAAAGAATGGGGATAGAAATCTATGAACTCTTTACAATTTAATCGTCATCGTCGTTTAAGACAAAGCGGGGGCATGCGTGCGCTTGTGCGTGAAACGTTTTTACATACGGAAGATTTTATTTACCCTATTTTTGTATTAGAAGGTGAAAATGTTCGTAATGAAGTTCCTTCTATGCCAGGCGTATATCAAATTTCTTTAGATTTATTGCAAGCTGAAATGCAAGAAGTTGTTGATTTAGGTATTCGTTCTGTTATTGTATTTGGTTTACCTGCTGAAAAGGATGAAGTTGGATCATCAGCATATTGTGATCATGGAATTGTACAACGTGCTATTCAGCAAATTAAAGGTGATTTCCCTGAGCTAGTAGTAGTCGCAGACACATGTTTATGTCAATTTACAAGCCATGGTCATTGCGGTGTAATTGAAGATGGTATTATTTTAAATGACGAGTCTCTTGCAGTTCTTGCGAAAACGGCTGTAAGTCAAGCGAAAGCAGGAGCGGACATTATTGCGCCATCAAACATGATGGACGGCTTCGTAACAGCAATTCGCCATGCATTAGACGAAAATGGTTTTGGACACGTGCCAGTTATGTCGTACGCTGTGAAATATTCATCAGCATTTTATGGACCATTCCGTGATGCTGCGCACGGTGCACCGCAATTTGGTGACCGTAAAACATATCAAATGGATCCGGCAAACCGTATGGAAGCATTCCGTGAAGCAGAATCAGATGTAATGGAAGGTGCAGATTTCTTAATCGTAAAACCAGCTCTTTCTTACTTAGATATCGTTCGTGATGTGAAAAATAACTTTAATTTACCAGTTGTCGCTTATAATGTAAGTGGTGAATATTCGATGATTAAAGCGGCAGCGCAAAATGGCTGGATTAATGAAAAAGAAGTTGTTCTTGAAAAATTAATTAGTATGAAACGTGCAGGAGCAGACTTAATTATTACGTATCATGCGAAAGATGCAGCAAAATGGTTACAAGAAGGAGGCGCTAAATAATGAAAAAGTTTGATAAATCGATTGCGGCGTTTGAAGAGGCACAAGACTTAATGCCTGGTGGCGTAAATAGCCCGGTTCGTGCTTTTAAATCTGTTGGGATGAATCCGTTGTTTATGGAGCGTGGAAAAGGCTCTAAAGTATATGATATTGATGGGAATGAATACATCGACTACGTATTATCATGGGGGCCTTTAATTCATGGTCATGCAAATGATCGTGTTGTAGAAGCGTTAAAATCTGTTGCTGAAAGAGGTACAAGCTTCGGTGCACCAACAGAAATTGAAAATAAATTAGCAAAACTTGTTATTGAGCGCGTGCCATCAATTGAGATTGTGCGTATGGTTAACTCTGGAACGGAAGCAACAATGAGTGCACTACGTTTAGCTCGTGGTTATACAGGTCGTAATAAAATCTTGAAATTTATTGGTTGTTACCACGGTCATGGTGATTCGCTATTAATTAAAGCTGGTTCTGGTGTGGCGACTTTAGGTTTACCAGATAGTCCTGGTGTACCAGAAGGTGTAGCGAAAAATACGATTACAGTAGCTTATAACGATTTAGAAAGCGTAAAATACGCGTTTGAACAATTCGGTGATGATATTGCTTGTGTAATTGTAGAACCAGTAGCAGGAAATATGGGGGTTGTTCCTCCGCAGCCTGGATTTTTAGAAGGTCTTCGTGAAGTAACAGAACAAAACGGTGCATTGCTTATTTTTGATGAAGTAATGACAGGGTTCCGAGTAGCTTATAATTGTGGCCAAGGTTATTATGGCGTAACACCTGATTTAACATGCTTAGGTAAAGTAATCGGTGGTGGTTTACCAGTAGGAGCATACGGTGGTAAAGCAGAAATTATGCGCCAAGTTGCACCAAGCGGACCGATTTACCAAGCAGGTACTTTATCAGGTAATCCACTTGCAATGGCAGCAGGTTATGAAACGTTAGTACAGTTAACGCCAGAATCATATGTAGAATTTGAGCGTAAAGCTGAAATGTTAGAAGCAGGATTACGTAAAGCAGCTGAAAAACATGGCATTCCACATCATATTAACCGTGCAGGTTCTATGATTGGTATTTTCTTTACAGATGAGCCCGTTATTAATTACGATGCAGCAAAATCTTCAAACTTAGAATTCTTTGCGGCTTACTATCGTGAAATGGTAGAACAAGGTGTATTCTTACCGCCATCTCAATTCGAAGGTTTATTCTTATCGACAGCACATAGTGACGCAGATATTGAGGCGACGATTGCAGCAGCTGAAATTGCAATGTCAAAATTAAAATAATGTATTAGAGAAAAATCGCTCTCCATAAGGGGAGCGATTTTTTTTATTCATAAAGTAAGCTTTCCCTACATAAATCTGTAATGACATATAGTTTGGGAGGGGGAAAAGAAGTGGCTGCAGATCATTCGTTACGATTTTCATTAAAAGAATCTGTTTGGTTCCAAAAGGGACAGGAAGTCGATGAACTTTTGTCAATTTCGTTAGATCCAGACGTTGAGATAGAAGAGCTTGATCATGAAGTAATCGTGAGAGGGCAATTAGATTTAACGGGAGAGTATGTTGCACGAAAAGATGATTCGGCGTATTCATTAAGAGAACTATCGCCAGCAAAGTCAATTGATTATGTAGAAACAAGGGAAGATGGGGTTAATGAACTTGTTCATTCCTTTCCGCTTGAAATATCAATTCCGAGAAATCGAGTGAAAGTAATTGAAGAGCTATATGTATCAATTGAGGAATTTGATTATGAATTAAAGGAAAATGGTTGCTTACAATTATTAGCGGATATATCTATTACCGGTTTGTGTGATGAAGAGAGAAACGAGGATGAAGCTGAAGAGGAAGAAACGGTGTATGCCGAGTTAGAAGAAGATTCAGCGCAAGAGGATGAAAATAGACCGGCGCCGCATGTAGAAGAACCAGCATATAAGGAATCAGATGAGTGGGAAGATTACGCATTTGAACCGTTCCAATTAGAGGAAAGAAAAGAGCAGGAATTAGAAGAAGAGAAGATAGAGGAACATGAATTTGTGGAGCGTGAAGAGGAGCAAGAAACAACGCCGCAATTTGAATTGTTTGGGCGAAAAGATTTCAAGAAAGAAAAAGCGAAAAAGCAGGAAGAACAAGAAGAAGAGTACTCACAGCGAGATGAAAATGCGCTTTATTTAACAAAACTATTTACGAAAGAACCGGAAGAAGAATTTACAAAGTTAAGAATGTATTTTGTGCAAGAAGGGGATACAATTGAATCTATTGCAGAACGTTATGAAACGTCTGTGCAAAATGTGTGCCGTGTCAATCAAACAGAAGATATATTTTTAAATACGGGGCAAATTATTTATATTCCGGTTTCAAGGGTAAAGGCGAAATAAGGAAGTGAGTGTTTTCACTCGCTTCTTTTCTTAGAGGCTATGTTTTGAATAGAAAGGGTTATTCGTATGGATATTGAATTACGAAATCACTATGAACCTATCGTGAGGCAATATAGATTGGATACGCAGCATATGGAAGAGCACGGAAGCGTAATGAAAATTTATACGAATCAAGGTCCATATGCACTCAAGAAAATAGAAGGCAGAAAGTTAGAGCGGAATAATTTTCTGCATCATATTCAATATTTGAAGGAGAAAGGTTTTTCAAATTATGTACCTATATACCACGCGACGGATGGAAATTATATTTTAAGTGACGGGACGTATAATTATTATTTAATGCCTTGGTTAGAACGTGCAGAAGGAAACGGCGAGGATAATGATCAATACCATAAAATGTTTCAGACACTTGGAACGTTGCATCAAAAAACTGTGAAGGAAGAAACATATACGGAAGAAGATTTAGAAAAACATTATACAACTATATTCGATCGGTGGGAAAATGATGGTGAGATGTTAGAAGAGTTTCTCGTAGAATCTGAATCAAAATGGTATATGTCCCCGTTTGAATTACAATATTGTACGTACTATCATCATGTAATGAGAGCGCGTGAATTTGCAACGAAGCAATTAAATGAGTGGAACGATGCGATGAAAGAAAAAGAGAAAACACGTATTACTTTTGTGCATGGTAACGTGTCACTTAATCATTTTTTATTTGACTATGAGCGAAATGGCTATTTTATTAGTTTGGAAAAATCGAAGTTTGCAACGCCTGTGCAAGATATAGTAGGTTTTTATTCACGGTCTTTAAACACATATCCAATCGCAAGAAGTGATCGGTTTGAATGGTTTCAAATGTATCAAAAAAATTTCCCTTTTACGAAAGAAGAGCAACTACTTATGTTTGCGTATATGACGTATCCATCGCAATTTATTCGGCAAATCCAGTCTTATAAGAAAAGAAGAGATAATCGCAACGAGGAAAATGAACTGCGCGGAGTAAAGAGTTTGCAACAATCGCATTGGCTCGTTAGCAATATAGAATATTTCCTGTCACAATTACAAGCTGCCCAGCAAGGGAACGGGTAAAGTAAAACTTTAATCAGCGGGTGGCTCCAACCTAACTTCTTTGCTTCAGCTGAATTTTGAGGTGGGGTCTTATTGCCCGCAAATAGCGGGATAAAGAAGATAAGTAGAGAATGCTACTTATCTTCTTTATATTCACCCGAAAAGTCATAGTTTTAAATTTATCTTGACGAATAAGGTTTCGTTTTTTACACTATTGTATATAATAATTAACAATCATATAAATGCCTTGAAGGGGAAGAGTATAACATGAAACGTCTTCAGAGAGGAGAATCAGTAGCTGGGAGATTCTCTAGATAGTTATGTTAGAAGGTAGCCCTGGAGCATCTTTTCTGAACAGAATAGTTCTCATTAGGAAAAGACGGATTTGTCCGTTATCAAATTAAGAGTATAAGCAAATTATGAATTTGTTTGTAAATAAAGGTGGTACCGCGATGTCCCTCGTCCTTTTTGGATGAGGGACATTTTTTATTTTAAGGAGGGAAAATAATGTCAAACACGGAAAAGAATTTACCAACTAAATATGATCATATGTCCGTTGAAGAAGGCCTTTATCAATGGTGGCTTGAAGGCAAATATTTTGAAGCAACAGGAGACGAGAAGAAACAACCGTATACAATTGTAATTCCACCTCCGAACGTAACTGGTAAGTTACACTTAGGTCATGCTTGGGATACAACTCTTCAAGATATTTTAACTCGTACGAAGCGTATGCAAGGTTACGATGTGCTATGGCTTCCAGGAATGGACCATGCTGGTATCGCAACACAAGCGAAAGTAGAAGGAAAACTTCGTGAAGAAGGTATTTCACGTTACGATCTTGGCCGTGAGAAATTCCTTGAAAAAGCTTGGGAGTGGAAAGAAGAGTATGCTTCTCACATTCGTCAACAATGGGGGAAAGTTGGTTTAGGACTAGACTATTCTCGCGAACGTTTCACATTAGACGAAGGTTTATCTGATGCGGTTAATAAAGTATTCGTTCAATTATACGAAAAAGGCTTAATTTACCGCGGTGAATATATTATCAACTGGGATCCAGCAACACGCACAGCTCTTTCTGATATTGAAGTAATTCATAAAGAAGTTCAAGGTGCATTCTACCATATGAACTATCCGTTAACAAACGGTTCAGGTCACATTCGCCTTGCTACTACTCGTCCAGAAACGATGCTTGGTGATACAGCGGTAGCAGTTCATCCAGAAGATGATCGTTACAAACATTTAATCGGAAAAACAGTTACACTTCCAATCGTAGGCCGTGAGATTCCGATTATTGCTGATGAGTACGTAGAAAAAGACTTCGGAACAGGCGTTGTAAAAATTACACCAGCTCATGACCCGAACGACTTTGAAGTAGGTAACCGTCATGACTTACCACGCATCTTAGTAATGAACGAAGATGGATCGATGAACGAAAAAGCTGGTAAATATAACGGTATGGATCGTTTCGAATGCCGTAAAGAATTAGTGAAAGACTTACAAGAAGCTGGCGTATTAGTAGAAATCGAGCCACATATGCATTCAGTAGGTCATAGTGAGCGTAGCGGTGCAGTTGTTGAGCCTTACTTATCAACACAATGGTTCGTAAAAATGGCTCCACTTGCTGAAAAAGCAGTAGCGCTTCAACAAAAAGAAGAAGAAAAAGTAACGTTCGTACCAGAGCGTTTTGAAAACACATATTTACGATGGATGGAAAATATTCATGACTGGTGTATTTCTCGTCAATTATGGTGGGGACACCGTATTCCAGCTTGGTACCATAAAGAAACTGGTGAAGTATACGTAGGTACAGAAGCACCAGCAGATATTGAAAACTGGAATCAAGATAACGACGTACTTGATACATGGTTCAGTTCAGCGCTATGGCCATTCTCAACACTTGGTTGGCCAAATGAAGATTCAGCAGACTTCAAACGTTACTATTCAACAGATGCACTAGTAACGGGTTATGACATCATCTTCTTCTGGGTATCTCGTATGATTTTCCAAGGTTTAGAGTTTACAGGCGAGCGTCCATTTAAAGATGTATTAATTCACGGTTTAGTTCGTGATGAGCAAGGTCGTAAGATGAGTAAATCTCTTGGTAACGGTATTGACCCAATGGATGTTATCGAGAAGTACGGTGCAGATGCAATGCGCTATTTCTTATCAACAGGAAGTGCACCAGGTCAAGATTTACGTTTCAGCATGGAAAAAGTAGAATCTACTTGGAACTTCATTAATAAAATTTGGAACGCATCACGTTTCGTATTAATGAACATGGATGATATGAAGTATGAAGAAATCGATTTAACTGGTGAAAAATCAGTTGCAGATAAGTGGATCCTAACTCGCTTAAACGAAACAATCGAGAGTGTAACACGTAACATGGATAAATATGAGTTCGGTGAAGCTGGTCGTTCATTATACAACTTCATTTGGGATGATTTCTGTGACTGGTACATTGAAATGGCGAAACTTCCACTATACGGTGAAGATGAAGCAGCTAAGAAAACGACTCGTTCTATTTTAGCTTACGTATTAGATCAAACAATGCGTCTATTACACCCATTCATGCCATTCGTAACAGAGAAAATTTGGCAACATTTACCGCATGAAGGCGAATCTATTACAGTAGCTGCGTGGCCAACAGTTCGCGAAGATTTACAAGATACGGAAGCTGCGGCAGAAATGCACCTTCTAGTTGATATCATTCGCTCTGTTCGTAACATTCGTGCAGAAGTAAATACGCCAATGAGCAAAAAAGTTCAAATGCAAATTAAAGCAAAAGATGAGGCTGTACTTGCTCAACTTACGAAAAATAGCTCTTACATTGAGCGTTTCTGTAACCCAAGCGAATTAACAATTCAAACGGACTTACAAGCGCCAGAAAAAGCAATGACTGCAATCGTATCAGGTGCAGAGTTATTCTTACCGTTAGCTGATCTTATCAATCTTGATGAAGAGAGAGCTCGTCTTGAGAAAGAACTTGAGAAGTTCGATAAAGAAGTAGAACGTGTACAGAAGAAACTTTCTAACCAAGGTTTCGTAGCGAAAGCTCCTGCAGCGGTTATTGAAGGAGAGCGTGCGAAAGAGCAAGATTACCTAGAAAAACGCGAAGCAGTTCGTCAACGTCTAGCAGATCTTGAAAAGTAAAAATATTTTTAGAGACTCACTGTATTGGTGAGTCTCTTTTCTTTGCGTATAATAGAACTATGAAAGTTGTCTTTTGAAAGGGGAAAAGCATACGTGATACATACATACGAAGAAGCGATAGGGTGGATTCATAGCCGATTGAAATTTGGTATTAAACCAGGATTAGAAAGAATGAATTGGATGCTAGAAGAGCTCGGAAATCCAGAGCGTCATATAAAATGTATTCATCTTGCTGGTACAAATGGAAAAGGTTCAACGTTAACATATATGCGTTACATGTTAGAAGGCGCGAAATATAAGGTAGGAACGTTTACCTCTCCTTACATCGAAACATTTAATGAACGCATTAGTGTGAATGGAACACCAATTGCAGATGAAGAGATTACTGAACTCGTAAAGATGGTAAAACCAGTCGTGAAAAAACTAGATGAAACGGATTTAGGGGAAGCGACTGAGTTTGAAATTATTACTGTTATGGCAATTTGCTATTTCGGTAAAGTCAATTTCTGTGATGTTGTTTTATTTGAAACAGGGCTCGGTGGACGTTTTGATTCTACCAATGTTATACACCCTGTTCTCACGATTATTACGAATATCGGTCACGATCATATGCATATTTTAGGGAATACACTAGGAGAAATTGCATATGAAAAGGCGGGGATTATTAAGTCTGGTGTGCCGGTAATTACTGGTGTAAAAGATGAAGAAGCTTTGCAAGTCATTCAAAATGTTGCAAAGGAAAACCATGCAAACTTATACGAACTTGGCAAGCATTTTACAGCGTTACATAAACAGTCTAACGAAGATGGGGAACAGTTTGATTTTACTTGTCCTTTTACCGCATTTGAAGATTTGCAAATCTCAATGAAAGGTATTCATCAAGTAGGAAATGCAGCGCTAGCACTTATGGCAGTAATGTATGTAAAAACATATTTATCATTTTTAATTGAGGAAGAGGGAATAAGAACGGGATTACGGGAAGCGTATTGGATTGGGCGCTTTGAAAAGCTACAAAGTAACCCGGATATTATTATAGATGGTGCTCATAATCCAGAAGGTATCGAAAGCCTTGTGAAAACAGTAGAAGCGCATTACAAAGATAAAAATGTAATAGTTTTATTTACTGCCCTTGGTGATAAACAATTGCATAACATGGTAGGCCGATTAGAAACCATTGCAGATGAAATGATTTTTACAACATTCGCCTTTGATCGTGCTATTTCTGCAGACAAGCTTGCATCATATTCACAAAAAGAATCAAAATTAGTTTTTGAAAATTGGAAAGAGGCAATTGATACAAAAGTTGAAATGATAGGGGAAAATGATGTTTTTATCATAACAGGTTCTCTTTATTTCATTTCTGAAGTTCGAAAATATATTCGAGAGAAAAACTAGATAGTCTTTGCTATCTAGTTTTTTGTTCTACAAATGAAGTCAAATGCATACATATAAGATAAATATATAGGGTTATTTGGCGAATTCCTCTGACAAATATCTCGTTTTTTTGTGAAATGAATATGATATGATGCGGACAACGATAAGAGGTGAGGTGTGAGTGTATGGACAAGCAATCACGAACGATCTCAGTGAAAGTGAATGGAACAGAAGCGAAGTATGAGGAAAAGAAGAAAGATGAATTTGAATGGATGGTAGTAGAAAGTGAACGACCTAAAAATGTTGTTCCGTTTCAAAAAGCGAAATCAGTGTCTGTGGAAAAATACCGAAAGAAGTGGAGTAATACATTAATTGCAATCGTTGCAACCGCAATTATTATCGGTACGACGTTTGGAATGGGGATGCTTCATTTACTTACTGGACAAGGAACAACAGGAGGAAGTGAAGTAACTGCTTCAAGGCCGACTGGAAATGGAGAATCAAAGGTGGGTGGAACGGCAGAACAAACACCAGCACCGAAAGAAGAAAAACAAAAGGCGCAGACAGGAACGTCATTGGATCCGATGAAATTATTCTTTGTTCAAGGGGGGCTTTATTCTTCTGAAGAAAAGGGACAGGCAGCTCTTGAAGAATGGAAAGGCAATGGGGGCATTGGTGCTTTGAGACCGAGCGGGGATAAGTATGCAATAGTTGTTGGTATTGCTAGCGATGAACAGGCTATAAATCAATTAATGACTAAGTATAAAAATGATGGTGTCTCCGTTTTAAAAAAGAACTGGGATATAACAGATAAAGCATTGCTGAAAGATGATAAAGAAGTAGGAACATTTTTAACAAAAGTGCAGCCATTATATACTCATTTAGCAAAATATGCTTCTAGCGTACAAGTTGGTGGAAAAAGCAGCGCAAAAGATATAGAAGTGATTGAAAAAGAATGGAAAGCGATTGAAAAAGAAGGGAAAAGTATGAAGCGAGAAGAAGCAAAGAAACTGTATATGTATACGTCGGTAGCTGTACAAACAGTAAAAGATGGGAAAATGGATAAGGAATCTTTGGCGAAATTAAATCAAGTTATTATTGATGGCTTACTCTCGTATGAAAAAATTGTTTCGTAGAAAGTGAAATGATAGGATAATAAAATGAGTAAGAAAGAAGTACATGTACTTCTTTCTTTTCTTTTGAATTTAGAGCAAAGTGCTTTCTCTATGACAGGAATATAATCGTATGCAATAAAGAAGTGTTATTTTTAGTTAGAGAAATTAATATTTCTTTCATTTGTGGGCAAACTATTCCTTTGATACGATTGATATAAATTGTTCTGCTTCATGTGAGAAAGGAAGGAGAAAATATGAAAAAAATAATTTTAGCTTCAGGGTCACCTCGGAGGAAGGAATTGCTTGAGTTAGCTAGCGTACCATTTGAAATCGTTGTAAGTGAAGTAGAGGAAACAATTGGTGCATATTCATCGCCTTCTGATATTGTAATGTCGCTTGCCTTGCAAAAAGCATCAGCGGTTGCAGAAAATAATAGTGATCACATTGTGTTAGGTGCAGATACAATTGTTACATATGAGTCGCGTATCCTTGGTAAGCCTTCTAATGAGGATGAGGCGAAAGAGATGTTACAATTACTATCTGGGAAAACACATGAAGTGTATACAGGTGTTGCGATTATATCAAAAGAAAAAACGGTTACTTTTTATGAGCGTACAGAAGTTACGTTTTGGGAATTAACAGAAGAGGAAATTGATACATACGTCGCGTCGAAAGAACCTCTTGATAAAGCAGGTAGTTATGGGATTCAAGGTAAAGGGTCTATTTTCGTTCAACATATTCAAGGGGACTACTATAGTGTAGTTGGCTTACCAATTGCACGTCTCGTTCGAGAATTAAAACAATTTGATATTGATGTAACCCATGCGTAAAATTGCATGGGGTTTTCTTTGAGAGAACAAATAAAGGGGTGGAGAGATGAACGGTATTCGTGATGTTGTAAGAGAAGAACAACCACGGGAGCGTTTATTGTCAGAAGGTGCTGGAAGTTTATCAAATCGAGAGCTCCTCGCAGTGTTACTCAGAACAGGTTCTAAAGAAGAAACAGTTTTAAAGTTGTCAGATAAAATTTTACACCAATTTGATGGCTTACGTATGTTGAAAGATGCAACATTAGAAGAGCTAATTAGTATACATGGGATTGGGATTTCAAAGGCATCGCAACTTATGGCAGCCTTTGAGCTAGGCAGAAGAATGGTACGTTTAGAATATCAAAATAGATATAGTATTCGAAGTCCAGAAGATTGTGCGAAATACATGATGGAAGAAATGCGCTTTTTACAACAAGAGCATTTTGTTTGTTTATATTTAAATACAAAAAATCAAGTTATACATAGGCAAACGATCTTTATTGGAAGTTTAAACACGTCAATTGTACACCCAAGGGAAGTTTTTAAAGAAGCCTTCCGTCGTGCAGCAGCCTCTATCATATGTCTTCATAACCATCGTGCGACACGTTCCTAACTGAAAAGGTTACGCACGCTGTCTGAACGTCATTTATGGCAAGTAAGGGAGTCGTGAACTCTTAACTCGATAGGTAGAATGATAGGGTAACGCCTTGAAATGCCTACTCTAATACTCCGACATGCGTTATTCGAATGTGTATAAGAATAGGGTGTGAAGCTCGGTGAAGTCGGCTGAAAGTTGTCGTAGTACTCATAAGTAACCGAAAGCTAACCAGAGGTGGTTGGTACAACTGATAGGTCGGGAGTCGTGAAAAACTTAATATGGTGAGAATGTGATAAAACACTGACGAACTAGCGAACGAAATGTCTGTAAGTGAAACTACTTAGAAATGAGTAGACTTGATGAAAACTTCAAGTGCGTTCCGTGGGCGAGTAAGTATGGTGGTTTCGAAAGCTCCATGCATCGTTACAGGCGATGGAGAGGACGCCAGGCAAGAGCTAGCACCTAAGTTAAGAATAGATAGAGTTAAGGGAACGTGGAAAGCTATCAACATGGAGAGTACACACTCTATGAAGTGGTAGGGAGGAAAGGAATATATCTATAACTTCCTTTTATGATAGTGAGAGTAGAGGCAGGAGTGATGAAGTTTCTGTAATGGAAATGGAACAATAGCCTCAAGTCGTTTCGCCTAAACTATTTCAACTCAATCATCTCAAGGATTCTCGTATGACTAAAAAGGTCACGAGCCAAGATTGGAGCGTGATATACCTTGAACGAAAACTTTAAGAAGATCCCTAGAATGAAAAATACAAGGTTACGCCATGCTGAGTATTATGGCATGACTGAAATCTTCGATGAACTTTATGCAAAAAGTAAGGATAAACAAAAATTTAAAAACCTCATGTCAATCATTACTTCAGACAACAACATTCTACTCGCCTATCGAAATATTAAACGGAATAACGGAAGTGCCACGCCTGGAGTCGATGAAGTTACGATAAAGGACGTTGAAGAGCTTGGAACCCATGAGTTTATTGGAATTGTGAAGAAAAGATTTAAACAGTATAATCCTCGAAAAGTAAAACGTGTGGAAATTCCAAAACCTAATGGAAAAACTAGACCATTAGGTATTCCATCTATGTGGGATAGAATTGCACAACAATGTATTCTACAAGTACTGGAACCTATATGTGAAGCTAATTTTTATAAATATAGTTATGGGTTTAGACCGACAAAATCAGCTGAAAATGCAATATCTGCATGTAATGGACGAATAAACAATAATAAAATGCAATATGTAGTGGACATAGACATTAAAGGTTTCTTTGATGAAGTGAAACATTCAAAGCTTATGCGACAAATTTGGACAATGGGTATTCGTGATAAACAATTACTTGTGATTATACGTAAAATGTTAAAAGCGCCTATTGTTTTACCAAATGGAGAAATCGTACATCCAACAAAAGGGACACCGCAAGGTGGAATACTTTCCCCTCTATTGGCGAATATCACTTTAAATGAATTTGATTGGTGGATTGCAAACCAATGGGAAAGTAAAAAGTGTCGAACGATTAACGACTATTTTAATAAGAAAACAGGATGGTATAATCGTCAATATCGCTATCAACAACTTAGAAAAACATCTACATTAAAAGAAATGTACATTGTCCGCTACGCAGATGATTTTAAAATTTTTACTACAACGCGATTAAATGCCGAAAAGATTTTCATGGCAAGCAAAATGTGGCTAGAGGAACGGTTAAACCTTCCTATTTCTGGGGAGAAATCTCAAATTACAAATCTGAAAAAGAAAAGTAGCGAGTTTCTCGGCTTTGAACTGAAAATGGAACGAAAAGGATATGACCGTTTTGGCCGCAGAAAATACGTTTGTCAATCACATATAGCAGAAAAAGCACGAAAGAGGATTAAGAAACAACTCAAAGACCAAATCAAACTCATGCAAAGAGTTCCCAATGGAAACGAATTAATCAAGAACGTTCGAATTTATAATAGTATGGTTATTGGCATTCACAATTATTATCAAATTGCGACGCAAGTAGTCAATAGTTTGATGCCAATACAATACCAATTAACACAAATAGAACGTCAACGATTAAAGCAATTTTCATTGCGAAAAACAACCAATTATCCAATCAAAGATAAAGGCATTAAACCTTATTTAAAATCAAAGATAAAGGCATTAAACCTTATTTAAAATCAAAGATGACAAGATATATTAATGGATATCCCCTCATTCCTATTGGGTTCATTAAAACAAAAACAGCATTAATGCCCAAAAATAGTGTTAATAAATTTACCAAAGAAGGACGAGAACTAATACATCGGGAACAAAAGTCGGTTCCGAACTGGCAAGTTCAATGGATTAGGGAACACCCTATCATTAATGAACGGACAACGATAGAATTCAATGACAATCGAATATCGCTGTTTATAGCCCAAAATGGAAAATGCGCAGTAACTGGGGAAGAATTGATTCTAACGGAAATGGATTGCCATCATAAAACATTATGGAGTAAAACGAAGGATGATAGTTATTCCAACTTAGTGCTAATTACTAGAGATGTTCACCGGCTAATCCATGCCACAGATGTAGAAACTATCCAAAGGTATCTTGAATTTCTTGAATTAAATGAGGAACAACTTATAAAGCTGAATAAACTAAGATTGTTAATTGGAAATGAAATAATCAAGTAAATTAGGGATTTAAATTAAACTAAGTAGATTGAGGAAAATGAAATAGAAGGCAAACGATGGCATGCCGTGTGCGATGAAAGTTGCACGCACGGTGTAGAGCAGGGGAAAAGGTGGAGATAACCTCAAAGTCTTACCTATTGCTATCCTCAGGAGATCCCACGCCGAGCCGTGAAGATATTGAAGTAACAAAACGCTTAGTAGAATGCGGTCAGATTATCGGAATTGAAGTGCTTGATCATATTATAATAGGTGACCATAAATTCGTGAGTTTAAAGGAAAAAGGTCATATTTAAGACTATGCTTTTTACTTATTTTGTTTTATAATGTGATTTATGAGTTTTTTGTAGAAATTTATCTACAAAAAGGATAAAGATATAAAAAACGTACTGTTTTTATAATATAAAGTAAGAAAAAATGAGTCCGTGAAAACAAGAAAGGAAGATAAATAATATGTTTGGATTTGGTGGATTTACTCGCGATCTTGGAATAGACTTAGGAACTGCGAACACGCTTGTATATGTAAAAGGAAAAGGTGTAGTTTTACGTGAACCTTCAGTAGTTGCGTTACAAACTGATACGAAACAAATCGTTGCTGTAGGTAGCGATGCAAAACAAATGATTGGTCGTACACCAGGGAACGTTGTGGCACTTCGCCCGATGAAAGACGGTGTAATTGCTGATTATGAAACAACTGCAACAATGATGAAATATTACATTCAACAAGCTCAAAAATCAAACGGTTTCTTCTCACGTAAGCCGTATGTAATGGTATGTGTACCATCTGGTATTACAGCTGTAGAAAGACGTGCAGTAATCGATGCGACTCGTCAAGCGGGTGCTCGTGATGCTTATCCTATCGAAGAGCCATTTGCAGCAGCAATTGGTGCAAACTTACCTGTTTGGGAACCAACTGGTAGTATGGTTGTTGATATCGGTGGTGGTACAACAGAAGTTGCAATTATTTCTTTAGGTGGTATTGTAACAAGCCAGTCAGTTCGTGTTGCTGGTGATGATATGGATGATTCAATCATTCAGTACATTAAGAAAAGCTATAACTTAATGATTGGTGAAAGAACAGCTGAAGCATTAAAATTAGAAATTGGTTCTGCAGGCGAGCCAGAAGGTATCGAGCCTATGGAAATTCGCGGTCGTGATTTAGTAAGTGGTTTACCAAAAACAGTACTAATTCAGCCAGAAGAAATTGCAGATGCATTAAAAGATACAGTAGATGCGATTGTAGAATCAGTTAAAAATACGTTAGAAAAAACGCCACCTGAATTAGCGGCTGATATTATGGACCGCGGTATCGTATTAACAGGCGGCGGGGCATTACTACGTAATTTAGATAAAGTAATTAGTGAAGAAACGAAAATGCCAGTTCTTGTTGCAGAAGATCCATTAGATTGCGTAGCAATTGGAACAGGTAAAGCATTAGACAATATCGATCTTTTCAAAACTGCTGCTCGATAATATTGCAAAATAAAAATCAGTGAAATTAAGAGGGTGTGAACGTGCCACAGTTTTTCTTAAACAAAAGATTAATTGTTTTGTTGGTTAGTATTATTCTTCTCGTGGCATTGATTGGAATCTCATTGAAAGAACGGAACAGTTTAACATGGCCAGAGCAGTTTGTTAAAGACACTGTCGGTGTTGTAGAACGTGTATTCCAAAAGCCAGCGAAATACGTAGCTGGATTCTTCGAAAATGTAGAAGATGTAAAGCGCACGTATGAAGAGAATAAAGAATTAAAAGCAAAATTAGATAATTATGCAGGTCTATCAGGGAAAGTAAAACAACTAGAAGATGATAACAAGAAGCTACAAGAGCTAACTGGTAAAAAAGAGTTAAATAGCGGGTATACTGAAATTCCAGCTACTGTTGTTTCTCGTAATCCAGATAAATGGTACGATTTAATTGGAATTGATAAAGGGGCACAGCAAGGAATTAAAAAAGATATGGCTGTAGTAACTTCACAAGGGTTAGTTGGAAGAGTGAAAAGTGTATCTCAGTTTACATCATCAGTAGAATTACTAAGTTCTATGAGCCGAACAAATCGCGTTTCTGCTATTGTACAAGGGCAAGAGAAAATCTTTGGTTTGATTGAAGGTTATGACAAAGAAAAACAATTACTTCTTTTCACAAAGATTGGCTCTGATGCACCGGTAGAAAAAGATCAACTAGTTGTAACATCTGGACTTGGTGATATTTTCCCGAAAGGTCTTGTAATTGGAAAAATCGTTGATGTTCAGCCGGATGCATATGGCTTAACAAAAACAGCTTATGTAAAACCTGCCGCTGATTTAAATGACGTAGAGCATATTACGGTTGCTAAACGTGCAACACCTTCAGCGCCATTAGAATAGGAGGAGAAGAAGAGATGATGAAGATATTAAAAAGAGCAGCTCTTCCTCTTTTGCTCCTTTTTGTGTTTCTATTTGAAAATATGTTTGCTACTGTTGTTCCAACGGATGTGTTTTGGAAAGACAGTATAGCAGCACCGCATTTCTTTATAATCGTCTTATGTTTTATTACAGTGTATTATAGTCCGGTCCAAGGGATTTATTACGGACTATTATTTGGCTTCTTATTTGATACCGTATACACAGAACTTGTCGGGATATATATTTTTGCTTATCCGATTTTAGCTTATTTAGTTTATAGTGTGATGAAAGTATTACAATTGAATTTATTTATTGTTGTTTCTATCATATTAGCTAGCATTGTAGCACTAGAGTATTATGTGTATGGATTCTTAACTTTGTTAGGACGTACTCATATGCCAGCGCATGTCTTTTTCACAGATCGTCTCCTTTCTACTTTATTGTTAAATGCTATTTTCTTATTGATAGTTTGTTTCCCACTGAGACGATATATAGTGCGTCTTTCAAAAGCGATGGAAGAAAAAGAAAAAAGGATTTTCTAATTTTATGTCGAATTGAATCGGTGGGGTGAACTTTAGTGGAAGAAAAAAAGCAACAAAATGTAACGATAAAAGGGACAAAAGATGGGATAACGCTTCATTTAGATGATTGTTGTTCATTCTCAGAATTATTGATGGAATTAGACGAAAAACTTTCTACACATTACTACGATGGTGATGGGCGCTCTTTAATTGAAGTGCATGTGAAAGTAGGAAATCGTTATTTAACAGAAGTCCAACAAGAAGAGATTCGTACGTTAATTCGTAATAAAAAGAATCTTGTTGTGGATTCAATTGAAAGTGATGTTATCACTAAAGCAGAAGCAATAGCTTGGAAAGAAGAAACAGAAATTGTCCCTATTTCCAAAATTGTTCGCTCTGGACAAGTTTTACATGTAAAAGGAAATTTGTTGTTAATTGGAGATGTTAATCCAGGCGGAACGGTTATCGCTGGGGGGAATATTTTTGTCGTAGGATCATTAAGAGGAATTGCACATGCTGGGTATTATGGGGATTCAGATGCTGTAATCGCTGCATCTGTTATGAACCCGATGCAACTTCGAATTAGTGATGTGGCAATGCGGGCTCCGGAAGAGAAAGAAGACGGAGCGGAGGCGGCAGAATGTGCGTATATTAATGAGAACAATCACATTGTTGTCGATCGCCTGCAACTTCTCACTCATCTTAGACCTAATTTAACAAAGTTAGAAAGGGGAATTGTATAGCTGTGGGAGAGGCAATAGTAATTACATCTGGAAAAGGCGGAGTAGGTAAAACTACTACATCTGCGAACATTGGTACGGCCCTAGCGTTATCTGGAAAGAAAGTGTGCTTAATTGACACAGATATCGGTCTTCGAAATTTAGACGTAGTAATGGGGCTGGAAAATCGTATTGTATTTGATCTTGTTGATGTCGTTGAAGGGCGTTGCCGTTTACCTCAGGCTCTTATTAAAGATAAACGTTTTGATGATCTTTATTTATTACCTGCAGCACAAACGAGTGATAAATCAGCGGTAACACCTGAACAAATGGATGAATTAATACAAGTATTACGTCAAGATTATGATTACATATTAATCGATTGTCCTGCGGGGATTGAGCAGGGATTTAAAAATGCGGTAGCTGGTGCGGATAAAGCAATCGTTGTTACGACTCCAGAAGTATCCTCAATGCGCGATGCGGATCGTATTATTGGGCTTTTAGAAAAAGAGGATATTGAACCACCGAAACTTGTTATTAACCGTGTACGTAGTCATATGCTTCATGAACAGGATATGTTAGATGTTGATGAAATTGTACGTACATTGTCAATTGAGCTTCTTGGTGTTGTCGAAGATGACGATGAAGTTATTCGAGCTACAAATACAGGTGAACCTGTGGCGTTGCAACCAAGCGGAAAAGCAGCGTTGGCTTATCGTAATATTGCAAGACGCTTGTTAGGTGAGAATGTACCATTACAAGCATTTGAACAAGAAAAGGTATCGGTATTTGCAAAGGTGAAAAACTTCTTTGGAATCCGTTAAGAGCACTTCGCACATATGCGAGGTGCTTTCTTTTTTCTTCACACGAATATCTTTCTTTCTTAGCTCATACATATGTACAAACTGTATACAACTGTTTCTATTGAAATTAGCTTAATGAAAGAAAGGAGACAGTATGAAGAATAGACGCGTAGAAGAAATTAAAAAGCGGATTGCAAAAAGGAAGGCCGAGCAAGAAAGGATGGAGGAAGAACAGTATTTTACCGGAGGGAATTTTGATAGCGAAACAGTAGTTATTGAAGATGGAGAAAAGGAAATGCATCCTTTATTTCGAAAGGAAGTCTTTTTCTTCAAAGTTTTATTATCGGCAATATTAGTTCTTTCGGTTGCTATTTTATATAAGAATGCTCCTTCTTCATTCAATGGAGCTAAAGCTGTTACAGAAAAAGTGATGAAAGAGGAATTTCAGTTTGCTACTGTAGCGAAATGGTACGAAAAGCAATTTGGAAAACCACTCGTATTCTATTCGCCAAACGAGAAAAAAGAAGGAAGTATTCAGCAAAAAGATTATGCAATTCCCGCTTCTGGAAAGGTAATGCAAGGGTTTCAAAAAAATGGCCAAGGTGTATTTGTCCAAACAGCTACAAATGCAACGGTTGAGTCAGTGAATGAAGGATTAGTTGTTTTTGCGGGTAAGAAAGAGGAACTTGGAAATACAGTTCAAATTCAACATGCAGATGGTACGGAGTCATGGTATGCAAACTTAAACGATATGTCAGTGAAATTATATGATTACGTTTCAAAGAAACAAAAAATTGGAACGGTGAGTAATGATACAAATGATAAAAATGGAAAGTTTTATTTCGCGATAAAAAAGAATGAAAAATTTATTGATCCGATCCAGGTGATATCATTTGATTAAATATAGAGACGTTTTGACGAAAATTTCCGTGCATCCATTATTTTGGGTTATTATTGTCATTGGTATTTTTACTGCACGTTTTAAAGAGTTACTACTGTTATTTTGTATCGTTCTTATTCATGAACTTGGGCATGCTATTGCAGCAGCACACTATAATTGGCGTATAAAAAGAATTCAGCTTTTGCCGTTTGGTGGCGTGGCCGAGCTTGAGGAACATGGTAATAAGTCATTGAAAGAGGAACTTGTTGTCGTAATTGCAGGGCCGATTCAACATGTTTGGATGATGCTGGTAGGTTATATGTTGTTTGAAGCCGGTTGGTTGAATGCAGATTTATATTATTTCTTTATGTGGAATAATATAATTATTTTAGCGTTTAATTTACTCCCTATTTGGCCGTTAGATGGCGGGAAAGTATTGTTTAATATACTATCATATCGTTTTCCTTATTTACAAGCACATGAAAAGATGATGAAATTGTCATGTGTTTTTTTTGGTGTAATATTAGGATGGCAGTTGCTCTGGAATAGTAACAATATTATGATGTGGGTACTACTCATATTTTTGGCAGTGTCGTTATATCAAGAGTGGAAACAAAGACGGTATGCATTTATGCGTTTTTTATTAGAACGTTATTATGGAAATAAAAGAGGGATTGAAAAGATTGCACCTATTGAAGTGCAATCAGAAGATCATTTATATAAGATATTCACAAAATTTCGTAGAGGATATAAGCATTCTATTATCGTCCGTGGAAAATATAAAGAGCATTACACATTGGATGAAAATGAATTGCTCTATGCATATTTTACTGAAAAACGAACAACCTCATCAGTTGAAGAATTAATCGGTTAGTGTTGACGATAGCACTAACCTTTTATTATTGTAAAAGCAAAGAAGATTATAAAGTGAGGAAATAATTTTGAAAACGTTATATGTGAATTACGCTGGTTCGGAAAAGCGCGTTGCAATTGAAGAGAAGAAAAAGATTGTTGAGTTTTTATGGAAACGTAATGAAGAGCAAGAGATTGTTGGGCATATTTATGTTGGACGTATCGTAAGAACAATTGCTGGAATGAACGCAGCTTTTGTAAATATAGGTTTAGAAAAACATGCGTATCTTTCATACGATGATGTACCACCTTCTTATCGTATACATGAAGGGCAAGCGATACTCGTACAGGTTGTGAAAGAGGCAATTGATACGAAAGGGCCTAAATTGACAGCGAATATAGAATTTACCGGGAAATATGTCGTTTATATGCCGTTTGATGAGATGCGAGCTGTTTCTCGGAAAATAAAAAATAATAAAAGAAGACAACAGTTACTTGAAATTGAAGTAGAAGGAACGGGAGGTTACATTTTCCGCTCTGCTTCTGAAAAAGGGGAAATTGAAGAAATACAAGCTGAAATGCAAGGGTTACAACAGTTGTATGAAGAGTTAAAAAGAAAAGAGGATCAAGGAAAGGCGCCGTTATTACTTCATCGACCGGCGACCTTTTTAGATCGTGTATTTCAAGAGAATCCAATTGAAACAATTGAAAAAGTAGTTGTAGATACAAGAAGTATAGTAAAAGAGTTAGAAGACAAAGTTGGAAAAGAAAAAGTATCTTTTTATAATGAAAAGTCTTCGATGTTTAACCATTTTGGAATAGAGCGTGAAATTGAGAAAGCACTCCAAAAAATTGTGTGGCTTCCAAATGGTGCTTATTTAATTGTAGAGCAAATGGAGACGATGACTGTAATTGATGTGAATACGGGCAAGTTTACTGGAAAACAAAATTTACAAGATACAGTACTTCGCACAAATGAGATGGCAGCTGAAGAAATTGCACGCCAATTAAGACTTCGTGATATTGGTGGTATGATATTAATTGATTTTATTAATATGAAAAAAAGAGAAGATAAAGAAAAGGTAAGAGAATGTCTCATAGCTGCTATGAAAGATGATCGTACTTATACAAGAGTACTTGGATTTACTGAGTTAGGAATTTTGGAGATGACACGAAAACGTAAAAAACATTCTTTACGTGACGTATTACTAGAAGAGTGTGTATCTTGCAAAGCGACGGGTTATGTAATGTCGTATGAAACAATTGCGTATGAGCTAGAGAGAGAATTAATCACATATGGCAACATAGAGGATGAGGCAGTATTAATCGCTGCGCCTAAAGAACTGCAAAAACAATTTTTGCAAAAAGAATTTAAAAAAAATATTCCATTTGAAATTTATTTCAAAGATGATATTATCGAAAAGTACGCTATTATCCGTTTTGGAAGTAAAAAAGAAATTGTAGAACGGAAAAAATAGTTAGTAGAAGATTCATTGACAATACTCAATGAATTATGGTAACATCTTTATGTTATAGTTTATAGCACCTAAACGGCTATATGCTACAACCGCACAAGACAGGTTCCCTAAAGGCATTTATGTCTACCTCGTTTTTGGCGAGTCTTAGTAATTAAGAGGAGGTGCAAGTATGTACGCAATTATCGAAACAGGTGGAAAACAAATTAAAGTTGAAGCTGGTCAAGCAATCTACATTGAAAAATTAGATGTTGAAGCTGGTGAAACTGTTACTTTTGACAAAGTTCTTTTCGTTGGTGGCGAAAACGTTAAAGTTGGTAGCCCAGTTGTAGAAGGTGCAACAGTTACTGCGAAAGTTGAAAAACAAGGTCGCGCTAAGAAAATCATCGTTTTCAAATACAAAGCGAAAAAGAACAATCGTAAGAAACAAGGTCATCGTCAACCTTACACTAAGCTAGTTGTTGAAGCTATCAACGCTTAATTCTGGTTAACATGATTAAAATTACGATAAGTCGCACGAAATTAGGAAGTATCCAATCATTTAAAATGACTGGACATGCCGATTATGCGCCACATGGACAAGACCTTGTCTGTGCTGGAACTACAGCGGTTGTGTTTGGTTCTATAAATGCAGTGGAAGAACTTTGTAATGTGCAGGCAACTATTGAACTCGGAAGTGATGGCGGATTCTTAATGTATGAATTGCCTAATGATTTAGACGTCCATGCAGCAGAAAAAGCACAGATACTTTTAGAAGGATTGGTTGTTTCGCTTAAGACGATCGAACTTGATTACGGAAAGTATATCCGTTTAATAGAAAAAGTGCAGGAGGTGTAACGTATGTTAAGATTAGATCTTCAGTTTTTCGCATCTAAGAAAGGTGTAGGTAGTACAAAGAACGGTCGTGACTCTCAGTCAAAACGTCTTGGTGCTAAACGCGCAGATGGTCAAACGGTTTCAGGTGGTTCAATTCTTTACCGTCAACGCGGTACAAAAATTTATCCAGGTGTTAACGTTGGTCGTGGTGGCGATGACACTTTATACGCGAAAGTTGACGGCGTAGTACGCTTTGAGCGTCTTGGCCGTGACCGCAAACAAGTGAGCGTATATCCTGTTGCTCAAGAAGCATAAGAACTCACGGAAAACTCTAACCTGAGTGCAGGTTAGAGTTTTTCTATATTAAGGGGTATCTAAATGAATGAAAAATGGACAATTATAGATGCATTGCGCCATTCAAGACATGATTGGCTCAATCGTATGCAGATGGTGAAAGGAAACCTTTCACTTGGAAAAGTGGAAGAAATTCATAGTCTCATCGATCGTTTTGTCCAAGAAGCGAGACAAGAATCCAATCTGATGGGGCTATCAATGCCTTTATTTTCAGAGTGGATTTTAACATATAATTGGAAACAGCAGCCGTGCTTATTGGAGTACGAAGTATTAGGGAAATTACATAACTTATCTCACTTGGATGAGACTGTATGTACATGGACGAATCAATTTTTCTCAATGCTTCAGCATAGTTTAGACGTATATGTTGAAAATTATGTTTGTATCACAATTGAATGTGACGCGGAGAATGCTCGTTTCTTTTTTGATTTTCGTGGTAAGCTAACGAGTGTAGAAGAACTACAGAATTGGCTTGCGACCCAAAACAATAAATGGTATTCCATTTCTTATACAGTGCGAGACGAAGAAGTCTCAGTTATATTACAACCAATTGAAAAAAGTGTGGTGAAATAATGTTTGTAGATCAGGTCAAGATATATGTAAAAGGCGGCGACGGTGGTAACGGTATGGTTGCGTATCGTCGTGAGAAGTATGTTCCTAAAGGTGGCCCAGCAGGTGGCGACGGCGGTAAAGGTGCAGATGTTGTTTTCGTAGTTGAGGAAGGCTTACGTACATTAATGGACTTCCGCTACCAACGTCATTTCAAAGCTGATCGCGGTCAGCACGGAATGAGTAAAGGTCAGCACGGACGTAAATCTGAAGATTTACTTGTAAAGGTTCCGCCAGGAACAGTAGTAAAAGATGAAAAAACTGGTCAAATTCTTGCCGATTTAGTAACGCATGGACAAACTGCTGTAATTGCAAAAGGTGGCCGTGGTGGCCGTGGTAACTCACGTTTCGCAACAGCTACGAACCCAGCGCCAGAAATCGCTGAGAACGGGGAACCAGGTCAAGAGCGTGATGTCATTCTAGAACTTAAAGTACTAGCAGACGTTGGACTTGTTGGATTCCCAAGTGTAGGTAAATCTACATTATTATCTGTTGTATCATCAGCGCGTCCGAAAATTGCAGAGTATCACTTCACAACAATCGTTCCGAATCTTGGTGTTGTTGAAACTGGTGATAACCGCAGCTTCGTTATGGCTGACCTTCCAGGACTAATTGAAGGCGCACATGCTGGCGTTGGACTTGGACACCAATTCTTACGTCATATTGAGCGTACACGTGTAATCGTGCATGTTATTGATATGTCTGGTTTAGAAGGCCGTGATCCATATGAAGATTACGTAACGATTAATAATGAATTGAAAGAATACAATCTTCGCTTAACTGAGCGTCCACAAGTTGTTGTTGCAAACAAAATGGATATGCCAGATGCAGAAGAAAACTTACAAGCATTTAAAGAGAAAGTGGGAGACGAAGTAAAAATCTTCCCAATCTCAGCTGTAACAAGACAAGGTGTTCGTGACTTACTGTTTGAAGTAGCAAACTTAATAGAAACAACACCAGAATTCCCAATACATGAAGTTGCGGATGAGTCTGATACAAGTGTAATGTACAAATTTGATACTGAAGGTGTTAAATTTGAAATTACACGTGAAAGTGATGGCACGTTTGTTATCTCTGGTTACGATATCGAGAAAACATTCAAGATGACAGACTTCTCACGTGATGAATCTATACGTCGTTTCGCTCGTCAAATGCGCGGAATGGGTATTGATGAAGCGCTTCGTGCACGTGGTGCAAAAGACGGAGATATTGTGAAAATTCTTGAATATGAATTTGAATTTATCGATTAAGACTGCCGAAATACGGCAGTCTTTTTTTATATCGTAAAAATCGGATTTATATAGGAAAAAATCCCCACTAATTAAATTTTCAATTTATAATGGAAAAAGGAGTAAATGTAGAAGAATTCTTTTATGGGGAGAAAAAGAACATGTATAAAATATTAATTGTAGAAGACGATGAGAAAATTGCGGGAATATTAGAGGAGCATTTAGAAAGGTATGGCTATCAATCATTTAGAGCAAGTGATTTACGTCATATAAAAGATGAGTTTGTAAAAATAAATCCTCATCTTGTGTTACTTGATATTAATTTACCGTACTTTGACGGTTTTTATTGGTGTCGTCAAATTCGTACTGTATCGAATGCGCCGATTATTTTTGTTTCTGCAAGAACAGGGGAAATGGATCAAGTAATGGCGATTGAAAATGGCGGCGATGATTATATTACGAAGCCATTCCATTTAGATATCGTAATGGCAAAGGTGAAGAGTGCGCTTCGCCGTGGCTATGGAGAGTATGCCTCTGCTGCTGAGAGTGATTGTTTAGGTGTAAATGGACTGTTGTTATTCCCGTCCCAGCATATCGTTGAGTGGCAGGGACAACAAACTGAACTGACAAAAAATGAGTTTTACTTATTAGAGTGTTTAATGAAACAGGTGAATCAATATGTAACGCGTGAAGAACTGTTAGAAGCTCTATGGGATGAAGTAGCATTTGTGGATGATAATACATTAACCGTAAATGTAAAACGTGTAAGGAAGAAACTAGAAGAGCTAGGCATTAAAAATGCAATTGTAACGAAACGTGGATATGGTTATGCGCTTCTTACAGAGTGGGGCGAAGGGCATGAAGGTTAAAAATTACCTCATGGACCGCTTTTCTTTAATTCTTTCTTATATTGTTAGCCTTTGTTTATTTGGGCTTGTTTTGCAGTTGCAAAGTCTTTTAGAAAAGAAATCCATTGATTGGAGTACGTGGTTATATGGACTTTTATTAGGAACAGTTGTGTTTACTGTATACCTCATTTACGATTACCGAAAACGGAGTGTGTTTTTAAAGAGTATCAAAAAGTATGTTACTGGCGGAAATACATTACATGACTCTTTACTTATTGATGAATCTTATACATTAGAGCAAGAAATGGTCGTTGAATCTTTTACGTTATTAAGACAGCAATATATGAATGAAGTTCATAAACAGCATGCGAAAGAGCAACAGCAAATGATATTTATGAACCAATGGATTCACCAAATGAAAACACCAGTATCTGTTATTGAATTATTGTTGCAGAAGTTTGGCAAAGAGCATCGTGAGGCAAGAGCAACAGTTGAAAGTATTCGTGAAGAAAATAACCGTATACTAAATGGTTTAGATTTAGCGTTACATATGGCAAGACTAGAGCAGTTTGCGAAAGATTATAAGGTAGAAGTAGTAAATGTTATAGATGTCGTGCGAGGTATTATTAATGAAAATCGAAAATCCTTCATTCAATCGTCTGTATTTCCGAAAGTGATGTTTGAAGAAGATACTTGTATGGTTGCATCTGATAGAAAATGGCTGAGTATTGCTATAGGTCAAATTGTTGTAAACGCAATTAAGTATACAAAAATTTCAGCGGCAGAGAAAAAAGAAATTCAATTTCAAATTGAAGAGAAAAATCAAAAGGTGTTATTACATATTAAGGACAATGGAATTGGTATTCCAGAGCAAGACGTAAAGCGCATATTTGATCCATTCTTTACGGGAATAAATGGACGTAAAACGAGAGAAGCGACTGGGATGGGCTTATATATTACGAAGGAAATTTGCGATAATTTACATCATGGAATATATGTTCAATCGGCTGAAGGAGAAGGAACAACATTCACGTTCCAATTTGCAAAAGATGAAGAGTATCATACATTAATGAGAAAAATGACAAAACTGTAAGATAACAAAAAGTTTTGTAAGGGAAATCACTCGTTTCTTTTTCTTATTTTTCTTATAGTAAATGTAAGAAGAAAACACATAGGGGGATTAGAAATGAGTGTTCTTGAAGTAAAAGGATTAACGAAGGTGTACCAATCAAAAGGTTCAGTAGCGACGACTGCTTTAAACGATATAAATTTTAAAATAGAAGAAGGCGAATTTGTAGGGATTATGGGTCCTTCAGGAAGCGGGAAAACGACGCTTTTAAATTTATTAGCAACAATTGATAAGCAAACTTCAGGTCATGTGCTTGTAAATGGTGAAGAAATTAATCAAATGCGTGCTGCAAAATTAGCGGAGTTTCGCCGTACACATTTAGGGTTCATCTTTCAAGATTTTAATTTACTTGATACGTTATCCATTAAAGAAAATATTATTTTACCACTTGTAATGGCGAAGAAATCTGTAAATGAAATCGATGCGAAAGTACTGGAAATTGCGAAGTTTTTAAACATCGAAGAAATTTTAAATAAAAAAGTATACGAAGTATCTGGGGGACAACAACAACGTGCAGCAGCAGCGAGAGCAATCATTCATGAACCGACGTTAATTTTAGCAGATGAGCCAACTGGAAACTTAGACTCGAAGTCAGCGAAATCGCTAATGGGCGCTCTGCAAGATTTACACGAGCAAAAGAAAGTAACGATTGCAATGGTTACGCACGATCCAGTAGCGGCTAGTTATTGTGAACGTATCCTTTTCATACGCGATGGGGAAATTTTCTCGGAAATACATAAAGGAAGAACGAAACAAGCCTTTTTCCAAGAAATTCTGGACGTACTTGCGATGCTAGGAGGAGAATATCATGAACTTTCGCCAGCTCGCGCTTAATAACGTAAAAGGAAATTGGCGTAACTATAAAGCGTTTCTTATAAGTAGTTGTTTATCGATTGTCGTATTTTTCATGTATGCTTCTTTTATTTATCATCCAGATGTCGTAAGCGGTAATATTAGTATGAGAAAGATGATCACAAAAGGATTAGAATCGATGAATTATATTGTGGTCATCTTCTCGGCACTCTTTATTTTATATGCAAATTCAACGTTTTTACGAGCAAGAAAAAAAGAGTTTGGTCTACTAACATTAATAGGCGGAACGAAATCGCAGCTCGGCCGAATGATTATATTAGAGCAACTGATGTTAGGTAGTATTGCAATTGTAATTGGTACTGGGGTTGGAATGCTTTGTTCAAAATTATTTTTCCAAGCGTTAAGCGTATTATTGAAAATAGATAAGACACTTCCACTTGTTTGGAATAGTAAAGCAGTTCTTATTACAGCTGGCGTATACTTTATTCTATTTTTAATCCTATCATTGTTTAGTGTTTGGACAGTCGGGCGCTTGCAAATTATTGATTTATTAAGAGAAGCAAGAAAGCAAAAAGTAGAGCCGTTTGCATTTACATGGTTATGTGTAGTTGGTATAGGATGTATTATTGCTGCGTATGTACTTAGCTTCCAAGTAACGTTTCTGAATTTCCTCATCCTCTTTTTACCGGTTGTAGGACTGACAATTGGCGGAACGTATTTACTATTTACACAAGGTAGTACAGTCGTATTAAAAGCATTGCAAAAACGAAAACAATCTTTTTATACGTACCCAAATATGTTCGTCCTTAGTAACCTTATTTATAAAATGAAAGATAATGCTCGTTTTCTATTTGTAATTTCTATTATTACGGCGGTTGTATCCTCGGCAGTTGGCACGCTTTACGTATATTTTGAAAATTTGAGTGCGAAAACGGTAGAACTTACACCACACGCTATTTCATATGAGGAAAAGGGGTTAAATACGCATAGCCTTATTAATGAAGAAAAGGTACAGGAGCTTGTGAAGAGACATGGGTTTGAAGATGCGCGAAAAGTAACCTACGTTAAACTACCGGCAACACAGAAAATAACGTTGTTTAATAGTGAACATGAAGTACCGATGACGATTATTTCAGAAAAAGAATATAATACGGAAGTGCGCAAACAAAAGAGAGAGCAACCTACAGAAGTTCATAATGCACCAGGTAGTGCAACGATGGTTATGGTTGATATGTCAAATGAACTGATGAAGATAGACCGTACGAAACCGTATGAATTTACAATTAACGGACAAAAGCAGTCTGTTCAATTAAATAATCCAACGCAGTATTCTGTTTTTAATGATAGTGAATATCTCGTTGTAAATGATCAAGATTTTGAGAAGTATGCAAAACTCGTACCAGATGAAGAAAAGACGAAATATTACGGTTATTATATTGAGGATTGGAAAAGTACAGAAGATCTTGTATTAGATTTGAAAAATGAAATTGCACCAGAAAAGCAAGGAGAATTGAGAAATTCAGTGTTTGCGTATAAGGATATAAGAGAAGGTGGAGCGATTACAATGTTCATCGGTTTCTTCGTGGCGGTACTATTCTTCTTCTTCGCTTGTAGTATGACATACTTTAAATGGTTTAACGATAAAGAACAAGATCGCATTCAATTTAAATCGTTAAAGAGAATCGGTATGACAGATAAAGAAATTCGCAAAATTGCGATTCGACAAATGGGAGTTATCTTCTTTATACCAATTTTAATCGGTTCCATTCATAGTGGATTTGCTCTTCATACGTTAGGGAAAATGCTTTATATTAATTTGTGGAAATCAGGTGCGCTTGTAATTGGAGCATACATTTTAGCTTCTGCCATTTACTTTATGATCGCGCAAAGAGGATATTTAAAACACGTAAAAAGCTAGGGGAACCTCTAGCTTTTTACCTATGTAGTAAGTTACAGGAGGAAGATAGATGAACATTCGGCAACTAGCGCTGCAAAATATAAAAGGAAATTGGCGTAATTATAAAGTGTTTTTCTTAAGTAATTGTTTTGCGATATTTGCATCTTTTGCATATATGTCTGTCATTGTACATCCGTATATGCAAGAGACGATGTGGTATCAAAACGTACGCTGGGGACTTATCATATGTAATGTTATAATTATTTCTTTTTTCGTCATATTTATTTTGTACTCTACTTCTATTTTCATAGAAGCACGTAAGAAAGAATTAGGGTTATATATGTTAATGGGAGCAACGAAGTCTAACGTAATAGGAGTAATTATGACCGAGCAAATATTAATTGGAATTTTTGCTAATATTTTCGGTATAGGGCTGGGCTTGATCTTTTTAAAGCTCTTCTTCATGGTGTTTAGTATGTTACTGGGGCTTCCGAAAGAACTCCCTGTTATATTTGACGTAAGTGCGATTGGTGTAACATTTATTACATATATGGTCGTTTTTATTCTGTTATCTTTTATAAGTGCTTTATGTATATGGAATATAAAAATCATTCGGTTATTGAAAGAATTTCGAACAGATAAAAAAGAGAAGAAAACATCAAAGTGGCTTTGTATATTCGGCTTTATTTGTTTAGGGATAGGATATGCGTTAGCGCTACAAGTGACGATGGCTACGATAGCAATATACTTTTTCCCTGTGTCTATACTTGTCTTTTTGGGAACGTATTTTTCTTTCGCGCATGGTGCTACCCAAGTGTTAGAAATGATAAAGCGAAATAAAAAGATTATGTATACATATCCATATTTGTTTATAGTGAATCAATTGTCACATCGAATGAAGGAAAATGGTCGCTTTTTCTTTCTGATGTCTATGGCAACGACGTTTGTAGTTACGGCAACAGGTACGGTGTTCTTGTATTTTTCTAGCATGCAAGATATGTGGCGAACTGGAGGGGTACACTCGTTTTCGTACATAGAAAAAGGTATTTCTACTTATGAAGTCTTTGAAGAAGGTGCGGTTGAAAAATTACTGAATCAATATGGGTATGATGATTTTCAATATATGAGTTTTGTTGGAGTGTATGCATCCTTTCAGTCTAATAAAGGAGAAACAACAATAGCACCGCTTATAAAAGAAAGTGATTATAACCAAGAAGCGAGGAAACAAAAACAGAAAACATATCATCCTAAAAAAGGTACAGTGACACTCGTTTATTATAATAAATACAATAATTCGAATGTATATAATCAAAAAGAGATTCAATTGCAAGTAATGAATCAACCATATCAATTCGTATTTAACGGTCAGAAAGAAGGGGTTCAATTTAACTATCACCCTTCGTACATTAATGGTCTGTTCTTCGTTATGAATGATGAAGACTTTGACAATATAGCAAATAAGGTTCCTGATTCTGAAAAGATGATATATAGAGGCTACACATTATCAAATATCGAAAAGACGAAGAAATTGAACGAAGATTTACGGAAACATATGAAACAAGATAATAATAATGCATTTCGAAGTAATATGGAGTTATATGTAAGTATGAAAGAAGGCGGCGATATTACTCTATTTGTGGGCTCGTTTATTAGTATATTATTCTTTCTTACTTCATGTAGTATCGTGTATTTTAAATGGTTCCATAATATTGCATCGGACCGAAAGCAGTATGGTGCACTCTCTAAACTTGGAATGACGAAGGAAGAAGTATGGAAAATTTCTCGTTGGCAATTATGTATGCTATTTTTTGCGCCAATTATAGTAGGGAGTATGCATAGTGCAGTTGCGTTATATACGTTTCATAATACTTTTTTTATGGATGGATCATTAAAAAAAGTAGGTTTGTTCATTCTGTTTTATATCGTAGCATGTATCATTTATTTCTTCTTCGCTCAAAGAGAATATAAGAAACATTTAGACTAGCAAATGCTAGTCTTTTTTTAATATTCGAAATTTACATAGAAGAATATAAAAAAGTATGGTATAACAGTAAGAAAACGAAAAAGAGGGGAAAAGACGATGATTCGAGTAGGATATTTAGGACCAGAAGCAACATTTACAAATATGGCGGTGAGTCGTTTTTTTCCGGAAGCAGATCATGTACCGTATCGAACGATTCCAGATTGTATAGATGCAGCTGCAAATGAAAATGTAGACTTCGCAGTCGTACCGTTAGAAAATGCAATAGAAGGTTCAGTGAATATAACGGTTGATTATCTTGTACATGAGCAGCCGCTTTCTATTGTAGGAGAAATTACAGTACCAATTCAGCAGCATTTACTTGTACATCCGCAGTATGCAGAAGTGTGGGATGAAGTATATGCGGTGCATTCTCATCCGCATGCCATTGCACAGTGCCATAAGTTTTTAAATGAAGAATTAAAAGGAGTAACTGTTCGAGATATGACATCCACAAGTGCCGCTGCGCAATATGTGAAAGAACATCCTGAAGAAAAAATTGCCGCTATTGCAAATGAAGCAGCTGCAGAAAAATACGGATTAACAATTGTAAGACGTAGTATTCATACGCATAAAAATAATCATACACGCTTCCTAGTGCTCCATAAGAAAAAGAAAGCAATACTCCCGAATAACGGAGAAAACCGCGGAGAGAAAACGACGCTTATGATAACGTTACCTGCAGATTATGCAGGTGCCCTATATCAAGTGCTATCAGCTTTCGCATGGAGAAAATTAAACTTATCAAAAATCGAATCGCGTCCGATGAAAACAGGTCTTGGAAATTACTTTTTCTTAATCGATGTCGATAAAGCATACGATGACGTATTATTGCCAGGCGTAACGATGGAACTTGAAGCACTCGGTTTTTCTGTTACTGTACTGGGGAGTTATTCTTCTTATTGGTTGTAAGATGTAGATGGAATATTTGTATTTGCCTAATCGTCCATATCATTTCATTGCCTAGTATATTTTTTGATAGATTAATAAAATCCCACCTGCAAAAGGTGGGATTCTTTATCCCGCTATTTGCCGGGCAGCCCGATTGGTGAGGGCTGATTAAAGTTTCACTTTATTTTAACTTCGCAAGACGATCTTCTAACTGACCACGCCAAATATCAGCTAGTTCTGGAACAGCAAGAATTTTTTCAATGCCATCTTTATCTTTTCTATTATGAAAATAAATTTCGTTAGAGAACAAAACAGAAACATTGCTCGGCTGACGTTCTAGTAATGTAATTTTAGAATCTTTACGTACAGTACCTTCTTGAAGAACACGGCATAGGTAGCCTGTAAATCCAGTTGCTACAATGCGCGGCAAAATGCCAGGGATGCCAAGACGTTTTGAAATTGTGCTACAAGGTACGCGAGCTTGCGTTACTTGAATGATTGCTTCGCCTAGTTGATATGTATCTCCGATGCATACATCATGCTCTAACATATTTGTTACGGTAATGTTTTCACCAAATGTGGAAGCTGGAAGCGTAGTTTGAAATTCCCCTTCCCATAGTGCGTAATGCTCGTGTGGGTACACACAAACGGCGCGATCAGGTCCCCCGTGATGTTTTAAATCCGCTACGTCATCACCACGAAATCCGTCTTTTGAGAGAAAGGCCTCTTCTGTAGGATCTTTACATATACCTGTTATCATTTCTTTATCTTCGCCATATTTCATTTGTTTCGGTTTGCCAATGCTAAAGTGAACGAGTTCAATTCCCATATTTGATCTCCTTTACGATTGATTACAATATTATAGCATTAAAAAAGCACAGAGAATGATAAAAACTCTGTGCTTTACATTAATAAACGAGAAATCCTGCTTTATCTAACGCCTCACAAGCAGCATCTAATTTTTCTTTAGAATCTGCCTCGATTGTATGTAAGTGAATACCATCTGTTAGTTGTGAAAGATAGGAAGCATTTGTGTTTTCGATTTTTTGTAAATATTGCTCTACATCAAAGCGATTGCTTACCATAATGGATGCTGTTAAGTCACCGTATACAGGATGCTCAACTTTTACGTCTTTAATCGTAACGCCATGGTCAACAAGCATTGTAAGTTCCTGACGTACTTCTGCTGGTTTATGTCGGCATACAATTACGCGTTCGAAAGTTTGTTGCTTCTCTTGTGGCTTTAAATATAAATAACCTTGAGCAGTCGCAATAATTGGTTCGTTTCGTGCTTTAAGCAAGGAAATATCTTGCACGATAACTTGTCTACTTACGTTCGTCTTTTTCGATAGTTCATTCCCCGATAACGGTTCATTTGCAGCAAGAAGCCACTGGAGGATAAGCTGTCGTCTTTCTTCACCTAAAATCTTTTTTTGTTCATTTTGTTTCATTATGATTTAACACCTCTATAAAATTGATTTCCAATTGTGTGTAGTGCATGAATAGTAGTATCAATTTGATCTTTCGTTGTTTGTTGTCCGAAAGAGAAGCGGACATATTGTTTGGCCTCTTCATACGTTTTTCCAATTGCAAGCATAGTTTTCGAAGGTTCTTGTTTACCGACTTGGCAAGCACTTCCGGTGGAAATGGCAATACCATGACGATTACATTCTAGCATAGTATATTGACCTTCGATTCCTTTTATTGTAACCCCAACAATATGTGGTAAACAAGAAGTAGAATGACCTTCTACTTCAATTTCTAGCGGAAGTGTTTGTATTTGCTCTAAAAAGTAGGATCGTAACTCTTTAAAACGTAAACTTTCTTCCCATTGGGTTTTCAATATATTTCCAGCAGCTGTTAAAAAAGATGCGATGCCGGGAACGTTCACTGTACCTGGGCGAAATCCTTTTTCGTGAGAAGTTCCTGGAAATACTTGTTCCCAGCGAGCTTGCGGATTTATGTAGCAAGCGCCGACACCTTTTGGGCCGTATATTTTATGTGCTGAAACAGAAAGACTATCAATCCCCATCTCAAAAACATGGATAGGCAGTTTACCAAACGTTTGCACACAATCCGTATGAAATAAAACATTATATTTTTTTAAAAGTGCCCCGATTTTTGTAATGTTTTGAACGGTTCCGATTTCAGAGTTTCCATGCTGTATACTTGCTAGCACAGTATCTTCTGTAATAGCTGCCTCTAAATCTACTAAACAAATGAGTCCGCTTTTATCAACAGGAATTTCAGTGATCGTATAGCCTTTTGATTTTAGAGATTGAAAATAACTTCGAATGGATGCATGTTCCATAGGTGTCGTAATAATATGCTTCTTATTTCGGGCATTTAGAAGTGATTGAATTGCAAGATAGTTCGATTCCGATCCACCGCTTGTGAAAAATACTCCTTGTTCTTTGCCTCCAATCATTTCCGCAAATGTTTTTCGGCAAACTTGTAATAAAGAAGAAGCCGTTCCTCCAATATCATGTAAACTTTGTTCATTTCCGAAGTATTGCGAAGCTGCTTTCATATATGTTTGTAACGCTTCCTCGCTCATAGGTGTAGTAGCTGCATAGTCAAGATATATCATCATGTAAGTTCCTCTCTCTAGTAAGAGTTACATTTCTTTTACTTTTTAAATGGTAGTGAAAATAAGAATTATAAAAAAACTCTTGTCATTATTTTAAAACTATGTAAATATAGGTGTCAAGACAGTTGAAAAGTGTAAAGTAGGAGGCAACAATTATGCCAAGTGCAGATGTCTTAATTATTGGAAGTGGCGTTGCGGCACTTCGTGTTGCAAAAGAGATTTGTCACGAAAAGAATGTGATTATTATCACAAAGGAGACAAAACGTAGTAATAATACACATTTAGCTCAAGGTGGAATTGCCGCAGCGGTAGCTACATATGACAATCCTAATGATCATTTTGAAGATACGTTAGTAGCAGGGTGTCATTATAACAATGAAGAAGTGGTCCGTTATTTAGTCGAGGAAGGACCGAAAGAAATTAATAACCTTATTGAAAGAGGAATGAAATTTGATGGAGATGAAACAGGTCCTCATCTTGGAAAAGAAGGAGCGCATCGAAAACGTCGTATTTTACATGCAGGTGGCGATGCAACAGGAAAGAATTTATTAGAGCATCTTATTCAAGAAGTAGCTCCATACGTTACGGTAGTGGAACAGGAAATGGTGCTCGATTTTATTATAGAAAAAGATAAATGTGTTGGGGCTTTAACTCGCAACAATAAAGGAGAACTGAAACGTTACAATGCAGATTATACGGTGTTAGCTTCAGGCGGTATTGGCGGTTTATACGCCTTTACTTCTAATGATGAGACAATTACAGGTGATGGACTTGCAATGGTGTACCGTGCAGGCGGAGAGCTTGTAGATTTAGAGTTTATACAATTTCATCCGACGATGTTATACGTGGGTGGGCGTTGTTCCGGCCTCGTGTCCGAAGCTGTTCGCGGAGAAGGAGCTGTCCTTATAAATGGCAAAGGGCAGCGTTTTATGATGGATATACATTCCGAACAGGATTTAGCGCCTCGTGATGTAGTTGCAAGGGCTATTCATGAACAGCTACTTGCGGGTGAAAAAGTGTACTTAAACATCGAAATGATTCAAAACTTTGAACAACGCTTTCCGACCGTGTCATCGATATGTAAAACGAATGGAGTCGATATAAATAAAAACCTTATTCCAGTCGTGCCCGGTACTCATTTTCACATGGGTGGCGTGAAAACGAACTGTGATGGAGAGACGTCTATTCCGAACCTATACGCAGTCGGGGAAGTAGCTTGTAATGGGGTTCATGGTGCAAATAGATTAGCGAGTAATTCATTATTAGAAGGACTTGTGTTTGGAGGAAGAATCGGAAGGCACATTTTATCTAGAGAGACAAAAGAAAAGGTGAACATGCTAGCCGAAAAAGAAGCAAAGTTTATCGTTCTGAATCATTTACCGACGAAAGAAGAAATACAAAAATGCATGATGAAATATGTTGGGATTGTGCGAACAGAGCAAAGTTTATTTTATGCGAAGAGATGGCTTAGTAAGTATGGTGTTCGAAATATGATATTACAACATGATGTTCTTACGAATGAAGAGATAACGCTTATTAATATGTTAACAGTTTGTGAGCTTATAGTTGTTTCAGCCCTGCAAAGAGAAGAAAGTATTGGCGGGCATTACCGAAGTGATTATCCAGATAAAAATATAGGAAAGAAAGAAATTGTTCGAGTAAAGAGAAAACTACAACTTGTGTGATGAGGGGAAGAGGGGCTTTATGAACACGATAAAAGTTAAAGAAGCATTAAATCGATTTTTTTTAGAAGATATAGGAGAAAGAGATGTAACATCTCAGCTTATTTTTCCAGATAACTTACTTTCGAAAGGAACGTTTCTTGCGAAGGATACAGGGGTCTTTGCAGGACGTTTAGTAATTGAATCAGGATTTAAATTAATTGATGAGAGAATTGAAGTAGAGCTTTATAAGAAAGATGGGGATCTTGTAGAAAAAGGCGAAATCATTGCAACTGTGCAAGGTCCAATTGCATCGTTATTAACAGCAGAGCGCGTTATATTAAACGTTATTCAGCGTATGAGCGGAATAGCGACGATGACGCGTAAAGCGGTTCTTGCTTTAGATAGTAGCCATACTCGCATTTGTGATACGCGAAAAACGATGCCAGGACTACGTATGTTTGATAAGTATGCAGTCGTGTGTGGTGGTGGATTTAATCATCGCTTCGGTTTATATGATGGTGTCATGATTAAAGACAATCATATTGTGTTTGCTGGTTCTATTACAAAAGCTGTTACATCAGTGAAAGAAAAGTTAGGACATATGGTGAAAGTAGAAGTAGAAACAGAAACTGAGGAACAGGTGAGAGAGGCTGTTGCTGCTGGTGCGGATATTATTATGTTCGATAATCGTACGCCAGATGAAATCCGGGAGTTTTCGAAAATTGTACCAAGCGCTATCGTTACAGAAGCTTCAGGGGGCATCACAATTGAAGATTTATCGAAATACGGAAAAACAGGGGTAGATTATATTTCACTTGGAGCGTTAACACATTCAGTGAAAGCACTTGATATTAGTTTCAATATTGAAGGGTAAGGAAAGTGGCTTAGAGGGGGAGAAACGTATATGAGTATTTTAGAACAAGTACAGCCAATTGAAACGATGTTACCAGAGCGTTATTACACGATGTCAACGGAAGATATGGAAAAGCGTGTTCGTGAAATTAAAGAGAAGATGGGGAAAATGTTATTCATTCCAGGGCATCATTATCAAAAAGATGAAGTGGTACAATTTTCAGATGCAGCAGGGGATTCACTTCAGCTTGCGCAAGTTGCAGCGAGCAATAAAGACGCAAAATATATTGTGTTTTGCGGGGTGCACTTTATGGCGGAAACAGCAGATATGTTAACGACAGATGATCAAGTTGTCATCTTACCAGATATGCGTGCAGGTTGTTCGATGGCGGATATGGCAGATATTGAACAAACAGAAAGAGCGTGGAAAGAGTTAAAGAAATTATTTGGAGATACGATGATTCCGTTAACATATGTGAACTCTACAGCTGCAATTAAAGCGTTTTGTGGTCGTAACGGAGGAGCAACAGTAACTTCTTCTAATGCAAAGCAAATGGTATCTTGGGCGTTTACTCAAAAAGAGCGTCTCGTCTTTTTACCAGACCAACATTTAGGGAGAAATACAGCGTACGATTTAGGTATCCCGTTAGATAAAATGGCAGTATGGGACCCACACACAGATTCATTAGAGTACGATGGGGATATAGAAGAAATTCAAGTGATTTTATGGAAAGGGCATTGTTCTGTTCATCAAAATTTTACAGTGAAGAACATTGAGAGCGTACGAAAAAATCATCCTGATATGAATATTATTGTACATCCAGAATGTTGCTATGAAGTTGTAGCTGCTTCAGATTATGCAGGCTCAACGAAATATATTATTGATATGATTGAATCGGCGCCATCTGGTAGCAAATGGGCGATTGGTACAGAAATGAATTTAGTGAACCGAATTATTCAGCAACATCCAGATAAAGAAATTGTTTCACTTAATCCATTTATGTGCCCGTGCTTAACGATGAACCGAATTGATCTGCCTCACTTATTATGGGTACTTGAAACGATAGAAAGAGGAGAAGAAATTAACGTTATTAGCGTAGATAAACAAGTAACGACAGAAGCGGTTCTTGCATTAAATCGTATGTTAGAGCGTGTGTAAAGCAACGGTATTCCCGTTGCTTTTTTTCATACATATAATCATAACAAGAACAAAATGGGCATACATTGTTTTGAAGAAATCATTGTGGTTCTTTATGCTTATTCCACTTCGAATGATATTGAAAATCGAAGAAGTGATAAAAGTGAAAAGAAGTTAATGTTATTTAGAAAGAGTTACTTCATGAGATTTGTTACTTATAGATAAGTTATACAGGAGGGGGAAAATTTGAAAATTCATATCGTGCAAAAAGGGGATACCCTTTGGAAAATTGCGAAAAAGTACGGAGTGGATTTTGATACGTTGAAAAAAACAAATACACAACTTAGTAATCCAGATTTAATCATGCCAGGTATGAAAATTAAAGTGCCATCAAAGAGTATTCACATGAAACAACAGGCTGGGGCAGGCTCAGCGCCTCCAAAGCAATACGTAAAAGAAGTGCAGCAAAAAGAATTTGCAGCAACACCAACTCCGCTTGGAATAGAAGATGAAGAAGAAGTTACGTATCAATCAGCACCAATTACACAGCAGCCAGCTATGCAACAAACACAAAAAGAAGTGCAAGTAAAACCGCAGAAGGAGATGCAAGTAAAGCCGCAAAAAGAAGTACAGGTGAAACCGCAAAAAGAGGTGCAAAAAGAACAGCCAATTCAAAAAGAGAAACCAGTTGAAAAACCGTCTGTTATTCAAAAACCACCTGTGATAGAAAAACAAAAACCGGCGGAAAAAGAAAACACGAAGTTTTCGGTAAATGTATTGCCACAGCCGCCACAACCACCAATAAAACCGAAAAAAGAATATAAAATTTCAGATGTAATAAAAAAAGGAAGCGAGTTAATTGCTCCTCAAATTAGTAAAATGAAACCTAACAATATCATTTCTCCGCAAACGAAAAAAAATAATATAGTATCGCCGCAAGTGAAGAAAGAGAATGTAGGGAATATAATATCGCCACAAGTGAAGAAAGAAAATGTAGGAAATATAGTATCGCCGCAAGTGAAGAAAGAAAATGTAGGAAATATAGTATCGCCGCAAGTGAAGAAAGAAAATGTAGGGAATATAGTGTCACCGCAAGTGAAAAAAGAAAATGTAGGGAATATAGTGTCACCGCAAGTGAAGAAAGAAAATGTAGGGAATATAATATCGCCGCAAGTGAAGAAAGAAAACGTAGGGAATATAATATCGCCGCAAGTGAAGAAAGAAAACGTAGGGAATATAGTATCGCCAAATGTATCGAAAGAAAATGTAGTTATTCCACAAGTCATACCGCCAAATATTCAAATGCCAAATATTCAAATGCCAATTATGGATAACAACCAGCCACCGAATATAATGCCAATTATGGATAACAATCAAATGCCGAATATGATGCCAATTATGGATAACAACCAACCACCGAATATGATGCCAATTATGGATAACAATCAAATGCCGAATATGATGCCAATGATGGATAACAATCAAATGCCGAATATGATGCCGATAATGGATAACAATCAAATGCCGAATATAATGCCAATCATGGATAACAACCAACCACCGAATATGATGCCAATTATGGATAACAATCAAATGCCGAATATGATGCCAATCATGGATAACAACCAGCCACCGAATATAATGCCAATTATGGATAACAATCAAATGCCGAATATGATGCCAATTATGGATAACAATCAAATGCCGAATATGATGCCAATGATGGATAACAATCAACCACCGAATATGATGCCCTATCAAATGCCGTATCAGCAGCCCATGATGCCGCCGAATCCGTATTATCAACAACCAAATCCATATCAAATGCCATATCAGCAAGGAGCGCCGTTTGGCCCGCAATATACGTCTATGCCAAACCCAAATATGATGCCAATGGATAATAATATGCCGCCGCTTGTGCAGGGTGAGGAAGATTGTGGATGCGGAGGAGAAAGTAGACTATATAGTCCACAACCAGGTGGTCCGCAATATGCGAATCCTTTATATTATCAACCAACTCAGTCTGCATATGCACCACAGCCAGGAACGATGTATTATCAACCAGATCCACCAAATGTATTTGGAGAGCCCGTTTCAGAAGAAGAGGACGAAGAAGAAGTTTAAAAAGGCGTGTTAATTAAGAAAATGAAGTTTTTTTTATGAGGTGCTAGAAAATTCCCAGTGAAATATTAACAGTGTAAAAACCTTCTCTGTTACTCATCATAAGAGGGAGCTTTTCAGTAGAGAAGCTCATTCTAACAGAGGGGGTTTTTGTATTGAATACGAAAGTAAAAGTGATTGCTGCTTCTTTGTTAGTTACCAGTGCATTAGCTGCATGTGGTACACCAAAAGATAACAATGCAATGGATGGACGTAACTACAATTACGAGCGTACATCTTATAATGATACACACCAGTATCGTGATAATGTAACGCGTAATGATCGTTATACAGATTATGTAACATATAGAAATGGTCGTAACGATACAGGATATAATAATTATTACCGCGATGTAAATTATAATGGCCAAATTGCTAATCCACATCCAACACGTAATATTACAATGAACAATTCATACATTAACAATGATGGTAAAACAGCAGAAAGAATTACAAATCGTGTGAAACGTATGAATAACGTAGACCGTGTGTCTACAGTTGTATATGGAAACGATGTAGCGATTGCGGTAAAACCACGTAATCCAGTATCGAATGAAACAGCGCTTGCAAATGAAGTTCGTCAAGCTGTTGCAAATGAAGTTGGAAACAGAAACGTATATGTTTCTGTAAGAAATGATATGTTTACTCGTGTCGATGCAATGAGTACTCGTCTACGTAACGGTACAGTTACAAACGATTTTAATCGTGACATAGTGAATATGTTCCGAGACATTCGTTACGGTTTAACTGGTACAGTACGATAGCAAAACAAAAGAGGAAGGGGTAGCCCTTCCTCTTTATTCATCGTTGTCTTGTAAACGACGTTTTTTAATAAAATAACTAACGGAGTAAGAAACTAAAAAGCATATGAAAAGAATACTACCTGTTAAAATAGCTTCAAACAGTGGTCTTTCTGGACTGAAAATAATATAAATAATAGCCATAACGATTCCTACAATAAGGGAGCGGAAGACAAGTTTATAATAAGGAGTTAACTTTATTTCCTTTTCACTTTCTTCTACATCGATTGAAACACTTAACTGTAAATAACTAAGGACGATACTTGTAAGAATAAATAATAGCCATAATGGAGATTTCGTAATTTGATCCATTCCTTCAGTGAATCCGATATAGCCTAAAATGCTAATTATACCAAGCGATTGAAAAAGAAAGGCAATACGTATGTTTTTTAATGTTTTCAGAATGAGACGTTCATCCTTTATTTTTTTCACAATATCCATCTCCTGTTTATTATGATTTCGCTGTTACATTAATTGTAACATATATATTACTTTTATCAATTTATAATTTACATATTATTCAGTTGGATAAAAGAGGGAATAAAATGTTTTTATAAACATGTTGCACTTATACTTTATTAATGTTATATTAACAAAGCGATGAGCTAATTTACGTAAGACGAGAGATATGCTTAAGTGCTAAACACGCGAATGTGGTCGCCTGGTCTCTCGCCGTAAACGCATCAAGACGCCTGCTTTGCAGGCGTCTTTCATTTTATATAAAAGTAAATGATACATGCAGATGAGGTAAACCCTTATCTGCATTTTTTATTTTTCGAAAGAAATGTAATATGGATAAAACCACCATTTCCGGAAAAACTACTAATGAAAGTATGATCTTGCCTAAAAGAGGTGAACGGAAATGAAATGGATACTGATTGCGATGCAAGCTTTCGTTATGATGTTTTGTTTCGTTTATGAAACGAATGTGAAGGCGGAAGGGCCAGTACCAGAAGTAACGGAAAAAGAACCTGAGGTTACAATTTTATTAGAGCGTATGTATGTTGATGGAGAAGTAAGTGAGGAAATACTTACAGAAAAAGTAGCGGATTTAGAAAAGTTTTTACAGCAATATAAAGAATGGCAACTTGTTGATCGTGATGATGTACAAATCGTATTACAAAAGAAAGTTGATGATATTTCTCCGTTATTGAAAACGAGCGGATATTTTGGTGTTTCAGAGGAAGGGATATTACAAATTTTCAAAGGTGTGCCAAAAAGTGATAATGCGATCCATTCTTTCTTTCAAATTGATATGAAAAAGCTTGAGAGTTATGAGCGTGCGAAATTGAAGCGTGGTATTCGGATTAAATCAAAAGAAGGTTTTGTAAAGACGATTGAAAAAATGAAACAATACGCAGTGCAAAATAAGAAAAAAAGCAGCTCATGGTGAGCTGCTTTTTCTTACTTATTTTTAGCTAAAATTTCTTTTGCGATTTCATCAATTAGCATATCTTTTCCAATTGGATTGAATGCTTTCGTATTGAAGACTTCATTTGATACTTCATATACGTGATTATTTTTAACTGCTTTATTGTCTTTCCAAACGGCACTGTTTTTGTAGTCTTCGTACACTTTATCAGCTTCGCCGCCGAAGTTTACAATAAACATTTGATCAGGCTGGAATGCAACTAGACCTTCTAGTGATACTTGCGCCATCGTTTGTTTTAAATCTGTACCTTTTGTTGCAGGAAGTTTTAAGTCGTTAAAGATGATGTCACCGTATCCGAAGCTGCCGTATACACGGAAGTTTTGAGGTGTAACTGCAACGAACATAAAGTTCTCATCTTTTGTTTTCTCTTTAATTTTTTTAGATAAAGAGTCTGCTTTCTTATCGTAGTCTGCAATCCATTTGTCTGCTTTCTTCTCTTCGTCAAATAGCTTACCTACTTCTTTAAACTTACCACGCCAGTCTTCTAAGTTTGTTTCTAGAACAACTGTAGGTGCAACCTTTTCTAGTTGATCATAAATTTTTAATTGACGGTTGTTTAAAATAATTAAGTCTGGTTTTAAAGCAGTAACAGCTTCTAAATCAACTTTAGGTGCCCAGTACCAACCCACTGCTTTTACTCCATCTAACTTGTCTGTTAAGTGATTTTGGATTTTATCTTTATATGTATTTGCTGTACCAACAGGTTTGTGTCCAAGAAGTAATAGTTCTTCTGTTGATCCAGATAAGTCAACAATTCTCTTTGGATTTACTGGAATTGTAGCTTCACCTTTAGCATGTTTTACAACTTTTGTTTTCGGTTGTTCTTTTGCTTTTGATTCTTCTTTTTGAGAAGAACAGCCAACGATAGAAAGAACAACAAGCATAATAGTAAATAAAATAAATAGCTTACGTTTCATCCTGATGTAACCCCTTTAATTAATATTGATAATCATTATCGACCTCTGTATATTAAGGTGCTTTAACCTTTCTGTCAATGGAAAATAACAGAAGTTTCAAGTGGAGAACATTTGTTGGGGCAGTCTCGCTTTTCTATCATTAAATATGTTAAAATGGAATACATGATTTAAGAGGGAGAGATCGTATTTTGTTTGAATATGTTACAGGTTACGTGGAGTATGTAGGGCCGGAATATGTCGTAATTGACCATAATGGAATTGGTTATCAAATTTTCACACCAAATCCGTATGTATTTCAAAGAAGTAAGCAAGAAATCCGTGTCTATACATATCATTATGTGAGAGAAGATATTATGGCACTTTACGGGTTTAAAACACGTGAAGAGCGTTTATTATTTACAAAGTTGTTAGGCGTGTCTGGCATTGGGCCAAAAGGCGCTCTTGCAATTTTAGCTTCTGGTCAAACAGGACAGGTCGTTCAAGCGATTGAGCATGAAGATGAGAAGTTTTTAGTGAAATTCCCAGGCGTCGGAAAGAAAACAGCACGCCAAATGATTTTAGATTTAAAAGGAAAACTAGCAGATGTCGTACCAGATGCATTTGTGGATTTATTCTCAGACACAGAACGTTTTGATGAGAAGAAAGGTTCATCAGCTGAGCTTGATGAGGCACTGGAAGCTCTGCGCGCACTTGGATACGCAGAACGCGAAGTTTCTCGCGTTGTACCAGAGTTATTAAAAGAATCATTAACGACGGATCAGTATATTAAAAAGGCACTTAGTCTTTTACTAAATGGTAAGAGGTGAGTATAATGGACGAACGTCTCCTTTCAGGGGAATCTGCATATGAAGATGCGGATTTAGAATATTCATTACGGCCACAGACGCTCCGTCAGTATATTGGCCAAGATAAAGCGAAACATAATTTAGAAGTATTTATTGAAGCAGCGAAAATGCGTGAAGAAACGTTAGATCACGTGCTTTTATATGGACCACCAGGTCTTGGTAAAACGACGCTTGCGAATATTATTGCAAATGAGATGGGCGTTAATGTTAGAACAACTTCAGGTCCCGCGATTGAAAGACCAGGAGATTTAGCTGCTGTATTAACAGCGCTTCAGCCAGGGGATGTATTATTTATTGATGAAATTCATCGTTTGCATAGATCAATTGAAGAAGTATTGTATCCTGCGATGGAAGACTTTTGCCTTGATATCGTAATTGGAAAAGGGCCTTCAGCACGTTCTGTACGCCTAGATTTACCGCCATTTACATTAGTTGGAGCAACGACACGCGCCGGAGCATTATCGGCACCGCTTCGTGACCGCTTCGGTGTACTTTCAAGGTTAGAGTACTACACAGTAGATCAGCTTTCTGCGATTGTTGAACGTACAGCAGAAGTGTTTGAAGTTGAAATCGATTCGTTAGCTGCATTAGAAATTGCAAGACGTGCTCGTGGTACACCTCGTATTGCGAATCGTCTTTTAAGACGTGTACGTGATTTCGCGCAAGTTCGTGGTAACGGAACGGTTACGATGGAAATTACGCAAATGGCATTAGAGCTACTGCAAGTAGATAAATTAGGTCTAGATCATATTGATCATAAATTACTGCTTGGTATTATTGAGAAATTCCGTGGTGGTCCAGTTGGATTAGAAACGGTTTCAGCAACAATTGGAGAAGAATCTCATACGATTGAAGATGTGTATGAGCCGTATTTATTACAAATTGGCTTTTTACAACGAACGCCAAGGGGCCGAATTGTAACGCCGCTTGCGTATGAACATTTCGGAATGGAGATGCCAAAAGTATGATGGAGATGCCCAAAATGCTTATTACAGCGGGAATCTTACTCATCGTTGTTGGATTAGCTTGGAAGTTCATTGGCAGGCTTCCAGGCGATATTTTTGTGAAAAAAGGAAACGTTACCTTTTATTTTCCTATCATTACATGTATTGTGTTAAGTATTGTACTATCTTTTATTATGTATATAATAAATCGATTTAAATAAGAAATAGGTGGATATAGCTATGGATATAAATCTGTTTGATTTTCATTTACCAGAAGAACTTATTGCACAAGTCCCGTTAGAAGATCGTGAAACATCAAGATTAATGGTGTTAGACCGTGAAACAGGTGATATTGAGCATAAACATTTTACGGACATTCTTTCTTACTTACATGAGGGGGATTGTTTAGTTTTAAATGAAACGAAAGTTATGCCTGCTCGTTTGCACGGTGTGAAAGAAGATACAGGCGCGCACATTGAAGTACTTCTTTTAAAACAAGAAGAAGGCGATAAGTGGGAAACGCTTGTAAAGCCAGCGAAACGTGTAAAAGAAGGAACTGTTATCTCTTTTGGCGAAGGGAAATTAAAAGCAACTTGCACAGGAACTGCAGATCAAGGTGGACGTCAGCTTGAATTTTCATATGACGGCATCTTCTATGAAATTTTAGATGAACTTGGGGAAATGCCACTTCCTCCATATATTAAAGAGACGCTAGAAGATCGCGATCGCTATCAAACAGTATATGCGAAAGAAATCGGTTCAGCAGCAGCGCCGACTGCGGGACTTCACTTTACAGAAGAGTTACTTGAGAAGTTAAAGCAAAAAGGCGTTCAGTTGGCATTCATTACACTTCACGTAGGGCTTGGAACATTTAGACCAGTTTCTGCAGACACGATTGAAGAACACCATATGCACGCAGAATATTACCATATGTCTGAAGAGACAGCGGCATTATTAAATCGTGTGAAAGAGAATGGTGGACGTATTATTACTGTAGGTACGACATCAACTCGTACGTTAGAAACAATTGCAACAGATCATGACGGTAAGCTTTGCGCCGCTTCTGGATGGACAGATATTTTCATGTATCCAGGATATGAATTTAAAGCAATTGATGGTTTAATTACAAACTTCCACTTGCCGAAATCAACACTAATCATGCTTGTAAGTGCATTTGCAAATAGAGATAATGTACTTCATGCTTATAATGAAGCAGTAAAAGAAAAATATCGTTTCTTTAGCTTCGGTGATGCAATGTTCGTTGCATCTCACGCTAAAATGAGAAACAAATAAAAGGAGTAAGTTATGACAGCAATTCGTTATGAATTTATTAAGACATGTAAACAAACGGGTGCCCGTTTAGGTCGTGTGCATACACCGCACGGTTCATTTGATACACCAACATTTATGCCAGTTGGTACACTTGCGACAGTTAAGACAATGTCACCGGAAGAATTAAAAGCAATGGATTCTGGCATTATTTTAAGTAATACGTATCATTTATGGCTACGTCCAGGTCATGAAATTATTCGTGAAGCAGGCGGCTTGCATAAATTTATGAACTGGGATCGTGCAATCTTAACAGACTCTGGTGGTTTCCAAGTATTCAGTTTAAGTGACTTCCGTCGTATTGAAGAGGAAGGCGTTCACTTCCGTAATCACTTAAATGGAGATAAATTATTCTTATCACCAGAAAAAGCGATGGAAATCCAAAATGCATTAGGTTCAGATATTATGATGGCATTTGATGAGTGTCCGCCATTCCCGGCTACTTTTGAATATATGAAGAAATCTGTAGAGCGTACGAGCCGCTGGGCAGAACGTTGCTTAAAAGCGCATGAACGTCCGCAAGATCAAGGTTTATTCGGTATTGTACAGGGCGGGGAGTACGAAGAGCTTCGTCGTCAAAGTGCGAAAGACCTTGTTTCAATGGACTTCCCTGGTTACGCTGTAGGTGGTTTATCTGTTGGTGAACCGAAAGATATTATGAACCGTGTACTTGAGTTTACAACACCACTTCTTCCAGATAATAAGCCTCGTTACTTAATGGGTGTAGGTTCTCCTGACTCATTAATCGATGGTGCAATTCGTGGTATTGATATGTTTGACTGCGTACTTCCAACTCGTATCGCTCGAAATGGTACATGTATGACAAGTGAAGGTCGACTCGTTGTAAAAAATGCGAAATTCGCAAGAGACTTCGGTCCGCTTGATCCAAACTGTGATTGCTACACATGTAAAAACTACTCACGTGCGTATATTCGTCACTTAATGAAATGTGATGAAACGTTCGGAATTCGTTTAACGTCTTATCACAACCTTCATTTTCTGTTAAACTTAATGGAGCAGGTGAGACAAGCTATTCGTGAAGACCGTCTTGGCGATTTCCGCGAAGAGTTCTTTGAACAGTATGGCTTTAATAAACCGAATGCTAAAAACTTCTAATACATAATTTAAAAGGAGGAACAAAAGATGAATGCAGGTATGATGAATATCGTTATGATCGTTGCGATGTTTGCGATTTTCTATTTCTTATTAATTCGCCCGCAACAAAAACGTCAAAAAGCAGTTGCTCAAATGCAAAGTGAGTTAGCAAAAGGTGATGCTATCGTAACAATCGGTGGTTTACACGGTACAATCGAATCAGTAGATGAGACGAAAATCGTTATTAAATCTGGTGGTTCACACTTAACTTTCGATCGCAATGCGATTCGTGAAGTTGTGAAAAACTAATGTGGAAGGCCCTGTATGAAATGTGCAGGGCCTTTTTTTAGTTACTTTGCTTTGACATATTTACACCGAAAATACCACCGAGTGTACTCGCCCCCATTAATGCTAATTGATAAAGTAATTGTGAGTTCGATAAGGTTTGAGAAAAGCCTAAATAGTTAACTAGAAAGACGAGTATAGTGAATGTGAGTCCTGTTGTGAAACCTACTAGCCAACCTTTTCCTTGAGCCTTTTTGCCGGCAGTAAATCCAGACATAAGCATAGATAAAAGAGCGAGTATAAAAATAGTAACGGTTAATGTCCCTTCATTTATATTTGTAAACTTTAATAAAAGAGCCATAATCATACTAGTAATAGATGCGAGAATTAGTAGTGTAACAATACCGAAGCCAATTGCAGTTGATAATTTTTTCGTTCCATCCATTTATGCATTCCTCCTTTTTAATACAAGCATATTTTCCTTTTGCCCAAGTTAGACTAGTTTCTTTTTTATAGGGGAGTCTATACGTAAAAAAGGAGATGTAGAAATGGAATGGATATCAATAATTGGACGGACAATGCTTTTGTATATCATCATCTTAATTATTTTTCGTCTTATGGGTAAACGTGAGATAGGAGAGCTAAGTGTATTAGATTTAGTCGTATTTATTATGCTTGGAGAAATGGCCGTAGTGGCAATTGAAAATACCGATAAATCACTTTGGCATCAATTAGTTCCGATGACTTTTCTTATGTGCATCCAAATTATTTTGTCAGTCATTTCCCTAAAGTATCAACGCTTTCGGCATTTAATAGAAGGTGAGCCAGCTATTCTTGTAAACGCGGGGAAGATTGATGAAAAGAAGATGAGAAAGCAACGGTATAATATAGATGATTTAATGATGCAATTAAGGGAACAAGGAGTTGGAGATATTCGGGATGTAGAATATGCTATTTTGGAACCGTCTGGGAAGTTATCTGTCTTTCAAAAACAAAAAAATAAACAAGATACATTACAGTTTACGCTTCCTCTTATTATTGATGGAGAAATTCAATCTAGTCATTTACAAATGATTGAGCATACAGATGAATGGCTTATTGAGAAATTAAAAAACTTAGGTTATAACGATGTAACACAAATTTTATACTGTAGTTTTCAAAACGGACAATTTTTTGTTGATGTAAAAGAAAATTAGAGATTTATCCTTTGAAAGAGTAAGAATGATTGGTTTAACTAATAATCAGTGGAGATTACCCCACTGATTAAAGTTTCATCTTATTTCAAAAATGAAAGTTTACGAATGATAGGGAGACGACTTAACTCTTCTTTTCGAATGAGTTTGAAAGTGAAGAGAAGTACGATATAAACAATTGTTGTTAAAGTGATTTCCCATAATGTTTGTATGCCAAGGGAATGAGAGAAAATAATATATTTATGGAGATAAAAACCGAAGGCGCCTGCGATACCGATGGCAAGTCCGCCGAAAATATAGTCTTTTGCGTAAATGGTAAATGTAATCTTTTTTAAAACAGTAGCGTAGTGAAGAAATGTTACTGTTACAATATTTGCAGCGATAGCAAGTGCAACCCCCATCATTTGAAATTCTGGCCTTGATGCTAGTACAAAAATAACGATTAATTTCACGATGGCACCAATAAATGTATTCATCATTGCAGCCCTTGCTAAGTTTAAAGCTTGCAAAACAGAGGTAAGTGGACTTTGGAAATAATGAAATAAAAAGCAAGGCGCAAGAAGTTGAATGAATGCTGTTGCGCTGTCTGATCCATACATAAGAGTTAAAACAGGAGAAGCGAATACGTATAATATAACGACAGACCATCCGCCGGTAATTAATGAAATTCGAAGTGCTTGTTGTAAACGGTGCTCCACTAATTTATGTTGTCTTTTTGCCATTGCTTCACTAATAGAAGGGACGAGCGCTGTAGAAAGAGCGTATGTAATAAAGGCGGGTAGTGATAGAAGCGGGAATGCATAACCGTTTAATATACCGTATTGCTGGGTTGCAACAGAAGCAGCGACACCAGCGATTGCTAAACTTTGCATAACGACAATAGGTTCAAAAAAATATGAAACGGAGCCGATTAAACGACTTCCTGTAGTTGGAAGGGCAATATCCATCAGAGAATAAAATGTCCCTTTGCTTTCCTTTACAGTAGTGAAAAATCCAGAGCGTATTGATAAATGTTTTTCTCGCTGAAATAACGTGAGTAAAAATAATAAGGATGCAACTTCACCGAGAACAGCTGATAACATAGCGCCGGCTGCAGCGTATTCTATGCCGTAAGGTAAAAATAACTGGATGCATATAGCGATAATGGTAATGCGGACGACTTGTTCTAGAACTTGCGCATAAGCGCTAGGTTTCATGTTTTGTTTCCCTTGAAAGTAACCACGCAAAACAGAAGAAACAGCAATAACCGGGACAACGGGCAAAATGGCCATTAATGGATAGTACGTTCTTTCGTCGGTTAATAATGTTTTTGCTAAAATAGGCGTGAGGAACATAATTCCGATTGTTAAAATGATACTAATAAAGGATGTAACAGCTAGTGATACGGTTAATATTTTTTTAACTCTTTGTTTATCGTTTACAGCTTCCGCTTCTGCTACAAACTTTGCGATTGCGACAGGAAGACCAATTTGTGTCAATGTAATTGCTAAAATGAATGTAGGAACGGCCATCATATAAAGACCAACGCCTTCTTCTCCTAAAATACGTGCCATTACTATGCGGTTGATAAAGCCAAGTATTTTTGTAATAAAGCCGGCTATCATTAAAATAAATGCGCCTTTTAAAAAGCTTTGTCTCGTCATGTTCTTCTCCTACCTTCTCAAAATCCATGGAATGATTTACAATAATTTATATGCACGTACGAGACAAGAATGACAAGCATTTAAGAGAGTGAAGTATGATAGTGCTCTTGAAAGTAGTTATTGCTGTCCATTAGAGCGGGATTAAAGCGACTTTTTCGTGCTGAAATAAGAAGGAGATGTTATAAATGTTAGATAGAGAGGCTTTGGTAGAATCATACCGCGGACAGTTACAAGTCGTTTTAGAAAGTAAAGTAGAAGAGTTTCAAATGTTCGGTTACGACCGAGTAACAGATGATGACATTTGGAAGTTTCTCAAAGTGAAAAAGTGGAAGAAGATAGACAGCGATGTTAGATTGTATGAATTAGTTAATGACGTATTAACAGTAAGTACTAATGAATATATGACATATTTAACTGTTGAAGCTTACCAAGCACCGCTTTGGTCATTTGATGAGTACGAAAATAAATAACCGACTGCAATTGGTTTGTTCTTCCTTTTGCAGTATAATGATATGTATTGATAAAGAGGAAATAATTGTGTCTAAGATTATATATAAAGGAGGTAGTGAAGAGGAAAATAAATGATGAAAGTGTAGGGAGTGTAAAAGCTTACCTATACAGCTAGTGATGAGCTAGCAAAAATTATAGAAAGGAAGTCTACTAACTAGGCGTATGCACACGTATAGCAGTGAATCGTAAAAGATTTATTGAAAGTGTTAGTAGCAGAAAGAGGGTACATATGGCAAAGCGTGGTACGAGAATTGCCGCCTTTTTCCTCATCGTCTTATTAATCGGTGGAGTAATTGGTGCGGCAGGAAAAGACATAGCAAAAGGAATTAGTCTAGGACTAGACCTTCGCGGTGGTTTTGAAATTCTGTATGAAGTAAAACCAGCCAAAAAAGGTGATAAAATCGATCGAGACGTACTTGTAAGTACAGTAGGTGCTCTTGAAAATCGTGTCAATGTTCTCGGTGTAAGTGAGCCGAACATTCAAATCGAAGGGCAAGATCGAATTCGTGTACAGCTTGCTGGTGTACAAGATCAGCAAAAAGCACGTGAAATGTTATCAACACAAGCGAAATTAACATTCCGTGATGTGGATGATAACCTTCTTATGGATGGAACGGATTTAAAAGGCGGCGGAGCGAAGCAAACATTTGATGAGCAAGGCCGTGCGAGCGTAGGTCTTACACTAAAAAGCGCTGAAAAATTCCGTGAAGTAACTGAAAAAATTTCTAAAATGCCACCACCAACGAATTTAATGGTAATTTGGCTTGATTTTGAAGAAGGAAAAGATTCGTATAAAGCAGAATCTGCAAAACCGAATCCAAAGTTCTTATCAGCAGCAACAGTAAACCAAGTATTTAACCAAGCTGAAGTATCTATCGTAGGTGGAAACTTCACAGTTGAAAGTGCGAAACAACTTTCATCTTTATTAAATGCAGGTGCACTTCCTGTTGATTTAAAAGAAATGTATTCAACATCTGTTGGAGCGAAATTTGGTCAACAAGCGTTAGAGCAAACGATTTTCGCTAGTGCGATTGGTATCGCTCTTATTTTCTTATTTATGCTTGTATTCTACCGTTTACCAGGACTTGTAGCGGTTATTATGTTAGGTTTATACATTTTCGTTACATTACTTGTCTTTAACTGGATGCATGCAGTTCTTACGTTGCCAGGTATTGCGGCGTTAGTGCTCGGAGTAGGTATCGCAGTTGATGCGAATATTATTACGTACGAGAGACTGAAAGAAGAGCTGAAAATTGGTAAGTCCATGATGTCGGCATTCCGAGCTGGTAACCATCGTTCATTAGCAACAATTTTAGATGCAAACGTTACGACTCTTGCAGCAGCTGGTGTGTTATTCGTTTATGGTAATAGCTCTGTAAAAGGATTCGCAACAAGTTTAATCGTAAGTATTTTAGTTGGTTTTATTACGAACGTATTCGGTACTCGTTTCTTACTAGGTTTACTTGTAAAGAGCCGTTACTTCGATAAAAAACCAGGATATTTTGGTGTGAAACAAAAGGATATTATTCCATTAACAAAAGGTGTAGTGCATCCGCCAACGAGATTTGATCGTATTAACTTCGTGAATATCGGTCATAAATTCCTTATCTTCTCAATTGTAGTTGTAATTGCGGGTGCAATTATCTTACCAATTTTCAAATTGAATCTTGGGATTGACTTTGCAAGTGGTACACGTATTGACTTGCAATCAAAACAAGCCATTACGGTATCTGATGTTCATAAAGATTTTAAAGAATTGAACATTGATGTGAAGGAAGAAAATATTGTACCGACTGGAGATGACAATAAAGGTTTCGCAGTTCGTACATTAGGTGTTTTATCAAAAGATGAAATTGCCAAAACAAAAACATTCTTCCACGATAAATATGGTACAGATCCAAACATAAGTACAGTTTCACCGACAATCGGTAAAGAAATTGCACGAAATGCATTTATCGCTGTACTGATTGCTTCTGCAGTTATCATTTTATACGTAAGTATTCGATTCCGATTTACGTATGCGTTATCTGCAGTGCTTGCGTTACTACATGACGCATTCGTTATGGTTGTTATGTTTAGTATTTTCCAATTAGAGGTAGACTTAACGTTTATCGCTGCAGTACTAACAATCATCGGTTATTCTATTAATGACTCAATTGTTACATTTGATAGAAACCGTGAATTATACAAGCAGAAAAAACGAGTGCGCGATATAAAAGACCTAGAAGAGATTGTAAATGCAAGTATCCGCCAAACGCTTGGTCGTTCGATTAACACCGTATTAACAGTGTTATTCCCAGTAATTGCACTGCTTATCTTCGGTAGTGAGTCACTACGTAACTTCTCGTTTGCGTTACTTGTTGGATTAATTGTAGGTACGTACTCTTCTGTTTTCGTTGCCTCTCAAATTTGGTTAATGCTTGAAAACCGTCGTTTGAAAAAGGGGAAAAACAAGAAGAAGGTTGAGAAAGTAGAATCTGAACCGCAAGTATAGAAAAGATGATGCCTTATTATGAGGCATCTCTTTTTTCGTTTGTGGATACAATAAGATAGCAACTTTTTGATGGGAAGAAGATGGAAGAAAGTGGTGGTGTTATCGCTGTTTTTGTTAAAATAAAAAGATAGGTTAAGAAAAGAAGGGATTTTAATTATGGAAAAAGATGAACGTTTTAAACAGGCCGAGTTTGGTGCTATTGTCGGGATCGTTGGTAATATTATATTAGCAATTGTAAAGGCGGTAATTGGTTATATTGGGAACAGTAAAGCACTGCTAGCAGATGCGGTGCATTCTGCATCAGATGTAATTGGTTCGCTAGCTGTACTTTTTGGATTGCGAGCGGCAAAGCAGCCACCTGATGAAGATCATCCGTATGGTCATGGTAAAGCGGAATCGATTTCAGCGATTATTGTTGCGGTATTATTATTTATTGTGGGACTTGAAATCGCGATTTCATCTATAAAAGCTTTTTCGCAAGAACTAGAACCGCCGAAAGGAATTACGATTTTTGCTGTTGTTCTTTCAATCGTCGTGAAAGAAGGAATGTTTCAATATAAATTCCGATTAGGGAAGAGGGTAAATAGTGATGCAATTATTGCAAATGCATATGAACACCGTTCGGATGTATTTTCTTCAATTGCAGCTTTAATCGGTATTTGTGCAGCTATACTCGGTGGTAAGCTTGGTATAGACTGGCTTGTATATGCTGATCCGATTGCAGGATTAGTTGTTTCGCTTCTTGTTGTAAAAATGGCATGGAGCATTGGAGCGGAAGCAATTCATGCAACGCTTGACCATGTTCTTCATGAGGAGGATGTTATTCCGCTTAGAGAAGCAGTTCTTCAAGTAGATGGTGTGAAAAAAATTGGTTCTTTATATGCACGGGAGCATGGTCATTATGTTATTGTCGATATTAAAGTGTCTGTAGATCCATACATTACTGTAGAAGAAGGACACCGTATTGGAAAACATGTGAAAGAAATACTTATGAAACAAGATAATGTACAAAATGTATTCGTACATATAAATCCGTATTCTCCAAATTAAACATCATTAACATTTTAGTATATAGATATTGCATCGTAGTTTGCATTATATTGTCACCCCTTAATCTGTCTTGTATAATGAACAGGTTAAGGGGTGATTTCGTGTTACAACCGAAGACGCGTTGGAAAGAAAAAGAATATAATGACAAACGAGTGAGTGAATTAGCAAGTAAATTACAGTTATCGCCACTTGTCGTTTCATTATTCCTCGGTAGAGGACTAGATACAGAAGATAAGATTTTAGATTTTTTAAATACAGAAAATCAAGAATTTCATGATCCATTTTTATTAGAAGGAATGGATAGAACGGTAGAACGTGTAAATAAGGCGATTCAAAATGGAGAACAAATATTAATATTTGGTGATTACGATGCAGACGGAGTAAGTAGTACAACTGTGTTATATCTTGCTCTTCAAGAATTAGGTGCAGAAGTAGAATTTTATATTCCAAATCGTTTTACAGAAGGGTATGGGCCGAATGAAGAAGCGTTTCGTTGGGCGCATAGTGCAGGGTTCTCACTGATTATTACTGTCGACACTGGCATCGCAGCAGTACATGAAGCGAATGTAGCGAAAGAGCTTGGAATAGATCTAATTATTACAGATCACCATGAGCCACCGCCAGAATTGCCAGAAGCACTTGCGATTATACATCCGAAATTAGATGGCGGTGTATATCCGTTTCACTATTTAGCTGGTGTAGGTGTTGCGTTTAAAGTTGCGCATGCACTATTAGGCCGTGTACCAGAACATTTATTAGAGATTGCAGTAATCGGTACAGTAGCCGATTTAGTGTCACTTCATGGTGAAAATAGGTTGCTAGTGAAACGCGGTTTAAAACATATGCGTATGACGAAAAATATTGGTTTAAAGGCATTGTTTAAAGTTGCTAACGTTTCGCAAAGTGAAATTACAGAAGAGAGTATTGGCTTCTCAATTGCACCGCGTATTAATGCGGTCGGGCGTTTAGAAGATGCAACGCCGGCTGTACACCTTTTATTATCAGATGATCCTGAGGAAGCGAAAGAGTTGGCCGAAGAAATTGATGAGCTGAACAAACTGCGAAAAGATATTGTAAAGCAAATTACAGAAGAGGCTATCGCTGAAGTTGAAAATAACTTTCCGCCAGAAGAAAACAAAGTATTAGTACTTGCAAAAGAAGGTTGGAATCCGGGTGTAATTGGGATTGTCGCTTCTAAATTAGTTGAACGTTTTTATCGTCCGACTATTGTATTATGCATTGATCCTATAAAAGAAACAGCAAAAGGCTCAGCGCGTAGTATTGCAGGATTTGATTTGTTTGCAAATTTATCAGATTGTAGAGAGTTATTGCCACACTTTGGAGGGCATCCGATGGCAGCGGGAATGACGCTACATATGAATGATGTAGATGAATTACGTCGCCGCTTAAATGAACAAGCAGATGCAATTTTAACAGAAGAAGATTTTATTCCAATTACAGCAGTTGATGTTTTTTGTAAAGTAGAGGATGTAACACTAGCGGCAATTGAAGATATGCAGAAGTTAGCACCATTTGGTGTTGGAAATCCGAAACCACGTATTGCAGTGAAAGATGCAGAGTTAGAAAGTATTCGCGCAATCGGATCAGATGGCTCTCATTTAAAAATGGCTCTTCGTGATGGACAAGCAACACTGGATACAATTGGATTTGGTTTTGGTGCATATGCGAAAGAAATCTCTCCAGTTGCAAAAGTATCTGTAATAGGAGAAGCATCCATCAATGAATGGAACAATTTTAAGAAGCCGCAATTAATGGTACAAGATATTGCTATAGAGGCGTGGCAATTATTTGATTGGCGTAGTATGCGTAATGCAGAAGCAAATTTAGCAGAACTTCCGAAAGAAAAAATAACAATGGTGTATTTTTCTGAAGAGGTATTGAATAAATTTTCTTTAGAGGACTATAAAGAAAAGCTTATGCATGCGTCAGAAGTAACGCATTTGGATGATCAATACATCGTGTTACTCGATTTGCCAAGCGGAACAGATGAATTACGTGAGTTATTTAAAGTAGGATTCCCAGCGCGAATTTATACGCTGTTTTATCAAGAAAATAACCATCTATTTAGCACAGTTCCTACGAGAGAACACTTTAAATGGTACTATTCTTTCTTAAGCCAAAAAACACCATTTTCTTTAAGACAATATGGAGAACAACTATGTCGCCATAAAGGCTGGTCAAAAGATACAGTAAATTTCATGACACAGGTGTTTTTTGAGTTAGAATTTGTTACAATAAAGGATGGCGTCATTTTTATGGCAGACAAAAAACAAAAGCGTGATTTAATTGAATCGAACACATATCGTGAGAAAATGAACCACTTACAATTAGAAAAAGAATTGGTTTATAGCACATATCAGCAACTATATACATGGTTTGAAACGATTCGTAATCATAAAGAAGTAGAACAGTTAGGGTAAAGGATTTGTATTTACAAACCTTTTAGATCTGAGGAGGATTCAGAAATATGGATTTCAAGCAACATATCGCAATTGTACCGGATTATCCGAAAGAAGGTATTGTGTTTAAAGACATTACACCTTTAATGAATGACGGTAAAGCATACAAAGCAGCAACAGATGCAATCGTTGAGTACGCAAAAGAAAGAGATATCGATGTTGTAGTAGGACCAGAAGCTCGTGGTTTCATTATCGGTTGCCCAGTTTCTTATGCGTTAGAAGTAGGATTTGCGCCAGTTCGTAAATTAGGAAAATTACCACGTGAAGTAATTACAGTTGACTACGGTAAAGAATATGGTAAAGATGTTTTAACAATCCATAAAGATGCAATTAAGCCAGGTCAACGCGTATTAATTACAGATGATCTATTAGCTACAGGTGGAACAATCGAAGCGACAATTAAGTTAGTTGAAGAGCTAGGCGGAGTTGTAGCAGGGATTGCATTCTTAGTAGAGCTTACTTACTTAGATGGTCGTAAAATGTTAGATGGTTACGATGTATTAGTATTAGAAAAATACTAATCACTATATAGGTAAAACTACGGTGATAAAAAGTACCCGTGAATCTCTTGGAGAGGAGCGGGTACTTTTGTATAATTGAACAAAAAATCATGGTGAAATGTCAGTAAAATCTTTTCCTTTTCACAATTCACAATCATTGGGTTATAATGATAGAATATAATTTATTCTATTAAATAAAGATAAAGTCAATTTTCAATAAAAGGTGATTCGATGGCAAATGAGCAGGTACTAACAGCTGAACAGGTACTCGAGAAAGCAAGTCAATATTTAGCGGATGAAGATATTGAGCTAGTGGCACGTGCCTATGAATATGCACGTGATGCGCATAGCGAACAATATAGAAAATCGGGTGAACCGTATATTATTCATCCGATTCAAGTTGCAGGTATTTTAGTTGATTTACACATGGATCCAGCTACGGTATCAGCAGGTTTCTTACATGATGTAGTGGAAGATACAGAGATTACGTTAGAAGATATTGAACGGGAATTTAACAAAGAAATTGCTATGCTTGTTGATGGTGTTACAAAGCTTGGGAAGATTAAATATAAATCTCACGAACAACAACAAGCCGAAAACCATCGCAAAATGTTTATTGCAATGGCTCAAGACATTCGAGTTATTTTAATTAAACTAGCTGATCGTCTTCATAACATGCGTACATTGAAACATTTGCCTCAAGAGAAGCAGCGTCGCATAGCGAATGAAACGTTAGAAATCTTTGCACCTTTAGCACATAGACTCGGAATTAGTACTATTAAATGGGAGCTAGAGGATACGTCACTTCGCTATTTAAATCCCCAACAATATTATCGTATTGTAAATTTAATGAAGCGTAAACGTGCAGAACGTGAAGAATACTTAGACGAAGTAATGACTGGTATTCGTGAGAAATTAAAAGAAGTTGCAATTCAACCTGAGATTTCTGGAAGACCGAAACATATTTACAGTATTTATCGTAAAATGGCACTGCAAAATAAGCAGTTCAATGAAATTTACGATTTATTAGCTGTACGTGTCGTTGTAAATAGTATTAAAGATTGTTATGCGGTGCTTGGAATTATTCATACGTGCTGGAAGCCGATGCCAGGTCGTTTTAAAGATTATATTGCAATGCCAAAAGCAAATCTATATCAATCTCTTCATACGACTGTAATTGGACCAAAAGGTGATCCACTTGAAGTGCAAATTCGTACGAAAGAAATGCACGAAATTGCAGAATTCGGGATCGCGGCACACTGGGCGTACAAAGAAGGAAAAACAGCAGAAACAACAGGTACATTAGAGAAGAAACTCACATGGTTCCGTCAAATATTAGAATGGCAAAATGAAGCTTCTAATGCAGAAGAATTTATGGAGTCATTAAAAATTGATTTATTCTCTGACATGGTATTCGTCTTTACACCGAAAGGCGATGTAATGGAATTACCACTTGGATCGGTTCCGATTGATTTCGCGTATCGTGTCCATTCGGAAATTGGGAATAAAACAATTGGTGCAAAAGTAAACGGTAAAATGGTGACGTTGGATTATAAATTAAAAACAGGCGACATCATTGAAATTTTAACGTCGAAACATTCATATGGCCCAAGTCAAGATTGGGTAAAACTTGCTCAAACATCTCATGCGAAAAATAAAATTCGTCAATTCTTTAAGAAACAACGTAGAGACGAAAATATTGAAAAAGGCCGTGAACTTGTTGAAAAGGAAGTACGTGGTCTAGAGTATGAGATGAAAGAAGTATTAGCGCCTGATAACTTAAAACGCGTCGCTGAGAAATTTAACTTTGCAAATGAAGAAGATATGTTTGCAGCAGTTGGATATAGCGGAATTACAGCTTCGCAAATTGTTACGCGACTAACGGACAAGTTCCGCAAACAACGCGAAGAAGAAGAAATTGTTGAAGTTAAGGAAGTTCGTAAACCGATGAAAATTCGAAAATGGGATTCTGGTGTAAAGGTAAGCGGTGCTGATAATTTATTAATCCGTTTATCGAAATGCTGTAACCCAGTTCCAGGCGATGATATCGTTGGATATATTACGAAAGGCCGAGGTGTATCGATTCACCGCCGTGATTGTGTAAACGTTCATACAGAAGAAGCTGTAGAACGTTTATTAGAAGTAGAGTGGGAAGGTAGCCCTGAAAAAGAAATTGAGTATAACGTTGATATTGAAATTTCGGGTTACGATCGCCGTGGTTTATTAAATGAAGTACTGCAAGCTGTTACAGAGACGAAAACGTACATTTCAGCTGTTTCTGGTAGAAGTGACCGTAATAAAATGGCAACAATTAATATGTCAATCTCGATTCGTAACTTACAACACTTGAAAAAAGTAGTAGAACGCATTAAACGCGTTCCAGAAATTTATGCAGTACGACGCATGATGCATTAATAGGGAGTGTAGAAAGATGAGAGTTGTTTTACAACGATCAAAGAAAGCGTCTGTCACAGTAGACGGTGAGATCGTAGGACAAATTCCGTTCGGTTTAACATTACTAGTTGGCATTACGCACGAAGATACAGAAAAAGATGCAACTTACATTGCGGAAAAAATTGCAAACTTACGTATTTTTGAAGATGAGAGCGGAAAGATGAATCATTCTGTACTTGATGTAGAAGGACAAGTTCTATCTATTTCGCAATTCACATTATACGGAGATTGCCGCAAGGGCAGACGTCCAAACTTTATGGATGCTGCGAAACCTGACTATGCAGAGCGTTTATACGATTTCTTTAATGAAGAAGTTCGTAAACAAGGATTACATGTGGAAACAGGAAAGTTTGGAGCAATGATGGACGTTTCTTTGATCAATGATGGTCCGGTGACCTTAATTGTAGAAAGTAAATAGTGTTGATAAAAAAGAGAGGGTTATATAATCCTCTCTTTTTTATACATTGTTGTATGTTTTGTTCATTTATTTGGAATCAATAGCAGTTTCGGTTATGTATAACTCTCTCATCAATATGGAACAATAAAAAGTAAAACATCCATATTGAATGTGAGGGATATACGTATGCGTATGAATGAAAAAGGGCATTCTGTTACAAATGGTGCAAATCAACTGTTTAACGTGAATTTTCATGATTTTCTTTCAAAAGAGCAAAATAATACTTCAATGGAGCTTGCTTCCGAGTTTGGGATTTCTCTTCAAGATGTAAAGCGTTTAAAGAAGCAGATTGAACGTTCTTAGAGCACTTGACAATCCTACTTAACAAACGTATAGTAATTTTATATTTACATATGAATATAACCGTTGATAGAGAAGAGTAAATGAGATACACATGGAAAGAGAAGGAATGTCTTAGGCTGAAAACATTTCTGCATGATGACTGATTGAATGACACTCTAGAGGTTTCAACTTGAACGGCATATATGCTTAGTAGGGATGAACGCATATTTAAGCGTTATTAAAAAAGTGGAAGCATACGTGCTTCAATTAGGGTGGCACCACGGGTATAATACTCTCGTCCCTACTGTTTAAACAGTAGAGGCGGGAGTTTTTTTATTTTTATTAAGATTAAAACAATTTGAGGAGGAACTGAATATGTCTATTCAAATCCCACGCGGAACGCAAGATATTCTTCCAGGCACTGTTGAGTTATGGCAGTATATCGAAGGGCAAGCACGCGAAATTTGCCGTCGTTACAATTATAAAGAAATTCGTACACCAATTTTTGAGCACACTGAGCTATTTTTACGCGGTGTTGGTGATACGACAGATATCGTACAAAAAGAAATGTACTCATTCCAAGATCGTGGAGAGCGTAGCTTAACATTACGTCCAGAAGGTACTGCACCTGTTGTACGTTCTTACGTTGAAAATAAAATGTTTGGTGATGCAACACAACCAACGAAATTATACTATATCGGTCAAATGTTCCGTTATGAAAGACCACAAGCAGGTCGCTATCGTCAATTCGTACAATTCGGTATCGAAGCAATCGGCAGTAATGACCCTGCAATTGATGCAGAAGTAATTGCACTTGCTGTTGAATTTTACCGCGGCATGGGCTTGAAAAATATTAAAGTTGTATTAAACAGTTTAGGTGACGCAGCGAGCCGTCAAGCACACCGTGATGCATTAATCGCACACTTTGAGCCACGTATCGGCGAATTCTGTTCTGACTGTCAATCTCGCTTAGAAAAGAACCCACTTCGAATTTTAGACTGTAAGAAGGACCGTAACCATGAATTAATGGCAACAGCACCATCTATTACAGAATACTTAAACGAAGATTCAGCAGTATACTACGACAAAGTTCAAGAACTATTAACGATGATGGATGTTCCATTTGAAAAAGATCCGAACTTAGTGCGTGGTTTAGACTACTACCAACACACTGTTTTTGAAATTATGAGTGAGGCAGAAGGTTTCGGTGCGATCACTACATTAAGCGGTGGTGGCCGTTATAACGGACTTGTACAAGAAATCGGTGGACCAGAAATGCCAGGTATCGGTTTTGCAATGAGTATTGAACGTTTAATTATGGCGCTAAAAGCTGAAAACATTGAATTACCACTTGAACATAGCATTGATTGTTACGTTGTAGCGCTTGGTGAAAAAGCGAAAGACCATGCTGCAAAAGTGGCATTCGATCTTCGTAAAGCTGGATTGTCGGTTGAAAAAGATTATTTAGATCGCAAAATGAAAGCACAATTTAAATCAGCAGATCGTCTAAAGGCGAAATTTGTAGCTGTATTAGGAGAAGATGAGCTAGATAAAGGCATCATTAACTTAAAAGATATGGCAACAGGTGAACAAGAAGAAGTAGCGTTAGATGTATTTGCTTCATACGTAGCAGAGAAATTAATATAGGGGGAACTTACAGTGGCTGAAAGAACACATGCATGTGGAAAAGTAACAGTAGAAGCTGTTGGACAAACAGTTCAATTAAAAGGTTGGGTACAAAAACGCCGTGACTTAGGTGGATTAATCTTTATCGATTTACGTGACCGTACAGGTATCGTACAAGTTGTATTTAACCCAGAAACATCAAAAGAAGCGTTAGAAGTAGCAGAAACAATTCGTAGCGAATACGTATTACACATAGAAGGTACAGTTGTTGAACGTGGTGAAGGCGCAATTAATGACAATATGGCAACTGGTCGTATTGAAGTACAAGCAACAAAAGTAAATGTACTAAATGCAGCGAAAACAACACCAATTATCATTGCTGATGATACAGATGCATCAGAAGATGTGCGTTTAAAATATCGTTATTTAGACTTACGTCGTCCTGTAATGTTCAACACATTCAAAATGCGTCACGACGTAACAAAAACAATTCGTAACTTCTTAGATACAGAAGAGTTCTTAGAAGTAGAAACACCAATTTTAACGAAGAGTACGCCAGAAGGAGCTCGTGACTATTTAGTACCAAGTCGTGTACATGACGGTGAATTCTATGCATTACCACAGTCACCACAGTTATTTAAACAGCTTCTTATGGTCGGCGGATTTGAGCGTTACTATCAAGTAGCACGTTGTTTCCGTGATGAAGATTTACGTGCAGATCGTCAACCGGAATTCACGCAAATCGATATCGAAGCTTCATTCTTAACACAAGATGAAATTTTAGAAATGATGGAGCGTATGATGACGAAAGTTATGAAGGATGCAAAAGGTGTAGAAGTTAGTGCACCATTCCCTCGTATGAAATATGCTGATGCAATGGCTCGCTACGGTTCTGATAAGCCAGATACACGCTTTGAAATGGAACTAACAGACTTATCTGAGTTTGCAGCAGGTTGTGGCTTTAAAGTGTTTACAAGTGCTGTAGAAAGCGGCGGACAAGTAAAAGCAATTAATGCAAAAGGTGCTGCAAGTAAATACTCTCGTAAAGACATCGATGCATTAACTGAATTCGTGAAAGTATACGGTGCAAAAGGTCTAGCTTGGCTTAAAGTTGAAGAAGACGGCCTAAAAGGACCGATTGCGAAATTCTTCGGTGAAGAAGATGCAAATGTGTTAATGAGCACATTAGAAGCTACTGCTGGCGACTTATTACTATTCGTAGCAGATAAGAAGAGCGTTGTTGCAGATAGCTTAGGCGCACTTCGTTTACGTCTAGGTAAAGAGCTTGAGTTAATTGACGAAAGTAAATTTAACTTCCTATGGGTAACTGATTGGCCACTTCTTGAGTACGATGAAGATGCAGATCGTTATTTCGCAGCTCACCATCCATTCACAATGCCATTCCGTGAAGACGTTGAGCTACTAGAAACAGCACCAGAAAAAGCACGTGCACAAGCATATGACCTTGTATTAAACGGTTATGAGCTTGGTGGTGGATCACTTCGTATTTATGAGCGTGACGTACAAGAAAAAATGTTCAAAGCACTTGGATTCTCACAAGAAGAAGCGCAAGAGCAATTCGGATTCTTATTAGAAGCATTCGAATACGGTACACCACCACACGGCGGAATCGCATTAGGTTTAGATCGTCTTGTTATGTTACTTGCAGGCCGTACGAACCTTCGTGATACAATTGCATTCCCAAAAACAGCAAGCGCAAGCTGCTTATTAACAGAAGCTCCAAGCCCAGTTGCAGAAGCACAGCTTGAAGAGTTAAACTTAAAATTAAGCTTAAAAGAAGAGAAGTAAGAATAGGGTCTAGATGGTTATACTATAACCATCTAGACTTTTTTAATGGATAATTAAAAGAAGAAACAAAATCCCGGTTTACACTATGTTTTCATTATCGAAATATGTATTTTTAGGAATTCTATAACTTTTTCTATACAAATAGTCGGAAAAACGCTAGAATACATGGTAGACCATTTTTGTAATAGGAGTGTAGAGCTGAATGTTACATCAATTTTCACGTAATGAATTAGCCTTCGGTAAAGAAGGACTTGAAATATTAAAAAATAGTACAGTTGGTATTTTAGGAATTGGCGGCGTAGGTTCATTTTCAGCTGAAGCGTTAGCGCGTTCTGGAGTAGGACGTCTCGTATTAGTTGATAAAGACGTTGTAGATATTACAAACGTAAACCGTCAAATTCACGCTTTAGTATCTACTGTAGGACGTTCAAAAGTAGAATTAATGAAAGAGCGTATTGCAGACATTAATCCGGAATGTGAAGTAATTGGATTAGAAATGTTTTATACAGATGAAACATATGAAGAGTTCTTTAAACACGGTTTAGATTTCGTAGTGGATGCATCTGATACGATTACGTTCAAAATCCATTTAATTAAACAATGTTTACGTCGTAAAATTAAAATTATCTCATGTATGGGTGCAGCAAATAAAATGGACCCAACTCGTTTCCGTATTGTGGACATTTCTAAAACACATACAGATCCAATTGCGAAAGTAATTCGTACGAAGCTTCGTAAAGAGGGTATTAAAAAAGGTGTAAAAGTTGTCTTCTCTGACGAAAACCCAATCGTAATTCGCGAAGAAGTACGTAAAGAAATCGTACCAGACGAGAATGCAAAAATTCGTAAAGCGAAATTACCGCCTTCATCAAATGCATTTGTACCATCTGTGGCAGGCTTAATTATGGCAAGTCACGTTGTACGTGAACGTATTAAAAATGTAGAAGTGAAACGTGTAGGGCAAGAATAAAAGAAAAGCATATATCCATTTTGGATATATGCTTTTTTATATGTATTAAAGAAATATGGATATTTGCATCACTACTAGTTCAAATGTAAGTAAGGTTAGTAAGTAATAATCATATTTATCTGATTTATAGGCGGATGTCTTTTTTAGACTGTTAATGGTGAAAAGAGCTAAAGTCAGGACGAGAAGGCCAAGAGTTATTTTGAAGATTATTAATGAAATAGCAACCATCTCCCTTTAAAGGTATATGTTTATAATAACATTTTAGTAAAAAATATCTAATCCATTTTAGGAGTTTCCTTGTATGACAGGGAGTAATGTTATTGTAAATCTTTGTCATTAAATCGATCTCCTTTATTGAATCGTTGATATATTGCAAGTTGTGATAGATATATTCGAAAAATCGTTGATATATTGTAAGTTGTGATAGATATATTTGAAAAATCGTTGATATATTGCAAGTTGTGATAGATATATTTGAAAAACCGTTAATATAATTTCATTTACCGACATGTATATATATGGTTTTCCGAAAACAAACAAGGATGTCACTTAGTCAAAAAAGTGACATCCTTGTTTTTAATTCTCTGCAGAATATATAATATCTAAATTTCCATTTTGATCTGTCTTGAAAATGGGAGCAATCTGTTCTTCTTGTTCTTCAACCGAAACAAGTTTTCGAGCGCGATCCATAATTCGAACAAGCATCGCGTAATCTTCTTCGATTGCTTGTTGTTTTTTTGTGAGTACCGCTAATTTCGTTTCAAGTTCATGATTCGTTTTTTGCAGAGAAGTGAGCTGAGCTTGTAATACATCATTTTCAGTTTGCAACTTTGCAAGTGAAGGATTGTTATGTTCTAAATTTTGTAAAAATGAGATGACATTTTGCATTGTAAGATCTTGTTTACTTGGCGTAATATCTTCTGAAAAATCGGCGTCAATTACGAGTTGTTTCGTTTTCGTGAACCGATCTTTTTCTATATTAGCTTCAGAACGTTTTAATTCTTTACGTTGTTTTTTTGCAAGCTGCACCGCATCTTCGTAATTCGGTCTTACTTCAGCATTCCATCTAAAACCACAAGCTGCGGAAGTGCGGTTTAAAGCGTCGCCAACTTCATCAAACGCTTTTATTTGTGTACTTCCGCTGCGAATATGTCGCAAAACAGTTTCTGCTAAAAGGAGATCATCTTCTTTTGTCCATGCATCTTGACGTGTTTTCATAAGCGAAGCCTCCATAATGGTGACGTTTTCGTTTATGTTACCCTTTATTTTTCGTTTTATTCGAAGTTTGTAATCTTTCATAAACAGTAGAAAGTGCTTGCTCAAATTTCCCTGTCGTTTTCGGTTTATAATATTGCTTGTTTTTTATTTTATCAGGTAAGTATTGTTGCCTTACCCAGCCATTTGGATGGTCGTGTGGATATAAATATCCAATGCCTCTTCCGAGTGATTCTGCGCCTTTGTAATGACTATCTTTTAAATGGCTTGGAATGTCACCTGTTTGACCGTTGCGTAAATCGTGTAATGCAGCATCAAGTGCTTTATAAGCTGAATTTGATTTTGGTGATAAGCATAGCTCTATAACGGCATTTGCAAGTGGGATGCGTGCTTCTGGGAATCCAACTCGTTCAGCTGATTCAATTGCAGCTAGTGTACGCGGTCCAGCTTGTGGGCTAGCAAGTCCAATATCTTCATAAGCCATAATAAGAAGGCGTCTGCCAATACTTTGTAAATCACCTGCTTCAATAAGGCGTGCTAAATAATGGAGCGCTGCATTTACATCACTTCCGCGTACTGATTTTTGAAATGCTGATAATACGTCATAATGAGCATCGCCGCCTTTGTCGTGAACGAAGCTCTTCTTTTGTAAGCATTCTTCTGCAATCTCGAGTGTGATTTCAGCCGCTTGATCGTCTGTAGTAAAGCTAGATAATACAGCAAGTTCAAGTGCGTTATAAGCGGAACGCATATCACCACCAGAGGCATTTGCAAAATGATGTAGTGCTTCATCTGTTACCGTTACAGCATATTCTCCAAGGCCTTTTTCTTTATCTTCTAAAGCTCTTTTTAACCCAATTAAAATATCATCTTCTGTTAGTGCGTGTAATTCGAAAATTTGACACCTGCTTCGAATAGCGGAGTTTATTGCATGGAATGGATTACTTGTCGTTGCACCAATTAAAGTAAGAAGTCCGCTTTCTAAGTGGGGTAATAGAAAGTCTTGCTTTGCTTTATCTAGACGGTGAACTTCATCTAGAATTAAAACGAGGTGTCGATGCATCTTTGCTTCTTGTACGACAACTTCCATATCTTTTTTATTGTGAGTAACAGCGTTTAATAGACGAAACGGGGTACCGGTACTTCCTGCAATTGCACTGGCAATGGATGTTTTTCCTGTACCTGGAGGACCGTATAAAATCATAGATTGAAAATGATTTGCTTGGACCATTCGCCATAAAATCTTTCCTTCACCAACTAAATGTTGTTGCCCAATAATTTCTTGAATATTTGTAGGGCGCATTCGATGTGCGAGTGGTTGTTTCATTTAGACCGTCTCCCTTAATATATAATCTCGTTCTATCGTATCATTTTTTTCTACGAAATTTGAAATAGGATGCTGTTTTATGGGAAAAATGAAGAAGAATATTTTCATTTTTCTTTCAATTGTAATAATTTCCGAGTTTTTCAATGTGATTTTATGTTATCATTTTGATACACAAGTTGAAATTTCTTATAATACTATATTATGCTATAATTTCATAGGATTTTAAATTGTGTTCTTTTTATAAATAAGATATAACCAATAGAAGTGAAAATTTGAAAAGAGGTGCAAAATAGATGAAGATTTCAACAAAAGGCCGCTATGGCTTAACAATTATGATTGATCTTGCAAAAAAGTTTGGTGAAGGTCCGATTTCATTAAAATCAATTGCGCAGGCGCATGACTTATCCGAGCATTACTTAGAGCAATTAATTTCACCACTTCGTAACGCTCGTCTTGTAAAGAGTACGCGCGGGGCATATGGCGGATATGTATTATCTGATCAACCGGCTAACATTACAGCTGGGGATGTAATCCGTGTATTAGAGGGACCGATTAGTGTTGTAGAAATGATAGAAGAAGAAGAGCCAGCACAGCGCCAGTTATGGATGCGTGTTCGTGATGCGGTGCAAGAAGTGTTAGATAGTACAACGTTAGAAGATTTAGTACGTTATGAGGAAGAAAATCACGGGGGCTATATGTTTTACATTTAATTCCTTGTGAAACGATTTGGAAAGAAGGAGATTTAATGGAACGCATTTACTTAGATCATGCTGCGACATCTCCGACTCACCCAGAAGTGGTCGAAAAGATGATTCCATATATGACAGAAATATTCGGGAACCCGTCTAGTATTCACTTTTATGGACGTCAAACTCGTCACACAGTAGATGGGGCGAGACGAGTGTGTGCACGCAGCATTCATGCGAATCCGAATGAAATTATATTTACGAGTGGTGGTACAGAAGCTGATAATTTAGCGCTTATAGGTGTAGCACGTGCGAACCGTCATAAAGGTAACCACATAATAACGACGCAAATTGAACATCATGCGATTTTGCATACGTGCGAATTGTTAGAGCGTGAAGGGTTTGAAGTGACATATTTACCTGTCGATGAAACAGGACGCATTCAAGTTTCTGACATACAAAAGGCATTAACAGAAGAGACGATTCTTGTATCTATTATGTTTGGGAATAATGAAGTAGGGACAATGCAACCAATTGTGGAAATAGGAAAGCTGCTAAAAGAGCATCAAGCTTATTTCCATACAGATGCGGTACAAGCTTACGGTTTAGTAGAAATTAATGTGAAAGAGTTTGGTATTGATTTATTATCAATTTCAGCTCATAAAATTAATGGGCCAAAAGGTGTAGGGTTCTTATTCGCTGGTGCAAATGTGAAATTTGAGCCGTTATTAATAGGCGGAGAGCAAGAAAGAAAACGCCGTGCTGGTACGGAAAATGTGCCTAGTATTGCTGGGCTTCAGCATGCAATTCTTATAGCTGAAAAAACTCGTGAGCAAAAAAATGCCCAATATGAAGAGTTTAAAGATATAATGGTATCTGTCTTCAAAAATGAAGGCATTACTTTCGAGGTAAACGGAAACTTAGAACATCGCTTACCGCATGTACTTAATGTAAGTTTTACAGGAATGAACATTGAACCGTTTCTTGTGAACTTAGACCTAGCTGGCATTGCAGTATCAAGTGGTTCTGCTTGTACAGCTGGTTCGATTGATCCATCACATGTATTAGTAGCGATGTTTGGAAAAGACTCCGATCAAATACGTTCATCCGTACGCTTTAGTTTTGGACTTGGAAATACGAAAGAGCAAATTGAAAAAGCGGCGTACGAAACAGTGAAAATCGTGAAGCGATTAACACAAAATTAGCATGGGAGGTGACATGATGAACAAACTACCTCACGAAACACGCGTTGTCATCGGAATGTCCGGTGGCGTCGATTCATCTGTAGCAGCACTTTTATTAAAAGAGCAAGGTTATGATGTAATCGGAATTTTTATGAAAAACTGGGATGATACAGATGAGAATGGTGTCTGCACAGCAACAGAAGATTACAATGATGTAATTGAAGTGTGTAACCAAATTGGTATTCCGTATTATGCAGTAAACTTTGAAAAACAATACTGGGATAAAGTATTTACGTACTTCTTAGATGAGTACCGAGCTGGTCGTACACCAAACCCAGATGTAATGTGTAATAAAGAAATTAAATTTAAAGCATTTTTAGAGCATGCAATTGCGCTTGGTGCCGATTATGTAGCAACAGGTCATTATGCACGCGTTGCTTATATGGACGGCGAATATAAAATGCTTCGCGGCGTTGATGACAATAAAGATCAAACATACTTCTTAAATCAATTAAGCCAAGAGCAATTATCAAAAACAATGTTCCCGTTAGGTGAACTGAAGAAACCACAAATTCGTGAAATGGCGAAAGAAGCTGGCTTAGCGACAGCGGCGAAAAAAGATAGTACAGGTATTTGCTTCATTGGGGAGCGTAACTTTAAAGATTTCTTAAGTAACTACTTACCAGCACAACCAGGTGTAATGCAAACATTATCTGGTGAAGTGAAAGGGAAGCATGACGGTTTAATGTATTATACAATTGGACAACGTCATGGTCTTGGAATTGGTGGTAATGGTGATCCATGGTTTGCTGTTGGAAAAAATCTAAAAGAAAACATTTTATATGTTGATCAAGGATTCCATAACGAACTTCTATATGGTGATGAAGTTATTGCTACGAATGTAGGATGGGTAAGTAACAAAGAAAAAGAAACAGAATTTAAGTGCACGGCGAAATTCCGTTATCGTCAAGAAGACAATAAAGTAACGGTTCAAATCGTTGATGAAAATACAGTTCGTATTCTTTGTGATGAGCCAATTCGTGCAATTACACCAGGACAAGCAGTCGTTTTCTATGATGGAGATGAGTGCTTAGGCGGTGCTACAATTGATGAAGTATACCGTAGTGGTAAGAAATTGGATTATTTAGGATAAATGAGAAGCCTCTGCCGATTAGCGGTTAGAGGTTTCTTTTACATAAAGCGAATTTTCGTTCGCTTGGAAAATACATTCTTTGTTATAATTTGTTGTAGAGGTGAAGGACATGTCAAACAAACTTGAAACAGGTATTCAATATATGCAAGAAGGAAATTGGGAAGAAGCAGCTAAAAATTTTACAGAAGCAATTGAAGAAAATCCGAAAGATGCGCTTGGATACATTAATTTTGCAAATTTATTAGACGTATTAGGAGATAGTGAGCGAGCGATTTTATTTTATAAACGTGCATTAGAGTTAGATGATAAATCTGCAGCTGCTTATTATGGCTTAGGAAACGTATATTATGGCCAAGAGCAATTTACTGAGGCGAAAGTTGTATTCGAACAAGCAATGCAAGCTGGATTACAATCAGCTGATGTAACATTTATGTTAGGTATTACACATGTACAGCTTGGAAATGATCGTCTTGCACTACCATTCTTACAAAGAGCAACAGAATTAGATGAAAACGATGTAGAAGCTGTATTCCAGTGCGGACTTTGCTTTGCGCGACTAGAACATATTCAAGAGGCGAAACCTTATTTTGAAAAGGTATTAGAAATGGATGAAGAGCATGCAGATGCGTATTACAATTTAGGTGTTGCTTACGTATTTGAAGAAAATAACGAGAAAGCTCTCGCTTTATTTAAGAAAGCAACTGAAATTCAGCCAGATCACTTTTTAGCTGGTAATGGCGTTCGTTTATTAGAGCAAGAAGCTGAATAAGATAAAAATATAGTTTAATGGGTAGTTATCCCTCATCTAAAAAGGTGGGGGATGTACTGCTCATTAAAGTGAAAATATCGGAAAGGAGAGGAAAGATGGGAAATCAACATGCAATGGATTTGTTTGAGGAAGAGAAAAAATTTATAAAAGCGCAAGTTCTTCATACCATTTTCCACAACGAAGAAAACCTCTATTCCGTTGTCAGTATGAAAGTCATTGAAACGAATGAAACGTATGACGAAAAGAAAGTAATGATAAACGGTCATTTTCCCCGCATGCATGAAGATGAAGTGTTTACATTGACAGGTCACTTTAAGGACCATCCAAAGTATGGAAAACAATATATGGTTGAAACATTTAAAAAAGAATTGCCGCAAACAAAAGCAGGTATGGTGCAATATTTAGCGAGTGATTTATTTAAAGGGATAGGAAAGCGTACAGCGGAAAAAATTGTGGATCATCTCGGGGAACATGCTATTTCTAAAATTATGGATGACCCTGAGGCGTTAAATGGTGTTGTTAACAAACAAAAGGCTCAGGAAATATATGAGACAATTGTTGAACATCAAGGATTAGAGAAAGTAATGAGCTTTTTAAATGGTTACGGTTTTGGAACGAAACTTTCTATTAAGATTTACCAGCAATATAAAGAGATGACATTAGAAGTGATTCGTAATAATCCGTATCAACTTATTGAAGAAGTGGACGGGATTGGTTTTGGACGAGCGGATGATATAGGGCGTGCGTTAGGGATATCGGGTAATCACGACGACCGTGTACGAGCGGGATGTTTTTACACATTAGAGAATGTCTCATTGCAACTTGGTCACGTTTATATGAGGAAAGATCAACTTGTAAGAGAAACGATGTCACTTTTAAACAATCAAGAAGGAAGAGTGACTGAAGAAGATATTATAGGTTGTATTGAAACGATGCAAAGTGAAGGGAAAGTCATCATAGAAGAAGAACGAGTGTATTTAGCAACTTTATTCTACTCTGAAAAAGGTGTTGTAAAGTCTATTCGTCGATTGATGAATCAAGAGGAAACACCTTCATTTCCTGAAGCAGAAGTGTTAAAAACATTAGGTGAAATTGAAGAACAGTTGAATGTACAATATGCACCATTTCAGCAAGAAGCGATTCAAACGGCACTTCATAAACCGATGATGTTATTAACAGGTGGACCAGGAACAGGAAAAACAACCGTTATTAAAGGGATTGTTGAAATGTATGCGTCACTTCACGGATTATCGTTAAATCCGAATGAATACAGTGATGATAATCCATTTCCAATACTATTAACAGCTCCAACAGGAAGAGCAGCGAAGCGGATGAGTGAATCGACAGGACTTCCAGCTTGCACAATTCACCGTTTGCTTGGCTGGACGCCAGAAGGATCTTTCCAGCGTAATGAAACGGATCCTGTCCAAGGTAAGCTCCTTATTATCGATGAATTTTCAATGGTTGATATTTGGCTCGCAAATCAGCTATTTAAGTCGCTACCAACGAATATTCAAGTTATCGTTGTAGGTGATGAAGATCAGTTGCCATCTGTAGGACCTGGACAAGTATTAAAAGATTTATTAAATGCAGGTGCAGTTCCGACAGTGAAGCTTACTGAAATTTATCGTCAAGCAGAAGGCTCATCTGTTATTCAACTTGCCCATGCGATCAAAGACGGCACACTCCCGCCAGATTTAGCGCAAAATAAAAAAGATCGTTCGTTTATCAGCTGTACAGGGGCTCAAATTGTTGAGGTTGTGAAAAAAGTTTGCGAAAACGCTAAAACAAAAGGCTTTAGTGCAAGGGATGTTCAAGTATTAGCACCGATGTACCGCGGGCCTGCTGGTATTAATGTATTAAACGAAGCGCTGCAACAAGTATTTAACCCGAAAAGGGAAAAGAGTAAAGAAATCCAGTACGGTGATGTTGTATACCGAAGAGGCGATAAAGTACTGCAACTCGTTAATCAGCCGGAGAGCCAAGTTTTTAATGGGGATATCGGAGAAATTGTTTCGGTGTTTTATGCGAAAGAAAACGTTGAGCAACAAGATATGATTATCGTTTCATTTGATGGAATTGAGGTAACGTATACAAAGCCGGATTTAAATCAAATTACACATGCATATTGTTGTTCGATTCATAAATCACAAGGTAGTGAATTTCCGATTGTTATTATGCCGATTGTGAAAAGTTACAACCGTATGTTACGCCGTAATTTAATTTACACGGGCATTACAAGAAGTAAGAAGTTCCTTATTATTTGCGGGGAAGAAGTAGCTTTCCAATCTGGTGTAAATCGCCTTGATGATGCAATGCGTCAAACAACTTTAGCTAGTCGCTTGCAGGAATCACAAGGAGAAGTACAGATGGTCACAGTTAATGGCGAGGAAATGGACGTGGAAAACATTTCACCGTATGATTTCATGTAACAAGGTGAAATTATATAGTGAAACTTTCAAACGCATAGCGTTGAAAGGCTCCAGCAATGTATAAATGAATGCGGTTTGGACATAATGGCGAATAGAATCTGGGAGACTGTAAGGAGATGAAAGCCATATGTTCATTTGTCCAAATTGCAAAGGGAAAGACATTGGGAAAATAGGTGTCAACCAATTTTATTGCTGGAATTGTTATATCGAATTATCGGTTTCAAAGGGGAAAATCCATACGCATCAAGTTGAGGAAGATGGTTCATTAAGCTCTCTTGATGATTTATTTGATGAGAATGAAAGAACGATTGGATAACGAAAAGGGGGATTTACTTTGAATCTACGCAATTCATTAATCGCATTAGGTGTTGGAGCTGCAGCATATCAATATGCTCGTAAGCAAGATGTATTTTCAAAACGCAATATGAAAAAAGCACGTAAGATGATTAAGTCTTACTTATAATCATTTCGATAAAGTGAAAACTCCCTTATAGACAAGGGAGTTTTTTTATGCACTCATATGCAAATAAAAAAGTCCAATTTCTGAGAAAAGATAAGATAGACCGTAACAGCCGACGCCAAGTATTCCATACTGCCATAATTGCTTCGCTTTTTCTTTACGTGAGGAACGAATAAAGAACCCCTTCCAAATACCAAAGCCGATACAAATCCATTCAAGAATCATAAAAAGTGCTGATAATCCAAGCATAAACAAAACCATAATTAGCCCTCCTGATTACATTATTTCATGCTGTATTCTCAGGGGTGGTTGTCCTTGTTATGTTATTTATATGTACGTCTTTAAAAAACAGTATGGTCCGTATGAAAAGATTTTAAAAGTTTCACACATAACCTAACCCATTTATTTTCAAAATAAAGGTGGAGGAGGTTTTTCATGTGAAGAATCTTAAAATCATTTGGATATATCGTTTAGGATTATTGTTACTTGTTTTTCTTTGTTTGCTCGTCTTTTTAAAAATTAAGCCACTATGGGCACCGATTATTTTTGTATTTAAAGTAGCGATTACGCCGTTTCTTATCGCCTGTTTTATTGCGTATTTATTGCACCCTTTAATTGAAAAAATTCATAAGGAAGGGATGCCCCGTACACTTGCCATTTTGCTCATTTATATCCTTTTCTTTGGTGGAATTGGTTATGGGATTTATAAAGGAACACCAGTCGTTATTAAACAGTTACAAGAGATTAATGAACAATTTCCGCAGTTTACAAAGATGTACGATTCGTGGATGGATGGCGTTACAGAACAAACAGCGAATTTCCCTTCGTTCATTCATGAAAAGGTGAAACAACTTTTTGTGGGTGTGGAAACGAAGATTCAAGCGCTTTTAAATAAAGTGATGAGTACAGCTCGTGGTGTACTCGATTCATTGCTCATTATTTTCTTAATACCGTTCATTGTATTTTACATATTAAAAGATTATGGTGAGTTTTATCATATCTTTTGGAAACTAGTCCCAAGTAAATGGCGAGGTACGGGGCAAATGCTTGCGAAAGAAATTGATAAGTCACTTGGAAGTTATATTCGAGGACAGTTATTTGTTTGTTTAGTATTAGGGGGAGTATCAGCTCTTTCTTTTTGGTTTATCGGTATGAAATATCCATTATTGCTTGGCATTATTATTGGGGTAACGGATATAATCCCGTACTTTGGTCCTATTTTAGGAGCGATCCCGACGTTAATGATTGCAGCAACAGTATCAACGAGTTTACTTATTAAGGCGGGGATTACGATTGCTATTTTGCAATTTGTGGAAAGTAACATTTTATCGCCTTACATTGTTGGTAAGTCACTTCGTATGCATCCTGTTATTATTATGCTTGCATTACTAGTTGGGGGGGAAGTAGCTGGTATTGTAGGATTACTAATATCGGTTCCGATTTTAGCAGTTATTCGTACTGTCATTGTTCATGTGAGACCTCTCTTGAAAAAAGAAAATGTGTAAGTATAGAAGCCCTCTATGTAAGAAATAGAGGGCTAATCATATATTTATTTAGAAAGCTGCTCGTGTATCTTTTGAACGAGGGAGCTCACATCATTTGTTTGAATATGTTTTATTTTTTTCCATTCATTATCATACATAAATACAATTTGATTGTTGAAAAGACGCTTTTGTTCTTTTAGATTAGAAATTTTTGCAAAAGAGTACTCTTCAAATATTGGATTCTTACTTACATCTGGCCCGTAAAAGAATAGCCTTTTGTTCGTTAAAATTAGCAATCCTGGCCTTGCGACGGAACGATAAATAAATATGTCTAATGAACATGCTGCGTAAAATAATATCGTTTCGTCAGTTGCTAATATGTTTTTAGCTTTGTTAAGTAAGGTTGTCATTGTGATCGCTCCTTTATTTTATTAACAATAATTTAATTATAGCAAAAAAAGTAATATTTAGAAATTTTTATAAATAATTATTGTAAGGAGATTCCAATTTATTAATAAACGCATAATATATGAAAAGGCTGTTAAGAATGAATAGTAGAATACCTATGATTAATAAGCGATTAATACAATATAAATGATTATCTACATTGACAAACTTAAGAGAATTCTATTATATTTAGTCATATAATACATTAAATCAATGACGGAACAAGTACGTTACAGTCCATTTATAGAGAGAAGCTTCCATATGGCTGAAAGAAGCTTTAAATGAAGGGTAACAGAAAGCTAATCCTGAGAGCAGCTAATCACTGCCGTCTTGCCACGTTACGGCACCATGAGGTGATGAATTGATTGTTATTGTAATCAATTCATAATTAGGGTGGTATCGCGAGTTAACTCTCGTCCCTTTTATAGGGACGGGAGTTTTTTATATTTAAGGAGGAAAATACAATGAAACAACTAACAGGCGCACAAATTCGTCAAATGTTTTTAGACTTTTTCCAAGAAAAAGGACATGCAGTAGAACCTAGTGCATCACTAGTTCCACATGAAGATCCATCTCTTCTGTGGATTAATAGTGGTGTAGCTACATTAAAAAAATATTTTGATGGACGTGTAATCCCACAAAATCCACGTATTACAAATGCTCAAAAATCAATTCGTACAAACGATATTGAAAACGTAGGGAAAACAGCTCGTCACCATACATTCTTTGAAATGTTAGGAAACTTCTCAATCGGTGATTACTTCAAAGAAGAAGCAATTACATGGGCTTGGGAATTCTTAACGAGCGACAAATGGATCGGATTCAATAAAGAATTACTATCAGTTACAATCCATCCAGAAGATGAAGAAGCATTCACAATTTGGAATGAGAAAATGGGCGTTCCAAAAGAGCGTATTATCCGCTTAGAAGAAAACTTCTGGGATATCGGTGAAGGACCAAGTGGACCGAATACAGAGATTTTCTATGACCGCGGAGAAGCTTACGGTAATGACTTTAGTGACCCAGAATTATATCCAGGCGGAGAAAACGAGCGTTACTTAGAAGTATGGAACCTTGTATTCTCTCAATTTAATCATAATCCAGATGGTTCATATACACCACTTCCTAAGAAAAACATTGATACAGGGATGGGTCTAGAACGTATGACATCTATCGTTCAAGATGTGCCTACGAACTTTGATACAGATCTATTCATGCCGATGATTGGTGCAACAGAATCAATTTCTGGTGAGAAATATCGTAATGGCGATTTAGAAAAAGATATGGCGTTTAAAGTAATTGCTGACCATATCCGTACAGTAACATTTGCTGTTGGTGACGGTGCTCTTCCTTCTAACGAAGGCCGTGGTTATGTATTACGTCGTTTATTACGCCGCGCTGTTCGTTATTCGAAGAAATTAAACATTAACCGTCCATTCATGTTTGAATTAGTACCGGTTGTTGGAGAAGTAATGAAAGACTTCTATCCAGAAGTACTTGAAAAGAAAGATTTCATTGCGAAAGTTGTGAAAAACGAAGAAGAGCGTTTCCATGAAACACTTCATGATGGTGAAGCAATTTTAGCTGAAGTTATTACAAAAGCAAAAGAAGAAAAAACAACTGTTATTTCTGGAGTAGATGCGTTCCGTCTATATGACACATACGGTTTCCCAATTGAATTAACAGAAGAATATGCAGAAGAAGCTGGCATGACAGTTGATCATGAAGGTTTTGAAAATGAAATGGAAAAACAACGTGAGCGTGCACGTGCTGCTCGTCAAGACGTTGACTCAATGCAAGTTCAAGGCGGTGTACTTGGAGAAGTTAAAGTAGCGAGTGAGTTCGTTGGTTACGGTACAGTTGCAACAGAAAGTAACGTTGTTGCACTTGTGAAAAACGGCGAATACACAGACAGCTTACAAGCTGGTGAAGAAGGACAATTAATGCTTGATGTAACACCATTCTATGCTGAGAGCGGTGGACAAATTGCAGACCGTGGTTACCTTCTTGCTGATGGCGTGAAAGTTCTTGTAAAAGACGTGCAAAAAGCACCAAATGGTCAAAACTTACACAAAGTTGTTGTTGAAGAAGGTACATTAACGAAAGATGCGGCTGTGAAAGCTATTATCGATACGAAAAACCGTAGTAGCGTTGTGAAAAATCATACAGCAACTCACTTACTACACCAAGCATTAAAAGATGTACTTGGAACACACGTTAACCAAGCAGGTTCTCTTGTAACTTCTGAACGTTTACGCTTTGACTTCTCTCACTTCGGTCAAGTACAAGCTGACGAATTAGAAAAAATTGAGCGTATGGTAAACGAGAAAATTTGGGAAAGTATTGATGTTGAGATTTCTCAAAAAGCAATCGAAGAAGCGAAAGAAATGGGCGCAATGGCATTATTCGGTGAAAAATACGGTGATGTTGTACGCGTTGTACAAGTTGGCGATTACAGCTTAGAGCTTTGTGGTGGTTGTCACGTTGATAATACAGCTTCTATCGGTATTTTCAAAATCGTTGCTGAGTCTGGTATCGGTGCAGGAACTCGTCGTATTGAAGCAGTAACTGGTAAGTCTGCATACGAATTAATGAACGATCAAGTAGGTTTATTAAAAGAAGCAGCAGGAAAAATGAAAACAAATCCGAAAGATATTTTAACAAGAGTTGATGGTCTATTTGCCGAAGTAAAACAACTGCAAAAAGAAAATGAATCTCTTGCTGCGAAATTAAGCAATATCGAAGCTGGAAACTTAACTGATTCTGTAATGACAGTTGATGGTGTGAATGTATTAGCAGCGAAAGTAAATGTTGCAGATATGAACAACTTACGTACGATGATGGATGATCTAAAAAATAAATTAGAGTCAGCAGTTGTTGTATTAGCGTCTGTTAATGACGATAAAGTAAACATCCTAGCAGGTGTAACGAAAGACTTAATTGGCCAAGGTTACCATGCTGGTAAACTTGTGAAAGAAGTAGCTTCTCGTTGCGGCGGTGGCGGTGGTGGCCGTCCTGATATGGCACAAGCAGGCGGTAAAAACCCAGCTCAAGTCGAAGAAGCTTTAGCATTTGTAAAAGAGTACGTTAAATCTGTTTCAAAATAAAGAGATAGTAGTGTACAATGGTAGGGAGAGGAGAAGTTCTTCTCCCTATACTTACTATATAAGTGAGGTGCTTGAAATGGACGGTTTTGATAAAACAATGAAGTTTAGCATTCAAGATGAAAAACAGAGTGTCCATGTAAATGATGTACTTTTAACTGTGTATGATGCACTTCAAGAAAAAGGCTATAATCCGATTAACCAAATCGTCGGTTATTTATTAAGTGGAGACCCAGCATACATACCTCGCCATAAAGATGCGCGTAGCATCGTTCGCAAGCTTGAACGTGATGAGATTATTGAAGAGCTTGTGAAGTCTTACTTGAAACATCATCGTGAGGAGTAGTTTATGCGGATATTAGGTTTAGATGTAGGTACAAAAACAGTCGGAGTTGCAATTAGCGACGAAATGGGCTGGACAGCACAAGGATTAGAAACAATTAAGATTAACGAAGAACGAGGTCACTTTGGTTTTGATCGTATTTCTGAGTTAGTAAAGCAGTACAATGTGGATAAAATAGTAGTAGGTTTACCTAAAAATATGAATGGTACAATTGGCCCACGTGGTGAAGCGTGCCAACAATTTGCAGAAAACCTACGAGAGCTGTTACAATTAGACGTTGTAATGTGGGACGAGCGTTTGTCAACGATGGCAGCGGAACGTCTACTCATTTCAGCTGATGTAAGTCGTAAGAAGCGAAAACAAGTAATCGATAAGATGGCTGCAGTCGTAATCTTACAAGGATTTTTAGATAGTAAATAAGAGGTGACCAAAATGGAAGAAAATCAAATTACAATTGTAGACGAAAAAGGTAACGAACATTTATGTGAAATTATTTTCACTTTTGATGCTGAAAAATTTGGTAAAAAATCATATGTAGTCTTCTCTCCAATCGGTGAAGTAGACGAAGATGGAGACCCAATTTATGATGCAATGGCTTATGAGCAAAATGAAGAAGAGGGCGGAAGCTTACTTCCAATCGAATCTGAAGAAGAGTGGGAAATGGTACAAGAAATGTTCAACACTCTTGCTGATGAGCAAGAAGCTGAATAATAGGTACTGAAAAGATGGACGACATACAGTCCATCTTTTTTTGTATTTATATGTAAAATGAAAGATTTTTTGTCGAAACTGTGTAAGTCTTTGTAGTATAATGAGACGGATTGTAGAAAAATAAAGTGTCTATTAAAAAAAGATAAGTGAATTTGTTGCGTTTTTACATCGTGCTGTATAGAAAGGTGTACATACGGTCTACAATTAAGTAAGGAGGAAATGTTTTGATAGAGAATCAAGTGAAAAAGAAGCGTAGACGCATCTTTTTATTTTCGATTATTGCACTGCTTTTAGTTTGTGGTTCAGTCTATGCGTATATTTCATCTGCATTAGGACCAGTTGATAGCGGGAATAAAAAAGAGATTGAAGTAGAAATTCCGAAAGGATCATCTACAAGTAAAATTGGAGAAATTTTAGAAGAAAAAGGCGCTGTAAAAAACGGTACAGTTTTTAGTTTTTATACAAAGGCTAAATCGAAAAGTTTACAAGCAGGTACATATTTATTAAACCCTTCAATGAATGCTGAAGATGTGATCGAACAAATGTCATCTGGCAACGTGCATCGTCCAGCTCTTTATAAAGTGACGATTAAAGAAGGGGCGCAAGTAACTGAAATTGCAGAAACGATTGCGACAGAACTAAAGTGGAATAAAGATGATGTTACGCGTCAATTAAACGATAAAGCATTTATTCAAAAAATGCAGCAAAAGTATCCGAAGTTATTAACGGATAAAATCTTTGATAGTAATATTAAATACCCATTAGAAGGTTATTTATATCCTGCAACGTATTCGTTTTATAAGAAAGATACAACGTTAGAAGAAATTGTAATTCCGATGCTTGAGAAAACAAATGCAATCATTGTTCAAAATGAGGCGAAAATGAAAGCGAAGAACTGGGATGTTCATCAGCTTTTAACATTATCTTCACTTATTGAAGAAGAGGCAACTGGTTTTACAGATCGTCAAAAGATCTCTAGTGTCTTTTATAATCGTTTAGCAAAAGGTATGCCGCTTCAAACGGATCCAACGGTATTATATGCACTTGGAAAGCATAAACAACGTGTATTATACGAAGATTTAAAGGTCAACTCACCGTACAATACGTATGTTGTAAAAGGATTGCCGGTAGGGCCGATCGCAAACTCTGGTAAACATTCAGTGGAAGCTGCGTTAGAACCTGCGCAAACAGATTATTATTATTTCTTAGCTGCACCAAGTGGTGAAGTGTACTATGCGAAAACATTAGAAGAGCATAATGCATTAAAGCAAAAATACATTACGAAAAAACAGTGAAATGGGGAGGGATAGCGAAAAAAGTCGCACATCCCTCTTTTTTGTGGTAAAATATATCGGGTTAAAAACTGGCAGAAGAATCGTTTTTAATATCAAAACGGGACGTACAAGCTAAGGGTAAAGCTGGCTTGTATTTTTATTGCATTCTATGTGGGAAAAGACGTCATAGAGGCACTTCTCCATGTAAATAAGGAGGACCATTTATGGAGGATGCAGTTAACGAGTACCTATTATCATTTATTGATCCGAAAGATAAATTAATTCTTGAAATGGAAGAATATGCAACAGAAAATCATGTGCCGATTATGGATCGACTTGGAATGGAATTTATGCTGCAATTTTTACGTTTAATTGGACCGAAAAGCATTTTAGAACTTGGAACAGCAATCGGTTATTCTAGTATTCGTATGATGCAAGCTATTCCAAATTCACGTATTGTGACAGTTGAGCGCAATCGTGAGCGATATGAAAAAGCACTTGAATATATAGAACGTTCCCCAGTAACAGATCGTATTTCAGTTATTTACGGTGATGCGTTAGAGACAGGTGAACAAGTAAAAGAACACGGGACATTTGACGTTATTTTTATTGATGCAGCAAAAGGACAGTATCGTCGCTTTTTTGACTTATATGAACCGTTATTAAATCCTGGTGGCGTAATTATTTCAGATAATGTTATGTACCATGGTCTTGTAACGACAAAAGAGAAGATTGAAAACAGACGTACACGTGGTTTAATCCGTCGTATTAAGACGTACAATGAGTGGCTTATGAACCATGAAGGATATGATACAACAATTTTCCCAATTGGTGATGGAGTAGCTGTTAGTAAAAAGAGAGGGTGACCAAGGTATGAAGAAACCTGAATTGTTAGTAACGCCAAGAGCGGTGGCGGATATCGAACTTCTTGCGAAAGCAGGAGCAGATGCGGTAATGATCGGTGAGCAAAAGTTTGGTTTACGTTTAGCAGGGGAGTTTTCACGTGAAGATGTAAAACAAACTGTGAAGATTGCGCATGAAAATGGTGTGAAAGTATACGTAGCAATGAACGCTATGTTCCACAACGATAAAGTAGAAGAATTAACAGATTACGTTTCATTTTTAAATGAAGTAAATGTAGATGCAATTGTTTTCGGAGATCCAGCAGTATTAATGGCTGTTCGCGAAGTAGCGCCAAATATGCAGTTGCACTGGAATACAGAAACGACAGCAACCAATTGGTTCACTTGTAATTACTGGGGCCAAAGAGGAGCGAAGCGTGCTGTATTAGCTCGTGAGCTAAGCTTAGATGAAATTGTTGATTTAAAAGAAAATGCTGAAGTGGAACTAGAAGTACAAATTCACGGTATGACTTGTATGTTCCAATCGAAGCGTTCATTAGTAGGAAACTACTTTGAGTATCAAGGACGTAATCTTGACATTGAAAAGAAAAAATATGAAGAGAATATGTTCTTATATGACCCAGAGCGTAATAATAAATATCCAATCTATGAAGATGAAAATGGTACTCATATTATGAGTCCGAACGATATTTGTTTCATCGATGAATTAGAGGAACTAATCGAAGCTGAAGTTGACAGCTTAAAAATCGATGGTGTACTAAAAAGTTCTGAATACATTATTGAAGTAACGAAGAAATATCGTCAAGCGATTGATTTATGCGTAGAAGATCGTGATGCGTATTATGACGTGAAAGATGCTCTATATAAAGAAATAGAAGAAATGCAACCAGTAAATCGTCCGTTAGACACAGGATTCTTCTTTAAAGAAACGGTTTACTAAACGAGGAGGGTGTAGGAAATGACTGTACAAGAAATTTCACGAGTGATCGATGGCAAGCGCGTTATTGTGAAGAAGCCTGAACTGTTAATCCCTGCGGGTAACTTAGAAAAATTAAAAGTAGCTATCCATTATGGGGCAGATGCTGTATATTTAGGTGGACAAGAATTTGGTCTTCGTTCGAATGCAGGTAACTTTACGCTGGAAGATATGGCAGAAGGCGTTGAATTTGCAAAGAAATATGGAGCGAAAATATATGTAACAACAAATATTTTCGCACATAATGAAAATATGGACGGGCTAGAGGAATATTTAAAAGGGATTGAAAAAGCTGGCGTAACGGGAATTATCGTTGCTGATCCGCTTATCATTGAGACGTGTAAACGTGTAGCGCCTTCTGTTGAGGTGCATTTAAGCACACAGCAATCACTATCCAACTGGAAAGCAGCACAGTATTGGAAAGAAGAAGGTTTACATCGTCTTGTATTAGCTCGTGAAGCAAGCTATGAAGAAATGAAAGAAATTAAAGACAAAGTGGATATTGAAATTGAAGCATTCGTCCATGGTGCAATGTGTATCGCATATTCAGGAAGATGTACACTAAGTAACCATATGACAGCGCGTGACTCTAATCGTGGCGGTTGTTGCCAATCTTGCCGCTGGGATTATGATTTAGTTCAAACAGTATCACAACATAAAGATGCAAAAGAGCTTCCTCTATTCCAAGAAGAAGATGCTCACTTTGCGATGAGTCCAAAAGATTTAAATTTAATTTTATCAATTCCGAAAATGATTGAAATTGGAATCGATAGTTTAAAGGTAGAAGGACGTATGAAATCAATCCATTATGTAGCGACTGTAGCAACTGTATATCGTAAAGTAATTGATGCTTATTGTGCGGATCCGGATAACTTTGAGTTTAAACAAGAATGGTTAGATGAGCTTGATAAATGTGCAAATCGTGATACAGCTCCTGCATTCTTTGAAGGGGTTCCAGGACATCAAGAGCAAATGTTTGGAAATCATAGTAAGAAAACAACGTATGATTTTGCTGGTTTAGTGTTAGATTATAATGAAGAAACGGGCATCGTAACGCTTGAGCAACGTAATCATTTCAAACCAGGACATGAAGTGGAGTTCTTTGGACCAGAAATAGAAAACTTTACGCAGACGGTGGAGAAAATTTGGGATGAGGATGGAAACGAATTAGATGCAGCGAGACATCCGTTGCAAATCGTGAAATTCAAAGTGGATCAACCAGTGTATGTGAATAATATGATGCGCAAAAGCATACTTCAATAAGAAAGAGTGGTAGTCGAATGGGGACGAATAAGCCTGTTGTAATTGGAATCGCTGGTGGTTCAGGATCAGGAAAAACAAGTGTAACGAAAGCGATTTTTGACCATTTTAAAGGTCATTCCATTTTAATCTTGGAGCAAGATTATTATTACAAAGATCAAAGCCATTTACCAATGGAAGAGCGTTTAAAAACAAATTATGATCATCCGCTTGCGTTTGATAATGATCTGTTAATTGAACATTTGCAGCAGTTGCTTGCATATGAGCAAATTGATAAGCCTGTATATGACTATACATTGCATACGCGTTCAGAAGAAATTATTCCAGTTGAGCCGAAAGATGTAATTATTTTAGAAGGAATTCTTATTTTAGAAGACCCACGTCTTTGTGAGTTGATGGACATTAAGTTATTCGTTGATACAGATGCTGACCTTCGTATTCTGCGCCGCATGCAGCGTGATATTAAAGAGCGCGGTCGTACGATGGATTCAGTTATTGATCAGTACGTAACTGTTGTACGTCCAATGCACAATCAATTTATTGAGCCTTCTAAGAAGTTTGCGGATATTATTATCCCTGAAGGTGGACAAAACCATGTTGCAATTGATATTATGGTGACAAAAATTGCAACAATTCTTGAACAAAAAGTAAATTTGTAATAGCATAGTAAAAGATATACGGTAGGAAGGGATTTTTTCCCTTCCCATCGAATACAATGAAACATGCAACCTCATCTATATATAGGTGAGGGCATATTTATATCAACTTTCCATACATATCTTCTTTATATAAAGAAGAATTGGAAATACGGGGTTGTATGTGACAACTCCGCTAGTGCAAGGGTACTAGAAACCTCCGCTAACAATGGAAGCGGAGGAGTTTTCATATGGAACTCCTCTTTTTTTCGGGGGATTGGTATATAAAAGGAGTGGAAAATATGTCAACAGAAAAAACATACCCTATGACGCAAGAGGGTAAGCAAAAACTAGAGAACGAACTTGAGCAATTAAAAACAGTAAGACGTAAAGAAGTAGTAGAACGTATTAAAATCGCACGTAGCTTCGGGGACCTTTCTGAGAACTCTGAGTACGATGCAGCGAAAGATGAGCAAGCATTCGTAGAAGGACGTATTACACAATTAGAAAATATGATTCGTAACGCAGTTATCATTAAAGATAATGGCGAAGTATCTACTGTTGTTACATTAGGTAAAACAGTAACATTTAAAGAATTACCAAATGGAGATGAAGAAGCGTACACAATCGTAGGTAGTGCGGAAGCTGATCCATTTGAAGGAAGAATTTCTAACGATTCTCCAATCGCAAAAAGCTTATTAGGTAAGCAAATTGGTGAGAAAGTAACAATCCAAACACCAGGCGGAGAAATGCAAGTAGAGATTGTCTCTGTAAAATAATAAAAAAATCACTCGTGTAAAAACGAGTGATTTTTTTATTTGTATAAAAGATGAAACACTCCGTCCAAACTATAACAGACGAGGTGTTTTTTTATGAAAATAAAACGGAGAATTACAATTGTTTTAATTTGTTTTATGGGCATTATGTTTTTATTGCTTTGTCGTTTAATTCAAATTCAAATTATAGATACAGAATCATTTACTGATCGCAAAATAAATTTAATTGAAAAAAGTGTTACGCAACGTACGCAATCCATTGCAGTAGACGATGGACGTGGGCAGTTTATAGATCGTAGTGGTAAAGAAATAGGTGAGGAAAAGTATCCTGTTTTAATTGTTTTTCCATTTTTACAAATAAAAAATGACATGTTAGAGAAAATCGCGCATATCATTGGTGTGTCGAGACAAGAGATCAGAAGACAAATGAAAAATAAAAAAAATGCATTTATACTGCAAGGGGAAACTGCTCCATTTCGAGTGACAAGAGAGCAGATGGAGAAGGTGAATCAATTACATGTATTAGGTATTGTAGCAGCTGAAGTGCGATTAAAACAAACTGGGGAGATAAATCATTTAATTGGTGATGTAGGGGAGAACGAAAGAGAATTTCAAAAGCGATATGGAGAAGTGAAAAAAATTTCAAAACAAACGCCGATAGGTATTTCAGGATTACAGCAATCATTTGATGAATTTTTATTGACTGATGGAGAGGCAAAAGTATTGTATCAAGTAGATCGGCAAGGAGAACCGATTTTCGGAAAGCAAGCGAAATATACTTCACCAGGAAATCCATTTTACCCCGTTAGGATTCAAACTACTTTACATAAAGGGTTGCAGCAAAAAGCAGAAGAAGTGATTGAAGCAAATGAAATAAAGAAGGGGGGATTAGTATTACTTGATGTAAAGACAAATGAAATATTAGCGATGGTCAGTAAGCCGTCTTTACAAGTAAGAGATAAGAATTTATATAAGACTACACTTGAAAATCAAATGTTAACGCCGCATTTTCCAGGCTCTGTTTTTAAAACAGTAGTTGCAGCTGCAGTCATTGATCAAAAAGTAAATTTGTTTAATCGGACATTTAATTGTAATAAAGATTTATATGGTGAAAACGACCCACAAGTTATGATGGGTACACTTAACTTCAAAGAGAGCTTTGCTAGGAGCTGTAACAGGACATTTTCTGAGTTAGGTAACGAGCTATTACAAAAGGATAGGACGGTGCTAGAAACATACGTAGCAGCTTTAGGAGCAAATGAAAAGGTCGGATGGAAAGGTTCTGTATTTCATACACCTCATTTCGAGCAAATGCCAGAAGAAAAAGGCTCTACTATTTGGGGGAATGAAGAAAACAAAAATAGTAAAAAAGCGGTAGAGCAAACAGCGATTGGACAGAAAGATGTACGTATATCACCTCTAGCAATTGCTAATATGATGGCGACGATTGCGAGGAATGGAGAAAAGATGGAAGTGAAAGCTGTTGAAAAAATAGTATATAAAAATGGAGCGGATTTTTTTACATTTGAGAACCATACGTTACATGGAAAACAGCTTTCGTATGAAACAGTGAAAACATTACAAGAGTTATTAAGAGGCGTTGTAACAAGGGAGAAAGGAACAGGAACGGCATTCCGCTCGTTACCGCTCAGTGTCGCTGGAAAATCCGGGACAGCGCAAACAGGGAAAGGGACGAGGGTGAATCGCTGGTTTGCAGGTTATTTTCCGTATGAGAATCCAAGATATGCTTTAGTTGTTGTTGATCTAGAGACTGATAACAAAGTGAATAAAGTCACACCTATTTTTAAAGATATGGTAGGAGCAATCTATCAATTGGAGAATGAAAAGTAATCTTGCAATTTATAGTGAATTGTTTTCATTTCATGAAAATATCATTGTAAATGTTCAACCTTTCTAGATTTAATGTTACAATAGCAATTAGGAAAAACTGCATGGAGGTTTGGAGAATGGCAGGAGGATCAAGATTCCAACAGAAACAACAAAAACGTCGTCAAAACGGTGTTTTAAATATTGCAATCGCTATTGTATTACTATTAGTAGCTATTGTAGCATATCAATTGTTCGTTCCTAGTACGAAAGAGCAAGCATCTTCTACTGATAAGAAAGTCTCTCAACAAACAACAAAGAATGAGAAAGCTGGAAAATCAGAAGATAAAGAATCTGCTAAGAAAAAAGAAAAAGAGCAAGCAGAAGCTAAGCAAAAAGCTGAAGAAGAGAAGTTAAAGGCTGAGGAAGAAAAGAAAAAAGCTGAAGAAGAAGCGAAAGCTAACGAGAAAGTATCAGCTGAAAAAACTGTATCCAAGGCAAAAGAGGCTTATACAAAACCTTCTTGGAAAGCTGTAGGAACAGAACAAGGTTCATCACCAGCGATGACGTTTAAACAGGGGTCATCAGATTGGAATGAGATGCAAAGTGCAATTGCTGCAGGTATTGAAGTGCCGAAGGAGCAATTAGTATTCCATTTTGTTGGAAGAGACAAAACTGGAAAGAGTAAAGCTTATGGTGACGTTCAAGATAAGCAAAGTGGAAAAAGATATTACGTAAATATTGATTGGGTAGACAATGAGGGCTGGAAACCAGTACTTGTTCAAACTCTAAACTAAAAAAGAGAAGCTCCTTAGGAGCTTCTCTTTTTTAGTTAACGCAATTTCTTTAATTTAAAATGAACAACCGCGCTATAATACGGTCTTTTGCTTTCAGGATCCATAACCATTTGATGTGAGATGTGATGAACTTCAAGCATAAGTGCTTTATTATTATCGATTTGTTCACTAATTTTTCGTTCTAAAGAAGCTAAGTCTCCCGCTTCAAAAAATTCTACTTTATCTTCTAACATTTCAAAGGTAAATGACATGAAGACGGCCCCTCTCCTATGTAATCAACTATAGTGTAACAAAGAAAAGAAGGAAATACCATGTACATTTCAATTGACATTTTTAGAAAGAGGGAATATCATACTGATAAAACCGATAAGAAAAAGGGGAATTTTTATGGGCACAGAATTTAATGGTTTATTTGATGAGTGGGCTCATACGTACGACTCATTCGTACAAGGCGAAGATATACAATATAAAGAAGTTTTCGCCCATTATGAGGATATTCTAGAGGATGTAGTTAACAAGTCATTTGGTAATGTATTAGAATTTGGTGTCGGTACAGGTAATTTAACAAATAAATTATTACTTGCTGGCCGCACAGTTTACGGTATAGAACCGTCGCGTGAAATGCGTATGATTGCAAAAGAGAAATTGCCAAAAGAATTTTCGATTACAGAAGGTGATTTTCTTTCGTTTGAAGTCCCAAATTCAATTGATACCATTGTAAGCACCTATGCATTTCATCATTTAACAGATGATGAAAAAAATGTAGCGGTTGCGAAGTATAGTCAATTGCTAAACAAAGGTGGTAAAATAGTGTTTGCTGATACGATATTTGCAGATCAAGATGCATATGATAAAACTGTTGAAACAGCAAAACAAAGAGGTTTTCACCAGTTAGCAAACGATTTGCAAACGGAATACTATACACGCATTCCAGTTATGCAGACTATTTTTGAAAACAATGGCTTCCATGTAACGTTTACGAGATTAAATCATTTCGTTTGGGTAATGGAGGCAACTAAGCAATAGAAAGAGGGATTAGATTGAGAATTGCTGTAATTGGAGCAATGGAAGAAGAAGTACGTATTTTACGTGACAAATTAGAACAAGCAGAGACAGAAACGGTTGCAGGTTGTGAATTTACGAAAGGACTATTAGCAGGACATGAAGTAATCTTGTTAAAGTCTGGTATTGGTAAAGTAAACGCAGCGATGTCAACGACAATTTTATTAGAAAAATATAAGCCTGAAAAAGTAATTAATACTGGTTCAGCTGGTGGATTCCATCATTCTCTAAACGTTGGTGATGTAGTTATTTCCACTGAAGTTCGTCACCATGACGTAGATGTAACAGCATTTAACTATGAATATGGTCAAGTACCAGGAATGCCGCCTGGATTTAAAGCTGATGAGGCGTTAGTTGCATTAGCTGAGAAATGTATGCAAACTGAAGAAAATATTCAAGTTGTAAAAGGCATGATTGCAACAGGCGATTCATTTATGAGTGATCCGAACCGCGTTGCAGCCATCCGTGATAAATTTGAAAATCTTTATGCGGTAGAAATGGAAGCAGCAGCTGTCGCACAAGTATGCCACCAATATGAAGTTCCGTTTGTTATCATTCGCGCACTTTCTGATATTGCTGGTAAAGAATCAAATGTTTCATTTGATCAGTTTTTAGATCAAGCAGCTCTTCATTCTACAAACTTTATCGTAAAAGTGTTAGAAGAGTTAAAGTAATGTAACAAAAAGGCAACTGTCTCATATAAAGAAAATACATACAGTTGCCTTTTCTTTATTGGCAAACAAGGGGGAGAACACGATGAATGTATATCGTGGAGTTCATGAGTTAATTGGTCATACACCAATTGTAGAAATTACTCGTTTTTCACTTCCGAAAGGGGTCCGCTTATTTGCAAAGCTTGAATTTTATAACCCAGGCGGAAGCGTTAAGGATCGTTTAGGAAGAGAATTAATCGAAGATGCGCTAGAAAAAGGGCTTGTTACCCAAGGTGGAACAATTATTGAACCGACTGCTGGGAATACTGGTATTGGACTGGCACTTGCAGCATTAGAACATGATTTACGTGTTATCGTTTGTGTACCAGAGAAATTTAGTATTGAAAAACAAGAATTGATGAAAGCACTAGGTGCAACGGTCGTGCATACACCGACTGAGCAAGGAATGACCGGTGCAATTGCAAAAGCAAAAGAATTAGTAAATGAAATACCGAATTCATACTCTCCAAGTCAGTTTGCGAATGAAGCAAACCCGCGTGCTTATTTCAAAACACTAGGTCCTGAACTTTGGGATGCACTGAATGGAGAGATTAACATATTTGTTGCTGGAGCAGGAACTGGCGGTACGTTTATGGGGACTGCATCTTATTTGAAAGAAAAAAATATAGATATTAAAACAGTTATCGTAGAGCCAGAAGGATCTATTTTAAATGGTGGTAAGGCTGGTTCACATGAGACCGAAGGAATTGGACTGGAATTTATCCCGCCATTTTTGAAGACATCTTATTTTGATGAAATTCATACGATTTCTGATCGGAATGCATTTTTACGAGTGAAAGAATTAGCGCAAAAAGAAGGACTTCTCGTTGGGAGCTCTTCAGGAGCAGCATTTCATGCGAGCTTACTTGAGGCAGAGAAGGCAGCACCAGGTACAAATATTGTAACCATTTTTCCTGATAGCAGTGAGCGCTATTTAAGTAAAGACATATACAAAGGATGGGAATAAAAAATGAGAGCAAAGACAAAGTTAATTCATGGTATTCGCATAGGAGAACCTTCAACTGGATCTGTAAACGTACCGATCTATCAAACAAGTACGTACAAACAAGAAGCGGTTGGTAAGCATCAAGGATATGAATATTCACGTACAGGCAACCCAACACGTGCAGCTTTAGAAGAAATGATTGCCGTATTAGAAAATGGTCATGCTGGATTTGCATTCGGTTCTGGAATGGCTGCTATTACAGCGACAATTATGTTGTTCTCAAAAGGTGACCACGTTATTTTAACAGATGATGTTTATGGTGGAACGTATCGTGTTATTACGAAAGTATTAAACCGCTTCGGTATTGAACATACATTTGTAGACACAACAAACTTAGAGGAAGTTGTAGAAGCAATTCGTCCAAATACGAAAGCGATCTATGTGGAAACACCAACGAACCCACTACTAAAAATTACTGATATTAAGAAAATATCTACTCTTGCTAAAGAGAAAGATTTATTAACAATTATTGATAATACATTCATGACGCCATATTGGCAGTCGCCGATTTCTTTAGGAGCAGACATTGTACTTCATAGTGCAACGAAATATTTAGGAGGTCATAGTGACGTAGTTGCAGGTCTAGTAGTGGTAAATAGCCCACAACTAGCAGAAGACCTTCACTTTGTACAAAACTCAACAGGAGGTATTCTTGGACCACAAGATAGCTTCTTACTACTTCGCGGTTTAAAAACGTTAGGAATTCGTATGGAAGAACATGAAACGAATTCACGCGCTATTGCTGAATTCTTAAATAATCATCCAAAAGTAAATAAAGTATATTACCCAGGTCTTGAATCACATCAAAACCACGAATTAGCAACAGAACAAGCAAATGGATTTGGTGCTATTATTTCGTTTGATGTAGATAGTGAGGAAACATTAAATAAAGTACTTGAGAAACTGCAATACTTTACACTTGCTGAAAGCTTAGGAGCAGTAGAAAGTTTAATTTCTATCCCATCTCAAATGACACATGCATCAATCCCAGCAGATCGCCGTAAAGAATTAGGAATTACAGATACATTAATTCGTATTTCTGTCGGTATTGAAGATGGTGAAGATTTAATTGAAGATTTAGCACAAGCGCTAGCGTAATAAAAAATGCACTGCTAATGTGGAGCAGTGCATTTTTATTATGTTAATTTGTGAAACATTTCACAAATTAGACATACACAAATGAAATGATTTCATGTATATTGAATTCATGAAATGTTATTCACGAGCAAACTTGTGAAATGTTTCACAAACAATGGGATTCATGTAGGACGGTAACTCTATTTTTTTTCGCTAATCGGGACTTATTATGACCTATAGGGACTTATAAAGACCGTGATAACAGAATAGGAGGAAATTTGCATGGTAGTCAAAGAGAAAGTTGTAAATGAAATGCAAGAGGTAAAAGAGATGATTGATATGTTAGTAAATAACGGTCAACAAGCTTTACAAGCATTAGAAAGTTTTACACAAGAGCAGATTGACAACATTGTTCATGAAATGGCATTAGCAGGTGTTGATCAACATATGCCACTTGCAAAATTGGCTGTTGAAGAAACAGGCCGTGGTGTCTATGAAGACAAATGCATTAAAAATATTTTTGCCACTGAATATATTTGGCATAGTATAAAGCAAAATAAAACGGTAGGAATTATTCACGAAGATCCTCATGAAGAAATAATAGAAATTGCAGAACCTGTCGGTGTAGTAGCTGGGGTAACACCAGTAACGAATCCAACGTCGACAACAATGTTTAAAGCGTTGATTGCGATAAAAACGAGAAATCCAATTATTTTCGCATTTCATCCTTCTGCACAAAATTGTTCGGTGGCAGCAGCGAAAACCGTATATGATGCAGCAATGAAAGCTGGTGCACCAAAACATTGTATTCAATGGATTGAAAGACCGTCTGTCGAAGCGACGAAACAATTAATGAACCATGAGGGTGTGGCACTCGTTCTAGCAACTGGAGGCGCTGGTATGGTGAAATCAGCTTACTCTACTGGAAAACCAGCGCTAGGTGTAGGTCCTGGTAATGTACCGTGTTATATAGAAAAATCAGCACATGTAAAACGAGCTGTTAATGATTTAATTTTATCGAAAACATTTGATAACGGTATGATTTGTGCATCGGAACAAGCAATCATTGTCGATAAAGAAATCTATGATGATGTTAAAACAGAAATGATCGAAAACAATTGTTACTTTGTAACAGAAGAAGAAAGAAAAAAATTAGAAAAGCTCGTTATAAATGAAAATACATGTGCAGTAAATAGTGATATTGTAGGAAAATCAGCACAGTATATTGCCGAATTAGTTGGGATTACTGTTCCTGAACATACAAAAATGCTTGTAGCTGAAATTCAAGGTATCGGAGCAGCATACCCGTTATCTCGTGAGAAACTGAGCCCAGTATTAGCCTGTGTGAAGGCGAATTCATTAGAAAAAGGATTTACATATTGCGAAGAAATGTTGAACCTCGGTGGTTTAGGACATTCAGCAGTTATTCATTCTACAAATAAAGAAGTGCAAAAGCAATTTGGATTACGTATGAAAGCTTGCCGTCTCATTGTAAATGCACCTTCATCACAAGGTGGAATAGGGGATATATATAACGGATTTATTCCATCACTTACACTTGGTTGTGGTTCTTACGGAAAAAATTCAGTTTCCCAAAATGTAACAGCGACTCATTTATTAAATATAAAAAGGCTGGCAAATAGAAAAAAGAATATGCAGTGGTTCAAATTGCCACCAAAAATTTATTTTGAAAAACATGCTACAGCGTATTTAGCAAATATGCCTAACATTTCACGTGCATTTATTGTAACGGATCCTGGAATGGTTGAACATGGCTATGTGGATACAGTCACGCACTATTTAAACAAGCATGCAAATGATGTGAAAATTGAAGTTTTCTTTGAGGTCGAACCAGATCCATCAGATGAAACTGTCTTTAAAGGTGCGGAAATGATGAGAAGCTTTAAGCCAGATGTAATTATCGCACTTGGTGGTGGTTCAGCTATGGATGCAGCAAAAGGAATGTGGTTATTCTATGAGCATCCAGAAACGACATTCTATGGCATTAAACAGAAGTTTTTAGATATAAGAAAACGTACATGTAAATATCCGGAATTAGGAAATAAGGCGCAGTTTGTTGCGATTCCAACAACATCAGGAACAGGATCAGAAGTGACACCATTTGCGGTTATTACAGATAAGAAAAATAATATAAAGTATCCGCTCGCAGATTATGAATTAACACCAGATGTAGCAATTGTTGATCCGCAATTTGTAATGACAGTACCACCACATGTAACAGCAGATACTGGTATGGATGTTTTAACACATGCAATTGAGGCGTATGTGTCTGTTATGGCAAATGACTATACAGATGGATTAGCATTAAAAGCTATTGATCTCGTATTCAAATATTTACCGAGAGCATATAAAGATGGAAATGATGAAGAAGCACGGGAAAAAATGCATAACGCTTCTGCAATTGCAGGGATGGCATTTGCAAATGCTTTTCTAGGTATTAATCACAGCTTAGCACATAAAATTGGTCCAGAATTCCATATTCCGCACGGACGTGCAAATGCAATTCTTATGCCGCATGTAGTCCGCTATAATGCTATTAAGCCAAGAAAACACGCATTGTTCCCAAAATATGAGCACTTTGTAGCAGATGAACGCTATGCACATATTGCGAGAATGCTCGGGCTTCCAGCAAGCTCAGTAGCAGAAGGTGTGGAATCACTCGTCAAAGCAATTATTGAGCTTGGAAAAAGCTTAAATATTAATATGAGTATTGCCGGACAAGGGGTAGATAAAGAGCAATTTGAAGAGGTTGTTGGAGTATTAGCAGAAAGAGCTTTTGAAGATCAATGTACAACTGCTAATCCAAAGTTACCGCTTATTTCAGAGCTGAAAGAAATTTATATGGAAGCATATAAAGGTGAATAATGATTAAAAAAGAGCCGCAGTAAAGCGGCTCTTTTTTTGTTGGAAAACATCTCCCAGAATGGCTGTATTTACTGGTCTTTCAGTTTCATAGAATATGATAAAGTGAAATGGAGGAGTGAGAATATAATGAAAGAATTACAAGGGAAAATAGAAGATTATACTAGGTTCGGACAAATTCTTCTCGCTGTAAGTACATTGTTAATGGGTGGCTTGTTGATTCCGGATGGAGCAAAAGAGACAATCCAATTTTTTGTTATGATGGGGAGCATCGTTATATTTTTAAGTTTATCGTTCTTTTTCTTTCAGCGTGTGAAAGTGATGCGTGACCAGTTAGAGGAAAATGAATGTGAATAATATTGTTAACTAGAGCGCGGCGAAAAGAAAGAATCTTTTTGTCGCGCTTTTTGTTTTTTGTAGAAAAATGTATGCGTTTCATGTTGACAATGATAATCCTTATCAATTAAAGTAGAATAGTAGTTAATGATTATCATTATCAATTAGAGGTGAAGGAATGAAAAAATCTATTACGCTATTTACAGCGATTTTATCTATTTTTTTCTTGTTAATAGGTTGCAGTGCCAAAGGGGACGAAAAAGCGTCTGCAACCAAAATAGAAAAAGGAAAAGAAAAAATTGAAATTACCGACCTGTCAGGGAGAAAGGTAACATTCGATAAAGTACCAGAAAGTTTTGCAACATTAAGTATGGGAGACATGGATATTATTCATGCTTTAGGTGGAAAAGTAGTAGGTCGTCCGGATACGAAATTAACTCTTCCAGAGGAGTTAAAGAAAGCAAAAGTAATCGGGAATGCACATCAACCGAACTTTGAGCAAATTGCTAGTTTAAAGCCCGATGTACTTGTTGCTAACAATGGATTCCAAAAGAATGTGCCAACGGTTGAAGGACAGGGAACGAAAGTAATCATTTCTTCTGCGAATTCTGTACAAGATATTCAAAAGAATATTGAATTATATGGAATGGTAATGAAGAAAGAAGATAAAGCAAAAGAACTTAATCAAAAAATCAATGATCAAATGAAGAAATATGAGAAAAAGAGCGATGTGAAAGCATTGCTAGTGTATGGCGCACCAGGTACTTATTTAGCGGCATTACCAACATCTTTATCAGGTAATGTTTTAGAAAAAACAGGCGGGAAAAATATTGCTTCTGATTTTCCAGAAACGAAAGAATATCCGCAATATGCACAGCTAAGTGTAGAACGTATTATTGAGGCGAATCCAGATGTCATTTATTTAATTACACACGGAGATCCAAAAAGTGTGAAAAAAGCATTCGAAGGCGAAATGATGAAAAATGAAGCGTGGAAAAATTTAGATGCAGTAAAACAAAACCGCGTAGTTATTTTGCCACCTGATTTATTTGGATCTAATCCTGGGACAAAAGTTACAGAAGCAATGGACTTTATGTATAAAAGTATACAAGATGTAAGGAAATGATACGTATGGAAAGTAGTGAAGTAGTAAGAGAAAAGGAACATCCTTTTGCGAAAAAAAGATGGATAATAGCAGTTACTTTAGTTGTATTAACAATTCTAGGCCTCTTTTACGGACTTTTCGCAGGAAGTTTATCTTTTTCTGTACGAGACATTCTAACAGGTATACAAGATGAAGATTCGACAGTTCATCGAATTGTATGGGATCTTCGCATACCGAGAGTTCTCGTTGGGTTTATAGTAGGAACATGTTTAGCTGCATCTGGTACACTGCTGCAAGGGGTTATGAGAAACCCTCTTGCAGATCCTGGTATTATCGGGGTTTCATCTGGAGCAGGCCTTGTAGCAATTGTCATCATGATTTTATTCCCACAGCATCTAGCTTTTTTACCACTAGGGGCGTTTTTAGGAGCTTTCATAACAGCGATGGTTATTTATGCTTTATCATGGCAAAAAGGGGCACCACCTTCAAGAATCGTCTTAGTAGGAGTGTCAATCAATGCATTAATTGGTGCAGCAACGTCAGCTTTAATGTTATTACATAGTGACAAAGTACAATCCGTGTTACCGTGGCTAGCGGGCGGCATTGGTGGTGTAAGTTGGGCACATTTAAACATGATTATTTATTATGCAATATTCGCCATTATATTAGCTTTCTTTGGTATTAAGCATATTCGAGTGTTAATGCTTGGAGATGAAATGGCAAAACTATTAGGACATAATGTGGAAAAAAGTCGGTTTTATTTAATCGTAGTAAGTACATTATTAGCTGGAATTGCGGTAAGTGTGTCTGGTCTTATTGGATTTGTCGGTCTTGTCGTACCACATATGCTACGTTTATTAGTTGGAAATGATTATAGATATTTGCTACCTTTATCATGCCTTGGCGGCGGGGTATTACTTGTTTTTGCAGATGCAATAGCTCGAAGTTGGTTTGACCCAATCGAATTGCCTGTTGGTATTTTACTGTCCTTCTTAGGTGGTCCTTTCTTCTTATATTTAATTCATAGAGGAGGAAAACAACGTGATTTCCGTTAACAAAGTGTTTTATGCACACTCTGAAAGATTTCAAATGCAAAATATGAATGTACATATTAAGGCTGGAGAAATCGTTAGTTTAATTGGTCCGAATGGATCGGGAAAATCTACTTTGCTTCGTTTAATAGCAAGGCTACTGAAACAAAGCGAAGGGGACATCATTTTAGATGGGAAAAATATTCATATAATGAAGAGTGCTGATGTAGCGAAGCAATTAGCGATGTTACCACAAATGCATGATCATCAATTAGATTTGACAGTGAAAGAACTAATTGAGTTCGGAAGAGGTCCACATAAATCATGGAGTAGCCGCTTAAATAAAGAAGATGAAGAAATTGTTGATTGGGCATTGTCTGTTACAAATCTTGAAGGGTATGAATATCGTCTTTTACATTCTTTATCAGGAGGGGAACGGCAACGTGCTTGGATTGCGATGACGCTAGCGCAACGTACAAATGTCTTATTATTGGATGAACCAACAACCTTTTTAGATATCGTTCACCAGTTGGAAGTAATGGAACTTGTGAAACGATTAAATGAGGAGTTTGGAATGACAATTATAATGGTTTTACATGACATTAACCAAGCTGCTCAATATAGCGATCGTTTACTCGTATTAAAGCGAGGAAAGATTCAGTATGATGGTATACCAGAAGAAGTACTATGCCATGAAATGTTTCAACATGTATTTGGCATAGATGTAGATATTTTTCAAGGAAATGACAAACCGTTTTTTACACCGAAACGAATTTCTAGAAGGGGAGAAGAGCGATGCAAACAGAAGAGCGTATTACCACTGAATTAGTAAGAGAATTTGTTATGGCAGCTCACGGGGATTTAGAGAAAGTACAAGAGCTATTAGCTGAATCGCCAAGCTTACTTCACGCCTCTTATAATTGGGGTGGATCAGATTGGGAAAGTGCGTTAGGCGCATCGGCACATGTAGGTCGTAAAGATATTGCTCTTTATTTACTAGAAAAGGGTGCTCGGATGGATATTTTTGCAGCAGCTATGCTTGGTGAATTAGAAGTTGTACAAGCTATTTTAGTAGCTCAACCAGAAGCATTGCGTGCATCTGGCCCTCATGGTATTTCTCTTCTTCAACATGCACGAATGGGTGGAGAGAAATCTAAGCGTGTATATGATTATTTAGCAATACTATCTTAATGAACGAAGGAAGTTCTTATGTGCGGTAAACTTTTCACTTGAAACAATTGGAAAGTTTACCGCCCGTTAGAACGGGATAAGTATCTAGTATATTTGAAAATCCTACACCCCCCTCAATTGTAGTTTTCTTTATGCTAGTTATGATATGGATGCAGTGGACAATATTTGTCTACTGCTTTTTTTAGTTATTAAGAATGAATATTCTGTATTTTATTGTTGGTTCATTTATCCCGCTATTTTCCAGGCAGTAAGACTCCCGCCTAAAAATTCGGCTAAAGCAAAGAAGTTAGACGGGAGATACACTGCCCGTAAACGCCTGGTTGGTGAAGGCTAATAATCAGTGGGGATGAACAAAATTTCCCACTGATTAAAGTTTCACTTTATAATAAATAGTAACATTTCGTATACACACAAAACGTGATCGTGAAATGAAGAAAAAATTAGTGGAAAGGAGTGCCAGCATGTTTCATACAGAACGTTTACAAATTCGCAAATATACAATGGATGATTTACAGTTCTACGCTTCACTGTGGGGGAACGAGAAGGTAATGCGTTATATTGGAAATGGGACGTTAAAAACATATATGCAGTGTAAAAAAAGTCTGGAGGAATGGGTGATTCCTAGCTATAAAAACGGTCTCGGTTTATTTGTATTGATTGAAAAGGAAACGGGAACAAGAATTGGTCATGCAGGGCTGGTAAAGCAGAAGATAGATGGAAAAGAGGAAATTGAAATTGGTTATTGGTTACTTCCTCAGTATTGGGGAAAAGGGTATGCAAAAGAAGCGGCGGCAGCATTTCGTGACTATGGTTTCCAAGCATTACGAATGAATAAATTAATTTCTCTTATTAATCCGAATCATCCCGCCTCAATATTTGTTGCTAGAAAAACCGGGCTCAGCTATGAGAAAACAACGTCATTTCATGGAATCGATGTTCTAGTTTATTCTATTAAGCGTGTTGGATGAAAAAATTACTTTTTTAAAGGTAAATTGCATTTTTTGAAGAATGGTATATGAAAATAAAGGGAGGGGTTACATGTACATTTATCATAATGGACTTATTATTCGTGAGGGAACGAGTAGCGTACCAGCATATGCAATTAAAGCTTTGTTTGAAGATGCTGGTTGGAGTAATGATAATATCCCTTCTTGGCAAATTGAAAAATTTACGATAGCATTCGAAAATTCAACATGGGCTTTCACAATTTGGGATGAGGAAGAGATGGTTGCGATGGTTAGAGTCATTTCTGATGGAATTATGATTGCGAACATAGTAAATTTAGTTGTGAAGTGTGAATATAGAGGGAAGGGATTAGGTAAGAAGCTTGTAGCTCTTTGCCTGCAAAAACTTCCCCACGGTGATTGGTTTGCGCATACATCAGCGAACAATTTTGATTTTTATAGAAGTTGTGGGTTTGAAGTTAGAGAGCTATCGAGAAATGGAACATGTGCGTATTATGGATACCAAGTCGCGAAAAGAGATGGTCACCGATAAATGAATGGAAAGTAAAAAAGTATAGCGAGGTAATTTTGAGACTTTTGATAATAGAGAATGGATTGAGGCTCGTTTTATGATAAAATAAAAGAAAATTCTGTTTATTATTAGGAGGATAAAAATGAGTGTAAAAGCTGGGGATGTATTTAAATATGAAAGAAGATTTACTGAGGAAGAAGTTTTTGAATTTGCAAATATTACCGGTGATAAAGGTAGACACCATGTGGAATACGATGAAAATGGAAGATTAATGGTTCATGGTTTATTGACTGCTAGCATTGGGACGAAAGTGGGAGAAGAGTTACATTACATAGCAAGAGAATTAGTAAGTGAGTTTATTAGACCAGTTTTCACAGGAGATACGATCACTTGTGAACTAACTTTAACAAATGTTGAGCAAATGGAAGGCTATAAAAAAGTTTCAATCGAGTCAGTTTATCGCAATCAGCATGAAAAGACTGTACTAGTTGGGACAAGTTATGGAATTATAAGGGGATAAAAAAGAAGCCTGTTTAACAGGCTTCTTTTTTTTATTATTTAATAAACACGTTTTCGATTTTCCGCATAACTAGAGATGAGTAATAATGCAGTTTCTTCTCCTATATTACGAACAATATGAGGAACGCATGCATTCCATGAGAAAGAATCACCTTCTTCTACAATTGCAATATCTTCACCGTGCTGAACTTCTAGTTTTCCGCGTAATACAAGGTGACATTCTTCCCCTTCATGGGCATTTGGTGAGTTTTCTTTCGGGAATCCAGTTGGGATTTCTACTAAAGATAGGCGAAGGCCCCCTTGCTCCGCAACATGTTCAATTCTTTGCTCATCTTTGCCGTATACACTGTATTTCCGTTCTTCTTTTTTGACAATTTTTAATCGATCTTTTTGCTCTAACAATAAATAGGGAAGGGGAACGTTTAAAAAATTGGAGATCGTTTCTAAAGTTGAGATAGATGGTGATGTTTTATTATTTTCAACCTGACTCATAAATCCTTTAGAAAGACCTGTTCCCTCGCAAATTTGTGCAATTGTTATGCCTCTACGTTGACGAATTTCACGTATTGCAGAACCAATATTCATAAAATCAAGCTCCTTTTTGTAAACAACTATTTGTATCATAGCAAAAAAAATATATTTTTTCCCAGTGAAAATGAATTGACGAATAAAAAAAATTAGTGTATGTTTTGTAATGTGAATAAAAGTTTTGTATAAGAAAACTATAAAGGAGAGAATGAAATGAATCAACATATTGGTAACTTAATTATTCGTATCGTGTTAGGGGTAACATTCTTCATGCACGGTTTAACAAAATTCCAATCAGGAATTGACAATATTGCAGGATGGTTTACAAGTATTGGTTTACCAGGAGGACTTGCATACGGTGTAGCAACGTTTGAATTAGTTGGAGGTCTATTATTAATTCTAGGTTTAGGTGTAAGATATATTGGATTATTATTTGCACTTGTTATGGTTGGAGCAATCGTAAAAGTGAAATGGTCAGCTGGTTTATTGGGAGATGGAAAAAATCCTGGTTTCGAATTAGAACTTGCATTATTAGCAATGGGTGCATACTTATTTGTTGCAAAAGCTGATGGTTTTGTAGATAATTTCTTAAAAGAAAAAATGTCAAAAAAGAACTAATTTAAATGGGGGGGCTAACAAGATGAGTTTTCAACTTCATCCCGATACAACACTTGATGTTGTTCATTTATACGTATCTAATGTAAAGAAATCACTAGAGTTTTATACGGAAGTACTAAGTATGAAGGTGCTAAGAGAAGAAGAAGCAGTCGTTACATTTGGGAATGAAAATGATGAACCACTTCTTATCATTGAAGAAAAGAAAGAAGCTTTTCCGAAGCAAAGAGGAAGAACAGGGTTATATCATTATGCAATTTTATTACCAAGTAGACAGGATTTAGCGAATGTTCTTCGTCATCTTGTAGAGATGGTATATCCACTACATGGCGGAGCCGATCATTACTTTAGTGAAGCTCTTTATTTAGCTGATCCAGATGGAAACGGGATTGAAATTTATCATGATCGACAAAAAGAAGTTTGGCGTGATGAGAATGGAGAACTCCCATTTGTTAGTAACCCGTTAGCTGGTGAAGAATTATTACAGCAAGGAAGTACATGGAATGGCTTTCCAGCTGGTACTGTGATGGGGCATATTCATTTTCATGTAGCTGATTTAGAGGAAGCGAAACGTTTCTATGTTGATGGTCTTGGTTTTGAAGTAACGATTCCATCTCGTAATGGAGCATTGTTCGTATCTGCAGGTGGTTATCATCACCATATCGGTTTAAATACATGGCAAGGTGAAGGGGTACCACCGCAAATGCCAGGTTCTGTTGGTTTGAAATATTTCACAGTTGTACTAGCGAATGAAAAACAAAAAGAGCAAGTATGTGAAAGCTTAAAAAATATTGGCAAGATTGCTACGTACAAAGATGGAATATTACAAGTCGAGGATCCATTTGGACATTGTATCCATTTCAAAATAAAAGGAGAAGCCTAAAAAGGCTTCTCCTTTTATTTTCTTATAATTGCTTTTTCGTTTTGTAAAAATAGTTCATCAAATTGTTTTGCAAGCTCAAAATCTAGTTTCGTTAAACCTTTTGCATTCCAAGATGACAAAGTAATAATAACTGCTTTATACTGGATAAGGATAAATGGATGGTGATTATGTTCTTCTGATAGTTTGGCGGCTTCAGAGACAAATTCGACTCCTTTTAAGTAGTCGGAAAACATATATTTTCGTTCAATCCATTTCTCATCTTTTACCATCCATTTATCTACCTTCAATAATTCTTCGTGAACTTCTTCTTCAGTTAATCTTAGCATCATTTTTCACATCCTTTACTGGAAGTAACGCAAGACCATTGTTAATAAGGCGTGTTACAGCTTCGTCAGTTGTGAAAGTAGAAAGTTGATGTAGTAATGCTGCCGATGTTTCATGCCCTTTGTTATGCTCTAAAAGTAACTCTAATACTTCAAGGCGCAGCAACCATTCTTTCGCATAAAATTTATTTAATACTTCTTGAATTGCTACTAATTGATCGATATGCGCGTCGTGTAAAATCCCCTCACTTCGAATATCTCGAACTGTTTGATACATACGTTCAAGTTCATTCAGTACAAGTGGAGCAGGAATTTCGTGAACTTCTTCATCCATTGGGAAAAATGCTGCGGCATCTGCGGCACCTGGGAATACTGAAGTGATTTGTGAGCCAACAGCCATATCAAATGCGCCCCATGAAGCATCAAATAAAACGCGGGCGTTATAAGTAACTGTGCAATCGATAAAGGAAATAAGAGCAATTTTCTTATCGTTTTTTACAATATCTGTTACTGTTCCTTTTACATGAATACCACTTGCAAAAGTAAACTCAGCGATAGTTCCAATTGTAATTCCTAATGATTGTAGTTGTTCGTCTGTACAATTTTCTAATGCAATATTTTCAGTGAGTAATCCAATCGGTGTTCCAAATCCGTCACTGTGTACAGAAGTAGAATGATTTGCTAACTGTTTATTATGAAGCGCTAATGCCGTTGGCGAATTTGTTCGCATGTAAATTAATTCACCTGCATCGTTTTCAATTGTCTCGCTAAATGTACCTGTAATTTGTAATCCACTATTTAGCTCAGCTGTTGCATAGTTCTCAGAGCGAATTGCTTTTTCTAAACCTTCTTTTCCACCTGTTTTAAAGGCCATTGTTTTAGAAAATGTTTCAAGCGCATCTGTTAATTCTTCAAAGGATTCACAAACAAATAGTTGTGGTTGCATTTTTGTTACGTCATAAGTTGTCCCTATACATGCTTCGATAGAAAATGGAACCTTTTCTACAGCGTCTGTTAAGCAATGTTTGCTTTCGCCAACAGAAGAAAGGAGACCAGCACCATATATCTTTGGATCATCTATATTTCCGATCAATCCATATTCTACTGTCCACCAGAAAAGACGTGAAATTTGTTCAGCTTCTGATAAACCAGAAACTAAGTTTTGTTTTTCAATTACAGCATTTTCAGCAGCCTTAACTTCATCAGGAGTAGAAGTAGGGCTTTCTTTCACTATCGTTAATGTACGAACAGCTTCAAATGCATCATGTTCTTCTTTTGTAGAGAAAGCTTTTGCACCAATTTGCCCAAAACGTTTCACATATTTTGCATATGTAGGATCAAGTAAAATCGGTGCGTGTCCTGCGGCTTCGTGTACGATATCTGGAGCTGGTGTGTACTCGATATTTTCTACTTTCCGAATATCTGTTGCGATCGGTAGTAATCCGTGTCCTTGAAAATCGAAGAATGCTACGCCGGGAATAAGTCCGTCAATCGTTACAGCGCCCCAGCCACTTGGTGCCAAACACTCATTCATTTCTTCTACTTTTGGAATTGCATCTATATTAATACCAGATGATTGTAGTCCGTTCACATAGGCTGGATGAGCAACGTCTTTTAAGAAGCTATGATTTTGTCTCATAATGTAACGCCACACAGCGTGATTCACCGGTGTGTATTGATCATAATGTTGTGTGGATACGAATGGTTTTAAATGCGATGGAATTTCTGTTTTCTTTGTCATTTAGACATCCTCCTTTTTTTCTATAAAATTGAATATCGATTTCGTATAGCTTGTATCACCTCCCTTCATTATTTGTAAGCGCTTATAAAATTTTATCATAAGATTCGGAATTATTTAACATCTGTTTCTGTGAGAAATAGAAAAAGCCCCTATCGGAAAATCCGATAGGGGCGAAAGAATCGCGGTACCACCCTATTTGTAAGTGAAAATATACTTACATCTCAATTAATGATAACGGAAAAATTCCGTCTTTTCCTTCATGCATAAAAGCACTACGAAAAAGAAGCTCCAGAATTGTAATTCATACTTATATATGTGCTAATTTCCACCGACCATTAGCTCTCTGTAACAGGGATATAAGATACTACTGCGATTCTTTCAACGCGTATATATGAAATTGTGTAAGAGGATGGACGCAAAAAAGTCCCTATCGGAAAATCCGATAGGGACGATAAAAATCGCGGTACCACCCTATTTGTAAACAACTAATTGTTTACCACTCACTTTACGATAACGGAAAGATCCGTCTTTCTCTTCATGCATAAAAAGCATTACGGGAAAGAAGCTCCAGAATTGTAATTCACGCTTGTATATGTACTGATTCGCACCAACCATCAGTTCTCTGAGACAGTGATATAAGTCGCTACTAGTATTCCTTCAAAGCCGATATATAATTCGTTCAACTAAACTATGTTTTGTATTATAAAACTATATTAAAAAAATTGTCAACAAAAATTTTTATCCCGTGTTAATGAGCAGTAAAATTCCTACCTCAAAATTCGGTTGGAGCAAAGAAGTGAGATGGGAGATTAACTGCCCGTAACTCCCGATTGGTGAAGGGTAATAATCAGTGGGGATGAACGAAATCTCTACTGATTGAAGTTTCACTTTATTTCACTTCTAAATTAACAGTTAAATTAGAGGTATTGCCAGCTGCATCAGTTGCTACAATGTGAATAGTATTTTTTCCTTCTTGTAATTGAGTACGATCGAAATAAATGTCATAGCTTTTCTCCCAAGGGTTCAGGAATGCCTGGTCCCATACACCATTTCCGTTAATTTCATATTGCATTCTCACTGGAATACCAGGTGCTATCCAACCAGATTCTGACATCCAATCTAGTAGAATATCATCAACTTTTCCTCTAATTACGAGATTTTCTTGGTCAACTTTGTATGTTAACTTAGGTGCAGTTCGATCAAGAAATACAGCAGCTGTTTGTTTTGTTTCTCCGCCAGAATTAGAAGCAACTGCTTCGATTTGATATAGCCCGTCAGCTAAAGGAGTTCCATCGGTTTTTGTACCATTCCATTTGAAAGGTTTGTATCCAGGAGTTGCATTTTTAGCTTGATGGATAATCCCTTGATACGTTACACGTTCTTTCGTAACTAAATTTGCATGCAATGTTACATCATCCACAGGCGCAACTAAATAGTAGTTGATGAGATTATCATCTAGTACGTGGTCGCCATTTGGGCTAAAAGTAGAATTAATAATTTCAAGTCCATCGATACGTTTATAATCTTTAGGATCGATACTAAATGTGAATGGAATTCGAATTTCTTCTTTTGCCCCTTGTTCTTTTACATATACATTTCCAGTATACACACCTTGTGGTAGTGAGCTATCTACAGTGATAGTAAATGGTTTTTCGGTACTACTATTCGGTTGAATGCTAATCGATGAAGGGACAGAAGCTTTTAATTTTGTGTTTGTGTTTGCATCTAGTAACTCCACACGAGTTACAAAACTTTTCTTTTTACTAGAAAGGTTTTGTAATGTAACATTTTGCGTCAGTTTTACTTTTCCGCTATTTGGCTTAATAAGACCAAAGCTGACATTGTTAGGTTTTACTAATACATTTGTTTGAGCTGCTTTCGGAATGTTAATTAAACCTGATCCTTGTGCCATAACAGGGTATGTATTTTCATTGACATCATGTAATGTTTTTGCATTGTTAGCAAGAGCCGCTTTCAATTGTTCTGTCGTCCAATCAGGATGCATTTGACGCAAGAGGGCAACCGCTCCAGCTACTTGCGGAGCAGCCATACTTGTTCCGTTATGCGATTCATAGCCGCCTCGCGGTACTGTACTAGTAATTTGTACTCCAGGTGCAACAACATCAGGCTTTATTAGCCAACTTCCTTGTGATGGTCCTCTTGAACTAAAGTTACCGATAAGTTCTGTTTGCTTTGGTTGTCCAATTTTTATATTTTTCTTTCGTTTTGTAATTAAAGTTTTTAATTCTTCCCCATTTGTATTTGATAATTGCATTACTGGGACAGCTAGATGTTCACGTGAAAAATATTCCGGCATCATATTAATTTCTTTTTCGCTAGAGATTAATAACACACCAAGTGCCCCAGCTTGCTTCGCTTGTTCTGCTTTTACTAATGTACTAGAAGTACCTTGTAAAATAAGTGCGAATTTCCCTTTCACATCTTGTTTTGCATAATCACTTGGATTGCCATAGCCAACGTATACAAGAGGGGAATCATTTCCTATTGGAAAATCGGATTTTGATAACGGTAACCCTTGATATGTTTTGCTGGAACCAGCTACTTGGAATGTTGGAAACGGGATAGAAACCGTAGATGCTCCAACAGAAATGACACTACTTGCGTTACCGGGAGCATCAACAGACCAAGGTTTTGGTCCGTCATTTCCATTTGAAACGACAGTAGTAACACCAAGTTTCGCTGCTCGTTCTAACGTTAATGTTACAGGCTGATCAGGTACATTTAAATCCTGCCCAAGGGAGAGGTTTAACACATCCGCACCATCTTGAATCGCTCGCTCAATCCCTTGGATAATATCATCTGTTGTACCAGTTCCACCGTCATTCATTACACGATAGGCTAGAATAGAAGCGTTTGGAGCAACGCCTTTAATTTTTCCATTACCCGCAATAATTCCAGCTACATGAGTACCATGTACGTTACCATCCATTGGATCGCTATCTTCATCAACCTTGTCATATCCACCGATATAATTTGCCTTTAAGTCAGGGTGTGTATAGTCTACGCCAGAGTCGATAATGGCTACTTTCATGCCTTTTCCATCAAGCGGTTTGCCAGATGGATCTTTTAAATTCCACGCTTCAGGTGCACCAATTGTCGGTCCACCGATATTTGGTGCTTCTTCGTTAGTAGTACTTTTTGATGTTTCATGCAATTTATATGTTAAGTTCGGATAGACTGCTTTTACTTCAGGTAAAGAGGCAAGAGAGGTAATTTGATCTCCAGGAACTGAAATAGAGAATCCGGAAAATAACGTATTATACACTTCTTTAATTTTTGCACCAGGTGCTTTTTCTTTTATTTTCTTAGTCGTATCTTCTTGTGCTTTTTTTAGCTCAGCATGATAAGACTGCGCATTACTATTTTGTAAATCTGGAGCATGCTGAATATTACTTTGAGCAGCGAGAGGTGCATGTTGCAATTCTACAATTACTGATATTTCTTTTGTTGTTTTCGTTTCAACATTTTGAGCAATTTTATGTTCTCCCCACTGTTCAATCGTTGTTTTTAATTGTGGACTAAATTGCTTCTCCTTTTGTAGTGATTCAGCATGAGCGCTTAAAGCTCCAAAACTAGAAAAGACAAGCGCCATGCTTAATAGTGTAGATGTAGTTTTTTTCATTGATACTCCCCCTAATAAAAAGTGCCAATATTCAGAAATGTAATCTTACATTTTAGTTAGAACTTATAAATATAAATGTTGGCTAAACTATACTTTCGACATAATTCATACCAATCCTCTATGAATTGAAAATTTCTTGGGGAATTTTTTCTGATTATGTCGAATCGATATTTTTCACATATTGTAGGAAGAAAGTGAGGAATGCTATGAGGGAAATGGAGTGATGGTATGAAAAGGCTAATAGTAAGTGGTAGTGTAGTGTTGTTTATGTTTTTATGTTCTATCGCTATTACTAGCGCAGAAAATAATAGTGTGAAAGTTGCTTTTATTCGTCATCATAACCTTTGGATTAAAGTTGATGGGAAAGAAAAACAACTTACAAAAGGAGAGAACATAACAGGGCCAAAGTGGTCACATGATGGAGAATGGCTGGCATATGTAAAAGGGGAGAAACAAAATATTCTTGAGTTATATCGGCTGAAAGATGGAAAGAAAGTTACGCCGTTTCACTCAGAAGCATCGAATTATCAATGGTCACCAACAGAAAATATAATTGCATTTATATTTACAGGTACATTGAATACATTTGATGTAGAAAAAAAGAATGCAGATTTTGAAAATGTATCGGCTGGTGTGGGTGATTATGCATGGTATCCTGATGGAAAGAACTTTCTTGTATCCTCTGAAGCGCACTTACTTCCAACAGGATGGACAGGGGCTCAGCTATATGAAGTGCAAAAAGATGCACATATGAATCCTCACAAAATGAAGCATTTGTATGCATTGCCAAATGAACATGATGATTTTCTAGCGCTAGTAGCAAGTGGCTTTAAGTGGTCACCAGATCAAAAGTGGATTTCATTTTTAGCGGTACCGACAGCTTCATGGTCAGCTGATAGTAATACGCTTTGCTTAGTTCGAGCAGATGGTAGTCGGTTTGAAATAGTAGATCAAATGCTATTAAATACAGAATGGTTCAAATGGGCGCCATCAAAAAACATATTGGCTTATATTGAAGGAAGCGGGAGAGTTGCATTAGAGAATAAACATTTAAAAATAAAAGAACTGCCAGTACTCCAGCAGCAAACATTTACGCCGAAAGGATATGTGGATTGGGATTTTACATGGAAGAACGATAATGTAATTATCGTTTCACGAGCAAAAGAGGGAGGGTTTGAAACTCTGCCAGAAAAAAGACCATTCCCATCTTTATATGAGATAAATAGCACAAGCGATAAACAATATCAAATTACAAAGTCATCTAATAAGCAAGGCGATTATCATCCAATTTTCATGAAGAAGAGCAATCAATTAATATGGATACGTTCAGATCGTAAGAAAGCTAATATATGGATAGCTCATAGTGATGGAAAACATGAAAAAAAGTGGATTGAAAATGTAGATATACCAGAGTGGTATTATGAGAAATGGAATTGGGAAAATGTTATCTCGGTGAAAGAAGAATAAAAAACTGCCTAAAAGATTGTTTTAGGCAGTTTTTTACTGTTATTTATGTGTTTTATTTGGCTTTTTTTTCGCTGGGTTTCCGTTCCCTTGGCGCTTTCTATTTTGTTCATCTTTTGCTTGTTTTTCATGTAGTGTATCTAAAAATTCATTCGAGTTACTCATGTTTATATCTCTCCTTTCATTTTGTCATGATTACTATAACCATTTAGGAGGATAATCATGAGTTAGAAGTTAGGCACTTAATTTTCTTCGATAATGTAAGTAAAATATTCCATACATAACAAATAGCATGAGTAAAACTTGTAACTCTACATTTGCCTTTAAAATAGCTGCGATAGGGTCTGGTAAGTACGGTGAGTTATCATTTGTGCTTAAACCTAACCATTTATTTAAGAGGCTAATGGTACAAAACATAAAAACACCGGACCAGCTTGCCGTAATTGCTTTTTGTTTAATTTTTGTTTCACGTTCATCATCTGTAATCCAAGGATTAGCAGTTTTATCACTACTAAAGAAGCCGTTTATATATCCCCATACAATCATTCCAATAAAGACAATTATCCATTTCATATATGTAATTCTCCTTTCAGTGTAAAAAGTATTTTACATGTAATATTGTAATATTTTACAAACTTTCGTGTCAAACCTTTTTTACATATCGGTTTTTATACAGCAGGAATAAAGAATGCAATAGGGAAGAAATATGTGTGAGGATTTTATAGTAAGAGGAGACTGAATATGAAAATCGTTTTTGTTCGGCATGGTGAAGGTGAACATACAACGGATTTACCAGAAAGTTTACAAGTGTTTGACCCACCATTGACGAGAGTAGGAAAGGCTCAAGCTAAATTACTTCAACGTGATGTATCATTACAAGAAGCGGATATATTAATTGTTAGTCCTACACTTAGAACTTTACAAACGGCGACAATATGGAGTGCGAAAGTAGCTTGTCAAAAAATAGTCCATCCATATGTATCTCCGCGTATTTTTCCTTATCGAGAAGGAGCGAAAACATTACCGTGCGATTATATAGTAGATCAGGGAATGATAACAAAGTTATTTCCGCATTTTTCGATAGAGAAAAGCTCAAATAATCAGTTATGGAAGGAAGGTATAAACACTATTTCAGAGAATAGCTTTCAGCAAATAGTAGATGAATTTCTTCTTTGGTGTTATGAACTGGGTGCGGAAAGAATTTGCATTGTATCTCACGATGGAACAATTACAGCATATAGGCAATATTTACATAAAGTCGTTTTAACTAGATCAGATTTTTTGAAAGAAACAGGTATATATGAAATGGATTTATCCCATAAAAGTCTGATTGATAAGGGCTGATTATAGGATGGAGGTTGTTTGTTGAATATTGCATTAGTAGTTGGTTTTAATTCGGATTTAGAGGCGCAATCAATACGAGCATCTCTTGAGTATTTTGGTGCAAGAGTTGTGACATATTGGATTGGTAGACCGAAAGATTTTGTGGAAGTTCTTTCTGGAAAGAACTTATTTGACGATATTAATTATATTATTTTTTGCTTTCATGGTGAAGAAGGAAAGTTTGTCATGGAAGAGTTAGGCGAAGAAGTATATGAACAAGATGAACCGAGAGGGTATTTTGGTAAAGCAGAAATTTATAAATATGCAAAATTGCATAATACACATATTGTAAATAGCGGGTGCACATTAGGGGAGCAAAAACTTGCAAAATCTTTTTTACATAGTGGTGCAAAATCATATATTGGATCGATTGATTATGTAGATGGAAATGCAGCACTTATGTTTACTATACGCTTATTTTATGGGGTTATTAACCATGGGAAAACGTTAGAAGAAGCGTTTCAAGAAGCGAGTTTAATTGATGAGGAGACACATACATTTCGATTCTATAATTAGTATGAAACACGTTTATTCTATATTCGAATAAACGTGTTTCACATTTAACTCACAATTTTTTTACATTTTTTTCAATGAAAATGATTATCACCTGTGGTATGATATGTTCAAGTTTTTACAGGTAATAAAAGTTACTATATAAACGTTAGTTTTTAATGTTTCATACACATGTCATGAATTATTCATAATTAACGTTTGAAAAATGAGTAACTAATGTTATTATATTAACTGTAACTAACTTAATTACAACTTTAGGAGGAAGATATGGTTATTCAATTTTTAAGAGAAAACAAAGCAGTTTCTTTTGTATTAGCAGTAATTCGAGTATATCTTGGTTACACATGGTTAATGGCTGGAATCGGTAAACTACAAGGAAAAGGATTCGATGCAACAGGTTATTTGCAAGGCGCAATTGAAAAATCTAAAGGTGCACAACCGGCTGTTCAATCTTGGTGGGCATCATTCTTACAAGAATTTGCAATTCCAAATGTAGATTTGTTTAATACGCTTGTAACATGGGGAGAAATTTTAGTCGGAATTGGTTTAATTGTAGGCTGTTTAACAAAAACAGCGGTCTTTTTTGGTCTTGTAATGAACTTTTCCTATATGTTTAGTGGGTCAATTGGTGTGAACCCTGAGATGGTTATCTTATCTATGTTTGTTCTTGTTGCCGGTATGAACGCTGGGAAATTTGGAATGGATGGCTTTGTTATCCCGAAAGTATTAGGATCAAAAACTCAAAAACGCCAAAAGCAAGCTGCTTAATATATGAAAACGGGTATCTCAAAATGAGATACCCGTTTATGTTATTTTTCAACTTTGATCGGATTGTTCTTAAAGAAGTCTTGTACATACCCGACAAATTCTTGTGGTTCTTGGCGAAATGGTGCATGATAACCTTTTTCAATAATATGTAAAGTGCTATTTTTTAAGAATTGATGATACGTTTCTCCTTCTTTCCAAGAAACGCTACTATCATTTCTGCCCCATATAATTAAAGTCGGCTGTTTCATTTCATTCGCATTAATTTTAAGACGTCTAGGCCATAGTTTCATTTTGTTATAATGCTCTTCATCGTTACGTTTGAATTTCACTTTGCTCTCATCATAATCAGTAATAGAAGAAACGGCATTTAAATCAGTCGGCAATTGTGGTTTTGGTGAGCCTTGTTTAGTAACGAATGTATGAGGACCACCTGTAGCATCAGTTAAAATAAGGTGAGTAACTGCTTCAGGATATAAATATGTTAAATTTAGAGAAATTTCTCCCCCCATGGAATGCCCCAGTATTGCGAATGAATCATACCCTAGTTTTTTCATTAATTTATAATACAAATTTGCATGAGTTGGAAAAGAATAATAAAAATCCATTGGCTTAGATGAGCGCCCGAATCCTAAAGCATCTACAGAAATAATTGTATGATCTTTTGCTAAATCGGAGTAAATCTTTTGAAAACCATCTGATGACCCTCCAAAGCCATGAATCATAAGTAAAGGTGGTTTTTCATTACCAATCTTTTTAAAGTAAATGGTTTGACCATCTATTTCTACCATTTTTTCCTCGGTAGCTAGTTTAGCTGTAATTGTATTTTTCACTTGCTTTACTTGTTCTACTGGCTTTTCTGCTGCACTACATCCTACTAATAGTATAAGAGTAAGACAACCTACCATAAAATAGCTAAATCGCTTCAATTAGGTGTCTCCTTTCTAACATAACGCTGTATCTATCATAGCAAATAGCATATTACGATTTCCAGGAAGTTGGCTACTATTTTTTATCATAAGAGGTGAAAGGAGCGTTTCTTGGAAATTTTCTGTTTGAAGAAATTTACGAAATATAAATTGTGAGTGTGGGACATCAATTCGTACTATACCATTCCAACATTCACATATCTTTTTTAATAATTGAATAGCATCTTCTTCTTGCTTGGCGATAAGTGGATGGATACATAATATATTGCCCTTTTGTATGCATAATGAAAAAGCTTCTATACGGTTATTTCTTTCAATTTTAAAAGCGTGTATGGCCCTTGGTAATAGCAAAGAGTAAAGTAGAGAACGATTCACACCAGTTGCAATTTGATCAAGAGAAGTAAGAGATATAAGGTCTTCTTCTCGTACTTGTTGTAAGTGAGAAGGATACGTCTTAGTAGTTTGCTTTTCAAAACGATGAATTGTTGTTGCTGTTTGAAATCCACATGATGTGTATAGAGGTTCGCCAGCTTTTGTCGCAATAAGTGCAATTGGTTGTTTTGGATGAATTTGTTCCAAGCAATGATTTAGCAACATGCGCCCTATTCCTCGTCCTTGAAAATTAGGGTGAACGATTAACATACCAATGGAAGTGAAGTTACTTGTAAAAGGAAATACTCCTCCAGTCGCAATGAGTTTGTTTTCATGAATATAACCTACAAGTGTGCCGATAGAAAGATACATTTCGAATTGCTTTTTCATAAAAATTTCATCGTGTAACCATCCAACAGATTTGCAAAGATTAAGTAATTCAAAAATAAAAGACTCATTTAGCTTTACTATTTTCATAAAGGCTCACCGCATTTCTATTTAATTTCATAAAAATAGAGTCAAAATGTAAAAAAAAGAGATTTACGTTAAATGAAATCCAACCTGTTTATATTTAAATTGTAAAGGGCAGGATGGCTGATACGAAGAGACAAAGTTATACAAATTATAACTGATATTTACATAAGTTAACAAAAAATTTACATACAGCTAATTTTCTCTTAATAGTCTTCCATTAAATTTGATAGTGGGAAATGAATAACCTAATTAGGGGGACAAGACAGTGAAAAAGTTTGTGAAAAAAGCATGGCCATTTGCAGTTGTGGCATCATTAGCAGTTACTTCGGTAGCAACATGGAATTTTACTCGTTCTAGTGAGGTTAATGCAGATGAGAACGGAAGCAATGCAAAGATTAAAAATGTTATCGTATTAATTGGGGATGGTATGGGCCCTTCATATATGACGGCTCACCGTTATATGAAAGATAATCCAAAAACCTTTGAAATGGAATCTACAGAATTTGATAAGCATCTTGTAGGAACACAAAAAACATACCCAGAAGATGAGCATGAAAATATTACAGACTCTGCATCAGCAGCAACAGCTATGTCAGCAGGGATTAAAACATATAATGCTGCAATTGCAGTTGATAATGATAAAGCGGAAGTGAAAACGGTTCTTGAGCAAGCGAAAGAAAAAGGGAAATCAACGGGACTTGTTGCAACTTCTGAAATTACACATGCAACACCAGCTGCTTTCGGTGCGCATGACATTAGCCGTAAAAATATGGACGCAATTGCAAATGATTATTTTGATGAGAAAATTAAAGGGAAGCATAAAGTAGATGTTATGCTTGGCGGCGGCGTAAAGAACTTTGTTAGAAAAGATCGTAATCTTACAGAAGAGTTTAAGAAATCTGGTTATAGCTATGTAACGGATCGAGATCAATTGTTAAATGATAAAAATGATCAAATTCTTGGTTTATTTGCACCAGGTGGATTAGATAAAATGATTGACCGTAATGATAAAACACCTTCATTAGAAGAAATGACTAATGCAGCAATTGAGCGTTTGAACAAAAATAAAAATGGTTTCTTCTTAATGGTGGAAGGAAGTCAAATCGACTGGGCTGGACATGATAATGATATCGTTGGTGCAATGAGTGAAATGGAAGACTTCGAAAAAGCTTTCAAAGCAGCGATTGAGTTTGCGAAAAAAGATAAAAATACGTTAGTTGTTGCAACGGCAGACCACGCTACAGGTGGATTATCTTTAGGGGCCAATGGCGAGTATAACTTTAAAGTAGATCCAATTAAAGCTGCAAAACGCACACCAGACTTTATGGCAAATGAGATTGCAAAAGGTGCAAATGTAGAAGAAACATTGAAAAAGTATATTGATTTACAATTAACTCCAGAAGAAATTCAAGCTGTAAATGATATAGCTCCGTCAAAAGATGTAACAAAGATTGATAATGCAATTGAAGATATTTTCAATAAGCGCTCGGTTACAGGCTGGACAACTGGTGGACATACAGGGGAAGATGTGAACGTGTATGCATTTGGTCCAGGTAAATACTTATTCTCAGGCGTTCAAGAGAATACAAATATAGCGAAACGTGTCTTTGATATTGTTGGCGGTGGCGATCCGAATAAAGGAAGACGTTAATTAAGAGCGAAAGTGAGGCGAAATGCCTCACTTTTCTTTTTAGGAGTTGGGAATATGGAAAAAATATTTAGGAAATTAAGATTCCTTCTAGTATTTGTAGTATTACTAGTTGGATGTCAACAAGAAGAGAATAACGTAGAACAAAAATTTACTACTAAAAAAACTGAGGAAAAGGTACAAATAACAAAAGAAGAAGAGAAATCTATTCAAGATGTTATTACTACATTTGTGCGAACGACGAATGAAAAAAATCTTGCAGAACATATGGAGTTATTTTCAAAGAAGATGCCTAGTGCTGAAGACTTAAAAACACAAAAAGAAGCCGCATTTCAAAAGGGAAATAAGAAGATTGAATTGGAACATATAGATATGAAAGCTAGTAAAGTAGGGTATGTTATTGTTGAAACGAAAGAAAAGGAAGTAGACGATAGTGTCACTCTTCAAAAGAAAGTACAGTACGCTCTTGGAAAAGAAGATGAGAAATGGAAGATTGAAGAGGTTCGCACGATAGAGAAAAAATAACGTGAAACTTTAATAAGTGTGGGAGTCGCACTTCTAAAAAATGGTACAAAAAAGGTTCTCATTGGCGAGAACCTTTTTTATAGTGGTAGCATAATTTGATTTGAGCATGCCTCAATATCATCAATATCTTGACGAATTGTGGCCATTTTATTATCAAGATCTTCAGCTTTCATTGCTGCATCATGTAGTTCATCTTTTAAATACTCCGGTATTTTCCCTTCATATTTATAATAAAGTTTGTGTTCTAAACTTGCCCAAAAGTCCATTGCCAGTGTACGTAACTGAATTTCTGCAAATACATCTTTTGTACCAGAATTCAGTGATAAAGGATATTTAATAATCATGTGTAAACTTTTATAACCGTTTCCCTTTGGATTAGCGATATAATCTTTTACCTCTATGATTTCCATATCTTCACGCTTTTGAATGACTTCTTTTAAATGATAAATATCTTCTACGAAGCAACATGTAATACGAATACCAATAATATCTTGTAAATGCGTTTGGGCATTTTCAACTGTCGGTAATAAATTTTTACGTTCAAGCTTTTTAATAATACTTTCAGGTTGTTTTAGTCTTGTTTTTATATGTTCAAACGGGTTGTAATCCTCTAAAAATTGAGCTTCCCGGTTCATAATTTCAAATTTAGTTTTTAACTCTTCTAAAGCAAATGTATATGGTAATACAAAAGCTTTCCAGTAGTTAACTGTTGATTGATTATATTCCATTTATATACACACCTTTTCCTATTTACAAGTGAGGTTGTTATTATACTAAATACCAAATCATATAAGCACAAGCGGCAAATGATGAGATCATAAAGCGATATTTAGTTTTCATACTTTCAACTCCTTTCGAGTAAGATTCTATATAAATAAACGTGATTGTTAATAAGTTCACTATGTACAATTTCTATAGTAATAGATTCGTGTGAATTTCGTATGAACTAATTGTTTCAGCTTTTTGTCTTTTTTACTGTTAATCATAATTATTATTCGGATTTAAAGTGTTTTCATTTGATTTATCTATTTGTATAAATTAATGTATATTTAAATTTATAGTTATTAAGGAGGATATATGGTGAACTTTGAAGAATTAGCAATTGCTAGACGTTCTGCAATGAAATTTATACAAGGTATAGAAATCCCTGATGAGGATTTTAAAAAAATATTTGAGTTAACTAAGCTTTCTCCATCTTGCTATAATTTGCAGCACACACATTATGTTGTAATTCGTGATCAAGAGCGAAAAGAAAGATTAAAAGAATTAGCGTTCGGTCAATATAAAGTATCGAGTGCATCAGCGGTAGTGCTCGTTTGTGGTGATAAAAGAGCATACCAAAATGTTGAAAATATTTACTTCGGTATGAAAGTTTTAAAAATGATTGATGAATGCGAATATGAAGATACAATTAGGCAAACGAAAGGTTTATATGAAGGAAAAGGAGAGCGTTTCATGGAGGATGAAGCGATTAGAAATGCTTCGTTAAGCGCGATGACTTTTATGTACGCAGCTAAATATTATGGCTATGATACATGTCCAATGATTGGTTTCGATGAAAAAGCAGTACAAAGTGAATTAAATATGCCAGAGCATGTAATACCTGTTTTAATGATTACGATAGGGAAAAGTGATACGACTAAAGTTCGTCCAAGAGGATATCGAAAGCCAATTAGTGAGTTTGTTACATACGAATCGTTTTAATAAAATTTATTTAACTATAAAAACAAGGGGATTCTAAATGGAATCTTCTTGTTTTTGCAATTGACAAATAGAATGAAGTTTTATAATATATAAATCGTAATCATTACGTTTTAGTTTGCGATCTTTGAAAGAAAGGAGAATTACCTATGCGTGTAAATATTACATTAGCTTGTACGGAGTGCGGTGATCGTAATTATATTTCTAAAAAAAATAAACGAAACAATCCAGAACGCATCGAACTAAAAAAATATTGTCCACGATTAAAGCGAGTAACGTTACATCGTGAGACGAAGTAGAAGACTAGAGATATCTCTAGTCTTTTTTTGTTAATAAGTTTTGGTTTTCTTTGTTATAATTACCTTAAATTGTAACAAAGGAGAGGGTATGGTGAATCAAAAAGATAAAGAAAGAAAAGAGCACGTAGCTCATATTATTGAAATTCCAGATGAATATAGGCTTGTTGTAGATGATCAAGAAGGGATTGATGACCCGTATCATCTATTATGGTGGGGACATAAAGATGATGAAGAGAAACAGATACAAATTACATTAAATAGACATACTGGTAAATTAATCGAATTTAGGATAGATGATGGAAATTCTTTTTCGAGTGATAAGGGAGCGATAGAGGAGAATAAAGCAAGAGAGGTTGCAAATACATTCTTAAAAAAATATACAAAAGAAGAATATGAATTCTATACATATGTAACGGTTAAGGACGACAGGCGCGGTTGGAAAGAAGTAAATTATATGCAAGAAGTGAATAGCTATCCATTGCCGAATACTGGGTGTGTTGTGCGAGTGCACCCTTCAGGTAATGTTGTGCATTTTCATTACAATGGACAAAAAGCCATAGAGAAAAAACCGTTATGGCCAAGTGAAATTGTTGGGGAGAATATCGTTTTAGAAAATTTGAAAGCTAGACAAGATATGAGACTTGTATTTGTAGATTTAACATACTCTTCATGTGAGTATGAAAACGGGGAAGAAGTAAAAGGGTACCATCTTGTATATGAACCAGAGCCTAGTCATGCGTTTATTGATGCAAGTACAGGTAAAGATTTATATGGGCTAGAACACTATAAATTACCTTCTACAGTACTTGTTGATAAACCGCTAAAGAGTAGTCAAAAAAAAGATGTGTTTGATTTATTTGATTGGGACAAGGGGAAGTTTGTCAAAATAGATGAAACAGTAGATGAGGATGAAGTCCGGATAAAATTTGTATTAAAAGAAGAATTACAAAAAGAAATAGAAGAGAAGGATTCATATTCAATGGATGAGTTTTATAAAAAACATTTTCCGATGTTGAAACATGATGAATTCGTTGTAATTACTCTAGATAAAGAAACAAATCAATTGCTTTCTTTTTTTATGTGGAAGGATGAGAAAAAAAGGAAAACAATCTTATCAAGAGAGCAATGTTTAAGCAAGGCACTTCAATTTTTAGAGCATATTATCCCAGATGCGACAAAGTATGTTCAACTTTGGGATAATTATGAGGAGGAAGAGGGGATAGAGAGGTTTTCCTTTTCAATCTATGTAAATGACATTCATGTAGAGCGGAAATATATTATGATCAACATCAATGCAGAAAATGGTGCTGTGATGCACTACTCTGGAGAGTCTGGCAACTTTATAAAAGAATTACTTACATATGAAACAACACCAAAAGTAACAAAAGAAAAAGCGTTAGAAATATACAGAGAGGCTATCCGAGTTAAATTAGAATGGTTTGTGGATCATGATGCAGAGGAAACGAAATACAAACTACTGTACAAACAAACGACAGATGAAAAACATAAAGAACCTTTTGATTGTAGTCGGGAAATTCGTTATATTGATGCCCAAACTGGGAGAAAGATTTGGAGTAAGTAAAATAAAAAGAGTTATTTTTCAAAGAAAATAACTCTTTTTATTTTTATAATTTGTCTGTTCGTTTTTCAAAATTAAATGTGATAGGAAGATTGGAAGAAGAATTATCACTTTTAAATGTTACTTTCCATTCTTTAGTATGGGCTTTAATTTCAAAATTAAGAAGATTCATCGCTCTACGTTTATCTATTTCTAAAAACATATTATGAATTTCTGGTTCTTGCTGTAAATTAAGAGCCTTTAGTGTGACTGTTAATGTGAAAAAATTTTGCCCTTCATATACTATTTTTGATATTTTTGTTTTTTGTGTATTTAACAGTATATAAAAACGGTCTGATGGAGTTAATTGTACAGAGTCATCAGTAATTTCATTCTCGCTATTATAAAGTTCAACTAAGAAAGATGTACTATGGGAAGAATGTTTTTTGCTTGTAATCTGTAATTCAGTAGGAATCATCGGTATTTCATAAAAATCATTCCTTATTATGTTATTGTAATCCTCTGAAAATTTACGGACTTCTTTTGGAAAAGAGTCTTCTTGTGTACTTAAAAAAGTTTTATGTTGCTTTGGAGTTTTTTTACTAAAATTTAATGTTTCTTTAAAGTAATAATTGGATCCAGTTAAAAATAAAAAACTACAAATTAATAAAAAAATTCGATACGGATTTTGAAAGTTAAAGAACAGTAGTATACATGTAATAAATCCAATTACATAGAAAATAAAGATAAGTAGTTCTAGTTTTGAGTGAAAGGAGAAACCATAATTATGAAAAAATTTCATTCCAATTATAATTTGAGCTCCAAAAAACAAAGAAATTCCAAATTGAAAAAATAATAAATCAGGCCCTCTCTTAATAACAAAAGTAATGAACGAAATGAAAAGTAAAAATACCCCTAAATAAATTGTTACATTTAATAATCGATCTAATGTAAGCATGAATAGTTTCCCCTTTAATAGCATATTCATATATAAATAACAATTTTATATAATTATAATATAACAATAAAATATTTTAAATGTTGGAAGTGTTGAGTTTTATAAATAAACTGTACAGACACAAACAACCTCAAGCCCACATACACATAATAAAGACCACTATTTTGGCGGAGGTGAAAGGTTTGAGTCTATTCGCCGCAATTGGATATATGGTTCGAGAAGTGTTTGTCTTTGTTTCTTATGTGAAAAATAATGCGTTTCCGCAGCCGTTATCATCAGATGATGAGAGAAAGTACTTAGAGTTAATGGAGCAAGGTGATGCTCAAGCGAGAAATCTTTTAATTGAACATAATTTACGGCTTGTAGCTCATATCGTTAAAAAATTTGAGAACACAGGAGAAGATGCAGAAGATTTAATTTCAATTGGTACGATCGGGCTCATTAAAGCGATCGAGAGCTATTCTGCAGGAAAGGGAACGAAGCTTGCGACGTATGCAGCACGCTGTATTGAAAATGAAATTTTGATGCATTTACGTGTACTAAAGAAAACGAAAAAAGATGTTTCACTTCATGATCCGATCGGGCAAGATAAAGAGGGCAATGAAATATCGCTTATTGATATATTAAAATCAGAGTCTGAAGATGTAATTGATATGATTCAGCTTAGTATGGAGTTAGAAAAAATTAAAGAGTATATCGATATTTTAGACGAAAGAGAAAAAGAAGTGATTGTGAAACGTTTTGGACTTGGGCTAGATAAGGAGAAAACACAGCGGGAAATCGCTAAGGCGCTTGGCATTTCTAGAAGTTACGTATCACGGATCGAAAAGCGTGCTTTAATGAAAATGTTCCACGAGTTTGTAAGGGCAGAGAAAGAGAAAAAAGCGAAAGAGTAAAGTGTATTAGAAGCAGCCATATTTTAAAATAGGCTGCTTTTCTTATTGTAAATAAGAAAAGAAAACGCGTTATGCTAAGAAGAAATACATGTTCACTGTTGAAAATGACGGATTCTATCTGTAATATTAGAAGGTGCTAAATAATTTAAGAATAATACCATACTTAGTTTTCTGTATGTATAATAAGGCTGCTTTATATGATATGTGGGAATAAGAACCAATTTTACGTATGATATAGAAAGAAAATAAGGGAAAACTAAAGTTATAGACTGATTAGGGGGTTTCGCAATTTGCGACGTACATTATATCGACTTATGATAGAACTTACAAATGGTCGCTTTACTTCTTATATATTACGTAAATTTGCACAATCTCGTTTGAGCTCTATCATTATTCCATCGTATGCGAAAGTTTTTCAAATTAATCAAGATGAGATGGAAAAGGGTTTGAAGGAATATAGAACATTGCATGAATTATTTACGCGTAAGCTAAAAGAAGGAAAGCGTAGTATTGATACAGATGCATCGAGTATCGTTAGTCCTGTTGATGGTGTTTTTGCAGATCATGGTCCTATTGAGGATACAAAAACATTTGACATTAAAGGAAAGCGCTATTCAATTGTGGATATGCTAGGTAATGAAGAACGTGCAACGCGATATGCAGGCGGTACATATATGGTAATTTATTTGAGTCCAAGTCACTATCATCGCATTCATAGTCCGCTTTCTGGTTCTGTGACTGAAAGATTTGTACTCGGTAGAAAATCGTATCCGGTAAATGCAGCTGGTATGGAATACGGGAAAGAACCGCTGTCAAAAAATTATCGTTCTGTTACAGAAGTAAGCAGTGATGGCGAACATATGGCTCTTGTAAAAGTAGGGGCCATGTTTGTTAATAGTATTGAGCTTTTGCATGAGAGAGACACTGTTCAAAAAGGTGAAGAAATGGCATACTTTACATTTGGTTCAACAGTTGTGTTATTGTTTGAAAAAGATATGATAGAAGTAGTGCAGGAATTAAAGAGTGGACAAGAGCTGCGTCTTGGTGAAAAAATAGCTACTCGATTAGCTCATAAATAAAGAAAAGCTTTTATAACCGTAAGTAAGAGTTATGGGCAAAGATACTTAATGATGAAATCCCCTAGATGGGAGTACTTGTTTATTCGAGAGCCATCGTAGGATGGCTCTTTTTACAGGGCATTCAATAATGTATCCTGTAACTGTTTGATTGGTACGGGCTGATTAAACTTTCACTTTATATGTAATCAAGAAGATTTGACAAGCTTGTCCTCTAATGAGCGTCTAATGATTTCTTGTTTTATAAGTAAAATGAAGTCGGGATTTAATTTTAGTTCTTTTGCTTTATAATAAGACTCAGTGAGTAACTCAGTGGATAACTGTTCCATATGTTTTGTTTTCAAGGTGAGTCACCTCCTAATAATATAAGGATTGATTCGTTGATGCATTTAATGTACCAAAAAAGTATGACAGTCACAAACGAGTGGTTATCCACATACCTAGGTGGATAAAGTGTGTATAGTTTGTTAGTAAATTCCAAATTAACTGAAAGATTAATGTGGAAAATGTGTACAATTTTATCCACAGGTTATATATCGAAAAATGTTGTCGAAAAATTTTATGAAAAATCCTCAAAGAGGTGAAAGAAATTGAAGCTATTTTTACCAAATGAATACGTGAAAAATGTATATCATGTTCAACCAGAAGATTTAAAAAAACGTGGGATTAAAGGTGTTATTACTGATTTAGATAACACTTTAATTGAATGGGATCGTCCAAATGCAACCCCGCAACTTGAAGAATGGTTCTTAAAAATGAAAGAGCAAGGCATCCAAGTAACGGTTGTTTCAAATAATAATGAGCAACGTGTAAAAGATTTTGCTGATCCATTAGGTATTCCATTTATTCATAGTGCACGTAAACCATTTGTTCGAGCGTTTAAGCGTGCGATACAAGAGATGCATCTGCAGGCAGAGGAAGTTGTAGTAATTGGAGATCAGTTACTGACTGATGTGCTTGGTGGAAACCGAGTAGGGCTTCATACAATTTTAGTTGTACCGGTAGCACAAACGGACGGATTAGTGACGCGCTTTAATCGAAAAATTGAACGAAGAATCATGAAAAATATGAAGAAAAAAGGTTTAATTAACTGGGAGGAATAAAGTTTGACTGAAACAATTAAATGTATTGGTTGCGGTGTAGAAATTCAAACAGAAAATAAAAACGAAGTGGGGTATGCTCCTACCTCATCTTTAGAGAAAGAACAAGTCATTTGTCAACGTTGTTTTCGCTTGAAGCATTACAATGAAATTCAAGATGTATCGTTAACAGATGATGACTTCCTACGCATTTTAAATGGAATTGGAAAATCAGATGCATTAGTAGTCAAAATTGTAGATATTTTTGATTTTAATGGTAGCTGGTTACCTGGCTTACATCGTTTCGTAGGAAATAATAAAGTATTACTTGTTGGAAATAAAGCTGATTTAATTCCAAAGTCAGTAAAACATGATAAAGTAAAGCATTGGATGCGCTATAGTGCAAAGCAGCTAGGATTAAAACCAGAAGATGTCTTTTTAATTAGTGCAGCGAAGGGACAAGGAATTGCTGAACTAGCAGATGCTATTGAGTATTATCGCGGCGGCAAAGATGTTTACGTTGTTGGATGTACGAATGTAGGGAAATCGACATTTATTAATCGTATGATTAAAGAATTTAGTGATGAGACTGAAAATGTAATTACAACATCTCATTTCCCAGGAACAACACTGGATTTAATTGATATTCCATTAGACGAAGAATCTTCTTTATATGATACGCCAGGTATTATTAACCACCACCAAATGGCTCATTATGTTGGGAAGCAAAGCTTAAAGCTTATTACACCAACAAAAGAAATTAAGCCGATGGTATTCCAATTAAATGAAGAACAAACGTTATTCTTTAGTGGATTGGCACGTTTTGATTATGTAAGTGGTGGTCGTCGTGCGTTTACTTGTCACTTCTCGAATCGTTTAACAATCCATCGTACAAAGCTTGAGAAAGCAGATGAATTATATAAAAATCATGCTGGAGATTTACTAAGCCCGCCAACGCCAGAAGAATTAGCAAATATGCCTGAGTTAGTGAAATACGAATTTAATATTCGTGAACCAAAGACGGATGTTGTATTCTCTGGATTAGGATGGGTTACTGTGAACGAACCAGGCGCAAAAATTGTTGCACACGTACCAAAAGGAGTAAGTGTTTCACTACGTAAATCTTTAATTTAATATGGAGAGGGATTTATGAAACAATTATATGGTGTAATCGGAAATCCAATTGGACATTCATTATCACCCGTTATGCATAACGATGCATTTGAACACTTGAATATGGATGCCCATTATCATGCATTCCTTGTTGAAGAGGAAGCGCTAGGGGAAGCAGTAAGAGGTTTAAAAGCATTAGGTATTTCAGGATTTAATGTAACAACTCCGCACAAGGTTGCTATCATGGAGTATTTGGATGAGATTGATCCATTGGCAAGGAAAATCGGTGCAGTAAATACAGTGGTTCATAAGAATGGAAGGTTAATTGGCTACAACACAGATGGAATTGGTTTTGTTCGAGCGCTGCAGTCAATTAGTAATGAACCACTTCAAGGGAAACGTATTTTGTTACTTGGTGCAGGTGGTGCTAGCCGAGCTATTTATTTTTCTCTTGCTGATGTAGGTGTAAAAGAGATTGATGTAGCCAATCGTACAGTAGATAAGGCGAAAGAACTTATTGCTGCACGTACGGCCGATGTTAATTCTGTTGCTTTGTCGTTAGAAAAAGCGACAGAAGAACAAGGAAATTATGATATTATCATTCAGACGACAACGATAGGTATGCATCCACACGTCGAACATACGCCATTACAAATGTGTTCGTTAAAAAAAGGAACGATTGTATCAGATATAATTTATAATCCATTTGAAACGAAAATTTTATGTGAGGCAAAAGAGCAAGGCGCAATCATTCAAAATGGTATTGATATGTTTGTTTATCAAGGAGCACTTGCATTTGAAATGTGGACAGGACGTGTACCAAATATTAATCGAATGAAACAATTAGTTATAGAAAAGCTTGGAGGCTAACATATATGTTAACAGGAAAACAAAAAAGATTTTTACGTGCACAAGCACATCATTTAACACCAATTTTTCAAGTAGGAAAAGGCGGAGTAAATGAAAATATGGTAAAACAAATTGGAGAAGCGTTAGAAGTTCGTGAACTATTTAAAGTGAGCGTATTACAAAACTGTGAATTTGATCGCCGTGAGGTTGCGGAAGAACTTGCAAAAGGTGCACGTGCTGAAATCGTTCAAGTAATTGGAAGCACAATCGTTTTATACAAAGAATCAAGAGAAAATAAACAAATTAAGCTTCCTCGATAAAAAGATTAGCATGCGCTATTTTTTATCGCTGATGCGTAATGATGTAGAGAGCGAAACCAATTGAACTTTTATTAATAGCAGCTCTCTTCGTTCCTAACCAAGGAGAGTTGCTGTATGTAAAAGGAAGGGGCGTTTCTTTTGAGGAAAATTGGCATCATTGGCGGTACATTTGATCCGCCTCACTATGGACATTTGCTAATTGCAAATGAAGTATATCACGCTTTGGAATTGGAAGAAGTATGGTTCTTGCCAAACCAGATTCCGCCACATAAACAAGGACGTAATATTACAAGTATAGAAAGTCGTTTACATATGTTAGAGCTTGCGACTGAGGCAGAAGAACACTTTTCTATTTGTTTAGAAGAGCTAAGCAGGAAGGGCCCATCTTATACGTATGACACTATGTTACAATTGACGAAGAAGTATCCGGATGTGCAGTTTCACTTTATTATCGGTGGGGATATGGTTGAGTATTTACCGAAGTGGTATAACATTGAAGCTTTACTTAATCTTGTAACATTTGTTGGAGTTGCAAGACCTGGGTATACATTGCATACACCATATAAGATTACTACAGTGGAAATTCCGGAATTTGCAGTTTCTTCATCCTTATTACGTGAGAGATATAAGGAGAAGAAAACGTGTAAATATTTACTTCCTGAAAAAGTACAGGTATATATCGAGAGGAATGGGTTGTATGAATCGTGAGAATGCACTGCATATTGTCAAACAACAAATGCATGAAAAACGTTATATACACACAATTGGTGTAATGGAGACAGCGATTGAGCTTGCTAAGTTATACGGTGTGGACGAGAAAAAAGCAGAGATGGCAGCTATATTCCATGATTATGCGAAATGTAGAGCAATTTCAGAGATGGAAGAGATTATTAAACGTGAAGATTTGCCGAAAGATTTACTTTGCTATAATAAAGAGTTGTGGCATGCGCCTGTTGGGGCATACTTAGTAGAAAAAGAGGTAGGCATTACGGATTCTGAAATATTGCAAGCTATTACATATCATACAAGTGGTCATGAGAACATGACGATGTTAGATAAAGTGATTTATGTAGCTGATTACATTGAGCCAGGGCGAAAGTTTCCAGGTGTGGAAGAGGCTCGTAAACTCGCATATACGGATATAAATCAAGCTTTATTATTTGCCTTAAAGAGAACAATTCAATTTTTAATGGAAAAAAATCAGACGATTTATCCATTAACATTCCAAACATACAATGCAGTTATCAAGGAGGAAATGAGTAAATGAACGATAAAGATTTATTAGTGTTAGCGGCAAAAGCAGCTGATGATAAAAGAGCAGAAGATATGGTTGTCCTAAATATGCAAGGTATTTCACCAATTGCAGATTATTTCATTATTTGTCACGGTAATTCAGATAAACAAGTGCAAGCAATTGCACGTGAAATTAAATCAAAAGCACATGAGTTCCAAATCGACGTACAACGTATGGAAGGTTTTGACGAAGCACGTTGGGTATTAGTTGATCTTGGAGATGTAGTTGCCCATGTATTCCATAAAGATGAGCGTAATCACTATAATTTAGAGCGTCTATGGGGCGATGTGCCACGTGAAGATATAACAGAAGAGCTAGGCCAATGAAATACGAACAATTTGCATTGTTGTACGACGAACTGATGAATGATGTCCCTTATGATAAATGGGTAGAATTCACAGAGGAAAGCCTGCAGCAGGCAGATATGAAAGAGGCAAAAATTCTTGATGTAGCATGCGGTACGGGTAATGTAACCCTTCCGCTTGTGCAAAAGGGTTACGATTTAATAGGTGTCGATCTTTCAGAAGAAATGTTAACAGTCGCTCAGCAAAAACTAGGAGGAGAGGGATACTTTATTCCTTTTTACCAACAAGACATGCGAGAGCTTGATGTTCCAGGTGAGTTTGACTGTGTCACTATCTTTTGTGATTCATTAAATTATGTATTGCAAGAAGATGGAGTACAAGAAACATTTAGAAGAGTGTTTCACCATTTGCGTCAAGATGGTTTGTTTTTATTTGATGTACATTCTTTATATAAAATACATCATGTATTTCAAAATGAAACGTATACAGTGAATGGAGAAGAAATATCTCTTATTTGGAATTGCTTCCCTGGTGAAGAATCAAATAGTGTAGAGCATGATTTGACATTCTTTGTTCAAGATCCGGAAGAAGATGTGTACCATCGGTTTGATGAATGTCACGTGCAACGTGCATATCAAGTGGAAGAGTTAACGAAATGGCTTGAAGAAGCAGGTTTTACAGTTCTTCGTGTAACAGGTGATTTTGAGCGACTTGAAGTTACAGAACAAACAGAGCGTATTTTCTTCATGGCGAAGAAAAACGGATAAAACAAATAAAACAAATAAAACAAAAGCAACCGAGAAGGTTGCTTTTGTTTTATAAAGAAGATGTATTTTTAGTTCTAGCATAATCTGAAGATCGTATGCGTAAAGTGTGGGAATAGTAGTTGAAGTGAAAATGTATTGTAAAAAAGTAAGTATTTATAAAAAGGATTTGGAATGAAAATGACGTATTTATTATGTGTGTTTATTGAATTGCTGATCAACGCATTCTAAATCTTCATCAAATTTTTCATGTGTTCGCTCGATTAACTTATGGAACATATCTCCAACGTGTTCTTCTAAAACCCGAATGCCTTCCCCGGTAACGCCGCCTTTCACGCAAACCTTTTCTTGTAAGGTAGGTAATGTGAAGATTTCTTTTTCAAGTAATTTCCCCATCCCCACGACCATTTCACTTACTAAAGTAGTAGCCTCTTCGTGTGTAATATTTGTTTTATCTACAGCAGCGTTAATGAAGCATTGTAGTAAATAACTAAAGAAAGCAGGACCGCAACTTGCTATATCAGATGAAACACGTGTTATATCTTCTTCTATTACAAGAGGTGTAGAAATATTTTTGAATAGACGAAGTAGTTTTTGTTGCCATTCTTCAGAGCAATTATTTCCAAATGTAAATAGTGAGGCGCCAGAGAGGGCGCGATTTGTGATACTTGGAATGATACGTGCGACGTGGCACGGTACGAGAGTCTCTAATTGTGATGGAGATATTGGACTTGTAATAGAAACTAAGCACGTTTCATCAGAAAAATGTTCAGCGTATTTTTTTAGGATAGGGTATATATCTATCGGCTTAACGCAAATAAAAATAAGTTGTGATTGTTCGATTACTTCCGGGATTGTTTTTGCTATATGAACAGAAGGGTATTTTTCTTTTATGTGATATGCTTTGGCAGGCGTCCGATTAATGATTGTAAGGCACGAAGGTTTGACAGCACGGGTTTCTAAAAATGCATCGATTAGTATATTCCCCATGTTTCCTGTCCCTATAATTCCTATGTTCAAAGTTTCATCCCTCCTTCGTAACAGCTTTCTCCTAAACAATATGAATGATGTTATAAATTTATGATTAGAGGTGTAAAATGATGTGGGATTTTCCGAAAAAGTGGTTAGGTTTAGTAGCTATTATTGGAACTTTACTTTTTCTTGTTTTTTGGAAAACGAATCAGAGTGTAGAACGAACGCCTATTACAATGAATGTGCAAGAGAAGGAGATAGAAAAAAAGGGTAAACCGAAAATATCGGATACAAAGGAACAGAAAAGAACAATTATAATTGATGTGAAAGGAGCGGTTAATAAAGAAGGGGTATATGAAATGAAGGAAGGAGATCGCGTAAAGGATGCGGTTCAAAAGGCTGGTGGTTTTTTATCAGAAGTAGATATGAAAAAAGTGAATTTAGCACAAATTGTACAAGATCAAATGCTTCTTTATATACCGAGTAAAAATGAGCCAGAACAAGGGATGTTTACTTCTTCTAAGGAAGATGGCAAGATTCGAATAAATACAGCAGCGAAAGAGCAATTGGAAAAAATTACAGGGATTGGCTCTCGAAAGGCAGAAAGTATTTTGAAATATCGAGAAGAGCATGGTCCGTTTCAGAAAATAGAAGATTTATTAGAGATTGATGGGATTGGTGCGAAGTCTCTTGAAAAGATAAAAGATCAAATTATTATTCCGTAAAAGATTGACGAAGTTTTTCTTCTTTCGCTACACTACAAGTAGACAAAAAAGTAGGTGAAAAATATGGAACGAATTTCATGGGATCAATATTTTATGACGCAAAGCCATCTACTATCGTTACGTAGTACATGTACAAGGCTTGCGGTAGGAGCGACAATCGTTCGCGATAAACGAATTATTGCTGGTGGATATAATGGTTCGATTAAAGGTGGCGTACATTGTATAGATGATGGTTGTTACGTAATCGATAATCATTGTGTTCGGACAATTCATGCCGAAATGAATGCTTTATTACAATGTGCCAAGTTTGGTGCGAAAACAGAGGAAGCAGAAATTTACGTTACGCATTTCCCTTGTTTACAATGTTGTAAGGCAATTATTCAAAGTGGTATTACAGCGGTTTATTATGCGCAGGATTATAAAAATCATCCATACGCCATAGAGTTATTTGAACAAGCGAATGTAACAGTGAAGCACGTTCCGCTAGAATATGATATCGCTGCATTAGAGGAGCAAAAACGTTATACGGAGTTAAAAGAATTATTTGCGTCTTTAGAAAAAGATAATTTATCAATGGAAGAATTACAGCATGTATTCACGAAAGTAAAAATGATGCTATAAGGAGTGAGTATAAGTTGCAGGAACAATGGGGGTATGTTGCAATCTCGTTTATAATAGGGATTGCAATTGCCTTTTCCTCGTCACTTTTATTGATAGTTTTTTACCTCTTTTTAAATGGTTTCTTCTGTTTATATCGCACTTCGCGTAAAACCTTCTTTTTTTGCATTGTAGCGTGCTTTAGTGGCGCTGTATACACTTCCTATGTTCAAGGGTGGAATAAGTCTCTAGGAGAGCCCTATGGAGTTACAAGAGGGGTTATACAAAACACACCGCTTGTTAATGGAGATCGCCTATCTTTTCAGTTTGAAGATCACAATAAAAATATAGTGCAGTTAAGTTATAGAATAAAATCAGCCTTGGAAAAGGAAAAAATGCAACAATTATACGCAGGGATATCATGTGTATTCGAGGGTGAGAGGAAAGAACCGCAAACAGCTCGGAATTTTCATGGTTTTAATTACCGTGATTATTTATACAAGCAACATATTCATTTCACATTTGAGGCTGCATATATTTCTGAATGCTATAAAACATCACTGTCGCTCATGCAACGGATTCTCCTTTTGAGGCAACAAGTAATCTCGAAAGTTACAGAGATGTTTCCAGAGCAATCAGGTGCTTTTATGAATGCGTTACTATTTGGTGATAGACAACAAATGACGTTTGAAGTGGAAGAGCAATATCAACAGTTTGGTCTTGTACATTTGTTAGCAATTTCAGGTTCGCACATTGTATTGTTAATGGTGATAGTATATTTTATTTTGCTAAGAAGTGGTGCGACGAGGGAGGTAGCAACAATTTGCCTTATCATTTGTATTCCTTTGTATATGGTTTTAGCAGGGGCGTCACCCTCTGTTATAAGGGCTTCTATAACAGGAGTTTTGACGTTGATTGCTTTTATGTGCTCGATTCGTTTATCTAGTTTAGATGCTTTAAGTGTAACAGCTATATGTATGCTTATATATGACCCTTATCTTGTTTTTAATATTGGATTTCAGTTTTCTTTTGTAGGTAGCTTCGCTTTACTTTTGTCTGCTCCGTTATTGTTAGTGAGTAGCAACGGAGTAATCCGAAATTCTATTTATATTTCTATCATTTCACAGCTCGTTAGTACTCCGATTTTGTTATATCACTTTGGTTATTTTTCTCCATATAGCATTTTCCTCAATCTTTTATACGTTCCGTTTTTATCTATCATTGTATTACCATGTAGCATTATTATTTTACTGTGTATGCCAATTGTCCCGTTTCTCGCAAAAGGATTTGCGGATGTGTTATCAATAGGCTTGAGTATGTCTAATGTTTTTCTAAGTTATTGTGAAAGTTTACCATTTAACCAGCTTATTTTCGGGAAAACGTCCTTCAATCTTGTAGCTGTATATTGCGCGAGTATTGTCAGTATATTGATGGTTTGGGAAAGGAGAGCGCCGAAAAAAATGGTTTGTATAGTTGTGAGTATATTTCTTTTTATTAGCACGTGTCATTATGTATATCCATATTTTAGAGGAAGTGGAAGTGTAACATTTATTGATGTTGGACAAGGTGATGCAATATTAATTCGCCTTCCGTATGATAAAGGGGTTTATCTTATTGATACAGGTGGAACGCTTCGTGTCAATAAGGAAGAGTGGCAACAAAAAAAGCATGAATTTTCTGTTGGAAATGATGTTTTAATACCCTATTTACAAAAAGAAGGTATTAAAACAATTGATAAATTAATCGTAACGCATGGAGATGCAGATCATATAGGTGCTGCGCAAGAATTATTATCATATATACCTGTAAAAGAAGTTGTATTTGGCCGAAAGGGAAAAGATGCAGTATTAGAAAAAGTAGTAAAGAAACAGGCATTAGAAAAGGAAATGAAAATAACTGAAGTGGGGGAAGGGGAAAGTTGGAGTGTAAATGAAGCTGAATTTTTCGTTTTAGCTCCAAAAGGAAAAGAAAAAAGTGAAAATAATGCTTCAATTGTAATATGGGCAAAATTTGGAGGATTGACGTGGCTATTTACAGGCGATTTAGAAGAAGAAGGAGAGCAGTTTTTAGTATCTGCGTATCCAGATTTGCGAGTAGATGTTTTAAAAGTTGCTCATCATGGAAGTAACACGTCATCTATAGAGTCTTTTTTGAACGTTATACAGCCCCGTGTAGCGATTATATCTGTTGGTAAGCAGAATAGATATGGACACCCACATAAAGAAGTGATAGAGCGTTTGGAGAAGATGGGGAGTGCGATATGGCGCACGGACAAGCAAGGTGCTATTTCCTATGTTTTTAAAGGGGAAAATGGAACCTTTCAAAGTAAAATCACATACGATAAGACATATAATAGGTGAAAAAGAGAAGACTGCCATGAAGTGGCAGCCTTTAAGAACCGATAAATTTAATAACAGTTGCAATGATGAAAAGTGTTGCGAAAAAACCAAATGAGACGATAAATCCTACCCCTGAATCAATAGCGTCATTGCGTTTACTTTGAACGTTTTGTTCAAAATCATTCATTTAGAATCCCTCCCCAACATTCCACTTTAGTATAAAATATTGTCAGAAAAAAATCTACAATTTCCATATGAAGAGAAAATGAGCTTTTTTGCTACTTTTAGATCATGAAGTAACGTGAGTTTTTTGTTTCCAAGCATGTTAACAGTTGGCACTTATACTCGAATTTTTATTGTGAATAATAAAGGGAAGGTGATTACCGCACACCAATAAGAAACCCGGGGCTTATTGCGTGGCGTTTAATATAAATAAAGGGACGGGTTATAAAGCCTGTTCCTTTGTACTTGTAAAACAAAAGCTAGGGCATTAGTATAAATATATATTGCCAAGTTAGGGAGTAGGAAAAAGTATGAGTGATATACATAAAAAAATTAAAAAGAAACAGTTTGCTTCGTTATATTTACTATATGGAACGGAAGCTTTTTTTATAAATGAAACGATAAAGCTTATTACGACAGAAGCACTTGAAGAAGAAGATCGAGAGTTTAATGTTGTGACATACGATTTGGAAGAAGCATATTTAGAAGATGTGGTTGAGGATGCGCGTACGCTTCCTTTCTTTGGAGAACGGAAAGTACTGTTAATAAAATCACCGCTATTTCTGACTTCGCAAAAAGAAAAGTTAGAGCAAAATATAAAAATTTTAGAAGAATACATTGGTGAACCTTCTCCATTTTCTATTCTTGTTTTTGTTGCGCCTTACGAAAAACTTGATGAGCGAAAAAAAATTACAAAACTATTAAAGAAAACAGCAGATGTAGTAGAAGCGAATGCGATGCAAGTGCAGGATGTTCAGAAGTGGATTATTGCTCGTGCAGATGAAGTGCATGTGCACATTGATAACGCGGCTGTTAGTTTGTTGCTAGAGCTTGTGGGAAGTAATGTAACGATGTTGGCGAAGGAAATGGACAAGTTAACGTTATACGTTGGTATGGGCGGAGAGATTACGACGAAACTTGTTGCAGAGCTTGTGCCAAAATCAGTTGAGCAAAATGTATTTGCTTTGACAGAAAAAGTGGTGAAAAAAGATATTGCAGGTGCAATGCAAATTTTGGATGGATTATTTACGCAGCAGGAAGAACCGATTAAATTGCTTGCGTTATTAGTGAGTCAATTCCGTTTGTTGTATCAAGTGAAAGAGTTACAGCAACGTGGTTATGGGCAAAATCAAATTGCATCTCATATTGGTGTACATCCGTATCGTGTAAAATTGGCGATGAATCAAACGAAATTTTTCTCTTTTGAAGAATTAAAAAAAGTGATTATAGAATTAGCGGAAGCTGATTATAGTATGAAGACGGGAAAGATGGATAAGAAACTTGTGCTCGAGTTTTTCTTAATGCGATTAAATCATATGTGATGACACAAAAAAAGTTCATGTACCTAGTGCATGAACTTTTTTTGTATATAAAAAAACGATCCAAATGGATCGTTTTTTAAACGCCTTACGCGTTTACTTGTTTCGCTAAGCGAGATTTTTGACGAGATGCAGCGTTTTGGTGGATAAGACCTTTACGAGCTGCTTTGTCAAGTTTTTTAGAAGCAGTTTTGAAAGCTTCTTTAGCATTTTCAAGATCGTTATTAGTAACTAAAGCTTCTACAGTTTTAACAGCAGAACGCATGTCAGACTTGATAGAAGCGTTATGTGCACGACGCTCTTCGCTAAGTTTAGCGCGTTTGATAGCAGATTTGATGTTTGCCATACTTTTCACCTCCCTGGTGCAATCGAATGACTCGATTCTTACATAGAACAAGTGATATTCTATCAAACGGTGAAGAGAATTGCAATAGTATATCCATGAAATTTCACGTAAAGGAAAGAATGACCTTATATAACTTTGGGAAATCTAACGATATTTACTATGAATTACGGAGGAGATACGATGAAAGAACCATTGGATTTAAGTAAATATAGCGTTAGAACTGACCTTGCTGTAGAAGCTCATCAAATGTTGCAAGAAAGCCAAGAAGAACAAAAAGGGGTACAGGGGGTAATTGTAAAAGAGAGGGAAGAAGAAGGTACTATAATTACAAAAGTAACAATTGATGAAGCTGCCTCTGAAGCGATGGGTAAAAAACCTGGAAATTATTTAACGCTTGAAGTACAAGGTATACGTCAGCAAGATACAGAACTTCAACAAAAAGTGGAGCGTATTTTTGCAAAAGAATTTTCTTATTTCTTAGAAGAGGTTGGTGTTACAAAAGAAGCGAGCTGTTTAATTGTAGGCCTTGGGAATTGGAATGTAACACCGGATGCTCTTGGGCCAATAGTTGTAGAAAATGTATTAGTAACGAGACATTTGTTTCAATTGCAGCCTGAAAGTGTAGAAGAAGGATTCAGGCCTGTTAGTGCAATTCGGCCGGGGGTAATGGGGATTACAGGCATCGAAACGAGCGATGTTATTTATGGGATTATTGAGAAGACAAATCCAGACTTTGTAATTGCGATTGACGCATTAGCTGCCCGTTCTATTGAACGAGTAAATAGCACGATACAAATTTCTGATACTGGAATCCATCCTGGATCAGGGGTTGGGAATAAACGTAAGGAACTAAGTAAAGAGACATTAGGTATCCCTGTTATCGCAATTGGTGTTCCGACTGTGGTCGATGCAGTTTCGATTACAAGTGATACGATTGATTTTATTTTGAAACATTTTGGTCGAGAGATGAAAGAAGGAAACAAACCTTCAAGATCTTTGTTACCAGCGGGATTTTCATTTGGAGAAAAGAAAAAATTAACAGAAGAAGATATGCCAGATGAAAAGAGCCGAAATATGTTTTTAGGTGCTGTTGGTACGTTAGAAGAAGAAGAAAAAAGAAGGTTGATTTATGAAGTGCTATCGCCTCTTGGTCATAACTTAATGGTGACCCCAAAAGAAGTAGATACTTTTATTGAGGATATGGCGAATGTAATAGCGAGTGGTTTAAATGCAGCGCTGCATCATCAAATTGATCAAGATAATACGGGAGCGTATACACATTGAGGGAGAAAAATGATAATAGTTTGAGTCGTTTTGCGCTTTTGTGTATATGTAGTGTAGCTTTATGTTTACTTATGATGATAGCAGGAGTGTCACTTGCTAATCATGGTTTGAAAAGTATGAAAGGTTATCGGCAATTGTCGTATGAACAAATAGCTCATATGACAGGGACAGAGAGTACAGGTGCTGAATCAGAAATTTTGGGTAGTTCGTTTTCAGCTTCAGAAAAACAACAACAATTAGAACGTTTAAGAAGTTTTAATGTTGTAGAAGGAATTGGGATGGCGGTAGCAAGTGTAGCTTATGAAATGACGAAGTTCGGAACGGATATAGTTGTTGGGAAAATAAAGGGGATTTTTAGCTAAGAGTAGCATGGGAGATGGTTGTTTTACTGATTTGTAAGACAACCGTTTTAAAATTTGAAAAGGGTTTGTCTCTTATGGTTTATTCGCATAAGATATAGATAGAATGATTTGTATCGTAAGCAGCACGAGTTTTCATTGAATCTTTGTTGCTCTATTGATATAATCAGTGCTAGTGTATATTGGCGAGACTATTAGGAGTTGAGAACATAGATGAACAAAGAAGAAAGAGCAAAAAGACAGTCCAAAATTCGTAATTTCTCTATTATTGCTCATATTGACCACGGAAAATCAACGTTAGCAGACCGTATTTTAGAGAAAACAAATGCGTTAACACAACGCGAAATGAAAGCTCAGTTGCTTGACTCTATGGATTTAGAGCGTGAGCGTGGTATTACAATCAAATTAAACGCAGTTCAATTAAACTATAAAGCAAAAGATGGTGAAGAGTATATTCTTCATTTAATTGATACACCAGGACACGTCGACTTTACGTACGAAGTATCTCGTAGTTTAGCGGCTTGTGAAGGCGCGATTCTTGTAGTAGATGCAGCGCAAGGTATTGAAGCTCAAACGTTAGCGAACGTATACTTAGCGCTCGATAACAACTTAGAAATTTTACCAGTTATCAATAAAATCGACTTACCAAGTGCGGATCCAGAACGTGTACGTCAAGAGGTAGAAGATGTAATTGGTTTAGATGCATCAGAAGCGGTACTTGCTTCTGCGAAAGCTGGAATTGGTATTGAAGAAATTTTAGAACAAATTGTTGAAAAAGTACCAGCTCCGGCAGGTGATTCAGAAGAGCCGTTACAATGTATGATTTTCGACTCTTTATATGATCCGTACCGTGGTGTAATTGCTTATATCCGTGTTGTAAATGGAACGGTAAAAGTTGGCGATAAAGTACGTATGATGGCAACGGGTAAAGAATTTGAAGTAACAGAAGTAGGTGTATTTACACCGAAAACTACGCAACGTGACGAGTTAACAGTAGGTGATGTAGGTTTCTTAGCAGCATCTATTAAAAACGTAGGTGATACACGTGTTGGTGATACGATTACACATGCGAAACGTCCAGCTGCAGAGGCGTTACCAGGTTACCGTAAATTAAACCCGATGGTATTCTGTGGGCTGTATCCAATTGATTCTGCTCGTTATAACGATTTACGTGATGCGTTAGAAAAATTAGAGTTAAACGATTCTGCTCTTGAGTTTGAACCAGAAACATCTCAAGCGTTAGGATTTGGTTTCCGTTGTGGATTCTTAGGGCTTCTTCACATGGAAATCATTCAAGAACGTATTGAACGTGAATTTAAGATTGACTTAATTACAACAGCGCCAAGCGTTATTTATAAAGTTTATTTAACAAACGGTGAAGATGTTATTGTTGATAATCCATCTAATATGCCAGATCCACAGTCTATCGATCGTGTAGAAGAGCCGTTTGTGAAGGCTTCAATTATGGTTCCGAATGACTATGTTGGAGCTGTAATGGAAATTTGCCAAGGTAAACGTGGAACGTTTATTGATATGCAATATTTAGATGAAACGCGTGTTACATTAACATATGAAATCCCGTTATCAGAAATCGTATATGACTTCTTCGATCAATTGAAATCAAATACGAAAGGGTATGCATCATTTGACTACGAGTTAATTGGTTATAAACCATCTAAACTTGTGAAAATGGATATTCTTTTAAATAATGAACAAGTGGATGCTTTATCATTTATCGTACACCGTGATTCAGCGTATGACCGTGGTAAAGTAATTGTAGAGAAATTAAAAGAATTAATTCCGAGACAACAGTTCGAAGTACCAATTCAGGCGACTATCGGAAATAAAGTTGTAGCACGTTCTACAATTAAGGCGATGCGTAAAAACGTACTTGCAAAATGTTACGGCGGTGACATTTCTCGTAAGCGTAAACTTCTTGATAAGCAAAAAGAAGGTAAAAAACGTATGAAGTCTGTTGGTTCTGTAGAAGTGCCACAAGAGGCATTCATGGCTGTACTGAAAATGGATGACAACTAATATTTGAAATAAAAAAGAAGTCGTTTGTGCGGCTTCTTTTTTCTGTATAATTACTTTTTAGACATCTGAGCAGCTCTCATTTACAATAATGAGAGAGCTTTTTAGTTCATATAGAGTTAGGAGATTGTTAATGTCCGAAAATATTCGAAAAGATATTCAAGATAAAATACAAAATGGCAATTTTAATTGTGAAAAGGAATTGACGCTTTCTATTATTAGTGGAAAGTGGAAAGTTGTGATACTGTGGCATCTTGGTGTGGAAGGGCCTCATCGTTTTAGTGAATTACAACGGTTATTCCCAAGCATTTCTCATAAAGTTTTGTCGAACCAATTAAAAGAGCTAATGGAAGATGGGATTGTTGATCGAACAGTATATCCCGAAATTCCTCCTCGTGTTGAGTATTATATGACGGAACTAGGCATGTCACTTTTACCGATCGTTGAAATGATGTATGATTGGGGAAAAATGCGAATGGAACAAATTCGTAATACGTTAGAGAAGTAGAGAATCCTCCGGAGTGCGGAGGTTTTCTTTTTAGAAAGGTAGGAGTTATATTTGGTACAAGCTGCATATATTCATATTCCGTTTTGTCAGCACATTTGTCACTATTGTGATTTTAATAAAGTGTTTATTGAACGCCAACCGGTTGATCAATATTTAGATTATTTAGAGAAGGAAATAATAAATACGGTTCAAAAAGTTCCGTTTGATAATATGAAAACGATTTTTGTGGGCGGTGGAACTCCGACAGCGTTAAATATGGAACAGACAAAAAAATTACTCGAGATTATTAATCGTCATTTGCGTCCGTTTGCTCCGAATTGTGAATTGACATTTGAAGCGAATCCAGGAGATCTACCGAAAGAGAAGTTGAATGTACTACTAGAAGGTGGAGTGAATCGAATTAGTTTTGGTGTGCAAACGTTCCGTGATGAACTGCTTGAGAAAATCGGGCGCAAGCATACAAGGGAAGATGCATTCCTAGCAATTCGAGAAGCTCAGGAAGTAGGCTTTAAAAATATTAATGTAGATATTATTTATGCTTTGCCAGGACAAACGATAGAAGATGTGAAGGAAACATTAGACATTGCTTTTACGCTTGGTGTACAACATTTCTCGGCATATTCATTAATTGTGGAACCTAAAACAGTGTTTTATAACTTAATGAATAAAGGGAAATTGCGTCTTCCGGGTGAAGACCATGAAGCTAAAATGTATGAAATGGTAATGGATGAAATGGAGAAACACGGTTATAACCAGTATGAAATTAGTAATTTTTCAAAAGGTGACAATAAAAGTAGACATAATCTCACATACTGGAATAATGAAGAGTATTATGGCTTTGGAGCTGGAGCTCATAGTTATGTGAATGGGGAACGTATTCAAAATGTAGGTCCGCTGAAGCAATATTTTAATAAAATTGATGAAACAGGATTTCCGTATTTAGATGTTCATAAGGTGACGGAGAAAGAAAGAATGGAAGAAGAACTGTTCTTAGGACTTCGAAAAACTAAAGGTGTTTCTAAAACGGCATTCCGCAATAAATTTAATGTGGAGATGGATCAAGTTTTCGCGAAGCAGTTACAAAGCAATCAAGAACAAGGATTACTTGAAGAGGAAAATGGACATGTGCGTTTAACGCGAAAAGGAAAATTATTAGGGAATGAAGTATTCCAATCATTTTTGATTGACTAATTAAATGTTCCATAGGCGTGAAAAAGTTTCATTATTTCGTGACGTTTCCGTTGACAATTGAATATCAATTTTGGTAAGTTATTAATAGATTTAGCACTCAAAGACAAAGAGTGCTAACAGAGGTGATGATGAGATGCTTACGGAACGTCAGCTCTTAATTTTACAAACAATTATTGATGACTTTATTGGATCAGCGCAGCCTGTTGGGTCTAGAACGTTGGCTAAAAAAGATGAAATTACATTTAGTTCAGCTACTATTCGAAATGAAATGGCGGACTTAGAAGAATTAGGTTTTATTGAAAAAACGCACAGTTCTTCTGGACGTGTTCCTTCTGAGAAGGGCTACCGATTTTATGTAGACCATCTTTTAGCGCCGCAAAACTTACCGAACGCTGAAATTGTACAAATTAAAGATTTATTTGCTGAAAGAATTTTTGAAGCGGAAAAAATTGCACAGCAATCTGCTCAAATTTTATCAGAACTTACGAATTATACGGCCATTGTTCTTGGACCGAAGTTAAGTACAAATAAACTTAAAAATGTACAAATTGTGCCGCTTGATCGTCAAACTGCAGTCGCTATTATTGTAACTGATACAGGGCATGTACAAAGTAAAACGATTACCGTTCCGGAATCTGTTGATTTATCAGATTTAGAAAAAATGGTTAATGTTTTAAATGAAAAGCTATCTGGCGTACCGATGGAAGAACTTCATAATAAAATCTTTAAGGAAATTGTTACAGTTTTACGTGGGTATGTTCATAATTACGATAGTGCAATAAAAATGTTAGATGGTACATTTCAAGTTCCGTTATCGGAAAAGATATACTTTGGAGGAAAAGCAAATATGCTTTCGCAGCCAGAGTTCCATGACATTCAAAAGGTTAGATCTTTGCTTACCATGATTGATAATGAAGCCGAATTTTATGACATTTTGCGTCATAAACAAGTCGGGATTCAAGTGAAAATTGGTAGGGAAAACACTTCGACGGCTATGGAGGATTGCAGTTTAATTTCTGCAACATATTCGATCGGCGAAGAGCAACTTGGAACAATTGCTATTTTAGGTCCTACGAGAATGCAATATTCTCGTGTAATTAGTTTGTTACAGTTATTTACGAGACAATTTACTGATGGACTTAAAAAGTAAATGAGAGTAATACATTCGCTCAAGTGATGAAATTTTCATTGCTGTGTGTAATATATAATGCTTAGGTAATCATGCTATGCATGATACCTAATACCTTTTAAGGAGGTGAATATTGTGGAAGAGCGTAACGAACAAGTGGTAGAAGAAGTAAAAGAAGCGCAAGTTGAAGAAGCTGTCACGCCAGAAAACAGTGAAGAAACTGTAGAAGAAAAAAGTGAGGCTGCTCTTTTACAAGAAAAAGTAGATGAGTTACAAGCGAAACTAACGGAAACGGAAGGTCGCACATTACGTCTACAAGCTGATTTTGAAAATTATAAGCGCCGTGTCCAAATGGATAAACAGGCTGCTGAAAAATATAGAGCACAAAGTCTAGTTTCAGACATCTTGCCAGCTCTTGATAATTTTGAAAGAGCAATGCAAGTGGAAGCGACTGATGAGCAAACGAAATCCTTGTTACAAGGTATGGAAATGGTGCATCGTCAATTGTTAGAAGCGCTGACTAAAGAAGGTGTGGAAGTGATTGAAGCTGTTGGTAAACAGTTTGATCCTAATGAACACCAAGCTATTATGCAAGTGGAAGATAGTGAATTTGAATCAAACGCGGTTGTGGAAGAATTCCAAAAAGGTTATAAATTAAAAGACCGTGTGATTCGCCCATCAATGGTAAAAGTAAATCAATAATTTACATAAAACTAGGAGGATTCGCCATGAGTAAAATTATCGGTATTGACTTAGGTACAACAAACTCTTGTGTAGCTGTTATGGAAGGTGGAGAACCAAAGGTTATCCCAAATCCAGAAGGAAACCGTACAACACCTTCTGTTGTAGCTTTCAAAAATGAAGAACGTCAAGTTGGGGAAGTTGCAAAGCGCCAAGCAATTACAAACCCAAATACAATCATGTCTGTTAAACGTCATATGGGTACAGACTACAAAGTAGAAGTTGAAGGTAAAGATTATACACCTCAAGAAATTTCTGCAATCATTTTACAAAACTTAAAAGCTTCTGCTGAAGCATACTTAGGTGAAACAGTAACGAAAGCTGTTATTACAGTACCTGCATACTTCAACGATGCAGAGCGTCAAGCAACGAAAGATGCTGGTCGTATCGCTGGTTTAGAAGTTGAGCGTATCATTAACGAGCCAACAGCAGCAGCACTTGCTTACGGTTTAGAAAAACAAGACGAAGAACAAAAAATCTTAGTATATGACTTAGGTGGCGGTACATTTGACGTATCTATCCTTGAGTTAGCAGACGGCACATTCGAAGTTATTTCAACTGCTGGTGACAACCGTCTTGGTGGCGATGACTTTGACCAAGTTATCATCGATCACTTAGTAGCTGAGTTCAAAAAAGAAAATAACATTGATTTAAGCCAAGATAAAATGGCGCTTCAACGCTTGAAAGATGCAGCTGAAAAAGCGAAAAAAGATCTTTCTGGTGTAACACAAACTCAAATTTCATTACCATTCATTAGTGCTGGAGCTGCTGGTCCATTACACTTAGAATTAACGTTAACAAGAGCGAAATTCGAAGAGCTTTCAGCAGGTCTTGTTGAAAGAACATTAGAGCCAACTCGTCGTGCATTAAAAGACGCTGGTTTTGCTCCAAGCGAATTAGATAAAGTTATTCTTGTTGGTGGATCTACTCGTATCCCAGCTGTACAAGAAGCTATTAAACGTGAAACTGGTAAAGAGCCATATAAAGGTGTAAACCCTGATGAAGTTGTAGCATTAGGTGCTGCAGTTCAAGGTGGCGTACTTACTGGTGATGTAGAAGGCGTTCTATTATTAGACGTAACTCCACTTTCTTTAGGTATTGAAACTATGGGTGGCGTGTTCACGAAATTAATCGAGCGTAACACTACAATTCCAACAAGTAAGTCACAAGTATTCTCGACAGCTGCTGATAATCAACCAGCAGTAGACATTCACGTATTACAAGGTGAGCGTCCAATGTCAGCTGACAACAAAACGTTAGGTCGTTTCCAATTAACTGACCTTCCACCAGCGCCACGTGGTATTCCACAAATCGAAGTAACATTCGATATTGATGCGAACGGTATCGTTAACGTACGTGCGAAAGACTTAGGAACAAGCAAAGAGCAAGCTATTACAATCCAATCTTCTTCAGGTCTTTCTGATGAGGAAGTAGAACGTATGGTACAAGAAGCGGAAGCAAATGCTGACGCTGACCAAAAACGTAAGGAAGAAGTTGAACTTCGTAACGAAGCTGACCAACTTGTATTCCAAACAGACAAAGTTGTAAAAGATTTAGAAGGTAAAGTAGATGCAGCTGAAGTTGCAAAAGCAACAGAAGCGAAAGAAGCATTACAAGCTGCAATTGAGAAAAACGAGCTTGAAGAAATTCGTGCGAAAAAAGATGCTTTACAAGAAATCGTACAACAATTAACTGTTAAATTATACGAGCAAGCTCAAGCAGCTGCTGGTCAAGCAGAAGGTGCGCAAGGTGCACAAGACGCTGGCACGAAGAAAGACAATGTAGTTGACGCTGAGTTTGAAGAAGTAAAAGAAGACAAGTAATTCAACTGTAAACATAATAAGTAAGATGACAAAAAGTCAAAGTCAAGCGTGCCTTGACTTTGGCTTTTTTCACGAATGAGAAGCGATGTGTGAGGATCTTAAGTTTTTCGCTTTGCATACTGTAAGTGAGGAAACTTTGTTGCAAAGCACTTTCTTTCGGTGTTAAAATTACGTTTATGTGAAAGATTCGGGGGTTGTAAATTTATGAGTAAACGAGACTATTATGAGGTCCTTGGACTTAGCAAGGGCGCTTCAACAGATGAAATAAAAAAAGCGTATCGTCGTTTGGCTAAAAAATACCATCCAGACGTAAGCAAAGAAGAAAATGCAATTGAAAAGTTTAAAGAAGTACAAGAAGCATACGAAGTGTTAAGTGATGATCAAAAGCGTGCGCAGTACGATCAATTTGGTCATGCTGGTGCAAATCAAGGATTCGGTGGATTTGGCGGCGGAGGAGACTTCGGCGGTGGCTTCGGTTTTGAAGATATATTTAGTTCTTTCTTTGGCGGTGGCGGCGGCAGACGTCGTGATCCAAATGCTCCGCGCCAAGGTGCTGACTTACAATATCAAGTCACTTTAGATTTTGAAGAAGCTATTTTTGGTAAGGAATTAAATGTGGAAATTCCAGTAGAAGATCCATGTGATACTTGTAAAGGTAGTGGAGCAAAACCAGGAACTTCAAAAGAAACATGTAAACATTGTTCAGGCTCTGGTCAAGTGAGTGTAGAACAAAACACACCGTTTGGTCGTATCGTAAACCGTCAAGCTTGTGGTCATTGTTCAGGAACTGGACAAATTATTAAAGAAAAATGTACGACATGTCACGGTTCAGGTAAAGTTCGTAAGCGTAAAAAAATCAATGTTAAAATTCCAGCGGGTATCGATAATGGTCAACAAATTCGTGTGTCTGGAAAAGGTGAAGCCGGCGTAAATGGCGGACCAGCAGGAGACTTATATGTTGTCGTTCATGTAAGAAATCATGAATTCTTCGAGCGTGAAGGAGATCACATTATTTGCGAAATGCCATTAACATTTGCGCAAATGGCGCTTGGTGATGAAGTGGAAGTTCCTACTGTTCATGGTAAAGTGAAGCTGAAAATTCCAGCAGGAACACAAACTGGAACAGAATTCCGCTTAAAAGGAAAAGGTGCTCCGAACGTACGTGGATACGGCCAAGGAGATCAATATGTAGTCGTTCGTGTTGTTGTACCGACGAAATTGACTTCACAGCAAAAAGATTTATTACGTGAATTTGCAGGACAAGAAGAGCAGGATGATAGTTTATTCGGAAAGCTTAAACGTGCTTTCAAAGGGGAATAATGGAAATAAAAAATGGAGTTGGTAAATTGTGAAATGGTCAGAAATTAGTATTCATACAACAGAAGAAGCAGTAGAAGCTGTCTCTCATATTTTACATGAAGCTGGTGCTAGCGGAGTTGCGATTGAGGATCCAGCGGAGTTAACGAAAGAGCGCGAGCAACAATATGGTGAAATTTATGCATTGAATCCAGATGAATATCCGGCGGAAGGTGTATTAATAAAAGCATATTTCCCGCAAACGGATTCTTTACATGAAACGATTGCAGGTGTAAAATCATCTATTGATGTGCTTCCATCTTACGACATTGAAATTGGTACTGGAAATATTACCGTTAACGAAGTCAATGAAGAAGATTGGGCTACTGCTTGGAAAAAATATTACCATCCAGTACAAATTTCTGATACATTCACAATCGTACCGACGTGGGAAGAATATACACCATCTTCTCCTGATGAAAAAATCATTGAATTAGACCCAGGTATGGCGTTTGGTACAGGAACTCATCCAACAACAACGATGTGTGTTCGTGCTTTAGAAAAAACAGTACAGCCAGGTGATGCTATCATTGATGTAGGAACAGGTTCTGGTGTGCTTAGTATTGCAGCGGCAAAATTAGGTGCGTCTTCTGTTCAAGCATATGATTTAGATCCGGTTGCAGTTGAAAGTGCAGAAATGAATGTGCGTTTAAATAAAACAGATGATATCGTGTCTGTTGGGCAAAATAGTCTTTTAGAAGGTATTGAAGGTCCTGTTGATTTAATTGTAGCTAACTTATTAGCAGAAATTATTCTTTTATTCCCTGAAGATGCAGCGAGAGTTGTGAAGTCAGGTGGATTATTTATTACATCGGGCATTATTGCTGCGAAGGAAAAAGTAATTTCTGAGGCGTTAGAACAAGCTGGATTTACAATTGAAGAAGTGTTACGAATGGAAGATTGGGTAGCAATTATTGCACGAAATGCGTAATATAGATTTTAGTCTATAATGAAAAGGGGAGTCTCTCACTATAAGGTGAGGGACTTGCCGTTTGTTATATGAAAAATGATAATGTTTCGTTCTTTTCGTAAGTGTTGACTTACGAAAGGAACGAAACTCTACTAAGGTGATTATATGCAACGTTATTTTGTAGAAGAAAAACATGTAAGTGAAGCAAAAATTCGCATTGTAGGTGATGATGTACATCACATTGCGAGAGTAATGCGTATGACAGCTGGCGATCAAATTTATTGCTGTGTAAACGGAAAAACAGCAGTATGTTCAATTGATGAAATTACCAGTGAATTTATTAATACGGCTATTGTAGAATGGGTAGAGGCGTCAAGTGAACTTCCTGTTTTCGTGACGATTGCAAGTGGACTGCCAAAAGGAGACAAGCTAGAGTTGATTTTTCAAAAAGGAACTGAGCTTGGGGCAGCTGCATTCTTACCATTTCAAGCATCTCGCTCTATCGTAAAATGGGATGCGAAAAAAGCTGATAAAAAAGTTGAGCGTTTAAGAAAAATTGTGAAAGAAGCTGCGGAACAATCACATAGAAGTGAAATTCCGGAAGTACATGCTCCGGCATCATTTAAGCAACTGCTTACAATGAGTGGTGAGTATGATGTTTGTCTTGTTGCTTACGAAGAGGAAGCGAAACAAGGCGAGAAATCTAATTTTGCGAAAGCTTTAACGACAATGAAACCAGGTCAAAAGCTATTGATTGTATTTGGCCCAGAAGGCGGTTTAGCTGAGGAAGAGATTACAGCGCTTCGTGAACATAAATTTGTACCATGTAGTTTAGGACCAAGAATTTTAAGAACAGAAACGGCGCCGTTATACGCGTTAAGTGCTGCTTCGTATCATTTTGAATTGATGGGGTGATGATCAATGTCAACTGTTGCGTTCCATACGTTAGGTTGTAAAGTAAACCACTATGAAACAGAAGCCATTTGGCAATTGTTTAAACAAGGTGGTTATGAAAGAACAGAATATGAAAAGAAAGCTGATGTATATGTTATTAACACATGTACAGTAACGAATACTGGGGACAAAAAAAGCCGTCAAGTAATCAGACGTGCTGTGCGTCAAAATCCAGATGCAGTTATTTGCGTAACGGGATGTTATGCACAAACATCTCCAGCTGAAATTATGGCGATTCCAGGTGTAGATATTGTAGTTGGTACACAGGATCGTGAAAAGATGTTAGGTTACATCGAAGAATTCCGTAAAGAGCGTCAACCAATTAATGCTGTCCGCAATATTATGAAAACACGTGTGTACGAAGAACTTGATGTACCTTATTTCACGGATCGTACACGTGCGTCTTTAAAAATACAAGAGGGTTGCAATAACTTCTGTACATTCTGTATCATTCCTTGGGCGCGTGGTTTAATGCGTTCTCGTGATGGAAAAGAGGTTATTAAACAAGCACAACAATTAGTGGATGCAGGCTATAAAGAAATCGTATTAACGGGTATTCATACAGGTGGATACGGCGAAGATATAAAAGATTATAACTTAGCTGGATTACTTCGCGATATGGAAGCGGAAGTAGGCGGATTAAAACGTCTTCGTATTTCTTCTATTGAAGCGAGTCAAATTTCAGATGAAGTAATTGAAGTGTTAGATAAATCTGAAGTAGTTGTACGTCACTTGCATATTCCGTTGCAATCTGGTTCTAATACTGTATTAAAACGTATGCGTCGTAAATATACGATGGAATTCTTCCAAGAGCGTTTAGATCGTTTGAAAGAAGCGTTACCAGGCCTTGCGATTACATCTGACGTAATCGTTGGTTTCCCGGGTGAAACAGAAGAAGAATTCATGGAAACATACAATTTCATTAAAGAGAACCGCTTTTCTGAGTTACACGTGTTCCCTTATTCAAAACGTACAGGAACACCTGCAGCACGCATGGAAGATCAAGTTCCTGAAGATGTGAAGAACGATCGTGTTCATCGTTTAATTGAGCTATCTAATCAATTAGCGAAAGAATATGCATCAGCGTTTGAAGGTGAAGTGCTTGAAATCATTCCAGAAGAGCAATTTAAAGACGGCGACCGTGAAGGGTTATATGTAGGGTATACAGATAACTACTTGAAAATTGTATTTGAAGGATCAGAAGAATTAATTGGTAAGCTAGTGAAAGTGAAAATTACGAAAGCTGGCTATCCATATAACGAAGCGCAATTTGTTCGTGTTCTTGAAGATGATGTGAAAAAAGAATCAGCAAGTGCATAAAAAAGAGCGTGCAACCGGAAACGGTTTGCATGCTTTCTTTATTTGAAGCGGTTAAGTACTAGAAGGTGGAGAGGCGTTTCGTGCATCCCTGTATGAAAAAAGTTGAAATGATAAAAATATAGTTGTCTTCATGAAAGAAGGATACTAGCTATTTGTATAACTTTTGAAAAGGAAATGCTTCTATTCTTCTTTTATTCTGCCAAATAGTTGACCTGAAGTGATAAAATGTATTATAATCGTAAAAGACATGCTGAAGAAGTGTTTCTTTTTGCATGCTGAAGTTAGTATGTAAGTGTGATGTTTCGGAGGGAGGGAAAGAGAATGTCAAAAACAGTCGTTCGTAAAAACGAGTCTTTGGAGGATGCACTTCGCCGTTTTAAAAGATCGGTTTCTAAAACTGGTACACTTGCTGAAGCAAGAAAGCGCGAGTTTTATGAAAAACCAAGTGTAAAACGTAAGAAGAAATCTGAAGCGGCAAGAAAGCGTAAATTCTAAGAGAGGGTGTAAGTTATGAGTCTTCTCGGTCGTTTAAACGATGATATGAAACAAGCGATGAAGAATAAACAAAAAGAAAAATTAACCGTTATTCGTATGGTTAAGGCTGCTTTACAAAATGAAGGTATTAAACTGCAACATACTCTTACTGAAGAAGAGGAAGTAACAGTTTTAGCTCGTGAAGTAAAACAGTATAAGGACTCCCTCCTTGAATTTAAAAAAGCTGGTCGTGAAGACCTTGTTAATAAACTGCAAAGTGAAATTCAGATTTTAAGCGCATATTTGCCAGAGCAATTAACTGAAGAAGAACTAGTTGATGTAATCAAGCAAGTTATTTCTGAAGTTGGTGCGACTTCTAAAGCAGATATGGGTAAGGTGATGACTGCTGTTATGCCGAAAGTAAAAGGTAAAACAGACGGATCACTTGTGAATAAGTTGGTTATCCAGCTATTAGCATAAAAAAACGTCTCATTTCGTATGAGACGTTTTTTTATTGTTCTTATTAAGGAAAAACGCTATATTGCTTAAAAAGCGTTTCTGTAAGTGATAGAAACGCCTCTGGTATGTAAAAAAAGGTAACGGCCTTAGTTATGATTAATCCCACCATAAAAAAAGCTTTTTCGTTTTCTTAATTTCTTCAACTAACTCCTCAATGCTTTCTGTTCCTTGTTCCACTATATCTGGACAAAATTCATACATTTCTTGCGCGAAAGATTGCATTTCTTCGTCTGTAGGTAACGCGCTAAAAATGGCATCAACCCAGTCATGATCTGCACCGATTATGATAAAAGGATAGCGATCATTCCATTTTCTTAGTTTAAAAATAACATCTATATTGCTAACTTCGTAATTAACGCCATTTGTTTGTTGGATTGTAAGGATATCAAATTGGTCATTTCCTTGTGTAATTGCAATTGTACACTCACTCTTACTTCCTTGACTAAAACTTCTTTCGCAAATAAAAGCTAAGTATCCAAGTTTCTGAACCTCAGATTGAAGTTTTATAACTTGCTGTTCAGCAGAATCCTCAAAGGTAACGAAAGAGACTCCGGCTATTTTAGATTTTGAATCAGTTGCATAAAAGGGCTGGATGCTGCTGTTAGTAACTTGTTTTATAACATTCAAAATTTCTTGACTAAATCCAATTTCCTTTCGTATTTCCTCGCTTATTAATTCATTTTTTTGTTTTTTAATGAATCCTAATATTTTTTTGAAATTCATATAACAACCACCTATAAAATATTCTTACTTACACCGCAAAATTCAGAGTGGAGCAATTTCCTTTTTCGGATTTTATCTCATTTGTCTAATGAATGACAACTACTTATTCTATGGTCAGTATGTCACGTCCAGAACGAATTGTAACAGGTTTTTTCAAGTTTCCAACTTCTTGCTAGGCTCAATTTCTTAATTTAACTTGTACTGATATCCCCTGAGGGCGCATATTCTTGTATTAATACTTCTATTATTATGGGTAACATTCTCTGATCCATCATTGTCCTGATAAATATGATTTCATATAGCGACTGTTTTAATTAACATGAGATGAACTCTTACAGAATATAGTTATGTTAGTGAAGTCGTTATAACACGATAGGCACTTGTGAAGAAATACATATATATGGGATGAGGAGGGGGTCTTTCGAGATGAAGAAATTAGAACAAATGAAAAATTGGTTAACAAAACAAGTAGACCTACCAGTGGATGTATTAATGGATCTGCCTCGGATTACTCTTGTTGGGCAAATACATATTTATATAGAAAATCATCGGGGGCTATTAGTGTTTTCAGATAAAGAAGTGCGATTGCTTTTAAAACATGGTCAATTACTAATTAAAGGACAATCCTTTGTTATTAAAACGATTCTTCCAGAAGAGCTTTTGCTTGAAGGGATAATTGAGCAAGTAACATTTTTAGAAAATGAAAAAAAAGGTGATTGAAGTGAAACTTCCATTTGTGAAGTTTTTCTTCTTTATCCTGTAAAAGTTTCGTTGATAGAGACCGATTACAGTTTTAATTTGTTTCATTTTAGTACGAGCTATTTTAATGCTTCAAATAAAAAGTAGTATATCTACTTTTAGAAAGGCAGTGAAGGTGGTAAATGAAAAATAAATGGTTTATAAAGTGGCTTGGATATGTAAAAGTGCGGATTGAAGGTAGAGGAGCGGAACGGTTTGTTAATGAATGTGTACGGAGGAATTTGTTAGTTTGGGATGTTAAGAAAATAGCTGATGAAACGTTAGTTTTTTGTATGTTGTTACGCGATGTGAAAAAAATAAAACCAATTTATAGAAAAAATGAATGTAAATTATATTTTATTGGACGTTATGGTTTTCCTTTTTGGAATAAGCGTTTAATTAAAAATAGTGGATTTTTAATTGGGTTTTTAATTTTCTTTTTTGGCGTGATTGCAATGTCAAATATGGTTTGGAAAATTGAAATTACAGGAGCAAAACCCGAAACAGAATATATATTGATGAAAGAATTGGATAAAATGGGTATTAAAAAAGGGAAACTACAATTTCAAATGCCGAATGTAGAAGATGTACAACGCCATTTGACAGATAATATTAATGCCATTACTTGGGCGGGACTAGAAGTAAGAGGGACGACGTATCATTTTAAAATTGTTGAAAAAAACGAACCGAAAAAAGAAAAGGAACAAAGGCCGCAAAATTTAGTAGCAAAAAAAGAAGCGATTATTACAAAAACGTTTGTAGAAGTTGGAAAGCCGGTTGTACTGAAGAATGATCATGTAGAAAAAGGGCAGATTCTCGTATCGGGAATATATGGTAATGAGGAAAGTCCGACGATTGTTTCAGCGAAAGGTATTGTGTATGGCGAAACGTGGTATACATCTAAGGTAGATGTTCCGCTAAAGACGCAATTCCAAGTGTATACTGGTAATGTATACAATGAACATTTTCTTAAATTCGGGGATACGAAAATAAAAATATGGGGATTTCAGCATGATAAGTATAAACGCTCTCGTACTGAAAGTGTAAAGCATGATGTGAAATTATTTGGTTTTACACTGCCGATTGCATATGAAAAAGATGTTGTGAGAGAAGAGGAAGAAGCGAATCGAGAATATACAGAAAAGCAAGCGCTGAAAGTAGCGAAGGAGATGGCCGAAAAAGAACTAAAGAAAAAATTGGATGAACATGCTATGATTGTAAGTGATAAGATTTTGAGTAAAGAGGTTGAGGCGGATCAACTAAAAGTCACATTGCATTATACTGTGGTTGAAAATATTGCAGAGCCACAACCAATATCCGAATCCGATATTCAAGGAGACTGAGTAATGGCAGAACAATTAGTAGAAATGAACCAACAATTGGAAAATACTAACGAAGCAATCGCTCTTTTTGGAGTCAATGATGCACATTTAAAAGTAATTGAACGAGAACTGAATGTATCGATTGTAACTAGAGGAGAAACTGTTCATGTATCTGGAGCAGTTGAAACGGTGACACTCGTAGAAAAAATCTTACAGCAATTACTTGTTGTAATTCGTAAAAGTATATCAATTTCAGAGAGAGATGTTGCGTATGCAATTCAGCTGGCGCAACAAGGGAAAATTGCTCAATTTGAAGAGTTATATGAAGAAGAAATTTTCAAGACTGCAAAAGGTAAATCCATTCGTGTAAAAACAATGGGGCAAAGAAGATATATTCATGCGATGAAGAAGAATGATATTGTCTTTGGGATAGGGCCTGCAGGAACTGGAAAAACATATTTAGCTGTAGTAATGGCTGTGAGAGCTTTAAAACAAGGATATGTAAAGAAAATTATTTTAACAAGACCTGCTGTAGAAGCTGGAGAAAATTTAGGTTTTTTACCAGGGGATTTGAAAGAGAAGGTAGATCCATACTTACGTCCATTATATGATGCCTTACATGATATTCTTGGACAAGAATATACGCAGCGTATGATGGAGCGAGGAGTAATTGAAATAGCTCCGCTTGCTTATATGAGGGGGCGTACGCTTGATGATTCATTTGTTATTTTAGATGAGGCTCAAAATACAACGGGTGCTCAAATAAAAATGTTTTTAACAAGATTAGGTTTTAGCTCTAAAATGGTTATTACAGGGGACCCTTCACAAGTAGACTTGCCAAAAGGGGTAAAATCAGGGCTATCTATAGCTGCTAATATTTTATCTGGTGTATCAGGTCTGTCATTTATTACATTAGAACAAACGGACGTTGTGAGACATCCATTGGTGCAACGTATTATTGAGGCATATGATAAAATGGAATGATCCTATTTGTCAGGATCATTTCTTTTTGTATGATAAGGTTGGCGAATGTCATATTTTTTACTATCATGAAAGATAAGGAAAATAAACTATAGGTACTGGTGTGTAAAATGTTGCCTCAAAGTATCGTTGGGTAGAAGAAATGAAAGCTATAAATAGTTTCACTTTATTTCTGGAGAGGAGAAGGTATTGAAATTATGTCAAGATCTCAAGAAATTTCTAAGTGGTTTCGTAATTTACAACATTCGAAAAAACTAAGTTGGATTTCTTACGTTGTGTTAGGAGCAGTGCTGTTTTTTGCGCTTATGAATAATGTAAAACCAGAACAATTAGATGTTAATATGTATTCTATTGCGAAAAAGACAATCCATTCTCCTATAAAAATTGAAGATAAAGTTACAACGGATAAAAAGAAAAAAGAAGCCGCTACAAAAGTTGAAGATCAATATACATATAAAAGTGAGTATAAACAAAACAAAGTTGATATTGTGAATGACGTCTTTGCTAAAGTGGATGAAGTGGTGCAAGAGATTAAAGCTGTTGGACCGGATGATCAAAAAAAGATGACTGATGCTGAGAAAGTGGATAAGTTAAAAAAGAAACTACCCGCTGACTTAACGAAAGAATTATCTGATTCAAACTTACTAAATTTGATTAATGCAGATTCGAGCCAATTGGTATTAGCGAAAGATGCTGCGGTCACAGCGATTAATAGTATCATGACTGAGCATATTAAAATGGACGAATTGAAAGATGCGAAAGAACGATATGTAAGTGAGATGAATAGTGTTAATGTTGATAATGGTTTAAAAGAGTCAATTAAGGCGCTAGGAAGATATGCAATTTCAGCGAACTATTTTTATGACCCGATCTTAACGAAAGAGAAGAGAAAAGCAGAGGAAGATTTAGTTCCACCTGTTTATATTCTTCAAGGACAAGTTCTTGTTAGAGAAGGTGAAACGATTTCAAGTGATGTGTATAATCAGTTGAAATTAGTTGGTTTGTTAGAAAAAGGGAACGGCTTTCAACCTTATGTTGGATTAGCGGTACTCATTGGTGTATTACTATACTTTATGCATAAACAATTTGAATTATTTTTAAAGAGAAAAAGAGAAGATAGACCGTATGTTTTAGCGTATATTACAATTTTGTCTATCACAATCGTCTTAATGAAAATCATTAGTTTGTTTCAAAAACTTGAATACGCAGGGATTGCATATGTTGTCCCAGTTGCGATGGGAACAATACTTGTAAAACTAATGATTGGTGATCGATTTGTCTTTTTAACGAGTATGATTTTTTCTGTATGCGGAAGTATTATGTTTAATGAAGGAGTAACGAGTACATTAAATTATAGTGTAGGGATTTACGTATTGTTAAGTTCATTATCGGTTAGTATTTTCTTGCGAGAAAAAAATCGTCGTACAATGATTTTACAAGCTGGTATACTCGTTTCTGTATTAAATGTAGTCGTATTAGCGGCGCTCTTATTATTACGTAATGGGAATTTTTCGCCTCTTGAAATTGGTACGCAATTATTAATGGCTTCACTTTCAGGGATTATATCATCCGTTTTGGCTATGGGGATTTTACCATATTTAGAAAGTGGACTTGGAATCGTATCAAGTATGAAGCTTATGGAACTATCAAGTCCAAATCATCCGCTTTTACGCAGAATTTTGTTAGAAGCGCCAGGGACATATCATCATAGTGTAATGGTAGCAAATCTTTCTGAGGCTGCTTGTGAAGCAGTTGGGGCAAATGGTGTATTAGCGCGTGTAGGGGCATATTATCATGATGTAGGAAAAACAGTACAACCGCAATTCTTTATTGAAAACCAAATGGGAATTAAAAACCCGCATGATAAATTAGATCCTGTAACGAGTAAAGATATTATAATTGCTCACGTAACGGATGGAGTAAGAATGCTCGAAGAATATCATATTCCACAAGAAATTATTGATATCGCTGGGCAACATCACGGTACAACGTTACTGAAATATTTTTATTATAAAGCTATTAAAGAAGATAAAGAAAAATATACAGAAGAGATGTTCCGTTATCCAGGTTCAAAAGCAACTTCGAAAGAATCGGCAATTGTTGGTATTGCTGATAGTGTAGAAGCTGCGGTACGTTCTATGAATCACCCAACGCCAGAACAAATTAATAATTTGGTGCAAAGTATTATTAAAGATCGACTGCAAGACGGTCAATTTAGTGAATGTGATTTGACGTTTAAGGAACTACAAATCGTTGGAAAAACGTTGTGTGAAACGTTAAATGGTATTTTCCATTCGCGTATTACATATCCGGAACCTCCGGAAGAAAAGGAGAAAGAATGAGTTTGTTAATTGATTTTATTGATGAAACAGAAGAAGTAAAAGAAGAGTATATGAGTTTAATTCGTGAAGTGTTAGAAAAAGCAGCTCAAATGGAAAATATCGAGGATGGTGCGGAGGTATCGGTGACATTTGTAGATAATGAGCGCATTAGAGAAATTAATCGTGATTACCGAGATAAAGATCAACCTACAGATGTAATATCCTTTGCCATGGAAGAGATGGGAGAAGGAGAAATGGAGATTGTTGGTGCAGAGATGCCGCGCATGTTAGGGGATCTTATTATCTCTATTCCAAGGGCGAAAGAGCAAGCTGAAGAGTACGGACATTCTTTCGATCGTGAACTTGGATTTTTGGCGTTACATGGCTTTTTACATTTACTTGGTTATGATCACATGACAGAAGAAGATGAAAAAGAAATGTTCGGAAGACAAAAAGAAATTTTAGAAGCTTTTGGATTAGGACGATGAAAAAAGGAAAACTTATAGATAGTTTTGGATATGCTATAGCTGGTATATTCTTTTGTTTTCGTCATGAACGAAATATGAAAATCCATTATTTAGCCGCAGTCATTGTTATATGCTGCGGCTTTTATTTCCATATTACGAAAATAGAGTGGATGATATTACTTATTGTAATAGGGAGTGTAATGAGTTTAGAGATGGTAAATACGGCTGTGGAAAAAACGGTAGATTTAGCGACTGCCGATATTCATCCGTTTGCAAAAATTGCAAAGGATGTTGCGGCAGGAGCGGTTTTATTGTTTGCAATTATAGCTGTTATAATTGGTGCTATTATCTTTTTACCGTATATGGTATAGTTGCATTCCGAAGCTTTTATTAAGCTTTGGAAGTGCTGTAAGGGCCTTTAATGAGAGAGTGTATCTCTTCATAGCTGTGAACAGGAAGGATGCGGGAATATGAATAGTAAACAATTAATTCTAGAAGCAATCGAAGCGCGTAAACAAGCGTACGTACCATATTCTAAATTTCAAGTAGGTGCAGCATTATTAACGCGCGGTGGAAAAGTATATCGTGGATGTAATGTTGAGAATGCATCATATGGCTTATGTAATTGTGCTGAAAGAACAGCTTTATTTAAGGCGATTTCTGAAGGAGATAAAGAATTTGTAGCCATTGCGGTTGTAGCAGATACAAAGCGCCCAGTACCTCCTTGTGGAGCATGTCGACAAGTTATGGTAGAATTATGTAAACAGGATACGAAAGTATACTTATCAAACTTACATGGTGACGTTCAAGAGACGACAGTCGGAGAATTGTTACCAGGAGCATTTTTAGCGGAGGATTTACATGAATAGAAAAGGTTATAAATCAGGTTTTGTCTCTATTATTGGCAGACCGAATGTTGGAAAATCTACATTTTTAAACCGTATTATCGGCCAGAAAATTGCTATTATGAGTGATAAGCCACAAACGACTCGTAATAAAATTCAAGGTGTATATACAGAAAATGATGCACAAGTTATTTTCATTGATACACCAGGAATACATAAACCTAAACATAAATTAGGCGACTTTATGGTAAAGATGGCGCAAACGACATTAAAAGAAGTTGATATTGTTCTGTTTATGGTTAATGCAGTTGAAGGATTTGGTCGTGGTGAGGAATTCATCATTGAGAAATTAAAAGAAACGAAACAACCAGTATTTTTAGTCATTAATAAAATTGACCAACTTCATCCAGAGCAATTACTAGAGTTAATTGATCAATATCGTAAACTACATGAGTTTGCAGAGATTGTACCAATTTCTGCGTTAGACGGTAATAATGTGGACGCTTTAATTGGAACAATTAAAAAGTATTTACCAGAAGGACCACAATACTATCCAGAGAATCAAGTAACGGATCATCCGGAGAGATTTATTATTGCAGAGCTTATTCGTGAGAAAGTACTACATTTAACACGTGAAGAAGTGCCGCATTCTGTGGCTGTTGTTATCGATGCGATTCAAAAGCGTGAGGGCGGGGCAGTTTATATAAATGCAACGATTGTTGTTGAACGTGCATCACAAAAAGGAATCATCATCGGAAAACAAGGGAAAATGTTAAAAGAAGTTGGTAAGCGAGCTCGTTTTGATATTGAAGCGCTACTTGGTTCTAAAGTATTTTTAGAAGTATGGGTAAAAGTGCAAAAAGATTGGCGTAATAAAATGTCTCAGCTTCGTGACCTAGGTTTCCGCGAGGATGAGTACTAAAATAGAGTAAAGTTGTAATCAGTGGATGGTTGGTTCATCCACTGATTATTGGTTTTTATGAACTTTGATAAATTAGGAAAAATTTTTCTCACATGAAAATGGACAAAATGGGTCAATTTAATAACAACAAAGGAAATTGGTTTATAGGCTACGCTTATTGAGAAAGGTGGATTCTTATGCTAGATTTTACCTGGAAGTTTTTCTCCAAAACAGGAAGCATTGAAACGTACTTGCTTTTGAAAGAAATGGAAAAAGACGTAAACGATGAGATGGATCAACATGAAGAGGAGCTAGCGCATCTAGACTCTCCAATTTCTTGACCCGTTTTGTTCAAACCTTGGATGGTGACGAACATGTTTCAAAAAGTTGAGGGCATCGTTATCCGTACGACAGATTACGGAGAAACGAACAAGATTGTTACAATATTCTCAAGAGAACTTGGTAAGGTAAGTGCAATGGCAAGAGGGGCAAAAAAACCGAAAAGCCGATTAGCATCTGTGTCGCAATTAATGACACATGGCCATTTTCTTATTCAAATGGGATCTGGGCTTGGAACATTGCAACAAGGCGAGATTATTTCAACTATGAAAGAAATTCGCGAGGATATATTTTTAACTGCTTATGCATCATTTATTGTTGAGTTAACTGATAAAGCAACAGAAGATAAAAAACATAATCCGTATTTATTTGAAATGTTATATCAAACGTTGCATTATATGTGTGAGGGTGTTGATCCAGAAGTGTTATCATTAATTTATCAAACGAAAATGCTTCCGGTATTAGGGATGCGCCCGTACTTTGATACATGTGCGATTTGTCATCAAGAAACAGACTTTGTCGCCTTCTCCGTAAGGGAAGGCGGTTTTCTGTGCTCACGCCATGCAGAGCAAGACCCATATCGTATACCGGTAGGAGAAGCTGTTCATAAATTATTACGTCTTTTCTTCCATTTCGATTTACATAGGCTCGGAAATGTATCGGTAAAGGATAGCACAAAAAAACAAATGCGTTTAGTATTGAATACATATTATGATGAATATTGCGGAATTTATTTGAAATCAAGACGTTTTTTAGAACAACTTGATAAGTTTCAAATATAATTTTGGGCCGTATACGGTCCTTTTTACATACTTTCTTTTTCGAATAGCATATTTAGTATATAATATTTAAGAGATAGTATAACTTTTTTCGTTGTGCATTAAAGGTGGTGATTATCATAGAGCTGAATAAACGGCAAGAACATATCATTCAGATTGTAAAAGATCACGGTCCTATTACAGGGGAATCAATTGCAGCGCAATTGGGTCTAACACGTGCGACGCTAAGACCAGACTTAGCAATTTTAACGATGGCTGGTTATTTAGAAGCACGTCCACGCGTAGGTTATTTTTATACGGGTAAAACTGGGGGGCAGCTATTATCTGAAGCTGTTAAGAAAATTAAAGTACAAGATTATCAATCTAGACCGGTTGTAATTGATAAAAATGTTTCCGTATACGATGCAATTTGTACGATGTTTTTAGAGGACGTTGGTACATTGTTCGTTGTAGATCAGATGACTCTATTAGTTGGTGTTGTGTCTCGTAAAGATTTATTAAGAGCGAGCTTAGGAAAGCAGGATTTAACCTCTCTTCCGGTTAATATTATCATGACAAGGATGCCAAACATTGCGATGTGTCGTAGAGAGGATTCTTTATATGATATTGCGATGGAATTAATAGAAAGACAGATTGATGCAATGCCAGTTGTAAAAGATACGAAACAAGGTTTAGAAGTGATTGGGCGAATTACAAAAACAAATATTACACGTGCGTTTGTAAATTTAGTAAATAACGAATAAGTGTAATTTGTTTAAAGTGAGGTAATGTAATGGATAATAAAATCGTATATGTCGTATCTGATTCTGTAGGGGAAACGGCTGATTTGGTTGTTCGAGCAGCAATGGGGCAATTCCCGTTTGCTCCTGATATTAGACGTGTACCGTATGTAGAAGATACAGGGACATTAAAAGAAGTGATTTCGATTGCTAAGAGTAATCAAGCACTTATATGTTTTACGTTAGTTAAGCCTGATATGCGCCAGTATTTAGTAACAGAGGCTGCAAAAGAAGGGGTAGAGGCATACGATATTATCGGCCCTCTTATTGATCAAATTGAAGAAATTACGGGGCAAGTGCCGAGATATGAGCCAGGTGTTGTCCGTAGGTTAGATGAAGAATACTTTAAAAAGATTGAAGCGATTGAATTTGCTGTGAAGTATGATGACGGCAGAGATGCACGAGGTATCTTAAAAGCAGATATCGTGTTGATTGGTGTTTCGCGTACATCAAAAACACCACTTTCCCAATATTTAGCTCATAACAAACGCTTGAAAGTTGCGAATGTACCACTCGTGCCAGAAGTTGACCCACCTGAAGAACTATATCAAGTGGCAAAAGAAAAATGTTTCGGTTTGAAAATTACGCCAGATAAGTTAAATCATATTCGAAAAGAACGATTAAAATCACTTGGATTAAGTGATGGAGCAACATATGCAAATATTAATCGTATTCAAGAAGAAATTGATCACTTTGAGGAAGTAATTAGTAAAATAAATTGCCAAGTAATCGATGTATCGAATAAAGCGATTGAAGAAACAGCAAATATTATTGTGAATGCAGTGCAAAACCAAAAAATGTTTTAGCACATTTACCAAAGGTGAATGTGCTTTTTTCGCTCGTGTGAAATATGATACCTATGGATTTTGTAATAGATTGTAGTGTAATGGTTATACTTATACTCCTTTGTCTTTTAGTATATTCAAGGTGTGAGTTTGTCATCCTGAAATGTAAGATGAAAAAATAAAGGGATATGTAGCGTAGTTGAAGAAAATATATTATAATAAAAAATTGTGATAAAAACCTATATTTTACGTTTAGACTTTAATTTTTCAGAATAAACTAGGGATAGGATTTACGAAAAAGACATGTAATTACGTTAAATCGACAAAATCTATACAAGAAAACGCACATTATGGAAGGATTCACAGAAGGGATGTAGAATACAGAAATATGCAAAACATCAACAACATATTAGTTGGTGTAGATGTATATCCCGTGAAGGCTGAAATTGTGCAAGTTGGAGCGGAATTTCATGTCGGAATTTTGTTTGTCGCATCATATGCTCATCCTTTAAGGAAATAGCAAGGCAATTGGATCTTTGTAGATACTGAACAAAATGGAGTTGATTGTTATATGGATCAACATGCAAATGTTACAGATCTCAAGATCAAACAGTATATGTGGCTTGCTACTCTTCTTGTAAAAAGGTGTATATGTATTGTTTCTAAGAGATACATTTGTAACAGATGAGCAAATGTATACAATTTTATATAGCAAGTATGTATATGCGATTTATGCAGATAAAGGATCTATAGGAAAGGTTCAAAATCGTTTATACAATGTAATCGGCAACACTTTCTAACAAGTTTAGAAAAATATTGTCGAATTATAAAGGAATTTTTTAATTTATATCGAATACAAAATACGACACGGAGATGGAGTTATGGGGAACAGAATTCCCGAAGAAGTTGTTGAACAAATTCGGACATCATCCGATATTGTAGAAGTGATTGGTGAATACGTTCAACTTAGAAAACAGGGGCGTAACTATTTCGGCCTTTGTCCATTTCATGGTGAGAATTCTCCTTCATTCTCTGTTTCATCTGATAAGCAAATTTTTCATTGCTTCGGATGTGGAGAAGGTGGAAATGTATTTTCCTTTCTAATGAAAATGGAAGGACTGGCTTTTACCGAGGCTGTTCAAAAGCTAGGCGAAAGAAATGGAATTGCGGTTGCAGAGTATACATCAGGGCAAGGACAACAAGAAGACATATCTGATGACACTGTCATCATGCAACAAGCTCATGAATTATTGAAAAAGTATTATCATCATTTATTAGTAAATACGGAAGAGGGAAATGAAGCACTTTCATATTTATTAAATCGTGGTATTACGAAAGAGATGATTGAGAAGTTTGAAATTGGTTATGCATCACCTGCTTGGGATGCAGCGACGAAAATTTTACAAAAAAGAGGTTTATCGCTGTCTAGTATGGAACAAGCTGGCCTTCTAATAAGAAGTGAGAAGGATGGTAGTCATTACGATCGCTTCCGTGGAAGAGTTATGTTCCCGATCTATACGTTACAAGGTAAGGTGATAGCGTTTAGTGGAAGGGCGTTAGGGGATGACACTCCGAAATATTTAAATAGCCCTGAAACACCGATTTTTCACAAAAGTAAATTGTTGTATAACTTCCACCAAGCAAGACCGTTTATTAGAAAGCGTGGGCAAGTGGTTCTTTTTGAAGGATATGCCGATGTGCTAGCTGCGGTAAAAAGTGGTGTGGAAGAAGCTGTTGCGACAATGGGAACAGCTTTAACTGAAGAACAAGCAAAACTTCTGCGACGTAACGTTGAAACTGTTGTTCTTTGCTATGATGGTGATAAAGCAGGGCGAGAAGCGACGATGAAAGCAGGGCAATTATTGCTAAAAGTTGGTTGCCAAGTGAAAGTCACATCCTTGCCAGATAAGCTTGATCCTGATGAATATGTGCAACAATATGGGACTACCGCTTTTGAAAATCTTGTGAAATCAAGTGTGAGTTTTGTTGGTTTTAAAATAAATTATTTGCGTTTAGGGAAAAATTTGCAAGATGAGTCTGGCAAAGAAGAATATGTGAAAAGTGTTTTAAAAGAGTTATCGTTGTTACAAGATGCGATGCAGGCAGAGTCATATTTGAAGTCATTATCGCAAGAATTTTCGTATTCAATGGAAACACTTTTGAATCAATTGCACCAATATCGCAAAGAACAAAAGGTACAGCAAAAACAAATAAAGCAGGTTGCTAAACCGTCTCAAGTCGTTCAAACAAAACCGAAGTTAACAGGTTTTGAAAGAGCGGAAAGAGAAATTATTTACCATATGTTGCAAAGTGCAGAAGTAGCTGTTCGTATGGAATCCCATATAGAAGATTTTCATACAGAAGAACATAAAGGGATTTTATATGAACTATACGCATATTATGAAAAGGGAAATGAACCTTCAGTCGGAACATTTTTAAGTTGGCTCTCTGATGAAAAGTTGAAAAATATTATCACTGATATTTCGACGGATGAATTTATTAATCCAGAATACACAGAAGAAGTGTTGCAAGGCCATTTGGAGACGCTTAGGCGGCATCAGGAAAAACTTGAAAAGATGGAGATCATCTTTAAAGTGAAACAAATGGAAAAAACAGATCCTGTAGAGGCTGCTAAATATTATGTAGCATATTTACAAAATCAAAAAGCGAGAAAATAGCTTTTTTGATAAAGTTTTAGTATAATGAATGTTTGTATCTCGCGTAAGGAGGGGAACAGATGGCTGACAAACCAGCTCGTTCTAAACAAATTGAAACTGAAATGACCCTTGAGCAAGTGAAAGAACAACTCACTGAGCTCGGAAAAAAACGTGGCGTTCTTACATATGAAGAGATTGCAGAACGCATGAATGGATTTGAAATTGAATCCGATCAAATGGATGAATACTATGAATATTTAGGTGAACAAGGCATTGACTTAGTTGGTGATAATGACAACGAAGAAGGCCCTAATAATCGCCAAATTACAAAAACAGAAGAAGAGTTTGACCTCAATGATTTAAGTGTACCACCTGGGGTTAAAATCAACGATCCTGTTCGTATGTATTTAAAAGAAATTGGTCGTGTAGACTTACTATCTGCAGAAGAAGAAATTCGACTTGCAACGCGTATTGAAGAAGGCGATGAAGAAGCGAAACGTCGTCTTGCAGAAGCAAACTTACGTCTTGTAGTAAGTATTGCAAAGCGCTACGTAGGCCGTGGTATGCTTTTCTTAGACTTAATTCAAGAAGGTAATATGGGTCTAATTAAAGCTGTTGAAAAGTTCGATTATCGTAAAGGTTTCAAATTTAGTACGTATGCAACTTGGTGGATTCGCCAAGCTATTACACGTGCGATTGCGGACCAAGCGCGAACAATTCGTATTCCAGTTCATATGGTTGAAACGATTAATAAGTTAATTCGTGTACAACGTCAATTATTACAAGATTTAGGTCGCGAACCGTCTCCTGAAGAGATTGGTGAAGAAATGGATCTTGCTCCAGAAAAAGTACGTGAAATCTTAAAAATTGCACAGGAGCCAGTTTCTCTTGAAACACCAATTGGTGAAGAAGATGACTCCCATTTAGGTGACTTTATTGAAGACCAAGAAGCAACATCGCCTGCGGACCATGCAGCCTATGAATTGCTAAAAGAACAATTAGAAGATGTGTTAGATACACTAACAGATCGTGAAGAAAATGTTCTGCGTCTTCGTTTCGGTTTAGATGATGGACGAACTCGTACGCTTGAAGAAGTTGGGAAAGTATTCGGCGTAACGAGAGAGCGTATCCGTCAAATTGAAGCAAAAGCACTTCGCAAATTAAGACATCCAAGTCGTAGTAAGCGTCTTAAGGATTTCTTAGAATAGGTTATTTTTTAAGTTTACTTCACCTTTGTGAAGTAAACTTTTTTATTTTGTTAATTTTTGTTAAAATTTAGCTATCGGCAACGATTACAATTTCTTGTAATTTATTTTACAGAATTGTCTTTTGATTTGCAAATGCTCATTTTTCGATTTTTCGATTAATTTTGTTTATTCTATACAAAAATATATGTAGAAAAGCGAAAAATATGATGAGAAACGTTAATAATTATCGAAATAATAAGCTATATGACAATAAAAAACAATAAACTGAATTTATGGAATATTTTTAACAAGTAGTAGTTTTCTCTTTTCTGATAGAGCGTTTTCAAGTACAATGGAAATGACTGAATCATCTAACTATTTAGGGGTATAGAGGGGGGAGAAGAGATATGAAACGTAATCCGCTGATTCCGTTCGCTCTTATTGCAGCATTGGGTATTATCGTTATGTTTGTATTTTCATTTCAGGGGCTAAATAAATCTAAAGAGTTAGCTGATGCAAAAAATGGCGGGAAGCCAGCACAAACAGCATCAAAACCAGAGGATATTGTGAAGCAAAGCTGTACGAGCTGCCACGGTGATCAGCTACAAGGGGCAGTAGGACCTAACTTACAAAAAATTGGTGGGAAACTTTCAAAGGATGAAATTAAAGAAATTCTTTCGAAAGGAAAGGGCAATATGCCTGCTAATATAGTTCCAGCTGATCAAGCCACTAAAGTAGCTGATTGGTTATCGAAGAAAAAATAAAGTTCCGTATGACAAGTCTTTTGCTTATGCAAAGGGCTTGTTTTTCTATATTTTCTAAAATACGATGAATGATAGAGAAGTGAATTGTTGTTATGGGCTTGCAACAACTACTATAAATTCATTATCATGGAGACAGACTGACAAGAGAAGGAGTAATGGAAATACATGAATGAAGTAAAGCTTTCAAAACGATTAGAAGAAGTTGTGCGTGAAATACCGGTAGGATCTACAGTTGCTGATATTGGATCGGATCATGCGTATTTACCGTGTTATACAATTATAAATAATATTGCTACAAAAGCAGTTGCTGGAGAGGTTGTAGATGGACCGTTTCGCTCTGCACAAGCAACTGTAGCTGAAAGTGGCTTGCAAGATAAAGTAGATGTGCGTAAAGGGAATGGATTAGCTGTTATAGCGCCAGGAGAAGTAGATGTAATTACGGTTGCTGGAATGGGCGGAGCGTTAATTCGTGACATTTTAGAAAGTGGTAAAGAAAAATTAGAAGGTGTAACACGTTTAATTTTACAGCCGAATATTGCAGCACATCATATTCGTGAATGGTTTGTTGAAAATGGTTGGGAGCTTATCCATGAAAAAATCGTAAAAGAAGATGGGAAAATTTATGAGATTTTAGTAGGAGAGCGAGGAAATGTCGAAGCACCTTACTCGGAAAATAAACAAGCGGGATTGTTTATGGGGCCATTTTTAATAAAAGAAAAAAGTGAAGCTTTCGTTGAAAAATGGGAAGGGGAATTGAAAAACTTCCAAAATATTTTAAAACAGTTAGAACGTGCGGCTAATTCTGAAGAAACAAAAGCGAAACGTGCAGAAGTAGAAGCGAAAATGAAAATGATAGGGGAGATTTTATCATGAGTAAAATTCCAAACGGCCATGAAATTATTTCTTTATTTGAAAGTATGTATCCGAAGCATCTGGCGATGGAAGGAGATAAAATTGGTCTGCAGATTGGAGCGCTTAATAAATCTGTACAACACGTATTAATTGCATTAGATGTAACGGAGGAAGTTGTGGAGGAAGCGATTCAATTAGGAGCGAATGTCATTATCGCGCATCATCCTTTAATTTTTAATCCGTTAAAAGCGATTCATACAGATAAAGCGTACGGAAGAATTATTGAAACGTGTATTAAAAATGATATTGCCATTTATGCAGCGCATACAAATGTGGATGTTGCCAAGGGCGGGGTAAATGATTTACTTGCTGAGGCGTTAGGGTTGCAAAATACAGAAGTTTTGGCACCGACATATGCAGAAGAAATGAAAAAAGTTGTTGTGTTTGTGCCAGTAACTCATGCAGAGGAAGTACGAAAAGCATTAGGAGACGCAGGTGCTGGTCATATCGGCAATTATAGCCACTGTACGTTTAGTAGCGAGGGTACAGGTACGTTTGTACCTCAAGAGGGGACAAATCCTTATGTAGGGGAAACTGGACAGTTAGAGCGCGTAGAAGAAGTGCGGATCGAAACGATTATTCCAGTTTCACTACAACGAAAAGTGATTAAAGCAATGGTAACGGCACATCCATATGAAGAAGTAGCGTATGATGTGTATCCACTTGATAACAAAGGCGAAACATTAGGGCTTGGGAAAATAGGATACTTAAAAGAAGAAATGACACTTGGACAGTTTGCAGAACATGTAAAGCAATCATTAGATGTAAAGGGTGCACGAGTTGTTGGGAAATTAGATGATAAAGTGCGCAAAGTAGCTGTACTTGGTGGTGATGGTAACAAATACATCAATCAAGCTAAATTTAAAGGAGCAGATGTATATGTAACAGGTGACATGTATTATCATGTTGCTCATGATGCGATGATGCTCGGTTTAAATATAGTTGACCCAGGACATAACGTTGAAAAAGTAATGAAGCAAGGTGTGCAAAAGCAATTACAAGAAAAAGTGGATGCAAAGAAACTCAATGTACACATTCATGCTTCGCAATTACATACAGATCCATTTACATTTGTATAAGAAAAATAAAAACCGTTGCTCATATAGGCAACGGTTTTTATTATTGTTCTTTTTTCACTTTTACACGAGGTAATATTTTTTGTAACGGTACTTTTCGAACTCTCTCCCATGTAGCGGGATTCATTGGGTCATATTGATCTAAGAAAGCGATAACTTCTTTTGTAATTGGAGTTGGAGTAGAAGCACCTGCTGTAACAGCTACGTTTTCTACACCTTGTAGCCACTCTAATTTAATCTCACTTACGTCTGCAACGCGGTATGCTTTGGTACCAGCAATTTCTTGTGACACTTGTGCTAAACGGTTTGAGTTGTTACTTTTCGGATCACCGACAACAATTGTTAAGTCTGCAACATCAGCTTGTTTAGCGACAGCTTCTTGGCGAACTTGAGTTGCTAAACAAATTTCTTTATGGAATTCTGCTGTTGGGAATTTTTTTTGAATGTCCTCCATTAAATGTTGAACATCCCATTGACTCATCGTTGTTTGATTCGTTACTAAAATTTTATCTGTTGGGATTTCTAATGTTTTTAAATCATCGGCTTTTTCGATAAGGTGAACGATGTCAGGTGCAATACCAACTGCGCCTTCTGGCTCTGGATGATTTTTTTTACCGATATAAATGACATGATACCCTTCCGCTTTCTTAGCTTCGATAAGGTCATGTGTCTTGGTAACATCTGGACAAGTGGCATCGATTGTTGTTAAACCTTTTTCTTTTGCGCGTTGTTTAACTTCTGGAGAAACACCGTGTGCAGTGAAAATAACAGTACCAGAATCAATTTTATCTAAAATTTCTAAGCGACTTGGACCGTCTAATGTGATGATTCCATCTTCTTCAAAAGCGTCTGTAACATGTTTATTGTGAACAATCATACCTAAAATATAAATGGGTCTCGGCAATGATTTATCTAATGCGGCGTTACGTGCAATTACCATTGCATCGACAACACCGTAGCAATAACCACGAGGGGAAATTTTAACAATTTTCATATGAGTAATCCTCTCCTTCTAAACAAGGGATACTTTTGTGCATAGTCTTTTACATTATAAAGGAGGAGTGGATAGAAAACAAAGGATTGTTACACATATAGTTTTGGTTTTGTTGCTGTTTTTTGAACAGGCTCCTCTCGTAATTCTTTTTCTATGACTGGCTCAATCACTATTTTTTTTCTTTTTCTTTTTTTTTGTGGAGGAGGCGGAGTTGCTACCTCAACCTTTTCTGTTATGTCTTCAGCCTGATTTTTAGTTGAATCTTCTTCCGTACTTTTTCCAGAGGTGAGGATTTTAACAATGCTTGGTAGGTTACGCATAATAGGGCCGTACTGTTCGACGACAGGGCTTACAGATTGAACGACTTGGGATACTTTTTCTATATTGTTTATCATATTAGTTGGATTCGAAATTAAATTCGCAAAAAAACTGCCGATGCCGCTACTGGATGCTGCTGTAGTTGTTGCACCGCCGCGCGTTTCGTTTGATTCGTACATTTGAGGGGGAATCATTTGCTCTGGATGCTGCTGCATGTATGGTTGATATTGCTGTGAGTACTGCTGTGGGTATTGCTGTTGATATTGGGGTTGATATTGTTGCCGATATTGAGGTGGCGGTTGCTGGTGCTGGTGCATCATTGGTGGTGGTCCTTCCATTTGTCGATAAGGCGGAACCATTTGCATGTAAGGTTCGGTTGGATCGTGTTTTTTAAAGAGTTTAGCAAGGAACCCTTTCTTTTTTTGTGCCATTGGTGGTAGTTGTGGAATTGGATATGGTGTATAAGGTTGCTGCCCTTGATTTGGATACATTTGTCTTGTAGGGGATTTTGGAAACATGTGAGAAATCCTCCTTTCTTCAGTTAGGTATATACACATACAATATGCAATAAGGGGGAAGAAGGTTAGTTTTTGAAGGGAAAACCTAAACTAAAGATGGATTTTACTTGTAGATTTCGATATAATGTAGACTTGACTGATTTGTGCGCGCAGTAGAAATTTAGAAAGAAGGTGTAACTTATGACACAACAAACTTTTACACAGTATGATTTTAAACCATTTTTAATAGATGCAGTTCGTGAACTACGCTTTACAGAGCCGACAGGAATTCAGCAGAAAATTTTCCCGGTCGTGAAAAAAGGTGTAAGTGTAATTGGACAATCCCAAACAGGTTCTGGGAAAACACATGCATACTTACTTCCTACATTGAACAGAATTAATGCAAGCCGTGAAGAAGTACAACTTGTTATTACAGCACCTACTCGTGAGTTAGCACAACAAATTTACGAAGAGATTGTGAAATTAACAAAATTCTGTGCGGAAGATCAAATGATTACAGCGCGTTGTTTAATTGGTGGAACTGATAAACAACGTTCAATTGAAAAGTTGAAAAAACAACCTCATATCGTAGTCGGGACACCAGGACGTATTAAAGACTTAGTAGAAGAACAAGCATTATTTGTTCATAAAGCAAATACGATTATTGTCGATGAAGCTGACTTAATGCTTGATATGGGATTCATTCACGATGTAGATAAAATTGCAGCACGCATGCCTAAAAACTTGCAAATGCTAGTTTTTTCTGCAACAATTCCTCAAAAACTAAAACCGTTTCTGAAGAAATATATGGAGAATCCAGAGCATATTCATATCAATCCAAAACAAGTTGCAGCTGGAAACATTGAACACTATTTAGTGCCTTCTAAACATCGTAATAAAATTGATTTAGTGAATAAAATGCTACTTCAATTTAAACCGTATTTAGCAGTTGTTTTCACGAATACGAAAAAAATGGCAGATCAAGTTGCTGATGGATTAATGGAACGCGGCTTAAAAGTTGGACGAATTCACGGGGATTTATCACCACGTGATCGTAAAAAAATGATGAAACAAATTCGTGACCTTGAATTCCAATATATTGTTGCGACTGATTTAGCAGCACGTGGTATCGATATTGAAGGAATTAGCCATGTTATTAACTATGAGCTACCATCAGATTTAGATTTCTTCGTTCACCGCGTTGGAAGAACAGCACGTGCCGGGCATTCTGGTATTGCAGTGACGATTTATGATCCAGCAAACGAAGAAGCATTAGATAGCTTAGAAAAACAACGTCATATCGAGTTTAAACATGTAGATTTACGCGGAGATGAGTGGGCAGATTTAGGTGAGCGTCGTCGTCGTAAGAGCCGTAAAAAACCAAATGACGAACTTGACGTTATGGCAACGAAAGTTATTAAAAAACCGAAAAAAGTAAAACCAAACTATAAACGTAAACTTGCAACAGAACGTGACAAAGTGAAGAGAAAATATAGCAATAAAAAAAGATAAGGGGTTTCCCTTATCTTTTTTTAATCCCGCTAATTTAAATGAAGAGTATAGTCTGTTTAAATACTCATATAAATTTGTGTAGTGCGTCTTTTGTGAACAAACAATTCACTACATATTTCTACAAATTATGCTATCATTATATCTATTGTATATTGAAGAGGTGATTGTATGTTAAAGATTGGATCTCATGTTTCCATGAGTGGTAAGAACATGTTATTAGCAGCAAGTGAAGAGGCTGTTTCATACGGTGCAACAACGTTTATGATTTATACAGGTGCACCGCAAAATACACGAAGAAAACCAATTGAAGAATTGAACATAGAAGCAGGAAGAAAACATATGGAGCTGAATGGTATTGAGGAAATTATCGTCCATGCGCCGTATATTATTAATGTTGGGAATACGACGAAGCCAGAAACATTCCAATTAGGCGTAGACTTCCTTCGTATGGAAATTGAAAGAACATCGGCATTAGGTGTAGCGAAACAAATTGTTCTTCACCCAGGAGCGCACGTTGGTGCTGGAGCAGATGCTGGTATTCAACAAATTATTAAAGGGCTTAATGAAGTACTAACGTCAGAACAGACGGTTAACATTGCGTTAGAGACGATGGCAGGAAAAGGAACAGAATGTGGTCGTAGCTTTGAAGAAATTGCAAAGATCATTGATGGCGTAAAATATAATGAAAAGCTATCTGTATGCTTTGATACGTGTCATACGCACGATGCAGGATATGATATTGTAAATGATTTTGACGGTGTATTAAACGAATTTGATAAGATCGTTGGTATAGATCGTTTACAAGTACTTCATATTAATGATAGTAAAAATGTACGCGGAGCAGGAAAAGACCGTCATGAAAACATCGGATTTGGTCACATTGGGTATAAAGCGTTGCATCACATTGTACATCATCCACAGTTAATGCATGTACCAAAAATTCTTGAAACACCGTATGTAGGGGAAGATAAAAAAGATAAGAAGCCACCATACAAATTGGAAATCGAAATGCTGAAAAACGGTACTTTTGATGAAGGGCTTCTTGAAAAAATTAAAGCGCAATAAGGAGGGGATTTCCCCTCCTTATTTTAGTAATTGCTGAAATAATGTATTTACTTGTCGGGCAGTGGCAGGGGAAGTTACTTTTGCAATCTGTTTTAAGAGCTCTAGTCGCTCGTTGTTATCGTAAATATTAATATTTTTACCTTTCATAAGTAAAACGATTTGGTCAGCTTGTGCAGTCGTAATAGAAACTTCATATTCTTTGCTATATTTTAATAACTCTTTTGTAGAAATATGATTTAATTTTTTATTAACAATTTGTTTAATGAGGTTCATCTTGTTATCCTCCTTCAGGCGTTCTTCTATCGAAATATATGAGCATATAGCTTGTACATATTCGTATAGAGTTTCTTTTTTCATGAGGAAAAGAAGCGTATGTTATAATATAAGGACAAAACTACAGAAAAAGAGTAAAGGGAGGACCTATGGAGCAAAAGCAACATCGAAAAGAAAGTGTTATTCATCTCATTTATCGTTTAGTTATGATTATTTTTGGGGCAGCATGCGCAGCGGTAGCGATTGAACTATTTTTAATGCCAAATAAAATTATTGATGGTGGAATTATTGGTATTTCTCTTATATTAGATTACCTTACTCCTAATATTTGGTGGTTAAGTTTTTCTACTTTAGTCGTTGTTCTCAATATCCCATTTATGTATTCGGGTTATAAGCAAATTGGAAAAACATTCATGTTATCTTCGGCATTTGGTATTGTAGCACTAGCATTCATTGAGTCAACGTTACATGCGGTGCCACCGTTTACAACAGAGCCTATTTTAGCGACTGTGTTTGGTGGTCTTATTTTAGGTCTTGGTGTAGGACTTGTAATTCGTCATGGTGGATCGTTAGATGGAACTGAAATTATGGGGATTTTATTAACGAAGAAATTACCGTTCTCTGTTGGTGAATTCGTAATGTTTGTGAACTTATTTATTTTTGCATGGGCAGCATTTGTGTTTGGTGTGGAACAAGCGATGTATTCTGTTATGACGTACTATATTGCATTTAAAACAATCGATACAGTAATTCAAGGGCTAGATGAAACGAAAGCAGTTTTAATTGTATCTGATCAATATGAGGAAGTATCAAATGCGATTTTACATCGACTCGGTCGTGGAACTACAAAGCTTGTAGCAAAAGGTGGTTATACAGATAAAGAAAAAGAAGTTATTTATGCAGTTGTAACGCGTCTAGAAGTGACGAAGTTAAAGTCAATTGTGCATGAAATTGATGAAAATGCGTTTGTTACGATTATGAGCACGCAAGAGACAAATGGTGGTAAGTTTAAATCGGCTATTCACTAAACGTATATAGGAATATTTTTCGAAAGCAGAGAATTTTTCTCTGCTTTTTGTTATAATAGTAAGGTTTCTTGAAAAAATAGATATATTTTAGGCAGATTGGTTTACAACTATAATAAGCTGTACTATAATTCAAATAGATATAAATCGGAATCATTCTGAATTAAAATAGGTGAGATGCTATGAATAATATATTAGAGATTGAAGGTTTAACATTCCGATACGAAGATCGGAATGTGTTAGAAAATATTAATTTGCAAGTTCCGAAGGGAGCTTTTTTAGGTTTAGTGGGACCGAATGGTTCAGGTAAATCAACTTTACTTAAGTGTTTATTAGGCGTTTTAAAGCCAAAAGAAGGAAGCATTCGTGTGTTTGGCGTTGATAGTAAGAAGTTTAAGGAATGGAATAAAGTTGGTTATGTATCCCAAAAAGCAAATAGTTTCAATTCTGGTTTTCCAGCAACTGTTTCTGAAGTTGTGTCAATGGGACTTGTTTCGAAAAAAGGGCTTTTTCGCTTTTTCACAAAAGAGGATAAGAAAAAGGTAGAAAAAGCAATTGCTGATGTAGGGATGAGTGAGTTTCAAGGTCGTAATATTGGAGAGCTTTCTGGTGGACAGCAACAGCGTGTATTTATTGCTCGTGCGCTCGTTAGTGATCCTGAATTGCTTATTTTAGACGAGCCTACTGTTGGAATCGATGTAAAAAATGTGGAAAGTTTTTACGAAATATTAGAGGATTTAAACAAAAGGCTCGGGATCACATTAATTCTTGTTACTCATGATATGGGAGCTGTTACCGAAAAAGTAACACATGTTGCATGTCTAAACCAACATCTACATTTCCATGGAAATGTAGAGAAGTTCCGAGAGTTAGAAGATGCAGAAATGTCCGTCTTATATGGACATCATGTTCATCGTTTAGAACACGAACATGAGCATCACGGGAGGATATAATGATACAAGATTTTTTACAATATGACTTTTTACGTAATTCTTTATATGCAGGTATTTTAATTGGACTTGTTGCACCGCTAATAGGTGTGTTTGTTGTTATTCGTCGTTTATCTCTTATTGCGGATGCATTAAGTCACGTGACGTTATCAGGTATTGCAGCAAGTTTATTACTTGAAAAAACCATTTTTACAGGTGGATTTTTAAACCCCTTATATATGGGGATGGTTTTTTCAATTGGTGGAGCGCTATTAATCGAAAAGTTAAGAACTGTATATAAGCACTATCAAGAATTAGCAATTCCGATTATCCTTTCGGCAGGGATGGGAGTTGGAGTTATTTTCATTTCACTTGCAAATGGATTTAACACAGACTTATTTAGTTATTTATTTGGTAGTGTCAGTGCTGTAACAAGTACGGATTTAATTATTATTGGGATTGTAGCAATTGTTGTTGTTGCGACAATTATTTTATTATATAAAGAGCTGTTTCTACTATCATTTGATGAGGAATACGCAGTATCAACTGGTTTAAGAGCGAAATGGATTCACTTTATTTTCATTATATTAGTTGCTCTTGTCATTGCAGTATCAATGCGTGTAGTAGGGGTTCTTCTCGTATCATCATTAATGACGTTACCAGTTGCAGCAAGTATTCGTATTGCTAAAGGATTTAAACAAACAATTTTCTTTTCCATTTTATTTGGTGAAATTGCAGTAATTGGTGGAATGTTTGCTTCGTATCAACTTGATCTAGCACCAGGTGGTACAATTGTTATGATAGCAGTTCTTATTTTAATCGGTGCGATTTTATGGAAGAAGAAAAAAACTGCATAAAGTAGGGATAGGTATGAATCTAACAGAAGCTTTACGCCTAATGAAGGAAAAAGGATACAAACATACTGGAAAAAGAGAAGAGATGCTCAGATTATTTGCAGCACATAATCGTTATTTAACTGCGAAAGACGTTTTAGAGCATATGAAAGACGATTATCCAGGGCTTAGTTTTGATACGATTTATCGTAACTTAACAGTTTTTGCTGAGATTGGTGTTTTAGAACAAACGGAATTAAATGGTGAAAAACATTTTCGTTTCACTTGTTCTATTATGGAACATCATCATCATTTTATTTGTTTGGATTGTGGTGGGACGAAAGAGATTACTTCCTGCCCAATGGATTTTATGAATAAAGACTTTACTGGTTATGAAGTAACGGGTCATAAGTTTGAAATATATGGTCGTTGTCCAAAATGTGCAAAGTAAAAGCTCGTCGGTTATATAACTGACGAGCTTTTTTACGTAGAAAAGAAGGTTGCTCACAAATATTGTGGCAACCTTCTTTTTATTGTTCTTGTGTCTCTTTTTCTTTTTCTCGTTCAGCAGCCATTTCAGCAGCAATTACGTCGATTTCTTTTTTCAGTTCTTCTACCATTGTTTCTTCTGGTACTTTACGAACGACTTGCCCTTTACGGAATAATAATCCCTCTCCACGTGCACCAGCAATACCGATATCAGCTTCACGAGCTTCACCAGGACCATTTACAGCGCAACCAAGTACTGCAACTTTAATTGGTACTTGAAGTGTAGAGATGTATTCTTCCACTTCGTTAGCGATGCTAATTAAATCGATTTCAATACGACCACAAGTTGGACAAGAGATAAGTGTCGCTGCGTTAGACGCAAGACCGAATGATTTTAATAATTCACGAGCAACTTTTACTTCTTCAACTGGATCAGCACTTAATGAAATACGTAGTGTATTTCCGATGCCTTTACTTAAGATTGCTCCAAGACCAGCGGCACTTTTTACAGTTCCAGCAAACAATGTTCCAGATTCTGTAATACCTAAATGTAATGGGTAATCAAAAGCGCGAGCAGCTTTCTCGTATGCTTCGATTGCTAAGTTAACATCAGAGGCTTTCATAGATACGATAATATCGTGGAAATCTAAGTCCTCTAAAATTTTAATATGATGTAGCGCGCTCTCAACCATACCATCAGCAGTTGGGTATCCGTACTTTTCTAAAATGTGGCGCTCTAATGAACCAGCGTTTACACCAATACGGATTGGAATACCGCGCTCTTTTGCTGCATTTACAACAGCTTCTACTTTATGGCGACGACCAATATTACCTGGATTGATACGTACTTTATCAATGCCACCTTCAATTGCTTTTAAAGCAAGGCGATAATCAAAATGAATATCAGCAACAAGTGGAATGTTGATTTGTTTTTTTATATCAGCAATAGCATTAGCTGCGCGTTCATCTGGAACGGCAACGCGGACGACTTGACAGCCAGCTTCTTCTAAACGCTTGATTTCAGCAACTGTTGCTTCAACATCATGTGTTTTTGTTGTTGTCATACTTTGTATAATTAATTCATTATTACCGCCAATTGTTAAATTACCGACTTTAACTGGACGTGTTTTTGTACGATGAGTCATTTCATTCACGAATAGATCGCTCTCCTTATAAAAGAAGTTTCTTATTTAGTCCCTCATATCAATGATAGTATACGTGATATAGGGCTATAGAAACCGAAGTGCTCGGTTTCACTTTTACTATTGTATCAGCGCCTTTATGTAATTGACAAGGATTAAGTGATGGCTTATTGATATAACGGGAATTTATAAGACTTTCCAATTTGTATTTTTGTAGCAGATGTACTTTTGTTTAATTGTTTAAAGTCGTCAATGACTTTTTCTATGGAAGGAATTTTTTTCTTGTTAATTTGTTCTGTAATAGAAAGAACTGTCTCGCCAGTTTTTACTTCAATTGTTTTATAAGATGTATCCGTTTCTTTTTCTGTTTTATTCTCTTTATTTTGTTGGCTGTCTGTGTTTTCTTTTTTAATCGTTTGGGCAGCAGTTGTTTTTTTATATGAACTTAACATCGGTAAAGTACCGATTTTTATATCGTAATAAAATATATAACCGAGAACAAGCACGAATAGGAATATACCTAACCTCTTCATATTCTTCACTCCTTTGCTAGGAATATATGCTTGTCCAAAAAAAAAATGCCTATTTAGGCATTTTTTTATTTTTCTTTCGGTTGGGGTACCTCTTTAATCGTTAAGTATAGAACGATTAAAACAACAGCGATATAAATGAATGTTGCGCCAGGTACGACGATTTTGAATAAATCCATAATCATGAAGAAAATGGTTGGGATTGTGTAGCTGTATGCAGTTAGTGTCCAAACTTGTTTATAGGATAGTTTACGTTGACCGCTCATAGCAGAACCGATGAACGCAAGTAAAGTCACGCCTACAAAAGTGATGAATAATTGGAATAGGTACACTAAGAATCCAATAACAAATAATAAAATTGGATAAATATTATCGAATAAAGAAATAAATTCTTGTAGATCTTTTTTCTCAAGAGATGCACCTAACAAATCGTTATAAGAATACGTTTGTGTTTGACCATTTCCCATAGAGACTACTTTATCTTTTAAAACAAATAAACCTGTTTTATTTTGATATTTTTCTAGGTCTGTTGAATTTGGATCAAATACGAAAAGTGCATTTCCTTCTTCTTTTTCAATAGGCTGATCAATATCGGCTTTTAGTTCGCCATTTTCAATTTTAAAATCAGGTAAATCTTTATCGATGACTTGATTTACCATGCCTACACCATCTTGGATAAAACTACCGTACAAAAAAGTTCTTGGAATAGTAGTAATTAAGCAAAGTAGCATAATATACAAAATGGTTTTACCGATTTTTTGAAAACGGAATAGCGCCATATCTTTAGGCGAGTATATGCTTTTTACGAATTGGGTAAATATGGACATAGATTCACTTCCTTTATGTATGTATAAAATCATTGTAACGTAGGAATCTAGAGAATCTCAAGATATATTATATTTACATATAGTGGAGATAACTAAATTTCTTTTTATTAACTTTCTTCTTTTAAATAAGAAAAATACAATTGACACTTTTCTTTTCTATATGGTAAATTTATCTTACATTTCTTAAAGGGCATATCCGATAGGAATTCCTTTATTTGATATGTTGTTACATACATAATTGTGGACCCTTAGCTCAGCTGGTTAGAGCAGACGGCTCATAACCGTCCGGTCGTAGGTTCGAGTCCTACAGGGTCCATATCCATTTCGCATGTTTATTATGTTAGCAGGAAGCTTCCTTGTAGAAGGAAGCTTTTTTTACGGAATATATGAGCATTTTAATTGAAAAGAAGTGGGAATTTTGCTACTTTAATGATAGCAAGACAATGTGATTTATTTGTTTGCACCCTATGGCAATTAGGGTAGAATGAAGTTGTATGTCACTTAAGTGGCAATACATAAACTGGGAGGAATATAACAATGGCAAAACACGAATTACCAAATTTACCTTATGCGTATGATGCTTTAGAGCCTCACTTTGACAAAGAAACAATGAACATCCATCATACAAAACATCACAACACGTACATTACAAACTTAAACGCTGCTTTAGAAGGTCATGCAGAATTAGCTGACAAAAGCGTAGAAGAATTAGTTGCAAACTTAAACGAAGTACCAGAAGCAATCCGTACAGCAGTACGTAACAATGGTGGCGGACATGCTAACCATACATTCTTCTGGACAATCCTATCTCCAAACGGCGGAGGACAACCTGTAGGTGAACTTGCAACTGCAATTGAAGCAAAATTCGGTAGCTTCGATGCATTCAAAGAAGAATTCGCAAAAGCTGGCGCAACTCGCTTCGGTTCTGGTTGGGCTTGGTTAGTAGTAAACAATGGTGAGTTAGAAGTAACAAGCACTCCAAACCAAGATTCTCCTTTAACTGAAGGTAAAACGCCAGTTATCGGTTTAGATGTTTGGGAGCATGCTTACTACTTAAACTACCAAAACCGTCGTCCAGACTACATCGGTGCATTCTGGAACGTTGTAGATTGGAACGCTGCTGAAAAACGTTACCAAGAAGCAAAATAATTGTAATAAATATAGAAAAAAGCTAGGGGAGAACCCCTAGCTTTTTTCTATGCTTTCCTTTTACATAATTGGGCTTGTCTTTGGAAGACTAGAACATGAAGTAAAGGAGAGTTGTGTATGAAGTGGAAACATATAATTGGTGACGTTGAAGTGAATCGGGATTTAGTGTTATTGCTCCTTATAGGAGGTTTATACACGCTCGCAATTTCTTTATCGAATACGTTTGTAAATATTTATTTATGGAAACAAACACAAAATTATGTGAATCTTGGCTTGTATAATTTGGCCAGCGTTATATTACAGCCTCTCACATTTCTTGTAGGGGGAAAATTAGCGAAACGTATCGATCGCTCGATTTTATTACGAATAGGAGTAGGAACGCTCGCAATTTTTTTTATTGTTGTCTTAGTAGCGGGGAAAAGTGCTTCTCAGTATATTTTATTAATGGGGGCTCTTTTAGGAGTAGGATACGGTTTTTACTGGTTGGCTTTTAACTTATTGACATTTGAAATTACAGAACCAGAAACAAGAGATTTCTTTAATGGGTTTCTTGGACTTCTTACATCCTTCTCTGGGATGATCGGACCAATAGCAGCAGGATACACAATTTCACGTATGGAGAAATGGAGTGGTTATACTGTTATATTCTTTCTTTCATTAGTTCTATTTGCAATTGCTGTCGTCTTAAGCTTCTTTTTATCTAAAAGAGAATGTGAAGGGCGTTATGAAATCGTGCAAGTATTGAAAGAACGACGGATTGATAAAAACTGGGGAAAGATTACACGAGCTCATTTTTTCCAAGGATTGAGAGAAGGAACGTTTATTTTTGTCATTTCAGTATATGTTTATTTAGCAACTAATAGTGAGTTCGCATTAGGGAAATATAGTTTAGTGAACTCTGCTGTATCCTTTGTATGTTATTACTTAGTTGCTCGTATGTTAAAGAAGGAGTGGCGAAAAAAAGCAATTTTACTTGGAGGCATTATTTTATATGCTGTCGTCTTTTTAGTTATTTTCAATGTTACATACACGAAATTACTTATTTATGCGGCATGTATTGCGATTGCATATCCTATTTTACTTGTTCCGTATGGATCAATGACATATGACGTAATTGGTAGAGCGAAAAATGCGAGAGAATGGCGTGTGGAATATGTCGTTGTTCGGGAGCTGTGGTTAAACGCCGGAAGAATCTGTTCCATTTTAAGTTTTTTATGTGCTGTACTATTCTTTCCACCTGAAAAAAGTTTACCTTACTTATTATGTATTTTAGGTGCTGGACATTTTCTTATTTATTTTGCAGTTAAAAATGTCAAATATGATGAGGGAAATGCGAGTAAAACAAGTGTTGTAACGCAAGGAAACGCGCAAAACCAAACTGAACCAGAAGGTTAACTTCTCGTTTGTTTTATGCTAGAATAGAAAAAGATGTAAGACAGCAGTGAGGACACCTGTATGAAGGTGTCCCTTTCACATTACATAGCTGTTGGTAGAGGGGGTTTGTATGAGCAAGAAGCAGAAGCAAAATAAGAAAAAGACCCACGTTCCTTTTCGGTTAAACGTGCTGTTTTTCTGCGTGTTTTTAATGTTCTCCGCGGTTATTGTAAGGCTCGGATATGTACAAATTGTTCGCGGTGAAGAATATAAGAATGAAGTGGAGAAGAAAGAAAACTCAACGATAAGTAATCCTGTACCGCGTGGGAAAATATTTGACCGTTATGGGCGATCTGTAGTAGATAATGCAGCCATTCGTACTATTACATTTACAAAAATGAAAGGATCAACTGCAGAGGATCGCTTAGAAACAGCGAAAAAGCTAGCAGATTTGATTGAAGTACCGACAGATAAATTAACAGATCGCGATAAAAAAGATTATTGGCTTGCTATGCATAAAGAGGAAGCTAAAGAAAAAATTACGAATAAAGATCGTCAAGAGTTTAAAGATAAAAAAATTGATGATAAAGAATTAGACGAGCGTCAGCGCAGTCGTGTAACAGAAGAAGAGATTAATCAATTATCCGCAAAAGATCTAGAAATACTAGCGATTAAGAGTAAGATGGATGGCGGATATGCAATGACACCTCAAGTTCTTAAGAAAAATGCAACAGATGAAGAATATGCGATTATTAGTGAAAATTTAGCGCAATTGCCGGGAGTAGATACAAGTGTTGATTGGGAACGAAAATATGCATATGATGGTGATTTGTTCCGAAGTGTACTTGGTGGTGTAACAACTTCTGACGAAGGTTTACCAAGAGAAAGACTAGATTACTATCTTGTTCGTGATTATAATCGAAATGACCGAGTAGGAAAAAGTTATCTTGAACAACAGTATGAAGATAGTCTGCACGGTACGAAAGCAGAAGTTAGAAATGTTACAGATAAAAACGGTAATATTTTAGAAACGATTAATGTATCAAAAGGACAAAGTGGTAATGACCTGAATTTAACGATTGATATGGAATTACAAAAGCGCGTGGAGGATATTCTTACGAAGAATTTAATGAGATTTAAAGGAAGCGAACCTCTTTTAGATCGCGCATTCGTTGTAATGATGAATCCAAAAAATGGTGAAGTTTTATCTATGGCTGGGAAACAATTAGTTAACGAAGATGGTCAAACGAAAGTAAATGACTTTGCATTAGGTACCATGACAAGTTCTTATCCGATGGGGTCAACTGTAAAAGGTGCAACAGTACTTACTGGATATCAAACTGGTGCGATTCAACCAGGTTCAGTACAATTGGATGAACCAATTAAATTAAAAGGTACACCTACGAAGTCATCTTGGAAAACGATGGGATATATTAATGATCTTACAGCTTTAAAAATGTCTTCTAACGTTTATATGTTTAAAACAGCGATGAATATCGCTGGTGTTCCATATGTGAGAGGTGGTACGTTAGATATACCTCAAAAAGCATTTGATACGATGCGTTATTATTTCGGACAGTTTGGACTTGGTGTAAAAACAGGAATTGATTTACCGAATGAATCTGCTGGTCAGATGGGGAGAGGTAGTCAACCAGGTTTCTTACTAGATTTATCAATTGGACAGTATGATACGTATACACCGCTTCAATTAGCGCAATATATTTCGACGATTGCCAATGGTGGATATCGTATGCAACCACAAGTTGTAAAAGAAATTCGTCAACCGGCAGTGAAACCAGATGAAGTTGGGAAAGTTGTTCAATCTATGGAACCGAAAGTATTAAATCGTGTTGATATGCCAGAATCGCAAATTAAACGTGTTCAAGAAGGATTTAGACAAGTGTATAATGATTCAGGTGGTACAGCTACCAAATACTTTACAGGTGCAAAATATAAAGCGGCAGGGAAGACAGGTACCGCGCAAACTGTGTATGGCGGAGATAAAGAGATTGGTAGAAAGGCAAATGGTGAACGTGTGGAAACATATAACTTAACATTAGTAGGTTATGCGCCACTTGAAGATCCAGAAGTAGCATTCTCTGTTGTTGTTCCATGGGTACATGATGATAAGACTGGTATTAATGGATATATTGGTCGTGAAATTATGGACGCCTACTTTGATTTAAAAAACCAAGAAGTAAATGGTGAAGCTCCAAAAGATGATAAAAACAATAAAAATAAAGATCAAGATGATGAATAAAAAAATTTAAAAAAAGCACACTATCTGAAAAGATAGTGTGCTTTTTTTTATGGTTTATGCATATCGTGTAATAAATGTGGACAAGTATACAACATTGAAAAAAAACGCGGCCGTATAAATGATACTTGTATATGGTGGGATAGGGGATAAATATTTTATAGGGAAATCATCAGAGGAAATGAATAGCTACTACTGAATTAAAATTGTACCGTATGTTGATTTATGTGGAACTTTACAAAACTTTTACAAACAATTAAAACCGAATTAATAGTTTAGCAGTATTCTTATATCTGTAATCCTGTTATTTCCGGTTACTTCTAGGAGGAAGAACACGTGAAATGGATGCGTACACCGATTATAATTTTCGTACTATCGATATGGTTCCTCTGTTTTGAAATGTCTACTGCATTTGCTTTAAATGATATGGGAGAAGTGAGAGTTGATGGATCCTCAACGGTTTTTCCTATTATAGAAGCAGTAGCGGAGGAATATACAAAGGTGCATCCAGACGTGAAAATTTCCATCAGTGTTTCTGGAACTGGAGGAGGATTTAATCGTTTCAGTAAAGGAGAAGTAGATATAAATAATGCTTCGAGAGTAATGAAACAAGTCGAGAAAAATGAGATGAAGAAAAACTCTATTCAGTTCACACCTTTTGAGGTCGCTAACGATGGTCTTACAATCGTTGTGAATCGGCACAATACATGGGTAGACGATATGTCAGTAGACGAGTTACGTTTACTGTGGAGTGAAGATGGAAGAGAGAAGCGATGGTCACAAATTCATTCAACATGGCCACGTGAACAAGTGAAGTTTTATGCACCAGGCGTAGACTCTGGTACTTATGATTATTTTCAAAATGTCATCTTACAAAATCATCGCATTGTAAAAAAAGTCTCTTTGTCTGAAGATGATCAAGTTATTATGCAAGGGGTAATGAATGATGAACATGCCATTGCTTTTGTAGGATATGCTTATTATATGGCTAATCGAGATAAGGTGAAAGCAATAAAAGTGAATGGTGTATTTCCGACGAAAGAGACCATTCAGTCAGGTAAGTATAAGCCGTTATCTAGGCCGCTACTTACTTATGTGAATAATGCATCTATCCGAAATAAAATGAATGTAGCAAACTATGTTGAGTTTATGATTCAGCATGTTGGTAACCTCGCTGAAGAGGTCGGGTATGTAAAATTAAGAAAAGAAAAATACAATGAACAGCTGCGTATGTTAACAGAAATAAAAAGGTAATGTCAGGGTGGAAAGGGGTTTTCATCTTTGGCTCATAATGACAAAAGTCAAATTACATTTTCTGTACAACATTTGATTGAAAGAAATACAAAACAAAGAAAAAAAACGCAGCAAATCAATCGAATAATGCCTTTGTTACTAAAAATAATTGCTAGCGTTTCTATTGTTACGACACTTGGAATTGTTTTTACGCTCTCTAATGAAACAATCATGTTTTTTCAAAAAATATCATTGTACTCCTTTTTGACGGAGAAAGAATGGTTACCGTTTTTTGAAAATCCTAAATTCGGTATATTACCACTTATATGTGGAACGTTCCTTGTAACAGCAATCGCTATGTTTGTAGCAATTCCTATCGGTTTAGCGTGTGCCGTATTTTTAAGCGAATATGCTTCAAATAGTGCACGGAAAATATTAAAGCCGATGTTAGAGCTATTAGCAGGTATCCCGACAATTGTATATGGTTTTTTTGCATTAACAATTGTTACGCCGCTTTTACAAAGGATTATACCAGATTTACAGTTTTTTAATGCGATTAGCCCAGGAATCGTTATCGGATTTATGATGATGCCTACAGTTGCATCTCTATCTGAAGACGCGATGAGAGCTGTGGCGAAAGGGACGAAAGAAGCTTCATTAGCACTCGGAGCGACGCGGTTTGAAATGGTAAAACAAGTGGTGTTTCCGTCCGCTTTTACAGGGATTATGGCAGCAATTATATTAGCGGCTTCGCGTGCAATTGGTGAAACGATGATTGTTGTAATTGCGGCAGGATCCACACCAAATGTATCGCTTGATCCGACACATTCTATTCAAACGTTAACAGCCTATATTGTGCAAGTAAGTTTAGGTGATGCTCCGCATGGAACGATTACGTATTACAGCATGTATGCTGTAGGTGCAACATTATTTTTGTTTACTTTTATTATGAACATCATTTCGCAGTCAATTATGTGCCGTTTTAGGAGGATGACATAATATGCGGATGTTGAATCATAAAAAAATACAAAAAAACATGGCATCACGCTTTTTAAAAGATCGAATTTACAAATTGTTATTTTATATAGCGATTTTATTTTCAATCGTAATTTTGTTTGTGTTACTTTTTCAAATTGTTGAAAAAGGTATAAGCTATCTTTCAATAGATTTCTTTACAAATTTCGCTTCACGTAATCCGAAAGAAGCTGGTATTGCTGCAGCTTTGTCAGGGACAATATTATTTATGAGTATTGTTATACCTGTTTCTTTTATATTTGGAGTTGGAACAGCCCTTTATTTAGAGCAATATGCGAAGGAATCTCTATTTAAAAAAATAGTAGAGATTAATAATCAAACATTAGCAGGAGTACCATCCGTTGTATTTGGATTGCTTGGTTTAACTATTTTTGTATATGCTCTTCATTTAGGAGAGAGTATAGTTGCAGCAGCACTGACGATGAGTTTACTCGTCTTACCAACAGTTGTTGTGGCGAGTCAAGAAGCGATCCGATCAGTACCAAGTGCATTATTAGAGGGTTCTTACGGATTAGGTGCTACGAAGTGGCAAACGATGTATCAAATTGTATTGCCATATGCTTTCCCGGGGATTATAACGGGCTGTACGTTAGCGATATCAAGAGCAATTGGAGAAGCAGCACCACTATTAGTTATTGGGGCACTTGCGTTTGCAAATTATGTTCCATTTAGTATGTTTGATAGATTTACAGTTTTACCAATTCAAATTTTTAATTGGATGAGTAGGCCACAAGAAGAATTTCAGTATGTAGCAGCAGCTGGGATGATTGTTTTGTTAGGTTTGTTGCTATTTATCAATATATTTGTTTTATGGTTACGAAATCGAAAATAAGTTGGAAGTGGATGAAAGGGGAATTCAAATGGTAGCAACAGTAGTAAATGTACAGGTGAAAAACGAAGAGAAAATCGAGACTGCGCCAAAGAAGGTAGTATTTGATACGAAAAACTTAAATTTATGGTATGGGGAAGACCATGCTTTAAAAGATATTAATTTAAGTATTCATGAGAATGAAGTTACAGCAATTATCGGTCCAAGTGGCTGTGGTAAATCAACGTACTTAAAAACGTTAAATCGCATGGTAGAGTTAGTACCGATCGTTCGAACTACAGGTGTAATTGAGTATAGAGAACGCAATATATTTGATAAATCATATCCAGTTGAAGAATTAAGAACGCACGTAGGAATGGTGTTCCAAAAGCCAAATCCATTTCCAAAATCTATTTATGAGAATGTAGCATACGGTCCAAAAATCCATGGTATTCGTGACAAAAAGACATTAGATGAAATTGTTGAGAAAAGTTTACGCGGAGCAGCGATTTGGGATGAGTTAAAAGATCGTTTGCACGATAATGCATACGGTTTATCTGGTGGACAGCAACAGCGTCTATGCATCGCACGTTGCTTAGCTATTGAGCCAGACGTTATTTTAATGGATGAGCCAACATCGGCACTAGATCCAATTTCAACATTAAAAGTAGAAGAATTAATTCAAGAGTTAAAGAAAGACTTTAGTATTGTTATCGTAACGCATAATATGCAACAAGCAGCGCGTATTTCAGACAAAACCGCTTTCTTCTTAAGCGGGGAAGTTGTGGAGTATACAGATACAAACAAATTATTTACGACGCCTTCAGATAAGCGTACAGAAGATTATATTACAGGTCGCTTTGGTTGATATCGTTGCAAAGCTAAGAGAAAATGCCCTCTTAACAGAGGGCATTTCTTATTTTTATCTCACTTTAATAGGGAAGTAATACCTTCTCTTTATCTTAAGGTTTATTACAAGCGTAAGAGGTTATGTAGGAGATTTATCCCGCTATTTGCGGGCAGTAAGACTCCACCTCAAAATTCAGCAAAAGCAAAGAAGTTAGGTGGGCAGGCGGCCTGTAAAAGCCCGATTGATGAGGGGTGATTAAAGTTTCACTTTGTATATAATGGCACATAATATTGAGGGGGAAGAAAAAATGGTAAGAGAACAGTTTCAAGGTGATTTAAAAGTGTTACAGCAAAAGGTGATTGAGCTTGGCGAATTAGCAAATGCGGCTTTATTGATTGCTATGGAAGGTCTGCATACAAGGGATGTAGAGAAAGCGTTAGAGGTCATTGATGGTGATTACCGTATGGATAATTTAGAAGAGGAAATAAACGATCTTGCGCTTATGCTCATTACGAAGCAGCAACCTGTAGCAAGTGACTTAAGAAGGATCTTTATTTCAATTAAAACAGCGACAGATTTAGAGCGTATTGCAGATCATGCTGTTAATATTGCAAAGGCTACAATTCGTCTTGGGGAAAAAGAAGTGGCTGTTAGTTTGCACAACCTGGATGAAATGTTTGCGGTTGCAAATAAGATGTTGCATTTAGCGTTAGAAGCATATGAACAAGAAAATTTAACTTTCGCGAAACAAATTGCTGAAATGGATGATTCCGTTGATGAAATATATGGAAAAGCAATTCGTGAGTTTATATCTTCAGTTCCGGAACAACCAGAAGCAATTACGCAAATTACACAATTATCATTTGTGGCGAGATATATTGAGCGTGTAGCAGACCATATTACAAATATTGCTGAAAATGTATTTTATTTAGTAAAAGGAAAGCATTATTTATTGAATGAGTAGGAATAAAAGTAGGTGATGAGAAATCACCTGCTTTTTTTAGTCAAAACATGACAAAAAAAGCTTGTTGTTTCCTTTAGTTTATGATGATAAGATGTATCATAATGTAATGGGAAAATTAGTATATATGTTGTTCGTTAATAAGTATTATTTATCAATTAATAGTAAGCGCTTTCTTGTCGTTTGAAACGTACGTTTTTATAGGTGGGAAATTTAATTATAGGGTCTTTTAAATGAGGATTCGTTTAACTAATCAAGTTTATGCTGCTAGTTCATGTGGGATAGAGAATATACATATGGTATATGGAGCTACTGAACATTATATAAGTGGAGGCTGAAGTATATGAAGGGGGTTATTTTAGCTGGAGGAAAAGGAAGACGCCTTAGACCATTAACATGTAATACTCCAAAGCCGATGTTACCATTATTAGAAAAACCAGTTTTAGAATACAATATTGAGTTATTACGCCAGCATGGTATTCGTGAAATTGCAATTACTGTTCAATATATGAGTACTACGATTAAGCGATATTTTGGTGATGGTAGTAAATGGGGAGTTAACTTGTATTATTTTGAAGACTCTCCTCCGCTTGGTACAGCAGGGAGTATTAAACAAGCAGAACAATTTTTAGATGAAACATTTGTTGTAATAAGCGGGGATGCATTAACTGACTTTCAATTATCAGAAGGAATTAGGTTTCATGAACAAAAGAAAAGAATGGTAACAATGTTTGTGAAAGAAGTAGAAAATCCACTCTCATTTGGATTGGTTGTAATGAATAAAGACCAGGAGGTTACACGATATATAGAAAAGCCGGGTTGGAATGAGGTAGTATCTAATGTTGTGAATACAGGCATATATATTATGGAGCCAGAAATCTTTTCTTACATACCGCCTAGACAATTTTTTGATTTCAGTCATGATGTGTTTCCGTTATTGGCAAACAAAAATGTGTTATTCGCATATTTGTCAGAAGGTTATTGGTTAGATATCGGCACATTTAATCAATATCGACAAGCACAATTTGATTTGTTAACGAAAAAGTTACAAGTACCTATTCCTTATACGGAAGTATTACCGATGGTATGGATGGGAGAAGGGGTGACGATTGGGAAAGGGACAAAAATTCATGGCCCCTCTTTCATTGGAGAAGGAGCAAAGATTGGTACAGGAGCTGTAATTGAGCCATATTCTATTATTGGAAAAAATAGTATCATTTCAAATTATTCTCATCTTCAAAAAAGTATTGTTTTTGCAAATGCCCATATTGGAAAGTATTGTGAACTATTAGAAACGACAATAGGAGAGCGTACAATAGTTGAAGATGACGTTACACTGTTTCAAAAAAGCATTGTAGCGGATCACTGTCATATCGGGAGAAGTACGATAATTAAGCAAAAAGGAAAACTATGGCCTTATAAGGCGATTGATAGTCATTCGATAGTAGGAGCGGCTGGTATTCAAGAGAGTGAAATGAGTGCAGGGTGGTTACAAAAAAGCCGCATTGTAGGAAGAGGGAATGTTGAAATTACTCCCCAGTTTATCGTGAAGATTGCGATGGCGTATGGCTCTCTTTTTACAAAAGGAGAAAGTATATTAATTGGAAGTCAAGAAAATATAGAAACAACCTCTTATAAAAATTTATTTTTACATGCTATTCATGGTATAGGGATTCATACGATGGAATGCAAAGAAATGAACGAGTCACTTTTTCAATATAGTGTTCATCATTTGCAATGTGCAGGTGGGGTTTTCATTCAAGTGGAGAATGAGAATGAGATTGTTATAAAGTTGTATGGTCAAGCTGGCATGCCGTTAACGTATAAGCAGCAAAAAGAGATAGAACAAGTATATATGTCCGAATTGTTTTATTACGTGCATGAGAAAGAGATGGGGCGAAATAAGCTGGTTCATGTTTCTATGAATGAGTATATAGAAGTTATATTGGGGCATATTGATATCGAGAAAATACAGATGCAGAAGTTTCATCTTCTTATTAATAAGAGAAATGATACGTTGCAACATTTACTTATGCTCTTTCTACAAAGACTTGGTTGTACAGTTACATGGATTTATGCAAGTGAACAAAAAGATCATGTGAAAGCTTTGATGAAATCAAGTAAAGCGAATATGGCTCTTATGTTTTCTGAGCAAGGAAATCATTTCGAGTTATACGATAAACATAGTAATATTTACCAGGGTACAGATTTAGAAGAGGTAGATATTCCAGATTTCTTACTCGAATCTACAGGAAATATTTACCCAATGTCTTTGAAATTAGGAGAATGTTATCTTCTTTTTTATACGCAGGATGAAAGGAAGTCGTTTCAAGTAAGGTGGAAGCGAGATATTTTATATCGAATTGGAAAATTATTTGAGCTAATAGCATTGCAAGGAAAAACGTTTCTCAGCATAGTAGAGCAATCACCTCCGCTCTATTTACTTTATGATGAAGTGGTATGTTCATGGAATGAAAAAGGGGAAATTATGAGGAAATTATTGGATGATATTGAAAGGAAGGGAGAAGGCATATTTGAAGGAGTACAGTTCAAATATACTGAAAAAGAGTGGTCTTATATCGTTTCTGACACAAAACAACCAAAATTTTTAGTGTATTCACATGCTAGAAACCCAGTAATAGCAAGGGAAAATATGAAAAATCTTATAGAAAAAATTAGACAATATCAAAAGGTGTAGAATTTTTATTTTAAAAGTGGTATTATAGTATAGTCTGATTTAAGTTATTAGTACTGGAGGGAAATAAGAATGCGTGTGAATATTACTCTAGCATGTACAGAATGCGGAGATCGTAACTATATCTCAAAGAAAAATAAACGTAACAACGCTGAGCGTATCGAGCTTAAAAAGTATTGCAAGCGTGACAAGAAGTCTACGTTACACCGTGAAACAAAGTAAGCAGTAGGAATATTTTCCTACTGTTTCTTTTTTTATTCGATTCCTATGTTAAAAGTGATACACTATCATCATAGAGTAAAGTGTCACTGTAAGGAGGAGAATGTGTGAAAGAAGAGAAAGTGCGTTTGCGTAAACAAATAATAGAACACATGAATTCTTTATCAGAAGAACAATATACAACTTTATCAGAACAGATTGCATTTTCGTTGTATGCGCAAAAAGAGTGGGTTGAAGCTAAAACAATTGGAATTACTCTTTCAATGGAAAATGAAGTGAATACATATCCTATTATCGAAAAAGCTTGGGAAGAAGGAAAGAAAGTTGTAGTTCCTAAGTGTAATAAAGGAACAAGAACGATGTCCTTCCGGAAAATTAGTGATTTTGATCAATTAGAAACGGTGTATATGAATTTACGTGAACCGATTCCGGGACTTACGGAAGAAGTGAGTGCGGATGACATTGATCTTCAAATTGTGCCAGGCGTAGCTTATACAGAGCGAGGAGAACGGATTGGATACGGCGGGGGCTATTATGATCGTTATCTCGTGCATTATAAAGGGAAAACGCTATCATTAGCATATGATTTTCAAATGGTAAAACACATTCCGGTAGAGCCATTTGATAAAAATATAGAAAAAATTATTACAGAAAAAGGAACAATGCTTATAAATGAGCTTGTATAGACAAATAAAAATTGACGAGACTTTTTCTTCTTGATTATAATAAAATATGTGAACGTTTTCTTATTATAATTTTTATAGTAAGTGAGCATAGAGGGTGATGAAATGGTATCTATTTATGATATTCAGCAATTGCTAAAGAAATTTGGTACGATTATTTATACGGGAGATCGAATTGCAGATTTACAATTAATGCAAGATGAATTGCGTGAATTAAATCAATCACAGCTAATCGATCCACAAGACTATCAAACAGCTTTATTTTTATTGAAGCAAGAAATTCAAAAAGAGCTAAATAAGAATTAGATAAAGGTAGGTAAGCAACATGGAAGAGAAATGGTTAGTTGGTGTTGACCTTGGTGGGACAACGATTAAATTAGCATTTATTAATGTATACGGCGAAATTTTACATAAGTGGGAAATCCCTACAAATACAGGTGAGCAAGGAAAACATATTACACTTGATGTTGCGAAAGCAATTGATAAAAAGCTAGAAGAATTAGGCGAATTGAAGAGCAAGTTAATTGGTATTGGTATGGGAGCTCCTGGCCCTGTACATGTGGCATCTGGAATGATTTATGAAGCGGTTAATTTAGGGTGGAAAAACTATCCGCTAAAAGATTTATTAGAAGTAGAAACAGGATTACCTGTTGTTATTGATAATGATGCAAACTTAGCAGCGCTTGGTGAAATGTGGAAAGGTGCTGGTGAAGGTGCAAAAGATTTAATCTGCATGACACTTGGTACGGGCGTTGGTGGTGGTGTAATCGCCAATGGTGAGATTGTACACGGCGTGAGTGGTGCTGCTGGTGAGATTGGACATATTACAGTAGTTACAGAAAATGCTTTCCCATGTAATTGCGGGAAGTCTGGTTGCTTAGAAACAGTAGCATCTGCGACAGGTATTGTACGTGTTGCTATGCAAAAAATACAAGAGACTAATAAAGAAAGCATGTTGCGTTCTATGTTAGCTGAAGAAGGACGTATTACATCAAAAGATGTCTTTGAAGCACTTGGACAAGGTGATGAATTAGCAGGCGAAGTAGTAGAAAAGGTAGCTTCTTATTTAGGGTTAGCTGTAGCGAACCTATCTAGTACGTTGAACCCAGAGAAAATTGTTATTGGTGGAGGCGTGTCTAAAGCTGGAGATGCGCTATTAGAACCAATTCAACGCTATTTCGAGCAATACGCTTTCTCACGTGCTGTAAAGAGCACGAAGTTAGCTATTGCAACACTTGGTAATGATGCAGGTGTTATCGGAGGAGCTTGGCTTGTAAAAAAGCACAAATACGAAGCGAAGATGATATAAGTTTTGAAATATGAAAAGAGGAAGGGGGAACCCTTCCTCTTTTTGTGTGAAATCTCGATGAAGAATAAAGTGTAAACGAATTAAGCTGCTGGTGGATACCCGTTATATAGAACAGTCATGATCGTAAACCATCCGAAAACGAGTACAGTTGCAATTGCAAAGCCGCTCGCGAAAAAGTTTTTTTCACGAAGTGTTCTAAGCGTAGCAAATACAGCTAACAGAGTGACAAGTGTAAAAATAATAACAAGGCCCATACAATATCCTCCTCTGTCTACCCATTTCTTATTATGAGTTTTGGGAATATTTACTCTTTTATATTGTACATGTTTTAAAAATGATTGTCGAGATAGCATCCTTTCTTTTCCTAAGAGAAAGAAATGTTGTATCATTAAAAGTAAGTTTAATAACTGGAGGAGATTTTCATATGGAATGGATACAAATGCCGTTAGGCCCATTACAAACAAATGCTTATATTTTAATGAACGATCAAAAAGAGTGCATTATCTTTGACCCTGGGCACGAAGGTGAAAAGCTCGTTACATATTTACAAGAAGAACAATTAAAACCATTGGCTGTTTTATTAACGCATGCTCACTTTGATCATATCGGTGCTGTTGATGCGGTAAGAGACGCTTTTCATATTCCTGTATACGTACATAAAGAAGAAGTAGATTGGTTAGGAGATGCAACTGTAAACGGCTCTCAAATTTTTATGATGAACCGCAGTATTACAGCAAAACCAGCGGATCATATTATTGATGCAGAAGGTACATTAACAATTGGATCATTTAATTTTGAAATTTTTGAGACGCCAGGACATTCTCCAGGAAGTATTTCTTATTATAGTAAAGAGGCAAATGCTGTATTCTCAGGAGATGTATTGTTCCAAATGAGCATTGGAAGAACAGATTTGCCTGGTGGAAGTTTTGCTGAATTAATTGGAAGTATTGAAGAGAAATTATTTGTATTACCAGATGAGACAGCGGTGTTATGTGGACATGGTCCAGAAACAAGCATTGGTTTTGAAAAAGAAAATAATCCGTTTTTACAATAAGGAGTCATTATGGGAATGGAGCTCATTTTAAGAGAATGGATGGGGAAAGAAAAGGATTATTCAATTTCATATAGTACGTATATGAACCTTGTATTGTATACAGAAGGTCATGGATATTATATGAAAGCACGTGAAAAGATTGGAAGACAAGGGGATTTTTTTACAAGTAGCAATGTATCCTCTGTTTTTGCAAAAACTTTTGCTAAACTTTTTATTCGTCTTGTTGAAAATGGTGAAGTTGCTTCGAATATTTGTGAGGTTGGTGGGGGAACTGGAAAGTTTGCCTATGATGTTTTACAAGAATGGAAGCAATTATCTCCAAAAACCTTTATTGATTTAAACTATTCAATGATTGAAGTGAGCCCTTTTCATAGGAAATTACAGCAGGAGCAACTTGGCTCATTTTCTAATGTATCGTACTATACCTCCTATAGTGAAATGGGAGATTCTTTCGAGGGAATTCTCTTTTCGAATGAGTTGTTTGATGCATTTCCTGTTGAAATAATTGAGAAAAGAAATGGTATGTTGTATGAAGTGCGTATTACATATACAGAGGAAGGAAACCTTTCAGAAGTATGTAGGCCGTTAGATAAAAGAATTGGTCGATATTTATTGAAATATAATATTCATATTGCTGAAGGGCAACGTTTTGAAGTACCAATTGTGATGGAGGAGTATATAAAAGAAATCGCGAAATGGTTTCAAAAAGGTATATGTATTACAGTTGATTACGGATACACAAAAGAAGAATGGATGCATCCAGCACACCGTGAAGGAAGTTTGCGAGGTTATTATCAGCATAAGCTAATACGTAACCCACTAGCGCATCCAGGTGAAATGGATCTTACTACTCATATTCATTGGGACGAGCTAAAGGAGATGTTTAGTATGCAAGGAATGAGTGCAGTATGGCATAAGAAACAATCTGAGTTCTTGTTAGCTGCAGGGATATTAGAACAGCTTACCAGCCATCAAGATATGAATCCTTTTTCTGAAACGCAAAAACAAAATCGAGCAGTTCGTTCTATGATTTTGAATGGAGGAGTAGGGAGTGCGTTTGATGTTGTTATACATACAAAAGATATGCAACATTTACATTTGGAGCGGTATGTAACAATATAAAAAACAAGACACAGTATATACTGTGTCTTGTTTTTTAATACGACTTATGTAGTATTATATATTTCCTCTCATGATATATATTTATATTAAAGATATGAGATAAAAAATATAGAATACGTTCTTTTTCTTCGATTATTAGTCCCTAACCTAATAATACGCGAACGAGTTGAATTATTGTTTCGTTCTCTACTTTGTAATAAATTTCCAATCCTTTTCTTTCACTAGAAACGATTTTAGCGCTTTTTAATTTTGCTAAATGCTGTGAAATTGTAGATTGTGGCATGTTTAAGCCAGTGTACATTGTAGAAACGTTGCTTGGACCGCGCTCAATTAATCCTTTTACGATACATAAACGAACAGGATGAGCCAGCACTTTTAATAATTCTGCATTACTTTCATATAGTTCTAATTCTTTTTGAAAGGTTTCTAACATGTTCTTTTCCACCTCCGTGTGAGCTATTATACCATACTATACATACCAAAAATTTAAAGAAAAGAAAATAGTTGTTGCAGAAAAAAAGTCCTAAAGTAAAGAAATTGTAAGAAAAGAGACCATGATGTAAATAAAATAGGTAAATTAGCACGTTTTTGTAAAATGACATTTTTGGGTGAAAATTTCGATGCGTTTTAAAAATTGAAAGATATAGATATATTTGTAACACAATTTTATCATGATTTTCTTATTCTTTCAAATGAATATACGAAATTTTTAAAATAATATGACAAAGGAATTATAATGATATATATAGAATATAAAACAGGTTAAAAGAAAAGAAGCTGAATGTAATTCGCTTCTTTATGGTGATAATGAAATATTTGATTACGGCTGATAAATCTTAGGATAATCAAGTCATTAGTCATTTATTCTAAAATTCATCTTTTAGCAACGTTAAAAATCTGTGATTCCATATGTTCTCGTAAAAATCAATTGTCTCTTTTGCGGACATAAAAGGATTATTCAACGTAGAGGTTGTTTTCTGTATCATAAAGTTTTCGTATCCCAGTCCGTGGGCAAACTTAATCGTAGCATCCATACAGTACTCTGTTTGGGCACCGCAAAATTCAATGCGATTTACAGATAATTGATCTAAAATTTCTTTTAAGTTTGTTTTATAAAATGAATTTGCATGTGTTTTTCTTACAAAAAAATCTTGTTCTTGAACATCAAGATCGGTATGAATAGCCCAAAGTTCTTTCTCGGGTACTAAATCATCATCACAATGTTGAACAAAAAGGATTGGTTTATTTAATTTTCTGTATGAAGAAATTCTTTTATTTACTTTTGTTAGTAAGTTCTGTAAATCAAATAAATGCTCTCCGCCATAACATACGCCATTTTGTAAATCGATAACGATTAAAATATCTGCACAAGTATCCATTATTTTTACCCCTTTTTATTTTTTAATATATCAATTAATCAATTATTTAGAAATAGATGATATACTTTTATTTTTTATGGACTATAAGAAAAATTTCAAATGACTATAACTAAATCGCATAAAAAGAAGATATGAAAACCTATTCTCATATCTTCTTTTTTCTCTATGCATTTACAGGTTCTTCTACATAAGAAAGGGCATTTTCAAAATCGGATATTAAATCGTTAACATTTTCAAGACCGACTGATAACCGAAGTAATGAATTAGAGATTCCTCTTTCATCACGAGCTTCTTGCGACAGTGCTGCATGTGACATTTTTGCTGGATAAGAAAGAATTGACTCTACAGCTCCTAAACTAACTGCAAAAACAGGTAATTTTACTTTTGATAAAAATTGGCGGAGTGCATCTTCTGACTGCAAAGTAAATGATAAGACTGCTCCAGCTGATGTTGCTTGAGATTGTTGAATATCAAATCCGAGATGTGTTTGTAATCCCGGATAATAGACATTTTGTACTTTAGCGTGCTCTTGTAAATAATGTGCAATTTTATTGGCATTTTTAGCTGAATGCTCGAGGCGTACATGTAATGTTTTTAGACCGCGAAGTACGAGAGAACAATCTTGAGGTCCTAAAATAGCACCGAATGCATTTTGTAAAAATCCAAGTTTTTGAGCGAGTTCTGCATCTTTTACTACTGCTAATCCGGCAGTAACATCACTATGCCCAGCAATAAATTTTGTGGCACTATGAAGAACAACATCAGCTCCAAGTTCAAGTGGTTTTTGGAATAGTGGTGTCAAAAATGTATTATCAACAAAAGTAAGAGCCCCAATAGATTTTGCAAGTTTAGAAACCTCGCGAATATCTGTCACCTTTAAAAGTGGATTAGAAGGTGTTTCTACATAAAAGAGCTTTGTATTTGGTTTAATGCTTTGTTTTATTTCTTCTAAATTGGTCATATCAACAAATGTATGTGAAACACCGTAACGGGAGAGTACCTCAGTTATCACTCGGTAAGTTCCTCCGTATACATCTTCTGAAATGAGTACGTGATCACCTTGTGAAAGAAGGAGGAATGCAGTGGAAATCGCTGCAATGCCTGATGCAAAGGCGAATCCCTTTGTTCCACCTTCTAATAAAGCAATGATATCTTCAAGAGCTTCACGAGTTGGATTTCCTGACCTGCTATAGTCATATTTTCCGAACGTATCTACATCAAACTGGTGAAAAGTTGATGTGTTATAGATAGGAACGTTCACAGCTCCTGTTTGCGAGTCATGTTTATATTGGTTGTGTAGTAAGAGTGTATCTATAGAATAACTCATATTCTTACACCTTCTTTTACAAGTTTAATGGCTTGCTTTAAGTCTTGAATTAAATCGTTACTATTTTCAATGCCAACGGAGAATCGAAGAAGACGATTACATACACCGTTTGCTGTTCTAATTTCTTCAGGAATATCAGCATGTGTTTGCGTTGCTGGATAAGTCATTAAACTTTCTACACCACCAAGACTTTCGGCAAATGTAATTAAGGATAAAGATTGTAAGAATGGATTAATCCAAGCTTCATCTTTAAGGCGAAATGAAATCATGCCGCCTCTTCCAGGATAAAATACATCTGTCACCCCGTCTTCATCATTTAAATATGCAACAACTGCTTTCGCATTTTCTTCATGCTGTCTCATGCGAAGCGCTAACGTTTTCATACCGCGAATTAATAACCATGAGTCAAATGGGCTTAAAACTGCACCTGATGCATTATGATAATGAGCGATTTCTTCACAAAGTTCCTTTCCTTTTGCAACGACAAGTCCGCTTAGTACATCGTTATGTCCCCCTAAATATTTCGTTGCGCTGTGAAGTACAATGTCAGCACCTTCTGTTAATGGTTGCTGTATATAAGGTGTGTAGAATGTGTTGTCTACAATAAGAAGTAGTCCGTGCCTTTTCGCTACAGTTGCGACTGCAGCAATATCAGTAACTTGCATTAATGGATTAGTTGGAGTTTCTATGAAAATAGCCTTCGTTTCAGTTGTGATAGCTTGCTCAATTTGTTTAATAGACTGTGTATTTACGTATCTACATCGAACATTCCACTTTTTTTCATGTTCAGAAAATAATCGATACGTTCCACCGTATAAATCTTCAGATACAATAAGTTCGTCTCCAGAGCGGAATAGAGAAAGGACGAGGAGAACAGCCGCCATCCCTGAACTACAGGCATAACCTTGTTCGCCATATTCTAAGTCTGCGATTGCCTGTTCTAAAAGACCTCGAGTTGGATTGCCAGTTCGTGAATAGTCAAAGCCAGTAGATTTACCAATTCCTTCATGACGATAAGCGGTTGAGAAATAAACTGGTGGATTAACCGTTCCAGTTGTAGTTTCACTGCGATTGCCGATTTGTGCTAGTTTTGTTTCGATTGTTGACATGTGAAAATTCCTCCTTTTTAAATTGAAACATTAAGTGAATATAAAATAAAAAAAGCCTTCTAAGAAGAAGGCTTTCGGTTTGAATAGAGTCTTCTTCTCATCTGTCAAATCTTTCACAATTTGCTGGAATTAGCACCTTATTAACAAAATGTTAATGGTTGCTGAGGCGTCACAGGGCCAGTCCCTCTACCTCTCTAGATAAGAATGTTCGTATGAAATTTTTATTATGTTTTTAACTTTACAACAAAAGATAATTGAATTGCAACTTTATTTTGAAAAATTTTTATTTTTCCGCAAGTGTCATTGACTTTTACTTTTGTGCATGCTAAATTTATTAAAAAATTAACAAACATTGTTAAAAGGGGAACGCATTTCCTTTTAGCTACATAAATAAAATAATAAAGACAACTCTTATTGAGAGCGGTGGAGGGAAAGGCCCTGTGAAACCCGGCAACCTTCAAACGAAATGTTTGAAACGGTGCTAATACCTGCAAAACGAATGTTTTGCATAATAAGAGGAGGAACGATTATGTCCCCCTCTTCAAAGTGAAGAGGGGGTTTTTATATTGATAGAAATGAGGGAGATTCGTGAAATTACTAGATTTATTATCAAAAGGAATTGTAATAGGTGATGGTGCGGTTGGGACGTTATTGCATTCACATGGCTTGCAAAGTAGCTTTGAAGAATTGAATGTATCTGATCCAGACTTAATTATATCGATTCATAAACAATATGTAGCTGCTGGAGCAGATGTAATTCAAACGAATACGTATGGAGCAAATGAGGCGAAATTACGTATGTACGGCTTAGAAAATCAAGTTACAGAAATTAATAGAGCGGCAGTAAAACTGGCGAAAGCATCTGTGACAGATAAAAATGCAATTTTAGGAACAATTGGTGGTATGAAACATATCGGAGCCGTTACAACGACTGATATGGAAAGGGAGTTTATGCTACTTGAACAGGCAGGGGCTTTACTAGAAGAACAGGTTGATGGATTACTATTAGAAACTTTTTACGATGAATTTGAATTACTTCATGCTGTTAAAGTATTGCGTAAGCAAACGAACATTCCAATTGTTGCTCAATTAGCGTTACATGAAGCAGGTACGACTCAAAATGGAAATGATGTCAATGAAATATTAAAGCAACTTATAGATTACGGTGCAAATGTTGTTGGATTAAATTGTCAACTAGGGCCGCTTCATATGACGGAGGCTTTCAAAATGATATCGATTCCGCAAAATGGCTATTTATCAGCATACCCAAATGCAGGTCTCCCGAATTATGTGGAGGGACGTTACGTATATGAGGGAAGCCCAGCTTATTTTGAGGCGATGACGCCGAGATTTATTGAGCAAGGTATTCGGTTATTAGGTGGTTGTTGTGGTACGACTCCAGAACATATTCAAAGTATGAAGCACGCTGTTGCGAATGTTACACCTGTAATAGAAAAAGACACCATTCAAAGGCCGAAAGTTGTTCATACGCATGAGAAACGTTCGAAGGCTCACGTCACTCTAGCAGAGAAAGCGAAAAAACAAACGACAGTTGTAGTGGAATTAGATCCACCGAAAACGTTAGATACACAGCGGTTTTTTGAAGGAGCAAGAGCTTTAAAAAGAGCGGGAGCAGATGCTATTACTCTAGCAGATAATTCATTAGCATCGCCTCGTATTTCTAATATGGCAATGGGTGCGTTATTAACGAAGCATGATATCCCGGTATTGACACATTTAACGTGTAGGGATCATAACGTCATTGGACTACAATCTCATTTGTTAGGTTTATCGGCGTTAGGGATGGAAGAAGTGTTAGCTTTAACTGGTGATCCAGCGCGCGTTGGTGATTTTCCTGGTGCAACTTCTGTATACGATTTGTCCTCTATTGAGCTCATTAAAATGATTAAAGAAATGAACGATGGACGTTCAATTTTAGGGAAATCAATTGGACCGGCGACAAGGTTTTCTGTAGGCGGCGCATTTAATCCTCACGTGAGGCACTTAAAAGCAGCGGTTAAGCGAATGGAACGAAAAATAGATGCTGGAGCGGAATATTTTTTAACTCAGCCAATTTACGATATCGCGTTAATTGAAGAAGTGTATGAAGCGACAAAGCATTTGGAACAACCTATTTTTATTGGAATTATGCCGTTAGTAAGTAAGCGGAATGCAGATTTTCTTCATTTTGAGGTACCGGGTATTACTCTTCCAGAAGAAATAAGAGAGAGAATGGATGGACACGAAACGAAAGAGGCGGCAATTGAGGAAGGGATTCGCATTTCGCAAGAATTGATCGACGCAGCGATGAAATATTTTAATGGTATTTATCTTATTACACCATTTTTAAAATATGAAATTACAGAACATCTTGTTAAATATGTAAGAGAAAAGCAAGAAGTGAAAGAAGGTATTAATTGATGAAGTGTATAGAAGAAAAATTACAAAATAGCATTTTAATATTAGATGGTGCAATGGGAACAATGATTCAGCAAGAGGATTTAACTGCTGAAGATTTCGGAGGAGAAGAGTACGAGGGCTGTAATGAATATTTAGTAGAAACAAGACCAGACGTTATTTTAAAGATTCATAAAGCTTATATTGAAGCTGGAGCGGATATTATTGAAACAAATACATTTGGGGCAACGAATATTGTACTAAGTGATTATGAGCTGTCTCATTTAGATGAAGAACTAAATGAAAAGGCAGCACTTTTGGCGAAGCAAGCTGTTAAAGAAAGCGGTAAGGAAGTATATGTTGCGGGAGCGATGGGACCAACAACGAAAGCAATTAGTGTTACTGGTGGTGTGACTTTTGAAGAATTGATTGAGGCTTATACAAGGCAGGCACGAGGATTATTAAAAGGAGAAGTTGATGTATTACTCGTTGAGACGAGTCAAGATATGCGTAACGTGAAAGCAGCTTATATTGGAATTCAAGTTGCTTTTGAAGAACTGAAAAAAACGGTTCCTATTATGATTTCAGGAACGATTGAGCCAATGGGAACGACTCTGGCTGGGCAAACAATTGAAGCTTTTTATTTATCAGTAGAACATATGAAACCATTATCTGTTGGGTTAAATTGTGCGACTGGTCCGGAGTTTATGAGGGACCATATTCGTTCACTATCTGATTTATCGGAGTGTTACATTTCTTGTTATCCAAATGCAGGTCTTCCTGATGAAGATGGACATTACCATGAGTCTCCATCTTCTCTCGCTGAAAAGGTGAAGCGATTTGCTGAAGAAGGATGGGTTAATATTATCGGTGGTTGTTGTGGCACGACACCAGAACATATAAAAGCAATGAAAGAAGCACTAGCATCTCTTAAGCCTCGTGACCATCATGAGAGAGAAGGACATGGAATTAGTGGATTAGAGGCACTGCAATATGATGAGTCTATGAGACCGTTATTTGTAGGTGAAAGAACGAATGTTATTGGATCACGTAAATTTAAACGATTAGTAGCAGAAGGGAAATTTGAAGAGGCTGCTGAAGTGGCAAGAGCGCAAGTGAAGAAAAATGCTCATATTATTGATATTTGTATGGCAGATCCTGATCGTGATGAAATAGAAGATATGGAGAAATTTTTGACAGAAGTTACGAAAGTGTTAAAAGTACCGATTATGATTGATTCAACGGATGAAAATGTTATGGCAAGAGCACTTACTTATATTCAAGGAAAAGCTGTTATCAACTCTATTAATTTAGAAGATGGAGAAGAGCGTTTTGAAAAGGTAACACCGCTTCTTCGTAAGTATGGTGCTGCAATTGTAGTTGGTACAATCGATGAAGATGGTATGGCAGTAAGTGCTGAAAGAAAATTAGAAATTGCAAAAAGAAGTTACGAATTATTAACGACGAAATATGGGATACGCCCGTCAGATATTATTTTTGATGCACTTGTGTTTCCAGTAGGGACAGGTGATGAAGAATATATTGGTTCAGCGGCAGCGACTATAGAGGGCATTCGCCTTATTAAAGAAGCGTTACCAGAGTGTTTAACGATTTTAGGTGTAAGTAACATATCATTTGGTTTACCACCGGCTGGACGTGAAGTATTGAATTCCGTCTTTTTATATCATGCTACGAAGGCTGGATTAGATTACGCGATTGTTAATACGGAAAAATTAGAACGCTATGCGTCGATTCCAGAGGAAGAAAAACACCTTGCAGATGCATTACTGTTTGAAACGACGAAAGAGACGTTAGAAGAATTTACAAACTTTTACCGAGTCGCTAAAAAGAAAGATGTCGTTGTGCAAGAAACGTTAACGCTAGATGAACGACTAGCAAATTATATTGTAGAAGGTACGAAACAAGGATTACACGAGGATTTAAGTCTTGCACTTGAAGAAGGAAGAAAACCTCTTGATATTATTAACGGTCCGCTTATGACAGGGATGGATGAGGTAGGACGACTATTTAATAATAATGAACTTATTGTTGCTGAAGTATTGCAAAGTGCCGAAAGTATGAAAGCTGCTGTAAGTTATTTAGAGCCACATATGGAATCTAGCGATAGTGCAAAAAAAGGGAAAGTATTATTAGCAACTGTAAAAGGTGATGTGCATGATATTGGGAAAAATCTCGTTGAAATTATTTTAGCGAATAACGGATATGAGATTATTAATTTAGGAATTAATGTACGTTCGGATCGAATTGTTCAAGAAGTACAAGAAAAGAAGCCGGACATTATAGGCCTTTCAGGTTTATTAGTAAAATCAGCGCAACAAATGGTAACGACTGCTGAAGATTTAAAAGCAGCAAATATTGATGTGCCCATTGTTGTAGGTGGTGCAGCGTTAACGAGAAAGTTTACAGATAATCGAATTTCACCATCATATAAAGGGCTCGTTTGTTATGCGAGTGATGCGATGACGGGGCTCGATATTATTAATAAGCTTCAAAAAGAAGAAGAGCGTGAGAAGATGAAACAGGATAAAAAAGAACGTCATCTTCATATCGTAAAAATAGAGGAGAAGAAAGTAGAAATTCCAGCAGTAATTGAGCCATTACCGAAGGCTGAGGTTATGGTGCCTGATTCAACAAAACGAATTGTATTACGCGATATTCCGGCTCTTCATCTCGCTCCATTTTTAAATAGACAAATGTTACTGGGGCATCACCTTGGATTAAAAGGAAATGTGAAGAAGCTTTTGAAAGAGGGAGATAAGAGAGCACATGAATTAAATGATTTAATAGATGAATTATTGCAGGAAGGACAATCTTGGTTAAAGCCGAAAGCAGTGTATCAATTTTTCCCAGCGCAAAGCGACGGACAAAACATTGTAATATATGATCCAGAAGATCATACGCGTGTTATAGAGCGTTTCACATTCCCTAGACAAGGAAAGGCTCCCTATCGTACTTTAGGCGATTATTTGCGCCCAATTGGAGATGAGATGGACTATGTTGCTTTCTTATCTGTTACGGTTGGGGAAGGAGTTCGGGACATTGCTGAAGAGTGGAAGGCGAAAGGTGATTACTTACGTAGTCATGCTATTCAATCGTTAGCGCTTGAATTAGCAGAAGGACTTGCTGAAAAAACACATATGCTCATTCGTGACCGCTGGGGCATTCCAGACTCACCTGAACTGACGATGGAAGAACGTTTCCGTACGAAATATAGAGGAATACGCGTGTCATTTGGTTATCCGGCGTGTCCAGAACTTGCAGATCAAGAAAAGCTATTTCGCTTAATTCATCCAGAGGAAATAGGTATTTCATTAACAGAAGGATTCATGATGGAGCCAGAAGCGTCCGTAACGGCTATGGTATTTTCTCACCCTGAGGCAAGATATTTTAGTGTATTATAGTCTAGAAGGGGGAGACGTATGAAGAAAATAGTCTTTACAGGTGGCGGTTCGGCAGGACATGTAACACCTAATTTAGCCATTATCCCATATTTACAGGAAGACAACTGGGATATCTCTTATATTGGTTCTCACCAAGGTATTGAGAAAACGATTATAGAAAAGGAAGGCATTCCCTACTATAGTATTTCGAGTGGAAAGCTACGTCGTTATTTTGATTTAAAAAATATAAAAGATCCTTTTCTTGTAATGAAGGGGGTTATGGATGCGTATGTAAGAATTCGAAAACTAAAACCAGATGTGATTTTTTCAAAAGGCGGTTTCGTATCTGTACCAGTCGTAATTGGAGGATGGCTAAATAGAGTACCAGTTTTATTACATGAATCTGATATGACGCCAGGACTAGCAAATAAAATTGCGCTTCGTTTTGCTTCGAAAATATTTGTTACATTTGAAGAAGCGGCGAAACATTTACCGAAAGAAAAAGTAATATATACGGGATCTCCTGTACGTGAAGAAGTGCTGAAGGGAAATCGAGAAACAGGTTTAGCATTTTTAGGTTTTTCACGTAAAAAGCCAGTTATTACGATTATGGGAGGTAGCTTGGGCGCGAAAAAAATTAATGATACGGCTCGAGAAGCATTACCAGAACTTCTTAAAAAGTATCAAATTGTTCACCTTTGCGGAAAAGGTAACCTTGATGAAAGTTTACAAAATAAAGAAGGATATAGACAATTTGAATATGTACATGGAGAACTGCCAGATATATTAGCGGTAACAGATTTTGTTATTTCACGCGCGGGCTCCAACGCAATTTTTGAATTTTTAACATTACAAAAGCCGATGGTTTTAATTCCATTATCGAAATTTGCAAGCCGTGGAGATCAAATATTAAATGCAGAGTCCTTTGAAAGGCAAGGGTATGCCTCCGTATTATATGAAGAAGATGTAACTGTAAAATCTCTTATAAAGTATGTCGAAGAATTGAATCAAAATAATGAGAAGTATAAAACAGCACTAAAAAAATATAATGGAAAAGAAGCAATTAAAACAATCATTCAAAATATTTCAGAGGCATGATGAAACAATCATGCCTCTTTTAGTAGGGTGAAAGATTCCAAGAATTGATATTTTTATGTTACAATAAAGTGAAACTTTAATCAGTTGGGGGCATGCTCCATCTGACTTCTTTGCTTTCACTGGAATTTGAGGAGGGGGTTTTACTGCCCTCAAATAGCGGGATAACAAATGGGTTAATAGGGAAATTCCAATTAATGAAGCGTGAAAATACGAATGGATTAGGAGTGACTGTGTTGGAGCTAAGTCTCTATGAAAATACTGCACTTATTATATGCTTTGTGTTGTACGTTGGTAGTGTTATTGTTTATATTTCAAGGAAATTTTCGCAAGAAAGAGAGCTTGAAAAATCAGAGATAACAGCTGAACTAGAAATGTTAGCTGATGAAAGTTATAAAAAACAAAAAATAAAAGAAGACCATGAAGCATCCCATCATTTAAACGCAAATAAGTTTTAAAGATGGGGATTTTTTTTGAAGTTGTTCTTTATTATAGCTATAACAATTAACGCTAAAAAGGAGTTTCCCCATACATAATGAAGGAGTGTATATAAATGAATTTTTATATCGCCTCAGGTTTCCAAAATAAACATCTTGTATGTTCCGTAGCAAATGAACTGAAACATGCAGGATGGCACCATACATATGATTGGACCAAAAACGAAAGAGCAGTGAATCAAGAACAATTAAGAGAAATTGGTCAGGCAGAAAAAAATGCTGTAAAAGAAGCGGATGTGTTTTTACTTATATTAGATGGCGGAAACGGGAGCCATACAGAGTTTGGAATGGCGATTGCACTAGAGAAAACGATATATGTATATGATGCAGGAAACCCGCTCCAAACAACGTTCTATCACTTGCCAGAAATAAATATTTTTGAAGGAGATGTAGCTGAGTTTGCATCTTATGTTATGAATCATGTGAAATAATAGTAACTACCTAAAAGGTTATAAAAGTGATCTTTTGGGTACAGTGATGATAAGAAACGTATATAAAGGAGTACATAATATGAAATTAGAAAATGGATGGGAAACGAGCTTTTTAGAAGTCGTACAAAATAGTGAATTTAAGAAAGAGGCACTTCTTAGTCAATTGCTTTGTCAGGATAGTGAAGAAGTAGAAGAGCTTGTGGATGATTACGGCTACGAAGAACTTGTTGAACGTGAACATGATGATGAGTTAGCTGAAATCTTAGGAGAAGAACTTTTTAGTGAGATGGAACGCCAAGTATTCTTATCTTCAAACCCAGAAGAAAAACTTATTGCATTCGTCAATGGATTAGGTTTTCATGTGTTAGATTGGATCGTTCTTCTTGAAACAGAATTTGGCATTGATAGTGCAAACTTTACATCAGATGCTGTAAAGGTGTTAGAAAAGCGTTTCAGACAGTTTCCGTACATAGAGAACAATACAATTTTTGATATGACATTTGGAGAATCGATGGATGTATTAGAATCTGTTACAGGATTACAACTAAAGGAAAAGATGAACATATAATGAAAAAAGAACGTGATTCAATCACGTTCTTTTTTTACATAATAATAATTTTATCATCTAGTTTTGTCTGCCCGGTAAGAAGTGCGTTTAAATATTCCACTTTTCTTATACAAGCTTGTATATGTCTTTCAACCTCTTGTAACTCTGCTTGGTGATGTGTTTCAATTGGATGAATTTGTACGTTGAATTTTTCAAATTGACTACTATATGTTATTTCTGCATAGCCGCTCATAATATCGGTTTCGTTATGAAATAAAAATTGCCTCGTTTTGTCACAGAATGATACATCCTGAAAGCCATATACTTTTAATGCTTCAATTACTTTTTTAATCATTTTTGTATTCATTTTTTTAACCCTCTTTACGAAGTTCTACTTTTATATTATAACATAAAAAATTACATAGAAAGCGCTTCCAAGTGTATTTTATTATAAACTTTACGTTTCAATCACAAAAATGAAACAAAGAAAAAATAATTGTAAAGAAGGAAGGACTCTTTTATTGTTTCGTCATATATATAGAGAAATAGTGCAATGAAAGGAAATTTTCCGAGGTGGAGATCGTATTTCCAATTTGAGCGCAGTAAAAGAGGTGAGAATCTTGAACTTTGATATTGTAGGACAAAAAGCATATATAAAAGATGGACCGCATCGGAACCGAATTGGAATTGTAAAGAAAAACGAGACAAAATTAGCATCGCAGTTTGCTATTGTAATTGGAGAACAAATTATTGATGTAGAGCTAAAGGATATCGTGTTAGTTGGAGTAGACGTAGGACAATTTCATAAATGGTGCGAACAAAATGGTTATTTGTGAAAAGGACGGGCTGTGAGATAATGAAATATATTTGAGGAAAGAGAATATATTATTGTATTCTCTTTTTCTATGTTTAAGGAGGCGAAAATGAAATATAAAGAACAGGAGTTTACGTTGGAGTTAAAAGAGAACATTCAATGTATGGAGAAGGAAATAGAGCGAATGTCACTTAAATTGTATAAAGAGTATTCGCATTTATACATAGAAAAAAACATGGAATTAGATATGGGATTTGCAAGAGAAAAAGAGAATCCCTTTGAGGTGGGTTATTATTCAACAGTTGCTATAGCTATATTAGATGAAGAAAAAGAGATGATTAAATTTCACAATATTCCAATTTATTAATATTAAAGAATCTTTTTAGGAATGCCAATTCAATCAAACATTTTGGGTAGTAAGAAAGTAGGAGAACTCGCTGATGAATCTTGTTATGAGATTGAGGAAGAGTTAAAAGAGCAATTAGAAGAATACTTGGAGTGATAATTCTCAAGATAAGATCTATAAAGAGGGAACGGAATAAAAAAGACGCTAACAATTGTATGTTAGCGTCTTTTTTTCATTATGAAGCAATTTCACCAGTTTTTGTATCATCTTGATTGTACGTATCTTGATCTAATTCACCAAGCCATTTACTTGAAATAAGACCTGCTGTCATAGAACCACTTACGTTAAGAGCTGTACGACCCATATCGATTAATGGCTCAACCGAGATAACTAGAGCAACAATACCGATTGGTAAGTTCATTGTAGATAGTACGATTAAAGCTGCGAATGTTGCACCGCCACCAACTCCGGCAACACCGAATGAGCTAATAGCAACAACAGCGATTAAAGTTAAAATAAATTGTGGTTGTAATGGATCAATTCCTACAGTTGGAGCGACCATCATTGCAAGCATTGCTGGATAAATGCCTGCGCAACCGTTTTGTCCGATAGATACCCCAAATGAAGCTGCGAAGTTTGCAATTCCTTCGGAGATACCAAGCTTTTCTTTTTGAGCTTCAATATTTAATGGCATCGCACCAGCACTAGAGCGAGATGTGAATGCAAAAGTTAGTACAGGGAACACTTTTTTCAAATATTGAATTGGATTTAAACCAGACAATGCAATTAATAATAAGTGAATGATAAACATTACGATAAGTGCTACATAAGAGGCTAATACGAAGTTACCAAGCTTTAAAATAGCATTTATATCGCTACCAGCAACTGTTTTTGCCATAAGAGCTAATACGCCGTATGGAGTAAGGCGTAAAATTAATGTTACCATACGCATTACGATTGCATATACAGCATCAAGCATTTTCTTAAATAGCTCTGCTTGTTCTGGATATTTTCGTTTTACACCTATAAAGGCAATGCCGATAAAGGCTGCAAATATTACGACAGAAATTGTTGATGTTGGACGAGCGCCTGTTAAATCAAGAAACGGATTTGTAGGCAATAGCTCTAATAATTTATCTGGAATTGTTGTCTTTTCAATAGAAGTAAATCTTTCTTCAACTAGTTTCAGACGAGCAGATTCTGCATCACCTTGTTGCAAGCCTGTTGCAGATACATCAAATCCTGCACTTGCAGCGATACCGACAGCTGCAGCGATTCCTGTAGTAAGAATTAAAATTCCGATAATAAGACCACTAATTTTACCAAGGTTTTTCGTTAACTGTAATTTTGTAAATGCTGAAATAATAGATACTAAAATAAGTGGCATAACGATCATTTGAAGTAATTTCACATAACCGTTACCAATTAAGCCAAACCAAGTATTTGATTCAATAATTACTTTAGAAGTTGGCTCATAAATGAATTGTAATATAAGACCGAATAAAATTCCGACTCCTAAAGCGGTAAATACACGTTTATTAAAAGATACATGCTTACGTTGCATATAATATAATACGCCAACTAAGATGAGCATGACTGCAACGTTAATTCCGACAAGCAGTGTATTCATGTTGATTCCCCCTAATTCCAATCTGTTATATAGAATATAAGGTAATAAAACCTATAAGTCAACTAGGAAATTGCGGGATTAAAAAAAAGATGGCAAAATGCCATCTTTTAATGTCCAGCCCCAGGGACAAGTAAAAATGTCGTGTAGTATGTAAATCCTATGAAGAAAACAGTTAAATATGCCCCAAATACGTATATATACATACGCTCTGTTAATTTTAAATAGCTTAAAAGTACGAAGAAACCTGTTTGTCCTAAAAATAGTAGTGCAGCCTGTTGCATATCTCCTACGTAAAACATAACCGAGAAAATTCCAGTCCAAAAGCCGAGAACGCGAAACATGCGATCCATGCTATTTCCCTCCTTTTCTAGAAAAAGTAAAACCTCTTTTCATTATAGTTTATTTTTCTTACTATTGTAAATATTCGTTCATATAAAAAGAAGCCAATTATTATTGGCTTCTTTTTATATGATAAATTAAATTGTTAGTTTATAATTACAAGATTTACATCCATCTAATAGACTATCATGTCGAGTTAATTCCATGTTAGGGAATAGGATTTCAAAAATGCCTTTCATCATATCTCCGTGCATGTTACAAATTTCAGTTGGATGATGAACAGCAACTTCTTTAAATGGACAATTGTGTACATCATAGAAAATTTTTGTTCCATCTGCACTTAATTCAAATGCAGGTGATAAGCCGGCTGTTGAGAAAGCTTCTTTTGCAATTTGAACTTTTTGCTCTACTGTTAAAGCATCTTCACTCACATTTAAACGTTGCATATGTTGTTGCATTAATTCGGCCCCGAATTGTTTTCCTGTTTCGTATAGCGCTTTTTCACCAGCAGCGCCAAGGCTAAGTAAAGAATTAAATGCTATTCTTGCTAACAATTGATAATCACGGAATGGAAATTGCAATTGAATAACATCTTCAGATAAGACATATAATCTGCTTGGTCTTCCGCCTTTTCCAGTTTTCTTCGTTTCCGATTTAAGCATATGAACATCTTCTAATTTAGATAAATGTAAACGCGCTACGTTTGGATGAATATCGAATTCATCTGCAATTTCTTGTACAGTTACGTAACTATGTTTTTGCGAAATATATTTATAAATGTAATAACGAGTTGGGTCAGCTAAAACACCTGTAATTTTTAAAGCTTGTTCCATGAGGATCTCCACCTTTATCACTTTATCCAAGATAATAACATTATAATACAGATAAACATGAGTATAGGTAATTTCAGACAATAATTCAGAAATTGTTCATAATTTCACAAACATATTTTTCCTTTTTGTTCTAGTGAAAATACAAAATTCCAAATTTTTATTGTGCATGTTTTCATGCTATATACATAGTGAGGAGGGAAAAGTGATGAATGGGATTGAAATTTTTGCGAATACAATTTTAAAAGAAGCGTGTAGGGTACAAGCGTCAGATTTACATATTGTGCCCCGGCAGAAGGATGTAGCGGTGCAACTACGTGTAGGAAAAGATTTAATGACGAGACATTGTATTGAAAAGGAGTTTGGAGAAAAACTTGTCTCACATTTTAAATTTTTAGCATCTATGGACATAGGAGAGAAACGGAAGCCACAGAATGGTTCGTTGTATTTGCAAATTGATGGACAAGAAGTGTATTTACGCCTTTCAACACTTCCAACAGTATATCAAGAAAGTCTCGTTATTCGCCTTCATTTACAAGCATCTGTTCAGCCCTTATCACATCTTTCGTTATTTCCAAGTACGGCAGCAAAACTACTCTCGTTTTTACGCTATTCACAGGGGCTACTCGTGTTTACTGGACCGACTGGTTCTGGGAAGACAACGACAATGTATGCATTATTAGAGGTAATTAGAAAAAAGAAAACACGTCGCATCATTACACTTGAAGATCCGGTTGAAAAAAGAAGTGACGATGTATTACAAATTCAAATAAATGAAAAAGCGGGTCTCACATATGAAACAGGATTAAAGGCTATTTTACGTCATGATCCAGATATTATTTTAGTCGGTGAAATCCGTGATGAAGAAACAGCAAAAATAGCTATAAGAGCAAGTTTGACAGGACATTTAGTCATGACAACGCTGCATACGAATGATGCGAAAGGAGCAATCATTCGTTTCATGGATTATGGTATAACGAGGCAAGAGATTGAACAGTCTTTATTGGCTGTAGCTGCACAGCGACTTGTCGAATTGAAGTGTCCGTTTTGCAGAGGAAAGTGCTCAACTTTATGTAAATCAATGAGGCAAGTAAGGCAAGCAAGCATTTATGAGCTGCTATATGGATATGAGTTAAAACAAGCGCTTAAAGAAGCAGATGGAGAATGTGTTACTTACAAACATGAGACTTTAGAATCGTCAATAAGAAAAGGATATGCTTTAGGTTTTTTAGAAGATGATGTTTATGTTTAAGAAAACTTGGAGTTTAAGTGATCAAGTAGTATTGTTGAAACGTTTAGGAGAATTACTAGAAAAAGGCTACTCTCTTTTACAAGCATTAGAATTTTTACAGTTTCAATTACCTGTAGAAAAGAAAGTACAATTGCAGCACATGATTGAGGGGTTAAAAGATGGGAAAAGTCTACACGATTCTTTTCATCAGTTAAAGTTTCATCAGGACATGTTAAGTTATTTATTTTATGCCGAGCAACATGGTGATATTTCTTTTGCTTTGCAACAAGGAAGTGCACTTCTTTATAAAAAAGATAAGTATAGGAGAGATATGATGAAAATCATGCAGTATCCTATGTTTTTAATGTTTTTTCTACTAATCATGCTTTTTATTTTCAACCTCATTTTATTACCTCAGGTTGAAATGGTTTATAGTTCGTTCGGTTCTAATACACCACTACTTACAGAACAAATTTTAAGTGCAATAAAACTGCTACCTTACATTATTTTAACCGCTATTTTAACTGTTATTATTGGATGTAGTTTGTATATGTTGTATTTTAGGAAACTTCCACATATTAGCCAGGTAAAAATCATGCTTCGTATGCCCCTCATCAAAACATTTCTTATTTTAAAGCATTCACATTATTTTGCTACTCAGTTGAGTGGTTTATTAAATGGTGGACTATCAGTATGCGAAGCTTTAACAATAATGATGGAGCAAAGATATCATCCGTTCTTTCAATATGAAGCGAGCCGGATTGAAAGACAATTAATTGGAGGAGAACAGTTACAATCTATCATTGCTAAAAGTGGGTATTACGAGAAAGAACTTTCTTATGTTATTACGCATGGACAAGCAAACGGCAATTTAGCGATTGAATTAGGTGACTATAGCGATCTTATTATGGAAAAGATGGAACGGAAAATTAAACATATGTTAGTTATCATTCAGCCTATTTTATTTACATGTATTGGAGGAATCGTTGTCCTTATGTATTTAGCGATGATTATGCCAATGTTTCAAATGATGAATTCTATTTAGGGGGCATTTGTATGCAGAATGAGGAAGGATTTACTCTGTTAGAGATGCTATTAGTAATGGTTGTCATAACTATATTATTACTATTAATTATTCCGAATGTAGTTACACAGCGTTCATCGGTCCAAGGAAAAGGGTGTGCAGCTTACGTGAAATCTATAGAAGCGCAAATACAAGTATATCAATTACAACATAATAAAATTCCATCGTTAAAAGAACTGACAGATGAAAAGTATATTACAACTGATAAGTGCCCGAATGGCGAATCTATTCATATTTCAGATGATGGCTCAGTATCAATTAGGGCATTGTGAAACAACAGGGGTTTACTTTTTTAGAAATGTTACTCGTTTTATTTGCTATTTCTGTATTAAGTGTAGTTACGTATTTTAGTGTTCATTCCTTATACGAGCGACAAAAAGTTGAACAATTTTTGAGACAGTTTTCAAATGATATTTTGTATATGCAGCAATTAGCGATAAATCGTCAAAAGCACTATACATTACGTTGGCATAAAGATAGAAATATGTATGCTATAAAAGAGTCAGGTACAAAGTATTATATCGTCAAGCGGGAGTATGAAGAAGATATACAAATTGATTTGCATACGTTTCCAAATCCGATGACATATAATCCAAGTGGAAATATTAATAGAGGTGGTACGATTATAATTTCATATCGAAATTATAAATATGAAATTGTATTTCAGCTTGGAAGAGGGAGATTTACGTATCGTGAAATGTCAAAAAGGATCCATAATGGCTGAAATGATTGTATCGTTAAGTATTTTAATGATGGCTGTATCGTTACTACTACCGCAAACAGTATTAGTTATGCAAGAAAGAAAAAATATACAAATTCGTTATAAGGCATCTGGATTATTAAAAAAGGAAGCAATTATATATATGTATGGAAATGAAGAAAAGCGAATAATAGAAAAGAATATGAATGGAATTGTGTATTACACATATTGGGGAGGCAATGAAGTTTGTACCATGTGGAGAGATGTGAAAGACAGAGTGATGGAACAATGCTTTTATGTAGGAGAAAAAATAAATTAGAATTTGGTTTTTCATTAATAGAAATGATTGTATGTCTGTTTCTATTATCAATATTTTTTTTGCTCTTTCCCCGCCTACATTTCATTGAAATGGAAAATAAACAGTCGAAAGGGTTAAATGATTGGGAGTGGGATGTGTATTTAGGGCAAATGCAATTGGAGTTTCGTGAAGTATCATCTGGAGAACAGCTAGCATTTGAAAATGGAGAAAGTATTTTACGATTTCGATCGCGTAATGGGAGTGAAGTATCGTATGAAAAAGAGAATAGTCGTCTTATAAGAAAGGTAAATAGGCGCGGGAGGGAAGTTGTTTTACAAAATATTGGAACGGTTTCTTACAAACTAACACCTCATGTACTCATTATAAATGTGAAAGATACTAGCGGAAAAATATATGAAGGTGTAGTTATGCGATATAGTGAAATGGAAATGAATGTATGAGAGGGCAAAATGGGTTTACAATGCCTGGAACACTCATCTTTCTTATTTTATTAACTTCTTTTTTTATATACGAAACAAATATGTTGTTTACAGATAAAAATTTTTATATAGAAATAGAACAAAAGTTTTTACTGGATGAACTACTTAACCGATCTATTACAGATATAAAAAAAGACTTACAGCAAAAAGAAAAAGAAGGTGCATTTTTCTTTCAGTATGAAAAGGGAGAAGTGAGTGGAAATTATATCTTTGAAAATGATTTAATTCTCGTTGCGTTGCAGTGTACACTCAAACAGGAAGCTTTCTATACGGTGAGCTTTCGGTATAGAAAAAAGGATGGAAAAATAGTCGATTGGATAGAAGAATAGTATGTAAAAAATACGAAGAAAAACCAGGGATTTCTATTGTAAATTGAATTGATTTTTTAGAAGAAATGGATAAATATAATGATTAAAAGTTTAAATTTTCTCAAAAAAGAGAAAGGTAGAAAGAATGTGATATATTCATGCTATCCAATCATTATTTTTAGGGAGAATAGGGAAATGACAAACAACAATCAAATAGGTGAAAATAAGGAACAAACTATTTTTGATCATAAAGGAAATACGATTATGACAGAAGATAGAGAAATACACATTATTTCAAAATTCGAAGAACCTCTTATTGTCGTATTAGCAAATGTACTAAGTGATGAAGAGTGTGATGAATTGATTGAAATGTCTAAAAATAAAATGAAGCGTTCTAAAGTTGGTTCATCACGTGATGTAAATGATATTCGAACAAGTAGCGGTGCATTTTTGGAAGACAATGAACTTACTTCAAAGATTGAAAAACGAATTTCATCTATCATGAATGTTCCTGCGTCGCATGGTGAAGGATTGCACATTTTAAATTATGAAGTGGATCAACAATATAAAGCACACTATGATTATTTTGCGGAACATAGTAGATCAGCTGCTAACAATCGTATTAGTACGCTTGTAATGTACTTAAATGATGTAGAAGAAGGCGGGGAAACGTACTTCCCGAAATTAAATCTTTCTGTACACCCTAGAAAGGGAATGGCAGTATACTTTGAGTATTTTTATCAAGATCAATCACTAAATGAGCTTACGTTACACGGAGGGGCACCTGTAACGAAAGGCGAGAAATGGATTGCAACGCAGTGGGTGAGAAGAGGTACTTATAAGTAAAAGCGAGTGTTACGTTTTGTTCTTCATAGTATAAGAACAAAACGTTTTTTTATTAAACAAAGTAGCATCTTTCGTTATAATAACAATTAATAAATGACGATTGAGAGGACAGAAAATGAAATCTATATACATAACCGGCTATATGGGAGCAGGGAAAACAACAATTGGAAAAGCATTAAGTCAAGAACTTCAAATGGATGTTGTAGATACTGATCAAAAAATCGAAGAGAAGCAAGAGAAGGCAATTCGTGATATTTTTGCCGAAGAAGGCGAAACGGCTTTTCGGGAATATGAAAGCGAAATGTTACGTTCGCTACCAGTCCATAATGTCATTATTACAACTGGTGGGGGAATTATTGAACGAGCGGAAAATCGCAAGTGGATGAAAGAGAACGGAACTGTCGTGTATTTATATTGTGATCCGCATGTAATTGCAGAGAGGCTTCGTGAAGATAAGACACGTCCACTATTTCAAAAGAAAGATATAGATGCATTTGTAACGAAATTTGAATTACGCCGAGCTTATTATGAAGAGGCTCATATTCATATCGATACGACAAATAAGTCTGTAAAGCAAATTATGAATGAATTAAAGGAAAAGATTAATGTATAAAAAAGTGGACATACTAATCAAGTAGAGGTGATGATAATATGTCTACTAATGATTATGTTCGCTTTGTGACGCAGCAGTTTGTGTCGTATATGGATGCTCCAAAAGAAGATCGAAAACAAAAGAAAGAACAACGCCGTGCTGAAAAAGAGCCATTTATGAATAAGTGGTTTGGTGTTATGCCGCTGAGTGCTGCTTTGTTTTATCGAAATGTAAAAAGTAAAAGAAAAAAATCAAGTTAAATTTTAGTCATATGTCTAGCAAAATAAAGATCCCCTAGTGTCGTAATACACTAGGGGATTTTTATTTACTGCACGGATTCTTGTTCTTCCGTAACGGCATGTATTTTATTGTTCACCCATACGAACCCTATTCCGATACAAATAGAAATGCCCCAGCCGACAGCGGTCATAATCGCTCTCATTTCACCGTAGCCATCTACACCAAAAACAGAGATGAAATAAATTTTTAAGAAGCTTTTTAATATGAATTGTAGGCCGAAAAATAACGTTAAGTATTGTAGTGCTGGATAGATACGACTATCACGATACAGTTCACGACTTTTATCGCGGTCATGTCCTTGCAGCGCTGCAATATCCGCAGCGAAATATAACATGAGTGGTTTTTTTATGAAAATTGTACAGATGACGATAATACCGAGTACGATGTGATAATATGCATCATTCCACAACATTCGTTCAGCTGACCCAGATAATAGATCTACCGTTGTATTAGAAATGAGTGTAATTAAAATAAAGAACCCTGTCACGTTAAACTGTTTTTCTTTTTTAAAGGTATACAGTGTATAAATAATCCCCGGAACAGAGGAAAGTAACATCGCGTAATAAGGATCGATATAAGGTTTTGCAAATTTCCAAATGAGGAATGGGATTACGAGATAAAAGACAAGATCTAATATAGCTTTTTTATTTTGATTCATACAAAGCCTCCTTAAGTCATACATATATTTTATAATATAATTTCTGAAAATTGTATAAGGTTTAATGGGAAAAGAAAAAATATATCAATTTTTGAGGGATTAGTAGATTGAAAAAAATTGCCCCTAGCGTAGTAAGTTTTTTTAGTATATAATAAAGGAAACGCTTTCATTTTTAGTTTGTTCACAAAATGGACGGAAAATCACATATTTACTATCGATATGTTGCTTTATAATGAAACTAATTAAATATACATGCATACAATATTGTGAAATAAATAACATAAATAATCTATATAAATGTAAACGTTATCAAAAGAGAGAGGTGGAGACAATGAGTAAATTTTTCTTCAATCATAATCCAGCAACAGTAGAGGATGGAAGGCTTGTTAAATATGCTGAAATTATTTATGGAGAAGGTGGCCGTTCTGTATTAGAAAATTTAATGGTGAAGGCATCTATCAGATTGCGTGATCGTTATCCGAATAAATCTGACGAGCAGATCTCGAACCTAGTAAATAAAGGCATCCATGATATGTTTCAAAAATATGTGAGCGAGTAAGAGTAGCCAATGGCTGCTCTTATTTTTTGTATAAGGATTGTAACTCTAGCTGAAAATAAACATGTATTTTGAAAAACGTAAAAAGGAGTGGGAAAGATGAGCAATGGAATTGGACGTTCGAAAGAAAATCTTCCAACTGATGCAAATCATGTGAGTGCAAAGGATCGTGCACACCAGAAACGTATGGCACAGAAAAAACAGCAAGAGCGTAGTGGCGATAGCGAGTAGGGTAGAAAATAGCTCAAAAGAGGCTCCTTCTAAAGCAGAAGGAGCTTCTTCAAGATAGAAAATGATTCGCGGTAACATAAAAAAGGCCACCGTTAATAATTTGCACTGTAATATGTGGTTCATACTGTTCTTGCAGAGCTTGTTTTTCAATTTCATAGCTCTCAGGAAGTTCGTCACTTTCTTCATAAAAACGGTTTAAAAGGTCTAGATCATGATTCCAACGCACTCTTGCTTCTTTTGCCCACGTATGGTCATCTTCTGCAATTATATTTTTTAAAGCGTCTTCTATGCGTTGTAAACCACTTTGAGGTTTAATGATGGGCGAGAGCGTAAAACAAAAATCAGGTATTTTTGGTGTAAGTTTAATGTTTGTTAATGTTTCATGAAAGTTTGCCATCATTGTTCCAGAAATGAGATGAATGCCAATCGAGTGAAGGATGTCTTTTTTTCGATCACATTGATAGGAAACTTTTATATTAATACCGAGCCAAGGGTGGAGCGGTGTATGTGTTGCCCCATTATGTCTTACATCCTCATATAAACGTATGTAAGAGCCTAATTCTTTTGTCGTTTGGAAAATTTGATGTAGACGTGGTGAACCGTAGTGAATAAGCTCACCATCATTTTCTTCATTTTCTGGATTTGTAATAAGAGTAAGGCGCATCGGATTCGGTACGCCTCCTGTTTTCTCAAGATAGTGCCAATAAAAAGGGCGATTCATTAATAATTTATCCATCTCAATTGTTAACTGTACATCTAATAAATGAGGAGAACGTTCTAAAATTTCACAGTTATTCGCCTCAAAGAAATTGTATAAGTAATTATGAATTTCATGTTGCTGCATAGCCTTGCACCTCAGCTTCATTTCGTTTCGCAAAGTCGATAATAGATGTTAAGTTTTCCATCTTAATTCTAATTTCACCTTCGCTTTTTGATTGCGCGAAAATTTCTTGAATGTGCGCGTCGATGTTTTTCATATTAATTCTCGTTAAAATTTCATCGAGTTCACCGATAACACGCTCGAATAAGTTGATTTTTTCATATAACAGTTTCAGAATATGTTCTTCAACAGTATGCTTTGTAGCTAAGTTATAAATATGAACATCATTCTTTTGACCGAGACGGTGAATACGTCCGATTCTTTGCTCAAGACGCATTGGATTCCATGGCAAATCATAATTGATCATATGGCTACAAAACTGTAAGTTAATGCCTTCTCCGCCAGCTTCCGTTGCAATTAACACTTGGGCACGATTTTGGAAAAGTTCCTTCATCCAATCTTTCTTCCCGCGTTTAAATCCGCCGCGGAATGGGACAGAAGAAATACCGTGTTGTTGTAAAAACCATTGTAAGTACATCTGTGATGCTCGGTATTCCGTGAAAATGACGACTTTATCGTCAATTTCTTTTATAAGCTCTAGAGCTTTAGTTGCTTTCGAGTTGAAAGGAATATGATTAATTTTGTCCATTAGCACATCGATATGTGGATCTTTTATATAATGTTCATTTTCTTTCTGTCTTTTTTCTACATGCTTTTTCAATGAATAGTAAACAGCCTCACGACTACTGCACGCTTCCCGTTTTAAAGTTAACGATGAGAAAGCAGATGTGAAGGCGTCTTGTCCTCGCCAATTTTCGATATCATTATATAGAGCTTGTTCTTGTTCATTAAACTCAATAAAAATTGTACGTACATGTCTCTTCGGCCAATCGATACCGGTATTATGTCGTCTATTTCGCACCATTACTTTGTTAATGAGAGCTTTTAAGTCTTCATCTGATTCGGCTGAACGATTTTTGGAAGCGTAATATTCTTCAAAGTTGGATTGATTGCCTAGATGTCCTGGCTTTAATAAAGAAACAAGGTTAAAAATTTCATCAATCTTATTTTGAACAGGAGTAGCGGTTAGTAATAAACAAAACTTCTTTTTTAATCGTTGTGCAAATTCATAGTTTTTTGTTTTATTATTTTTCAGTTTATGTGCTTCATCGATAATAATAAGGTCATATTCTAAGTTCAACACGATATCGCGATGTGGTGAACGTTTCGCAGTATCAATTGATGATACGATTACGTCAGCTTGTTCCCACGAGTAGCTTTTCTTTTGTGCTACAGCGGGAATGAAAAACTTTGTATTCAGCTCGTATGCCCATTGTGATACGAGAGAAGCTGGGACAAGTATAAGTACCTTTTTCACAAGCCCGCGGACCATGTATTCTTTCAAAATAAGTCCAGCTTCGATTGTTTTTCCAAGACCTACTTCATCTGCTAGAATCGCTTTACCATTCATTTGTTCAATTACATTTTGAGCGACTTCTAATTGATGCGGAAGCGGTGTGAAATGGGATAAATGTTTCGGTGCTTGTAGTCCATCAAAAGTAGGAACAAGTAACGATTTTTCTGTTTCATAAGCTAAGTGATATAAATCCCAGTTTGTCCAAGGACCATCTTCATCAATTCTATTTAAAAAATTGTTTTGCCACGTCCGATCTACGGAAATATCGACATTCATTACGACTCTCCCACCTTTTATAAACTAAAGTAATTATTTTTTAATGTATGATGATTTGCCTTAAAAGAAGGCATAATTATCGTTATTAAAGGCTATATGATAGACAATAATAAAGTATTAAATCTCAAAAGCTGTATTTATTGTGTTTTAACATAAAAAATTCTAAATTATTTTTTATGCTAGAATATTGATGAAATATAGCGAATGATGTTAGGATAATGGTGTGAAATGTGTGGAATCTTTCGTATTTTATCCAAGAAAGTGATTTTTTATTTACGCTTTCATAAAAAAATATAATGAGATTCCGTATATCCTATCTTTTCAGAATGAAAATGTTTAGAAAAGGGAAGCAACTTTTATTGATTTGTCAAAGCATAAGGGGGAGAGAGCATGATTACATTACAACGTACACCGTTATTTGATGTATACGCGAAGTATGGTGGGAAAACAATCGACTTCGGTGGTTGGGAATTACCAGTTCAATTTTCAAGCATTAAAGAAGAACACGAAGCTGTACGTACAGCTGCAGGTTTGTTCGATGTGTCTCATATGGGAGAAGTTGAAGTAAAAGGTGTAGATAGTTTAGCATTTTTACAACGTGTTGTTACAAATGACGTATCTACCTTAAAGGTAGGGGGCGCACAATATACAGCTATGTGCTACGAAAATGGTGGTACAGTAGATGATTTATTAATCTACAAACGTGGTGAAGAAGACTATTTATTAGTAATCAATGCATCAAATATCGAGAAAGATTACGAATGGTTAGCAAGTCATGTAATTGGCGATGCGACAGTAGTCAATGTTTCTAGTGAAGTTGCACAGCTTGCAATTCAAGGACCAAAAGCAGAAGGCATTTTACAAAAAGTTGTGTCAGAAGATTTGAAAGAAATTAAGTTCTTTAAATTTAAAAACGATATTCTTGTAGATGGAATTCCAGCACTTGTATCTCGTACAGGTTATACAGGTGAAGATGGATTCGAAATTTACTGTAAGAGTGAAGATGCTGCAAAACTTTGGGAGAAACTTCTTGAAGTTGGAGCAGAAGAGGGCTTAAAAGCATGTGGTTTAGGTGCTCGTGATACACTTCGATTCGAAGCAACATTACCACTTTATGGACAAGAATTATCAAAAGATATTACACCGATTGAGGCTGGAATTGGCTTTGCGGTAAAAACAAATAAAGAAGCAGACTTCTTTGGAAAAGCAACGTTAAAAGAGCAAAAAGAAAACGGTGCGCCTCGTAAATTAGTCGGCATCGAAGTAATCGAACGTGGAATTCCTCGTACGCATTACCCTGTATTTATTGGTGAAGAAAAAATTGGGGAAGTAACGAGTGGTACACAATCTCCAACGTTAAAGAAAAGCATTGGTTTAGCACTAATTGATGTAAAATACGCAGCAGTTGATACAGAAGTAGAAATTGAAATTCGTAATAAACGCGTCAAAGCAGTAGTTGTTCCAACACCATTTTACAAACGTTCAAAGTAACGGGGAGAGGGGTAGATTTCATGTTGCATCGTTATCTTCCAATGACAGAAGAAGACAAAAAAGAAATGTTACAAACGATCGGCGTTCAAACGATCGATGAATTATTCTCTGATATTCCAGAGAGTGTTCGTTTTAAAGGGGATTTAAAAATTAAAGAAGCAAAATCAGAGTCAGAGCTTTTAAAAGAGCTATCTCAAATGGCTAGTAAAAATGCTAACTTAAAAGAATACGCTTCTTTCTTAGGAGCAGGCGTATACGATCATTATGCTCCAGTAATTGTAGATCATGTTATTTCTCGCTCAGAATTTTATACAGCTTACACACCATACCAACCGGAAATTTCACAAGGGGAATTACAAGCAATCTTTGAATTCCAAACAATGATTTGTGAATTAACAGGAATGGATGTAGCAAACTCTTCTATGTATGACGGGGGTACAGCTTTAGCTGAAGCGGCAATGTTAGCAGCTGGCCATACTCGCAAAAAGAAAATTCTTGTATCTAGCGCGGTTCATCCAGAATCAAGAGCAGTACTTGAAACGTATGCAAAAGGTCAAAATCTTGAAGTTGTTGAAATTAATCATAAAGATGGTGTAACAGATTTAGACGTATTACAAAGTGAAGTAGATGATACAGTTGCTTGTGTAATCGTTCAATATCCAAACTTCTTCGGACAAGTTGAAAAATTAGCTGATATTGAAAAAATCGTTCATCAACAAAAATCATTATTTATCGTTTCTTCAAATCCATTATCATTAGGCGCATTAACACCACCAGGGAAATTTGGTGCTGATATTGTAATCGGTGATGCACAACCATTCGGTATTCCAACGCAGTTTGGTGGACCGCACTGTGGTTACTTTGCAACAACGAAAGCATTTATGCGTAAAATTCCAGGACGTCTTGTTGGACAAACTGTAGATTCAGATGGTAAACGTGGATTTGTATTAACGTTACAAGCACGTGAACAGCATATTCGCCGTGATAAAGCGACGTCTAATATTTGTTCAAACCAAGCGTTAAATGCATTAGCAGCTTCTGTTGCAATGACGGCACTTGGCAAACAAGGTGTGAAAGAAATGGCACGTCAAAACATTTCTAAAGCACAGTATGCAAAACGTCAATTTGAGGCGAAAGGCTTCACAGTAACATTTGCTGGACCATTCTTCAATGAGTTTGTTGTAGATTGCAAACGTCCAGTGAAAGAAGTAAACGATGCATTATTACAAAAGAATATTATCGGTGGTTACGATCTAGGCCGTGATTATAAAGAGCATGAAAACCATATGCTTGTAGCAGTAACTGAGCTTCGTACAAAAGAGGAAATTGACACACTTGTAAACGAAATGGGGGCTATCCAATGAAGAACCAAGACCAAGCACTTATCTTTGAAGTGAGTAAAGAAGGACGCATAGGATATAGCTTACCCAAATTAGATGTAGAAGAAGTGAAACTAGAAGATGTGTTTGAGAGCGATTATATTCGAGTAGAAGATGCAGAGCTACCAGAAGTATCTGAACTTGATATTATGCGCCACTATACAGCACTTTCAAACCGTAACCACGGTGTTGATTCTGGATTCTATCCACTTGGATCTTGTACGATGAAATATAATCCGAAAATTAATGAGAGTGTAGCTCGTTTCGCAGGATTTGCAAATATTCATCCACTGCAAGATGAAAAGACAGTACAAGGTGCAATGGAATTAATGTATGACTTACAAGAGCATTTAATTGAAATTACAGGTATGGATACTGTTACTTTACAACCAGCAGCTGGTGCACACGGAGAATGGACAGGTTTAATGTTAATTCGTGCATACCATGAAGCGAATGGTGACTTTAACCGTACGAAAGTAATTGTACCTGACTCTGCTCACGGAACGAACCCGGCATCTGCAACTGTAGCTGGTTTTGAAACAATTACAGTAAAATCAAATGAAAATGGCCTTGTTGACTTAGAAGACTTAAAACGTGTTGTAAACGAAGAAACAGCAGCACTTATGTTAACAAATCCTAATACATTAGGTCTATTCGAAGAAAATATTTTAGAAATGGCAGAAATCGTCCATAATGCAGGCGGTAAGTTATACTATGATGGTGCAAACTTAAATGCGGTATTAAGCCAAGCACGCCCAGGAGATATGGGATTTGACGTTGTGCATTTAAACCTTCATAAAACATTTACAGGTCCTCACGGCGGTGGTGGCCCAGGTTCTGGTCCAGTAGGTGTGAAAGCTGATTTAATTCCGTACTTACCAAAACCGATTTTAGAAAAAACGGAAAATGGTTATCACTTCAACTACGACCGTCCAGAAGCAATTGGTCGTGTGAAGCCATTCTATGGTAACTTCGGAATTAACGTTCGTGCATACACGTATATTCGCTCTATGGGTCCAGATGGCTTGCGTGCAGTAACTGAGTATGCTGTATTAAATGCGAACTATATGATGAGAAGATTAGCGCCATTCTACGATCTTCCATTCGATAGACATTGTAAGCATGAATTTGTATTATCAGGTCGTCGTCAAAAGAAACTTGGCGTACGTACATTAGATATTGCAAAACGTCTGCTTGATTTCGGTTACCATCCACCAACAATTTACTTCCCATTAAATGTGGAAGAATGTATTATGATTGAGCCGACAGAAACAGAATCAAAAGAAACATTAGATGGTTTCATTGATAAGATGATTCAAATCGCTAAAGAAGTAGAAGAAAATCCAGAAGTTGTACAAGAAGCACCGCATACGACAGTCATTAAACGTTTAGACGAAACGATGGCTGCACGTAAACCAGTTTTACGTTATGCAAAGCCAGCTCCTGTACAAGTTTGATTAGAATAACAAAAGGAGAACTCGCTGCGGCGGGTTCTTTTTTTGTATGGAGAATTTGTGCAGAAATAGTGAAGAAAATGTTAAAAAATTATATTTTTTGTTTCCTAATGGTGTAAAGGTGTAGTTTTATAGGTAGTTTTGTTGAAAAAGTCGGTTTGATAAAAGTATTTATTTTTGTTAGAATTTTATTGAAATTAAGAAGATGTGATGAGGCAAAAATTACTCATTTTTATGTATATGTGAAAAAACGAGCAAGACGGGGGTGAAAGTGTGGGATATCGATGTTATAGAATGGTATACCATTTAGAAAATGGAGAAACAATTAAAGATGTAAAAGAATTTTGCTATCGAGACCAAGGGAAAGTGTTAGAAAGAGTAGCAAATCGTGTAATGGATAATAGAGAAGTGACGGCGATTGATAAACAAGGAACAATCATTTCAATAGCATGTGAGGACATTGTAAAGGTGGAACTTGATTACATAACAGAAAGTTAACCTTGAGTCATATCGAATTATTCGATAAAATAAACTGTTGAATGGTGAAGTGAGAAGAGAGGAGTTTATCATGGGTAGTACAAGACACTTTTATATGTTTATCTTAGCGTTTGTTCTTGTTGTGGCATTAACGATTTACTTAATCGTTGACAGCAGCTGGTACAACACGGTTCATCCGGCATTCCTTCTGTTTATGTATATAGGAATTGCAGTAGTAAGTTTCGGAATGAGAGACGAGATGTTAGATCGCTTTGAAAAGTGATACATATACGAAAGACCAACAGGAAAATGTTGGTCTTTTTTTCTTGCCAAAAATAGGATGCTGTGTATATACTGTATATATAAGGTATATACAGTATATACACACACTGGAGGAAAACATGAATATTATTATTTCGAATTCTTCCCAAGACCCTATTTATGTGCAAATAAGAAAACAATTAAGCCAGCTTATTTTAAATGGTGGTTTAAAGGGTGGAGACCAATTACCGTCTATTCGTAGCTTAGCGAAGGAATTGCAAATTAGTGTAATTACAACGAAGCGTGCGTACGAGGAGCTTGAAAAAGAAGGATATATAGAAACTGTTGCTGGGAAGGGGACTTATGTTTCACGTAAAAATAATGAACTATTAAAAGAACAGCGGCTACGTCTATTGGAAAGTAAGGCTGAAGAAATCGTAAAAGAAAGTAAAGTGTTGCAGCTTTCACTTGAAGAATTGCAGCAGATGATTGCGTTTTTATATAAGGGGGAATGAGAGAGATGTTAGAGTTAAAAAACGTTTGTAAAAGTTATGAAGATTTTGCAGTGAAAAATATAAGTTTTGCATTACCACGAGGATATATTATGGGGTTTGTCGGACCAAATGGTGCTGGGAAAAGTACAACGATCAAAATGATTATGAATTTAATTAGAAAAGATAGCGGCGATATAAAAATTTTTGGCAAAGACAATAAGAAAGCTGAAAAGGACATAAAACAAAATATTGGTTTTGTATATGATGAAAATCATTATTACGAAGATTTAACGTGTGAACAAATGAAACGTATTATTGCACCGTTATATAAAAAGTGGGACGAAAATCAATACCAATCGTATATGCACAGATTGCAAGTTCCAAAGTATAAAAAAATTAAAGAGCTATCTAAAGGGATGAAAATGAAGTTTGCGATTGCCATCGCACTTTCACATCATGCAGAGTTTATCATTATGGATGAGCCGACAGCAGGATTAGATCCAGTTGTCCGAAGTGAATTACTTGATATGTTGCAAGAAATTGTAATGGAAGATGAAGTATCTGTATTATTCTCAACCCACATTACAACGGATTTAGAACGTATTGCAGATTATATTACGTTTATCAACGATGGAGAAATTATATTTACTGGTGAAAAAGATGAATTAATGGAGAACTACGTAATCGTTAAGGGAAGCAATGATTTATTAGATCGAGAAGGAAAAGAACTATTTGTTGGATTACGAAAAAATAAATTCGGTTTCGAAGGTTTAGCGAAGGATAAACAAGGAATTATCGATTGGTTTGGAAATGAGGTTGTACTAGAAAAGCCTACATTAGATGACATTATCGTTTACACTGCGAAAGGGAGAGGTGCTTATGCGTCAGCTCGTATATAAAGATTTGTTCTTTTTTCGGGTAATTTGGTTAGTGAATCTTGTTATGCCCCTTTTGTTCTTTATGTTAGATGCAAGTGGTGAATTGTTATTTCCAATGAGTTGTCTATTTATAACCTTTTCATCGGTTATGACGTTAACCGTTATGGATGAAAGAAATAAAAGTGACATTGTTATAAATAGTTTACCGGTAAGTCGAAAGGATATCATAATTGCTAGATATATTTCCTGTGCAATATTCATTGTTGGTGCCATTCTCTCTACGATGTTAGTTGTTTTTCTTATAAGGGGTATTGTGGTTATTAGTGATATCGGTGTATATCATCCTAATCTATACATTGAAATTCCATGGTATGAAGTCATAAATGGAGCTGTTTATGCCACATTTTTTGTTGTCACGTTTTTCCCTAGTTATTATGGTACAAAATCGAAGGTAGTAAGAAGTATAGGATCAGCAGCATCAATAGGAGTGGGTGTAATTCTTTGGATATTTATTAGTGATGGGCTGAATGAAACAACATCTTCATTCAGTGAGTGGATTATGAATCCAGTACATATTGGTGTATTTATAGTTGGAGGAATGATATTAGCTAGTGTCTATATCGTTTCTATGTTTCTTACAATTAAAATTTATGAAACGCGTGATTTATAGAGAGGAGAATTTATATGCAACAATTGATTTTGAAGGAGTTTTTCTTACAGAAGAAGATGTTTCCTTTCTATTTTTTAATACCCATTTTATCTATTTTTAAGCATTCCGTCGAACCAATGGGGATTGCAATAGGATTATTTATAACATGTAGTACGATTATATATATTTCTTTTTATTATGAAGAGAAAAGTAAAGCGGAAAAAGTATTAGTGAGCTTGCCTATAACGAGAACAGAGATAGTTATAGCTAAATATATTGCAAGTTCATTATTTATTATGGCTGGTTTGAGTGTAACTTTTATAGTCTTAATATTAGGAAATATTTCATTGGGCAGGGATATAGTCATGCCTGGATATGCAGTATTTTCAGCAATAGTAGCAACTTTAATCTATTGTGTTGTAACGATACCCGCTAATTACATTGGAGGATATAAAGCGACTTCTGTTTTGAATGTTATTATGATTTTGCCTTTAACAGGTATGATTGGCCTTATGTGTAATATTTTTGGTGATAAAACAATTATGCTAAAAGTACTCCACTCTCAAGAGGCTACACTAGCAATGAGTGTTCTTGGTATCGGAGTATTAGTAAGTATATTCATATCAATGTTCCTCTCAATGAAAATGTTTCAGGAGGCAGAGTTATAGAAGTGACATTTTCATATTAGGAGGTGTAATACATGATCAAGCAACTAATTTTAAAAGATTTCATCATTCAATGGAAATTTTTAATTTGGTACATACTGTATCCTGTTTTCTTTTATATGGCCTTAACGGATACGGAAAATCTGTTCATAATTATGTCAGTAATTATTACAATTGGGGCAACAGTAAAAACATTTGAAGCAGATAGTAAAAATGAAAGTGAAGTCATAGTAAATAGTTTCCCAATATTGAGAAAACAAATTGTGTATGCAAAATATATAGTAGCAATTATTATTCTTTTTATAAGTGTAACGGTTGGTTGTTTCACGATGGGAATGAAGAGTGGGGTTAACTTATTTGAATTTATTGAAACGACAATAGTTGCTAGTATTAGCTTTATTTTAGTGTATTTAAGTTTGGTTTTACCGCTATCCTTTTGGCTAGGGTATAAGAAAACTATTTTTATTGCGATTTTTATACTAATAGCACCTATGGCTGTTTCTTCTATTTTCTTTGGAATCAACCTAAAACAAATTCAGCTATATAACAGCTTGTTATTCATTGGTTCAATATGCATGTTCATAGCATCTATCTTCGTTTCAGTAAAAATATATGAAAAAAGAGAATTTTAAAAGGTGCCTTAAAAAAGGCACCTTCTTCAATAACGACAATACGAGAGCAGTAGTTTATAAAAAGAAACGCTATTTGGTACATCTGTCGGAGTATGTAATATAAAGCTGAAAACGATGATGAGAATAAGAAATAGGAAAAATAAAAATAGGATTTGCTTATGTATAGAATTTTGCATATTATTCACTCCTTTTTTAGGTAGTATGTCCAAAAGAAAGGAGTGTATGAAAAATTTTAGGAGGGGAGAATGATGAACAAAAGAAAATGGTTATATAGAATAGGGGTACTTTTTGTTTCAATCGGTCTCATATTAGCAAATTTTTATTTAGACATACCGTCACCGTTTCCTAATTTGCATAAAGGAATTGGTATAAGTATTGTCATAGTTGGTCTTCTTTGTCTTATTGCATCTAACTTTTATAGAAAATCTGAATGAATACGAAAAAGGACAGTTACTCTTTTTCAGAAGTACTGTCCTTTTTAAATAACTTATTCCATAGCTTGGCGATACTCCATATAATGACGATTGCAATGGAGGCAATAATTGACCAAGCAATAGATGCAATTTCAAGTGCCATGCTAGGAAGGAAGGTAAGAATGGATACTACTTTATGAAACAACCATTCTATTATATGAAAACTTATTTGTAATAGAATGACGATACCAAGTGTGATCCATGCTAATATTTTCTTTCCTTTTTCTTTCCACATGACATTCACCTCACGTTAGCTTAATAGTTTTAAGCCAACAGCGCCGCATAGAATGCAGCTTAAGAAAGCAAGACGACGCCAATCCGCTGATTCTCGGAAAATGAGAATGCCTAGAAGTGCACTTCCAGCAGTTCCGATTCCAGTCCAAATCGCGTAAGCAGTCCCCATCGGTAACGTGTTCATTGCAAGAGATAAGAAGAAGAAGCTTACGCCGAAGTTAGCGATTAAAATAACTTTTGGTGCCCAGCCTTTCTTTTCAGTGGCTACTTTCATAAAGAGTACACCAATAATTTCACAAATACCAGCTAGAATTAAAAATAACCAAGCCATTTTATGCGGCCTCCTTCGCGTCTTTTTCTTCTGTTACTCGTTTTAAACCAATTACTCCGAAGAAGATTAAACCGATTAATAAAACTTTTACGATAGAGAAAGGTTCTCCGAAGATGAAAATCTCTGTAAGAACGATTCCACCAGCTCCAATTCCTGTGAAGACTGCGTATACAGTGCCGACAGGTAAATCTTTATAAGCTCTAAATAATAAGACGAAACTAATTGTAATTAATAGAGCGACACCAGCCCATTCAAGTGGTGCCTCCGCTTTTTTTAGTCCAATCACCCAAAAGATTTCAATAATACCAGCGATGATTACATAAATCCATGCCATATGTCATTTCTCCTTCCTACCAGTCGTTAGGTAAAGGGCTTAAAAACGACGCATTGCAAAGGAGCAATCCGTCAGTTTGAAAGTCCACGCCAAAATACTTTCCAAGAAGCGTCTAAACGTGTCTCAAAACGATTTAAACCTGCGTATAATAGTTCAACCATAAGACCGTCGAGTAAGCATAGAAAAGCCTCTAAGGCGTCTTTTACTTCAATGTTATGCAGCTCATCTTGTTCGCTTGCTCTTTTAAATACAGGGAATAAAAGTTTTCCGACGTTTTCAATGTGTACATTTGCTTTATTAATAATTTGTTCGCGAAATGCATCAGGCGGAAAATAAGAAGTTCGTAACCAAAACATTGATTCTTCACTTTCACCAAAGCGTTTTGCATAGCCTTTTAATAATTTTAAAAGCAATTCTTCAGTGGACGAATTGGAAAAGCTTTCGATATCGCCTGTGAAGCTCTGCAAATCTTTTTGAAGAGCAGATTCTAAGCATATGAAATATAGCTCTTCTTTTCCTTTAAAGTGTGCGTAAATCGATGGTTTTTTAATCCCAACTTCTTGAGCAATATTTGCCAATGAAGTTCCTTCATAGCCGTAGCGTGCGAAATGAGAAAGTGCTACAGCTTTAATGCGGTTTGCTGTCATTTTCATCCCCTACCTACCGTTCGTTAGGTTCATTATATGAGATAAAAAATATAATGTCAATAGGTGAAGAGCTGAAAAAGAGCGTTATAGGTAACGCTCTTTTTAGACAGTCTCTCGCTCAATTAAATGGAATGAAAGTTCTTTTGCACTGCCGACAATTTGCTCGCTTTGGATCTGCTTATGGAATAAAGAAAAAGCATGTGAGCCCATTGCGAGACCGGGATGTTCAATTGTGGAAATTTCTAATGCCTTTGAAATTTCATGATTATCAAATCCAAGGATAGCAAGGTCTTCAGGTACTCGAATGCCATGTTTTCGAGCCTCTGTTAATAAACCAGCTGCAACTTGATCGTTCGCTGTAAAAATAGCAGTTGGACGATTTTTCATATTTAAAATACGATGGAGTATTTGTGCTCCGTCCTGCATTGTATAGCATTGGTGGAAAATCCATTCAGGATGCAACGTTTTCCCTTCGTTACGAAGGGTATCGGCGAACGCTTTTTCGCGCTCCATGGAGTTTACACTTGTTTTTCTTGCTAAACAAATTCCGATTTTTTCATGGCCTTTACTTAGTAAATAGGCAGTACCGAGACGGAAACCTTCATAATGATCTAAGTAGATGGATGAAATGAGGGGGTGCTTCATTTTTTCACATGAAATAATAGGGGCAAATTTTGCGAAAGGTTCGATTTGTTCCCAAGAGCTCGTTCGGGAGCAAATAATCATCCCATCAAATTGTTTCATTTTCATCATTTCAAGAACACGAATTTCTTCAAGGCTATCGTAATTTGTTTGGCATAAATTAATGTGATATCCAGCTAATAATGCTTCGTTACCGATTCCTTCAATAATGGTACTGAAGTAGGGGAGGTTAATGAAAGGAAGCATAACGCCAATTGTATATGTTTTCCCTCTTATTAAATGGACAGCATTTATATTTTTTGCGTAGTTTAATTCTTCAACAGCGTCTAGAACACGCTTACGCTTTTCTTCTTTTACGTAAGGGTGATTATTCAGAACACGAGAAACAGTTGATATCGATACACCAGCAGTTTTAGCAATTTGTTTTATATTGGCCATATGTATCACCTCTTTCCCTTATTATAAAGGGAAAATAATAAGAAAGAAAAAATCTTGACCTGAAAAGCTTTTCACAAACTATGGTATTAATAAGACTTCTTTTTATTCGCGTAACCTTTTCACTTGGGCGTAAGAATGATAGGGGTCTTTTTTGTTTGCAAAAAGTGTTGTCAAAATGTGTGAGAATAACGTGGAAAGTTTTCAAAGGTGGAGTTTGATGACAAAGCGAATATGAAGAGCATATCAACGCTTCGTTCGTTAAGAGAGCGGTATGAAAGGGCGGAAACAAATTGAAAAAAAGAATCATTTGTTTCGTGTTTTCTAGTTTTGTACTTAGTTCGTGTTCGTTTCAGCAAACGATGCAAGAAGAAAAACACTTTGTGGGAACAACAGGAGGAGCTATGGATCGTGTTACGGATCCTATTCCGCTAAAGGAACTTCCAAAATATTTTCCGGTGAAGTTTAAAGTTCCAACGTTTTTACCGTACGACATTACAAGTGATGTGAAGGGTGAAGTAAGAACGCTTGGGAAAAAGAACGCTGTCTTAACGATTAAATATAAACAGAAGGAGCCAGGTAGAAATGAGTATATTGAGTTAAATGTCGCGAACTTTCCTTATAGTTTTCCGGACCTTATGGAAGAGAAGCGATTTCAAGAACAAATGAAACTGAATAATGGAACGTCTGCTTATTTTAAAAATAAAGATGATTATGAACGTGGTGACGAATTTGCTACGCTTATATGGAAAGAGAAAGGAATTGAATATCAGCTGCTGTATCGGAATGTAGAAGAGAACGATGAAAAGGTAATCAAGCAGAATTTATTATACATTGCGAATAAGATGAAATGAAAAAACTAGCTGATTTATTCAGCTAGTTTTTTGTATGTTATTATTTCTTTTTAATTTTGCCTGTCCAAGATTTAAATCCACCTTGTAATTGGTAGAAATCTTTGTAGCCTTGTTTTTTTAAGTATTGCGCTGCACGACCTGTACGGAATCCGCTTTGGCAATATAAGTAAACAGGTTGATCTTGACGAAGTTCTTTATGGCGAAGGCGAATTTGTGATAACGGAATGTTACGTGCACCTAAAATATGCCCTGCGTTATATTCGTCTGCTTCACGAATATCGATAAGCTGTGCTTTACGGTAGCCAGCGCGAAATTCTTCTTCTGTAAGAGTTTTAATTAATTTTTTCTGATAGAAGTACATCCATACAGTGTAGCCGATAAATGCTACGATTACGGCTAATAAAATAATCCAAGTTGTTGACACGATTCTATCGCTCCCTTTTTTCTTATCCTACTTTCAATATTATAATGCCCATATGTATTTATGCAACAGATTCATTTGCATATAACAAGAAATTTCGTATTCTTTCACAAATTTTGTCGAATTTGGTAGACTAGAGAATGTGAAAAATAATTGGTTATATGAGGTGCAGGATGGGAAAAGAAAAATGGTGTTATATTAACTCTGGTCAATGTTCACCGGCATTTAATATGGCGTTAGATGAATGTTTGTTAAATTGGCAAAGTGAAAAGAAAATGCCACCAACAATTCGTTTTTATGAATGGGAAGTACCAACATTAACAGTTGGATATTTTCAACGTGTTGAGAAAGATATTAATATGGATGTAGTTAACGAAAAAAAATATGGATTCGTTCGTCGTCAAACAGGCGGCAGGGGTGTACTACATGACAAAGAGTTAACGTATAGTGTTATTGTGTCTGAAGATCATCCGAATATGCCGAAAACAGTTACAGAAGCATATCGTGTTATTTCGCAAGGCTTATTAGATGGTTTTAAGGCATTAGGGTTAGAAGCATATTATGCAGTTCCAAAAACAGAAGCAGATCGTGAAAATTTGAAAAATCCACGTTCAGGTGTATGTTTTGATGCACCATCTTGGTATGAAATTGTAGTGGAAGGAAGAAAAATTGCTGGTAGTGCTCAAACACGTCAAAAAGGTGTTATTTTACAGCATGGATCGATTCCATTAGAAATTGATTTAGATGAACTATATGATCTATTTTTATTCCCAAATGAACGTGTGAAGGAACGTATGAAGAGTATGTTCTCTTCTAAAGCAGTAGCAATTAATGAATTAACAGACCGTACATTTACGATAGAACAGTTAATTAAAGCGTTTGAAGTTGGCTTTGAAAAAGGATTGGATGTAGAACTTGTTCCATATGAATTAACAGAAGAACAGTTACATGAAGTTCAAACGTTAGCGAAAGAAAAGTATGAAAGTAATGAGTGGAATTATAAAAAATAAGAGATGGCAATTGCCACCTCTTATTTTTTTATAGTAAATTAAGTACTTTTTCTACTTTGATTCCTTTATCTTGTAAAGAACGAAGGCGACTTACAACGTCCATAATTTCTTTGTCAAATGTAACGCTAATACCTTGGCTTTGTAGTTCTTCTTTTAAGCTTTCAATAGAATCATCTATGTCGATGCCAAGCTCGTAATCTTGACAAACTTCAATTGTCTTTTTCACGAGTTTCACATAATTTTCTTGTAGTTTTGTATTTGTTTCAGTCAAAGCAGATTGCTTCGGTTTTGCAGGCGCAACCGGTGCAGACTCTTGCTTTGTAACTGGAGTTGGTACTGCTTTTTTCACAGGTGCTGGAGTAGATAATTCCATAGCAGCTTCTACACTTACTGGCTTCGGTGTTGGTACCGGAGTAGGTTTAGGTGCTGCAGGTGTTTCTACTCGCGTAACAGGTTTTGGAGCAGGTGTAACTGCTTTTGGCGCTTCTACAACTACTTCTTTTTTCGGAGTAGCTTCTACAACAGTTTCTTCTTGCTCAGCAGCTTCTTTATTCTCTTTGCTCCACATAACGCGTTCAATTTCTAGAGAAACATTGTTTTTGTTCATCGCTGTTAATGTAACTTTACCAACTTCAGCGTTTCCAGTGAAATCAACAATTTTATAAATAACACTCTTGTTCCAATCCACGTTTCCGCTCAAAAATAATTCTTCGTTACATTTCGGCGTTAAGCCCTCGATTTTAATTTCTGCGTTTACACCGTTTTCACTATATACCATAATTAGCGAAGCATTTACATCTTCGTCTGCTAACATTAGTTCACGTACCATTTTGCCGGTGCGTACTTGCGTTTTCTTCTTAACTGACATCTAATTTCTCCTCTCAAAAATTCAGTAATAATAAAAAAATCGTATAACGAAAAATAATTGCTCACGAAGATTTATGATACCGATAATAAAAGCATCACGTCAACAATTAACTTTAATTATTTTGCATTTTTCTTATTTTCTTTATGAAATTTTTCAATTTGTAAAATTAGACAGAAGAAAAAACAGCCTTTTGAAGGGCTGTTAAAAATTTGATTTTTTATATAGTAATTTATATAAAATAAAAAATAAGATAGCAATTAAAGCATTTTGCCAGAAATTTAGATGATAAATGAGATAAGGTTGCTTTTGGAAATAAATATTTAAGAATACAGCGGAACAAAATGGAGTAGCAAATGCGAATCCAAATAGAATTCTTCTTTTCCAATTCATTTTCTGATCAAAGGAGTAACGCTTTAATAAATATAAAAGAAATAGTATACCTAGTATAATTATTGAAACAGACAAAGTAGTTCCAAGGATGCTAAAAGGCGGACTTGATAATGTATTGTTTTTTTCAAATAGAAACATAAAAAATGAAATAATTGCATTTATGCCAAACTGTATAGCAAGAAGTAAGCTAATAGAAAATCCAATTAAAGAGGTTTTTTCTAACTTTGTTTGAGTTGGTAAAGCTGATATAAGTTCATCGCAATAAGATTGTAAATTATCTCCAAAGATGTCATAAGCGTTTTTATTTTCTGCTTGTGCTTCGATGAGGTGATCTAATATTTCTAGTAACAGTTCCTCCATTTGTTGCTCGGGTACGTTTGATATTCGAAGATATACTAACATATCACCATAAGCAGCCTCGTTTTCGGAAGTTAGAAGCTCACGTTTTTTATTATTCAATTCAATCATGTCTTGTGCATTCATCCCTATCACTCCCCCTGTAATAAGTTATTTACCGTAGTTGAAACCATTCCCCAGCTTTGTTTAAATTCTTCAAGCTGCTCTAATCCTTTATCCGTTACGTGATAATATTTTCGTTTTGGACCGAGTGAGGAGGCTTTTAATGTTCCTTCAATCAATTTTTCTTTTTGCATACGTAACAATAACGGATATATGCTTCCTTCGCTTACGAATGTAAATCCGTGTTTATTTAATTTTGTGCTCAGTTCATATCCGTACACTTCTTCTTGTGAAATGATGTATAGGATGCAACCTTCTAGTACACCTTTTAACATTTGGCTGTGCATGATTTCACCACCTTTTACTCAGGTAACTTGCGTTGCAAAGTAGCTGTTATCCAAATTATAACATTCAGTAACTTGCAACGCAAGTTACTGAAGTGGAAAACTTTAATGCGTGTTAATTTTTCAATGTTTCCCATACTAACGAGAGGAGGGAAGCGTATGAAACCATTTATGCCAAAACTCGTTTACTTTGAACCAAAGGCACTTGAATATCCGCTTGGAAAAGAGCTTTATGAGAAGTTTACGAAGATGGGATTAGAAATTCATGAAACAACATCACATAATCAAATTAGAAATTTGCCAGGAGAAAATGATTTGCAAAAGTATCGTAATGCAAAAGCTACACTTGTTGTTGGGGTGAGGAAAACGCTAAAGTTTGATACGTCAAAACCGTCAGCTGAATATGCAATTCCGCTCGCAACAGGGTGTATGGGACATTGTCATTATTGCTATTTGCAAACAACACTTGGGAGTAAGCCTTACGTTCGTGTGTATGTCAATCTTGATGAAATATTTGAGAAGGCAAAGCAATATATGGATGAAAGGGCACCTGAAATAACAAGATTTGAAGCAGCGTGTACATCAGACATTGTTGGGATTGATCATTTAACACATGCATTAAAGCGGGCGATTGAATTCATTGGAGAAAGTGAATATGGGCGCTTACGTTTCGTCACGAAATATTCGCACGTTGATCATTTATTAGATGCAAAGCATAATGGGAAAACTCGTTTCAGGTTTAGTATAAATTCACGATATGTAATTAAAAATTTTGAACCAGGGACATCGCCATTTGAGGAGCGAATTGAGGCGGCACGTAAAGTAGCAGGTGCAGGTTATCCACTTGGTTTTATAGTCGCGCCACTTTATATGCATGAAGGATGGGAAGAAGGATATCGTGAACTATTTGAGCGACTGTACAATGCGCTGAAAGATATGACGATACCAAATTTAACGTTTGAATTAATTCAGCATCGTTTTACGAAACCAGCGAAAAAGGTTATTCAAGAGCGTTATCCAAATACGAAGCTTGAAATGGATGAAGAGAAGCGAAAGTATAAATGGGGACGATATGGAATTGGGAAATATGTATATAAAAAAGATGATGCAGAAGTATTGGAGGAAACGATTCGAGGATATATTCATCACTTTTTTCCTGACGCAGAAATTCAATATTTTACATGAAAGGAACTTGTATTTGAATACAGGTTCTTTTCACTTTTGCAGATTTAGGCTCGTTTCCACCTTGTCACGTTATTCTTTCTGGTGTATCATTTTATTGATTGCTTCGTACGGAATAAGCAAAATGAAATTGGATGGAGGAAACCGATGCCTACCCCTAGTATGGAAGATTATATTGAACAAATTTATTTGTTGATTGATGAAAAGGGTTATGCCCGTGTATCTGATATTGCTGAAGCGCTTAGTGTACATCCATCCTCTGTAACAAAAATGGTACAAAAATTAGACAAAGACGAATATCTAATTTATGAAAAATATAGAGGGCTTGTATTAACATCAAAAGGTAAAAAAATCGGGGAACGTCTCGTATATCGACATGAATTGTTAGAACAGTTTATGCGCATTATCGGTGTGGATGAAAGCAAAATCTATAATGATGTAGAAGGAATTGAACATCATTTAAGTTGGGAATCAATTGACCGTATCGGTGATTTAGTACAATACTTTGAACAAGATGAGGTTCGAGTGGAAACACTTCGTGGTGTTCAAAAAGCAAATGAAGAGAAAAGTAATTAAGGGGAACGGATGGCGTTTCCTTTTTTATTTCAATTCGAAAAGGATGGGAGAATTATGAAAGCAATTATTTTTGATTTTGATGGATTAATTGTGGACACAGAAACGATATGGTTTCACTCTTTCAGAGATGCTGTTCGTGAATACGGCGGGGAACTACCTTTAGAGGAATTTGCGAAATGCATTGGAACAACAGATGAGGTACTTTATGCATATTTAAATGATCAATTAAAAGAGAAGTTTAACAAAAGTGTATTAAAAGAAAAAGTGGCAACTTTACATAAAGAGAAAATGAAAATACCAGAAGCTCGTGACGGGGTAAAAGAATATTTAGAAGAAGCGAAAGAAATGGGATTAAAAATCGCACTAGCTTCTAGTTCGTCTAGAGAATGGGTTATTCATTTTTTAGAAGAGCTACAGATTCGAGAATATTTTGAAGTAATTAAAACGAGAGAAGATGTTGAGAAGGTAAAACCAGATCCAGCTCTTTATCGAGTTGCAATAGAAGAATTAGGAATTAAGCCATCTGAAGCTGTTGTATTTGAAGATTCATTAAATGGATTGAGAGCAGCAGTTGCAGCGGGATTAACGTGCGTTGTTGTACCTAATGATGTGACACGGAATTTACCATTTAAAAATCATCATCTTCGAATTGAAAGTATGAGAGAGAAAAGTTTAAACGAAGTGCTTCAAAGTATAAAAAAAGACCGTATTTCCTAAAAGGAAGCACGGTCTTTCTTTTTACTTTTTTTGCCTTCAATGACAGTTAAATGAGACTGTTTTCTTTTTCGTTTTAAAGTGGAAGAATTCCCTTTTTTACTTTTGTCATTAGAAGTATTTGACTTAAAGAAAGAATTGCCTAGGGGTGCTACATTTTGTTTCCCATGTTTGCGGTTCGATTGTTTTGCCGCACGCTTATATGAGCTTTGCGAATTTGCGGAACCACTGGAATTTGTAAACATCTTGTATAGCAAGTAAAAGATACCGACAACAAGTAACATGTACCCGATATTTCTTAATACACCCATGGGATTTGTAATAACAGATGAAACAAGGCCGAATATTGCCAATCCAATAATAAGCACAAATATAGCGAAAGTAAACGAACGACCGTTCATAAGGGACACCTCCTAAAAACGTATATTAAAATTAGTATATTAACGATGAGGAAAGGAGTTGAACACCATTTTTAAATAATTATTGTTTGTTCTCTAAACGTAATAATTCTTCAAACGATGCAATTGCTACTTCCACTTGGTCATCTGTTGGTTCTTTCGTTGTTAATAGTTGTAGCCATAACCCAGGATATCCAAGTACGCGTAATACGGGAATATCTCTTAATCGATTTGTAAATTGCAATACTTCAAAAGAAATACCAAGTACAACTGGAATTAATAAAATTCGGTTTATAACTCGTGCCCAAAGAGGATCTGTAGGGACTAGGAAATAAACGAACATTCCAATAATGACTGTAAATATAATAAAGCTACTGCCGCATCTATAATGGAGGCGAGTTTGCTTTTGAACGTTTTCTACAGTCAGAGGAAGGTTATTCTCATAAGCATTGATTACCTTATGCTCTGCACCGTGATACTGAAATACCCGCTTAATAAGTGGGGTTAAAGAAATAAAGTATATATAGCTCAATAATAGCATGAGCTTAATGACACTTTCGACAATGATTTGCCCAGTATGAGATGGGAAAATCGGTCTCGTTAATTCAGCTAATAGTGCAGGAACTGCTGTGAAGATGACTTTACCGAATATGAAAGATAAAACGCCAACAGCTGCAACTCCTAATACCATCGTTAATTTTGATTGTTCTTCTTTTTTATTTGCAATTTGTTCATCATCTTCTGGGTGGACGTCAAATCGTTCTGAAGCGAAGTTTAAATGCTTTGCTCCATTCGCACTTGCATCCACAATAGCGGCAATACCTCGTAAAAATGGAATTTTTTTTAGGATAGATAATACTTTATTACGAACGCGTGGTAATCGATAAAATTCAATCGATTTATCTTTACGACGAACCGCTGTAACAGTATATTCTCTACCGCCAAACATAACTCCTTCTATGACCGCTTGCCCGCCATATATTTGTTTTGACTCTTCTGCCATGTTAACACCAACCTGTATTTGTTTCTCTCTTATGTAGAAAAAGAGGCAATTGTCATACTGGGTTCTGTCGTTTTGAAATAAGACAATCACCGAGTTTCCTTTATTTTATCGGCAAATACAAGTAGATGACAAGGGAAAATGTTATGAGAGTCGGACATTTCTTATTCTTTTTATAGACAAATTTCGCAGGATTTAAACATGCTTCAAAATAGTTTCGGGCATACTATTGAGCGGAGGTGTCGATGTGAGTCAAGAACAATTAGGAACAAGGAATTTTGTACAAATCGGTTTGTTTGGTGGAATCTTTTGGGGCGGGATATGGTATTTCCTTCATATATTTTCATTCACGGAGGCGGGACCGAATTATTTCCTTTTACCATTTGCGTTTGGAAGTTGGAAGGAAGGTGTATGGGGGAATGTGTCAGGAATAGTTTGTATGGGACTTCTTTCAATTTTGATTGCCTTTTTGTATAAAGCATTTTTTGCGAAGTTTGAAGGGATTATTGCGGGAATTATTTATGGATTATTTTGGTGGGCATTACTGTTTTTGGGGATGGGTTTAATGGCTCCTGTTATTAAAAGTGCGCTCCATTTACCAAAAGAGACAATTGTAACGACAATATGTATTTTTATATTGTATGGTGTGTTTATAGCATATTCTGTTTCTTACGCAGTAAATAGCAATAAAGTAGAACAAGAAGGGCGAGAGAAGACGAACTATTCAAATAAGTAACTCCTATGTTAAAATATTGTATAGATATTTAATATTAAGGAGTTTTAAGAATATGAAAAAGTTACTCCTCGTAAACGGTCCTAACCTAAATCGCCTCGGTGTTCGTGAGGTAAATGTATATGGAAAGGGCACGCTAGCGACACTTGAAGCAGATATGAAGCAAGAAGCGGAAACAATGGGAGTGGAGTTAGAATGTTTCCAATCGAATCATGAAGGTGCCATTATCGACATTATTCATGAAGCGGAAGATATATATGAAGGGATCATTTTAAATCCGGGAGCATTTACGCATTATAGCTATGCGATTCGTGATGCCATTGCGAGCATTTCGATTCCTGTTATTGAAGTACATATTTCTAACATTCATCAGCGTGAATCGTTCCGTCACGAATCTGTGACGGCAGCTGTTTGTGCAGGACAAATTGTTGGATTTGGTTTTTATGGCTATAAGTTAGCGTTATTTGCATTAATGGAGAAATTGAGGGAGGCATAAAGTAATGGAGAAAATTGAAAGATTACGAAGTGCATTTGGTGAGGCTGGCATTGACGGTATTTTGTTAACAAATGAACATAGTCGTAGATATATGGCTAACTTCACAGGAACAGCAGGTGTAGTTCTTATTTCAAAAGATCGTGCGCAATTTATTACAGATTTCCGTTACGTCGAGCAGGCAAGTAAACAAGCGGTTGGATATGAGATTGTACAGCACGCAGGATTAATCATTGATGAAGTGGCAAAGCAAGTGAAAGAGCTTGGAATTCAAAAGCTTGGTTTTGAGCAAGATACTCTTACATATAGTTCTTATTCAGCGCATAAGGAAGCGATTGATGCTGAATTTATCCCAACTTCTGGACTTGTAGAAAAGTTACGCTTGATAAAGACTGATTCAGAGATTAAGATATTAAAGGAAGCTGCACAGATTGCAGATGCTGCCTTTGAGCATATTCTATCATTCATTCGCCCGGGAGTATCTGAAATTGAAGTGTCAAATGAACTTGAATTTTTCATGAGAAAACAAGGAGCAACATCTTCTTCGTTTGATATTATCGTTGCTTCAGGTCTTCGTTCGGCATTACCGCACGGCGTGGCATCTGAAAAAGTGATAGAAACAGGAGATTTCGTTACATTAGACTTCGGCGCTTATTACAAAGGATATTGCTCTGATATTACTCGTACGATTGCAGTCGGTGAACCATCTGATAAATTAAAAGAAATTTATAATATCGTTTTAGAAGCACAACTACGTGGTGTGAACGGTATTAAAGCTGGTTTAACAGGTCGCGAGGCTGATGCGCTAACGCGTGATTACATAACGGAAAAAGGATATGGTGAATACTTTGGACACTCTACTGGTCATGGAATAGGTCTTGAAATCCATGAAGCACCAGGTTTAGCGTTCCGTTCTGATACAGTACTTGAACCCGGTATGGCTGTAACAGTAGAACCAGGTATTTATATTCCAGGTATTGGCGGCGTACGTATTGAAGATGATATCATTGTGACAAGTGAAGGTAATGAAGTAATTACGAAATCACCAAAAGAACTTATTATTTTGTAATACACAGGAGGATTTTTTTACATGATTTCAGTAAACGATTTTCGTACAGGTTTAACAATTTCAGTGGACAATGCCCTTTGGCAAGTACTTGATTTCCAACACGTAAAGCCAGGTAAAGGTGCTGCATTCGTTCGTTCTAAACTACGTAACATTCGCACAGGATCTGTTCAGGAGAAAACATTCCGTGCAGGTGAGAAAGTAGAAAAAGCGCACATCGAAAACCGTCGTATGCAATACTTATACGCAAGTGGTGAGGCTCACGTATTTATGGATAACGGAACTTATGAGCAAATCGAGCTTGGTGAAAAACAAATCGAGCGCGAGCTTAAATTCCTAAAAGAAAACATGGAAGTAGCAATCATGACTTACCAAGGCGAAGTACTTGGTGTTGAACTTCCAAACACAGTTGAATTACAAGTTACAGAAACAGAGCCTGGTATTAAAGGTGATACTGCTTCTAACGTAACAAAACCAGCTACATTAGAAACTGGTCTTGTTGTACAGGTACCAATCTTCATTAACGAAGGCGAAATGCTTATCATCAACACTGGTGAAGGTAAATACGTTTCTCGTGCATAGTAGAAAAGCACTCGTGATAATTCACGAGTGCTTTTTTTATAGGAAATAGGGTAGATAGTAAATAGCTGTTATAATAAAACTGACTAAAACAAGTGAAAGAGTACCCATAATAGATGGAGTCAAAACAATTTGAAATGGTTTTATTTCGCCAGTCTCAACACCAGTTAATGTTTTACTTATTGCGTGATCTGTAATGTTATTTCTATGGTTACTCATAATAATTAACCACATAATTGCAAATATTGCTAAACTACCAAGGAAAAATGTCTCTATAAATGACCAACCGACCAATAAGGAAAAAAGATAAATAAGAGCTAATTCTACTACAACGGTTAAACTAATTTTCAATGTCTTCATATTTTTCCTCCTCACTTTGTAATCTCAACCAGTTTAAAAAATTTTCACGTGACACGACATGCAAAGAGCAAGTTGACTTTACTTCTTTCTCTAGTGCAGCGTATTCGTCTGGAAACTTGTTTTCCACATGCAATGAAATATAAGGTAGTTTTTCTTGTGCTTTTAACGAGCGGGTATTATTCGTTTTAGCACCAGCAAATACGTAGGAAAGTTGTAAGTCTAAAAAGGCGATTTTAAAGATTTCTTTTTTAGCAGCCTCGTTATAGCCTTTTCCCCAGTACGGATAGCCGAGCCAACTACCAATGTGAGATTGCTTCTTCTCATCATTAATATGTTTAAGTGTGGTGAGGCCAATTATTTCATTCTCTTCATTCACAATCATTCTCGATAAGGGTTTCTTTTGATGTTCTTCTTCTATTGCGAAAAGAAGAAATGCTTTTGTGTCTTCGATGTTTTCTGCCGTTATCCCTAATGCATTTTTTATATGTGGATCACTTGATAGCTCGAAAATCACATTTGTATAGCGTAAATCGAGTGGTAATAAAGTAACGTGCTGCATGGTTTATACCCCTTTTAAACTAAATGTACCATAATATACCATAAAATAATATAAATATTCAGATTCTAATTCGGGCTTTAGAGAAAAATTATGTTTTTACTTCTGAAATAGACAACCTCTGCATATGGTTGTACAAATATATTCTTTTTAAGAATACGAAGTTAGTAACTGTTACGGGAGAAGGTGGAAGAATGAAACAGTGGCTAGCGGCAATGGAAACATCCGTGCTTGTTATGGGAGCACTTCGATTATTTTCAGGTAGTGCGGAGATATTTGCTGCTTTGCTTATGCTTTATGTGAATGATGCGAAGAAAGCGTTGTTTATAAATGGTATGTTAGCGTTTGTTGGACCTACCGTATTAATTTTAACAATGACAATTGGGATAGCGAGTGTAGCAAGTGAAATTTCTTTCTTGAAGCTCTTTTTTCTAGCGCTTGGAATTTGCTGTATTTTTATCGCATTACTGAAATAGTAAGTCGAGTATAGTGGGGAGAAGCCGATGAAAGAGGTATTAGAAGTTTTACCAAAAACGATGAAGTACTTAATTGAAGAATGTAAGCAATACGATGCTTTAGAGGAAATTCGTGTTCGAATTGGAAGACCGCTAGAGTGTATTGCACACGGAAAGGTGTTTTTTTATGACTATATCACTACTGCAGAGGATGCTATTTACTTATTGAATAAGTTAAGTCAATTCTCAATTTATACGATGGAAGAGGAATTAAAACGTGGGTATGTGACACTTCGCGGAGGGCATAGAATCGGATTAGCGGGAAAAGTCATTACAGAAAAAAGCGCAGTGAAAATGATTCGTGATGTCTCTTCCTTTAATATTCGTATTGCTCGTCAAAAAATAGGGATTGCTGAACCGCTTTTGCCATATTTGTATGAAAAAAGATGGTTAAACACGATGGTAATTGGCCCTCCGCAAACGGGAAAAACGACACTTTTAAGAGATGTAGCTCGTTGCATGAGTCAAGGAGTAAGTGCTTCGGAAATTCCTTCTTGTAAAGTGGGGATCGTTGATGAACGGTCAGAAATTGCTGGCTGTGTGAAAGGGATCCCGCAATATGATTTTGGTACCCGAGTCGATGTGTTAGACGCGTGTCCAAAGGCAGAAGGAATGATGATGATGATTCGTTCTATGAGTCCTGATATTTTGATCGTAGATGAAATTGGCCGTAAAGAAGATAGTGAAGCAATTATGGAGGCAGTGCATGCAGGTGTTCAGCTTTTTATAAGTGCACACGGATTTTCCTATGAGGATGTTGTGAGACGTCCATCGCTAAAGGCAGTGCTAGAGCTTGGTATATTTGATAGGTTTGTGGAGTTGTCAAAAGCGAGGGGTCCAGGAACGGTTATGCAGGTGAAAGATAAATATGGAAAACCAGTGTTATCAAGTAGAAAGGCTGAGGGCGTATGGTGAAAATATTCGGTGCAGTGTTAATCGTTGCGGTCAGCACCTTTTTCGGGTTTTCATACGCTAAAAGATATAGTGAGAGGCCGAGGCAACTTAGATTATTAAAATCAGCACTTCAATCATTAGAAGCAGAAATTATGTATGGACACACACCTTTATCTGAGGCTGCCGAGCGATTAGTTAAACAAATGCCAAAGCCATTAAATTGGATATTTCAAAGTTTCGCCAGAAGACTACAAAGCGGGGAACAAACAGTAAGAGAAGCGTGGATAGATAGTTTGAAAGAGAACTGGAAGTTAACCGCATTTCAACAAACTGAGTATGAAATACTGCAGCAATTTGGTGAAACGCTCGGGCAACATGATCGTGAATCACAACAAAAACATATTCGCTTATGTATTACACATTTGGAGAGAGAAGAAGGAGAAGCGAAAGCATTACAACTGCAATACGAAAAAATGATTAAGAGCTTAGGGGTACTAGCAGGGCTACTTATTGTAATTTTACTGCTATAGGGGGGGAGAAAGGCGATGTCCATTGATGTTGGATTAATATTTCAAATCGCCGGAATCGGCATTGTTTTAGCTTTCATTCATACTGTACTAAAAGAATTAAAGCGGGAGGATATTGCAAATTGGGTTATCCTTGTCGGTTTTGTCGTCATTTTATTTCATGTTGCGTTTTTAATTAACACGCTATTTGACAAGATTAAAAGTGTCTTTCTCTTCCAGTAAAGGAGGCGGTTCGAATCGAAATTATACAAATTGTCGGATTAGGCCTCGTTGCTACGTTTTTAGCTGCTGTTTTGAATCAGCATAAATCTAGTATTACATCTTTATTTATTGTGTTCGTAGGTAGCGTGATGTTTCTTATTTTAATCGATCAAATTCATTCTATTTTACAAATGATTGAGAGAGTAGCAAGTGAAGCGAAAGTTAGTAACGTCTACGTGGAAACGTTACTAAAGATTATTGGAATTGCTTATATTGCTGAGTTTGGAGCCCAAATTACAAAAGATGCTGGTCAAGGTGCCATCGCTTCGAAAATTGAACTTGCTGGGAAAATCTTAATTCTCGTTATGGCGATTCCTATTTTGACGGTTGTAATTGAAACTATTCTCGGATTTTTACCGACGGGATAAGGGGGAGTGAATGTTGAGGAGGTTTGGAGCTAAGCTGCTATTTGCTTGCTTCCTTTTCTTTTCTTTACCGATTGTTGTACAAGCTTCTCCTGTAGAAACAAACGTCGTTGATCAACAATTGGATAAGCTCGGAATTGAAGATGTGAAGCAATTTTGGGACGGGCTTGTTACAAAATATGGAGGCTATTTGCCAGAGAGTCAAAAAGGGAGCTTTATGGAGTTTGTAAAGGGAGAAAAAGAATTCTCTCTAAAAGAGTGGATGATAGGGTTATTAAAATATTTATTTCATGAGCTTGCTGCTAATGGAAAACTGCTTGGCACACTTATTATGCTCACAATCTTTAGTGCATTGTTGCAATCACTGCAATCCGCTTTTTCAAAAAGTAGCGTAAGTAAAATTGCTGATGCTGTTGTGTATATGGTACTTATTATTTTTGCTTTAAATAGTTTTTATGTCGTTATGACATATGCAAGAGAAACGATACAAACAATGGTAGATTTCATATTAGCGTTATTGCCAATTTTGCTGGCGCTTATAGCAACTGGGGGCGGGGTTGTATCTGTATCATTTTTTCATCCGGTTATCATTTTCTTAATGAATACGAGTGGGCTTCTTATGAATTATATCGTTCTACCACTTTTATTACTGGCAACGATATTAAGTATTGTAAGTACAATGAGTGATCAATATAAAGTGACGAAATTATCCAAGCTTCTGCAAAACGTTAGCGTAGGGATTATCGGTGTCTTTTTAACAATTTTTTTAGGAGTATTATCTGTACAAGGAACAGCAACAGCTGTTGCTGATGGAATAGCTGTGAAAACTGCTAAATTTGTAACAGGAAACTTCATTCCAGTAGTTGGAAGGATGTTTACAGAAGCGGCAGATACTGTTATTAGCGCATCAGGATTATTGAAAAACACAGTCGGAATTATTGGGCTCGTCATTTTATGCTTAATTGTTGCTTTTCCAGCGATTCAAATTTTCTGTATTGCATTTATTTATAAATTCGCAGCAGCAGTATTGCAACCGGTTGGCGGCGGAGCAATTATTCAATGTTTAGACATTATTGGACGAAGCATCATTTACGTATTTGCTTGCTTAGCTATCGTATCATTTATGTTCTTTTTAAGTATTACAATTATTATTGCTGCGGGGAATATTACACTTATGATGCGGTAGGAGGTGAAGAGTATGCAATTTGTTACAGAGTGGATCAGAAATATTATCGTTTTTTTGCTCTTAGCAACAATGCTTCATCTTATTCTTCCAAATTCGAATTTGCAAAAATACGTTAAATTCGTTGTAAGTCTTTTGTTAGTCGTATTAATTTTAACGCCCCTTTTTAAACTATTGCAGACAGATGTAAATGAAGTAATTGCAAATTTTAATGAAGAAAAGTACGTAGCAGAAGGATCTGTAAAAAATTCAATAGATTCGAAGAAAAAAGAAATACAAGCTCTAACACGTGCATATAGTTTAGAAGAGATGGCTACCAAAATGAAAAAAGAAGTAGGAAAAGAGTTTGAGAAAAAGTATGGTATGACTGTCTCTGAAATACAAATAGTCGCAGCAGAAAATACAGAAGAAGTAAAGTCAGCGAAAGATATTCAATCTGTTGTTGTGACGTTGAAAGAAAAAGAACGTAGTAAAAATGATGCAATCGAAACAGTAAAGCCAATTGAAATTAACACGAAAGAGCCTCCAAAAAAAGTGGAAGAAACGAATGTAGAAATGAAAGATTTCTTTTCAAGCAGGTGGCAACTAGAGGGTAAACAAATCCAAGTTCAAATGGAAGGGAGGACAGGTAGAGTAAATGGACAATAAAGATAAAAATTCGAAGTTCTCATTTTTTCGAAACTTATTGAATGGGGATCAAAAAGAAAGAAACGAGAAGGGTAAAAAGGTAACACCTAAGTTTTTACTTGTCCTACTCATACTTGGAATGTTGCTTATGTTTTCTAGTAGTCTCTTTTCAAGTAAAAAAGAAGAAGTACCTGTATTTAAAGAACAAAAAACTCAAAATCAAGAAAAAGACGTACCAACTTTCGGACAAAAAAGTAATGATAGTATGTCAAATGTAGAAAAATATGAAAAAGCGTATGAACAAGAATTAAAAACTGCTTTAGAAGAAATAGCAGGAGTAAAAGACGTAACGATTAAAGTGAATTTAGATTCATCTGAAGAAAAAATTTTAGAAAAAAATACAGTGAAACGCTCACAAACAACAGGTGAAACGGATAAAACAGGCGGTAAGAGAGAAGTAGAGGACGAGTCTCTTGATGAAAAGACTGTCATTATACGTGAAGGGGATAAAGAAACTCCTGTTGTTTTACGAACAGAGAAGCCGAAAGTACGTGGTGTTCTTGTCGTAGCAAAGGGAGTGGATAATATACAAGTTAAAGCAATGGTAAAAGAAGCTGTGATAAGGCTGCTAGATGTACCGGCCCATCGCGTTTCAGTTTCACCGAAAAATTGATAGGGAGGAAATAAAGTGTTAAAAAAACAAACAGTTTGGTTATTAACGATGTTAAGTTTAGTTGTTGTACTATCTGTGTATTACGTAACAACTCCTGACAAAATGAATACAGCATCGCCGGCAACAGGTGAAAAGATTGGACAAGAAAAACAAGGTACTGATAAAGCAGTAACAAACGAAGCGCCTAAAGAAACTCCGAAAAAAGAAAATACAAGCAAGGAAACAACAAATAAAGAAACAGACAAAAAAGAAAATGCAAAAAAAGAAACAAGTAAAAAAGAGGGCAATGTATCAGTTCAATCAAGTGATGAGAATTTCACAGCTTTACGTATGCAAATGGAAGATCAGCGTAGTGAAGCGAAAGCAAAATTACAAGAAGTGATGAGTTCAACAAAAGCTTCAGCAACAGAAAAGAATAAAGCAAAAGAAAATTTTGATGCCATTACGACAATGGAAACGAAGCAAGAATTACTTGAGACAGTAATTAAATCTCAAGGAGGATATCCAGATGCTCTTGTAAGAGCTGATGGTACTGACATTAGAGTAACGGTTAAAGCGGCAAAACATTCACAGAAAGAAGCAAATAAAATTATTCAACTTGTAAGAAGTGAAGGCGGATCAAAAGATGTAGGTGTGAAATTTGATCCACCAGCGAAATAAGTGAAACTTTAATCCGCAGGGATTTCCCTGCGGATTATTATCTTTTACTAAGCAAAGGGTATGCAAATAGTAAAATAGAGTATGTAAGTAAACGTGTGAATAGAAAAAAGCTATCATTTTCGATAGCTTTTTTCTATTTCGTCTTTGTAGTTATTTTTACTATGTTCAACTCGGAATGGAGAAACACGTTGCGAGTAAAAGATTAATGGTTCATGGTACTGATGATTACTTTTTCCGGATTTGACGTGGATGCAAAGAACACATGCCCAAACGATTACAGCAGGTAAAAAGAGAATGAGCCATATCATATTTCCACACCTCGACACAATATATTTTCTACACTTTGAACATACTATTCTTATATGAAGGAATGATGAACGGCGTGTAAACAAAAAAATAATATTTGGTAAAAATATGTTATTGACTATAGGTGTAGTGAAGAGTGGAGAGGGAATGGCATGTTTGCTGTGTAACGTTTTGCTAAAGTAGTGAATGTTTTTTAAGAAGTGGTCTTGCCAATTTCATGTGAAACTTGGTATTATTACTAGGTATTAAATTTTTATTGGAATAATATTTTTACAGGAGTTTCGATTTATTATAAAGAAATATAAATTGGAATGTTTAAAAAATTTATCGTAAGATGGAAATAGTAAATATTTCTATTAGTTAATGAAATATATTTTCTAATAGAATACATCGTATTTTTACAGTCAATCTAGTTTTCGTGACGAGAATCTGTAAAAACGGGACAAACAAGAGTATGGGAGTGGATTTTACATGTTTAAAATTCAAGAAGTTCGTGAATTAATTAAATTAATTGATAGCTCTAATATTGATGAATTTGAATACAAAAAAGACGGTACAACAATCAAAATGAAAAAGCGTGGTAATGAAGTTGTTGCTGTGCAAGCACCTGCAGCAAAACAAGCTATGCAACCAGTAGCGCCTGCTGAAGTTGAAACGACAGTAGCAGCAGCGCAAGCAGAAGCGCCAAAACAAGAAGAGAAGAAAACTGTTCAAGATGAAAACCTACATAAGATCACCTCACCAATGGTAGGTACATTCTATTCTTCTTCTTCACCTGATACACCTCCATATGTAAGTGTTGGGGATAGAGTATCGAAAGATTCTATCGTATGTATTGTCGAGGCTATGAAGTTATTTAACGAAATTGATGCTGATGTAGAGGGCGAAATTGTTGAAATTCTTGTTAATAACGGACAGCTTGTTGAGTATGGACAACCGCTATTTCTTGTAAAAGCGTAATAAGGGAGTCTTTGTGATGATAAAAAAAGTATTAATAGCCAATCGTGGGGAAATTGCTGTACGAATTATTCGTGCTTGTAAAGAAATGGATATTGAAACAGTTGCAATTTATTCAGAAGCAGATAAAGAGTCACTTCACGTACAGATTGCAGACGAGGCGTATTGTGTAGGACCAACGATTTCGAAAGAAAGCTATTTAAATTTGACGAACATTATTAGCGTTGCGAAGTTAACAGGCTGCGATGCTATTCATCCGGGATACGGATTTTTAGCAGAGAATGCAGATTTCGCAGAGTTATGCCGTGAATGTAACTTGATTTTTATCGGTCCAAGTCCAGAAGCTATTTCAAAGATGGGCACAAAAGACGTTGCTCGTGATACAATGAAAGAAGCAGGGGTTCCGATTGTACCAGGTTCACAAGGGATTATTAAAAATACCGAAGAAGCGATCGAGCTTGCTAATCAAATTGGATATCCAGTTATTATTAAAGCGACTGCAGGTGGCGGCGGAAAAGGTATTCGTGTTGCACGCCATGAAGAAGAGCTTATAAAAGGAATTCAAATTACACAGCAAGAAGCTAGTACCGCTTTTGGGAACCCTGGTGTATACTTAGAAAAGTACGTTGAAGATTTCCGCCATGTTGAGATTCAAATAATGGCAGATACACACGGAAATGCCATTCATTTAGGAGAGCGTGATTGTACAATTCAGCGCCGTTTGCAAAAACTATTAGAAGAAAGTCCATCACCTGCACTTGATGAAGATATTCGCAAGCAGATGGGTGAAGCGGCAGTTAAAGCGGCGGTAGCGGTTGATTATACAGGTGCTGGTACGGTTGAGTTTATTTATGAATATAAAACGAAAACCTTTTATTTCATGGAGATGAATACGAGAATTCAGGTTGAGCATCCGGTTACTGAAATGGTAACGGGAATGGACTTAATTAAAGAACAAATTCTTGTTGCTTCAGGAGAAAAGTTATCGTTACAGCAAGAAGAAGTACAATTTAATGGTTGGGCAATTGAATGTCGAATTAATGCGGAAAACCCTGCCAAAAAATTTATGCCATCTCCAGGTAAAGTAGAAATGTACTTACCACCAGGAGGATTTGGTATTCGCGTCGATTCAGCTGTATATCCGGGATATTCAATCCCACCTTTCTATGATTCGATGGTTGCTAAATTAATTGTTCACGGAAAAACACGTGAAGAGGCAATTGCAAAAATGAAGCGCGCACTTAGTGAATTTGTCATTGAAGGCGTACATACAACAATCCCGTTCCATTTGCAATTGCTAGATCATCCTGATTTTGTAAAAGGTGAGTTTAATACGAAATTTTTGGAAGAGCATGAACTTGTGACGCAGTGATACATTAAAGGAGGTTTTTTTCATGGCTGAACATATGTTAGATATGGGTCAAGATACAACTCTTGGTAAAGTAGAAATTGCACCAGAAGTAATTGAAGTAATTGCAGGTATTGCAGCTGCTGAAGTAGAAGGTGTAGCGGCAATGCGCGGTAATTTTGCTACAGATGTTGTTGAGAAGTTAGGTAAGAAAAATCATGGTAAAGGTGTAAAGGTTGAATTAGCAAACGAAGATATTATCGTTGACCTTTATGTTGTAATGTATTTTGGTGTAGCAATTCCAGTTGTTGCACAAAAGATTCAAGACAATATTCGCCAAGCACTCTTTACGATGACAGGACTTGAGCCAAAAGAAGTGAATGTTCACATCGTTGGCGTAACATTCGAAACACAAAAAACAGAAATCGAACCAGTGTAAGAATGAAAAGGTGCCTAGTAACATAGGCATCTTTTTTATCGTTTCATTTCTTCACAAATTACAACCCTCTAATTATTATACTATTTCAAAAAATAAGAAATAAACAAGAAAATGTGTCGTTTTTCCAAAAAACGTACATTGTGATAAGATATGGAACTTGAAGTTAATCTTTTTATTATTTTTCAGCCTTGTAACCCGTGTGTGAAACGATAAATTGTGTTATTATCATTGTATTATAAGGTTGGAAAATCAATGAAAACTGTAAGAGTAAGTGAATTGACGGCTTATAAATTATAATAATATAACAAAGTATAAGGAAAGACTTGAAGCATAAAGGAGAGTTACAATGAAACGTAGGACGGCTAGAGAAAGAGCAATGCAAGCATTATACCAAATGGATATTACAGGTGAATTAGAACCGAAAGTAGCAGTGGAAAACACGCTAGATGAAGGCGAAGAAACAAATGAGTTTCTAGAGTCACTTGTAGTAGGTTTTGTAGAAAATAAAGAAGCAATCGATGAAGCGATTCGTCAAAACTTAAAAAAGTGGAAGCTTGAGCGTATTAGCATTGTTGATCGCAGTATTTTACGTGTAGCTGTGTATGAAATGAAATACATGGAAGAAATTCCACACAACGTAACAATTAACGAAGCAATTGAAATTGCTAAAACATTTGGGGATGAGGAATCTCGTCGTTTTATTAACGGCGTTTTATCTAATATAAAAGATACACTGTAAATTCTTTAAGGGGGAATCTTAAAATGGTAGCAGTAATCATCAAAGGAAATGAAGTTGCGGAGAAAAAACGAGCACAATTAACAGAAGAAGTTGTGAAGTTGAAAGAGCAAGGTATTGTACCAGGGTTAGCAGTTATTTTAGTTGGAGAAGATCCAGCATCTCGTTCTTATGTGAAAGGAAAAGAAAAAGGCTGTGAACAAGTAGGGATTTACTCAGAGCTAATTGAACTTCCTGAAACAATTACTGAGGAACGTTTGCTTGCTGAAATCGATCGCTTAAATGGCGATGACCGTATTAATGGCATATTGGTGCAATTACCTTTACCAAAACATATTGAAGAAAAAGCTATCATTGAAAGAATTTCACCAGAAAAGGATGTAGACGGATTTCACCCAATTAGCGTGGGACGTATGATGACGGGACAAGATACATTCCTTCCATGTACACCGCATGGTATTGTAGAATTAGTAAAAGAAACAAATCTTGATATTTCTGGAAAACATGTAGTAGTAATTGGAAGAAGTAATATTGTCGGTAAACCAGTGGGGCAATTGTTTTTAAATGAAAATGCAACTGTCACATATTGTCATTCTAAGACGCAAAATATGAAAGAGTTATCGAAGTTAGCTGATATTTTAATCGTAGCTGTTGGACGACCTAAAATGATAACAGCGGATTATATTAAAGAAGGAGCGGTTGTAATTGACGTTGGTGTTAACCGTTTAGAAACAGGAAAACTTTGTGGTGATGTTGACTTTGACAACGTGTTAGATGTTGCGGGTTACATTACACCTGTGCCAAAAGGTGTTGGTCCAATGACAATCACAATGCTTCTTCATAATACTGTTGAATCTGCCAAACGTGCAGGTGTCGTTTGTAAATAATTTGAGTCGGCTATGAGGAGAGAGAAATGGAGAAGCAATATTTAACCGTTACAGCGTTAACACGCTATATAAAAACAAAAATAGAATATGATCCGCATTTGCAGTCTGTTTGGTTAAAAGGTGAAATTTCCAACTTTAAAAATCATAGCCGTGGCCACATGTATTTTACATTGAAAGATGAAAATGCAAGAATCGCAGCGGTTATGTTTGCGGGTCATAATCGTAATATTAAATTCAAACCTGAAAATGGGATGAAGGTACTCGTGAAAGGGAAAATCTCTGTTTACGAGGCGAGTGGTTCTTATCAAATTTATATTCAAGACATGCAGCCTGACGGAGTCGGAAATTTACATTTAGCGTACGAACAGTTAAAAGTTCGCTTGGAAGAAGAAGGACTTTTTTCTCAAGTTTATAAAAAAGCAATTCCTCCTTACGCTAAAACAATAGGTGTGATTACGTCGCCAACAGGAGCAGCGATTCGTGATATTATAACAACGATTAAACGTCGTTATCCAATTGGGAATGTTATTGTATTTCCGGTACTTGTACAAGGGGAGTCAGCGGCTCCCTCGATTGTACAAGCGATTCGTACAGCGAATGAAATGGGAGAGATAGATGTACTAATCGTTGGTCGTGGTGGAGGTTCTATTGAGGAATTATGGGCTTTCAATGAGGAAATGGTTGCAAGAGCAATCTTTAAGAGTGAAATTCCTATTATTTCGGCAGTAGGCCATGAAACGGATTTTACAATCGCAGATTTTGTTGCAGATTTACGCGCGCCAACACCGACTGCAGCAGCTGAGCTAGCAGCACCTAATATTATAGAGTTACAAGAAAAGGTATTACAAAGAACTCTGAGATTGCAAAGAGCAATGAAAGAGTTAGTACATAAAAAAGAAGAAAAACTACAAGTGTTGCAAAAATCGTATGCGTTCCGTTATCCAAGACAAGTATATGAGCAAAAGGAAGAGCAATTAGATAGAGCGCTAGAACAGCTTGTTTTAGCGAAAGAGCGCTATATTGATAAAAAGGTGAATCAGTTAAAGCAACTTTCATTTTATTTAGAGAAGCACCACCCATCTCAAAAAATTATTCAAACGAAGGTAGCTGTTGAAACTTTGCAAAAGCAATTACAACGTGAAATGCAAACGTTACTTCAAAGGAAAGAATTTGCCTTTGTAAGAGCTGCTCAAAAACTTGAAGCGTTAAGTCCGCTTAAAGTAATGATGAGAGGGTATGGGCTTGTATATGATGAAGAGAAGCAAGTGTTAAAAAGTGTGAAAGATGTAAGCCTTGGAGATGCTGTTTCAGTTCAATTACAAGATGGAATACTAGATTGTAGCGTATCAGGCATAGAGGAGCGTGAATTGAATAATGGAAAATAAATTAAGCTTTGAAGAGGCAATTTCGCAACTTGAGCATCTTGTTTCTAAGCTAGAACAAGGTGACGTACCTTTAGAAGAAGCGATTTCTTATTTTAAAGAGGGTATGGAATTATCTAAGCTTTGTGATGAGAAGTTGAAGAATGTACAAGAACAAATGGCAGTTATTCTTGGGGAAGATGGAGAGCTTGAACCGTTTACTGCTTTAGGAGATGAAGCATAGTGACGATTGCTTTTGATACTTTTTTGAAGGAAAGTAAAACTTTCGTAGAAGAGAAACTTGTAAGCTATGCAAATGAATTACAATGTCCAAATGTACTTCGTGAAGCGATGGCATATTCTTTAGAAGCGGGTGGAAAACGTCTCCGCCCGTTACTTTTGTTTGCAACATTACAAGCTTTTGGGAAAGAAAGAAATCTTGGAGTAGGTGCAGCTTGTGCTCTTGAAATGATTCATACATATTCGTTAGTTCATGACGATTTACCTTGTATGGATGATGATGATTTAAGAAGAGGAAAGCCCACAAATCACAAAGTATTTGGTGAAGCGATGGCAGTTTTAGCAGGAGATGGCTTATTGACGTATGCTTTTCAAGTTATTATGGCATATGAGCAAAAAGAAATTTCTGCAGAAAAAAAAGTAAGACTTGTACTTGAACTTGCAAAAGCAGCAGGACCAGAAGGAATGGTTGGCGGACAAGTGGCAGATATGGAGGCTGAAGGGAAACGCCTTACGATTGATGAATTGGAGTACATCCATAAACATAAGACCGGAAAACTGCTTGAATTTGCTGTACTTGCGGGCGCGATACTTTCTGATGCGACAGAAGAGCAAGAAGAAAAGTTGCTTACGTTTGCTAAATATATCGGTCTAGCTTTTCAAATTCGAGATGATATTTTAGATGTCGAAGGCACCGAAGAAGAGATTGGAAAACCGATTGGTAGTGATCTTTCTAATGAAAAGAGCACATATACGACGTTGTTTACTGTAGATAGAGCAAAGGATATTTTAGAAGAAACAATTGCAGAAGCAAAAGGTGCAATTAGCTCCTTGCAATTACAAGATGAATATTTACTATCTATTTGCGATTTGATTGCAAAACGTAATAACTAATATAACAGCGTTTTCATTTGTTGAGTCATTCATCATTTTATGATATAAATGTAGGAAAAGGTTTTTCTTTTCTTGTTATTGGCAAAAATATATGTAGATTACATTGCCGTTATCACTTCGTGTTAGCGGCTATTTTTTTCATCGCCTAAAGAAATATGGTTTATAATAGGATTAAGGCGCAATAGACTGGTTAATAGCGGGACAAGACGAAAAATAGAAAAGAGAATTTCTTGTTTTGTGTAAATGTTTTTTATAATATTTGACATGTTGACAGATTATGAAATGAAAGTGAGTGATCCATGTGGATCTAACGCAAATTCAAAACCCTAGTTTTTTGAAAGATATGTCTATCAGTGAACTAGAGGGATTGAGTGAGGATATTCGTAAGTTTTTAATTGAAGAGCTCTCTCAAACAGGTGGACATATTGCACCTAATTTAGGTGTAGTAGAACTCACAATTGCTCTGCACAAATTATTTGATAGCCCGCAAGATAAATTTTTATGGGATGTAGGACATCAATCCTATGTACATAAAATTTTAACTGGACGCGCGAAAGAGTTTGGTACATTAAGGCAATATCAAGGTCTATGTGGTTTCCCGAAACGTTGCGAGAGTGAGCATGATGTATGGGAAACTGGTCATAGCTCGACTTCGTTATCGGCTGCAATGGGAATGGCTCTGGCACGTGATTTAAAGAAAACGAAAGAATATGTTATACCAATTATTGGAGATGGTGCTTTAACAGGTGGAATGGCCTTAGAGGCATTGAACCATATTGGACATGAAAAAACAGACATGATTGTTATTTTGAATGATAATGAAATGTCAATTGCACCAAACGTTGGTGCGCTTCATAATGTACTCGGTCGTTTACGTACCGCAGGAAAATATCACTGGGTAAAAGATGAGTTAGAGTATATATTAAAGAAAATCCCAGCAGTTGGCGGGAAAGTGGCTGCGACAGCAGAGAAAATAAAAGATAGTCTTAAATATTTACTAGTATCTGGTGTCTTTTTCGAAGAGTTAGGCTTTACATATTTAGGTCCAGTCGATGGGCATGATTATGAAAAGTTATTCGAAACGTTGCAATATGCAAAGAAAACAAAAGGCCCAGTACTTGTTCACGTTATTACGAAAAAAGGAAAAGGTTATAAACCGGCTGAGAGTGACGTTATTGGAACTTGGCATGGAACAGGACCTTATAAAATTGAATCAGGTGACTTCGTTAAGCCAAAAGAAGTTGCACCAGCATGGAGTGCTGTCGTTAGTGAAACAGTACTTAAGCTAGCGAGAGCGGATGAGCGTATCGTAGCAATTACACCTGCAATGCCTGTTGGATCAAAACTTGAGAAATTCCAAAAAGAATTCCCAGATCGTATGATTGATGTAGGTATTGCAGAACAGCACGCTACAACAATGGCAGCAGGTATGGCAACGCAAGGAATGAAGCCATTCTTAGCAATTTATTCGACATTTTTACAAAGAGCATATGACCAAGTTGTTCATGATATATGCCGCCAAAATTTAAATGTTTTCATCGGAATAGATCGCTCGGGATTAGTAGGAGCAGATGGTGAAACGCATCAAGGCGTATTTGATATCTCATTCTTACGTCACTTGCCGAATATGGTGCTTATGATGCCGAAAGATGAAAATGAAGGGCAACATTTAGTTTATACGGCGATGCAATATGAAGATGGACCAATCGCATTGCGTTATGCTCGTGGTAATGGACTTGGCGTTCATATGGATGAAGAATTAAAGGCGATTCCAATCGGTACGTGGGAGACGTTAAAAGAGGGTACACAAGCAGCTATTTTAACGTTTGGTACGACAATACCAATGGCAATGGAAGCAGCTGAGCGTCTTGAAAAAGCTGGGGTTTCAGTGAAAGTAGTGAATGCTCGCTTTATTAAACCAATGGATGAAGCATATTTACATGATCTTCTAGGGAAGAATATACCGATTTTAACGATTGAAGAAGCTTGTTTAATCGGTGGTTTTGGAACAGGAGTAGTTGAATTTGCATCTGAAAATGGTTACCATAGTGCATTAGTTGAACGAATGGGTATTCCAGACCGCTTCATAGAGCACGGAAGTGTAACAAAATTATTAGAAGAAATTGGTTTAACGACAGATGCTGTTGTAGACCGTATTCATACAATGATTCCATCAAAACAAAAAAGGGCGTAACAAATGAGCGTAAAAAAAGAAAGAGTAGATGTACTATTAGTAGAGCGAGGACTTATAGAAACGCGTGAGAAAGCAAAGCGCGCCATTATGGCCGGACTCGTATATGCAAATGAGATGAGACTTGATAAGCCAGGAGAGAAAATCTCGCAAGATACTGAGATTACGGTGAAGGGACAAGTTATGCCGTATGTAAGTCGTGGTGGTTATAAACTTGAAAAGGCATTAGAGACATTTCATCTTGATTTACAAGATAAAGTTATGATAGATATTGGTTCATCAACTGGTGGCTTTACAGATTGCGCGCTTCAAAATGGAGCGAAATTATCTTATGCATTAGATGTAGGATACAATCAACTAGCGTGGAAATTACGTCAGGATGAGCGTGTTGTTGTAATGGAACGAACAAACTTCCGTTACGTGACACCAGCAGACTTAGAACGTGGTTTACCTCAATTTGCAAGTATTGATGTTTCATTTATATCATTAAAGCTTATACTGCCAGTTTTAAAAACAATGCTTATGCCTAACGGAGATGTAGCAGCGTTAATTAAACCGCAGTTTGAAGCTGGAAGAGAGCAAGTTGGGAAAAAAGGTATAGTTCGTGATAGAAAAGTACATGAAGCTGTTGTAGAAATGATTGTCGATTTTGCTTTAAAAGAGGGCTATGATGTGGAAGGTTTAACATTCTCACCAATTACGGGTGGGGATGGTAATATTGAATTTTTAATTCATCTGAAATGGCATGGTGAACGTGAGAATGGCGAAAATCATTCTCCGATTTCTATAGAGCAAGTTGTTACAGAAGCGCATGACGTTCTAAAACAAAAAGGGAAAGGGGAATAACATATGTTGTTCCTCTTTTTGCTGTAATTGTATAATGATTGTAAAAACAATTGTGTACAAGAAACGAATTATAAGTTAACATAAATAAGTGAAGTATACCAATGTTTAAACTATGGTAAGAGATAGTGTGAGGTGCAAATGTATGAATAAAGGTCAGCGCCATATTAAAATCAGGGAAATTATTGCAAACAAAGAAATTGAAACACAAGATGAATTAGTTGATATTTTACGTAATGAGGGATTTAATGTAACGCAAGCAACAGTATCGCGCGATATTAAAGAACTGCACTTAGTGAAGGTGCCATTACATGATGGGCGCTATAAATATAGCTTGCCAGCAGATCAACGATTTAACCCGTTACAAAAATTAAAACGAAATCTAGTGGATTCATTTGTAAAATTAGACACGGCAGGACATATGCTTGTGCTAAAAACATTGCCTGGTAACGCTCATTCACTTGGAGCACTTATTGATCATTTAGAGTGGGATGAGATCATCGGAACCATCTGTGGTGATGATACTTGCTTAATTATTTGCCGTACACCTGACGATACAGGTGTTGTCTCTGATCGTTTCTTAAATATGTTGTAACAAAAAATCTTGTTTGCTTTCCATCGTAAAGTGGGAAGTGAACAAGATATTTTTATTGGTCAAAAATATGATTTTTCAATTGTAATATAATATTTTGTTTGCATAAAGTTAGAAAATAGATGGATTGACCCGTAAAACAAATGTTTGGTACAATGAAGCGGGTTAGAAGAGTATATACATACAAATATATAGCATGATTATTTGAATGAAGAACTGAGAAAATCCTTTAGTAAGGGATTATTTTATAACGAGGTGAATGGGGCATTGTTATCGGAATTATCGATTAGAAACTTTGCTATTATTGAAGCATTAAATATTTCTTTTCAAAAAGGTTTAACGGTTTTAAGCGGTGAAACAGGGGCCGGAAAATCGATTATTATTGATGCGATTAGTTTACTTGTAGGTGGCCGTGGGTCAGCAGAATTTGTTCGATATGGAACAGAAAAGGCTGAGATTGAAGGGCTGTTTTATGTTGAAGATGATAAGCATCCATGTATTGAAAAGGCAGAAGAGTTAGATATAGAAATAGAAGATGGCATGATTATTTTAAAGCGTGATATTGCTGCGAACGGGAAGAGTGTATGTCGTGTAAATGGGAAGCTTGTTACACTTAGCATATTAAAAGAAATTGGGAAAACACTTGTTGATATTCATGGACAGCATGAAACGCAAGATTTAATGAATGAAGAACGACATCTGTTTATGCTTGATCACTTTGATGGGGATCGAATCGTTAAACAACTAGACATATATCAAAACGTATACGCTGACTATGAAAAATTAAAAAAACAATTGAAATCGTTAAGTGAAAATGAACAACAGATGGCACATCGCTTAGATTTAATTCAATTTCAGCATGAAGAAATTCGCAAAGCCGATTTAAAGATGGATGAAGAAAATGAATTAACTGAGGAACGATTGCAAATTTCTAATTTTGAAAAGATTTATAAAGCATTAGGTGATGCATATCGTTCATTGAGTGCTGACGGACAAGGATTAGATAATGTAAGAAGCGCAATGGGACAAATGGAAAGTATTACACATTTAGATGAAATGTATCAAGAGAATCATGATTCAATTGCAAATAGCTATTACTTATTAGAAGAGGTTGCATATCAACTGAGAGAAAAGCTCGATATGATGGAATATGATCCAAATCGTTTAGATGAAATCGAAACACGTTTGAATGAAATTCGTATGCTAAAGAGAAAATATGGAAATACTGTAGAAGAGATTTTAGCGTATGCAGATAAAATTGAACAAGAAATATTTACAATTGAAAATAAAGACGTTCATATTGAAACGACGAAGAAACAGTTGAAGGAATTAGAAAGTGTTATTCTGAAAGAAGCAACGTTGTTAAGTAATATGCGTCATGAGCTTGCAGAACACCTTACAAATGCAATTCATCAGGAATTAAAAGAATTATATATGGAAAAAACGAAATTTGAAGTGAGAATTATGAAGAGAGAAGGAAATGCAGAAGAACCCCTTGTGGAAGGTGCACCGGTAAGACTTACGGCAGATGGTTACGATCATGTGGAATTTTATATTTCGACGAACCCAGGAGAGCCGCTAAAACCACTTTCAAAGGTTGCTTCTGGCGGAGAGTTATCTCGTATCATTTTAGCTTTAAAAAGCATTTTTTCTAAGCATCAAGGGGTTGCATCTGTTATTTTTGATGAAGTGGATACGGGTGTAAGTGGCCGGGTCGCACAGGCTATTGCTGAAAAAATTTATCGAGTATCAGTAAACTCGCAAGTACTTTGTATTACGCACTTACCTCAAGTAGCTTCAATGGCAGATTCGCATTTATTTATTCGGAAACAAGTAGCGAATGATCGGACAATTACATCAGTTACTGTTTTAACTATGGAGGATAAAGTAACAGAAATAGCTCGAATGATTTCTGGTGTGGAAATCACAGATTTAACGACGGAGCATGCGAAAGAATTACTTACGCAAGCGCATCATTTTAAACAGACAGCAGAGGCTATCCAGTAATGGATAGCTTTTTTTCTCAAATGACGATTTCTTAATTCTTCCGGTTATAAATAAAGCATTGCAAGGAGAGATTAAAAAGTGAAGCCAAGAGGCTGAATGTGGGGTAGGAGCGAGGAGAGTGAACAAGTTGAAATTAGAAAAATTTCGAAAAATAATAGGTCTTTGTCTCCTTGTTTCTTTAGTTTTTATTGGATGTTTTAAACCGCTTCGAACGTTTATTTCATCACCGAAACAACTTGTTGTTTTTGAAGGACAACAATCAGAAATATCATCATTACCAGTTTTCAAAGCTTCATCCACAAATCGTCATGTATTTACAGTGAGTTCGAATGAACAAAAACAAGGACTTATGGTAAATTCTCATCAAAATGGTGAAGCTGATATGGTATTTCAGCTTGCGGGTTTTCCAGTGAAAAAAGTAAATGTGAAAGTGTTAAAAGATTTTAAAGTGATTCCAGGTGGACAATCAATTGGTGTGAAATTAAATACAAAAGGTGTACTTGTTGTAGGCCATCATTTAATTCAAACTGAAAAAGGTAAAATATCTCCTGGTGAAACAGCAGGTGTACAAATTGGAGATATGATTACTGAAATTAATGGTAAAACCATTGAAAGAATGAGTGATGTAGCACCGTTTATTCATAATAGTGGAGAAACAGGTGAACCGCTTAATCTTGTATTGCTAAGAGATGGAAAATATATTCGCACGAAGCTAACGCCGCAAAAAGACAATGGTGAAGCGTCTTATCGAATTGGCTTGTATATCCGTGATTCGGCAGCTGGAATTGGAACGATGACATTTGTTCATCCGGATTCTATGAAATACGGGGCGCTTGGTCATGTTATTTCTGATAATGATACAAAAAAGCCGATTCAAGTCGAAGATGGACAAATTATGCGCTCGACAGTTACATCAATTGAAAGAGGCAGTCATGGGAATCCAGGCGAGAAATTAGCAAGATTTTCACCAGATCGTGAAGTGATTGGCAATATTACAATTAATAGTCCATATGGTATTTTTGGAAAATTAAATACGAATATGAAAAACGGTATAATGGATAAAGCAATGCCTATCGCATTATCTCATCAAGTAAAAGAAGGACCGGCAAAAATATTAACAGTTATTGATCAAGATAAAGTAGAAGCGTTTGATATTGAAGTCGTTAGTACAGTGCAGCAAAAATTCCCAGCTACAAAGGGTATGGTAATAAAAGTAACAGATAAACGTCTATTAGCGAAAACGGGCGGTATCGTACAAGGAATGAGTGGAAGTCCAATTGTACAAAATGGAAAAGTAATTGGTGCTGTTACACATGTATTTGTAAATGATCCAACATCAGGATATGGTGTTCATATTGAATGGATGTTACATCAAGCTGGAATTAATATTTATGATCAAGAGAAAAAAGCGAGCTAATACATATTAGCTCGCTTTTTCTGTTGAAAAATTCGTTGAAATTTTGTAAAAGCTCCGCAAGAGGTGTTTTTTGTTGTAAAATAAAAGAAAAGGGTTGAACGTTTCGTTGTATTTCTATGATGGAATGTGTTGCGAAAGGGAATAAATGAACGATAAACATATTTTTTTGTGATTTTATCGGAAAGTAAGAAACTTTAAAAGGGAATTTTCACACAATTGTCGAACAATTCATGTAGCCTAGAAGGATACACATGTCGGAGAATCGATTCGGTAAGGGAGGAAAAGCTGTGGAGAAAATTAAAGTATGTCTTGTGGATGATAATAAAGAACTAGTATCAATGTTAGAGAGCTATGTAGCTGCTCAAGATGATATGGAAGTAATCGGTACTGCTTATAATGGTCAAGAGTGTTTAAACTTATTAACAGATAAGCAACCTGATGTACTCGTTTTAGACATTATTATGCCACACTTAGATGGTTTAGCTGTATTGGAAAAAATGCGACATATTGAAAGGTTAAAACAGCCTAGCGTAATTATGTTGACAGCATTCGGGCAAGAAGATGTGACGAAAAAAGCAGTTGACTTAGGTGCCTCATATTTCATATTAAAACCATTTGATATGGAGAATTTAACGAGTCATATTCGTCAAGTGAGTGGTAAAGCAAATGCTATGATTAAACGTCCACTACCATCATTCCGATCAGCAACAACAGTAGATGGAAAACCGAAAAATTTAGATGCGAGTATTACGAGTATCATTCATGAAATTGGTGTACCCGCTCATATTAAAGGATATATGTATTTACGAGAAGCAATCTCCATGGTATACAACGATATCGAATTATTAGGATCGATTACGAAAGTATTGTATCCAGATATCGCAAAGAAATATAATACCACAGCAAGCCGTGTGGAGCGAGCAATTCGTCACGCGATTGAAGTAGCTTGGAGCCGTGGGAATATTGATTCTATTTCGTCCTTATTCGGTTATACAGTATCCATGTCAAAAGCAAAACCTACGAACTCTGAGTTTATCGCAATGGTTGCGGATAAGCTGAGACTTGAACATAAAGCTAGCTGAGAGTAGAAGTAGCAATGGGTTTTCGTTTTAGTAAAACCGATGTATTCTGGAACGCTATACTCGATATTAATTTTAAAACGAATAAACTTTTTAATGAAAGACCAATGAATGTTATGATTCGTTGGTCTTTTTATTTTGTTGAGAAAAAGAGATTATTTCATACCATGGAAAATAAAACCTATTTTTAGTAATATTACATATAAGTGAGTTTTTTATAAGGTAATTAAATAGGTATAGATAGGGAGAAGGGGAATGAAAAATAAAATTTTAACTTGGTTAGGAATAGTAGCAGCTATGGGAGTTCTTGCTGTAGCAGTTACATTTGGAATGTTAGAACTTGCCGATAATCCAGCAGATAAAGAGGTAAGTGCTCAAATAGACAAAAAAGAAGACCAAACGATAGTAGGTAGAGAGGTAGATGGAATCTTTGTTGATGTGTATGTTACTGAAAATTCTACTGAAAGCGAAGTCATTACAGCGATGCATCACATGACTCATCAAAAAGTGGTGGCAGAACGAAAATCGGGCTCTATCCCAATGGTTCAAAATAATGCTAAAAAGTTAAAAGAAATCATAAATAAGAGTAGCTTTGCGAAGAAAAATGAGCTATTAGCAATTGCTGATAGATGGGTGAAAAAAGATTTTAGTAAAATTGTAGAAGATCACAATTATTTCTCGGATGCTCAAGAAGATAGCGTTTGTAAAGCAACTAGAGCAATGGATGCGTTAGAAGAGCAACATTATATTTTAACTACATTCGGGGAGGAAAAGGCGAAAGAACTATACGAATCAGGGGATGCTCCGCACGTTCAATAAAAAATAATATAAAGGCTTTCTAGTTTTGTATTATCGTGTTTTAAGGATGCAATGGGGACTTATAAATAAATAGTCTGCTTTCTTTATGACTTGTAACAAAAAAGAAAAGATATGATTCATTATTAAATGATGAAGGAACGGCTAAATTGCACCGAAGTACATCTATTAAAGAATTTTAGTAGGGAAAGTATCCATGGTATAATGGAGGGAAATAAAAAGCCCTGCAAAACAGGACTGTATTATTCTTCGTCTTTATTTTGTTTTTCTAATTCAACTAGCTTTTGAATTAAAATGTGCTGTGGCATATGCATGAGTTGTTCAAGTGGAACACCTAGTGCTTTTGATAAGCGGACTGCAGTATCTGGAGAAATTTGTAATGGTCTCATAGAAGTACCTCCTTTTTCGTATAGTATAGCATAAGATTGGGGGAGTGAGGATGACTCTTATATTTGCGCATCGTGGTGCGGCTGGAACGTACCCAGAAAATACAATGATTTCATTTGAAGCGGCTGAGTCTTTTAGAGCGGATGGAATTGAACTTGATGTTCAATTAACGAAAGATGGAAAAGTTGTCGTCATCCATGATGAAACGGTGGACCGGACAACAAATGGAAAAGGTGCGGTTCGGAATTATGTATATGAGGATTTATGCATGTTAGATGCAAGTTATAAATTTGGTGATAAAGTAGGGTTTTGTAAAATACCACTTTTAGAAGAGGTATTAGAATGGCTTGAACGAACGAGTTTGCTACTTAATATTGAACTTAAAAATAATAAAATTCCATACAGAGGTTTAGAGGAAGAAGTTATAACGCTTGTACGGAAATTTAGTTTAGAGGATCGCGTTGTATTTTCTTCGTTTAATCACTACAGTATGAAACGGTGCCATATGATGGCTCCTGATATTCAAACAGCTATTTTATATCGCGAAGGTTTGCATAGTCCGTGGGCATACGCGAAAAAAATGGGAGCTACAGCAGTACATCCGAATTATCGTTACCTTCAAGATGCTATTGCCGAACTAACGATGGAAAGTGGTGTAGAGGTTCGCCCTTATACAATTAATGAAGAAACGCTTATGCGTAAATATTTTGATATGAATATATCGGCGATTATTACTGATTACCCTGAAACGGCAAGAACGTTGTTGTCAATAAAAAAATGAGACCGCGTGTAACGGTCTCATTTTTTTATTTATAAATAGTGGGGCATTCCTATCTTCTAAAGCGAGCTTGTACTTTATTTCGTTTACGGTCTCGGTGCAAGACAAAGCCACCGAAGATATAAAACCCGAGCCCGAAGCAGAGAGCGCCGATTAAAAATTGTAACCACAGTATAGAGATTGGTGGAAATAGAATCCCGAATACAGTATCTCTCATTAACTTTATACCAAACACAGCTAATGAAATAGGGATGAGTGCTAATAGTAGAGCAACGTAACGCTGCATACATAACTCTCCTTTTTAGATTATTTCGTATATTTTAATGATGTTATACGGAAAGGGGGTTTGTCAAGAGGGTGCTGAACGAGTAAGATAAGGGTGTGAAAAAATTTGCAGAGTTACTTCGAGAGGAAGTGTAATATATGAAACAAAAAGTATTAATTGTTGGTGCAGGTGAAGGCGGGAGCGCACTGCTGAATCTGTTACATAATTCGAATATATTTCAAATTATAGGGATTATTGATATAAATCCGTTGGCAAAAGGATTACAAATTGCTAAGGAATATGGAATTGCAATTGGAGAAAGTGTAACTCCATTTCTTTCTATGCATATCGATGTAATATTTGATATGACAGGTGAAGATGATGTACATAAAGTTTTATTGGAAAAAAAGAAAAAAGACACTCTTCTTATACCAGGTGATATTGCAAAAATTGTTACAGGATTAGCGCATGAGAAGGAAGGGCTAATTGGGCGGTTAGAGGAACAAACGCAACAAGGAGAATTAATTTTAAATTCTACGCATGACGGCATGATCGTAATTGATCGAGAGGGACAAGTTCGTCTTTTTAATAAAAGTGCGGAGCGTATTATCGGATATAAAAAAGAAGAGGCGATAGGAAAATATATTTTAGAAGTCATTCCCACTAGTAAATTACTTCGCATTATACGTACGAAACAAATAGAAGTAAATTATGAACTAACATTAGAGAATGGAAAGAAAATTATTACAACGCGTATACCGATATTAAAAGAAGGCGGAGAGGTACAAGGGGCATTTGCAATTTTTAAAGATATAACAGAAGTTGTAGATTTAGCGGAAGAAGTTACAGACTTAAAAGAAATTCAAACACTATTAGAGGCAATTATCAACTCATCTGAAGAAGCGATTTCGGTTGTGGATGAAAAAGGAAGAGGTTTAGTCATTAACCCGGCATATACGAAATTAACGGGTCTAACAGAAGAAGATATTATTGGGAAGCCTGCTACAACTGATATTGTAGAAGGCGAAAGTATGCATATGAAAGTACTTCGAACGCGTCGTGCGGTGCGCGGAATACATATGAAGATTGGGCAAAAAAAGCGCGATGTAATTGTAAACGTAGCGCCAGTTATTGTGGATGGAATATTGAAAGGAAGCGTTGGCGTTATCCGTGACGTGTCGGAAATTCAAAAGTTAACAAATGAATTGAATAGAGCAAGGCAAATTATTCGCACATTAGAAGCAAAATATTCATTTGATGATATTGTCGGAAATTCAGATGAAACAACGGCAGCTATCGAACAGGCGAAGCTAGGAGCGAATACACCAGCAACGGTACTGTTACGTGGTGAATCTGGGACTGGTAAAGAATTGTTTGCACATGCAATCCATAATGGAAGTAATCGGAAATACAATAAATTCGTCCGTGTAAACTGTGCGGCCATTTCGGAGACGTTGTTAGAAAGTGAATTATTTGGTTATGAGGAAGGGGCGTTTTCTGGAGCGAAAAGAGGTGGGAAACGTGGGTTCTTTGAGGAAGCGAATAACGGTAGTATTTTTTTAGATGAAATAGGGGAGTTATCTGCAAATACACAAGCGAAACTCCTTCGTGTATTGCAGGAAAAAGAAATTGTAAAAGTTGGTGGAACGAAAGCGATACCCATTAATGTTCGAGTAATTGCAGCGACACATGTGAATTTAGAAAAGGCTATTCTAGAAGGGAAGTTTAGGGAGGATTTATATTATCGATTAAATAAAATTCCAATTCAAATTCCATCTCTTCGTCAACGTAAAGGAGATATACCGAAAATTGCGGACAGGTTGATTCAAAAAATTAATCAAGATTATGGTCGTAATGTAGAAGGGCTCACTGATTCAGCTATTTTATATTTACAATCATACGAATGGCCAGGAAATGTGAGAGAACTTGAAAATATTTTAGGACGAGCGATTATTTTTATGAATTATAACGAGATCTATATTGATGTACAACATTTACCGCCATTACATAATGAAGAGCAGGTGGAGTCAAAGCAATCTCATTTATTACCTGAATTAGAAGAAAAGCCACTTGAACATTTAGTAACAGAGTTTGAAGGGAATATTATTCATGAATATTTGGAGAGATTTGATGGGAATAAAACACAAACTGCAAAAGCGTTAGGAATTTCCGTTCGAAATTTATATTATAAGCTAGAAAAGTATGACCATGCAAAAAATGGCATGCAATAAATTGCGTACCGTGCAATTTATTGCATGGTATACAAAAAGCGACAAAATAAGACAGAATCTTTTGTTATTTTCCAAAGTATTGATTTTACTGCATTTTGAATGCGTTTTCATTATTGGTAAGACCACTTTTAAAAGTTGGCACGGTATTTGCTTTATAAATAGACGAGGGACGACGGAAAGGGTTGATTACAAAATATGAAGTTAGAATACTTAATTGATCAAGCAGCGGGACAGCCTAAAAAAACTGTAGCTGTAGCAGTAGCTGAAGATCATGAAGTAATTGAAGCTGTAGCGAAAGCAATTAAATTACAGCTAGCTCAATTTCGTCTATATGGAAATCAAGAAAAAATAATGGGGATGCTACAAGAACATGGTTTACAAACTTCAGAACATGTTGAAGTGATTGCAGCAATGTCTAATGCAGAGGCTGCAGAACTTTCTGTTAAAGCTGTGAGAAATGGTGAGGCAGACGTGCTTATGAAGGGTAACATCCCAACAGCGAATATTTTGAAGGCTGTGTTAAACAAAGAGTGGGGCCTACGTAAAGGTAGCGTACTTTCACATGTAGCAGCATTTGAAGTTCCAAACTATGATCGTCTTATTTTCGTTACAGATGCAGCGATGAACATCGCACCTGATGTAACACAAAAAGCTGCTATTATACAAAATACTGTAGAAGTTGCCCGGGCAATAGGAATCGACTTGCCAAAAGTGGCACCAATTGCAGCAGTAGAAGTTGTGAATCCAGCGATGCAGGCGACAATTGATGCAGCGATGTTAACACAAATGAATCGCCGCGGACAAATTAAAGATTGTATCGTTGATGGACCACTTGCTTTAGATAATGCAGTATCACAAATTGCAGCAGAGCATAAAGGCATAGTAAGTGATGTAGCAGGTAAGGCAGACATTTTACTCGTCCCAACGATTGAAGCTGGAAATGTGCTATATAAATCACTCGTATACTTTGCGGATGCAAAAGTAGGAGCAATGATTGCTGGCGCAAAAGCACCGATTGTTTTAACATCTCGTGCTGATTCAGCAGAAACAAAAGTATATTCATTAGCATTGGCAGTTGCGACTGCTTCAAAATAAACCAAAAAGGGTAAAACATTAGGGGGAAACGACAATGACATTAGAAATCTTCGAATACTTAGAAAAATATGATTATGAGCAAGTAGTATTTTGTCAAGATAAAGAATCTGGTTTAAAAGCAATTATTGCAATTCATGATACAACACTTGGACCGGCTCTTGGTGGAACAAGAATGTGGACATATGATTCTGAAGAAGCGGCGATTGAAGATGCATTGCGTCTTGCAAAAGGGATGACATACAAAAACGCAGCAGCTGGTTTAAACTTAGGTGGTGCGAAAACAGTAATTATCGGTGATCCTCGTAAAGATAAGAGCGAAGCAATGTTCCGAGCACTAGGACGTTATATCCAAGGACTAAACGGACGATACATTACAGCTGAAGATGTTGGTACAACAGTAGATGATATGGATATTATCCACGAAGAAACTGACTTTGTAACAGGTATCTCACCATCATTCGGTTCTTCTGGTAACCCATCTCCAGTAACTGCATACGGTGTTTACCGTGGTATGAAAGCAGCTGCAAAAGAAGCTTTCGGTACTGACAATTTAGAAGGAAAAGTAATTGCTGTTCAAGGCGTTGGTAACGTAGCATATCACCTATGCAAACATTTACACGCTGAAGGAGCAAAATTAATCGTTACAGATATTAATAAAGAAGCTGTACAACGTGCTGTAGAAGAATTCGGTGCATCAGCAGTTGAACCAAATGAAATTTACGGTGTTGAATGCGATATTTACGCACCATGTGCATTAGGCGCAACAGTTAATGATGAAACTATTCCACAACTTAAAGCAAAAGTAATCGCAGGTTCTGCAAATAACCAATTAAAAGAAGATCGTCACGGTGACATCATTCATGAAATGGGTATTGTATACGCCCCAGATTATGTAATTAATGCAGGTGGCGTAATTAACGTAGCAGACGAATTATATGGATACAATAGAGAACGTGCACTAAAACGTGTTGAGTCTATTTATGACACGATTGCAAAAGTAATCGAAATTTCAAAACGCGATGGCATAGCAACTTATGTAGCGGCAGACCGTCTAGCTGAAGAGCGCATTGCAAGCTTGAAAAATTCTCGTAGCACTTACTTACGCAACGGTCACGATATTATTAGCCGTCGCTAATCATTCATATATAACTTTTACAAAAGGTGTGGTTACCTCTTATGAGGTTTCCACTTCCTTTTGAATTTATTAGTGGAGGTAGCAACATTGTCTGTAAATCGAATTCTTGTTATTAACCCAGGTAGTACATCCACAAAAATTGGTGTTTTTGATAATGAAAGACCCGTTCTAGAAGAAACGATTCGTCATGACGTAGAACAGATTGGAAAATATAAGAGAATTATCGACCAATATGAGTTTCGAAAAGAAACGATTTTAGAAGTTCTACATTCTCATGGTATTAACATTTCAAAATTAAATGCTGTTTGTGGGCGTGGTGGATTACTTCGTCCAATCGAAGGCGGTACGTATACAGTAAACGATGCGATGTTAGAAGATTTGAAAAATGGCTTTAGCGGTCATCACGCTTCAAACCTTGGAGGCATTTTAGCATATGAAATTGCTTCTGGATTAAACATTCCTGCATTCATTGTAGATCCTGTCGTTGTAGATGAGATGGAGCCGGTTGCTCGTATAAGTGGCATTGCTGGTATGGAACGCAAAAGTATCTTCCATGCATTAAATCAAAAAGCAGTTGCTCGTAAAGTAGCTGAACAGTTAAATCACAAATACGAGGATTTAAATTTATTAGTTACACATATGGGTGGCGGTATTACAGTTGGTGCTCATAAAAAAGGAAGAGTAATCGATGTGAATAACGGTTTAAACGGAGAAGGACCATTTAGTCCAGAGCGCGCTGGTACAGTACCAGTAGGGCAACTAGTAGAAATGTGTTTCTCTGGTGAGTATTACCGTGATGAAATGATTAAAAAACTTGTCGGACAAGGTGGACTTGTAAGTTTAATCGGTACAAATGATGCGATTAAAGTAGAGCAAATGGTTGAAAAAGGTGATCCTGAAGCAACTCTTATTTATAAAGCAATGGCATATCAAGTTGCAAAAGAGATTGGCGGAGCTAGCGCTGTACTTCACGGGAAAATCGATGCAATCGTATTAACTGGTGGACTGGCATACAGTAAAATTCTTGTCGATGAAATAAAAGAGCGAGTGGACTGGATTGCAGATGTTATCGTACATCCAGGCGAAGATGAGTTAGAAGCGTTAGCAGAAGGAGCACTTCGTGTATTACGTGAAGAAGAAGCTCCAAAAGAATACGTTGTACGTGAAAAAGAAACGGTAGCTAGGGGTTGAGATAATGGCAAAAGAATATGATTTAGTCATCGTTGGCGGCGGTACTGGTGGATATGTTGCTGCAATTCGTGCATCACAATTAGGGTTAAAAACAGCACTAGTCGAAAAAGAAAATCTTGGTGGTACTTGTTTACACAAAGGATGTATTCCTAGTAAGGCTCTTTTACGTAGTGCGGAAGTATATGCAACTGCTAAAAAAAGCGAAGAGTTCGGAGTTATTGCAAGCAATGTAGAACTAAACTTTGCGAAAGTACAAGAGCGTAAAGAGAAGATTGTAACGCAGCTTCATAAAGGCGTTCAACATTTAATGAAACAAGGTAAAATTGATGTGTTTGAAGGTATTGGTCGTATTCTTGGCCCGTCTATTTTCTCTCCTATGCCAGGGACAATTTCAGTTGAACTTGCAAGTGGAGAAGAGAATGAAATGTTAATTCCAAAAAATGTACTTGTTGCAACAGGTTCTCGTCCAAATTCATTACCAGGTTTAGAATTAGATGGAGAATACGTAATGTCTTCGGATCATGCCCTAAAAATGGAAACGCTTCCTAGTTCGATTATTATCGTTGGTGGCGGTGTAATCGGTATTGAGTGGGCATCTATGCTTGCTGACTTCGGTGTAGAAGTTACAGTATTAGAGTATGCAAAAACGATATTACCACTAGAAGATCAAGACGTTTCAAAAGAAATGCAACGTCTATTCAAGAAAAAAGGTATTAAAGTGGTAACTGGTGCAAAAGTATTACCAGAAACATTGGTAAAAGATAATGGAGTAACAATCCAAGCTGAACACAACGGTGAAAATAAAGAATTTAAAGCAGAAAAAATGCTTGTATCTGTAGGAAGACAAGCGAATACGCAAAATATTGGCTTAGAGAACACAGATATCGTTGTGGAAAAAGGATACATTCAAACAAATGAGTTTTATCAAACGAAAGAATCGCATATTTACGCAATTGGAGATGTAATCGGTGGCCTGCAACTTGCTCACGTTGCTTCTCATGAAGGAATTGCTGCAGTAGAACATATTGCAGGGAAAGAAGTTACACCAATTGATTACTCTATGGTATCAAAATGCGTATATAGCAGTCCAGAAGTTGCTTCTGTCGGTTTAACAGAACAAGAAGCGAAAGAAAAAGGCTATAAGTTAAAAGTAGGTAAGTTCTCATTCCGCGCAATCGGAAAAGCACTTGTATACGGAGAATCAGATGGTTTCGTAAAACTTGTAGTTGATGAAGAGACAAATGACATTCTTGGTGTTCATATGATTGGACCGCATGTAACAGATATGATTTCTGAAGCTGGTCTTGCAAGAGTACTTGATGCAACACCTTGGGAAGTAGCACATACAATTCATCCGCATCCATCATTATCTGAGGCGATTGGTGAAGCAGCACTTGCTGTAGATGGAAGAGCGTTACACGCATAAAAATGTGGATTTAGGAGGTTATGAAAAATGGCAGAAGTAAAAGAAAAGCGCCATGAAGAGCTTGGCTTAAGTGATGAGCAAGTATTAGAAATGTTCCGTACGATGTTACTTGCACGTAAAATCGACGAACGTATGTGGTTATTAAACCGCGCTGGTAAAATTCCATTCGTAATTTCTTGTCAAGGACAAGAGGCTGCACAAGTTGGAGCGGCGTTCGCTCTTGATAGAGAGAAAGATTATGCATTACCATACTATCGTGATATGGGTGTTGTACTAGCATTTGGTATGACAGCTAAAGAGCTTATGTTGTCTGCTTTCGCGAAAGCTGGAGATCCAAACTCTGGTGGTCGTCAAATGCCTGGTCACTTCGGTCAAAAGAAAAATCGTATCGTTACAGGTTCATCTCCAGTAACAACGCAAGTACCACATGCAGTTGGTATTGCACTAGCTGGAAAAATGGAGAAGAAAGATTTAGTAACGTTCGTTACATTTGGAGAGGGTTCTTCAAACCAAGGTGACTTCCATGAAGGGGCAAACTTTGCTGGTGTACACAAACTACCTGTTATTTTTATGTGTGAAAATAACAAATATGCAATCTCTATTCCAGTTGAAAAACAATTAGCATGTAAAAACGTATCAGATCGTGCGATTGGTTACGGTATGCCTGGATATACAATAGACGGAAACGATCCGCTTGCAGTATATAAAGCTGTAAAAGAAGCAGCAGATCGCGGTCGTCGTGGTGAAGGCCCAACTTTAATTGAAACAGTATCATATCGTTTAACAGCACATTCTAGTGACGATGATGATCGTGTTTATCGTGATAAAGAAGAAGTAGAAGAAGCAAAGAAAAAAGATTCAATTATAACATTCGCGGCTTATTTAAAAGACGCTGGTGTGTTAACTGAGGAATCGGAAAAACAAATGTTAGACGAAATTATGCATATCGTAAATGAAGCAACAGAATATGCAGAAAATGCTCCGTATGCAGCACCTGAAGATGCATTGAAGCACGTATACGCAGAATAGGGGGGAACGTTTCATGGCTGTAATGTCTTATATTGATGCTATTACATTAGCAATGCGCGAAGAAATGGAACGCGATGAGAAAGTATTCGTTTTAGGAGAAGATGTTGGTAAAAAAGGTGGCGTGTTTAAAGCGACACACGGTTTGTATGATCAATTTGGTGAAGATCGTGCGCTTGATGCACCGCTTGCAGAATCTGCAATTGCTGGGGTAGCAATTGGTGCGGCAATGTATGGTATGCGTCCAATCGCTGAAATGCAGTTTGCTGATTTCATCATGCCAGCAGTAAACCAAATTGTTTCTGAGGCAGCAAAAATTCGTTATCGTTCTAATAATGATTGGACTTGTCCAGTTACAATCCGTGCACCATTTGGCGGGGGGGTTCACGGTGCATTGTATCATTCACAATCTGTAGAAGCGATGTTTGCAAACCAACCAGGTTTAAAAATCGTTATCCCTTCTACACCATATGATGCAAAAGGCTTATTAAAAGCAGCCATTCGTGATGAAGATCCAGTATTATTCTTCGAACATAAACGTGCATATCGTTTAATTAAAGGTGAAGTGCCGGAGGATGACTACGTATTACCAATCGGAAAAGCAGATGTAAAACGTGAAGGTGATGATATTACAGTTATCACGTACGGATTATGTGTTCATTTTGCTCTTCAAGCGGCTGAAAAGTTAGCACAAGATGGCATCTCTGCACACATTCTTGATTTACGTACTGTATATCCATTAGATAAAGAAGCAATCATTGAAGCAGCTTCTAAAACAGGTAAAGTTCTTCTTGTAACAGAAGACAATAAAGAAGGAAGCATTATGAGTGAAGTGGCAGCAATTATTGCTGAAAACTGTCTATTTGATTTAGATGCGCCAATCGCACGTCTTGCAGGTCCAGACGTTCCAGCAATGCCATATGCACCAACAATGGAAAAATTCTTTATGGTAAATCCAGATAAAGTTGAAAAAGCAATGCGTGAACTTGCGGAATTTTAATCGGGGGGACTATACATGGCTGTAGAAAATATTACAATGCCTCAGCTCGGGGAGAGCGTTACAGAGGGCACAATTAGTAAATGGCTCGTTAATGTTGGCGATCACGTAAACAAGTATGATCCGCTTGCAGAAGTAATGACTGATAAAGTAAATGCTGAAGTACCATCTTCTTTCACGGGGATTGTAAAAGAGTTAATCGCTGGTGAAGGTGATACGTTAGCTGTAGGTGAAGTAGTTTGTGTGATTCAAGTAGAAGGCGCAGATGAAGTAGCAGCAACAGCTGTTGAGGAAAAAACGAAAGAAGAACCAAAGGTGGAAGTAGCTACGTCTGAAAAAGCACCGAAAGTAAAACAACCAACTGATGGAAAACCACGTTTTTCACCAGCTGTGTTAAAACTTGCGGGTGAGCATAACGTTGATTTAGATCTAGTAGAAGGTACGGGAGCAAACGGCCGTATCACTCGTAAAGATATTTTAAAGCTAGTGGAATCTGGAAATATTCCGCAAGCAGGTGCGGCGAAGAAAGAGGAAGCTGTAGCGGCAGTAGTAGAAGCTCGCCCAGAAGCACCAAAAGCAGCACCAGTAGCGCAAAAAGTAGAAGCTGCGAAACCAGTTTCTGTACCTACAATGCCTGGAGATATCGAAATTCCAGTAACAGGTGTGCGTAAAGCAATCGCAGCAAACATGTTACGTAGTAAACACGAAGCACCACATGCTTGGATGATGATTGAAGTAGATGTGACAAACCTTGTGTCATACCGTAACTCAATCAAAGGTGACTTTAAGAAGCGTGAAGGCTTTAACTTAACGTTCTTTGCTTTCTTCGTAAAAGCAGTAGCACAAGCGTTAAAAGAGTATCCTCAAATCAATTCAATGTGGGCTGGCGATAAAATTGTTCAGAAGAAAGATATTAACCTTTCTATCGCTGTTGCAACAGAGGAAGAACTATTTGTACCAGTAATTAAGCAAGCGGACGAGAAAACAATTAAAGGTATCGCTCGTGAAATTACAGAACTTGCAGGAAAAGTACGCACGAAATCGTTAAAAGCAGACGAAATGCAAGGTGGAACATTTACAATTAATAACACAGGATCATTCGGTTCTGTTCAATCTATGGGTATTATTAATTACCCACAAGCGGCTATTTTACAAGTTGAATCAATTGTAAAACGCCCAGTAATTATGGATAACGGTATGTTCGGTGCTCGTGACATGGTTAACTTATGTTTATCACTTGATCACCGCGTACTTGATGGTTTAATTTGTGGTAAGTTCTTAGGGCGTGTTAAAGAAATTTTAGAAAACATGTCAGAAAATAATACATCTGTATATTAATAAAAAGCTCGCTTATGCGAGCTTTTTATCATCTTATTTCTTCATCTACATCCTACTATATGTATAAATACCTTTCCCAGTAATCTTACAATAAACGATTATGTATTAGGAATTTACGAAAATACATTGCTGATATATGGTATATGGATATAAAATAAGAAAAGAATAATTTTTTTGGCAAATCTTACTGATGAAACTGTAGTATAATATATTGTATTGTATGAAAAAGAGAGTTATTCTATATAAGTGTTTTATAGATAATGTGTAATCAGTCGTCAAAACATGAAGAATGTTGACTCCTGGTTTTTTATTTTTGCCGTAACAATGTTTCAGGAGGATGTCATGAAAAGAAGTACCGAGTTTCTAAAAAGTTTAGATGTAAAATTAATTTTAATTTTGTGTGCACTATGTGTGACGAGTATAGCTGCTATATATAGCAGTCAGCAAACGGGACAGTATGGAGCTGCAAACTTTGCTATGAAACAAGGTGTTAACTACATAATTGGGGTTGTATTGTTACTTCTTGTTGCAAGCATTGATTTAGATCAGTTACAAAAATTATCTTGGCCGCTTTATATTGCTGGGTTTGCTTCACTTATTCTTTTGAAAGTATTACCACCATCAGGTTTTACACCTGAAAAATTAGGTGCAAAAAGATGGTTTGTTTTCCCAGTATTTGGACAAATTCAGCCGTCTGAGTTTTTCAAAATTGCATTGCTACTCGTAGTAGCGAGTATAGCAGTAAAACATAATGCACAGTATATGGCAAGGACATTCCAAACAGATTTAAAGCTAGTAGGTAAAATTATGCTAGTGTCACTTCCACCTATGGCGGTTGTATATAGTCAACCTGATACAGGTATGGTGTTCTTATATGCTGCTGCTATTGCATGTATTTTATTTATGTCAGGTATTCAAAAGAAATTGATAGCATTATGTACAGTTATTCCGTTGACCATATTATCTGCTTTAATATTTATTTTCTTTAAGTATCAAGATTTTTTCTATAATAATTTAGTTACTTTACTAAAACCTCACCAACAGTCGCGTATTGTAGGTTGGTTAAATCCATTTGAAAATGCAGATCAAGGTTATCAAACGCAACAATCGATTTTAGCTGTAGGTAGTGGAGGAATGGAAGGTAAAGGGTTTGGGGGAGGAAGCGTCTATATCCCAGAGAAGCATACTGACTTTATTTTCGCTACAATTGCCGAAGAAGGTGGATTTATCGTAGCAGCCTTAGTTGTTTTCTTGTTCCTATTACTACTATATCGAACAATTATTATTGGTTATTCCGCTGATAATTTATTTGGTACATTATTATGCGCTGGATCGATCGGTATATTAACAGTTCAAATATTCCAAAACATCGGTATGATCGTTGGATTAATGCCTGTAAAAGGTATTGCATTACCTTTCTTATCGTATGGGGGAAGTTCCTTATTCTCGAATATGATTATGATGGGGCTCATACTATCGGTACGGAAAACTTATAAAAAATATATGTTTTCCGTTAAGTAAAAAAAGCTGGTTCGTTTTTAAACGAACCAGCTTTTTTTACATATATGCTCATAAACGTTGCAAACTAAAACAGGATAGCAGTTTGAGACGGGTAAGGAGTGCAAAGTGATGCATATGCATATTTTTGAAGGAGCACGGCATCTTTCTAATAGTGAATGGGTTATTCGGGCTATTATAGCATACATATTTTTAATATTAGTTGCGAAAGCAATGGGGCAAAGGTCTATCGCACAACTTCGTTTTTTAGATGTTGTATTAGTGTTATTGCTTGGTGGGAATGTTTCTAACGCATTGTCTGATGAAAAAGTAGGGTTACTGGGCTCGATGATTACAACGTTCATACTCGTTGTACTTCATATTATAAGCTCAGTTTTAATGCTGAAATGGGATAAATGGAGACGCTTTTTAGAGCCAGCACCTATCATTCTTATACATAATGGTTCCATTGATTTTAGCAATTTGAAAAAGGCGAGAATTACCGTGGAATATTTGTTTTCGGAACTTCGTATGCGAAATGTGAGCGATATTCAAACGATTAAATTAGCATTATGGGAAGCGAACGGTGTCGTTTCTATATTTCGGTATCCAGAATATGAAGCAGTTTCGCGGCTTGATCTTAAAGTGGCGGGAAGAAAATCTCCAGTTTCTTTTGTATTAGTAAAGGATGGGAGGATTCAGAAAGATGCTCTTGCATTATTAGGAAAAACAGAAGCGTGGGCGAGAGAATTTCTAGAGGAGAGTACAGAAGTCGAATCCATTATGTTAGCTACAGTAGATGAATCACATAAAATAAATATTTTGTTAAAAAAATGAAAAATATACGCATTTTGTCGTTTCGTACATATGATACAATAGTGTGGACAACGAAAAAGGAGGCGATACGGTGGGATATGTAGAAGAATTACGAAAAATAGTTGGTCATCGCCCTTTAATTTTAGTTGGTGCTGTTGTACTCGTTATAAATGAAAATGGTTATGTTTTATTGCAGCAGCGGACAGAGCCGTACGGAAAATGGGGGCTACCTGGCGGGCTAATGGAGCTTAGTGAATCACCAGAAGAAACAGCTTATCGTGAAGTATATGAAGAGACAGGAATAAAAGTGAAGAACTTGCGACTAATCAATGTATTTTCTGGAGCGAACTACTTTACAAAATTAGCAAACGGTGATGAATTTCAATCTGTAACAACCGCCTATTATACGGATGAATACGAAGGGGATTTTGTTATGAATAAAGAAGAAGCAGTTCAGCTTAAATTCTTTTCAGTAACAGAACTACCTGACTATATTGTAGGATCGCATAAAAAAATGATTGTTGAATATATGAAGATTATGGAAAAAAAGATATAATAAAAGTGAAAGAAATACAAAAACACAGCTCTGGTTGGTAGTCCAGACGCATGATTTCATGTCAGTAACCTTCCCCTCCGGGATGTCCCGTATTTCTAATTTTTTAAAGGAGGGGCTGTCAATGGAGTTGACAGTATATCACGATGGCCAATTTTTTGTTGGAATCATTACATGTAAAGAACAAGGGAAATTGTATGGAGCGAGGTATATTTTTGGAGCGGAACCGTCAGATGAAGAAGTGCTTATGTTTGTGAATAGTTCACTTTTAGAGCATTTTCAGCATTTTGCAAAATGTGGTGTAGAAGTTAAAGAAAAACAGCGTCCTAAAAACATAAAGCGTATCATACGACAAGCAGCAAAAGAAACAAATGTTAAACGTTTTACTAAGGCGCAAGAGGCGATTAGTTTATCTTATGAATTGCATAAACAAGAAAAGAAAGTGCAGTCTAAGGAGAAGCGAGAAGCTGAAAAAGAAAGAAGACGTTTAATTAAAGTACAAAAAGCAAAGCAAAAACATCGTGGTCATTAAAGAAAAGGTGTTAGAGCAAGTGCTCTAACACCTTTTCTATACTTAAATACAAGTAAACTTACTTGTATTTCATAAACATTAACTGGTAAGATACAAATAGGTAGTTTTAGAGGAGGGAAAAGAGTGATTAATTTTAACTTTTTTATGAATGATGTTGTCCGCCAAGCGCGTGAAGAGATTGTCTCTGCTGGATATACAGAATTGACGACGCCAGAAGCGGTAGAAGAAGCGTTTAAAAGAAATGGAACAACACTTGTAATGGTAAACTCTGTATGTGGTTGTGCAGGTGGTATTGCTCGTCCTGCTGCTGCGCATTCCGTACATTATGATAAACGTCCTAACCACCTTGTAACGGTGTTTGCAGGTCAAGATAAAGAAGCGACAGCAAGAGCGCGTGAATATTTCGAAGGGTACCCACCTTCTTCTCCATCATTTGCTTTATTAAAAGATGGAAAAATTGTAACGATGGTAGAGCGTCATGAAATTGAAGGTCATGAACCGATGCAAGTTATTGCGAAACTACAATCATATTTTGAAGAGAATTGTGAAGAACTATAAAAAATAAGAGAAAAGGCGGCACGTCCACAATCAAGTGGATGTGCCGCCTTTTTTATTTATTATTAAAATTTCAGAGATATGCATAGTTATGTTATTTTATGCATTATTTTATACATAACAAATAGCGTTTATATTGTTTTGTTATTTATTTTTATTTTATATATTGCATAAAAATAAAAGTGCTGATACAATACAAGCATCGAATAAATATTCTATTAAACTTTTAAATATACATTATTAGGGGGAAGAAAGATGAAGAAGTTAGTATCAATATCGTTTGCACTTATTTTAATTGTAAGTATATTCAGCGCTTGTAGTAATGGGGAATCGAAAGAAACAAAAGGAAATAAGAAAGTACTCGTAATGGGGACTTCAGCAGATTATAAACCATATGAATACGTGGAAGCTTCAAAAAGTGATGAAATTATTGGTTTTGATGTTGATGTTGCTAAATATATCGGAAAAGAACTTGGGTATGAAGTGAAAGTGAAAGATATGGATTTTGGTGGTTTATTAGCATCTCTTAGTTCAGGAAAAGTTGATTTCGTAATGGCAGGCATGACGCCAACTGCAGAGCGTAAAAATAATGTTGATTTTACAGATATTTATTTTGTTGCGAAAAATATGGTCGTTTCTAAAAAGGATTCTAACATTAAATCTGTAGAGGATTTAAAAGGGAAAAAAGTAGGGGTACAAACAGGATCTATTCAAGAAGAGAAAGCGGCAGAATTTAAAAAACAAGTAGATTTCCAAGTTGAGGGACGTGACCGTATACCAGAAATCGTACAAGAAATTAAAGCTGGTCGTTTTGACGCTGCAATTATAGAAGACACAGTTGCTAAAAATTATTTAGAGAAAATGAAAGATTTACAAGGAATTGAAATTAAAGAAGCGCCAGAAGAAGTTGGAGCAGCAATTGCCCTTCCGAAAAACAGTGATAAAACAGCTGAATTTAATAAAGTAATTAAAAAAATGCAAGAAAATGGAGAAATGGATAAATTAGTGAAGAAATGGTTTGGCAGCGGAAAATAAGCTGCCTTTCACTTTTCTGTGAGGGGAATGAAAAGAATGAACTTAGATTTTTCGGCGATTACGCCTTCGATACCATATATACTAAAAGGTTTAGAAGTTACTTTGAAAATTGTAGCAGTATCAGCTTTAGCAGGATTTATTTTAGGAACGTTATTAGCACTTTGTAAAATTGCTAGAATACGAGCGTTAAATATAGCAGCAGATTTTTATACATCAATTTTTCGTGGTACACCACTTGTATTGCAATTAATGATTATTTATTTCGGTGTCCCGCAAATAATTGGTTATGAAATACCAGCATTCTTAGCAGCTGTACTTGCATTTAGCTTGAATTCAGGTGCATACATGTCAGAAGTAATTCGTGCTGGTATTCAAGCAGTTGATAAAGGACAAACAGAAGCAGCAATGGCTTTAGGGATACCATACGGAAAAATGATGAGAAATATTATTTTCCCTCAAGCATTAAAAAATATATTACCAGCGCTTGTGAACGAATTTGCGACACTTACGAAAGAATCAGCTGTAGTAACAGTAATAGGCGCGACTGATTTAATGCGTCGTGCTTACATTGTAGGCGGTGAGACATTTAAATATCTTGAACCATTACTTTTTGTTGGACTGATTTATTATATGTTAGTCATTATTCTTACATTAGTCGGGAAGGCAATTGAAGGGAGAATGAAGAAAAGTGATTAAAATTGAAAACCTTCATAAATCATTTGGTAAAAACGAAGTATTAAAAGGAATTACAACAACGATTGAAAAAGGGGAAGTAGTTGCAATTATAGGACCTTCTGGATCAGGAAAATCAACATTTTTACGTTGTATGAATATGTTAGAAGCACCAACGGATGGTCACATTTGGATTGGAACGGAAGAAGTAACGAATCCGAAAACGAATGTTATGCATGTTCGTGAAAATGTCGGTATGGTATTTCAGCATTTTCACTTATTTCCTCATATGACTGTATTAGAAAATATTACGTATGCTCCTATCAATGTAAAAGGGGTAACGAAGCAAGAAGCTGAAAAGAAAGCTGAGAAACTTTTAGAAAAGGTTGGATTAGTAGATAAAAAAAATACGTATCCGAATCGTTTGTCGGGAGGACAAAAGCAACGTGTAGCAATTGCAAGAGCGTTAGCGATGGAACCGGAAGTTATGTTATTTGATGAACCGACATCGGCGCTAGATCCAGAGATGGTGAAAGAAGTGTTAGAAGTTATGAAATCGTTAGTTACGACAGGAATGACGATGGCCATTGTTACACATGAAATGGGCTTTGCAAAAGAAGTGGCAGATCGTGTTCTTTTCTTGGACGGAGGAAAGCTTGTAGAAGATAGTGCGCCAGAAGAATTTTTTGCAGCGCCGAAAAGTGAACGTGCGCAACAATTTTTACAAAAAATATTGTAATATGAAAAGGTTATGTGAATAATAAGTAGAAAAGGATGACATTGTGTCATCCTTTTTTTATACTAGCTGTAAATACGTTTATACATATAGGAGCAATGATATGTTCAAAATTGGATACCGTACAGTAAAAACAGCAATAGGGACAGGCGCGGCAGTTTTTATTGCTCAGTTATTAGGATTAGAATTTTATAGTTCAGCAGGTATTTTAGTTATTTTATGTGTACAAAATACGAAGCGCAAATCGCTTCAAGTGTCGTTACATCGTTTTCTAGCGTGTGTATTATCAATGGTATTCGCGTTTTGTATTTTTGAAACGATCGGCTATACACCACTTGCAATTAGCATATTGTTACTTACATTTATTCCGACTGCAGTAATGCTTAAAATTCAAGAAGGTATTGTCACCAGTTCAGTTATTGTTATGCATCTATATTCATTGAAGCAAATTACATGGCTTATAGTTGGAAATGAAATTGCTATATTAACAATAGGAATTAGCGTGGCGTTATTAGTAAATATGTATATGCCGAGTAGTGAAAATAAGCTAAAAGAGTATCAGGATAAAATAGAGAGTAATTTTAAAACGATTTTGTTTGAAATGGTTGTGTATTTACGAAATCGAGAAAGTAGTTGGAGTGGAGCAGAACTCATTGAAACCGAGAATATGTTAAATGAAGCAAGAGATTTATCGTTTAAAAAACTTGAGAATGCATTTATGCGAGAAGATGATTATTACTATCGTTATTTTAATATGCGTATGCAACAATTCGAAATTTTAGAGCGAATGATACCATTAGCAGCTTCTTTATCGTGGACGTATGAACAAGCTGACATGATTGCAGATGTTGTTGAAAACATTGGTAATGCTATTAGCCCTGAGAGTACAGGCGTTATTTCCTTAAGGCAGCTTCAAGAAATGAGGGAATTATTTAGAGACATGCCATTGCCAGCTACACGCGAAGAATTTGAGATACGTGCGAAACTTGTTCAACTTGTGTATGAAATGGAACAATATTTACTCATTAAAAGTCGCTTTAAGGGAAAGGATAATATAAAAGAACTTATATAGAAGGTAGGAATTATCTATGCCGTATCTTCTCTCTATCATATTATGTCTTTCTTTATCGCCGATTTGGCCTCTTGGGGATAATCCACGTGCCGGAGATCCTTTTATTATTGTAAATAAAGCAACGAATAAATTAGCTTACATTGACGATGGAAAGATTCAAAAGGTTTTTCCAGTAGCGACAGGGAAAACGAATGAATTAACTCCAGAAGGAACTTTTGATGTTGTAATGAAAGCGAAGGATCCGTATTACATTGCGAAGGATATTCCAGGTGGATCGCCAAAAAATCCACTTGGATCAAGGTGGATTGGATTTAATGCAAGAGGAACTGATGGAAGTAAATATGGAATACATGGAACAAACCAACCGAGTTCAATTGGAAAGTATATTTCACAAGGATGTATAAGAATGAAGAAAAACGATGTGGAATATTTGTTTGATCGTATTCCAATTGGAACGAAAGTATGGATTGTGAAATCGAAAAAATCATTTCAGCAATTGGCAAAAGAAAAAGGAGCCGTTGCATATGAAGAAGCCAACGAAAAGGTTGGCTTTTTCTATTGTAATAAGTTGTCTTGACATGTGTACATAACCATGCGTTAATGAAAGTATAGAAAGATAAAATTAGATAAAGGGGTTGCTCATATGTACTTGAATCCAAAACTTTCGTATATGCAGTTTTTTATGGGATTTCTATTTGTTATTACATTCATATTGGCAACTTTTAATATATGTTCTTATCTTGTAGCGATTGTATGTATGGCATTACTTAATCTCACTTTTGTTATTGGGGCATTTCAGCAGAAACAATATACAAGTTTTGTAATAGCACTTGTAATGTCATTTTCCTTCAGTATTGTAGCGATTGTGTTTTATATAAAATAAACCATCTCGATGTCGAGATGGTTTATTTTGTCATGTGTAAAAAGTAAAAAAAGGACGAACACATCGCCCTTTTTACCAAAACATACTCGCGCCAGCAAGTAATGTTGTTACAAGCATAGAAATTAGCATCACATAAACCATAATTTTTTGAGCTTTTTTATGCATCGTTATACCTCCTTGCAAATCAGTACAATTTCATTGTAACGAGAAATGAAATTATGGACAAGGGGAGAGTAAGGACAAAATTCGGGAAGGGGTTGCAAAATATAACAGGAAATTTGAGTGTGTGTAGAGAATATAGTAAAAGGGTATATTGTTAATTTTTAGTTGGGCAAGCTGAAGAATGGAGATACGATGATGAAAATATACGAAACAGATCGTTTATATTTAAAGGAAATTGATGAGTCGTATGCTGAAACAGTTCTTCAATATTACGACAGAAATCGTGAGTTTTTAAAAGCTTGGGAAGAGTATAGACCGGATGATTTTTTTACGCTAGATTATCAAAAGAAAAAGTTGCAAAAGGATAGAAAAGAGTTCGAAGAAGGGAAAATCATCAGACTATGGATTTTTAAAAAGGGTGATGATACGAAAATAATTGGGTGTATTTCATTTAATTTAATCGTTCGTGGCATTTATCAATCTTGTGTACTCGGTTATAAATTAGATAAAGCAGAGTTAAACAAAGGGTATACGACAGAAGCGCTTAGAAAAGCAATTCAAGTTGCTTTTGAGGGATTTCAGTTACATCGTATAGAAGCTCCGATTATGCCTCGTAATTTAGCATCTATACAAGTAGTGACGAAGATAGGCTTTCAATATGAAGGCGTGTCTAGGAAGATGTTAATGGTAAATGGCGTGTGGGAGGATCATATGCGCTGGGTATTGTTAAATGAGTAATAGAAAGCAGATGGTTATCTAGACATGTAAACCATCTGTTTTTTGTCTTGTATTTCGAAACTTTTGCGAAATTCTGTTATAATTAATAGTGTTACATACATAATGGTAGTGCAGGAGGCGCAGTCTTATGATTAATCAAGAACGTTTAGTAAATGAATTTATGGAATTAGTACAAGTAGATTCTGAAACGAAATTTGAAGCAGAAATCTGCAAAGTATTAACGAAGAAATTTACAGATTTAGGTGTAGAAGTATTTGAAGATGACACAATGGCTGTAACTGGTCATGGTGCAGGTAACTTAATTTGTACTTTACCAGCAACAAAAGATGGTGTTGATACAATTTACTTTACTTCTCATATGGATACAGTAGTTCCTGGTAATGGAATTAAGCCTTCTATTAAAGATGGATATATCGTATCAGATGGTACAACAATTTTGGGCGCGGATGATAAAGCTGGATTAGCATCAATGTTCGAAGCAATCCGTGTTTTAAAAGAGAAAAATATCTCTCACGGTAAAATTGAATTTATTATTACAGTCGGAGAAGAATCAGGTCTTGTTGGTGCAAAAGCTTTAGATCGTGAGCGTATTACAGCGAAGTATGGCTACGCATTAGATAGCGATGGAAAAGTTGGTGAAATCGTTGTTGCAGCTCCAACACAAGCGAAAGTGAACGCAATTATTCGCGGGAAAACAGCTCACGCTGGTGTAGCACCGGAGAAAGGTGTATCTGCAATTACTATCGCAGCGAAAGCAATTGCGAAGATGCCACTTGGTCGCATTGACTCTGAAACGACTGCAAACATTGGACGTTTTGAAGGTGGTACACAAACGAATATCGTTTGCGATCATGTACAAATCTTTGCAGAAGCTCGTTCTTTAATCAATGAGAAAATGGAAGCACAAGTTGCGAAAATGAAAGAAGCATTTGAAACAACTGCAAAAGAAATGGGTGGTCATGCAGACGTTGAAGTAAACGTTATGTACCCAGGATTTAAATTTGCTGATGGCGATCACGTTGTAGAAGTTGCAAAACGTGCAGCTGAAAAAATTGGTCGTACACCTTCTCTTCACCAAAGTGGTGGCGGAAGTGATGCAAACGTAATTGCAGGACACGGTATCCCAACAGTTAACTTGGCAGTTGGTTATGAAGAAATTCATACAACAAACGAGAAGATTCCTGTTGAAGAGTTAGCAAAAACAGCAGAATTAGTTGTTGCAATTATTGAAGAAGTAGCGAAGTAATAGAATAGAAAAAGCGTGTAAATCAATTGTGATTTACACGCTTTTTATTTTGATTCGATTGTTTTTACAAGGCGTATAAGCCAATACAAGAAAAATCATAGCAGTATATAATATTAGACGAGAGAAAAATCCAAACGTATTCATGTTGAAAATTGGAAGGAGTAAATAATTATGATGATTAATATAACTACAAGGAACATATAGTTAATTTCACCATAATCAGCCTCTCTCACATGTGTATCCTCTTTATATGGATTATAAAAAAGAACAAGTAATTATTATAACTATTGTGCAAAATTTGATATAATAAAAGAACGAACGTTCTGATTAGGGAGTGAGTACTATGCGAGAAATGTATCCGAAAAATGGTCGTGTAATTTTACATGTAGATATGAATTGCTTTTTCGCATCTGTTGAAATTGCTCATGATCCATCATTACAAGGAAAGCCATTAGCGGTTGCTGGAAATGAAAAAGAGAGAAAAGGAATTATTATAACATGTAGTTATGAGGCGAGAGAATACGGAATACGTACGACGATGCCCCTTTGGGAAGCGAAAAGGTTATGCCCGCAATTAGTTGTAAGGCGTCCTAATTTCACATTATATCGCGAAGCTTCATTTCAAATGTTTCAAGTCCTTTCCCGTTTTACAGAAAAGATACAACCAGTCTCAATAGATGAAGGATATTTAGATATTACAGATTGCTACGCACTTGGTTCTCCTCTTGAAATAGCAAAGATGATTCAACAAGCACTATTAACAGAGTTGCAGCTTCCGTGTAGTATTGGAATCGCTCCAAATCTTTTCCTAGCAAAGACCGCTTCAGATATGAAAAAACCACTTGGTATTACCGTGCTTCGAAAACGCGATATTCCAGAACTGATTTGGCCACGTCCAGTTGGAGCAATGCATGGAATTGGTGAGAAAACAGCTGAAAAATTAAATGATATTCATATACAGACAATTGAACAGTTGGCAAAGGGAGACGAGCATATCATTCGCGCTAAAATTGGCAAGCACGGTGTTGATTTGCAAAGGCGTGCAAAGGGTATAGATGATAGGGAAGTGGATCCGAGTCAAATGGGACAGCATAAAAGTGTCGGTAACTCGATGACTTTTTCAAAGGATATGGATGAAGAGAAAGAATTACTTGATATGTTAGAACGTTTATCAAAGTCAGTGAGTAAAAGGTTACAAAAGCGAACCCTTGTCAGCTATAATATTCAAATTATGATTAAATACCATGATAGGCGAACAGTAACACGGAGTAAGCAATTGAAAAATGCGATTTGGGAAGAACGCGATATTTTTCAAGCAGCATCCCGTTTATGGAAGCAACATTGGGATGGTGATTCCGTTCGTTTACTAGGTGTTACAGCTACTGAAATAGAGTGGAAGACAGAATCGGTGAAACAATTAGATTTGTTTTCATTTGAAGAGGATGCAAAAAAAGAACCGCTACTTGCTGTCATTGATCAAATTAATGATAAGTATGGAACACCACTTTTACAACGAGGTAGTCAACTATTACGTAAGCAAGAGAAGTCGTTTCAACAAAAGTTAGAAAATAAATTTATGTAGAAGGTGTCATGAAGTAGTAAAAATCATGACACCTTTCCTATTTAACTCGCTTCTAAATCTAAAGAAGTCTTCCATCCAGCTCCAGTAACGCCAGATTCTAATAGCATTCTACTTACTATTTTTTCAATTAAGATAGCTGCATTTGTCTTGCAATGTAATGTAGCCTGTATACAAACTTTTTGATTAGAATCTACATCTTCACTATACAACTCTTTTAAACTGAGCCCTTCTGTACTTACCATATGCATAAGTAAAAAACGAATATGTGCTTCATTTTCTTCTGAACAAGTAAGGGAAAGTAAGTAGTTCGTTTGTTCAGGTGATTCTTCTTTTGATTTTTTATTCATAAAAAGAGCAATTGGACGAAGAAGTATATTTGCTAGTAACACGCCGGCTGCACCTAATATAGCTGCAACGAGGAAACCGGCGCCTGTAAGAGTACCGACAGCAGCTGCACACCATAAAGTAGCTGCCGTATTTAGCCCTCTAATACTAAAACCATCGCGGATAATAACGCCACCCCCTAAAAAACCAATGCCACTAACGACTTGAGCAGCAATGCGTGAGGGGCTAGCATCATGATCAAGCATGACGGATAATAAAACAAATATACAGGCACCAAGTGATACGAGAGCATTTGTCCGCAGCCCGGCCATTCGGTGTCTCCATTGCCTTTCCATTCCGATGCAAGCACCTACAATAATTGCGATAACTAATCTGAATACAATGTCGTACCATACCATCATGGTCACCTCCATATATAAGTATCTGTTATGTCTTTTAGAATGAGCGGGGAATACCCACTCATTCTTATTTTTACAACCAGCTATGAAACTTTTTAATATAAAGCTTTTTCAGGAATTGTGTTAAAAAAGCGTAGCCTAATAGTATTCCTACTAACCAAGGGAAGTAGCTAAGTGGCAATGCTTGTAAACCAACGGCTGCACCAAGTGGTGAGAATGGAATATAAATCCCGATTGCCATAATAAGAGCGGTTAATAAAACGACTGGTGTTGATGCAGCGCTTTGAATAAATGGAATCTTCTGTGTTCGTATCATGTGAACAATTAAAGTTTGTGTTAACAATCCAACCACAAACCAACCGGACTGGAATAATGATTGCTCGCTCGGTGTATTTGCGCCAAATACATTCCACATGACTACGTATGTGATAATATCAAATATGGAACTAATTGGGCCGATACAAATAATGAAGTTTCGTAAGTTTGCAGTATCCCATTTTCGTGGTTTTTCTAGAAACTCTTTATCCATTTTGTCCCATGGAATAGAAAGTTGTGAAATATCATAAAGTAAGTTTTGAATTAAAAGATGAATGGCAAGCATCGGTAAAAAAGGAATGAAAGCACTTGCTACTAACACGCTAAACACATTACCGAAGTTAGAGCTAGCTGTCATCTTAATATATTTTAAAATATTTCCGAATGTAGTACGTCCTTCTAAAATCCCGGCTTCTAATATAGTTAAACTTTTTTCGAGTAGAATAATATCAGAAGCTTCTTTCGCAATATCAGTAGCAGTATCAACAGATATTCCGACATCAGCTTCACGTAATGCTACAGCATCGTTAATGCCATCTCCCATGTAACCTACAGTGTGTCCGTTTCCTTGTAATGCGTGTATAATGCGAGATTTTTGCATTGGATTAAGCTTCGCAAATACAGTCGTTTCTTCAGCAAGTTTTGCTAATGCTTTATCTGGTAAAGAATCAATCTCGTAACCGAGGATTGGTTCGCCGATATCTAATCCAACTTCTTTACAAACTTTTCGTGTAACAATTTCGTTATCGCCAGTTAAAATTTTTACTTGTACACCATGCTTTTGTAATGCTTGAATTGCAGCTGCTGCAGATGGTTTCGGTGGATCTAAAAAGCCGATATATCCAGCGAGAATCATATCAGTTTCGTCTTTTACTGCGTACTCTTTATCATTTATGTTTCTATCTTTTTTATAAGCCACAGCAATAACCCGCATACCTTCACTATTCAATGTCTCGCTTAGTTTTTTGACATTTGAGCGTATTTCCTCAGTGAGTGTAACGATTTTTTTATCCACTTCAGTGTAGTTGCAAATTGATAAAATTTCTTCTACGGCACCTTTACAAACCATTGTATGTTCACCTGAAATATCTTTTACGATGACTGACATACGCCGGCGGGCGAAATCGAATGGAATTTCATCTAGCTTTTGAAAAGCTGATGGGTCAAATGTATTGTTTTCCTCTGTATGCTTAATAACAGCTTTATCTATTAAGTTTTTCAATCCAGTTTGATAGAAACTATTTAAATAGGCAAATTGCAAGACGCGATTGCATTTATTTCCATTAGGATCTAAGTGACGAACAAGGATAACGTTATCTTCTGTTAAAGTTCCGGTTTTATCTGTACAAAGAATATTCATAGCACCTAAGTTTTGAATAGAATTTAGGTGCTTCACAATTACTTTTTGTTTAGACATGTTAACGGCACCTTTAGCTAAATTAGCAGTTACAATCATTGGCAACATTTCAGGTGTAAGGCCAACAGCCACGGCAATAGCGAAGAAGAAAGCTTCTTGCCAATCTCCTTTTGTGAATCCGTTAATGAGAAGGACAATAGGCGCCATAATAAGCATGAATGTAATTAAGAGCCAGCTTACTTTGTTTACACCTTTATCAAAGCTTGTTTCTACCCGCTTTCCGATTACCTTATTTGCTAAAGAGCCGAAATACGTATCAGTACTTGTTGAGATGACAACAGCTTTTGCGCTACCACTTACAATATTTGTTCCCATGAAGCAAAGGTTTTCCATATCGAGTGGATTGTAATTTTTTTTCATGTTTTTCGGTAAGATATGCTTATTTTCTGTATGGTAGCAGTTTTCGTATTTTTCTACAGGAAGTGCTTCCCCTGTTAAAGAAGATTGATTAACAAATAAATCTTTAGCGGATACAATACGCACATCGGCTGGAACGATATCACCTGCTGAAAGGGAAATAATATCGCCAGGTACAAGTTCCTCAATTGGAATTTCTGTTGTGTAATTTCGATTTAAATTCGTTACATTTTTTATTTCATGTACAAATCCATTTATTCTAAATACGCTCGCAGTTGTTCGAACCATAGCTTTTAACTTATCGGCAGCTTTTTGAGAACGAAATTCTTGGGAAAATCGAATCGTTGCACTAAGTAGGACCATTACAGATACGACAATTGTTCCTTGCATATCATCCGTGAAAAAGGAGAGTGCTCCAAGAGCTAATAAAACGAAAATAAATGGATTTTTAAATGCTAACAGAAGCTGAATGTACCACGGTGCCATTTTATTATGAGCTATTTCGTTCGGGCCATATAAAGAAAGTCTACGAGACGCTTCTTGTTTAGATAATCCATCTTGAGATGTTTCTAAAAGTTTTAACGCAGAGCTTATATCTTGTGTTGCAACCTCCACTAATAATTCGTTATTTGTTTTCATGCTATCTTGCTCATAAGCATGCTTTGTTTCTTGTCTTTGTAAATTAAACATCGGTAGTTCCTCCTCTGTCATGAAGGAGGAAACAATCTGTTACCTAACTATTTGAAATGGTGAGGAACAGTTTCTTTCCTACCTACATGATGAAATATGAATGTAAAACGTATGGGTATCTGGGCCGAATCATCAATTGCCAACTGTTCCTCACCTCCGTACAATTTAGTAGTTTCTGAATATGCTATGTTTGTTTCATAGTAAGGTGCATATAGACGTAAAAAGACCTTTACTCAAAACGAGTAAAGGTCTGAATTCGCAGTTAAAAGAGTCCACAACAAAGACTGCTAGTAGACATAAATAAAAACAGTTTTTGTGTATGACAAAATACATGCACCTCTCCCTCGTTGAGTTTTAGCACTGTATAGCATAGGTACTGAAACCAGCTACGTTAAAAAAGGCCTTCATTCCGACCTTTCCTGTTGACCCATTGGCGTCTCTCGACATTTTTGGGCAGCAGCGTTTCTCTATACAGGAGCCTCACCTAACAGAGACCATATTCAATTACATGTTGAATGTTAGCACTGTAAAATCGTAGTGTCAATATCTTTTTTATCTGTGTTTTTAAAATATTAAATGGATTTATAATAGATATATGGGATGAAATGCATGATATTAATTATAAATAATGTGGAAAATAAATATTTTTATAAAAGGGGAATTTGTAATGGTACCACAAAATTTTATTATAAATATTGAGAATCAAAAGTGGTTGTTTAATGAGCAGGAAGATTTATGTTCTCACGGGGAAATTTATTTAAATGTGGATGGAACGATTATTACACAAACAGGTATGGATGAGGAATGGGGAATAAGTGAATCAGCTTTAGCTCTGTTACGAACTTTAGATAAAGAATATATTTGTGATATTGAAAATGAAGAGGGGCTTATTTTGCACGGATGTGGCACTATGCCCATGTTAGGATGCCCAATTTTAATTCATTGGACTATAAACCATATAGGTGAAAATGTGGTTTTAAAGGATTTTGTCAAAGTTATTTCTACTGATCAAAAGGCTATATACTATGAAGGGCTTCATATAGAAGTAAATGAAAATGAATATAGAAAACAAATTGTTTCTTTTGCGCTACAAGCAAAAGAATTATTCAATAAATCAAGTGAAAAGATAATTTTAGATGAGTTTGATCAAAGTATGTATACAGACTTTTGGACGGAATATAATCATTTGCTAAATAAGTATAAATAAAAAAGCACTGTAACCAGTGCTTTTTTATTATAGATTACGAGATGGTAGGGTTTTCAAAAATAACAATCTCTGAACTGTTTGTAGTTGAAACGCGTTGGGCGTAATATGTTAAAGCTGAAGAAATATATGCTGGTAACGTATCATTTGTATGTGATGTTGTATATTCATGGATTAATTCCTTTAAAGTTGTCCATTCTAATTGTGCTGGGTGATCAGACACGAAAGAACTTACCCAGCGATCAAATGAAGATGAAAAATCAGTTTGTAAACGAAATACTTCTTTCATAATAAAACGCTCCCTTAAAATGTAGTATAATCATTTTAACACAAAACACGAACGATTGCTAAATTTTTTAAGTATAATGTTCGTGTTATATAGTTGTCTAGATGATTGGTTATGTAAATTCAATTTGCCATTTGAAATAACATTCCGTAAGATGAGAGATAGAGTATATTTAGAGCTGGAGGAAAGAAAGTGGAATTTGTATTTTTAGGAACTGGTGCAGGTGTTCCTTCAAAAGGAAGGAACGTTTCAGCAATTGCTTTACAATTGTTAGAAGAACGAGGACAAACTTGGTTATTTGATTGTGGCGAGGCCACGCAACATCAAATATTACATACATCTGTACGTCCGCGCCGCATTGAAAAAATATTTATTACGCATTTACATGGCGATCATATTTTTGGATTGCCTGGTTTATTAGGTAGCCGTTCATTTCAAGGAGGAACTACGCCTTTAACGGTGTATGGACCGAAAGGAATTAAACAATTTATTGAAGTGGCATTATCGGTAAGTACGACACATGTGAAATATCCACTTGAAGTTGTGGAGATAACAGAAGAAGGTACCGTATTTGAAGATAATGAATTTTATGTAGAAACGAAAAGATTGTCACACGGTATAGAATGTTTTGGATATCGTATTGTAGAGAAAGATATACAAGGTGCTCTTTTAGTTGATAAGTTGCTTGAGATGGGTGTGAAACCAGGTCCAATCTTTAAACGTTTAAAGGATGGAGAAGTAGTTGAATTAGAGGATGGCACGATATTAAATGGAAATGAGTTTATCGGCCCACCTCAAAAAGGAAGAATTATTACTATCTTAGGTGATACGCGATATTGCGAAGCGAGTAGGGAGCTTGCGCAAGATGCAGATGTACTTGTCCATGAAGCGACTTTCGCAGCAGAAGATGAGCAACAAGCGCATGATTATTTTCATTCCACATCTAAGCAAGCTGCGAGCATTGCACTTCAGGCAAATGCGAAGCGATTAATCTTAACTCACATTAGTTCTCGCTATCAAGGAGATACATATAAGGAATTATTGAAAGAGGCAAGAGAGTTGTTTTCTAATACAGAAATAGCGACAGATTTGAAATCATTCCCAGTAGAAAAATAATAATTTTGTAAAAAATGGTAACGATGGGTTGCCATTTTTTTATGTCTAAAAAAATTTAAAAATAAAACTGTTATTATTTTATACTTATACTTGGATGATACAGAAAATTAGAATGGTTTGAATATATACGATAAAAATACGAAATAATGATTATTTAGAAAAACTGTTATATAAGTCAGATGACATACAAGTGATACAAATAGCAGGAATGGACTTTTATTCAGAACTTTTAAAATTCAACAAAAGTAAGCGTTTTATAAAAAACAAGCTATAATGAGGGCAGATTATAATTTATGATAAGTCACATGCTTTTTAGTTATTATCGTAACAAGTGAAGTTGACTAAACCATGAGAGAGTAACATGAGAATTATAATAGGAAAGATATCGCTTGTTTATGCTATCCTTGCAATGGCTTCTGTGTTAAACTTTGGATTGCTACCAGACTTTATTGTGGATTATCTTATATCATTTTTTAATGAAAATAATGCTAAGATTCTTATGTATTATTATAACTGGTATTATTTCAGGTTATATTGGATTACTTTTATTTAAAAATTATCCAATTCATACAGCAGAACAAATTCGTGGTACAACTGGAAAAGCGACAGATGTAGCAGGTTAATAGAATAGTAGAATAAATTTTTGCATAGAGGTTTAGGGGGAGTTATGATGAAGTATCGCTCAGTATTTGATATTATCGGTCCAGTTATGATTGGACCATCAAGTTCACATACAGCAGGCGCGGCAAGAATGGGGCAAGTTGCTCGCCAGCTGTTTCGTCATGAACCAGAAAGAGTAAGCATTTCGTTATATGGATCATTTGCAAAGACGTATCGAGGGCATGGTACGGATGTAGCACTAATCGGTGGAATATTAGGATTTGAAACAGATGACTTACGTATTCCAGAGGCGCTAGAAATAGCAAAAGAGCGCGGAATTGAAGTGGAATTCATTGAAGAAGATGCCAATGCACCTCACCCAAATACAGCGAAAATTCGTTTGTATAAAGGTGAAGAAGAAATTGAAGTTGTTGCTTGCTCAATTGGTGGCGGTAAAATTGAAGTTGTAGAATTAAACGGATTCGATCTTCAATTATCAGGCACAAGTCCAGCACTACTTATTGTAAATAACGATCGCTTTGGTGCTATTGCAGCAGTAGCTTCAATCCTTGCTACAAACGAGATTAACATTAGTACAATGAGTGTTTCTCGTAAAGAAAAAGGAAGAAGAGCGCTTATGGTTATTGAAACAGATGAATTATTAGCAGATGAAGTGATTGAAGAAATAAAAGCGCAACAAAATATTTGTCAAGTAACTATTATGGATTAATTGCAGGGGGGACACACCATGTTTCGGAACGCAGCGGAACTAGTGGCGCAAGCTAAAGAACAAAATGTAAAAATCGCAGAAATTATGATTCAATGTGAAATGGAAACAAGAAGTATTTCACGTGAAGAAGTAATTGCTGGTATGGAAAAGAACTTAGTCGTGATGGAACAAGCAGTAGAACGTGGTATTCGCGGCGTGAAATCACCAACTGGTTTAACTGGTGGAGATGCTGTAAAAGTTCAAGCGTATATGAAGAGTGGAAAAGGCTTATCTGGAGATACGATTTTGGATGCAGTAAGCAAAGCTGTTGCAACAAATGAAGTAAACGCAGCGATGGGAATTATTTGTGCAACACCAACAGCAGGGTCTGCTGGAACAGTGCCAGGTGTACTATTTGCGCTAAGAGAAAAATTGCAGCCTACACGTGAAGAAATGATTGAATTCTTATTTACAGCAGGAGCTTTCGGTATGGTTGTTGCGAATAACGCTTGTATTTCTGGTGCGGCAGGAGGATGCCAAGCTGAAGTTGGTTCAGCAAGTGGAATGGCGGCTGCAGCTGCAGTTGAGATGGCTGGTGGAACACAAGATCAAGCAGCTACAGCGATGGCAATTTCATTAAAGAACATGCTTGGTTTAGTGTGTGATCCTGTTGCAGGACTTGTAGAAGTACCTTGTGTAAAACGTAATGCAGCAGGAGCTGCAAATGCGATGATTTCAGCAGATTTAGCATTAGCTGGTGTAACGAGTACAATTCCATGTGATGAAGTAATTGAGGCAATGTTTAGAATCGGACAAACGATGCCAGTAGCACTTCGTGAAACAGCGGAAGGTGGACTTGCAGCAACGCCGACTGGTCGTCGCCTGCAAGAAGAGATTTTTGGGAAGAACAATAACTAAGTGTAATTATAGAAAAAGGAGCTCAAATAAACTTGAGCTCCTTTTTCTATTTTTCTTTTGTTAGTTGTTCTAATGTTTTTCCAAGATTATGTGATCGTTCCGTTGCCTGTGTAATACAAGAAATAAGTGCTTGTTGAAATTTATGTTCTTGTAATACTTCAATACCTGCTTCGGTAGTTCCACCAGGAGAAGTAATTTCCTTTCGCAAAATAGAAGGGTGTTTGTCACTTGCTTTTAGCATTTCAGCAGCACCAATCATCGTTTGAAGAATAAGTGATTTTGCAACATCTTCTTTTAAACCGATTTTTTTTGCAGCTTCTTCCATAGCTTCCACTACGTAATAAATATAAGCAGGTCCACTTCCGGATAATGCAGTGACAGCATGCATATCTTCTTCCTCTACAACAGAGACGAGACCAATCGTTTCAAATAAAGATGTTGCAGTGCGAATATGTTCCGCTGTTGCATGTTTCGAAGGGGAGATAGCGGTAGCTGATTTTAAAATGGCTGCGGATGTATTTGGCATTGCACGAATAATTGGAACGTCTTTTTGAAGTAGTTTTCTAATTGAGTGAGTAGAAACACCTGCTAGTAATGAAATAATAAGCACGTTATTATTTATGTATTCTTTAAAAGGGATAAGCGCCTCTGCAACATCCTTTGGTTTCATTGCTAGAAAAAGAATATTTGCATCAGTAAGTAATTCTTTTTTATTATGAGTACCTTTGACACCGTATTTTTTATGTAGCTCTTGTAATCTTGTCTCGTTAGAACGATTACTTACAGTAATTTGTTCACCTTTAACAACGTTTGCATGTAACAAGCCACCAATAATAGCTTCAGCAATAGAGCCTGCACCGAGAAAGGAAATGTTTTGAATAGACATGATGTTCCTCCTTTAATTTTGGTTAGAAATTCTTATAAATGTACATACATTCGTTTTTTTATAGGAAACACCTCTTTTTATCTGAAAATAATGACAAATATATATAGAAGTTGTAAACTGAAGAAGTATTCATTTTTGAACCGGAAAGAGACAGGGGGGCTAAGCATGACGGCGATTCACCGAATGGAGATTCCTGTACCATTTGCAGTGGAAACTGTGAATGTGTTTTTAGTTGAGGGGGAGACATTAACATTAATTGATACAGGGACGAATACAGAAGAGGCAAGAAATGCGTTAGAAAGTCAATTAGGTACATTAGGACATACGATAGAAGATATTGAAACAGTAGTCATTACGCATCATCATGCAGATCATTGTGGACTTTTAAATATATTTTCTGAGAAGACGAATATTATTGGACATCCTTGGAATGAGCCTTGGATCACACAAAATCCAGAGTTTTTAAAGCGGTATCATGAATTTTTTAGAGAGACGGCCTTACAGTTTGGTGTGCCAGTAGCATTTTTGAAAGACGAGTCGTTATTGACGACGAGGACACTTAAATATTCTTGTAATAGATCGTTAACGCATACTGTGAGAGAAGGAGATCGTATTAATTCTTTGCCTGGATTTACAGTGCTTGAAACACCAGGTCATGCTTCTACTCATATTTCTTTATATAGAGAATCTGATGGAATATTAATTGGTGGAGATGCTCTCATTAGTCATATTTCTTCGAATCCAATACTAGAACCACCATATGAAGGGCAAACAGAACGGGCACGCCCATTACTACAATATAATCAAACATTACAGCGTTTAAGCGAAATGAATATTTCACGCATTTTATCAGGGCATGGGGAAGATGTTCTAAATGTGAAACAACTTATTGAAACGAGATTACAAAAGCAAGAAACACGTGCTTTTAAAGTACTTGAGTTATTAAAGGAAAAACCAATGACAGCATTTGAAGTATGTGTAAAACTATTTCCGGTATTATATAAAGAACAATTACCACTTACTATTTCAGAAACGGTTGGACAATTGGACTATTTAGCATATAATCAACAAGTGATGATTGATGAGTCATCGCAACAATTGATTTATTATGCAAAGTAGGTGACAGCAATGACAGGACGTTTACAAAATAAAGTAATCGTCATTACAGGTGCTTCTAGTGGGATTGGTGAGCAAGTTGCAATGCAAGTTGCAGCACAGGGAGCGACTCCAGTATTAATGGCTCGAACAGAAGAGAAACTACAAGCGTTAGTAGACAAAATTAAAGAAACTTATAATACGCCTTGCTATTATTATGTATTAGATGTAAGTGATGAGATGGAAGTACAGTCTGTTTTTTCAAAGGTATTACAAGAAGTGGGACGTATTGATATATTAGTAAACAATGCGGGATTTGGTATTTTTAAAACGTTTGAAGATGCGTCAATGGGTGAAGTAAAAGATATGTTCCAAGTAAATGTATTTGGATTAGTAGCATGTACGAAAGCGGTACTACCTTATATGGTAAACAAGAATGAAGGACATATTATTAATATTGCTTCACTTGCTGGAAAAATTGCAACTCCGAAATCGAGTGCTTATGCAGCAACGAAACATGCCGTATTAGGATTTACGAATAGTTTACGCATGGAATTAGCCAATACAGATATTTATGTTACAGCAATTAATCCAGGTCCGATAGATACAAACTTTTTTGAAATAGCGGATCAATCTGGTACATATGTAAAGAATATGGGACGTTACATGTTAAAACCAACATACGTAGCAGAACAAATCGTAAAGTCGATGCACACGAAAAAACGTGAAGTAAACTTACCGAAGTGGATGGGAATTGGCCCGAAACTTTATGCTTTATTCCCAGGTTTATTTGAACGTGTAGCAGGTAAATCATTAAGTAAAAAATAGGAGATTTCCATATGGAAATCTCCTATTTTTTATTGTTTTCCAGTTACATAATCATAAACAATATCCTCAATTTCCTCGTATAAATCAATTTCAATATTTGAATGAGTCACCGTTTGAATATGTTTCACTAGCATTTCCTGATCTTCTTTTGATATTGGACTGCATTGATATTGTTGAAAACTTTTTATAATCATTTTCTCAATTAATTTTTCGTTCATATTTTTCCCCGCCTGTATGTACGTATGTATTGTTTTATTGTACTTGAAGTGAAATAAAAAAACTACTATGCACTATTTTTGTATAAAAATTCGGTTGAGTATATTATTTTTCTAATAAAATTAAGTTTTTTTAGATTTAAAAATTTATAAATATTTAATTGACTCTATAAATATACAATATTATAATCATACTTAATTTAAAGAATCGATATGAGGAGGAACTTATGAAAGTCGCAATTATTGGAGCCACTGGATATGGGGGCATTGAGTTAATTCGTTTATTAGAACAACATCCATATTTTTCGATAGCATCTCTCCATTCTTTTTCACAAGTTGGTGAGTGTATAACAAATGTATATCCGCATCTTCGAAATGTCCTTTTTCATACGTTACAAGAAATTGATGTGGAGACGATAGGAAAAGAAGCAGAAATCGTATTTCTAGCAACCCCAGCAGGAGTATCGGCGGAGTTAACTCCCAAGTTATTAGCAGAAGGTTTAAAAGTAATTGACCTATCTGGAGACTTTCGTATGATAGATCCTTCGTCATATGAACTGTGGTATAAAAGGCCAGCAGCGAAAGAAGAAATTCTTAGAAAAGCAGTGTATGGGTTAAGTGAATGGAAAAGGACTGGGATTCAAAAGGCAAATTTAATTGCAAACCCAGGATGTTTTGCTACAGCCACATTGCTAGCGATAGCGCCGTTAGTACGTAGCGGCATGATTGAAGAAGATTCGATTATTATTGATGCGAAATCAGGGGTATCAGGAGCAGGTAAAACACCAACAACAATGACTCATTTTCCTGAGCTATATGATAACTTGCACATTTATAAAGTGAATGAGCATCAGCACGTTCCAGAGATTGAGCAAATGCTTACAGAATGGAATAGTGAATCACAGCCAATTACATTTAGCACACATTTAATACCGATATCACGAGGAATCATGATTACACTTTATGCAAAAGTAAAACAAAAGATGGAAATAAAGCAAATTCAAAAATTGTATGAAGAAACGTATGAACAATCGCCTTTCATCCGAATTTGTACGCAAGGGAAATTTCCAAGTCCAAAAGAAGTGAGAGGCTCAAATTATTGTGATATTGGCATAGCTTACGATGAAAGAGCTGAAAGAGTTACGGTCGTTTCTGTTATAGACAATATGATGAAAGGCGCGGCTGGGCAAGCGATTCAAAATGCAAACATAATAGCGGGACTAGAAGAGACAACAGGTTTACAACATATGCCGCTTTATCTATAAGGGGGACATGATGATTAAAGTAGCGTCTATTACAAAATTAGAAAATGGTTCAATTGTAACGCCGAAAGGCTTTTCTGCAATTGGTACTGCAAATGGTTTAAAAAAGGAGAAAAAGGATTTAGGTGCCATCGTTTGTGATGTACCTGCATCATGTGCCGCTGTGTATACAACGAATCAAATACAAGCAGCTCCTTTGCAAGTAACGAAGGATAGTATAACGGCAGAAGGGAAGTTACAAGCAATTATCGTTAATAGTGGAAATGCAAATGCTTGTACTGGAATGAAAGGATTACAAGACGCATACGAGATGCGCGCATTAGGGGCGGAACATTTTGGGATGAAAGAAAATTACGTTGCAGTAGCTTCAACAGGTGTAATTGGTGTTCCACTGCCGATGGATATAATCCGAAAGGGAGTTGCAACTCTTATACCAACGAAGGAAGAAAGTGAAGCATATTGTTTTTCTGAAGCAATTTTAACGACGGATCTTATAACGAAAGAAGCTTGCTATGAAATGATTATTGATGGGAAGAAAGTGGCGATTGCGGGTGTTGCAAAAGGTTCAGGGATGATTCATCCGAATATGGCAACGATGCTTAGTTTTATTACGACAGATGCTCATATAGAGCATGACGTATTGCAAACAGTGTTATCCCAAATTACGAATCATACATTTAATCAAATTACGGTAGATGGAGATACTTCTACGAATGATATGGTCATCGTTATGGCAAGTGGATTATCAGAAACAAGACCGATAAATATGGAACATACAGATTGGGAAACTTTCGTATGTGCTTTACAGAAGGTATGTGAAGATTTAGCGAAAAAAATTGCGCAAGATGGTGAAGGAGCTAAGAAGTTAATAGAAGTAAATGTGCTAGGAGCTCAAACGAATGAAGAGGCAAAAAAAATTGCAAAGCAAATAGTCGGTTCGAGTCTTGTGAAAACAGCAATACATGGTGCAGACCCAAACTGGGGGCGAATTATTAGCAGTATTGGACAAAGTGAAGTAGCTATTAATCCGAACACAATTGACATTACTCTTCAATCTATATCGGTATTAAAAAATAGTGAGCCTCAAATATTTTCTGAAGAAGAAATGAAAGAGAGATTACAAGAAGATGAAATAGTCATTAATGTGTACTTACACTTAGGTGAAGAGACAGGATCAGCTTGGGGCTGTGACTTAAGCTATGAATATGTGAAAATAAATGCTTGTTATCGTACATAAGGAGAGAGAAGATGAGCGATTATATTGTAGTGAAATGCGGCGGTAGTATGTTGAATCAATTAAATGCTGTGTTTTTTGATTGTATAAAGAAATTGCAACAGAAGTATAAAGTAGTGATTGTTCATGGTGGTGGGCCAGAAATTGATGCCAAATTAAAAGATTGTAACATCAACGTAGAAAAAAGAGATGGATTACGCGTAACACCAAAAGAAGTTATGGATGTTGTTCAAATGGTGCTATGCGGAAGTACGAATAAAAAACTCGTAATGAATTTACAAAAGCATAATTTACTTGCTGTAGGTTGTTCGGGGTGTGACGGTAATTTACTTCAAGTTCAACCTGTCAGCGAGGAGATAGGATATGTGGGAGAAGTAAGTTATGTAGAAACAGCCTTATTAAAAGGATTAATAAATATGGGGTATATTCCTGTTATTGCTCCAATCGGGGTAAATGGTAATGAAATTTATAACATAAATGCGGACAATGCTGCAGCTGGGATTGCGGCCGCGTTAGGGGCAAAAGAGCTTATTTTTATTACGGATGTAGATGGAATATTACATGAAGGGAATTTGGTAAAGGAAACGGATGAATCTGAAATTGCAACTTTTATAGAAACAGGTGTTATTACAGGTGGGATGATTCCGAAAGTACAGGCGGCACTAGCATCATTAAAAATGGGAGTGCAAAAGATAAGTATTGTGAATGGTACAAAAGATTTTACTGAGGTTACGGGAGAGTGTATTGGAACGACGGTAACGAAAGGTGTGAGTATTGCATGACGAGTCATCTTTTTCAAACGTATGGCAGAAGAACTATTGAGTTTGTAAAGGGAACTGGAACGAAAGTTATTGATAATAAAGGTAAGCAATATTTAGATTTTACATCAGGAATTGGCGTATGTAATTTAGGACATTGTCACCCTACTGTTCTCAAAGGTGTACAAGAGCAACTTGATGATATATGGCATATATCTAACCTGTTTACAAACAGCTTACAAGAAGAAGTTGCGTCATTATTAACAGAAAATAGAGCATTAGATTATGTGTTTTTCTGTAATAGTGGGGCAGAGGCAAATGAAGCGGCTTTAAAGTTAGCACGTAAGCATACTGGAAAATCTCTCGTCGTAACATGCCAGCAGTCTTTTCACGGTAGAACATTTGGAACGATGAGTGCAACGGGCCAAGATAAGGTGAAAGAAGGATTTGGTCCATTACTTCCATCTTTTTTACATATCCCTTTTAACGATATTAAAGCATTAGAGGAAGTAATGAATGAAGAAGTTGCGGCGGTAATGGTAGAAGTTGTTCAAGGAGAGGGAGGAGTAATACCTGCTGATCTATCTTTTTTGAAAGAGATTGAAACATTATGTAATAAGTTCGGTTCCTTATTTATTATAGACGAAGTACAAACGGGGATAGGAAGAACTGGAACACTATTCGCTTATGAACAAGTGGGAATAGAGCCTGATATCGTTACCGTTGCAAAGGCACTTGGGAATGGGATTCCTGTCGGAGCGATGATTGGCGGGAAAGAGCTCGGAACGTCGTTTACTGCAGGATCACACGGTTCAACTTTTGGCGGGAATTACATCGCGATGGCTGCAGCGAAAGAAGTATTGCAAGTGAGTAAAAAACCATCGTTTTTAAAAGAAGTACAAGAAAAAGGCGAGTACGTATTAGAGAAGTTGCAAGAGGAATTACAGCATGTCGAATGTATTCAAAATATACGTGGTAAGGGGCTTATGATTGGGATTGAGTGTAAGCATGAAGTTGCAAGTTTTATAGAACAACTAGAAAACGAAGGACTTCTCGTATTACAAGCAGGCCCTAATGTTATAAGACTATTACCGCCACTCATTGTCACGAATGAAGAGTTAGAACAGGCAGTATATATAATAAAAAAAGTAGTTTGTACAAAAAACGTATCAATCATATAAGGGGGAAGTTTCATGTCAACTGTACAAGTACCGAAATTAAATACGAAAGATCTTTTAACACTAGAAGAATTAACGAAAGAAGAAATTATTTCTTTAATTGAGTTCGCTATATATTTAAAAAAGAATAAGCAAGAGCCTTTATTACAAGGCAAAATATTAGGGCTTATTTTTGATAAGCATTCAACTCGTACTCGTGTATCTTTTGAAGCGGGAATGGTACAACTCGGGGGACATGGTATGTTTTTAAGTGGGAAAGAGATGCAAATGGGAAGAGGAGAAACCGTTTCAGATACTGCGAAAGTATTATCGCAGTATATTGACGGGATCATGATACGTACATTCTCACACGCGGATGTAGAAGAGCTTGCAAAAGAATCGAGTATTCCTGTTATTAACGGTTTAACGGATGATCATCATCCTTGTCAAGCATTGGCAGACCTCATGACGATATATGAAGAAACAAATACATTTAAAGGAATAAAATTAGCTTACGTAGGTGACGGAAATAATGTATGTCATTCATTGTTGCTAGCGAGTGCAAAAGTCGGAATGCATATGACTGTTGCAACGCCTGTAGGATATGAACCGAATGAAGAGATTGTAAAAAAAGCGTTAGCGATTGCCAAGGAAACAGGAGCTGAAATTGAAGTTTTGCATGATCCTGAATTAGCGGTGAATGAAGCAGATTTCATTTATACTGACGTTTGGATGAGCATGGGGCAAGAGGGCGAAGAAGAGAAATATTCTTTATTTCAACCTTACCAAATCAATAACGAACTTGTTAAGCATGCGAAACAAACATATCGTTTCTTACACTGTTTACCTGCCCATCGTGAAGAAGAAGTAACAGGCGAAATTATAGATGGACCACAGTCTATCGTATTTGAGCAAGCTGGTAATCGATTGCATGCTCAAAAAGCGTTATTAGTGAGTTTATTTAAAAATGTAGAAGAGCCTTCCTAAAAGGGAGGTTTTTTTATATTAAAATGTCGGATGTATATTTGGTTAACCATTTCGATATCATTTATAATAAAAGAGAAAACTAAATTTGTTTTTCAGAGTGTGTAAGGACATACTACATATAAAAATATAGTTAAAGAGATGATGAGGGTGAAAACAACTAAGAAAACATATTCGTTTTTTCAGCGGATGTGGAGAATATTAAAGTTTCAATATTATAAGTTGCTTCGATCGCCAGAAGGCGCAAAGAAAGTATCGTTAGGGTTTGCTATAGGATTCGGCTTAGAAATGTTAGTCATTTATACGGCATCGCTCGTATATGTAGTATTTTATCCAATCGTCAGGTTAGCAAAGGGATCTTTTCCTGCGGCAGTTATTGGCAATATTATTGGGAAAATATCGTTTCTCCCAGTATTTTTATTTCCGCTTGCGTATGCGCTAGGAAAAATGATTTATCCATTTCATGTACAGAAAATTCATCATGAACCATTTACGATATCGGACTTGTTTTCAAGTCACATTTTTACGATATTAAAGAGCTTATTACAAAGTGAAGTGTATGTATTAATTGGAATGACGATTTTAGGAGTTGTGTTTGGTCTCATTTCATATTTCGTTGTGCATTATTTATACGAAAAGAACCGTAAGTTACGCTTGAAGAAAAGGAAGAAACGAGTGAGAGAACCACTTGTACAATTATAAACAATGTCACATTCATTTTCTCCTTTGAATATGTTTAAGAAAAAGGAGGAGAGGATAATGTATTATTATTACGTACCTCAAGTATATCCATATGTAAATTATTATCCGGTTTATGATACGAGTAGACAATACGAATTATATCGGCAACAACAATTACAGCAATTATCACAAATACCACAATTACCACAACAACAGCCTACACAGGAAAAAAAACCATATTTAACAACATGGCCATATTCCAATGTGTACTATGGTAACTATTACGAATCATAAAGCTGCTTCTATTTAGAAGCAGCTTTATACGTTTGTTTTCAAAATTAAATTTTGAATGGTTTGAAGAGAATGAATGAGCTTTTCGCGCTCTTCCTCAGATAATGTTTGGAAATTTTCTTTTAGTTTGTCTAAAATGAATTGCTGATACTGATTTACTAATAATTTCCCTTCAGCTGTTAGAGAAATTAAAATGACCCGTCGATCTTTTTCGCTATAATGACGCTCTATTAGTTCTTCTTGAATAAGTTTGTTTAATAGAGGTGTCATGTTAGGCCGTGAAATCGCTAGCCGCTTGCCGATTTCGGAAACTGCTAATGTGCCGTTTTCATGCAAAAGCAGTAATACTTGTGTATGTGATGGCGGCATATGTCTTTGAGAAGAAAATTCTCCAGGAAGCATAAATTTGCGATAAAAAAGAGGCACTAGCGAAAGAAGATGATCAACAATACGTTCCCACTCGCGTGATTCCATATAAAGGCCCCCTTCCACTATCATTGTAACAAAAAAGACATGTTATAAAAATAGAATTGTTTCATGGGAATTTTAATATTTGTAGGCCAATACTTTTTTTGTAAATGAATCGGCAATAATCGTATAGCCTTTATCATTTGGGTGTACTTGGTCAAAGAGCAATTCTTTTTTATCATTCGATATTAATTTACGAATTGGCAAAACGATAGATGGTTGATTCACTTTTGCAATGGAATAAACGGATTCATTCCAGCCGTCTAAAAACATATCTGCATAACTTGCGATGGAGTCATCGAGTTGTAACGGGTTATAGAGTTCAGAAAGAATGAGTAAAGCATCCGGATTTTGATCTCGGACTGTCTTTACAATATTTTTTACATCCGCTTCAAAATGAGCTTTTTCTTTATTTAACATTTTAATACCGTCTATAACACCGACATCACGATTTAAGCGAAATAAATTATTTCCCCCAATATTAATTGTAATTATATTTGCTGCTCTAATTTTTTCCTTTACATCTTCTGATTGAACTTTTTTAGCGAGACGATCTGTTGTAAGACCGTTTACCCCAAGGTTTTCTACTGTAATTGGTTTATGAATTTGTGCTTCTATTTGCTTAGAAGCTAATTCAGCAAATCCACCTTGTGTCGATCCATATCCTTTAGCGAGTGAATCACCTAATACAAGATGATAAAAAGATTCGTTTGTTTGCTTATCAATCCAATTTGGGGCAGATGTTTTTTCTGTTTTTTCTTCAGATTCATTTTGTTTTGTCTCGTCGTTCTTTTCAAAATAAGAATAAGAAATGATCAGAAGGAGGAGACAAACAATTGTTAAGATGACTTTTTTCATAAATTCATCCTCCTTGTAATTGGTAATTGTATCATATTCAGCAGTATTAGCAATGTAAGGGCATATTATATGTTTATGAAAAGTTTATAATAACTTTACAGAAAATTTGTTGAAGTTTGTCAAAAAATATTGACGATAGGAAAGAACTTTATATATGATAATGTCAGATAAGGTGAAACTTTAATTAGTGGGAGCTTTATTTCCTATTAATTGTTAGTCTTCATCAATCGGGCGTTTAAGGGGACTACTCGTTAGCGCAGGGTGAAATGAAAATTGTGTCTCTAATAGAAGAAAAAAGGTATGTGGTTAGAGACAGATAGGGATTCATTTCATTATTTCTGGTAATTGTATAAGGGGGATTTTTTGTGAAAAAGTCAAAAAAAATGCTAGCTGGAGCAACTCTTGCGATTGGTGTTATAGCACCGCAAGTAATGCCAACAACAGCTCATGCAGATGAGAACGCTGGGGAGAGTACAGTTAAGTTACGAATTCTAGAAACATCAGATATTCACGTTAACTTAATGAATTACGATTATTATCAAACGAAAACAGATAATAAAGTAGGTCTCGTACAAACAGCAACACTCGTTAATAAAGCACGTGAAGAAGTGAAGAACTCTGTCCTATTTGATGATGGGGATGCATTACAAGGGACGCCGCTTGGAGATTATGTAGCGAATAAAATAAAAAATCAGGAGAATTCTGTTGATTCTAACTATGTCCATCCATTATATCGTGTAATGAATTTAATGAAGTATGACGTCATCTCTCTTGGGAATCATGAATTTAACTATGGTTTAGATTATTTAAAGGAAGTGACTGGTAAAACAAAAATTCCGGTTATTAACTCGAATGTCTACAGAGATGACCATGATGGTAATGATGAGAATGACGAGCATTACTTTGATAGACCATATCATATTTTAGAGAAAGAAGTAATGGATGAAGCAGGCCAAAAACAAATAGTGAAAATTGGTGTAATGGGATTTGTTCCACCACAAATTATGAATTGGGATAAAGCGAATTTAGAAGGACAAGTTAAAGCGAAAGATATAGTTGAAACAGCGAAGAAAATGGTACCAAAAATGAAAGCAGAAGGTGCAGATGTTATCGTTGCACTAGCTCATTCCGGTGTTGATAAAAGTGGATACAACGTTGGTATGGAAAACGCGTCGTATTATTTAACAGAGGTTCCTGGCGTAAATGCAGTATTAATGGGACATTCACATACTGAAGTGAAGGATGTATTTAATGGTGTTCCAGTTGTAATGCCGGGTGTTTTTGGTAGTAACTTAGGTATTATTGATATGCAATTGAAAAAGGTAAACGGAAAATGGGAAGTGCAAAAAGATCAGTCTAAGCCGCAACTTCGTCCGATTGCTGATAGTAAAGGTAATCCATTAGTAGAATCTGATCAAAAATTAGTTAATGAAATTAAAGATGAACATGAAAAGACAATCGAATATGTAAATACACATGTAGGTGAAACGAAAGCACCAATTAATAGTTATTTTTCATTAGTACAAGATGATCCTTCTGTACAAATTGTGACAAATGCGCAAAAATGGTATGTAGAACAAGAACTTAAAAAACCAGAATACGAAAAGATTAAAGATATTCCGGTTTTATCTGCAGGTGCACCATTTAAAGCAGGTGGCCGAAACGGTGCAACATATTATACTGATATTCCAGCTGGAACGTTAGCGATTAAAAACGTTGCAGATTTATACGTATATCCAAATACGTTATATGCTGTAAAAGTAAATGGGGCACAAGTGAAAGAATGGCTTGAAATGTCTGCAGGTCAGTTTAATCAAATTAATCCTAAACCAAAAGAAAAAATTGAACAGCAATTGGTGAATACAGGATATCCTACATATAACTTTGATATTATAGATGGTTTAAAATATGAAATTGATGTAACACAACCGGCGAAATACGATAAAGATGGAAAAGTTGTAAATGCAAATACGAATCGTATTGTAAATATGATATATGAAGGTAAGCCAGTAGCTGATGATCAAGAGTTTATTGTTGCTACAAATAATTATCGCGGTAGCAGTAAAACGTTCCCTGGTGTAAGTGAAGGAGAAGTTATTTACCAATCGCAAGATGAAACACGTCAAATTATTGTAAAGTATATGCAAGAAACGCCAGTTATTAACCCGACAGCAGATCAAAATTGGACATTTAAACCGATTGTTGCAGATAAATTAAATACAACATTTGATTCTTCACCAAATGCACAAAAGTATATAAAGAAAGATGGAAAGATTTCATATGTTGGACCATCTGAAAATGAATTTGCTAAATATGCAATTGATATAACGAAGAAGAATGATGATAAAGAAACTGGTGAAGGAAATCCAACGACACCGCCAACAGGTGGTGAAGGAAATCCAACGACACCGCCAACAGGTAATGGAGAAAACGCAACACCACCAACAGAAGAAGGTAATAATGGTAATGAACCAAAGCAAGATGGAAATAATACCGGATCTGGACAAACTACAACAGATGATCAAAATACAAAAGAAACAACAACTGTAAGTGAAAATAAAGAAGCTGAAAAAGATGAACGTGATTTACCGAAAACAGGTGCAAGTATTGCTTCTACAATTGGAGCTGGTCTTGCGTTTGTTGGAGCGGGATTACTTATGTTATTTAGAAGAAAGAAAGCGAATAGATAGTCGAGAAATATAAAAAGGATTACCGATTTGGTAATCCTTTTTGTTATATTATGAAACTGGTACTGCTTTTTCTTTTTTCCATGAAAGACCGAATCCAGTAAAGCCGACGATAATGGTTACGACTGGACACGCTAAACAGAAGATTGCGTATGGCAAGTAATCGAATGTTGGAACGCTAAGAACGTTTGTTAAGAATACGCCACTGACACCCCATGGTACGAGTGGATTAATTACTGTACCAGCATCTTCTAATACTCGTGATAAATTACGACGTTCTAAACCGACTTCATCGTATTTATTAGCAAATGCTTGTCCTGTTAAAACGATGGATAAGTACTGCTCACCAAGTAAGAAGTTTACACCAATTGCAGTTGAAGCAGTAGAAATAATTAAGCGTGTACTAGTTTTTACGAAGCTAGAGATAATATTCATCAGCTGCGCTATAATACCCATTCCTTGTAATAATCCTCCCATACAAAGAGCTAGGAAAATAAGAGCAATTGACATCATCATACTTTGCAGGCCACCGCGAGATAATAAGCTGTCAATGTCTTTGATACCAGTTTTAGAAACGTAACCGTCTTGCATAATTTTTATTAAATCAGCTAAAGAAGTGCTAGGTTTAAAAATAAAGAGAATAATAATCCCTACCACAATTCCTGCAAGTAATGTTGGAACTGCGGGTACCTTTTTAAATGCGAATAGGAACAGTAATAAAATAGGAATCAGCGTAACGATAGAAATCGTTGCATTTTTTTCTAATGTGTTAATAAATGCTGAGAAATCAACGTTTCCACCAGATCCGCTTCCTAAAATGAAAAATGCGATAAATGCAATAATGAAAGCTGGCACTGTTGTCCAAAGCATGTTACGAATATGTTCAAATAAATCTACACCTGTTACAGCAGGCGCTAAGTTTGTTGTATCAGATAAAGGAGACATTTTATCTCCGAAGAATGCACCAGAAATAATTGCACCAGCAATAAGAGCTGGATCGTATCCAAGGGCAGTACCCATTCCCATAAAGGCAAGTCCTACAGTTGCAGCAGTTGTAAATGCACTACCGATACTCGTTCCAACAATTGCACAAACAACAAAAACAGTTGGAACGAAAATTTTTGGAGATACAAGTTGGAAGCCGTATACCATTAAAGTCGGAATAGTTCCAGCTGCGATCCAAACGCTAATTAATACGCCTACAAGTAAGAAAATAAATATAGATGGAATACCAGCTGAAATACTACTGATCATCCCTTTCTCCATAGTAGACCAAGAGATTTTCTTCAGGAATCCAAATGCTAATAAAAGAACGATACCAAATAAAATTGGGATGTGTGGTGAAACTTCTAATTGAATAACACTAAAACCAATACAGAAAAAGATAAAAATTGTTAAAAGAACAGACTCAATTTTTGAAACCATTGTTTTCCCCTCCTAAGTAATGTAAAATAGCTCTTTTTTATATAAAATTCGCCAATATTGTATATTTCCTTCTAAAATTTAGAATTTTGTGACAAATTACCGGTAATTGTTGGTCCTTCTATATGATACGGAAATGATTGGATAAAAAAACGTCCCTGCATATAATTATGCAGGGACGAAGAAATCGCGGTACCACCCTAGCTTGTGAAATGAATGTATCACAAAATAAAGGGTCATATGATATGCGCTTATAAAATAAAAAACGCCCCTGCAATATATGCAGGGACGAAAAATTCGCGGTACCACCCTAAATTGTGAAACAGTGTCGTTTCACCACTCTTTAGACATAACGGTCTATAACCGTCTTTCACTACTCCTCACGTTTCGTAAAAGAAGCTCCAGGGGGTAATTCATAATTCGCTCTGTACTGGTTCGCACCGACCACCAGCTCTCTGAAATCAGAAATCGAAATACTACTAAATCCTATCAACGCCGATTCATATGATGTTAGTTAAATTTTTATCATATTTTCATCTTACATGTCAATAAAAATATTAAATATTTTTTAGGGAAATAAAGGAGAATTGTTTTTAACGCTGTAAAAATGTACGTTATAATGAATTTGAAAGGGGGAGGAAAGAGTGAAGAAAAAAATAATTCTTTTTACCACTTTATTAGTTATTGGAGGAAGTGCTGGAATTTACACAGCTTTTGCGGCTGAATCAGAGCAGTTGAAACAAAAGCAAATACAACAGTCAGAAGTGAAGAAAGTAAAAGAAATAGAAGAGAAGAAATCAATGGAAAAAGCAGCAGAAAAACTAGGAGTTTCTACTGAGGGGAAAACAAAAGAAGAGGTTACGAAAGAAGTAAATACCGCTAGGTTTGAGAAGCGTCATGATTTATTAATTGAGCACGCTAAGCAACTTGGAATTGATACAGAGGGGAAAAAAGATGAAGAAATTATTTTAGAAATTGGAAAGATACAGCATGGAAAGTAGAACAACTTATCGTATGATAAGTTGTTCTTTTTTAAGAACTATTTGATTTTAAAATAATTGACAGTCATTCGGATTTAATGTTAACTATATTTATAAACAAGTTAACATTAGGGGTGACAGTTGTGACAATAAATAGTAGAACAATTGAAAAATCATCTTATACATATGAAGAATTAGCAGAGAAAAATAAAGCTTACGTATGGCACCCATTTACACAAATGAAAGATTATTTAGAAGAAGATCCTGTCATTATTGAACGTGGAGAGGGAAGAAAACTATACGATGTAAATGGTAATGAATATTGGGATGGTGTTTCATCTATATGGTTAAATGTTCACGGACATCAAGTACCGGAATTAGATGCAGCAATTCGTGAGCAATTAAATAAAATTGCTCATTCTACTATGTTAGGACTTGCTAACGTTCCATCTATTTTATTAGCAGAAAAAATTATTGAGGTTGTACCAGATGGATTGAAGAAGGTATTCTATTCTGATTCAGGTTCTACCGCTGTTGAAATTGCAATTAAGATGGCTTTCCAATATTGGCAGCATAAAGGGAAACCAAAGAAACAAAGATTTATTACATTAAAAGAAGCATATCACGGTGATACAATTGGAGCTGTTTCAGTAGGGGCAATAGACTTGTTTCACCAAGTGTATAGTTCGCTCTTATTTGATGCGATTAAAATGCCGTATCCATATACATATCGTTCTCCTTACGGAAATAATAAGGAGGAAATTGTAAAAAGCCATTTAGAAGAAATGGAAGAATTGTTGAAAGAAAAGCATGAAGAAGTAGCTGCCATCATTGTAGAGCCATTAATGCAAGGTGCTGGCGGAATGATTACAATGCCAAAAGGATATTTAAAAGGACTGCGCGATTTATGTACAAAGTACAATGTATTATTTATTACAGATGAGGTAGCGACTGGATTTGGGCGTACAGGGAAAATGTTTGCGTGTGAACATGAAAATGTGACGCCAGACATTTTAACTGCTGGGAAAGGTTTAACAGGTGGATATTTACCAATTGCAGTTACGGTAACGACAGATGAAATATATAATGCCTTCTTAGGAGAATATGAAGAACAAAAAACATTTTTCCATGGACATAGCTACACAGGTAATCCGTTAGGGTGTGCCGTAGCAATCGCGAATCTAGAACTATATGAAAAAACAAATTTAATAGAAGAAGTGGCACATAAAACGGATTATGTGGCAGCGCAATTAGAAAAGCTCTTTGCTTATAAACATGTAGGTGATATTCGTCAGTGCGGATTAATGGTTGGTATTGAGCTTGTGAAGAATAAGGAAACGAAAGAAGCGTTTGACTGGACAGAGAGAGTCGGTGTTCAAGTATGTAAACGCTCAAGAGAGCTGGGTATGATTTTACGACCGCTAGGTAACACGATTGTATTTATGCCGCCACTTGCTTCTACTTTTGAAGAGATTGATGATATGTTACGCATTTTATATAAGGCAATCTCGGATGTTACGGAGGGAGAATAATGAGTGGTTTTTTCATAACAGCAACTGATACTGAAGTTGGAAAAACAGTAGTTGCAGGTGCTATAGCAGGTGTATTTAGAGAATTAGGATATAACGTAGGGGTGTATAAACCGTTGCAAAGTGGGCATGTTGCATCAAATCCTGAGGGAGATGCGGCAAGGTTAAAAGCATTATCAGGTGTACCGACACCAGAAAATGAAATTTGCCCTTATTCTATTGAAGAACCACTTGCTCCGAGACTTGCCATGAAAAGAGCTGGAAGAGTAGTAAAGTTAAAAGAAATTATTGATTACTATAATGAACTATTAAAAGAGTTTAATAGCTTATTTGTAGAAGGAGCAGGTGGGCTTGCTGTTCCATATACAGAAGATGCTTTAGTAATTGATTTTGCAAAAGAATTACAGTTGCCTCTTATTGTAGTAGCTCGTCCTACATTAGGAACAGTAAATCATACAGTGTTAACGATTGCTTACGCAAAGGCGCATGGCTTAACCGTAGCGGGTGTCATTTTATCAGGTTGCAAAGAATGTGAAATGGAAAGAGTGCAAGAAAATAAAAAGATGATTGAAGAGCTGAGCGGGGTACCAGTTTTAGGATTATTACCATTCTTTGAAGGTGAGTTTACGAAAGAAGAAGTATTAGAATCTGCAAAAGAACATATTATGATTTCAAAATTAGAGGAGTTTATCCAAAATGAATCAAACGTGGCGGGCGCACCTTCAATCTAAATTACAACAATTACATGAGCAAGGGCAGTATCGAAATTTATATGTAACAGAGAAGGCAGAAGAGACTTGGCTTATTCGAGATAAAAAAAGGATGTTAAATTTAGCGTCAAATAATTATTTAGGGTTAGCTGGAGATGAAAGGTTAAAAGAAGCTGCTATTGCCTGTACAAAAAGATGTGGAACTGGAGCGACTGCCTCTCGTCTCGTTGTAGGAAATCATCCATTATATGAAGAGGTTGAGAGAAGCATATGTGACTGGAAAGGTACTGAAAGAGCTTTAATTGTAAATAGTGGGTATACGGCAAATATAGGTGCCATATCTTCTTTAGCCTCTCGGCACGATATTGTTTTTAGTGATAAGTTAAATCACGCAAGTATTGTTGATGGAATCATATTAAGCGGGGCAGAGCATAAAAGGTATCGTCATAATGATTTGGATCATTTAGAGAAGCTGTTGAAAACAGCGTCACCTGAAAAGCGGAAATTAATCGTAACTGATACCGTTTTTAGTATGGATGGTGATACTGCTTATTTGAGAGATTTAGTACAGCTGAAAGAGAAATACGGGGCAATCATTATAGTCGATGAAGCACATGCGAGTGGAATATATGGAATCGGCGGAGCTGGGTTATCTCATATAGAAAAAAATCTTGCTCAAAAAATTGATATACATATGGGGACGTTTAGCAAGGCTTTAGGGTGTTATGGTGCGTATTTGACAGGTGATGAAATTTATATAGAGTATTTACAAAATATGATGAGAAGCTTTATTTTTACTACAGCTTTACCACCAAGTACGTTAGGAGCAGTGCAAAAAGCAATTGAAATTGTAAAAGAAGATAACGAAAGAAGAGAGAACCTTATAGCAAACGGAGAATACTTCAGAACTAAATTAAGGGATGCTGGTTTTGATATTGGGAATAGTTCAACTCATATTGTACCGATTGTAGTCAGTTCAAATGAACATGCTTTACGATTTAGTAAAAGGTTGCAAGAGGCAGGGATTGCGGCTATTGCAATTCGTCCGCCAACTGTGCCGGTTCATAGTTCTCGAATTCGCTTTGCAGTTACATCGCAACATACAATAGCTGATTTAAAATGGGCTATTGACCGAATTATTCACATTGCGAAAGAAGAGGAGATTTTCGTATGAACGAGCTAAAGATTATTTTTATCCCCGGATGGGGAATGGAAGAGAATATTTGGGATTTAGTAATTCCGTATTTTAAAGGATATCCTGTTCAATGCATAGATTGGCGTAATGTGAACGAACGAAGTGAATTTGTGGAACGAATTATAGATGTAGCGCATAACGACAACGTAATTTTAGTTGGTTGGTCACTAGGAGCGTTAGCAGCAGTTGAAGCTTATAAAAAGATTAAGGCAAAAGGCATCGTATTAATTGGTGGTACTGCTAAATTTACAAATACGAGCGATTACAGTAACGGATGGAATGCTTTGCATGTAGAACGGCTGAAAAGGAATTTGGCGAGAAGGAAAGAAGATACGCTCAAGCGGTTTTATGAAAATATGTTTACGAAAGATGAGTTAAAAGAGAATAAAAACTTTGAAGACATTGTAGACCGTTTTAAAGGTGATTCTATTCAGTCTTTACAACTAGGTTTGGATTATTTAATAGAAACAGATATGAGAGAAGAACTAAAAGAAATTAAAGTACCTATACTACTTATTCACGGAGAACAGGATGTAATATGCCCATTGTCTGCGGCACGTAGTATGACGGAGAATAGCAGCAGCGAGCTGAAAGTAGTAAGTGATGCAGGGCATGCGTTATGTGTAACGAATTTTGAATATTGCGCAAATGAGATAATTCAATTTGTAGAGGGGATACGACATGATCAACAAAACGTTACTACAAAAACGGTTTAATGGGGCAGCCGTATCTTACGATCGATATGCAAATGTACAAAAAAAGATGGCACATTCATTACTTTCAATCTTAAAGGAACGATATAGTGAAACGGCATCAATACGTATTTTAGAACTGGGGTGCGGGACGGGGTATGTAACAGAGCAATTATCAAAGTTATTTCCGAAAGCACATATTACAGCAGTTGATTTTGCTGAAAGTATGATTGCAATTGCGCAAACTAGACAAAATGTAAAAAATGTAACGTTTCACTGTGAAGATATTGAGCGATTACGATTAGAAGAATCATATGATGTCATTATTTCAAATGCTACATTTCAATGGTTAAATAATTTACAACAAGTGTTAAGAAATTTATTTCAACATTTGTCTATAGATGGGATATTACTCTTTTCAACGTTTGGACATGAAACATTTCAAGAATTGCATGCTTCGTTCCAACGTGCGAAAGAAGAAAGAAATATAAAAAATGAAACATCGATTGGTCAACGTTTTTATTCGAAAGATCAGTTGCTTCATATATGCAAGATAGAAACAGGGGATGTGCATGTTTCTGAAACATGTTACATAGAGAGTTTTACAGAAGTTAAGGAATTTCTACATTCTATTCGAAAAGTAGGAGCGACTAATAGCAATGAAGGATCATATTGTCAAAGTCCCTCACTCTTTCGTGCGATGCTACGCATATACGAAAGAGACTTCACGGGAAATGAAGGGATAATGGCAACGTATCATGCTTTATTTATACATATAACAAAAGAGGGGAAGAGATGAAATGAAACAAGTACAAACAAAAAGGGATTGGAAAAAACTTGCATACGACGTAGTGGAAGAGAAGATGATTACGAAAGAAGATGCAATAGCGATATTAGAAGCTGATGATACAGAAGTTTTAGAAATTATGAATGCGGCTTACATTATTCGCCATCATCACTTTGGTAAGAAAGTAAAATTGAATATGATTATTAATACGAAATCTGGATTATGTCCTGAAGATTGTGGATATTGCTCACAGTCTATTATTTCAGAAGCACCGATTGATAAATATGCATGGTTAACGCAGGAGAAGATTGTAGAAGGGGCACATGAAGCAATACGCCGTAAAGCAGGTACATATTGTATTGTAGCGTCTGGTCGTCGTCCGACGGATAAAGAGGTAAATCACGTAATTGGAGCAGTTAAGGAAATTCGTGAAACGACAGACTTGAAGATTTGTTGTTGTTTAGGTTTCTTAAATGAAGATCAAGCAGGGCGTTTAGCGGAAGCGGGCGTGCATCGTTATAACCACAACTTAAATACACATGAAAATAATTACGATAGTATTTGTTCAACTCATACGTATGATGATCGTGTTGATACAGTTCAAAAAGCGAAACAAGCGGGCATTTCCCCATGCTCTGGAGCGATTTTTGGCATGGGAGAAACAATTGAAGAGCGTGCTGAAATTGCATTTGAATTACAACGTATAGATGCAGATTCTATCCCTTGTAATTTCCTTGTTGCTGTAAAGGGAACACCTCTTGAAGGGCAAAAAGAGTTAACACCAGTAGAATGTTTAAAAGTACTGGCAATGATGCGTTTTGTAAACCCGACAAAAGAAATTCGTATTTCAGGAGGACGTGAAATCAATTTACGCTCTGTACAGCCAATCGGTTTATTTGCAGCAAATTCTATTTTTGTCGGGGACTACTTAACGACAGCTGGACAAGAGCCGACTGCAGACTGGGGTATGATTGCAGATTTAGGATTTGAGATTGAAGAGTGTGCATTATAAGATAGATGAAAAAGCAAACTTGTAAAAGGGTTTGCTTTTTTTGTAAATAAAATGTAATAAATAGTTGTGAACGCTTGATATTATTGGTTTTTGAGCGAAAAAAAGAATTTTTGTGGACGAATTTTCCAAGCCCTAGTTGTACATAGTAAATATGTAATTTATATTGGGTTGGAGGATTTTACATGTACAAATACATATTAGCGATTATGACTTGTTTAATTTTAATAAAAGCAATAAGTTCTGATCCAGTTAAGGCTGCTGAAAATCCTGAACAAAAAGAGATGCAACAAAGAATCGAACAACACTTTCGAACGAAAGCTGAACATTTTGGATTGAAAACGGAAGGAAAAGATTTAAAGGAAGTTAGAAAAGAAATTACTATTATAGAAGAAGCGAAAAAAAGAGAGAATGTATGGAGAACAGCACAAGCTCTTCATATAAAAACAGAAGGAAAAACGATGAATGAATTAATAAAAGATGTACAAAAAAAGGTGAAAAAATAAAAAGAGGCCGAAGCCTCTTTTTTTATGCCCATTGTTTTGATAAGTGAGCCATTTCAATTGCAGCAACAGCTGATTCATATCCTTTATTACCAGCTTTCGTACCTGCGCGTTCAATCGCTTGTTCAATTGTTTCTGTCGTTAATACGCCGAAAATAACTGGGATGTCCATTTGTAGTGATAAAGACGCAACGCCTTTTGCTACTTCATTACAAACGTAATCGTAGTGAGTTGTAGCACCTCGGATTACAGTACCTAATGTAATAACAGCATCATACTTTCCGCTACTAGCCATCTTTTTAGCGATTAAAGGAATTTCAAATGCACCAGGAACCCAAGCAACATCAATATCATTTTCTTCTACACCGTGACGCTTTAATCCGTCTAAAGCGCCGCCAAGTAACTTACTTGTAATAAATTCGTTAAAACGTCCAACAACAACTCCAACTTTTAATCCTGTACCAACTAAATGACCTTCGAATACCATAATAAATCTCTCCTTTAATTATAAGTTTAGTAAGTGTCCTAATTTGTTTACTTTCGTTTGTAAATACGATTTATTCTCTTCTTTTGCTGGCATTTGCAACGGTACACGCTCGACTACTTCTAAATCGTAACCTTGTAAGCCAGCAATTTTTCTTGGGTTATTCGTTAATAATCGTAAACTTTGTAAACCTAAATCTTTTAATATTTGTGCTCCGATACCGTAATCACGAAGATCAGCAGGGAAGCCGAGTTTTTCATTTGCTTCTACAGTATCGAATCCTTCTTCTTGCAATTTATAAGCACGAAGCTTATTAAGAAGCCCAATGCCTCTTCCTTCTTGTCTCATATAAAGAAGAACACCTTTTCCTTCACGCTCAATTTGAGCAAGTGCTGCATGGAGTTGTGGTCCGCAATCGCAGCGATGTGAACCGAATACATCTCCTGTTAAGCATTCAGAATGAACACGCACAAGTACCGGTTCACCTATTGAAATATCACCTTTTACAAGTGCGATATGTTCTTTCGTATCTAATGAGTTAGAATAGCCAATTGCGTGGAAAGTACCGAAATCTGTAGGTAATGTAATTTCCACCTCTCTCGTCACAAGTGTTTCATGATGGCGGCGGTAAGCAATTAAATCTTCTATTGTAATCATTTTTATATCAAATTGTTTTGCGCATTCTATTAAATCAGGTACACGTGCCATCGTGCCGTCCTCATTTATAATCTCGCAAATAACTCCAGCTGGTTCGGCACCGCATAGCTTCGCTAAATCAACAGCAGCTTCTGTATGACCTGCACGACGCAGGACACCGCCTTCTTTCGCAATTAATGGAAAGATATGTCCAGGTCGATTGAAATCAGCACCTTTTGATGCGGGGTTTAACAATTCTTGTATCGTAGTTGCACGTTCGTGAGCGCTAATCCCTGTTGTTGTAGAGACATGGTCAATGCTCACTGTAAACGCAGTATGATGTGAATCTGTATTATGAGATACCATTGGTTCTAATTGTAGACGTTCTGCGTACCCTGCTGTAATCGGTACACAAACGAGACCACGGCCATGTGTAATCATAAAATTAATTGTTTCTGGTGTAATGTACTCTGCTAAAGCAATAAAATCGCCTTCATTTTCTCGGTTTTCATCATCACATACGATAACGACTTTACCTTTTTTTAAATCTTCTAGAGCTTCTTCAATACGATGAAACATTATGCTTCCCCCTTATAGAAATCCGTTTTCTTGTAAAAAGCTTTCGGTCATTGAACCTACTCGTTTTGTAGGTTTAGTAATAAAGCGTTCAATATATTTACCAATCATGTCACACTCAATGTTTACGATATCTCCGGCATTTTTTGCTCCAATGACAGATTCGCTTACTGTGTGCGGGATGAGTGAAATCGTTATGGAAGATTCGTCTATATCAAATATCGTTAAACTCGTTCCATCAACAGCAATGGACCCTTTCTGCAAACAATAGCGCAGTAGTTCATCAGAAATTGCTATTTTGTAATAGACGGCATTGTAATGTTGTTTTTTATTTAAAATCGTTCCGATTCCATCAATATGTCCTGAAACGAAATGTCCACCGAATCGTCCGTTTGCAGCCATTGCTCGCTCTAAATTTACTTTAGAGTGCGGTTTAAGCATGCGAAGTGATGTCGACTGCATCGTTTCAGGCATTGCATCAACTGTAAATGAAGTAGTTGTAAAGCTTGTTACAGTTAAGCAAATACCGTTAACCGCGATACTATCACCTAAGTGAACATCTGATAAAATTTTCTTTGCATGAATCGTTAATTTCATCGCTTCTACGCTTTGTTGCATGTTTGCTATCGTTCCTAATTCTTCTACAATTCCTGTAAACATTTCGTCACCTCGTTTCGGGCATTCGCAACGATTTTTATATCATCACCAATTTGTTTCATCTCTTGAATTTTCAAGGAAAGCGCATTTTGTAATTTTGAAAAACCATTTCCTCCAAATAAAGTAGGAGCATCTTTCCCACCAATTAATTTCGGGCTTATATAGGTTACAATTTCATTAAAATTGTTTGTTTTTAAGAAACTTGCATGAATCGATTGGCCACCTTCAACGAATAGAGAAAGAATTTGTTTCTCTCCAAGAAAGGAAAGAAGGTCCTCGATTTCTATATGTTTCGTTTCCATTTGGAATATAGCTATATTTTTAGATTCATAAGAAGATATCTTCTCTTCCTTTACATCCTTACCGACAATAATCCATGTCGGTGCTAAACCATCTGTTATAACATGAGAAGATGGTGGCGTTCGTAAATGGGTATCTAAAACAACGCGAATAGGATGTTTCCCACCATTTGGAATTCTTGTTGTTAAATGAGGATTATCAGCTATAACTGTATTCACTCCAACAAGAATTGCATCATGTGTATGGCGATATTGGTGAACATCAGCACGTGCTTCTTCACCTGTAATCCACTTACTTTCACCAGTTACAGTTGCTGTTTTTCCATCTAAGCTCATCGCTGTTTTGATTGTTACAAAAGGGCGCTTCGTTTTCATGTAGTGAAAAAAGTAGCGATTTAATAAAACTGCTTCTGCTTCAAGAACACCGGTCGTTACTTCAATTCTAGCTTCCTCTAATCTTCTTTTTCCGTTACCAGAAACGAGCGGATTACAATCGAGAGTAGCAATTACAACACGCTTAACTCCTTTTTCGATGAGCAATTCACAACAAGGTGGTGTTTTTCCAAAGTGGCTACACGGTTCCAGTGTTACATAAACGGTAGCGTCTTTGGCGTTCTGACCAGCCATTTGAAGGGCATGAACTTCAGCGTGTTCTTCACCAGCCCGTAAATGAGCCCCCATACCAACGATGTTTCCATCTTTTACAACAACAGCACCAACCATAGGATTTGGACTTGTTTGTCCTGATGTTCCTTCTGCTAACTGCAGGGCAATCCTCATATATTCTTGATCTGTCATTTTCTTCACCTCTCCTAAAAAAATCAAAAAACCCCAAGGATTTAATATCCTTGGGGTTTGGGAGACGTGATTTCTAGAAATATAGTTTGAATACGAAAGCATAGGAAAGAAACCTAACGATAATTGATATTTCTGCATAAGGAAAAAACCTAGCAAAATATCGAATTTTTAAACGCTAGTTGTCTCTTTTTATTTCAGTATAAAAAATAAGTATAGAAAATTAAACATATATAAAGAATCAAAATGAATCTTTAAAAATATGCATACTGAAATAAAAGTGTATTCACTATATAAAAAACTAGAAACATATCCTTCTCCCATCCAGACTATACTGTCGGCCCTAGAGTTTCACTAGATCCACCGTTTTCGAGTTGAAAACGGGTCACGGACTTAGAAGTTTTCACTTCATCACCGCCGGTTGGGAATTTCACCCGACCCCGAAGGATGCTGTTTGCTCAAATTATAGCACAAAAAAAATAAAAGGCTAGTAAAAAATATTCGAATGTGAAGAATTGTGTGAAAATATATGCAGGCTGGAATGGAAATAAAAGTATTAGAAATGTTGTAAGGAGAAGGGATATAACGGAGTTGCTAAAAAGAAAAAACATGCACAAAAAAATGTGCATGTCACATGTAAAATTATTCTGCCTCTGGTGCTCTAACAACAGACTCGAATTTACCTTTATGCGAAGCGTCGCAATAAGGCATATTTTTTGATAAACCACAACGGCATAAAGAAAATGCCGGTTTTGCTGGGAATACATTCCCTTGTGAGTCGACTAATTCCACGTCCCCTGTAACGCGAAAAGAGCCATTGTCATTTACTTTAATTTGTACTTTTGCCAACGTTATCCCTCCTTCCCAAACGCTTAATTTCATCATATAATCAAGGGAAGTGCTTGGCAATATAAAGTGAAACTTTAATTAGTGGGGGAGGCATCCACCACTAATTATTATTTGAACCAATCGGGCTTTTACTGCCCGCAAATAGCGGGGAAAAAAGAGCACTTTGTTTGAGAAAGAAGAGAGTGTTATAATAGTTTTCATAACTGACTAGAGTAAGGTGACGAGAGATGGATAAACAATTACATACATTACGAAACATTGCAAATGAGCGCACGTGGGCATCATTTTTGAATGATAATCATCCATATAGTTTGTTACATTGGTCCATTGCAGGTGTAGGGCAAGAGGTAAAGGATGTTTGGTTACTTCAAGATGAAGTAACATTTCAAACGACAGAATTTCCAACGTTAGATGATGCAATGCAATGGATTTCTGAAAATATGGAACAAGTTACAGACGTTTTAGCGCAATAAAAAAACAGGCTTATGCAAGCCTGTTTTTTGTTTCTTTCACATATGTGTTTAAAAATTGATCGATGGCTGCTTCGTACTCTTCTTTATTTTCGTTATAAGAGCAAGCGTGTGCACCGTGTTCTGCAATATAAAGTTGCTTATTATTTTCTTTCGCTTCATATAACGCTTTTGTCATATCAGCTAAAATATAGTCGTCATCTTTACTATGAATAAAGAGAACGGGATTGTTAATGTTTTTTATACAGTCGATTGGTGAAACTTCACGAATTGTATAACCATCACGAACTTTTAAAAATGCGTTTGCTAAAGGTAATAAAGGCCATTTTGGTAAATGGAATTCAACCTTTAAACGGTGCTGTAATTGTCCGTGAAAATCAGAGAAAGGACAATCTGCAATATAGAAATCAGCGCCATCTTCTACAAGTCCTGCGTATTGAAGAATTGTTGCGGCTCCCATAGATTCACCATGAATACCAAGTGTAATATTGGTTCCAAAACGGGTTTTTAGCCAGTCAACTACGGATTTCAAATCATGCTTTTCATAGTATCCATAGCTTGTTGTTTTTCCGCCAGTTTTACCATGACGACGATGATCGTAAATGAGGACATTATATCCCCTTTTTAAGAATAAGTTTGCATATTTTACAGAGTTTATTTTATTTACAGTTACACCGTGGCAAAAAACCATAAACTTATTGGAATGACCAGCAGGAATGTAATATCCGTGAAGGTCGTATCCGAATTGTGAAGGGATATGAATTTCTTCTTTATGAAGAGCATCAAAATCCTCTATACGAAAATGTTTTTTCGTTTCTCTTTCGAGTACTTCTTCCTCTGTTTTTTTCTTTAAGTACATCACTTTATTTGTAAAGAAAATCCCAAGGGCAGTTATTGCACCTAGTATAGTAAACAATGCTGCAAAAAAACGTTTCATACTTTACCTCATCCTCCAAATACCGTTACATGTGATACACTTATATTGTATCACAATGATATAAAAGGGGAGAAATAGGAAATGCTGCATATACAAAAAATTACGCCAGCGATGAAAGAAACAATCCGAATGTTCATGTGTGAGAACTGGGGAAGTTCATTGATGGTTTCACGTGGTAAGGGACATCAGTTAGAAGAGTTGCCAGGATTTGTTGCGCTCTCAGATGACAGAATAATCGGAATTATAACGTATGAAGTGACCGGAAATATGTGCGAAATTGTATCGCTAGATAGCTTTGAAGAAAGAAAAGGAATAGGGACGAAACTTGTGGATTGTGTATTACAAGTTGCAGAAGAAGAACGGTGCAGACAGGTTTGGCTTATTACAACAAATGATAATATGAATGCGTTACGATTTTACCAAAAACGTAATTTTGTAATGACTAATTTATATGTGAATGCGGTAGAGGAGGCACGAAAAATAAAGAAAGAAATTCCACGTATTGGATATGATAATATCCCAATTTTACATGAAATTCAGTTGGAGTATCGTTTAGTGAAATGATGTAACAATTTTCAGAAATGTGAGTTATTAATCTTGACGGATAGTGTAATTTAGGTTACCGTAAAATTGTAATCTATTACCATATTAAGGGGTGACGATGTGGCAACTATACGTGATGTTGCAAAATTGGCAGGTGTTTCAGTCGCAACCGTTTCACGAGTTATTAATGAAAAAGGATACGTTCATGAGGACACAGTAAAACAAGTAAAGGAAGCAATTGAAGAATTACGTTATAGGCCAAACAGTGCAGCGAAGCCACTATTTAAAGAGAATTCAACGATAATTGCATTACTTGTAGATAATTTATGTAACCAATCAAACATCACTTTGCTACATTGTATTGAGGAAATAGCATATAAAGAAGGCTATCAAATCATTATTTGTAATATAGAGAATAAAGATAGATACATACATATGCTGAAGCAAAATAACATTGCAGGTGTTATTTTGACGAGAGCAGTTTTTAAAAGTGTAGGAGAAATTCCATTTCCGTTTGTTGTGATCGATGAGCAACAATCACATGGAAATTATTATGAAAGTGGACAGAGAGCTGTTTCTTTATTAAAAGAGAAAGGGTGTCACTTTCTTGCATATTTCGGTGAGGGAGAAGAAAGTGAAGAAATGGAAGATTATATAGCAGGGTTTTTAGACGCTGTTTGGGATGAAGGAATCTCTTATCGAGAAGAATGTGTACAAGGGTATACAAATAAACAATTTATTACATTATTGCAAAACAATCCGTATATAGATGGAATTGTAACCTCAAGTGATCAGATTGCTATTGAGTTAATTCGGTCAGCGAGATTTCTAAATATACATATACCAGATAAATTAAAAATTGTTGGACCTAATGGGAGCATAGAGTGTGAATGGATAGGTTCATCACTACCGGCAATTGAAAGCTATGTCAAAGATAATGGAAAATTAGCTTTTCAACAATTAAAAGGAAAAATAAAAAAGTAAAAGGTGCGTTTTATACGCACCTTTTTATAATGTAATTGCGGCAATAAAACCAAATATAAGTAACGGTATATTGTAATGTAGAAAAGTGGGTACACATGTATCCCATATATGATGGTGCTGACCATCAGCATTTAAACCGGATGTTGGTCCAAGGGTACTATCCGATGCTGGAGATCCTGCGTCACCTAGTGCTCCGGCTGTACCGATAATTGCAATTGTGGCCATTGGACTAAATCCAAGCTGAATGCAAAGAGGTACAAAAATGGTTGTTAAGATAGGGATCGTTGAAAAGGATGAACCAATTCCCATTGTAACGAGAAGTCCAATAACGAGCATAAGAAATGCAGCGAGTGGTTTATTATTTCCGATTATATGTGCACTCGTTTGCACCAGAGATTCAACATGTCCTGTTTTTCGAAGAACAGCGCCGAATCCAGCGGCAGCAATCATAACAAAGCCAATAAAGGACATCATACGCATTCCGCTTGTTAATATCGCATCTGCTTCTTTAAGTGGTAGACTGCCACTAACCGATAAGACGATAATACCTGCTAAAGCACCAAAAATCATTGATTCTGTTGTTAATTGAACAGTTAATGTAGCAATGATAGATAATAACCCGAAAGTAATGCTACGTTTTGTATAGGGAACGATTTCATTTTCGGTAGTATGAATTTGTTCTGTTTCATACGTACGAGGTTTTCGGTACGTAATGAATACCGCTACACATAATCCAATAATCATACCAATTGCTGGAATAGTCATTGCTTTTGGAATAAGTGTGACATCAAATGTAAGGCCGCTTTGCGCAGCGTTGGTTTGTAATACGTCATGATAAATTTTTCCGAATCCTGCAGGGATCCACATATAAGGAGTAATCAATCCAAATGTAATAATACATGTGACAAGTCTGCGATCCACTTTCAGCTCATTTAATACTTTTAAAAGTGCTGGAATTAAGATGGGGATGAAAGCAATGTGAACAGGAATCACATTTTGTGAGAAACAAGCCATAGTTAAAATAATGAATAAAATAAGTATTTTAGAATAAACTTGTTTTTTCGTGTCTTGTTCATTGCCAATCCATTTTAATGCAGTTTGAATCATAGCATCTGGAAGTCCTGTTTTGGAAAGGGAAATAGCGAAACCACCAAGCATTGCATAACTTAAAGCGATTGGAGCACTGTTTCCAAGACCAGTTGTAAAAGTGTTAATCGTTTCTGAAATACCGAGTCCGCCGATAATTCCGCCTGTTAAAGCTCCAACAATGATGGCGACAATGACCTGGACACGTAACAAACTAAGCAATAGCATAATTGCTACTGCGACGAGTACAGCGTTCATAATAAATGTAATCTCCCTAAATTTTTATTCTGTTAAGACAAGTAAATATGAAATATTTTGCGATGTTTATACATACTTGCGACATATTATTATAAAATGTTTTCTATGAAATGTAAAAGAGCCTTTTGTTACTAATGCTGAAAAGCTAGCTCTTGTTTAATTGATTGCAAAGAATTAGCGAATAATTCTGGTTCTTCTAAATCAGGAGAATGTGCTGAATTTGGGAACCAAATCATCTTTTTTATAGGCGCTTCAATAAGATCGCAATATTCCTGAACGAGTGCATAAGGAGTTTGATAATCATAGCGACCAGAACAAAAATAAACTGGAATAGATAAACTTGAGATAGAAGAAAAGAAATCGATTGTCAGCATTTCTTCCCATAAAACGCCAGATTTTAAATTTCCTGCGAGAAACTTGAACCAATCTAATAGCGTATACTCAGGAGAAAAGAAACCTTTTCGTATGAAAGAAAAGGAAGATCCGTTTTGGATTGCGCCTCCAAATGTGCCAAGCCACTTTCTTTGAATAATGAGACGTCTCGTATCTAAAAATGGTGGTTTGCCTAATTTTAAAAGGGAAGCTAATGCTTTTTTATGATCATGTTTTTTTGCAGAATGAATTAAATGTTGATATAGCAATTCTTCATTTTGTTTCATATGTACAATTTGCCCAATACCGATGTAAGCCTCGATATACTTTGGATATTGATGTGCTATGTTAAGCCCAATAATACTTCCCCAAGAATGACCAGCGAGAAATAGTTTTTGTTTGTTGAACCTTTTAAGTACATATTGAATCACTTCTTTTGCATCGGAAACGAATTGTTCAATTGTGAAATTTGCTCCGAAATCTTTCATTGAAAAGGATTTACCAGCCCCGCGCTGATCCCAATTAATAACAATAAATTGCTTCTCTAATTCTTTTTGAAAATGGCGAATAAATCCGATTTGTGCCATCCCAGGTCCGCCGTGACAGCATAATAAAATAGGTTGCTCTACGTTTTGTCCACGCATAAGGAGAGTTTGTTTTCGATTATTTATCATAACGCTTTCTATCGTAGCGATACTATTAGGAATGAGTTGTTTGTTTTCGTTATAGAACTGAGGGGTGTAGCTACGAAAAAGCATATTGAAAACCTCCTTTTGTGAAATCGTATGAATCGCACAGGCTATTCATTTTGCATATACTGTTAGAAAATCATTGTAACATACCATACTAGTGTCATTTCAACACGGGAGGAGGGAAATTGTGACGATTGGAGAAATTATAGATGGTTTAAACAGACGTGAATCCATCGCTATTATAGCAAAACGTCTTGAAATAAGCCCGTATACATTATCGAAGAAATTAAGATTGATTGGATACGAATATGATGGAGAGCAGAAGAAACGTATTTTTGTAGGAGATGGAGAAGAACCACGTCACTTACAACTCCAAGAAGCGACCGCCCTTCAATATGAGAAAACAGATTATCAATTATTAATTTACGAGCAATTACAAAGCATTTATGAGTTACTAAGAAAAAGAGGCGAAGTAATTGCACCAATTATGAGTAAGAGTACAGAGAAAAAGAGACGAACCTTTTCTATTAATACAGAAATATTAGCAAGATTGGACCTTATATCAGAATCGAAAGGAATTCAAAAGTCTAAACTTGTAGAAGAGGCGTTGCAACAATTTTTACAGCAATATGAAGTTGACAAAACATCACATTTTGATAACTAAAGAAAAGGATACTATGTTCATTGGAAGAACGAGTATCCTTTTTATAATGTATATTACGTATAAAATAGAGTATCAGTACAAATCCTTTATGGCGTGAAAAATAAAATTTATTATTAGAGAAACACTTAATTTACTTTTTGAATTCTTCCATCAATAACTGGCTGAATTGGTTCTTTTAATTGTTTTACGTAATCGACTAACGCTTCAAAGTCGTTTGGACCAGTTTCTGCATTTTTACCATTTTTAAATGATACGAATCCGTCACCGCCAGAAGCTAAGAAGGCATTTGCAACTACGCTATACGTTTTAGATGGAGATAATTCTTCTCCGTTTGTTAAACGTATATTTGTAACTTTTTCACCGTTTGGTTTATTTGCATCCCACGTATATTGAATACCTGAAATTTGAAGCATTCTTGTTGTTCCTTTTTGCCATTGCTGATTTAAAATATCGCGAATGTCTTGACCTGTTAAATCTACTTTAATCAATTGATTTCCAAAAGGTTGAATGCCGTATAACTCACCCCACGTAATATCACCAGCATCTAAGTCATTACGAATGCCACCAGGATTCATGAGGGCGATTTGAGTTTGCATCGTTTGACGCTGAGCATCGGCAACTAAATTTCCAAGAGTGGACTCACCAGCATCATTTTGTTTACGGTCGATAGGTGCTGTAGATTTTCCGACCACTTCATTTACAAGTGGTGCGATTTTTTCTTTATATTGATCTAGTTTTTTCTTTACTTGTTTATCAGGTTCTACACCTTCATGATACGTTGTAACAACTTCAGCTTTTTTCTTTACAATATCCTTTGTTTTACGATCAATTGTTACATCCACGTCTGAGAAAGCCGTTCCGTATGAATTTGCTTGGACAATTAGTTTATTATTTACTGTACCATTTACATACGTATGACTATGTCCACCGAAAATAACATCAACTTCTGGGTCTGTTTCATTTGCAATTCGAGTAAGATCGCCATTTGTTACCCCAGACTCATCGGTTGTTCCACCGACATGAGCAAGAACGACGATCGATTTAACGCCGAGGCGTTTTAATTGTTGTGTTGATTTATTAATTGCTTCTACTTCATCAGTAATTTGTACATTTTTAAGCATCGTAGGCATAACAACATTTGGTGTATCAGTTGTAACAACACCAATGAATCCAACAGGAACACCATCTACCATTTTTACAGTAAATGGTGGTAAAAATAAGCGGCCAGTTGATTTGTTATAGAAGTTAGCAGCTACATAGGGGAAGTTAGCCCCTTTGAAATTCCCTGTTTTTTCATGATATCCACCGTAAATGAGGCGTTTCATTTCATCAATGCCTTCATCAAATTCATGGTTTCCGATTGTACCAACATCAAATTTTAAATCATTTAAAAATTCAATCGTCGGTTCATCTTGTAATAATGCTGAAACTGGTGGACTAGCTCCGACGATATCACCAGCATGTACGAGAAGTGTATTAGGGTTTTGTTTTTTACGTTCTTTTAAATAAGTAGCTAAGTAATCAGCGCCACCAGCTTCTTTATTATTGATTTTTTTAACAGTATCTAGTTGTCCATGGAGATCATTAATACCAAGCATTTGTACGTCTATGTAGCGGTTTTGTTCAGCTGGATTCTGAGATGGGGGAGCGGCAAATACGCTTGAAAAAGTAATAGTGCTTAAAACAGCAACGGCAGGAATAATTTTTTTCCACATAATATAATTCTCCTCTTTTTATAATCTGACATCATACGACATAATTTTAATAGATTCATAGGATTATAGCTACATAAAAATTTAGTCTTTTCGAAAAATTAACATATTTACAAAAAGTGAATAATAGAGTAAAGACCCTTTTTTATTGTCGATTTCATCGTGTATCTACTATAATGGAGAAAAAAGTAAAAGGTGAGTAGCATGAAGAAAAAGAAACAAAGACAAATGCAAAGACAATCGCAAGTGAATCAACCAAAGAAAGAAACACTTACATTAGGCGATCAATTAAATGATTCACTCATGCAACAATTAAAGAGTAAGAAGAAAGAGTTGCAAGTGAGAGAAGAGGAAAAAGAGGCAGCTGAACTGGAAAGAAAGCGCCAAGAACAAAAAGAACGTGAAAAGAATAAATCATTTGAAGAACTGCTAAGTGAAAGTAACCTTACTTGGAAAGACTTTAAATAATAAAAAAATGATCAGTGAAATACCACTGATCATTTTTTGACGAGCTTGTAAGAAAAGGGGAGTTAGAATGAGAAAAATTGTCGTTGTTCCGCATGAAAACCATTGGATTGAAAAATTTCAAATGGAGGCTGAAAGATTAAAATCAGCGATGCCAGAAACGGTGAAAATGCATCATATTGGAAGTACGTCAGTGCCCGGACTGGCAGCTAAACCTATTATTGATATGATCATGGAAGTAGAAAATATCGAAAGAGTAGATGGGTGGAATGAACGATTTATAGAGCTTGGTTACATCGTAAAAGGGGAAAATGGTATTTCAAGACGCCGATATTTTATTCATGGAACTGAGGAAAAACGTTCGTATCATTTACACGTGTTTGAAAAAGGAAATCCAGAGATAGTAAGGCATTTAGCGTTTCGTGATTATATGATGGCTCATTGTGAAGAAGCAGAGGCATATGCAACCTTAAAGAAAGAATTAGCCGAAAAGTATACATATGATGGCACGTTATATACGGAAGGGAAAAATGAGTTTGTGCGCAATGTGGATAAAAAAGCGAAAGAATGGAGAGAAAATAACGTAAATGAATGAGTTCACGTTATTTTTTAGCTATATAAAAGTGTTATGTAAACTGTACGTATGTTTTGACTTTTTGGATGAATATTGTTGAAATAAAGTTGTGGCTTATAAATAATGTAACAATGAAAGGGAGACGACTGTGCATATTCCAACAACTACACTTCATAATGGCGTGAAAATGCCGATGATTGGTCTAGGCGTATATAAAGCGAAAGAAGGAGACGAAGTAAAACAAGCAGTAAAAACAGCGTTAGAGGTTGGATACCGTTCGATTGATACAGCGACTGTATATGAAAATGAAAGCGGTGTCGGAGAGGCGATACGTGAATCAGGAATTCCAAGAGAAGACCTATTTATTACAACAAAAGTATGGAACGACGATCAAGGATATGAGGAGACACTCGAGGCGTTTGAAAAGAGTTTAAAAAAATTACAAATGGACTATGTAGATTTATATTTAATACATTGGCCGGTAAGAGGGAAGTATGTTGATACGTACCGAGCTTTAGAGAAATTGTATGAAGAAGGTAAAGTGCGTGCGATTGGTGTTTCTAATTTTCATAAACATCATTTAGAACTATTATTACCAAATTGCAAAGTGAAGCCGATGGTAAACCAAGTGGAACTTCATCCGATGTTGACGCAATTTGAGTTGTGCAATTATTGTCAAGATGAGCAAATTCAAATGGAAGCATGGAGTCCGTTAATGAGGGGCGGAGAAGTATTCCAGCATCCAATCATTCAGGCTATTGCTAACAAATATGAAAAAACACCTGCACAAGTTATATTAAGGTGGGATATTCAAATCGGGATTGTTACAATTCCTAAATCTGTTACACCATCTCGTATTAAAGAAAACTTTACTATTTTTGATTTTGCACTAACTGAAGAAGAAATACGTCAAATTAACACGTTGAATCGTGATTTACATGTAGGAACGAATCCTGATAAATATGATACGTTATAAAAAAGACTGTCTCCTAATAAAGGAGGCAGTCTTCTGTTTATCGGTAATTCGATATTTTTAACGATGCAAAGCATATGTGTCATATTTAACAATTTTTTGAAGTTGTACATATTCTTCTTTCGTTAAAGGTAACTGTTGGCTAGCTCGTATATTTTCCTGTAATTGTTGAAGCGAGCTTGCACCAGGTATAACAGCTGCAACAGTCTTATTATGTAAGCAATATTGAATAGCTGTTCCTGTTAAAGAGCTTTCTCCAATCGTTTCTTTTACACTCGCTAGAGTTGTATGTAATTCATCGTAAGAATAAGAGAGATAATCCTTTTCCTTTACTCTTTCTATTTTTCTTGCATTGTTGTCAGTTAAAATTCCTTTTGCAAGTGGCCCGCGGGCAATGACGCTAATTTGGTGTTCATTTAGAAGGGGGAACCATTCTTCTGGACGCCGATTTAAAAGGCTATATTCCATTAGTACACTAACGATGTTTGAGCGTTTTGCATATTCACGAACGACATTTGGGCGTATAGAAGAAATACCGTAATGGCGAATAATACCTTCCTTTTTCAATTTTTCAAAAGCTTCAATTGTTTCATCTATTGGATCTTCAATTGTTCCGCCATGGAGTTGGTAAAGGTCAATATAATCAGTTTGAAGTCTACGTAAACTTTCCTTTACTTCAGTCTTTATGTAAGCTTTAGAAGGATCCCAAGACCAGCCATTTTTTTCTTCTGTCCAACGATTTCCAACCTTCGTTGTAAGTACAATTTGGTCTCTTCTTCCCTTCAAGGCTTTTCCAACAAATTCTTCATTTAATCCGTAATCATATAAATCTGCTGTATCAAAAAAATTAATTCCTAAATCGATCGCTTCATCGATAATATGCATAGCTTCTGTTTCAGATGTACCGAGAGACATACAGCCAAGGCCCATTTCTGTAACAAACAAATCTGAGTTTCCTAATTGACGTTTTTTCATAGGTCAACCTCCTTACCTTTATTGTACGAGAGGGAAAAGAGGTTGACAAACGTTTACTTTCCGCTTCGCATTAACTGCCCGTAAAAGCATGATTAATGTTTCACTTTATTTGCTGTAATCCACTCTTGTACAGTTGTATACTCTTTGCTATATTGCTTTAGCTTATGGCGAATTTGCCATGCTTTTCCGACTAAAGTGACGCGATTTGGTAAAATATAAACTTTCATTTCTATCACGCTCCTTTCAATGTGGTAAAATGTATGAGGAAAGAATAGGAAATAGAACAGGGAGATGAAGTAGTATGAGTAATCTTGCAGAGAGAACAGTAAAAACTGAGCCAATTTTTGATGGTAGAGTTATAAAAGTTCGTGTTGATGATGTAGTATTACCAAATGGAGCAATGAGTAAACGTGAAATTGTAAATCACCCTGGTGCAGTTGCTATTATTGCTATTACTGATGAGGGGAAAATTGTGCTTGTTGAGCAGTATCGTAAAGCACTTGAAAAGGCGATTATAGAAATTCCGGCTGGCAAGTTAGAACCTGGTGAAAAACCTGAGGTAACAGCAGTTCGTGAATTAGAAGAGGAAACAGGATATGTATGTGAAAATATGGAGCTCATTACTTCTTTCTATACATCTCCAGGATTCGCAGATGAAATTTTATATGTATATAAAGCGACAGGTTTGACAAGAAAAGAAAATAAAGCTGAGTTAGATGAAGATGAGTTTGTGGAATTAATGGAAGTATCGTTAGAAGAAGCGATTACTCTTATGAAAGATCTTCGTATTCATGATGCGAAGACGATGTTTGCAGTACAATATTTACAACTACAAAAATAAACACTCGCCAAAGGCGAGTGTTTTTTAATTGATTTTTGCATATACACGTGCATCACGTAAGCTACCATCTGGTGCTAGGAAATCATTTTCCATTGTACCTTCTAGAATGAATTCTAGACGTTCTGCTAAGCTACATGCATTTATATTTGTTGCATCAGTACGAATTTCAATCCTTCTAGCGCCTAGTTTATCAAAGGCGAACTGAATTGCACCTTTAACAGCTTCGGTCATATAGCCTTGTTTTGTATAGGCACTATGTAGCCAGAAGTGAAGTGAAAACTTTGGAATATCCCAGTTTTCAGGCTTTAGTGTAATTGCTCCGATGAATGTACCAGATACTTTATCGTATAAGTGAAAATCAAGTGTTTCCCGAAGTAAAAACTGTCCGTGAGCTTCGCGAACAATTTCTTCAGCACTCTCTTCTGTTTCAGCGTTAATTGGTATCCACGGTACTAAGTCTTCTAGAGAAGCTTGGATTGCTTCATATACTTCTGCACCATCACCTGGAAATGGTTTACGAACTTGCAAGCGTTCAGTTTGAAATAATGTTGGAAAATCTAATAATAATGGTTTCAAGAGAAATCCCTCCTATTCTCTACTTTTTAGTTTAGCAAAGTAGAGCGGAATTTCAATGTTAATTCGTCATACTTTTTTCTTTCTTTCATACATTTTTAATAAGAGTGTGAACGGAGGGAAGAAAAATGTGGCGAAAAAATTGGCAAGACCGTGTAATGTCTCACATACAGGAAAACTCTTCATTATATATATTTAACGCTGTTTTATTATTTATGGGAGTAATATTCGGAGCCATTCTGGTGAATAGTTTACAAATCAATCAAAAACAAGATTTATCATTTTATTTACAACGTTTTTTTGGACAAGTCTCTAAAGGAGAATTTGCCATTGCGGGCGAAATGTTTCGAGAAAGTTACTTTTCGCAATTAAAATACATCGGATTTATTTGGATTTTAGGGATTTCAATTATTGGATTACCACTTATTTTTATTTTATTATTTGTAAAAGGAGTTGTCGTTGGATTTACAGTTGGTTTTTTAGTAAGTCAGCATGGATGGAATGGACTATTATTAGCATTTGTATCTGTTTTGCCACAAAATTTAATTATCATTCCAGTCTTTCTCGTTATGACAACTATTGCTGCAAGTTTTTCTTTACGGATGATTAGGCATCAATTTATTAGAAAAATAACCGAGCCACTATTACCATTATTAATCCGTTATACATGCTTCTTTCTCGTAATTGGAGTGGTGTTAGCACTTGCTTCTAGTGTGGAGGCTTACGCATCACCAGTTTTAATGAAAGAAGTCGTTGAGGCTATTAATAAAAAATAAATACTTTTTGAGAATAATTATCAATTTGTTTTTATTGTTTTTTCTTTTGACAGAAGCCCTTCTTCTGATATAATGGTGTAAGAGTGGCGAGGAGGGAGTAGTACCGAATGGAAGAAAGAATTGAACGAATTAAGAAGCAATTACATGCAGCGAGCTACAAATTAACACCGCAACGTGAAGCAACAGTTCGTGTGCTGCTAGAAAATGAAGAAGATCATTTAAGCGCAGAAGATGTTTACCTCCTTGTAAAAGAAAAGTCGCCAGAGATCGGATTAGCAACCGTCTATCGAACTTTAGAACTATTATCTGAGTTAAAAGTTGTCGATAAGATTAACTTCGGAGACGGTGTTTCACGCTATGACTTACGCCAAGAAGGTGCGCAGCGTTTCCACCATCATTTGATTTGTACACAATGTGGTGCTGTACAAGAAATACAAGAAGATTTACTTGGTGAAGTGGAAAGGAAAGTAGAACGAGACTGGAGCTTTAAGGTGAAAGATCATCGTTTAACATTCCATGGGATTTGTAAAAACTGTCAAGAAAATGAAACGGATGAAAAATAACCTTTTCCTATTTATCTAGGAAGAGGTTTTTTATTTGAATAAGGTATAAATTGGTGAAAGCTTGGCATATGTTGTAATAACTTATATTTTGGAGGAATTTACAATGCGCCGAGCTTTAAAATTAACTTTTGATGGAATAAAAGTATTTTTATTATTTACAAGTTGTACGATTTTGTTTTATTTCGCTATACTATGGATAAATGAAGAATATGAAAGCTATCATCGTTATGAAAAACCTAAAGAAGAGACTGTAGAAAAAGTATCAGGGAATGAAGAACCGGCAAAGGATGCTTTCGTAAATAGAATGATGTTTTTCTATGAAAATGGGGAGTAGTGTAGAGTGGAAGATCAATTAAAAGATTTTATTCATTATATGGTTGTCGAAAAAGGATTAGCAAAGAATACAGTAGTATCTTATGAACGGGATTTAAAAAGCTACGTAAAGTATTTGCAAAATGTGGAACAGACGAAAACTTTTCATGAAGTGACCCGTTTACACATTGTTAACTTTTTGCAGTATTTAAAAGAGAACGGAAAATCTTCGAAAACATTGGCGCGTCATATCGCATCAATTCGTTCGTTCCACCAATTTTTACTTCGTGAACGAGCGGTAGAACACGACCCATCCGTACATATTGAAACGCCGCAAGGGGAACGGAAATTACCAAAAGTATTATCAGTTGATGAAGTAGAGGCGTTACTTCAAACACCAAAAATGACAAGTGCTTTTGGGATTCGTGATAAGGCGATGCTAGAGTTACTGTATGCGACAGGACTTCGTGTTTCAGAATTGATTGCACTCAATTTAGAAGATGTACATTTAACGATGGGATTTGTTCGTTGCATAGGGAAAGGGAATAAAGAAAGAATTATTCCACTAGGAAGTTTAGCAACGGAAGCGATTCAAAAGTATATTGAAAAAGGAAGAAGAGAATTAATGGGGAAAAAAGTAGTAGATGCACTCTTTTTAAACCATCATGGTAATCGATTATCAAGACAAGGATTTTGGAAAATATTAAAACGATTAGCGAAAGAAGCAAATATTGAAAAAGAGCTTACACCTCATACGTTGCGTCACTCGTTTGCTACGCACTTATTAGAAAATGGAGCAGATTTACGTGCTGTACAAGAAATGCTTGGACATGCAGATATTTCAACGACGCAAATTTATACGCACGTTTCAAAAACTAGATTAAAAGATGTATATAAACAGTTTCATCCGAGAGCATAGTTACTATGCTCTTTTTTTCATAGATTAAGAGGGGGAGACCGTTTCACAGAAACTTCACAAACATTTCGTATATTGTTTTCAGCAGAAGACTGGAATATTACAATGTATTTCCTCTATACTAAATAAAGTATAAAGGAGGAAATGATGATGAAAAAACTGATTATAACTTTATTTATCGCGATGCTAGCGTTGGCTGGCTGTAATACAAACAAAGAAGAACCGAAAAAAGAACAGAAACTTGAAGCTATAAAAGTAGCAGTCCAAACAAATCCGAAAGAAATTAAACCAGGTGAAAAAACAGAAGTACAAGCACTTGTTACACAAGGAAAAGAAAGAGTAACGGATGCTGATGACGTAAAGTTTGAAATTTGGAAAGATGGCGACGAGAAACACGAGATGTTAGATGGTAAGCATAAAGGAAAAGGTGTTTATGCAGTCGAGAAAACATTTGAAACTGATGGAGTATATCATATTATTCCTCATACAAATGCACGCGATATGCACGTTATGCCAGAAGAAAAAGTTGCTGTAGGAAATGCGAAAGTAGAAGATGCAAAAAAAGGAAATAGCAATCACAGTGCAGGACATGGAGATCATAAAAGTGACACAATGATCCATCTTATGGCTGGAGACATAAAGGCAAATGCTGAATCTACAATGAAAGTTCATTTAAAGCAAAAAGAAGAAGCATTAACTGGTGCTGAAGTACAACTAGAGATTTGGAAAGATGGTGTTGCAAAACACGAATTTATTCCAGCGAAAGAAGGAAATAAAGGAGAGTATGAAACGAAACATACTTTCAAAGAGAACGGCTCTTACAAAGTGAAAGTGCATGTAAGAAAAGGCGAATTGCATGAACATAAAGAAGAAACAATAGAAGTAAAATAAAAAGTAGCTCTTTAGAGCTACTTTTTATTTTTGTTATGAAGAAATAAATCATAAAAAAATTAGCACTTCGTTGCAGAATGGATTACAATAGAAGTGTGAAGAAAATGAGAAATTCTACGAAAATGTATTAAAAAGAAAGCGTAAACATGTTATGATATCAATATCAGATGTCTGACATCTGACTTAGAAAAAACTAGAAATGTTTTTGAATCGTTTCAAGTAAACGAAATAGGTTAGAAAATGATTTAAAGAAGTACTGTTTGACGATGAGAATTCTTATGGATAACAGTTTCACTTTATAGCGTTTTGAACATACTACAAGAAGTAGAACTGAACTTATAGGAGGTCGCAGTTATGAATAAATATAAACGTATATTCCTAGTCGTAATGGACTCTGTGGGAATCGGTGAAGCACCAGATGCTGAGCAATTTGGTGATTTAGGGTCTGACACAATTGGTCACATTGCTGAACATATGAATGGTTTACAAATGCCTAACATGGTGAAATTAGGTCTTGGTAACATTCGTGAAATGAAAGGTATCTCTAAAGTAGAGAAACCACTTGGATATTACACAAAAATGCAAGAGAAATCTACTGGTAAAGATACAATGACAGGTCACTGGGAAATCATGGGCCTTTACATTGATACACCATTCCAAGTGTTCCCGGAAGGATTCCCGAAAGAATTACTTGATGAATTAGAAGAAAAAACAGGCCGTAAAATTATCGGTAATAAGCCAGCTTCTGGAACTGAGATTCTTGATGAACTTGGTCAAGAGCAAATGGAAACAGGCTCTTTAATCGTTTATACTTCTGCTGATAGCGTATTGCAAATTGCAGCACACGAAGAAGTAGTGCCACTTGATGAGTTATATAAAATCTGTAAAATTGCACGTGAATTAACATTAGATGAGAAGTACATGGTAGGGCGTGTTATTGCTCGTCCATTCGTTGGTAAACCTGGAAACTTTACACGTACACCAAACCGTCATGACTATGCATTAAAACCATTCGGTCGTACAGTAATGAATGAATTAAAAGATAGTGACTACGATGTAATTGCTATCGGTAAAATCTCTGATATTTATGATGGTGAAGGGGTAACTGAATCACTTCGTACGAAGTCTAACATGGATGGAATGGATAAGCTTGTAGATACATTAAATATGGACTTTACAGGTCTTAGCTTCTTAAACTTAGTTGACTTTGATGCATTATTCGGCCACCGCCGTGATCCACAAGGATACGGAGAAGCTCTGCAAGAATATGATGCACGTCTTCCAGAAGTATTCGCAAAACTAAAAGAAGATGATCTATTATTAATTACAGCAGACCACGGTAATGATCCAATTCACCCTGGTACTGACCATACACGTGAATATGTACCATTATTAGCATATAGCCCAAGCATGAAAGAAGGCGGACAAGAGTTACCACTTCGTCAAACATTTGCTGATATTGGTGCAACAGTAGCAGAAAACTTCGGTGTGAAAATGCCAGAATACGGAACAAGCTTCTTAAACGAGCTAAAGAAATAGGGGGATAAACAAATGAATCGTGAACTTATTACAAAATCAGCTTCATACTTAAAAGAGAAATTTCAAGAGACACCACAAGTAGGACTAATCCTTGGATCAGGACTAGGTGTATTAGCAGACGAAATTGAGAATGCAGTAACAGTACCTTACAGTGAAATCCCTGAATTCCCAGTATCAACTGTAGAAGGCCATGCAGGTCAACTAGTATTTGGTACACTTCAAGGTGTAACAGTAGTAGCAATGCAAGGACGTTTCCACTTCTATGAAGGATACGACATGCAAAAAGTAACATTCCCAGTTCGTGTTATGAAAGAACTAGGTGTAGAAACAGTAGTTGTAACAAACGCAGCTGGTGGTGTAAATACATCATTTGAGCCAGGCGATCTTATGTTAATTTCAGACCACATTAACTTCATGGGTACGAATCCATTAATCGGACCGAATGATTCTGAAATGGGCGTACGTTTCCCTGATATGTCTACATCATATACAGTAGAACTTCGCGAAATGGCGAAACAAGTTGCAGCAGACTTAAATATTAAAGTACAAGAAGGTGTATACGTAGGAATGACAGGTCCTGTATATGAAACACCTGCTGAAATTCGTATGCTTCGTACACTTGGCGGAGATGCAGTTGGTATGTCAACAGTACCTGAAGTAATTGTAGCGCGTCACGCTGGTATGAAAGTATTAGGTATTTCTTGTATTTCAAATATGGCAGCTGGTATTTTAGATCAACCACTTCACCACGATGAAGTAATTGAAACGACAGAACGTGTTAAAGCTAACTTCTTAGCATTAGTAAAAGCAATCGTAAAACAAATGAAGGGGTGACTTCACAATGAGAATGGTGGACCTAATTGCAAAAAAACGTGACGGACATGCATTAACGACAGAAGAAATTAACTTTATTGTTGAAGGATATACAAATGGTGATATTCCTGATTATCAAGTAAGTTCACTTGCAATGGCAATTTTCTTCCAAGATATGAACGATCAAGAGCGTGCTGATTTAACGATGGCAATGGTAAATAGCGGTGATACAATCAACTTATCAGCTATTGAAGGTGTAAAAGTAGATAAGCATTCGACAGGTGGTGTTGGTGATACAACGACACTTGTATTAGGTCCATTAGTAGCTGCTTTAGGTGTACCAGTAGCGAAAATGTCTGGACGCGGTTTAGGACATACTGGTGGTACAATTGATAAATTAGAAGCAGTTCCAGGATTCCATGTGGAAATTGAAAACGATGAATTCATGCGTCTTGTAAATGAAAACAAAATCGCTGTTATCGGCCAAAGTGGTAACTTAACACCTGCTGATAAAAAGTTATATGCACTTCGTGATGTAACAGCAACAGTAAACTCAATTCCGCTTATTGCAAGTTCGATTATGAGTAAAAAAATTGCTGCTGGTGCAGATGCAATTGTTCTTGATGTAAAAACTGGAGCAGGTGCATTTATGAAAACGGATGAAGATGCAAAACGTTTAGCAGAAGCAATGGTACGCATCGGTAATAACGTTGGTCGTAATACGATGGCAGTTATTTCTGATATGAGTCAACCACTCGGTGAAGCTATCGGTAACGCATTAGAAGTACAAGAAGCAATTGATACATTACAAGGTAAAGGGCCGAAAGATTTAGAAGAGCTATGTTTAACACTTGGAAGTCAAATGGTGTACCTTGCTGGACAAGCTTCATCTTTAGAAGATGCACGTGAAAAGCTAATTGAAGTAATGAACAACGGAAAAGCGCTAGAATCATTTAAAACGTTCTTATCAGCGCAAGGCGGCGACGCATCTGTTGTTGATGACCCTTCTAAATTGCCACAAGCACAATTTAAAATTGAAGTGGAAGCGAAAGAAGACGGATATGTATCAGAAATCGTTGCAGACGAAATCGGAACAGCAGCAATGCTTTTAGGAGCAGGACGTGCAACGAAAGAGTCTGAAATTGATTTAGCAGTTGGTCTAATGCTGCGCAAAAAAGTAGGCGATGGCGTGAAGCAAGGTGAATCCCTTGTTACAATTTACGCAAACCGCGAAAATGTTGAAGATGTAAAAGCGAAAATTTATGAGAACATGAAGATCTCTAAAGAACACGTAGATGCACCAACTTTAGTACACGGTATCGTAACGAAGTAATAAAAAAAAGCTGAGGAGATTTCTCCTTGGCTTTTTTTACTATTTTTTGTTTATAATAATAATGGGTGAAATTATGATTAGAATTTGTGCAGTAACAAAAACAGATGAAGTATTATATGATGTTTCTCTAGAAGAAACAAAGAAAGACCATATTGTATGGTATTGGCTAGATTTATATAAGCCAACGAAAGAAGAGTATACATATATTCTGCAAGACCATTTTAAGTTCCATCCCCTTGCAATTGAAGACTGTCTAGAATATGTACAGAGGCCAAAAGTTGATTTTTATGATGGATATAACTTTTTAGTTCTTCACGCGTTTGGAGAAGATGGGCTAGAACCACATGAAATTGATTTGTTTGTTAGTGATCGCTATATTGTTTCTTTCCATTTTTCTCATAATAATGCAATTGAAAGAGTATGGAAAACACTTGGTGAGAAGAGGCGGATTAAGAAAGGACCTTTACATGTAGCACATACGATCACTGATCAAATTGTAGATGATTATTTCGCACCTGTATATTACATTGAAGATCATTTAAATGCGATTGATGATAATTTAACAGGTGAGACAGCAGGAGCCGTACTAGAGGAAGTATTTGATATTAGGGCAGATTTATCTAAGTTAAGACGTACAATTATTCCAATGCGTGATTTATTGTATCGTATTTTGAATTCCACTCGTTTTTACGGTATAAGTGATCATGAGATTTATTTTAAAGATATACATGATCATTTACTTAAACTTACGGAAATGATTGAGGCAAGTCGAGAGTTAACGGCGGATATTCGGGATAGTTATTTTTCATTAAACTCACATCATATGAATAACATTATGAAAACATTAACTGTATTCTCGACTATTTTCATGCCATTAACATTTATTGCGGGAGTATATGGAATGAACTTTACGCATATGCCAGAGCTTGGTGGACAATATAGTTATTTTATTTGTCTTCTTCTAATGGCATTAATTGGCGGCGGAATGATGGCCTGGTTTTATAAAAAAGGATGGTTTAAGTAAAAAAACACCGAGGATTTCCCCGGTGTTTTTTCTTAACCAATAGCATGTAATACAAACATAGCTAAGAATAAGCATGTAATGATATACATAGATGGTGCGACTTCTTTACGCTTTCCAAGAGCAACTTTTAAGATAGGGTAAGCAATAAATCCGAACGCAATGCCATCAGCGATACTATATGTGAGCGGGATCATGACGATAATTAAGAACGCTGGAAATCCTTCTGAAAAATCGTTCAGAGGAATTTGCTGAATGCTTGTAATCATCAGGCCGCCAATAATAATTAAGATTGGTGCAATGGCACTATCAGGAATTAGTTTGACAAACGGAAGTGCAAACAATGATGCAAAGAATAACAACCCCGTAACGATAGACGTCAGACCTGTCTTTCCGCCTGCAGTAATACCTGCGGCACTCTCTACTGTTGATACGGTAGGGCTTGTGCCAAATAGACCACATGTCATTGCTGAAATTGCATTGGCTTGGTAAGCACGTGGGAATTTACGGTCATCTTCTAATAAACCGTGCAGAAGTCCCATGTTCTCAAAAATAAGCACCATGCTTAAGGAGAATGTTGCAATCCAAAACGGTAAGGAAGAAAGTTTGCCAAATGACATAGCTCCAAACACATCGCCGTAATTAGCGAATGAGAATGAACTATTTCCGATTTGACTTGTATCAACAAGGCCAAATAGCCATGCAATACCAGTTCCTATTGCAATCGTCCATAAAAAGTTTCCACGTACGTTACGAATAAATAGTACAAGTGCAACGATAAGAGTAAGCACGGTCGCAAGAACGACAGGGTTACTTAATTTACCCATTGCAACAGCAGTATTTGGGTTCGAAACGACTAAACCACCTTTTTGCAATCCGATAAACGCTAAAAATAATCCGATGCCGACAGTAATTGCTTCTTTTAATGACTTTGGAATTGATACTGATAGCACGCGAGCGATTGGTGTAAAAGCGGCAATTGCAAAAATAATACCAGAGATAAAGACAGCAGCTAATGCTTCTTGCCAAGTTAGTCCAAGCGTATGCACAGCTGTGTACGTGAAGAATGCATTTACACCCATACCAGGGACAAGAATAGCAGGTGCATTTGCCCAAAATGCCATGAGTAGACATCCGACAAATGAACTGAAAACAGTTGCTAAAATTCCAGCTTCAAGAGGAATGCCAGCATCGGATAAAATTGACGCATTTACAATCATAATATATACGATCGTGAAAAATGACGTAACTCCAGCTAAAACTTCTTGTTTTGGTGATGTTTCGTGTAAACCTAATTTAAATGTTCTTTCAAGTATTCCTTTCATGTTAAACCTTCTTTTTCATATCCCTCTCCCACCCGTGATATCTCTTTCGTAAGAGCTCACCGTCCTTTATTATATCAGAACATCATGTTTTTACAACAAGGAAAATGATAACGTTTACTTATAAATGAAATTATTTATAAATACGTAAAAATTGCCCGTATTGTTGAAATAATTTCTAATTCTCCCGATTGAATAGGTGGAGCTGCTTGCGCATGTAAAGTAGCATAAGACGTAACCTCCCTTGGTAATTGGGCAGATTCTTCAACGAATGAGAGGGGAACAGGATTAATATTTAAATTATATGTACTCGCAATAGCACGAGCTTTTTCTACTGCCTGGTGCAGAGCTTGAATGAGAGCTTGCTCATAATATTTATTTGGATGAGATACTCGGAAACGTAAACCTTTTGCTACATTTGCGCCATTTGAAACGGCTATATCATATACTTCCCCAGCTTTTTGTACATTTAAAACGGTAATTTCATACAAATGCTCTACACGGTATCCTTGTAGCAATGCTTTATCATTTACATATTCGTATTGAGGAGTAATTGTATAAGAAATCGTCTCTATATCTTTATCGGCAATACCAAGCTGTTTAAGTGCATCCAGCAATTGTTTGGATTGCACTGCATTTTCTTCTTGAGCCTGTTTTACATTTTTATCATCTGTTCGAATGCCGAGTGTTAATATAACAACATTCGGTTTTGCTTTTACAACACCTTCTCCTTGTACAGTAATAGTAGCTTCTTTACCAGTATTAGCAGTGCGTACGTTGTGTAAATAAGGATTCATTCCACCCTGCATTTTCCATCACCATCCTTTTTATATGTATATGTGTGAACAAAAAAGAAATTTATATGAAAAAAGTTACATAAATGAGAATGTTGAGGAAAGAAAGCATATACAACATAGGTATTTATAGATTATAATATGTGTAAATATGATAAAAAAGGGACGAGGCTATTGAACGAAAAAAGAGAAACGCTGATTTTAGATTTATCTGCATCATTTCGAAAAATGATACGTTTATTACAAAATGATATTAATACACGTTTTGCAGAACATATGCCATATAATGAATTTTCTGTATTACGTGCGTTATTTTTAAACAGTCCACAGATGGCTTCGCAAATTGCGAGTGAAGTAAACGTAACCTCCAGTCATATTACAGCTGTTACAGATCGTCTCGTACGAAAAGGATTAGTAGAAAGAAAACGTTCTAATTCAGATCGTCGAATCGTGTACTTAGAAATTACAGAGCACGGAAGAGAAGTAACTGAAAAACTTGAAGCTGTGCGTAAAGAATATTATAAAGAGAGATTTAAAGGTTGGAGCGACCAAGAAATAGAAATGGTCTTAGAACTATTTGGCCGCGTATTATAATAAATGAGGATAGGAAGCGAAAGCACTCCTATCCTTTTTCTTTTGAATAAAAATATTTTGAAACTCCGATACTTTAATTAAAAGATCGGAGGAAAGATTATGAAATATATTGCTGCACTTACCATTTTATTTGGTTGTTTTTTCTGTTTTCAAACATTCACGTACGCAGATACGCCTATCCAAGTGGTGCGAAAAGAAGTGAAGTACATCGAAAACGATAATACAGTCTTATATTCAAAATTATGGGTTCGTTCTATGCAAAACGCAGTATTATTCCACCATAGCGATAATATTCGTAATCGGGACACATTACGTAATGTAACAAGTTCATCGCTTGTTAAAGCGAAGCAACTATCTTTTCAGAAAGCAGCACTTTATATACCGAGACTATCGCAATACGTATCAAAAATAGGGAAAGAAAACATTCAAGTGTACTACATTGCGATTCACTATAATGTGAAAAAAGAAAATGCATATCAATTAGATGGCATGAACTATTTTCTACAAGTATTCGTAAAAGAGCGTGGGGAATGGAAAATTGCCGAAAGTGTAGTTGCACCGACAGAGCAAATTGTGCAAAATGGTGATGGATTTGGGATGAAAGAAGAGATGGTGTATGGGGATAGGAGAGAGAATGTGAAATAACCTCCTTTTAAAGGAGGTTATTTCACACGCCAAGAAAATTTAAATTTTAATAAGCGAGATAATAGTAGGTAGACTATCGTACTGGTCCCTATAAAACCAATATAATAATTTAAGATAGAACGACTTCCGCCCGCTGCCATTCCTCCAAACATTCCAATAAAGATTACACAACATATCATACATAGTGTTTTAAGCTTCGGATATAAGAGAAAGTTTCCGTTTTGTTCATTAGGTGATCTTGTATATAAGTACATTCCTAAAGGGAATAGAATAAGTATATTTGCAATTGGACCGGTAAGTTTTGTTGCTGAAGGAATATACGTAAAATTAGGTTCATCATGACGTACGCCTTGTTGATCAGTATAAGCACGTTGAGGATCGTAATTAAAATTAATATTGAATCCACGAACGGGCGCTAAAATACTCATTTTTTCTATTACTGAACCGTAACGATCTACATTTTCCTCCGTATAGACGGTATGATTGGAGGTAAGTCCAACCGTATGAATAGAAATAGCTCCGGCAATTAGAGTCGGCAAAATAAAAGGGAATCCAAGTATAGCAACACTGAAGAATCCTTGTGAAATCATATTACCAGCAATTGTTCCTATGCATAATGCAAGTGTATATATAGCAATTAAGATGATAACCATGTACAAGAAGTAAGTATGAAATGGTGAAAATATTTGATACTTATTATGAAAGGTTGTCTTTTTCATAATAGCAAAAAGTCCCCAATTTAGTATAACGATAGCTACAATATTACACACACCAAAAAGCCATTTCGTTATGAAGAGATGTTTTCGTTTAAATGGCATAGACCATAAAATGTCACTTGATTCATTTTGACGTTCCCATCCAATAAGAATGCAGGCTAATATAATAAGGAGTCCTCCTTGAACCATGATAGCATCGGGAAGTGAAAGTTGATAATAGTATCGGTATATATATTTCCATTCATTATGTTCATGAAAATATTTTAATTGCTCGGCAGCTGCTAAATAGTATTTATATGATAGTACATAAAAACTTACTAACCAAAATAGCCAAACAATATATTTACTTTGTTTGTAGGTATGCACCCATAATGCTTTTTGAAACATAGGATCTCTCCTTTAAAAAACTTTATAGTTTGTAAGACGTGATAATATAAAATAAGTGACGATTCCAAATAAAAAGAATCCAACATAGTAACTAAATAATAAATCAAAACTTTTTAACATTTGCCCACCTATTAATGCAAAATAAAAGGTAGTACACCACATCCAGAGTGAGTTGTATTTTGGAAAAAGGAAAATTTTCTTATTATGTTCATTAGGTGACCTTGCATAGAGAAACATCCCAATAAGCAAACTGAAAATTGTATAGAAGATAGGAACAAGTATTATTTTTGCAGAGTAATAACTATGAAAAGTAGGTCCCCTTTGTATTACTTTTCCATGATCTTCATCTGATTGGGCAGTAGGGTGGTAATTATAACTAATTGAAAAGTCTAATATAGCGCTTGAAATGTTGGTTTTTTTATTGAATTTATAAGCGTTTTCGAAACTTGTATAACTTTTATTTTCGTGTATTGCTTCAGCATGAGCTGTAAAGAAAAGGAGTAAGAGTGAAAAGATTCCCATTCCCATTATGCAAAAAGTAATGCTGAAGATGCTTTGTGAAATAATACTGCCAGTAAATGTACCTATACATAAAGAGACAGTATAGATAGCGATATATGTGAAAATTGCATACAAGAAATATCGATGAAACGGTTCGAAAGATTGATATTCAAAGTGAATCGTAGATTTATAAATAAAATACATAAGACCCCAATTGATTAGAAATGATAGTACAATGAAAAATCCACCGAAAACCCACTTCGATAAGAACATATCACGTCTTTTAAATGGAAATGTCATAAGTGAATCTCCATTTTGATTACTTCGCTCCCAGCCAATTAATATACAGGATAGGATAATTGTAATAATACTTAACCAAAAGCTATTAGAAGAATGAAAAGAATAATGATAGTAGAACTTTTCTTCACCTATTTTTTCTGGATGGAGAAAGAGAGACTGTTGAGTTTCTGCTGCTTGATAGTATTCGAAAGATAAAAAATAAAGTGAACTGAAGAGAAAAAGTAACACAGCATATTTCCCGCGCTTCCAATTCCACATCCACAACGCCTTATGAAACATACCCATCCTCCTCCAGTGTCGTGACGAAGACATCTTCAAGTGACATTGTTAATTCTTCAATGAGTATAGGTTGCTCTTTATAAAACTTCTCCAGTGTTGTAGCTACATTTCCCTCAATTAAGATTGTATATACTTTTCCTGTTTGATTTAATATTTTAATATTGCTTAAGTTTTCTAGTTTTTGAGGTAATGATCGTTCATAAGCAACTTGAATTTTAGCAAATTGTGATTTTGCATCGTCTAGCGATGTAATAGAAGATACGGTATGTCCTTTTAACATAATGATTGTATCTGCAATTTGTTCAACTTCATCTAAATGATGGGTAGATATGAAAATGGTAATCTCTTTTTCTGCAACTTCTCCAACGAGAAACTGTAAAATCTGTCTTTTAACGATAGGATCAAGTCCATTTGTCGGTTCATCTAAAATAATATATTCTGCTTTTGCAGCAACAGCTAAAATGATGGCAAGCAGTGCTTTCATTCCTTTTGAATAACTACGAATTCGTTTATTTGGTAAGTTGAAATGTTCTAGTAGTTCATAGAAATATGGTTCATCAAATGCTGTATAAACTGATTTATAAAACTTCACGATTTCTTTTACTGTATAACCGTTCAGTATGTTAGTAGAATCCGGAACATATACGATTTTTTGTTTCGTTTCAGGATTTTTATGGATGTCGATATCCTCATATGTAACAGTTCCCTCGTCTGGGTCTAAAATGCCGACCATCGTTCGTAATAAAGTTGTTTTTCCCGCGCCGTTTCTTCCAAGTAATCCGACGATACTACCTTTTTGTAATGTGAAAGAAACATCGTCTAAAATTGTTTGATTATCAATTGTTTTCTTCAAGCTTGTCACTTTCAACATCCGTATTCCCTCCAATCTCTTTATAGTATGAATCTATCCAATCATGAATTTTATCTTTCGTAATACCAAGATAAGAGGCTTCTAATAGTAATTGATGAAATTGCTTTTCAACCATAGCGATTTTCCTTTCGTCTAATGTTGGGGTAATCGATTGGGATACAAATGTTCCTTTTCCTCGTAACGTTTCAATAATTCCTTGTCGCTCTAACTCTTGATACGCTTTACTCACTGTATTTGGATTTATAACGAGTAAAGAAGCGAGTTCGCGTACAGAAGGAAGTTTATCACTTGGAGCCAACATGTTTTTCAATACGAGTTCTTTTATATTTTGAACAATTTGTTCCCATATCGGAGTGTTGCTTCTTGGGTCAAGTTGAATATGCAAGAGCAATGTCTCCTTCCTCATATGTATTAAGTGTACTAATATGCGTAATACACTTAATACAATATAGGGGGCGAATGTATTTGTCAACTGAAAATAATAGAAAAAATTGGTATTAAAAAAGGGGGAATTGGAAAAAATAGGTCTGATATAGAATGGAGGGTTAGTCATGAAGCGAGTTTTTGGAATACTTGTTTGTTTCATGTTATTGCTTTCTGGAACTTCAGTGAGTTTTGCGCAATCTGAAAAAACGAAGCAGGAGAAAACAGAAGAAACAACGCCGAAGTTAGCGGAACAAGCGTCGTCAGCAATCGTAATTGAGCAAGATACAGGTAAAGTTTTATTTGATAAAAACCCAAATGAAAAATTACCACCTGCTAGTATGACAAAGATTATGACAATGCTTTTAATTATGGAACAAGTTGAAAAAGGAAAACTAAAACTGACCGATAAAGTTAGAGCAAGCGAACATGCAGCTTCAATGGGTGGATCGCAAATCTTTTTAGAACCTGGGGAAGAGATGACTGTAAATGAGATGTTAAAGGGTATTGCAATTGCATCTGGAAATGACGCATCTGTTGCAGTAGCCGAGCACATCGCAGGTTCAGAAGAAGGATTTGTAAATATGATGAACAAAAAGGCGAAAGATTTAGGGCTGAAAAATACACATTTTCAAAACCCAACAGGTCTTCCGGCCAAAGACCATTATTCGACAGCAAATGATATGGCTATAATGGCGAGAGAATTGATGAAGTATCCACTTATTCGTAAATACACAGGTAAGTACGAAGATTATTTACGTGAAGATACGGATAAAAAGTTTTGGCTCGTTAATACGAATAAACTAGTACGTTTTTATCCTGGCGTAGATGGAGTAAAAACAGGTTTTACGACAGAAGCGAAATATTGTTTAACAGCATCGGCTGAAAAAAATGGTATGCGTGTCATTTCAGTTGTCATGGGAGCACCAACATCAAAAGAACGGAACAACCAAGTGACAAAGCTTCTTGACTATGCATTTGGACAATATATGACAAAGAAATTGTATACGCGCGGCGAAAAAATTAAGACAGTTCAAGTAGGAAAAGGGAAAAAAGAAAAAGTAGATTTAGTTGCGTCAGATAATGTTTCTCTTCTTATGAAGAAGGGCGAGAATATGGACAAGGTAAAACAAGAAGTAATTGCTGAAAAGAAAGTAAAAGCACCGATTAAAAAAGGTGACGCGCTTGGCACCCTTGTTATAAAAAAAGATAAAGATGTTTTATTAAAACAAACAATTATAGCAAAAGAAGATGTTGCTGCAGCGAGCTGGTGGGAGTTATTTAAAAGAAGTTTTGGGATGTTTTCAACATCAAAATAGCGGCAAATATTTTGCCGCTTTTCTATTCGTATGTAAGTGAATAATGCTGAAAGGTTTCACTTTATGACGAAATAGTTCTTCTTTTGTCAGCAGGAAGGATTCTTATTTTATATCACGAAAATCTTTATGTATGTGAATAAGTAAAGTTTGAGCATAAGGAGGAAATCGTGTGAGTCTTTCCATGCAATTAGAAGTAAAACGTGACGTCCTATGTGTGAGACTAGAGGGTGAATTAGATCATCATACGGCTGAAGAGTTGCGAACGAAAGTAACAGATATGATTGAGACACATGGTGTTCATCATATTGTTTTGAGCCTAGAGAACTTATCGTTTATGGATAGTTCTGGTCTAGGTGTTATATTAGGCCGATATAAACACGTAAAGGGATTAGGTGGAGAAATGGTTGTTTGTGCAATTTCACCGCCTGTTAAGCGTTTATTTGAAATGTCGGGCTTATTCAAAATCGTTCGCTTAGAAGAAAGTGAAGCGCACGCGCTCGCGACGTTGGGGGTGGCATAGATGAGAAATGAAATGAACCTTCAATTTTCAGCATTAAGTCAAAATGAATCATTCGCTCGCGTTACAGTGGCGGCTTTCATTGCACAACTAGATCCAACGATGGAAGAATTAACGGAGATTAAAACAGTTGTGTCAGAAGCGGTTACAAATGCAATTATTCATGGATACGAAGGAAATGCAGAAGGTATTGTTTATATTTCTGTAATTTTGGAAGAAGCAATGGTGAAACTCACGATTCGAGATGAAGGGATTGGAATCTTTAACTTAGATGAAGCGAGACAACCCCTTTTTACAACTAAACCTGAATTAGAGCGTTCCGGAATGGGATTTACTATCATGGAAAATTTTATGGATGAAGTAGAAGTTATTTCAAACGAATCTTTCGGGACAACAATCCATTTGACAAAATACTTATCAAATAGTAACGCTCTATGCAATTAAGGAGAATAGCCTATGGACATAGAGGTCAAAAATGAGAAGAAGAAACCTCAGTTAAAGGACCACGAGCTAAAAGCGTTAATTCAAAAAAGTCAAGATGGAGATCAACAAGCGAGAGATACAATCGTTCAAAGTAATATGCGCCTCGTTTGGTCGGTTGTACAGCGGTTTCTTAATCGAGGATACGAACCAGACGACCTATTTCAAATTGGATGTATTGGGCTCTTGAAATCGGTAGATAAATTTGATTTATCTTTCGACGTGAAATTTTCAACATATGCAGTTCCAATGATTATTGGTGAAATACAACGTTTCTTACGCGATGATGGATCAGTGAAAGTTAGTAGGTCTTTAAAAGAAACAGGAAACAAAATTCGAAAGATGAGAGATGAGCTTTCGAAAGAATTCGGAAGGGCTCCAACGATTAATGAAGTGGCAGAGGCACTAGAACTAACGCCAGAGGAAGTTGTTCTAGCACAAGAAGCGAGCCGGGCGCCTTCATCTATACATGAAACTGTATATGAAAACGATGGAGATCCAATCACTATTTTAGATCAAATTGCAGATCAATCTGAAACGAAATGGTTCGATAAAATTGCTTTAAAAGAAGCGATTAGAGAACTAGATGAACGAGAGCGCTTAATTGTATACTTGCGTTACTATAAAGATCAAACTCAGTCAGAAGTAGCAGAGCGCATAGGCATTTCGCAAGTACAAGTTTCAAGACTTGAAAAGAAAATATTAAAACAGATGAAAGATCGAATAGACGAATAATTGTCTATTCGATTTTTTTATGCCGTTAATAGGAGAGAGATGTTAATTTTCGCAAAAATTAACAGAATTTATTGATAATTTAGTCAATTTAAAATATAATCCAAGTATGAACTTGTCATAAAGGGGGAAGGAAACATGGAAACGAGGCAACAATGGGGAACGAGAGCTGGATTTATTTTCGCAGCGGTCGGATCTGCCGTTGGATTAGGAAACATATGGCGTTTTCCTTATACAGCGTATGAAAATGGAGGAGGAGCATTCTTTTTACCGTACTTATTTGCATTATTAACGACTGGTATTTCATTGTTAGCGTTTGAGTTTGCCCTTGGTCATCGTCATCGTGGCTCAGCACCACTTACATTTTTCCGTATTAGCCCGCGTGCAGAATTTATTGGATGGTGGCAAATGTGCGTAACATTTATCGTTTCAACATATTATGCAGTGATTATTGCTTGGTCTATATCGTATACATACTTTGCAATTACTGGAGCATGGGGAAAAGACACGCAATCATTTTTATTTAAAGAGTACTTACATGTTGCAGATAAGCCAGGACAATTTGGAGGACTTGTACCGGAAGTATTAATTCCGTTAGCTCTCGTTTGGATTATTGTGCTTGGCGTTGCATTTAAAGGAGTTAAAAAAGGAATCGAAGTTGTTAACCGTATATTTATTCCTTTATTAGTTGTTATGTTCCTTATTATCGTCGTTCGTGCAGTGACGATGGAAGGTGCTATGCAAGGACTAGATGCATTCTTTAAACCAGATTGGAGTCGTATTTTTGATGGGAAAGTATGGCTTGCAGCTTATGGTCAAATATTCTTTAGTTTATCTTTAGCATTTGGAATTATGATTACGTATTCTAGTTATTTACCGAAAAACTCGGATACAACAAATAATGCCTTTATTACTGGATTTGCAAATTCAGGATTTGAATTATTAGCAGGTATTGGGGTCTTTGCAGCTCTTGGATTTATGGCAAATAATATGGGAGTACCGGTTGATAAAGTAGCAAGTGCTGGCGTTGGGCTTGCGTTCGTAGTATTTCCCCAAATTATTAATGAATTGCCGATGTCACCGTTGTTTGGTGTTTTATTTTTCTTATCGTTAACGGTTGCTGGAATTACATCACTTATTTCACTCGCGGAAGTATGCTTTGCCGCTGTATCTGAAAAATTCAGTTTAAGTCGGGAAAAAACTATTGGAATTATGGGAACCCTTCTCGTGTTAGTTTCTCTTGTTTTTGCAACACGTGGTGGACTTATGTTCTTAGATGTTGTCGACTATTTCGCTAATAATTTCGGATTAATTACAATTGCACTTGCGGAAGTAGTTACGATAGGGCTCATTTTACGCCGTTTACCAGTTTATCAAAATCATGCAAACTTTGTATCTGATATTAAATTAGGAACGTTTTGGAGAGTGAGTTTACTCGTTATTACTCCGCTTATGTTAGGGTATATGCTAATTGATGGTACAATCCAAAATATTAAAAAGAACTACGGAGATTATCCGACTGAGTTTGTTGTAACGTATGGTTGGTCGATAGCAGCAGCATTCCTCATAGTTGCAATAATCATTGGCCTGAAAAAATGGGATGCACAAATTCATTCGGATTCTGCCAAGCTTGAAAAAGAATGGAAAGATCGAGGTGTTTCATAATGAGTGGATCAGCGATTATGATGATGGTTATTGGAATAGTAGTCATTTGGGGAGGGCTTGCATTAAGTATTGCAAACTTATTTAAGAAAAAGGCATAAGTAAAAAACATCTGTACCAAAATGGTGCAGATGTTTTTTTATGAAAAAATTGTATTAGAAAAAAATTCAATAACCATACTACAACTACGAGGAAGAGTGAAGGGGTGAATGAAAGTTGGAACAAACGATTTATATTAAAATGCGCAATCGTTTAAAAGTTTCTCCTACTTATGAAGTAAAGCTGGGTGATGTTGCTCAACTTGCCGGAGATTCTTCCGTAGTTGAGTTGTTACAAAATGAGATAGTTTACAAAATAACAGCGCATGATAAGACGCATGTTGTAATTGATGTTATGAAAGTAATTGAGATTATTCAACAGAAAGCATCTCACGTACAAATTAATTTGCTCGGTTCCGGACAAACTCTTGTTGAAATTATATACGAAAAAAAGAAGGCACACCCAGTTTTTTTCGGGCTTGTATGGCTTTTACTTTTCATTGGAGCAGCTCTTGCAATCATTTATTTCCATGAGGATGTAAGTATGCAACAAGTACATCAACGGTTATATTACATGATTACTGGAGAATTTAATGCACAACCACTTTTATTTCAAATTCCTTATTCTGTAGGTCTTGGTTTAGGGATGGTTCTATTCTTTAATCATGTATTTCAAAAACGAATTAATGAAGAGCCGAGTCCGTTAGAAGTTGAGATGTTTCAATACCAACAGTCACTTGATCAATATGTAATCGTTAATGAAAACAAGGATAATATGAAACAACTTGCCGATGATTGAGTCTGGGTTTGTTATTTTAATTGGTTTAGCTGGAGGGATAGCGGTAGGTAGCGGATATGTCGCATTTTTAGCTGTACTTGGTATAATCCCCCGTTTAGCTCAATTAACGAGAAGTGGAAAGCATATTCAATATTTTGAGTGGGCAGTCATTGCAGGTACTTTAACAGGGGCTTGGTGCAGTTTGAAAAACATTACACTTCAAACGTCGCAATATTGGCTCGTTATATTAGGGCTATTTTGTGGTACGTTCATTGGAATGCTCGCTGCGGCATTAACAGAGGTGTTAAATGTTCTACCTATTTTAGCTAAACGAGTAGGGGTAGAGGGGAAGATTATTGTTTTACTCGTTGCTCTTGTGCTTGGGAAAGTAATAGGATCGTTGTTCCACTGGATTTATTTCGTAAAGTAGGAGGCAGTATATAAATGACAAGTCAGAAATTGAAGGATGATTACATAAATAAAGTGAAGGAGTATCATCCAAAGCCAAACTATTTACTAAATTGTATCAAAGCATTTCTTGTAGGTGGACTCATTTGTACAGTTGGAGAAGTATTGATGAAATTTTATATACATTATTTTCACTTCAGTGAACAAGAGGCAGGAAACCCAACTGTTGCAACTCTTGTTTTATTATCCGCGATTTTAACGGGGTGTGGTGTATATGATAAAATCGGTCAATTTGCTGGAGCAGGATCAGCGGTACCGGTAACAGGATTTGCAAATTCTATGGCAAGCGCTGCTTTAGAACATAAGAGTGAAGGGATTGTTCTAGGGATTGCGACAAATATGTTTAAACTGGCAGGAAGTGTGATTGTATTTGGGGTTGTTGGTGCATATCTCATTGGGTTAATAAGGTATACCTTTAAAATTTTTATGTCTTAAAGGAGGGGCTAGTATGAGGTTGACCGGAAAACAAACGTGGGTATTTCAAAACGACATATATGTGAATGCAACGGGTACTGCTGTCGGTCCGAAAGAAGCTGAAGGCCCTCTTGGAAAAGATTTTGATATTTCATATGATGACTTGCATTGTGGAGAGGAAAATTGGGAGCTCGCCGAACGAAGATTAATGTCAGACTCAATTCAACAAGCAGTGCAAAAAGGGAATATAAAAACATCGCAAATTGATTTCTTTTTAGCGGGAGATTTATTAAATCAAACAGTGACAGCAAATTATGTTGCGCGTCAGTGGGGCATTCCTTTTTTAGGAATGTTTAGCGCCTGTGCGACGTCTATGGAAACTTTAGCAGTTGGCTCAGCTTTTATAGACGGTGGATTTGCAAATCGTGTCTTAGCTACAGTAAGTAGTCATAATGCAACGGCTGAAAGACAATTTCGCTATCCAACAGAGTACGGTGGGCAAAAACCAGGGACAGCAAATTCAACTGTGACTGGTGCAGGATCTATATTAATTAGCAATGAAAAAAGTGCAATTAAAATTACGGCGGCTACAATCGGAAAAGTGCAAGATTTAGGAATCACAAATCCTTTGGATATGGGGGCAGCGATGGCTCCAGCAGCAGCTCATACAATTCAACAGCATTTTGAAGATTTAAGAAGAAGTGCCGATGACTATGATTTGATTGTTACGGGTGATTTATCAGCTGTTGGGACACCGATTGCAAAACAACTTTTACTTGAGGAAGGTTACGATCTTGGACATATATACAATGATTGCGGATTAATGATTTATGAATCAAGTCAAGAAGAAGTGTTTGCAGGTGGTAGTGGTTGCGCTTGTTCAGCAGTTGTCACATATGGCCATTTATTACACGAGATGCAAAAAGGGAATTTACAACGAATTTTTGTCGTTGCCACTGGCGCATTATTAAGCCCGATAATGATGCAACAGAAAGAAACGATTCCAACAATTGCACATGGTGTCGTATTTGAGAGAGTTAAAGGAGAGTGAATTGTGGATTTTATATATGCATTTCTTGTAGGTGGAGCTATTTGTGTAATTGGGCAACTATTGTTAGATTTCGCAAAGTTAACACCAGCTCATTTAATGGCAACTTTTGTAGTCATCGGAGCAATTTTAGATGGATTTGGATTGTACGATAAATTAATAAAGTTTGCAGGTGCTGGAGCAACAGTCCCTATTACAAGTTTTGGACATTCACTATTGCACGGAGCAATGCATGCAGCAGAAAAACATGGATATTTAGGAATTGGTATTGGCATGTTTAGTTTAACGTCTGCGGGCATTTCCGCAGCGATATTGTTTTCGTTTTTTATAGCACTTATATGTAAACCGAAAGGATAAATCAAATGAGACGAAGGGTTGTTTTGGTCACAGATGGAGATGAATATGCAAAGCGGACAATTGAGCTTTTAACGAAGGAATTTGGGGGAAGGTGTATTTCAGCATCACAAAGTAATCCAACCAAATTGACAGGGAAAAAAGTTGTTGAGCTTATTATGCAAACGCCATATGACCCTGTATTTGTCATGTTTGATGACAGTGGATTTATTGGAGAAGGATCTGGTGAAAAGGCTTTAAAATATGTAGCTACCCATAAACAAATTGATGTGCTCGGTATTTTAGCGGTAGCGTCTAATACGCATCATTGGGAATGGGCACGTGTAGATGTAAGTGTAGATCGGAACGGAAATTTAACCGAATACGGTGTTGATAAATTTGGACTTCCAGATGGTGAAATTGGCAGAATTAGCGGAGATACAATTTATTGTTTAGATGACTTGAATGTTCCTGTCATCGTTGGAGTCGGTGACATTGGTAAGATGTGCGGGAATGATGAATGGGAGAGGGGATCACCTATTACTAGAAAAGCGATTCAATTAATTTTGGAAAGGAGTGGTTTTTATGACGAAGCCTAAAAAAGTGGATATCCCTATATCAACTTTCATAAGTGATAATGAAAATTATTTAAAGCAGACAGTTGGACTAGGCGTTACATACGATGTTGGCATTCGTAAATTTCAAATTTTGAATAAAGAAATCGGTGTGTTATTTGTAAACGGACTTTGTGATACAAATTATATTATCCCTATTTTAGAAGAAGCGGTGGATACAAATGAGATAAGGGATGTAGAAGAAGATACAGTGAAGCTTTTAGAGAATCGCTTAATCCATCAACAAGTAAGCAAAGTGAAAACGATGGATGAGGTAATGCTCCAAGTATTATCAGGGCTCATTGTGATATTTGTGGAAGGTGAAACGGAAGCGTTCGCGATTGATGTTCGTAGTTATCCAGGGCGAACACCGACAGAACCAGATACCGAAAAGGTAGTACGCGGTGCGAGGGATGGATTTGTTGAAAATATCGTTGTAAATACAGCGTTAATTCGTAGGAGAATTCGAGATCCACGACTTCGAAATGAAATGGTTCGAGTAGGAGATAGATCACAAACGGATATTTGTATTACATACGTTCAAGATGTTGCAAATCCAGATTTAGTAAAGATTATAAAACAAGAATTAAATAACATTGATGTAGATGGAATTACGATGGCGGATAAAACAGTAGAAGAATTTGTTGTAAAGCAAAGCTATAACCCATTCCCGCTTATTCGATATACAGAAAGGCCAGATGTAGCAGCAAATCATCTACTAGAAGGACATGTGTTAGTACTTGTTGACACATCGCCAAGTGCTATGATTACACCGACAACATATTTTCACCATTTACAGCATGCAGAAGAGTTTAGACAAAATCCAGCTGTCGGTACATTTTTACGCTGGGTGCGCTTTTTAGGTGTTATATTCTCGTTATTTTTATTACCATTTTGGTTAGTGTTTGTATTTGATCCAACTCTTTTACCAGCAAATCTTGCTTTTATTGGACCGACTAAGATGACGCATTTACCAATCCTATTACAGGTGTTAATGGCAGAGGTCGGACTTGAGTTTTTAAGGATGGCTGCTATTCATACTCCAACCCCATTATCGTCTGCAGCAGGGTTGATTTCCGCCATATTAATTGGTCAAATTGCAATTGATGTAGGTTTGTTTGTACCAGAAGTAATTTTGTATGTAGCGGTTTCGATGATTGGTGCATATGCAACACCGAGTTATGAATTAGGATTAGGGAATAAGGTTGGGAAATTGTTTGTTATTATTTTAACAGGTCTCTTCCATGAGATGGGATTTGTAATTGGTATGACGATATTAATTTTATTTTTAACGTCTATAAAAAGTTTACAAACACCTTATTTATGGCCGTTTTTACCATTTGATTGGGGCGCGTTAACAAAAATTTTACTCCGTCCAACGATGTCTAGTTTAAAAGTACGACCAAGTATTGTAAGACCTCAAAATGTAAAAAGACAAAAATAAACGGGATTATACACCCGTTTATTTTTTTTAGTAAAAATTTATTGTTTTTTAACAAAAATCAAACATTTTTTGTGTACACTTAGAGTAGATATTGTGTATGGAAGGGGAAGAGGACATGATTAAATTATTTGTAAGTGATTTAGATGACACGCTCGTTTACGATGTGAATCATATGCAAAAAGAAGATGAACGTGCGCTGTGTTGGTTAGCTGAGAAAGGGACAAATATTTGTTTTGCCTCTGGCCGCTTTACACACAGAATTGATGAAGTTGTAAAAAGGTTTTCATTCCCATATTACACAACTGGCTTAAATGGAGCGACAATGTTACTTCCAGATGGGAATTTATTTCATGAATCGAGTTTTGAAAATACGGTTGCCCAGGAAATATATCGATATATACATAAAAAAGGACTAGCGGATATTGTTTGTGCAAATGAGCAACGATATACAAAAAGGAAAAATGAACATCACCATAATTTTGAAGCGTATATGGGCGTGCATATCGCTGAAATTGAAGCGTTAGAAGAAGAGTTTGGTAAGACTGTACACCCTGCAAAATTGTTTGTTTTTGGAGAAGAAGAGAAAATTGTGACGTTAGATCAAGAGCTACGAGATATGTTTCAAGGCGAAGCGGAAGTTTTTATATCAGGTAAACGCTATGTTGATATTATGCCAAGAGGCGTGAGTAAGGGGAGTGCTCTAAAGCGACTAATGGACCATTTGCAAATTGAAGCAAATGAAGTTGCTTGTATTGGAGATTCCTTCAATGATATTTCTATGTTTGAAGTAACCCCGCATTCATTTACTCTTCATCATGCCCATCCATATGTAAAGGAGAAAGCAAATCATATAGTGCGTTCGGTTGAAGAGGCTGTTATGAAATTACCGTTACTTGTATAAAAAAGAAGCCCGTCACTGGCGGGCTTCTTTTTTACTTGAATAAAGATTTAACAAAATCAATGATACTTGAGAAGAAATCTTTCACTTTATCTAGAAAACTTTGTCCTTCTTCAGATCCTAAAAAGGCAGAAACGTGTTCTTTTGCTTTGTTTAATTGACTACCAACTTGATTCCAATCGATATTAAGATTCTTCATTTTATCAAATAACGCTACTAGGTTATCTAACTGTTCATCTGTTAATGTAATGCCGAGTTGATCAGCAATTTTTTTAATTAATGAGCGTAAATCTTCTGTTGTTTTTGGCTGTTCTTTTGCAATTTCTTCTTTAATTTTTGCAACAAGTTGAACTGCTTTTTCTTCACCAATTTTATCACCAAGCTGGGCTGTTTGTACCATTTCTTCATTCGCTACTTTTTTAACTTCTTCCGGAATTGGTTTATTGGACGCAGTTTCATATGCTTTCATTAATCCAGTTAAAGCTGCAGTTCCTGAAACTTTAAAAGGTGCAGTAATTTGAATTTCTGCATCTTTTACACCTGCTGTAATCAAAGCGTTAGTGTACATTGCATCTGTTACCCAGTTAATGTTCTTTGATCGTACAATAAGACCAGATCCTGGTTTTGTGTATGTAATCATAGAAGAAGAAATTGCTCTCGTACCAATTTGTGCTTTTGGAACAATGCCTTCTAGAAATTTATGTTCTTCCGCATTAGATACAGTGATAATTGTAGCATCTTTCGGTGCTTTCATTTCTTTTAACAGATCTTGTTTTTGTTGTTCGGATAAGTTCTCTCCTAGTGTAACAATTGATTCTCCCTCGATGATGTCTGCAAATGAAGCTGTTGGCATCATAAATACCGTTACAGCTAATAGCAGAGCTAATAATTTCGTTTTCACGAAAAACCGCTCCCTTTCTCTTTCTAAAATTTTCGGGCAACAAAGTTATTATAGTATATATTTCTTATTTGTCACCTAGCTTTTTCCACATTTCAAAAAAGAAGTATCTAGATTGTCGGATTCTTTTTGTTTCTAGTCATGAATGTGGTAATATAGTGCTGAGATAGTTGAAAGGAGACATATACATATGAAAACTTTAGGATACATATTAATGGAAAACGGTGAAAAAATCGAATTGGAATTTTTCCCAGAAGAAGCGCCAAAAACAGTAGAAAACTTTAAAAAATTAGCAGAGCAAGGATTTTATGACGGTGTTACATTCCACCGTGTTATTCCTGGCTTCGTAAGCCAAGGTGGAGACCCAACAGGTACAGGTGCTGGTGGTCCAGGTTACTCTATTCCATGTGAAACTGATGGAAACCCTCATAGACACCTTGTAGGATCACTTTCTATGGCTCACGCTGGCCGTAACACAGGCGGTAGCCAATTCTTTGTTGTTCATGAGCCACAGCCACATTTAGATGGCGTTCATACTGTATTTGGTAAAGCAACAAGCGGTATTGAAACAGTATTAAAAATGCGTCAAGGCGATGTAATGAAAGAAGTTAAAGTTTGGGAAGAATAAGGTAAGGGAAAAGAGAGCTTTTGCTCTCTTTTTTATTTTTAATGAGATTGAGTACTTCTTCTACAGCATCATACAAGTAGTATTGTTGCTAAAATATATTGCTTGTGAGAACAAACCTTTAACAAATTACATAGAATACATTACATTATATGTTTCCACAAATACTTTTTGTTATATTAATTTTGCTAGAATTGTGCTGCTTTAGGGTAACTATGAATGAAGTGATGTTGAATGATATGTTTCTTTTCATTCTATATAAAATTTTCTTTTTTTCACTCTATTTATTAAAGGAATAGTGCTGAAACATAGATTTGACTTTCTTCTTTTCGCTTTGTATGATTATCAAGTTGTTTTAGACTCTTCTCACTCTGTTGAAAATATTGTAAAATGAATGTGATATGAAAAGAGTGATTGAGGGGATTACTAGTTTGTAACTTTTGTGAGAAGGGATAAGGGTTATGTTAATTCGTTTTAAAAAAAGTTATGAAAAAATCGCAATGGGGCTTCTTTCGTTTATGCCAACTGAAAAAGATTTGAAAACATTACAATTGACAATGAAAGAATATGAAGCAAAAGATGATTGGCAATTGTATTTGTGGAAAGAAAATGAAGATTTTGTTGGAATAATGGGGATTGTAAAAAAAGAGAATCAAGTATTAGAAATTCAGCATTTAAGTGTAAATCCGTCTCACCGTCATGTGGGGATTGGAACGAAGATGGTTCAAGAGTTAAAGAGTAAATTTCTTGAGTTTACAATTTGCGGAAATGAGCAAACAGCAAGTTTTTGCGAAAAATGTAAAGGGCTAGAACAAAATATACATTCGTGAAAGCAGGGATAAGTAGTTTATTATCTCTGCTTTCTTTTTTGTAATTGTTCGTTTCGTTCAGTAATGACCTCTGTGCGATCACGCAAAGTGTGCTTGTGTATAATATATTCACTTGGAATAGCATTCAAGTCTTTCCAAGAGAGGTTTTGTTTTTTGCATAACTCTATGCACTGCTTCTCTAACAATGGATCTGATAAGGGTAAAAATAAAGGTACAAAACGTTCTTTTTTATGGATAGATTGCAATCTTTCATTGAGCAAGGAAAGAAGTTGTACTTGATTAATTCCTAAACGTTGTAAAGACACACCGCTTTTTTCTAAAATTGTGATTGCGCTTTTCATCATTTTTGTGGAACCATTCCAGTTAGCACGTCTTTGGTGGTATAAAGAAACTGCAATTTGAATGAGACCAACTAAGTAATGATCACGATTTCCTCTTGGTTTTGTCTTCCAGTACTCTTCTAGTATTTCGTGGCATTCAAAATAGTCGTAATCTCCTTGGAAATGAATTAAAAATTGTATGTATTCGGTAGGATACATGTTTTCTCGCCCCTATCTAACGGTTATACATATAAGTGTATCATAGAAATATGAACAATAAACGACTAGGAGATTTCCCCCTAGCCGTTATTGTTCATATTAGCAGAAGCAAGCTGCTCCTACAATAATTAGCAAAATAAACAGTACAACAAGTAATGCGAACCCACCGCTAAAACCACAATCAACGTGACCCATAGTTTTTTGACCTCCTACATTGTTCTTACTACACTGTTATCATATGAAGTGGTGGGCATGATGACATAGGCATCGGTCTATTTTTAATTAAATTTCTTAAAAAGGTTGGATAGAACATGAGTATGCTCTATACTTATGTTGTTATAGAAAAAATGTGGTGGGATGCTTTGTGCAATATAATTTTAAAGTAGAGGCTTTTGAAGGGCCTTTAGATCTATTGTTACATTTAATACATCGTTATGAAATTGATATATATAATATTCCTGTAGCAGATATTACAGAGCAATATTTATCTTATGTGCATACGATGAAAGAACTGCAATTAGATGTTGCAAGTGAGTATTTAGTAATGGCCGCAACGTTATTACAAATTAAAAGTAAAATGTTGTTGCCGAAACATGAAGAAGATGTACTTGATAACGGTGATGATTTTATAGATGATCCTCGTCAAGAATTGATGGAGAGGTTAATTGAATATAAGAAATATAAGCAAGTTGCTACTGAGTTAAAAGAAAGAGAACAAGAAAGAGCACAGCTATATACACGTCCACCAATTGACTTTACATCGTTGCAACAAGAAGAAGAGACAAGCTTGCCTCTTGATGTTACGTTATATGATATGCTAGCGGCATTTCAAAAATTAATGCGCCGTAAAAAGGCAAAAAAACCTGTAACAACACGTATTACTCGTCAAGAAATACCAATTGAACAGCGAATGACTGATATTTTAAAGCAGTTAAAAATAAAGGGTGGTCGCCAAAGTTTTCATGATTTGTTTGTTGATGATGAACGTGAAATAATGGTTGTAACATTTTTAGCAGTTCTGGAACTTATGAAAAATCAACAAATCATAATTGAGCAAGAACATAATTTTGATGAAATTTTCGTATCAAGCTCTAATAAATCTGCATAGAGCAAGTATATGAAATTGGGATAGAAACACTTTATCTCATGCTATGTTTTAATGTATCGTTTGGAACAAGAGAAGAAATATTGAACCGAACGCATTGATTGTGATTCGGTTTTTTGATGTGTATTTTTATGGGAAAATAGAAGGAAGGAGCTCGTGAAATGGATAGGAAAGAACAAAAGTCAATTATTGAAGGCCTTTTATTTGTTTCTGGTGATGAAGGGATTTATCCAGAACAAATAGCGAAAGTTCTTGAAATTGAAATGAATGAAGTAATTAATATTTTAGAAGAAATGCAACAAGAATGTGAAGGTGCAAACCGTGGTTTGCAAATTGTACAGTATGCAAAAGTATATCGTTTTGCTACAAAGAAAGAACATGCTTCATATTATCAAAAATTAATAGATACACCAACAGCTGCTTCACTCTCACAAGCTGCCCTTGAAACGTTAGCGATTGTTGCATATCGTCAACCAATCACAAGGACTGAAATGGAAGAGATTAGAGGAGTTAAAACCGATAAGGCGTTACAAACGTTGGTTTCACATTTACTTATAAAAGAAATGGGAAGAGCAGAAGGACCAGGGCGTCCTATTTTATACGGAACAACAAAAGAATTTTTGGACACATTTGGATTGAAAACATTAGATGATTTACCGCCGCTTTCTGAAGAGAATGAACAAATGAATGAAGCGGATTTATTCTTCGGTTCCCTACAAGAGATATCGAAATAAAAGCTTAGCATTTTGCTAAGCTTTTTTTTGTATATCAATTATTTACAGTGCCATACTAAATGAAAAAAGGAGACGAGTTATGAGAGGTATGCGGATTATTCTATTATTAGTTTCTGTTTTATTATGTTTTTCTTTAAATAGCGCATCAGCTAAAAGGTATATGATGTCTATTCATACTACGTCTCCTTTACATATGCATCGGCAACATCTTAGTAAAATGAAAGTGAGCTTTTTAAAAGTGGGGCAAGGTGATGCAACACTTATCATAATGCCAAACGGACAAACAATGTTAATTGATGGAGGACCTTATGAAGCAGGAGAGGTTATTATTCAGAAATTAATTGAGAAAGGGATTAATCATTTAGATGTAATTGTCAGTACCCATCCTGATATGGATCATATAGGGGGGCTAATTCCAATTGTAGAGCAAATGCCGGTATCGCTTATATTAGATAGCGGAAAAACATATAGTTCTCTTACTTATCATACATATCGCAATAATATTAAAAAAAGAGGGATACCTTTCGTTTCAGTAAAGGAAGGACAATATATACCGCTGGATCCACATGTTTCTATACAAGTATTAAACAATGGGAAATCAAAAGATGAAAATAATGAATCCTCAATTGTTTTAAAGGTGCGATATGGAAAAGCGGATTTTTTATTAATGGGTGACGCGGATGTACGGACAGAACATGAAATATTAAAACAATTTGATGTACATGCAGATGTTTTAAAAGTGGGGCATCACGGCTCGTATACTTCAACAAGTGAAACGTTTATAAAAAAAGTGGAACCGCAGTTTGCTATTCTGTCTTACGGGAGTAGTAATCCGTATGGACATCCTCATCAAAGTGTAGTAAAACGCTTAAAAAGGCACGGTATAATGGTATATAGAACGAATAAACGTACAGTAGAAATAGAAACAGATGGTGAACATGTTATGTTAGAGTCTAGCGGGTTAATGCCATTGTTGAAGTGATTTCTATATTAGGGGTGGATACTGTCCCTTTTTGGAAAAATGAATAATATATATTATAATTATAAGGGACGTAAGAAATTTCCTTTTTTGTTGAATAAAAAGGAAATTTCATTAGAATGTATAGACAACTACTCGTGCATATATTAAGATGGAACTAGGCGAATAAGGTAATAATAACAAGTAGGTATTTCATGGGAAAGGATCGATGAAAATGAAAACGCAAATTGTCATCAATGCCAAAATTTACACAGGTCAAGAAATAGTGGAAAACGGATTTATCCGTTACGCAGAAACCATTAAAGAAATTGGTTTGATGGCTCAATATGTACCACAAGAAAATGAAACTGTTTTTGATGCTACAGGGAAGATTGTAATTCCAGGTATGATCGATGTTCATATTCATGGTGGATACGATATTGATGCGATGGATGCAAATAGCGATGGGTTAGTAACTCTAGGTAAAGAAATGTTAAAAGAAGGGGTTACAACTTACTTCCCGACAACAATGACACAAGCTCCAGAGGCAATTGAAGCAGCGCTAACTGCTGCGAAAGAAGCAAAAGAAAAAGGAGCGCATTTCGAATATATTCACTTAGAAGGACCTTATGTTTCAAAGAAACGTGCAGGTGCACAACCACTTGAACATATCGTTCCTGCAAATATTGAGCAATTTAAACAATGGCAAGAAGCAAGTGGGAATTTAATTAAATTAGTAACATATGCACCAGAAGAAGAGGGAGCATTAGAGTTTGAACAATATCTTGCTGAAACTGGTGTAGTGGGCACAATGGGGCATACAGATGCAATTGATGCGCAACTAAAAAATAGAAAGATTACACATGCGACACATTTATACAATCAAATGCGTGGATTACATCACCGTGAACCAGGAGTTGTTGGTCATGTGTTATTAAATCCAGATGTAATGGTTGAAGTAATTACAGATGGTATTCATATTCACCCTGATATGGTGAAATTAGCATATAAGTTAAAAGGACCGAAAAAAGTAAGTGTTATTACTGACGCAATGCGCGCAAAAGGTCTTGAAGATGGATTATATGAGCTTGGCGGACAGCCGGTACATGTAAAAGATGGTAGTGCTCGATTAGAAGATGGAACGTTAGCTGGTAGTATTCTAAAAATGGATCAAGCTTTCCGAAATGTAATTGAATTTACAGGTTGTTCAATCGAAGATGCAGTACTGATGACATCAGTTAACCAAGCAGAAGAGTTTGGATTAAATAATAAAGGTGCATTAGCAGTAGGAAAAGATGCAGACTTTGTTGTGATGAATGAAGATTTACATGTATATGATACGGTTCGTTTAGGAATTCATATGAAGGAAGGGAAGTAATTAAATGAATATTCTTGTTGTAAAAACTCCAGAAGAACTAGCCGAAGCAGGTTATAAATTAATTGAAGAAGTTGTAAAAACAAAAGAAAATCCAACATTAGGAATGGCTACAGGAAGCTCTCCATTAGGTATTTATGCAGAAATGCGAAAAAATAAACTTGATACAAGCCGTGTAACCACTGTAAACTTAGATGAGTACGTAAATTTACCACATGAAGATAAAAACAGCTATCACTATTTCATGCAAGAACAGTTGTTTGATCATCTTCCATTTAAACAAACTTATGTACCAAACGGGATGGCAAGTGATTTAGAGGAAGAGTGCAAACGTTACGAGGGCATTCTAACTGCTAACCCAGTTGACCTACAGATTCTTGGAATCGGTGAAAACGGTCACATCGGATTTAATGAGCCAGGAACACCGTTTAATTCTCCAACGAACATTGTTGAATTAACAGAATCTACACGCCAAGCAAACCTTCGCTTCTTCGAAAAAGAAGAAGATGTGCCAACTCATGCGATTACAATGGGAATTGGAAGCATTATGAAAGCGAAACAAGTTCTACTTGTTGCTATGGGTTCTAAAAAGGCAGAAGCTGTTAAAGAATTATTGCAAGGTGAATATAGTGAAGAGTGTCCGGCTACAGTTTTACAACGTCATCCGAATGTAACCGTAATCGCAGATCAAGAAGCTCTATCTTTATGCAGTGAGGCGATTGCTGATGAACATCGACAAGTATTCACCATTTCCGATCTATTATCAGATTCAAGAGTGGGTGAAACAGCTAATTGAGGACGGCGAATGGAAGCCGGGAGATAAAATCCCATCTGAGAATGAACTTTGTGATAAGTTCGAAGTGAGTCGTATGACAATCAGACAGGCGATTAATAATTTAGTGGAACAAGGCTATTTATATCGGAAGCGTGGAATTGGAACATTTGTCCAACTTCCGAAAGTGGAACAAAAATTGCAAGGAATGACGGGATTCACAGAAGATATGATTTCTCGTGGAATGAATCCAAGTAGTCAATTACTTAGTTTCCGCCTAGTTCCAGCTACTGCTAAAATAGCAGACCGGTTGAGAATACAGGAGGGGGAATCGGTTTATGAAGTGAGGCGTATTCGCTTAGCTGATGATGAACCGATTGCTTTTGAGACGACATATTTGTCGCCAGCTCTTGTAAAAGATATTAACGAAGAGATATTGCAACAATCTTTATATGAACATTTAGAGAAAAAACTGGGCTTTAAACTTGTTAGCGCTACTCAGTCAATTGAAGCTTCTGTTGCGACGGAAAATGAAGCTGAACATCTGCATATTCCTAAAAAGGCGCCTGTACTTGTAATGCGTCAATGGTCATATTCAGAAGGTGAGATACCGCTAGAGTACGTGAAATGTATTTATCGTGGAGATCGTTATAAATTTATTACGAATATCGCACGTAACAAATAGTATATTTCAGTTTGTGAAGTACAGTCGAAATGAAAATGGATAACATGTAAAGAAATAAAAATACGACTCATCCTTATAAGGAATGAGTCGTATTTTTATTATGAGCAATTACGTGGTTAACAGCATCTTTGACGTGATTTACTACATAGTGAGCGTGTTTTTTTACTGCATCATCTGCTTGCGACATAGCAAAACTGTGAGGAGTTAAAGAAAACATAGGAATATCATTGTAAGAATCCCCTATACAAGCAATTTCCTCAGGTTTTATTTGAAACTCATTTAATAAAACAGAAATGGCAGAGCCTTTACTAACATTCGGTGGCATTACATCTAAACATTGTTCTGCTGAGATGAAAGTACTAACTTTCCCGTGGAATTTTTCATCAATTTTTTTTTGAAGGAGTTGTAAGCTCTCCTTTGTTCCACCGACAGAAATTTTATTTGGGAAAATTGTATCATCAATCTTCTGTAGTAAGTTTGGTTCTTCAACAGAAGTCATTGTTACTTGTTGTTCAAGTTCTTGAATAAAAGGTGTTTTCTCTTCAATGTAATAATTATGCTCATCACTTACATAACGGAAATAAGGATTTTCATTCGTCATAGCTAACAAATCGGGAAGTATGCTGGAATCAAAAGTTGCAGATAATAGTTGTTTATTTTCATGTGTATATACAAAAACACCATTTACACTAATACGATGAAAATTTGTATTTACAGCTTTCATTAAGTCTGCAATTTCATTATCAAGTCTTCCAGAAGCGAAGCAAAGAATAACATTTTGCTCGGCGAGGCTGCGTAGTGCCGCAACATCTTGTTCATCAATAAGACCTCCGTGTTGCATCATTGTACCATCGATATCACTTACAAACATTTTAATCATGCTGTTATCTCCTTTCTATGTACAGTTGCTCTTACATTATACGCATCATATATAAACATGTCTAAAAAATGAATTTTTATTAAATGGCAGATGTTTTACATTGACGACAAAGAAGAATATTCTGTAACATAAAAGTAGGCTATTTAAGTACGAGGGTGGTGTTATATGAATAATTATCTAGAAATTAAAAAAGTTTTAAATAATAATGTCATCATTGCTAGCCATCCTGAACACGAGGAAGTAGTAGTGATTGGTAAAGGAATTGGATTTGGGAAAAAAGCGAAAGATGTATTGGAGCAAGAACAAATCGAAAAAATGTTTGTCTTAAAAAATGAACGTGATCGTGAACAATATAAATTATTAGTGCCGCATGTTAGTGAAAAATTAATTGAATTGATGAACGATATTATGCTGTACATTCAAGAAAAAGCGAAATCTCCACTAAATGAACATATTCATATTGCGTTAACAGATCATATTTCATTTGCAATTAAAAGGTTAAAACAAGGACTTACAATTGATAATCCTTTTTTAGTTGAAACAAAAATGCTCTATCCAGAGGAATATGAAATTGCGGAAGGTGTTGTAGAACTTTTAAATTCTCGTTTGCAAATTACATTGCCAGAAGGAGAAATTGGTTTTATTGCACTTCACATTTACAGTTCGCTTACAAATTCTGATTTATCTTCAGTTAATCAAAACTCCCGTCTCATTGCACAACTTGTATCTTTAATTGAGACAAACTTAGAAATTACATTAGATCAAGAGAGCATTCATTATTTACGCCTTATTCGTCATCTTCAATATGCTATTGAGAGGGTGAAAAAAGGAGAAAAAGTAGAAGAATCGCAAAGTTTTGCTGATTTATTAAAGGCGGAGTATCCAGTTTGCTATAACGTAGCTTGGAAGCTAGTTAAGGTCATGCAAAAAGAGTTGCAACTACCTGTATATGAAGCTGAAAGTATTTATTTAACGATGCACTTGCAACGCTTAGTCAAGGCAGAGCATGTGTAATAAGTCATATATTTTTGTCTAAAATGAAAACGTTAAAAAAAATGATTGAATCGCTTACAATAGTTATGTATAATAACTATTGCAAAGTTATACAAATTTCGACAAACACATTAAGGTGAGTAACGAAAACGTTTGCCTTAATTATAGTGAACTTATACGTAAACCTATTTTTGACACGTGTTACTGATTCGATCAGGCATGAGTGGAGAAAAGTAAGGAATGTAAGCTAGAGAAAGGGATATACTACCCTTTGTATAGCTATCGTTCTATCTTTTTTTCCTCATGTCTTTTTGGCGTTTGTCGGAAGGTATCAATATAGATAAGAGAGGAAGGGTTTCCATGTTTAAGAAGATCTTTGGTGTTCTTCAAAAAGTCGGAAAAGCGTTAATGCTTCCAGTAGCGATTTTACCGGCAGCAGGTATTTTACTTGGATTTGGTAATGCATTTCAAAATCCACAGTTAACAAATGTTATTCCTGCTTTAAAAGCAGATTGGTTCGTAATGGTTGCAAAAATTATGGAACAATCTGGTGATATTATTTTCGCTAACCTTGCATTATTATTCGCAGTTGGGGTAGCAATTGGTTTAGCTGGTGGAGACGGAGTAGCTGGTTTAGCAGCATTCGTCGGATACTTAATTATGAACAAAACGATGAGTGTGTTCTTAGAAGTAGATAAGCTAGTGAAAGTAACAAGTTCTGGAGCAGACCCAGTAAAAATTGGATTTGCAGATCCAGCGTATGCAAACGTATTAGGTATTCCAACGCTACAAACAGGGGTATTTGGTGGTATTATCGTCGGTATAGTAGCGGCATATTGCTATAATAAATACTTCAACATTGAATTACCATCATACTTAGGTTTCTTTGCAGGTAAGCGTTTCGTACCGATCGCAACTGCAACATTCTCTTTAATAGTAGGTATTATCATGTGCTTCGTTTGGCCATACATTCAAGGTGGCTTAAACACGTTCTCACATCAAATGATTGATGCAAATAGAACAATCGCAGCATTTATATTCGGTTTAATTGAACGTTCATTAATTCCATTTGGACTACATCACATTTTCTATTCACCGTTCTGGTTCGAATTCGGACAGTATACAAATGCAGCTGGCGAATTAATCCGTGGTGACCAAAAAATCTTTATGGCACAGTTAAAAGACGGTGTAGAATTAACAGCAGGTACATTTACAACTGGTAAGTATCCGTTCATGATGTTCGGTCTTCCAGCAGCAGCATTAGCAATGTACCATGAAGCACGTCCAGAAAATAAAAAATTAGCAGCAGGTATTTTAGGTTCTGCAGCATTAACATCTTTCTTAACAGGTATTACAGAGCCACTTGAATTTTCATTCTTATTCGTAGCGCCAGTATTATTCGGAATTCACGCTGTATTTGCTGGTCTATCATTTATGACAATGCAAATTTTAGGTGTTAAAATTGGTATGACATTCTCTGGTGGTTTAATTGACTTCCTATTATTCGGTGTATTACCAGGCCGTACAGCATGGTGGTGGGTAATTATTGTTGGTCTTGTACTAGCAGTTATTTACTACTTCGGATTCCGCTTTGCAATCCGTAAATGGAATCTAAAAACACCTGGTCGTGAAGAGGCAAATGCGAATGACGGTGCAGGAAAAACAGAAGCAGGCGAACTTCCTCGTGAAGTATTAGTAGCACTTGGTGGTAAAGAAAACATTGCTTCTTTAGATGCTTGTATTACTCGTTTACGTGTTCAAGTTAACGAACAAAAGAATGTAAACAAAGACCGCTTAAAAGAACTTGGAGCAGCTGGTGTACTTGAAGTTGGAAATAACATTCAAGCTATTTTCGGACCGAAATCTGACACATTAAAATCACAAATTCATGATATAATGTCAGGTCGTACACCTCATGTTGAAAAAGAAGAACCTGTAAAAGTGGAAGAAACTCCTCAAAAAGTTGATGAAAATGAAACAATTGTATCACCAATTGAAGGGAAAATCTTACCAATTACAGAAGTGCCTGACCAAGTATTCTCAGGAAAAATGATGGGAGACGGATTTGCAATTGAGCCAACTGAAGGAACAGTAGTTTCTCCAGTTAACGGTGAAATTGTCAATGTATTCCCTACAAAACATGCGATTGGTATTCAATCTGAAGGTGGAAAAGAAATTTTAATCCACTTTGGTATTGATACTGTAAAATTAAATGGTGAAGGATTCGAGGCACTTGTAGCACAAGGTGATAAAGTGAAGCAAGGCCAACCGTTATTAAAAGTAGATCTTGCATTTGTAAAAGGAAATGCACCATCTATCATTACACCAATTGTATTTACAAACTTACAACAAGGGCAACAAGTCGAATTGAAAAAAGATGGAAATGTTAAGAAGGGCGAAACCGCTATTATTGACATTCAGTAGGAATTTGACGCAAAATGTTTATAATTATAATAGGCGATGTGGTTGACCGAACATCGCCTATTATATACAATAGATGATGTAGTACTCACGTCTATACAACTAAAAAAAACTGTAATTTAAAGGAGATAAATTATCATGGAAAAAATCTTTAAAGTAACTAGCGACTCAGGAATTCATGCTCGTCCAGCAACTCTACTTGTAAACACTGCAAGCAAATTTGGTTCTGACATTAACTTAGAGTATAACGGAAAGAACGTTAACTTAAAATCAATCATGGGCGTTATGTCTTTAGGCATTCAACAAAACGCAGAAATTAAAATCACTGCAAATGGTGATGATGCAGCTCAAGCACTAGCAGCTATCGAAGAAACTATGAAAAACGAAGGATTAGGAGAATAATGACTCTTAACATTCAAGGGATCGCTGCATCAAGTGGGATTGCTATTGCAAAGGCTTTCAGACTTGAAAATCCTGAATTTAACATCGAAAAGAAATCAATTACAAACGAAGCTGCAGAAATTGCACGCTTAGACGCTGCGCTTGAGAAAGCAAAAACTGAATTAGAAGCTATTAAGGACCACGCATTTGCTGAGCTAGGTGCTGACAAAGCTGCGATCTTTGAAGCACATTTATTAGTGTTAAATGATCCAGAACTAGTAAACCCAGTAAAAGATAAAGTAAATAGCGAAAAAGTAAATGCTGAATTTGCAATGGATGAAGTTGCATCAATGTTTATTTCTATGTTTGAAAACATGGATAATGAATATATGAAAGAACGTGCTGCGGACATTCGTGACGTAACAAAACGCGTTCTTGCACATTTACTAGGAATTAACTTCTCAAATCCTGGTACAATTTCTGAAGAGGTAATCATTATTGCTGAAGATTTAACACCATCTGATACAGCTCAGTTAAACCGTAAGTATGCAAAAGGTTTCACTACTGATATCGGTGGACGTACATCTCACTCTGCAATTATGGCTCGCTCTATGGAAATTCCAGCTGTTGTTGGTACGAAAGTTGTTATGGAGAAAATCCAAAACGGCGATATCGTTATCATTGACGGTTTAGATGGAGAAGTAATTGTAAACCCATCAGAAGAAACTCTTCGTTCGTTTGAAGAAAAGAAAGCGAAATTTGAAGAGCAAAAAACTGAATGGGCAAAATTAAAAGACCAAGCTACTGTAACAAGTGATGGACATCATGTTGAGCTTGTTGCAAATATCGGAACACCAAATGATGTACAAGGTATTATCGATAATGGCGGAGAAGGCGTTGGCTTATACCGTACAGAATTCTTATACATGGGTCGTGACAATCTTCCAACAGAAGAAGAGCAGTTCGAAGCGTATAAAGCAGTTCTTGAAGGTGTAAAAGAAGGTCAACCAGTCGTTGTTCGTACACTTGACATCGGTGGAGATAAAGAGCTTCCATACTTACATTTACCAAAAGAAATGAACCCATTCTTAGGATACCGTGCAATTCGCTTATGTCTTGATGAGCAAGATGTGTTCCGTACACAACTTCGTGCATTACTTCGTGCTAGCGTATACGGTAACTTAAAAATTATGTTCCCAATGATTGCAACTCTTGATGAGTTCCGTCAAGCAAAAGCAATTTTATTAGAAGAGAAAGCGAAACTTGTAGAAGCGGGTACAACTGTTTCTGATTCTATTGAAGTTGGTATGATGGTTGAAATCCCAGCTTCAGCAGTATTAGCAGATCAATTCGCGAAAGAAGTTGACTTCTTCTCTATCGGAACAAATGATTTAATCCAATACACAATGGCTGCAGACCGTATGAACGAACAAGTATCATACTTATACCAACCATATAACCCATCTATTTTACGTCTTGTAAAAATGGTTATCGATGCTGCTCATAAAGAAGGCAAATGGGCTGGTATGTGTGGTGAGATGGCAGGCGATTCACTTGCTATCCCATTATTATTAGGATTAGGTTTAGATGAGTTCAGTATGAGTGCAACATCTATTCTTCCTGCAAGAACACAACTAAGCAAGTTGTCAAAAGCAGAAATGGAAACATTAGCAGAAAAAGCATTAATGATGTCAACTGCTGAAGAAGTTGTTGAACTAGTTAAAAGCATATAACCAATAAAAAAACCTGAATCGATTTGAAATCGGTCTCAGGTTTTTTCTATGAGAAAAGTAAATCTTATTTTCTTACTATAGAGGATAAGGAACAGAATTAGATAGCGATTGCAACGATATCAGTTGGGCATACACGTAAAATACCAGTAAAAGTATTTCGGTTTTGATTGTTCTTATCGTCTTTATTGTTATCTTTGTTGTCTTTGTTATTACGAGCCAAAGCAGAGAAAAGAGCAACACCGTTAGCGAAACCTTCAAAAATTACATTGTTGAAAGTGCCATTACCTCTAATGCTTAAAAGAGAAAGTTCTGTTCCAACTGAAATGCTAGCAAGTACGTTACATACAGCTGGTTGTTGTGGTCTAACTACTTCTCTCTCTTTCTCTTTCTCATGATGTCTGCACTCTCTTTCATGATGATGACAGTCTCTAAAGTTATCACAGCATCCAAATGATCCAAACATAATCCTCATCACCCCCTTCACACTTATAATCTATGTAAGTTCGGTAGTGAGTGACTGGACAGAGAGTGGAATTTTTTCTAGGGGATTTTCTCATTTTAAATGACTAGCTGGGTGTTTAGTATGGAATGATGTTTAAAATAGGGGAAATATAACAAAAAAATGTAAAAACCACCGAAATAAATGAAATAGGTAGCCTTTACACTTTTTTACTTTTATATAAAACGATGATATATACAGGAAGAGCTAGGAGTAGTGGTACAATGGATCGTGCAGTATGTTTTTCTGATTCTAATTGGAATGCTTCTTCTTTTGGGAATTGTAAAATGGAGATGTTTGCGGCATCACCAATAAAATATAGAAGCAGTACAGTTACTATGTAACATAAAAGTGCGATAAAGCTTCCGTATGAACTCAATGAAAATCCCTCTCTTGTTATCTATTTGTTATCATTGTATCACAATTGTAACAAAAATACACGGGTATATTTCAACACCTAAACAAAATTCGACACAAAACGTCAAGTTTATTTATGATAAGGGAATAGAATATACTTTTCCATAAGTATAAATGTCGAATGATTTGTAGTAATATTACAAAAGTATGACAGGGAATAAAAAAACGAAGGCAATGTAGTTACCTTCGTTTTTTATTATTTTGCCCACTCACTCACTTGCTCTACGCTCATACGAGGTGCAGGGTGTCCTTTTAAAGTTGATTCACCAATTGTAATAAGCATAATTGGAACGTAACGAGATGAAACGTTAAATTCGTCTGTCAGTGCTTGTGGATTGAAGCCACCAATAGCACAAGTATCCCAACCAGTTGCTTTAGCTGCAAGCATAAGTTGCATTGCTGCTAAAGATGCATTTGAAAAGGCAGCATCTCTTGGGAATTGTTCACGAGCATATGCAGATTCAATATTTTTAGCTAAGCGTTCTTTTGCTTCTTCTTTCATAAATCCTTGTTCTACAATTGGACCATATACTGGCTCAACATTTTTATAAGCTTCTAAATCACCTAAAATAGCAACTACTGCAGAAGCATCAAGAATTTGTTGTTGGTTATAAGCTATTGGGTGTAATCGTTTTTGTACATCTTCACCTTGAAAAACGAGGAATTTCCAGTGTTGCAAGTTCCAAGCGGAAGGTGCTTGTGCTGCGGCTTTTAAAATCTCATGTAATTCTGTAGATGAGATTTCTTTATTTGGGTTGAATGCACGTGTAGATGTGCGTTCATATAGAACGTTAAAAAAGTTGTCGTTTGTCATTGTATATCCTCCAAATTGTATATCGAATTATTTTCAAAAAAATAATATACACTACTTACATTTTGTAAGTTATCGAATTTAAGAATATAATATCTTTATTTTAATTGTCAAGTTTTAAAAATAAGCTAGGGCATTCATACAAACGATACAATTCCTACAATCATACACTAAAAAAGGAATTTATAGAGTGAAAAGCGAAGATAACATTCTCAATTAGCTTGTTAATATGTATCTCTCACAAATTAAAGTTTATTGGAGAACAGTCTTTTAAAAAAGTTTGTGAGGAATTCAGTAGAACAAGATATATGAAGTGAGTGAAGACTAGTGATGAACATACTACATTTTTTATTAGAGAATACGGTTTTCCAAAATGTGTTACAAGATCTGCAGTTAAATGTCCTTTATATAGAAAATGGATGTAAGCATCAACAAACGGTAGAAAATATCCATCCAAAATGTATGTTTATAGCAAATAGTTTTGAAGAGGGCGAACTATTATTTCAAAGAACGAAACCACACATTATCATTACGTATGTAACAGATTATTCTCAAATAAAATATATAAAGAATATGTATACTCCGTACAGTACATTCATTGTCATTTGGGATCAACAAATAACAAAAGAATTCACAGATGTACTTGCATTAGGAATACGTAATATTGTAATAGCTCCTGTAACTCCGCAAGCAGTGTTAGAGGAAGTGAATAAGAGTTTGTATCAACTTTCTTTAGTAAGGCAAGTCGGTTTGCAGCAGGAATTGCTTCAAACGATGTTTGATTTTCAAAATGATCTATTATTTATAGTAGAAGATGATGAGATTGTTGATTGTAATACAAATTTTTTAGCTTTTTTTGGATATGAAAATCTGTTTGCCTATCGTGAGCAACATTTAGTATTTGCTGAACATTTTATTAGAGAAAGTGGATACTATTCGACGACGCATGATATAACATGGTTAGACGATACTTTATCAAGTGGTAGAAGAATTAAGATGCTAAATTATGAAGGGGTAGTATCCACTTTTTTATTACGTGCGACACCATTGCCAGAAGATTTATCAAGATTTATTGTAAAGTGCACGGAAATTACAGAATTAGATGAAATCTATCAAGAGCAAGAAAGACTTGCTATGGTAGATTCATTGACAGAGATTTATAATCGTTTAAAGTTTCAACAAATACTAGAGGTAGAGTGGGAAAAGGTAATACGTAGTGATGAGAAAATAGCTATCATTTTATTTGATATAGATAATTTTAAAACGGTTAATGACACATATGGTCATGATTTTGGTGATTTGGCATTAATACAACTTGCAGAGCTTATGAAATCTAAAGTGGAGCAACAACATGTATTTGCAAGATGGGGAGGAGAAGAATTCATTATATTAGTGACAAATACAGTAGAAAAGGAAGCATTTCAAGTTGCGGAGTCATTACGATTCTTCATTGAAACAAAGCAATTCACTGGAATTTCGAAGCTAACAGCTAGCTTTGGAGTTGCGTTATATGAACAAGGAACTACAAGAGAAGAATTAATGCAACGAGCGGACATTGCATTATATGAAGCGAAAAAAAATGGGAAGAATCAAGTATGTGTGTATAGAAAAGAAAAAATGTAATTTTTCGCAACAAATTGTTGCGATTTTTTTTTATTGTTTGATAATAGAATAGGGGGACAATTTTTAGCGAAGGAATTATGGAGGATCAATATGATAAAAAAAGTAATGGTGATGGTTTCACTGTCTGCTATAGTTGGCGGCGGAGTATACTATTTTCTTGTTAGCCCCAATATAAAGGAAAACACTGTATTAACAACTAAAGTGAATCCTACTATTGAATCAGAAGTACAAGGGAATATAGAAGAAAAAGAAGAGCAACAAATTGATTATGCTAGCATATCTCAAAAATTAGATCAATATTTAGTCGGAAAGCAATTTAATGGAACAGTTTTGGTAACAGATAAAGAGCGTGTTATATTGAATAAAGGATATGGGTATGCTGATGTTCAAAATAAAATAGAAAATACGCCTCAAACAAAATATCGTATTGGTTCTATTACGAAAACAGTTGTTGCCACATCTATTTTACAGTTGCAAGAACAAGGTAAATTGAATATTCAAGATAATGTAAATAAATATATTCCTTCATTTCCGGAGAATAAAAATATTACACTATATCATTTATTAACCCATACCTCTGGTTTACCTGAACATGCGAAAGGAAATGTGAATGCTGCTTCCCGTTTACAGTTAATTAATTGGATTGGACGTCAAAATTTAGAATTTCCTGCAGGAACAGGTTGGAGATATACAGATTATAATTATATGGTTCTTGCTTATATAATAGAACATATCTCGAAAAAACCTTTAGGAGATTACATAAAAGAAAACATATTTGTAAAAGCAGATATGCATGAATCCGGTATGGGAAATATGGTACCTGGAGATAAAAATTTTACAAAGGGTTATGTGAAAAAAAATCAAGAGCTTGTACCAGCGCAGAAGTTAGGCATGGATTGGCTATATGGTTGTGGTGAGATGTATACGACAGTTGGAGATATGAAGAAGTTAGACGAAGCAATTATAAATGGAAAACTTCTTTCTGAACAAAGTATACAAGCAATGTTTTCGCCTTCAGCAGAACGGAAATATGCATTTAGTTTTTATATATATCCAGATTATTTTCATAATCATGGTGTATTATCTGGTTGGAACACTTTCAATAATTTTAATAAAGAAAAAGGAATTTTTGTTATGTTATTTTCAAATGTAAAAAATAGTATGGATGATGACTTTAATAAAGAGTTCCGAAAGATGGTAAATGATTTATTAGAACAAAGGGGATGAGAAAATGGAACATAAAACTTTATCAATAGGTTTCATTGGTATTGGCGTAATGGGAAAAAGTATGGTTTATCACTTAATGCAAGATGGTCATAAAGTATATGTATATAATAGAACGAAAGCAAAAACAGATTCTTTAGTGCAAGATGGTGCACAATGGTGTGATACGCCAAAAGAGTTAGTGAAGCAAGTTGATATTGTAATGACAATGGTTGGATATCCACATGATGTAGAAGAAGTGTATTTTGGTATAGAAGGAATTATAGAACATGCAAAAGAAGGTACGATAGCAATTGACTTTACGACATCTACACCTACTTTAGCAAAACGTATTAATGAAGTTGCAAAAAGCAAAAATATATATACGTTAGATGCACCTGTCTCAGGAGGAGATGTTGGTGCGAAAGAAGCAAAACTCGCAATTATGGTAGGTGGAGAGAAAGAAATATATGATAGATGCTTACCTTTACTTGAAAAGTTAGGAACAAACATTCAATTACAAGGACCAGCTGGGAGTGGACAACATACAAAAATGTGCAATCAAATTGCGATTGCTTCCAATATGATTGGAGTATGTGAGGCTGTTGCTTACGCGAAGAAGGCTGGATTGAATCCAGATAAAGTGTTAGAGAGTATTTCAACAGGGGCAGCAGGTAGTTGGTCATTAAGTAATTTAGCTCCTCGAATGTTAAAAGGAGACTTTGAGCCAGGATTTTATGTAAAGCATTTTATGAAAGATATGAAAATTGCTTTAGAGGAAGCAGAAAAATTACAATTACCAGTCCCAGGCTTAAGTTTGGCGAAAGAATTGTATGAAGAGTTAATTAAGGATGGCGAAGAAAATAGTGGAACACAAGTATTATATAAAAAATATATAAGGGGGTAAACGAGGTGGACCTTCAAAAGTTTGATGAGATGATTGATACTGTACAGCGAGCTACTTGTATGCAAATTAATGAAAAACAAAAAGAAGCTTTTAAACAAAAATATGATTTTGAACCAGACTTTGAATATGGAAGAGATGAGAAGGGGCATTATGTAATTCGAACCTCTAAAAAGATGTTAGAAGAAATGGAGTTTTATTTGGCATTGAAATATGATCGTGATGGAGTGGATCTTTATATGCAAGCTGAGATTGACGGTATATTTCATGTATCTGTTAGCTATGGTGAAGATGCCCTACATCTACAAGAATTGTTTCAATTTCTAGAAGAAAATAAATAAAAGTCCTCATTTGAGGACTTTTATTTATTTAGTCATTATAAGTTAGAAGCGCGGCGACATCGTTCAACCGGGAATGGGATAATTTGTGCGATGTGATTAGGACCAAATTGTTTTGTACGAGCATGGCGTATTATATAAAAAGCACACAGAATTGAAACAGGAATAGCGCCGAATAAACCAAATAATAAAGCGCTTACACAAGATGCGACAAATCCTAAAACACCAATTTCTAACTCTTCCATAATAGCTCCTAAAATAACAGGAAATGCTCCACATGTAACTCCAAGTATAAGTGCGATAAGTAAGTTCATGATTATCCCCCTCTGTTTGCGATATTATTTTCCTTCTTAGTTAATTGTAGTATATCACATGTAAAACAGAATTTTCAGAAAAATTTCAATAAATGTTCAATAAATGTTCAATAAATGTTCAAAAAATACACTTGAAAAATCAAGACGTTAAATTTGTGATGAAATGGTACTTTTGAGTAAATAAAAAATCAGGCTTATTTCAAAAGTGAAATAAGCCTGTTCCATAGGAGGATGTATATATGTAGAGTGAATAAAAGTTTGGAAAAGGGGATCCAAGTCCTTTTATTCAACTAACTACCTTAATAGATTGGAACCCAGCCTTCAGTTGTCACAAAAATACGAATAGCTACAACTTGACGATCATCTTGCAAGGTAAAATAATGTCTTGCATTTTCTGGAACAGATATTAGATCGCCTGGCTCAAGTTCAACATCAAAGAATTTCCCATCTTTGCCTTCAATAGCGAAAATGCCATGACCACTGACGATAAAGCGGACTTCGTCGTCTGTATGATGATGTTCTTTTTGGAAATTAATTAATAATTCGTCAAGGTTAGGTGTGCTATTTGAAAGTGAAATTACATCATGTGCTTTATAACCTCGACGTGCTGAAACATCAGCGATTTCTTTTGAAAAAACAGCTAATATTTCAGCTTTGTTTTCATCTGTTAAAGAATAATTTTCATTTAAATGAGTAGGAAGTTTAGAAATATTCCATTTCTCATATAAAACGCCTTCCTCTTGTAGAAATTTAGATACTTCCACTTCATTTTCAATACGAGTATTTACTTCATGAATACGAATTTGCGCCATTAGAAACGCCTCCTTGAATTGATAATAGTTTTATATGAAATTGGAATAAAAACTCATAAGCTTCTAATCTCTTCTTTGCATCAAAGCTATCTCGGCCCCATACGGTAATACCGTGGTTACGAATTAATACCGCTCCCGAATCACCTTGTATATGCTTTCGGAAGTTTTCTCCAAGCGTTGGGATATGGGCATGGTTTTCGATAATAGGAATGTGAATTGTTGCACCTTCTTCCCAAATATCGAGAGCTTTAATAATTTCTTGATTTTGAAGGGTAACTGCATCACTATATAAATTTGTGATGACATTATTATCAGTTGTATGAACATGAAGTACGCACCCGGCATTCGTATTGTTATAAATATGTGTATGCAATATTGTTTCTGCTGAAGGGCGTAATTCAGTCTCTAAAACGGGAACTCCTACATGATCTACTAATAGAAAATCATCTGGAGTGGTTTTTGTTTTATCTTTACCGCTTGCTGTAATGAGAAAAGTAAGTGGCTCATGACTAACTTTTATAGAAATATTACCACTTGTTGCTGGGAACCAATTTCGAGTTGTTAATTCTTTTTTTATCTCGCTTAAGTCATACCATTGACGAAAAAGTTGTTTCATGATTTCACCTCCAACAAATGTTTTAATTCATTTTGAATATCATGGAATGTTTCAAACGGTGTATAAGCAATATAATTCTCTTCACACTTTGTAATAAGGAAGTCACGAGCAAATACTTTATCTGCTTGTTTCGCAGCTTGTAAATCAGTAATTGAATCTCCAATCACAATATGGAAGTCATTCGTATCACTTAATTTTCGGATGAGTGATGATTTACATAATCCGCAATGATTTTGACAATGATGATCACAAGGATGAGGCCAATTCACCGTAATGTATTCATTTGAAAAATCTGTTTCATTACAGTAAATTTGCTCTTTTGGAATGAGTCCTTGTAAGAGTGGATAGACGAAGAAATCCATTCCACCTGATATAACGTAAAAAGAAATGTTATTTTCATTTACAAATTGTATAAATTCATGAAAACCATTACGAATTTCAGCAGTTTCTATTAAAAATTGAATAATTTCATCGTGCAGATGAGTAGGTATTAATCGAAATAATTGAGAAACACCTTCTTGAATAGATAGCTCTTGTGATAAAATTCTATTCTTTACTTCTTCAGCTTCTGGTGGTGCGAATTTTTCCATAATGGACATAATGTTATCATTATTTGTAATCGTGCCATCGAAATCACAAAATACTTGAATACTCATAATTTCACCTCATGAGAGGGATTTCCCCATATTTGTAGTGCACTATGCAAATTTATGTCATCTACTTCATGGAGTGGTTTATTTTGCAAAGTAGCATCAATTGCAGTACGGAAAGCTTTACCACCGCCTTGCGCTCCATTTGGATGTCCATGTATCCCGCCGCCAGCATTAATAACAACATCTTTACCGAAATCTCGTACAATAAAGGGAACGAAACCAGGGTGAATACCAGCAGATGGAACAGAAAAGCTCTTCTTGAAAAATGCATCGTCTTCAGTTAAATATTTTGAGATAGCAAGAGCTTCCTCTTTTTCTAGCGCAACACTTCCGTATGGAGATGGGAATAATGAAAAGTCAGCCCCAGCATAGCGTAGTAGCTTTCCGAGTAATAATGGAGATGAAATTCCATATAACTTAGATGCTGAATAAGCACCACTTACAGCAGGGTGTGCCATAATAGGAACTGGGATTTCATCATCTTCTGCAAGTGATTGTAGTACATCTAGTCCGTAAGCAAATACGTTAAATAATAGAATATCAGCTCCAGCTTGCACTGCACGTTTCGCATTTTCTTTTAAATCAAAAGTTCGTCCTGTTAAATTTACGGCATATAACGTTTTATGTCCGTATGTTTCATATACGGATTGTAAAACTTCTTTTCCAGATACAATGCGTTTCGTAAGTGGTGTTAATGCATTTTCAAATAATATTTCATCATCTTTTACTATATCTACACCACCACTTGCTTGATCACGTAATTGCGTTTTTAAATACCCAATATTTCGTCCAATCATTCCTTTAAAAATACTCATTAAAAGGGGACGATCATGCACTTGTAAAAGGTTTCGAATACCATCTATCCCGAATTTTGGACCAGGAAAATGTTTTTTTAACTCGTCTGAAAAAGTTAAGTCAATTAATTTTACTTCGCCATCAAGGGATAGCTTTCCAAATGTAGTCGTTAAAATTGCTGGTAAATCTGGACTGAAGTTTAATAACGGATATTCGATTTTAATAATTCCGCGTTTTACTTTTTTACGTAAATACGAATTCGTATGTTCATGTTCAGCTAATTCCTCAACATGAATGACATTGCCTTTATGCTGTTTTAATTGTTCTTGTAATAAGTGTGGCAAATGAGTCCAAGAGCCAATTGTTAAACCAAGTGCAATTTGCTCAGCTTTTTTTTCTAAGTTATGTGAACCGTCATGGATCAAATACGTCGCTATTATTCCGCTCATTGTTATAACCTCCTAGTTAAATAAAAAAACCTCTCAGCTAAGGAGAGGTTTTTTTACAACCAGCTCCTTATCTGTCAGCATAATGCTGCGAGAATTAGCACCGTGTCTACGATTGTAGATCGGTTGCCGGGTTTCGTCGGGCTCGTCCCTCCACCTGCTCTTGATAAGAAGTATTTAGAAATGTTTAAATTTTTAAGATAACTGAATTTTGTCAGATATTTTTCATGTTGTCAATTACTTTTTGAAAAAATTTAATTTATCAATTCGATTAATGGCTTCTCGTAATCTATCTTCTGTATGCAAGAGACCAACACGGACATACCCTTCGCCATGTTCACCAAATCCAACACCAGGAGCAACTGCAACATGTGCTTTTTCTAGTAAAATATCAGCAAATTGCTCAGAGGTATATCCTTTTGGAACAGGAAGCCATGCAAAGAATGATCCGGTTGGAATGTCTACATTCCAACCAATTGAGTGACAAGCTGAAATAAGAGCGTTTCTCCGAGATTCGTAACTATTTACAAGATCTACTACACAAGACTGTGAACTTAATAGTGCTTCGCGAGCAGCATCTTGAATTGCACCAAAAATACTAACATACATATGATCTTGCAATAGGTTAATGGTTTCGATGACACTTTCATTTCCAACTGCAAAAGCAATACGCCAGCCAGCCATATTGAAAGTTTTTGATAACGTGTAAATTTCAATTCCTATATCTTTCGCACCATCTGCTTGCAAGAAACTAACAGGTTTTTGACCATCAAATCCGATAGCACCGTAAGCGAAATCGTGAACAACTAATATATTATGTTTATTAGCAAAATGAATGGTTGTATCAAAAAAATCTTTTGATGCAGTAGCACCTGTAGGGTTATTTGGATAGTTTAAAAACATTAACTTTGCCCGTTCAGCGATAGAGTCGTCAATTTTTTTATAATCCGGTAAAAAATGATTTTCTGCAATAAGCGGCATGGTTTCAAAGTGTGCCTTTGCTAAGGCAACCCCAGATAAATAATCTGGATAGCCTGGATCCGGAACGAGAATTGTATCACCAGGATTTGTAAAACAAATTGGTAATTCTACTAGTCCAGCCTTCCCACCAAACAAAATAGCAACTTCAGTTTTTGGGTTTAATTCGACGCCGTACTCACGTTTATAGAATGTAGTCACGGCTTCCTTTAAGCTTTCATGTCCGCGAAATGGCGGATATTTATGATGAATGGTCTTTTCGGCAGCATCTTGTAAAGCTTTTACGATATGCTGCGGTGTTGGTTGATCTGGATTACCTTGACCTAGATTAATAACATCGTGACCAGCTGCAACGACTTTGTTAACTTTTGCAACAAGTGAAGCGAAAAATTGTGTTGGCAATGATGTTACTATCTCAGAAGGTTGAAATAATTTCATACTTTCCACCTCTTTTGAAAGTTGTTACAATTCTAGTGACAAATGATATAATCTTTCCAGTATTTTGTAAAGAAAAAAATAAGAATGGGGCTGAAAAAATGAAAGTCGCATGTATTCAAATGGATATTGTTTTTGGAGATGTAGAAAAAAATATTGAGAATGCTAAAAATAAAATAAGCGAAGCTATGAAGGAAAGGCCAGATGTTATCGTCTTACCAGAACTATGGACAACAGGATATGATTTAACGAGACTTTCTGAAATTGCAGATAGGGATGGAGTGGAAACGAAAGAAAAGTTAATAGAATGGGCGAAGCAATATGATGTACATATTGTTGGTGGTTCTATAGCAAAGCAAACAGAGCAAGGCGTTACAAATACGATGTATGTTGTAAATAATGAAGGACAGCTAGTCAACGAATATAGTAAAGTACATTTATTTCAGCTTATGGATGAACATAAATATTTAATAGCCGGTAATGGTACGGGCGAATTTAAGCTGGATGATGTTGAATGCGCTGGAACAATTTGTTATGATATTCGTTTTCCAGAGTGGATGCGTGTCCATACTGCTAAAGGGGCAAAAGTATTATTTGTTGTAGCTGAATGGCCATTAGTTCGTTTAGCACATTGGCGTTTGCTATTGCAAGCAAGAGCAGTTGAAAATCAGTGTTATGTTGTTGCATGTAATAGAGCAGGAAAGGATCCAAATAATGTATTTGCGGGTCATTCTTTAATTGTGGACCCTTGGGGTGAAGTTGTAGTAGAGGCGAATGAAGAGGAATCAATTTTATTTGGAGAGCTTGAATTCGAGAAAATTAAAGAAGTACGTAAAGGAATTCCAGTTTTTGCGGATCGCCGTCCAGAATTATACAAATAAAATGTTGACAAGTGATTTTTATTCTTGGTATAGTCTTCAACATAAAGTTAAAAATTCAAAAAATTATACAACTCTTATCAAGAGCAGGTGGAGGGATTTGGCCCGATGAAGCCCAGCAACCGACCGTAATACCATTGTGAAATGGGGCGTTTATTACGCCAAAAGGCACGGTGCTAATTCCAGCAGAAAGTAAAACTTTCTGGCAGATAAGAGGGGAGAAGATAAACTTCAAACCTCTTTCTTAGTGGAAAGAGGTTTTTCTATGTTAGAAAAACCTCTGAATTTAAAAAGGGGGAGAAGACGATGGGATATTATTCATTAACAGAAATAACAGCTGTACAATATGCGAAAGATCATGGCTATTTTGAAGCGAAGGCAAATGTCGTTTGTCATGAAATTGGAGACGGAAACTTAAATTACGTGTTCAAATTAGATGATGGAGAGAAATCAATTATAATAAAACAAGCACTGCCTTATGCGAAAGTAGTTGGTGAAAGCTGGCCATTGTCTATAAAAAGAGCAACGATTGAAAGCAAGGCATTACAAATTTTTGCGCAGTATGTACCGGATTATGTTCCAGTAGTGTACAGTCATGATGAAGAGTTAGCGATAACGGTAATAGAAGACTTATCAAGACTAACAATTACAAGAAAAGGATTAATAGACGGAGAAGAATATCCGCTTTTATCCCAGCATATCGGCCGTTTTCTAGCACATGTTTTATTTTACACTTCAGATTTTGGTTTACAGTCAGAAGAGAAGAGGGTACTAGAAGGTACCTTTGTAAATCCGGACCTTTGTAAAATTACAGAGGAATTAGTGTTTACAGATCCGTTTGGACATTATGATACAAATGATTATGAGCCAGATTTACAGCTCGTGGTTGATGAACTTTGGAGTGATAAAACTTTAAAACTAAAAGTAGCACAATATAAATATAAGTTCTTAACAAGAAAAGAAACTCTTATTCATGGTGATTTACATACTGGTAGTATTTTTTCGTCACCTTCTGAAACGAAAGTGATTGATCCAGAATTTGCGACATATGGCCCATTTGGATTTGACATAGGTCAATTTATTGCAAATCTATTATTAAATGCTTTATCTAGAGAAGAAGAGAAAAGAAGTGTACTATTTTTCCATATAGAAAAGACGTGGAGTTATTTTGTAGAAACTTTTACAAAGTTATGGATTGGAGAAGGTGTAGAAGCATATACGAAAGAAAAACAATGGTTACCAATTATTTTGCAAAATATCTTTACTGATGCAGTTGGATTTGCCGGATGTGAACTGATTCGTAGAACAATTGGTTTAGCTCATGTAGCAGATTTAGATGAAATAGAAAATAAAGAAACAAGAATTCAAGCTAAGAAACAAGCGCTATCCTTAGGTAAAGAACTAATAAAATATGAATCTAAAAGTGCTGATATTCAACTGTTTCGAACATTATTTCAACAGACAGTTTCAGGGGGCGTAAAAGCGTGAGTACAATTGTTACTGTTCCGAGATCTGTAAGCTGGAAAGGTGATGCAATTGCGGTATTAAATCAAACGAAATTGCCGCATAGCACAGAATACAAAACATTGACGACTATTGAAGAGGTTTGGAAAAGCATCGTAATGTTAGAAGTACGAGGAGCGCCTGCAATTGGAATTGTAGCTGCATTTGGCTTGGCGCTTGCATCAAAAAAATATAGCACTGTACATATTGAAGAATTTCAAAAGAAGTTTAATAGAGATTGTAATTATTTAGGAACGTCACGCCCGACAGCAGTAAATTTATTTTGGGCAATTGATCGTATGAGAGAATCTATTCGAGAGATTACTACAATAAAAGAAGCACAAAAAACATTAGAAGAAGAAGCGCTTCGCATTCAGCAGGAAGATGAAGAGGTCTGCCGAAATATTGGGGAATATGCGTTAACATGTTTTAAAGATGGCGATAATATTTTAACAATCTGTAACGCTGGAAGTATCGCAACTGCCAGATATGGAACTGCATTAGCTCCCTTTTATATTGGAAAAGAGAAAGGTGTGCGTTTACATGTATATGCGTGTGAAACGAGACCAGTTTTACAAGGTGGTCGCTTAACGACCTGGGAATTGAAGCAAGCAAATATTGATGTGACCCTTATTACAGATAATACTGCAGCTCATGCTATTCAAACGAAAGAAATAAATGCAATTATTGTAGGGGCGGATCGAATTGTCGCAAATGGAGATACGGCAAATAAAATAGGGACAATGAATTTAGCTATTTTAGCAAAGTACTTTGATATCCCATTTTATGTTGCTGCGCCACTGTCAACATTTGATGTTACGAAAGAAACTGGAGCCGAAATAATTATTGAAGAAAGAGATGAAACAGAAGTTACGAAAATCTTTGGAAAACAAGTAGCACCAATTGGAACGAATGTTTATAACCCTGCATTTGACGTAACACCGAACGAATTAATTACAGGAATTATTACTGAGAAAGGTATTATAAGCGGGGATTATAAACGAGAAATTGCATCATTATTTGAAAAACAGGCTAATACATAATAGCTTGTTTTTTTATGCCTAAATGCATTGTTTTCTCTTACTTATATAATGAAAGGAGGAGAAGAGGATGGAAGAGTGGATCAAGATGATAGGTAATGTAGGGTTTCCAATTGTTGTAACATTATATTTACTCCACCGTATTGAAAGTAAATTAGAGGGGGGAATTGTTGCAATTGAGAAGCTCCCGCGGCAATTACTAAAGTACGAAGATCCTCGCAATAAAAAATAAAGTTTGCTCTTCTTGAGCAAACTTTATTTTTTATTGAGCAGTATAGCCACCATCGATAACGACAGCTTGACCAGTAATACCTTTAGCTTTTTCACTCGCTAAAAACATAGCATAATCAGCGATTTCTTGTACTTGTAATAAGCGCTTTTGTGGGACGAGTGGATAAATAACATCTTCTAAAACATTTTCAAGTGGTACATTTCGTGTAGTAGCTAAGTCTTGTAGTTGATTACGTACAAGAGGGGTATCGACATAACCAGGGCAAAGGGCATTAACAGTAATACCATGCGTAGCACCTTCTAAAGCGGCAACTTTTGTTAATCCAATTACGCCATGTTTTGCACTATTGTAGGCAGCTTTTTCAGCAAACCCGACAAGGCCGTTAATAGAAGCGACATTAATAATACGACCATATTTTTGTTGTTTCATAATCGGAAAGGCATGCTTAATTGCGATAAACGGAGCAATTTGCATAATTTGAATTAGTAGCTCAAACTTTTCCGTTGGAAAGTCTTCAATGGGTGAAACGTGTTGCATTCCTGCGTTGTTAATTAATATATCTAATGAACCGAAATGACTAACTGTTTGAGAAATTGATGCTGTAATTTCCTCTTCAGATGTAACGTCACATTTTAAACCGATAGCTTGAAAACCCTCACTTTGCAATTGCTCAGCAGCTTCTTTCGCACGTTCTTCAAGACGATCAGTAATCACAACTTTTGCACCTTCTTTTGCAAAAGTATTTCCCATTTCATATCCAATACCACTCGCAGCACCTGTTAAAAAGACAACTCGATTTGTAACCATGATGAAAAACATCCCTTCATAATAAAGTTTTCATAGTGCTCTATTTAGAGAGGTTATAATGAAAATCCTGCAAACATTTGGAAAAAATATCGTTAGCTATCTTGTTTTGCAAAATAGTCTTTGCTATACTATTTTGTAAAGCAAGATACTTACACTTATCTATCTTGTAAAACAAGATAGTAGGAGGATTTGAATTATGTCGACAAGTCAAATGCTGAAAGGGATCTTAGAAGGATGCTTACTTGCTATTATTTCTGAAGGCGAAATATACGGTTATGAAATGAGTGAGAAGCTAGCAAAGTATGGTTTTACAATGGCGAGTGAGGGAAGTATTTATCCGTTATTAATACGAATGCAAAAAGAAGGACTAATAACAAGCGTAATGAAGGAATCTCCATCTGGTCCAAAGAGAAAATATTACACATTAACAGAAAAAGGCGAGGAAGCACTTGATGAATTTATGGATCGCTGGGAAGCGATGCAAAGTAGTGTAGAACGTCTACTTGAAGGGAAGGGAAGGAGAAAATAATGTTATCAAGTGAAGCACGAAAGTTTTTGTTAGATATGAGATTATTTTTGACGGCAAAGAGTGTGAAAGAAAGTGATATTGAAAACTTTTTAGAAGACGCAGAACTTCATTTAATAGAAGGTGAGAGTGAGGGGAAGAGTGTAGAAGATATTTTCGGAAGCTCACCGAAAGAATATGCAAATGAACTTGTAAAAGTGATGGAAAGAGATAGACAGGAAACGTGGAAGCAAATTGGTTTTACAGTAATGAATATCGTATCTTTTTGGATTATTGCTTCTATCTTAATAGTGAATAATGGAATGTTACAGATTTCACTTATTCAGTGTATCGGTTACAGTTTTTCATTGATTTTAGTTGTTATAGGTCCTAATTTTCTACTTCGCAAAATGACCTTCGTCACAAGCTTTACAAAAACATGGTTTTCCATGTGGTCTTTAGTTATGATTGCTCCATTGTTTTTATTAGGAGCTGTTACGATATTAGATGTGATATATCCTACAAAAATGCTCACATTCACCGAAGTCCAAAGTTATATATTAGCTGGTGGGATTTTTATCATAACAGTAGCGATAAATATATATTTTGAAGGATGGTTTAAAAACTTATATTTAATCATTCCACTTTCTATTATGTTACTGTTTAAAACATTTACATCTGAAGATCTCATGCCAATGCTATTTCAAATTATATGTTTATACGGAAGTTTGTTTATTTTAATTTTCCTTGAAATTATGATGAAGACGAATAGAAGAGAAATGGTTAAATAAGGGAGGGGTTATAATGAATGTTTCTAAAGAAGGAGAAAAGTTTTTAATCGATACGAAAGTATATTTAATAACAAAAGGGATTAAAGAAGAAGAGGTGGACGCCTTTCTAGAAGATGCAGAGTTTCATTTAATAGAAGGTGAAAAAAAGGGGAAGACGGTAAGGGACATATTTGGTGACTCACCAAAAGAGTATGCGGAAGAATTAGCGAAAGAGATGGAGAAGGATAAAAGCGGGAGTATAAAGACTATTTTAGGAATGATAATTGGAATAGGAGGATATTGGTTACTTACAAATATTTTATTTGGAAATCCGAATCAACAATTTACGTTAACGAATGTACAGTTAATCGGTTATCCTATCGTTTTAATCATTACGATTATTGGAACGATTGTTGCGTTTAGAATGTCTTCTTTTAAAAGTAAATTAGTAGAGTTTGGAATTATTTATGTAGTAGTGATGATACCTATTTTATTATTAGTGTTATTAATATTTATGAATAAATGGTATGGGACGCCAATTTTACAATTGTCGACAATACAGACATATATATTAGCAGTAACTATATTTTTATTACTTCTTATTGGTGAAGTATATGTTCTTGGTTGGATGGGTGTTGTGGTACTAATTGTTCCTCTTGCGATTATGTTCTTATTTAAAGACTTAGAAGAAAGAAATGTATTTTGGGGAATTGCAAAGATCTTACTTATGTATGGAAGTATATATGGATTAATGAGATGGTCTTTAAAAATTGAAGAAAGAAAAATTGGGAACTAGAAATTCAATAAAAAGCGGCTGCTCTGGATATACCAAAAATTATTTCCAAAGAAATATTATATAGGGATTTTTAGAGGGATTACATTTATATTTAGTTGTCTATTTTTATTTCTAGCAGCCGGGATTTGGTTTGTTGATTGGAATAAGTTGTTTTAAACAGTAACATGAGGGTTACTGTTTTTTTCTTTGTAATAAAGAGCTTTGTAAAGAGAGCGCTTTTTGTTCTGCTGTTAATAAGGAATGAATATGAACGTTTTCTGGACGAGGGACTATTGGATACATAAGATTTGTTGGAGAAGGGTGGTGCTCCGAACCGGTTGGAGAATGAGGATCTGCATGAGTAAGTTTTCCATGAATACGTCTTGTAAATAAAATATGACCGATTTCGTGAGCGAGCGTATATATATTTTTCATAGGGGCAGCCGAATTTGTTAAAACGATATAGCCAGTAAGTTGCTGTTGTTTTGCTAAAGAATAAGCGCAGGCAATTACTGCTGTTTCTTTGAAATAATCACTGCCAATATAACAAATATAAAGGTCGCATTCAGGAGCTTCATTTACACATGTTTGGAAAAAGGATGCCAACTTTTCTTGACTTTGAATGGAATTTTTATAACTGATTTCACGGTCAAAAAAACGGAAAAGTTCATTTAATACAATTACTTCTTGAATTTGAAATGTAATGGGGTGCCAAATTGATTCTGCAACAGCTAAATCTTTTGCGATGCGGTCATCAGAAATATCGGCGCCGGGAGTAATGCAAATACATATATTGACGTATGGATCCATAAGGAACACCTCAAATGAAAAAAAGTTCTTCCTATAATATATGTGGGAAAAAGATGTCATGTATGGATAAACGCCTTCTTTATTGAATATATAGATGACAAGTCGAAAAAATTTCATAGTTCTATAACATGGTATGGTCGTCTTTTTGATATAGTAAAGGAAAGGGGGAGAATATATGTATACATTAAAAATCGTTTCAGACAGAGAAGCACTTTATCAATTTGCGAGTTATGTAAGAGTTGTACAAGGGGTTGAAGATGTATATGTAGAGGTGGGAGAACCTTTATATGAACATCCTTTAATGAAGTTTTATGTACATATTAAGCTGAAAGAAACATATGAGCAGCATAAAGCGTTACAGGAAATAGCAAGATTAGTAGAATTGGGTCGTTTTACATATGTCCATTATCGTAATGATGAAATTGAGGAAGCTTTTGAAGCTGTAAAATATGAAAGTTTTAAGAAATAAAGATGAAAAAACGGAGGCGAAAGCTTCCTTTTTTTCTTTAAAATTACATGAACAAAAAGAGAGAAATTTTGTTATGATAAGGGAGGTTAGGGAAAGGGGAATTTACATATGGGGTATATTGAAGAGTTACGAAAAGTCGTTGGTACAAGACCGCTTATTCTCGTAGGATCAGCAATCATTATATTAAATGATAATCAAGAAGTATTGCTTCAATATCGTTCAGATACATATGATTGGGGTGTACCTGGCGGGGCGATGGAACTGGGTGAAACGACAGAAGAAACGGCACGTAGAGAGTTATTTGAGGAAACGGGATTAACTGCAAAAATAATGCAATTTCTTGGTGTTCTATCAGGAAAAGAAGTATATTTCCGTTATCCGAATGGCGATGAAATTTTCAATGTCATTCATCTGTATCAGGCACATCATGTGAGCGGGGAATTAAAGCTCGATCATGAAGGGTTGAAACTTCAATATTTTCCAGTAGATAAGTTGCCAAAATTGAATGAAACGACAGAGAAAATTTTGCAAAAGTTTTTATATGCACTGACAGAATAGAAGGTTAATTCCTTCTATTTTTATTATATGAAATATTTTGATTTTTTAGTATGTTTATAGTATGATAGTTATAGATATACATCTTATGGAATTTCACCTAAAAACTTACTAGGGTACATAAGAGAGGGGCAAGTACAAAATGCATAATGTTGTTATTACAGCTGCAGTTCGTTCGCCAATTGGAACTTTTGGAGGAGCGCTAAAAAATGTAACGCCAGTAGAATTAGCTGTTCCTGTACTTCAGGAAGCTGTAAAACGAGGCGGGGTAGAACCACATGAAGTTGATGAAGTAATTTTAGGTCATTGTATTCAAAGAACTGATGAAGCAAATACGGCGAGAACAGCTGCATTAGCGGCAGGATTTCCTGACACAGTTACGGGATATACAATCCAACGTCAATGTTCTTCAGGTATGCAAGCAATTATGTCAGCTGCAATGCAAATCCAATTAGGTGTAAGTGATGTTGTTGTTGCAGGTGGAGTAGAAGCGATGAGTTCGAGCCCTTATGCATTGAAACAGCACCGCTGGGGACAACGTCTACAGCACGGAGAAATTCGTGATACGGTGTGGGAAGTGTTAGAAGATCCGATTCACCATATTATGATGGGTGAAACAGCGGAAAATTTAGTTGAACAATATGAAATTACAAGAGAGGAACAAGATGAAGTTGCTCTTCGCAGTCATACATTGGCACTGAAGGCAATCGAGTCTGGACACTTTGACGATCAAATTGTTCCTATTACAATAAAAGAACGTAGAAAAGAAGTAGTATTTTCGAAGGATGAGCATCCACGTGCAGATATTACAGCGGAAAAATTAGCAGGGTTAAAACCAGCATTCCGTAAAGATGGGTCTGTAACTGCAGGTAATGCATCTGGCCTGAATGACGGAAGTGCAGTTCTAGTATTAATGAGCGAAGAAAAAGCAAAAGAAAAAGGCTTACAACCGTTAGCTAGAATTGTTGGATATTCAGTAGCTGGAGTAGACCCGAAAATTATGGGTATTGGACCAGCACCAGCAATTCGTAAAGGTTTAGAAAAAGTGGATTGGTCATTAGAAGATGCAGATTTACTTGAAATTAATGAAGCTTTCGCGGCTCAATATTTAGCTGTAGAGAAAGAGTTAGGTTTAGACCGTGAAAAAGTGAACGTAAACGGTAGTGGCGTAGGACTTGGGCATCCAATTGGTTGTACAGGGGCTCGTATTACGGTAAGTTTAATTCACGAATTAAAAAGACGTGGGTTAGAAAAAGGAATTGCCTCTTTATGCGTCGGTGGCGGTATCGGGGTTGCCTTATTTATAGAAGCACTATAAAAAAGAAGCAGCTATTGCTGCTTCTTTTTTTATGACTCAAATAGATGATGAAATAATCGATCACGATTTTCAAAGAAAAGTTTCGTTGTTTGGTAATGCTCGGTTTCTTCTAATGTGGATTCGTGAATCCCCTCTTGTGTTAAAGAGTATATAGTAGATTCAGGGTAAGCCATTAAAATAGGAGAATGCGTCGCAATAACAAATTGTGAACCTTGTTCCGCTAGTTCATGCATTCGAATGAGCATGGAAAGTTGTCTCATTGGTGATAGAGCGGCCTCAGGCTCATCTAAAATGTATAAACCTTGTCCTGAAAAACGATTCATAAATAAGGAAAAGAATGATTCACCGTGTGATTGTTTGTGAAGTGAGACACCACCATATGAATCAATAACTGGATTTCCGCGTGCTTCTGGATCAGCATCCATTTCATCAATATAAGAAGCAACGTTATAAAAAGATTCAGCGCGAAGAAAGAAACCGTCGTTTGGTGTATTGAAACTTTTTGAAATTCGAAGGTATTCATGTAAAGGTGAATGGGAATCGTTTGTGCTAAAACGGAAGTTCTTCGTTCCACCTTCTGCATTAAAACCTAACGCAATTGCAATTCCTTCAAGTAATGTTGATTTACCTGTTCCGTTTTCTCCAATAATGAATGTTACATTTGGATGGAAAGCTAGTGATTGTAATGTTCGAATAGCGGGTAAGCAGTAAGGATATGCGGAAAAACTAGGGATATTTTCTTTTTTTAATGTGACATTTTGTAAAAAGGGTACGTCAATCAATATATAAACCTCAATTCATAACGGATTTTAATTCTAAAAAAGCAGCAAATACAAGTGTTAATGACACCTGAATCCCTTCCTTATTTTCTGAATATTTTATGTGGATTATATCATTTAAACTATCATATTCCAATGTGAAAATAAATATTGCATGAAGATCCATTCTCTCGTTATGATATATGGTATTCTACTGAAAATGTGAGAAGGAGTTAAAGTATGCCGTTTACATTTGCACATCCAGCAGCAGTTCTTCCTTTTGCGAAAAAGCATTCTAAATATATGTCAGTAACGGCTCTTATATTAGGTAGTATGGCGCCTGACTTTGAATATTTTTTACACTTTAGACCGTATGGTGTTATTGGGCATACGTGGCTTGGGTTCTTATATTTAAATTTACCACTTGTCTTCTTATTAGCATGTATATATCATTACATTTTAAAAAAGCCTTTTATAACACATTTACCTAAAACATTTGCTGGGTATTATACATATGTAGTAGATAAGGGGTGGAGGATTCATACATGGAAGGATCTTTTTATATTTTGTTATTCAGCATTATTCGGTATGTTAACGCATGTTGTTTGGGATGCATTCACTCATAAGACAGGCTATTTTGTTATGAAAATACCATTATTGCAAAGAGAATGGTACGGTATCCCTGTTTATAAATATATGCAACATGGAAGTACATGTATTGGTTTTCTATTATTAGTATACGTTTTATGGAAATATAGAAATGAAATGGGTAAAGACCTTATTTTAGCTTCGGAAAAAAGAAAGTATTGGATTTCAGTAATTGTTGTGGCAACTATTATATTTATCGTGCATGCGTTCCTAGATCCCTATTTTCATATTTTCCAAATTGGAGGTATAATAGTATCTGGACTGACAAGTTCATTTTGTGGACTTTTCATTGTTTCTATAGTTTACAAAGCAAGGGACTAATTTTATATTCATGAATGATAGTGTTAGGAGAAATGAAATGATGAAAGCATTGAAAAGTATTTTTGTTTTATGTAGTTTTCTTCTTATGTTAAGTGGTTGCTTCCATCAAGAAGAAAAGAAAGCTGAACCGAAGAAAAAAGAATCTATTCCTGAAACGAAAGAATATGGTGGGCGTGAGCTGAAAAAAGTAGGACAAAAAGTGAAAGAAACAGGATGGGGTACTTTCAAGTTAGAGCAGATGCACTCTGTGAATCAAACATTTGAAGTAGCGCCAATGAAAATTCACGTACAAGATGTGAAAGTAATCTCTTTATCACAGATGAGTGAAAAAGCAAAAAATACATTGAAAGTATACACGGCACTAACTCCTGAAGAAGTAAAACGTAGACTAGGGGATAAAGTAAGCCAAGAAGATGCAGAATTATATGCATCGCTAAGTGGAACAGAGATTAGTAATACAATTCGTTACGTTGAGATTACATATAAAGTGGAGAATAGCGGGAATAAAAATATGCAATTTTTCTCTATGAATGATGTTATGATTAATGGTAAGCAACATTTTAAAGTAGCGACTCAAAACTTTTTATATGATGAAGATACGTTAGTTGGTACAAAAAATGTGTCAAGAGAAGACTATAAGCCTGGTGAAACAAGAGATGGTATTATTGGTTTAATACTTGACGATGGAAAAGACAAAGTAAAGGATATTCAGTTTACAACTGATGATTTACTTGCAGGAGATTCAGAAACACAAGATGTTGTAAAAGAGTCACAAACGTTTAATATCTCACTTTCGGAGTAAGGTGTTTTTAAAATAATGTAAGAAAAACAGTCAGCACTCAAATATTATGCTGACTGTTTTTTTATTTCTTTTATGTATGAATCTACATTTTGAAAAGGCACCTTAATTTTAAACGCATCTTTTTGTTCGTTAAATTGCTTTTCATTGTAGGGACCGAAACGTTTATTGTGCTTTACGTCAATAATCCAATAATGTTCACTTTTTTTATTTGCAATTGCTGCGTCAGGGTTATTTGGATCTGATTTTTCCTCAGTTTGTTTTGCAATAATGTATTTATCATCCCAAGCAATGTCTGTAATTTTTGCAGGGATGTATTGTGTGGCATATACAGCATCTTGCGAGGGGAAAAGTTCAAATGCATTTCCAGAAGTACGTATGAGTTCGTATTCATCGTTAACCGTATAAGTTAAGTGACTTGTGTTTCCTGCACAACCAGTTAATAGGAAGGCGACGAATAGGATTATCCATTTTTTCAATATGGGAACCTCCTTTATAATGCTATTGTAACAAATTGTACAAGAAAAGTAAGAGAAACGCTAGTTTACAATGTTTTTTAGAAGTGGTACGATGAGACGGGTAAAGAAGGATATGAAGGAGTCGACATAAAATGAAGTTAAAGATGCATCGTCCAGCGCTTGTAATGAATCGCATAGGTGCTTCCCTAATTGACATGTTTTTAATCTCGGTTATGTATGGTGCAGTAGTAGCTATTATGACCGGAAACTATAGTGCTATGTTTAAGCGCTTTAATATAAGCTTAGGTGATTTTAGATATGATTTCGCAGTAGTTTTCATATTAATGGCGATATATTTTATTGTATTACCCTTTATTTGGAACGGTGTTACACTTGGCAAAAAGGTAACGAGAATAAAATTAATTTCATTGAAGAGTGAAAAGCTAACGTTGCAAACATTAATTATAAGATTTTTTGTAGTGTTATTACCGAACGTATTGCTATTAGGAATTCCATTAATATGTAACGTATATATGATGTTGTTCCGCAAAGACAATTGCGGTTTTCAGGACTTAATTACAAAGACGAAAATAATAAGTCTTGTATAATAAAATAAAAAAAGACCCTTTTATATATAAAAGGGTCTTTTTTTATTTTATAAGTATATTGTGAATATTTACAGTAAGGAAAAGCTAAAATGTGTCATTTCTATTTATAATAGATTGAAAATTAAGATAATGGTATAATAATTAAAAATAATATCTTTATCTCACCATTTGGGGCTGATTAAAGTTTTACTTTATATAATAAGGGGGAAGTTGAGATGACAGGAGGTAGCATAATTTTTTGGGGCATTCTCATTTTTATCGGTCTAGTTCTTGATCAGCGTAAGAGTAAGAAAAAAGAAGGATAAAAAGTAAACGTTTACAAATTGAATAGCAATTTTTCTTGCTTGCAGAATAATCTCATAAAGGAGTATACTGAATGACGGTAAGACTTATAGAAGGGGTAATGAAAATGAAGCTTGCAGGAAAAGTTGCTATCGTAACTGGCGGTGGCATCGGTATTGGACGTAATACAGCTCTTTTGTTGGCTAAACAAGGCGCAAAAGTAATTGTGACGGACATTGATCAAGAAAGTGGACAAGCAACAGTGGAGGAAATTATGAATCTAGGCGGAGAAGCCCTTTTTGTATTCTATGATATGGAAAAGCAAGGAGATTGGCAACGCGTTATTAGCATTACTTTGAATGCATTCAGTCGCATTGACATGCTTTTTCAAAATGCTGGTTTATATAAAATAGATTCTATTTTTTCTCGTCAACAAGAGAACGATTCCAATGTACTTTGTATTAATGACGTTTGGATAGAGATAAAACAATTAACGTCATCTTTTATGAAACAGCAAGAAGAAGTGGTGCTTAGTGATTTACCGATTTTCGGTATTATTGGCACGAAAGGACAATCATTTCATACAGTAGAAGCCCTAGTATAATAATGAAAACCGCCCTCAATATATGTGGACGGTTTTTTTGTATGTTATATAGAAGGAAATTTTTTTAGCGAATACGTTGTTCTGTTTGGCTGTCAAAGAAATTCGCTTTATTTAAATCAAATGCCAATTTAATTTGGTCTCCAGGTGAGAATATATGTCTTGCATCAACACGTGCTGCAAAATCTTGATTTCCAAGTTTCATATATAAAATAGATTCAGCACCTAACAATTCAGCAACTTCAATTTTTGTTGTGAAAGTAGTAGATTGTGAAGCTTCTAAAAATAGTAGTTCATCATGAATGTCCTCCGGGCGAATACCTAAAACAATTTCTTTATTTACATAGCCTTGTTCACGTAGCATCTTCATTTTTCCTTCAGATACTTTGATTTTTATAGTATTGTCTATAACGAAATCGGTTTCAGTCAATTTACCACGGAAGAAGTTCATCGCTGGTGACCCGATAAATCCACCCACGAAAATGTTTTCTGGTGTTTCATATACTTCTTTTGGTGTTCCAATTTGTTGAATCTTTCCATCCTTCATAACGACAAGACGCGAAGCCATAGTCATTGCTTCTGTTTGGTCATGTGTTACATAAATTGTTGTTGTTCCAAGGCGATGATGTAGCTTAGAAATTTCTGAGCGCATTGCAACACGGAGTTTAGCATCTAAGTTTGATAATGGCTCGTCCATTAAGAAAACTTTTGCATCTCGAACGATTGCTCTACCTAACGCAACACGTTGGCGCTGTCCACCTGATAATGCTTTCGGTTTTCTATCTAAATATTGTTCAAGTCCCAAAATTTTTGCTGCATCTTTTACACGACGATCGATTTCATCTTTTGGTATTTTTCGAAGTTTTAATCCAAATGCCATATTATCATATACACTCATATGTGGATAAAGAGCGTAGTTTTGGAATACCATTGCGATATCTCGATCTTTTGGAGGAACATCATTCATTAGTTTACCATCAATTGAAAACTCGCCTTTTGAAATATCTTCGAGTCCAGCTACCATTCGTAACGTTGTAGATTTTCCGCATCCAGAAGGACCGACAAATACGATAAATTCTTTATCTTGAATGTGTAAATTAAAATCAGTTACAGCTGTTACGTTATTATCATATATCTTATAAATGTTTTCTAATTTAAGTTCTGCCATGGTATTTCCCCCTAGAAATAATTATGCAAACGTTTTCTTTGAGTTCATTATAAACGAATAGATTCAAAAAATAAATAAAAAAATAAAACGTTTTCATATATTGGAGAATTATTAGTGATTTTCGCGTTTTTTCTTAGAAAAAGAACAATAAAAATTGTAAGCGCTATTTTAAATTGAGATAGAATCTGTTATCATTCATTAATGAAAACGTTTGCGCCTTAAAAAAGAGAAAAATGAATGATGAATGAAATGGGGTAGCATAATGGAAAAACAATGGTGGAAAGAAAGCGTAGTATATCAAATTTATCCTCGTAGCTTTATGGATAGTAATGGTGATGGTATAGGAGATCTTCAAGGGATTATTTCAAAGCTAGATTACTTAAAAGAGTTAGGGATTGATGTGATTTGGTTATCACCAGTCTATGAATCTCCAAATGATGATAATGGTTACGATATAAGTGATTATTGTAAAATTATGAACGAGTTCGGAACAATGGAAGATTGGGATGAACTATTACATGAAATGCATGAACGTAATATGAAATTGATGATGGATTTAGTTGTTAATCATACATCTGATGAACATAATTGGTTTATTGAATCACGTAAATCAAAAGATAATAAATATAGAGATTACTATATATGGCGTCCTGGAAAAGAAGGGAAAGAACCAAACAACTGGGGAGCTGCTTTTAGTGGATCTGCATGGAAGTATGATGAAATGACGGATGAATATTATTTACATCTGTTTTCTAAAAAACAACCAGATTTAAACTGGGATAATGAAAAGGTAAGACAAGATGTTTATGAGATGATGAAGTTTTGGTTAGAAAAAGGAATTGATGGATTCCGCATGGATGTTATCAATTTTATTTCTAAAGAAGAAGGGTTACCAACAGTTGAAACAGATGAAGATGGTTATGTTTCAGGTCATAAACATTTTATGAACGGTCCAAACATTCATAAATATTTGCATGAAATGAATGAGGAAGTATTATCGAATTATGATATTATGACGGTTGGTGAAATGCCAGGTGTAACGACAGAAGAAGCCAAATTGTATACTGGAGAAGAACGAAAAGAGTTGCAAATGGTATTCCAATTTGAACATATGGATTTAGATTCAGGAGAAGGTGGAAAGTGGGATGTAAAACCATGCTCACTTCTTACTTTAAAAGAGAATTTAACAAAGTGGCAAAAAGCATTAGAGCATACCGGATGGAATAGCCTTTATTGGAATAACCATGATCAGCCTCGCGTTGTATCTCGTTTTGGTAACGATGGAGTGTATCGCATTGAATCTGCAAAAATGTTAGCGACAGTTCTTCATATGATGAAGGGAACGCCATATATTTATCAAGGTGAAGAAATCGGAATGACGAACGTTCGATTCCAATCAATTGATGAATATCGAGATATTGAAACGTTAAATATGTATAAAGAAAAAGTGATAGACCATGGTGAAGATATAGAAAAAGTAATGGAATCTATTTATATAAAGGGTCGTGATAATGCTAGAACTCCGATGCAGTGGGATGATCAGAATCACGCTGGATTTACAACAGGTGAACCTTGGATTACTGTAAATCCTAACTATAAAGAGATTAATGTGAAACAAGCAATCCAAGATGAAGGTTCAATTTTTTATTACTATAAGAAATTAATTGAGCTACGCAAAAATAATGAAATAGTTGTATATGGATCATATGATTTAATATTAGAGAATAATCCTTCTATTTTTGCTTATGTAAGAACATATGGAGACGAAAAATTACTTGTTATTGCAAACTTTACTGCGGATGAAAGTGCATTTGAAATGCCTGAGGATATTAGTTATAGTGAATCAGAATTATTCATACACAATTACGATGTAGAAATCGGATTGATAGATAACATTACATTACGTCCGTATGAAGCGATGGTATTCAAATTGAAATAAGAAAAATCCTTATGCCACCTTGGCATAAGGATTTTTTGGGTTACCATTTTAATATGGAGAATCCATATGGAGGAAGTGTAACTTGTAATACACTTGCTTCTGCTGAAAATTCTTCATTTGTATAAATGTTAATTATTTTCTTACCAGTAACATGAAGAGGGAGTGAAACTGTAACTTCACTATTAGTAGGGTTTAAAACGAAAAAGATAGTTTCATCCTCATATGTTTTCGTATAAGAAATATAATTATGTTCATCATTTGCTTCGATGAATTGAAAAGTACCATGTCCTCCAAAAGCTGCATGTTGTTTTCGTAATGAAATCAATGTTTGTATATGTGTAAATAATGCATGATCTTGTTCTTTAGTATCCCAAATCATACATTTACGGCAATCGGGGTCCATACCACCATCCATGCCGATTTCATCTCCGTAATAAATACATGGAGAGCCGATGAAAGAAAGATGGAATACATAGAGCAATTTCAACTTATTTTTATCTCCATTGCATGTTGTTAAAATTCTTGGAGTATCATGGCTATCTAATAAATGAAAGGCTGCTTCATTTACATTCATAGAGTAGGAATGTAGAGATTCTGTAATTTGCTTCATAAATTCACTTGCTTTAATGGAATCGTTAGCAAAGTAAGAAAGTAGAGCGTTTGTAACAGGGTAGCTCATGACAGCATCAAATTGATCGCCTTGTAGCCACGGAAGGGCATCGTGCCAAATTTCTCCCAAAATATATACTTCAGGATTTAATGTCTTTATTTCAGTTCGGAATTCTCTCCAAAAGTTGTGATCGACTTCATTTGCGACATCAAGGCGCCAGCCATCTATATTGAATTCTCGTACCCAATAACGTCCTACTTCAAGTAAGTATTCTTTTACATCTGGATGAGCTGTATTTAATTTAGGCATATACGGTGTAAAGGCGAAAGTATCATAATTGGGAAGTGGATCGGTTATAATTGGAAATTCATGAATGTGGAACCACTCTTTATATGCAGACTTCTCACCGTTCTCTAGAACGTCTTGAAATTTCTCGAAAAAGTATCCACTATGATTAAACACAGCATCGAGCATGACTTTTATACCGTGTTTATGACATTCTTCAATGAGCTCTTTAAAAGTTTCTTTCGTCCCAAATTGTGGATCAATTTCCATATAGTCAATTGTGTCATATTTATGGTTTGAATGAGCTTTGAAAATAGGTGTGAAATATATTCCGGAAATGCCAAGCTTAACAAGGTAATCAAGGTTTTGAATAACACCAGCAAAATCCCCGCCGAAAAAATTAGTTGGAGTTGGATTCGTACTTCCCCAAGGAAGGGTGTTTTCTGGATTCAGCGTACTATCGCCATTAGCGAATCGTTCAGGGAAAATCTGATACCAAATGGTGTCTTTAATCCACGATGGTGCTTTGAATACATCATCTGCATGAATAAATGGAAAACAAAAAAAGTTACCAACATCATCATTTGGAATGTTAGAAAAGAATCCTCGCTCTGTATAAATAAGAGTGTCTGTTTCAGATTTTAATTCAAACCCATAACGTAAGCGCTTAAATTTTGGTTCGATTGCAATGGACCAATAATCAAATAATGCAGTAGAACCCGTTTTTTTCATTGGTGTACTTGCTGATATCCATTTCCCGTCTTTCCATTCGTAAGGATCACCGTAAATAAGATCGGCGCTTTGAACATCATCTCTCTTAGTACGTATTCGGATGTGAATTGTTTGTTCATCGTAAGCGTATGCATAATTATCTTTCGGCCTATGATAAATGGCTTCTTTAAACATATAGAAAATCCCCCTTCAATATCTCTATACATAGTATTCCCTTAAGTGTAATAATAAAGCCTGTATTGCAAACGATTGCCTTTCTTACAGCTTTAATATTGCTTATAAGAGTAGTATTCATTTCATATAAAGTCAATGTATAAAGAGTATAATGACATAATTTTTAAATTAATATTTGCAAAATGAATAAAAGAATGTATAATGATAGACAAATAGCGCAAACGTTTTCATAGACTTGGGATATTGTTTGCGCTTCAATTAAACTATTAAATGCAAACGTTTTCAGTTACTGAGGCACATAGACAATTTAGGGAGGTTTTTGGGATGAAGAAAGCATTATCATTATTAACGGTTTCAGCATTATCTATTGGTATGTTATCTGCATGTGGACCGAAAGATTCAGGGAAAAAAGAGGAAAGTAAAGCGAAAAAAGACTATGATCTTCTTGTTTGGGAAGATGAGAAAAAAGGTGTGGGTCTAGAGCCAGCGGTGAAAAGTTTTGAAAAGAAATATAATGTGAAAGTAAAAGTTGAAGAGGTTCAGATGACGAAACAAATAGAAAAACTTCGTCTCGATGGTCCAGCTGGCACAGGGCCAGATGTTGTAACATTGCCACATGATCATATTGGTAATGCGGTAACAGAAGGGCTACTTTCAGAAGTGAAAGTAGATGATACAGTAAAAAGTAAATTTACAGATTTATCAATAGAAGCACAAACATATAACGGAAAAATATATGGTTTACCAAAAGCGATTGAAACACCAATCTTTATTTATAATAAAAAAATGATGCAAAAAGCGCCGGAAACGATGGATGAACTGTTTAACTTCTCAAAAGACTTTACGAAAGATGGAAAATACGGATTTTTAGCACTAGGAGATAACTTCTACTTTGCTAATGCATTTATGGCAGGTATGGGTGGTTATGTATTTGGTGAAAAAGATGGAAAGCCAAATGCAAATGATATTGGATTAAATAATAGCGGTGCGGTACAAGGTGCTGAATATATTCAAAAATGGTATAAAGAAAAGTTATTCCCGAAAGGTATTATCGGTGAATCTGGTGGTTCAGCTGCAGATGGATTATTTAATGAAGGAAAAGCAGCATCTATTATGAATGGTCCATGGGCATTCCAAGCGATGGAAAAGGCTGGAATAGACTATGGTGTTGCTCCAATGCCGAAATTACCAAATGGTCAACCGATGAAAACGTTCGTTGGCGTAAAAGGATGGCATGTAACAAGCTTTTCTAAACAAAATGATTTAGCTACAAAATTTACTGAGTGGGTTACAAATGAAGAAAATGCTAAAATTCGCTTTGAGAAAACGAAAGAAATTCCACCAGTAAAATCAGTAATGGAAGATCCAATCATTAAAGAAAATGAGGCTGCAAAAGCGGTTGCGACACAATCTGAAAATGGAATTCCAATGCCAAATATTCCAGAAATGCAAGAAGTTTGGAAACCAGCTGGAGATGCGCTTCAATTAGTTGTATCAGATAAAGAAGCACCAAAATCCGCACTTGATAGTGCAGTGAAACAAATTAAAGGTAATATTGAGGCAAATCATAGTAAGAAAAAATAAGGTGAAATTCGTGCCTCTAATATGAGGGGCACGAATTCTCTCCCTTCCATGTAGGAAGAAAAAAGGGGGAAGGAACATGCAAACATCTATGGAACCTGCAAAGGGGTTAAATGATTCAAAGCATAGGAAAGTGGCAACCATGTTATCAATCATTCCAGGCGTGGGCCAAATGTATAATAAACAATTTGTAAAAGGTCTTATTTTTCTAGTATTAACAGGTTCATTTATTGTAGCCTTTGCTGATTTATTAAATATGGGATTATGGGGCATTGTAACGCTCGGTACAGAAGTTCCACGTGACCATTCCGTCTTTCTATTAGTAGAAGGGATCTTGGCACTTATCGTTATCGCTTTTGGGCTTGGCATATATGCATTTAACTTATATGATGCATATCAAAATGGGAAGAAACGTGATATTGGAACACCGTTAAATTCTGTAAAAGAGCAATACCGTAATTTGTTAGATCAAGGCTTTCCTTATTTAATGGTTTCACCAGGTTTTCTATTACTTATCTTTGTTGTCGTATTTCCAATCATCTTCGTAATTTTAATTGGATTTACAAACTATGATTTATATCATTCTCCTCCAGCTAAATTAGTAGATTGGGTGGGCTTTAAAAACTTTATTGATATTTTCACATTACCGATGTGGAGAGATACATTTTTAAGTGTATTTTCTTGGACTGTCATTTGGACATTCGTTGCAACAACATTACAAGTTGCACTTGGTATTTTTTTAGCGATTATCGTAAATCAGCCTGGTATTAAAGGTAAGGCAATTATTCGAACAATCTTTATTTTACCGTGGGCTGTTCCAGCATTCGTATCTATTCTTGTATTTGCTGGTATGTTTAATGAAACATTTGGAGCAATTAATAACCAAGTATTAGCTTTATTCGGGATTGAAAAGATTGCTTGGATGACAGACCCGTTTTGGTCAAAGATTGCTTTAATTATGATTCAAACGTGGCTTGGTTTCCCGTTCGTCTTTGCGATGACAACAGGTATACTGCAATCGATTCCAGGAGAATTATATGAAGCGGCTACAGTAGACGGAGCAACTGCTTGGCAACAGTTCCGCAAAATTACATTGCCACTTGTGTTATATGCAACAGCGCCAATATTAATTACGCAATATACGTTTAACTTTAATAATTTTAGTATTATTTATCTATTTAATAACGGGGGACCTGCTGTGTCTGGACAAAATGCAGGTGGAACGGATATTTTAATTTCATGGATCTATAAGTTAACGATGACTTCGGCTCAATACGGCAAAGCAGCAGCTCTTACAATGATTTTATCGTTAATCGTTATTACAGTTGCGTTATGGCAATTTAAGAGAACAAAATCATTCCAAGAAGAGGATATGATGTAAATGAATATTAAACGACAAAAGATGCTACGTCTTTCATTAAGTTATTTAGTTATCTTCATAATGTGTGCGATTGTTTTCTATCCATTACTATGGATAATTGGCTCATCGTTTAATCCAGGAGATAGTTTATCTGGGTCAAGTATTATTCCAAAAAATGCCACATTAGATCATTATCGCAAGCTACTTGATCTCGATTCAAGTAATTACTTACTTTGGTATAAAAATACTTTGAAAGTTAGCGTAATGACGATGATTTTCTCTGTACTAGCCATTAGTTTTACTGCTTATGCATTTTCGAGATATCGTTTTGTTGGAAGAAAGAATGGTTTATTAACATTTTTAATTCTGCAAATGATCCCGAATTTTGCAGCGTTAATCGCACTATATATATTAGCTCAGTTAACAGGATTACTTGATACACATCTTGCATTAATTTTAATTTATGTGGGCGGAGCAATTCCGATGAATACATGGCTTATGAAAGGGTATTTTGATACGATTCCGAAAGAGTTGGATGAATCAGCTCGAATGGATGGAGCAGGGCATTTCCGTATTTTTTGGCAAATCATTATGCCACTTGCAAAGCCAATCGTAGCGGTTGTAGCATTATTTACTTTCATTGGTCCATTTACAGATTTCATTTTAGCGAGTATCATTTTACGAACACCAGAAAATTATACTTTAGCAGTTGGATTATATGAAATGGTTGCGAAAAAATTCGGTAATGAATTTACAACGTTTGCAGCGGGTTCTGTGTTAATTGCGATTCCAATTTCAATTTTATTCCTATCACTACAAAAATACTTTATTTCTGGTTTAACAGCTGGAGGTACAAAAGGATGAAAAATGGGACATTATGTCCCATTTTTCTTTTCATCTCCCTATAAATAACTTTATAGGGAGATGAAAAGAGATTTGACATCACATGTGAAAAGAAGTGAAATAAATAGTATATTATAGTATAGGAAAAAATAGCTATATCCCTTACAATACATGAAGAGGGAGAATAGGATTAGTTTTGCAAGATATAAGAAATGAAAGTTTATGACTTGCAATGAGTGCGAGATAAAATATATGAAAAATGGCAGAGAAATGAGAGGAGGGGGATTTTTATGACAGTTACAATTAAAGATGTGGCGAAGCAAGCGAATGTTGCACCATCAACAGTTTCTCGTGTAATTGCTGATAATCCAAGTATAAGTGAAAAAACAAAGCGCCGTGTTAGGAAAGTGATGAGTGAATTAGGGTATCATCCCAATTTAAATGCGAGAAATCTTGCGAACCAAACGACGAAAACACTTGGTCTTGTTATGCCAAGTTCTGCAAGTAAAGCTTTTCAAAATCCATTTTTCCCAGAAGTTATAAGAGGGATTAGTTCATTTGCACACGTAGAAGGTTATGCGCTTTACATGTCGACAGGTGAAACGGAAGAAGAAATTTTTAATGGTGTCGTAAAGATGGTACAGGGACGTCAAATTGGTGGTATTATTCTTTTATATTCAAGGGAGAATGATCGGATTATTCAATATTTACATGAACAAAATTTCCCGTTTGTTTTAATAGGAAAACCATATGATCGAAAAGATGAAATTACATATGTAGATAATGACAATTATACAGCTGCAAGAGAAGTGGCAGAATATTTAATTTCATTAGGGCATAAGCAAATCGCGTTCATTGGTGGTGGATCAGATTTACTTGTAACGAGAGATCGTTTAGCTGGTATGAGTGATGCCTTGAAATTAGCAGACATTGTATTACCAAAAGAATATATTTTACATTTTGATTTTTCGAGGGAAAGTGGTCAACAAGCCGTTGAGGAATTAATGGGACTGCAGCAACCGCCGACGGCAATTATGGCAACGGATGACTTAATTGGACTTGGTGTGTTAAGTGCTCTTTCTAAAAAAGGATTCGTTGTACCGAAGGATGTTTCTATTGTAAGCTTTAATAATGCTTTATTATCAGAAATTGCGAGCCCTCCACTTTCGACAGTTGATGTTAATATTTATCAGCTAGGATATGAGGCAGCAAAAGCTTTAGTTGATAAAGTAGAGAATGCAGAATCCACTGCAAAGTGTATTATTATTCCTCATAAATTACTAAAACGTCAAACTTGTGATCATTATGCAGAAAAAAGCTAAGAGTTTAACTCTTAGCTTTTTTCTTTAGAAAGGCTTCTAATCGATCGCAGCCTTCTTTTAAAGTTTCGATACTATATGCATAGGACAAGCGAAGGTAGCCTTCACCGTATTCAGAGAATGCTGTTCCAGGAACTACAGCTAGTCCAGCTTCTTTGACAAGATCAAGTGCAAAATCAAATGATGAAGATGTCAAATGACCAACATATGGGAATAAGTAAAATGCACCTGTTGGCTTTTCAACTGCTAATCCCATTTGAGTGAGTCTATTATATACGTAATCACGGCGTTTTTTATATTGGTGGCGCATCATTTTGGGTGCGTCTTTAGCAGCTGTTAATGCTTCAATCGCAGCGTATTGAGCGATTGAAGTAGCACACGTTACATTGTATTGATGAACTTTTAATATATGTCCTGCTAAATAGCTTGGTGCGAATAAAAGTCCAACACGCCAGCCAGTCATAGAATGTGATTTAGATAAACCGTTAATGACAATTGTCTTTTCACGCATTTCTGGGAAATGAGCGATAGATGTATGCTTTTGTTCATACACAAGCTCGCTATAAATTTCATCTGAAAGGACGAAAATATTTTTATCTTTTAAAACATCTACAATATCTTTTAATTCTTCTGTGGATAAAGTTACACCAGTTGGGTTGGAAGGATATGGTAGTACGATACATCTTGTTTTTTCTGTAATAGCATTTTTTAGCGCGTCAGCTGTTAAACGGAATCCAGTTTCACGAACATCTACAAAAATGGGCGTTGCACCGCATAATCGAATAATAGGTTCGTAACCTGGATAAATAGGAGCAGGTAAAATTACTTCTGTTCCTGGCTCTAAAATCGTTCGGAATGCAACATCAATTGCTTCGCTAGCACCAATTGTAACGATGGTTTCGTTTTCAGGTGAGTAATGTAAATCGTAGTTATCTTTTACGAAGTTACAAGCTGCCTTACGTAATTCTAGTAAACCAGCGTTATGTGTATAGCTTGTATAGTTTTCTGTAATAGCCCGTTTTGCCGCTTCTTTTACGAGAGAAGGTGTAGGGAAATCGGGTTGTCCGATTGTTAAAGAAATCAAATTATCATAGTTTTGAATCATGTTAGAGAATTGACGGATTCCAGAAATTTGGATATCCTTCACTCTAGGGTTAATGAATTGTTCCATTGTATCTCCCTTTCTTCCGTTTGAAAATTAAGTTCATTTTATCATATTTTCTATGATTGCGCTTTGTATATGTAATTTAGAAAGAGAGAGAAAAGAAAAAAAAGCCGCTATAAGCGACTTTTTAATATCCGTATTCCCAATCTATTTCATCTTCATTCCAGAGTACAGAGGATACCTTGCCAAGGTGAACAACTGATTCGTTCACAGCACATGTGCAATCTTCATCTCCTGCTTTATGCTGTAACTCTTCATATACTGATTTTTCAACATTTTCTAGAACAACCAAATTTTCTTCTTTTAAAACAAGCGTAGTACCCGCCATATTTATCTTCCTCCTACTAAAGTAATGATCACTTATTTGTAAACATAGATAGTATGGATTATATGCTGTATTTTGCTATAGTTGTCCGTCTAAAAAAGTATTTTTACATTTTCTTTGTAATCCGTATTCATTGTATACTGCACGAAGGAAATTTGGTACAGGGTTTACAATCATTTCGAAAATCTGTAACAATTATTATGAGTTGTTAACAAAGAATTAACAAATATGTTAAGAAAAATCAAAATTTTAAAACAAATAAACCTATAAAATGATATAATCATATCAAAATACATATAGGGGATGAGAGGTTATGGAGCTTATCCGTGATTTGTTGATTCAAATTGCCATCATAATTTTACCACTATTTTTATATGAAGCGATTCGTTTAAATCGCTATCAAGAAATGCCTCCGAAGCCAAATCGTTACTTTATTATGTTTTTATCTAGCGTTACGCTCGTTCTCTCCATGACATACTCTATTTGTTTTGGCAATGTGTGTGGGTATAACTTTCACCCAATTCCAATTGTCAGTGGTTTTTTATATGGTGGGATTGTTGGTTTAATCCCAGCGGTTATTTTTGTTGCATATGAATGGTTACTAAAGGGAATGAGCTTTCTTCCAGTTTTAGAAGTAACATTTCTATTGATAGTTCCGCTATTTTTATCAAAGAAATGGTCTCTTTTTTCAAGAGATAAGAAATTAATTTTAGCATTTATGATTTCATCATTTTATGTGCTTGTTTCTTTAGTATTAGGCATGATTAATGTTCTTTTGGAAACAGGATTTACACCGTATATTTCGCAAATATATAGCGGATTTATATTTGCCTCGCTTATCATGGTCATGACAATGGTATTTCAGGTGTATTTAACTGAATATTTAAATGAAAATGCATTGCTACGTACAGAGATGCAAAAATCAGAAAAGCTTAATATTGTAAGTGAGTTAGCAGCAAGTGTGGCACATGAAGTTCGAAATCCACTTACTGTTGTTCGTGGATTTATCCAATTGCTAGAAAGTACGGAAGATGTGAAGAATAAGGATTATATGCGTCTCGTATTAGCTGAATTGGATCGGGCGGAACAAATTATTTCAGATTACTTGAATTTAGCAAGGCCGCAAATTGAGAAAAAAGAACACATTTGTTTATCAGCCCAATTAATAGAAATGACCACTCTTATGTCGTCATTTGCAGCGATGCAAGGTGTATATTTACAAGTTGAAATTTCAGAAAGTCTTTATACGATTGGTGATAAGACAAAATTGAAGCAAGCTATTATGAATGTTGTTAAAAATGGTATTGAAGCAATTCAAGGAAATAAAGGATATTTAAAAGTAACAGCTATTCAAAAAGACGAAACAATCATAATAAGAGTTAAAGATAGTGGTGTTGGTATGACGAAAGAACAGTTAGCAAGGCTGGGACAACCATATTATTCTTTAAAAGAAAAAGGGACAGGATTAGGGCTTATGGTAACATTTAGTATTTTACAAGCGCATAATGGTACATTGGAATATAAGAGTGAAAGTGGAAAAGGCACTGAAGCAATTATTATATTACCAGCTGTACAAAATAAGGAATAAAAGTTACCGATGGAAGGTAACTTTTTATTTTATATTGTTTATTCATTTGTTTTTTCTTGTTTTGCTCGGCTAAATAAACTTTTAAATGATTGAAAGAAGCTTTGCTCTTTTGAGGCAGCGACCATTCTTTTTGTTTCTTGAATTTCTCGAATAACTTGCATAAGCTGTGCATCACGATTATTGTCCTTGTTATAAATTTGACTAACAAGTTTATTCATTTTTTCTTCTTGTTTGGATTCTCGTTTATACATATGATTCATTAATAAGTCCATTTTTTCTTTTTGCAATGCATCTGTTTGAGCGGCGTGCTCGACTAACTCTTGAAGCATTTTTTCTTGAGAGCCTTCTTTTACATACACTTGTTGCATCAATTCATCTAGTTTCTCATCCTTTAAACGATTTTGTGTAATTAGAGTAGAATTTTGATGAATAATTGCTTCATTTAATTGAGCTAGCATTTCAAGTTTCAACATGAACTCCTCAAAGTTACGCCCATCTTCTTTTTCTTTCGGTTGTATCTCTTGCTTATCTTGTATAACTGGTACAGGTGGGGCCTCTTTTTCTTTTAAAATAATCGGTATCGTTTCTGAAATATCTTCTTGTAATGTGGCAGCTCTTTCATGTATAGATTTCAATAGTTTTAAATCATCAAGTTTATAAATACGAGCATCAGCTGTTTTAGAAATCATATAACCATGTTCCTCTAACAGTTGACTATATTTGCGGACTATATGTTTTGGGATGCCTGTTTTATTCGTGACATCTTTCGTTTTATAGGTAGCTTCCATGATATTTCCTCCCCAAAAAGTATCGTATATATCATTTCAATCTTTTATGAGGACTTCCTTTGAAAAAGAATGTCGGAAGGCTATTAGTTTTCTACAGCATTAGTGAAAAAATGAAATTTTTTGGCGGAATGGCAAGGAATAACTAAAATAATGTCTGAAAACATATACAGGAGAAGTTTGTTATAATAACTGAGGAAAAGAAACTGGTAGAAACATGGAGGTATACATGAAGCAATTAAAAGGTATTATCATTTCAATTATTGCAATTCTGTCTATTTTAGTAGCAGTTTATGAAGTACTTGTGCCAGAGGAAACAAGTGTAAAGAAAACGAATACGTATGATCAAGTGTTAGAATTTCCGAAAGAACGTTATCCAGAGACAGGAAAACATATTACGGATGCTATAAAAGAAGGGCATTCAGAAGTTTGTACAATCGATCGTGGTGGTGCTGTAGATAGAAGGAAATTGTCGTTAGCACCGTATCCATCAAAAAAAGGGTATGATCGTGATGAATGGCCAATGGCGATGTGCAAGGAAGGCGGAAAAGGAGCACATATTGAATATATAAGTCCGGCGGATAACCGGGGAGCAGGCTCTTGGGTAGGGAATAAGTTAGATAAATATCCAGATGGTACGCGTGTGAAATTTGAAGTGAAGTAGTATTTGTACATTTCATAATGAAGGAGAAGGGGAACTATGGAGTTAACAATTTCTTATTCGCAATTAATGTTGATGAACTATGACGGTGAGCAGCCTTATGTAGACTGGACGGATGAAGATTTTGAAAGAGGTTATGCTGAGGCAGAGGGAACTGTTATTTTTGAAGCACTTTCTGATTATACTTGTGAAGTGAAAGTGACCCCAGGGAAACATATTGAAAAAGAAGAAGTGGTTAGAACGATTACGGTTCCTTTTACGGTTGAAAATGAAAGTATCGTTATAACGAGTATTCTTTCAAACAAATTTCAAATATCTATTCCAAATGGTGAGTATACAGTTGTCTTACAAGCAATTCCTCTTGAAGAGCCAACGGATGATGAATTATATAAAATACAATACGAATTCTTCTTTGAAAGTAAAGAATAAAAAATGGGTTATCCTGAGAAAAGGATAACCCATTTTTGTTATGCGTTTGTTTTTAAAAGGGAACGAGCATCTTTCGCTGCTTGAACCATATGTTCTAAAGCTGGAATAACTTCTTCTGTTCTTCTCGTTTTTAAACCACAATCAGGATTAATCCAGAAATATTTAGGATCGCATACTTCTAAAGATTGTTCTACGATTTTATACATTTCATCTTTACTCGGTACACGTGGGCTATGAATATCATATACACCTAGACCGATGCCTTTTTCATATGTTGTATGTTTTAACGTATCAATAAATTCTCCGTGACTTCTTGATGTTTCGATAGAAATTACATCTGCATCTAATGCGCGAATCGCGTCAACAATATCTTCGAAGTTACTGTAACACATATGAGTATGAATTTGTGTTTCATTTGCTACAGAAGAAGTTGCTAAAAGGAAGGATTGTACTGCCCATGTAATATAAGCATCCCAATCTTTTTCTTTTAGTGGCATTCCTTCACGAAGTGCTGGCTCATCGACTTGGATTACTCTAATTCCGGAAGATTCAAGTAGTTCAATTTCGTGACGAAGAGCTAGTGCAATTTGATACGAAACTTCTTTTCTTGGAATGTCATTTCGAACGAAGGACCAATTTAAAATCGTAACAGGTCCAGTTAACATTCCTTTTACAACTTTCTCCGTTAAGCTTTGTGCATAAACTGTTTCCTTAATAGTCATGCCGTTAATAAAGGCTACATCACCATAAATAACAGGTGGTTTTACGCAGCGGGAACCGTATGATTGTACCCAACCGTTTTTAGTGAATGAGAAACCAGCAAGGCGCTCACCAAAATATTCGACCATGTCAGTTCTTTCAAATTCACCATGTACAAGGACATCAAGCCCAATTTCTTCTTGGTAACGAATCCATTTTTCTGTCTCTTTTTCAATAAATTGTTCATATTGTTCATTTGAAATAACACCGTTACGCCATTCTTTTCGCGTTTGACGAACTTCAGTTGTTTGCGGGAAGCTACCAATGGTTGTTGTTGGTAATAGCGGTAACTCCAGGGCAACTTGTTGTAATTCGTATCGTTTTTCAAATGGAAGAGGGCGTGAAAAATCTTCTTCTTTTAGTGCTGTTCGTGCTGCTTTGACATCTTCTCGGTTACGTGCAGCAGATGAGCGAATTGTATGATGTACGTTTCGATATGTTTCCAGCTCAGTACTAATGCTTTCTGTACCTTGAGTGAGAGCGGAATGAATAAGAACTAACTCTTCTAATTTTTGATTTGCAAATGCTAATGCATCAAATAGCTCAGTCGATAAGTGAGTTTCTTCTGTTTTATCGATCGGTGTATGCAATAAGCTACAAGAAGGCTGAACGATGAAATCTTTCGTTTGGACTTGTTTTTGTAACGTTGTAAATAACTCAAGAACTTCATCAAGGTCAGCTCTCCAAATGTTACGGCCATCTATACAACCGACAGCTAAAGTTTTATCAGCTGGGAATCCATATTTTGAAATAGCATTTAAATTACCTTCTTTACCATGAATGAAATCTAATCCAATACCGGATACCGGGAATGTAATAATTTCTTCATAGTTTTCTTCCACGCTATCAAAATACGTTTGTAAAAGAAGAGTCGCATTTGGAACTTCTTTACGAATAGCTTCATAAATTTCTTTTGCTTGTTGAACTTCTTCTTTCGTTAAAGAAGCGAAAATTGGTTCATCAACTTGAATGGCTTGTGCACCAGCTGCATGTAGTTCTGAAAGCAGTTGTACGTAAGGTGTAACTAACTGTTTTAAAATGGAAGGGAATTGTTCTTTTGTATAGCCTTTAGCTAATTTTAAGAAAGTATATGGACCTAAAATAACAGGCTTTCCATCTACTCCTAATTCTTGTTTTGCCTCTTCGTATAAGCGAAGTGGACGATTATCTTTTAAAGAGATTTGTAATCCCTCTTCATATTCAGGAACGATATAGTGATAGTTTGTGTTAAACCATTTTGTCATTTCGGAAGCTACGTGATTTTTAGAGCCACGCGCCATTGCGAAATATACATCAAGGTAAGATGTAAACTCAGAAAAACGTGATGGGATAAATCCTAGCATATAGGCAGTATCCAAAACGTGATCATAATATGTAAAGTCGCCAATTGGAATGAGTTCAATCCCTTTTTCTTGCTGTACTTTTACGTGTTGAAGGCGAATTTCTTTCATTGTTGTTAAAAATTGTTCTTCATCAATTTTATTGGACCAAAAAGCTTCCAATGTTTTTTTCCACTCTCGTTGTAGTCCGATACGTGGATAACCTAAGTTACTTGTTTGAATTGCCATTTTAAATTCCTCCCTAATTGAAAGTAAGCATTTCCGTTTACTAGGAAATACTTATAACAAAAAGTGCAAAGACATAGAAAATAAGCCTTCCTTTTTGTTTTAACACCTCATCATCATCCGTGAATCTATCAGTGTTGTTAAAACAGGCAGGTCTCCTGACTTATGCTTCATATAATTTCTTTCACCTTCCCGTTTTCACAGTGGCACCAAAAAGAAATCTCAGCATTTACAGTGGCGGGACCGTGTTGGAGTTTCACCAAGCTTCCCTTTTAAACACGAAACGAAATGTTCGTGTACCTATTTTCCTTTTGAAAGGAATTTAACAAGCGATATGATATTGAAACAAATTCTAACACAATTTTTGGAATTTTGTCTACTGTTTTAAAATAAGAAAATTCCAAAGTTTTTATTTCTTATTATTCTGACTTTTTATTCTGAAGTAACTAATAATATTACAGTATAAAAAGAGAAATTGAGCTATGAAAGAAGTAGGGATGTCTTCTTTCATAGCTCAATTTTCATCTATAGCAACTTCTGAAAGTCGGCCTGCTATAGCATCTTTAAGGAGGGTGTTTAGCCATTGTAATTCAACTGTAATATGCTCAATTACACTTTGCAAGATATATAGTTGTGCACGTGGAACCTTTCCTTTATTACAATCATATATCGTTTGCATAGTATGTAAATATTGAAGAGTATCATTTTTCTTTTTTTCTAAAATAGGAACTAATTCATGATCATTGCTAAAGTGAGCGAAAGATAGGGCTGAATAAATAGGTTTATATATTTGGTTTTTTGCTTCGAATTGTTTTAATAGTAAAGTGTGGAATAGTTTTTTGCCTTCTTCTGTTATATGAAAAATCGTTTTGTCAGGTCGGTTTGTGTCTCTAATTACATTTGTAATGTGAATTGCGCCTTGCTTTTCTAATTGCTCGAAAGCGTAATAAAGTGATCCTTTAGCATATTTAATATAACAATCCATTTGTCGTTCTTTCATAATATGCTGCACTTCATATGGATGTTTATCTCCTTCGAGTAGCAAGCCGAGAATGACTAATTTCATGCTCATGCTGTCTCAACTCCTGTATATAAAAACTTTATACATATTATAAACGGCATATCCTTTTTCATAAAGGGATATGCCGCTTCTTTTTTATATTAACTGACTTGCTTTTGTTTTTCTTTCTTTTTAGGGCCTGTAAAGAGGCGTTCATTTCCCATTAGTAAAATACAAATAACACTTAGTACAGCCGGGATGAGTGCCCAGAAGAATGTGTTCGCAATAGATGTAGCGAGAGCTTCTTTAATACCCGCTAATATTTCAGCAGGAATTTTTGCGGTAGCGCCTGGTGATAATAAGAAACTTGTGTCTCCGCCTTTTGGAGCTAATTTTGCTAGTTCAGGGGGGAACACAGAGTTTAGTTTATCTGTAAAAATATGATTTTGAATTGTACCGAAAATCGTTACACCAAGAGTCATACCGAGTGATCGGAAGAATGAGTTTGTTGATGTCGCCGAACCGCGGTCTCGCATTTCTAACTTGTGAATAGAAGACATACTTAATACTGAGAATGAGAAGCCAACACCAAGCCCAGCGAGAATCATAAATAGTGTTACGAGTAAACGAGGTGTGTCCATTGTTAAAGTACTTAATGAATAAATACCAAGAACGAAGAAGACACCAGATACCATCATAATGTTACGATAGCTTGTTCGAGAAGCTAATTGTCCTCCTGTTTGACTTCCAATTACAGAACCAACCATCATTGGTGTTAAAATTAATCCAGCATTAGAGGCCGAACCTCCAAGAACGCCTTGAATGAAGATTGGAATATAAACTGTACAGATAATAAAAGCAGCACCATAGAAAAAGGCAACTCCTTGACTAGCTGCGAATAAAGGTTTTTTAAATAGATGGAACGAAATAATAGGCTCGGTTGCTTTTCTTTCTACAAAGAAGAAAATAATAAGCGCAATAACTACTGTTGTAAATAAGCCAATAATTACAGTGGAATTCCAGGCATATTCCTTACCACCAAGTTCTAATGCGAACATTAAGCAAACGATACTTATGACAAGTGTAATAGCACCAGCCCAATCAATTTTTTGTTTTCTAAATTCTAGAGACTCACTGTAGTATTTAGTAATTAAGAAAAAGGAGATAAGTCCTAATGGAATATTGATATAGAAGACCCAATGCCAACTTATATAGTCTGTAATATAAGCACCTAATAAAGGACCGAATACACTAGATGTCCCGAAAACAGCACCGAATAGCCCTGTCATCTTCCCGCGTTTTTCTGGTGGGAAGATATCATACATAATTGTAAAGGCGATAGGCATAAGGGCACCACCACCGATACCTTGAATAGCTCTATAAATACTTAATTGCTCAATACTTGAAGCTGTTCCGCAAAGCGCAGAACCGAATAAGAAAAGAATGAGGCCCCCAATATAAAAACGTTTCCGCCCGTACATATCAGAAAGTTTCCCAAAGATAGGCATCCCTGCCATTGTTGCTACCATATAAGCTGATGTGACCCACACAAACTTATCAAAGCCTCCTAGGTCTCCAACGATTGTTGCCATTGCGGTTGCAACGATTGTATTATCCATTGCGGCCATTAATATACCAAGCAGCAAACCAGCAACAACAAATTTTGTCTTGTTGGTGTCTTTTTTTAATGGTTGAGTTTCCAAATATAACCCTCCTTTAGAAATAAGTAAACTATGTTAAGTTTTGAGTGCAGTGGATAAAAAATTTAAATGTATAGTTGATTTTAATTTCTTTTCCATAAGTGCACTAATATGCCATAAAGAATATTATAGTCAAATTTGACTATAAGGCAAATTTTTTCTTCCGTCAAAATATTCTTTCATATGAGTAGAGAACGAGTGAGCGATACGAATATTGCTATAAAGGAAATGAAGTAAATTGTAAAAAAATTTCATAAAGAACACCTTCTGTTAATAGATGAAAAATGGTTTTTTCTTCATATTGTCGAATAGGATAAAAGGAAGAGAAATATTAAACATTACTTGTAGCAAGCTTTAGTAAGTTGGGGAATTCATTGTGTGTATGGTACATCTGAAATGAGGTGAATATATATTATGAAAATATGGGGACGAATTTCGGATACAGGAAAGTATTCAATACCGCTACAACCAGTATTGTGGATTGACGGATCGAAAAAGGAAAATGAATTTCCTCAAGTAGTCGTTACATTGCAAATTGGTAGTATGTATACAGAACAATTTTCGTATGAATTGACCTACGATGTAAACGACATACTTATTATGCGAATTCAAGTGGAAAATAAAGGGATAGAAATGATTTCGAGAGTTGTTGTAAGTCATATGATTCGAGATTACTTTGCTTATATTCCTAATTCTTTAAAAGTTGATAAGGGGATAAGTGAGTTTTTATTCCAGCTTGTAAGGTGGCGAATTGATGATTTGTTACCAAATGAAAAGGTGGAACTACGTTGCAAAATAAAAGCTAATAAAGATAAAGCTCTTAAACAAGCATTCTTTCAGGCTACATATACATTTCAAGATAAAGAGATATCATATGGTCCACTGCAAACAAATGAAGTTGTTGTGCGGCAATGATAAAAAGGAACCTGTACAAAAGGTTCCTTTTTTAGTGAAGGTTGTGTTTTTTGAGTATTTTCTTTTGCTCTATTCCTTTTTTTCCTACATAGTTATTTTTGTAGCCAAAGTATAGAATAAATAAAAATGAAACAACATTTACAATTGCGTCGATTTGATCGTTTGTAATAAAGTGTATGCCGAAAGAGGTAAATAATAATTTTAATGATAATAGAAAACCAGCTAGTAAACGCATAGCATCTGATAGATTCTCTTTTTGTAGCATATAGATTACTCCTTTCTATAAAAGTTATATATTATATATATGAAATAGAGTAGGAAAGGTATACAAGCTTAAGCAGAAATGTACATTGCATATGTACATTTTTTATTTTGTAGAAAAACATTATTGATATAGAAACATATATTGGTATAAAAGGGGGAGAAGTATGAAACATAAAGGGAAAATTAGTGGATTATTACTTGGAAATACAGTGGCAGTTACAGAATGGATTGCACTTCAGGATGTAATTACAAAACTGGATTCACGATCATTTTATACCGTCTTTATTATTTATATATTGCAAATGATACTAAGTTATTATTTTGGACATTGGTACGATAAAAGAGCGAACAAGCGTATGAATGTGGAAGTAGGAGGAATGGCAAGCAACGATTTTGTTGTTGATTTTTTTGGGAAAGTAGCCGCTTTATCTGAAAGAGATTCCCGTAATATTACAGTTTACATTCTTTCTGTAAAAGAATGGGAAGGATTAAAAGACACGTTGCAAGAAAAAAAATTGGGAGTGTTAGTACAAAAATTAGAGAGTACCATTGTAAAGACAATTCGGAAGGGAGATGTTGTTACAAAGTGGGATGAAAATAAGTATGTTATTGTAGCAATTGATAATGGTCATGAAACATCAACAATAACAAACAGATTAATGAAAAATATTGAAAGTGAAATAGAAGGTGATTTACTCAGTGTCACTCTTTTATTTGGAGCAGCTAGCTATCCAGTAGAAGGAAAAACGTTTGAAGAACTGTTGAGAAAGTCGCAAAATCAATTGTATCAGTATAGAAATTTGCAAGAAAATGAGTGAAGCTTCGATTTGAAGATATATGATAGGAAGAAGTTTTATTTGTAACATTTTTTTGACTTTTATTACAAAAAACGTTTCGTTTGTAATAAAAGTCTTTAAAAATATATGAAATAAGCATATAATTATGATGGTAGTGCCAATGCAATTTGCACAATGTGTTTTATTTTAAAAGTGTAGAGGAAAGCAAGCTCTACACTTTTCCTTTTTAGGAAATGAAAAGAATATTTGTAAGTTGTTGCGAGATATCGATTGTACTGTGTAAAATGAACAAAGAGATTATTTGATAGAAAGCTGGAAAGGGAATGATAGACGTGAGAGCGGAACGATCACCTTTTATCAGATGAACTATTATAGTCTTATTAAGACTGAGGTGAAATTCTGTGGCCATTAAGGTAATACATAGTGTGAATAGGTTTTAAAAAACACGAAGAACTATACTTAAAGATGGATATGGAACTGCTAAATACTTCAAAAAGAATAATGTAATATTAAGTAATAATTCGTACAAACAATATTAATGATCTTCGTAAAAAAGATGCGAGTGTATAGAACAATTACATATTTTATAACTTTTTTATATTACACGATGGTCGTTTATAAATAGGAGGAAGAGATGTTGAAATATAGTAAATTAGCAATTATAACCGCATTATCAATGACTTTATTAGCCGGTTGTTTTGGACCGAAACCAGAAGAAGAATTATATGTAGCGTTTGAAAACGCTGCTAAACAAGAAAAAACAATGTTTGAAGATGCAAAAAAACTTGAGGCTTTAGAGAAAGAAGGACAAGAATTATATAACCAGATTGTGCAAGAAGGAAAAGATAATAATCAAACTGTTAAAGAAAAATTGAATCAAGCAGCAAAGAATACAACTGAACGAGAAAAAGTACTTACAAAAGAAAAAGAGGCTTTAAATAAAGCGCAAGAAGAAGTGAAGTCAGCTGATAAGTATGTGAAGAAAATTGAAGATAATAAGTTGAAAGATCAAGCTGATAAAGTGAAAAGCACCTATGAGAAACGACACGATTCATTTAATAAAATGTATGACAGCTATAATAAATCTTTAAAACAAGAAAAAGAGTTATACACAATGTTACAAGATAAAGGTACTAAATTAAAAGATATTAGTGAAAAAGTAAAAGTAGTAAATCAATCTTATAAGGATATTGAGTCAGAAAAAGATAAATTTAATGAATTCACAAAGTCTTATAATACAGAAAAAGTAGCTTTTTATAAACAAGCAAATATTAAAATTAAAGAAGAGAAAAAATAAAACAGTTTGGCCTACACTTGGCCAAACTGTTTTATTTTTTTGTATAAGTACGACTATACCATGGAACAGGTTCACTTAATTTTTTTTCTTGTTTCAATGCTTCAGGACCAATATAATCTTGAAGTGTTTTTTTTGCTACTGTTAAAGATAAGGTTGTTTTCGGATTTCGATAGGAGGATTCAAGATGACCAAGATGCGGTAGAATTCGAAAATCTTCTTTCGTAGGAGGGATGTGGAAAAAATAATCGCCTAAACGTATAAGGACATCAGATTGTTGTTGGCTAAAACGTGGGTTTCTAGAAAAATGTAATCCTTCTTTAATTGCTTTTTTTTCAGCAATCAAACGTTCTAAAGCTGTCTTTTTTAACCAGTATAAATATTTAGGATTAGTAGCTGCTTTAGCATGACGATTCACAACGAAAATAGATTGAGCTAGTCGATTAATAGAATGTTGGTTTTGTAATTGAGATTGTGGTTGTGAAGGTTTCATATTGAATCTCCTTTCAATTTTTCATTATTATACCATAAATAAAAGAGGTTTTTATTATATGCAAAAAGTGATTGTATATATTTTCAATATTAAAGCAATATTGTTACAAAAAACAACTATTTTGTATAATAGTAATAGAATATGTTTTTGAAATTTGATAATGAAAGAGTGAGAAGTTTGAAAGAAATATTAAAACAACAGTATGCCATTATAGATATTGGATCTAATACAATGCGTTTAGTTATTTATGAAAAGCAAAATGGAGGTTTTTATAAAGAGATTGAAAATACGAAAGTGGTTGCTAGGTTAAGGAATTACTTAATTGATGGTGTGTTGAATGAAGAGGGAATAGAAGTATTATTACAGACATTATTTCAATTTCAAGAAAGTACAAGGTTCCATCAGTTGCATCATGTACTTTGTGTTGCAACAGCAACAATTAGACAGTCTGAGAATCAAGAGGAAATTAAAAAGCTTATTGAAGGACAAACGGACTTTACTCTTAGAGTATTATCAGAATATGAGGAAGCGCGTTACGGATACTTGGCGGTGATGAATTCTACATCGTTTCCAGAAGGAATAACGGTAGATATTGGTGGGGGAAGTACGGAAGTTACATACTTTAGAAATAGAGAGATTTTAGAGTACCATAGTTTTCCTTTTGGGGCACTTTCTTTAAAGCAACAATTTATTAAAGGTGATATTCCTACTAAAGATGAGTTAGAGGGAATGCGAAAGTATTTAGAGTTTCAATTTCGAACGTTACCATGGTTAATCAATAAGAAATTGCCTCTTATTGCAATTGGTGGTAGTGCTAGGAACTTAGTAAAAATCCATCAAAATTTAATATGTTATCCTATAGCAGGATTACATTTATACAAGATGAAAGAAGAAGATATTGAAACTGTACAAGATGAATTGGAAAAATTGTCGTTCATAGAACTTCAGAAATTGGAAGGATTAGCAAAAGATCGAGCAGATACGATTATTCCAGCGGTTGAAGTATTTCATACACTTGTTAATGTTATAGAGGCACCGGCATTTGTATTAAGTAGAAAAGGGTTAAGAGAAGGTGTTTTCTATGAAGAGTTGACAAAAGATTTGGGGATTTCATATTATCCGAACGTAGTTGAAGAAAGTTTGCATTTACTATCACATGAATACGAAATGGACATGGAATTTGTTATTCAACTTATTAAACATGGAAGACTAATTTGCAAACAACTTGAGGAAATAGGGCTTATTTCTATGTCAGTAAAAGACTGGGAAGTGTTCCATCAAGCAGCGAAAGTATTTAATATAGGCAAATATATAGACGAAGAAGCGAGCCGTTTACATACGTTTTATTTATTAGCGAATAAGACAATTGATGGCATGATGCATAAAGATCGAGTAAGGCTAGCACTTATTGCATCGTATAAATCAAAAATGTTATTTAAACAACATTTATCACCATTTGAAGGTTGGTTTGATAAAAGCGAACAAAAAAAAATCCGCCTGTTAGGAGCTGTTTTACAATTTTCAGCTACTTTAAATGTAAGGCAACGATCGCTTGTTGATACCATATCTATAACAGAAAACGAAGAAGGGTTAACGTTTAAAGTTTTATGCGAACAATCAGCATTAGCGGAAAAAGTGCAAGCTGAAAAACAAAAAAAACAGTTAGAAAGAGTATTAAAAACGAATATTAACTTGTTATTTGAACTAAAACATTAGGTTGTACGGATGTCTTTACAAAAAATTTACACTTTATAATATTGTAATTTGCTAAAATAAAAGTAACTAAATTATAGTAAAAAAGTTTCAAGGGGAAGTGTGAAGAGAATGGAATTATTGAAGGGGAATGCAGTAAATTTAAATGATACAGCTTATTACAATAATCGAGAGTTAAGTTGGTTAGCATTTAATGAACGTGTCTTACAAGAAGCGCAAGATGCAAATAATCCACTTTTGGAAAGATTGAAATTTATTAGTATTTTTAGTTCGAATTTAGATGAATTTTTTATGGTACGTGTAGCGGGATTAAAGGATCAAGTGAGTGCTGGATTTAATCAACCAGAAAATAAAGCTGGCTTAACACCAAAAAAGCAATTAAATAAAATTGCGATAAAAGCCCATGCACTAATGACAGTACAATATGATACATTTAAAAATTATGTATTACCAGCGCTTGAGTTAGAGGGAATTGAACGTTTAACATTCAATGATTTGACGAAAGAGCAGCGAGAATTTATAGAAGAGTATTTTGATGAGCAAATTTTTCCGGTGTTAACTCCTGTAGCTATTGATGCATATCGCCCATTTCCAATGTTATTAAACAAAAGTTTGAATTTGGCTACTCTTTTATATGATGAGAAGCAAGCGGAAGAAGAAAACAGGACGAAGTTAGGAATTGTGCAAGTTCCTTCATTACTTGAGCGCTTCATAATTTTACCGAGCGAAGGGCAAAAGCATAAATTTATTTTATTAGAAGACGTAATTAGTAGCTTTACTCATAAATTATTTACGGGATATACAGTATCATCTGTTACTCGTTTCCGTATTACACGCAATGCAGATTTAACGATTCATGAAGAAGGTGCGAGAGATTTATTAAAGGTAATTGAAAAAGAATTAAAAAAGCGTAAGTGGGGGGCTGCTGTACGTTTAGAAGTTGGGAAAGAACACATTGATGAAAGAGTATTAGCGTTATTATATGAGGTTCTGGAAGTAAAAGATGAAGATGTATATATAATGGATGGTCCATTAGATTTAACATGTTTGTTTTCTTTATATAAAAAACTAGCTCCTTTATATGAACATCTTGTATATCCAGCTCTTATTCCGCAACCGCCTCAAGATTTAGGTGATGAAGAAGATGTATTTGAAAAAGCAATTGAGCATGATATTTTATTACATCATCCTTTTGAATCATTTCAGCCGGTAGTTGATTTTGTCCGTGATGCGGCAGACGATCCGAATGTACTTGCGATTAAACAAACGTTATATCGTGTAAGTGGTGATTCACCGATTATTCAGGCGTTAAAGATAGCGGCTGAAAAGGGAAAACAAGTGACGGTATTAGTTGAATTAAAGGCAAGGTTTGATGAAGAAAACAATGTTCATTGGGCTAAAGAATTGGAACAGGCAGGCTGTCATGTTATTTACGGTGTAAGTCACTTGAAAACACATAGTAAAATTACGTTAGTTGTAAGAAGAAAAAACGGAAAAATTGAAAGGTTCGTACATCTTGGAACTGGAAACTATAATGATGCAACAGCGAAGTTATATACTGATTTTGGATATATTACATCAAGAAAAGACTTTGGGGTTGATGCAACCAATTTCTTTAATTATTTAAGTGGTTATACAACAAAGCCACATTTTCATCATTTATCGGTTGCTCCATTTGATATAAGAGAGCAATTTATGGATTTAATAGATGAAGAAATCCGTTATCATAGGCAATATGGAAATGGATATATTATCGCTAAGATGAATTCATTAACAGATAAACCATTAATTAAAAAAATGTACGAAGCATCACAAGCTGGAGTAAAGGTAGAGCTCATTGTTCGAGGAACATGCTGCCTACGGCCTGGTATTCCAAATGTAAGTGAAAATATTCGTGTAGTTAGTGTTGTTGGAAGATATTTAGAACATAGCCGTATTTATTATTTCCATCATAATGGGGAGGAGAAAATATATTTATCTTCAGCTGATTGGATGACGCGAAATATGGAGAAGCGAGTGGAAATATCTTTCCCGATATTAGATATTGAAATGAAGGCACGAATTAAGGCGATTTTACAGCTTACATTAGCTGATAATGTGAAAACACGTGAACAAAATAAAGATGGTGATTACTATTATGTTATTAATGGTAGTACAGAAGAAATTGATAGCCAAGTGAAGTTGTTTAAGATGGCATATCAAAATACAGACGCTGAATAATGAAAAAAGTAAAAACCTCTTATGTCCATAAGAGGTTTTTACTTTTTTCTACTCATATGCTCCCAAAATGGAAGGATGAGTAGAAACAATAGTTTTATTATAAGCGTGTAATAAGGTGGTTCGTTGAGAGAATAACATTTGAAAGAATCGTTATTTTAACTTAGTAATAGTATGGTTGCTGACATGGTCCACCGTAACAAGGATAAGGTGCTGGCGGCGGGAAAGGTGGTGGATAAGGTGGATAAAACGGTCGAGGGCCGAAAGCTAATGCTCCGCCGAGCAATCCACCAGCAATTCCAGCTAGAAAGGGAACGCCAAAAAACGGAAAGAAGCGTGAGTCGCCTACTGGACCAATAGGTGCTGAACGGACTGGGATTGGTTGATAATATGGATACATGAACATACCTCCTTTATTGGACTCACTTTCATCATATGGTAAATGAAACATGGATGAGCGCGTACAAGAAAGGATATGCAAGAAAATAGGCGAATTATTACGAATGTTGAAGTATAAAAAGTGTAATTTCAGGTTTTGACATAAAACGGAATGGGACACGTGTTCTTCCGAGGCCTCGATTGACATAGAGAGTTAAATCCTGAATTGTATAGAAGCCTTCAATATAGTCTTTGGCGAGTACTGGTGTAATAATAGGTCCTAAAAAAGGAATTTGTACTTGTCCGCCGTGACTATGACCAGAAAGTTGCAAGTTGATTGGATATTTAGAAACTTTGGGCGCGATATCTGGTTCGTGAACAAGAACAATGTTATAAGTACTTTGCCGTGCATGCTCTAATGTTTTCTCTATTTTTGGTCTGCCTAGTAGTATATCATCGAGACCGAAAATAGAAATTTCACTATTATCCATTAAACGAATTCTTTTTTCACTATTTAGCAATAGTTCAAATCCAGATTCACGCATGATGTGCTCATAGTATTCAGTTCCATATCCACCGTGATCATGGTTACCATAAATAGCGAATTTACCGAAGGGGGCTTGTATATTTTTTAAAATGGATGCAACGAAAGGAGTGTCAGTATACGTTTGATAATTATCAATGAGATCTCCGGTAAAAAGGACAATATCTGGATTTACAGCATTAATTTTAGAAACAACTTTAGATAAATGTTGAAGCGAGAAATAGTATCCGAGATGTAAATCGCTGAATTGAAGAATTTTTATACCATGAAAACTTTTTGGGATGAGTTGTGATTTTAATGTGTGCTGTGTAAAAGAAATGAAATGGGGCTCTATATATTTAGCATAGTAGTATCCGATGCTACTGGTTATAAATGAATAGAGACAAGTACGCATACCAATTTTTAAAAAATTTCTTCTTGTAATGTGCTTCATAAAAATATGAGTATACCTCAATGTTTTTATTCCATTTATAGGCTACTCAAATCTCCTTTCAGTTTATTTAAAATATACTTTACATAATAAAAAAGTAGTATAGATTACGAAAAAAAATGAATAAAAAGAAAGTTCTTTACGTTAAAATATCAGAAAAGTTTAAAAATATAAAGATTTCTATTAAATAAAGTGATAAAATGAATGTGTATTCATTTTTTGGAGGGGATGTATGTGAAAGAAAAGGTAGTTATTATAACAGGTGGATCGAGTGGAATGGGAAAAGGAATGGCGACTCGTTTTGCAAAAGAAGGGGCACGAGTTGTTATTACCGGACGTACAAAGGAAAAACTAGAGGAAACAAAGTTGGAAATTGAACAATTTCCAGGGCAAGTATTACCTGTACAAATGGATGTAAGAAATACGGATGACATTCAGAAAATGATTGAACAGATTGATGAGAAGTTTGGTAGAATTGATGTTTTAATAAATAATGCAGCTGGAAACTTTATTTGTCCAGCAGAAGATTTATCTGTGAATGGCTGGAATTCAGTCATTAATATTGTGTTAAACGGTACGTTTTATTGTAGTCATGCTGTCGGAAAATATTGGATTGAAAAAGGTATAAAAGGGAATATCATTAACATGGTAGCAACGTATGCATGGGATGCAGGTCCAGGAGTGATTCATTCGGCTGCAGCGAAGGCAGGGGTATTAGCGATGACGAAGACGCTCGCTGTTGAGTGGGGGCGTAAATATGGAATACGAGTTAACGCTATCGCGCCAGGACCAATTGAACGTACAGGCGGTGCTGATAAATTATGGATTTCAGAAGAAATGGCTAAGCGTACGATACAAAGTGTTCCGCTTGGAAGGCTGGGTACGCCAGAAGAAATCGCTGGTCTAGCTTATTATTTATGCTCAGATGAAGCGGCGTACATAAATGGAACTTGCATGACAATGGATGGAGGACAACATTTACATCAATATCCATTTTAAAAGGGATAAAAAATGAATGTTTGATTCATTTTTTATGGTTAAATGTGACGGAATTGTGACATATGAAAGAAAAGTGTTTACAAGAGGTCATATATACGTTATATTTAAGACCTCTTTTTTCTTCATAGTAGAATTGCTAATTCCCCTTAGCATTTTACCCCTCTAATCCCTTCAGGAAAACTGAAGGGATTTTTTATTATTTTTCCGTAAATATCATGTTATAATTTTTGAAAAGTAAAGGGAGGGAAGCACGTTGATAGATGCATTAGATGTAATGAGTAACTTGGATAAAGTCCTTCCTTATTATCAAGCTATTTTTAGTGCTGATGAGCATACTGTAATTGGATATGAAGTAGTAGGACGTATTCAAACAGAAGAGGGCATACAAAGTTTAGCTTCGTTCTTTCACGATGATTCGATTCCAAGTGAATTTCAACTGGAAGCGGATAATATTATAGTAGAAAAAGCTTTAAATCGTTATTTAGAAAGCGATCAAAAATTATTATTATTTATACATCGGAATGCTAATGTATTAATGAATGATGATGATGAAAGCTTGCTTCAACTTTTATTGAGGTATGAAGAACAAGGTTTAAATTTAAAACAAATTGTTTTAGAGATTACAGAGCATGAATGTAAAGAAGATATAGAGCAATTTAATCATTTGCTTATGTATTATCGTACATATGGTATTCAAATTTCGATTAATAAGGTCGGAACGGGCACAAGTAATTTAGAGCGTATTAGCGTGTTAGCACCTGATATTTTAAAAGTAGATTTAACGAACTTAAGGCAAACAGCACTTTTACAATCTTATCAAGATATTTTATATTCTTTATCATTACTTGCTAGAAGAATTGGTGCAACTTTGTTATATGAAGAAATAGATGCTTTTTATCAACTGCAATATGCTTGGAAGAACGGCGGAAGATATTATCAAGGTAATTATTTGAAAGAATGTTTACCTGATTTTATTGAAACGAATGTTTTGAAAGAGCGACTTGGTAATGAATGTCATCAGTTTATTCAACATGAAAAGAAGAAGTTACAAAAAATTTATAATTTAACAGAGATGTTACGCGATCGCATTGGCGATGTTTTATCAAAACAAAAAAAGAATGAAGATATCAATGATTGGTTATTACAATTTAGTCAAAGTGTATCACAGTATAGTTTTCGCATATTTATTTGTAATGAAGATGGTTTCCAACAATCAGGAAATGTTATGAAAAAAGATGGAGAATGGATTGTGATGCCGGATTATTATATGAAGAACTGGAGTTGGCGCCCGTATTTTCTCGAGAATATCATGAAAATGCGTTTTGAGAATAAGGCAAGGCTTTCAGATTTATATGCAGATATCGAAACGGGCGAAATGGTACGAACATTTTCTTTCCCAATAGATGATGACAACTTTTTATTTATAGATTTATCATATGAATATTTATATGAAGAAGATGTTTTATTTTAATGCACGAAGAGATTCGTGCATTTTTTGTTTGTTTTTATCATAAATTGGTAATAGTGAAAATGGTGATGAAAATGCTGTCTATCGTTGTAAAGATTTTACGAACGAAACCTGTCCTTTCTTTGCATAATCATTGTTACAATGAATACTACAAAGACAAGTTCTTTTAAAAGGAAGGTGAAAAAATGAGGAAATATGGAATATGGCTTGTTCTATTTGTATGTGTTGCCTTTCTAGTTGGTTATAGTGTTACGACTGTTTTAGGGAAAGAGGAAGTGGAAGTGGATCGGAAAGAAGTATTTACAACGATACAAAAAGGCTATGAAACCCAGTTTTCAATTCGTGGGAAGCATTTGCCGATGAATAAGATGATAGAGACGTTATCACCGTATTTTACAGATAATTTCCTTCAAGTATTTACAGATGAAAATAGCAGAAGTGATAAACAAAGTGGTGAATATTTACTTCCGGCAAAAGAAGCACCGTTTTCTTTTAATTCAGAAACGAAAATGTCGTATGATCAAGAGCATAAAAATTTATATGTATATGAGCGGACAAAAAGTGGACAATATCAAATTGTAACATTGAAAAGGGATCAAGATAAATGGAAGTTAGCAGGATATCATGAAAGTCAGGAACTTTTAACTGAAATAAAAAGGTTGCAACAATTGTAAAGTGAAACTTTTAATTAGTGGGAGTTTTACTACCTACAAACAGCGGGATAAGAATAGGAATAGGTATTTACCTATTCCTATTCTATATTGAGTAGTTGTTGTAACTTTTCAATTTGAAAACCTGCAACTACTTCGCCATCAATTACGACTGTTGGAGTTGAATAGGAATCATAGTCGTTTAAAAGACGGTTGCGAGCAGCAGCGTCTTTTTTTACGTCAAATTCTTCATATGCAACGTTATTATGCTTCAAAAATTCTTTCACAATAACACATGGCGGACAATCAGGTTGTGTATAAACCTCAATTTTTTTCATTGTAATTCCTCCCTTTTTCTGTTTTTTATTATATTCTTCCAGTATAAAAACCGCAATAAAGAAGGGGAAATATGTTCTTTCTGTTTTTTCCTTCGCATTTCGACAAATTTTAGTTGAGTTTCTGGCTAATAACCTTTATCCTAGAGTGTGGAACATTTTTTCTGTTATGACGGATAGAATGAGTATAGCTGTAAAACCTATTGGTAGGAAGATCAGAGAAAGGAGAGATTTCATGTCTCTACTCCAAGGAATTTTAACTCGACTTGTTAGTCTACAAGAACAAGCTGAAAGCGGTGAAGTAGCACAACGCTATTTTGAAGTGAACGGTGAGCGCAAATGTAGCGTGAAATTTTTCGATAAAAGTGAAATGTATGAGTTAGAAGTGTATCAACAAGGTGAAAAACCTCAAGTGTACCAATTCGATAATATCGACATGGTTGCAATTGAGATTTACGATATCATTTCTTGATACATATAAAAAAGGTACTGCCATATGGCAGTACCTTTTTTAGTTCTATTACTTTCCAGCGCAATGTATAGAAGTTTTTTATTTTTCCTACAATGGTATTAAAATGAAAATTTAATCCGTGCAAGTTTGCTTATCCATGTGGATAAGTAGTCCCGTCAACCCGGTGAATATGTGAAGCTAAACTTCTCACAATTGCTGGGTTCTGCAAATAGCGGGAGAAATATAACTAGGAGGTTATCGTATGGAACGTTTACCAGTTGTGATTTGTCCTAATTGTCAAAGTTCTGCTGAGATTATTCATGTATTAACGGCTCAATCTAATCAAAATGTAATTTATACGTGTCAAGTTTGTCACTTTGTAATTCGAAATATTGAAACGAATAAAGGATAGGAAGTTATAATTTTAGTTTTTGTCCCATACAATGAGAATACGAAAAGTCTGTCTAATTGAAAGGACGTGACTCTGTGGACGGTGCACATAAATTTTACAATGTTTCAGAGAGACATTTAAATTTTGATATGGTCTTTAACCGTATTTGTAGTTTCATTGAAAAGGATCCGCGAAATTTGTATCGATTATCCATTGGGACAGACTCGCAAGCGCATCAAAAGGATACGAGGTTTATTACAGCAATCCATATTCATCGTGTTGGAAAAGGTGCCTGGGGTTGTTTACACCATAGATCAGTAAAAGATAAGCCAGCGACCTTACGTGAGAAAATATATTTAGAAACGCAGTTTAGTCAAGAAATCGCATGTCTATTTACGCCTACTCATATACAAACAATATGGGAGTTATTGCATCCTTATGCTCAAGTTGGGGCTGGATTCATAATGGAAATTCATTTAGACATTGGGAATGATGGTTTAACAAGAGAATTTATTTTAGATATGACAGAAAAAATTCGAGCGATGGGATTAACTGCAAAAATTAAGCCGGATGCTTATGCGGCGTTTAGTTATGCAAATCGATATACGAAATGATTTTTTGTATGTTTATAATTGCTACATATCTTTTGGTAAAAACTGAATATTACATCTATTAAATAGGTTAAATTTTTTATATAATAAGAGTGAGTAACGATGCGAGTGTAAGGAGAGGGGTATATGCAAAGGGAAGTTGTTTTAACGAAGGAAGAAGAAAGTTTACTACTAGATATTTTATTTCAGCAAAATTATGCAAGTGAAATTTTAGCTGTGGAACTTACGGACATTGAGAATGGTTTGAAACAGACAGATGTGATGCAATATAAAAAAATCACAAGGTTATTTTACAGATTAAAAAATAAAGGGTATTAAGCGCTACCGGAATGGTAGTCTTTTTTTTGTGCTGTATGCTAAAATAGCTGTGTGATTGTATTTTTATTGAAATAAATTTAGGACAAAATAATAATATGAAAACGCTGTCATAAAATGTGAATAGAGTTATGAACATAAGCAGGAAAAAGGGAAAATGGGGGATGTAATATGATTAGTATTCCGAAAGACGAATTTCAACAAATTCTTGTGAAGGATTTAATGATTTCATCGGAAAAAGTAGCTCATGTCCAAATTGGAAATGGTTTAGAACATGCTTTACTCGTTCTTGTGAAATCTGGATATTCGGCGATACCTGTCTTAGATCCAATGTATAAATTACATGGTTTGATTAGTACGGCCATGATATTAGATGGTATGTTAGGATTAGAGCGTATTGAGTTTGAAAGACTTGATGATATGAAAGTAGAGCAGGTGATGAAGCAAGATATACCTTTTCTTAAATTAGAAGATTCATTTGCAAAAGCTTTAGAAATGACAATTGATCATCCTTTTATTTGCGCTGTTAATGAAGAAGGCTATTTTGAGGGGATTTTAACACGTCGGGCTATTTTAAAATTGTTGAATAAGAAAGTAAGGCAACATAATCGATAACGTGAGAAAAGTGACTTCATAGAAACGAGGAAGTCACTTTTTTTTCGTGCATATCACTTGTGTATGTATTATATTAAAAAAGACATAAAACATAAGGGAAGTTTGCGCTGAAAAATTGTATTTTCTGAATGAAAGCTTAATGGAATAAGGTGTATGGAAGCTAAGGAAAGAGGGAGAAAGTTGCAAATTGATGATTTTCAAATGATGGTTGTGTTAGCTCAGGAATCAAATATGAGAAAAGCGGCGGAACGTTTATTTGTTTCACAACCTGCGCTGAGTCAACGATTACAATCTATGGAGAAACAATGGGGAATGAAGTTTTTTATTCGCTCACAAAAAGGATTGACAATTACACCTGAAGGGGAAAAAGTTGCAAATTATGCCAAAGAAATGTTGCAAAAGGAAGAGGATATAAAAAGTGAGCTAGCTGTTTTTAGAACGGAAACTCATGGAACTTTAAAAATAGCTGTTGCATCAGTTATTGGTCAATATTGGCTCCCTCCTGTTTTGAAAAAGTTTGTGCATAAATATCCTTCTGTAAAGATATCGCTGTTTACTGGATGGAGTAGTGAAGTGCAAAAGCAGTTTTATGAAGGAGACGTTCATGTTGCTATACTGAGGGGAACACAAGAATATAAAGGTCAAAAGCAACAATTATTTGAAGATGAACTGTATTTAGTTGATAAAGAAATAAAAGATATTTCGATGCTAAAAGAAACAAATAGACCGTTCATTCAATTTAAAAGTGACTCAACTTATTATGGACAAATACAAAATTGGTGGTATGGTTTATTTTCTAATCCGCCTAAGCGAACGATTGTAGTTGACCAAATTGAAACATGCAAACAACTTGTTTTAAATGGTATAGGTTACGCCCTTTTACCTTCTACTGTTTTAAAGGAAGTACAGGAAAATATGTATAAAACACCTGTTCAACTGACGAGAGAAACATGGTTGTTAACAAGTGACTCGGCAAGGCAGTTGAAGCAAGTACAAGCATTTTTAGAAATTATAGAAGAAATTCAAAGGGAAAAATAAGATTATTATCTTGCTACTCGCTCTTTCGTTTGGTAGAGTAACATTATAAATGGATTTAGGAGGCAACAAGAATGAAAATGATGGACGCTAACGAAATTATTTCGTTTATTCAAAAAAGTGAGAAGAAAACTCCTGTAAAGGTATACATAAAAGGGGATTTAAAAGAAGTAACATTCCCTGAAACAGTACAAGCATTTGTGAATAAAAAATCAGGTGTATTATTCGGAGAATGGTCTGAAATTAAGACAATTCTTGATGAGAATAATAAGCACATCGTTGACTACGTTGTAGAAAACGATCGTCGTAATTCTGCAATTCCAATGCTTGATTTAAAAGGTATTAAAGCTCGCATCGAGCCAGGTGCTATTATTCGTGACCATGTTGAAATTGGTGACAACGCTGTAATTATGATGAATGCAACAATTAACATTGGTGCTGTAATTGGTGAAGGTTCTATGATCGACATGAACGCAGTACTTGGTGGACGTGCAACAGTCGGTAAAAACTGTCACGTAGGTGCAGGTGCTGTACTTGCAGGTGTTATTGAGCCACCTTCTGCAAAACCAGTTATCGTTGAAGATGATGTAGTAATCGGTGCAAACGTAGTTGTTTTAGAGGGTGTTACAGTTGGTAAAGGTGCAGTTGTAGCAGCAGGAGCTGTTGTAACAGAAGATGTGCCTCCATACACAGTTGTTGCAGGTACTCCAGCACGTGTAATTAAAGAAATTGATGAGAAGACAAAAGTAAAAACAGAAATTAAACAAGAGCTTCGTCAATTAAACCCAGAGAAATAAAAAGTAAAAAAAGCGTAAGAGCGTAAATGGGCTCTTACGCTTTTTATAGATAGAGGTGCAAAAATGACAGTAAGCAAATTTGTCCAAATTCGTAGAGATCTACATAGGATTCCAGAAATTGGATTTAAGGAATGGAAAACACAACAGTATATTTTAGATTATATAGGAACACTTTCTCTTGAATTTGTGGAAGTGAAGACATGGAAAACGGGTGTAATCGTTAAAGTAAATGGAAAAAATCCAGAAAAAATAATAGGTTATCGTGCAGATATAGATGGTCTGCCAATTACAGAGGAAACTGGATATGAGTTTGCTTCTATTCATGAAGGAATGATGCATGCATGTGGCCACGATGTACATACAACAATCGGTTTAGGCCTTCTAACGAAAGCTGTGAGCGAAAGAATAGATGATGACCTTGTATTTCTATTCCAGCCAGCAGAAGAAGGACCAGGCGGTGCTCTTCCTATGTTAGAAAGTGAAGAGTTAAAAGAATGGAAACCAAATATAATTCTTGGTCTTCATATTGCACCAGAATACGCTGTAGGGACAATTGCAACGAAAGAAGGACTGTTATTTGCTAATACTTCAGAATTATATATTGATTTAAAAGGGAAAGGTGGCCATGCTGCCTATCCGCATACTGCAAATGATATGATTGTTGCAGCGAGTCATCTTGTTACACAGCTTCAATCCGTTATTAGTCGCAATGTAAATCCTCTTGATAGTGCAGTAATTACAATCGGGAAAATTACAGGTGGTACGGTTCAAAATATTATTGCAGAAAAATCTCGTTTAGAAGGAACGATTCGAACATTATCAGTGGAATCAATGAAGCGTGTGAAAAGCAGAATTGAGGCAATTGTTGCAGGTATCGAAGCTTCTTTCCAGTGTGAGGCGATTATAGATTACGGAGCAATGTATCATCAAGTATATAACCATGAAGAGTTAACAAGAGAGTTTATGCAATTTGTACATAAACAAACAGATATGAATGTTATTACATGTACTGAGGCAATGACAGGTGAAGATTTTGGTTATATGCTTCGAGAAATCCCTGGATTTATGTTTTGGCTTGGAGTAAATTCAGAATATGGTTTACATCATGCAAAATTAAAACCAGACGAAGAAGTGATTGAAAAGGCAATTACATTTTTAAGCCAATATGTAAAGTGGAAAGGGAATAGAAAATAAAACTTCCGCTTTATTGAAGGTTCCAAAAAACTTTTTGTTATGAGGTGTAAGTAACGCTCGTATAGAGTGATTTTAGACATTTACATACAAATGAAAGAATAAAGTTAATTGGACTGTTTTAATAATGAGCAGGGGGTTTTTAGCCACTGCTCATTATTAATTATTTGACTAACTTATATATGTTTACTTTTAGTATGAAAAGTGTGTAAAATCAATGTGAAACATAGAAAAAAGGGTGGGGAATTACGTGCAAATTAGCAGTGCGATTTTATGTTTCGTCTTATATGCGTATGTTATTATTGCGGCGGTTTATTTTGGGATAAGTTTTTATGCCTATCGTTTAGTAGATAATAATGAATATGACGAAACATACAAATGGGTGAAGAGATATTTATCACCTGTACTAGAAATTATGAATGGGTTTTTGCTCTTTTTATTTATTGGATTAATTGCTTTCTCAACGAGTTTAGTAGGGAATAAAACTACGTTATTTGTATTGGGTATCATTATTTTTATGTTGTTAGGAATAAGGATTGGTAATACGGTCTTTTGGAATGAAAGAAAAGTAGATGGTTGGACGGGAATGTTAATTCCATGCATGTTAGCTGCAATCGTGACAAATATAGAACATGAATATTATCAATTACATTTTTGGCTTATTATCGTTTTAACAATTCTTTCTGTTTTGTATATAAGCACAGTAGTACTAACATATATTGCACATGAAAAAGGTGATGTTAAAGGCACTCGTTTCTTTAGAGGACGGGCATTATTTTGGAGTGTGCCGACGATGGCAGTTATCGCGCTTATTGCGATATTAGTAAATGGATATCAATTTTCTAGTTGGCAACTATTTTTAGAAAATTGGTGGATCTTTATCTTTTCGTTTATTGCTTTTTTAGGTGCAACGCATTATTTATTCCATCAACATCATTACATATGGGCGTTGTTATTTGCATTCATACAGCTTCTATTTGCCTTTTTTGGTCAAGAAACATTATTATTCGTTTTTGAAACATTTAGTTCGTTTGGAAATATATTTGTATTTGCTATGTTACTTGTTGGTATCGCTTTTTACTTGCAACAATATTTTTATATACAAAAACAAAAATAAGAGCTAATTACAGTTTTTGTGACGCATATAAAGTGTGTTACACTGAAAATAAATAGTACTTGAAGTTATTGGAGGAATTCCTGTGGGTGAGAAAGAAAAAGAATTTGCTGTCATTGGACTTGGTCGCTTTGGTGGAAGTATTTGCCGAGAACTAGCTCAATTAGGTATGGAAGTAATGGCAATCGACTCAGATGAGGATAAAATTAATGAATTTGCAAATATAGCTTCGCATGCTGTAATTGCAGATTCAACAGATGAGATGGTATTAAAAAGCCTTGGTATTCGAAATTTTGATCACGTAGTCGTTGCTATTGGAGATAATTTAAATTCAAGTATTCTAACTACTTTGATTTTGAAAGAATTGGGTGTAAAAAATATTACTGTAAAAGCTCAAAATGATTATCATGAAAAAGTGTTAAGTAAAATAGGTGCAGATCATATTGTGCATCCAGAACGTGATATGGGAAAAAGGATTGCTAATAATATTGCATCAAGCAATGTGTTAGACTACCTTGAGCTTTCAGATGAGCATAGTATTGTAGAGATTATTGCGAATAAAAAAATTGATGGGCACTCTTTAATTGAATTAGATATTCGTGCGAAGTTTGGATTGAATATTGTAGCAATTAAACGAGGTAAAGAAGTTATCGTATCCCCTCGGGCTACGGAGAATATTCAAGCAGGAGATATATTAATTGTCATTGGTCATGACGATGAAGTGGATCGATTTAAACACTTTTTAAGATAAGAGAAAAGAAAAGGACAATGCCTTCATAGCATTGTCCTTTTTCTTATATTTCCATAATGATTGGTAAAATCATTGGACGGCGTTTCGTTTTCTCATATAGGAATGGAGCTAATGTGTCTGTAATTTCATTTTTAATTTCAGACCATTGTGTTGTTTTACGCTCCATTACTTTTTCTAAATGAGTTGTAATTAATGTTTGTGCATCATTGATTAAATCGCTGCTTTCACGCATGTAAACGAAACCGCGTGAGATGATATCAGGTCCTGCTGCAACTTTAAATTCTTTCATATCAATGCTTACAACTACAATTACAAGTCCTTCTTCAGAAAGGATACGACGATCTCGTAATACGATATTGCCGATATCTCCAATACCGTTTCCATCAATGTAGACCGAACCAGATGGGATTTTTCCAGCTACGCTAGCTTCATCCGAACGTAAAGCAAGAACATCGCCATTATCCATAATGAAGCAATTTTCTTCAGGGATACCACAATCATTTGCTATGTTCATGTGCATACGCTGCATACGATATTCACCATGAATTGGCATGAAGTACTTCGGTTTAATTAGACGTAACATTAACTTTTGTTCTTCTTGTCCACCGTGTCCACTTGTATGGATATTTGAAAGTTTCCCGTGAATTACATCAGCGCCAGCGCGGTACAACATGTTAATTGTACGACTTACGCTAATTGTATTTCCTGGAATTGGTGAAGAAGAGAAAACAACTGTATCTCCAGGAATAATTTGAATTTGGCGGTGTGTACCGTTTGCAATACGTGAAAGTGCTGCCATCGGTTCACCTTGACTACCTGTACATAAAATAACAACTTTATTAGCTGGTAAACGGTTTAGTTGAGATGCATCTATGAATGTATCTTTCGGGCAACGAATATAACCAAGGTTTTGTCCGATTTCAATCGCTGCTTCCATACTTCGACCAAACACAGCTACTTTACGGTTGTTTTCAACAGCAGCTTCAATAACTTGTTGTAAGCGGTGAATATTTGATGCAAAGGTTGCGAATATAATCCGTCCGTCTACTTTACGGAAAATGTCTTGAATGCTATCACCAACGCGACGCTCAGACATAGTAAAGTTTGGAACTTCACTGTTCGTACTATCAGATAATAGACATAGCACGCCATCTTTACCGATTTCAGCCATTTTTGTTAAATCAGCTGGTTCACCAACTGGCGTGAAATCAAATTTGAAATCACCTGTATGAACAACTTGACCTTGAGGTGTTTTCACAACAACGCCGTACGAATCTGGAATACTGTGAGTTGTACGGAAGAAGGATACAGACGTTTTTTTGAATTTAATAACGTCATCTTCTTGAATTTCGTAAAGTTTTGCTTTACGAAGTAAGCCGTGTTCTTCTAATTTGTTTTTGATGAGTGCAATTGCTAATTTTCCGCCGTAAATCGGGATGTTCACTTGACGTAATAGGTAAGGGATTCCGCCGATATGATCTTCGTGACCATGTGTAATGAATAACCCTTTAATTTTATCTTCGTTTCGCACAAAATAAGTGTAGTCTGGTATTACATAATCGATTCCGAGAAGTTCGTCCTCTGGAAATTTAATTCCAGCATCAATTATAATAATTTCATCTTGAAATTGAACAGCGTATGTATTTTTACCGATTTCACCAAGCCCACCGAGAGCAAACACAGCAACTTGGTCGTTTTTTAGAAATTTCATATCGCTATACGATTTCCGCTAATGTTAAATCAGCGTTTTCTTTTTCATATTCAAGATGAGCGCCAGTAACAGACTGAACAAACTCGATATTATATGCGAACTTATTTAATTTTGTACGAACATCCTTTTCAGACGTAGCCTCTAAATATAAAACTTTTGTATTTTCACGTACTGGAACCTCAGTTAATTTTTCTTGATAAAATACTTTAAAAATCATTTGGAAAACCTCTCCTTGTCTATGTTTTGCATTATCTGTTACTTATTATAAAGCAAACAGTCACGATTTTCATGTTTTTTCGAATGAGAATGAAGAAAAAGCCCGAAATGGGCACAATTTAAGCGATTGTCTTTTTACGGACTAGACCGTTTAAATAACGCTTGAGCTTTTTCTTCAGCTTCTTCAGCATGATTACTCCTTCCTTTCCTTATTTTAAACATGCATATTACTAGTGAAAATTCTATCTCTGATATAAGAGATAGGACAAAAGTGAATGGTGAGTCTTGTCCTTTCCCATACAGTGAAAGTTATTCTATAGTAACGATTAGTAGCCGTTAGTTATAGGTATAGTATGAGGAAGAATGGAAAAGAAAATTCATCCGAACAAGTATCCACATGTTTTACTAATATATATATGCAAAGTTTACAAATAAGGTCAGAAAGGGAACGCTTTCTTCACAGATGTTTAATATGTTATACTTTTTTTTAGAATTTGAAAAGTGATATTCAAAATAGGAATATAGAGTGCCAGAAAGGATTTTGACAAATGAATGATAAAATTGTCTTTTTTGATATTGATGGAACATTATTAGATCATGATAAAAAAATTCCACAATCTACACGAGATGCAGTAAAACAGTTACAAGAAAAAGGTGTACATGTAGCAATTGCGACAGGGCGCGCGCCATTTATGTTCGAAGATATTCGTAAGGAACTTGATATACATAATTATGTTAGTTTTAATGGACAATACGTTGTCTTTGAAGATGAGGTAATATTTAATAATCCGTTACATCCAGATGCTTTACATAAGTTTACTCAGTTTGCAAAACAAGAAGGATATCCACTTGTATATCTTGACCATCAAGATATGAGAGCATCAGTGGAATATCATGATTATGTGAAAGAAGGCTTTGGAAGCTTAAACTTTGAGCATCCACCATATGAGCCTAATTTTTATGAGGAACGTAATATTTATCAAACACTACTTTTTTGTGAAGTAAATGAAGAGGAAAAGTTTATTAATCATTATCCAGATTTTCATTTTATTCGTTGGCATGCATATTCAATGGATATCATTCCGAATGGTGGTTCTAAGGCAAAAGGAATTGAGAAATACATTGAAAAGTTAGGTTTTAATCGTGATCAAGTGTATGCATTTGGAGATGGTTTAAATGATTTAGAAATGATCGAAGCCGTTGGCACAGGTATTGTGATGGGAAATGGCCATGAAGACTTGAAAAAACTTGCAAATCATGTGACAAAGGATGTTAGTGAAGACGGTATATATCATGGACTAAAGTGGGCTGGATTGCTATAAGTGAATATGGAACCCATTTCATAATAAAGAGGCGGAAGATTAACTTCCGCCTCTTTATTATTATCGCTCTAGAGGTTTGGAATCATCAGGAGCGGCAAAAGGATTTTCTTTATTGATATGGTCATAGAACATAACGCCATTTAAATGGTCAATCTCGTGTTGGAATACGATTGCTGGTAAACCTTTTAAACGCAATTTTACTTCTTCGCCGTTAATAGAAGTTGCTTTTACTGTAATTCTTGTATAACGAGGAACATAACCAGGTACTTCGCGGTCTACAGATAGACAGCCTTCACCACCCTGTAAATATGTACGTTCAACAGAATGGCTAATGATTTTTGGATTGAATAATGCATGGCTATATAATGTACCATCCGCATCGGTTACATGAACTGCAATCATTTTTTTTGAAACACCGATTTGCGGAGCCGCTAATCCGATTCCAGGGCGTAAACTATATTTTTCAGCCATTTCAGGATCTTGGCTATTTATTACGAATTCAATCATTTCTTTTAAGGTAGTTGTATCTTCTTCGCTTGCCGGTAATGACACCTCTTCTGCAACGTTGCGCAAAATAGGATCTCCTTCGCGAATAACATCTTTCATTGTAAGCATATGTAATCTCTCCTTTCCTCTTTAGTCTACCAAAGGAGATGGAAAAAGTCATCGGCAAGAAAGGGTAGGCATTTTGGAAATCGTTCTATTATAGAGTAGTTATGTATGTGATAAACAGAAAAAGACGGCAAAGCCGTCTTTTTCTTTCCATAGTTGTTTCGTTTTACATTAGCGAATGCAAGCAGCACCAACGATAATTAAAAGAATAAACAACACAACGATTAAGGCGAAGCCGCGTCCAGACCCGCCACAAGAACCGCCATAACCGTAGGAAGGATATGAACAAGTTGGATAGCAATATGAGTATCCGTACATGAGATGACCTCCTTTATCATTTCCCGCTAATACTGCGGTTACTATAATGTATGGAAGAGAGGGTGGAAATGTATAGGTATTTACCTAAAAAAGGAAGAGTAGTTTGTATATTTTTGTTACGAAGAGAGAAAAACTAAAGAGAATTAAATCGTTTACATATTATTCTAAGAGAAAAAATAAGTGAAAAAGGGAATAATATAACAGTAGGTCAATGCTTACTAATACAGATGTAAAAAATAAAAACACGTTTGTGTAGTAGAAACCTGCATATTATTTATAAAAAAACGTATTCAAAGTAATTGACATCGTAATTAGAATAGTTGTAAACTAAAAAACGTGATCAAGATTGTATTAATATGTTTCTGAAAAAACATTAGTACAGATTGTTAGGTACACAAAATTATTCTCAACCGACAGACAAACATGTTGGTTTACATCGTTGCGCTTTTTAAACTGGAAAATAGCCAGTGAAAGCGTTTCAGAATATGGTTCAAGAGAGGAAGAGGTGAACGGAATGGGTACTAAAACAAAAAAGACCCTATTTAATGTTGATGAGCAAATGAAAGCTATCGCAGCTCAATTTGAAACATTACAAATTTTAAATGAAAACGGTGAAGTTGTGAATGAAGCAGCTATGCCTGAATTATCTGATGATCAATTAAAAGAATTAATGCGTCGTATGGTGTATACACGCGTATTAGATCAACGTTCTATTTCTTTAAACCGTCAAGGACGTTTAGGTTTCTACGCACCTACAGCTGGACAAGAAGCTTCTCAATTAGCGAGTCATTTCGCACTTGAAGCAGAAGACTTCATCTTACCAGGATACCGTGATGTACCACAATTAGTATGGCACGGATTACCATTATACCAAGCATTCTTATTCTCTCGTGGACACTTCATGGGTAACCAAATGCCTGAGAATGTAAATGCATTAGCTCCACAAATCATTATCGGTGCGCAAATCATCCAAACTGCTGGTGTTGCGTTAGGTATGAAACTACGTGGTAAAAAATCTGTTGCAATTACTTACACTGGTGACGGTGGTGCTTCACAAGGTGACTTCTACGAAGGTATGAACTTTGCAGGTGCATTCAAAGCTCCAGCAATCTTCGTTGTTCAAAACAACCGTTATGCAATTTCTACTCCAGTAGAAAAGCAATCTGCAGCTAAAACTGTAGCACAAAAAGCAGTAGCAGCAGGTATTTACGGAATTCAAGTAGACGGTATGGATCCATTAGCTGTATACGCAGCAACTGCTTTCGCTCGTGAGCGCGCAGTAAATGGCGAAGGCCCTACTTTAATCGAGACTTTAACATTCCGTTACGGTCCACATACAATGGCTGGTGATGACCCAACTCGTTACCGTACAAAAGATATCGAAAACGAATGGGAACAAAAAGACCCAATCGTACGCTTCCGTAAGTTCTTAGAAGCTAAAGGCCTATGGTCTCAAGAAGTTGAAGAGACAGTAATCGAAGAAGCAAAAGAAGATATCAAACAAGCAATTGCTAAGGCTGACCAAGCTCCAAAACAAAAAGTAACTGATTTAATGGAAATCATGTACGAAAAAATGCCTTACAACTTAGCTGAACAATATGAAATTTACAAAGAAAAGGAGTCGAAGTAAGCCATGGCTCAAATGACAATGATTCAAGCAATCACTGATGCTTTACGCGTTGAAATGAAAAATGATCCTAACGTACTTGTATTTGGTGAAGACGTTGGTGTAAACGGTGGTGTATTCCGTGCTACTGAAGGTTTACAAGCTGAATTTGGTGAAGATCGTGTAATGGATACTCCACTTGCAGAGTCTGGTATTGGTGGACTTGCAGTTGGTCTTGCACTTGAAGGATTCCGTCCAGTTCCAGAAATCCAATTCTTCGGTTTCGTTTTTGAAGTAATGGATTCAATTTCTGGTCAATTGGCTCGTATGCGTTACCGTTCTGGTGGACGTTGGACTGCTCCAGTAACAGTTCGTTCTCCATTCGGTGGTGGTGTTCATACTCCTGAACTACATGCTGATAGCTTAGAAGGATTAGTGGCTCAACAACCTGGTCTAAAAGTTGTTATTCCATCTACTCCATACGATGCTAAAGGTCTTTTAATCTCTGCGATTCGTGACAACGATCCAGTTATCTACTTAGAGCATATGAAATTGTACCGTTCATTCCGTCAAGATGTACCAGAAGGCGAATACACAATTGATTTAGGTAAAGCTGATATCAAACGTGAAGGTACAGATGTATCTGTTATCGCTTACGGTGCTATGGTTCACGCTGCATTAAAAGCTGCTGAAGAACTTGAAAAAGAAGGTATCTCTTTAGAGGTTGTTGACTTACGTACAGTTCAACCATTAGATATCGAAACAATCATCGCTTCTGTTGAAAAAACAGGTCGCGTAGTTGTAGTTCAAGAAGCTCAAAAACAAGCTGGTATTGCAGCTAACGTTGTAGCGGAAATTAACGACCGTGCAATCTTAAACTTAGAAGCTCCAGTTGTACGTGTTGCAGCTGCTGATACAGTATTCCCATTCTCTCAAGCAGAGAGCGTATGGTTACCAAACCACAAGGATATTGTTGAAGCTGTAAACAAAGTAATGAACTTCTAATTTTTAGTTTTTCATGTGCAAAAGAAATCAGCACATGCTGGTTTCTTTTGTACATATTCCATAATAATGAAATGAATCAGGGGGCTGAATTCCGTGGCATTTGAATTTAAACTACCAGATATCGGTGAAGGTATCCACGAAGGTGAAATCGTAAAATGGTTTATTAAACCAGGCGATGAAGTAAATGAAGACGATGTACTTCTTGAAGTGCAAAATGATAAAGCAGTAGTAGAAATCCCTTCTCCTGTTAAAGGTAAAGTACTTGAAGTACTTGTAGAAGAAGGAACAGTTGCAATCGTAGGAGATACATTAATTAAATTTGATGCTCCTGGATACGAAAACCTTAAATTTAAAGGTGACGATCATGATGAAGCTCCAAAAGCTGAAGAAGCAGCAGTAGAAGCTCCGGCAGCGGAAGCTACTCCAGCAGCAACTGCAGAAGTAGTAAATGAGCGCGTAATCGCTATGCCATCTGTTCGTAAATACGCTCGTGAAAAAGGTGTAGACATTCATAAAGTAGCTGGTACTGGTAAGAACGGCCGTATCGTAAAAGCTGACATCGATGCATTTGCAAATGGTGGACAAACTGTAGCAGCAACTGAGGCTCCAGCAGCAGTAGAAGCTACTCCAGCAGCAGCGAAAGAAGAAGCACCAAAAGCACAACCAATTCCAGCTGGTGAATATCCAGAAACTCGTGAGAAAATGAGTGGTATCCGTAAAGCGATTGCGAAAGCAATGGTTAACTCTAAGCATACAGCTCCTCACGTAACATTAATGGATGAAGTTGATGTAACTGAGCTTGTTGCTCACCGTAAGAAGTTCAAAGCAGTAGCAGCTGACAAAGGTATTAAATTAACTTACCTTCCATACGTTGTTAAAGCTTTAACATCTGCATTACGTGAATACCCAATGTTAAACACTTCTTTAGACGATGCATCTCAAGAAGTAGTTCATAAACATTACTTCAACATCGGTATCGCAGCTGATACAGACAAAGGTCTATTAGTACCAGTTGTTAAAGATACAGATCGTAAGTCTATCTTCACTATTTCTAACGAGATCAATGATCTTGCTGGTAAAGCACGTGAAGGTCGTCTAGCTCCAACTGAAATGAAAGGTGCTTCTTGCACAATTACAAACATTGGTTCTGCAGGTGGACAATGGTTCACTCCAGTTATCAATCACCCAGAAGTAGCAATCCTTGGTATCGGCCGTATCGCTGAAAAACCAGTTGTGAAAAATGGTGAGATCGTTGCAGCTCCAGTATTAGCATTATCTCTAAGCTTTGACCATCGTTTAATTGACGGCGCAACTGCTCAAAAAGCGTTAAACCAAATTAAACGTCTATTGAATGACCCACAATTATTAGTAATGGAGGCGTAATAACAATGGTAGTAGGAGATTTCCCAATTGAATTAGATACAGTCGTTGTTGGTGCAGGTCCTGGTGGATACGTTGCGGCAATTCGTGCAGCACAATTAGGTCAAAAGGTAGCAATCATTGAAAAAGCTAACCTTGGTGGCGTATGCTTAAACGTTGGATGTATTCCTTCAAAAGCGTTAATCAATGCAGGTCATCGTTATGAGAATGCAATGCATTCTGATGACATGGGTATCACTGCAGAGAACGTAAAAGTTGACTTTACAAAAGTTCAAGAATGGAAAAACGGCGTAGTTAAGAAATTAACTGGCGGTGTTGAAGGCCTTCTTAAAGGTAACAAAGTTGAAATCATTCGCGGTGAAGCTTACTTCGTAGATGCTAATACATTACGCGTTATGACTGAAGATGCAGCTCAAACTTATACGTTTAAAAATGCTGTTCTTGCAACTGGTTCTACACCAATCGAAATTCCAGGATTCAAATACTCTAAACGTGTTATCAACTCTACAGGTGCTTTAAGCTTACCTGAAATTCCTAAAAAACTTGTTGTAATCGGCGGCGGTTACATCGGTATGGAATTAGGTACTGCATATGCTAACTTCGGTACAGAAGTTACTGTAGTAGAAGCTGGCGACGAAATCTTAGCTGGTTTCGAAAAAGCTATGAGCTCTGTTGTTAAACGTGCTCTACAGAAAAAAGGTAACGTAAATATCCATACAAAAGCTATGGCTAAAGGCGTTGAAGAAACAGAAACTGGCGTAAAAGTTAGCTTTGAAGTTAAAGGTGAAATCCAAACTGTAGAAGCAGATTACGTATTAGTAACTGTAGGTCGTCGTCCAAACACTCAAGAAATCGGTCTTGAGCAAGTTGGAGTTAAAATGACTGACCGCGGCATCATCGAAATCGATGAGCAATGTCGTACAAATGTACCAAACATCTATGCAATCGGTGATATCGTTCCTGGACCACCATTAGCTCACAAAGCTTCTTACGAAGGTAAAGTAGCTGTAGAAGCAATTAGTGGCCATGCATCAGCTATCGATTACATCGGAATTCCTGCAGTATGCTTCACTGATCCAGAATTAGCATCTGTTGGTTACACTAAAAAACAAGCTGAAGAAGCTGGAATGACTGTAACTGTATCTAAGTTCCCATTCGCTGCTAACGGTCGTGCATTATCATTAAACAGCACTGACGGTTTCCTACAACTTGTAACACGTAAAGAAGATGGTCTTCTTGTAGGTGCTCAAGTTGCAGGTGCAGGTGCTTCTGATATTATCTCTGAGATTGGTTTAGCTATCGAAGCTGGAATGACAGCTGAAGATATCGCTCAAACAATCCATGCTCACCCAACATTAGGTGAAATCACAATGGAAGCAGCTGAAGTTGCTCTTGGAATGCCAATTCACATTGTAAAATAATTTAAGTAATGTAAATAGCCCCTCTCTTATTGTAAGAGAGGGGCTATTTTTATTTTCATCAAATGACTTGCAAGGTCTTTAAACGTACTTGTCGAATGAATATATAATACTTTAACAAATGATTTAGGCGTAACTTACTTCAAAGGTAATATATATCATCCTATAATATGTAATTGATTCAAACTTAACCCCATATATTAATAAAATAGAGCATGTCAAAGGAGAAGGTTCCATGAAAATATTACATGTTATATTTTATCATTTACTACTATGGAGTGGCTTTTCCACTGTATTAACATTATCGAATGGTGATAAGTTTCATTATAAAGTTATTCTTTTTTTCGTATTCCTGTATTTAGCCTATGTAATAGCGTATTTTGTATTACACGTAAGAAAGCAAGCGTTATTTCTTACATGTTCGAATTGTATACTATTTTTAATCGTATTATTTATTTTTTAAATTAACGTTTATAAAAATACATTGTTCTTCCATTAAATAATTGTAACTCTCCTTCTAATTTCTTCGCTAAAAAACGGCAAAATTCATTTGCTTTCCCTTTGTCACCATATGTTGCATTAGGTGGTAAAGAAACTTGGATGAAAAATTGTTCATTTTCTATACCAACACCAATATAAATTGAGTCATACCGGTCGTGATTGGATTGAAGTTTTAATGTTGTTGTAGATGTATCTAAAATTTCATAAGGAAAAGCGGTATTTGTATACGTGTAATTAATTTGGGCACCAGTTTTAGAAGTAACTGTTTTATAATAATGAAAAAGTTGTTTTATATCATCTATTGAAACAGATTGTTGTTTGGATTTTGGTACAAGCGTAATAAAGGCGTGTTGCATATAAGTTCCCCCTAACTTAGTAGAATACTATCATTCTACATCCTACTGAATTTTTTGACAATTAAAAGGAGTATTACATGTTTTGTTTAATATACTATTAATGAAACGTGATGTAGAAAGGTGGAAACCAATGTTTGAAAAATTGTATGATGAGCATGAAAGTGTGAAGGTACGATTTTTAGGGTTTATGACACATGATACACGTTATGATTTTGGTGTTATTTATACAAATATGTTTTTTGGAAAACCGCTCATTGTTTGTATGCAAACAGGAAGGTCTACTTTACTCGGAAGAGATGATGTAGAGAATGTTCAATATATACAGGAGATTTTTAAATTAGGATCAGAAGAGGAAGCGAAGGAGTTAGCTCAGTTTTTCAAATTTCTAGTTCCGTCAACTTCTTTACATGCGGAATATGAAGAATAATTAATGTGAAACAGTCGTACTTATAAATATGGCTGTTTTTTACTTTAATATCGCATACTAATTAAAATTTAAAATATTTAATGTGTTATACTAAAAACCTATTGACGTAAAAAGTATAACATATTAAAATAAAGACAGAAAGTTAAGCGGTTACAAAAAAGTTTTTGGGATTATAAACTTAGGGGGAAATGAAAAATGGGAACAATCGTATGTCAAGATTGTGAAGGTACAATTGCACACTTCGAAGATGAGAAAGTAACGGTACTTTACGGGAAATGTGGATCTTGCGGATGTGATCACACAGAGCATACAAAAGCCCAATAATTGATAGGAAATGGACAGCTAAAAGTTTTTAGGACCATAAACTTAGGGGGAAATGAAAAATGGGAACAATCGTATGCCAAGTATGTGAAGGAACAATCGGACATTTTGAAGATGAGAAAACGACAGTACTTTACGGAAAATGTGGAACAAATTGTGACTGTGCTAGAAAAGATAATGCGAAAGCTTAATGATAGATAAATAGATTACTATTAAAACTCAGGGGGAAATGAAAATGGGAACAATCGTATGCCAAGTATGTGAAGGAACAATTGGACATTTTGAAGATGAAAAATCAACAGTACTATACGGGAAATGTGGATCTCATTGCGAATGTGACCATAAAGAACATACAAAAGCTTAATAATAAGAAAAAGCGCCTACATGTGTAGGCGCTTTTTTAATAAATTGTAGTTGTATGGCCAACTGTTGCAACGATTGCATCATCTCTAATTGGAATAAAGCTTATGGATGTCTGTGGTGTACTAGAAGAAGCGTATTGGCTCATTATACGGCTATCTATACGGGTAATAGTATCGGTCAAGAAAGCTGAAATAAAAGCGTAAGGGACTCGTCGTTCATTTAATGAATAAATAATTTCTTCTTTTGTTTTTACACCTACGCCATGTCCGTAAAAAAAGAAATTTCCTAAATAGATTGTGTTTTCTCCTTGCCACTCAATCGTAGCTGGATTCACTTGTGGATTTTTAAAGTAAACGAGGTCACCTGGAACAAGATCGCCACCGTTTTTTGTTATGAGCCTTAGATCTTGATCGTAGTCCCATGTATAAAGTAAAAGGTTTGCAAATAGACGATTGAAAGTTTCTTCCTCATACAATGATAATAAAGCTTTATAAAAAATAATGATCATAGCGGTTGCGCATTCAGTTCCATATAGTTTTCCGTTTTTGAAAATATCTTGTATGGCAATAGAAGGTGGTATGTTTGGAAGAAGCTCGAATCCTCCAAGGGATGTTCTTTTCCAATACTGGGGGTTGCAAAAGGATTGTTGAAATGTGCGAAACTGAAATCCACTTTGAAAAAGTTCTAGTGCAGAGATAATAATATTAACTCGTAAATTGAGATCAAAGCTGAGTTCATCAGCTGTTCGGAAGGAATAAACTTCTTGATTTCCTGCCATTATTGATAAAATTTGTTGTTTCTCTGCTGCAAATGGCTCATATTCATTTGTAATATAAGGATGTACAATAGAACGGCCTATTACAATCATAATAGTATCCCCACCTATACGTTACATTCTTTAGTATCGTATGAAGAAAAGGAAAAAAGGTGAAAAAAAAGCCTATCAACTGATAGGCTTGTACTCTTTAATAACACGTAATGTTTGTAATGTCATATCTTCAGGACCTTGTACAGGTAAACCTGCTTCTAAGTTTTTACGAATATACTCTAAGTTTTCTTGTGTAATAATTTCCCCCGGAGTAAAGATTGGAATCCCTGGCGGATAAACCATAACAAAATCAGCTATAATACGACCCGCTGCATTTTCAAATGGAATGACTTCTGTTTCCGAATAAAAAGCATCTCGAGGAGAAAGTGCTAGCACTGGAATTTCTGGAATCTCTACTTGTACTTGAACACCTTTATCTGCCCTATTTCTAAATGTTGCTGCTAAATCTTGTAATGCTGCAATAAGTGTATTTGTATCACTTTCTGTGTCTCCTAAAGTGATAAGACATAGTATGTTGTATAGATCTGAGAGTTCTACTTCAATGTTATATTGCTCTCTAAGCCATACTTCAGCTTGGTGGCCGGTAATACCTAAATCTTTTACAGATACAATTATCTTTGTAGGATCATAGTTAAAGGTAGCATCTGTACCTAACATTTCTTTTCCAGGACAGTAAAGATGCTCAATAGAATTTATAGCATCACGAACATGTTCAGCTAATTGTATTGTTTGTTCTATGAGTGCTGTTCCTTCTGTAGCAAGACGTTTTCTCGCAACATCAAGTGATGCTAACAAGATGTAAGAAGTTGATGTAGTTGTAAGCATGCTAATAATAGATTGGACATGTTTTACATTCACCAAGCCTTCTTTCACATTAAGAATAGAACTTTGAGTTAAAGAGCCTCCTAATTTGTGAACACTTGTTGCTGCCATGTCTGCACCAGCTTGCATCGCTGACATCGGCAATTCATCGTGAAAATGAATATGAACACCATGAGCCTCGTCGACTAGTACAGGGATGTCATAAGAATGTGCTAATTGTACAATCTGTTCTAAGTCTGCAGCAAATCCAAAGTACGTTGGATTAATAACAAGTAAGCCCTTTGCATCTGAGTGCTCTTCAAGTGCTTTTTTGACAGATTGAATTGTGATTCCATGAGAAATACCGAGTTTCGGATCGATTTCAGGATGCATGAAAATCGGTTTTGCACCTGAGAAAATAATAGCTGACATTACTGATTTATGCACGTTTCGTGGTACTAGGATTTTGTCACCAGGACCGCAAACGCTCATCACCATTGTCATAATAGCGCCACTTGTACCTTGAATAGAAAAGAAAGTATGATCTGCACCGAATGCAGCGGCTGCTAAATCCTGTGCTTCTTTAATCATACCTTTTGGATGATGTAAATCATCGAGTGGCGCAATATTAATTAAATCAATTGCTAATGCATTATGCCCAATAAATTCGCGAAATGTAGGATCCATGCCTTGCCCTTTTTTATGACCAGGAATATGGAATTGAATTGGATTTCGCTTACTGTGCTCAACTAAAGCGGTAAACAATGGTGTTTCGTATTGGGACAATCTATACACCCCTTCTTCTTCATAATATTTAATTTGTTTTATATAATCCTGCTCTAAAAAAGGTAAGTCCTTTTTTTAGAATGAGGCTTGTTTTTCTGCCATTCAAAAAATCGGTTTTGAGATGGTAGCTTCACTTTATTTTCTATAAAACAAAAGCATTATATCACCAATAATTATAGATGTATAGAAAAAAATATTTTTAAGGTGAGTATGTTTAATAGTTAGCCTCAACTAATGAATGGAGGAAGACAATTCCATTAAAATGAATAAATAGTGTATAATGCAGAGTGGCTATAATGAAGAATAAAACATTCTCTTTAAGATAGCATAATGAAACAAGAAGAAATGATAAATGAGGTGCGAAATGGAATATCAATATCCGTTAGATTATGATTGGTCAAATGAGGAAATGGTTATAATTGTGAAGTTTTATGAAGCAATTGAGAAAGCTTATGAAAAAGGAATTATAAGAGAAGAATTAATGGGTTTATATCGTCGTTTTAAAGAGATTGTTCCATCGAAAGCAGAAGAAAAGAAAATTGATAAAGAGTTTCAAGAAGTAAGTGGATACTCTATATATCGTGCTATTCAAAGAGCAAAGGAAGTCGAAGAACAAAAGCTTGTAAAAATGTAAAAAATATTTTGAAAAATAAAAACTGAAGTGATATAATGTGATAACAACTAAAAACGGACAATATAAATTGTCCGTTTTCTACTATCGATTACAAAGTGCATATAAAGGAAGGAGTGATTGCATCGTAGATTCAATCTTAGCAAGGAATTGTTCGTTGGTCATTGCTGAAAACTCCTCTGGTGATATATGAATACCAACTAATAATTCTGCTTTTTTTACAGTAGCTAGTCGTTCAATCATCTTTTGTAAGTCTTCGGTTTCAAGTGTTTTATGTAATTTCACACTTGGTTTAGTATGGTCAATGGACCAAACGAAGTCATTTGGAATATTTGTTTTTAAATCATTTAAATGTTCTAAGAAGGCATGAGCCGTCTCAACTTTTTGTGGACACTCATAGATTAAACCAAAGTATATGAAGGCATGAGTACCCCATAAGCCGATTTGGAAATGCGGTAGCATTTTATATCCTCGTTTATTTGTTGAAAAAGCAACCCAAGTATCGTTTGGTGGATTGACTTTGCGACGTGCGTGTTTTGCAACATGATAAAAAAAGTTCTCATCAGTGTGTTGGGATAAGTATTCTGCAAATTGTTCCCCTAAAGCTTCTAGCTTAGGATGAATGTTCGTTTTAATTGCACTCATTCGTTCTTCGAGACCATCAACTGTAAAGACATCAAAATCAGTTGACTTGAATGTTTGTATTGTCATGATTGTTCCTCCAACTCCTATTTTGCTTTTATTTTAGCATAGCTTGTACTATTCATAAAAAAAACAGCACAAAAAAATTTAAATAAAAAAATATAATTTTGTTGCATAGATGATTTATCCAACATAGTATAGTATAAAACAAAAAATCAGAAAATTTAATTAATTCTAGTCCGAGGGCAGACGAATATTGGGAGGAGGCAAATAATATGAGACAGGTGATTAATGCGTTAAAGAGAACAGATGCCGAAAAGAGAATACCGGTGCTACGTTTGGAGCTAGATTATGAATTAGCAACTTTATATGATGCGATGATGGAAGATGATAAACAGAAAAAAGAAGAGTGTGTACAAAAGTTAGAAGTGTTAAGACTTGAAATGATTCGTTTAGAAGCGTAATAATAGTATATGTATAAAAAATTAGTTGGTGCGAACCTTATAAAGGGTTCGTTTTTTCTGTGAACAGTAAAGATCGGAGTGTTTAAACATGCAAGAAGTATGGAAAGACATCGATGCACACGCCAAACGGTGGATTCGGGATGCAGGAGAGCATTTAATGGCATCCATGAAAAAAGCACTTATTATAGAAACAAAATCCAATGCAGCTGACTTAGTTACAAATATGGACCGAGAGATAGAACAGTTTTTAATTGGGAAAATTAAAGAAACATTCCCGAATCATAATATTTTAGGAGAAGAAGGTTATGGAGACGAGATAACGTCTTCTGACGGGGTTGTTTGGTTAATTGATCCAATTGACGGCACGATGAACTTTGTTCATCAAAAAAGAAATTTTGCAATTTCAATTGGGATTTATGAGAACGGTATCGGAAAGATTGGACTTATTTATGATCCAGTACATGATGAACTATATCATGCAGTCAAGGGATCTGGAGCTTTTTGTAATGATATATCAATTCCTCCATTGGAAAAAGGAACTGTAGAGCAAGGTATTGTAGCTTTAAATGCGATATGGCTTACAGATAATCCATTGCTTAATATGGAAAGTATGATGGCACTTGTTAAGAAAGCAAGGGGCACGAGATCGTATGGCTGTGCAGCGTTAGAGATGGTGTACGTTGCAACAGGAAGAATAGATGCATATGTAACGCCGAGATTATCACCATGGGATTTTGGCGGAGGACAGATAATTGTAGAAGAAGTTGGAGGGAAGGTAACGACATTCTCTGGAGCGTCACTTTCTATCATAGAGAAGAGCAGTGTGCTAGTTGCAAAACCAGGAGTGTATGAAGAAGTGTTATCTTTTATATCAGAGCCACAAAAAAAGTAAGAGGCTATGTATAAGCTTCTTACTTTTTAGCGTTATTGTGATTTGCGCATTTTTCTTTTTGTTACAAAACCGTATCCAACTGCAACAAATGTACCGATAATGCAAATAATAATACCGATTGGACTATTTTCAGCAATCATAATGCCGATACCGATTAAGAAAATAACACCGATAATTGCGGTTAATAAAAAGCGATATTGAATGTGTTCCATTTCTTCACCCTCCAATCTCATTTTACTTTCACAAAAGTAAGAATACAACTATATTTTCATTCTTGCTTTTATTTTAATTGCTATTGTATCCCCTTCGCTCTTATAATAGAGAAGGATTAAAAAGACATTAGGAGTTGGACATGTTGAAAAAACGACAAGATTTACGTAATATAGCAATTATTGCCCACGTTGACCATGGTAAAACAACACTTGTTGACCAGTTATTACGTCAAGCGGGGACATTCCGTGCGAATGAACATATTGAAGAACGCGCAATGGATTCAAATGATCTAGAAAGAGAACGCGGTATTACAATTTTAGCGAAGAATACAGCGATTCACTATGAAGATAAAAGAATTAACATTTTAGATACACCAGGTCACGCTGACTTCGGTGGAGAAGTAGAACGTATCATGAAAATGGTTGATGGTGTTCTACTTGTTGTTGATGCATATGAAGGTTGTATGCCACAAACACGATTTGTTTTAAAGAAAGCTCTTGAGCAAAACTTAACTCCAATCGTTGTAGTAAACAAAATTGACCGTGACTTCGCTCGCCCTGATGAAGTAGTTGATGAAGTAGTTGACTTATTCATCGAACTTGGTGCAAACGAAGATCAATTAGAGTTCCCAGTTGTATTTGCATCAGCAATGAACGGAACAGCAAGCTTGGATTCAAATCCGGCAAATCAAGAAGAGAATATGAAATCATTATTCGATACAATTATCGAACATATTCCAGCACCAGTTGATAACAGCGAAGAGCCACTTCAATTCCAAGTAGCACTTCTTGATTACAACGACTACGTTGGACGTATTGGAGTTGGACGCGTATTCCGCGGTACAATGAAGGTTGGACAACAAGTTGCTTTAATGAAAGTTGACGGAAGTGTAAAACAATTCCGCGTAACGAAATTATTCGGTTACATTGGATTAAAACGTCAAGAAATTGAAGAAGCAAAAGCTGGAGATTTAGTAGCTGTTTCAGGTATGGAAGACATCAACGTAGGTGAAACGGTATGTCCGGTTGAGCATGAAGAGGCTTTACCATTATTACGTATTGATGAGCCAACGCTACAAATGACATTCCTTGTAAATAACAGCCCATTTGCAGGTCGTGAAGGTAAATTTATTACATCTCGTAAAATTGAAGAGCGTCTTCGTTCACAATTAGAAACAGATGTAAGTTTACGTGTAGATAATACAGATTCTCCTGATGCATGGATCGTATCTGGACGCGGGGAATTGCATTTATCTATCTTAATTGAAAACATGCGTCGTGAAGGTTATGAACTACAAGTATCTAAGCCTGAAGTAATTATTAAAGATATCGATGGCGTAAGATGTGAACCTGTAGAGCGCGTACAAATCGATGTTCCTGAAGAATACACTGGTTCTATTATGGAATCAATGGGTGCACGTAAAGGTGAAATGTTAGATATGGTGAATAACGGAAACGGTCAAGTTCGCCTTACTTTCATGGTTCCGGCACGTGGTTTAATTGGTTACACAACAGAATTCCTAACATTAACTCGTGGTTACGGTATTTTAAACCATACATTCGATTGCTACCAACCAGTACATGCTGGACAAGTGGGTGGACGTCGCCAAGGTGTTCTAGTTTCACTTGAAACAGGAAAAGCATCACAATACGGCATTATGCAAGTTGAAGACCGTGGTGTAATCTTCGTTGAACCAGGTACAGAAGTATATGCTGGTATGATCGTAGGAGAACATACTCGTGAGAACGACTTAACAGTTAACGTTGTGAAAATGAAACAACAAACTAACATTCGTTCTGCAACGAAAGATCAAACTTCAACAATGAAAAAACCACGCTTAATGACTCTAGAAGAGTCATTAGAGTACTTAAACGATGACGAGTTCTGTGAAGTAACTCCAGAATCAATTCGTTTACGTAAAAAGATTCTTGATAAGAGCGAACGTGAAAGAGCTGCTAAGAAAAAGAAATCTGTAGAAGCATAAAAAATAAAACAGCTACCTTTAAGGTAGCTGTTTTATTTTTTATGTTTATTTTTTAGAATATTTACTCTTTTTAGTGGACAGTATTTTTTTCGCAGGTTACTCTTGTATTAAGTACATAAAGAAATTTTGTTTTTTATGAGAAGGGGGGATAAATAGTGTTAGAAAGAATGTCTTTTTTTGCGAAATTATGTAAAGTTGATGAAAATCCAGAGTTAGGAATGTGGTTACTTTATGGGACGATTATTATATTAAGTGCTCTCGTCTATAATTTAGGATTTGCTAGAAAGTTGTCTGTACTAAAAAATATAGTAATATACATATCATTAGCAATTGGATGTACAGTATTAACCTTTTTTGCTGTATTTTTACCTGTTGGAGAAGGGCTTGTTGTAGCGGCAATTGTACTTGGAATTTATAGATTGCGTTTGCGTCAAGCGAAACAACAAAAAGCAGGGTGAGGGGGCGAAGTTTTATGCGTTCAGTACAAGATGCACTATATAATTGGTTAACAATTAAAACAGTTGCGGAAGCACGTCCGGATGATAGTGCTGCAAAAGAAACGTATTTGTTATTTCAAAATATGATATATGAAGAACATAAATTAAAAGATGTGGAAGTTAAAAAGAACGAGGAAATGTATTTAATTACATATGAAATGAATGGGGAAAGGAAATCTGCAAGGTTTCCGCTAGAAGCCATTGATTGTTTCTTGGATCAGATGAACCGCGAGCCAGAAAAATATAAATAAGTCCTTATCTATATGAGTAAGGACTTATTTACATTTTACCAATCGTCTTCGACTTTTTTATCACGATATAATCGAAAATTACCACTTGCATGACGTTCCATTGTACGCTCTGCAATTCGTTCCGAACATTCCATGCACATATATGTATGAATAGGGCGATTACGCAGTTTTTTTGCCGTAGGATTTTCATCATCTAACATATCTTTTTTATCACAAATCATACATTTGACTCTCATTTCGTCACCTCAATACGAATTCTATCAGTATAAGTATATCATGGAAGTATAATGTTTTTGAATAATAGTGGGAAAAAATAATATTTTCGCAATTCGAAAAATAAGTTATGATAAGGATATACCAAGTATGTTTGGAGGTGAAAATATGGCGAATGTAGTAGAGCCTACTTTAACAGAGGGTTTAGTACAAACGTTGCGTAAAGAGTGTATTGTGATGATAGCAACGACAGATTTCGAAAAACAAGTTCCTAACGTAAGTGCTATTTCTTGGGTGTATGCAGTGAGCAAAACTAGTATTCGATTTGCAGTAGATCAACGTTCACGTATTGTGGAAAATATAAGGCATAATACAGGTGTAGTATTGACTATAATGGCGAATGAATCCGTATTTTCTATAAGTGGTGCAGGTGAAATTTTGACAGATAGAATGGAAGGTATTTCTTTGAAATTAACTGTAATAGAAGTTAATGTGCAAGAAGTACGTGATGTTATGTTTTATGGAGCGAAACTTGCAATTGAACCAACATATGAAAAAACATACGATCTTCGGGCGGCCAAAAAGCTGGATAACGAAGTGCTAGTAGGAATAAGAGAATTATAAATGTGCTAAATAAGAAATTCGTTTATTCACTTTTGTAATCGGTTATTGTGATTTAACGTTAATAATTATAATAAAAAGTAATATATTGAATAGAAATGAATAAAGAATAAATAAAAGGTTTAATGACTATGATTTTCGATTCTACCTCGTTTACACGGTACATATAATTATAACAATGGTTCGTCCATATTTTATGGATGAAACCCTTGTTCTACAAATTTAAAAGTGGAGTCAGGGGGTAACAGGTTGGATAAAATTTATGTGTTAGATACGAATGTACTTTTGCAGGATCCTTTATCTATTTTTTCATTTGAAACCAATGAAGTAGTGATTCCAGCAGTTGTATTAGAAGAGGTTGATTCGAAAAAACGTTATATGGATGAAGTAGGACGAAATGCTCGTTATGTATCTAAGTTAATAGATAAATTTCGTGAAATAGGAAAGCTGCATGAAAGTATCCCGCTAGAAAATGGCGGAACATTTCGTATTGAATTAAACCATCGTTCATTTGTGCAACTACAAGATATTTTTGTAGAAAAAACAAATGATAATCGAATTTTAGCTGTAGCAAAAAATCTATCTTTAGAAGAACAGGAAAAAGAGGACGGGAAGTCTGTTATTTTAGTAAGTAAAGATGTACTCGTAAGGGTAAAAGCTGATGCAATTGGTTTGAAGGCTGAAGATTATTTAAGTGATCGCGTAATTGAAGTAGAAAATATATATTCTGGCTTTTTAGAAGGATATATATCAAAAGAACAATTGGATTATTTTTATGAGAAAGGTGAATTGCCTCTATCTGAAATTGCGAATCACCCTTTTTACCCAAATCAATTTGTAGTAATGAAAGATGCATTAGGGGGCTCTAGTTCTGCGCTTGGCATTGTGGATCACTTAGGTAAGAAGGTAAAGAAACTTATTTTTCACAATGAACAAGTGTGGGGGATACGACCACGAAACGTGCAGCAAATTATGGGATTAGAATTGTTGCTTCGTGAAGATATTCCGCTTGTAACATTAACGGGGAAAGCCGGCACAGGAAAAACGTTACTTGCGTTAGCTTCGGGACTTATGCAAACAGAAGATTTAGGGTTATATAAAAAATTACTCGTTGCAAGACCAATTGTCCCAGTCGGAAAAGATATCGGTTATTTACCAGGAGAAAAGGAAGAAAAGTTAAGACCATGGATGCAACCAATTTTTGATAACCTAGAGTATTTATTTAATACGAAAAAGCCAGGAGAGTTAGATGCTATTTTAGCTGGAATGGGTTCGATTGAAGTAGAAGCCCTTACTTATATACGCGGGAGAAGTATTCCAGATCAGTTCATTATCATTGACGAAGCACAAAATTTAACAAAGCATGAAGTGAAAACGATACTAACTAGGGTAGGGGAAAAGAGTAAGATTGTATTGATGGGAGATCCTCAGCAAATTGATCACCCATATTTAGATGAATATAATAATGGCTTAACGTATGTTGTAGAGAAGTTTAAAGAACAGCGCATTAGTGGTCATGTGAAGTTTGTTAAAGGGGAGCGATCTAATTTAGCTCAACTAGCAGCAGATTTATTGTAAAAAGGAGTGAGCTTAAGCTCACTCCTTTTCTTTAAATAATTGTAAATTTACGGATGTTCCGGATTGGATTTTGTTGATTAGATCCATCATTGAAATAGAGATGAACAGGCCCGTCTTCTTTTAATGGTTTTCCTTCTTTTGAAAAGCCTAGTATAGCATTTTTGACAGTTTCTAATGGAAGTGTCATTGTATGATCTACCGTTTCAATTTCAACTTGCGTAGCGTCCTCTAAAATTTCAGCGTTAGCAAGGAATGGATGAAAGGGTATACCAAATGTTCCAGTAATTAGCTGTTCTTTTTTATATTTCTTTACACTTTGTTGTATAGGTGGGAAGGCAGCACCATCACGAATTTCACGATCCCAATGTTCTGAAGTGTTTTTTAAATAAGTTTCTAGTTCAGACGTGTTTTCTCTAGTTTCATCAAAGTAAGTTGTCAAATCTACTTTTCGATCATCAAAGATCCAAACAGTTGGATCAATAGTGATTGGAAAACGTACTTTTCCGTTAATAAATAAAATTTCGCTCATTGTTGTTCCCCCATTTGTGTTATACTCCCACTTTTCAGTATAATAGCATTAGACACTGTTGTCACAAAAAATGTTTCTATTGCAATTTATTAAAACTATCGCTAATATTAATAGATAGGATAGAGGAGAGTAGGACGGAAACGGAGGGAATCAATTTGGCGTCTGAGACAGTAGCAAATCATCAGGAAAAGGCACTAGCCCTTCTACAAGCGGATGCAGAGAAGATTTTAAGACTTATTAAGGTGCAAATGGACCATCTTACAATGCCGCAATGTCCATTATATGAAGAAGTGTTAGACACACAAATGTTTGGACTATCCCGCGAGGTCGATTTTGCAGTTCGCCTTGGTCTTATTGCAGAAGAACAAGGGAAAGCAATGTTAGGTGAGCTCGAACGTGAGTTATCTGCACTTCATGAAGCGTTTACAAACAAACAACAATAACGGGTTCAAATAAGGGGGCTCAAACTAAATTAGTTTGAGCTTTTTATTTGTATAATAAAGCAGGAAGAATCAATGTACATATGGAATACAACAATAATTAAATTGAAACAGAAAGAGGAAATGAAATGAAAAAAGTATGGAAATCAATGGATTATTCATTATTACTTCCTCTTGTTATCTTATGTGTGCTGGGAGTAATAATGGTATATAGTTCTAGTTCCATTGTTGCGATTTCGAGGCATAACTGGCCGGCAAATTACTTTTTTAAAAAACAATTAATAACTTTAGCTATTGGAACGGTATTGTTAGTAATTGTAGCCTCGTTACCTTATAAGTTTTGGAGGAAACGAATAATTTTATCGGCGATGGGGCTAGGGAGTATTGCTTTACTAGCAGCAGCCTTGATTTTTGGTAAGGAAATAAATGGTGCAAAAGGTTGGATATTAGGTATACAGCCCGCTGAATTTGTTAAACTATCGATTATTATAATATTAGCTCGCTTTTTTGCAAGAAGACAAGAGACAAATACACCTGTTTTTAAAGGGTCGGGACTTACACTTGGTTTTGTTGGAATGGCAATGTTTTTAATTTTAAAGCAAAATGATTTAGGTACCGATTTGTTAATTGCAGGAACAGTAGGAATTATGTTTCTTTGTTCAGGAGTACGGATTAATTTATGGATTAAACGAATTGTTTTAACTTCTATAGTATGGATTCCAGCGCTATATTTTCTGGCTAATTATAAATTAAGTGGGTACCAAAAGGCCCGTTTTTCAGTTTTTCTTGATCCATTCAATGATCCTCAGAATGATGGATTCCAATTGGTAAATTCTTTTATTGGAATTGCTTCAGGAGGGCTAAACGGTCGAGGATTAGGAAATAGTGTGCAAAAATATGGATATTTACCAGAACCGCAAACAGATTTTATTATGGCTATTATATCTGAAGAGTTAGGTTTTATTGGTGTAGCTATTATTTTAATTTGCTTGCTACTTATTATTATTCGTTCATTCAGGATTGCTCAAAAATGTAAAGATCCGTTTGGAAGTTTAATTGCAATCGGAATTGCAAGTTTAATGGGAGTACAAACTTTTGTTAATGTTGGTGGTATGTCTGGATTAATACCGCTTACGGGAGTACCTTTACCGTTTATTAGTTATGGCGGGAGTTCCTTAATAGCTAATCTACTTGCGATGGGAATACTACTTAATATTGCTAGTCATGTAAAACGAGAAGAGAAACAGCAGAATGAGGGAATAAAAGAAAGAGAACAAAATGGACCACATCTTGTAGTTGTAAAATAAAAACACATTGTGCTTTAGAGCATGATGTGTTTTTTATTTTCAAGTAGTTTTAAATATGATGTATTAATTTCTATTTCAGTTAAAAGATATATCACATTTGTTTAAATGTGATATACAATTAAGTTGTTAGAAAAGGAAGAGGTATGCTATACTATTTTTGTGAAACAAATTGCACAGAAAACTTATCATTTGTTAAAAAATAAGGTATGATGGATAAAAATAAAGTGAAGCTTTCTAAGTATAATATAATGTGGAAAGTGAAGAACTTCACGCTTTTTAAGGTGTGTATATATTTTATCTCTAGAGTGGTAGGAAAGTAGAGGGGGAAAATCATGACAAAGCTGCAACGTATTCAAAAAGTATTGGTAGCTAACCGTGGAGAGATTGCAATTCGTGTGTTTCGAGCTTGTTCGGAACTTGGATTAAAAACAGTTGCAATCTATTCTAAAGAGGATAGTGGTTCTTATCATCGCTATAAAGCCGATGAGTCCTATTTAGTTGGGGAAGGAAAAAAACCAATTGATGCTTATCTAGATATTGAAGGCATTATTGAGATTGCAAAAAGTAATCATGTAGATGCAATCCACCCTGGATATGGTTTCTTGTCAGAAAATATTCAATTCGCTAAACGTTGTGAAGAAGAAGGAATTATCTTTATCGGTCCGAAAAGTAAGCATTTAGATATGTTTGGAGATAAAGTGAAAGCAAGAACACAAGCGCAGCTAGCACAAATTCCAGTTATACCTGGTAGTGATGGTCCAGTAAATTCATTAGAAGAAGTCGAAAAATTTGCTGAAAAGTATGATTACCCAATTATTATTAAAGCATCCCTTGGGGGTGGCGGTCGTGGTATGCGTATTGTGCGTACTAGTGAGGAATTAGGAGAATCATATAATCGAGCGAAATCAGAAGCGAAAGCAGCCTTTGGTAATGATGAAGTTTACGTCGAAAAATTCGTTGAAAAACCTAAACATATAGAAGTACAAATTTTAGCAGATGAAGAAGGCAATGTTGTTCATTTATACGAGCGTGACTGTTCTGTACAACGTCGTCATCAAAAAGTTGTAGAAATTGCACCGAGTGTATCACTTTCAGATGATCTGCGTCAGCGTATTTGTGATGCTGCTGTGAAGTTAACGAAAAATGTAAACTATTTAAATGCAGGAACAGTAGAATTCCTTGTAAAAGATGATGAGTTTTACTTTATTGAAGTAAATCCACGTGTTCAAGTAGAACATACGATTACAGAAATGATTACGGGAGTAGATATTGTTCAATCACAAATTTTAATAGCTGATGGACATTCATTACATAGCAAAATGGTAGGTGTTCCGAAGCAAGAGGAAGTAGTTGTACATGGATTTGCAATTCAATCTCGTGTAACAACTGAAGATCCGCTAAATAATTTTATGCCGGATACAGGAAAAATTATGGCGTATCGATCAGGCGGTGGTTTTGGTGTGCGTCTTGATACAGGAAATAGCTTCCAAGGTGCAGTTATTACACCATACTACGATTCTTTACTTGTAAAAGTTACAACTTGGGCACTTACTTTTGAGCAAGCTGCTGCAAAAATGGAACGTAACTTAAAAGAATTCCGTATTCGTGGTATTAAAACAAATATTCCATTCCTAGAGAATGTAGTAAAACATAAAAACTTCTTATCAGGAGAATATGATACTTCGTTTATTGATGTGTCACCTGAACTATTCTTGTTCCCGAAACGTAAAGACCGCGGAACGAAAATGTTAAATTATATTGGTTCAGTAACAGTAAATGGCTTCCCAGGAGTAGGGAAAAAAGAAAAGCCAATATTCCCAGATGCTCGTATTCCATGTTTAAAACATTCAGAGCCAATCCAAAATGGAACGAAACAAATTTTGGACGAGCGTGGAGCAGATGGATTAGTAAAATGGGTACAGGATCAAAACCGTGTACTTTTAACGGATACAACATTCCGTGATGCACATCAGTCATTACTTGCAACTCGTATTCGTACAAAAGATTTACATCAAATTGCAGAGCCAACAGCAAGAATGTTACCAAACCTATTCTCAGCTGAAATGTGGGGCGGTGCAACGTTTGATGTCGCGTATCGTTTCTTAAAAGAAGATCCATGGGAACGATTACTAGATCTTCGTGAAAAAATGCCGAACGTTTTATTCCAAATGTTACTACGTTCGTCAAACGCAGTTGGCTACAAAAACTATCCAGATAATTTAATTCAAAAATTTGTGGAGTGTTCTGCTCAAGCAGGCATTGATGTGTTCCGTATTTTTGATAGTTTAAACTGGGTAGAAGGTATGAGAGTTGCAATTGATGCTGTACGAGATACTGGTAAAATTGCAGAAGCAACAATGTGCTATACAGGAGATATTCATGATCCATTACGTAGTAAATATGATTTGAATTATTATAAAAACTTAGCAAAAGAGTTGGAAGCATCGGGAGCTCACATTTTAGGTATTAAAGATATGGCTGGCTTACTAAAACCAAACGCAGCATATGATTTAGTTTCAGCATTAAAAGAGACGGTATCGATTCCGATTCACCTGCATACGCACGATACGAGTGGAAATGGTATATTAACGTATACGAAGGCAATTGAAGCAGGTGTTGATATTGTCGATGTAGCAGTGAGTTCTATGGCTGGTCAAACGTCACAACCGAGTGCGAACACATTATTCTATGCACTAGGTGGAAATGAAAGACAACCAGATGTTAATATCGATTCTTTAGAAAAGCTATCTCATTATTGGGAAGATGTACGCAAATACTATGCACCGTTTGAAAGTGGTATGAATGCACCTCACACAGAGGTATATATGCATGAAATGCCAGGTGGACAGTATAGTAATCTTCAGCAACAAGCGAAGGCGGTTGGTTTAGGAGATCGCTTTGATGAAGTGAAAGTAATGTACCGTCGTGTGAATGACATGTTTGGAGATATTGTAAAAGTAACACCGTCATCAAAAGTTGTTGGCGATATGGCGTTATTTATGGTTCAAAACCACCTGACAGAACAAGATGTTTTAGAGCGTGGACATGCTTTGGACTTCCCTGGATCTGTTGTTGAAATGTTCTCTGGTGATTTAGGTCAACCGTACGGTGGTTTCCCGAAAGAATTGCAAAAGATTATTTTAAAAGGGAAAGAGCCGTTAACAGTAAGACCAGGTGAACTACTAGAGCCAGTAGATTTCGACGCGTTAAAAGAAGAATTATTCCATAAACTTGGACGCGAAGTAACAATTTTTGATGTAGTTGCATATGCATTATATCCAAAAGTATTTATGGACTATGAAAAAGTTGCTGAGCTTTATGGAAATGTATCTGTACTTGATACACCGACATTCTTCTATGGTATGAGACTAGGTGAAGAAATTGATGTGGAAATTGAACAAGGTAAGACATTGATGGTTAAACTTGTATCAATTGGAGAACCACAGCCGGATGGAAATCGTGTCCTTTACTTGGAATTTAATGGTCAACCACGTGAAATTGTCGTGAAAGACGAGAGTGTGAAAGCAACAGTTGCACAACGTGTGAAAGGAAACCGTGAAAATCCAAATCACATTAGTGCAACAATGCCAGGAACGGTAATTAAAGTAGTTGTAAAAGAAGGCGATGAAGTAAAAAAAGGCGATTCTATGGCAATTACAGAAGCGATGAAAATGGAAACGACAGTTCAAGCGCCGTTCAATGGTAAAGTGAAAAAAGTATATGTTAACGATGGTGATGCAATTCAAACGGGTGATTTACTTATTGAATTAGATCACTAAAATAAAAAAAGAGCTGTGTAAATACAGCTCTTTTCTTTATTGCAAAAAATCCCTTGCCGAATTGGCAAGGGATTTTAGTTTTAAATTATTTTGTTTGTTTAGAAGTTGATCCGGCTTCTTTTGCATTCACTTTACTTCTTGTTCCTAACATAACTAAATAGCATAGTACGGCAAACAAGCAAGAAATGAATAGAGAATGTAACAATGCCATTGCTAAACTAGCGTTTGTAAATACAACTAAAATTCCTACTACAGCTTGAAGTGTAACAAGGATAAATGAAATGATCCATCCCCAATATACTACAGGTTGCTGTTTGTAATGACGAATAGCGAGAATCATCGCGTAAAGTATCCAAGCGAAAATTAACATTGCTGCAACTCTATGGCCCATTTGAACCCATTCATGTAGTTGAGTTGGCATAGGTCTGTTTTTGCTACATAAAGGAAAGTCTGGACAGGCTAAGCTAGCTCGTTCGTGACGTACTAAAGCACCTGTGTAGACGACGATATAACTGTAAATTGTTACACCATAAATATGAAATTTCATTTTTTTGTCCATAATAAGAGAACGTGCATCAAATTTTTGGTCAATTTCAAAGATAAGACACGTTAATAAAATGACAGAAGCAAATGAAATTAAGGAAATACCGAAATGGATAGCAAGTACAGCTGGCATTTGTCCCCAAACGACTGCTGCTGCTCCCATTAATGCTTGTGCAACTAAAAATACGAAGGATAAAATTGCTAACGTTTTTGTTTCACGCACATGTTTATAATATTTCCAGGACAAAATACAAAGGAGAGTGACAAGAATTCCAGCTGATCCTGATGTTAATCGGTGGCTAAGTTCAATAATAGTTTCCATTGATAAATTAGATGGAACAAATTCACCGTTACAAAGTGGCCATGATTTACCACAACCTTGACCAGAACCTGTTTTTGTAACTAAAGCGCCTCCTAATAAAACTATTAATAAATCAAGGCTTGTAATGACTGCTAACCATTTAATAAAGCGTTGCAATCTCTTTCACCATCTTTCTGCTATGAAGTTATTGCGAAATATTTTCATTCCATTATGTATAGAATAAAACGCGCTAGTTCCTATGATATATAAAAAATAATAAAATAGCAAAGAAATGGAGGGGAAAGGAAAGGGGGAGAAAATAGGTGTAAAAACAGGGTTCCTAAGGAAAAATTTAGGTGAAAAACAGGCTATTTTGAAAAGAAATGGGGAGAATACGTGTTAAATAGGATAAAATAGTTTATTATAGAAGGTAACATCATGTTATGATAAGGACAAGTCAGAATGAAGTTTTTTATATTCGACACAAAAAGTTCATGTTTTCTTCACAAAATGTTCGGGAAATATGATTTAATATATTGGAGTATGGGCGTAGATTAGTAGTAGAATGGGTTAACAATGTTTCTACTGTAATAATATTGCTATATAGAAGCGAATTATTTCATTTGAAATAGGCGCAAAAAGAAAGATGAAAGTTTTAAGAGGGGGTTAGAGTGATGAACCATGCAACAAGTGAGCTGCATGATGAGTCCGCTGTTACAAGTGTACCGGAAACAACCCGGATACAAGATTTAAAAGCACTCGTTAAAATGGGGATTGTAAACTCAAATACACTTACTGTATTTACAGGATTTTGGTTGGCATTACACTTTAATGGATTAAGTGTAATGGATAATCTGGATAAGTTATTCTTTACAATCGTTGGTTCTGGATTAGTTATGGCAGGGGTATGTTGTTTAAACAACTACATTGATCGAGACATCGATCCATTAATGGAAAGAACAAAGACCCGTCCAACGGTTACTGGAAAGTATAAACCAGGATTTGCACTTACATTTGGACTAGTCATATTACTTCTTGGTTTTGTATTTTTATTATTAACAACACCAATGGCAGTCTTAATGGGATTTATTGGTGCTTTCACATATGTTGTTCTATATAGTTTATGGACAAAGAGAAAGTATACACTAAATACTGTTGTAGGTAGTATATCTGGTGCAGTTCCACCTTTAATTGGATGGGCAGCAATCGATCCATCTTTAGGTCATCCAATTGCTTGGATGTTATTTTTAATTATGTTTATTTGGCAAATCCCACATTTCCTTGCATTAGCGATGAAACGTGTTGATGAATATCGAAATGCAGGAATTCCAATGCTTCCTGTAGTTCATGGATTTGAAATTACGAAACGCCAAATTATGATTTGGACAGTATGTTTATTACCACTACCATTTTATATGAGTGGACTAGGGATAACATTTATGGTAATTGCAACACTGCTTAACATCGGATGGATCGCTTTAGGATTTTATGGATTCCGTAAGAAAGATGACATAAAATGGTCCGTGCAAATGTTTGTTTATTCCCTAAATTATTTAACAATCTTATTTGTATCAATGATTGTAGTTACATTCTTCTAAGACAACGACATAATTGGATTTCTTTACGTTGAGATTTACTTTACTTAACTATAAAGTACAATCTAATTCACAAGGAAAGTGGGGGTTGTTTGTATGAAGAAACAGTGGCGACTGCTTTCGTTCGTTTCACTGCTGGCTTTACTGTTAGGGGGATGCGGTAAAGCCTTTCAATCTACTTTAATTCCGCAAGGAGAAGTAGCAAAAATGCAATATGATTTACTTCTACTTGCGAGTGCAATCATGGTAGGAGTAGTACTAGTAGTTACTATTATTTTCTTGTATGTAATTGTGCGTTTCCGACAAAAGAAAGGTCAGGAAGATTATATTCCAGAGCAAGTTGAAGGAAATCACAAGCTAGAAATTATATGGACAGTTATTCCGATTATTCTTTTACTAATCTTAGCTGTTCCAACGGTTACATATACATTCAAACTTGCTGATGTAAGTGCGATGGAGAAAAAGAATATTGATAAAGATACTATCGTTGTTGATGTAACAGCGAATCTTTATTGGTGGGAATTTTCTTATAAATCAGAAAAGATAGTAACTTCGCAAGATTTAGTCATCCCCACAGGTAAGAAAGTGTATTTAAATTTGAAGGGTGCCGATATTAAACACTCATTTTGGGTTCCATCTTTAGCTGGGAAAATGGATACAAATACAGACAATGTGAACAAAATGTGGTTAAAGGCAGATAAATCGGGCACTTATAATGGTTTTTGTACAGAATTTTGCGGCCCATCACATTCTTTAATGCAATTTAAAGTGAAAGCTTTAGATGAAAGCGAGTACAAAAATTGGCTTGCTGATATGAAGAAGATTGATGGGAAGAAAGAAGTAGCTTCAACAAAGGCGCAAGAGGGCCAAGAAATATTTAATAAAAGCTGTATTGGTTGTCACGCAGTTGGATCTAATGATAGTAGACCACCTTCCGCTCGTATCGCACCAAACTTAGCAAACTTTGCGGATCGCGATATGGTTGCCGGTATTGCCGAAAACAATGAAGAAAACTTAAAAAAATGGCTGAAAGATCCTGAAAATATGAAGCCAGGAAACAAAATGACTGGCAAATATGGCAACTTAACGGATGATCAAATTGATGCATTAAATGCATACTTACAAACGTTAAAAGTTGAAAAGTAAAGAGGGATTATTCGCGAAGGGGAGGTTGAAAACGTGAGTTCTGTAGCAAAAAAACAGGGGATGGGTGCTGTCATATGGGATTATTTAACGACAGTAGACCATAAAAAGATTGCCATTCTCTATTTAATTGCAGGTGGATTGTTTTTTGTAATAGGCGGAATAGAAGCTCTATTTATTCGCCTTCAATTAGCGATTCCTAACAACGCTTTTCTTGTTGGGGATGCTTATAATCAAGTATTGACGATGCACGGTACAACAATGATTTTCCTCGCAGCTATGCCACTCGTGTTTGCATTTATGAACGCCGCTGTACCACTTCAAATTGGTGCACGTGATGTAGCGTTCCCGTTTTTGAATTCACTCGGATTTTGGTTATTTTTCTTTGGTGGAGTATTTTTAAATTTAAGTTGGTTTTTAGGTGGAGCACCTGATGCAGGATGGACATCTTATGCATCTTTAGCTTTAGCTTCTAAAGGTCATGGTGTTGATTTCTATGTACTCGGTTTGCAAATCTCAGGTATTGGTACATTAATTGGAGGTATTAACTTCCTTGTCACCATTATTAATATGCGTGCGCCAGGAATGACGTATATGCGTATGCCGATGTTTACATGGACGACATTTGTAACATCTTCGCTTATATTATTCGCTTTTCCACCGTTAACTGTAGGATTAGGACTTTTAATGTTAGATCGTTTATTTGGAACAAGTTTCTTTAATCCAGCATTGGGTGGGAATACAATTATATGGGAGCATTTATTCTGGATTTTCGGTCATCCAGAAGTATACATTCTTATACTCCCAGCTTTCGGAATATTCTCAGAAATCTTCGCGACATTTTCGAAAAAACGATTGTTTGGTTATTCATCGATGGTGTTTGCGACTGTATTAATTGGATTTTTAGGATTTATGGTATGGGCGCATCATATGTTTACTGTTGGACTTGGTCCAGTTGCTAATGCTATTTTCTCAGTTGCAACAATGGCGATTGCGGTTCCGACTGGTATCAAAATATTCAACTGGCTCTTTACAATGTGGGGCGGAAATATTCGTTTTACGACACCAATGATGTGGGCAGTAGCTTTCATTCCATCATTCGTCATGGGTGGAGTTACAGGGGTTATGCTAGCATCTGCACCAGCTGATTATCAATTTCATGATAACTATTTCGTAGTAGCACATTTTCATTATGTAATCGTTGGCGGTGTTGTATTTGGTCTACTTGCAGGAGCTCATTATTATTGGCCACTGATGTTTAATAAAGTATTAAATGAAACATTAGGAAAGATAACGTTTTGGCTATTCTTTATCGGTTTCCATTTAACGTTCTTTATTCAGCATTTCCTTGGCTTGATTGGTATGCCACGCCGTTACTACACATATCTTGAAGGGCAAGGGTTGGAAATGGGGAATATGATTAGTTCTATCGGAGCGGTGTTTATGGCCCTTGGGACGATTGTTCTTCTATTCAATGTAATTAAAACGACAGTATCAAAAGAAAAAGCTGGTCGTGATCCGTGGGATGCACGTACATTAGAATGGACGATGCCAGCACCGACACCAGAATATAACTTTAAACAACTACCATTTGTTCGCGGATTAGATCCGTTTTGGATTGAAAAACGTGAAGGTAATAAAGAGATGACAGCAGCGGAACCAGTTGGTGATATTCATATGCCAAATCCTTCGTTTTCACCATTTGTCATTTCTTTCGGATTGTTTATAGCGGCATTTGGTGCAATGTATATGCAGGGCGGAAAAGATAAGTTCTGGTTATTAGTAGCAATTATTGGTTTAATCATTACATTTGGCACAATGTTCCTACGTTCAGTAATCGATGATCATGGATATCATATTCATAAGGAAGATTTAGAGGATAAGGGGGGCAAGGCATAATGCATGTAGATGAAAAATTAACGAATGAAACATTTCCAGCAGAGCCTGAAAAAGCAACCCTTGAGGGGAAAAATAAGTTTGTCGGCTTTTGGTTATTTCTTGGAGGCGAAACAGTGTTGTTCGCTTCCTTGTTTGGCACATATTTAGCGCTAAAGAATTCTACAAATGGTGGACCAACATCTCAAGAGATGTTCCAAATGCCGCTCGTTTTCATTATGACGATGCTTTTATTAACGAGTAGCTTAACGAGTGTATATGCGATGTACCATATGAAAAACTTTAACTTTAAGAAAATGCAACTTTGGTTACTAGTAACTGTATTGCTAGGTTTAGGGTTTTTAGGGTTTGAGATATATGAGTTTTATCATTATACACATGAATTTAAGCATACTATGAGAAGTAGTGCGTTTGGCTCTGCGTTTTATGCTCTTGTTGGTACACATGGACTCCACGTATTGTTTGGATTGTGTTGGATTTTAACATTAATCTTTAGAAATGCGAAGAGAGGTCTAAATTTATACAATGCACCGAAGTTTTATGTTGCATCGATTTATTGGCATTTTATTGACGTAGTTTGGGTGTTTATTTTCACTGTAGTATATTTAATGGGAATGGTGGGATAAACAATGGCGATAAAGCAAACGAATAATCCTAAAGTTGATCTTGTTTATCGGAAGAGAAAAAGTGCGGAGGAAATGAAGCATCAAGTTATTACGTTTGCATTAATGATTTTTTTAACATTAGTTGCATTTGTAGCAGTGGCGTATCCAAAAACTTTTAGTCCGACTTTCTCTGTGCCATTTATTTTACTATTAGCAGTGGTACAAGTAATTTTTCAATTGTATTATTTTATGCATATGAGCCATAAAGGACATGAAGCAGCAAGTTTCTTTCTTTACTCTGGCCTGCTAATAGGGTTAATTACAATTTTAGCTTTTATGACAATTGTGTGGATTTGAAAAGTGAAAAATAAGGGAGCTTGTGTTGTCACAGCTCCCTCTTCATATTATGGAATAACCTTAAGAAGGTAGGTGTGACAATGAGTAACTTATGGATATTTGGTTTTCAGGCTTTATGGAGTCCAATTTTTTTATTATTTATGCTTTCGATTCTTATTGGGTACTTCTTAATTATTGGGCCTTATAGAATGAGATTTGAAAATGCGACGAAGGTAAGTAAGAAGCAAATTATTTATTTTACGACTGGTATTGTTCTTTTGTATTTTGTAAAGGGAGGGCCTATTGATTTAATTGGCCATATTATATTTAGTGCTCATATGTTTGAAATGGCAGTCATGTATATTGCAGTTCCACCGTTACTGTTGCTTGGTATACCAATTTGGTTATATCGTTACATTACTTCTTTTAAGTTCGTTCAAATTATATTAAAGGTATTTGCTAAACCACTTATTGCATTGTTTGTATTTAACGGCCTGTTTTCTTTTTATCATTTACCAGTTGTTTTTGATACGGTAAAACAAAGTCAAATTGCTCATCCTATTTGTCTCACTATATTGTTTTTTACAGCAATCATGATGTGGTGGCCGATGCTAAATCCGTTACCAGAATATCAAACGTTAAGTGATATAAAGAAACTTGGTTACATGTTTGCTAACGGTATATTATTAACGCCAGCTTGTGCGTTAATAATTTTTGCGACAGCTCCGTTATTCGCAACGTATACGGATCCAGCCGCTTGGATGAAAGCAATGGAACTATGTGTACCGGCGGGCACTTTATCAGATTTAAATATAACTGGACCAGAATTTTTACACTGGATGCCAGTAGTACAAGACCAACAAACTGGTGGTATCATAATGAAAATTGTCCAGGAAATAGTGTACGGTACAATTATAGGCTATGTATTCTTTAGATGGGCACGTAGAGAGCGTGAAAAGGATAAGGAGCAGTTGCAGCAATTACCACCTTATTTGCAGACTAAGTAGAAGAAGTGTATGGGATTCCATACGCTTTTTCTTTTTTAGTTTTAGATTTTCGTTAAAGATTGAATTTTCTAATTATTTATGTTAAGTTAGTGTAGGCGTGTACTAAAAGTGGATATAAAATTTACTACTAGCTTTCATGCGTAATAATTCCATATGTAGTGCAAGTTTTTTAGAGAGTTACAAATATATATTGTTATCTTTAATAAACACGAACTATTTTAAGGGGGAATTTAAATGGGTAGTAGTGGAAGTATGGTAAAGCCGATTAGTGGTTTTTTGACAGCGCTAATTCAATATCCAGTACCAGTAGTAGAGTCACGTGCAGACATTGATAAACAAATTCAACAAATCATAAAAACAATTCATTCGACCAAATCAGGTTACCCTGGATTAGAATTGATAGTATTTCCTGAATATAGTACACAAGGGCTCAATACAAAAAAATGGACTACAGAAGAATTTTTATGTACAGTGCCTGGGCCAGAAACAGACTTATTTGCTGAGGCATGTAAGGAATCTAAAGTATATGGTGTTTTTTCAATAATGGAAAAAAACCCTGATGGTGGAGAGCCATATAATACAGCAGTTATTATTGATCCACAAGGTGAAATGATTTTGAAGTATCGTAAGCTAAATCCTTGGGTGCCAGTCGAGCCTTGGAAAGCTGGAGATTTAGGCTTACCTGTTTGTGATGGACCTGGAGGAAGTAAATTAGCTGTTTGTATTTGTCATGATGGCATGTTCCCTGAAGTAGCTCGTGAAGCGGCCTATAAAGGTGCAAATGTCTTGATTCGTATTTCTGGGTATAGCACACAAGTTAGTGAACAATGGATGCTAACCAATCGTTCAAATGCATGGCAGAATTTAATGTATACATTGTCGGTAAACTTAGCGGGTTATGATGGTGTATTTTATTACTTTGGTGAAGGACAAGTATGTAATTTTGATGGGACTACTTTAGTACAGGGGCATCGAAATCCTTGGGAGATTGTTACTGCTGAAGTATATCCAGAACTAGCAGATCAGGCTAGATTAGGATGGGGATTAGAAAATAATATATATAATCTAGGTTCAAGAGGATATGTAGCAACTCCTGGTGGGGTGAAAGAAAATCCATATACGTTTGTAAAAGATTTATCTGAAGGTAAATATAAGGTTCCTTGGGAAGATGAGATTAAAGTAAAGGATGGATCTATTTATGGATATCCAGTAAAAAAAACGATTCATTCTTAGGGGAGGGAAAAAACAAGCGCATCATATTGATGCGCTTGTTTTTGTTAATCAATAATTTGAAGTTCCTTTAACTCTTTTTCGACATTTTGTAGGAGTTGTTCACTTTTTTGAAGTACATTCGTTGGGAAAGTCTCATCATCGCCATATTCAACGCCGTGAGGATAATAATGTTTTCCTAATAAGGGAGGGAGTAGTTTTACTTCAGCGTGTCTACTGCCAATGTCACCTTCAACAGCAACGCCTTGCACCCGCAAATAATAAACATCCTTTAATATTTCAAATTTATAATCGTATGTAACCCGTTCATAATCCCACTGTCCAGCAAGTACGAAGTGGTTGTTTTCCATGATTTCAGTTAAAAGAGTTAATTCAACGACGGCTCCATTAAATTTCGTATTTGTAAATTGCATATAATACCTCCTTTTTTAATGTTACACCATTATTTTTATAATAGTATGAATAATAAGAAAGTGCAATTCATATTGAGAGAAAAGGGATAATCCAGACTTTTTTCACAAAAATATGATATAGTGAAAAGAGTACGGTACACACAAAAAGAAAGAAAAGGATTTGTGTATATCTCAATTTTATGTTTTGTTCAGGAGGTATATCGTTTGAAGAAATTATTGCGTATCGTAATGATTACAATTTTAATTTTAGCTGTTGATTTATACGGGAAATTACTCGTTTCACAATATATATTAACCCCATCTCAATCAAAGCAAGAAAATAAAATTGTGAAAAAGAAAAAGCAAATTAAGGAAGACTCCTCAGACACTGTTTTAAATATGATTGGTGAAGACTCTGAAAATTTATTAGCGAAGTGGGGAGAACCCTCTCGAATAGAGCCATCTGCATACGGATATGAATGGTGGGTATACAATCAGGATTTAACTCAGTATGTTCAATTCGGAGTTTCTGAACGTAAAGTTATAACGGCGTACGCTGCTGGTGAACAAGTTAAGGTTCCACCTTATTATATAAATGAAAAATATGAAGAAGTATATAAAAAAAGTCCGCTTTCGCATGAAATTTCATTAAAAAGAGGGAAAAATAGTTATCAATTTGAACTATCTGATACCGAAGTCATGGAACAACCGTTAATACCTGTAGAAGATGGATGGGCGCAATTGTATTTTGATCAATTTACACATGAGCTTGTGGGTGTTCGTTATATGGATGATGAAACTTTATTACGCCAAAGACCATATCAGCTCGTTTATTCAGGTGAATTAATAGCAGAACAACCATTGACTCCAGAAAAGATAAAACAAGTAGAAAATGGGAATATGCAACAAATTTTTGATTTAACAAATATCATTCGAAGTCGTCATAAATTACCATTATTAACATGGGATCAGGAAACGGCAGATGTTGCTGTTGGTCACAGTAAAGATATGAAAGACAATAATTATTTTTCTCATGACTCACCTACATTAGGTACGCTAGGAGATCGTTTGCAGCGCGGGAAAGTAGGATTTCAACTTGCTGGTGAGAACATAGCGGCGCAACATAGTGATGGAATTGCGGCAGTGCAAGGTTGGTTAAATAGTGAGGGGCATAGAAAGAATTTATTAAATGAACAATTTACAGGATTAGGTGTTGGTGTATACGATAAATTTTATACACAAAACTTTATTCGAAAATAAAGCGAAACTGTAAGCGGTGGGGTGTTACATCACCTAATTAGTTACTTCGTATTCACTGAATTGTAGGTGGGAATCTGACCGTATGCAAATAGCAGAAAAAAAGGTGCATGAATCGTCTAAAAATAGGCGAACCATGCGCCTTTTTTTTCTTACTATATAGTAGATATACATGGAGAGGTGAGGATTATGCCAACAACAAAAGGGCCGTTACATCCATCGGTTCAACAGTTTAAAGAATTTGTAAACCATCACCCTAAAATGGTTCATGAGGTTAGAAGTGGTCACAAAACTTGGCAACAATTTTATGAAGAATGGTACTTACTTGGTGAAGAAGATCCAATATGGGCAACTTATAGACCGGATGGAGCGCCTGCGTTTTCTTCGGTAAAAGAAAATAAAAAAGAAAAAGATAATCGAACTGAAGAGGAAAAAACTGCTGATGTGATGGGGCAAATGCTTTCTTTTTTTAAAAAGTTGGACGTGGAACAAATGCAGAACCATTTAGCTAATGTGACGAGTGCTATTGGGAGCGTGCAACAAGTTATTCAGCAATTTCAAGGTAACCGTACGCAACAAGAACAAAGTACTTCAGAAAATAACCCGTTTTTCTTTCAAAAGGATTAGGGGGGAAAGATGATGAGAGCAGAAATTATGGAGTTTATAAAGGCTGATGAGGATTTATCTCGCTATATTAGAGAGCAACCGTACTGGTATAGAAAATTAACACGAAATCCTGAAGAAAAAGAGGCTTTTGAGTTAGCGGCGATGCAACATTTCAAAAAAACAATACCAGATAAAGTGGAAAAATTTCAAAATCAATTGGCTGTTGCTTCGATCATGATTGATATGTTTCAGTATATGAAGCAACAAAATGCAACCTAATTGCAAGTGAAAAATATGTCCGTCATGCAGAACTTTTGTTACAATAGAGATTGATTATTTAAAAAGGAGTTGCAGCATGACGGAAATTTGTTTAGTACGACATGGACAAACTGATTGGAATTTTCAAGAAATTATTCAGGGGCGAGAAGATATTCCGCTTAATGAAGTTGGTAAGAAGCAAGCGAGTCAAAGTGCAGCTGCTTTACAAGAAGAAACGTGGGATATCATTATAAGTAGCCCGTTAATTAGAGCGCAAGAAACGGCTAATGAAATCGCAAAGGCGGCTGGATTACAATCGATTTTATTAGATGATCGATTTGTTGAACGGAATTTTGGAGAAGCTTCAGGGAAGCCAGTTGCGACTGTTAGAGAGTTGATTGCTGAGGGTAAAGTAGAAGGTATGGAGCAAGATGAAGAGATTGTAGCTCGTTGCTTTGCTGCTTTAGAAGATGTTGCAACAACTCATTTTGGCAAACGTATTATTATTGTTGCTCACTCACACGCGATAAAAGCAATTTTACATGCCATTGAACCAGATGAAATTACATTTAAGACACCATTAAAAAATGCGTGTATTAGTTATGTGAAACAAAATAGTGGGAAATGGGATGTTCTTAAATATAATATAGCGGAACATATTACTGTATAAGTGTGTACGGATATAGTGTGAAAATAGTTTCATTATATCTTTCTTTTGAGTAAGTCACTTCAATTAGTAGTTCTAATCTAAATGTGGTATGATGGATACTCGGAGGTGTCTCTCATGATTGTAGCGACGCTAGAAAGCGTATTAATATTAGATAAGGCAGAGCAGCTTGCAAAAGCGATTATCTGTTCAGATATAGCAGAAGATTATCGTAAGTATTATAGAGAATTACATGAAGATATGGAACTTCAGACGTTAATTCAGCAATTTACAGCGATGAAAGAACGGTATGAGGAAGTACAGCGTTTTGGAAAATACCATCCTGACTACACTACCGTATCGATGAAAATGAGAGAATTAAAGCGTTCTGTGGACTTACATGATAAGGTTGCAGCTTTTAAAAGAGCAGAAACTGCTTTGCAGAAGTTATTAGATGAAGTTAGTGTAGCGATCGGTTCGGAAGTGTCTTCTTCCATTAAAGTGCCAACAGGGAATCCATTCTTTGATGCTGGTGGCTGTGGTGGAGGTTGTGGTACTGGCGGAGGTTGTGGTTGTAAAAAAACGGGGTGATGTACCCCGTTTTTTAGAAGTTGGAAGGAAACGTATACAGAGTTTGTCCTGTAATGTTATAAATTTCTGATTGGTTTTCATAGAATATAAAATATATGTTTTTAAAAGGAGAAGATGGAGAAGATTATGTTCGGGCAACGACAAAGTATGATTGTTTATTTACATTCATTGAAACATGCCAAGATTTTAAGGAAATATGGTAACATACATTACATATCAAAACGATTAAAATATGCTGTAGTATATTGTGACATGGAACAAATTGAGCATATGATGCATAAATTGAACAAACTTCCTTTTGTGAAAAAGATAGAACAGTCGTATCGCCCGTATTTAAAAACGGAATTTGAAAATTCCCGTCCTGATCGAGCAAAAGAATACGATTATAGCTAATAGAAAAAATCCCCTGCTAAATTTAGCGGGGGATTTTTTAATTGAAATAAAGTGTTATTTCATCGGAGGAATGAAATTGTTCATTCGTAAAATACCAATTAAATGATTAAAAAATAGTTCTTTTTCTGGGAAAGTTGTAGATGGCTTTACAGTAAAAGTAGCCACTTTTTTTCCGAGTTGCTCTGCCGTTTCTTCAAATAAAATGACACGTTTACTTTTTTTATTTTCAAATACAGGAATGCCTTCACGACATATGTATAATGGTTGGAAATCACCAGTAGTAGTTGGTTTTAATATTACAACAAGCGAACACACTTTTTTATCGTTTTTTATCGTTTCAAATTGTAACATATGTGCTATACGTTCTTGATTTGTTTTGGCAATTTCAAGTAATTCATATAAATCAGAGTAGCCTTCTCCGAGTTCTATAAAGCGTTGAATCATATTTTTTCCTCCTCTTTCTTTTACTGTAACATTTCACTTTTTAAATGAAAAGCACACAAAGAAAAAAAACCCTGCATAGCAGGGCCCTTCTTATACTAGCATGTACTAGTAAGAAGGCAAAGGGAGAGGAGAAACCGGAGGAAGAACTTATGGGGAAACGTAAGTCTTCTCCGCGGTTGGCAACAACATCGAAGGTGATGTTGTTATAATTATTTATGTCCAATCTAAATGAAGATATACATAATGAAATTAAATTTTATGTCAGGCTTTTTATTTTTCTTTTTTTTATTTTGTGATAGGATAAAAAAGATAAAGTGGAACTAATATACATATTGGATTCATATTAGTGAATGATGAGATGAATACATAAAAATAATGAGTGGTTATTTGATGCTGAGTTTTCTAATATTTTGGTGAATGTAATTTGTTAACGGTTACCGAAGTGGGAATGGCTTTCTATAATCGCTCGATAGATTGAAATAAAGGTAGTGACAACAGATGAGAGTAGTTTCAGGAAAATGTAAAGGACACCCACTTAAAGCGGTTCCTGGTAATACAACACGTCCAACGACAGATAAAGTAAAAGAATCTATTTTTAATATGATAGGTCCTTATTTTGATGGTGGTATCGCCCTTGATTTATTTGGTGGTAGTGGTGGCCTTGGAATTGAGGCTTTGAGCAGAGGGATCGATAAAGCGATTTTTGTTGATAGGGATAGTAAAGCGATAAAAGTAATTCATCAAAATTTAGAAAGTTGTAGAATACAGGAACAAGCTGAAGTATATCGAAATGATGCGGAACGTGCAGTAAAGGCGCTTATAAAACGTGAAATGTCATTCGATCTTATATTAATAGACCCACCATATAAAGAGCAAAAAATTGTATCTTTAATTAGTGTAATGGATCAACATGGATTGCTACATAGTGATGGATTAATTATGGCAGAGCATGGTAATGATGTGGTTTTACCTGATTCAATAGGAAAGCTTGTAAAAGTACGAGCTGAGAATTATGGGATTACTGCAATATCGATTTATAAGTATGAAGGTGAGGGGACAGAATGACAAGTATAGCTATTTCTTCAGGAAGTTTTGATCCAATTACCCTTGGGCATCTGGATATTATTAAAAGGGGAGCAAAAGTATTTGATGAGGTGTACGTAGTCGTTTTAAACAATTCATCTAAAAAACCATTCTTTTCAGTTGAAGAGCGATTAGAACTAATTCGAGAAGCGACAAAGGATATCCCGAATGTAAAAGTAGATTCGCATAGTGGGCTGTTAGTAGAGTATGCAAAAATGCGTAATGCAAATGCAATATTACGTGGTTTACGAGCAGTTTCTGATTTTGAATATGAGATGCAAATTACTTCTATGAATCGAAAATTAGATGAAAATATTGAAACATTTTTTATTATGACAAACAACCAATATTCATTTTTAAGCTCGAGTATTGTGAAAGAAGTTGCGAGGTATGGAGGAAGTGTAGTGGATCTTGTGCCTCCTATTGTAGAGCGTGCTTTAAAAGAAAAGTTTCAAACCCCGTTAAAGTGAACGGGGTTTTTCTTTATACGTGCGAAAAAATAATAAAATAACATATAAATATAGACAAAATAATGTAAAAATTGGTCCGTAATGTATAAAAGATGTCCAAATTTCATGTAGTATAGAAGGATGCTTGGATAAAAATACAGGAATATCTTTTTGCATAGGTGAGAAAGAACTTACTTTCTCATAAAATGGTGTCCAAAATATAAATGTAAAAATAGGGGCAAGAATACTTTGAATAATTCGTGCGAAAAAATAGGGTTTAAATCGGATGTCTGTTTCAGCTAATATGCTAGCAACTTGTGCCTGAATAGAAAGACCGCTAAATGCTAAAATGAAGCTTGTTACCATAGCTTGTTGTAAGAGGGGTGTTTCATTTATTTGACTAATCATTTGGCTTCCGAGTGTCATTTCGAAAACACCTGATAATATAGGTATACTAAAATCTGTACTTAGTTGGAAGAATGATAAAATATGTTGCATAATAAAAGAAAGAGCTGCTGTAATGTGGAATACAGTAATCATTTTATTTAACACAGAGAATAAAATAATAAATCCGCCAATCATAAGTAATGTTTGAATAGAAGAAACGATAGCATCCCCAAGTAATTTACCGATTGGTCTTTTTTCTTGTAAGCGTGTCTCGTGAAGAATTAAAAAAGGGTTTTGAAAGCGGCGTTTTTTTGTAGTGTGTGTATTATTTTTGTAAACGGTATTATGGCCGTAAAAACGCATAATTAATCCGACAGCAAAGTTACTTAAATAATGGGCAGCCGCTAATATAATCCCTAATTTCGGATTATTAAAAAAACCGATAGACACAGCACCGAAAATAAAAAGTGGATTAGAAGAATTTGTGAAAGAAACGAGGCGCTCCGCTTCAATCTGAGTTAAAAGGTTGCTTTTTCGTAGTCTAGCGCTTAGTTTGGCGCCTGCAGGGAAACCTGAAGCCATTCCCATTGCCCAAACGAATCCACCTATCCCTGGAACGCGAAAAAGTGGGCGCATGAGTGGTTCTAATATAACGCCAATAAATTTTACAACACCGATACTAATTAGAAGTTCCGCAATGATGAAAAACGGTAGTAGTGAAGGGAATACAACTTCCCACCATATATTTAACCCGCGAATAGAAGCTTGTAAAGCGGCTTGGGGGTGGAGTACAAGAGAAAAGGTTAAAAAAAGCGTTGATATGGTAAGGAAAGCGGTTTTCCATTTTTCATACATGTAAGTAAATCCCCCTTTGTCCCAAAAAACGTTCATTTCAGTATACGTGGATACGTAGTGAATTTAGACCATAAGTATGAAAAAGGAATGAAAAAAATTAAAGGGTGAGAAAAATGAAAGAACCAAAGATTGGTTTAGCACTTGGGTCTGGAGGAGCGAAAGGGTTTGCTCATATTGGTGTAATAAAGGTTTTAAGGGAAGCTGGTATCCCTATTCATATGATTGCAGGAAGTAGTATGGGGGCGCTAATAGGTACGTTTTATGCGGCAAGTAGTAACGTTGAAAGATTGTATAAATTGGCATCTGTTTTCAAGCGGAAGTATTATTTAGATTTCACGGTACCGAAAATGGGATTTATTGCTGGAAAACGTGTCAAAGATATGATTAAAATGTTTACATATAATAAAAATTTAGAAGAGTTAGATATCCCGACGGCTGTTGTGGCTACTGACATATTGAAGGGGGAAAAAGTGGTTTTTACAAGTGGACCAGTTGCAGATGCGGTGAGGGCTAGCATATCTGTTCCTGGAGTGTTTGTACCAGAAAAAATAGATGGACGATTATTAGTGGATGGTGGGGTTATTGATCGTATCCCAGTATCGGTTGTGAAAGAATTAGGGGCCGATATTGTTATCGCTGTGGATGTGTCTCCAATTAAGGTGAATGGCGATGTTACGTCCATTTATGACGTAATCATGCAAAGTATAGAAATTATGCAGCATGAGCTTGTAATGAATCGGCAAATTGCATCGGATTTAATGATGCGACCAGCTGTAGAGCAATTTAGTTCACGTGCTTTTACAAACATTGAAGACATTATTCGAGTTGGAGAAGTAGAAGCGGAAAAACATGTTTCAAATATTTATTTATTAATTGAGCAGTGGAAGGAGAAACATAATGTTTAAGCGTTTTCGGTTTATATATGCAATCTTAATAGGGGTTATATTGGCGATGTTACTTGTTTACGTGCGTTTACCGTATTATGTAACAAAACCAGGAATGGCTGCCAAATTAGAGCCTTACGTTCAAGTTGAGGGTGGAACGAAAGAATCTGGTGATTTTATGCTTGTTACGGTTTCAATGGGACCAGCAAATGTGGTGAATTTAATAGCGGCACAGTTTAATAAATATACACATATTTCAAAAGCGGAAGAAATATTGCAAAAAGGTGAGAGTAATGAAGAATATCAATTTCGCCAAAATTATGCGATGAAAGATTCACAAAATGCAGCAATTTATAATGCATATAAACGTGCAAATCGCTCCGTTTCTTTTGAAAATAAAGGTGTATTAGTTGCTGGTGTGGCAAAAGGAATGCCGTCAGAAGGAAAGCTTAAGCTTGGTGATGTTATTATAGCTGTTGATGGAAAAACATTTGAAAAGACGGAGCAATTTATTGAATATATGACTGGGAAAAAAGAAAGCGATGCTGTAAGTATTGAGTACATGAGAAATGGAAAACAATTGAAAGAAAATTTAAATGTAAAGACGATTCCTAATGGGAATGGACGTGTCGGTATAGGTGTTTCTATCGTTACGGAAAGAGAATTAGTGGTCGATCCGAAAGTGAAAATTAATTCTCATGAAATTGGTGGACCATCCGCAGGTTTAATGTTCACATTAGAAATATATAATCAACTTGTGGAAGAAGACTTAACAAAAGGACATGAAATAGCTGGAACAGGTACAATTAATGAAAAAGGAGAAGTTGGCCCGATTGGTGGTATAAATCAAAAAGTGGTGGCTGCTAGCGATGCTGGGGCTGAGGTGTTCTTTGCGCCAAATGAAAAAGGAGCGGAGAAATCGAACTATAAAGATGCACTTGAGACTGCAAAGGACATTAAAACAAAAATGAAAATTGTACCAGTGGATACGCTGGATGATGCGTTAACATATTTAGAAAAGATGGATAAGGAAAAAACCTCTCTGAAATAGAGAGGTTTTTTTATAGGAATTTTGTAGTTGTTTCATCATAGCGAATAGGATGGTGTGTTATATCCTGTTTTAATAGTTGCGTGCGTAACGGTTCGTGCATGATGGAGAAATATACAGAGTTTGCTTTTTTCTCTATATCTAAAGCAGCATGGTCAAATGTTTTTGTATGAGTAAGGATTGGAAGTTCGATTTTTTTCTTGTTTTTTGAAAGATAAGTTTGTCCTTTTTGTGACATGCCTAGCAGGCGGATATATGGTGCATGTTGTTCTATATTTGCGCTACGTATTTCCTCTTTTGTTGTGTTTGTTAAAATGTGTGTACAAGCTCTTTGTAGTCTAGTCCATGTATAACGTTTTGTTTTTAATGCTTCCATGAATGAATAGAAGGAGGAACTGTTTTGTATTTTTGATAAAATACGATGCTCTAAACCTTCTTCTATTTCATATATATGTCGTAAGTCTCCTGAAGACATTGTCATGAGTTTATATTTAAAAAATGAAAAGTATTGTTCCCAATTATGTAATATCCCGTAGTTTTGTTTGTAATTTGCTAAAAGCGAAGTGGTTGCCTGTGGGAGAAAAGGTTCAATTGTTGTAAATGATCCTTCTTCGCTAAAGAGTTGTTTCCGAATGCTTGTCGCGCTTGCAATATGTTGGTCATTAAATGTTTCATCATGATAATGAGAGGCGAATCTTTTTATAGTTTGAGCTTGTATAGAGCTATTTTGTGACAGAATTGCTTTCATATATTGGAAGCCTAAAATATTATTTGGTTGTGACATATCTATGTTTTTTTCGGATGTTAAAATGTGTGAAAAAGCATCCGATGTTGCTTTTGCATAACTATTGCCAGCGTCCATGAATTGTTTTACAAGGCAGTTAAAAGTCTCTTCTTCGTTTTTTTGTACGGAGATGGTATTATAAAAATTTTCGATTTGTCCATCCTCACTACCGAAACAAATTTCAGAAACACGTAGGGCATTTAAAATGGAAATAGCACCATTTGCGAAGGTTTCAGCCTTTTGTGTCGCAAAGACGTATGGAAGCTCTACAACAAGGTCTACGCCGTTTGCTAAGGCCATTTTAGTGCGATACCATTTGGAAATGAGTGCGGGCTCACCACGCTGTAAAAAAGGACCACTCATAACGGCAATTATTATATCGGATTGTGTTAACTTTTTTGTCTCTTGCACATGATAAAGATGACCGTTATGAAAAGGGTTATATTCAACAACAATACCACCAGCTTTTATGGTAATCTCTCCTTTCGATGTAGCATCTTTTTGAAAAACGTGATACTCTATATATTATTTACTATGATGACTTCATTATAGTGTAAAGAAAAAACATTGACAAATATAAAATGGCTAGCTATAATTTTGTTTGTTGCCTTGAGGTGATATGATATGAAATGGTCCATCCATCAATTGAATAAATTGAGAAATAAAGGATTGACATTGGATGAGATGGTAGATGTAAGTGAGCTAAAAGAGGTCGAGAAAGATATTTGTGAAATTAATCCTGTTCATGTAACGGGAAGAGTTGATTTTGGCTCCGGTAAGTTTACGTTTCATCTACATATAACTGGAAGCATGGTTTTACCATGTTCTCGTTCTTTAGTAGATGTGACATTACCATTTGACATTAAAACAACTGAGGTGTTCCAAACTTCACAAGAAGAATTTGAAACTGAAGCTGAAATTCATTGTTTAGAAGGAGAAGTACTTGACTTACTGCCCGTAATCAAGGAAAATATACTTTTGGAGATTCCAATGCAAATTTTCAGTGATGATGTTTCTGGTGGAGCACCGACGCAAGGTCAAGACTGGCAAGTGATTTCGGAAGAAGACAAAGAAAAGACTGTTGATCCAAGATTGGCAGGACTTGCAAAGTTTTTTGACAAATAATCGGAAGACTGGTTCAGGCCTTCATATGAAAATAACTATTTCTTTTAAGGAGGTGGGAAGAATGGCTGTACCTTTTAGAAGAACTTCTAAAACAGTAAAAAGAAAGCGTCGTACGCATTTCAAATTATCAGTACCTGGTATGGTAGAGTGCCCAAGCTGTGGTGAAGCGAAATTAGCTCACCGTGTATGTAAAGCATGCGGTACTTACAAAGGTAAAGAAGTAATCAGCAAGTAATTGCAGGAAAATAAACGCAGAAGATATCTTCTGCGTTTATTTTTTTTGTCTTAATCTTTAGTTGTTGTATTCTATCTTTTCTAGTAACTGCATATGCTTAATAAAAAATGCATAGGGAGGACTAGAGAAATGGCGACAACAAGACAAGATGCTTGGACTGATGATGAAGATTTGCTTCTGGCAGAAGTAGTACTCCGGCATATTCGAGAAGGTGGAACACAACTTTCTGCCTTTAAGGAAGTGGGGAAAAATTTATCTCGTACACCAGCAGCATGTGGATTTAGATGGAATTCTTACGTAAGAAAGCAATATAAAGAACGTATTGAGGAAGCGAAGCAACTTCGTAAAGTAGAAAATTATGAAGTGAAAGAGACAAAAGTGTTAGAACCTACGTCAATTACGTTGAATGATGTTATTGATTTCTTGCAAAATTATAAAGATGAAAACTCTTTAACGGTGTTGCAACAACAAGTTGAATCATTACAAACAGAAAGAGAGCGTCTTCTGGAGCGATTATCAGTATATGAGGAAGAGTATAGAACATTGCTTGATTATATCGATCAAAAAAGAAGTGTAATGGTAGCGGAAAGAAACAATGCTCGCTCGACTGAGAAGTTAGAGAAGCTTAAGAAATAAAAAAACAGCTGTTATACAGCTGTTTTTTTTATTTCTTAAGCCGATTCTTCATTTGTAACCGCATTCAAATTTGTTTCTGGATGCCAAATATAAAAATCTCCATTAGTTACTGATACGGGGCTGAAATTTAATTTATCCCAAAAACCAGCTGAATGAATACGCGCTATCGTTTTAATAGGAAATTGCAGTTGTTTCGCATGATTTACAAGCATTTGTCCGAATCCTTGTTTTTGAAAAGTTGGTAATACTTCAAGTTTATAAAGTTCTAGGTAAGGACCTGTAATTTCGAATGGTTCTCCGCCGTTTCTTTTCATATATAGACTCATACGTGCGATTAGTGATCCGCCATAATAAATACCGTAAAATGGAGATTCACTGTCGTTTTCAATAATGTTTGCTTGCAATTCTTCCAGCATAGATAGTTCCTGGGCTCCGCACCCTTTAAATTTTTTGAATTCATCTAACGTTTTATAATTGATGAGCAAGCGCTCAACTTTTGGGAATCCCATTACATCACATCCTTTTCTTATCTCGTTGAATGCAGAAAAGTAAAAATATTTATAATAATAGTATAACTCATTTTTTTATTTTTATGAAGAAGATAGTATATTTCTTTTATTATTTTTTTGAGGATTTGCTAAACTAAGAGTATAAGTGTATTAATAGGCAGTATATACATAGTGAAAAATGAGAGTGTATTTGTTTGGCAGAGGACAACGAAATTATAGGGCGTGCTCATGTACTTTAAAAAGATATGAAAAAGGGGGGAGGCAAGGGCACTTAATGTGAATCCCTTGTGTGAAAATGAAAATTGGAATTGTCGGACCAGGTGCTATTGGTCTATTGTATACATTTTATTTACAAAAAAGTAACCAAGATGTTACGTTGTTTACAAGAACAGCTAAGCAGGCTGAAGAATTAAATGAAACAGGTGTAACTTGTATTAGAGATGGAAGATGGGAAACAGTATATCCGCCTGTTTTACCGATAGAAAGTATGGTAGCGCAAAATTTAGATTATATATTTATTGCTGTGAAGCAATATCATATAGATGACATACTACCGTTTGTGGAAGGTGCATCATCATTAATCTTTTTGCAAAACGGAATGTCGCATCTCCCAAAGATGCTGCAAATAGGGAGTGAAAATATAGCTGTTGGTATTGTAGAACATGGTGCGAAAAAAGAGGGAGGGCACATCGTTCATCATACTGGAGTAGGTGTAACGAGATTTGGAGTGGTTTGTGGCCAATCTATACATTTTAAAAAAATATTTCATTCTTTTCCTGTTGCTTATTTTCCAGTTCAAATAGAAACAGATTGGGAAGAGATTATGCGCAAAAAATTAGTAGTAAATGTATGTATCAATCCGTTGACGGCGTTATTGGGAGTAAAGAATGGTGAATTAATCACGAATCGTTTTTTTTATCAAATGATGGAGCAAGTGTTTCAGGAGGTCGCATTTCTTATTAGAGGAGAAAAAGAAATGGTATGGCAAATGGTACGAAATGTGTGTGAAGGAACGTCTCGTAATACATCCTCTATGTTAGCGGATGTAAGAGCGAATAGACAGACGGAAATTAATGCGATTGTTGGGTATGTATTAGAAGAGGCTAAGAAACAGCAACGACCAGTTCCGACACTTCAATTTTTGTTCGATGCAATAAAGGGGTTAGAAACAAGAGTATAAGTGTTATTCTTTGCTTTTAAGTGAAACATTGACTACAATGTGGATTGGTGAGAGAACTGGATACGAAAGGAAGAATTATATGGAGATAAAAGAAATCTCTGTTCCGCAACAAGGTGTTGTAGCGGACTATATGAACGGTAAAAAAGAGATACAGTCATGTTTTGATTATATGTTAACAGAAGATGCTTTTAAACAACGTTTACATGATTTGCGTGAAAGGGAGTTTTTCCGCCAAGATTTAGTAGCGCATTTATTAGAATATAATACAAAATTACAAGCGGGAGAATCTACACTTCAAAATGTAAAAGCGCTTGGAGATGAAAATACATATGTTGTTATAGCTGGACAACAAGCGGGGTTATTAACTGGACCGCTTTATACAATTCATAAAGTTATTTCAATTTTACAGCTTGCAAAGGAAAAGGAAGAAAGTTTAGGAGTTAAAGTTGTCCCTGTCTTCTGGATTGCGGGTGAAGATCATGATATGGATGAGATTAACCATACTTTTGTAGCGAAAAATAAAAAGATGAAAAAAACTATTTTTTATGATCGTAATCCGAAAAAGGCGAGTGCTTCTGAGTCTGAACTTTCTGTTGAAGATTGTAGAAGTTGGATTGAAGAGATTTTTAAAACATACCCAGAAACAAATTTTACAAAGGATGTATTAAAATTTGTTGATGATGCTTTGAAAAAATCGAATACGTATGTAGATTTCTTTGCTCATCTTATTACGAAAATCTTTGCTAATTCTGGTTTAATCCTTGTTGATTCACATCATCCTGAATTAAGAAAGTTAGAAATTCCATTTTTTAAGCGAATTATAGGTAAGTATAAAGAGGTGCAAGAGGGGCTTCGTAATCAGCAGGAAGTAATTAAAGAACTAGGATACAAACCGATTATTGAAACGAAGTCTCATGCAGTGCATATATTCATGGAAATAGATAATGAACGAGTATTGCTTGAAGAGCATCAAGGTAAGTTTGTTGGAAAGGATGGGGCGCATTCCTTTTCATATGAAGAGTTGATTGAAGAAATGGAGAGAAATCCGGCACGTTTTAGTAATAATGTTGTAACGCGTCCTCTTATGCAAGAGTATGTATTTCCTACGCTCGCATTTATTGGAGGTCCAGGGGAATTAGCTTATTGGAGTGAATTACAACAAGTATTCCATACTGTCGGTTTTCAAATGCCACCTGTCGTTCCTCGTCTTACAATTACTTATGTGGAGAGAGATATAGCGACAGATTTATTCGATCTGCAATTGAGAGAAAGTGATCCGTTTTTAAATGATGTCGATAAACTGCGTGAAAACTGGTTGTCTAATCGAGTAGAGGAACCGATTGATGATCATTTTGAAAAGGCGAAAAAAGAAATTGCCGATATTCATATATCTTTACAGCAATTTGTAAAGAAAATAGAGCCAGGATTAGGTGCGTTTGCAGGGAAAAACGAATTGAAAATTAATGAACAAATTGAACTGCTGGAAAGAATGTTGAAAAGAAATGTTGAGAAAAAGTATGAGGTTCAGCTAAATAAATTCCGCCGTATACAATTCGCACTTCGTCCATTAGGTGCGCCGCAAGAACGTGTGTGGAATGTATGTTATTATTTAAATCAGTTTGGTTTGGATTTCGTTGATCGTGTAATGGAAAACCCTTTTTCTTGGGACGGAAAACATCATGTTATAAAACTATAAAATCTTGCTCTTTGGAGCAGGATTTTATTTTTATTCCGTTGAATTTACTGTGAAGTGATTTTTTTCTGAATTATCAATCAAAAAGTGTTGGATATGGTAATTGTGTTGGATACTTAAATATATGACAAAATAGCACAAAATGTAAACGTATTATTCGCTTTTTCGACAGTTTTTTATTTAAATTCCCGCAAAAGATGATAAAATTTAGTATATAATAAAAGAAAATAGCGATTTGTATAGTATGTTGCCTTTGTTGGTAAGTTAAATGAGTCGTTCTTTCGTATTATTTCATTCTCTAAGCGTGAAATATGTGCTTAGAGGAAGGGATACATTCAACATAATTAATTGGAAAAAGAGTAGGTGCAACAATGTTTAAACATGTAACAGTGCTTTTAAAGGAAACAGTAGACGGCTTAGATATAAAGCCAGATGGTACATATGTAGATTGTACACTGGGGGGAGGAGGACATAGTTCTTATTTATTATCCCAATTAACTGAAGGTGGAAAATTAATAGCGTTTGATCAAGATGAGATAGCGATTCAAAACGCGAAAGAAAAGTTCTCTTCATACGGTGAACAGTTTATAACAGTAAAGAGTAACTTCCGTTATTTAGCTGAAAAACTGCAAGAAATAGGTATAACAGAAGTAGACGGTATTTTATTTGATTTAGGTGTTTCATCCCCACAATTAGATACACCAGAGCGAGGCTTTAGTTATCATCATGATGCACCGTTAGATATGCGGATGGATCAAGATGCCCCATTAACAGCATATGATGTTGTAAATAGCTGGTCATATGAACAACTTGTAAGGATTTTCTTCCAATACGGTGAAGAGAAATTTTCAAAACAAATTGCAAGAAAAATTGAAGCTTATCGTGAGAATAAAGCTATTGAAACGACAGGAGAATTAGTAGAGCTAATTAAAGAAGGTATTCCGGCTCCTGCTCGTAGAACTGGTGGGCATCCTGCTAAGCGAGTGTTTCAGGCAATTCGTATAGCTGTAAATGATGAATTAAAAGTATTTGAAGAAGCATTGGAATCTGCTATTGAGATGGTTAAGCCAGGTGGAAGGGTTAGTGTTATAACATTCCATTCATTAGAAGATCGTATTTGTAAAACAACGTTTAAGCGAAATAGTACAACGCCACAATTGCCGCCAGGATTACCGATTATTCCTGATGAATTTAAGCCGAAATTAAAGCTTATTACAAGAAAACCGATTTTACCTTCTGATATAGAGCTAGAAGAAAATAATCGTGCGCGTTCTGCGAAGTTGAGAATCGCTGAAAAACGATAAAAGGGAGAGAGAGGTATGACTAATTTAGCTGTAAAGTACAAACAACAAGCGCAAGAAGAGGTGCAAATTCAAACGCCCCCACAGCAGATGGCTAAGCCGAAGGTTAAAGCGAAAATTACAAGAATCGAAAAACTGTTGTATGTAGCGTTTATTGGCTTTTTATTGTATGCCTGTGTCGCGTTTATTGGAAATAAAGCAGGCCTTTATCAAGTTAATGTAGAAGCAGCGACGATAGAAGAAAAAATTGTACAGCAGCAAAAAGAAAATCAAGAATTACAAGCTGAAGTAGAGAAGTTAAGTCGCTATGAACGAATCGCTGAAGTTGCAAAAAAACACGGGCTAGAAATTAATGCGAATAATGTGAAAGGCCTCAAATAAGGCAATAGGTGTGAAGGAACGATGAAGAAGAATATGACTAAATTTCATACCAATAAGGGAGCAGGTTATTTTATGATATTTTTCCTCCTGCTCTTTTTGCTGTTATTAGCCCGATTTTTTTACATACAATCAACAGGAACAGTTCATAATCAGGATTTAGATGCGCTTGCTAAACAAAAGCATAGTAAAAAAGGAGTTCTTGAAGCGAACCGAGGAACCATTTATGATCAAAACGGTCATGTGTTAGCACAAGACGCAAACTCTTATAAAATAGTGGCTGCGCTAAAAGGCGCTAACTCTGTTGAGAATAAAGAAGATACTGCAAAGAAAATTGCAGGAGTACTTGGAAAAGGCGAAGAGGATATTTTAGCTTCTTTAAATAAGGAAGGTAGAAGTCAAGTCGAATTCGGAACGTTAGGCAAGGATTTGACGAAAGAAAAGAAGGAACAAATAGAGGCGTTGAAGTTGCCGGGAATATCTTTTATTACAGAAAATGCAAGGGTGTATCCAAATGGTGATTTTGCATCTTATGTTATAGGTCATGCAAAACCAGATGAGAATGGAACCTCGGTAGGTCAATTTGGCATAGAAAAAAGCTTAGATAAATACTTAAGTGCTTCTAATGGAGAAGTAGCATATACAGGTGATCGTAAAGGTGTATCCCTTGATGGTGGAAAAGTTAATGTAAAGGCACCGAAAAATGGAGATAACGTTTATTTAACAATTGATCAACGTGTCCAAAGTTATTTAGAAGACGCGATGAAAGCAGCAAGTAAGCAATATGAGCCAGAAAGTTTAATAGGGATTGTTGCAGATCCGAAAACCGGAAAAATATTAGCGATGTCTACTAAACCTAGTTATGACCCTAATGATCGTCAAATTAAATATTTCTTCAATGACGCAATTGCCAATGCATTTGAACCTGGATCAACAATGAAAATTTTCACGTTAGCGGCAGCTATTAATGAAGGTGTGTACAAAGGGCAAGATTATTATCAGTCAGGGACATATCAAGTCGGAGATAGGAAAATAAAAGACCATAACGGCGGTGCTGGTTGGGGCTCTATCACGTTTGATGAAGGGGTAGAGCGTTCTTCAAACGTAGCGTTTGCAATTTTAGGAGATCAAAAACTTGGTCCAGAACGTTTCCGAAAATATATTCATAGTTTTGGATTAGATGAAAAAACGAACATTGATTTATCAGGTGAAGGATCGAATACAATTTTATTTGATCAGCAAATACAACAAGTGACAACAGCTTTTGGACAAGGTTCCACTGTAACACCAATTCAGCTTGTACAAGCTGCAACGGCCATTGCAAATGATGGGAAAATGATGAAACCTTATGCAATTGATAAAATTGTAGATCCGATAACAGACAAAGTAAAATTAGAACATAAGCCAGAAGAAGTAGGAAAACCTGTTACAAAGGAAACAGCAGCGCAAGTAAGACAGTTATTAGAACGTGTTGTTACATCTCCGAAAGGTACAGGGACAGCTTATAAAATTGATGGATATTCAGTTGGTGGTAAAACAGGTACAGCGCAAATTCCGGATGGAAAAGGCGGCTATATGACAGGAAGACAGAATTATATATTCTCATTCTTAGGTATGGCACCAATGGACGATCCACAACTTGTTGTGTATGTAGCTGTTAAACAGCCGAAATTAAAAGATGATGAGAACGGCGCACAACCTTTAGCTGATATTTTTAAATATGTAACAAAAAATAGTTTAGAGTATTTAAAGATTAAGCCAAATGAAGTGAAAGATCCGAAAAAACATCTGAAAGAACAACAAACTACTGTTCCAGATGTAACTGGTAAAACGATGGCTGAAGCGGGGAAAGCGATTGATAAAGCAAAACTTCGTCCAATCGTACTAGGTGAAGGGAAAGTACAGCAACAAGTACCAAAAGCGACTGAACAAACATTGAAAGGCGACCGAGTCTTCTTGGTAGGAGATAAGCCTACAATGCCAAATATACAAGGATGGGCACTGCGTGATGTTATGAATTTAGCGAAGACATTACAGCTTAACTTGAAGCCTTCTGGTACAGGATACGTAACAGAGCAAAGTGTGGCGGAAGGAACATTATTACAACCTGGTACAGAATTAGGTGTCACACTCGTACCGCCACTCGAACCACAACAAGAAGCAGAAAAGCCGTAATGGTAAAAGAGAAGAAGTTCTAATTAAATAAGTACAAGCATATATTGGAACAAGCTAGGCGTAAGGGAGGCTTGTTCCGATATGCGTGTATCAAATGTAACAGTTAGAAAACGACTTATTTTTATACTTATATCAGGTATACTTATTTTCACTATTATCGATATTCGTCTTGGATATGTGCAATTTTTTCTTGGGAATATGTTAACGGATCGTGCGAAAGATTCATGGAGTCGTAATATTACTTTTGAACCCGAACGTGGGAAGATTTTAGACCGAAATGGTGTGGAACTTGCCACGAATAAAAGTGCTCCAACTGTCTTTGTTGTACCGAGGCAAATTGAAAAACCAGCAGAGACTGCAGAGAAGTTAGCTGCAGTATTAGGTGTGGAAAAAGATGAGATTTATAAAAGAATTACAAAAAAAGAATCGATTGTAAGGTTAGATAAAGGCGGAAGGAAAATATCACATGACAAAGCGAAAGAAGTACGAGGATTAAGTTTGAAGGGCGTGTATATCGCAGAGGATTCTATCCGGTACTATCCATTTGGAAACTTTTTATCACATGTATTAGGTTTTGCAGGTAGCGATAACCAAGGTCTTATGGGACTAGAAAAATATTATGATAAAGAGCTAAATGGGGACAAAGGTCATGTTCGTTTTTTTGCAGATGCGAAAGGACAAAGGATGCCTAATGTTGGTGATGATTTCAAAAAGCCAGAAGCCGGTTTAAATTTAGGATTAACAATCGATGCGCGTATTACAAGGATTATGGAAAGAGAAATGAATATTGCGGAGTCAACTTATAATCCAGACGGTATGATTGCAATTGCAATGAATCCTAAAAATGGTGAAATTTTAGGTATGTCTAGTCGGCCGAGTTTTGATCCAGCGGATTTTCAAAGTGTCTCTCCAGAAGTGTATAACAGAAATTTACCTGTGTGGAGTACGTATGAGCCTGGTTCAACATTTAAGATCATTACACTAGCTGCAGCATTGAATGAAAATTTAGTAGACTTAGAGAAGGATACGTTTTATGATGATGGAGCAGCTGAAGTCGGTGGAGCTAGATTGAAATGCTGGAAAGCAGGAGGTCATGGCAGTCAAACGTTTTTAGAAGTCGTTCAAAACTCATGTAACCCGGGATTTATTGAACTTGGTGATCGCCTTGGTAAAGACCGATTATTTAAATACATTCGTAATTTTGGTTTTGGGCAGAAGACTGGGATTGACTTGCAAGGTGAAGGCAGTGGGATTTTATTTAATTTAGATAAAGTTGGTCCAGTAGAGCAAGCGACAACTTCATTCGGCCAAGGGGTTTCTGTTACACCAATTCAACAAGTAGCAGCTGTAGCGGCGGCTGTAAATGGTGGAACATTGTATCAGCCGTATATAGCTAAGGAGTTTATTGATCCGAAAAATAATCAAGTTGTTAGTAAAAAGACACCTGTTGAGAAAAGAAAAGTTATTTCCAAGGAAACTTCAGAAAAAGTTCGTTATGCATTAGAGAATGTTGTAGCGAAAGGTTCTGGTAAAGGTGCTTATATTGATGGATATCGTGTAGGTGGAAAAACGGGTACTGCTCAAAAGGTGAAAGATGGTAAATATTTAGAGAATAATTATATTGTATCTTTTATCGGATTTGCTCCAGCGGATGATCCAGAGATTGTTGTGTATGTTGCTGTTGATAATCCAAAAGGGGTTACACAGTTTGGTGGAGTGGTAGCAGCTCCAATTGTCGGGAATATCCTTCGAGATGCGCTTCCTGTTATGGGAGTGAAACCGAGAAAAGAACAAGTTGAAAAAGAATATAAATGGGGCGATACACCAACTGTGGAAGTTCCGAATTTAATTGGAATGAAAAAGAAAGATTTACAAACACAACTCGTCGATTTGCAGCTTGATATAAGTGGAGATGGAGAGAAAGTAATTAAGCAATCACCAGAAGCGGGAGCTAAAGTAAAAGAAGGCTCAAAAATTAGAATTTACTTCGGGAATTAAAGGTAACATAGTACGTTTTATGGTACAATTGGTGGAAGTGAGTTCTTTATAGAACAGTTACTTAACTTGAGACAATAAGTGTCTCAGTCATAAATAGGCCAGTAGCACTTACCTCCTTATATAGGAGGTAATGTGTTGCTTACTGAAAAAAAGATAAATAAACAATGTAGAGAGGGTTTAGTGAAATGAAGTTGCATACACTTTTATCATGTTTGCATGATTTTCCAGTTGTTCCAAAAGAAAATCCAGAAATCACATCTATAGAAGCTGATTCACGTAAAGTGAAAGAAGGAAGCTTATTTGTATGTATGAAAGGATATACGGTTGATAGCCATGATTTTGCTAAGCAAGCAGCGGCACAAGGAGCGGCTGCTATTGTTGCGGAAAGACCAATTGATGTTGACGTTCCAGTTGTACTTGTGAAAAATACTTTTCGTTCGTTAGCGGTTTTAGCTGATTATTTTTATGGTCAACCGACACACAAGTTACATTTAATTGGAATTACAGGTACAAATGGAAAGACAACAACATCGCATATTATGGATGAGATTATGCGAGCACATGGTCATAAAACAGGGCTAATTGGAACGATTAATATGAAAATCGGTGATGAAACATTTGAGGTGAAAAATACAACACCAGATGCACTAACACTTCAACAGACGTTTTCAAAAATGGTTGAACAAGGTGTGGACAGCACGGTAATGGAAGTTTCGTCACATGCGTTAGATCTTGGTCGTGTACACGGATGTGATTACGATGTAGCGGTGTTTACGAACTTAACACAAGATCATTTAGACTATCATAAAACGATGGAAGAATATAAACATGCAAAAGGGTTACTATTTGCACAGCTTGGCAATAGTTATAATCATAATCGTGAAAAGTACGCTGTGCTGAATAGCGATGATAATGTAACAGAAGAGTATATGAGAAGTACTGCAGCAACTGTTGTAACATATGGTATTGATACAACAAGTGACATTATGGCAAAAAATATCGTTATGACGAGTGGCGGAACTACATTTACCCTTGTCACACCGTATGAAAGTGTAAATGTTACGATGAAATTAATAGGTAAATTTAATGTATATAACGTACTTGCAGCAACAGCAGCAGGACTTGTTTCGGGTGTGAAATTAGAAACAATCATTGCTGTTATAAAGGAACTAGCTGGGGTTCCAGGGCGTTTTGAAGTTGTTGATGGAGGACAAAATTATACAGTTATTGTTGATTACGCACATACGCCGGATAGTTTAGAGAATGTATTAAAAACTGCAAAACAATTTGCAAAAGGTGATGTGTATTGTATCGTTGGTTGTGGTGGCGATAGGGACCGAACGAAGAGACCGATAATGGCAAGTGTTGCAACAAAATATGCAACTCATGCAATTTACACATCAGATAATCCAAGAAGTGAAGATCCAGCGGCTATTTTAGATGATATGGTACATGGTGCAAGTGGAAATAATTATGAAGTGATTATTGATAGAAAAGAAGCGATACACCATGCAATCACTAAAGTAAAAGCAGATGATATCATTATTATTGCTGGTAAGGGTCATGAAACGTATCAAATTATTGGTAAAGAAGTTTATCATTTTGATGATCGAGAAGTTGCGAAAGAAGCAATTACAGGGCGTTTAAACAACGAAGAGTAACAACGTGAGAGGAGGACTACATGTGCTTGAGCAAGGTTTATTAGTAACGGCTGGGGTAGCATTCTTAATTTCTGTTGCCCTTTCGCCATTGTTTATTCCATTTTTAAGAAAATTAAAGTTCGGACAGAGTATTCGTGATGAGGGACCAAAGTCACATCAAAAAAAATCAGGGACACCGACAATGGGTGGTATCGTCATATACGTATCTATGATGGTAACTTCACTTATTATGGCGATTAAGTTTAATTATTTAGGTGCAGAGGTTTCGTTATTACTATTAGTGACGTTTGGTTACGGATTAATCGGATTTTTAGATGACTACATAAAGGTAGTTAAGAAGAGAAATCTTGGTTTAACATCAAAACAAAAATTAGTAGGGCAGCTTGTTATTGCTATTGCATTCTTTTTAATTGGAAAAGGGCAAGCGTTCCACACATACATCATGATTCCGGGAACGGATGTTAAGTTTGAATTAGGTTGGGCGTATTTTGTACTTGTACTATTTATGCTTATTGGTGGATCAAATGCAGTTAACTTAACTGACGGTTTAGATGGTTTATTATCAGGAACAGCTGCTATTGCATTTGGAGCATTTAGTATTATTGCTGTGGCACAAGAGCAATTTGGAGTAGCGATATTCTGTATGGCAGTGGTAGGAGCTGTACTTGGATTTTTAGTATTCAATGCGAATCCAGCAAAAGTGTTTATGGGAGATACAGGTTCATTAGCTTTAGGTGGAGCCATTGCAGCTGTAGCGATTTTATTAAAACAAGAATTGCTACTTGTAATTATTGGCGGAGTATTCGTCATGGAAACTTTATCGGTTATTATTCAGGTCATTTCATTTAAAACAACAGGAAAACGTGTCTTTAAAATGAGTCCATTACACCATCATTATGAATTATGTGGTTGGTCAGAGTGGCGTGTTGTTGTGACGTTTTGGTCTGCAGGATTTTTATTAGCTGTGTTAGGAATTTATATCGGGGTGTGGATGTAATTGAAAACTGTAACTGAATTTCAAAATAAGAATATTCTTGTATTAGGCATTGCAAAAAGTGGTTATGCAGCAGCTACATTGTTACAAAAGTTAGGGGCGAATGTCATTGTAAATGACGGAAAGCCTTTAGCAGACAATGTACTTGCTGCAGAATTACAAGCAAAAGGAATGGACGTTGTATGCGGTGGCCATCCTTTAGAATTATTAGAGAGAAATATTTCTCTTGTCGTTAAAAATCCAGGAATCCCGTATTCTAATCCAATATTAGTTGCTGCGAAAGAAAAGCAAATTCCAATTGTTACGGAAGTTGAATTAGCATATCGTATTTCAAAAGCGCCATTTGTTGGAATTACAGGATCTAATGGTAAAACGACGACAACAATGCTGACATTTGAAATGTTAAAAGAAGGACAAAAGCATCCTGTTATTGCAGGGAATATAGGAACTGTAGCTTGTGAAGTAGCACAGGATGCAAAAGAAAATGAAGTTGTAGTTACAGAACTTTCATCGTTCCAATTGATGGGAGTAGAATCGTTCCAGCCTAAAATTGCAGCGTTCTTAAACTTATTTGAAGCCCACTTAGATTATCATGGGACGAAGAAGGAATATGGTTTAGCAAAAGCAAATGTTTTTAAAAACCAAACGGAAAACGATTATAGTGTAATAAACGCGGATGATGCAGATGTGATGGCTTTATCTGTGGATACTAAAGGTCAAAAAATCTTGTTTTCGACAACGAAAGAAATTGAAGATGGCGCGTGTATAAAAGATAACGCTCTTTATTTCAAAGGTGAAAAAGTTGTTGAAGTAAGCGATATCGTTTTACCTGGTCAACATAATCTAGAAAATATTTTAGCTGCGATGAGTATTGCGAAATTATTAGGTACTTCTAATGAAGCAATTACGGTCGTGTTAAAACGTTTTACGGGTGTAAAACATCGTTTAGAATATGTAACAACGATTAACAACCGTAAGTTTTATAATGACTCAAAAGCAACGAATATGTTAGCGACTGAGAAAGCACTATCTGCGTTTACACAACCGATTGTGTTACTAGCAGGTGGGCTTGACCGCGGAAATGAATTCGATGATTTAATTCCGTATTTCAAAAATGTAAAAGCGATTGTAACATTTGGACAAACAGCTCCCAAACTAGTAAGAGCGGCAGAAAAAGCGGGATTAGATATAATTGAAAGTGTCGATACTTTAGATGAAGCAGTGGTGAAAGCTTATGCTCATTCTAAAGAAGGTGATGTTGTTCTTCTTTCTCCAGCGTGTGCAAGCTGGGATCAATTTAAAACATTTGAAGAAAGAGGAGACATTTTTATACAAGCTGTGCATAAACTTATATAAAGTAAATCAAAACATCAGTAGGCTAACACCTACTGATGTTTTGTTACATAGGGCAAAAGGTTCTGCCTAAAGAGGTGGTGTTTGTGGGTAATGAAGAAAACGCCTGATTTTATGCTCATCATCGTAACACTTTCATTGTTGACAATCGGAATGATTATGGTTTATAGTGCGAGTGCAGTTTGGGCCTCTTATAAAATGGGGGACTCATTCTTTTTTGCAAAAAGACAATTACTGTTTGCGGGTCTTGGTGTAGTAGCTATGTTTTTTATTATGAAAATTGATTATTGGGTGTGGCGTACGTATTCAAAAGTAATTTTGCTAGTTTGCTTCATTCTTCTTATTCTCGTTCTTATTCCTGGAGTAGGTCTTGTTCGAGGAGGAGCACGAAGTTGGATTGGGATCGGAGCATTTTCGATTCAACCATCAGAATTTATGAAGTTTGCGATGATTATTTTCTTGGCAAAGTTTTTAGCGGAACGGCAAAAATTGATTACATCTTTTAAACGTGGTTTATTACCGGCTCTTAGTTTTGTGTTTCTTGCTTTTGGGATGATTATGTTACAGCCAGACCTTGGGACAGGAACGGTAATGGTTGGGACATGTATCATTATGATATTTATTTCGGGAGCGAGGGTCTTTCACTTTGCAATGTTTGGTTTGATTGGTGTAGCGGGATTTGTAGGATTAATTGCATCAGCACCGTATCGAATGAAACGCATTACATCATATTTAGATCCGTGGTCAGATCCGCTTGGAAGTGGATTTCAAATTATCCAATCATTACTCGCAATTGGACCTGGTGGATTATTTGGGCTTGGACTTGGACAAAGTAGACAAAAATTTCTTTATTTACCTGAACCACAAACTGACTTTATATTTGCGATCTTATCCGAGGAATTAGGTTTTATTGGTGGTTCATTTGTGTTATTATTATTTAGTCTATTATTATGGCGCGGGATTCGTATCGCATTAGGAGCGCCAGATTTATATGGTACGTTTTTAGCAGTAGGTATTGTGGCGATGATTGCGATTCAAGTAATGATTAATGTTGGTGTTGTAACAGGACTGATGCCTGTTACGGGTATTACCTTGCCGTTTTTAAGTTATGGTGGATCAAGTTTGACATTAATGTTAATGGCAGTAGGTGTATTATTAAATATAAGTCGCCATTCTCGCTACTAAACCCTGTTTATAAGACAGGGTTTTTCGTATGTGTGTAAAAATGCAATATGTATATAGAAATAAATATAATGGAAATAAGAAAAGAGAAGCGGAGGAGTTAGTAGTGCGTGTATTAGTTAGTGGTGGGGGTACTGGTGGTCATATTTATCCAGCTCTTGCTTTAATTAGAGAAATAAAAAAGTTAAATCCAGAAGCAAGATTTTTATATATTGGTACGGAAAATGGACTAGAGAGTACAATCGTTCCAAAAGCAGGTATACCATTTCAGTCTATTGTTATAAGTGGATTTAAACGAAAAATATCATTAGATAATGTGAAAACAGTAATGCGTTTTCTAAAAGGTGTACAGGATAGTAAACGATATATTCGTCGTTTTAATCCGGATATAGTAATTGGAACGGGTGGATATGTATGTGGACCAGTTGTATACGCTGCAGCCAAATTAGGTATTCCAACTATTGTACATGAACAAAATAGTGTACCAGGTGTAACGAACAAATTTTTAAGTCGTTATGTTAATAAAGTTGCTGTTTGTTTTGAAGCAGCTACAGAGCATTTTCCAGAGTCAAAAGTGGTAATGACAGGTAATCCGCGAGCATCAGAGGTAATGGATCAAAATGGAATGAAAGGGAAACGTTCAGTTGGGCTTTCTCTTCCTAAAAAGTCTGTACTTATATTTGGTGGAAGTCGTGGAGCTAGACCGATTAACGATGCCTTCGTTGAAGCAATTGAACAGTTTGGGAACAAAAGCTACGAAATACTATATGTAACAGGTGAAGTACATTATGACAAAGTGATGGAAGCCGTGAAGCAAAAAGGGAATCCGAACAATGTTATTATTAAGCCGTTCATTCATAATATGCCAGAGGTACTAACTGGTGTAGACCTTGTTGTTTCAAGGGCTGGGGCAACAACACTTGCAGAATTAACAGCGTTAGGAAAACCAAGTGTGTTAATACCGAGTCCGTACGTAACAAATAATCATCAGGAAAAGAATGCACGTTCAGTTGTTGATAAAGGAGCGGCAAAAATGTTACTTGAAAAAGATTTAACAGCTGAAACGCTTATTCGTGATATTGATGAGATTTTATTGGATGCACAAACATTACAAAATATGAAGCTAGCTGCTAAGCAACTAGGTATTCCAGATGCAGCAAATAAGCTGTATGAAGTAATGAATAAGCTTGTAAAAAAATAAAGTGAGGCTTTAATCGGTGGGGAGTGATTCTTTCTCGTTGATTATTACCTTTCACTAATCGGATGTTTACTGGCATCCCGATTCTCGCCTAACTTCTTTGTTACCGCCGAATTTTGATTTAGGAGCTGTACTGCCCGTAAATAGAGGGATAACGTTAGGTGAACGCCCTGCATATTATTGTCATAAGGAGACTTAATATGGGGGAGATTGTCTATGGAACAATTAGTAAATGAGCTTATAGAAGCAGACGTTGGTCGTATTTTAGTTAACGAGTCGTTAGCACGTTATACAACTATGAAAATAGGTGGACCAGCGGATATTTTAATTGTGCCAAAGCATGTAGCCGGTATTGAAAAAACATTACAGTTAGTAAAGCAATACAAAACGAAGTGGACTGTAATTGGGCGCGGTTCAAACCTTCTTGTATCTGATCAAGGCATAGAAGGTGTTGTTATTCGTTTAGGAGAAGGATTAGATCACTTAGAGGTCGAAAAACATAAGGTAAGAGTTGGTAGTGGATATCCTCTTATTAAATTGTCAACTTTACTTAGTCGTCAAGGGTTAGCTGGATTGGAGTTTGCAAGCGGTATTCCAGGAAGTGTCGGTGGTGCAGTATATATGAATGCAGGTGCACATAAATCGGATATATCGAGTGTATTATCGAAGGCTCTCATTCTGTTTGAAGACGGTACAATTGACTGGTTAATGAATAAAGAACTGGAGTTTTCTTATCGGGCATCTGTATTGCAAACGAAACGTCCTGGTATTGTTTTAGAGGCGGAGTTTCAATTACAGGCGGGAAAACGTGAAGAAATTGTACGTAGCATGCAAAATAATAAAGATTACCGCCGTGAAACGCAACCATGGAATCACCCGTGTGCAGGAAGTGTATTTCGGAATCCAATCCCACATTTTGCAGGAGATTTAGTAGAAAAAGCAGGGCTTCGTGGTTATAGGATTGGTGGAGCTCAAATTTCTGAAATGCATGGCAATTTTATTGTTAATACCGGGGGAGCTTCAGCGCAAGATGTATTGTCCTTAATTGAATTAATAAAACATACAATTAAGGATAAATTTGATGTAGATATGCATACAGAAGTAGAAATCATTGGAAGATAACGGTTATTCGTTCCGCTCATTATCATTTATGTTATAATAAGAAGATAAGAACGGCATGAGGAACATGCCGTTCTTTATGTTACATAGGGGGATCGTACATGAATAATAGTAAAGTGATTAAACTACAAGATCGTGTACCAAAATTGAAAAATCAAAAGAAAAAAAACAAAAAAAATGTTAATCATCGATTGATTTTATACATATCAATTTTATTTTTATTAGTGCTCTTTTTAATTTATTTTCGGTCTCCGCTTAGTAATATAAAAAAGATTAGTGTGTTTGGAAATCACTATATGACGGATGAGCAAGTAATGAAGGATTCAGGCGTGACATATGATACAAGTTATTTCCGAGTGACAGCACATAAAGCTGAAGAAAACTTAACGAAGCGAAAAGAAATTAAAGCAGTAAATGTAAAAAAACGTTTTCCAAACAAGATTGATATTCATATCGAAGAATATTTAACGATTGGTTATATAAATAAAGAGGGAAAATTACAACCGTTATTAGAAAATGGAAAAACGCTTGATGTACTACCTAATGGAAAACTTCCTGTTGCAGCACCGATTTTCGAACCTTTTAAAGAAGAGAAAATGAAGGAGTTAATCGCTGAACTAGAAAAATTAACACCAGCTATTTTAAAATCTATTTCGGAGATTCGCTATTCACCAACGAATGCAAATGAAGATCATCTTACTTTATATATGAATGAAGGTTATGAAGTGAGCACTACGATTCAAAATTTTGCAAAACGTATGGAAGCCTATCCGCTTATTTTAAAAACAATTGAGCCAGGTAAGAAGGTATTAATTGACTTAGAAGTAGGTGCATATACGAAAGAATTAGGTGCGGAAGAAAAAAAAGAATAGAATGGTAGTTTTCGTTGATTATAGCAGAAAAAACGAAACGAATGTTCTATTATATGTATACGAATTTAGAAGAATGGTTCATTTGATGAAAAATATGTAAAAATTCTTAGATTCATACTAGTATTGGTACAAGTTTCACTTTTCTATGAGTACATCTTAGTGTAGACTTATACTTGGCGGTAAACTTTACACTCGAAATAGAATTATTTCAAGATAAGCAGTTATTTATAGTTTACTGCGATATTCTTAATTGAATGCTAAATAAAAATAAGAAAAATATAGGGTTAAAAAAGGGAAACGTATAAAGACGTTGAATATTTTTCTTATAAATAGTAAAGTTGCGATTGTTGTTCCATATATTGAGTTGTATGGTATAAATAAAGAAGGAGGTGCCAAAGAATGAACAGCAATGAAATATATGTTAGTCTTGACATCGGTACATCCAATGTTAAAGTCATCATTGGTGAAATGGTTAATGACAGCTTAAACATTATTGGTGTTGGAAATGTAAAATCAAATGGTTTAAAGAAGGGATCGATAGTTGATATAGACGAGACTGTTCGATCAATTAAAAAAGCAATTGAACAAGCTGAGCGCATGGTGGGAATCCACATTGAGCAAGTTGTAGTAGGTGTCAATGCAAACCAGGTACAGCTACTTCCTTGTCACGGAGTAGTCGCTGTTTCAAATGAAGATCGTGAAATCGGGAATGAAGATGTCTTACGCGTTCTAGATGCAGCACAAGTTGTGTCAATTGCTCCAGAACGTGAGTTTATTGATGTGGTACCTCGACAGTTCATCGTAGACGGTCTTGACGAGATTAACGATCCACGCGGGATGATCGGTGTAAGATTAGAAATGGAAGGTACACTTATTACAGGCTCGAGAACTTTACTACATAACCTACTTCGTTGTGTAGAAAAAGCAGGTCTTGAAATTGTTGATATTTGTCTTCAACCTTTAGCGGCTGCAACAGTTGCTATATCTTCAGATGAAAAAAATAGAGGAGTAGCCCTTGTTGATATGGGGGGAGGATCTACAACTTTATCTATTTTTAAAGATGGAGAGTTACAAGCGACGAGCGTATTACCATTAGGTGGAGACCATATAACGAAGGATATTGCGATTGGGTTGAAAACTTCAACAGAAAATGCAGATCAAATTAAGTTGAAATATGGACATGCTTTTTATGATACAGCATCTGAAGAAGAGATGTTTACGGTTCCTATTATGGGAAGTGATCAAACAGAACAATATTCTCAGTTGGAATTATCGGATATAATAGAGGCTCGTGTAGAGGAAATTTTAATGTTTGTTCAAGATGAAGTGCGTAAGTTAGGAGTAAAGCAAGTGGCTTCTGGTTATGTACTAACTGGTGGAATTGCTTCTATGCCAGGTGTTCTTGATCTTGCATATGATATTTTACATGAAAATGTTCGTGTAGCAACTCCTGATTATATTGGTGTGCGTGAGCCCCAATATACAAGTGGAGTTGGATTAATTAAACATTCTTATCAAAAAGCTAAATTACGTGGGAAAAATGTGCAGGAAAAGCAAGAGCATTTTGAACCAGTACCAGCACCAGCACCAACGCCGGTACAACAGCAACCTGCAAAACAAAAAACTCGTAATCAAAACAATAATAATCAAAATGATGACCGCATGATGTCAAAAGTAAAACGTGTATTCCGTTATTTATGGGATTAAAATTGGACACGAAAAATGAGGTTCTAGGGGGATTTCGACATGTTAGAGTTTGATACTACTCAAGATCAATTAGCGAATATAAAAGTTATCGGTGTCGGCGGTGGCGGAAACAATGCTGTAAACCGTATGATTGAACACGGTGTACAAGGTGTAGACTTTATCGCTGTGAACACTGATGCACAAGCATTAAATCTATCAAAAGCTGAAACGAAAATGCAAATTGGTGGAAAATTAACGCGTGGACTTGGTGCAGGCGCAAACCCTGAAGTAGGGAAAAAAGCTGCAGAAGAAAGTAAAGAACAGATCCAAGAAGCACTTCGTGGTGCGGATATGGTCTTCGTAACTGCCGGTATGGGCGGTGGAACTGGAACTGGTGCAGCTCCAGTTGTTGCTCAAGTTGCAAAAGAATTAGGTGCTTTAACAGTTGGTGTTGTAACACGTCCATTTACTTTTGAAGGACGTAAGCGTGCGACGCAAGCAGCATCTGGTATTGCAGCATTTAAAGAAAATGTAGATACTCTTATTGTAATTCCAAACGATCGCTTATTAGAGATTGTTGATAAAAATACGCCAATGTTAGAAGCATTCCGTGAAGCTGATAACGTATTACGTCAAGGTGTTCAAGGTATTTCGGATTTAATTGCAACGCCAGGTTTAATTAACTTAGACTTTGCAGACGTAAAGACAATTATGTCTAATAGAGGTTCTGCTTTAATGGGTATTGGTTCTGGTAACGGGGAAAATCGTGCTGCAGAAGCTGCGAAAAAAGCGATTTCTAGTCCATTACTAGAAACATCTATTGATGGAGCTCAAGGTGTTATCATGAACATTACGGGTGGCGCTAACTTAAGCTTATATGAAGTACAAGAAGCGGCAGATATCGTAGCTTCAGCTTCAGATCCAGAAGTAAATATGATCTTCGGTTCTGTTATTAACGAAGGATTAAAAGATGATATCGTTGTAACTGTAATTGCAACTGGTTTTGATGATAGCATTGCAACTCAACCACCAAAACCAATTATTCGTCCGAATGCGAACCACACGCAACAACAGCAACAACCAGTAGCTCAACCTTCAAAACAACGTGAAGTAAAACGTGAAATGAAGCGTGAAGAGCCAGTTGTACATGAGCGTCATTCAGATTCAGATGATATCGATATTCCAGCATTTTTACGTAACCGTCGTAGACGATAAAAAAAGGAGCTTTCATGCTCCTTTTTTGTTTTTTAAATGGAAAAGACCTGCTAAGCAGGTCTTTTTTTATTTCGTATATTTCAATATATTTTGTTGGTGAAAATAAGAGTATATCATTCTATGAATTTGTACTTTTATTTTTTACCGACAGATTATGTCTAGAAATCACAAAATAACAAAAAAACACCTCCGCAAATTGACACACTTTCCTATTGGATATGCATTATACTAGTCTCAACTTGAAAAAAGAGGTGAATTGTTTGGTTGTTTACGCCGACGTTGTTTGGTTGTTAAACGCCTGCATTGATTTTCTTTTGCTTTTATTAACAGCTACCGTGTTAAAAAAGAAGATCAAAAGATGGAGGCTTGTGTTAGGGGCATTTATAGGTTCAACTATTGTTATTTTTGCCTTTACTCCTTTTGCTTCTATGATGACACATCCAATTATGAAACTACTGTACTCGTTACTTATTGTGTATACAGCATTTGGGTTTACAACATTTAGAAATTATGCACAAACTGTTTTTACTTTTTACTTTGTAACCTTTATGGTTGGCGGAGGATTAATTGGAACTCATTTCTTTTTGCAAACGAATGAAATGGTAAATGGATTGGTTCAATCTCAGTCAATTTCTTACGGCGATCCAATTAGTTGGTTATTTGTTATTTTTGGTTTTCCGGTAATTTATTATTTTTCTAAAAAGCGTATTGAAAGCGTAGAGGTCACGAAAATACACTATGACCAAATTGTGAAAGTAAAAATTCAATTAGCGGAAGAAGAACTAGAACTGGCAGGTCTTATTGACAGTGGGAACCAACTTTACGACCCATTAACAAAAACACCCGTTATGATTATGCATGTTTCATCATTAGAACATTGCTTACCATCTTGGTTAACAGAACAAATTTATTCCAAAACAGAAATTCCTCAAATACCAGAAAATGATTCTGGTTGGGCGACAAAATTACGTTTAATTCCTTTCCGTGCAGTAGGAGTAGAAAGTCAATTTTTGTGGGCAATTAAGCCTGACAGTGTGCAAGTTGATCATGAAGGTAGTTCTATTGTTGTAAACAAAGTATTAATTGGATTAAATACACAACAACTGTCTACTAATGGGGAGTATCAATGTATTGTGCATCCAAAAATGTTGATTTCACAAAAAATGGTGATCGCTTAATAATGAGAGGCGGGATAATATGATGAAATTAAAATTTTATTTAGTATACCTTTGGTATAAAGTATTGCTGAAATTAGGAATTAAGACCGATGAAATTTATTATATTGGTGGAAGTGAAGCGTTGCCACCACCGTTAACGAAAGAAGAAGAGGAAGTTCTTTTGAATAAATTGCCAAAAGGAGATCAGGCAGCAAGGTCATTACTTATTGAACGCAACTTAAGGCTCGTTGTATATATAGCAAGAAAGTTTGAAAATACAGGGATAAATATTGAAGATTTAATTAGTATAGGAACAATCGGCCTTATTAAAGCGGTAAATACATTTAATCCAGAAAAGAAAATAAAATTAGCAACATATGCATCGCGTTGTATAGAAAATGAAATTTTAATGCATTTACGTCGGAATAACAAAAATCGTTCGGAAGTTTCTTTTGATGAACCGCTAAACATTGATTGGGATGGGAATGAACTATTGTTGTCTGACGTGTTAGGTACAGATGATGATATTATTACAAAAGATTTAGAAGCTACTGTAGATCGTCACCTTTTAATGAAAGCATTACACCAATTAAATGATCGTGAAAAACAAATTATGGAACTTCGGTTTGGGCTTGCTGGAGGAGAGGAAAAGACGCAAAAAGATGTGGCGGATATGCTTGGGATTTCACAGTCATACATTTCGCGTTTAGAAAAAAGAATTATAAAAAGATTACGAAAAGAATTTAATAAAATGGTGTGAAGAATAGGACCAGCCGTTATGTAGGCTGGTCTTATTCTATTTAGTTGTATTAGGAAAGATAATTTAAATGAAAAATCGTGAAAAAACCATATGCATAAAATCCCCTTCAAAGGAAATACTTTACACTGTACAGCAACTCCCGATAGGAGGGAACACTTTGACGAGAAACAAAGTAGAAATTTGCGGTGTTGATACAGCTAAACTTCCAGTATTAAAAAATGAAGAGATGCGTAAATTATTTCGTGAAATGCAAAGTGGAGAGATAAGCGCAAGAGAAAAATTAGTGAATGGAAACTTACGTCTTGTACTGAGCGTCATCCAAAGATTTAATAACAGAGGAGAATATGTTGACGATTTATTCCAAGTTGGTTGCATCGGACTTATGAAATCAATTGATAATTTTGATTTAGGCCAAAATGTAAAATTTTCAACGTATGCTGTGCCGATGATTATTGGGGAAATACGCAGATATTTGCGTGATAATAATCCGATTCGCGTATCGCGCTCATTGCGAGATATTGCGTATAAAGCTTTGCAAGTAAGAGAGAAGTTAATTGCAGAAAATTCAAAAGAACCAACAGCAATGGATATTGCAAAAGTGCTAGAAGTAACTCATGAAGAGATAGTATTTGCTTTAGATGCAATTCAAGATCCAGTTTCATTATTTGAACCGATTTATAATGATGGAGGAGATCCTATCTTTGTTATGGATCAGTTAAGTGATGAAAAACAAAAGGACGAGCAGTGGGTTGAAGAACTAGCATTGAAAGAAGGAATGAAGCGTTTAAATGATCGAGAGAAAATGATTATTAGAAAACGTTTCTTCCAAGGAAAGACACAGATGGAAGTTGCAGAAGAAATTGGGATTTCCCAAGCTCAAGTATCACGTTTAGAGAAGTCAGCCATTAAACAAATGAATAAAACGATTCAAGGATAAGGTCTCACCAATTATGGTGAGACCTTTTTATATGTAATATGGTTTGTGCTCATAGTAGGGGATTATTGTTCATATAATGAAACTAGCATGGTGTTTCGTATAGGTGGCTTCCTGTAAATATGAGAAACAGCTTCCAATTCGTCATATAAGGGAGAGGGTAAAAATGGTGATACGAATTTCAGAGTTACAGATGAAGGATGTTATAAATATTTCAGATGGAAAAAGGATTGGGAATATTGGAGATATTGAAATTGATATGAACACAGGGCAAGTTTGTTCTGTTATTATTTCCAAACAGACACGTATGCTAGGTATTTTTGGAAAAGATGTTGAGATTGTAATTCCTTGGAAGGAAATTGTGAAAATTGGGGAGGATGTCATACTTGTAAGAGTAGATCCTGTTAATACTGTAACAGAATCAATACAAACACCGACAATTTCATAAAGAATATTACAAATTCCTCTTTTTTTTCTGTTAGGATTATGAAAAAATAAAAGTATGGTAAAATAGACAGGAAGTACCATGCTTTTTTCTGTTATTTTAATTAAAAGGAGCCGCTTTATTATGAGAGAACCATTTAAATATGTGGACGGTATACTGTATTTACAAGCGTGGAAAGAACTTGGAAACATTACTGCTGGATTTACGACAAAAGATGGTGGGATAAGTACGGGCTCCTTTCATGCGATGAATTTAGGATTACATGTGAATGATATCGTGGAGAACGTTCATGAAAACAGACGCATTTTAGCAAATAAGTTACAAAAACCATTAGAAAACTGGATTTGCTCTGAACAAGTTCATGATCATCATGTTGAAAAAGTAGGGCAACAGGAAAAAGGAAGTGGCGTTTATTCATATGAGGACGGCATTTCAAAAACAGATGGCATTTATACGAGTAATGAAGATGTTCTGTTAACGTCTTGTTACGCGGATTGTGTTCCGCTCTATTTTTATGCACCATCACATGGTATGATAGGACTTGCGCATGCTGGATGGAAAGGTACTGTACAAGAGATTGCAAAGGAAATGATTCAAAAGTGGAATGCGGAAGGTATTTCAAGTGATGAAATTCATGTTGCAATTGGACCGTCGATTGGATCTTGTTGTTATGTTGTGGATGATCGTGTATTAACAGCAGCACAGAAAGTAATTAACGGTGCTGTTCCTCATCAAAAAATTTCTGACGGGCAGTACGCAATTAATTTAAAAGAAATTAATCGTATATTATGTGTACAAGCAGGCATAAAAGAAGAGCATATTGTAATGTCATCTCTTTGTACAAGCTGTGAAGAGCAACTATTTTTCTCTCATCGTCGTGATCAAGGTAAGACAGGAAGAATGTTGAGTTTCATAGGTTTTAAGGAGGAAGGAAGCAAGTGACAGTACAAGAAAATTTAGTAATTGTAAACGAAGCTATTAAAGAATCTTGCGTTCGAGCTGGACGTTCGTTGCAAGATATTAAACTTGTTGCAGTGACAAAAACTGTAGGGATTGAAAAAACAAACGAAGTAATTGAAACTGGAATTATCGATTTAGGTGAAAATAGAAATGAAGGTTTCTTACAGAAATATGAGCATTTCGGTTCAAAAGTTAATTGGCACTTTATTGGCTCATTACAAACGAGAAAAGTAAAAGAAATCATTAATGAAATTGATTATTTACATTCGTTAGATCGTCTTTCCCTGGCGAAAGAAATTCAGAAACGTGCTGATAAGAAAGTGAAATGTTTTATTCAAGTGAAAACCTCATCTGAAGAATCGAAGCAAGGATTAGCAATAGAAGAGGTTGTTTCTTTTATTCAAAGTTTGCAAGAATTCGATAAAATTGAAGTGGTTGGACTAATGACGATGGCTCCATTTACAGAAGAAGAGGAAGAAATCAGACGCTGTTTTAAGGAATTACGTATGTTGCAAACAAAGGTGCAGGAGCTAGAGTTATTACATGCGCCATGTAAAGAATTATCAATGGGAATGTCCAACGATTACACGATTGCAATTGAAGAAGGGGCTACATATATTCGTTTGGGAACGATTTTAGTAGGAAAAGCGTAAAAGGAAGGAGAATCTTATTATGAGTTGGTCAAAAGTAAAATACTTCTTTTTTGATACACCGGAAGAAAAAGAAGCAGCTCAATATGGTTATGAAAAGGAGCAAACAGACATGAAAAAGCAGCAAGATCCACCAGAACAACAAGATGTTACGTTTCCAAAAGCGCAACCGAAGCAAAATGTTGTGAGTATTGAAACAGCAAAACAATCTTCAAAAGTTGTTTTATTAGAACCACGCACATATTCGGAAGCACAAGGGATTGCGGACCACTTAAAAGGTAGACGAGCTGTTGTAATTAATTTGCAGAGAATGTCTACTGATCAAGCGGTACGTATCGTTGACTTTTTAAGTGGTACTGTATACGCTATAGGCGGGGACATTCAAAAAATAGGACCGAAAACATTTATGTGTACACCTGAAAATGTTGATATTGTTGGTGCAATTTCAGAGTTATTCGGTGAAGAAGAAGAAACAAATATAAAGAGGTGGTAATACGCCATGACAACAGTTTTAATGGTGTTAAGTTCTGCTATCGAGATTTACTCGTGGGCACTGATTATTTACATTCTCCTATCATGGTTTCCTGGTGCAAAGGAATCATCTTTTGGAGAGTTCTTGGCGCGAATTTGTGAACCGTATTTAGAACCATTCCGCAGATTTATTCCGCCGCTTGGTATGATTGATATTTCTCCACTCGTTGCGATTTTTGCGTTAAAACTTGCTAAAAGTGGTTTGTTCAGTTTGTTCAGCTATTTCTTATAGTAAGAGGTTAAATACATGAGCATTTACGAACATTTTAGGCCTGATGAAGAGGTCTTTGTAGATAAAGTGCTGGAGTGGAAGCGAACAGCGGAGTACCATCAAGTGAAATTAACAGATTTCCTTGATCCAAGACAGCAACAAATTGTTTCTATGGTAATTGGACAAGGAGATGTCGCTGTACAATTTGGTGGTGCAACGCCTAATGCAGAGCGTAAAAGAGCACTCATTTATCCAGACTATCTAGAATTAAATGAAGAAGAATTTCAAGTAGAAGTATTAGAAATTGACTATCCTTCCAAGTTTTATACGCTAGAACATAGGCAAATATTAGGTACATTTATGTCTCTTGGTTTAACGAGAGAAAAATGTGGTGATATTTTGCTGCAAGAAAATCGTGCCCAAATTGTAGTTGCGAAAGAAATCGTATCGTACATTGAGATGAACTTACAAGCAATAGGAAAAGTAAAAGTCTCCTTATCAGCAGTACAAGGAGAACAAATTCTACAAATACATGAAACGTGGGGGGAGAAATCTGGAACGGTTTCTTCACTTCGTTTAGATGTTATGTTAGCTGAAATGTTACATTTATCTAGACAGAAAGTACAACCTTTCATAAAAAATGGTTTAGTAAAAGTCAATTGGAAAACAGTGGAGCAAACTTCTTATGAATGTTATCCAGGAGACGTTTTTTCTGTTAGAGGATATGGCCGAAGTAAATTATTTTCTGTAGAAGGTAGAACAAAACGCGACAAATGGAGAATTTTGTATGGTATACTAAAATGATTGGTTTTTTAGAAGGAAATCCTCCTATTTTGTCGAAGAAAAGATATAATTGAAAGAGGAAATTTAGATAACTACTTGGAGGTGGCGTTGTGCCGTTAACACCATTAGATATTCATAACAAAGAATTTGGTCGCGGATTCCGTGGCTATGATGAAGATCAAGTAAATGAGTTTCTTGATCAAATTATCAAAGATTATGAATTGGTCATTCGTGAGAAAAAAGCTTTAGAAGAAAAAGTTGCGCAGTTAGAAGGGAAGTTAGATCATTTCTCTAATATTGAAGATACGTTAAACAAATCTATCGTTGTTGCGCAAGAAGCAGCGGAAGAAGTAAAACGTAATGCGCAAAAAGAAGCGAAATTAATTGTGCGTGAAGCTGAAAAGAATGCTGATCGTATTATTAACGAAGCATTAGTAAAATCAAGAAAAGTTGCTTTTGATATTGAAGAGCTAAAGAAACAAGCGAAAGTATTCCGAACTCGTTTCCGTATGTTATTAGAAACACAGCTTGAAATGTTAAACAACGATGATTGGGATAAACTAATTGAGTTAGAAGACGAAGTAGATGAACTGTTGAAAAAAGAAGAAACAGTGTAAGCTTGACGTTTTTCTCATTATTACATATAATTTTAAACAACATATTTATTAAGAAAAACGAAGATAGGGATAAGTACCTTTTCAAACCTTATATAGCGAACTGAGGATGGTGTAAGCTCAGGATAAGGAGATAGTGGGAATATCACCCTGGAGTTCCGCGCTGAACAAATAGAGTAAGCGTAGGCGTGTATTCGCGTTAAGAATATAAAGAGGATTCTATACATATGTATATGATCTACTAGGGTGGTACCGCGGGAGACTTTCTCGTCCCTTTTTGGGATGAGAAAGTCTCTTTTTTATTCCGTTTTTTAAGTATTTCTTTTATACATGTAAGGAGGAATTGAGCATGGAGTACAAAAATACATTACTGATGCCGAAAACAGAGTTCCCAATGCGTGGGAACTTACCAAAACGTGAGCCTGCAATGCAAGAAAAATGGGCTGAAATGAATATTTACGAAAAAGTACAAGAACATACAAAAGGTCGTCCTTTATTTGTATTGCATGATGGACCTCCATATGCGAATGGTGACATTCATATGGGACATGCATTAAATAAAGTATTAAAAGACTTTATTGTTCGTTATAAATCAATGACTGGTTTTAGTGCGCCATATGTTCCAGGATGGGATACGCACGGTTTACCAATTGAACAAGCTTTAACAAATAAAGGCGTAAAACGTAAAGAAATGACAGTTGCTGAGTTCCGTAAGTTATGTGCAGAGTATGCATATGAACAAGTAGAACGTCAACGTGAACAATTTAAGCGTTTAGGTGTACGTGCAGATTGGGATAATCCATATATTACTTTAGAGCCAGCTTATGAAGCACAACAAATTAAAGTGTTTGGTGACATGGCGAAAAAAGGTTATATCTATAAAGGTCAAAAACCAGTTTACTGGTCTCCAACGAGTGAATCTGCTTTAGCAGAAGCTGAAATTGAATATCAAGATAAAAAATCAGCATCTATTTACGTAGCATTCCCTGTAAAAGATGGAAAGAATGTATTAGAAGGTGATGAAAAGTACATCATTTGGACAACAACACCTTGGACATTACCTGCAAACTTAGGTATTTCTGTTCACCCAGAGCTTGAATATAGTATTGTAAAAGTAAATGATGAGAAATATATCATTGCTTCTGAGCTGTTTGAGACAGTTGCAAAAACGTTAGAGTGGGAAAATGCTGAAGTTGTGAAAACAGTAAAAGGTAGCGAACTTGAGTACACAGTTGCAAAACATCCATTCTACGATCGTGATTCATTAGTTATGCTAGGAGATCACGTAACAACAGATGCAGGTACAGGTTGTGTTCATACAGCACCAGGACACGGGGAAGATGACTTCGTTGTTGGTAAAAAGTATGGATTAGAAGTACTTTGCCCAGTCGATGATAAAGGTGTATTAACAAATGAAGCACCTGGATTTGAAGGCTTATTCTATGATAAAGCTAACAAGCCGATTACAGAAAAATTAGAAGAAGTAGGCGCGTTACTGAAACTAACATTCATTACGCATTCATACCCACATGATTGGAGAACGAAAAAACCAATTATTTTCCGTGCGACAGCGCAGTGGTTTGCATCTATTGAAGCATTCCGTAAAGAATTAATAGAAGCTGTAGCGGAAACGAAATGGGTACCAGCATGGGGAGAAACTCGTCTTCATAATATGGTTCGTGACCGTGGTGACTGGTGTATTTCTCGTCAGCGTGCATGGGGTGTGCCAATTCCGGTATTCTATGCTGAGAATGGTGATCCAATTATTACGGATGAAACAATTAACCATGTAGCAGATTTATTCCGTGAACACGGTTCTAACGTATGGTTCGAGCGTGAAGCGAAAGATCTATTACCAGAAGGATTTACACATCCGGGTAGCCCAAATGGCGAATTCCGTAAAGAAACAGACATCATGGATGTATGGTTCGATTCAGGTTCTTCTCACCAAGCGGTATTAGAAGAGCGCGAAGATTTACAGCGTCCAGCTGATTTATATTTAGAAGGATCTGACCAGTATCGTGGTTGGTTTAACTCTTCATTATCAACAGCAGTTGCTGTAACAGGTAAAGCTCCATATAAAGGCGTATTAAGTCACGGTTTCGTACTAGATGGTGAAGGACGTAAAATGAGTAAGTCGATTGGAAACATCGTCGTACCGAAGAAAATTATGGATCAATTAGGCGGAGACATTTTACGCTTATGGGTATCTTCTGTTGACTATCAATCTGACGTACGTATTTCAGATGATATTTTAAAACAAGTAGCAGAAGTGTATCGTAAAATCCGTAACACATTCCGTTTCTTATTAGGAAACTTAGACGACTTTAAGCCAAGTGAAAATGCAGTAGCTGTAGCTGAACTTCGTGAAGTAGATCGTTACATGTTAGTGAAATTAAATGACTTAATTACAAAAGTTAAAGAAGCATATGAGACATACGACTTCGCTGCTGTGTATCATGCAATTCATAACTTCTGTACAATTGATTTAAGTTCATTCTACTTAGACTTTGCAAAAGACATTTTATACATTGAAGGTGCAAATCACGAAGATCGTCGTGCAATTCAAACTGTATTATATGATGTTCTTGTTGCGTTAACGAAACTTGTAACACCAATCTTACCGCATACAGCTGATGAAGTATGGCCATACATTCCAGGCGTAACAGAAGAAAGTGTACAATTAACTGATATGCCAGAAGCTGTACAATTAGATGACGCGGAAGCGTTAAAAACAAAATGGGATGCATTTATGACATTACGTGATGACGTGTTAAAAGCACTAGAAGTAGCTCGTAATGAAAAAGTAATCGGTAAGTCATTAAATGCAAGCATTACGCTATATCCAACTGCAGAAATGAAAGCTATGTTAGAGTCTATTAGCGAAGACTTAAAGCAATTATTCATCGTTTCTGAGTATAAACTTGGTGGTATGATGGATGAAGCGCCAGCAGATGCACCGAAGTATGAACATACAGCGGTTGTTGTTGCTCAAGCAACTGGTGAAACATGTGAACGTTGTTGGGTAGTTTCAGAAACAATTGGTAAAGATGCTGAACATGAAACATTATGTGAGCGTTGTGCAACAGTTGTTAAAGAAAACTATGTAAAATAATAAAAAACTGACTGCTATTCATGCAGTCAGTTTTTTTGTTGATGGCATATCAAAAAAAACTTTTCAGACTCTTTCCTGTGAAGGAAAAATGTGTGTGAGGTAAGCAAATAAATTTCGGACACACTAACTGTACATTACAGCTAGGAGGAATGTACACGTGAATGAGATTTACATGGAAATAAAAGAAGAATTGCAATTGATGAGAAAAGAGTTGCAAGAGAGACTAGCTAAAGAAGTAATGCACAAATATGATGTCGAGTTCAGCCAAGAGCTTGGATATGAAATTAAGGAAGAGATAAAGAAAAAATTGCTATTACATGATATAAAAGAGGATTTAAAGGATGTAGAACGCGCATTATTTAAAATGGAAATAGACATGTACGGTATTTGTGAAGAGACGGGGAGATTAATTTCGACAAAGCAAATGAAGACAATGCCGACTGCTCGTACGATTCATGAATTCTTCTATGAAAAGGTAAATGTATGAATACGCACAACGATATTATATTACCTTTTTTTAATTTATTTTATTCTTCTATAAAGGTTCATTGTGAAAAGGTAGCAGCTATGCTAAAATTTTGAGGTACACTGTCTTTGTGGGGGAAATGAAAATGATATATTATGTAATAGCGTTATTTGTCATTGCTATCGATCAAATATCGAAGTGGTTAATTGTAAAGAACATGGAATTGGGTACGAGTATTCCGATTATCGACAATGTATTATACATAACATCACATCGAAATAGAGGCGCTGCTTGGGGTATTTTAGAAAATAAAATGTGGTTCTTCTACATTATTACAGTTGTTTTTGTAGTGTTTATCGTATTTTATATGAAAAAGTATGCGAAAACAGACAAGCTTCTAGGTATTTCGTTAGGTCTAATTTTGGGCGGGGCAATTGGTAACTTTATTGATCGTGTATTTAGACAAGAAGTAGTGGATTTCATTCACGTGTATATTTTCTCGTACAACTATCCAGTATTCAATATAGCTGATTCAGCATTATGTATTGGTGTTGTATTAATTATTATTCAAACATTATTAGAAGGCAAGAAAGCGAAGGAGTAATTGAATGAGTGAAGTAGTACAAGTAACAGTTGCAGTAGAGCAAAAAAACGAGCGAATTGATAAATTCGTTACAGGGATAAATAACGAATGGTCACGTTCACAAGTACAGCAATGGATTAAAGATGATGTTGTGACAGTGAACGGGAAAGCAGTAAAAGTGAATTATAAAGTAAAAGAAGAAGATGAAATTACAGTAACGATTCCTGAGCCAGAAGCGCTAGATATTCAACCAGAGGATTTAAATTTAGAAATTTATTATGAAGATGCAGATGTGCTTGTTGTAAATAAGCCACGTGGCATGGTTGTACATCCAGCACCAGGGCATACAAGTGGTACACTTGTAAACGGCCTTATGCACCATTGTACAGACTTATCAGGCATTAACGGTGTAATGCGTCCAGGTATCGTGCATCGTATTGATAAAGATACATCTGGACTATTAATGGTTGCTAAAAATGATATGGCACATGAATCGCTTGTAAATCAGCTTGTAGCCAAAACAGTAACGAGACGTTACAAAGCGATTGTACACGGTGTGATTCCGCATGATAAGGGAACTATCGATGCACCAATTGGTCGTGATAAGAAAGAGCGTCAAAGTATGACAGTTGATGAAAATGGTAAGAACGCTGTTACGCACTTCCAAGTGTTAGAACGTTTTAAAGACTTTACACTTGTAGAATGTCGCTTAGAAACGGGACGTACGCACCAAATTCGTGTTCATATGAAATATATTGGCTATCCACTTGCAGGAGATCCGAAGTATGGTCCGAAGAAAACGTTAGATATGAATGGACAAGCACTTCATGCGGGTATTTTAGGCTTTGATCATCCTCGTACTGGTGAATATATTCAGTTTGAGGCACCGATTCCAGAAGTGTTTGAAGACGCATTAAATATTTTACGAAAATAGTATTGACAAATCATAAGAAAACTGAGATACTGACAACAGTTAAATAATGATCCTTTAACACAGCCCCGTGAGGTTGAGAAGGTAACGGTTTGAAATACTTAGGGTATGTTGTACCCTTTTTCAAAAGTCCTCTCGCACACGCTGAGAGGACTTTTTTTATACCATTACTCTCACGCAAGAAAAAAAGCTTGGAGGTGTAGAGCATGCAAGAGAAAGCTGTCGTTTTAGATGACCAAATGATTCGCCGCGCTTTAACACGAATTAGTCATGAAATCGTGGAACGAAATAAAGGTGTCGATAATTGTGTTCTTGTCGGAATTAAAACTCGTGGAATTTTTATTGCACAACGTTTGGCAGAACGAATTGGTCAAATTGAAGGAAAAGAAATGGAAGTTGGAGAGTTAGACATTACGTTATATCGTGATGATTTAACACTACAATCCAAAAATAAAGAACCACTTGTAAAAGGTTCTGATATCCCTGTAGATATTACGAGGAAAAAAGTTATCCTCGTTGATGACGTATTATATACAGGAAGAACAGTTCGAGCAGCAATGGATGCTCTTATGGATTTAGGTAGACCATCTCAAATTCAATTGGCGGTTCTTGTTGATAGAGGTCATCGTGAATTACCAATTCGCGCTGATTATGTAGGAAAGAACATTCCAACATCAAGTGAAGAGCGTATCGAAGTTGATTTGCAAGAGACAGATCAACAAGATCGAGTAAGCATATACGATAAGTAAAGCCCTTTTAAATGTAGTCCTGTGAGGCTGCCAAAGGGTCTTGGCTTTCATATGTCAAATTTGGCATACGAAAGTATAGGACTCTTTGTGCACAGGCACAAAGAGTTTTTTTATTGCAAAGATTTAAACTGAAGGAGGATGTAACAATGGAACAAAAGCCAGTGTTAGACGTTAATGAAGTACCGAAACCGGGAAAATGGTTATTTTTAAGTATACAACATTTGTTCGCGATGTTTGGATCAACAGTGCTTGTTCCGTTTTTAACAGGATTGAATCCATCAGTAGCATTAATATCAAGTGGATTAGGAACGCTAGCGTTTCTTCTTATAACGAAAGGTCAAGTACCAGCATATTTAGGATCATCATTCGCCTTTATCGCACCGATTATAACAGCGAAAACGGCAGGTGGGCCGGGAGCAGCAATGCTTGGTGGTTTACTAGCAGGGCTTGTGTACATCTTAATCTCACTCGGAATTAAGAAATCAGGATCAGAGTGGATTATGAAACTACTACCACCAATCGTAGTTGGTCCAGTAGTAATGGTAATCGGTCTAGCTTTAGCACATACAGCGGTTAACATGGCGATGAACGGTGCGGATGGCAAATACAGCTTTACACATTTTTCAGTAGCATTAGTAACATTAGCAATTACAATCATTTGCTCGATATTCGGAAGAGGATTTTTCAGTATCATACCAGTGTTACTTGGCATTATCGGCGGATATATCTTCGCTTACTTCCAAGGGCTAGTAGACTTAAAGCCGGTAGCTGAGGCAAAATGGTTTGTTGTACCAGATTTCACAGTACCATTTGTAACATACACACCAGAGTTTACATGGAAGATTGTACTCTTGATGGTACCAGTTGCACTAGTAACAATATCAGAACATATCGGACATCAAATTGTACTTGGAAATGTTATTAAAAGAGATTTAATTGAAAAACCAGGTTTACACCGTTCGATCTTCGGTGACGGAGTAGCAACATTAATTGCATCACTAATCGGTGGGCCACCGAATACAACGTATGGTGAAAACATCGGTGTGCTAGCAATTACGAGAGCATACAGTGTATACTTATTCATCGGTTCAGCAGTATTCGCAATCATGTTCGGATTTATCGGTAAGATTTCTGCACTGATTCATTCGATCCCAACACCAGTTATGGGCGGGGTATCAATCTTACTATTCGGTGTAATCGCATCAAGCGGATTACGCATGATGGTAGATGATAAAACAGATTTAAGTGACAAACGAAACTTAATGATTGCATCAGTAATACTAGTAATCGGTATTGGTGGAGCGGTACTTCACGTAGGGGATTCATTCCAAGTCGAAGGAATGGCGCTTGCAGCAATTGTAGGTGTACTGTTAAATCTACTACTACCAGAAACAAAACAAGAAAAACATACAAAACAATCTAAGCAGATTGCTTCATAAAAATAACCTTTTAATTCAGTCCTGTGAGACAGAAAAGGGTGGCTTCTTCCTTGCACCCTAGTCTTACATGACTAGGGTATTTTTATGCAAAGGTTGTTATAAAAATACAAAAGTGGTAACATAAAAATCAGAAAGATGAGGGATGACGATGAGCCATTTGTTAACGATGAGTGAATTATCGGAAGTAGAAATTTCAGAAATCCTAAAAGACGCAGAAGATTTTGCGAATGGAAAAGAGAGCAAAACGACAGAGCAAACTTTTGTTGCAAACTTGTTCTTTGAGAATAGTACGAGAACGAGATTTAGCTTTGAAGTTGCTGAGAAGAGATTAGGACTAGATGTTTTAAACTTTTCAGCTGATGCATCTAGCGTACAAAAAGGAGAAACTTTATACGATACGATAAGAACACTAGAATCAATCGGAACAAAAGCAGTGGTCATCCGCCATGAGCAAGATCGCTACTTCGATGAACTAAAAGATCAGGTGAATATCCCGATCTTAAACGCTGGAGATGGATGTGGAAACCACCCAACGCAGTGCCTACTCGACCTTCTTACAATTAAACAAGAGTTTGGAAGATTTGAAGGTTTGAAGATTGCAATAGTAGGAGATGTTCGTCATAGCCGAGTAGCACGTTCTAATGCAGAAGCATTAACGAAGCTTGGTGCAACAATTTACTTTGCAAGTCCAGAAGAGTGGAAAGGTGAAGACAACACATTTGGAACATACAAACCATTAGATGAACTTGTTCCAGAAGTGGATGTAATGATGTTACTCCGTGTACAACATGAGCGTCATGATCATTATGAAACAGACATTATGAAAGAATATCATGAGAAACACGGATTAACAGTAGAAAGAGAAAAGCGTATGAAAGAAGGAAGCATTATTATGCATCCAGCTCCTGTAAACCGTGATGTTGAAATTGCAAGTGAACTTGTTGAGTGTGAGCGTTCACGCATATTTAAACAAATGGAAAATGGAGTTTACGTAAGAATGGCTGTACTAAAACGCGCCTTACCAAATGTATTAGGAGGAATGAAACATGAATTACTTGTTTAAAAATGGTCGTTATATGAATGAAGAAGGAAAAATTGTAGCAACAGATCTTCTCGTACAAGACGGTAAAATCGCTAAGGTAGCAGAAAATATTACGGCAGATAATGCTGAAGTAATCGATGTGAACGGAAAGTTAATCGCACCTGGATTAGTAGATGTACACGTACATCTTCGTGAACCAGGTGGTGAACATAAAGAAACAATTGAAACAGGTACACTAGCAGCGGCAAAAGGTGGATTCACTACAATTTGTGCAATGCCAAATACACGTCCAGTACCAGATTGCAGAGAACATATGGAAGACTTGCAAAATCGTATTAAAGAAAAAGCCCATGTCAACGTACTACCATACGGAGCAATTACAGTACGTCAAGCTGGTTCTGAAATGACAGATTTCGAAACATTAAAAGAACTTGGAGCATTTGCTTTCACAGATGACGGCGTAGGCGTACAAGATGCGAGCATGATGTTAGCGGCTATGAAACGTGCAGCAAAATTAGATATGGCAGTAGTTGCGCACTGTGAAGAGAATACGCTTATTAATAAAGGTTGTGTACATGAAGGGAAGTTTTCTGAGAAACACGGATTAAACGGTATCCCATCAGTATGTGAATCTGTACATATTGCAAGGGATATATTGCTTGCGGAAGCAGCAGATTGTCACTATCACGTATGTCACGTAAGTACGAAAGGTTCAGTACGTGTAATCCGTGATGCGAAACGCGCTGGAATTAAAGTAACAGCAGAAGTAACACCACATCACCTAGTGTTATGTGAAGATGATATCCCATCAGCTGATCCTAATTTTAAAATGAACCCACCGCTTCGTGGAAAAGAAGACCATGCAGCATTAATTGAAGGTTTATTAGATGGAACGATCGATATGATCGCAACTGACCATGCACCGCATACAGCGGAAGAGAAAGCACAAGGAATTGAAAGAGCACCATTCGGAATTACTGGTTTTGAAACAGCATTCCCGCTTCTATACACAAACCTTGTGAAAAAAGGAGTTATTACGCTAGAACAATTAATTCAATATTTAACAGAAAAGCCAGCTGATACATTCGGCTTAGAAGCAGGTCGCCTGAAAGAAGGTAGAACAGCTGATATTACAATCATTGATTTAGAACAAGAAGAAGAGATTGATCCAACAACATTCTTATCAAAAGGAAAAAATACACCATTCGCAGGTTGGAAATGCCAAGGATGGCCGGTAATGACAATCGTTGGTGGTAAGATCGCATGGCAAAAGGAGAGTGCATTAGTATGAAAAGACAACTTATCTTAGAAGATGGAACAGTATTAATTGGAAAAGGTTTCGGAGGAGAAATCGAAAAGTCAGGTGAGGTTGTATTTACAACAGGAATGACTGGATATCAAGAAACATTATCTGATCCATCATATTGCGGTCAAATCGTAACATTCACGTACCCATTAATCGGAAACTACGGCATTAACCGTGACGATTTCGAATCGATTCACCCATCTGTAAATGGTTTAATCGTAAACGAAATTTGTGATCATCCATCAAACTTCCGTAATGAAATTTCGTTAAATGATTACTTAAAAGAAAGAAACATCCCGGGATTAGCAGGAATTGATACGAGAAAATTAACGAGAAAAATTCGTCAATACGGTACATTACGCGGACGCCTTTGTAACATGGATGCAGATGTAGAATACATCGTGAGCCAATTAAAAGCGACAGTATTTACAGATCACGTGAAACGCGTATCAACGAAAGATCCATACCCAAGTCCAGGACGCGGACACCGAGTTGTACTTGTAGACTTCGGAATGAAACATGGTATTTTACGAGAATTAAATAAGCGTGACTGTGATGTAATTGTAGTTCCTTACAACACAACAGCAGAAGAAATTTTACGCCTTAGCCCAGATGGAATTATGTTAAGTAACGGACCTGGGGATCCAAAAGATGTACCAGAAGCAATTGAAATGTTAAAAGACATTATCGGTAAAGTTCCTTTATTCGGAATTTGCCTAGGACATCAATTGTTCGCTCTAGCATCTGGTGCAAATACAAGTAAGTTGAAATTCGGTCACCGTGGTTTAAACCATCCAGTAAAAAATCTTGCAACTGGAAAAGTAGCAATTACATCTCAAAACCATGGTTACGCAGTAGAAGAAGAATCAGTTGAAAATACAGAGCTTGAAATTACACATGTTGCTTTAAATGATGGAACAGTAGAAGGTCTTCGTCATAAGAAGTTCCCAGCATTTACAGTACAATACCATCCAGAAGCTTCAGCAGGACCTGAAGATGCAAATGATTTATTCGAAGATTTCTTAGCAATGATTGAAAACTTCAAGAAAGAAGGGGAAGAGTTATGCCAAAACGCCTAGACATTAACACAATTTTAGTAATCGGATCAGGACCAATTGTAATTGGGCAAGCAGCGGAGTTTGACTACTCTGGTACACAAGCTTGTCAATCTCTAAGAGAAGAAGGTTACAAAGTAATCCTTGTTAACTCTAACCCAGCAACAATTATGACAGATACTGCAACAGCAGATAAAGTATATATCGAACCATTAACATTAGAATTCGTAAGCCGTATTATTCGTAAAGAACGTCCAGATGCAATCTTACCAACATTAGGTGGTCAAACAGGGTTAAATATGGCTGTTGAACTTGCGAAATCAGGCATACTTGAAGAATGCGGAGTTGAAATTTTAGGAACGAAATTATCAGCCATCGAGCAAGCGGAGGATCGCGATTTATTCCGTACATTAATGCAGGATTTAAATGAACCAATTCCATCTAGTACGATCATTCATACGCTGGAAGAAGCACATGAATTTGTAAAAGAAATTGGTTATCCAGTTATTGTTCGCCCAGCATTTACAATGGGAGGAACAGGTGGCGGAATTTGTAGTAATGAAGAAGAACTAATTGAAATCGTATCCGGTGGATTAAAACATAGTCCAGTAACACAATGTTTATTAGAAAAGAGCATTGCTGGTTGTAAGGAAATTGAATATGAAGTAATGCGTGATTCGAATGATAACGCGATTGTAGTATGTAACATGGAAAACATCGATCCAGTTGGGGTTCACACAGGTGATTCTATCGTAGTAGCACCAAGCCAAACATTAAGCGACCGTGAATATCAAATGTTACGAAACACTTCATTACGAATTATTCGTGCATTAGGAATTGAAGGTGGATGTAACGTTCAGCTTGCACTAGATCCACATAGCTTCCAATACTATGTAATCGAAGTAAACCCACGTGTAAGTCGTTCATCTGCACTAGCATCTAAAGCGACTGGATATCCAATTGCAAAATTAGCAGCGAAAATTGCAGTCGGCTTAACATTAGATGAAATCATAAACCCAGTAACACAAAAAACTTACGCTTGCTTCGAGCCAGCATTAGACTATGTTGTTTCAAAAATTCCACGCTGGCCATTTGATAAGTTTGAATCAGCAAACAGAACACTTGGTACACAAATGAAGGCAACTGGTGAAGTTATGTCAATCGGACGTAACTTAGAGCAATCATTATTAAAAGCGGTTCGTTCTTTAGAGCTTGGCATTTATCACTTAGAATTAGACCACTTAAAAGAACTTGATAAAGAAACAATGAAAAAACGCATTATTAAAGCAGACGATGAACGACTGTTTATTGTAGCAGAAGCAATTCGTCAAGGTGTAACGAAAGAAGAAATCAACGAATGGTGTGAAATGGACTTCTTCTTCTTACAAAAAATTGAAAACATCGTAAATATGGAACGCGAAGTAAAAGCGAATGTAGGAAATATGGAAGTACTACAAGCTGCGAAAGAAATGGGCTTCAGTGATCACTACATTGCAGCTGCTTGGAACAAAACGGAGCGTGAAATTTACGATATGCGTAAAGAAAGCAATATAACTCCTGTTTATAAAATGGTAGATACTTGTGCGGCAGAGTTTGAATCTGCAACACCATACTACTACAGCACATATGGTGATGAGAATGAATCGGTGATAACAGATCGTAAGAGTGTTGTTGTACTAGGGTCTGGTCCAATCCGTATCGGTCAAGGGGTTGAGTTTGACTATGCAACAGTTCACTCTGTATGGGCAATTAAAGAAGCTGGATATGAGGCAATCATTGTTAATAACAATCCAGAAACAGTTTCAACAGACTTCAGTATTTCTGACAAATTATACTTTGAACCATTAACAATTGAAGATGTAATGCACATCATTGATTTAGAAAAACCAGAAGGCGTTATTGTTCAGTTCGGTGGACAAACGGCAATTAACTTAGCGGCGAAATTAGAGGCTCACGGTGTGAAAATCTTAGGAACATCACTTGAAGACTTAGACCGTGCAGAAGATCGTGATAAATTTGAAGCTGCTTTAACAAAACTTGGTATCCCGCAACCAGTTGGTAAAACAGCAACGACTGTAGAACAAGCGGTAGCAATCGCAGAAGAAATTGGTTATCCAGTATTAGTAAGACCATCTTACGTACTAGGTGGACGTGCGATGGAAATCGTATATCGTCAAGAAGAACTGCTGCACTACATGAAAAATGCAGTTAAAGTTCATGCAGATCACCCAGTATTAATCGACCGTTACATGGTTGGTAAAGAAATTGAAGTAGATGCAATTTCAGATGGTGAGAATGTATTCATTCCAGGTATTATGGAACATATTGAACGCGCTGGAGTTCACTCTGGTGACTCAATTGGAGTATATCCACCACAAAGTTTATCTGAAAAACTAAAAGAACAAATCATTGAACATACAATTGCACTTGGAAAAGGATTAAACATTGTTGGATTACTAAATATCCAGTTTGTAGTATTCAAAGATCAAGTGTACGTAATTGAAGTAAACCCACGTGCAAGCCGTACAGTACCGTTCTTAAGTAAAATTACAGGCGTACCGATGGCGAATGTTGCAACGAAAGTTATTTTAGGGCAAGACCTAGTAGAGCAAGGATACGGAACGGGCTATCACCCAGAAGAGAAAGAAGTATATGTAAAAGCTCCGGTATTCTCATTCGCGAAACTACGTTCAGTTGATACAACATTAGGACCTGAAATGAAATCAACAGGGGAAGTAATGGGTAAAGACTTAACGCTTGAAAAAGCATTATATAAAGGATTAGTTGCTTCAGGAATTAACATCCCAACGCACGGATCAGTAATCATTACTGTAGCGGATAAAGATAAAGAAGAGGCGATGGAAATTGCAAAACGTTTCCACGAAATCGGCTATAACTTATTAGCAACAGCTGGAACAGCACAATCATTAGAAGAGCAAAATATCCCAGTACAAGTTGTAAACAAAATTGATTCTGAAGACTACAACTTACTAGATATTATCCGTCAAGGAAAAGCACAGTTTGTAATTAACACATTAACGAAAGGTAAACAACCAGCGCGTGATGGTTTCCGCATTCGCCGTGAATCAGTAGAAAATGGCGTGGCTTGCTTAACATCACTTGATACAACAAGAGCAATCTTACGAGTATTAGAATCTATGACATTCTCAGCTCATTCAATGAAAGAAATTACGCAAACAAAGCGTCACGAGGTGGTACATGCATGATGCAAAAGCAAAATATGATCGTCGTTAATCAAAAAGAAATCGCAAAAAACATTTACGAGTTAGTGCTTCAAGGAACTTTAGTACAGCAAATGAACGAACCAGGGCAGTTTGTACACATTAAGGTAGCAGAGGGCATTGCGCCCCTTCTGCGCCGCCCGATTAGTATTTGTAATGTAGATCAAGAGAAGAACGAATTTACAATGCTATATCGTGCGGAAGGACAAGGGACAAAAACATTAGCAACTAGAAAACAAGGTGAAATGGTAGACGTACTAGGACCACTAGGACACGGTTTTCCTGTAGAAGAAGCAGAAGCTGGTCAAACAGCTTTACTAGTAGGCGGGGGGATTGGTGTACCACCACTTTATGAACTATCACAGCGCCTCGTTGCAAAAGGTGTACGTGTAATTCACATCTTAGGTTTTCAAACGAAAGATGTAGTTTTCTATGAAGAAAAATTTGCAGAACTTGGTGATACGTACGTTGCGACAGTAGATGGTACACACGGTACAAAAGGATTTGTCACAGATGTAATTGATAATTACGGAATTGACTTTGATATTCTTTATTCATGTGGTCCGTTAGCGATGCTTCGTGCATTAGAAGGACGTTACAAAGAGAAAAAAGCCTATATTTCATTAGAAGAACGTATGGGCTGCGGTATTGGAGCTTGTTTCGCATGTGTATGCCACTTACAAGAAGATCCAAGTGGACATTCTTACAAGAAGGTGTGTAGCGACGGACCAGTATTTCCAATCGGGGAGGTTGTACTATGAACAGATTGCAAGTTGAATTACCAGGATTATCATTAAAAAATCCAATTATACCGGCATCTGGATGCTTTGGATTTGGTCGTGAATATGCACAGTTTTACGATTTAAGTGTACTAGGATCAATCATGATTAAAGCGACGACAGAACAACCACGCTATGGAAATCCAACACCTCGTGTTGCTGAAACACCGGGCGGCATGTTAAATGCAATCGGACTTCAAAACCCAGGGTTAGAAAAAGTAATGAATTCTGAATTACCATGGTTAGAACAATTTGACCTTCCAATCATTGCTAACGTTGCAGGCTCACAAGCTGAGGATTATGTAGCGGTTGCAAAGGAAATTTCTAAAGCGCCTAATGTCCATGCACTAGAATTAAATATTTCTTGTCCGAACGTAAAAACAGGTGGTATCGCCTTTGGTACAAATCCTGAAATTGCTGCTGATTTAACGAAGCGAGTAAAAGAGGTTTCTGAAGTACCTGTATACGTGAAGTTGTCACCAAACGTGGCAAACATAGTGGAAATTGCAAAAGCGATTGAAAATGCAGGTGCAGATGGTTTAACGATGATTAATACATTGCTTGGTATGCGTTTAGATTTAAAAACAGCTAAACCAATTTTAGCAAACCGTACAGGCGGATTATCAGGTCCTGCGATTAAGCCAGTAGCAATTCGTATGGTACATGAAGTAAGCCAAGCGGTTAACATTCCAATTATCGGAATGGGTGGTATTGAAACAGCGGAAGATGTAATTGAATTCTTCTACGCTGGCGCAAGCGCAGTTGCAGTAGGTACAGCGAACTTTATCGATCCGTTCGTATGTCCGACAATTATTGAAGAGTTACCAGCATTACTAGATGAATTAGGATTTGATCACATTTCGGAATGTCAAGGAAGGAGCTGGAAGCAAACATGTCACAGTCGTTAATCGTTGCACTAGATTTTCCAGGGAAACAAGATGTAGAACAATTCTTGCGCCACTTTGAAGGGGAAGAGTTATTTGTCAAAGTTGGTATGGAGTTATTTTACAAAGAAGGCCCTGCAATTATTACGTACTTAAAAGAAAAAGGACATAAGATTTTTCTAGATTTAAAACTTCATGATATTCCGAATACAGTAAAAAGCGCTATGCGTAGCCTAGCTAGTCTAGATGTTGATATGGTAAATGTTCATGCTGCTGGGGGAAGCAGCATGATGAAAGCTGCGATTGAGGGATTAGAGGAAGGTAAGCAAGAAGGAAAAGAGAGACCGATTTGTATTGCAGTTACACAACTAACAAGCACTTCGGAAGCTATGATGAAAAAAGAGATTGGCATTGAGAAGACGTTAGAAGAAGCGGTTGCTCATTATGCAAAACTAACGAAAGAAAGTGGACTTGATGGCGTTGTTTGCTCAACGCTTGAAGTTCCAAAATTACGTGAAGTATGCGGGAATGAATTTGTAACAGTAACACCGGGGATTCGTCTTGCAAGCGATGATGTAAATGACCAGGTGCGCGTAGCAACACCGAAACGTGCGAGGGAACTTGGCTCAAGCTACATCGTAGTTGGACGTAGTATTACAAAAGCAGAAAATCCGCTTGAAGCGTATAAAACAGTAAAACAACAGTGGGAAGGTGTAACAGTATGAAAAAAGAAATCGCATCGCATTTATTAGAAATTGGAGCAGTATTTTTACAACCGAATGATCCATTCACATGGTCTTCAGGTATGAAATCACCAATTTATTGTGATAACCGTTTAACTTTATCTTATCCAAAAGTACGTCAAGCGATTGCAGCTGGATTAGAAGAGTTAATTAAAGAGAACTTCCCAACTGTAGAAGTTATTGCAGGAACAGCAACTGCTGGTATTGCGCACGCTGCATGGGTAAGCGATCGTATGGATTTACCAATGTGCTACGTACGTAGTAAAGCAAAAGGCCACGGTAAAGGGAATCAAATTGAAGGAAAAGCTGAAAAAGGTCAAAAAGTTGTAGTAGTAGAAGACTTAATTTCAACTGGCGGAAGTGCAATTACATGTGTAGAAGCACTTCGCGAAGCTGGCTGTGAAGTATTAGGAATCGTATCAATCTTCACATACGAGCTAGAAGCAGGAAAAGAAAAGCTAGAAGCAGCTAACGTAGCATCATATTCTTTAAGTGATTACAGTGCATTAACTGAAGTTGCAGCAGAAAAAGGTATGATCGGACAAGCTGAAACGAAAAAATTACAAGAGTGGCGTAAAAATCCAGCTAACGAAGCTTGGATCACAGCGTAACATGAAAAAAACGACCGCGGGGGAACGCGGTCGTTTTTTATATTATTGTTAAAACTTCATGTAAAGAACAGATAGTAGGAATATCGTACTTGAGTTGTGAGTTATCTTGATTTAACCATATCCCTTGCATCCCAGCTGCTGTACTACTAATCGCATCAGTCTCTAATCGATCGCCAATATAATAGCAATCTTTCATTTCAAGGTTCGATTGTAATACGGTTCTGTGAAAAATTTCAGGATCTGGTTTCGATATACCAAGTTCACTAGAAGTAAATATATATTTGAAAAAAATCTATAATACCATTTCTTTCAGCAACCTCATAATCAAGTAAAGTTCCATCAATATCAAAGAAAATCATATTGCTGTCTCCTTGTTAACAACTAGTTAGCGTTTTCAGCAACCTCATATCCTTTCACAAACAATAGCGTCATATAAGAAACGATAAACGAGAAGATGCTGTACATGCCAACCCAAAAGAAAAATTTTGGAGTAAAGGCGATAACACCTATTATTAAAAAACTAGCAAACGTTACAATCGGCATTACGTAATACGTTTTCGTTTTGCGTGTTCCAATAACAGATACGATAAAGATAAATAATGGACAAATTAATAAGACGAAAATCAATTCATTCATAGGTATGTCCCCTTTTCTAATTGCAGTAATCTGTTTCTCGTAAACGTTTTGAAATAATTACTCTCCTAATATAATTTCGCTAAGTAATAACGAATCCCTCTTGAAAACTGATAATTCATGATGAATTTTACAAGCAAAAAACGTAAGCAAGAGAACACTTGCTTACGTTATAGGATAAACATCGCAACGATCGTGGTGACAATTAAACCGATAACAACCGGTAAAAAGTTTCGGCGTGCAAGTTCAAATGGATCGACTTTACAAATCGCAGCAGCAGGAATAAGTGCCCAAGGAATTAACGTCCCGCCCCCGGTCCATATAGCTGCAATTTGCCCGAGTGCTGTTAATGTAGCTGTTCCATGGCCAAGTGCTGTTCCAAAAAGATTGGCAATGGAACCAGCAAGTGATATACCTGAAAAACCTGATCCATCTAAGCCGGTAATGACACCCACGATGGTTAATGTCCCTGCCGATACATATTGATTTAAAGGAACAGTTTGAGATAAAGCGATGCCTAAGTCGTTAATGATTCCGTGTGAACCTTTCGGTAAATAGTCTCCGATAATTTTCACAAAGCCACTATCTCCTAAATAAAAGAGTGCAGCGATAGGAATAACTGGTCCGAAAATTTTAAAGCCAAATTGGAGCCCTTCTATGAAATAATCGGTCGTTTTATTCAGTCCATTACCTTTGTAGGCGATGAGAGAAATGATGATAATCATAATAACAGTTGTTCCGCCGATAAGTGCAGTTGCGTCGCTTCCTTGTAGTTGAAATTGAATCATGCAAAGGATATCAATGATATATACGATAGGGATACAAATAGCGAGCCATTTCTTTGTGCGAGGAGATAATGAAGTGAGCGTTTTAGAAGACTCAGTTGATAGAATAGATTCTTGTATAGCTAAGCCTGTATGAAACTCTTTTCGTAAGAAGAAAAAAGCGACGGAAGTTGTCACAACGCCCATAACGATAACGAGTGGAACACTTGCAGATACGACGCTGGAAACAGGGAGACCAGCAGCGTCTGCGGTTAATTTTGGTGCGCCTTGTATAACGAAGTCGCCGGATAAAGCAATCCCATGACCGAATAAGTTCATAGCAATTGCTACTCCAATTGGGGGGAGACCGACGCGTACAGCAACCGGTAATAAAATAGCTCCCATTAAGGCGACAGCGGGAGAAGGCCAAAAGAAGAAAGAAATTGTCATCATCAAAAGGCCAATAATCCAGTAGGCGAGGGTAGGGGTACGGATCATCTTTGTAAATGGCGAAATCATTGTATCATTTATACCGGTATGAACGAGTAAATTGCTCATGGATACAATAATAGAAATGATTAATATAGTTGGTAATAGCTCAGTAATGGCGTAAATAAAACTTTGAAAAATGCCGCTAACGGCAAGAGGGATAGAACTTGTAGCAGTTAATGCTAATAAAAAGATAAAAACGATACAAATAATTGTAGTATCTTTCCGGAGAATAAAAAAGGTAATAATAGTGAGTAAACAAATAACATAGAGAGCGTGTAATAGCGTTAATTCAACTCCCATAACATTCACATCCTTAGGCAATCGTGTAGTTTATTGTATGAAAGTAGGGAAAGTATGTGAGTATAAGAAACAGAAAAAAAGGTAAAATTTCATGTACTGCAATGGTAAGGATAAAAATGGATGTTACAATACAATTAATCCTAAAAATGGAATTCGAGGAGGGCTTATGCACAAAAAAATTGGATTTTTGGGATTTATCATATCTTGTAGTCTATTAATCATTTTAAAGCTATTTACAAACAATGAATGGATAAGTATTATACCTGTTTTCGGGTTTGTATTTATACTTTTATATAACTGGGATGGTATGAAACAATACAGTAAAAAGTATCGGAATTATGATAGGTATCATCGTTGTTTGCTCATTGTTCGCAGGGGTTATTTTAATAGAGGGTCAGAAACAAATGGAGAAAATGTCTATTTTTCAAGAATGGATGTCTTCTGCAAACGGCCTTTATCTTGTAATTATAGTTGTTATTTTTCTAAGAATTGTTATAAGTATAGCAAGTTACATATTAAAGGAGAAGTAGAATGGGGGAGTACGAATGAGAGAAAAAATAGGATATTATGGTGTGCTAGTTTGTTTACTATTATCAATTATTTCAGGACAATTTCTTAACAGTGAATGGGTACCAGTTATATTATGTATAGGAGTATTGATTTTTGCTCCTATGTATCGCTGGAATGAATGGAAAGCATATAGTCGAAAAAAGAAAATGGTTTTCAGCATCGAATTTGTCATTATAATCAGTACAATTCCGTTTTTGTTATGGAAAGGAAATGAGATAATAGATGGAATTGTAATGTTTCAAGGGTGGTTGTTTATTGCGAAAATGCTATATTTAATATGCATTTTAATGTTGGTAGTGGTAGTCACTAAAATAGTAAACGAAAAGCTATTCGTTAATGAATAAAAGAAAATGCCACCTTATTCGGTGGCATTTCCTCATTTTACTGCATGAGCTTTTTGCATCTTTTTAATTAAACGAATTTGTCCACGATGATTGATTTCATCTTCAAAAACGTGAAACCACTTAAAATAGTTATTTGCTGGTTTGTCATACCAAAAGTCTGTCGTTTTAAATAACCATTCATCAGGTAACGATTGAAAAGTCTCGATTGTTTTGGAACGTACTTCTTGTAATGTATTTATGTAAAATTCTATAGCGTTTCCTTTTATTTTCTCACGCCCAAGATCGCCTAATTCAATGCCAGGTAACCAGCGTTCTAATTCAGCCTCCGTTGGTTCACGGTCTTCAAAAGTATGAATCTGGTAGTAAAATTCAATAGCAGCCATATGATACAATAACATGCCAATTGAATTTGCTTCCTTATCATATAAATAATCAAGTTCTTCAATTGTTAAACTTTCCACTGCTTGCATTGTTGTATAGCGAGCGTAATTCATCATGGAAACAAGCTTTGAAAATTCTACATGTAAACCCTCCAATTTATCAATTACAAAATTCAATTAAAATTCCCCCTCTTTAAATGAATACTCCAGAGAAGGAATTCTATGTGCAAAAAAAGTTTTGTTTAAACCTTCATAATATTAACAAGGGATTATAATTAGTTCTCTATTTGATTTTGTAATAACGTCATAACCATCTTTGGTGATGACAATATCATCTTCGATTCTACAACCGCCCCAGTTCGGTATGTAAATGCCCGGCTCAACTGTAACAACCATACCTTCTTGTAAAGTTGCCTTGCTTTCTTGGGATAGGCGAAGTGGTTCATGTATTTCTAACCCAAGACCGTGCCCGGTAGAGTGGCCAAAGTATTGACCGTATCCATGTTCTGTAATGTAATTCCTCGTTATATCATCGATACTTTTCGCAGTTTCTCCAGGCTTAATTGCTTCAGTCCCACGCTTTAACGCTTCTCGTACAACATTGTATATTTTTTGGAATTCTTCCGATGGTTCCCCGATTGCTACGGTACGTGTTATATCGGAACAATATCCGTCGTAAAGTGCACCGAAGTCTAATGTAACGATATCGCCTCGTTCGATTATTTTATTTGATGCAACTCCATGGGGAAGTGAAGAACGAACGCCTGAGGCTACAATGATTTGGAATGAAGAAGATGTAGCCCCTTTTTTTCGCATGAAAAATTCTAACTCATCTCGAACGTCAGTCTCGCTTATTCCAGGCTTTAGAAATGTAACAATATGGTGAAATGCTTCGTCAGCGATTGTAGCTGCGATTTTCATTGTTTCTATTTCAGATGTGTCTTTAATAAGTCGAATATCTTCAATAATCTCACACACTGGAACCATTTCTGTATGTATATATTTTTGTAGTTTCTTAAATTGTTGCAAAGTCATATTATTGTCTTCTATACCAAGTTTTTGAATGTTTAATTTTGATACTTGATTTGCAACTTCTTCTTCTAAATTTCCTTTATGCATAATAATTTCTGCTGCTTTTATTTCCGTTTTTGCTTGATCTACGTAACGGAAATCAGTAATGAAAATAGCTTTATGCGCAGCGATTAAGACAACGCCTGCGCTACCTGTAAAGTTTGTTGCGTATTGACGGTTTTCTTTTTTTGTAATAAGTAACCCGTCGATTCCGTAATTATGTAGTTGTTTTTGGATGTTAGTTATTCTTACATTCATTTTAATTCCTCCTTTTTACATTAATAAAGCAAGAATTGTGCCAGTATATTTATTTAGAATAAAAGAGAAGAGGGTAGCTGTGTGTCAAAAAAACTAGACGAATGTAAAATAAATATATATAAAATTTTTACAGTAAGTTTTTATGTGACTGAACAATAATATAAACTCGCAAACGAAAATCTTTTTAATTTAAATATTATATTTTTTGTATAAATGAATTAAGTTAATTGGTATAATAAGGGATTGTTACGTTTTTTATAGGTAAAGAGATGTAACGAAAAAAACTGGGTTAAGGAATGTGAGTGTATGAAGAAATTAAGTAAAGTAATGTCATTTTGTTTGGCCGCTAGTATGCTTGTTATAACGGGGTGTGAAACAAGTGAACACAAAGTTCAAGTAAATGAAACGATTGAACAGCTTGATGAAGCGCCAGAAGTGACAGAAAAAGAAGCGAAAAAGATTGTAAGAAAGAGTGTAGATGGAATAGCAAATGCGTTTAGTGAGATGGAAAAAGAAAATGGATGGAGCCGAAATAATCCTGGGGATTTAGAGACAGCTAAAAAAGGAGTTAAAGGATTGGTTTCAGAAAAGTTTGTAGAGAATCAGCTTCCTGAATTGCTTGCTAACTTTAATAGATCGAGAGAGACTGATATGTTACCATTCCCAAATTATTTTCAAACTGAAATAAGATTTTCTTCTTCACAAGATAAAGAAAATTTAACGGTACATACATTAAGTTTAGAAGATGAAATAGGTCATGCGGCCCAAGATTGGGAATTTCATTTGGTGTATAAAGAAGGGGAATGGTTAATGGATAAATGGTCATTCGTTTTTCCTGAAGATTTAAAACTTACAAAAGAAGAAGCAAGTAGAATTTTAAAAATGCCAGACGATAAGAATGTGTCATTTGTAAGTGAAGAAAATAGTGGCGATAAGAAATACATATTCAAAGATAGTAACGGATTAATTACTGTAAATGCGAAAACATCTCTTATTTCATACAATGTAGATAAAAATAGGTATGAAAAGGTAACGAAAGAAAGAAATATTCAAGAAACAGAACAAGTACAGAGAAAGGATTCGAGTGCGTATACAGGCTCAAAAGAAGAGAAACAATCGCAAAAAGAATCTTCTTCAAAGATAGATAGAGCAAATGTTTTAAGTGAATTAGCTGCTATAGATAAACAAGAAAAACATACGAATGCTATGTCAACCAATGATATAGTAAATGAAATAGAAGGAAATTATGAACTGTGGGATAATAAACTAAATGAAATTTACAGTACATTAAAAAGTACGATGTCACCTGATACGTTTCAGTCGTTAAAAACGAAACAAATTGCGTGGGTTAAAGAAAAAGAAAGTAAAGTTAAAGCAATTGGTACTGATACAAATAACGGAACGATGAGGCGTATAGAAGCTTCAGAAGAGAAATATAAGATGACAAAAGCAAGATGTTATGAATTAGTAAATGGGTATATGAACTAGTGTGAACGAATATAAAAAATGCGTTGCTTATAAGCAACGCATTTTTGTATTTACGCTTTTAATTTCATTACAATATCAGCATCTGGTGTTACATATACGGTTTGCTGATTGTCGTACGTAACAAAACCAAGTTTTGCACCACTCGGTTTTTTCACATGGCGTATTTTAGTGAAATCAACAGGTACAGAGCTAGACTCTTTCGCTTTACTGTAATAAGCGGCAATTTTGGCAGCTTCTAGTAAAGTTTCTTCAGCAGGATCTAAAGAACGAATGACAACGTGAGAGCCAGGTATGTCTTTCGTATGTAACCAAATTTCATCACGGCGGGCAAACTTCGTTGTTAAATAATCATTTTGTTTATTGTTTTTACCAACGAAAATCTCTGTGCCATCACTTGCTAAATATTTATCTAATACTGGCTTAGTAGGCTTTTTCTTTGCGTTTTTCGTTTTGCGATTGCGCACATAACCTTCTTCAGCTAATTCCTCACGAATTTCTTCAATATCTTTTGAAGAAGCAGCTTCCATTTGTTGAAGTAAGCTATCAAAATAAAGAATTTCTTCATTGGTTTTTTCGATTTGTTCTTCTACAACAACAACTGAATTTTTTGCTTTTTGATACTTTTGGAAATAGCGTTGTGCATTTTCAGATGGTGTTTTTAAAGGATCTAATGTGATTTTTACAGTTCCGCCATTTTCATCGTAATAATTAACGACCTCAATATCTTTATCGCCTTTTTTCAAAGCGTACATATTAGCTGTAAGTAGCTCTCCAAATAGTTGATATTTATCTGCTTTTCCAGCATCTTGCAGTGTTTTTTCGAGTTTAATGAGTTTTTTCTCGTTTTTATTTTTTTCATTTTGCATAAAGCGTTCTAAATCATGAGCTTGTTGTTTTACACGATCGCGCTCTGCTTTTCCGAAAAAGAAACGATCAAGCAATTCACTAACAGATGAGAACGTCTTATCTTCTCCTTGCAAGTGTGCAAGAGGGAAAAGATAAAAGAATTCTTTCCCATTTGAAGTAGTCATCGCTGGTGAATATGTATGAGTTAATAATGGTTTTTGTATGGAGAAAAATGCATCCGCTAATGCTTTTTCATTTACCATACCAGCTTTTTTCACTACTTCTTTTGCGAATAACGGGGATATTCCCGTAAAGGTGCCGACAAGCTGTTTATCCATGTTTCCAGATAGAAAGTCTAGTGGTCTAATAAATTCATCATTTGTTTCAATCTGAAGTGGGTTAATTTTATGTTGTGCTGGTGGTGCAATATATTCAGCTCCAGCGTATACAGTACGATGGCGGTTTACCGCTAAAGATATGTGTTTTAAGCTATCTAAAATAACGTTTGTTTTCGTATCTACTAAGATAATGTTACTATGTCGGCCCATTATTTCGATTACTAATGTTTTTAATGATTCGTCTCCAATTTCATTCCGACTGCGAACTGTAATTTGAATAATACGTTCTAAGTCAATTTGTTCAATTTTTTCAATAAACCCACCTTCTAAATGTTTACGAAGAAGCATACAAAACATTGGCGGTATTGCTGGTGAATCGTAGTTTTGATTCGTTAAGTGCAGACGCGCATATGTAGGGTGAGACGAAAGAATTAGTTTTTGGTTCTTTCCGTTTGCTCGAATATGTAATAAAATCTCATACTTTGAAGGTTGATATATTTTGGAAATTCTTCCTGTGTAAAGAGAATTTGCAATTTCATGTGTAATTGCTCTTGTAAATAATCCATCGAATGCCATAAATGAACACTCCTTTCTAACTAAAAGTTAATTATAGCATTTTTTTGGACGAGGCTGAATAAGCTTTCAATAGAGTATGTCTGGAATCAGGAGGTCGATGGCAGGATGAACTGGTATGGAATGCGGGCACATGAAGTGGAAGAAAGAACGAATACGAATGTAAAGGTTGGACTTACAGAGAAAGAAGCAGAAGGGCGCGTAAAGAAATTTGGTACTAATGAATTAGAAGAAGCAAAAAGGCCTTCTGCACTAATGGTATTTTTAGCACAGTTTAAAGATTTCATGGTACTCGTTTTGTTTGGAGCAACAATTGTTTCTGCGTTTTTAGGTGAATACATTGATTCTATTGCTATTGTTGCCATTGTTATTATCAATGGTATTCTCGGATTTTTTCAAGAAAGAAAAGCTGAAAAATCATTGGAAGCTTTAAAGGAACTAGCCGCTCCACAAGTTACTGTAATGCGGAATGGAAAGTGGGTAAAAGCACCATCTAAAGCACTTGTTTTAGGTGATATTATTAAGTTTTCCAGTGGTGATCGTATTGGGGCTGATGTGCGTCTTGTTGAAGCATCAAGTTTATATATTGAAGAGTCTGCTTTGACAGGGGAGTCCGTACCTGTACAAAAGAAGGTAGAAGCATTGCAAGGGCAAGATGTTGCAATTGGTGATCAAAAAAATATGGCTTTTATGGGGACAATGATTACGCGAGGATCTGGTACAGGAGTCGTTGTAGCAACTGGTATGAATACAGCGATGGGGCAAATTGCAAATATGTTACAAAATGCAGAGCAAATGGAAACACCACTGCAAAGAAGGTTAGAACAGCTCGGAAAAATATTAATTATTGTGGCTCTTATTTTGACAGCACTCGTTGTATTAGCTGGTGTGTATCAAGGGAATGAAGTATATCATATGTTTTTAGCTGGTGTGTCTCTGGCTGTTGCGGCTATTCCAGAAGGGTTGCCGGCAATTGTTACAGTAGCTTTATCACTTGGTGTACAGCGTATGATAAAAAAGAGAGCAATTGTACGAAAGTTACCAGCCGTAGAAACGTTAGGTTGTGCTTCCGTTATATGTTCTGATAAAACGGGAACAATGACGCAAAACAAAATGATGGTAACACATATGTGGTCAGGCGGAGAATTGTGGAAAGTGACAGGGCAAGGATATGAACCTAATGGCTCTTTTATGAAAGGTGAAAAAGAAGTGAATCCAGCTAAGACAAAAGCACTTTATCAGCTACTTACATTTGGTTCACTATGTAACAATGCAAATATTATTCAAAAGAAAAAGGCGTACGTATTAGATGGAGATCCAACAGAGGGAGCGCTTGTAGCTGCAGCAATGAAAGCTGGGATAACACGTGAGGCATTGAAAGGGAAATTTGAAGTTATTCGTGAATTTCCATTTGATTCAACTCGAAAAATGATGAGTGTTATTGTACGAGATCGAGAGGGGAAAAAGTTTATTGTTACGAAGGGAGCACCGGATGTTCTTTTACAAATGAGTCAAACGATTTTATGGGGGGATAAGCAACAGCCGTTAAGTGAGCTATATAGAAAAGAAGTACAGGCGGCTATTCATAGTTTAGGTAGTCAAGCGCTTCGAACAATTGCAGTTGCGTTTAAACCTTTAAAAATAACGGATTCTATTGAACATGAAAGAGACGTTGAAAAAGATTTTATGTTAGTTGGGATACAAGGTATGATTGACCCACCAAGACCAGAAGTGGCGCAGGCGGTAAAAGAGTGTAAAGAAGCTGGTATTCGAACAGTAATGATTACAGGTGATCATAAAGTGACAGCAATGGCGATTGCTGAACAATTAGGAGTTTTGCCACCAGATGGACGCGTTGTTGAAGGAGTAGAACTCGCGAATATGGATGTGGAGGAATTAGAAAATGTTGTAGAAGATACGTATGTATTCGCTCGTGTATCACCTGAACATAAATTAAAAATTGTTAAGGCACTGCAAAATCAAGGGCATATAGTAGCGATGACAGGTGATGGAGTGAACGATGCTCCAGCTATAAAAACAGCGGATATTGGGATAGCGATGGGGATTACAGGGACAGATGTTGCAAAAGAAGCCTCTTCACTTGTTTTACTAGACGATAATTTTGCTACAATTAAGTCAGCGATTAAAGAAGGAAGAAATATATACGAGAACATACGTAAGTTCATCCGATATTTATTAGCATCAAATGTTGGAGAAATTTTAGTTATGTTATTTGCGATGTTACTTGCATTACCCCTGCCGATGGTTCCTATTCAAATTTTATGGGTGAACTTAGTTACTGATGGTTTACCAGCGATGGCATTAGGTTTGGATAAGGCTGAAGGAGATGTGATGAAGAGAACGCCGCGCCACCCGAAAGAAGGGGTATTCGCTAGAGGGCTTGCGTGGAAAATAATAAGTCGAGGTTTTTTAATTGGGGCAGTGACGTTAGTAGCGTTTATTATTGCGTATAACCAACATCCAAATGAACTGAAATATGCACAAACTGTAGCGTTCGCGACGTTGGTACTTGCTCAGCTTATTCATGTATTTGATTGTCGTAGTGAGCATTCTGTCTTTCATCGTAATCCATTTGGGAACGTGTATTTAGTAGGGGCGGTTATCATTTCATTACTACTCATGCTAGTGGTGATATATTATCCACCGTTACAACCGATTTTTAGCACAATGCCGATACAAGCAAGAGATTGGTTATTAATTGGAGGTTTGTCATCAATTCCGACTTTCTTACTAGTAGGTTCTTTATTAACAGGGAAAAAGGCGAAAAAGAAAAAGCCAATGTTATATAAGAAGGGATTAAACTTGAAATAGTCAATGTTATGAAAATGTGATATAATTTACAGAAGGTAGTAGAGCCTTGTCTCTATTACCTTTTTCATTGAGTTATTTTATGGCTTGGATGTGATAAAAATGATTTCTAGTATGACAGGGTTTGGAAGATCGAAAGTAGAAAGTGATACTTTTCAAATTACAGTAGAAATGAAATCGGTGAACCACCGTTTTTTAGAGATGAGTATTCGACTTCCTAAGCAAATGATGGTATTTGAGGACAAAATTCGTAAAATAATTGCACAGCAAGTTCGACGTGGACGCATTGAAGTGTCTATTAGTATAGCAGGTGAAGGACTTGTTGAAAGAAAATTAAGTGTGAATTGGTCACTTCTTGAGCAGTACCAATCGATGATGGAAGATATAAAAGGAAAGTTTCAATTACAAGATTCTATTACACTCGAGCAATTAATGGCAATGCCAGAAGTAACAGCAATTGAAGAAATAGAAAATGTAAATGAACATTTTGAGAACAGTTTATATGAGGCTGTTCGTCAAGCTGCTCATATGTTGAAAACGATGAGAGATGACGAAGGAGAACGATTACATAAAGATATAGCGTATCGTTTACAAGAGATTAGCAATTGTGTAAATGCAATTATTCCACATGCACCAATTGTTACACAAAAATATCGTGAACGATTAGAAAATCGCTTAAAAGAATTACATAATCAAGAGTTAGATGAACAAAGATTGCTAACAGAAGTCGCAATCTTTGCAGAGCGTTGTGATATTCATGAAGAGTTAGTTCGTTTGCAAAGTCATTTAGAGCAATTTCGTGAAACATTGCAGATTGAAGAGCCTGTTGGAAGGAAAATGGATTTCATCGTGCAAGAGATGCATAGAGAAATTAATACGATTGGTTCTAAGGCAAATGACTTAACAATTTCAAAATATGTTGTAGAAATGAAAAATAACCTTGAAAAAATTCGTGAACAAGTACAAAATATTGAGTAGCTTTCAAAAAATATATAAAGTTATACGTGGTGGAGAAATCGGATAGACTTACTAGGAGGCGCAAACTATGGCCATGCGGTTTTTAAATATTGGATACGGAAATATTGTATCTGCTCATCGAATTATTGCTATTGTAAGTCCGGAGTCAGCTCCTATTAAACGAACAGTACAAGAAGCACGCGAACATAATGCTTTGCTTGATGCTACGTATGGGAGAAAAACAAGGGCGGTTATTGTTATGGATGATGGGCATGTTGTATTAAGTCCAATTCAACCAGAGACGATTGCACATCGTTTGAATAATAAAGAAGATTTAAGTGAGGAAGGGTAGGTTTTACATATTTATGAGAAGTAGAAGAGGATTGCTCATCGTTCTTTCAGGGCCTTCTGGGGTTGGAAAAGGAACGGTTCGTAAAGAGCTGTTTAGCCATGAGGATACACGTTTTCAGTACTCTATTTCAGTAACGACACGTAAGCCGCGTGAAGGTGAAGTAGATGGTGTGGATTATTTCTTTAAAGAAAGAGAAGAATTTGAGGAAATGATTCGTAATGAAAGATTACTTGAGTGGGCTGAGTTCGTAGGTAATTATTACGGAACACCAATTGACTATGTTGAAAAAACATTACAAGAAGGAAAAGATGTATTCTTAGAAATTGAAGTGCAAGGAGCAATTCAAGTTAAGAAAGCTTTCCCAGAAGGTGTATTTATTTTCTTAGCACCTCCAAGTTTATCTGAACTAAAGAGCCGTATTGTCGGGCGTGGTACAGAGACTGAAGATGTTATTGAAAATCGTTTAACTGTAGCGAAAGAAGAAATCGAGATGATGGACGCTTACGACTATGTAGTAGAAAACGATCAAGTTGAATTAGCTTGTGATAGAATTAAAGCAATTGTGGTTGGCGAACATTGCCGCCGCGAAAGGGTAGCAAAATATTATAAAGAAATGACGGAGGGTCTATAATTATGTTAAATCCATCAATTGACTCATTACTACAAAAAATCGATTCTAAGTACACATTAGTAACAGTGGCTGCAAAACGCGCACGTGAAATGCAACTTGCTAATAACTGTGTTGTAGAGCAACCTGTTTCTCATAAATGTGTAGGTAAAGCATTAGAAGAAATCGATGCAGAAGCATTAAGCTACGTACCAAGTGAAGATAAAGTAGCTGAATAAGCCTTTGCCTTCGACAAAATAAAACATAGACTTTATAATTTTCTATGTAACGGTAACAACCTATTTACAAGTAGGTTGTTATTTTTTTACGAAAGGAATGAAATATTGGTACTGACGAGCTGGGAATTCTATTTCAGTATTATAAGTTTGAAAAAGAAAGAGGACGAGTCATATGCTAAAAGGGAAAAAGATACTTCTATGTGTAACAGGAGGCATTGCGGTTTTTAAAGCAGCTGCGTTAACGAGTAAATTGACACAATCTGGCGCGATTGTAAAAGTAATGATGAGTGAGTCGGCAATGAAGTTTGTTACGCCTCTTACATTCCAAGCGCTTTCTCGCCATGATGTATATACGGATACGTTTGATGAGAAAGACTCGGCTGTTATTGCTCATATTGATTTAGCAGATTGGGCGGATGTTGTACTTGTCGCACCTGCTACTGCCAATTGTATTGGAAAGTTAGCTGGTGGTATTGCAGATGATATGATTACAACTACTCTGTTAGCTACTACAGCCCCGGTATGGATTGCGCCTGCTATGAATGTGCATATGTATGAAAATAAAATTGTTCAAAAAAATATGATGACATTGAAAACGCTAGGATATACATTTATTGAGCCTGGGGAAGGCTTTTTAGCATGTGGATATGTAGCGAAGGGACGACTAGAAGAACCTGAAGCGATTATTGCACGGTTAGAGGAAGCTTTCTCAGAACACAAACCATTGCAGGGAAAAAGAATATTAATAACTGCTGGCCCAACACGTGAAAAAGTTGATCCAGTTCGTTTTATGACGAATTTTTCTTCTGGAAAAATGGGGTATGCGATTGCAGAAGTGGCGGCGAATTTAGGCGCTGATGTTATACTCGTTTCAGGACCGACAGCATTAAATCCACCGTTACATGTAACGACAGTGCAAGTGGAATCTGCACAAGATATGTTAGAAGCAGTTCTTCAACATTATCAAAACGTAGACGTTGTCATTAAAACAGCAGCAGTTGCAGATTATCGTCCGAAATATGTTCATGATAATAAAATGAAAAAGCAAAATGGTGATGCTGTCATTGAACTCGAAAGAACGGTGGATATTTTAAAAACGTTAGGTCAGAAAAAGGATAAACAGTTACTTATCGGTTTTGCTGCTGAAACGACAAATGTAGAGGAATATGCAACGAAAAAACTACGTGAGAAAAATGCAGATATGATTGTCGCGAATGATGTAAAAGCGCAAGGAGCTGGATTTGGCACGGATACGAATATTGTAACAATGTATAGAAAAGATGGAAAAGTTATTGAGTTACCACTTTTACTGAAAAAAGAGGTAGCTCGTGAAATATTAAAGCAAATTGAAATGATGTTAGAAGATGATCGTTTATGAAATTTGCAAGTGTAATTGTTGATGTACCTGCCCGTCAGACAGATCGACCATTTGATTACATTATCCCTGAAAAATGGGAAGATATTGTACAGACAGGAATGCGTGTAGTAGTTCCGTTTGGGCCAAGGAAATTACAAGGTTTTATTATTGGGATTAAAGATTCGGTGGATGTAGAAAGTAAGAAGTTAAAGACAATCCATGAAATATTAGATGTAACACCGGTTTTAAATGATGAATTATTAAAGCTTGGATATTGGCTTACAAGTGAAACGTTATGCTACATGATTTCAGCTTTTCAAGTGATGCTTCCAACTGCGATAAAAGCAACGTATAAAAAACGTCTACAAATTTGTAAGCAGGAAGAAATAGCATCTGAAATACTATATTTATTTCAGGATAAAGAAGCAATTGATTTTGAAGTAATCGAGCAGCAGCCACATTTATACCGGACTATTCAACAAGAAATTAAAAATGGTACGGTTGAAGTCGTTTATCAAGTGAAAGATAAAGTACAAAAGAAGAAGCAAAGAGTTGTTCAGCCGGAGTTGCCAGAAGATAAATTGGAATTAGCGGCATTTGAACTGAAAAGTAAAAAACAACAAGATGTACTTTATTATTTTGTGGAAAATTATAAAAGTGTACCATTGAAAATAATTACAGAAGAGTTACAAATAACAGATGCTCCAATAAAAGCACTTGTTAAAAAGGGCTTCATTTCAGAAAAGTATGTGGAAGTATACCGAAATCCGTATGACGATGATGATTTTGAACAAACGAAACCATTTCCACTTACGGAGGAACAAAATCAAGTTATTACACCGATTTTATCATCAATTACAAATGAAACTTATAATCCATTTTTACTATATGGTGTTACAGGAAGTGGAAAGACAGAAGTATATTTACAATCTATAGCAGCAGTGCTCGAGAAAGGAAAAGAAGCTATCGTTCTTGTTCCTGAAATTGCACTAACGCCCCAAATGGTGGATCGTTTTAAAGGTAGGTTTGGCTCGCAAGTTGCAGTTCTTCATAGTGCGTTGTCTGTTGGAGAAAAGTATGACGAGTGGCGTAAGATTTTAAGAAAAGAAGTGAAAGTTGTAGTTGGTGCGCGTTCAGCCGTTTTTGCGCCTTTTGAGAATTTAGGGATTATTATTATTGATGAAGAGCATGAATCAAGTTACAAACAAGAAGATAATCCGAGGTATCATGCAAGAGATGTAGCTATCTGGAGAGGGCAATATCATAAATGTCCTATCGTTCTTGGTAGTGCGACACCAACACTTGAATCGTTTGCAAGGGCGAAAAAAGGTGTTTATGAACTACTAACAATGGAAAAACGTATGAATGAACAAGCTTTACCAACGGTAGAGATTGTTGACATGCGAGAAGAACTTCGTGACGGGAATAGATCAATGTTTTCTAAGGCGCTGCATGAAAAAATAGCAGATCGATTAGAAAAGAAAGAACAGATGGTACTATTTTTAAATAGAAGAGGTCATTCTACATTTGTTATGTGCCGTGATTGTGGATATGTTGTACAATGTCCGCATTGTGATATTTCATTGACATATCATAAAATGAATCATCGTTTAAAATGTCATTATTGTAGTTATGAAGAAAATATGCCAACTGAGTGTCCTGCTTGTCAAAGTACATACATTCGTTTCTTTGGTACAGGTACACAAAAGGTAGAAGAAGAAATTACAAAACTATTTCCAGAGGCGCGAGTCATTCGAATGGATGTAGATACGACAAGTCGAAAAGGAATGCATGAAAAATTATTAAAGGCGTTTGGGGAAGAAAAAGCAGATATACTACTTGGAACACAAATGATTGCTAAAGGATTAGATTTTCCGAAAGTAACTCTTGTTGGGGTTTTAACTGCAGATACGATGCTTCACTTACCTGATTTTCGGGCAAGTGAAAAGACATATCAGTTATTGACGCAAGTAAGTGGACGAGCGGGTAGACATGAATTGCCAGGGGAAGTTGTGATTCAAACATATACGCCAGAACATTACAGTATAGAGTTAGCGAAGAACCAACAATATGATGTGTTTTTTGACCAAGAAATGCAAATGAGGCGAACAAGACAATATCCCCCATATTACTATGTTGTACTCATAACCGTATCTCATCCAGAATTATTAAAAGCGGTGCAAGTGACGGAAAAAATTGCCTCGTATTTGCGAACGCATTGCTCACAGCAAACAATGGTGTTAGGACCAGTTGCTTCAGCAATTCCAAGGATAAAAGATAGATATCGTTATCAATGCATGATAAAATACAAACGGGAACCAAACTTAAAGAACGTGCTCAAAATGGTAAATGAACATTATCAAGCAGAAATGCAAAAAGAGCTACAAATCTCAATTGATTTTAATCCAACAATGTTAATGTAGCGGAGGGAAATATGGCAGTTTTAGAAATAATAAAGCATCCAAATGAAGTGTTAGAAACACCATGCGAAAGAGTAATTAACTTTGATAAAAAGTTAGTGAAATTGTTGAAAGATATGCATGAAACAATGTTAATTGCGGACGGAGTCGGTTTAGCTGCGCCTCAAGTAGGTGTAAGCTTGCAAGTAGCGGTTGTTGATGTCGATGATGATACTGGGAAAATCGAGTTAATCAATCCATCAATATTAGAAAAACGTGGTGAACAAGTAGGTCCCGAAGGCTGTTTAAGCTTCCCGGGACTTTATGGTGAAGTAGAACGTGCCGATTATATTAAAGTAAGAGCGCAAAATCGCCGTGGGAAAGTATTTTTATTAGAAGCGGAAGGATTTTTAGCGCGTGCAATTCAACATGAAATCGATCATTTACACGGTGTTTTATTTACATCGAAAGTGACAAGATATTATGAAGAAAACGAACTAGAATAGGTGTTAAAAGGAGCGGTTTTTAAATGATAAAAGTAGTGTTTATGGGAACACCGGACTTTTCAGTGCCGGTGCTTCGTCGTCTTATTGAAGATGGCTATGAGGTAGTAGGTGTTGTGACGCAACCTGATCGTCCAGTAGGTAGAAAAAAAGTATTAACACCTACACCTGTTAAAGTTGAAGCGCAAAAACATGGTATCCCTGTGTTACAGCCGTTAAAAATTCGTGAAAAAGATGAATATGAAAAAGTATTGGCATTAGAGCCAGATTTAATTGTAACAGCTGCATTTGGTCAGATTGTACCAAATGAAATTTTAGAAGCACCGAAGTATGGATGTATTAATGTCCACGCTTCTTTACTTCCTGAACTTCGTGGTGGTGCACCAATTCATTATGCAATTATGGAAGGTAAAGAAAAAACTGGTATTACAATTATGTATATGGTAGAAAAATTGGATGCTGGTGATATCTTAACGCAAGTGGAAGTGGAAATTGAAGAGCGTGAAACGACAGGCTCATTATTTGATAAATTAAGTGAAGCTGGAGCACACCTTCTATCTAAAACAGTACCTTTATTAATTCAAGGTAAGTTAGAACCGATTAAACAAAACGAAGAAGAAGTAACGTTTGCTTACAATATAAAACGTGAACAAGAGAAAATTGATTGGACAAAAACAGGTGAGGAAGTATACAATCACATTCGCGGATTGAATCCATGGCCAGTTGCTTATACAACTTTAGCAGGACAAGTTGTTAAAGTATGGTGGGGAGAAAAAGTGTCTGTAACTGAACCGGCTGAAGCAGGTACGATTGTTGCAATCGAAGAAGATGGTTTTGTTGTAGCAACTAGTAATGAAACAGGTGTTAAAATTACTGAATTGCAACCTTCTGGTAAAAAACGTATGAGTTGTTCACAATTTTTACGTGGAACAAAACCTGAAATTGGAACGAAGTTAGGAGAAAATGCATGAGACAAAATGTTCGTGAATTAGCTCTTGATGGTTTAATTCAAGTGGAAAAAAGTGGTGCATATAGCAACTTACTTTTAAATAATCTAATTGAAAAAAGTGCAATTGATAGAAAAGATATTGGTTTATTAACTGAAATTGTATATGGAACGATTCAACGTCGTCACACATTAGATTATTATTTACAGCCTTTTTTAAAAAAGAAGGTTGAGGCGTGGGTAAGGGTATTGCTTCGCTTATCTTTATATCAAATGATTTATTTAGACCGAGTGCCAGAAAGAGCGGCTATTCATGAAGCGGTTGAGATTGCAAAGCGTCGCGGGCATAAAGGAATTGCTGGTATGGTGAACGGTGTATTACGTTCGATTCAGAGAGAAGGTGTACCTTCTGTAGATGAAATCAAGGATCCAGTAGAACGTCTTGCAATTGCGACGAGTCATCCAGTTTGGCTTGTACAAGAGTGGACTTCTGCATATGGCTTAGAAACTGCAGAGAAAATGTGCGAAGTAAACATGTTACCACCTGTACCAACAGCACGTGTGAATGTTGATAAGGTAACGGTAGAAGAAGCGATTGAGTTGTTGGCAAGTGAAGGTATAGAAGCAAAACGTGGTGACTTGTCAGATGATGCAATTCAGATTGAAAGAGGAAATGTAGCGCATACAGAAGCGTTTAAAAAAGGATTTCTTTCTATTCAAGATGAAAGTTCTATGCTTGTAGCACGCGCTTTAGAACCGAATACGGGAGATGCAGTTCTTGATAGTTGTGCTGCTCCAGGCGGAAAAACAACGCATATCGCGGAACGATTAAAGGGAACTGGTAAGGTCATGTCCCTTGATTTACATGCACACAAAGTACGTTTAATTAAACAGCAAGCAGAGCGACTTGGTCTAGAAAATGTCGAAACAAAAGCGCTAGATGCTAGAAAAGTGCAAGAGCACTTTGCAAATGAAACGTTTGATAAAATATTGGTAGATGCACCGTGTTCTGGATTTGGTGTAATTAGACGTAAGCCTGATATTAAGTTAGGAAAAGATAAAGGCGATAGTGAAAGATTATCGACGATTCAACTTGCGATACTAGAAAAAATAGCACCATTATTAAAACAAGGCGGTCGTCTTGTTTATAGTACGTGCACAATTGAGAAAATAGAAAATGAACAAGTAATAGATAAATTTTTAAAAGAACATCCTGAATTTGAATGGGATACTACGATAAAAGAACGTATGCCAGAAAAATTAAGTCCGTATATTAATGAAGGTCAAGTACAAATTTTACCGCATTATTTTGCAACGGATGGCTTTTATATTGCTTGTTTAAGGAAGAAGGTGTAGCATCATGGAAACAACTGTAAGAAAACAAAAGAAAAATGTAGAAACGAAGAAACCATCAATTTACTCTTTACAACTTCATGAAATGCAAGATTGGTTAAAGGAACAAGGAGAACCGAAGTTCCGCGCTGGACAAATTTTTGACTGGCTATATAAAAAACGTGTAAAAAATTATGAGGATATGTCAAACCTTTCTAAAGGATTGCGTGATAAATTGTCGAATTCCTTTGATATTACTACTTTAAACACGTTAGTAAAACAAACGTCTTCAGATGGAACGATTAAATTCTTATTCCAATTATATGACGGATATTCTATTGAAACGGTATTAATGCGACATGAATATGGAAATTCCATTTGTGTAACAACGCAAGTTGGTTGTCGTATTGGATGTACGTTCTGTGCTTCGACACTTGGTGGACTAAAACGAAACCTAGAAGCTGGAGAAATCGTAGCGCAAGTAGTAGAAGTTCAGCGTGCGCTTGATGAAACAGAAGAACGTGTAAGTTCTCTTGTTGTTATGGGAATTGGAGAACCATTTGATAACTACGATAATTTAATGGGATTCTTACGAATCACTAACCATGAAAAAGGACTTCATATTGGTGCTAGACATATGACTGTTTCGACGAGTGGAATTATCCCGAAAATTTATAAGTTTGCTGAAGAAGAACTACAAATTAATTTTGCGATTTCATTGCATGCTCCAAACTCAGAATTACGTTCAAAATTAATGCCGATTAACCGTGCTTATAAATTACCGGATTTAATGGAAGCTATTAAATACTATGTAAATAGAACAGGGCGCCGTATTACTTTTGAATATGGATTATTTGGAGGAGAAAATGACCAAGTTGAGCACGCTGAAGAGCTTGCTGCGCTCTTAAAAGGTGTAAAATGTCATGTAAACTTAATCCCGGTAAACTACGTACCTGAACGTGATTATGTACGTACACCACGTGAGCAAATTTTCTTGTTCGAGAAAACGTTAAAAGATCGTGGAGTGAATGTAACGATTCGCCGTGAACAAGGTCATGATATTGACGCAGCCTGCGGTCAGTTGCGTGCGAAGGAGCGCAAAGAAGAGACGAGGTGACGAGATGAAAGCCGTATTTCTATCGGATAAAGGAAAAGTTCGTCAACATAATGAAGATAGTGCAGGAGTTTTTCACAATTTAGATGGAAATGTTTTAGCGGTAGTAGCAGATGGAATGGGAGGTCATCGAGCTGGTGATGTAGCTAGCTCGATGGCCATTCAATTATTCCATGATTATTGGAAGCAAACGCATAATATGAATGAACCGAAAAAAGTAGAACAATGGTTACATACTAGTGTTGGGATTATTAATGAGCGCATATATGAATACGCTCAGCAAAATGTAGAATGTAATGGTATGGGAACAACGCTTATAATAGCTGTTTGTACACCAAGTTTTGTGACGATAGGGCATATAGGAGATAGTCGTTGCTATATGGTATCAGAAGGAGAAATGACGCTTGTAACGGAAGATCATTCGCTTGTAAATGAGCTTGTGAGACATGGTGAAATTTCAAAGGAAGATGCAGAGTATCATCCGAAAAAGAATGTGTTATTAAGAGCGCTAGGAACAGAAGAAAAAGTTGGATTAGATGTTAAAACGTTGGTGCTTGAGGAAGATGATCAATTACTTCTTTGCTCTGATGGGTTATCAAACAAAGTTTCTATTGATGATATGCAACAAATTTTACAGTTAAATGAACAGCTTGAAGGTAAAGGGCAGCGTCTCATTCAATTGGCGAATGATCGCGGTGGAGAAGATAATATCACACTTGTTCTTATTGATTATGCGGGTTCGACAAACGAAAGTAGGTGAAGTGCAACGTGCTGATTGGAAAACGCTTAAATGACCGTTATAAGCTGCTGAAAATGATTGGTGGTGGCGGAATGGCCAATGTATATTTAGCTCATGATGATATACTTGGCCGAGATGTAGCGGTAAAAATATTAAGACTCGACTACTCAAATAACGAAGAGTTTATTAAACGTTTCCATCGAGAAGCGCAGTCTGTTACAACGTTGTCGCATCCAAATATTGTGAATATGTATGATGTCGGAGAAGAAGATGGTATATATTATCTTGTCATGGAATATGTACCCGGGCAAACATTGAAGCAATACATAATTGAGCGAGGTATGTTACCTATAGGAGAAGCTCTTGATATTATGGAGCAGTTAACATCCGCCATGGCACACGCCCATCATTTTGAAATTGTGCATCGTGATATAAAGCCGCACAATATTTTAATTCGAGCTGATGGAATAATAAAAGTAACAGATTTTGGAATTGCGACAGCTACAAGTGCAACAACAATTACACATACAAATTCAGTACTGGGTTCAGTCCATTATTTATCACCAGAACAGGCACGTGGCGGGATAGCAAATAAACAATCGGATATTTATTCTCTTGGAATAGTTATGTTTGAATTGTTAACAGGAAGACAACCGTTTTCTGGCGAATCTGCTGTTGCTATAGCTTTAAAACATTTACAAAGTGAAATCCCATCACCAAAAAGATGGAATGAAAATATTCCGCAAAGTGTTGAAAATATTATATTAAAGGCAACTGCAAAAGATCCTTTCCATCGATATCAATCTGCCAATGCTATGAAGCGAGATATTGAAACTGCGCTATATCCAGAGAGGATAAATGAGCAACCATTTTACATACCAGAAGATATGGAAGCGACGAAAGCGATTCCGATTATTCAACAAGAACAATTATTTGAAAATGTAAGTGATGAAACGATTGTTTTAAAAGGGAGTAAAGTGGAAGAACCGATAAGAGCAGAAGCAGCTGAGTTAGATAAGAAGAAAAAACGGAGTAACAAGTGGCTTAAAGTTTTAATTTCAACATTTTTATTTTTAGCAATAGGAATAACATTAGCGCTTACGGTTATTCCAGGATTATTTATTCCGAAAGATGTGAAAGTTCCTGATGTGGCTGGTATGAAATACACGACAGCTGTAAATACGTTAGTAGAAAAGGGCTTTGAGGTGACGGAGCCTAATATTGTATATACAGATGATATTGAAGTTGGGGATGTAATAAAAACGGAACCTGTAGCAGGAAGAGTCGTAAAAGAAAACGCTAAAATTACTATCTATCAATCAGGTGGAAAAAAGAAAAGTAAGATGGCGAATTTCACAGGGCAAAACTTTGAGAGTGTAAAAGCTGAGTTAGAAGAAAAATATAAACAAGTTACAGTAAATTATATTGAAAATGATAAGCCGAAAGGTGAAATTGTAGAGCAAATTCCGACGCCTGATCAAATGGTTATAGAAGCGGAGCAAGAACTGAAAATCTGGGTAAGTAAAGGTCCTTATCAAATTAGACCAGGTGACTTTTCGGGATGGACTGAAAATAGTGTAACTGGTTATTTGAATGAGAGAAAACTAACGTCAGATATAAAACGAGAGTATTCAGATTCAGTCGAAAAAGGACTTGTAATTTCGCAATTTCCAAAACCAGGTACACCATTAAAAGAGGGAGATAAAGTAACTATTATTATCTCTGATGGTCAAAAGCCTAAAGTGACTAAAACGGTAAAAGTGGACAATATCTCTATCCCATATGAGCCTGCTGTAACAGGTGAAAAAAAGCCGCAAACAATAGAAATTTATAAAGAAGACATGCAGCAAAAAATGGATAGACCGGTTGAAACGAGAACAATTACTGAATCAGCGACTATTTCTTTAGAATTTGTAATTCAAGAAGGTTCAAAGGGACACTATAAAATTGTACGAGATGGAGTAACGATTATTGATAAAGAAGTACCATATCCAACTCAATAATAGTGAAAGTCTACTTATTATTATTGCCTGTTATGCTGTCTACAAAGTGGACGGTATAGCAGGCAAAAATATATGATTCAAAAAGCTAGTAAAGTGATGCAGCTGTAAATATTTTTTTGCATTTAATGGGAAATTTAATGTATATTAGCGAAAGTATATATGGTAGGTTTTGAAATCGTTATTTGGAAAATTTAAATCCATTCATTTTTAAATTCAGCATCACCTTATACAAAAAAAGGAGAATTCTATGCCAGAAGGAAAAATTATAAAAGCTTTAAGTGGGTTTTATTACGTGCAGCATGAAGAAGGGGTTACGCAATGTCGTGGGCGAGGTGTATTTAGAAAAAATAAAATTACACCACTTGTAGGAGACCAAGTTGTTTTTCAGGCAGATAATCCAACTGAAGGTTATGTGCTTGAAGTGTTTGATCGAAAAAATGAACTTGTTAGACCTCCTATTGCTAATGTCGATCAAGCGATCCTTGTGTTCTCTGCAGTAGAACCAGATTTTAATCCTGGACTGTTAGATCGATTTTTAGTGCTGATTGAATATCATAACATTAAGCCAATTATTTGTATTAGCAAGATGGATTTAGTAGATGAAAAGATGAAAGCAACTGTTGAAGCTTATGCGAATGATTATCGTGAGATGGGTTATGATGTTTTATTTACTTCTATTAATACGTCAGAAAGTATTGATATATTAAAACCATACTTAGAAAATTGTGTTTCTGTCGTTGCGGGTCAATCTGGTGTTGGGAAATCTTCAATGCTTAATGTGCTACGTCCAGAATTAGAGCTGAAAACAAATGATATTTCCTCCCATTTAGGACGCGGGAAGCATACGACAAGACACGTAGAATTAATTGCAATTGGGAGTGGACTAGTAGCAGATACACCGGGTTTTAGTTCACTAGATTTCATTGATATAGAAGTAGAAGATCTTACATATTGTTTTCCAGAGTTGAAAGAAGCGAGCCAATACTGTAAATTTAGAGGGTGTACACATCTTTCTGAACCGAAATGTGCTGTGAAAGCTGCGGTTGAAGAAGGGAAGATTACAGAATATCGCTATAAGAACTATAAACAATTCGTAGAAGAAATTAGAGAGAGAAAGCCGAGGTATTAGTTATGATTAAAATTGCACCATCGATTTTATCAGCAGATTTTTCAAAATTAGGGGAAGAGATTAAAGATGTAGAAAAGGGCGGAGCGGATTACATTCACGTTGACGTAATGGATGGACATTTCGTACCAAATATTACGATTGGACCATTAATTGTAGAAGCTATCCGTCCAATTACATCATTACCATTAGATGTACATTTAATGATTGAAAATCCTGATAACTATATCCCGACTTTCGCACAAGCGGGAGCGGATATTATTACTGTTCACGTAGAGGCGTGTCCGCATCTGCATCGTACAATTCAGTTAATTAAATCTCACGGTATTAAAGCGGGCGTTGTATTAAATCCACATACGCCAGTTTCAGTGATTGAGCATGTATTAGAAGATATAGATATGGTATTACTTATGACAGTAAACCCTGGATTTGGTGGACAGAAGTTTATCCATTCTGTATTACCGAAAATTAAACAAGTTGCAGACATGGTGAAAGAGCGCAATCTAGAAGTAGAAATTGAAGTTGATGGTGGTTTAAATGCTGAAACAGCAAGACTTTGTGTGGAAGCAGGAGCAAATGTACTTGTAGCTGGATCAGCAGTATACAATCAAAAAGACCGCGGTGAAGCAATTCGCGTAATTCGTGGGTAGTGATGAACTTTTATCCTAGTAAGGTATTCATAGGATAGGGTAAAAATATGTAAAAAGGCAATCTACCGAATGGCAGATTGCCTTTTTACAATGGAAGGGGAAGAAAAAATGATTATTCATATTTTGGCAGGAGGACCTTCGGAATATTGCGCAGATTTTGCTCGATATGAGAATGAGGAAGTAGTGTGGGCTGCGGTTGATAGGGGAGTATACCGTCTATTAAAGAAAGGGATTACCCCGGCTGTTGCGTTTGGAGATTACGATTCAGTTACTGAAGAAGAATTAGTATGGATGGGACAGCAAACAAACGAATTACATATTGTTCCGCGGGAAAAAGATCAAACGGATTTAGAAATTGCAATCAACTGGGCATTAGGACAGAAGCCGGCACTAATTCGTATTTTTGGTGCTACCGGTGGAAGACTTGATCACGGTTTGGCAAATATACAAATGCTTTTAAAAGGGTTAGAAGTAGAGATAGAAATGTGTATTGTGGACAATAAAAATGAAATAACAGTTAAAAAAGTGGGTACACATATAATTGAAGAAAATAAAAATTTTCCTTATGTATCTTTTGTACCAGTTACTGAAATAGTGGAAGGGATTACATTGTTTGGTTTTAAGTACCCTCTTACTAATAAAACAATAGAGTGGGGATCAACACTTTGTATTAGTAACGAACTCGTTGAGGAAAAAGGTACTTTTTCATTTACTTCTGGCATATTAATGTTGATAAGAAGCACTGATTGAAGAAACAATTTTGCTCCTTACATCATATAGTGACCAAGTGGAGTAATGGGGATTAGGAGGGAAACCATGAGATTTTATACAATTAAGTTACCTAAATTTCTTGGTGGAATTGTTCGTGCAATGTTAAATACCTTCAAAAAAGATTAAAAAAAGCACCTATCACCGGTGCTTTTTCCATTGTTATAGTAAAAAAAGAGCCTATCGGCTCTTTTTTTTATTATTAAACACGTTCGATTTTGCCAGATTTTAATGCTCTAGCAGAAACGTAAACACGTTGAACTTTTCCGTCGATGCGTACGCGAACTTTTTGAAGGTTAGCGCCCCACTTACGTTTTGTAGCGTTCATTGCGTGAGAACGAGAGTTACCAGAACGAGCTTTTCTTCCAGTAATAGCACAAACACGAGCCATTTATATTTCCCTCCCTTGATACCTTACCATACGTAATTTTTCAATGTTAGTCTTTTATGCGATGCTAAAAACACTACTATAATTTAACACAACTAAAAAGAGAATGCAACACCGTAGAAAAAAGAAATCAAGAAAATTTACTTGACACTATATGTCAATGAAGAAAAGTTAAAATCCATAAAAATTGCTTGACATATTATAGTGGTACATGTTGTATAATAACAATGGACTATTTTGCTCATCATAAAAAAGTGTAATTTAAAACATAAAATATGAGAGTGAAAAGAAAGAACGATGGAATTTTCTTTAAAAAGATTATATGATAGTAACTAAAGTAGTCTAGCTCACTTTCACCATTTATGAAGGGGGAAACGAGATGTCAATTGAAATTAAAACGAAGTACGGTCAAATTGATATTAGTACAGATGTAATTGCAACAATTGCTGGAGGTGCCGCGGTAGATTGCTACGGTATCGTAGGTATGGCATCAAAAAATCAGTTAAAAGATGGATTAACAGACATTTTACGAAAAGAAAACTTCACTAGAGGTGTTATTGTTCGTAAAGATGAAGATGAAGTACATATTGATATGTATATTATTGTGAGCTATGGTACGAAAATTTCAGAAGTGGCACATAATGTGCAGACGAAAGTGAAATATACATTAGATCAAACTGTAGGACTAGCAGTAGATTCTGTAAACATCTACGTACAAGGAGTTAAAGTAATAAACTTGTAATGTGCATTAAGGAGGAAAATCTGTGTCAATTCAAAAAATTGATGGAAAACGTTTATCACAAATGATCATGCAAGGAGCGAATAATTTAACAAATAATGTTCAGCTTGTTGATGCATTAAACGTATTTCCAGTTCCAGATGGCGATACCGGTACAAACATGAACTTATCTATGACTTCAGGTGCGCGTGAAGTGAAAGCAAATCCTTCACAGCATGCTGGTAAAGTCGGCGTAAGTTTAGCCAAAGGATTATTAATGGGAGCTCGTGGTAACTCTGGAGTTATTCTATCTCAGTTGTTCCGTGGTTTCTCTAAATCCATTGAACAAAAAGAAGAATTAACAACAGTTGATTTTGCTGCAGCACTAGAAGCTGGAGTAGAGGCGGCTTATAAAGCGGTTATGAAACCGATTGAAGGAACGATTTTAACGGTTGCAAGAGAAACGGGTAAATATGCAGTAACAGTTGCGAAAAAACAGCGCGACTTTGTTTTGTTTATGGAAGACGTTGTGAAAGAAGCAAACGCATCGTTAAATCGTACGCCAGATTTATTACCTGTATTAAAACAAGTTGGCGTTGTAGATAGCGGTGGTAAAGGTCTTGTAGTAGTATACGAAGGATTTTTAGCTGACTTAAAAGGAGAAACGATTTCTTCTGATGCACCGACGCAAACATCTATGAATGAGATGGTACGCGCAGAACATCACCGTAGTGTACAAAGCCAATTGAGTACAGAAGATATTAAGTATGGATATTGTACGGAGTTCATGGTGAAATTAGAGGCTGAAAAGGTGAAAGAGCATAATTTCTCTGAACAAAAATTCCGTGAAGATATTAGTGTATATGGTGATTCTCTACTAGTTGTGTCTGATGATGAAATTGTAAAAGTTCATATCCACGCAGAACATCCTGGAGACGCTATGAACTACGGGCAAAAATACGGTAGTTTAATTAAGATTAAAGTAGAAAATATGCGTGAACAGCATACTGCTTTATTAGATGAACCTGCTATGGTTCCTGAACAACCAGCTCAATCGAAAGAAAAACAACCATATGGTATCGTAACTGTGGCAATGGGGTCTGGTATTAAAACTTTATTTGAGAGCATCGGCGCAACGAAAGTTATCGAAGGTGGTCAAACGATGAATCCAAGTACGGAGGATATCGTGAAGGCAATTGAAGAAGCAAATGCTGAAAAAATCATTATTTTACCGAATAACGGAAATATTGTAATGGCAGCAGAACAAGCGGCATCAGTTGTAGATCAAGAAGTTATTGTTGTTCGTTCGAAAACAGTTCCTCAAGGTATGGCAGCGATGTTAGCATTTAACCCAGTTGGAACGTTAGAAGAGAATGAAGAAAACATGCAAGAAGCTTTATCTCATGTGAAAACAGGTCAAATTACGTATGCTGTACGTGATACGGAAATTGATGGTGTAGCAATTCAAAAAGATGACTTCATGTGTATTGCAGATGGAAAAATTGTATCTACAAATGCTGAAAAAGTAGGAGCTGCGAAGCAATTACTAGAAGCGCTTATTGATGAAGATTCTGAAATCGTAACGATTCTACAAGGTGAAGATGCAACTGACGAAGAAGTAGCGGAGTTAGTTGAATTTGTAGAAGAGAAATTTGAAGATGCAGAAGTAGAAGTGCATGCTGGAAACCAACCAGTGTATTCTTTCATCTTCTCTGTAGAATAAGATAAGATTCGTTTTGAAAATAAATGGATTACTTACTTGCTAATGGATAAGAAGTAGTAATATGAAGTTTATTACTAGTTTTTATTCAAAAGGCTAGCATATTGAAGAGAAAAAAGAGCCTTGCTGCTAATAGTGAGGCTCTTTTTTACTTGTTTTATATAAGGGATTTGAGTAGTTTCTCTTAGAATGCCTATGATAGAATATATAAGGTGAAAGAGAGCGATTACAGATGCTAATTGGTACTCAAATAAAATGCAATAAAGAAAATAATGTGACGGGGTGTGAGAATCTTGAATGATGTTGTACAAGTTCCTGTTACGGATGTAAAGGGGATCGGAGGAGAAACATCTGAGTTACTACATGAGATGGGGATTTATACAGTTTCTCATCTATTAGAACATTTTCCGTACCGTTATGAAGATTATGCGATGAAAGATCTTGCTGAAGTAAAGCATGATGAACGTGTAACGGTTGAAGGGAAGGTTCATAGTGCTCCTTTGCTGCAATATTATGGTAAGAAGAAATCGCGTCTAACAGTTCGTGTTCTCGTCGGTCGTTATTTAATTACGGCGGTATGTTTTAATAGGCCTTACTATAAGCAAAAATTAACGTTAGATGAAACGGTAACGATTACTGGTAAATGGGATCAACATCGTCAAACAATTGCTGTATCAGAACTTCATTTTGGGCCAGTTGTACGTCAACAAGAAGTGGAGCCTGTTTACTCAGTAAAGGGGAAACTTACAGTAAAACAGATGCGTCGTTTTATTGCTCAAGCGTTAAAGGAATATGGAGATTCTATAGTCGAAGTGTTACCGGATGGTTTGTTAGGCCGGTATAAATTATTACCAAGATATGAAGCACTTAAGGCTTTGCATTTTCCGGTAGGACAGGAGGATTTAAAGCAAGCGCGTCGCCGTTTTGTATATGAGGAATTTTTCTTATTTCAGCTGAAAATGCAAACACTGAGGAAAATGGAGAGGGAAAATTCAAAAGGGACTAAGAAAGAGATTCCGTCAGTAGAATTACAAGAATTTATCGATGCATTGCCGTTCCCGTTAACTGGTGCGCAGCGCCGAGTTGTAGATGAAATTTTAAAAGATATGACATCTCCTTATCGGATGAACCGACTATTACAAGGTGACGTTGGTTCTGGGAAAACAGTTGTTGCTGCGATTGGTCTTTATGCATCGAAATTAGCTCATTATCAAGGTGCTTTAATGGTTCCTACAGAAATTTTAGCTGAGCAACATTATCAGTCGCTTGCTGAAACGTTTTCGCATTTTGGTATGAAGGTGGAACTGCTAACAAGTTCTGTTAAAGGTGCAAGACGCCGAGAAATTTTAGCGAAGTTAGAACAAGGTGAAATAGATATTCTTGTTGGAACGCACGCTTTAATTCAAGATGAAGTTATATTTCATAGGTTGGGTCTCGTTATTACAGATGAACAGCATCGATTTGGTGTAGCGCAGCGCCGAGTTTTACGGGAGAAAGGTGAAAGTCCAGATGTATTATTTATGACAGCGACACCAATTCCGCGTACGCTTGCAATTACTGCATTTGGAGAGATGGATGTTTCGATAATCGATGAGATGCCAGCAGGTAGAAAGGTGATTGAAACATACTGGGCAAAACATGATATGTTAGATCGCGTCCTCGGTTTTGTTGAGAAGGAAATAAAAAAAGGAAGACAGGCATACGTTATTTGTCCTCTAATTGAAGAATCTGAGAAACTTGATGTGCAAAATGCTATCGACTTACATAGTATGCTGACGCATCATTACCAAGGGAAATGCAAAGTTGGATTGATGCATGGGAGATTATCGTCTCAGGAAAAAGAAGAGATAATGGGCCAGTTTAGTGAAAATAAAGTGCAAATTCTTGTATCGACAACAGTTGTTGAGGTGGGTGTGAACGTACCGAATGCGACTGTGATGGTTATTTATGATGCAGAACGTTTCGGTTTATCGCAGCTTCATCAGCTTAGAGGGCGTGTCGGGCGTGGTAGTGAACAATCATATTGTTTATTAATAGCAGACCCTAAATCAGAAACAGGAAAAGAAAGAATGCGCATAATGACTGAAACAAATGATGGATTTGTATTGTCAGAAAAAGATTTAGAATTACGAGGTCCTGGAGATTTCTTTGGGAGTAAGCAAAGTGGCTTACCAGAATTTAAGGTTGCTGACATGGTACACGATTATCGAGCGTTAGAAACAGCAAGGCAAGATGCGGCGATACTAGTAGATTCAGAAGCATTTTGGCACAATGATCAGTACGCTGCCTTGCGTACGTATCTTGATGGGACAGGTGTGTTCCAAGGAGAGAAGCTCGATTAAAGGGAGTCAACAAAAATTTTTGTTGCATTCTACTTTTAATGATTATATACTACTGTTAGTACCTAGTCATAAAAATGGATGGTGCGGTATGAAGAAAAGAAGAAGTAAAAAAGAAAGACAAGAATTATTACAACAAACAATCGAATCAAATCCTTTTATTACGGATGAAGATTTAGCGGAAAAATTTCAAGTGAGTATACAAACAGTACGACTGGATCGTATGGAATTGTCTATTCCTGAATTAAGAGAGAGAATTAAACATGTAGCGACAAAGCAACATGAAGAAGATGTGAAATCTTTACCGTTAGAAGAGGTTGTCGGAGAAATTATTGATATTGAATTAGATAGACATGCAATCTCTATCTTTGAAGTAAAGGTAGAACATGTATTTAAAAGAAATCAAATTGCCCGTGGGCATCATCTGTTTGCGCAAGCAAACTCACTAGCTGTTGCGGTTATTGATGAAGAATTAGCTTTAACTGCAAAGTCTACCATTCGATACATTCGCCCTGTAAAATTAGGAGAGCGTGTTGTTGCAAAAGCGCGTGTTGAAGACGTAGAGAATGATAAGGGACGGACGGTTGTCAAAGTGCGTAGCTTCGTTGGAGAAGAACTTGTTTTTACAGGCACTTTTGAAATGTATCGATCTAGTAATTATAGTGAGGAAGGTAACAACTTATGAAAATCGCAATAGATGCAATGGGCGGAGATCACGCTCCAAAGGCTGTAGTATTAGGGGCAATGAAAGCTATTAAGGAATATTCTGATCTACATATTACGTTAGTAGGGAAAGAAGAGGAAATTCGTCAATATTTAACGAGTGATGAACGAATTACTATTCTTCATACAGACGAAAAAATAGAATCGACGGAGGAACCAGTAAGAGCGGTTCGTCGAAAAAAACAAGCTTCAATGGTACTTGCGGCACAGCAAGTAAAGGATGGAGAAGCAGACGCTTGTATATCCGCAGGTAGTACAGGAGCTTTAATGGCAGCTGGATTATTTGTTGTCGGTCGTATGGAAGGAATTGAGCGACCAGCTTTATCGCCTACAATGCCAACTGTAGATGGAAAAGGTTTTGTTATGTTAGATGTTGGAGCAAATGTTGATGCAAAACCAATTCATTTATATCAATATGCAGTAATGGGATCTGTTTATGCTGAGAAGGTAAGAGGAATTGAAAATCCTCGTGTTGGACTATTAAACGTTGGAACAGAGGATGGAAAAGGAAACGAGCTTTCAAAGCAAGTATTTGCAATGCTTAAGGATGCGCCAATTAATTTCGTTGGGAACGTTGAATCGAGAGATTTATTGCAAGGTGTAGCAGATGTTGTTGTATGTGATGGTTTTACAGGGAATGTAGCGTTGAAATCATTAGAAGGAACAGCACTTGCGCTATTCTCTATGTTGAAAGAACAACTAATGAGTTCGTTTACGAGCAAATTAGCAGCGGCGGTATTAAAGCCAAAACTTATGGTATTAAAAGATAAAATGGATTATTCGGAGTATGGGGGAGCTGCATTATTTGGATTGAAAGCACCTGTCATTAAGGCTCACGGTTCTTCTAATGACCAGTCGATATTTAGTGCGATTCGTCAAACGAGAGAAATGGTAGCGAAAGAAGTAATTCCTACAATTTCAAGCGTAATGGAGAAAGAGTCACTCCAATAAGAGGAGGATTTGAAATGGGAAAAATAGCATTTCTTTTTCCGGGCCAAGGTTCACAGGCAGTTGGAATGGGTAAACAATTAGCAGAGAATAATAAAGAGGTTGCAAAAGTGTTTGTAAAAGCAGATGAGGTGTTACAAGATTCACTTTCAGAAGTGATTTTTGAAGGACCGCAGGAAAAGCTTACATTAACAACAAATGCTCAGCCTGCATTATTAACAACAAGCTTTGCTATTTTGACAGCTTTGAAAGAGTATGACATTACACCTGACTTTGTCGCTGGTCATAGTTTAGGTGAATATAGCGCTCTTGTAGCAGCTGGTGCATTAACTTTTGAAGATGCGGTATATGCTGTAAGGAAACGCGGGGAATATATGGAAGAAGCTGTTCCGGGCGGGGAAGGTGCAATGGCAGCTATATTAGGTGCTGACCCACATATGCTGAAACAAGTTACAGAAGAAGTAACAAGTGAAGGGTATGCAGTGCAAATCGCTAATATGAATAGTACGAAGCAAATTGTAATTTCTGGAACGAAGCAAGGCGTAGAGCTTGCTTCTCAAAGAGCGAAAGAAAATGGTGCAAAGAGAGCAATTCCACTAAAAGTAAGTGGGCCATTCCATTCTTCACTTATGAAGCCGGCAGCTGAGAAGTTCCAAAGTGTTTTGAATGAAATTACAATTCATGATACGAATATTCCTGTTATTGCAAATGTTACGGCGGATGTTATTACACGTGGTGCCGACATTCAAGAAAAGTTAATCGAACAGCTTTATTCGCCTGTATTATGGTACCCGTCTATTGAATGTATGGTGAAGCAGGGAGTAGATACATTTATTGAAATTGGACCTGGAAAAGTACTTGCTGGACTTATGAAGTCAATTGATTCATCAGTGAAAGCATATGCGATATATGATGAAGAGACATTAAAAGATACCATTTCAAATTTGAGAGGAGAAAACTGATGTTAAAAGGGAAGGTAGCATTAGTAACTGGCGCTTCACGTGGAATTGGTCGCGCGATTGCGATTGATTTAGCGAAACAAGGGGCAAATGTAGTAGTAAATTATGCAGGTAATGAACAAAAAGCAAATGAAGTAGTAGATGAAATTAAGAAATTAGGTTCTGATGCAATTGCGGTAAAAGCAGATGTTGCAAATGCTGATGATGTTACAAATATGGTGAAACAAACAGTAGATACATTTGGACAAGTTGATATTCTTGTAAATAATGCTGGTGTAACAAAAGATAATTTATTAATGCGTATGAAAGAAGAAGAATGGGATACAGTTATTAATACAAACTTAAAAGGTGTATTCTTATGTACAAAAGCAGTATCTCGTTATATGATGCGTCAACGTCACGGTAGAATTATAAATATCGCTTCTGTTGTGGGTGTTATAGGAAACCCAGGGCAAGCTAATTATGTTGCTGCTAAAGCGGGTGTTATTGGATTAACAAAAACATCTGCAAAAGAGTTAGCAAGTCGAAATATTACTGTGAATGCAATTGCGCCAGGCTTTATTGCGACTGATATGACTGATGTACTAGATGAGAATATTAAAGCCGAAATGTTAAAAGTTATTCCAGCTGCTCAATTTGGTGAAGCGCAAGATATCGCGAATGCTGTAACGTTTTTTGCTTCTGATCAAAGCAAATATGTTACAGGTCAAACGTTAAATGTTGATGGCGGTATGGTAATGTAATAAAAGAATCGATTTCACCTAGTTTTTTTGGTCAATATTTAATATAATATTTGAGGGGAGGTGAATGGAATGGCAGATGTTTTAGAGCGCGTAACAAAAATCATCGTTGATCGTTTAGGAGTAGAAGAGACTGAGGTAGTACCAGCTGCAAGCTTCAAGGAAGATTTAGGAGCAGACTCCCTAGATGTAGTAGAACTTGTAATGCAATTAGAAGATGAATTCGAAATGGAAATTTCTGATGAAGATGCTGAAAAGATTGCTACTGTTGGCGATGCTGTGACTTACATAGAGAGTCATCTATAATGCTTAAGTGAAGTCCCGTTTTTTAGCGGGGCTTTCTGGCTTATATCTGGAGGGACCTATGCCGTACCGAAAATATAGAGAAAAAAAATACGAAACAAAATATCGTGAAGCATTTAAAGTGTTTCAAGAAAAGATAGGTATTACGTTTACAGATGAAAAATTATTGATTCAAGCATTTACGCATTCATCGTATGTGAATGAGCATCGAAAAAAACCGCATGAAGATAATGAGCGTCTTGAATTTCTTGGAGATGCAGTATTGGAACTTACTGTATCGCAGTATCTGTTTCAAAAATATCCGACAATGAGCGAAGGAGAGTTAACAAAACTACGTGCAGCTATTGTATGTGAGCCATCTCTTGTTCGTTTTGCGAACGAATTGTCATTTGGTAGCCTTGTTTTATTAGGAAAAGGTGAAGAAATGACAGGTGGACGTGAACGACCAGCTTTATTAGCGGATGTCTTTGAAGCGTTTATTGGTGCCCTTTATCTTGATCAAGGGTTAGAAACAGTTTGGGAATTCTTAAAAGAAATTGTATATCCGAAAATTAATGAGGGTGCTTTTTCTCATGTGATGGATTATAAGAGTCAGTTACAAGAATTGATTCAGCGTGATGGTAGTGGCAATGTTGAGTATCAAATTTTGCAAGAAAAAGGACCAGCTCACAATCGAGAATTTGTGTCACGTGTTACGTTAAATAACGTAGCTTTAGGTCTTGGTAGTGGTAAGTCGAAAAAAGAAGCAGAGCAACAAGCTGCTGCAGAAGCATTGAAAAAATTAAAAGAACAACTATAAGGAATCCCCCTTTGAATGAGGGGGATTCCTTGTGCATAGAATGAAACTTTCTTTTTGTTTGTAAATAAAAAGAAGGTAAATCCGTATAATAGCTTGTTGTTGTATAGAGAACATTTATAACGACGGAAAATAGGAGGAAGGCCTTTCGTGTTTTTAAAAAGATTAGAAATAGCAGGGTTTAAGTCTTTTGCTGAGCGTGTATCTGTTGATTTTGTCCCGGGTGTAACTTCTGTAGTAGGACCTAATGGAAGCGGGAAAAGTAATATTACTGATGCAATTCGCTGGGTACTTGGTGAACAATCTGCAAAATCATTACGTGGTGCAAAGATGGAGGATATTATTTTTGCAGGCAGTGATACGAGGAGAGCGGTTAATGTTGCTGAAGTAACAATAACTTTAAATAATGAAGATCAACGTTTACCAATTGAATACAATGAGGTGTGTGTAACACGTCGTGTATCTCGTTCAGGTGAAAGTGATTTTTATATTAATAAACAATCATGTAGATTGAAAGATATTATTGATTTATTTATGGACTCTGGTATGGGAAGAGAAGCTTTTTCAATTATTAGCCAGGGGAAAGTGGAAGAGATTTTAAGTAGTAAGTCAGAAGAGCGTCGAGGTGTATTTGAAGAAGCGGCAGGCGTACTAAAATACAAACTTCGCAAAAAGAAAGCTGAAGGAAAATTAGAAGAAACACAAGAAAACTTAAATCGTGTACAAGATATAATTCATGAATTAAGTAGTCAAGTAGAACCTTTAGAAAGACAAGCTTCTATTGCGAAAGATTATCTTGAGAATAAAGAAGAATTAGAGAAAGTAGAAGCTGCGCTTATTGTCCATGAAATTGAAGAATTGCATGAGAAATGGGAAGCACTTCGAAATCAGTTTGGGCATAATAAAAACGAAGAAGCTAAAATGTCAACGAATTTACAAAAAAGTGAAGAAGAACTTGAGGAATTACGAGGACAATTACAAGCGGTAGATGAGTCTGTAGACTCGTTGCAAGAGGTACTTCTTCTTTCTAGTAAAGAGCTAGAAAAACTAGAAGGGCAGCGCGAGTTGTTAAAAGAGAGAAAGCAAAATGCTACGACGCATTGTGCGCAACTTGAGCAGTTAATTGTTGAATTAACAGAGAAAGCTAAAATTTACGATGGTGAGATTGAGTCAAGTACAGAAGCTTTAATGCAATTTGTGAATGAAGTAAAAGAGTTGGAGCAAAAATTGCATGATAATGAGCAATTGCTTGCTACTTTTGCTGACAATTTAGAGGAACAGATTGAGAATTTAAAAGGTGACTATATTGAACTTTTAAATCAACAAGCTAGTCATCGCAATGAATTATCTATGATTGAAGAACAATCTAAACAGCAAACGTCTAAAAACGAGCGTCTAGATGAAGAGAATGCGAAATATGTAGAAATGCGTATGGAAATTACAGCGAAAAAGACGAAACTTGTAGAAAGTTACGAACAAGCGAAAGAAAAAGTAGCGGGCATTCTCTCAAACATACAGAAGACAGAGGCGGCACTTGGGAAATGTAAGACGCAGTATAGTGAAAATGAAACAAAACTATACCAAGCATACCAATTTGTGCAACAGGCACGTTCTCGAAAAGAAATGCTTGAAGAGATGCAAGAAGATTATTCTGGCTTCTATCAAGGTGTACGTGAAGTATTGAAAGCTAGAGAAAATAGGTTGCAAGGTATCGAGGGTGCTGTTGCGGAACTGTTAACGGTTCCGAAAGAATACGAAGTTGCAATGGAAATCGCTCTAGGTGCAGCGATGCAGCATATTGTTGTACAAACAGAGGAGCATGCTCGTAATGCGATTGCATTTTTAAAGCAAAATAAACATGGACGTGCAACGTTTTTACCGCAAGCTGTTATTAAAAGCAGATCGTTATCATTTGAGCAATTACGCATTGCAAATCAACACCCATCGTTTGTAGGTGTGGCGGCAGAACTTGTGCAGTACAACAATAAATATGAAAGTGTAGTTTCAAATTTATTAGGTACTGTTATTGTTGCGAAAGATTTACGCGGAGCAAATGAGTTGGCGAAACAACTGCAATACCGTTATCGCATTGTAACAATTGAAGGTGACGTAGTGAATCCTGGCGGTTCTATGACTGGTGGGGCGGTAAAACAAGCGAAATCTTCTTTATTAGGACGCCAACGTGAACTGGAAGAGTGGACTCGCAAGTTAACTGATATGGAAGAAAAAACAACAAAGTTAGAAAACTTTGTTAAAGCAGTAAAACAAGAGATTCAAGAAAAAGAAGTGAAAATACGCGAACTAAGGCAAACTGTAGAAGTGGATCGTGTAGAAGAGCAGAAATTAAGAGAAGAGATTAATCGTTTAGAATTAGAAGAACATCGTATTAATGACCGCTTGTCTATTTATGATTTAGAGATTGAAGGGTTTTTACAAGATCGAGTAAAAATGCAAGGGCGTAAAGAGGAGTTAGAAGGGATTTTAGCGAATCTTCAAGCTGATATCACTGAGTTAGATAGTAAAATTGTAGCTTTAACAAAACAAAAAAGTGAGCAACATTCTTCGAAAGAAAAAGTTCAAAAAGAAATGACTGAATTAAAAGTGCTGGCAGCTGAAAAGCAACAACGCTTATCTAATCAAAAAGAAAAAGTTGAACGATTGACGAAGGAAAAAGAAGAAACGGATGCGACACTTGTAAAAACGAAAGAGGATTTAGCATTCTTAAAACAAGAAATGACATCTAATTCAAGTGGTGAAGAGCAAATTACGAATATGATTGAGAAGAAAGCGTATGATCGTAATCAAACTTCAGAATTAATTCGCTCTCGTCGTGAACAACGTGTATCGTTGCAAGAGAGAGTAGAACATTTAGAACGCAATTTGAAAGAAACGACAGGTAAACATAAATATATTCTTGAAATGTTGAAAGATCAAGAAGTGAGAATAAACCGACTTGATGTAGAGTTGGAAAATAGATTACAACATTTACGTGAAACATATACGATTTCATTTGAAGCGGCGAAACTAAAATATACAATGACAATGCCTGCAGAAGATGCGCGTAAGAAAGTAAAATTAATCAAATTATCCATAGAAGAGTTAGGTACAGTGAACCTAGGGGCAATTGATGAATATGAACGTGTAGCGGAGCGTCATACATTCTTACTAGAGCAGAGAGACGATCTAGAAGAAGCGAAAACGACATTGCACCAGCTTATTACCGAAATGGATGAAGAAATGAAAAAACGCTTTTCTACTACGTTTGAAGGCATTAGAATGGAATTTCAATCGGTATTCTCTGAATTATTTGGAGGCGGTAGAGCGGATTTAGTAATGACTAATCCAGAGGATTTACTAAATACGGGTATTGATATTGTAGCACAACCGCCAGGGAAGAAATTGCAGAACTTAGGTTTACTTTCAGGTGGAGAGCGTGCTTTAACAGCAATTGCGCTTTTATTTGGTATTTTAAAAGTGCGCCCAGTACCGTTCTGTGTACTAGATGAGGTAGAGGCCGCCCTTGATGAAGCGAATGTAGCTCGTTTTGCACAGTATTTAAAGAAATTTAGTGATGAGACGCAGTTTATTGTAATTACACATAGAAAAGGTACAATGGAAGAGTCTGATGTGTTGTACGGTGTAACAATGCAAGAATCAGGGGTATCTAAACTTGTTTCGGTTCGTTTAGATGCCGGAGAAGAACTTATTGCAAGTGAATAGGAAGGATGGGAAAGTATGAGTTTTTTTAAAAAACTAAAAGAAAAAATTTCAAAACAAACGGATACAGTTACAGAGAAATTTAAACACGGATTAGAAAAAACTAGAAATTCATTTGCGGATAAAGTGAATGATTTAGTGTATCGTTACCGTAAAGTGGACGAAGATTTCTTCGAAGAGTTAGAAGAAATCTTAATTGGTGCAGACGTTGGCGTTGCGACGGTAATGGAATTAATTGATCAATTGAAAGAAGAAGTACAACGTCGTAACATTCAAGATCCAAAAGAAGTACAAGCTGTTATTTCAGAAAAACTAGTGGGAATTTACAAAGGTGACAGCGATTTTAGTAACGAAATTAATATGCAAGAGGACCAATTAACGGTTGTTTTATTTGTTGGTGTTAACGGTGTAGGAAAAACGACAACAATTGGTAAACTGGCGCATAAGTTTAAATCAGAAGGTAAGTCAGTCCTATTGGCAGCAGGAGACACATTCCGTGCTGGGGCGATTGAACAATTAGAAGTATGGGGCGATCGTGTTGGTGTAGAAGTGATTAAACAAGGATCTGGATCTGATCCAGCGGCGGTTATGTATGACGCTGTACAAGCTGCGAAAGCACGTAAGGTAGATGTATTACTATGTGACACAGCAGGGCGCTTGCAAAATAAAGTAAACTTAATGAAAGAGTTAGAGAAGGTGAAGCGTGTAATTGAGCGTGAAGTACCAGGTGCTCCTCATGAAGTATTGCTTGTTATTGATGCAACAACAGGACAAAACGGTTTAAGCCAAGCGAAAACATTCCGGGAGGCAACGAATGTAACTGGTATTGTTTTAACGAAGTTAGATGGAACTGCTAAAGGTGGTATTGTATTAGCGATTCGTAACGAAATGGATGTACCGGTGAAGTTTGTTGGATTAGGAGAGCAAATGGATGACTTGCAGCAGTTTGATCCAGAACAATATGTGTATGGTTTATTTGCGAACTTAGTAGAAACAGAAGAAGTATAAGCGAAAGAAGCGGTATTTCCGCTTCTTTTTCTATAAAAATATATGATGTTAAGAAAAAAACTTGACACTCTTTTGGACTCCATGTAAACTAATTCATGTAAAGGGAAATCACTTAACAAAGGATGATCCAACATGCTCGAAAAAACAACGAGAATGAACTATTTATTTGATTTTTATCAATCGTTGTTAACGCAAAAACAAAGAAGTTATATGTCGCTTTATTATCTAGATGATTTATCTCTTGGTGAAATTGCGGAAGAATTTGATGTAAGTCGCCAAGCCGTGTATGATAACATTAAACGGACTGAAGCGATGCTTGAAGAATATGAAGAAAAATTAGTATTACTTCAAAAGTTTCAAGAGCGACAGCGACTTGTTGCAAAGCTAAAACAGCTAATCAGCGAAGAAGAGCATGTGAATGAAGAAATGAAACAAGTTGTTGAAGCTATCGAAAAATTAGATTAGGAGGGCGGCAATATGGCATTTGAAGGATTAGCCGACCGACTTCAACAGACAATGCAAAAAATCCGCGGCAAAGGAAAAGTTTCTGAAGCCGATGTGAAAGAAATGATGAGAGAAGTTCGTCTAGCTCTTTTAGAAGCAGATGTTAACTTTAAAGTAGTAAAAGATTTTGTGAAGCGTGTGTCTGAACGTGCTGTCGGACAAGATGTAATGAAAAGTTTGACACCTGGACAACAAGTAATTAAAGTTGTACAGGAAGAACTTACAGAACTTATGGGCGGAGAGCAAAGCAAAATTGCTGTTGCTAATAAGCCACCGACTGTTATTATGATGGTTGGTCTGCAAGGTGCGGGTAAAACAACGACGACAGGTAAGCTTGCGAATTTGCTTCGTAAAAAGCATAATCGTAAACCGATGCTTGTTGCAGCTGATATTTACCGTCCAGCAGCAATTAAACAGCTTGAAACATTAGGGAAGCAATTGGACATGCCTGTATTTTCTTTAGGAGATCAAGTAAGTCCTGTTGAAATTGCGAAACAAGCGATTGCAAAAGCAAAAGAAGATCATCATGATTATGTTTTAATCGATACAGCGGGTCGCCTGCATATTGATGAAGAACTAATGGATGAATTAGCGAAAGTTAAAGAAGTTGCGAAACCGGATGAAATTTTCCTTGTTGTCGATGCGATGACGGGACAAGACGCGGTAAATGTTGCACAAAGTTTCCATGAACAGTTAGGTTTAACAGGTGTTGTATTAACGAAATTAGATGGTGATACGCGCGGTGGTGCTGCATTATCTATTAAGGCTGTAACAAACACACCAATTAAATTTGCAGGTATGGGTGAAAAACTAGATGCAATTGAAGCGTTCCATCCAGAGCGTATGGCATCCCGTATTTTAGGGATGGGCGACGTCTTAACATTGATTGAAAAAGCGCAAGCTACAGTTGATGAAGAGAAAGCAAAAGAACTTGAGCAAAAAATGCGTACGCTTTCGTTTACGCTTGACGATTTCCTAGAACAACTTGGACAAGTGCGTCAACTTGGGCCGCTTGATGAATTGTTAGGAATGCTTCCTGGTGCAAATAAAATTAAAGGGCTGAAAAATGCGCAAGTTGATGAAAAACAAATTGGGCATATTGAGGCAATTATTCGTTCTATGACTAAATTAGAACGAGAACAACCGGAAATAATCAATGCTAGTCGCAAAAAGCGCATTGCCAAAGGTAGCGGTACAACTGTACAAGAAATCAATCGTCTAATCAAACAATTCGATGACATGAAAAAAATGATGAAGACGATGACTGGAATGCAAAAAGGCAAGAAAAAAGGACTAGGTGGATTGAAGTTTCCATTCATGTAAGGAAAAAAAGATGGCTCTGTTAAGAAAAAATACTTTACAAAGCAATAGTCTTTTTGCTAATATAATTATCTGTGTGAAATAAATTCGGAGGTGCTTTATAAATGGCAGTTAAAATTCGTTTAAAACGTATGGGAGCTAAAAAAACTCCTTTCTATCGTGTAGTTGTTGCAGATTCTCGTTCTCCTCGTGACGGACGTTTCATTGAGGAAATCGGAACTTACAATCCAGTTGCTCAACCAGCTGAAGTTAAGATCAACGAAGAAGCAGCATTAAAATGGTTAGGAAATGGTGCTAAACCATCTGATACAGTTCGTAACTTATTCTCTAACCAAGGTATCATGGAGAAATTCCACTTATCTAAACAAGGTAAGTAATTGAGGCAATGACTATGAAGAAGTTAGTCGAGACGATTGTCAAGCCTCTTGTCGATCATCCTGAAGATGTAAAAGTTACACAGGAACTTTACAACGGAGAGATAAAGTATCGATTAACTGTACATCCTGAGGATGTTGGAAAAGTCATTGGAAAGCAAGGGAGAGTTGCGAAAGCGATTCGGATGCTCTTGTATTCAGTGGGACATCATAATGATGAAAAAGTAACACTGGAAATTCAATAAACGTAAAAAGGGCGAGGAGTTATTCCTCTCCCTTTTTTAACATTTAAATAGAGATTGCATGTTCCATCTATGAAATGGAGATGCTTAATTTATATAGAAACCAGGGGTGACATACTATTTATGACAAAGTGGTTTAACGTAGGGAAAATTGTAAATACTCATGGCGTAAGAGGAGAAATCCGTGTTATTTCTCGTACTGATTTTCCAGAAGAGCGATATAAAGTAGGAAACACACTATACATATCGAATGAGAAAGACACAGACTACCTTCCGGTGAAGGTAACTTCTCATCGCCAACATAAGACATTCGATTTATTAACATTTGAAGGATATAACAATGTAGATGAAGTAGAGAAGTTTAAAGGTTCTTTAATAAAAGTACCAGAAGAGCAGTTAGGCGAACTTGCTGAAGGTGAATACTACTATCACGAAATTATTGGTTGCAGCGTTGTAACGGAAGAAGGAGAAGCGCTAGGGACAATCAAAGAAATTCTCTCTCCTGGTGCGAATGATGTTTGGGTGATTAAACGTCCGAAGGGTCAAGATCTTTTAATTCCTTATATTGATGACGTTGTACTTCAAGTTAATATTGAAAATAAATTAGTAACCATTCATGTAATGGAAGGGTTGCTATAATGAAAATTGATATTTTAACGTTGTTCCCAGACATGTTTACCGGTGTATTTGGATCTTCTATATTAAAGAAGGCGCAAGAAAAAGAAGCGGTAAACCTTCGTGTTGTTAACTTTCGTGATTATACAACAAGTAAGCATAATAGCGTAGACGATTATCCTTACGGCGGAGGAGCTGGTATGGTGCTTACTCCTCAGCCTATTTTTGATGCTGTAGAAGATTTGACGAAAGAGACAGAGCGTAAGCCGAGAGTTGTCTTAATGTGTCCGCAGGGCGAAAGATTTACGCAGAAGAAAGCGGAAGAGCTTGCAGAGGAAGAACATTTGATCTTTGTATGTGGGCATTATGAAGGGTATGACGAACGAATTCGTGAGCATCTCGTAACGGATGAGATTTCTATTGGTGACTATGTATTAACGGGCGGAGAATTAGCTTCTATGGTTATTACTGATAGTGTTGTACGTCTCTTGCCAGGCGTGCTAGGAAATCATGCTTCACAAGTGGAGGATTCGTTTAGTACAGGTTTATTAGAGCATCCTCATTATACACGTCCGGCTGATTTTCGTGGTATGAAGGTACCGGATGTATTAATGTCAGGGAATCATAAAAATATTGACGAATGGCGACATAAGGAATCTTTGCGCCGTACGTATACGCGTAGACCTGATTTGTTAGATGATAGAGATCTATCTAAACAAGAGAAAAAATGGCTTGAGGAAATAAAGCGAGAGCAGTAATAACTTCATATATTTGCTATTGCAACAGGCCTAGTAATATGCTATTATAACATTTGTGCTACTGAAATCAGTAGCCGTATTAACGATGTTCCGCTGTAATTTATTAAGACTTTATAAGAGCATCTGTTTAAAGGAGAGAATTTAATATGCAACAATTAATCGCAGAAATTACAAAAGGCCAATTAAAAACTGACCTTCCTTCATTCCGTCCTGGTGACACTTTACGTGTACACGTAAAAGTTGTTGAGGGAACTCGTGAAAGAATTCAGCTTTTCGAAGGTGTTGTAATTAAACGTCGTGGTGGCGGAATTAGTGAAACATTCACAGTTCGTAAGATTTCTTACGGTGTAGGTGTTGAGCGTACATTCCCAGTTCACACGCCAAGAATCGCGAAAATCGAAGTACTTCGCCGTGGTAAAGTACGTCGTGCTAAGTTATACTACTTACGTAACCTTCGCGGTAAAAAAGCACGTATTAAAGAAATTCGATAAGACATGTATGGGAGCTTGTAAATGCACAAGCTCCCTTTTTCCAATCTATATGAAATTTTGGTATAATACGAACAGCTTACATAACCGTGGAGGGGAAATGCATGAAAAAAGAGAAGAGTTCACTTTGGGAATGGATTAAAGCAATTTTGATTGCTGTTGTATTAGCTGGTGTTATTAGACAGTTTTTCTTTGCTCCAATTCTCGTAGACGGGGTATCGATGGCACCTACTTTACATGATCGTGATCGAATGATTGTGAATAAAATTGGTTATCACATTGGAGATCCAAAACGCTTTGATATTATCGTATTTCGAGCAACAGAAGATAAAGATTACATTAAGCGCATTATAGGCCTGCCAGGCGATGAAATAGAGTATCGTAATGATAAACTGTATGTTAACGGAAAGGCTTATGAGGAGCCGTATTTAGACAAGCAGAAAAAGCAAATTGCTGACGGACCGCTTACATATGATTTTAATCTTGAAGAAATGACAGGCAAGAAAACTGTTCCAAAAGATCAATTATTTGTTTTAGGTGATAATCGTCGTTTTAGTAAAGATAGCCGTTCAATCGGTACGATTTCAAAGGATCAAGTAATTGGTAAAGCCAATATGTTATATTGGCCGTTAGAAGACGCACGTATTGTGAAATAAATGAAAAAGAAGGTGGCAACATGGTAATTCAATGGTTTCCAGGGCATATGGCGAAGGCTAGACGCCAAGTAACGGAGAAATTAAAATTAATTGATGTTGTAATTGAGCTTGTAGATGCTCGATTACCGTTATCATCTCGAAACCCAATGATTGATGAAATCATTACACATAAGCCGAGGCTTGTTGTTTTAAATAAAGCGGATATGGCAGATGATCGTTTAACAAAACAATGGATCGCATATTTTAAAGAAAAAGGCCATATGGCAATTTCGATTAATGCGCAAGCTGGACAAGGTATGAAAGAAATTGCAGCAGCTTGTAAAGTGCTTGTTAAAGAAAAATTTGATAAAATGGTTGCAAAAGGTATTAGACCGAGAGCGATTCGCGCATTAATTGTAGGTATACCAAATGTTGGTAAATCTACATTAATTAATAAATTGGCAAAGAAAAATATTGCTAAAACAGGAGATCGTCCAGGTGTGACAACAGCTCAACAATGGATTAAAGTTGGGAAGGAAATGGAATTGTTAGATACGCCAGGTATTCTGTGGCCTAAATTTGAAGATCAATTAGTGGGTCTTCGCTTAGCGACGACGGGTGCAATTAAAGATTCAATTTTAAATTTACAAGATGTAGCTGTTTACGCATTACGTTTTATGGAGAAACATTATCCAGAACGCTTGAAAGAACGCTACAATTTAAATGAGATTCCAGAAGATATTGTGGAATTATTCGATGCAATTGGAAAAAATAGAGGCTGCTTAATGGGCGGCGGAATGATTGATTATGATAAGACATCTGAGCTTGTACTTCGTGAGCTTCGTGGTGGCAAACTTGGAAAAATGACGTTTGAGACACCCGAAGAGTTTGCAGAGCAAGTAGAAGATGTGGAAAAAATAGAAGAAGTATAAGACGTGCGTTTGTGCGTCTTTTCTTTTTGGATACGTTTAAAAAGGAGCTTGTATAAATGCAAACAATGACGATAAAAGAAGCGGAAAATGTATTGAAAGAAATTATGAATGAAGAAGATGATCGCTTTCAACTGTTAATGAAAGATGAGCGAAAAGGCGTTCAAAAGCTCGTTTTGAAGTGGTATAAACAAAAAGAGTTAGAACAGAAAGAAAAAGAGAAGTTTTTTGAAATGTCCAAGTATGAAAATACTTTGCGTGAAAAAGGGGTCACATATATCGCAGGTATTGATGAAGTAGGGCGCGGGCCATTGGCTGGGCCTGTTGTGACGGCAGCTGTCGTTCTTCCTGAGGATTTTTATATTCCAGGGTTAAATGACTCAAAAAAGCTGAGTGAAGCGAAACGTGAGCGTTTTTATGATGAAATAAAAGTACAAGCGATTGCAATTGGAGTTGGAATTGTATCACCGCAAGTTATTGATGAAATTAATATTTACCAAGCAACGAAACAAGCGATGTTAGATGCTGTTGCAAATTTATCTTATACACCCCAACATTTATTAATTGATGCGATGAAGCTTCCCACACCAATTCCGCAAACTTCAATTATTAAAGGTGATGCGAAAAGTGTTTCGATTTCAGCTGCATCCATTATCGCAAAAGTAACGAGAGATCGTATGATGAAAGAACTGGGAGAGAAGTATCCTGAATACGGATTTGAGCAACATATGGGATATGGCACAAAGCAACATTTAGAGGCAATTGAAGTGCATGGAGTATTAGAGGAACACCGAAAGTCATTCGCGCCAATTAAAGATATGATTCAAAAATAAGCTGTAAATATACAGCTTATTTTTTATTTTGGCATATAAACATTACTATTTCCGAAAAAGAATAAAGCGATTTCAGTTTTCTGACACTTTATTGTAGACAGCGTGCCAATCATCTTATACAATGGCAATGTAATGTTTTTTAAACATTAAAAAAATTTTCGAGTAAAACAGGAAAACAGGGGAGGATGGGACCATGAATATCCATGAGTACCAAGGTAAGGCAGTCCTTAGAAGCTATGGGGTTAGCGTTCCGAACGGGAAGGTTGCATTTACAGTAGAAGAAGCTGTAGAAGCAGCGAAAGAATTAGGAACAGATGTATGTGTAGTGAAAGCACAAATTCACGCTGGTGGACGCGGCAAAGCTGGCGGAGTAAAAGTTGCAAAAAATTTAGATGAAGTTCGTACATATGCAGAAAGCATTTTAGGAACTACACTTGTGACACATCAAACAGGTCCTGAAGGTAAGGAAGTAAAACGCTTACTTATCGAAGAAGGTTGCGATATTAAAAAAGAATATTATGTAGGTCTAGTTTTAGATCGTGCAACTTCTCAAGTTGTTTTAATGGCTTCTGAAGAAGGCGGAACAGAAATTGAAGAAGTAGCAGAAAAAACACCTGAAAAAATCTTTAAAGAATATATTGATCCGGCAGTAGGCTTACAAGGTTTCCAAGCGCGCCGAATTGCATTTAACATCAATATTCCAAAAGAGCTTGTAGGACAAGCTGTGAAGTTTATGATGGGCTTATACCGTGCGTTTATCGAAAAAGATTGCTCTATCGCTGAGATTAACCCACTTGTTACAACAGGTGAAGGTAAAGTTATGGCACTAGATGCAAAATTAAACTTTGATTCTAATGCGTTATATCGCCATAAAGACATTTTAGAGCTTCGTGATCTTGATGAAGAAGATGCAAAAGAAATTGAAGCTTCAAAATACGACTTAAACTACATTCCTTTAGATGGAAATATCGGTTGTATGGTTAATGGTGCAGGTTTAGCGATGGCTACAATGGATATCATTAAACATTACCACGGTGACCCAGCTAACTTCTTAGATGTTGGTGGCGGTGCAACTGCTGAAAAAGTTACAGAAGCATTCAAAATTATCCTTTCTGACAAAAATGTAAAAGGTATCTTCGTTAACATTTTTGGTGGCATTATGAAGTGTGATGTTATTGCAGAAGGTGTTATTGAAGCAACGAAACAGGTAGGTCTTGAGTTACCTTTAGTTGTACGTCTTGAAGGTACAAACGTAGAACTAGGTAAGAAAATTTTAAATGAGTCTGGCTTAAATATTGTTGCAGCAGAATCTATGGCAGACGGTGCACAAAAAATTGTTTCACTAGTGGGCTAATAGAAAGCGGGGGAGAAAAATGAGCGTATTAGTTAATAAAGATACAAAAGTTATTGTTCAAGGTATTACAGGTTCTCAAGGTTTATTCCATACAAAACAAATGATTGAATACGGTACGAAAATTGTCGGTGGTGTAACGCCAGGTAAAGGTGGCACTGATATTGAAGGTGTACCAGTATTTGATACTGTAGAAGATGCAGTGAAAGCAACAGGCGCAAACGCTTCAGTTGTATACGTTCCACCCGCTTTTGCGGCTGATGCAATTATGGAAGCAGTTGATGCAGAAATTGATTTAGTAGTATGTATTACTGAAGGAATTCCTGTATTAGATATGGTAAACGTAAAGAGATATATGGCTGGTAAACATACACGTTTACTTGGACCAAACTGCCCAGGTGTTATCACGCCTGATGAATGTAAAATCGGTATTATGCCAGGATACATTCATAAAAAAGGTCATGTAGGTATCGTATCGCGCTCTGGTACTTTAACGTATGAAGCTGTACATCAGTTAACACAAGAAGGTATTGGACAATCTACTGCTGTAGGTATCGGCGGGGACCCTGTTAACGGTACAGACTTTATTGATGCGTTAAAAGCATTTAATGAAGATGAAGAAACACATGCTGTAATTATGATTGGTGAAATCGGCGGTACAGCAGAAGAAGAGGCAGCTGAATGGGTAAAAGCTAATATGACAAAACCTGTTGTAGGCTTCATTGGTGGTCAAACAGCGCCTGCTGGCAAACGTATGGGCCATGCTGGTGCAATCATTTCTGGCGGTAAAGGAACTGCTGCTGAAAAGATTAAAACAATGGAAGCTTGTGGCATTAAAGTAGCTGAAACTCCAGCAGTTATGGGAGAAACGCTAATCTCTGTTTTAAAAGAAAAAGGTTTATTTGAGACTTGCAAAAACTATTAATCTGTTGAAAGACACCTTCTTACTTGAGGGTGTCTTTTTACACTTTTTCTGTTTACATAATAAAAATTATGGGTAAGGAGAATTGAGATGAAAAGAGAGCGATTATTACATCTTCATTACTTGCTAGCAGATTATTGGAAAGCGGTGGAGAGGCTACTATATGTCGATCCAGAATTAAAGAACATATATACTTTTAACGAAAAACAAATGGAATACTACACTGGAATATCCTCGAAAAAATCTTCAGAACTAGTGAAATTTCTTCAAAGTTCAAATCTTCCGCAATATATATCTTATTTAGAGAAAAATCGTATTTTTTATATAACGATATGGGATGAAAATTATCCGCAATTATTACGTGAAATACAAGACCCTCCCTTCGTTTTATATGGAAAAGGAGAGAAAGATTTTCTCAATAAAGTAAATAAATTAGCAGTTGTTGGAACGAGAGAACCATCATTATATGGTCATGAGAGTTTGAAGTTTATTTTACACCCTTTATTAGAAAGAGAGTGGCTTATTGTCAGTGGGTTTGCAAAAGGGATAGATACAATGTCTCATGAGATTACAGTAAGGCATCATTGCCCGACTATTGCGATATTAGGGCACGGATTGTCGTTTATGTATCCGAAAGAAAATAGACATTTATATGAAATGTGGAAGGAATATATATTGTTATTGACAGAGTATCCTCCGCACTATGCACCGAAAAAATGGTATTTTCCAAAAAGGAACCGGATTGTTAGTGGTATAAGTAAAGGTGTTTTAGTTGTAGAAGCCAAATCGAGAAGTGGAACACTTATTACTGCAGACCTTGCGTTAGAGCAAAATAGAGAGGTGTTTGCGCTTCCTGGACCTATATTTATAGAGGGGGCATCGGGAACGAATCATCTTATTCAACAAGGAGCAAAATTAGTAAGAAATGCAGAAGATATCTTGGAGGAGATTTTAAATTAACCTTATATTTTTAAATTTTTATTAAACAATTATTGACAAATGGTAGATTGGCACTGTATGGTATATTCATTCTTGATTGACAAAAACAAGAGAAATCAATAAGATTAATGAAGACTTGAATCCACCTCTTAAGGAGGCACTAGCATGTCAGATTACCTCGTAATCGTGGAGTCGCCTTCTAAGGCGAAGACCATTGAGAAATATTTAGGGAAAAAATACAAAGTTGTCGCGTCTATGGGACATGTTCGCGATTTGCCAAAAAGTCAAATGGGGATAGAAGTAAAGAACAACTTCACCCCGAAGTATATTACCATTCGTGGTAAAGGTCCCGTCTTAAAGGATTTAAAATCAGCGGCGAAAAAAGCAAAGAAAGTTTATCTCGCGGCCGATCCAGACCGCGAAGGGGAAGCGATTGCTTGGCATTTAGCGAATACGTTAAATGTGGACGTTGAATCAGATTGTCGGGTTGTGTTTAATGAGATTACGAAAGATGCAATCAAAGAATCATTTAAACATCCTCGCGCAATTAATATGGATTTAGTAGATGCACAACAAGCAAGACGCATACTTGATCGTCTTGTTGGTTACAATATTAGTCCTTTATTATGGAAGAAAGTAAAAAAAGGATTAAGTGCAGGGCGTGTACAATCTGTAGCAGTTCGTTTAATCATCGAACGTGAAAAGGAAATTCAAAGCTTTGAACCTGAAGAATTCTGGACAATTAAAACAGAATTTGTAAAAGGAAAAGACACATTTGAAGCAAGTTTTTACGGTGTAGATGGTGAAAAAGTTCAATTAACGAATGAAACGCAAGTGAATGAAATAATTGAACAGATGAAAGACAATGCGTTTTCAGTTGAAAATGTAACGCGCAAAGAGCGAAAACGTAATCCTGCATTACCGTTTACAACATCTTCCTTGCAACAAGAAGCAGCACGTAAGTTAAATATGCGAGCAAAGAAAACGATGATGCTTGCACAGCAATTGTATGAAGGGATAGATCTTGGAAAACAAGGAACTGTAGGTCTTATTACGTATATGAGAACTGATTCGACACGTATCTCAGAAACAGCTCAAACAGAGGCACGTACTTACATCACTGAAGCGTATGGTACGGAATACATAGGAACAGAAAAGAAGAAAGAATCGAAAAAGTCAAATGCACAAGATGCACATGAGGCAATTCGTCCTACTTCGGTAATGAGAAAGCCAGAGGAACTGAAAAGTTTCTTAAGTCGTGATCAACTTCGATTATATAAATTGATTTGGGAGCGATTTGTTGCAAGTCAAATGGCGTCTGCTATAATGGATACTGTGACAGCGAGACTCATTAATAACAATGTTCAGTTCCGTGCAAGTGGATCGGTTGTAAAGTTCCCAGGATTTATGAAAGTGTATGTAGAGTCGAAAGATGATGGTGCGGAAGAAAAGGATAAGATGTTGCCGCCTTTAGAAGTAGGGGAAACTGTATTTTCAAAGGATTTAGAACCGAAGCAACATTTTACACAACCTCCTCCGCGCTATACAGAGGCCCGTCTAGTAAGAACACTTGAAGAACTTGGAATTGGAAGACCGTCGACTTATGTACCTACACTTGAAACGATTCAAAAACGTGGATATGTAGGTTTGGATAATAAACGCTTCGTTCCGACTGAACTTGGTGAAATAGTAATTGAACTTATTTTAGAGTTTTTCCCAGAAATTATTAACATTGAATTTACTGCCAATATGGAGCAAAGCCTTGATGAAGTAGAAGAAGGAAATGCCAATTGGGTGAAAATTGTTGATGATTTCTACGTAGGATTTGAACCGCGCTTAGAAAAAGCGGAAAAAGAAATGCGTGAAGTGGAAATTAAAGATGAGCCAGCTGGGGAAGACTGTGAATTATGCGGACATCCAATGGTCTTTAAAATGGGTAAATACGGGAAGTTTATGGCTTGTTCGAATTTCCCTGATTGTCGTAATACAAAAGCGATTGTGAAAGAAATCGGTGTAACTTGTCCGAAATGTGAAGAAGGACAAATTATTGAGCGTCGCAGTAACAAAAAGAAACGTCTTTTCTATGGATGCGGTACGTATCCAGAGTGTGATTTTGTATCTTGGGATAAGCCAATTGGTCGTAAATGTCCGAAGTGTGAAGGCATGCTTGTAGAGAAAAAGTTAAAAAAAGGCGTGCAAGTACAATGTATTTCGTGCGATTATGAAGAAGAACAACAAATGTGAGCGTAACTGCTCACATTTTTTTCGGGAAGAAAAGGAAAGGTGATATAAATGACAACACAAGTAGTAAACGTCATTGGCGCAGGTCTTGCAGGAAGTGAAGCAGCTTACCAAATTGCAAAACGTGGTGTCCAAGTTAGATTATATGAAATGAGGCCGGTAAGGCAAACACCAGCTCATCACACAGATAAATTTGCTGAATTAGTATGTAGTAACTCACTTCGTGCAAACACTTTAACAAATGCAGTTGGAGTTATTAAAGAGGAAATGCGTTTAATGGATTCTGTAATTATTCGTGCGGCAGACGAGTGCTCTGTACCAGCTGGAGGTGCTTTAGCTGTAGACCGTCATGAGTTCGCAGCTAAAGTAACAGAATACGTAAAAAACCATCCGAATGTAACTGTAGTGAACGAAGAGCTTACTGAAATTCCAGAAGGACCAACAATTATTGCAACAGGTCCACTTACATCTCCTGATCTTGCTGCACAATTAAAAGAACTAACAGGTGAAGATTATTTCTATTTCTACGATGCGGCAGCACCAATCGTAGAAAAAGACAGCATTGACATGAATAAAGTATATTTAAAATCGCGTTATGACAAAGGTGAAGCTGCATATTTAAATTGCCCAATGACAGAAGAAGAGTTTGACCGTTTTTATGAGGCTTTAATTGCTGCTGAGACAGTGCCTTTAAAAGAGTTTGAAAAAGAAATTTTCTTTGAAGGTTGTATGCCAGTAGAAGTTATGGCAAGTAGAGGGAGACAGACGCTAGTATTTGGACCTATGAAACCTGTTGGATTGGAAGATCCAAAAACAGGAAAAACGCCATATGCTGTTGTTCAGTTGCGTCAAGATGATGCAGCGGGAACTTTATACAATATCGTAGGTTTCCAAACGCATTTAAAATGGGGACCACAAAAAGAAGTGCTACAGTTAATTCCGGGACTGGAAAATGCAGAGATTGTACGTTATGGTGTAATGCATCGTAATACGTTTATTAATTCACCTAATTTGCTTCGTCCAACATATCAATATAAACAACGTGATGATTTATTCTTCGCTGGTCAAATGACTGGAGTAGAGGGATATGTTGAATCAGCAGCATCAGGATTATTAGCGGGAATTAATGCTGCACGTCTTGTGCAAGGTGAAGAGCCAGTTGTATTACCGTCAGTAACTGCAATGGGTAGCATGGCAAATTACATTACGGCAACGAATGCTAAAAACTTCCAACCGATGAATGCGAACTTCGGTCTATTTGCACCGTTAGAGAAAAAGATCAAAAAGAAAGCGGAACGAAATGAAGCATACGCAACACGCGCTTTAGAAACAATTCAAAATTTTGTAAATATTTAGTTAAATTTCTTGCAAAGGCTACTAAGTTGTGATACGATTTAGTAGCCTTTATTGAGGTGAGTTGTGTGAATGTGAAGAAATTGTTACAATTATTCGTTGGATATTTACAAATTGAAAGAAATTATTCAAAATATACAATTGCAAGTTATCAAAATGATTTAGAACATTTTGTGCAATTTATGGAGCGAGAAGGCATATCCTCTTTTTTAGACGTTACATACGCGGATGTTCGTTTGTACTTAACGACGTTGCACGATGAAAAGTTAGCCCGTAAATCTGTCGCAAGAAAAGTATCAAGCTTACGAAGTTTATATCGTTTTTTGATGCGTGAAGGTTATCGAAAAGATAATCCGTTTGCACTTGCGTCACTCCCCAAAAAAGAATTGTCAATCCCAAAGTTTTTATATGCTGAAGAGTTAGAGGAATTATTTGAAGTTTCTGACACGGGCACACCATTAGGTCAAAGGAATCAAGCTTTATTAGAGTTGATGTATGCGACTGGAATCCGTGTGAGTGAATGTGTCAATTTACAACTTACCGATATTGACTTTGCGGTGGGAACAATTTTAGTAATGGGAAAAGGAAAAAAACAAAGGTATATTCCGTTCGGAAGCTATGCGCAAGATTCTTTAATTACTTATATAGAGAATGGGAGAAAACAGTTAGTTAATAAGACTGACGAAGATTCTCGTATGGTATTTTTAAATGCGAAAGGTACACCGCTAACAAGTCGTGGAGTACGTTATGTTTTAAATGAACTCATTAAAAAGGCGTCACTGACAATGCGGATAAGTCCCCATATGTTAAGGCATACATTTGCTACACACATGTTAGATGAAGGGGCAGATTTACGTACTGTACAGGAGCTATTAGGTCATGAGAATTTGTCGACTACACAAATTTATACGCATGTCTCTAAAGAAAGATTGCGTTCTGTTTACATGAAGCATCACCCGCGGGCATAAATTGCTTTAAAAGCTATAAAAACAAATAAAGGAGTTTTTTCTATGGGGAATTTCCACGCTACAACGATATTTGCAGTTCATCATAATGGAGAATGTGCAATGGCTGGAGATGGTCAGGTGACAATGGGAAATGCTGTTGTAATGAAACATACAGCTCGTAAAGTTCGCAGACTTTTCCAAGGTAAAGTTTTAGCTGGTTTTGCAGGTTCAGTTGCTGATGCATTTACTCTTTTTGAAATGTTTGAAGGGAAATTAGAAGAGTATAATGGCAACTTGCAGCGTGCTGCTGTTGAAATGGCAAAACAATGGCGTGGCGATAAAATGTTACGTCAACTAGAAGCGATGCTCATTGTCATGGATAAAACAACTATGCTTCTTGTTTCAGGTACAGGAGAAGTGATTGAACCGGATGATGGTATTTTAGCAATTGGATCTGGTGGAAATTATGCGCTTTCTGCAGGTCGTGCTTTAAAGCAATATGCAAGTGAACACTTAACAGCGAAACAAATTGCGAAAGCGAGTTTAGAGATTGCTGGTGATATTTGTGTTTATACGAATCACAACATAATTGTTGAAGAATTGTAGAATCGTAAGGGAGGCATTTTATATGCATTTACATTTTACTCCGCGCCAAATTGTGGAAAAATTAGATCAATATATCATCGGTCAAAAAGACGCAAAGAAAGCGGTTGCTGTAGCGTTGAGAAATCGATACCGTCGTAGTAAATTAGCTGAAAATTTACGTGATGAAATAGCACCTAAAAACATTTTGATGATTGGACCGACAGGTGTTGGGAAAACAGAGGTAGCACGACGAATGGCGAAACTCGTTGGAGCACCTTTTATTAAGGTTGAGGCTACAAAATTCACAGAAGTTGGATATGTGGGTAGAGATGTAGAGTCGATGGTACGTGACCTTGTGGAAACATCGGTTCGTATCGTAAAAGAAGAAATGGTAGTGAAAGTTCAAGATAAAGCAGAAGAGCAAGCGAATCAACGTCTTGTTGAAATTTTAGTACCGAGTCCGGAGAAGCAATCTGGATTTAAAAATCCATTAGAGATGCTTTTTGGGGGCGCTCAAAATTCGAGTCAAACGTCTGATACACAAGAAGATGGTGAAATCGAAAAGAAACGTCAAGATGTGGAGAGAAAGCTTGCTGCAGGGCTTCTTGAAGAAGAGATTGTATCGATTGAAGTTACTGAGCAACAGTCGTCAATGTTTGATATGTTACAAGGAACTGGCATGGAGCAAATGGGAATGAATTTCCAAGATGCGTTAGGGAGTTTTATGCCGAAAAAAACAAAAAAACGTAAACTTTCTGTAAAAGAAGCAAGAAAACTCTTGACAAATGAAGAGGCACAGCGCTTAATTGATATGGATGAAGTTACACAAGAGGCTGTTTATCGTGCTGAACAGCTCGGGATTATTTTTATCGATGAAATTGACAAAATTGCTGGTAAGCAGTCGAATAGCGTAGATGTATCACGTGAAGGTGTGCAACGTGACATTTTGCCAATTGTAGAAGGGTCGAATGTTGCGACAAAATACGGATCAGTAAAAACGGATTATATTTTATTCGTTGCAGCTGGAGCGTTCCATATGTCTAAACCGTCGGATTTAATTCCGGAATTGCAAGGGAGATTTCCGATTCGAGTAGAATTAACAAAATTATCGACAGACGATTTTGTTAAAATATTAATCGAGCCTGACAATGCGTTAATTAAACAATATATGGCATTATTAGCGACTGAAGGTATAGAAATTGAATTTTCAGACGAAGCTATTCGTAAGATTGCTGAGATTGCTTATCAAGTTAATCAGGATACAGATAATATTGGAGCAAGAAGACTTCATACGATTATGGAGAAGCTCCTTGAAGATTTATCGTTTGAAGCATCTGAAATTACGTTAGAGAAAATAACGATAACCCCTCAATACGTTGAGGAGAAATTAGCAACAATTGCTAAAAATAAAGATGTGAGCCAGTTTATTTTGTAATAGTGTCATCAGGTGACTCGCCCTAGTTTCCAAGTGATGAAAAAATATGTGAGTAACATGTAGGAGGAACTTTTGAAATGGAATTATTAGCAAAAACAAGAAAATTAAATGCGTTATTACAGAGCGCAGCAGGGAAGCCTGTAAACTTTAGAGAAATGTCTGACACAATGTGTGAAGTAATCGAAGCAAACGTATTCGTAGTTAGTCGTCGTGGTAAATTACTAGGTTATGCAATTCACCAACAAATCGAAAACGAACGCATGAAGCAAATGCTTGCAGAACGTCAATTCCCAGAAGAATATACACAAAGCTTATTCAACATTACAGAAACATCTTCAAACTTAGATGTGAACAGTGCTTACACAGCATTCCCGGTAGAAAACAGAGAATTATTTGGTCAAGGTTTAACTACAATCGTACCGATCGTTGGTGGTGGTGAGCGTCTAGGTACATTAGTATTAGCTCGTCTTGGTCAAGAGTTCTTAGATGACGATTTAATCCTTGCTGAGTACAGCTCAACTGTTGTAGGCATGGAAATCTTACGTGAAAAAGCAGAAGAAATCGAAGAGGAAGCACGTAGTAAAGCTGTTGTTCAAATGGCGATCAGCTCATTATCTTACAGTGAGTTAGAAGCAATTGAGCATATCTTCGAAGAATTAAATGGAACAGAAGGTTTACTTGTTGCAAGTAAAATTGCTGATCGTGTAGGAATTACTCGTTCTGTAATCGTAAATGCACTACGTAAATTAGAAAGTGCTGGTGTAATTGAGTCTCGCTCTTTAGGTATGAAAGGAACATACATTAAAGTGCTAAACGACAAGTTTCTACAGGAACTTGCTAAATTAAAAACAAACTAATTTATAAAAAACTCTCCTCGATCGAGGAGAGTTTTTTTTGCACTGGATTGATGGCGCTTGTGAAAAGTGCCATAAGCGTGTTTTCTGGGAAAACTATTAATTGTGTTTTACTTTTTTGCTTAAAAGAAATGAAGGTTGGTAATACTAGAATTCGAGTATGAACAAAGAAAGTTTTACATTGTTCGCATTTTCGACTTGATTGTAATATTTCAGTATGATATAGTAAGCAGTGGTGTCAGTACAAAGTACACACGTTTACTGATTTAAGTGTTGGTGCTACGTTTGTAGTTTCGCTTAGAGATGAAGTAAACGGAGGATATCAAAAACCATTTAGGAGGAACTATATTATGTCAGTAATTTCTATGAAGCAATTGCTTGAAGCTGGTGTTCATTTCGGACATCAAACTCGTCGTTGGAACCCAAAAATGAAGCGTTACATTTTCACAGAGCGTAACGGTATCTACATCATCGACTTACAAAAAACTGTGAAAAAAGTTGAGGAAGCTTACAGAACGATGCGCGACATCGCTGCTGAAGGTGGAGACATCTTATTCGTAGGTACTAAAAAACAAGCACAAGAAGCTATTAAAGAAGAAGCAACTCGTGCTGGTATGTACTTCGTTAACCAACGTTGGTTAGGCGGAACTTTAACAAACTTCCAAACAATCCAAAAGCGTATCAAGCGTCTTAAAGACATCGAAAGAATGCAAGAAGATGGTACTTTCGAAGTACTTCCTAAGAAAGAAGTTGTTCAACTTAAAAAAGAGTTAGAGCGTCTTGAGAAATTCTTAGGCGGTATTAAAGATATGAAAGGTCTTCCAAGTGCATTATTCGTAGTAGACCCTCGTAAAGAGCGTATTGCAGTTGCTGAAGCACGCAAATTACACATTCCAATCATCGGTATTGTTGATACAAACTGTGATCCAGACGAAATCGATCACGTTATCCCAGCAAACGATGATGCAATTCGTGCTGTAAAACTTCTTACATCTAAAATGGCAGACGCGATCCTTGAAGCAAAACAAGGTGAAGAAACTGTTACTGCGTAACAAAGTTGGAAAGGTGATAAGGGGTTCGGCCTTTTATCACCTTTTTTAAGGTATAAACACCTTTATAAAAGGTATAAATACATATTTTAGGAGGATGAAAAATATGGCAATCACTGCTCAAATGGTAAAAGAATTACGTGAAAAAACTGGCGCAGGTATGATGGACTGCAAAAAAGCTTTAACAGAAACTAACGGCGACATGGAGAAGGCAATTGACTTCTTACGCGAAAAAGGTATTGCGAAAGCTGCTAAAAAAGCAGACCGCATTGCTGCTGAAGGTTTAACTTTCATCGAAACAAACGGTAACGACGCTTTAATCTTAGAATTAAACTCTGAAACTGATTTCGTTGCGAAAAACGAAGGTTTCCAAGCACTAATTAAAGAATTAGCTGCTCACTTATTAACTAACAAACCAGCTAACGTTGAAGAAGCTATGGCTCAAACAATGGAAAACGGTAAAAACGTTGAAGAGCACATCAACGAAGCAATCGCTAAAATTGGTGAAAAACTTACACTTCGTCGTTTCGAAATCGTATCAAAAACTGATGCAGATGCATTCGGCGCTTACCTACACATGGGTGGACGCATTGGTGTATTAACAGTTCTTGAAGGTTCTACTGATGAAGCTGCTGCTAAAGATGTTGCAATGCACATCGCTGCAGTTAACCCTAAATACATCGACCGCGATGCTGTAACAGCTGAAGAAGTTGAGCATGAGCGTCAAGTATTAACACAACAAGCATTAAACGAAGGCAAGCCTGAAAAAATCGTTGCAAAAATGGTTGAAGGCCGTCTAGGTAAATTCTTCGAAGAGATTTGCTTACTTGACCAAGCATTCGTTAAAAACCCTGATATGAAAGTTCGTCAGTTCGTTGAGTCTAAAGGCGGAACATTAAAAGGATTCGTTCGCTACGCTGTTGGTGAAGGTATCGAAAAACGCGAAGACAACTTTGCTGAAGAAGTAATGAACCAAGTAAAAGGTAGTAACTAATACAGATTAGGGAACACATTGTGTTCCCTTTTTTAAAATAAAGATGTAAGCAATTGGAGGTTCATTATGAGTAAACCGAAATATAATCGTGTCGTTTTAAAGCTAAGTGGAGAAGCTTTAGCTGGAGAGCAAGGATTTGGAATTAATCCAACTGTTATTAAGTCAGTTGCAGAACAAGTAAAAGAAATTGCAGAACTTGATGTAGAGGTTGCTGTTGTTGTTGGTGGCGGTAACATTTGGCGTGGGAAAATTGGAAGTGAAATGGGCATGGATCGTGCAGGAGCAGATTACATGGGCATGTTAGCTACAGTTATGAATTCATTAGCTCTTCAAGATAGCTTGGAGAATATTGGAATCCAAACTCGTGTACAAACTTCAATTGAGATGCGTCAAGTGGCAGAGCCTTACATTCGCCGTAAAGCAGTTCGTCACTTAGAGAAAAAACGTGTTGTTATCTTTGCAGCAGGTACAGGTAATCCATACTTCTCTACAGATACAACAGCAGCATTACGTGCAGCGGAAATCGAAGCAGACGTTATTTTAATGGCAAAAAATAATGTGGATGGCGTATATAGCGCAGATCCATCTATTGACCCAACAGCTACGAAATACGAAACGCTTACTTACTTAGATGTATTAAAAGAAGGTTTAGGTGTAATGGATTCTACAGCTTCTTCTCTATGTATGGATAATGATATTCCATTAATTGTATTCTCAGTTATGGAAAAAGGTAATATTAAACGTGCCGTTTTAGGCGAAAATATTGGAACAGTTGTAAGGGGGAAATAAATATGGGACAACAAGTATTGAAGTCTTCAAATGAAAAAATGGAAAAAGCAGTTGCTGCTTATTCTCGTGAATTAGCAACAGTTCGCGCTGGTCGTGCAAGCTCGTCTGTATTAGATAAGGTACAAGTTGATTACTATGGTGCACCAACACCAGTTGTGCAATTAGCGAACATTACAGTTCCAGAAGCACGTTTACTTGTAATTCAACCTTATGATAAAACTTCTATCGGTGATATCGAAAAAGCAATTTTAAAAGCAGATTTAGGCTTAAACCCTTCTAATGATGGAACTGTAATTCGTATTGCATTCCCTGCATTAACAGAAGAGCGTCGTCGTGATCTTGTTAAAGTTGTGAAAAAATATGCTGAAGAAGCAAAAGTAGCTGTTCGTAACGTACGTCGTGACGGAAATGATGATCTTAAGAAGCTTGAAAAAGCTGGCGAGATTACAGAAGATGATTTAAGAGGATATACTGAAGATATCCAAAAAGAAACAGATAAATATATTGCAAAAGTTGACGAAATCGCAAAAAACAAAGAAAAAGAAATCATGGAAGTGTAATAGCGATAACTTCGCAAATATGACCCTCTTCTTAAGGGGGTCTTTTTACACTTTTAGGCATACGTCTGCTTGTTGGAGGGTATGAATGATGTTTAAAAACTTTCCTTTTTTTAAAGGTAAAAAGGACACATCGTTTGATCATCTCGTTGAAGAAGTGAAAAAAGGATATATCCCAGAACATATTGCCATCATTATGGATGGGAATGGAAGATGGGCAAAGAGGAGAGCAATGCCTCGTATTGCGGGACATCATGAAGGTATGCAAGTTGTAAAGAAAATTACAAAATTTGCAAGTAAACTTAATGTGAAAGTGTTAACTCTTTATGCTTTTTCAACTGAGAACTGGAAAAGACCGAAAAAGGAAGTTGATTATTTAATGAAGCTTCCAGAAGAATTTCTAGGTACATTTTTACCAGAATTGATTGAAGAAAACGTACAAGTCCGAGTAATAGGGCAAAAAGATCGTCTTCCTACGCATACACGCAGAGCGATGGAGAAAGCCATGGAAGATACGAAAGAGAATACGGGATTAATTCTTAATTTCGCGTTAAACTATGGAAGTCGAGATGAAATCGTTTCTGCTGTGCAACATATGATGAAAGATAATGAGGAAGGAAAAATTCGTTCTGAAGAGGTAAGTGAAGAAATGCTTTCCTCCTACTTAATGACGAGTTCTTTACCCGATCCAGAGTTGTTAATCCGAACAAGCGGAGAGCTACGTATTAGTAATTTCATGTTATGGCAAATTGCATATTCGGAGTTTTGGTTTACAGATGTGTATTGGCCAGACTTCAAAGAAGAACATTTGCTAAATGCGATTACTGACTTTCAACATAGAGGGCGCAGATTCGGAGGCGTGTAGAAAGAGAGGGTTTGGTAGTGAAACAGAGAATTATTACTGGAGTGGTTGCTGCCGCGCTATTCATTCCCATCGTAATATACGGTGGCGTGCCTTTTACGGTTTTAGTGTATGCACTTGCTTCTATAGGTTTATATGAATTAATTCGTATGAATAAGCTTACGCTTATTTCAGTACCGACAGTTTTAGCTGCAGTATTATTGTGGATTCTTTTAATTCCAAGTAGTGCATCAGAACTGTTTACATGGATTGGATTAGGTAAATTGGAAATCACATTTGTGATTGTTTTATTACTTTTATCATATACAGTCCTTTCTAAGAATACATTTACTTTTGATAATGCTTCATTTTTACTAATGGCAACGACATATGTGGCAATGGGATTCTTATATTTAAATGAAACGAGAATATTAGGAATTAAATATGTGTTTTGTGCATTATTTGTTATATGGGCTACTGATTCAGGCGCATATTTCGTAGGAAAAGCATTGGGCAAGAGAAAATTGTGGCCAGAAATTAGTCCAAATAAAACGATTGAAGGTTCATTAGGCGGCATCGTTTGTGGAATTATTGTGGCACTTGTTTACAACGTGTTCTTCCCAGTCGAATCGAATGTAGTAATTTTAATTGTGCTGACAATTATCATTTCTATTTTTGGACAAATTGGTGATTTAGTACAATCTGCTTTTAAACGTCATTATGGCGTAAAGGATTCAGGTACAATTTTACCTGGGCATGGTGGTATATTAGATCGAACAGATAGTTGGTTATTCGTTTTACCAATTCTCTACTTCTTATTACAATACAATTAATAAATGAACGAGGGGTTGGAGTCATGAAAAACATTAGTTTATTAGGTGCAAGCGGATCAATTGGTACACAAACTTTAGATGTATTACGCTCGCACCCAGACCAATTCCGTCTCGTTGCTTTTTCTGTAGGGAAAAATATTGACTACGCAGTAAAGGTAATTCAAGAATTTTCTCCGCAAATCGTCTCTGTGCAAAGAGAGGAAGATGTTTTAAAATTACAAACTGTTTCTGGTAATACAAAAATTGTATATGGTAGTGAAGGACTTTTAGAAGTAGCATTACATCCAGATGCGGAGATTGTAGTAAATGCTGTTGTAGGTAGCGTAGGGTTGTTACCGACACTTCGTGCGATTGAGGCGAAAAAAACAATTGGAATTGCAAATAAAGAAACGTTAGTAACTGCAGGACATCTTGTAATGGAAGCAGCGCGAAAACATAATGTTTCGTTACTTCCAGTAGATAGTGAACATTCGGCTATTTTTCAATGCTTGAATGGTGAAAATGAAAAAAGAATTTCTCGTCTTATTATAACGGCTTCTGGTGGAAGTTTCCGTGATAAAACGAGAGATGAATTGCATCATGTGACCGTAGAAGATGCGCTTCGACATCCAAACTGGTCAATGGGTTCGAAAATTACAATTGATTCTGCTACAATGATGAATAAGGGACTAGAAGTAATTGAAGCACATTGGCTTTTTGGTATCCCTTATGAGCAAATCGATGTTGTTTTACATAAAGAAAGTATTATCCATTCTATGGTTGAATTTGAAGATCGTAGTGTAATGGCGCAGCTTGGTTCACCTGATATGCGAGTACCAATTCAATACGCACTTACATATCCTGATAGATTGCCTCTTTCAGACACAAAACAGTTAAACTTATGGGAAATAGGGACGTTGCATTTTGAGAAAATGGACCAAGAACGATTCCGTTGTTTACGTTTTGCGTATGAAGCTGGAAAAGCAGGTGGAAGTATGCCAGCTGTAATGAACGCAGCGAATGAAGTAGCTGTTGAAGCTTTTTTACAAAAGAGAATTGGTTTCTTAACAGTGGAAGACCTCATTGAAAAAGCAATGAACCATCACAATGTCATTGCACGTCCGAGCTTAGAGGAAATTCTGGAAATTGATGCAGCCACAAGACGGTTTGTGATGGAACAAATTTAGCAAAGGTGGTTATGGAATTGAATACAGCGATTGCCTTTATATTAATTTTCGGTGCACTCGTATTTTTCCATGAGCTAGGGCATCTATACTTCGCGAAAAGAGCAGGCATTTTATGCCGCGAGTTTGCGATTGGTTTTGGTCCGAAAATATTCTCATTTGAAAAGAATGAAACGGTGTATACGATTCGATTACTGCCTCTGGGTGGCTATGTAAGAATGGCTGGCGAGGATGCAGACACAGTTGAGTTAAAGCCAGGGAAAAAGGTTGGCCTTGTGCTAAATGAAAAAGACGAAGCTGTGAAATTAGTTTTTGATGGATATGAAAAATATCCAAATGTTCGTGTTATTGAAGTCGAACAAGCTGATTTAGAGCATAATCTAACGATTTCAGGCTATGAAGAGTATGAGGAAGAGCTTCAAACATTCCGAGTGAATGAAAAGGCTCGCATCATTACTGCTGGAGAAGAAATTCAAATTGCTCCATATAACAGGCAATTTGGCTCTAAAAAATTGGGTCAACGCGCTTTAACAATCTTTGCGGGTCCTGCAATGAACTTCATTTTAGCATTTGTTATTTTTGTGATTCTTGGATTTGTACAAGGGGTTCCTATTGACAAACCAATGGTCGGAAAAGTGATGGATAATAGTGCAGCACAGCAAGCTGGCCTGAAAGAGAATGATACAATTCAAGCGATTGATGGGAAAAACACAAGTACATGGAAAGATGTTGTTACTATTGTACGTGAAAACCCGAATAAAGAAATTACGTTACAAGTAAAGCGTGATAATGAACAGTTTAATGTGAAAGTAACGCCAACACTTGATAAAGAAGGAAAAGACGAAGTTGGTAGAATTGGTGTTTATTCTCCTGTAGAGAAAACAGTAATGGGTTCTATTAAATCAGGATTTGAACAAACGTACCAATGGACGAAACTAATTTTTGAATCTCTTGTGAAATTAGTAACTGGTCAATTTTCTATTAATGAGTTGTCAGGTCCAGTAGGAATTTATAATCTAACAGATCAAGTTGTAGATTATGGATTTACGCGTGTACTAAGTTTAGCGGCAGTTCTAAGCATTAATCTTGGTTTATTTAATTTATTACCAGTTCCTGCTTTAGATGGTGGCCGTTTATTCTTCTTCTTAATTGAAGCGTTACGAGGGAAACCAATTGACCGTCAAAAAGAAGGAATGGTTCATTTTATTGGTTTTGCATTATTAATGTTATTAATGTTAGTTGTAACATGGAATGACATTCGTAAGTTTTTCTTGTAAAATAGAATGAAACTAATAATGAAATAGAGCTCGTAGAATAAAATCCCTCACCTAATTCGAGGTGAGGGGTTTTACTGCGTGTAAGAGTAAAATGAAGAGGTGCAAATAAATGAAACAAAGTATGGTATTCAGTCCTACATTACGTGAAGTTCCAGCTGATGCTGAAATTAAGAGTCATCAATTATTACTTCGCGCAGGTTTTATGCGTCAAAATGCTTCTGGTATTTATAGTTTTCTACCATTTGGATTAAAAGTATTACACAAAGTAGAACGTATCGTTCGAGAAGAAATGGAGCGTGCAGGAGCTGTAGAATTATTAATGCCAGCTATGCAAGCTGCAGAATTATGGCAAGAATCAGGTCGTTGGTATTCATACGGATCTGAATTAATGCGTATGAAAGATCGTAACGCTCGTGAATTCGCATTAGGAGCGACACATGAGGAAGTAATTACGGATCTTGTGCGTGATGAAGTGAAATCATATAAAAAATTACCGTTAACATTATACCAAATTCAAACAAAATTCCGTGATGAGCAAAGACCTCGTTTCGGTTTATTACGTGGAAGAGAGTTTCTAATGAAAGATGCATACTCTTTCCATGCTACACAAGAGAGCTTAGATGAAGTATACGATCGCTTATATAAAGCATACTCTAACATTTTTGCTCGTTGTGGCTTGAATTTCCGTGCAGTTATTGCTGATTCTGGAGCAATGGGCGGAAAAGATACACATGAATTTATGGTATTATCTGATGTTGGTGAAGATACAATTGCATACTCTGACACATCTGATTATGCAGCAAACATCGAAATGGCTCCTGTTGTAGATACGTATACGAAGAGTGACGAAGCAGAAAAAGCTCTTGAAAAAGTAGCAACACCAGACCAAAAAGCAATTGAAGAAGTATCTGCATTCTTAAACATTGCAGCTGACAAGTGCATTAAGTCTATGGTATTTAAAGTAGATGAGAAATTAGTAGTTGTACTTGTTCGTGGTGATCACGAAGTAAACGATGTGAAAGTGAAAAATGTATACGGCGCTTCAGTTGTTGAGCTTGCTTCTCATGAAGAAGTAAAAGAATTATTAAATTGTGAAATTGGTTCATTAGGGCCGATTGGTGTAACAGGTGATATTGAAATTATTGCTGATCACGCTGTAGCATCAATTGTTAACGGATGTTCAGGAGCGAACGAAGAAGGATTCCATTATGTAAATGTAAATCCAGAACGTGACTTTAAAGTAAGTCAATATACAGATTTACGCTTCATTCAAGAAGGAGACCAATCTCCAGATGGAAACGGAACAATTCTTTTCGCACGCGGAATTGAAGTTGGTCATGTATTCAAATTAGGAACTCGTTATAGTGAAGCAATGAACGCGACATTCCTAGATGAAAACGGAAAAACACAACCACTTATTATGGGTTGTTACGGTATCGGTGTATCTCGTACAGTGGCAGCAATTGCAGAGCAGTTTAACGATGAGAACGGCTTAGTTTGGCCAAAAGCTGTAGCACCATTCCATGTGCATGTAATTCCAGTAAATATGAAATCTGATGCACAACGTGAAATGGGTGAAAATATCTACAACTCATTACAAGAACAAGGCTATGAAGTGTTATTAGACGATCGTGCAGAGCGTGCAGGTGTTAAGTTTGCAGATGCAGATTTATTCGGTCTTCCAGTTCGCGTTACAGTTGGTAAAAAAGCAGACGAAGGTATTGTAGAAGTGAAAGTACGTGCTACAGGTGAGTCTGAAGAAGTAAAAGTAGAAGAACTTCAAACATATATTGCAAATATTTTAAAATAAGAAGAGGTACCTCGTAATGGGGTACCTTCTCTTTCTTTGTAAACGTATTTTGTAAAAGAAGAAGGAAGAAATCTTTCTTTGTAGTACGTTTCAATTTATAATAGCAAATGGAAGGAGAGTGCTTATGTCTTTAACAAATGAACAACAAGAGCGATTTCAAATTTTGCTCCAGCAGTTGCAAATACCAGACGACCTTATAAATCAATATTTACAAGGCGGTGGTATTGAAAGGCTCGTTATTGATAAAGCGAATAAAAGTTGGCATTTTGATTTACAAGTGCCACGTATTTTGCCTACAGAATTATATGAATTGCTAGAAACAAAGCTTAAGCAATCATTTTCTCATATTGCAAGAACAACATTTGCATTAGAAACAGAGAATAAACAATTTACAGAAGAAGAAGTAAGGGCGTATTGGCCACTTTGTACGGAACGAATTACATTTTCACCCATGTTCGCGTACTTAAAGAAGCAACTTCCGCAGGTGAATGGAGTGAAGTTGTTAATAAATGTAAATAATGAGCTGGAGTCTACTGCTTTAAAGAAAAACGTTGCGAAACCAGTGGGGGATCAATACGAAGCTTTTGGATTCCCGCGTTTCCAATTAGACACACATATACAGCAAAATGCAGAAGAAATGCAAAAGTTTCGTGAGCAAACGCAGCAAGAAGACCGCGAGCGTGTTATACAAGCTATGGAAGAAATGGCGAAGAAGCAAGCTGAAGAAAGCAGCGTTGTGCATGAAGGACCGATTACACTCGGGTATCTTATTAAGCCGGATGAAGAGATTACACCGATGCGAGAAATTCAAGATGAAGAAAGAAGAAAAACGGTTCAAGGATATGTCTTCCATGTAGAAACAAAAGAGCTTCGTAGTGGACGTACGTTATTAACTTTAAAAATAACGGATTATACGGATTCTATTATGATTAAAATGTTCTCGCGTGACAAAGAAGATATTCCAATGCTGCAATCCTTGAAAAAAGGAATGTGGGTGAAAGCGCGTGGTTCTGTTCAAAACGATACATTCGTTCGAGATTTAGTAATGATTGCAAATGATATTAATGAAATAACAGGGCCGTCTCGTAAAGATAAAGCGCCAGAAGGCGAAAAGCGTGTAGAACTTCATCTTCACACTCCGATGAGCCAAATGGATGCTGTTACTCCTGTTTCTAGGCTTGTTGCCCAAGCTGGTAAATGGGGACATGAAGCTATTGCGGTTACAGACCATGCTGTGGCTCAGTCGTTCCCGGAGGCATATTCTGCGGGGAAAAAAGCTGGAGTTAAAGTTATATACGGTGTAGAAGCGAATTTAGTTAATGATGGTGTACCGATAGCGTATAACGAGGCGCATCGTTTACTTGCAGAGGAAACGTATGTTGTTTTCGACGTTGAGACGACAGGTTTATCAGCTGTATACGACACAGTCATTGAGTTGGCTGCCGTAAAAGTAAAGGGTGGCGAAATCATTGATCGCTTTGAATCTTTCGCAAATCCACATCAACCATTATCAGCGACGATTATTGAATTAACAGGTATTACAGATGATATGTTAACTGATGCACCAGAAGTGGACGAAGTGTTTAAAAAGTTTGAGGAATGGATGGGTGACCATACACTTGTTGCCCATAATGCAAGCTTTGATATGGGCTTTATTAACGTAGGTTTTAAAAAGGCTGGGTTAGAAAAAACGAATAACCCCGTTATTGATACGTTAGAACTTGCACGATTCTTATTCCCAGAAATGAAAAATCATCGATTAAATACGATGTGTAAAAAACTTGATATTGAATTAACGCAACATCACCGTGCGATTTATGATACAGAAGCGACGGGATATTTACTTGTGAAAATGTTGAAAGATGTAATTGAAAAGGGATTTGAATATCACGATCAATTAAATGATAGCATGGGACAAGGGGATGCGTATAAGCGTGGCCGTCCAAGTCATATGACGTTACTTGCCACATCAGATGTTGGGTTGAAAAATTTATATAAACTTGTTTCATATTCTCACCTTAATTACTTTTACCGTGTACCACGAGTACCGAGGTCACTATTAAAAAAATACCGTGAAGGAATTTTAGTAGGAACGGCTTGTGATAAAGGTGAAGTATTTGAGGCAATGATGCAAAAAGCTCCTGAAGAGGTAGAAGAAATTGCACAGTTCTATGATTACATTGAAGTAATGCCTCCAGAGGTGTTGCGTCATTTAGTAGCGCGAGAACTCGTTCGAGATGAAGGACAATTAAAAACAATTATCTCTAACTTAGTAAAACTAGGTGAGACGTTAGATAAACCAGTTGTCGCTACAGGGAACGTGCATTACTTAGATCCAGAAGATGCAATGTATCGTAAAATTTTAGTTAGTTCACAGGGCGGGGCAAATCCATTAAATCGACATTCATTACCGCCAGTACATTTCCGTACAACTGATGAAATGCTAGAGTGTTTTTCATTTTTAGGTGAGGACAAAGCGAAAGAAGTTGTTGTAACGAATACACAAAAAGTTGCGTCATTAATTGGTGATGTTCGTCCGGTAAAAGATGATCTATATACACCGAAAATTGAGGGTGCCGATGATGAAACACGTGATATGAGTTATAAAATGGCACGCAGTATATATGGTGAAGAACTACCAGAAATTGTAGAGGCTCGCTTAGAAAAAGAATTGAAAAGTATTATTGGACATGGATTTGCTGTTATTTATTTAATCTCACATAAGCTTGTGAAAAAATCGTTAGTCGACGGATATCTAGTAGGTTCGCGTGGTTCAGTAGGTTCATCGTTCGTTGCAACGATGATGGAAATTACAGAAGTAAACCCATTACCACCACACTATGTCTGTCCAAAATGCAAGCAATCTGAATTCTTTAATGATGGTTCGGTAGGCTCTGGTTTCGACTTACCAGATAAAGATTGTCCGACATGTAATGTGGCATATGTAAAAGATGGACATGATATCCCATTCGAAACGTTCCTTGGATTCAAAGGAGATAAGGTACCCGATATCGATTTGAACTTCTCCGGGGAATACCAACCACGTGCCCATAACTATACGAAAGTACTGTTCGGTGAAGATTATGTATACCGTGCTGGAACGATTGGTACAGTTGCGGAAAAAACAGCTTATGGATATGTAAAAGGTTATGCAAATGATCACAATTTAACAATTCGGAATGCAGAGATTGACCGCTTAGTAGCGGGATGTACAGGGGTAAAACGTACAACTGGACAGCATCCAGGTGGTATAATCGTTGTGCCAGATTACATGGATATCTTTGATTTCTCCCCAATACAGTTTCCTGCTGATTCAATTGGTGCTGAGTGGAGAACAACGCATTTTGACTTCCACTCGATTCATGATAATTTATTGAAACTTGATATACTAGGACACGATGATCCGACCGTTATTCGTATGTTACAAGATTTAAGTGGTATTGATCCGAAAACAATCCCAACGGATGATCCAGAGGTAATGAAAATTTTCTCTGGTCCAGAAACGTTAGGGGTAACGGAAGAACAAATTAACTGTAAAACAGGTACACTTGGTATCCCAGAATTCGGTACGAAATTCGTAAGACAGATGTTAGAAGAGACAAAACCAACGACATTCTCAGAATTGGTCCAAATTTCTGGGCTGTCACATGGTACTGACGTATGGCTGGGTAATGCAAATGAGTTAATTTATAACGGTACATGTACGCTGAGTGAAGTTATCGGTTGTCGTGATGACATCATGGTATATTTAATCTATCAAGGTTTAGATCCATCATTAGCCTTCAAAATCATGGAGTCGGTTCGTAAAGGTAAAGGTGTACCGGAAGAATGGGAAGATGACATGAAAGGTAATAATGTACCAGGTTGGTATATTGATTCATGTAAGAAGATTAAATATATGTTCCCTAAAGCCCATGCGGCTGCTTACGTACTTATGGCTGTGCGTATCGCATACTTTAAAGTACATTTTGCACTTTTATTCTATGCGGCATATTTTACAGTCCGTGCAGATGATTTTGATGTAGAGGCGATGGCGAAAGGTTCTGCATCCATACGTGTGAAAATTGATGAAATAGCTCAAAAAGGATTGGATGCAGCGCCGAAAGAGAAAAGTTTATTAACGGTACTAGAAATGACGCTTGAAATGTGCGAGCGTGGATACTCATTCCAAAAGGTTGATTTATACCGTTCGCATGCAACGGAATTTATTATTGATGGAGACTCATTAATCCCTCCGTTTAATGCAGTGCCTGGTCTTGGTACGAACGCAGCCTTAAGTATTGTGGAAGCGCGCAAAAATGGAGAATTCTTATCAAAAGAAGACTTACAGCAACGAAGTAAGGTTTCGAAAACAATTATTGAGTATTTAGATAGCCAAGGTTGTTTAGGAGATTTGCCGGATCAAAACCAATTATCACTGTTCTAATAGGTAGGAAAAGTCTTTGCAAATCAATATTTGCTATGGTATACTATAAACCGAGATAACCATGTCATGTATATTTTGTGAAAAAGAGAGTGGGGAAACCCACTCTTTCGTGTTACTATCTACATTTTATTCATGTAGATAGTAAAGACATTTCTGTCGTATATACATATTTTGTTACAAGTTTTACTTCTTAAATTTGGTAATACTAAGACAGATATTCCCTGCTTAACGGCAGGGGCTTTTGTTAGCTAACGAGAAAGAATAAGATAGACCGTCTTTATGAACGGGATCTTTTCTTGTAAATGGTACATGGCGGCAGGAAGGAGGCTGTTTATGGATAAGAAAGTCACAGAAGTTGTAGAAGCATTTGCGCAGCCAATCGTTGAAGAGTTAAATCTTGAACTTGTAGATGTAGAGTATGTGAAAGAAGGACAAGACTGGTTCTTACGCGTATTCATCGATTCTGAAAAGGGAGTCGACATTGAAGAATGCGGTGCGGTAAGTGAACGTTTAAGCGAAGCTTTAGATAAAGAGGATCCAATTCCTCACCTTTACTTTTTGGATGTATCATCTCCTGGAGCAGAACGCCCATTAAAGAAAGAGAAAGACTTCCAGCAAGCGGTAGGAAAACAAGTGGCAATTAAAACATATGAGCCGATTGATGGCGAAAAGATGTTTGAAGGAAAGTTACTTTCCTACGACGGTACTACAATTACACTACTATTAACAATTAAAACACGTAAAAAAGAAATCCAAATTCCAATGGATAAAGTTGCAAATGCGCGACTTGCTGTTACGTTTTAGTAAGAAGGGGGATCTTCATGAGCACTGAGTTGTTAGATGCTTTGCTCGTATTAGAGTCAGAAAAAGGTATTAGTAAAGATATTATTATTGATGCGATTGAAGCAGCGTTAATCTCTGCTTATAAACGCAATTTTAACCAAGCACAAAACGTTCGTGTGAGCTTTAACCCAGAAGTGGGAACAATTCAAGTTTTAGCACGTAAGGACGTTGTTGATAATGTGTTTGATCCACGTCTTGAAATCTCTGTAGAAGAGGCAAGACAAATTAATCCAAACTACCAAGATGGCGACGTACTAGAAATTGAAGTAACGCCAAAAGATTTTGGTCGTATTGCAGCGCAAACTGCAAAACAAGTTGTAACACAACGAGTTCGTGAAGCAGAACGTGGTGTTATTTACTCAGAATTTAGTGATCGTGAAGAAGACATTATGGTTGGTATTGTACAACGCCAAGATGCTCGTTTCATCTACGTAAGCTTAGGTAAAGTAGAAGCTTTATTACCTGTAAGTGAGCAAATGCCAAATGAGCAATATAAGCCACATGATCGTATTCGCGTATTTATTACAAAAGTAGAAAAGACAACAAAAGGACCACAAATTTACGTATCACGTACACATCCTGGTCTTTTAAAACGTTTATTCGAAATGGAAGTTCCAGAAATTTATGATGGAACTGTAGAAATTCGCTCTGTAGCGCGCGAAGCAGGAGATCGTTCTAAAATCTCTGTGCATGCAGAAAACATTGATGTTGATCCAGTTGGTTCTTGCGTAGGACCGAAAGGACAACGTGTACAACGTGTTGTAGATGAACTAAAAGGTGAAAAGATTGACATCGTTCGCTGGTCAAATGATCCAGTTGAATATGTTGCAAATGCTTTAAGCCCATCACAAGTTGTTAAAGTACTTGTAGATGAAGATGAAAAAGCAACAACTGTTGTTGTTCCAGACCACCAGCTATCATTAGCTATCGGTAAGCGTGGACAAAATGCGCGTCTTGCAGCTAAATTAACAGGCTGGAAAATTGATATTAAAAGTGAGTCTGATGCGAAACAACTTGGAATTGTAACAGAAGAAGATAGCGTAATCGCATTCGGATTCGATTCAGTTGAAGACGAAATCGAATAGAGGTGATGAGTATGAGCAATCGAAAAGTTCCGTTACGAAAATGTATCGCGACGCAAGAGATGAAATCAAAACGAGAGCTCGTTCGCATTGTTCGTTCCAAAGAGGGCGAAGTGTCTATTGATTTATCTGGAAAAAAATCAGGACGAGGTGCATATTTGTCAAAAGATAAAGAATGCATTATGCAAGCCCAAAAGAAAAACATTTTGGAACATCATCTAAAAGCGAAAATCGACAGTTCTCTGTACGAAGAGCTTCTTGAGCTTGTTGAGAAGGAGTCGAAATAAGTGTCCGATTGGAAATCGTTTTTAGGACTAGCAAATCGCGCTCGAAAAATCATTTCGGGTGAAGAACTCGTTTTAAAAGAAGTACGAAGTGGTAAAGCAAAGCTCGTATTGCTTTCTGAAGATGCGTCAGCGAACACTACTAAACGTATCACTGATAAAACGACGTACTACAACGTACCAATGAAAAAAGTCGAAAATCGACAACAATTAGGGCATGCGATTGGGAGAGACGAGCGAGTCGTTGTAGCTGTGTTAGATGAAGGCTTTGCGAAAAAGCTACGTAGCATGCTCGATACAAATTACCGGGGGTGAAGGTATGAGTAAAATTCGAGTACATGAATATGCAAAAAAAAATAATATCTCAAGTAAAGATCTTATGACAAAACTTAAAGAGATGAATATCGAGGTTTCGAATCATATGACAATGTTAGAAGATGAAGTAGTAAATAAATTAGATAATGAATATAACACTGGAGCGGAAAAACCTTCTGTTGCAGATGAGTTTGAAGTAGAAGAGAAAGTTGTTCGCAGTAAAAAGAACAGCAATAAGAAAAAGAAAAAAGGCAAAGGAAATGAAGACAAACGTCAAGATAACTTTGCTGGAAGACAACAAACGCAAATAGTAGAAACACCAGATAAAATTACTTTCTCTGGAAGCCTTACAGTAGGTGAACTTGCTAAAAAGTTAAGTAAAGAGCCATCTGAAATTATTAAAAAGCTCTTCATGCTTGGAATTATGGCAACAATTAACCAAGACTTGGATAAAGATACAATTGAGTTAATTGCTACTGATTACGGTATTGAAGTAGAAGAAGAAGTAGTTGTAAGTGAAACTGAGTTTGAAACATTCATTGATGAGCAAGATGATGAAGAAAACTTAAAAGAGCGTCCAGCTGTTGTTACGATTATGGGACACGTTGACCATGGTAAAACAACATTACTTGACTCAATTCGTAATTCAAAAGTAACTGCTGGCGAAGCGGGTGGAATTACTCAGCATATTGGTGCATACCAAGTTGAAGTAAATGATAAGAAAATTACATTCTTAGATACGCCTGGTCACGCGGCATTTACAACGATGCGTGCTCGTGGTGCGCAAGTAACTGATATTACAATCCTTGTTGTTGCAGCTGATGACGGTGTTATGCCTCAAACAGTTGAAGCGATTAGCCATGCAAAAGCAGCTGGAGTACCAATTATTGTTGCTGTGAATAAAATGGATAAACCAGCGGCGAATCCTGATCGTGTAATGCAAGAATTAACAGAATATGAATTAGTTCCAGAAGCTTGGGGCGGAGATACAATTTTCGTACCAATTTCTGCAATCCAAGGCGAGGGAATTGACAACTTGCTAGAGATGATTCTTCTTGTAAGTGAAGTAGAAGAATATAAAGCAAACCCAAATCGTTATGCAACGGGTACTGTAATTGAAGCACAGCTTGATAAAGGTAAAGGAACTATCGCGACATTATTAGTTCAAAACGGTACACTTCGAGTTGGAGATCCAATCGTTGTTGGAACTTCATTCGGACGTGTTCGTGCAATGGTAAGTGATATTGGTCGTCGTGTAAAAGTTGCTGGTCCATCAACTCCTGTTGAAATTACAGGTTTAAATGAAGTACCACAGGCTGGAGATCGTTTCATGGCATTCGCTGATGAGAAGAAAGCTCGTCAAATCGGTGAATCACGTGCACAAGAAGCGTTAGTTGCACAACGTGGTGAGAAATCTAAATTAAGCCTTGAAGATTTATTCCAACAAATCCAAGAGAGCGATGTAAAAGAAATCAACTTAATCGTAAAAGCAGACGTACAAGGTTCTGTTGAAGCGATGGCAGCGTCACTTCGTAAAATTGATGTTGAAGGCGTAAAAGTTAAAATCATTCACACTGGTGTAGGTGCGATTACAGAATCTGATATCATTTTAGCTTCTGCATCTAATGCAATTGTAATTGGATTTAACGTACGTCCGGATGTGAACGCGAAGCGTACAGCTGAATTAGAGAACGTTGATGTTCGCTTACACCGCATTATCTACAAAGTAATCGAAGAAATTGAATTAGCAATGCAAGGTATGCTGGATCCAGAATTCGAAGAAAAAGTAATCGGTCAAGCGGAAGTTCGTCAAACATTCAAGGTAACAAAAGTTGGAACAATCGCAGGTTGTTACGTAATTGACGGTAAAATTACACGCGATAGTGGCGTTCGTATTATCCGCGATGGTATCGTAATTTTCGAAGGACAACTTGATACGTTAAAACGTTTCAAAGACGACGTAAAAGAAGTTGCACAAAACTATGAGTGTGGTATTACAATTGAGAGATATAATGACCTTAAAGAAGGGGACATCATTGAAGCATACGTTATGGAAGAAGTGAAGCGATGATTGTCGCTTCACTCTCATTCGAGTGTATGATTTACGATGTGCATTCTTTAAAAGAGAAACGGGCAATTTTGCAACGAGTGCTAACTCGTGTGAAACAGCGCTATAATGTAGCTGTTTCTGAAGTTGGGCATCAAGATGTATGGCAACGTACAGAAATTGCGGTTGTTTCCGTATCCTCAAATCGTGTTATCTGTGAAAAAGAAATGAATCGTGTACTGGAGTACATCGATTCATTTCCTGAAATTGAACGTACGATAACACAATTGGAATGGTATTGAATGAGGTGAAGAGTTATGAAATTACGTGCAAACCGTGTAGGCGAGCAAATGAAAAAAGAATTAGGCGACATCATTAGTCGTAAAATTAAAGACCCACGTATCGGATTTGTTACAGTAACAGATGTACAAGTGAGTGGTGATTTGCAAATTGCCAAAGTATATATTTCTGTTTTAGGTGACGAAGAACAGAAAGAAAATACGTTAAAAGGTTTAGCGAAGGCAAAAGGCTTTATTCGTTCAGAAATTGGCCAACGTATTCGTCTTCGTAAAACACCGGAAATTACCTTTGAGTTTGATGAGTCTATCGGATATGGTCATCGAATTGATACACTTTTACATGAAATTAATAAAGACGGTAAACGTGAAGAATAATGGATAGACATTTGTCTATCCATTTTTTCAATGCAAAATAAGTTTTGGATATTTACTACGAAAGAATTATGATGAGGTGAACATATATGGAAGGTGTAGTATTATTACATAAGCCAAAAGGCATGACATCACATGATTGTGTATTTAAATTAAGAAAGATATTGCGAGAAAAGAGAATTGGTCATACGGGAACATTAGACCCAGATGTAACGGGAGTATTACCACTTTGTGTGGGGAGAGCAACGAAGATTGCACAATTTTTAACAAGTGAAACGAAAACATATGAAGGTGAAGTAACATTAGGGTTTTCAACAACAACAGAAGATGCATCTGGTGAAGTTGTGGAGAAACAAGATGTAAACCGTGTTATTACACGTAAAGAAGTAGAAGAGGTACTAGCGGAATTAACAGGCACGATTGAACAAATGCCACCAATGTTCTCAGCTGTAAAAGTAAACGGGAAAAAATTATATGAATATGCAAGAGCAGGACAAGAGGTGGAACGTCCAGTTCGTACAATTACGATTCATGAATTCGTATTACTTGATGACCGTGAAGTTTTTGAAGGAGAAAATATTTCATTCCGTTTCCGTGTAACGTGTAGTAAAGGAACATATGTAAGAACGTTAGCGGTAATGATCGGGGAGAAACTTGGTTTCCCATCACATATGTCTCACCTTGTAAGAACGGCATCTGGTGAATTTTTATTAGAAGATTGCATATCATTTGAAGAAATTGAAGAAAACGTGCAAAATGGAACAGTAGAGTCTATCTTCATTTCAATTGATGAAGCATTAAGTAAGTTTCCAAAAATGGTTGTAGATGAAAAGCAAGCAGAGAAAATCAAGAATGGTATGTTCTTAAAGAATGAATTAGAAATAACAGCACCATTTATTACAGTGTTTGATAAAAATGATCGTTGCTTAGCAATTTATGAACATCATCCGAAACATCCTGGCATGTTAAAGCCAATGAAAGTACTTGTGAATAATCAAGAACTAAAGCTATAATGAATTATTGGAAGGATTATTACAGAAAAAGGTGAATTCAAGCGTGAAACTTATTCATTTAACTCATCCACATGAACAAAATAAATTAGAATTACCACCTACTGTAATGGCATTAGGATTTTTTGATGGCATTCATTTAGGACATCAATGTGTAATTCGAACTGCGAAAAAAATAGCGGACGACCGAGGATATAAAAGTGCAGTTATGACATTTCATCCTCATCCATCTGTTGTTTTAGGGAAAAAGGATGCGCATGTGGAGTATATTACACCAATGCGTGATAAAGAAAAAATAGTCGAAAGCTTAGGAATCGATATATTATATGTGATTAAATTTGATGAATCATTTGCAGGGTTATTACCACAACAATTTGTAGATGATTATATTATTGGTTTAAATGTAAAGCATGTAGTAGCAGGGTTTGATTATTCATATGGACGTTTAGGAAAAGGAAAGATGGAGACTTTACCATTTCATGCAAGAGGGGAGTTTACACAGACTGTGATTGAAAAAGTTGAATTTCAAGAAGAGAAAGTAAGTTCTACAGCATTACGAAAGTTAATTCGAAATGGCGAAATGGAACAAATTCCATCTATTTTAGGTAGAGCCTATACTGTAACGGGAACAGTTATACACGGCGACAAACGTGGGCGTCAAATTGGTTTTCCAACAGCTAATGTAGGTTTAAGTGATGAGTATTTATTGCCACCTGTAGGTGTTTATGCAGTGAGATTAAAAGTTCACGATGAATGGTGCGATGGTGTATGTAATATTGGATATAAACCGACTTTTAAAGAAGATGGGCGCCAATTATCAATTGAAGTGCACTTATTTGAATTTAACAAAGATATATACGATCAAAATGTTACAGTAGAGTGGCATATGCGTATAAGAGAAGAGAAGAAATTCAATGGCATTGATGAGTTAGTTGAACAAATCGCAAAAGATAAGAAAACAGCACAAGAATATTTTGCGAGCGAAAAGAATATACTTGCTTTTTCAAATGAAAAGTAGTATTCTATGTTATGTACTTTATGACAACCATTGCTTGGCATTGCGACTCACCGACGCTTGCTAGGTAATTGGGGGTTTAATTAATAGGAGGTGAAATAGGATGGCTTTAACACAAGAGCGTAAAAATGAAATCATTGCACAATTTAGAACTCATGAGACTGATACTGGTTCTCCAGAGGTTCAAATTGCTGTCCTAACGGAGCAAATTAACACTCTAAACGAGCACTTACGTACTCACAAGAAAGATCATCATTCACGTCGTGGTCTATTAAAGATGGTTGGTAAACGTCGTAATTTACTAACTTACCTTCGTAATAGCGATATCACACGTTACCGTGAATTAATCACAAAGCTTGGCTTACGTCGATAGTCAAAGAAGCGGGAATATTCCCGCTTTTTTGTTAGGTAAAAATATATCTTCTACGCTTTATAGCTTACTTAATTTTAGGCAATACTAGAGGTAGAATATTGTGATATACTATCCATTTACATAGAAGAATTGAATACTTTAAATTGAGAGGGGTACTTAAATGAGTCAAGAAAAGCAAGTCTTCTCGATAGATTTAGCTGGTCGCCAGCTAACAGTTGAAACTGGTCAGCTTGCCAAACAAGCGAACGGAGCAGTATTAGTAAGATATGGCGATACAGCGGTTCTATCTACAGCAACTGCATCAAAAGAAGCTAAAAATGTAGATTTTTTCCCACTTACAGTGAACTATGAAGAGCGTTTATATGCAGTCGGAAAAATTCCTGGCGGTTTTATTAAGCGTGAAGGTCGTCCAAGTGAAAAAGCAATTTTGGCAAGTCGTTTAATCGACCGTCCAATTCGTCCGCTATTCGCAGATGGTTTCCGTAACGAAGTACAAGTTGTCAGCATTGTAATGAGTGTTGATCAAGATTGTTCTTCTGAAATGGCAGCTATGCTTGGTTCTTCATTAGCGTTATCGATTTCAGATATTCCATTTGAAGGTCCAATCGCTGGTGCGACAGTTGGTCGTATTAATGGCGAATTCGTTATTAATCCAACAGTAGAACAGCAAGAACAAAGTGATATCCACTTAGTTGTAGCTGGTACGAAAGATGCGATTAACATGGTTGAAGCAGGAGCAGATCAAGTGCCTGAAGAAACAATGTTAGAAGCAATTATGTTTGGTCATGACGAAATTAAACGTTTAATTGCATTCCAAGAAGAGATTGTACAAGCTGTAGGTAAAGAGAAATCAGAAGTGAAACTTTATGAAGTTGACGCTGATCTTAATCAAGCTGTACGTGAAATGGCTGAGAAGGATATGCATTCTGCAATTCAAGTACATGAGAAACATGCACGTGAAGATGCAATTAACGAAGTGAAAAAGCGTGTAATTGAGCATTACGAAGCTGAGGAAGCTGACGCTGATACATTAGGACAAGTAAATGAGATTTTATATAAAATTGTAAAAGAAGAAGTACGTCGTCTTATTACAGTTGAAAAAATTCGCCCAGATGGCCGTAAAGGTGACGAAATCCGTCCTTTAGCATCAGAGGTTGGTATTTTATCTCGTACACACGGTTCTGGTTTATTCACACGTGGACAAACACAAGCATTAAGTATTTGTACATTAGGTGCATTAGGCGATGTGCAAATTTTAGATGGTCTTGGTGTAGAAGAATCAAAACGCTTTATGCACCATTACAATTTCCCATCATTTAGTGTTGGTGAAACAAGACCGATGCGAGGACCAGGTCGTCGTGAAATTGGTCACGGTGCACTAGGAGAGCGCGCACTTGAGCCTGTAATTCCATCTGAAAAAGATTTCCCATACACAGTACGCCTTGTATCTGAAGTATTAGAATCAAATGGTTCTACTTCACAAGCAAGTATTTGTGGTAGTACTTTAGCAATGATGGATGCGGGTGTTCCACTTAAAGCTCCAGTTGCAGGTATTGCAATGGGTCTGGTTAAATCTGGTGAGCATTACACAATTTTATCTGATATTCAAGGTATGGAAGATCATTTAGGTGATATGGACTTTAAAGTAGCAGGTACAGCACAAGGTGTAACTGCGCTGCAAATGGACATTAAAATCGATGGTTTATCACGTGAGATTTTAGAAGAGGCATTACAACAAGCGAAAATTGGTCGTGTGCACATTCTAAATCATATGTTATCTGTTATTGCAGAGCCACGTACTGAATTATCAGCTTACGCTCCAAAGATTATTACAATGACAATCAACCCAGATAAAATCCGTGACGTTATTGGACCAAGCGGTAAACAAATCAATAAAATTATTGAAGAAACTGGCGTTAAAATTGACATCGAGCAAGATGGTACAGTATTCATTTCATCAATAAATCAAGAAATGAACGACAAAGCTAAGAAGATTATCGAAGATATCGTTCGCGAAGTACAAGTAGGTGAGATCTACGAAGGAAAAGTGAAACGTGTTGAGAAATTTGGTGCTTTCGTTGAATTATTCAGCGGTAAAGATGGATTAGTTCATATTTCTGAACTTGCACTTGAGCGTGTAGGTAAAGTAGAAGACGTTGTGAAAATCGGTGATGTAATTACAGTTAAAGTTATCGAGATTGACAAGCAAGGTCGCGTAAATCTATCTAGAAAAGTATTGCTAAAAGAAGAGCAAGAAAAAGAGGCTGCTAAAGAAGAAAACAAACAAGAGCAGCAATAAGTAAAAGCCAGTTAAACTGGCTTTTTTTGTTATGTAAAAAACATGATGTTCATATATTTTTATGTCGGTATAGGTATAGTTTTCATTATAACGCTCAAATTAACAAAGATAAGAAGAAAATGTTTTTATATAGTTAATTTGGGAGGGTTTATATGAAAGTTCGTATATTGGCATACATATGTATATTTTCTTTATATGTCAGTTTAGGCTCTTATTCTGTTTTTGCACAAGATAACTTGCATGAAGAAATTCAAAAGCATGCAAAACAGTATGAGATTGCACCTCAAAATGCGATGATTGATAAAATATGGAAGGCAACACCTGGATATAATGGAAGACAAGTGGATATTGAAGCATCGTATAATAATATGAAGAAGCTAAAGGAATTTGATCAAAAATATCTTGAATTCAAAGAAGTCTCACCGAGTGTTCATTTGGAAGATTTATCACCAGCTCCAATTTATAGAGGGCATCCAAATAAAAAGATGGTAGGATTAACAATAAATGTGGCATGGGGAAATGAGTATTTGCCTCGCATATTAGAAATCTTGAAAAAGCATGATGTGAAGGCCACTTTCTTTTTAGAAGGACGTTGGGTGAAAGAAAATTTGCGGTTTGCAAAAATGATTGTCGATGCAAAACAAGAAGTTGGAAATCACTCATACACACACCCTAATATGAAAACGTTATCGTCAGATGAAATACGAGATCAGTTACAAAAAACAAATCGAATGATAGAAGTAGCAACGAATCAAAAAGTAAGATGGTTTGCCCCGCCGAGTGGAAGCTTTCGAGATGAAGTCGTAAAGATTGCAGATGATTTTCAAATGGGAACGATTATGTGGACTGTAGATACGATTGATTGGAAGCGACCTGAGCCGGATGTACTATTGCAGAGAGTAATGAGAAAAATACATCCAGGTGCTATCATATTAATGCATCCTACTTCGTCTACAGCAGAGGCTTTAGAAACAATGATTATAAAATTGAAGGAACAAGGATATAAAGTGGGGAATATAACTGAATTACTGGATGAAAAACGTGTGGATTAAATACATTTGCATGACATTCATCCTTAAACTTGTTATCATTAAATAATAGCGTTTTATTTAGAGAAACTGGCAGTAGGAGGAAAGTTTTTGATTAAAAAATATACTTGTAAAAATGGTGTAAGAATAGTTATGGAGAATATACCAACTGTAAGATCGGTTGCAATTGGTATTTGGATCCATGCGGGATCAAGAAATGAAAATGAAAAAAATAATGGGATTTCTCACTTTTTAGAGCATATGTTCTTTAAAGGGACAGAAACACGTAGTGCACGAGAGATTGCAGAATCATTTGATAGCATTGGTGGTCAAGTGAATGCATTTACTTCAAAAGAATATACTTGTTACTATGCAAAAGTATTAGATGAGCATGCTAAATATGCTTTAGATGTTTTAGCAGATATGTTCTTTAATTCAACATTTGATGAGGAAGAACTGAAAAAAGAGAAGAATGTCGTATGTGAAGAAATTAAAATGTACGAAGATGCGCCAGATGATATTGTGCATGATATGTTAACGAAAGCAACATATGAAACGCATCCACTTGGATATCCTATTTTAGGAACAGAAGAAACGCTTAATACGTTTACAGGTGATACGTTACGTCAATATATAAAAGATCATTACACACCTGAAAATGTAGTTGTATCAGTTGCAGGAAATATTGATGAAGCATTTTTACAAACAGTGGAGCAATATTTCGGTAGTTATGAAGGAACAACAAACCGTGAACAAGTACATAGCCCAATTTTCCATTTCAATAAGGTAGCCCGTAAAAAGGAAACGGAACAAGCTCATTTATGTCTAGGATATAAAGGCTTACAAATGGGACACGAAGATATTTATAACTTAATTGTATTAAATAATGTTTTAGGTGGTAGCATGAGTAGCCGTTTATTCCAAGAAGTACGTGAGCAACGTGGATTAGCTTACTCGGTATTTTCTTACCACTCTTCTTATGAAGATACAGGTATGTTAACACTTTACGGTGGAACAGGTAGCCAACAATTAGATACACTGTATGAAACAATGCAAGAAACATTAGAGACATTGAAAAATACAGGTATTACAGAAAAAGAGCTTATGAATAGTAAAGAGCAATTAAAAGGAAACTTAATGTTAAGTTTAGAAAGTACAAATAGCCGTATGAGTCGTAACGGTAAAAATGAATTGCTTCTTCGTAAACATCGTTCACTTGATGAGATTATTGAAAGTGTAAACACTGTAACAAAAGAAAATGTGGACGGATTAATTCGCAACATGTTTACTGATGAATTCTCTGCGGCACTTATTAGTCCAGACGGAAAACTTCCAAAAGGAATAAAACTATAATCGATTTTTATGATGTATCTGATAATAACCTTCTCTCTTTTTAAATGAGAGAAGGTTATTTTTTTTATCCATATAGAATAGGTACTAATTATAGACAATGCAAATGAAAAATTCAGTAGGGGAGTGGAGTATGTATGCGATTAAGTGAATTAAGTGGTAAAGAGGTTGTAGATATAGAAAAAGCGGAAAAAATGGGAGTCTTAGGTTATATGGATTTAGAGATTAATGAGAAAGACGGACAAATACAAACACTTATAATACCTGTAGGGAAGTGGGGAGGTTTTAAAAAGGAACCACAAGAAGTAAGGGTGGCATGGAATCAAATAAAGAAAGTCGGACATGATATGCTTCTTTGTGATAGTATAGATCGTTCAAATTCGGAGTGAAGGATGGCCATTTTGGTCATCTTTTTTTGTATCTACATAGAAACCTGATAAATCATATGTGCATTTGGATTTTCAATCACCATAAACTCGTACATTACATATGATGTGGAGGAAAAAGAAAAAGTAGGCACTTTTCTTATAAATGACAGAAAAAGAAGGTGAATTAGGGAATGTTGACTGAGATGCATATTGCTGTCATAGGAGGAGATGCAAGGCAGCTAGAAGTAATTCGTAAGCTAGTTGAATTGGATGCGAAACTTTCTTTGATAGGGTTTGATCAGTTAGATCATGGTTTCACAGGGGCAGCAAAAGAAAGTATACAAAATTTAGATTTCACTTCTGTAGACGCAATCATTTTGCCGGTTGCAGGTACAAATGCTAAAGGAGAAGTAGATACTATTTTTTCAAATGAAAAAGTTTCAATAACGAAAGAACAAATTGAAAATACACCAGAACACTTTACTATATATTCGGGTATTGGTACACCTTACTTGGAAAATCTCGTATCTACTACGAACCGAAAACTTGTTAAATTATTTGATCGTGATGATGTGGCAATATACAATTCTATTCCAACTGTAGAAGGTACATTAATGATGGTAATTCAACATACCGACTATACAATTCATGGGTCCAATGTAATGGTTCTAGGATTTGGTAGAACAGGAATGAGTGTTGCGAGAGCATTTCAATCATTAGGAGCCCATGTCAAAGTTGGAGCAAGACGATCTGAACATATTGCACGTATTACAGAAATGATGTTTTCTCCTTTTCATATGCAAGACATAGAGAAAGAAGTAGGGAATATCGATATTGTAATCAATACAATTCCGCACCTCGTTGTAACAGCGAATGTTATTGCAAAAATGCCAGCTCATACGTTAGTGATTGATTTAGCTTCTAAACCAGGTGGTACTGACTTTAGATATGCGGAAAAAAGAGGAGTCAAAGCGTTGCTAGCACCTGGATTACCAGGTATTGTTGCTCCCAAAACGGCTGGGCAAATTTTAGCAAATGTTCTTTCTCAGTTATTAGCAGCAGATGCAATTGCAAAGGAGGAGGAAAAGAAATGAGTTTGAAGGGGAAACGAATTGGTTTCGGATTTACGGGTTCACATTGTACGTATGAGGAAGTTATGCCGCACTTAGAAAAATTAATTGCTGAAGGGGCAGAAGTACGTCCCGTTGTTTCATACACTGTTCAATCAACAAATACTAGATTTGGAGAAGGAGCAGAGTGGATTAAGAAGATTGAAGAAATAACAGGTTTTAAAGCAATTAATTCAATTGTTGGAGCAGAGCCACTTGGACCTAAAATTCCATTAGACTGCATGGTAATCGCTCCTTTAACAGGAAATTCTATGAGTAAATTTGCAAATGCAATGACAGATTCTCCAGTACTAATGGCAGCAAAAGCGACGCTAAGAAATGGCAAGCCTGTCGTATTGGCAGTTTCGACGAATGATGCTTTAGGATTAAATGGGGTAAATCTCATGCGCCTAATGGCCACAAAAAATATCTATTTCGTCCCATTCGGTCAAGATGCGCCAGAGAAAAAACCGAACTCAATGGTAGCTCGTATGGAGTTACTGGAAGATACAGTATTAGAAGCGCTGCAAGGAAAGCAATTGCAACCGGTGGTCGTAGAAAAATTCAGATATATGAATTAAAAAACGAAAAAAAACGGACAATTTTTGATGAAACCATCATTCTTACTGTAGAATATGATAAAATTAACGTTATTAAGATTAGAAGGGGTATTGTATACTCCTTCTGATTCTAAGTTATAGAAGGATTGGTATCTAGAAAGGGGCATAGTGATGGAAAAGCAAAAAACTTTTCATGTCGCTGTAGTTGGAGCAACCGGCGCAGTTGGTGAACAAATGTTAAATACTTTAGAGAAACGAGAATTTCCAATCGGGAAATTAACGTTACTTTCATCTAAACGATCTGCAGGTAAGAAACTTGTATTTAAAGGCGAAGAATTTACAGTTCAAGAGGCAACTCCTGAAAGCTTTGAAGGAGTAGATATCGCACTATTTAGTGCTGGTGGATCTGTATCGAAACAATTAGCGCCAGAAGCAGCAAAACGCGGTGCGATTGTTGTTGATAATACAAGTGCATTCCGTATGACAGAAAACGTGCCACTTGTTGTACCTGAAGTAAATGAAAACGACTTAAAAGAACATAATGGTATTATTGCAAATCCAAACTGTTCTACAATTCAAATGGTAGTAGCTCTTGAGCCAGTTCGTCAGCAATATGGTTTAAAACGAGTAATCGTTTCCACATATCAAGCTGTATCAGGGGCTGGTGCGGCAGCTATTGAAGAACTTCATGAACAATCACAAGCAATCTTAAATGGCGAAGAAGTTAAGGCAAATGTTCTTCCTGTATCAGGTGATAAGAAGCATTTCCCAATTGCTTTTAATGCGATTCCACAGATTGATAAGTTCCAAGATAATGGATTTACATTTGAAGAAATGAAAATGATTAACGAAACAAAAAAAATTATGCATATGCCTGAATTAGAAGTAGCGGCAACATGTGTACGTTTACCAGTTGTATCAGGACACTCTGAGTCTGTTTACATCGAAGTAGAAAAAGAAGGCGTAACAGTAGCAGAATTAAAGAGCTTACTTGCAAATGCGGAAGGTATTGTTCTGCAAGATAATCCAGAAGAGCAGTTATATCCAATGCCAGCTACTGCAGTAGGTAAAAACGAAGTATTCGTTGGAAGAATCCGTAAAGATTTAAATAACGATAAAGGATTCCATCTTTGGGTCGTATCTGATAACTTATTAAAAGGCGCTGCATGGAATTCTGTTCAAATTGCAGAGCGCTTAGTAAAATTACAATTAGTGTAAACGGCTAAGAGAAGGTGCAAAATATGAAAATAATTGTTCAAAAATTTGGTGGCACATCAGTACGTGATGACAATGGACGTAAGCATGCGCTTCATCATATAAAGAAATCATTAGCTGCTGGTTATAAAGTAGTTACTGTCGTATCTGCTATGGGTCGTAAAGGTGAACCATATGCAACGGATACGTTATTAAGTCTTGTAAATCAAGAGGAATCTACTATTTCTAAACGTGAGCAAGATTTATTATTATCGTGCGGAGAGTTAATCTCTGCAATTGTTTTCTCTAATATGTTGAATGAGAACGGTGTAAAAGCAGCAGCATTAAATGGTGCACAAGCTGGTTTTGTAACGAATGATGACTTTACGAATGCAAAGATTATTGAAATGAATTGCGATCGTATACATGAAGAGTTAGAAAATGTAGATGTAATCGTCGTTACAGGATTCCAAGGGCAAACGAAAAAAGGTGATACGACAACACTTGGACGCGGAGGTAGTGATACTTCAGCTTCAGCATTAGGTGTTGCACTTCATGCTGAATACATCGATATATTCACTGATGTAGAAGGTGTTATGACTGCGGATCCTCGTATTGTAAAAGATGCACGTCATCTTCAAACTGTAACGTATAACGAAATTTGTAACATGGCTTATCAAGGTGCGAAAGTCGTTCATCCACGTGCAGTTGAAATTGCGATGCATGCAAAAGTGCCACTTCGTGTACGTTCTACGTATTCTGATAGTGAAGGTACGCTTATTTCAGCATATGACGGTGCTACAAGAGGTCGTGATGTAGAAGAACGTCCTGTTACAGGTATCGCCCACGTATCAAACGTAACGCAAATTAAAGTGCTTGCAAAAGAAACGGCATATGATTTGCAACAACATGTGTTTAAAGAGATGGCGAACGAAGGAATAAGTGTCGATTTAATTAATATTTCACCTACTGGTGTAGCATATACGGTGAGTGATAATGTATCAAGTCATGCAGTTAAATTATTAAAGAACCTTGGATATGAGCCAATTGTGACAGAGCATTGTGCGAAAGTATCTATCGTTGGAGCTGGAATGGCAGGATACCCAGGGGTTACTGCGAAAATCGTTACAGCTTTAGCGGAAAAAGGTATTCAAATCCTGCAATCGGCAGATAGTCATACAACAATTTGGGTTCTTGTAAAAGAAACTGATTTAGTGGAGGCTGTAAATGCATTACATAGTGCGTTTGAGCTTTCAAAAGAAAAGCAACTGGAACAATAAGGAGTGAGACCATGATAGATTTTGGGACAATTGCAACCGCGATGGTAACACCGTTTAATATAAACGGGAATATCGATTTTGCAAAGACAACGAAATTGGTAAATTATTTAATTGATAACGGTACAACAGCAATCGTGGTAGGAGGAACGACAGGAGAATCTCCTACATTAACTTCAGAAGAGAAAGTAGCGTTATATCGCCATGTCGTATCTGTTGTCGATAAAAGAGTGCCCGTAATCGCTGGAACAGGTAGCAATAATACGCATGCTTCTATTGACTTAACTAAAAAGGCAACAGAAGTTGGTGTGGATGCAGTAATGCTAGTAGCACCGTATTATAACAAACCGAGTCAAGAAGGAATGTATCAGCATTTTAAAGCAATTGCTGAAAGCACGCCGCTTCCGGTTATGCTATATAACGTTCCAGGACGATCTATTGTACAAATCTCCGTTGATACAGTTGTTCGTTTATCAGAAATAGAAAACATTGTTGCTATTAAAGATGCCGGCGGCGATGTGTTAACAATGACAGAAATCATTGAAAAAACAGCGGACGACTTTGCGGTATACAGCGGTGATGACGGTTTAACGTTACCAGCTATGGCAGTTGGAGCGAAAGGTATCGTTTCGGTAGCCTCTCATGTTATCGGAAACGAAATGCAAGAAATGATTACAGCATTTCAAGCAGGAGAATTTAAAAAGGCACAAAAATTACATCAATTACTTGTAAGAGTAACTGATTCATTATTTATGGCGCCAAGTCCAACTCCAGTAAAAACAGCGTTACAAATGGTTGGATTAGATGTAGGTTCTGTACGTTTACCACTTCTTCCATTAACAGAAGAAGAAAGAGTAACGTTACAATCTGTAATGCAATCTATCCCTCGTTAATAAAAAATGACCTAGTGTAGGACTAGGTCATTTTTTATTATATGCAAATCTTTTCCTCTTTTTCTTACTTATATGTGTTCTTATAAGAATATTAATCGCTTCTTCATTATGTGTATAAGAAAATAATCGTACCCCTTTAACTGAGTCAAAAAATGATAGATATTATGGCATAAACGTAATAAACTATGGTGTCTGTTTTTAGAGAAATCCCCTCAAATGTGACGTAATTCATAAAAAAACTCCATTTTGTAAGTGTTTTTGTTGGATTCTAGAAAAATAAATCTTGAAACTCCCTATTATGAAATGAATTTAGCGTATGTATGGCTAGTTCTTCAAAATAATATGGAGTATAAAATCGGAGTAAATATAAAGGAAATACGTTCGATACTTTTGTTGTCATTCCGTTCTTTTCCTCTTTCTTTCGCACGATTTAACTTGTGTTCTATTTCTTGTATCAGGTATAATATGGCTAAGTAGCTTAGTACGGGTATGCTTAGCAAAATTGGGAAAAATTATAATTTAATTAAATTTTCATATCATATCGAATAAGATATTTGATTTATATAATGAAAGAGAGGTGAAACCTGGTTTAAAAAATAAACAAGGACATGATATCGCATAACGGTAAGGACATTCGTCTTGGACGGTGAAAATATGGTGGTTGTAGAGTTTCCCCTGGTGTCTCTGCAATTTTAGTGAAATCAGTGTTTGCAAGATTTTTAAACCAGGCAACAACATGAAGAGAAAAGAGAATGAGTCTGTTAAAGTATTTGCTCTTGGTGGAGTAGGTGAAATCGGGAAAAACATGTACTGTGTTGAAATTGATTCTGAAATCTTTATCGTAGATGCGGGGTTAATGTTCCCGGGAGATGAAATGTTTGGAATTGATATCGTTATTCCTGATATTACATATTTAGTGGAAAATCAAGAGCGAGTAAAAGGTTTATTTATTACTCACGGTCATGAAGATCATATTGGTGGAATTGTGTATGTGCTTCGTAAATTATCTATTCCAGTCTATGCAACGAAATTAACAGTAGGACTTATACAAGAAAAACTTGGTGAAGCGGGCATGTTAGGCCGTGTAGACCTAAAAACAATCGATTCAAATTCAACAGTAGAGTTTAACACTACAACAGTGTCATTCTTCGGAACGACACATAGTATTCCGGATTCTGTTGGCGTTTGTTTCCATACATCAAAAGGTGCAATCGTATATACGGGAGACTTTAAATTCGATCAAACTCCAATTGGAAATAGTGGAGCAGATCTTGGGAAAATGGCGCAAATCGGAAATGAAGGTGTACTTTGCCTATTATCTGATAGTACAAATGCAGAGCGTCCAGGGTATACAGGTTCAGAAAAAGAAGTTGGTGTAGAAATTTCTAAAGTGTTCTACGGCGCAGAAGGTCGTATTATCGTTGCTTCATTTGCATCGAATGTACATCGTATTCAACAAGTATTTGATGCAGCTGCCGAAACAGGGCGAAAAGTAGCGGTAGTAGGACGTAGTATGGTGAAAGTAGTAGACATTGCAAGACGTCTTGGTTATTTAGATGTTCCAGAAGGTATGGTTATTTCATTACAAGAAGTAGACAACTTCCCAGAGAAAAAGGTAGCTATTTTAACGACAGGTAGTCAAGGTGAACCGATGGCTGCTCTATCTAGAATGGCAAAACAAGCACATAAACAAATTTCAATTCGTAAAGGTGATACTGTTATCATTGCTGCTTCGCCAATTCCGGGTAATGAAATATCTGTATCAAAAATTATTGATTTGTTATTTAGAGCTGGAGCTGAAGTTGTTTATTACGGCGAAAGAAAAGTTCACGTTTCAGGTCACGGTAGCCAAGAAGAATTAAAATTAATGTTAAATTTAATGAAACCGAAGTACTTTGTACCCGTACATGGTGAGTTTCGTATGCAAAAAGCACATGCGTATTTAGCTGAAGATGTAGGTATTACAAGAGAAAATATCTTTATCGTAGAAAAAGGCGATGTAATTGCTTTTGGTGACGATGAAGCGAACTTAGTCGGTAAAGTACAAGCTGGTAATGTTTTAATTGATGGATTAGGTGTAGGTGACGTTGGTAATATCGTTCTTCGAGATAGAAAGATGTTATCTCAAGATGGAATATTAGTAGTTGTTGTAACACTTGGTAAAGATGAAAAGAAAATTATCTCTGGTCCAGAAATCATTTCACGTGGTTTCGTATATGTTCGTGAATCAGAAGCGTTAATTGAACGATCTACAGAGATTGTACGTATGATTGTTGAGCAGTCAATTAAAGAGTATTCGATTGAATGGTCAATGTTAAAACAAAATATTCGTGAATTATTAGGACAGTTCTTGTACGAAGAGACAAAGAGAAAACCTATGATTTTACCGATTATTATGGAAGTATAAAAAAGATTACCCTTATGGGTGATCTTTTTTTCTTTTTAACCCTATCGAATGAAATTTATAACTTAAGAAATAATAGTTATATACGAGTGAAAGGGGATGCGAAATGACAGAACGTGATCGATATACAAATGAAGAAAAAGAAGCTGAGCCAAAAGAAGCTGGAAAAGAGGCTTCAATAGTAGAAAAAATTCAACAGCTTGGACAGACAAATGTACCACAGATGAATGAATCACGTATTCATTGTTTAACGATTATCGGACAAGTGGAAGGTCATGTTCAATTACCGCCGCAAAATAAAACAACAAAATACGAGCATATCATTCCGCAAATTGTTGCGATTGAACAAAATCCAAAAATTGAAGGTTTGCTGTTAATATTAAATACGGTTGGAGGTGACGTTGAAGCTGGACTAGCAATTTCTGAAATGGTAGCTTCACTTTCAAAGCCAACAGTATCTTTAGTTTTAGGTGGGGGACATTCCATTGGTGTACCGATTGCTGTTTCTACTGACTATTCGTTTATTGCGGAAACTGCGACGATGACAATTCATCCAATTCGTTTAACAGGTCTTGTCATAGGTGTGCCACAAACATTTGAGTATTTGGATAAGATGCAAGAAAGAGTCATTCGTTTTGTGACGAAGCACTCGAAAGTAACAGAAGATCGTTTTAAAGAGCTTATGTTTGCGAAAGGAAATTTAACGCGAGATATTGGGACGAATGTAATTGGTGGGGATGCAGTAAAGTACGGTCTTATAGATGATGTTGGTGGTATTGGAAATGCAATTCGAAAATTAAACGAATTAATCGATGTTCGCGCGGAAGGTAGTGCAGAAGGGACAATGTTACAATGATTTTATATACAATTATGCCAGAGCAACTTGTGTATCCGGCCGATTATTCACAATGTGAAAGTCAAAAAGTTGTAAATATAAATGGTGTGGAATTAATGGTTTCTGAAGAGGAACATGGATGTTATTCTATTGTACGTGTGCTAAGTACGGACCCACTTCACTATTTAGAGTTTGAGCCAGGTCAGAAAATAACCTTTTAGCAAAAAGAAGGATTTTGTTTAGAAGCTATGGTATAATATAAAAAACAAGACGGTTGAGCAGCCATGAGTAGGCTGCTTTCTTCTGTTTATTTAGCATTTTACAAGAAGTGTAAAAATAGAAGATATAAAGACCTGAAAAATAGAGAAAACAGACATATAAATAGAGCGTTTTTAGGAGAGCTTTACTTATATGTAGAACACGAGGTGAAGAAATGGCAAAACAAAAGCAAAGAGGGACGAAGGCAAAGGCAAGACGTACGATAAAGCCAACTTTGTATTATGAAATCGTCGGTTTAACTCTTTTTGCACTTTCAATCATTACGATTTTACAGCTAGGCGTTGTAGGGAAATCGTTTGTGTTATTTTTTCGCTTCTTCTTTGGTGAGTGGTACATAATTGGTGTGTTAGGTGTAATAGCTTTATCGGTTTCCTTTGTTATAAAACGCGGATGGCCGAACCTTTTAAATAAACGGTTAATTGGATTTTATTTAATTGTATTGGCAATATTAATGTTTAGTCATATTACATTATTTAACCTTCTTACAAAAGATGGAGCAGTGCAAAATACTTCTGTTATTGTGAGTACGAAAGATAACTTCTTTCTTGAAATGAAAAAAGGGCCAGATAGCGTTCATTTAGGTGGTGGTATGTTTGGTGCGCTTATGTTCGCGACATGTTACTTCCTATTCGACGAAGTAGGAGCCTATATCATTGGAATTATTTTAGTTATTCTCGGGGTACTCTGTATAACAAATAAACATATTGGAGAAGTGTTAGCTCCAGTTGGTAGAATTCTTAGAAGTCAATTTCAAGTGATACAAGGGGATTATAAAGATTGGAAATCCAAAAGAACGGCTGAACAAACAGAAAAGAAAAAAACAACAAGAAGTACAAGAAGCAAACGTGCTGCAGAACAAGAAGAAGTTATTGAGCCGATGGAAGAAATCCAAATTGATCCGCCAATTATTTCAAATTTCACTGAGAATTATCCTGTAAATGAAGAAGAGGATAAACGAATTGAAGTAGAGCAAGAAGATTTGATCACTTCACCGTTTATTGAAGAGACTCCACCAATTGAAGAATCAAAGAAAAAGCGTGGAGAAAAAATTGTTGAATCGTTAGAGAGTGAAGCGCAAGCACCTCCTATGCAATTTTCAAATGTAGAAAATAAAGATTACAAGCTTCCTTCACTTGATATATTAAAATTTCCAAAGAATAAGCAAGTTACAAATGAAAACGCGGAAATTTATGAGAATGCTCGTAAATTAGAACGTACATTCCAAAGTTTCGGAGTGAAAGCGAAAGTAACCAAAGTGCATAGAGGTCCTGCAGTTACAAAATATGAAGTGTATCCTGATATGGGGGTAAAGGTAAGCAAAATTGTCAGTTTAAGTGATGATTTAGCCCTTGCTTTAGCTGCAAAGGACATTCGTATTGAGGCGCCAATTCCCGGGAAATCAGCTGTAGGGATCGAAGTTCCGAACTCAGAAGTTTCGATGGTAACGCTGAGGGAAGTTCTTGATTCTAAGGCTAATAATCATCCGGAAGAGAAGTTGTTAATTGGTCTTGGCCGAGATATTACAGGTGAAGCTGTATTAGCCCGTTTAAATAAAATGCCCCATTTACTCGTAGCTGGTGCGACAGGTAGCGGGAAAAGTGTATGTATTAATGGTATTATTGTTAGTATTTTAATGCGTGCAAAACCGCATGAAGTAAAATTAATGATGATTGACCCGAAAATGGTAGAGTTAAATGTATATAACGGTGTGCCTCATTTGTTAACGCCAGTTGTAACTGATCCGAAAAAAGCATCGCAAGCATTGAAAAAAGTTGTGAGTGAGATGGAACGTCGTTATGAATTATTTGCTCATAGTGGTACACGTAACATTGAAGGATACAATGATTATATAAAAGAACATAATAGTCAATCAGAAGCGAAACAACCCGAATTACCGTATATTGTAGTCATTGTGGACGAGTTAGCAGATTTAATGATGGTTGCTTCGTCTGATGTAGAGGATGCGATTATGCGTCTAGCGCAAATGGCTCGTGCTGCTGGTATTCATTTAATTATTGCAACGCAACGTCCGTCAGTTGACGTTATTACGGGTGTTATTAAAGCAAATATTCCATCGCGTATTGCATTCGCTGTATCTTCTCAAACAGATTCTCGTACAATTCTTGACGGTGGTGGTGCAGAAAAGCTACTAGGTCGTGGCGACATGCTGTTTATACCAATTGGTGCATCGAAACCTGTACGTGTACAAGGCGCATTTTTATCAGATGATGAAGTTGAGAGAGTTGTAGAATATGTTATTGGACAGCAAAAAGCACAATATCAAGAAGATATGATTCCGCAAGATGTTCCTGATACGAAGCAGGAAGTAGAAGATGAATTATATGATGAAGCGGTTCAACTTGTAGTGGAAATGCAAACAGCATCTGTTTCTATGCTGCAACGTAGGTTTAGAGTAGGTTATACGCGAGCTGCTCGTCTAATTGATGCAATGGAAATGAATGGTGTAGTAGGTCCATATGAAGGTAGTAAACCGAGAGAAGTACTCATTAATGATGTACAAGAAAAAAGTTCTTAAAAAAAGCCTAATTGTTTTTACAATTAGGCTTTTTTATATAGTGTTTTTGTTATATACTATACTCAGCAATAAAGAAAGGGCTTACATTTATAGGGGCCCTATAGAATACGAATACTTTGAGTATGTTTTATGTAAATGTTCGATATTTAATGCAGAAAAATGTTGGATTTTGTTGACACGTATGAGAGCAAGTGGTAAGATTACTTCGAAAAGAATCACTGCCTCATATAATCTTGGAGATAAGGTCCATAAGTTTCTACCTGGCAACCATGAATTGCTAGACTATGAGGGGAAAAGTGTGTAACAAAGGATGTAAAGGATCTTTGTGCCGAACTTTTTCTCGAAATGAGGAATGTTTATGGTGCAAAGTTTTTTTTATACAGTAAAGAGTGAAAATTTCATTTTAAAAAATTATTATTATTTATTCGACAATTGTGCTTATTTTTAGTGGTTAGTCATTTGTACTATGTTGTAAGTTGAAAAAAGAGAAAAGAAGTCTTACATCAGAGGTCGAATAATTGAAATGCGGGGGAGTCTTATGTCAGTAAAATCCGATAGTCGTCACCTATATTTACGGGTGATTGATCACATCAAAGAAAAAATTAAAGATGGGGCTTATAAAGAACGACAAAAGTTACCATCAGAGTTTGATTTAGCGAAAGAACTTGGCGTAAGTAGAGCGACTTTAAGGGAAGCGTTACGTATTTTAGAAGAAGAAAATGTTGTCATTCGTAGACATGGTGTAGGGACATTTGTAAATGCAAAGCCATTATTTTCTTCTGGAATAGAACAACTTTCTAGTATTACAGATATGATTTCTAGTGTGGGGAAAACACCAGGAACGATCTTTTTATCATCATCTACTACAACTTTAACAGAAGAGGAAAAAGAGAAGTTTAATAGTGAAGATGGTTTTAATGCAGTGATGATTGAACGCGTGCGTACAGCAGATGGGGAACCTGTTGTATATTGTATCGATAAACTTGCAAAAGAAATATTGCCAGATTTATCGGGTTACAATGAGGAATCATTATTAACGGTGATACATAATAACACGCATAAGCGCATAACATATGCGGTTGCTCACATTGAGCCAATTGGCTATCACCCTAAAATCTCACCGATTTTAGAATGTGAGCCTGAAACAGCACTGCTTGTATTAAAACAAATGCACTATGATCAAAATGATGAGCCAATCTTATATTCTATCAATTACTTTAGAGCTGATAAGTTTAGCTTCCACGTATTAAGAAAGCGTATGTAGGTAAGTTCCTTTTTAGGGAGGTGACAGCAAGAAGTAAGGGACAGCAGCGAAAGAATAAATAAATATATATCATTTTTGGAGGGGTTTCTAGTATGAAGAAAAAAGCAGGTCTTTTATTATCATTAACATTAGTAGCAAGTACAGTTTTAGGTGCATGTGGTAACTCGGATAAGGCGAGCAGTGACAAGAAAGACACGAAAGACAATAAAGACTTCAAGGTTGGTCTCGTAACAGATGTTGGGGGCGTTGATGATAAATCATTTAACCAATCTTCTTGGGAAGGGTTACAAAAGTTTGGTAAAGATAATGGTTTAAAAGAAAAGACAAATTATCGTTACCTTCAGTCTGAAAAAGAAGCTGATTATATTCCGAATTTAAAAAAATTCTCAAAAGATAAATATGATTTAACTTTCGGAATTGGTTATAAATTAGAAGGTGCAATTAAAGAAGTTGCAAAAGAATCTTCAAAACAACAATTTGCAATTGTAGATACTGTTGTAGATGCACCGAACGTAACGAGCATTACATTTAAAGATCATGAAGGATCATTCCTTGTAGGTGCGGTAGCAGCTATGTCAACAAAATCGAATAAAGTAGGATTTGTTGGTGGAATGAAGAGTGATTTAATTAGTAAATTTGAAAATGGATTTAAAGCTGGTGCAAAGGCAGTAAATCCAAACATTGAAATCGTATCTGAATATGCAGAAGCATTCGATAAGCCTGAAAAAGGTACAGTTCTTGCTTCAGCAATGTACGGTCAAGGCGTAGATGTAATTTATCATGCTGCTGGTGGTACAGGTAACGGTGTGTTCACTGAAGCGAAAAATCGTAAGAAAAAAGGTGAAAATGTTTGGGTAATCGGTGTTGACCGTGACCAACATCAAGAAGGTATGCCTGAAAATGTAACATTAACTTCAATGATAAAACGCGTTGATGTAGCTGTAGAAAAAGTAGCTAAAGAAGCAAAAGATGGAAAGTTAAAAGGTGGAAAAATTGAAGCGTTTGGCTTAAAAGATGACGGTATTGGTATTTCAAAAACAACTGATAACGTGAAAAAAGTTAACCCTGAAATTTTAACAAAAGTAGAAGAATTTGAAAAGAAAATTACAGACGGTGAAATTAAAGTACCGGCTACAGATAAAGAGTATAAAGAATATGAAGCTTCTCTAAAAAAATAAATAGAGAAATAGCAAAGGTTAGTTCATAGAACTAACCTTTGTATGTATAAAACTTCCGAATTGCTTAATAAGTTAATAGTGTAATAGGGAATGTTCCCTGTTAAAAGGAGGAACACAATGGAATACGTAATTGAGATGAATAACATTACGAAAGTATTCCCAGGCATTGTAGCGAATGATGATATTACGCTGCAAGTAAAGCAGGGTGAGATACATGCTTTACTTGGAGAAAATGGTGCAGGGAAATCCACATTGATGAATGTACTATTTGGTTTGTACCAACCAGAACAAGGTGAAATTAAAATTAAAGGAAAGTCTGTAAACATTACCAATCCGAATGTGGCAAATGACCTTGGTATTGGAATGGTTCATCAGCACTTTATGCTTGTTCATAATTTTACAGTTACAGAAAATATTATTCTCGGAAATGAACCGAAGAAAAAAGGGAAAATTGCTGTTGAGGAAGCTGCTAAAGAAATTCAAAAACTGTCTGAACAATACGGTTTAGCTGTAGATCCATATGCGAAAATACAGGATATTTCAGTTGGTATGCAACAGCGTGTTGAGATTTTGAAAACTCTTTACCGCGGTGCAGAAATTTTAATATTTGATGAACCGACAGCTGTGTTAACACCGCAAGAAATTCATGAGCTAATTCAAATTATGAAAAAGCTTGTGCAAGAAGGAAAATCTATTGTTCTTATTACACATAAGTTGAAAGAAATTATGGAAGTTTGCGATCGTTGTACGATTATTCGTAAAGGAAAAGGAATTGGAACGGTTGACGTTGCAAATACGGATGAAAATAAACTTGCAGAATTAATGGTCGGACGTCAAGTGAATTTTAAAACAGAAAAAATAGACGCGAAACCAAAAGAAGAGGTACTTTCAATTGCAAACCTTGTTGTTCACGATGCACGTCAACTACCTGCTGTAAAAGGCCTTGACTTAACTGTTCGTGCGGGGGAAATTGTTGGGATTGCAGGGATTGATGGAAACGGACAAAGTGAATTAATAGAAGCAATTACTGGTTTACGAAAAGTTGAGTCAGGTTCTATTGCAATTAAAGGGAAAGAAATAACAAATTGGCCTGTTAGAAGAATAACAGAAGAAGGAATTGGTCATATTCCAGAAGATCGTCATAAACACGGACTCGTCCTTGATTTTTCTGTTAGAGATAATATAGTTCTGCAAACGTACTATAAGAATCCGTTTTCAAAGAAAGGGATTTTAAATTTCAGCAAAATTACAGAAAAAGCAAAGGCTCTTATTGAACAGTTTGATGTACGTACACCTAGTGAGCAAACGTTAGCACGCGCTCTATCTGGGGGAAATCAACAAAAAGCAATTATTGCACGTGAAGTAGACCGTGATCCAGATTTATTAATCGCAGCACAGCCAACACGTGGTTTAGATGTAGGAGCAATTGAATTTATTCATAAGAGATTAATAGAGCAAAGGGATAAAGGAAAAGGTGTATTACTTTTATCACTAGAGTTAGATGAAATCTTAAATGTTAGCGATCGAATTGCTGTTATTTATGAAGGGAAAATTGTAGCAATAGTTGATGCGAAAGAAACGAATGAACAACAGCTTGGATTGTTAATGGCTGGAGGAACAAAGAAGGAGCAGGTGGGTACCAATGGCTAAAAAACTTTTAACAGAGCGAACGATAAATATTTTAGTCCCAGTACTATCCGTTATTTTCGGCTTACTTGTCGGAGCGATTGTAATGCTAGTTAGTGGCTATGATCCAATTGTTGGTTATAGTGCACTTTGGACGGGCATGTTCGGTAGCGCAAGTGCGATTGGTGAAACGCTTCGTACAATGATACCGCTTATTCTTGCTGGTTTATCAGTGGCGTTTGCATTTCGTACAGGTTTATTTAATATCGGGGTGGAGGGTCAATTGTTAGTTGGTTGGCTTGCAGCGGTTTGGTTCGGTTATGCAGTTTCACTACCAGCGTTCCTTCATATTCCATTATCTATTTTATTCGCAGCATTGGTGGGCGGAATTTGGGGCTTCATTCCGGGATATTTAAAAGGGAAGTTTCAAGTGAATGAAGTTATTGTAACCATTATGATGAACTATATCGCGTTGTATGTAACGTATGACATTATTAAGCGTTTCTTACATGCGGGTAATGACAAAACGTATGATATTAAAGAGAGTGCGTCACTATCTTCAGACTGGCTTGCTTCTATTACTGATGGTTCGCGTCTTCACTGGGGAATTATTGTAGCAATATTAATCGCTATTTTAATGTGGTTCTTATTAGATCGAACAACTTTAGGCTACGAATTAAAGTCGGTAGGATTTAATCAGCATGCTTCTCAATATGCAGGTATGAAAGTTTCTCGTAATGTAGTATTCTCCATGACAATTGCTGGTGCATTTGCGGGGATTGGTGGAGCGATGGAAGGATTAGGAACATTCCAGAGTATGACAGCGATGTCTTCGTTTACAGGAGTAGGATTTGATGGGATTGCTGTAGCATTACTTGGAGGGAATAATCCGTTTGGGATAATCCTTTCAGCTTTATTATTTGGTGGTTTGAAAAGTGCTTCCCCTCAAATGAACTTTGAGGCAGATGTACCATCAGAGCTTATTAATGTAATTATTGCATGTATCATCTTCTTTGTTGCATGTAGTTATGTGTTAAGATGGGCGCTTACACGCATGAGCAAGGAGGGGAAATAAATGAGCTTTTTAGATATATTAGCCATTCTTGTGACGGGTACGTTATATACATCGGCACCTATCATTTTCACAGCACTAGGTGGAGTATTTAGTGAACGATCGGGTGTTGTAAATATCGGATTAGAAGGACTAATGCTATTTGGTGCATTTATTGGAGTTGTTACAAACTTATTAATGGGTGATACTTGGGGAACGATGACTCCGTGGATTGCGTTATTATTTGCGGCAATTGGTAGTGGATTATTTGCATTACTTCATGCGGTAGCCTCTATTACATTCCGAGCAGATCAAGTTGTAAGTGGTGTAGCAATTAACTTCTTATCTCTTGGTTTAACGGTATTTGCAATTAAGAAGATTTTTGATAAAGGGCAGACTGACTTTATTCAGTATCGTATTGAAAAGATTGATATTCCAGGCCTTTCGGATATTCCGGTTTTAGGGAAAATATTTTTCTCGAACGTACCAATAACGTCGTATATTGCCATTATTTTAGCATTCGTTGTTTGGTATGTTATTTATAAAACACCGTTCGGTCTTCGTCTACGTGCTGTTGGTGAACACCCAATGGCAGCGGATACGATGGGGATTAACGTATATAAAATGCGCTATATTGGAGTCTGTATTTCAGGAGTGTTTGCTGGAATTGGTGGAGCGATTTTTGCAATGTCAATTTCTAATAACTTCTCAGGGGCAACTATTACAGGACAAGGTTTCTTAGCTTTAGCTGCTATGATTTTTGGAAAGTGGAATCCACTAGGCGCACTAGGTGCAGCTCTATTCTTTGGTTTTGCACAATCTCTTAGTGTAACGGGCGGAACAATTCCTGTATTAGATCAAATTCCAAGTGTTTTATTAACGATATTACCATATGTATTCACAATATTAGCGCTTGTTGGTTTTGTAGGTCGTTCTGAAGCTCCGAAAGCATTAGGAACTCCTTATGAAAAAGGAAAACGATAAGTATTTTATAAGTATAAAAAAGCTCGCACATTAGTGTGGGCTTTTTTACATAGAATATATTTAATACGGAATTTTACTATGTTCCTTACATATTAAAGTTTTTAGAAAGAATCATATGTAAGCATAATAAGGGAGAAAAGTTGATTTTTTATTTCTAAAAACTGTATATTGAAGAGGAATATTCCTATATACGTAAAGGAGGGCTATAAATGAAACTAATGGAACAACAACTACATGAGTTAGGTGGTTTGCGTCTACATATTATTCCGACTGATAAATATAAAACGAATACCTTTGTATTTCGTTTTAAAGCGCCTTTAAATGAGGAGACGGTGACAGAGCGTGCCCTATTGCCATACGTATTGCAAAGTGCGACAGAAAAATTACCTTCTGTAATTCGTCTTCGTCAATATTTAGAAGAATTATACGGATCTTCTTTAGCAGTAGATGTAAGTAAAAAAGGGGAAGACCATATTATCTCCATTTATGTAGACATTGCAAATGAAGTATATTTACATGATGCACCACCGTTATTTGAAAAAGCGCTTTCTATGTTGTCGGATATTGTGTTACATCCAGCGACGGAGGGGAACGGTTTCCTACCTTCTATCGTAGAAAGTGAAAAAAGAGCACTGTTACAGAGAATTGAAGCTACTTATGACGATAAAATGCGTTATGCAAACGAGCGTTTAATTGAAGAAATGTGCAAAGTAGAACCGTATCGTTTAAGTGCAAATGGAAAAAAAGAGAGTGTTGCTTCTATTACAAATGAAAGTCTGTATCAATATTATCAAAAGGTGTTAGCGGAAGATGAGATGGATCTATATATTATTGGTGATATTTCAGAAAACGCCGTTGATCTTGTAAGTAAGTATTTTTCTATTTCAGCTCGTCCAGTGAGAGAAAGAAATGTACTCCTTCATAGACGAAATAATGAAGAAAAAGAAGTTGTTGAAAAACAAGAATTAAAACAAAGTAAATTACACATCGGTTATCGTACATTTGTCACATATAAAGATGAAGATTATTTTGCATTGCAATTGTTCAATGGATTGTTTGGTGGTTTTTCTCATTCGAAGTTATTCGTAAATGTGCGTGAAAAAAATAGTTTAGCGTACTATGCAGCATCGCGCTTTGAAAGTCATAAAGGTTTATTATTTGTTATGTCAGGAATTGAAGCGAAAAATTATGAAAAAGCAGTTGAGATTATTAAAGAACAAATGCTTGCGATGCAAAACGGAGAGTTTTCTGAAGAAGAAATACATCAAACAAAAAGTGTCATCCAAAATCAAATATTAGAGGCGATTGATACACCGCGTGGATTTGTAGAAATGCTATATCATGGTATTATTTCAGATCGTACACGTCCAGTTGAAGAATGGCTTACAGGTATAGAAAGTGTGACAAAAGAAGAAATTGTAAAAGTTGCTAAAAATATTGAACTAGATACAATTTACTTTTTACAAGGAACGGAGGGAGAGTAAATGGAGAAAATTATTTATGAGCAATTAAAAGAAACACTCTATTATGAAAAACTTCCTAATGGATTAGATGTATATGTTTTACCGAAACAAGGATTTAATAAAACATTTGCGACGTTTACGACGAAATATGGTTCAGTAGATAATACATTTGTACCATTAGGGAAAGAAGAAATGATTCGTGTACCTGATGGGATTGCACATTTTCTTGAGCATAAATTATTTGAAAAAGAAGATCACGATGCCTTCCAATTGTTTAGTAAACAAGGAGCATCGGCAAATGCTTTTACATCCTTCACACGAACAGCTTACCTTTTTTCATGTACTTCAAACGTAGAACAAAATTTAAATACATTACTAAACTTTGTGCAAGAGCCTTATTTCTCTGAAAAAACAGTTGAAAAAGAGAAGGGGATTATTGGGCAAGAAATTCAAATGTATCAAGATAACCCAGATTGGCGTTTGTACTTTGGGTTAATTGATAGCTTGTTTGTAAAACACCCAATTAAAATTGATATTGCAGGGACAATCGAATCTATTAGTAAAATTACGAAAGATTTATTATATGAATGTTATGAAACATTTTATCATCCGAGCAATATGTTATTATTTGTTGTGGGTGCAATTGATCCAGAGAAAACAATGGATTTAGTACGTGAAAATCAAGCAAAAAAAGATTATAAAAACCAGCCAGAAATTGTGCGTTCATTTGAAGAGGAACCAAATGAGGTAAATGAAAAGAAAAAAATTATTTCAATGCCTGTGCAAACACCGAAATGTTTAGTTGGTATTAAAGCGACTAATTTAAAAGAAAAAGGGCAAGCGCTTTTAAAACAAGAAATTGCGCTTACGTTACTTTTAGATTATTTATTTGGAAAAAGTTCTGTTCATTACGAAGCTTTATATAATGAAGGGCTTATTGATGATTCATTCTCGTATGACTATACAGAAGAAAATAACTTCGGTTTTGCAATGGTTGGCGGTGATACGAAACAACCTGATGAATTGGCAGATCGTTTAAAAGATATTTTATTAAAAACAGATTATGATCAATTAGATGCGGCGGCATTAGAACGAGTGAAGAAAAAGAAAATTGGTGGTTTTTTACGCTCGTTGAATTCACCAGAATATATTGCAAATCAATTTACACGATATGCGTTTAATGAATCTAGTCTATTTGATGCATTGACTGTATTAGAAGGGCTAACCGTTCAGGACTTACAAGAAGTAGCAAAATTATTGTTATCAGAAGAAAAAATGAGTGTTTGTCAGGTGTTACCGAAAAAATAACATTTTAAAGATACCCTCATCTTATCATTGAAAAATTGTAAGATGAGGGTATTATTTAGTTGTGTGAAAAGTGAACTTGTAGAGATAAGAGAGGGAATTTATGAAAAAGTATGCGTTAGTAACTGGAGGGAGCGGAGGGATTGGCTCTGCTATTTCGAAACAATTAATTCAAGATGGATATACAGTTTATGTTCATTACAATAACAGTGAAGGAAAGGTATTGGAATTGCAGAAAGCATGGGGGGAAGTTATCCCTGTGCAAGCGAATTTGGCTTCTAGTGATGGAGCAGAGCAATTGTGGAGACAAATTGAACATCCTATTGATGTTATTGTATATGCAGCTGGGAAGAGTATTTTTGGACTAGTAACAGATGTAACAAACGATGAATTGGATTATATGGTAGAACTTCAAGTGAAGAACGTATATAAATTACTTTCAATGGCACTTCCGCCTATGATTGGGAGGAGAAGTGGTAATATTGTAATTGTTTCATCTATATGGGGACAAATAGGGGCTTCTTGTGAAGTGCTTTATTCAATGGTAAAAGGGGCGCAAAATTCATATGTGAAAGCTTTGGCGAAAGAAGTGTCTTTAAGTGGATTACGTGTGAATGCGGTAGCACCAGGAGCAATTGAAACGGAAATGTTAAGTGTTTTTTCTGAAGAAGATAAAATGGGAATTGCTGAAGATATACCATTAGGTAGAATAGGGTTACCAGAAGAAGTAGCAAAAACAGTTGCATTCCTCGTATCACCAGGAGCATCTTACATAACTGGACAAATCATCGGAGTGAATGGTGGTTGGCACTGTTAAAAATTTCTTACATAAAAAATGAACAGTTGCACAAATTAAGCATGATTTTATTACTCAATAGTGAGGTGCTTAATTATGTCAGTATTAGATAATTTTGATCAGTGGAAGAGCTTTTTAGGAGATCGTTTAGAGCAAGCGCAAGGAAAAGGTTTAGACGGCGGTGCGGTATCAGATATGGCATTTCGTGTTGGCGACTACCTTGCTAATGAAGTAGAAGGACGCAATGACCAAGAGAAATTATTAGCTGAGCTTTGGAAAGTTGCTGATGAACAGGAGCAACATACCATTGCAAACTTAATGGTTAAGTTTGTACAACATAAGTAAAAGTAGAGAGGAGATTCTCCTCTCTACTTTTTTTGTATAATAATTACACAGGATAGATTATACATTTAGCTTCCCTATTAAGGTGAAATCATATAATATAGTACGTAGGTGTAAAGTAAGCAAGGGGAGTGATCTTGGATGATTGAATGGTATTTTGAATATGAAATACATAAAAACCGACCTGGCTTGCTTGGTGACGTTTCTTCGTTAATCGGTATGCTCGGCATTAATATTGTCACAATTAATGGTGTAGATAATGCACGACGTGGGTTACTTCTTATGTGTGATAATCAAGAGCAAATCTCTAGACTTGAATCAATTTTAAATACGATGGATAACATAACGGTAACGAAATATCGTCCGCCCAAGCTAAGAGATAAGCTAGCGGTTAGGCATGGTAGGTACATACAACGAGATGCAGATGATAAGAAAACATTTCGATTTGTGCGTGATGAATTAGGCTTACTTGTAGACTTTATGGCAGAAATTATGAAAAAAGAAGGCCATAAACTAATTGGGATACGCGGAATGCCTCGTGTCGGAAAAACAGAATCCATTGTTGCTGCAAGTGTTTGTGCAAATAAAAGGTGGTTATTTGTATCATCTACTCTTATTAAGCAAACTGTTCGTAGTCAATTAATTGAAGATGAGTATAGCGATGACAATATTTTCATCCTAGATGGAATTGTGTCAACGAAGCGTGCTAACGAAAGACATTGGCAGCTCGTTCGTGAAATTATGAGATTGCCTGCAACAAAAGTTGTAGAACATCCTGATGTATTTGTGAGTCAGTCAGAATACACATTGGATGATTTTGATTATATTATCGAGTTGCGCAACGATTATGATGAAGAAATTCAATATAATTTAGTAGATGAAATTGAGCAAGGTACGCAAAATAATTTCTCTATGTTTGACTTTTAAAGAAATATTGAGGTGTTAGTAGTGACGGAATTGGGACAAAAGCTGAAAGAAGCAAGAGAAGCGAAAGGCTTGACTATTGATCAGCTGCATGAGATTACAAAAATTCAAAAACGCCATTTAGTGGCAATTGAAGAAGGCAATTATGATGTATTGCCAGGAGCTTTTTATGCGCGTGCATTCATTAAACAATACGCAGATGCGGTTGGATTAAATGGAGAGGAACTACTTGTAGAACATCAGAGTACGATACCACAATCTGAAAAGCGTGAAGTTCCACAAGTATCAACGGGACAAAAAACACAAGAAACAATGCAAAAATCTTCATCATGGCCAATTGCAGATCACATGCCGAAAATCTTAGTTGCGTTGTTAGTAATCGCAGTTGGAGTGGTAATCTGGTTTGTGTTTCAAGCGTTAACTGGAAAAGATGATGAAAAAGTTCCGAGTGCTCAAAGTGAGAAAATTGAAGTTCAAAAAGCAAAAGATTCTCCGTTAGATACGAAGAAAGATGAAGCGAAAGCGGAAGAGCCAAAAAAAGAGGAACCAAAGAAAGAAGAACCAAAGAAAGAAGAGCAACCAGCACCACCAACGGGACAGCAAGAAGTGAAAGTAGTTGGAACAACTGGTAAGGTATCTACTTTGGAAATTCATAATAATAAAACGTTAGAATTGGAAATCATAGCGAAGGGTACAAGCTATGTAGATGTTAAAGATGATGCGGGTAACGAAATTTTAAACACTACAGTACAAGGTGGTCAAACAGAAAAACGTGATGTATCAACATTAAAAGAAGTACGACTTAATATTGGAAATGCAACGAATGTTGAAGTTAAACTGAATGGCCAAGTGGTTGCTTTCCCATTGGACCCAGAAAAAGAACTTCACCAAAGATTGGTGATAAAAAACCAAGGGATAGGGCAACCTGCACAATAACAGTCATCGCTTCGATGACTTTTTTCAATGAACAAATGTTTTTGATATGATGGAGGAATAGCTGTGAATTTACCAAATAAAATTACAATATCTAGAATCTTCTTAATTCCAATTTTCATGGTAATTATGTTAGCGCCCTTTAATTGGGGTTCATACACAATTGGTGATGTTGATTTACCAATTCAACATTTAGTGGGGGCACTTATCTTTATCGTTGCTTCAGCTACAGATTGGATTGATGGACATTACGCAAGGAAGTATAATCTTGTAACGAACTTAGGAAAGTTTCTTGATCCGTTAGCTGATAAATTACTTGTTTCAGCAGCACTTATTACATTGGTAGAGATGCGATATGTACCGGCTTGGATTGTTATTGTAATTATCAGTCGTGAGTTTGCTGTAACAGGTTTACGTCTTGTACTTGCTGGAACAGGGGAAGTAGTTGCGGCAAATCAGCTAGGGAAAATTAAGACATGGACACAAATTATTGCGATTGCAGCATATTTATTACACGATGTACCTTTAAATTTAATCCATATTCCAGTTGCGGATATCTTCATATGGATTGCATTAATCTTTACTGTTATTTCAGGATGGGATTATTTCTGGAAAAATAGAGCTGCATTTGTAAACTCAAAATAGAAGTTTATGGGGGAATTGGGATGAATGCTGAGATTATTGCGGTTGGAACTGAATTATTACTTGGACAAATTGCAAATACAAATGCCCAGTTTTTATCTGAAAAGTTGGCTTCAATTGGAATTAACGTGTACTATCATACTGTTGTTGGTGATAATAATAAGCGACTGCAAAAGGCAATTGAAGCTGCGGAAGAACGTGCTGATATCCTTATTTTTACAGGTGGGTTGGGACCGACAAAAGATGATTTAACGAAAGAAACAATAGCGACTAGTTTAGATGAAAAGCTTGTGTATGATGAAAAGGCATTAGCCTTAATAAGTAATTACTTTAAGCGTACAGGCCGTGAATTTACGGAGAATAATAAAAAGCAAGCGCTCGTTTTAAATGGAGCAACAGTATTTGCAAATGACCACGGTATGGCGCCGGGTATGGGGGTAAATAAGAACGGAAAAGTTTATATTTTATTACCAGGGCCGCCAAAAGAAATGAAACCAATGTATGTAAGTTACGTAGAGCCTTTTTTACGTAATTTTACAACAGGAGAAAACATTTATTCACGTGTGCTTCGTTTCTTCGGTATTGGGGAGTCCCAATTAGAGGTGAAAGTTCAAGATTTAATTGATGGACAAACAAACCCAACAATTGCCCCGCTAGCAAATGATGGAGAAGTGACATTACGTTTAACTGCTAAGCATCAAAATGTTAGCGAAGCGGAGAAACTAATTCAACATGTGGAAGATTTGATTTTAGAAAGAGTAGGAGAATTTTTCTACGGATATGACCAAGAATTTTTGCATTATAAGGCAATCGAGTTATTGAAGAGAAAAGGGTTAACTTTAGCATGTGCAGAAAGTTTAACAGGTGGTCTTTTTGGAAATCAAGTAACTGAAAATGCTGGTGTTTCTTCTGTATTTAAGGGCGGTGTCATTTGTTATCATAATGATGTGAAGCAACATGTTTTACGTGTGCCTGAAGAAGTATTGCATACTGATGGTGCAGTTAGTAAGGAATGTGCTCGTTATCTTGCTGAAAATGTTAAGGATTTATTAAAAGCGGATATCGGAATTAGTTTCACTGGGGTAGCAGGGCCAGATGCTTCAGAACAGAAAGAGCCAGGAACAGTATTTGTTGGATTAGCGATTAAAGGTGAACAAACTGCAGTCGTTCCTCTTAATTTAAGTGGAAGTCGTCAACAAATTAGAGAACGATCAGCAAAATATGGATTTTATCATTTATATAAAAAGCTAGAAGAGATATAAGTCTCTTCTAGCTTTTTTTATAGTTAAATTCCGTATTTGTGTGATGGAAAATAAAAAAATCGAATAAATGTTCGATTTTTGTTGGCAAATTGAATTGAAAATAGGTATAATAAGATTAGCAATTCAGTTAAGGAGGAATTTTGAATGAGTGATCGTCAAGCGGCATTAGATATGGCGTTAAAACAAATAGAGAAGCAATTCGGTAAAGGTTCAATTATGAAATTAGGAGAACAAGCGGAACGTAGAATTTCTACAATTTCAAGTGGTTCTTTAGCACTTGATGTGGCGCTAGGGGTAGGCGGATACCCACGTGGCCGTATTATCGAAATTTACGGACCTGAAAGTTCAGGTAAAACGACAGTTTCATTACATGCAATTGCAGAAGTACAACGTCAAGGTGGACAAGCAGCATTCATCGATGCGGAGCACGCAATGGATCCTGTATATGCACAAAAATTAGGCGTTAACATAGATGAATTACTATTATCACAGCCTGATACAGGGGAGCAAGGATTAGAAATCGCAGAAGCACTTGTACGAAGTGGTGCGGTTGACATTATCGTAATTGACTCTGTAGCAGCTCTTGTACCGAAAGCAGAGATTGAAGGAGACATGGGTGACTCACACGTAGGTTTACAAGCACGTTTAATGTCACAAGCACTTCGTAAGCTTTCAGGAGCAATCAACAAATCAAAAACAATTGCAATCTTTATCAACCAAATTCGTGAAAAAGTTGGGGTTATGTTCGGAAATCAACTACAAGTTGCTTAATCGAAAAGATTAAGGAGTTTACCATGGGTTTCCCTTGCTAGTGATAGCATGTTAAAAAACCTTGTGAACCTTATTGCCTAAGGGTGTAACTATCCATATAGTTGCTAACGGTGAAGCCCACCATTATTTAGGGTAATACCGTGCCAAGCTCCATAGTGATATGGGGAAGGTGTAGAGACTACCGAAAAGGACTTTTAGTTAACTGAGTAGGGTACGGCAGATGATAGGCTACTGCTGGAAGTGCAAGGCTCTCTGTAAAGAGATGAAGAGATAGTCCAGACTATAGAGATGGAAAATCTATAGATAGTGCCAGAAACAACTCCGGGTGGTCGTGCGTTGAAATTCTATTCAACTGTTCGTCTTGAAGTGCGTCGTGCGGAGCAATTAAAGCAAGGTAACGACATCGTTGGTAATAAAACAAAAGTAAAAGTAGTGAAAAATAAAGTAGCGCCACCATTCCGTGTTGCTGAAGTTGATATTATGTACGGAGAAGGTATTTCAAGAGAAGGTGAAATCTTGGATATGGCTTCTGAGCTTGATATCGTTCAAAAGAGCGGTGCTTGGTATTCTTATAATGAAGAACGTTTAGGACAAGGTCGTGAAAATTCGAAGCAATTTTTAAAAGAGAATACGGACTTAAGAGAGGAAATTGCCTTCTTTGTTCGTGATCATCACGGAATTGGTGAAGATTCTGGTGTGGAAGACACGGAAGATTCAACTCTTCAAGATTAAAAAATAAAAGACACGGGTCCCGTGTCTTTTATTTTTTTACCTTCTATTAAAGGGGTATCTATCGTAGTGATTAAAATATTTTTTTGACTCAAATGGGATGTGTAAAGAGGAATATTCATGCGTTTTAAGGGAATAAAATGGTATTTACTAAGGTTTTCCAGGATAATATGCTATCAATTTTTCAAATTCAGATAACATTCAGGACTGAAGGTAAAGAAAGTAAAAGTAGACAACGCTTGACAATGAAAATTACGATAGATACAATGAGAATGTATATTTTTTCTTATATACGATATACTCTTCTCAAGAAGAGAAGTAATATTCGGAGTAAGGTTTAAAACTTACCGAAATAATAATATGACATTTTAATTGTGAAATGAAGAAAGTCCCTTAAAAAAGCGGGACGACGGTCTTTGCTGTATGTTGTAATTTAATGTACATGCCGACAGTCTTTTTTCATTCATAGCAAGGGGAGGTGAAATCATGAGTAGTACAGTTTGGATACTCATCTCCATTTTGCTTGCAACAACAGTCGGTGCAGTTGTTGGCTTTTTTGTTCGAAAGTCTATTGCTGAAGCGAAGATTAATGGTGCGGCTAATGAAGCGAAACGTATTCTAGACGAAGCGAATCGTGAGGCTGAAGCACTTAAGAAAGAAGCGCTTTTAGAAGCAAAGGATGAAATTCATACACTTCGTACAGAAGCTGAATTAGAAATTCGTGACCGTAGAAGCGAATTACAAAAACAAGAAAATCGTTTAATGCAAAAAGAAGAGAACCTTGATCGTAAAGACGAAACGCTCGATAAACGCGAGCAGCAGTTAGAGAAGAAAGAGGATTCTCTTGTAGCGAGACAACAACAGATTGAAGAGTTGGAAAGCAAAGTGGGAGAGTTAGTTCAAAAGCAACAAACAGAATTAGAGCGCATTTCCAATCTGACACGCGAACAAGCGAAAGCAATTATTCTTGGTAAAGTAGAAAATGAAGTTTCTCATGAAATCGCTGTTATGGTAAAAGAAAGTGAAGTTCGCGCGAAAGAAGAAGCGGATAAGAAAGCAAAAGAGATTTTATCTCTTGCAATGCAAAGATGTGCAGCTGATCATGTTGCTGAAACAACCGTTTCGGTTGTAAATCTTCCAAATGACGAAATGAAGGGACGTATTATCGGGCGTGAAGGTCGTAATATTCGTACGTTAGAAACGTTAACGGGTATTGACTTAATTATCGATGATACACCAGAGGCGGTAATCCTTTCTGGATTCGATCCAATTCGTCGTGAAACAGCTCGTATCGCTCTTGATAAACTAGTACAGGACGGACGTATTCACCCAGCGCGTATTGAAGAGATGGTCGAAAAATCAAGACGTGAAGTGGACGAGTATATTCGCGAAGTCGGAGAGCAAACAACGTTTGAAGTGGGTGTTCATGGATTACACCCAGATTTAATTAAAATTTTAGGTCGTTTAAAATACCGTACAAGTTATGGACAAAACGTCTTAAAACACTCTATGGAAGTTGCATATTTAACTGGACTTATGGCAGCAGAGCTTGGCGAGGATGAAAAACTAGCAAGACGTGCTGGTCTATTACATGATATCGGAAAAGCGATTGACCATGAAGTAGAAGGTAGCCACGTTGAAATTGGTGTTGAACTCGCAACGAAATATAAAGAGCATCCTGTAGTTATAAACAGTATCGCATCTCACCATGGTGACACAGAACCAACTTCTATCATTGCAGTTTTAGTTGCAGCAGCAGATGCTTTATCAGCTGCAAGACCGGGAGCTCGTAGTGAAACGCTTGAAAACTACATTCGTCGTCTTGAAAAGTTAGAAGAGATTTCAGAGTCTTATGAAGGCGTTGAAAAATCATTTGCAATTCAAGCAGGACGTGAAGTTCGTATTTTGGTAAAACCAGATACAATCGATGATTTAGAAGCTCATCGTTTAGCTCGTGATATCCGAAAACGTATTGAAAATGAACTGGATTACCCAGGACATATTAAAGTAACTGTTATTCGTGAAACACGTGCAGTGGAATACGCAAAATAAAGTGGTGAAACACCACTTTATTTTTTTGTGTTGGAATTGGATAAAATAAAGACAGTTAGTTATATAGCGTAAAAGTGAAACAAACTTATAATAAACATATTATAAGGAATTTCCTTAATGCTATAGCAATAAAAAATGCAGTACATAGAAAGGGTAAGACATATGAGAATATTATTTGTTGGGGATGTAGTAGGATCTCCTGGTAGAGGTATGATTCAACAATACGTACCGGCATTAAAGAAAAAATATACACCTACAGTAACAATCATTAATGGAGAAAACGCAGCAGGTGGCCGTGGGATTACAGAAAAAATATATCGAAACTTTTTAGAGTGTGGGGCGCAAGCAGTTACACTTGGAAACCATGCTTGGGATAATCGTGAAGTATTTGAATTCATCGATGATGCAAAATATCTTGCAAGACCAGCTAACTTCCCAGAAGGAACTCCAGGAAAAGGACTTATCTTTGTGAACTGTAATGGAACAGAAGTTGCAGTTATTAACTTACAAGGACGTACTTTCCTTCCTCCGATTGATTGTCCATTCCGTAAAGTGGATGAATTAATTAATATTGCGAAAAAACGTACGAATATTATCTTTGTTGATTTCCATGCGGAGACTACAAGTGAAAAACAAGCGCTAGGTTGGTATGTAGATGGACGTGCTACAGCAGTAGTAGGTACGCATACGCATGTCCCTACAGCGGATAACCGTATTTTACCAAGCGGAACGGCATATATTACAGATGTTGGGATGACAGGGCCATATGATGGAATATTAGGTATGGACCGAGAAGCGGTATTGAAGAAGTTTTTAACGAACTTACCGGTACGATTTGAAGTAACAAGTGGTAGAACGCAATTAAGTGCAGTGTTAATTGATGTGGATCCAAATACAGGAAAAGCAAAGAAAATTGAGCGCATTTTAATTAATGACGATCAACCATTTTTTGAGTAAATTTCCGTTAAATTTTAGATAAGTTATTATATTTTAATTTTTTAGAAAAATTACGAAAATTTAGCAGGAATACGCGCCATTCCTCGTGAATATAAGTTAAAGTGAAATAATTGCTAATACTTTTTAAAGAAACGAGGAGGAAACGCGGAATGGAAATATTAAAAGTTAAAGCAACGTCGGTCCCTAATTCTGTAGCTGGTGCACTTGCAGGTGTTATTCGCGAACGCGGAACAGCAGAAATTCAAGCTATTGGTGCAGGTGCATTGAACCAAGCGGTAAAGGCAGTAGCAATCGCAAGAGGATTTGTAGCGCCTAGTGGTTTGGACCTGATTTGTATCCCAGCGTTTACAGATATTATGATTGATGGCGAAGAGCGTACAGCAATAAAATTAATTGTAGAACCTCGTTAAGTTTTAAACAACCTGTTTGCAGTATGCAAACAGGTTGTTTTTATAATGGAGGAATGAAAATGAAAATTTTTGATGCTCATTGTGACGTGCTTCTTCAGTTATGGAGTGCACAAGGGAAAAGGAATTTTAACGATGATTCACAATTACATATTACATTTGAACAGTTAAAGAGAAGAAAAGGAAGTATACAATGTTTTGCTATATATGTACCAGAAACAGTGGCATATGAAAACCGATTTGAAGCAGCATTACAAATGGTAGATATTTTTTATAATGAAATTTTATCCCTACCAGGTGTAAAGTTTATTCAGACAAAAGATGATATTAACATGTTAAAACAGGACGAGGTTGGAGCGATATTAACACTAGAAGGATGCGAAGCAATTGGAAAAGAAGCAATGAAATTACGGTTGTTGTATCGCCTAGGAGTACGTTCTTTTGGACTAACATGGAATTATGCCAATCTCTTAGCTGATGGTGCGCTAGAGACACGTGGGGCGGGTTTAACGAATTTTGGTAAACAGGTTGTACAAGAACTGAATGCGCTACATGTATGGACTGATGTGTCTCATCTAAATGAAAGAAGTTTTTGGGATGTTATAGAGATTGCAAAAAATCCTATTGCTTCCCACTCAAATTGTATGAAACTTTGCGAGCACCCACGTAATTTAAACGATGAACAACTTAAAGCTCTTATAAAGAAAAATGGCATGATCGGTGTCACTTTTGTACCGCAGTTTCTAACAAGTGAAAGGCAAGCAAATATAACTGATATCATAAAACATATCGAATATATTTGCTCGCTAGGTGGAGAAAACAATATAGGGTTTGGTTCAGATTTTGATGGGATTGTAGATACGGTTGTCAATGTATCTGCCTATGGAGATTATGAAAATGTCATGAATGAGCTTTATAAATACTATGCTGCATCTACTGTAGAAAGATTTTTATATGATAATTTTGTTGAACATATGAGTTTTTAAGTTTGTGGTTTAAAATTCAGAAAAATTAAAATTAATTCATTTGATTTTATTGCTTTTTTTAAGACCTAATACTAGAATGAAAAACAAAATAGCTTTATACTAAAGATTCAGGGAAATCAGAAGAGGCATAATTTGCGTCCGTTGTAGTTTATTTGCATAAAAAATGCTAAACTATTACTGTAAAAAAATACACTACAATGAATGCAGCCAAAAGGGGTGTAGGAGATGATTAGTCAACTTTCATGGAAAGTTGGAGGCCAACAAGGTGAAGGAATTGAAAGTACAGGAGAAATCTTCTGTATTGCATTAAACCGATTAGGATATTACCTATACGGTTACCGCCACTTCTCATCACGTATAAAAGGCGGCCATACAAATAATAAAATTCGTGTAAGTACAACAGAAGTACGCGCGATCTCAGATGATTTAGATATTTTAATTGCTTTTGACCAAGAAACAATTGATTTTAACTTCCACGAACTACGTCCAGGTGGAATTGTAGTTGCGGATGCGAAATTTAATCCAACAATACCCGACAATACAGATGTAAATCTATATGTGATACCGTTTACAGATATTGCTTCAGAATTAGGCACATCATTAATGAAAAACATGGTTGCTGTAGGAGCATCAAGTGCAGTATTAGGATTAGACGAAACAGCTTATTTGGATGTTGTTGAAGAAATCTTTGGTCGTAAAGGAGAGCAAGTCGTTCAAAAGAATATGGACGCAATTAAACGCGGCTCTCAATATATGAAAGAATTACTAGGCGAGAAAGTAAACATGATGCAGCTTGAAAAAGCTGATGGTAAAAAACGCATGTTTATGATTGGAAACGATGCAATCGCATTTGGTGCGGTAGCTGGTGGTGCTCGTTTTATGTCAGCATACCCAATCACACCTGCATCAGAAATTATGGAATACTTAATTAAAAAATTACCGAAAGTCGGCGGAACAGTAATCCAAACTGAGGATGAAATTGCAGCTTGTACAATGGCAATCGGCGCAAACTATGCTGGTGTTCGTACATTAACTGCATCTGCTGGTCCTGGTCTGTCATTAATGATGGAAGCAATCGGTTTAGCAGGTATTACAGAAACCCCATTAGTAATTGTTGATACACAACGTGGTGGTCCAAGTACGGGATTACCAACGAAACAAGAACAGTCTGACTTAATGGCGATGATTTACGGTACGCATGGTGAAATTCCAAAAATCGTAATGGCGCCAAGTACAGTTGAAGAAGCTTTCTATGACATTGTAGAAGCATTTAACTTATCTGAAGAATATCAAGTTCCTGTTATTTTCTTAACAGATTTACAGCTTTCGTTAGGAAAACAAACAGTAGAACCACTTAAATTAGATAAAGTGGAAATCCGTCGTGGTAAGCTTGATTTAGAAGCAGAATTACCAGAACGTGAAAATAAAGCATACTTCAAGCGTTATGAAGTAACTGAAGACGGCGTTTCGCCGCGTGTTTTACCTGGTATGAAAAATGGTGTTCACCATGTTACAGGTGTAGAACATGATGAAACTGGAAAGCCATCGGAATCAGCAATAAACCGTAAAGATCAAATGGACAAACGTTTCCGTAAAATGGAGAACTTGAAGTTTAATACCCCTGTTTATAAAAATGTTAAGCATGAAGAAGCAGACGTATTGCTTGTTGGATTTAACTCAACTCGTGGTGCGATCGAAGAGGCAATGACGCGTTTAGAACAAGAGGGTATGAAAGTAAACCATGCTCATGTGCGTTTAATTCACCCGTTCCCAACAGCTGAAATCGATCCACTTGTGAAAAAGGCGAAGCGTGTTGTAGTAGTAGAAAACAATGCAACAGGTCAACTTGCTAACATTATGAAAATGAATCTTGGTAATGGTGAGAAAATTTCTAGTCTTTTAAAATATGATGGAAACCCATTCTTGCCGAAAGAGATTTACAACGAATGCAAAAAAGGGGTTGTATTAAATGGCAACATTTAAGGACTTTCGTAACAGTGTAAAGCCAAACTGGTGCCCAGGTTGCGGAGACTTCTCAGTGCAAGCTGCAATTCAACGTGCAGCAGCTAACGTTGGCTTAAATCCAGATGAACTTGCTGTTATTTCTGGTATCGGCTGTTCAGGCCGTATTTCAGGTTATATTAATTCATATGGTGTGCATAGTATTCATGGTCGTGCCCTTCCAATTGCACAAGGTGTGAAAATGGCAAATCGTGATTTAACAGTTATCGCTTCAGGTGGTGACGGTGATGGATTTGCGATTGGTATGGGACATACAATCCATTCTATTCGTCGTAATATCGACATTACGTACATCGTAATGGATAACCAAATTTACGGGTTAACAAAAGGGCAAACTTCACCACGTAGTGAAGCGGGATTTAAAACGAAAAGCACACCACAAGGTTCAATTGAACCATCACTAAATGTAATGGAAATGGCTTTAACAGCTGGTGCGACATTTGTGGCGCAAAGCTTTTCGAGTGATTTAAAAGAATTAACACAAATTATTGAAGCTGGTATTAACCATAAAGGATTTTCATTAATTAACGTATTCAGTCCATGTGTTACTTATAATAAAGTAAATACTTACGATTGGTTTAAAGAGAACTTAACGAAACTAAGCACAGTAGAGGGATATGATCCATCTAATCGCATGATGGCTATGCAAACGTTAATGGAAAATAACGGTTTAGTAACAGGTTTGATTTATCAAAATACTAAGCAACCATCATATCAAGAACTTGTTAAAGGCTATAGTGAAGAGCCTTTAGTGAAATCTGATTTAAATATGGATCAGAAAATGTTTGATGAGCTTGTTGCTGAATTTATGTAATGTAAGAAGAGGAGGTTGCCGATTTGGCAACCTTTTTTATGTGCAAAAAATATAGGGTAGTTTTATTTACTTAGAAAATTCAGAATGGTAAAATTATATGTAAATCGTTGTATGAAAATGGCAAGTTCATTGCTTATGAAATGTAAGATAATAAAGGGACTCTGGATTGTTAAAATTGGCGAAACACGTCATACTATGGTAATGTTTATAGGGATAAAGCAATATGCTTTTGGGTAGGACAACAAGAAATAATAAAAAGGGAATGTCTATTTGCGTGGGGAAGACTTCATTCTTATGAATGATTAGATTGATTACTCAAGTTTCAAAGGACAAGTTATCTCCAAGCTATCTAACCATTTTTGAGGTGAGTCTAAGCGCATTAAAATGGACTATAGAGTGTGTATAGTTAAGGGTGAAAGGAGATTACCGATGAACGAGCAACAACGATTAGCAAGTCAACAAGCAAATTCCTCTACGAAAAAAGAAGAGAAAGATTATAGTAAATACTTTGAAAGTGTATATCAACCACCTTCCTTAAAGGATGCGAAAAAGCGAGGGAAAGAAGAAGTTAAAATTGAACGGGATTTTGGCTTACCTGAAGAGTTTCGTAATTTTGGTACAGGAAGAAAGTTCTATATTCGTACATATGGTTGTCAAATGAATGAGCATGATACGGAAGTAATGGCAGGTATTTTCACAACGCTTGGATATGAACCAACTTTTTCAACTGAGGATGCAGATGTAGTTTTATTAAATACTTGTGCGATTCGTGAAAATGCTGAAAATAAAGTGTTTGGTGAACTAGGCCATTTAAAGTCACTCAAACGAAGAAATCCGGACCTTTTAATTGGTGTATGTGGTTGTATGTCTCAAGAAGAATCTGTTGTAAATAAAATTATGCAAAAAAATCAGCATGTAGATATGGTGTTTGGAACGCATAATATTCATAGATTACCGTACATTCTAAAAGATGCAATGTTCTCGAAGGAAACGGTAGTTGAAGTTTGGTCAAAAGAAGGGGACGTAATTGAAAACCTTCCGAAAGTACGTCGTGGTGATATTAAAGCTTGGGTAAATATTATGTATGGCTGTGATAAGTTCTGTACGTATTGTATTGTACCGTATACACGAGGAAAAGAGCGAAGTAGACGTCCAGAAGATATTATCCAAGAGATTCGTCACTTAGCTGCGAATGGTTATAAAGAAATTACATTACTTGGACAGAACGTAAATGCATATGGTAAAGATTTTGAAGATGTAAAATACGGTCTTGGTGATTTAATGGACGAACTTCGTAAAGTTGATATAGCCCGTATTCGTTTTACAACGAGCCATCCACGTGATTTCGATGATCACTTAATTGAAGTACTTGGCAAAGGTGGCAACCTAGTAGAACATATCCATTTACCAGTTCAATCTGGAAGTACAGATATGTTGAAAATTATGGCGCGTAAATATTCGCGTGAGCATTATTTAGAACTTGTAAGAAAAATTAAAGAAGCAATTCCAGATGCAGTATTAACAACAGATATTATCGTTGGTTTCCCAAATGAAACAGATGAGCAATTTGAAGAAACGATGTCGTTATATCGTGAAGTAGGATTTGATACTGCCTTTACATTTATTTATTCTCCTCGCGAAGGTACACCAGCTGCAAAAATGAAAGATAATGTACCGATGGAAGTAAAGAAAGAACGTCTTCAACGCTTAAATACACTAGTAAATACGTTGGCAATTGAAAAGAATAGTCGTTATAAAGGTCAAATTGTAGAAGTGTTAGTTGATGGGGAAAGTAAAAATAATCCGGAAGTACTTGCAGGTTATACTCGTACGAATAAACTTGTAAACTTCGTTGCTTCAAAATCTTTAATTGGTCAGCTTGTGAAAGTAAAAGTAACGGAAGCAAAAACTTGGTCTCTTAACGGGGAATTAGTTGAAGAGCCGATTGAGGTGAAATAATAGATGAAAGTATATTCGAAAGATGACATTGTTGAACAAGCGAAAGAATTAGCAAAAATGATTTCTGAAACAGAAGAGGTTGATTTTTTTAAGAAAGCAGAGGCGCAAATTCATAAAAATGAAAATGTAAAGCGCGCAATCGATGAAATTAAAGCACTGCAAAAACAAGCAGTAAACTTGCAACATTACGGGAAATGGGAAGCTTTAAAAAAGGTAGAAGCTGAAATTGATGCATTGCAAGATAAGTTAGACAGTATTCCAGTTGTACAAGAATTTAAATCTTCACAAACATATGTAAATGACTTATTACAGTTAGTTGCTAGTACAATTTCTAACAACGTAACAGATGAAATATTAATTTCAACTGGTGGCGATGTACTTAAGGGTGAAACTGGCGCAGCGGTAGAAAGTAAAAAAGGAAATTGTGGTTGTTAAAGAGATGTCATATTGACATCTCTTTTTTTTAGTTGATTAAACGTAAGTTCTTCTCAAAAAAAGAATGACACATTCCGCTATTGTCACGCATATGATTAAGTGAATAGTGATTGAGGAGGGTTACGAATGTCCGAATTTAGAGAGATTATTACAAAAGCAGTGGTTGGAAAAGGACGTAAGTATACAAAGTCAACGCATACATGTGAATCGAATAATGAACCAACAAGTATTTTAGGGTGCTGGGTAATTAACCACTCGTACGAAGCAAGAAAGAATGGGAAGCATGTGGAAATTGAAGGTTTCTATGATGTGAACACTTGGTATTCATTTGATGGAAATACAAAGACTGAAGTTGTAACAGAACGCGTGAACTACACGGACGAAGTCAGCATTGGTTATCGTGATAAAAACTTTTCTGGTGACGATTTAGAAATTATTGCTCGTGTTATTCAGCCACCAAATTGTTTAGAAGCGCTGGTATCACCAAACGGTAATAAAATTGTTGTAACTGTAGAACGTGAATTTGTAACAGAAGTAGTTGGAGAAACGAAAATTTGTGTAAGTGTAAATCCTGAAGGCTGCGTAGAATCAGATGATGATTTCCAAATTGCTGATGATGAATTTGAAGAATTAGATCCGAACTTTATCGTTGATGCAGAAGAAGAGTAATAGAAAGCTAGGGAGAAGTTCTTCCTAGCTTTTTACTTTACATAAGTGGCGCTGAATGAACATGATTCTTTATGAAATATGTTATAATGAAGATAGACTCCTGAAATAGGAGATATGGATGTCCGTGAAATGTGACATATATGAAAATTGATTACTATGTAAGAATTATGGAGGAAAAGTATGACGCAATATACCCCTATGATACAGCAATATTTAAAGGTTAAGGCAGACTATCAAGATGCCTTTTTATTTTTCCGATTAGGCGATTTTTATGAAATGTTCTTTGAAGATGCCGTTAAAGCAGCTCATGAGCTTGAGATTACATTAACGAGCCGAGATGGTGGCAGTAGTGATCGTATACCGATGTGCGGTGTACCCCATCATGCAGCTAAAAACTATATTGAACAACTTGTTGAAAAAGGATATAAAGTTGCTGTTTGTGAGCAAGTGGAAGATCCAAAAACAGCTAAAGGTGTAGTGCGCCGTGAAGTAGTACAACTAATTACGCCAGGAACGATGATGGAAGGGCGTACAATTGATGAGAAAGAAAACAACTTCTTAGCCGCATTAACACATTTTGAAGATGGATCATATGCTTTAGCTTGTAATGATTTAACGACTGGACAAAATACAGTAACGTTATTGACTGGTTCAGTGGAAGATATTTTATTGGAAGTGTATGCAACTGGTTCGAAAGAAATTGTTGTAGATTCTTCATTTTCTAAAGATGAATTAAATAAATTAACTGAAACGTTAAAAATGACAATTTCATATGAAGATGCAACGGCAATTCCTGAAGGATTAGAACATCTTGTGAAAAATGTTTCGCAAGCAAAGTTAATTAAAGCAATTGGACGCTTATTTAACTATGTGATAAGAACGCAAAAACGTTCATTAGATCATTTACAACCTGTAGAAATTTATTATACGAATCAATTTATGAAAATTGATGTGCATTCAAAGCGAAATTTAGAGCTGACGGAAACACTTCGAACGAAAGAAAAAACAGGATCATTATTATGGCTATTGGATAAAACAAAAACAGCTATGGGTGGTCGTATGTTAAAACAGTGGATGGAACGTCCACTTATTCAGAAAGAAAAAGTTGAAGAGCGTTTAGAAATGGTTGAAACATTTGTAAATGATTACTTTTTACGTGAAGATTTAAAAGAAAAATTAAAAGAAGTATATGATTTAGAACGTTTAGCAGGAAAAGTTGCATTTGGTAATGTCAATGCAAGGGACTTATTACAGTTAAGACGATCTTTACTTCAAGTGCCAGCTATTTTAGAAGCGATTAGTTTGTTAGATAATGCTTATGCAGCAAGGTTAATTCAAGGAGCGGATCCATGTGAGAGCTTAACTGAATTACTAGGAAGAAGTATTCAAGAAAACCCACCGCTTTCTATTAAAGATGGAGATATTATTAAAGACGGTTATAATGACAAGCTTGATCAATATCGTTACGTTAGTAAAAACGGAAAAACGTGGATCGCTGAGCTTGAAAAACGAGAGCGTGATATTACAGGAGTTAAATCGTTAAAAATCGGGTACAACCGTATTTTCGGCTACTACATTGAAGTGACGAAGGCGAATCTTGCAGCACTTCCAGAAGGCCGCTACGAACGAAAACAAACGCTTGCTAATGCTGAACGTTTCATTACAGATGAACTGAAAGAAAAAGAAACGTTAATTTTAGAAGCAGAAGAAAAAATTGTACAACTAGAATACGATTTATTTACAGCGCTTCGTGAAGAAGTAAAAGTATTTATTCCGAAATTACAACATTTAGCAAAAGTAATTAGTGAATTAGACGTACTGCAAAGTTTTGCGACAGTTAGTGAAGAAGAACAGTTTGTAAAACCTGTACTAACAACGAAGCGTGAAATCTTTATTAAAGATGGTCGTCATCCTGTCGTTGAAAAAGTATTGAACGGGAAATTGTATGTACCGAATGATTGTATTATGCCAGAGAAGATGGATGTCTTTTTAATTACAGGACCGAACATGTCTGGTAAAAGTACGTATATGAGACAATTAGCACTTGTAACTGTTATGTCGCAAATCGGTTGTTTCGTACCAGCAACAGAAGCAGTATTACCTGTATTTGATCAAATCTTTACGAGAATTGGTGCAGCGGATGATTTAATATCAGGTCAAAGTACATTTATGGTCGAAATGTTAGAAGCGAAAAATGCAATTGCAAACGCATCAGAAAGAAGTTTAATTTTATTCGATGAAATTGGACGAGGTACATCTACGTATGATGGTATGGCACTTGCACAAGCAATTATTGAACATATTCATGACCAAATTGGTGCAAAAACGTTATTCTCTACGCATTATCACGAATTGACTGTGTTAGAAGAGAGTTTAGATCAACTGAAAAATGTACACGTTTCAGCAATTGAAGAGAATGGAAAAGTAGTATTCCTTCATAAAATTCAAGATGGAGCAGCTGATAAAAGTTACGGAATTCACGTTGCGCAACTTGCAGAGCTTCCAGATAGCTTAATCGCCCGCGCGAAAGAAGTGTTAGCACAACTAGAAGGACAGGAAGAAATTATTATTCCAAAGCGTGTAGAAGTAAAGGTACAAGAAGTTGTTCCAGAACCTGTAGTTGTTCCAGAACCTGTAGTTGTAAAAGAAGAAACGGCAGAAATACAAGAAAAGAAAGAAGAGACTGAAGAAGAGTCACAACTATCTTTCTTTGGAGGAGACCAATCTTCAAAAAAACAAGACAAGCCTGTGCTTGATCAAAAAGAAAGCGCAGTACTTGCGCAAATTAAAAAAATTGATTTACTTGATATGACACCTTTAGAAGCGATGAACGAATTGTATCGCTTACAGAAGAAGTTAAAGAAAGGATGAGTAAGTAGATGGGGAAAATTCGCAAACTCGATGACCAACTCTCTAACTTAATTGCGGCAGGGGAAGTAGTAGAGCGCCCTGCTTCAGTCGTAAAAGAACTTGTGGAAAATTCTATCGATGCGAATAGTACATCTATTGAAATCCACTTAGAAGAAGCTGGGTTATCGAAAATTCGTATCATTGATAACGGTGATGGTATTGCAGAAGAAGACTGTATCGTCGCTTTTGAACGCCATGCGACGAGTAAAATTAAAGATGAAAACGATCTGTTTCGCATAAGAACACTCGGTTTCCGCGGTGAGGCATTGCCGAGTATTGCCTCTGTTAGTGAATTAGAATTAATTACTAGCACAGGTGATGCGCCTGGTACACACCTCATAATTAAAGGTGGAGACATTATAAAACAAGAGAAAACTGCGAGCCGAAAAGGAACAGATATTACAGTACAAAACTTATTCTTTAATACACCAGCGCGTCTTAAATATATGAAAACCATTCATACGGAGCTCGGGAATATTACAGATATCGTGTATCGTATTGCAATGTCACATCCAGAAGTATCGTTAAAACTGTTTCATAATGAAAAGAAATTGCTTCATACATCAGGTAACGGTGATGTAAGACAAGTACTTGCATCGATTTACAGTATTCAAGTTGCGAAGAAGCTTGTTCCAATTGAAGCTGAATCTTTAGACTTTACAATTAAAGGCTATGTAACATTACCAGAAGTAACGAGAGCATCTCGTAATTATATGTCAACGATCGTAAATGGTCGTTACGTTCGAAACTTTGTACTAATGAAAGCGATTCAGCAAGGATACCATACATTACTGCCAGTCGGCCGGTATCCAATTGGCTTCTTATCGATTGAAATGGATCCAATGCTAGTTGACGTTAACGTACATCCAGCGAAGTTAGAGGTTCGTTTTAGTAAAGAACAAGAATTGCTAAAGCTGATCGAAGAAACATTGCAAGCTGCATTTAAAAAAATACAGCTTATTCCAGATGCAGGCGTAACAACGAAGAAAAAAGAAAAAGACGAAAGTGTGCAAGAACAGTTCCAGTTTGAGCATGCGAAGCCGAAAGAACCATCTATGCCGGACATTGTTTTACCAACTGGCATGGATGCAAAACAAGAAGAACCGCAGGCTGTGAAACAGCCAGCGCAGCTTTGGCAACCGCCGAAACAAGAATGGCAACCACCACAGTCGCTCATAAGAGAAGAGCAAAGTTGGCAACCATCCACTAAACCGATAATCGAAGAACCAATTCAAGAAGAGAAATCGTGGGACAGTAATGAAGAGGACTTTGAACTAGAGGAATTAGAAGAAGAAGTTCGGGAAATAAAAGAGATTGAAATGAACGGGAATGACTTACCACCACTTTATCCAATTGGACAAATGCATGGAACATATATTTTCGCTCAAAATGATAAAGGCTTATATATGATTGACCAGCATGCCGCGCAGGAACGTATTAATTATGAATACTTCCGTGATAAAGTAGGAAGGGTAGCGCAAGAAGTACAAGAGTTACTTGTACCGTACCGTATTGATCTATCTCTTCCTGAATTTTTACGTGTCGAAGAACAGTTAGAAGAACTAAAAAAAGTCGGGCTATTTTTAGAACAATTCGGCCATCAATCCTTTATCGTCCGCTCGCATCCAACATGGTTCCCGAAAGGACAAGAAACAGAAATTATCGATGAAATGATGGAGCAAGTTGTTAAACTAAAAAAAGTTGATATTAAAAAGTTACGTGAAGAAGCAGCCATCATGATGAGCTGTAAAGCGTCCATTAAAGCGAATCAATATTTAACGAACGATCAAATATTTGCCTTACTGGAAGAATTACGTACAACAACAAACCCATACACATGCCCACACGGAAGACCGATTCTTGTGCATCATTCTACTTATGAGTTGGAAAAGATGTTTAAGAGGGTTATGTAGAGTGAATAAAATTACTTTTCAAAAGGGAGCAACATTTACTGTTGCTCCCTTTTAATATGTAGATTTAATTGTTAAACGAAAATAAGGTGGAGTAATTTTGCAGTTTATTTCTTGGTTGCGTTAGCTTAAATTTATCTATGTATAAAAAAGCGCTGTATACAGCACTTTTTAAAAGGTGCATGAATTGTATAATAAAGATTTCTACATTACTAACCAAATAACTATGCATGGCCAAATGTTGCTTCTTATTTGGCTAATTGTTATAAGGATCTATACAATTATTTATTTTTATTATTATTGATTTTTTCAGTGTATAGAACTTGCTCTTTATAGTGCTTCTTAATTGGAAAGTTATGTGTACCTGTCCCGTTCTTGAATTTTTTGTCAATGGGGTTCTTTAGAGGAACTGTTGTAGTTTCAGTAAATTCATATGGGTAATTTATTTTAGATTTATCTTCAAACATGAAAATGCCTCCTTTTAGGATCTCCTAAATTCTTTACTATAACATGATATGCATATAGATATTTTTTGGACTAGTTATTTATATAGGTTAATGGAATTTAATTACATAACTACTGAAACATTTTAAAGGAAAACAATTTGAGAAAGAAATGGTATGAATAGCTGTTGGCTCTTATTGTTTTTTTTGTTTGACAGCACAGTGAATTATGTATATAAATTCAATATAGATTGTTTTTATAATATGGTTTATATGGGATTTTCCTGATAATATAATGTGGAATATTATAGTGTTATTAGGTTATTAGGAACATTTAATGCTGTTTCATAACTGAAAGGGAATTGAAAAAAAACTGAAACTTTTCTCATAAAAATTCAATCTAACTTGAAAAATGAAAGGAAAATGAAATTTTCCAAAAGATATTCTTTGTTAAGATAAAAAGCATACATACAAAAAGTATTGATATATCTTAAAAATGTATTTTCAAGATATAGTGGGGGAAAAGATGAGATTAGAAAAACAATTAATAAAAAAGATGTATTATGAAACATTCCTAATGGAGAATGAAACAAAACCAACTCTTGACGTACTTGGACAAGCTTATGTAAACGAAGAAAAAAATGAGATTTCTGATGGGTCTTATATTCGTTTTGCACAAGGTGAATTTTATTATCGTCATCAAGATTTTGAAGCAGCTATTTTTAAATGGGAGAAGGTTAGTAATGAATTAGCACCATGGGCACAAAAAAATATTGCGGATGCTTATTTCGAACTTAATCAGTTATCATTTGCTGAAAATATTTATACTTCTATTACCACTGATAATAAAATATTGATGACCGAAATTAGACTACAATTACTTTCTCTTTACATTGAGCAAAATAATTTTGACTCAGCTTTCGGTGTTATTAAAGAAGCAGTTTCTTTAAATCCTGATTATCCGAATGTCACAAAAATTGCCCGTTCCTTTTATGAGGAACAGCAAGATTTTGATAGTGCAGTAGAGCTTGCTGTGAATGAGTTAATTCGCATAGAATCGTATCCTTGGTTTGAGGTGTTAAAAGGATATATCGATAAAGGGTTTACTAAACATATTTCACCAGACTATTTTTATGATGCATTAGCTACATTAAATAATGTAGATCAAGTACAATTTACGCAAATGGTTTCATCACTCTGGAACAGTTATAAAAATGAAAAAAATTACTTATTGTGGCTTAACACAATAAATGAATTTTTCTTACATATTGAAATACATTCGTCCGATATATGGAACAAAGTTTCTGCTCTTTACGAAGAAACGTACTTTGCATTAATTCAAGGTCAATATACGCTTAGACAATTAAACGATATCATACCAAATCTGTTAGCAAATTGGTTAAAGGTAGTCAATCCATCTTATGCTGTATTTCCATCTGCAGCTGTATTGGCATGGGATGAGATTTTCCCTTCCAAAATAGATTCAGCAAATATAGAACATGCGGAAAACTTACTGTCACATTCTATTAATCATGTAAATGGCTTAGAGTACAGCTTACACCTTTTTGAATCTATTACACAATGGGCACAAAAGCACAATATAGAAATAGGTCACCGGTTTAAATGGCTAGTTGACGAGCTCGCAGATTTAAGAACAAATCGTATTTTAGTAACGGGAACTTCAGGAAACGGAAAAACTACATTTATTAACTCTATATTAGGAGAAAATATATTAGAAAAATCAATTTCAAATGTAGTAGTTTTAAAAAATGATGCTCATATAGAAATAAACGCCATAACAGACTCAGCAATTACAACAACGGAAGATGTCTCTGATTACCATAATATGATGTCCCAGCACCATCAAACATATAGAGATAGAGCATGTGTTGAATTTAAATTACCATGCAGATTTTTAAATGAAAATAAACTTACATTTGTAGTGACACCTGGCTTTAATAGGAATAACGACACTAGAGATGAGATATTCGAATATTTAAATTCTGTAGACGAATTACTGTTCGTATTGAATGCGGATTCACCTTTTACTGATAAAGAACGTGACATTCTATTAAGTATTCAAGAACATACGCCAAATTTACAAATTCATTTCTTATTAAATAAAATCGATAACATTTACAGTGAAGCAGAAGTAAAAAGGGTATTACATGATACGGCAGCGAGAATAAACACATATTTCCCACATGCAAGAATTTTCCCTTATTCTTCGTTATATACAAGTAGTCAACAATTAAATGATTTAACTGAGTTTATTCATTTTAACTTTAATCATAAACATATCGATGCAGAACGTACTGAAAAGTTATTATATTTCATTCGAAAAACAATTACATATCTTTTGGATAAACGTGTTGAGAAAGAAAACAATCTAGTGGATGCTATTAATTGGAATGAAGATATGCTAGTGAAACTAAACGGTAGCATTAATAACCTTACTGCATTTGAGAGGGAAAAAATTCATTTCATTACACAATCATATCGTTCAATGAAGACTGAAATTACGAATGATCTTACTGAAAATATCCCGAAGATATTAAAGAGTTGTTCTAATATAATTAGTGAAGAAAGTGATTTCGGGCACATGGATACGGAACTAAATAAAGCAATGAATGAAAGAGTGCATAAATATTTAGAACAAACTGTACTACCTAATCTTGCTCTTTCTATGCAAAATTGGATTGCAACTTCTAATAATGAGCTTCTTCAAAGCCAAACGTATTTAGAAGAACTTAGTGAAGGGCTTAATTCACTATTTGGAGAAAATAGAATACAGTTAGAATGTGACTTTAAAGTGCTTGATGACTGGCGCAGAGATACTGACAGGATGACGACTAGAATACAAATGGATGAAGTAAATATTTTACGTCGATTTACGCCAGCACAATTTTTACTGAAAAGTGCCGGTAAATTATTTGGAGTTCTTCCTAAAAATAAATCTATGCTATATAACAAATACAAACAGTATGTAGAAAATGAAGATTATACTGAGGTAACGGCTTCTATTATGAAGAAATTTTTCTTGCAATTTGAGCTGTTTGAAAACACACAAGAGCGAGATATTAATATATTCTTTAGGAATCCATTTAACTCCTTAAAGCAAGCTGTAGAAAACACGCATTTAGAAATACAAGAAAAACAAGAGATATTACATAAGATGAAATCAAATCCTGAAATCTATCATGATTCTATCATGCTCTTTGAATTGAGATTGCGTCAATGTGAAGTAATTTTAAATATAGGTAATGATAATACCTATACGGATGTAGCTTTAGAAACAAGCGTAGAATAAAAGTAAAAGGGAGCAACTGTAATAAGTTGCTCCTTTTTCATATATAGATTATTTTTCTGTTTCTTTAATTTTAGTTTGTACTTCGCCAGTTTTAATTTTATTGCTTTCTGAGAAGCGTAATAAATCGCCTTCAATAATTTTGTCAGACATTCGTAATTCATTTTGGGCACGTTTAATGAGGGCTTGAGCTTCTTTTTTTGGTAAATCTACAATTTCACCTGTTATACGGTCGTAGAAAGTGTTGTTTTTGTATGCATACTTATCTGTAATGAAGCTACCATCACGTAAAACAACAAAGCCAGTATATTCATCTGAAAACATATCATGGCCAAAACGAATATCATTCGTAGAATCAACACCTAATAAATTTAGAATAGTAGGTTTCATATCGATTTGTCCAGTAGGCTTTGAAATAGTTTGACCTTCTGTTTGTCCAGGAATATGAATATATAAAGGTGTACGTTGTAAATTTAAAGTATCAAATTCTGTTATTTGATCTTTTTCTAAAAACTGTGCCATTGCACGATTATGTTTTTCGGAAATACCATAATGATCACCGTATAACACAATAATAGAATCATCGTAAAGCCCCTCGGCCTTTAGACGTTCAATAAATTTCTTAATTGATTCGTCTAAGTAACGTGCTGTTACGATGTAACGATCAAATACGCCATTACCAGAGTTGTATGGTTCAATGAATTTTGTATCTTCATCATACGTAAATGGATAATGGTTTGTTAAAGTAAGGAAACGAGCATAGAATGGTTGATTAACAGTTTTTAATATATCTACTGATTGATCAAAGTATTCGATATCTTTTAATCCCCAATTTAAATTTGTTTCTGGTGTAATTTTGTAATCAAGCTCATTATAGTAACGATCATAACCAAGAGCAGAGTACATGATATTACGATTCCAAAATGTTGCGTTATTCGCATGGAATACAGAAGTGAAATAACCTTGCTGACGTAAGATTTCTGGAGTCGCAGTATAATCATTGTTACCGTGTGTGAAGAATACAGCCCCTCGATTTAATGGATACAACGACGTATCGATTAGAAATTCAGAATCGGATGTTTTCCCTTGACCAGTTTGATGGAAAAAGTTATCAAAGTAATAACTTTCATTTATGAATTCATTTAGGAATGGTGTAACTTCTTGCCTATTGACTGATGCGCCTATTAAGAAGGTTTGCAAGGATTCAAGAGTGACGACAATTACATTTTTTCCTTTCGCTGTACCAAACATATTAGGGTTTGGCTCGCTTTGGTTTGCTTTTACGTAGTTTTCAGTTTCTTGTAATTTACTACTATCAGCAAGCGCTTTTTGTGAACCGGCTTTTACTTGCAGTGTTAAGTCATATACTTGGTGAGTATATAGGCCTAAATTTTTGACAAGCATTACTCGGTCGAATGATCTCGTTAATAATTCAGGGCGCTCTTTTTCTGCAAGATGTAGATTCGCAAAGAATACACCAATTGTTAAAAGAAAGTATAACAAGCGTGTAGAATGAGTTACACGTTCTGTTTTAAAGACCAATGATTTCTTTTTTAATAAAATAAAGAAGAAAACAATGTCTACGAATGCGAGTATAATTTTGTAGTTTAATATTTCTATAATACTGCCGCCTAATTGTCCAAAGTTTGAGGTTTGTCCAAGTACTGGTAATGTAACGAAATCACTATAAAAATCATAGAACATTACATTTCCAACGAGTACGATTGTTAATAAGAAATTAATACATAGCGCTATATAATTTCGCTTTTCACCAGTTGCAAATAATGCTAATCCAACAAATGCTAATGATGCGGCTAGAGGACTAATAAACAAAATAAGCTCTTGCGTTGAAGACTCGATTTTTAAATCAAAACTGAATCGCGTAATAAGATATGTTTTTAACCATACTGCTAAAGCCATTATTATAACAAAGCTTATATTTTGCATTTGTAAATTTATTTTATTCTTCATTTTTACACCTTCTTTATACAATTTATTTAACTGAAGTTATATATTATGTTTTTATAACTATTAGAGTATAATGAACCATTTAGACTCTATTTTCTAAAGGGAATAATTTGAAGTATTCATATACATACAATGGGGATTTTTAAAGCGTAGTAGCATAAATATAACTCTTTTTGAGAAACGGGCAGAACAAGTCATAGTTGTAGTGAAATTGACTTATAGACATCCTACCATATTAAACACTATGATGATGTTACAAAATATCGAACAAATGAAAGTGAAAATGGATAGAGACTTTTAAAACTGTTGACATTCAATTTATTAGAATTGAATGTCAATCGTTTTAAATATACAGTTATATTACATATGTATCTTGTAAAATCTCGACTTTTTGTCGGTTAATTATTAGCCGGGAAGAATAGGGGATTTATTAATATACTTTTACTCTATATAAGTAAAGTATTTTGAAATTGAATATATTTGACTGACATCTTAATAATAGAAATTAAATGTCAGATAAGTACTTTCCAACATACAGACCACTTGCAGCTGCTTGAGATAATGAGTGCGTAACGCCTGAACAATCTCCAATTAAAAATAGCCCATGTATACTAGTTTCAAAATGATTATTAATTTTTATCGTAGGAGCATAGAACTTTCCATCAATTCCATATAGTAAAGTATGTTGATCAATAGGTTCTTGTATAAATTGTTCTAAACGTAATAAAAATTCTTTGAGCCCTTCAATATATAATTGAGGAATTTCTTGATTCAAATCTCCATAATCCCCCTGTAGTGTAGGCTGTATACGGCTATGTTCCATGCTGTTTTCCGCCGTAGGTTGTTTCTTTAGTAAGTCCTCTAAGCGCTGTATAACAATCCGATCTCGTCCTTGGTTAATGCCTTTAATAATTGAACTTGCGTATACATTTGCTTCTTTGAGAGTTGGAAAATAGCGAGGAATAAATAAAGTGAAATTTAAATTAGAAGTGCCAGTTCCTTGCTCTCGAAAATTTTGACCGTCAGGCATAACTAAACCTTCTTCGTACTTTCGAATGATGCGTCCTTTTGGATTCATACAGTAAGTAGTTGCTGTGAAATGCTCACCTTGATAAGAAAGTTTTGTTTCAAAAGTATCTTTTAATATAGAACGTAATTGATGTTCTTTCATTTCTACTCTAATTCCTAAATCTACACGTGTTTGCTCCTGAGAAATATTTAGGGAACTGCACATTTCTTTTAACCAATCGGCCCCAGAGCGCCCAGTTGCAAATACTAGTTGCTTAGTTTGAACTGTTCCTTGATTTGTATCTATTGTAAAATGATCTTCCTGTTTCAGAATATGTTGTACATCTATATGAAATTGGATCTTTATTTTCGTCAGTAAAAATTCATAGAGCTGCTGAAAAATGTTACTGGAAAGTGTAGTACCAAGATGTCTTACTTCTGTTGTTAGCATTTGTAAACCACACGCTTCAGCTCTCTTAGTGAGACTTGAATTTTCAGTAGAATATTTTGAAACCGAACTTCCACCAAACTGACATAGAATTTCATCTACTTCAGCCATGAGTTGTATAAAACCCTCTTTACCGACTTTTTTCTCAAGTTCTCCGCCAAATCCGTTTGTATAATTAAATTTCCCTTCAGATTTGCCTAAACCACCAAACCCGAAATATTTATCACATGTAGTACAATTACACACTTTTCCTTCGTCTAAAGGACAATGGCGATCTTCTAGCGCTTTACCTTTATCAAGAATTAAAACTTTTTTGTTACTTTTAGCTAGTGAATAAGCCATAAAAATGCTACTTACTCCAGCGCCGATAATCGTAACATCATACATATTCTTCCACCTGCTAACGAATAGTTTGTTTTTTATTTTTCTAGTGTATAACAATTTTATGAAGGTAAGAAATAGCTTTTATTAATAAAGTGGGAGTTTTTGAACTTGATGCTTTATTAATTTCTACGAGTGGTGGAGTAAATACAAAAATTTTTATTTGAAAGAAGAAACAGTTTAAAAAATAACTATGTCATATGATTAATAACATCTTACATAGAAAAAAACAGACCTTTTAAGTGAAGAGGTCTGTTAATGATTTTAAATCTTATTTAGCAAACACATGATTACCAATTACTGCTACTGTTTGACGTGTCGTAATCCACTTGTCCGTTGATGTTTTTGGATTGTAGAAATAAATCCAGTCTGAATCTACTCCATTTGTGGAGATAGCCTCTTCTACAGCCATTTTTGCTTCTGCACTTGCAGGTTGATTAATTCTTCCATCTGTAACAGGAGTAAATGCATATCCGTATTTAATAGGTTCATAAATAACGCCTGTTATTGTATTTGGAAAACCTTTTGCATTTACACGATTTAGTATAACTTTGGCTACTGCTACTTTTCCTTTATAGGATTCGCCACCTGCTTCAGCGGTAACTAAGCGTGCCATTAAGTCTTTTTCTTTTTGTGAAATACTTGAGTTGATTTTTAAATGTTGTCCTGTATAAAGCTTGTTTCCGACTGTATTGTTAATTTGTTTTATAGATTGGACAGTGACATTGTAACGCTTTGCTATCGTTTCTAATGAATCTCCCGGTTGTACTTGATAAATAATTTGTTCAGAAATGTTCGCAGGCTTGGCGTTTTGAGGAACAGTGATTTCATTTGATTTCACGGACCCTGGAATATGTAACTGTTCGCCAATAAAGGTTTTATTGTTTCCTTTATTATTAGCCTGTTTAATGGATTGTATTGAAACTCCGTAGTGTTTACTAATGCCCCAAAGTGTATCGTTCTTTTTTACTGTATGAATGGTAGAAGCTTCAGCTGTACTTTGACTACATACGAATGTAATTGCGGCCGCAGATAAAGGAATTATATGTTTTATTTTTAGTAATTTCATTGTAAATCCTCCTAAGAAAAAATTAAGGTGAAACGATTAAGTAATGTAGTTTGAAATGTGTATATGCGTAATATATTAATGTAAGTATATTAGCACATATAAAATAAATAATCACTATAAGTTTCATATTCGTTTAGTGTAGAGTCAGAATATGAAATATTGCATATGAAAATACATTGAAGTTCATATTTCTGATTACTATAATCTATTTAGTAGAAAGGGAATACGTTATAGAATTAATCATTATAGATTAATATAATGATTAATAATTATTAATAGGAGGATTGATGTAATGAAAATATTTCAAAAAATGTGTGCGTCAACTGTAATCATTACAACACTTTTAGGAACAGGAGGCACTATCAATAGTGTATATGCTGATTCTATAGAACAGCAGAGTAAATTAGGGATAGAACAAGAAACAGATAAGCAAATCATTGTAAAATTTAAAGCGGATTTGGATTTGCCATATGAAGATGGTATTGAAAAACAAATACAATCTCAAACGAATGATAAAGTAATAAAAGATCTTTTGACAGAATATCCAGATGTAACATTTACTCGTTTATTCACATCTGTAAGCCCGGAACAAATACAAAACCTTGAAGTGAAAGCACCTAATCATGTATCTACAAGTCTATTAAACTACTATATTCTTCAAAATCAAAATAGTGGGTATGAAGAAGAAATAGTAGATAAGTTAAAGGCATCTTCTTTAATAGAAGATGCGTATATGAAGAAACAAGAGAAAATAATGCCACCTGAAGTGCAATCATCAAGTGTAGCTCTTAATCCTAATAACAATCCTAGATTTAAAAAACAAGGTTATCTTGAAGCAGCCCCATACGGTATTAATGCGCCTTTCGCCTGGGGAATTCAAGGCGGTAATGGAAATGGTATTACTTTTGTTGATATGGAATACGGATGGCTATTAAATCATGAGGATTTATTACATCAAAATATTGAATTAATGTCTGGAAGAAATATAAATCAGCATGTCGGTCATGGGACGTCTGTACTAGGAATTGTATCCTCTGAGGACAATGAAGTCGGGAATATTGGGATTGCGCCAAAAGCGAAAGCAAAGGTTATCTCTCAAATAAGAGATAATGGACAGTATAATACGGCTGATGCAATATTAAGCGCTGTAAATCAGTTAGAAGCTGGGGATGTTTTATTATTAGAGGCGCAAGCATCCTTTGATGGATATGGTGATAAATATTTACCTGTTGAAGTACAACCAGATATTTTTGATGCAATTCGTGCTGGTACAGATAAGGGAATTGTAATTATAGAGGCTGGAGCAAATGGGTGGAATGATTTAGATCAGTTCAAAGATAGAAAAGGTAAGCAAGTCTTAAATCGTAATAGTAAAGATTTTAAAGATTCGGGTGCAATTATGGTAGGAGCTGGCTCTTCATCTTTCCCTCATGAACGTATGTGGTTTTCGAATTATGGAAGCCGTATTGATGTGTACGGATGGGGAGAAAATGTAGATACAACTACAGCCGAGCAAAGTAGAAGTGCTGTAAATCTTTATACTTCAAGCTTTAGCGGAACATCTAGTGCCTCGCCAATTATTGCTGGGGCAGCGACTTTAGTACAAAGCATTGCTAAAGAAAATTTAGGACAACCATATAGACCAAGTGAACTAAGAGCAATATTAAGCAACCAGAGCACAGGAACAAAATCTAAAGATCCATATGCAGATAAAATTGGTGTTTTACCAGATTTGAAGTCTATACTAGTAAACTTAGGTTATGAACAAAGAAAACCAAACGGTGGGAATGAGTTACAAGTAACAGAAAATGAACCAAACAATGAGCCTAGACAGGCAAATAAAGTTAACTTTCATACACCGGTGAAAGGAACGCTACATAATAGTGATAGAGTAGATGTATTTACTTTCCAAATTGACTCACCGGAAAATATTAATATTTCTCTACTAAATGAACAAAATATCGGAATGACATGGGTACTTCATCATGAATCAGATTTAAATAACTATGTAGCATATGGTGAAAATGAAGGAAATGTAGTTAAAGGAACTTATAATGCAAAGCCAGGGAAATATTATTTATACGTCTATAAATATGAGAATAAAGATGGTTCATATGTATTGAACATAAAATAAGCAAAAGGAACTTCAGATGAAGTTCCTTTAAATTTTTCTAATTTAGTATATGTGAATGATTTTTTAACTTTACTTCTATGCAATATTTCATATTGATGAAATGTTATTTATTTTTTATGAACTAGCTTATATTATATTCAATAAGTTTGATGTAAAAACAGAAAAAGTGAGGGATAATAATGAGCAATAAGAAGTTAATTTTGAAATTATTCATATGTAGTACAATATTTATCACATTTGTATTTGCTTTACATGATAAGAGAGTAGTTGCAGCTAGCTCTGTTAATGAGCTTGAAAATTGGTCAAAATGGATGCAACCTATACCTGATAATATCCCGTTAGCACGAATTTCAATTCCAGGAACACACGATAGTGGGACGTTCAAGTTGCAAAATCCGATTAAGCAAGTGTGGGGAATGACGCAAGAATATGATTTTCGCTATCAAATGGACCATGGAGCTCGCATTTTTGATATAAGAGGACGTTTAACAGATGATAATACGATAGTTCTTCATCATGGGCCATTATATCTTTACGTAACACTGCATGAATTCATAAATGAAGCGAAACAATTTTTAAAAGATAACCCGAGTGAAACAATTATTATGTCTTTAAAAAAAGAGTATGAGGATATGAAAGGGGCAGAAGGTTCATTTAGTAGTACGTTTGAAAAAAATTATTTTGTTGATCCTATCTTTTTAAAAACAGAAGGAAATATAAAACTTGGAGATGCTCGTGGGAAAATTGTACTACTAAAAAGATATAGTGGTAGTAATGAATCTGGAGGATATAATAATTTTTATTGGCCAGATAATGAGACGTTTACCACAACTGTAAACCAAAATGTAAATGTAACAGTACAAGATAAATATAAAGTGAATTATGATGAGAAAGTAAAATCTATTAAAGATACGATGGATGAAACGATGAACAATAGCGAGGATTTAAATCATCTATATATTAATTTTACAAGCTTGTCTTCTGGTGGTACAGCATGGAATAGTCCGTATTACTATGCCTCTTATATAAATCCTGAAATTGCAAACTATATAAAACAAAAGAATCCTTTGAGAGTGGGCTGGGTAATTCAAGACTACATAAATGAAAAGTGGTCACCATTATTGTATCAAGAAGTTATAAGAGCGAATAAGTCATTAATAAAAGAATAAAGATGATGAGAGTAAGAAGCGATAAAATATATCGCTTCTTATTTCTTTTCCAATAACCAACAATAGAAATTGTACTTTTATAATAGAAAAAAATAAAAACATAAGATATAATCATACATATAAAATTTGTACCTATAAATTTTATATATGTGAATGAATTTGATTTGTCGTAATGAAATGGAGGTATATACTATGAAGTTTCCACATGATTTTTTATTCGGAGCTGCTTCAGCTTCTTATCAAGTAGAAGGTGCATGGAATGAAGATGGAAAAGGTGTTACGAATTGGGACGAGTTTTCAAAAATTCCTGGCAAAACATACAATGGAACAAATGGTGATGTAGCTGTTGATCATTATCATCGATATAAGGAAGATGTTCGCTTAATGGCTGAGATGGGATTAGAATCGTATCGTTTTTCTATTTCTTGGGCGAGAATATTGCCGACTGGAGATGGAAAGGTAAATGAAAAAGGGATTGAATTTTATAACAACTTAATTGATGAATGTTTAAAATACGGGATTGTGCCGTTTGTCACTTTATATCATTGGGATTTACCATTACCGTTAGAAAAAGATGGTGGATGGACGAATAAAAGAACAGCAGAGGCTTTCGTAAAATATGCAGAAACTTGTTTTAAGGCATTTGGTGACAGAGTTAAGCATTGGATTACTTTTAATGAGACAGTAATGTTTTGTGGATTAGGTTATTTAAAAGGTGCACATCCACCAGGAATCCAAAATGATGTTCCAAAGTATTTTCAAGCGACTCATTATGTATTTTATGCACATGCGAAAACAGTTGCGGTGTACAAGCAGCTGAAACAATATGGTGAGATTGGGATTACACATGTTTTCTTACCTGCTTATAGTGTGGATGATCAAAAAGAAAATATACTAGCAGCAAATCATGCGAATGAATATGAAACGTATTGGTATTATGATCCAATTTTAAAGGGCGAGTATCCGTCTTATGTTGTACAACAATTAAAGGAAAAAGGATGGACTCCTAATTGGACGGTTGAAGAATTAGAAATCATTAAACAAAATGCAGAAGAAAATGATTTTATTGGCTTGAATTATTATCAACCAATACGAGTAGAAAGATACGATATGGATATAAAGAGTGAGGAACATTCTCGAGAAAACTCAACGCTTGCTCCAGGTAACCCTTCTTTTGATGGTTTTTATCGAACAGTTAAAATGGATGATAAAACATATACAAAATGGGGATGGGAAATATCTCCCGAAGGTTTCTTAGAGGGATTGCATATGTTGAAAGCGCGTTACGGTGACATAAAGATGTATGTAACGGAAAATGGACTTGGTGATGAAGATCCAATCATTGACGGAGAAATTGTAGATGTTCCGAGAATTAAATTTATTGAAGCGCATTTAAAAGTAATGAAGCGTGCAATTGAAGAGGGAATTAACTTAAAAGGTTATTATGCATGGTCAGTGATTGATCTTTTAAGTTGGTTAAATGGATATAAAAAGCAATATGGCTTTATTTTTGTCGATCATAATGATAACTTAAAACGTAAGAAGAAACTTTCGTTTCATTGGTATAAACGTGTGATCGAAACGAGAGGGGAAGAGTTATAACAGATAAAAGAGTATTTTAGGAGAAAGTGTATGAGTGCAAAGTATAAACAAATTGCAGATGTGTTAGAGCAAAACATTCGAGATGGGCTTTTTAATGAAACGAAAAAACTACCTACAGAAGAAGCGTTGATGAATCGATTTGAAGTAAGCCGTAATACGATACGTAAAGTAATTAGTCAGCTTGTGAATAGAGGTTATATTTTTCAAGTGCAAGGTAGTGGCATGTTTTTACGCGAAACTTCTGTAACAGATTACATTAATTTAGGAAGTTTACGTGGATTAACGAAAAATCTTGTTTCACAAAATATTGAAACGAAAGTGTTAGAGCTGGAAGTAATAGATGCGGACGAAGAGATAGCAAAGCGGATGCAATGCGAAGCTGGAACTAGGTTGTATTTTTTGAAGCGCTTAAGAATTGTAGATGCTAAACCATTCTCTATTGAAGTAAGTTATTTCAAAAAGGGTATTATTCCATATTTGAACGAAGAAATAGCATTAAGCTCTGTATACAGTTATTTCATTGAAGATTTACGATTAAATATTGGTTTTGCTGATAAAGTTATTAGTTGTGAAAAAGTAAATAAAGAAAATGCACAGCTTTTAGAATTAAATGAAGGTCATCCGGCGCTTCTTATTGAAAATACAGTGTATCTTGTAAATGGAACAATTTTTGAGTTATCTCAGTCGATGTTTCATTATGAAAAGGCGAAACTTTTAAATCGAATTAATTTTAAATGAAAAATTATCGTGTGAAAAAAGCAACTGGTCCTAAGTGATCAGTTGCTTTTTATTTTTTAAGTGGATGAGCAAAAAAACACGAAAGTGGTTGGTCCGCTTTTTGCAAACATCTATTATGATAAGAGAAGAAAGGTAGTATGTTATCAACGTTTTAAAGAGGAAGGTTTTTATGTAAGTTCTTTAATTAAAATAGATGGGTCTTAGAGAGGTGAAAAGACAATGAGTTTTGCAATTTCACTAGTCGTTATTATTGTAATTGTATCGCTATTTGGGACTGTACTAGTTGCAAGAAACGTGGAGGAGAATTACGGTAAGTCTACAAAAAGAAATGTGAAAAACTTATCTGCAATCTATATTCTTCTTCTTTTTGTTCTACTGGCCGGGGTAACATGGTATGCGGTAATGATTTGATAGTTTGTAAAAGAACTGGAAATGAGAGTATGAAGTTGGAATTTCAGAAGCTATTGAGTAATCAGAAAGAGAACCATTTTGGATATAGCCATTTACGGATAAGAAAATGTGACTAATTAATACTATTTTTACGGTGAATACTGTTAGTAAAAAATGAGGATAGTTCGTTTTGAAAGGAGGGAACTAGATGGAATGGAAACCAAATCGTGCAGATAAGACACCTGTATATAAACAAATTGCTGATTATATTGAAAGAGGCATTTCTTCAGGTGAATTTCCTTCTGATAGTAAGTTACCTTCTGAGCGTATATTGGCAAAGGAATTACAGGTGAACCGGAGTACAATAGTAGCTGCGTATGAAGAATTAAAATCACTTGGAGTAGTAGAACGGCAAAAGGGAAGCGGAACACGGGTTAATACAGACATATGGGGTGTCTCACATAAACGAATACCGAACTGGGGTAGGTACGTGGAGGATGGATCGTTCTTACCTAACGTACCACTCGTTCAACAAATTCGAACGGAAACACAAAAAGATGATTTAATTAATTTAGCGAGTGGTGAACTGTCACCAGAATTAATTCCGAGTGATAGATTTCGAACAATTTTGGCGGAGAAAACATTTATGGAAAATCTCGGCTATGACCATCCACTTGGAAATGAGATGTTGAGAAAAACAATTGCAGCACATGTTCAGCAATATAAACAAATTGAAGCAGATTCAAGCTCTATTCTTATTACGTCTGGAGCACAACAGGCGCTTAATCTTATCGTTCAATGTTTATTAAAACCTGGCGATGCGATTGCGATTGAAGATCCGTCATATTGTTTTTCGCTTCCAATGTTTAAATCGGCCGGTTTAAACATATTTCATTTACCTGTTGATGAGCATGGAATGAATCCAGATGACTTAATCGATTTGCACAAAAAGCATCGCATTCGTATGGTATTTTTGAATCCAGATTATCAAAATCCAACAGGTACTGTGCTTTCATTAGCGAGACGTAAAAAGATTTTAGAACTGTCTTCTGAGTTCGGTATACCAATTGTAGAAGATGATCCGTATAGTTTAATTTCTTTTAATGGAGAAGTGAACCCGACATTAAAATCAATGGACCAAAATGGAAATGTTCTTTATATAAGTTCATTATCAAAAATTGTTGCATCAGGATTACGTATTGGATGGATAATTGGTCCTACACGCGTAATTGAGCGTTTAGCAGATGCAAAGCAACAAGTTGATTTTGGCCATAGTGTATTTACGCAGTGGGTAGCAAATCAATTTTTAGAATCAAAGGATTTTCATACACATATTACGATACTTCGTGGACAATTGAAGCAAAGAAGAGATGAATTAATTGCAGAGCTTGAAGGAACATTGGGAGACCGAGTTGAATGTTTCGTGCCAGAGGGTGGAATACATGTATGGTGTAAAGTGAAAGGAAAGTTTGATGAATATCACTTATTAGGTGAATCTATACGGAATGGTGTCGCATTTGTTCCGGGCAGTGTTTTAGGTTCGAAAAATGAATATATACGATTTACGTTTGGTAGAGCGAATATAGAACAAATTCAACTTGGAATTAAACGGTTTGCCGACACGCTAAATGAAATTTCATAATATGGATGTGTGATAGTGAAATGAGGGAAAGAAATGAAGTACGTGATGCTTTTACTTCAAGTAGGCGTGCTATATATATTTAGCTTAGTGGGTACGTGGATTCAGGAAATATTCCATCTATCAATACCGGGAAGTTTAATAGGGATGTTAATGCTGTTCCTGCTCCTTTCCACTCGCATTTTACCGTTAAAATGGTTTGAGTTAGGTGCGGAAAAGTTAATCGTATTTTTACCGTTATTTTTAATCCCTTCGACAACAGGGCTGATGGAATACGGGTCTTTTCTTTTAAGTAAGGGGAGTATTATATTCCTTTTAGTAGTTGCAAGTACTGTAGTAACTTTGATTGTTTCAGGGTATATAAGTCAATTATTAATAACAACAAAAAAATAAAATCGACAAGGTGCACGATTCAAATGGTCTTAATTATTATTACTGTAGCAATTTATTTCTTGGCGACAAAGCTATATAAAAAATTTACGTTTGCATTTACGTTACCGGTGTTAACAGTTACGGCAATTATGATTTGTTTATTTTTCATTTTTGATATTTCTCATCATGAGTATAGGGAAAATGGAGGAGACATTCTTTCAAGCTTATTGAGCCCTGCAATTGTAGCATTAGCCATACCTCTATTTAAAGAGCGAAAGATACTTATGAAAAATTTTTTATCGATACTTATTGGAGTAGTGATAGGTATAGTAGCTGTAACGAGTATGAATGTAGTGATTGGCGGAATTTTAAATATAGATAAGGAACTTATATTAACTACTTTACCACAGTTAGCAACGATGCCTATTGCCCTATCATTAGCGGATCAAATTGGTGGTATTCCATCTATGACTTCTAGTTTTGTAGTTGTTGCAGGAATAACAGGTGCTATTATCGGACCAACAGTACTTAAGCTTTTCAGTATAACAAGTACGATTGGAAAAGGAGTTGGAATGGGCTGTGCATCACATATTATCGGTGTGAGCCGTTTAGTGAAGGAAGGCGAGAAAGAAGCGACTATCGGTTCGGTAACGATGATTGTAACTGGAATACTCATTAGTATACTAATACCGTATGGAACGAAATTTATTTTTTAAATGTAATGGAGATGATAACAATGACAACATGGTTTATAGTTACATTATTTGTTTTTGGAGCTATTAAAGTATTAGTTTCTAGCATGCCCACTTCTGTTGTAGAATCAATTATTAGTAAATTTGAATTGCATCAAAAGCTTGAGGCGGAAAATACTTCTATATCGATAGATGGAAAAAATATAGAGGGAGAAATGAAACTACAAGTTATTCATGAATTTAATGAGGCTTTGTTTTTAGATAAACATTATTTCCCGCCGCACGGAGAAGGGACACCAATAGTCATTGATACGAAGAAAGGGAATAAAGAGATTAGGTTTTCTCTATATAGCTATGAGGAACATGTTGATGTCATTAAGCAATATAAGAAGAAAGTCGTTGCCTATCGTTTACGCTCTAAAAGCCTTCAAACACTGGCACCATTAGCAATAATGGAAGAGTATGCTTAAGAAGGGACCTATAATGGTCTCTTTATTTTTTTATCCAATTATATACGTTCCAAATAAAAGAATAAAAAATCATATAACCAAATAAAGAATATGTATGGTTCCAATTCGCACTATGTACAAATAAACCTAAACTTTCAGCAATCTGTTCAAAAAGGCTAGCGCAAATACCGATCGAAATAATAAATAGAATTCTAGAAACTTTAGATAATTTTTTTGAAATGTGTATAAAGATAACTGTTAAAATCGGCAGTACGAACAATGTAAAAGCTATATTAACTGAAAATGTGGATGAGAAGGGTCTAGCTGGAAAGGAATATATTTGTTTATGAACAAAAAAAGCATCTAAACAAGTTCCAATAATAGAAGAGAGAAAGATTGTAACTACTAATGCTAGAAACTCATTCTTCTTCTCGGAGGAGGACATTTTTCTTTGCGAGAATTGCGAGTTCAATTTTTTCGAGTGTTTTGCAGTAGTCTTCTGTAATTTGTCCATTTATATTTTCCTCCTTATCAACTAAGTAATTTACAACTTGCCAATCGGTAAACCAATCTTCACTGTCAACTTCTTCATGCTTCATATCTCGCCATGCATAGACGAGTGAAGGACTGTATATACGATAAGCGCCACTTCGCAACTGGCATTTTTTTATTCGGCGCTTATAAAACTCACGGGAAAAAGATTCATTTACACTTGAAAATAAATGGGGCCAGTAATCTTTCCTTGAGCCTGTATGCGGATGATGTTGGGCCCAGCTTATTATTTGAGATAAAACATGTGTATCTCGAAATAATAATGAATACAATCTTTTTCCAATTAATATGCGTTCATGTAAGGAAGTGAAATGTTTCATTGTATCACCAAATAGTAATACTTTTTGTTTTTTATCATTTTCGTAGAATGGGAAAAGGATATGATTAAACTGAAAGAAATCAAAGAGTTTAAATCCAATACTATTTAGTACAGTCTTTTTAAATTGTACATTTTGAATCACTCTTTTTTCTAAGTAGTTTTGTTCATTAACAATAGTTGCAATCGCTAATGTTTTTTTGTTGCCTGTTTTCCAAAAATCGTTCCACATCGTTTCCATAAATGTAGAAACATTTAGGTGAGGGAGAAGGTGAAATAACTTTTGTGATCTCTTTACACTTTGTTCGTAAAGTAAAAATTGAGGGTATACATCTTGGAAAATAAGCCAATTCCCTCTTTCTAAAAAAGAAAAAAATATGAATTGATCTTTCTCTGATAAAATTCTCGTATATAAATCGCCCTTTAAATCAGTCATATTCCAACCGCCGTTACGTGATACCATATGCCCAAGCAGTGCCCAATGTATTTCTGGATATTGAATGTAAAATTGGTAGTATGCGCGTGTTCTTGTAACATTATTTTTATTTAGCTGTTCTGTTTGTATTTTTATTTTGTTGATGATGAGTTGCTCTTCTTTCGTTAATTTATACATGGTATCAGAAGGAATAAGTTTGCTTTTTTGTTTCAATTCATTTTTTACATCGAATAGGGAGAGAGGCAGTGCTTTGGAAGGTCCGTTATATGTATGATATGAATTGTTTCGGTCCATTCCGTTACCTCCCTTTTTCATAAATTTAAACATGATTATTGGCTATGAATCATTCTATTTATTTTATTACGAGTATAAGAAATAAATGAGCGGTGTTTTTTTACAAGGAATTTATTTATCATGCAAACAGTATAAAAAATCTTACTGTTGTGAGGTGAAATGAAAAACAGAAACTAAGTTTAATAGTTTCTGTTTTTTTATTTTGTCAATTAAATGTAACAAACGACGATTATGATTTGAATCAATTGAAAATAATTCAATAAATATTATTTAAATTGAGATGTTTCGTAGGAGGAAAAGGAATGTTAAATAAAATAATTTTAATTACTGGTGGTACAGGTTCGTGGGGGCATGAACTTATAAAACAACTATTAGAAAAATCACCGAAAGAAATTAGAGTTTTTTCAAGAAATGAAACGGTCCAGTTTGAAATGCAGCAACAGTTTATAAATGATGATAGGTTAAAATTTATTATTGGAGATATTCGTGATAAAGATCAACTAGTCTATGCTTGCCAAGGTGTACATTATGTGTTCCATCTTGCAGCTTTAAAACATGTTCCAGTATGTGAGTATTATCCTTATGAAGCTATAAAAACCAATATACATGGTACGCAAAATGTAATTGAAGCCTCTACACAGACGCAAGTTGAAAAAGTTATATATGTTTCAACGGATAAAGCAGCTGATCCATCAAATACGTATGGGATGACAAAAGCAATTGGTGAAAAATTAATGGTTCATGCGAATATACAAACGAAGAAAACAAAATTCATTTGTGTTCGTGGTGGAAATGTTTTAGGAACGAGTGGAAGTGTAGTACCGCTTTTTAAACAACAAATTAAAAGATCTTCACAAGTAGGGATTACCGATGCGAATATGACTAGATTTTTCTTAACAGTTGAAGATGCTGTTGGATTGTTATTTAAAGCAGTATATCAAGGTAGAGGCGGGGAAATCTTTGTTATGAAAATGCCGGCATGTAAAATAACAGATTTAGCAGAAATATTAATTGAAGATTCAAAAAAAGAAAACATTAAGGTGAAAGAGGTAGGGATAAGACCGGGTGAAAAATTAAGTGAAATGCTTCTATCTGAGGTAGAGAGTAAAACAAGTATAAGCTTTGATCAAAATTATTTTGTGGTACTACCGACGATTCCTATCGAAGGACTTCAAGAATATTATTCTAGCTATCCGCTAGTGGATGTGAAGAGTTTTAGTTCTCAACAAGACTTGCTTGCAAAACATGAGGTGAAACAAATGCTATTAAAAGGAGGGTTTTTGCGATGAAAAAAAATGCGAGCCTTTTAATAACTGGTGCAAATGGTTTCACAGGACGCCATGCTTGCCAATATTTTTTAGAGCAGGGCTTTCATGTAATTCCTATGTTTCAAAATCGTGCACATAGAGAAAAAATTAGAAATGGTATTACTTGTAATTTAACTAATAAGAGCGAAGTAATGAAGGTAATGAAACAAATAAAGCCAGACTACGTATTGCATTTAGCAGGAAGGAATTCGGTTATAGAATCTTGGACAGCTGCTCTTGAGTATATAGAGATTAATGTAATAGGAACGTTATATTTATTAGAAGCAATTAAGCAAGAAGCCTCGCATTGTAGAACATTAGTTATAGGATCTGCTTTGCAAGCAGATAGTATGAACGAAATAAAAATTTCAAATCCATATAGTTTAAGTAAAACGATGCAAGTCATTATTGCAGAGGCTTGGGGAGGATTAATGGATTCAAATATTATCATTGCAAAGCCCTCAAACTTAATTGGTCCAGGGGAATCGAATGGCATTTGTTCGATTCTCGCAAAGAAAATGATAGATATAGAATCAGGTAGAAGTAAAGCCATTATTGAAGTAAACAGTTTGAAAGATAGTAGAGATTTTCTAGATGTACGTGATGCGATTAAAGCGTATCATGTGTTATTACGAGATGGAATAAATGGAAAACAATATAATATCGGATCAGGAGTAAAACGATCTTTATTAAATGTACTAGAACAATATAAAGAATTAACACAGCTAAATTTTTTTATAGAGGAAACAGAGAAAAATGGGAGCGACTCAAATGAGAGTTTAGCAATAGAGGAAATAAAAAGGTTAGGTTGGATCCCAGAAATTGAATTTCATCAATCATTAAAAGATGTACTTGAGTATGCGAAGTGTAGTGACATCTGCATGCAATGAAAAACAAAAAAGGGTGTAAGAAATATATGAATGATTATGAAATAATAGATAATCAAAATACGCTATTTCTTTCAATTGTTGATACGTTGGATTGGAGAGATGAAGAAGCGCATGTATTGCGTCTTTATGAGGCAATACATAAATATCAAGCGTATGTAGAAGAAAAAAGGGTTAATCAAATAAAGTCAGCATTAGAGACGGAAACTAGATATGTGATTCAAATCTTTGCTCAATACGAGTGTAGTGAGTATGGAAATGATTTTTATGAACTCATTAAAGATCTTTTACAAGATATAGAGGTGGAGTTAAAGATTTATATAAAAAATAATAAGTTTATTTACATTTAAAAGGTAAAGAGATAGCTAGATTTTTAATAATAAAGGTGGGTATAAGTTATGAGCAAAACGATTCTTTTTACTGGGGGCGGTACAGCCGGACACGTTATGATTAATATTGTATTAATTCCTAAATTTATAGAGAAAGGCTGGAGAGTCGAGTATATTGGATCAAAAAATGGAATTGAAAAATCATTAGTGCAAAATGTTAAATACAATAGTGTTTCAACGGGCAAGCTTAGGAGATATTGGGATTGGGAAAATTTTAAAGATCCTTTTAAAATTATACGAGGGTGTTTACAAAGTTATAAATTAATTAAGAAAACAAAGCCTGACGTTATCTTTTCAGCAGGAGGATTTGTTTCAGTTCCTGTAGCTATAGGAGCATGGTTAAATCGTGTGCCTATAATTATACGTGAACCAGATAGCACATTAGGACTTGCTAATAAAATAGCATTACCTTTTGCTACAAAGCTATGCACAACATTTCCTCAGACAGGAGAAAATGTAAGTAATGAGAAGAAGGTTTATGTAGGACCAATTGTAAGGGAAGAAATTGAGAAGGGTAACGTATTACGAGGAAGAAGATATTGTGAATTTCAGCAAGATAAACCAGTATTATTAATTATGGGTGGGAGTCAAGGTGCTAAGTGGATAAATGATATGGTAAGGGAATGTTTAGATACAATACTATTAAATTTTAATATTATTCATATATGTGGTAAAGGAAAGGTAGACCCATCTATTGGTATGGAGGGGTATATGCAATTTGAATATATAGGCGACGAGTTGCCGCATATACTAAATATGGCAAGTGTTGTAGTTTCTAGAGCGGGTTCTACTGCTATTTCTGAATTGTTATTTTTGAAGAAACCGATGTTGCTTATCCCGTTAACTAACAGTTCCAGTAGGGGAGATCAAGTTTTAAATGCTGAATATTTTTCACGGCAAGGATATGCTGAAGTTATACTCCAAGACAGAGTAAGTACGAATACATTTATACATGCAGTAAATAAGTTGTATACAAATAAGGAGAAATATATTCAAAACATGAATGGGTATAAGAAAACAAATGATGAGGGGATTCATCAAATAATAGATATAATAAATGAAGTGGTGAAGTAATAGAAATGTAAATAGAAAAACAAAAGGAAAGAAGGTATCTTCTTTCCTTTTTGCTATATTTGTTCTAATTAGTTATGTACTATGGGTGAATGCCGTTTTCTAATAGCTCAGTAAATGCATGAATATGAATAGGTTTACTGTAATAATAACCTTGAATAAACTGACATTTATTTTTTTGAAGGAAATTTACGTGCTCTTTTGTTTCTACACCTTCAGCAATGACAGACATTCCTAATGTATTTGCTAATGTGATGATCGTTTTAATAATTTCCATTCCATCATCACATGTTTCAGACATTGTAATAAATTCTCTCGGGATTTTTAACGTATCAATTGGATATAAAGGTAAGTAGGCTAGCGAAGAATAACCTGTACCAAAGTCGTCGATTGAGATGTGAATCCCTAAACTTTTTAGTGTACGCAGTTTTATCAATGTTTCTCGCTCATCCATCATTGCAATTCGCTCTGTTAATTCAAGATCAAGAGAGCTTGCTGGTAAACCTGTATTTGTTAAAGTAGAAGAAATAGATTTTACAAAATCCTCTTGTTCAAATTCTTTAGCAGATAAATTTACACCTATTTTTAAATGTGAATATCCGAGTGCGTGCCAACGTTGCATTTGCTTACAAGCCTGCTCTAATGTCCATTTTCCTATTGAAATAATTTGTAGTGTTTCTTCTGCAATCGGAATAAACTCGTATGGAGAAATAATACCTAATTCAGGATGATTCCACCTAATTAAAGCTTCTGCACCGATAATTTTATTAGATTCACTATCAACTTGAGGTTGATACAAAAGGAACAATTCTTCATTTTGTAGTGCGTTTGGTAAATCTTTTTCTAATCGTAATCGTCTTTCAATTTTTTTAGCGATTACATCGTCATAAATAGAGACAGAATTAAGCTCTTTTGCTTTTGCATCATACATTGCAACATTAGCGTTTTTCAGAAGTGTAGCGGTATCGATTCCGGAATGTGGATAAATAGCGATACCGATACTCAGTGATAAAGTTAATTTATGCTCATGTATGATAAATGATTTTTTCATGCATTCAAATAATTGGTTACATAATTGGAATAAGTAATCTTCGTCAGTATAGTTTTCAATTATGATTGTAAATTCATCGCCACCGATTCTTGAAAGATGAGTATGTGATGGAAGACATGATTGGAATCGCTTTGCTACTTCTTCTAATATGTAATCTCCTGACGAATGTCCAAGTGTATCGTTAATTGCTTTAAAGCGATCTAAATCTAAATATAATAATGCAAACTCGCTTTCTGTTATTTTAGCATTTTTTATAACTCTCTTTAATTTCTTATGGAAAAAGGCACGGTTCCCAATTTTCGTTACAGTGTCATGGAATGCTAAATATTTTATTTCTTCTTGCTGTTTTTTTAGTGCAGTAATATCTTTCACCATAATATAGCTTCCTGAAATTTGTCCGTCTATTATAATAGGAATGATTGTAACGTATAAAAAATAAGTAAAGCCATCTTTATATTGAGAACTAAGTTGTAAGAATGCCGATTCTTGTTGTTTCACTTTTTCTAATGCCAATGCTAGCTTATGCTTATCTTCATCTAAAATGATCGAAAAACAAGTTTCGCCTAGTAACTCATCCGTTGGTGCCCCAAGTAGTACACTCCCAGCCTTATTTACATTTAAGAATGTTCCATTTAAATCAATGGTGAAAATAGGGTCAGGATGATATTCATATAATGATTTAAACTTTTGTTGTTTTTGAGAAAGAGCCTCTGATTTATGAACTAAATCAGACGTCCGTACAGTAACTTTTTCTTCTAGTTGGGCATTAAATGCCTGTAAACGTTTTGTTAAGGAATTGTTTTGCATACGTACGATAGAATGACGAATGAGTACGAAAATAAAAGTAATACAATTCCCTGTAATGAGAGTTGAAGATGATGTTTGTTCTTTTAATGTAAACCCGATTAGTATTGCAACAGCAAGATAGGGAAATACAACTAAAGCTTTTTTTCCTATTATAGGGTTTACAATGAAATAATTTTTATGGCTATTATGACCTTCTGAAATAGAGCCAGCTATTGCAATAAGTAATATAGGTATTCTATATAAAAGACGTAATAATGTTATTGTTTCTGTTGATAAGTGGTTATTTAAGTAAAAATAAATATAGTTAAAAGTTGCAGAACTTATTAATACAAAAATAAATATATAAATTTTCCGTTTGGAATTAAAAATTGTTGGACGGAAAAAGAGACTAACACCTAGCAGTAGAAATAATAAATCTGCAATTGGATATAAAAATGAAAGGAAAACATCTCCTAGTGAAAGAGCGAATATATTTAAATTTGGTTGATTAAATAAATACCATTCTAATGTAAATATGGAAGTAAGCACTATGCATATATCACAAATAAAGAACGCTTTTTCCCATTTATTGCATTCCTTTAAGATTTTATAGGAGAAAGCGATAAGACAGAAAAGTAGAAAAACCATGTAAAATACATCAGAAATAGTAAAACGATGTATTGGAATTTCGAAGAAGCTATCTTGATATGTATATACTATTTTCCCTAATAAAAAACTACCAATTGCTATTGTAATACATATCCAAAATGGATTTGAACTGACTTTTTTAGAATATATAGAGTAAATCAGTGATACAAATGTAATGGCTTCGACGATAAGTGAAGCGAAGCGTACATCTGAATTTGAAAAATGAGTAGGGAACAGATAGAAAAACATAAAATAGATTGAATAGCATATTAATGTTCCGATTAATATACATAATTGTAAATTTTTATTTAATTTCAATGAAATCACCTTCTTTAATTATGCACTATGTTCGTTATATCTATACATAATAATATTATTTAAGAATTGTATCAGATTTCCTTATAAAAATCATGTTTATAAGGAAAGTGTTAAAGAGTATAAGTATTCTCAAAGTTGAAAAAATATTGCGGTGGATAGTATAGACGGTATCAAGACTTTAAATAGAAATTGTATATTTAGTCATCCTTTGAATTGTAAAGTTTTTTTAGTGATTTGTAAGTGGAGATGCAAAATTGCATATAAAATGATGGGGATTTTTATTTTTAGTCTGAAAATTAATATTTGTAGAAATGTTAGGAAAAGATATAAAATAAGAACGTGTATTCTTACAGAGTGGAATAGTATTGCCACTAAATAGGGAGGTTTTTTTATGATATATCGAATTAAAGATGCAGAAATATACTATGAAATTGTGGGGGAGGGTAAACCGGTCATTATCATACATGGCTGCGCTCCTGACCATAGGTTAATGATGAAATGTATGGAATCAGTATTTCAGAAATATGAAGGTTATAAGCGAATATATATTGATTTACCTGGAATGGGAAAATCGAATGCTCCAAATTGGATAAATAGTTCAGATCGTATAGTAGATGTGCTTATCACATTTATTGAGGAAATCATTTGTACTGAAAAATTTTTATTGGTAGGAGAATCATATGGAGGCTATTTAGCCAAAGGTATACTTGCAAAGATGTTTGAGAGAGTTAGCGGATTACTATTAGTATGTCCTGTTGTTGTAGCGGAGCCAGAAAAAAGGATTCTTCCAGATAAACAGATAATTGTACAAGATGAGGAATTTTTAAATACGCTCACTTCCACAGAAAGAGAGGAGTTTTGTGAGTTAGCTGTAATAGCAAATGAATATACATATACGCGATTTAAAGAAGAAATTAAGCCTGGGTTAGATGTTGCTAATTATGAATTTATTGAAAGGTTGCAAAAGAATTACTCTCTTACTATGGATTTTCAGCATGAAAAATATGGGAATCCCGTTCTTTTACTGACTGGAAGACAAGATATATCAGTAGGTTATCAAAATATTATAGAAATTATTGAAGAATATCCAAGGGCAACATTAGCAGTGTTAGATATGGCAGGGCATAATTTACAAATTGAGCAGCCTGAATTATTTGAGAGTTTAGTAGGAGAATGGATTAGACGAACAAATCAGCACAGTTTATAAAGTATTTTAGTATTACCCCTAAGTGTTGAAATGGGATAAATGAACGTGATTTATTAACTTATCTCGCTATTTGCCGGGCAGCCCGATTAGTGAGGGCTGATTAAAGTTTCACTTTATAAAAAATTTTAAGGAGAAATTATGAGCACATATATTTATATGGTTAGACATGGTGAATCACCAAAACTAGAAGGAAATGAAAGAATGCGTGGATTAACTGAGAGGGGACATATGGATGCCCGTGGAGTAACTGACATATTAAAAGCGGAGAGGATTGATACTTTTATTTCCAGTCCTTATAATCGGGCTATGCTAACGATAGAGGAGTCAGCTAATTTCCATGAAAAAGAAATAGTAGTATATGAAAATCTTAAAGAGTGTATGTTTTCAAGTGAGGATCAGGTTATATCAGACAAAGAGGTGTATCCACTTGTACAGAAGATGTTCTCTAATCCGGACTTTGCACGAACGGAAGGAGAGTCATATGCAGATTGCCAGAGAAGAGTAGTGAAAGTATTAAAAGAAATCTTAATGGATTTTCGAGGATGCAAAATTGTAATTGGTACACATGGGCTTGTCATGACATTAATGATGAACTATTTTGATAAACAATATGGTTTTGAATTTTTAATGAATACGTCAAAACCGGATATATATAAGATGGAGTTTAAAGAAGAACAATTAATGAATGTAAAGAGATTATGGAAAGCGGAATAAAATTAGTTGCATGGATTTTGTTGTAAAAGTTACTTTTATAGCAAAGTCTTTTTTTGAATAGAAAGCATCTTTATCAACTATTTTTAGAATGTTAAATCAATAAGTAATTATTCAGTATTTGAATAAATTATTAGGGAATTGGTTTAGGGAAACAATTTTAAATGTGTCAAAACTCCAAACGTTGGATTTATATTCAATAGGAGAAAAAGATGTAGAATTTTGTCTTACAGTCCCCGTTTACTTTTCATTTCATTACATATAGGCTTTGTGGTGTAAGGGAGGACATTACCTTTACGCAAAATCTATAAGGAGGTCATTGTAATGAAACAGATTAAAAAGTTTGCGGGAGTTGCTTTAGCGGGGACGATTGGATTAAGTGGACTACTGTTTTTAGAACCAAGTGTAAGCGTTGCGGAAGCACAGCAAGTGAAAGTAGAAAATTTCAATACAATTGATGTAACGATGAATCTAAATGAATTGTATGTATTAAGTGGCAGAAGCATTGATATTCTTTCTGGAGATAAAGAAGCAATTCAGTTAAATAAATACACAATTAGTTTTAATAAACCTGGGAAGTATGTGATTAAAGTAAATGGCTGTATTTATGATGATGTATATACTTTTATTGTAAATGAGTAGTATATATTCTTAAATTGCGAGATAAAAACAGAAACACCCTATTTGCGATGAGAGTCGTAAATAGGGTGGATTTATTTGTATTAAGCTGTACTTTAAATATGTTCGCTAATTTTCTTTTTGCCATGTAAAGTATGTAAAAGTGTTTGAAACATCTTAAATGATTGCTGAAAGATTGGACTTTGAATAAAGGTGTACAGAAAAGTTACGATGAAAACAGGACCTCCTAGCATAAATCCAATAACTAGTACAATACATTCTACTATGATTCTAGCACGGCTAATAGAAAGTCCTGTTTTGTCTGAAATAGTAAGCATGAATCCATCACGGGGTCCAGCGCCAATCCCAGCCGCAACGTACATACCTCCCCCGATACCTGTAATGGCAATACCAGAAAATAAAATGAGTAAGTTTATCCATAAATAATTACTAGCGTCTGGAAGCATGTTTGATTGTAAGAAAAAGTCCATAATGGGACCGATAAGTAGTGCATTCAAAAATGTCCCCACATTTATATATTTTCGATCTACTAGTAAAGATATTAGAACGAGACATAACCCACATATGACACTCCACGTACCGATGGTCCATCCAAACTTTTGGTAGAGAGCCATATTTAAAACTTCCCAAGGGTGCAAGCCGAGAAATTTAACTTTGACTGCAAGAGCGTTTCCAAGGCCAAAGAAAATTAATCCTAAGAAAAAAAGAAAATAGCGAAAGAGAGTTAGCCTCATCTTTACAACCTCCCATATTTTATAATTATGTATGTTACCTGTTACAGTTTTAATGTACAAATATTATGTCTTTTTATCATTCGTTTAAAAGTGTTAACAATGTAAATGAAATATACATCTTCACAGTCAAAAAAGTTAAAATATTTCGTTTTAAGGATTATAATGGAGGGAGAAACATAAAAGGGAGTGAATGAACTTGAAACAAGAACTTATTGAAAGATTTACGAGATATGTAAAAATTGATACGCAATCAAATGAAGAAAGTCATACAGTACCAACAACACCAGGACAAATTGAGTTTGGTAAGTTATTAGTGGAAGAGCTAAAAGAGATTGGGTTAACAGAAGTAACGATGGATGATAATGGCTATGTAATGGCAACACTTCCAGCTAATACGGACAAGGATGTTCCTGTAATCGGATTTTTAGCCCATTTAGATACGGCAACAGACTTTACAGGGAAAAACGTCAAACCAAAAATTCATGAAAATTTTGATGGTAATGCAATTACGTTAAATGAAGAGCTAAATGTTGTGTTAACACCAGAGCAGTTCCCGGAATTACCATCATATAAAGGACATACCATTATTACAACTGATGGTACAACACTTCTAGGAGCAGATGATAAAGCTGGTCTTACAGAAATTATGGTTGCAATGAACCATTTAATACATAATCCGCAAATTAAGCACGGGAAAATAAGAGTAGCATTTACACCGGATGAAGAAATTGGTCGTGGGCCAGCGCATTTTGATGTAGAAGCGTTTGGTGCATCATTCGCTTATACGATGGATGGAGGTCCATTAGGTGGTTTAGAGTATGAAAGTTTTAATGCTGCAGGTGCTAAGTTAACGTTTAACGGAACGAATACACATCCTGGAACAGCGAAAAATAAAATGCGCAATGCAACTAAACTGGCTATGGAGTTTAACGGGCATTTACCAGTAGAAGAGGCACCAGAGTATACTGAAGGATACGAAGGGTTCTATCATTTACTCTCTTTAAATGGTGATGTTGAGCAAAGTAAAGCGTATTATATTGTTCGAGACTTTGATCGTGAAAATTTTGAAACACGTAAAAATACCATTGAAAATATTGTGAAACAAATGCAAGAGAAGTATGAGAAAGATGCAGTCGTTTTAGAAATGAATGATCAATACTATAACATGCTTGAAAAAATTGAACCGGTAAGAGAAATTGTTGATATTGCATATGAAGCAATGAAAAGTTTAGACATTGAACCAAATATTCATCCGATTCGCGGAGGCACAGATGGATCACAATTATCATATATGGGATTACCGACGCCGAATATTTTCACTGGTGGTGAAAACTATCACGGTAAATTTGAGTATGTTTCGGTAGATACTATGGAAAAAGCCGTTCAAGTTATTGTGGAAATTGCAAGACGTTTTGAGGAGCAAGCGTAAAAAAGAACCAAGTAGTACAAATGTGCTACTTGGTTCTTTTAATATAGTACTCGCCATAAATAAAAAGTCGCATAAGACTCCCAATTAGCCCAGTTTGCCGCGAAATCTTTTATTTCATTTTTATTCGGTTTATTTTCGGAACCTGTTATAAATTTAATTGCATTATGGAGACCGACATCATCAATTGGAAAAGCTGAAGGAAATCTTAAACAACGCATTAAAACATAGTTGGCAGTCCAGGGGCCTATACCATGGATGGCGGTTAATTGTTTCTCAGCAACCTTTACATCTTGTGTTTGCAGTAAATCCTCTTTTGATAGTTTTCTCTCTGTAATAAGCTTCGCAATACCGATTAAATATTCACATTTTCTAGTCGTCATTTTTAATTGTTGGAGATCTTCTACATGTAGATTTGCAATTGTTTCAGGTGATGGGAATATCCAATGTTTTCTACCGTCCCATTCTACATAACTTCCAAATTGCTCAACTAATCTCCTTTTTAGCGTATAAGCATATGTTAGGTTAATTTGTTGACCGATAATTCCCCAGGAAAGTGCCTCAAATAAGTCTGGAATGCCTAAAGTACGAAGGCCATAATATTGTTCAATTGGTCCTTGAAGGAGTAAATCATGTTTAGCTAATGTATAAAATGGGGCTAAATCAGTAGTTAAATCAAACCATTCTTTTACATAGTTAACCACAGCTTCACGTATCGATTTTTCAGATGTATATGGTTCTTCTAAACAACGTATTTGAATATTTCCATCTGTATTCACACTAATTTCAACTAAAGGATTTACATCTTGAACAGGGATAACTTTATAAATTTTGTTATCTTCAATATGGAACATACATTCATTGTTAGAACGTGATAGATAACGTAAATTTTCTTGGAAACAAAATTCTTTTGGAACTGCTATAGATAATGCGCTATTATATTCTGTTGTCATATGAATTCCACCTGCAACTTTTCTAATGTAAGCAATTTTTTCTTCATTTCTAATCCGCCCCTAAATCCGGTTAGTTTCCCATTCTTCCCAATAACGCGGTGACAAGGAATGGTAATAAGAAGAGGGTTAGCAGCAATAGCAGAAGCAACGGCGCGCACAGCTTTAGGTTTTTGAATTCTTTCAGCAATTTCTGTATAAGAATATGTCTTTCCATAAGGAATTTCACGTACCGTATTCCAAACAGATAATTGGAAATTAGTTCCATAAGCATCGATAGGAAATGTGAAAGTTTCTCGCTTGTTTTCTAAATACTCGATAACTTCTTGCGTATATATTTGCAAGTAATCTGGACTATGGGTCAATATATGTTGGGGCAGTTTTTTTCTAGCCCATATATTTAATTCTTCAAAGTTTTCGTCTTGTGATCCAATGAAACATAGTCCATTTTCAGTTGCAGCAATATGAAATCGCCAATTTTTATGTGTAAGTAGCGTCCAATATATATAATTATTTTTGTAGGAATTCATTATCGTATCCCTCTTTCATTTCGTTCTTTTTTCGATATTCAGTAGGAGTAAATCCGGTTTTCTTTTTAAATAAAGTTGCGAAATACTCTGGGTTTTCTATCCCGACAGCAGTACTAATTTCTTTAATAGATTGATTTGTGTGTAAAAGGTATTCGGTTGCTTTAAGAACCCTGAATTGTTGTATATATTCTATAGGAGTTATCCCTATTATTCTTTTGAAAGTACGCTGTAAATGAAAAGGGCTACCGTGACACATTTCCGCAAGCATGTCGAGAGTTAAGGGTTCGTCATAATGCTTTTCGATATAGTCTTTAATTTGTTCTATCCACTCTTCATTAGGTAAAGTGATCCCGTTTGGCTTACAACGTTTGCACGGGCGAAAGTTTTCACTTAATGCTTGTTCTGCATGATGAAAAATTCGTACATTGTTTCTATTCGGTATTCTTGATTTGCATGATGGCCTGCAAAAGATTCCAGTTGATTTCACAGCATAAAAGAATTTGCTATCATAGGAAGAATCATTATGAATAATTGCTTGCCAATACTCATTTGTTAATATAACTCCTTCATTGTGCAAAGAACATCACCTCAGAAATTAGTATAACCTGAATAAAGTCCGTATGTATGTATTCATAAATGTAAGAGCAAGATTACAAAGGTGAAAATATGATTGTTTTTCTATTTTGTGATAGCATGAAATTTGGAAATAAACATCAAGAGGAGGGCTAAAAGTGAAGTTAATTTCATGGAATGTAAATGGTTTGCGAGCAGTTATCGCGAAAGGTGGATTTTTGGAATATCTTGAGGAATCAAGTGCTGATATATTTTGTCTACAAGAGATTAAATTACAAGAAGGGCAAATTGATTTAAATCTAGAGGGATATTATACATACTGGAACTATGCTGTGAAAAAAGGATATTCAGGAACAGCTATTTTTTCGAAAAAAGAACCGCTTTCAGTTACATATGGTTTAGGCATTGAAGAGCATGACCAAGAAGGGCGACTTATTACTTTAGAATTCGAAGATTTTTACATGATAACGTTATATACACCAAATTCAAAACGTGGATTAGAACGATTAGATTACAGAATGAAATGGGAAGATGATTTCAGGTCCTATATCAAACGATTAGATGAGAAAAAACCAGTAATTTTTTGTGGAGACTTAAATGTTGCTCATAAAGAAATCGATTTAAAAAATCCAAAAAGTAATCGTAAAAACCCTGGATTCTCTGATGAGGAACGAGAGAAATTCACATGTATTTTAGAAGAAGGATTTGTTGATACGTATCGTTATCTTTATCCTAATCAAGAAGGTGCATATTCGTGGTGGTCGTATCGTATGGGCGCGAGAGCGAAAAATATCGGATGGCGTTTAGATTATTTTGTTGTTTCGGAAAGAATGAAAGACCAAATAACAGAAGCGAAAATTAATAGTGAAGTAATGGGATCTGACCATTGTCCAGTTGAATTACATATAAATTTCTAAAAAAAGAAGTATCCATCTAACATTAGGCGGATACTTCTTTTTTAATTCAGTTTGTTAAAATTTTTCAAATCTTTCTTGAAATAATTGCATATTAAATATATACTTAGTAACGATAATCATTATCAATGAAAAATATTATCAATGGATGAGGTATAAAAGAATTATAGCTTAGGGGAAGTGAACGAGAATGAGTTCTGGATAGAATTATTAATCTAATGAAATATATATGTAAGACAAGTTTCATATAGTTAAATTTTATTGAGAATATAGTTTGGAAAATTCGAGAGGAGATATATAAAGATGAATAAGAAGTTATTTACATTAGGGATGGTTACAGTTTTAAGTGTAGGTTTAGCGGCATGTAATAGTGCGGATAAAACTTCAGGCGAGCAAAAACAACAGACAAAAGCTACGGAAACGAAAAAAGATGAAAAACGTAAAATTACATATTTAGGTAAAGAATATACAGTGCCAGCAAAAGTAGATAAAATTGCGACAGCTAGTTTAGAGTCAATGGAAGATGCGGCAGTACTTGGAATTAAACCAGTTGGTGCCATTACTGTTGGTGGTAAATTACCGAAGTATCTTGAGAAAGATTTAGAAGGTGCGAAATCTGTTGGTGAGAAAATGGAACCAAATTTCGAAACATTACTTCAATTAAAACCAGACGTTATTACATCAAGTACGAAATTCCCAGCAGAAACAGCTGAAAAGTTTACGAAAGTAGCTCCTACATTCCCGGTATCACACGTTTCAACAAATTGGGAAGATAACTTAAAGTTAATGGGAGAATTAACTGGTAAAAAAGATAAAGCAGAAAAAATTATTAAAGACTACAATTCGGACGCTGAAAAAGCAAAAGCAAAACTAGGAGATAAGTTAAAAGATAAAAAAGTACTTGTCATTAGACTAAGAGCAAATGACTTATTCCTATACCCAGAAGGAGTATACTTTAACCCTGTAATTTATAAAGATCTTGGACTAACTGCTCCAGAACAACTTAAAACGGTAAAAGCACAAGAAAAAATTTCTTTAGAAAAATTAGCTGAAGTTAATCCTGATTATATCTTCTTGCAATACGAAGCAAGTGAAAATAATAAACCGAAAGTGCTAGAAGATATTGAAAATAATCCAATTTGGCAAAGTATGAACGCTGCGAAAGAAAAGAAAGTATTTGTAAATGTTGTAGACCCAATGGCACAAGGTGGTACAGCTTGGAGTAAAACAGCATTCTTAAAAGAAGCAGTGAAAAATTTATCTAAATAATACAATAAGTAAGGTGCGTTGAATGATATGCAGAAAACAAATGCAGTACCAGTAACTATATTATGTATAGCACCCATACTCATCTTATTTACAGTTATACTTTCGATTTTGTATGGGGCAAAAAGTATTGACGCTGAAACAGTGTGGAACGCATTATTTCATTTTGATTCAAGCGATGTAAATCATAATATTATTATTACTTCACGTTTACCAAGGGTAGTTGCAGCTCTTTTAGTCGGAGCATTTCTAGCCATATCAGGAGCACTTATGCAGGGGATGACAAGAAACTATCTTGCATCCCCTTCTATTATGGGTGTGACGGATGGCGCTGCCTTTGTTATTACACTTAGCATGATTTTTCTTCCGGGAATGTCATCAATTGGTATGGTTTTATGTTCAATGATTGGTTCTGCACTAGGAGCCGGTATCGTGTTTGGTTTTGGCTCGCTCCTTCAAAATGGCTTATCACCAGTTAGGTTAGCGATTATAGGAACAGTTATTGGAACATTTTTAAGTAGTGTATCGGCTGCAATGGCTTCGTATTTCCAAATTTCTCAAAATGTTAGTTTTTGGTTTAATGCAAAGTTAGATCAAGTAGATCCTAATATCATTAAAATCACGATACCGTTTGGGATAATTGGAATAATTTTAGCACTGTTAATATCAAAATCTATTACCATTCTTTCATTAGGCGAAGAGGTTTCTATTAATTTAGGGCAACGTACAAAACTAGTTAAAGCGATGGCAATTTTATCGGTAATTTTCTTAACAGGAACAGCAGTTGCTTTAGTGGGGAAAGTTGGTTTTGTAGGTTTAATTATTCCGCACATTACCCGCTTTATAATTGGGGTAGATTATAAGTGGATTTTGCCATGTGCAGGTGTTATTGGTGGCGTTTTCTTAGCGTTATGTGACGTTTTGAGTAGATTTGTAAACTATCCATTTGAAACACCTATTGGAGTCGTTACCTCTTTAATTGGAATTCCTTTCTTCCTTTATTTAATCCGTACTAGAGGAGGAGAGCGACATGCCTAAAGGTTCAAGTCAACGTTTCGGAATGACGATGGGGATTATTATATTTTTAATACTATGTGCTATTTATATTAGTTTAACAAATGGTACGTTCGATATTACGATTACAGATGTATTTAAAACACTGTTTAGAATTGATCCAGTACCAGAACATGATTTAGTTATTTTTGAGTTTCGCCTTCCGCGCATCGTAATTGCTGGATTAGTAGGATTAGGCCTTGGTGTTGCGGGTGCCGTTATTCAAGGGATTACGAGAAATGGGTTGGCGGACCCAGGTATTTTAGCCGTAAATGCCGGAGCAGGAACAGCGATTGTCATTTTTATGTTTTTCTTTCAAGGGCAATTAAAAAGCACAGACTGGGTTTCTATTATGATGATGCCAATGTTTGGTTTAGTAGGCGGATTAGGTGCAGCTATCATCATTTATCTGTTTTCTTGGAAAAACGGTAAATTAGATTCGCAGCGACTTTTATTAACAGGGATTGCAATTGGATCAGGATTTGGAGCCTTTTCTATGTACTTATCACTCAAAATGAAGTCAACTGATTTTGAAATGGCCGCAGTGTGGGTGTCTGGAAGCATATATAGTGCGAACTGGAAGTATATTGTGGCTATGTTACCATGGCTTATTATCTTAATTCCGCTTATACAAAAGAAAGCTTATTTATTAGATTTATTTCAATTGGAAGAAACGAGTATTACAAGTTTAGGTGTTTCAGTAGAAAGAGAGAAATCGATTTTACTATTAAGTAGTATCGGGCTTGTGAGCGCATGTGTTGCTGTTTCAGGGAGTATCGGTTTTATTGGCTTAATGGCACCGCATATAGCGAAAAGGCTTGTCGGTATTCAACATAAGTATATAATTCCTACGTGCGGCGTAATCGGAATGTTTCTTGTAATTGCTTCAGACTTTATTGCGAAAACAGTTTTTACACCTGTAGAGCTACCAGTTGGAATCGTTATTTCTATTGTCGGTGTACCGTATTTCTTATATTTACTTTATAAGGCGAAAGCGTAAGAGGAGGAATAAAAGTGAGTATTTTAAGTGCAAAAAATTTAGAAACAAGTTATGAAAAGCTTACAGTGTTTCGCGATTTAAATGTGGAAATACAAGAAGGAAAAGTAACGACAATTATAGGTCCAAACGGTTGCGGTAAATCGACATTGTTAAAAACAATGGGAAGAATTTTAAAACAAAAAAGCGGTAAAGTATATTTGCAAGGACAGGATTTACATACAATTCCAACGAAAGAAATTGCGAAGCAGTTAGCTTTACTCCCGCAAACTCCAATTGCACCAGGTGAGCTTAAAGTGGAAGAATTAATTTCTTATGGACGCTATCCACATCGAAATAACGTAAATAAGTTAACAACAAAAGATAAAGAAATGATTGATTGGGCATTAGATATAACGAAAACTTCTGAATTTCGAACGAGACAAATTGCAAATTTATCAGGTGGTCAAAGACAAAAGGTATGGCTAGCGATGGCATTAGCACAAGAGACAGAAGTGTTGCTATTAGATGAGCCAACTACATACCTTGATATGTCTCATCAATTAGATGTATTACAAATTGTGGAGAAGTTAAATAAAGAACATAATTGTACGGTTGTTATGGTATTACATGATATTAACCATGCAGCAAGGTTTTCAGATGAAATTATTGCAATGAAGGAAGGAGAAATTGTTACAACTGGTAGCCCAGAAGAAATCATTACAAATGAAGTGTTAAAAGAAGTATTTCATATTGATGCACGTGTCATGATTGATCCGTATAGCGGGGCTCCTGTTTGTTTCGGTTATGATAGCGTTGTATCTCAAGAAGAAAAAATCGAAATATATGTAACAAGTTAAAAAGGGGGGGATAGGGTGAATACTACAGTTGAAAAACAGCAGATTATAACATCTAATACAGAGCAGTGGAAAATGTATTCAAAATTAGAAGGTAAGGAATATCAAATTCATATTTCAAAGCCGAGGCAACCAGCACCGGATTCAGGATATCCTGTCATTTACGTATTAGATGGCAATGCCTTTTTTCAAACATTTCATGAAGCAGTTAAAATACAATCAGTAAGAGCGGAAAAAACCGGTGTTTCACCAGCTATTATAGTAGGAGTGGGTTATCCAATTGAAGGCGCATTTTCAGGGGAAGAAAGGTGCTATGATTTTACGCCTAGCGTAATTTCAAAAGATGCCCCTTTAAAACCAGACGGTAAACCGTGGCCTAAAACAGGAGGAGCACATAATTTCTTTACTTTTATTGAAGAAGAACTGAAACCACAAATTGAAAAGAATTTTGAGATTGATAAAAGTAAGCAAACGTTATTTGGGCATTCTTTAGGTGGCCTATTCGCTTTGCATATACTATTTACAAACTTGAATGCTTTTCAAAATTATTTTATTAGTAGTCCATCTATATGGTGGAATAATAAATCCGTTCTTGAAAAAGAAGAGAACCTTATAATTGAATTAAACAATGCTAAGTTTGAAACAGGAGTGTTCCTTACAGTTGGATCACTTGAACGAGAGCATATGGTTGTAGGTGCAAATGAATTATCAGAGCGCCTTCTCCAAGTAAACCACGATAAACTTAAATTTAAGTTTTATGAAGCTGAAGGGGAGAATCATGCATCTGTTGTGCCGACGTCTTTAAGTAAAGGATTGAGGTTTATTAGTTACGTATAGGAAAAAAGGTAAGCAATTGCTTACCTTTTTTCCTTATTGTTTAAAGGCAATGTATCCATCAATTAAAAAACTAGTGAAAAAGCGAGTCATTTGAGTAAAGTCACATTCCTTCATGATATTTAATAAATTAGCTTCGGAAATAGGGAATATTTCTGTTTCAAAAGAATTTTCAAATCGGTCCCAATCTTCTAATGGAATTTGATTTTGCATCATATGGTTGCGCCAAGCATGTAATTGTGTAGAAAACATACTCGTATGGGGCACACCATTTATTGAAGAGAGAAAGAATGGCGCACCAGGCTTTAGGCGACTACTGATGTCATTAATAAGTTCTTTTTTCTCCTTATTAGTTGGAATGAAGTGCAGGACAAGCATACAGGTGGCAGCGTCAAATAACTGATTTGGTAATAATGTGTGGATAGTTCCATGTACAAGATGAACATGATTTTGTATGCCTTCGTTGTTAATTCTTTTTTTAGCTAACTGTAGCATGCTTTCAGATGGATCGACACCTGTAAAATATAAATTACTATTTTGTTTGCCTATTGAGAGAATTTCTTGTCCGCCACCAGCACCTATAACTAGCAAATTGGGATTGATATTTTCTTTAGGGAGTGTAGTAAACAAGAAATGATTCATCATTTCATATAAGTGGTAGTAGCCTGGGATTTTACATGGAATTCTTTGTTCATATGAATTTACGGTAGTATCATTCCAATTCATTTTAAACCTCCTAAGTATGTGTTTTATAGGTTTATTATGAAATGAAATTATGAAGGGGAACAATCCCGTAAATCTGGGGGGGAAGAGGATGCATGAAAAAACAATGAAAGAAATTACAATGGTGGCGAATCATATAAGTTCTATAAGGTCATTTCAAGATTCATTTCTCCACTTGATACGTAAAGTCATTGAATTTGACGCCGCTTGTTTTACAACTATAGACCCGATTTCTTTTTTATCTACTGGGGCATTTACCGATGAGAGTGTTGAAAAGATTCATCCACAATTGTTTATGAATGAATTTTTAGAAGATGATTTTAATAAATTTAAATGTTTAACAGAACACTCTCCTCATGTTGCTTCTCTAAGTATGGCGACAAATGGTGAACAAAAGAAAAGTTCGAGATACCGAAATATTTTAAAACCAGCAAATTTTGGAGATGAATTAAGGGGCGTTTGTATGAGTAAGGGAAAATGTTATGGCCATCTTAGTTTATTTCGAGGAAGTACAAGTCCCGCGTTTCATATCGATGATTGTAAGTACTTAGCAACGATAGTCCCAATTGCTGGAGAGGCTTTAAAGAAGGCAGTTCCTATACCTTTTTCAGAAGAGAAGGTGATAGGCACAGGCACGATTATAGTAAGTGAGGAATTTAATGTATTATATTGGAATCAAGATGGCAGCGAGTGGCTTTCAAATCTTAGAAAGTATGAACAGTTAAATATAAAAGAAATACCAAGACCAATACGTGCAGTTTGTTCAAAAGTAAAGGCTAACGAGTATAATGTAGGGTGTATGAATAGAGAAGAAAAAGTTTGTCTACCTTTAGCCTATGGCCATTTTTTAATCATTCGGGCTAGTAAGTTAGAACATACAAGTAGTTTTCAAGATGGTTATATTGTTCTATTCGAAAGAGCAAGACCGGAAGAGATTTTTCCACTTATTATGGAAACTTATAGTTTTACAATGCGTGAGAAGCAAGTAATACGTAAAATTCTTACAGGTATGTCGACAAAGGAATTAGCCCAAGAATTTTGTATATCTATATACACGGTACAAGATCATTTAAAATCCATTTTTGAAAAGACTGGGGTAAGTAGCAGAAATGAACTTGTGTGGGAAGTATTTTCGAAGTTTTGCTTTGATGCCACTGAATGAAAATAAAACAAGTCTACAAAGATCACATGAAGTATGGTGGATGAGTTGTAGAATTGAGCTTAAAAAGGTTATGGATGAGACATTCCATAACCTTTTTTAATATGTAGAATTGTCCTTTTCGAAAGTTTTGTTTCAACTTTTCGTCTAAAGAGACAAAAAGTTGTCACAAAACGGTCACAATTAGCATAAACATAAAATAGACGAAATGAACTTATTTCCAAAAAGGCTTGGTTTATTTCAATCATGATTTGTAGAGCTGAAAAAGTATGGATTAAAAGTTCACTATATTCCCAAGGAGGTAGATCGTATGAAAACTATTCTTGCTATCGCTGGACTTATTTGGGTTCTATCGCATGGCATCCCAATTTATGAAGGAGAACAAATTCGCAGTGCTCTGAATAAAAATTTTAATGAATATCATATCATTGATCGGCAAGATAATGTTGTGACAGTTCGAGTGAATGATTGTTTTCATACGGTAACCGTTGAAGGAACTTCAGTAGTGAATGATACAAAAGTATGTGATCAGCAATAATTATATATAGAAAGAAAAATTCTAGGGTTAAATATCTGAAAATTAAAATTAAAATTAAAACATTATAGACGAAGAATAAGCGGGGGCGGGTAATCCCCGCTTATTCTTGTTTCACTTTATTGAATTTTGATGAGAGATATAATGATTTTTTGACAAAAAGGAAAGGGTATACTGAAAATTGAGATTAAGAAGCTAATGAGTTGTTAAGAATAATCATAAAGTGAAAATATACTCTTATGGGGTATCATGCGTAGATATTTAATGCTATAATTGGTATACTCATAAAAAACAATTATTTTATTGGATGAAGAGAAACTTTAAGAAGGTGATAATATGGATCATAAAGAGCATGAAGCAGTAACACATAGATCAGAAAAAGAAAAAGAACAGATTATAAATAGATTAAAGAGAATTGAAGGACAGGTCCGCGGTATTCAAAACATGATTGAAAATGATCGTTATTGCGTAGATATTTTAGTGCAAATTTCAGCGATTAATGCAGCGATGAAAAAAGTAGGAATGGGCGTTCTCAAAAATCATACGAGTCATTGTGTTTCAGGAGCTATTAAAAATGGAAATGGTGACGAAGCAATTGAAGAATTAATGACAGTATTTGAACGTTTTTCAAAAGCGTAAAAACAAGCTAGTATTTAACTGGCTTGTTTTTTTGTTTACCCTCATATTGGATTTGGGTGTATTGTAGTGAAAAAGTGTGTGTAAAATAAACTTTTAGAAAATAATTGAAAAATCATGATACAAAACCATTGATTACCTTAGGGGGGTATGGTAAGATGTAATTGTGATTAACAAACAATGAATAAACAAGAGGAGGATTTTAAATGGAACAGTTAACATTACAAGTTGAAGGTATGTCTTGTGGACATTGTGTAAATGCTATCGAAAGCAGCGTGAAAGAGCTAAACGGTGTTGAACAAGTGAAGGTTCAATTAGCAGAAGGAACTGTTGAAGTTACTATCGACTCGTCTGCTGTAACATTAAAAGATATCGTTGCTGTAATCGAAGATCAAGGATACGATGTTCAATAATTATTTTTAGATATGGAAATAAATCGTACTTTAAATGAAGTACGATTTATTTTGCTAATAATTATACCTCATAAGGGTATATAGAGGTGAGAGACATGAATGAAAAAAAAGAGGCCAATCTTCAAATATCAGGAATGACATGTGCGGCATGTGCAAATAGAATTGAAAAAGGTCTAAAAAAAGTAGAAGGTGTTCATGAGGCAAATGTAAATTTTGCGCTTGAAAAAACAAAAATAATGTACGATCCAACTAAAATAAATCCGCAACAATTTAAAGAAAAAGTTGAATCATTAGGATATGGAATTGTAAGTGATAAAGCTGAATTTACTGTTTCAGGAATGACATGTGCAGCATGTGCAAATAGAGTTGAAAAGCGTTTAAATAAGTTAGATGGTGTGAACAAGGCGACAGTAAATTTTGCTTTAGAATCAGCCACAGTAGACTTTAACCCTGATGAAGTTAATGTAAATGAAATGAAGAGCGCGATTACGAAGCTAGGATATAAATTAGAAGTGAAACCAGATGATCAAGATGCATCAACTGATCATCGATTACAAGAAATTGAAAGACAAAAGAAGAAGTTTATTATTTCGTTTATTTTATCTTTCCCATTATTATGGGCAATGGTTAGTCATTTCTCATTTACGTCATTTATTTATTTACCAGATATGTTAATGAACCCTTGGGTGCAACTAGCACTTGCAACTCCTGTTCAATTTATCATTGGTGGACAGTTTTATGTTGGGGCTTATAAAGCGTTACGCAATAAAAGTGCTAATATGGATGTTCTCGTGGCACTTGGAACGTCGGCCGCGTATTTCTATAGTGTATATTTAAGTATTCAATCTATTGGTTCTTCGGAACATATGACAGATTTATATTTTGAAACGAGTGCGGTACTTATTACATTAATTATTTTAGGTAAATTATTTGAAGCGAAAGCAAAAGGGCGCTCATCAGAAGCAATTAAAAAATTGATGGGTTTACAAGCGAAGACAGCTACAGTTGTGCGAGATGGAACAGAAATAAAAATTTTGATTGAAGAAGTAGTAGCTGGTGATATCGTCTATGTAAAGCCTGGTGAAAAAATACCAGTAGATGGTGAGATTGTAGAAGGAAAATCAGCGATTGATGAATCGATGTTAACGGGTGAAAGTATTCCTGTTGATAAGTCAATTGGGGATGTAGTAATAGGTTCGACAATAAATAAAAATGGTTTTTTAAAAGTGAAAGCAACTAAAGTAGGCAGAGATACTGCATTAGCTCAAATCATTAAAGTAGTAGAAGAGGCACAAGGCTCAAAAGCTCCTATTCAAAGGGTAGCGGATCAAATTTCAGGTATTTTTGTACCGGTTGTAGTTGTGATTGCGATTATCACATTTGCAGTATGGATGATATTTATTACACCTGGTGATTTTGGCGGAGCACTTGAGAAAATGATAGCAGTACTTGTTATCGCTTGTCCATGTGCATTAGGTCTTGCAACGCCTACATCTATTATGGCAGGATCAGGAAGATCGGCTGAGTATGGTATTTTATTTAAAGGTGGAGAGCATTTAGAAGCAACGCACCGATTAGATACAGTTATTCTAGATAAAACAGGTACTGTGACAAACGGAAAGCCTGTGTTAACAGATATAATTGTAGCAGATGGATTCCATGAAGAAGAAATACTACGTTTAGTAGGTGCGGCAGAAAAAAATTCTGAACACCCACTTGCAGAAGCGATTGTGGAAGGAATTAGAGAAAAGAAAATTGATATTCCAAGTTCAGAAACGTTTGAAGCGATTCCTGGATTTGGTATCGAATCAGTCGTAGAAGGAAAACAATTATTAATTGGCACACGTCGATTAATGAAGAAATTCAATATTGATATTGAAGAAGTTTCAAAATCAATGGAAGAGCTAGAACGAGAAGGAAAAACAGCAATGCTTATTGCAATCGATAAAGAATATGCTGGTATAGTTGCCGTTGCAGATACTGTGAAAGATACTTCAAAAGCAGCTATCGCAAGACTGAAAAAAATGGGTCTAGACGTTGTGATGATTACAGGGGATAATACACAAACTGCTCAGGCAATTGCAAAGCAAGTTGGTATTGATCACGTAATTGCAGAAGTATTGCCAGAAGGAAAAGCAGAAGAAGTGAAAAAACTGCAAGCAAATGGTAAGAAAGTAGCGATGGTTGGAGACGGGATAAATGATGCTCCTGCTCTTGCTACAGCGAACATTGGTATGGCAATTGGAACGGGAACGGATGTAGCGATGGAAGCAGCGGATATAACGTTAATCCGCGGTGATTTAAATAGTATTGCTGATGCGATCTTTATGAGTAAAATGACGATAAGAAATATTAAACAAAATTTATTTTGGGCATTAGCTTATAACGCGTTAGGAATTCCAATTGCGGCATTAGGTTTCTTAGCCCCTTGGGTTGCTGGAGCAGCGATGGCATTTAGTTCTGTATCCGTTGTATTAAATGCATTACGATTACAAAGAGTTAAATTAAAATCTTAAAAAGCTACATTAAGTAATTGAATAGAATTAAAAAACAATTAAAAAACAATACTTTGAATAAGTATTGTTTTTTTGTTCGTATAGAAATTAAAACGATATAATAAAGAAGAATTATTGAATCGTATGTAGTAGAAAAGTTAAGAGGTAGTTTGGTAAGGAGACTTATATATGTTAAAAGATATTATAATTAGAACATTTCAGAAAGAAGATTTAAAGCAAGTATTACAATTGTTCTATGAAACAGTTCATACGGTTAATGCAAAAGATTATAATGAGTTACAGCTACAGGCATGGGCACCAGATCGACTAGATAGAGAAAGCTGGTTAAAGTCTTTAGAAAAGAATATTAGTTATGTAGCGGATCATAACGGTGTGATAGTCGGATTTGGAGATTATAATGAGGATCATTACGTAGATCGTTTATTTACACATAAATATTATCAAGGGAAAAGGATAGCCTCATCGATATTACAGAAGTTAGAAAAAGAAGCAGTGAACCTAGGGCATAGGGAAATCTATACAGAAGCGAGTATTACAGCAAAACCTTTCTTTGAAAGTAAAGGTTTTATTTGCATAAAGGAACAAAAGAAACAGCATAATGGTCAGATTTTTATTAATTATGTTATGAAAAAAATATCCTTCTCATAAATGAGAAGGATATTTTTCATTATTTTACAGCTTCTTTTAGTTCTTTACCAGCTTTGAAAGCAGGTACTTTAGAAGCTGCGATTTGCATTTCTTCACCAGTTTGTGGGTTACGGCCTGTACGAGCAGCTCTTTCACGAACTTCGAATGTACCGAATCCGATAAGTTGTACTTTTTCACCAGCAGCTAAAGTGTTAGTGATTGATTCTACTACAGTTTGTACAACTACAGTAGCTTCTTTTTGAGAAATCTCAGCATTTTGTGCTACGTTTTTAATTAATTCTGTTTTGTTCATGTTTTTCACCTCATATGTAAATAATGCTATTTAAGTTGTTATTATAACGTATAAAACATTCGAGAACAAGTGTACGTACATATATTCGCAAAAAAAATGAAATTTGTAATATTTTTTAGGGCACTTTATAGACATTCCATTTAAGCGGACAGAGATTTGTTCTTCATTTCAGTCTTCTCTTGATAAGAAGGTAGTTTCTTATTATAAGATATGAAGTAAGGTAGTGCTACAAATAACATACCTCCTACTAAATTTCCAAAGAAAACAAAAATAAAGTTTGGAAAATATTCAGCCCAAGTGAAATGACCGGCAAAAATCGCGGCTGGGATGACAAACATATTGGCTACAACGTGTTGAAATCCAATCGCAACAAAAGTCATAACCGGGAACCAAATACCGATAATCTTTCCGATAAATTCTTTACTTCCCATACTGAGCCAAACAGCTAAACAAACGAGCCAATTACATCCGATTGCAGAAATAAATGCTTGCAATGGTGTATCTTGTAGTTTCGCTTGAGCGATAGAAATAGTTTTCGCTAAAAAAGCTCCTTCAGTTAAGCCAACGATATGACCGAAAAAGTAGGCTACAAATACAGCCCCTATGAAATTGCTACATGTAACAATAACTAAATTTCGTATGAAATAAAATAAAGTAATTTTCTTTTGGAGCCAGGCCATAGAAACTGTCATCATGTTACCGGTTACTAGTTCACCGCCTGCAAGAATAACGAGAATAAGACCAATAGGGAATACAGCAGCGCCTAGAAAACTAGTAAATGATCCCCAATATTTTGGCATTGTTCCAATAACATGAATATCGAGTAAATACCCTAATGCGATAAAAGCACCGCCAAAAAAACCGAGAATTAGCATAGGGAGTAATGATAAATGAGCTTTTTTCCTTCCGGAATTCGCAGCAAGTTCCGTAATTTCTTCTGGTGTAAATACAGACATGAATAATCCCTCCGTAATAAAATGATGGAATGAATAGAAAAAATTCAAAAATCTACGTATTATAAAAACATGTTATGACTTCTGTATAAAATTGTCAAAGTGAATAGGGAGGGAATTACATATTAAGAACATTGTTCATGTTGTCACATTAATGTAACAATAAGGATTTAAAGTGTTTCTAGAGGTGAAAACATGAATACGAATCATGTAAAAAAAGAACGAAAAAAATCAATCATAAAGATATTTATTATTAGTTTTATAAGTATATTAATGATACCAGTAAGTTTGTATTATTATGCGACAGAAATAGAACGAAAACTAGTAACAGTTACGTGGAATGAAATAGAAGCTTCTACAATTCCTAAAGAGTTTAATAATAAAAAAGTATTACAGTTTTCGGATGTACATTTAGGGCCAGAGTTTACATTGAAGCAACTTGAACACTTGGTGGAGAAGATGAATGAATTACATCCAGATATAGTAGTTTTTACTGGAGATTTAATAGATAAATTTGGGTCTTATAGTGGGGAAAGAGAAGAAGCAAAGGCTATTTTGCAGAAAATTTACGCGCCCTTAGGGAAATATGCTGTGTTTGGGAATCATGATAGGGGCGGGGGAGGTAGTTTATTTTACAAAAAATATATGGAGGAAGCTGGTTTTTCTGTATTAGTAAATGAAGTGCAGAAAATTAAAGTGGAAAACGGCAAATATATTACAATATCAGGTTTGGATGATTTTCTATTAGGGAAGCCACAAATAGATTCAACTTTAAAAAACTTGAAACAAAATGATTTCAACATGTTATTAGTACATGAGCCGGATGTTGTAACCAAAATAAATCGTTACCCAGTTGATTTTCAACTATCAGGACATAGTCACGGAGGGCAAGTACAAATTCCTTTTGTAGGTCCATTAATTACTACCAAACTAGCTGAGAGCTATGTTGAAGGTATGTATGAAGTAGAGGGGAAGAGTAAGCAGTTATATTTATATGTAAATCGTGGCATTGGGACTACTAGGATGCCTGTTAGATTTTGGAGTGTACCTGAACTTTCAGTTTTTGTGTTGAAGCAAAATAGTAACTAGAATATTTAACAATATGATTCCAAGGAACGTGCGATGTAGGTCGATGGAAAACAGTTTCTTAAAACTTTAGATGTGACAAAGTAATTTTCATAAATAAAAAACAACAATAGGACCTATAACCTATTGTTGTTTTTTATTATTTTTGCAAGGGAAGAGTATCAAAATATGTTCTGTAATTGTTAGAGAATTCAAAGTTGTTTTTTGCATCCCAATTAATAGACCAAGACATTAGGCCGCGGAATGCAGGATAGCCACTCTGGTTAGAAAGTTTATACTTTCCTCCGAACGGAACTCCTTTAATGATATAATTTAAAGCTTTTTTCATTTCAGTTGGCGAAATGTATCCACCACTTGGAGCGGCCGCTGGTGCTGCTGGAAGCCCAATCATAACTTGATCTGAGCGAAGAGCTGGGAAAATGTTATTTGGATTACCACCTACAGGAAAACCATGTAAGAGCATATCTGCCATAGCGACTTCGTAGTCTGCAGTACCTTGATTGTAGTTATTACCGTCCATTCCAACCCCGCTGCCAGCGTTGTAGTGTTGAACGTGAATGTATGTTAGTTTATCTTTCACTCCGTAAATAATTGGTAAATATGCACCCCAGATACTTCCGTATGCGCTATAACCGCCTTGAACATAAGCTGTTTCAGGAGCCATGCTTAATAGAAAATCTGGACCATAATGATCTGAGATTGTTCGAATAGCTGATATAAGATTTACGATTTGGGGAGTAGTTGGGTTTTTGAAATTAATGTCATTTCCGTTTAAGTAAATACCTGATTCAAGGTCAATATCTATTCCATCAAAACCGTATTTATCGATTAGAGATTGTATGGAATTAATAAAACGTTGCTTAGCGGCATTGTCAGGAAGTAAAACGACTCCATTTTGTCCTCCTATTGAAAGAACTACTTTCTTTCCTTTACTTTTTAAATAAGAAATATCTGATTTGAAGTCTGCATCTGTACCATACACAGGAGAAAATTCAACAGTGGAACGATCACCACCAGTTTCACCAAAAGATACATTGATTACATCCCATTTTGGTGAAACGTCTTTTAATTTAATAATGCCAGTACCGTTATCAAAGTTATGCCAGTATCCAACGAGTAATTTTGAACCTAAATTGTTTGCTGCTTGTGTTTGGAAAGGGGATAGCGGTAGTAGTAAGAACAGTACTAAAATACAACAAAAAAATTTGAACTTGTTTAACATATCAACACTCCTATACAAAAAGTTGTCTAGATGTATAATCTTGTTTATTTAATAATATCTGAAAATTCTTTCTTTTGTAAGAGGACTATAATTTTCTCAACAATTGTGTATGGGAAAGTATTAAACCTAATGTAATAATCTTTGAAGGAGATTGAATTGTAATTGTTAAATTCAGAATATTTTGATATATTTTAAAGTATAGGACAAAATCTTTCGCACAGTACTCTTACATAAATTTCAAAATTTAGTTTGGAAGGGGATGTACAAGAGTTGGATAAAAATCTAAAGAAAGATCTCAAAATACGCCACATTACAATGATCTCAATTGGCGGCGTAATAGGGGCTGGTTTGTTTGTTGGAAGTGGTGCCGTTGTACATTCGGCAGGACCTGGTTCTATCGTTTCATATGCATTAGCAGGACTTCTAGTCATTTTCGTCATGAGAATGCTAGGAGAAATGGCAGCTGTAAATCCGACAAGTGGTTCATTTGCAACGTATGCAAGAGAAGCAATTGGTCCATGGGCGGGTTATACAATAGGCTGGTTATACTGGTTTTTCTGGGTAATTGTTATTGCAATAGAAGCCACAGCAGGTGCTGGTATTATCCAATATTGGATTCCACAAATACCGCTTTGGTTATTAAGTTTAATATTAACAATTTTATTAACGCTGACGAACGTTTTTTCGGTGAAATCATTTGGAGAGTTTGAATATTGGTTTTCTTTTATTAAAGTAATAAGTATTGTTTTGTTCCTTTGCTTAGGTCTTGCTGTTATTTTAGGATTTGTTCCAGGAACAGAAGCACCCGGCACTTCGAATTTAATTGGACAAGGTGGATTTATGCCAAACGGTATAAGTTCGGTATTGCTTGGAATTACTGTTGTTATATTTTCATTTATGGGATCAGAGATTGTAGCAGTAGCGGCTGGTGAATCTGCAGAACCTGTAAAAGCAGTAAAAACAGCAACAAACAGTGTGATTTGGCGTATTCTTGTATTTTTTATTGGGTCTATAGCGGTAGTTGTTACACTACTGCCATGGAATTCAGCAAACATATTAAAAAGTCCATTTGTAGCTGTACTTGAACATATAGGAATACCAGCGGCAGCACAAATTATGAATTTTATCGTTTTAACAGCTGTACTTTCTTGCTTAAATTCAGGATTATATACAAATTCAAGAATGCTTTTTTCAATGGCAGAAAGAGGAGATGCGCCAAAGTCATTTTTAAAATTGAACAGTAGTGGTGTTCCTGTTCGAGCCGTTTTATTTGGAACTTTCTTCGCTTATATTGGAGTTGTGTTTAGTTATATTTCTCCAGATAAAGTCTTTTTGTTTTTAGTGAATGCATCTGGCGGGATTGCGTTACTAGTTTATCTCGTTATTGCAGTTTCTCATTTAAAGATGCGTAAAAAAATGGGGAAAGTAGAACAACAAAATTTGAAAGTGAAAATGTGGCTTTTTCCGTATGTTACGTATGTTACAATTGCTGCTATTATAGCAGTTTTAGTTGCGATGTTCGCAATTGATACTTTACGTTCACAAGCACTTTTAACAATGTTTGTTACAGTTCTTATCATACTTTCTTATTTTATTTTTAATAGAAATAAAAATAGCACAGTTTTGAATCCTAAAAGTAAGAATGAGGAATCTGTTCGATTCTAATTTTCTTATTTTCGAAGAGAGTTACACCCAGTCATTGCTATAAAAGAATCATATATAATCATAGAAACAAGTAATTACTATTGTCATAGTGGATATAAACTTTTTTCTTGACTTTTTATACGAAGGCGAGCAAAATGGTAAAAAAGGAAGGGGGGATGATGATGGAAGAGTACGTATTAGAGCTGTATAACCTGTTATATACGACAGAATGGCAAGATATTGTTTCGTTTCTAGGAATAGTATTTTGCATGAAAATTGTAATTGTATATATGGAAGAGCAAGGTATGTTCTATTCCTTCTCATCTCCGTTCGATGTGCAGCGCGAGCCGTTGCTAAACTATGCCAATGTGAATTACGAACAATTTCCTTTTGTAGTTTTCTTTATGATTCGATTTATAACAGCAATTGTAAAGAAGAAGGAAAGTGATGATGAAGAGTGCCACGCAACTTGTAAGGTAGCTAACGTTTTTTAAGCTAAATACAAGGAGGAGATTTATATGTGGTTTCGATTTCTTATGATTGGTTTCTTTTCATTAACAGCAATTTCATTAATGGGATATCAAGTGTCTGAAATTTTTCAAGCATATAGCGATACATTTTTTAACAAAAATTAATCGCGTTGCTATTTGAATAATAAAGCGATAAAATCCTTCTTAAGAAGTTTTATTAAGAAGGATTTTTTTCTTTGTTTTGTCTTGCTGTGTCAAACTATTGTCACATTTACACTGTGAATAATATGTTAAAATAGTGAGGTTATGTATACATACTTGAAGGAAGAGGGAGTGACCATTTTGGTGGATCAATCAACAAATCAGAAAAGCTATGCTCCTATTGTGATAACGCTTTCTGTAATTGTAAATGCGATTATTTTATTTTTGTTCTTTGGACCTGTTGGCTATGAAGGAGAAGTACATTTTGATGTAACGATTTTACCAATGTTAAACGCGATTTTTAATAGCTTTACGTTCGTATTTTTATTAGCAGCGTTATTCTCTATTATTAAAAAGAATGTGAAAATGCATCGTGGTTTCATCCTTGCGGCATTTACGACAACTTTACTATTTTGTGTGTCGTATTTATCGTATCATTACTTAGCACCGGCAACACATTTTGGCGGAGAAGGATTCATTAAATATGTGTATTTCATCATTTTAATTACACATATTATCCTAGCAGCAATTATCGTACCACTTGCATTGTTTGCGCTTGTATTTGGTTTTACAAATCAATTAACACGTCACCGTAAAATTGTACGTTGGACGATGCCGATTTGGTTATATGTAAGTTTATCTGGTGTTATTGTTTACTTAATGATCTCACCTTATTATCAATAAAAAAATCTCAGCCTGTAGGCTGGGATTTTTTTATTAAGCAAATCTTTTTGTGAAATGAAAAAAATATGGTATACAAAAGTATAGTTGCTTTTCATATAGAAGGGATGGTAAAGAAATATGCAAAATTTTGTATTTCGTAATCCAACGAAACTTATTTTCGGTAAAGATCAATTAGAACAGTTAAAAACTGAAATTCCACAGTTTGGTAAGAAGGTTCTTCTCGTATATGGAGGAGGCAGTATTAAAAGAAACGGTATTTATGATAATGTGATTTCTATTTTAAAGGATATTAATGCAGAAGTATTTGAATTGACGGGTGTTGAACCGAATCCTCGTGTATCAACTGTAAAGAAAGGGATTCAAATTTGTAAAGATAATGGAGTCGAATTTATTTTAGCAGTTGGTGGAGGAAGTGTAATCGACTGTACGAAAGCGATTGCTGCTGGTAGCAAATATGATGGAGATGTATGGGATATTGTAACGAAAAAAGCATTTGCTAGTGAGGCATTACCATTTGGTACTGTACTTACTCTTGCTGCGACAGGTTCTGAAATGAATGCAGGCTCGGTAATTACAAATTGGGAAACGAATGAAAAGTATGGATGGGGAAGCCCAGTTACATTCCCGCAGTTTTCAATTTTAGATCCAGTTCATACTGCATCTGTGCCGAGAGATCAAACGATTTATGGTATGGTAGATATTATGTCACATGTATTAGAACAATATTTCCATCATGGAACGAATACAGAACTACAAGATCGTTATTGTGAATCTGTTTTAAAAACAGTAATTGAGACAGCTCCCAAGCTTTTAAGTGATTTAGAAAATTATGAGCATAGAGAAACTATTTTATATTGTGGTACTATGGCGTTAAACGGCATTTTAGCGATGGGAGTAAGAGGTGACTGGGCAACTCATAATATTGAGCATGCAGTTTCTGCGGTTCATGATATACCGCATGGAGGCGGCTTAGCAATTCTATTCCCTAACTGGATGAAACATGTTGTAGAGGAAAATGTAAGTCGTTTTAAACAGTTCGCTATTCGTGTATTTGAAATAGAAACAGATGGAAAAACAGATAAAGAAGTGGCGTTAGAAGGAATTGAGGCACTGCGTCAATTTTGGACTTCAATTGAAGCGCCAGCAACATTAGCTGATTACGGTATTGGAGAAAATGAAATTGATATAATGGCTAATAAAGCGATGGCGTATGGTGAATTTGGTAACTTTAAAAAATTAAATAAAGATGATGTTCTAAGTATATATAAAGCTTCTTTATAAGTGAATTTAGAAAAGAAACCTATTTGATTGTTTGATCGAATAGGTTTCTTTTTTTGCTTTATATAATCGTTTATGAATGTTTGTGATTATTTTTGATTGTTTATGGTTGATTTTTGTGACCGTTTTCATTATACTGTAATCAAAGAAGAGGTGAATAAAATGTTAACTCCTGAACGTCATCAAATGATATTGCAACTTGTAAAAGAACAGAAAGTTGTAAAATTACAGCAATTAGTTGAAAGAACAGAAAGCTCTGAGTCGACAATTCGCCGTGATTTAGCACAATTGGAAAAGCAAAGGTTATTAAAAAGAGTTCATGGTGGTGCCGCTGTTTTAACAGGAAAAGGGCAAGAACCAACGATGGTTGAAAAATCATCCAAAAACATTCAAATAAAACAACAAATTGCTAATTATGCGGCTAGCGTTGTTGAACAAGGTGATTGTATTTATTTAGATGCAGGGAGTACAACATTTGAAATGATTCCATTTTTAATCAATAAAGATGTTACTGTCGTTACGAATGGACTTATGCATATTGAAGCTTTAGTTGAAAATAATATTCGTGCGTATTTACTAGGCGGAATGATGAAGAGTAGGACGAAAGCTTTAATCGGTGCTATGGCACAGGAAAGTATGCAGAAGTATCGCTTTGATAAATGTTTTTTAGGTGCAAATGGTGTACATGAACAGCTTGGCTTTACAACGCCAGATCCAGAAGAAGCGCTCCTAAAACAAATGGCATTAACATTAGCAAACGAAGGATATTTCTTAATTGATGAAAGTAAGTTTTCAGAAGTTGCGTTTGCGAAAATTGCAAATGTTGAAGATGCAAATATTATTACAAACCATTTAGAAATTGATTTAGAAAAATATAAAAAACAAACGAATGTAATTGAGGCTGATAAACAATGATCTATACAGTTACTTTAAACCCATCTATTGATTATGTAGTGCAAGTTCCTTCTTTTGATTTAGGAACAATAAATCGAGCGGAGAAAGATATGAAGTTTCCTGGAGGAAAAGGAATTAATGTTTCTCGTGTTCTTCAACGTTTAGGTGTTAAAAATATAGCACTTGGATTTACTGGTGGATTTACTGGTCAATTTATTAAAGAGGTATTACAGACGGAAGGTGTAACAACAAACTTCGTCCAAGTAGATGAAGATACTCGCATTAATGTGAAAATAAAAGGGAAAGAAGAAACAGAATTAAATGGCCAAGGTCCTATTGTAACAAAAGAGCAGTTCGAACAGTTAATGAAAAAAATTGAGAGTATGCAACCTGGAGATTGTGTTGTACTCGCTGGGAGTGTACCGATCTCTATTCCAAGTACTTTTTACGAATCAATTGCTGCGTTTGGAGCTGAAAAAGGTATTCGTGTAGTAGTAGATGCAAGTGGAAGTGCACTGCAACATGTAATTAAAAATAAGCCATTTTTAATTAAGCCAAACCATCATGAACTTGGTGAGTTGTTTGGAGTGGAGCTTTCAACAGTAGAGGACGTTTTACCTTATGGAAGAAAATTAATTGAACAAGGTGTAAAACACGTTATCGTATCGATGGCTGGAGAGGGAGCTTTATTATTTACGGCAGAAGGTATATATGAAGCGACTGTTCCAAAAGGTATTGTAATTAATTCAGTTGGGGCCGGAGATTCTCTTGTTGCAGGGTTTGTAGGCAAATATGAACAGACAAAAGATATTGAAAAGGCATTTCAATACGGCGTTGCAACAGGGAGTGCAACAGCATTTTCAGCTGATTTATGTAAGAAGGAAAAAGTAGAAGAATTATTGTCGCAAGTAATTGTAGCTAAGCGATAGGGGGAAGCAACATATGAAAATTACAGAACTATTAAAAAGGGATACAGTCATTATGGATTTGACAGCTTCAAATAAAGAAGCTGTCATAGATGAATTAGTTGAGAAATTAAACGGGGCAAATCGTTTAAATAGTAAAACGGAATTTAAAGAAGCTATTTTAAAGCGGGAGTCCCAAAGTACGACTGGAATAGGGGAAGGTATTGCAATACCTCATGCGAAGACAAAGGCTGTTAAACAACCATCGATTTGTTTTGGTAGAAGTGTAAGCGGTATCAATTATGAGTCGCTTGATGGACAACCGGCACACTTATTCTTTATGATTGCTGCAAGTGAAGGAGCGAATAATACTCATTTAGAAACGTTGTCTCGTTTATCGACATTATTAATGGATGAAGGATTTCGCAAGCAACTATTAGAAGCGAAGGATGAAAGTGAGCTTCTTCAACTATTTGATGAAAAAGAGAATGAAAAAGAGAATGAAAAAGAAGAAGAGATTGAAGTTGCAAAACCAGAAGGAAATGAACCATACGTACTTGCTGTTACAGCTTGCCCAACTGGAATCGCTCACACATATATGGCGGCGGATAGCTTAAAAGCAAAAGCGGCAGAGTTAGGGATAGCGATTAAAGTTGAAACAAACGGATCAACAGGTATTAAAAACGGTTTGACGAAAGAGGATATTGAACGTGCAACAGCTATTATTGTTGCGGCAGATAAACAAGTAGAAATGAATCGTTTTGCTGGTAAACATGTCATTCAAGTGCCAGTTGCTGATGGGATTAGAAAAACGGAAAATCTGCTTAAACGAGCTGTCAAACAAGATGCACCAATCTTTAAAGGTGTAAAAGAGGATGGAAAAACAGAAAGTATTGAGAGAGAAAAAGGATTAGGAATTTATAAGCATTTAATGAGCGGTGTAAGTAATATGCTTCCATTCGTTGTTGGTGGCGGGATTTTAATAGCGCTAGCATTTTCGTTTGGTGGTATAAAGGCGGAAGGTCCTTTAGCTGAATTGTTCATGTCAATTGGTGGAGGAAAAACAGGTGCATTTTTATTCCTTGTACCAATTTTAGCTGGATTTATTGCAAGCTCTATTGCTGATCGTCCTGGTTTTATGCCTGGTGTTGTAGGTGGATTTTTAGCGGCGAATGCGAATGCTGGATTTTTAGGTGGATTAATTGCTGGTTTCTTAGCTGGATACGTTGTTTTAGGGTTGAAAAGATTATTTTCAGGACTACCAGTACAATTAGAAGGAATTAAACCTGTTTTGTTATATCCAGTCTTTGGATTATTGATTACAGGAGTTGTAATGCAAAAAGTAGTAATTCCGCCTGTAGTAGCATTAAATGAAATGTTGACAGGGTGGTTAAATGGTTTAAATGGTACGAATGCTATATTACTAGGTCTTATTTTAGGTGGTATGATGGCGATTGATATGGGTGGTCCAATTAATAAAGCGGCATTTACGTTTGGTATTGCTGCAATAGAAGCACAAAATTTTGGAGTGCACTCAGCAGTTATGGCTGGTGGTATGGTACCGCCACTTGCGATTGCATTCGCAACTACATTCTTTAAATCAAAGTTTACAGAAGCGGAACGTAAATCTGGTTTAACAAATTATATTATGGGAGCATCGTTCATTACAGAAGGTGCGATTCCGTTTGCAGCTGCAGATCCGGTTCGAGTAATCGTAAGTTGTGTTGTTGGTTCAAGTATTGCAGGTGCGTTATCTATGTTATTCCAAATTACATTACCGGCACCGCATGGTGGATTATTTGTAATAGCGTTAGTAAATAAACCGTTACTATATATTTTCTCTATATTAATTGGAACAATTGTCTCGGCTATTATGCTAGGTGTTTGGAAAAAGAAAGTTCAATAACAAATAAAAAGAGAGTAGCTTTTAGTAGCTGCTCTCTTTTTATTACAAAAAAATAAGTTAACAATGGAATATTGATGTTTTTTGGTAAAAGATGTAACGAATTGTGAATTTTTTGTAACAAAAAAGTAACACTGTAATTTTTTCTGGAAAAAAGTTCTTGTGCTCGTATATGAAAAATATATGAAAACCACTGGAGATTGTATGAGAAATACATTTTATTAATATGGAAATTTATGTTACAACTCGTTAATTGTATATTACGAATGCTTTGTAATTGTGTGATTTCTAAAAATTCTAAAAATCTGTTGCTATAATGAAAATACGAAAACAAAGCAAATGGAGGCTATTCATGAAAAAATTATTAAGTATAGCAACAGCAGCAGTTTTTGGTCTTGGGATTTTTGCGGGTTCTGCTAAAGCGGAAACAATTGTAACAACAGACGTATTAAATGTTAGAGAAAACCCAAATGTAGAGTCAAAGCTTGTAGGTAAAGTGTTAAGTGGGAATACACTAGATGTTATAAATACAGAGAATGGATGGACAAAAATTAAGTTAAACGGTAAGGAAGCGTTTGTAAGTGCTGATTTTACAAAGAGCACATATTATGTAACGGCGGGCGTATTAAATGTTCGTGCTGGAGCGAATACTGATTCTGAAATTTTAGGTAAACTTAATAAAAATGATGTGATTGAAACGACGAATCAAGTTCAAAATGAATGGTTACAATTCGACTACAATGGAAAAGTCGGATATGTTCACGTGCCATTTTTAACAGGAACGGCACCTGTAATTGAAAAGAAAGAGGTTGTAGCTCAAGAAGAAGCGCCGGTTAAAAATAATACAGCAGTTAAGAATAAAGAGTCTGTTAAGAGTAACGATTCTATTAAGAATGTAGAATCAAGTAAACCTGTGGTAAAAGAAAAGCCGGCTGCAAAACCAGTTGCGAAATCTACTGAAACAATTGCGCCTACTGGTGGTCGTGAAATTACAGTAGAAGCGACGGCATATACAGCAGATCCGAGTGAGAATGGTTCGTATGGTGGTCGTGTATTAACTGCAATGGGGCATGATTTAACAGCAAATCCAAATATGAAAGTAATTGCTGTTGATCCGAAAGTAATTCCGCTTGGATCAAAAGTATGGGTAGAAGGATATGGAGAAGCGATTGCTGGAGACACTGGTGGTGCGATTAAAGGAAATCGTATTGATGTATTAGTCGGTTCAGATGGTAGTGCTAATAGCTGGGGGCGCAAATCTGTAAAAGTGAAAGTTATACAATAGGTTATCGATATTAATATAAAAAGCGGTTGCTTGAAATTATGTAAGCAGCCGCTTTTTATGGATTATTGAAAGGGATAAATAGTTTTACCTGTAATAATTTTATATGCACTGCAAAATTGTGTTTGTATATATTCTGTATTTTTATTTTCTGGATGTGATGTTGTTTCATGGAGAGTAGAATGAAAAGCCCGTAGTAAACAATTTAGGGCGAAGTATAATTCCTCTTGTGAACAATTTTGTTCTTTTGTAGAAGTAGCTAAAATGAGGTCTTTTGTCAAAGATGAAAAATTGATGGTGGATTGTTTCATAGTTAACTCATCCTCTCGAAACTATTTTTATCATGTATATGCAGAATTGGACAAACTATGTTCTTTTTTATATGTAATTTCATGTACCGAAATGAAAGAACTTGCAATCATGCCGTTAAAATTGGTAAGATTGGGTATAATCAATAGATGGAGTATATTACATAAAGAGAGTTGAATGCTATGGGAGAAGTGCAACGTGAAAAAGTTGCTGTCATCATTGGACCAACAGCTGTTGGAAAGACGAAGTTAAGTATCGATCTTGCCAAAGCGTTGAACGGTGAAATTATTAGTGGTGATTCCATGCAAATCTATCGAACGATGGATATTGGAACTGCAAAGGTAACACAAGCAGAGATGGACGGAATTCCACATTATATGGTCGATATAAAAAATCCGGAAGATTCATTTTCTGTCGCGGAATTTCAAGAACGTGTTCGCAAACATATTCGAGAAATTACAGAACGTGGTAAATTACCAATTATAGTTGGTGGGACCGGTCTTTATATACAATCTGTTTTATTCGATTATCAGTTTACAGATGATGCTGGTGATGTGATATACCGAGAGCAAATGGAAAAGTTAGCTTTAGAACGCGGTGTGGAATATGTACATAAAAAATTGCAAGAAGTAGATCCGGAAAGTGCGGAGCGTATTCATGCAAATAATGTACGACGTGTTATTCGGGCGTTAGAAATTTTCCACACGACGGGTGAAAAAATGAGTGACCAAATTGAGAAACAAGAAAAAGAGTTACTCTATGATGTTTCATTAATTGGCTTGACAATGGATCGAGAAATGCTATACGATCGCATTAACTTACGAGTGGATTTGATGATGGAACAAGGCCTATTAGAGGAAGTAGAAGGTCTGTATAATAGAGGGATACGAGATTGTCAATCTATTCAAGCGATTGGATATAAAGAAATCTATGATTATTTTGAGAATCGAGCCCCTTTAGAAGATGCGGTATCACAATTAAAGACGAATTCGCGTCGTTATGCAAAGCGTCAATTAACGTGGTTCCGTAATAAAATGGATGTCACGTGGTTTGATGTTACAGACGGTGAAAAAACGTCAGAAATTTTACGATACATAGAAGGAAAGTTACAAGTAAAGTCGAATAATAGTAAGTAGAGAAAAAGAGGAGGATTCGACATGAAGCAATCAATCAATATTCAAGATCAGTTTTTAAATCAACTCCGTAAAGAAAATACGTTTGTTACGCTGTACTTATTAAATGGTTTCCAGCTTCGTGGACTAATTAAAGGATTTGATAATTTTACAGTCCTGCTGGAAACAGAAGGTAAGCAACAGCTTATTTATAAACATGCAATTTCTACATTTGTACCACAAAAAAATGTTTCAATTGAATTAGAATAGTAATGAATTATTGTACATAACAAAAAAAGAGCGAGTTTTGAAGTGACCCCTAAAAGTTAGACACGGTTATTTCATTAGGCAGCTTGATAAAAGTGAGTCCGGTATTGTACTGGGCTCATTTTTAATTTTGCCTTAATCCGTTTCGTATTATAATAATCTATATATTTTTCTAATTCTATTTTAAAGTGCTCTACATTTTCAAATTCTTTTATGTAGAGGAACTCCGACTTCATAATCCCAAAGAAATTTTCTATTACTGCGTTGTCGTAACAGTTGCCTTTTCGAGACATACTCTGGACGATAGCTCTTGATTCAAGTGTCCGGACGTACTGTCTCATTTGATAATGCCATCCTTGATCCGAATGCATCAGTAGCTGGTGGGTTTCAGGTAAACGTTCCAATGCTTTCTCTAACATGCCTGAAACAAGCGAATACGTCGGTCTAGAACCAATTGTATAGGTAATAATTTCACCATTATACAAATCTAATACAGGTGATACATACAGTTTTTCTCCAAACAATTTAAACTCTGTGATGTCTGTTACCCACTTTTGATTCGGTGCATCTGTATGAAAATTACGCTCTAAAATATTAGGTGCAATTCTACCGACTTTTCCTTTATAGGATTTATATTTCTTCATACGCACAACACACTTTAACCCAAGCTCTTTCATAATGCGCTGAACCTTCTTGTGGTTCACTTTCTGGCCACGATTCGTTAATTCATCACGAATGCGACGGTAACCATAACGACCTTCATTTTCCTCATAAATCGCTTTAATCTCAGCTTTCAAATCGGCATCTACATCTGGACGATTCATTTTCTTTACTAAATCATAATACGTGCTTCGAGGAATAGTAGCTAGCTCCACGAGTGCCTTGACCGAATATTTATGCCTTAATTCATAGACTACTTGCGCTTTGTCTTGTTTTGTAATTTTTCCTTGTTTTGAACTAAGGCATTTAACTTTTTTAAGTACTCATTTTCCATCTCAAGCTGTTTAATGCGTGCTTCAAGTGCTTCGACTGACCCTTCAGCTAAAGGTTGTTTTAATTGTTTATTTGAATCTTTTTTCATGGATGGACGCCCCTTTTTCTTAGATTGAAGGGCATCAATTCCTTGTGTTTCGAGCTGTTTTTTCCAAACAGAAATCGTTGAAGGGGCAGGAATATTAAAGATAGCTGCCGTCTCAAATAAGGACATACCGTTTTCAATCATAAAGTTTAGTACGTCTAGTTTAAATTGTTGTGTGTAATTTGTACATCGTTTTAGAAAAGCTTCCAGACCATTCTGTTTATATTGGTTTACCCAATTCAAAATGATTGTGTCACTTATACCGAGCGATCTACCCATTTCTCGATAACTTTCATTTCCGTTCAAATAACGTAGAACGATTTGTATTTTTTCATCAGCTGTAAATTTAGCCATAGAAAAACTGCACCTCCAATTGTTAGACTGTGTCTAACAATTGGGGTGCAGTTCAGTTTCCTCGCTCTTTTTTTATTTGTCATAAACAATATATGATGAAATTTAAGCGATTCTAAATACAGTAAGGCGGATGTTAGTATTTCCTGTCGCAGGGATCGTAATCTCATTAAGAGTAGATTGAACAGAAATTCTTGCACCAGCTGCTAATGTTTCGATTGTAGTAAATGAAAGTGAGTCGCCTATTAAATTTGAAGAGAAATTATCAGTTGCGACTGCTCCATTAATTGAAATTCCTACTCCGAGTGGAGCGCATCCTGGCGCAGTTGTAGAAATGGATACGCTAATTACATAAATACCACCGTTAATAACAGTAACTGTATCTGTGCCGTTGAAGATAATATTGTTTACGTTAATTGCAGTACTAAAAATAAAGTTATTAAATTGCAGTACTGTTTGCTGAATATTGTTTGTTACAACAATTGTTGCTATAGGGAAGCTAGGTCCAGTTGGCCCAGTAGGTCCGGTAGGTCCACCAGAAGGTCCAGTAGGTCCAGTAACTCCTATACCAGTAGCGCCGGTAGCACCAGTAGCACCTGTGTTACCTTGAACACCTTGAGGTCCAGTAGCGCCCGTGTTACCTTGAACACCCTGAGGTCCAGTAGCGCCGGTAGCACCTGTGTTACCTTGAACACCCTGAGGTCCAGTAGCACCAGTAGCACCTGTGTTACCTTGAACGCCTTGAGGTCCAGTAGCGCCGGTAGCACCAGTAGCACCTGTGTTACCTTGAACACCTTGAGGTCCAGTAGCACCGGTAGCACCTGTGTTACCTTGAGCACCCTGAGGTCCAGTAGCACCGGTAGCACCTGTGTTACCTTGAACACCTTGAGGTCCAGTAGCACCGGTAGCACCTGTGTTACCTTGAGCACCCTGAGGTCCAGTAGCACCGGTAGCACCGGTAGCACCTGTGTTACCTTGAACACCTTGAGGTCCAGTAGCACCCGTGTTACCTTGAACACCTTGAAGTCCAGTAGCACCGGTAGCACCTGTGTTACCTTGAACACCTTGAGGTCCAGTGGCACCGGTAGCACCTGTGTTACCTTGAACACCTTGAGGTCCAGTGGCACCTGTGTTACCTTGAACACCTTGAGGTCCAGTGGCACCCGTGTTACCTTGAGCACCTTGAGGTCCAGTAGCGCCGGTAGCACCAGTAGCACCCGTGTTACCTTGAACACCTTGAGGTCCAGTGGCACCGGTAGCACCTGTGTTACCTTGAACACCTTGAGGTCCAGTGGCACCCGTGTTACCTTGAGCACCTTGAGGTCCAGTGGCACCCGTGTTACCTTGAGCACCTTGAGGTCCAGTAGCGCCGGTAGAACCTGTGTTACCTTGAACGCCTTGAGGTCCAGTAGCACCGGTAGCACCTGTGTTACCTTGAACACCTTGAGGTCCAGTAGCACCTGTGTTACCTTGAGCACCTTGAGGTCCAGTGGCACCCGTGTTACCTCGAGGTCCAGTAGCGCCAGTAGCACCTGTGTTACCTTGAACGCCTTGAGGTCCAGTGGCACCAGTAGCACCTGTGTTACCTTGAGCACCTTGAGGTCCAGTGGCACCAGTAGCACCTGTGTTACCTTGAACACCTTGAGGTCCAGTGGCACCAGTAGCACCTGTGTTACCTTGAACGCCTTGAGGTCCAGTAGCACCTGTGTTACCTTGAGCACCTTGAGGTCCAGTGGCACCAGTAGCACCTGTGTTACCTTGAACGCCTTGAGGTCCAGTAGCGCCGGTAGCACCTGTGTTACCTTGAACACCTTGAGGTCCAGTAGCGCCGGTAGCACCAGCAGGTCCTTGAGCACCTTGAGGTCCAGTAGCGCCGGTAGCACCTGTGTTACCTTGAACGCCTTGAGGTCCAGTAGCACCCGTGTTACCTTGAGGTCCAGTGGCACCAGTAGCACCTGTGTTACCTTGAACGCCTTGAGGTCCAGTGGCACCAGTAGCACCTGTGTTACCTTGAGCACCTTGAGGTCCAGTGGCACCAGTAGCACCTGTGTTACCTTGAACACCTTGAGGTCCAGTGGCACCAGTAGCACCTGTGTTACCTTGAACGCCTTGAGGTCCAGTGGCACCAGTAGCACCTGTGTTACCTTGAGCACCTTGAGGTCCAGTGGCACCAGTAGCACCTGTGTTACCTTGAACACCTTGAGGTCCAGTAGCACCAGTAGCACCTGTGTTACCTTGAACACCCTGAGGTCCAGTAGCGCCGGTAGCACCTGTGTTACCTTGAGGTCCAGTAGGTCCAGGAGGCCCGCCAGAAGGTCCGGTAGGTCCGGTAACTCCTATACCAGTAGCGCCAGTGGCACCGGTAGCACCTGTGTTACCTTGGACACCTTGAGGTCCAGTAGTACCAGTAGCGCCGGTAGCACCTGTGTTACCTTGAGGTCCAGTAGCGCCGGTAGCGCCCGTGTTACCTCGAGGTCCAGTGGCACCGGTAGCGCCAGTAGCGCCCGTGTTACCTTGAGGTCCAGTAGCGCCGGTAGCGCCCGTGTTACCTCGAGGTCCAGTGGCACCGGTAGCGCCAGTAGCGCCCGTGTTACCTTGAGGTCCGGTAGCGCCAGTAGCGCCCGTGTTACCTCGAGGTCCAGTGGCACCGGTAACGCCAGTAGCACCCGTGTTACCTTGAGGTCCAGTGGCACCGGTAGTGCCCGTGTTACCTCGAGGTCCAGTGGCACCGGTAGCGCCAGTAGCGCCCGTGTTACCTTGAGGTCCAGTAGCGCCGGTAGCGCCCGTGTTACCTCGAGGTCCAGTGGCACCGGTAGCGCCAGTAGCGCCCGTGTTACCTTGAGGTCCGGTAGCGCCAGTAGCGCCCGTGTTACCTCGAGGTCCAGTGGCACCGGTAGCGCCAGTAGCGCCCGTGTTACCTCGAGGTCCAGTGGCACCGGTAGCGCCAGTAGCGCCCGTGTTACCTCGAGGTCCAGTGGCACCGGTAACGCCAGTAGCACCCGTGTTACCTTGAGGTCCAGTGGCACCAGTAGTGCCCGTGTTACCTCGAGGTCCAGTGGCACCGGTAGCGCCAGTAGCGCCCGTGTTACCTCGAGGTCCGGTAGCACCAGTAGCGCCTGCTGGTCCAGTAGGTCCGGTAGGTCCTTGAATGAACGAAGCAGAATTAACTAGAGCAGTTTGTAATGCTGCTATTAATTTAAGAAGCTCTTGAAGTGTGCAAGGGTCAATTCGGAATAATTTTGTAATGTATAGTAAATAGTTAATGAGATTTTGAAGCTCAATAAATACAGCGCTTGCTACAAAGGTTGGATTTCTTAATATAGTTATTAAGTTTTTAATAATAGCTAACCCTTGTGCTTTCAGGGAGGAAGTAGCGTCTAGTGAACAAATAAATTTACTTAGTAGGTTCAATGTATCGATTAGATCTTCAATATTTTGGGGAGATGGATTTGCAAAAAGTGTTGGGATTATTTTTGTTAAATCAATAATAATCGCGCGAAATGTTCTAAGTTGAGCTTTAGTAATTGGGATTGATGGAGTATTTGGGATTCGTCCAGCGCTACTTGGAAAGCATGGTTTGGAGAATTTGTTTTGATTGTCGTTATAACGAGACATTAAATCTCTCCTTTCTCACGAAAATGTGAACGAAACTCATCATAGTAGATGCAGAAATTAGTTAAATGGTCATAGTAAAATCGTTTGTTTAAAGAAAAAATAGAAAAAACGCCTTACAATAAGGCGTTTTTTCTATTTTCTGCGTATTGATAATATCGCTTTAATGAAATTTTTGATTTGAATCCAGCGAGTTTTATAATTTCTGATTCAGGAGTTTCTTTTTTTATTAAGTTTAAAATATAGGTGTTACGAAAATGTTGTCCTGAAATTCCTTTACGTAAATTGGCTCTAGCCACTTCGAGGCGAATCATTTTTTGTATAGCAATTTCCGTTAATGCCTTTGGTGCATCATTTTCATATACCCACCTGTATGTTCCGCGGTTAAAATCAAATGCGACAAACAATGAATCATCACTATGATACTTAGGACGAACTGGTTCTGGGATACTTTTGTAATAATTATATAGTTGTTTTTTGTCTTCTTTTGCTAATGTAATTGTTCTTTCTACACCTGCGGTTGCTGGGATTGACAATGTGTTAGTTTCAAAGTGAACGTGATGCATTGTTAATGCTGTAAGTTCCTGTAAGGATAAACCGTAGTCGATCAATAGATTTAAAATAGCAATATTGCGATCCATTAATAAAGGGCGCACAGGAAGTTGTTTTTCTGAAAGTCCTTCTAATGAAGTGACTATATACTTTAATCTTTTTTCTTCATCAGGTGAAATGAAATCTTCGTTACGAAGTGTACGGTCTGGTTGAATAGATATTTCCATATTCTTCAATGGATTGGGAATGTTTAGAAAGTGATGCATTCTATTTAATACAGTAAATACACGATGCATCGTTTTTTCTGAGTAATGTCGATTCGTTTTTAAATCGGAAAAGTAATCTTCGTAGTCTTTTGTACAAAGTGTAGCCCATATATTACTGGAAGGGAGCTTTTTGTTTTTTTCTAACCAATGTCCGAAGTCTTCAACGTCATAAACATAACGTTTAATAGTTGAGGGTTTTCGGCCTTTATTCAATAAAAAAATAGAAAAGGCTTGTATTGTATCATGGAATTCCGTTGTCTCCATAGTCCCACCACCTTAATTATTTCTTATATTATAGCAAACTTTTCTGAAAATAGGCATTTACAAGGGGGACAGGAATAATAATATTTGGTGAGTGGATAAAGTGAAACTATAATCAGTGGGGATTTTGTTCATCCTCTGCGATTATTAGTTGAACCAATCGGGCATTTACGGGCGGTTATCTCCCGCTTAAATACCAAACGTTTGCTGAATGTCGAGGTGGGAGTCTTACTGCTCGCAAATAGCGGGATAAAATGAGGTGATTGTATGGAACAATCGATGCGAAAGAAAAACAACAATCAAATTAATATTGTGTTAAACCATCGAAAGAAAATTTCTTTGCCAGCCGCAGAAAATAAAACGGTAATTTCAAATGAAACTACAATTAAACATGAAATGCTGCAGAGAATTGAAGAAGAGATGGGGAAGCTTGTTGGGATGGATGATATAAAAAAGATAATAAAAGAAATATATGCTTGGATTTATGTGAATAAAAAAAGACAAGAGAAGGGATTGAAGTCTGAGAAGCAAGTGCTTCATATGCTGTTTAAAGGGAATCCGGGTACAGGGAAGACGACTGTTGCTAGAATGATAGGAAAATTGCTGTTTGAGATGAATATTCTATCGAAAGGCCACTTGGTTGAAGCTGAACGTGCTGATCTTGTAGGAGAGTACATCGGCCATACAGCTCAAAAAACAAGAGACTTAATAAAAAAAGCAATGGGAGGTATTTTGTTTATTGATGAGGCGTATTCTTTAGCTCGAGGAGGAGAGAAGGACTTTGGAAAAGAAGCAATTGATACGCTTGTAAAACATATGGAAGATAAACAACATGGTTTTGTATTGATTTTAGCTGGATATTCAAGAGAGATGAATCACTTTCTTTCATTAAATCCAGGGCTGCAATCTCGTTTTCCATTTATTATTGAATTTGCGGATTACTCGGTAAATCAGCTATTGGAAATTGGAAAGAGAATGTATGAAGATCGTGAATATCAGTTATCAAAAGAAGCTGAATGGAAATTTAGGGATCATTTACATGCGGTGAAGTATTCGTCGCAAATTACATCGTTTAGTAATGGGCGGTATGTACGGAATATTGTTGAAAAATCAATTCGTACACAGGCGATGCGGTTGTTGCAAGAAGATACGTATGATAAAAATGATTTAATTGGAATATCGAGTATGGATTTGATGCTCGAAGAGGAGACGCACAGTACATAAACTGTGCGTCTATTTTTGTGTATAAGTTCGTTTACTCTTTTTTTGCTTTTTCTTGGTGCGCTTTATGGAAGCGTTCCATTTTAGCGCTCTTTTCGTGTGCTGAATTAGGGTCGTGTCCAAATTGGTTTACTGAACTTTTTTGAGCTCCTTTATTAACGTGGTTTGTCATTTGTATTCACCTCACTTTAAAAATTAGTATAAACATTATATAAAGAAAAAATCGTTAGAAAAGAAAAACCTCTTTACGATATGTAAAGAGGTTAGATTGCTATTTATGCATTGAACGTTCTTTCGTTTCGATACGTCTGTGCGGTAAATGCCATTTGTAATGAATAGAAACCATGCGGAAGCAAACAATTAAAATGAATAAAATGTAAAGGGCCCAATCGCTAACAATAATTTGAGCGCCAATTAAGAAACCTGCTAAAATTGTCCAAAAGGCATATACTTCAGCTCGAAGAACGAGAGGTTTTCTGCGGGCTAAAAGGTCGCGAATGATACCGCCGCCGATACCAGTTAAAACAGCTGCCACGATTGTGGCGCTAATTGGTAAATTTAATTTTTGAGCATATAATGCTCCTTGTACAGCAAATGCTGATAAGCCGATAGCGTCAGTGATATTTTCCCACTTTTTCCAATGTCTAATTAACTTATTTGGAAAAAGAAAAATAATAGTCATTGATAAAAGTGCGATTTGGAATAACATGTCTTGTTGCCAAAACGCGACAATCGGATAACCGATTAATAAATTACGAAGGGCACCTCCCCCAAATGCGGTTGCCATTCCTAAAATATACACCCCGAAAATATCATAATCCTCTTCCATTGCAACAATGGCTCCGCTTAGTGCGAAAGCGATTGTGCCTATGATGCTAAAAATCTCCCATGCCATGAATTTTCTCCCCCGCTAACTAGATGAAATGTGCTTCCTCTGCTATTATATTAGAAGGTTTAAATTTCGAAAAGGATGAGTGAACATATTTGATGGAAGAAAAAGAAAAAGTCATATTAGTAGGCTGTCAATTGCCGCAAGATGATGATGAAAAATTTATGCATTCCATGAAAGAGCTTGCATCACTAGCTAAGACTGCGAGAGCGGAAGTGTTAGTTTCAACAACGCAAAAACGACCAAAGTTTCATCCGGCAACTTACATAGGTAAAGGGAAATTAGAAGAGCTTACAATGCTAACTGAAGAATTAGAGCCGGATGTTATTATATTTAATAATGAATTAACGCCGAGTCAAATTCGGAATTTATCCTCAGTATTAGATGCGAGAGTAATTGATCGAACGCAACTAATACTAGATATTTTTGCGCAACGTGCGAAGTCGAGGGAAGGTAAGCTTCAAGTAGAATTAGCTCAGTTGCAATATACAATGCCACGTCTTATGGGGCAAGGGTTGTCCTTATCACGTCTTGGTGGTGGTATTGGAACGAGAGGACCGGGTGAGACGAAACTTGAGACGGATCGTCGTCATATTCGATCGCGTATTGATGAAATAAAGAAACAACTTGCAGTTGTTGTGGAACACCGAAAAAGATATCGTGAGAGAAGAAAAGACAATAAAGTATTTCAAATTTCATTAATAGGCTATACAAATGCAGGGAAATCGACACTGTTTAATAGATTAACGGAAGCTAATACGTTTGAAGAAAACCTTCTGTTTGCAACACTAGACCCAACGACGAGGAAGATGCTCTTACCTTCTGGTTATACAGTATTACTAACTGATACTGTTGGTTTTATACAAGATTTACCCACTTCATTAATTGCTGCTTTTCGTTCAACACTGGAAGAAGCGGGGGAAGCAGATGTTATTTTACATGTAGTTGATTCTGCGGATCCTAACTACATAGGGCATGAAAAAACAGTAAAACGATTATTATCAGAACTTGAAATTAATCATATTCCTATTATTACGTTATATAATAAAAAAGATGAATTACATCAAAACTTTATTCCGTTTCCGAAAAGTGATTTCTTAATGACTAGTGCTTTTGAAGAAAGTGATTTATTGCGTATAAAAGAAGCGATAGAAATGAAAATGAAGAAAGAAATGGATCGTTATCGAGTAGAAATCCCTCCGAGTGAAGGTAAGTTATTAACGCTTTTAAAGACGGAAACGCTATTAGCAAAGATGGAGTTTCTGGAAGATAAATTTGTATATGATTGTGCAGGGTATATTTTTACGCATTCATCGCTTAATGTGCAATTAAAGAGATTTTTAGTGGAAGAAGGAGAAAATAAAAATGTTTGATCGTTTGAAAAATGGAGAAAAAATTGCTCCAATCGTAAAAGAAGTAGAGAATCAGATTACAGAAGTACATAAACGTGCGGATGAAGTAATTGAAAGTAATCAGTTTCGTGTATTAGAAAGTTTTCGTAAACATAAAATTAGTGACTCGCATTTTATCCCGACGACAGGTTATGGTTATGATGATATTGGCCGTGATACGTTAGAAAAAGTGTATGCTGATGTATTTGGGGCGGAAGCTGGACTTGTTCGTCCGCAAATTATTTCAGGTACTCACGCTATTTCTACAGCGTTATTCGGTATTTTACGTCCAGGAGATGAGTTATTGTACATTACTGGGAAACCGTATGATACGTTAGAGGAAATCGTTGGTGTGCGTGGGAAAGGTGTAGGTTCATTTAAAGAATATAATATTGGTTACAATGCAGTTCCGCTAACTGAAGGTGGGCTTGTTGATTTTGAAGCTGTTGCAGCAGCGATTCATAGTAATACGAAAATGATCGGTATTCAGCGCTCGAAAGGTTATGCTACTCGTCCATCGTTTACTATTTCTCAAATTAAAGAGATGATCGCGTTTGTTAAAGAAATTAAACCTGATGTTGTTGTGTTTGTAGATAATTGTTATGGGGAGTTTATTGAAGAGCAAGAGCCGTGTCATGTTGGTGCAGATTTAATGGCGGGTTCGCTTATTAAAAACCCAGGCGGGGGAATTGTAAAAACTGGTGGTTACATTGTCGGTAAAGAACAGTATGTTGAAGCGTGTGCATATCGTTTAACATCTCCGGGAATTGGTGCGGAAGCTGGAGCGTCTTTATACAGTCTGCAAGAAATGTATCAAGGGTTCTTCTTAGCGCCACATGTTGCAGGACAAGCGCTGAAAGGTGCAATTTTTACAGCTGCGTTTTTAGAAAAGTTAGGAATGAACACGTCACCAGCGTGGAATGCACCAAGAACAGACTTAATTCAATCTGTTCAATTTGATGATAAAGACCGTATGGTTGCCTTCTGTCAAGCGATTCAATATGCATCTCCAATTAATTCGCATTTTACTCCGTATGCAAACTATATGCCAGGTTATGAAGATGATGTAATTATGGCGGCGGGAACATTTATTCAAGGTGCAAGTATTGAATTGTCTGCTGATGGTCCGATTAGACCACCGTATGTTGCATATGTGCAAGGTGGATTAACGTATTCGCATGTTAAAATTGCGATTTGTTCTGCGATTGATGAATTGATTGAAAAGAATTTATTAACAATTTCTTAAAGGGGAGCTGTCGATATCGGCAGCTTTTTTCGTATAAAAGTAACGATTTATGCGATTAGAAAAAAGAATGAAAAAATTTATAAAAAAATCATGTAAGAAAAGCTAACATCTATTGACACTAAACATAACATGTTATAAAATGAGAAGCAGTTAAGGCGAAGGAGGAACTGAAAAATGAAAGAAGATAGACGTTCTGCCCCGCTGTTTCCAATTGGTATTGTTATGGATTTAACACAATTGTCTGCACGTCAAATTCGCTACTATGAAGAGCATAATCTTGTTTCTCCAACCCGTACAAAGGGGAATCGTAGATTATTTTCATTTAACGATGTAGATAAGTTGTTAGAGATTAAAGATTTGTTAGATCAAGGCTTGAATATGGCTGGTATTAAGCAAGTGTTACTAATGAAAGAAAATCAAACAGAAGCAGTGAAAGTAAAAGAAGAAACGAAAGAAATTTCAAAAACTGAGCTTCGCAAAATACTTCGAGATGAACTACAACATACAGGTAGATTCAATCGAACTTCATTGCGACAAGGTGACATTTCAAGATTTTTTCACTAAAGATAACTGATTCTGAAGGCGATTAGAGGGACTAAGGAGGAATTTATAATGTCTAGATACACAAAAGAAGATATTTTCCGTTTGGCGAAAGAAGAGAATGTAAAGTATATCCGTTTACAATTTACGGACCTTTTAGGGGTAATTAAAAACGTAGAGATTCCAGTGAGACAATTAACGAAAGCTCTTGATAACAAAATGATGTTTGATGGATCTTCGATTGAAGGTTTCGTACGTATTGAAGAATCTGATATGTATTTATATCCTGATTTAGACACTTGGGTAATTTTCCCTTGGACAGCTGAAAAAGGTAAAGTAGCTCGACTAATCTGTGATATTTACAATGCAGATGGCACTCCATTTGATGGAGACCCACGTAACAACTTAAAACGTGTGTTAAAAGAAATGGAAGCTTTAGGATTTTCAGACTTCAATCTTGGACCAGAGCCAGAATTCTTCCTATTTAAGGTTGATGAAAAAGGAAATCCAACATTAGAATTAAACGATAACGGTGGATACTTCGACCTTGCGCCGATGGATCTAGGGGAAAACTGTCGTCGTGATATCGTTCTTGAACTTGAAGAAATGGGATTTGAAATTGAAGCATCTCACCATGAGGTTGCTCCAGGGCAGCATGAAATTGACTTTAAATATGCAAATGCAATTCGCTCATGTGATGACATTCAAACATTCAAACTTGTTGTAAAAACAATTGCTCGTAAACATGGTTTACACGCAACATTTATGCCGAAACCACTATACGGTGTGAACGGTTCAGGTATGCACTGTAACTTATCATTATTTAAAAATGGTGAGAACGTATTCTTTGATGCAAACGGTGACTTACAACTAAGTGATGATGCTCGTCACTTCATCGCAGGTATTTTAAAACATGCACCAGCATTTACAGCGATAGCAAATCCAACTGTAAACTCATATAAACGTCTAGTACCTGGATATGAAGCGCCTTGTTACGTAGCATGGTCTGCACAAAACCGTAGCCCGTTAGTACGTATCCCTGCATCTCGTGGTATTAGTACACGCGTAGAAGTACGTAGTGTTGACCCAGCTGCAAACCCATATTTAGTAATGGCTACATTATTAGCTGCAGGTCTTGATGGAATTAAAAACAAATTAACTCCACCAGCTGCAGTAGACCGTAACATCTATGTAATGACAAAAGAAGAGCGCGAAGAAGCAGGTATCGTTGACTTACCAGCAACATTAGCGCAAGCGTTAGTTACATTACAATCTAATGAAGTAGTATGCGGTGCACTAGGAGAACACTTACTTGAGCACTTCATCGAAGCGAAAGAGATTGAGTGGGATATCTTTAGAACACAAGTTCACCAATGGGAACGCGATCAATATATGTCTCTATACTAAGAGGCTTGAACCCTTGATACAACTCGTATCAAGGGTTTTTTAATTCCCTATTATTACAATTTTATATGGTTGCAAAATGAAAAACAGCCACATAAAAGCCAATAATTAATAACAAGTAGTGATATCATAGAAAAATATTATCAGATAAATGTAAGTTTTATATAATTTGTGAAATGAAAAAGCCTTGATACTACGGTATCAGGGCTTTTTTAGTGAAGTTATTGGATATGTTAACTACTAGATAATGGATTGTTTTTGGTTATTTTGAATCATGTTACTAAGAAAATCTTTTCAAAAGAATTGATCTTATCTTTTTTAATCACTTGTGCTATAACTTAATAATTCTTTACTGCCTTGTACAACGCGAGCGATGATTTTTATGTCCTCATCTGCAAGGCTATAAGTTTGTGGCTTGTGAATCAGATTATTACTCAATGATATTAACGTAATGATCTCAGTTATAACACAGTCTTATTCAGAATTTCGTTAGTTCATTTTCTAAATTTAGGGAATAAATATAGTTTAGTACCTTGCAATAAATAATACTAAGTGGTATATTATGGATAAAACAGGTACCGTGTATTGAACAGTACTAAGATAGGAAAGGAGGATAACACTTGAACGTTCAGTTTAAAAAAGGTGTGCTTGAACTTTGTGTATTAGCACTTGTAAAACGTAAAGATAGTTACGGTTATGAACTTGTTCAGCAAATTTCTAATAAATTTTTAATATCGGAAGGGTCAGTATATCCTTTGTTACGTCGTTTGACGAAAGAAGGGTATTTTCAAACGTATTTAAAGGAATCTACGGAAGGGCCACCTCGTAAATATTATCAATTAACAGAGCAAGGGGAGACGCAATTTCATTTGTTAGTAACAGAATGGCGTGATTTTGCGAAAGGGGTACAAGAAATTATTGAAGGGGTGGAATGGGATGAGTAAAGAAGGGTTTCTTAAAGAATTATCAAGTTATCTTAGAAAGTTACCAGAGGAAGAGAGGCAAGATATTTTATTGGATTATGAAGAGCACTTTCAGTTTGGACTAGAAGAGGGGAAAACTGAATCAGAAATAATTCAGGGCCTTGGTTCTCCGAAAGTAATCGCAAAAGAGTTACTTGCGATGTATCGCTTCGATGAAATGAAAAAAAATCCATCGACTTCAAATGTGACAAGAGCTGTTATGGCAGCGATTGGACTTAGTTTGTTTAATTTTATTATTGTGTTAGGCCCGTTAGTCGCAATTATTGCTTTTATATTTTCTTTTTGGATTGGTGGTATTGCTAGTGTAGTAACACCATTTTTCGTGATTGGAAAAGTATTTATGGGTACTTTTATATGGTTGGATCTTTTCGTTAGTATAACGTTTGTTGGAGTAGGTTTATTGTTATGTATTATCGCTTTTTATAGTACAAAGTGGTTTAAGAGATTGTGTGTACGATATGTAATATGGAACTTCAAAATGATAAAAGGAGAGTAAATGATGAAAAAACTATTTTTAATCGCTATCGCTTGTATCATTATTGGAGTAATAGGAATTTCCCAAACATATGAAAAAGCAGTACAAACTGCTGAAAAAGGCGATAAAGAAGATGTAATTAAAAACGAAACATTAAAAAATATAGAAGTTAAGTTAGATGCCGGAGATATTGTTATCCAAAAATCTCCTGATTCTTCTTTTTATGTAAAGCAATCAGGAGATGTACGTAAACAAGAGATTCGTATTGCAGAAGATGGTGACACATTAAAAATTATTGGGGAAAGAGAAAAAGGTGCTTCATTTGATTTTTCTTTTTATGATTTTAGGTTTCAAACGTCTAAATTGACTCTCCTTGTGCCCGAACGCTCTTATCAAGATGTAAAAGTAAATTCATCTGCTGGACAAATCGAAATGAGTGATGTGAAAAGTGATAGCGTAAGTGTTAGAACACTTGCTGGAGAAGTAGAGTTGAAACAAGTAACGGCTAAGAATGTGGAGGGATCGACAAAAGCTGGTGAGGTGAACTTTAAGAAGGTATTAGGGAAAGTGACCGCAAAAACAACAAGTGGGGAAATAAATATTCAAGATCATGATTCCAAGTATAATCTAGAAGCAAGTTCAACTGCGGGAGATATAGATATTACTTTATCGGAAAAACCACAAGATGCGGTAATTACTGGGCAAAGTGCTGCCGGAGATGTAACAATTTTTAATGAAGAAAATAATAACGTAACAATTGGAAATGGTAGTAAAAAGATTAGCGGTAAAACGGCTGCGGGAGATGTGACGATTGAAACTCGTTAATAAGAAATAGAATGTATGGAAATCTATCAAAATACAAAAAAAAGAAGATAATTACCGTATATTAATAAGGTAATTATCTTCTTTTTATTACTTTTAATGTAAATCACGATATACGCCAATTACTTTCCCGATAACTGACACTTGTTTTAAAATGATAGGTTCTAATGAAGAGTTTTCTGGTTGTAGACGGAAATGGTCTTTTTCTTTATAGAAACGTTTAACAGTTGCTTCGTTATCTTCTGTTAAAGCGACTACAATTTCACCATTATATGCAGACTGTTGTTGGCGAACAACAACTAAATCTCCATCGAAAATACCAGCTTCAATCATACTATCTCCAGAAATACGTAACATGAACACTTGGTCTGCTCCAGCAACAATACTAGCTGGAAGTGGGAAATGTTCCTCTACGCTTTCAACCGCTGTAATTGGTAAACCGGCAGTAACTTTTCCGACAATTGGAACTTGAATAACAGATTGTGTTTCCGTATCCATTCGGTCTTCACCTAAAATTTCAATGGCACGTGGTTTTGTTGGATCGCGTCGAATGTATCCTTTTTCTTCTAATCGTGATAAATGTCCGTGCACTGTAGAACTAGAAGCGAGGCCGACTGCTTGACCAATTTCACGTACGGAAGGTGGATATCCTTTTTCTTGTACTTTTAGCTTAATAAAGTCGAGAATGTCTTGCTGGCGTTTCGTTAACTTTTCCATGTTTTCTAACACCTCGTTTTCTTTCATTTTTCTTATTAATAAGTATAACATGTGAAAAAACATTCTACAAACATAAGTTCGAACAAATGGCGGATTTATGTTACACTATAGGGAAATAATAGTGAGAAAGAGGGGTTCAAAATGAATGCAATTATTTATGCACGTGTGAGTACAACGAAAGAAGCGCAAGAAACATCATTATTACGTCAAAAAGATGAATTATTGCATTTAGCTGAGCGCTATCAAATGAATGTTACTAAGGTGATTGAAGAGCAGGCTAGTGGATATACAATTGAACGTGACGGTATATTAGAGGTGTTGGATACAATTCGAGACGAACAAATTGATGTGTTACTTATACAAGATGAAACGCGCCTTGGTAGAGGAAATGCGAAGATCGCATTAATGCATTGTTTACATAAAGAAGGTATAAAAGTATATACGCATACACATAATGGTAAATTACAATTGTCGGATTCTGATTCGATGGTATTAGATATTATTGGTATTGTTGAAGAATATCAAAGAAAGATTCATAATTTGAAAATTAAACGAGGTATGCAACGTGCAGTAGAAAAAGGTTATCGTCCAGAAAATAATTTGAAAAATCGTCATTTAAGTGTAGGAAGAGAGAAAAAAGAAGTGCCAATTGAGGAAATTGTACGTTTGCGAAAAAGTGAACTCACGTTTGAAGAAATTGCAGCAACATTACGTGGATTTGGTCATAATGTTTCAAAGGCGACTGTACATCGTAGATATGTAGAGTATACGAAGCAATTGCTTGATAAAGAAGAGTAACTATTGTATGATAATAATCAGTTTTGATTAGAAGGGGGATTCGAGATGATTAATCACGAACTCGTTGAACGCATTAACTTCTTAGCGAAAAAAGCAAAAGCTGAAGGTTTAACTGAAGAAGAGCAACGTGAGCGTCAATCGCTACGTGAACAATATTTAAAAGGATTTCGTCAAAATATGTTAAACGAACTTAAAGGAATTAAAGTTGTTAACGAAGAAGGTACAGATGTTACACCGACGAAATTAAAAGCTTTAAAAAAGCAAGATAATGCAAAATTAAATTAAAAGATGGGCGAAGCCCATCTTTTTTTATTTGTAAAAAATCGTTATTTAATAACTTTCCAGTTGTTATTAACTGTTGCTTCTATCGTTTTATGTTCCAATATATAATTAGCGATAAGTTCAGACATATCTGTGGGTATATCTTTTACTACCGGTTTGTTTTGAAACATAAAGAAATTTCCCCCGCCACTTGCACGATAATTATTCATTACAACTTCATATTCTTCATTCATATTAAGAGGAGCACTGTTATGCTGTAAAGATTCTACTCTTTCACCAATTGGTTTTGAAATGTTTAATACATATGAAATCCCTTCCCACATATCATAATTATAATGTTGTGGTTTTGGTTCTATGTAGGTAGGACTTACGATGATGGATCCATCTGTTTTTAATGTGAAATAAGAAGCAGAGAGTTCAAGAGCGGCTTTTATATCAGCTCCAGTTATTCTAATTACTTTTAATGTGTTTGGATAAATATAATTAGAAACGATGTCACGCATTGTTACATGTTCCGGGAAACCTGGAGATGTATTATGGAACAAACTTGTACAAGAAATTGATACCTTAGCTATATCCATCTGTATTTTATTTATGAATTCGATAAAAGGATGATCGTGCAAACGAGTTTGCATAGCATCTGAAATTTGCATGTCCCCCTGAATGATTCCAATAGGTTGATCAAGCCACTTTTGTGTTTTCTCTTCGTAATCGGCTACCAATGAAAGTACATCTTGGTCCGCTTCAATTCCTTGTACAGATAATAATTCAGAAGAGCTCTCTTTTTTCACCCATTTATGTTTCGTTTTTTCGAATGTTACTTTTACTTTTCCGACTGAGTGTCCATTGCATCCGGGCTGTAAAATTGTTACACCGTTAGCTATTGTGTGAGAAATTTCTCTGTGTTGATGACCTGTTAGTAAAAGATCTATGCCTTCAATTTCATGGCACATTGCATATCCTTGGTTTTCACCTGTTAACACTTCAGTCGGTTCCCCAGTTTGTAAATCTCTTTCGAATCCACCGTGATAGGCTACGACTAATAAATCTGGTTTCTCATGTTCGTGAATATAAGAAACCCATTTTTTTGTAGTCTTTAATGCATCTTCAAATAGTAAATCTTTAATGTGATGGGCCTGTTCCCAATTTGGGATGTAATGTGTTGTTACCCCTAAAATAGCAATTTTTATATTGGATTCAATCTGTTTGATTATATAAGGTTTTCCGAAATAGGGTTTTTTTATGTTTTTATCTAAAATATTTGCTGATAGGTACGGGAAGTTCGCAGTAGTCACAGCATCATTTAATATATTCATCCCGTAATTAAATTCATGATTGCCGATAATTGCAGCGTCATACTGTAAGTAATTCGCTAATAAGGACATTGGATTTTTTTTGTTTTTTTCGTATGTAACGTAATGATAAGTAAATGGCGTTCCTTGAATAAAGTCGCCATTATCAATTAAAAGAACGTTTGTATTTTGGGAACGTTCTTTTTTTATAAGAGTAGAAATTTTAGCTAAACCAAGTTCTGCTGGGGAGTTATCTTGGTAGTGAATAGGATAAACAGTGCCATGTATATCGCTTGTTAATAAGATGTTTAAAGTTACAGTTTGATTTTGTTCCAATATGACTCACCTTTTCTATTGTTATCTTCCAATTAATCATATCAAATATGTGAAGTGAATTTTGATGTGAATGTATAGAATGTGTAAAGATTCTGTAAATAACCAATTGTGTATCAAAATATGTGATATATTTCTTCATGTTTACGGAAGGTTATTTTATAACAAGAAAAATGGAGGCATTAATATGTTGAAAAAAGTTTTTGCAATGAGCACAACAGTTGTACTAGCGGCCGGATTATTAAGCGGCTGCGGGACGAAAGAGTCCAGTGCAAGTAAAAATGAAGATACGAAAAAAGGTTATGTACCAAAGACCTTAAATGTTCAATTTGTTCCTTCTCAAAATGCGGATACGTTAGAGGCAAAGGCAAAACCATTGGAAAAGCTATTAAGCGATAAATTAAATATTCCGGTAAAAGTTAGTATTTCAACTAACTACAATACAATTGTAGAAGCGATGGCATCTAAACAAGTAGATGTAGGATTTTTACCGCCAACAGCGTACGTATTAGCACATGAAAAGAAGGCTGCAAATGTAATTTTGCAAGCACAACGTTTTGGAGTAGAGGATGAAACAGGAGCTCCTACAAAAGATTTAGTAGATTATTATAAATCTGAGTTTGTTGTTAAAAAAGACTCTAATATAAATAGTGTAAAAGATTTAAAAGGTAAAAAAATTGGTTATCAAGATGTAACATCATCAGCAGGATATGTATGGCCTGCAGCTGTTCTATTAAAAGAGGGAATTGATCCGCTAAAGGATGTGAAACCTGTTACATTAAAAGGGCATGATCAGTCACTTATTGCTCTTTTAAATGGTGATGTAGATGCAGCTGTTGTATTCCAAGATGCTCGTAATATTGTAAAAAAGGATTATCCGAATATATTTGATCAAACGAAAATAGTGAAATTTACTGAGAAAATTCCGAACGATACAATTTCTGTACGCTCGGATTTAGATGCAGAGTGGAGCAAGAAATTACAAGATGCTTTCATTGAAATTGGAAAAAATGAGGAAGGCCGTAAAATCATTAAAGAAGTATATTCTCATGAAGGATATATTAAATCTGATGATAGTAAATTTGATATTGTTCGTGAATATGGAAAGACAGTGAAGACGCAATAATACATAGTGAAATGGCGGCTAGCTGGAAGGTGTGAGATTTCAGTTAGTTTGCCGTTTTTTAGTTATTGATAATACATTGAAAGTAGGTAAGATGTGTGATAGAGTTTCGAAATGTTTCCAAAATGTATCCGAATGGCACAAAGGGATTGAATAATATAAATTTAAAGATTCAAAAAGGTGAGTTTATTGTAATGGTCGGATTATCCGGAGCTGGAAAATCTACACTTCTCAGATCTGTAAATCGTCTTCATGAGATTACCGAAGGAGAAATCTTTATTGAAGGTGAGTCTATTACTTCTGCGAAAGGAAAAGGATTAAGGCGTATGCGCCGGGATATCGGTATGATCTTCCAAAGTTTTAACCTTGTAAAGCGATCAACAGTATTGAAAAATGTATTAGCTGGTCGTGTTGGATATCATTCCACATTACGTACAACGTTAGGTTTGTTTCCGAAAGAAGATGTGGAGCTCGCATTTCAAGCATTAAAAAGAGTGAATATTTTAGAAAAAGCATATGCACGTGCTGATGAATTATCAGGAGGACAACAGCAACGTGTATCGATAGCTAGAGCATTGGCACAAGAAGCAAAAATCATATTGGCAGATGAGCCTGTTGCATCGTTAGATCCACTTACGACAAAGCAAGTGCTAGATGATTTGAAAAAAATTAATGAAGATTTCGGAATCACGACAATTGTAAATTTACATTCTATTGATTTGGCTAGACAATATGCGACACGCATTATCGGATTACATGCAGGAGAAATTGTTTTTGACGGTTTAGTAGAAGAAGCGACGGATGAAAAATTTGCTGAAATTTATGGGGACGTTGCTCAGAAAAGCGAATTATTAGAGGTGGCAGTAAAATGAAAGACGTGACGATATATTCAAATGAAATACCGAAGCCACCGAGTAATTTGAAACATATGTTAACGTTTATTTTAGTTATTTTAATGCTGTGGAGTAGTAGTGTACAAGTAGATGCATCATTTTCAAAACTGGTAGACGGTTTTCCAAATATGGTAGATCTATTGAAAGAAATGGTGCCACCTGATTGGAGTTATTTTCAAGTTATTACAACAGCGATGTTAGATACAATACGTATGGCGATTATCGGGACGACCTTAGGAGCGATTTTAGCTATTCCACTTGCATTGTTTGCAGCAAGTAATGTGTTTACTAACACATTTTTATACAGTCTAGCTCGAATGATTTTAAATTTTATACGAACAATACCAGATTTATTATTGGCGGCTATTTTCGTAGCGATTTTTGGAATTGGGCCACTTCCAGGTATTTTGGCTCTTACTTTTTTTTCAATTGGACTTGTAGCGAAATTGTTGTATGAATCAATTGAATCAATTGACCCTGGCCCACTAGAAGCGATGACAGCTGTAGGGGCTACTAAGGTACAATGGATTGTTTATGGAGTCATTCCACAAGTAAAAGCACACTTTGTTTCCTATGTACTATATACATTTGAGGTGAATGTACGTGCAGCGGCTGTCCTAGGTTTAGTAGGAGCAGGTGGTATTGGACTATATTATGATCGTACACTTGGATTTTTACAATATCAACAAACTGCTTCTATAATTATCTATACCCTTATTGTTGTTTTGTTAATTGACTACATTAGTACGTTGTTGCGGGAGAAACTATAATGAATAGAACGACGATGATTGTTCCAAAACCGAAGAAACCGAGTATATATCGCTGGATTATTTTAATAGCACTTACAGTTGTATATGTATGGGCCTTTTCAGGAGTGCCATTAGAAGGGATAAAGGACACAGCAGGTGAAATCACGAAAGCAATTATGACAGGGATATTGAATCCAGACTGGTCGTATGTATCTTTGCCAGATGGTGAAGATTTATTACATGGATTAATTGATACGTTGGCAATTGCGATATTAGGTACATTTATTTCTGCATTTTTATCTGTTCCGTTTGCCTTTTGGGCGGCAACGAATATGAGTAGTGGAAAATTAACTTCAGGATCTGGGAAATTTTTACTTAGTTTTGTTCGTACGTTTCCTGAATTAGTTATGGCTCTTTTATTTATAAAAGCTGTTGGTCCAGGCTCTTTTGCAGGAGTATTAGCCTTAGGATTACATTCTATTGGAATGTTAGGGAAACTATATTCAGAAGGAATTGAAAACATAGATAAAGGACCGACGGAAGCGTTACTAGCAACAGGAGCAAATCGTTTTCAAATACTTTGGTATGCAGTGTTACCACAAGTGTTACCGGATTTTCTATCGTATACGTTATACAGATTTGAAATTAATGTACGATCCGCTGCGATTTTAGGGGTTATTGGAGCAGGAGGGATTGGTACACCGTTAATTTTTGCGCTGAGTTCACGGAATTGGTCTCGTGTTGGGATTATTTTATTAGGTATCATTTTAATGGTAATTATAATTGATTTAATTTCAAGTTCGATTCGGAAACGGATTGTTTAACTTATTTGAAAAGCATCGAAGTTAGATGCTTTTTTATGTTTTTAAAAACATATTGAAAAAAGTAAGTATAGAAAAGAAGTTTGTATAAATATACAGATAATTCTCTTTCTTTTTAAAATAAAAATAATGAAAAAGTATGTCATATTGAATGCCCATACATTCCCGGAAACATTGATTTTTTTATGAAAAACCAAAAAAATATCAACATATTTGTCGATACATGTTGTATAATCTTGCGTGGGAAGCTATCATATAAATGTATAAAACGTTTACTAATATAAGCGAAGGGAAGAATAGCATGTCACATTCAATCGAACAACTTTCTATCAACACGATTCGCACATTATCCATCGATGCGATTGAAAAAGCAAACTCTGGTCACCCAGGAATGCCAATGGGTGCAGCACCAATGGCTTATACATTATGGACTCAATTTATGAAACACAATCCAAATAACCCAACGTGGTTTAACCGTGATCGTTTCGTATTATCTGCAGGTCATGGTTCAATGTTATTATACAGCCTACTTCACCTATCTGGTTATGATGTAACAATGGATGACTTAAAGAACTTCCGTCAATGGGGAAGCAAAACTCCAGGACATCCTGAGTACGGTCATACAGCTGGTGTAGATGCAACGACTGGTCCACTTGGACAAGGTATTGCAACTGCTGTAGGTATGGCAATGGCTGAAAGACATTTAGCTGCTAAATATAACCGTGATGCGTATAATGTAGTAGATCATTATACATACGCTATTTGTGGTGATGGAGATTTAATGGAAGGCGTTTCTGCTGAAGCATCTTCATTAGCTGCTCATTTACAATTAGGTCGCCTTGTTGTGCTTTATGATTCAAACGATATTTCATTAGATGGCGATTTAAATCGTTCATTCTCTGAAAGTGTAGAAGATCGTTACAAAGCATACGGATGGCAAGTAATCCGTGTTGAGGATGGAAACGATATTGAAGCAATCGTGAAAGCAATTGAAGAAGCGAAAGCTGACGAAAAACGCCCAACGCTAATTGAAGTAAGAACGACAATTGGTTTCGGTTCTCCAAACAAATCAGGGAAATCAGCTTCACATGGTTCTCCACTTGGCGTAGAAGAAACAAAATTAACGAAAGAAGCATATGCTTGGACTGCTGAGCAAGATTTCCACGTAGCAGAAGAGGTATACGACAACTTCCGTAAAACAGTACAAGATGTTGGTGAAACTACGCAAGCTGAGTGGAACACTATGCTAGGTGAATATGCACAAGCATACCCAGAATTAGCAAACGAATTCCAAGCAGCAATGAACGGTCAACTTCCAGAAGGTTGGGAGCAAAACTTACCAACTTATGAATTAGGATCAAAAGCAGCAACTCGTAATTCTTCTGGTGCTGTAATTAATGCAATTGCAGAGTCTGTACCATCATTCTTCGGTGGATCTGCTGACCTTGCTGGTTCTAACAAAACATACATGAATAACGAAAAAGACTTTACAAGAGACGATTACAGCGGTAAAAACATTTGGTACGGTGTACGTGAGTTCGCAATGGGTGCAGCAATGAACGGTATTGCATTACATGGCGGTTTAAAAACTTACGGTGGTACGTTCTTCGTATTCTCTGATTACTTACGTCCAGCAATTCGCCTTGCAGCATTAATGCAATTGCCAGTAACGTATGTATTCACACATGACAGTATCGCTGTTGGTGAAGATGGTCCAACACATGAACCAATCGAGCAATTAGCAGCGCTTCGTGCAATGCCAAACGTTTCTGTTATCCGTCCAGCTGATGGTAACGAATCTGTTGCAGCTTGGAGACTAGCTTTAGAATCTACAAACAAACCAACTGCTTTAGTATTAACTCGTCAAGACCTTCCAACATTAGAAGGTGCAAAAGATGATACGTATGAAAAAGTAGCAAAAGGTGCATATGTAGTTTCTGCAAGCAAGAAAGAAACGGCTGATGTAATCTTACTTGCAACTGGATCTGAAGTAAGCCTAGCTGTTGAAGCTCAAAAAGCATTAGCAGTAGACGGCGTTGACGCATCTGTTGTCAGCATGCCATCTATGGATCGCTTTGAAGCTCAAACTGCAGAGTACAAAGAATCTGTATTACCAAAAGCAGTAACAAAACGTTTCGCAATCGAAATGGGTGCTACATTCGGATGGCACCGTTACGTAGGTCTTGAAGGAGATGTGTTAGGTATCGATACATTCGGTGCTTCTGCTCCTGGTGAGAAGATTATGGAAGAGTATGGATTTACTGTAGAGAACGTTGTTCGTAAAGTAAAAGAAATGCTTTAATGATTTCAGAAAAATCTCTCCGGCATGGAGAGGTTTTTCTATGTAAATGAGTTTTTTCGACAGAAAAAGTTTTTTATCTCTCCGCAGTCAGACAATCATTGCAAATTTTCTTATATATAATGAAGAGAAAAGGTTGTCCAGATTGGGAGTGGAAAAATGAAAACGTATGAATTGTATTTAATTCAAGAGGATATTGCGAAAGCTTATTTTGGTCGTGAATATTTGTTTTTTGATTTATTTGCTCGATTTTCAGAATCTGGGTCCCTTTCGGAGAAAAAAGTGTTATATAAGCAAATGATGTATATAACGATGCCATTGCAAGTAATGAAAATTCATCATAAATTAGAACAAGCTTTGCGCGTTCTTGGTAAATATGATAGAACACATTATACACATACACTTTATACGGGAGCGGAGTACGGCGAAATAATGGTGAAACCGCACTATATTCGTATGAATACCTCTGGAAATGTCTCTATGGAAACGACTTTCTTTGAGGTGTTAAGAAAGTGTGAATTAACATTTTTAGCTATGGATTATGAAAATACAAAGTATGGATGGCTGAATCCTCTAAAACAAGTACGAACATATGTGTAAAAAATGTCGAATTGTATCTTGTCTTATTGAAAAGGTTTTAGTACACTGTAAGGTAGACAACATGAAGGAGGAAAATATATGCCAATTTGGTTAGGTATTCTAGTGGGCGTAGTAGCACTAGTAGCAGGCGTGGCGTTAGGATTTTTCATTGCCCGCAAATACATGATGAATTACTTACAAAAAAATCCACCAATTAACGAACAAATGTTAAAAATGATGATGATGCAAATGGGACAAAAACCTTCCCAAAAGAAAATCAATCAAATGATGAGCGCTATGAACAAGCAACAAATGAAATAAGCGCTAAAAGACACTCGCCAAGAGTGTCTTTCTTTTTGTTAGTTATAGTTTTTAAAACTTTTAAAAATTCTGTATTTTTGATAAACTGAAAACATCGCTCATTTTAAGGGAGGAGGAAAAAAATGAAAGTGTTTATGAATTTAGCGTGGTTTTTTAAACAAGAAAAACGAGCGTACATAACCGGAATTATTTTATTATTTGGCGTTGCACTTTTAGAACTTGTAGCACCAAAAGTAATTGGAATCGTTGTAGATGAAATTAATGATGGAACATTGACGACCGATAAGTTACTAAATTGGGTTGTACTATTAGTAATTGTAGGTATTACGATGTACATATTACGCTACATATGGCGTATTATGATTTTCGGGTCTTCGTTAAAATTAGCTCGCCAATTACGAAAAAATTTATATGAACATTTTACAAAGATGAGTCCATCTTTCTATCAGTCAAATCGAACAGGTGATTTAATGGCACATGCGACCAATGATATTCAAGCGATTCAGCAAACTGCTGGAGCGGGTGTTTTAACGCTTGTTGACTCATTAGCTGTTGGGGGATGTGTACTCGTAGCGATGGGTTTTACAATTAGTTGGAAGTTAACATTGTTAAGTTTAATTCCGATGCCGATTGTAGCCATTTCGACAAATTATTATGGAACGTTATTACATAAAAGGTTTCATAAAGCACAGCAATCGTTTTCGGAAATTAACGATAAAGTGCAAGAGAGTATGAGTGGAATGAAAGTGATTCGATCGCTTGGACAAGAGAAAGAAGATTTGCAGGCGTTTCGAAAAAAATCAGAAGATGTTGTGCATAAAAATGTGTTAGTCGCACGTATTGATTCGTTATTTGATCCGACAATCGCTCTTATCGTTGGATTTTCTTTTTTAATTGCAGTATGTTACGGATCGGTATTAGTTGTAAGAGGTGAACTAACAGTAGGTGATCTCGTTACATTTACGACATATTTAGGTACCCTCGTTTGGCCAATGTTAGCGTTTGGATGGTTGTTCAATATTATGGAGCGTGGGCGTGCTTCATATGACCGTGTAGAAAAAATTCTTTCACAAAAATCAGATGTAGTAAATAGAGAAAATGCTGTACATACAATAGCGAGCGGTAATGTTTCGTTTGCTGTTGATTCATTTTCGTATAAGAAAAATGAACTGTTACATTTAACCGATATTCACTTTGATTTGAAGAAGGGCGAAACGCTAGGAGTTGTAGGACGTACAGGTGCAGGGAAAACGACTTTATTAAAATGTTTAATCCGTGAGTATGATCATTTTAATGGTGAATTAAAAGTTGGGGAGCGAGATATTCGAGATTTAACACTTCATGGTGTCCGTTCTGCTATTTCATACGTGCCGCAAGATCATTTTTTATTTTCAGCAAGTATTGGTGAGAATATTGCCTTTGGAAAGGCGGATGCTACATATAATGAAATTACCCAAGCTGCAGAGATTGCTTGTATTCATAATGACATCCTCCAATTTTCAGAAGGATATGAAACAGTAGTAGGGGAAAGAGGCGTTTCGTTATCTGGTGGTCAAAAACAGCGAATCTCTATTGCTCGTGCTTTATTAACAAATGCTGAAATTTTAATTTTGGATGATTGTTTATCAGCGGTAGATGCAAAAACAGAAGAGACGATTTTAAGTGCCTTAAAGAGGGAAAGAGCAGGGAAAACGACGATTATTACTGCACACCGATTAAGTGCAATTCAGCATGCCAATCTTATTCTTGTTGTTGATGAAGGTAGAATTGTACAAAGAGGTACACATGAGGAATTAATGAAGGAAAACGGCTGGTATAAGGAAATGTATGAAAGCCAGCAATTAGAAGCTTTAGTCGAGAAAGGAGGCGTATGATGGTAGAGAAGAAGCGAAGTGATTTAAGTAGATTGCTTTCTTATATGAAGCCATATAAAGGGTTGCTATCTTTAGCATTTATCTTTTTAGTTGGTGCGACAGTAACGGAAATGATGGGGCCTTTTTTAATTAAACAATTCCTTGATGAACACCTAGTACCGCGGGATTTTGAACAATCAGCACTCGTTACTTTATTTGTAATTTACATAGTTGCTCATTTATTAAAAGTATTATTTACGTATTTAAATCTATTGTACTTTCAGAACATTGCTTTTAAGATTGTTCAAGATATGCGAGTTGAAGTATATGAACATGTTCAAAAGCTGTCATTAAGTTTCTTTGATCGTACGCCAATTGGTACGCTCGTATCTCGTATAACGAATGATACGGAAGCGATTAAAGATTTTTATGTCAGTGTATTATCAACATTTGTGAAAAATGTAGTCTTTTTAGTAGGTATTTTAATAGCGATGTTTTTATTAGATGTAAAATTAGCGCTATTTTCTCTCGTATTAATTCCGATAATGTTTGCGATTATGGTATTATATCGCCGGAAAAGTGCAGCTTTTTATTTAGAAGTACGTAATCAACTAAGCGTGTTAAATGCAAAATTGAACGAGTCCATACAAGGAATGAATATTGTTCAAGTGTTCAGACAAGAAAAACGTATGAGAAAAGAGTTTGAAGAAGTGAATAATAAACATTATAGTGCAGGACGACGTACTTTGAAGTTAGATGCATTACTTTTACGACCAGCTACGGATTTAGTACATATTGTAGCTATTGCGTTAGTACTAGGTTTATTTGGGATTGATGCCTTAAAGAGCCCTGTTGAAGTAGGAGTTTTATATGCTTTTGTTAACTATATACATCGTTTCTTCCAACCTGTAAATGAGATGATGATGAAATTGTCCTTTTTCCAACAGGCACTTGTTTCGTCATCACGTGTATTTCATTTAATGGACGAGAAAGATTTAGCACCGGTTCAAAAAGGCAATGAGAATCCTCAAGTTGTGGATGGAGATATTGAATTTAAAAATGTTACTTTTTCGTATGATGGAAAGCGTGACGTTTTAAAAAATGTATCATTTCACGTGAAACAAGGGCAAACGGTTGCTTTTGTTGGGCATACTGGTAGCGGAAAAAGTACGATTATGAATTTGTTAATGCGATTTTATAATATTAAGTCAGGAAATATTGTAATAGACGGTGTAGATTTAGAAAAATTTGAAGAACGAGAAATTAGAAAGAAAATAGGACTCGTATTGCAAGATGCATTTTTATTTGCTGGAAATGTAAAGCAAAATATTCGTATGTATAATGAAGAAATTACGGATGAAGAAGTAAAAGAAGCTGCTCGATTTGTGCAAGCGAATACGTTTATTGAAAAGTTACCAGAGCAGTATGAAACAGAAGTAGTAGAAAGAGGTGCAGCATTTTCAAGCGGTCAACGACAATTAATTGCTTTTGCTAGAACGATAGCAACCAATCCGAAAGTATTAGTATTAGATGAAGCAACAGCTAATATCGATACAGAAACAGAAGAGGCTATTCAAACAGCGTTGCAACAAATGCGAAAAGGTAGAACGACGATAGCCATTGCGCATAGGTTATCTACAATTCAAGATGCAGATCAAATTTTTGTGATGCATGATGGAGAGATAGTAGAAAGAGGAACACATCAAGAATTACTAAGTGAGCAAGGTTTGTATTATAATATGTACTTGTTACAAAATAAAGGGAGTTTGCAAAAGGCCTTGTAAATACAAGGTCTTTTTTATTTTGTATACAAAATATATTTACTCTTTGTTTCTATAGCATAAATGTCGTGTCCTCTTATGAAACTTGTACATATTGTATGTATACGAAGTAAAAAAATTGATAGGAGATTTTATATGCAAAACAGATCGAGTTCAAATGTTACGTTTATTGATGTGTCTCATTGGGAAGGGAATATTGATTGGAATGCAGTGAAGGCATCTGGAATTCCAGCAGCGTATGCAAAAGCGACAGAAGGTGTAAATTACATTGATCCTACTTTTACTAAAAATGTACAAGCAGCCCGAAGTGCGAATATATTAATTGGTGCATACCATTTTGCACGCCCAGAACAAAATGATGCAATTTCAGAGGCAAAATATTTTGTGAGTATATTACAAAGTAACCAGACAGACTTAATGCCAGTTCTGGATTTAGAATCACCAACAGATCCGAGTAATAGTAATTTAACTGGTAGCGCTATATCGAATTGGGCAAGAAGCTTCATAAATTATGTGAAACAGGCTACTGGAAAAGATGTAATGTTATATACAGGAGTTTGGTATATTAATGAGTTCGGAATTAGCGGATTAAGTGATATTCCACTTTGGATTGCTAAATACTCGAGTACACCGCCTGCTGATGCTGGTGGATGGACAGCGTGGACAGCATGGCAGTACACAGATTCTGGACAAATTTCAGGTGTAGGAAATTGTGATGTATCAGCTGCAGTTTCACTAGAAGCTTTACAAGGGAATGGAGCAAGTGGTGGAGGGAATGTTTCTCCGCCTAATAATGCAACTCCAGTGTATGGGGTTGCTATAATTAATGGAGATAATGTGAATTTGAGAAGTGGACCATCTTTGCAGTCTAGTGTAATTCGCCAATTGAATCGTGGCGAAACATATGAAGTTTGGGGAGAACAAGATGGATGGCTTTGTTTAGGGACAAATCAGTGGGTATATAATGATCCGAGTTATATTCAGTATAAACATTATGTGGCGACTATTACTGGTGATAATGTAAATTTGCGTGACGCTCCATCATTAAAAGGAAATGTTATAAGACAGTTACATCATGGTGAATCGTATCGAGTATGGAGTAAGCAAGATGGATGGCTTTGCTTAGGGACAAATCAATGGATATACTACGATCCAAGTTATATTCAGTATGGTGTACAATAGAGTAAAAATAAAAGGTGCCCCGTCAGAGGTGCCTTTTATCCCGCATTAACTGGCGGTAAGACCCCCACCTCAAAATTCAGCGGAAGCAAAGAAGTTAGGTGGGGGATCAATTGCCAGTAAACGCCCGATTGGTTCAACTAATAATCAGTGGGGAATGAACAAAACCCCCACTGATTAAAGTTTCACTTTATTAAAAATGTACAACTTTTACAAAGTCTATATCGAAACCATAGTATACTATAGTAGATATATTTATAAAAAATAATAGAAAATGAAATAAAGGGGTAAAAATATGAATTATGTGCTAATAGGTGCGGTTTTAATATTATTAGCTGTAGTATTTGTGCTGTTTTATAAAAATAAACAGTTAGAATCAGAGAGTCAGCAAGTAGAATTTGAAAAGAAACAAGCAATTGAAACGTATGAAAATGAAATTGCAGCTACGGTGATAGAGCATAAAGAACAACAAAATAATTTAAAAAATATGGAACAGAAAAAATACAATGATTTACAAGTAAGTGCAAATAGAGAAATTGAAAATATGCGTATGATGAAAAATCAATTAGCTATACAACATAGTAAAGAACGTAGTGAAATACAAAATAAACATAATAACGAAATACATATGTTTCAAAAATTAATTGCAAATTTACGAGAATATACTAAAAACGGCGCTGAAATGAATACGTACGAAACATTACATTATATGAAGCGAGGATTCATAGAGCAAGGCATCATATTAGATGCTGAAATTGAAATCATGCCGAATGTTTTTATTAAAAATAATAGTGAAATAAACGATAATCGAATCCATCATCTCATCTTGTGCAAAACTGGTATTTATCTACTTGAGACGAAAGAATGGGAAGAGAAATTAATTCATGGTTTAACGAAAGAAAATGCTGGTATATATTCATTTATGATTGATGAAATGGGTAAGTATCAACAAGAAGTTGAAAAAGAAGAGACATTTGAATATATAGTAGGTAAAGATTCGTCAACTATACAAGTGAAAAATGAAGGGAACCCAGTATATAAGGCGAAGAAACTATCTCAAATTTTATACAATTGTTTGAAAGAAATGCAGGCTAATAGTATAAAAGAAAAGGTAAAACCAGTTGTATATTTTTATAATGAAAATGGAAAAGAAATAATAGATCTTTCAAGTGAGGAGACACCTAGATTAAAAGATCGGGAGCAAATTGTAACGTTCTTCAGAAATGAAATCTTAGCAGGGAAAATAGTATATACAGTGCAAGAATTAGAACAGATTCGAGAAATGATTAGCAGGATGAATTATATAGTGAGTTAAAAGGGGAGATCTTTCTGAGCGCTATGTTACGTGGCATTTTGTATGTCTATTTTTGTTTGTATATAGTAATGTACATTGTATTTATATTCGTCATCGATATGATCCATATGCCCTTAAGTGTAAGGAGCATTTTTGTAGTATTCATACCATTAATAGTATGCACTGTACAACTAAGTGTAAATGAATATACATCAAAGTTTAATCAAAATAGATGGTTAAATCATGCAGATAAGCGTGTACATATGGTAGATGATCTATTACAAAAATATAAATTAATAGGGAAATCAAATGAAGAAATTATCCAATTTTTAGGATCTCCAACGGAAACGAGAAGTGGAGAAGAAGGAGTTACCACTTTGTATTATCTTGGGACTGAACGTGGCTTTATTCCAATAGATAGCGAACAGCTTGTTTTACAATTTGATAGAGATGGTAAAGTCATGGAATATACGGTGCATAAAGATTAAAGAAACGTAGAGGGAAGCTATATGTTATAGCTTCTTTTTTATTTTTCAATATGTCACGGAAGGGAGAGAAGGTTTTTGAGTGGAATAAGGAATGAAAGCGGAGGTGATGCATATATATAGATGCATTGGGTGATTATTAGTCCGATTGGTGAGGGGTAATAATTAATAAGTACGGACAAAAACCCCACTCATTAAAGTTTCACTTTATCGTATTGTATAAATGAAAAGGAGGTAAGACGGTGAAAGCAATCCCGACTGATGTCCTGAGTAAAGAATTGATGGAAAGAGAAGGAGTTATCTCTATTACAGTAAAGGAATTTGAAAAGATAGAAGTAGCTGGAGTGGTGGTCGCTGGTCCAGCAGTTATTTTGATTAATCAAGATTAAGTACATATCATTGAAATAAAAAGCATCCATCTAGGATGCTTTTTATTTGTATGTAAGCATAAATATGATGGATAATTGTGTTACTGGAGGGAAAGTCTGTGGCAATAATTATAACAATGTTAGTAATGGGTATTTTATTAGGATTTGTTGGAGCGGGAGGAGCTGGGTTTATTATCGCGATACTCACTTTAGTATTCCAAATTCCTATTCATGTTGCTCTTGCAACATCTTTAACTGCAATGGCATTTACGACATTATCAGGTGTTGTAAGTCATTACCGTGAAGGCAATGTTGCACTTATTATAGGCGGGATTGTTGGGGGATTTGGCGCAATTGGCTCTTATATTGGTTCTAAATTTGGTTCACTTATACCAGCACATCTTCTTCATTGGTTTACAGCTGGGATGTTATTTTTATCGGCAATTTTTATGTTTATTAAATTAATTATGTTCCAAAACAAAGAAAAGTCGTCTTTATATAAACATAAAGAGTTTTCCGTGAACTACTTGTTGAAATGTGTATGCCTTGGATTAGTTACTGGAATGATGGCTGGTTCATTTGGGATTGGTTCTGCACCGTTTATTCAACTTGGATTAATGGTTCTATTGGGACTTACGATTCAGCAATCTGTAGGGACAACAATGCTTGTTATATTACCGATTGCAATTGGAGGCGGGATAGGATATAGTTCGGAAGGATATTTAGATTATATATTGTTATTGCAAGTATTGATTGGGACCATGTTAGGGGCATACATTGGCGCGAAGTTTACAAATTATGCACCGCGAACGCTTTTGAGGTTTTCGATGATTATGACACCGGTTTTAGCTGGGTGTATGCTATTGATGGAATAAAGTGAAATTATAATCAGTAGGGGGTTACTGCTTACAAATAGCGGGATAAAATTAATATAGCAAACTATTAATATATTTTACGAATGAATTATATAGGTAATTCATATTTCCCATATAAAAGGATTTGTTTTAATATTATGAGTGTAAAGTTCGAGTATTCGAAGTACTACTTGAATTATATCCCTATCCCTTTTCTAAAAATGCGAACAAGTTTTGCCCTATTCTATTCAATAGTTAATTGCATAGAAATATATTGTTCGATGACCATTATGGAACGTACATAATGGGAAAATCCCGATCCTTAAAGAGGATGCCCCTAATCTTCATGTGAAAATATGATCGGATATGAAAGCTGCCCAATTTATGGTCAGCTTTCTTTTTGTTCGAAAATTATTTCTTCTTTAATTTCTGTTTGCAATAATACAGTTTTTCCGAAGCGACGTTTGCATTCCGCGCGCACTTTTTCAAGGGCTAGTAGCTGAGTAGTGGCGGGAACTGTGACAATAGCTTGGCGAGGTTTTCGATTTTCTTCACAAAAGACACATTCCACAACATAATTAGAAATCATATTTTCATCCTTCCATTTTTAACTTCTAAGAAGGGATTGTCTATGAAGTTGATGTAACTTTTCGTCATTGTTTTATTATTTTCCTCTTTTTTTCAAGGGGAAAATAATAAAGAAGGCGAATTTTAGTAGGGGAGGGATGTTTATGGAGAGATGGATAGGTAGTGCAGCGGTATGTGTAAATGAAAAAAATGAAGTTTTAATGGTACTGCAGGGAAAAGAGGGAGAAGAAAAAAGGTGGTCTGTCCCAAGTGGAGGACTTGAAAAGGGAGAGACACTAGAAGAATGTTGTATCAGGGAAGTTTGGGAAGAAACAGGTTACAATGTGGAAGTTGTAAATAAAATATATGAAAAAGAGGGTATTACATACGGTGTTCCAGTGTATGTCCATTATTATTTTGTTAAACAAATAGGCGGTAATATGAAAATACAAGATCCTGATGAGTTAATACATGAAATTGCTTGGAAAGGGATACATGAAGTTGAACAATTGTGTTTAGCTTTTCCAGAGGATTATGAATTGCTGTACCAATATATAAATAAAGAAGCAAGTATGTAAATACTTGCTTCTTTAATGTATCCAAGACAAGAAAAGCGGAACGATAACTAAACTAGCGCCTGCTGTTAAAAGCATGGATAAACTTGCAATTGTTCCTTCCACAGGACCGATTTCGAATGCTTTTGATGTACCGGTTCCATTTGCGCTCGTTCCTAACATAATACCTTTTGCGATTGCTGTTTTAATACGGCAAATACGTATGAGAGAAGGACCGAGCAATGCTCCTGTTAAGGCAGTTAAAACGACAAATACAGCAGTTAATTGTGACATACCACCAATCATTTCTGAAATAGCCATTGCGATTGGTGTTGTTACGATATGTGGCGCTAAACTATGTTCTAGTGATGAATCAATTTGAAAATAATTTGCTAGTAGTGCTGAAGTAATGACTGATAAAAACGAACCGACAATGACATTAAGTAAGATAGCCATTCCATGTTTCTTTAATAAATCAAAGTATTTATAGATTGGCCATGCAAAAGCAACTGTTGCGGGTTTTAATAATTCAGTTAACCAGTGACCACCAGATTCATATGTTTCATAAGGTGTATCTAATCCGAGCAATAAAGCAATTAAAATAATGGGACAGACGAGAAGAGGAGAAAGTAGACTCCAATTCCATCGTTGATACATTTTTTTTGATAGCCAATATGTGAATAGTGTTAATAGTAAACAAAGAAATCCGATCATTGCGTTGATCCTTTCCGCTTTAGTAGCAATTCTGTTAAAAGTCCTGTAACTAAGGTAACGCAAAGAGTGCTAATCATAATAATTAAAATGAGATCGATTCCATATTGTGTTAGTGTATCTCTGTAACGTATGACAGCGACTGCAGAAGGGATGAAAAATAAAATAAGTTCTTTTAATAAAAAATCTGCTCCGTCCTGTATCCATTCTTTTTTAACTAGGTTAAATTTTAATGAAATTAATAATAAAAAAATACCGATTATACTTCCTGGAACTGGGAGGTGTGCCTGTTTTGCAATCCATTCACCTGTCCAAGCGAAACAAAATAGTAATAAAATTTGTCCGCTTAACTTCCACCATTTCATACAGTAACCACCTCTTTCTTTTTTTACATAAAAATTGTAAAAAAGAATTAACAATTTCTACTATACGTTCATTCAAAATATTTGTCTAATATATAAATTATATGTTATTAATATATTAGACATATTAATCGAAAGTGAAAAGGGTGTCCAAAAATGGAATTACGGCATTTGCAATATTTTGTTGTTGTGGCAGAAGAGTTACACTTTGGACGGGCGGCTGCTCGTTTACAAATGACACAACCACCACTTAGTCAACAAATACAGCAATTAGAAAAAGAAATGGGAGTTACATTATTTTCAAGAACGAAAAGAAAGGTTGAACTAACAGAAGCAGGAGAAATGTTTTTAAAAGAAGTAAAAAAGGCGTTTGAACAAATTGAAAAAGCAGTAGAAGTTGCACAAAGTGCGCAAAGGGGAGAAGTAGGATCACTTTCAATTGGTTTTGTAGGTGCGGCGATATATGATATTTTACCATCAATTGTTAGGGAATATAGAAAAAAATTTCCGAGAGTGTCTGTTGCATTACATGAATTGTCAACACCAGATCAAGTTCATGCACTTCATGATAACCGTATCGATATTGGCTTTTTACGTCCACCAATTCCAACACAATTATTAGAATTAGAGCCAATTCAAAGGTTATCATGCACCTTATGTTTACCAAAGGCACATCCACTTGCAGAGAAAGATGAAATACATATAGAAGATTTACGAGATGAGCCGTTTGTATTTATTACGAGACCAGTATGGCCAGCTTTGTATGATACAATTTTATCTCTTTGCAGAGAAGTTGGATTTAGTCCGCGTATTGTACAAGAAGCAACAGAGTATCAAACAGTTATGGGGCTTGTAGCAGCAGGGATTGGAATTACAGTAATACCCGTGTCGGCAAATAAGTTATATAAAACAGAAGTTGTATATAAAGAGTTATATGATTCTAATTTTGTTGCAGAAATGTCAGTGGCTTACAAAAAAATGAATAGTAATCCAGAGCTGCTAGAGTTTTTAAAAATTGCAAGAGAGAAGAAAAGAATAGAAGTAGAAGATGAGCAATAGTAGTAACAGAATATGGATTTAATTCAAATCCATAAAAGTACACCTTATTAAACAATAAAGCGGAAATGCAACTTAAGTTGCATTTCCGCTTTATTGTTCTTTTTTTAGCTCGATACTAAATAGATAAACGTGTTCATTTTCTTTTAAGAGTAGATCAATACCTGTTTCTTCATCAATGGTAGGAATGCTTACAGTTTTTTTACTGCTTTGGATTACAGCAGCTAAGGTTGTTTTTTGATTGTATTTTAAATTTTTTATAGATTGGATTGTAGTAGTTGCAGAGCTATTTACGCTTGGTGGCGCTTCTTCAGGAACAAGTGTTGAACCACCTTCAATATTCAGATACCACTGCCTTTTTTCTTGTATATCTTTATCGAATTGGAAATGTGGCGGTAAAAAAGAAAGCTTTACTTTCTTTTTTGAAAAATGTGAGGTAGCTATATTAGCAATTTCTTTTGTTTTTTTACCATTGTTATAATAATCAATTGTAGCATTTATTTCATCTTTATCATTTTTAAGAGTAACGTTATAAAATATGCTATTTCCTTCTTGAAAAGGAGTCATTTGTAAAATAGAAGCTTGCTCTTTTGTTAATTTGTATGGCTCAACAATGGCAACTTCATTGTTTTTTATTTGGCTACAACTTGTGAGTAATAATAAACACAAGATTGATAGTAATTTTATACGCATGCAATCTCCTCCTTTTTACAATTATATTCTAAATGTGATTTTTTATCATTTCGTTTTCTAGGACTAAAGACTTAGAAGAAATTCCGATTGTAGTGCGATGTTTAAAATGTCATATTTTTATACACTAGTAGTATAGAATGCGTATGTAATAAGGTAGGGGAAGAATTTTATGTCTTTATGTCGGTTAGCGAGAAAAAATATTAGAACATTTGCTACCAAAAGGATGAAGCAATTTATGTGGATTGCTATGAGTACTATGATTTTGTTTTTTATGATATCGTTACAATTTAATGAAGGAGCTATTTTGAAAGTAGGGGATGCATTTGTATTTCAAATGTATTTTTACACACTGTTTATTGTACTAATTTTCATATGTATTTTTACTACATATAAAATGATGTACTCCCTTTTGCTAGTGAGGAGAGAGGAGTTTACATCTTATGTAGCAGAAAATATAAAAAGAAAAGAAGTACTATGTTTATTATGTCAGGAGCAATTATTCATTTATGGAGCAGCGTTTGTTTTTGGATTAGTTAATGGGATGTTATTTTTAAAATTATTTACGGTTATCTTTATGAAAATCGCAGGGATACAAGGAGTAAATAGTGCGCCAATTACAATATATGCAGTTGTAATTATTAGTGTAATTATGATGACTGTCGTTTTAATATCGATGATGCAATGTTATCGATTTGTTCGAAGTTTAAAAGATGAAAATTCGTTGCGGTTTAAAGAAAGGGCATGAGAAATCATGCTTTTTTCTATTTTACACGTAAAAATAATCATGTTACAGTGAAAAGACCTGACAAAGAATGGGAAGGAAAGGTTGTATAGAATGACAAATGAACAATCAATTGTAAAAGTCGATCGGTTAACGAAGCGAATCGGCTCAAAGACACTTGTACAAAATATTAGTTTTGAAGTGAAAAAAGGCGAGGTTGTCGGTTTACTCGGACCAAACGGTGCTGGAAAAACGACTTTAATGAGAATGATGGTTGGTATGATCCGTATGACAGAAGGTGAAGTATGGATTGATGGTCAATCTGTGAAACAGCAATTTGAAAAAACCGCTGCGAAAATTGGGGCGGTAATTGAGACACCCGAATTTTATCCTTTTTTGAGCGGGTATGAAAATTTAACATATTTCGGACGAATGAATGGTAATGTGACCGAAGAGCGTATCGATGAAGTAGTGAAATTGTTAGGAATGGGACAAGTAATTAATCGTAAAGTAAAGGCATATTCACTCGGCATGAGACAACGTTTAGGAATCGCTCAGGCGCTTATTCACGATCCGGATGTGTTGGTACTAGATGAACCGACGAATGGATTAGACCCTAGTGGAATACATGAAATGAGAATGTACATAAAAAAAATTGCACACGAACAAGGGAAAGCTGTACTTGTATCGAGTCACTTACTTTCAGAAGTTGAATTAATGTGTGACAGAGTTATCATTATTCAGCACGGGGAATATGTGGCTACGCAAAATATTCAGCATAGTCAAAGTGAAGAGATGGAGACGATCCGTATACGTGTAGATGATGCGAATAAAGCAGCGGAAATGTTAGGGCATGATGTTATAGTAAAGGATAATGAATTAATTATTAACGTAAAAGATGAAGAAATCCCAAATGTTATTCGTACATTGCTTGAGAAAAATATTCAAGTGTATCGTGTATATGAAGAAAGAAAAACGTTAGAAGAGCAATTTTTAGAATTAACAGGGGGAAAAGATATTGTTTAATTTAGTATATAACGAACTGTATAAAATATTTAAGCGGAAGCGAACGATTATTCCATTTGCGGTTATTGCAGTATTAATAATCGGATTAGGGTGGGTTACGGTAAAGTATTTTGAACCGGAAACAAAAGGATGGAAAGTAGATTATACAGAACGTACTGTAGAAATTGAGAAAAAGCTTGGCATGAAAAAAGAAGCTATTTTAGCAGAAAAATCAGGGGATGATCTTGTAAAAGAATACCAGCTTAAGATGAAGCATTTAGATACAGATACAGCACCGGCAAGCAGTTCTCCACTTTCTTTCATGAGAGATACAGGTTTTATCGTATTTCCAATTTTGCTCCCATTTATCCTCGTGTATGCAAGTACAATTTTTGCGAATGAATATAGCTGGGGAACATATAAATTTTTAACGATACGACCAGCGAGTCGCTTTAAAATTTTAACAGCAAAATTTTTAGCAATCGTTATATTTGCAGCTTTATTATTTATATTTAATATGTTCTTCTCTGCTTTATATGGACTTGTTATTTATAAATTCCAACAGCCTGCATGGAGTGAGTTTATTTTCCAAGATGGAAATATAATAAAACAAAACATTTTTGTAGAAGCAAGTAAATATTATGTTTTATCGTGGTTACCAACGGTTGTGTACGCATCATTTGCATTTATGATTTCTGTGTTAACGAGATCTAGTGGAGGTGCAATTGGTATTTCACTATTCCTTGCTTTATCAGGCAATATTGCGTTATTAGCAGCCACTAGATATAACTGGGCGAAATATTTATTGCCAGCAAACACAGATTTATATAGTATTTCAAAGAATGGAAGTTTTATTGATGGAGTAACATTCCCGTTTGCATCATGTATGTTGCTACTTTATTTGTTCGTATTTTTATGTATTTCATATACTGTGTTTTTAAAACGTGATTTAACTTAATAAGAAAAGCCGTTCAGGGTGCTGAGATGCACTTTGAACGGCTTTTTTTATGAGAATTGTTTAAGTGCACTTTCGGCTAGTAAAGCAAAGTATTCTGCACTTATAGGCAGTGCCTCTTCATTAATTGTAAAAGCAGGATGATGCCATTCATGTGTACCGCTCGTTCCCATAAAGACGAATGAACCTGGTATTTCCTGTTGGTAAAATGAGAAATCTTCTCCAGCCATTGACGGACTAGGCGAGATGATATTAAGATTCATCTTTGTGGCAACTTGAGTAGATAAGTCTGTAAGAGCTTTATCGTTGTGAACAGCAGGAGGACCTGAATAAAAACGGAATTTCGTTTTTACACCTAATGCATCAGATACACCTTTAATAATACGCTCCATGAGTGCTGGAATCTTTTCACGTGTTTCAGCTTGGAACGTGCGAATCGTTCCTTCTAACGTAGCTTTTTCAGGAATCACGTTCCACGTATTTCCTGCATGAATATTTGTAACACTAACAACCGCATTATGAGATGAACTTATATTTCGGCTTACAATTGTTTGCAGTGCCATCACAATTTGAGAGGATGCGACAATAGGATCTACGCCAGCATCTGGTACAGCCGCGTGTGTACCAACTCCGTGAATTTCAATTTCAAATCGATCAACTCCAGCCATCAGTGGACCATCTTTAATGCCAATTGTACCTACTGGTAAATCAGGTTTATTATGCATGCCGAAAATCGCTTGCACATTACGTAAATGTCCAGCATCAATAACTTTGCAAGCGCCATTACTACTTTCTTCAGCTGGTTGGAATATGAAGCGAACCGTTCCATTTAGGGAAGATTCTCTTTCTTTTAATAAGAAAGCAGTACCTAAAATAGCAGCTGTATGAAAATCGTGTCCACAAGCATGCATTTTCCCTCGTACTTTAGATGCATAGGACAAATGTGTTTCTTCTTGAATAGGAAGGGCATCAATATCAGCACGAACTGCTACAATTGGTCCGTTTTTATTACCAGACACTTCAGCGATAATTCCTGTTTCTAAATTGGAATCAATGATAGTAATATTTTTTTCTTCTAACCAATTTTTTATTGCTTTTGTTGTTTCGAACTCTTCATATGATAGTTCTGGATACTCATGTAAATGTCGACGGATGGAAATAAGTTTTTCTTTTAGTTGATTTGAAATAGATACCATGTAGTATGCCTTCTTTCTTCAGCAAAATAGTTATCATAAGTATACAACAATAAAAGAGAGGATTCTCAAATGAAAATCCTCTCTCGTTTATCCCATAAAAGCCCGATTGGTTCAACTAATTAAAGTTTCACTTTATGCTGCGACTTTTTTATGCGTAGGATGTTTACGATAACGTCCACGCATTGCGTATGCAATTTGCGGGATTGCAATCCCAATTAATATAAGTGATACACCGAACCATTGTGAAGATAGTACAGCCTCTTTTAAAACGAATACGGACATAATTGTTGTAACTGGTAGTTCCGCTGCACCAAGAATAGTCGCTAAGCCAGAACCGATTTTTGGAATCCCGATTGTAAAGGCAATAGATGGAATGACGATACTAAATGTTCCTAATCCTAAACCGTATTTCCAAAGACCTTGAGAAATGGCACCATTAAAAATAAATGTTGGTGGGAATACAATCATGACTAAAGTTAAAGCACCAGTCATTAAGAGAACACCGCGCGGTAATGAAGGTACTTCAACAGCAACTTTTCCGCTCACGAAAATGTATGTTGCGAATGTAACAGCAGATAATAAACCTAAAATGATTCCAGTCGTATCGAAAGCACCTGCTGATTGTTCTAGTAAACCACTTGATAAAAATGTCCCTACAAGTAAGAAAATAACAGAAATAACTTTTTCTCTTGAAGGTAATGTTTTTGTTGCGACTGCTTCAATGATAATTCCGACCCAAACGAATTGGAATAAAAGAATAATTGCAATAGAAGCTGGTACAGTTTTTAATGAGGCATAATAAAAAATTCCGGTAAAACTTGCAGATGTTCCTGCAACGAATAAAAGTAATGCTTGCTTTAAAGGAACGCGATGTCTAGAAAATAGAAGTGTAATAGCAAGCAAAATAATCCAACCGAACAAATATTGGCTGCCAATTACCTCTCCAAGTGAAAATCCTTCTGCATATGCAAGCTTAACAAAAATAGCTAAAATTCCATAACTACACGCTCCTAATAAAACTAAAAGAGAATAACGAAGCATGAAAAATTCCTCCCATCTATATGAAGTTGTTCCGTATCGAAAATATATAACTAGAGGGAAGTATACAAAATTAGAAATAAAGGGTCAAATGAAAGAAAAGTATGACATTTTATAGAATAATAATAAAAGTATGATATTTATGCATAATCTTGAAATTATTAATAGTAGAAGTATTATAAAATCAACTTTGCATTGTATAGAGACAGCATTTGAAAAAAATATTTTTTAAACAAATATGTAAATAGGCGTACTAGTAGCGTGCTAATTATTTGAGAAACTATGTTACCTTTGTTATGTTAATAACAATTAAAGGAGTTTCATAATGCATTTGAGTTTTTTCTATATAATAGAAGGAAATGAAAACGTTTTATTAGAAACTGTGAGGAAATATGTTTTTTCTTATTGCCACGTTGTAAAAGTGATTTCACGAATTGTTCATAGTATTTTTATGTGTTTTTGTTACAATATTTAGGGAGAGGAGTGGAATGATGCAAGATATTAGTATTTTTTTAGCGTTTGGCGCCGGGTTCTTATCATTTATTTCCCCATGTTGCTTACCGCTTTATCCGGCATTTTTATCGTACATAACAGGTATGTCGGTTTCTGAATTGAAAGAAGAAAATGCAATGCTTCGCAAAAGAAGTATGATACATACAGCGTTTTTCTTACTTGGATTTTCAATTATATTTATTGCAATTGGATTTGGTACAAGTTTTATTGGAGGAATCTTTACTGACTATAAAGATTTAATCAGACAGTTAGGTGGTATCTTTATCATCGTGTTCGGTTTAATTATTGTCGGGGTGTTTAAGCCGAAATTTTTAATGCAAGACCGTAAATTTACATTTAAAAATCGTCCAAGTGGCTATTTTGGATCAGTACTAATTGGATTAGCCTTTGCAGCAGGGTGGACGCCATGTACCGGACCAATTCTAGTGTCCGTAATTGGATTAGCAGCAACAAACCCAGAATCAGCAATGATTTACATGATTGCTTACATACTTGGATTTGCTATCCCGTTTTTCGTACTGTCATTTTTTATTACGAAAATGTCTTGGATTAAAAGAAATAGTATGGCCTTCATGAAAGTCGGAGGATACATTATGATTGTTATGGGTGTCTTCCTATACTTTAACTGGATGACGAAAATTATCGTATATTTCTCAAGTTTATTTGGTGGTTTTACCGGTTTTTAGTATTATTCTGCGAAAATGTTGGAAATACTAACGGAAAAGCATATAATGAAAGTATATTTTGCATATAGCCACAAAAAAGGATGAGAAAATATGAACATAGTTGTTTTATCCAGTATCGTTGCTGTTTGTATGGCTGTCGGTGCGATGTTTATTCGTTTAAAAGCAGCTAAGAAACCTGCAACATTGAAAAAAATTATACTTCCGCCATTTTTTATGAGTACGGGCGCATTGATGTATGTTTTTCCTGAATTTCGATTAACTCCAGCAGAAATGTTAGAAGCGATTGGTGTCGGTTTGATTTTCTCTATTTTTCTTATTAAAACATCTAAATTTGAAATTAGAGGACAAGAGATTTATTTGAAGCGTTCAAAAGCCTTTGTTTTTATATTAATTGGATTACTTGTCGTGCGGATTGTATTTAAAACATACTTAAGCCAATCTCTTGATTTAGGGCAACTTAGTGGCATGTTCTTCTTACTTGCGTTTGCGATGATTGTGTCATGGAGAATTGCAATGTATCGTTCCTTTACGAAATTACAGAAGGAAATGGAAAAAGAAGATGGTTTTTATAATGAAAAAGATATGAAGCTAACTTAAAAACTGTATATGTACTAAATAAAAAGACAGCGTTAAAGGCGCTGTCTTTTTTATCGAAAATAATATGGAGTTACTTTGCGAGTAAAGATTGATAGTTAGAATAATCAATCTTTTTTTCTTGTAGTTTTTTAATTAAAAATTTGTGATCACGCTTTGGTGTGGCAATGATATATCCTTTAATAATTAAGTCTTGTGTAATTCGAGAGGCATTTTCTTGTAATGCAAGTTCCCCGATTTTTCCAGCGATCTTTGATTTTGCAACATCGCGAAATAGTTCTGGAACAGGACTTACAAGCTCTTCTAACAATTGTTTTTGTTCGTCAGCCCATAAATGTCTCGTTTTATTTATGTAGTGTTCTTCCCAATCCAAAATGGACATGCCGTCTTCTTTTGGTAATCGTTTTAAAAATTTTCTGAACATAAAGTATCCACCGGTAGACATAAGCCCTAATAAAATAACCGTCCATAATACAATGAACCAACTGAACCATCCTTCGAGCAAGCATATCCCCCCTTAATGATAGCGGTTTTCTTTTATTCATATTATATACAGTGAGATTCATAGAAAGCAAGAACGCTTGGTCATTTTGACCAAGCGTTATAGTTTAAACGAAGTATAGTTGTTCAACACATAAATTATTATTATCGTCTTCAACATACTCAATAATAAGTGTGCCAACTTTACGATCTTTATCTTCAGTTGTGAAAATAGAGTAAGAAGTAAAACGTGTTTTTGATAGGCCGCTTATATGTGTAGGTAAAGAAATGTAGTCGTTATCGCGGAAGAATTCCATCAGTTCAATATCCTCAAATTCTTTTCGGTCAACTTGTTTGTTTGTATAGCGGCGTTGAAGTTGTTTTAAAGACTCATTCCAAGAAATTGCTTTTGTGTCGTATACCATTGTTCTATCTCCTTACTGTATGTAATCATTAAGAACATACGTTCTAATCTAGTATACTCTTTTTATTCGAAAAGGGAAAGCAAAAAATAATGTAAGCTTGGATTTCCAAGCTTACATTATTGATGCGTCCGTCATAATCTCTATTTTTTATTATAAGTTAGATAGGAATAAGAAACAAGATGATATATATAATGTTGAGGGTTTTAAAAATTCTGTATATTATAGGTGTACTAAAGTGTAAGGGAATGAGAGGTATGGTATACGTAATTTCACTGCAAGGGCCGATGGCTAGCGGAAAAACAACATTGGCTAAAAGGTTAGAGAGATGTGGGCTTTCGGTTATATATGAAAATCCTTATCCAATTGTAGAAAAGCGAAAGCAATTAAATTTGGATATGAATTCAAAAGAAGGGTTTATCATAAATCAAAAAATGTTTATCGAAGCAAAAATTAAGGAGTTTCAAAATGTGAAAGGTTCAGTCGTAATTTTTGATCGCGGACCAGAAGACATTGAGTTTTTTACACTCTTTTATCCAACGATTATAGGGGAAGAGTGGGATATAGAAGCTGAATTGAAAGGTGAATTATATAAATTAAGAGAATGTCGTTCAGATGCCATTTTTTATTTAGATGTGACGAAAAAGAATGTATATGATAGAAAAAATAACGATAGGACAAGAAAACGAAGTACATTTGAGGAGCAATTTAAATTAGTAGAAACGGAAAAAGATTGGTATAAACAATTTCCTGTAACTTATTTGGATACGAATAGATTAACAGTGGACGATCTAGAGGTATATTTTATGTACTGGTTAAAGGAGAGAGGGCTATGAAAAAAATACTTTTATTTGTATACCCAACATTTGCAGAGTTTGAAATAACAGTAGCAACGGCATTGCTGAAAACGAAGTATGAAATCATAACAGCGGGCTTAACAAAAGAATTGATTATAAGTGAAACTGGGTTGCAAGTGCAGCCACATATAGAAGTAAGTAAAGTACGTGTAGATGAGTATGAGGGGATACTTATTCCAGGTGGAGAAGAAGTACAGTTGGAAGATGCAAAATCTCTTTTTTCAATCATTCGTCAATTTCATGAACAAGAAAAATTAGTGGCGGCAATTTGCGCTGGACCGTATGCGCTAGCAAAAGCGGGCTTATTTAAGGGAATTTCTTATACTGCGACTATAGATTATCAAAAGTTCGATTGTTTTCCAATAGAAAATTTCGTGTATAAAGAAGTTGTGCAACACTCAAATATCATTACAGCACAAGGGCATGCATTTGTACCATTCGGAATAGCAATTGCCTCTTATTTTGGAGTGGCAGACGAACATAATACCAATTTTTATGGTGGTAAAGGCAATGTAGTAATGGAAAAACTTTTACGAGAAAACGTGTAAAAGCTAGCAAATGCTAGCTTTTTTCTTTTTGACATCGATAAATTGCTAACGTTTTCGGATCGCGCCATATACTGTTATGAAGTGATAATTCATTTTCTACTTCTTCTTTTAGCCATTCCTTCATTTCCGCGTGAAGATATGTATTATCAGGTATATTTAGCGATGGAAACATGCTAGAAATATAGTTTACTATTGGAGTAGCATGATGAAAAACGAGCGCATTATGAATAACTGTTTCTTCAACAGTTGGAAAAACGGATTGTAATATCTCTTTACCGTTTTCTAAACAAAATGGAGTGACTGATGATGTTGTTTTCGGTAAATCAAATGCGTCTAACATGCGGTTACACATTTCAACTATACGAGGTAGTGTAACGCTAGAATTTGTTGTAGCTAAAAGTGAGCCGCCGGGACGAATTACTTTATGGAATCCTTGAATTGTTTTTTCAACATCTTTCATGTGATATAACATATGTCTTGCGATTATTAGGTCATAATAATTTGTTTTGAAAGGGAGTTTACTAGCATCCCCTCGTTTCCATTCTATTAAGTTATTCGTCTTAGCAGCTTCAGCAAGCATAGCTTCGGATTGATCCAACCCGGTTAATAGGCCTTTATGACCATTTGTTTGTAAAAGGGAAAGGAATTTTCCGCTAGCGCACCCAACCTCTAATATGCTTTCTTCCCCTTGAAGTTGTAAATGTTCAATAACGATTTCATCTAAATTCACTTGTTTTTCTTCGTAATGTTTATGCGTATCGATACGTGTTTGTAAATTGTTACTGACGCTATATTGCCTTTTTACATCATTCATTTTTTCATATTCCACTTTCGTACAAAATTGTTGGATCGCATGTGTTAATACATCCGTTTTCTTTAAACCTTCGTAATGGAGTGCAGCTTCAAACCTTGCAAGTAATTTTTCTTCAATTCGAAAATGAATATCTTTTCGCTTCGTCATTGAAATCTCGCCCCTTTGCATCTGTTAGTGAGACTATAGCATGCTTGGAAAAATTGTGTAAATAATTTGTGTACACAAATGGAGGGGATGAAAAAAATGTTTGAATGTGAGTTTAAACTATTGACGATTTAACCGTTTTCATATATTCTTAAATTAAGTAATATTCAAATAATTCAAAAGAAATGAGAGAGTCACATGCTTCTTCAAGGAACACATCGAATTGGTCGTATGGCCATGCTGTTGGCACTTGCGGATGAAAATGAAAGTCCTGTATTATCCATTCCAAAAGGTTGGAAGTATTGTACGGGGAAAGTGGGTTCGATGAATTCGCAAAAGGTTGTCGCAGCAATGGAAACAGCGGCTAAGAGCAACCAGGTTATTGAAACAGACGTTTACAGAGAAACACATGCACTTTATCATGCAATTATGGAAGCTTTGTACGGAGTGACGAGAGGTCAAATTCAGTTAGCAGACGTTCTTCGTACAGTAGGACTTCGGTTTGCGATTGTGCGCGGTACACCATACGACGGAAAAAAAGAAGGCGAATGGGTTGCTGTTGCGCTTTATGGAACGATTGGTGCACCTGTAAAAGGATCTGAGCATGAGGCGATTGGTTTAGGAATTAATCACATATGATTTGCCCATAGTCTATTAGTTAGAAGGGGGCCTTACTTTTTTAGGACAGAAGTCTGTCTTAAAAAGATAAGGTCCCCTTTTGCTTTTTTAAGGAGGAAAAATGATGATTACGTTAACAGGACATACATTGACAGTTGAAGAAATGAAGAGGTTATTACTTGAAGGAGAAGGTGTAACAGCTTGTCCAACTAGTATGCAAAAGGTAGCAGAATGCCGCGAAGTAGTTGAGAAAATCGTAGAAGACGGAAAAGTCGTTTACGGTATTACAACTGGATTTGGAAAATTTAGTGATGTGCTTATCCAAAAAGATGATGTGAAGGCACTTCAGCATAATTTAATTCAGTCACATGCATGTGGGATAGGCGATCCATTCCCAGAAGAAGTATCACGCGGTATGTTAATTTTACGAGCGAACACGATGCTTAAAGGAGTATCTGGTGTTAGACCGCTCGTTGTAAATATGCTTCTTGAGTTTGTAAACCGTAAGATTCACCCAGTCGTTCCGCAACAAGGTTCACTTGGTGCGAGTGGAGATTTGGCACCTTTATCTCATCTTGCGCTCGTATTATTAGGCGAAGGTGAAGTGTTCTATAAGGGGAAACGCGTTCATGCAATGGTTGCTCTTACAGAAGAAGGGCTTGAGCCAATTGAACTTGAAGCGAAAGAAGGTCTTGCATTAATTAATGGTACGCAGGCGATGACAGCGCAAGGAGTTCTTTCTTATATAGAAGCAGAAGCAACGGCGTATCAAGCTGAACTAATTGCTTCGATGACAATTGAAGGGTTACAAGGCATTATTGATGCATTTGATGAAAATGTTCATAAAGCACGTGGTTATAAAGAGCAAGTGGATGTAGCAAGCAGAATTCGTGACATTCTTCATGATAGTAAGTTAACAACAAAACAAGGAGAACTACGTGTACAGGATGCCTATTCACTTCGTTGTATCCCGCAAGTACACGGTGCTTCTTGGCAAGTTTTGAATTATGTGAAAGAAAAATTAGAAATTGAAATGAATGCCGCAACAGATAATCCGCTAATCTTTGATGGCGGGGAAAAAGTAATTTCAGGTGGTAACTTCCACGGTCAACCGATTGCGTTTGCGATGGACTTCTTAAAAGTAGGAATGGCGGAACTTGCAAATATTTCGGAGCGCCGTATTGAGCGCTTAGTAAACCCGCAATTAAATGATTTACCACCATTTTTAAGTCCAGAACCAGGACTACAGTCTGGTGCGATGATTATGCAGTATGCAGCAGCATCACTTGTTTCTGAAAATAAAACATTAGCACATCCAGCGAGTGTAGATTCAATCCCGTCGTCAGCTAACCAAGAAGATCACGTAAGTATGGGAACAATTGCTTCACGCCATGCACATCAAATTATTCAAAATGCAAGACGTGTTCTTTCAATTGAGATGATTTGTGCGATGCAAGCGGCAGAATATCGCGGGATTGAAAACATGAGTACAGTGACGAAGAGCTTCTACCATCAAGGGCGTCAGCAAGTACCATCTATTACAAATGATCGCATCTTCTCAACGGATATTGAAAATATTGCACATTGGTTAAAAACGAATTATTCGATAGAAGAAAGATTGGATGTAAACGCAGCACTATAAAACGAGAAAAGGGAGAGATTGAAATGGAAAAAGTAAAACAAACAATTCGTGCGCCAAGAGGTACTGAGTTACAAACGAAAGGGTGGGTTCAAGAGGCTGCACTTCGAATGTTAATGAACAATTTAGATCCTGAAGTTGCTGAAAAACCAGAAGAATTAGTTGTATATGGTGGAATTGGCCGTGCAGCTCGTAACTGGGAAAGCTATCAGGCGATTGTAGATTCATTAAAAACGTTGGAAAGTGATGAAACGTTACTTGTTCAATCAGGAAAACCAGTTGCAATTTTCAAATCACATGAAGATGCGCCTCGCGTACTGTTAGCGAACTCAAACTTAGTACCAAAATGGGCGAACTGGGATCACTTCCGTGAACTAGAGAAAAAAGGTCTTATGATGTACGGACAAATGACAGCAGGTAGCTGGATTTACATTGGAACTCAAGGAATTTTACAAGGAACATATGAAACATTTGGCGAAGCAGCTCGTCAACATTTCGATGGTTCATTAAAAGGTACATTAACACTTACTGCTGGTTTAGGTGGTATGGGTGGTGCACAACCTCTTGCTGTAACGATGAATGGCGGTGTTGTCATTGCGATTGATGTAGATAAGCGTAGTATCGATCGTCGTATTGAAAAGAGATATTGTGATAAGTATACAGAATCATTAGAAGAAGCATTGGCTATTGCAAACGAGTATAAAGAGAAGAAAGAGCCTATTTCAATTGGATTATTAGGTAATGCAGCAGAAATTTTACCTGAGTTAGTAAATCGTAATATTATCCCTGACTTAGTTACGGATCAAACTTCAGCTCATGATCCATTAAACGGTTATATTCCAGTAGGTTATACGTTAGAAGAAGCAGCGAAACTTCGTGAAGAAGATCCAGAACGTTACGTACAATTATCAAAAGAAAGTATGACAAAACATGTAGAAGCAATGCTTGCAATGCAAGAAAAAGGCGCAATTACATTTGATTATGGAAATAACATTCGCCAAGTTGCTTTCGATGAAGGTTTGAAAAATGCTTTCGATTTCCCAGGATTCGTTCCAGCATTTATCCGTCCATTATTCTGTGAAGGAAAAGGACCGTTCCGCTGGGTAGCACTTTCTGGTGATCCAGAAGATATTTATAAAACAGACGAAGTAATTTTACGCGAGTTCGCTGATAATGAGCATTTATGTAACTGGATTCGTATGGCTCGTCAGCAAGTTGAATTCCAAGGTCTTCCATCACGTATTTGTTGGTTAGGTTACGGTGAGCGCGCGAAATTTGGTCGCATTATTAATGAAATGGTGGCAAATGGTGAATTATCAGCACCAATCGTAATTGGTCGTGACCATTTAGATTGCGGATCAGTAGCATCTCCAAACCGTGAAACAGAAGCGATGAAAGATGGTAGTGATGCAGTAGCAGACTGGCCAATTTTAAATGCATTAATTAACAGTGTAAACGGTGCAAGCTGGGTATCTGTTCACCACGGTGGCGGCGTTGGTATGGGTTATTCACTTCACGCTGGAATGGTTATCGTTGCAGATGGAACAGAAGCAGCAGCAAAACGTATTGAGCGCGTATTAACTTCTGACCCTGGTATGGGTGTTGTTCGTCACGTGGATGCTGGATATGACTTAGCTGTGGAAACTGCGAAAGAAAAAGGCGTTAACATTCCAATGATGAAATAAGGAGGAGAAAACATGCTGGACACTTTACTAATAAATATTGGTCAATTACTAACAATGGATCAAGAAGATGGCTTGTTAAGACGGGAAGCGATGAACACGCTTCCTGTTATCGAAAACGGTGCGGTTGGAATTGAAAACGATGTAATTACTTTCGTTGGAACAGCGGAAGAAGCGAAAGGATTACAAGCGAAAGAAGTTATTGATTGCGGCGGGAAAATGGTTTCTCCTGGTCTTGTTGACCCGCATACTCATCTTGTATTTGGTGGATCTCGTGAAAATGAAATCGCACTAAAATTACAAGGAGTTCCGTACTTAGAAATTTTAGAACAAGGCGGAGGCATTCTTTCGACTGTAAATGCAACGAAACAAGCATCGAAAGAAGAACTTGTTCAAAAAGCGAAATTCCATTTAGACCGTATGTTATCTTTCGGAGTTACAACTGTAGAAGCGAAGAGTGGTTACGGATTAGATGATGAGACGGAATGGAAACAATTAGAGGCAACTGCACAATTACAAAAAGAGCATCCGATCGATTTAGTTTCCACATTTTTAGGTGCTCATGCAGTTCCGAAAGAATATAAAGGTAGATCGAAAGAATTTTTACAATGGATGTTAGAACTACTACCAGAAATGAAAGAGAAGCAATTAGCGGAATTCGTTGATATTTTCTGTGAAACAGGTGTGTTCTCTGTCGAAGAGTCAAAAGAGTTTTTATTAAAAGCGAAAGAGCTTGGCTTTGATGTGAAAATTCATGCAGATGAAATCGACCCTCTTGGTGGTGCGGAAGCAGCGGCAGAAATCGGTGCAGCATCAGCAGACCATTTAGTTGGCGCTTCTGATAAAGGAATTGAAATGCTTGCAAACTCTAATACAGTAGCCACTTTATTACCAGGAACAACTTTCTATTTAAATAAAGAAAGTTTTGCTCGCGGTCGTAAAATGATTGATGAAGGTGTTGCAGTTGCGTTAGCTACAGACTTTAACCCAGGTAGCTGTCCAACTGAAAATATTCAGCTTATTATGAGCATTGCGATGCTAAAACTGAAAATGACACCAGAAGAAGTTTGGAATGCTGTAACGGTTAACTCATCATATGCCATTAACCGTGGTGATGTAGCTGGGAAAATTAGAGTTGGTCGTAAGGCAGATTTAGTTTTATGGGATGCTTACAATTATGCTTACGTACCGTATCATTACGGCGTAAGTCATGTGAATACAGTATGGAAGAATGGTAATATTGCATATACAAGAGGTGAACAATCGTGGAGCACGGCCACTATTTAAAGAAAAATGCAAAGTTTATTGATCGTGAAGTGACAAAATGGAGTGAGATGATTAAAGATTGGGAGGAAGGCGTAGAAATATTCGGTGCTGCTTTAATTGGAGCACCCCTTTCTAAACCATCTATTAGTCATTCAGGAGCAAGTTTTGCTCCAAAAACAATTCGTGCGATGTTAGATGCATACAGCACATATGCAATTACAGAAGAACACGATATGAAAGAAAGTGTCTTATATGATTGCGGCGATATTACGATGCATGTGACGGATATAAAAGAAAGTCATAACCGAATTGCGAAAACAGTTGGTCATGTAACGAAAGTAAATCCGAACATGATACCAATCGTTCTTGGTGGTGACCACTCGATTAGTTTTCCGAGTATAACAGGCTTTGCAAACAGTAAAGGAAAGGTCGGGATTATTCAATTTGATGCTCATCATGATTTACGTAATTTAGATGATGGAGGCCCGTCAAATGGTACACCATTCCGTAGTTTACTAGAAAATGATGTCATTACAGGGAAACAACTTGTTCAAATTGGAATTCGTAATTTTTCTAACGCACGTACGTACCATGAATATGCAATAGAGCATGGCGTAACAGTGTATACAATGAAAGACGTACGAGAGCGAGAAATAAAAGATATTATCACGGAAAGTATTGAAGTGTTAAGAAAACAAGGTGTGACTTCTATTTATATTTCTCTTGATATGGATGTACTAGACCAAGCGTTTGCACCAGGTTGTCCAGCAATTGGGCCAGGTGGAATGGATAGTACGACTTTACTAGATGCGATTGAATTCCTTGGTAAAGAACCGCTCGTTCAAGGGATGGATATAGTAGAGATTGATCCAACTCTTGATTTCAGGGATATGACGAGTAGAGTAGCAGCGCAAGTGATTATGAGTTTTCTTTTAGCGAGGGAAATAGTTAGTAAGCAGGTTAGTATATAGACGGAAAAGTAGATCTTTATCTATGCCTTATCAAAAACACATTACTACTCAAATGTAGTAATGTGTTTTTATGTTAAAAGAGAATGAATGTGGGTGCAACCGTTAATAAAATTGCGGGTTTTTATAGTGTGTTATGTAAATTTAATTTCTTGCTTTTGAAGTATTGACGTGTAAAATAATTTTATGATAAAATAAAAATTTTGCTAAAAAACTAAAAGTGTGTTAAGCTTGAGAAGGTTACCATATATGGAGGTGGATTATTTGTTTCAAATTGGCGATAACATTGTTTATCCAATGCAGGGAGCAGGTATAATTAAAGCCATAGAAGAGAAGGAAGTCTCAGGAGAAAAACAACAGTATTATGTTATAAAAATGTCGGCTAGTAATATGGAACTAATGATTCCAGCAGGGAGAATATTGAATTCGAATATACGACCAGTGACGGATATAACCGCATTAGCACACATAATGGATATTTTTCAACATGGGGAATCAGATAGATTACTTACGTGGAAACAAAGGTATAAATTGAACACTGATAAAATAAAGACGGGTAAAATGCAAGAAGGTGCTGAAGTCGTGCGCGATTTAATGCGTATACAGAAAGAAAAAGCACTTAATGCAAGCGAAAAGAAGATGTTAGATAACGCATATGAATTTTTGATTAGTGAACTGGGATTAATTGAAGGTATCACAGAAAATCAGATAAAAAGCTTTTGTTAAGGTTCATTACAAATAATGTATTATATCCCAAAAAAGATCTTGAATTTTTTGGGAACATAATTATAGAAAATTTATCATTTCAAAGACATTCAACTCTTTCAAACCACTTTTAGAGCATTACCTCTATTGTTATTACTACAATCAAATCCATTTTTATTTTTTAATTTCATTTATGAATGTTCGAAGTTTAATTGAATACTTCGATAAAATAGTTACTTGATTTTTGCAATCCTGATTCACACTGGCACGGACGAGGAGCCGTAAGGATGAAAGAGAGGTAGGGCTTTCATTGTTTTAGGTATATAAGTTATTATTTTTAGAAGAATACTGAACCATATTCACTTCTATTGATAAGGTATTTTTTATATTAAAGAGATAAACGAATTGACAGCCATATATGGTCAACAAAAAAGGTTTCCTTCTAAGGAAACCTTTTTAATATTATTTATAGTATTTTATTTTTTTGATATTCGAATTTTTTATTGTAAAGTCGTAAAAATTGACGTTACTATCTAAAAGTAAGTATGATGCGATTATAGTAAGATTTTTTAGGGGGAAGAAAAATGACAAGTTCAAGTAATAAAGCAGCGAATATTTATGAAGGAACAAATGTAAACGCTGGTGGATCTTTTGAAAACGTTGAAGAAACAAAGTTGTTTGATCCAATTCAAATTGGAGCTTGGTCTCTTCGTAATCGTATAGCGATGGCACCGATGACAAGATGCTTTGCAGATAATGAAACTGGAGTAGTTGGTGCTGATGTAGTGGAGTACTACAGAAAACGTGCTGCGGATGGAATTGGACTAATTATTACAGAAGGAATTGTCATTAGTCCGAGAGCAAAAGGAAACCCAGGAGTACCAGGTATTTATACACAAGAACAAATCGATTCTTGGAAACCTGTTACAGAGGCAGTACATAAAGAAGGCGGGACGATTATTGCTCAAATATGGCATGTTGGGCGTATGAGTCATCATGAAATAATTGGTGGTCAAATGCCACAAGCACCGTCGGCTATCGCTGCAGAGGGAAATGTTCCACGCTTTCGTAAACCGTTTGATACGCCAGAAGCAATGACGTTAGAAGAAATACAAAAAGTGATCGGTCAATACGCACAAGCTGCGAAAAATGCGATCGAAGCTGGATTTGATGGAGTAGAAATTCACGGTGCACACGGATATTTAATCGATCAATTTACGTATGAGTTTGCGAATAAGCGAACAGATAAATATGGCGGTAATTTACAACAAAGGTTAACGTTTATGAAAGAAGTAACGGCGGCTGTAATAGAAGCTGTTGGAGCTAATAAAACACTTCTTCGCTTCTCTGCTTTCAAAGGCGATAATCCTACTTATATGTGGGAAAACCCTGAGCTTGCAATTGAAACGTTCGTAAATATGTTCAAAGAAGTTGGATTAACGATGATCCATCCTTCAACGATGAATTATACGCAAGAGATTGCTGACGGAAAGAATTTTCATCAACTAGTAAGAAAATATTGGGATGGTACGATTGTTGGGGTTGGTAATTTAAATCCGAAAGAGGCCGAAGAAGCGTTGCAAGAAGGAACAATTGATGTAGTGGCATTCGGCAGACCGTTAATTGCTAATCCAGACTTTGTTCATCGAATTAAACATGCTGAAAGTTTAGTTGAATATGACGCGAAAGAGCATCTTGCTACGTTAGTATGAATAAAGATAAAAGGAGAGCACACCAAGTGTTCTCCTTTTATTATGGGATTTCATAGGGGGAAGCGGGATGAGTGAAACGCTACTCGTTATTATTAGTATATTACTATTTTTAATGTTGCTTTTAATCATCTTTTTTATCATTACATTTTTTATAAAAAAACGAACACATCATTCTATTTTAAAGTTACATCCGTACTTAGGAAGAATGCGCTACTTACTGGAAAAGATAGGGCCTGAATTTCGACAATATTGGTTTGATCATGATACGGATGGAAAGCCTTTCTCACGTTATGATTTTCAAAGTGTTATGTTTTTAGCGAAATATCGCTCTGAAATACTGGGTTTTGGATCAAAACGAGATTTTGAAGCTTCTGGCTATTATATTGCTAATACATTATTTCCGATATTAACTGAGGAATTAAGTGTGAATCTTTCGCAAGAGCGGGAAGGTAAAAAGTACGTGATTCATAAAGAAGGATTATTTTCAAGAAGAGAAAAATTGACAGCGGATACAACGAATCTTTGGCTGTACGAAGAAGATGATGCAATTATAGTCGGTGAAAACCGTAAATATCCGTGGAAACTACATGGCATGTTTGGAGCATCTGCGACTTCTTACGGCGCGATTGGAGAAAATTATATTTTAGCGAGTGGTTTTGGAGCGAAAATGGCAGGCGGATCGTGGATTAATACTGGTGAAGGTGGCGTTATTCCAGAACATTTACATACAGGAGCGAATATCGTTGCGCAAATTGGTCCAGGGTTATTTGGATACCGTGATGAGGACGGTAATTTTTCAATGGGAAAATTCATGGAGAAAGCGAAAGAAAGTAATATTAGAGCATTCGAATTGAAATTTGGGCAAGGTGCTAAAATACGTGGTGGTCATCTAGAGGGACAAAAAGTAAATGAGAAAATTGCTTTTGTTCGCAACGTCCGAAAGGGAGAGACGATTAATTCACCGAATCGATTTTCATTTTTAAAGAATGCAGTGGATACACTTTGTTTTATTCAACAGTTGCAAGAAAGCGGCGGTAAACCAGTTGGAATGAAAATTGTAATTGGTCAGCAGGAGCCTTTGGAAGATTTAATAAAAACAATGAAAGAACTAAATATTTACCCAGATTTTATTACAATAGACGGTTCAGAAGGCGGATCAGGGGCAACGTATAAATCGATGGCAGATTGTATGGGACTGCCGCTTATTCCAGCATTACTTACATTTATCGATACAGCAAATTATTATGGTGTCCGTAACAAGTTTAAAGTATTTGCATCGGGTAAATTAATCACACCAGATAAAGTGGCGATTGCTTTAGCAATTGGAGCGGATGCTGTAAGTTCAGCCCGCGGATTTATGATGGCAAGCGGCTGTATTATGGCCCTTCAATGTAATTCTGGCCAATGTCCATCTGGTGTAGCCACGACGAATCCGCATTATCAAAAAGCGTTAGATCCGTATGAGAAGAAGTGGCGAGTCATGAATTATATTATTAGTATGAGATATAGTTTATTTTCATTAGCAGCGGCAGCGGGAGTGAAGAGCCCGCGCCATTTAACTAGAGAGCATATTGTGTTTAAAGACGAGGTGGGGAGAGTAGTTCCTCTTTCGGAATTGTTTCCTATAGTAAATCAAACCTAAAAGTATATTTGATATGTAAGATTTTTTAAAGGAATAATCATATTTTTGGAAAAATTAGGAGTATAATAGGGAAGTATTTTTAAAAATGACTATTTTTAGGGAGAGATTCACTTGCAGCAAGGTTCTTACAGTATTACAATTTTTTTACTCGTCATAGGGCTCGTTATATTTAGACGCATGCGCTCTATGAATCGACCAATTAATAATAAAGGAAGACGACTACTATTGCCATTATTTTTCTTATTACCAGGTTTTTCTTTATATGCTGCACCGATACAACTTGCTGATTGGCAAATTGGTATAGCTGCTGGGATCGGACTGTTATTGTCAATTCCACTTATTATTTTAAGTGGGTATGAAGTCAGAGAAGATGGTCAAATTTATGCAAAAAAAAGTATCGCTTTTATTGCTACATTTTTAGTTATCGTTCTTTTACGTGCTTATTTTAGAAGACATTTACAAGGTTTAGATCCAAAGTCAATCGGCATTCTTTTCTATACTCTTGCGGTTTGTTATATAGTACCTTGGCGTATTGGATGCTATATGAAATTCCGTAAAGTATATGTAGAGAAAGCGAAAATTGAGACGTCAATAAGCTAAAAGTCATACATTTGTATGGCTTTTTCTTTTAAAATTTATCGGGTAAACGAATAAAAATAAGGTGTGAAAAAACACTGTTTAATTTTCTGAATATTATTACTTTAATTTCTTAAAAAATCATTGTAATCCACTGGGATAAAGGCGTTTATAAAGGTTTTCACATGTAATGAAAAGTGCTCGTTCACTTGAAAGAACAAAAAATGTTTGTTAAGGTAGGGAACCATAAGCGAAAACAAGAAAATAGAAAAAGTCATTTTTCGAAATTTTGAATGGCTTATGGAATAAGGGAGAGATTTGGTGAAGATTGAAATTATGGTTTCGCTTGCTATTTATATGGCAGGTATGTTGTATATCGGATATTGGTCTTATAAGAAGACATCTGATTTATCAGATTATATGTTAGGCGGAAGAGGACTCGGTCCAGCAGTTACAGCTTTATCAGCTGGTGCTTCTGACATGAGTGGTTGGATGCTAATGGGATTACCTGGTGCGATGTATGCAACAGGATTATCAAGTGTATGGATTGCGATAGGTTTATTAATAGGTGCTTATGCAAACTATTTAATCATTGCCCCACGTTTACGAACGTATACAGAAGTGGCAAATGATTCAATTACGATTCCAGACTTTTTAGAGAATCGGTTTAAAGATCGTACGAAAATACTTCGTTTTGTCTCCGCTATCGTCATTTTAGTATTTTTCACATTTTATGCGTCGGCTGGTTTAGTTTCAGGTGGACGTTTGTTTGAAAATTCTTTCAACCTGGATTATAAAATTGGTTTATTTGTAACAGTGGGTGTCGTTGTTGCGTATACACTATTCGGTGGCTTTCTAGCCGTAAGCTGGACGGACTTTGTACAAGGTTGTATTATGTTTATTGCGCTTGTACTAGTGCCAATTGTTGCTTTTACGGATGTCGGTGGTGTAACAGAAACATTTAATACGATTAAACAAGTCGATGCATCGCATTTAGATATGTTTAAAGGGACCACAATACTTGGCATTATTTCATTTTTAGCATGGGGACTTGGGTATTTTGGTCAACCGCATATTATTGTCCGTTTTATGGCAATCACCTCTATTAAAGATTTAAAGACTTCTCGTAGAATCGGTATCGGTTGGATGACAATTTCAATTATAGGTGCAATGCTTACTGGTCTAATTGGTATCGCTTATTATGCTAAAAATAATGCGACATTGCAAGACCCAGAAATGGTCTTTGTAACATTCTCAAATATTTTATTCCATCCGTACATTACAGGATTTTTATTATCAGCTATTTTGGCTTCGATTATGAGTAGTATTTCCTCACAATTACTTGTTATTTCAAGTGCAGTAACGGAAGACTTCTATAAAACATTTTTCCGTCGTAATGCAAGTGACAAAGAACTTGTATTTATCGGTAGATTGTCAGTATTAGTAGTAGCTATGATCGCAGTTGTTTTAGCGTATCATCCAAGTGATACAATTTTAACACTTGTAGGTTATGCTTGGGCTGGATTTGGTTCAGCATTCGGACCAGCCATTTTATTAAGTTTATATTGGAAAAGGACGAATAAATGGGGCGTTCTTGCAGGTATGATTGTTGGTGCAGTAGTTGTTATAGCATGGGTACAAATTCCAAGTTTAAAAGCAATTATGTATGAAATGGTACCTGGATTCTTCTGTAGTTTATTAACTGTTATCGTTGTAAGTTTATTAACGAAAGAACCCGTTAAGGCAGTTCATCGTGAATTTAATGAGATGGAAGCAATATTGGAAAAAGAAACGAAATGATTAGCGAAGAGAGTAAACGAAACTGGAGTTTACTCTCTTTTTATTTAAAATGAAAATAAGGAACTTATTGACAACTAAAAGTAAGTAACTTATAATAAATTTGAGTTCAAGTTAATTTTTACTTTGAATAAAGCTTTCAAATGGAGTAAATATTTTTTAAAAATTATCTCGAATTTGAGATGAATTGACAAGCTGGAAGTTAATGTGTAATTTTATAATCGATATCTCGAATTCGAGATAAAATTATAATGACGGATTTTACTTTGTAGCATGGACAAAATGAATAATGAATTTAAATGTAAAAGAATTTTTATAATGAAATAAAAAAGGAGTGGAAGAAATGGAAAAGAAAACAATGGGAATCCATCACATTACAGCGATTGTAGGGCATCCACAAGAAAATGTAGACTTTTATGCTGGTGTATTAGGGTTACGTTTAGTGAAACAAACAGTGAATTTTGATGATCCAGGTACGTACCATCTTTATTTTGGAAATGAAGGAGGAAAACCTGGAACAATTATTACGTTTTTCCCATGGGCAGGTGCTCGTCAAGGTATTATTGGGGATGGTCAAGTAGGAATTACGTCTTACGTTGTACCAAAAGGTGCAATGGAGTTTTGGGAAAATAGATTAGAAAAATTCGATGTTTCGTATACGAAAATGACTCGTTTTGGAGAGCAGTATTTAGAATTTGATGATCCGCATGGTTTGCATATAGAATTAGTTGAAAGAGAAGCAGGCGAATTAAATAATTGGAGTTTTGGAGAAGTTACACCAGAAGTAGCAATTAAAGGGTTTGGAGGTGCTGTTCTTTTATCTGCACAGCCTCAACAAACAGCTGAATTGTTAGAGCATATTATGGGCCTTGAGAAAATTGGAGAAGAGGGTGAATTTGTTCGATTCCGTTCTTCTGCTGATATTGGAAATATTATTGATTTGAAATTATCAACAATCGGTCGTGGCCAAATGGGCGTTGGTACAGTTCATCATATAGCTTGGAGAGCGATTGACGATGCTGATCAGCTAGACTGGAAAGAGCATGTGTCGCGTTTTGGATATCACGTAACTCCTGTACAAGATCGAAATTATTTTAACGCGATTTATTTTAGAGAACATGGTGAAATCTTATTTGAAATTGCAACAGATCCTCCTGGTTTCGCTCATGATGAATCGTTAGAGACGATGGGTGAGGAATTAAAGTTACCGGAACAATATGAACAACATAGAAAACAGATTGAACAAACGCTTTTACCATTTGAAGTGAGAAATTTAGATTAAAGTGATTGAAGGGGGAACAGGATTATGATGAAACATGTTTTTCAAAAAGGAAAAGATACGTCAAAACCAGTGTTGTTATTACTTCATGGCACAGGTGGTAATGAATTAGATTTACTACCACTTGCAGAAATAATTGATCCGGAAGCGTCGGTATTAAGCGTTAGGGGAAATGTGTTAGAGAATGGGATGCCGCGTTTCTTCCGCCGATTAGCAGAGGGCATTTTTGATGAAGAGGATTTAATTTTCCGTACGAAGGAATTAAATGAATTTTTAGATGAAGCGGCTAAAGAATATAAATTCGATAGAAATAACATTGTAGCTATCGGTTATTCGAATGGAGCAAATATCGCAGCAAGCTTATTATTCCATTACGAGAATGCATTAAAAGGTGCTGTGCTTCATCACCCAATGGTACCTAGAAGAGGAATGCAATTAGCAAATTTAGCAGGAAAATCTGTGTTTATTGCTGCTGGGACAAATGACCCAATTTGTTCATCAGCAGAGTCAGAGGAATTGAAGGTACTATTAGAAAATGCAAACGCGAATGTAACGATGCATTGGGAAAATCGAGGGCATCAATTAACAATGGGTGAAGTAGAAAAAGCAAAAGAGTGGTATGACAAAGCATTTTAAAAAAAGAAGCATCTGTTAACAATTAGCAGATGCTTCTTTTTTATTTAAGACTGGATTGCAAGATGAGAAGAAGAAAGTGGTAGCTCAATATCAACAATCGTACCTTTATTTAATTCGCTTGAAATGTGTAATCTACCATGATGTTCTTCAATTATTTTGTAACACATCATTAATCCTAGTCCTGTGCCTTTTTCTTTTAAACTATAAAAAGGTTCGCCTAGACGGGAGATACGATCTTCAGGAATGCCGCAACCTTCATCGATAATTCGTATTAAGATGAAATTATCCTCTAATGGTTTTGTTTGGATGAAAATATTTCCGCCATTTGGCATTGCTTCTATTGCATTTTTTAATATGTTTATAAACACTTGTTTTAATTGGTTACCGTCACATTGAATATCATATACGTAATCAAAATGATCCATGATGATATGAACGCTATGCATAATTGCAGTCGGTAAAATAAATGTAACTACCTCTTCAATTAAAGTTTGTATGTTACAAGTTTGGATAGATAATACTTGTGGCTTAGACATCGCCATAAATTGACTCGTGATGGATTCCATTTGTGAAATCTCACTTAACATAACATCGATATACCATTTCTGCTCTTCACTTATTTCAGGGAGGAGCAACGTTAGAAAACCTTTTAGAGAAGTGAGTGGATTTCGAATTTCATGGGCAATTCCAGCTGTCAGTTGTCCGACTACTGCGAGCTTCTCTGATTTTCGTAGTAACTTTTCAGTTTCTTTTAGCTCAGTAACATCTCTCCCCATCACGATAAGACCTTTGCGAGAACCATCAGGATGATAAAGCGGAACTTTTGATATACTTAAGATTAGATCGAAATCATCTCTATGTATAATAAATTCCTCGCCATGAAGAATTTGTCTTTGTTGCCATGCTAGTTCATCGATTTCTTCACAATGTAAAAAAGCTTCTCGGTATGCTTCATTATATTGAATGAGTTCGCTATCTTTTTTCCCGTGGTAAGGTACATGATGGAAATTGAAGCAAGAAAGTGCGTAATCATTTGCCTCAAGCCAGCGCCCTTCATGATCTTTAAATATAACAAACGCAGGCATAGAGTTTACTAATGTACGTAATCTCTTCTCACTTTCTTTTAGCATATTCTCAATTCTTTCTGATTTTTCAAGCGGCTTCATAATAGCGTATACGCCAGTAAGACGATTTTGAACAAAAATAGGAACTAGTTTTGTCACAACATCTAATAAGAATCCATTTTTATGATAAATAGATAAGATATACTCTTGTTGATTATCCGCTTCAGTATTCTTTATATTTTGTAATACTTGCTCAGAAATATGGGCTTCTAAAATAGAGTTAATATTTTTCTGTTCTAATTCTAAAGAAGTGTAACCTAATATTCTTTCGGCAGAAGGATTTATATGTAGAATAACTCCTTCTAAATTTAATGAAATAATACTATCAGGATTGTGTTCGAACAGAGATGCGTACATTTCTGTTAATGAACGATCTTGTATATGGTTTCGCAAACGTCTAGAAATGTTCGGATGACGTTTTTTTTGAGTTGGTGAATATTTTTTACGACTCATAATAGTTCCTCCGTACAAATAGCATCTAAAAAGATTTGTCTATTCATAACTATAATATAGATGTAATGTGTATTTCTATAAAAAATGGAAGTTATAGAATAAATTTTGTTTTTTTTTATTTTTTGCAAGGTGAATGCAGGATGGTAATAAGGGGAGCTTATATTGTTTTATAAACCTTTTGTAAGTTACAGACGGCTGTTTTCCGTATAACATTAGGGTAGAGGAGGGGGAGAGAAAATGAAAAATTATATTCAAGGGATTGATCACGTGCAAGTAGCTGCACCTGTAGGGTGTGAAGAAGAGGCGCGTGATTTTTATGGGAATACGATTGGTATGGAAGAAATTCCAAAGCCAGAAGAGTTGAAAAAACGAGGTGGATGTTGGTTTAAATGCGGAAATCAAGAAATCCATATTGGTGTCGAGCGGAACTTTACACCAGCTAAAAAGGCTCATCCAGCTTTTTATGTGAATGAAATTAATGAATTTAAGCAAACACTTATAGAGCAAGGTGTTAAAGTGATTGATGATTATGCACGGCCAGATGTAATTCGATTTTACGTGTCAGATCCATTTGGAAACCGAATTGAATTTATGCAAAATAAAGACTAGGTGGATTCCCACCTAGTCTTTAACTTCTTCTGAAAAGTCCTAACACTTCTACAGTTTCTGTAATATTAACGAATGCATTCGGGTCGATTTCAGAAATTGTTAGTTTCATACTTGCTAATTCTTCACGAGAAACGACCGTCATAAGTACACGCTTTTTCTCGCTTGAATAAGCACCTTCGCCATCAAGTAACGTTATTCCACGTACAACAGTTGAAAGAAGTTGTTTTTTCATTTTTTCTGCTTCATTTGTTACAATCATAAGTGTAACTTTACGATGTTTTGTATGAACAGCATCAATTACTTTACCAGTTACATAAATTGAAAGTAAGCTTGTAAGTGCAACATCCCAGGTGAAGAAGAATCCTGCGATTATTACAACGACTGTATTTAGAACAATAAGGAATCCGCCAAGTTTAATGTCTCGCTTGCGGGATAAAAGCATACCGATAATATCAAATCCACCAGTGGATCCATTACAGTTAAAAACAAGACCAATACCAGCTCCGGCGATGACACCTCCGAAGATAGAAGATAACAATGGATCTGTTGCTACGACTTTTACTGGAACGTAATATAATGCAACAGATAATACAACTACAGAGACAACTGTGTTAAAAATTACTTTTTTTCCAAGACCTATGTACCCTAAAATAAGGATAGGTAAGTTTAATACAAAGTTAATAATGCCTGTGTTTACAGGGGTTACAATCCCTAAAATAATAGCAATTCCGCCAATTCCACTACTTAAAATTTTGTGGGGGATAAGGAAAAGATTAAAGGCAACCGCAATAATAATAGAACCGATAATAACACCAAGGAATCTGACCATTTCTTTCCCGTCCTTCACTGAAAAATTCATATTATTTCAAGATTATATATGATATTGAAAGTTTTGGGTAAAAACAGTTTATTTAGGTAAATTAGATTAATCAAAAGAATTTGAGTATTTTATCATTTGAAAGGGGATACAGTTGTGAAGATAAAAACATATCAACAGAAAAGCCCGTTGAAGCAAGAATGTGAGGATTCTTATTTTTGTAATAAAGAAAAAAAGATTTATGGTGTATGTGACGGTGCAACACCACTTGTCCCGTTTCGTGATGAAAAGGGACATAATGGAGCATACATCGCTTCGCATTTATTTGCAAGTTATTTTACTGCATTACGAGAGAATCATAGTTTACAATTTGCAGTTGCCAAAGCAAATGAAGCATTGCAAAGCAAAATGTTAGAATATGAAGTAGACACGAGAAAAAAAGAGCATTTGTGGTGCACATGTATCGCGGCAGTCCAAATAGTTGGTGAGAAAATTGAATATGCGCAGCTTGGGGACTGTATGATTGTCGCAACTTTTCAAAATGGAACGATGCAAGTATTAACGAAAGACACAGTTGAAGGAATTAGTAAACGAGCAAAAAGGAAGAGGGAAGAAGATCGTAAGAAAGGTTTATCTGTGCCGGAAGAACCTGTTTTTCAAGATGTTGGAGAACAATTAAAGTACAATCGTTATCTTGCAAATATGCCAAATGGTTACTCAGTTGCAAATGGAATGAAAGAAGCGATACATTATTTACAACATGGTGAATTACATACAGATGAAGTGAGTGGGATTTTTATTTGTTCAGACGGGTTATTTCACCCAGATTGGTCATTAGAACAAACTGTTGCATATATAAGAAAGAATGGTATAAACGAATATATAGCAATCATTGAAAAGCTGGAAGGGGAAAAGAGAATAAAACCAGATGATAAAACGATTATTATGATTGATTTTTAAGAGGAGGCAGTTCAAATGGAAATTAAATATGTCAATCTAACATTTCAAGATGAATTAGTTCCTTTAGAAAAAGTAAATCAACTGATTATCCACCATACAGCTGAAGATGGATGGGACGTGTATAAAACACATGAATTTCATCAAACTGTAAGAGGGTGGAGCGGGATTGGTTACAACTATTTTATCGAAAAGGACGGAACTGTAGTGGAAGGGCGAGGTTTACATATTGGAGCGCACGCGAAAGACCATAACCGTCATACAATTGGAATATGTATGACGGGAAATTTCGATAAATACGATCCAACTCCTGCACAAGTGAATGCATTATATTCTTTATGCAAAATGTTTATGAAGCAATTTGCTATAAAGAAAGAAAATATACTAGGTCATAGAGAGTTAGAAGGAGTTACAAAAAGCTGTCCTGGTAATCGTTTTTCTATGGTAGAGTTAAGGAAGATATTATCTTAAATATAGAGGAGTAACAACGATGATGAATATAAAAATACCAAATGATAAAAAAGAAGAGCTTGTAGCGCAAATTCAGCAATTTTTCGTTGAAGAAGATTTAGATGAAATTGGACGTTTCCAAGCAGAGCGTTTAATAGAAGAAATGGTTAAATTAGTTGGACCATTTGCATACAATCAAGCAATTGGAGATGCAAGAAAGCTTGTAAGTGAGAAATTAACGAATATCGAAGAAGATTTATACGTGTTAGAGAAGAATGAAGGAAAATAAAAAAAGAGCCCATCGGCTCTTTTTTTATTTGATTGATAGCAAAAAAACATAGGGAAAACACGGAAAAGACATTGAAAATACACCTTTTATTTTTAGAATATTCTTAGTTTTAAAATACTTCAGAAAGGAAGATTGTAATGAGATTAACGCCAAGAGAAATTGATAAACTGCTAGTAGTTGTTGCGGCTGATTTAGCTTATCGACGAAAGGAGAGGGGGCTTAAGTTAAACTATCCAGAAAGTATCGCTATTATTACGTATGAAATTTTGGAAGGAGCAAGAGATGGTAAAAATGTAGCGGAATTAATGGAACTTGGAAAAAACATTTTAAGTGCTGAAGATGTTATGGATGGTATTGCAGACATGATATCAGATATTCAAGTTGAGGCAACTTTTCCTGATGGAACAAAATTAGTAACTATTCATCAGCCAATTCATTAAAGGAAGTGAATGTTATGATTCCAGGGCAATATATCCTTGCGAAAGAAGACATAGTATGTAATGGAAATAAAAAAGCAATGAAAGTCAAAGTGATAAATCAGGGAGATAGACCCATTCAAATTGGATCTCATTACCACTTTTATGAAGTGAATGAGGCGTTAAAATTCAATCGCAGTGTAGCAATTGGACAACATTTAAATATTCCAGCAGGTACAGCGGTAAGATTTGAGCCTGGAGATGAAAAAACGATTGAACTAGTTCCATATTCAGGGGAACAAGAAGTATATGGATTTAAAAATAAAGTGGATGGCGATATTCAATCTTACACAAAAAGAGGGAGATAGCATGAGTTTTAAGATGTCACGTAAACAATATGCTGATTTATATGGTCCAACTACAGGAGATTCTATTCGTTTAGCGGATACACAATTATTCGCACATGTTGATCGAAATGCCACTATATATGGTGATGAAGCTGTCTTTGGTGGAGGAAAATCAATTAGGGATGGTATGGGACAAAATTCACAACTTACAAGAGAACAGGGGGTTGTGGATGTTGTTATTACGAATGCAATTATTATTGATTATACGGGAGTATATAAAGCGGATATTGGTATAAAAGATGGGAAGATTTCAGCAATTGGTAAGAGTGGTAATCCTTCAGTTATGGATAATATTGATATCATCATTGGAACATCAACGGAAGTAATTTCTGGTGAGCGGAAAATCGTTACAGCTGGAGGTATTGATACACATGTGCATTTCATATCCCCACAACAAATTGATACGGCATTGGCTTCAGGTATAACAACTTTAATTGGTGGGGGAACAGGACCGGCAGAAGGGACTAAGGCAACTACAATAACACCTGGATCTTGGAATTTAAGAAAAATGCTAGAAGCAGCAGAAGCTTTTCCTATAAATCTTGGATTTTTAGGGAAAGGAAATAGTTCAAGTTTACCTGCCCTGGAAGAACAAATATTTGCAGGGGCTATCGGATTGAAAATCCATGAAGATTGGGGAGCAACTTCATCAGCAATTAATCACTCGTTACAGATTGCTGATAAATATGATATTCAAGTCGCTATTCATACGGATACGTTAAACGAATGTGGTTTTGTGGAAGAAACGATAAAAGCTATTGATAATCGTGTTATTCATACGTACCACACTGAAGGAGCTGGAGGTGGGCATGCACCAGATATTATAAAGATTGCTGCGCTGAATAATATTTTACCATCATCAACGAACCCGACCTTGCCATATACAGTGAATACGCTGGATGAACATTTAGATATGCTCATGGTATGTCATCATTTAAAAGCGAATATTCCAGAAGATGTAATGTTTGCAGATTCAAGGATTCGAAAAGAAACAATCGCGGCAGAGGATATTTTGCAAGATCTAGGGGTTTTCAGCATGATTAGCTCTGACTCACAGGCGATGGGAAGGGTTGGCGAGGTTATTATTCGCAATTGGCAAACCGCCGATAAAATGAAAAAGCAGATTGGTAGTTTAGAGGGAGATAAAGAATATAACGATAATAATAGAATTCAACGTTATATAGCTAAGTATACAATTAATCCAGCTATTACACATGGGATTTCAGAATACGTGGGCTCTATTGAAATAGGAAAGTATGCAGACCTTGTAATATGGGATCCACAATTTTTCGGTGTTAAGCCAGATATGGTTTTGAAAAACGGAATGGTAGTGATGGCATTAATGGGAGACGAGAATGCTTCAATTCCTACCCCACAACCATATTACGAAAAAAAGATGTTTGGTGCATATGGAAAAGCAGTACAGTCAAGTTCGATTACATTTGTATCGAAAGTAGCTTATGAGAATAATATTAAAGAAAAATTAGGTTTAAATAAAGTTGTATTACCTGTTAAAAATACGAGAGAGATTTCGAAGCAAGATATGAAGCTAAATAATGCAACACCAGAAATTGAAGTAGATCCGCAGACATATGAAGTTAAAGTTGATGGACAAGTAATCACGTGTGAAGCAGTAGATGTACTACCTATGGCTCAAAGATATTTTTTATTTTGATATAACGGGGGAGATAAAATGATTATTGAAAAAATTAATAACAACGTATGCAATATGAATGATTTCTCAAACACAAAAAAGCATCTTGATAAGATATTAATTTCTAGTGAGCTTTTACTGAAGAGAGTTCAGAAATTATATTCAGAATCTGGTTTTGAAATTGGGGTGTCTTTAGATAGTGGAGAAACATTAAAGAACGGTGATATTTTATATGAAGATGAAAATCGAATTGTGTATATTGAAGTATTACCAGAAGAGGTAATTGTAATTACTCCAAAATCAATAAAAGAAATGGGGATTATTGCTCATAACTTAGGGAATAGACATTTACCAGCACAATTCGATGAAGGGTGCATGATTTTGGCGAACGACTACTTAGTAGAAGATTTACTTAAAAAGGAAGGTGTTCCTTATCAAAAAGAAAATAGAGTATTACCAAAACCGTTCAAGCATGCTTCGCACAAACATATTTAACCTACTTAACCTACTCCAAATTAGTGATTCGAGCTTCCCAACAGGAAGTTTTAGTCACTCTTTTGGATTAGAAACATTTATTCAAGAGGGACAAGTTACAAATAAAGCCGAATTTTTCAAATGGGTTAATCGATATATAAAAGTCCAATTAACATACACGGATGGCTTAATTTGCAAATATACTTACGAAGCAATTAAGACTAATGAGAGAGAACAAATTACATTTTTAGATGATTTAATAACAGCACAAACACTGCCTTTTGAATGTAGAAAAGCAAATAGAATGATTAGTAAAAGTACTTCTAAATTATTGTGTGAATTGTTCTCATTTGTAAATTTAAATATATATAAAGAAAATATTATGGGTAATAAATTACAAGGTCATCCGAGTATCGTATACGGAATATTAGGGGCGGAATTGAAAATGACAATAGAAGAAACGCTCTTAGTTTTCTTATACTCAAGTGTTGGAAGTATAATTCAAAACGGTGTGAGAGCCATTCCTCTTGGACAAACAGATGGTCAAAAACTATTACAAGAATGCCATGAATTAATCTGTGAATCTATTGATAGAATTCAAATACTTTCATTAGAGGATTTTGGATTGAATGATCCTGAATTCGAAATAAATCAAATGCAACATGAAGATGTAAATGTAAGGGTCTTCATGTCATAGGGAGGAAAAAATAAAATGATAAAGCCTATTAGAATTGGTATCGGTGGCCCAGTAGGTGCTGGGAAAACAATGTTAGTTGAAAAGTTAACAAAACATCTAAATACAGATTATGAAATTGCAGCAATTACAAACGATATTTATACGAAAGAAGATGCAAAAATTTTATTGAAAACAGGTGTTTTACCAGAAGATAGAATTATTGGTGTAGAGACAGGAGGGTGCCCGCATACAGCAATTCGAGAGGACGCCTCTATGAATTTTGAAGCAATTGAAGAACTTATGATGAGACATAATAATTTAGATATTATTTTTATTGAAAGTGGGGGTGATAATTTAGCTGCCACATTTAGTCCGGAGCTAGTGGATTTTTCAATTTATATTATTGATGTGGCACAGGGAGAAAAGATTCCGCGTAAAGGTGGACAAGGAATGATCAAATCTGATGTATTTGTGATTAATAAAACGGATTTGGCACCTTATGTAGGGGCTGATCTTGGAGTTATGGAGCAGGATACGAAAAATTACCGACATAATAAACCATACTTTTTTACAAATTTGAAGGATGAGGAAGGTTTACAAGAATTAATAAATTGGATGCGACAAAACATTATGTTAGAAGGATTGAAAAAATGAAATCCCCTACAGGTGTCTTAAATATTGATGTGATGGAAAAGAGACATAAAACCGTACCTATTAAGGTTTATCATAAAGATGCCTTAAAAGTAACGCAGCCAATATATTTGGACGAGTATGGTAGAGCATATTACTATATTATGAATTCTGGTGGAGGCTATTTAAAAGGAGATTTCTATTCTATAAATATAAATGTTGGTAAAGATGCGAAAACATATATAACAAGCCAATCGGCAACGAAAGTGTACAAGACTCCAAATAGTTATGCTTTGCAAGAATTGAATTTTTATATTGGTGAGAATGCTGTTATGGAATATCTACCAGACCCGTTAATTATGTACAAGGATGCAGCATATAAGCAAAAAACAAATATATATATGCAAAATAATTCTACATTGATTTTATGCGATTCAGTTACGCCTGGTTGGTCGCCAAATATGGAGAAGTTCACATACCAATATTTTGATTCGTTAACAAAAATATATATGGAAAATAAACTTGTAGTATACGATCATCTATTGTTAAACCCTTTCAAAGAGTCGTTAGATCAAATGGGAATATTAAATCAATATTCCCATTATGGTACTTTCATAGTTATTAATGAGAACATTACAAATGATTTAATTGCAGCATTGAAAACATCACTATCTAACACTAACAATATGAAAATTGGAATATCTTCTACACCATGTAAAGGCTTTGTCATACGCATACTTAGCCATAATACAGAGGATATCGAGTCTATATTTTTTCAGTGTCATCGTTTTGTTAGAGAGAATTGTCTACATGAAGAACTAACATCCTATCGAAAATATTAAGTAAGGGAAGGGGATACTATGACTAATGTGGGATTATTGTTTGTCGGTGCAGTTCTATTTATGAATTCACTAGCAGCTTTTAAACTCATTGATAGCAAAAGTGTAGGATACTTTAATTTATTTGTAGGGGCATTACAAACTTTGACACCATTATATTTATTATTTACAGGAAGTCAATCCGATGAGTGGACTATCCTATCTAATGGAACTATTTTTTTATTTGGTTTTACTTATTTATATGTTGGTCTTACGAATATATTAAAACTTGATTCTTCAGGTGTAGGTTACTATTCTCTTTGGGTTGCTATCATTGCAACGGTTATGGGAATAGTGAATCAATTACATGAGAGTGGAAGTCTGCAAAGTACAATAATTTGGTTCTTTTGGGCATTCCTTTGGTTTTTATTTTTCCTACAAGATGGATTGAAAAAGAAGATTCATATTTATGTAGGTATTGTTTGCTTCGTTGAATCCTGGATTACTGCAACAGTACCAGCTCTGTTAACACTTACAAATCATACAGACGTGTTAAATAATTTTGTAATTATTTTAGTGACTATTATAACGATTGTAGTTTTTATTATGGCACTTTTCTTTTTCAAAAGTATTCAATTTAAAGTAGAAAGGGCTAGTAACTATGTGGAAAAGTGAACTGAAAAAGGCAACTAACTTTTTTGTTATTATTATATTTCTTCATGTGCTTGGAATTCTCTTATTATTACCAGCACTGTATAAAGGTAATAGCATAATCGGAATGGCTATTATTGCATATTCTTTAGGATTGCGTCATGCGTTTGATAGTGATCATATTGTCGCAATTGATAATACTGTTCGGAAATTAATTGAAAAAGGTAAAAACTCACAGGGGGTGGGATTTTACTTCTCATTAGGACACTCTACGGTAGTATTTGTGATGATTGTATTAATTGCTTTAATTGGAAAAACTGCAAAACATGGAATGGAGAGCTTCTCAACTATAGGCGGTATTATTGGTACAATCGTTTCTAGTACATTCCTTATCATTATCGGTCTTACCAATCTGTTGTACCTTATTAAAGTGTTACGAAGTCAAGAGGACAAACAGCCAGAAAACCTGGGATTTATATACCGTTTCACGCAGCGCTTATTTACGTTTATTGATAGTCAGAAGCAATTGTATATGATCGGTTTTTTATTTGGGCTTGGTTTTGATACAGCGAGTGAAATTGGATTAATTGCTCTTTCTACAGTAACTGCAACAAGTCAATCTATTCCACTTGTCAGTATATTTGCTTTTCCCATTTTGTTTGCTGCAGGAATGTCATTGATGGATACATTAGATAGTACATTCATGAATACGAATTATAAGTGGGCAATGGAAAATAGTCGAATAAGAAATTCATATAATGTATTAATTACCTCAATATCTGTTATAACGGCTTTTTTAATAGGGGGGTATCAACTATTATCTTTGCTTATTGAAAGCTATAATTTACAGGGACCGTTTTGGAATCTCATACAGGTAGTTAATTTTGATTATCTGGGTATATGTCTTGTTTTATTCTTTATTATTTCTCTTATTATTTTTGCTGTATGGAATAGAAATGTCTTTAAAGAACCACTTACAAAGAGTATAGAGAAATAAAAAAATATCGTATGTTATTTGGTTCATTATATATAAAGTAAAATAAAAAACACGTTAGATGAAAATGCATCTAACGTGTTTTTTGTTATTTATGTTCCTTATATTCATGTACTTTTTCTTTCACATTACCGACTGTATCTTTAGCAGTGCCTTTCACCTTATCCCATTTTCCTTCAGCTTGTAACTTCTTATTGTCAGTTACTTTCCCGACAACTTCTTTTACTTCGCCCTTTACCTTATCGATGGCACCTTCTACTTTTTCTTTTAAACCGTGTTCGTGCTTAGTCATACATTTCTCCTCCTTGTAGTTTGATTAGAATTTTCTTTTCATATTGCAAGTTGAATGATGTATCTAGTAATAGCGTAACAAATTTAGTTTGAATATTCAAATTATTAAAGGGATAGAAAAGGAATTGTCATAAAATGTTTAAAAATGTAACGGAAGGAGAAAGAAAGTAAATTATATGTCTTTTGCAGTCCATATTGATTTCGTATAAGCAATTTTCATATGGGCACGTTCCATATTATTTTGACTGCCACTACCGAACCTTGCTTGTCCAACTATTAAAGTACAATTGGATTCAATAGCTGTCTTAATTCGTTTTTGGATTAATGCAGTGTGACAGCCTTTACGCTGAAATTCCGGTAAAGTAGCAGAAGCAGCTAATGATGCGACACCTTTATTTATATATAGGACACCAATACCAGCAGGGCTATTTTGAATTTCTGCTATGAAAAAATGCCATCCTGGTTCATTGTAAAGAATTTCGTTATTTTGGCGAACACCATCTTTTGTAAAGGATGGCATATTAAATCCACGTACATATATGTCTGCAAAAATATCAAATTCATTTTCTTTCAGTTTTCGTACTGTAATATTAGAAGGAAGAAGTGATGAACTCTCTCTCGGTATACTATACAAAGCAGTATGGAAGCTAGATTGGTAAAAACCTTTTTGAGATAAGTATTGAAATAGTTCAGTTGTGCCTTGCGCTGGTGTAATTTCAAAACGGCAAGGAATTTGTAGTGATTCATAATAAGAAATGATTGCATCAATCGCATCTGCATTTGTAATACCTTTTATCGTATTAAAAGCAGGACCGGCAATTATTTTTGATGAAAAGGCAGTGGCACTACCGAACTTTTTCATTTGCACTTGCATTGGATTTCCACTCATTGCTTGTAGTCCCTCTAATCTAGAAGAGAGCATATCAATTTCTGCATTTTCAATTTCTGTTGCTATATCGAGTGTCATAACAGTAGTCATAAAATTCCTCCGTTAATAAATATATTTCATAGTATATATACGATTTTTGTTTTGAGATTCCTGTTGTAATGTAGGAGAATAAGAAGTTTTTTGGAAGGGAAATGGAATTGAACTGTCGAAGGGAGTAGAAACAGATTAAAGGTGGTGCTCTCATGAAACAAAAAGCCGTGCAGACATGCTCTAATTGTGGTTCTCAAAAGATAGGAGAAGGTGAGTTTGTCGGATATGCACAAATACGGAAAAAGGAAACGATGTTCACATCTTCACCGGTGGATGCTTATATTTGTACAGACTGCGGAAATATCCTTTCATTAAAAGTACGACATTATGAAAAGTTTAAGCAGAAGCCGTTATGATTATTGAGTAGTGGTTTTATTAGGGTAGTTAATAAGAGTAATATTTTACATATATATGAGTATGCCTCAGATAAAGAGATGAAAACATATACTGTACATAGTTCGTTATATGACACATAAAAATATATAGAAGAAATTGTGAGGTAGTAGGAGGAAGAAAAAACAGCTCCTCTTGGAATATTTCATATTTAAAACTCCTTTAAATGAATAAAGGAGTTTTTTGATTTTTTATAACAATAATTACCTTTAATTGTTATAATTGGTTATTAGGAGAGGGTGGTTTATTAACGCCATAATCATAGAAGAATAATAGCTAAATCGTATACAAAACCACTATATAACACAATCGCAACCGTAAGTTGACAAAGTGCAACCGCAGGAAGATAGAAGTAAGAGCAATGTTTACATACAATTTAGTTAAGAAAACGAAGGGGGACACACATATGGGATTTGGTGAGAAGCTTTTTAAATTAAGAAAAGAAAAGGGTCTTTCTCAAGAAGCATTAGCCGAGAAATTAAACACAACAAGGCAAGCGGTTAGTAAATGGGAAAACGGTCAAGGTTTTCCTGAAACTGAAAAGTTAATAATGATTGGAAATGTATTTGAAGTATCACTTGACTATTTATTAAAAGAAACTGCTGAGCAAAGTAACGAAAAGGAAAATGGTTATTATGTAAGTAAGGAAATGGCAGAAGGGTATATAGTGTATGGACAAAAAATTTCTAAATATATTGCATTAGGATTTAGCTTGCTTATTTTATCTACAATACCGTACTTATTATTTAAAGAAAATGCAACAATGTCTACGTTTCTTGTCATTATCATTGTAGTGCTTGGGATCGGAGCAATGATGGCACCTGTAACGATAGAAGAGAGTCGATACAATGTATTGAAAAAGGAAGAACTACTATTTGATCAAAACTTTCTAAAAGAATTGACCAAAAGATATGCGATTATTAAGAAGAAGTATGCCGCAGTGGTGATTGTTGGATTTTGTTTTATTGCCGCAGGAGCGATACCGTTTTTATTTGAGAAAAAACGAATTACTTCAGGAGAGCTCGTACAGTATTATCCTTATTGTGTTGTACTTATTGCTATCGGAGTTTATCTTTTTGTTCGTGTGTTAGGGGTGTTAGAGACGTATCGGATTTTAGTAGAAAATAAGGAATACAGTAATCGTTTTATTTTTAAATTGAAAAAGAAAGTAAGGAAAAAGGTAGATAGTTTATAAAAAATAAAAAACATGTTTCGAATCAATGTATTCAAAACATGTTTTTTATCGTTCTGAATTATTTCCAAAGAAATAATTCAGAAAATACAGAAAAATATCGTAATCATTTGTAGAAGTCTGTTATAATAAACGGAAAATGAAAACGTTTTAAAGGGGGACATAACCAATATGATGATGAATGTACCGCTAACAATTAGTTCTATGATGGAAAGAGCAGAGAAACTGTTTTCGAAGAAAGAAATTGTTTCACGGACGCATGATACAGTTACAACGTTAACGTATAAGCAGTTAGGGGAAAGGACGAGAAGACTTTCCAGTGCGTTGAAAAAGCTTGGAATTAAAGAAGGTGAACGTGTAGGAACATTAGCGTGGAACCATCATCGGCATGTGGAAGCGTATTTTGCTATTCCAGGTATTGCTTCTGTTTTGCACACAATTAACATTCGTTTATCTCCTCAACATATTTCATACATTATTCAGCACGCAGAAGACCGAATTCTACTTATAGATGAAGATCTCATACCGCTTGTTGAAAATATTCAATCACAATTATCAACTGTACAAGCTTACATTATTATGACTGATAAAGATGAACTCCCAAATACTACGCTGAAGCCTGTATATCATTATGAAAAGCTATTAGAAGAAGGCGATCCAACTTTCCAATTTGTAAAAGATATTGATGAAAATACACCTGCTGGTATGTGTTATACGTCAGCGACTACAGGAAATCCGAAAGGTGTTGTATATACGCATCGTAGTACTGTACTGCATTGCATGGCACTCGGTTTAGCGGATACAGCTGCTTTATCGGAAAGTGACGCGGCGATGGCAATTGTACCGATGTTCCATGTGAATGCTTGGGGGCTTCCTTTCGCTGCTACTTGGTTTGGATCAAAACAAGTTCTTCCAGGACCGATGTTTACGCCGAAAATTTTATTAGAAATGATCCAATCTGAAAAAGTGACGTTAGCTGCTGGTGTGCCGACAATTTGGCTCGGTGTATTACAAGAGTTAGAAAATAATAGTTACGATTTATCTAGTATGACGAGAATACTATGCGGAGGTGCAGCGGCGCCGAAAAGTGTTATTAAAGCATTTGAACAGAAACATAATGTTCCGTTCATACATGCATATGGTATGACTGAAACGAGTCCACTCGTAACACTTGCACGTTTAAAAAGTTATGAAACGGAATTATCGTATGAAGAGCAACTAGAAATTCGCTCCAAACAAGGATATCTTGTACCTGGTGTCGAGATGAAAGTAGTCGGTACAAATGGTGAAGTGAAGTGGGACGGTACTGAGATGGGAGAATTATGTTTACGAGCACCTTGGATCGCTGAAAGCTATTATAACGATGATCGTACTGTCGAAGGTTTTCGCGATGGATGGTTATATACTGGTGATGTTGTCACAGTGGATGAGGAAGGTTGCGTGAAAATTGTTGACCGTACGAAGGATGTTATTAAAAGCGGGGGAGAATGGATTTCTTCGGTCGATCTTGAAAATGCTTTAATGGCACATGATGCTATATTTGAAGCGGCTGTCGTTGCAGTTCCTCACCCTCAGTGGCAAGAGCGACCAATTGCCTGCGTTGTTCAAAAGAAAAATAGTACGGTTACAAAAGAAGAAATATATGAGTTTTTAAAACCACAGTTTGCGAAGTGGTGGTTGCCAGACGATATTGTCTTTATGGAAGAAATACCGAAAACATCTGTTGGGAAGTTTTTAAAACAGGCGCTTCGGAAAGAACTGGAGCATTTGCATAGAGAGAAATAAGTGAACTTCTATTTGTAAACTCTAATACATTAACGGTTGACAAAAGAGGGGTGGAAAGATAATATAATTTTTGTGATATGTTACCTAAAAACAATTTTAAGTTTACAAATAGGGGAAGCAAATATGAATACAAAAAATTTAATTTTCGTCGCTTTATTTAGTTCTATTATGGGAGTGTTAGGGTTAATACCTCCGATTGCTCTTTCTATTACACCAGTTCCAATTACATTGCAATCACTCGGTGTTATGCTTGCGGGTGGGTTGTTAGGATCACGTTTAGGTGCGTTAAGTCAGCTTATTTTCTTACTTATTGTAGGAGTTGGAGCACCATTACTTGCTGGTGGACGCGGTGGCCTTGGTGTATTTGTTGGACCAAGTGCAGGATATTTACTTGGTTACATCATTGGGGCGTTTGTTATTGGTTATTTAATTGAGCGTTTACGTGAAGTTTCTATTATAAAAGTATTATGTATTAATATAATTGGTGGTATTTTCGTAGTTTATGTATTTGGTATTACTGTACAAGCGTTCTTAATGGATGTTTCTGTATGGGAGACAATGAAAGTGAGTGCTGTGTTTTTACCAGGGGATTGTATAAAAGCAATTATTGCGGCAGTTCTCGTAACAAAATTACATCGTTCATTGAAACATATTATTACGCCCGCTTTAAAGAATGGAAAATATACAAATGCGGGATGATAAAGGGAAGAAACACGTTAATTGCGTGTTTCTTTTTATTATTTTTGTAAAGAAAGGACGTCTCATATGGGGATTACAAAAGAATATAAAAAGCATGCCTCTTTACAACCAAATAAAATAGCGATAAAGGAAAATGATAGAGTTTTAACATATAAAGAGTGGTTTGAATCAGTTTGTAAAGTAGCAAGCTGGTTAAATGAAAAAAAATCGAAGAATAAAACGATAGCAATCCTATTAGAAAATCGTATAGAGTTTTTACAACTATTTTCTGGTGCCGCTATGGCCGGGTGGGTTTGTGTTCCGTTAGATATAAAGTGGAAACAAGATGAGCTCAGAGAAAGAATTGAAATTAGTAATCCGGATATGATTGTGACAGAACGATATAAGGTGAATGATCTATTGGATGAAGAAGGAAGAGTAATTGAAATTGATGAGTTGAAAAGAATGATAGAGAAATATCTTCCTACATATTCCACTGTAGAAAGTGTACAACATGCTCCTTTTTATATGGGATTTACATCAGGATCAACAGGAACAGCAAAAGCATTTTTACGTGCACAACAATCGTGGGTTCATAGTTTTGATTGTAATGTACATGACTTTCATATGAAAAGGGAGGATTCGATTTTAATAGCTGGGACGCTCGTTCATTCTCTTTTCTTATACGGGGCAATAAGTGCATTATATGTAGGACAAACAGTGCACATTATGAGAAAGTTCTTTCCAAATCAAGTATTAGATAAGTTAGAAACTGAAAATATATCAGTTATGTATACAGTTCCGACAATGCTTGAATCTTTATATAAAGAAAGTAGATTAATAGAAAATAAAGTGAAAATTATTTCGTCAGGAGCGAAATGGGAAGCTGAAGCGAAAGAAAAAATAAAGAATATATTTCCTTATGCGAAAAGATATGAATTTTATGGTGCATCAGAGTTAAGTTTTGTAACAGCACTAGTCGATGCAGAAAGCGAAAGAAGGCCAAATTCAGTAGGAAAACCGTGTCATAATGTGCAAGTTCGAATATGTAATGAAGCAGGCGAAGAAGTACAAAAAGGTGAAATAGGAACTGTTTATGTGAAAAGTGATCAGTTTTTTATGGGATACATAATAGATGGGGTTTTAACACGGGAGTTGAATGCAGAAGGTTGGATGACAGTGCGAGATGTAGGCTATGAAGATGAAGAAGGCTTTATATATATTGTTGGTAGAGAGAAGAATATGATTTTATTTGGAGGAATCAATATTTATCCAGAAGAAATAGAAAGTGTATTACATGAACACCCAGCTGTTGATGAAATAGTTGTAATTGGTGTGAAAGATAGTTACTGGGGTGAAAAGCCCGTCGCGATCGTAAAAGGAAGTGCTACGAAACAACAATTAAAGAGTTTTTGCTTACAGAGATTATCCTCTTTTAAAATACCGAAAGAATGGCATTTTGTAGATGGAATACCTTATACAAATAGTGGGAAAATCGCTCGTATGGAAGCAAAAAGTATGATTGAAAACCGGGAGAAAATATATGAATAGAGCAGTCATTGTAGAGGCGAAAAGAACACCTATTGGTAAGAAGAATGGGATGTTAAAAGAGTATGAAGTTCAGCAATTAACAACGCCGCTTCTTACGTTTTTAAGTAAAGGGATTGAGAGGGAAATAGATGATGTCATATTAGGTAATGTTGTTGGGCCAGGAGGGAATGTTGCGAGACTATCTGCTTTAGAGGCGGGACTTGGCTATCATATTCCTGGTGTAACGATTGATCGGCAATGTGGTGCTGGTTTAGAAGCAATTCGAACTGCGTGTCATCTCATTCAAGGCGGGGCAGGTAAGTGTTATATCGCCGGGGGAGTAGAGAGTACAAGTACGTCACCTTTTCAAAAAAGAGCACGATTTTCACCTGAAACAATTGGTGATCCTGACATGGGAGTAGCGGCTGAATATGTTGCGGAGCGTTATAATATAACGAGAGAAATGCAAGACGAGTATGCTTGTCTTAGTTATAAGCGGACACTGCAAGCGTTAGAAAAAGGATATATACATGATGAAATATTTTCTTTTAATGGATTATTAGATGAATCTATAAAGCCAGAAATGAATTATGAACGAATCATTAAAAGAACAAAGCCCGCATTTTTACAAAATGGAACAGTGACGGCAGGTAATTCATGTGGTGTAAATGATGGGGCATGTGCTGTTCTTGTAATGGAAGAGGGACAAGCCCGTAAGTTAGGTTATAAACCTGTCCTTCGTTTCGTTCGTAGTGCTGTAGTGGGAGTAGATCCCAAGCTTCCAGGGACTGGTCCGATATTTGCGGTGAACAAATTATTAAACGAAATGAATGTAAAAGTAGAGGACATCGATTATTTTGAAATAAATGAAGCATTCGCCTCAAAAGTTGTTGCTTGCGCAAAAGAGTTACAAATTCCATACGAAAAAGTAAATGTAAATGGTGGAGCAATTGCGCTCGGTCATCCGTACGGTGCATCTGGGGCTATGCTTGTAACACGTTTGTTTTATCAGGCACAAAGAGAGTCTATGAAATATGGAATTGCTACATTAGGAATTGGAGGCGGGATAGGGATTGCGCTATTATTTGAGAAAGTAGAAGACTAGCGAGGTAACTAGTTTTCTACTTTTTGAGGAACATAAATATTGCTACCAGGCTTCGCTTTCATTTCGTTCCAAGCAGCAATCGCATCAGCTTTTGCTTTCCCTTTATTATTTGGATCTTCGAAAAAGTCGCGAGTAAAGCGATTGTATTCAAACTGCGAGCTGATAGTTGTTTTATAAGTAGGATCTTTTTTTCGTTCGTTCTCTTCATACCAAAACGTTATCGCGTCTTCATATGTTTTTCCAACATTCTCTTTGAAAAATTTTTGAAGAGCTACTGTAAAGCGGAAGTTTGTTCCGATTTTTTCTTTGAAAAAAGCACGAACATCTTCGCTACAGCGGTGATTGTTAGTAATAATCGTTTGAAGAGAAAGGTCTTTATAGGATAGGGAAGCTTTACTCACCTTTTGAACAGAGCTGTTTTTTAATATTTTACCAGTAGTTAAATAATGTGAGATACGCTCGGTTATTTCGATCTTAGAGCCACTAGCTGGCAAATCATGTTCACGACAAAATGTTTGGAGTTCTGCTTTTAACCAATAATAGTTTTGGAAATCTTCAAGTGATATAGACTTTGTTAAAGTTGGACGCATGAATGTAACAACTACTTTCTTCCATAATTTTCTTCAATTATAAAACGTATGTTCTTTTTATGGAAGGGTTAATTTGTAAATATAATGGGAAGAGGAGATTGCATATGGAAAATGTAATGCAAGTTCGTGTTACAGGAATTTTAATTGAAGATGAAAAGGTATTGCTAGTAAAGCAAAAAGTGGCTAATCGAAATTGGTCTTTACCTGGAGGAAGAGCAGAGAATGGCGAAACGCTAGAGGAAGCAATGATTCGAGAAATGAGAGAAGAGACAGGGTTAGAAGTTAACATTCAGAAGCTACTCTATGTTTGTGATAAACCAGATGCTCGCCCGTCTTTATTACATATAACGTTTTTGCTTAAAAGGATTGAAGGTGAAATTATGCTACCTTCTAACGAGTTTGATCATAATCCAATTCATGATGTGCAAATGGTGCCGATTAAAGATTTAAGTCATTATGGTTTTTCGGAAACTTTTATCAATCTTATAAGTGAAGGTTTTGTAAATGCAGGGAGTTATCAAGGTTTGAAACAAAATATAGGTCTGTAAATATAGGGGAAGGATAGCCGTTCGCTATCCTTCATAACATGTTTTAAACTGCTGACTGTAAAGAAGAAACAAGCTGATTTAAAAATTCATCTCCGCTCATAATTGCTTTCCCGCCACCGCGAGCACTCTTCTTATTTCCGCCACCTTTTCCTTCGATTGTAGGAAGAGCGTCTTTTAAAAGAGCATTCATATCGAGTGATACTGATTTTCCGCAAGCGAGAATACATTGTAGTTTGTCATCATTTTCGATGACGAAATACGTAATTGCATGCTCTTGTTGTTCTGTAATAATAGCGGAAAGCTTTGCGATTTCTTGCATAGAACGATTTGTAAATACTTTAGAAATAAGTATGTCAGCATGAATTTTTATAGGCTGTAGAAGTAGTTCATTTGCCTCTGCAAATAATAATTTTTCATTCATTGTTTGTATTGCTTTTTCGTTTTCTTTTTGAGAAGTAAGCAGTTGCGCCACTTTTGCTGGAATATCAGTTTCGCTACTGTTTAATTGTTTAGAAACATCTTTCATAATTTGTTGCTGTTGTCCCATTAATTTAAGTGTACGCCAACCAGCGATAAACGTTAAGCGTATACCACCTTTATTGCGCTCCCATCCTAGTACTTGAATAGGACCAACTTCACCAGTTCGTTTCGGATGCGTTCCACCACAGCCGTTGTAGTCAAAGTTTTCGATAATAACAACCCGTATATTTTCTGTCATAGTCGGTTCTTTACGAAGGGGCAACGTTTTCGCTTCTTCTAAGTCCATCCACTGGATGCTGATTGGATGGTTTTCAAAAACAATTTTGTTTGCAATTTGTATTGCTTTTTCAACCGTTTCTGCATGAAGATTTTCTGTTTCTAAATCAATTGTTACTGTTTCTTTACCAAGATGGAATCCAATTGTAGGCATGTTAAAATGGTCCCAAAAAGCAGCAGATAAAATGTGCTGAGCTGCATGTTGTTGCATATGATCAAAACGGCGCTCCCAATTGATTTTACCTTCTACGTCTTCTGTATGTAATTGTTCTGCAATGTAGTGACGAATTTCTCCGTTTATCTCTTCTACATTGATTACATTGATATCATTTAATGTACCAGTATCATATGGTTGTCCGCCACCTGTCGGATAAAATGCTGTTTCATTCAAAACAACGTATAAGTTACCGTCTTTATCATAATCTTGCTTTATAATTTTAGTAGTAAAGTCTTGCTTATAAGCGTCAGTGTAATATAATTTGTGCTCCAATTTTCTTTCTCCTCTCGCATTAACTAGTTTCATTGTAATGCAATTAAAATTAGTTTCCTAATATTTCAGAAGAAAGAAACTATTTTTAGAATTTTCTTGCTATAATAAGGGAAAGAAAATGCGGGGGTGGAATAAATATGTTATATGAAAACGGCGTAGATAAACTGCTTAGTTTAAGTAGAAATATTTCCGAATTATATCGAGAATTAAACGAAATGACCCGGATTTTAACGGATTGTAATCGAGAAAGTGTGAAGTTTGATCGATTATATGTAAAAGAGTTACTTTGGAAGAAAGAAGATGTAATAGAGAAATATGACCAGCTACTTGTACAACTTTGTATTAACGAATGCTTTGATCTAAAAAGTGTCATTACAGGGGAATATAAATATACATATGAAGAAGTAGAAAACATAGTTTTACAATTTAATGAAAAGTATAATGTCGCAATCTTAATTAAAGATGTGTGTAAAGAATTACAGTTCACATATGGAATTGATATGGACATAACGAGAACAACTCGGGTATCAACAGCTCAAGTATAGAAAAAGGAAAAGAAAGCAGATCCTTTGCTTTCTTTTTTTTGTGAAAATAGAGAGAGTAGGTTTAACGATGAAGGGGAAGTTACAGCATATTCATCCGCTTGGAATGAGTATTATTTTAGGGACATTGTTTGCTAGGTTTGCAACTTCAATGAGTATCCCTTTTTTAGCGATTTATTTAACGACTGTTAAAGGTGTATCAGCTGGAATGACTGGTGCTATTATCGGAACGAGTGCACTTGTTGGTGTTTTTGCTAGTTTTATCGGAGGGAATTTATCAGATCGATTTGGCCGGAAAACGATTATGCTCTGGTCCATGATCGTTTGGATTTTTGTGTTTATAGGTTTTTCACTTGCGGATCATGTTTTAAGTTTCTTTTTATTAAACGCTTTAAATGGATTATGTAGGTCGTTTTTTGAGCCAACATCAAGAGCATTATTATCAGATTTAACAAAGCCTGAGTATCGGTTACTCGTCTATAATTTACGATACGGTGCAATAAATGTTGGAGTTGCAATTGGACCAATTGTTGGATTACAGATTGGAAGTGCAAAATCAACAATTCCTTTTTTAGTAGCAGCTGGGGTATATATTCTATATACAGCTATATTAGCGTTCCAATTTAAGAAGTATCCAATGGAAAAAAAGAAATTGAGTACAGAAAAACCTGTTACAATGCTAAATGCAATACGTATATTGCGAAAAGATATAGTATTTTTAGTTGCTTTAGTCGGTATTATTTTGAGTAATTGCGGTTTTTCACATTTAACGACGACAGTATCTCAATATTTTGCAAATGCACATATATTTGAGGATGGGGTGAAGCTATTCTCATATATGCTCGCTTTAAATGCAATTGTTGTAGTGATGATCCAATACCCTGTTATTCAAATGTGCAAAAAGTATACACCGTTAACATCAATTATGGTTGGGACTTTATTTGTGAGCGGGGGATTATTTGGCTTTGGAATAGTAGAATCTATGCTAGGTGCTGCCGTTTGTACAATTATTTTTACAATTGGAGAAGTCTTAATGTTTTCGATGACGGATGTATTTATTGATGATATTGCTGTTGCGCATCTAAAAGGAACATACTTCGGTGCGATGGGCTTTTCGGGAATTGGAGCAGTAATAGGTCCGTGGTTCGGAGGAGTACTTCTCGATTACTACGGGTACCAAAATGGGTTTGCGGTATTTTCAGCACTAGCTATATTTTCAACTGTGGCATTTCCTGTGCTTTTAGTTACAAAAGGTTTATCGAAAAAAAGATATGATAGAAATTCTAATATAGAAATGCATGCGAAATAACATAAGCCCCAGTAACCAACTGGGGCTTAGTTTGAATTATATTAACTCTTAATTTGAAAAAAGAACTTTTTTTTCATGCTTATCAGCAACTTCATTTTTGGAAATATGAATGGCTAAAAATCCGTTTTCTAAGCAGGCTAGCATCTTTTTATAAATGATAGTAGTAGGTAAAGGGATTGTTCGTTGTAAGGAAATGTTTTTATGAAGTATGCATATAGCTAGGCCTGTCTCTAACTTTTTAATGAGTACATTTTGTTCCGTGACATTTTGTACATCTGTTTCTAAAATATATTCTTCTTCGGTTTCGCAAAGATCGATGTGAATTTGATTTGGAAAGCTAAAGTTACTATAAGAATCGGAACAAAATTGATCCATCCATTCTTCGAAACCATCAACATGAAAAAGACAATTCTTCTTTTTCTTGCCCATGTAAGACACCCTCCGTAAAATATCAATTCATATCATGTTATGCATGAATGAAACAGAGGTGAAGAATAAATGATGAAATACAAACATTTTATGTTGAATGTGCACGGTATGTGAATGTTTTTATTACATATCATGATGTGAATGTTTTTTTTGGCGTGAATGGTTACGGTTTTTTACTTTATGAGATCCGCTTAATGGTTCAGGTTGTCCTTGTTTTTCTTTTGATTCACGGTTGTTTTTATCCATTGTATATGACACCTCCTCTTTCTTTTTAGAATGAGAGAAGTTGGCGATTTTATACGAGAATGTTTTTAGAAAAAAAGGTAAAGATAAAGGGGACTAACAATTATAGAAAGGGGATTATATAATGCCATATCATAAAGATAAGCAACAAGCCTTTCAAGCGGCACAGCAAGGAGTTACACAAGCAGAAAATGCATTTAATAATATTGTGAAAAATGACCCTAACTACGGTCATGATTTAAAAGAGTTACGCCAAGAGGTTCAGGAAGCATATGAACAAATTCAAAATGCACTAGAGGTAGCTTCAGAAACACAACGTCCACAACTTGAGCAATATGAAAATAATCTCCAAAATATAATGCGAAATGTAGATCAATTAGAAAAGTAAATGAGGTTGTTGTCTATTCGACAACCTTGCTGCTTTAGTAAACGTTATGCTAAAACAGAAAATTTTTCTATTAGTTTTTTCTTTGCTATGTGCAGTACATATATTTCAAGTGGAAAAAGTGGAAGCGAAAATGTTGCTCAGAAAAGAGTTAGAACCAACTGGTTATGTAACATGGGAAGTACCTAATAATGAAAAAATTATTGCAATTACATTTGATGATGGGCCAGATCCAACGTATACACCACAAGTTTTAGATTTATTACGTCAATATAAGGCGGAAGCGACATTTTTTATGATTGGATTTCGAGTTCAGCGTAATCCATACTTAGTAAAGCAAGTTTTAAAAGATGGGCATGAAATTGGAAATCATACGATGAATCATTTGTATGCAAATAACTCATCAGATGAAAAATTGAAAAATGACATTCTGGATGGAAAGAAATTTTTTGAAAAATGGGTGAAAGAACCTTTGCTATTCCGTCCTCCTGGCGGATATATTAACGATGCTGTATTTAAAACAGCGAAAGAAGCCGGTTATCAAACCGTTCTATGGTCGTGGCATCAAGACCCGCGTGATTGGGCAAATCCAGGGGTTGAATCCATTGTAAATCATGTAGTGAAAAATGCTAAAAGTGGCGATATTGTATTGTTACATGATGGAGGGAATGATCGTAGTCAAACGGTAGCAGCGCTAGCAAAAATTTTACCTGAGCTGAAAAAACAGGGCTATCGATTTGTAACGGTTTCGGAATTACTACGTTATAAACATTAGAAGAAATCCCAAAAGGAAAATAGACCTTTTGGGATTTTTCTTTACTGGTTCTTTTTACGTTTCTTATTATTTTGTCGCTCTGCTGGAGTTAAAGGCTCGTTTGCAAATTCTTCATTGTAACCAGTTCCTTGTCCTTGTGCAGATGCAGCATTCATTCCTGAAATAGTATGATTTGCTTTTCTTTTACCCATTTTATTTCACCTCTATAACATTTTTTGTATGTTGAATGATGAGCAGTTCATAGTATGTATGAACTGTAAGTAAACCGCTGATAGAGCACTTTACTTTATGATAATAGTATTCATAAGGAGCATGAAAGCTATTCAAATTTAGAAACATAAAGAAAACTTATGATAATCTATAAGTTTCTTATTATTTACTTATTTAGAAAGTTGTAATAAGATATTATCGTAAGGTATTGAAAAGTTTGTCTACATTTTATATTCAGACAACTCAGTCACGTTTAACAGGGGGGAAACATAATGGTCAAACATAATCCATTTCAATCACGTGCAACTTTTGAAGTAGATGGAAAAACGTATCATTATTATGATTTGAAAGCGCTTGAAAATGCAGGGGTTGGCAACGTATCTCAATTACCATATTCCGTGAAAGTTTTACTTGAATCAGTACTTCGTCAAGTAGACGGACGTGTAATCACAGAAGAGCATGTTACAAATTTAGCGAAATGGGGAACGAAAGATGTGCAAGATATCGATGTTCCATTTAAACCATCTCGTGTAATTTTACAAGATTTCACTGGTGTTCCAGCTGTTGTTGATTTGGCTTCGCTTCGTAAAGCAATGGCAGACATGGGTGGGGATCCTGACAAAATTAATCCTGAAATTACTGTAGACCTTGTAATTGACCACTCTGTACAGGTTGATAGAGCGGGTACGGCAGACGCGCTTGCATTCAACATGGACTTAGAGTTTAAACGTAATGAAGAACGTTATAAATTTTTAAGCTGGGCACAAAAATCATTTGATAACTACCGTGCAGTTCCACCAGCTACAGGCATTGTACACCAAGTAAACCTTGAATATTTAGCACCAGTTGTTCATGCTGTGAAAAATGCTGAAGGTGACTTAGTTGCATACCCAGATTCATTAGTTGGAACAGACTCACATACAACAATGATTAACGGTATCGGCGTTCTTGGATGGGGCGTTGGTGGTATTGAAGCAGAAGCAGGAATGCTTGGACAGCCTTCATACTTCCCAGTACCTGAAGTAATCGGTGTGAAATTAACTGGCACACTTCCAAGTGGTACTACAGCAACAGACGTTGCATTAAAAGTAACACAAGTATTACGTCAAAAAGGTGTAGTTGGTAAATTTGTTGAGTTCTTCGGTAATGGACTAAAGAGCATGCCTTTAGCTGACCGTGCAACAATTTCAAATATGGCACCAGAATACGGCGCAACTTGTGGATTCTTCCCAATCGATGATATTTCATTAGAATACTTACGTTTAACAGGTAGAGATGAAGAGCAAATTCGTATTGTTGAAGAATACTGTAAAGCGAACGGTTTATTCTATACAGCAGACAGTAAAGATCCAATCTACACTGATCTGGTTGAAATTGATTTAAATACAATTGAATCTAACCTTTCTGGACCGAAACGCCCACAAGATTTAATTCCACTTTCAGATATGAAAGATGCGTTCCACAAAGCTGTTGTAGCACCAGTTGGAACACAAGGACTTGGATTTAATGAGCAAGAGTTCGATAAAGAAGTGAAGGTTACATTAGAAGATAAAGAAGTAACGATGAAAACAGGTGCAATTGCAATCGCTGCAATTACAAGCTGTACAAATACATCAAACCCATATGTATTAATTGGGGCAGGTCTAGTTGCGAAGAAAGCAATTGAAAAAGGACTTGTAGTACCTGAGTACGTAAAAACATCATTAGCACCAGGATCTAAAGTTGTTACAGAGTACTTAGATAAGTCTGGTTTAACAACATATTTAGATCAATTAGGTTTCCAAACAGTTGGTTACGGCTGTACGACTTGTATCGGTAACTCTGGTCCATTAGCGCCAGAATTAGAAGAAGCAATCGCAGCAAACGACTTATTAGTAACATCTGTTTTATCTGGTAACCGTAACTTTGAAGGTCGTATTCATCCACTTGTAAAAGCAAACTACTTAGCATCACCACCACTTGTTGTGGCATATGCACTTGCAGGTACTGTTGATATTGACCTGAAAAATGATGAAATCGGTAAAGATGCAAATGGCAATGCTGTTTACTTCAACGATATTTGGCCATCAGCTAAAGAAATTGAAGATGTAGTTCAAAGCGTTGTTACATCTGAACTATTCAAGAAAGAATATGCACAAGTATTTAATAGCAATGAGCGTTGGAATGAAATCCAAACTTCAAACGAAGCTTTATATACTTGGGATAATGATTCAACATACATTCAAAACCCACCATTCTTTGAAGGGTTATCTAAAGAGCCAGGTGAAGTTGAAACGTTATCAGGTTTACGCATAGTTGGTAAATTTGGTGATTCTGTAACGACAGACCACATTTCACCAGCAGGTTCAATTGGTAAGCACACACCAGCTGGACGCTACTTATTAGAAAACGGCGTACAACCAGTTGACTTTAACTCTTACGGTTCTCGTCGTGGTAACCATGAAGTTATGATGCGTGGTACATTTGCAAACATCCGTATTAAAAACCAAATCGCACCAGGAACAGAGGGCGGATATACAACATATTGGCCAACTGGTGAAGTAACATCAATCTATGATGCTGCTATGAAATATAAAGAAGATGGAACAGGTCTTCTAGTTGTTGCTGGTAAAGATTACGGTATGGGAAGTTCACGTGACTGGGCTGCGAAAGGTACTAACTTATTAGGTATTAAAGCAGTAATCGCAGAAAGCTTCGAACGTATTCACCGCAGTAACTTAGTGTTAATGGGTGTATTACCACTTCAATTTAAAGATGGCGAAAGTGCTGAAACATTAGGCCTTGTTGGTAACGAGTCATTTGAAATTCAAATCGACAAATCAGTTAGACCACGCGATCTTGTAAAAGTAGTTGCAACTGATTTAGATGGCAACGAAAAACAATTTGAAGTAGTAGCTCGTTTCGATAGTGAAGTAGAAATTGACTACTACCGTCACGGTGGTATTCTGCAAATGGTTCTTCGTGAGAAAATCGAAGAGTCAAAAGTGTCGAACTAAATAATTGAAATGAAAAATAAGGAAGCTAACAATAGTTAGCTTCCTTATTTTATGGAAAGGGATGAAACCATATGGTTTCATCCCTTTCTTTTTACTACGAAAAGTGGAGGGAACGTCATGAAAGAATATAAAAGAATATTGTTGCCGTTACGAAAAGAGAAAATATTAGTAATGGCATCTGTATGTAGTGGGATAATTGCTGCCATTTTAAATTTATCACGCCCAATTTTCATGGGATTAATTGTAGACAATCTTATTCAAAGGGAGCTAAAAGGTGCGTATTTATATATAGCTTTGTTTGCGGGTATTCGCTTTTTAATGTGGACGAACAATCTTTTATTTGATTATATAAGCTCAAAAGCCAGTCAACGTATATTACAAACGAAACGTATAGAATTATTGCGTCACTATTTCTCATTATCGTTTGAAGAGAGTGAGAAGATTAAGCAAGGGGAGTTAGAAACTTTGGTCGTATCTGATATTCCGAACTGGGTCAGATTATATGGCTCTATATTAATAGAGTATATACACGCTATTGCCCAATTTATTGGAGCTTTCATAGCACTACAACATATAGATTTGCAGTTTATATTGTGGGTAACTCCGTTTTTATTTTTAAGTGCAATTGTTCCAATACTGATGGGAGGAAAGGTAAGGGATATTGCAAGCATTGCTCAAAAAAATCAATCGAGTGTTGTAGAGATGGTGTCACAGTTTGTAAAGGGTATACAAGATTTACGTAGTTTACAAAAAGAAAAATGGGCCATTCGCTTATTTAAAGGAGTAACGGCACAATCTTATAAATCGGAAGTAAAGAAGACGATGATGCAACATTGCATTGGAGTAGTTGAAACAGTGATTGAAACAGGAGCATATATCGTTGTTCTCATTGTAGGTGCACAAAAAATAATGAAAGGGGAAATGGAAGTTGGTTCACTTGTTGCAGTGTTAGCTACAATTGAAATGCTCTTTTTCCCAGTCCGTTACGTGGGCGATTTATTAATGACGACACAAGTTGCAGTCGCTTCGGCAAATAGAGTTTTTTCCTTTTTAGATAAAAGAGTGGCAGATAGTAATGTAGAAAGAGCGATGGGGATGATAATAACAAATGTTTCATTTCAGGAGAGTGAAGAAGAGAAATGTAGAATTAATAATATTGATTTGCAAATTAATCCTGGTGAATTCGTTATCATTGTCGGAGAAAGTGGTGCAGGAAAAACAACGCTTTTAAAATTAATGACAGGTTTGTATAAACCATCTAACGGTAGTGTTGTTTATTATGGTCAAAAGGCTCGAATGACTACAGTGTGGCAAGAACCACGTTTTTTCCGAACGACGGTAACAGAGAATATGTATTTCGGGGAAGAGGGTTTAGAAAATCAGTTAGAAAAAAATAGTGAACTTATAAATGCAACGCCGATTATTAGAGGGTTACCTGAAGGGAGTCAAACTGTGCTACATAAAAGCGGTGAAGAGTTTTCAGGAGGCGAAAGAAAACGTCTTGCATTATTACGAGCAATTGGTTCAAATCCGAATCTTATTATTTTAGATGAACCGACTGCGGGGTTAGATCCGAGTAATCAAGAAACTGTTTGGAATATGATTGAAGGACTAGGAAGAGATGTAACGAGAATTGTGGCAACACATGATGTAGAGAAAGTGATACTAGCGGATCGTGTTGTCATAATGAGAGAAGGAAGTATTGTTGCATGTGGAAGTCCTGAAAAATTAATAAATAGTCATTCATTTTGAAAGAGATGTGAATAAAGATAAGAGCAGTGACCTTATCTTTATTCAACATCATTTATTTGATATTGGATAGATTCTGAATGATTTAGATCTACGTTAAAAGTAGCAGTCATAAGGAAAGTGGCAATTCCAAGAATTAAGAAAAGGGCGAATGAGACTAGAGAAATGTAGAGACAAATACGTCCTACTTTCTTTTTTTCAAGATCGTTACTAAAGAGTGAAATGATCCATGTAATAATACCGATTGGATATAAAAGAAAACTAAGAATATATAATGTTATTTTTTCGAATGAATTCATAAAAAATCCCCCTTTTGTTGAAGTTTATATAAGTACGAAAGTAAAAAGGTGAATGGGCCCATAAGAAGATAAACAACATTTCATCTGTTTTTCTAATTATATGATAAAAAGGAAAAAATCACACATTGAATAAGAATATTCTAATTATTTCGACTCTGAATATTTCCAAGCTTGTCCGTATAAGCTAAAATAAGGTATATAGCATTTTGATGAATGTGTTAAAAGAAGATAAATACGTTAGGGTGATATAAAATGTGGCGGAAGCTTACGATTATTGTAGTGTTACTTTGTTTAGCGGGATATGCAGCTTATGAACAGTTTGGTAATAAAGAGCAGGCGGTACAAGGAAAGCAAGAAAAAAGTGAAGCTGCGATGAAAGAGATTATCGCAAGGAATGGTATTGAGATAGGGAAGAGTGCACCAGACTTTGAGTTAACTAAGTTAGATGGGACAAATGTAAAGTTATCGGATTTAAAAGGAAAGAAAGTAATTTTAAACTTTTGGGCTACGTGGTGTGGACCATGTCAGCAAGAAATGCCTGATATGGAGGCTTTCTATAAAGAACATAAAGAAAACGTAGAAATTTTAGCAATCAACTATACGCCTTCAGAAAAAGGTGGGGGGGAAGAAAAGGTAAGTAATTTTGCTAAAGAAAAAGGAATTACTTTTCCTGTTTTATTGGACAAGAACATTGATGTAACGACAGCGTATAAAGTAATTACGATCCCAACTTCGTACTTTATAGATACAAAAGGTGTCATTCAAGATAAGTTTATTGGGCCGATGACGCAAAAAGAGATGGAAAAAAGGATTGCGAAATTAAAGTAATGGTGAAAAGGTAGAGATGGAAAGTAGCCATTTCTGCCTTTTCTTTTTCAAGTAGTGAAAGCTTCATGATATGATAAAAGAAATATAATTGTTAAGAGATAAAGGAGTGTATGGAGTGGGGAATATATCCTTACCGTTAGATTATGTTGTAATTGATTTTGAAACAACAGGATTTAACCCTTATAATGATAAAATTATTCAAGTTGCAGCAGTGAAATATCGTAATCATGAACTAGTAGATCAATTTGTTTCCTATGTGAATCCAGAACGTCCAATTCCGGACCGAATAACGAGTTTAACGGGTATTACTAATTATCGTGTTTCAGATGCGCCGACGATTGAAGAAGTGTTACCTTTATTTTTAGCATTTTTACATACAAATGTTATTGTCGCCCATAACGCTTCTTTTGATATGCGCTTTTTGAAAAGTAATGTAAATATGCTTGGGCTGCCCGAACCTACAAATAAAGTAATTGATACTGTATTTTTAGCAAAGAAATACATGAAGCATGCGCCTAATCATAAACTTGAAACGTTAAAAAGAATGCTTGGAATTCGTTTAAGCTCCCATAATGCATTTGACGATTGTATTACATGTGCTGCTGTTTATCAAAAGTGTGCAGCTATTGAAGAAGAAGGACAGAGAAAAGTAAATAAGGTCTTACTCGATGAAACCGTAGTATACGAAGCGGTGAAAGAAATGCTTGAACGTAATAAACGTAATGTAAAATGGCTACGTTGTATGCATGTAGGAAGTTATTTAGATATAAAAGCTTTTTATCCAGTTATGAGATTAAAGGTAAAAGGGCGAAAGAAATATGTATTAACAGAGATATTAGAAGATGATGTGAAAGAAATATGTACAAGCTTAACATGTGAACCAGCGTTAAATAGTGAAGCTGGTAATACGAGAATTATGCTGAATAGCTTAGAGGATGTTATGAAATTAGAAAGTTATATTTTAGAACAGTATGATTTTGTATTACAGGCGCTTCATGATTATAAAGAAAATGAAATGAATGCAGATGAAAAGTTGAAAGAGTATTTAAACGTTATGGTATAAAAACTCCGTGTGCTATTTTGAAGTGAACCCGAATTGTGGTACAGGAAAAAACATCTTCTGAATTCGCATACTAAGTATGTAAATTTGACGGAGATGTTTTTCATTTTAAGAGCAGAGTACATTACTGAGCATAAGTAATGTGGTTGGTTTGATATTGAAAGCCCCCATCATTTTAGTCATATCTAAAATGATGGGGGCTAATTTGTTTTCTAGTTAGTCACTTATTCAAAGAAAATTTGTTTAGTTACCTTACAAATTTTCTTTGAATAGTTCTGGTAAAAAATTACTGAACTCACTCATTTCTTCTACATTGTGTTTATATAAACCACTTAGATTAATAAATGGTGGTAACCCTTTCGGGAAAATGAATGTAGAAGTCATTACTGTACCGTTCTCGAATTTTTCATATTGATGTATTACTTGTGAAATTACATCGTCATGATCATCTAAACATGAACCCATTAAAACATGACTGTAATGTGTATTTATAGGACAATCTTTAGGGTCTTCCCATCTAATTCTTAGCGGGAATTCTAGTCCATCCCCAGCAGATTCAATTGAAGCTGATATGGCTCCTACATGCCCATGCACTTTAGGATCAACTAACCATTTAAAATCAACATGTTCTTCTGGGTGCCATAGTTTATATCGTTCAGAGTTATCGATATTATCCCACCACCAGTCAATCATTTCTGGTGTTACGTTATTCAATTCATGTTCAACTACTATTGATACTTGGTTTTTCATTTTTGTACCTCCTATTTTTTAACCAACATAGTGTTGGTTATTTATATTTGTTATTATAGTTTGTATATTTCATGTGTTCAATAAACAGAAATAGTCGATCTGTTGTATTTTGAACACTTTATAAAAATATGTCTAAAAAAATTAGAAGGGAAAAATTAGAAAAAGCATACATTAATTTACGTATAGCTCGTACTGAAGAAGCAATACGTAATGCACGAACTAAATTAATATATGAAAAAGGATGGATTGCATACGGTAAGGATATTACAACTAAAGCCAATAGTAATCGAGGGATATTTGCTCGGAAGTCAAAATATTTTTCGAATTAAGATATGGATGAAATGGTAACGGATTGTTGAAATATGTAAAAAGTACTAAGTGAATTGCAGCGGATGCTTTAGGTGTTTTGATATGTGTCTAGATTTCGTAAGTGTTGCAATATATTGTACACGGAGTTTTTTTAGGAGTACTAAAACATAAAATTTTCTTACAAATCTGATTAAAGAGTTTTTCGTTTGCTCATACTATGTAATAAGAAAGCGAAGGAGAGGGTGAACAACATGAGAAGAAGTCGCCGTAAATCGTTTGAAGAACTTGTAAATGAAAATAAACAACAATTATTAAGCGATCGTGATGCAATTGATCGCATTGAAGAGCGCATCGAAAAACGTTATGAAATGAAACTTTTTAAGCAAGCTGAATAATTCTTAACACTAGTACGATACTAGTGTTAAGGAGGCGATAGTAATGGGTAATCCGAAAAAAAATTCAAAAGACTTTGCACCAAATCATATTGGAACACAATCGAAAAAAGCTGGTGGAAATAAAGGGAAACAAATGCAAGATCAAACAGGTAAACAACCGATTGTTGATAACGGTTAAAAAGGAGAATGTTATCATTCTTCTTTTTTGTGAGGAAATGAAAGATGAGTTTTTAGCAGTAATATGAAAAAAAGGGCTGACTTTTGTCAGCCCTTTTTCGTAATCGTAAAATTTTCAACGAGTAAACGCCAATTTTGCGGGAATGGTAAACCGATTTTCCAGTAACTAATACCACCTATACCTTGTTCTTTCATTAAATTGAATTTACTTTGAACAGACCGTGAATCTTCAAACCAAACTTCGTGTTGTACACCGTTTTCATCAAAATAATTAAAATGAGGAGCTTGGGCTGTGAAATCATAACGAATAGGAACATTATATTTACGAGCTAGTGCAACAGCTGCGACGGAGCTAATTGCTTTTGCAGGTGGATTTCCTTGTTTAAATGGAAGCTTCCAATCAAACCCGTATAAATTTTGCCCCATCATAATTTTTTGTGGAGGCATTTGAGATTTTGCATATTGAAGTACTTCTTTCACTGGACCGATAGGAGAAATCGCCATCGGTGGCCCGCCCTGCCATCCCCAGTCATAGGTCATAATGACGACGAAATCAACAATTTGCCCTTGCGCTTTATAATCATGAGCTTCGAAAAATTTGCCCTTTTGATTGGAACTTGTTTTCGGTACGAGAGTTGTGCTCAATGTGTACCCACTAGGTAAGCGTGTTTTTACATTTCGTAAAAAGCGATTATACGCCTCGCGGTCTTCAGGTGCTACACTTTCGAAATCGAAATGAATGTCTCGCATGCCATATTTTTCAGCTGTTTGCAAAATGTTAGTAATAAATTTATTTTGAATCGTTGCGTCGCGTAAAATAACCGATGTTAGATCGGCACTGAAATTACCATTTTCAATATTTGTAATAACGAGCATAGGGATTGTTTTACCTTGCGTTGCAATATTAGCGATTTTAGCTGTTTCAGTAGGTTCTTTTAATGTGCCATCTCTTTTTGCCTCAAAACTAAAATAAGCTAAGTATGTTAAAAATGGATTAATGGCACGTGTAGCATTAACTAAACTCTCTTTAATAGGTATAGTTGAAGGTTGTAAATAAGCGATGGATTCTACAGCTCGTTTTGTGCCTTTTGGTACGTATAATTGTTGTCCGACATGGAGAATAGATTTTAAAGATAAATTATTAACTTTAGCTAAACTAGCGAGGGGGACATTATATGTTTGAGAAATTCGATATAGGCTGTCACCGGGCTGTACATAATAATTATTCCCTTTCGTATTAACGATAAGTGCCTGACCAACAACGAGTGTTTCAGCTGGATTTAATCCATTGTCTTTTACTATTTCGTCAGGTGTTGATCCATATTTTGATGCCAAGCTATATACGCTATCACCACTACGAACAGTTACAATTTGAATCATATGCTGGCTCCTTTCGGGAAAAGATTCACTATTTTTATTTTATTTTTGATGTCACTGTATTATGATTAAATGTATGCAAGGTAGCAGAAGTGAAAGAAGGCGAATATACATATGTTTGTAGCAGAACATGAAGTTGAAATCCGTTATGCGGAAACAGATCAAATGGGTGTTGTTTACCATTCAAACTACTTAGTGTGGCTTGAGTTAGGTCGCACGAAACTTATACAAGATTTAGGTTTTTCATATGTTGAAATGGAGAAAGAAGGAATTATTTCTCCTGTGTTAGATTTACAAATTTCATACCGTAAAGCGATGCGTTACGGAGAAAAAGCAATCGTAAAAACATGGGTAGATACTGTGAGCCCACTTCGCGTTGTATATGGATATGAAATATATAATGGTGATGGTGAACTTTGTATTACTGCAAGTACGACGAATATTTGTGCGAAAAAAGAAGGGTTCCGCCCTGTATCATTTAAAAAGTTATATCCTGAGTGGTATGCGAAATATGAGGAAATTAAGAAAAAATAAAAAAGCGTGGCAGAAGCCACGTTTTTTTATTTTTCATAATTAAATTGTGGGAAGTCGTCACCTTCGTTAAGTGTAACAGATAAATTATGTCCATCGAAGAACCATTCATCATCGCCTTCAATAAAGAAGTTAATACCTTCTTCTTGAATTTGAACAGCAGGATGTGCAGGATCATCTTTACGAATACCTAAAGAAAGTCCTTTTTGCACAGTACTGCAACCACCGTATTGTACGAAAAAGCGTAGTGTTTCATTTGATTGTAAGTTTAATTCATTTTTATACCATTGTGCTGCTTCTTTTGTTACGGAAAGATTCATGTATAGTTCCTCCAAATTATGTTGCTTTTCTTTAGTATAAAAAATAACGCAAAAAGACGCTATTAATATGCTTCACGTTTTCTTTTTGCGTTATGTGGGTTACGATCTTATTTTTGCTTTTTTGAAAAGTTTGCTTTTGGTTCAGTTTTATTTATAATTCGTCCGATATTTGCACGGTGTTTATAAATAACCATACCTGCTAATAAACACATCGCAATAATGAAGATTTTATCCCCGCTAACAATGGATGCAATAACAGCAACAACTGCTGTTACCATAGAAGAAAGTGATACGTATCTTGTTGTAAATAAAAGGGTGAAAAATACAACAGCCAATATTGCAAAAACAACTGGTGAATAGCATAATAGCACCCCAGCAGAAGTTGCAACTGCTTTACCACCACGGAATTTCGCGAAGATCGGGTAGACATGTCCAAGAACAGCCGCTAACCCGAACCATAGTGGGTGAATATCTAATCCGAAAATCATTGGTAGACTTGTTGCTAATGTCCCTTTTAAAATGTCAGCAATTGTAACGGTAAAACCTGCTTTTTTCCCTAATGTACGGAATGTGTTTGTTCCGCCTAGATTACCGCTCCCGTGCTCACGAATATCGATTCCGTAGCCAATTTTTCCAACAACTAGTGCAAATGGAATCGAGCCAAGCAAGTAGGCAACGATAAATAAAAGATATGTAGTAACCATAAGTTCAGTCTCCTTTATTCAAATGTGTTGATAAAGGGTAAAAAGAGTTTTTCCCGTATATTGTACCATACATTTGTAAAGAGCACATTTCTTTTTTGTAAATGAAAAATTCATTATTTCGTGAAAAAAATTTCACAGTAATGTTACATTTCTCACAGAAACAGCAAGACTATATGTAGTAACATTTTAATCAAAAGACAACAACATATTGGTGGAGGGTTATAAATGTTACAAAATAATACACGTGGAGAAGAATTAATGAAAGTGTTCGAGACGATAGTCCACGGCAATGAACAAGATTTAATGCAAGAAAATGCAAATGTAGACGGCCGCTCTCCAATGGGTGTAATGGGAACGTTCGCATCTGAGAGTGCAAAATATTATGCTGTTGAGAGTTTATTGTCAGATCAAGTGAAAAAAGCGATAAATGAAAATATATTATATCCACATGATTTAGATTTTTATGCGACAGGAACGACGACTTGTTCGCAAATTCCGTTAGCGCAAATGCTTGCTAACGGTTTTCATACTGGACATGGACATATGAGACAACCACAAGACATTAAAAGTGCATTGGCTCTTTCGTCTATTATTTTTCAAGCGAATCAAAATATGCAGCATGGCGGTCAATCGTTTGCACTCTTTGATATTGATTTAGCACCTTATGTACGAAAAACAATTGAGAGACATAAAAAACGATTACAATCATATCCGCTTACGAAAGAACAAATAGAAGAATTTGCATGGAAAGAAACGGAAAATGATACGTATCAAGCGTGTGAGGCTTTCGTTCATAATTCGAATAGTATGCATAGTAGGGGCGGAGGACAAGTACCGTTTATTTCTATTAATTACGGAACAGATACATCAAAAGAAGGAAGAATGTTAATTAAACAACTATTAAAAGCAACACAAGCTGGACTTGGTAAAGGAGAGACACCAATTTTTCCAATTCAAATTTTCAAGATGAAAAAAGGTGTGAATTTTGAAGAAAGTGATCCGAATTACGATTTATTTGAATTAGCATTAGAGACAACTGCAGAGCGATTATTCCCTAACTTTTCATTTTTAGATGCTCCGTTTAATGCAGTGCATTATGATGGAAGACCAGAAAGTGAAGTATGTTACATGGGATGTCGTACCCGTGTTATGTCTAATATACATGGAGAAGAAACAGCGATTGGTAGAGGGAATTTATCATTTACGTCTATCAATTTAGTGAAATTAGCGTTAATTAGTGGTTCAAAAGAAGCATTTTTTGAAGCGCTAAACTACTATTTAGATTTAGGAATTAAGCAGCTATTAGAAAGATTTGCGTATCAATGTACGAAGCGAGCAAGAGATTTTCAGTTTTTATATTCACAAGGTGTATGGCGTGGTGGAGAAACATTGCATCCTGAAGACTCCGTAGCCTCGATTTTAAAACAAGGGACGTTAAGTATTGGTTTTATCGGTCTTGCGGAATGTTTAGTAGCTTTAACAGGAAAGCATCATGGGGAAGATGAAGAATCATGGAAACTTGGGTATGAAATTATTTCCTTTATGAGAGATAGAATGGATAAAGCGACAGAAGAACATCAACTGAATTTCTCAGTAATTGCAACTCCAGCAGAAGGATTATCAGGGAAGTTTGTGAAAAAAGATAGAGAAGAATTTGGCGTGATTAGCGGTATAACGAACCATAATTACTATACGAATTCATTCCATATTCCAGTTTATTATAACATTCAAGCGATAAATAAAATCCGTTTAGAAGGTCCGTTCCATGCTCTATGTAACGGGGGACACATTACGTATATTGAACTAGACGGAGCAGCAATGCATAACAAAAAGGCATTAAAACAAATTGTACAAGCCATGGCAGAACATGGCGTTGGATACGGTTCAATTAATCATCCTGTTGACCGTTGTAAGTGCTGTAGTTATCACGGGGTTATTGGGAATGAATGTCCAAGTTGCGGGAATGAAGATGAGGCTAATATAGAAAGAATTCGCCGTATAACAGGCTATCTTGTAGGAGATATGTCAAAGTGGAATAGTGCGAAACGTAGTGAAGAGATAGATCGGGTGAAACATAAATGAAAGTGATGAATATTATTCATGATAGTGTAGTAGATGGAGAAGGATTGCGGACAGTCGTGTTTTTTGCGGGCTGTCCGCATCGTTGCGTTGGTTGCCACAATCCGAAATCGTGGAATATTTGCAACGGAATGGAAATGACAGTAGAAGAAATTGTGAAAGAGATTGCAAGTAATCCATTAACTGATGTAACATTTTCAGGTGGAGATCCATTTTTTCAAGCTGCTGAAGTGAAAAAGGTAGCAAAAATCGTGAAAGATTTGAAAAAAAACCTATGGATGTATACAGGTTATACGTTAGAAGAGATACAGAGTTCTCAAAATAATGATATGATAGAGTTGTTACATTATGGGGATGTTTTAGTCGATGGAAGGTTTGAAATTGAGGAAAAAGATTTAACACTTCCATTTCGCGGAAGCTCCAATCAACGTATTATTCGATTGAAAGAGTAAAAAGGCGGGATAGATTATATGAACAAAACAGTATTGCTTGTTGAAGATGAAAGAAGATTACGTGAAATTGTTAGTGATTATTTTCGTAATGAAGGCTTTGAAGTAATCGAAGCAGAAGATGGGAAAAAAGCGTTAGAGTTATTTGCAGAGCATGAAATTGATTTAATTATGTTAGATATTATGTTACCGGAAATAGATGGATGGTCTGTTTGTAGAAGAATTAGAAAAGAATCAGCAGTACCAATTATTATGTTGACAGCACGTTCGGATGAGGATGATACATTGCTAGGTTTCGAATTAGGTGCAGACGAGTATGTAACGAAACCATTTAGCCCGAAAGTATTAGTAGCTCGTGCAAAGACGTTATTGAAACGTGCGGATGGTGCGGTAGGAGTAGCGGAAGAAAATGCTATGTCTTTAGCTGGAATAGAAGTGAATCGTCTATCTAGAACTGTTTTAGTAGATGGAGAAGAAATTATATTGACACATAAAGAATTTGAACTTCTTGTGTATTTAATGGAGAACAAAGGAATTGTGTTATCACGTCAACATTTATTAGACCAGTTATGGGGATATGACTATTACGGTGATGACCGAACGGTTGATACCCATATTAAAAAACTTCGAAATAAGCTAGGAGATAAAGCGAAGCATATCGGTACTGTTATTCGAGTTGGTTATAAATTTGAAGAATAATCTAGAACGATTTGTGTAATTTAGCCTAGGGAAATGGCAATTTTATACTCTCTTTTGAAGGTAGAATGTACAAAAAATACTTTTCTTGTCTACAATGTTAGATAGGAGTATTTTTTTAATTGGATTTCACGATGAGTTCACAAGAAGGACACAAAACGTGACTATACTGAAAATACGAATTCACCAGAGAGGGGAAATAAAACATGGGATATTACGACGGACCAAATTTAAATGAAGAGCATAGTGAAACGAGAGAAGTGAGAAAATCAGGTAGTAAAAAAGGCTATTTCTTCACAGGTTTAGTGGGAGCTGTAGTCGGAGCGGTTTCGATTAGTTTTGCAGCACCATATATGCCATGGGCTCAAAATAATGGAGCACCAGTATCATCATTTAGTTCGGATTCAAAAGTAGAAGGTACTGTAGTTCCTGTTGTAAATAAAGCGAAAAATGAAACTGATTTACCTGGTATGATTGAAGGAGCGAAAGACGTTGTTGTAGGTGTTATTAATATGCAGCAAAGTGTTGATCCATTTGCAATGCAACCGACAGGTCAAGAACAACAAGCTGGTTCAGGATCAGGTGTTATTTATAAAAAAGCAGGAAATAAAGCATATATTGTAACAAACAACCACGTAGTAGATGGTGCAAATAAACTTGCTGTAAAACTAAGTGATGGTAAAAAGGTAGATGCAAAGTTAGTAGGGAAAGATCCTTGGTTAGATTTAGCTGTTGTTGAAATTGACGGCTCTAATGTGAATAAAGTTGCAACTTTAGGTGACTCAAGTAAAATCCGTGCGGGTGAAAAAGCAATTGCAATCGGTAACCCACTAGGATTTGATGGAAGTGTAACGGAAGGCATTATTAGTAGTAAAGAACGTGAAATTCCAGTTGATATTGATGGCGATAAACGACCAGATTGGCAAGCACAAGTTATTCAAACAGATGCAGCGATTAACCCAGGTAATAGTGGTGGTGCATTATTTAACCAAAATGGTGAAATAATTGGGATTAATTCAAGTAAAATTGCACAGCAAGAAGTTGAAGGAATTGGATTTGCTATACCAATTAATATCGCAAAGCCAGTTATTGAATCACTTGAAAAAGACGGAGTAGTAAAACGTCCAGCTCTTGGAGTAGGTGTCGTTTCGTTAGAAGATGTGCAAGCTTATGCAGTCAATCAATTGAAAGTACCGAAAGAAGTAACAAACGGTGTTGTATTAGGTAAAATTTACCCAATATCACCGGCAGAAAAAGCTGGTTTAGAGCAATATGATATTGTAGTAGCATTAGATGATCAAAAAGTAGAAAACTCACTTCAATTCCGTAAATATTTATATGAAAAGAAAAAAGTAGGCGAGAAAGTAGAAGTTACATTCTACCGTAACGGTCAAAAAATGACGAAATCGGCTACTTTAGCAGATAATTCAGCTACAAAGAATCAATAATCGAAATAAAAGAAAGTCTCTTTCATATTGAAAGAGACTTTCTTTATCGGCTATACTAAAGGAATAGGAGGGATTAATTATGACAATTGAAAACCCAACTCGTACGGAAATTGGTGAAGTGTTAAAGAGAAGCAAAACAATTGCGGTTGTTGGATTATCAGATAAGCCAGAACGTACATCGTATATGGTTTCAAAAGCAATGCAAGATGCTGGATACCGTATTATTCCAGTTAATCCAACAGTAGATGAGGTGCTTGGAGAAAAGGCAGTTTCTTCACTAAAGGATATTAAGGAACACGTTGACATAGTAAATGTATTTCGTCGCTCAGAGTTTTTAATGGATGTTGCAAAAGAATTTGTAGAGATTGATGCAGATGTTTTTTGGGCACAATTAGGAGTACAAGATGAAGATACATATAAACTTTTAAAAGAAAAAGACTATACTGTAATAATGGATCGTTGTATTAAAGTAGAACATGCGATGACAAAATAGTATAGATTTAAAAGTAGAAAGATTGATTCAGCCCTCATTATAGATAAGTAGGGCCGATGAACGAGGTGTTCATCATGAGATTTTTTAAAGGCTGTTTTTGGGGATTGTTATTTGTAATCCCATTTTGGATCTTGATCATTTGGATCATAATAAAGGTTTGGAATGTGTAATCTTGGAATACATATCCATTTCTCGTTGACAAACGATTATTTTTCTGAAATAGTAGCCTAGAGGAATCCTTGTGAGAAAACAAGGATTTTTCTATTGAAGATGGTATATAAAAGAGATAAGATAACTTGCCAAAACTATAGTCGAGGCGTTATTCTATAATAGAAACATATGTTCTGATTTTGGATTAGGAAAGGGGCAAGGAGTTTGGCGAAGCATCAGTTCCAATATAATGAAGATGCGATTCAAGTGTTAGAAGGACTTGAAGCCGTTCGAAAACGCCCGGGTATGTATATCGGGAGTACGGATAGCCGTGGATTGCATCATTTAGTATATGAAATAGTAGATAACTCCGTTGACGAAGCGTTAGCGGGATTTGGCGACGAAATTTCAGTCGTAATACATAAAGATAATAGTATTAGCGTTATAGATAAAGGGCGAGGAATGCCTACGGGAATGCATAAACTTGGGAAACCTACACCTGAAGTTATTTTAACTGTACTTCATGCAGGTGGTAAGTTTGGTCAAGGTGGCTATAAAACGAGTGGTGGTTTACACGGTGTTGGGGCATCAGTTGTAAACGCTTTGTCAGAATGGTTAGTAGTAACAATTAAACGTGATGGTAACATTTATGAACAACGCTTTGAAAATGGTGGTGTTCCTGCAACGACGTTAGAGAAAATCGGGAAAACAAAAGAGTCTGGTACGACAATGCACTTCAAACCAGATACAACGATTTTCAGCACGACAAATTACAATTATGAAACATTATGTGAGAGATTACGTGAATCTGCATTCTTATTAAAAGGAATGAAAATCTCGATAAAAGACGAACGTAATGATTTAGAAGATATATTTCATTATGAAACAGGAATCGAAGCTTTCGTTTCATATTTAAACGAAGAAAAAGATTCAATTCACCCGGTTGTATATTTCACTGGTGAACAAAACGGAATTGAAGCAGAACTAGCATTCCAGTTTAATGATGGTTACTCAGAAAATATTCTTTCGTTTGTAAATAACGTACGTACAAAAGATGGTGGAACACACGAAGCTGGATTTAAAACAGCAATGACGCGTGTGTTCAATGAGTATGCTCGTAAAGTTTCATTATTAAAAGAAAAAGATAAAAATTTAGAAGGTACAGATATTCGTGAAGGTGTAGCGGCTATCGTTTCTGTACGTGTACCAGAAGAAGTACTTCAGTTTGAAGGACAAACGAAAGGGAAACTTGGTACAAGTGAAGCTCGTTCTTCTATTGATGCCATTGTATCAGAGCATTTAGCTTACTTTTTAGAGGAAAACCCGGATGTAGCTACACTTCTTGTGAGAAAGGCAGTTAAAGCAGCGCAAGCACGTGAGGCTGCTCGTAAAGCGAGAGAAGAAGCACGTAGTGGTAAGAAGAAGAAAAAATCAGAAGGTACGTTAAGCGGGAAGTTAACACCTGCACAATCACGTAATCCTCAGAAAAACGAATTGTATTTAGTAGAGGGTGACTCTGCTGGTGGTTCAGCGAAACAAGGACGAGACCGTCGTTTCCAGGCCGTATTACCATTACGTGGTAAAGTAATTAATACAGAGAAAGCAAAGCTTGCTGATATCTTTAAAAATGAAGAGATTAATACAATCATTTATGCGATTGGCGGCGGTGTAGGAAATGAATTTGATGTTGAAGATATTAACTACGATAAAGTTGTAATTATGACCGATGCCGATACGGATGGAGCTCATATTCAAGTATTGTTATTAACGTTCTTCTACAGATATATGAAGCCACTTATCGAAGCGGGTAAAGTGTTTATCGCACTCCCTCCTTTATACAAAGTAAGTAAAGGAAAAGGTAAGAGTGAAGTAATTGAATACGCTTGGTCAGATGAGGAATTAGACGGTGTAACGAAAAAAGTTGGAAAAGGCTATATGTTACAACGTTATAAAGGGCTTGGTGAAATGAATGCGGATCAATTATGGGAAACAACAATGAATCCTGAAACGCGTACATTAATTCGCGTGAAAATTGATGATGCAGCAAGAGCAGAGCGCCGCGTTACAACATTAATGGGCGATAAAGTAGAACCGCGCCGTAAATGGATTGAACGTAATGTACAGTTTGGTATGCAAGAAGAAGGAAATATTTTAGAAAATGAAATGATTATGGAGACGGAGGTGGAATAACATGCAAGCAGAGAAGTTTCATGACCTCCCGCTTGAAGACGTGTTAGGTGATCGCTTTGCACGTTATAGTAAATATATTATTCAAGATCGTGCACTTCCAGATGCACGTGATGGCTTAAAGCCAGTACAAAGACGTATTTTATATTCTATGTATGTAGAAGGTAATGTACATGATAAAGCGTTTCGTAAATCAGCTAAAACAGTAGGTAATGTTATCGGTAATTATCATCCACATGGAGATTCCTCTGTATATGAAGCAATGGTACGCTTAAGCCAAACTTGGAAAGTACGTAATGTTTTAGTTGAAATGCATGGTAATAACGGTAGTGTTGATGGGGACCCAGCGGCAGCAATGCGTTATACGGAAGCTCGTTTATCACCAATCGCATCTGAATTATTACGTGATCTTGATAAAGAAACAGTTGAATTCGTGTCAAACTTTGATGATACGAGTGAAGAACCAGTTGTATTACCAGCAGCGTTCCCGAATTTATTAGTGAACGGATCTACAGGGATTTCCGCTGGTTATGCAACAGAAATTCCTCCGCATCATCTTGGAGAAGTTATTGATGCTACAATGATGCGTATTGATAAGCCAAATAGTACTGTTGATGATTTATTAACAGTTATGAAAGGACCAGATTTCCCAACAGGCGGTATTATTCAAGGGATTGATGGTATTAAAAAGGCGTATGAAACAGGTAAAGGTAAAATTATTATTCGTGGAAAAGCAGAAGTTGAAACAGTGCGCGGTGGGAAACAACAAATTGTAATCACTGAAATTCCTTACGAAGTGAATAAGGCAAACCTTGTAAAGAAAATGGATGAATTACGTCTAGATAAAAAGTTAGATGGTATTGCTGAAGTGCGTGATGAGACAGATCGTACTGGTTTACGAATTGTTGTTGAATTAAAGAAAGAAGCAAACGCCGAAGGTATTTTAAATTATTTATATAAAAATACAGATTTACAAATTCCATATAACTTTAATATGGTAGCGATTAATAATCGTCGTCCAACACTTATGACATTACCAAAAATTTTGGATGCTTATATTGGACATCAAAAAGAGGTTATTACGAGACGTTCGCAATATGAATTAAGAAAAGCAGAAAATCGTCAACATATTGTAGAAGGTTTAAAGAAAGCATTATCGATTTTAGATCAAGTAATCGAGACAATTCGAGCTTCAAAAGATAAACGTAATGCGAAAGATAATTTAAGTGCAAAATTTGGCTTTACAGAAGCACAGGCGGAAGCAATTGTTTCCTTGCAATTATATCGCTTAACGAATACAGACATTACGGCGTTACAAGAAGAAGCAGATGAGCTTAATAAGAAAATTCTAGAGCTACAGTCAATTTTACAAAGTGAAAAAAGATTACTTCAAGTCATTAAAACTGATTTGAAGAGAGTTAAGAAAACATATAGTGATGATCGCCGTGCTATTATTGAAGAACAAATTGAAGAAATTAAAATAGACGTAGAAGTGATGATTCCACAAGAAGATGTCATCGTTACTGTAACGAAAGAAGGATATGTGAAACGTACTGGATGGCGCTCACATAATGCATCAAACGGCAAAGACTTCGGTATGAAAGAGGGTGACATCTTACTTGAACGATTCGATACGAATACGACTGAAACAGTTCTTTTATTCACAAGTAAAGGGAACTATATATATCTTCCAGTATACGAAATGCCAGATATTCGTTGGAAAGATTTAGGTCAGCACGTTGCAAATATCGTTTCACTCGACCGAGATGAAACGATCATTTGGGCAACGGTTGTACCGAACTTTGAGGAAGAAAAACGATTTATCGTATTTGTAACACGAAATGGTATGATAAAGAAAACAGAATTAAATCAATATAAAGTTCAGCGTTATTCAAGGGCATTCGTTGCTGTAAACTTGAAAAAAGATGATGAAGTTGTCGATATATTTGCGACAGATGGAACGAGTGATATCGTTCTTGCTACACATGGTGCATATGCACTTATTTTCCATGAAGATGAAGTAAGTCCAGTCGGTGTAAGAGCTGCTGGTGTGAAAGCAATTAATTTAAAAGAAGATGACTATGTCGCTTCTGGTAAACCGTTAAATGGTGATAAAGATCAACTTATTCTCGTAACGCAGCGTGGTGCTGTAAAACGTCTAAAAGCATCAGAAATTGAAAAATCAACGAGGGCGAAGCGAGGTCTTGTTATTTTCAAAGAGTTAAAACGTAATCCGTACCGCATTGTCGGTATTGAAATTGTTCGGGACGATGAATTAGTTTACATGAAGACAGAGAAAAACATTGTAGAAGAGATTGATCCGAAAGCGTATCGAAATAAAGACCGATATAGTAATGGTAGCCTAGTGCTAGATGTAAATGATACTGGTGAAGTAGTAGAAACGTGGACGAAGAAAAGACCAGAATAAAGAGGGCATCTTGCTATGAATAGTAGCAAGATGCTTTTTTCTAGGCAATTTATTATGTAAATAATAATAATCTTGTTATAATAACCGAATGAAATCGTTCTCATAAAGTGAAACTTTAATCAATGGGGATTTTCTTCATCCTCACTGATTATTAGTTGAACTAATCGGGCTTTAACAAGCAGTTGATTCCTCACCTAATTCCTTAGCTTTCACTGAATTTTGGGTTAGGAATCTTACCGCCCGTTAAAGCGGCACAAATGGAGGGGCAACATGAAAAAAATAGGTGTAGGGATTGTAGGTTTTGGTTTTTCTAGTACGACATTTCATATCCCACTATTACAAACAATAGAAGAATATGATATTCGAGCTGTATTATCCTCAAAAGAAGAGGTAGTAAAAGAAACATTACCAAACGCTAATGTTGTTAGTACAATTGATGAATTGGTGAAGCGAGCTGATGTTGACTTAGTTGTTATTACATCACCTAATACAACTCATTTTCCATATGTAAAAGAAGCAATTTTAAACGGTAAGCATGTTGTTGTAGAAAAACCATTTGTTGTTTCAATTGAAGAAGGGGAAGAGCTTATTACATTAGCAGAGCAGCATAATGTAATGTTAAGCGTATATCATAATCGTCGTTTTGATAATGATTTCTTAACAATTAAGAAATTGTTAGGAGAAAACAGAGTAGGGAATGTATACGCATATGAATCAAATTTTGATCGTTTCCGTCCACATGTACGTGATCGATGGAGAGAAAAAAATCTACCAGGTTCCGGTATATTATACGATTTAGGATCGCATTTAATTGACCAAGCGTTATCAATATTCGGGAAACCAGATGCGATAAGTGCAGATGTAATAAAACAACGACCAGGTGCAGAGGTGGATGATTATTTCCACATAGTACTGCATTACGGAGTTAAACGTGTCATTTTACGTAGCAGCAGTTATGTGAAAAAAGCTGGACCGCATTTTATAGTGCATGGAGAGAAAGGTTCTATCGTGAAGTACGGTATGGATTCGCAGGAAGAGCAATTAAAAAATGGAATGAAGCCAGGCGATAACGGTTATGGGGTAGACGATGAAGAGAATTTTGCTACGTTAGAAACAGAAGAAAGCCTAGAGCGTATTCCAACAGAAGTCGGTTGTTATGACAATTATTATAAAGGTGTACGAGATAGTATATTAAATGGTGAGAAACTACCTGTAACAGCAAAAGAAGGTTTAGATGTTATTAAACTAATTCAATTAGCGATTGAAAGTAGTGAAAAGGGTAGAGTCATTTCTATAAAATAAAAAGACACGAATTTCGTGTCTTTTTTATTAGGAATATGTGAATATGATTAATTAATTAGTTTAGTCGTTTATCATACATTAATTGGATTTGTATGCCATAAGGATCTTCAATAATACCATATGCTTCACTAAATATATTTTTTTCTAGCTGAGAGATTATTTTCACATGCTTATCGGAAATTAAATTATTATAAAACCTTTGTATTTCTTCTAAATTAGCGCTTTGAATGCAAAGTGACATGTTATTTCCAACGTTATAACGTTCATTAGTATTCATTGTATCTTCTGCTATCATTAGCTTTGTATTCCCAATTTGTAAAACAGAGTGAGCAATATGATCTTTATTTTCACTTGTAATTTTAAAAGAACTATCTCTTTTCGCCAGTTCTTCATACGTAACAATCATTAACTTTTTGGCTTCTAAATTACGTATATAAAAATTAATCGCCTCCTTTGCTTGCCCATTCATTGAAAGAAAAATAGCTATTTCTAATGTCATAAATATATAACTCCTTTATTAGTTGATAATTATAATATAGATTAAAAGGGTTTCAATACATGAAACCTTTTTGGGAGGGAAATATGAAAAAAACGGAACGAATAAATGATATGCTTATTTTCTTAAAGAATAAAAGATATTTTAATTTAAAAGATTTAATGACTAGATATGATATTTCTAAAAGTACCGCGTTGCGAGATATTCAATCATTGGAAGAAATAGGTGTACCCATATATTCTGAACTGGGTAGAAATGGAAGTTATAAAATTATAGAAAATAATGTGTTATCACCAATTTATTTTAGTGTGGATGAAATGTATGCGTTATACTTTTCAATTCTTACGCTAAATGGATACAAGACAAAACCATTTAATGTAGAAAGTATTGCGCTTGAAAATAAATTTAAACATGTCTTACCTGATAATGTGAGTAAAAATATTTCAATCATGGAACGAACGCTTTCCTTTGAAGTAACAAATCATAGTAATTTTAGTCCGTTCTTAAAAGAAATTTTACAGGGGATTTTTGCTGAGCGAGTTTATCATTTAACATATTTAAAAAAAGGTGAGGAGAAAGCATTGGTTGCCCAATTTATTCGAATAGAATCTAAATTTGGCCAGTGGTATGCTAAAATCTTTAATTTTGAGACAAATCATGTTCAAATAATTAGATGTGATAAAATTCTTTCTATTGTGGAAACAAGCAATGTTCATCCAAAAAATCTTGAAGAATTATTAAGTTATCTTACTACTTTTCACAGGAAGCCTGATGCAATTGATTTTAGCGTCATTGTTAATCAAAAAGGAAAGGATATTTTTGATAAAGAGAATTATCCTTCCATGAGGATGCAAAAGGAAAATGAAAATTACATTATAACAGGCTATTTTAACAAGCAAGAATTTGATTTTATTTCAAATTACTTTCTGAATTTCGGTGAAACGATTATCTCAATTCAGCCTGTTATGCTAAAAGAGTTAATCTATAATAAGGTGTTATCTATAAAGCAGCATTTAACTTTTTTAAGATAAAGTTAGTTTTAGTCATTTTTTGATATGAAAAAGCCCTTGCGATTTAAATATCCAAAGGGCTTTTTGGTGATTCTATTTGTTCTTTAGAAAAATTATTTTTCTGGGACGGAGAGTCCATAAAAGAACATCGTAACGATATCTTGTATATGTTTTTCGCGATCTCCTTCAAGAAGTTGTGCCCCAAAATCATCACCTAATTTAGTAAACATTTGAATGTAAAGTAACATCATTTCTTTAGTAAGGTGTGGATTAATTTCGTTTTTGCGCTGAGCTTGTTCTAATATTTCTAAATACCAGGGCAGGATTTTTTCATTTTGATAACTATAAATAAACTTACGGAGTTCTTCGTCCCTTTGCATCATTTGTAGTAACATATCAGGTTGAAATAACCCGCCAGTATTCATTTTTCTTACAATCATTTTTTGCATCATATCATGAAAAGGTAATTTTTCTTCTGCAAGCTCTTTATAATATTGAAATTCAGATATGATAAATTCTTGTATAAGCTCCCTAAATAACGCATCTTTACTTCCGAAATGATTATAAATTGTAACTTGAGAAACGTTTGCTTCTTTTGCGATATGTTCTATTTTCACTTCATTAAATCCACGTTCTGAAAATAATACGAATGCTGCTTCTTTAATGGCACGCTTTTTCTTTTCTTTTACTCTTTCAAAGCCGTTCAATGCAATCACCTCACTTAAAATATACAAGAAAAAATAATGGAAAACAATAATTTTGAAATATGGACTAATAAATATTTCAAAAAGTTGTTGCGAATATGGAAGATGAGGAGTACAATGATTTTGAAATATCACATATTCAATATTTCAAAAAATGAGGTGGAATTATGATTTCAGTTCAAGATGTCACAAAACAGTTTTCGAATGGAAAAGGTTTGTTTCATATTACATTTGATGTAAAAGAGGGAGAAGTATTTGGTTATTTAGGACCGAATGGTGCCGGAAAATCAACGACGATTCGTAATTTAATGGGATTTATAAAACCGACAGCTGGTAAAGCGACAATTTTTGGATTAGATTGTTGGAATGAAGCAGCGCAAATTCAAAGGGAAGTTGGTTATCTACCGGGTGAAATTTCTTTTATTGAAGGAATGAACGGATTAGAGTTTTTAAAATTAATGCAGGGAATGCGTGGATTAAAGGATACGAAAAGACGAGATGAACTGATAGAGCGTCTGCAATTTGATGTGAAAACACCGATTCGCAAAATGTCTAAAGGAATGAAGCAAAAAGTAGGGATAGTCGCTGCATTTATGCACGATCCAGAGGTGTTAATTTTAGATGAACCAACATCTGGACTTGATCCACTTATGCAACAAGTGTTTATAGATTTAATATTAGAGGAAAAGCAAAGAGGAAAAACAATCCTAATGTCATCACATATTTTTACTGAAATTGAGAGAACTTGTGACAGAGTAGCTATTATTAAAGATGGTCGACTCGTAACGGTTGAAAATATTCACGATTTACAAAGTATGAGAAGACAGGTGATAGATGTAACAGTATCATCACAAGAAGAGATTGAGTCCCTTATAAAGTGTAATTTGCAATTTGAAGCGGTAAAAGGTAGAGAGGCATCTATCATTGTACAAGGAAACTATCAAGCTGTTTTACAAACACTTTCAAACTATAATGTAACGGCACTTCAAACGAGAGCGATGGATTTAGAACATTTATTTATGCATTATTACGATAAGAAAGAAGGGGTAACGCATGAATAAGCAATTGTTTTTAGCTAGTTTGAAAGAAACACAAAAAAGTATTTTGAGTTATGCGTGTGGTGCGGCTTTATATTTGTGGTTATTAATTTGGATATTCCCGTCAATGGTATCAGCGAAAGGGCTAAATGAATTAATAGCTGCCATGCCTGATAGTGTGAAAAAAATCGTTGGTATGGAAAGTCCGATTCAAAACGTAATGGATTTTCTAGCGGGCGAATACTATAGTCTATTGTTTATTATCATTTTAACAATTTTTTGCGTAACAGTTGCGACACATTTAATTGCTCGTCATGTAGATAAAGGAGCAATGGCATACTTGCTAGCAACACCTGTATCTAGAGTGCAAATTGCTATTACACAAGCTGCTGTTCTCATATTGGGACTTCTGATTATTGTATCTGTTACGTATGTAGCTGGGTTAGTAGGTGCAGAATGGTTTTTACAAGATAATAACTTAAATAAAGAATTATTTTTGAAGATAAATGTAGTCGGAGGGCTCATATTTTTAGTCGTTAGTGCGTATTCATTTTTCTTTTCTTGTATATGTAATGACGAAAGAAAAGCACTAAGTTATTCAGCGAGTTTAACTATCTTATTTTTCGTATTGGATATGGTAGGGAAGTTAAGTGATAAGTTAGAGTGGATGAGAAATATATCATTATTTACGCTATTTCGTCCGAAAGAAATTGCTGAAGGAACGTATAATATATGGCCTGTAAGTATAGGGTTAACTGCCGGAGCACTTTGTATTTTCATAGTAGCAATTGTAGTGTTTAAGAAGAGGGATTTACCGTTATAAAGTAGAAAGTCCACTAGAAAGTGGGCTTTTTTTATTTGTAAATTAAAACTAGTATGTTTATCGCATAACACTTATAAAGGATATTTATCTTTTTAATTAAGGAAATATTCAAAAAAATGAACCTTTTTCTAGGTTCATACGTCTAATACATGTAAAGTTAAATTGGAAGTGATGAAGTGAGGATGAAACAGGAGGAGCAATTGTGAAAGTAATCCCTTTACATAAAATGATTATAAAAGAAGAAACGGATGTTTCTTTAGCGAAAAAAGGTAATCATGAAGCCTTTATAGCGCTTATGCATACAGAAAAAGTGAAGATGTATCGAATAGCAAAGGCGATGTTACGTGATGAGACAAATATAGAGGATGCGATACAGACAACAATTTTAAAGGCCTATGAAAATATAAAAAAATTAAAAAAAGAAGAATTTTTTCAAACTTGGTTAATTCGAATACTAATAAATGAGTGCAACAATATTATTAGAGCGTATAAAAATGTAATTGTGACAGAAGAGAATGATTACAATATGAGTGCGTGTGATCAGTATGAAGATATAGATTTGTGTAATGCGATTCAATCGTTACATGAAGAATTAAGAGCTGTTACGGTGCTTTATTATTATGAAGATATGAATCAAGAGAGTATAGCAAAGCTGTTAGAAATACCGAAAGGAACAGTGAAATCAAGATTATCACGTGCGAGGGAACAACTACAAAAACGATTAAAGATGGAATAGGGGGTGTAAAGGATGGATAATGAAAAATTATTTGATGAGAAATTAAAAAAGAGAATAAAAGATGAAAATGTTATAGTACCTCCAGAGTTAAATGAAAAGATTAACGGCACGCTACATAATCTTAAGGTAAAAAAGAAGAGTTACAAAATTCATATGATGATAATTAGTGCAGCGGTTTGTATACTTTCAGTGGTATCTATGTCTGAGTTTTCTATACAAAGTTTTGCGCAAAATGGTGGAGTATTTGAATATGTAAAGAAAAAAGCGTTTTCTGATTATGAAAATGAAGAAGAAATAAAATCGAATGTACATTATCCAGATAAAGAAAAGATTCATCAAAAAATGCTAGATTCTATTGATTATTTTAAAAATATTTCAGGACAATTTGAGGAATATTCTAGCTCATCAAGAATTGCTACAACATATAAGTATGCAATTGATACGGAGAAACAAAGAGGTATCTCTTCGAAAGAAGATAAACTAGCCAAAAAACGAACAATTATATATAACGAGGGGAAGAAAAAAGAGTTTAATGATGAGAAGTATACCTATAAAGAGACAAAATGGAACCCGAAAGAAAGAAACAATGAACTATTAAAATTAAATCCTACGGAAAGGTTAGTGAGAAAATCAGATGAGAAAAAGAGATATGATGATGAATATGTAGGGCTAGCTAAATATAGTATTCAATCAGAATTCGCAGATTTATTAATTCGATATAAAGATTGGAATTATAAAGAAACGAAATATCTTAGATTAGATTGTTACAAAATTGAAGGAGTCATCAACATAGAGATGCCTGTTAGCACCTCTGAAGATTTAAGAGGGAAATTCGAAATGGTTGTGGAGAAAAATACAGGGATTATGTTGAAATTTCTTAGTTTTCAAGAAGGCTTGATTCAATATTCAGTTACGACTGAATGGATACAAATAGATAAGGGATTGAAAGAAAGTATGTTTCAAAAGGATAGCGCTAAATATGAAAGAATGAAAAACATATTGGATGAATAGAAACAGGAGGAGAGTAAATGGAGAATCATTCATCTTTAAGAGAAGAGAAAAATAAGCAAAAATATAAAAAGAAAACGATAATAAGTTTACTACTGGCGGTATTACTATTTGGTGGAATTGGCTATGGAGCCTATGTATATATGAAAACTTCTAGTCTCGTACAAAAATCTAATTTGAATTTAGCACGAGGTGAAAAATCCAATTTACGTGAGAAATCTGTAAAGCCAATTGCAAATCATGTTTCACTTTTAATTATGGGAATTGATGAAAATCAAGAACGACAAAAGGAATATAATGGTGCATTTCATACAGATGCATTATTGTTAGCGACTTTTAATAAAGACGATAAAACAGTGAAATTAACGAGCATACCGCGTGATACATATACATATGTTCCAGTTGAAAAGAAAAAAGATAAAATAACCCATGCATATGGAAGTGGTTTTGTTAAAAATGGTACAGATGGAGGACCGCAAGCTTCTGTGGAAGCGGTAGAAAAATTGTTACAGGTGCCCGTTGATTATTTTGTGAAATTTAATTTTGGTTCCTTTACTAAAATTGTTGATGGGTTAGATGGTATTGAAGTGGATGTCCCGGTTGAATTTACGGAGCAAAATAGTAAAGATGAACCTGATGCGATTCATTTGAAAAAAGGATTACAAAAATTAAATGGCGAAGAAGCACTTGCACTAGCAAGAACGCGCCATATTGATAGTGATGCAATGAGAGGACAGCGCCAACAACTTGTTATTGAAGCGATTTTAAGTAAATTAAAAAGTGTAGGATCGATTACGAAGCTAGAAAAAATAGTTGAGGCGGTTGATAGTGATTTTAAAACAAATTTAGTAATGGATGATATTTTATCTTTTTATAAATACGGTTTAAACGGTTCAGTTGAAAAAATACAATTAGCTGGTGATGATTTATACTTACCTAATGGCCCAAACGGGCAACGTGTATATTATTATAACCCTAATAAAAAAGATCTACAGAGTTTGAGTAATACTCTTAGAACACATCTAGGGTTAAGTGAAAAGCAAATTGAGGAGAATTAAAGCAGACGAAATGTCTGCTTTTTTATTTTGGTAGAAAAGAGGTTTGTTACGATATACATTATTTATTAACAATAATTTACAAGTTTTTTTATAGTGAAGGGATATGAAGACTATTAAATCAATACATAGAATTCCATGAGGTATAGTGTTTCGAAAGGTTAAGGAATTTTTATGAATATTACTGTAAAAAAATAATTTTTTAAAAATTTTCAATAATAACACTTTACAAAACTCAAAAAATTAGTAGAATAATAGTTAATAAGAATCTTCTGATAAATATATAAAGAAAAACGGAATTATCAGAAAATTCTTAAATGAGAGCGTTAAGAATTAGGGAGGGTACAGAAAGTGAAAAAGAAAAAAATCAAAAAATTAACAGCAGTTGTAGCACCAGTTTTAGCAATGAGTATGGCATTGACAGCATGTTCTACATCAGGCGGAGATAAGAAGACAAACACAAATTCTAGCTCTGGCGGAGATAGCAAATCAGAAGAAAAATTAGCAGCGAAACAAGTACTAAATCGTACAGAAACAAATGAGATTCCAACGATGGATACTTCAAAAAATACAGATGTATTAGGTTCTCAAATTTTAGGGAACACAATGGAAGGTTTATATCGATTAGATAAAGATAACAAACCAATCCCAGCTGCGGCAGAATCAAGCACAAAGAGTGAGGATGGTAAAAAATATACATTCAAATTACGTAAAGATGCAAAATGGTCAAATGGTGATCCTGTAACAGCGAAAGATTTCGTATACGCATGGCAACGCCTATTAGATCCAAAAACAGCTGCTGAGTATGCATTTATTGCATTTCCAATTAAAAATGCGGAAGCGGTGAATAAAGGTGAAAAACCTGTAGCAGAGCTAGGAGTAAAAGCGGTAGATGACTATACGCTTGAAGTTGAGTTAGAACAAGCAGTACCATACTTCTTAAACTTAGTAGCGTTCCCATCGTACTATCCATTAAATGAGAAGTTCGTGAAGGAAAAAGGAGATAAATATGGTTTAGAGTCTGATACAACAGTATATAACGGACCGTTCGTTCTTACTGATTGGAAGCATGAGCAAGGTTGGAAATTAAAGAAAAACGACCAATATTGGGATAAAAAGACTGTAAAACTAGATGAAATTAACTATAGTGTAGTAAAAGAAGTAGCTACAAGAGTAAATTTATATGATACAAATGCAATTGATTTTGCACTTCTATCAGGTGAATTCGTTGATAAGTATAGAAATAATAAAGAAGAGTTTGGCACATATTCACAAGTAAGCACATACTTCTTACGTCTGAACCAAAAACGTGGCGGACAAGATACACCGTTAAAGAGCCAAAAATTACGTGAAGCAATTGCGCTTTCTATTGATAAGAAAAATCTATCAAATGTAATTTTAAATGATGGATCTAAACCTGCGGACTTCTTAGTACCAAAAGGATTAGCAACCGGACCGGATGGTAAAGATTTCCAAGAAACATTTAAAAATGGTATTAAGCCAGATGCGAAAAAAGCAGCAGCTGCATGGAATGAAGCGAAAAAAGAACTTGGAAAAGACCAAGTTACAATTGAGCTATTAAACTATGATACTGGTAATGCGAAAAAAGTTGGAGAATATGTAAAAGACCAGATCGAGAAAAACTTAAAAGGTGTAACAGTTAATATTAAACTTCAGCCATTCAAACAAAAGTTAAAATTAGAAACAGAGCAAGATTATGATTTATCATTTGCTGGTTGGGGACCTGACTACGCTGACCCAATGACATTCTTAGATATGTTCCAGTCTAATCATTCTCATAACCAAATGAGCTTCGCTGATTCTAAGTATGATGATATGATTAAAAAAGCTGGTGGAGAATTAATGGGTGACGCGAAGAAACGTTGGGAAGAGCTAGGAAAAGCTGAAAAATTACTTCTTGAGAAAGATGTAGCACTTGTACCTTTATACCAACGTGGTGATGCATATGTTCAAAAACCAAATGCAAAAGGCATCGTTCACCATAACATTAGCCCAGAGTATAGCTTCAAGTGGGCATATATGACTGAAAAAGATGGAAAATAATTTTTAAATAGTGGTTTTATCTTTAAGTGGATATATGAAGTTCCTTATCTTATTCTTGCATTGAGAATCTCACTGTCCACAATAGAAGGATAAAATAATAGAGCATTCCAAAGGTAGATTCTTTACTTTTGGAATGCTTTTTATTATGAGATTAAATGTAAAAAAACAATGGATATAAGGTTTCTATTATGAAAAAATAATTTTTAGAATATTTTAAAAATAACTTTACAAAACTAGAAAAAATAGTAGAATATTAATTAATAAGAATTTTCTGATAACTAGTTATTAGGAAATTACTCAAATTTAGTTTCGTACATATAATTGGGGAGGGTACAAAAATGAAGAAAAAGATGAAAAAGTTCACGGCGGTTGTAGCGCCGGTATTAGCAATGAGTATGGCGTTAACAGCATGTTCTGGATCAGGTGGGGAGAAGAAAACGACTACGACGTCTAGTGGTGGGGAAGATAAAAAGTCTGATATTAAATATGCAGCGAAGCAAGTGTTAAATCGTACAGAGAATCAAGAAATTCCGACAATGGATACTTCTAAGTCTACTGATACGTTAGGGGCACAAATTTTAGGAAACACGATGGAAGGATTATATCGTCTTGATAAAGATAATAAGCCAATCCCGGCTGCGGCAGAATCTAGTACGAAAAGCGAGGATGGCAAAAAATATACATTTAAACTGCGTAAAGACGCAAAATGGTCGAATGGTGATCCAGTAACAGCGAAAGATTTTGTATTTGCATGGCAGCGCTTACTTGATAAAAATACAGCGGCAGAATATGCGTTTATTGCCTACTATATTAAAAATGCAGAGGCGATTAATAAAGGTGAAAAACCTGTAACAGAATTAGGAGCAAAAGCGGTAGACGATTATACACTAGAAGTAGAACTAGAGAAACCAGTACCGTACTTCTTAAACTTATTAGCATTCCCGTCATACTATCCGCTAAATGAAAAATTCGTAAAAGAAAAAGGAGATAAATACGGTTTAGAAGCTGACACGACAGTGTATAACGGTCCATTTGTTATGGCTTCATGGAAACATGAACAAGGATGGCAGCTAAAGAAAAATGATAAATATTGGGATAACAAGACTGTGAAATTAGAAGAAATTAATTATAGTGTAGTAAAAGAAGTTGCGACGAAAGTAAACTTATATGATACAGGATCAATTGACTTTACATTACTATCAGGAGAATTTGTAGATAAATATAAATCGAACAAAGATGAGTACGGTGAGTATTCAGAAGCAAGTACATTCTTCTTACGTTTAAATCAAAAGCGTAACGGACAAGATACACCGTTAAAGAGCAAAAAGCTTCGTGAAGCAATTGCGTTATCAGTTGATAAAAAAGGATTGGCAAATGTAATTTTAAATAATGGATCAAAAGCAACGGATCAATTGGTGCCAAAAGGACTTGCGACAGGACCAGACGGTAAAGATTACCAAGATACATTTAAAAATGGTTTGAAATATGATCCGAAAAAAGGTGCAGCAGCTTGGGAAGCAGCGAAAAAAGAACTTGGAAAAGATCAAGTGACAATTGAATTACTAAGTTATGATGATGGAACTGCGAAAAAGATTGCTGATTATGTTAAAGATCAAATTGAGAAAAACTTAAAAGGTGTAACGATTAATACAAAGATTCAGCCGTTTAAACAAAAATTAAAATTAGAGACTGCACAAGATTATGAAATCTCTTATGCAGGTTGGAGTCCAGACTACGCGGATCCAATGACGTTTATCGATATGTTCGAGTCGAAGAGCCCGTATAACCAAATGAGTTACTCAAATGCAAAATATGATGATATGGTAGAAAAAGCAGGTAATGAATTAATGGGTGATGCGAAGAAGCGTTGGGAAACGTTAGGAAAAGCTGAAAAACTATTCCTTGAAGAAGATGCTGGGCTAGTTCCTTTATATCAAACAGGAAGAGCGTATGTAATGAAACCGAATGTTAAAGGAATTGTGAAACACAATATTAGTCCAGAATATAGCTTTAAGTGGGCTTATGTAACGGAAGGAAAATAATAAAAAAAGTGAAGTGACCCCTAAAAGTTAGACACGGTTATTTCATTAGGCAGCTTGATAAAAATGAGTCCGGTATTGTACCGGGCTCATTTTTAATTTTGCCTTAATCCGTTTCGTATTATAATAATCTATATATTTTTCTAATTCTATTTTAAAGTGCTCTACATTTTCAAATTCTTTTATGTAGAGGAACTCCGACTTCATAATCCCAAAGAAATTTTCTATTACTGCGTTGTCGTAACAGTTGCCTTTTCGAGACATACTCTGGACGATAGCTCTTGATTCAAGTGTACGAACGTACTGTCTCATTTGATAATGCCATCCTTGATCCGAATGCATCAGTAGCTGGTGGGTTTCAGGTAAACGTTCCAATGCTTTCTCTAACATGTCTGAAACAAGCGAATACGTCGGTCTAGAACCAATTGTATAGGTAATAATTTCACCATTATACAAATCTAATACAGGTGATACATACAGTTTTTCTCCAAACAATTTAAACTCTGTGATGTCTGTTACCCACTTTTGATTCGGTGCATCTGTATGAAAATTACGCTCTAAAATATTAGGTGCAATTCTACCGACTTTTCCTTTATAGGATTTATATTTCTTCATACGCACAACACACTTTAACCCAAGCTCTTTCATAATGCGCTGAACCTTCTTGTGGTTCACTTTCTGGCCACGATTCGTTAATTCATCACGAATGCGACGGTAACCATAACGACCTTCATTTTCCTCATAAATCGCTTTAATCTCAACTTTCAAATCGGCATCTACATCTGGACGATTCATTTTCTTTACTAAATCATAATACGTGCTTCGAGGAATAGTAGCTAGCTCCACGAGTGCCTTCACCGAATATTTATGCCTTAATTCATAGACTACTTGCGCTTTGTCTTGTTTTGTGATTTTTCCTTGTTTTGAACTAAGGCATTTAACTTTTTTAAGTACTCATTTTCCATCTCAAGCTGTTTAATGCGTGCTTCAAGTGCTTCGACTGACCCTTCAGCTAAAGGTTGTTTTAATTGTTTATTTGAATCTTTTTTCATGGATGGACGCCCCTTTTTCTTAGATTGAAGGGCATCAATTCCTTGTGTTTCGAGCTGTTTTTTCCAAACAGAAATCGTTGAAGGGGCAGGAATATTAAAGATAGCTGCCGTCTCAAATAAGGACATACCGTTTTCAATCATAAAGTTTAGTACGTCTAGTTTAAATTGTTGTGTGTAATTTGTACATCGTTTTAGAAAAGCTTCCAGACCATTCTGTTTATATTGGTTTACCCAATTCAAAATGATTGTGTCATTTATACCGAGCGATCTACCTATTTCTCGATAACTTTCATTTCCGTTCAAATAACGTAGAACGATTTGTATTTTTTCATCAGATGTAAATTTAGCCATAGAAAAACTGCACCTCCAATTGTTAGACTGTGTCTAACAATTGGGGTGCAGTTCATTATTTATTTTTAAAACGCTCTTTTACTATTTAATTAAATTTAAATAAGTAGAGACGAATAAGAAAAGTGGTACTTACATATAGTAGATGTGGGAGAATTCGTATAGTAGTAATAGATAGGTATTATAAAAATAATAAATTAATTATTTAGAATATTCATAAAAAACTTTACAAATCAAGAAAAATTAGTAGAATAATAATTAGTAAGAATTTTCTAATAATATATTTTAAAAGAAAGTCTCTCAAAGTTAATTTCGTACATATAATTGGGGAGGGTACAAGAATGAAGAAAAAGATGAAAAAGTTCACGGCGGTTGTAGCACCAGTTTTAGCAATGAGTGTGGCGTTAACAGCATGTTCTGGATCTTCTGGTGGGGAGAAGAAAACGACTACGACGTCTAATAGTGGCGGGGAAGAGAAAAAATCCGATATTAAATATGCAGCACAGCAAGTAATGAATCGTACAGAAACGAATGAAATTCCGACTATGGATACTTCTAAAAATACAGATACGTTAGGTTCTCAAATTTTAGGAAACACGATGGAAGGGTTATATCGTCTAGATAAAGATAACAAGCCAATTCCAGCGGCGGCAGAATCTAGTACGAAAAGCGAGGATGGCAAAAAATATACATTCAAATTACGAAAAGATGCAAAATGGTCAAACGGTGATCCTGTAACAGCGAAAGATTTCGTATTTGCATGGCAACGTCTAGTAGATCCAAAAACAGCTGCTGAGTATGCGTTTATTGCTTACTATCTTAAAAATGCAGAGGCAATAAATCAAGGGAAAGCAGAAGTTTCTACATTAGGTGTAAAAGCGGTAGATGATTATACGCTGGAAGTTGAACTAGAGAGACCAGTACCATATTTCTTAAATTTAATGGCATTCGCGTCATACTATCCATTAAATGAAAAGTTCGTAAAAGAAAAAGGAGATAAATACGGTTTAGAGTCTGATACGACAGTTTATAATGGACCGTTTGTACTTACTGATTGGAAGCATGAACAAGGTTGGAAATTAAAGAAAAATGATCAGTATTGGGATAAAAAGACTGTAAAACTAGAAGAAATCAACTATAGTGTAGTAAAAGAACCAGCTACAAGAGTAAATTTATATGATACAGGTGCGATTGATTTTACACTTTTATCAGGTGAATTTGTTGATAAGTATAGAAATAATAAAGAAGAGTTTGGTGCATATTCAGAAACAAGTACGTTTTACTTGCGTCTAAATCAAAAACGTGGTGGGCAAGATACACCGTTAAAGAGTAAAAAATTACGTGAAGCAATTGCATTATCAATCGATAAGAAAGCTTTAACGAATGTCATTTTAAATGATGGTTCAAAACCAGTGGATTATTTAGTACCAAAAGGTTTAGCAGCTGGACCAGATGGTAAAGATTTCGCAGAAACGTTTAAAAATGGTTTAAAACAAGACTCTAAAAAGGCAGCAGCAGCCTGGGAAGCTGCGAAAAAAGAACTTGGAAAAGATCAAGTGACAATAGAGCTATTAAATTATGATACTGGTAATGCGAAAAAGGTTGGGGAGTATGTAAAAGATCAAATTGAAAAGAATTTAAAGGGTGTAACAGTAAATATTAAACTGCAACCATTTAAGCAAAAACTAAAATTAGAATCAGACCAAGATTATGATTTCTCATATGGCGGCTGGAATCCAGATTATGCGGATCCAATGACATATCTTGATATGTTTGAAACGAAAAATTCACAGAATCAGATGAGCTATTCAAATTCAAAATATGATGACATTATTAATAAAAGTAAGACGGAATGGATGGCTGATGCAAAAAAACGTTGGACAGAGCTAGGGAAAGCAGAAAAACTGTTACTTGAAGAAGATGTAGCGCTCGTACCTTTATATCAAAGTGGTAGATCGTATGTTATGAAACCAAATGTAAAGGGAATTGTAAAACATAATATTAGTCCGGAATATAGTTTCAAATGGGCGTATGTAGAAGAGAAATAGTAAAAGAAAAAAGCGTTTTCAAGTTGTAACATTGCACTTGAAAATGCTTTTTTTTCTGTGCACTATTTTTTTGAGGATGAATATATGTATTATAGAAAACTTGAAGGAGAGTCCTATGAAGCGAAACACATACATCGATTTCCTAGCTTATTACGGAATAGGAAGTGCTCATCCTGGTGGTTTTACGTTAACAAAACAATTGTTAGCACAACTGCCTTTTAAATATGGAGCGAATGTCCTTGAAATAGGTTGCGGTACGGGAAAAACAGCGGCATATATGACAAGGGAATTTGGTTATAAAGTAACAACTGTTGAAAAGAATGAAATTATGATTCAAAAGGCAAAAGATAGATGGTTGTTTGAAGGGTTAGATATACAATTAATTGAAGGAAGTGTAGAGCAATTACCTTGTTTGAATAACTCATTTGAGTTCGTACTTGGAGAATCAATCATCGCTTTTACAGAGAAAGAAAGGGTTATCTCGGAGTGTTACCGTGTATTACAGCAGGACGGTAAGCTTGTTGTCATTGAAATGATTATTGATAGGCACATTGATAAGAGTGAGGAAGAAAAAATCGCCCAATTATATGGCATGAAAGAACTATTAACTGAGAATGAGTGGGTACAATTATTTCAGAAAGCAAATTTTAAAAGAATCACAATTGCTGGCGGTGGCACGATTGCAGAAACAATCTCTGGCTATGTAGAAGAGCCAGAATGGAATGTATCCTCACATATTCCGAATGAGTTATATGAGGCGTGGGTACAGCATGAAAATGTACGGCTTATGTACCAACACATTTTAGGGCATCGTATTTTTATATGTGAAAAATAAAGAGAAAGAGTTGGCTAAAGGTAGTCAACTCTTTACTATGTTAAATGAAAAATAATGCAGCTAATGTAATTCCGAAGATGAAACCAAATCCGAGTTCAACACCCCAGCCACAACCGCCGCCACCCCAGCCGCCGCCACCACAACTACCGCAACCACGGCCACCACATCCGCAACTGCTGAATCCACCACCGCATCCAAATCCGCAACTATCACATCTGCTAAGGCCGCCGCAAAGGTCACAACCACCGTTTGCATAAGCATCATAGTATCCGAATCCTGAATCAAAAGATGAGCGCTGTTGCACCGGTTCGATCCATACAGAGTTTTGTGTCAAATCAATTATTTTACCTAAATGTATACGGCCATCACGGTCTTCAATCCGAACAACTTTTCCGAAATAACGTCGGCATGTATCATAACATTTTTGTCTATGCATGTTCTTTCCTCCTTCCGCATTACAGTAATACGATATGTAAGGGGGACAAGTGCGGCTTGTACGAATGTCCTATCTATCATAATTGTTATAGGAAAGGGGAAATATAAGAAGAGGATATATAAGGAGGAAAAGGCATGAAATCTACAGATCAGTTTCAGACATACGAAGTACCGTGGGAAGAATTTATTGAAGCGTTGCGAGAGGAAATGAAGAAGCAAGTAGGGGCAGATATTATTGATACAGTAGTTTGCAATTTAGAAGATGGTTTTGAAGTGTATACATATGTGCAGGGGGATTTAGATTTTGAATATAAGGAAGGGCTTGAGAGAAAATATGGAAGTGATGCGAAGATACCTAATGTGTTAACGATAATGTTATTAGCTAGTATTTATAATACAAGTGAAGCGAATATACGCTTGCATGCGGATAATAAAGAGAATCCGATTGTTGAAGTGTATGTAAAGCAATGAAACACGCTGTGAAAAGCGTGTTTTTTATTTGTATGATAAAATGTTAGAAAATTGAGAAATGAGGTGGGGGATTGGGAATTAAACATCTTAATTTAACAGTTACAGATGTAACAGCATCTAGAGCGTTTTTAGAGAGGTATTTTGGTTTAATTTGTAGTGGAACAAGGGGGAATGCCTTTGCAGTTATGCGTGATAATGATGGATTTATACTAACTTTAATGAAAGGAAAAGAAGTTCAGTATCCAAAAACATTTCATGTAGGATTTCCACAAGAAAGTGAAGAACAAGTAGATAAGATAAATCAAAGATTGAAGGAAGATGGATTTTTGGTGGAGCCTCCCAAGCATGTCCATGCGTATACGTTTTACGTTGAAGCACCTGGTGGATTTACAATAGAAGTGATGTGTTAAGTTAAAAATCAAACTTTTTGTTATGTGTTTTTAAAATAAAAAGTAGGAAAAGTCTGTTTTAAGCGTGGAGCTTAAACAGGCTTTTTTACTTATATAATTGGATAGAGAATGCTAGAAGGAATATTACCAAGTGTATAATCTGTTTACATAATAAAGTTATGGTGGGTTAGTTGTCCTAAAATACAAGTCATATATCTTGTTTCCTCTCATAAATTTAAACATAGGAATTTGTCTACAAAGGTGGCGAAGCCTCATCATGAAAATCCGAATTTGTGCCACGTTCATGTTGTTTCTATTTATATGTTTACCTTTATCAGCTTTTGCAAAAGGAGAGGAGGCAAAGGAAAGGGTCGTTTCACTTGTATATGACGATTCGGGCAGCATGAGAAATAACGATCGCTGGAAATATGCCAATTATGCTTTGCAAAGTTTAGTTGCGCTATTAGATGAAAAAGATAAATTTTCTTACGTTCCAATGAGTAAGCCGAATGATCCATTAAACATTTCGTTAACGAAGGATAAAAGGCAAACAGAAATTGAGGGGATTGGAGCGTGGAAAACGTATTTAAATACTCCATTTAGCGCGGTAGAAACGGCGATGCAATCTATAAAAAAGGAAGCAGATATAGATGGAAAACGTGAATTTTGGCTTATTGTATTAACTGACGGGGCATTTAATGATTTAGAGAAAGATAAGGTTGGCGGAAAAGAACAAATTTTGCAGAAATTAGCCCAGTTTAAGAAAGAAATGGATGCAAAAAAGATATCGTTACACCCAGTCTTAATTACGATGGAAGAAGATTTAGGACAACAAGAAAAAGAACAATTAAACACGTTCAAAGAAATATGGAAGAAAGAGATAAATGGTGTTACTATGCCGTCAAGCGGAGAAGATGGCATTGTAAAAAGTGTAAATCAAGTGGCAGCATTAGTTGCAAATCGTGATCCATTCTCCTCTGTTGAATCGATTGTAAAAACGAAAGTAGTGGGGAAAAGAGTAGAGATTACAACACCGTTTCCATTAAAGCGTATGACGCTTGTACGACAATCGCCTTCTCTGCCCGATTATCAGGTCACACAAATTTCTAAACCATTACAATTACAATCTTCTTTTTCCATACATGCACCAGGAGAAGCAAAATTGTTCGGAAATATAGTTCATATAAGTACGGAAAATCAGGAAGTTATTAAACCAGGAACTTATACGATAGAAGTGGACCAGGACATTGAGAAAGAAGGACTACAAGTACTAGTTGAACCAGCGCTTAATTATACGGTTTCTACTTATGACAAAGATGATAGTAGTCAAAAAAATGTAGAGGAAATGTACGAAGGTGTTACTGCTGTTATTGAAGCAAAGCCTACGGAGTTGCCAGTTCAGTCTTCTTACTTTCAGGCAGAAGTAGAAATAGACGGAAAACAATATCCGATGAAGTGGGACGATAAGAGGCATGTGTTTTATTACGAAACTAAGCTTGGTAAAGGGTTAGTACGCGGGAAAGTTCATATGAATATAAAGGGGTTTTATAGACAGACGAAAGAATTTAAAATTGAAACAGCTGAGAAACCAAAATTATCACTTCAAACTGTTACAAAAGATTATGAAGAAAAAGTGACAAATTTAGAGAATAGTAAACCATTTGTTTTGCAGCCACAGTTAGATGGTAAGCCGATGACAGAAGAAGCTGTAAAAAAACTATTAAAATCTACTGGTATCACATCTAAACAATCAATCAATTATGAAATAAAGCAACATGGAAATCAGATCTATGTTTATCCTCGTCCCTATTACTCCGACACATTTAATTTTACAGATACCGGCACCGTAGAAGCTACCATCGTAATGCAGGATTCAAAATTACAAGAAGTAAAGAAAAACATAACATTCCATATTCAAGATGCTCCGTTTTATGAAAAATATGCGCTTATTTTTAAGTTTGTCATTCCTATCACTTTATTACTACTAGTAGTAGGAATCATTGTTTTAGGATGGATTGTTCGGCCAAGATTTCACCGGAAAGCACTACTGTATTATGAATGGGATCAAGAGGTAGCGAAAGATTGGCTATATCAATCTGAACCAGAATTACTTCGAAATAAATGGTGGAACCATTATTTTGGTATCCCATTTAGAGCAGAAAGAAAAACAGTGCAATCCGTTACGTTTATAGCGAAGAAAGGTTCGAAATCTGTCTTTGTAGCGAAAGAATCACAAGTAGTTGGAATGATTATTGATGGGATGTTTATAACAGAGGATGAAGTAGGAATGGAACATAAGACACTATATCCAAATGAACTTTTACTAATTGATAGAGGATATGGTAAGGAGATTTACAAGTACGAATGTGAATAGTAGATAGGGAAAAGAAGGGGATGGAGTATTGATTCTCTTTCCCTTTTTTCAAACAAGCAAGAATAGGAAGGTGGTTCACATGACATTACAAGTTCCAACAATATTAATTGGTTTAGGTGGAATCGGTAGTACTGTGACGCATCAAATATATGAAAAATTGCCTGAAGAGCGCCGGAAAAAGGTAGCAATGCACGTATTTGATACAGATGTGAATACATTAAGTAAATTTGATCATATTCGAAAGTTTAAGACACAAACAAGTTCTAGTAAAACGCCTAGGGAGTATATTGCGGGAGATCCAACGATCCCAGAGTGGTTTCCGATGGATCCGACTATACTTGATAAGCCATTAACAGAAGGAGCAGGACAGTTACGCGTCATTTCACGTTTAGCGTTACGTGCTGCGATGAAAGAAGATAAATTAACGTCCTTTTGGCAAGAAATTGAGAAAATTTTTCCGGTTACAAGTGATCAAACGGAATATGGTGTGCGTGTCATTATAGTAACATCACTAGCAGGCGGAACAGGTTCGGGGATGTTTCTGCAAATTGCATTATATTTACGTGAAATGCTTCGGAAGAAATTGCAGCATCATAACATTTTAATACGCGGTGCGTTTTTAATGCCGGATGTTTTAGTAAAGACGAGAACAGTTAGTGCGAAAGAGTTTGAAACGGTGCAAGCGAACGGCTATGCATCGTTAAAAGAATTACATGCTATTACACTCGGTTCTACTGGAGAATTATCAAAACGCGGCGGTGTAACAATTGAATTAGAGTATCGCCCTGATCAAGTAGATGAAGACGGAAGAACAAATCATACAATTAAACAACATCATTTACCGTACAATTATTGTTTCTTATACGATTATGAAAACCTACATGGACACCATTTACACAATTTATCAGATTATATGGAACAGATGGCAAATACAATTTATTTACAGTTATTTAGCCCGATGTCCACAAGTCATTTTGCACAAGAAGACAATCAAATTCAGCAATTAGCAGAATCAAGCGGAAAAGGACGATATTGCGGGGCAGGAACGGCAAAACTCATTTATCCGTATGAGCATGTGTTAAAATATTGTGCTTTAAAATGGGCTGTGCAAGGTTTAGATGAATCGTGGCTTCATTTAGATCAACTGTTTCAAGAGAAGAAGCAAAGATATGACCAAGATGTAAAACGTGGGATGCAGCGCGAAAAGCCGGAGAGAGGTAAAAGTTATTTAGAGGACTTGGAACATCTTGCTACCCGTCCAGAGCAAGCTCATATTTTCTATAGACAAATGTACAATGAAACACGTGAAGGAGCAGAGGGTGGTAAGCTCGGAGTTGCGAAATCAAAACTGTTTTTAGAAGCTGTAGAAAGTTATGTACAACGCACGGTGCAAAAAGATGAGGAATTAAATCGTCTGCAACATGAGTGTAAAATTTCAGCTGCGAAACTGAAAATGATGGAACAAATGAAAGGTGAAGTAGCAAGAGTGGATCACGCGGTTCGCTTATATGCATATGCGATTCCGAGCCGTGTACATGAACATGTAACGACACTTTTATATGACATGATTGAATCAGACCGCTTTTCACCAAGTGGTTCTGAAGGGCAGTCCTATCAATTAAATACATGGTTTTTAAAGAAAACAGATCCAGTTCACCCAGTAGCAGCACGTTTTATGTTATATGAAATTCGAAAACAGTTAGTAGAAAAAATGAATCGATTACATGAAAATAATGAACAAAAGCGTAATGTAATTCAAAACTACGATAAAAAATTTAATGTAGGTAATATCGATGGCACGGTAACGGCTGTACGCCGAGTAGAAATTGCTCAACAACAAGGCTGGTTCGGAAAAATGATTAATAATCAGCAACGTTTATTCAAAAGAGAATTTGAAGACATCGTAACGCAATATGTACACAAATTAAATGAATATCGAAAAGAAATGCTATTAGAACTTGTATATCAATCGCTATATCAGGCAGTTAATAAAATGATTCAATATTGGGAAAGATTTTTTGATAATTTACATGAAACACGTGAAAATTTATTGTTTGAAATCCAAAAGCGCAGTAAGGAATTTGAAGGGAAAACAAACCCGACGAATGTTTATGTATTAGCAGAGGAACAGCTGCAAGAAAAGATATGGCAAGATATGCAGCAACATTTAAATTTAGGGGTACTACCGAAAGATATATCAGCGGAAATTTATATGAGTTTGTATGGGGAATATTGTCGTGATGCGAAAACAGAAGAGATTCAGTCGAAAAAGGTAGAGGATTTCTATCGCGAACATATACTGAGCTATTGTTATGACGAACTGCAAGTACGCTATCGTGATAAATTAGAATTGAATATTATTGAAGCGTTGCGAAAAGAAGCAGATTATAAGAAACGTGATCGCGATGAATACGTGCGTGAAAAAATTGAAGACCTGTTCCATTTAGCAAGTCCATTCATTCCGAAAGTTGCTCATCATAGGGAATTACAATATTGGGGTATACATCCTTCTTTAAAGAAAGAGCTACAAGAGGAATTGATTCAAGAAATGTTTAAAGAAAAAGATACAGTACACGAAGCCTTTTCGCCATTTGAAGTGATCTGTTATCGAGCACATTATGGCTTATCGCTGCAAGATTTTCCTAAATTATCATCAGGACATATTTCAAACGGATTTATGAATGATAAAGGGGACTATTTCCAATCGTATTATCGCCGTGTAAACAAATTAAATAGTAAAAAATCTAGTTTAACGCCGCATTTAGATAAGTATTGGCACTTACCAGCCTTTATGCCAGATTTGAATGCGACTCAAACAAAATTAGATTATGATAAATGTAATCGTGCCTTACTATACGCATATATGTATCGCTGGATTAGTTTAGTTGCTGTTGATGGACAGTTTGTGTATCAATATAACGGTGTAGGACGTAGCTTTTTAATTCAGTCGATGGGGAAAAATATTTCAAGCGAAAGTTATAAATTACACAGAGCATTGCTTCATAATCCGTTTATTTATGAAAACATCTTGTCACGATTTGAAGAAGAGCAAGAAAAGGCGATGATACAAGGTGGACATTTATATACACATCCGTTCGTATTAGGAGCCCAAGATGTAAGATGGCTTAGAAAAGAACATGTCCACAATCTTTTAGACATGATTTTAATGTATGACCGTGAAGCGAAGTATGATCCGACGTTAGAAGAAACATCAGATGAATTATTAAGACTATTCCTTGATGAAATCGAGTTGTATTTCCAGAACTATTACGGTACAGGTGCTGATATGGTTGCAAAGAAAGAGAAAGAAATGTTTATTAAACAATTGTGGGATCGCTCGCATGCGAAAGGATATGTAGATCCAAATAGCGCTCCGTATAAAAAATGGCAAAATTTATTAAGTGTTCAAGATGAAGAAGAAACGCCAAAAACGAATGTATAGTGAATGAAAAGGGAATCCTTAAAAGTGGCAATACAACTTTAGAAAAGAGGGATTCTGATGCCGTTTTTAGGAAGTGTATATCAAATATTTGGGTTATATCCGGAACTTTATTATGGGATGATTTCAGCAGAGTTGCAAGAGGAAGCTCAGAAGGAGCATCTTGAAAATAGTAGTGCAGAAGCTGAAGTGGAAGAATAAAAAAAGTGCAGATGAAAATCTGCACTTTTTTTGTTAGTATTAAAATGGTGAAATAACCTCAAATGAATTATTATTTTTAAATAATAATTCATTTTCATTACATACAATTTTCATTACATTGTATGTAATGAAAATTGTATGAAAATCAATGTAATAAAATGCATATGAATATTAAGGTGGAAAACAACAATGTTTTTAAGAAAATAATTATGTATAAAAATAACACTTTATACATAATCAACCGATTATTTTTGAGTGATTTATTATTGACAATATAATTAATTGTATGATAAATTCAATCAGCATTCTTAATGGTTTTTTGGTATGATTAATATTTTGAAAATTCAATACGGTATAAAGAGATTGAATTTTCTGTTTTTTGAGACGGGTTACTAAGTCTATAGGGGAAGTGAACTATGTATATTTTTATTTTTAAAATAGAACAGTAATAAAGAATGTAACAAGTAAGAGATAAACTTGAAAAAGAGGTTTCAAAGAATGAGTCTTTTCATAAAGAAAGCAATGGATGAAGAAAAGAAAAAAGTATTGAATCAAACTTTAGGAGCGATTGATTTAACTCTTTTAGGTATTGGAGCAATTATTGGTACAGGTATTTTCGTATTAACTGGTATTGTAGCAGCGAAACATGCTGGTCCGGCGATTGTATTATCTTTTGTATTAGCGGCAATTATATGTGCATGTGTAGCTTTCTGTTATGCTGAATTTGCATCTACAGTTCCAGTTTCGGGAAGTGTATATTCATATACATATATGACACTAGGTGAGATTTTTGCATTTATAGTTGGCTGGTGTGTTATGCTGGAGTATTTATTAGCGACTTCTGCGGTTGCAGCAGGCTGGTCAGCATATTTTCAGTCACTGCTACTAGGTTTTAATATTCACATTCCTACGGTTTTTGCTTCGGCACCAGGAATGGGGAAGGGTGGAATCATTGATTTACCAGCAGTTCTTATTATTTTAGTTGTTACATTTTTATTAAGCCGTGGTGCAAAAGAAAGTGCACGAATTAATAATATAATGGTTATTATTAAACTGGCTGTTATTGTAGGATTTATTGTTGTAGGGACACAATATGTAAGACCAGAGAATTGGCAACCATTTCTACCGTTTGGTTTTCACGGTGTGGTAGGGGGCGCTGCTACTGTATTTTTTGCTTTTTTAGGATTTGATGCAGTTGCAACAGCCGCAGAGGAAGTGAAGCGTCCACAACGTAACGTGCCAATTGGGCTACTTGTTTCCTTGTTCATTTGTACCGTTCTATATGTAGGTGTTTCATTCGTGCTAACTGGAATGGTTCCGTTTACGGAATTAAATGTTGCTGATCCGGTTGCATATGCGTTGCGCACTGTAGGAGAAGATAGAATTGCTGGGTTGTTATCGGTGGGAGCGATAGCAGGGCTAACAACAGTTCTGTTAGTAGCTATGTTTGCATTTGTTCGTGTATCTTATTCGATGAGTCGAGATGGACTGTTACCAAAAAGACTTTCAAGTGTCCATAAACGTTTACAAACTCCATTTTTTAATACGTGGGTTACAGGTATACTAGCAGCTTTATTAGCGGGATTAGTGGATTTGAATTTATTAGCTAATTTAGTGAATATGGGAACGATAACAGCATTTGTGTTTGTATCTATAGCTGTCATTGTATTAAGAAAGACACATCCTGATATGAAGAGGCCATTCCGTGCCCCTCTAGTACCTTTTTTACCTATCGTTTCAATAGTAAGTTGTATATATTTGGCTTTGAACCTTTCTAAGCTTACTTTAATTAGTTTTGTGGCATGGATTATAATAGGCGTTTTCATATATTTTGTATATGCTAAAAAACATAGTAATGTTAGAAATGGAAATAGAGTATAGTCCATTGAAATAATACTTGTAATGGAAATGAAAACATGCTACTTATTCATATAAGAACAAGTAGCGTGTTTTTTCTATTTAATAATCCCATTTTCTAAAATTTTAATAGTTGGTGCCACTTTCACATTAGCTTTTGAAAAGGCACTTGGCCAATCATCTTCAACTTGTTTCCATTCTTCATATTGAAACGCTCTCGCATAATCACCAAATCCGAATGGATCAAGTTGCTGTTTTTGAATTTTGTGGATTAAATCGTTTAAATCATTGTTTAGTTGTTTTGTAATAAGAGAAGTTAATTTTTTTCTATCATTATCTATATCCATGTTGAATGTAAGTTCAGATACGGCAATTTTTAAATCCATTTTAATATTAAATTTGAAGCGGTTATCGCTATAGTCTGTACCGATATCATGATTCATACTAAGAACATTTATTGTTATAAAATCGTCGCCTTTTGTATCTTTTAGATGGCTATTACTTTCAACTAAATTAGAGGGGATTTTCATTGTAAGTGAAACGGGTATATTAGCTTTCTTTTGCACCATAAGAAGAAGGGCACTTTCGTAGCGATTTAAAGACATCTTATAAGTTCCACGAGAGGTTAATAGTGCCGAACCGGTAACAATAACATCTTTCTTCCCTTTTTTTATTTCTGAAATAGCAGGAGTTACGCCTTTATTAAAAGTTTGTCTATGAAATTCATGGAATGTCGTAAACACGGTCCGATTGTATAGTTTGTTCGTATTAATTAAATCTGTTAAATATTCAGGAAGAGCAGGCTTATCTTTGAAATTATTATATATAACAGAAGAAATGGGTCCATCTACTGCAACCATGCGCATATTCCCTGTATTTTTAGGGTCGCGATACCAAACATCCAGATAAGGCATAGCTCCTTCTTGTTTTAAAAAATTCGTGCTGAACAATATAAGCTGTAACTTTTCTGTGGATACTAAACCGCTGCTTGAACTGTTAAACGTATCTTTTGCTTCTCGGGGTGTATGTACTTTCGCTTCATGAATTTCGTACTTTTTCTCTACATCTTCATTGAAAATAGGATTTACGTGATACACAATTAATTTTCCTTTTGCTTTTGCGTCAAAACCGTAAATTAATGAGATGGATTGTTTTTCTAAATCAAGCCGATCTTCACAACCTGCTAAAAAAATTATGAGAAAACAAAATATAATAAAATGAATAAAGCGTCTCATTTAAACTTTTCTCCTTTTCCAATGCTGATAAAGTGTCATGTATAAGAGAAATATAACTGGGAATAGAAAAACGATAAAATAACTAGCAGTTCCCCAAAATTCCCGCAACGCACTTATCTGATAAGAAGAAGGGATATAAAAGAATAAGATGAAAATACACCCGAATAATAAAAAATAAATAGGTAATGAACTGCCTTTTTTGTTAAGTAATTGATTAATGCCATCTGAAGCAGTAAAAATATAAGGAATACAGGAATCAAAAATAATAAAGAGATAAAATGACAAAAAGATAATTTCAAATCGCTCAAGAAATGAGAAGTGAAACGGTGTAACAAGAGAAAGAGTCGGCCATAAAAACTTTGTTATACCATCTGGACTAAAATAAATAAAAGAAACGAACGTGATTTGAAGATAAATAAATAACGTAATCAAATTTGCAATAACAATTCCTTTTTTTGCAGATGCTTTGTTAGTTAAATAAGGATAAAGGACAAACGCAAACTCGAATCCGAGAAACGCAATGATAGTTGATTTTACGGTGTTTATAATTGGTAGCCACCCTTCCTTGATAAGAGGAAGAAGATATATAAAATGCCCATCTTTAAGAGGAATAAATAATAATAATGGCATCCAAAGTGTAAAGATGACAGTGAAAACAGCAAAACGACTAATAATAAGTGCTCCTTTACATGCAAGCATAAGCATTGGAATAGATAGCAAAATCATAATTAAAGACATAGGAGATCTAGGTAAAATCCAAATATGAATAACGTATAAGAGGGAAAAAATTAAGGAAACAGCTGCGAGTACAGCATATAAAATCCAAAAAATCATTACTACTCTTCCTAGCCATTTTCCAAGATAGCGTATCAGCACATCAAGTAAAGTATATCCTGGATGTTTTTCCATGATTTTTACAATACATAGACTGACTAAAGTAGTAATGACACATCCGATAATAATAGACATCCAGCCATCTGTATTCGCTCCTTGTGCAACTTCACGCGGAAGTGTAAGTACGCCGAATCCGACTTGAACACCACTAATAGTTAAAATGTATTGAAATAAAGTGATCTCCCTCTTTGCACGTTTTGTCACTAATTCTCCTCCTTTTCTTCAACATCTCTTTGCCGGTTATCTTGTTTTAATTGTAGAGATAGTGGCCGTTTCTTCATAATTTTCCATGGGAAACGTATAAGGGTATCTTTTAAATCCGAAGCATATGACGGAGAAAAAGGACTACCATATGGTACACCAAGTGATTCCATAGAAAGAATATGGATGATAATGATTGCCATTCCAACCATAATTCCAATGACGCCAAATAAAGAGGCGGCTATCATCATTGGGAATCGAAGAAGCCGAATTCCTGCTGACATTTCTAAGTTAGGAATAATGAAGGAGGCAACCGCAGTAATTGATACGACGATAACCATAACGTTACTCACAATCCCAGCTTGAACCGCAGCTTGTCCAATTACAATTCCTCCTACGACGCCGATTGTTTGTCCAACAGGCCCAGGAAGCCGAATCGCTGCTTCTCGGAGCATTTCGAGAACTAATTCCATTAATAAAGCTTCTAATATGGGAGGAAAAGGAATTTTGGCTCGAGATTCTCCAATAGTTAACAACAATTTGAGCGGAATCACTTCATAATGGAAGGAAATCATAGCAATATAAAGAGCAGGAGCAAATATTGCAATAAATAGCCCAGTGAAACGAAGGAGTCGTATAAAAGATGGAATCATAGGTCTGAAGCTGTAATCATCTATCGTCTGAAAGAAGGATGAAAAGGTCATAGGTCCTATTAATACGCCTGGTGAGCGATCTACAACAACAGCAATTCGCCCATTCAAAATATGATGTGCTGTTGTGTCAGGACGTTCAGTGATAGACAATTGTGGGAAGAGAGTATAGGAATTATCTTCAACAAATCCTTCTAATTCACCGGTAGTAAGAATAGCATCTACTTTGATTGATTCAATGCGGCATGCCATATCTTGTACAACATCTTCGTTTGCAACATCTGCAAGATAAAGTAAAAAAACTTTAGAGGTTGCTCGTTCGCCAACAGTGAATTCCTTCACTTTTAATTCGCGATTTGGAATATAGCGACGAATAAGTGCGATACTATCACTTGCCACTTCATTAAATCCTTCGTGTGAGCTTTTTATGGAAGTCTCTGTTGTAGGTTCTTCAATACTCCTTTTTGGCGCCGCTTGCGTATCTAGTTCTAAAGCTGATAATTGCCCGTTTATAAATAAAATACTTTTGCCATGTAAGAGAGATTGCTCAATGTCTATCCACTTCTGAACTTTTTTAATATTCCCTATAGAAACAGAAGATTCCCAAAAATCATCTTCATTCCATTCTTTAAATAAGAGAGGACGAAGAATATCTACATTAATAACAGTTTTATCTACAAGCCCTTCCATATATATAAGAGCAGCTTCTTTTCCGTTTTTTAACGGGAAAGTGCGTGTAATTAATTCTGGAATACCACTAAATAATTTGGATAAGTGTTTAAGATTAAGCGGCATGGAGGAAGAAATTTCTTTATTTAATACAGTTTCAGATTGCTCATGTGTAGAGAAAGATTTTTCGCCCCTTATCCATTTTCGAAAAGATCCCATATATTCACCTTATTCCTCGTTGAACTGTATATGGGTTATTATGGATAGTTACATACAGACATATGCGCAGTTTAAAATTTATATTGTATATTTGTACATTTAACGCTATAATTATAGTGTTAAAGATGGAATCGTGATATGACCTGTTATGAATCTATCGTTTTATTTATGAATAAATGGATTGGTATTTTAGCAAGATGTGCTAATAAACTACTCCACCATGATGATAGCGTGCCCAAAATGTGGTGCGTATATTTTCGTGGTGGAGTTTTTTTTATTCTCAAAAAGGGGGAAAGACCATGAATGACAACATGGTTCATATTACAATTGACGGAAAAAAGTATACAGCGGAGCCTGGTTCAACGATATTGGGTGTTATTAATGAGAACGGGATTGAACATCCGCAAATTTGTTACGTGCCGGAAGTAGATCCTATTCAAACATGTGACACTTGTATTGTAGAAGTTGACGGAAAGTTAATGCGTTCTTGTTCGACGATAGCAACGGAAGGTATGAACGTTGAGCGTGCTTCTGTTCGCGCAAAAGAAGCACAAACAGAGGCGATGGATCGGTTACTAGAAAATCATTTATTATACTGTACAGTATGTGACAACAACAATGGGAACTGTAAACTGCATAATACAGCAGAATTAATGGAAATTGAACATCAAAAATATCCTTATGAACCGAAAGTAGATGTAAGTGAAGTTGATATGACGCATCCGTTTTATCGCTATGACCCTAATCAATGTATTGCATGCGGTCAATGTGTTGAGGTGTGTCAAAACTTACAAGTAAATGAAACGTTATCGATAGACTGGGAAGCGGAACGCCCACGAGTTATTTGGGATGAAGGAGTAAATATTAATGATTCTTCATGCGTTAGCTGTGGTCAATGTGTAACGATTTGCCCTTGTAACGCTTTAATGGAGAAAACGATGCTCGGTGAAGCTGGATTTATGACGGGATTAAAACCAGATATTCTTGAACCGATGGTAGATTTAATTAAAGAAGTTGAGCCTGGATATAGCGGTATTTTTGCGGTATCAGAAGTGGAAGCGGCCATGCGTGATACTCGTACGAAGAAAACGAAAACAGTATGTACATTTTGTGGTGTAGGTTGTTCGTTTGAAGTGTGGACGAAGGGGCGTAAAATCCTTAAAGTACAGCCATCTTCAGATGCACCAGTTAACGCAATTTCCACTTGTGTAAAAGGGAAATTTGGTTGGGATTTCGTAAATTCTAAAGAACGAATTACAAAACCTTTAATTCGTAAAAATGGAACGTTTGTTGAATCTACATGGGAAGAAGCACTGAATGTAGTTGCAAATAAATTAGGTACTATTAAAGAAGAGTACGGTAAAGGTTCTATCGGATTTATTTCTTCCTCTAAAATTACAAATGAAGATAATTATGTAATTCAAAAATTAGCTCGACAAGTATTTGGAACGAATAATATTGATAACTGCTCACGTTATTGCCAATCACCAGCAACGGATGGTTTGTTCCGTACAATTGGTATGGGCGGTGATGCAGGAACGATTAAAGATATTGCGCAATCTGGTCTTGCTATTATTGTAGGATGTAATCCGACAGAAGGTCATCCTGTTTTAGCTACACGTATTAAACGTGCACATAAATTACACGGACAAAAGTTAATTGTAGCTGATCTTCGTAAAACAGAAATGGCAGAGCGATCAGATGTCTTTATTAGTCCAAAACAAGGAACAGATCAAGTTTGGTTAATGGCTGTTACAAAATATATGATTGATCGAGGTTGGCATGATCAGGAATTTATTAATGAGAATGTAAACTTCTTTGAAGATTTCAAAGAAAGTCTAGAAGAATATACACTTGCATATGCAGAAGAAGTAACAGGTATTTCAAAAGAAACACTTATTCAAATGGCTGAAATGATTCGTGATGCAGATGGTACATGTATCCTTTGGGGTATGGGGGTAACGCAAAATACAGGTGGTTCTGATACTTCCGCTGCAATTTCAAACTTACTTCTTGCAACAGGGAACTATCGTCGTCCAGGAGCAGGTGCATACCCACTTCGAGGTCACAATAACGTACAAGGTGCTTGTGATATGGGTACTTTACCAGGATGGCTTCCAGGATATCAGCACGTTACTAACGAAATGGAACGTGCGAAATTTGAAACTGCTTACGGAGTGAAAATTGATAGTGAACCAGGTCTTAATAATATTGAAATGCTTCACGCAATTGACGAAGGAAAAATGAAAGCAATGTATCTTGTCGGAGAAGATATGGCTCTTGTAGATTCTAATGCAAATCATGTACATGAAGTGTTGTCGAGCCTTGATTTCTTCGTTGTGCAAGATGTTTTCCTTTCTAAAACTGCTCAATATGCAGATGTTGTATTACCAGCAGCGCCATCTCTTGAGAAAGAAGGTACTTTCACAAATACAGAGCGCCGTGTCCAAAGATTATATCAAGTTCTTCCTACGCTAGGAGATGCGAAACCAGACTGGTGGATCGTCCAGGAGGTTGCGAATAAACTAGGGGCAAACTGGAATTATAGCCACCCAAGTGAAATCTTTGCTGAAATGGCAAGTTTATCACCATTATTCTCGCAAGCGAACTATGAAGTGCTTGAAGGATGGAACAGTTTCCATTGGGGAAGTTTTGATGGAACAAATACACCACTTCTGTTCCAAGATGGATTTAACTTCCCAGATAAAAAAGCTCGTTTTGCAATTGCTGACTGGGTACGTCCAGCTGAATTTCCAGCTGAGTTCGACCTTCACATTAACAACGGTCGTATGCTTGAACATTTCCATGAAGGGAATATGACAAATAAATCAACAGGTATTCAAACGAAAGTACCTGGTGTTTTCGTTGAAATCTCTCCAGACCTTGCAAAAGAACGTGGCGTAAAAACAGGTTCGTTAGTTCGTCTTGTCTCTCCTTTTGGAGCATTAAAATTACGTGCACTCGTTACAGATCGTGTAAAAGCGAATGAGTTATATTTACCGATGAACTCTACAGATAACGAAACGGCAATTAATTTCTTAACAGGTCCTGCTGTGGATGTACGTACGAATACACCTGCGTATAAACAAACGAAAGTGCGTATGGAAGTGTTAGAAGTTGATGGCGAAAATCCGATGCCAAAAGCGAACCCACGCAATAAAAAACGTCACCCTCAAGCTGGAATTGAGGTACATCGTAAGTGGGCACGTCCAGGGTATGTGCATTTAACGGATAAGTAGGAGGAGAAAACTATGGCTGCACCTATAAAAATGATTCAAAAACAAGAATTAACTGAGGAAGAAATAAAACAGCAAAAATTAGATGATTTAAAGGAGCTTTTAACAAATAATGAAGAAGCTCTAAATCAGATGTTTAATATAGTAGGGGAATTAAATGACATTGGAATGCTAGAAGCTGCAAATTCTATGCTGAAAGCGAAAGAACCAATTGCAAAGATTGTTCTAGGTCAAGTAACTCGTGAGCCTGTTACAAATTTAATTAATAATATGATGGGCGCTGCAGGTGCGTTAACTGAACTTGACCCAGAACTTACGAAAAAGCTTATGGGTAGTTTATTAGTCGGGCTAGAAGAAGGTAATGAACATCTAGAAAGTAATAAAAAAGTAGGGGTATTCGATCTTATGAAAGTATTGAAAGACCCAGATATTAACCGTGCTATCGGGTTTGGGCTTCATTTCTTAAAAGGTATGGGGAAAGGGTTAAAAGACGAATAAACTTCATGAAGTGAACCTTTCCGCCTAAATATTTGTACGAAATAGTTTGGGCGGAAGGCTCATTTTGGTAAAATATATAATAAAGTAAAATGAGGCTTTTGGGAGGTATGATTGTATGTCAAAAAAAGTACATGAATTTAATGATATGATCCGAAAACTTCGAAAAGAACTTTTCGGAAAAGGACCAGAACGAATTCATACTGTTTTTGCAGAAAATATGGCTATAGCGACTCTTTATGGAAACTTAACACCTACTGAAAAATTTATTTCAAGTACGATGGACGGTGCGGAAATGGTTCATATGGCTAGAACGAAAATGATTCAAGAGGTGTATGCTGCGAATTCCCGTGAACATTTGGAGGAACTTGTTGGAGCAAAATTAGTGAATTTGTTTTCAGATATGAAAGTAGAAGAAGATATTGCAGTTTCTGTATTTGTTTTTGATAAAAATATAACGTGAGAGAAGGATACTGATCGTGAAACCGATACAGGTAGAAAGAGAAATCTTTCGTTATGAACAAGGAGCATTTAAACATATAGAGGACAGCATTGTAACAGAGTTTCCTGTCACCATTAAAATGAACGGACAGGAGTTTGTTACAATGGTTAGTACTCCAGAATATATAGAAGATATGGTAATAGGCTTCTTAGCGTCTGAAGGAATCATTCGGAAGTATGAAGATATTGATAGTGTATGGGTGCAGGAGAAAGAAGGATTTGTGCATGTAACAACGACAAAAGTAAATCCGTATTATGAACAAATGCAAAATAAACGCTATATTACGTCTTGTTGTGGTATGAGTAGGCAAGGGTTTGTTTTTGCAAATGATGCACTAAGTGCAAAAAAAATGAAGGGTGTCCATGTACAGGTTGCTGCAGAGGATTGTTTTCGGTTAATGAAAGAAATGCAGCAATCTGCGGATACGTTTCATCATACTGGTGGGGTTCATAATGCAGCTTTATGTGATGTGAATGGTATTATTTTAAGTCGAATGGATATTGGTAGGCATAATGCATTAGACAAAATTTACGGTTATTGTTTAAGAAACGATATTTCTATAAAAGATAAAATCATTGTTTTTAGTGGTCGTATTTCTTCGGAAATATTATTGAAAGTTGCAAAAATCGGTTGTGAAATTATACTATCAAAATCAGCTCCAACTGAGTTAGCTTTGCAACTAGCGGAAGATTTAGGTATTACGACAATAGGATTTATTCGTAATCACTCCTTAAATGTATATACCCATCCAGAACGTGTTTTAAATATAAAATAAAAGTGAGGCAATGAAGATGAAATCAGCTACATTAGACAAGTTGCAACGTCCGTTAAAGGATTTACGTATTTCAGTTACTGATCGCTGTAATTTTCGCTGTCGATATTGTATGCCAGAAGAAATATTTGGTCCTGATTACTCGTTTTTGTCTAATGATAAAATTTTATCTTTTGATGAAATTGAAAGGATAACACGTATTTTCGTTTCTTTAGGTGTGAGAAAATTACGGATTACGGGCGGAGAACCGTTACTTCGAAGAGGGCTTCCAAAGCTTATTGAGCGCCTTAATAAAATTGATGGTGTAGAAGATATCGGTTTAACAACCAATGGATCGTTACTTAAAAAGTTTGCTCCTGATTTATATAAGGCGGGACTATCACGTGTAACAGTTAGCTTAGATTCCTTAGAAGAAGAGCGGTTTTTCTATTTAAATGGTAATAGGAGCAAAGTGCAAAGGGTTCTGGAAGGAATACAGGCTGCAGCTGAAGTTGGAATGAAAATTAAAATAAACATGGTCGTTCAAAAGGGAAAAAACGAACAGGACATTTTGCAGATGGCGCAATATTTTAAGGAAAATAAGCATATTCTTCGTTTTATTGAGTATATGGATGTTGGAAATTATAATGGTTGGGATTTAAAAGAGGTCGTCTCTAAACAAGAAATAGCAGATACGATTCATCAAGTTATGCCGTTAGAACGGATAGAAGCAAATTATTCTGGTGAAGTGGCTACTAGGTATCGTTATATAGGAAGCGATGAGGAAATAGGTATTATTTCATCAGTAACAGATTCTTTTTGCTCATCATGTACGAGAGCTCGTATTTCTGCAGAAGGAAAATTATATACTTGCTTATTTGCTTCTAAAGGAAATGATTTAAGGGAATTGCTTCGTTCTGAACATACAGATGAGGACATTACAGATGTAGTACGCGATATATGGAATAATAGGGAAGATCGTTATTCAGATGAACGCTTAAATCATACAAATAAGAAAACAATACCTAAAATTGAAATGTCACATATCGGTGGTTAATATATAAAGCTAGCTTCATAGTGAAAAATGGAAAATTTACAAGAGTTGTGGATTTTCTATTTTATAGTAAAAGTGATGATTGATATCTCTGTAAAAGATGTGCAGAGAAATTAAGCAGCATTCAAAAACCTTTATTTTGAGGAGGTTTTTTGAAGCTGCTTTTTTATTTGGAGAAAATGGAGGAATGGGTAATGGCATTTCATAAGCCGGAACAAATTGCTGAGCTTGTCATTGAGGCCGGTGTTCAAAAAGTAAGACAGACATTGCCAGCGATGCTTATTCTCGGTTTTTTAGGAGGAGCGTTTATTGCGATAGGTTTTTTACTTAACATTCGAGTTTTAGGGAATTTACCTGAGCGCTGGGGAAGTCTAGTGAATGTTTTAGGAGGAGCAGTATTTCCTGTTGGACTCATGCTCGTAGTATTAGCAGGAGGAGAATTAATTACGGGAAATATGATGTCACTGTCTATGGCGCTTTATGCAAAGAAAATTACATTGATAAGCGTACTGAATAACTGGGTTTGGATTACTCTCATGAATTTTATTGGGGCAATTTTCGTTGCGTATTGCTTTGGGCATCTTGGCGGATTAACAGAGGGAGAGTATTTAAATAAAACGGTAGCGATAGCGGAAGGGAAGTTACATGAATCATTTGGGAGAACTTTAATTTTAGCAATTGGTTGTAATTGGCTCGTTTGTCTTGCTCTTTGGCTCGCTTACGGGACGAGTGATTTTGTCGGAAAAATCATCGGAATTTGGATTCCAATTATGGCATTTGTAGTGATTGGATTTCAGCAAGTAGTAGCAAATATGTTTGTCATTTCCGCTGTTATTTTTGCTGGTCATCTAACGTGGATGGATCTGGCTAAAAATTTTGTTCCTGTTTTTATCGGAAATGTAATTGGAGGAGCTGGGTTTGTTGGTTTTGCTTACTTTGCTTGTTATCAGAAACAACATTCTAATATGAAATAGAGTTCTTGAGAGGAAGGGTATGTAATGGCTGATCGGTATTCACGACAACAGTTGTTCAAACCAATTGGGAGTAAAGGACAAGAAAAAATTCGAAATAAACATGTGTTAATTGTAGGGGCAGGCGCATTAGGAAGTGCAAGTGCCGAAAGTTTCGTACGTGCAGGTGTTGGCAAGTTGACGATTATTGATCGTGACTACGTTGAATGGAGTAATTTACAAAGGCAACAATTGTACTCTGAACAAAATGCGAGAGAGAAAATGCCGAAAGCAATTGCTGCAAAAAATCGGTTAGAACAAATTAATTCGGAAGTACAAATACATGCTTTCGTAATGGATGCAACTTCAGAAAATATGGAAGGTCTATTAAAAAATGTAGATGTAATCATTGATGCAACAGATAATTTTGATATTCGATTTGTAATAAATGATTTATCACAAAAACATAATATTCCGTGGGTATATGGTTCTTGCGTTGGATCGTATGGTATGAGTTATACAATTATTCCACAAGAGACACCGTGTTTACATTGTATGCTTAAAAATATTCCTGTTACAGGTGTGACATGTGATACCGCTGGAATTATTAGCCCTACTGTTCAAATCGTCGCAGCATATCAAGTGGCAGAAGCACTCAAAATTTTAGTGGAAGATTTCTCAGCAATTAGAAAAACATTTTTCATGTTTGATATATGGAGTAATCAAAATCATTTTATAAAATTAGGGAAAATAAAAACAGACACTTGTCTCTCATGCGGTTCAAATCGAACTTATCCTTATTTATCATACGAAAATCAAACGAAAGCAGCTGTTTTATGCGGAAGAAATACAGTTCAAATTAGAACAGTAGACAATAGGAAATACAATTTTGATGATATAGAAAAAGTATTACAAAAACTGGGGAAAGTAGATCGGAATCCGTATTTACTATCTTGCCAATTCGATGATTACCGCGTGGTTGTTTTTCGAGATGGTCGTGTTTTTATTCATGGTACAAATGATATTTCGAAAGCGAAACAACTATATTATCGCGTATTCGGTTAATAGAGAGGGTGTCAATAATGGAAAGAAGAGTGCCAATTACGGTTGAAGAAGCTGTTCGTAAAGTGATGGGATTTGCTGATAAAGGCTTAAAGGAGCTATTACCAATTGAATTAGCTTATGGACGCATATTAGCAGAGGATTTAGTAGCTGACCATGATGTGCCGTCATTTAATCGTTCGCCGTATGACGGATTTGCTATTCGAGCAGAAGATACTAATTTAGCAAGTTATGAAACGCCAATTGTATTTGAAGTAATGGGTGAAATTGGCGCAGGATCGCTATTCCATGAGAAAGTAGGTCCGTTTCAAGCAGTTCGAATTATGACGGGAGCACAAATTCCGAATGGGTGTGATGCGGTTGTTATGTTAGAGCTGACTCGTCAATATGAGAAGAATGGCAACAATTATATGGAAGTGAAGCGATCATTCAAAACGGGCGACAATATTTCTTTTCAAGGTGAAGATGCTCGTAAAGGAACAGTTCTTGCAAAGAAGGGATCGTACATTAATCCAGGTATTTCAGCTCTTCTTGCTACATTCGGTTATAGTGAAGTACCAGTTGCGAGAAAGCCTGTAATTGGACTGTTAGCGACTGGGAGTGAATTACTGGATGTCAATGATTCATTACAGCCAGGGAAAATCCGAAACAGTAATACGTACATGATATTGTCTCAAATTCGAAGAGCGGGCGGAAGAGTAAAATATTTTGGGAAGTTTAGTGATGATTTTAATACGTGTTTTACAGCTGTGAAAGAAGCGCTTGGCCAAGTAGATATGTTAATTACAACGGGCGGTGTATCAGTAGGAGATTATGATTATTTACCAGCTATTTACGAAAAGTTAGGTGCATCTGTTCTTTTTAATAAAGTTGCAATGCGACCAGGAAGTGTTACGACTGTAGCACAATTAAATGGCAAGTTATTATTTGGTTTATCAGGAAATCCATCAGCTTGTTACGTAGGGTTTGAATTATTCGTAAGACCGTGTATTCGGACGTATATGTTTAGTGAAAAAGTACATTTAAAAAGAGAAAAAGCGTTATTAGGAGAAGATTTTCTAAAACCGAATCCATTTACAAGATTTGTACGAGCAAAATTGCAATATGATGAGGGGAAATTAATCGCTTATCCATCAGGGTTTGATAAATCTAGCTCAGTTTCTTCATTGGCAGAATCCAACGCGTTTATCGTATTGCCGGGCGGGACAAGAGGATATAAAAAAGATATGTTTGTCGATGTTCTTTTATTAGAAGATAACGAAGGTAGTGAATGGCCTTGGACATTTCATAAAGTGAGAGGTGGTTTTAATGGAACAAGTGCTATTTGAGATTGTAGATAATCCGATTTTAGTTGAAGAAGTAACGAATAAAGTCGCAAGAAGAGAAGCAGGTGCGATTACAACATTTATTGGTACGGTGAGAGAATTAACAAAAGGAAAACGAACGCTACATTTAGAGTATGAAGCATATAAACCGATGGCAGTAAAACAACTTATGAGAATTGGAGAGGAAATTTGTGAAAGATGGCCGGATACAAAAGTAGCAATTACGCACCGTGTAGGGCGGCTAGAAATAATGGATATTGCGGTAGTCATTGCAGTTTCATCACCGCATCGTAAAGTAGCTTATGAAGCGAATGAGTACGCGATTGAACGTATAAAACGAATTGTTCCAATTTGGAAAAAAGAATTTTGGGAAGATGGAACGATGTGGATTGGAGATCAACTTGAAAATACACCATATCCAGAAGGAAAACCAAAGAAGGAAGAATGAGAAAATGATTATAATTTTATTGTTTGCAAATTTGCGTGAGGAAGTTGGATCGGATCGATTAGTGATTTCAGAAAAGCAAGAAATGACAGTGCAACAATTAAAAGAATGGCTTAAAGCCAGCTATTGTTTACAATCGTTGGATAAAGTGATGGTCGCTGTTAACGAAGAGTTTGTAATGAATGAAGAGATGATAAAAGCTGGAGATATAGTCGCATTAATCCCGCCTGTTAGCGGTGGATGATAAGCTTTTTCACCAGATGAAGCGCTAAGAAAATGTTGTATATAAATTAGAATAAGAGAAGGGATGAGTTCTATGCTTACTCAAGAACAAATAATGAATGCATTAAAACATGTAGAGGATCCAGAGTTACACAAAAGTGTTGTAGAATTAAATATGGTTAGAAATATACAAATGAACGGAACAGAGGTTAAACTTGAAGTAGTACTAACAATCCAAGGTTGTCCGTTAAAAGCAAAAATTCAACAAGATATTGAAGAATCACTTCACGCAATTGGTGCCTCTAAAGTGGAGGTAACATTTGGTTCTATGACACAAGAAGAACGTACAGCTTTAACAGAGAAATTAAAGAAAAATACTAGAACAGAAACTGGTATGCCGAGCATGCTTCGCCCGGATTCACGAGTACGTTTTATTACTGTAACGAGCGGAAAAGGCGGAGTTGGAAAATCAACGGTGACAATTAATCTTGCAACTGCACTAGCTCGTATGGGCAAGAAAGTGGGGATATTAGATGCGGATATATATGGTTTTAGTATTCCAGCTATGATGGAAACGAATACGAAACCAACGATGATTGATCAAACGGCAATTCCAGTCATTAGTCACGGTGTTAAAATCATGTCGATGGGATTTTTTACAGAAGGAAATAACCCAGTTATGTGGCGCGGACCGATGCTAAATAAATGGATTCAAAATTTCCTTGCGAATACGCACTGGGGAGAATTAGATTATTTATTACTTGATTTACCACCAGGTACAGGAGATGTTGCGATTGATGTGGCAGCGATGATTCCGCAAGCGAAAGAAATAATTGTTACAACTCCGCACAATGTAGCTTCATTCGTTGCTTCAAGAGTCGGTGTAATGGCAAAACATACGAAGCATGAGATTTTAGGTATTGTGGAAAATATGGCTTATTATGAAGAGCAAGATGGATCGAAAAATTATCTCTTCGGAAAAGGCGGCGGCGAAATGCTTGCAGAACAATTGCAAGCAGAAGTAATTGCCAAGATACCTTTTGCAAAACGTGAAGAAAATAGCGGTTCATCTGTATATGATGAAGATTCTCTTGTTGGAGAAGTGTTTACATCGTTAGCTGAGGATATTATTTATAGAGGATAGAGGGGGAAGTTTAGTATGGCGTGTAACATTGATCATTCTATTGAAGATGTGATGAATAAGCTCGAAAGTCAAAAGAATTCTTTACCTGAAGGGATCTTTAAAGAGTTAAAGAGTTTTTTACAAGGTAATCATTCGCAGAAATTATTAAATGATATTTTTCACCTTCTAAAAAAGTATGATTTAGTCAGTGAGGAAGAACGAGAGACGAGAAACGCACAATTATTGCACATTTTGAATTAAGTACTCTTTGGCTTTAGAATTTTTTCAGAAGGGGTGAATGTGATGGATATGAAAAAGATGATTGAAACGATAGAAGTAACTAGAGTGACTGAAGAGGAATTATCGATTTCGAATTTACATCCAAAGCTTGTGAAGTTGTATAGTCAAAAAGATAGTACAGAGTATACGAAGCTATTAAAATATATTTTATCATTATCCGTGCAGTTGAAGCTGAATCTCGTATTGAAATATTTTGGTGTGCGTCCGATTGTTGCTGCAGACGAGCGTATGCAATTTCAAGAGATATTTAAATGCTTAGCTAAGAAAGATGAGAATGGGGAATGGTTTCTAAATTTGGTTTCTTTATATGTAGGGCTAATTGTAGTTCTTCATTTTGAGGAGAAAGTGATTGAGAGCAGTTTTTTTGATGATATGGTAGTGGATGAATGTAATGAAATATAGGATTCTGCTCATAACATTTTTCTATATTAAATGCTTTAACTGCGATTTTAGTTGGTTATGTAAATATGAAGGTAACTAATTAAGAAAAAGGAATGAAACTAGTTGGATAAAAAGAGTTCTTCAGTTGTTTCCGTCGTTTTTTCGTGTTACCATTAAGCGAATTTTTCATAAGGAGAGAAAGCGATGAAATGGATTTATTTTCTTATTATTAACATTATAGCTTTTAGCCTTATGGGGCTTGATAAACGAAAAGCGAAGAAGAAACAGTGGAGAACGCCAGAAAGTACGTTGTTTTTATCAGCGGCAGCTGGGGGAGCAGTTGGAGCTTGGATTGGCATGTATATGTTTCATCATAAAACTCATAAAAAAAAATTTGTTTTCGGCATACCGTTACTTGTTGTAATAACGGTATGTTTATTATTCGTTGTATGAGAAATGTCGAAAGAAATGCAGATTGATTATTGGTAAAGTGAGCATGTGAGACCGTATAATGGAGAAAAAATGAGAAGAGGAGAAAAAGGAAGATGGGGAGTCAATCAGCAGAGCAAAAAAAAGGGATACTATATGCGGCTGGTGCTTACACGATGTGGGGAATCCTACCGATTTATTGGAAATGGGTTGAGGAAGTTCCAGCAGATGAAATATTAGCACACCGCATCGTTTGGGCGTTTGTTTTTATGTTACTCGTATTAGGTGTTACGAAGAGGTTTCGCCAGTTTATTGGGGAATTTGTAAATCTTTTTAAACGACCTAAATTATTAATGTCATTAACAATAGCTTCAGTCTTGATTAGTGGAAACTGGTTTGTTTACATATGGGCCGTTAATCATAATCATGTTATTGAAGCGAGTCTTGGCTATTATATTAATCCGCTTATTAGTATTTTACTTGGTACAGTCGTTTTAAAGGAAAAGTTAAACTTCTGGCAATATGTTGCAGTTGGTTTAGCTGGAGTGGGGGTTATCATTTTAACAGTACGTTTCGGGGCTATCCCGTGGGTTTCTTTATCACTTGCCCTTTCATTTGGATTATACGGATTAACGAAAAAATTGTTAAACTATGATGCGACAATTGGACTTACGATGGAAACGATGTTAGTAACGCCGTTTGCGATTATTTATCTAGTAATGACAGGAGTACATGGTTTCGGCTCATTTGGCTCTATCTCAATGTTATCGACATTACTATTAATAGGAGCGGGTATTGTTACAGCTCTACCACTTTTTTATTTTGCAAAAGGAGCCCAACTTATTCCGCTTTATATGGTAGGTTTTTTACAATATATTGCACCAACAATTAGCTTAATTTTAGGTGTATTCGTATTTGGTGAACATTTCACATTTACTCATATGATTGCATTTTTCTGTATATGGGTTGCTTTATTTGTATTCTCGGTAGCGAAGACAAAGTTCTTAGTGCAGAAACAACCGAAATTTATAAAAAATAAATCAGCAAAAGTATCATAATGCGTAGTATTTTCTACGCATTTTTCTTTATACTGATACTATATAGGATTTCCATCATAGCTAGTAGGGAGCTGAGAACGTGGAAACAATTTTACATAATGATCCGCTTATGGCCGCTGTAATTTCATGGTTTTTAGCACAATTAACGAAAGTAGTCTTTAAATTAATCAAAACGGGTGAATTTGATTTTGCAAAGTTTTTCGCTTCAGGTGGGATGCCGAGTTCTCATGCTTCAACTGTTACAGCACTTGCTACAGGAGTTGGGGTAGTAGAAGGTGTGGAAAGCTCGATGTTTGCGGTTGCTACTATTTTTGCCATTATTGTTATGTATGATGCTTCAGGAGTAAGGCTTGCAGTAAGTAAACAAGCAAAAATATTGAATGAGTTTTTTCACGGTAGACAAACAGAATATAAGAAGTTAAATGAACTTGTTGGGCATACACCGTATGAAGTAGTAGTTGGTGCTTTATTAGGGATTATTGTCGGAGTAGGATATTGTTTATGAGCGGAACATTTTATATGTTCTGCTTTTCTTTGTTTTTATACATATTCAGCTACCTTTTTGAATATCGTTATACGGATTTCGAAAGGGTGGGTGAGTAACTTGTTATTATATGAAAAAGTGCATGAAGAAATAGAGAGAAGAACAACTGCACTTCAAACAATGCAACGGCAAGATGGTACGTGGCAGTTTTGTTTTGAAGGAGCGCCATTAACAGATTGCCATATGATTTTTTTATTAAAATTATTAGGTAGAGATAAAGAGATAGAACCGTTTGTAAAAAGATTAGCATCACTTCAAACAAATGAAGGAACATGGAAATTGTATGAAGATGAAATGGGTGGTAATTTATCTGCTACAATTCAATCTTATGCTGCCTTACTTGCATCGGAAAAATATACAAAAGAAGATGCGAATATGAAGCGAGCGGAAAATTTTATTAAGGAACGCGGAGGCGTGGCGCGTGCTCATTTTATGACGAAGTTTTTATTAGCAATTCATGGAGAATATGAATATCCTTCACTCTTCCATTTACCAACACCAATCATGTTTCTACAGAATGATTCCCCTCTCAGTATATTTGAATTGAGTAGCTCAGCACGTATCCATTTAATTCCGATGATGCTGTGCTTAAATAAAAGGTTTCGAGTAGGGAAAAAGTTATTGCCAAATTTAAATCACATTGCAGGCGGGGGCGGAGAATGGTTTCGAGAGGATCGGTCTCCAGTTTTTCAAACGTTAGCAAGTGACGTGAAGAAAATTATAACGTATCCACTTTCTTTGCATCATAAAGGATATGAGGAAGTAGAACGTTTTATGAAAGAGCGTATTGATGAAAATGGAACATTATATAGTTACGCAACTGCTTCGTTTTATATGATTTATGCTTTACTTGCATTAGGACATTCTATTCAATCACCAATTATTGAGAAGGCTATAATGGGAATTACATCTTATATATGGAAGATGGAAAGAGGGAACCATTTGCAAAACTCTCCGTCAACTATATGGGATACAGCTTTACTCAGTTATGCTTTGCAAGAAGCTCAAGTTCCGAAAGCAAGTAAAGTGATTCAAAATGCATCAGCGTATTTACTAAGAAAACAGCAAACAAAGAAAGTAGATTGGAGTGTACATGCACCGGATCTCTTCCCAGGTGGTTGGGGCTTTTCGGATGTGAATACGACGATTCCAGATATTGATGATACAACTGCTGCGTTAAGAGCATTGGCGCGAAGTAGAGGGAACGAAAATGTAGACAATGCTTGGAAGCGAGCGGTTAATTGGGTTAAAGGATTGCAAAATAATGATGGTGGTTGGGGGGCTTTTGAAAAAGGGGTAACGAGCCGTATATTAGCAAAGTTACCAATCGAAAATGCAAGTGATATGATTACAGATCCTTCTACACCAGATATTACAGGAAGAGTGTTAGAATTTTTCGGGACGTATACGCAAAATGAATTGCCCGAGAAACAAAAACAAAGTGCGATAAATTGGTTAATGAATGTACAAGAGGAAAATGGATCGTGGTATGGGAAATGGGGAATTTGTTATATATATGGTACGTGGGCAGTGTTGACGGGTTTACGGTCACTCGGAATACCATCTAGCGATCCATCATTGAAACGAGCAGCTTTATGGCTTGAACATATACAGCATGAAGATGGTGGCTGGGGAGAGTCTTGCCAAAGTAGTGTGGAAAAAAGATTTGTTACTTTGCCATTTAGTACACCATCCCAAACAGCATGGGCGTTAGATGCCCTCATTTCTTACTATGATAAAGAAACGCCAGTCATTCGCAAAGGTATTTCATATTTGCTCTCCAACCCTTATGTAAATGAAAAATATCCTACTGGAACAGGTTTACCAGGTGGGTTTTATATTCGTTATCATAGTTATGCTCATATATATCCGTTGCTTACTTTGGCTCATTATGCAAAAAAATATAGAAAATAAACCGAGAGATGTCTCTCGGTTTATTTTGTTGGGTAGTAGGTCCCTTTTGAAAAGAATAAGGTTGTGATGTACCTTATTTTTCGGTTGATGGGCGTTTTTGACGTGCATCAGCGGCATTTGCACGTGCGTTTGCTTCTAAGTCATTGTGGTCAGCGAGTTCGCGAGAGAACTCAACATCAATGCCATCAGTTGCTTTGCTTTGTTTGAAATTCTTTTTGTTCATTCGACACAATCTCCTTGCACTTTATGCGACGTTGCAAAGTTAGTTTGACACAAATAGACTTTTTTATACAAAGAGGAATTGGAAAGCAAAAAGCCGAAATATACAGTATAAGTAATAGAAATGGGGGATAGGAATGGAGTTTTTAAATGGGAAAACAGCTGTTGTAACAGGAGCTGCACAGGGAATTGGAAAAGAGATTGCAAGGGTTTATGCAAAACTAGGGGCGAAAGTATTAATTAGCGATGTAAATGAAGAGAATCTACAAAAAACGACACGTGAGTTATCAGATGAAGGATATGAAGTGTGCTCATATCGATGTGATGTGAGTAATCAAAATGAAGCAAAGTCATTAATTGAATATGCGGTTCAAAAATTTGGTACATTACATATTTTGGTGAATAATGCTGGAATTACAAGAGACGCAATGTTACATAAAATGGAGAAGTCTGCTTGGGAACAAGTATTACAAGTGAACTTAACTGGAGTTTTTTATTGTATGCAACCAGCGCTTCTTTACATGAGACAACAAGGGTATGGACGCATTATTAATATATCTTCAATTAGTAGAGAAGGAAACATAGGTCAAGCAAATTATGCGGCTACAAAGGCAGGAGTTGTCGGTTTAACGAAAACAGCAGCAAAAGAAGTTGGAAGCTTCGGTATTACTTGTAATGCGATTTGTCCGGGTTTTATGGATACAGATATGACAAATACGATACCAGATAAAGTGAAAGAAAAGATGGTTGGTGCTATTCCAGTTGGTAGAATTGGAACGCCAGAAGATATTGCGAATGCAGCAGCTTTTTTAGCATCAGAATACGCATCTTATATTACAGGTGAAGTATTAAATGTGAGCGGAGGACTGCAAGTTTAAAGGAATACATAATGAAAAGAACCTGACCAGGTAGGTCAGGTTCTTTCTCATTAATTTAAGTTAAGCCAAACGCTCTTTACTTCTGTATAGTTATTTAATGCGTAAGATCCCATTTCACGGCCAAGACCAGATTGTTTAAATCCTCCAAATGGAGATGCTGCATCAAAGACGTTATAACAGTTTACCCATACTGTACCTGCACGTACTTTACTTGCAACATAGTGTGCTGTTTTAACATTTTCTGTCCACACACCAGCCGCTAAGCCGAATTGTGATTTATTTGCACGTTCAATTACTTCATCAATATCGTTAAACGGTATTGCAGAAATAACTGGACCGAAAATTTCTTCTTTTGCGATCGTCATTTCATCATTTACGTCAGCGAATACTGTAGGAGAAACGAAGTAGCCTTGATCGAATGGATTACTTCCTCCGCATAGTACTTCAGCTCCTTCTTCAATCCCTTTTTCAATGTAGCCCATTACACGTTTTTGTTGTTCTTCAGAAACGAGAGGACCAATTGTTGTTTCAGGGTTAAGACCGACACCTTGATTTAGTTTTTTAGAATAGAGGACGAGATCAGCCATGACATTATCATACATTTTCTTCGGAACAAATAAGCGTGACCCAGCAGAGCATACTTGTCCTTGGTTAAACATAACACCAGAAAGTGCACCAGGAATCGCGCGAGATAAATCAGCATCTGGCAAGATGATATTTGGTGATTTACCGCCTAATTCAAGTGTAACGCGTTTTAATGATTCGGATGCTTGTCGCATAATTTGTTTACCGACAGGAGTAGAACCGGTAAATGCAATTTTATCAACGAGTGGATGATTAACGAGAGCTTGTCCAGCTGATTCACCGAATCCAGGTACGATATTAATAACACCTTTCGGGAATCCAGCTTCTTCAATTAATTCAGCTAAGTATAGAGCAGATAGTGGAGTTTGTTCTGCAGGTTTTAAAACGATTGTACATCCTGTAGCAAGCGCTGCTCCCATTTTCCACATTGCCATAAGAAGCGGGAAGTTCCAAGGGATAATTTGACCAACGACACCAACAGCTTCATGGCGTGTATAGTTAAAGTAATCACCGGAAACAGGAATTGTTTGACCAACGATTTTCGTAGCCCATCCAGCGTAATAGCGCATATGCTCAATTGCAAGTGGTATGTCTGCTGCCATTGTTTCACGGATTGGTTTTCCGTTATCTAATGTTTCGAGCTGTGCAAGCTCTTCTTTATGTTCTTCCATTAGATCAGCTAACTTGTACATGAGACGGCTTCGCTCAGCAGTGCTCATACGAGACCAAGGACCTTCGTCAAAAGCCATACGAGCTGCGACTACTGCTTTATGAATATCTTCGCGACCAGCTTCAGAAACGACGGCAAGTGTTTCACCAGTTGCTGGGTTAGGTGTTTTAAATGTTTTACCGGAAGCGCTTTCAATGAAAGATCCATTCACATATAACTTTTTTGTACCTTGAAGAAACTTTTCTACCTTTTCATGAAGATTTACAGCTAGTTGACTCATTGTATAACCCCCTTGAAAATATAATGTAAACGCAGTACGAGACGGCGCTTATTCCGAAATCAAGGATGTGGAAACTAGATGGAAAGCCTCTAATTAAAATCATAATTAATAAATACTGAAAATTCAAATTTCATTTATGTTACAATTGTAAAAAATATGTAATGTAAGAGAAGCTTCTATATGATTATAAAAAATCCTGCTTGTTTTTGCTTTCTAGTAGGAAAAACTAGAAGAACAATGGTACAATAATACATCGTGAGAGGAGGGGGAAAAATGAAAGATTATCATGATGATCCACGCTTTCGAATAGCCCATAGAGAAGCGTTAATTGGTCTTGGACTTGCTATTATTAATTTTATAATATGGTACGGATTTGCTTATGGGCTTGGTAGTAAAGATCCGAGTGAATATACATATGTATTAGGTTTTCCCGCATGGTTTTTTTATAGCTGTATCGTTGGATTTATCGTTATGGTTATTTTACTTAGTTTAGTTGTTCGTTTTGTATTTCAAGATATTTCACTCGATGAGGAAGAAAAAAGTGAGGAATAATAGATGAATTGGTATGTAATCATTCCAATGATAATTTCGTTTATCGTTGTATTTTTAATTGGTGTATATGCTTCAAGACGCGTGCAAGCAACAGCACATAATAAATTTTTACAAGAATATTTTCTTGGTGGGCGTGAGTTAGGCGGTTTATTATTAGCGATGACAATGATTGCTACGTACGGTAGTGCAAGTAGCTTTATTGGTGGTCCCGGTATTGCTTACAATATGGGGCTTGGATGGGTACTATTATCTGCGATTCAAGTTGTAACAGGATATATCGTTTTAACGGTTATCGGTAAAAAGTTTGCAATTATTGCTAGGAAGATGGAAGCAATTACTCTTATCGATTATTTAAAAGGGAGATACAATAATAAAGCAGTTGTTATACTCTCTGCATTATGTATTATTATCTTTTTATTTTCAGCGACAGTAGCCCAGTGGGTCGGCGGTGGACGATTAATCGAGTCACTAACGGGTCTATCGTATACAACAGCACTATTTTTATTTACTTTTTCTGTACTTGTGTACGTATTAATTGGTGGATTTCGTGCAGTCGCGCTATCAGATACATTATTAGGAATCATTATGTTAGTTGGAACGACAATCATTTTAATTGCTACTGTCATTGCTGGTGGTGGAATTGAAAAGATTATGCAGGAACTTGTTCAAATTAATCCAAATTTAATTACACCATTCGGAGCAGATGGCAGTTTAACGAAATCATATGTTACATCATTTTGGATTTTAATTGGAATTGGCGTTGTAGGTTTACCGCAAATTAGTGTGCGTGCCATGTCTTATAAAAATTCAAAAGCTATGCACCAAGCTTTAATAATTGGAACAGTTGTCGTTGGTACAATTATGATTGGTATGCATTTAACAGGTGTATTTGCAAGAGTAGTACTTCCAGGTATAACGGTACCAGATAAAGTAATGCCGCTACTCGCGATGGAAGTGTTGCCACCTTGGTTAGCTGGAGTTTTCTTAGCTGCACCAATGGCGGCGATTATGTCTACAGTAAACTCTTTATTATTACTTGTAAGCTCGTCAATTATTAAAGATATATACGTAAATTACATAAATAAAGATGCAGCAGACAGTACGATAAAAAAAGGAAGTTTGTGGATTACTGGTATTGTAGGGCTACTCGTTTATGCAGCGGCGATTAAACCACCAGATTTTTTAATATGGCTAAATTTATTTTCTTTCGGTGGATTAGAAGCAGCATTCATTTGGCCAATCGTATTAGGGTTATATTGGAGAAAAGGAAATGCTACAGGAGCGCTTGCTTCCATTTTCGTTGGAGTAGGTTCATATATGTGTATTCATCTTTTCTATCCAAATCCGTTCGGTATACATACAGTTGTCTTCCCAATTTGTTTTGCGTTTATCGCTTATGTTATTGGAAGTATGAGTGCTGTAAAAAAAACAGTATAGGTTAGCTGAAGAACGTAGTCCTTATAAGACTGCGTTTTTTCGTATGAATTTGTTCTTTTTTATTCTGTATATCCACGTTTATTCATAAATTAATAACAACTGAGGGGATGGAGTTGAGGTCGATGAAAAAAGTGTTATTTTTAGGAGACCCAGGCATTGATGACTCTTTAGCAATTATGTATGGATTGTTGCATCCTGATATTGATATTGTTGGGGTAGTAACGGGATATGGAAATGTGACACAAGAAAAGGCGACAAGTAATGCCGCATATTTATTGCAAATGGCAGGACGGGAAGATATACCTGTTATTAATGGTGCGAAAATTCCTTTATCCGGAGATGTTACAACGTATTATCCAGAAATTCATGGGGCAGACGGTTTAGGGCCAATTAAACCTCCAAAAACTTTTTCGCCAAATATAAAGCCTTTTTGTGCATTTTTTGATCTTCTTGAAAAATATAAAGGGGAATTAATAATAGTCGATGCTGGTAGATCAACAACACTAGCGACGGCATTTATTTTAGAAAAGCCGATGATGAAGTATGTGAAAGAATATTATATAATGGGCGGTGCTTTCTTAATGCCTGGCAATGTAACACCAGTCGCAGAGGCGAATTTTCATGGTGATCCGATTGCGTCGCAATTAGTTATGCAAAATGCTAAAAATGTGACATTAGTACCACTTAACGTTACATCTGAAGCAATTATTACGCCGGAAATGGTAAAATATATTACGAAACACTCTAAAACGAGTTTTAATAAGTTAATCGAGCCGATATTTACGTATTATTATAAAGCTTATAGAAAGTTAAATCCGAAAATAAAAGGAAGCCCAGTACATGACGTCGTTACAATGATGGTTGCGGCAAATCCATCCCTTTTAGACTATGTATATCGTCGTGTCGATGTAGATACAGCTGGAATTGCAAAAGGAGAGAGTATTGCTGATTTTCGGCCTCAACCTGATGCAAAAGCATTAAAAAATTGGGTGCGAATTGGTTGGTCGTTACATTATAAAAAGTTTCTTGAGGATTTTGTGAAATTTATGACGTAGACATAATAGGAGCATACAAGTTAAAATAATGGAGATGGTTATTTAAATGACCATCTCCATTATTCTGTTTTTTAATGATAAATAGAGAAGAGTTACACAATAGGAGAGGAATTTTACTTGAAAAAAACTATAGTATGCGCAGTAATTGTGGGTATTTTTGTTTTGCTAATATCGGGTAACTTTTTAGTGAAAAAAGTGTGGAGTTCAAATAATGATGATGCACAGTATATTGCATCTTTTATTGAAGAACATAAAGATGAAAAAAATAGTGCGCTTCTAGTAAAGAGAAATGATAAAGTTGTTTATTCTGTAAACCCAAATGTTGTATTGCCAGTTGCTAGTACGATGAAATTAATTGTGGCGCTTGAATATACGAAACAAGTTACTGAAGGGAAAATTGATTCGTCTAGTTTCGTGTCGATTAACGATGTGAATCGCTATTATGTGCCGAATACAGATGGTGGTGCACAAGATAGATGGCAAAAGTATTTGGAGAAGACGGGCAAGATAACTGAAGGAGCGGTTTCTTTAGAAGAAGTGGCAAAAGGAATGGTTAAGTTTAGTTCGAATGCAAATGCTGAATACTTAATGGAATTGTTAGGATTAGATAACATCAATCGAAATTTACAAAGTTTATCACTTCCTGCACATCAACCACTATTTCCAATCGTTTCATCTTTGTATATCCCGGGATATTTGCATAAAGAATTACATGTTCCAAAATATAAAATAGAGAAAAAGTTAAAAGAAATGTCTCAAGAGCAATATCGTGAATATTCGATGATTATTCATGAACGCTTAAAGAAGAAGGGACCATTATTACAGAAGGAAATTCCGCTTTATTTAGAGGAACGTTACGACAAAATATGGTCAGATAGATTACCAGCAGCTTCTGCAAATGATTATATGGTATTACTTCAAAAGGCAAACCATAAAGGTGGCTTGACAGAAGCTGAAGAAAAAGTGTGGGCAAATATCGTTGAAACAGACATGAGTGCTAAGAAATACCGTAAAACATTTAGACATGCTGGACAAAAGAATGGTTACACACCATGGACGGTTACAAAAGCGGTTTACGCTATGGATAAACGTGGAAACTGTACAGAAATTGTGTTTTTGGCGAATAATTTAAATGAAGACGATAGTGCAGAAATACGGAAACATTTAGCAAACTTACATTTCCAAGTGTTGCAAAGTGATAAGTATGATGCGACTTTTATTAAATAAACTCGGTGCAGAGAGCACCGAGTTTATTTTTATGTACAGGCACTTTTTTTCTATCAATGGGTATGATGGGTAGTAATACTTAGGTGAGAGGGGAAAAGGTGATGAAACAGAGTAAGGAAGAGTTTATAAAGAGTGAAGGCGCTGATTTCCCTGGAAAAACATATGTGGATTGTGTATTACAACATGTATTTGATTTTCAACGAAATTACTTATTGAAAGATATGTTTCAAGTGCATAAAGCACATATTACGATGCTGACTGAAGAAAGTTTAATGAAAATAGAAGAAGCTAAAGTTATATTAAACGCACTTAGAAAAGTAGAGCGAATACCAAAAGATAAATTGGTATATACAGAGCAGCATGAAGACCTCTTTTTTTTAATCGAACATTTAATTTCTCAAGAAGCGAAATGCGATTTTGTAAGTAATATGCATATTGGTAGAAGTAGAAATGATATGGGTGTAACGATGTATCGCATGAGTTTAAGGCGGTATATATTACGATTAATGGAACATTATTTGCTATTGCAAGAAAGTGTACTGCAACTTGCTGATGATCATAAGGAAACGATCATGCCAGCTTATACACATACACAACCGGCACAGCCAACAACATTTGGTCATTATACTTTAGCAATTTATGATACGATGCAAAGAGATTTAGAACGAATGAAAAAAACGTACCAGCTTTTAAATCAGTCTCCAATGGGGGCAGCTGCACTCTCTACAACAAGTTTCCCGATTAAACGAGAACGAGTTGCTCATCTACTTGGATTTACAACTGTAATTGAGAACTCATATGATGCTGTTGCCGGAGCGGATTATTTATTAGAAGTTAGCTCGCTACTTATGGTAATGATGACGAATACGAGTAGATGGATTCATGACTTTTTGTTGTTAGCAACGAAAGAATATGACGGTATTACTGTTGCAAAGCCATATGTACAAATCAGTAGTATAATGCCGCAAAAACGAAATCCGGTTTCAATTGAACACGCTCGTGCAATTACGAGTAGTGCTTTAGGAGAATCATTTACAGTATTTCAAATGATTCATAATACACCATTTGGTGATATTGTCGATACGGAAGATGACTTGCAGCCATATTTATATAAAGGAATTGAAAAGGCAATTCGTGTTTTTTGTATGATGAATGCAGTGATCCGAACGATGAAAGTAGAAGAAGAAACGTTAAAAAGTCGTTCCTATAAACATGCAATAACGATAACGGATTTCGCCGATGTTTTAACAAAAAACTATGAAATTCCATTTCGGCATGCTCATCATACAGCAAGTGCTATTGCAAATATGTCATTGGAGCAGAAAAAAGAACTACATGAATTACACTTCAAAGATGTAAATATGTATTTGCAAGAACATTTTAAAATAAATTTATTAGAAAAAGAGTGGAAAGAAATTATATCGCCAGAAGCTTTTATTCAAAAAAGAAATGTATACGGTGGACCGAGTAAAAAAGAAATGAAGCGTATGATTAAAAATCGAAAAGAGTCCTTTCGAAAAGAAGAAGATGTATTTGAAAAGGAAAAACAGAGAATTTTACAAGCTGAAAATGCCTTGAATACATTAGCTTTGAATATTATTGAATCGTAAAAGAGGGATTTAATGAATTAATCGCCAATACTTAATTAAAATATAAATAGAGAGAAGAGATTGTCGATGATTCAATTACATGTATATGAAGAGATTTTTCATTTTAAAGAAGATGTTACACCATTTCTAGAAAAGAATGAGCAGGAAAACAATCTCATATTAGGTGTATTACAAATGGTTCAAGAACCGATATTTATGGGGATAGCGAAACAAGGAGAAGACATTGCGGTTGTATTTCTGCAAACAGAAGAGAAGAAACAAATCATTGTTGCAACTTCTAAAATTTCGGGAGTAGCTATTGAGGAACTTGCAAAAGAGTTAACGAAAGTATATCCGGATATTCCTGGATTGATCGGTAATAAGAAAATTGTACAGAAATTAGCGGAAGAGATTGCGGTATTAGAAAATAAGAAAATGAATGTTGCAATGGAGCAAGGTGTGTATGAGCTGAACAGAGTAAAGAAGAAGTGTAATGCGAACGGACTTTTCCGGGCGGTAAATAATGATGAATTACCATTAATAGAACAGTGGATATATCAATTTTGTGAAGACGTAAAGCTTCCTACTACGAAAGAAGAAGCAAAACAAACTGCGCATACATTAATAACTACAAATCGACTGTTTGGTTTGGAAGTAGATAGGAAACTTGTTTCTGTAGCTGCAAAAACGAGACCAACGAAAAATAATATAACAGTTAATTTCGTATACACGCCGAAAGAAGCAAGGAAAAAGGGATACGCATCTAATTGTGTAGCGGCACTTAGTCAACGTATGTTAGATGAAGGGTACAAGACGACTACGTTATATACTGATTTAGCGAATCCGATATCGAATAAAATTTATCAAGAAATTGGTTATGAGCAAATTGCGGAGTCTGTGCTTATATTTTTAGAGAAGTAAAACAAAAAGGTGTGCAATTTTAGCACACCTTTTTGTTATTCATCAATTCTAATAATCTCGCCTTGAGGGAAGTCCTCAGTTTCTAGTAAGTTACGAATAGATTTCGCAACATATTCAGGTGATAATAGTTTTCCTTCTTCTTTTAATGCAATGAAGCGGTCCAAATTTATGAAATCTTCTTTATTTGTTTCACGAATTTGTGATTGCATATTAGTATCAACAACACCAGGTGCAAAAGCGACGATTTTTACTGGATATTCTTTTTCTACTTCTTCAGTTGCTACGCACTGTGTAAACATATTTACACCAGCTTTTGTTGTACAATAAGCGCCCCAGCCAAAGTAAGGATTTTTTCCTGCACCAGATGAAATGTTAATAACGCGTTTATCTACTTTCCAGTCTTTCGTATGTTTCATAAATGTAGATGTAAGAATCATAGGTGCAAGTAAATTAATGTGAACGTTCGTAATGAATTGTTCGCTTTCAGCTTTTTCAATTGGCTTCATAGGTGCAACTGTACCCGCATTATTAATTAAATGAATAGAGGATACATTGTCTTTTTTAATAGATGAAATGATCTCTTTAAAGTTAGTTTCTAAGTTATGTACATCTTGAAGATCTAGGGAATGAAAAATGCAATTGCTATTATATTGTTCTGCAAGTTTAGTAAGCTCTTTATTTTCTCTTCTAGAAATAGAGATGACAGTTGTATTTTCTTCTAACAATTGCGTAGCGATTGCCTCACCTAAGCCTTGTGAAGTTCCTGTTATGATAACGTAGCGCATAGTGTAATAAACCCCTCTCCATATATGTGGAATTTTGTTGGACAACGTACATTATATAGTTTGTCTACATTTTATAGTATAGAGCACTTTTTACTATAAATGAAATGAGATGATTGTGTGCCTTTTATGAATCGCTTTACTACAACAGTAACTGGTGCCGTCACGTTCACTGGGAACACGTTAGGACTAAGTCCGACATCACCTGCACCAGGTAATAATTTTGGTACGATTGATGTATTCACAACGGTGAATACATCACTTCAAGTACCTGGATTCCCAGCAGGAACGACGAATGATTGGCCATTAAATTCTTCGAGTGCAATTTTAAACCTTCCAGCAGGGAGTAGCGTCTTATACGCAGAACTTGTGTGGGCTGGCACGTACCGGACTGATACTGAGGATGTTACTGCGTTTTTAAATGATGATATCACCTTTACAACACCAGTGGGAACATTTTCTGTTGCACCTGACCCAGCAACTGCGCAGCAAGGTTCAGTAGGGAAGCAGTTTTATTATAGTCGCTCTGCTAATGTAACGAACCTTGTTAGTGCGGCTGGGGCCGGCACATATACAACAGGTGCTGTGCCAGCTGCAAGAACATCAGCTGATTCAACAATTAGTCGTTCAGTTGGCTGGACGCTTGAGGTAGTTTATCAAAATGCGAGTTTACCACTAAGGAATTTATCAGTGTATGCAGGACAAGAAATTATTGAGGCTTCATCCCCGCCAGTTGATGCTATTATTTCAGGTTTTGCAACGCCGTCTACGGGAATTGTTACAGGAAGAGTACTTGTAACTGCCCAAGAAGGTGATTCTAACATTGTTGGAGATCAACTTCGATTTGGACCGAATGCAAATGCTACAGTTGCATTATTCGGACCGAGAAACCCTGCGAATAATTTCTTTCAGTCACAAATTTGTAATGACAATGGAAATTTAGATACGAGCGGCACATTTGGAAATCTGAATCAGCCGTTAGGAATTGCTTTAGCGATCCGAAGACAAGGTTGGGATATTACGAATGTAGATGCATCCTCATCTTTAGTAAACAATCAGACGTCAGCAACTGTTCGCTTCGTTACAAATGGAGATGGATACGCTGCAGCTGGTTTTGGTGTTCAAATTGATGCAACAGGTCCAATTATTAATCCTGTTAAATCGGTTAATAGAACAGTCGCAGGGGTAGGGGATACTCTCACTTATACGATTACGGTCCCAAATACAGGAACAGGGAGTGCAGAAAACGTTGTATTACGAGATAGTATTCCGAACGGAACGACGTTTATAGCAGGTAGTGTAACAGTAGGTGGAGTAACACAGCCGAGTGCAAACCCTGCTAATGGAATTAATTTAGGCACAATTCCAAATAACACGCAAAGAGTTGTTACATTTCAAGTACGAATAACATCGTTTCCGAACCCAAATCCTATTCCAAATCGTGCAATGGTATCTTATCAATTCCGTCCTTTTGTAGGAAGTCCACTCGTTACAAGTACATCTACTTCAAATACAGTACAAACGATAGTGAATCAAGCAACTATAAGTATGCAAAAATCTGTAGATTTACAGACGGCAACGCTTAATGATGTATTAACGTACACGGTTAATGTTACAAATAATGGAAACGTTACTGCGAACAATGTTATTTTTGTTGATAGTATCCCTGCTGGAACAACATTTGTCGCAAATAGCGTTACGGTAAACGGGGTAGCACGTCCAGGGGCGAATCCAGCAAGTAGTATTAATCTTGGAAGTATTAATGCATCGCAAACGACTGTAGTGCGCTTTCAAGTTCGAGTGACATCGAACCCTCTTGTCAATCCAATTCCAAACCGTGCGAGTGTAACATTTAACTTTACTCCAGTGCCTGGTCAACAACCAGTTTCAGGGCAAGCGACAAGTAATACTGTAGTTACGACAATTAATATAGCTGATATAACAACGAGAAAAACAGTGGATAAAGCTTTTGCAACGGTTAACGACGTTCTTACGTACACGGTAACAATTCAAAATACAGGAAATGTACTTGCAACGAACGTTATTTTTCAAGATCCAATCCCAATTGGAACGACATTTATCGCAAATAGTGTGACTGTGGATGGGGTTTCACAACCTGGGGTAAATCCAGCGACTGGGTTTACAGTAGCTAATATATCTCCTGGCGGAAGTAGGACTGTTACATTTCAAGTACGAGTAACATCTACACCATCGGGAGGTACGATTGCGAATCGCGGAAATGTATCTGCTAATTTCGTCGTTATTCCGAATCAGCCACCGATAACAATTAATAGACAAACGAATACAGTTGTGACACAAGTTAATACAGGCGGTTTAAATGTAATAAAAGAAGTAAATACAACGCAAGCGGCGGTAGGGGATACTTTAACATACACAATTGCCGTCCAAAATACAGGAAACGTTCCGTTAACAAATGTATTTTTCCAAGACTCTATTTCTTCTGCTGTTTCATTTGTTGCAAATTCTGTAACAATTAATGGAGTATCCCAAAGTGGATTGAATCCGAATGCAGGGTTTTCTCTTCCGAATATTCCTGCAGCTCAAACAGTTGTAGTCACATTTGACGTAGTAATTGTACAGGATCCAGAAAATGAAGACATTTTAAATCAAGCAAATGTAACAGCAAGCTTTCAAGTGAATCCAAGTGAACCACCAGTAACAATCAATGTTCCGAGTAACGTTGTGAATACGACAGTACAATCAGGGAACTTTGAAGTTGTGAAAGCAGTGAATACGAATGTTGCAACCGTAGGGGATGTTTTAGTATATACAATCGAAATCATAAATGCAGGTAGTGTACCAGCTACAAATGTATTTTTCCAAGATTCAATTCCACAAGGGACATTATTTATTGAAAATAGTGTATTGGTTAATGGTGTTTTACAAGAGGGGGCAGATCCAGGACTAGGATTCCCATTAAATGATTTACCTACTGGCGCGAGTGTAATTATTTCATTTGAGGTATTAATTGATGAAATTCCGCCAGGGAATAATGTTGTAAATAACGCGAATGTAACTGGAGATTTTCTTGTAAATCCAACAGAGCCACCAATTACTGTGACGGTTCCAAGTAATACTGTTATGACAGTTGTGAATTCCTCAGGGTTAAATGTAATGAAGAGTGTAAGCGCTACTGAAGCAGGTGTAGGAGATACACTAACATATACAGTTGCTATACAAAATAGTGGAACGGTAGTAGCGACAAATGTATCATTCCTTGATCCGATTCCAGTTGGAACCACTTTTGTAGCGAATAGTGTAACGATAAACGGGACACCTCAACCAGGTTTAAACCCGACAACTGGATTTCCACTTGCTAATATTCCAGTAGGAGGTATGGTGACGGTCACTTTTCAAGTGACAATCACGAGTGTACCACCAAATAGGGCGCTTCCGAATAATGCAAATGTCACTGCTGATTTTCAAGTAAGCCCGTTGCAGCCACCAATTACAATTGTAACAATTAGTAATATCGTTGTGACACGAGTGAATGTAGGATCAATTAATGTAATAAAAAGTGTAAATACACCACAAGCAGGTGTAGGAGATACGTTAACGTATACGATTCTTATTCAAAATACAGGAACTGTCCCCGCAACGAATATTATTTTTCAAGATCCAATCCCATCTGGAGCTACATTTGTAGGGAATAGTGTAACGATTAATGGAGTCGTTCAGCAAGGTGCGAATCCTATAGTAGGTTTTCCTGTTACAAATATTCCAGTTGGGCAAACTGCTACAATTACGTTCCAAGTGACGGTGACAAGCGTTCCCACTGGTGGAAATATAAGAAATCAATCGAATGTTACTGCAAGTTTCCTTATAAATCCGGCAGGACCTCCTGTAACGACTGTTACAAATAGTAATTTTGTAGTGACGCAAGTAAACACAGCACAGTTAAATATACAAAAATCTTCATCTGTACAACAAGCAGCACTTGGAGAAACTTACACGTATTCTGTTGTCATTCGAAATAACGGTACAGTAACAGCAACGAATGTCTCATTCCTTGATCCAATTGCTTTAGAAACAACATTTGTAGTAAATAGTGTAACGATAAATGGAACGCCACAACCTGGATTTGACCCAAATGTTGGTTTCCAGCTTCCTAATATTGCAGCTGGAACATCATTGACAGTAACGTTCCAAGTTACGGTAGTTGCACCGTCTACACGTGGAGCAGTATTAAATACAGCATCTGCTACAGCCACTTTCATATTAAATCCTTTACAACCACCTGTAACAACAACGAATTCAAGTAATACAACTGTAGTTACAATACCGTTACCTCCTCCTGGTGAAGTAACAGCAACAAAAACAGTTGATGTTGCAACTGGGGCTGTTGGAGATGTATTAACGTATACCGTGCTCATTTCAAACGTAGGAATTATCCCTGTTACAGATGTATTCTTCCAAGATGTCATACCAGAAGGAACGACGTTTGTTGACAATAGTGTAACGATAGGTGGAGTGCAGCAACTTGGTTTAAATCCAGAAATAGGCTTTACAGTTAGTCCGTTATTAAATGCTGGTGCAAGTATTTCTGTAACGTTCCAAGTGACTATTACGGAAATTCCTGATAATGAAGTCATATTAAATGATGCTGACGTTACATTTACTTCACAACCGAATCCGCAGGAGCCACCGATTACGGAAACGATATTAACGAATTTAGTCGTTACGACAATTAATATAGCTTCAATTTTTCCAGTGAAAATAGTAGATAAAGAGGCAGCGACGGTTGGGGAAATATTAACGTATGATGTATTGATTTTTAATTTCGGAACAGTGCCAGCGACGAATGTTCAATTTATCGATACTACTTCCGCGGGTGTAGCATTTGTACCAGGAAGTGTGAGCATAAACGGGGTACCAGCACCAGGATTAGATCCTTTCATTGGTTTTACAGTTCCAGATATACCTGTCGATGATTTTGTACTTGTCACATATCAGGAAGTGGTTACAAGCATACCAGAAGGTGGAACGATTGTTAATTTTGTAGACGTTACAGCTACATTTGCTGTAAGTGAAACAGAACCGCCTATTACGGAAACAACGACAAGTAATACGACATTAACAGAAATCAATGAGCCTGGTTTGAATGTTTTAAAATCAGTGAGTCAGCCGGTTGTTGCAGTAGGCGATACAATCACATATACAACAGTAGTTCAAAATACAGGAACAGTGCCAGCAACGAATGTTCAATATAGTGATGTATTACCTTCCTCTATAGCATTCGTGCCGAACAGTGTAACGATAGATGGTGTGTTACAACCTGGATTCAATCCGAATAACGGATTCCCGCTTCCAGATATAAATCCAGGTGAAAGTGTAGAAGTCATCTTCCAAGTAACCGTTGTTAGTGCGCCATCAAACGGAACAATTGCCAATACGGCAAATGTAACTGGAAGTTTTGTATTAGTACCAGGAGAACCACCAGTTATAGTAACAGAGCCGAGCAATACAACACTTACAACTGTAAATAGAGGGCAATTTAATGTTATTAAACAAGTAAATAGGGTTGCTACTCTCGTTGGAGATATATTAACGTATACGGTTCAAATAACAAATACAGGAACAGTAACAGCTAATGCTGTTCAGTTTGTTGATACCATTTCAACAGGTGCGTCATTTGTACCAAATAGTGTAACGATAAATGGAGCCCCGCAACCAAACTTAAATCCGATTACTGGATTTGGAGTTGGAGATATCCCAGTTGGTGAAACAGTTATAGTGACGTTTCAAGCGACAGTTACAAACATCCCGTCATCAGGAACAATTACGAACGTTGCAAATATAACAGGAAGCTTTACTTTAGTGCCAGGAGAACCACCAGTTGTAGTAACAGAGCCGAGTAATACGACGATAACTAGAGTGAATAGAGGACGATTCAGCGTTATAAAATCTGTAAATAAAGAAGCGACACGATTAGGAGATACGTTAACGTATAGTGTGCAAGTTACAAATACGGGAACGGTAACAGCAACGAATGTTCAGTTTATCGATGTTCCATCACCTAGTTTAGAATTCGTTCCTGGAAGTGTACAAATAAATGGGATTCCGCAAGTAGGTTTAGATCCATTTGTAGGCTTTGCATTGCCTGATCTTGCAGTAGGGGATAGTGTATTAATTACATTTGAAGTAAATGTAATCGCAGTTCCGCCTTCTAGTAGCATTATGAATACAGCAAGAGTAACGGGTGATTTCGAATTGATTCCAGGAGAACCTTCGTCTACAATTACAAATTCAAGTAATACGACGGTTACGCCGGTAAATAGAGGCAGCTTAGATATGCTAAAAGAAGTAGACCATTCAGTTGTTGGTGTAGGAGAAACGGTAACGTATACTGTTCGTATATTAAATACTGGTACTGCTGATGCAATGAATGTTCAATTTATCGATGTGCTATCTCAGGAAGCTGATTTCGTTCCAAATAGTGTAACGATAAATGGGGTTCCGCAACCGGGGTTAAATCCGCAGATTGGATTTACGATACCTGATATACCAGTTGGTGAGACGGCACTTGTAACATATGAAGCTACGATTACAAGTTTTCCGGATGGTGGTACAGTAGTGAACGTTGCTGGGGCGTTAGCAGAATATATTTTAGTACCAGGGGAGCCGCCAGTTACAGTGATGGATACAAGCAATACAGTTATAGTGACGGTAAATACTGCAATCTTATTTGTTGCAAAAGGAGCAAACTTTGAAGTAGCAATGATAGGGGATGTTGTCACTTACGGAATCGCTGTTATAAATGATAGTACAGTTCCTGTGACCAATATTGTGTTAACAGATATCATTGATCCGAATACGCTATTTATAAATGGTACGGTAACGGTAAATGATGTACCTCTTCCATTTGCTAATCCGAATACTGGTATTCCGTTAGGTGATTTTCAGCCAAATGATGCAGCAATTATTAATTTCCAAGTTGTAATAACAGGAGGGCAAGTAAATAATTTAGTTACAAATACCGCTACAGCGAATGGGCTCGCAACTGTAAATCCGAATGAGCCGCCAGTAGTAGTTGAAAGTGATAGTAATACAGTTGTTATCCCGTTTATTCCTCAAAATGTCTCAACGACAGTCGTAAAAACGGCAGATTTACAGGTAGCAACAATTGGAGACGTCATTACGTTTACGACAGTCATCACAAATACGGGTGATACTGTAATGCAAAATATTCGTTTTCAAGATATGTTAGATAGTAGTGTTCGATTTGTTCCTGGAAGTGTAACGGTTGATAATACGCCAGTGCCGAATGTAAGCCCGGCAGTAGGGTTTCTTATCGGAAGTTTAAATCCTGGTGAAGCAAGGACAGTTTCGTTCCAAGTAGCAGTACAGAGCGCGCCAAATGGTTCAGGAAATTATATAAATCAAGCGAGTATTCGTTTTGAACATCAAGTAGGCACAGTATTGCCACCTGTTACACAAATAGTAGAAAGTAACATAGTTGTCATTCCATTTGTTCCAACGATTGAACAAATTTGCGAAACAAACTTTAATTGCTTAGATAAGATTCCATTTCAATGTTCTCCGTGTAATCATTTGCATGGACATAAAAAATAAAAACAGAAAGAGCATCCTGAAAAATAATTGGATGCTCTTTCTGTTTTAATCATATAGATTCATTTTCGGGCGAGGTGAAAAATTCGTCGATTTTGTCAGAGAGTAGTAATGGAATGGCTCCTTTTATAACAGAAATGTCCCAGTCCCACCATGCGAGATTCTCTAGTTTGTCAATCGTTTCTTGTGGGAAACGATATCGAACAAATTTTGCAGGATTACCAGCTACAATTGCATACGGGGGTACGTCTTTTGTAACAACGCTCCTGGCGCCGATAATGGCCCCGTTACCAATTGTAACACCAGATAAAATACAGGATTGATAACCAATCCATACATCATTGCCGACTACGATATCACCTTTTGAAGAAGGGTGACCAGTAATATGTGCTCCTTCATCAAAAAGTGCATTAAATGGATAAGTCGTTATCCAGTCTGCGCGATGTTCACCGCCAAGTATGAAAACGACTTCTTCTGCTAATGAACAAAACTTACCTATTTTTAATTTTGTTTCATCGTTCCAAGAAAAAATGGTTGGCCCTACTTTACTATAAGTATAATCACCAATATCATATTTATTATATTCAGGTTTTTGATTTAAATATAACATGCTTCTTCAGCCTCCTTTCTCAATTAAGCGATACGTATGGAATATTATATGCAAGATGTAGTAATGTGAACTGTATTAATAGGTGAAATGAACAAAAGGGAGTGGGATGTATGCAATACGAAATGGGTTTATATAATAAACCGTTTCAGTCAATTCAATCAGGGAAAAAAGTATATGAAGTACGCCTATACGATAAAAAACGTCAACTAATAAACAAAGACGATGAAATCGTATTTACGAATCTTACGACAACAGAAATGATGACGGTAAAAGTAACGGAAATAAAGCGATACGAGAGCTTTAAATCTATGTATGAACAAATTGATAAAAAATTATTGGATTGTGAAAATGATAGTTTAGAGGAAATGTTAGAAAGTACATACAAAATATATACGAAAGAACAAGAAAAAGAGTGGGGAACAGTTGCGATTCGTATTGAGGTAATAAAATGATAAGAAATCGCGGGGCGGCCATCATTGTACAGGAAGGAAAAATCGCTCTTATAAAACGTATTCGAGAAGAGGAAACATATTATGTTTTTCCTGGCGGAGGGACTGAGGAAGGTGAAACGCCTGAAGAAGCAACGAAAAGAGAGGTATACGAAGAATTAGGGGTATATATACAAGTGGAGCACCTTATTGCAAAGTTAAAATATAAAGGAAATGAATATTATTATGGCGCCTATATTACAGGCGGAGTGTTCGGAAGCGGAACAGGTGAGGAATTTCAGCGGGAAGGTAGAGGAAGTTATATTCCGTTATGGCTACCGATAAACGAGTTGGAAAAAGTGAATATAAAACCTTATGAAGTGGTCGGAAATATATTTAATTATTATAAAATATAACGTCTGACAACATACAAAAAAAACCATTGACATAGGCTTCTGATTTAAGTATTGTATTCGAGTATGTTTATAATCAGGAGGTTTATATGAGCAATCAAACTACTACACATCATGTGAAAATGACAACAGCGGATCCATCTGGAATTGGTCTATTTGGATTAGCGATGGTAACACTTGTAGCATCATCTCAAAAGTTAGGCTTAACAGATGGCGTTTCACTTGTATTACCATGGGCAATCTTTTTAGGAGGATTTGCACAAATCTTTGCTTGCATTCACGATGCAAAGCATAACAATACATTCGGTACGACAGCATTTGGTGCGTACGGCCTATTTTGGTTAGGTGTTGGAATGACTTGGTTAATTCAACTTGGAGTATTTGGCGAAAAATTAGCACAAGCTGCAGATTCAAAACAGCTTGGTGTAGCCTTTATCGGATATTTGATTTTCACAATCTTTATGACGATTGGTGCAATGGAAACACATAAAGTATTATTTATGATCTTCGTCCTTATTGATTTCTTATTTATTGGTCTTTCATTAAGTACTTTAGGTGTTATGCCGCACGCAATGCATAATTTAGCAGCATATTCTGAACTTCTTATTTCATTATTATCTTTCTATGGTTCAGCAGCAGCAGTGTTAAACACACACTTCGGAAAAGTTGTTTTACCAGTAGGGAAGCCTTTTGGTATTTTTAAAAAGTAAAAAAAAGCACAGATGATTGTATGGTCATCTGTGCTTTTTTTATTTATTGATAGCTATAGCGGTCGTACTTGTTAATTCAGAAATTTTTTGAGAGCTCGCAGAATTACCGTCTATTGTTACATGAACTTGTTGCTTAGGGTTCGCTTTAACTACCCATGCGTTTGGTAAATAGCGTGATTTATGAGATAAGGTGGAAGGGATATTTAAAATATCTCCCATTGCATATAATGTTGCTGATGATCCACCGTCCATTGCCATCGCATTGACAGCACCTTTTTCATAAAGAATATCTTGACAATCTCTCAAGGAAGCACCAATGCTGTGAGGTTGTCTACCATCAATGACGAAAAACATAATCGAGCCATCTTTTTTCTGGGCCATAATACTTCGAGGGCCATATCCCCAACCACCATCATTTGTAATCATTTTTTCTCCATTTACAATTAGCTGAGGCATAAATCCAGCAGCGGAAACAACATTTTTATTTAACAATTGGCTAGCAGAAAACTCCCCAGAAACCATTTGTCCATATTTTGTAATACCACTAGTGAGGGTAGGGGTATTAATATCCTTCGGAGTGTTTATAACTTTACCGTTTTCAATAACAATACCGATTCCAGTTTTACCACCACCATGCCCGGTTTCATCCCAAAATCCACTGGCATTGACAGCGGCAACTGCATGGTTTCGCTTTGCCATTACGTATATTTTTTCTCCGACGTCTTTACCCTCTGAACCTTGCTGGGTAACAAGTTTTACGTTGAATGGATTACTAATTGTCATTAATTTCCCTTCAAAAAAATGGTCATTATATTTTTTCTTTATTGTTTCAATAGAAACATTTAGTGGTAAATCTTTTCGTCTTTCTAACTCTTTTTTTGAAAGTTTAGAAGTTAAAAATTCACTATTTTTCCATTTTGGATTTGTGATGGATTGAGAAATATCATTTAATTCTTTATCAGACAATAACGTGAATTTTGCATATTGAGGATGCTGAGAAGTCAAAATACTCTCGGCGGCGATAACACGTAAATTATGACCGTATGCAGTACCGAATAAAATAATAGCAGCTCCTATTAGTAAGAATATTGTTAAAAGGGAGGTTGCTTTTAAAAATCTAATAAAATACTTTCTCATCATAAGGACTCCTCTTTCTGTAAAGTGAACAGTTGATTAATGATTGAGCATGATACAAACACATTTTTTATTTGAAATAAGTAATGTGAAATGATGATAATACAATAATGTTTGAAGATAGATTTGGCAATAGTTGAATATGAATGTAGATGTTTAAAATGAAATATAAATAGTCAGATGTGAAATGTAAATAAAAGTAGAAAAAAATCAATTGAAATTGATTCTCATTATTAATATAATGAGAATGAGAATCATTTATTGTTAGAGGGGGATGCCAAAGTGGCAAAAATTTTAATAGCTTATGCAAGTATGTCAGGAAATACAGAGAGTATTGCTGATTTAATTAAAGTTAGTTTAGATGCTTTTGATCATGAAGTAGTATTGCAAGAGATGGAAGGCATGGATGCTGAAGAATTATTAGCTTATGATGGAATCATTTTAGGATCTTATACGTGGGGCGATGGTGAATTACCATTTGAAGCGGAAGATTTTCATGAGGACTTAGAAAATATAGATTTAGCTGGGAAAAAGGTAGCGGTATTCGGATCAGGTGATACGGCGTATGAACTGTTTTGTGAAGCGGTAACGATATTTGAAGAACGCCTTGTAGAACGAGGTGCAGAGCTTGTACAAGAAGGGCTGAAAATTGAATTAGCTCCAGAAGATCAAGAGGATGTTGAAAAATGCAGTAATTTTGCAATTGCATTTGCTGAGAAGTTCTAAGAATGGGAGTGTCAACGTGGAGACGATGTTAAGTGCAACTGCTATTACAAAGTTAAGAGATGGAAAACTGTTGTTAGCTACTACATATAATGGCTTATTTGTTGAACAAGACGGAGAATGGAAACGAATTTTAAATGGTTTTCAAAAACGAATTAGGGATTTACATAGCGAAGATAATGTAGTTTATGGTGTAGGTGACGAAGGGATTTTTATTCGTAGTATGAATGGTGGAGAGAACTGGACAATTCAGCGTTTTCCAACAAAAGCAACAAGTTGGAATGTATGTAGCAATGTACAAGGAACTGTTGTTGCTCATGGAGAAAAAACGCTGTATCTTTCTAATAATTTCGGTTCGACATGGGAGACTATTCATCCGTTTCTTGAGTATGGCAGTGCGGCGCCGTCTATTCGATCATTATTTTTATATAAACATTACTTATTTATTGGTACGAAAATACATGCTAAGTATGGTGGTGTTTGGCTCTTTGATTTGAAGACACGTAAATTAAAGAGGATTAAAATTACGATGAATCAAATGATCTCTGCGTTGACTTTACACAATTCTTATTTAGTAGCGGCAAGTGGATCGTGCAAGGGAGTTAGCGGGAATATTTCTTATTGTAAAATAGATGACAGTATTGCGAGTGAAAAAATATATTGGCATACATGTCAAAGTGAGCAGAAAGCAAGTAGTTATTTAGACTTAAGTGTAGACCAACATGTCTTATATACAACTTCAACGCAAAATAAGGCGGGTATTAGTAGTGTGTGCCGTGTACTTCTTGACGAAGGTATTGTTACAGTATGTGATTCAGTTAAAGGGCACGGATGGCGCATTGTTAATCAAAAAGATGGTTATGTAGTAGCTGGATCAGGTGAATTAAAAGCAATGCAGTGGGAACAAAAAATAATTTAAGAAAAAACTTTACTTTTATTATATTGATATGATATAGTATATTTAAACCATTTTACTTTTAATAATATAGAGATTTAAATGAGCTGTAACTTCCGAGGAGGATAGCAATGTTAAATCTCCTCAGGGGTTGCAGTTTTTTAATATCTGGCTTATTATTGTAAGGTGGTTGAAAATGAATATGTACATATAGGTACATTGTAGGAGGATTTTTTTCATGCAAAACGGTAAAGTAAAATGGTTTAACTCAGAAAAAGGTTTCGGTTTCATCGAAGTTGAAGGCGGAGAAGACGTATTCGTTCATTTCTCAGCTATCCAAGGCGAAGGCTTCAAAACTTTAGAAGAAGGCCAAGAAGTTACTTTCGAAGTAGAACAAGGTAACCGTGGACCTCAAGCTACTAACGTAAACAAGAAGTAATTTTTGAAAAAAGAAGGGCTCGCCCTTCTTTTTTTTTGCATTTTTATAGATGTCCTCCTACTTACATATCATAACAAGACTGAATTTTCATTTATTTATTCGTAGTATTTTTGTATAAAGTACATGAATAAATAAATACTGAAAATAAAGTGTTTGTGTGAAAAGGAATTTAGAAAGAGGTAAATAAATTGAAAAACGCTACACATTTCATTGTGTTTGACATTGAGAGGAATTTCAGACCGTATAAATCAGAAGATCCGTCAGAAATAGTTGATATCGGAGCTGTAAAAATAGAAATAGGTACAATGAAGATAATTGAAGAATTTTCGGAGTTAGTAAAACCAAGTGCACGATTAACTCGTCATACAACAAAATTAACCGGTATTACGAAGAAAGATTTAATGGATGTAGAAAAATTCCCTCAAATTATAGAGAAATTTATTCAGTTTATCGGAGAAGATTCTATATTTGTTTCATGGGGAAAAGAAGATTATCGCTTTCTATCTCATGATTGTACATTACATGGTGTTGAATGCCCCATTATAGAAAAAGAAAGTAGAATTGATTTGCAAAAATTTGTTTTCCAAGCATATGAGGAATTGTTTGAACATACGCCAAGTTTACAATTTGCGGTAGAACAGCTCGCTTTAACGTGGGAAGGGAAACAGCACCGTGCTTTAGCAGATGCCGAAAATACAGCAAATATACTTCTTAAAGTGTATAGCGAGAGAGATATTAATAAGCGATACAAAAGACATGGTGAACTTGAACTTGTAAAGAACGGGAAACTAACGGAAAAAGCGAAAAAAAAGATGCGAAAATGGGTGTTTAAAGAACTAAAGAAAAATACAGAACGCCCTTTTGAATGGAGTACATTTGAAAGTAGTGACACGTGGGAAAGTATAACGGAAAGATATTATATAAGTGAAAATACAGTAGAACTCCTGAAAAAACATTTTCGTACAGCAGTGAGAAAAGCGGAACGGCAGATTAGGTATTTGGCTGAGATGGAGGAGAATGTAGAGGTTAAATGACATTCTCCTTTATTTCTAGCTACATAAATTTAACATCATTATACTGATGGATGAATAAAGGATTCATATTAAATAGGAATTGATTTGTTGTGATTGGGCCATTATAATTGCTTTGAAAATTAAGGGGTGGTAAGAATTTTTAAATACATTCATAAAATTAGAGCCCATAGAAATGAAAGAGGATAGAGTTAAATGGAAACAATCTTTAACATTGTAACAGTTGTAGTTTTGGGGATAATATTTACCACGCTATCAGCAGTAATTATACTTCCTTTCATAGCAAAGAAGAAGAATTGGAAAAAGCTTAATATATCTTTAAAGCGTGGTGTATTAAAGATTAAAATCGAAGAGTAAAATATGAGTTTTATACAAGGGAGGTGTGATAGTGATAGACTTGGATATTAAAGACGTCACCGTACAGATGGAATTAAACGGTGTCTTTTGGAATGAGGATGGGGTTGCTGAAATGACGGTGACTACAAAAGCTGAGCATTCTCTTCTTCTTCGTTTAGTAGTTGACTTAAAAAGTAAAACTATTAGGGTGACAAGTGCCGACATAGTAAATGGATTCTGCCCTCTGTGCAAACAGAAAAAGGACAAATGTAGTGAACTTAATGACCTACAAAACAAAATAGAAATTTTAGAAGAAGCCTACGATTGGGTGAGAGAGCATCCGGAATATCGTTTTCAATTATCTTTTTACGAGTATAATAAATTTGAGGTAGTGAAGTGAAGTTTTCATTTTACCAACATACATAGTGACTACTCTAATGGAAATACGCTTGTACAACAAGGAAGGAATTTACTTGATTCTGCGACAATTGATATCTTGGATCAATAATAATTTTTAAAAATAAGCATATTTTTGTTATAAATCAGGAAAAACGATTCTATTAAGAATCGTTTTTTAATATAAACATCAACTAAGCTCAAAATAAAAGAGCGCTTGTTAAAAGCGCTCAGTAAAAAATAATTATATGGAAGTATTTATTCAATACCGCTCGGATCATACGAATACTGTTGCTTATTCTCAATCCGCTCAATCACATCTTGCAGCTCATCTGGCTTCAGAAACTCAATTGGAGAGAAGCCCTTCTCAAATGTAAGTGTATCAGCCTCAATCATTAATACGTATCGATCATTTACCTTCGCAATATGTATTTGATCCCCGAAATCAGCAAGCAAAGCCTTCACAGAGATATGATCTGCTTTTAGTTTTAATTCCACTTCAGGAGCGTGCTCGACGATTTGAGCGGTAGCTTCCATTACTTCTTCGGTTGAAAATTGTTCCATAATTTCGCGTTTCGGACTGGCAGCCCATACTTCCATCGCTTGGTCGAATTGTTCGCGTTCTTCCGTACCTTCTTCAAATACATCTTCAATTTGGTCGTATACCATGTCCATTACTTGTGTTTTCATAATTTCAGGCATAGAGCGTTCATATTCGACGAATTTTAAGAAGTCTTCAAAGTAGCGGGCATGTGATGCTTGGTGTATTTTTAGTTCGCCTACTTCAACCATACCTTCTTCAGGCATGTATGGGTATTGGATAGATTTCATATTCTTTGTTGTGATGGCCATTTCAACGTTACGAATCAGTGTGGATTCATCAGAAATAGAAGCAACCTTTGGTTCGAAGTCGCATTTCATTACGAATACGAATGGGTCATCAAAGTATTTGCGTAGTTTTGCCTGAGCAATTAAAAATACACCACCGCGTACAGCGCTTGTGTCAAGATATGTATAAACGAGAGGTTCGCTCATATCTTTAAAGTTGTCCTTTGTTTCTGCAAAGCGAATACGATTAAAAAGGTTGTAATGAGGGTTTGAATCAAGTTCGTGCCCTTCCTCTACAATAAAGCGACCAATTTTTGTTGGGGCTTGTTCTGTTTTTGCATGACGTTCTACTTTTCGCTTCGATATTTTTAATAACTCACCATTCAAAAATTCTTTTAAGGAGCTATCTTCATATTCTTCAGCGTCTAAAGTTTGAAAATGTTTGTAGCGTTTATCAACTGCTTCACCTTTTCCTTCTACTTGTACAACATAAAAGGAAAGATAATTTATTTCAAAATCCATATTTATCACCTTGTTTCATTTCATTAACTCTTATCAGTATAGAGATGGAAAAAACTTTCGTCAATTTATATAAGGAAGGGGGAGCCCCTTCCTTATATAATTTTTATTTTCTCGATTAAAATCCGTCTTCTAATGCTGCGAATGGAATGTTTAGTCTGTTTTCTACTGTACGTAAACGTTGGTTTAAGCGGTTTAGTCTACGTGTATGGCGCTCAACTGTATTTTCTAGTTGACGTACTCTTTGTTCAAGCTCATTTACGCGTCTTTCTAATTGACGATTTCCAGTGCCAGGAAAAGAGATTGGAAGTTGGAATTGTCTATTTTGGTCATATGGATTCGTTTGCTCTGCTTGATCTATATAAGATTGATATTGTGCTTGTAAGTCATACTGTGGTTGTTGGTACGCATATTGATTATATGGATCATATGGATTGTAGGGATACATAATAACATCCTCCATTTCTTTAAAATAGGTTGAATTCACCATAATGTATGTGCAAAAGCGGAGCGGTGGCACGGCAAATACCTATTTATGTTGACGAGATTTTTCTTTATCCCGCATTAACGGGCAGTAAGACCCCACTGATTAAAGTTTCACTTTATAAAAAATAGCTTGAGGGTTTTTGATTTGTATTTCTTTTGCCTGATGGTATATACTGGATAAAAGAGAGAGTTTACATAAAAGTTACAATTCTATCAAACTCAAACTTTTATGTAAATATGTATAGACATTTATAAAAGAAAAGAGTAATTTATATAGAGTGAAAAATAACTTGTAACATTTTATAAACATATTGTAAAATGATTGTAACAAAACATACATAAAAATGAAATAAATACATAATAGTGATGTTGGGGAAAGGGAGAGAGTATATTGTTCCGTAAAGTAAAGGGTATATTAGTTGGGGTGTTATGTGTAGCTGTAGTGAGTGGCTGTGGTGCAAAAGTAAGTGATGTTGCATTGGTAAGTGATATTGGTGGGCACACTGTAGAGGCTAAAGCAGAAGTGCAAGATACTATTAGTTTAGTTGATGGTCGAACTGGTACTGAAGTGAAAAAATTAGATTTATCTGGTTTAGGCTATTTTGAAGATGAAGCGAAATTTAAAAAGTCTGTAACAAAGGTTGTTGGTGAGGTTGGAAAAAGCGTCGACAAAAAAATGGTTCCTTCACGTATAGCACCTGATGGAAGTTGGCAAGAAGGAAAACCTTCTTATGAATTAATGGAAAAAGAATTAGTAGATAAATTGTTAAATGTTGGTATGTGGGATGCTACGTATCAGTTGCCGATCGTGGAGAAAAAACCAGTCGCAACATTAAGTGATGCGCAAGGAAATGGTACGGTAATTGGTAGATATGAAACGAACTTAGGTGGTTCAACAGGTGGCCGTATTGAGAATATTCGTTTGTCAGCAGCGAGCATAAATGGAGTTGTGTTAGCAAAAGGAGACCGTTTCTCTTTTAATTCATTAATCGGTGATACAACACCAGATAAAGGATATCAATTAGGGAAAGAAATAGTTGATGGTAAATTAGTAGATGGATATGGCGGTGGTGTTTGTCAAACATCTTCAACTTTATACAATGCAGCAGATCAAGCTGGCCTGAAAATGGTGGAGAGAACTACACATTCTAAAACGGTAGGTTATGTTCCACAAGGAAGAGATGCTACAATTGCATATCCATATTTAGATTTAGTATTTGAAAATACGAATGATGCACCTGTGAAGCTTTATATGGGCATTCAGGGTGGAAAGCTAGTTGCTGAAGTACATAAAATGAGATAAGTATAATACCTTTATAAAAAAGCCATTATTTCTAAGTTTGATAGAATTAATGGCTTTTTTGTGCAATCAATATTACACCTCAAGATATAATGAACAGGAGGAAATTTAATAGGAGTAAGACAGTCTAAAAAAGCATTAAATTTAATTCATAGTTTTCTTATTGACATTATTAGTAATGGGGTGTATTCTTCATAATAACAACTAAATAAATGGAAAAATTTATTGGTTTTCTTATCAAGAGAGATGGAGGGACTGGCCCGATGAAATCTCAGCAACAGGCTGTATCAAAGTACTGTGCTAACTCCAGCGAACGCAATAGGCGTTTGAAAGATGAGGAGAAATGGATTCACATTTAACTCTTCTTATATGCGTAAGAAGAGTTTTTTGTTTAGAGAGGGGGGATAGAGTGAAGTTTGATGTAACGTATTTTTTAGAAAGTTTTCCGCAATTATTTAAATATGTATACATAACTTTAGGGATTACTGTAGTTTCAATGATTATTTCCTTCGTTATAGGGATCGGCTTGGCGATCATAACGAAAAATAAAACGAAATATTTATATTCAATTGCAAGAGTGTATATCTCTTTCTTTAGAGGAACCCCGTTATTAGTTCAATTGTTTGTTTTATATTTCGGATTACCACAAATCTTTCCGACATTTACAGTGCTTACAGCTATGCAAGCAACTTTAATTGGCCTAAGTTTAAATAATGCTGCTTATTTATCAGAGATTATTCGAGGTTCATTAAATGCTGTGGAATCAGGGCAAATGGATGCCTGTTTATCAGTTGGAATGACAAAGGCGCAAGCGATGCGACAAATTATTTTTCCGCAAGCTATTCGTGTCGCAGTACCGTCACTTGGAAATAATTTTGTTGGATTGTTAAAAGAATCTTCGTTATCTTTTGCACTTGGGGTGGCTGAAATTTTAGCACAAGCGAAAATGCTAGCGGCACAATCATATCGTTATATGGAAAGTTATTTAGCGGTAGCGATAGTATATTGGATTATTACAATCGTAATTAGCTGGGGACAGAAAAAGTTAGAAAAGAAACTTGATGCACCATATTTGTAACAGAAATGAGGTGATATATATGATTGAGATAAGAGATTTGTATAAGTCTTACAAACATAATGAAGTACTAAAAGGGATTTCACTTACTGTAAATAAGGGAGAAGTAGTAGTCATTATTGGACCTTCTGGTTCGGGTAAATCGACATTATTAAGGTGTTTAAACTTATTAGAACAACCGAATGATGGCAGTATTAGAATTGAAGATTTAGAGATTCATGCGAAGAGACTTTATAAAAAAGAAATAATACAATTGCGTCAAAAAACGGCAATGGTTTTTCAAAATTATAATTTATTTAAAAATAAAACAGCATTGCAAAATATTACAACGGCATTAACGGTTGTACAGAAAAAAAGTGAAGAAGAGGGAAAGGGAATATCGAGAAAAATATTAAAACAAGTAGGCTTAGCTGATAAAGAAGATTTTTATCCAACAATGTTATCAGGAGGGCAACAGCAAAGGATAGGGATTGCTAGGGCAATGGCTTTAAATCCCGCAGTATTATTGTTTGATGAACCGACTTCCGCACTTGATCCAGAATTGGTGAATGAGGTATTGCAAGTTATTAAAGACTTGGCAAGACAGCACATAACGATGGTTGTTGTTACACATGAAATGAATTTTGCAAAAGAGGTGGCGGATCGCGTTATATTTATGGCTGATGGCATTATTGTAGAGCAGGGAACACCAGAAGAAATTTTCCGAAACCCACAAAATGAACGTACGAAAAAGTTTTTACGACAATTGAATGCTTCAGAAGAAGGCAATCATTTCGTTATTTAGGAGGAAGAATTGTGAGGAAATCATCATTATTACTAACATTAGCATTAACAGTATCAGTTGGAGTTTTATCAGCTTGTGGTTCAAATACAGCAAGCGAAACAACAAATGAAAAAGTAGTAAAAGTTGGGACATCTGCAGGTCGTAGTCCATTTATTTTTAAAGAGGGTGAGAAAGTAAAAGGCTTTGATGCTGAAATTATTGAAGCGGCTGCTAAAAAGGCTGGGTATAAAGTAGAATGGAATGTTTCTGATTTTGAGGGATTATTTGGCTTATTAGATTCAGGACGAATTGATACAATTGCAAATGAACTATCAGTTTCTCCGGAAAGAAAAAAGAAATATGATTTTTCAATTCCGTACGTGTATTCTGGTTCTGTATTCGCGGTGAAGAAAGATAATCATACCATTAAATCGCTAGAAGATTTAAAAGGTAAGACTGTAGGTGTCGGGCTTGGTACAGCTGGAGAGCAAGAATTAAAAGCATTAAATAAAAATAATGCTTTTACAATTAAAACGTTCTCAGAGGATCCGACAGCGGAATTGAATGAAGTAGGACTTGGACGCGTCGATGCCTATTATAATGATAAAGTTCAAGTAGAAACAACTATAACAAAGGCGAAATTGGACAACGTCAAAATAGGATTTGGTCCACTTGAATGGGGAGAGATTGCATTTCCATTTGCAAAAAAGAGTGAAAAGTTAGAAGATATAAATAAAGCGTTGAAAGAATTAGAGCAAGATGGCACATTAAGTGATATATCAAAAAAATGGCTAAAAGTTGATGCTACGAAAAAACAAAATTAAGGTGTATTCGTTGAATGGAGTTATCGCCTATCAACTGATATAAAAAATTAAAGGAAACTAGAGAGGAAGTTATTCATGGTACAAATTCATCCGAAAACACGTATTGGTCATGTTGAATTTAAAGTGAAAGATTTAGAGCGTCAAATTGCTTTTTATGAAAATGTTGTAGGCTTAGAGGTAATTAAGCAAGAGGGAAATAAAGCATATTTATCTGGAAAAGGTGGAAAGAACGCGTTACTTGTTCTTGAAAAATTAGAGGACGGGGTACTGCAAGAACCGCGTACGACTGGTATATATCATGTAGCCTTTTTAGTTCCGACTCGTGAAGCTTTTGCTTCTGCGCTATTTGGGGTTCTTCGTAATAAGAATGTAATTGACAGCCCGGCTGAGCAAGAAGGGCGTTATACATATTCAAATGAAATTTTACCAATTTCAAGGTTTAATAGTGCAAGTGATCATACATATAGCGAAGCTTTTTATTTGCAAGATTTAGAGGGGAATGGTATTGAAATTTATGCAGACCGTCCGCGCGATCAATGGGGAGAAGGGCCAGGAGGAAGTGCACCACTTGATTTAAAAGAATTGGCAACACTCGTTGATTATGAGTTTGCTGGTTTGCCTGCTAATACTGTCGTTGGGCACGTACATTTACGAATAGCTGATGTAGAGAAATCACATGAATTTTATGTGGAAACAGTAGGTTTTGAAGTACAACAGCGTGAAGAGGATTGCTTATTTATTTCAGCAGGGGGATATCATCACCATATTGGTGCAAATACGTGGAACGGAGTAAAAAATCCACACCCACCAGTACATGCAACTGGACTAAAGGTATATGCGATTGTACTACCGCATAAAGAAGCGTTAGATGAAGTGAAAGAAAGATTAATAGAAAAACAACATGAAATAAATGAAACTACAAATGGGTTTGCGGTGGTAGATCCAAGTGGTATTACAGTGCAGTTTGAAATAGAAACAGTGTAAAAGAAGCGAGAAAGTGTATAATCACTTTCTCGCTTCTTTATGATCATTCATAGCTCAATCCAATATCTTCTTACTATAATCCCATCTTCCTCAGTGAAATCATCATCACGAAGCCCGCCGTTATGTAAAATCGTTTTTTCAGAAGCGGTATTCACTGCGTCGCAAACGACAAGTACTTTCGTGATGTTTAATTCCTTCGTTTTTTCTAATGATAATGCTAGTAATTTCGTAGCATAACCTTTTCTTCTTTCAGAAGGGCGAATGCCATAACCAATATGACCGCCAGCGTTAAATAGATGTTCAGTTAAACGATGACGTATATTAACAGCTCCGACAATTCTATTATTATCTGTAACGAGCCAATATGTAGAATCTGGTACCCAAGTTTCAGGGATATTTATTCCGTTATGCGCATCGAGAAGTTCTTGAACCATAGCTGGGAAGTTGGCAGGATTTTTTGAGATAACCCACGGGATCATTGTTTCATCGCTATCTTTCCATTCGTTATAGAAATCTAAGTATTCTTCTTGTTAATCAGTAGTAGGTGTAAGTAACGAGACGTTCATTGTTAGTAAGCTCCTTTAGTTATGTAGTTTTTATAAAAAATTATGACACAAAATGAAAGCGTTTTCTAAAAATTTCTCAACCTAATTTCATGTAATTCACCTTTGTTTTTTTAGAAAATTAGTGGAGGTTTAAAATTAGAAGTTATTTATTTTATGTTAATATTTAAAATATTAACATAAAACGGTCGGAGTATTAAGTTTATTTTAGTGGTATTCTTTCGTATCGATAAATGGATGTTTGTGATAATTTTTGTTTTATCTATCTATAATGAATGAAAGGAGGAAGTGCCCGTGAGTGTAGATTTTGATTTTATTATACGAATCGGTGTTGCTGGCTTGTTAGGAGCAATGATTGGTATTGAAAGAGAAATTCGATCGAAAGAAGCTGGATTAAAGACTCATTTCCTCGTAGCGGTAGGAAGTGCGTTAATAATGGTTGTTTCGAAATATGCCTTTTCAGATATTGTGTTTGAAGAGCATATGTCTCTAGACCCAAGTCGTATTGCAGCACAAGTCGTTAGTGGAGTTGGCTTTTTAGGTGCAGGCACAATTATTATTCAAAAACAGGCGGTGAAAGGATTAACGACCGCGGCTGGTTTATGGGCTACTGCCGGCATAGGATTAGCGATTGGAGCGGGAATGTATGTAGTAGGCATTGGAGCGACGATTCTCGTTTTAATTGGTTTAGAAATTGTAAGTCGTATTTTTAAGGTGCAATTTTTATTTCCACAAAATATAACAGTGCAAATGTTTGTAAATAAACATGAAGCGATACAACAAATATTAGAAACACTACAAGTGAAAGGCATCCCAATACTCTCATATGAGGTGGAAGCTTCACAGCAAGGTACAGAAACTGTTTATAAGGTAGGGATGCAACTGAAAAATATATCGTCAGAAGAAAAGAATGAGTTTATTCAGCATATGCAAACATTACCGGAAGTTACGTTTATAAAGTTAAAATCATAGTGTTGAAAACGAGGATAGATGTAGCAGGAATTTTGCTATTATCTATCTTTTTTGATCTAAAATGCACGGAAAGTCAAGCGTTAATTTTACATGAAATGAATATATGTGTGAACGTTACCTTATTTTTTCTCAATACAGGACAAAAAGTAAAAATAGTAAAATAATGGAGCGGGACACTAAAAATGTAAGGTAGGGGAGAGTATGAAAGGCTATTCAAAGAAAATGTTAGTAGGGGTAAGTTTTGCTAGTTTAATGTTAGGGAGTTTTCAAGGGGGCAGTTTGGCAGAAGATACTAAGGGAGAGCAAGTTTCTTATCGAAATGTGCTCAAAATGGAGCCAGTAGGTGTACAACTACCAGTACAAGAATTAGCTCATTCATCGAAAGTGCTCGAAAGCAAGTCTTTTGAGAAAAGGCTACAATTTGCCGATTTATCACAAAGACCGCCTGAGGTAAAAAAGGAAAGTAAGCAATTAGCTGTAGCGAAAACTTATACAATTGCTGAATTAAATCAATTAAGCAATCAGCAGTTAGTAGATTTACTTGTAACAATTGATTGGGAGCAGATTACGGGGCTATTTCAGTTTAATACAGACAGTCTAGCATTCTATCAAAATGATAGTAGAATGCAGGCGATTATTGATAAATTGAAGCAGCAAGGACAAGCCTATACGAAGGATGATTCAAAAGGGATTGAGACATTAGTAGAGGTATTACGTTCAGGATTTTATTTAGGATTTTATAATTCGGAACTTAGTAAATTAAATGAACGAAGTTATCATGATAAATGCTTACCTGCATTAAAAGCGATGGCTAACAATTCAAATTTCAAGCTGGGTACATTAGAGCAAAATAGAGTGGTATCATCATACGGAAAGTTAATAGGAAACGCTTCGAGTGATGTGGAAACGATAACATCAGCTGCAAAAATTTTTAAACAATATAATGATAATTTTTCTACATTAGTAGATAATCTTTCAGCTGGAAATGCTATTTACGATATTATGCAAGGTGTTGACTACGACATTCAATCGTATTTGTACGATACGAGGAAAGCACCGAAAGATACAGTATGGTATCAGAAAATAGATAGTTATATTAATGAATTAAGTCGTTTTGCATTAATAGGAACGATTACAGCAAAAAACGGTTGGCTTATTAATAATGGCATTTATTATACAGGTAGACTCGGTACGTTCCATAGTACAGGAACGAAAGGGTTACAAGTTGTAACAGATGCGATGAAAATTTATCCGTATTTAGGGGAGCAATATTTCGTAGCTGCTGAGCAAATCGCAACGAATTATGGCGGAAAAGATGCAAATGGTAAAGTGGTGAATTTAGATCAAATAAGAGAAGATGGAAAGAAAAAATATTTGCCAAAAACGTATACGTTTGATGATGGGGCAATTGTTTTAAAAGCTGGAGATAAAGTGACAGAAGAAAAAGTAAAACGTTTATATTGGGCGGCAAAAGAAGTCAAGGCACAATTCCATCGTACGGTTGAAAGTGATCAACCTTTAGAAAAAGGAAATCCTGATGATGTACTAACGATGGTTATTTATAATAGCCCAGCAGAATATCAATTTAATCGTCAATTGTACGGTTATGAAACGAATAACGGTGGTCTTTATATAGAAGGAACAGGTACGTTCTTTACTTATGAGCGTACGCCAGAAGAAAGTATTTATAGTTTAGAAGAATTATTCAGACACGAGTTCACGCATTATTTACAAGGTAGATATGAAGTACCAGGGTTATGGGGACAAGGGAAAATATATGAAAATGAAAGATTATCTTGGTTTGAAGAAGGGAATGCTGAATTTTTTGCAGGGGCAACGAGAACGGATAATGTTGTACCGAGAAAGAGTATTATAGGAGGATTATCTTCAAACCCAGCGGAGCGTTATACGGCAGAGCGAACGTTAAATGCAAAGTATGGAACGTGGGATTTCTATAATTATTCCTTTGCTTTACAATCTTATATGTACAATAAGAGATATGATATGTTCGATAAAATACATGATCTTATTAGGAAAAATGATGTAACAGCATATGATGCATATCGCTCTACATTAAGTAAAGATGTGAATTTAAATAAAGAATATCAAGACTATATGCAAATGCTAGTTGATAATCGTGAGAAATATAATGTGCCATTAGTATCAGACGATTATTTAGCGAATCATGCATCAAAGCCAGTTTCAGATATTGCGGCAGAAATCACAGCGGAAGCAAAATTGAAAAATGTATCAGTAAAGAAAAATAAATCACAGTTCTTTAATACATTCACACTACAAGGAACATATACAGGAACCGCAGCAAAAGGAGAATATGAAGATTGGAAAACAATTACACAAAACGTTAATGATACGTTAAAACGTTTAAGTGCAAAGGAATGGACAGGCTATAAAACAGTAACAGCATACTTCGTAAATTATCGCGTGAATGCATCAGGACAATTTGAATATGATGTTGTGTTCCACGGTATTAATACAGAAGAAGGTGCAGAGAATAAAGCACCAGTTGCAGTTATAAACGGTCCGTATAGTGGAAATGTAAATGAAGCAATTTCATTTAAAAGCGACGGATCAAAAGATGAAGACGGGAAAATTACTTCGTATAAATGGGAGTTTGGTGATGGAGCAGTAAGTAATGAGCAAAATCCAACTCACGTATATACAAAAGAAGGAACGTATACAACGAAATTAACGGTAACAGACGATAAAGGAGCAACTAATACTGCTATAGCGACTGTAACTGTTCAAAAGAAAGAAGATAACAGTGTAGAAAAAGAACCGAATAACTCATTCCAAACAGCAAACAAACTGCAGTTAAATCAAGTCTTACGTGCTAGTTTAGGAGATGGCGATACAAGTGATTTCTTTGAAATTAATGTGGAGACTGCTAAAAACCTTCAAATTAACGTAACGAATGAAAATAATATCGGAATGAACTGGGTACTTTATTCTGAAGCAGATTTAAATAATTATGTTACGTATGCTCAGCAACAAGGGAATAAACTAGTAGGTAGTTACTACACGTATCCAGGGAAGTATTATTTACATGTGTATCAGTATAGTGGTGGAACAGGGAATTATACGGTGGAAGTAAAGTAGTAAAAAGGGAGTTGTCTTTTTCAATGAATGGCATAAGGTCTGTACTTTAATGGAAAAACAATTGTAGGAAATGTCTATAATGATAATAACAAATTAAGTGCCGAGAGATGTTATATTTACATTAAACAAATCTAATCAGTAAATGAGATAAAGTCGATGAACTATTCTTTCATCACGATGTAAGAATAGTTATAAATATTAAGTGCGTTTAATGTAATTAAACTAAAGGATTAGAGTGTATCTGTAACAATAGATAAGCTCTGATCCTTATTGTTTTTAATTAACGCACATAAATTTAAGATAATTAATAAGTAAGTTAGCTAGCAGGATTCTTAAAATGTGCTTATGTAATTAACTAAACAGAAAATTTTTATCACATTAGCAAGGGATACTAATAGAAAAGCGTGTCCCTTTACCCAATTCACTCTCTATCTCTATATCTCCGTTTAATTCTCTAATAATACTATAAGCAATCATAGTACCAAGCCCAGTTCCTTTTTCTGTTGTTGAATAGAATGGCAAAGCAATTCGTTTTATTTGTTGAGATGACATCCCAATTCCTGAATCAATAATATCAATTATGATATTTCCTTTTACTTTTTGTATATTTATTTGTAATAATCCACCATTTTTCATAGCCTCAATTCCGTTTTGGATGATGTTGTTTAGACAGAGTTTGAATTTTTCGGGGTCCCCATTTATATAAAAGGAATCTGTACTATTTTGTTTGATTTCAACTTTGTATGATAGAGCGAGTGGTGAAATAGTATCTTTCACCTGATTTAAAATGTGATTAATATCTATTTTCTCTTTTAGGGTGTTCTGTGGTTTGGTTAAAGATAAATAGTTATTAATAGTAGATTGTATTTGCTGCATTTCAATTAACATGATTTCTAAGTATTGATCCTGAGATAGCTTAGAGGCATGTTTTTCATTTAATAATTGAGTGAATCCATGTACCGTGGTTAGTGGATTGTGGATTTCGTGTGCAATTGACGCTGCTAGTTCGCTAGCTATATAAAATTTTTCAGCCCGTTGTAGCTTTTCTTTCATTTTATATTTCTCGATCATTCCCTCTATTAAATAAACTGATAATAATACTGTGAAAATATTAATGATTATGTAATTTAATAAAAATTCTATGAGAGTAGAGTCTATTTTCCCTCCTGTATGTATTTGAGTTATAATACCGCAAATAGAAAGTGAAGTTGTACATACTAAAATAAGGAGTAAGCTTAATAATACTTTTTTTTCTTTAACATACATAGGTAATAAGTAACGAAAGAGCATTGTTATACCAAAAATAATAGTGAAGATAATAAATGATGGAAGAACGCCATTTCCGCCTAAGTAAAACCGATAAGAAAGATATAAAATTCCTATAAAAACAATGTTTTTTGTATTTCCATATAGAAAAACTAATATTATAGGAATAAAACGTAAATCATAAATAAATCCCACATGTAAATGAAAAGGAAAAGTCATACAAAAAATAATAGCAATGGAGGAAAGGATAGAAAATAACATATTATTACATGTTATTTTTTCTTTAAACTCTAGCCAGAATACGTGATAGCTAAGGATACAAATTATTATAATAAAGGTATTTAATAAAAGAGTAGAAATTCCCATAGTTTTGCATCTCCAATAGTTTGTAAGTAGAATTATGTATGAGTTGGACAAAGATGTTTAGTATTAGTAGACTTTTTATCAAAAAAGGAAGGGTACTTGAAAAGTGCTGTTATATTACTCGTATTAAAATTGATAAGGAAAATAGAAAAAATCTATTTAAATTTATGTACATATGAAATTATAAACTAACTTTTGTATAGGTAAAATTTGGATTAAGTTACTGATAAAATAAGGTTTTTAAGTATGAATATTCTGTGAAAATGATATGCGTGGTGACTCCTGTTTGTAGCCTTCGTTATATTAACATGGAATATATCAAATTACAAAGTGAAATTTTAGAAAAATTTTATTAGTACATTTTATCTGAAATAGAAATGCTATTTATTTGAGTATTTTGGTACTTACTCGTATAAAACTTTGTTAGAAAAAGACTTCAAAATTTAAATGTTTTTTATGAAGCGTAATATTGTAACTTTATCTATGTGGGTTTCTCAATAACTATTAAGGTGAAGAGTTAAGATATATAGGTTTATAGATATGAATTATTACATAAAAACGCACTTGGAAAAGGATGTATGATGGTAATAGAATACAAACATCAAGGGGGAACTTAAAATGAAGTTAAATAAACTAGTGCTTAGTTGTGGAGTAGTTTCAGCATTAACACTTGGTGTGTTAGGGAATAATACTTATGCTGAAGAAGTACACAAAACGAATGATCCAATTCATGTAGTTGAACATGTTTCTGCAGACTTATTATTAACCCAAACAATGGATTATAGTGGCGAGGCTGAAACTTCTTTCGTATATGATGGGAGTACTGACTTAAGCTTCTCTATGAAAAATAATGGTCAAAATACAATGGGATATAGTGTAAAAGGTCCAAATACAGAGCTAATTGTTGGTGGTTATATAAAACCTGGAGAACAACAAATTAATGTTACAAATGTACGGAATGCTTTATCTCCATTACCGAATGGAACATATAAAATTTACGTTTCAAATGATGATGGTTCTAAGGGGCAATTCCAAGTTTCAGTAAGATCTATGAATTAAATTTAAAACGCTTTGCTTTTAAGTTAATTTAATCTTTACTTATTGGAAAGAAGCTAAATTGAATTGAGAATTACCGATAAAAATGAAAACGAGCACCTTATCTAATTGGGAGAGGGTGTTCGTTTTTTGCTATTAAACAGAAAATAATTATAAATATATTTTGATATTCCCATTGCTAACCTACTAGATTGTGTCAACGAGAGAATGTCTACTATAAAATATATTAAAATAAAGGTGATGTAACATTCCGCTAAATTATATGGGGAAATAGAAAAACCACCCTTATATGAGTGGTTTTAGTAATTATTTTTAGGTTATACATTTAAAATTAGGCTAAGTTATAGAAATAATAAACATTTAATCCGTTGTTATTATTTTGGTTCTGGATAATGATTGTAGTATGAGATTCTAATAAATTCTTGGTAGACATTTGTTAATTTGGCATCTCTAAGAGCATCGTTGAATTTTTGCATACGTACACTACCTTGAGCGTAGCCTCCACCAGGAGTATAAGGGTTTCTAGCTTCAAAGTCATCCAAAAATACTTTTAATTTTTTATAGTCTTGAGATTGATAGAAAGCCACGGCCTCTTCAGGAGTAACGTCAAAGTAAGAGGATGATGTTGAGTTATAAGAAGCTGCTTGAGCAGTAGGTACCTCTAGCATAGTTTCAGCTCCACCGAACATAGTAAGCGCCATAGAAGATACAATAATTTTTTTAAACATAATAAAACCTCCATGTAGAATATTGGATTAACAGTAACCCTGTAATCATTATAGTTACATTGAAAATGATTATCAAATGCAATATTGCATAATGTATCCCGCTATTTGTGGGCAGTAAGAATCACGCCCACAAATTCAATGAAAGCAAAGAAGTTAGATGGGGATCGAGCTGAATAAAGTTTTACTTTATTCTTTAAATGAGAAGTCACCCTTATATCTCAATGAAGGAGCGTAATAGAGAATTAATAGATTAAAAGAGGTGTATAAGTTACTCAGGTTAACAAGAAAATGTAGAGGATATTTTTAATAGGGGGAAAGCTTAATAACTGGAGTAAAGGAATTGCTATTTATATATTTAACATACATATTTGTTTTTTAAATTGTAGGCGCATTTTAGAATTTGTATATAGTAAATTCGTTAAAAAACTTGATAAATAATAAAATGTGTAAATTTTTTGACTATTTCATTAAAATTATTTAATATTTGTAATTTATTGTTTTATAATGATAATCGGGTCGGTCGTGAATGTTTTAGATATTGCGATATATACTCGGATTAATTTATTCTAGGGAGGTTACAAAATTGGGTAAGAGAGTCATTATAAGAGTTTTTACATTATTATCAGTACTGGCATTATTCCTTAATGTATTTTTACCTAGGGCTAGTGCAGAGGTTATGACGCATGAGAAATATTCAATGGACTGGAGTTATAGTAATAGTCTAGGTAAGTACATTCGCACTGAAATGATTAAAAATTCAAGTGGTCAAATTGCTTATTGCTTAACCCTTGGATTAAAATCACCAAATGGTGAAGATCTTCCTGAAATGGGGAAAACAGATAATGTAGTATATAGAGTCTTATTAAATGGTTTCCCGCAAAAAAGTGCTGAACAGCTGGGAGTAGCTAATAAGAATGAAGCGCATTATGCAACGCAACTTGCGGTTTGGAATGCATTAGGTCAACTCGATGTAAATGAATTAAAACATGAGAATAAAAATGTTGAAAAAGCAGCTAAGGCTATTATTAGTAATGCTAATAATAGTGAAGAGACTCAAGATGTTTTTATGAATGTGATTCCTGCTGAAAAGCAAAAAGCAGAATTAAAGGGTGAATTCTTCGAAACAAATCTATATTCAGTACAAACAAATGCTAAGAGTGGTTCTTATAAGGTAGTAGCGAAAAATGCACCTAATGGAGTTAGAATTGTAAGTGAAAATGGAGAAGTGAAAGATCAGCTTTCAGTTGGAGAAAAATTTCGTATCCAAATTCCTAAGAATACAAAAACGGGTGAATTTAATTTAAGTGTTGCTGCTAATTTAACTAAAGTTCAAGCAATTGCTTACCGTGGTACGGATACTGTTCAGAATGCTACAGTACTATTAGAAAGAAATGAAGAAAAGCTTAGTAGTGATCTTGCAGTAAATTGGGAAGCAGCTGGTTCTTTAAAAATTAAAAAGGTTGGAGAAAATGGAGAAGTTTTAGCTGGCGCAGTATTTGAGGTCTTTAATGCAAATAATGAATCAGTTGGAAAAATCACGACTGGTGCTGATGGTATGGCAGAATTAAACAACTTACCAATTGGTACTTACACATTAAAAGAAATTAAAGCACCAACAGGCTACGTTTCAGATGATAAACCACAAACTATTGAAGTTAAGACAGGAGAAACAGGAGCTGTCCAAATAGTAAATAACAAAGTAAAAGGTAACATCGAAATTAAAAAGCTCAGTGATTCAGGAAAGGTTTTACCAAATGTTGAATTCACAGTCTTTACTGAAGATGGAAAAGAAGTGCAAAAAGTAGTAACAAAAGAAAATGGAATTGCAAACGTTGAAGGTCTTACGTATGGTAAGTATTATTTCTTAGAGACAAAAACACCTAATGGATATATTGGAAATAAAACAAAGTATCCTTTTGAAATTAAAGAGCACAATAAAACACTTACTTTTACAGTGGAAAATACCGAAGTGAAAGGTAGTGTAAAATTACTAAAAGTAGATAATGAAGATATTAGCAAAAAATTAGAAGGTGCAGTATTTGAATTGAAAGATGAGAGTGGAAAAGTAGTTGGGGAATATAAGACAGATAAAAATGGCGAGATTAACGTCAAAAATTTAGCGTATGGTAAATATTCATTTGTAGAAAAGGCTTCTCCACATGGTTACGTTCTTGTTAAAGAACCAATTATGTTCGAAATAAAGGAACATGGGAAGATTATTGAGTTATTGGCAGTTAATCATCTTATCAAAGGTGATCTAGAAATTACAAAGGTAGATGTAGCTGATGGAAATAACAAGCTTCCAAATGCAGAATTTACGATTTATAACGAAGCAGGAAAAGAAGTAGTAAAAGGAAAAACAGACGATAAAGGAATCGCTAAATTTGAAAAATTACCATTTGGAAAATACACATATAAAGAAACTGTTGCACCAAAAGGTTATGTATTAAATGAAGAAACGTTCTCTTTTGAAATTAAAGAGAATGGTCAAATCATTAAACACATTGTCAAAGATGAAAAGATTCCTTCAATAAAAACAACAGCTACTGATAAAACAGATGGTACAAAAGAAATGCACACGTCTAAGTCTGTAACAATCCAAGATAAAGTGGAATACAAAGACCTACAAGTAGGTAAAGAATACACTTTAAAAGGTAAATTAATGAATAAAGAGACTAATAAACCATTAGTTGTAAATGGTAAAGAAGTAACAGCTGAAACGAAGTTTACACCAAAAGAAGCAAATGGCTCTATTACATTAGACTTCACATTTGATGCAACTGGTTTAGAAGAAAAAGAGGTAGTAGTATTCGAAGAGTTATTGAAAGAAGGAAAAATTGTTACAACACATGCTGATATCAATGATAAAGGTCAAACAGTTAAGTTCGTTAAGCCATCAGTAAAAACGACAGCAACAAACAAAGCTGATGGTGGAAAAGAGATTCATTCAAAGGATTCTATCACTATTCAAGACAAAGTGGAGTATACTAACTTAGTTGTAGGTAAAGAGTACACTGTAAAAGGTAAACTAATGAACAAAGCTATTAACAAACCATTATTAATTGATGGAAAAGAAGTAACAGCTGAAACGAAGTTTACTGCAAAAGAAAAGAACGGTCTTGTAACACTAGACTTTACTTTTGTTGGTGCTGAACAGCAAGGAAGAGAAGTAGTCGTGTTTGAAGACTTATTACATGAAAGTCAAGTAATTGCAACACATGCTGACATTAACGATGTAGGTCAAACAGTTCGATTTGTAGAACCTTCTATTAAAACGACAGCTATAAACAAAGCTGATGGTTCTAAAGAGTTAGACGCTTCTAAATCTGTAACAATCCAAGATAAAGTGGAATACAAAGACTTAGTCGTGGGTAAAGAGTATGTTGTAAAAGGTAAACTGATGGATAAAGCAACAAACAAGCCATTATTAGTTGATGGTAAAGAAGTAACAGTAGAATCTAAGTTTATTGCTAAAGAGAAGAATGGTTCTATCACACTAGATTTCACATTTAATGCTTCTGCATTACAAGATAAAGAAGTAGTAGTGTTTGAAGAACTGTATCAAGATAATATATTAGTAGCTATTCACGCTGAAATTGAAGATAAGGGACAAACAGTGAAATTTAAAGAGGTAAAGCCGGAACAACCTAAACCAGAACAGCCAAATTCAGATAAAAATACTCCAACACCAGAGCAGCCTAACGAGCAAGTAAAAGAACAACCACAACCTAAGCAAGAAATTCAATCTAAAATTGGATGGTTACCGCAAACAGGTACTAATCTTACAAGTTGGATCTCTATGGCTGCAGGCGCATTACTGTTAATTGTTGGTGGAGTGATTTTCTTAAAACGTAAAAATGCATAGAAATTAAAAAATAAGCACATCTGTTTTTATAACAAGATGTGCTTATTTTTATCATTTTAGCCAAGAAGACTCCTATATTTAAGCGTGAATGGCATTTAAAATAGCAAATTTATTTGTAGTAAATAATACATAATTTTGTTTTACTGTTTTAATTAAAATACGGTCTGTTGTCCCATAAGCTGTTCCAATACGTATGACATCTACTTCTTCAACACCAGCATAGGTAGCATCTTCGGTAATCTCAATCACATCACGTAATGGAATTGTAATCTCCGCCAATTGCCATGAAATAATTAACTCTTCATTTGTTTTTTTTACATTAATGCCTAGCATTATACCAAGACCCTTCAATAATAATACGCTACACTTCTAATCTTATTATATAAATTTTTAGATTTTTTATCTATATGTAGGAATAGAATTTATTTATATTTGCGAGCATCTTAATGATGTCAAACAAATAGAAGGATATACAGTCTTTCTATTAAGAAATATGGTAAGAACAAAAGTTCACTTCAAATTAGTATGAATTTGATATGGTTGAGATATTATGAACGAGAAATAGTAAGAGTTGCAGGAAGGAAATGAATAATGAGACTTAAATTAATAGGGATTTTCATTTGTGTAATTATGATGTTAGGTATCTTTATAATTTACACCAATCAATCTATTGGTAAAGAACCAGATAAGACGAACTATGAATCTCGTGAAAACTCCATAAATAAAGAGAAAGATAGTAGAGGAAAAGGGCAATCAAAATACAATGAAAGTTCTTTTGCTAGTATACAGGCTGTAGTTAATAAGGAATATGGATTACCCGAAGACTATAAACCAGAGGATTTAGTTGTACCAAATGTACCATTCTCATTTAGTGGAACGGTAGAAAAGAGCCACCTCCGTAAAGAGGCGGCAGAAGCACTGGAAAAGTTATTTGATTTAGCAAAGCAGGAGGGGATTCAGTTAAATGCTGTTTCGGGATTTCGTTCCTATGACTATCAACAACGACTGTATGCAAACAATGTGAAAAGAAAAGGACAAGAGCATACGGATCGCTTCTCGGCAAAACCAGGACATAGCGAACATCAAACAGGGCTAACAATGGACGTTTCTTCTAAAAGTGCGAACAATGAACTAGAGTTATCCTTTGCTAATACGAAGGAAGGAAAATGGCTGAAAGAAAACGCGCATCGCGCAGGGTTTATCATTCGTTATCCTAAGGGAAAGGAAAGTATTACAGGTTATGCATATGAACCTTGGCATATTCGCTATGTAGGAGATATTGCTGAAAATATATATAAACAAAAGCAGACTTTAGAAGAATACATGAATCTATGAAAATAGAATTGAAGAATTAAACTGGCTATCAATAGACGTGAGATTGTAAAAGGCAGGGGATATAAATTAAGGTGTTTTTTAATTTTTTTGGTGAAGAGGGAAGGTATCCCTCTTCTTTTTTCAGTCCTTGTAAAATTTGAGGATGTCTTAAGGGAGTGAAAAGATGGATTGTGTGAGTGTATTAATAAAGGCTACTTTAGGTGGCTTCTAGAGATGTTTTTTGAGGAAATACTAGTATTCATTGCAGCAATCGCCTATATTATAGGAGCATTCACGTTGGGATATAACAGAGAATTATAGAGTAAAGTAGGATTCAAAAGCATTGTTGAAAATGCGGTTGTTATAAGTTATTTTCCTATTAAAATAATTAGTCTTTGTTCAAAATTTAAGATTGTTATTTTATTATATCTAGTAACTATTTATAATATTTAATAATTACTTGATTTACTATTAAGGTGGTTATCTTACAAAAATGTAAGGTTATTTTAATTGACACTCGTATGTATAAGTAACTGTACTGGTTACACGATGTTGGTGAGTATATTTAATAATCTCTATCTATAAGTGTATGTCCGAGGATTATTTTTAGAGTAATAGTTCGATTTTAAATTCATTATCCGTTATATGTTAATATAAACGGATTAATCTATTCTTTATTCAAGGTCGTATTATTTAAAGATTAATTATAAATGATATATTTACCAAATTGTAATAACTTGATAGAGGTGTTCATTTTGAAATACAAATTAATTGCTACAGGAATTCTTGCTGGAAGTTTATTATCCTACTCATCTAATACATTTGCAAATACTCATAAGTTCCCAGATGTTCCTGCATGGGCGGACAAATCCGTTAATTATTTAGTTGATAAACAGGTATTGAATGGCTATCCAGACGGAACTTTCGGTTCAAATGACTCATTAGACAGAGCTTCAGCTACAAAAATTATGACAAAAGTTTTAGGTATACAAATTGACTCTAATGCAAAACCATCATTTACAGATTCACAAAACCACTGGGCTACTCCGTATATTGCTGCTGCTGAAAAAGCTGGTATTGTTAAAGGTGAGGGTAATGGAATCTTCAATCCATCCGGAAAAGTAACTCGCGCTGCTATGGCTACGATGCTAGTAAATGCATATAAACTACAAAGCACACCAAATCATAACGAGCAGGTTAAATTTGAAGATTTAAAAGGCCATTGGGGAGAAAAATATGCCAATATTTTAATCGGTTTGAAAATTTCTAATGGTACTGAGAACGGTTGGCAACCAAATAGATTTATAACACGTGCTGAAGCTGCTCAACTTACTGCAAAAACAGATATGATGCAACATCGTCCAAAAAACCCATTAGAAAGCAAAATAATCATTATTGATCCTGGACATGGTGGCGAAGATCCTGGGAAATCCACAAAGGGATTACCTGAAAGTAAGATTGTACTAGACACTTCTTTACGTCTACAACAATTACTTGAAAAGCATACACCATTTACAGTTTTATTAACTCGTCAATCTGATAATAGACCAGGACATGATCAAAAAAGTTCTTTACAGGAACGTGTTAAATTTGCTAAGAAAAATCAGGGTGATATCTTTATAAGCGTACATGCAAATGCTTTTAATGGTAATGCAAAAGGGACAGAAACATATTACTATAAATCTTCTAAATCCGAAAAAACAAATCCTCATGTGGAAGAAAGTCGTGTTTTAGCGGAAAAAATTCAAACACGTTTAGTAGAGGCACTTCAAACACGAGATAGAGGAGTTAAACATGGAGACCTTCATGTTATAAGAGAAAATGACATGCCAGCTGTGTTGACGGAACTGGCGTTTATAGATAATGGTATTGATTACAGTAAATTATCTACGGAAAATGGCAGAAAAATTGCAGCAGAAGCCATTTATGAAGGAATTTTAGATTATTATGAATGGAAAGGAAATAATGTATCTGAATATAGGCTGTAATAAGTAATTGAAAATATAGTAATTCTCGAAATGAAGAATTCTATAATTTTTTTGCAGTTTTTTAAACAACAATTTTAAATTTGTATTTAAAATTGTTGTTTAAATCGTTATTTTATGTTTTAATAATATTGATAATAGTTCTCAATAATAGTGAGAGGAAGATTAGTGAAACATGTGTTTTTAGTTAGTGTCATAAAAGTTAATGAATTTCTATATTGTATGGCTATGAATCTATCTCTATTTTTGTGAACTAGAAATAATATATTTATATCTTTTAAATGTTTAAGAAGGAGTGGCTGTCTGTATGAAAAAAGCAAAAGAAATAGCTAAATGCGTTGCGGTAGTGTCCGTTATTATGTCTGGATCATTTGGTTTACAAGCAACATCTGCATTTGCAGATTCTAAAGGAACTGTGGAAAATCTTCAAAATGGTGGGAAGGTCTATAATAGTTTTAAAACTACTTATGACATGAAGCAGAATATCAAAAATTCAATAAAAGTTTCTTTTATTGAGGATCCTTACGCAGATAAAAAGATTGCAATTGTTACCACTGATGGTAGTAATATAGATGCTAAATATACAATTAATAGCGGATACTATAACGCAGGTTTAAAATGGCCATCAGCCTATCATACTGAAGCAGAAATAACAAGTGGTGATAGTGCTCAATTCCATAAAGCTGCCCCAGTTAATACAATGACTTCAGCAAAGGTCACTTCTGAGGTAGGGTATACACTTGGTGGAAGTGTTAAAGTAGGAGTAAATGATAAAGGGCCAAATGCCGATGCAAGTATCACAGGTAGCTTTGCTTGGAAAGAAAGTGTATCTTATGATCAAGTAGATTATAAAACGGTATTAGAGACTCACACAGATAAAAAATTAAATTGGAAAGTAGGATTCCAATCATTTAATTTCCCAGAGTGGGGAATTTATAATCGTGATTCATTCAATACTTTCTATGGTAATCAACTATTTATGAAATCACGTAGTTATAATGAAGGAACGAATAATTTTGTTTCAAAAGATACAGTACCAGCTTTAACAGGATATGGTTTTTCTCCAAACGTAGTAGCGGTTATTACTGCTGATAAAACAGAAACTACATCAGATTTAAAAATAACAAATCGTAGAATTTCAGATCAGTACAATATCGAATGGGTAAGTTCAAAATGGTGGGGAACAAATAATAAAGATACATATAATGAATTCTTTACGAACCACTATAAATTAGACTGGAAAAATCATCAAGTTACTCTTGATAATCAAAAAGCCCTTGAAGAACAAATGAATAGTATCAACAGCGTGAATGATAAACTTAACAAAGGAAAAGGGAAATTATCTCTTTCAATGAATGGAAATCAACTCAAAGCTACGTCTAGCAATGCTGGTTATGGTATCAGTTACGAAGATAAAAATTGGGGTATCTTTGTAAATGGTGAAAAGGTCTATACTTTTAATGAAAAATCAACTGTAGGCAATATATCTAATGATATTAACAAATTAAACATTAAAGGACCTTATATCGAGATTAAACAGATTTAGTCAGAAAATGATGGACGATTGATGGATAATTATCTCATCAAGATACGAGTATACTAGTTTATCCCGCATTAACGGGCAGCCCGATTGGTTCACCTAATAATCAGTGGTGGATGAACAAAACCCCCACTGATTAAAGTTTCACTTTATTTTAAATCTGTATAATGTAACGAAAGGACCAAAGTTTATCTATAAAATAAATAAACTTTGGTCCTTATTATGTTTTTATTCGCGCACGAAATTAAGATGAAATTAGATGTTTTTTGTCTATTCTTTTACTCAATTAGAAAAGAGCGTAAAGTAGTTGAAAGCTATTGATGCTACGCAAGGGGATATTGTTTAAAGTAATCAGAACCTCATCGGTTGTTAAGTTATCACTTTAAATATATAATTAAATTTCATTAAAAAGATACTCTATTCAAAGTCCTTATTGGGTTTTTGAAGTGAAATATATACTATTTGAGGTGTGTGAAATGGGGAAATCTCGAGAGCAGACGATGGAAAATATCTTAAAGGCTGCTAAGAAAAAATTTGGAGAGCGTGGCTACGAAGGTACGAGCATACAAGAAATTGCAAAAGAAGCGAAAGTGAATGTTGCTATGGCTTCTTACTATTTTAATGGGAAAGAAAACCTATATTATGAGGTATTTAAGAAATATGGCCTTGCTAATGAGCTACCCAATTTTCTTGAGAAGAATCAATTTGATCCTATCGATGCCCTTAGAGAATATTTAACGGTTTTTACTATACATATAAAAGAGAACCCTGAAATTGGATCGTTGGCATATGAGGAGATTATTAAGGAAAGTGCACGATTAGAAAAGATTAAACCGTATTTCATAGGTAATTTTGAACAGTTAAAAGAAATATTACAGGAGGGTGAAAAGCAAGAAGTTTTTCATTTCTTCTCCATAAATCATACGATACATTGGATCACTTCTATTGTTTTATTTCCAAAGTTTAAAAAGTTTATTGATTCTTTAGGGCCAAATGAAACGAATGATACAAATCATGAATGGATGCCAGAAGACTTAGTGGACAGAATTGTTACTGCATTAACAGATAAACCTAACGTGTAAATTATTCAGTGTATATGAATTCTATTATTACTATTTAAAGCCTAATTTCTCAATGTATTGTAGAGAAATTAGGCTTTTTTCAACACGTCATTAAAATATTTATAATTCAATGACTCAATTTGCTGATTATATTTTCAAGTATTCGTTTTGAGCTACATAGATATAGTTTTTGTTGCAACTGTTTGTTGAAATGCTTTATCATGCTCAACAATAACCATTGTGGGATTAAATTGTTGAATAAGCTCTTCGATTTGCATACGGGAATAGATATCTATAAAATTTAGTGGTTCATCCCATATATATATGAGCTTTTTCACATAAGCTTTTAGCGATAAGCAGTTTTTTCTTTTGTCCACCAGAATAATGAGATATATCTTTCTCAAATTGAATTCGGTCAAAGTCCATCTTACGTAGGATGGATTTAAATAAGGTCTCATCAATCTTGTGCTGTTCAATAAAGTCTGATAGCGATCCCCTTAAATGAGAAGTATCTTGTTGGACATAGGAAATGATGAGTCCTGTACCTAAAATAACTAAGCCTGTATGCTGTATCGGATGTCCTAAAATTAGTTTTAGGATACTACTTTTTCCGCTCCCATTCGTTCCATCAAGTACAATTCGGTCACCTTGTTCAACTATGAAGCTAATCGGATCATTCACAATTTGATCATCGTACTTAACGGAAACATCAACCAAAGTAATCAATTCATTTGATTTAAATTGTAATTGTTCCAATTTTAAGGACTCAGTTTTCTCCACATTTTTTAGTAATTTTGACTTTTCTTCAATAGCTTTTTGTTGTCTTGATTCAAGGTTTTTTGCTCTTTTCATCATCTTGGCTGCTTTATGACCTACAAACCCCTTATCCAACTTAGAGCCTGAATTCCTCGTTCCATTTTTTGAAGCTTCCACATCATGAGACCAACTTGCTGAACGCTTGGAAGACTGTTTTAATCTCCCTATGTCTTTTTGTAGACGCTCATTTGTAGCCTCTTCGTGCTCTTGCTGTCTATCAAAATTTAACTTCCAAGAAGAATAGTTACCACTCTGAACTTCAATATTTGCTCTATTTATAGATAGGATATGGTCAACGCACCCATCTAAAAAGATTCTGTCATGTGAAATTAAAATAAATCCTTTTTTCTTCCTTAGATAATCAGAGACTATCTTTCGTGCATCAGTATCTAAATGATTTGTTGGTTCATCAATTAATAGGAATTGGCCCTCATTTAAAAACAGTGCAGCAAGCAACACCTTTGTTTGTTCCCCATTTGATAATGTTTTAAATGGTCTGTATATGACCTCAGCATCAACATTTAAATAGGATATCTCACGCAGAAATTCCCAATCTTCTGCTTGGGGACAAATTTCTTCAAGGATTTCATGAGTGAATTTGTTCTTATCTGCAACAGAGTAGGGGAAGTAATTGAATTCTACCGAAGCAAGGATTTTCCCACCATACTCATAATTCCCTAACAATAAATTAAAGAATGTCGTTTTACCTCGTCCGTTTCTACCGATAAATCCTAGCTTCCAATCCGTATCTATTTGGAAGTTTACACTTTCAAAAATATTATCAAAGCTACCTGGGTATGAAAAAGTTAAATCTTGGACTTTTATCATTGACATAATAATTCCTCCTTTATATATCGAAACGTTTCGTATAAAGTCGGAACATCCATCCATTTTTTAATTGCTCTATATAAGTTTGATGGATATTAACGACTTATATAGAGCATTACATGTGTAACAATAGTGTCTGAAGTACTCATTTTTCTCGCTCCTTTATTTGTTAGGTACATTTAACAATTAATAAGTTCCAACTAACATAAACGGGAATAAAAAAATCCCCCAATTGTAATCGGAAGGATTAGTCTTTCGTCTATACTTAATAAGTACTTATTAATCATTTGAATCATGACAAATAAAGTATGAACTGAATTTTAAAAATGGATAGACTAACCCTATATTTTGTAGTTTGAAGTTATAAAATTCAACTTAAAATATAAATTAGTTAATCATTATTCATCCATCATTCCTTTCATAATTCTATTTTTAGAGTAACATTCTTTTTAGAGAGATGCAATATCAGCTTCAGCTTCACCTAATCCTAGATTATTTATAATTCTTTGAGTAAGGAGGAAAGATGAAATTGACATCAATCTAAGTTGTAACTATAATTGTTACAGTTAGTTTCGAAAACTAATTCGAATTTCTATGTTAAAGATAGTATATTTTCATTCCTTTTTAAGTGTGACAGTTAGCAACTAACTATAATTCAATAGAGGATTAGATTTTATCTCATATTTAAAGAGTAGATAAGTTGTACAATCCAAATTTACGATGCACAAATACTTGAAAAACTACATTTTTTAACTGATCCTTTTTGGAATCCTCAGTATTGGAAATTGTAAAAATCTACAAAAAGTTAATAAGACTGTTGTATGTAGAAAAAAATCTTTTAAAAAGGTCATAATATGGATAATAGGTAGCACACATTTTAATTAGTAGGAGTTGTGCCACTATCAAGACATTTCTTAATAAAAGTATAGAAAAAACTCAAGAAGGTGAGTCCATTGCGTAAACATGCATATGTGCAATTTTATGTATTGATATTGGCTTTAATAGCTTATATAAGCTTTTGCTGTATATTTTTATTTGTTCTTCCGAATCATTATTTCGTATCAGATTTTAATATCCGGCTATCATCTTTAGTTGTTGAAACTACTGTATTTATTTCATTACTGTATTCTATATTATCCAGAAAAATTAAGTTAGGAGTATTCTGGATTTGCATAATTATTGCGATAGGGTGTTTCCTGATAGGAAATTTCATATCTGCTTTTCAAGTACTTAATGTAGAATTACCAATACAAAATTTTAGTATCTCTGATGTATTTTTGTTGTTTTTCTTATTTTTCTTTCTCTTTGCGTTTTTTTATAAAATTATGATGGAATGTAACAAATGGGAGAAAGCGTATTTACTTTGTGATTTATGCATTGTTGTTACTGCTATTTTTACATTAGAGTGGTACCTATTTAATAAACCTTCTGCAAATATCTTATTCTTTTCAATTGGAGATGTTTTTCTTTCATTTATTTTTCCGATTATAGATTTATTGCTTCTATTACTTGGAGTTACACTAATCTTTCGACCTGCTATTTTCAATGCAAAAAGTAAATTGTTTATTTTTATCCTAGTATTAACTGGATTGGCTATTACGGACTACTTATATTTTTACTTACAAGATGATTTGTCAGATCGTTCAGTTATATTATTAAGGTGTTTGTATAGAGTTTTCCTATTATTTATCGCTATTGCTGCTACAATTCCAAAGAATACTTCTTCTAAAAGAAATTATTTTATTGTCAATCCAACATTTGGAGAGAAACTTCTTGTCATATTTCCTTATCTTGCAGTTGCAGTCTTAATTGGCTTTACTTTGAAAGAACAAACTTCTTCAGCTACATTGATTACGGGAAATTGTATTGCTTTTGTATTTGTACTGATTCGTCATACAATTGTACGAATGCAAAACAAGGATTTAACCGAGGCCTTAAAAGTGTTTAATAATCAATTAGAACGAACAGTAACTCAAAGAACACGGGATTTAATAAACAAATCTAATGATTTGGTAAAAAATCAAGAGAGATTTAAGTCTTTATATGAGTATCATCCAGATCCTATTTTAACGATTGATTCAAATGGTATCGTATTAAATATAAACCAGGCTGGAAGTATGTTATTAGGAAAAGAAAGTGCTGCATTAATAGGGAAAGAGTGCTTCTCTATTTTTTTAGATGAAGATAAATCTGAATTGGAATCGGCTATAAAGAAAGGGAAACGATGTAGTTCATCTTCGTTACAGTTACGTGTGAAAAATAACAATGAGAAGGATATCCTCTTTTGGTATGTCACTATAGTTCCTATTATGATAGAAGGACAAACCTTTGGGAGTTATGTAATGGTAAAAGACATAACGAGGATGAAACAACAACAGGATGAGATAAATTATCTTGCATTCCATGATACGGTGACGGAGATTGGAAATCGTATATTCTTCCAACAAGAATTAGATAGATCCATTAAGCGTGCACAAAAAACACAGGATAAGTTCGGGCTCCTGTATATTGATTTAAATCGCTTTAAGACCATTAATGATACATTGGGTCATTCGATTGGTGACAGAGTTTTAAAAGAAGTTGCCAAACGTTTTAGGACATGTCTGTCACCGACTATTCCTCTAGCAAGAATAGGTGGAGATGAGTTTGCAATCATTGTCCATAACCAAACGGAGCAACAGCTATTGGATTTGTGTAAAACTCTATTTCGTATAACTGAAGAACCATTTGTAGTAAATCAGCATAGTTTTTACTTATCTCTTAGTATAGGAATAGCAGTGTATCCATTTGGAGGAATAAATACTACTACACTTTTACAACACGCTGATATCGCTATGTATAGCGCAAAGGAAAAAGGTAACAATGCTGTTTGTATGTATGACGAGACATTATCACAAAAAGTAACTCGTCGATTACGATTAGAACAGGATTTACCAAATGCAATTGAAAATAATGAGTTGTTTTTATTGTATCAACCACAAATTGATAGTAAGGCAGGTAAGGTTATTGGTGCAGAGGCTTTAATACGCTGGCAACATCCAGAGCTTGGGCTGATTTCTCCTTTTGAGTTTATACCTATCGCAGAAGAAACGGCGCAGATTATTTCAATTGGGAAGTGGACGTTACAGAAAGCGTGTCGACAACTGAAAGAATGGTATTCTGCGGGCTATTCAAATCTAAAGATGGGGATAAATTTATCAGCTATAGAGTTTGAACAGAAAGATTTTGTTCAAACAATGATATCTACCATAGAAGAGATAGGAGTACCTGCTAATTCAATTGATTTGGAATTAACAGAGCGAATAGCAATGGTAGATGAAAAAGAAACCTTATCGAAGTTAAAAGTATTAAAATCATATGGTGTACATTTATCAATTGACGATTTTGGTACAGGTTATTCTTCACTAGCGTATTTGCCTCTTTATCCAATTGATACTTTGAAAATTCCAAAAGAATTTGTTAATAGGATCGGAACTTTTACTGATGGAGATGAAATTATACAAACCATTATTTCACTTGCTCATACTTTAAACATGAAAGTGATAGCAGAAGGGGTAGAAACGAAAGAACAATTAACAGTGTTGCAACGTAATGCATGTTATCTAATTCAAGGCTATTACTACAGTAAACCTGTAAATGAAGATGAATTTATCGATTTTTTAAGTACAATGCAAAATGAATAAGTGAAAAATCAGTATCTGTATAAAGTAAAGTGAAAAGACGTTCTATCCATATGGATTTGAACGTCTTTCTTATGTTTATTTTCAGTAGTTATGCAGCAAGGTTTCAGCCTTTGAAAGTAAAATAAGTATCTATATTCCTGGTATTTTGGGCTAATGGGATATGAGGTGAAAATTGCTTCTTGTGAAAACGCATTAGGGACAGCTTGTATATTCTTAAAGCAATTTGAAAAAGGATTAGCAGTTTGTATGGAATTAGGAAATGAAGAGTATGTATATCATTTCAATATTTTACGTTCTCTTAATGAAGATGAAGCAATTAAACTCTTAGAAGAAGTGAAAAAAGTATTTCTTACTTCGAAAAGCAAGGTTTAGGGGATTTCGTAGAAGAATATGCAGATCTAAAAAAGGAAGAAATTATACAATAATCACATGCTATCATTTTTAATAGCTAATTAACAAAGGGACTCCAATTATGGAGTCCCTTTGTTAATGGGGTAATGCTCTGGTTTATCTAATTATAACAATATTTGTAAAAAGTGTAAAGGGGTCCTAGTTTGGAGGGAGAATTATTTAATCTTTTTTATTTAATAAAAGGGATAATATTTAGTTATCTGCGCTTCTGAATTATGTTTTCTATCACAATTTGAAGTGAATTTCATTTAATCTTATTTATTTTATAGGAATTATAAGGTATACTAAAAATAGGTGCAAAATGTACCATTTGAAAAAGAGTGAATTGCAAAAAGGAATCCGTAAAGGATTCCTTTTTTGTTTCTTTGAAAATGAAGCAATGTTCTAATTATCTCTTTCATTTTTATGAATGCGCTGCGATCTTATAAACTAAAAAGGAATTTTTGGGGAATTGCCATATTCCTGTAACAAAACAAAGGTATGTTATGTGTGTTAAATATAAAGAGAAAGAAGGAAAAGTTGTGAAAAAATTTTTGCCAATTGTTGCGTTATTAGGCATGATGAGTTTTGGAGTACAGGAAATGAATGTAAGAGCTGATACATACCACAAGGGCGATTCAAAAATTAGTTTTTGGGATTCGAAAAGAAAGGGTACTAATTTCATGAATAGTACGTCATTACCTGAAAACTATAAAAGTGCAAAAGAAGCTAATATTGAATATGTACGTTTAGCACCTGATAAATGGGCAAAAGATAAAGGTTTTCTATTTGAGGATAAACCAGATACTTATGGAAAGGATTTTCTGATAGGTAATGCAGATAACTATCAGGGATTAGTAAAGGAGGATTTAGAAAAATTAAAGGCGGATTTAGATGCCGCACAATCACAAGGAATGAAAGTTGTTCTTACAATGTTATCCTTACCTGGTGATCGATGGCGCCAATTTAATAATAACAAGAATGACGACAGAATATGGGAAGAAGAGAAGTATCAAGAACAAGCAAGTCAATTTTGGAAGGATCTTGCTCTGGAATTAAAAGATCACCCTGCGGTGGTTGGTTATAATATTATAAATGAACCACATCCAGAAACAGCTAAAAATAATAGATATAATGATTTTTGGACGGAAGATTATGAGAAATGGTATTCAAAAGTGAAGGGAACGACAGCCGATTTAAACAGATTGTATCAAAAAGTGATCAATTCCATTCGTGAAGTAGACCAGGAAACGCCGATTATTTTAGATTCAGGTTTATATGCTACTCCATGGGCCTTTAAATATTTAAAACCAGTAAATGATAAAAAAACACTATATGCATTTCATATGTATGAACCATATGAATTAACGAGTCAAGGTGAAAAACAAAACAAGGAGTATCAATATCCAGGATTAGTAAAAGTAGGAGATTTAGAGAAACCTGTAATGTGGAATAAGCAGGGATTAGAGAAATTTTTGAAGCCAATCCAACAATGGTCTAAGAAAAATCATGTATCATCTAATCGAATTATTGCAGAGGAGTTTGGAATTAACCGTACTGTTCCAGGAGCTACCCAATACATGCAAGATCTTATTTCTATCTTCAACCAAAAAGGTTGGCATAAATCATTCTATGCATTCCGTGAAGACACATGGACAGGGATGAATTATGAATTGGGAACCGGAAAAATAAAATGGGATGAAGAGGGTAAACCGATGCCTCAAGATAATTCACTCTGGGAAGTAATAAAAAACGATTTACAAGCACATAAATAGTTTAGAATATTTGTCCTAAGGACTAAAAGTAAGCATCTAATTCAAATGGAATTAGATGCTTTTTTTTCAAAAAAGGTGGAGACTTAAACAAATGTGGTTGCAATTGTATTAACCTTTAAAGTAAAAAAGTTTTATGAATTTTTCGTGAGATTTCAATCCTTATATGCTGAAAATTATTTACTTATTTCTCCAATTGGGTATATTTCTCCAATCGGATGGAAGTTTAGAATACAGAATCAAAACATAATAAGCTGTTATCGATGAGTTTATCGTAAAGTTGTTATTTAATGTGTCATCAAATAACATTTATATACAATAATAAATAAAGAAAAGGAGATATTTATGAAAAAATATAGAGTAATAGACACAACTTAAATAGTATGAATAGTTTAGAGTGTAAAAACATGAAGAAGAAAATAAAAAAATTCTTAAAAGTATTAAGGAAAAATGAGGAGATAATATGGGGAATAATTCAAAACACAAAACTAGAAAAATACTTGCAGCTACTGCTACAGTAACTATGCTTGCGACTGGAATGATGTCTTCATCAGATGTCTTTGCAGAGAAAAAGGAGCAGCAAAAAAAATTATCGACATCACTGCAAAGTGAAAAGTCAGTTAAATCAGAAAATAGAACATTTACAGTCCCAGGAAAAGGGGATGTTGAGGTATTAAAACAACAGGAAAGAAAAAGTATGGCATTTAGTCCGTATGAACCAACTGGTTTATATGCAAAGCCAAATGAACAAATAACGATTAATGTAGAAGGTAATCAAGATATTCAGGTATATATTGGAACGTATTCGTATGATGCTTCTTGGAGAGAAGATTCTAAGATAAAATCATTTACATTAAAACCTGGTATAAACACAATCCAATCTCCAAATGGGGGGATGATTTATTTTTATAATAAACAACAAGGAGATAGCATTCGAACAACAATTACAACAGGTGGAACGACTACGCCTTTCTTTGAACTAGGAAAGCATACGAAACAAGATTTAATAAACATGCTGGACCAGTATCCTAATGCACATGCAGTGGAGTTAAAAGGAGAACGTGTATTAATTACGGCCAGCCCTGCACGTGTTAAGAAATATTTGTTGGGTTCTAATACAGATCCTGTACAACTCTTAAAAAAGATGGATGAAGCTACTCGAATTCAAGACAAAGTAGCTGGATTATCTGAAGAACAAGTAGATAAACATTATGTTCATTACGTAGAAGAAAATCATTCTCCTGATTATTATATGTATGCAACTTCTTATCGAACAGCATATGTAGGAGATGCAATCCAATACGTGTTAGATATTAATAAATTTATAACAGATGGCTGGGGCCCTTGGCATGAGGCAGGACATTTGAGACAACAATCGCCCTGGAAGTTTTATAATATGACAGAAGTACAAAATAATATATACAGCCTTTCTGTAGAAAAAGCATTTAATCAACCATCCAACTTAGAGAAAAGTGGAATTTATCCAAAAGCATTTCAATATCTAGAGCAAGTGAATAAAAATTATGATGAAATTAGCGATGTTTTTGTAAAGCTTGTTATGCTTTGGCAACTACAGTTAGCGTATGGAGAGGATTTCTATCCTAAATTGCATCAATTGTATAGAGACATGCCTTCAAGTGAACTTCCACAAACTGATGAAAATAAAAAACAATTATTTATGATTTCAGCATCAAAAGTAGCCAAACAAAATTTGATTCCTTTCTTTGAGAAGTGGGGATTACGTCCAAATAACGATACCATTCAAAAAGTAGCTGCATTAGGATATCCAATTTTAACAGCAGAGATTTGGAAGGGTACGGATGCTAATCCAATTAAACCAGATATGCCTAATGTAAATAATATATTAGAAGGAAACCAGTTTGCATGGTCGCTGAAAGGGATTGGAGATTTTGAATTCGCAAAAGTAAATTTAAATAAATCAACAGAAGAAATGCAAATTGATCTAAAAGCAGGTGTACCACATAACTACTTTAATAGTACATATGCAAGTATTAAAGTGCAAAACACATCAGGTAAAGTAGTATATAACAAGGAGTTTTATGGGAATAAACAGCAAAATGCTGGAACACAAAAAGTTTCAGTAAAGACCGGCGATTTTATTGAGCTTACACATTTAGAAGGCGGAGAGAGGGCAACATTAATAAATTTAGATAATAATAAACGTGAAAGTCTTGATAAAAAAGTAATGTATGAAGTTACAAAGGATGGCCTGAAAAAAGTAAATCAAATTGTTAATCCGAAACCAGATACAGAAGCTCCCACACAGCCACAAGGATTATATGCAAACAATCTTACTTCTAACAGTGTAGAGCTAAAATGGAATCCTTCTACAGATAATATAGGTGTAAAAGAATATCAGGTATTACGTGATGGACAATTGATTCAAACCGTACAAGGAACGACATTTATTGATCAAAACTTAACAGCTAATAAGGAATATAAATATGCAGTGAAGGCTGTAGATGCAGCTGGAAATACATCAATTCAAAGTGAAATTCTTCCGGTAAAAACCAAAGATCAAAATGTATCTTATGAAAAATGGGATCCAAAGAAGGCATATACAAAGGGCGATAAAGTAGAACATCAAGGGATAGTGTATGAAGCGGTTCAAAATCATCAAGGAAATGGTGACCCGAATTGGATATTTGCGTTATCTTTATGGAAACCACTTACAATCAAATAACATGTAAGAATCAGATGTGAAGATAGAACAACATAAAATTGGGGCAGTATTTTAAAGATTTACTGGATGTTGTTTGAATTTTGATAGATTTCTCTACTAAGTTATTATTCAATAATAAAAATTAGAAAAGGATGTAGATTAGTGATTAGTCAGAAAACGAAGAAAAGATTTAATAAAGTTATTATAATGACCGCAACATGTAGCATGTTTTCTATGTTTGGAACGTCTATTTGGCACACTAAAGCTGCAACACATTCAGCTGCTCCAGCAGTTTATGTGAGTCCCCAAAATATACCTGCCTCAGATATTATTAGTATAGACTGGTCACCAGTTCAGACTCCACCTTATACGTACTGGGCTGTACACAACTGGAATGCAGGTGGTGAAGCTGGAGGATATGCTGGTTTTCAACAACAAAGTGGGTTTGATGAAAATGGAAAACGTACTTTACATTTTGCCTTATGGGATCCAATTTCCTCTAAAGAAGCAATAAAGGCCGAATACTTATCTCCGAATTCGCAAGCTGGCCCCTTTGGAGGAGAAGGAACAGGAATGAAGGTTCAAACAACTTATGGTTGGAAAGACTACAATTGGTACACAATGACAATGCGTTCATGGCAAGAAAATGGTCATACTAAATTTGGACAATGGATGAAAGATGTAACAAAGAATAAATGGCATCAAATTGCAATTATGGACTTTCCGGTTGCTAATGTTGCATTTAATCATGGATTAGGAATGTTTCAAGAAGACTGGGCTGATAGTGGACAGAATGTTCGAGAAGCGCGCCTAAAAAATGGTTATAGCCGAAAATTAGTTGATAAACAATGGAGTTCTTGGAATAATCAAAGTATTTCTGGAACGCATGATAATACGTATCAATATGATGGAGGATCTACTTCAGAATATGTATGGGTCAAAGCAGGAGGTAATACGCAGTCTACTATTGGGGCAGGAAAAATATTCACGCTAAATCAACCTACTCAACCTGAAATAGGAAAACTAGATTTTGATATCCAATCTATATATTATGAAAATGAAAAATTAAATGTATCTTGGAAACTAAAAGAAAATAGTACACCGCAATTTAAGGGGAAAATTGAAATTTATAACAATGAAAATATGACGGGCCAACCTATTAACGTAATTAATGATATTAAATCCTATCAAAATGTAATCAGTCAATCTATATCATTACCAACAAATGCTTATGCAAAGATTGTATTAACGGATATATTTGATCAAACTGTTGAGAAAAAGGTACAAATCAAAAATGAGTCTCCAAACATTTTTGAAGGTAATGAATTTGCATGGTCGCTGAAAGGGATTGGAGATTTTGAATTTGCGAAAGTAAATTTAAATAAATCAACAGAAGAAATGCAAATTGATCTAAAAGCAGGTGTACCACATGACTACTTTGATAGTACATATGCAAGTATTAAAGTGCAAAACACATCAGGTAAAGTGGTCTATAACAAAGAGATTTATGGAAACAAGCAGCAAAATGCTGAATCGCAAAAAGTTCCAGTCAAAGTAGGCGATTATATAGAGTTAACACATCTAGAAGGTGTACATAGAGCTACTCTTACAAATGTAGATAATAGTAAACAAGAGAGCTTTGGAAAAAAAGCCATATACGAAGTTACAAAGGAGGGTCTGAAGAAAGTAGAAAAAATGCCAGAAGCAACAATTTTAGAAGGAAACAAGTTTGCCTGGTCATTAAAAGGATATAGTGATAGAGAAATTGCAAAAGTAGATTATGATAAAACGGTAGAAGAGATGAAGGTAAAACTAGAAGCAGGTGTACCACATTCCTATTTTGCTAGTACGTATGCGAGTATTAAGGTCCAGAATTCTTCTGGTAACGTTCTGTACAATAAGGAAATCGTGGGAAATAAACAACGAAATGCCGAAAGCCAAACTGTGCCAGTCAAGGTAGGGGATTACATTGAATTTACCCATATAGAAGGAGAAGCAACAAAGGAAAAAACGCGAGCAACTTTAATTAACCTTGAAAATAACAAAAATGAAACCATTGGAAAAACAGCAAGATATCAAGTTACAAAAGAAGGCTTGAAGAAAGTAGAAAAAATGCCAGAAACAACGGTTTTAGATGGAAATCATTTTGGGTGGTCTTTAAAAGGATATAGTGATAGAGAAATCGCAAAAGTAGATTATAATAAGACAACAGAGAAAATGCAGGTGAATTTAGAAGCGGGCGTACCACATTCTTACTTTAATAATACGTATGCAAGTATTACAGTAAAGAATTCAACCGGTAGTATTTTGTACAATAAGGGAATAGTGGGAAATAGACAGCAAACTGCTGAAAGCCAAACCGTACCCGTAAAAGTGGGGGATTACATTGAGTTTACCCATATAGAAGGGGAAGCAGTAAAAGAAAAAACACGCGCTATACTTATTAATCTTGAGAATAATAAACAAGAATATATGGGCAAAAAAAGAACCTATCAAGTAACTTCAACGGGATTAAACAAAATAGAGTAACATGAAAAACATTCTAATTATTAGTTAGATGCAAATAGTCGTTCATTATGAACGGCTATTTGGCTTTTATTTAAAGAGAAGTGAAATGAAAATATTCTCTCTTTTGTATATACTCTCGTTGCTATCAACTGCTACATTCTTTTATCAGGAGAAAATAATTTAAAAAATGTGCTTGAGAATTGATACATGTTTAAGTGCTATAGATTTGAGAAAAAAGAAACAGAATAGTAAGGTATTTGTTGATAAATCAACTTTTATATTACAATATTTTACATATTTAGTATGATGTATATGAGTTCTGTATATTAAGGGAGGAATGGGAATGAAAAGGTTCATAACACGTGCAAGTGGTAGTGCAATCTCAAAAAAGTTAGTTTTAATGGTGTTGTCGATGGTTTTAATGATATTGATGATTACCCCATCGAATGATGTATCGGCAGCCAACCTATCAAAAGCAGGTTCACTAAAAGGCGTGAATTTATTTAATGGAAGTTGGACAGTTGCTATCCAGGCAGCAAATTTACAATATGTTTCCGCTGAGCCTTTTGGAAATGTAATAGCAAATCGTAATGCAGTTAATGAATGGGAGAAATTCGAATTAATTCCGACTGGGGAATTATATACGTACGCTTTAAAAGCTAAAAGTAATGGGAAGTATGTTTCGTTTGAGCCAAATGGTAGAGTAGTAGCAGATCGTACATCAATTGGGGCATGGGAAAAGTTTATCTTATATAATGGTGGAGACAATAGGATATATGTATTACAAGCATTAAGTAATGGTAGATATATATCAGCAAATGGTGGTAGAGAATTAACAGCTACTAGTTATGTAGCTGGAAGCTGGGAAAGATTTGTTATTGTATACTTCTAAACTTTGAAGTGTTATATATTTAAATGATAATGGCATGTTTAGTTTTTATAAACGCCTTAATACAATAAAGTATTAAGTATTTAATACAAGTGTATATTAACGTGTAAAAGGGCTGCAAGTAATTAGCAGTCCTTTTTACATGTTAAATAAGGACTTACTGAGGTTATAATGAAAAGAAAAAGAACCCTATAGGGTTCTTTTTCAAGGCATATTAACAGTAAGGAGAATCATGAAATGCTACTTCAAATCTTTATTAGGGGAAAGATTTTGAATAAGCTTAACATACATCTATTTTTACATAAATGTAATATATAGTAAATTGATAATGTTTATACTTACTATTACTAATATTCAATTAAGATAATTAACACTATTTGTATAGTGTTAATTAAGTCTGTATTTAGAAAACTAATAATAGTCCCCAAGTTGGTTATATATGTATAATATTATATTATACATATATTATATTTGCTAAAAGAGCTTATAGATATATCATTTTAAAAATTAATTAACATTTAAACAATTTTAACTGAAATTGGGTGTGTATTATCTAAAAGCAAATAAAATAAACAAAGACCCTGTAATTATTGTAGTAAGGTACATAGAACTAAAACCAAGATATTCTTGCGAACTCAAAAAGCCTAAATTCCTAAATTCCTTAATTTAGGAATTTAGGCTTTGACGCTATGTCATGGATTACAATCGGAATGGAATCGGGCATATCTACTACAACAGAGTTATAATTTCTTCAGCTCACTAAATTAGAAACTGGTGTTTGATTACCGTAGTTGAATTATTTCTCTTTTAAAAGAACGGAAAGATTTTTTACGTTAGCATTTTTTACATAATAATTATTTAAGAGAAAAAATACTACTGAGTAATGCTATTAAATCCCAGTCTAATTTCTAATGGTCCCAGTATCTTTTATTTTGACGTGCGTCTTTACATTTATTTTAGCCTCTGCTAACGCTTGCAACCAATCACCTTTTACTTTTTTCCACTCTTTATATTGAAATGCTCTAGCATATAGGGATAATCCGATTGGATCAATTTTATTCTGCTGTATTTCATACAACATATTTTGTAAATTATTATTAATTTCTTTTTGAATAGCCCTTTTTAAATTATTTATATTTTTTTTATTATCATAGTGTCCCTTAATTAAATTCGCATTGGTTTTTTCTATTAAAGCTACATTAGCATATATATCGAGATTAAATACAAACTTTCCGTTTTGAAAATTAACAACTACCTTCCTTGTCGCGTTCTGTACGAAGATAGAAGTGTTTGTTTTTTTGTTCGACTTTTTAGGAGGAAGCGCAAGGTGTAGTATCATTCGCCCGCTATTTTTTTGCTTATTTATAAGATTGAAAAATTTAACATCTTTTTTAGGGATATGAGTTAAATATTTCCCTTTTCGATTTAAAAATGCAATTCCTACTGTGTCGATTTCATTCTTTGTTTTTTTGATAATTGGAACAGCTTGCGTCATTCCTTCTTCATTTTGTTCTCTCATTAATTGTTGAATTGTAGAAGAGACGGATTGGTTATTTTGAATTGACGATTCAATTACACCATTTATATAAGATGAAAGTGATGGTTTACTAGGCTTATGAATTTTAAAAATTTCTTCTGCAGGTCCATCTACAAGTACTACTTTAGCATTAATGGTAGCGTAAGGATCACGGTAAGAAGAATCAAGCTCCTGCAACCAATTTGCTTCTTGCGCTAATTTTTTCCCAATTAAAATGATTTCAGCTTTGGAAGCTGTCATAAAGCCCGTTAACTTCGTATCTATCTTACTGAATCCAGTATATACAGTTGATGCTTGTGTCCAATGTTCTATAGTACTTTTTTGCTGTTTATGATGAAAGAGTGGTATGCTTGTTCCAACTTTTATATCTCCATTAGGGGTTCTATCCAAGCCAATTAACAGGATTAATGAAACCTTCTCAAGAGGAATTCTCTGACTACAACCAATTATATATACACAACAAATTACAATCCATATCCATTTTCGAATCAAAGTTGTTTCCTCCTAGTAATCCAAGTAAAAAGAATACTGTAAGTGAAAAATAAGATTGGTAATAGAATAAAGAAAACGACATTTAAGATATCCATAAGAGAATATATAAACAAATATTGATCCACATCAGGATTTAGGAAAATAAATAGGCCAACTATAAATAACATAAAAGCAAGCAGCACCCAATTGCGGGCGTTTTTTTGAAGTGAAATGGTCACAGATTCAAAACTGAAAAATAAATACGGATATATCGTAGTGGAAAATACAATTAAATAGTAAGCGATATATATAATTTCTAATCGTTCCATGAAAGAAAAACGAACCCCTTTTAACAGATGAAATACTGGCCAGATTACGTCTTTTATCCCCTCTGGACTAAAGTATATATAAGAAAGAATAGTAACATATAGATAGAAAAACATGGTTCCAGTATTCGCTATTAGTAGTCCTTTTATGGCTTTTTGTTTTTTTTGTAAGAATGGGTATATATAATATGCAATTTCTAGCCCAGCATAAGGAGTAATGGTTTCTTTTGTTGCTTTTACAATAGGGTATAATCCTTCTTTAAATATAGGTAGTAGGTGTAAAGGATTGTAGTTAGTCTTTAGTGAAAAAAGAAGAAATAGTGGCATCCAAGTAGTGAAGAAGAAAACAAGCATAGAATAACTAGTAAGAGCCCTTAACCCACTCAGGGCTAAAATAATGAAAGGTAATAGTAATAATATGGTGATTTGATAAGCAGGAGTGGAAGGGAATATCCACACTTTTACAATATCAGTTGCCTTTAATAAAGTATTAAATCCAGCAAAAAATAGATAAAAGGCATATGCAAGAAAAAGAATTGTCCCTATCCATTTACCAAAGTATGTTTTTAAGATTTGTGAGAAATTTTTGTTAGGATTTTTTTGTAACATTAATATAATAAATACACCGATTATAGAAGTAACTATCCATCCGAGAATGATCGAAATCCAGCCATCTGTACCAGCAGTAGTAGCAAGTGGGCTTGGCATAATTAACATACCAGATGCAAGTTGCAGCGAATGAATGAAAATAATAAATTCGAATAAAGTTACTTTTGGGAACTTAAGATACCCCATGTTAACCACCTTCTTTTTTCTTTCTTTGTTTCGGCTGTCCTGTACTCGAGCGGGTGGTAATCATCGAAATAGGAAATCTTACAAAAGAATCTTTTAGCTCTTGGAGACGAAATGGTGCGATTGGCATGCCGTATGGTGAACCATAGGAAGTTAGTGAAACAAAATGAGCAAATAAGAGCATTAATCCACTAACAATACCGACAATCCCATAAAAGTAGGCCAATAACATCATTGGAAAACGGATAAGGCGTATAGAACTTGATAAATCATAATTAGAAACAATAAATGAAGCAATGGCTGTAATAGATACGATAATAACCATAACGTTACTAACAAGACCAGCTTGAACAGCTGCCTGTCCAATTACAATCCCTCCAACGATCCCAATAGTTTGTCCAATTGGTTGTGGTAAGCGAATACCAGCTTCACGTAGCATTTCTAGTGTAATTTCCATTATAAAAGCTTCCAATAAGGGGGAGAAAGGGACTTTGACTCTTGATGTTGCAATAGAAGTGTATAAGTCTATAGGAATAATTTCAAAGTGAAAAGAGACTATAGCAATATAAAATGCGGGTAAAAAAATAGCTATAATAAATCCTGCAAATCGTAATAAGCGAAAAAATGATGCGATGAGCCAATGAATATTATAGTCATCTGGGGTTTGAAAAAATCCAATCAAATTCATAGGAACAACCATTGCACCAGGGGATCTATCCATTAATACTGCTACTTTCCCATCAAGTATATGATTTGAAATGGCGTCTGGGCGCTCGCTTAAATAAGCCTGTGGAAAAGGAGTCCAATTTTGATCTTTTGTATAATTAGATAGCTCTCCAATACTTAATACCGCATCTGTTTTGATTTTACAGATTCTAGTTTCAATTTCTTGGACTACATCTGCGTTTGCTACATCACCTAAGTAAATTAAATAGACTAAAGAAGTGGCTCGTTCTCCAATCGTCAGCTTTTTGATTTTTAACTCTGTAGAAGGAATATATCGACGGATAAGACCTATATTTTTTGTGGCATTTTCAATAAATCCATCATGGGATCCTTTAATAGTAACTTCTGAAATTGGCTCTTGAATTGCTCTCTCTGCCCAGCCTTTTGTATTTATTAGAAGTGACCGCTTTTCTTTCTCCATAAACAGTACACATTGCCCCTCAAGTAATCCTTCTTTAATTTCATTCCATGTATATACTATTTTGGTATGAGTAGCAATAATATTAGAATTAAATATTTGACTGTCGTCATTTACTTCTTGTAATAATGGTGTAACAACATTGGTTTTTAATGCAACACCATCTGTAAGGCCTTCAAAATAATATAGTAAAATATTCGTGTTTGTTTTTAATTGCAAAGGATGTTCAATTAAATCTGCACTAATATCAAAGATATTATCTAGTGTATTTTTAAGTTGTTTTAAGTTACTTGTTTGGATCTTTTCAATGGTTTTATCTGTCTTAGTTTCTAAGGTCTCTTCATTTAAGGACAAAATTGACACCTCTTTAATATATAACGATTAGTTGTATTTATTATTTTTATATGATTGAATTTTATTCACTAATTTAAACTAATTGAAGATAAGAATTAATAAATTTGATGTGCTATATTATTAATTCAATAATTGAGAGCAAAAAGTAGATGTAATTTGTGTGGAAATGTAAGTATTAAGATAGAATTGAAATTTGAATGATTATAATAAAAAGAACCCTCGATAGGTTCTTTTTATTTGGTAAATATGTTGTCAACAATAGATGGCGATAAAGGTAGTAATTTAGATGTCTTTATGTTAATCAGCTAAATTTTGTAGGAAGAATTCTTTTTTCATACCTTAATACTCAATGAAAAAGGATATTTCATTTATTTGGATGTTCTAGTGTATTTGAATTTTGCGCACCAACAAATTTTGTTTAGGGACAAAATGCATTTTCTTAATTATCAGAAAAAACAGCGCAACAAAATTCCTATTCATTATTTTGGTAGGTATCAAATATTTCTTTGGCCTTATTTTCTTGATATTACCGTACGTTTATATGTTTCTAAGGGAAAGAAATACTTTCATTTTTATTACCATCTATTGTTTGATTAAGATGGTAACATGAAAGTGAAACGTTTACAACCAGAAAATAAAGAAAAAATATTAAAATGCGACTTTTTTCGACAATTATTCTATGTTTATATTTAATTTTATTATAGGAAAAGGCGGAGGGAAGCGGACCTTTTCCTATAAACTGTTTTGTTGGAATTAGAAATAACTAAAAAAGTAATAATAGCTTAAAAGGAAAATGAAATTCAATGATAAAGTTATTATTGAATTTGTGAACCTCAGATATCTTGAAAGTATGGTCAAATTTTAATCCACTTTGCGTTTCTTCCTTTTGTAACTAGCTTAATATGGCCAAACAGTTGCAAGGAATTTAAAGCCTTACTGATTGTGCTCTCTGCAATGTCTGGATAAGTGTTACGAATACTTTCCTTAGTAAAGGGTTGTTTTTGTTTAAGTATAAAATTCTGAATTCTCTCAACTTTAGTATGTTTACATATAGAATCTAGAACTGTGTTATGAAGATCTTTGTAAGCCTCTAATATAATTGTTAAAAACGTTTTTAACCAAAAGCTATTATTATGTTCCTCGCAGTACCAATTCACCGAAGATTTATAAATCGAATTGTAATAATCAGATTCATGTTTCTTAATATATTTATCCAAACATACATATTTTACAAATGTGTGTCCACTCCTAATTAACAGCAATTGCATTAACATAAATGCCAACCTGTTATTACCTTGATTGAAAGGGACTATGCAATAAAAATTTAATATAAAACGAGCTATTAATAAAAGTGAATGAAGCCCCTTACTAGTATTTAATGAGTTGTATTGATCACATAATTGCTCCATAAACTGTGGAATAAGTTCATGCGGAAGAATGCGGTAACTATTCAAGTGCATTCCATGTTCTGGAATTCCTGGAATAATAAAAGGTTTTTCACGCCATTTGGCACTGTCAGAGGTAATGTAATGTATTAGTTGAAAATGTAATTCCTGTATAGTTGCTGGATTGATTAATAAAGTACAGGAGTTTTTATGTACAAAAGAAAGTGTTTGATAATAGCAAAAAATAGCATCTTCCGAAATATTTTGAGGTACGATATCATCTAAAATAAGTTCTTTTAATCTTTTATTAGGAACTTTTATATCCTCGTAAATAGTTGTGAAATTTTTTATGTAATGTAGTGGTATAGTTTTTTCTAAGCTATTAAATATGTCCGGGTTTTGTTCCTGATAAGCAGCTAATTTTCCTTTGAATTCGCTAATTTCACTTATTAAATTTATTAACCTCCTTTTCAATTCAATATTTTTATACTTATCATCAAAAAAGTCTCTCATTTTTGTTCCCCCTGTAACCCCTTAACACGTTGTTGCATATATCTTTCCATTCTAAAGGTATGCCACGACATCATTGTAAAATAACGACATTTTCATTCTGATTTTAAATATATATCAGAATCAATATTTTTATTTAACAATTAAAACATGGAAATTATAAAGAAGAATCGTTAGGATTCAATTTTAATAGGCATAATCCTAACATCAAATGTACAAATGTACAATAAAAAAATAAAAAATATAAAACTATTGACTCTTTTGAAAGATTATTTAAAAGAATTTTAAGAAATTGTAGGTACAGAGGTGCTTTAGTTTAGCGGTAAATATTGAAGTGGTAATAAAGTTTTCATAGCTAATCAAAAAGTAGATAAACTATTAATTTGTGACAATTATGTGCCTAATCTATTATATACTTTTATGAGAATTCTAAAATTAAATCCTAAAGAGCTGAATTTTCTATATTTATCATAAAGATTAGAAGAGGCGTGTTGATGAAATGTATCATTTTATATAAAAATATGTAACGTTTAATACTCGTATTGTAAAATATTTTGACATACGTTAATTTAAATATTAGGTACAGGAACATTTAATAAAAACTCAGTACTAAAGTACCCTTTAAACGTTCCACCCTAAGAACGTTTTCTCAAGCACACTGAAGTTCATCCTTTGTTTCTGTACCTTATTAGATAAAAATAACACAACAAATTATTGAAATACGATAATTAAAATTGGATTTTTAAATCATTTCTCTTTTCTTGGACATTAATAATCTCTTGATAATCTGTTTAAAGTAAGGAAATACAGGATAGAAAATGGCTATTAATAAAGAAAATATAGTTAAGCTAGATACCTTAAGTTATTTTATGAGTAATTAAGCGTTAGTTTGAATTAGTAGGAGTATTATATGTGTTTGTTAAAAGGCTTGTTTTATTTGATTTGTTACTATTAATTTATGAATTTTAACATCTAGAAGCTAGTCAATATATAGATAATATTAGTTATGTGGGTTTTAACCTCAAGTGTATATGTTTAAGGTTAAAGGATTTGTGGTGGTATAAAAGAAGTGAAAGTCTGGAAGAAACGGATATAATCGGTTTCTTCCAGACTTTTTTTGCTTTTTTTGTAATATAAAAAATTTATTTTTCCTACATGATTTAATTATCTGTTTTAATATTTGAATTTTTTGTGAAATCAAACGGAGTTTTTAGTCTTCTTTAAATACATAATGTTACAAAATAGCGTAATTGTATTTACTTTATTTTTATAGGAGATTAAAAATAATAATAAATGTACCAATTTATGAGAGATATTAATATATTAATTGGTGATTTGTTCGTTTATCCCTATATTGCTATTATATTAGCGAGAACAATATATTGGGGGGACAAGAATGAATTTGAAATTAACATCTAAATTGGAAAGATTAAGAAAAAGTAAAAAAGGAATTGGTGCTTGTGTTCTGGCTGCAGGGGTGACGGCAATTACAATGATTCCTCAAAGTGCGTATGCACATGGGTTTGTTGAAAAACCGAGTAGTCGTGCTGCTTTATGTAGTCAGAATTATGGGGCATTAAATTTAAATTGTGGAAATGTAATGTATGAACCTCAAAGTCTAGAAGCACCTAAAGGGTTTCCAGATGGTGGACCGATTGATGGGAAAATCGCTTCGGCAGGAGGATTATTTGGAGGAACTCTTGACCAACAAACAACAAATCGTTGGTTCAAAAACACAATTAAGGGTGGAGAAAATACATTTACATGGAAATATACAGCAGCACATTCTACAAGTAAATGGCATTATTACATTACAAAAAAGGGATGGGATCCTAACAAACCGTTAACACGTGCTGAATTAGAACCAATTGGTACTGTGAAACATGACGGTTCGGCTGCATCAAATAATTTAACACATACAATTAATGTACCAACTGATCGTAATGGTTATCATGTTATTTTAGCTGTATGGGATGTAGCAGATACGTCAAATGCCTTTTATAATGTAATTGATGTAAATTTAGTAAATAATGAAACACCTGATACAGTAGCTCCAAGTCAACCAACTGAATTAAATGCCTCTAAAGTTTCTGCCAATAGTGTTGAAATAACATGGAAGGCTTCTACTGATAATATAGGTGTAAAAGAATATCAAGTGTTACGTAATGGAGAAGTAATTGATACGGTACCAGGTACAACTTTTATTGATAAAAAGTTAAAAGCAGATACGGAATATACCTATACAATAAAGGCATTAGACTCTGCTGGAAACATATCAAAAGAAAGCGAAAAACTAATGGTTAAGACAACACATGCAATCCCAGATATAGAGGCTCCAAGTCAACCAAAAGGATTACATATTATGGGTACAACAGCGACAACTGTTGATTTGATGTGGAGTCCGTCAGAAGATAATGTAGGTGTTGACCATTATATTGTATATAGAGAAAGCGCTGGGGTTATGAATAAAATTGGGACCGCGGCTAATTCATCCTTTATGGATAAAGATTTGAAGGCTAATACATCGTATAAATATGTAGTGACGGCGGTTGATTTAGCTGGAAATGAATCTAGTAGAAGTGATGTTTTGAATGTAACAACAAAGTCAGAGGATTCCGTATATGAAAAATGGGATGCAAGAAAAGCATATACTAAAGGTGATAGAGTAGTACATGAGGGGAAAGTGTATGAAGCAGTTCAAAATCATCAAGGAAATGGCGACTCAAATTGGATTTTTGCTTTATCGCTTTGGAAGCCAGTTTTGAATAAATGATAAGCTGAAAAAGGTAGTAAACAATTTTGGATTGCTCTTTAAAAATTAAGGGCTGTTTCAAATATAATTATCTAATGGATTAAATGATATGTTAATAAAGTGAAACTTTAATCAGTGAAGGTTTTGTTCATCCCCCACTGATTATCATCCCTCACCAATCGGGCTTTTACGGGCGCCCGTTAATGCGGGATAAAATTTAAACGCCACCCTAATGTTTACGAAATGAAATTAAAAAAGAATCCCAATAGAATTCCATTGGGATTCTTTTTTTCTAATTTGTAATAGCGTATATTTTCACTGTGAATTTGCTAGTGGCACCAATTGGACTTGCAATATAATATTTAGTATTTGTGTAAGCTTCAGTCCTAGATTCATGTGAAATATTTTTCCAACGAGTGGAATCTATTCCTAGGGAAACATCAATCATTACATTGAAAGAAATAGTAGAAGGATAATCTTTTTCTGAAGGCACAATAACCCATTTTAATTCTTTGGTACCTACAGGTAAACTATCAATTTTAAAGTTTTGGCTGGATCGATTTTGTTGCCCTGATAAAGGACTAGATTCAGATGATATTTGTGAAATTAATATTTCCTTTTCATTTGAATGTATACCATTTAATTTAATGATACTATCAATTAAACCTGGACCGGGAAAATCAGCTGCGATGATACCAGAATGTTTAATTGCGCCTTGTTGTAAGAGTTCGGTCCCAAGTGTATTCATCCCCCCATAGTATACTTGTCCGTTTCTATCGCGAGGGAAATCACTCCACGCATTAGTGGAATTCGTTTGAATCAATTTAGGACTACTGTCAGTATTTCTGCTCTCTTTTCCGCTTGCAACAAACCAAGGATATACATTATTTAAAAATGCGGCTGCGCCCCCCGTACCACTAAAATGGTTGAGATAAATTTTTCCATTATTAAAATTAGTATTTGTATTTTGTAGATGGTTTTTTATCGCAATCCATTTTGTATATATTTCGTCTGGTCCGCTTCCAATTTCAAATTTATCTTGTATATTCAAACCTTCGTAATCAATCCCGTACAATTGAGTGGATGTAAAGTTTTGTAAGATTACAATTTTCCCGCGGGTATCTCCTAAAGTAGGGTTATTTCTATCTGAAGTTGGTACGGAATTAGGATCCCAAAAATATGAAGCATTAACGTTTTTATATTTTAAAAATATCTCCTCAAATGATAGAGATCCACTTTCAGGAGTAGTTTCTTCTTTTAAGCGCATTAATATTGTTTCTGTTGGGTGATCTTTTAAAAATTGAATGGTCTCTTTTAATACATCTTCAAACACAGCTTTTTGATTTACAACGCCATGATACATTGCAAAAGAATCTTTTACACGTTTAACACGCATATCTACATATCGAATTCCGGAATTTAATTGTTGGGATAAACTCATAGTTTGATTTCTTGTCAAATTTTCATCAAGAAAACTCGCTCCATGTAAAGCCATCGTACCGTGAGTCCCTGGAATAGATATTTCACTTATTTTTGTTGAACCTTCTATTTTCGACATCCACGATGGATTTTGATACCCTATATTGGATTCGTAGGAGTAACCTGGATGACTATCAGCTAAAATAGTAGATGGTGTACTTAAACTTGCTAGTGTAATACAAGTAAGGATGCTAATTTTAAAGAAATTTCTCATTTTTATTTTGTTCATTTTTTCTCTCCTGACCTTTAAACAATTGTTAGATGATTTTTTACTATATTTATTGTTTTTCATTCTTAAGATAATAAATTTTTGTATTTAAAAATAATTAACAATAGGGGGAGTAAGTTATTTGAGACTTTAATAATTTTTTATTATAAATTGTCCCTAATAGCTAAACAGATTCTTGAAAACTCGAAGTATAGCCTCCAAAAAACAACTGTTTATCGTATTGAATACAAACAAAACAGAAGTCCTAAAAAAGACTTCTATTTTGTGACATATAATGAATGATAAGGTGGTAAACAAGTCAAGATAATGTGATTGAGTGGTAAAAATTTATTAATAGCTGTTTTAGAATCTCTTATAACAAGGCTGATTACAAAAAGCAGATCTCTACACTGCTAATAAAAATTGAAAAATTCTACTCATTAAAACTGAGACTAACTACAGTTGCAATTGATTGGGCTGCATGTTCCCAGCTTCCATCTATAACTTTACCAATCTGCTGACCAAGTGCATTTAAATCATTTGGATTAACTGGAATTCCATTATACGCAGCAAGAATTGATAAAAGTGGAGCAGCAAATGGTGTCCAACCACCTCTATCAATATTAAATACAGGTTTATCTAGTACCTTTCCATCTTGTACTGTAAACTCATAATAAAATTGATCATCTGGACGAAAACTTAAATGATGAGAGATTTGCCCCTTAACATATTTTTTTCCTGCACCTAGATTTACTACTTCTATTTCTTTTACATTAAATTCATGTTCAAATACTTTGATTTTTTTGACTTCTGGACCATTTAAGGCAGCTTGAACGGCTGTTTCCAAATTGTTTTGTGCAAAAGGTTGAATACTTAATTGTGCCTCTTTTGGTTGAATGGGAGCCTCCTTTTCTGCAGCAAACACTGAGGTAGTAGGTAGTGCACCTGTAGCTAACGTAGCTGCAAGTGCTGTTGTCATCATGATTTTCCTTTTCATCTTCATAGTTTTTCTTCCTCTCTAAAAGTTTTGATATATAATCTTTTAAAGACTGACACGGTGCATTTTTTTTCATAATGTACGCAAAAAATCAGTTTAAGAATTATGTGAAATCGTGTCAGAAAATTAAAAATCATATATGTATTTAAGATGATATCCATCTACACATATTTTTTCAATTTTTAGATAAATGTAATAGTAATGACTTCTTGAGAATTAATTTAGCACCTTGTTTATTTAAAAAAGTCCTATAAACACATTTAGTTCATAGTAAAAGTAATATATTTGATATTAAATGTCTTGTATAATGCGATAAAATTTCACAATTTTTTATCATTATATACAGAAAAAGGTAAAGAAACTTAAGTGATATTTAATGCTTGTCTTAGTTGTGAATTATGTGAATCTATTTATTGTAACAGCTAAGATGTTAGATCTTGTTTTTTTTAAACATTACTTATCCGGATTCATGAAAAGTATTTTAAGATATTAGTTTTATTCGATGTAACAATATATGGTTTTGTTATTTAAAATAAAATATGGAAGTAACATAGGGGATTTACGCATATAGTAATGGTAATGGTGTAATTAACGGAATTTTCACTTAAATATGATAAAACTATGGTGTTTTTAACTTATAATAATGTTACTACGATGAAAATATGGCTACTAATTAGTTAATTTAAAAATCAATTTTAGATAGGAAGAGGATAATGAAGACTAGAGATAGTTATAAAATTATTGTCATTGGTGCCGGGACTGCAGGACTATCTTCTACTGCACATTTATTACGAAATGTCCCCCTATTGAAAGAAAGTATAGCGATTATTGATCCGTCAAAAAAACATTATTTTCAGCCACTATGGAGTTTAGTGGGGGGAGGAATTGTTTCAAAGGAAAGTACGATGCGTGATCAAGAATCACTTATTCCAAAAGGGGCAACGTGGATCCCTAAAAGTGTTGTTAAGTTATGTCCATCTGAAAATAAGATACTTTTAGATGATGGACTGTTGCTTGAGTATGAAATTCTTATTGTAGCAGCCGGAATACAAATGAATTGGGAAGGTATTAAAGGCTTAAAAGAGTCTATTGGGAATAATGGGGTTTGTAGTAATTACTCTTATAAATATGTTGATTCAACTTGGAGAGAAATTGAAAAATTTAAAGGAGGAAATGCGGTTTTTACCCACCCCAATACTCCTATTAAATGCGGTGGTGCTCCACAAAAGATTATGTATTTAGCAGAAGAGTATTTTTCTAATAGCGGTGTAAGAAACAAAAGTGAAGTAATGTTTTATACTGCGAACGCTAACATATTTCAGGTTCCACGTTATGCAAATACTTTAGAACAAGTGCTAGAAAGAAAGCAAATTATAACAAATTATAATAAAAACTTAGTAGAAATTATTGCCGAAAAGAAAGAAGCAATTTTTGAAGATACGCAAACACTGAAAAGAGAAACTGTACCATACAGTATGATCCATGTTGTTCCACCAATGGGGCCACCTAATTTTATTAAAGAGAGTGAGATAAGTGATTCTCAGGGGTGGGTAGATATAAGCCCTTATACTTTACAGCATATACAGTATAAGAATATTTTCGGACTTGGAGATTGTACCAATTTACCCACCTCTAAAACTGGAGCGGCAATTCGAAAACAAATACCTGTCTTAAAACAAAATATTATGGACGTAATTAACGGAAGAGACTTGCATGCTAAATATGATGGATATACATCCTGTCCGATTGTTACAGGATATAAAAGTCTTATACTCGCTGAATTTAATTATGAACATGAGCCCCAAGAAACGTTTCCATTTAATCAAGCGAAAGAACGGTATAGTATGTTTTTACTTAAAAGATATATGTTGCCCTATATGTATTGGAATTTAATGTTGAAAGGGACCTTATAGGAGAAGATAAAAAGTGGTTATAAAAATTGAAAAACAATTTGAAATAACTATTTGGAGGGAATAACTATGCTTTTAAAATATTTTTATGATGAAAAATTAGCACATGCTTCCTATTTAGTCGGTTGTCAGAAGGAAGGTGTAGCAATTGTAATTGATCCAGGTCGCTATATAGAACAATATATAGAGTTTGCTAAGAAAGAGGGGATGGAAGTAATTGCTGCAGCTGAGACTCACATTCATGCAGATTTTCTTTCTGGATCTAGAGAACTTTCTAATCTTTATCATGCAAATTTATATGTATCTGATGAAGGAGATTGTGATTGGAAATATCAATATCTTAACGAAGGTCGATACAAATTGGTTAGAGAGGGCACAGAGTTTAAAGTAGGCCATATAAAATTTAATGTAATTCACACCCCAGGGCATACGCCTGAAAGTATTTCTTTTTTAGTAACTGATACAAGTCAAAATAACTATACCAATGATAAGCCGATAGGAATATTCACAGGTGATTTTATATTTGTAGGGGATATAGGAAGACCGGATTTATTAGAAACTGCTGTCGGCATGAAAGATACTGCAAAAATAGGAGCGAAACAATTATTTGATTCTATACAAAAAATAAAAATACTCCCTGATTATTTGCAAATATGGCCTTCACATGGTGCAGGAAGCGCATGTGGAAAAGCATTAGGAGCAATTCCAACTTCTACATTAGGTTATGAAAAGATGTTCAATTGGGCATTTCAGTGTACTGAAGAAAGTGATTTTGTATCGACTTTATTGACGGGACAGCCAGAGCCTCCAAAGTATTTTTCATTAATGAAGAATTTAAATAAGTATGGTCCGCCAATTCGTAAGAAGAGAAAAGGTACTGCTATTAATACAGTAGAAGAACTTCAAGAAATTTTGAGGAGCGTTCATCAAATAGTTGATATAAGGGATGTAGAGAGTTTTGCTGCAGGTCATATTGAGAAATCAATTAACATACCTTATAACAATTCATTCACAACTTGGTGTGGATGGTTATTAGATTATAAAAAAGAAACTTTAATAATTCTAGATGAAGAAAAAGTTAAAGTGGAGGCAGTTATTAGAGAATTTGAATCCATTGGGTTAGATAATATTATTGCTTTTGCACCCTTAAAAGTAATACAAAGACTTGATAGATTTGAAAGTTATAAAGAAAAAACATCGATTGAATTATATCCGCATATAAAAGGTGAAAGCGTTAAGGTTATCGATGTGCGTAGTAAAAAAGAGTGGGAGGAAGGACACCTTCATGATGCAATACATATCACTTTAGGTAATCTAATTGAACAGATAGATTATATACCGAAAGATTGTCCAATAGTTTTGCAATGTCGAACCGGACTACGTTCCGCTATAGCAGCTAGTATTTTACAAAGAGCTGGTATAAAGGAAGTAGTGAATTTAAAGGGAGGATTTCTTGCATGGAAAAAAGAAGGGCTTCCTTATACAACATGCAATCTCAATGTGTAGGAAAATATTATATGATAGGTAAGGATAATTAAAAGAAGTTATAGATGACGTGTTAGACAAGGAAATCATAATTGTTGCAGCTTCAGGAAATACATTAGGATTATTAATTGATTATCCGGTAAATATGAAAATGTAATATTTGTTTTAGCATTAATGAATTTAACATTTGATCCATCTTTTATGGAATGGTAGTGTTGGAAGTACTTAGGTATTATCAATATGAACCCAATCAAAAATTCTCTTGGATGCAAGAGAATTTTTTTATTGGGAATAGTAAGGGGGAGGGGAGGTGCATTACATATGGGAAAAGGTAGAAGTAATAATGCTGGTAAAAAGCAACCGAATTTTGATGATTCATCTAATTTTGCTAAACAAAGCCAACCGACAGAAAAGAAGAAGAAATAAGAACAGGAGCTCTCTTGATAAAGGGAGCTCCTATTAAAAGTGTATTAACGCTTCAGAACAACATATCGAAATAGCTATAAATACAAGGTTTTAATTTTTACGAATGGCACCTCATTTAATATTATTGTCCCGCTTTTTTATACTTATTGACGCGTTAAATCTATTTGAGATGCTCCTTAATGGCGTTGGGCGTGACCTTAATTAAAATTTTTTAAACCTAATGGGACTTACCATTAAGAGGGCGAGGATTAAAGTAATCCATGCATTACTATATGAAAACAATGCCATACCAGCCAATGATAATCCTGCAGCTGGAATAGGTAATCCCTTAAAATATCCAATAGTTGGTTTAATACTAAATTTAGCTAATCTTAAAGCACCCATTGTTGGGAATAGGATAAATGCCAAAGAAGTTAAAATAGAAGGTGTTGCTATCGTATGAAATAAAAGCGCAGGAGCGACGCCGAAACTAACAATATCAGCTAAGGAATCCAATTCTACGCCAAACTCACTGTTCACTTTTAATTTTCTCGCAATTCTTCCATCAAGAAAATCTAAAACAGCTGAAAAGAAAATGAGAATGGAGGCTGTTCCTAAATATTCACTCATATTCAAGGTAATTGAGAAAACACCGCACAATAAATTTCCAATCGTAAATAAATTCGGTATAATTTTTACAAGCTGATTAAACAAGTTTGTTCCTCCTAAATTAATTAAACTTCACATTTCTGTAGCGATTTCTATATATTCTTCCGTTATTCTTAAAAATATATGACTATTGTATTACTATAAGCTAATTAAATTTCGATAAGAGAAAAATCGACTTCCTAAACGTTACGCTGATTTATAATAATGTTTAATCATTTTCGGTACGCGTTATTGAATATTAGCACCTGATAGTTGATATTTCGAGTAGTCAGGGATTTTCCGGTTCTGGTGCAAAAAATTCAAGGTAATTAAAAATAATCTCTAAAAAGGAGACATAATGATACTATTATTCTAAAAAGTTTCGTGGTTGGTATCGAATATAAAATGGGGTTTTTATACAAAAAGCACCCGAAAGGGTGCCTTTTGTATCTCTTAAAATGACTGAAGATGCGTTTACTTGAGTTCATTAGGTAGTTAGAGACTATCTTTAACGAAAATGTTGAATAGTTTATCATCATTATATATCAATTTAGTAATGGATAGGAATTTAGAAAGTTCCATGGAAAGTACATATCAACCTCATTGGAAGATTGGAAATTTAATAACTGGTGATACATTTTACTTAACGCAACATTTTGGTGCGCAAATGAAAAATTTTAAAGTCCACACAAATGGTACCCTAGAACGATTTCAAACAATAGAACTAGAATTAAAATAAAATTTTTGCAGGATCAATTAAATTCATTTCTTGTTATGCAAACACATTTTCAGCGAAACTAACTTCTTTACTATTTTGCGCAGGACAGACTTTATAAAAAATGGCTACGTTTCCTGATTTTGAAATAATCCTCTTAAATTGCAATTCTGCTTTTCTAAAAGCTTTACTGCATCAACAATAGAAGTAATTGCTACAAAGGTTATTCAAATGAAATTTATAAAAGCTTGATAGGCGATACCAAGTGAAAATACCGTAGCTACTATATGTGCAGTCCATTTAGGCATATTTAATTTCAATACGGTATTGTACAAGATTCCATATACGATACAAATAATTAATATAAATGCAATGAATTGAAGAACTAATAAAAATAGCGGTTGTTCCATTTATTTTCACTTCCTTTATTTAATATATTAATATATTTTCTTTAGAAGTGAAAGTTTTATTTCTGTAAATTTCCAAAAATGTGATATGAAAGGAATAGTGGTAATCACAAGAATTACTGCAAAACTATAATGTAACTAAAAGTATTATTACGAGATCAGTAAAGTAGTAAAGAAGGTCGCCATTCAAGGCGACCTTCTTTACTATGCGTTATACCCAAATAATTTTAAATCTTCTCCTGAATCTGAAATGATTTTCTCAAATCGTAATCCTACTTTTTCTAAAAGCTTTCCTGAGGCGATGTTATCTATAGAAGTAATTGCTACAATTCGTTTCATGCCGAGCTTTTGTACACCGTATTCGATTATCGCAGAAGCTGACTCGTAGCCATATCCTTTTGAACGGAATGTTTCTAAAAAGGCAAATCCGATATCAACGTCTTCTAATGAATCTCTTTTAATAAGGCCACACATACCAAGTGGAGTGAGATCTTCTTTGCATTCTACTAAGTAAAGGCCAAATCCGAGTTTGTTATACATATCGATGGGACCGTTTACAATATAATTTTTTGCATCTTCTAAGTTTCTAACTCCTTTGTCACCGATAAACTGAATCCATGCAGAATCGTTTACTAACTCAAGAATAAAAGGAGCGTCTTTTATATCAAGCCAACGAAGGTTAAGACGTTCGGTTTCAAGAACTATCAATGATTACACCACCTTTAAAAAGTTATAACAATTAGTATGGATTGTGTAAAACAAAAGTGCAACATATTTTAGTGGGGCTTTGTTTGTTCACATAAAGTTCGTTTGTTTTGTATAGAGAGATATTTTATAATTAAGATTGATTGTAAAGAGTGAGATGCTTATACAATGACTCCTAGGTGACTAGGAGTTTTTACTATATAACTATCATTATTACTAAATATGACACACTACACATTCTACTCAAGGAGGTACATAATGAAGAAATTATATAATGCATCGTTTACGTATTTGATTATCGGTTTATTATCAGGGATTTTCGCTAGGGAGTATGGTAAGTATAAAGGGATTTTAGGATCTACTTTGTTAAATCTTTTGCATACACATACACTTGTACTTGGCTTTTTCTTCTTTTTAATTGCTTTAGGATTAGCAAAAGTATTCGCGTTTCATGAAGTGAAAGGGTTTAATAAGTGGTTTGTTTTACATAACATTGCATTAACATTAATGTTAGGTTCGCTAGCAGCGAGAGGGCTTCTTCAGTTAAATGGAGCTGACTTTAAAGGGTTAACTTATATTGTAGGGTTTTCTCATTCGTTGATGGCAGTTACTTTAATTTGGTTTATGTTGTTAATAAAGAAATCGTTTAAAATGTAGTGAAAAAGAACTTGTAGCGTGTGCTGCAGGTTCTTTTTTCTATGTTCACGCTAAATAATCTTATTTTTCTAATTATTTTGTATAAAAATGGTATACTAATTTTAAACTTAAAAAGGAGAGTTGATTATGGAAATAACAATTGAACATGTAGTAAATGAATTAAAAGGCATACTTCCTGAAGATCGAGTAGTAATAAATATGACAGTAAGAGAGTTACATAGTAAAGATGAATCTTACCATGTTAGTAGTTTACCTGATGTAGTTGTTTTTCCAAAAACGACCGAAGAAGTTAGCGCGATAATGAAAATAGCGAGTCAGCATGGGACAGCTGTCGTTCCATTTGGAGTAGGGTCCAGTTTAGAGGGACATGTAATTCCTTACGAAAAAGGAATTACAATGGACTTTTCTCTTATGAATAAAATACTTGAAATAAGAGAAAAGGATTTTCTTGTGAGAGTACAGCCAGGGGTGACGCGCTCTCAGCTTAATAAAGAATTGAAAAAGTATGGATTATTTTTTAGTGTAGACCCAGGAGCTGATGCAACGTTAGGAGGAATGGCTGCTACAAATGCGAGCGGAACGACAGCGGTAAAGTATGGGGTAATGCGTGATCAAGTTCGAGATTTAAAAGTCGTTCTTGCTGATGGAGGAGTAATACATACCGGGAATTTAGCGGCGAAGTCATCATCAGGTTATCATTTAAATGGTATTTTCGTAGGCTCAGAAGGAACACTTGGATGTTTCACGGAGTTAACTTTAAAAGTATACGGTATACCAGAACATGTTATGGCTGCGAGGGCATCGTTTCCAACTATAAATGATGCAGTAGAAGCTGTAATTAACATATTACAAGCAGGTATTCCAATCGCGAGAATTGAACTCGTTGATGAATTATCTATGAAACAAGTAAATCATTACAATGAAACAAGTTACAGAGAAGAACCGACACTGTTTTTAGAGTTTCACGGCAATGAAGCAGGGTTAAAGCAAGATATTGAATTTACGAAAGAAATCGTTCTTGATCATAAATGTATAGAAATTGCATTTGAGACGGAAACAGCAGCGAGAAATAAACTGTGGGATGCAAGACATAACTTAGCGTACTCTTACGTGCATAGTTATCCTGGTAAAAAGCTAATGAGTACAGACGTATGTGTGCCAATTTCGGAATTAGCTGGCGCAATTCAACATGCGAAAGAGGTATTAGATAAAGTAGGCCTTATTGGTGGTATTCTCGGTCATGTTGGGGATGGGAATTTCCATGTACTCTTAATGATTGACGCAAATGATAAAGAGGAAGTGAAGAAGGCAGACGAAATAAACGAAAGTATCGTTTTGTATGCTCTTAAACGAGGAGGAACGTGTACAGGAGAACATGGCGTTGGAATCGGAAAACGAAAGTATCAAGAAGAAGAACATGGGGCGGCATTATTTGTAATGGAGAAAATAAAGAAAGCTCTTGATCCGCAAAATATTTTGAATCCGAATAAGGTGTTTCAATTAAAAGATAGGGGCTGAGTGGATGAAAGTACTAGAAGCGATAAGTAATATAGCTGGAAAGTATTTTGCATTTTGGACCGGCTGCTGCACTCCCAAGTGTATTAGCGGCAGTATGGCATAACATTGCAGGGCTAATATTAGCAACCATCTGGTCAAAAAATGCAAAGAATACTTTCAGCGATGAAAATGTATTAATAAATATAGAAAAATAGGAATGATAAATAATGCAAAAACGTATTGTACATTTTGAAGGAATGGTTGTATTTTTAGCCACGATTTATATGTATTCAATATATGAGTTTAATTGGATTATATTTTTTGTATTCCTTTTAGCGCCGGATTTATCCATGTTAGCGTATGGGATCAATAATCACGTTGGTGCGAAAATATATAACGTATGTCACACATATATTATATCCATATTAATTGTTCTAATAGGTGTCTATTTTAAGATAGATACCGTTATAGTGATTGGCTTAATATGGACAGCACACATTGGAATGGATCGAATGTTTGGATATGGATTGAAATATGAGACGGATTTTAAGGATACTCATATTCAACGGTTATAATTTGTTTTGAGAAGAGGGGTACGTTGAAGCAGAGAATTGCTATCGAAGAATATAATGTCAAATGGGAAAGTGAATTTAATAAAATACACACTCTTATTAACAATGTAATGGAAGACAGCATTGTATCTATTGAACATGTTGGGAGTACATCTGTTAAAGGGCTTGCATCAAAACCAATACTAGATATCGATATTGTAATAGAAGAGTACGAAATTTTTCATGAGGTAGTAAAAAAACTTGAGAAGATAGGGTACTATCATCAGTTAGAATGGAGCTTTAAAGGAAGAGAGGCGTTTGGAAGAAAGGATACGTTCGTTCCATGGAACGAGGGAAATACAGTTTGGATGGAACATCATTTATATGTGTGTGATAAAAATAGTGAAGAGTTGAGAAGGCATATAGTGTTTCGAGATTACCTTCGTGAACATACTGAAGTAGCTAATGAGTATGGAAACTTGAAGGAAGAGTTAGCAAGAGAGTCGAAAAATCAATCTAGTTATATTGAGGGTAAGACCGTATTTATTACAAATATATTAGAAAAAATAAACTAAAGCAGCATGGAATACATGCTGCCTATTGTTTTGAAATAGAAAGCTGCCATTATAAAACAAATGCAAACTGGCCCTGTTGATTGATGCGGTTACTAAATATAATAGGAAATAAAATAGAAAAGAGCGGAAAAGAGGGAGCTTATGTACATACCAAAATATTTCGCAATACAAGATGAAGAGATGAAGTACGAAATAATGGAACAAAATAGCTTTGCGACATTATTTTCTCAACATAACGGAGAACCATATGCAACGCACTTGCCGTTGTTATTAAATAGGGAGACCCTTACTTTACATGGTCACTTCGCACGGCCGAATGAACAGTGGAAAGATATTGGGACTCAGCAAGTACTAGCTATATTTCAAGGACCACATAGTTACATCTCTCCGTCATGGTATGAAACAAACAATGCAGTACCAACATGGAATTACGTTGCAGTGCATGTATATGGTGAATTAGAAATTGTTGAAGATGAGAAGAAATTAGTAGATTCTCTTCAAGATTTAGTAAGTAAATATGAAGATCCAGAGAGCACCTACTCACTTAATGATGTAGATCCGAATTATATGGGAGGATTAAGTAAGGGGATAGTTGGATTCAAAATAAAGATAAATAAAATAGAAGGAAAAGCGAAGTTAAGTCAAAATCATTCTGTAGAGAGACGAAATTTAGTTGTGGAGAAACTTGAGAAAGTTGGTAGTGAGGGGAGTAGAGGGATTGCAGGGTTCATGAGAAAATAGAGTTTATTCTAAATAAGCGTATTTAAAAAGACCTTCTTAATGGAAGGTCTTTCGTTTTTTAAAGTGCTTTTTCAGTTGTTGTTGAGTTGTAGTCTTTACTTACGTCAACGGATTGAACAAGGTCAGGTCTTTGTGGTGCAGGGGTGTCCCCAATGTTTAATGCTACATATCCTAACTGTGTTTTCGGTGTTTCTGAGGTGAAGCTTAATCCAAGAGTTGTGATGCTAATAACAGCTAAGCCAATGATGCTCAATTTAATCTTTTTCATTATATCAAAGCTCCCTTTTCTTCATGTTTTTTTCTTGCTTGATTGGCCATGTAAAAGTATTGACTAGCTTTTATATGGTCTTCTTTTTCATAAAACATATTTGCTAGAACATCAGTGTACTCTTGTATACATTCCCAAAGGTTTTCTGTTTTAAAGTAAGAAATTCCTTCCAAAATTATCATTTCTAAATCATTTATAGAAGTTTTATTATTTAGTTCTCTTAAAATCATGAAACGATATTGAAACTCTTTGTTTTCTAGTTTATTTGAGATGTTTAATCCTTTTTTTATAAGTTCTTTAGCCTGGGTATATTCTCCAAGCTTGTAGTATTCACGTGCTTCAACAAAAAGTGCTTTAAAGTGATTTGGTTGCTTAGTTGTAACCTCTGAAATATGACGCATTGCTAACTCTGAAAGGTTTTGACTTGCATATAGCCAAGCTAAATTATGTCGTACTCTTAATGATAAAGTCTCCTCTGAATACTTCTGTAGAATATTTAATGCTGAATCAAGTCTAATTTCAGCTTGTTCAAACTGTTTTAAATCAATACAAGATAAACCAAAGATGTTATCACACAAAGCAACATTAATTTCGCAGTTTATATGTTTTGAAAAAATCGCTTTAGCTTCATTTGCAGATTGGATTGCTACTAGTGGTTGATATGTTTGATAATAATAGGAAGCTAAGCGGTAGTTAAATTCAGCATTCTCTAGTTCGTCAGATACGTGTATTAGCAGCTTTTTAGCGTTCTCGAAAAGGTGTTTTGCTGTATTGTAGTTTCCAATAATTGTATTGTGAATAGCCTTAAAAAAATGATAATAATAAGAAAATAGCCCATTCTCTGGAAGTGGGAAAGAATCAATTTTATTAAAATCATCTTTATTAATATTTAAACCATCTGTTAAAATTTTGTATCTGAAATTAAAAAGTGAATAATACAATTGTAGGTTTGTATCTTCTTCTGAATTAGAGATGATATTTTCAATATCTTTTTTTATTTTTGTTGCATGGGTAGTTTGATGTTGTAACATAGCTCTATACCAGTCATTAAATAATTTTGTAATTTGTTCATTACCTTGTAGTTGAACGTTCATGAAATCCCCTCACTTTTTGAATATTCTTATAAAATATAGTATCAAAAATAAAAATATTTAGAAATGATGTTTTATATTTCTCAATATTTGTTTAACAAGCTTCCGAGTAAGTATATGGGAATAGTGTGGAATTTGTTTTGAACTAAAGAAATGGCATCGGGGGATGTGCATTTTAAAGTTTTAGTTGAGTGGGGGGGGATATAAAAAAGGTGCGTTCACACAATTTATATGAACGCATCTTTTTACATATTAAACAATCAAGTCCCACAAAAAGTACGATAAGGGCGATTCGTCGGTGCAGGTGGAATGCAGTATTCTTCTTGATCTGTAGAATACGCATAAGGGTTTGATAAAGCTTCAAGAAGTTTCTCCATTACGCTATAGTCGTCATTTGTAACAGCTGCTTCTAGTGCTTCTTCTACACGGTGGTTCCTCGGGATGATTGATGGGTTATTATTTTTCATCATCTCGTAGGCGTTTTCTTTCGATTGTTCTTGTCTGTCTAATCGAGATTGCCACAGTTTGTACCATTCTTTAAATTCAGGACTTTCAAATAGAGCTGTATTTTCGATAGCATCAAGAGTTAATGAACGGAATGTATTTGTGTAATCCGCTTTATATTTCTCCATCATTTTTAAAAGTTGCTCAATAAGTGATTGATCTTGTTCTTCGTTGCTAAATAGTCCTAATTTCTTTTTCATTCCAAGGAACCAATGGTTTTCATACTGTACGCTAAATTTCGAGATTTCGTCTTGGGCGATTTTTAGTGCTTCTTCTTCATCTTCGTGCAGAATTGGTATTAAAGATTCTGCTAATCGGGCGAGGTCCCATGCGGCCATATATGGTTGATTTCCATATGCATAACGGCCTTGTGTGTCAATAGAGCTAAATACGGTTCCTTGGTCGTAATTGTCCATAAATGCACAAGGACCGTAATCAATTGTTTCGCCACTGATCGTTATATTGTCAGTGTTCATTACGCCGTGAATAAATCCAACAAGTTGCCATTTTGCGATAAGACTTGCTTGTTTTTTAATGACTTCTTGTAGTAATGCAGTATATCGGTTTTCATGGGATTCACTTTCTGGGTAATGTCTTTTTATCGTATAGTCAGCTAGCGATTTAAGGTCCTCTATTGAACCACGAGCTGCAGCATATTGAAATGTACCAACCCGTATATGACTACTAGCGACTCTAGTTAAAATTGCTCCAGGTAATTTTGTTTCACGATATGTTGGTTCCCCGGTTGTAACAACTGCTAAACTGCGAGTAGTCGGAATATCAAGTGCATACATTGCTTCACTAATAATATATTCACGTAGCATCGGACCGAGTGCAGCACGGCCATCTCCTCGGCGTGAATAGGGAGTAGGGCCAGAACCTTTCAGTTGAATATCGAAACGCTCACCTGAAGGAGTAATTTGTTCGCCAATTAAAAGAGCACGACCGTCGCCTAACATATTAAAATGTCCGAATTGATGACCAGCATATGCTTGAGCTAATGGATGAGCTCCTTCTGGAAGTCCATTGCCAGCGAAAATGGCAATTTCAGCTTCCTTTTTCAGTTCTTCAGGGGTTAAGCCAAGAGATATCGCTAATGAATGGTTTAGTTTAACTAACTCCGGTGAACTTACGGGAGTAGGGGGGATTTCTGTATAAAATGATTGTGGTAAAGTCGTATAACTATTATCTAAATTCCAACCTGTTTCATTATTTTTAGTCATTGTATCTCCTCCTTTTTGTATTTTAAATTATGTATTTGTACGTATATATTCTTTGTAAAGTTAACTAAAAGTATAATATAATATTTCCCCTTGCAATCTATTGTAAGGACTTCATTGCACTATGTCTATTTAACAGCAAATTTAAAACCTCCATTTTTTAAAATGGAGGTTTTATTATTATTTAATTTTTACAATTATTTTGCCTTTTGCTCTTCCAGCCTCGGAATATTCCATTGCTTTTTGCGCATCTTCAAAAGGGAAAACTCGATCGATTACAGGTTTGATTTCACCAGCTTCAATATAGTTTGCAATAGTACGTAATTGATCCCCACTTGGCTTCATAAATAAAAATGAATATTGAGCATTATGCTTTTTTTCAAGTGCAGTAAGTTTTTTGCTGGCTAATGAAAATAAGAGAGTTTTAAAGAATCCTGAACCAAATTCTTTACCGAAGCGAGCATTCGGCATGCCTGAAACGGAAACAATGTTTCCTCCCCTTTTTATAATATTGAATGATTTTTCAAGTGTTGCACCGCCGATTGTATCAAATACGGCATCATAATTTTTTAGTATATCTTCAAATTTCTCTGTTTTGTAATTAATAATTTCATCTGCGCCAAGAGACGTTACTAAATTCGCACCAGCTTCACTAGCAGTCGTTGTAACAATGGCACCCATTATTTTTGCTAGCTGAATAGCGAAAGTACCAACACCACCGGATCCGGCGTGAATTAAAATCTTTTGTCCTTTTTGTAATTGCATGATGTCATGTAATGCTTGATATGATGTTAAGCCAACAAGTGGAATCGAAGCCGCTTCCTCAAAACTTAGATTTTTTGGTTTTAAAGCAATATCATCTTCATGAATGGCTATATACTCCGCGAAAGTACCAATCTTATTTTTTCTTGGACGAGCATATATTTCATCACCGACTTTAAAACGAGTCACTTTTGATCCAACCTTCGTGATGACACCGGAAAAGTCATTCCCAAGGATTAGAGGCATTTCATATTTCAGTAACATTTTAACTTTTCCATCACGTATTTTAAAATCAATTGGGTTAATACTAGCTGCATGAATTTCTGCGAGCACTTCATACTCATTAATTTCAGGAGTAGGTACCTCTGCCATACGCATTGGGACTTTTCCATATCTATCAATTATCATTGCTTTCATTTCTTATACCTCCAAGTTTTAATAAAAGTTTTGCAATAGCTTCTCAATATCTAATACAAGATTTTTTAATAAACCTAATTTTGTACGTATATTAATATAATAAAAATTCTTTGTACCTTCTTTTCTCATTAAAATAATGCCAGCTTATCGTAAAATCTTAAGGTGATGTGATACTGCTGGACGGGAAAGGTGTGTTTGCTTCGTAATTTCTCCTACACGTAATCCTGTTTGACATTCTGTTTCCATTAGCACTAATAAAATAGCTTGACGTGTTTCATCACCAATTGCCAATAATACTTTTTGAGAATCAATAAAATCTTTTTTTATAATATTTAATTGTTCTTGTTTATTCATTTCAATCACTTTGCCTCCAGGTAATTAGTCGAAAGGTTTAAGATGATGAACCATTACTTCGATACGGTAATGCTACATGATTGTTGTACGAGGTGCAATATTGAGAAAGAAAATCGAGACGAATGAATTTTTTATTGTTGAAAATTATAGGGAGATAGAAAAGGGATTGGAAGGATTACATAACACAATAGATGAAGTTTTAAAAACAAAAAATGATGTAACAATAAAATAAGCGGTCGTAACCTTGTATAATCCATAAGGTTACGACCGCTTATAATGTTTGTATTATTTTTGATTTTTACGATAGAACATGGTTCAACGTAAAGTACATTCTTTTGTTTTACACTTTCATACAGACACAATTCAGGTGGATTATAGATGTATGAAAAGGTAAAAGGAATTTTGGGGCATAATCTATCCATATGATAATTCAAAATGAAATATAAGTCTATATTTTAATGTTTTTTTTGATTATATTTATGTCACTGAGCTCAGAACAATGATGTGGAGGGTAAATATATGAAATCCAATTATGTACCAGTTTTAATTGTTGGAGGGGGATTATCTGGGTTAGCGTCTGCGTTATTTCTTGCAAAACATAACATTGAGTACTTACTTATTGAAAGGCATCCGTCTACTGCCATTCATCCGAAAGCAGGCGGTCTTACTTTACGTACAATGGAGTTATTTCGAGAATTAGGCTTGGAAAAAAGAATTAAATTGGCAGGTAAAGCATTAGAGAACTGCAGAGGAAGAATAGCGGTTCATACAATAGCTGAGGCGAATAAAGAAGAATTGGAACAAATGAGAGCGACGCAATACGGAAACGATGAAGAGTTACTTCAAAAAATAGAAAAGATTAGTCCATCAAAACAAACTGCGTGTTATCAAATTATTTTAGAAGAGATGATGTTACAAGAAGCGAAAATATTAGGCGGGCAACTATCTTTTTATCATGAATTAGTTTCATTTGAACAAAATGAAAACGGGGTAAAAGCAACGATTCGAAATCGTGAAACAGAAAAAGAAAGTGTCATACATTGTGACTATGTAATTGCAGCGGATGGAGCGAAAAGTAAAATACGTGAGCAGTTAGGGATTAAAACTGAGGGTCGTGGAACCATTGGTGGCTATTATATGAATATTTATTTTGAAGCTGATTTAAGAGAGCTTATACAAGGAGACGCATTCGGTTTTTCGATGGTACTTCATCCGGAGGTTCTTGGTGCACTTATCCCGGTTGATAACGTAAAAAAATGGATTTATCATGTAGCCTACGATCCATTAAAAGGAGAGGGGCTAGAGGACTTCACTATAGAACGTTGTAAACAAATTATTCAAATAGCAATTGGAAGTACAAATGTTGAATCAAAAATATTAAGTGTTTTACCGTGGGAAGCGGCCGAAAGTACAGCGGTGAAATTTCAAGAAAATCGAATTTTTTTAGTTGGAGATTCAGCACATATTATGCCGCCAACAGGAGGATTTGGTTCAAATACAGGAATACAAGATGCGCATAACTTAGCTTGGAAATTAGCGGCTGTTATAAAAGGGAAGGCAAAACCAAAATTGTTAGAAACATATCATGAAGAGAGACACTCTGTTGCAAAATTAACGACAGCTTATGCAAGTAGTTTACTGTTTCGTGCTGCGAAGAGAGAGGAAGGCAGTTTGAATAATATGGATGGTTTAGCTGTTACAGTTGGATATCAGTATTGTTCAGAGGCGATTATAGATAATTCAGTCACTCCACATAGAATGGATAGCATAGAGTTGAACGGAAGACCTGGAACGCGAGCGCCACATTTATGGGGAACGTATGAAGGAAAGGAAGTTTCTATATTAGACTTATTCGGTAACAGTTTTGTATTACTTACAAGAGTAGAAAATAGTTCTTGGGCTGAGGCAGCACATGCTGTTTCAGCTAAATTAGGAATAAATATAAAAGGGTATCGTGTTGGCTTAAGTGGAGACTTTGTTGCTCCAGAAGATATTTTTAGCAAATTATATGGTATAGAGAATGGAGGTGCTGTATTAATTAGACCAGATGGCTTTATCGGATGGCGTTCGGAAAAAACAGTAGTAAATCCAGATATAGTATTGGAAGAGGTAATGAGAAATTTATTATGTGATTTTTAAGTAACTACAGAAATATTGTTTTATGTGCTTCACTGTACTGAAAAAAATATTCACAAATTTCAATAGGTTTGATATGATTAAATTCGACAAGTTAATAGAGGCCGGAGATATTTGAGAAAAGCCATAAATTTATTTAGGGATACAGGAGTGTAGCCTAAATAATTTATGGCTTTTTTTATTGAATGAACCGTACAAAATAGGGAGTTACATGTGAAAAGGAGGGCTATAGGAATTAAATAGGATAATACTAGTTTTCTATATTAATAATATAGAGAAAGTATATTTGTAAGATTGGAATTTTAATATAGGTTTATAAAAATATTGAAAGTGTGTCTTCTATTTCGTGTAAATCTCATTAGCTTGTTGAAATTTGCAACGTAGGAAGGGTTAGAAGGATGAGAAAGATTATTAGCGTTTTAGTTATTTTCTTTATGACGGGGAGCATCTTTGCTGGGGGAGCTGTTCATGCGAAAGCAGAAGGAAAGCATGAATGGAATACGAATAAGTTTTTAAATATTGCACATCGCGGAGCAAGTGGACATGCACCTGAACATACTTTTGCTTCTTATGATCTAGTGAAAAAAATGAAAGCGGATTATTTAGAGTTAGATATTCAATTAACAAAGGATGGCCAATTAATTGCAATGCATGATACAGCAGTTGATCGCACTACAAATGGAACAGGCGAAGTACGTGATAAAACGTTAAGCGAAATAAAGAGTTTAGATGTAGGATCATGGTTTAATAAAGCGTATCCAGAAAAGGCTAAGCAAGAGTATGTTGGGCAAAAAGTTCCAACTCTTGAAGAAATTTTTCAAAAGTATGGAAGAAGTATGAAGTATTATATTGAAACAAAATCACCAGATGTGTACCCAGGAATGGAAGGGAAATTGTTGGCGTTGTTACAAAAATATAATTTAGTAGGTCAAAACATGTCTTCTAGCCGTGTTATGATTCAATCATTTAGTAAAGATAGTTTGAAAAAGATTCATAGTATGAATGAAAATATTCCGTTAGTTCAATTGCTTTGGTATTATCCAAATGAAAACAATGAAAATGTCGAATGGTCTGGCATTACACATGAACCGAAAAGTGTAACGAATGATGATTTTCAAGAAATTAAAAAGTATGCAGCTGGTATTGGACCAAACTTACGTAATGATAACGGAGAACTAATTATTGATGAGTCATATATGAAAATGGCTAGGAAAAATGGACTGTTAATTCACCCTTATACAATTAACGAGAAACCTGATATGAGACTGTTAATCAAATGGGGTGCTACAGGAATGTTTACAAATTATCCGGATCGATTACATAGTGTATTGAAGGAAAAATAAGTGGAAAAGGGTATACCAGTGTTTTAGGTATACCCTTTTTAATTTAACTCCCCGATAAACAGAATCTCTTTTTCATAGCATTCATCTTCATCATAAATAATTTCTTGAAAGCGAAGTGTTTGGAAGGAATGATAAACTGAAATTTCCCATGTCTCCCAAAAATCAATTTCATTTGAAAGAAGGATCCATTTTTGACATTCACTATTTCTATTAAAGAAATTATGAAAATAGTCCTCATTTTTAAATATAATGATTTGCGAATCCCACAAATTATTTATAGAAATCAAAACAACAACTCGATATGTATGTGTATCGCTCGGTTTCATATTTATTAAATGATTTGCTTGATTTAATAAGGTTTGAATACACAATCGTTTTACTTTTCTAGGTGTTTTACGAGAGGCAATAAAAGCTTGCGAAACTGGCAATAGCATATTCCAATATTCATCGTTATAGAAAGTAGAAGGGAATGTTTTTGTATGTTCCTCAATTCGCTTTATCATAGTGTTTGTTTTTCGTTTCATACCACGTATTTTCTTTTCACGCATTGAGAGTCATCTCCATAAATTTTTGTAATGCAGCAGAGTGATATATATCTTTTCTAGTAATAAAAGTAGTAGGAACTTTTTTGAAGCTATTTGGCAAAGGATTGAATGATATGTCATGTTTATGACCATTTAAAATAGACTTCATCATAATTGCTACGCCCATACCTGATTTTACACATGCGAGTATCGCTTCAATTGTTCCAAACTCTAATACTCGTTTAGGTGAAATTCCTTCTTCTTGAAGCCAATCTTCTAATAAATTTCTATAATAGCACCCGTGACTAAATGCAAGTAAATTCATGTCTCCTATGTCTTTAAAGGAAGATAAAGGCTTTTTGCTAATGAGAACTAATTCTTCTTCATGAAATATATTTGTATGAAGTTCAGCATGCTGAGTGGTTCCAGCGATAAACGCCCCGTCTAGTTTTCGTTCTAATACAAGTCTAATCAATTGTTCCGTCGTATTTGATTCTAAAATCAATTCGACTTTTGGGTATTCCTCATAATAGGCCGTTAATATAGATGGAAGTCTTACAGCGGTTGTAGATTCTGTACATCCAATTTTTAAAGTGCCCCTTGGTTCGATCCCATTACTTTGAACTGCTTTAATAGATTGATCCATTAAGTGGATAATTTGTTTAGCGTATGTTAATAAAATCTCACCGTTAGAAGTTAAAGTTACACCTTTTCCGTTTCGGTAAAATAAAGGTACACCTAGTTCGTTTTCTAGTTGTTTCATACGCATTGTTACGCCAGACTGTACATAGTTTAAATTTTTAGCTGCGTGAGATATGTTTTTTTCTTTCGCAACTTCGTAAAATACAGTTAAATCTTTTATATCCAAGTATCATCCCTCCATAAAAGGTATCATTTTTTTTGATGGATTACATGATAAATCTTTATTTTATATGATATCAGAACTTTCATACAATGGAAGGGGATGGAGGGATTATTGTGTTAATGGAAGAAAGGATGAATGGTACTTATAAGTGGGTTATGTTAATTTTTGCGACAGTTGCTCAAACAACAGCGACACTTATAACGTATGGTGTTGGAGCATTTGCTTTATTTTGGAAAGAAGAATATGCACTTACGAATACGGAGAGTGGATTGTTAGTAAGTGTTGTAAATATAGGACCGCTATTTTGTATGCTTTTTGTTGGGCGGCTACTTGATCAATACAATGAAAAGTTGTTAATTTCGATAAGTTTATTTTTACTAGGGGGTTCGTTTTTACTGACTAATATGGTCAATGGATTTAATGGGTTACTCTTTGTACTTTTATTAGTAGGAACGTTTTATAGTGTTTCGCAGCCAGGAGGAAGTAAGGTGATAATGAAGTGGTTCTCAAAAGAAAATCGCGGGTTAGCGATGGGGATTAGACAAGCCGGTATACCGATTAGTGGTACATTAGCGGGAGTATTGATCCCGTTTCTTACAATAAAATATAATATGGCCTATGCGGTAAATAGCATTGCATGCATTTGTATAATTGGAGGGTTTTTATTTTTTATATTTTATAAGGAACCATATATTCAAGAGAAAGTTAAACAAGAACGTAGTAAACTTTCTTTTTGGATGCAGTTAAAAGAAGTGATGTGTAAAAAAGAGTTGTATGCAATTTATATAACTGGCATTTGTATGATTTCATTGCAAATGGTGTTAGTTGCACACTTTATAAAATTTTTAGTATTGGAACAATCAATCACGCCAATTTTAGCTGGAAAAGTATTTTCCGTTATGTTCTTTTCTGGAATGGTTGGTAGGGTTATATTAGCAGCTACTAGTGATTTATTTTATAAGGGGAATAGGCGTACCCCCTTATTTATAACTGTTTGTATTTCTATTTTCTTCATTCTAATATTAGTAATGAGCATACATACAATAACGAATGTATTGTATGGCGTAAGTGCATTGTTAGGGTTCTTTTCAATTGGATGGTTTAGTCTTTTTATAACTGAAGTTACGGAATCAGCAAGTGAAGAATCGGTAGGGATGACAGTGAGTTTTGCACTTACATTAAATCAAATTGCTATTATTGTTGCGCCTGCTTTATTTGGTTATATTGTAGATAAGAAGGGATATACGTACGCGTGGTTATGCATAGTTGTATTACTAACTATTTCAGCGGTTAGCTTATATAGGAAGTATAGAAAATGAAGGAATGTTAGCAATGTGAATTTTTTATGAAGAAAGTCTAAAGAAATGTTGAATGAGCGACATTTCTTTTTTTATTTGTTGTATAATCAAAATGTAAATGAGATTCGTTTTCAATTTCGTTCATTACCTCTTTTGAAATTACCTGTAATTTTAGCTATAATTAGCTGTTTTTCTTTATCGTTATTTGCATGATTTATTTTATTTAAAAATTTTTCAGCATCATTCCCTTTTAATATTTTAATTCGTTTTCCGTAATATTCAATTAATTCCATGTTGTTTTTTATTATCCGATAATGAAACATCTTATCATCTAAACGATTGCGTTTATCGGTATTTTTCATATTACATCTCCATTCTTTTTAGTATGTAACAAATGTTACAAAAGAATTTGAAATTATAGTTTAATGCATCCGATTGTATGTTGGAAATTTTGCAAGAAAGAAATACAATAGAGAGTAGTAAAAATTGAAAATGAGAAAAAGGAATCTAGTTTTAACAGAGTGAATATTAAATAATATTATAATATACTTGATAATTAAAAGATATAAAATAGAATGGATGTACGTTAAGTGAAACTAGATAAAAGAGGGTTCCTAGTATGTTAAAGAAATGGTTAATCGTTTTCTTTATTTTTGCTGTTTTTTGTGGAAGTGTTGTTACACTAATACATGCAAATAAAGGAAAAAAATATGATACAAAGGCATTTTCTAATGTAAATAGTAAGCAAAAAGATGTTAAGCAGGAAGTTGATGCGAATGAGAAAAAGCGTTATGAAATTGCAGCTGGAAAACTAGATCAGTACTTAAAAGATAAAGGATTTAATGGGAGTGTTCTTGTAGCAAGTAAAGATCATGTCATTTTACGAAAAGGCTACGGTTATGCGAATGTGAAAGATCAAGTATTAACAACGCCAAGAACGAAATATCGCATTGGGTCTATTACGAAAACAGTAGTTGCAATATCTATTATGCAACTAAAAGAAAAAGGGAAGTTGAACATTGAAGACAATGTAAATAAATATATCCCATCGTTTCCGGCAGATAAAAACATTACGTTACGAAACTTGTTAACACATACGTCTGGATTACCAGAACAGGGACAAGGTAGTGTTGACGCAGCATCACGGTTAAAATTAGTAACGTGGATTGGGGCACAAACGTTACAATTTCCAGCAGGGACAGGATGGAAATATACAGATTATAATTATATGGTGCTTGCATATATTGTAGAAAAAATATCGAATAAACCACTTGCTGAATATGTGAAAGAAAATATTTTGACTCCTGTTGAAATGAATGAATCTGGAATGGGCGCAACACTCCCAGAAGATATTTTCTTAGCAGAAGGGTATACGAAAAAAGATAATAAGTTAATAGCCACGCCTCGCTTAAAAATGAACTGGCTGTATGGTTGTGGTGAAATGTATACGACTGTTGAAGATATGAAAAAGTTAGATGAAGCTATTATGGATGGTAAACTACTTTCCAAACAAAGTGTATCAGATATGTTTTCTGCATCACCTGCAAGAAAATATGGATTTAGTTTCTATATTTACCCAGATTATTATCATAACCACGGTGTATTAGCTGGCTGGAACACTTTTAATAATTTTAACTGGGATAAACGAACGTTTGTCATATTATTTTCTAACGTCCAAAATGGTATGAATGATGCATTTAATCAAGAATTTAGGAAAATGGCGAATGATTTAATAGAAGGAAAGTAATTATAAAAAAATCGGTATTGATATGTAATTATCAATACCGATTTTTTTATTTTGTAAAGTTTTACTTACTGAATAAAGTGAAACTTTAATCAGCAGGGCCCCACCTAACTTCTTTGCTTTCGCTGAATTTTGAGGTGGGGGTCTTACTGCCCACAAATGGCGGGATAAATAGGTAAAAAAGGTGATTGGCATTTGAATAAATCTAAATAGGTAGTTAAATGATAAGTAATGCAAAGAACAATTGGTAATTTTTACATTGATAAAAAAGCTTGAGCTTCACACTATGTGAAGCTTTACAGTATTGGAGACAAGAACAGGAGGTTGGAAAAATGAAAAAAGCAATAAAGTTTTGTTTAATAGCTACATTATCTACAACGATTATTAGTGGATGCTCTTTTGAGGGTAACAATGAAAATGTTAAAGGGAAAGAAGGAGAAAAAGTAGAGGTACAGAAAAACGCTGGGAAATATACGATGCCAGATGAAAAAGATAAACATGAAGGTACATGGCTGCAATGGCCACATGAATACACATATGGTGAAGAGTATAAGCAGGAAGTTGAACCTATTTGGGTTAAGATGGCAAGTGCTTTAACTGAGGGTGAGAAAGTTCACATTGTTGCATATGACCAGGAAGAAAAGGAGAGAATCAATAAGCTTTTAACAGATGAAGGGTTAAATATGGAGAAGATTGATTTCTTTATCGCGCCTACTGATGATGTATGGGCAAGGGATAGTGGACCAATTTTTGTTTATGACAGCAACAAAAATCTCAAAATATTAGATCCAGCATTTAATGGTTGGGGGAAGAAGACACCTTATAAAAATGATGCTCAAATACGTAAGAATGTTAGTAAACAATCAGGAATTGAAAGAATTGATTGGGGGAAATTTGTCCTTGAAGGCGGCGCAATTGAATTAGACAGCAATGGGACTGCTTTATTAACTCGAAGTGCGGTAACGAATAAAAATAGAAATCCTGATTTATCAGAAAAGGAAATTGAAAAATATATAAGTGACCTTGGGGTATCAAACTTTATTTGGTTAGACGGAGTACCTAATTTAGATATTACGGACTTTCATATTGATGGATTTGCTAAATTCCATAATAAATCTACCATTGTAACGATGAAAGAAGATGACCTAGCTGAATGGGGTTTATCTAATAAAGATATGGATACATTGTTAGATGCCAAAAATGCTTCAGGACAGAAATATCAGTATGAATACTTGCCGCTTAGTAAAGAAAAGGTTGCTTTAGAGAATGGAAAAACTCTCGATTATAAGGGATCGTATATCAATTATTATATTGGGAATACAGTTGTATTAGTGCCTAATTATAATGATCCGAATGATAAAATCGCAAACGATACGATTCAGAAGTTATACCCAGATCGTAAAGTAGTCGGTATTGATGTGAGAGAGTTGTATAAAAACGGTGGTATGATTCATTGTGTGACACAACAACAACCAATTGCATTGAAGTAATTGATTGTAATTTCGTTGTGCTGCTTATATAGACAAAATAGGTGAAATCTTATCTTTACCTATTTTGTCGTTCCTTATTATTTGTAAAAATAAAATTTAAATATAATGATAATTGAATTGTAGTGTATGTTCGCTTTTCGTTTTATATGGTAAAGGAGAAAAATGTTTGTGTTAAAGAATTTTAAAATAGTGTTTTCGTATTTCCCTATCGTTTTACAGTACATTTTAAATGTAGCTTTAATTTGCTTAGGGGTTGTTCTAAGTGTGTTTCTTATGAAAGAAGTCATTCAGTTTATACAAGAACTGAAATTGGATGGTAATGAATCTAGTTATCATTTAATTGATAGTATCGTCGTATTCTTTTTGTACTTTGAATTCATCGTAATGATTATAAAGTATTTTCAAATGAATTTTCATTTTCCATTACGATATTTTATATATATAGGTATAACAGCTATTGTTCGTCTTATTATTATAGATCACGATAGTCCGTTAGATTTATTGTTATATGCCTGTGCAATCTTTGTATTAATTAGTGCGTTGTTCATTGCGAATTCTAAAATGATGCGTCGTGATTTAGAATAGTGAACATTTGTTGTTGAATTAAATAAGATATTTTATCTTTTTGAAAAAAGGAGTAACGGTATTGAAAGAAATAATCTTAACCAGCCTCATAATGATAGGGTTTATGATTCTATTATTTAATTGTATACTTTCATAATTTAAAAGAATAAAAGGTTAATAGAGAAAGAGGTTTTTGTAAATATGGTTCAGTACAATAATCAAAATAGTTTACATCAAATATTTACATTAAAAGGGACAATTATAAGAGATATTTTCCCGCAAATCGTATTATATACGTGTATTTCAACGATAGTAGCTGTAATTAATTATTACTATGCAGAAATAAATATAAATCAGACTCCTTGGGTAATCGTAGGAGGAGCTTTAGGATTACTATTAGTGTTTCGTACGAATACTGCCTATGATCGGTACTGGGAAGGTAGAAAGCTCTTTGGCACGATTGGTGCTTGTACTAGAAATTTAGCAATTAGTTTTTTATGTCATTGGGATTCTAAAGGGAAGAGTATGGAGCAGGAAAAAATAAAATTTTTACATTTATTAATTGCATTTCCAAAGTTAGCGAAAGGACACTTGAGAGAGGAAAAAAATCTATCTGAAGTGAAATCATTGCTCGCTGTCTGTTCTGAGAAGGAAAAAGCACTTTTGGTTGAGTCCAATCATTTACCGATTAGTATAGTTTTTATGTTGAAAACTATACTATCAAAAGGTTTGAAAACGGGGCAAATTCATCCAAATGCGATAATTAGTATGGAAATGGATTTGAATACGTTACTTACATCTGTGGGTGGATGTGATCGTATCAAAACAACACCTATTCCTTTTGCATATTTTGCTCATATAAAAATTTTATTGATTATATTTTGTGCGACTTTACCGATTGGTCTTGTTGATAGTCTCGGATGGTTTACAGTACTTGCGACTACGTTTATAAGTTTTGCATTCATAGGTATTGAAGCAATAGGGGTTGAAATTGAAGATCCCTTTGGTCAGGATCCAAATGATCTTCCGCTAGAAGGAATTTGTATAGGAGTAGAAGCGCATTTAGTGAATTTATATAATCAAAACGATCTATTAGAAGTAATGGGTTTGAATCTTGATACAAAAATCATTTAATCATTTATTGTTGTTTTAAAATAGGTTATTTAAAAAACTTGTCAAGAGTCAATTTAAGGCTTAACGTCAGCTTTATATTTTTTATATAAATATATAATATTTCTCCATGCTATAATCCATTCATGAAATATACGCGGTTCATGAGTTGTAATGAAAAGAGAAATGAATTGAGGAATAGTTGGCTTTGTGAAATCAGTTATGTAACTACTATTAAAAAGCGAGGTAAATAATATGGAACAAAAACATAATGGGATTATTTTTACTGCAATACCAGACGAATCGAATGAATATTATCAACCATTTTATGAAGACTTGATTTACTTTAATGAATGTTTAAATGAAAAGAAATCAATTGCGGATCAACTTATATCTTTATCTGTTGAAGAACAAGACTTTCATACGAGCTGTTTTGAGTATGATGATATTTGGCTAAGAGATGTTGCACCGGTTGTCACAAATCATCTAGTTAAATTTAAATATCGACCAAATTATTTGCCAGATGATCAAGGGCGATATTTAGATCAACAGTTTAATAAATGGTTGAAAAAGAATGACTTTGAATATGTGAAATCCCCATTAATATTAGATGGTGGTAATCTTATTTGGAATAAAAAAGATACCGTAATATTAACAGAACGTATATTTGATGATAACGATGATTGGACAGAAGAGGAAATTATTGAGCAGTTAGAATGGGATTTAGATGTGAGTCGAGTTATTATTATTCCTGCTGAAGAAGGGGATGTACTAGCACACGCAGACGGAATGGTTAAATTTATTGATGAACATACAATGTTTATTAGTGATTTTTTAGGAGATCATGAATTTAGATATAGTGTTCAAGAGATTATTCAAGAACAAATGCCAGAAGCTGAATTTATAGTTGTTCCTTCATCATATACAGAGAAAGGACAATATGATCAAGAGATAGCATCAGCAAAAGGGTTGTATATAAATATGTTAGAATCATGTGATGCTCTTTATGTTCCTAAGTTTGGACTAGCCAAAGATGAGGAAGTTTTACGATATATTCAACAGTATACGGAGAAGCAAGTTATTCAAATTCATGTAGGAGAAATATCAACAATGGGAGGCGCAATGAATTGTTTAACGTGGTATTGTCCAAGCCATTTGTTACCTTCGAAAATGAGAAGATTGAAAAATCAGAATGAAGATTTTTCAATGAAGAAGATTTTTGATTGGTTTTAATAAATAAGTAATGAAAAGAAAATATATTCAAGGAGTATTGATATGTATACCATCGCTGAGTTTTCTCGGATTTGTAAAATGAGTACGCGGATGTTAAGACATTATGACAAAGAGGAGATATTAAAACCGGCATATGTGAATCCGGTTAATGGGTATAGGTATTATGAACAAGAGCAGCTGGAAGTAGCATTGAAAATAAAAAAGCTAAGGGAGTATAAATTTCCTCTTCCAAAAATTAAAATTGTTTTGCAGTCATCGGATCAAGATTCGTTTGTTCAACATATACAATCACAAATTATCGAGTTGTCTCATGAAGTGAAGCAAAATTTACAGGTTATTTCAGAAATGAATGAAATGGTAATGGTGAATAGTAGTCTAAATATTGCTCGCCATAGAAGTTACGATATATTAATGGGAATGAGGAACGAAGTAACGATAATTACTCAAAGAGTAAAAATAGATATAGATGATATAGATGATTATTTTTATGACTTATATGAAGAGGTACAAAAAAATAACTTTCAAATAGTCGGTTCGCCATCTGCAGTCTTTTATGATGAAGAATATATTCCAAGTAACAGTGATATTGAATTAAGAATCCCGGTTATGCAGGGGAATGATGAAGATGTAGTACAAGAATATGAAATGAAAAAACTAAGTCCACATCAAATCGTTACTACTATGCATTATGGAAGTTACGACTATATAGGTTACGCTTATATAGCGTTAGAAGAATGGGTTGAAAAAAATGGGTATGTAATAGTTAATTCGCCATATGAGGTTTATATAAAGGGACCTGAATGTGATTGTTTAGCAGAAGAGTATGTGACACAAATTTGTTTTTTAGTTACGAAAATAGAATGAGAATAAGGATTGACATTAACATTATGTCAATCCTTATTCTATGTACGAAAGCAATTTATCATAATAAAAAGGTGAAATAAAGAGTCACCTTATAAAGTTGCTACAAGTAAATGAAGATATTCCTGTTGACCTTAACACGATGTCAAAGTATAGACTGTACGTACATTCATATAAGGGGTGAACACGTATGAGAAATATAGAAAATAGTTTGTTTTATATGCCTGCGGAATGGGAGAAACATGAAGGTACATGGCTCCAATGGCCACATGATAAAGCACATAGAGGTGAAGGTTATAGAGCTAAGTTAGATGATATTTGGATATCGATGGCAAAGGAGCTTCACTATGGAGAAAATGTCCATATTGTTGTATGTGATGAAGAAGAGAAAATACATGTCCAATCGAAGTTAATGGAAGCTAATGTAAATATGGATAAAATTGATTTCTTAATTCAAGAAACTGATGATATTTGGATAAGAGATAACGGACCAATCTTTGTAACGGATAAGGAAGGGAATCGCTGCCTAACACACTGGATATTTAATGGTTGGGGAAATAAATATCCGTACGAAAAAGACGCTAATATTCCGAATAAAATAAGTGAAATGTATCGCATTCCAAAAGTTGAATCTAGTGTCTGTCTAGAGGGCGGGGGAATTGAGATAAACGGAAACGGGACCTTAATGGCGGCGAAAACGTCTATTATAAATGAAAATCGAAATCCCACACTAAGTCAGAAAGAAATTGAAATGGAATTAACGAAATATTTAGGAGTAACGAATTTTATATGGATAACTGGTATACGCGGAGAAGATAATTATGATGAAGATACGGATTATCATATTGATGGCGCGGCACGGTTTGTAAATGAAAATACGATACTGTATGAATATGATCCTTTCGGTGAAGGAGAGCCATACCTTTTGGAGGCGTACGAAAAGCATTATCAAGAATTACGACAAGCGAAAAATATAGATGGAAAGCCATTTCAGCTCATTCCAGTACCAGTAACAAGAAAAGTGGTAAAAGAAGCAGACTGTAAGGGTTCATATTTGAATTTTTATATTGGTAATGAAGTTGTATTAGTTCCTGTATATGGTGATGAACATGACAAGTTAGGGCTGCAAATTATTGAAGGGCAGTTTCCAGGAAGAAGAATTGTCGGTATTTATGTGAATGAATTGTATGCGTATGGTGGTATGATTCACTGTGTGACGCAGCAGCATATAGAATAGAGTAATTCAAATGAAAAAGCATGCAGAGCATATACTCTGCATGCTTTTTATAATGCTGAAAACTCCTCAACAAGTTGAGTGAATTGTTTCAATGCACTTTCAATCGGTTCTGGCGTAGTTAAATCAACACCAGCTTTTTTCAATAGGTTTAGTGGATAATCAGAACTTCCACCTTTCAGGAATTCAATATAATTTTTCTGAGCATTCGGATCACCGCTTAATAGTTTATCAGCGATTTGAATGGCAGATGCGAATCCAGTTGCATATTTGTATACGTAAAACGGGCGGTAGAAATGAGGGATTCTAGCCCATCCGTATTTTACTTCTTCATCAAATACAAGTGAATCACCGTTATATTCTTTAAATAGTTTTTCATAAATTTCACTGAAGACTTGTGCATTTAATGGTTTACCTTGTTCCGCCATTTCATGTGTGATTTTTTCAAATTCTGCAAACATAATTTGTGTAAAGAAAGTACCTTTGAATTTTTCAATAAAATGGTTAACTAAATGGTTACGCACGTTCGTTTCTTTTGCTTCTTTTAATAAATAGTGAATTAATAACACTTCATTTACTGTAGAAGCGACTTCTGCCACAAAGATAGAATAATGTGCAGAAATTCTTGGTTGGTATCCATGTGAATAGTGCGTATGCATACCGTGCCCGCATTCATGAGTAAGAGTGAACAGGCTATTTAAATCATCGTGATGATTTAAAAGAATGAAAGGATGAACACCATATACACCAAAGTTATAAGCACCAGAACGTTTTCCTGGTGTTTCTCTTACGTCTATATATCGTTTATCTTTAAAACTTTTTAATGTTTCAATATATTCTTCTCCTAAAGGAGCTAGTGATGCAATCATAATGTCAAATGCTTCACTATATGGAATGTCTTGTTTTGCACCTTCTACTAAATCGACGCCTAAGTCGTATTGTCTTAGTTCATCTACGTTTAATTTTTCTTTTCGAATTTCATTGTATGTATGTAATGTTTGAATGTTTTTTTTCGTTGTATCAATAAGGTTTTCATATACTTCTTTCGGAACCATATCGCCAAATAATGATTTCTCTAGCGCTGATGGATAGTTTCTTAGCTTCGAAACGGTAACATTATTTTTAATAGCAGCGGATAAAGTAGATGCGATGGAATTCTTTAACTGAACATATGGTTTGTAATATGCTTTATAAGCTTCTTTACGCTTTTCACGATTCGTATCTTCTATTAACTTTGCATACATTCCGCGTGTTAAGTTCACTTTTTCTCCATCGTCAGTCGTCACTTCACCAAATAATATATCTGCATTGTTTAACATACCAAATGTGTGCTGTGGAGAAGAAAGAGCTTCACCCATCTGTGATAAAATTTCTTCTTGGTCCTTATTCAATACGTGTTTTTTATAACGGTATAATTCAAATAAGTCTTCTTTATAATATTGTAAGCCTTCTGTTTCTTCTATGTAAGAATGTAATGTGCTTTCGTCTATGCTAAGTAAGAAGGGGGAAAAGAAAGATTTAGCTGCACTTACTTTCACGTGTAATTGTGATACTTTATCGACAAGAGATTGCGCGTCAGTATCGCGTGTATCAAGGTCAGATTGTAATCGTGCATAAGCGAACATTAAAGATATTATGCTAGAAATTTCTTCACTCTTCGTTAAATAAGCTAATAAACTATTGCCATCGTGAATATTGCCATTAAACTCGTGTAATTCCTTCGTTAATACTTCAATTTTATGAAAATCACTTTCCCAATCTTCAATTGTATGGTAAATGTCTGTTAAATCCCATTTTTCTATATCAGCTACTTGTAATCGATCTTTAAGTTCTGTCATAATCATTTCCTTTCTAAACATGTAGTTATATTTCTATATAACTATGAAATACAACAAATTGCAAAAAATCCCTGCTGAAAATTGAAAAGCTTTGCTAAAATAACAAGGCTTACATACTTATAGTGTAATTCCAAATTTTGAATGTAAAAGGTTTGTAAATTGCATGTCTGTAACGGTTTCTTTCGTTTTTTTACCATTTTTCGCTACTGTAAGGCTATCTTTCGTTAAAGAGGCATGTCCATCTTCAGTTAGTTTTACAATAAGAGGTAGTTTATTAAAGGGTGACCCTTCATGTTCAACGATAATTTTTTGTGCTGTATTTGCTTTTTCTTCATCCACTTCTTCTATATAAAATGCATAGCCTAACGTCCAATCATCAGCAGAAGATTGATCCAAGAACTCATTGTTTTTCCGCATCTCTAAAATGTAGTTTCCCTTTTCGGTCATTTCTTTACGAATACGATAATCTCCTGTAACAGAGTGAATGACTTCACCTGAGAAAGGGACAGGGGCAAGAGGTAAGTATGATCCGAATCCTACTTCAATTAAATAAAGTTCATTATGATGTGTTAAAACGGTTGCGATATGGCCAGAATCAACAGCCCATATGGAGTTTGCAGCGTTATAAACTGTTCCTGAAACGAGATGAACATCGAATCCAAAATCTTTCAGGAAGTAATACATAGTAGGATTGAGTTCATAACAAAGACCGCCACGGTTATTTACTAAAATTTTCTCTTTCAAATTTTCTTTTGATATTTCTTTAAAATTCTTTTCGAGAATATTTAAGTTTTCAAAAGGAACAGTTTGTGCCATTGCGTACATAATGTTAGATAAATCTTCAAATGAAACTGTGTCTTTTTCTTCTACATGTAATCGTGCGAAAAATTGTTTTTGAAAGTCTGTCATAGAAATCCCTCCGTTATGTTTTTATAGGTAAATTGTAAACAATCTTGAATAGGATGTGAAATTAAAACTACGTTGAATATTTGAAGTGAGATTAAAAATAATGTGGGAGAGTGAGAGATTGCTACTTTACTAACGGTGGGACGAATATTATAATAATTCTGATAAACCATGCAAACGCTTTCTTAGAAGGGGATGGTGTACAGATGTTTAAAAGAATAACAATAGTCGGATTGTCAGTTGTTTTGTTTTTACCTAGTATATATGAGGGGAGTAAAGCATATGCAGATACAGTTAACAATGGAACGTTAATGCAGTATTTTGAGTGGTATGCTCCGAATGATGGGAATCATTGGAATCGTTTGCGTACTGATGCTGAAAATTTAGCGCAAAAGGGAATTACATCTGTTTGGATACCACCTGCATATAAAGGAACTACGCAAAATGACGTAGGATATGGAGCATATGATTTATATGATTTGGGGGAATTCAATCAAAAGGGAACAGTGCGGACGAAATATGGGACGAAAGCACAATTGAAGTCTGCAATTGACGCTTTACATAAGAAAAACATCGATGTATACGGTGATGTAGTTATGAATCATAAAGGTGGGGCTGATTATACAGAAACTGTCACAGCAGTTGAGGTAGACCCAAGCAATCGAAATGTTGAAGTATCAGGTGATTATGAAATTAGTGCTTGGACAGGATTTAACTTTCCAGGGCGTGGAGATTCTTATTCTAATTTCAAATGGAAATGGTATCATTTTGACGGAACAGATTGGGATGAAGGAAAGAAATTAAACCGAATTTATAAATTTAGGGGCATAGGTAAAGCGTGGGACTGGGAAGTGTCTAGCGAGAATGGGAATTATGATTATTTGATGTACGCGGATCTTGATTTTGATCATCCAGATGTTGCGAATGAAATGAAAAAATGGGGAACGTGGTATGCGAAGGAATTAAATTTAGATGGCTTTCGTTTAGATGCTGTTAAACATATTGATCATGAATATTTGCGCGATTGGGTAAATCATGTTAGACAGCAAACGGGGAAAGAAATGTTTACAGTAGCTGAATATTGGCAAAATGATATCCAGACTTTAAATAATTATTTAGCGAAGGTCAATTATAATCAATCTGTGTTCGATGCACCACTGCATTATAATTTTCATTATGCTTCAACAGGAAATGGGAATTATGATATGAGAAATATTTTAAAAGGAACGGTAGTTGCGAATCATCCTACACTTGCGGTTACTCTAGTTGAAAATCATGATTCACAGCCTGGTCAGTCATTGGAATCTGTAGTGAGCCCTTGGTTCAAACCGTTGGCATATGCATTTATTTTAACGCGTGCAGAGGGATATCCTTCTGTTTTCTATGGTGATTACTATGGTACAAAAGGAAATAGTAATTATGAAATTCCAGCGTTAAAGGACAAAATTGATCCGATTTTGACGGCACGAAAAAACTTTGCATACGGTACGCAGCGTGATTATTTTGATCATCCAGATGTGATTGGCTGGACAAGAGAAGGTGATAGTGTACATGCTAATTCTGGTTTAGCAACATTAATCTCTGATGGACCAGGAGGGTCAAAGTGGATGGATGTTGGGAAGAATAACGCAGGGGAAGTATGGTACGATATTACGGGTAATCAAACAAATACTGTAACAATTAATAAGGATGGTTGGGGACAGTTCCAAGTAAGTGGAGGATCAGTTTCCATATATGTTCAGCGGTAGGTTTCCCCCTTCTTTTTTACATGCTGCATAGTTATAAAGGTATGACACCTTTACTTCTCACTTAACATATAGTATGATGATTTCAGTAAATTAGATTTCAATGACTATAATATAAATTAATGAGAGGTGCTTTTTTGTGAGTGCGGTAGGTACTAAATAGGAAAAATTTAATGAAATAAATCGGATAAAATCAGGGGATTTTTATGTGTATCATACCCCTAAATTTGTCATGGATTTATTTCGATACCTATGAAGATACCTACAACACTTTATAAAGCGTGTAATAAGGGGATTGCCATCCGTTTTTTATGGTTTATTTCCTCATATGTTATTGCACATGCCTTGTAAATGTAAAAGCTGCGGTATCCCCGCAGCTTTTTTGTATATATTTTTAATGTATAAAAATGGTAATTGAATAATGTAGAGCTCATTGGAATCTAATGAGTAGGTATCTTCATTTATGATAAAAATCAATCATAGTGAGGAGAAACAAAATGAATACGATGACTTTTGAAAAGTTACAATATAACGAATTAAAGGATATAGTGAAATCTTATTGTGTAAGTGGATTAGGTAAGGAATTATTAAACAAATTAGAGCCGAGTACGAGTCTAAAAGTAGTGAGAAATCGCTTGAATGAAACGACGGAAGCACGAGCTATATTAGATGCAGAGGGGCATGTTCCTTTCTTCGGCATTTCTAATATTGCTAGTACAATTCAAAAATTAGAAAAAGGGATGATTTTAGACCCAGAAGAATTAGTAAGTGTTTCAGACTTTTTACGTGGGTGTAGAAAGATTAAAAAGTTTATGTTAGATAAAGAATTTTTTGCACCAGTATTAGCTTCTTATGCAAATTCAATGACTGAATATAAAAGTATTGAAGAGGAAATTAACTTTTCAATTAAAGGAAATAGTATTGATGTAGCTGCAAGTAAAGAGCTAAAGCGAATTCGAAATAATATCGATTCTGTAGATGGGAAAATAAAAGAACGTTTAACGAAGTTTTTAAATAGTAGTGCAAATAAGAAATTCATTCAGGAATTCTTTATTAGTAAAAAGGATGACCGTTATACGATTCCAATTAAATCTTCCTATAAAAATCAAGTTGCTGGAAGTATTATTGAAGCCTCGGCAAAAGGTTCTACTGTATTTATAGAACCACATACGGTTACGAAATTGAATGCAGAATTAGCAGGTTTGAAAGCAGAAGAAGCGGTTGAAGAGTATCAGATTTTAGCAACTTTATCAGGAATGGTGTTAGAAAACATTTATAGTATAAAGATTAACATGGAGCTAATTAGTCAGTATGATATGGTATTTGCGAAAGCGAAGTTTAGTAAATCGATTGATGGAATAGAACCGAAGTTAAACGATCATGGCTACATTCATTTAGTGAATTGTAAGCATCCGCTTTTAACAGGGCAAGTTGTACCGTTACATTTTAAAATTGGTCAAGAGTATCGTAGTTTAATTATTACAGGGCCGAATGCGGGCGGAAAGACAATTGTGTTAAAAACGATTGGATTGTTAACATTAGCTACAATGTCAGGTCTTCATATTGCAGGAGATAAAGGTACAGAAATCGCTATTTTCGAAAATGTATTCGTAGATATTGGTGATAATCAAAGTATTGAAAATGCACTAAGTACATTTTCGTCTCATATGAAAAATCTTTCTGAGATTATGAGGATGTCAAATAATAATACGTTACTTTTATTTGATGAAATAGGGAGCGGTACAGAACCAAATGAAGGTGCAGCACTTGCAATTTCTATTTTAGAAGAGTTGTACTTTGCGGGATGTATTACCGTTGCGAGTACGCATTACGGAGAAATTAAACGATTCTCAGAAATGCATGATGACTTTATGAATGCAGCGATGCAGTTTAATAGTGAAACGCTAGAGCCGCTTTATAAATTAGTTATCGGAAAATCAGGAGAAAGTAATGCACTTTGGATTGCGAATAAAATGAGCGTAAAAGAACATGTACTGAAAAGAGCGAAAGAGTATATGGGAAATAAAGAGTACGCTTTAGAAAAAGTGAATGAAAGTAAAATTAGAAAACCGAAATTTGTACAAGAAAAAAGAGAATCTCATTATGAGTACAAAATAGGCGATCGTGTTAATTTATTGGATCATGATGATTTTGGTATCATCTATAAGGAAAAAGATAATTTTTATAACGTTGTTGTATATTATAACGGTGAATTCGTTGAAGTAAATGTAAAACGTATTACTTTAGAAGTAGCAGCGAAGGAGTTATATCCAGAAGAATACGATTTAAATACACTATTTGTTGATTATAAAGAAAGAAAAATGCAACACGATATTGAGCGCGGATCGAAAAAAGCACTGAGTAAAATTCAAAAAGAAATAAGAAAGAATAGAGGATAAGTTAAAATGGTAACGATTAGACAAGAACAAAAAAATGATTATAGAAAAACAGAAGAAGTCGTAAAAGAAGCATTTTTAAAGGAAGAATTTAGTGATAAAACAGAACATGAACTTGTAAAACGTATTAGAGAATGTGACGCGTTTGTTCCAGAGTTATCAATTGTTGCGGTAGATGAAGATATAGTTGGTCACATTATGTTATCGAAAATTACAATAGAACAAGATGGAACTTCTGTAGAATCGTTAGCACTTGCACCAGTTTCAGTTGCTAGGGGTCATCAGAAAAAAGGAATTGGTGGAAAACTGATTGTAGCTGCATTAGAAAAAGCGAAAGAACTTGGATACGGATCAGTTGTAGTATTGGGACATCCAGAGTACTACCCGAAATTTGGTTTTAAGAAAGCAAGTGAGTGGAATATAAAAGCACCGTTTGAAGTGCCTGAAGAGGTATTTATGATAATGGAATTAACAGAAAATTCTCTTCGAGGTGTAGAAGGAATTGTACAATATTCGAGTGCTTTTGCTGAGTAGGAGTAACGGTTAAGAAATGTAATCATAAAAGATGCTATCTTTTTGTATGGATATACAGAAAGATAGCTTTTTTTATTAAGCGGATCTACTGACGTATATTTTGCTCAATGAATAATTGAGGTGGTAAAATTGATATAGAAACGTAAAGGGAGAGAATGAAATGAATAAGCGAGAAACAGATAGCAATGAGAATGCAGTTACGTTATATGTTACAAGACACGGTAAAACAATATTAAATACGAATCATCGCGCGCAAGGTTGGGCTGATTCTCCATTAGTAGAAAAAGGTGTTGAAGTTGCCACAAATTTAGGAACAGGATTAAAAGATATTCATTTTATGAATGCGTATAGTAGTGATAGCGGCCGAGCGATTGAAACTGCTAATTTAGTATTAAAATATAGTGAGCAATCAAAATTAAAACTTGAGCAAAGAAAAGATTTGCGAGAATTAAATTTCGGTATTTTTGAAGGTGAAAAACTTGAGAATATGTGGGATGTTGTTGGAAAAGCTGCAGGCGTTGCATCACCAGAAGAACTTATGAAGTTTTCTATTCAAGAAGTGATTAATCTTATTAGAGTAGCAGATCCTACAAAACAGGCGGAAGATTGGGAATTATTTTCTACTCGCATAAAAGCTGAGATAGATAAAATTAGTGAAGAAGCTGCTGGAAATGGTGGCGGTAACGTTTTAGTTGTCGTTCATGGGCTTTTGATTACTACCTTAATAGAAATGTTAGACAGTAGCAAAACAAAACTTGGGGTGGAAAATGCTAGTGTGACGAAGATTGTATACCAAGATGGAACATATACAGTCGAGTCGGTTGGAGATATGAGTTATGTTGCAAAAGGGAAAGAAAGTGTGGAAATATAATTAAATCTCAAATAGAAATAAGAAAAGGAAGGTAGATAAATCTAGCTTCCTTTTCATTTTGTGAATTATGGGATTAATAAAATCTTCCCTGTGCTTTTACGGCTCTCTAATAATTCATGAGCAAGAGCACCGTCTTGTAAAGAGAATGTAGTAGGATTTGAAATGTTTAATTTTCCAGTTGCGATCCAATCGAATAATTGAGTAGATCGTTTTTTACGTTCTTCATAAGTGGTAAGAACGTTCCAAAGGTCTCCGCCAGTTAAAGTTTTTGAAGTATCCATAAGCATACGTGGATCAACTGGAGCAGGATTACCACCAGCCATTCCGTAAAATACGACAGTACCGCCAATTTTAGTAGCGTTAAAACTTTCCTCTAATGTAGAACCTACTGATTCATATACGAGATTTACTCCAGTTCCATTAGTCATTTCAAGTACTTTCGTATGCCATTCTTCGTTATATAAAAATACGTGATCGGCCCCAGCTAATGTAGCTATCTTTGCTTTTTCTTTTGATGATGTAAGACCAATTACTGTTCCGCCCTGTAGTTTAATCATTTGAATAAGAAGTTGACCGACGCCACCAGCTGCAGCGTGTACTAAAGCTATATCACCTTGTTTTAGTTGATAGCTATCGTGCGTTAAATAATGTGCAGTTAATCCTTGTAATAAGACAGAAGCGGCTGTTTCAAAAGAAATAGAATCTGGTAGTGGGATTACTTTTTCAGATGGAACGGCAACTAGTTCTGCATTTGCAAATGGGACGTCCGCAAATGCAATACGGTCTTCTAGGTTGATAGTAGTAACGTCAGCCCCTACTTTTTCAACAATTCCAGCTCCTTCATAACCTAATACATAAGGCGGATTGCCAGCAAGATGATAATCGCCGCGGCGTCTATAAATATCAGCGAAGTTTAATCCGATTGCTTTCGTGCGGACAAGAATTTCATTTGGACTTATGATTGGATCGTGTATTTCTTTATAGTGTAGAACATTAGCGTCTCCGAATGTTTCGAAACAAAGTGCTTTCATATGGAATACCTCCATTTATATTGTTTATAGATGTTCTTTATCATACAATACAAATATCAATAGACAAAGAGGATTATTTCGATGGAATCAATCGGAAATATCGATTGAAAAGAGGGATGATAAATGGAAATAAAACAGTTAATTACATTTAAAGTAGCGGCACATACTTTGAACTTTACACAAACTGCGAAGAAATTAAACTTTGCCCAATCGAGCGTTACAGCACAAATTAAAACATTAGAGGCTGAGCTCGGTACACCACTATTTGAGAGATTAGGGAAACGTCTTTTCTTAACTGAAGCAGGTAGGAAGTTTCAACTATATGCCGACAAGATGATTGCACTCAGTAACGAAGCGAAAATGGCTGTGAAAGATGATGAAGAAATAGCAGGTACGTTAATAATTGGTGCACAAGAAAGTCAATGTACATACAGACTGCCTTCTATATTAAAGAAGTTTAAAGCACAATTTCCTCAAATAAAACTTATATTTAAACCAGCACACTCCAATAAAGATGCGAAGGAACAATTGATGGAGGGGAAAGTAGATCTTGCATTTATTTTGGACGAATGTAAAACAGAAGATGTTTTACATGTGGAACCACTTATGAAAGAAGAATTAAAAGTAGTAGCTGCTCCTACGCATCGTTTACTTGAACAACCTTCAGTTTCTATAAAAGATTTAGAGAGTGAAACACTTTTACTAACAGAATTAGGCTGCTCGTATCGGACTTTATTTGAAGAGCTATTTCGCTGGGAAGATGTATATCCAGCAAATAAAATTGAATTTGTTAGTGTTGAAGCAATTAAACAATGTGTTATTGCAGATTTAGGTATAGCCGTTTTACCAGCGATAGTAGTAGAAAAAGATATACGGGAAGGGACGTTAAAGGAGTTAATGTTAAACGAAACAATATCTCCAATTTATACACAAATCGCTTGGCATACAGACAAATGGATGACAGTGCCACTGCGACAATTTATTGATGTAACGAGGGAGTTTTTTACAACAGATTAAGTGGAGAAATATTTATTTTATATAAAAGAAAAAATGGCAATTTTGTTTAAAGAACCGATGCTTGAATATAACAAGTATTGGTTCTTTTATGTTTTAAATATAGAATGCTATAAAATGTGTATTTCTCAACTTTTTTTCTTACAAGGATAAGTGAAGTTTTTCGTATATTCTAATAATCATAAGGGAATTTACAACGTTTATTCGTTTCTGTAAGATGCCTCTAGGAAGCGTGAAAGGAGGGCTGGCACAGCGGTATAGGTTGTCTTTGGTATACATAATCATTTTGAGGAGGAATTTAAAATGTTTAAAAAGCTAATGAAAGTATGTGTGTTAAGTGCAGCGAGTGTAGGGGTATTATTTAGTTTTCAAGGAAGTACATTTGCAGCTACCGATCTTAGTAGCTATTATGACGGGAAAAATCCAGCAACAACGAAAGTATACGGAGGTAGTACAACATGTGATGCAGACGGATTTAATGCAAAGTCTACAGCGGTGTATGAAGGTAGTAAAAAAGTAGGAACAGTGTATTTACGTTACAGTAATAAATGTCACGCGGCATGGTCTAAGCTTGTTTTAGATCAACCAGCACCTTCTGTTTCTGGAGGAGTATATGCTTACGCTGTTATTAATAAATATAAAAATGGTGTATTTCAAAAATCCGTAGATTCTAATAGTGGCAATGGAGCAATTAAAACGGGGCAAACGAGCACCTATACAGGAATGGTATTTGATTTAACTGCTGATTTTGGTTATACAGCTGATGCTGAAGCGGTGACGATTAATAACGGCTACGGGAAAACTGGACGTTATTAATAAAGGAGTGAAATTCTATGAAGCTATTTAAAAAGGTGAGCGCATGTCTTTGTCTGGCATTGCTCGTCATAACTAGTGTTTTTAGTACGACGAATAATGATAAAGCATTTGCAGAAGACCATTCATATGATGGGAAAAGTCCTTACTACAATAGCTGTGATCAATCAGCAGTAACGAAAGAAAAGAAGTGGATTGATTCTAATTCATATGTGGAATTGAAATTTAGCACGACGTGTAAGACAGTATGGGCAAAGGTTACTGTAACTCGTGCAGCGGTTTATAATAATGAAGCTGATGCAAGGATCGTCAGACAAACTGATGGAAAGGCATATACTTGCGGAAGTGCTGGAGGAAATGGTGTTGTGAATAAAGGGCAAACATCATGCTATACGCCAATGGTATATGATTTAGATCCAAGAAAGGCACAAGCGCAGGGGAAACATGCAATTCCGAATAGTGATGCATATAATTATGCTGAGACGATTTGGTATTGATGGAATTATAAAAAATTTAAGATAGCATATTTTAAGAGCATGTTTTGATTGGATTTCAAAACATGCTCGATTTGTATTCATTCTAATTTTTTCGGTAATCATGGACCATTGAATTAACTAAGGTCTGTATCAGGAGGATTGTATCCAAGGTGACGAGCCATAGATACAATTTGTCCTTTATGGTGAAATTCATGCGTCTCCGTATGAGTTAAAAGCCATAGCGGAGTTGTGCTCCAAGGTTCTTTTTGCCATTTCACTTCATTTGCTATATTTTCGAGCCAACGGTCATTGTATTCATCTAAAAAACGTTGTACAGTTTCGTCTACTAACTTAAATCTAGCACGGACTTTTTCCACATCTGCATGCTCAATTTCATAATCGCTAGCAAATAAAAAATCTGCTCTTTTTTGCTTGAATGCGAAGGATCCAAGCCAGTATCGATAGCAATCGGCTACATGAATATGAGTCTTTATAATGCTACTGCTTCCGAAATTAGGAACTGTGCTATGTAATTTTTCTACTGGGATTTCTTCTAAAAATGTGAATAGAGTTTCTCTTGTAGAGCTAATAAGATTATATTGCTGTTTTAAAATATGTAACATGCAAGTACACTCCTCTTTTATTTACATAGTAAGTAATTCTATATTTACGAGGAGTGAACCTTTTTATTATTTTTAATAAGCATATTAGATGTATTTCTTATTTGTTTCTGATAGATTAAACAAGGTGAAACTTTAATAAGTTGAACATTCTTAGTTCATAATAAATTGTACATCAAGAAGGGGAACGATAAAATGAATAGACTAGTGGGTTTAAAACAATTTGAAATAACGCGCGGGGCGTTACTTAAATTTATGGAAACGTTAGATGATAAAATTGCAGATACGCAGCCAGAGGGTTTTAACAATACAATTCGTTGGCATATCGGTCACGTGTTAACAGCAGCAGAAGTTTTCATGTTTGGAAAAGAATTTAAACAATTACCAACTGAATATCCAGGTATGTTTGGGTATGGATCACGACCATCTAAATGGAAAACAGAAGGACCATCGTTAGAAGTGTTAACGGCTCAATTAAAAGAACAAGCAAAACGTATTAACGAAATTCCAGTAGAAGCATTTGAAAATAAACTGCCAGAGCCATTCCTAGGATTGGAAACAGTAGGGGAGCTTTACGGTATGATGCTTTATCATGAAGCTAATCATATTGGGCAAATGAAAGCGATGGAACGTATTATTAAAGCTCTTTAGTCTTAATTGCATATAACAAGCAATACAGTTGTAATGTTAAATAATATATACAAAAAAGGTAGATAAATTATTATCTACCTTTTTTGTATAACTTCTTGAAGGATTAGGGATTATCATCGTGGTGCTGATGAAGAAGGATAAGAGAATTTTATAATTTTTATGGTGTGATTATTAATTATAGTATTCCTAAATATGGAATATACGTATAATAATAGAGAAGAACTAGAAATAGGGGTGAATACTATGATTACATTAGAACAAAAGTTGGAGCAATATAAACATACATATGTACAGTTAAAGGGAGAACTAAAATGGAAAACGAGTGATTCTCGAACAGGAATGATGATTGCTGCTATGTATGCAGGTAGTGATAAATTGTTTGATCTCGGACGTTTTTTAGAAATTAGTAGTTATATTAAGAATCAGGTAGGGATGTTTTCATACTTAAAGTCTTATCATCGTTTTGTAGTGGCCGCAACATTAGATATTCACTTTACAGATTACAAGGAAGCTTTTCGGAAGTTTTTAGATTTATATGAACAATTGGTCACTGGTGGCTTTAGCCGGAGTATATTTACTTATCTCGCAGCAGCTGTGCTTTTAACAGAAGAAAATGAACAGCATGGCACACATATTCAGCGTTCGATGCAAGTATATAAACGCATGAAAAAGGATCACCTCTTTCTTACAAGTACAAATGATTATCCGCTCGCAGTTTTATTAGCAGGACAATCAGAGCATGTAGAAACACTTATGGATCGAGTGGAACGTCTTTATCAGAAACTAGCGACAGCTGGTTTGCGTAAAGGGAATGATCTTCAATTTTTGAGTCATATTCTTTCACTAAAGAAGGATGTCAGGGAAGAACTATTAGTTGCAAAATGTACAAATATATGGAATTTGTTAAAGCAAGAAAAGGTAAAAGTAAAACAGATGCATTACCCAGCTATCGGGCTACTAGCGTTACTCGAGGACGGAGAAAAAGAGATTCATTCTATTCGAGCATTTATTGAAAAATTGCAGGGGGATAAATTGTTCCGTTGGCATACAGATACAAATATTCTTATTGCTATTCAACTGTTCGTAAGTCAGAAAGGTGAGGAAAGTAAAGCTACTAACACAGGTTTACAAACAATGATAGAAGTCCTCATACAAGCACAACAGGCAGCCATGATGGCAACGATTGCCGCTTCATCTGCAGCAACATCTTCTGCTAGTAGCAGTTCATAATGTTTAATTGCTTATACTCTTGTAAATTATAACTCCCTTGATAAGGAAGGTTTAAAAAATATTACTAAAAACAGTTAGCCCATCACTCTCTAATGAGTGATGGGCTAACTGTTTTTACATAATCAGCATTATCTTTTTGATTCCTTCAAATGTTTGAGCTGTGTGACAATCATAATGCTAATAACAACGAGTAAAAACCATGAACTAATTTTGCTTAAGTGAACGAGACTCCATGCTTCCCGTTGATTTGGATATTGCCATGCTCCGAAAAATGTTGCGATGTTCTCTGCAACCCAAATGAAGAAACCGATAAGGAAAAAGGAGAGAACGAGTGGCATTTTATATGGAACGCCTCGTAATGAAAATTCCACAAATGTCCGAAAGAAAACGATGAATAGTAGTAAAGTTAATATCCATCTAAAATCGTATAGAAAATGATGCGTGAAAAAATTGAAGTAAATCATAGCTCCTAACGGCACGGCAAAAATGGCTTTCGGCCAATGATGCATTTTTAAATGCAACCTTCTCCACGCTTGACATATGTAACTCGCGACACTTGCGTACATAAAACCGCTGTAAAGCGGAACTCCAAAAACCTTCGAATATCCCTCTTCGGGATAACTCCATGAACCGAAATGTACTTTATATATTTCTAGTAAAAGGCCGATGAGGTGAAAGATGGTAATTACTTTTAGTTCGTCTTTTGTTTCAAGACCAGTCTTGTACATAATCCACTGCATAAGAAGGCATACGATGAGTATGAAATCATAGCGGTATAACTCTGGGATTGAAACAATTTTTGAAAGGGCTAGTGTTAAGAAAATAATGACTGGGAATAAGCAAGATAATGCTTGTTCGTAAGTGAAATGTAGTAGTTGTTTTATATAGAACATTGTGTCACCTTCGATGTTTTTTATCGAAAAAATCAAAATAATCAATAATTATACTACGATTTAAAAAATAATCCAGTAGTCTATTTTGCATGTATTTGTAAGTTTTAGAAGGGAATTGTAATGAGTATTTTAATATTGTAGAAAAGTAAAAAAATAGTTTGCTATTTAAAAAAAGTGGGGATATAATATCTAAATGAAAATGATAATTACTATCAATAATAATTACAAATAAAAAATAATTATAAAAAACAACTGAATATAAAGGATGAAATGAAACATGTTACATAAGTCTACTGTACATGCTGGTAATAACCGCTGGATACATATTAAGTTCATATGTTTCATGAGCTTAACAATTTTATGTTTAATTGGATCTATATTTTTAGCCATTTCATTTGGTGCAAAAGATATTCATTTACAAACGGTGTGGGCAGCGGTTTTGGATTACGATCCGAAATTAACACAGCACCAAATTATTTATGAATTAAGGCTCCCGAGAGTAATTGGAGCAGCAGTTGTAGGGGCAGCTTTTGCGGTTGCTGGTGCTGTTATGCAAGGTGTAACACGAAATCCTTTAGCTGATGCAGGTGTACTTGGCATAAATGCAGGAGCGATGTTTGTAGTAGCACTTAGTTTTGCTTTTTTTCCGCATATGCCGTATTCCTATTTAATGATTGTTTCCTTTATTGGAGCAGTCTTAAGTACAGTACTTATTTTTGTTATTGGATCAGCAACATCAGGCGGGTTAACACCAATGAGGTTAACGATTGCTGGAGCGGTTATGGCAGCGCTTTTACATTCATTAAGTTCAGGTGTTGCGATTTATTATGATTTAAGCCAGGATTTAGCGTTTTGGTATGCTGGTGGTGTTGCAGGGGTTAAGTGGGAACACTTGAAATTTTTAGTCCCTATTATTCTTATAACGATTATTTTTGCAATAGTGTTAGGGCGATCTATTTCACTCATATCAATGGGGGATGATGTTGCTACGAATTTAGGAGTAAAAACGAACCGAACGAGAATACTAGGGATGATTATAGTAGTCATTCTTGCAGGTGTATCTGTTTCAGCTGTTGGCTCTATTGGGTTTGTAGGACTAGTTATCCCGCATATTGCTAGAAAATTAGTTGGTGTGAATTATAGACTCATTATTCCTATGTCAGCATTATTAGGAGCTATGTTATTAGTTGTAGCTGATTTAGGGGCAAGAACAGTAAATCCTCCTAAAGAACTTGCGATAGGGATTATGGTAGCTCTTGTTGGAGTTCCGTTCTTCCTCTATATAGCACGTAAAGTTGGGAGGGAGTTGTAAGTGAAGGATCTTTTGAACACAGATAAAAAGAGAGCCATTACTGTAACTACAATTTTTGGTTGTATTAGTATCGCTGTCATTTTAATTAGTTTAAATACAGGGACACTGAGCATTGCACCGCTCAAAGTAATTCAAACGCTTTTCGGTTATGGTGATTTTGAGAGCGAGACCGTGCTATATGATTATCGTATGCCAAGAATAATAATCACAATGTTAGCCGGTATTGGCCTTGGGATTTCCGGTGCGATTTTGCAAGGGTTATCACGTAATGCACTTGCAGACCCTGGTATTTTAGGATTACATGCAGGTGCATCTTTCGGGCTAATTATATTCGTTACTTTCTTTCATTCTATTAATGAGAATGCATCGATTTTAATACCGTTATTTACATTTGGCGGGGGAGTACTAGCTGCATTTTTAATTATTATACTGGCGAGTGATCGGTCAAAAGGTTTACTTCCTATTAGACTTATTCTCGTTGGTATTGCTGTTTCAGCTGGATTTAGTGCGATTTCGTTATTTTTCTCTCTCAAGTTAAATGATGAGACGTATACATTCGCTTCTAGATGGTTAGTTGGTAACGTGTGGGGAAGGGATTGGATTCATGTCCTTGCATTATTACCTTGGATTTTCATACTAACCCCGTATACATGGATAAAATCTAAAACGTTAAATGCATTGTCACTAGGTGATAGTGTAGCAGCAGGGCTTGGTGTTTCTGTTCAAAAAGAACGGTTACTACTTTTAGCTACAGCGGTTGGATTATCTTGCGCGAGTGTATCGATGGCAGGAGGAATTGGTTTTATCGGTTTAGTTGCTCCGCATATCGCAAGGAAGTTAGTAGGTACTACATATCAACACTTTCTTCCTTTAGCTGGCATTATCGGAATGATTATTTTAGTGCTAGCAGATACGATAGGTCGTTCTATATTTGAGCCAAACTCTATTCCAGCTGGTGTAGTAGTGGCGGCATTAGGAGCACCGTATTTTCTTTATTTACTTACAAAAACAAAATAAATACTTCAAAGAGGAGAACATATGAAAAAGAAACTTATTATTTTATTTAGCATGATGTGTATTTTAGTATTAGCAGCATGTGGTCAAACGAAAGCTAATGAAGAGGCAACGAAAAAAACGGAAAAAAGTAATGATCCAAAAATCGCCTCTATGTCCATTCATTTAACAAATAATTTACTTGCATTAGGAATTACACCAGTAGGTTCTGTTATTGGTGGAGATTTAAAAGATTTCTTACCGCACGCTAAAGAGAAGTTGAAAGATACGAAGAAGCTTGGTGTTGTAACAGATCCGAATATGGAAGCGTTACTTCAATTAAAGCCAACGGACATTTATGTTGATGAAAAATATGCTGGTAAAGATGTAGCGAAATACGAAAAAATTGCAAAAACACATTCTTTCAATTTAGATGAAGGTACGTGGAGAGATCATTTAAAACAAGTTGGTAAACTTGTAAACCGTGAGAAAGAAGCAGATAAATATATTCAAGATTACGAAGAGCAATCAAAACGAGTAAAAAGTTTAATAGATAAAGAATTAGGTAATAACGAAAAAGTAATGGCAATTCGTGTTACTGCAAAAGAATTACGAGTATTTAGTACGAAAAGACCGATGGGACCAATTTTATTCCAAGACTTAGGATTACAACCTGCAAATGGTGTAGAGAAAATTGATGGAAACCGTCCTTTCGAAGTCATTTCACAAGAAGTATTACCTGACTTTGATGCAGATTCTATTTTCGTTGTTGTAAATAGAGATGACAAAGCAAAAGCAGCATTTAAACAACTTCAAGAAACACCAATTTGGAAAGACTTAAAAGCAGTTAAAGGCAAGCATGTATACATTATCAATGATCAACCATGGCTTGACTATTCTGCTTTAGGAAACAAAATGGCAATGGATGAAGCGGAGAAAATGTTTACGAAATAATATAGTTTTGTTATTAGGAAAGGCCCTCTAAATTTGGAGGGCCTTTCTATTATTGTTAGAATAAATGAAAAATTATACAATGAAGTTAATTCGATATGGAGGAGATGTGCCAATGTCAGCGCTTATTGTAAGTATCCCGTTTATGAAACAGTTTATGAAACGAGGGGGTAAATAGGCTTGAATAATTATCCCCGTTATTTAATAAAGGGGGAGTTTGAAATGACAATGAATCTTTTTCGAAATAAAACGATTAAATTATCAGCTATGAGAGAAACAGATGCTGAAGTAATGGCTATGTGGCAAGAAGATAGTGAGTATTTAAGAAATGTTGATACAGATGTAGCATTCCCGCAATCTTTAAATGAAATAGCAAGTGATGGGTTATTAAAAGGACGAAGATCGAATAGTGTTTCTTTCATGGTAAGGACAGTTCAAGAAGATCGCTTAATTGGTTTTGTGGCGATTCATGGTATAGAGTGGAATAACAGAACAGGTTTATTAGCCATTGGTATAGGAGATGCGAATGATAGAGGAAAAGGATATGGGAAAGAAGCAATACATCTTATTTTAAAGTATGCTTTCTATGAATTGAATTTACACCGCGTCGGTCTGGATGTGATTTCTTATAATAAAGCAGCCATTGCGTTGTATAAAAAGATAGGTTTTCAGATGGAAGGGTGTATGAGAGAAGCGGTTCAAAGAGATGGGAAGTGTTTTGATCGTATCATTATGGGGATATTGCGGGATGAATGGATAGGGTTGCAAGATTAGCGAATACATTCAATATTATATATGTAGTATGCAGGAGAAATAATGATAATTGGCGAAAATTTACAGTGAACTGATTGAATTTATAAGGAGTTATGTAAAATGAATTTAGAAAAAGCAAAACCAGTAAATGAAGAGGTCGCTGAATTAAAGGAACTAATTAAAGAGTTACACGGAAGTGTACATCAACTGCAAAGCGAAGTGCAGCAACTAAGGCACGAAAGACCAGTTGTTGAAGTGAGAAAAGGTGTTCAATTATCACCAACAATTGTCGGACAAATTGGTGGTATGATTTTAGGTGGGTTAGCAATTATCGGTATATTTTGGTGATGAAAAAAGGTTTGCAGCACGATGCTGCAAACCTTTTGGATTTGACGATATAATTTCATGCAATACAACTTTTACATTAAATAACGTAAATATATATAAGCATGTGATAACAAGAGTGCAACAATAGTTAATGGTAAACCAATTTTTAAGAAGTCCATATAAGAGAAAGCATGTCCTTCACGTTTTGCAATACCAGCAACGACTACGTTTGCAGATGCTCCGATTAGCGTTCCATTTCCTCCTAAGCAAGCTCCAAGAGATAACGCCCACCATAGTACTTCGATTTGCGGAGAATCGACAGATAGTCCGAGTCCTGTAGCTAAGTCTTGAATAAGAGGAATCATCGTAGCGACAAAAGGGATGTTGTCGATTGTCGCAGATGCGATGCCAGATACCCATAAAATAAGTATAGCTGCGAATCCGATGTCACCATTTGTTACGCCGATTACTTCTTTTGCAAGTGAAGAGATAAGTCCGATATCAATTAACCCGCCAACGAGAACGAATAGTCCGGCGAAGAAGAAAATGGTTACCCATTCAACGTGGGCAAATACATCTTCAATATCATGTTCTTTCACGCCGATTAACATAAGAAGTGTAGCGCCTGTCATCGCTATAACGGCAGCGTCTACATGAATAATCGAATGAAGTACGAAGCCTAAAATAGTTAGTCCTAAAATCGAAATAGATTTTAAAAGGAGGCTTTGATCCTTAATATAATCTTTTTCATTTAATGCCATTAGTTTTTCGATTTGTTCAGGTGTTGTTTTTAGTTTGTTACGGTACATGAAGTAAATAATGCCAAGTGTCACAATAGAAATAATAATTACGATTGGAGCTAAGTTAAGTAAAAAGGCGTTAAAGTCTAAATGCTTGTTTGCTGATCCAATCATAATATTAGGTGGATCACCGATTAATGTTGCTGTTCCGCCTATATTTGAAAACAGCACTTCTGAAATCAAATAAGGCACAGGATTTACTTTTAAAATACGTGTAATGGATAATGTAACAGGAACGATTAATAAAACAGTCGTTACATTGTCCAAAAATGCTGATCCGACAGCAGTTAATAGGGATAGTAATAATAAAATGCGAATCGGTTTTCCGCCAGCTGCTTTTGCCGCTTTAATGGCCACAAATTCAAAGACGCCTGATTGACTCGTAATATGTACGAGAATCATCATCCCAATTAAAAGGGTAATCGTTTCCCATTGAATATGTGATGTGAAAGCAGTATGTAAATCTACAACTCCAAAAATAATCATAATAGCAGCACCGAATAGTGCGATTACAGCACGATTCAATTTCTCAGAAATAATAAATCCGTACGTGATTAAAAATACGGCAATTGCAAAATAATATTGCCAATTTGCTACTTCATGTGCTGACTGTTCCAATCATGTCACCTTCTTTAAATTATGTATTCAATTGTCGAAATGTATCTCGCTACAATAATACGGGATAAAATATATTGTAGCAAATTCAAAAAAGAAAGAAAACTATTTAACAAAGTGAAGGAAAAAATGTATTTTTTACATATCATATAAAAAATATAAAAAACACAGTGCAAATTATTAGGAAAAGTGAGCGTTGTCCTCTAATATAGAGATAGCAATTTACATTATTTTTGCGTAAAATGGTTTAAAGAGGTGAATTCCGATGGAAATAGTAAAAGATAGTTCTCTTATTCAAAATGAAATTGAACGTTTTGTAAATAAAGATGTATATATTCATTTAGAAACGACAAACGGAGCGTATGCATCACACATAAATGAAAAGATGATGACAGTTGGTGCTTTCATTCGAAATGCGATTATCCGTTTTGAACGCGGGAAGATAACTGGAACAAATCCATACCGAGTTGGTCTGAAAATGGATCACGGTTGGGTATATGCTGAAGGTATTACGCACTGGGAAGTAGACGATCAAGAGCGTTTATTATTAGCTGGACATGATAATTTAGGTCGTCTAGCAGTTGCACTTGAGTTAAGCTTAACACCATTTAAGTAAGAAGGAGGGAAACTTATGGAGAGACATGTACTTGTTGTATTTCCGCATCCAGATGATGAAGCATATGCTGCGGGAGGGACAATTCGCTTATTAACAGATCAAGGAGTACCTGTAACATATGCATGTGGTACTCTAGGACAAATGGGACGTAACATGGGTAAGAACGTATTCGCTAACCGTGAAACGATTCCACATATCCGTAAGAAAGAATTGAAAGATGCTTGTGAAGCGATGGGTATTAAAGATTTAAGAATGCTTGGCTTCCATGATAAAACGTTAGAATTTGAAGATGTTGATTTCGTTGCTGACAAAATTGAAGCAATCATTCAAGAAGTAAATCCATCTCGAATTATTACATTTTATCCAGAGCACGGTGTACATCCAGATCATAATGCATTTGGCCGCGCTGTCGTTCGCGCTGTATCACGTATGCCAAAAGAAGAGCGCCCAGTTATTCATGCTGTTGCGATTACGAAAAATCGTGAAGCAGTATTAGGAGAACCGGATGTTGTAAATAACATTAGTGAAGTATTTGATCATAAATTAACTGCATTAGGTGCGCACCGTTCACAAACAGAAGCAATGCTTGAAGACACGCATGCAAAAATAAAAAACAAAGATGCAGCAACATTAAAATGGCTGCAACTTGAACAGTTTTGGACTTATAAAGGGGAGTAGGCTAGAAGGATATCTTCTAGTTGCTCTTACATAGAAAAAGCGCCGTCACTTGTGATGGCGCTTTTTCTTGTTGAAGACTATATATTTTTTAGGGTGCTTCAAAATTTTTAAATTAACGTGCAGTATAGCCTCCATCAACAAGAAGTGTTGTGCCGTTAACAAAACTAGCATCATCACTTGCTAAAAATAAGACAGCTTTAGCGACTTCTTCTGGTGTTCCAAGTCTGCCTTGTGGATGAAGTGAAGCTAAATATTCTTTCTGTTGAGGATTAACACTACCTAGTAAAGGGGTGTCAATATAACCAGGGCACACCGCGTTAATACGTATTCCATATTTAGCGTAGGCAGTACATAAATTTTGAGTTAATAGTTTCACACCACCTTTTGCAGAGGAGTATGCTGTTGGTGTAGGTAATGAAACAAAACTATGAATCGAACCAGCGTTAACGATGACACCACCTGTACCTTGTTTAAGAAATTGTTCAATCGAATATTTATCAGAAAGGAATACCCCAGACAAATTAATATCAATAGTTCTTTTCCACTTTTCATAGGATAATTCGTTTGCCGGTGCATCATCAGCAACGCCGGCATTGGCATACATAATATCTAATTTACCGTATGTACTTACTGTCTCATGAATTAGCTGTTTAATATCTGCCTCTTTTGTTACATCGGTTTTAATAAATAACGTATTATATCCATGTGCATTCAATTCATCTGATAGTTCTTTTCCACGTTCAGAAAAGTCAGCAATAACTACTTTTGCACCTTCTTCGATAAAAAGACGAACAGTAGATTCGCCAATTCCACTTGCACCACCAGTTATGATTGCTACTTTGTCTTTTAATTTCATATAAACCTCTCCATTCATTAATGAATTTAAGTCGAATTTTTAAATCTTGTTACTAAACTATTAACCTTAAATAGTAAGTAGATAGAAGAAAAAAGCTCGCGTTTACTTAATCGTGAGAGTGCTATTTTTTCTTTAGTGTACTTTTTGATACAGTTATGGACGAAAATATTAATTTGGTCAATTTTATCATTAGATTGAATATTTGGTAAAGAGCTCTCGAACAGAGCGAGTAAGGATGTTGAAAAAGTAAAATAAACATTCAGTATTATTTGTAGGGTAAGGAACAAAGGGGAGAGATGCATAACGAAAACTACTACTCTAGTTAAATAGGAAAAAGCCTTGCAGGGGGGCAAGGCTTTAAACAGGGTATTAAAAATGATTGATTTATTAAGAATAACTTCTTCTTGTGAATAAACTAATTTTAGCATAATAACTCATATATATGTGTTACGAATTTGTGAATAAAAACTCAATGATAAAAGTATGAGTGAAAGGAAATAATGTATTTGAAATATGCATTATTACACAAAGTTAAGTTGAAATAGGGGATTTGTATATGTAATTTCTTTTTGCATTTAATTCTTTAGAACTGATTTTTAATAATGTATATGAGAAGCGTATATTTTGAATTATTTAATAGAATAATATATATTTATATTGATTTAATGATTTTAGTTTGTTAAAAATGGGGAAATCGATATGAAGGTTAAATTTGCCGTAATAAAAGATGAGAATTTTGATTGTAGTTTATTGGAAACAAAATTATTGAAAACTTTTAAAGAAGTAGATTGTGAAGCAGATATTGTAAAGGTTGAGGATGAAATTTTTGAAAACAATGATGTACAAACGCATTTATCAGAAATAACCATACATGTTACTGGAAAAAATATCGGATATAGATCTGTTTCAGCCAGTATATTTATTGTTCTAGAGAGTTTATCAATACAGCTATTTCATATTCATATTAGTATACTTTAAACAGTTCAAAAAGTGGATTTATATTGCGTTGTAAATATGAAAATGGTGATGAAAACAATAGAAATTATCGTATGTGCTCCCGAATGTTGGATTGCACTTTGTTTGTTGTTAAATAAGCAAGGGGTCCCTTTTTAAATTTTAATCTATCTTAACGCTAATTTATAAATAGAAGAATGGAAACATGTGAGTAATTCAATTAGATTGTACAAAAAATTTGGTACGCGGATATACGCAATGTATTCACAGGTAAGAGGGTTGTCTCATAATATATATAGATTTTTCTATTAAGATGAACAGAGGGTGTGAATATATGGAAGATGTTTACGCTAAAATTGACAGTCTCAAGGCGGAGCAAAAAGAAATGATGAGAGACATTCGAAATTTAGAAACGCGTACTACTATTAATGAGAAAGATATAGCAACAATCAATAAGCAATTAGAAAAAATAAGTACAAACACTACTTGGATTTTGCGAATTATTATTAGTGCGATAATAATGTCAGTTTTAGGATTGATATTAAAAGGGATGATTTAAAAGAAAGAGGGGAGCTCCCTCTTTCTTTTATGTAAATGAGAAACTATAAATTTTCCGTTTCCTTTTCGTCTGCATACTTATCCTCTAAGGAAATTAATAGAGGGATTGATATAGTTACAAGAATGATTAAAGTGGTGATAAAAGATTTAGAAAGAGAAAAAGAACCTTCAATTAAAGGTGATAAAAACTTGAATGAAAGTATACTTGTTATGAAGGAAATTACTAAAAAGCTCAAAAGGGATATATTTTTATTCTTTATAGATGTCTCTATAAAGTCTTTAACACAGGTTATTACGACAAATATAGTTAATATGATAAGAGAAACAAAATAATGTGTTAAATTCGTCATATTAATAGTAGGATCGTCTATTATGTAAGCAAGTAACTTAGATACTAATATTCCTCCAAACAATAAAATAATAAAAGCAAGTAATCCTTCCAATATATAAGTGCTGAAATTGTCTTTCTTGTTAAAGAGTTTATAGTTTAGAGTAGATTGGGTTATTTGAATTAGGAATAGGGTAATAATCCATACATAATATACAAATGGTAATTCTCCTGAGAATAGAGAAATTAGAAAGTTTACTACTGTCCTTAAAATTTCAATCATTACGAAAGTCCTCCTACTTGTTCAGCTTTATGACATTAGGAATATATGAGTATATCATTTTATAATTAGGTTTATAGATTCAAACTATTTCTAATTATTCCATAATAAGGTGGTTATATCAAGTAGTTATCTTCTATGGCGTGTATTAGTTGTTCACTAATATAAAAAGAACATTTGAACGTTAATACTAGAAAAATAAAAGTAATATGTAATATAATTGAAAAAGTATATTTAAAAATCGATGTTAATATTACCCTCCTATAAGTATTAACATACGTAATTGAGGTGTTTTCTTTGTTGTTTTATGACCGGATTTCTATAATGGCCCCTCCTGTTCCGTAGCTAAGGAAAGTCTTTTTATTTCTGGGATTTTCAAAGTTATAGGAGGGTATGAAAAATGAAAAAAGTCTCAGTACCATCACTTTTGTTAATGATTGTTCTTGTCGCATTTCCGCAAATTAGTGAAACGATTTACACACCGTCTTTACCGGACATTTCAAAGGCGTTACATGTAAGTAATAATGAGGTGCAGTTAACACTTAGTTTGTATTTTGCTGGATTTGCTTTAGGTGTATTTTTTATTGGATGGCTATCAGATATAATTGGCCGTCGCCCAGCAATGTTATTTGGAATTGTAATATATGGCGTTGGGAGTTTCTTATGCTTTATTGCAAATTCCATTGAAGTTTTATTGGTAAGTCGTTTTATTCAAGCGTTTGGAGCAAGTGCAGGATCCGTGGTTACACAAACGATTCTTCGGGAAAGTGTAGAAGGGCATAAGAGGCATGTTATGTTTGCTCAAATCTCGGCAGTCATTGCTTTTACACCAGCGATAGGACCGTTAATTGGTGGCTTTCTTGATCAAATGTTTGGATTTAAAATAGTATTTTTAAGTTTAGTAGTTATGAGTGTCGGAATTTTTCTGTATACATTTGTTTCTCTTCCCGAAACAAAGACGGACTCAGTAACGAATAAAATAAATGTGTTTTCAGTCTTAAAGAAGTTAATTACAAATCCGAAAGTAGTAACGTATGGGCTATTAATTGGAGGAGCAAATGGTGTTTTATTTAGCTATTATGCAGAAGCGCCGTTTATCTTTATTGAATACTTTCAGTTATCGCCTAGTATGTATGGATTTCTAGGAATTGTTGTTGCGTCTGCTTCTATTGTTGGAGCGAAAGTTTCAAAACGTTTACTTGCTACTTATAAACCAGAGAAAATTATATATATTGGTTGTCTTGTAATGACAGTGGGAGCTATCCTTTTAACTGTTATTACAGCATTGGGATCAAATCCAAACATAATATATATGATTGGATTTTTAATAGCGATGTTTATATTGTTATTAGGGATTGGAGTAGCGTTACCTAATTGTTTAAGTTTAGCATTAGTAGATTTTCAAGATGTCATTGGTACAGCTGGTGCATTGTTTAGCTTAGGGTACTATGTAATTGTAACGATGACAATTTGGGGAATGAGTCAACTGCATACGGGCTCGTTACTAGTGATGCCACTTTATTTTCTAGTTATTGTAGTTATAATGGCAGTGTTTACTAGGGTGTTTATCTTTGGTAAGCAAACTTTGAAATCGGTTTAAATATGAAATCGTAAAAGAGTCTCATTTTTAAATGAGGCTCTTTTATATTTTGGCTGGGGTAAAGAAGTTAGTAGTTTATTAATATATTAAATTTCTCATTGGCATATAAATCGAATGTGTGGGAAATTACGTTATCAACTATAAAGGTTGAAGTATTTGACATATGAAACCGAGGAAGAAATGCTCTCCTCTGTTATTTATATTGTAATAATATACATGCCGGAATCATATTGAATAGATGTATTTTATTGTTAATTTAGTTAAAAATTAATCAGACTTATGTATAATAATTTATTGAAAAAATAATTGAATTTTTCAGATTAATGAATTAATATAAGGTAAGTAATTTTAAGATTTATAGAATATTGGAAGATGAAAGGTTTTGAGAATTTTATTAGGAGCACAAAACGATTTTAGGATAGCTTTAAAGCTAGTGTAAAATGACGTTTGCTTCATCATTTTCAGAGCCGAAAGGAATTAGGGGAAAGCATCTTGTTTTAAAATGCGGCTATGAATCATCTAAGAGGGGGAAGTGAAGTGGCAAACAAAGAATTGAAAAGAGGTTTAGAAGCACGTCATATTCAAATGATTGCTTTAGGCGGAACGATTGGTGTTGGTTTGTTTATGGGGTCAGCCAGCACAATTAAATGGACAGGTCCGTCAGTAATGCTTGCTTATGCAATTGCAGGTATTTTCATCTTCTTCATCATGCGTGCCATGGGAGAAATGTTGTATATGGAGCCAAGTACAGGCTCATTTGCGACGTTCGGTCATAAGTATATTCATCCGCTAGCTGGTTATATGACAGCTTGGAGTAACTGGTTCCAGTGGGTTATCGTTGGGATGTCAGAAATTATCGCGGTTGGAGCGTATATGCAATATTGGTTCCCGGACTTACCAGCTTGGATACCAGGTATAATCGCAATGGTCATTCTTGGCGCAGCTAACTTAATTTCTGTTAAGTCATTTGGTGAATTTGAATTTTGGTTTGCGATGATTAAAATCGTTACGATTCTATTAATGATTATTGCGGGATTTGGTCTTATTTTCTTCGGAATTGGTAACGGCGGAGAAGCGATTGGCATATCTAATCTTTGGTCAAATGGCGGTTTCTTTACAGGTGGTTTTTCAGGATTCTTCTTTGCATTATCACTTGTAGTTGGAGCGTATCAAGGTGTGGAATTAATCGGAATTACTGCTGGCGAAGCGAAAAATCCGAAGAAGACACTTACAAGAGCGATTCAAAGTACAATTTGGCGTATTTTAATATTCTATATTGGTGCTATTTTTGTTATTGTAACTGTATATCCGTGGGATCAATTAAGTACAATTGGTAGCCCGTTCGTAGCGACTTTTGCGAAAGTTGGTATTACGGCAGCAGCTGGACTTATTAACTTCGTTGTAATTACAGCGGCAATGTCTGGTTGTAATAGTGGTATTTATAGTGCTGGACGTATGCTTTATACGTTAGGTGTAAATGGACAAGCACCGAAATATTTCACGAAACTTTCTGGAAATGGTGTACCTTTATTCGGTACAGTTGGCGTAATTATCGGTCTGGCGGTTGGTGTTGTTTTAAGTTACATCGCACCGAAAAATTTATTCGTATATGTATATAGCGCGAGTGTACTCCCTGGTATGGTACCATGGTTTGTCATTTTAATTAGTCAAATTAATTTTAGAAAAGAAAAGGGAGCAGAGATGAAAGATCATCCGTTCAAAATGCCATTTGCTCCTGTAACAAACTATTTAACGATTGCCTTTTTAATTATGGTATTAATCGGAATGTGGTTTAACGATGATACTCGTATTTCATTAGTTGTAGGTATTATTTTCTTAGCTATCGTTACAATTAGTTTCTATGCTTTTGGAATAGGAAAGCGAGCTCCGTTAGACGTTCAAAATAATAAAGAGATTTCAAGTAAATAAAGAAAAGGCTGTTCATCTGGAACAGCCTTTTCTTATTGTTGTTATTTGTCGATAAATCAATATACCTTGTCGAATCGTTGATATAATTTGATTTGTGATAGATATATTTGAAAAATCGTTGATATATTGTACGTTATGATAGATATATTCGAAAAATCGTTAATATAATTTTACATACTATCTGTCACTATCATGATTAAAATTTCTCTAATACGATTTTTCCAATGGTGTGCCCGCTTTCAAGTAGTGCATGTGCTTTCTTTAAGTTTTCAGCGTTAATCGGTGTTAATGTTTCATTTTTATGTAAGCTGTACTGATAGTCTAGAAGGAGTTTATTTCTAAAAAGAAGAATTTTTTACTGTATTACTTTATCCAAAACTAAATGTAAAGGTGGATACATAATGACAGTAAAGAAACTTTATTTCATCCCAGCAGGTCGTTGCATGTTGGATCATTCGTCTGTTAACAGTACTTTAACTCCAGGGAAACTATTAGACTTGCCGGTTTGGTGTTATCTTTTGGAGACGGAAGAAGGTCCTATTTTAGTAGACACAGGTATGCCAGAAAGTGCAGTTAATAATGAAGGGCTTTTTAACGGTACATTTGTTGAAGGGCAGATTTTACCGAAAATGACTGAAGAAGATAGAATCGTGAATATATTAAAGCGTGTAGGGTATGAGCCGGACGACCTTTTATATATTATTAGTTCTCACTTACATTTTGATCATGCAGGAGGAAACGGTGCTTTTACAAATACATCGATTATTGTGCAGCGAACGGAATATGAGGCAGCACTTCATAGAGAAGAATATATGAAAGAATGTATATTACCGCATTTGAACTACAAAATTATTGAAGGGGATTATGAAGTGGTACCAGGTGTTCAATTATTGTATACGCCAGGTCACTCTCCAGGCCATCAGTCGTTATTCATTGAGACGGAGCAATCCGGTTCAGTTTTATTAACAATTGATGCATCGTACACGAAAGAGAATTTTGAAGATGAAGTGCCGTTCGCAGGATTTGATCCAGAATTAGCTTTATCTTCAATCAAACGCTTAAAAGAAGTTGTGACAAAAGAGAAACCGATTGTTTTCTTTGGTCATGATATAGAGCAGGAAAAGGGTTGTAGAGTGTTCCCGGAGTATATATAGTGCAAAAAGTCATGAGTTCGCGTGCTCATGACTTTTTCGTTTAAATAATTTTTTTAAATAAATTATAAACTTTTTTTGAACTATCTTCGTTTAACTGATAGTACGTAAGGTTTACATCATCAGGAGTATCTTGCTGAGCAATCATCACTTCGCTGCTGTGATGATCAACTACCCATATGAAATATTTTTTATAAGTTCCATCCTCGAAAGTAATCCACATATCACAATCTATTAAGTCTGATCCTTCTTCATCTAATGTTAATTTACCTTTTTTTGCGGTATTCATACTGTTAATAAACGTTTTTAATTCATCTGTTTTTGTGAGAAAGATATCCTGTTTTGTTTTAATTGATTCTACATGTATATCTTTTATTTCCTGTTTTCCTAAAAAAACAGGGGGCTCATTTGGATCTCGCGAGCTTGAAATAATAGTAGCTTTCTTTTTCGGTTTATTTGCAGTATAGAGATCTTGAATAGATTTTCCCGAGTTTATAAACCATGCAATTCCAGAAATAATTAATACGCTACCTAGCAATAAAATAATTTTTTTAATAGGATTTTCTCCTCTCTATTACTTCGTGTGAAGAGCTTTTCTATTAATATATGATAGGTAAGCGTAAAGTATTATAGTTGAACTTGGTTATGCTTCACAGTTTTTATCGGGCGATCTATGAGTAAATTGTAAGTGAGCCCAATTAATACGAAAATGCCACCGATAACTTTACCAATTGAGAGTTCATTTGTCAGGAAGAAATCAATAATAGTCCCCGCAAATAATTGTCCGATAAAGATGAGTAATGTTAAATAAAAGGCTGATATTTTAGGAGTAATATAGTTGGATAATGAAATAACGATAACGCCTACTAATCCGCCTAAGTATACGGCGATAGGAATAGATTGCAACTTATGAATAGGGATATACAATGAATCTGAACTGAAAATTAAAAATAACATAGAGAAAAATAATCCAGTAATATAATTGAAAAACGTGCCTTCCCAGTTTCCAATTTCCTTTGCTAAATTCGCGTTAATAATTCTAGCAACAACGATAGAAACACCAGCTAAAATAGCAATCGTAATATATAGCATTTTCTTGCCCCCATTAATAAATTGTCATGATTATAATTCCAGAAGAGATGAAACATAATCCAATTAGTTTTTTCTTTTCAAACTTTGCAACTTTCATTCCTAATAAGCCGAAATGATCAATAACGATGGAAGCAATAGATTGACCGAGTAAACTTAATGCGATCGTAATAGAAGCACCAAGGACGGAGAAACTTATATTGTTAAAAAGAACAGTGAATACTCCAATCGCTCCAGCGCTATATAAAAAAAGTGGAATACTTTTATCGAAACGAATTTTATTTTTGTTTATGATTAAAATGAAGATAACTGCAATTAAACCGACAAGGTGAATGACCACGCTTGCTGTGTACTTGCCAATTAACTTAGATAAAATCCCATTCAGTGGAAGCATAACGGCGATGAGCACACCAATAAAGACAGAAAGAAAGTTATACAATGTAATATCCCCTTTGTATTTCATATTTGTAATGACTGTATCATGCTGAAATTGTGTATTGTTATGACATATGTCATAGTGGAAGAAGAAAATTTTGATTACAATGGGGATGAGTTGTAAAGGTGGGGGACTATGAAGAAAATATGTAATTCTATTAAATTAGCAGAGTATATAAAGCAAAATAATATTGATTCATTTTTTAGTCATGATATGAAGCCATATATGGAACTTATATTTTTTAAAAAGAATGAGTTTATTTGTAGAGAAAATGAAGTGATAGATTATTTATATTTCTTTGTTGAAGGAAAAGCGAAAGCGTTTAACACATTAAGTAACGGAAAATCGGTATTATTATGTTTTTACGATAGTTTGCAGTTACTTGGAGATGTGGAGTTAATTCATTCCCAAAGGATTACTTCAAACGTACAAGTGATGGCAGATTCGTATTGTGTCGGTTTACCTTTAGGAAAGGTGAGAAATAAGCTATTTCATGATGCGAAATTTTTAAGATGTATTTGCGGATCATTAGCACATAAATTAAACCGACTTTCCAAAAACAGTACAATTAATTTATTGTATCCACTTGAAAATAGACTTGCGAGTTACATGTTAGCAGCAGGGGAGCGAGCAGTTCAGCATGAAAATAGAATTGTATTTAGTGGGAATTTAACGGAAATAGCGGAATTGTTAGGAACGAGCTATCGGCATTTGTTGCGAACATTAAATATTTTTTGTGATAAAGAGATAATAAAGAAGAACGATGGATGCTATGAAGTAGTAAACGTGGATGTTTTGAGAGAATTGGCAGCAGATGTTTATAAATAGGAGGAGAGTATAAATGATAACACCTATATTTAGAATTTTTGATATTGAAAAAGCAAAACTATTTTACTTAGGTTTTTTAGGATTTAAACTGGATTGGGAACATCGGTATGAGGAAAATATGCCATTATATTTGCAAATTTCGTTACAGGATGCTGTGATACATTTATCAGAACATCATGGTGATGCCTCACCAGGTGGTGCGATTCGGATCAAAATAGATGATGTAAAGGATTATCATTCTGTATTATTAAGTAAAGAATATGCTTATTCGAAGCCGAATATAGAAAAAACACCTTGGGGTACAATTGAATTAACTGTGATTGATCCGTTTTCAAATAGAATTACACTATACGAGGAAAAATTGTAGAAATGGAATGAAGAGTAGTTCATAGAGCAGTGAACTGCTCTTTTTTATTTTGAGTAGATATTGAATCATATAAAAAGAAAATGTTATGATTATGGAAACGTATGAATATATGAACAAGTATTCATATGTTTAAGAAGAGGAGGGATTAGAATGAAAGATCTAATTATTATTGGGGCGGGTCAAGCTGGATTAACAATGGGATATTACTTGAAGCAAGAAGGGTATAATTTTTTATTACTTGAGGCAGGAAAACGAGTTGGTGATTCATGGAGAAATCGATATGATTCTTTGCAGCTTTTTACCTCAAGGTCTTACAGTAGCTTGCCGGGTATGACGTTAATAGGTGAAAAAAATGAATTTCCATATAAAGATGAAATTGCAACTTATTTAGAAGAATATGCAAGACATTTTCAATTACCGGTACAATTACAAACGGAAGTTTTAAAGATAAAGAAAGAAAAAGAAATATTTGAATTACACACTCCTACAGAAATTTTACAAACGAAAAAAGTTATTATCGCATCAGGTGGTTTTCAGCATCCATTTATTCCCTCGCTTTCAGAAAATCTTTCACCACATATTTTTCAAATACATTCATCACAATATAAATCATTATCGCAAATTCCACAGGGGAAGGTACTTGTAGTAGGGGGCGGAAATTCAGGAATGCAAATCGCAGTAGAACTTGCAAAAACGCATGAAGTTACGGTGTCTATTAGTCATCCTTTAACGTTTTTACCGTTACAACTTTTTGGAAAAAGTATTTTTAATCTGCTAGAAAAAGTGGGTTTATTGTACGCTGAAATAAATACAAAGAGGGGAAGATGGTTTCAAAAGAGAAAGGACCCTATTTTCGGTTTTGAAGGTAAGAAACTTATTCGTAATGGAGCAATTAAACTGCAAGAAAAAGCAGTAAGTGCATCAGGAAATAACATTATGTTTCAGAATGGTGATATTTATAGTGCAGAAAGCGTTATATGGTCAACTGGTTTTGTTCAAAATTATAATTGGATTGAAATTGAACAGGCAGTGAATGAGAAAGGATTTCCTAATCATATAAAGGGAATCAGTCCAGTAAAAGGATTGTATTATATCGGATTACCGTGGCAATCTCAAAGGGGTTCCGCACTTATTTGTGGTGTAGGAAAGGATGCAGCGTATGTACTTTCTGAAATCAAAAAAATAGATCAGTAGCAAGAACTACTGATCATCCATATGTACATGAATTAGGAGAGGTCAAACATTTATTAACTTTATTATAATAGATTTTCATGGAATTAAAAACTGAAAATTCAAATTTCATGTTGAGAAAGTTTTTTGTATCGAAATATATGAAAAAATAGGGGTTTTTATTAAAACAGAAAAAGATATTTCTATTTTAGTAAATTATGATATAGTCTAAATAAGCGTGTTTTTCCATAAATGTAATTATTTTCATTGTAGTTTTGTTTATATGAGGGAAGGAGAAGTAATTATGAAGTTTGATGATCAACGCTTACTAGGAGTCCGATTAGGTTCTGTACTTGTGACAGAGGAAAATCAATATTTAGTAATTAAGAAAAAAGATCATTATGCACTGTTAAATATACATAATTTAGAATGCACTCATGTTGAAGTGCAGTTAGAACATTTGGAAGAAATGTTACATGAAGATTTCCAGGAAAGTATAACGGAAATTATCGCACCAGAACATATAAAAATTGTTGCGAAAAATGTTATATAGATAAAGAAGCTGGAAGGAACAGCTTCTTTATTTTCATTATAAGGATAACGTTTTTACAACCTCACCAATGAAGTGTTTTCTTTTTTAGTTAGTTTGAAGTGAACTTTTGAAAAAATTTGTCTCGGTACATGTACATAACCCATGAGATTGTTATTAAAGAAATGATGATTTGTTTGTTTTTAATTGGTGCATTGAAAACAAGCCAACCAACTATATCAAATAACAAATGTAGCACGATTGAAAGAACTACAAATTGAAATAACGTATTTAAAAATCTTTTCATAAAGTGTCCCCCTAAAATAATAGGTTTTATTAACAGTTTGATATAGTGATGTTATACATTAAATGTGTATTGTGGTAAAATTTACATAAGTTAGTGGAATAAAGCAAATGAAAGTTAGTAAGGGGGAAGATTTATGGGATTCTGGATGGTTATACTGATAGTAGCTGTTGGTTTCATTTATATCGCTGAAAAATTAACTACAATTGAAAAGAAAAATGATGCGCGTTTAAAGAGAATTGAAGATAGATTACAATTAATTACGAAAGAAATGAGAATTATAGAAAGAGAACCTGAAATTAATAAAGAACTACGCCAGCTTGTAGAAGAAGGCAAAAAAATTACAGCAGTTAAGAGAGTAAGAGAAGCTTTTGGTTTTTCCTTACTAGAAGCGAAGCAATATGTTGATAAATTATAAAAAAGATCATCCATTTGGGTGATCTTTTTCACTGCACCATGTGTGTATTTACATAAGCCGCGATTATAAAGTGTCCAATTAGAGTGATAGGAATAACGATTGTGACATTAGGCGTAGTGAAGACACTACCGATTGTCGCAATGACACCAGCAATTAAATTATAAAGACCTACTATTTTTGATAGTTTCACTTTATCAGGCACGCGGCGTTCGTTGAATCCTGATAAGAGCCAAGTGTACTGCTTTACTCCGATGAAATAAGCTAGTGCAAATGAAATGATTGCTACTATAAATAATGTTGGTGAAGCGAAGAGAGTCATTGCAAACACCTCCGTTAATGGGCTATAAATAAATTATAGTCCGAATGTTATAATTTAACAAAATATAATTTTGGTTTTAAGTGTAATAGAAAAATGGAGTATTGGTAATGAGGGGAGATTAAGTATGAATATTGTGGAGTTTCAGAGGTATGTATCAAATTTCAGTAAAGAAAAAGGATTTCAAGATACAACAATTGAAGAGCGTACGATATATACGATGGCGGAATTAGGTGAATTAGCGGAAGTCATATTAAAGCGTGATACAATACAAGATGCGAAAAGAGAAATCGGTTTAGAAATGTTTGATGTAATTTGGAATGTATGTGATTTAGCAAATAAATTAAATATTGATTTAGAGAAGGCGTTTAAAGAAAAAATGAAAATTAATAAAAAGCGTGAATGGTAAGTAGAATTTTAATTTGTAAAGATGGGTGATATGAATGAAAAAGAAGCTTTTTATAGGAGGAATCTTTACTTTAATTAGTGTAATAAGTGTTGTCGTTTACTTAGTTTTTCAAGGCATATTCATTCCGAATCAAATAAGTGCTGATAAGTATGAAATAAAAGGTGTAGATGTCGCATCGTATCAAGGGGATATAGATTGGAGAGAGTTGGAAAAGCAAAATATGAAGTTTGCGTTTATAAAGGCGACTGAAGGAAGTTCGTTTGTGGATGAGTACTTTTCGAAAAATTGGAGGAATGCGAATAAGACAGATATGCGCATCGGAGCGTATCATTTTTTTAGTTTCGATAGTAAGGGTGAAACACAAGCAGAGCAATTTATACGAACTGTTCCAAAATATAAACAAGCACTGCCACCCGTGATTGATGTTGAGTTTTACGCTAACAAAAAAGATAATCCGCCTAAGCGTGAAGATGTTACGAAAGAGTTGGCGGTCATGATTGAAATGCTAGAAAAACATTACGATAAGAAAGTAATATTGTATGCAACGCAAGAGGCGTATGATTTATATATAAAGAATGCGTATCCAAAATGTGATATATGGATTCGTAGTGTTCTTACAAAACCGAGTTTATCTGATGAGAGAAAATGGACGTTTTGGCAATACACGAACCGCGGGAGATTAAGCGGTTATAATGGAAAAGAAAAGTATATTGATTTGAATGTATTTTATGGGAATGAGGAAGAGTTTGAGAATTATGGAATGGAAGATTAAGTTTTAAAGCGTACAAAATTTTGTACGCTTTTTTGTTAATTACATAAAAGTATGCAAATGAAGATGGAACAAACATTTGAGATGAATTGTCTAATATAGGTAATAATTATTTAGCTTGAAAGAAAGGGTTGATAACATGAAAAAGAATACGTTGTTAAAAGTAGGATTATGTGTAAGTTTACTAGGAACAACTCAATTTGTTAGCACGATTTCTTCTGTACAAGCATCACAAAAGGTAGAGCAAACAGTAATTAAAAATGAGACGGGAACCATTTCAATATCTCAGTTAAACAAGAATGTATGGGTTCATACGGAGTTAGGTTATTTTAATGGAGAAGCAGTTCCTTCGAACGGTCTAGTTCTTAATACTTCTAAAGGGTTAGTACTTGTTGATTCTTCTTGGGATGATAAATTAACGAAGGAACTAATAGAAATGGTAGAAAAGAAATTTCAGAAGCGCGTAACAGATGTCGTTATTACACATGCGCACGCTGATCGAATTGGCGGAATAAAAACGTTGAAAGAAAGAGGCATTAAAGCGCATAGTACAGCATTAACCGCAGAACTAGCAAAGAACAGTGGATATGAAGAGCCGCTTGGAGATTTACAAACAATTACGAGTTTGAAGTTTGGCAATACAAAAGTAGAAACGTTCTATCCAGGGAAAGGACATACAGAAGATAATATTGTTGTTTGGTTGCCACAATATCAAATTTTAGCTGGAGGCTGTTTAGTAAAATCTGCGGAAGCTAAAGATTTAGGAAATGTTGCGGATGCGTATGTAAATGAATGGTCTACATCGATTGAGAATGTGCTGAAGCGATATGGAAATATAAATTCGGTAGTACCTGGTCATGGAGAAGTAGGAGACAAGGGATTACTTTTACATACATTGGATTTATTAAAATAAGAAATTGTAGAAATACAAAAGAAAGGAGAAATAATTTTCTCCTCTCTTTCTTCTAACTATATTTAAATGCTGAATTTGTCGATTACGTCAGCATATATTACTGAGATTTTAATTCCAAGTATACAAATACTAGTACTGTCATAATTGCAATAACAACGTAAGTAGCATCAAGCATTATAAGTGTTTTTAAAGTTTCAGTCATCGTAATTCACCCCTGTTATAAAAATATAACATGATCTTTTTATTGATTAGAGATCATAAAGATAAAATGTATATGAAATTTCTTAAGTAGCTTCTATATAAATATATCATATAAATAATGTAAGTAATGTTAAGATAGTGTAAATGTATTGTAAATAAAGAGGTTTACAATGAAGGCTTTAATAAAAAAATGATAGTTCCTTAAAATAAAAAATACGCTATTCTTTCTATTGAATGATAGAAAGAATAGCATATTTGTATTTGTATGTCTATTTTCATATGTGATGAATTGCAATTATTTGTATAAGGGATTCAAAAAATTTTTTTCGTTGTATATATTTCTCCAAATTAATTATTTAGCTATTTAAAAGTATCGAAAGATGTGTGCACACTAATGTATATTTTTTGGATGTCAATAAAAGTATTATGTCAACAATATGAACTGTCACAAATCTTTATATATTATTGTGATTGATATCACATCACTTTTTTTCAATGGGTATTATGCTTAAGGTGTAATGAATGATTGGGAGAGGGTGGGATGATATGTTTTGTTATCAATGTGAACAAACGCCAACAGGCGGATGTAAAGTAATGGGTGTTTGTGGCAAGAATGAAACGATTGCGAGTTTACAAGATACGATTGTGTTTGGGCTAAAAGGAATTGCAGCTTATCGCACACATGCTGCTCAGCTAGGGTATACGGATGCATTTGTAGATGCTACAACACAAGAAGCTTTATATATGACATTAACAAATTCTAACTTTAACGAACAAGAGCATATTGATATGGCTATGAAAGTTGGGAAATCAGCTTTACGGGTGATGGAGTTATTGGATGAGGCACATACGAATCATTTTGGTGTGCCAGAGCCTGTACAAATTACACAAAATCGTGTAGAAGGTAAAGCAATTGTAGTTACGGGCCATAATTTATTTGCATTAGAAGAACTATTAAAGCAAACAGAAGGAAAAGACATTAATATTTATACGCATTCTGAAATGCTACCAGCACACGGATACCCGCAGCTGAAAAAATATAAACATTTAAAAGGAAACATCGGTAAGGCATGGTACGATCAAAGACGCCTTTTTGAAAAATTTACTGGTGCCATATTAGCTACAACGAACTGTGTTATGCCAATTAAAGGATCATACTCTGATCGATTCTTTTCATATGATATTGCAGGTTTAGAAGGTGTACAAAAAATTGAAAATGATGATTTTACACCATCGATTCAAAAAGCACTAGAACTTCCAGAAGTACATATGGAGTCGGATGAACAGTTAGTGACAGGGTTTCATCATAATACAGTATTATCATTAGCTCCAGAAATTATTGATGCAGTAAAAGAGGGGAAGATAAAGCGTTTCTTTGTTATCGCCGGTTGTGATGCACCGGGAAAAGGCGGAGAATATTATCGTGAATTAGCAACGTCACTTCCGCCAGAAACGGTTATTTTAACAACTTCTTGCGGGAAATTCCGCTTTAATGATGTGGATTACGGTGTTGTACCTGGTACGGAAATTCCGCGTTACATTGATTTAGGACAGTGCAATAATTCAATTTCTACAGTGAAAATAGCGGCTGCTTTAGCTGATGCTTTTCAATGTGAAGTGAATGAATTGCCAGTAAGTATTGTACTATCATGGTTTGAACAAAAAGCGGTTGCCATTTTACTCGGGCTATTTAGTCTTGGGATTCAAGATATTCGCATCGGTCCAAAGGCTCCTGAATTTATTTCACCTGGCGTGCTTGATGTATTACAAGAAACATTTGGTTTAAAACTAATTACAAATGCAGCAGAAGATATGGCTATGATGTTATCGTAATAAAAAATGATCTGTCTTATTAATAAGAAGAGCTAGCCATATTCATTAACTTTGGTATAGTATAGCGCCCCAAAATAAAAATGTAGAATTTTTGTTTTGGGGTATTTTCTTTTCTTAGTGGGATAGGTATGGGGCAAAATAAAAAAAGAAAATAGGCTGTATCGAATAGGTAATAGTTGATTTTAGAAAAAATATAAAAATCGAGTTGACATCCATCACTACTTAGTCATACAATGTACTTGTAATAAGCAATACTGAGTAGTGTTGCTTCTCAAAATATTTTCAGTAGACAATAGGTAATAGCGGATTTTAGAAAAAATTTGAAAATCAGTTGACATCTATCACTACTTAGTCATACAATGTAGATGTAATAAGTGATACTGAATAGTATGGATTCAAAAAAACTACTCAGTAAAAAATTCGCCTTAGTACTCTGTGATACTGAATATAAGTCAGACAGAATAGGGGGTAAAGGAGGATCAGGACATGGAAAATTTAACTGAAATGCTGAAAGGTTCACTGGAAGGGTGTGTACTGGAAATCATTAGTCGCCGTGAAACGTATGGCTATGAGATTACCCGCCACCTAAATGATCTTGGGTTTACCGAAGTTGTGGAAGGTACGGTGTATACCATCCTCGTACGATTAGAGAAGAAAAAGCTTGTGAATATTGAAAAGAAACCATCAGATATGGGACCGCCTCGTAAGTTTTATTCATTAAATGAAGAAGGCCGCCAGGAGCTTGAATTGTTTTGGAAAAAATGGGATTTTGTATCGTCAAAAATTAACGTCTTGAAGTCAAAATAGGTTCATAAGATAAAATGTTCCGGCCGATATTTTGAGAATTTCTTGTTTGGTTTTATAAAAAAGGAGGAAAATAAGATGTTAGAAATGTTCAAAAAGTTAATTGGTGATAAAAAAGAGTACAAAATGATGATGGCACGAGTTGAGGCTCTGCCAGAGGACTACCAATTTGTATTTAAGAAAATTCAAAACTACATGTGGAATTTTTCAGCGGGTAACGGGATGGATATGTTACACATACAGTATGAATTAATCGATTTGTTCGAAGCGGGTGCAGCGGAAGGAAGACAAGTGCTTGACATTACTGGGGATGACGTGGCTTCCTTTGCTGACGAACTAGTGGCAAATGCTAAAACTTACGTCTCCAAGTATCGTGAAGATTTGAATGAAAGTATTATGAAGAAATTGAGAAAAAAATAAATGGAATAAGTAGTACCGACTGATTAGCTGGTTACACATATGAATTGCCATCATAGCTATTCAGTTATATTTTTAACTCGGTACTAAGTAATACAGAATATCAGTGATACTAAATAGATAGAGGTAAATAAATAGTCTTCGCAAAACATTTTTATAGGGAGGAAAAAAGTATGAGTCATGCAGTGATTTCTGTAAAAGGCTTGAAAAAATCCTTTAAAGACAAGGAAGTTTTAAAAGGGGTAGATTTTGAGGTGCAGCGTGGAGAAATTTTCGCGCTGCTAGGCTCAAATGGAGCGGGAAAGACGACAACGGTCAACATCCTTTCGACACTAATGAAGCAAGATAGCGGTGAAGTAAGTATTTGTGGATTTGATGTACAGAGTCAACCAGATCATGTTCGTCAAAGTATCAGTTTGACAGGGCAGTTCGCAGCTTTAGACGGTATGCTGACTGGGAGGGAAAACTTGATAATGATCGCCAAATTACGTGGTGTTTCCAATCCCGCTCAAGTTGCTGACAATCTACTTGCAAGATTTAGCCTGACTGATGCGGCAAACCAAAGGGCAGATCAGTATTCAGGCGGGATGAAGCGCCGGCTTGATATCGCGATGAGTTTGATTGGGGCGCCAGCAGTTATTTTTCTTGACGAACCAACGACTGGACTTGATCCTGAAGCGCGAATCGAAGTGTGGGATACAGTCAAGGAACTTGCTGGTAGCGGTACAACTATTTTGCTTACGACTCAGTACTTGGAGGAAGCAGAACAACTGGCAGACCGTATTGCTATTTTGCATGGCGGAAAAATTATTACGACAGGTACTCTTGCTGAACTAAAAGAGATGTTCCCGCCAGCAAAAGTGGAGTATATCGAGAAGCAACCGACATTGGAAGAAATATTCCTTGCGATCATTGGCAAAAAGGAGGAGATGTAAATGAAAAGTAGAACAGGTGTATTACTAGGTCGTTTAATGCGTAACATTATGCGCAGCCCGGATACAATTATTACAGTAGCGATTACGCCGATTATGATGATGCTATTATTTGTCTACGTGTTTGGCGGCGCAATAAAAACAGGAACGGAAAATTACGTCAATTATTTATTGCCGGGAATTTTGCTAATGGCTATCGCATCCGGTGTAGCTTACACTTCCGTGCGACTCTTTACGGATGTAAAGAGTGGGCTGATGGCACGTTTCATTACGATGCCTATTAAGCGCTCATCGATATTGTGGGCTCACGTTTTAACCTCTCTTGTTGCTAATGTACTTACTATCGTGGTGGTTATTCTTGTTGCACTCTTAATGGGTTTCCGTTCCAGTGCTAATATTCTAGATTGGCTCGCGGTAGCTGGGATACTTGGGATGTTTACGCTGGCGCTAACATGGCTAGCTATCATTCCAGGATTGAAAGCGAGGTCTATGGAAGGGGCGACTGCTTACTCGTACCCGCTAGTTTTTCTTCCATTTATTAGTTCGGCCTTTGTGCCTACCGAAACGATGCCAAAAATTGTTCGTGCGTTTGCAGAGAATCAGCCTGTAACTTCAATCGTGAATGCGATTCGTGCTCTTTTATATGAAGGAACTGTTGGAAACGATATTTGGATTGCGCTCGCTTGGTGCGTAGGTATAATGGTCATCTCTTACTTTTTCGCCAGTAAAGCATTTAAACGTCAGTTAGGGTAAGAAACGTGATAAACGAAACCTTCAGGAATAATATATATTTAGAAAAGCACGGGAGATTTTCCGTGCTTTTATTATTTATCATGCTCTCATTGTAGTAAATGAAATGGTATTTAAAAATAGAATAATTGTCCATAAAGCTTAATATTTGAGGCTCACTGCTTATGGAATGTATAAGCACACTCGTTTTTGTAAATCTGCTAATACTTCATCGGGTATTTCTTTGATTTTAATATCCTTCCCTAGAAAAAGCAGCCAATTTATTATTTCCGTCACTTCATCGGGATTGTTAACATTGATAAAAGTTTTTAAAATGGCTGTAGATTGGTAAGGATTAGTATAAGATATTGAAATTTTTAAAGGATGGTATTTTTTGAACTGGGCAATTGCTTTTGGTCCAAGTTCAAGTACCAAGTTGATTATTTCGTCCTTCTTACTTAGTTTTTCTAAAATCTTTTTCTTATTTAGCCTTTTGTTCGTCGTGTATGGTTCAATATTAATGAGATCATCGACAGGAAACATCATCTTCTTTTCTTTTTTTAAGTCAAACCCTTCAATGATCCAATGGCTTTTTTCTTGATAAAGGTGCAATAGATAAATTGGATAAGACTTGATTTCTTCATCTTCTTTCATAGTAATCAATAAATGGTTATCCAAAAGAAGGATTTGAATGAGTTTTTCTAACATAGGATGGGGGAGATCAGAAAGCTCAAGTAGATCGGGATTATGAGGGTTAGTCCCTTGGAAAAGCAAGAGTTGATTTAAAAGAACGAGATCATCTTGCTGGGTTTCTGAGATGAGTCCTAGTAGTTTTTCGGCTAAAGATTGACGACTCTTTAGGTAGGGAAGTTGTTGATTCCTCGTAGCCATAAAGGCAATAAAAAGAGCTTTCACTTCATTATCAGTAAAGCGAACAACGGGCAGGATAGAGTTGTGCATAACAAAATATCCCCCAGTCCTCCCAACTTCAGTGACAAGTGGCATTCCCATAGCTTCAATTTCTCTAATGTCTCTAATAGCTGTCGACCGTGATATGTTAAATTCTTGTATAATTTCAGAAATTGTAAAGTGAGAGCGGTTGTTGATATACCGCATAATTGTATTAATCCGTTCAACTTTTTTCATTTTAGTCTCCTAAACAGTATCATTTTTTGACATGGTTTAAAGGTATTATAAACGTATCAGATGAAAAGATAAATCGTTTGATTAATAAAAAAAGAGGCAGGTTTTGAACATGAAAAATTATACTATAGAAGAAAAAGATAGCTTTATTGTGTTAGGTATTGGAACTGAAATTAAGAGTGAATACACAGACTTTGCTGGAATAAATAAAGAAAAGGAAGACTTTTGGTCGGCTGTTAAAGAAGATGGAAGGCTGGACACTTTAAAAGCTTTAGCTACAAATGAATACATTTTTTCCGTGAGCGAAGCGGTGAATAACAAAATGATGTATTATGCGGGGGTCATGACAGAAGCACAAATAGAAGAAGAATCTAGAGTGATTCAGTTTCCGAGGGGAGAATACTTAGTAGTGAAAGGGGAAGACCAAACGGCTGAAGAGCTAAGTAATAAGCTTACTGGCATCGCCTTCGGTCAAGCTTTACCAGAAGCAAAGGATTTTGCCTATGTTGGTGGACCGAATACAACGGTTGAGATGGGGCAGAGAAATGGCTTAGTATTTGGTGAAATGTGGATTCCGGTTGTTAGGAAGTAAAGTGATAAAAGGTGCGAATATGGAAATTAGAGGCTAACGATCTTGTATTGTTGGCCTTTTTGAAATGAATATAATATTCATATACTGCTACACAGTATGTTCTGATAAAATGGAATAAAAGGGAATTGTTGTAAGGTGGTGGCAGATTGAATAAAAAAAGATTATTTGAGCTATTCATAGTAACGTTTGTTTTTCTATTCCTTCATGTAAGTACATTTACTAATGAAAAATTTAACGATAAATTGGGATCTTTTACTTTCATTGTGCTACTTCTTATGCTTTCTATTTACACTGCATTTATAGAAAAGTATTTTGATGATATACAAAAGTGGATTCGAAATATTACATGTTGCTTTGCTTTATTCGTAGTGGTTTTATTAGCTCTATGGATAGGTTATTTTTAGTCCTTACTTAAGAGAATGAGAAATATGTGATTACACTACATTCGATCCGATACTATTACTTAGCTGCATCAGTTTATATTAATTTTTTCTCTCCTCAATCATGATAAAATGTACAATAGGAAATTTTATGTAAGATAAAGAAGGAAGGTTTATGGTGAGCCTGAGTACTTTGCTAGCTTTTGCGCTTGTTTTACTTAGTATGGTTTGTTCACCTGGGCCTATTTTGATTTATCTTATTTCTCGTTCCATTACACAGGGGCGTATGGCAGGATTTATTTTTTTATTAAGCATCATGCTTGGATTTGTAATTCATATAAATGAAGCAACTTTAGTATTCACTCAAAAATCCGTTGTTTATGAAACAACTAGATTTGTAAACGGCTTTAATAGAAAGATGTCTATTGTATTTTTTGCGGCAAGATTAAATAGCTTTTTTGTTACTTTACAATAAAATATACTTAATATCAGTAATTCATGTAATTAGGGGTGGTTTCTATATTTAGAGAAAATACAAAAAGGATACTTCTGTCATTAGTAACGAATCCAATACTAATAATTGTATACGGGATTTTTTGTTATGAGTTGGCCTTATACTGTAAGTACGGAAGAATGAATTATAATATTTACATTTTGTTATTATGTATAGTACTTTTTATATCCATAACTACATTTACTACAATACGGGTGATAAAAAATAGAGAATATGAATCTAAAAAATTAACTAATTCAATAGTATGGAGATCCATTTCTATTATCATTATTGTTGTAATTACATCATTTTATGGGATGCAGATTTATAAAAGTGCAATAAATTACAATGGTAAATTGGCATGGTTTATAGAAAAATTAAAACATGAAAGGTCAGTTAAACTTAAACATAATAATATATATAAATCTGGAGTAGAAGGTATTTTTGAAGATATAAATAAAAAATATCCTTTGCCAAAGAAATTGTATTTGGCAACTGATTTTGATCTTACATTTCATTCAGATGGAACAATCACAGCGTTTGATACATTTGTTTATGGGAAAAATGATGATGGGAAAGAAGAAACTTATTTAATCTCTTATAATAAGAAGAAATCAGAAGATATTACTATAATACGAGATGGATATGCAAAGCCTGATTATAATGATGATAAATTAGTAGAACCTTTAATTAAAACGGTTAAGGCGATCCCAGTTAAGCAAACGGTCAAAAAATGGAATGAAAGTAAGTATGGGTTGATTTATTATGGAAAAAGGAATTGGGGATCCAATACAGAGGGAATTATTAATATTACTGAGGATGGTAAGGGGCAGAGTCTTAAAAAAGCAGCTTCTGATATCATTGGATATACTGTATCTATATTTGTCCCTGGAAAAGAGCAAGAGCTAGTCCCTGCTAGATATAATTTAATAAGTGACGCAAGTTGGAGTAAATCAAAGACGCCTCCAAAAGAAGATATGCTTAAAGAGAAGAAACAACAAGATTTAAAGAATGAAAAAGAACAGTTTTTCCTATCGAAAGAAGTTGGTTATAAACTAAATATGACAGATAAAGCATTAGGGAGCGCCTTTTATTCATTAAGCAAGACTAGTGATGAAGGGAAAACATGGGAGGTTATCAATCCAGACCCATTTAATGGGGGGATTGGTAGTGTATCAGGAATCACTTTTATAAATGATAAACTTGGGTTTTTAGGAGCAATTAGGCCTTCTGGTAATGAAGGAGAGTTATATCGTACAGATGATGGGGGAGTATCTTTCAAAAAGGTAGAATATCCGCCGCATGAAGTGAAATTAGATTATACACAGTCCACAATAAGTCCTTTTGATTCACCTAGTATGCCATATGAGAAAGATGGGGTTTTTAATATGTTAGTTGGACAAGGGGCAGATGGAGACTACAATGGCGATAGTAGTGCACTTTATCAATCAAAAGATAACGGAGAGACATGGGAATTTGTAGAAGAAGTGAAAAAGAAATAATCAGAATTTTTTTGAAAAATAAGGTAACTACTCAGCTATACATTTTATTTAGAAGTTTGGTAAGGGGTATAATTCCAGCCATGAAGATAAAAATGGACCTATACCTCGCTGCCTTTCTTTGTTTTATTTCTTATGCTTACTATCAACGCTATATTTATAGAAAGGTATTTTGGTGATATACAAAAATGGATTCGAAATATCACATGTTGTTTTGCTTTATTTGTAGTGGTTTTAGTAGCTCTATGGATAGGGTACTCTTAGATCCTTACTTAAGAGAATGAGAAGTATGTGATTACAATACATTCGATCCGATAATATTACTTAGCTGCATCGTTTTATATTAATCTTTTCTCTCCTCAATCATGATAAAATGTACAATAGGAAATTTTATGTAAAATAAAGGGGGAAGGTTTATGGTCAGCTTGAGTACATTGGTAGCTTTTGCAATTGTTTCGCTTAGCATGGTTTGTTCACCTGGGCCTAATATGATTTACCTCATTTCCCGTTCCATTACGCAAGGACGTATGGCGGGATTTATTTCTTTATTGGGCATCATGCTCGGATTTGTAATCTATATAATCGCAACTATGTTTGGACTTACAGTTCTATTCGTTGCTGTTCCCGCTGTATATGAAGCAGTAAAGTGGGCAGGTGCTGCTTACTTACTGTGGCTCGCCTGGAATTCGATTAAACCGGGTGCTACATCTATTATGGAACCTCATATGATTTCTAATGAGCCACCAAGGAAATTATTTCTGATGGGACTCATGACGAATCTTCTGAATCCAAAGATTGCTATTTTGTATGTATCACTTCTACCTCAATTTGAAGATCCAGAGAAGGGATTGTTGCTTTTTCAAGGTGCAGTTTTGGGGCTTACGCAAATCACTGTTAGCTTTATAGTTAACCTTGTAATTGTATGTACAGCAAGTAAAATTGCAAAATGGTTTGGCACACGCCCGACGTGGCTACGAGTACAGCGTTGGCTTATGGCAAGTGTTTTAACGGGGCTTGCTGTACGTCTTGCTTTTGAACGTCGACAGTAAGAGCCTCTTTACCGTCAGTTTCTATAATATAACCTAATAAATATTAATATAATTTATGTATAGTAGATATTTACCTTATAAAATAAGGGGGGAATATTATGACTGAGACAAACGAATCTTCAGGAGTTAATTTGAAAAAAGATGTGAAGTTTTCTATTATAATTCCTGCGCATAATGAAGAAAAGTACATTAGAAAATGTTTAGATTCAATTGCAAAGGCATCAGAGGCATATAAAGAGCAAACGGAAGTTATAGTTGTTTTAAATCGTTGTACAGATAAAACAGAGGAAATAGCAAAATCTTATAATTGTGTTACATTGAAAAATAACGATAAAAACTTATCTAAAATTCGAAATGCAGGGGCTAAAATAGCTAGTGGAGAAATAATCGTTACTATAGACGCTGATACCATAATGACAGAGTCTATGTTGTTTAATGTAGATAAATATTTAGCTTCAGGTACATACATTGGTGGTGGGGTGAATGGTAAGTTTGAAAGAATATCTTTAGGAATATTTCTCTCCGCAATGTTAATCATAATCCCCTTACTTTTTAAGTACGGAGCTATATCTGTAGGGATTTTTTGGTGCTATAGAAAAGACTTTATGGCAATCAACGGATTTAATGAAAACATGCTTATGGCAGAAGATGCAGATTTCGCTAAACGTTTAAAAGAGTGGGGAAAGAAAAATAATAAGAAATTCGGTACTATTAAAAATGGAATGATGACTTCATGCAGAAGATTTGATACATATGGAGACTGGACTTTACTTAAAAATCCAAAAGTAATTTTAGCTTATCTAAAAGGAAATGATAGAAAATACGCAGATAAGACATATTATGATAACCAAGAAAGATGAAAATGGAGAAAATTGGAAGAAGATAGCTAGTACTTTTTTAGATATAATGAGAATCCAACTTAATTTAATAGATATTATAAGAAAACCATCAATTTGATTATCTTTTTTCAAATTGATGGTTTTTATTTTTGAAATAAATATGTATTTTTTTATGAAAATATTTTTTGACCCCCATAAAACTATGTATTCCTCCGAATATGTATAGTGAAGAAAATAAATAGAAGAAAAATGACTATGAAAGAATATAGAAGCATTAATAAAATTACTAGATTAAGTGGGCATCCAAAATGGAAGGATGAAATTACCAATTATATAAAGAAGAGTTATTCAAGGATTGCAGATAAAATAGAAAGAGAATAAGCAAAACGAACGGTAGAAAATAAGAAAGTAGATAAAAATACAAACTTAACTGTAGTGCCGAGAGAAAAGGAAAAATCATTAAGAAAACGTTAGACTCTAAAAATATAACTAACAGCAAGAAAACAAGACCGAAGAAAAGTACCAAGAAAATCTGGTTAAATGGTCACTTTTGTAGTGGCCATTTTGCTATTTGAAGGAGGCTGGGAGATTACAAGTGTTGAGTTTAGTAATGAAGATCTTAAGAAAACCGAAAATAGAAGATATCGTATGTAACATACAAAACAACGAAGAAGATAAAGAAGCGTTTATCGTACAGTATCAGCCTTTTATTAGAAAATCAATTTCATCAGTCTGCCGCCGATATATTACAGAACAGGATGATGAATATAGCATTGGATTGTTTGCGTTTAACGAAGCAATTGAACAGTATTCCTATACAAAAGGAAAATCCTTTTTAGCGTTTGCTGATCTTCTTATAAAAAGAGATGTAATTGACTATATACGTAAGGAGTCTAAACATAACTTTGTCTTTTTAAAAGAAGATGAGCAAGAGGAAATGTTAGAAATGCAAGTGTCGCTTACGGAGTATATGAAAGAGATGGAAAATAGTAACCGTAAGGAGGAAATTCTTCATTTTCAAAGTGTGCTAGCTGAGTTTAAAATCACATTCTCAGAGCTTGCTAAAGAATCTCCTAAGCATCGTGATACGCGTGAGCACTTAATAGAAATTGTAAAAATTATTATAAAAGAAGAGGAAATGATGGAAGAGCTGTTCCGAAAGAAAAAGTTACCGCTTAAACATATTGAACCGCGTGTTAGGGTAAGTCGTAAAACGTTGGAACGACATAGAAAATACATTATTGCAATGTGTATTATTTTTGCAAACAACTATACATATATTCTGGATTACATAAGAGGGGAAAAGCATGATGAATAAAGGAATTGTGATGGATATAAAAAAGCATAGCGTAGTTGTTTTAACACCAAATGGAGAGTTTATTACGTGTAAAAGAAAAGGGGATTCTTGCATGATTGGGGAGGAAATCTCATTTGATGAGCAAGAACAAAAAGCATCGCATTTTTCGATCCCTTCCTTTTTAAAGCCTGCATCAATACTTGTTGCTTGTTTTCTATTTGCAGTGCTGTTTTTCTACAACCAACCAGAAGAAAAAGTATTTGCTTACGTCTCAGTTGATATAAATCCAAGTTTAGAGGTGAGCGTAACGAAGGATTTTCGTGTTATAGATTTACAGGCTTGTAATGATGATGGAAGGCGTATTTTAAAAGAATTGAAGCAATGGGAAAATAAACAATTACAAGAAGTAATACGTACTATTATAAAGCAAAGTCAAGAGGATAAGTATTTAACGAATGATAAGCAAGTTATGCTAACAGCAGTTGCAAAGGACAAGGCGCTAGAACCACAGTTAGAAAAGGCAATGAAAGAATTGAAGAAAGAATATGAGTTAAAACATATTACAGTTGAATATCAAAGTAGCACGATGCAAGTACGAGAGAATGCTAGAAAAGCTGGAATTGGCACAGGTGTCTATATAAAGCAAGAGAATGAGAAAAACAAATCGCTTACTCCTCCTGCCACGCCGCCTAATCCGGTGGAAAATGAAGAAGAGGTGCAATCACAGCCGGAGTCATCTCCTGATGCATCAATGGATTTATCTCCTGTAGACGAAAAAAAATATGAAAAGCAAGAGCAGAAAGAACAAAAGAAAACAGAGGAACAGCCATCGAAGCAAATAAAAGAAAACAATGGAAGAGGATCTCAGCAAGAAAATAGAGGGAATCAACAGGAGAATAAAAGTAGAGAAGCTCAACAAGGAAATAATGGGAATCAGCAAGGGAACAACGGAAGAGGATCACAACAAGGGAATAATGGAAATGGGCAAGGAAGCAACGGAAGAGGCTCACAACAAGGGAATAATGGAAATGGGCAAGGGAACAACGGAAGAGGATCACAACAAGGAAATAATGGGAACGAGCAAGGGAACAACGGAAGAGGGTCTCAACAAGGGAATAATGGGAACGAGCAAGGGAACAACGGAAGAGGGTCTCAACAAGGGAATAATGGGAATCAGCAAGAGAACAACGATAGAGAATCTCAAAAAGGAAATAATGGGAATCAGCAAGGGAACAATGGAAGAGGATCCCAGAAAGAAAATGGTGGAAACGAGCAAGGGAATAATGGTAGGGGATCTCAACAAGAAAATAGAGGCCACCAGCAAGGGAATGAAAAGAAGAATCAATAGAATATGGAAGTGAGAGATTCATTTCAAAGCTAAAAGGATTTCTCTCGCTATTGTGGGCAGTAAAACTCCCATCTCAAAATTTGGCTGGAGCAAAGAAGTTAGGTGGGAGTTGGGCTGCTTGTAAATGCCCAATTGGTGAGGGCTGATTAAAGTTGCACTTTATTATTTTATAGTTCTATTAAGAAGGAGTATGTGAAAAATATAATGGAGAAAAACATTCAACAAGAGAAAGATAAAGAAAAACCTGTTTTTTATGATCCGAAAGGAAGGAGAAACATAGCCTTTATTTCGTTTCTATGTATCTCAATAGTTAGTGTAGGTGTTGTATTTTATTTTTTCTTTCAAAGTATTTTTTCAACACCAGAAATTCCAAATATGAATACCGCTGTACAACAAGATACTAAACTTGTACCAATTAATCAAAAACTTAGTGATCAGCAGTTAAAGAAGGAAGAATTTAACCCAAATACCGAAACGAAGGATAATAAAAATTTGGTGAATCCGCCGAAGGATAGTAAACAACCTAAAGAAGTGTATGGTTTTTATGTAAACTGGGATGAAAATAGTACCGCTTCTTTAAAAGAAAATATCGATTCCTTAACTACGTTAGTACCAGAGTGGTATCATTTAAAAGCAGATTTAACGATTAGAAGTGAGATCAAACCTGAGATAGTAAAGTTGGCAGAAAAAAATCAAGTGAAGATTATGCCTTTGCTTACTAACTATACTGAGGAAGCTTCTGGTCCTGATAATGGGCTAATTCATAAGTTACTGAATTCCTCAAATGATGTAAAGACAAAGTTTATTAATGATTTAGTAAGCCAAGTTAAAAAGAATCAGTTTTCAGGTATTAATATTGACTTTGAGGCCGTACCTGAAAGTGATAGAGAAAACTTAACAAATTTTATGAAAGAACTTACTACGGAATTTCATGAACATGATTTGCTCGTTACACAAGATGTTCCAGCTAATGATAAGGCTTTTGATTATAGTGCGTTAGCAAAAATAATAGATCGAATAATTGTAATGATGTACGATGAGCACTATGGAGCCGGGGAACCAGGACCAATTTCTTCAAATAAATGGTTCCAACACACATTAAAAGAACTGAATATTCCGTCTAATAAGCTTATAGTTGCTTTCGGTAACTATGGATATGATTGGGAAGTAAATAGTAAAGAAGCTGCGAAGTCTTTAACTTTCTCAGAAGTTATGGCAATGGCTCATGATTCAAATATGAAAATTCAATGGGATAAAATGAGTGGAAACCCTTATTTTAGGTATAAAACAGAAGGGAAAGAACATACTGCTTGGTTCTTAGACGGTGTAACTCTTTATAATCAAGTGAAAATCGCAATGGACAATAATACAAAGGGATTTGCGTTATGGAGACTAGGAGCAGAAGACCCTACAATATGGAAAGTTTTAAAAAATCCGATTGAGGCACAAAAAAATCCTAATGTATTACATAAAATCAATAGTTTAGATGAAGTAAATTATTCTGGACAAGGTGAAATTTTACAGATTGAGAATGAAAGAAAAAATGGATTGAGAGATTTTAAAGTAGGCAAAGATGGTTACCTTACAGATGAAGTATATCAATCCTTACCATCTGCATATGAAGTGCAACGATATGGAAAACCAAATGGGAAACAAGTAGTATTAACATTTGATGATGGACCAGACCCGAAATATACGCCAGAAATTTTAGATATATTAAAAGAGAATCAAATAAAAGCTGCTTTTTTTGTACTTGGTGAAAACGCGCAACTAAATACTAGTATTGTAAAAAGAATATACGATGAGGGGCATGAAATTGGCAATCATACTTTCAAGCATCCTAACATAGCTGATACGTCTTTATTACGAACGAAAGTAGAACTTAATACGACGCAACGTTTAATTCAGGAAGTAACTGGACATTCTACGGTTTTATTTAGACCGCCATATGAAGCGGATGCTAACCCGGATTCATCAAATGAAATATTGCCTATTTTACGTGCACAAAATATGAACTATACAATGGTAGCGGAAAAAGTTGATCCCGAAGACTGGGCAACACCATCAACAAATGAATTAGTAAGACGTGCTCTTAATCCCATTTATAAGGGAGAGGGAAATATTATTCTTCTCCATGATGCGGGAGGGAATCGTACCCATACAGTAGAGGCACTCCCGATCATTATTAAAGACCTAAAAAAGCATGGATATAGTTTTGTAACAATTTCAGATTTAATGAATAAAGAACGAGATGAAATTATGCCTCCTGTTTCTTCTGAGGGGAAGCAATATTTACTTTACAATAAAGCTGTCTTTTCAGGAGCTGGATATTTTAAGCATATATTAACTACTATTTTTTATATTGCTATTGGATTAGGGATTTTTCGATTTTTATTCTTAATTTATTTTGCATGGAAGCAGAAAAGAAAAACGTTATCTCGCTATATTAATTCGTCCTATCAACCTTTTGTTAGTGTTGTCATAGCAGCATATAATGAAGAAAAGGTGATAGCCAAGACAATTCACTCAATTTTGGATAGTAATTATAGAGAATTTGAAGTTATTGTTGTGGATGACGGATCGACAGATGCTACGTCAAAAGTAATGAAAGAAACATTTTATAAACACCCTAAAGTTCGTTTCATTCAGAAAGAAAACGGCGGGAAATCATCGGCAATGAACCTAGGGTTTCAACAATCGCGAGGAGAAATCATTGTCACTTTAGATGCGGATACTATTATTGCGCAAGACGCCATTTCTCTAATGGTTAGACACTTTGAAGATCAGAATGTAGCTGCAGTTTCAGGTAATGTCAAAGTGGGGAATAGACGGAATTTGTTAACTACTTGGCAACATGTTGAGTACATTACAGGGTTTAATTTAGAACGTAGAGCTTTTGATGAGTTAAATTGTATTACAGTAGTTCCAGGAGCTATTGGGGCGTGGCGCAAAAAGAATGTAGTTGAATCTGGATATTTAAGCGAAGATACATTAGCAGAAGATACCGATCTTACTATTACATTTTTACGTCAAGGGCATAGAATTGTATATGAAGAAAAAGCGCATGCTTTTACGGAATCACCTGAGGATGTGAAAAGTCTCATTAAACAGCGATATCGTTGGTCATATGGTACACTTCAATGTCTTTGGAAACATCGAAAAGCGTTGTGTAATTCAAAACATAAAACGTTAGGGTTTATTGCACTGCCTAACATGTGGTTATTCCAATATGTTCTGCAATTCATTGCTCCTTTTGCAGATATATTAATGATTATAGGACTATTTAGTAGTAATCCGCTAAAAGTTTTAGGATTTTATTTTGTATTCTTTTTAATGGATCTTCTCGCTTCTCTGTTCGCATTTAAATTAGAGGAAGAAAATCCGAAACCATTAGTATGGTTAATTTTACAACGTTTTATTTATCGTCAATTTATGACTTATGTTGTCATTAAATCTATATTCTCATCGCTTCGAGGAGTAGCGGTAGGGTGGAATAAACTAAAGAGACTGGGGAGTGTTAAACATTCCACGGAACATAAGGAGGCATCATAAAAGAGCGGACTATCTGCTCTTTTTTTCATTGATTTTAGTTAGTTGAATGTAGAGTTGTAGCATAAAAACTACTGCTTCTATAACGAGATTCCTATTCATTATGAATAGTGAGACATTATGTTAAGCTAATCCTTTAGTTTCGGATTAAAGTTTTTTTATATTTTTTTAAAATGACGGACACAAAAACGCATATACCTTCGAATTATATATATGGATAACATAAATATGTATATAAAAGGGGAGAAATAGGATGAAAGAAAAAAAAGAAATGTTTCAAGAAATCGCTGAGGTGTTAAAGGTATTGGCGCATCCAGTTCGTCTATCTTTAGTAAAAATAATGCTTGCAAAAGGTCCTACTAATGTAACAACAATGTATGGGGATTTACAAATGCCTCAAAGTACAATTAGTCAACATTTATCTAAATTAAAAGCTGCTAAAATGGTTACAGGTACTCGGAAAGGATTAGAAATTTATTATGAAGTAACTGACAATCGTACAAAATCAATATTAGCATGTTTAGTTTAAATACAGACTTCTATTTCAAAATAAAAAACGCTATTCTTTTCTATGATTTTAAAGAGAGAATAGCGTTTTTTATTTTTAAGGAGTATCTTTTTATATGCCTATAGAATGGAGTGGAAGGTTTATGGGTTTAAATGTACCTACTATTACCTTAGGTTCTAATGCGTCTAATAATGAAAAAATTCTCGGTTTAGGGGTGCTTCTTTATAGCTTACGTACAATTGAGATTAGAAAAAGTAGAGCGAGCGTTTAATGAGGCGGAAGTAGTGTTTATATGCGAAACTTTATAGAAATCTCATTTTTCTAATTGTATCTTTTTAGATTGATGGATGTGGGGTCACGTCCATCAATCTAAGAAAACAAGTTAGCTAAAAAATGATGAAAATAAACTTTATAGAAATAAAAAATATGAACGTAGAGGATTAAACAAAGTATATAGTGCTTTTTTAGTCATGTAATCTTTTAATCTGATGATCTTTTCCCCATTCAAACAGATCATTCATTATTTGCATTAAAGATTTTCCGTATTCACTTATGGTGTACTCAACCTTTGGTGGTACTTCTTGATATACGGTACGATAGATAATCCCATCAGCTTCAAGTTGCCGAAGTTGTTGTGTAAGAACCTTTTGTGTAATGTTTGGGATTTCTCGTTTAATTTCATTTGTTCGCATTTTTCCATCCGACAAAATACATAAAATATGAACTTTCCATTTTCCACCGATTACATCGAGTGTTGTTGCAATTGGGCAATCATCATTTTGATTCATATAACACCTCCAAAGGTACTTCAAGGTTCCTATAGTACCTGAAAGTACGTACTTTTCAATTATATGTAACTCATTCATACTAATACGTAAAGGATTGATTAATTTATAAAGGGGCTGGAAAATGATGAGAACACTTGTAATTGTAGCACACCCTCATATTGAAAAATCAAAAATTAATAAAAGATGGATAGAAGAACTTGAGAAACATTCAGATGAAATTACGGTGCATGAATTATATAAGGTGGCACCAAATTGGGAGTTTAATATTGAACAAGAGCAAAAGTTATTAGTAGAACATGACAGATATATATTTCAATTTCCGCTTTACTGGTACAGCACACCACCATTATTAAAAAAATGGTTCGATGATGTATTAACATATGGATTTGCGTACGGATCACAAGGAGATAAAGTGAAGGGGAAAGAATTTGGTGTAGCTATTTCTATAGGTGGATTAGAAAAAGACTATGAAAATAGTGGGATTACAATGGATGAGTTGACGAAACCATTCCAAGCTACATGCCTATATACAGGTATGGAATTTATACCTTCCTTTTATTTATATGGTGCAGAATATAAACTAAGTGATGAAGAGATTGATAAAAGTGCACCTGAGTATGTGCAATATGTAATGAACAAGAAGTATTCTAATATATAATGAAAAATAGCCATTTACTTGTGAAGTAAATGGCTATTTTATATTCTTCTTATATTCACTAAGTGTAATCTTTAGTAAATTAATAGTTAATCTGGTAAAATAAAAAACCTAACATATATAAAGGGGAGTTTTACTTGAGAACGATGCGACAATTATTACAAAAGAGAGCAATGCAGTCACCAAATTTGGAAGCGCTTGTAGGAGGGAAGAAAAGATATTCGTTTCAGCAATATAATGAACGAGTAAATCAGCTTGCACATTATTTGTTACATAATGGTGTGCAAAGAGGAGATCGTATAGGAATACTATGCAAAAATAATCACCCATTTCCAAGTGTTATGATGGCAAGTTTAAAAATTGGAGCGGTATTTATTCCGCTAAATCATCAGCTTACTGTATATGAATTAGAAACGATTGTAAAAGAAGCGAAATTAAAAGTGTTAGTTATTGATGAAGAATTTAGTGAAGTGTTATTAAATGTTGATGCTGTTAAAGAAATTCCTTATGTAATTCAAACGATAAAAGAAGGTTTTGGTTCATTTGAATTAGAGCTGCAAAAACAGCCAACGACAGAACCGAACGTAGAAGTTCATGAAGAAGACGACGCCATTTACTTATTTACTTCAGGAACGACTGGACAGGCGAAAGCATGTGTAATTGGACATAAAAACTTACATCACTATTTTGCTGAAATTGCGGGACAAAGAGAAATCCCAGCAGGTGAACGCTTTTTATCTGTGCATCCATTGTTCCATATGAGTGGCGTGCTTTCTATTTTAAATTGTATTTATCATGGCGTTACGATGATTTTCTTAGCTGATTCGAATCCTACTCTTATTTGGGATAAGATTGAAGAAGAGAAAATTACTACGATGCTTGCGTTCCCTGCTGTTTATAGTTACATGCTTGATGAATTAAATAAAAAAGAACGTAATATTTCAACCTTTAAAGTAGCACAAAGCGGTGGTACAAAAGTGCCAGAAACACTCATTCAAAAATATATGGAAAAAGGAATATATATGGTGCAAGGTTATGGTAGTACAGAAGGTTGGGTTGTAACCTCATGGCATCCAATGATGGGAAAAGAAAAGATGTCTTCTGTAGGAAAAACCTTGAAAAATGTAGAGGTGAAAATTGTTCATCCGGAAACAGGACATGAACTAACAACAAATGAAGTTGGAGAGATTCATGTGAAAAGTCCATACATGTTTAAAGGGTATTGGAATAATGAAAAGGCGACAAAGAAGGTAGTAAAAGATAACTGGTTTAACATGGGTGATGCTGGCATGATAGATGACGATGGATTCCTGCATATTATGGGAAGATATAAAGACGTTATTATACGCGGTGGTGACAATGTATATCCAGATCAAGTAGAAGATGTTATTCATGAAATACATGGTGTTTTAGAAGTTGCAGTAGTTGGAGTTCTAGATGACTTTTGGGGAGAGGTTCCAAGAGCTTTCATTGTGAAGGATAGCGAAACAATATTAACAGAAGAAAGTATTACTCAGTATTGTAAACAGAAATTAGCCAGTTACAAAATACCAGAAGTGGTATTCATAGATGAGTTACCGAAAAATGCTTTAGGAAAAGTGTTGAAGAGGGAATTACGAGATGTAGTTCTTGTGAAATAGAAAATTATGAAACGATGGAGAACCCAGTTATGTATAAAGCATGACTGGGTTTTTATGTATCAAAAACATAATAATTTACTAGATTTTGTATTTTGTGTAAGATAATAAAGAATATTCAATTAATAATTCGAGGGATGAAATTAAATGAAGCTACCGTTATTAGAAGTAGAGACGGATAGACTCATTATCCGTCCATTTCAAAAAGATGATTACGAAAGTTGGTTAGATGGATTTAATAAGAGACTGCCATCGCAGTATAAATATGACGATGGCTATCAAGTTATGGCATCGTCAACAAAAGAATGGTTCACGGAATGGATAAGAGGCTTTGATGAAGCAGCACATCGAGATGAGATGTATGTATTAGGTATTTTTCGTAAAGAAGACGGAGCTAATATTGGAAAGCTAGAGCTAATAAAAATTTTACGTATGGATTATCAGTGGGCAATGATGGGCTACTCTATTCATAATCAATATTGGAAAAATGGATATGGGGTAGAAAGTGTAAACGCTACGTTATCGTTATTTTTTAATAGCCTTAATTTTCATAGAATCGAATTACATATACATGTCGATAATGAGCCATCAGTGCGTCTTGCGGAAAGCGCAGGCTTTTCATTTGAATGCAAGAGAGAGGCATTTTCATTAGAGAATGGTAAGTGGATGGATTTTCTTATTTATTTTAAAAATAAGGAGATGAGTATATGAGAGTGGTTATTACAGGTGGAAATCGGGGATTAGGGTTACAGTTAGTAAAAGTATTTCATGAAAAGGGGCATATCGTTTATCCGTTAGTTAGAACTGAGGTTGCGGTAACGCAATTGAAGCAAATGTTTAGTGGTAGATGTTTTCCTATATTGGCAGACTTATCGGCTGATGAGAGTACGGAGCAAATTAAGAAGCAGCTTGAGGAATATACAGAATATGTTGATCTAGTTATAAATAACGCTGGCATTACTGGGAAGGAGACTGAGATTTTACATACAAATTCAGAAGAATTAACAGACTTATTTAATATTCATTGCTTAGGTGTAATTCGGGCTGTAAAAGGTACATATGTGGCGTTAGCTAAATCGGATCATCCGAGAATAATAAATGTGTCCTCTCGATTAGGATCATTACATAAAATGGCGAACAAAGAGTTTCCGCAAGGTCAGTTCTCATATTCATATCGAATTGCTAAAGCTGCACAAAATATGTTAACACTCTGCTTACAACAAGAGTTTGAGAATAAAAGAATTCGTGTAACTGCCATTCACCCAGGAAAATTAAAAACTGATATTGGTGCCTTTGATGCGAATATGACTCCGGCTGAAGGAGCAAAAAATATATATGATTGGGTAATAGATTCAAATGAGGATATTTCAGGGAAGTTTATTGAGCCTGGTGTAGGGGAATTGAAGTGGTGATATACGATCTTGCAATCATTCAGAATCTATTTGGCCCTTCTAAAAAAGTATTAAATGGCTTACCAAATGCAGTAACGATTGAAGAAATAGAAGAAGATGTTTTGTATAACGTACAAACATATAAAGAAAAGATAAGTAGATTTGAAGAGGTTTGTTTTAATTGGGAGTTAAAAAGAGCAAGTATTGTATTAAACAAAAGGTTTAGTAGTTATAACTCAAGTGTGAAAGTGTTACTTGATGTCGGTTTTTCTTTGTATGCCGCAAAGATAGAAGTATGTAGAGAATTGAACAATGTAGAAGAGCTTGAAAGACAATATACATATCGATCAATAGCAGAAGGAACGTTATCGGAAAAAGAATTTAAATACATTTGGGAGCAATGTATGTTGAACTCAGGAAATCAAACTTCAATTTTAACTATCGATGAGCATTTTTATTCCGTGCAAACAGAGTTAGGTAAGGGTTGGGAAAAGTCATGTATTGTTTTTTATGATAAAACTGAGCCAATTGGTATGTCCATACCGCATATAGAAACTGGAACAGAAAGTGAAGGACGATTATTTTACTTTGGAGTAATGCCTTATTATCGCGGGAGAGGAATTGCTTCTCATATGCATCTTCAATCGTTGCATATGTTAAAGGAAATGGGGGCTACTTATTACATCGGAAGTACACATACTTCAAATGAAAAGATGCAGAAGATATTTTGGAGAAATTATTGTTCGGTGAAAACGGAGACAGAGCTTTATTATAAAATTTTTAAAGTAGATTAGGAGAAAAGAAAATGAAGACTATAAACGTATTTCATTACGACGCATTTACGAATAAACCAAATAAGGGAAATCCAGCAGGTATTGTATTAGAAGCAGATGGATTAACGGAAGAGGAAATGCAAATTATTGCTGAAAAAGTTGGATATAACGAAACAACTTTTGTTCTTTCCTCAGAAGTAGGAGATATAAGAATGCGCTATTTTACACCTGGTTTTGAAATGGATTTATGTGGTCATGGGACAGTAGGGACGATATATGCCTTGCGCGAAAAAGGTTTATTAGAAGAGAAAAGTAACCTTACGATTGAAACGAAGGCAGGGATTTTACCAATACAAATAGGTGTAAATGAAAAGGGAGAAACCTTTATTAAAATGAGGCAGACAGCACCTCAGTTTAAAGATTTTGCAGGTTCAAAAGAAGAATTAGCTCATAGTATTGGTTTAGAAGTAAATGATTTAGATGAAAGTTTACCGATTGTATATGGAAGTACGGGGAATTGGACTGTAATTGTACCGATTAAAAATCTTGATGCGTGTGAGAGAATGAAACCTAATACTGATGCATTTCCGTCAGTATTAAAAGAAATACCTAATGCTTCCATTCACCCAATTTGTCTAGAAACTTATGATGAACTAGCACAAATGCACGGCCGTCATTTTTCATCAGCTTACGCTGGAACGATTGAAGATCCAGTGACAGGAACAGCTTCAGGTGTAATGGGAGCGTATTATGCGGAGTATTTAGAGAAAGATTTTGAACATGAATTGGATTTAATCGTTGAGCAAGGACAGGAAATAAATAAAGATGGTCGTGTAACTGTTTATGTAACGAAAGGGATAGAAAACGAGAAGTTACAAATAGATATTGCTGGAACAGCGGTATATGTGAAAGAGTTTGAAGTTTTAATATAAAAAAAGAAAGCCCGGCATACATCCGGACTTTCACTATCTGTTCAATACTTCAATATACGAAGCATTTCCAGTTGTTCTTAAAGCAGAGCGAAAATTGTTATTTTCTAGCGTTTTAGCGACTTGTTGTAATTGCTGTGCATCATCATGATGGATAAGTAAGCTGTCAGCACCGCTTTCTTCTATATGAATGTGTTCGACATTTCCGATGGCATCATGTACAGCTTTTAAAAATTCAGGTTTCATATTGTCCTCCTATATGTATGTAACGTTGTTGTTAGTATTTCCTTATTTTTGAAATATAAAAGTAAATGAAAGGAGAAATAAAATGAATATAAAGCAGTTTAACGAACATATAACATCATTATTTGGAGAGCATCTTCATAAATACGGCGATGATGAATATGGTTTTACTCATATAAGTAAAGATGAATTTCACAAAATCGGTTACACAACAAATTTAACGTTAGAAACTATTGAAGAAGCGTATAGAAATGGAGTCGATATGATAGTTACACATCATGCGCCGTGGAGTTTTTTATTTGGTATGGAAGAGGCTTGTATTGAGAAATTGAAGCAATATGAAATGAATCATTTTTGGGTTCATTTGCCGTTAGATTTTGTAAAGTTTGGCACATGTACATCGTTATTTAACGGAATTGGGATAGATACAATACTGGAATATTCCACGTATGAGGAAGAAGAACTACCGGGAATAGGAGAATATAAAGAAGCGATTCCTTTTTCAAACTTAGTTGGAAAACTTGAAGAAAAAATGGAAGAGAAAGTGAAGAGCTGGAAAAATCACGATAAACCAGTAAAACGGATTGCGATTTTAACCGGTGCAGGAAACAATACAAATTTGATTGAACGTGCATTAGAAAAAGGGTGTGACACGTACATAACAGGTGAAAAAACATTATATACAGTTCAACATGCGAAATTTAAAGGGATTAATTTAATTGTAGGCAGTCATACGTTTACAGAAGTGTTTGGTGTAGAAAGTTTGGCTCATAAATTACAAGACAGAGACCCTGCAATAGAAATTATTAGAGTATATGAAGAGCATTTAGAGTGATAAAATCACATTACCATAAATGGAATATTGAAGAAAGCCATTGTAATAAAATAAAATTATTGTTTGTTATATTAGGATGGATGAGAGGATTTCCCTTGCGTTTGTCAAATAATAGTAAAGCTGCCTTTTGAATTGAGGGAATATTCGGAGTTAAAGGGTGAGAGAATGGACATTTCAATAATCACTGCACAACTAGTTAAGGAAAAAGTTATTTCACATTATCCAAATAGCGTAAAAGCATTAAACGGGGGTACGACAAGTACTATATATTTGTTAGATGAACAATACGTTGTAAAGTTGAATGAATCGGATGTCATACGTGAAGAAGCTTATTTTCTTCAGTTTTATAAAAAGGACGAATTATTTCCAAAGCTTTTATATAAGGAACCTTTAAATCGCTATATTGTTTACTCATTCCTTGAGGGCACAAATTCTTGCAAACTAGGCTATAAACGGAGTGTTCTTTGTAAACTTGTAAAAGAAGTTATCAATGAGTATGAAGTAGCTACAGAGGTTGATGGCTGGGGATGGAAAGAAAATCCGGTTCAATCTTGGAGTGGATTTTTAACAACAAATGTGATAGAAGCTCATGAAAATGTAAGGCGTTACATAAGTGAAGAAGGGTATAGAACGGTTCTTAAGTTAGCGAATAGGGACGCTGGAATAAATCAGCCGTTTTTATTGCATGGTGATCTTGGATTTCATAACTTTATATTTAAAGAGAATGAGCTGCACGGTGTAATTGATCCTTTACCAGTGTTAGGAGATCCTATATATGATTTAATTTATGCGTTCTGTTCAACTCCGGAAGATTTAACAAAAGAAACGATTGGTTATGCGATGAAACAATGTGTATTTCATAAAAATGACCGTGATTTATATGAAGAAATAGTCATAGGATTATATTTGCGTATAGATACATGTTTACGGCACCACCCGAAAGATTTAGAAGATTATTTAGAAGCTTGGCGTTATTGGATGGGTGAGGTTGAGGTGACTTTATAGTACAAATATTTTTGGGGAGATAGTGAGATGAATGTTGCAGAAGCGAAAAAGGATTTAGCAATAAAAACGAAGAGAGGCTTACCGATTATATTAGCCGGCGTTTTATTTTGGGTAGTTATGAGTATAACGGGATTTGTTCTTTCTGAAAAACAAGTGGTGTGGGTATATTTAATCGGTATGGGCTGTGTGTTTCCTTTTGGCTTAATGATAGCTGCTATATTGAAGATTGATATGTTTGCGAAAGGAAATCCGTTAGGGGTTTTGGCAGGCTTAATTGGTGGAATAAATGTATTGAATATTCCACTTGTATTACTTGCCTATTTTCAATTTCCAGAATGGTTACCTTTTGTAGTAGCGATGTTAATAGGTGTTCATTTTATTCCGTACGTATGGATTTATGAAAGTAAAAGTTATGGTTTATTATCAGTAGGGACTGTATTTGTAACGTCAGTTTGCGGGATTCTTTTTGCAGAAAAAGGATTTACTGTAATTCCATTATCGGTTACAGTTGTCTATTTACTTACTTTTATAAGTTTAATAATTGAAAATAAAAAAGCAGATCATTATCAACAAAAGTCAGCTTAATAAAAATATAGGGATAGGGGAAATTATGATGAAAAATTTCGTTTGTACAACGTGTGGCGTGCAGTATGCAGCGAGTGTAGAAGAACCAGTGAGTTGTCATATTTGTGATGAAGAAAGGCAGTATGTGAATCCGAAAGGGCAGTCTTGGACGACTTTAGAAAATTTGCAAACAGATGATACATATAAAAATGAAATAATTAAAGAGGAAAATGGACTTTATAGTATTACGACAAAACCAGGATTTGCGATCGGTCAAACGGCATTTGTAGTGAAAACAGAGTCATATCGTTTACTGTGGGACTGTATTACGTATTTAGATGAAACGACAATTACGAAAATAAAAGAGCTTGGCGGATTAGATGCGATTGCATTGTCTCATCCTCATTATTATTCAACGCAAGTAGAATGGGCAGAGACATTTGATGTACCAATTTATATACACGAAGATGATAAAGAGTGGGTGATGCGTCCGAGTAGTCGTATTATTTATTGGTCTGGTGAGTCTTTACAATTAGCTGATGGATTAGTCATTCATCGTTTAGGGGGACATTTTAAAGGTGGATCTGTCTTACATTGGGAAGAAGGTAATGACGGAAAAGGAATTTTGTTAACAGGTGATATTATTCAAGTTGTAGCAGATGAGCGGTGGGTAAGCTTCATGTACAGCTATCCAAACTTAATTCCACTACCAGCGAGAAAAGTGGAAGAAATGGTGAATCGAGTGAAGCCGTTACAGTTTAATCGTTTATACAACGCTTTTCATCGAGTAGTAAAAGAAAATGCAAATGAGGCAGTTGAACGTTCTGCTGACAGATATATAAAAGCAATAGAAGGAAAGTTGTTTCATACGTAAAAGGAGAGTAGCTTAATGAAAACGTTAGTATGTTTTGGAGATAGTATTACAGCTGATGAAACATTTTTTGATGGAATGCCGAGATTAACACCACGTTTGCAAGAGATGTTTCCGAACTGGAAAGTAGTGAATGCAGGTGTTCCAGGTGATAATACATTCGATGCGTTAAATAGGATTGAAGAAGATGTAATATCATATAAACCAGATTTCGTAACAGTTTTTCTTGGTACGAATGATGCAGTTTCTTTTTCTCAAGTGTCATTACAAGCATATAAAGAAAACTTAGAGAAGATTGTGAACCAAGTTTCATCAGATAAAGTACTACTGATTAGTCCTGCACCAGTTGATGAAGAAAGACAGCATAATAGAACAAATAGAGTGCTTAGTCAGTATGCAGACGTGGTGGAGAAAGTGGCGAGGGAAACAGGAAGTTATTTTCTAAACGTATTCGCTGAAATGATTCAAGAACGGGATTATAAAAGATTTGTAGAAAATGATGAAAAAGATGGATTACACTTTGGGCCAGAAGGTTATGAGTATGTAGCGAAGTTAATTGGTGAAAAGTTAAAAGGGATTTTATAAGGAGCAAAGCACTTAGTGCTTTGCTTTTTCGTATTTCTTTCGTAGTCCATAAACTTATTGATTGCTGTAATTTGGATAGATATTTTGCATTTTTATCCCGCATTAACTGCCCGTAAATGCCCGATTGGTGAGGGCTAATAATCAGTGGGGGATGAGCAAAAAAACCACTGATTAAAGTTTCACTTTATGTGGGTAAAAGGTTAGTGCTGTTTTAAAGTAATATAAATTTATTTTTAAAAATTTATATTTCGTAGTTGAAAATTAATAAAGGTGTAACTATAATAGTTACAGTAAGTTTGTTGTTTTGAGATGTACATATTGAATTACAAGAATGAAGGGAGTTTTTATGTAAATCAAAAAGCTATAAAATCCATTAATTTTTATAATAAGATAAAATGCTTTTGGTTCATACACATTATTAAATATGTTATTTCTAATAGAAAACTAGAGGTGGAAAAATGAAAAATTTTAAAGGTATGTTAATATCATCACTTGCAATTACAGCTTTTGCTGGGGTAGGTACGACATTTGTAACAAATACAGTACATGCTGCTAATGACGATTCTAGTAAAATACAAGTTCGTTCTAATAAGAGTATAAACACAACAACTGGCTCGAGATTGCCTGTATTATCAGTCAATCCTTATGATGAACCTAGATTTTCAAGACAGGGATATCTTGAAGAGGCACCTTTAGGAATTAATGCTCCTTATGCTTGGGGAATTAAAGGAGGAAATGGCCAGGGAGCAACTTTTGTAGATTTGGAAGAAGGTTGGTTATTAAATCATGAAGATTTAGTCGGTCAAAATATTGAATTTATGTCTGGAAAAATGAGTAATGATCTTTCTCACGGTACTTCAGTTCTAGGTGTTGTTTCTGCAGCTGACAATGGGATTGGGAACATTGGGATTGCACCAAAAGCAAAGGCAAAAGTAATTTCAGTGATCCGAGATAATGGGAGAATCGATGTAAGAGATGCTATTTTAAGTGCCGTAGATTCTTTACAGGCTGGAGATGTTTTATTAATAGAAGAATCCTTTAAATATGATGGATATGGAGATGACCCTTTACCAGTAGAAGTATACCCGAGTATATTTAACGCAATTCGCAAAGGTACAGATAAAGGCATTATTATTGTAGAAGCAGCTGGTAATGGTGGGATTGATTTAGATGAATTTAAAGACCGTAATGGTAAGCAGATTTTAAATCGAAATAGTCGAGACTTTAAAGATTCAGGAGCTATTATAGTTGGAGCATCTACTGCAAGAGTTCCTCATAAACGTTTAGCTTTCTCTAACTATGGTAGTAGAATTGATGTATATGGTTGGGGAGAATATGTTGATACATTAGATACATATCAAAATCAAAATAGTAAAGGACAAAAAGTTACAGATCAGAACATAATTAATCGTTATACTTCTAATTTTCGTGGTACTTCTAGCGCTTCGCCTATAATTGCTGGGGCTGCTGTATCGATTCAAGGGATTGCTAAAGAACATTTAGGTAAGGCATATACACCAAAAGAATTGAGAGCAATTTTAAGTAATCCTAATACAGGCACAAAGACTAATAACCCATCATCTGATAAAATAGGGGTTTTACCAGATTTAAAAGCGATTTTGTCTAACCTTGGATTTCATAATGATTTGACTACCAATGATCCTATGGTATTTCCAGATAACGTAGAAAAAAATGAAGGAAAAGAAAATTCAACTTTCGTATTTCCAGGTGAAGAAACAAAAAGAACAGGTGATAAAAATTCAACTGTAACCTTTCCAGAAGAAGATTTAAAACAGGAGGAAAAAGAAGAGGGATTAATTGTTTTTCCTGATTAATAAAAAAATACTACCTTCCATTTGGAGGTAGTATTTTTTATTTCTTGTCAATAACAAGCAGGCATGAAATTTGTATTTGTTTATCTTTCATAATGAATTTAACTAAAAAAATCGAATATTTGACTGTTAATTTACTTTTTCGTCTCAATCAATTACATGAATTAATCTAGAAATGCTTGCTGTAATGCTTTCAGTCCATCGCTGTAAATACCATGAAACAGATTTATTGCCTCTTCATCACTAACCTCAACAGGAGTGAATGTACCAGACCACTCTACTAACGATGTATTACTTTCAGTACCTTCTTTCACCTGGATTGTAGATAAATAATTAGTGACTGGGAACGGTGCATTCATGATTGAATACGTGTAGTAGCGTTCTTTAGCATTGAATATTTCTAAGCGTTCTATAATTGTATCACCATCTGGATTAGCTAGATGACGTACACGACCGCCTTCCGTTAATTTACTGCTAGGTATATAAGGTAACCAGTCTGGAAGGGAGTTGAAACCTCCGATTAATTGCCATACTTGTTCAGGTGAACCGAAAATTTCCATAGATGTAGTAGTATGTGCCATATTCATTACGCTCCTTTTCATCCCGGTATTTACGGGTAAATAATCAGTGGGGGATGCTCCCACTGATTAAAGTTTCATTATTATTTTACGTTGATTGGTAGTGGTGCATTAGGTGCTACTAGTTTTTGTTCGCGCATTTCTTCCCAGAATGCTGCTGGAATTACTGTATTTAAGGCGTTTTGGTCTTCTACAATTCGTTCCGGTTTACTTGCACCAGGAACAACGGCAGCAACTGCTGGATTTGCTAGTGAAAATTGTAATGCAGCAGCTTTGATGCTGATGTCGTGACGATCTGCAAGAGCTTTGATTTTCTCAACCTTTGCAATAATTTCTGGCGATGCTTTTTGATATTCGAAGTGAGCGCCTCCAGCAAGAATACCTGAGCTATATGGGCCACCAACAACAATATCCATATTATGCTTTACAGCTGCAGGCATTACTCGTTGTAATGCACGTTCGTGGTCTAATAATGAATAGCGACCAGCTAGTAAGGATATATTTGGTTTCGCTTCTTCTAAATCAAGCATAAGTTCAATTGATTCTACTTTGTTTACTCCAAGCCCCCAGCCCTTAATAACTCCTTCTTCACGTAAACGTGTTAGCGCACGGAATGCTCCTGTTCGAGCTGTTTCAAATTGTGAAATCCACTCATCACCATAAAAGTCTTGTGCTAAATCATGAATGAAAACAAAGTCTAGACGATCTGTTTTTAAACGTTTCAAACTTTGCTCGATAGAACGAAGTGTTGCATCTGCGCTATAGTCATTGATCATTTTATTTTTGCGACCAAATTCGAAAAGTCCGCCTTTTTCACCTAAATCACGTGCAGATGGATCTTCTAGTTCATCTGAAATCGTTCGACCTACTTTGGTGCTTAAAAAGTAATCATCACGATTTCTTTTTGACAGTGCTTCACCAAGACGGATTTCCGCTAATCCAGATCCATAAAGTGGAGCTGTATCAAAGTAACGAACGCCATTCTCCCAAGCAGCATCCACTGTAGCGATTGCTTCTTCCTCTGGGATATTACGGTACATATTTCCTAGTGGTGCTGTACCAAACCCGATTTTTTCTTTTAGTAATTTACTCATTATAGATATCCTCCTAAAATGTATTTGAAAATTATTTATTCATTGTGAATGGATGTGAAAATGAAAACATGTCATTTCATCGTCTGACAAAATGTATGATAAAAATACTCACTTTAAAGTACAGGTACTAACAGGTAATTTCTAACACTGCATGACTCACTCAACTCTTACAAATGCTATTATGAAATGTATTTTACATAATGAAAAGTACGTACTTTAAAGTGATATAGATACTAAAAAGTAATACAGGTACTTTTTGGTGCCGTACTACTCATCTGCTGTTTACGTATGCTATTATGAAACATGTTTAACACAATAAAAAGTACGTACTTTAAGGTGCTATAGATACTTAAAAGTAATATTTAAATATTTTAGCTTATTTGTCTTATAAAATTATTAAAGGAGATTTTTATATGAAAACATACAATATTCCTGTAGAGGCAACTTTAGAGGTTATCGGTGGAAAGTGGAAAGTACTTATCCTTTGTCATTTAAAGAAAGACAAAAAGAGAACGTGCGAATTAAAACAATTAATGTCTGGTATTACACAAAAGATGTTAACGCAACAATTACGTGAATTAGAAGAAGATGGTGTAATCGAGAGAAAAGTGTATAACCAAGTGCCACCAAAAGTAGAATACTCTTTAACTGATTACGGTCATTCTTTAGATTCTATACTCGATACTCTTTGTAACTGGGGAGAAAATCATCTTGAAAAGAATGGTAACACGTCTATGCTTATAACCGCAGCTGAATAAAGAAAGAAAAAACGAACGAGAATACGTTCGTTTTTTCTTTTTGTATAGAGGGAGATTTTTAAGCAGCATAATTACTTTTTTGTAATATAGGTACTTTTTTGTGCTGTAGGAACTAAAATGTGCCGTATAGAAAATTATTTATTTTTACGTAACAATAGATAAGGAATTTATAAAAAAGGAGAGGAGATCGCGTGAAACAATATAATATACCTATAGAAGCAACTTTAGAAATTATCGGTGGAAAGTGGAAGGTCGTCATTTTATGTCACTTAACGAAAGGGACGAAGAGAACGAGTGAGTTGCAACGTCTAATTCCTGAAATTTCTGTGAGAATGTTAACGCAGCAACTACGTGAGCTGGAAGAAGATGGTGTGATTACACGTGAAATTTACAAAGAAATTCCCCCTCGAGTAGAATACTCCCTAACCGATTATGGGTGGTCTTTACAAAATGTATTAAATCAATTAACCGCATGGGGAGAACGATGCATAGATAGAAAAAACACAGAAGTTAAGTGAAATCTCTATATGTAATATTGAAAACACCACCTAATGAAGAGGTGGTGTTTTTCGTTTTAAAACTTTAGAAAGTTGTTATGATGAAAAGTAAAATTTTTGAGGACCTGTTTCAGTCATGGGTACTTAAAAGTGCCTACATCACTTTAAAGTACGTACTATGCTTCATAATATAACCGTTTTATAATGACACTCGTAGCAAGAAGTCATAAAGATTTTAAGCTATGTTCAAAAAGACGTATTAACTAGTATAGTTTTTTGTTCAATTTTTTAGTAGGAGATGTTTTTATGGTTGAAGAACTTTTTTATAAAAAAATACTTAAAAATCTGTTTTCAGATCCAGTTCAAATTACACTTTGGAATGGAGAAACAATACAATATGGCGAAGGGGAACCTCAATTTCATATAACATTCCATAAGCCGCTCTCAAAAAAAGAAATTGCTAAGGATCCTTCTATTGCATTCGGTGAAGCATATATGAATGGGGACCTTGAAATAGAGGGGAATCTTGAAAAAGCAATTCAATCTATTTATAAAAGGCAGGATAGCTTTTTAGGTGATAGTAAGTTGCAATATTTCAAAAGTAAATGGAATTTCTCAAAACAAAAAAATAAAGAAGATATTGCTCATCATTATGATATTGGGAACGATTTCTATAAATTATGGCTTGATGAAACAATGACATATTCTTGTGCGTATTTCCAAAATGAACAAGATTCTTTAACGACAGCGCAGCATAATAAAGTGAATCATATTTTGAAAAAGTTGAACCTTCAAAAAGGTGATACGCTATTAGATATCGGTTGCGGGTGGGGTGAGCTCATTACAGCTGCCGCTAAGCAGTACGGTGTGAAAGCGATGGGAGTAACATTAAGCGAGGAACAATTTGCAAAGACTTCCGAGCGAATTAAACAAGAGGGACTTACGGATTTAGTTGAAGTATCTTTACTTGATTACCGCGATATTAGGAATCGTAAATTTGATAAAATTGTTAGTGTAGGTATGATCGAACATGTAGGAAAAGACAACATTACGCAATACTTTGAAACAGTTAACAAACTACTAAATGATGGCGGGATTTCTCTGCTACATTGCATTACTTCTCCGGCTAATGGTGGTGCTACGAATGGTTGGATTGAAAAATATATATTCCCTGGTGGGTATGTTCCTGCTGTTAACGAATTAATCACGAACATGACAAACGAACAATTTTTCATTGTTGATGTGGAAAGCTTACGTAGACATTACGGGAATACATTACAACATTGGGCTCAAAATTTTGAAAACGTACTAGAGGAAGTTCGCAAAACGAAAGATGAGCGATTTATCCGCATGTGGCGTTTATATTTAAATGCATGTGCAGCTTCGTTCTTTACAGGTAATATTGATTTACATCAATTTGTATTTACAAAAGGGATTAATGATACAATTCCGATGACACGTTCGTATATGTATGAATAAGAGTATATAACCAAGTAGCTCTCAAGTCGTTGAGTATAAATAAAATGATGATAGGATATAAGTCTATAACGTAAAGTCGAGATGGGAATCAGAAAATGATTTCTATCTCGACTTTTTTATATATAATTTTGAAATTAAAACTATATACTTTTAAAGATAAAAATATATAATAAATGTAGAAACGAAAATTTATGAGCAAGGAAGTTGAAGAACATGACATTAACAATGGGCTTTATTGGATTTGGAAAATCAGCTAACCGTTATCACCTACCTTATCTAAAGACACGTAATAATATAAAAGTAAAAACAATTTTTGTACGTCAAATAAATGAAAAATTAGCGGCTCCATATGAGGAAAAAGGTGTTTACTTCACTACTGATTTAGACGAATTGTTGAATGACAAAGAAATTCAAGTCGTGACGATCTGTACGCCAGCACATACGCATTATGAATTAGCAAAAAAAGTTATACTAGCCGGAAAATCAGTTATCGTTGAAAAACCATTTTGCGATACAGTAGAACATGCGAAAGAATTATTAGCTTTAGGACGAGAGAAAGGTGTAGTCGTTATGCCTTATCAAAACCGTCGTTTTGATGGTGATTTTTTAGCTGTAAAGCAAGTAGTTGAACAAGGATTCCTTGGTGATATTATTGAGATTGAATCACATATTGATTATTTCCGTCCTGGTTCAATCACTCATGAAGCTCCAAAAGAAGAAGGTTCATTTTACAGTTTAGGTATTCATACGATGGACCGCATGATTTCACTATTCGGCCGTCCAAATACAGTGACATACGATATTCGTAATAATGAAGTGGAAGGTGCGGTTGATAACTATTTCGATGTTGGTCTACATTATGGAAATCAGTTGAAGATTAAGCTGAAAACGAACCATATCGTAGCGAAAGATTATCCACGCTTTATCGTTCATGGAACAAATGGATCATTTATTAAATACGGTGAAGATCAGCAAGAAAATGATTTGAAAGCGGGGATTATGCCTGAGAGTGCAGGGTTTGGTGAAGATTCACCGATGTACTATGGAGTTGCTAAGTATCGTAATGCAAATGGTGACTGGATTGAAAAACAAATTAAAACACCGCTTGGTGATTATGGTCGTTTCTATGATGCAGCTTATGACACAATTGTAAATGGTGCACCAAAACTTGTGAAAGACGAAGAAGCGGTAACGAATATTGAAATCTTGGAAAACGGATTTGCTGCCCCATCACCTTCAGTCTACAAACTTGAGGCTTTACATTTGAATGAATAGAAGCGAGTATGCAGTATAAAGGAGGTATGGAAATGGCAAGCGGATCAACACAAGTAAAATACCTCGGCATTTATCAAAAGATTAAACAGCAAATTTTAGACGGTGAATATAAAATCAATGAAAAAATTCCGAGTAGCCCCGTCCTTGCTGAAGAATTTGATGTTTCAGCACTTACTATTAAAAAAGCGCTGGATCTGTTAGTAAGAGACGGCTACATCATCCGCCGGCGCGGAAGTGGAACAGTGGTGCAAGATTGGCGTCAGCAGGAAAAGGCACGAATGATTCAAACTTTAACAGGTACGAAAGCTGTTTACGGCAGTGAGGTAGAAAGTAAAATTATCGAGTTTGCGATTGTTGGTGCTGATGAAGTAGTTGCTGAGAAATTGGGAGTTTCAATCGGTGATTTCGTCTATAAAATCATTCGCCTCCGCATCATTCACAGCATTCCGACGATTATGGAGCATACATGGATGCCAATTTCGGTTATCCCAGGTGTTAAGGCTTCTGTTTTAGAGGAGTCGATATACTCACATATTCAAAATAAACTTGGTCTTGAAGTAGGGACATCTGTTGTCAGGGTTAAAGGAATTCGCCCAGATGATAGGGAAAAGCAGTTTATGAACTTAACAAATCAGGATTTCCTCATGCGAGTTGAACAAGTAGCTTACTTAACGGATGGACGAACTTTTGAATATTCTTATGCAGATCATCTACCGGAAACCTTTGAGTTTGAAACAGTCATTACGGCAAAAAATTATAAAGAGACATAAAAACTGGTTGAGGCAAGTATTGTCTCAACCTATTTTATGTCTTCTACAGTTATTATTCATCTGCTGTAATCAGCATGGATGTGTTCCCGGTTTTTTCAAGATGAACTTCTCCCCAGGAACAGAGGGAATCGAGTATAGCTCCTAAAGACGAACCGTAATCCGTTAAAGAGTACTCTACTTTTGGTGGTACTTGGTCATATACTTTCCTTTGGATTACACCATCTTCTTCTAGTTCCCGTAATTGTTGGGTTAACATTTTTTGCGTAATACCAGGCATTAAACGTTTTAATTCACTCGTTCTTTTTGTTCCTTTTTTTAAGTGACAAAGGATAACAACTTTCCACTTTCCGCCAATAACTTCTAAAGTCGCTTCTACAGGAATATTGTATGTCTTCATAAAAAAACTCCTTTGATGAATTTAGATTACAGTTGTGAGCCTACATCCGTTGCAATACTAAAATTATTTCTTTTTAGTACCTATAACACTTTAAAGTGTGTACTATTTATTGTGCTAAATATCGGTCATAATAACCGATGTAAGAGAGAAATAAGCAGAATGGCACTTGAAAATGCATATGTTACTTTTTAGTACCTATAACACTTTAAAGTACGTACTTTTTATTAGGATGAATATAATCCATAATAGCACTTGTAAGCAAGAAATGCGTGAAATGTGCTTTGAAGGAGCCATCATGCTATGGGGAATTTTACATGAGAATAATTTGTTGTGTTATTAAAATTAATCCAAGACTTAACAGTTGATTAATTGAACTGTAAAGTTTAAAATTACAGTAAGATTTTTAAAAGTGAGTTGTTAACGTCTGTAAAATGTGGCATGAATAATAGAGATAAATGAAACATTGCTGAATAATTAACATTATGTGAATTTGATTCTAAACTGTAATTTTTTTTAATACATTTCAATAAGCGATATTTAAAATGTACGTTTAATAACATTAAAGGAGTGAGTTAAATATGGTAATTCTATATACAACAGCAAGCTGTGCTTCATGCCGAAAAGCGAAAGCATGGCTTGAAGAGCATCAAATTGATTATATTGAAAAAAACATCGTATCAAATTCTATGACAGTTGATGAGCTTAAATCGATTCTTCGTTTAACTGAAGAGGGGGCTACTGAAATTATTTCAACTAGATCCAAAACTTTTCAGGACTTAAATATAAATATTGATGAGCTCTCGCTAAATGAATTTTATACATTAATAATTGAGCATCCACTAATGTTGCGTCGCCCGATTATGCTGGATGAAAAAAGATTGCAAATTGGTTTTAACGAAGAAGAAATTCGCAAATTTTTACCACGTAGTGTCCGAACATTTTTAAACATTGAACTGCAAAAGTTGGCTAATTAATAAGTAATAGTATGAAAGAGAAATTTTTTGAAAGGAGGAAACTGAAGGTGATAGAAGTATGCGTTACAGTTAATTATAAAGACAGAAACTATCAAACAAATGTCATTGTGAACAAAGATACGATTTGGACAAAAATTGAACAGTTGGCAGAAGAACAAGTGAAGAAACAGTGGGGTTTTTAAACTTAATTATTTAAACAAATGAAGTTATATGCTAGAGATTATAACTAAATTCAAAATTTTTCAGGTATTAAATATAAATAAGAAATTTTCTTGAAAGGAGGAAGCAGAAGATGATTGAAGTATGTGTTACAGTTAATTATAATGATAGAAATTATCAAACAAATGTTATTGTGAGTAAAGATACGATTTGGAAAAAAATTGAACAGTTGGCAGAAGAACAAGTGAAGAAACAGTGGAGTGTTTAATTTTCTTTTTAACTTAAAAAGCTAAATGAAGTTATCAGATATAGGTGGGACGGGATAGAATATAAGGGAATTAATTTTTTATGGCAAGAAGCATTCCACATGTTTTAACGTTCTAACCAATCTGTAATATTTATGGCTACAGTATGTTAATATATGAGAAACAATATTTTTAATCGTAGGAGGAAAATCATGAACAGCGACTTTACCTTGGCCATTCACAGTTTAACTTATTTAGCTTTACAGCCAGACCGGATGTCAACAAGTAATGCTATTTCAGAAAGTGCAGGTGTTCATCCAGTACGCATTCGCAAAGTACTAAGTTTGTTAAAAAAACATAAGTTTATACAATCGAAGGAGGGGACTGGTGGCGGTTTTATTTTCGCTCGCGATTTAGATGAAATTAATCTTTGGCATATTTATCAGATAACCTCTGAAGGTGCTTTGCAGCCGAAGTGTCCGGAATCAAACAATCAGTGTGTTGTAGGTTCGAACATGCGAAAAGTTCTTTTCGCTATTTTCTTAGGTGCTGAAGAACATCTAGGTGAATACTTAAAGAATTATACAATGAAAGAAGTTGTTGACCTTATCAATCAAGAGCGTTAAGCGGCTTAATTATTATATAGCCGTGAGTTCTTAATACTTAAATGTAATGAAAAATATTACAGTATAATTTGTTTTTATATCTTTTTTATCGTCACAAAAAATATTTATAGGAAGGTGAAACGGTATGATGTCAAATAATAATCATGTTTTAAAAGTAGGAGATTGGGTTCGTGGAATATCAAATGAAGGTGAATTAATAGTTGGTTATATTGTATCACTTGATGATGTAGAGGATATAGTTACAGTTAGTATTGTGAAACGTGACGGCCAGTACACAATAAACGAAGCGATTTTACTCTTTAGTAAACACGTTAACAAACTCCCTGAATCAAAGGTAATAAATAAGGAACAAATCCTTTATCTTATAGATCTTGCATTATTAACAGGGGATGAAGAATGGTTTATCGAGCTTTCTTCAAAATTAAACTCGATAAACGAGCTAGTTAATGGGGGAGTTTAATTTTTTAGCTTATGCCCTAATCAATAATATCCTCTCTTTTGTTGCATCTTAATAAAAGAGAGGATTGATGTTATGAAAATAAGATTAACAATGGTTAGCATCATATGTCTGTTTAGTTTTTTATTACCATGCATTTCTGCTCAAGCAATTGTAGAAAAGGAAAATGATATAAACAGAAATTTTGGCATAGATTTAACCGGTTATGAACTTTATTCGTTTGGAGACTTTAACCAATTAGATTATAAGATAACGCCACTTACTCAGTTGTTTTTAGGGATAGTGCAAACAGAAGGTGAGTGGATTAATGAACCACGATTATATATTAAGGGAAATAAAGGTTATTTTCATCTTTTGAAAGCGGACGGTACGAATGTTCTTTATACCGTTGAAAAGAGCGGGGATTTTTGGAGGATTATAGATGTAAAAAGAAAGAAAATCAACAGAATACCTGTACCCAAAAAACTTTTAAAAGAAGTAGTAATTGAGCTCTTATTGGAGCCGATAAGCAAAGAGGTTGAAAACTATTATAAGGAACCAAAACTTTGGTATCGAGGTTCTGAAAAAATACTTGAAATAAGAAAAGATACAACAAACTATACTTTTTATGTAACTGTTCAAATTCAAACTTTTGAGGGTGCACACAATCCGCCTTATGGAGAGGACACAATTACTTTTCGCATAAAAGGAAATGATCTAAAAACGATTCATTACAAACATAGAGATATCTCTGAAGAAGAGTCGAACAAACTAGAATTAAAATGACATTGAAGTGATTTGTTTGTGAATCCTTGATAACGATAATTATGTAAATGAGCTGTCCATATGGGGCAGTTTTTTTGTTTTTTGCTCAGTGTATTTTTTAAAAAATGTATATGAATTCAATATTGATAATATATATCCTAAAAATTGGTTTTTGTATTTTGTGAATCTCTTCTTTTTGTCTACATTAATTATTTATTAGAATATCTTTTGTGTTTAAAATAATTTTTTTTGATAAAAGGGGATATAAGTATTTTTAGAATGAGTCACCTAGAAGGACAATATATAATTGTATATTTTTACTAACTAATTCAGCTTTACGCGATAAAAACAATGGCTACATGCTAACTGTAAAATATTATCCATATAAAATTATTCTGCTTTAATATTTCTGAAAATATAAAAATATTAATTTTATAAATATACACGTTATAATGAGGGCGTCGAGAGAAATTTTATTATCTCTGGAGAAAATATAAAAAATGCGATTCTTAGTAAGAAAGGTGTGTGATTAGAGGCGAAATGTATGTAATGTGCTTCAGTGGCTTGTGTAAGCAATATCATCAGTGCTACCGAAGTTATGAAAGTAATGTATAGAATTGAGAAAGAAATGCCTCGCAAATGAAGAGAGGCCGGTTTAGCTAAAATTACTGTTAAAAGTAAAAAAGAGAAACCATTAAAGTAATACACTGTTATTAGAAATGTTGCAACGTATTTATGAAGTCTATTCTATATTGTTCTCTTAAGGGGTCTTTATATAAAGAGCGGATACTTTGAGTAAACTTTTTTGTGAACGCTAACAATTATATTAGGACGCTAACTAGCGAATGTTTCAATTTGGATTCATTATGATGAAGGACATACAATGTGGGGCAACTTGTAAGGAATTCATTTTCCGAAAAGGGAATATTTGTTAGATGCAAAGAGGGATGTAGGAATAGATACAAGGGGGAGTTATTATATGAACGGGAATACTGCAAAGAAAATAGAAGTTCAAGCTGAAAATACCGCACTAAAAAATGAGCAATATGCAGATCCGAAAAAGTGGCATAAGCAGGATACTACATGGGCACTCAGTCTATTTGGAACTGCAATTGGAGCAGGGGTGCTCTTTTTACCGATTAATGCAGGTTCAGGTGGTTTATTATCTTTACTACTAATTACATTGCTTGCATATCCAGTTATGTACTACTCACATAGGGCACTTGCTAAAATGATATACGCTTCTAATTCTGCTGATGAGGGGATCACAGGTACAATTAGAGAGTATTTCGGAAATAAAGCGAGTATCATTTTTAACATCGTATATTTCGGTTCAATTTATACAATCGTACTAATGTATTCGGTTGCGCTTACAAATACTGCAAGTAGTTTTATCGTGCATCAATTGCACATGGCAGAACCTCCAAGGGCTATTTTATCACTTGTATTAGTTCTTGGTCTTATCGCTATACTAAATTTTGGTCAAGATATTACTGTAAAGGTAATGAGTATGTTAGTGTATCCTTTCATAGTTTCTCTACTTTTTATCGCAATATCTTTAATTCCACAGTGGAATACGTCAATGCTTAGTTTTTCAGCTGTTTCAACTGCTTCAACAGGAACAGGCTATTTTGGGACGATATTGATGATTCTACCAATCATCGTATTCTCATTTAATCATTCACCTATGATTTCATCATTTGTTGTGAAACAGAGAGCTACGTATGGAATCGAAGCCACTGATGCTAAATGTGCGCAAATACAAAAGGTTTGTTATATCATGACATTCGCTGTTGTTATGTTCTTCGTTTGGAGTAGCGCATTGAGCTTGACTCCAGATGATATAAAAATGGCAAAAGAACAAAACTTATCAATCCTTTCATATCTTGCTAATGAGCTTAATTCGCCTGTAATCACTATTGCAGCTCCAATTATTGCTTTTGTGGCTATTACAAAGTCTTTCCTTGGCCATTATATAGGAGCATTCGAAGTAATGCGTGACATGATTATTAAGTTCGGTAAATCACGTGGAAAAGATATTGAAGAAAAAACAATTAAGACAATAATCCTTACTTTTGTTGTATTATCATGCTGGTTTGTTGCTTATACAAATCCGAGTATTCTTGGACTTATTGATTCTCTAAGCGGTCCTTTAGTTGCTGCTATCTTATGTCTATTACCGATGTATGCGATTCAAAAAGTACCAGTACTAGCTAAATACAAAGGGAAAATGAGTAACGTATTTGTTATTATTGTAGGTATACTTACAGTTTTAGCAAGTATTAAGTCATTATTCTAATTCACTACTGTTGGTTTTAGTATCAAAATAGTTGGATCTGAGAAAATAAGGAGCAAGTTTTGAATAGTTTTTTTCAAAACTTGCTCTTAAAATATTCTAAGGAATTAATTTTACAAATAAGTTTATTCATATTAGTCATCTAGCGTTTTGGTCATATACTCATCCAATATTATCAAGACCTAAAACAAAAAAATTTAAATATCAAGCGCCTAACGTATTATATATTCCTAATATGTTAGGCGCTTTTATTTTGGATAATAAATTTTGAACCTAAATTTGAATAGTATATTTCTCTATTTGATGCTTATTTAATATTGTAAAATTTGTATTGAAAATTCGAGGTTTTAAAAGTATCATATACATATTCAAACATTTGAAGGTGTATATGATACTTTTTGAAATTGAGGAAAAGTAACGGAGGGATTTCAATGGGAAACGAAATGCAACAATTTAAAGCAGATTTCTTTAAAGCCTTAGCACACCCTTTGCGAATAGGTATCTTAGAATTATTGTCAGAAGGTGAAAAAAGCGTAAACGAAATTCAAGATATTCTAAATAAGGAAGGTTCAGCTGTTTCTCAGCAATTAAGTGTACTACGTTCAAAAAATATTGTTGTTGGTAGGAAAGATGGAAAAAGAGTTTTATATTCTTTACGAGACCCTATTATTGTGGATTTATTGGTGGTTGCACGGAAGATTTTTAACAACCATTTAATCGATACGATTTCAATGTTAGAAGAGCTAGATGGAGCAGAAAGTGAAATGATGGCTAAGGAGGGATAGGTTGAGTATTGAGGTTAAGAAAGAAGATATCATCCAACATGGAATTGAAACATTTCGCTCATTAGGAGCTCATTACGTTTGTGAAGTTTGTATAAAAAGTGGAAATTCTTGTTGTTTTTCATGCCAACATTTACAAGATGGAGTTGGATGTCGAAAAAGAAATACTGCTTGTACAGCTTGGTTATGTGGAATTCAAGGTTTTTTATTTGATCAAATAGGATTACTGGATGAATGGAATCGTTTTTGGAGTGAAATTCCAGGACAAATGTTTCGTAGAGATATTACTCCAGATAAGGTAAGGATTAGATCGTTTATTGATACAAAGAAGCTAGATAGTCGAGCCGGAGAACGTTTAGCAGAAAGATTGAAATCCTATGTACAACAAGGTGGAGATATAGGTGAATTGGAGTGTCATTTAAGTAAAACATATAGTAAATATTAGGGTGTTTTTTATTTTTGTGAAAAGGACAATTTTCTGTATAAGGGACCGAGAAATACATTTGTAATCCAGATCTATTAAAAATAGAAAAGAAGGGTTTGTAATGAGAAAGTTATTTACAGGAAGGTTTGAAGGATATTCATTAGCACATTTTCAAAAGGATCTTCTTTCAGGAATGATTGTTGGAGTTGTTGCGATTCCACTTGCTATGTCTTTTGCTATAGCCTCTGGTGTTAAGCCAGAGTATGGGATTTATACAACCTGTATTGCTGGAATACTCATTTCACTGTTTGGTGGTTCGAAGTATCAAATTGGAGGACCTACAGGTGCTTTTGTTCCGATTCTTTTAGGAGTTGTAATTACCTATGGATACGAAAATTTACTACTCGCGGGTTTGTTAGCTGGAATTATTTTATGTCTTATGGGAATCTTCAAACTAGGCTCTTTAATTAAGTTTATTCCACGTCCTGTAACAATTGGTTTTACTTCAGGTATTGCTGTTATTATCTTTACGGGACAAATTGCTAGTTTTTTAGGTTTAACAGGTATAAAAAAGCATGAGGAATTTCTAGCAAATTTGAAGGAACTCTTCACTCATATCAGTACTACCAATTTTTATAGTGTTATAACTGCTTTGATTTGCTTTTTTGTTATACTCATAACACCAAAGATTTTACCAAAAGTACCTGGTTCATTAGTAGGTGTTGTTATTTCAACTGTAATTGCAACTGTATTTTTCTCAGGTCATGTACCTACTATTGGTACAGCATATGGCACGATTACAAATACACTTCCTCAGTTTGATATACCAGAAATCACATTAGAACGTATAAAACAGTTAATTGGTCCTGCATTTGTTATTGCGATGCTCGGTGGAATTGAGTCGCTTTTATCCGCTGTCGTGGCAGATGGTATGACAAATAGTAAACACAACAGTAACAAAGAGCTTGTCGGTCAGGGGATTGCAAATATTGTTACCCCGTTATTTGGCGGAATTCCAGCGACTGGAGCAATTGCTCGTACAGCGACTAATATTAAGAGTGGGGCTGTATCTCCGATGTCGGGTATTATTCATGGGGGATTTGTGTTATTGACACTTTTACTGTTAGCTCCATATGCTTCACATATTCCTCTTGCTAGTATGGCTCCCATTTTAATGGTGGTAGCTTGGAATATGAGCGAACAAAAACATTTTTATCACATACTCAAAATGAAGACAGGAGATTCCCTTGTATTACTAGTAACATTTTTACTTACTGTATTTACTAGTTTAACAACAGCTGTGGAGATCGGTCTTATTTTAGCTGTTATTTTGTTTACAAAACGTATGAGTAATATGCTTGTTATATCTAAAGTGCTTCCTGATCATACAAAAAAGAATGAAAAATTGTTATCGCATGTGGTAAATAAAGCTCATGATTGTCCACAAATTAGTATTTATACAATAGAAGGCCCATTATTCTTTGGGGCTGCTCAAACATTTGAACAAAATATTTTAGCGACTATTCATTATAAACCTAAAGTTTTAATTTTACGTATGGGAAAAGTTCCTTTTATTGATACCACAGGAGAGTCTTACTTTAGGAATATTGTTCAGCACTTCAAAAAACAAGGTGGCGTACTTCTTATTTCTGGAATTCAATCAGAGCTAAAAGCCAATCTAGATAAGAATGGATTGTACGCTGAGATTGGGAAAGAAAACTTTTTTGATCATACAGGGGAAGCAATTAATTGTGCTTTAGGACATCTGAATACAAAAAAATGTATAGGGTGTAAGCATTTTGCTTTTCATGAGTGTACAGGGCTTTCTCAGCAATCGCAGGAAATCAATACAATAAAGAATAAAGTAAATGCATTAGATTTTTAAAAATTTCACTTCACATACAAAGTTTGTTTGATTTAATCTACTTTTTCATCATTTTATTAAAAAATAGAGAAGAAGAAAGTTTGCTTTGGAGAATGTGGAGAAGATTTTTTACAAGGTGTGAACAAGTAGTTTTTTTATACATTCAACAAATAAGTATCAAACAGTAAGAAGAGAATATTTTCCGTATATTTAAACGGAAAAGGGAAATTAAAAATAATATTTATTTAATAGAATACACGAAAACGAGTGGAGGAAATAAAAATATGTCTAATTTACCAAATTGTCCAAAATGTAATTCAGAATACACTTACGAAGATGGGAATCTTTTTGTTTGTCCAGAATGTGCTCATGAGTGGACTTTAGAATTAGAAGCTGAAAATAGTGAAGATACAAAAGTAATTAAAGATGCAAATGGAAATATTTTAAACGATGGTGATTCTGTAACAGTAATTAAAGATCTTAAAGTAAAAGGAACTTCATCAGTTGTAAAAATTGGTACAAAAGTAAAGAGTATCCGATTAGTTGATGGAGATCATGATATTGATTGTAAAATTGATGGTTTTGGAGCTATGAAATTAAAATCTGAATTTGTTAAAAAGGTATAAATACAATTTTGTTACATCAAAATTAGTTTGAAGTTAATGAATATACACTGTTTTTCAGCTGTACCCCGTGCCCAACAACTTAAGAATTTCGAATTACCTTGAAATGATAAAATGAACTTTTGGTTATGATTCAGCAGATTTTTTTGGGGAGTACCATGAAATTTTAGCTTGCTAGCAATATAGTACAGCCGAAATATTTGAAATAGCTATAAGACTATTCTTTCGATGGTATGATGAAAGATGTGGAAAAGGAATAGGTGTCAATCAGACCTCAATATTAATCTTGACCATTAGCAACAAAAAACCACCTCTCATAAAGGTGGTTTTTCAGTATTAATATATTTTAATTAGTCACGTCTAAATGGCCCTTTTGGAGCAATTAGCTCTAAATTAGTACCATCTGGATCGGGGAAGTAGGCAACTCCTGTACCAATTCCAGATTTCTAGCCATCTTCTTGAAAGATAATTGGTTCTCCATATGGGTGCTATCTTATGCCCATCAGGCTAACAAAATGGATTGTCTCTGAAACAAAAAAATGATTTTTATTACTATAAAAAACGTAAAGTATCTGTTTTTAGAAAAAATTAATTTTTATAAATTGATGGAGATATAACTCAATTCTTTTATATATTTAGTTAAATATGATTGTCAGAATAAACTTAAAGTAATTATGATTTCTAGAAATACGAACTGATGTTTTGAATTGGTTTAAAGTTGCTAGAACAAAATAAAACCAATTGAGCAAAAAAACTTGCAAAAATAAAAAGAGAGATGTATATTGATTGATGTATCAATAATTGATATATCAATTAATATTTTGACAAGAAAGAAAAGGAACATTTTATGAAGGAAATGTTCGTAAATATCAGTGGAGAAGAACGCAAAATACTTATTCATGTTCTATTACAGATGCAAAAAAATGTAGAGAATATTAAAGAATAGAGAGTGTAGGGGGCAGAATAGTGTGGAAATAATCGCAGCTATTTTAGTCGGGATCGTAGCATTAGAACATTTGTTTATCATGATCCTTGAAATGTTTTTTATTGATTCAAAAGTAGCGAAACGTGCTTTCAAATTACCGAAGCATTTAGAAGGAGATCGAAACGTAGCCATTATGTTTGCAAACCAAGGTTTATATAATGGATTTTTAGCGGCTGGTCTCATTTGGGGACTTGTACTTGGACTCAATCCAATTGGTTATATGGTCCAATTATTTTTCGTGATTTGTGTGGTGGTAGCAGCTATTTTCGGAGGTTTCACATCTAATAAATCAATTATTGTGAAACAAGGACTTCCAGCTGTTTTAGCACTGGTTGCCCTTTTATGTATGATATAGAATCAAAGTTTCTCAATAAAAGAACTCATTTTTGAAAAGAATACGCTATTCTTTCTTTAAAATTATAGGAAAGGATGGCGTTTTTGTATGTCTATTTCTATAAGTAGTGAATTATAACTATTCCCTCAAGGGACTCAACTGCTTTTCAGCTTTTGGATATATTTTCATCCATCTTTGTTTCCTCCTATTGTTGGATAGTGTAATAATTGATAAAAATTTTGATGAAATTGAATTATAACGACTGATCAAAAAAGTTAGTGATTAAAAATATTATTCTTTAGTACATACATTTTTAAGATGTTAAATATATTTCATAATAGTCTCTGTAAGATAGGGATAAATAGAATAGTACTTTAAAGTACCTATAGCACTTTAAAGTGCGTACTTTTTATAACTTTGAATATCATTCATAATAGCACCAGTAAGAAGAAAACAAGCTTTACGGTACTACTAGTTACCAACGATGTTACAGCAGTTTATTTAGAGTCAGATTGATTGAAAGGTTGTACTATATGGCCTAATAATTTCGCGAAAATGTCGGTGTGGCATAAAACAATTATGGAGGTTAAAGATATGAGTACTTCAAATTTGAATGAAATAAGTAAACAAATTTTAAAAGAGGAGGAAACGCTTCAATTTTCCTCTTTTACAAATGAAGATGCCTTGCAACTAGGTTTATTTATCGTTGAAACAGCAAAGCGAGAGGGGAAATTGATTGCTGTTGATATAACGAAAAATGGTGTGCAATTATTTCATTTCAAGATGACAGGGACAAATGCGGAAAATACGAAATGGATTGAGCGTAAAAAACGAGTCGTTTCCCTGCATGATCGTAGCTCGTATTATATGCAGATACAAAGTGAAATAACTGGAATTTCATATAATGAAAAATATCTTTTAGATACTTCGGAATATGCTGCGTTTGGTGGATGCTTTCCTATCAGGATAAAAAACGTAGGGGTTATTGGAATGATAACAGTTTCAGGATTACCACCAGAAGAAGATCACGAATTGGTAGTAAGAGCAGTTAAAAATCATTTGAAGCAATAGTAAAAGTAAATGTGATGGTTAAGTAAAAGCCAAAAATGAACATATTATTGTTCGTTTTTGGCTTTTTATTATTTTTTCTTATAGTGAGGCTAAGGGGATTCTTTTACAGGTAGTACTTAATTGTGCACTGTTCTTTGAATTGCATCGTTTTGTTCGAGTAAGCGAAATTGCTGTAATTGAACCTGCTCTAAATTAATGTGAAATTTGGTGATTAAAGTAGCTACATTTCATATTTGTGTAAATATGAAACAAGCAGGATACATGAATAGAGAATGGGTAAAATAATACCGAATGATCACTAGATTGTATCAATGATGCTATAAGAGTTTTTTTAGGTAAACTGAAGCAAGAAGCAGTGGTTTAGATTCAGAATGACTAGCAATTGGTGTTATGGTGTTCGATGGTTCAAAAATGAACTCATTTCAACTCATATTCTCTTCGCAATGTATCATTTTGAAGAATATTAAAACTTAGGAGGAAATGAATTATGACAAAAGATTTCTATACTGTACTGAAAGAAAGACGTACTTACTACGGAATTAATAAAGAGGTACAAGTATCAGATGAAAAAATTAAAGAAATCGTGGAGTTTGCTGTGAAATATACTCCATCAGCTTTCAATTCTCAAACTGCGCGATTAGTTGTATTATTTGGTGAAGCTCATAATAAATTATGGGATATTACAACTGAAACATTAAGAAAAGTAGTTGGAGATGGAGATTTCTCAGGAACGCAACAAAAAATGGATTCTTTTAAAGCTGGTTATGGAACAGTACTATTCTTTGAAGATGAGGCTATCGTTAAATCGCTTCAAGAAAAATTTGCTGCATATGCTGAAAACTTCCCAATTTGGTCACACCAAGCATCAGGTATGCACCAATTAGTCGTGTGGACAGGTTTAGAAGCAGAGGGATTAGGGGCATCTTTACAACATTATAATCCATTAATTGATGATGAAGTAAAAACAGAATGGAATGTTCCTGCTAATTGGAAACTGATTGCGCAAATGCCATTTGGTAATCCAACGGCTGCACCAGGAGAAAAAGAATTCCAACCACTTGAAGAGCGTGTGAAGTTTCATAAATAATAAACATTATTCATAAGGAATGAGTAAAAAGATTCTAGTTATGAATTCAATCACAAGTGTAACGATATACATTAAAAAAACACGAAGACATTTAAGTCTTCGTGTTTTTTTGATTCATTTTTGAAAGTGATAAAGGAGTATAATGGTTTTTAGTTAATTAGAATAAAAATAATCTTATAACTGTATGTAAGAATGTGTGATTTTACAACCTTTTCTATGATAGAAAAGGATACTACGTTAGTAAATGTAAAGGGTTAGAAATTATGGTTTATGGGTTACTTTTTTGTTCCTATGGAACTTTAAAGTGCGTAATTTTCTTTATCGTTAATATATATCATAATGGTATTTATTAGTTGGTTTTAGCGTTACTCTGTTGTTGATGTGATTTTTTAACATTACAATGATTAGAATCAGAATTATCGAGTAGATCTAAATGATGATAATTTCGATTTTTAATTCAGTACAGAGTACAATAGCTAAATAATTTTCGTTTATCCCGCTATTTGCCGGGCAGTAAGACCCCCACTGATTAAAGTTTCACTTTATACTCTTTCGAAAAAAGGGTGGATCTGCTTATTTTCTGTTAAAGATAAGAGAAGTGAACCACAATATAAACGTAATTATTTATTCCAACGTAAGTCAATCATGTAGCACATGAATTTGGAGGGATCTATATGCATATGCAATTAAAAGGAAAAACAGCACTGGTTACTGGATCTACGGCAGGGATTGGAAAAGCAATTGCCACTTCATTAGTAGCGGAAGGAGCTACTGTACTTATTAATGGACGCCGTGAAGAAAATGTTAATCAAACGATAAACGAAATTCGAGCGCAGTATCCTGATGCTATCCTTCAACCCGTAGTAGCTGATTTAGGGACAGAACAAGGGTGCCAAAATGTGATTAAAAAGTACCCTGAAGTAGACATTCTTATTAACAACTTAGGAATTTTTGAACCTGTAGAATATTTTGATATTCCTGATGAAGATTGGTTTAAATTGTTTGAAGTCAATATTATGAGTGGTGTTCGACTTACTCGCTCGTACTTGAAAAAAATGATTGAAAGAAAAGAAGGAAGGGTTATCTTTATTGCTAGCGAAGCAGCTATTATGCCATCTCAAGAAATGGCTCACTATAGTGCGACTAAAACGATGCAACTCTCACTTTCTCGCAGTTTAGCTGAGCTGACGACAGGAACGAATGTGACTGTTAATACCATAATGCCTGGTTCGACTTTAACGGAAGGAGTGGAGACTATGTTAAATAGTCTTTATCCTAATGAGCAATTGACAATAGAAGAAGCTGAGAAGCGATTTATGAAAGAGAATCGACCAACCTCTATTATTCAAAGACTTATTCGACCAGAAGAAATTGCCAATCTTGTCACTTTCTTAAGCAGCCCACTTTCTTCAGCAATTAATGGTTCCGCGTTGCGAATAGACGGGGGATTAGTACGTAGTGTGTTTTAAAAAATTAAAAACAACATAATATTCTGTTGAAGGTAAAGATGGTAAGGCAAATGAGTTGTATTTTATCTATTAATGGAAATATACAAAAAGTAAATTGCGACATGCAAACAGCCGAATTTTCTACTATAAGAAAAATTCGGCTGTTATTTTTTACTTGTTGTAAAGGATGGAAAGCTTTTAAGGTTGTGGCACGCCTCTTAAGACAAAGATAAGGCGAAGCAATCCCGCTGTTATTTGTATTATTTAGTGAAAGTTACCAAACGTTTTTCAACACTATTTTCCCAATTGCTTTATTTGACTCCAAATATTCATGTGCTTGTGCAACTTCATCAAACGTAAAAGTTTTAGAATCTAGCAATGGTCGAAGGTGTCCTTCTTCTACTATTTGCGTTAGTTTAGTTAAAATTTCCCCGCAAGCGTCACGTTTATCTGTATGTAATATTTTTAACGCCATAAAAGTAACGTACAGAGAGAGTCCTTTTGCGTGTAAAGGAGAGAGGTCATGGGTTGAACGAGCTGCAATTGTTACGACAGTTCCGTTGACCGCAGCAGCTTCAAAAGAATGATCAAGATTCTTGCCGCCTACTGTATCAAATATAACTTCAAATCCGTTTCCGTTCGTATGTTTTTGTACATATTCTTGAACAGATTCTTCTTTATAATTAATAGCTATGTCGGCTCCTAGACGATGGGCGATGTCTATTTTGCTTTGCTGAGAAGCGGTTGTAAAAACTTTAGCGCCTGCCCATTTAGCTAGTTGAATGGCTACGTGTCCTACGCCACCAGTAGCTCCATGAATGAGAACATTTTGACCAGGTTTAATATTTGCACGATCAAATAAAGATTCCCAAGCTGTAATTGCAACTAATGGTAGAGCAGCTGCTTCTTCCATTGTTAAATTTTTAGGTTTGTGAGCAATTAATCGTGCATCAGCAAGCATAAATTCTGCAAGTGCACCTCCAGTTTCTTTAAAACCTCCGGCACATCCGTATACTTCATCCCCTGATTTGAATTTCGAAACACCTTCTCCTACTTCAATAACAATACCAGCTACATCGCCGTGTAATATAGCTGGAAACTCAGGAGCGACTGCTGAAACAGCGCCACTACGCATTTTTGTATCGATTGGATTTACACTTGTTGCTTTTACATCGATTAGAACATGACCTGGTAAAAGTTTTGGTTTTGAAACTTCTTCTAATTGAAATACAGATGAATCCCCAAAAGAATGGATAATTTGTGCTTTCATAGTTTATACCTCCTGTTTGTGGTTATAGCATAGCAAAGTACGAAAAATAAGTATAATATTTTGAATTTGGTTAGTGAGAATTTTATATAAAGAAGTGGAAAGTGCATGAAATGAAATAATGTAACGTACTTCTAAAAACTACTGTAAAGCTTTTTGAAGAAAGGGTAGATGTTATTTTTGCAGCATGATTTATTATTACTCACTTAGTATAGGTACTTAAAAGTGCCTACATCACTTTAAAGTACGTACTGTTATTCATGTTATGGCCGATTTATAATAACACTCGTAGCACAAAGAAAGTTATAACGATTACAATCGGCAACGATGTGGTGTTACAGCATTGTCTATGAAATTTGAAAAGAAATATTAAGAGTAAAGAAAAGTATAGATTTATATGAATGAAGGAAAGTGAGTGAAACACATGGAAAAGTTTGCGAATCATTTTGGATATAATCGTATGTTTGCGAAAGATCAACTTACATTAGGAGTTCACATTCCGATTGAAAATTATCAGTTTCATGCTCCAACGATGGAAAAACAAGTAGAGTTAGTACAAAAAGCGGAACAATACGGTTTTACAGGTGTATGGCTTCGCGATGTATTACTGCAAGACCCTGATTTTGGTGATCCTGCAACAGGTCAAATTTACGATATGATGATTTATTTGACGTATTTAGCAAGCAAAACAGAGAAAATCGCATTTGGAACGTCGGCAACTGTATTGTCACTTCGTCATCCATTGCGTGTGGCGAAAGAAATTGCTACATTGGATCAACTATTTCCAGAAAGAATTATGCTTGGCGTTTCATCCGGTGACAGACGTGCTGATTTCAAGGCGTTAGGTGTTAGTCATGAAACACGAGGTGAAAAGTTTAGAGAAGCGTTTGCTTACTTGGAAGAAATTTTGTATAAAAACTTCCCGTCTATCCAGTCGACACTAGGAGAAGTTCATGGTGCGAATTTAGTTCCAAAACCGTCTAAGCATATTCCAACCTTTATTACAGGTTTTAGTCAGCAAAATATGGACTGGTTCGCTGAACATGGAGATGGATGGATGTATTATCCACGTAGTCCAGTACATCAAGCGGGAGCAATTGGACAATGGAGAGAACTAGTAGAGGATTATCATCCAGATGTATTCAAACCATTTATACAACCGATGCATTTAGATTTATCTGAAGATCCAAATGAACGTCCTACACCGATCCGTTTAGGTTACCGTACAGGGCGTAAGGCACTAATTGAATTACTTGATATATATAAAAGTATTGGTGTGAATCATTTATTCCTTGCTCTATTTGATGGTCAACGTCCAGCTGACGAAGTATTGGATGAGCTAGGAGAAGAAGTACTACCTCATTTCCCAGCATTGTAAAGGAGTGTAAAGAATGAAAGCAATAGGACTTATGCAATATGGAGATAAAAGTGTACTACAAGAGATTGAAATGCAGAAACCGCTATTGGGAGACAACGATATACTGATTGAAGTATATGCAGCTGGTGTAAATCCTGTGGATTGGAAAATACGTGAGGGTTTACTTCAAGACGTAATTTCCTATGACTTCCCGCTCGTTTTAGGATGGGATGTTGCAGGTGTAGTTGCTGCTATAGGAAAAAACGTAACAGCATTTAAAGTGGGGGATGAAGTATATAGTCGTCCAGATATTGAACGAAATGGTACTTATGCAGAGTACGTGGCTGTAGATGAGAAGTATGTAGCGAAAAAACCGAGAAATCTATCTTTTGAGGAAGCAGCATCAATCCCTCTAGTAGGTTTGACAAGTTGGCAAAGTTTAGTGAAATTCGCTAATGTTCAAAAGGGTAATAAGGTTTTAATTCATGCTGGATCTGGCGGGATTGGTACGTTTGCTATTCAGCTAGCAAAAAGCTTCGGTGCACATGTTGCAACTACGACTAGTACGAAAAACATACAGTTTGTAAAGGATTTAGGCGCTGATACTGTCATTGATTACAAAACAGAAGATTTTTCTTTGCTTTTGCATAATTACAATATTGTATTTGATGTGTTAGGCGAGGATGTACTAAAGGAGAGTTATAAAGTACTTGCACCAAATGGAAAGTTAGCGTCTATCTATGGTTCGAAAGGTATGGAAATTCCGCAAACTGAAATAGCAAGAGAGAAACATATTCAGAGTGACCATATATTTACTGAACCTAACGGATATGAACTTTCTCTTATTACAGAATTAATTGAGGACGGGAAGATTAAACCTGTTGTAACACATGTGTTGCCTTTACATGTAGAAGGCGTAAAAAAAGCACACCACATAAGTGAGTCAGAACGTGCTCTTGGCAAAATTGTATTGAAGAAACATTAGTAAAGTATGAGGTTTTAGAGACAATATTTTGCTAAGTAGCGAATGAGCTTATATATTCTATTCTAGCAATTGTTTTAAAAGGGAGAGAACAAATGGATTCAATGACATTTCTTTTATCCCGCATTAACGGGCAGTAAGACCCCCGCCTCAAACTTCAGCGGAAGCAAAGAAGTTAGGTGGGGGATCAACTGCCCGTAAAAGCCCGATTGGTTCAACTAATAATCAGTGGGGATGAACAACACCCCCACTGATTAAAGTTTCACTTTATTCGGAGCGACAGGGGATTTAGCGAAACGCAAAATTTACCCTGCTTTATATAAACTATTTAGTAATCAAAATATACCACAATCTATTTCGATTATCGGTATTGGCAGAAGGGCAATGTCAGATGTGGAATTTCAAACAAAGGTGGAACAATCCCTTGCTACATTTTCTAGAATATCTTCTGATGACGAATCAGGAGTAGAAGAATTTATTAGCACATTTCGTTATTGTCAATTAGATACAGCGAATATAGTGGGCTATCAAGATTTACTGAGCCTTGTAAAAAAGCGTGAAACAGAATTAAATATTTCTGAAAACCGTATGTTTTATCTATCTGTTGTACCAGAAGTATTTGATGTGATTGCTTTAAATATTAAAGAGAGTGGATTGTGGACTACAAAAGGATTAAACCGTCTTATTATAGAGAAGCCTTTTGATTATAATGTAACGTCTGCTCGCGAGTTTAACCGAAAATTAATTGAAGATTTTGATGAAACTGATATTTATTATATCAATCATTATCTTTGAAAATGAATGGTAACTAGGAATACACTTAGAAAAGTATTACAAAATAAATAGTATTTAATTCAAGACATTTTTATTGACGATAATAATTTATGTGGTTAATATACTAGACATAGGATTACTTAATTACTAAAAGTAATTAGATATAAAATATTTCGTTAAGTTCTATAAATAAGTAAGTTGCAGTAGAAATGCTTTGAATTGCCACTATTAATATTGGGGACAATGAGAGAGCGAAAGGTATAAAAAGAATTGGAATTAGATAACTCTTTGTTTTTTATAAAAACAAGAAGTATAAGAGTATGAGCTTCTGTACAATTCATTTTTAGTATATTGAAGAGGATTATACAACAAGAGGGGGACTGAACTTGGAATCAATGACCTTTGTTTTATTTGGAGCGACAGGGGACTTAGCGAAACGCAAAATTTACCCCGCGCTATATAACTTATATAGAGATCAAAAGCTTCCAAAGCAAATATCTGTTATCGGGCTTGGAAGACGTCAAGTATCTCATGAAGATTTTCAAGAAAGAATAAAAGAATCAATAGAGACGTTTTCTCGTCAGAGGGAAGAAGGTACTCCGGAACTGGAAGGTTTTTTAGATAATTTTCGCTATTGTCCATTAGATGTGAGTAAGCCGGAAGACTATGAGAGATTATTACAAGTCGTTCGTGAAAGGGAAGAAGAACTACATATAAAAGGTAATAGAATGTTCTATCTTTCAGTTGCTCCTGAATTTTTCGAGACGATTGCTTTAAATATTAAGGAAAGCGGACTTGATAAAACGGATGGATGGAAACGCCTGATGATTGAGAAACCGTTTGGGCACGACCTTACATCTGCTCGTGAGCTGAATGATAAGCTTAGTCGCACGTTTGAAGAAGACGAGATATACCGTATCGATCATTATTTAGGTAAACCGATGATTCAAAATCTTGAAGCGCTAGAATTTGCAAATCCTGTTCTCCAGTCGATTTGGAATAAAGAACATATAGCGAATGTACAAATTACAGCTAGTGAAACAGTTGGGGTTGAAGAAAGGGCTGGATATTATGACCAGGCAGGAGCCATTCGAGATATGGTTCAAAATCATATGTTACAAATATTAATGATGACTGCTATGAATCTGCCGGAAAAGGTTAATGCGTGTGAAATTCGAGAGGAAAAACGAAAAGTAATGGAGACGCTTCGTAAAGTGAAAAAAGAAGACGTTCAAAACCATATCGTTCGCGGTCAATACGCTTCAGGAGAGATAAAAGGCGGGCAAGTTGTAGCATATAAAGAGGAACCAGGAGTAAATCCTTCTTCTAACATAGACACATTTGTTGCTGCTCGCTTGTGGATCGATAATCCGTTTTGGACTGGCGTTCCATTTTATATACGAACAGGAAAACGAATGAAAGAAAAGTCTACTCGTATTGTAATCGAATTTAAAAATACGTTAAAACAGCAATATCAAGATAATAATCCAAATGCAGAACCTAACTTATTAATAATTGAAATTAGCCCAGGTGAGAACGTTTCATTACAGTTAAATAGTAAAAATCCATTGAAAAATGGAGAAATTGAACCGATGCGTATTAACTTTACTTGTGAGCAAGCGGATGTGGGAGTACCTGAAGCGTATGAAAGACTCATTCATGATGCTGTGAGTGGAGACGCTACATTCTTTGCACATTGGAGAGAAGTTGAATTGTCATGGGAATGGGTACAACCAATTCTTGAAGCGTTCGAGGAAAACTTATTACCGCTTCATGAATATGAGTCTGGTTCATATGGTCCAGAAGCGTCTAATGAACTGTTGCAAGAAAGTGGATTTAAATGGTGGTTAGATCAAGAGACGGAAAAATAAGTACTTTCTTTCATGAAAGCATTTAGGGGGACGATTACTTTGACACAAAACATAAATCAATTAGCAGTGAATACACTTCGTACGTTATCGATTGATGCTATTAATGCGGCAAACTCAGGTCATCCAGGTCTTCCGATGGGAGCAGCACCAATGGTTTATGCATTATGGGCGAATCATTTAAATTACAATCCTAATCACCCAGAATGGTTTAACCGTGATCGTTTCGTTTTATCGGCGGGACATGGATCTAGTTTGTTATATAGCCTACTTCATTTAGCTGGATATGACGTTTCAATTGATGACTTGAAAAACTTCAGAAAGTTAAATAGTAAAACACCAGGACATCCTGAGTTTGGTCATACTCCTGGAGTTGAAGCGACTACAGGCCCGTTAGGACAAGGGATTGCGAATGCTGTCGGAATGGCAATGGCAGAAGCGCATTTAGCAGCGAAGTTCAATAAGGATGGTCACTCTATTATAGATCACAATACGTACGCTTTAGTCGGAGATGGTGACTTAATGGAGGGTGTCGCTTATGAAGCGATGTCAATGGCAGGACATATGAAACTTGGCAAGTTAATTGTACTGTATGATTCAAATGAAATTTCACTTGATGGTGAATTAGGCATTGCTTTCTCTGAAGATATTCAGAAAAGGGCAGAATCTGTACATTGGCAATATGTAAGAGTTGAAGATGGAAACGATGTCGATGCTATTACAAAAGCTATTCAATCAGCGAAAGAAAATACGGATCAACCTACTCTTATAGAAATTAGAACTATTATAGGTTATGGAAGTCCAAAAGTTGCTGGAACGAACAAAGCACATGGTAATCCGCTTGGAGTAGAAGAGGCAACAGCGACAAAACAAGTGTATGGTTGGGGTTATGAGGAAGATTTCTTTGTACCTGAAGAAGTAAAAGCTCATTTTAATGAACTGAAACAAAAAGGTATTGAAAAAGAAAATGACTGGAATGAGCAGTTCAATTCATACAGAGAGTCGAACCTTGCACTAGCAGATGAATTAGAAAAAGCGATTACAGGTGATGTTTTAATTGAAGCGAAAGACATTCTATCCTTTGATATTGAAAAAACGATTTCCACTCGTGTTGCAAGTGGGGAAGCTATTAATCATTATGTGAAATCGATTCCTTCTATTTTCGGTGGAAGTGCAGATCTTTCTCATTCCACTATGACAGATATAAAAGGTGAAGCAGTATATGCAGTAGAATCATATGCTGGACGAAATATATACTTCGGTGTACGTGAACATGCAATGGGCGCGGCAGCGAATGGACTGGCTCTCCACGGAGGAGTAAAACCTTTCGTAAGTACATTCTTTGTATTTAATGATTACCTTCGTCCATCGATTCGACTGGCTGCACTGCAAAAGTTACCTGTTACTTACGTATTTACACATGATTCGATTGCTGTAGGAGAAGATGGTCCAACGCATGAACCAATTGAACAATTGGCAGCGCTTCGAGCAATTCCTGGTTTAACAGTTATCCGTCCGTCAGATGCAAATGAAACAGCAAGTGCTTGGGCGTATGCTTTACAGCAAACGGATGGTCCAGTCGTTTTAGTACTGAGCCGTCAAAATTTACCGGTGTTTAATGAAACGAAAGCGAACATAGAGAATCTCTCTAAAGGAGCTTACGTATTAACACAAACAAATGAAAATCCGGATGTAATTTTAATTGCGACAGGTTCTGAAGTATCCTTAGCTGCTAGTGCAAAAGCGAAATTAGAAGAAGATCAAGTTTCTGTTCGTATCGTTGCAATGCCAAGCTGGGAGTTATTCGATCGTCAATCGAATGAATATAAAGAATCCGTTCTTCCGTCTTCTGTAACGAAACGAGTATCTCTTGAGATGGGTGTATCTCTCGGGTGGGAGCGTTATGTAGGACAAGAAGGAAAAGTACTATCAATTGAAACATTTGGAGCTTCAGGCACTGGAGCTGAAGTCATGAATCTATTTGGATTTACGACAGAAAATGTTGTTCAAATTACAAAAAATGTGTTGAATTCTTAAGCTATGACTGTGAATACCTTTCTGTACATACTAACATATCAGTGCTGAAAGGTATTCCAGATTGTAGTGATATGAATTTTTAATAAAAGATAATTTGAGGAGGAATTATATTATGCAAGTAGGATTAATTGGGTTAGGTAAAATGGGATTAAATTTAGGGAAAAATTTAATGGATCATAAACATGAAGTAGCAGCATTTGATTTAAATACGAGCGCAGTAGAAGAAATGAAAGAGTACGGGGCAACGGGTACATCTAGTTTAAGTGAACTTGTTCAGTCATTACAATCACCAAGAATTCTTTGGGTAATGGTACCACACGCTGTTGTTGATTCTGTTATTGATGAGGTTACACCACTTTTATCAAAAGGAGATATTTTAATTGAAGCTGGTAATTCACATTATAAAGAGTCTATCCGCCGATATGAGCAATTAAAGAAAGATGGCATTCACTTTATGGATGCAGGAACTTCTGGCGGAATGGAAGGCGCTCGTAATGGTGCTTGTTACATGATCGGAGGAGATCAAGAAGCTTGGGACATCGTTGAACCTATCTTCCGCGATACTGCTGTAGAAAATGGATTCTTATATGCTGGAAAAGCTGGTAGTGGTCACTTCTTAAAAATGGTTCATAACGGAATTGAATACGGTATGATGGCTGCTATTGGTGAAGGATTTGAGATTCTAGAGAAAAGTGAATTTGACTACGATTATGAAAAAGTATCAAGAGTATGGAACAACGGTTCAGTCATTCGTTCTTGGTTAATGGAATTAACAGAAAATGCATTTTCTAAAGATGCAAAACTGGATGAAATTAAGGGTGTTATGCATTCTTCTGGTGAAGGAAAATGGACAGTAGAAACAGCATTAGACCTTCAAACAGCAACTCCTGTTATCGCAATGTCTCTATTAATGCGCTACCGCTCATTAGACAATGATACATTTACAGGAAAAGTTGTAGCAGCTCTGCGCAATGAATTTGGCGGACATGCAGTAGAAAAGAAATAAAGTGAAACTTTAATAAGTAGGGGCTTTATTCCATACCAATCGGGCTTTTACGGGATAAGCATATTAAACATGTAAATCATCAACGTTTAAAAACTGGAGGGAATTGATCATGAAATTTTTTATTGATACTGCAAATCTTGAGGACATAAAAAAAGCATATAAACTCGGAGTTTTAGCTGGTGTTACAACGAATCCTTCTTTAGTAGCAAAAGAGGGTGTTAAGTTTGAAGACCGTATCGCAGAAATTTGTCAGGCAGTACCTAAAGTTGAGTCTGTTTCGGCAGAAGTAACGCCAGATGCTGTTACAGCTGAAGAAATGATTGCTCAAGCAGAAGAATTAATTAAAATTAACGGTGGCGATAAAAATGTCACGATAAAACTTCCAATGACGCTAGCAGGATTAGAAGCTTGTCGCTATCTTACTGAAAAAGGTGTGAAAACGAACGTTACACTTATTTTCACTGTGAACCAAGCACTTTTAGCTGCTCGAGCAGGTGCAACATACGTTTCTCCATTTTTAGGACGCTTAGATGATATTTCTGAAGATGGTGTACTATTAGTTGCTAAAATTGCTGAATTATTCGATGTTCATCAATTAGATACACAAATTATTGCGGCTTCTGTCAGACATCCAGATCATGTAACTCGTGTAGCGATGGCAGGTGCTCACATTGCAACAATCCCTTATAAAGTAATCGAGCAACTTGCTATGCACCCATTAACAGACCAAGGTATTGAGAAATTTGCTGCGGATTGGGCGAAAGCTCCTAAATTATAATGCATGAAAGTGAAGGTGCTTTCCGAAAATTGCTTTTCATGAGAGGACAAATCCTAAGTAACTTCATCGTTTAAACTGGATCCTGATTTTGTAGTCTTACTACGTGAAAAAAGCAGAGATGAAAGTGTCATTCACTTTTAAAAAAGGAAAAATTGATCGCGCGAAGCGTTTATCACAATAACATTATAATTATGAAAGAGAAATCCCCTTATTAGAGAGATGAGTTATAGTGTATCTCTAATAAGGGAGATTCTTTTTATATAAATCATTATGATGTGAAGATGCTTTTAAACGTATAGCAATATGAAAAGGTATCTTTTACTCAAGTAAGAACTATATAGGTTCTTTTAATTATATAGTAATTATGAAAGGGTTTACATAAAGGGGGATTGAGTATGAATATGTACCTTTTAATTATTACATTATTATCAATTGTAATTGTTATTTTAGGGGTATCGTGGTGGAGATGGCATGCGTTTATTAGTTTAACGGTTGCAAGTTTGTTTTTAGCAATTATGTCTGGAATGCCAATGGATAAAATAGTGAGTGCTTATGAAACGGGAGTCGGAAGTGTTCTCGGGCATTTAGTAGGTATTTTAGTATTAGGTACAATTTTAGGGAAAATGATGGCAGAGTCAGGTGCTGGAATGCAAGTGGCAGAGTTCTTTATTAAATCCTTTGGGATAAAAAACTTACCATGGGCTATGTTAATTGCAGGTTTTATTATTGGAATTCCGGTGTTTTTTGAAGTAGGTATTTTAATATTACTGCCGTTAGTAATTTCAATTCATAAAACAACGAAACAAAATATTTTATTGATAGCATTACCAGCAATTGCTGGGCTATCTGTCGTACACGGCCTTGTTCCTCCGCATCCAGGGGCAATTGTAGCAATTGGTATTTATAAAGCGAATCTTGGGAAGGTACTATTGTATTCACTCATTATTACATTTTTTGCAGCGATTATTGCAGGTCCTATATTTGCGAAATGGATTCACAAACGTGTAATTCCTGAAAATGAGCCAGAATTGATTCGTGTAAATACAAAATCAACGAAATTACCAGGAATAGGAGTTTCATTTTTAGTTATTTTGTTACCTGTTATGTTAATGGTTTTAGCTGCAGCAGCTCCTTATGTGCCTCTTTCTACTACTTTGATGAAGACTGTCACATTAATCGGTAGTCCTATCATTGCACTATTGATTGCATGTTTTGCAGCGTTTTATTTTCTTGGATTTCGCCAAGGTATCGATAAAAAGGCTATTAAGAAGGTAACAGAAGATAGCTTATTACCAATCGGTTCAATTGTTGCGATTATTGGTGCTGGCGGGGGATTTAAGCAAATTCTTATCGATAGTGGCGTAGGGAATGCTATTGCTCAAATGTCTGAGCATTTAGCTCTATCCCCAATTGTATTAGCATTTATAGTAGCAGGATTAATTCGAATTGCGACAGGGTCAGCGACAGTCGCTTTAACAACAGCAGCGGGTATCGTTTCGCCAATCGTTGAAAATACAACAGGTGTGAACTTAGAGTTACTCGTTATTGCAACAGGTGCAGGAGCATTAATGTTTTCACACGTAAACGATGCTGGTTTTTGGATGGTAAAAGAATACCTAGGGTTAACAGTGAAAGAAACATTTAAAACATGGACGGTATTAGAAACGTTACTTTCATTTATCGCTTTTGGAGGAGTTTTACTACTCGATATGTTTGTTTAAAATAAGGATATTTTTATATGAATGTAGAGAGATAACTTTAGCACATAACGTTATGAATAGATAAAATAAATGTATTTTTATGGTTCTTATATTATTAGGATACTGTAGGGATTTTTTGTTAGGAGGAAGAAATGGTGAGCTCAAAATATATGATTGGTGTAGACATTGGGACAACTAGTACAAAATCAGTTCTATTTTCTACTGATGGATCTGTTATTGCTAGTCATGGAATTGAATATCCTTTATATTCTCCTACGCCTGAAACAGCGGAACAAGACCCAGAAGAAATTTTTCGTGCAGTAATAAATACGATTAAAGAAACTGTACGATTAAGTAGTGTACAGCCAAGTGATATTCTTTGTGTCTCTTTTAGTTCGGCAATGCATAGTCTCATTGCTGTAGATGAAAAGGGGAATCCATTAACGGGATGTATTACTTGGGCAGATAATAGAAGTGCAAGCTGGGCGGAGAAAATAAAGAATGATATGAATGGTCATGAAATTTACCTTCGTACTGGCACACCAATTCATCCTATGTCACCGCTTTCGAAATTAGTTTGGCTACAGAATGAGCAGGCAGAATTGTTTGCAAAAAGTTATAAATTCATTTCTATTAAAGAATATGTTTTTTACAAGTTATATAAAGAGTATGTAATTGATTATTCTATAGCGTCAGCAACAGGGATGTTTAATTTGAAATCTTTAAAATGGGATGAAGAGGCTTTACATGTTGCGGGAATTACAGATGAAAAGCTTTCTAAACTTGTTCCAACAACGCACAGTTTAACAGGATTAGATGAAGAGCTTGCCAAAGAGATGAATGTACTTGTTTCTACGCCTTTTGTAGTAGGAGCGAGTGATGGAGTACTATCTAATTTAGGTGTAAATGCAATAGATCCTGGCGTTGTGGCTGTTACAATTGGTACAAGCGGTGCGATACGTGCTGTAACAAATCGTCCTGTAACAGATCCAAAAGGTAGAATTTTTTGTTATGCGTTAACTGAAGACCATTGGGTAATCGGTGGACCAGTTAATAATGGCGGTATGATTTTCAGATGGGCTCGTGACCAATTGGGTACTTCAGAGATTGAACTTGCGAAGCGTTTAGGGAAAGATCCATATGAAGTACTTACTGAAATAGCAGCAAAAGTGAATCCTGGATCTGACGGTTTATTGTTTCACCCGTATTTAGCAGGGGAAAGAGCTCCTTTATGGAATGCAAATGCACGAGGATCTTTCTTTGGACTCGGATTGCATCATAAGAAAGAACATCTTATCCGTGCTGTTTTAGAAGGAGTAATTTATAATTTATATACGGTTCTTCTCGCTTTAAAAGAGTTAATTGGCGAACCGAAAAAAATTCAAGCGACAGGCGGCTTTGCAAGGTCGGAACTTTGGAGACAGATGATGGCGGACATCTTCCATCAAGACGTATATGTTCCGGAAAGTTTCGAAAGCTCTTGCTTAGGAGCTGCAATCCTAGGTTTATATAGTTTAGGTGAAATAGATACATTATCTGTAGTTTCTGAAATGGTAGGTGCAGATTTCCATCATGAGCCAAACATGGAAAGTGTGGAAAAATATAAAGATTTAACGCCAATCTATATCCGTCTGTCCCGTCAATTGGAAGAAGAATATGAAAGTATAGCAGCGTATCAAAAAAAGTGGGTTTAAAAGCTATTTACCAAGAAAATATGGTAACGTATAAAGAGGTACTCCGATTTTTTAGGATACTCTTTCAACATAAAATATTTTAAGAAGCATGATGAACGAAAAATATAGGGAGAGAGGGTTATGAAAATGAAGGATAACAAAGAGTTTATTGGATATGTTGGAACTTACACGAAAGAAAATAGCGAAGGAATATATAAGTTTACTTTAGACACAGAAGCAAAAAAAATTAGTAATGTAACACTTGCCGCTAAGCTGGATAACCCTACATATGTAACGATTAACCGAAAGAATGAATATCTCTATTCTGTTGTTAAGGAAGGCGAATCTGGCGGTGTAGCTGCGTATTCCATTGATAGTCATACTGGAGAACTAATAGCGAAAAATAGACAAGTAGTAGAAGGTGCTTCTCCTTGTCATATTAGTGTTGATAGTGGAAATCATACAGTAGTTACAGCGAATTACCATAAAGGAACGATTGAGTCTTTTGAAATAAATGAAGAAAATGGAACTGTAAATCCTGCTTCATCTATTATGGCACATGAAGGTTCAGGTCCGAATAAAGAAAGACAAGAAAAACCACATGCACATTACGCGGGGTACACTCCTGATGAAAAATATGTAGTGGGCGTTGATTTAGGGATAGATAAAATAATTACGTATGAAGTAAAAGATAGTACATTAACAGAAGTGAATCGTTTATCTGTAAATCCAGGAAGTGGTCCAAGACATATTACTTTTCATCCGAATGGAAAGTATGCGTATGTGATGACGGAGCTTAGTTCAGAGATTATTGTGTTAACATATAATCCTGCAGAAGGATCCTTTACAGAATTACAGTATATTTCTACTGTTCCAGAAGAGTTTGATGAAAATAATCAAGGAAGTGCGATTCATATTTCTTCTGACGGCCGTTTTGTATATGCAGGTAATCGTGGTCATAATAGTATCGCTGTTTATAGCGTAGATCAAAATTCAGGTCAGCTTACATTTGTTGAACACACATCTACAGAAGGAAATTGGCCAAGAGACTTTGTATTAGATCCTACTGAAAAGTTCCTTGTTGCTACAAATGAAAAGTCACATAATCTTGTGTTATTTTCAAGAGATGAATCTACAGGTAAGTTAACACTTTTACAATCTGATGTTGCTGTGCCAGAGCCTGTTTGTGTGAAGTTTGTAAATGTTTAAGTTGTGTTCGATATAATTTCATAAACTTAGAAAATAATAAAAAGCAAAGCGATATCGCTTTGCTTTTTATTATTTCTTTTTCGGTCTACGTACTAATTCGCCGCCGCAGTTTGGACAAACGTTATGTCTTTCTTCTGTACATGGTGCGCAAAATGTACATTCATATACACAAATGTATGCTTCAGAATCTTGTTCGAGCGATTGATCGCAAATTTGACAGTTTGTTTTCATTTCTAGTGCCATAATAAGTCTCCTTTTTAGTTAGAAAATTTATAATTTAATTATAATTCATTAAATAGAAATAGTCCTTTTCAATTGAAAGGAAATCGAATAATAAATTTATGAATTGAAACGAAAGATGCTGGTTTATTTTAAAATTGATTATTTATTACAGTTGGAATATTATGAAATAGTCAAAAGACAACAGGGGGTATAGATTTTGACTAATCATAACGATCATTTAAAAGCAAAATGCGAAAAATGCTTCGGTCTATGTTGCGTTGCATTACCGTTTGCAGCATCGGTAGATTTTGCAGTGAATAAAGATGGTGGTAAACCATGTTCCAACTTACAATCAGATTTTAAATGTAGTATACATAAAAATCTTAGAGGAAAAGGTTATAAAGGTTGTACAGTATTTGAATGTTTCGGTGCTGGGCAGAAGATTTCTCAGGGTACGTTTAAAGGGATTGATTGGAGGAAAGATGCAAAGCATGCAAGAAAAATGTACGATGCTTTTCCGGTTATGCATCAACTTCATGAAATGCTTTGGTATTTGAATGAAGCGATTCTTTTAAAGGCAATACAGCCAATTCATAAAGAGCTGGAGACCGCAATTGAGGAGACAGAGCGACTTTCGAATTTAAATCCAGATGAGTTAATGAAAATAAATGTTCCAATGCATAGGGCAGAGGTGAACATTCTTCTTTTAGAAACGAGCGAATTAGTATGGAAGGAAATGAATACTGCGCGTAAGAAACGAATCATTCACCGCGGAGCAGACCTTATGGGAGCGAATCTGAAAAAGAAAAATTTACAAGGTGCAAATTTAAGAGGAGCTTACTTAATTGCGGCTAACTTAAATGGTGCAGATTTAAGAGGAGCAGATCTCATCGGAGCAGATTTGCGAGATGCAGATATTCGCGGGGCTGATTTTACTAATAGTATTTTTCTGACGCAAGTTCAAGTTAATGCTGCTAGAGGGGACAAACATACGAAATTACCGAAATTATTGTCTCGTCCATCGCATTGGAGTGCGTAAAGAGTGAGGAGTATTTAGTGTGGATATATTTCAGTATTTAGAAGAGATGCAAGAGGATGTCTTTTCGTTAGCAGTAGAGCAAATAGAAGCGAAGTATTATGATATTTGTTGCATGTTGGCGTCTACAGAATATGCAGAACGAATTAAAGTAATTGATGTAGAGTCATATAAGGTAAGTATTCGAGTAGGTTTGGATGCAGCTGTAGAAATGGCTACTAATGAAGAAGCAAAAGCGATTTATTTTGAGTATGACCTTGATAACGAGTGGACTAGTCAGTTTTATATTTGTGAGGAGTATGCTCCACTTGAAGAAGAGGATGATGATTGGGCTTCTGAATGGACATATGATGTTGAGGGACCGGAGTCTATAGAATTAGCGGATATGTATAATGAAAATGGCTTTGACACAAGTGAAAAAGCAATCGGTATCACTTTATATTTAATTGCTAAAACGATGTGTAGTTTTATAAGTGTACGTAGTGAAGTGCAAAATAATATACCGATTTGTATTGGTTTTCACGATCAAGATCCAATAATGCGAACAGGCAGAGACTAAGAATCTCTGCCTGCTTTTTATTTCTTTTCAAAAGTAGTAATTAAAACGCTACATATAATAAGAATACCACCAATAAAAAAGTTACTATTTAATGTTTCATTTAAGAGCAACCAACCAAGTAACGATCCAACGATAGGTTGGAAGAAGAAAAATAAGGAACCTATGCTTGCATCCAGTAATTCTAATCCTTTATTCCAAAGGAAAAAGGCACCTGCTGTTGAGACGATTCCTAAGTATAATACGCCTAATATTACGTACGTATTTACTGTTCCGATAGAGGCCGCTTGTAGCTCCCATATCATAAAAGGTGTAATAAAAAAGAGTGAAAAGAAAATTGCGTACGTTGTAATAACTAAGGATGAAAATTGGATTGAAGCGATTTTTACATAAATAGATAGTAAAGCCCACGTAATAGCGGCTCCAACTAAAATGATTGTTCCGATAAAATAGGAGCCAATTTCAATATCCCATCCGATTACGATAATGACACCGATTGTCGCTATTATAGTAGATAAAAGTCTACGAGCAGTTAGTTTTTCTTTCAAAATGAGCGCTGCAAATATAACCATAAATGCAGGTGTAGCTGATGTAACTAACGAGCCTGTATGAGCGTCGGATAATTTTGTTCCGATAAATTGGCATGTGATCGAAATGAAATAGCCGATAAATCCAATCCAAGCGAATAGGAGCCAATCTTTTTTGCGAATGGTTACTTTTTTCTTTTGTTTTTTCTCAGCTAGTTTCAAAATGCCATATAAAACAACAAAAGCGATAATAAAGCGTAGCCAAACGAGTGTTAGTGGTGGGATAAAATCGAGTACGTATTTGCTAACAACATACATACCGCCCCATATACTTGCTGCTAGTGATAAGTATATAGCTCCTAAAATTGTTTGTTTCATTTGAAATACCTCCGTCTATTTTTAGGGTAATATGAGCTCCCTAAGACGAGGCATAGTGTATGTGCTAAATGAATGCCCGTCTTAGTTTATAGACGGCCTACAGGTTGATCGTTTTCGAATGAAGTGTTGTAGTACATGAGTGCATTCCTCCTTCATAATTTTATAATGATATTATAACTTAATTTTCAGTTTATTGGAGGTTCTTATGAAATATATCGTTATAAAATCACATGTTAGCAATTATCCTAATCCAATTCGCTTAGAAGAGAGGGGTGTAGTGAAAATGATAGAGAGTTACGTTGGTCCAGAAGACTGGGAAAACTGGATGTTTTATCACGAAGAGAAGTATAACTGGAAAGGATGGGTTTGGTGAGAAGGAACAGATGATGAGAAGGGCTGGACACCAAAGGAAAACTTACAAAAATATTAATAATAATATTTGATCAATAATTAGGAAACATATTTTTGCTTATGAGTATATTGGTTGTAGGATAAAAAGTAGATTAATAGAGAAAGAGGAGGAGATTATTATAACTACAACCGTTATTTCGCATTTTTACAATGAAGAGTATTTATTGCCATGGTGGCTTATGCATCATACAAAACTTTTTGATCATGGTATTTTAATTAATAAAGGTTCAACAGATCGTTCCGTTGAGATTTGTAAAAAATTCGCACCGCATTGGGAGGTGCGAGATTCTGTAAATCCAGAGTTTGATGCATATGCGACAGATCATGAAGTGATGAGAATAGAACAAGAAGTACAAGGATGGAAAATGATTTTAAATACGACTGAGTTTCTTTGTGTGCAAGATAAAAATCAGTTTTGGAAATCGCTAAATGAATTGGGGGGGAGGATGTATTGGCTGGAAGGGCTTATTATGGTTGATGATCCTAACTATAATTATCCGGGACTTAACTTTGGAATACCTTTAATGAAACAGCGATTTCATGGTTATTTACCAGAGGAGTGGAGACTATGGAGAAGGGGCAGATTTATTCATAATCATGAGCATGGAAGTTATACGGTTGGAAGACATTTATCTGCGCATGAATCGATGATTTATCCACCTCTTGCCTGTATATTATGGTTTGGGTTTAGTCCGTGGAACGATGCGATGAGAAAGAGAAAGTTACAAATTGGTCCGACTCTTTCTGAAGCTAGTAAGCATGGGGGAATGGGTACGCATCATATTGTTACGCCGGAAAGATTAGAAGAATGGTATAAGGAATTAGCGAGAGGAACGAAGGATTTACGTTTTAATGATGCATATCGTTATGTTTTTGTATAAATGATTTCCACCATAAAATTGTTTCTTCAATTCCTGTATTTAAATCGTATGTTGGTTTCCAGTTTACTTCAGTTTTTAAACGTTCTACACTAACGCCGACGAATAAAGGTTCATCCTTAGAGAAAGGAATCGCGTCTAGTTTAATTAAATGTTCTTTTCCTATTTTTTTAGAGATGATAGAAGCTAGTTCTTTAATTTGTACAGATTGACCTGAAGCGATATTAATGGTGCCTGTAACGCCATGTTCTAATATTGTTACGAGAGCGTCAGCGACGTCACTCACATGGAGGAAATCTCTCGATTGTTTTCCATGTGTACATAGTGCTTCCTCATTTTTTAATAAGGAAGTGATAATGTTAGAAACGAGCCGATTCCCTTGTTCGTAAGGTCCATACATATGAAAAATGCGGCCCCAACACATGCTGAGGCCTGTTTGTTGTGCATACGTTGCTAACCAGGAGTGCAGTGCGTTTTTACATAATGAATACGGGGTTTTATAAGAAAGAAGCGGCGAATCTTCAAATAATACGCCGTTAAACCATTCGTATTCTGCGCCAGTACCTGCAACGACAACACGCTTTCCGCCGCATGTTGTGAAGTGTTGAATCAATGAAATACTAGAATTTAGCCAATAGTAATTATTAATAGATACATAGCATGCTGGTGGCACTGCTTCCCAAGCAAGGTGGATGAGATGGCTAGGCTGAACGTCGGAAATGAATTGTTTTACTTCGTCATCGCGAAGCAAGTTTACTTTATGCCAATGGCAAGGGAGGTGAGAGGGTTTATTTTTATTATACGTGGCGTGCACTTCATATCCCTTTTGTATAAGTGAATGTACAACATATTTACCTATCCAGCCACTACCACCTGTTACAACAACTTTCTTCATGGCTCGATCACCTCAACTTCTGGAACCGTCACTAAAAATTTACCGCCCCATTCACGAATGAAAGAGCATTCTTTCATAATTTCGTCTTTCAAATTCCAAGGAAGTATGAAAATGTAATCCGGTTTTGTACGTTTAATTTCTGCTGGAGATTTTATTGGAATACGAGTTCCTGGTAAAAGGAGATTTTGTTTGTGAGGATTTTTATCTACTGTATAAGCTAGAAATTCTTTACCTATCCCGCAATAATTCAAAAGGGTGTTTCCTTTAGCTGGAGCACCGTAACCGATAATTTGTTTGTTTAAAGCTTTCGCTTCAATAAAAAACTTTAAAATATTTATTTTCAATTGTTCGATGCGTTTAGAAAAAAGGAGATAGCAATCTAAAGTATCTAACCCGTGGTCGACTTCTTTTTGAATTAATTTTGTAACATTGGAATGGATAGTTGATTGGGCACTTAGATGGTTTACAAAAATACGTATTGAACCACCATGCGTTGAAAGTTCTTCTACATCAACAATTTGTAAATGATGATGAGCTAAAATTTTTTGTAGGCTTATAAGTGAGAAATAGGAGAAGTGCTCATGGTAGATCGTATCAAATTGGTTAAAGGATATAAGGTTTAATAAGTGCGGGAATTCAATCGTTATCGTGCCATCACGTTTTAATAGTGTTTTTAAACCAGCGACAAAATCATGCAAGTTCGGAACATGTGCTAATACGTTATTTGCGACGATTAAATCAGCTTGTGGCAATTTTTTTGCTAAGTCATTACTGAAAAAATTTACTTCAGTAGGAATTCCTTTTTGGACAGCAATTTCTGCTACGTTTTTTGCGGGTTCAATTCCTAATGTCTCGATATTTTCTTTTTGAAAGTATTGTAATAAGTACCCATCGTTACTTGCAATTTCAATTACTTTTGAATGTTTCGTTAAGTTGAAACGCTTAATCGCCATTTCTACGTATTGTTTAGCGTGTAGTAGCCAACTTGAGGAGTAAGAGCTGAAGTATAAATAGTTATGGAAAATATTTTGCGGGGATTCAAATTCATCTAGCTGTACGAGTAAACAAGAGTGACAAATAAATGTGTGCAGCGGATAAAAAGGTTCCATTTTATATGAAGTTTCAGGAGCTACAAATGAATTAGCAAGAGGGGAAACGCCCAAATCTAAAAAAGTGTTGGTTAGTAATGAGTGGCAAAAACGGCATTTTTTCTGTTCCATTTTATAGCCCCCTTATAAATTTTTGAATGCATCGATTTGTTGTCGCGTGAAAGATTCTATATTTTCACCGGATGCATATTTTTTATACCAATCAACAGTCCAAGCGATAGAATCATCTGTTGATAACTTAGGAGTCCAGTCGAGTTTGTTTACTGCTTTTGTACTGTCCAGTGTTAAGATAGGTGATTCATAAGGAGTATTTGTAGAGGGGAAAAGGATTGTTAGTTGTTTATTCCATAATTTTATTACAGATTGAATGACATCATAAACTGTTCTGTTAGGTTCGTTCAACGGGCCGAAATTCCACGCTGTTGCATATTCGGCGTCTTGCCAAAGATTTTCAGCTAAAAGAATATAGCCGTGTAAAGGGTCTAATACGTGTTGCCACGGGCGAATAGCGTTTTTGTTTCTAATAGTTAATGTACCATCTTGTAAATATGCACGAATGATATCTGGGAATAATCGGTCTTCTGCCCAATCACCACCGCCGATGACGTTACCTGCTCTTACTGAGGCGAGTTTCTGAGTATTAGTGCGGAAGAATGATTTTTGATAGGATGTTGCCACTATTTCAGTGCAAGCCTTACTAGCACTATAAGGGTCGAAACCTCCTAGCCGGTCACTTTCCACGAATGCCCGGTTACCGCTTCCGTCATTTTCATAACATTTATCACTTGTAACATTAATGATGCCACGTATACTTTCTATATGTTTTGCCGCTTCTAATACGTGAACAGTACCTAAAACATTCGTTTTGAATGTATCGATAGGATTTTTGTATGAAGCGGTTACGATTGGCTGAGCTGCTAAATGAAATATTATGTCAGGTTTATGCTGTTTCATGGCATGAAATAAAGAATGGTAATCTGTAATATCGCCTTTCATTGTCGTGCACTCTTTTGCTACGTTACCTTGTTCAAAAAGGTTAGGAATGGATGGGGGATGAGAAGAAAAGCCTACTACTTCTGCACCTAAAGAAGTTAAGAAAAGGGTGAGCCATGAGCCTTTAAATCCAGTATGTCCCGTAATAAATACTTTTTTCTTATTCCAAAAAGATGATGAAGCCATATTACCAAACCTTCCATGGAGCGTTATTACTTTCCCATAGCTCGACTAATTTATTTTTATCGCGCAATGTATCCATCGGATGCCAAAAACCAGAATGTTGATATGCGGCCAATTCATTTTTGTTTACTAACTGAACTAAAGTGTCTGTTTCAAAAACAGACTTATCTCCACTAATGTAATTGAAAACTTCAGGATTTAAAACGAAAAATCCACCGTTAACCCATCCGCCATCACCTAATGGTTTTTCTTGAAAAGATGTTACAGACTGTTTATCTAATATGAGAGAACCAAATCTACCAGGAGGTTGTACGGCAGTAACAGTAGCCATTTTCCCATGTTTTTTATGGAATGTAATAAGTTCTTTTATATTTACATTACTTAATCCATCACCATAAGTGAGGCAGAAAGGTTCGTCTCCGACATAATTTTGAATCTTTTTCACTCGGCCACCCGTTTCGGTATTTACACCAGTATCGATTAGTGTAACTTTCCATGGCTCTACACGATGAGAATGGCTAGTAATTGTATTATCGTTTAACTGTATTGTGAAATCAGACATGTGTAAGTTGTAATTTAGAAAGAACTCTTTAATTGCATATCCTTTATAGCCTAAGCAAATAATAAACTCAGTAATCCCGTAATGACTATACAAACTCATAATGTGCCATAGAATGGGTTTTGTTCCAATTTCAATCATAGGTTTCGGTTTTAAATGTGTTTCTTCCCCAATTCTTGTACCGTACCCACCAGCAAGAATAACAGCTTTCATTTTTTCCTCCTAAAATAAAAATTTATTATTTATACAGTATTCATGTTTTATGCAAATGAGATTGTTTTTGATTAAGCGAATGAAAATGTTTGAGGTGATGACGATGCAGAAAATATTACGGTTTGAATTTTGGGAATAATTCTTGATATTCAGGGTTATGACGGAGGTCTTGTGTTAGGTTACTAAGCTCTAAAAAACGTATGTCCAGTACTTCAGGAGATTGACCGTAATGTGTTTGAAGCCCCATTTGAATACCCCTTTTTGAAAGGGTAGGTGTAATTTGTAATTTTCTTGCTTTTGATTGTTCATTCCAAGGGCTAAAATAGAATTTTAAAATAAATGAAGGATAGTCATAAATTATATATCCGTGCCGCGAATGATGTCTACCAGGTAAATATGCACCGTCTAGATGATTGTGAATAAATCTCCAAGCACATCCTAGATTTGGGTTATAAGGGAAGACACCGTGGTATCGCTGTTCTACTAAGGGGATAGAATATCTAGGCTTTGAATAATTATAATTATGATTATCTATCATTAAAATCATTCTAATCGCATACATGTTTTGGCCTAGTGTATGAAGAGATGAAAAAAATTCTTCAGTATTATTACAACAAAAGAATTCAGTAGTATTTAAAACGATTTTCCAACCTGAAACTTCTCTTTCAATTTCCATCACTTCAATATCAGTATTAGTTGGATCAAACTCAAGAAATCTTGAATTTCGTACTTCCCAGTGGGGTGCTAATAGTTTACAAATCTCTACGGAACGATCTGTAGACCCTCTATTAATTAAAATGCCGTGATCGAATATTTTCGTGTGATGCATAAGCCACCATGGAAGTAGGTATTCTTCATTATAAAAATGAGAAATGATTGTCTTTTTCATGTTAATTCCCTCCTATACAAGCAATCGTTATTAGTAGGATATGCTTTTAAATAAGAAAGGTTAAAAAGGGCAGACAATGTAGTGATTAGGTAATAGTTTAGTGATTTTATTGCATAAGTGTAGATTACTCGTATTGAATAATCATAGGATGAGATTGAAATTTTGTATAAATTGTGAATAATAAACCGTCACGTTTGACTGTACAGTTTATGTGTTGTATGATGTAAGTAATATAAACAAGGGGGGAAGATCGTTGGGAAGGTGTATCGAATCGGACAGTTGGCTCTCATGGCTCACGTGTCGAAACGAACGATTGATTATTATACGAATCTAGGTATCTTAAAAGCGGAGCGATCTCAATCTAATTATCGCTATTACGACGAAACAGCATTTGAGACATTACAATTTATTGAGAAGTGCAAAGAAATGCATATGCCGCTTTGTGAGATTAAAGAGAAAATCGAGGAGAAGAAGAAGCTGCTCGGTATCAATGAACACGTTTCGAAACAAGTGAATGAAGTGACAGACCATATTCATCGATTAGAAGTGGAGCTTACTGAGTTAAAACCGCTTTTAGATGAATTGACTGATTCACAACGTGAAAAAATATCGAAATCTTTATCAGGTCAAACGACAGCTTTAATACAGACACTTGCTCTATTATTATAGAATAAGTGAAATCCGACCTCTTTAATTTTTGTATCGGGCTATGTTTTCTAACAAACAAATAAGAAAACATTATAGTATACAGGAGGTGGACACCTTAGTTTTTTAACTAAGGGGATTCATTGGAAATATTTAATTTAGTCATGGTTGCGATTTTAATCGCATTTACTGGATTTTTCGTAGCAGCAGAGTTTGCGATTGTAAAGATACGTTCAAGTCGTATCGACCAGCTTGTTGCGGAAGGAAAACGCGGTGCTTTAGCAGCGAAAAAGGTAACAACAAATTTAGATGAATATTTATCTGCTTGTCAATTAGGTATTACAGTTACAGCTATGGGATTAGGTTGGTTAGGTGAACCGACAATTGAAAAGTTATTACACCCGTTATTTGAGAAATGGAACTTAAATCCTTCCATTTCATCAGTATTAACATTTGGTCTTGCTTTTATGATTATGACGTATTTACACGTTGTAGTAGGAGAATTAGCTCCAAAAACGATGGCAATTCAAAAGGCTGAAAGGGTAACGTTATTATTGGCAGGCCCATTAATGATGTTCTATAAAGTAATGTATCCATTTATTTGGGTATTGAACGGTTCAGCTCGTGTGATAACTGGTTTATTTGGTTTAAAGCCAGCTTCAGAACATGAAGTAGCTCATACAGAAGAAGAATTACGTCTTATCCTTTCAGATAGCTATGAAAGTGGCGAAATTAATCAAGCTGAATACAAGTATGTAAATAACATTTTTGAATTTGATAATCGTATTGCAAAAGAGATTATGGTACCGCGAACAGAAATCGTTGGTTTCTACCTGGAAGATTCAGTAGAAGAACACATGAAAGTAATCCAAAATGAGCGATACACACGTTATCCGATTTTTGGAGAAGATAAAGATGATATTATCGGTATGGTCAACGTAAAAGATTTCTTTATTCGATATATGACCGAGGATCAAAAAGATTTATCATCTATTCGCTCGTATATGCGTCCGATTATTGAAGTGATGGAAACGACTCCAATTCACGATTTATTACTTCAAATGCAGAAGAAGCGAATTCCGATGGCTGTTTTATATGATGAGTACGGAGGAACAGCCGGAATTGTAACGCTTGAAGATATCTTGGAGGAAATCGTCGGCGAAATTCGTGACGAATATGATGAAGATGAAGCACCGCCAATTCAACATGTGAACGAGCAACATATCATTGTTGATGGAAAAGTGCTTATCTCAGAAGTGAAAGATTTATTTGGATTACACATCGAAGAAGATGATGTGGATACAATCGGTGGATGGATTATGATGCAAAATCATGAAATCGAAGAAGGACAACACGTTGAGGCAGAAGGTTATGAATTTAAAGTGTTAGAAAAAGACGCTTACCAAATTAAACGTGTTGAAATTCGTAAGATGGAACAAGAACAAGAAGAAGAGAAAGCAGCAACTGTGTAAGTTGCTGCTTTTCTTCTAAAGTACAAAAATGAGAACTTAGGAGCGGATATTTTGATTCAAGAAGCCTTACGTGTATATCGATTACAATTGTATGTGATCTTTAGTGGTTTACTACTTATGTGGACGATTACTCCGTTTGGAAAACAAGTGACAGGGTTCGGTATTGGATTAGCAGTAAGCGCCTATTGTCTTTGGTTATTAGCTCGCAGAGTGGAGAAACTCGGGAAAAGTATCGTAATGAAGGAAAAGGCTCCTGGATTAGGAGTTTTAAACCGATTTGCAGCTGCTATTTTAGGAGCTATCATCATGTATGAAATTGAGCATGAAATGGAAATGTGGGCATTCGGTACAGGTATTTTAGGTGGTCACTTTTTAATGATTGCAAATTTAGCTTATGCAAATATGCAATTAGTGAAAGAAGAAGAGAAGCAAAGGGAACATGCTTCGAAAAATATAGAGCTATGATGAAAGGGACCTAATCGGGTTCCTTTTTTAGTTTAGCGATAATATACAAGTAATCAAATTAACGACAAATATAATACGCTTCTTTTTTTCGTTTTTCAATAGTATGAAAAATAATAAAAAAATTTTAAAAAACCCATCGATTTCTAAAGGTTATGTATGTTATTATGACAAAAGACTTTTTGAAAGAGGTGGATACCAATGTTACAAGCGCTACTTATTTTTGTGCTTCAAATTATTTACGTTCCAATTTTAACAATCCGTACGATTTTGCTTGTAAAGAATCAAACAAGATCCGCTGCTGGTGTTGGATTGTTAGAAGGAGCTATTTACATTGTCAGTTTAGGTATTGTGTTTCAAGATTTATCAAATTGGATGAACGTCGTTGCCTATGTCATTGGCTTTAGTGCGGGACTGTTATTAGGCGGTTATATAGAGAATAAATTAGCAATTGGTTATATTACGTATCAAGTTAGTTTACTAGACCGTTGTAATGAATTAGTAGATGAGTTACGTCACTCTGGATTTGGCGTTACAGTATTTGAAGGCGAAGGTATTAATTCTATACGTTATCGCTTAGATATCGTCGCAAAGCGTTCTAGAGAGAAAGAGCTTTTAGAAATCATTAATGAAATTGCACCGAAAGCGTTTATGTCTTCGTATGAAATTCGTTCGTTTAAAGGTGGATATTTAACGAAGGCGATGAAGAAAAGAGCGTTAATGAAGAAGAAAGATGAACATGCATCGTAAAAAAGAGGAGTAGTGCTGCATTAAAAGCGCAGTATAAGTCTAAATGTAAAAGAGAGGAATCTATTTTGATGTAGATTCCTCTCTTTTTTTATGAAAAATATTCATCTGTTAATTCAAAAAAACTAAATCGTATAATTATGTTTTTTACTCATTCTCAAATTAATGATTAGCCATATAATTTGAAAAAATACCGGTATGATAAACGTGATTAATAAAACGATAAGTGATATTGATTTAATTTCAGGTGTTTGAATAACACCAGCACCATCAACATCTCGTAGCCAAATAATAGCGGCCCATATTCCAAAAACGATAATCCAAAATATGTTACCAATCCACCAAGAAATCCATCGTTTTTTCATGTTAGCACCCCTACATTTATCTACTGTTAAAAGTATATTTTCTTTTGTTACATTTATAATGAAACAACTTTAAAATCAGTTTTTAACTGTATATCTAACTTGTTTGAAGGTTACTATTTCTCCATCATCATCATCGTCTTTCGTTTGTAAAAGTTGAACTTTTGGTTTGTAGTCCGTCCTATGAGCGTGTTCGATATCTTTAATGTTAAGTTTGTAGGCTTCACCATTTTTTAGTTTTTGTTCCAACACTTTTTTATTAGCAACATAAATAAAAGTTACTTTATTTTCATCAATGCCTTTAGTTTTAATTTCTAATTCATTGTCTTTTGCTGTGATCGTTGGTGTTAATAATTCCATACTGCCTTTCCCGCTTTCTAAAGAATTCTCTGCTATAGTTGAGCATCCTGATAATATGATTCCAGTGAATAGAAGAACAAGTAATTTCTTTTTCATGACATACCCTCCGATTCTATGTGATTTTTGATTTTGGTATTGTTAGACTGCTAGTGTTTTATGTAAACGTTTAGTGAGCATCCCTTTCGATTGTACCATAATATGTAAAATGATACAGGCTGTATATCCAATTTAAGGGAGATTGAAAGTTTACTTATTATTGTAAATTCGTGTGTTTTAGCTGCTATTTCAATCGAAATGTAGACGAGAAAAAGAAATTTTTTTATAGAAATTATAATTTTTACATTTTACTATAATGATAGGGAATAGATGAATTCATTTACTTCGGAGGTAGTTATTTGAACATTAATGAGAAGGCAATTGAAATGTTTGAACAAAATAAATATGAGGAAGCAATGGAACTGTTTCAACAAGCAGTACATGAATCTAGAGACGTACAATCTCTCAATAATCTTGCCTGGATGTACTTTTATGAGGAAGAGAATGATGATAAAGCTCTTGAATTAATAAGAGAAGTTGTTAAGTTGAATCCTTCTTCATACTTTCCTTATAACATCTTAGGGGACATTTACATGAAACAAGAAAAATGGACAGAAGCGAAAGAAGCATTACAAAAGTCTATTTCGATTCAACCATCAGATGAAGCATATCATAATGTAGCTGTAGCGCATTATAACCTTGGAGAGTTGGAAAAAGCTTCAGAATTTTTCTTGCGAGTTGCAGGGGATTCGGACTATATCATGTATAGCTATGTAAAATGTTTAATTGATTTAGAACGAACGACAGAAGCAAAAGAGAAGTTAGATACTTTTAACAGGGAATCTGATAATTTTTTAGGGGAAATTAATGTAGCAGATTTATATGTTGAGTTGAATTGCTATAAAGAAGCAATTGAATGGTTCGAAAAGGGATATAAAGAATGCTGGAAAAGTCCTAATTGGATTGGTAGGTTTGTGTATGCTCTATATAAAACGAATAATTTCTCCCATATAAATGAAGTTATACGGGAATCTATCGAAGCGAAAACAGCAGAAATAGAAGATGTTCAGAATGAAGAAGTAGAAGAAAACTGGACAGAAAATGATAAGAAAGAGTTAATTGAGGAATATACAGAAGAGAATAATTGTTATAAAACAATGGTAGAACGTATCAAATCTGGATACGTTCCAGGATTAGAGTTTGAAACTGATTATATAGGGGCTTGCTATTTATTTGGTTGTAAAAGACATAATCACCTTGAATATGAAAAATAAAAAGATTCGACTGTCACATATGATGGTCGAATCTTTTTATTAATAGAAGAGCCTGAACCATCGAGCTCGTTTGATGAAGAACTAACTGAGCTGTCTACGAAATATTATTCTTTATATAAAGCTAGGATGGTGCCAACTACTTTTATTATGAAAGCTAGAAAGTAAACTGTTTTTATAAAAGAAGCCTATCATTTCAAACAAATGATAGGCTTCTTTATTTTAATAAAATTGAGGTTAAATGTGTACTTTTGTTATAAAAATGCATTTCATATAAAAAGTGTAATTATTTTTGGGGAGGGGGATTGTTGTGCGTCATCATAGAAATTGCAAAAAATTCGGAGTGGCACTGCCTCTTCCACTTATAGGAGCAACTGGTCCGACAGGTAATAGTGGTCCAATCGGTCCAACTGGAGGGCATGAAGGTCCTGTTGGTCCTACAGGGGTGACTGGACCGACGGGAGCAACTGGGCCCCAAGGTCCTCAAGGTATCAGGGGGATACAAGGTCCCCGAGGGACAACAGGAGCACAAGGAATACAAGGAGCTATTGGTGATACAGGAGAGCAAGGTATAACTGGCCCAACTGGTCTCCAAGGTGCTCAAGGATTAATTGGAAACCAAGGTTTAATTGGTGATATTGGAGTACAAGGATTAGAAGGAATACAAGGAGCTACGGGTCCTGCTGGTAGTCAAGGTATACAAGGCACACAAGGAATACAAGGGGAAATAGGTGAGCGAGGACAAACGGGAGCACAAGGAATGCAGGGAGAGAGAGGCATAACTGGAGTCTCGGGTGTAACTGGTCCACAAGGTCCTCAAGGTGTTCAAGGAATACAAGGAGAGCAAGGGGCTATTGGTATACAAGGAGAAGACGGCCTCCAAGGGATACAAGGAATTACTGGAGAGGAAGGGCCACAAGGAGCTCAAGGAATACAAGGTGAAGTGGGTCCAACTGGTTCTACTGGAATACAAGGTGCTCAAGGGATAAGTGGAATAAAGGGGATAACAGGTGCAATAGGTTTACAAGGCCCACAAGGTGTGCAAGGAATACAAGGTATAACGGGAGCAACAGGCTTTCAAGGGATAAAGGGAATAAGAGGTATAACGGGAGCGACGGGTAGTATTGGTATTCAAGGCTTAGAAGGACCACCGGGCGGTCCGACGGGAACAACCGGTCCAATTGGTCCATCTAGTGGAGTGACTGGTCCATCAGGTCCACCAGGTCCACCAGGAGGTCCAACAGGTCCAACGGGAGCGACTGGTTCAACAGGTGTAAGCGGAGAGATAGGACCAATTGGAGCGCAAGGAGTGCAAGGTATAACCGGTCCAACAGGTCATCAAGGTGTAAGGGGAGCGCAAGGTTCCCAAGGTGTAGTTGGAGCAGTTGGAGTACAAGGTGCACAAGGTCCTCAAGGTAACCAAGGTATAACAGGTCCAACAGGTGCAGAAGGTTCTCAAGGAATACAAGGTCCGCTGGGAGTAACTGGTCCAACAGGTGCAGAAGGTCCTAAAGGTATTCAAGGTATTCAAGGTGTAATAGGTCCAACAGGAGCACAAGGAATGGTGGGAATACAAGGCGTATCCGGTCCAGTTGGTGTTACAGGAGCGGAAGGAACTCAAGGTGCACAAGGAATCCGAGGAGTAACCGGTCCTGCAGGAGCACAAGGTATACAAGGAGTTCAAGGAATTCAAGGGGAGACAGGAGCAGCTGGAACACAAGGTCCTCAAGGGGTTCAAGGAATACAAGGGACTACCGGATTGACAGGTACACAAGGTGCCCAAGGTTCTCAAGGAGTGCAAGGAATAATAGGACCGACTGGAGCTATTGGTTTGCAAGGTCCTCAAGGAATACAAGGAATAACGGGTCCAACAGGAGCTCAAGGAGTGCAAGGAATACAAGGTGTGCAAGGAATTATCGGTCCAACAGGAGCACAAGGAATTAGAGGCCCCCAAGGAAATACAGGGGAAATTGGTATAACAGGACTTCAAGGAGTCCAAGGGGCACAAGGTAGTCAAGGGCCCCAAGGTCCACAAGGAAATGTTGGAATTACAGGTGCAACGGGTGAAACTGGGGCTACTGGAGCAACCGGGGCAACTGGACCACAAGGAGTGCAAGGAGAGCAAGGGATTACGGGAATACAAGGAATAACGGGAACGACAGGCAATACAGGTGCAACGGGTCCGCAAGGAATACAAGGTATACAAGGAGTTCAAGGTTTGCAAGGCCCAACTGGAGCAAGTGGAGTGACAGGTGCTAGTGGTAGTATAGGACCAGTTGGAGCGCAAGGTAGTCAGGGGCAAAACGGAGCGGTTGGACCTACAGGTGCAACTGGTAGCGTAGGAGCAATAGGCTTCTCGGGAATAGTAGGAGCGACTGGAGCGACTGGTTTACCTAGTGGGGGCGGTTATTTCTTTTCCACTGCAACGAGTGCAATTGCAGCGAATGCGCTAATACCAATCAATTCTGGTTCTACAATTTTTGGATCAGGAATTAGTTTAACAAGTGCAACAACTGTAACGTTGAGTACGCCGGGAATATATTTAGTAAGTTATTATTTTCAAGGTGATCCAACTAGTGGGAATGAAACGATTTCAGTAAGGCTGACGTTAAACGGAACACAAGTCGCAGGGAGTTTTATTTTTTATGTTACAGCAGGTTTTTTATTGGAACCAGCGATTTCTAATACGATGATAATTCAAGTTACTTCTTCAAATTCCACCTTGTCATTACAAAATGGTCCATTAGCTATTGGGCATGTAACGACATTAGCAGGAGTAATAACAGCTAGCTTAAACATATTACAAATAGTTTGATGCGTTACAAACGGGAGGAGATGCTTGTGAAGAATCAAGATAAGTGTAGTAAGTTTCAAGCACCTATTCCTTTTCCACCGCCAGGTATTACGGGGCCCACTGGACCAACCGGTCCAACCGGTGCTTTAGGTGGACCGACTGGACCACAAGGAATACAAGGCGTACAAGGTCCAATCGGTCCAACTGGTCCTCAAGGAATACAAGGAGTGCAAGGGGTGCAGGGAGAAAATGGTCCAACAGGCCCAACGGGTTTAACTGGACCACAAGGTTCTCAAGGTAATCAAGGACCTATGGGAGAACGAGGGCCACAGGGAATACAAGGTGTTCAAGGAATTCAAGGTGAAAGAGGTCCGACTGGTCCAACTGGTATTCAAGGGATACAAGGAATTCCTGGCCCAATAGGTCCAACAGGCCCAACAGGAATACAAGGTATACAAGGAATACAAGGTGAAATCGGGTTAACAGGTCCAACAGGAATACAAGGTATACAAGGAGTACAAGGTGAAATCGGTCCAACGGGACCAACTGGAAATACGGGTATACAAGGTGTTCAAGGGAATTTAGGGAGTAGTGGTTTACAAGGGGTAATAGGTATACAAGGTATTCAGGGACCAATTGGCCCGACAGGTCCAACAGGATCTCAAGGAATTCAAGGAGAACAAGGTCCAATGGGACCAACAGGGGTAACTGGGGTCCAAGGTTTACAAGGTCCACAAGGTGAGATGGGGCAGGTCGGTCCAACAGGATCTCAAGGAATTCAAGGAGTGCAAGGTGAAATCGGTCCAACAGGCCCAACTGGTTTACAAGGTGATCCCGGTCCAACAGGCCCGACAGGAGCAACTGGGATAACTGGTCCGACTGGTTCTGCAACAGGTCCGACGGGAGCAACAGGTCCAACGGGGCCACCGGGAGGCCCGACAGGTCCAACAGGTCCAGCAGGATCACCAGGAGGCCCAACAGGTCCGACGGGAGCAACAGGGGCAACAGGGGCGACCGGAGCAACGGGAGCGACTGGAATTCAAGGAGTGCAAGGAGTACAGGGACCAACTGGAGCAACAGGTTTAACAGGTTTGCAAGGAGTGCAGGGACCAATTGGGGCAACTGGTCCAACGGGTGATCAAGGTATTCAAGGACCTCAAGGTGTAATGGGAGTAACAGGCCCAACCGGTCTACAAGGTTTACAAGGGATACAGGGACCGGTAGGGGCAACCGGCCCAACCGGTCCGCAAGGTGTGCAAGGGGTACAGGGGCCAATCGGTCCAACCGGCCCACAAGGAATTCAAGGCATACAAGGTGAGCAAGGCGTAAGGGGAGCAACGGGTCCAACTGGTTTACAGGGGTTACAAGGGATTCAAGGCATACAGGGACCAACTGGACCCCAAGGAATCCAAGGAGTACAAGGGCTGAGCGGCATAACAGGCCCAACCGGTCCACAAGGAATTCAAGGCATACAGGGACCTCAAGGAAATATAGGTCCAACCGGTTCGACTGGAATTCAAGGAGTGCAAGGTCCAGAGGGGCCAACTGGTCCAACAGGGGCAACAGGACCACAAGGAATTCAAGGCATACAAGGTCTACAAGGCCCAACCGGTCCACAAGGCATTCAAGGAATCCAAGGAATCCAAGGGCCTATAGGTCCAACCGGCCCAACTGGACCGCAAGGAATTCAAGGGGTAACCGGTTCGACGGGACCAACCGGAGCAACTGGAGCAACAGGTCCAACTGGAGTAACGGGTCCTCAAGGTCCCCAAGGAATTCAAGGACCACAAGGAGTAACAGGGCAGACGGGAGCAACTGGAGAGACAGGAGCAACGGGCTCACAAGGTCCACAAGGAATCCAAGGTCCACAGGGGATAACGGGTCCGACTGGAGCAACCGGCCCGACTGGAGCAACTGGTCCACAAGGTCCACAGGGAATCCAAGGTCCACAAGGTGTAACGGGTCAGGCGGGAGCAACAGGTCAGACGGGAGTGACTGGTGCAACTGGACCGACCGGAATACAAGGCATACAAGGAATAACTGGAGCAACAGGGGGAACGGGGGAAACGGGTCCAACAGGTGCCACGGGTCCAACTGGCTTGACAGGAGCAACCGGATCATCTGCTATATCGACAGGTGGCGGATATTTCTTTTCTACATCAACAAGTACAATTGCTGCAAATGCCAACATTCCAATTAATTCAGGGTCCACTGTATATGGCACTGGTGTATCTTTAACTAGTGCTACGACAGTCACAGTAGCGACGCCAGGAATATATTTAGTAAGCTACTATTTTCAAGGGGATGCAAATGGGGGGAATGAGACAGTATCTGTTAGATTGCTATTAAATGGAACGCAACTAACAGGGAGTTTTATACAAAACGTAACGACATCAACTGTAGTAATCGAACCAGCCATTTCAAATACACTTCTTGTGAATGTGACGAGTGCCAATTCAACATTAATATTACAAAATGGCCCGTTAGGTGTAGGGCATGTGACTACTATAGCAGGTGCGATTACAGCAAGCTTAAATGTAGTGAGAATTTTATAAAGAATATAAAAAACACAAGGAATGTCTTTGTAAGACACACCTTGTGTTTTTTAATATTAAATAAACATTTTCTTCATCTTTTCGGTTGAAAAATATGCTGAAAGAAGTATTTGTGATGTAAGTTATCTACAACTTTATTTGCTTGATATGTGCGTTGTTTTTCAATTCGGAGTCTTTGCTCCATCATTTTTATTGCGTGATCAGATAAACGTAACATAATACATTCTCCTTTTCTATAAATATAGGTGACTATTTGATATCGATCCCATATTTATAATTAAGGAGGCAAAATGTGTAACATAGGCAAAAAGCACCTTCCTCTCCCATTACGCTTACGAGGTTAGCTGTCGGACTCGGGAAGTGAGAGTTTCCCTACTTAAAAAAGATTCGCCCCAAGTAGCATAGCTACAAAAATGGTTCCCCCGCTCCAAAATTTGGACTCAGCAAAAGGTTTTATAAAGTAAAAAATAACATAAAGGAGCGAACAAGTCAAATTATTTTGTGTATTCTGTCTTTTTTAATTGCGTAAGAATCATACCGTCAGGAAGTATTGTATCTGATACTGTAATGAATCCGTGTTTTTTATATAAAGTAATAGCAGGGGTATTCGCTTTACCCGTTTGTACAATATATGTCATAGAAGAAGGGAACATGTTAAATATATAAATTAGGAGTTTCGTTGCGATTCCTTTTTGGAAAAAATCGGGCGATACAACTAACCTGTGGATATCGATTAATTTTTCTTCTTGTACAAAAGAAATAAAACCGACAAGTTTATTTTCAGAAAAATATCCATAGAATGTTTCAACACAACTTTGAATATCGTTTACAGTATCATATAAACGAGGTATGGCAGTACTATTTAAATAGTCTGCTTCAACTTTATAAGCTGGAATTTGAACCTGTAAAATGGATGTTGCTACTTCAAAAGAAGTGGAATTTAACTTAAGAATCATAGATAATGAAGCCTCCTTTAAATATGGTATATGAATATAATTGCTTTATGGGTGAGTTTGACAATATTTTTCTTTTTTGCATATAATATATGTATCTCCATATGTAAAATAGTAGTAAATATATTTCTATAGTGAAATATGATTAGCAATGATAAATACATATGTTTGTATTGAATCATACAAACTATAATAGAAATGGAGGACTAAAAATGGGATGGATTATCACATTAATAGTTGGTGCTATTATAGGTGCAATTGCTAGTTCTATAACGGGTAAAAATTTCCCAGGTGGTATGTTCGGAAATATTATCGCAGGTTTATTAGGTGCTTCGTTAGGTGGTAGATTATTTGGATCCTTTGGGCCATCATTTGGTGGGATTCATGTCGTGCCGGCATTATTAGGTGCAATCGTGTTAATTATTATTGTATCATTTGTAGTGAAAGCTGCAAGGAAATAGAGATATAGATTATGATGAAGAGCCCTGAATAAGGGCTTTTCATCATTCGAAGAGGTGGTTTCATTGGAGAAAATAAATATAAGAAAAAGAGATAAGTTAAGAAAGTTTTTTAGAGAACAAAATTATTTGGCGGTATTACTTGGATTTGCGTTATTGTTCATTAATATTTTATTGCTAACAAAAATATCATTTGTTTTTACACCGTTTATCGTATTTTTAAAAACAATTTTCTTCCCAGTACTATTAGCAGGCGTGCTATTTTATATTTTGCATCCATTCGTTTCGCTTTTAGAAAAGAAAGGTGTTTCAAGAATCGTATCGATAGCTTCCATATATTTAATCGTACTAGGGTTATTTGTATTTTTAGTTGTAACGGTTATCCCTATTATTAAAGATCAAATTGATGCATTAATTGATAACTTACCGTATTTTGGCCATGAGATTGAACAAGCAGCACGTAGATTCGGGGAAAGTAATTTACTCGGTAAAATTCAGGAGAATTTAAATATTAATGTTGCGAATATGGTAAAAGACTACACAGTTGATTTTACAAAGTCATTATCATCAGTAACTGGGAATGTAACTGGATTTTTGAGTACTGTTACAGAGGTTGTTTTAACATTTGTAATGGTTCCATTTATATTGTTCTATCTTTTAAAAGATGGTGAGCAATTGCCGAATCACTTTTTAAAGTTTATTTCAGAGCAAAGACAACCAGCAGCAATGAGAATATTAGATGATATGCATTATGCGATTAGTTCGTACATTAGAGGGCAAATTATAGTTAGCTTGTTTATCGGTATTATGCTATTAATCGGTTACCTTATTATCGGTATTAAATATGCAGTACTACTCGCTATTTTAGCGATGATTGTAAATATCGTTCCGTACGTAGGACCAATTATCGCAATTACACCAGCGTTAATTATTGCGTTTATTGATTCGCCAGGGATGGTTTTAAAGGTAATTATTGTAATGATGGTTGTACAATTAGCAGAAGGTAAATTTATTTCTCCGCAAGTTATGGGTAAGAAGTTAGATATTCACCCAATTACAATCATATTTATCATTTTAACTGCCGGAAACTTATTCGGGATTATGGGCATTATTTTAGCCATTCCAGGATATGCGATATTAAAAGTGTTAGTTACACACGGTTATAGATTTGTTAAGTTGAATACATGAAAAAAAGAGCTAAAACAGTGGGAACTGTTTTAGCTCTTTTTTATTAACAATTCATTTGCATATTGGCGCGCCCATTGATCCGCTTCCAATATAGCATCAAGTGAAGGATCTTTTACATTATGATGAGCTTCAACTGTTTTGTAAATTGTTTTTTCAATATCGAAAAAGGCAATTTCATTTTTTAAGTATAGTGCATTCGCAATTTCATTTGCTGCATTTAATACAGCGGGAGTAGTACCACCGATTTTGCCACATTCATATGCGTATTGTAGACAAGGGAACTTCTCTAAATCTGGTTTTTCAAAATGTAAACTACCGATTTCTAATAAATTTAATTTTTCATAGGAAGAAGGTAGCCGAGTAGGATAGTGAAACGCATATTGAATCGGCATTCTCATATCAGGAGCACCGAGCTGTGCCATAACTGATCCATCAATAAATTCTACTAAAGAATGAATGATACTTTCTTTATGAATCATTACATCAATTTTTTCATACGGAATATCAAATAGCCATCTCGCTTCCATTACTTCAAAGCCTTTATTCATTAATGTGGCAGAATCAATCGTTAGTTTTGCACCCATTAACCAGTTTGGATGTTTTAAAGCGTCCTTAGCTTGTAATGTTTGCATTTCTTCACGTGTTTTATCACGAAAAGCACCACCGGAAGCTGTTACAATTAACTTCTCAATCTCTTTATTATTTTCGCCGTTTAAACATTGGAAAATAGCTGAATGCTCACTATCTACTGGAATTAAGCGACATCCGTTTTGTTGCGCTAGTTCAGTTACGATATGTCCAGCTGCAACCAAAGTTTCTTTATTAGCAATAGCGATATCTTTCTTCGCTTTTAATGCCTCAATTGTTGGGAGTAATCCTGAAACACCTACAACAGAGCTTAATACAAGATTTGAATCAGGGTGAGTAGCTACTGCAATTAAGCCATCAGTCCCGTGTGTGATTTTTGTATTTGCTGAAATACGCGTACGAAGCTTGTCTGCTAAGTCTTTTGTCGCAACGCTTACAATACGAGGTTGAAACGTTTTGATTTGTTGCTCAAGAAGATCGATATTATAATTTGCGGTTAAACCGACGATTTTAAAATGTTCAGGATGAGCTGAAACGACATCTAATGCAGATGTGCCGATGGATCCTGTTGAACCTAAAATTGATATATATTTTACCATGAAAAAACCTCCAAAGTTGTTTCGAATATTTCTGCAAACCTATATAACATTAGACAATTGAAGTGGAAATTCCTGCTATATAAAATAGAAAATTAGGGTTTGTTTGGAAGTGAAATGTGATAAACTGTAAAAAATAACGAAAAAGCAATGAAAGAGAAGAGTACATATTCGAAACTTTTTAGAGAGCTGATGTGTGGTGGAAATCAGTAAGGGATGAATATGGAATGGGCTCTGGAGCTGCTAACTGAAATGAGTAGGTAAAGACGGTTACTTCACGTTATTGAAGTATGAAGTGAGCTAATGATAGCTAATTAAGGTGGTACCGCGGGAGCCTCTCGTCCTTTTTAAGGATGAGAGGCTCTTTTTATTTTGAGAAAGGAGGAGTTAGTGTGAGTGAAAAAATAATGTTAACAGGAATTAAGCCGACAGGTTATCCGCATTTAGGAAATTATATTGGTGCGATTAAACCTGCATTACAAATGTCAAAGAATAATGAAGGAAAAGCATTGTACTTTATAGCTGATTATCATGCATTAAATGCTGTGCATGATTCAGAAAAGTTCAGCAGTTATACGAAAGAGGTAGCAGCTACTTGGTTATCACTTGGACTTGGTGAAGATGTTGTTTTTTATCGGCAAACAGAAGTACCGGAAATTCTAGAATTAGCTTGGATTTTAGCTTGCCTAACTCCGAAAGGTCTTATGAACCGTGCTCATGCGTATAAAGCGAAGGTGGAGCAAAATAAAGAAGCAGGGTTAGAGGTCGATGCGGGAGTGAACATGGGGTTATATACGTACCCGATCTTAATGGCAGCCGACATATTACTATTTCAAGCTACACATGTACCTGTCGGAAAAGACCAAATTCAACATATTGAAATCGCGCGTGATATTGCGACGTATTTTAATCATACATTTGGCACGACATTTACACTACCGGAGTATGTCATACAAGAAGAAGGAGCTATTTTACCTGGTCTTGATGGAAGGAAGATGAGTAAAAGTTACGGAAATGTAATCCCATTATTTGCAGAGCAAGAAAAACTTCGAAAGTTAATATTTAAAATCAAAACAGACTCTTCACTTCCAAATGAACCGAAAGAATTAGAAACATTATTTATGATATATAAAGAGTTTGCGACAGAAGACGAAGTACAGTCATTACGTGAAAAATATGAGACTGGAATCGGATGGGGCGATGTGAAAAAAGAGTTGTTTCGCGTTGTAGATCGTGAGTTAGCTGGACCTCGTGAAAAGTACGCAATGTATATGAATGAGCCGGATTTATTATATGAAGCATTAGAAAACGGTGCTGAGAAGGCACGCGCTATTGCGAAGGTAAATTTAGCGGAAATTAAAAAACGGATTGGATTTGAGAGGGAACGTTAAGCGTTCCCTTATTTTTTTAGATAATCTGTAATAATCTTCTCGATAACAGGAGGAAGATTATTAGGTAATTCATCAAGTGAAAAGAAGCGTAGTTCTTTCGATTCCGTATGGTCGCATACAAGCTCACCGTGGAATTCTCGGCAAATATAAACAACGAGTACACCGTGTACTTGATCGCCATTTGGATAGATTTGAAAGAAATCTGGCCCTGAGTATGTACGGAATAGTTCTGGATTTTTAATAATAAGTCCAGTTTCTTCATATACTTCTCGCTTTAAAGCGTCTTCTAATGTTTCTTTATATTCTAAAGCGCCGCCAATAATGCCCCAGCGGTTAAAGTCTGTACGGAGCTGCAGTAATACTTCACCTTTTTCATTTACTATAATGGCGTGCGAACCTATTAAAATAAGTGGATGATTTCCTACTAAATTTCTCATGTCTTCAATATAACCCATGTTTTGACTCCTTGTTTTTAATAGTAATTAGGAAGTTCTTTTAACATTCTTTCTGTTTTACGTGCTGTAAAGGCTAAGTTATGATCATCTTTCGTTCTGAAAAATAATGTGCGTAAAAAGGTTTTAATGTTGGCACATAAAATACAATACTCATTAAGCGAAAGGCGTTTTCTAATTTGAGGAAGCCTTTTTATTTTTTTATGAATAATAGAAATTAACTCGTTTTGAGGAAAATCATGATACAGCATTGCTAGTAATGGAGTAACAATGCGTTCATCTTCGTTATTATGAAAAAGGTCAGATGGAATAAAGATTTTATTTAATAAACAATGAATTAATTCTTCGTACCACTCAAAGGTCGTATACGTATTATGAACAATTTCGGTAAAAGCATCAGATATGTGAGCAAGACAATGAGCCCATCCTTTATTTTCGATATAGCCCCGAAAATCCGTTTCTAAGTTTGTGTATGTAATGAGTTTATTTTTTATTTCTTCGATATCCTCCTCTGTACAAAAGTAGTGCGAATTAGCGAATTGGAGTATTAACGCAATTAACGAAACAGTGTAAGAACGTGTGAAAACCCCATCTGTATGTGGGGAGTAAATGTCACAATATAAATACTCATCACTTAAACAAGTTTGCAGAAGTAATTTCAGCTGATCGTCCATAAGGAATTCATGATGAATGAAATGCGCAAAACATTTATATATAAGTTGGTAACGAACGTAGCTATCAGTCGTTCCGATATACTGAAGCATGTTCAAAGTTAACTCATTTACGTCTATATGTTGCAGTTGCGTATAGTCATTTTGTTGTATAAGCTCTAACTGTTGTTGCAATGCTGTAATATCCACTGGAGAACCTCCTCCGCACTTTAAAGATGCGATCTTTTCTAGTATTCTATATATTCAAGGACAATCCTGCTCATGCAAGGAGAACGATTAGAAATTCGAGTATGATATAGATGAGGGAAGAATATGACGACGATAGAACAGTTAAAAAAACATTTTAAAATAAGAAGAAGTGCTTCTTCTATTATGATAAAAGAAAATAATGCAGAGGTTTTTACAGAAGAGCAATTAGAAGAGATGGTGCAATATTACGTTGCTGAAGCTGAAAAAGATGGATTAGAAAAACTACATTTTGAAATCTCTTCAAAAAGTCCAAATTATGATGTGTATAAAAAATGTTTTGAAACGTATTCATTTGAATATGTTACGGAAAACATGATTGTATTTAAAGATATATACGAAGTAGAAGATGTAGAAAGTGAAATTGATTTTAAGCTTATTGAAGAAGTTGGAGAAGAGGCTTTTTATTCACTGTGGAATGAAGCGACGGGAGAACCAGTCGCTCATGATCAATTTGTGCATATGATGCTACAAGAAATTGGTGAGCAATGGAAAGAACATTGCTTAACAGCGGATGTCGATGAAAAGCCGATAGGAATTGTAATCCCGCATATTGAAAGAGGTGCGTTAGAAGAAGGGAAACTTATGTACTTCGCAGTTACTCCAAATATGCGTAATAAGGGATATGAAGCTGCGTTATTTGCAGGTGCGATGTTTGTCTTAAAGGAAATAGGTGCATCTTATTATATTGGTGAGACAAATATACAAAATGAGTGGATGAAGGATGTTTTTGAAAAGAATGGATGTCAGCTGCTGAGTTGTACTGAGCGGTATGTGAGGGAGTTTTAAGATATACCCTGGGACACATCTAGTGGGAACCCGTGTACAAATTTTGAACAAGTAAAAGAACTTTTCGCCTGTTTGTAAGATAAAAAGAAAAATGAGAACGACAAAGTAGTTATTCCTATAATAAAATAGAGTAAGATTTGACTATAAGAGAAAGCGTTGGTGAAAGAATGGAGCAGCAAAGAAATTGGCTACAAGCAACTGTAGAGAGAAATGAAGATAATACGTTACAAATAAAGTGGGGAAATAATATAGAGGAAGTTCGCATTTACTGGAGTACTTCGCCAGATCATATTGAAGAAAATGGAGAATTACTTGCAACTGTAAATGGAGAATTATCATATACAATTGAAAACCCGAGTGAAAATGAACGTCCATATTTTAGATTAGTAGGAAGTAATGGACAAGCAGTAACAGTAGCTGAGCGTAGACTGCCATTACAAGGCGCGTTTAACTTCCGTGATATGGGAGGATATGAAACGACAGAAGGCCGTAAAGTGAAATGGGGCAAATTATACCGTTCTGAAGAATTAGCAGGACTAACAGAATGGGATATTGCGTATTTACAAAAGTCTGGCTTAAAGTTAATTTGTGATTACCGTACAGACTTTGAAGTGAAGCATAAGCCGAATCCAGAAATTACAGGTGCTCGTCAAGTGTGCTTACCAGTTATGCAAGACTTAGCGAAAGACTTAAATATAAATGAGTTTTTCCAAGTTGGTGACCTTTCTATGTTAGGAAAACCAGGTGAGTATCTTGTGAAAATGAATCAAGATTTCGTAAGTGGCAACGAGGCATTCGTGAGCTTCTTAAACTTAGCGCAAAACCCGGAAAACTTACCGTTAGTAAACCACTGCACAGCTGGAAAAGATCGTACTGGATTTGGTTCAGCGCTTTTATTACTTTTACTAGGTGTACCGGAAAAAACAGTAATGGAAGATTACTTATTAAGTAACGGATTCCGTGAAAAGCTAAATGAAAAAATGATGGCTTTTTTAGGTGCGAAATTACAAAATGATGAGAGCAGAGCAATATTAGGTGCAATGTTTGAAGCGCGCGCCGAATATTTACAAGCTGCGATTGATGGAATCCAAAAGCAATACGGATCAGTTGAAGCATACGCCGAAAAAGCTCTTGGCTTTACGAAAGATTCGTTAGAAGAAATGAAAGTGTTATTGCTGGAAGATTAATAATGAGAAGGAGGCTGATTTGGATTAGCCTCCTTTTACTATTGTTGCTATAATTTTGTTAATGAGGATGTTGTGCACCGAGGAGAAAATGGATGAAAAGAACTTAAGAATCGGGGGATAAAATGATTCATACACGTGTAAAAGCAGAGGGGTTAAGAGAAAAGCTGGCAACAATACTAAGTCAAGAGTATAAGGAACTAGCTATTCAAGATTTAAAGGTGATTGGAACGGGAGTACAAAATATTGTTTTTCAAGGAGATTCAGAAAAGGGGTCTTTGGCATTTCGAGTACCGTGGGAAAGGGAAGTGGAAAATATAAATGAAGACTTATTTAACAGTCGGATTTCGTTGCAAAAGGAAGCGGAGCTGTCTAAGTATTGTCATTCAAAAGGTATTCCAGTACCAAGGATACACGGATTGCATCTTTCAACCGAACTTGATTTTTTAATTTCGGATTGTGTGTATGCTGATCATATGCCAATTTCCGCATGCAAAATAGGGGAGTTAGTGAGCAAGCTTCATAGTATGCCAATTGATGGTTTGTATTACAAACAAAATATTAGAGAGCCCATTAGTAAGTATATAGCAGAACGAATTGTGAAACGGATAGAAGGGTTTAATACAATCACGAACTGTAAAATTAATCTTCCGGATACAAAAACAATTGAATATATTCTTAGTACAGCAGATCATGTAAAATGTTTATTACATATGGACATTCGACCAGCCAATTTAATCGGGTATAATGGAGAAGTTAAAGCAATAGTTGATTGGGATAACGCTTTAATTGGTCATCCATTACTGGAGCTTATGAGAATAGCTGAAACAAATGAGGTTAGTTGGGATGAATTTAAAGATGGATATAAGAATGATAGTATCTTTAATGTTACTCCTCATATTGTTAGTTTATTTTATAGACTAGATACAGCAGTCATGCTAGCAAACTTATTTATAGCACATTTGAAAATAAAAGATAAAGGTGTATTCTATAAAGAGCGGGTTAAAGCGCTTCATCACGAAATATATAAAAGTTTATAAGCAATGAGAACGAAGCTTTTAAAATAGGAATTGAGGAGAACATCATGAAATACAAAGTAATACTATTCGACGTAGACGATACATTATTAGATTTCCCTGAAACGGAAAGAAATGCATTACACAATGCGTTTGTACAGTTCGGCATGCCTACAGGGTATAATGATTATCTTGCAAGCTATAAAGAGATTAGTAATGGATTATGGAGAGATTTAGAAAATAAAATGATTACGCTAAGTGAATTAGCAGTAGATCGACTTAGACAATTATTTGCACTTCATAATATAGACGTAGATGCGCAGCAATTTAGTAATGTATATCTTGAAAACTTAGGGAAAGAAGTACATCTTATAGAAGGTGCAGTGCAATTATGTGAAAATCTACAAGATTGCAAGCTAGGTATTATTACAAATGGATATACGAAGGTGCAACAATCAAGAATCGGAAATTCGCCTTTAAGTAATTTCTTTGATCATATTATTATTTCTGAAGAAGTTGGTCATCAAAAGCCAGCACGTGAGATTTTTGATTATGCATTTGAGAAATTTGGAATTACGGATAAATCAAGTGTACTAATGGTCGGAGATTCGCTAACTTCTGATATGAAAGGTGGAGAAGACTACGGCATTGATACGTGTTGGTATAATCCGAGTTTGAAAGAGAATACGACAGATGTTAATCCAACTTATGAAGTGGAGAATCTGCTACAAATTTTAGAAATTGCAGAAGTGGCTGAAGAAAAGGTAGCTTCATTTTAATTGTATTGATATATTTTTAGTTACGGTCATATAGGTAAGAGCTGTGTAACAACTAGAGGTGAATAAAGGATGTTAACGTTTTTATTTGAGTTAGACAAGAATCTCCCGCAGAAGGATGAGCCACGGTATGTTGCTTATACAAATGGTTTTATCGAAGGGGATTTAACAATTTGTATGGGTGACAGAGTATTTTTTCAAAAATCATGTATGAAGGTTGCAGAGCTGGGCATTTATTTAGGTCAGTGGATGGAACAAGTTCAACACGGGCAAAACGTGCCTATGAAATATGAAACGGCTGACCGTGAAGAGGTCATTCTTGGCTTCTTCTATGAAGAGGATCATAACCAATGGAATGTTTCTTCCAGCTGGCAACAATTTGAACTTCAGGAGAGTATCTCGACTACAACATTAGTAGAGAGCGTTCAACGCTATTTATATGAGTTAAATAAGGAACTGCGCGTGATAGAATATCCTGTGACGTTTGATCAGTACTTAAGAGGAGAGCGAATGATGCAGCTCTCTTACAAACGACCGTGTGATAGCAAAGCAGATACGACGCCGATAGAGTTTTATAATGGAAGTGAGCAAGTAGGCGTAGTACGGGGTTATTATAAAAATACGTTGATGAGAGTGCTGGACTTCATTCCGAAAATTGGTAGTAATATCATTTATGAAATAAAGGATAGTAAGGGCAATATTCGCGTCATTGCAAAGGATGTAAGTAGGCAACGCCAAAGAAAGATTTTAGTAACGTACATCGATAATAATGATGCAGAGCATGAAATACTTGTATGTGACGGAAAGTTATTGGATGCAAATTTTATATTTACCTTTACATATAAGGCAGAAGAATATGTTGTTCATAAAACTTCATTTGGAATGGGAAAATTATTACGAAAAGGCTATGTAATCGCAGATTGGAATATTCGTCTTGAGGAAGATATGTATTACATCGAGATGAATGCATATGATGGAGATTACATGGAGGATCAATACTTACTATTAGGCGTATTTCATGCGGTTTTATATGGATAATCGATGAGAAATACCGTCATTCTTCTTGGAAAGAATGACGGTATTTTTTATTTATCCTCAAAAATAAAAATCTCATCAATCGTACTATGTAGTGCCTTCGCTATATCGTGAGCAAGTTGTAAGGAAGGATTGTATTTACCTTTTTCGAGATGACTAATTGTTTCACGTCGCACACCAACGCTCTTTGCTAAATCTTCTTGTGTCATGTTCAATTTGGCGCGGTATTCTTTTATCCTCGTTACGAACGCCATGGTGCATCTTCCATTTCATCAACAGGTTTATCATAAAAGAACATAGAAAAACCGAACGTAAGAATGAGTGTGCCGAAAATAAGAGCGATATCAATTTCTTGTAGCGCCGGGTTTGGAAATAACATTTCAATAAATATAATGATAGCGGTAGTTAGTAATGTAACGATAAATGCATTGCGACACGATTTATTGACAATTTGTTCAAACAGTTCATCGTGTTGAACTGTTCTATACGATGTGAAAAAGGAGAAGAAACAGAACATAGTAAACAATCCTTTTTCATAAAAAAATCCGAGGAAACCGAAGAAACCGAGAAATCCTAAATATTTTATCCAAGTTGTTTTCATGATAGGTCCTCCTTACGTTGTTAGAAATAAGTCACGTTATGTTACAAATATATCACAATTGGATAGGAATGGTAATAATAGTTTTCCAGTTTGCTTCATAATAATAGTAAAAAGAGGAAATATGCTGCGAAATAAAGAGGATAATATTGTAAAATGGTTGTAAGGAGGGGGAGGAAGAAATGCTAACTTGGATCATGATCGTTGTATTACTTGTAGTGATTACTGTCATTGCGACGGTGTTAATTGGGCGGAATGGTGATGCAAATTATAGCAAAGCGACAAAGGGGAATATTAAACGATTAACAATGATTTATATTATACTAGCTGTCGTTTTAGTTGTTGGATTAGGGGTGTATATTTATTTTAAAGGTTAAATAAACTGAAAAATGTAAAAATCTTAAAATAGAAGTATGCTATAATATCAATATAGTTATTTGGTAATTAAGGAAAGGATTGGATGGAATGATTGAAATTAAGAATGTGTCAAAAAGTTATAATGGGTCTACCTATGCAGTAAAAGATTTAAGTTTATCTGTACCTAGCGGCGAAATCTTTGGATTTTTAGGACCGAATGGTGCGGGTAAATCCACGACAATTAAGATGATTACTGGCATTCACGGGGTGGACAAAGGGACTATTACGATTAACGGAAAAAATATTATGGAAGAGCCGATGGAAGCGAAGAAGACGTTTGGTTATGTGCCGGATAGCCCAGATATGTTTTTACGTTTAAAAGGAATTGAATATTTAAACTTTATGGCTGATATGTATGAAGTGCCGAAAGAAGTAAGACAAGAACGAATAGAGTCTTTAGCGAAGAAGTTTGATCTTTATAATGCATTATCTGATCAAATTCAAAGTTATTCGCACGGTATGAGACAAAAAATCGTTATTATTGGTGTGCTCGTGCATGAGCCAGATGTATGGATTTTAGATGAACCGTTAACAGGGCTTGATCCGAAATCTGCATATATTTTAAAAGAAATGATGAGAGAACATGCGGATAAAGGAAAGATTGTATTTTTCTCTACACACGTATTAGAAGTAGCGGAAAAAATATGTGACCGGGTTGCTATTATTAATAAGGGGAATTTGCAGTTTAAAGGAAATTTAGATGAAATGAGAGATCATTTTAAATCCAATGAATCACTTGAAAAAATGTTCTTGGAGATGACGGGCAATGAGTAAAATTTGGACGTTAACGAAGGTACTATTAAAGTTAAATTACGCAGATTTTATAGCAGATAAGAAGAAGCGATGGGCGTATTTATTTTCATTTGCAGCTATTTTATTTGTTGGATTTTTAATATTTGGTTCGATGACGCACGGAATGTATGAAGGTCTGAAACAATTAGGGCAAGGGCCGGGAATGATTATTGCAATGGGACTTGCGATTGCGAGTATATGGGTATTTTTAATGAGTATAACGAACATTTTAACTGTATTTTACTACAGCAATGATATTGAAATGTTACTGCCGTTACCATTAAAACCAGCGCAAATTATTTCGGCAAAATTTTTAACGGTATTAATTACACAATACGTAATGAGTTCATTTATTTTATTACCAATCTTCATTACGTACGGTTTAAAAAGTGGCGCATTTATTACATATTACATATATATGATTTTTATTTACTTACTCTTCCCAATCGTGCCGTTAGTATTAGCTTCGTTACTGATGACAATTATTATGAGGTATACAAATATAGCGAAAAATAAAGATCGAGGAAATATATTTATTGGAATCGTAAGTATATTATTTATTGTAGGAATTAACGTATTTATGCAGTGGAGAAATAAAAGTGCGTTTTCTGGAGATGGGGCTGCGGAATACCTTGTAAATAATCAATCTTCTCTTTTAGTACAAATGACAAATTATTTTCCAACTACATATTTTGGAGCAGTGGCATTAGTAGAAAATGCAAATTGGAAGGGACCTTTATATGTAATAATCTTTGCAGTTATTTCATTTGTCTTCTTTGTGTTGTTTTATTACATAGCAGAGCGTACATATTTAAAAGGGGTTATTGGACTTTCAACGAGTACAGCAAAGAAACAAGTTATTTCGGCGGAAGGTTTACAGAAATCAACAGTACAAAGTTCGCATTTAAAAGCGTATGTGAAAAAAGAATTTAAAACGTTATTCCGTACACCACAATTTTTCTTAAATTGCATTGTACAAACTTTCGTTATGCCAATTATGTTGTTCTTTATTTTATTTGTGCAAGATGGAAACTTAAAGTTTATTACAGAGTATATTAACAATCCAGAGACAACAGGATTTGCAATTGGTGTTGGTCTTTGTGCATCGTTATTTTTAATGGGTAGTAACGTCATTGCAACAACGTCATTTTCGCGAGATGGAAGCTCTTGGTTTGTGAATCGTTATTTACCAGTAAAGGCTTCGGATATCTTTTTTGCGAAAGCAATCACTGCTTGGTTAATTAATGTAATCATTTTAGCAGTATTCGGTATTACGATGGCAGTTGTAGCTGGGATTTCTCCAGTCTTCATGATACTGTGGTTTTTACTAAGTGCGAATGGGTTACTGTTAATTAATTTAATCGGAACACGCTGGGACGCACAAACTGCAGATATTCATTGGGATACAGAGCAGAAATTATTTAAAAGTCGATATACAACTTTATGGAATTTTTTAGCTAATATTTTAATAGCTTTAATTATTGTGGGGGGAGTAAGTGTATTATACTTCTTCCTTCATGTCGGACTGTGGGTTATGTTTATCGTTTTATTTGTAATGTTTACGATTGTAAATTATATCTTTATTAAAATGTTAAAATTAGGTGCTGAACGTATACTGTCAAATATTCAATAAGAAGATAGATCCTCTGTATTCATGCAGGGGATCTGTGTATAGATGGAGGAGAAAAAGGTGAAGAAAATAGCAATTGTAACAGGGGCAACTCGTCTGAATGGAATTGGTGCAGCTGTATGCAAGGTGCTTGCTCAAAAGGGGATAGACATTTTATTCACGTACTGGCCAAAGTATGATAAAGCGATGCCATGGGGAATGAGTGATCAAGAACCCTTTTTGCTGAAAAAGGAAATTGAAAGTTACGATGTTCGATGTGAAATGGCAGAAATCAATTTATCGCAGTCTTATTCGCCAAATCGTTTGTTTTATATGGTATCAGAACGGTTAGGTGATCCATCTATTCTAGTTAATAATGCAGTATATTCTACTCATACGAGAATTGAGGAATTAGATGTAGAGCAGTTGGATAAACATTATACAGTTAATGTTCGGGCTACTATGCTATTAAGTTCATTGTTTATAAAACATTATTCACTTAAAACGGGCGGGAGTATTATTAATCTTACTTCAGGACAGTCAGTAGGTCCAATGCCAGATGAACTAGCATATGCAGCAACGAAAGGGGCAATTGAAGCATTTACAAAGTCAGTAGCACCAGTTGCGATGGAGAAGGGGATTACAGTGAATGCTGTAGATCCAGGACCGACGAATACAGGATGGATTACAGAGGAGCTGAAGCATCATTTAGTATGGAAGTTCCCGCAAGGTAAAGTAGGAGAACCGGTGGATGCTGCGCGCTTAATTTCTTTTTTAGTAAGTGAAGAAGCGAAATGGGTTACTGGGCAAGTCATTCACTCGAATGGTGGTTATTCATAAAAATATTATGTTAACAAATGTTGAGAAACAAAAAACGAAAGAAAATTTTATTTTTTTGTATAAATAAAATGTCAAGAAAGATAAAAATTTGATAGAAGAGTATATCGTCATATGAAGATAGTAATTCTTAATGTGACAATATACTCTTTTTCTTTTACTTGCAAGTAGAAAAATGAAGTAGAAGAAACTCGAATATTAAAATGAGTTTATCAGTTTTTGTACGTATTATTATGAAGATTACTGTCGGAAAGATGATAATTCGTATGAAAAGGGATTTTTTAAGGGGGAATCGAATCGTAAAGGGGAGGATAAATTATGTAAAACATAGGGGGATTTATATGAAAATGAAAAAGGTCGCTATCGCATCGATAACAATTGGTACAATGCTTACTATGGCAGCTTGTAGTCCTTCAGCAGATAAAGAAACGGAAAAGAAAGAGCAAGTAACTGCGCAAAATGATGGAGAAGCAAAAACGACAAGTGCAGATGAAGCGTCAAAAACAACGAAAGATACTGAAAAAGAAACAAATACTTCTTCAAATGAAAAAACAGATAAGGATGCAAAAAATACGAAAGAATCATCAGGAACAGAAAGTAATGGCAAAACGTCAACTCAAAACGAGAATGTAAAAACAAAAGAAAAAGAGACGACAGGAAAAACGAATGATCAAACGACTAGCGGGAAAACAACAGATACAAGCACAAGTACAAACAATAATGGAAAGACAACGAAAGATCCGAAGAAAAGTGTTGCTGTGAAAACGAATGTTAAAGAAGTTGTAGCATTAATTGATAGCTTGGACAAGCAGTTAGCTGCTAATCCGAAATTGGAAACAGTGAATAAGCTTGGCAAACAAATTAATGAAAAGTGGGATGTAATTGAAAAAGAGCTAGAGGCATCACATCCGACGGATTCTAAAACAATCGGTCAAAGTATGTATCCGTTAATTGTAGGAGCGGAGAAAGAAAAAATCGATATTAATAAAATGAAATCTTTAACGACGAAAACGAAAAAAGATTTAAATCAGTTATTGACGAAACTTTCGTAGTTTCAAAAGCCTACTCGTGTGAGTAGGCCTTTTTTGGTTGTTATACTGTGCATAGTATAACTTATTTATTTTCATTTTCAATTACGATGCGAAAAGAACTGAATGCTTGTTGACTGACATAATCTTCTTCGCTAACTTTAAAAGGAAATGGAAAAGCGACGAGTTGAAAATTACTTTCCTGATCCACTGAAGGCAATATGAAATTAAAGATTTGCCTCGTTTCAGGTGCAACTTTAGTATAAACGACTTTTCTATTGTTAAATATTTCAACTTGTTTCCAATCTTTAAAAGCCACGATTGCGTAAGTCATTTCATCATTCGTTTCATTACCGTTTGATAGGGTTAATTGCTTGCCTTCCTTTTCAAAGAAGACAGTTTGTAAGTTCTCTTCACGGTTCGTAACAAATAATGGTTCGTAAAGACCATCTTTTAAAATAGCATCTGGATTTATATGGGAGAGTTTTATTTTTTCGCTTTCTTTCTGAGGAGGATGCATTGAGTATCGCATACTTAGAATATCTTCTAAAATGGCTGCTTTATTTAAGTTATTATCTTTTAATTTGTATTCAGGTTTTTTAATTATTAAAAAGGTTAATTCACTTGCATTAGGAGAAGTGTGTAAAGAGATTTTCGTAGTCATTGAACTGTTTGGTTTCATATCAAAAAAATAGTGTGATATTTCATTAGTAGTATCTTCTATTTTAAAAGGTTTTTGTTCGTAATCTTCTAGAACAATTAATCCATATTTTCGGTTTTCGTTAATAGTATGTACGAATGATAATGATACATTAATTTTATTATCCTCACTAGTAATTGTACTACCGTTGTTAATATGTTGGCCTTGATTATCCTTCAATCCGTAAGAAATAGTATTGGTTTGTTGCCCTCTCTTATTTTCTTTAGAAGGTGGATGAGGTTGTATGATTGAAGTATTGAACAAAATATAAATTGTAAGTAATGAAATGAGTAAAACACCGATAATAATATATATTTGTTTCATAAATAGCACCTCAATATATGTAAAGTATTAGAGAAAAAAGATATGCAAGATGCATATCTTTTTTCTCTTTCTTACCAGAAGGCTTTTGTTTCGTGATTCACATCATTATAACCACTTAATTTATAGGTATGATTACCGATAGCGTAATCATCTCCATAATAAACGCTTGTGTTGGTCGCTGTAGCACTTACAAAGGATGATTTTTTTGCACTATTACTTTTCGTATTTACTAATGAGCCATCGCCATTGAAAGTTCTTGCTTTTGCATAAACATAGTCTTCGGTCGTAGTTGATTTCGATTTAGCAACTGCATATGGGTTACCAAAAAAGGGAGTATATACGCTAATGTTAGAGTCATTCTTAGGTGCAGCTGCAACAGTCAAACTAGGAACACTAGATGTTTTTGTTGATTGAATTGTATCAAAGTCAACTAAAACGGGCTGCCTGTCTACAGTATCGACCTCTGAAGCACTTGCGTTATTAGTAAAACCAAAACCTAAAACCGCTAACCCTAAAGTTGTCACCGATAAAGATTTTTTCATATTCACTAATTTTCCCACCTTTTTAAATTTTTGAGTTCGAACTCAATTCATACAATATATGAAAATTTCGAAACTCTCAATGGTTTATCCCATACTTAACTTTTCTTTTACTTTCGATTCAACATGTCTTCATTTGCAAAAAAGCGAATATATCTTCTAATGCTTAGCCAGCAAGGGATACAGGTTTAATTTTATGAAATTCATGTAAATTTAAATCTATTCATGTCAGAATCTCTGTTATTTTTAAGTTCATATGGGAAACTTATTAAAAAAAGGATGGTGACAAAAATGACAATCGATCGAATTTGTACAATTGGACCCGCAAGTAATAATAAAGAAACATTAGCACAGTTAATAAAGAATGGTATGAAAATTGTTCGACTGAATTTATCGCATGGCACGCATGAAAGTCATAAAGACATCATTCGTTTAGTGAAATCATTAGATGACTCTATTAAATTTTTGGGTGATGTACAAGGACCTAAAATAAGATTAGGTGAAGTGAAGGGAGGGCAAATTACACTTCAGGCAGGAGATTCTTTTATTTTACATACACAACCAGTTACAGGGAGTAATACAGAAGCAAGCGTTGATTATGAAGGAATTGCGAATGATGTGAAAGTAGGCAGTAGAATTTTAATTAATGATGGAGAAGTTGAATTAATTGTTGAAAAGATAAGTACGGATAAAATAGAAACGAAGGTAAAAACAGGTGGCAATATCTCATCTCATAAAGGAGTTAATTTACCAGATGCGGCTGTTCGTTTACCAGCTATTACAGAGAAAGATAAAAAAGATATTCAGTTTCTTTTAGAAGAGAATGTTGATTTTATCGCGTGTTCTTTCGTAAGAAAACCTAGTCATATAAAAGAAATACGAGATTTTATACAACAGTATAAAGAAACGTCACCTAATGTAATTGCAAAAATAGAAACGATGGAAGCAATCGAGAATTTTCAAGATATATGTAAAGAAGCAGATGGAATTATGATTGCAAGGGGCGATTTAGGAGTAGAGTTACCGTATCAATGCATTCCGCTTTTACAGAAAATGATGATTCAGGAATGTAATCGAACGAATACATATGTCATTACAGCAACACAAATGCTTCAATCTATGGTAGATCATTCTATTCCAACAAGAGCAGAGGTGACTGATGTGTTTCAAGCTGTACTGGACGGGACGAATGCAGTTATGCTTTCAGCTGAAAGTGCATCAGGAGAACATCCAATCGAAAGTGTGAGAACATTACGTCTCGTTTCAGAATTTGCAGAGCATGTTAAAAAAGATGGACCTTTTGCGATGAAAGATGTACTGGAGTTACTGCATAAATCACTGAATGAGTGATGAATAAAAAAAAGAGGGTGGATATGCATCCCCCCTCGTGTTTACTCTTGTTCTTGTTCATCTAAAATCTTATCAAAAGCAGCAGATACTTTATCAAACTCTTCATCATTTTCAATGTATGAAAACTCATTATCTTCTTCTACTTTTAAAAAGAAAATATCAATGTCTTCCTCAGTTTCTGTTTGGATATCTTCAACAAAGGCAACTGCAATATATTCTGCACCTTCGACATCCATTGCTCCAAGTACTTCTACTTCCTGATCCTCATTATTCTCATCGCTAAGTGTAAACACTTCGCCAACTTCAATATCAGACATATTCATTCTCCTCCTGTTCGACTCTAAAAATAGAGCACTCAAACTGTATACATACTAACATATCTTTCCATGAAAAACCAAATTCATACGTAAGAAAACAATTGATTCTTCTTTAGTATGAGTATACAGCTATTAGGAGCATTATTTGTCTGTGCTATATTACTTAATCCATTCAACAATTGTATCCATAGTCTGTCTTGTTTTATCACGCTTTGGCTCTTCTTTACGGTAACCAAAGGCAACCATAACTGATACTTCAAGATTATCGCCTTGTATAATGCCTTCTTGACGAAGTAAAGAATCTACTTCCTCTTTATCAAATCCTTCTATTGGACAAGAATCAATACCGATTTGAGCTGCACTCGTCATCATATTACCTAAAGCAATATAAGTTTGTTTAGATGCCCAATCAAATACAGCACGATCGGATTGTAATAAGTTAAAATCTGTTTCCTGGAACTTTTTGAAGAATTCATATCTAATTTTTTGAGTGTCTTCAGGCAATCCAATAATATCGTTCATCATATATTTAATATACTCTGCATCATAATGCATATCTTTAATGTTTCTTGAAAGAACAATAACAAAATGACTAGCTGTTGCAAGTTGCCCACCAGCGCCCCATGAATACGGTTGTAGTTTTTCTCTTAATTCTTTATTTTGTACGACAATAAATTTCCAAGGCTCATATCCAAAAGAAGAAGGAGATAATCTGCCTGTTTCTAAAATAAATTTAAAATCCTCTTCTGAAATTTTGTGCATAGGATCGAATTCTTTACATGCATGTCTGAAATGAAAAGCCTCCATAATCTTTTCTTTTGTAATTTCGTTTGTATTTGTCATAAAAGTTCCTCTTTTCATGAATTTATTTTTGTAAGTAAATTATATTTTTAAAGTAACATAGATACAAGTACGCACATTTATGTAGTATAGTATCAAAAAAGATACTATTGATAAGGGAAGGGATTTATTATGGATTGTTCAAATGAAAATAATATAAATTACCCATTTTTAAATAAATATTCTTGTCCAGTTGAAGCTATGGTTGAGGTGATTGGAGGGAAATGGAAAGGGGTAATTTTGTATCATTTATTAGATGGTACAAAGCGCTTTAATGAATTAAAAAGATTAAAACCAAATATCACACAAAGGATGTTAACGCTGCAGCTGAGAGAACTTGAAGCTGATGGGATTATACATCGTGAAGTATACCGTGAAGTACCACCTAAAGTTGAATATTCGTTAACTGAGCTTGGTGAATCACTACGTCCAGTGATTCTATTAATGATGGAATGGGCAACTCATAATATGGAGAAGGTTTTGGAGAGTAGGAATACACAAAATAAAAGTTAATAGGTAAAGTGCTATAGTAGAGACGGCTGTGGATTTTTCTTGAATTGGTAGTGGGATTGGAAAACCGTATATTATCAGAATAGGTAATGGGATGTTAAAGATTTGTAGGATTAGATTGATTATAATTATTTTATGTAAACTGATTGCTTGGTTATCTATAAAATGAAAATATCTACTTATCGTTGATATAGTGTAAGTTATGATAGATATATTCGAAAAATCGTTAATATAATTTCACTTACGAAGGTGTTGTTCGTTTAGGAAAAAGGGCTGTTATGCGCGGACAGCCCTTTTTTAATTTACCTGATTTACATTTTGAGCACATTTCACAATCATAACGTGCTAGGCATATTACAATAATTATTAAATGGATTATCTTTCAAAGAAGAAAGGGGAACCTTCATCTCACTACCTTCCTTCATATTCCGCAGCACAACAGTGTTTGTACTAAGTTCTTCTTCACCAATAATAAGCACGTAAGGGATATTCTCTTTATTGGCATAATTAAGGGCACGTTTTAATTTGCGTCCTGCTAGTTCAAGTTCAACTTTTAAGGAAGTGGTAGAACGTAATTGCTGGGCAATTTGTAAGCATTGTAATTCTGTCCCGAGTGGGATGATAAATAGATCCGCTGTAGATGAGATTGTTTCTTTCTGCGATAGTGCTGTATAAATAACGTCTAAACCGAATGAAATACCGACTGTTGGATAGTTCATATTATCACCACGGAATGCTCCGATAATGTTATCGTAACGGCCGCCACTACCTATGCTAGATGTAATTGAGCCATCTTTTAGGAAGATTTCATATACAGTCCCTGTATACATTGTGAGTCCTCTTGCTAAAAACGGATTGAATATCGTATTTTCATTTATTCCGAGAGCGATTAAATATTGCTGTAATTGTTGTAATTCGTTTACGCCATCGGCAACGAGTTGGTTATTGAAAGCTTCTTTAAAGTCAGCAATTGTAAGCTTTAGACAAGATAATACAGTATTACATATTGTATCAGCCATTTCTTCAGAAATTCCGCGCTCTAATACATCTTTTCGTACACCATCAATCCCAATCTTTTCGATTTTGTCTAATGATAAAATGACGTCACTCGTTAGTTCAGTAGGGATGTTAATGGACTCGAGAATACCGTTTAATAATTTTCGGTTATTATATTGAATCGTTACTTCTAAGTTTAACGTTCGGAATAGTTCAAACGCCATGCTCATAAGATCAGCTTCTGCCATGACGGATTCTACACCGACTATATCAACGTCGCATTGTATAAATTCACGGAATCTCCCTTGTTTAATTGGCCCATCTCGAAATACTTTCCCAATTTCATAACGTTTAAAAGGGAGGCGAATATTCGGATTCATCGCCACGACTTTTGCGAATGGAATGGTTAAATCGTATCGTAAGGCAAGGTCGCGTTTTCCTTGATCCTTTAGCGTATATATTTCTTTTAATATTTCATCGCCACCGCCGTACTTGTAAGACATAAGCTCATACATATTTAACGTTGGTGCCTCTAACGGTTTGCATCCGTATCGTTCAAACGTATCTTCACAAGCCCTTTTAATTTTATTTCGCAGCACTTGCTCCTCTGGTAAATAGTCTTTTGTGCCTTTTACATTTTTCATTTCCATTGTAATCACTCCTATTTTAAAATTAAAAAAAGCTATGCGGGTATAAAAATACCCACATAGCTTTATGAACGCTTCGTGGGTCAACAGGAAAAGCCCTGTACCCACGAAGAAAAATTTTTCTTCGGATACACGGCGTTACGTATGATGATGAAGTTGGAAAGAAGTATTAAAATTTCGCATTACAAATCTCTCCTTAACATAAGTTTTCCAAATTATATCAGATGATTTTTGAATTATCAATATTTTTAGTTTTGAAATATACGTGAAGTTATGTAGGAGAAATGGAAAAGGGTGTATAATAAAACTTAATAATATGAAATAACCTTTTAAGGAGAACGTTATGAAAAAAGATAAAACAAATGCGATGCGAATATTAGACAAAGAAAAAATTGAATATTCGATGATGTCATATGATCCAGACGATGGGAAAATTGATGGCGTATCAGTAGCCGAGAAAATTGGACGAGAAGTGAGAGAAGTATATAAAACGTTAATCGCTCAAGGGAATAGTAAAAATTATCATGTGTTTATTATTCCGGTAGATGAGGAACTAAATTTAAAAGCTGCCGCAAAAGCAGTAAGTGAAAAGAAGATTGAAATGATTGCTGTGAAAGATATTACAAAAGTGTCAGGATATATTCGTGGTGGTTGTTCACCAGTCGGAATGAAGAAGTTATTTTCTACATGTATTGATGAAAGTGCCCAATCACTTGAAACGATGATAGTAAGTGGCGGGAAAATTGGTATACAAATTGAGCTTAAAGTAGATGACTTGGCGAAAGTGACGAGAGCGCAGTTTGGAGAGGTAACGAAGTAAATATACATAGGAAAAGAAGTTCTTGTTTTATTAAATTTAGATAAAGATTTATAGGATAATTAGTCCATTATGAGGACGGATTATCCTTTTTTCTTGCTACTGATCATGAGACGTTATGTTAACCGAGTGTGTATACAATATTCAACCGAAAACAAACAACATATCAACTCTATAAAATGGTAAAATAGGGAAAAGGGCATTCTGAATAATACCTTTAGAAACCACTATTTATCACATAGGGGTTTTCAAAAAAGTAAAGGGGGGGGATAAATGAAATATATTAATGGATTGTACATAGCACTTATATTGATGATGTTCATTAATTTACTTAATTTCATAATTTTTGATAATAAATACTCAGGGATAACAATGTATCTTTCTTCCGTTATATTCATAATTGGGAGCGCATTTTTTGGAAGTGCAAAACGGCTTAAAATGAGTGAGAAAAAATAAACCTTTTAGGAGGTTATAATCATTAATGAAACAACAAGAACAAGTAATCTTTCGTGAGGTTCAGCGATCCCCAATTTGGGTATGGATACTCATATTAGGGATCTCCATGCTGATGTGGTATGGATTTATTCAACAAATTATTCTTGATATCCCGTTTGGAGATAAACCAGCTTCTAATGGTGTCTTAATTGTTATGTGGTTGTTGTTCGGGATTGCCTTTCCTGTATTAATGCTTGGAGTATTGAAACTGATCATTGAGGTCCGTGAAAAAGGTCTTTATGTCCGCTTTGTTCCTTTTCATTTTCAATATAAGCAGTACCTTTTCAAAGATATACACCATTATGAATGCATTACTTACAGTCCAATAAAACGATTTGGAGGATGGGGAATTCGTTTTAACCTTAAGAATGAAAAGGCCTATAACATGAATGGAAATAAAGGTATAGAGTTAAAGTTGCAATATAACACAGTAGTAATCGGCACTCAAAAATCAGATGAATTAAAAAAAGCACTGGACTCAGTACAAAAAGTATAATGAAAATTAAACTTTAACAAACGGGCACAATTCAACAATTTCTACTAGGTATACCTACTTTAAAAACAACTTAAATTTACTTCCAATATCGAAAATTATGTAAATAAGTTGTTCACTGGATTCCCATAGAAAACTGTGATGAGATGAAATGTTTGATTTTGAAGCACTTCAAAATCTTAGCTAGATGGCTATGTATCGGTACCGACATTAAAAAGGCAGGAACATATCAAATATGTTCCTGCCTTTGATTTTAGACAGATGTTTCCTAACAGTTGATTTTGTAAATGAAAGTCGAATTTAAATCCATATTTTGTGTGAAATATAAAACATATAATAAAAGTATGAGGTGATACAGTGAGAGAGATTCATATTCATAAAATCATTGCGAATAAGAGAAAAGAAAAGGGAATTACGCAGGAAGAGTTAGCGGCGTATATCGGTATTACGAAGGCATCTGTTTCCAAATGGGAGACGGGGCAGAGTTATCCGGATATTACATTTTTACCACTATTAGCATCATACTTTAACATTAGTATAGATGAACTAATTAGTTATACACCACAAATGGAGCAGGAAGATATTAAAAATTTATATCATCGACTAGCCGAAGCTTTTAGTGAAGAACCGTTTGATGAAGTAATGATGGAGTGCAGGGGAATAATCAAAAAATATTATTCTTGTTTTCCATTATTAATTCAAATAGGAATACTTTTTATTAATCATCACATGTTAACAGAGGACACGGATAGAGGAATTGAAATTTTAGAAGAGGCAATGAATCTCTTTAGCAGAGTGCAGGAAGAAAGTGACGATGTTTCTCTTGTGAAAGAGGCGGCATCGTTTCAAGCAACTTGCTATCTTATACTCAATAGACCAAATGAGGTGCTTCAATTACTTGGCGAAACGATACGTCCTAACTTTCCAGAGGAAGATCTAATCGCACAGGCGTATCAAATGCTTGGAAATACTGAGAAGGCAAATGAAGTGATGCAAATTAGTATGTATCAACATTTAATACAACTCGTTGGGACAATACCGAATTATGTAGTAGTAAATGCTTCAAGCGCTGAAAAAGTAGAGGTAATTTTAAATAGAGCTTTTATGTTAATAGATATATATGAATTAGAAACGTTACATCCCAATATGACTTTAAAAGTATACTATGCTGCTGCACAAGTATATTGCATGCAAGGGAATTTTGAAGGTTCATTAGAAATGCTACGGAAATATGCAGCGGTTTGTACGAATAGCTTCACAGTAAATAGCCTGCATTTACACGGCGATTCCTATTTTGATGCGATTGATGGATGGTTTGCAGAATTTCCACTTGGTGCTAAAACAGTTAGAAATGAAGAGATTATAAAGCGAAGCATGCTACAAAGCATTGCAGAGAACCCGGTTTTCGTTCCGATGAAAGATGTAAGAGAGTACAAAAATATAATAGCGAGTTTGAAATTCAAATTAGATATAACGGAATAGAAGGAGGATTAATATAATGATCTTTGATGAATATGAAGTAGCGGTAAAAAGTGAATTAACTTTGCAAGGTACGATTACAAAGCCAAAAGCTGGTGGGAAGTATGCTGCTGTTGTAATTATCGCTGGATCTGGAGAAGTTGATCGTGATGGAACGATAGTACCGCTAAAGCTTGAGTCGAACATATATAAAGATTTAGCACATGTAATGGCGCAACTTGGAGTAGTGACGCTCCGTTTCGATAAGCGCGGAGTAGGAAAGAGTAACGGAGAAATTCTGAAGACTGGAATGTGGGATTTAGTTAGTGATATAGAGGCCATGATAACGTATTTAAAAGAACAACCATTTGTTGATCCAGAAAATATCATTTTAGCTGGTCATAGTGAAGGGTGTATGTTAGCCACTGTAGTAAACGCAAGAACACCAGTTAATGGACTCATACTTATTACAGGAGCTGCAGAATCATTAGAAGAAGCTACAAAAAGACAAAGAGAAATTGCTTATAAAGAACTAAAAGAGCAGAAAGGAATAAAAGGAAAACTAATGCGTCTTCTTAATGTAGAGAAACGCGGAGAAAAACAGATGGAAAAAATAAAAGAGAAAATGATGAACACAGAAAAAGATACGATTAAAGTTGGTTTTAAACCGATGAATGCAAAGTGGTTTAGAGAGCATTTTCAGCATGACATCTATAAAGACTTACAACAAGTAACATGTCCAGTACTAGCTATTGCTGGTGATAAAGATATTCAGGCTGACCCTGAAAGAGCGAAGCGGATCGGTGAGTATGTGAAGGGTGATTCTGAAGTACGTGTAGTAAAAAATATGGATCATAGTTTAAAAAGTTTTGAAGGTGAATTTAAAGCATTAGAGTTTAAAAAGAATTATGAAGAAGGGGCAGGAAAGCCACTTCATCCAGAGTTGGAAGAAATAATTGTGAATTGGATGGATGCGCATTTTATCTCGCAACATGCGGGTAGAAAGATTTCCGGTTCAATATTAGGCGAAAGTGAGGAAGTCGGAAGGGAGAGTAATTGTCTGTAAAAAAAAACGGCTGTTGTAGGTTGATTTAGTTTAGTATATGAATTTATTTTTTTGCGAATTCATTCATTATAAAATGTTCGTTTTTATTAATTAACGCGATAAAAACGAACATTTTTTTATTTTAAATAAATTGGATAATTAAACTATAACATCAATGTGTATCGTTGAATATCATAATAATGTAATGGAGGTGGTGTTATATGGCTCTTACTACAGGACCAATTGAAAACGTAGGAAATCAACCTGCTAATGCAAATAGAGTTAGGGTAAAAATCCTTAACCGTACTGCGGGCCCGCTTACTGGAGTAGCTAGAGTTTTTAGACTTGACGGTTCATTAGTATTAATTGAACAGGTAAACTTCAATGTAAATTCTAATGCTTCTACTTTTGCAACTCTAAGTTTAGTTCATCCTGCTCTTGGACAAGCATTTGAATATGAAGTTCAAATTGTTCCTAATCAACCTGGTGGACTATATAGTGTTTATGGACTAACAGCTGACAGTGTTATCATTACTGCACAACGTATTGTGAACTCAGAATTGACACAGTTTCTTTAATTAAAATAGATTGGTGCCTACATGGTATCCAATCTATTTTTGTACGTATTATTCAGAGAAAGAAAGGTTTTACACAAAAATAAAGACAGTTATGGAAAAAGGAAAAGTCGAGCTATCATCTTGATTTTTATCCCGCTATTTGCCGGGCAGTAAGACCACCACCTCAAAATTCAGCGGAAGCAAAGAAGTTAGGTGAGGGAGGAACGAAATCCCACTGATTAAAGTTTCACTTTATCTGTTTTGTGGCACGGTTTTCTTTGAATGCTTTTTATTCAAACTGTTTTTTTAAGTATTTATCAAATATGCATTATTGCATAAATAAATTTAAATTTATAAGTTAATATTAAACTACTTTTTAATTGTAAAGAATATTTTAATAATCTTTACGGGAGAAGGATATTTCTTGTGAAAAGTAAAATTGTTTGGAAAGTAGATAAACAAAAAGTTTGGAAATGATATAAACTCAATAGAGTTTTGTATTAAATAAAAAGAAAAGGGTGGGTATGGGTTTCTAAAAGTTTTGGGGGGAGAAAGCATTTTTTAGTTAGTAGCTTCAAATTATATTTTAAAGGGGAATGGGTATATGAAGTTTCGAAATACAAAGATTGCTATGATTACGCTATCTTCATTTTTTATTTTAGGTTCTGCATCTCTATCATTCACAGATACTATACACGGTGAAGTAGCTCCTGCATCAGCACAAGAGATTATTGTAAAAAGTTATGACGATACATATTATAATAACGCAATAGGAAAAACGGGCTTAGAATTAAAGAAGGAACTGCATAATATTATTGATAATCATACAAAGTTATCATACAGTGCGGTTTGGGAAGCACTAAGAGATACTGATGAAGATCCAAATAATAAAAATAATGTGATACTCTTATATACTGGTCGTTCGCAAGGGAAGCTTACGAATGGATCAGGAGTAAATAACTGGAACCGTGAGCATGTTTGGGCAAAATCTCACGGTGACTTTGGAACGACTGCAGGACCTGGAACAGATCTACATCATTTAAGAGCGACGGATGTATCTGTAAATAGTTCACGTGGAAATTTAGATTTTGATAATGGTGGTGTGAATCATTCTGAAGCGACAGAATGTAAATATGATAGTGATTCTTGGGAACCTCGTGATAGTGTAAAAGGAGATATTGCTAGAATGCTGTTTTATATGGCTGTTCGTTATGAGGGGGACAACGGCGAAATAGATTTAGAACTAAATGAAAAAGTGAATAACAATAAAGATCCATACATGGGGAAACTATCGGTTTTATTAAAATGGAATGAACAAGACCCGGTCGATGATTTAGAGCGAAAGCGTAATGAAGTGATTTTTACAAAATATCAACATAACCGCAATCCTTTTATTGATCATCCTGAATGGGTAAATAAAATTTGGAACTAAGATTTTTAAAGGTATTATATTTTGATAGAAGGGATTGATCATTATGATCAATCCCTTCTTATATTTTTACTAGAATAAATGATTTTTATAGGATTGAAGAGGAGAATAGGATAGATATTTTATCAAGTTAATTATATATGGGTATTTTAGTACGGTCCCCACTCAATATTCACCCCAACAATAAGAAAAACAAGTCCAATGATAAACCAAATGAGTGCAAGTGGAGCCATGAAACGAATCCATTTTCCATAAGAAATCCCGCTCGCTGCGAGAACGCCCATTAAAACACCAGAAGTTGGATTTAAGCAGTTTACTACACCTTCCCCAAGCATAACAGCCTGTACTGTAACTTGGCGTGTAATATGCATGAAATCAGCTAATGGAGCTAATATCGGAATAAAAATAACCGATTCTCCTGTCCCGGATGAAATAAGGAAATGTAATGCGGCACTACTTACGTACATACCGATAACGCCAAATACAGGGCTTTGTCCTTCAAGAGCTTGTGCGAGTTGGTTAACGATTGTATCAAGTAATTTGCCTTGTTCTAAAATGACTGAAATACAACGAGCCATTCCAACGATTAGAGCACCGTAGATAAGATTTTGGCAGCCAGTTAGAAAAGTAGATGCGATATCGTTTGCTTTCATACCACCTATTATTCCGGCTGTAATTGCTATGAAAATAAAAGTAGCGGTCATTTCTGCGTCCGTCCAATGTAGACGAAAAGCGCCTATTAAAAATACAATTAACGATAAAGCTGAAACGAGTAAAATTAATTTATGACGTATCGTCCAAGGAACTTCTTTTTTCTCCGCTTCTTTTTCGCTTGAAAGAGCGTTACTTGGAAACCAGTTGTCGCCAAGAATGCTTCCTTTATTCGATTTTTTCAAGCACTTTACATACCAATTAATATAAAGGATAGTGGCAAGTAAAAAAGATATATAGATTGCGGTGCGTAAACCAATCCCGGAAAACATCGGAAGTTCTGCGATCTTTTGTGAAATGCCTAAAGGTGAGGGGGATAAAATAGTAGCATTAAAACCAGCATAAGTGCCTAAATAAATAATTGCTACACCGACGATAGCGTCCCATTTTAACGTGCGTGCAACGATGATACCGATGGGGATAAAACCGATAACTGAGTTAACGATAATACCAGTCGTTCCAAGAATAGAAAAGAGCGCAGCAACTATACAAATGAAAAGTAATTGCTGATTCCGAAATTTGTTAATAACATGATAGATTAAACCGTCAAGAGCACCTGTTTTTTCAAGAATTGCAATAGCTCCACCTGTAAATAAAATTAGAAAGATAATAGGAGCAGCAAGTGTCATTCCTTTTTCAATAGCGGTAAAAAAAGAAACAAATCCTACGGGTGATTGCGGAACAGAATGGTAGCTACCTGGTATTGTCGTTGTAACGGTCCCGTTTGTAACCCTTTTAAATTCTCCAGCAGGAACGAAGTACGTAGCAATGGCGCAAAGTAAGGCAATAAAAAATAGTAGTACGTACGCATCAGGCATTTTAAACTTTTGTTTACTAGGTTGTTTTTTTGCCTCAGTTTGTATTTGCATAAAATCCCTCCTTCTTCACTTTGTTAATTTTTAATATTCTGAATTTAATCTGTGAAATAGATTATAATAAAGGTAGCTTCTTAAGGCAATAGTTTTTGTATCCTTTTCCCGCACATACAAATTATTGCAATATTGGACAGGGAAACGATAATAAGCCAAGAATATGTTATGTAGAAAGAAAAAGGAAAAGAGGGAACAAGATGTGGAAAACTACTGATTTATGTGATGAATTTGAAAAGGAATTACAAATATGTCGACAGTCTTTTCGGTCTTTTGGGAAGAAAGAACAATTCTACGGAAAAATTGCAACTGTAAAAGTGAAAGATGATAATGTACTAGTGAAGGAAGGATTGCAAACATTACCAGAAGGAACAGTATTAGTTGTTGATGGCGGAGCGTCTACGAATTGTGCGTTACTCGGTGATAATTTGGCAGCTATTGCGGAAGAAAGAAAGCTAGCAGGAATTATTGTGAATGGGTATGTTCGTGATTCTAGTGAACTAAAGAATATTAATATTGGTATTTTAGCATTAGGAACGATGCCAAATAGAAGTGTGAAAGAAGGAAAAGGAGAACGAAATATTTCATTGCACTTTGGACAAGTAGAATGGAATCCAAATGAATATGTCTATGCGGATGAAGATGGCGTCATTATTAGTGAAAAGAGCTTACATAGTTAAGAGTTAATAAGTTATTATTCTTAGAAAATAAATCCGATAAAGCATGGACAAAATTCTTTGTCAATAGTAAAATAATACAGAAATTTAAAATTTACAGAATGTATAGGTTTATCGTTTTACGATAACTTAAATGGAAGTAAGTTGTGCCAAGAAAAGTGAATGTTATCACAATGATACGTTCATAAACAAAATTATTTTTCCTATACAAATATAGCCGCGAATAATGCGGGTAGGAGGTGTTGTACATTTTTGTTCGACACTTACAAAAAGAGAGTGTCAATCGCACGCCCTTGAAGGGCCTTTTTTTGTGTAAATGGTAGTAAGGGAGGAAATTTTGGGATGGCAATGTTGAAAAAATGGCTGCTTACGTCTTTAATGGCAGTGACACTTGTATTTGTTTCTTTTGCGAATACAGTACATATTACGTTTGCTGAAGGAAATACAGCAAAACTTGCAATTATTGGGGAATCACAAAAAGGCATTATGTTATGTCCGAAAGAAGAGCAAATTAAAGATGGGGAAACAGCTTTAAGTTTGCTGCAAAAGGTCATGGGGGACAAAGTAGAATCTGAAACGATGTCGTTTGGAACATATGTAAAAGGCATCGATGGTTTAATGGCCGGAGCTACAAGTGGTTGGACATACGATGTAAATGATACATCTGCACAAGTTGGGGCAGATAGTTATAAATTAGAGTCTGGAGATGTTGTTGTCTTTCGCTTTGTTTCAGACTGGAGCAATATGAGCCAGGAAACATTGAAAGAAACGTTAGATAAGTTCGGAACGTGTAAAACAGAAGAACCTAACGGTGGCAAAACAGAAGAACCAAAACCAGAAGGTCAAGACGGTAAAACACCAGATGGGAAAAATCAAGGTGACCAAGACGGTAAAACACCAGATGGGAAAAATCAAGGTGACCAAGACGGTAAAACACCAGATGGGAAAAATCAAGGTGACCAAGACGGTAAAACACCAGATGGGAAAAATCAAGGTGACCAAGACGGTAAAACACCAGATGGGAAAAACCAAGGTGATCAAGACGGTGAAAAACCAGATGGGAAAAACCAAGGTGATCAAGACAGTAAAACGCCAGATGAGAAAAACCAAGGTGATCAAGACGGTAAAACGCCAGATGGGAAAAAACCAGAACAACCACAGCAAGAGAACATTCAAGTTCCAAGTGCACAATTAAATGAAGCCATTTCTAAAACATCAGACAAGATGTTACAAGATGGAATTGAAAGTGATTGGGTAGCTGTAGCGCTTTCTCGTTCTGGAAAGAATGTGCCAATTGAGGCAAAATTAAATTATGTTAAGTCAGTAACTGAAAAAGTAGAAAAGCGCATTAATCGTTTTTCAGCGACAGATTTAGCTAGAACAATTATTATGATGAATGCAATGAGTGCAGACCCTAAAAATGTAGGTGGACATAATTTAGTTCAAAAATTGTATGAGTCAGATAAAGTGAATTCTGTTACAGGTTATGCATTTGCTTTACTTGCATTTGATACGAAGAAGTATGAGATTCCAGTTGAATCAAAATGGAACAGAGTTGCTCTAGTGGAAGCACTGTTAAATAATCAGCATACAGACGGTGGATGGACTTATAATAGTTCAGGTAGTAAAGATAGTGCTAGTAGCGTTGATGTAACAGGTATGGTTTTATCAGCATTAGCTCCTTATCAAGAGCGATCAGATGTGAAACCAGCTATACAAAAAGCTGTTGCGTATTTATATAACGAACAGCTGCAAAATGGCGGTTTTTCAGCTGATGGACAAGAAAATTCAAATAGTACTGCGCAAGCAATTATTGGATTATCACTTGTTAAAGATGTAGATCAAAATCGTCTTCATAAGGCAATGCAAAACCTATTATCATATCAACTTTCAAATGGTGAATTTAAATGGTTACCAAGTGATCAAAATGGTAACGGAATGGCTACAGAACAGGCTCTTTTAGCATTACTTCAATTTAAGGAAATGGGAAAATCTATTTATGATTGGTCTAATGTAGACGCTGGTGATGTAATTAAGCCAAAACCGATTGAAGAGCCAGAAAAGGTCGTTGAACCAGAAAATAATGTAGTAGAAAAAGAAGTTACTGAAGAACCGAAAGAACAAAACCAAGTACAACAAGAAACAAAAGATGAAAATCTAAAAGTAGTTGTAGATAACGAACCGGTTAAGAATAAAAAAATCGGAAACGGTAACAGTCTACCAAAAACAGGAGCATCTTCTCATAGTGCAGCAACAGAAGTAGGTATGGGTGTATTATGTATTACTTCTGCATATGTATTATGGAGACGTAAAGCAGCTTAACAAAAAATTAGGAGCAATTATTTGCTCCTAATTTTCGTATGAAAGGTGAGAGATAGGATGAGTAAGGTGAAATGGTTCATTTCTTTACTGCTTTCGCTTGGGCTACTTGCCGGATGTGAAGAGGCAGCTGTAAAGCCTGAGAAGAAGGTAGAACCGAAGCAAGAAGAGGTAGCGAAACAAGAAGAACAAAAAGATGAAGCGAAGCCGGAAGAAAAAACAGAAGAAAAGCAAGCTGAATCAGAGCAAAAGCAGCAAGAAGAGCAGAAAGAGAAACAAGAACAAAAAGTAGAAGAGAAGCCGAAAGAGGAAAAGCCGCAGGCACAACCAGAGGTAAAGAAAGAAGAGAAACAACAGGAACAACCGAAAGAACAGCCGGCTGTAAATAAGCAACCAGAGCAGCAACAAGCACAAGAAGAGAAACAACAACCGAAAGCACCAGAAGTAAAAGAAGAAGCAAAGGTTGTGAATCAGCCGAAAGAAACACCGAAGCAGGAGCAAAAGAAAAAGTCAGAAGAGAACAATAGTGTACCAGCTCCACCAACACCGGTACCACCATCAAACCCAGTGCCACCACCAGTACCACCAGTACCTAAAGCAAAACAAGTAACAATCTCGGTAAAAGGAAATAACGGATATATAATGGGTGCGAAAAAGATGGATGTACAAGATGGCGATACTGTGTATAAAGTATTACAACGTACAGGATTAGATGTTGATGCAAGCGGATCTAGAGATAGTATTTATGTAAAAGGTATTAATGATTTATATGAAAAAGATATTGCGGATACTAGTGGATGGAAATATCGTGTGAACGGTGCTTTTCCAAACCATAGTGCTGGTGTAGCTACGGTAAAACCAGGAGATACAATTGAGTGGGTATACGTATTACAATAAGAAAGGCATTCGGTAAAGGGCTATGAAAATAAGTTTTTCTTCTTTACATCCTTTTGTGAATTTTTTCTATTATATCGGGGTGATGATACTATGTATGATGTGTCTTCATCCTCTTTTTTTAATTGGAGCAATAGTATTAATTATTATGTTAAATGTGATGCAAGGAAATAGCGAAAAGATAAGAAAGATGCTACCGAGCACAATTGTTTTCTTTTTTATGGTAATTTTATTTAATTCGTTATTAACGCATAGAGGTCGAACTACGTTGTTTTGGTTAGGTGATAGCCGTATTAAGCTTGAGGCGATTATGTTTGGAATAGTAATGGGGTTATTACTAGTTGCAGTTATGTTTACGTTTGCGTCATACAATGATATTATTTCCAGTCATAAATTTTTATATTTGTTTTCAAGAATTTCACCGAAAGTTGCATTGTTAACGATGATTACAGTGAGATTTGTTCCTTTGTTTATAAGGCGATTAAAGAAAATCACACTCGTTCAAAAGACGAAAGGTGTGCAGGTAGATTCAGGTTCGATAATTGAACGCGTCAAAAATGGTATGCAATTGCTGCAAGTATTATTAATTTGTTCATTGGAAGATGCACTGCAAACGGCAGATTCTATGCAAGCTCGTGGATTTGGTGTAACGAAACGTACGACATATATTCGCTATAGAATGGAAAAACGAGATTGGTATACGCTCAGTTATTTAAGTATTCTATTTATAATTGCTATCATATGTAGTACGTATGGCGGAGGAAAGTTAATCATTTATCCGAAAGTCGAATCTATTTTATTTCAGCAATACGATGGGATGATGTTTATCGTATTTACGATGTTTATTAGTTTACCAATTATAATGGAAGGAAGGGAGTGGTTATGGTGGCGCATGCAGAAATAAACAATTTATCATTTGTATATGCTGATGAAAACGAAAAAGCGTTACAGCATATTTCTCTTTCTGTTCAAAAAGGAGAGTTTATTGCACTTGCCGGCGGATCAGGATCCGGGAAGACGACTTTATTAAAACATTTTAAAAAAGAATTACTTCCAATTGGTAAGCGTACTGGGGATACATATTATGATGGTACTTTATTAGAAAATGTACCTGATTTGTTATCTGCTCAAGAAATTGGTATGGTATTTCAAAATCCAGAAAATCAACTCGTAATGGATACAGTTATTCAAGAATTAGCATTTTCTTTAGAAAATATTGGGTTACCATCACATATTATTCAAAAACGAATAGTAGAGCTTATTAGCTTTTTAGGATTTCAAGATTTATTGCATCAATCTGTTCACACGTTATCTGGTGGGCAAAAGCAACTTGTTAATTTAGCTGCGGTATTAGTTATGCAGCCAAAGTTATTATTATTAGATGAACCGACAGCACAATTAGATCCAATTGCTGCAAAAGAGTTTTTAGGATTATTAAAACGGATTAATGAAGAACTTGGAATTACGATTATTTTAAGTGAACATCGTTTAGATGAAGTTATCCCGCTTGCAACACGCGTTGTTTGTATGGATAATGGCTGTATTATGTATGATGGTAGTCCTAAAACTGTTATTACGAATATGTGGGGAGTAGAAACATTCCGTCCATTTATTCCGCAAATTCCAAGGCTATTTTTAGAGTGGAATGTGAGAGATATTCCGTTTACGGTGCGAGAGGCGCAAATGAAAATGAATAATTTTTCAGCGATATCATATGTAAATGAGCCAATAGCACAAAGTGAAAAGCAAGAGGTAATTTTAAGCGCAGAGCATATTTCATTCCAGTACGAAAAAAATAGTCCGCTTATTTTACGTGATTTATCAGTTTCGATTGAAAAAGGAAAATGGGTAGCGCTCGTTGGGAAGAACGGTACAGGTAAGTCTACACTGTTAACAATTTTAGCAGGATTACAAAAAGCGAGAAGAGGGAAAGTAAAGTGGAACGGGAAAGTGATACATAAAATTGATTCGAAAGAACGGTTTAAAAGTATTGGGTATGTATCGCAGTATCCATATTATCATTTTACATTTGATACAGTGTGGGATGAGGTGTATGAACGTGCACGTGAATTATATGGAGAACAAGGAAAAGAAATAGCAGAAGATACGCTAAAACAGTTTTGGTTGTATTCGCTTAAAGAACGCCATCCGCATGATTGTAGCGGAGGAGAGCAACAACTTCTTGCATTATGTACAACGTTATTATCAAAGCCAACGTTATTATTACTTGATGAACCGACAAAGGGATTAGATCCATGGAAGAAAGAAAGAGTAGGAGAACTATTTAGGAAGCTGCAAAAAGAAGGAACAACAATTGTAATGGCAACGCATGACATTGAGTTCGCTGCGAAATACGTTGATCAATGTATGATGTTATTTGATGGGACAGTCATTATGAATGATGCACCGAAAGAATTTTTTAGCGGCAACTTCTTTTATACAACATCTATCAATCGATTCATTCGAAAAGAATTGCCATATGCATTAACGTGGGAGGATGTGTACGAAGCGTGTCCAAACGATATGTTGCATTCATAATATGTATTTTTGCAGTAATAATAGGCACATTACTCTTTACTACACTTATTATGGACGGTTATTACATGTTAAGTAGTTTGTTTTTATTAGTTGTTATTATGTTACCTTTCTATATCCGTTTTGAAAGAAAGGCGTTTGTTTCACGTGAAATTGTTCTCGTTGCTGTATTAGCAGCAATTGCAGCAGTTAGCCGCGTACCATTTTCTATTTTACCGAGTGTACAACCAACTTCTTTTGTTATTATCGTTTCTGCAATTGTGTTTGGAAGTGAAGCGGGTTTTATGATCGGTGCAACAGCAGCGATTGTGTCTAACATCTTTTTAGGGCAAGGTCCGTGGACGCCGTGGCAAATGTTTTCATGGGGTATGATTGGTTTTATAGCTGGATTATTGCGTAATACATTTTTAATGAAAAAGCTATGGGGAAGACTCCTGTACGGATTGTTTGTTGGATTTTTATTTGGCTGGATTATGAATTTCTGGGGACTTCTCGGTTTTATACGAGAGGCAACGTGGGAAACAGTCATTTCGTATTACATCGCAAGTTTTTATTTCGATTTGAGCCATGCAATTTCGAATGTTGTCTTCTTACTATTATTTAGTACTTCTTGGATTACGATTCTCACAAGATTTAAAAAGAAATACGGTATATTAGATAAGCATAACATAGCATAGAAAAGCATACTCATATAAGGTAGGGTCGCGACTTACATATTCGTTTGCCTCTTTCATGCTTCTTACATATTGTAAGGAGCATTTTTTATTGTCAAAAAATAGTCCAATATATATCCGTTACTATATAAAATTATTCGTATAATAATAGGTGAGAACTATTTTCAAAAGGGAGGTGTATAGTTAATGAAGTTAGTTATTCCGAAGCAACATGGTGCATGGGCGATGCTTGCTATACCATTTCTATTAAGTGTCATACTTGGAAAACCTACTATATATCACATTCCATTGTTTATAGCTTGGTTCTTTATCTATTTAGCTACGTATCCATTCCTTATGTACATAAAACAAAAACGAAAAAAAGAGTATTTACATGCTTCAATTGTATATTTTATTATTGCGTTCGTATTTGGGATGATTTCTCTATTATATGAATGGCGCATTCTTTTATTCGTAATAGTCATGATTCCACTATTTATAGTAAATATGCATTATGCTCGTCAAAAAAATGAAAGGGCACTATTAAATGATATTTGTGCGATCATTGTGTTTTGTGTTGGTGGGTTAATTAGTTATTATTTTTCAATGAAACAAATCGATCATACAGCATTATTCATTGCACTTATTTCATTCTTATACTTTTTAGGTAGTACGTTTTATGTGAAAACGATGATACGTGAGAAAAATAATCCGAAGTATCGTTTTATATCTTGGGGTTATCATATTCTATTAACAATCATTGTATTTGCAATTAATCCGTGGTGCTCCCTTATTTTTATACCAAGTGTCATTCGAGCCATTATATTGTATGGCAAAAAAATTTCTATTATAAAAGTAGGGATTTTAGAAATTGTGAATTCTGTATATTTTTTAATCATAACGGCAATAATTATGAAGTATGCCATTTGAAAAAACTTCCCACCTTATGATGGGAAGTTTTTTCAATCTTGTTCTAAAATGTGAACGGTGTAATCGCAGCGTTGAATAGCTTGTTCGATCGCATAAAGGGATTGCTCAATACGAGCGCGATTAAAATCTTTTTCAACAGTCTGTAATGCTTCTTCTAAACAATGTTTTGCTTCTTGTAATGATTGAAAAGAATCTTGTACATATCCGCGAGCATTTTGATGCATTTCATAATCCTCCTTGCATATTCATATATGTATAGTATGAACAGTAAAGAAGAAAATATTATTTGTTATATTTGTTTGACAATTAAAATGAAATTACGTATAGTAAGAATTAAGTGAATATTTTCTTATCCAGAGAGGTGGAGGGACTGGCCCGATGAAACCCAGCAACCGCGATGCAGGTGCTAATTCCAGCAGAACATATTTGTTCTGGGAGATAAGACGAAGATATATACGTAACTTCTTCTTATCGGAGAGGTTTTTTTGTTGCAAAAAAACCGATTACGAAAATTTATATTAAGAAGAAAGGGGTTGCGCATTGCTGTGACACTCGAAAAATACGTAAAACTGCGTAGTACAGTTTATGAATATATGATAGAGCAAGATAAGCCAATATCATTGTTAGATATTCAAGAACATATCGTTTCGCATCATGAAGGAAAATTCACGAAAAAGATGTTACATCAATTTTATTTATCAAGACTATTAGATGAACTGAAACTGGATGGGAAAATTACATTAGCTGATGAATATCTCTATACTGAAAAAGGGGTATTTTATAAGGCGAGAAAAGGGAGCTAAGCTCTCTTTTTTTAAAAATAACGGAGTATGTAGAGTAAAAGACTGCTTAAGCAGCCTGATACAGGGAATGGTGTTGAGTGTGTAGTGTCAAAAATTGAATGTGCCTGAAAGAGGCAATTCGTATCGGCTGCAAATGAAAAGAGACACCTTCGCCGAATAGGTGTCAGTCGTTTTGCAAAATAGACTTGCTATTTAACAGTTCTTAGAATAACATGCAGGGGTTTGGAAGTCAAAAGGGAATTAAAGGAAGGGGTACAATTATGTACGCTTACTTATTAAAAGATATAACGAAATGGATCCCAAAGTACGTTGTAGATAAGGGATATGAATATTATGAAGATGGACATGTAGAAGATGTTGAAATACAAGATAACAAAGTGTTTGCTTTCGTTACTGGAAATGCAGGGAATTATGAAGTAGTTATTGATCTCGAAGATTTTTCAAAAAGTAGTTGCGAATGTCCGTATGAAAATTATTGTAAACATATGGCGGCAGTTGTTTATGATATTCAAGGTGCTGGTGAGAGTGCAGTTAAAGAGAAACTGAAAGATTTAGAAAAAGAAGAGTTACTTACTGTATTAAATCGACTGTTGCAAAGTTCGAAAAACATGCAAATTGTAGAGAAGATGTTAAAGAAGGGGAAACTTTAACTTATAGAGGGAGTTGTTATGTAGTGAACGTACTAATTGTATACGCTCATCCTAGTCCTTCAAGTTTTAATGCGGCGATTTTAAATCATGTGCAAAAAGGACTACAGGAAACAAATCATTCAGTTACCGTACTTGATTTATACAAAGAACAATTTGATCCAGTCCTCGTATTTAATGAAGAGAAGAAAAGACGTGATTTAGTAAATGAAGAAGAAACAGCTCGATACAGAACGTTAGTAGAAGAAGCAGATACAATTCTATTCATCTATCCAATATGGTGGTGGGGGATGCCAGCTATTTTAAAAGGTTTTATTGACCGTATTTTCGTAGCTGAATTTGCTTATAAATATGAAGGGGCTCTGCCGAAAGGATTATTGCAAGGGAAAAAAGCGTGGGTTATTAATACGTTAGACTCGCCTCTATGGTACGTCGCATTGTTATATCGATCAGCAGATTGGATTATGATGAAGAGAGGTGTTTTACGTTTTTGTGGCATTCGTGATATAAAACGGTCAGTGTTTCAATCTGTGAAAACGAGTAAAGTATCAAAGCGCGAAAAATGGTTATTACAAATAGAAGAAAAGGCTCGTACATTATGAATGAAGTCGATCGTATTATAAACTGTTGTCAGTATGATAACGAACTTTTTCGAAAGTATATTACGTGTTTACTTCAATTGAAAAAATGCAGCGATACATTTCAACAAATTCAAATAGAGTTAAGAAATGATTATTTAATAAGAGGAATTTGTGAAAGAGAAGTAGATGAGGTAGTAAGGGGAAGTAAAGAATATGAAACATATTTTCTTCCTAAAGCGTTACAGTGGAATTTTTTGAGGGAACATCCATACTTGATTGGAAAAATTTGCGAAGATTTTTTTGCATTTGAGTCATTACATCTTACGGACATAGAGTGGAAGACAGTTATAAATTGCATGGGAAATAAATGATTTATTATGTAAAAAAGCTAGTATAAAACTAGCTTTTCGTTTAAATAAATAAGAAGCATAGACTAATGATAAAACCTGCATATAGTAAGTTCACAACGCAAAATCCCATAATGTCACGAGCACCTAAACCAGCTATCGCTAATGCTGGTAATGCCCAGAAAGGTTGAATTAAATTCGTCCAAGCATCGCCCCACGCAATGGCCATTGCAGTTTTTGCAGCAGGTACACCAAGTTCAGCGCCAGCTGGAATCATAATTGGTGCTTGCACGGCCCATTGACCGCCACCAGATGGAACGAAAATATTAACGATACCAGCACTTAAAAAAGTAAAGAGCGGGAAAGTTGATTCGTTTGAAATGCTAATAAAGAAATTAGAAATAGCTCCTCCAAGTGAAAGTCCTTCACTATTTGCTCCAATCATCATGCCCATAATTCCTGCGTAAAACGGAAATTGAAGTAAAATGCCAGAGGCACTTTTCGTAGAGTCTGAAAAAGCGCGAATATACTGAATCGGAGTGCGGTGGAAAATAAGTCCAGCAATTAATAACATAAAAATCACGATATCGAGAGTAAGATTAAATCCTTTCGTATAAAAGTAATTGAAAATATAAATGAGACCTAACAATCCAACACAAAGTGTAATAATGATGCTATTTTCCATTTTTTCAGCGAATGTATTTTTTTCTACTTCTTGAGCAGCAGCTTCTTCATGGAACACGCTAGGATCTACAGTTATCGTATGTTTTTCATCTGGATGCATCGCTTTATTAATGAGAGGCATCGTAACGAGAAAAATAATAACTGGAACGAGAGCGTATGGTGAGAATAACGTTTCTGTTATCGGAATTGCCTCTTTAATACTTCCAGCAGTCGTTTTAATTAACGTTTCACCGCCTGTTGCTAACGTAAGAGGGATAGAGGCAGAAAGACCGGCATGCCAAATGAGAAATCCAGAGTAAGAAGAGGCAATTGCTAGTCTATAATCTAATCCGTCCAGTTGCCTTGCCACTTCTTTTGCGTATAAAACAGATACAACAATTCCAAAGCCCCAGTTTATGTATGCACCAAGTAAACTTACAATGGAAATGGCAATAATACCTTGTCCATTCGTTTTCGGTAGTCTGGCAGCTTTCGTTAATCCTTTTTTAATAAGAGGAGCATTTGCTAAAGCAGATCCAGTCACGAGTACAAGTGCCATTTGCATAGAAAAGGCGAGGAGTCCCCAAATTCCATTACCCCAGTGATTAATCATTTCTACAGGTGTTTGGTGAATCGCAAACATACCAAAGCAGATAACGAAAACAGTTAGTAAACATGATAAAATAAACGGTTCTGGCAAGAAGCGTTGCACTAAGGCGACGCAACCATTTGTAAAGGAACGAAACAAAATAGATCAACCTCCTTATGTATATGTATTACAATTATTCGAGGTTATTTGGGAGATAATCTTCAATATAAAGAAAATTCAGATATTTATAAGAGTGGTAATTTATTGATAGATTGATATAGAGCCTCGTATCAGATTCTGCTTTTAATATACTAGAAGAAAAACGGTTGTAAATGGGGTAGCACTTATAGGGATAGTATAGAGAAAGGTTACTAGCTGGCTTCAAAGCAACTGTTGCAAACTGGTCAAAAAATAAAGTTCATCATCCCGGAAGAAACTCTATTTTCATCAATAGAAGAAATTTTCGACGAATATGAACAGACAATCTTTGTAAGGGAAGTGTTTTAACGAATTCTCCAAAAGGTGTGGATGTATTAGTTAAACACTTAATTAAACATGTAAACTGCTTATATAAATTTTGATAGGTGTGTTTGAAGCAGTTGTTCTTTCAGTATCTTCTAATATATAGGATTATAAATAAAATATCCCAACAAGAAGAAGCTTCCACTACTGTGGAAGCTTCTCTAAATGATGTGAAATATCAATATACATATTTGAGTAAACTGAATGTATTTCATTACTTGGCGTAGCGTTAGAAGAGAAGTGGACAATTACCATATTTGCTTTCGGATCGATGTAAAGTGTTTGTCCGTAACTACCTAACACTTCAAAAGCACCCTGTTCATTGTGGGGAATCCACCATTGATTATGATAAGAAATGGAAGCTCCAGGGCTAATTGCAAGTTCACCTTCTTGGACATTTTTTATATCTTCAGTAATAGAAGAAGGGAGAATTTGTTTTCCGTTATATTCCCCGTTGTTTAATAGTAATTGCCCGAATCTCGCCATATCTCTAGCAGTTGCATTTAAGCCAGCGCTTGCTTGTTCTATTTTCGTTTCATCTGTAACGTAATACGCGTTTTCTTCCATACCAATTTGAGACCAAATTCGTTCGCTAACATTTTCAGCTAATGATTTACCAGTAATAGTTCGAATAACCCAAGCGAGCGTTTCTGTTGATCCGTTATTGTAAGAAAAGGCAGAACCAGGCGGTGCAGTTTCTTCTGCTTCTTGTAACATATCATAAATTTTCATCGGACCGTCGTAATTTTTGCCGCGGGGTAAAATATTGCTAGCTAAATATAATTGTGCATCTTGATTTTCTAGCCCAGGCTGCTCATATCCGTGGGTCGGGTATTCTGCTGAAACTTGCATGTCCATTAATTGCTGAAGTGTCGCTTTTCCGAACGGTGTGTTTTTTAATTCTTTTATGTAAGTGTCAGCTGTTTTCTCTAAATCGATACGATTTTCTTCAGCGAGAGATTGTATAATTGCCCCGGTAAAGACTTTTGCTAATGATGCCATACCATGAGGTTCATTCTGTTTATACCCATTGAAATATCGTTCATATACAAGTTGTCCATTATGTACAACGACAAAAGCATCCGTTTTGTTATCGTCTAAAAGTTTTTTTAGAGGAGTTGTATTTCCGAATCTACGCTCCACAGCAAAATCGTCTAAGTTTTGCAATGCGAAAGGGAAGTGAGCAATTTGGTCAGGATTGTTTTTTACGTCATTAACTAAAGTGAATTCTTTCATATGGGTATACGACCAACGTAAGTAAGGGTCATTTAACCAGTTTTCTTTTGTCACATTATGTTTTGATGGGGTCGTTTTATTTTGTTTGAAGTAAGTAAACCCAAGCCCTGTAATTACAAATATGAATGTTAGTAAAAGTAAGAGTAGGGGAGATTTTTTTAGTTTCATATATGGCCCTCCTTTTTATTTCTACTATAAGTATACGCTCGTCTTGAAGGAAATACAAAATAAGGAAAGTAAACGGGGAAGTTTACTTTCCTTATTAACGTTAAGCGGAAATTTTTCCGTCTGTAGGTTGTTTTTTGAATTTTTGTTTTCGTCCGTGTAATCCATAATATAAAAGTAAAGTGAAAGCAACGATAATAGCTGCGATAAAATACATATTATGATAACTAGATTTCGCTGCGACAATACCTAAAATGAAAGAACCAAAGCCAATACCACTATCAAAGAATGAGAAATACGTAGCTGTCGCAGAACCACGTCTATGGTTTGGAGCAGCAGAAATCGCAATCGTTTGGAAACTCGGAATTAATGTTCCGTAACCTAAACCGATTAGCATACCTGCGCCAAGGAACCAAAATGAAGTTTGTGCTTGGCTTAATATGAACATTCCGATTGTGAAAATAATGATAGCAGGGTAAACAAGTACATTTTCACCGAAGCGATCAAAAATCTTTCCTGTAAATGGACGAGAAATGACAACGACAAGTGCATATACAATGAAGAAATAACTTGCAATTTCACTTAACCCGAGTTCTTTCGCATAAATAGGAATAAAGGATAAAATACCACTATAAGAAAAGGCTAAAACAAATCCTGTAAGTGCAATCGGAATAGAAGATGGTTCGATTAAGTCTTTCCATTTCATTTTTTCACGTTTTTGTTTGCTCACAGGTGCTTCATGCGGAATATTTACAAGTAGTCCTAATAAAAATGCAAGTAATGAAAATACGGAACAAACGATAAATAACACAGTAAACGAAAAATGAGAAATAATTGTTAAACCTAAAAAAGGACCAATTACCATCGGCAGACTCATAAATACGCCGAAATATGCAAGTGCTTCGCCTCGTCTATGAGCTGGCGCAACATCAGTTACAATCGTACCAGTAGCTGTCGTTGCCATCCCGAACCCAATACCGTGCAAGAAGCGAAGGGCAAGTAATAAGAATAAACTTTGCGCACCGAAATACATAACAGTAGCGGCTAAAAATAATGAAAGTGAAATAAATAATATTTTCTTTCTTCCTAAATCATCGAGCCATTTTCCTGTGAATGGTCTACATAAAACAGAAGAAATAAGAAACACAGTTGCAACTAAACCAATTTCCTCAGGTTTTCCTTTTAGGCCGTCTATTACATAGACAGGCAGAGTAGTCATAAGCATGTAAAATGTTAAGAAGAGAAATAGACTACTAAAACAAGTTCCGAGGAAATCCTTCGTCCAAAGTTTCTCACTTTGCATCGTCATCCCTCCAATTTAATCTAAATTTTTAATAATTTGTTGTAACACTTGAAATGCTTGATGTAAATCATCTTCATTAATACCTTCTAGCGTTTTTTCTTCGAAAGTATCAACTTCTTCTTGCCATACTGGAATCATCTTTATCGCTGTTTCGGATAAAGAAATGAGCTTCTCGCGGCGATCTTTACCTTCTGTACGAATAATCCATCCCATCGTTTCCATACGTGTTAACGTACGAGTCATCGTTGGTGATTCAACATTTAAATATTGGCATAATTCTGTTTGCGTACAAGAACCAGTTTGATTAATGCGGAAAATAACAGCCCACTGCGCACTAAATAATCCAGTTGGAGATACACGTTCATTAAATTTCTTCGTAAACTTTCGAGAAGTCTGGCTGACGATATGAAAAAAATGTTGTTTTTCGTCCATGTATTTTGATCCTTTCAAATTAGTTACCTAGCTAACTATATACTTTTTTATAATAATTGTCTAGTAATAGACATGTTGATTTATGTAAAAAATTCTTATAGGTTTTATGTTGCGAACGTATATTCTACGTGCTATTCTTTAATTAAGTAAAGAATTTTCTTTCTATTAAATAGAATGGGGGAACTTGTGATGATTAAGCCTGCAACAATGGAGTTTGTTTCACTATCGAACGGAGAAACGATTGCATATCAGGAAGTTGGAAGGCGAAATACAGATATTCTTGTACTCATTCACGGGAACATGACATCGTCACAACACTGGGATTTAGTTATTGAAAAGTTGCAAGATCAATACCATATTTACGCTCTTGATTTAAGAGGGTTTGGACAATCAACGTATAATCAGTCCATAGATTCATTACAAGACTTTGCAGACGATGTAAAATTATTTATCGACGAGTTAAAGCTAGAGAAATTCTCATTAATGGGCTGGTCAATGGGCGGTGGCGTTGCGATGCAATTTACAGCGAATCACCCAACTTTTGTAGAAAAGTTAATTTTAGTAGAATCAGTAGGAATGAAAGGATACCCAATTTTTAAAAAAGATACGAATGGGCAGCCGATTGTATCAAGTTTAGTAAAGACGAAAGAAGAAATTGCGCAAGATCCAGTACAAATCGCTCCAGTATTAGATGCGATAAAAAATATGAACAAACTATATTACCGTACAGTATGGAATCTATTAATATATACACATAATCAACCTGAACCGGACCGTTATGAAAAGTATTTAGATGATATGTTAACGCAACGTAATTTCGTAGATGTGAATTATGCGCTCATTACATTTAATATTTCAGATGAACATAATGGGGTTGTAGAGGGAAGTAAACAAATTCATCGTATTAAAGCGCCGACACTCGTCATACAAGGTGATAGAGATTATGTCGTACCGCAAGTAGTCGGTGAGGAATTAGCGAAACATTTGCCAAATGCAGAGTTGAAGGTATTAGAAGATTGCGGTCACTCGCCGTTTATTGATTGTTTAGATGTATTTATAAAACATGTAGAGGATTGGTTAGAATAGAAATAATCCCCGAAATGAACAGTATTGCATATACTATAACATTTGTATGTTAAAGGGGAGATTATCAATGCATCAACCATTTTTCATCGCTTATGCGCCATATAATCATTACGCATATACAAAAATGATGATAAACCCGCTGTATATGCAAGTTTCGCCAGCTGTAGTTCCTTTACAAATGCAATATCCGCAGCCACCAATCGCTAACGCACAGCAATACTTATATGGAACTGCATTTTATAAGAATCCGTATTTCAAGCAATTTCATAACAATGTGAAAGCGCAAGTTTGGGAAGGATAGGAAGCTAAAAGGTTCATTCTTTTAGCTTCTTTTTTATTGTGAATATTCGTACACGCATTTGAAAAAACAGTTTATAATGAAAAGTGGAAGCGTGAGAAGGAGAGGGACAAAGGATGTCAATGCGTTTTACATTTTGGATTATGGTTGGGATTGTAGCAATTTCTGGTTTATCACAAGGAATGCTCTTACCTGCCATTGCAATGATTTTTGAACAAGAAGGGGTTAGTTCAAGTATTAACGGTATTCATGCGACGGCATTGTACATCGGGATATTAGTTATTTCGCCGTTTCTTGAAAAACCGATGCAAAGGTTTGGAATGAAGCCAATTATTGTTATAGGTGGTTTTCTCGTTATTATTTCATTATTCTTTTTTACACAAACATTTTCGTTTTGGGTATGGTTTATCCTTAGATTTCTAGTTGGAGTCGGAGATCATATGCTTCATGTCGGAACACAAACGTGGATCACGACAACATCAGATCCAAGTAAAATAGGGAGACAAGTATCGATATACGGTGTATTCTTCGGAATTGGTTTTGCTGTTGGTCCGTATTTAGCAAGCACTGTGCAGTACGGTCTTGCAACACCATTTATTATATCTACTATACTTTGTTTAATAGGTTGGCTTTTACTACTTCCAACAAAAAATGCATTCCCAGCGCAAGATGAAAGAGAAGTGAAGAGTGAATCATCATTTTCTCGTTATAAACAAGTTGTTGGATTAGGGTGGATTGCGTTACTAGGACCACTTGCATACGGTGTACTTGAGGCCATGTTAAATAGTAACTTACCAGTATACGCACTTCGTAAAGGGTGGTCTGTTTCAGATGTATCCTTCTTATTACCAGCATTTGCAGTTGGGGGTATTATTACACAGATTCCACTCGGTATATTGAGTGATAAATACGGAAGGGATCGTATATTAACGTGGACGTTTAGCATAAGTACGGGCATTTTTCTACTTGCCGCCGTATTTGATCAATATTACTGGATCGTCTTTGCCTGCATGCTTTTAGCGGGTATGGTTATTGGATCGTGTTTCTCTTTAGGGCTTGGATTTATGACTGATTTATTACCGAGACACTTACTACCGGCAGGTAATATATTATCCGGAATCGCTTTTAGTTTAGGAAGTATTATGGGGCCTGTATTAGGCGGCGTATTTATAGAAAAAATACAGTATACAAGCTTTTTTATTGCGGTTATGATTATAATGGGAATTCTAGCAATGTTATACATGGTCTACATGAAGAATCAATTCGCATCAAGAAAAATAGAAAGTAGGTTAGGGCATGACAAAACAACCTAATAAAAAGAAATTTGAAGTACTTGAAAATGAAACAATTACAGACTGCTTAGCACGTATGGAACAAGAAGGCTACGCTCCGTCTCGTCGTATGGAAGAGCCGATCTTTCATGAAGTAAAGAAAGACGGCAAAACAGTAGTTGAGCCGTGCGGTAGGAAGATTGTTTTTGAAGGGAAATTGAAGTAATCCAATAACAAATTCTCTTTATCGTATAGAGCCATCCAATAGCTGGGTGGCTTGTTTTTTTATTAATCAATGAAGGAATTAATTAAAATGAATCTCCCTTTCATTTCTCCTAATTGGCTTCTTTATATGGGTCAAAAGATTGCTACTTTTTTCGTATATTGGTAAAATAAGTTCTTGGGTCTTACTTATTGTTATCGGTATAATGTTTGTCGCTTAACGTAAAGAAATTAGTTACAAAGATTCCATAATATTTAAAGGGGGTACAGCAACGATTCCCTCTTTTTGGAGCCACTCACAAACGTAAAGCAAGAGAAGAGGCTATATGAACTATTCTTCTATCTTGTTTAGATTAAACGAGTTACTGCAATTGGAACAGGTATATGAAACTAGTCGACATCCTGATGGATCATGTTTTTCTAGCAATCTATCAATTCTGATGGAATTGATAGATTGCTAGAGAATGGAAAATGATTATCTGTATATTCCGAAGCAGATGTAACAGAGTGTCCGTCCATAATTAAGGGTAAAACCAAAATACGTTGTTTTAAAGAATGATTTGTTAGAACTGGTTATAAGTAATAAAACAGAAAAGAGGATCACATGTTAGATACTTTACAGAGAAGTAAAAAGTTTTTTTTATTATGTCTTATTTTTTTAGTGCTTTTAACTGCTTGTGGTAATACAGATGTTAAGACATCTAAAGCTTCATTACCACCGGCTGAATCTAATATAGATACATCATTAAAAGCACCAAATTGGGTAGAGAAGAGTCCTATCCAACAGTCTCCTAATTTTACGGAAGATAAAAAAGTAAAATCGGTTGTGAATTTAATAGCAACGGGTGATAATTTATATCATGACGCAGTAATTAAAGATGGCAAACAAAAAGACGGTTCATATGATTATAACTATATTTATGAAAATATCAAAAAAGCTGTTAAATCAAGTGATCTTGCTATCGTGAACCAGGAGACTCCAATTGCAGGAAATAATCTAAAAGTACAGGGATATCCGACTTTCAATACACCTGAAGAAGTAGGCCAATCTTTAGTGGACACTGGATTCAATATAGTGACTCAAGCGACAAATCATGCTATGGATATGGGTATTAAAGGTGTTGCGAATACAAGAGAATACTGGAAGAAATATCCGGATGTTATCCCAGTAGGCATTAATGAGAGTCAAAACGAGCGTAATGAAATAAAAACGATTACAAAAAATGGTATTCGCTTTGCGTTACTAAATTATACATATGGTACGAATGGAATTAAAATTCCGGCTGATAAGTCTTGGGCTTTAAATTTAATTGATAAAAAAGCGATACAAAATGATGTGGAAAAGGCAAAGAGTAGCTCTGATATGGTGATTGTTATGGTGCATTGGGGAGTAGAATATACATCTACACCTTCAAAGCAACAAAAAGAAGTTGCTCAATATTTAACAGATTTAGGTGTAGATGTAGTAATTGGAAATCATCCACATGTAATTCAACCAATTGAGTGGAAACAAAATAAAGATGGACATGAAACGCTAATCTATTATTCTCTTGGAAATCTTATTTCTGCGCAAGAAAAATTAGAAACATTGGTTGGAGGATTATCTTATGTACAATTTGTTAAGTATGAAGATAAAACTTTTGGTATACGACAAGCGGCAATCGTACCGACAGTAACCGACTACGCTGATGGTAAGAAACAATTTAAAATTCAATTTTTAAAAGATTATTCGGATGAAGACTCTAAAAAACATGGAATTAAAAAATTTGTCGGCCCCGTTTCTTTGAAGGATTTCAAGGAGATTCCTAGGAACGTGTTGGGAAATTGGTATAAAGACTAATAAACAAAAAGGGAATGAGATACAATTAAAAAATTTATAATTTTAGCATTGGTATTGGCAATGGGATGGAGTCTTGCTGCTTGTAGTGGAAAGCAAACATCTCAGGAAACTACTAATAATAACGATAAAAATAAAAAAGAGATACATGCGAATAAAAAAGATGTTTTACCTATCTCTGATCCTAATGATTGGAGAATTATTCTTGTAAATAGAGAGCATATGTTATCAAAGGAACTAGGAATTGAATTAACAAGTATTACCCAAAATGCTAAGCCAAATATGAAAATAGATAGTAGAATTGCAACTTCCTATCAGGATATGGTAGCAGCTGCAAAAAAAGAGGGAATCAACCTTTATTTAAGATCAGGTTATCGAGCTATAAAATTACAACAAACGTATTATGATGCTTCAGTTAAAAGCTATAAATCTCAAGGTTTGTCGGACAAAGAAGCTAGTGCTAAAGCATTGGAATATCTTCAGTATCCTGGTGCAAGTGAACATCATACTGGATTAGCGTTAGACATTATTTCAGTTGAATGGCAGAATACTGTAGAAGATTTAAATGCAAAATTTGAAACTACCGATGCATTCAAATGGTTAGATAAGAATGCTGCAGAGTATGGATTTACTCTCCGCTATCCAAAAGATAAAGAGAATATTACTGGCATTAAGTATGAGCCATGGCACTATCGTTATGTAGGAAAAGAAGTTGCTGTTTATCTAAAAGAAAAAGGGTTAACTTTAGAAGAATATAACGAAAAAATTAAGTCTGGTAAGTAAAAATACACTTTGATTCTATTAAAAAGTCAGATTTGGAGGGTGTGTTAATCTTCCTCCTAGAATTGCGAAAACAGTGTATAATAATGTAAGCACGTATGAACCAGTTATCGTGTGAAACGATGTATGTATAAAAAAGTTACATTTATAAAAGAAGCAATGAAAAAGGATCTGATATTCATATCAGATCCTTTTTCATTCACAACATAGAATACTTACTTAACTAAGCCTTAAAGACTGCCTGCTTTTCAGGTACTACAATAGTAACCTCGCTTTTTTATTTTGGATGTTCGTTTTTCTTAGCTTGATAGACATGTGGAAGTAGTTCAAACAATGCGATTAGCATTTTTTTGTTTGCATGATTTGTGCACCGGATATTCACTATTGATTTCAGTTCAGTAATAACGAATTCTACAATAGATGACAGAACGTATATTTGGTATAATGGAAATATACTACTTAAAATAATGTACATGAGTTATAAAATCTATGTAAAGAGGTAAGGACTACATAACAATAACTAAATGTAAAAGTTCTAGTACATATAGGATTCAGTTCATGTTAAGCAAATTCGTTATGAGAAAGGAAAAGATGTAATGAATCAAATTTCATTTGAAGATTTATTTGAAGACGAAAAAGAAAATAAACAAGAAAAGGTAGAGGTAGCCGAGATACCTGCACCTTTATCAGCATTGCAAAAAGATATATTGGAATTAATGGATTCTGAAGAAATAAGTGCACTGGAGTTATGCGAACAATTAATACGATCTGGTAAAATATCAGATGAAAGATTTACAACGAATAAGCCAAAAGCATATGGACAAGTATGCTTAGCATTGGAAGGTTTTGTTACAGAAGGAAAGCTTACTTTTGTTAAAAACGATGAGAAAAGAGATAGGGTGTATAAAGTGAAAGAAGAAATTTCTAACATATAAGTTGTAAAGAGGGAAATGAATGATTTTTAGGGAGGTAGTTCATTTTCTACTTCTACATTAAAAAAAGGTGCCAATCTTTCTTGATTGACACCTTTTTTAATAATCTAACATCTAACGTATTTACGTTTGAAACCAACTCTTCCTCTATCGACTTCTTTCTGAATACTTTCGGAAGCATTTAACAAACTGCTTTTTTTATTATCACGTTTTACTTCAACTATACCAACTTCTTTTGCAGTCTCGACTGCTTTTTCGTGTAGTGGCACATATGAAATTGCTACAGTATTTATAAAATTATTCATAGCAGATTTTGTTCGTTCTGGCGCAGCATGAATTGTATTTTTTACAATTTCAAGCATATCGGAAATTTTGCTTTCGGCAAATTCATTGTCTTTGCGATTTCCTAAAAGCCAGCAGTAGCAACTCCAGCCCGCTGACATTCGTAGCTCATCCCCACTTGCAATCCATTTATCAGCAACGTCTTGGGCGATAGTTGACTCTGATAAAGTTACTGCTACCACATAATCAGATAGCATATAAAAATATGCCCCGTCCATCCAGCGATCAAAATCAGACTCATTCATAGCTTTTGGATCTGCAATAATGCCTGCAAAGTACATAGCATCGTAGTTACCTGTAGCATAAAGTTCCTCAGCTAACTCTTGATTTACTTTTATTTTCTTAGCGATTGGTTTCATAGCACCTGTAGCTACGCCAAAAACCGGCTCGTGTGCACCGTTAGAGATGTATGTTTTTTTCATTCTTTCCTTACCAAGGGCTTCAAGCTCTTGCATGACTGTTTTAAAATCCATAGCTGTGCACTTCCTTCCTTAATATAAGTAATCATCTAGCTTATATATTTTCAATTCTAATACTAATCGTATGTGAGTAGGATGTCTACTTTCTATAATATTCCCGTATTAATTTTGAAAGCCTAGCTATTCATACTTATGAGGATACTATATTAATGTAAAGGGAGGGACAATACGGATGTAAATAATATTTTATCTTTGGCTCTTTCTCTGTATTATCATGTTATTTTATAATAAGGAAATAAATAGCATTTTAAATTTAGTATGTGAGGTTAGTTATAAATGATAAAGAAATTTACTAGAGTAGTATTAACTATGGTTATGCCAATTGGTCTTATTACGGGTTGTGGGGTTACTGAAAAAACTGAAGCACAAAAGCCGAAAGTGGTACAAACGGAGAAAAAGGACTATATGGATTACTCATATGGTAGCAAAGGTATACTAGTAAGCGGAAAAGCGAAAGAACGGCAACAATACGAGATTGGATATATAGATGATAACAAGTTAATTGGGATTGATGAAAATATTGAAGACTGCATTATTTTAGATAATAAAGATGAAGCAGGCCTCATTTGGAAACAAATAGAGCGTGGATCTATCATTGAAGTGCAATACGGTAAGGATCGTAATGATATCGTAGGCGTGCAATTCGTAGGAGATCGTGAGCCATACGAAATTAGTGATAAGTTTGATCGAAATACGATAAACGAAATTGTCGGACAAGTTAAAGGTAATTTGTAATAGTATATAATGTGAAAGAAATAGCATTTACTATAGCTATTAAAGTGTGGATTGTTGAAAATGCTTTTGACGGTATTGGTAATTAGTTGTAAAATAATTTTTGTTGACGGATTTTGTAAAAAGTATGTTAGATGAAATTCATTTGTAGGGATGACATATAAATATTTTCTTAACGGGCATAAAATAATGAAATTTAAATATATAAATAAAAAGAAAATAAATTAGAAGTACATAGTAGATTCATATTTTTAAAATTAATGTGACAACAAAGGGAGGTTGAGATATATACACGGCGAAAATGTGTGTATATCTATTTATAATAATGAATAAGACAATCAAACAACAAGTAATCGCACTATCAACAAGTCTAGTGATTTTAGGGAGTGTACCTTTATCAGCATCAGCAGAAGAGATAAACAAATCTCAAACTGATCAACTAAATATTGCCCAAGGAGAACATGGAACGAGCGGATTAAATTATTCTAATTTCAAGTTGGCAGTTCCTGATTATGTACAAATTAACGAAGCAGAAGTATCTGAAAATGAAAAAATTCTTTTAGAAGAATATAAGCATAAACATGATGAAACAGAAGAATTAAACAAAATGAAAGATGCAAAGAAGGGGCAAGTAGCAGAAAAGGAAGCTATTTCAAATATTGAAAAGGCATTTGAATCTGTAGATGGTCGAAATGATGGATCTGATCGTCAAATGAAACCTGTTGCAAAGCCAAGAGGTATTCAATATAGTGCACCGAGTACGAAGAAATATGGAACACTTGCAGGAGTTCCATTTGTAGAGTGGATTGTTCCAGCAGGAAACTCTGATATTCGTCCTGCAAATCCGATGAAAGCACGTTACATTACAATTCATGAGACGGCAAATACGGCCGCTGGTGCTAATGCTGAAAATCATGCGAAATATCTATATAAGCAAGCAACGGAAGGCACTTTCCGAACAGCTTCATGGCATTTTACTGTAGACGATAAACAAATTTATCAACACTTACCAACAAACGAAAACGGTTGGCATGCAGGAGATGGAGATGGATCAGGAAACAGGGAGTCTATCGGTATCGAGATTGCGGTTAACCAAGACGGTGATTACAATAAAGCTTTAGAAAATGCAAAACGACTTGCAGGTTATTTAATGAACAAAGAAGGAATTGGTGCAGATCATATTTACAAGCATCAACAATGGAGCGGGAAAAAATGTCCTGACATTTTAATTTCACGTGGTAATTGGGCTGGTTTCGTACAAGGAATTCAATGGTATGCAAATATAAATACACAGATTGATACGCCTTTACAAGATAAAAATGACTCATTTGATCCAAATGAAAATAATCCAGCTGAACCTAGCATGGAACTAGTGGTAAATGGTAGTGGCATCAATGTACGTAGTGATGCGGGTATTGAACATCGTGTTGTACGTAAAGCTTCAAACGGAGATCGTTACAAAGTATTAGCGGTTAAAAATGGTTGGTATAAAGTAGGTAATGGAGAATGGATTTTCTATGACCCAAGTTGGATTAAAATTAACTACAATGTACCAAAGGAAGAAGTACAAAAGCCTAAGGAAGAAGTACAAAAACCAAAAGATGATATTACAGGTGGCTGGTTTGAAGGGCATATTCGTAAATTAAACAGTCTAGGTATTATGCAAGGCGAAGGCAATGGTGTATTTGCTCCATATCGAAATGTAACGAGAGCGGAGTTTGCGAAATTAATCTCGAATGCTCTTAAACTACCAGAGGGAAATAAGTCATTTGTAGATATCAATGAGGTACATCCATCACTTCATGACGGTATTAAACGTTGTGCAAGTGCAGGAATTATTAATGGTCGTGGTGAAGGGATTTTTGATCCTAACTCACCAATTACTCGTGAAGAAGTATCTATTATGATTGACAAAGCATTACGATATAAAGGAATTACAGGTGAGTTAGTAGCATTACCATTTACAGATAAGCATTTAATAACATACAAAGAATCGGTTCAACGATTATACAGCTTAAAGGTAGTTAATGGTATTGGAAATAATGAGTTTGATCCTCGAGGCACAGCAACTCGTGGTCAGGCGGCTGCCTTTATTGTGAAGATGTTAGATTCAATGCAAAAATAAAAGGAAACTTTAATCAGTGAGGGTCACTTTCATTGCAATAGAGCAGTTTATTCACCGAATTTTGAAATGAGAGTTTTACTGCCCGCAAATAGCAGAAGAAATTGTATGTAGAAGCTGACATTGGTAGAAGTAAAAAATAAGAAGAATTTGAAAGGAGCTATCCAAAATAATAATTTGGAATAGCTCCTATTTAGTAGGAAGAACAAATTGTATTTCATAGATTGTAATGCAGAATGCCCTTCCAAGCCCTTCATAAGCCCCTACCAAGTAATAAATCACTAAAAAAAACAAAAACAAAAACAACTACAAGAACAAAACAAGCGCGAAAAAATGAAACCGGCGTTGTAGTAGTAAAAAAAATTGTAATTCGAATGCCAAAACCATTCCCGCATTCCTATTTTTATAATGAAGGATTAAAATCTTCCTATTTACTAGCAAAGAGTGGAGGGAAACATATGGCGGTATACCGTAATGTGCAGGTGAACTTTTGGCAAGATGAATTCATATTAGATTTAACGCCAGAGGAGCGTTATTTTTACATATATTTGTTAACTGGTACGAAAACGAAGCAATGTGGTATTTACATATTACCGAAGCGTGTGGCAGAGCTTGAAACAGGTTATAGTATGGAGACTGTTGAGAAGTTGCTAAACAGGTTTGTTGAGTATGGAAAGATTTTATATGATACGGAAACGAAAGAGGTATTCATAATAAACTGGTTACACTATAACCCTATTTCAAATACGAATGTAGAAAAGTGCGTATTACGTGAGTTAAAGACTGTAAAAAGTAATGAGTTCATACATATCTTTTTACGTAAATGCCTTGAAGAAGAATACACGATTCCATTATTATTGCAGCATTTTGGTATGCCAAAAGAAGAGGATAATAGTAGTTCACAAGTAGTTATTGAAGAGAAAGAAGAAGCGGAAGAGGTAGAAAGTATAGAAGAGGACGTTCCAAATAGTGAAGTTTATAAGTTTTATGAACAAAATATTAGTAGTTTATCCCCATATATTGTGAAAGAATTGAAGAATTGGATACAAAGACTTTCTGGAGAGAAAGTGTTAGAGGCACTTAAAATTGCGTTTGAAAATAATCAGAAAACGTTAGCTTATGTGAAGGGGATTTTGAGGAATTGGTGTAGCAAAAAGTTAAAGGATTTTAGTGGGGAGAAGTGTGTAATGGGAAGTTTAGAGAGAAGGAAATGTATGTTGAGTAGTGTATTTTAATTTACATTAATTTAATGTAGAATATACGTTCGTTTTTGTGGGTTTTATGCTATACTACCATTAAATAAGGGTATTTTTATAATAGATAAAAAGATGCGGGGGGTACAAAGTTTGACTACTAGTACATCTGAGTTGTTTCAATATATTAATATGACAGAAGAACAGGAACAATTATCACTACGATATTTACAGACAAAAGAAGAAGAGATTTTAAAAGATATTGAACTAACGACGATTCGTGATCAAAAAAGAATCGATTTTGCGGAGCGATTTATAAACGATTTTAGGAAAGTACATAAACAAGATCCAGGTTTCTTTCGGTTATTTTATCATATACTCGAGGAGCAATTATTAAATGTTCTTGTAGTCCGTTTTGCGCATGTCAGTTTTTCTAAAATGAAGGTTTATTTAGAAAAAAGTGCACTACCTTTGGACAAACTTGTAGCAATTGCATGTAGGTATTTATCTAGTATTTCAAGTTACGTCAATGAAGCAGATGTTTTTCTTAGAGAGTTAACAAAAGAGAAACCGAACTATATAGAGGAACAATTACATACTTTACCAACTAAACAGCAATTAACATTACTTCTCGTAATGTTTGATGTAGAGTATGAAAAGTTTCGTACATATAGTTCTTTATTGAATGAGAGGTTAGAAGAACATACAGAATTTATATTGAAACTGCTAGGGGAAAAGGAAAAGGAAAAGGTTGAAGCAGTTAAATGGTATTTAAAAGGTGAAGATGATAGTGAAGTATTTATAGGTGGGAATTTACCGGAACATATTTGGCGGCTATTATTTTGTGTTCATAAACATTCGAATGTTGCGAGGCGATATATTGAGATATTGGCGAAGAAAAATGTTTGGGGTTTTATAAACTATGCAACACGTTATATGTGTCACACTCTTGGTTAGTCTCAAAACCACAAAAAAACTGGTAGTGTAAATAGAGAAACGTATGAAGAAATTCAAAGTTTTTGTACACAGTTTTGGATTTCTAAGGAAAGATTTTTTGCGCATCGTCTAAGGCAACATGATTTGAATAGTGAGGATTTTTGTAAGACGTATGAATATGAATTGCTATGCTTTATGTTGGAGGAAAATCCTGAATTTATTCAACAAACTTTGCAATATGTAAGTAAAATGAATTATCTCATCATCGCACGAACGCTAGCCGAAAAAGGATATGAGCTAAATAGAGGGAAAATGCGAGAAGAATTTTTTGTTGCTGCTTTGCAAATTAAATTGTCTACATTGCGGGATACATATTGTGATTATTTACTAGGGAAGTTGTCACTTGAGGATATAAAGCAAATACTTAAAAATCCGAAATATAGAAGTATGTATTGGGGTATGCCGGTGTTAGAGGTTGCGCTTCTTTGGGATATAGATGATGTAGCGAAAAGGAAAGCTGTACTTACACTACAGTTTGGAGATAATGATAGTGTTAATTTATACGAACTTCTTTACGAATGTTCTGTCAGAGGAGTAGAGCCGAAACAAGTATTAGAAGATCTGCTTTCGTATGGGTTAAGTAAGGAAAAACTTATCGCTTATGCAGTTGAAGAAGCTGCATGCTACAGTGAAGAGAGAAATAAGGCGAAGGAAGCGCTTGTTTGTGTAATTGTAAAAGAACAAGCATATATAATTGAACGGTTTGATGAGTATTCTGCTATGGCAAAAGCATATATTTTAGAAGAGTTAGCAAAGGATAACATGGTTAAAATGCGTCCGATTTTAATTAAAAGCTTAGGAGATTCATCTAAAAAAATGCGTGAGTCTGTAGTTAAACTGCTTTCAAAAGATGTAGAAGCTGCAGCAGATGTAGCAGTTGAACTTCATAATAAAAAGAAGATTGTTCGTGAAAATGTGATGAAAATACTAATAGAGTATAAGCTTGAAAAATATACGAAACTTGTACAGGAAGCTTTGCAAGAAAGTAAAAATGAATCTTTCGCAGGAAAATTCTCGTTTTTATTTCAAGCGGAGGAAGAAAAGATCGAAGAACTATGTGCACGTATTTTAACGGAACAAACAAGAAATTCACTTCTGCAATTGATTGGGGATGAGCCACAAATCCGTTTACGTGACTCTAATGAAATTGCTGATGCTGCAATTCCGTTAGCCTATTTACAACAGTATATTTCAGATGCTGTTATTGAGAAGAAAGAAACGGCAGAAGTAATTGGTAGAGCTTTAAATGAAGAGGACTTAAAAGAATATGTGCAAACAATATATCAAATATGGATTTCTCAAGACGCAGATGTGAAGAAGCGTGGAATTCTTTCGTTATACGGAATGTATAGTGACGACAAAATGGTCGACATACTTATAAAGCAAATTGATGAATGGGTGCTTCAAATGAGAGGAAAGATAGCAGCGGATGCCGTTCGTGCTTTAGGTTTGTCTTCATCTAAGCTTGCACTTATGTCTATTCATGCAATAGCATTTAAATATAAACATAAGCAAGTACGTAATGCAGCAAAAGAAGCGCTAAGTCTTGCTGCGAAAACACGTGGTATAACAGAGGAAGAGCTGGAAGATCAATTGGTGCCAGACCTTGGCTTTACTATACATGGTGAAAAGATAATTGATTTCGGGAATCGAAGTTTTACTGTCATTTTAACTACAGAGTCAAAAATTGAATTAGAGACAGAGGAAGGAAAACGTATGAAGTCACTTCCAAAGCCGAATGCAAAAGATGATGTAGAAAAGGCTGAAGAGGCTAAAAAAGAATTAGCCTCTTTAAAGAAGGAACTCCGAACTACTCTTTCAATGCAAAAACAACGATTAGAAGCGGCACTTTCGTTAAAGCGTTATTGGTCACATAATGCATGGAAGTCTGTATTTATGGATAATCCAATTATGAAGCAATTTTCTATTTCACTCATTTGGGGTGAGTATAAGGAAGGGAAGTTGCTGAACGCATTCCGTTATGCAGAAGGTGGCGTGTTCTGTACAATTGACGGGAAGAGTTATGAACTTTCATTTGGCACTGTTATTGGTTTCGTTCATCCGTTAGAATTGTCTGGGGCGGAGAAGGAATTATGGAAAGAGCAATTAGAAAGTGCGGGAATTGTTCAGCCGTTCCTACAAATTGAGCGTCCAGTGTTTGTAGTAGAAGAGAATGATGAGAGTGCTATTGAGAGATTTGGTGGTATTTTACTAAATGGTCGTTCGTTATTCGGTAAGATGACGAAGCTTGGATGGATCCGTGGATCTGTTCAAGATGGCGGTGTGTATTATACGTTTTATAAAGAAGATACTCGTACTGGATTAGGGGCAGAGCTTTCATTTAGCGGAGCGCCGATTGGTTATGAAGATGAAGAAGATGTATGTGTATTTGACATTCAATTTTATAAAGCAGGTACAGTGAAGCGTGGTTCATATGAATACGATGAGATTGATGATGAAAGACGCATTGTACCAAAAGAAGTAGATAAACGCTTCTTTAGTGAAATGTTATATGATGTCCAAGTAGCGACAGATTCAAATCTTGGGCATAATGAAAGTTGGCGTAGCGAACGATAAGAAAAACCCCCTTCATTGGTAGGAAAATGAAGGGGGTTTTTCAATGTCTTTAAAAGGTTCTTTCTCAAAAAGAAGCGAATAGTGTGAGAAAGGGGTGGTTATATGGAAGTCGTTATAAAGAAGAAACGAAAAAGGGGAAAAAGAATTTTTATTTGGGCTAGTAGTATCGTTCTTTTGTTAGTTATTTCCGCTGCGATTTTTTTGAACATATATACGCTGAAATCTATGCCAAAGATAGATGGAACGATAAAGCTAGAGGATTTACAACACGCTGTTACGGTGAAGCGGGATAGTAAAGGTGTCCCGCATATTAAATCGGAAAATGCACATGATTTATATTTTTCACAAGGATATGTACAAGCGCAAGATCGGTTGTTTCAAATGGATTTAAGTAGAAGACAAGCTTCTGGTATGTTAAGTGAAGTTGTTGGGGAAGCAGCTGTTGACCGAGATAAATTGTTTCGAACACTCGGTTTACGGCGAGCGGCCGAAGCTTCAGTTAGTCAATATAATGGAGAAGCGAAAGATGCCCTGCAGTCATTTGCTGATGGGGTGAACGCTTTTATACGTGAGGCGAAAAAGGAAAAGAAATTACCAGTTGAGTTTACTATATTAGGTTATGAACCTGCTGAGTGGTCAATTGTTGATACTTTAACGATTGGGAAGTATATGGCGTTTGACTTAGGAGGACATTGGCACGGACAGGCATTTCGATATTGGGCGCTGAAAAATCTTCCGAAAGAGCAAGCGAATGAGCTATTTCCTGCATATCCGAAAGATGCCCCTAGATTGCTAGCTGAACTGAAAAATACAAATGTGGACGTAGTACAAAGTTTTTCAAAAACGATAATTCCGCCGGAGTTTAACGGTAGTAATAACTGGGTTGTGAGTGGTGAGAAGAGTGCGTCAGGTAAGCCAATTTTAGCAGATGATCCTCATTTATCTCTTGCGACACCTTCTATTTGGTATCAAACGAGACTTGAAATGAAAGGTTTAAATGTGAGTGGCGTTATTTTCGCTGGAGTACCAGGTGTTATATTAGGACACAATGACAAAATAGCGTGGGGCGTTACGAATACGGGGCCTGATGTGCAAGATTTATATATTGAGAAGAGAAATCCTAATAATGAAAATGAATTTCTGTATAACGATAAATGGGAGAAAGCTACCGTTGTTGACGAGTCGATTGAAGTAAAAGGCGGGAAGACAATTCCTTATAACGTTACGATTACGAGGCATGGACCAGTAATTTCAGAGTTTGCGGATAAGGGGAAGGAGAAAACGAAAACCGTATTCTCTTTAAAGTGGACTGCTTTAGAACCGTCAGCTGAGCTAAAAGCTGTATTAAATATGAACAAAGCAAAAGACTGGACGGAGTTTGAAACCGCTCTTCAAGATTTCCATACACCAACGCAAAACTTTGTGTTTGCATCAAACGATGGCACGATTGCTTATAAAGCGAATGGAAATATACCAGTGCGTAAAAAAGGTGATGGTAGCTTGCCTGTTCCAGGATGGACAGATGAATATGAATGGGAAGGGTATATTCCATTTGATCAATTACCGAAAGTTGTAAATCCAAAAGAAGGGTTTATTTCAACTGCGAATAATAAAATTGTTGATGATGATTATCCGTATCATATTAGTAATACGTGGGCGCAGCCATATAGGCAAATGCGTATTCAAGAATTTTTGCAAGAGAAGGAAAAGTATACGGTGAAAGATTTAGAAGAGTTACAGATGGATCAAAAGAATTTATACGGGAAAGAGTTTACTCCTATATTTTTAAAAGAGTTAAATAAAGCATCTTTAAATGAGGTAGAGAAAGAAGGTGTAAACCAATTAACAAAGTGGAATTTTTACGATAGTAAAGATGAAGCGGCACCACTAATATTCCATTTATTAATGAAAGAGATTTTAAATACGTTATTTTCAAAAGAAATACCGAAAGATGTAATGGAGTTATTTAAAGGGAAGTCGCAAGTTGTGGATGAATTAATCCGGAAACAAGTAGCAGGAGAAAATAGTGCATGGTTTTCTAAGTACGGAGGTTTCACAAAAGTTGTGCATACATCGTACGAGAATGTAATGAAGAAATTGCAGAAGGAATATGGACCCGATGTTGGGGCCTGGAAGTGGGGCGATTATCATCAACTCGCTTTTACACATCCAATTTCGAAATCATCGAGTATGTTAGCAGTACTAGCTTTTAATCGTGAGAAACCAGTTCCGATTGGTGGGAGCCAAGTTACCGTGCAAGCAGCGAGTTACGGCGAAAACGGCATTGTAAATCACGGAGCGTCTTGGAGATTTATTATTGATACGAAAGATATGTCAAACGGTTATCATATCGTAGGACCAGGACAGTCGGGACATTTTAGAAGCGATTGGTATCATGATCAAATAGATGATTGGGTAAATGGCACGTATCATACGACTACATTGAATACGGAGGGGATAGAGGGGAAGGTGTTAAATTTAGAGCCGAAGTGATAGTGTGTTTTTGTTTGTGGAGGGGACTAGAAATAATCTTTTTGATAATGAAAGCTTATCATTTAGAACATAACCCAGTTCTTAAATAATTTTAACAGCCAGCCTACTATCATTTAATTTGATAGTAGGCTGTTTCCATCTTCGAAATATGCTGTAGCAACTTCTTCAGGATTACGATTATTTCCACATGCTGCAAGTGCTGTAACTAATAAAGCCATTACAACTATTAACATGATTATTCCAGTTTTGAGGGGAATTAGTTAACAAAGACCAGGTATTATTTGCAACAGAACGGTCCCTCTGTACCCCTTGTTTCGTCATTTTTCTACGCCATCCAACTTGACAAATGTTTTTTTATCAAACTACAATGAAAATCATTATCAATAATATAGGGAGGATACTTTTGTCAATAAATGAAAAACAATATATTTATAGGTTAATAACCAGATCTTGTTAAGTCGTATGTACTATTTTTAGTTTAGCGTTGCCCAGAATGTACACCAATTAATCTCGCGAATTACAAGAAAACTATTATTGAAATGAGGCGTGCATTGTGAAGTTGGACGTGAATGAGTTAGCAGAGTATCTTGCCAATAATCCTTTCCGAGTAGAAGGAGTATATCGTTATGCTAAAAACCCAGGTGTGCCTTGTGCTGAGTCTACAGATTCTTTCCTAGGATTTGTATTTCCACTTACAGGGAAGACGCAATTTCAATTTAATGGTACGCCGTATATCCTTTCCCCAGGAAAAGTTATACATGGGGGTGCAAAAATGACATTAGCCCATAAAATGCTTGGTGAAATAAACTGGGAATATATTCTTGTTTTATATCAGATAAGCAATTCAGAACGAGAAGACTCTTGCTTTACTCATCAGCATTTTGAATTATTAACAGGACAATCTCCTCGTCTTGTCGAATTACTTATGCGTCTTTGGGATGTGTATAATCAGCGTGGAGGCATTTCGATGCTTCAGACCGAAATGCTGTTTCGCGAAGCGTTGAATGAAGCTTTATTAAGTGTTGTCAATAGAGAAAACAACTATGAGTCGCATACTTTATTCGAACGAATATCTAGTTACGTTTGCAAATACTATTATAAAGATATTACAATACATATGCTTACAGAACAAAATAATGTTAATCGAAATCGTCTTTCTTACGTGTTTAGAAAGTATGCAGGTATGGGGCCAGCAGAATATTTATTGAACTATCGTATAAAGATGGCTCAAAAAATGTTATGTACAAGTGGTGTGCCTGTACAACAAATTGCGCAGGCTGTTGGAATCGCAGACCCTTTTTATTTTAGTAGAGTTTTCAAGAAGCGAGTTGGCATTTCGCCTACTAAATATCGCGAGAAGTTCATCAATAATCCATACTAATGTCAACAGGGGTCCATTCTTATTTGAAAATCACTGTTCTATACTTATGGAGAGTTAAAGGAAACATTGGATTGAAAGAACTTTCATTGAAATCACTCCTTTGTACTATCTGAATGAAAAGTTCTGGCCGGAGCATTTTCTTTTTAAGCGTAATGACGACTTTTTTACTTAGATTATTGTAATATAGTGGAAGTTAAAGATGAGGAGGGATTATTATCCATTACCAACCTATTAAACTAAATGACGAGTTATCTAAAATTAACGATTATTGGTATCCACGAGTGATTGGTGAAATGAATGATGATCAAATTCAGCTTTTTAAAGCTAATGGAGATTTTATATGGCATGAGCATCCTAATACGGATAAGCTATTTATTGTGCTTGAAGGGGAGATGTTCATCGATTTCCGTGATGGACAGGTGAAAATTTCTAAGGGCGAGATGTTTATTGTCCCGAGAGGCGTTGAGCATAAACCTTTCACTGAAAAGGAATCCCACATCATGTTGGTAGAGCCTAAAAGGGAAATGGATTGATAATCGTAAAAAGATAAAAAAGGAGCGGAAATCCGTTCCTTTTTTATTTATCTTACTATTTTTAGGAGCTTAGTATGAGTAAGATGTGAATAAAGGATGAATAGAATTTTTATCAATAAAAATTTATTGGATTTTTTGTGGAATATATATGAAACGTTGTATAAAATAATCAAGAAAGCCAAAAATTATAGGGGGAAAGTTGTGAAGAAAAATAAGAGTTTAATAAGTTTTTTAGGAGTGTTTATTATGTTGTTTTCTTTTTGTTTTCAAGGAAATGTACAGGCAGATGTAAATACTGTTCAATCTGGAAAAATCAAATCAGGAAACGTAACAGTATGGGAAGTTGGAAATGTAGCGAAAGTATTAGCGGATGTGGAGCGCTTAAATTTAAATACAGTAAATGTACCGATTCAAGTAGATATCCCAAATGTGACTTCTACTAACATGGTAATTAATCAAGCGCAAAAGCAACAAGCTATTATTTTAATTCAAGAATTATTAAAGCGTAATATTCAAGTTATAGTGGAACCGTTCCCGTATATTCAGCAGGGGAATGTTGGAGAGACAGAATGGAACCCAAGTAACATTAATGATTTCTTCTGGAATTGGAAGACGGTTATTCTGCAAGATATTTTTAATTCCATTACAAGTAAATACAATGTGTATGGACTGAAGATTGCTTCTAATTTCGTGAATATGGAGTATGCAGAAGGATACTGGAGCGATACAATTGATTTTGTTCGTAATCAGTATAAAGGAAATGTTTTGTATCAAATGAACTGGTGGTTAACAGCAAGCTGGGACCCTTCTTATGAAGCTAAGTTTAAAGAAAAAATCAATCGCCCGTATTTAAAAAAGGTGGATATTGTTAGTATTGATAGTTGGTTTGAAGTTTCAGGAAAAAGGAATCCAACATATGAAGAAGTGAAACAAAGTTTATTTGCGACAACAGTATATAATCGTGGGCAAAATGTTGTTCAGCAATTGGAACAATTACATAATGCAACAGGAAAGCCAGTTTACTTCGGTGGATTTAACGTTCCAGCGCGTGAACTTGGATTACAAAATCCATGGAATCCAGATGTTTCAAATGTGTTTTCGAAAGATGTACAATTAAATGGATGGCGTGCTTACCGAGATGTATTAGAACCGAAACCATATTTTAAAGGTTTTTCAATTTGGTTTATTGGCTCTAATGATAGTACACATGCGTATCAAATACATAGTAAAGAAGCAGAGGCAGTTATTAGCGGGTGGTACCGAAAATAATTTTTATAAAATAGGTAAGTTTTAAAGTTTACTACATATATTTCTAGTGAAAGGCCTTTCACCATCTTATCACCTAGGGGGCAATCATAATGAAATTTTTGTCTTACCTTACAGTAATTTTGGTGATTCTTGGCGGTTTGAATTGGTTATTGGTAGCGTTAGATTACAATGTAGTTGAGAAATGGTTTGGTTCTATGCCGGCGCTTGTGGACACTATTTATTGGCTCATTGGTCTTTCTGCTATTTATCAAATTTTTGATCGGTTCTTTACGAACGACTAGCTATTATTCTTTCATTATTAGAGTGTTAAGTACGATTATGTACTTAACACTTTTTTATATGTCCATAAAAAAGTCTGCACTTGCAAGCGATTCCATCGCGTCTTGCGCCGTAATAATAGAAAACAAATTGACCGTATATTATATTTTAGGTTATAATTCAGAAAGTTTAAAAAAATCAAATGAGAAATAGGGAGGTTATGAGGGTAATGGAGAGAGTCTATAATTTTTCAGCAGGACCATCAATACTCCCTTTGCCAGTTTTAGAGAAAGTGCAAAAGGAGCTTTTAAATTATAACGGGACAGGCATGTCTATTATGGAAATGAGTCATCGATCTTCTTATTTTCAAAGTATTATAGAGGAAGCGAGTAACTTAATTCGTGAATTAATGAGCATCCCTGATGAGTATGAAGTTTTATTTTTACAAGGCGGTGCGTCATTACAATTCTCTATGATACCACTGAACTTAATGAATACGTATAAAAAAGCTGGATACGTACTAACTGGCTCATGGTCTAAAAAGGCACTACAAGAAGCCGAAAAAGTTGGGGAAGTACAAGTGATTGCTTCTTCCGAGCAAGAGAAGTTTACTACGATTCCTAAACTGGACGGTTTATTAAGTGATGAAAAACTAGATTATGTACATATTACAACGAATAATACAATTGAAGGGACAAAATATGTGGAAATTCCACATGTAGAAAGAGTGCCGCTCGTTGCGGATATGTCCTCAAATATTTTATCAGAGAGATATGATGTTTCGAAGTTTGGTCTTATATATGCGGGGGCGCAAAAGAATTTAGGACCTGCGGGCTTAACGATTGCTATTATAAAAAGAGATTTAATTGGGGGAGCAGATCGCTCTTGTCCGACAATGTTAAATTATGAAACTTACAGTAAAAATAACTCCTTATATAATACACCGCCATCCTTTAGTATTTACGTAACAAAACTTGTACTAGAGTGGTTGAAAGAGCAAGGCGGAGTATCTGCGATTGAAGAACAAAATAGAATGAAATCTTCACTTCTTTATCATTTTTTAGATGAATCTAAATTGTTTACTTCACCAGTTGATCCTGCGTATCGATCACTTATGAACATTCCATTTACAACACCGTCAGAAGAACTTAACAATGAGTTTTTACAAAAGGCGAAGGAACGCGGTTTCGTTACGCTCAAAGGACATCGCTCAGTCGGCGGTATGCGTGCAAGTATTTACAATGCGATGCCAGTGGAAGGTGTAAAACAATTAGTAGATTATATGAAGGAATTTGAGCTTGAGAATAGATAGGGAGATGGGAATATGTTTCGTGTTCAAACGTTAAATCAAATTGCAGAAAAAGGTTTACAAGTTTTTACTGAAGAACGTTATGAAGTAGGGGATAAAATCAATCACCCAGATGGGATTTTGCTTCGTAGCTACTCTTTACATCAAGAAGAGTTTTCAAAAGACTTAAAGGCGATTGCAAGAGCTGGCGCTGGTGTAAATAATATTCCTGTCGAGCGATGTACAGAAAAAGGAATTGTAGTATTTAACACGCCGGGGGCAAATGCAAACGCCGTAAAGGAACTCATTATTGCCAGTCTTATTATGTCTTCACGTAACATTATTAATGGTGTAAGTTGGACGAAAAACTTAGAAGGTGAAGAAGTACCACAGCTTGTTGAATCAGGAAAAAAACAATTTGTTGGATCAGAAATTGCAGGGAAACGTCTAGGTGTTATCGGACTTGGCGCAATCGGTGCTTTAGTTGCGAACGATGCGTTAGCGTTAGGGATGGATGTTATCGGATATGATCCTTATATTTCAGTTGAAACAGCTTGGCGTCTTTCTACACATGTGCAAAGAGCGTTTAGCCTTGATGAAATTTTTGCAACGTGTGATTATATTACACTGCATATTCCTCTTACGAATCAAACGAAGGGGATTATTGGGGAACATGCTGTAGAGAAGATGAAAAGAGGGATGCGTCTATTTAATTTCTCTAGAGGAGAACTTGTAGATGAAAAGGTTCTTCAAAAAGCATTAGAAGAAGATATTATTACACATTACGTAACGGACTTCCCGAATGAAAATGTAATAAAGATGAAAAATGTAACAGCGACGCCTCACCTTGGTGCATCTACGTCTGAATCAGAAGAAAATTGTGCAGTAATGGCAGCACGTCAATTACGTGAATATTTAGAGACAGGAAATATTCGTAATTCAGTAAACTATCCAAACGTCGAGCTTCCGTATATCGGAAAGAAACGTATTACAATTATGCATCAAAACGTTCCAAACATGGTAGGACAAATTACAGGATGTTTAGCAGAACATCATATAAATATTGCTGATATGATTAATCGTAGTAAACATTCTTGGGCATACACAATGATTGATATCGATAACGGAATTGATGATATAATAAAAGAGAATATTGTAGAAAATATAAGCAAAATTACAGGTGTTGTAGCCGTTCGAATGATTGTGTAAAGGAGAGAGGAATGTGGCAAAAATACGACCGTTTCGGGCCATTCGTCCAGTAGAGGAAAAAGCAGCACAAGTGGCAGCTTTACCGTATGACGTATTAAATAGTGAAGAGGCAAGGGAAGTTGTAAAAGGGAATCCATATTCTTTCTTGCATGTTGATAAAGCAGAAATTGATTTAGATCCTGAACTGTCACCGTATGATGATCGGGTGTATGAAAAAGCGGGCGACAATTTAAAGCAATTTATACGAGAAGAAGTGTTCATACAAGATGAAGAGCCAGCGCTATATATTTATGAACTGACGATGCAAGGAAGAACGCAGTCAGGCCTTGTCGTTTGTACATCTATTGATGAATACGAAGATGATACAATTAAAAAACATGAAAGAACACGTCATGAAAAAGAGCTAGATCGTATTCGCCACGTAGATGTGTGTGACGCAAATACAGGTCCGATCTTTTTAACGTACCGTACAAAAGATGAAGTAAAGCATTTAATTAGGAGCTGGAAAGAAGAACATGCGCCAATTTATACATTTACAGCAGAAGATGGTGTTAAGCATGTTGCGTGGAAGATTGCAGATGAAGATGTAATTACGACTTTAGTAAACGCATTTGAAGATATTCCTAATCTTTATATTGCAGATGGGCATCACCGTTCTGCATCAGCTGCAAAAGTAGGACTTATGCGAAGAGAACAATATCCAAATTACACAGGAGAAGAGGAATTTAATTTCTTCTTATCCGTTCTATTCCCTCATGATGAATTATCGATTTGGGACTATAACCGAGTTGTGAAAGATTTAAATGGCTTATCAGAGGAACAGTTTTTAAATCAAATTACGCAGTACTTTTATGTAGAAGGAGCAACTGTTTCTCCGTATAAACCAAATGAGCCCAAATCATTTGGTATGTATGTAAATGAGAAGTGGTATAAGCTTACTGTGAAAGAGGAAACATTTGATGCAAATGATCTTGTTAGAGGTTTAGATGTATCTATCCTGCAAGATCATTTATTAAGCCAAGTGCTTGAAATACATGATCCGCGATCTGATTCACGCATCGACTTTGTCGGAGGAATCCGTGGATTAAAAGAACTAGAACGTCTTGTAAATAGCGGTGAATATAAAGTGGCGTTTTCACTATATCCGACATCAATGGAAGCTTTATTAGCAATCGCAGATGCCGGTGAAGTCATGCCGCCAAAATCAACGTGGTTTGAACCGAAACTTCGCAGCGGGTTGTTTGTTCATTCTTTAAAATAAATAGACTTCTTTAGTTAGAAAAACCGAAATGATTTTTAGTTTCGGTTTTTCTTATTTTACAAGTGTTTTTGAGGAGGGGTATGGATGAAATTGCAAGTAGGCGAAAAAATCACCTTTGAACGAACTTTTACGAAAGAGGATGTTGCGTTATTTACAGAAGTATCAAAAGATGAAGGCGTTCATCATGTTACACCAGATGAGCAGGGAAGATTTGTTGTACAAGGGCTGTTAACATCAACATTGCCTACAAAAATTGGCGGTGATTATAACGTATTAGCTCGCAAAATGGATTTTGAATTTTTACGTCCTGTTTTTAGTGGGGATACGATTCGTTGTGACGTAACTATTGAACAATTTGAGCCTGATGAAAAAAATCGTACAAAAATTATTGCGACGTTTATATGTAGGAATCAACTTGAAAAGGAAGTTATGAAGGGGAGTTTTTCGGGGATTATTCTTTAATTAGTAAAAAAAGAAATGAATAGGTGGGGGCATGATGTCTCTAGGGCGTAGATTTTTAATTCCCCCATGAAGAAAATTTTATGCATTGCTGAATACTGATAATATACTCTGTTCATTTTTAACTTGAATAAACTCGTCAACAAAAAGGACATTCCTAGTATTACAAGAAATGTCCTTTCCACTAAATTATAAGGTATTTTGCTGAAATTCAAACTCTAAAATTAGTTTACTAGTTTGACTTGTAAACTGATAATTATAGGATCCTCTCAGGTTTTCTAAGTTACCGGTAGCTTTAATAATTGTTCCTGGGGAATCTAAATTTCCTTTATCAAATATTCCTTGCTCTAGAGCTGTAAATGTCCCTTGTTGCCCCTTATAAATCCCTTCAAAGTGTAAAAATCCAGAAATTTTAGCAGTAGCTAAGTGACCATCATTTATATTTGAGTCTAAATAATATAATAAGTATTCAACAAAAGCCTTTCCTTTTAATTCCCCATCAATATCATATTCGACATGAGCAATATTAATAGGGAAATCTTTTTTATTATCATCGATTGGTTTTTCATCCCACTTACTTACTGTAAATGTTACTTCCATACACGTAAATCCCCCTTTATCATTTGAAAAGTACTAATTCACAGTCATATCTTATAGGAGTGTTTTTATTTATTTGAGCCCTGTCATATCGCCATCTTATTTCAGAATCACCTGCACCGCCCCATGAAGGACTTACTGTCGCTACGATATCTCCTGGCTGTAATCTCTTTGGCTTTATTAACATATGAATTCCGCCCCTATATAATTTAATGAACTACGGCTATACAAACCGTAGAGTTGAAGAACATTGTACATGACATTAGTTTCTCCGTCTTCAATAAGTTCACCTGCTGTAATTTGAGAATTTAGTATTAGTGCTGAATATAGGAATAATCTACAAATATTTTTTGCTAAAATTTATATTTGAAAATCACAGTATGCATCATTGCATGAGGAAAACGGTTGTTATTTTTATAACCTGTAACTATAATGATTACAGGTTGGTCGATACCAATCAAAAAAATAAAATCATCATGAATGGAGATGTTACATATGGGTATAAAAAAAATAATTTTAGCAGGTGCTTTAGGGATCGCAGCATTATCAGGAACAAATGTACCAGGATTAGAACTAACAAAAGCGAGTGCAGCTTCTATTGAATCGAATTTCTCAACGTTAGAAGGACGAGTAGTAGAAGTAGATAACGGTGTGATTGTTGTAAAATCTAAGCAATATGAGGAACCTGTTAGTGTGTATATTGATTCACTTTCAAACGTGAAAGTAGGAGATGAAGTAAAAGCTACTGGATCTATGATGCGTAATTTTACAGAATATATGGTTGCAACTGCAGTTGAAAATACAACAAACAAGTTAGGTATGCACATGAAAGAAGATGGCTCACCTAATTATGTAATTGGAGAAGTATCAAAAGTAGGAACGATGGAAGATGAGGGAGACGGTGCTACTAAATATGTTGTAGTTGAGTATCCATCGCTAAATGGGAAGAAAGATATTATTGATGTTTTCTTAACAAAGGGACAAGTATTTAATGTGGGTGAGAAAGTGAAAATTGATATGGAGTATGTGGGCTGGGGGGGTATTTCTATTAATTGGAACACAGTTGATCATATTGAAAAAGTTCATGAAGCAAAGACGAACGCTGAAAATAATGATGATGTATGGATTTGGTCTTAATAAGGCGAGTATAAGTCGTTATTTGCAATTTTCTCCAAACAATACATGTAAAAACTAAATGTATCATGCAGTACCCATCAAATTATTATGTGTATAACAATTTGATGGGTACTTTTTGTTTTGTGTTTTTTTGAGAATAACGGATTTCCAATAAGAATATGATGTTAACACTAGAGCGAAGGTGAAAAAATACAAGATTGAAAGAGGTGTTTAAGGGTGGAACAAGATGAGGTTTATTTACGAGCTAAAAAAAGGGTAGAGAATTTAAAAGCTTTTTACATTCATTTAACGGTTTATATACTAGTGAACTTAATGCTTTTTATTATAAATATAAGTTCTGATTCAAGTAAATTATGGTTTTTATATCCACTTGCAGGCTGGGGGATAGGTATCGTTATACACGGTTTGACAACTTTTCCAGTTGGGATATTTGGGAAAGAGTGGGAAGAACGAAAGATTAAAGAATATATGGAGAAAGATAAGTGAATTTATTTCTGAAACGTATGAATATAAAATCCCATATGAATTTCTATGATCACACGCTTGATGCGAAGTCTATTCTATAGCTTCGCTTATTTGCTTTGTATTTGAAGTTTGTGCGAGTGAGAGTGTTTATATTCATTTTTAGGCTGAATTGCATGTGAAATCAAAACTTTAGTTGTAGTACATAATAAATACAGTTATTTTACTTTCTTAATTACAAGTGGATATAGGATAAAGTTGACTTATCATCCTATATTAAAATAAAAATAAACCACTGTTCGATTTGAATATTCCACGATATAATGGTGAGAGTTTATGACAGAATAAATATTTACATAAGAAGTGAGGTACTGTATGAAAAAAAGAACGACAGACATTATTTTTATTATTATCGGTGCATTTCTTTTTGCGTTAGGTGTCAATTTATTTGTTATCCCGAACGAGTTTGGTGAGGGTGGAGTAACAGGTATCACGATTATTACGTACTATTTATTTGAATGGTCACCGGGCTTAGTTAACTTAATTTTAAATGCGATTTTGTTAATAGCCGGTTATAAATTTTTAAATAAGATCACAACAATTTATACAATCATTGCTGTAGTTACAAACTCACTATTTCTTCATTTGACAGAAGGTTGGACGATCGCTTCGGATGAAATGCTCGTAAATGCCATTTTCGGAGGTATATTTATTGGATGTGGGATTGGTCTAATCATTCGTGTTGGCGGAACAACTGCAGGTACTACGATTTTAGCGAGAATGACCCATAAGTATTTAGGCTGGAGTATTAGCTATGGTCTATTGTTCTTCGATTTAATCGTTGCGTTTTCATCTTATTTCATCATTGGTGCAGAAAAACTGATGATAACAATTATTATGCTATATGTAGCAACGAAAGTGATGGAGTTTGTAATTGAAGGTTTAAATCCGAAGAAAGCCATTACGATTATTTCTGATAATCCGAATGAAATTGCCGGGAAGGTAACTACCTTAATGGGCAGAGGGGTTACTGTGTACTCAGGTCATGGCTATTACACGAAAACTCCGAAGGAAATTCTTTATGTTGTTATTAATAAGCAAGAAGTAGTGAAGCTAAAGCGGATTGTTCAAACTACGGATCCGGCGGCGTTCATCGCTATACACGATGTTCGTGATGTGTTCGGAGAAGGATTTGTTGATATTTCGAAGGCTTAAAAATTGTTTTTGATTAAAATAATCTTAATACTAAAACGTGAGAATCTATTTTGAATAATCTTTTTTCAAAATAGATTCTTTTTCTTTTTCTTGCAAAAAATCTAATTGTTTCTTAATGTAGTGATGTAGAAGGATGAACGAGAGAGGGTTTAATGAAGATGATACATATTTTATTAGCTGATGACGATAAACATATTAGAGAGTTGTTGCATTATCATTTACAAAAAGAGGGATTTCAAGTTTTTGAGGCGGAAGATGGAAAGGTAGCGCAAGACGTATTAGAGAAGGAAAATATTCATCTTGCGATCGTAGACATTATGATGCCATTTGTTGATGGCTATACGTTATGTGAAGAAATACGGAAGTATCATGATATTCCTGTTATTTTATTAACTGCGAAAGACCAGTTAGTGGATAAAGAAAAAGGCTTCATTTCTGGTACAGACGATTATATTGTGAAACCATTTGAACCAGCTGAAGTGATTTTCCGTATGAAAGCTTTATTACGTCGTTATCAAATGCTGAGTGCAGATATTATTACGTTGCACGGAACGACAATTGATCGAAAAGGTGTGGAAGTAAAGTGTAACGGTCAAACAATTTTGCTTCCTTTAAAGGAATTTGAGCTATTATCACAACTTGCTAGTTATCCTGGAAGAACATTTTCAAGAGAAGAGCTAATTGAATTAGTATGGGGAATGGATTTTGAAGGGGACGAACGAACGGTTGACGTTCATGTGAAGCGGCTGAGAGATCGTTTCTCAAAACGAACGGATGATTTTCAAATTACGACAGTGCGCGGCCTTGGGTATAAGTTGGAGTTGAAATAAGATGAAATCACTATATTCTAGATTTGTATTTATGACGGTCGGCATTATGCTACTTAGTAGTATTATCGGCTTTTTATTAACGAACGTATATTATCAAGTGAAGTTAAAACCGTATAACAGTGAAAAGATTTTAAAGTATGCTGAAGAAGTTAAATCGTTATATGAAAAGCAAAGTGAAGAAAATCAAGAGGCGTACTTACATTCTATCGCAAAGTTAGGGTATGAAATTTATATTGTCGATGATCAAAAGAATGGAAAGCGTATCGGCAATGCGTTTCGTAAGACGTCTATTAGCGATGCTACTGTTCATAAAGTATTGCAAGGAGAAACGTTTAATGGTGTTTCTACGTATCCAACGCGTCTTTTTATTACAGGATTTTTCGATAATGAATTAATAAATAGTGTTGGTGTACCGGTAAAGCACGGTGATAAACAGTACGCATTATTTATTCGCCCCGACATTCAGAACCAATTTGGCGAAATGCGAATTTTCTTAGCGGTATTACTTGGGTTTATCGTACTATTAAGCATTATCTTTATAGCGATTGCAGCAGGTTATATCGTTCGCCCAATCCGTAAATTTACGAAGGCTACGCAAAAAATTGCGAGTGGGGAATATGAAATTGAATTAGATGTAAAACGAAAAGATGAAATAGGAACGTTATCTACAAGCTTCCAAAAGATGACGAAAAGTATAAAAGAACTAGATGAAATGAGACAAGAATTCGTTTCGAACGTTTCACATGAATTTCAGTCGCCGCTTTCTTCTATACAAGGTTTTTCAAAGACGTTGCAAACAGAAAAGATGAGTGAGGAAGAAAGAAATCATTACTTACAAATTATTGAAGGCGAAAGTAAGCGAATGTCTAGTTTATGTAAACAGTTACTTACACTCGCTTCATTAGATAAGGAGGAAAAGGTTTTACAAATAAAAGACTTTTCCTTACAAAAACAAATTAAAGACGTCATTTTTATGCTTGAATGGAAATGGCGGGAAAAAGATATCGCCGTTGAATTTGATGTGCCAGATATCACTATAAAAGGTGATGAAAACTTACTTCATCAAGTATGGAGTAACATTTTCACGAATAGCATTAAGTTTTCGAACGATGGTGGAACGATTGAGTTTTTCGTGGAAGAGTTAGAGTCTAACGTTATAATTTCTATATCAGACAACGGAATCGGTATGGAGCAAGAAGAAATGGATCGTATTTTTGATCGTTTTTACAAGGTGGATACAGCAAGGGCAAGAAACGTAGAAGGTAGCGGTTTAGGATTGTCGATTGTGCAGAAGATTGTTGAACTACATAAAGGGACCGTTTTGGTATATAGCACGAAAGGGGAAGGGACGACTGTTCGGGTGGAGCTTCCTAAATAGATGAAAGAGGCTGTTTCGGAACGGCCTCTTTTTTGTTCGTTAGTCTATGTGTAAAGTGAAAAGAGTTGTTTTAAAGATGTGAGTAATCCTAATCCATAATTGGACTTGTTTGTAGAATAAGATTAGGAGGAAGTTTATTTGAAAATGTAGAATCTCTACAGAGTTATAAGGATTTTATTGAAAATTTAGCTATTTAGGGAGGAAATTACTTTGAAACGAATTGACTTGTTATTAAACGTACTAGATTCAACATTCGATAAAGAGAGTTGGTATGCACCGTTTAAACATGCTATAGAAGGACTTACAGCTGAACAGGCTATGTGGAAACCAGCTGGAGAGACAACAAATACCATTTGGGAGAATGTTAATCATCTCACTTATTACAAAGAAAGACTTACTGCAAACTTGGAAGGACGTGAATGGACACATAATCTTGACGGTAATGACACCTTTTATCTTACTAAGCAATCTAATAATGATACGGAATGGAAGGAAGTCGTTGAACGCTCTGAAAATGCTCAGCGTAATTTAAGACAGGTGTTAAGTGCAATTTCTGAAAGAGAGCTTGAACAAAATTCACTTGAAGGTAAATTACTGGACATCATGCTTCATGATGCTTATCATACAGGCCAAATTATTCAATTAAGGAAAATGCAGAGGGCATGGCCATCAAAGCGTTAACGGAACCTTTTAGTTGGTGCTATTGTTGAATAAATTTTAGATATTCAAACGACTTTATTGTTATATTTTTAGTGAAGTATTTTACATCCAAAATGAAATAACTATATTTTTAACCCCGTCCCCAATTTAGAACGGGGTTATGTTTGGTTGCTATAAAGCCGCACCTTTCCCGCGTTCTTCCTTAAACCGAAGCTCAAAAGTATCCGCTGTAATTTCATCAGCTTTTGGAAAAGCCCGTAATTTCGGATGAAGTAGCCATACGAGGGAAATGAATAAAATCCCAATGCTAGCAAGCGCGAAAATGAGTTGGCTACTATATACATTCGCAGTGTATCCGCCAATTAAAGAGCCGAGTGGCATAGCAATTGTGCCCATGCTTCGTGTAACTGAATTGATACGCCCAAGATATTGGTTTGGAATTACAATTTGACCAATAGTCGCAAATAATATGTTGGTCGCACCAATTGGTATCCAAGCTAAGCCGAATAAAAAAATGGATAGCCATTGAAACGGTACAACCGTTGAGAGAAACCAAAAGAAAGCGCCAGTCGCAAAGCTAATAATGGAGACACGGCCAACATTATGTTTACCAACCCATGAACTGAATAGTGCTCCAATTAAACAACCGGCGGATATAGCGGCTAAAAAGAAACCATATAATTTTACACCGCCTAAAGAATCAGCGAAAGAAGGGAGTATTGCCATCGTCATACCGATTGAAAAATTAGCGACAACGGAACCAATTAAGAAGACGCCCATTAAGGAACGAAATACGATTGAAAACCCTTCTTTTAAATCAGTAAAATATTGTTTAGTTGAAAGTGTTGTGTCTGGTTCAGTTTGTTTTGGCATTTTTAATGAAAAGAACAAAAGGGCAGTAATCGCGAATGTAAAGGAGTCGATTACATATAAAGTAATGGCGCCAAATAGTGCTACTAATATTCCAGAAAGAGTCGTACAAATTAAATCAATGCCTTGATATGCAAATGAGAAGAGTGAATTTCCTTTTAATAATTGTGTTTTATGCAGTAGAAGTGGTAAAGCTTTTGATTGTGCGGGATAGGCGAATTGTTCAATAAAGGCTACGATTGGCATGATGATGAGTAGTAGGTGGACTGTTAGTAGGTCGAAGTAGTGTGTAATAGGAATGATTAAAATAAGAATGCATTGCAAAACTTGTGTGATGACGAGGGTGTTTTTTATTGACCATCTATCAACGAATGGACCAGTAAGAAATTGTAATGCAGAAGGTAATAACGTAAGGGAACCAGCCAATCCAGAATAAAAAGGATTACCACTTAATTTGTATACGAGCCACATCGCGGCTACATAATACAAACTATCTCCTATGTTGGTGAAAATTCTTCCTAAAAATAATAAGAGGAAATTCCGGTTTTTTAATATGTCCACTTTATCTACTCCTTTATAATAAATTTATTCGGTAAAATAAATTTGGCCGTTTATGTAAAAAAAATCGTATTACGATTTTTCTTCTTTTTTAATAAATTGCTGCATTGTTCTCTCAGCGATTTGAAGTGCAGTAGTAGAAATATAATAAGGTTTACTATTCGGATCTTTATCTGCACCTTTTGTGATTTCGTTTAATTCAGCCATTAATTCATAAAACTTTTTTACCCACACTTGAAATTGTTCTGGCGTAGCATCAAATTCCCAGCAGGATGAAACGTAATTCCACTTAGCTGGATCTTCACTTGCATTTCGTAATGTAAAAGCTTCTTCTGGTGCAGCGAGAATTTGGCTTTTCGTTCTTTCTATCATTTGTAAAAAGATTTGGCGACCTGATTCGCTTAATATTTCTAAATGAGGTAATAGATCTGCAGCAGGGGTGAAGCCTTTCGCGACAGATTGATAAAACTTTTGAATAATCCCATTCTTTTCTTCTGTATAAACGATCTCTATAAGACCATTCTTTTCTAATTCTTTTAAATGATAATGAATTTTCGCCCTTGAAATGCCGAATTTCTCAGATAGTAATTGTCCAGTATAAGGACGTTCGCATAGACGTATCATCATTTCGGCACGTAGTGGATCGCTTAATGCTTTTAGTTGGCTATAAGTAGTTAGTGTTAATACGGGCTTCAACATGATCAACTCCTTGAATTAAATTACTCGGTCAATATTATTTGACTGAATTGTATCAAGGATTCTATTTATTTTCAATACTTTCAGAAAATTTATTTTTTTACTCTGTAATCTTCTGTTCATATTCCGTTCATATTTCTTTTTTATGATTAGTGCATAGAAAGAAAGAGGAAGGAGCGAGCGAAATGTTTTTAGCTCTGCGTGAATTAAAACAATCAAAATTAAGATACGGATTAATCGGACTCATTATGGTGTTACTATCATTTTTAGTCCTTGTTATTTCAGGATTAGCAAATGGATTATCATATGATAATGCTTCATCGATTCAAAATATGGAGGCAAATAAGTTCGTTTTAGCAGATGATGCGGAAAATAAATTACTTCGTTCACAAATTAAGAAAGACGATGTAGATAACGTAGTAAATCAAGTGGGCGAGAAAGAGGCAGTTCCATTTCGGGTGAAAGTTTCAACGTATGAAAAGAAAGATAGTTCGAAAAAGGTTGATATCGCTATTTTCTCAAGTGAACGCGATACATTTTTAGAACCGAACATTGTAAAAGGTGAGAAGTTAGGTACAGCAAACAACGAAATGGTTGCTGATGAATCAATTAAAGAAAAAGGAATCGATATTGGGGATACAATTATCGATCCTGTTTCAAAGAAAGAATTTAAAATCGTCGGATTTACGAAAGATCAAATGTTTAGCCATACACCAGTCGTTTATGTAAATGAAGACGTATGGGGCGCTATTTCACAACCAAACCAAAAAGATTATAGTGCAATCGCACTTAATACAGATAAAGAAGTAAAAAATGCACACGTAATTGACAAAAAAGAAGTGCTGCAAAGTATTCCAGGATTTAAAGAAGAGCAAGGAACGTTAACGATGATTATTGCGTTCTTACTTGTAATCGCTGCATTACTAATTGGTGTATTCTTCTACGTCATTACACTGCAAAAAACACAGCAACTAGGTGTATTAAAAGCAATTGGTACGAAGAACTCGTATTTAGCAAATAGCTTAGTCGTGCAAGCGTTATTCTTATCAGTCGTTGCGATGGTAATCAGTATCGTTCTTGTACAAGGGTTAGAACAAATTTTACCAGCAGGTATGCCGTTCTTATTAACAACACCGATGATTGCACAATATGCAGCAATCTTTATCGTAATTAGTATTTTAGGAACACTTATTTCGTTATACCAAGTATTAAAAGTTGATGCATTAGAAGCAATTGGAGGCGGGATGTAATGACTTCATTATTGAAATTAGACAAAGTAAGTAAAGTGTACGGAGAAGGGAATACGGAAGTAACAGCCCTTCATCCGATGTCGCTTGATGTGAAAGCTGGAGAGTTTATCGGCATCGTCGGTCCTTCTGGATCAGGGAAAAGTACATTATTATCAATCGCGGGTGCACTATTATCACCGTCAAAAGGGGATATTTACATTCGTGATCAAAATATTACACAGTTATCAGAAAAGGAAATGACAGACATTCGTTTGAAAAAAATCGGCTTCATTTTCCAGTTCGCAAATCTTGTTCCATATTTAAATGTGAAAGAACAATTGCTTTACATTGCAAAGCTAAAAAAAGAAAGTAAACAAGAATCAGAAAAGCGTGCGGATCATTTATTAGCGGCATTTGGATTAGGAGAAAGAAAAAATCATTATCCAAATCAACTATCTGGCGGGGAAAAACAAAGGGTAGCAATTGCTCGTGCGTTCATGAACAACCCAGATTTAATATTAGCGGATGAGCCAACGGCAAGCTTAGACTCAAAACGCGCACGTGAAGTTGTTGAAATGATGAAACGTGAAGTGAAAGAGAGCCAAAAAGCAGCAATTATGATTACACATGATGAAAGAATGCTTGATGTATGTGATCGTATATTGACGCTGAGAGATGGACAGTTAATATAAAGAAAAAGGCCAACCGTACATGCGGTTGGCCTTTGTATAATTGTTTTTAATAAGTATAATGGCTTTATTTTGAGAATAAGGTTTTAATTTTATTGCGTGTTACTAATAAAATCCCGCCTAATACAGATAGCATTCCTAGAGCCATATTGTTTGATTGCTCGCTACCAGCGTTAGGAAGTTCTTTAGCGTTATTGTTTTTAGTACCATTATCTGCTTGCGTTTGTTTAGACTGTGATACTTCATTAATCTTGTTATCAACATTTTGCTTCGTTGTATGTAACTCAGCTAATTTGTCGTCAATTTTTTTCTCAGTATGCTTAAAGTCGTTGATTTTAATATCTAAGTCTTGTTTTTTCTTTGATAAATCATCTGAAACAGTTTGTTTCGATTGTTTAATTTCGTTAATTTTATTGATTAAATCTTGTCTAGCTTCTTGTAAAACAGCTAGTTTGTTTTTTACATCTTGTTTAGCTAATTCTAAGTTAGCGGAAAGACTGTCTAAATTGCCTTTAATTTTCTTAAGTTCCTCTAACGTATTACCAGTATTCGGCTTGTTTTCTTTTAGTTCAGCGAGTTTGTCCTCAGCAGTTTGTTTCGCTTTCTTTAACTCAGCTAATTTTTCATCTACTTGTTTTTTAACTTCCTTAAGTTCATTAACCTTTTGATCAATGTTCTCTTTATGTTGCTTCATTTCATTCACTTTTTCATCGACAGTTTGTTTATGTTCTTTAATCTCATTCACTTTGTTATCGATATTTTGCTTATGTTCTTTTACTTCAGCAACTTTATCTTCTACTTGTTTTTTATGCTCTTTAATTTCAGCGATTTTATCTTCGGCGATTTGTTTGTCTTGCTGAAGTTTTGCATCTAGTTCTTGTTTATGCTGTTTAACTTCGTTAATTTTTTCATCAGCAACTTGTTTGCGTTCATGTAGTTCATTCACCTTTGTATCAACATTTTCCTTAACTTTGTTAAGTTCATTTAATGTTTGATCCACGTTTTCTTTGTGTTGCTGTAATTTCGCATCTAACTCTTGTTTATGTTGCTTAATTTCAGCTAATCGATCTCCCGTACTTTGCTGAGGAGTAGCATCATTTACTTCTGCATGAGCAGAGTTTGCGCCAGCAATCATTGCTAAAGCTAGTGTAGACGCAGCGATTGTTTGTTTTGTTTTCATATTTTTGTACCTCTTTTCTTTCATATGCATGAGCTATTTTGTGTAAAAATGAGCATATAGAAGTAGATTCTTCCATCATTATATACCATCTGCGCCGTCTAGAGGAAGTATTTGCATAATAATCTATGATTATGTAATTTTTATAATCTCTTATTTCGGATAGGGGAGAACTCTTTAGCAAGATGGACAATTTTTAATATAGTAGAGTTTACATCCTTACTGTTACGAATAACAAACAAATAATCAGCCTCGTTTTCTATAGGATCTACCACATCATCGTGAAGTGATTCAGTTTGTTGTCGATCAAGTACTTCTTTGAAACTAGAATATCCACCTCTAAAAATATTCGTACTTCGCGTGCTTCTAGCCACTCTTTCGTAAAGTACATCATCTGGGATGTCAAAGTGAACTAATATGCGTACATATTCATTCTGTGGAAATAATTCGTTTAGTAAATAGAACCTTCCGTTTTTACTGCGATTGGAGTTACAAATAATAAGGTGTAAATTTGTATGTTCTTTCGCATAATCAACAATGAATTTTGAAAGACTGTGCTTTAGTGTATTTGATCCTTCTGTCGGCTGTAATTTTTCATAATGTGTGTTAATAAATTCAGCTTGGTTGTCTTGGTCCATAATAAAAGAATTAGGTAACTCTTTTTCTAGCTCTTTTGCAAATGTAGTTTTTCCACTGTGTGTTTTTCCTACTGTAATGATGACTAATCTTTTCATGACGCCCTCCATTTGTATTGTTATGAACTGGAATATTCGGTGTAGATCGAAATCTTCCTGCTAGAGATTACACAAATTGTTGGAGCGTAGTAGGCTGAAAACTTGACAAAAAAACTTATTTATGCTATAATTTACCAATATAAAAATAAGGTGTATAATAGGGTTCTCCTGGCCAGGGGAACCCTATTTTTGTTGTGAACATGAAGGAGAGTGTATGTGCGTGAAACAAGGTGAAGCAAGTGTAACGTCGTTAGTATCAGCTTTCGGAAGGGCGTATCATAGTGAATTTGATAATCCTAAAATCTTTGATGATTATGTAGCTAAAGATTTCATTTCACAAAAAGAACGTAACAATATTGAAACGAACATGGTTCAAGGGATTCACTTTTTCAATAAAGAAATTGCAGAGCAGTTTCAAGACAATCCAAAAGAAATATTAAAATGGATTACGCAAGTTCAGTTATCACCAACACCTTTAGCACGTGCCGCATATTGTGAAAGAGTATTACTACATGAAATTACATTAGGAGCAAAACAATACGCCATACTCGGTGCAGGCTTAGATACGTTCAGTTTTAGACACCGAGAATTAGAAAATAAAATAGAAATATTTGAAGTGGATCATCCTTCTACACAGGCGTTTAAGAAGGAAAGAATAAAAGAAGTAGAACTTGAAGTTCCAAATAACCTTCATTTTGTTTCAATGGATTTTACGAAAGGATTTTCCTATGAACAGTTACGCAATGAAGGATTTGAACATAAAAAGACTTTCTTTAGCCTTTTAGGTGTTACGTACTATTTAACGAAAGAGGAACTTGCTAGTTTATTAGAATGTTTATTCGAGATGGTTCCGGCAGGTAGTTCTATCGTTTTTGATTATCCTGATGAAAACTTGTTTACAGAAAAGGGACTGTCCAATCGAGTTGAAAATATGGTGAAAATGGCTGCGGTAGGCGGAGAACCGATGAAATCATGTTATTCTTATGCTGAAATGGAAGCACTGTTAGAGAAGGCGGGCTTACTCATTTATGAGCATTTATCACCAGAGGATATTGATGTATTATATTTTGAAGGACGAAACGATTATTTAGAAGCTTTTGAGACAGTGCATTATGTACATGCGGTGAAAAGGTAGGAAATTAGTAGGCATAGGGAGGAATCTCTGTGTCTTTTTTTATAAAAAAGGAAATGAGCTGTAGTGGTGGAAAATATAATTATAAATATATAATATCTATAAATTAATGTTTTGTAGAAACTTAAGGAAAGGGGAAATAGAAGATGTTGAAATTACAAGGGAAATACAATGAAGCAAAAGTGTTTACTACGAATGTAGAAAAAACTGCAGCAGGTCAAATTATTGATCTTTGTAACCAACAATTCGTAAAGGATAGCAAGATCCGTATTCTGCCAGATACACATGCGGGCGCAGGTTGTACAATTGGGACAACAATGACAATTCAAGATAAGATTGTTCCTAATTTAGTCGGGGTTAACTAATCGGCTCAGACTTTAAACTACTCACTCAATTGACTGGAAACCCTAACGATAAAAGGCGAGGGCAATCAGCAGCCAGTGGTTATGGTGACATAATCGAATGGTTCAGAGACTTGTACTATGTTAGCAGACTAAGGTACAGAATTATTCCTCATCCATTTTGAATTGAAGAGGAATAATTAATACGGTGAGCCTACAGTAGAGACTGCATATCTCGATGACTGTAGAGAAGGTATAGTCCACTCTTTCAGGAAACTGAGAGGTAAGTACGATATTGGTTGTGGCATGGAAGTTGTTATGATTAATAAGAAAAAAGAGGAAATCAACTTCGATCACTTAGACGAAACGATACGCAGATTTGTCCCAAGTGGTTTTCGTATTCGAGATAAGGAACATAGATTTTCAAAAATGATTGATTTTGATAGTGTAAGAGCCCCGTTTACATTGCAACGTGCTCAAAAAAGTATTGGTACACTTGGCGGGGGCAATCATTTTGTCGAACTGAATGAGGATGATAAAGGAAATGTATACATTGTCATTCATAGTGGTTCGCGTAATTTAGGGAAACAGGTAGCAGAGTATTATCAAAACTTTGCTTACGAGCAACTTATAAACGTTAAATCTATTAAAGAAGAAATCATTGAACGTTTAACGAAAGAAGGTAGACAACAAGAAATACATGAAGCTTTACGTGAAATTAAGAAACCGGTGATTCGCAAAGAATTAGCTTATTTAGAAGGAAAAGGATTTAAAGATTACATGAATGATATGAAAATTGCTCAAAAATATGCGGAGTTAAATCGTAAAGCAATGATTGATGAAATCGTCACTAAAATGGATTGGAAAGTAACAGATCAATTCACTACAATCCATAACTACATCGATATGGACAATATGATTCTAAGAAAAGGTGCTATTTCAGCTCAGAAAGATGAACGAGTAATCATTCCAATTAATATGAGAGACGGTTCTATCATTGCATTTGGTAAAGGAAATCCAGATTGGAACTTTTCTGGCCCTCATGGAGCAGGACGTATTATGAGCCGTAAGAAGGCGAAAGAAGTACTTAACTTAGAGGATTTTCAAAATACAATGACAGAGGTTTGGACTACATCTGTTGCAGAAAGTACTTTAGATGAAGCACCAATGGTATATAAGCCAATGGATGAAATTATTAAGAATACAAAAGAAACAATTGATATTAAACATATTATTAAGCCGATTTATAATTTTAAGGCTAATTAAAAGAGGAGTAACGTTTATTAAATGAAGAGAACTTGAAAAGAGAGCGTATTTTGTGGCGGTTATATAACAAAGATTAAAAAGACAACATATCAAACGAAGAGATTCATCATATTCATTTACATTTATGTAATGTTAAAGACTAGAAAGCTAGATTGGCGCGAATTACTAATTGTGGAGTGTGAAAAAAAGACAAAATCTCTTAAAAAACACTTAATTTTTTATTCCATTAATCTTTACAATCGCCCCCTATAATGTGAATTGGACAAGCACCTAAGAGAAAGCAGAACATGTCAGTTTGTACATTCTATTATTAGGGGGAGAATTTGTATGAAAAAGACAGTTGCTTCGTTAGCAGTTATGGCGGCATTATTACCGACGTTTTCAGTGCATGCGGAAGGGAAAGAGCAAGTCCGAAAATCAGCTACAACTTTTAACGTTATTAGTGATATTCAAGGGGATTTAGGGGATTTTGATCATGTGCTAAAAGATATGAACAAAGTGACTCCACTTTCTAGAGCGCTTATTATGAATGGAGATATAACTCCAACTGGACAACAGTCACAATATGATGATGTAAAGCGTGTGTTAAATAAAAATAAGCATCCAGAAAATGTATGGTCTACTGTTGGGAATCATGAGTTTTATGCTGGTAAATGGACAGCGGATGGGAAACTCTCTCAAAGTACATGGCCAAATGGTGTAAATGAGGAAACTTTATTTAACCGCTATCTGAAATTTAGTGGACAAGAAAAGGTATATCATAAAAAAGAATTAGACGGTTATCCGCTTCTATTTTTAGGAACTGAAAAATATATGAAATACCACGATTCAAAAATGTGGGACGAAGTATATATGAGTGATGAGCAATTAGGTTGGTTAAAACAAAATTTAGAAGAGTACAGTCAAAAAGATAAAAATAAGCCAATCTTTATTTTCTCTCATCACATTTTACCTGATACAGTATCTGGATCAAGGCAATCGCCGTACTTACAAGATTATTTAAACGTGGATAAATTGTACGATATATTAAAAGACTATCCGCAAGTTGTTTTCTTCACGAGTCATACACATTGGGATTTAAACTTACCTGACTGGGCTGGTAAAAAGAAAATTACAGGCGGAGATGAAAAAGGTTTCACTGTTGTAAATACGGGCGGGATTGAAACAGGCTGGATGTCAGCAGGACCAAATGGAGGAGAGAAAACTGCTCCAGATGGCTATTCATTTAAACAAGGGTTACAAGTGAAAGCATATGGTAACGATGTAATTGTGACAGCTTACGATTACAAACGTGATAAGGATATAAAGAAGTTATTAATTAGTGATTCAAAAATTGCGCAGATGGCACCAAATGTAACGGCAGATGATAGTAAAAATATAATTGTCGGTGCAACTGAATATATGGAGTATTCTATAGAAGGAACGAATGAGTGGCATACGTATAGTAAAGCAAACCCTCCGAATTTTGATGGGGATAAAGTCGTATACGTACGTCATAAAGGTGAAATGAATTTAGAGCCGGGATTAACACAGTTACTTCGTTTTTCGGTAAATAAGTGATCGGAGGGAGCCCACATTTGAATGTGTGGGCTCTTTTTTTGTTGATGAGAAAGGGGTTGCCTGTCTGTCGTTTTTTGTCGATAGATCGATATATTAAGAAAATCGTTGATATACTGCAAGTTACGATCGATATATTTGAAAAATCGTTGATATATTGTAAGTAATGAACGATATATTTAAAAAATCGTTGATATAAATTTCATGTACCGTAATTAAGTTAAAATCATTAATACGGTTTTACTTATCAAAATGAAATTCTAATACATTTTTAACCGAGAAAGGTGACTTCACCATTTTTACATGTAATAATAGTAACGTTACATATATTGCGAAAGAAGTACAAAAGGAGCGTTACAATGAATTTAGCTAAATTCCCGAGAAAAAAATATACAGAATCATATACACCAATTGAAAAGTTAAACAATTTGTCTGAAGCACTTGGTGGCCCGACTATTTATTTTAAACGAGATGATTTACTTGGTTTAACAGCCGGTGGCAATAAGACGAGAAAATTAGAATTTTTAGTTGCAGATGCACAGGAAAATGGTGCAGATACGTTAATTACAGCTGGTGGTATTCAGTCAAATCATTGCCGCCTGACACTTGCTGCTGCAGTAAAAGAAAAAATGAAATGTATTCTTGTATTAGAGGAAGGGCTTGAGCCAGAAGAGAAGAGAGACTTTAACGGAAACTATTTCTTATATCACTTATTAGGTGCTGAAAACGTCATTGTTGTACCGAACGGAGCAGACCTGATGGAAGAGATGAATAAAGTAGCGAAAGAAGTAAGTGAAAAAGGTAGTACACCATATGTAATTCCAGTTGGTGGATCAAACCCTACGGGCGCAATGGGATACGTTGCTTGTGCGCAAGAAATTATGGCGCAATCATTTGAGCAAGGAATTGATTTCAGTTCAGTTGTTTGTGTAAGTGGTAGCGGCGGTATGCATGCTGGTTTAATTACTGGTTTTTCTGGAACACAAAGCCATATTCCTGTAATCGGGATTAATGTAAGTAGAGGAAAAGCTGAGCAAGAAGAGAAAGTAGCAAAACTTGTAGATGAAACTTCAGCACATGTTGGTATTCCAAACTTTATCTCGCGCGACGCTGTTACGTGCTTTGATGAATATGTAGGACCAGGCTATGCGTTACCAACGCCGGAAATGGTAGAGGCAGTTCAGTTACTTGCGAAAACAGAAGGTATTTTACTTGATCCAGTGTATACAGGTAAGGCAGTAGCGGGATTAATCGACTTAATTAGAAAAGGTAAATTTAATAAGGAAGACAATATTTTATTCGTACATTCAGGTGGTTCACCAGCTTTATATGCGAATACTTCTTTATTTGCGTAAGTGTAAAAAGCATTGGGTATCCAATGCTTTTTTGTTATATACTGGAATTACCGAGAGGTAGGAGGATGATATGAATTCAAATTTAAAATGGATTATATATACGGCACTCGGCATTTCTATTCTATTAATCTTATTTGTGGCTTATGGGGTGTATTCTTATTTTACATTTTAAAAGCGTAATGGAAGTGAACTATTATATACACTAAAGGCGGAGAGCGCTATGCAAATTAGAAATTTGTATTTAGTCTTCAGCGTGATTTGTTTATTTGTAGTAACCAGCTGTTCAAATAATATAGGAAATCATAATCAAACAATCGAAGTGCAAAAACATGCTGGTGATAATCATTATGAGGATTTGAAGGTAATTACAGACAAGAATAAAGTATTGCAAGTAAAGAAAATATTAAATGATACTAACTTTGAAAATAAAAAGGTGGAAATGTCTCGTTCAGCTGATTATCAGTTTGTTTTTCAGTTTAAAAATCCGAAAATAGAAGCGAAAGCTGTTTTATATCAAATGTGGATTAGTCCTAATAAGGATAAAGTAGAAATAATGGCGGGGGACAATCAGTACGCTCAATTAGCAGAGAAAGACGCAGCTGCTTTTATGAAGATTGTTACTGGTGAGAAGTTAGCTGAATAAAAGTATATGGTAGATTTTGCTCTCTAATTCCCCACTTATTTTTCGCTTTGAGGGATAATTAGTGAGAAATATCGAATGAGAAGTAATCGTGAAATAGTAAAGAATATATTCACTGCTAAAAGAAGAGTTGTTTAAAAAACTCTCCGCATCGTTATGTAATGTTAATAAGAAGAAGTAGAAGGTAGAAGTAAATCTAAATAAAACCAAAAAGGGATAAATAGGAAAATGTAGAATCTTTATATATAAGATGTTCTGAATTTTTAGATATAAGGTAGAGTGGAGGAAGAAAGATGATTCAATTTCCTATGGAAGATGCTGAACAATTTTTTAGATCCTATAGTATTGGTAGGTTTACAGTTAGTGAAGATGAAGGGAAATTAATTTTTAGTACAAACTTAAATGGTCATTCTAATTTATGGGCGATGGATTTACCCAATTTATCCCCTTATCCCTTAACATATTGTAATCAATCAAGCAATTTTATTAAAATGGATTCTTTAAATCGATTTATTTTAGCTGGATTTGATAAAGATGGGGATGAAAATTATCATATTTATGCATTAAAACCAGAGGGTGGTGGATTGCTTGAATTGATTCCAGCAGGAGAGACAGAAAAGGATTACTTTGTGCATTTAACAGAGGATGGGGAACGATTATACTATGTCACAAGTAAAGATAACCCAATGTTCTTAAACTCTCGTTGTTATAATATACGCACAAAAGAAGATACGCTGTTGTTAACTGGTGTGGAGACACCTACATATGTAGAGGCAGTAAGTCCGAATGAATCAAGTTACATTGTTTTAAAGTTATATAGTAATACATATAATGTAGGATATGTAAAAAAAGGAGAAGAACTTATTTGTTTAGTACCTTCCAGTGAGAAAGAACATACTGTAGGCTCCATTTCTTATATTGATGAAAATACAGTGATTTTCGTTACAAATTATGAAGAAGAGTTTTCCTATGTAGCTTCTTTTGATTTAAATAAACAGGAATTCAAACCAATCTGTAAAATAGAGAAGGAAGATATATCCGATATAAAATGGCATGCTGAAACAAAAAATGGCTACATTGTTTCGTCGAAAGGTGTTACAGATAGGTTATATAAATTTGTATGGGATAAAAAAGAGTTAATTCTATTGAATTCTCCGGTAGATACGATAAGTCAAATTGAAATTACAAAATCGGAAAATTTATATTTACTAGGTGAAAGTGCGACGAAAACAGCAAACATCTATTACAAGAAGAATAGAGATACAGAGTGGGCAGCATTAACAAAAAACTATGTTATTGGTCTATCTGAATCTTCTTTTGTTGAACCGGATGTTATAACATATGCCTCTTTTGATGGGTTAAACATAGAAGCATTATTATTCCGGGCGAAAGGAGAAGTACAAAACGGATATACAATATTTTGGCCTCATGGTGGTCCACAAAGTGCTGAGACGAAAGATTTCAGAGCATTATTTCAATATTTATTAAGGCAGGGATATAATATTTTTGCGCCAAACTTTAGAGGTAGTACAAGATATGGTTCAACGTTTACAAAAATGATTGAAGGTGATTGGGGAGAAGCGCCGCGTTTAGATTGTGTAGCAGGGATCGAATGGTTATTTGAACAGGGGATATCAACTCCTGATAAATTATTTGTTATGGGCGGTAGTTATGGAGGATATATGACCTTATTGCTTCACGGGCGTCATTCAGAGTATTTCCGTGCAGCCATTGACATTTTTGGACCTAGCAATTTATTTAGTTTTATCGAATCTATGCCTGAAAATTGGAAACCGCTCGCAGTTAATTTAATAGGTGATATTAATAATGATAAAGATAAGCTTATACAAGATTCACCAATTACTTACTTAAATCAAATGAATAAACCACTCCTTATCATCCAAGGGGCAAATGATCCACGAGTTGTAAAGGAAGAATCGGATCAAATTTTTCAAGCGTTGCAAGAACAAGGAGTAGATGTAGAATACCTAGTATTAGACGATGAAGGGCATGGATTTTCAAAAAAAGAAAATGAAATATATGTATATCGTCGCATAACAGAATTTTTAGCAAAGCATAAGTAAAAGAAATGGCATTTTACGGGTTATGATCATATCGCTATCAGGCTAAAAATGCAGAGAAATGACAATGAAATTATTGAATAAATAAGAATGAAACAACTTAATTGTTACGTAACAAAAACGCTATTCTTTCCCTAGAATCATAGGAAGAGATGGCGTTTTTGTTATGAACTTATCGATTTTTTATGAACTGGAATTGTTGTCTAAAGAGTTGCAACAGATTTTTTTATAAATTGAAAGACAAGGAGACGAACTTGGATGGAGTATTGGAAGCACACAATAAATATATTGAGGAGTACATGTTTGAAAACATTAAATCAATGGAAAATGAAATATTTTGTTGGAATGTCTGAGCTGCGGACCAATTCTATCACTTTAATTAACTAAAAGAAGAACTTCCCCATCCCGATTAGACTACTGATCATTCCTATTCCACTCATGGTGCCTTTTCCTGCTGTAAGTAAGTTTCCAAGCATTCCTAGCTGACCGTTACCTCCGTTATTTCCCCATCCCATTGGGGCCCACGGACTACCCCATCCTGGAGGGTTTCCAAAAACACCCGAGTTATTGGTATTGAAATGAAAAGGCTTGGCTGGCGGCGATAGTAAAGCTGCAAGATGACCTTGTGCGAACATCCCTGTATGATTGAATGGTTGCGCCCAGGGGAAGGGAGGTTTTTGAAAATTAAAACCTGCATGACCTGGTAGTGGAGTCCAATTATCGGGATGTCCTTGGGGCATCATCCCTGCATAATTGATTGGCTGCCCCCAAGAGAAGGGAGGGGGTTGGGGATTGAACCTCGTATAATTGGCTGATGAATCCCAACTAACTGGATAAACTTGGTAACTCCAATTCTCAGGAATCTTCAAATCATTCATTACCTCAGATGTAGTTATTTCGGGCTGTGAATATAATGAAATTTCGTTAGTATATTGTTTCCCGTTTCCCTTTGAATTCAAATACCAATATTGGTCCATACGCTTATTCTCCTCACTTTAAAAATGTAATGTTAGACTTAGCCTATGTAATATTCCTTTTTATGGATGGTTACATAACTAGATCTACAAGCCTGTATTTAAAGGAATGGGTGCGTGGTCTTTTTGATTTTTCTCGCTGCCCGTAAAATACCCATTGATTTAAAGTTTCACTTTATTTTAGAAGGTGATTTTCAGTTGCTTATTTTGTGTATTTCAGCCTAATTTAAATTCCGTTAACAAACGTTTTTATAAAGGTTTCATCAACAAAAAGATTTTAAAATGGTATGTTGAGCAAGTGGAATTGCTAAAAAGAGAATATCCATTCGAAGAGTTTGGCAAAATACTGCAAGGGTAATGTTTTCTTGTGCAAATATGTAAACGATTTAAACGAATCAATGAAATTTATAATGAAGGGGCAATTAAATATATGAGTGAAACATTACATAAAAGAAAACCACCATATTTAATGCTTGTAATCCTTTTTATTGGGGCATTTGTTTCATTTCTAAATAACTCCCTTTTAAATGTAGCCTTGCCATCAATAATGAAAGATTTAAACATTCAAGATTATTCAACGATCCAGTGGCTTTCTACAGGGTATATGCTTGTAAGTGGTATATTAATTCCGGCATCAGCATTTTTAATAACGCGTTTTTCAAATAGGAGCCTATTTATTACATCTATGGTGATTTTTATTCTTGGTACTGCCTTAGCGGCTGTAGCACCGAACTTTGGTTTATTACTTACTGGGCGGATGGTTCAAGCGGCAGGCTCTTCAGTTATGGGACCTTTGTTAATGAATATTATGCTAGTAAGCTTTCCGAGAGAAAAAAGGGGAACAGCAATGGGGATTTTTGGACTAGTTATGATTACAGCTCCAGCAATTGGGCCAACACTATCAGGTTATATTGTAGAGTATTATGACTGGCGTTTGCTGTTTGAAATGATTTTACCGTTAGCAATCATTAGCTTACTGTTAGGGATTTGGAAATCTGAGAATGTCATGAAACAAAACAAAAATGCAAAACTTGATTATCTCTCATTACTATTATCTTCTGTCGGTTTTGGCGGTTTGTTATATGGATTCAGTTCTGCAAGCTCCGATGGTTGGACAAATAAAGTTGTCTTAACAACCTTAATCATAGGCGCTATTGCCCTAATTGCTTTCATTATTCGTCAATTAAAAATGGATGAGCCGTTATTGGATTTACGTGTTTACAAGTACCCAATGTTTGCACTTGCGTCTGTAATTGCAATTGTTAACGCGGTGGCCATGTTTTCGGGTATGATTTTAACACCAGCTTATGTACAAAACGTCCGTGGTATTTCGCCGCTGAGCTCTGGGCTGATGATGCTTCCAGGTGCGGTTATAATGGGGATTATGTCACCAATTACAGGTAAACTATTTGATAAATATGGTCCTCGGATTCTTGGCATAGTGGGGCTTTCCATTACAGCTGTTTCAACTTATATGTTGGCAAGTCTGCAAATTGACTCTAGTCACACACATATTATTCTTATCTACACACTGCGGATGTTTGGGATGGCGATGGTTATGATGCCACTTATGACAAATGGTCTTAATCAATTACCAACTCGCTTAAATCCGCACGGTACAGCTGTTAATAATACGGCTCAACAAGTGTCCGGTTCGATTGGTACTGCTATTCTTGTTACGATTATGAACTCTGTAACAAAAACAAAAGCTGAAAGTTTAATGTCTCATATAGATCCAACAACCTTTACAGAAACTACGAAGGCAATAGTAACTCAAAAGGCTTTATTATCTGGAATTCAATATTCATTCTATGTAGCGCTTGGCATGAATGTTGTTGCACTACTATTAGTTTTTTTCGTTAAACGTGTAGATACAAGTGCGGAAGCTGTCGAGAAGTTAAATCGGTAGAGAAGAATAAAACGCTTGATAATGATTCCTACAAGTTTTTTGCTGCTAAGGTGCCGGTATTTAAAGCTGGAAAAGAACTAAAAGAAGCAGGGAAATAATTATATAGTAAAAGAGGACCTGATGTTCATATCAGGTCCTCTTTCATTAGTAACACGGTATACTTGCTTATCGTATTGGTTTAACTAAACTACTGATTTTTCGAATACTACAATCTTAAGCTCGTCAACTTCTCTATTTTGGGGTGTTTTAGAAGAAAATGAATCAAAATAATCGTTTTTATAAACAAATACAAGAGATGAGATCCGTTTGCAATTTCTCATAAACATTACAAGTTTAGATTATCTTTTAACACCAACATTAAAAGGCTCCAATTATATTTATTCGCTTCATTTTAATTTATTATTTTTCTACAAGTTATAAATCTAATTGCCAAGCTTATACGCAATATCATAATCATGAATAGTTAGGGAAAAGATAAAATAAGGTAATCAATTACATATCTTTATCCCAGGCGATTAGTTGTTATTTCCTCTTTATTAAATGGGATATTTTATCCCGCTATTTGCCGGGCAGTAAGACCCCCACCTCAAAATTCAGCGGAAGCAAAGAAGTTAGGTGGGGGACCAACTGCCCGTAAAAGCCCGATTGGTTCAACTAATAATCAGTGGGAGATGAACAAAACCCCCACTGATTAAAGTTTCACTTTATTTCATGCTTTTTTGAAAGGGTGTTTTAAATGGAAAAAAAAGTATCTGCCATTCCTCAGCCGAAAACATATGGACCGCTGGGTAATCTCCCATTAATCGATAAAGATAAACCGACGCTATCCTTTATCAAGATAGCGGAAGAGTATGGTCCCATTTTTCAAATTCAAACTTTAAGTGATACCATCATTGTCGTTTCTGGACATGAATTGGTAGCAGAAGTCTGTGACGAAACGCGGTTCGATAAAAGTATAGAGGGTGCTTTAGCAAAAGTTCGTGCCTTTGCTGGAGACGGATTATTTACTAGCGAGACTCACGAGCCTAACTGGAAAAAAGCTCATAATATTTTGATGCCTACATTTAGCCAACGGGCAATGAAAGATTACCATGCCATGATGGTTGATATTGCTGTACAACTCGTTCAAAAATGGGCACGGCTTAATCCGAATGAAAACGTAGATGTTCCGGAGGATATGACTCGTCTTACGTTAGATACAATTGGTCTATGTGGTTTTAATTACCGATTCAATAGCTTTTATCGTGAGACACCTCATCCTTTTATTACTAGCATGACCCGTGCTCTAGATGAGGCGATGCACCAATTACAGAGGCTGGATATAGAAGATAAACTCATGTGGAGAACGAAACGTCAATTTCAGCATGATATTCAATCTATGTTTTCTTTAGTAGATAATATTATTGCTGAACGTAAAAGTAATGGGAATCAGGAAGAAAATGATTTACTTTCCCGTATGTTAAATGTACAAGATCCGGAAACTGGTGAAAAATTAGATGATGAAAATATTCGTTTCCAAATTATTACCTTTTTAATAGCTGGACATGAGACAACAAGTGGATTGTTATCTTTTGCAATTTACTTTTTATTAAAGAATCCGGATAAGTTGAAAAAAGCCTATGAAGAAGTAGACCGTGTTTTGACAGATCCTACTCCAACATACCAACAAGTTATGAAACTGAAGTATATACGGATGATTTTAAATGAATCGCTACGTCTATGGCCTACCGCTCCAGCATTCAGTCTCTATGCAAAAGAAGATACAGTGATTGGCGGGAAATACCCAATTAAGAAAGGAGAAGATCGTATTTCTGTTCTTATTCCACAGCTACATAGGGATAAAGATGCATGGGGAGACAATGTGGAAGAATTCCAACCTGAACGATTTGAAGAGCTGGATAAGGTTCCTCATCATGCTTATAAGCCATTTGGAAATGGCCAGAGAGCATGTATCGGTATGCAATTTGCACTTCATGAAGCCACTCTTGTAATGGGAATGCTTCTTCAACATTTTGAATTAATCGATTATCAAAACTATCAGCTGGACGTAAAACAAACATTAACGCTAAAGCCCGGTGATTTTAAGATTAGGATTCTACCCCGAAAACAAACTATTAGTCATCCTACTGTTCTTGCACCTACAGAGGACAAGCTGAAAAACGATGAAATTAAGCAACACGTCCAGAAGACACCTTCTATTATTGGGGCCGATAATCTTTCACTTCTTGTTCTGTATGGCTCGGATACAGGTGTAGCAGAAGGTATTGCAAGAGAATTAGCAGATACAGCTAGTTTAGAAGGAGTTCAAACGGAAGTGGGAGCTCTTAACGATCGAATTGGAAGTTTGCCAAAAGAAGGAGCGGTACTTATTGTGACTTCTTCTTATAATGGAAAACCGCCAAGTAATGCAGGGCAGTTTGTGCAATGGTTGGAGGAACTAAAACCAGATGAGCTAAAAGGGGTTCAATACGCAGTTTTTGGTTGTGGAGATCATAATTGGGCTAGTACCTACCAACGGATTCCAAGATACATTGATGAGCAGATGGCTCAAAAAGGAGCAACAAGATTTTCTAAACGCGGAGAAGCAGATGCAAGTGGTGATTTCGAGGAACAGCTTGAGCAATGGAAACAAAGTATGTGGTCTGATGCGATGAAGGCATTTGGATTGGAACTCAACAAAAATATGGAAAAAGAGCGCAGTACTTTGAGTCTACAATTTGTCAGTCGTCTTGGAGGATCTCCTCTTGCACGAACATATGAAGCAGTTTATGCATCTATACTAGAAAATCGTGAACTCCAATCACCCAGCAGTGATAGAAGTACACGACATATCGAGGTATCTTTGCCAGAAGGCGCTACATATAAAGAAGGAGACCACCTTGGGGTGTTGCCAGTTAATAGCGAGAAAAATATCAACCGAATTTTAAAACGTTTTGGGTTAAATGGGAAGGATCAAGTTATACTGAGTGCAAGTGGACGAAGTATAAATCACATACCTTTAGACAGTCCTGTTAGTTTATTGGACCTTCTTAGTTATAGTGTTGAAGTTCAAGAAGCTGCCACTCGAGCACAAATACGAGAAATGGTAACATTCACAGCATGTCCTCCTCATAAAAAAGAATTGGAAGCATTATTAGAAGAAGGAGTTTACCATGAACAAATACTAAAGAAACGGATTTCAATGTTGGACCTTCTTGAAAAGTATGAGGCTTGTGAAATCCGATTTGAACGCTTTTTAGAACTTCTTCCTGCGCTCAAACCGCGTTACTATTCTATTTCAAGCTCTCCACTCGTTGCACACAATCGTCTGAGCATTACGGTCGGTGTTGTTAATGCGCCTGCATGGAGTGGGGAAGGGACATATGAAGGAGTCGCTTCTAATTACTTAGCTCAGCGTCATAATAAAGATGAGATTATCTGTTTCATTCGAACGCCACAATCAAACTTTGAATTACCTAAAGATCCAGAAACACCAATTATTATGGTTGGGCCAGGTACTGGAATTGCACCATTCCGTGGATTCTTGCAAGCGCGTCGTGTTCAAAAGCAAAAAGGTATTAACTTAGGACAAGCGCATCTATATTTTGGTTGTCGTCATCCTGAAAAAGATTATCTCTATCGTACAGAATTAGAAAATGATGAAAGAGATGGATTAATCTCTTTACACACAGCTTTTTCTCGTCTAGAGGGACATCCAAAAACATATGTACAGCACTTAATAAAACAAGATAGAATCAATTTAATTTCGTTATTAGATAATGGAGCACATCTTTATATATGTGGTGATGGAAGTAAAATGGCTCCGGATGTAGAAGATACCCTTTGTCAAGCATATCAAGAAATTCATGAAGTCAGTGAACAAGAAGCAAGAAATTGGTTGGATCGTGTGCAAGATGAAGGGCGATATGGAAAAGATGTTTGGGCTGGTATATGAATGTTTCTTAATTAGATACATATTAACTAATGAACTTCTTTCCAATAAATTTCACTTTATTAGTATAGTGTATTTAGATGAATAGTGATTAACCGGACTATTTAGTATCTACTAAATAGAAAACAGGACCTGATATTTATCTATCAGGTCCTATTTCACATAGACATTATACATGGATATTTTCCACACATTATCAATGTTTGTAATGTAGTTAGCCTTGTGGGTCAGCGATAAAATCAGATATTATTTTTTCAATATCGAAAGGAGTAATCCCTTTATCCAAAGAAAAAATGCTTTCTGCTTCTTCGATGTCTTGAACGAGTTCACCTCTAGCTTCAATATGTAATCGGAACAAGTCATATAAATTCGGTTTAACTAAATTAGTAAAAGCCTTTCCAACTAGTATCATACCTTTTTGATTAGCCTCGATAGTATTATCATAAGTTAGATCTCTTGTAAGAGACAAATCTGTCCAAATCAATTTTCGTTCCTTTAAGTCTAAAATAACTGGAATAGAGATTTGGGTGTCGGCAGTAATATCCACTTTATCTTGAACAGTAGAAGGTTCAAATATTTCTCCTGAACCAGGATATTGACGAACCATCCAACCAGTAAAGCATTCTGGTAAATCTTTATATGGTTGGTCTGTGTAAGAAAGCAAAGTCATGACTACATAGCGTCCACCATATTTCAGCACAGACGGAATATCGAAATCAATGAATTCAGATGCCCCCTTTGGTGCAGAAGTAATATCTCCGCTATGGTAGGCTTTGAAATTTTTTGAACGTAAGTTCGTGAAGGATACATGTTCTTTGTATTGCCAATCTTCGTCGTACATTGCAGCAGACAAATCAATGTCAACGCGTCCTGTATGTTGTCCATTCACATAGCCTTCTTTCCACCATAGGAAAAAACGAATCGTATCTCCTTCTGGCAAATCTACTTTACTTCCTCGAGATAATGTGCGAAGCGCTTTGCTGGCTGAACGTTGAGAGAAGGGAACTAAGTGATTTTTTAACTGTTCATCCAAAAATACTTTCCCGAGACTTGGAAGTTCTGCGAAGCGATTTTTTAAAGTATCTTCACACATTTTTACAATCATTAAACAAATCTTCTCTGAGATAAATGGAAGTGTATTTTCAATACCTATAGCTTTTGCTACATTGCCCTTTGGAAAAAAGGTACGAAATTCATTTTTATCATTTCGATGCTTAAAATGAGCCGTGAGTTGAAGTAATACAGGAGTAGAAACGTTTCCTATTATACTTAGAAAATCTTCGAGAATATTGAAAACATCTGTTGACTTATTACTACATAAACGGATTAAATGATCCAAACGTCTGGCAAATTCCCCCGGGCGAGTTTTTAAAAGATTTTTCGCTGTCATGATATCATGATTCAACAAAGCTGCTTCTATTTTTCCATTAAATGTTTCAACTTTAATGTTGTTGCGAAGCATCTCAAATGCTCGGTGGGTTTTTGGGAAACGAGTATGATATTCTGCTGGATGAAGAATTTCACCTAAACGAATCCAACGTTTTTTGTATCGAATCATATCTTCGGTAATGTTTCCGCATTGCTCTAACAATCCTAAAAGGAAGCGTCTTTCGGCTCGGTTAAACTTCTTGAATCGAACGGAGGATGCTAAACTCACATCACCTTCAGATAAAGCAACTGCAAGGCGAAGAACATCAGTTGCTGTTTTAAAATACTTTGCAGCAGCATCGGCTGATATTTTTCTGTTTATTAATAAAACCCCAATTATAAAAGACATATTTTCCTTATGAGGAATTACATTAGGTAGAAAACAGGAAACATCTTCAGTGTGTGTAATAGCCCATTCTACATCTGTCTTATCAGTTGAGGAAATAGAGCTGTTTGCACTAATCAATTGAGAAATCATTTGATTGAAATCTTCTTCACTTCCTAAGTCAATAACTTTCAAATCAACGCTATCTAAAAGAGGGAGTCGTTCTTCTACTTTTGATACAGGTAGGCGCAACGTCACATAATGAATAACGGCATTGATGTATAAATCAGCGTCACTTAAATCCATCATTTGTTGCGGAAAGTTTGGATACATAGGAGTAAACTGAATATGTGCACCAACCATTTCTTTTAAATGTTTCACCAACTCTTTGTAAAACGATGTGAATGCATCAACCGAAAGTGTTTGCAACTCTTCTATTAAAGGCTCGGAAAAAGTAAATCCTAAACTTTCCAAGTTTTTTAAAACAGTGGCTAAATACATGTTCGGTAGTTTATTTTCTTCTCTTTTTATAATTACTTTCAAACTTCTTCTTATGTAAATAGAATTTTTCATGAGAACGCCAGCTATTCACTCCTTATAAAAGAGGGGAATAGTCTGACTGTCCTCCTTTCAGTGGTAGATTTTTATTTTTACATGCATAAACACACTAATTGTAGAGAAATGCACTGAGGGTATAAAGCTATTTTTTAGTGAAAAATTAGGGGTATAACATTTAGTTGTTAAGTGGTAATTTGTTAATTAAGAAAAGAAAACCTCTACATCAATGGTTGATAAACTAAAGTTTATCCAATCCCAAAGAAGAAAGAGGTTTTATAGTCTAATTATTTTCATAGGAAATTGACAACTCTAAAACAATTTGAAATTTCTACAAAGAAGGAAGAATTGTCATAGCCTATGTGTTTAGCAGGAAAGTAACATCCCTATTTCGCCAAAGAAGTTAGAAGGAAGGAACGTCATAGCCTGCTTTATTAGTATATTCTCTTGCGGAGAGCAATTCAAGTATACTGTCTGATTTTTTAAAGTTTTCCTAAATGGGAATTTTCATGTTTATCCCGTATTAACAGAGGATTTTTATTTTTGATATATTATGGAATGGAGTTGAATGAGTATTATAAATACAAAAGGTGAAATTAAAAAAACAAAAAGAAAAGTATTACTAACTATACTTACTATGTTAGTAATTATAATTGGATTTGGATATTGGAAACTTTTTAGTTTGCAAGGTGTTCCAAAAGGGGAATTAATTCGAACAGTGAAATCTCCAGATGGAAAATATCTCATCAAGACTTATTTTCATAATGCAGGATCATTAAGTGCGGATGCTGTTAGGGGTGAATTAGTTAACCTTGATACAGATTCAGAGAAAAATATATATTGGAATTATCCAGATACCGATCCATATATTGAATGGGTAAATAAGAATATTGTTAGAATTGGAGATCAAACTTTAGATGTTTCGCAGAAAGAAACCTATGATTGGCGTGATGATGATAAGCACGTTAAAGAAATGCCTAAACAGTTTAGTAGATAAAACAAGAAAATTTAAATGTATTTAATCTTATTTGTTTAACTATAGATAGTATTATATGAGTGAAAGAGTCCATTTAAATCTTCTAAATGGATTCTTTTAGGTTTCTAGATACGACTACTGATAAAAATGGAACAAACTTGTTACTTAGGTTGTCTATTAAGTATACGTATAAAACAGGTGTTCATGATAGTTCAATCATTTGATGAAAAGTGAGATGCAAGAAGAGTGATATCCGATACACTCTTTAATTGTATCGATATGTATAACACCTAGAAAAACTATATATTCTTGAAAGAGGTTGAAAATGTATGATAGTCTTAAACAAGTTTTTTAACTTTTTACATTACAAAAAGATGGTACCTGTAGTATTTCTTTCATGTGCAACGCTTATAGGCTGTTCCGATGGCAATACTCAGTCTGAATTACCTAAACAAACAAAACAAACAAATCAAACCAAACAAGAAACTACTGGTAATGATTCTTTTGCTAAACTTGAAAAAGAATTTGATGCTAAACTCGGTATTTATGCATTGGACACTGATACGAATCAAACTGTTACGTATCAATCAGATAAACGGTTTGCATACGCATCTACCCACAAAGCTTTAGCTGTGGGAGTACTTTTACAAAAGAAATCAATAGAAGATCTAAATCAAAGAGTTTTGTATACTCGTGAAGATCTTGTTAATTACAATCCAATTACAGAAAAGTATGTTGATAGGGGTATGACTCTGAAAGAGCTTGCAGATGCTTCCCTTCGATATAGTGATAATACTGCGCAAAATCTTATTCTTAAGCAATTAGGTGGACCTAGTGAATTCAAAAAATCACTGAGAGAAATAGGAGATACCGTTACAAATCCTGAACGTTTTGAACCAGAGTTAAACGAAGTGCATCCAGGAGACGTACATGATACTAGTACCCCAAAGGCATTAGCTACTAGTCTTCAGGCTTTCACGCTAGGAGATGTACTTTCAACTGAGAAACGGGATTTATTAATAGATTGGATGAAAAGGAATACTACGGGAGACAACTTAATTCGTGCTGGAGTTCCAGGAGGATGGGAAGTAGCTGATAAGACGGGCTCGGGATCTTATGGAACCAGAAATGATATCGCAATTATTTGGCCACCAAATAAAAAGCCAATTGTTCTTGCGATACTTTCTAATCATGATAAAGAGGATGCTAAATACGATGATAAGCTTATTGCAGAAGCAACCAAAATAGCGCTGGGTGTCTTAAAAGCTAAAAATAAATAATAATAGTATTAGTTATTGAAATTTTCTTGTTTTTTCGTCACAATACTGTGACGGTCTTTTTGTGTATTTTACAAAAGATCGTCTTAAGTAAAGAAAGAAGATAGAAACCATCTCTATTAAGTTTATTAACTAAGTAACAACAAATATATGCTTTATTGAATACTTATTGCATTTAATGTGGAGGAATAAAATGGAGTCGAAAATTCTTATTGTTGATGATGATAAAGAGATTAGAAATCTTATCTCGGTATATCTGGAAAATGAAGGCCTAAAAACTCAAAAGGCAGAAGATGCTATACAAGCTTTACAACTGTTAGAAGAAAAGGACTTTGATTTGATTATTTTAGATATTATGATGCCGAATATGGATGGCATTGAAGCATGTATGAAAATTAGGGAAGATCGCAATATGCCTATCATTATGCTATCTGCAAAATCTGAGGATATAGACAAAATTCAGGGCCTAGCCTCTGGTGCAGACGATTATTTATCAAAACCGTTTAACCCACTAGAATTAATTGCTAGGGTAAAATCCCAATTAAGAAGGTTTAAAAAATACAATACGTCCATAGAACATAATAAAAGTATTCTAGAAATTGGTGACTTAACCGTGAATACAGATACTCGTCAAGTATGGGTAAGGGGAAAAGAAACAAGGTTAACTCCAAAAGAGTTTGCTATTCTCGAACTACTCGCCCGCAACAAAGGGATTGTCCTGAGTGTAGCAAAAATATATGAAGCAGTTTGGAAAGAGGTTTTTTATAAATCAGATAATACCGTCATGGTGCATATTACAAAAATAAGAGACAAAATTGAAGAAGATTCTAAACATCCCATTTATATTAAAACTGTTTGGGGAATTGGGTATAAAATATGAAGAATGTTAGTTTCAGAAATAAGATTATTATAAAACTTCTTGGTGCTGTTGCAATTAGTTTTTTTATTTCATTTGGTTTAACAATCCTCATTGTGCAATACGTCATAGATCCATTTTTTATAAAACACGAAGATTTTGGCATGTTTGAAGTGAGACTCGCAATGTTGTTCTTATTTACGTTCGCAATCTTAAACTTTATAGTAATCTTTTTGCTATTGGTTCGAAAGAAAATAGTATATTTGAAGCTCATTTCGGAAAATGTGAATGATATTGCAAATGGAAAACTGGGTTTAACAATTGGGATTAAGGGGAAGGACGAATTGACCCAACTTGCTCAAAATATCAACTATATGTCCAAGGAATTGGAGAATACATTTGAACAAGAAAGACGATTAGAACGTACAAAAAATGAACTTATAACCAATGTATCTCATGACTTACGCACACCGTTAACATCTATTATTGGCTATATAGATTTATTAAAAAGAGGGCAATACAACAGTAAAATACAATTACAGGAATACCTTGAAACCACTTATTTAAAATCAAAGAGATTGAAATATTTAATTGATGAGTTGTTTGAATATACTCGTTTATCAGGCATAGATGCTAAGTTAAATCTTAATGAAGTTGATTTATCGGGTTTGTTGGAGCAAATAGTTGGAGAATACATTCCTATATTTGAAAAGGAAAGCTTAATCGTTCAAAAATCAATCACGCAAGAAACAATACCTATCTTCATAGATGTAGAAAAAATGGTACGTGTTTATGAAAATCTTTTTATGAATGCGATAAAGTACAGCATGAAACCATCCGAATTATCTATATGTCTTGAACTAATAGGTAACAAGGCAATGTTGAAAGTATCAAATAAAGTCGAGAGACCGCCTGTTAGCGATTCAAATAAATTGTTTGAAAGGTTTTTCAGAGGGGACAAGGCAAGAAAAGATGACCAGGGAAATGGACTTGGACTTGCTATCGCAAAAAGAATTGTTGAACTTCATCATGGTAATATACATGCAGAATATAAAGATGGTTGGATGTCTTTTATTGTTGAACATCCAATTAGATAGAAAGCTTATGGAACTACAGGTTCCATGAGCTTTTTTTAAAACTTAAGAAATCTTAAGGATTTTACGGGGTGTTTCCTAATTTTCATAGTTTATCATGGGTGTATTCAAAGTGATGAGGTGAGCAAAGAAGATAAAAGGAAAGATTTCATTGTAGCTTAAGTGTGGAGGTAACATGTCTATTTTGTTAGTAGTAAACAAATTTAGTAGCTTATTGTAATGAAATAAAAAAATGTAGGAGGATATAAATGATAAAGCCAGTTGTAGATGTAAAAAACATTCAAAAATTGTACGGTAAAAAAGGTGAGAATCAATCACACGCATTAAAAGGTGTATCATTCTCAATTCAAGAGGGAGAGTTTGTTGGTATTATGGGGCCTTCTGGTTCTGGTAAAACAACATTATTAAATGTAATTTCAACGTTAGATAAAGCGACAGGCGGCGTTGTTGAAATTGCAGGAACGGATATTACGAGGATGAAGCAGGGTGAACTTTCTGATTTTCGTTCACAAAAGTTAGGATTCATTTTCCAAGACTTTAACTTATTGGAGAATTTATCTATCTATGAAAATATCGCACTCCCACTTTCACTTCAAGGTGTTTCATCTCGTAATATTGGAAAGAAAGTAGAAAAAGTAGCTGATATGTTAGGCATTACAGCGATACTTCAAAAATATCCTTCTGAAGTATCTGGTGGACAAAAGCAACGTTCCGCAGCAGCACGTGCGTTAGTTCATGAACCAGCAATTATTTTGGGAGATGAGCCGACTGGAGCTCTAGATTCTAAAAATGCAACGAGTTTACTTAATGCCATGACAAGCTTAAATAAAGAGCAAGGTGTATCCATTATGATGGTTACGCATGATCCTTACAGCGCAAGTTACTGTCAACGTATTTTATTCATTCAAGATGGTGAGTTATATAAAGAAATTCATCGCGGTAGTACCCGTGAAGAATTCTATAAAGAAATTTTAGATGTGCTTGCAAACTTAGGCACACAAAAAGCGTAAGGAAGGAAGTTCAATCATGTTATTTAAGCTTTCTATGTCAGGCCTAAAAAGTAAGTTGCAAGATTACATTGTTTTACTTGTTGGTCTTATTGTCTCTATTTCAACTTTTTATATGTTTCAAACGCTAGCATCCAATAAAACGTTCCTTGAATCTAACTCTTCTATTAGGGATATTGTGGCTGTCTTTAAAATTGGTTCCGTTTTGTTAGCGATTATCACATTTTTCTATATTTTATATGCAAACTCTTTCTTATCAGCTCTTCGTCAAAAAGAATTTGGTATGTATATGATGTTAGGAGCAAAAAAGCATAAAGTTACCTTACTTATGTTCATTGAAACAATCATATTAGGTGCCACCTCTCTTTTGATTGGAATTACAATTGGTGTAGGACTTGCAGAAGGTATCGGTCAGCTATTAATGAAACAACTCGAGTTTGCTGGCGAAGGTTATAAAGCATTTTATCTGCCATCTATAGCTATTACTTGCATCTTTTTCTTTGCACTCTTTGTATTATCTGCAATTATGAATAGTATTAAATTATCTCGTATTTCTGTACTGCAACTTGTACATGCTGATGAACAAACAGAACGTGTTGCCATAAAAGGAAAAATGACAGTTGTAGTTGCATTCCTTGGTATTCTTTTATTGGGTATTGGTTATGCATCACTTATTTATATATCATATGCAAATTCGCTAATTGTTTTGGGATTAATAGCTGTTGGATTAATCTCAGCAACCGTTGGTACTTACCTTATATTTGGATCACTTCTTCCAGTTATGATTAACAAGTTAAAGAGTAATAAAAAACGTAGTGAAAAAGGCCTTAATGCTTTTACTTTTGCACAATTAAATTTCCGCATTAATAGTCTAACAAATGTGCTTGCAACAGTAGCAATTTTAGTGGCTCTTGGTGCTGGTGGAATTGCTTGTGGTATGGCATTTAAAAACAACATCCTAAAAATTACAGATCAAATACAAATTTACGATTCAGTTATTCATAATCCAACAGCGGAAGAAAAGACAATTTTGGGTAGTATCTTATTTCAAGAAAAACTTGAATATCATTACAAAGTTGATGATAGATATGTTTATTATCTTAAAGAAGATGTAGAGAAAAATCGCCCTTTCTTGCAAGGTATGAAAATAGAGAAAGCTTCAGAGGAAATACCAATTGGTGCATTTTCAATAAAACGGGCTGAAGGAGAGACAGACACAAAACAATGGATTCAGGCTTTCAGAACAATCCAGCCAAATTATTTATATCCTGATTATGAAATGAAAATTGTAGACTATAACATATACAATGGATTGAAGGGTAAAGAAAGTATTGTGTTTATGGGGAAAACAGATGATTTTGGATCATACATAAAAGAATGGAAAAAACTTGATGAATTACAGATAGCAAAATATAAAAATGTGAAAGCGGAAGAATTGGGTAGTAAGTATCAAACATATATTATGAGTCATGATTTTGCCAGCGGACTAATGTTTATGGGTTTCTTCGTTGGAATTGCATTTTTAGCAATGATGGCAAGCTGCTTAATGTTTAAAGTTCTGTCGGGAGCATCAAAAGATGTAACACGTTATCAAATGCTTCATAAAATTGGTGTTCGCCGAGAGTTATTAACAAAATCAATTTATAAAGAGTTATTCTTCATATTCTTATTCCCAGCAATTGTAGGGATTACTCATATATTAGTTGGTATGAACATGTTTAGCCCTCTTGTAATCGATCCGTACTCTCGCATTTGGTTACCACTTGTTATTTTTGTAGTAATTTACTCGATGTATTACTGGATTACTGTTCAATTATTTAAAGGAATTGTACTCCCTAAAAAAGATTAATGTAATGATGTTGTTTATCCCGCATTAACGGGCAGCACGATTGGTGAGGGCTCATAATCAGTGGGGGATGAACAAACCCCACTGATTAAAGTTTCACTTTATCTTTTACTGTACCTTGTAACTACATTTTGCCTTGCTGTAGAGAAACAAAAAAACATTTTTCTTATTCAATAATTCCAATTTCTAGAGCCTTTTGAACAGCTTCTTCTTTGTTGCGGACTCCCAGCTTTGTATAAGCTGTGGAAGCATAATTTCTGACCGTACCATTCGATAAATATAACCTTGATGCTATGGTAGTGTATCGAAGTCCCTTTGCTACTAGCTGCAATATTTCTATCTCCCTAGCTGTTAGCTCATAAGCGGTTGCTTTTGATTGTGGTGTCTCTTTTTGCTCATCAAATTTCTCAAATATTTTGTGAGACATTCCCTGATCAATCAGTGTCCCACCTTTGTGAATAAGTCGGATCGTATTAGTTAGCTCCAATGTTTCAATGGATTTGAGTAAAAAGCCATCCGCACCGTTGCGAAGCGATTCCAACGCCTGTTCGGTATCCTGAAAAGTGGTAAAAATCAATATGCGGATATGCGGCCATTGTTGCTTAATCTTTTTGGTTGCTTCGACTCCATCCATGTGCTGCATATCTAAATCCATAAGTATAACATGGGGTTGAAGGCGCCCACACAAATCGATGGCTTCATTGCCATCCTCGGCCAAACCGATTACATTTAAATCTTCATATCTATCGAGTAGTGTCCTCAAACTTTCCCGAACAAACGGCTGGTCGTCTACAATTAACAAACGAATAAGTCCATCTTTTATTTCAGTTTGGCGCGGTATGGTACATGTAACAAGCATTCCTTCATCTGGCTTTGTATATACAGACAATTGGCCTTGCAAATTCATTGCTCGTTCTTTCATTGCATTCATACCAAAGCCTTCTTGCCATTCTACATTTCCTTTTCCATTATCTTGAACTTCTAATCTCGTATATTGTTGTTCAAACTGCAATGAAACTATAATTTCAGTTCCTTGACCATGACGTACTGCATTCGTAAGGGACTCTTGTAAGCAACGAATGAACGCTATCTTCGCTTGCCGAGACAATTCATATTCCTCTCCGTATGCCCGAAAACTTACATTAACCTGAGCGTGCTCCTGAAATTCGGCTCCAAGATTTTGTAGAGATTGAATTAAGGAAGGCGATTGACACGGAGACTCCATTTGATGTAGGTAACCTCTCACGTCCTCGATGCTTTTACGTCCCATTTCAAGCAGAGAATCTAGCCTCTGTATACCCATTTCAGTAGCAAGTTCGGTGCGCAACGTTTCCATCCCCATAATAATAGAAGTATAAGCGTGACCAACTGTATCATGAAGCTCACTTGACAGTCGGTTTCGTTCTTCCGCCAGTGTAATGCGTTCAATCTGAGACATATATTGCTCAAGTACCGCGTTTTGTTTACGAATTGATTCATTTTGCTTATGATTGACGATTAATAAATGAAAAGCGAAGCCCATTACATATGCGAATCCATAATAGGTGACCATAACCCAATAGCTATTACTTGGCGCAACCGCATAGAAAATTCCAGTTGTTATAAAAACCGTTATTGGAGCTGTCCAATAATAGGACAAATGCTTACTATTCGCAGCAATTAGAAACACTGATATAAGAAATGTGTTGTAAGCCCCTGGAAATAATGAGGTTAAATATATACATAGTCCACCATACAGCAGTATTTCTGTGAACAAATAATATTTATAATTGAATAGTAAGGCTACCCATGGAACAGAGAAGGCAATAATTTCCCAAAGAATAATAATCCAAAGTGGTAATGTTAAACCATCCTGAAAATTTAATGTAGCTAGAATGATAGACACACTAGCAAGTAGGCGTACTCCTAACATAATCCAATCATACCAAAACCAATACTTAACCATATCTAACAAGTCCTTTACCCCCTAAATAGCCTACCATTTTACTTCCTATATAATAATTTAATCCTTCCTGCCTTATTATACTTTTTAATTTAAAACTACGATACTACTCACAGACTGCAAACTTCTATTGATTTAGTTGCCGAATCATACTACGTGTATAGCCCCCAATTTTCTTTGTCAAACCATCGACTATTCTAATACTTATGGCGGTAAATACTATACCCATAAACATTACAAAGAGTGACTTGGCAAAAGTATCTATTTGTATAAATATAATATTCATATCGATGTATCGATACAGTAGTGGTGCCAACAGGAACATAAGTGGCATTACGTAAAAAATGATTGCACTAATGAGACTGAAAATGCCAATCGTAAATTTCTGCATTAGCCAATAGACAGCACACCAAGTGCGACGATCTGTTAGCACTAATTTCACCTGAGACCAGTTCGATGTATCCATTGTTATACTTCTATCGTAAGAGTCTGTTGAAATATCTGTATAAATTTTCGTCTGTATGCGCTCGAATTGGATAAAGGGTGTGGTAGTCTGTAGTACGCGCATAATTAATGGAATCCCAACAACAGTAAATGAAAGGGTTAAACTAAATAGCAGAGCTATTAGGTAAAAACAAAAATAAAACAATCCTGTACCGAAAGTTAGCAATAAAAAATAACCATTATGGATGAATCTTGATTTCATAAAGTTCATCGCTCCTATCTGTGTAATAACCGAATCATACTGCTTTTTTTGTCATTCTCACTAGTGTAAAAGTGTCATATGACAGTTCTAAATGATGTTAAAAAGGGGAGAGCAGCTTACTTCTGGTTAAAAAAGATGCTTTTATCCCGCTATTTACTGGGCAGTAAGACTCCCACCTCAAAATTCAGCGTTAGGTGGGGGCGGGCTGCCGGTAAACGCACGATTGGTGAAGGCTAATAATCAGTGGGGGATGAACAAAAACCTGCTGATTAAAGTTTCACTTTATTAATCCTCCACAAAGCAATCCCGTTCTTACATCTGCAAGAACGGGATTGTTTTGTACTTTTATTTAATATGAGATGGACTTGTTTTTCGAATATGAAAAATAATATCAAATTGCTCAAGCAATGAAGTATCAAAATACACCGAACTGTTCGGGAGGATTTGTCCCCCTATACTTAGTAATGGTCTTTTTGCTTTAACCCATTTTTCTGCTTGTCCTTTAAGGTGACGGTTATCCAATAAAAACATTTTATATGGCACTTTTCCGAGAGTATAATTGAAACTTTTTACATCTTGTGGAATAGTGTCGGTTGTAATCTTACCTCCAGTGGAAGGATCATATTCGCTGTATAAGGTAAAATTCCCCTCCGTAGTTGTACTACCAATTGTGACATAATTATTGTCTAAACGTTCCTTCAAAAACTGCCCCGCAACATAAGGGTATAATTTCTCATCGATAATTCCTTTAGCTATATGAATATTGTGTGCCCATACCATCGTTTTACCACCAAATGTCTCTTGTGCCCACATTGCATGATCGGCCAAGTATTGTTCATGTAGTTTTATTATACTTGGATAGTCGTTAGGGAGTAGCATTGTGGTAAATTTCTCTATTGCACTTGCCGTTGCTTTCGCCCAGATGTACTCGGATGGAATTATTTCTGTGTTGGCTTGTTCATTCTCATCTTTTAGTAATCGGGCTACTCTCTCAGCGTTTGCTTTAAACTTCTCTTTCCTTTCAGGAGCAAGTTTCATATATTCCTGTATACTTCCAGTAAAAGAAGACAATTCTTTATAATTTTCTTTTACTTCTGCCAGCAAATCTGGTCGATGCAGCCTTACATAATCAATTACTTTATTAAAGCTACCTTGGTCCAACGCCTTTAAGTCGAGCCCAATAAATTGGATCTTTTTTTTATTGGATGGATCAGCATTATAATCTTTCATCCACTCAATCATGGCTATAATTTCATCAGTAGGATATAACAATTTTAAAAATTCCCTAGGGTTTCCTTTTCCTGTTTGGATATATTCATTTAGTTTTAAGCCGTTTCCCCAATCTTCTTCCATTGCAAAATTCGTAAAACCCATTTCAGTAACCAAATATTTCACAAGGCGAAACTTCATAGTAAAAATTTCAGAGCTTCCATGAGTATTCTCTCCTAATCCTACATATTGCGCGTTCCCAATCATTTTCTTAAGTGGTTTTAAATCTTCAAATGGTTTTGACGGCTCTATCGTTTTTAATGGGTTAGCCTGTGATTGTATTGATTTAACTATATTTTTTTGGACTGATTGACCTGAATTTTCGACTGCTACAGTTTGAGCGTTTCCTACTTCCGCGCATCCTGTGACTAATAAAGCTGTACTAACCATTGCAATCATTCTTTTCTTATTCATTTTTGCCCACCTCAATTGAATTATTTTTATAAACAAGATTGATTCATGTACTTGCACGAATCAATTGCCTTAATTCAATTGTTATTTATTCCATATCATATTTTCTAGTTACATATTGTCATAAGATTAATTGACACAAGTCATAGGTTAATCATTACACTTTTGTACTATCGGCTATGACAGTTTATAAGTAATAATTAAATTGTTGAATCGCAAGTAAGACTAGATTATGAATTTGGGAGGGATTTTAAAGATGAATGATCTGTATGTCAAAATATTTTTATTCTAAGTTGTAGCTGTTGAAATGACAGGAAGTAAATTTGATAAACAAATGAATAAAAGGGGGAGGGCGGATTACAATGTTATTACACGGAGAAGCATTCCACAATAAAGATAAAATCCAACGTGCTAAAATAGGACTTCAACTCTTTCTAAGTATCTTAACCATTACTTCTATTATTCTAAATGTAGTAGTAATGATTACTAAAAGTATGCCGCTTATTGTGGTATATATGTTTACCCCAGCATTTTCTTCTATTTTGACTCGCATAATATTGAAAGAAGGGTTTAAAGATGTATCTTTTAGTCTCGGTAACTTAAAGATATGGAAGGGGATTGGTTTTGCTCTGCTAATACCTATGATTATTTGTGGAATTACTTATTCTATCGCCTGGTTGAGCGGAATTGCGAGGTTTCAGCCCCCGCAAGGTGGTATGCTAGAACCTATTTACAATATACTTGGATTTCAGTATCTACCGATACCATTAAGTTTCATTTTTATAGTAGTATTGAGCGGAGTATTAGGTAGCTTGCTTAACTTAATTCCAGTTATGGGAGAAGAAATGGGTTGGCGAGGTTATATGCTTACAAGACTAATCGATGCAGAGTTTTCACGCCCAATCCTTATTAGCGGATTGATTTGGGCAACGTGGCATGTTCCAATTGTTATTGCTGGTCTATATGTAGAGGGAACATCTGCCCTACTTTCAGTACTTGGCATCTATTTTTGTATTGTGCCATTCAGTTATATTACAGCTTATTTACGACTTATCACAGGTAGCGTTTGGCCTTCGGTTATCATTCATACTACTTGGAATGCCATTATTCAAGGACCTTTCGCACGTGCAAGTACAGGAGATCAAACTGAGATTTGGATTGGAGAATCTGGTTTGATAACCGCTATTATTATCTTGGCTACTGCAATAATTATGTCTCGAATCGTAAATTTTACTAAATAGCATACGGATTTGTTTTAAATTCAATTAGTGTAATATGACGAGGCTGAAATAAGATGCTCCTAAAAATATTAGAAAAAATCTAGTTGAACGGACTCTTACTTAATCTTAGGCTGCTGGATATATGGAAGGCATCAAGCTAAGGGTTTAATTTATAAAAATAAACTTGATTGCCATAAAAAAATAATGTTTTTCATTTAAAGGCTATGAGATGAAATTTCATCATCTTCATCACATTAGACCTTCAGGAAATAAAAAGTTAAACGATTATACAAATACTCTAACTGAAAAAACGATAGTCCTTTTATCAAAAATGTAGAAGGACTATCGTTTATTTTTTTGACAAAATTAGGGATTGATGTTCATGAAAATGGATAATATAATTCGTATTTTACGTAAAGAGAAAAATTTCCCCCTAGAATATTAAGCTAAATATCTTGGTGTGACGGTTAATTTAAGTTTCACTTTATGACTTGTAAAGGGCTGTTCAATGCATCGTACTATTAAAAAATCTAAATTAAATCATTAAATTGCGATAAAATGTGGTCGGAAATAATGAAATTTTAGGAAAAATAAGGTACACTAGTCTATGATTTTAGTTGAAAATCGTTTGACGTTAATGCATACGGGGGAAAGATTGATGAACAACAATACAACAAATGAATCAGTTGAAGAAATTGATCAAAAACGAGTAAGATCAAAAAAACGTTATACAAATTGGAAGTTTATCGCAGTGGGTATTGGTGTAATTGCACTTCTTATTGGGGGAATGAGTTATTATCAGGCAACTCACTTCAATTCGAATGTTACAATTAATGACACAAAAGTTGGTGGTCTGAGCGCTGATCAGGCAATACAGAAATTAAAGGCATCTGGACTAGCAAACAAAGTCTATGTTGATCAACAACAAATTTTAGATGAAAAAGATACAAAAACGGAACTTACGGAAAAAGATTTGCCTCAAGTTAAGAAACTATTAAAAAGTCAGTGGACATTTTTCCCTTCCTCAAAGGGAGAAAATTATTCATTGCTACCAGAGAAGGCAGATCAGTATCGTAGTGAAACGATGAAAAAACTTGTAGAAGAAACGCTCATCTCTATGAATGAAAAATTAAAAGCGCCTCAAGATGCTATGGCGAAGCTAGAACAAGGGAAAATTGTTATTTCGAAAAGTGTTGAAGGAAAACAGTATGACGTTACTAGTCTACTGAAAGATTACGATAAGCAAAAATATAAAAGCGAAATTCATCTGAAGTCTGCATACATAAAACCTATTAAAGAAGACGATCCGATTGTCAAAAAAGAGGAGAAAGCACTACAGAATCTTCTTGGGCAGTCTGTTGAGTATAAAGTGCAGGATGAAGTTTATCCTTTAAAAGCGAAAGATTTAATTCAAAATGCCTCTATGTCAAAGGATATGAAAGTTACAATTGATGCGAGTGACATTAAGAATAAAATTACTGAAATTAATAATGCCAAATCAACATTAAATAAAGATTTCTCATTTAAAACGCATTCCGGTTCAGTTATATCAGTAAAAGGGCAAGGCTACGGCTGGGCACTAGATGTTGAAAAAGAAACTAAACAAGTTCAACAAGCCTTTGAGAAAGGCGAAAAGGCGCTTTCTGCTTCTAATATTCACGGAAATGGTTGGGAGAAGGAAGGTATCGGTTATAAAACAACAGCGAATAATGGCATCGGAGACACGTATGCGGAAGTTTCAATTGCAGAGCAACAAATTTGGATTTATAAAGATGGAAAATTAGTCGTTACAACAAATGTAGTAACGGGTAAACATAGCACGGGTGAAGATACATCACCAGGTGTGTGGTACGTCCTATACAAACGAACACCATACACGCTAAGAGGTAGCGCAGTAGGGAAAGCTGATTATGCAGTTAAAGTAGATTACTGGGTTCCATTCACCAATAGCGGTCAAGGATTCCACGATGCCGGCTGGCGAAAAGACTGGGGAAATAATGCTTATTTAACAGGAGGATCAGGTGGGTGTGTGAACCTTCTTCCTAATGTTGCAAAAACTGTATATGATAGTTTGAACACGTATGATCCAGTAATTGTGTACTAAAAAATAGCTACGTATCTAGAAATAAACAAAGTAGGAAATCTTACCTGATGGTATATGAAAAAACACCTCTTGCATTCGCATACTAAGTGTGCAAATGTAATGGAGGTGTTTTTGTTTGAATATAAAAGTGTATTGCTTATAAGAAACAAAGTAGAAAGAGATTAAGAATAAGTATTCAAATAATCAATAAAATTGACAATGAATATCATTTTCACTTAATATAGAATCGTCGCATTTAATTAGACATGAATTTTTTGTTAATATAATAGATTTCTATTAAGTTGTCATATTTACGAACTATCATTAAATATTTTAAGAATTTAAACGTAGGAAAGGGTAATATAAAATGAACTGGAAAAAAGGCGGGTTATGGGTTATTATTTTTTTCGTTGTAAAAGGCACGATTTCTACACTTTTAATCGTTACAGGTGCTAAATATTTTGATTTATCATTTATGCAACTTATCTTATTAATTCTGACCTTATTAGTGATTTCTCTAATAAGTCGAAAGTTACTGTATAGACATAAACAAAACAAAAAGCAAAAAGAGCTAAATATATAATGAAGCCCCAGAGACCAATGGATTTCTGGGGTTTTATTTTGATAGTTTTTTCGCATGTATATTAATTTAACAGAATAGGTTGTCCAAAATGATAAAATCGATGATGTTTAAAATGCGTCAGTTATTTTTACATAAGGATTGTAGAGAGCCTTTGAATCAATCTTTATTCTGAAGCGACAGACACGTATAAATTATGCTCTTTTTTCAATTGGTAGTTTAAATGTAAAAGTACTGCCTTCTCCTAATTTACTTTCAACCGTAATTTCTCCTCCATGTAGTTCGACAATCCATTTTACCATCGACAATCCTAAACCTGTGTTTCCGATGTTTGAAGATGTTCGTGCTGCGTCAACTCGATAGAAGCGGTCCCATATTTTAGTAATATGTTGCTCGCTGATGCCGATGCCATTATCGGAGACTTTACCTATTATGTTGATTTCATCACGGAATAGTTGCATATGCACAGTTCCGCTCGCTTTACTATAAGCAATCGCATTCGTTAGTAAATTCATTAATAAACGCATCATCAATGTTTGATCTGCTTTAATAAATAGGTCTTCCTCTATATTAGTTGTTATATCAATCGAAGCTTCTTGAACCATTAATGAAAGCTCTTCTACAACGATTTCCGTTAATTCACTCATATTGATACATTCAAATTGGAAAGTATTATGGTTTCCTTGGTCAGCTCGTGCTAATAATAAGAGTTGTGAGATTAGAGCGGACATTTTACGTGATTGTTTTAAAATTACTTCTAACGATTCTTCCATTTCTTTCGGATTATTTCTCTGCGATAAAGCGTATTCGCATTGCGAAATAATAACAGATGTTGGTGTTCTTAATTCATGAGATGCGTCAGATGTAAATTGTTTTTCACTTTCGAATGATGTCTCCAATCGCTCAAACATTTTGTCAAAGGTTTGTGCTAAATGATACATTTCGTCTTTCGGTGAACCTTGTAAATTAATTCTCTTCGAAAGGTCTTTACCATCACCAATTTTACTGGCTGAATCACTCATTTGTTGCACAGGTCGAAACGCCCTTTGCGTAATAAAATATCCTCCGAATGCCGCAATAAGAATAAGTAATGGGAATGAGATGATTGTTACCACGATAAGCGTATTCATCGTTGAGGATAATTGGTTCATAGTCATTATTCCACGAACCCAGACTTGCTCATCGCCGCCTGCATTATGGAGAAAATCATATACTATCCATTCTTTATTGCCGTCTTTAATGGTTTGTATTTCATCGGATTTAAGCGATATCTTTTTATTAAAGCTTGTTGGACTATGTCCTACCAACAGCTCACCTTGTTTACTATAAATGCTTATATTTACTCCATCTTCTAAGGTTTCAAAATCATCGTCAATCTTTAACTGCCCATGCTTATATTCGATATCTTCCATGCTTTCTTTTACTGTGCTCTTTAATTGATCTTTCATATTAAAAAGCAAAACTTTATCTGAAGAAGTTAAAATAAAAGCTAACACGAGTGCCATAATAATTACAATTAGCCCCGTATACCACAGGGTCACTCTCATTTTTATTGATAGTCTTTTCATGATTCTACTCGCAATACGTAACCAGTTCCGCGCACTGTATGAATTAACTTCGTTTCAAACTGGCTATCAATTTTTTTACGAAGATAGCGGACGTAAACATCAATAATATTCGAGCCGCCGTCATAGTCGTAATTCCACACATGTTGCTCAATTTTATCTCGTGTCAGCACAACTTCTTTATTACGAATCATATATTCTAAAATAGCAAATTCTTTACTGGAAAGAGTGATAACTTGGTCTCCTCGTGTTACTTTATGCATATTGCAATCTACCACTAGGTCAGCGATTTCAAACACATTAGATGTATTTCCTGTTTTTCTTCGCATTAACACTCGAATTCTTGCTAACAGTTCATCAAAAGCAAACGGCTTTACTAAATAATCATCCGCACCTAAGTCGAGTCCTGTTACACGATCATCAATTGTATCTTTAGCTGTAAGAAGCAAGACAGGAGTTGCATTATTGTCCGCGCGTAATCTTTGTAATACGCGTAAACCATCTATTCCGGGAATCATAATGTCAAGGACAATCAAATCGTAGGTAGCCATGTTTATATAATCCAGGGCATCTTCTCCATTCCCACATGCATCGACACTATAATGTTCTGCATTTAATCGTTTCACCAATATATTTTGTAAGTCTTGTTCATCTTCGACAATAAGAACTCGCATTAACATTCTCCTTTTCTTCTTATTAATATGTATCACTATAATTCCAAAACATTAAAGAAAGATTAGAAACTAGTTAATTATATCATTTTATCCCGCATTAACGGGCAGTAAGACTACTCCCTCAAAATTCAGTGAATGCGAGGGAGTTAGGTAGGGATTAACTGCCTGTAAAAGCCTTCACTTTATTTTTTTGTACATTAATCTTCCTTTAATGTTTGTTCGGTAATATAAAGGCAAGGATAAGGTGCACATGTAAAGGGAGGAAAACAGAATGGGAAAATGGATGCTGATGGGAGCAATGTCCTGTTTATTTTTAACAGCTTGTTCTACTCAAGTTGATAACAATACAGAAGTACAACAACTGAAAGTGGAAAATGATAAATTACAAAAAGAAGTCGCTCAACTACAACAAGAACCAAACAAAACACAAGCTGCTACAAATGATAAGAAACAAATACAAGATTTCAAAAACGAAGTCTCATCTATTGTAGAAAAGGCAAATAACACGAAACCAGTTGGAGCAAAAGAAGATAACTTAAATACGTACTTAGCAGCAAAAAAAGAAATTGACCAATTGGATGACAAGATAGATCTATCTGATAATCAGCTAGAAGCAGATTATCACGCTGGAACGATAACTGTTGAGCAATATCAAACGCAAGAAAAAGAACACGATATACTGGAAGATCAATTAGAGCAAGCAGAAAATGCACTTGAAGCAAGATTTGGAATAGATGATTAATCATTAAGGAGTGGATGAAAATGTTAAAACATAAAAAGAAAATAATTATAAGTGTAATTGCTATTTTAGTAAGTGGTATTGCTATTGTTGGTGGATATTATGGTATGGGTTACAATTATGCAAAAAAGAATGAAAACTACACAGAGAAACAAGTTCGTGAAATTTCTTTAGCTCATACAAATGGAGAAATTATTAATGTGAAAAAAGAATTCGAATTAGAAGATGACAACTTAGCACAATCAAAATTTGAATATGAAGTGGAAATCAAGACACCTGATAATCTGTTAAATATTTTAAAAGTTAGTGCTAGAACAGGTACAATAGAACTCAATAATGAAGATTAAATAAATATCGCGTATTTGAAAAAACTCCGAACAAAATTTGTTAGGAGTTTTTTCATGTTTATACTTTACTATTTTGAAATGTGGAAAATCTTCATACTTCTACAATCTATATAAATGGCTCAAGCTTCACATCTTATGAATTCCTTGAAGCGCTAAACCTAAGCAAAATAATGAACTATCCTATGGAAGAAAGTTGAGGGAGCTAATCGCATATGTTTTATTGAAAGGATGTGATTGAATTATGGAACGGCCGAATTGGGGAATTGGAGGATTAGTATTTGTTGGCTGCATGTTTCTTGGCGGAGGAGTGGGGTCTATGTTAGGTGATGCCCACAATGGATGGCTAATAGGGATGGGCGCTGGATTTCTTGGTATGGCTTTAACGAGACTAATCAGAAAGTAATATAATTGGAATTCTTCTTCCGGTAAATAAGGAAATATGTATGTAAGTAATTAATGGCATAAGAGCTCTATAAATTATAGTTAGAAGCTTCTCTATTCTAAATTTCTCCATACATAGATATGATTCTCAAATCGGAGAATGGCACCTTAAGGTGTCTTTTTTATGCTCTTTAAAAATGTCTTAACATATATAGCCGAGTTAATTTAAATAATCAAGAATAATTGAGCTAATAGCTTTCGGTAGATTGTCATCATTTTTTTTTTATAGATTAGATTCATTACCGTTTCAGACCTATGTATTCATTCATAACCTAACAGTAAAAGGGGGGATGATTAAAGGTATGGCGTTTAATGATGAATTAATTTGTCAACAGTTTGCAAGAATTATCGGCGGGCAAGAAGGATTCGCCGGTGGGAAATGCGTGGCAACAATAAACAGGGATGAAATACGAGCAACAATCTTGGGAAAACGTTTTAGAGTAACAACTTCCTTTTCATTCGAATCACGAGACAATAAAACTGGACGGGCATTATGCCTAGGCCGAGTAGCACTCTTACAAAAAGAAGTCACTGAATTTGTGGCGACAATTATTAAACAAGGAATAATTGTTTCGTCTATACACAATGAGTGGTTATGTGATGATCCAAATTTGATTTACGTTAATATCGAAGACGTTGATGATCCACTAAATTTTGCAAGAAAAGTGAGAAGAGCATTGTGCAATTAACTAAGTTTTTTAGTTAAATGAGTGATTACGTTAAATAGAAGATTTCAGCGTGTTGAATGTTATATTTGTAAAATAGATTTAAGTGGATGGTTTTATAAAACGAAAGAAGGTGTTTCATATTTGGAATGCCTTTTCTTTATGTTTTCGTTGCTAATGTGGGTGGTTAACGGATTATATGCTGTTTATCTTGCAACAGCAAGAACTGGATGAGGTATCTTGAAAGGTGTTTGACAGTCTGTAGATACCATATTTTATCAAATTTTATTAGAATATCATAAAACGACAGGGGAGAAATCGCCAGAGAAATACGTCAGATTAGTTATTCCTGCTATAATCTAAGGGTGCGATTTTGTTTTCGAAAAATAATAGGTAAATCATTTGACAATTAAAATAATCTACTTTAATATATGTGCCATAGCATATATATGGTGAAACAAATACATTCATTGTGAATGATTGACTGGTATGCTATATCCTTTTATATCTTAATTTATAGAGGTGATATATGAACTTACATGATTTAATAGGCTATCTTGTTCATCGTACTGATGTGAAAATGACCAATTATTTTACGAAGAAATTAAAGCCTTATGGAGTTACGCCAGAGCAGTGGGGGATTATTAGTGTTCTTTGTAGCCAAAGGAGCACTACTCAAAAAGAGTTGGCGGAAGCTATTGATAAAGATCAAACTACTGTTGTTAGAATGATACAGTCAATGGAGAGAAAAGGGATTGTAAAGAAGGCTTTGAATGACCAAGATAGGCGTTCACATAACCTTTTTTTAACTGAAAAAGGTGACGAGTTAAAGAAAACAATCTTGCCTGTAGTGAAAGACGCTCACCATTTCGTTACGAGTAATTTGAGCGAGGAAGAAATTAAAGTATTACAATCGCTATTAAACAAATTGTATGATACACACTATTAATATTTGTTCCTTATTGATGCTATGCTATTCATAAGGAACAAACTTTGTTTTAGATATTATATATGCTATAGCATATATTTTTCGTTTGGACGAATGGGAAGATAACTTTATTTTGTATCATATCTGATTCAGGTTCATTTTTTTGCTTAGTACCAGTCAAATTTTTGGATTATATATGCTATAGCACATAATTTTCGGCCCTTTAATATTGAGAAGGGTAATGTAAATGGAAGCGACTTCCATACGGGTGATCTCAGGAAATAGGGTAAAGGTAGTGACTACTACCTGAACAATACTGAGTTTTTATCAAATAATAAGAAAGGTGTGATTACTATTTTAATTTTCATCAATATTGTAAAAGTAGTGTTGTTTCTGTTCTTTTTAATGACAGGAATGAAAATTATATCCGGGAAAATGGCAGATGAGTTCAAACGATTTGGTTTACCTTCGTTTTTTAATTTCTTAACTGGAGCTTTTGAGATTGTAGGAGCGATTGGAATGTTGATAGGAATCTGGATTCCAGTAGTAGCTTTATGGGCAGGATTGTTATTAGGCGGTACGATGCTTGCAGCCGCATTAACTCTAATTGTATTAGCGAGAGATCCTTTTAAGAAAGCAATACCTGCGCTTGTTTTGTTTGTCCTTAGTTTAGGGGTAAGTTTGTATCATATTTTTTAAACATAACTGAAAACTATTAAACTTTCACTTTATGCGTTCAAGTTACTATCGTTTTGTGATTATGTTACAAATAGGGGGGATTCTCCAATTAGTGCTTGAATAATAATAGCAATACGAATTTAGACATTACGATCATTCGGATCATAATCAGTAAAAGAATGGCAAGAATTTTATATTAAAAATAGGAGTGAGTGAAAATGGCATATTTATTACAAGTTGATTTTCCGTTTGAAGGTCCTTTTGGTGAAGAAATGGAAAAAGGATTTTGGGATTTAGCAAATAGTATTAACGAAGAAGAAGGATTCCACTGGAAAATATGGACTGAGAATGAAGAAACAAAAGAAGCTGGAGGCATTTATATATTTGAAGAAAAACAAGATGCTGAAAAATACGCGGAAATGCACAAGAACAGACTTGAAGCAGCTGGTGTTAAAGATATTAGAGTAAGAATTTTTAACATCAATGAAAAGTTAACTAAGTTGAATCGTGGTTTTATTAAATAATTCCGACAGTCGGAGCAAGCGTAAAAAGGAGGGGGATAATCCCCTCTTTTTTAATTCTTAAATTGATGGTGAGGGGGCTCGCATAAAAAACAATCAATTATAAAAGTGATTTTGAACGTAAGGAATTTGTAAGGAAGAGGTAAGAAAAAAGAGATTTTCATTGTGTAAGATGAAAATGTAAAGAAGAGTGAGAGGAGAAAAATACTATATATTTCTATAAAAAACAAATCAATTAATAAGACTTGTTTGGAGGAAAAGAGACATTACAAATTCAATGTCGTCCTTTTGCAGTGGGTTAAGAAGAAAGCTGTGTGATTAGTTCCAAACAGCAAATAACCATTTATACAATATGAATAGGGGAGAGGATTATTTTGATGAAAAAGCATAGTCACATTACATGTACAGGCTTAGCTCTATTAATAATTGGAGGTTCCCTGTTTTATACACCTCTAACCTCAAATGTAAAAGCGGAGTCCATTCAAAATGTATCTAGTTCGTTACAAACAAGCACCCAAAGAGATCGTAATTCCGTCAAAGAGGCAATGCGGGATACATTGAAACTAGGATATCCAGGGATACTTGCTAAAACTTCTGAGGGTGGAAAAACATGGAGTTATGCGGCTGGTGTAGCTAATCTGAGTACCAAGAAAGCAATGAAAACAGATTTTCGTTTTCGGATTGGCAGCGTGACAAAGACGTTCACTGCAACAGTTGTACTTCAATTAGCGGGAGAAAACCGCCTAAATCTAGACGATTCTATTGAAAAATGGTTGCCTGGTGTCATTCAAGGAAATGGATATGATGATAAACAGATTACTATCCGGCAATTATTGAATCACACAAGTGGTATCGCTAATTACACAAGGTCAAAGGATTTTAATATGATGGATACAAAAAAATCTTATACTGCTGAAGGATTAGTAAAGATGGGAATATCCATGCCTCCAGATTTTGCTCCAGGAAAGAGCTGGTCGTATTCAAATACAGGATATGTATTACTAGGAATTCTTATTGAAAAAGTAACTGGGAATAGCTATGCGGAAGAGATTGAAAATCGAATTATTGAACCACTTGAATTAGCGAATACATTCTTACTTGGAAATTCAAGCGTCATTCCAGGAACCAAGCATGCCCGTGGATATATCCAATTAGACGGAGCAAGTGAGCCAAAAGATGTTACTTATTATAACCCAAGTATGGGGAGCTCGGCCGGAGATATGATTTCTACAGCTGATGATTTAAACAAATTCTTTTCTTATTTACTTGGGGGCAAGTTATTGAAAGAACAGCAACTAAAGCAAATGCTTACAACAGTCCCTACAGGAGTAGATGAGCTTGGTGATTCCGGGCTTGGAATTTTCAAAATGAAGCTTTCAAACGGTGAATCGATATGGGGGCATGGAGGAACCATTCCTGGCTTTTTAACTTTTGCTGGAGGCACACTTGGAGGCAAGCATACATTGGCAGTCAATTTGAACAGCCTTAAAGCTGATACTCCTGATCCTTTTAAAAATATTTTACTTGCTGAATTTAGCAAGTAGTCTAAAAGTAAAAACGGGTAAAATTTATCATAGTTTCATAGTTAAACAAATGAATGATGAAAACGATCAATTATTTAAGGAGGTATCCGTGATGAAAAATAAGCTAACTGGTGTGTTAGCCACTGCATTAGCGGTAACTATGATTCTACCAACAGGAGCGAAAGCATTTTCTGAAAGTAAGACTACTGTTGTAACTGGTGAAGAAGTAGCTAGTCAGGAACTGAAGAAGATTGCAGCAGAGAAGGCGGAGCTACTTACGAAGTCCCATGGGGCAGCTAGCGTGCAGTATGCACTAATTGATAATGGAAAACTTATTTTGTCGGGTCAGGCTGGCAAGAACGATATGGAAGGGGAAAAGCCGCTAACCAAAGATACTTTATACGGGATTGGTTCAGTTAGTAAAATGTATGCAACAGCGGCTGTAATGAAATTGGTCGATGAAGGAAAAGTCGATTTGGATGCTCCTGTTGTCCGCTATGTTCCTGATTTTAAGATGAAAGACGGTCGATACAAACGTATTACACCGCGTATGTTATTGAATCACTCCTCTGGATTGCAAGGTTCTACGTTAGGTAATGCATTTTTATTTAACGATAATGATACCTATGCCCATGATACTTTGTTACAGCAATTGTCAAATCAAAACTTGAAGGCGGACCCTGGTGCTTTCTCGGTATACTGTAACGATGGTTTTACGCTGGCCGAAATTTTGGTGGAAAGAGTTAGTGGTATGAGCTTTACTGAATTTCTACATCAAAACTTTACAGGGCCTTTAAAAATGAATCATACGAAAACGCCGCAGGACAAATGGAGGGATGAAAATCGGGCTGGACTATATTACCCGGCGTACCAAGGGCAACTTCCAATTGAATCGGTGAATGTTATTGGTACGGGAGGTATATCTTCCACGGCAGAAGATATGGTGCGATTCTCACAACTATTTATGGGACAGGGAAAAGGAATCCTCTCTGATAAGGTAGTTAAGGCAATGGAGCAAGAGGAATATAAAAAAGGAATGTGGCCGGGGGCTAGCGAGAATATTTTTAACTATGGTCTTGGCTGGGATAGTGTGAAACTATACCCATTCAGTGAATATAGGATCAAAGCTTTGGCTAAGGGCGGCGATACGGCATTGCAACATGCTATATTAGTCGTGCTTCCGGAACAGAAAATAGCAGCGGCTGTATTGACATCCGGTGGACGGAGCTCTACAAATCAGCTAATGGCAACTGAATTGCTGCTCGCTACGCTTAAAGAAAAAGGTACTATTAAGGAAATCAAGCCGAACAAATCCTTTGGTAAGCCGGTCAAAGTCAAAATGCCTCAAGGCGTAGCAAAGAAAGCTGGATTTTATGGTAATAGCGAAACTCATTTCAAGATTGAAATTACGAAGAACGGTGAACTATTCTTACCATTTAATCCAGAAGAAAAATATGTATATACTGCTGATGGAAGCTTTATTAATGAGGGGGGTACTTCCAAGCTCAACTTCGTAACCGAGAAGAATGGAAGAACTTATTTGAAGGAGAGCGCATATAAATCTCATCCAGGTTTAGGGCAAAGTGTGATGACCCACTATTTAGCTGAGAAACTAGAAGATAACGTGCTTTCGAAGAAAACCGCTGCTGCATGGGCAAAGAGGGAAGGTGTCAAGTTTTATCGTGTAAACGAGAAATTTAGTTCTATTCAATATCTTGTTCAGTCGAAACATCTTAGTACTCAAATTACTCGCAAGGAAGGCCCAGCAGGCTATTGGGATGGCAGAAAAATTACAGGTCCGAACACCGCGGTGCATCAGATTCAAGTACCCGTGATGAATGGTCGTGATACGACGGAAACGCATTTCTATACAGAAGGCGGCAATGAATATATGGAGATGGCTGGATTGTTATACGTAAGTGAATCTAATGTAAAACCAATTGATGTAGGCCAATCATCCAAAGTTACGTTGGATGCAAATGGGCATGCGAAATGGTTTACAATTCCACAAGCGGCAACAGACAAAAGGATGACCGTGACGCTGCCATCAAATGGTTCATTTGCGGTGTATGATGAGAAGGGAGTTTGCGTCAACTTCACCATTGTGAGTGGCAATAACAAGGTGGAACTTCCGAAGAACGGAACAATCGTATTCGCTGGGGCACCGAAATCGGAATTTGCAATCTCGGTGAACTAGCTATAATTTAAGATGATCTTAAACAAAACCAGTACGGTACAGAAAAGATGTATTACTGGTTTTGTTTGTATTTATGCATTCTCAATGAAAAAGCTTGAATAATATCACTCTCAAGCACTATAAAAACATCAAAACTAGAAAATTAGTATCTCTAGAAGATGTACAGTTTTTTGGGAGTTGAATAATTTTAACAGCGTAGAGAGATTAAATTTCTACTCTTTTTCTTCTTAATTGGGGTACGACCTCAATTAAGAAGGTTTCTTCAATTAATAGAAATGTATGTACATACACATTGTATTTTTATTCCATAACTTTTAAAATTTTGTTCACGATAGTTTGATATTGTAAAAAAAGAAAATATGTGGCACGACATCACTTTGTTTTTTATACAGCTTTGTAATTAAACTATAGTATTGTATTTTTTTTCATTATTGAAATTAGTAATAATAAAATGTATTATTGAAAAGCACAATTTATAATTCAAGTAATCAAGCATATGTACCTATAATAATTTGAACATTCAGAAATTATAATATTGTCTAAAAACGAGGTGAGATTCATAGAAACAGTACATATTAAGTGGTATGGCATGTATAGTATAAATGACTTTTATAATAGGGAAGAAGCTTCTAAGAAGGGGATATTTGCAATCTCTAGAGTATTTGCTAAGAATGTAACATTGCTCTATATAGGACAAACCAAAAGAAGCTTTATACAAAAGATAAGAGAACTTAATAAAGAGTGGACTTTTGATGAGAGCGAATTAAAGATTACATTAGGAATAATAGAATTTCCTAGTGGTGAAATTTACTCTGAAAAGAAGGTAAAAGAGATAAAATCTCTTTTGATTTTACGACATACCCCATTAGAAAACGAAACATCTTTATTATACTATAGAGGGAAATTTAATTTAAAAATTATAAATAAGGGAAGAAGAGGCTTAATTGTTAAAAAGCTTTCTACAGGAGATCTAATGTGGACGTAATTGGAATCACCTTTGAATAAAATTGAAGGTTTCTTAAGTGCAGAAGCTTATCAATTTTTAATGTATTAAACTATTTTGAATAACATATGTCAGATACTTGAAAAAACACAAATTATATTATGATATGAAATCCTGTATGGAAAGTGTAGTTTATTTCTATTGTTTAATAAAAATATTAAGAATTTTAGGGATAATACATAAAGAGTAGAGGAGAAAGTAAAAACGGAGGTTTGAAGAATGGGACAAGTAAGCAGATTTCAAGAAAAACAACAGAATCGTCGTCAAAAGGCAATTTTTAATATTGCATTTACTTTGGTATTAGTGACAGTTGGTATAGTGACATACCAGTTGTTTACCCCTTCTAATACATCAAAGAAAGCAATTGCTCAAGAAAAGAAAGTAACAAAGATAGAAGAGAAGAAAACTAAAGATAAAGAAACAGCAAAGATAGAAGAGAAGAAAACTGAAGATAAAGAAACAGCAAAGATAGAAGAGAAGAAAACTGAAGATAAAGAAATAGCAAAGATAGAAGAGAAGAAAACTGAAGATAAAGAAGCAGCACAGTTAGAAGGGAAACAAAAAGTAGAAAAATCGGTAAAAACGAACGGAACTGAAAATAAAGAGGAAGAAAAAACGGTATCTCAAGAAAAGGATCCTCAAACTAATCCTTCATGGAAGCCAATTGGTACAGAGCAAGGAGCAAAACCTGATATGAAATTTAAAGAAGGAACAGTAGATTGGAGTGAGATGAAAAAAGCAATCTCTTATGCTGTTGATGTTCCAGAGAGCCAATTGATTTTCGATTTTATTGGAAATAATGGTAATAATAAAGCCTACGGTAATGTACGAGATAAACAAAGTAATAAAAAATATAAGGTTAATATTGATTGGGTAGAGAATCAGGGGTGGAAACCAGTATCTGTACAAGTGGTAAAATAAATAGTAGAAATGTAATTATATGTTTAAAAGTTTACTCTTGTAAAACTCATAAAAGAGTTTGTTTCAATCAGGACCCTTTTGCTATGTTGACAGGATTAATTACTCAGGCTCAATTGTGAGATCCTGATGCAGACAAAGTTCGAAGTTTATTAAAATCTATCTAATTTAGTGCTTCGAAAGGTTCAAAATTGCATTTTTAAAGCATTAAATAATTAATGGTACCTTTTGAAATATTTTTGGTCTCATTTCATTAGAAACAATTCCGTCTATATAATATCTTAATGCAAGGTTGGCCTATGTTCTATGAAGATATTAAAGAATTATAGGAAACATTGATAAACGGGAATTATTTTTATTACAATATTTATGCATCTTTAGGCCTAAATAGCTGGGTATTAGCTAAGAAACTTGAGATATTAGACTCCTATTAAGTTAAAAATGGTCTTAAGTGTACTTCCCATAAAGAAAATTATGTAAATAAGCTGTCCATATGGGCAGCTTATTGTATTTTTTGGCTTAGCTTGTTTTTTTCGAAGTGCTGGCGGTTCCTCTACAAGTATTCTTGCATTTAAATTATTTTTAATATATTATATTTATATGGTTATATAGAGATTGATGTATACAAAAAAGACTCAAATCTATTAATAAGATTTAAGTCCTTTTCAAAGATAAAAAGATTGTACCGAAATGGAATACAACTTATACTTTTCTTTTTAATATGTATCTAGTAAAAAGACATTTTTTATCAATAAAATTGTATTTTCAATATAAATGGAAGTTCATTTATATTCAATGATAGGAAATAGTGGGTCTAGAACATAGAGGAACAAAGAACCATACAGAGAAATCTGAAGAACCTGAAAGCTATTGTATGTAGTTTGTTCATCTCAAGTACAATAAAAGAGTCTTACCTCTGTAGGCAAGACTCCACTAGTATCGTTGTATAATATTTACATATCAACTAAAAAACAAAAACCATATAACACCAAGTAGCAGAATCCTAATATTCCTCCTACAGCTAATACTTGTTTAAACCAACTTTTAAATTTTACATTACTATAAATACCTTGAACTTTTTCCATATTTCCTCCTATTAAGGAGAACCCTTAAAGACTCTCACTTCGTTATGGTACCATTAAAGAATGACTAATAGAGGTTAAATATTGTCAAAATGTATAAATATGCAATATTGCATACAGAAATGTATTGTTACAAATGTAAGCGTTTACTATAATAAGGGTATAAAGTTTAATCACATCCCAGTATTAACAAAAGAGGAGGAAATAATATGGAAATCGCAATGGCAGTTTTAAAATTTATAGGTGGAGCAATCCCATTAGTTCAAGAGCTTCTAAAAGCATTTATGTAAATTCACTATTTAGCAATTATTTATAAAAATTATCATTCGTATGAGTAAAGCCCCTTTAACAATATTAGGGGGCTTTTTAAATTTCTAAATATTTAAGGTTACGTCACATTAACATCAAGTTAAAAGTAAATTTTAAGAATAAATCTATAGAGGATATTTTATAGTGAATCAAGATCCTTTTACAAAGTTGTAGGCATTAAACTCCTACGGCTTTTATTATACTTTATTGAAGTAAAAAGTCTCTTCAGAAAATCTAAAAGGACCTTTTTAGATTTTTAAATACATGACCTACTGATAACTGGGGGGTGTAGAGAATATATATTTGATTTTTAAACAAATATGACAAATTACATGTGTAAGTTAGGTCGATCTTTATCGTAGATTAAAGGGACTTGAATAAAGTTCTTTTTTATTTGTAATCACATCCCAGAGTGGCCCCTAATACCGGGAATTGTTTCCTATCCCCTTATACGCTAAGATATTTTTGGAAGTAAAAACCCTAACTTAGACCCCGAATTTGCTTTAACGTGAGGAGAGTCTAATATCGACTGTCAGAAACGTGCTATAAAAGTCTTAAAAGAATTATTAAACACCTACCGAGGACAGAAAGTAGTATTAGGCACTCATGGAGCTGTAATGACTTTGATGTTGTATGAGCTTAGCTTGATAGCGATGGGGTACCGCCAACAAGACTCGAATTTTGCACGCTAAGCAAAAAAACAATAAGCTGTCCACATGGACAGCTTATTTACATAATTCTTGTTATTGGAAGTCGTTTTGAAATTCTATATGTTTACTTTTTTCTTGTTCTTACGAATAAACCACAACACCACAGTTAAAAATAATAAAAAGCTCAGTAAAAAGAGCGGTATTTTTTGAATAAAGAAAAATCCTTTCCAAAAATCTAACCTAGTACTATCAGGAGAATCTGTTGCCATCCCACCTATAAAAAAAGACAACGGAATAGTAAGTATATTTATCCCTAAACCGATCATTACGAATGATAGATTTTTACTCCAGATTTTTGGTAATGCAGCCATAATAAATAAAACTAATGCAGTACCAATTATAAGAAACAGTACTCCAAAATAAAATGCAAAATATAAAATAATTCCCATAATCCCCCTCCAAGACTTTAATTGTACCATCAATAAGGGCAATTTTGGATGAATATGATATTCGTATATAGTGAACACAACGCCCCATTATCGGTAGCAAATAATTTCATAGAATCCTTGTATGTACAGGGGTTCTTGTTTTTTGTCTATGTATCTCTTATATAGGATTTTATACATCATTGATATAGCGGGGATATGAGGGATCCTCGCTTTTCTTTTTTTTATAAAATTTTGTATGAAAACAGTTGAGTTATAATGCTTTATGCTGAAAAATAAAAACTTTTCTTTGAATTTGAAAAGAAGGTGTTACCTTGTCAAGTGTTGAAGAAAATGAGATAGCAACTTTTGCTACAGATAGTGTAGCGGATACAGAACACGAACTTCATCACATGAGGGTCATCCGAAATCGGTACTTGAGTTAATCGTCAGCTGAGGTCTTTGGAATTGAATTGACGGGTAACTTTAACAAAATAAGGAGTACAATTAAACAGCCTAAAATATGCAAGTTTTTATGCGGAACTGCTTGCGTATTTTGGCTGTTTTTGCATTCGTAAAAGATACTGCTATAAGTAAACAGCATTTTTGAATTGCAAAATACCCCCATGACATCAATAGTATAAGTACCAAAAAACGATAATAAAAACTGTATTCATCAGTTTCTACTCCTTATGTGGATCATAAAGTTATTATCCCGTTTATTGTGGGCTGACTAAAGTTTCCCTTTATCTCTCCGTCTCAAAAAACTCAATCCACTCCCCATCAGGACCAGCGAAGAATATGTAACGTGTTCCATCTGGTAATGTTTCGATTTCTTCTCCTAGTAAAAAGGTTACGCCGTGTTTTTGTATTCTTTCAATTTCATCCTCTAATGAATCTACCTTAAAGCAAATGTGATGTACTTTTCCTTCTGCTGGCAAGGAAGAATTGTAGCCTTCAATGAGTTCGAGTATCGTTTCTTTCGATTCTTCCACACCTAAAAAAGCGAGTTTTAAATCTGGATTCGGGTGCCCCATACGTTTAAGGAGCTGTAAGCCGACTACTTCTTCATAAAATGAGATAGATGCTTCTAAGTTTGCAACCATAAGTCCTACGTGTTCAATTCTTCTAACTGGCATGTAGATTCCTTCTTTCTGAAAATTATATACAATATATTATTGAAAATTAAGAAAATAAGCAAGATAAAAACCTTACAAATTTTAGCGTGTTGTATGGTATAGTGAGAAAGTATGTTTGGGGAGAAGGAAGGAGATTATACGATGAATACAACTACTCAAACTCCTTCATTATCAGAAACGATGAAAGAGTGGCATTATGCATTAGCATATGAAATTAAACATTGGAAAACGATAGGTGGTAGTAAAATTTCTATCATGAACGGTCGTTTTTTATATACAGATTATGAGAATACAGTGTATATATTTCAGCTTATTTCGGAAGTAAGCTTACCTGAAGGTTCACCAATTCGAATTGAGTTCGATGGTGAGGAAGCGACAGGAGAAGTATTATCTGTACATGGATTAGAAATAGAACTGAAATTAAATGATTATATACAAGGTGAAATAAGAGAAGCGGTTTTATACAGTGAACCGTGGCAACTTTTAGAGCAACTGCAAGAGCGATTGAAAGAAGCACGTAAAGATAAGCTGAAACGTAATCGTATAAAGCGTCTTGTTGATGGGACGAGCAGTCCGAAACATATTGAGAAGATGAAAAATCCGAAAAATGAACTGGCATATCGTTCGTTTTATAATCCGACAACGTACGTATGGGGACCGCCGGGAACAGGGAAGTCTTACAATTTATCACGTATTATTTCGGCTCATTATCAAAAAGGAAAATCGGTACTTGTGTTAGCTCATAGTAACGCGGCAGTAGACGTATTAATGAGTGAAGTAACGAAGCAAATTGAAAAGAAAAAGAAATGGACGCCTGGCGAAATTGTTCGTTACGGTTATAGTCAGCATGAACATATACGAAATCATGAAACGTTACTTGCATCTAAGTTAGTTGAAACGACGAACGGATCTTGGGGTGAGGAAAGACTCTATTTAGAAGAGACACGACAAGATCTTCGTGAAAAAATCTTATCGTATAAAGCAACATCTGCTGATAAGAAGCGTATACAAGAGATTGAAAGTGATCTTCGAAAGCAAAAGGCTAAAATTAAAGAAGTAGAAAAAGAGTATATTGAAAATGCGAAAGTAATTGGTGCAACTTTATCGAAATGTGCCATTGATTCACTTATTTATGAGCGTACATTCGATTTAGTTGTCGTAGATGAAGTGAGTATGGCGTTCGTTCCGCAAATCGCATTAGCTGCTTCACTTGGAAAACGTATCGTCGTTTGCGGTGATTTTTTACAATTACCTCCAATTGCGATGGCGAACCATGAACTCGTTCGCAAATGGCTTGGGGAAGATATGTTTTACCATGCTGGGATTGTTGAGTCTGTTAATAAATTAGAAGCACATCCGAACCTGTTTATGCTGCAGGAACAAAGACGTATGCATGCGGATATATCTAAGTTTACAAACTCATTTATTTATAAAAATAGAGTTTATGACCATCCGTCTGTTTCAGAACGTAAAGAACTTGCGCGATTGCAACCGTTCGCAAATGAGGCGAGCGTTTTATTTGATACGAGTCAAATGGGAGCCTTTTCGTTAAAAGACGCTGCTTCTGGTTCACGTTTTAACATTATGTCTGGTTTAGTAGCGATGCAAATGATGTTGATCGGACTGTTAGACGGTGTTCAATCCATTGGTGTTGTGACGCCTTACAGGGCGCAGTCTCGCTTTTTATCGACGTGTATTAGAGAAATGTTGCAGAGAACGAAATATCAAAACATACCAGTTTTAGCGGCGACAGTTCATAAGTTCCAAGGTTCTGAAAGAGATATGATGATCTTTGATACAGTTGACAGTTATCCGCAGGAACGACCTGGCGTATTATTCTTTGATCACAAAAACCATCGCCTCGTCAATGTAGCAGTGACAAGGGCGAGAGGGAAGTTCATTCAATTATCAGATTGCCATTATATGCGTAAAAATCTTTCTAGAAAACAAGCGTTATCGCAATTAACAGCTCATATAGAACGTCATGGAGATGTGTATGATCGCACGACATCAAGACAATTGTGGGAACGGAAAATTTCGAAACGTTTACGCTGGTTTATGGAAATGAATCTTGAAGAGCCGAAAGGGCTATTAAAAGATATTCTAGCCGCAAAACGAAAAATTATTATTTCACTTCCAAGTACAAAACAAGTGGATAAGCGAGTATGGCAAGCGTTAATGCGTACAAATGCACAGATAACAGTTTATAGTGATGGACCAGTTCCACTGAAAAATGTAAAGTTACAAAGACAAAATAAAGCATTCCCGTTTATCGTAATTGATGATGAAATCTTCTGGGCAGGCGCACCGCTCACATCTCAAATGATATTTGAAGGTAGCACGGAATTTCCGTACGTATGTGCAAGACTGCAAGCACCAGAAACAATTGGTGTATTAAAAGGATTTTTAGATATTCGGTAAATTCGGATAGGAATTCCTTGACTTTTACTTGGAATGAACTTAGAATAAAAAATAATTTAATATAATTTTATGAAAATTCTTATCACGAGAGGTGGAGGGACTGGCCCTATGATACCTCGGCAGCGGATTCGTTATGAATACTGTGCCAATTCCAGCAAGGTAACTTGAAAGATAAGAAAGAAGCTCATTTTGACTGTATATACAGAAGCCTCTTTCTATCTTTTAGAAAGAGGCTTTTTTACGTGAAAATAAAAGGAGGAAGAACAATGGGAGCGACAGGAGTAACGTCACAAAGAAAAACAATTGAAGAGAGTATCGAAAGAAATAAGGAAAAGTACATAGAAACAAGTCATGATATTCATGCGAATCCAGAGATTGGTAACCAAGAGTTTTATGCATCTAGAACGTTAAGTTTATTGCTAGGCAGTGCAGGATTTCAGTTGCAGCACAATATAGCTGGACATGAAACGGGATTTATCGCGCGAAAAAGCTCTGGAAAACAAGGACCAGCAATCGCATTTTTAGCGGAGTACGACGCTTTACCAGGACTAGGCCATGCGTGTGGTCACAATTTAATCGGCACAATTAGTGTTGCAGCAGCAATTGCATTATCAGAAACGCTTGAAGAAATTGGCGGGGAAGTTGTTGTGTTTGGTACGCCAGCAGAAGAAGGCGGGCCAAATGGTAGCGCGAAATCAAGTTATGTAAAGGCAGGTTTATTTAAAGACATTGATGCGGCGCTTATGATTCATCCGAGCGGAAAAACAGCGACAACGAGTCCTTCACTAGCAGTCGATCCACTTGATTTTCATTTTTACGGAAAAACAGCTCACGCTGCAGCTTCGCCAGAAGAAGGGATTAACGCATTAGATGCGGTTATTCAGCTTTATAACGGTATTAATGCACTTCGCCAACAACTTCCGTCAGACGTGAGAATTCATGGCGTCATTACAGAGGGAGGAAAAGCACCTAATATTATTCCTGACTATGCCGCAGCAAGATTCTTCATCCGCGCAGCAACGCGAAAAAGATGTGCAGAAGTAACAGAAAAAGTAAAAAACATTGCTGAGGGAGCAGCGTTAGCAACAGGTACAAAAGTAAAAATTCATCAATTCCAAAATGAAATCGATGAATTACTCGTAACAAAAACATATAACGATATCGTAGCGGAAGAACTAGAACTATTAGGTGAAGATGTAAATCGTAAAGAAAGAGTAGGGATCGGTTCAACCGACGCAGGAAACGTAAGTCAAGTCGTACCGACAATTCATCCGTACATTAAAATCGGACCAGATGATTTAATTGCACATACGAATGAATTTAGAGAAGCAGCACGTTCAGAACTTGGAGATAAAGCATTAATTACATCGGCAAAAGCATTAGCAAATACGGCGTATCGATTAATTACGGAAGAAGGGTTGTTAGAGAAGGTGAAGGAGGAGTTTAGAGAGGCGCAGAGGAATCAAGGGTAAGGGGATTAAAGTGCTCTTTTCAAAGAGTAATCTAATTAATAAGTAGAGATACAAAAAGAACATTGAAATATCAATGTTCTTTTTTGTTTACTAGTCATTGATTTTGTTGGTTTTTCTCAAGAAAGAGAAACTTTTACTGTTAGTGAGGATAATACGTATCCCTTTATCAAAACGACAATTTCTCCTCAAATTCACTCTTTAATACTATTAAAGGAGATGACAAGCCAAATTGCATTAAGGAGTCTAAAAATGCAGCGAGGGAATCCATCGAATCGCTCATGACCTTCATCATATAATTAAATTCCCCACTAATTCGAAATAAATCTGTTACTTCAGGAGCTGCATTACAATACTGGATAAAATCAGAGCATTGGCTCGTTTTAAACATGATGAATGCTTGAATGTTTTTATTAATTTTTGCAGGCTCAAATTTCGTTCGATAAGCCGCTATAACTCCTTGATCTTCAAGCTTGTTAATACGTTCTTTTACAGCAGGTTGCGTCATGGATATAATTCGTCCTATTTCTGAAACAGAAATTCTCGCATTTTCATACAACAAGTTCATAATTTTATGATCGATTTCATCCAGTTTTACGGCGTTTTGCATTGTGTAGCCTCCTTATTTTTGTTTTCTAAAGTAAATTACGAATTATAACTATAATATCATAAGCGAATGGACTAAATTACCTATAAATCTATATTTAAAATGATTGGTGTTTACATGAAAATATAAGTATAGGTTTTTATCAAACGGAAATTTAGGAAGGATGGAAAAAATGAAGAATCTTGATGGAAAAGTAGCGTTAGTAACAGGAGCGAGTCGCGGAATTGGCCGTGCGATTGCGATGAGATTGGCGAAAGATGGAGCATTAGTTGCGATTCACTACGGCCGAAATAAAACAGCTGCAGATGAAACGATTAGTGAGATTGAATCTAATGGAGGAAAAGCGTTCTTAATTGAAGCTGAACTCAATTCAATTGATGGTGTCAAAAAGCTAGTAAAACAGTTAAAGAATGAATTACAAATAAAAGTTGGTACATCAGAGATTGATATTTTAGTAAACAATGCAGGGATAGGTACACAAGGAACGATTGAAAATACGACAGAAGAAGTTTTTGATGAAATTATGTCTGTGAATATTAAAGCACCATTCTTTTTAATTCAGCAAACATTACCATTAATACGAGCAGAGGGTCGCATTATTAACATTTCATCAGCTGAAGTAAGGCTTGGTTTTACAGGCTCAATTGCATACGGCTTAAGTAAAGGTGCGCTTAATACGATGACACTGCCTCTAGCTAAACACCTTGGAGAAAGAGGTATAACAGTGAATACAATTATGCCTGGATATACGAAGACAGATATCAATGCAAAATTGCTAGATAATCCAGAAATACGAAATTTTGCTACAAACTCATCTGTGTTCGGGCGAATAGGGCAAGTTGAAGATATTGCAGATGCAGTAGCATTCCTTGCTTCTTCTGATAGCCGCTGGGTAACGGGGCAGATTTTAGATGTTTCTGGTGGGTTTTGTTTATAGGGGCACTACTCCATACCTATCAAGATAATCAAGTAAATTACTAGTTATGAAACGATCCTTGTTTCATAACTAGTAATTTATAGAAAGGTAGGGATGATAAAGAAGTCTATTAAAACGTGATTTTTTCGCTAGGCAATTTGAATAAGGGGGCTATTTTTCATTATTCGTAATCTAAAATAATCAAATTTTATTTTACAGTAACAATAAAACAAAATTATTGACCGCATGGTACAAAAAGGGTATTCTATTCATGTTATCTTTAAAATGAGAGGAGGATACGATTGAATAAACGCGGCAGACCTCGAGAGTTTGATTATTCCTCAATTGTAGATGTTGCAATGAAAACATTTTGGTTAAGAGGATATGAAGGGTGTTCTACACAAGATTTATGCAGTGATACAGGACTTGGAAAAGGAAGTTTATACAATACTTTCGGTAGTAAACATGAACTGTATAAACAAGTATTAGAACGCTACCATGAAATTGGGATTAGGGAACAAAGGAAATTGTTACATACTTCAATTCCAGTTAAAGAACGATTAAGTAATTTTTTTGAATGGGCATTGAAAGAAGACTTTGAGAATATGGATCAAAAAGGATGTTTATTGATTAATGCCAGTATAGAACGTGCTAAAAACGATTTAATGGTACAAGAAATTTTCTCGAAGCATGTTGAACTTCTTAAACAAGCTATTGAAACAGTGATGGAGGAAGGATTGCAAACAGGTGAAATTTCAAAGAAGCAATCAGCTGAGGAATTAGCTAGTCTGCTTTTAAGCAGTTATTACGGATTCCGTGTTCTTAATGTATCGATGCAAAATCGGATGTTGTCTGAACAAGTTATCAAAGGAACAATAGAGTCTATTTGTGGCGCTTAGTGCGCTCTTTTTTCGCACTATTTTTGTACCGATCATTACAATAATGAATAAGGAGTGTTTTTATGCCATCGATTATTTATTTATTAGCTTTAGCAATCTTTTGTATGACTACATCAGAATTTATGGTTGCAGGTATGATGAATGAACTTGCTCTTGCATTCCAGGTTCCTGTATCATCTATTGGGTATTTAATTTCAGCTTATGCAGGAGCAATGGTAATAGGAGGCCCCATTTTAACTGCAATCCTCTTACGAATGCGCAGCAAACAAGCATTATTGTTTTTAATGTTCATATTTTTAATTGGTCAATCGCTCGGAGCTATCGCTTGGAACTATGATATTATGATGATTTCACGTATTATAACTGGTATTGCTTCAGCTTCAGCTTTTGGAGTTGCGATTTCCTTTTCTGCGACATTGGTTCACTCTGATTCAAGGGGAAAAGCTGCATCAATTGTACTTGCAGGTTTAATGTTCGCAACTGTATTAGGTTTACCTATAACGACCGTTATTTCGCAATATTTTGGCTGGCGTATTAGTTTTGGGGCTGTTTCTGTTCTTGTGCTAGTATCAGGGATTATGATTCAACGGTTGTTACCATCCTCTTCAAATAAAGAGCAATTAAATTGGAAAGACGAACTTCTGCGATTTAAGAATATTCATCTTTGGGCAGCGTATATAACAAGTATGTTCATTATTGGTGGTACGTTTGCAGCATTTAGTTATTTCACTCCTATCTTTACAAATGTTACAGGGTTTTCAAGTGCAAGTATTCCATATTTACTTGCTCTCTATGGTAGTGCGACGGTAATTGGGAATATAATAATTGGCAAGTTTGCTGATAAATTTACAATGAAAATACTTACGGGTGGATTAATTATATTAATCATAGCGTTGTCTTTATTTGCTTTAAGTGCAGAGAATAAATACATTGCAGTGATTTCTACGATTTTTATTGGTTTAACTGGTGTAGCATTGAATCCAGCTATGGTTGCGAGGGTGATGAAGACAGCTAGTAATGGCATAATGATAAATACCGTTCATAGTTCTTTTATTACGCTAGGTATTGTTATTGGTTCGTCACTAGGTGGTATTGGGATCAGTAAAGGATATGGTTTTGTATCTCCGCTATGGATTGGAGCTTGTTTAGCTATCCTTGGGGTAATTTCGTTATTCCCATATTTACATAAAAGCAAGGCAGATTAAGATGTTTAAAATTTCTTTATATGGGGTACCGCCGCATCACCATCAAGCTAATACTTCCATATTCCCCTAAATTAAAATTTTCTTTCTCTACAGATAGCTATTCTGAGAAGCCGCTCATTTTTTCGTTTTTGAGGCATTTCTTTTTCTTAAGTTGATGGGCAGGTATGGTGACCTCTATTAGACGATAGTGAATGAACAATTTCGGGGTTCAGTTCAACTTTATTCAAAATAAGATTTTTTTGCAGTAAAATTAATGTTAGTGGAACTTTTTTAATCAAACTTTTTTAAAAATTAACATAAATACTTGCGATATTTAAATTAGTACTATATAGTTCTAGTTATGACAAAGATAAAATTAATGAATCAAAAACGTGTGATTGAAGTAGCTGCAACATTATTTTTAGAAAAAGGGTTTGCTTATACAAGTATGGATGAATTAGTACGTGTAAGCAAAGTTTCAAAGTCTAATGTGTATTATCACTTTTCTAATAAGGAAGTATTATTAGAAGGGGTCGTTGATTATTGGATTGAAATGTATCAATCTGCAATTGATGACATACTTTCTCAGAACCAATTTTTAGTTGAAGATCGTATCCAACTGTTTTTAAAGCAATTATCACAAGGAGTTCAGTCGAGAGAGTATAAGGGGAGCTGTCCATTTATTACTCTTTATATTCAAAGTCCTAAACAGGCCACGCAAATAAAAGAAAAAATAGGTCTTTTTTTTACAGGATTACAAAAGAAAGTTTCTCTATTACTTAAACAAGGGGTAGAGAATGGAGAATTTAGAAATACGATTAATATTGATGAGGTTGCATCACTTTTTATTACAAATCTTGAAGGAGCGTTATTTATTTCAGAAACATTGAAGGATGCAACTGTAATCACGAAAACAGCAGATCATTTTTTAAAATTGCTTCGATAAAAGAAGCATTTTTTTTACATCAAATTAGTACTGATTAGTACTAAAAAGGAGATCTTATATGAGAACACTATTTTTAATTGGTGGAACAGGCTTTATTGGAAAGCAATTAGTGAAAGAATTAGCCAAAGAGGATGTTAAAATTCTTCTTTTAGTGAGGTCGAAAAGTAAAGCAATACGCCTTTTTCAAGAAAGAGGCATCTTAAAAAAGGAAGTTATGCACTTTATTGAAGGTGATTTGACGAAAATAGATTTAGGTCTAAGTGCTGAAGATAAGGAGAGGGTATTGAAAACGGATGTGATTATTCACGCAGGAGGCCCCATGGATATTCAAGCGACAAGTAAAGAGGCAGCTTCCGTATTTTTAAATGGTGCCAAACATATTAGTGAATTAGCTAAAAGTATTCATCAATTGAAGGGCTTGCAACAATTTATTCATGTTGTAGGTTATATGAGTCCCTTTGATGATAAAAATAGCAAGATTGCAATTGATGTGTTTAAAGAAGGAAACAATTATTTGAAAATAAAAAATTCATATGAGAGAACAAAATTTTTAGCAGATCTTTATATCCGTCACCAGGCATCAGCAGTAGGTTATCCGCTTTCTGTAATTAATCCGCCAACTGTAGTCGGTAGTAGTAAAACAGGGAGTACAGAACAGATAGCAGGATTAGGTTTGCTTGTGATGAGTATGCGAAGAGGGCTCATGCCAGTGATTCCTGGAGGTAAGGGATATAGGTTACCACTTATTTCAAACGATGAGCTTGCGAAGTTTATTGTGCAGGTTTTCAGATTGGAGCAACCGACTATTCAAACATATACACTTGTTGAAGACAAACAGTACGATCAGAACATCGCTGAATTATTAAGTATTATGTCGGAAAGTATGAATATGAGGGCACCAAAAATCTCTGTCCCAATGCCACTTATGAAAGCAATTATGAATAGTGGAGTAAGTAAAATAACAAAAATTCCTTCTGATGGACTGAATTTTATTACAAAACGAAAATTTTCAAATGTTTCAGCGAAAAAAATTATGGGAGGAGATTGGTTTAAGAAGAGGAGTGTAATGAAATTTTTCCCTGCCGTAGTAGCTGATCTGGATTATCGAATGATGTATCAAAATGGCCGGCATAATCATTTATTTAAACGAACATTATGTGATAACAATACCCTTTACCAATTACAAGGAGAGGGTAAACCGTTTATATTATTACATGGTTTATTGAGTGATGGAGAGGACTTATTTCCTTTAGCACAAGAGCTTCATGAAAAAACTGGTCAACCTGTATGGATCTTGGATCTTCCAGGTTTGGGACGGTCTCCTTTTAAACAAGAGAAAAATCTTCTAGATATCTATTTGAATGTAGTGAAAAAGTTATTGGAGAAAGCTACGAATGGTGCACATCTAATTGGCCATTCATTCGGTGCGTTTATTCTTCTGGAAGCATTGGTACAAGAGTACATAGATGAGAAGTATGCAATCACTTTACTTCAGCCACCTGTTGCTAAAAAAAATGCTAAATCGCTAAATGTTCCTCAATTTATAAACAAATGGACATTAAAATTGGCAACTACTAATTTGATAGGGCGTTATTTATTAAGTAATGGTTTGTTTGAAAGTATGGAGAGTATCCCTGAACATTATATTGAAAAAATAAGAAACAGTTTTACTTCTCCCAGAATTTTAAATACTACGGTTCAGCTTAACAGTGTACTACTGAAAAACGATCAAGGTGATTTCAATGAAGTAACAAAGTATAATCTTCACATTATTTGGGGGGAGTATGACAGAGCCTATTCTGCTCCATCGCATCTTGGTAAGGTTGATTTTGTTCCATATGGCCATCATTTTCCTCTTAGCCATCCGAGTGAAACGGCAACATTAGTAATAAAAAATAGTAATACTAGCAGATGAGAGTGTGGGATAACTAAAAAGTGTGTAGTAAGATCGTTGTGTCTTTGAAATAAAATCGTACTGTTTGGGGTCCCGCCACATAGCTATCAAGTTAATATTTTAAATTACCCCCATAACGAAAATTTTATATCACTACAACAGTCATTTATGAGAAGTTAGGCCATTTTATTTATTGCTATGCTGTTTTCTTGTGACACAGAGTACAATTATAGGCAACATCTAAAATATTAAAGACTTTCTTTTTTTCATAACAGTGGAACTTTCGCCGTTTTTCTGTAGGAGGATAAACAGGCGAAGCAGGATTACTTGAGTTGAAAGCTCTTGATACAATCCGATATAAGCTTCGTAAATTTCGTGGGTTTGTCCTGGTTATAGCTGGAATGAATTTGACAATTGTTACAGAAAAAAGAACTGACATTCTTACAAATCTGGAAAATTGATAATGGCTGTTTATGAAACTTTCAATATTTATAATTAAAGTTGGTGCTACTTCTTTATTGCATTAGATAGCAATGTAATTTATAATACGTTTAAATGATTAAATTATTAAACGGAAGGTAATGTTAGCGAAATGAACTGTAATGATAAAGTAATGCATATTTTAGAAAATTTAAGACCATGTTTCCAAGGGTTGGGAGATCCAACTCGTCAGCAAATTGTATCGCTTTTAATTGATAAAGATAGCTTGAATGTGACACAAATTGCGGAGCATATTCCCATGTCAAGACCTACTGTATCTCATCATTTGAAAATATTGAAACAATCAGGGTTACTTCGAGTTCAGAAAAAAGGCACTGAAATGTATTATTGTCTTGAATTTTATGAAACAATAAATCTTTTAAAAGAACTTGTTTCTTTAGTTGAAGATGAATGTAAGAATTAGGTACTCATTTATAGTTTAGGGACAGCTTTTGTCCCTTTTTTTAGCGACATTATGTTAAAAGGTTTAAGTTTTTAATCATTTGAACATATGATCTCACACTAATTAAAATGGAGGTTTCAGATGAATAAGAAAACAGTATTAATTGTTGGTGGGTATGGTGTTGTTGGTAGTCAAATTGCTCAAATTTTACATGATCGACATCCTGATTTGGAAATTAGATTAGGAGGAAGAACTTTAGGGAAAGCGTTACCTTTTGAATCAGATAGAGTAAAAATAGTCACTGTAGACAACACATTAGATGATCCGTTAAGAAATTTGGATGATAATTTCACATTAGTTGTTAATGCGGTTAATGACCCGCAAGATAGACTACTTCTATCTGCAGTTCAAAAAAAAATTCCATTGGTTGACATTACTCGTTGGACTGAACGTTTTAAGAGTTCTATTGATCGATTAAAAAATGTTGAGGTCCAATCCCCTGTTGTATTAGCTTCAGGGTGGATGGGAGGGACAGCAGCTCTTTTTGCTAAAATGTATTCAAAAGAACTTCAAGAGGTTACGGTTGATATCAACGCACTATATTCTCTTCAAGACAAAGCGGGACCAAATTCAACAGCATATATGGACCGGTTAACGATTCCATTTGAAGTCAAAGCTCGAGAGGGAATGCGACAGGCTTATCCAATGACTGATCCAATCAAAGTCCGCTTTCCAAACGGTTATATAACCAAATGTTATCGTTTGGATACTCCTGATCACGTAACCCTGCTAGAATCAATTCATGCTGTTTCGGCTAACTTCCGGATTGCTTTTGATAGTAAAATATCTACATATGGACTGGTTTCTCTGGTGAATACAGGAATTTGGAAACTGATCAGTGGAGAAAAATTTAATGACTTACGAAAAAATATTCTTTATAAACCCGGAAGTGGAAGTGCACATAACATAGTTATTCACCTTAAAGGTTATGATGCTAATGGTGTATTGCATAGACGATGTGTGAACATATCAGATCCGTTAGGACAGACACATCTTACTGCTTTAGGAGCAGCTGTCCAAGCAGAGAATATTTTACAAACATCTGATATTGTGGTTCCGGATGCTAAAATTTACTTTCCGGAAAATTTATTAGATTTGGGTATGAATGCATCTGTAATTTTAGATTTTTATAGGGAATATGGGGTTAATATTACGAAAGAAAATATATAAAAGGTATCGTTCTATTCGTGGTAGTACACATATGGCTATCAAGCAAAGAAGAGCAAATACCCCGAATAACTTAATGGCAGTTTAGTTTAATAAGAACCAATGGTAAAATGATGAGAATTAATTATGCTATGGGGCTGGTCAGTTGTAATTTTATAAAGGAGTTGTGAAAAGTTGAAATATCGCAAAGCAAATATCGATGATATTGATAAATTGGTCGAGTTAAGAAAAAAGCAATTAGTTGATGAGGGGATAGAACCTAATATAGATATTGGTAGAGAACTATATGCTTTCTTTAAAAATAAACTAAGTGAAGGTACTTTAATTCAATGGCTAGTGGAAGATAATGAAGAAACTATAGCTTGTGGTGCAGTAATTTTTTATGAATTTCCACCTTGTTACACCAATAAGACTGGAAAAAAGGCTTATATCACAAATATGTATACTAATGAAAATTATCGTGGGCAAGGAATCGCAACAAAGCTGTTAACTAAATTAGTTGATGAAGTTAAGATTTCAGGTATCTCACAAATATGGCTTGGGGCTTCAAAAATGGGTAGACCAGTGTATAAAAAGTTTGGTTTTATGGAAACTGATGAATTTCTAGAATTAGGGTGTTTGTGCCCATCCACCGAAAAAGGGGAATAAGACAAGATATTCCAATGTGGAAAAGTAACTCTAAAATCAACCTTTATTGTATATTTTGGAGTTACTTGACGTTTACTTTTCTACGGAAAGTTGACACTTTTATCCTATGCCTAAAGGCGGATTGAATTCCTGCATAGGCTTTCCAGTATCACTGAATTTGTAAAGAAAAGTTGTGAACAATTGAAAAAATAATGGCTGAAATAATGAAAGGTGAGAAGGAGTTTATTTCTAATAAGCGAAATATTATATTGTAATGTTTTATCCTAAATTATTTGTAAAGGTGGATACATAATGACAGTAAAGAAGCTTTATTTCCTCCCAGCAGGTCGTTGTATGTTGGATCATTCTTCAGTTAATAGTACACTTACACCGGGTAAACTACTAAACTTACCTGTTTGGTGCTATCTTTTGGACACAGAAGAGGGACTTATTTTAGTAGATACAGGTATGCCAGAAAGTGCTCTTAATAATGAGAATCTTTTTAAAGGTACATTTGTTGAAGGACAAGTTTTACCTAAAATGAATGAGAACGATAGGATCATAAATATTTTAAAGCGTGCCGGATATGAGCCAGATGATCTTCTTTATATCATTAGTTCTCACTTGCATTTTGATCATGCAGGAGGAAATGGCGTTTTTACAAATACACCAATTATTGTACAGCGTGCTGAATATGAGGTAGCACTCCACAGAGAGGAATATTTGAAAGAATGTATATTGCCGAATTTAAACTATAAAATCATTGAAGGGGATTATGAAGTAGTGCCAGGTGTGCAATTAATATATACACCGGGACATACGCCAGGGCATCAGTCATTATTAATTGAGACGGAAAAATCAGGTTCAGTGTTGCTAACTATTGATGCATCATATACGAAAGAAAACTTTGAAAATGAAGTACCGTTTGCTGGATTTGATTTGGATTTAGCTTTATCTTCAATAAAACGTTTAAAAGATGTTGTTAAGAAAGAAAATCCGATTATTTTCTTTGGACATGATATGGAGCAAGAAAAGGGCTGTAAAGTATTCCCAGATTATTTGTGATATAGCATATAAAAAGTCATGGGCTCGTTTGGGGTGCCCCCTGAAAGTTAGCTCATGACTTTTTGTTTTGGGTTGTTATAAAATTCTTAAGTTGATGGGCATGGGGTCCCGCCACATACCCATCAAGCTAAAATTTTATAGTACCCCCCAGAACGGAATTTTGTACTAACCTGTAACAAATTGCTCATTTTTTCGTTTTGAGGTATTTGCATTTCTTAGCTTGATGGTGATGGGGGGTACCCCTACTAGAAAGATTGTCTCCGCGTGAACGTGAAGAACTTGAAAAAATAAAAAAAAGAAGCAATGAAAGAACCACCGGATTTCTTTGAATATATTCAGTCTACCGAAAAAGATAATAAATGATACATAATGCCTCGAATAGAATATTTATCAAATTGATAACATATGTATCCCTTTCTTTTTTTACAGAAATTGTAATATTATAAGTGTATGCATATAGAAGAGGAGGCATAGTTTCTATGAAAAATGTTAAGTTTTATGGGTTGATTCTAGCATTCATCTTGCTACTGGCAGCTTGTAGTAGTAATTCCTTTGAAGATTATACATCAAAAGCTGATAAGAACATTAAGGATAAAAAATATAGCGAAGCTATAAAGAATTATCAAGAGGCTTTGAAGTTGAAGGATGATAAGAAGATTAAAAGTAAGTTAGAACAAACCGAAAATTTAAAGAAAGCGCAAGATGCTTTTGATAAACATGAAATCGGGAAAGCTATGAATAATATTCAAAAGGCAAAAAGTGATGAAAATAAAGAATTAACAAAGCAAGCCAATGCATTGCAAGGTGAGATTCAACAAGAATTTTTAGCTACATTTAATAAGTTGAACATGAATGATATTACTGGCGATGTAAAAGAAGCTCGTAAATCTTTAGATGATCTTATGGCTTGGATACAACAATCTGATCTATTAAAATCTCAAAAGGATTTTGTTGATACGTTACCTGAAAAAGAAGCAAATATCTCTAAACTAGAGGAAAGTAAAAAATAAAGAAAAGAGGTTGCCTAAAAGTAACTATGCAGCGACTTTTGGGACAACCTCTTCTTATTGTTGTAGATTTCCGAGAAAATTTAGAATAAAATGAAAATATGGCCATCTACCTATTATTCACTGATGAAAAGAAAAGGGGGTAGCGAAATGCAACTGAAGTATGGGAAGCACATTAATATATTATCTATTGTTTTAACTTTGTTCTCTTTTTCCGTAATTGTAAGTTTCTCTACCTGGTTGAGTGGATATTCAATCCCCAACCTTTCTACAATGCTTAAGGTAACAATGTTGAGTGCATTTATTCTTGGAATTATAGGGTTTAGACAAGAGAAAAGCACACTAGCGATTATAATTATGGGAATATGTGCCTTTGCTCTAGTCGTTCTATATACTTATGCGGTTATAAGTTTTCTTGAGCATTAAACACCATGAAAAAGAAACGAATATTTTTGTTCGTTTCTTTTTCATGGTGTTGGATGATTATTATAAAATAGCTTCTTCTAATGATTGAGTGCTGAATCCAAGAATTGATTTTTGAGTGTTATTTTCATGATCTTTTACAATGATATATGGAACACCCTGTACGTTAAAGGATTAGGGGTACCGCCACATGCCTATCAACCTAACAAAACAGCTTACCCCCAAAACGATAAAAATGAACTTCGGTGTTATAAAAAAACAAAATTCCCGTTTAGGGGATACGATAAAATCTTAGCTTGATGGGTATGTGGTGCTACCCCTAATGTGAAATGGAACAATTGGTTGCCCTTTACTACCAATCTGTTTCATTTCCATTGCAATACCCTATCTTTCTTAATTTAATTGAATATGTTTTCTATTACCCGTTTCAAGCTTTTTCCCATACCTTTTACTGCCCATACTAGTTTAAGGAACACTTTAAAGATAGCATCCCATACGTGTTCATTAATAAAAAATTCATATACTTTCTTTAACCACTCTTTCGGGGATTTACTCTTACGTTTAAACCTTTGCCAATGCGTTTCTTCACTAGTTTTCATAACTATCCCTTCTTTCTTAATCGAATATGCTTTCTATTAGAAGTTTTAACACCTTTCCAATACCCCTAACACTCCTAATTTTAAATTAAATTCATTATATAACGATCTCTAAATTTTTAGTTAATTACCGGTGAGAATTAAGCAAAATTTAAACAAAAACACCTATATTAGGATTCAGTTACAGGTTCCCCCCTATAAAATCAACTATTTGCGCCACCAACTATGGGGTACGCGAATTACTTTGATATTATCTTTGAACGAACAAAATAACTCCTTTCGAAAAACAAATGAACCGATATTAATCAACTTCCAATAACGAATTTTATGTAAATAAGCTGTCCATATGGACAGCTTATTTTTTACTTAGCGTGGTTTTTTTCCGAAATGCTGTTGATACCCCATGCCCATCAACTTAAGAAATTAATTGTTCCCCAAAACGAAAAAAGTGAGATGAAATCTCATAAATAACTGTGAAAAGGTAAATTTTTTGTTTTTTGGGGTTCTCGAATTATTAGCTTGATAGATATGGGGTACCGCCAACAAGACGCGAATTTTGTACGCTAAGCAAAAAAACAATAAGCTGTCTACATGGACAGCTTATTTACATTATTCTCGTTATTGGAAGTTACTTTTAACTTTTCCTGATCCGAAAGAGTCAATCTTTGTTTTGTTCTTCTAACAGTTGAATAACCTTATCTAATTTTTGTTCAACTGAATCTTGCTTTTTACGATTGTTAATATGTCGAATTATAAGTATAATTCCCCCGAACATTGCACCGATGATTGCTAAAATAATAGCAACTCCTATGTAATAAATAGAGTTTTCTAAAGGTATTATTTAGAATCTCCTTTTTCCCTATTTTACCCTTTAAAAGGATTGATATATTGTTTGATTTTGGTTGTATATTCTATACATGTCTAGTTAATATGACATCTAATTTTTATAAATTAATATATGTATTATCTTATAAAAAAACTCAACAGGATTTATTCTGATGAGTTTTTTTGTTTATATAATTTATCAATAATTATTCTTTTTTCTCCGGCTGATAGGAAAGAATAACGACACCTGAACTGGTCGTTCTTGTTTCTATAAGTTTTAATGCTTTTGTATTGCTCTGGTCTTTAAAGAGACGCTTTCCGCTTCCTACGATAACGGGATTGACTATAAAGTGATATTCATCAATGAGGTCATGTTGCATTAATGTTTGTGTAAGATCACTGCTGCCATAGATTAAAAGGTTCTGACCTAGCTGTTCCTTCAGTTTCGATATTTTTTCTATAATATTACCTTTGATAAGATTTGCATTCCATTCGGTTTTTTCCAAAGTTGTTGAAGCAACAAATTTAGGCATGCTGTTCATCTTATTAGCAAAACCCTCTTCATCAATCATAGAAGGCCAAGCAGCTGCAAAACCTTGATAAGTTACTCGCCCTAGTAGAAGCGCTTCACTTTCAAACAGTAAATCGGATTGAAACTTTGCTACTTCTTCATTGAAGTATGGAGCAGTCCAAGCTGGTTCCTCCATGACACCATCTAGTGAGAGGTACATCGATACAATTATTTGTCCATTTTGTTCTCCTTTAGTTTTAAATTGAGATTTTTACATATTGGTAACACAATTATTAATTCTTCAGTTAGAGAAATTCTTCTTTTTTAATAGTTTCGACAAAATGTATTTATGTATGTTTCGGAATAACTCAATATATATTAATAACTTCGAAATATTGTATAACAGATAATTTTTATGCGTTATTGATTAGCATTGCTTATTGTGCTAACGAATTAGGATAATGTGGCGACCGACCAACTAAATAGTTGCTTATCCTCAATTATTAGAAGGAACGTTCTATCATTTCGCGAATTTATTAGACATAGACGAGTGCTATAATTTTCTATATCTACATAAAGAGGTGACTACGCATGAATCAAAGACCGTCAGAAGAAGAATACGCCGGGAGCTCCGGCGAATATATCCGTTTGGTGCCGGACGGTAACATCATCGATATTCTGCTCGCCCAGGAAAAGAAAATGACCGAGCTCCTGGCATCGTTGACCGAAAGCCAGGCCGCATATCGGTATGCGGAAGGGAAATGGACGCTGAAAGAAGTCGTGGGCCACATTGCAGACGCGGAACGCGTCATGACCTACCGCCTGCTCCGGTTCGCAAGAGGGGACCAGACGCCTCTGACCGGTTTCGATCAGGAATTGTTCATACCTCCTTTCGGAAGCTGGACAACCGCGCAATTGGCCGAAGACTACCGGGCCGTACGGCAATCAACGGTTACATTGCTGCGCGGGCTACCGCCGGAGGCATGGAATCGTAAGGGCACAGCCAACAACCTAAGCATTACGGCGCGCGCCCTCGCGTACGGCGTCGCAGGACACGAGCTTCATCACATGGGGGTCATCCGAAATCGGTATTTGAGTTAATCGCCGGCTGAGGCCATTGGAATGGAACTAACACCTCTCATACAATCTTAGATAACGTTCTTATGGGGGTCCCGTCCCACAACCATCTTAGACTATTTTTGAAATTAAAAGCACGTTACTATTCTCTTATGTTAATGAGAAAGGGTGACGTGCTTTTTATGAATATGTACCAAAAACAAGAGTTATCTTTATTTGCGGAAGAGTTATATCGATTTTTCTCATTTGGGGGTATTTGTTTTTCTTAGATTGAGGGGGATGGGGCACTACTCTATAATGATCAAATTAAAATTTAAAATAGTTATAGAGACTCCATTTCTCGGAAATATTGTAACTATTAAGTTGTAAAAAGAACCGTAGTTTTTCATTTTTGAAAAGGTTATGGTCTTTTTTAATTGCAACAAAGATATGATGCGAGGAAGTTTTTTAGATAAATCAAAAAAACTTGATTAATAAGTTGCATATAGAACTCATCTACGTATATACTATAAATATCAAAAAAAGTTGATGAAGGGAAGTGAACTACAGTGGCACAAAATTTTCAGCTCTATGAGAAAAAGTTTAAAGCGTTGGCGGATCAGAAACGTTTAGAAATCATGTATGAACTTTGCCAGCGAGGACAGACGTGTGTATGTGATTTAACAGAAGTTTTTGAAATGACGCAATCTAAATTATCATATCATTTAAAAATTTTATTAGATGCAGGTTTGATTGTAAAAGAAACAAAAGGTACGTGGAGTTATTATGATTTAAATGATGCGGAAGTGGATAATTTATTATCAGAAGAATTGTGCTGTATCTTTAGAAAAACAGGGAAAGGTAGTTGTTGTTAAAATTTTGTAATATTAATCAAAAAAACTTGATTAATGACATATAAAGAGGAGGAATAAGGTATGAGATATGTTCACGTCGGTATAAACGTTACGGATTTAGAGAAGTCTATTGAATTTTATGAAAAAGTATTTGGTGTATTACCAGTTAAAGTGAAAACAGATTATGCAAAATTTTTATTAGAGACGCCAGGACTTAATTTCACGCTGAACGTGCGAGATGAAGTGAAGGGAAATCAAGTAAATCACTTTGGTTTCCAAGTGGATACAGCTGAAGAAATTACATTACATAAAGAACGATTAGAAAAAGAAGGTTTCTTTGCGCGTGATGAGATGGATACGACTTGTTGCTATGCAGTACAAGATAAGTTTTGGGTAACGGATCCCGATGGTAATGAGTGGGAGTTCTTTTATACAAAAGCAGATAGTGATGTTCATAAAATAGAAGATCCATCTTGTTGCACGACTTCAAATGAGATAGTTAAAAATTCTTGCTGTTAATAGGAGATGGAAAATAAAATGAAACGTTTATCTTTTCTAGACCGATATTTAACACTATGGATCTTTCTAGCGATGGCTGTTGGGATTGGTTTAGGGTTTGTGTTCCCTAGTGTAGTAGACGGACTGAATACATTACAGGTTGGAACGACGTCTATTCCGCTTGCTGTTGGATTAATTATAATGATGTATCCACCGTTAGCGAAAGTTCGCTATGAGGAAATGGGCCGAGTATTTAAAGATGTAAAAGTGTTAGTGCTATCTTTAGTACAAAATTGGATTATTGGTCCGGTACTTATGTTTGTGTTAGCAATTATTTTTCTTCCTGATAAACCAGAATACATGGTTGGTCTCATTATGATTGGGTTAGCACGTTGTATTGCAATGGTAATTGTTTGGAACGATCTTGCTGATGGGGATAAAGAGTATGCGGCAGGTTTAGTTGCTTTTAATTCGGTATTTCAAATGCTCTTTTTCTCAGTTTATGCATACGTATTTGTAACTGTAATTCCAGAATGGTTAGGGATTGAAGGTGCTATTGTCGATATTACAATGATAGAAGTAGCAAAATCAGTATTTATCTATTTGGGAATTCCTTTTATAGCAGGTATGTTGACACGCTTTGTACTAGTTAAGTTAAAAGGAAGACAGTGGTATGAAAAGGTGTTTATACCTAAAATTAGTCCACTTACATTACTTGCATTGCTATTTACGATCATCGTTATGTTCTCTTTAAAAGGAGAGATGATTGTTAGCGTGCCACTAGATGTGGTAAGAATAGCGATTCCGTTATTAATCTATTTTATTGTAATGTTTTTTGTTTCTTTCTTTATGGGAAGAAAAATTGGTGCAAACTATCCGGTAACAACAACGTTAGCATTTACAGCAGGTAGTAATAACTTTGAGTTAGCGATTGCTGTAGCGGTTGGTGTGTTTGGTATTCATTCGGGCGCAGCATTCGCAGCTGTCATTGGACCGTTAGTCGAAGTACCTGTCATGATTGCACTTGTAAATGTCGCTTTTTGGTTTAAACGTAAATATTTTAATGATCAATCAACTTAAAAACAAAGGTGGAAAACAACATGGCAAACAAAAAGACAATTTACTTTTTATGCACAGGAAATTCATGCCGAAGCCAAATGGCAGAAGCATGGGGAAAACAATATTTAGGGGATAAGTGGAATGTGTATTCTGCAGGTATTGAAGCACATGGAGTGAATCCAAATGCGATTAAAGCAATGAATGAAGTGAATATCGATATAACAAATCAAACATCAGATATAATTGATGCAAACATTTTAAATAGTGCTGATTTAGTCGTTACACTTTGTAGTCATGCGGATTCTGTTTGTCCATCTACTCCGCCGCATGTGAATCGTGTTCACTGGGGATTTGATGATCCAGCAGGAAAAGAGTGGTCTGAATTTCAACGTGTTCGCGATGAAATTGGTGAACGTATAAAGCGATTTTCTGAAATTGGGGAATAAATAAAGGCAAGAGCCAATCTTCTATTGTGTTGGAGATTGGCTCTTTTTTATTATGTATTTCATTTACTTATCGCATCGCTTTAAAACCACTCTTAGGAGTAATACAGAATATTATGTGAAGATGGTAAAGTTTCATTTTATAAATTTTACTTTATTAAAAGTTGATTTGTTAGAAAGGATAATCATTTATTGCTATAATGAATGGATGCGTGGCAGGAAATAGATAGAAAGATACTGCTAGTAATTTATACTTCAAATGTAGGGAGATTGAACAGAGTTATGGGGAATGAAAAGGAAATTAGTTCCGCTAAATTAATATGGAAGATGACGCGCCCGCATACATTAACGGCGACGTTTTCTCCTGTAATTTTAGGGACAGTGGCATCACTTTATGTTGCCAAAATTGATTGGCTTTTATTTATTGCGATGATGCTTGCATGTTTAGCGCTGCAAATAGCAACGAACTTATTTAATGAGTACTATGATTTCAAACGTGGATTAGATACCGCTGAATCCGTTGGCATCGGTGGCGGAATTGTCCGTCATGGATTGAAGCCAAAAAATGTGTTAACAGTTGCGCTTTTATTATATGTCGTAGCAGCTTTTATTGGCATTTATATTTGTATGAATAGTAGTTGGTGGTTAGTGGTTATTGGTTTAATTGGGATGGCAGTTGGCTATTTATATACAGGCGGTCCATTACCAATTGCGTACACCCCGTTTGGAGAATTAGTTTCTGGGTTGTTAATGGGGACATGTTTTGTACTCATTGCTTTCTTTATTCAAACGAATACTGTAACGATTGAAAGTGTATTGATTTCCATTCCAATTGGAATTTTAGTAGGTGCAATCAATATGTCAAATAACATCCGAGATATCGAAGAAGATATTAAAGGTGGAAGAAAGACATTAGTAATCCTCCTTGGGAGAGAAAAAGCTGTGGTAACACTAGCGGTAGCCTTTTTCATTGCGTATTTATGGATTGCCGTAATTGTATTAATGGGTTATATAAGCCCTTGGGCATTAGTTATGTTCTTAGGTTTGAGAAAGCCAATTTCTGCGATTCAAAGTTTCCAAAAAGGGGCAAAGGATCCTGGATATATGCGCATCGCAATGAAATCAACAGCGATGACAAATACGATTTTCGGCTTCTTGTTGTCAGCAGGATTATTAATTAGTTATTTGTTTTAAATAACTTAACCCCAATTTCTCGATTTTAATATAGAGAAATTGGGGTTTTATTTTGAGTTTTTTTACGTTATAAACTATTATCATTTGAAATGTATATACCAATAAATTGCAACTTCATCACTTGTCTTATCCAAACCTTTATAAACAAGAAAATCAAACCCACCAATTACAAATCCACATTTTTCATAAAATTTACATGCTGCGACATTATTATTTTGCGTTTCAAGCATGATACCTGGCATATTTCCTTTTTTTGCCCACTGCTTTGCTTGATCAACTAATTTTTTGCCAACTCCGATTGTACGATATTTTTTATCTACCGTTATATCTTCTATGTAAGCATAGTGGTTCCAATTCTTTTTCAATACCATTAATCCAATGATTTGGTTATGTAACAGAGCTATGTAAATGACTTGATTAGGTTTATTTATATATTCATTGTAAGCCAGTTCTTCATTATCATCTTGATTTTGTAAATAACTTTTTTCATAACTTGGAACGTCTTCTACTGTATATTCTATGCGTCTATTTCCTTTGGAAAGAGAAAGAATTAACCGAGCATTCACTATAAAACTGTCATCAATCTCCGGGAGATTATCTAAATCATTTGTTTCTAACTCTCTAATTACAAGGTTCATCGGAGTACCTCCACATAATAATATTTCTTCTAGTTCTTCATTTGGTTCAAATGAATTCCAATTACAAAATTATAATAGAATTTCAATAGTACGGCCATCTCTGTATTTTATCTTTATACCGGTATGCTATTATCTTGATGTAAAAATGTTATTTAGAAAGAGTAGTATTTTTTATTTTGGATGTATATGCAGTTTTCAAATTTAACTGTAGTAGAGAAACAAATATTTTTTTAAAGAGTGGATGTAATAGGCTATTCTTTAACTAATTTCGACATTATCTGCATTTTATCTTCACCTTCCTCTATTAATCTATTTATTGTAAATATCAGCTGAAGTTAATGTTTAGCTGCATAAATAATGAATATGAAAATGAGTAGGGAAAGGATCGAAACATAATGAAAGAATCACAAAATAAGAAAAAAACAAGTGTAGTAACTAAGGCAATACTATCTCTAGGAGTTGTTTTAGCAACGACCTTTTTCACGTTCTTTTTAATAGGGAAATGGAACTCTATCCCAGCGAAAGGGGTAGCTAATGAAAATATTAGGCTAGCTAATACGCAACAACAAAAAAAGAAAGAGGACACATCACTGGCAAAACAGAAAAGACCTGATGGAAAACCAGTAGGACAGGTTGTTTATTTAACATTTGATGACGGTCCTAGCGAATTAACTGGGAAATTTTTAGATGTACTAAAAGAGCAACATGTTGCTTCGACATTTTTTATGCAAGGTAGCAATTTACAGAATACCGGTTTTCAGGAAAATGTAAAACGAGCAGTAAAAGAAGGACATTATATTGGTGCACATAGTATGACACATAATAGTGATAAGCTATACAAAAAAGGACAATTTGTAACGGAGATGAAAGAAACGTTAGCTCTTATTCATAATATTACAGGTACAACTCCTAAACTAGTCCGTCCCCCATACGGATCTGCACCAGGATTAAAGGGGCAGGACATTCGTAACAAAATTGTAGAAGCAGGAATAAAAGTTTGGGATTGGACGATAGATTCAAATGATTGGAAATTAAAAGGTAACCCACAGCAAATTATAGAAAATGTAAAGCGTACAACAACAGAAGATGTGGAAGTAGTTCTAATGCATGAAAAACCACAGACATTACAAGCGCTTCCGGAAATTATTAAATTTTATAAGGAAAAAGGATATGAATTCGGGGTATACAATGAAGCGGATCATTTTCAACTAAACTTCCAGAAAGATCAACGTCTATAGTATAAACATAATTATTTTAAAAAGGTGTTTTCCATTACTAAATCCATAACTAAGCCAAAAGTCGATTTCTTATTTTATAAAGAAATCGGCTTTTTCATTTGTATATTACGTTACAAGAGTTTCCTTATTTTCTCCGGAATGTCCTTTTTAGAAATCTATGCAACAGAGTCTTTATAGTAAGAGTATTTTGTTGGGGGTAATCAAAAAAACGTATATTGCAATATAAAAATTCACTTTAATACTAAAGGATACATGACAACGATTCCTATAAATTCTTCTCAATAATTGAAAATAAAATCAATCCAGATTATTATATTGTTATTGTAATTATAAATGTAATTACATTTTATTGAAGGAGGATACAAAGATGAAAAACTCAAAAGGCTCTATTGAATCAGAGATAAGCAAAGCAATTACTCACTGGGAAAAGGACTACCTAGGACGCGGGTCTATATCCGTTAAGACAGATATATTACGGGATATGATTATCGTAAATTTACAAGGTATTTTAACGCCGGCTGAATATACGGTTTGCGAAACGAAAGACGGTATGCTAACGATAAAGAAAAATCGTTCGGAGCTAGTTGAATCTGGAATTGAAGATTTGAAAGAGATTATACTAGAATTAACTGAAGAAAAAGTGAAAAGCTTTCATACGGATATAAGCTCCCGCACTGGTGAACGAGTAATGATTTTTAAATTGTTTCATAATCTTGAGGAAAAATTTTAAAAATTAAAACCACCGTAGGGTTAGTGGGAGATAATTAAGAAACCTAAAAGTTTTGCGCTTTATTTAAATTTATTAACATGATAATAATTAAAAACTTGAAATTATTTACGTATACTGAATTTTAATTGGAATAACGCTCAAAAAAACTGATAAATAAATTGACAAACTGCTTAATATAGTTTATCTTATAATTGTTTTAAAAAATTAATAGATGCTTATTTTAACTGTTTGCTATAATTAAGGCTTTAGCATTTTTTTAATATGTAATATTGACTAAATGAAAAAGTTTCTTAATTGAAAGATAGCGCATAACATAAATTGATATATTGATTGCATAATCTAGGAGATCAGAGATATACTGTTATTTTTAATAGGAGTAATACATACATTACTATCCTCTATAAAATGGGAGCTCTTCAAAAAACTTTATTGAAGTTAGTTGAAGTGAAACCGACAATCTCCATAATTCAATGATGATATAAAATCATTGAATTATGGAAGTTGTCGGTTTTTTTTATGGGAAAAAACGATGCACGAAAAAGAGTGAATGAAAATTGAAATTTAAAAAACTATCGTAATTAAAAGGAATTTTTATAGGCTATTTTCGCTTAGAAGGGAGTATTTAACATGTTAATTTCGCTGAGTTCATCAACACTGTTAACTTTATTTTTTATGGCGCTTAGTGCTTCTTGGCTAAGTGGATTATTGTTTTTACATGCAAGGGTACCTTTACGTTTTGTTCATATCCATATTGGTATCGCTGCTTTACCTTCATTGGTTTCTTTACTCGCACTTGTTAATAACAATGGAGATAGAGTTGTGGGGCCTTGGCATCTAGATACTTTAGCTTGGTTAATGGCTTTCTTTGTTCTTACAATTGGTTTAATCATTCAGCGTTTCTCTGTACGTTACTTAATGGGGGATCACTCATATCGAAAATACTTTGCACTTTTTACATTTACTACAGGTGTATCTTCGGTTGCATGGTTAAGTGATGATCTTCGTTTAATGCTCATTTGTTGGGGAGCAACGCTTATAGGATTGGTTCTACTCATAGGGCTAAATAAAGGTTGGAAAGTAGTTAGTGAAGCAACTAAAATCTCTGGCTATTTATTTACAATAAGTTGGATTGCCTTACTATCAGCTATCATTTGGCTTTTTCAAGTAACAGGACAGTGGCAGTTAACATCAGTTTTAACGAATGAAAATGTAGCGCTACATGGAACATTGGAGAGAACAGGAATTAACTTATTAATTATATTAGCTGTGATGATTCCAGCAGCACAATGGCCTTTTCAAAGATGGTTAATTGAGTCTGCTGTTGCTCCAACTCCTGTTTCTGCTATTATGCATGCGGGTTTAGTAAATGCTGGCGGTATCATGTTAACTAGATTTTCACCTCTTTTTCATGATGATATTGCACAAATAATTTTACTAATTTTCTCTAGTATTTCTGTCTTAATAGGTACAGGAATTAGTTTAGTCCAAGTTGATTATAAACGTCAGCTAGTAGGTTCAACTATTGCACAAATGGGATTTATGCTTATTCAATGTGCATTAGGCGCCTATTTAGCAGCTGTTATTCATTTAATTTTACATGGTTTGTTTAAAGCTACACTATTTTTACAAGCTGGTTCTTCCGTGCAACGTTTTGGGGTAGTGAATCAGTCTAATGAAAAGATGTCCAATTTGTGGAGTATAGTTGGACGTGTTTTAGGATCATTTATAGCAATTACTTTCTGGTTTATGACTTCTGGAGAGGGGTATCAACTAGTTAGTGCGTTAATCTTAGGATGGTCACTATACTTTTCATGGAAACAGCTTGTTGTTTTTGGAGAGGGAAGAATGGGACGAATTGCTGGCTTAATTGTTTTGATTGGATTTTCTCTCATTTACTTTACTGTTCATAATTCTCTTTATAAATGGTTGCATACTGATATTTATCAAAGTGTTCAACCTTCAGCTCCAGCCGTTATCTTTGTTATATGTATTTTACTATTTAGTAGTATTATTAGTACTTTCGTTACTCGTCATCAATCTTCTGCTTTATTCGCTGTACTTTATCTTTGGTTAGTTCGAGTAGGTGAGGCGAGAAGAAAGTCAGTAGAAAGTCACCCAAGCTATCTGAAACATTATGTATCAAAGGGAGGTAATTCGTGATGAGCATACCGTCAATATTAAAGAAAGATACAAACATTGATATGCAAGAAAATAATATAAATGATTTAGTTGCATCTGCTAGCCGAGTTATTGCACCACTTTGGCCTATCTCGACGTTTGCAGCTCACCACCCTTGGATGGGACTTGAAAAGCAATCATTTGAACAAGTCGCAAATTGGTTAAAAGAAGCTCGTAATGTGGATATTTATCCTAGTGCCTCCATGATTCATTCGGCAAAAGCAAAAGGTGAGATTGAGGAATCATTTTTACAAATGAGTTTGTCTCGTTGGCTGGATTCACAATCTTTTAATATTCCGCGAGAGAAAGCAGAGCGATTTTGCCAAGCAGCTTTAAAGTTAGAAAAATTACCTTCTAGTCTATTATCATCGCCAGAAGTAAATAAATTGGCAGAAGAAATAAGTTATATAAATACAGCAAGTATGAAAGCGTCTGTTATGCAGCCAATAAGTTCGCTTATAGAGAATCAAAATAGTGAAAACCTATCTGATGTTCTTAATTATCATATCATTAAATGGTGTAAATTATATCTTGATGACTCTGGATCAAGTTGGACGATGCCAAATCGAGAGAAAGGTTTTTATCGTGCATGGCAACACCTTATTAAATTTGATCCAGCGCTCAGTAAAAATGAGCGTAAAGTTTTAAAAGATTGGCCACAAGATGCCGAAGTAGCTTTAGCGAGAGCATTATCTGAACTAGGAATTTCTGAATCTAACATACAATCTTACCTTGAAGGGCACTTGCTTTCTTTGCCTGGGTGGGCAGGAATGATACGATGGCGCTCACAACAATCAATTCAGGAACAGGAACTTCTCATAGAATATTTAGCAGTTCGAATTTCTATGGAGCTGGCTATTGCAAAACCTTATTTACCTTTAAAAAATCAAAAGGTTGAGAAAAAAGTTTCGATCGACCCACTTATAGCTTCTTGGATCTATTGGGGGAATATTTCAACACGGGAATGGTTACAAATGCCTGCTGCTGAACAAAGTGAATTATTAGTATTCGCTTATCGTTTTGATGAAAATATTCGCAGAAAACTTTGGCTGGAAGCTTGGGAACAAACGCATGCAGAGCAATTAAGGGAGAAGATTGCTTCTACACAACGTGCAACCGATGATAAAAAGCGTGTATTAGCTCAATTAGCATTCTGTATTGATGTACGTTCAGAACCGTTTCGTCGCCATCTTGAAAAATTAGGTCCGTTTGAAACATTTGGGATAGCTGGTTTCTTTGGATTACCAATTGCAACTAGTGAACTAGGTAGCAATAACAACCATCCTTCTTTGCCAGTTATACTCAAACCGAAACATCAAATAAAAGAGCTCACAAATGAAAATGAACTTAAATCTTATGAGCAACGTAAGAGGGTAGGCAGTTCGGTACGTTATACATTTAAAACGATGAAACAGAACGTACTGACAAGTATGGCGCTACCTGAGTTAAGTGGTCCTTTACTTGGTCTACAGATGGTGACAAGAAGTTTTGTCCCAAGAGGAGTTGGTGGTTTCATTCGTAACCTTCGTAAAACTATGTTACAAAAACCTGATACAACATTCTCGCTTAATCATGTTCATGACACAAAGGGTGAGATACCTATCGGTTTTACGAAAGAAGAAAAAGTGAACTATGTGCGTCAAGCTTTAAAAATGGTGGGACTGACAGAAAAATTTGCTCCTTTAGTTGTAATGTGCGGACATAGTAGTCAAAGTACGAACAATCCTTATGCTGCAGCACTTGAGTGTGGTGCTTGTGGCGGAGCAGCAGGGGGATTCAATGCAAGAGTTTTTGCTACTTTATGTAATCTTCCAGAAGTGAGAGAAGCGTTGTTTGCTGAAGGTATTAAAATTCCTGAGGATACCATTTTTGCAGCAGCTGAACATAAAACAACATTGGATGAATTGGAATGGATTTACGTCCCAGAACTTTCGGAAACTGCGCAAGAAGCATTTGATTGTATCGAGTCGATTATGCCAAATGTGAGCCAACATGCAAATAGAGAGCGTTTAACGCAATTACCAAATTTTAAAACGAAAATAAAAAATGCGAGTAAAGAGGCACATCGATTTGCAGAAGATTGGAGTGAAATACGTCCAGAATGGGGATTAGCTCGTAATGCATCTTTTATTATCGGGCAACGAGAATTAACTCAGGATTGTGACTTAGAAGGTAGGGCTTTCCTCCATAATTATGATTGGAAACAGGATGAAAGTGGCGATATATTAGCTAACATTATTGCAGGACCAGGAACAGTAGCTCAGTGGATAAATCTACAATACTACGCTTCAACTGTAGCTCCTCATTATTATGGTAGTGGAAACAAAACAACCCAAACCGTAACGGCGGGTCTTGGTGTTATGCAGGGAAATGCAAGTGATTTGTTGCCAGGCTTACCTTGGCAATCCGTTATGCAGTCAGATAGTGAGACGTATCATTCACCACTTCGTTTACTAATTGTAATTCAAGCGCCTATTCAATATATAGAACGTTTGCTAAATAATGATTTCACATTTAGAGAAAAAGCTCAAAATGGATGGGTTAGACTTGCAAGTGTTGATCCAGAGGGACGCTGGAAAAATTGGTAACAATCATGCAATGCATAATCAACTATTGTTACTAGCTTAAAAATTTCATAAATACAATAATGAAGAAGGAGTGCTCCATATGAATTCAAAGAATAAAAAAGTTTTATTGTTAACAGACATTGAACATGGAATAGAGCCTATTATCCAACAAGTAACTAACATTCAACAAGAAAACATGTTGACTATACACAGCTACGATTCTGTAATTGTACATCCTTATGGAGATATAATGAGATCTATTATTATTGCTATTTATCAAGAAAATGTTGAAGAAATTATTGTTGTAGGAATAGAGGATAAAGAAACTGATGTAGTTAATCTACAAATTCAACGTGATTCCATAAAAAATAACAGGGAACTAGATTATCTCTTTGAAAATTGCATGCCTGAATTTTCAAATGGTAGCCTTGATGAATGGCTAAGTGGAAAAGAAAATGTTAGTGAAAATATTGAGAAGAGTATAGATATGATTTGTCATCATCCACTAGTACCGTCTGATGTTAAAGTTCATGGTTTCAAGATTGATAGAACAAGGGGAAAAGAAACGGTCGTTAAAATTCCTACTAAAAAAATAGTTGAAAAAGTTAACTAATTTATTAAAGACAAATAAATTCTTATGTAAAAATTGCTGTTGTATAATAAAATTTATTATGTTTTAAAAATCAGAAAGGATAGCCATGCAAAATAAAATTATTGTTATGTTTCAAAAAGATTTTCGTTTATATGATAACCCAGCTCTATTTGAGGCTGTTCAGTCTGGTGAGGTTCTTCCTGTATATATACAAGATGAAACTTTTTCAATAGGAAGTGCGTCAAAGTGGTGGTTGCACCATGCTGTAATAGATGTAAAGAAGCAACTTGAGGCATTGGGCTCTACTTTAATAATTCGTAAAGGACGTACGGAGGAAGAAATACTTTCTCTCATAGAGCAATTAGATATAACGGCTGTATATTGGAATATTTGTTATGATCCGGACAGATTACAATCTAATCAAAAAATGAAAATGATGTTAGAGGATAAAGGTATTATCTGTAAAGAATTTAATTCGCATTTATTATTAGAACCGTGGGTTATTAAAAAGAAAGATAACACTGAATATAAGGTGTTTACGCCTTTTTACAATGCATTTCAAAAGCAGGTAATACCTAAACCTATTAGCAGAGTGCAGAGTATAAAGTGGGGAAACTCTTTACCAGCAAGCTTATCTGTTTCAGAATTACACTTGTTGCCGACTATACCGTGGACATCTCATATGGAAGTAATATGGGATCCGACAGAAGAAGGGGCATATAAAACATTCAAGAAATTTTTCTCTAGCAAATTAGTCTCTTATAGTGAAGGAAGAGATTTTCCAGATCAAAATGTCCATTCGATGTTGGCACCGTATCTTTCATTTGGTCAAATATCAGTAAAGCTAATGTTTCATTACTTAATAAATAAAAGTACCGAAAGACAATGTAGTCTTTTTGAAAAACAAGTTAATAGCTTTATACGTCAATTAATTTGGCGAGAGTTTTCTTATTATTTACTATATCATTATCCATTTACAGTATATAGACCTCTTAATAAGAGCTTTGAAAATTTCCCGTGGGATAAGGAAGAGGAGTTATTAAGAGTATGGCAAAAGGGGAAAACGGGTTATCCATTTATTGATGCGGGAATGCGAGAACTATGGCAAACAGGTTTTATGCATAACCGGGCAAGAATGGCTGTAGCCTCTTTTCTTGTAAAGCATTTGTTAATTCCGTGGCAAGAAGGAGCAAAATGGTTTATGGATACACTACTAGATGCTGATATTGCAAATAATACAATGGGATGGCAATGGGTTGCTGGAAGCGGAGCAGATGCATCACCGTACTTTCGTATTTTTAACCCCATCACACAAGGAGAAAAGTTTGATGAAAATGGAGAGTATATAAGAAGATGGGTACCAGAATTAAAAGATATCCCAAACAAATATATATATAAGCCTTGGGAAGCACCTGAGCATATTTTACAAAAATCCAATATAAAACTTGGGGATACATATCCTTATCCGATTGTTGATCATAAGGCAGCACGAGAGAGAGCCCTTTGTGCATATAAAAGTATGAAAGAATTTGTATGAAATAGGTTAAACAATATGTATTTGGAATTTAAATATTAGGATTTTATCCATTACAAGGACATACTAATCATATAAAGTTTCTATAATCTTCTAGTAAAAAGGAGAATGTTTATGAAAAAATCTAGTATTATATTATTTTTACTAACATATGGTTTGTTTTATGTTTCTAGTGTTTTATTCCCTATTGATCGTACTTGGTATGATGCGTTAGAAAAGCCGTCTTGGACACCTCCAGGTATGACAATCGGAATGATATGGGCTGTATTATTTGGACTTATTGCATTATCAGTTGCAATTATTTACAACAACTATGGATTCAAGCCAAAAACATTTTGGTTTTTATTCCTTTTAAATTATATATTCAATCAAGCGTTCAGCTACTTTCAATTTAGCCAAAAGAATTTGTTTTTAGCAACAGTAGATTGTTTACTAGTCGCTATTACTACGTTACTTCTCATTATGTTTTCTTCCAATTTATCTAAAGTATCGGCATGGTTGCTAATCCCATATTTTTTATGGGCTACATTTGCTACATATTTATCTTGGACAATTTATAGTATAAATTAAAGACGTAAATGAAAACTTGAGCACAATGAAAATGCTCGAGTTTTTATGTTTATTAATGGTAATCTAAAGTATAGAATATACACATCTTAGGGAGGGCATATATGTGAAGAAATGGATAAAAATTACTCTGTACTCTTTACTAGGTATTTTAATTATGGGAAGTGTTACTTTTTTAACGTGGTCTCAGTTTACTTACAAACCAACGAAAGAGGCTTTGTCTTTAGTAGATGATAAAAAAGATGAAAATTATATAGTTTTTGGAGAGAAAGATGCAAAAATAGGAGTTATTTTTTATCAAGGAGCTAAAGTAGAAGCGGAGGCTTATAGTTACTTAGGAGAAGCACTTGCAAAAGATGGGCATTTTGTAGTAATGCCTAAGTTACCATTAAACTTAGCGATATTTGGAATAAATGAGGTAGATAGTGTAATTGAACAGTATCCTGAAGTTCAAAAATGGTATGTTGCTGGGCATTCAATGGGTGGAGCTATGATTTCTAGGTATGCCTTTCAACATGAAGAAAAGGTAGACGGGATTATTTTCTTAGGTTCGTATCCTGCAGATGACTTCTCTACTAAGTCGATTCCAATGTTATCAATTTACGGGGAAGTAGATGCTTTAGCAACTGTAGAAAAAATAGAGAACAATAAAAAGTTTATGTCAAAAAATACAACTATGCACATGATAAAAGGGGGGAATCATGCTAATTTTGGCATGTACGGTGAGCAAAAAAGTGATAATGCGAGTTTAATTACGCCAAAAGCACAACGAGATGAAACAGTGAAAGTAATTGAAGAATGGTTATTGAAACAATGATAACGAATTTAATAAATCTACCGAAAGAATTCTCCCAGCGGTAGATGGAAGAGAGAATAAAGAGCCAACTCGTATGAATTGGCTCTTTTATTTATTTGCTATCTCCAATTGTCCCCTTATTTTCTCCGGAATATCCTCTTTAGAAATAATATCGTAAGAATACACATACTTTCCTTTTACATGAATTTTTAAGTAAGTTTTTCTTATAAAATCATTAGGCGTGTTCGTTCCAACATTATATTCTTTTTCATTGCTTAATTCATCAACAGCTTTTAGTGAGTACATAGCTTTTCCTTTTTGATGATAATCCGGAACACCATATCCTTTCGCAACGGCATATACATTTTTTTCTTCAGCAATCGGATTAAATCTGTCTAAATCCCCGCGTAATATGAAAGGTAGTAAGTATATAGGAAGGCCTATTCCTAATATGCAAATTACAAATTTTCTCATTATCGTTTCTCCTCTTGTTCATTTACATGCTTCAGTATAGAAAAAAATTCTTATGAATAAAGGGAGATTTTCTTAAGTTTTTCTTAAAAGAGTTTAAAGGTTATTTTAACCAAACATTATGTCACTAGAACATATAGAAGAGAAAAGAAAAACTATCATCAACATGTTAAACATGTATCTTTATAGGGTAGCGAGTATTGGGGAATTTACACAATTTAGATTCTGAAATTTTAAAATTAGTAGTTGTTAGGGAAGAGAGAGGGTTTAGAGTTTCAAATGTGTGTCAGTTACAATTGAAAAGTTACATCAACAACAAAAAGGAATACATGAGTAAAAAAGACAGCAAGAAATGTATCTAATGTCTTAAAAGTGTAATTGTAGGAACTATTAGGATATTTTTCCTTAATATATGCATACTAAACATACTATAAAAGGTACATAGAAAGTGAGGGAATCATGGCTAAATTTTTGAGGCGTTTAAAATATAGAGACAACCCTAAGTCATGTTCAATACGAGACAATACTCATTTTCAGGAAAAAAATATTGAAGACTCCCTCTTAGACGCTGATTTATCCAAAAACATAGCTCATATTCAGAATATATTTCGTCAAGCGCCTGATTTAGTAATTCGGCAGTTTCAAATAACAGTAGGTGGATTAGAAGCAGCCTTAGTATACTTATCTGGATTAACAGATAAAGAATTGATTCAAAATCATGTTCTCAGTCCTTTGATGAATATTGATTTTGATACTAATAGAGAACTTCCAATTCCGTTAGGACAAATTAAGATTATTAATACATTAAGTCAGATTGAAAATGCTATTTTTGGGGGAGATAGTGTTTTATTAATTCACAGTCGAACAACAGCACATCAATTGGATACAAAAGGGTGGCCACAAAGAAGTGTTGAGGACGCACATAACGAAATAGCTCTAAAAGGAGCACATCAAGCTTTCATAGAAACTGGAAGTCAAAATATCGCAATGATTCGAAGATATATTCCTCATCGTGAATTAGCGATAAAAGAAATAATAATTGGTGTACGGAGCAAAACCAAAATTTCTATTTTATATTTGAAAGATGTAGCTTCTGAAGATGTGCTGAAGGAATTAGAAACACGAATTCAAAATATTACAATCGACGCTGTTGCTAGTAATGGCGAACTTATAGAATTCATTGAAGATCACCCTTACTCACCGTTTCCGCAATTTATATTAACTGAAAGACCTGATTTGGCTGTATCTCACATTCTACAGGGTAGATTTGTAACTGTAATGGATCATTCACCTAATGTGTTAATTACTCCAACAAATTTTATTTCCTTTTTTCAAGGAGTCGATGACTACGGTACAAGGTGGTTAGTTGCTTCGTCTATTCGGTTGCTTCGTTTTGTCGCCTTTATGGTTGCTTTATTTCTGCCTGCGAGTTATGTTGCGTTTATTTCCTTTAATTTTGAAGTTATTCCTGTAGAGCTATATTTATCTATTGCTGAATCAAGAACGCGCGTACCCTTTTCCCCAGTTATGGAAGCGTTACTTATGGAAATAACATTGGAAACGATGAGAGAAGGGGCTTTACGGATACCTACTCCGATTGGTCAGACAGTTGGAATTGTAGGTGGTATTGTCATCGGCCAGGCGGCTGTTCAGGCGGGAATTGTAAGCAATATTATGATTATTGTTGTTGCTGTTACCGCCATCTCTTCTTTTGTTATCCCTAACTATGATATGGGAGCGGCAGTAAGACTTTTACGCTTTCCAATGATGCTAGCAGCTGCCTTATTTGGAATTGTAGGACTTGTTATCGGGTGGATGACTTTAATTGGGCATCTAAGTAGTCTTAAATCGTTAGGTACTTCTTACGGAACACCATTAGCACCCTTTCGTTTTGCAGATATGAAAGATGTTTTTGTACGCTTTCCTTTATGGACAATAAGAAGGCGTCCTAAGGGGAATGGAACCGATCAAACTATTCGACAAGGAAAGAATCGTAATAAAAGGTGAAATTATGAAAAAGTATGCCTATAATGAAATCACTCTTATGCAGTATATTATTTTAATTAATGGAGTGCAGGTGGGCACTGGCGTTTTATCGCTTCCACGTGTGCTTGCAGAAAAGGCTGGAACAGATGGATGGATAGCTATATTGATTGGTTGGATTTTCTCCACAATATCAGGTGTGTTTATAGTGAAAACAGCTGCAAGATATCCTGAGGATACGATTTATGATATTCTTATACGATTGTTTGGAAAAATAGTAGGGAAAGCATTCGTTGTTATTTACATGATGTACTTCGCTTTTTATTCTTGTATCGTTCTTATAAACGCTATGCTTTACCTTAAGGGATGGCTTCTCCCGAAAACGCCTGACTATATCGTTATCTTTTTGTTTTCGATTCCTACCTATTTTGTTGCACGTAACGGTCCTAGTATTTTAGGACGATACGCCGAACTTTTTTTTTATATGGCGCTTTGGATTCCGATATTTTTTTTAATCCCTCTTATAGGGAATGGAAGCTGGATGCCTTTCTTTCCGCTTTTAAAAGAAGGGTGGAAACCGATATTAACCGCTGTACCAAGCACTGTTTATGCTTATTTAGGGTTTGATATTGCTTTCTTTTTATATCCATTTTTACAAAAAAAACAGTATGCAGTCCATGGAATGGTTATAGCAAACACCTTAACGATGTTATTTTATTTATTTGCTACTATTGTTTGCTTTGCCTATTTTAGCCCTGATAGCATTACGCAATATAATCAACCGGTAATAAATTTACTGAAAGTAATTGAATTTCGTTTTTTAGAACGTTTTGACATGATTTTATTGGCTGTTTACTTAACCATTGTTTCCACATCATGGATCCCTGCCCTATACTGTTCTGTATTTTGTTCAAGCCAATTACTTGGAAAACAAGATCACAGCTCTCATGTAGTTGTTCTCTTATTGCTTATTATCGGATTCACATTTTGGACTCATCCTAGTTGGAATGAATCTGAAATTTGGCAACAGGTATTATCGAATACTGGATTAGGAGTAACATATATATTACCTATTATTTTATGGCTGTATTGCTGTCTATATGAGAAGTTTCGCCGGAGGAGAATACATTGAAAAGAAAAGTACTATGTTGTATTTTGTTATTGGTGTTCTTGATGACTGGATGCTTCGATCAAAGAAATGTTGAAGATGTTTCTCTTACTCTTATTCTTGGTATCGATTTAGATCCTAATGATAATTTATTAGTGTATATATCAAGCCCTGTTTTCAATAAAGAAGCAAAAATAAAAGAAGAAACTACTGGTGTGAAATCTGCTACGGTTCGAAAAGCAAGAGACCAATTTGATGCTACGGTTATGGCACTTACCGCCGGAAGTAAAACACAGGTTATTTTAGTTGGAAAAAGGCTACTGAAACAAAAAAACTGGGAAATTTACCTTGATCCATTTTACCGTGATCCCAAAAATACAGTTACCGCAAGGGTTGTCGCTGTAGATGGACCTGTTTCAGACGTCATCTTCTATAGTCCAAAAGATAAACCAAGGCTTCCTATATATTTAACAAAACTAGTTGATACCGCTTTTTTAAGAAATATCACGGTGAAAACAACACTTCAAGAATTATATGAACAAAGAGCAGACAAAGGGCTAACAGCAAATATTACTGAACTGAAAAAAAAGAATAAAATATGGGTGACAGGTACAGCCTTATTGGATGAAAAAGGAAAGTATAAATTAACACTGAAACCTGATGAAAACAAACTCTTACGCATTTTGCAACAAGGAACTGCAGGGGAGTTACCATTTACAGTTCCAATTAAGCTAAATTCAGATAGTCAAGATAAAGATTTGATAAGTTTTACTGCCTATGGTATTAAAGTAAAGACAAAGGCAAGATATGATGATCATTTTATATTTAATGTAGATGTAAAGATGAGAATCGGTATTACAGAACGACTTTTTTCGTTTAACACTAGAAAGGACGCAGCAAAATTACAAAAGGCGATTGAAACTAAGCTAGAAGCTGATTTCAAGCAATTAATACAAAAAATACAAACCGCCAAAATTGATCCTATTGGGCTTGGAGGATATGCAAGAACATACACATATCCGAAATGGAAAAAAATACAAAATAATTGGGGTAACGAATTAGCAAAAGGCGATGTAAACGTCAAGGTTAAGATTAAAATTGGTGGAATGGGTACGATTAAGTAACATGAATTCAACTGTGATTCGTACTAAGATTGCAAGTACTGTCTACTTTAGAAGGAGAGATACCTTTAATAGGAATACCGCCACATCGCTATCTGGGCTTTTCCGTTATAGGTAACATTTTTCAATGCGTAAATAAGAAGGTTCTAGTGTAAAAACTTCAGAGCAATTGCGCCAGAATCACTATTGGATCAGTTTAGATCCATAATAAAAAAAGATTCGATATTCTGAAGTTAAAAGTAAAAAATGAAATTATGAAAGGTAAATTTCAAATAATGCTAATGTTTTATAAAGACATTGTATACGAAGGGATGTACCATTTATGATTGACGAGAAAACAATACAAATTGTGCAGTCAACGGCTCCAGTATTAAAAGAACACAGTATAGAAAAGGAATTGATTCATTATGAATCATTTAGCCCATTTGCAATTTTAGGTGAGTAACTAATACCGGATAGGGTTATAGTCATAATAATGTAAGTAAATAGTTTTTTTGCGATACTTCAATAGTGAAGTATCGTTTTCTTTGTATAACTAAAGCCCAACTATGGATTCTGATGTAATGTTGAAAAAGGATCACAAGTAATGAGTGGTCTGTTCTAATACTAAGTAACTATGATGAAATTGAATCTAAAAAGTATTATGCTAATAAAATAGCGAAAAAATTTTGGAAAAGCAAAAAATAATAGAGCTTAGATTTGCAATAATAAATGTTTTTTTCATTAGATAATTACTTTACCAATAATCGGGATGTTTGCGGATACATTTATTTTTGGGATACATAATTATATTTAGAGAATACCCAGTTACAGTATTTGAATTTTTAATAAGAAGGGATGCGAAGGAATGAACTCACAGAGACAAGGCTATGCAGGCTGGTGGCAAGGCGGACACGGTGGTTGGCCGGGTGGACACGGTGGTTGGCAAGGCGGTTGGCAAGGTGGACACGGTGGTTGGCAAGGTGGACACGGTGGTTGGCAAGGTGGACACGGTGGTTGGCAAGGTGGACACGGTGGTTGGCAAGGCGGACACGGTGGTTGGCAAGGCGGACATGGTGGCTGGCAAGGCGGACATGGTGGCTGGCAAGGTGGACATGGTGGTTGGCCGGGCGGACATGGTGGTTGGCAAGGCGGACATGGATATTAAAAAGATACTATAAAATCATTTTTTTATGCAAAGTTTGTATATTTTCATTTGTATAGTAAGGATATAGTGAAAACAGCAAAAAAATCCTGTGAAGTAAGGGTTCTATCCATAAAATTAAAGCAGTGGAAATGTCAAAAGAACAAAAGACACCGCTTTTTATTATTCAAGGAGAACGAGACTATCAAATTCAATCAAAAATTGAAATTCCTCTTTGGAAAGAACAATTAAAAGAACGAGATAATGTAGATTATCGACTATATCCAAAGTTAAATCATTTCTTTACAGAGGGGGATGGGGGAATAAGTAAGCCAGATGAATATTATAGTCCTACTAATATCCCTGAGTATGTTTTAAATGATATTGTTACTTGGGGGCAAGGCAAATCGTAATTAAATTAGCAACCATATGTTTTAATAAAGACTTTCTTTCCGTAATCAAAATAGAAATATTTTTATTAGGTTATATGTTTTTTAAAAGCACTCTTTGAAAAGGAGTGCTTTTTTATTTTTCTATGATTTCTATAAAACAATGGGCTTGCCTTCCAAACAAATCGTTATTTGTAGCGCTTTTATCAAAGCAAAGTTCTTGTGACATTTCTTTGATATTAAAAACATGAATAACCTATTGTGTGAAATTTTTTGAAAATTTAGGTTTAACATCTTTAAAATAGGTGTATTACATATTACATAACAACTAAATAAAAAATAAAAAATCTAAAGGAGGAAAGATACCATGCATACGAATGAAAGAAAAACGGTAGTTTATGAATATCAAAATGAACAGGAAGTAGTTATGAAAGTAAAAGAGCTAGAATTGCAAGGGGTTCGCCACGATGATATTTATGTTTTAGCACATGAAAAACATATAACAAAAAGGATTGCGGATGATACAGACACAAATACGATTGGAGTAAAAGAACAAGGATTGGGAACAAGTATTATCAACTTTTTCTCCAAAAAAGGGGACGAACTTCGAAATCAAATGGAAGAAATGGGGTTGTCGAAGGAGGAAGCTAACTTATATGAAGAAAAACTAGATCAAGGGAAGATTTTACTCCTAGTAACAGCTGAAGTACCAATGGCGAATGATAGGTAGCCGCAAAACTATCATTCTCTGTAATAGATTGCAACATCTGATAAATAGGTAAGGTAATTATTTTAGGTTGTAGCATTGAAGAAAATAAAAATAGAAAAGGATGAGAAAAATGAAACATACAATATTTAAATATGCTGTGATTGGAATTACGACCGGAGTCATAGTCTCCCTATTAAAAAAAGAAAATCGGAAAGCTATACAAACAAAAGGAAAAAGCGTAAAAGAAAAACTACAAGAAGGAAACATAAAGGAAACATTGGAGAAGGTAACTGAGACAAGTAAACAATTTTCTGTAACTGCAGCTAATGTTGCAAAACAAACATTACCACAACTGCTTACAGCCACACCAGTTGTCATTTCTACCATTAAAGACTTAACAGAAAACGAAAATAATAAAAAGAAAACAGGTGAAAAGGATTACGAAATAAATGAAAATAGTAAGAACTTAGACGGGGAAAAAACGAAAAATGAAAAGAAATATGTGAAAGAAGGGAAAGAAGAGAGTGCCTAGATTTAACTCTAAAAATAGAAAGTGAGGAAAAAAGTATGAAATCTCTGTATGCAATTGATGTAGGAATTGGCTTTACCAAAAGGGCATATCGACAGGCTGTAGATTCTGAGATGACAATCAAGAGTGAAGCTTCCACACTAGCCCCTGTACCTAATCATGCTGAAAGTGAAGATTTAACAAAGGTAAGTTTTATAGACTTAGACTTTGCATACTACATGGGAAATGAAGCACATCAATCTGACGCTTCATTTCTTCCTCCATTTGACGATGAAATAGAAAATTATTATGAAAGCGAACGATTTAAACAACAAATATTTGGTTGCATTGCAAAGGATTATAAAGAAAATGTCGTGTTATCTCTAGTTGTTACCGGGCTTCCCATCACTTGTTTTGGTAGTCAGCATGAGCAATTACAACGTGCACTAAAAAAAGAAACTTCCGTGCAAATTGATGGGAAATTTATTCATATTACGGTGGAAAATGCTTTGATTCTTCAGCAACCGGTCGCTTTACATGCCTATTTCTTAAAAGAGGGAATCATTCAGGAACGAGATCGCATCTTAATTATTGATGGTGGATTTCGTACATTAGAAATGACAGATATGAAACAGAATCTCATTTTAAATCATTATGAGACGGAACTAGGATGTAGCAAGCCTTTGAAAAATATTAAGAATATCGTGCAGAATTATGAGGGTGAAAGTAATCAATTGCATATTAACGACATGCCAAACATATTAGAAAAAGGATATGAATGTCGAGAAGAAAATCATGAGACAAGTCAGGTTCATACTTTGATTCAAAAAGAGTTGGATGCACACTTCCAAGACGTCATACGTGTATTACAAGAACAATTTACGTTAGAACAGTATGATACTATTATTTGGACAGGAGGAATAGTAGATCTCCACAAAAAACGAATTGAAAAAATGCAAAGTGAAATTTCTTCTTTCCGTATGGTAGACGCTTCGAAAGAGGCTGCACTTCATGGATACTACATTATTGGGAGTCAAGTATTTGACGACATCACCAATCACTCTGCATATGAATCCAAATTATAATAACGACTGAAATGGAGTTCGTTGAATAGACGTGCCAAATTATGTAGCTTCTTTTCCACATATAATAAATTCTTTATAAGAAAAGATAAAAAGTGATTGTATAGAGGAAATGTTTAAAATTGAGAATAAAAATAATTAATATATAGGGGGTCTTCCTTTTAAAAGAATAAGGCCTCCTATGTCATTTATTTTGTAATTTAGATGATCTAAAAACTTTTCCTCCAAGACATGAATACCTACATACAAATGTCATATTACGGTTATGATTCGATTAAACATAAAACTATTTTGAAAGGAAGAATAATATGGAATGCATAAAAATGACGAAATGGAGTTGGTATCATGTGAAAACTAGTGAGCTTGAAAAACTTTCTTCTATAATCCCTCGTGATGTAACATCTTATTTCGCTCAATTTGTAAAGAAAATAAGTTCTCCTTGTGAAAATGGATTATATGTTTATACGTTATCACCAAGTCAAACTTGTGTATATGGTTCGTTTTTATATGATCAAGATAAAAAAGACGCCAAAATTCAAAAATTTCTTCATTATTTCGTAGCTCATGGAATACTGATAACAGTTCAGGAAAAGGAGGAAGAGGATTTCCAAAAATTAATACATAATATCCCTATGGGTACAAAAAATTGTAATAGTTCTGCTGAAGGATTATGTGCTATCTTATCAATGTTTATATCTCACTATTTGCGAAAGGTTGACTACTTTGAAAACAATTTCAGAAATGTATTATGGGATTTTTATCATCATAATAACATAGCAGTTTTAGAAAGGATTTATCATATTCGTCATGAATTATTTATGAACACACATGTGTTTCGCTTAATACAAGAGGTGTTACAAGGCCTAAAAGAAGCTTGGTTAGAAAAACTAACAAACACCCTTTGTTATAAACAAACACACGTAAAATTAGAGCGTGGATTACAACTTGTTAAAGAGTACCAAGAAGAATTAGACACGATGATTCATTTACAAGAAGTTGTTTCTTCTCATCGTGGGAATGAAATTATGAAAGCTCTTACTGTATTAACTGCTGTGAGTACGCCTTTGACAGCCTTAGGAGCATTATGGGGTATGAATTTTAAATACATGCCTGAACTAGAATGGAAATATAGCTATTTAATCGCTCTCTTATTTATTATTTTCACAACAGCGGGTATGTATATGTATATGCGATTCAAAGGATGGACAGGTGACTTATTACGAGTAAAGAAAAAGAAATCTTTTTTTAAATCTAATTAATCCTGTTTATAAAAAATATGATAGATATATGGTTTGTAATATTTATTAATTGAGATAGCACCATATCCCCATCAAGTTAAAGTTTTGATGTCCTCGCAATGATAAAAATGGTGAATATTTATATGAAAGATTAGAGCCCTCCTTCTTGTAGGAGGGCTCTAATCTTTGTTAAAAAAACTATATCATATACTTGGGGGGGGCAGACTCATCATCTGAAATTTGTCCGAATTCAATTTAGAATATGGCAAAAGAGAACTTGCGATTAAAAACAAGCTCTCTTTAAAAAAAATAACGTAATTGAGATACTTATATATTAACAATTGTTTTCTTCTAATTCCATATGTCATATGTTGAGAAATAAATTATAAATGGATTGATAAAGCTAAAATGAATGATTGACATAATATTTTGACGATAATATAATGAATCTCGAATTCAAGATAACTTGTAAAGGATTGGTAATTATTAGCGTGATTAACGATGAGAGCTTATCTTTAAAGTTATTTGTTATATTATCTAGGGCAATACAGTCAATTACTAAGCGTATTGAAGAGGATATAAAAAGTTATGGACTTAATCCAACAGAATTTGCAGTGCTTGAGCTACTGTATAGTAAAGGCGATCAGCCTATACAAAAAATTGGAGACAAAATATTACTTGCAAGTAGTAGTATCACGTATGTAGTGGATAAGTTGGAAAAGAAGAGGTTCTTAATACGAAAACCATGTCCTAAAGACCGCCGTGTCACGTATGCGTCAATTACTTCAGAAGGTATTGAACTAATGGATATTATTTTTCCTCAGCATAAAGAGGCGATTCAGCAAATATTTGGTGGTTTGGACTATATTGAGAAAAAAATGATAATCGAAAAGTTGAAAAAATTAGGGTATTATGCACTAGAACTATAAATCTTTAGAAATATATCTCGAATTAGTAATGTCCTAATTAAATATAATTTAAATAAATAGGAGGAAAAATTAATAAATGGTAGTAAATTTATTATAATACAAAATGAATAAAGCGTGTAATTTCAATCGGTATAATATGAAATAAAGTTGTTATGTTAACGTATACATATCGTCCTTTAAATTATAAATCTTTCATAAAGCGGAGAGTGGGTATCAAGAATGGAATTACGTCATTTAGAGTATTTTATTCAAGTTTGTAATAATAATAGTTTCACTAAAGCTGCGGAAGTTCTAGGTATTTCACAGCCGACTTTAAGTCAACAAATACGAGTTTTAGAAGGTGAACTTGATACACCCTTGTTTCATCGAGTTGGAAGAGGTATCAAAATGACAGAAGCCGGTAAGCTGCTATTTGATAAAGGAAAATTTATCATGCAACAATTTGATGACGTTTATAATGAAATTTTTGAATTAAAGGGTGTAAAAAGAGGTGTGATTACTATAGGAGGTCTATTAGAGGATCTCACTTATTTAACACCTTATATTATGAAGTTTCAACAACATTATCCCAACATTGTAGTAAAGATTATAGAATCCGAAGTTGCTGTAAATCAAATAGTTGACAAAAATATTGATTTCGGGATTACACGTAGTGCTCAAATTCCAGACACATTAACAAACACCCTTTTGTATAGTGAAGAGCTCGTCCTTGTAATTCCAAAAAATCATCCTTTGAATGATAAATCATTTGTTTCTTTTCGAGAATTAGTGGGGCTCAGTAGAGTAATGGTTTCATGTAGTTGTCGTGAATCTATTAAGATATATTGTGAGAGTTTAGGGTTATCTTTATCTGAAGCAAATATAGAAACAAAATCTTCTATTTCTCTATTGAGCCTTGTATACAATGGACATGGGGTTGCCATAATACCTCTTTCACTGGTTAACTTTGTTAATAATGATACTTTGAGCATAGTTCGTATTACTGATCCAACACCAAGTCAAGATATTAATCTTATACACTTTGATGATAAATTTTTAAGTTTTGCAGCACGCATCTTTATGCAGAAGTTAAATGATTCTCAAAAAGTATCAGTGTAATAGAAATAATAATGATTCTAGTGTAACAATTGAAAAAATTAAAATCTATATTAAAGTCAAAGGACAGTGGGGTTATATGTGTGGTGTAGTCGATCAAAAAGGGGGATACCATTGACTTTTAATTAAGGAAAAAAGGACAGACTTTGCAAGGAGAGAAGGCTATCAAAAACAAGTTAAGTTAATCAATCAATTCTTTGGTCTTATCGCATAGTAACAGATTCCATATGGGGATATACACTGCTATTTTGAATCTACATATCCTTATTGTAGAAAGAAAACCACCGGCATTATACCGGTGGTTTTGATTTAGAAAGCAAAGCAAGTACAACCAATCCCCCATTTAGTTCCATCTTTTCCTATTACGGTATGAGTGTGTTGATGGAGAGGGTTACTACAACTATGTAACTTGTTATCATGGGAATCGTGAGAAAGTATAGTGTTTGCTAGGTTAGCACCACCATAACCATAAACGCCCGTCGGTGACCAATCAGGTGATGCTGGCGGCAATTCAGGTGATAAATTTTTAAATTCATCATTTCCATAAACAATCTGCCCACCCATAATGGTAAGTAATGATTCAAGGTCTTTGATTTCTTCTTCTGGCACAGTAAAGTAGTCAGCAGACAATACAGCAATATCAGCAAACTGACCTACTGCAAGGGTTCCCTTTTTACCTTCATCACCAGAGAACCACGCACTTCCTTTTGAATATAATTCTAGGGCTACTTTTCTATCAAGTTTATTTTTTTCATCGTATATGGAAAGACCACCAATGGTTTTTCCGGCAACCATCCAGTAAAGAGCGACCCAAGGGTTATAGCTGGAAACCCTGGTTGCATCACTACCGGCGCCAACAGGTATACCAAGATCTAACATACGATAAATCGGAGGAGTATGCTTTGCAGCTTCCTTTCCGTATAAGTCAACAAAGTATTCACCTTGAAAAGCCATGCGGTCTTGAATGGCAATACCGCCATTTAAAGCCTTAACACGTTCCATACTACGATCTGAGATTGTTTCTGCATGATCAAACCACCAGCGTAGCCCATTAAAAGGAATTTCTCTGTTAACTTCCTCAAATACATTTAAGAAACGTGTGATTGACTCGTCATAAGTTGCATGTAAACGGAATGGCCAACGGTTTTCCACCAATAGAGAAATTACTTTCTTTAAGTCGGCTTCCATTACTGTAGCTAGTTCGGGCCGTGGCATTTGAAATTTTTCAAAATCGGCTGCCGAGAATACTAACATTTCTCCGGCACCATTCATTTTATACTTATCATTTCCTTGACCAGGAGAAACAATTTTTGCCCATGAAGCAAAGTCTTCATATTCATGATTAGGATTTTGCGTAAATAGATTATAAGCAATACGCAAAGTTAATTGTTCCTTCTCGGCTAAATGTTCAACAACTTTGTAGTCATCAGGGTAATTTTGGAAACCACCACCTGCGTCGATGGCGCTTGTAATACCTAATCTATTTAATTCACGCATAAAATGGCGAGTTGAGTTAATCTGGTCGTCAAGATTAAGTACTGGAGCTTTACCCAAACTTGAATAAAGAATAGAAGCGTTAGGGTTAGCAATTAAAAGGCCCGTTGGATTACCTCTTTTATCCCGCTGAATTAAACAGCCTGGAGGGTCTGGGGTATCTTTCGTGTATCCCAGTGCACGTAGCCCTGCACGATTTACAAGTGCTCTATCGTAAAGATGTAGCACAAAGACAGGCGTGTCTTCAGAAACAGCATTAATCTCTTCTAATGTTGGCATCCGTCTCTCTTTAAATTGAAATTCAGACCAACCTCCAACTACTCTTACCCACTGAGGAGCAGGTGTACGCCTTGCCTGTTCTTTGAGCATTTCTAGAGCAATAAAAAGTGATGGCACGCCTTCCCAACGTAATTCCATATTATAATGCAGACCACCACGAATAACGTGTATATGAGAGTCATTCAGGCCTGGAATAGCTCTCTTTCTTTTTAGGTCTATTTTTTTTGTTTTTTCCGTGGCACTATTAAGAATCTCATCTCCACCTACTGCAGTGACTAAACCATCAGTTATGGCGATAGCAGATACCTCAGGCTGAGAAGGGTCAAGGGTAGTAATTTTTCCGTTATATAAGATCATATCCGGTAAATTCATGTTCACACCTCGTCTACTTTCTATTATTTTGTAACCATGGATGAAATAATTTACCGAAAATCGGCATGACTACCCATGATAGCAAGGACACTATACATACAGAAACAAAAAAAGCTGACATAATAGGATTCATATGTTTTATAATAGGTCCTATCACTTTAGGAACTAACATGCTAAGAGGCCATACACCCAGAAGGGTAACGATAGACATTTTCCATTTTGGAGGTGGAACTGGCGTTTTCGGAGTAACAAACCAATAAGCCAAACTGCTTTCAGTTTTGTAAGTTGGATTAGTGGCTTGAAATTGCTCGGCCGTTTTTAACAAATCCCGGCGAACATCTGATTCTTGCCAAGCACGTAGATGCTCATACGTATCAAAGCGAAAAATAACAGTATACTCTCTGGATTCGTTACTTGGGACTATTAGATTTACACCTAAATGTCCTGGGAATTTAGTAGCCGCAGCCTCAATTTCATGTCTCCATGTTTCAAACTGTTTTTCTCTACCTTCTTGAATTTCCCATGTAACAATCGTTGTTACTGGATTGCCAGCATCCATCGTGTTCCCTGTATAAGTCTCTTCGACAGCTACTCCTTCTTGTTTCATATTTTCCTGCTTGGAAGTGCGCCATGCACCATAGTATATGCGTATTCTACACCTTGACCATAAGCACCAGTGTGTTCCTTTACAATCTCCATTACAGCATCATAAGTGTCTTTGTGTGCCCAGTCACGTTGGTATTCAAGTAAAACTTGAATTGCTGTCACTGGAATTGCACCAGCTTGTTCTACACGACGCATAGCAGCGTTATGTGCTGTCAAACTAGTACCACCTGAAGCATCATCAACTGCATACACCTCATAGCCAGCTTTAATTGCTTCAAGCACAGGGAATGCAAGGCAAACTTCAGTCCAAAGTGCTGCAAATATTAATTTCTTTCTACCGGTTGCTTTAACTGCCTCAACAAATTTCGGATCTTCCCAAGAGTTCATTGAACTACGTTCTATAATTTCATGGTTTGGGAATATATCAAGAATTTGTGGCCAAAAATAACCAGAAAAGCTGCGTGTTTCAACTGTAGTAAGAATAGTAGGTACGTTAAAAGTTTTTGCTGATTTAGCAAGCAGCATAACGTTATTAATCAATGTTTGTCTATCAATACTTGCAACTCCAAAAGTCATTTGAGGTTGAAAATCAATTAAAATTAATGCACTGTTCTCCGGATTTAATAATTCTAAATTACTCATAATAAACAGCTCCTTTTTTAATTGTTTAAAATTAATATTATTGAAAAAATATATTTTCTGTTAATTAAACCTGTAATCGTAAAAATAAAATATTTGCTATACCTTTTAATTTAAAAGAGAGTGCTGATTTAATCAGCACTAAATGTATACTATCTAGTTTTTTGAAAGAAAAGCTATTATGCATTTTGTTTACTAAGATCTCGCTGCGCGCCCATATAGCTTCCAATTATATTTTGATAGCCTGGAAGATTGCTAGCAAGCAAATTGCCAAAACCTTCGACATCGTTGCGCCAATCGCGTTGTAATTCGCAAGCTACGCTAAACCAGTTCATAAGTTGCACACCACTATGTGCCATACGAGTATTTGCAGCATCTGCAACTTGTTTACTGAAAGTTCCTGAAGCATCAGTAACAGCAAATACTTCATATCCAGCTTTTATAGCGGAAAGTGCAGGGAAAGCAACACAAACGTCCGTAACTACGCCGGCGATGATAAGTTGCTTTTTTCCAGTTTCTTCGATTGCTTTTACGAAATCATCATTATCCCATGCGTTAATTTGTCCAGGTCGAGCTATTTTTGGTGCATGAGGAAAGAGATCAACCAATTCTTGCATTAAAGGTCCGTTAGGTCCGTTTTCAAAACTTGTTGTTAAAATAACTGGTAAATCAAAAAACTTAGCAGTATGAGCAAGAGCTAAAACATTGTTCTTGAATTCATCAACACCATAGTCACGTACTAGTCCGGACATAAGACCAGTTTGATGGTCTACTAAAAGAACGACAGCATCATCTTTGTTAATACGAGAATAGAGATCAGTCATTATGTATTCCTCCTAAAAATTAAGTAATCGAAGAAAGTTTAAATAGTCGAATACTATCATAAGTTTCTTCGTTTATAACTAAGCTGACCAATAATATTGGTCATAGCAGCATTCACAGAACATGAAGTGCTATACAAATTTATAGTATTTGAAAACTGATTCATTAATCAATTCTAAATTATCTATAATTTGTATAGGTCGTAACTATAGTTGTTTTCACTATAAAATAGATTGGTTTTACCTATACATCCTATAGATAGAACAATATTGATAGTCACCTATTTTTGTTATTACAATTGAATATGAGTAATGTTCAGTAATTATTTTATGATGAAAAAGGTATTAGAGGGGGGATTGTTCCAAAAGGAGAAAATGAATGCATTGGAACAATAGAGTTTCATACTTAGAGTTCACAACATAAACGTGCATGAATAGATTGTGAGATTCATCCGGATTATTGAAGAAAAGGATACATATTAGAATACTTTTTGGAGGTAGAAGCATGGCTAAAATTACTGTGGGAACCGAAAATCAAGCACCAATTGAGATATATTATGAGGATCATGGCACAGGAAAACCAGTTGTACTAATTCATGGTTGGCCGTTAAGTGGTCGATCTTGGGAATACCAAGTTCCAGCTCTTGTTGAGGCTGGATACAGAGTTATAACGTATGATCGTCGAGGGTTTGGAAAATCATCTCAGCCGTGGGAAGGGTATGAATATGATACCTTTACTTCTGATTTACATCAACTATTAGAACATTTAGAGCTTCAAAATGTCACACTTGTTGGTTTTTCTATGGGTGGAGGCGAGGTAGCCCGGTATATTAGTACGTATGGAACAGATCGTATTGAAAAGGCTGTTTTTGCTGGAGCAGTACCTCCATATTTATACAAATCAGAGGATCATCCTGAAGGGGCATTAGATGATGCTACAATTGAAGCATTCAAAAGTGGTGTGATAAATGACCGCCTTGCATTTCTTGATGAATTTACTAAGGGATTTTTCGCGGCTGGTAATCGAACAGATTTAGTTAGTGAGCCATTCCGTTTATATAATTGGGATATTGCAGCCAGTGCATCACCTAAAGGAACGCTTGATTGTATTACCGCCTTTAGTAAGACAGATTTTAGAAAAGACCTGGAGAAGTTTAATATACCTACTCTTATTATTCATGGTGACTCTGATGCAACTGTACCTTTTGAATTAAGTGGAAAACGTACATATGATGCCATTCCTGGTAGTAAACTCGCTTTAATAAAGGGTGGTCCACATGGGCTAAATGCAACGCATGCTAAAGAATTTAATGAAGCACTCCTATTATTTTTAAATGACTGATTACAACTATATAATTGTTAATTGATAAATTATAAACAAGTAAAAAATAAAGCTTTATAAAAGATGCTCTTGGATAAATCCAGGAGCATCTTTTTAAATGGTGATATTGAGATGTTAGGTTGATAAATCCCTATTAATTTTGGATTGAATACTCTTCTTAACAGCTAAAATATATTGATTAGAGTTTTTTAGATTTCTTAGAAGTATTGTTATATTACTAGCAAGATAATATTTTGAATAATCCTCAAAACAAAGAAATGTACATTTTTTTGAGGAAGAAATATCTTGTCAGAAAACAATAAAATCTTATTAATTTTTATAATTGGTAGAAATTTTATGGAAATAATTCTCTTAATATATTAAAATAACATCGTATTATGTCAGATTTTAATTAGGGGAGAGAAATTTTATGTTGAAAAAAATCATTCCAGTTGCTTTAGCATTAAGTACAGTTACTTTTACTAGTGTATTTGCTGCGCCTTCAATCCAAGCGAGTACAGAACAAAACCGCTACATAGATGTACAAATGCTCGGTATTAACGATTTTCATGGGCAACTAGACACTGTAAAAAAAATTAACAATAAAGATGCAGGGGGAATTGAGTACTTAGGGGCTTATTTACGTGATCGTGAAAAACAAAATCCAAATACATTAAAGGTACATGCTGGAGATGTTGTTGGAGCAAGTACTCCTGTTTCAGCATTATTACAAGACGAACCTACAATTGAATTTCTAAATGATTTGAAATTCGATGTTGGAACGATAGGAAATCATGAATTTGATGAAGGTGTTGAGGAAATGCATCGTCTTATTTATGGTGGATACCATGAGAAAACAGGTAATTTTAAAGGAGCAAAATTCCCATATGTTGCTGCGAATTTCTATAATAAATCCACCGGTCGTTTATTTTTACCACCATTCACTATAAAAAAGGTACAAGGAGTTCCTGTTGGATTTATCGGAGTCGTGACAACAGATGTTCCTAACCTTGTTATGCCTACTATGCTAAAGAATGTAGAAATTACAGATGAAGTTGAAGCTATTAACAAATCCGTAAAGCAATTAAAAAAACTAGGCGTTAAATCTATCGTTGTTCTTGCGCATAACGGAGGTATAACAGATGGGAACGGCGTAACAAATGGTGATATCGTCCGATTAGCAAATGAGACTGATCCAGAAGTCGATGTTATTTTTGGTGGGCATAGCCACACTTATGTAAATGGAACTGTTAATAATAAACTTGTCGTACAAGCAAATTCATATGGTATGGCTTTTGCTGATGTTGATGTAAAGATTGATCGTAAGACACAAGATATTGTTGAGAAAAAAGCAGAAATTGTTACAACTTACCATGAAGGCATGGAGCCTGATAAAAAAATAAAGAAGAAGATGGAGAAATATCAAGCAAAAATCGCACCTCTTGTTAATGAAGTTGTAGGTAAGTCTATTGCTCCACTAGATCGCAAACTCAATACGGCTGGTGAATCTACTCTGGGAAATTTGGTTGCTGATGCCCAGCGTGCAACAATGCAATCCCAAATTGCACTTATGAATCCTGGTGGTATTCGTAATGACTTAGATGCTGGTGATATTACATGGGGAGAGATATATGGTATTCAACCATTCGGAAATCAATTAATAAAAGTAAATTTAACAGGTCAAGACATTCGTGATATTTTAAATCAACAATGGCAAAAAGATATAACAAGAATGCTTCAAATTTCAGGGATCCAATACACTTGGGATGCGAACAAGCCTAATGGAGAAAAAGTAACAAGTATTCGCTTAACAAATGGAGAAGAAATTACTCCATCTAAAACTTACAGCGTCGTTGCTAACGCATTTCTAGCTTCAGGTGGAGATGGATTTGTATCCTTTAAAAACGGTAAAGATGCTGAAACAGGACCAACTGATTTTGAAGCATTAGTAGATTATATAAAAAAATCAAAAGAACCAATTCAGTCTATTATTGATGGAAGAATTCAAAAAATAAATTAGTCTTTTATTAATCTCAAAAACAACTAGATTATCTGTGCGCTATACTTTTTAGTGTACAGGTAATCTATTTTTTTGATTTGAAATAAAGTCTTACTGTGGCCAATTAATAGCAATGGTGAATTCGGCCCATACGGAACATTAAAATCGGATGATCCAAACAGTTATAACTACATTTTTGGACAGGTGAAAAAAGATCAATTTTTTATTGATTTACGTAAGGCGAACGGCGTGACAAAAACGTGGTTAAACGAACAACATCCAATTTTCGCTGGAATAACTACCGAAGGGCCTGATATACCAAAAACTATTGATATATCATTAGGTAAAGCGTTTGATATACTCGTTCAAATTCAAAAAGTGAGTCCATCTCAACTACATTAATAAATTTAGAATAATGTGCCTTAATGACAACTTGAGAAGTGTTTCATATAATACTATGAAATTTGTTTTATATAGTAAGAAGAATAATCGTATTAGAAAAAATCAGCAATTTAACCTGTTAAGAGTAAAATGAATCTTCAATATGTAAAGCGCAAAAAACACTGAAGCGAAAAGCATCGGTGTTTTTTGCGCTTTCGGGCACAGATGCTACTTCAACCCTAGTGTACAAGTGATTTTGAATGTAAGGAATTTGTAAGGAATAGGTAAGAAAAAAGAGATTTTCATTGTGTAGGATAAAAATATAAGGAGGCGTGAAGGGGGGAACAATTACGGCCTACATATAAAATAAACAATCAGTAACAAGAGTGTTTTGTGAAAATAATGAGTACAATGATTGCAAATGCATTGTTGCCTTTTCATCATTTGGAGAATGGATAGCTGTGTGGTTCGTATATGACACTTCTATCAACTATCTATACAATTTTAATAGAAGAGAGGAATTCTTTATGAAAACACGCAGTAAAATTACATGTGCAAGTCTAGCACTTTTAATAGGTGGAAGTTCCCTGTTATACATAACACCAACATCAGTTGTAAAAGCAGAACCTACGCAAAATGTATCTAGTTCGTTACAAACAAGTACGCAAAGCGATCGTACTTCCGTTAAGAAAGCAATACGAGATGAACTGCAACTTGGATACCCGGGAATACTCGCTCAAATTTCTAAGGGTGGTAAAACTTGGAGTTATACCGCTGGGATAGCGGATCTGAGAACTAAGAAACCAATGAAAGCAGATTTTCGCTTTCGCATTGGCAGTGTGACGAAAACGTTCATTGCAACAGTTCTACTTCAATTATCTGGAGAGAACCGTTTGAATCTAGACGACTCCATTGAAAAATGGTTACCTGGCGTTATTCAAGGAAACGGATATGATGGTAACCAGATTACTATCCGTCAAATATTGAATCATACAAGTGGTATTGCTGATTATATAAATTCAAAAGACTTCGATATTATGGATACAAAAAAATCGTATACGGCTGAAGAATTCGTCAAAATGGGGATTTCTCTTCCCCCAGATTTTGCACCAGGAAAGGGTTGGTCTTATTCAAACACAGGTTACGTATTACTGGGGATTCTTATTGAAAAAGTAACTGGCAACAGTTATGCGGAAGAGGTTGAAAACCGAATTATTGAACCGCTTGATTTGTCAAATACATTTCTACCTGGTAATTCAAGTGTGATTCCAGGCACCAAGCATGCCCGTGGCTATTTGCAACTAGACGGAGCGAGTGAGCTAAAAGACGTTACTTATATTAACCCAGGTAGCTCGGATGGAGATATGATTTCTACTGCTGACGATTTAAACAAATTCTTCTCTTACTTACTAGGTGGTAAATTACTGAAGGAACAGCAGTTAAAACAAATGCTTACTACAGTTCCTACAAATAGAGAGGGAACCGGATATGGTCTTGGAATCCTTGAAATTAAGCTTCCGAATGGTGTCTCGGTATGGGGACACAGAGGTGGCGTTCTAGGGTTTTCCACTTTTGCTGGTGGAACACTTGGAGGCAAACATACATTGGCCGTCAATTCGAACAGTTTTAAGATTAATAATCCAGAGTCTTTTAAAAACGTTTTAATTGCTGAATTTAGCAAGTAGGCAAAAAGGAAAACTGGATACATTTATCATTTGTAATTTTAATCGGAATAGATTACCGATTAAAATTAGTATAGAGGGAATTAAGTATCTAGAAACAATCAATCCGATAATGAGAGATGGCTAAGTAAAAGGATTGGTTTATATATTGTATTCTCTCCAGCCGATTAAAGAAGTAACAGATATAATGAGTGATTATTATGTATATATTATTGTAGTCGTGTTTGTATCGTCACTGATTATAAATTTGTATAAGGTGCGAAGTCTAATTTAAGACTTCGCACCTTTGCTGTTTAACAGCTTTTATTACTAAGCTATTAATAATAGCAAAAAGGAGAATGTAACTAGTTATGCAGATGAATCTTGGCACAGGTGCTATAGGAGATTTTGCTGAAAATAAATTTAGAAGAATATATGAATTAGAGACATGAAAGCTGAAATGAATTTTAGTATTTTTTATGTTCATCAGTTACTTGAAATTCTAGCTGTTTTGTATACAGAGTTTTTCCAACCGTGATTGATAGCGCGTAAATATCATTCTTAATTATATGTAGTATGCATTGAGTGAGATTTTTTAGAACTAAATACAGTGTCATCTCCTAATGGTGAAAACAGTATTTGAATATTGTAGGGCTCTTAAGTGTTTTTAGATTTTTAAAGCCCGGTCATTTTAACCAAAATTTTCATAGAAATACCTTTTAAAAGAACGTAAGTTCGTATATAATAAGAACAAACGTTCTTCCGTTAGGAGTGATAACCTTGTATGATTATTCTCTTTTACCGAATCGTATTATTCTTTGTGTAGACCTTCGTAGCTTTTATGCAAGCGTATCATGTATTAAAAAAGGACTTGATCCAAGATATACAAAATTGGCTGTCGTAGGGGATGTGAATCAGAGCGGATCAATTGTATTAGCAGCAACACCGCCATTAAAAGCGTTAGGAATAAAGAAGATGACTCGTTTTTACGAAATACCGAAGCGACCAGATATTATTATTGTGAATCCAATTATGCATACGTATATGAAGTGTTCAACTTTCATAACGGGTTTGGCTTTGCAATATGTCGCACCGGAAGATTTTCATCAATATAGTATCGATGAATTTTTTATGGATATGACTGCAAGTATTCATTTGTTTGCCAGTAATCCGCGCGAATTCGCATTAAAGTTTAAGCGAGAAATATATGAACGTACAAGGATTGAAAGTACGATTGGTATTGGGCCGAATTTATTATTAAGTAAAGTAGCGATGGATGTGGAAGCGAAAAAGAATAGGGATGGAATAGCGCAGTGGACGTATGACGATATACCCGAGAAGTTATGGAGTATTAGACCGCTCAGTAAATTTTGGGGTATATCGTATAAAACAGAAATGAAATTGAATCGAAAAGGTATACATACCATTGGAGAATTAGCTCAGTATCCTTTGAAATATTTAAAGCAATCATTCGGTGTAATAGGAGAAGAATTACATCTACATAGTAACGGAATTGATTTTAGTAGAATAGCAGAAAAATATGTTCCAGCGACAACATCTATAGCGAAAAGCCAAATATTATTGCGTGATTATTCGGTAGAAGAGTTCATAGTTATTTTATTAGAGCATATAGAAGAAGTTTGTTATAGATTGAGACGAGAAAAGAAATGCGCGCAAACAATTCATTTTTCAGTTGGATATAGCAAGGAATACGGTAGGGGAATAAAAAAGGCACATACGTTAAATAGAGCAACAAACTTAACGATGGATATTTATAATGTTTGTACATATTTTTTATATGAGCGCCATACAGGAGAGCCGATTCGATCAGTAAGTGTTTCATTAACAAACCTTATTAATGAAGGGGAAGAGCAAATTTCGCTTTTCGATAACATTATACAAAGAGAAAAAGAAATACGATTAACGAAAGTTATGGACGAAATTCGAACACGATTTGGTAAGAACAGTATTTTACGTGGGATTTCTTACACAAGCGTCGCAACAGCAAGATATAGAAACACATTATTAGGAGGGCACAAATCGTGAAGAATGCTAATATGCCAAAAGGAAGAGGTATGGTAAAGTGGCAGCCGTTTGCCAGTATGCCGGAGCAGTTCGCAGTTATTAAAGAAATGATAAAGGAGCAAACGAAAGCCTCGCGTCCAATTGTAACACAAGATGCAAAAGAAATGATTGAAAATAAGCTATTAACTTCATTTTTAGGTGAGGAAGAGGTTTTACTTACATATTATAAAGATGGTTATTTATATAAAAATTACATAACAGTAGTGGATATTAATCCATTAATGGAGACGATTACTTGTACCGATGCTTTTCATAATCAAAGAATGTTAAAGTTTGGCGATGTAATTGAGGTTGATTAGAATACTTTTCTATGCAGTAGGTTTATTTTTAGCAGTCTACTGCATAGAAAAATAAAAGGTTCAGTCACATAACAATTTTCAAGGTTTTAAAATAACTTTAATACAATCATCTTCACGATTATTAAAAATCTGATAACCATAGCTCGCTTCTTCAAGGGGAATTTTGTGTGTAATAATCTCTTTTGGATCAAATTCTTTATTTGTTATTTTTTCAAATAGTTCCGGCATAAAATGAATGACAGGTGCTTGTCCCATTTTAAGATTAATATTTCTAACCCAAAATGCCCCGAGTGGAAAGGCGTTATAATTGCCACCATAAACGCCGGTCATTTGAACCGTTCCATATTTTCTTACGGCTTTCGTAGCGATTTGAATAGGACCGAGAGTTCCACCTTGTAATTTTAATTTTTGTTCCAGAAATTCTAGAGGCGATTTTTTTCCATCCATCCCCACACAATCAATAACTACATCAGCACCGCCATGTGTAATTTCCTTTAAATGTTCTCCCATATCGGGGAATTTTGTAAACTCAAATACCTCAACATTGTTAATCTTTTTTGCATAATTCATCCGATAATCTAAGTAATCCACTGCAATTACACGTTTAGCACCTTGCATCCAAGCGAATTTTTGTGTCATTAATCCAACAGGTCCACAACCAAGGACGATAACAGTATCACCTGGCTTAACGCCTGCGTTTATTACACTCCAATAGGCTGTTGGTAAAACATCTGATAAAAATAGTAGGGATTCATCTTCAAGTTCGCATGATTCCGGTATAACAAATGGAGTGAAATTACCAAATGGAACTTTTAAATATTCTGCTTGTCCTCCTGGATGATTACCAAATTTCTCTGTATAACCAAAGTATCCACCAGAATCGTAATGAGGGTTTGAGTTATCACATTGACTTTCCATTTCATGTTGGCAATAGAAACAATGTCCACAAGAAACGTTGAAGGGGATGACAACACGATCGCCTTTTTTCACTCTAGTGACATCTGGCCCGACTTCTTCAACGATTCCCATTGGTTCATGGCCGATAATGTATCCTTGAGGTAAGGGCATGTTGCCTTGATATAAATGTAAATCAGAACCACAAATAGCGGTTGAAGTAATTCTTACAATAATATCATCTTTTTTTTCTAATTTTGCATCATCCACTTGTTTAACCTGTACTTGGTTTGGTCCTTGATAGGTTACAGCTTTCATCTCATATCTCCTTTTGAATTATGTCTCAAAACATAATTTTATTTAATCTCTTGGTGAAATAGAAATCTTTCTTTTATTTACTGAAGGGAATTAGAAAGTATACATAGTGTTGTTATGAAAGTATGTTATATCAGTTATTCTTTCTTATATGTTTTGCCCTACTTTAAGAAAAAAATCAATTTTTATCCATAATACAATTACCATAAAAAGGATAATTGTTTTTTCATAATTTGTAGCATATTAACAACATCGGAGGTGAAACAATATGGCAAACAATAATAGTGGAAGTCGTAATGAATTATTAGTTCGAGGCGCTGAACAAGCTCTTGATCAAATGAAATATGAAATTGCACAAGAGTTTGGTGTACAACTTGGTGCAGATACAACAGCTCGTTCAAACGGATCTGTTGGTGGTGAAATTACAAAACGTTTAGTAGCAATGGCAGAACAACAACTTGGTGGTAGAGCTAACCGCTAAGTAAATTGGCATAAAATATAGCAAATATGTAAATCAATTTCTTTTGTGTATTCATAAAAATAAAAGCCCTTATATTAAACAGATCCTCACTCAAAGATTATTGATAATCTTCTTTCATAATCTTTGAGTCTTTTATTTGTAAACTACTTTCCTAAACAATAAACACGCAGTGTTGGAAAGGTGTTTTCCATGTATAGTAGAAAATCTTTTGCAGGAAAAAGCATACTTAAAAATTTGATTTCAATATTGAAATCAATATTTATTATGATATTTTCGAAAGGTAGGAATTTAAAAATGGGTATATTAAGTGGAAATCCTCACAATGAACCTTTACATTACGGAGAAGTGTTTGATACTTGATGAGTTCAATTATTCCCCCAACATGATCAAAATGGCCGTGAGTTAAAATAATTGCTTTTGGGCGACTAGTGGTACCAAATCGATCTTTAGCGATAGAGATAATTTCAGCTGCACATTTAGGTATTCCAGCATCAACTAAAACAAATTCATTGGTCTCAGGATTTCCAACAAAGCATATATTGACGATTTGAATCGTGTAACAAAATAAGTCTGGTAATACTTCGATGCCGTGACCACTTTCAATTGAAGTTGCTGGAATAAACTTGTAATCATTTCCATAATCCATTTCATTGTCCAATTTTTCTCCACCTTAATATATTTTAATACGACATTATAGTTCCCTAATCTTGAAAATTCATTTTGGCGAATTTATGGCTTAATAAAAGGTATATAAGGATATTAAAATGTGGGTTTATATAAAAAATACATAACAAAGGTCGATAGAAATCCATTATGTCTAATGATTGCTTTTCATAATCAAAGAATGTTTAAGTTTGGTGATGTAATTGAAGTGAATTAGAGAGGGAAATAGGAGTGATGATCTCTTCCTAACTTAATTATATCATGTAATTTACGTTCGAAATAGACTGTTTCTTCTCATTTACTACTGTTACAATCAAGAGCACATGAATAGTAAGGAGAGGTGCCAAATGAGTTCTTTCGTCCTCGATTTTCAGGAAATAGAAAAAATGCAGCTTTTTCTCGTTGGTGGAAAAGGATTGAATTTAGGGGAGTTATCCAATATTCAAGGGATACAAGTGCCAGAAGGATTTTGTGTTACAACGGTAGGGTATGAACAGGCCATCGGAAAAAAGGGAGCGTTTCAAACTTTATTGAATCAATTAGCAATGCTAAAAATTGAGGAACGAGATCAAATTGGTGAAATTAGTAAGAAGATTAGAGAAGTCATTATGGCGGTGGAAATTCCAGTTGATGTAGTGGAATCAGTAGCTCATTATCTCTCGCACTTTGGCGATGAACATGCATATGCAGTGCGTTCGAGTGCTACTGCTGAAGATTTACCGTATGCCTCGTTTGCTGGTCAACAAGATACGTATTTAAATGTTATTGGAAAAGAAAACATTTTGCAGCATATTAAAAAATGCTGGGCTTCTTTATTTACAGATCGAGCGGTTATATACCGAATGCAAAATGGTTTTGATCATAATCAAGTTTCTATATGTGTTGTCGTTCAAAAAATGGTTTTCCCTGAGGTTTCAGGGATTTTATTTACTGCGGATCCGATTACTTCGAATAGGAAGGTGTTATCAATCGATGCCAGCTTTGGACTTGGCGAGGCGCTAGTATCTGGATTGGTTTCTGCCGATAATTATAAGGTAAAAGAAGACGAAATCGTCGAAAAGGTCATCGCAACGAAAAAATTAGCTATCTATGGACGAAAAGAAGGCGGAACAGAGACAAAGAAAATTTCTCCTAATCAGCAAAAAGTTCAAACACTTACTGAACAACAAATTTTACAACTAGCACGCATCGGAAGACAAATCGAAGCTTATTTTGGTTGTCCACAAGATATTGAATGGTGCTTAGTTGATGATACATTTTATATAGTCCAAAGTAGGCCGATTACGACTTTATATCCAATTCCAGAAGTAAATGATGGGGAAAATCACGTGTATGTATCGGTTGGTCACCAGCAAATGATGACGGATGCGATGAAACCATTAGGTTTATCTTTTTTCCTGTTAACGACTAGTGCACCTATGTGTAAAGCTGGAGGAAGACTATTTGTTGATGCTACGCAAAGACTAGCTTCACCTGCTAGCAGAGATTACTTAATAAACACTTTAGGTAAATCGGATCCGCTCATACGAGATGCATTAACGACTGTAATTGAGCGAGAGAATTTTATTAAATTGTTATCGGATGATGAAAAAGAAAAGAATCTTAGTAAAAATGTGCCACCTGCAAGTTCGCAACAACAACCTGAAAATGATCCGGAAATCGTTACGAATTTAATAAAGAATAGTCAATCATCAATAGAAGAGTTAAAACGAAACATGCAAACGAAATCAGGGGTGGATGTACTTGATTTTATTTTAGAAGACATTCAGCAATTAAAGAAAGTATTATTTAACTCGCAAAGTATAGCTATTATTATGGCAGGTATGAATGCTTCATCATGGATTAATGAAAAGATGGAACAATGGCTAGGGGAAAAGAATGCAGCAGATGTACTTTCACAATCTGTACAACATAATATTACGTCAGAAATGGGGCTAGCTTTATTGGATGTGGCAGATGTGATCCGGCCGTATCCGGAAGTCATTATGTATTTACAGCATGTAGAAGATGACAGCTTTTTAGATGAATTAATTCAGTTTAAAGGCGGGAAAAAAGTTCGGGATGCAATCGATGCCTTTCTAAATAAATATGGAATGAGATGCAGCGGAGAAATCGACATTACGAAAACTCGCTGGAGTGAACAGCCAGCTACAATTATACCGATGATTTTAAATCATATAAGGGACTTTGAATATGGTGCTAGTAAACGGAAGTTTGAAGAAGGGCTGCAGGAAGCTTTGAAAAAAGAAGCAGAGCTGTTAGAGCGATTGCAGCACTTGCCGGATGGGGAACAAAAAGTAGAAGAGACGAAGAGAATGATTTGTAACCTCCGCAATTCCATCGGTTATCGTGAATATCCGAAATACGGCATGATTCATCGTTATTTCATATATAAGCAGGCATTACTGAAAGAAGCAGAGAAACTTGAGCAAAATAATGTTCTGGATGAAATAGAAGATATATACTATCTAACTTTTGAAGAACTTTACGAAGTCGTCCGCACAAATAAACTAGATTACAAGATTATTCATAAACAAAAAAATGAGTACAAATTATATGGAAAACTAACACCCCCGCGTGTTATCACGTCTGATGGAGAAATCATTACAGGTAAGTACAAACGTGAAAATCTCCCGGCTGAAGCAATTGTAGGTTTGCCTGTTTCTTCTGGAGTGGTTGAGGGGAGAGCACGCGTTATTTTAAATATGGAAGACGCGAATTTGGAAGATGGAGATATATTAGTTACGGCATTTACTGATCCTGGCTGGACCCCGTTGTTTGTTTCTATAAAAGGGTTAGTCACTGAAGTCGGCGGGCTTATGACGCACGGAGCAGTGATTGCACGTGAGTATGGCCTGCCAGCAGTTGTTGGAGTAGAGAACGCTACGAAACTAATAAAAGATGGGCAACGAATTCGGGTACATGGAACAGAAGGATATATTGAAGTGCTATAGTTGTATTTTAGATAAATAAAGAAATCGTCCACTAAATATAGTGGACGATTTCTTTATGATTTTAATTGAAACGGAAGAATGAAATAAAAAGGAGCATATGATATACAGAGATTTTAATAGTTTTATCAACTTTCATCAATATTTTCTGAAATATTGATGAATCAGAATGTATGTTCATCTAAAACAAAGGAATTTTTCAAAAATATTACAAATTCAGACAATGCATTGATAATTATCTGAATTTTCCGTAATATATAAACGTTGTATCGTATTTAATATTGGGGAGGAATAGGGATGAAGAAAAAGCCTTTTAAAGTGCTGTCTACGCTTGCGGCGGCAGCTGTGCTTAGTTGCACATTTGGGTATGGGGGTCAATCTGTTTATGCGGCAACGTCGTCTAATGGAGGAACTTTAAGTCCGATTGATGAAAATTTAATTCAAGAGGAGCGTTTAGCAGATGCGCTCAAGAAACGCGGTGTAATTAGTGAATCTACGTCGAAAGAAGACACATTAAAAGCTGTTGAAAAATACGTAGAGAAGAAAAAAGGAGAAAATGCGGGAAAAGAACCCGCAACGGGGGATAGTGTTACGAGAGAAGCTGCTGACTTTTTGAAAAAAGTTAAAGATGCAAAAGCAGATGAGAAAGAAAAAGCAGATCAACCTGCTAGTGGTCCAGTAGCGGGACAAGAGCCGATTAAAGGGGGATTAAACGGCAAAGTACCAACTACTTCAGCGAAGCAAAAACAATATAACGGTGATGTTCGTAAAGATAAAGTTCTCGTATTGCTAGTAGAGTTTGCTGACTTTAAGCATAACAATATTGATCAAGTACCAGGTTATATGTATTCAAATGATTTTAATCCAGAACATTATCAAAAAATGTTATTTGGTAATGAGCCATTTACACTCTTTGACGGTTCAAAAGTACCAACATTTAAACAATATTATGAAGAGCAATCTGGTGGTAGTTATACAGTAGATGGCACAGTAACAAAGTGGTTGACAGTTCCTGGTAATGCGGCAGATTATGGCGCAGATGCAGGAGATGGCGGTCATGATAATCTGGGACCGAAAGGACCTCGTGATTTTGTAAAAGAGGCATTAAATGCGGCTGTAGAAAGCGGTATTGATTTATCTGAATTTGACGAATACGATCAATATGACAATAATGGTAATGGCAATAAAAATGAACCAGATGGTCTAATCGATCACTTAATGGTCATTCACGCTGGAGTTGGGCAAGATGGGGGCGGTGGTAGACTAGGTGATGATGCAATTTGGTCACATCGTTGGCACCTTGGAACACCATATCCAATTGAAGGAACAAAAGCAAAAGTTGATAACTGGGGCGGTAAGATGGCAGCATACGACTACACAATTGAGCCAGAAGACGGAGCAGTTGGTGTATTCGCACATGAATTTGGTCATGATTTAGGTCTTCCAGATGAGTATGATACGAAGTACACAGGAGCAGGTGAGCCAATTAACTCCTGGTCTGTTATGAGTGGCGGTAGCTGGGCTGGTAAGATTGCAGGAACAACGCCACCGAGTTTCTCTCCGCAAAACAAAGAGTTCTTTCAAAAGAACATAGGTGGAAACTGGGCCAATATTGTAGAGGTTGACTATAATAAATTAAATCGTGGTATTGGCTATGCGACGTATTTAGATCAAAGTGTAACGAAATCAAATCGTCCTGGACTGATTCGCGTTAACTTACCAGATAAAGAGGTGAAAGGTATTCAGCCTGCATTCGGTAAGAAGTACTACTATAGTACAAAAGGTGATAACCTTCATACAACATTAGAAACGCCAGTGTTTGATTTAACAAATGCAACAAACGCGAAGTTTGATTACAAATCAATGTATGAAATCGAAACGGATTATGACTTCCTTGAAGTACATGCAGTGAAAGAAGATGGCACGAAAACGTTAGTGGATCGAATTGGTGAAAAGAATGTGAAAAATGGTCTAGACACAACAGATGGTAAATGGGTAGATAAGTCTTATGATTTAAGCAAATTCAAAGGTCAAAAAGTAAAATTAGTATTCGAATACATTACAGATGGTGGTTTAGCGCCGACCGGTTTTACTTTTGATAATGCTACATTAACTGTAGATGGAAATGTTGTGTTCTCTGATGATGCAGAAGGCGAAACGAAATTTAAATTAAATGGTTTCGTTGTAGCAGACGGTTTTGATAAGAAAAAGCATAACTACTATTTAGAGTGGAGAAACTATGCTGGTGCTGATCAAGCGTTAAAATATAGCAATGGTGTACCGTATAATACAGGTCTTCTAGTATGGTATGCAGACTCTAGCTTTACAGATAATTGGGTTGGTTTACATCCAGGTGAAGGTTTCTTAGGAGTTGTTGACTCTCACCCAGAGGCAATTGTTGGAACTCTAAACGGAAAACCAACTGTTAAAAATAGTACACGATTCCAAATCGCAGATGCTGCGTTCTCCCTTAACCAAACGCCAGCATGGAAAGTCGTATCTCCAACACGCGGAACATATGATTACAAAGGATTACCAGGTGTAACGAAGTTTGATGACTCTAAATTGTATATAAATGATTTAATCCCAGATGCAGGACGTAAATTACCGAAATTTGGATTGAAATTTGAAGTAGTTGGAAAAGCAGATGATAATTCTGCAGGTGCAGTTCGTTTATATCGTTAATAATGTAGAAGCTGTTGAAGGGGAGTCCTTTCAACAGCTTTTTTTACAGAAACATAAATTTCAAGTTATTAATAAAATGATAGAAATCACTAAGCAAGCGGGCTTATTTCTTTAAGCCAGCTGCATAAAAAGGTCCATGAACTGCGATTATTGATAAAATATGGGCAATTTCCCCAGGTGATTCTTTTTGCCCGCTATTTAACCATTGCTGGATGACACCTATATGTGCAGATGCCATATAAGAAGCTAAGTATTGGCTTGGAACAAGTAAACTCTCCTTATTAATGAGAGGACCGTTCGTATCTTCAAATAATGTTTTCCACATAAACTCTTTCAGTTTTGTTTGGAATGATAAATCTCCTTTTGGGCTAAGTACAGCTTTTATAAAACCACTATTTTCATTTAGAAATTCAAGAATAGAAGTGATAAGTAGAAACGGCATTGTTGGGGAAGGATTTGATCCAAGATCCGCAATCACTTCTGGAAATTTTTTTTTTGCAATGCTAGACATCTCATGCATAATTTCTTCTTGGCATTTTGTCATTAAATCAAATTTATCTTGATAGTGCGCATAGAAAGTACCTCGATTAATGTTTGCTTTCGTTGTAATATCTTTCACTGTAATGGCGTCAAAACCCTTTTCTTCAATTAGCTCCACCAATGCATTTCGTATGGCAGTTTTCGTACGAATGACGCGTAAATCTAAATTACTATCGCGCAAGGCATGTCCCTCCTTTATTTTTTCAACACATTTAGAAAATGTGTCTTATAACCGACACATTCGAGATTTTTGATTATTGAATAAGGCTTAACTCAAACATATAATTCAAAATATAAATAAACAACACGTTGTCCGCTTATTGTAACTGAAGTTAAAGGAGGAGAAAAGAGAATGTTGAAAAACAAACTGTTATTTTTATCACCAGTTATTGCACTACTTATTGTTTTTATTTTTTCATTAACATTATTCCCGACAGTTCAACCTCAGCCGAAAAACCTGCCAATTGCAATTGTAAATGAGGATCAAGGTGTAGAAATTCCAAATCAATCGAAAATGAATATGGGGCAAACAATTGTTGATATGGTGAAAAAATCATCGAAATCAGATGAAGAACCTGCGGTAAAGTGGGTAGAAGTGAAAAATAAGGAAGCAGTTCAAAAAGGGTTAAATAATAAAGAGTATTATGCAGCGTTAGTCATTCCGAAAGAATTTAGCGCAAAACAAGCATCGTTACGAACGCCACAGCCATCTTCACCTGAGATAGAAATATATATTAATCAGGGAATGAATACGGCTGCATCAACTATGGCAGGACAAATATTAAATGGCGTGGTTGATAATATGAACAATAATGTTCGTACGCAAATATTAGAAGGGTTGAAAGCAAAAGGAGCTACTGTAACAACAGATCAAGCTGAGAAATTAGTAACACCTATTGTAAAGAACGTGAAAAATGTGAATGAGGTCGGCAAAAATAGTGCGAACGGTAATTCACCAATATCATTGTTCCAGCCGTTATGGATTGCAAGTTTAGCGAGCGCAGCGATTATTTTTATTGCGATTAGTAAAATACCGGTAAGTTCACGAAAAGAAAACTTTATATTGAAAGTAAAACAAATCGTAACAGGAGCTATTGCGGCACTTGTAATTGGATTTGGTCTTACATGGATTGCAGATGGGATGGTAGGATTAAATATTTCGAACTTCACGGATACAGCTCTATTCTTATCCATTACTTCTTTTAGTTTCTTCTTAATGATATCTGCGGTACTTTCATTAGTTGGGCTAAAAGGAATCGGTTTATTCGCTTTATTACTATTCTTCGGGGCACCGTTATTATCATTAGCACCTGAGATGTTGTCTCCGTTTTATCAAGACTGGGTTTACTCATGGTTACCAATGAAATTTATGATTGAAGGCCTAAGAGAAATCTTCTTCTTCGGAAAAGGGTTAAGCTGGAATACAGCTGTTACTGTACTCGTTTGGATTGGTATAGTAAGTATGGTTACTATATTAGCAACTGCATTCAAACGTAGTGTAGTAAAAGGACATAAAACAGAATTGAACGGCTTTTTTGTGATGAAATCTAAAAGCTGAAGAATGAGTATCTGCTGTTGTCGCCTTAGAATTAAGTCGGAATCTCTAAAGATCGCGTACGTTCCAAACAATTTCACCACGTTCGTCATCCCACGTACTGTGATGCCGCTTAAATCCTATCTTTTCTAGTACCCGGAGGGAAGCGATATTCCAAGCGCCTACAGTCGACCAAAGTCTTTGGCGTCCAGTAGCAATCGCCGCGTCCAGCACAACAGATGCCGCCTCAGTCGCATAACCTTTACCATGAGCGCTGCGGAACAACTCGTATGTAATCTCTGGCTCTTCAAGTGTGGAACGTCCAATAATTAAGCCACAGTATCCGATGAAATCACCTTCATTGCGCCTTCGAATAGTGAGAAGGGAAATGCCATTTTCCTCTGTCTTCTTGCGCATCTCAATGAGCCGGTTACGAACGGAATCAACGGCTGGAATGTCCACACCACGTTCGCCAATTAATTTGCTCAGCCAAACGGAATCGGATTCCTCCCACATACTAAGCTCAAGTCTTTCGGTTTTCAGCTGGAAGGCCATAGGTTTAAATAAAGATGGCATAGTGGTACCTCCTAGTTATATGATTGGATTCATAATAGCTTCGCATCTCAACACCACATCTGGTTGGAAACCTGATTCATTCGCGAATTTATAGCAACAGCGTACAAAAAAATAGTGATATTTTATCAGCTATTTGCCGTGTAGTAAAATCCCCACTGATTATAGTTTCACTTTATGAATAAGCAATTCCTTTACAAAATAGACCCTTTTCTCAAACTTTTCTTTCAATCTAAAGCCGTCCCGTTATATACACAGGCTCCTACTATTTCTAAATGCATAAAATGTTAAGCGAAAGTATGGGGGGATATGATGTATAATTCGAATTATTATGATTGGTATAGGCAGAATGATAAGTTAATTAGTGATATTGAAAAAGCTATAAATGGAGAGTATAGCGCTATAAGCTGCTATGCAAAATTAGCGAATATGGCTCCAAATCAAGTAGAACAAAAACAAATTCTTGAAATTCGTAATGATGAAATAAAGCATTTCCACAACTTTGTACAAATTTATACGAACTTAACTGGTAGGCAGCCAAAACCACAAATTACTGAAGACTGCCCAAATACGTATTTACAAGGATTAGAGTTCGCTATACAAGATGAACAAAAAACAGTAGATTTTTATTTGGAAATTTCAGATGAGACATCGGATGCACATTTGAAAGAGTTGTTACGGAGAATAGCTGCGGATGAACAAAATCATGCAGTATGGTTTTTATATTACTTCGTGAAGTCGAAGTGAGCATTAAGAATGAACGACTGATGTGGTGCATATATTAAAAAACATTTTAAAACGTAGCGCAACAATTGAATAAGATATGTAAATATAAGCAGAAGGAAACCGTTTCGCTAGTAGTGGAGCGGTTTTTTTATGATGTACATATGTATCTACAAAATATAGTAATTACATTTGATATATAATGTATGAAACGAAAATGAATAAGTTAGGAGCAAGCATATGAAAAGAGGGATTACAGTAGATATTCTAGATGGATATGATAATTTACTTTGGAAAGTGTTAAAGCCAATTGATATTACTGCATTTGATTGGCAATCCATGGGAAGGGAGGAAGCTTATATAATAGTAGGGAATGAATTAGGTCCAGAATTATTTTCAGAAGATAACGAGATCATGGCAGGTTCAGCTTTAAAAAAGCTAATAAAAGACAACATATATTATCTTTTATTTGTAGACTTAAAAGCATATCCAAAAGGGGAAGTACTAGGAGAAATTGAAACATATGAAGAATTTAAGGAGAGTAAGTGTGAAGTAGTCGTATTAGTAGCGGATGGTGATTACATACAAATTTATGTGAAAAACCAAGAAGAGATTGAAATGATGTATGAAAACGCACGGAATCAAGGATTGTATGTAGAATATATTACAGATGAAAATGATGGAAGGACTCGTATGTCAGTATGGTAGTAATGTGAAAGGGGAACAGCAATATGGAGAGAAATCTAAGTAAAGAATATACAATTCGAATTGCTACCGAAAATGAGAGTGATAGTATTAAAACTCTATTAAAAGAGGTAGCACAATGGCTACAATATAAAGAAGTGGATCAGTGGCAGTATCTTTTAGGAGAGGAAGCTACGGCTGAAATACTAGAATGTATAAGAGAGAAATATACATATGTTGTTCTGAAAGAAGATGAAATAGTTGGTACGGTTACAGTTTCTCCTAAACAAAATGAATGGGATGAACATATTTTTGGTAAAGAGGAAGTTTCTAATTCATTATATATTCATAGATTTGCGGTGAAACGGAAGTATAAGTGGAACGGAATTGGAGAATGGATTTTACAGTGGATAGAAGAGAATGTACAACATGACAAAGAGTATTTGAAGTTAGATTGCGTGGGGCATAATCGTACGTTGAATGATTTTTATAAGAAAAATGAGTTTGAATATGTTGGGAGTACGGATGGGCTTAGTAAGTTTCAAAAGAAAAGGAGAATGTGAATGCATCCAATTAACGTAAGTTTAGTTGAAAAGTTAATACAGGAACAGTTTCCTGAATGGGCCCATTTAGAAGTGAAACCTGTAAAGTTTAGTGGGCATGATAATAGGACGTTTCACTTAGGGGATGAGATGAGTGTAAGATTGCCAAGTGATGTGGCATATGCACCGCAAGTAGAGAAAGAAAATAGTTGGCTCCCTATATTAAGTAAGGGACTTTCTTTACCAATTTCTACACCAATTGCGAAAGGAAATCCGTCTGAAGCGTATCCATTGCCTTGGTCTATTAATAAGTGGATAGAGGGAGAAACAGTTACGAAACAAAACGTTCGTGATTTAAATGAATTTGCAGCGGACTTAGGATCTTTTTTAGTAAAATTGCAATCTATTAATGCGAGTAAAGGCCCTTTAGCTGGACCGCATAATTTTTACCGGGGCGGACTTATATCGGTATATGATGAAGAGGCGAGAGTTGCTATTGAAAATAATAAGGATGTTTTTGACGAGGCATTATTAAAGCACCTTTGGAATTTAGCACTTAGTTCAATATGGGACCGTAAGCCAGTTTGGATTCATGGAGATGTAGCACCGGGGAATTTACTCGTTAAAGATGGAAAACTTTGTGCTGTAATTGATTTTGGTATTTTAGGCGTAGGAGATCCTGCTTGTGATGCAGCGATGGCTTGGACGTTTTTTGATGAAAATAGTAGAAATGTATTTAAAGAAGTATTACGCATGGATGAAGAAACGTGGAATAGAGCGAGAGGATGGGCACTTTGGAAGGCGTTAATTACATATGACGCGAATAGGGATAGTAATGAGAAGGTGGCAGAAGAATCTTATCGTGTCATTCAAGTGATTGTGGATGATTATAAAGGGTAATAGAAAAGCCTATTTTAAAATAGGCTTTTTCATATGATTAAATAGTAGAAATGGAAAGAAGGAATACAACATTATTATACAGAATATTTAGATAATAGGAGGTGTCGAATTTTGAGTGAAATTGAATTAAAGAGTAATGTAATTAAGACAGGGCGAGAGAAGGGGATTATTCTTCGGTTTATACTTGCTAGTCTCGTTGGGGTGTTTATGTTTTTCGTTCCTGTTACGATAAACGGTGAATCGTCTATTATGATTGATCATATCGTATCGTGGATTAGGGCTTCAGTTCCAGGCGTAGTACCTTATTATGCATTATTTGTTATGGCGATTGGTGCGATTTATCCATTTTATACGAAGAAATGGAATGCATCTATCGTAGACATTTGTTTTTCTATTTTAAAAGTAGTTGGCGTTGTTTTCGGCATATTATATTGTTTAAAAGTAGGACCAGCTTGGTTCTTTGCGCCAGATGTTGGGCCGTTTTTGTATGAGAAGCTAGTCATATCAGTAAGTTTGCTCGTTCCAATTGGCTCGGCGTTTTTAGCGTTATTAGTCGGATATGGATTGCTTGAATTTATCGGTACATTTTGTCGTCCGATTATGAGGCCATTATGGAATACGCCTGGGAGATCGGCGATTGATGCAGTTGCGTCCTTCGTTGGAAGTTATTCGCTTGCCCTTCTTATTACGAACCGCGTGTATAAAGAAGGAAAGTATACGACAAAAGAAGCGGCGATTATCGCTACAGGATTTTCTACAGTATCCGCTACATTTATGATCATCATCGCAAAAACATTAGATATTATGCATTTATGGAATGTTTATTTTTGGACTACGCTTGTTGTAACATTCATCGTGACTGCTATCACCGTAAGAATCCCGCCCCTCAGTAGAAAACCAGATACATATGTAACAGAAGAAGGGTTCCCAGAGCCTGTTTATAAAGAGAAAATGTTAGAACGTGCTTGGGAAGATGCGTTAAAAGTATCAAAGTCTGCACCGAGCATTATGAAAAATATTGCAGTGAATTTAAAAGATGGATTTATTATGACGATGGGAATTTTACCATCCATTATGTCAGTAGGATTAATTGGTATCGTCTTAGCGAAGTTCACGCCAATATTTGATTGGATCAGTTATATTTTCTATCCATTTACATGGCTATTACAATTACCGGAAGCAGACTTAGCTGCTAAAGCCGCATCAGTTGGTATTGCAGAAATGTTTTTACCGTCATTATTAGTAGTAAGTGCACCACTCGTGACAAAGTTTGTTATTGCAGTTGTTTCCGTATCATCTATTTTGTTTTTCTCCGCTTCCATTCCTTGTATATTATCAACAGATATTCCGTTAAAAGTATCTGAACTTATTATTCTGTATGTGCAGAGAACGATTTTAACGTTGCTTATCATTACGCCGATTGCTTATTTGTTGCTTTGAACTATAATGTAAGTTCTAAATATATGGCGTTTACTAACTTGTGTAAATAAATATTTATCTTAAAATCGTAGGTAGTGCGAAATTATAAGTGCGATGCTTGAATAAAGGCATCGCATTTTTTATTTTTAGATGTACTATATATTTATGGTGTGAATTTATTTTATATATTAATAAAACGATGTTAATGATATGTTATAGTAACAACAAAGGGGGCTTAAAAATGGAAATTATTCACGAAAGAGCAAAGTTGCGGTTAATGGATAATACTGATGTCGAAACTTTGTTTTCGATTGTAGAAGGAAATCGGGATATTTGGGCGTATTTAATCTCTAAAATGGATAGTGTGCAAGATATGCAACAATACGTTCAAAAAGCGATAAAGGGTTACGGAAGAGGTACTCAAATACCTTTCGTAGTCGTAGATCAACAGACGAATAAGATTGTAGGAAGTACACGTTTATATAATATTTCAGTAGAAGATAAGACAGTTGAGTTAGGGCAAACGTGGTATCATCCGAGTGTGCAACGTACGAGTATAAATACAGAGTGTAAGTATATGCTTCTTCAGTATGCTTTTGAAAAATTGCATATGCTGAGAGTGCAAATTAAGACGGATGCAAGAAATGAAAAAGCACAACGAGCAATTGAAAGGTTAGGCGCAGTAAAAGAGGGTGTGCTTAGAAATGAAAGAAAATTACCGAATGGTTATGTGAGAGATGCGGTGGTGTACAGTATTATCTCGAGTGAATGGCCAGGCGTAAAAGAGAAAATGTTAGAAAAATCAGAGTTGTATAAAGAAAAGTTATAATTCGTGTTTTGAAAGGTATATTGTTCGTGAGGCATGAAAAATATACCTTTTTTCTTACAAAATGCTACTTTATTTTAATTCCTTTTGTTTCATCGTTCCCTTCTGAGAAAAAATTCGTTACAATGTAGTTGTATGGTAATAAACTTATGAATTTAAAAAATGTAATGAAAACCGCAAATGAAAATGAATTGATAATCCTCAATTTTAAATGAAAACCCTTTTATACATAAATAACAAGTAAAGTTCCTTCTTTTAAATAAACTCAAACAAAACGATTTGATATAAATGTTTTTTATAGAAGTATGGATGATGTACGGAGGCAATTACAAATGAAAGAAAATAAGAAGAGTAAGAAAAGACGAATCTTTCAAGTATTTTTACTAATGATTTGTTCTGCTATTTTATATGTAAGTTATGCAGCTTACGATATTTGGAGTTATCGTTTTAAAGCAAATGATGACGTGAAAACGGATGCTGGTATCGTACTAGGCGCAGCTTCATGGAACGGAAAACCATCTCCTGTATTTAAAGAAAGAATTAATCATGCGATTTCTTTATATAGGAACGGAAATATTAAAAAGATTATTTTTACAGGTGGTACAAAGTTCGAGGCAGAACTTGAGGAAGCACGTACTGCAAGAGTATATGCAATGAAACAAGGTGTAAAAGAGGAAGATATTTTAATTGAAACTAAATCCCTTTTCACTGAAGAAAATTTAAAAAATGCGAAGCAAGTTGGAATAGAGAACGGCATACAAACATACACGATTGTAAGTGATCCACTTCATATGAAACGCGCAATGAGAATCGCAAAACATATTAATATTGAAGCGTATGCTTCACCAACGCCGACATCAGCATATAAAACGTTAGATACAGAAATACCATTCTTCTTTAAAGAATTATTCTCGTATATTGGATATGTAACCTCTTTGCCGTTAAAAGCATTGAAGGGGGACTAATATAAGAAAAGGATCTAGCCTTAAATAGGCACTTTTCTTATTAGTCAAAAACATTGTATTTTTATCGGAATAGTGAAACAATAGAGAGGTAGCTTCATATAATCATAATGACAAAATGAACGGTTTATGAATCGAGCATAAAGTGAAACTATAATCAGTGGGTGGGTTTCTCACTGATTATTAGTTGAACCAATCGGGCGTTAACGGGCAGTTGATCTCCCACCTAACTTCCTTTGCTTCACCTGAATTTTTAGGTGGGAGTTTTATTGCCCGCAAATAGCGGGATAAAGGAGATTATAGTATGGCACTCTCATTTGTTGAAACAGAAGAACAGTCTTTAATTATTGAGAAAATAAATAAATTGATTCCGAAGTTCATGGAAAGGGAGCATCAGCTAAGTGAATTAGGATCATTTCCGTATGAAAATATAAATGATTTGAAAGATATCGGATATACGAAATTAACGTTACCGAAGGAATTTGGTGGTAGTGCGATTTCTTTATATGACTTCGTTTTATTTCAAGAGAAAATCGCGGAAGGCTGCGGAGCTACTGCATTATCGATTGGCTGGCATCTTGGCATTGTGAAGGAGCTAGCGGAAAATCGCTCTTGGAATGATGAGATGTTCAAATGGTTTTGCGAAAAAGTACGTAATGGTGCGCTCTTTAACAGGGCAGCAACAGAACCGAAAACAGGGAGTCCGACGCGTGGCGGCAAACCAGAAACAATAGCGGTTCAACAAGGCGAGAAGTGGGTTATAAATGGAAGGAAAACTTTTACAACGATGGCGCCAGTACTTGATTATTTTATTATTTCAGCAAGTATGGAAGGCCAAGAAGAAGTTGGTGAGTTTGTTATTCCAAGAAATACACTCGGTGTATCTATTGAAGAAACGTGGGATAGCGTTGCAATGCGAGGGACTGCTAGCCACGACCTTGTCTTACAAAATGTAGAGATAGACAACCGCTTTTTTACGGATGTAAAAGGCGGGAAAGTGAAACAAAAGGGTATTGGCTGGTTGCTACATATACCAGCATGTTATTTAGGAATCGCACAATCAGCAAGAAATTATGCAGTTCAATTTGCGGGATCATACAAGCCAAATAGTTTAAACCATTCTATTAGTTTATTACCGAATGTTAGAAAATTAGTTGGAGAATTAGAACTCGAGCTTATGCAAGCTCGCGTCTTTTTATATCAAATTGCGAAAAAATACGATGAGGCAGAAGATAAACTGTCACTGCAAGCAGAATTAGCGGCAGTGAAATACGCCGTAACAAATGCGGCGATATCCATAGTGGATAAATCAATGCGCATCGTAGGAGCAAAAAGTTTATCAGAAAAAAATCCGCTTCATCGTTACTATTTAAATGTCAGAGCAGGATTACACAATCCACCGATGGATGATGCAACATTGTCTATGCTGGCGGATGCGGCGTTTCGGTCGTGATTTTTGAAGTTTACATTTTATTGTTTATGGATATTATAGTTGTTTTGAAAGCACGGGTTTGATTAGTAATCAAACCCGTGCTTTTTATGTGTATGAAGTACTTAATGGAGATGTAGGTTTTTAATATAAATGATTATCATGGTGTTGTGATTGTTTCTTGTTGAAAAATTCTTATTGTAATGCCAGTTTGGAGGCTGTATAAACATTTTTCGTATTTAATCCCAAATTAAAGGTCTTTCCAAGTTAACCATTCGCAAATATTGTAAAAATTGACCCGCATGGACCGCATCATGATAGGCAATTCGTAATAGCATATCACCTAAATATCGTTGATAGCCAACATCACTTCTATCAATAAGTCTTGAATCTAGCTCGGCTATGCTTATTGATTGAACATATTCTATGAAGTCAGTAAAGTGTGATTGTGCCAATTCAATTTCTTTTTTTACACAAGTAATTGGCTCGTCATCATACGGGGTACGTATGTCGTTTATTGAACCGTTGTTTTTTATAATCATATGATAGTAAAAAGTTGAGCTCCATACGTGACGAATCATTTCACCTAAGGACATAGCCTCAGGATCAGGCTTCCAATTAAGAAAATTATCGGGAAGAGAATTCCATAATTTTTCTGAGCGCCTTCTCGTTTCTTTTAAATTTAATATACTAAGATCAATTGCATTCATAATACATTCTCCTTTACTATTAAACTTAAAATAATTGTATCAATTTAACAGTTAGGGTATCATCGAAATATGAATGTATATCCGAATATCTCATATATAGCTAAACTAATTGCTGAACCTACAAGAGCAATCATCTTAGATTGTCTAATGAATAATCAGGCACTACCTGCTAGTGAATTGGCTTATATGGCAAAAGTGTCACATCCAACAATTAGTTCGCATCTTTCTAAATTAGTAGAAGGGAATTTACTTACAGTTGAACAACATGGTAGACATCGTTACTATCGACTTGCTAATCAAGAAGTTGCAGAAGTGCTTGAAAAGTTAGGGACAATTGCACCAACAGTTCAAGTTCGCTCTTTAAAACAATCAAGCCAACTAAAACAAATTCGTTATGCTCGAACTTGTTATGATCATCTTGCAGGCAAACTCGGTGTAGAGATAACTGAAAAATTACTAGATAGGCAATTTATAATTTTAGAGGATGGAGAATACATTGTAACGGAACAAGGTAAGAAATGGTTTCTGAATTTTGGAATAAATGTTGATGAGGCAGATACAAAAAGGAGGGTATTTGCAAAACCTTGCCTTGATTGGAGTGAACGGCGTTACCATATTTCTGGTTGGTTAGGGTCTGCAATTGCAAAACTGCTTTTTGAACAGGGATGGATTACGAAAACGGATAAGAACCGAGCTGTCCATCTTACAAAGAAAGGTGTAAAGTTATTGGAAGATCAATTAGGCATTGATATGAAAACTGAGGAAAGAAAAGCTTGGAATTAGAAAAGTCCGTCAAAATGACGGGTTTTTTCATTATGGTAGGAGTGTACATGAATAATAGGATGTCACAAATAATTGTTGCCAATAAAAAAATCTTTCTTTTCATTCTTCTTTTTTAAGTTTTAAAGGAGAAAGCTAGGCTTCTTATTTTTACTAATGTTATAATAAGAAAAAAGCACGAAAAGAGGTCATCTCATGCTAGAGGTTATTGCAACATGTTTAGAAGATGTAAAACGAATTGAAAGTGCTGGCGGGAAGCGGATTGAATTAATTTCATCTTATACAGAAGGTGGTTTAACACCGAGTTATGCTTTTATAAAAAAAGCGGTAGAAGCGGTAAGTATACCAATTCATGTTATGATTCGTCCGCATGCGAAGTCTTTTACATATACGGAAGAAGAAATTGAAATGATGAAAGAAGATATTATAGTTGCACAGAAGTTAGGAGCAGCTGGTGTAGTATTAGGCGTATTAAGCGAACGAAATGAAGTGGATGAAGAGAAATTAGCGGATTTACTATCTGTTGTAGATGGAATAAATGTAACGTACCACCGTGCGATAGATGATATAAAAAATCCAGTAGAAGCGATGAACACTTTAAAGAAGTTTCATAAAGTGTCTCACGTTTTAACTTCAGGTGGACAAGGAAATATAGTAGAGAATATTCCGGTGCTTACTGAAATGCAAAAGGTAAGTGATGGTCAAATTCAGCTTGTAGCTGGAGCTGGCGTGACGAAAGAAAATATAAAGCGATTGCTAGATGAAACAGGAATCACGCAGGCGCATGTCGGTACAGCGGTAAGAGAAGGAAAATCATGTTTTTCTGAAATAGATCCTAATTTAGTACAAGAATTAGTTGAAATCATAAAATAAGTGCTTAAGAAAGAGGAGAAACGATGAAGGAAAATACGAAGAAAGAATTATTCTCTTGGGCTAAAACAATAGGGTTTACCCTTGTATTAATTGCTATTATTCGCGGTGTTTTATTTACACCTTCTTTAGTGCAAGGTGAATCAATGATGCCCACTTTAAAAAATAACGAACGAGTTCTCGTGAATAAGATTGGTTATAGTATAAGTGGATTAGATCGCTTTGATATTATCGTCTTCCACGGAAAAGAAGGATACGATTTAGTAAAACGAGTAATTGGTTTGCCAGGCGATACAGTTGAGTATAAAAATGATGTTTTATATGTAAACGGAAAAGCGATGGAAGAACCATATTTAAAAAAGTTTAAAGAAAAAGCAGTAGGCCGTGTATTAACTCCAGACTTTACGTTAGAACAAATCACTGGGAAAACGAAAGTGCCAGAAGGCCAAGTATTTGTTTTAGGGGATAATCGTGAAGTTTCTAAGGATGGTCGCATGTTTGGCTTTATTTCAGAAGATGAAATTGTCGGAAAAGGACAAGCTGTTTTCTGGCCGTTAAAACAAGTAAGAGCGTTATAAAGTGTGGTGAAGTATGGGAGAGATATTCTTCCATACTTTTTTATTTGCTTAAAATCTATTGATTGAATTGAAAGAATATTTTATAATTTTAAATTATATGTTTGTTTCGAAAAATGGAATTTAAGTTCCGTAATTCGGAACGAAAGGGAGATAGAATGAGTATAAATAAAACGGCAGTTAAGACAATGGATATTTTAGAGTTGTTTTATGAGCATGAAGAGCTAAGTTTAACTGAGATGGTTCAGCTTACAAATATGCCGAAAACATCTGTTTATCGTTTAATTGGCTCGTTAGAAGAGATGGAGTTTTTACAAAAAAACGAAAAGGGGAAATATCGTTTAGGGGTCGTATTTTTACGGTTCGGTCAACTTGTTTCACAACGATTATCAGTAAGGAATATAGCAATTCCTTATATGAAAGAGCTTAGAGATAGTTTAGGACAGGCAGTTAATTTAATAATTCAAGATGGTAATGACGCAATTTATGTTGAAAAGATGGAAGGTGTTCAGCCAGTACGCGTGTATACGGCGGTTGGAAGAAGAGCACCGCTTTATGCTGGTGCATGTCCGAGAATTTTACTATCGTATTTTTCTGAGGAAGAGAAACGGAGATACATAGAGGAAGTGGATTTAAAACAGTTTGCAGATGGAACAATTGTGGATAAGGAACAATTGCTAGAAGTGTTGCAAATGGCAAAAAAGGAAGGCTACACAATTAGTTATTCTGAGTTAGAAAATCATACAGCCGCAATAGCAGCGCCCATTTACGCAAGTGATGGAACGGTTGTAGCAGGTATGAGTATTTCGGGATTAGCAATTGAGTACAGCGAAAGTAACATTTCATATTTTATCGCTAAGGTGAAAGAAACAGCACATCGCATTTCGAAAGAACTCGGCTTTTTGGTATAGAAAGAGGGAGTAGGATGAAATTTTCTGCGTTAGGGGATCAAGCAATTATTGTTACATTTGGTGAAGAAATTAAGATGGATATATATGAGAAAGTACAGCGGTTATTTCAAGCACTGCAGCAACATCCGTTTGCAGGAATGATTGAGTGCGTTCCGTCGTTTACTTCATTAGCTGTTTACTACAATGTATACGAAGTATGGAAGAGAAATGAGAGAAGTGAAAGGTCATATGATTACGTTCGCCAGTATATAAAGGAGCTGTGTGATTCTTATAAAGAAGAAGTAAAACAGGATGTGAAACATATTTCTATACCAGTGTGCTACGGGGGAGAATATGGACCTGATTTAGAAGAGGTTGCACATTATAAAGGTTTACAAGTAGAAGATGTGATTCGAATACATAGTGAAACTACATATTTTGTATATATGTTAGGTTTTACACCAGGGTTCCCGTATTTAGGAGGACTATCAAAAGAATTAGAAACACCTAGAAAAGAAATACCGCGGTTACAAATCTCACCTGGTTCGGTAGGAATCGGCGGAAATCAAACAGGTATTTATCCACTTGAAACACCGGGTGGATGGAATATTATTGGTCGAACACCAATCTCCTTATTTAATCCGGAAGAAGAAACACCAACCTTTATTCAAAGCGGTATGTATTTACGATTTATCCCAATAACGAAGGAAGAGTACGTATCACTTGAGGGGGCTAAAGAATGGATGTAGAGGTTTTGCATGCAGGAATGTTTACAACAGTCCAAGATTTAGGGCGATCTCATTATCAACAATACGGTGTACCAGTTGGCGGGACTATGGATCAAAGTGCACTTCGGATGATCAATATGTTAGTTGGTAATGAGGAGAATGAAGCGGGACTCGAAATGACGATTATGGGACCTAAATTGTTAATAAAGAAAACGACTTTACTTGCGATTGGCGGAGCAGATATGGAACCGTTATTGAATGGAGAACGTATCCCGTTATGGCGTCCCATTTTAGCGGAAGAAGGTAGTATGCTTTGTTTTGGAAAAGTGAAAAGTGGTTGCAGAGCGTATGTAACTTTTGCGGGTGGTATACATATTGAGCGTACAATGGGAAGCAAAAGTACGTACATACGTGCTGCGATTGGTGGTATAGAAGGAAGAATGCTGAAAAAGGGTGACTACTTCCAAATTGGTGCACAACCAGAAATGGCGAGTCGTTTCATTCTAGACTTACAAAAAGATGCGAGAATAAAAACGAAATGGGCAATTAGCAACAGCGTACTACCAAAGTATAAGAAACATCCAAAGCTTCGTGTCATAACTGACTTTGAATATGATCAATTTACAGAAGAAAGTAGAAAGGCATTTTTTACGAAAGAGTATAAGGTATCTAATTATGCTGACCGTATGGGCTATAGGGTTGAGGGAGAAGTTTTAAATAGGAATGAAGAAAAAGAGATTTTATCGAGTCCTGTTACATTTGGAACCATTCAAGTTCCTAATGGTGGACAGCCGATTATATTAATGGCAGATAGGCAAACGACAGGTGGCTATCCGAGAATGGGAAATATCATTTCAGTAGATTTACCTCTTCTTGCCCAGCTAAAGCCGGGGGACTATGTTTCTTTTGAGAAAATTACGCTTGAAGAAGCGGAACAATTGTACATAGAACAAGAAGTAAATATGAATTTATTAAAGAAATTCATCGCTTTACGAAGCTGAAATTAGGAGGAATACATTATGACTACAATCGATTTAAACTGTGATTTAGGAGAAAGTTTTGGCGCTTATAAAATGGGGAATGATGATGAGATTCTTCCGTTCGTTTCCTCTATAAACGTTGCTTGCGGTTTTCATGCGGGTGATCCGTCTATTATGCGTCAAACTGTTGAAAAAGCTTTGGAGCATAACGTAGCAATAGGGGCGCATCCTGGATTTCCTGATTTAATTGGATTTGGTAGAAGAAACATGAATGTTTCAGCAAGTGAAGTATACGATTATGTTCTATATCAAACAGGCGCATTAGACGCATTTGTGAAAGCGGCAGGCGGGAAAATGCAGCATGTAAAGCCGCACGGTGCCTTATATAATATGGCGGCGTCTAATCAGGAAATTGCAGATGCAATTGCAAAGGCAATTTATCATATAAATCCAAGTCTATTACTTTATGGATTAGCAAATAGCGAGGCGTTTATACAGGCTGCAGAAAAATACAAAGTAACTCTTGTACAAGAGGCTTTTGCGGATCGTACATATAAGCAAGATGGTACATTAACGAGCCGTACAGAAGAAAATGCGCTTATAAAAGATGAAGACGAAGCGATAAAGCAAGTACTTCAAATGGTGAAAGAAGGCCATGTAAATGCGGTCAATGGAGAGAAAGTAGCAGTTCAGGCGCAAACGATTTGTTTACACGGTGATGGGGAAAAAGCAGTGCAATTTGCAGAAAGAATATACAGAACATTCAAACTTAATAATATTTCTATTTGTGCACCGAAATAAAAAATAGGGGGAAGTGCTGGGATGATTAAATTAATCGGAATACTACTTGTTGCAGTGGGCTTTTTATTTAGATTAAATACACTTTTAGTAGTTATGGTTGCAGGTATTGTTACTGGTATGGTTTCAGGATTAAGTTTTTATGATGTGATCAGCATGTTCGGTAAATTTTTCATAGAAAATAGATATATGTCTATGCCAATTATATTAACTTTACCGGTAATCGGAATTTTAGAGCGTTACGGTTTAAAAGAAAGAGCAGAAGCACTTATAACGAAATCAAAAGGAGCAACAACTGGAAGAGTATTAATGTCATATTTTACGATAAGAGAATCATCAGCAGCACTAGGGCTTAATATTGGTGGGCATGCGCAAACAGTAAGGCCGCTCGTTGCACCGATGGCAGAAGGGGCCGCGCAAGGTAAATATGGTAAACTTCCTGAAAAATTAAGAGAAAAGATTAAAGCAAACGCAGCAGCTGCTGAAAATACAGCTTGGTTTTTCGGAGAAGATATTTTCATCGCAACTGGAGCTATTTTATTAATGAAAGGATTCTTCGATTCAGTAGGTATGCATGTCGGAGTATGGGATATGGCACTTTGGGGCATTCCGACAGCAATATCTGCACTTATTGTAAGCTGGATTAGATTTAGAAAGTTTGATAAATATATAGAGAAAACAATGAAGGCAGAAGGAAAAGAAGAGAAGGAGGCAATTTAATATGAACATCATCACAATGGATACAATCTATTATGTATTAGGGATAATCGTTGCTTTTATCGCTGTTCGTATCGCATTCGATCGTGAACATCCAAACAGATTCGGTTCTAGTTTATTTTGGGCATTGTTTGCAGTTACATTTTTATTCGGAAATGTAATTCCTTCGTTTTACGTTGGCTGTATAGTGCTCGCTATGGTCGTTTTAGCTTCACTAAATAAAGTAACAAAATCAGAGGAAAAAGAAGTTCCAGTACAAGAACGTGTGAAACATGCTGAGAAATTAAAAAATAAAATTTTTATGCCTGCACTATTAATTCCTATTTTTACAATTATCGGTACGTTGACGTTAGGGAAAATTAAATGGGGAAATGTCTCTCTTGTTGATCCAGATAAAGTAACATTAGTTGCATTAGCGCTTGGTGCATTACTCGCATTCGTTGCGGCGATGCGTATTACAAAATCAAAAATAACAACGCCTGTACAAGAAGGAAGCAGACTATTACAAGCTGTCGGCTGGGCTGTTATTTTGCCACAAATGTTAGCAGCACTTGGCGGTATATTCGCGAAGTCTGGCGTTGGACAAGTTGTTTCAGACTTAGTTGGACAAGTGCTACCGACAGAGTATCCGTTCGTTGCTGTTATGGCGTACTGTTTAGGCATGATGCTATTTACAGTCGTAATGGGAAATGCATTCGCAGCGTTTGCTGTTATTACTGGCGGAATTGGCTTACCTTTAATAGTTCAAATGCACGGCGGAAACCCAGCAATTATGGCAGCACTCGGTATGTTTGCTGGATATTGCGGAACGCTGCTTACTCCAATGGCAGCAAACTTTAATATCGTTCCGGCAATGCTTTTAGAGCTAAAAGATAAGAATGCAGTTATTAAAGCGCAAGTACCAATTGCTCTTTCCATCTTTATTATCAATATGTTTATTATGTACGGCCTTGTATATCGTTTCTAATTAGGAGGGAAAACTATGAAAACAGTATTATTAACAGGGTTCGACCCGTTCGGCGGAGAAAGCATCAATCCAGCTTGGGAAGTCGCAAAAAGTTTGCATGAAAAAACAATCGGAGAATACAAGATTATTAGTAAACAAGTACCAACTGTATTTCATAAATCAATACAAGTTTTAAAAGAATATATAGAAGAACTAACACCGGAAATAATTATATGTATCGGACAAGCTGGGGGCAGACCAGATATTACGGTAGAGCGTGTCGCAATTAATATTGATGATGCAAGAATTGCTGACAATGAAGGGAATCAGCCAGTAGATGTGCCGGTTATAGAAGAAGGACCGGCTGCTTATTGGTCTACACTTCCGATGAAAGCAATTGTAAAAAGACTTCACGAAGAAGGGATACCAGCTTCCGTTTCACAAACAGCAGGTACATTCGTTTGTAATCATTTATTCTACGGTCTCATGCATGAACTAGAGAAACAGGATAAGAAAATAAAAGCCGGATTTATTCATATTCCGTTCCTACCAGAGCAAGCGAGTAACTATCCAGGCCAACCGAGTATGTCACTTTCTACTATTCGTAAAGGGATAGAATTGGCAGTTGAGATAACGACGACGGTTGAGGTGGATATTGTGGAAGTTGGGGGTACGACACATTAAGTAAGATGTTGGGGTAGTACCGAAGTGCGTATGTAGTTGTTATTTTTGTTTGAAGGAAAGATGTATCGTTAGGTTGATAATAATAGGATACATTGCACATTTTAAACTCTCCCATTTTCATGTATAATTATTATAAAAATCGGAATTTTTAAAAATGAGGTGGGTATCTTGAAAAGTTTTGGTATGTTAGTAATCTCTACCGTGCTTTCAGCGGGCCTATTATATTATAATGCTCAATCCTTTTATAATAGGTTTGCCTCTGGAAATACATATTATTGGGTAAACGGTATCCTAGCAGTAATCTTCTTTGTATTCCTTTACAAAAATGCAAAAGATATCATCAAGAAAAACTATATAAAATAAGGAAGTTTAAAGAGTTCTTTATACAAAGACAACACCTCCTGTAAACAACTGGTATAATAAGTATAGGAAAATACATAGAGGTGATTTTTGTGCAATTTGAAGAAGTACGTTCAATTTTAGAAAAAGCGAAGAAAATTACAGTGTTAACAGGTGCTGGTGCAAGTACGGAAAGTGGTATCCCAGATTTCCGTTCAGCAAATGGATTGTATGCCGATGCGAATGTGGAAATGTATTTATCAAGGGGATATTATAATAGGAGTCCGAAAGAATTTTGGAAGCATTATAAAGAAATCTTTCAAATTAATACGTTTCATCAATATAAACCAAATCACGGCCATCGCTTTTTAGCTGAATTAGAAGAACAAGGGAAAGATATTACGATTTTAACGCAAAATATTGACGGTTTACATCAATTAGGCGGTAGTAAGCATGTCATTGATTTACATGGAACACTTCAAACAGCACATTGTCCGAAGTGTAAAGCGGGATATGATTTGCAGTATATGATTGATCATGAAGTGCCTCGCTGCGAGAAGTGTAATTTCATTTTAAATCCAGACGTTGTTTTATATGGAGATACATTGCCGCAATATCAAAATGCGATAACACGTTTATATGAAACAGATGTATTTATCGTTATGGGAACGTCATTAAAAGTGCAACCCGTCGCTTCATTCCCGCAAATCGCAAAGAGGGAAATAGGGGCAACGACAATTTTAGTAAATGAAGAGTTAACAGGGCAAGAATATAACTTTGATTTTGTTTTTCAAAATAAGATTGGTGAGTTTGTTGAAGGGTTATCGTCGGTTAAATAAGTTATTATTTTTATGAAAAACTGAGGTGTATAGAGAACACCTCAGTTTTTTGTTTGAATAAAATTCATGTTATGACTTATGAAGGGGAATGGTAATAAATAGGTTATAAAATTAAAAAACTGAAAATTAAATCTTTTATTTCTTTAGTAATTAATATAAAATTCTATATATATCATATAAATAAATTTGATACATAATGATTTTGCGTAGAAATGTTAATAGAATGAAGCGAGGGAGCGAAATGAGACAGAAAAAGGAGCAGAAAAAACAATCGAAAAAGAAAAAGACTCATATTCCATTTCGGTTAAATGTACTATTTTTTATTGTCTTTCTTTTATTTTCAGCTATTATAATTCAATTAGGTAAAGTACAAATCATTGATGGAGAAACGTATAGAAATGAAGTAAACAAAAAGGAAGATGTAACGGTAAGTACTCCCGTTCCTAGAGGGAAAATGTTTGATCGACAAGGTCACGTTATTGTAAATAATAAACCATTACGAACCGTTACATATACGAAAATGAGAGGAGTGGACTCAAAAGAAGTTTTACAAGTAGCAAGAGATTTAGCTAAGCTAATTGAAATGTCGCAAGAGGACATGGATAAGTTAACAGAGACAGATAAAAAAGATTTTTGGATGCAGTTAAATGAAAAGCGGGCAGCAGCGAAAGTAACGAAAGAAGATGAGAGTAAATTTAGAAAGCAAGAAATAGAAGGAAAAGAGTTAGATAAAAAAGTAGAAGAACTGCGCCGGGAAAGAATTACACAAGAAGAATTAAATGAGCTTTCAAAGGAAGATATAGAAGTATTAGTAATTAAAAGCAAAATGAATGCGGGATATAAAATGACTCCGCAAATCGTTAAAAAAGACGTAAGTGAAAATGAATATGCTGTCGTTAGTGAAAGGTTGGCAAGTTTACCGGGAGTGGATACAACAGTAGATTGGGAACGTGAATACCCAAATGATAAAATACTGCGCTCTATACTAGGTAGCGTTTCTAATGAAAATGAAGGGTTGCCAAGAGAACAATTAGATTATTATTTAGTTCGTGATTATAATCGAAACGACCGTATTGGTAAAAGTTACATCGAAAAACAATACGAAGATGCACTACATGGAACGAAAGAACAGTCTAAAAATATTATGGATAAAGCAGGGAAGATTGTTCGAACAGAAAAAGTGACTGAAGGAAAAAGTGGAAATAACTTGATGTTAACAGTCGATATGGATTTACAGAAAAGAGTAGAGGGAAGCCTTGAAAAGAATTTACGAGCCTTTCATGCTGCAGAGCCGATGATGGATCGTGCGTTCGTAGTAATGATGAATCCGAAAAACGGTCAAATTTTATCAATGGCAGGAAAGAAAATTGTAAATAAAGATGGTGGTATGCAAATAGAAGATTATGCATTAGGAACGATGACAAGTTCTTATGAGTTAGGGTCAACTGTAAAAGGGGCTACTTTATTAACTGGATATCAAACAGAAGCGATTAAGCCGTATACACACTTCTTTGATGCGCCAATGTATTTTAAAGGAAGTTCTAAGCCGAAGAAATCGTGGAAAGAATTTGGGGATATTGATGATTTAAGAGCTTTGCAAGTGTCATCGAACGTTTATATGTTTAATACAGCTTTAAAAATTGCAGGCATTAATTATGTTCCAAACAATCCATTAGATATTAAACAAGAAACATTTAATAAAATGCGCTACTATTTTAGACAATTTGGCCTAGGTGTGTCGACTGGTATTGACCTGCCAAATGAATCAATCGGTCAAATAGGTAGAACTGATAACATACCCGGATTTTTACTTGATTACGCGATTGGACAGTATGATACATATACGCCGCTTCAGCTTGCGCAATATATTTCAACCATTGCAAATGGCGGTTACCGAATGAAACCACAAATTGTACAAGAAGTTAGAGAGCAACCGAATAGACCAGAGGATGCAGGAAAAGTTGTTCGGTCGATTGAACCAGTTGTATTAAATAGAGTGGATATGGAAACTTCGTACATTAATCATGTAAAAGAAGGATTTAGAAGAGTTTTTCAAGAAGCTGACGGAACCGGAACCGGAACATTTAAAGGTCTACCATATAAACCAGCGGGAAAAACAGGAACAGCTGAGACAATATATGGTGGAGAAAGTGATATTGGAAGAGATGAGAACAACAACCGAAAAAAATGTTATAATTTAACTCTTGCCGGTTATGCACCATATGATGCGGATCCGGAAGTAGCTTTTTCAGTTGTTGTACCATGGGTGAATGATGATAAATCAGGAATTAATTCTGCGATTGGTAAAGAGATTTTGGATGCGTATTTTGAATTAAAAACAAATAGATCAAATACAAATTCAATTCCAGTAGAACAACCGAACAAGGCACAGTAAAAATAGTATCACTGCATGGAAACATATTGTGCAGTGATATATTTTTTGAGTTAAAAAGCGCTTTATAAGGTGGGAATGGATATGAAAAAGGAGATTAAGAGAGGCTGGGGAAAGTACATACTATTTATATTGGTGATAGTCATAGGCTACCATTCTTTTACTTTATGTAAGGTGGAAGGGGAATCGATGCAGCCGACTTTATATGAAGAAGACTACGTATTTGTAAATAAAGCGGTAGTACGTCTTTCTAATTTACAACACGGAGAAATTGTCATTATAAAAGAAGAGGATGAATCGAAATATTATGTGAAACGTGTAATAGGGCTTCCTGGTGATGTAATTAACATAACGAACGGAAAGGTATATGTGAACGATAAAAAGCAAGAAGAACCATATACGAACAAAGATTTATTTAACAACACACAAGTGTTTTATAACTTTCAAAAGACAAAAATTCCGCCAAATAAGTTATTTGTAATGGGAGATAACCGCGAAGTAAGTAGAGATAGTCGCAATGGCTTAGGATATATTGAAGAAGATAACATAATTGGCAAGGTGGAATTTGTATATTATCCTTTTTCAAAAATGAAAATGATAGAATAAGTGGGGGATGAGCAAAACCCCACTTATTAAAGTTTCACTTTATTTTCTTTAAAAAACCTTTTGGATTAAATGATATGAAAAATTTATGTTTAGACTCGTCGATTATGAAGTTATTGTTTTTAGTTAAAAACTCTTCCACAGCTTCCATTGGGCCAGGACCCCAATCGGGAAGAAGCGGATTTCCGTTAATGGAGGTATCTTCTACAATTATATAACTGCCAGTAGTGACGATAGATTTATATAGCAAGAGTTCTTTGGAAACATGCTCTTTACTATGATCAGAATCTAAAATAACTAAAATCACATCATCAGGTTTGCGCATACTTACTATTGTTTGGATGGCCTGCACAGAAACAGAAGATGCTGTTAAATACGTAATCCGATTATGTGATGGCCGATTTGGCTGCGGAGTTATATCGATAGTAAGTACGTGACCTTTTCCAATTAAATCTAACATAGAAGTTAAATACAGTGCACTACCACCGTGAAAAGTCCCGCATTCAATAATTAAATCGGGCTTTAATTCATAAATAATTTCTTGATACAAAAAGAGATCAGAGGGAAGTTTACAGATTGGAACCCCGAACCAGTGTGTATCGTTTAACCACACGATGCCGTTGTAATATTGGTTTAAAAATTCATTACTTATATTATCGATTTTAAATTCTCCTTTCTAAAAAGGATTCTCTCGTTTGACGTAAAGTGTTTACGCATGAAAGTTGTACTATATATTATGTAGTAAGGAATTATAAGGCGAGTGTTTTTAATTGAAAATAAGCCAAATAACTCATGTGGAAAATGAAAGGAAATGGTCGTATGTACAAATACACAATTTGCTTTATTAGAAAAAGCGATAAAATACTGCTATTAAATAGAAATAAAAAGCCGAATATGGGGATGTGGAATGGTGTTGGAGGAAAAATAGAAGAGAATGAAACGCCATACGAAGGAATAATTAGAGAAACGTTTGAGGAAACGGGCATAGAACTTTCAAGTGTAACGTATAAAGGGACTGTTGGTTTTAAAGGTAAAGATCAGCCCCAGGCTAGTGAAGGAATGTATGTGTTCGTTGCTGATTTGCCAGATGGAATGCAAATGAATACACCATTACGTACGGCTGAAGGCTTATTAGAATGGAAAGAAATTGATTGGATATTAGATGGTGATAATAGAGGTGTAGTTAGCAATTTACCAAAATACTTACCGACAGTATTAACAGAAGAAAATAAGTTAAAACATATATTCACGTACGATAACCGGAATATTATTAATTACACAACTGTATGTTTGAAAGAAGATGATGCGAACAAGCGATATGAAAAACAACTTGTTTCTCAATAGAAAGAATACGAAAACAATCAATCTTATAATCTAGTAGAGAATATTTTAATAGAGCAATCGACATTTATAAGTTGATTGCTCTCATTATTTAACTGAGAAAAAGACATGTTTAAAGTGCTCCTTATTATATGTCTATAACTTTATCGTGTAACATAATTTGAAATATAGTATGTACATTGAATAACTTGCTATGGTTCTCTATTAATCTTTCATAATTGTCTAAGCAGTTACTAGATTGCTAGCATAGAATATATTGTCTTCTGCAATTTTAGGAAGATAATCCTATAAAATTTTAGGAGGAATATACTATGGAAATAGAAAATCGACAAGTAGATCCAGTATTTGAAAATCTATGTCAACGCTTTTTTGATATTCTAGGTGGTACTGATCATTCAATTGATCCAGGACCTGTATGTACTGTAACTCGAACTAGAATATTTGATGAAACAGTATTAGGAAGAAAATCAAATTCACCTTTGGTTAATTATCAATTTTTTTCGTTTGAATCTCTTGATGAATCAGGAAATGCACTTTGTTTAGGGGAAACTGCAGCTTTTGAAAATCAGGTTGAACAAGTCCTTACTAATCTTCGTGATCGCGGTATTATCGTATCAGGTTTGCACAATCACTGGATAAATGAAAATCCACGTTTATTTTATATTCACTGGGAATCGATAGATGATCCGATTGCATTTGCGAGAAAATCAAGAGAATCTATTGATTTCTTAGGTCCAGTATTACCACCAGATTTGCCACCACCTGTAGTATCTCCAGAATTTCAAGCATTATGTGATGAATTTACTGCTACATTAGGTGGTGAAGGTGAAATTGAACCAGGGCCTGTATGTTTTGTTATGCGGAATGTGAATTTTGGAGCGACTATCTTTGGAAGACCTGCAAATTCACCTCTTGTGGGGCATCAACTTTTTTCGTTCGAATCCCTCGATCCATCCGAAGTTGCACTTTGTTTAGGTGAAACGGCAACGACTCAAGATCAGACTGATCAACTAATTTCACAACTTCTGAGATTTGGCTTTAAAGTATCGGCATTTCACAATCATTGGCTAGATGATAATCCTCATTTAATATATGTTCACTGGGAATCGATAGAAGATCCAATTGCATTTGCGAGAAAAACGAAAAATGCGATTGCGTTTTTGGGTTAGTTTTAATAAGGTAATTTAACTAAAAGAACTTGCTATTTTATAATAATTGGCAGAGTCGTAACCGCCTTTTGGCAGTAAATGTGCCAGTTGTTTTAGAATCAACGTGATATATTTGTATTGTGAGCGGCGGCAGAAAACATTGCTCATACAATTCCTTATAACTGAAAATGGATCGTCATAACCGATGGCGATGGTTGCAGAGTGAATGAATAGTTGAATTGCAATTTCACATTCAATTGCAATTCACGTTGTGTATACGGAGAAGGGCTTTTGCTCTTCTTCTAACTATTTAATAAAGTATGTAATGAAGATAGATTTAACAACATTAGGTAGCTGAAAGAAAAATGAAATTTCATGTACCTTATTTGAATTACAATATAATAAGTAATTACATAGTATCCAGGGAGGATGCTTTTTATTTTGGAGGAAAGTGAAGGTAATGGGAAACAAGAATATAGTATTAGTTAAGTTTACTGGCAAGGATGATACAGTTGAATATTATTATGAAGGGAAAGTTATGACTCAAGCTATTATCAAATATATGGACAAAATTAAAGCGATGTTTTTAATTTGATTAAAACAATATTAATGCTTGTAGGCGCAACCTTTATTTGGTTAGCGTCTTATTTGTTGTTAAGGAAAGATAGGTAGAAAAAATAGACTAGTAAACAAGCCGTATTTGAAATTTAAACATAGAATAGGATGAGTCTTATTAAAAAGAGGAGGGTCTGGTAGTTATGGGGTGTAATTGTAATTTTAGACATTTCCGAAATTGTAATAGATTTTGGGATGATTTAATGTTTTGTAGATGTAGACATAGAGACTGTGATGAATGTCGTTGTAAACGTGACCGTGATTGCGATTGTGATAAATGTCGACGTAAACGTAATCATGATCGTGACTGTGATTGTGATGAACGTAAAGAGTGGTAAATTTTTTAGGAAGAGTGCTTTGAAGAAAAGCACTCTTTTTGTATTTAGTATTTTATATTACCAGCCTCGAATGGCCTTAATGATAAAGCGATGTTGCTTCACATCAAAATATCCTTTTTGCAAGATAATCTCATGTATACGATATAACTCCTCATAATACCTTTCGACAGTGAAATCAGGAATTTGCCACGGAATTGCTTTTAAATAATAGACGATAGCGCCAATATCATAAAAGCGTTGGAAAGGGAATTCTTCTTTTGTTTCTAAGATAGTAAATCCGTTTTCCTGTAGTTCATTACATGCCGCTTCAAGCGACCAACTTGCAAATTCACTATTTAGTGGTGTGTCAAATTGGTCATTAAGTTCCGCGCAATCGAGACCGCCAACTTGTTGTGTAAGAAATGTTCCATTTGGAGAAAGGATTCTTTTTACTTCAGAAGCAGCATATGATTCATGTTGGTTTAGGATTAGATTAAACTGACCATCTTGAAATGGCAATGCAGTATCATCGTTCACCTCTACAACAGTAACCCCTAAAGGCTCTAATTTCTTTCGAGAAATTGGCACGTTTGGAGCGTAGCCCTCAGTAGCATAAATAGTTGACGGGAACGGTTGTAACATAGATAAAAACTCTCCGCCGCCAGTACCCATATCGAGCATTGATTCTGCATGTTGCATAAGCTGGAAAGCAGTACTGCCGTACGACCACGATAAAGGCTCACTCTTCATTCGACCCGCTTCTGAAATGAAAGAAAAATCCCAGCCGCTAAAATGTGTATTTGCACTTTCTAATAAAGTTAAAAATAATGGATCACGTTTCATAATTGTATCCTCCTATTTTGTAAGTAAATGATATGGTGAGAAAAGAAAAAAGGAGGACCTCTTATGAAAGGGGAACGGTTTTACGTTTCGTGTTCGAATAGATTCATATAAATTCGCTCCTTGTGAGAATAGTAATTTATATATTCGGGATAATCGAGTGGGAATCCTTTGAAATTATAGGAGAAGGTAGTTGTTTGATGAAAGATTGGATGGAGTGTACAGAAAAAGGGTGCACTCAAACTTTAGAAAAGGTATTTAGTAAACTTAAATTTCCGCCCAGCCCTTTTATGAGATATGTGATATTTCTCACTACTATTAAGTAACAATAAAGTCGTACTGTTTATAAAAGAAGTGACGTTTTTGTATCCCTTTGGATTTACTTATCTATGGGATAAGTAAAGAAGTAGACATATAAACTGAATATAAAAACGTTTTAATTCTTTGGAAACATTCCATAATTTAGTATTGTTATATATGGAATAATTTATTTGTACGAAAAGAGGAATAAGATGTTTATACAAAAGTATAAGGGTTTGATGCTAGGGATAGTTGGTGCTGTATTAGGAGTAATATCCTTTGTTTATTTTAAAGATTTAGATTATATATAAGACGGGCCTTAAGTTATTATCTGTAACATTAATCATTATAGGTCGGGTTATTGCCTGTGATTCGACCCGTTTCAATAAAAAAGAGAATAATAACGTATAAGATTATTATTATATAAATTTAGCTTGTTGAGCATGGGGAATACTAATCTTACAAAATTGTAAGATTAGAAGTCACATAGTTAGATAGAAGTCATTAACTTATGAAAAAAACTCATCTATAATCCAGATATAAATCATTTACTAAAGGAGTATTCTAATGAAAAAAATTATAAGTTATACGGTTGTTATTGCTATTTTTATAGGAATAGGATTAGGAGTAAAACGTTATGTGCAAGGTCCAGGACAACCAGTCGATGGGATTCTAGTTAGTGGTACTGCAACTGACGTAGAAAAAGTTAAACAAGAGTTTAAAGATGACACTAAACAATCAATAGACTATAAGGTAAAGTACGTCACAACAACAAAAAGGATTCCATTATCAGAAGAAGATAAGAAACAAAATGATACAAATGAAGAATTTGAAATCAACACTACAGAATATGCAGTTATTAATAGTTCTACCGCGGTAAAATTATTTAATAAGGGACTTCTAAGAGCTAGAAAAGATCCAAATTTAGCATCTATTATTTCTGAGAGGGTGAAAGATAAAAATAAAGTATCTAGTGATCAGAATCTATTATTTTCTTATGCGGCTAAGGATTCTATGGTTGATAATTTTGAAAATAACCAGTTGAATTTGAACGGTAAGATGGTATCTGCCCAGTATGTTAAACAGCAAATTTGGATTGGGTATGTTCCAATGAACCTTGTTATTCTAAACGACCAAGACTATAATACAATTTCTGAATCAGAGTCAATAATGAAATTGATTCAATTTCAAAAACGTAATTTTGATTATAAAAACAAACAAGAAGTAGACAAAGTTTTACAACAGATTGATAAGCTCTCTTCGAATAATCAGAATAAAATAAACTTTGTAGAGGTACAAGACTAAATTAAAATGAAAATAAGGTGATATAAATGGAAATCGTAAGAATAGAAAATGTAGTCAAAAGTTATGGTGAAGGAAATAGTAGGGTAGATGCTTTGAAGGGCATAAATCTTTCTATACAGCAAGGGGAATTTGTTTCAATCGTAGGAGCTTCTGGCTCAGGTAAAAGTACATTGTTGCATATTTTGGGAGGGTTGGACCGTCCGAGTTCAGGACAAGTATTTATTGGAGAGAACAATATTTATAATTATTCAGATAATGAACTTTCGATATTTAGAAGAAGAAAAGTTGGTTTTATATTTCAGTTCTTTAATTTAATTCCTGTATTGAATGTGCAAGAGAATATAGCTTTGCCCACTTTACTAGATAATGAACCTGTAGATAATCCTTATATGGACGAAATTATTGAAATTCTGGGACTTCATGAAAGACGAAATCATTTACCATCTGAATTATCAGGAGGTCAGCAACAACGGGTTTCGATTGGGAGGGCACTTATAAATCGCCCACATTTAATCTTAGCTGATGAACCTACAGGAAATCTGGATACTCAAAACACAAAAGAAGTCATGGATTTATTAAGATTGACAGCAAAAAAATATAATCAAACTATTGTATTGATTACTCACGATTTAAAAATTGCATCAACTTCTGACCGTATTATTACAATTGAAGATGGCCAAATCATTTCCGATCAGTGGCTATCCACGAATAAGCCTAAGACGGGAGGAAACTAATCTTGATTGGTAATTATAAACAATTAAGCAGGAGATACTTAAAGGGAAATAAGAAACGAACAATTTTAACTTTGATAGGAATCGTACTCTCTGTATCGTTAATTTCTACAATCGGCCTATTTATGAACGGTACTCAGATTTCTCAAATCGAGAATACGAAAAAGAGGCAAGGGTATTCTTTTCATGCCGTTGTATTAAATTACGATGAATCGATATTGAAAAAAATTAAATATAACCCGCAAATTGAATCATTTGGTTTAATGTCACAGGGAGAAACAGTCCAAGTTGGAGAGGCTGCTGTAAAAATGAATTTTGCTGATGATAACGCCTTGGAATTTTTAAAATACAGTATTATTAAGGGCAGATTGCCATCTAATGATCAAGAAGTTGCTGTTGATCCCTGGGTATTACCTTATATAAAAGAAAATATTCAAATAGGTGATTCATTCGAATTAAATGAAAAAAAATACAAATTGGTTGGTTTTCTAAGTGATAGTACATATACACAGGAAAATAAGGTGGGACGGTTACTAACCTATAAGAGTAAGTTTAGCGCTGGTGAAGGAAAAATATTAGTTGGAATTAGCTCAAAAGCAAACTTTAATGAGGTTTTAGAGGGACTCAAGACCATTTCCGGAGAAAATAATATTAATATAAGTAATGAATTAATTCAATTAGAGAAACCAGGTTACAATAATTCGATTATGGCTACGCTAATTATTACAATCAGCATTGTTGTGATAGCGACAATTGTTGTGATTTACAACGCTTTTCAAATCAGTGTCGTAGAACGAACGAGGCAGTTTGGCTTGTTGAGAAGCATTGGTGCAACACGAAAGCAAATTAGACAAATCGTTCTGAGAGAAGCTACTTTTCTGGCTGTTATCGCTATACCAATTGGAATTATATGTAGCCTAATAGCACTTGCCTCTCTGCAGTTCACTTTTTCACTTTTAATGGAAAATAGTAAAGCGGTCTCGATATTTTATGTTGATTGGAATATTTTACTAGTAAGTTCGATTATTACCTTGCTTTCTGTAATAGCGTCAAGTTTGTACCCAGCTTATTTTGCAGGGAAAATCTCCCCTTTGTTGGCAATTAGTAGCAGGTTGTCAATTAAAAAGGAACAAATCAAAAAACAAAAGAATTCCATGGTGAAAAAACCTTTATCTATTCCTTTGAGCATGGCTATGAAAAATGTTAAGCGAAATAAAAATCGCTATACCATTACAATCTTATCAATTATTATAAGTAGTGTGTTATTTATTACTTTCTCGTATTTAATGAGTGTTGCATTTGCATCTAAATCTGTTGATAAGTTATCTATTAAATCGGATATTACAATTAAGATAGTGGATAATAATCCAGATCATTTAGCTGAAGGTGAACAAGTTTTGTATCAATTGAAATCACTTGAAAATATATCTAAAGTATACGAAAAAAAGGAGAATAGCTTTGAAACTAAATTAAAGGATGTAACTCAATCTTCCGCGACAGTAAAGGAAATAGAAAACACGATTGGAAAAAGCTATTCCATTACAATCGTAAATAATTATCAAGAAAATAAAACAAAAAAAGAAGAAAAACTTACTTTACAAGTGCTTGCATATGGTTTCATCACAGTCATTTCTTTAATTAGTAGCGTTAATATCCTCAATACTATAACTATAAGTATCATGACTAGACGAAAAGAATTGGCCGCTTTGAAATCCATTGGTATGTCACAAAAGGATTTGAAAAAAATGATTACCTATGAAGCTTTGATTTACGGTTTTTCTGGAAGTTTACAAGGAATCTTTTTTGGCTGTATATTGTCTTATATTATATATTTAGCTATATCTGATATGTTGAAAATGACATGGACGATTCCCTATGAGGCTTGTATCATTACGTTTGTTTCAGCTTTAATAATTAGTTATTTAGCAGTCTTAAATCCATTGAAAAAAATTCAACAAGATAATATTATTGATAATATCAGAGAACAATAATATTATAAGCCTGGCTAGATTATAGCCAGGCTATTGTAATTGGAGTATAAGCTAGGGGAAAAAAAGGAGAGGGCATACTTGAATAAAAAAATATTACTAGTTGAAGATGATGAAGCTCTTGGCATAGCCATCGAATTTTCATTGAGAAATGAAGGTTATGAGGTGATTAGAGCGTCCAGTGTAAAAGAAGCTAAACACCAGTTTGTTCACAATACATTTGATTTGTCCATCCTTGATATCGGCCTACCAGATGGTAATGGTTATGACTTATGTTTGTATTTTAAAAAGAAAAACGAGAATTCGATTATTATTTTCTTAACTGCACTAGATGAAGAAGCAAATGTGGTAATGGGGCTGGATATAGGCGGTGATGATTATATAACCAAACCTTTTCGGGTTAGGGAACTCATGGCCAGAGTGAAAGTACAATTGCGTAAACAAGCGTCGCTAGAAACGCCATCTCAAATTTTAAGATCTGAGAATATAAGAATCGATACGAACCTAGTCAAGGTTTATAAAAATTGTGAAAGTATTACATTGACGAATTTAGAATACAAGCTGCTATTGAATTTCATGAAGAATTCTCACAAAGCATTAAAAAGAGATGAACTCCTACAACAAATAACAGAAGGAGAAAATGTTTTTTTTGATGAAAACACGTTATCTGTATACATAAAGCGTTTAAGAGCTAAAGTTGAAGACAATCCTCAAAAACCACAGTTTATCGTTACCGAAAGAGGATATGGTTATCGTTGGAGCAAGGACGTGATTGGGTGAGCAAGATAATGAAAAATACCGAGTTAAAAAGCTATATGACGATACTAGCCGTCCTTTTATCTATATTTGTGATTTACCAATTTATTATTCAACAATTATTTTATGATCATTTGAAAAGAGACTCTATTGCAACATGGGGGGAAATTACAGCTAGGTTGGTAGAGCAGAATCCAGAAAATGAAGCGGAAATTATGAAAGTCTTATCAAGTCATTCGTCTCACTCAAGTAAATATCAGGAAAAAGGGACAGAGATCCTAAAGCAATATGGATTATATGAAGACTTGGATTCAAAATTTTTTCCTCACTTAAATAATCTAATTATTAATCACAATCAATTTATGATGTGGGGATTGATTGCTTTTGGATTTTTACTTTTTGTTGCAAACTACATGCAACAAAAAATTATTTTCAATAAGATTAGCCAGCTTACTAGAGCTGCAAAAAAGATAATCGAGGGAGATTACTCGGTTGTCATCAATGAAAATAAAGAGGGGGATTTCGCGAAACTGGCGATTTCATTTCGTTCAATGAGGGATATCATTAGAAAAAATATGCATGATTTGCTTGAAGAGAAACGGTTTTTAGGAGAAATGTTGCAGGATATATCTCATCAGTTAAAAACGCCGCTTTCAACTATTTCTATCTATAATGAAATGTTGTTAAATGAGAAACTATCCCGAGAGCAACAAGCTCAATTACTACAAAATAATGATATTCAGATTTCTAGAATGAATGTCTTAATTCAGAATTTGTTAAAAGTAGCAAAAATTGATGCAAAAGCGATTTCGTTTGATAAAGAGCCAGGGAATTTAGTAGATACGACTGAGGAAGTACTAAATCGCTTGCAAAGCATGATAAGTGATAAAAATATTTTGATTGATTGGAATGCACCAAGAGAAATAGTCGTTATTCACGACAAATTATGGATGCAGGAAGCTTTGTTAAACCTGTTGAAGAATGCAATCGAACATTCTAAACCCGGTGGTAAAATAATGATTCAGGCCAAAAATTCTCCAATCTATACAGAACTAGTAATCCAAGACTTTGGAGAGGGAATTTCAGCTGAAGAATTACCTCATATTTTTGAACGATTCTATAAATCAAGTAGTTCTAAAAAGCACGGATCGACCGGAATTGGATTGGCACTTGTCAAAGCTATTATAGAGGCACATCACGCCTTAATTACAGTTGAAAGTGAAAAAAATGCTTATACAAAATTTACAATTATTTTTATGAAATTTTAATAACAGTTTGGTATATATTTTAATCTTTTTAATATAAAGGGGTTTTTTTATGTTTAATAGATTGAAGTGTTTTCTTTTATCTGAGAAAGAAATAGTTGATACTGTGAAAAAATACAAGGAGGAAAAAATACACGTTTCCATAATAAAAGATTTTTTAGGGGATTTAATCATAATAAGAACTTTTACATTTTTAATGTTTGTTCCAGTATCAACTTTTATTTTTTCAGTTATAATTTATGGAGCTGTTTTCTTTTTATCAGGCATTAAGATTACTGTTTGGGGCATCACTATAATGTTATTAGTTCCAATAACATTACTTTTCTATATGAATATAACTAATACATCAATTATTATTACTGATTTAGTGAGAAAATTTTTATTAACCATAAAATATCTAAATCCATTTTACTCAATCATAAATAAACCTTGGCTCTTTATTTTTGAATTATTAATTGGTTTTTTATATGTATTTCTGCTATCTTTATTTTCTATTTGGATAGTATTACATTCATTAGAAATAGATTTTTCTGAATTTAGTTCGGAGGACAATCGAAGTTTTCAATTTTCAATTATTATTTTACATACAGCAATTTATTTGTTTATAAGAGTTCATGGCCAGTATTGTAAGACAACTAAGCAAAAAATTAAAAAGCTGAAAATGAAGTTTTATTTATGGTTTTGTTCTATGATTGCAAGTATTGTATATATATTTGAATCACTCTTTAATTATATGAATGGAATCCAAGCAATTTATTTTATTTTTGTTTTAATGATTGCTTTAGAAAGAACAGTGACACATTATAAGAAATTTATAGATTTTTTAGAATGTGAAAATTTGTATGAAAAATATTTTTAGAGAGAAAAGTCTTTTGAAATATAAAAAGTTATACCTACTAAATGCTGGACGAGTAAAAAAACGCTATTCTTTTTCTAGAATCATAGGAAAAGATAGCGTTTTTATTTAATATACTCAAAAACAAAAATCTTTTGGTAAAGTACCATTTTTAATCACCGTTCGTAACCCATGCTTTATAATCCAAGAGTTAATAGGATGCTGTTTATCACGTAATTGCTGTAACCACTGAAAAACGAGTTCTTTATCTTCTTTCGTAATATCGTTAATATGATTGGCTACAGATTTTTGAACATATTTAGAAGGGTCATTCATTAATGGTTCAAGAAGTTGTAAATTGTACTTAAAATCACCTTTTAGAGCTCCTATTTTTTTAGCCCAAGGAAGCCTTGGTCTTGTACCTTCAGAAACTAATCTCCTAATGTGGCTGTTTTCGTCATGAATCCACTGTTGTAATATGTTTAGTGTATCTTCATGGTATGTTTCAAGAAAGGGCCGAATGGCATATTCAGCAGTATTCCTTTTCGTTATTTCATACATTGCATTAAACGAGATTTTAAAATCGTTAAGCCCATATTTTTCAACGTATTTTGCAACAGGCATGTACATATATCCATTTGTAAATGTGCCTACTTCTGTTGTATTTTCTGGTCCTAATGTTTTCAGTAATATATGTATTGCGGCATTAAAATCTTTTTGTAAAGCATTGTGTAATTCATCTGCAATTACTTCAATACGCTGTTTTAACTCTAAATTTTCAACTTTACAAGCTACAGAATCTACAAAGATGCTTTTAGAGAAACAAGGATCGTGTTTACAAATAGAATCAGCTATTTTTTCTGCTAATTCTTCATTAAATAAAAATTTTAACGGAACATATTTACCCATTTTTTCACCTCGGTGGTCAAATGAAAACAATTTTTATTTTTTAATCGACAATCCATAAACCAAAGTCTCACTCGGAGTCGTAACACTAAAACCTGTCGTCTTATAATCAAGTTTCACCGTATCACCAGTGTAGTCTTTCGTGAATGAATCCATTTGTACGATAAGCTCTGCATCTTCATATACAACATCATCTGCGTTATATGTATCCCAAATTAAATCGACATCAACGAAAATACTACAAGAGTTCGTCATTGTTCCTCTAATGCGAACGATTTTTTTATCTTCACGTTCTAATCTATGTATAGCTGCTTTCGCTTCATCAGTAATGCGAATGTTCATTATATCCCAACCTTTATTTATATTTCCTTTATTATTGCAAAAACAGGAGCAATAGGGAAGTAAAGAGGTTTGCAACAAAAAACGAGCAAACAAATTTGTTTGCTCGTTTCACTTTATTTTAGTTCACATTTATCAAGTGGAATCACTTTTGTTTTTTTCGTAAATTTATAACCTAACCATAGTACTAAGAAGAGTGGTAAACCGATGTAAGAAACGAGTACACCGTTCCAATCAATTGCTTCACCCATAAATGCGCCGTAGTTTTGTCCTAAAATTACGATGATACAAAGTGTAAATGCGAAGATTGGACCGAATGGGAACCATTTTGCTCTATATGGTAAGTCATTTAAATCTTTTCCTTGTGCGATATATGCTTTACGGAAACGGTAATGACTAATTGCAATTCCAACCCATGCGATAAAACCAGACATTCCGGATGCGTTTAATAACCAAATGTATACAACACCATCACCGAATAAAGAAGCAATGAAAGCAATACTACCAACAATTGACGTTACGATTAACGCGTTAACAGGTACACCGCGGCTATCTAATTTACCAAGAAACTTTGGTGCTTTTCCTTGGCGTGCTAAATCCCAAAGCATACGAGTTGATGCATACATACCAGAGTTACCAGCAGATAGTACAGCAGTTAAAATAACAGCGTTCATAACAGAAGCAGCAAAGGCAACGCCCGCTTTTTCAAAAATAAGTGTAAACGGACTTACTGTAACATCACTTGCAGCAAGGCTTTCAGTTGTATAAGGAATTAATAAACCGATAACGAGAATCGCAAGGATATAGAATAAAAGAATACGCCAAAAGATTGAACGAATTGCTTTTGGGATATTACGTTCTGGATCAGACGTTTCACCAGCAGCTACTCCTAATAGTTCAGTACCTTGGAATGAGAAACCAGCTGCCATAAACACACCGATAATTGCCATGATACCGCCGTTAAATGGTGCATCTGCAACAGTGAAGTTTTTAAATCCAACCGTTTCACCGCCCATAATTCCAAAAATCATCATGAAACCAACAATTAAAAAGATAATAATTGTAACTACTTTAATAAGTGCGAACCAATATTCAGATTCACCAAACCCTTTAACAGATAAATAGTTTAAAAGGAAAATAATAGCTAAACATAATCCGCTCCAAATAAGAGAAGGGGTATCTGGGAACCAAAATTTCATAATTAATGTTACGGCTGCAAGTTCAGCAGCAATCGTAATTGCCCAGTTATACCAATAGTTCCATCCAAGTGCAAAGCCAAGTGATGGATCAACAAATTTTGTTGCATACGTGCTAAAAGATCCAGTAACAGGCATGTAAGCTGCAAGTTCAGCTAAGCTTGTCATTAAAAAATAAACCATAATTCCAATTGCGGCGTATGCAATTAATGCGCCACCAGGTCCAGCTGTATGGATGACACCACCGCTGGCAAGAAATAGTCCGGTACCAATTGTACCACCGAGAGAAATCATCGTAAGGTGACGAGATTTTAATCCGCGTTTTAATTCACCTTGTCCTTGTGTAGTTTGCGTTTTAGAGGTAGATTGATTTGTTGCGCTATTCATGTTCAACACTCCTTTTCTTGTAGGTTAGGAAGGAGCGGGGGAGAAAAATACAAAAAACCGCCAAAGGAATTTGGCGGAACGTTTCACAAATAACCACCCCATCATACCCTTCCGTTAAGATAGCACCCCACGTTTACACGGTAATTTTGTAAACGTGACAGTTCTGTTCCTTTCGGAGACAGCCCCAGCTCATATTTCCAGAGAAGAAATATAAACTTCGGCAACTTTTCCTTTCAAACGGAGTCAGCTGACATTCTCTGTGTCTCGTCCGTTTTACTATTAAAAGTCGCAACCTCTACCTCATCGGATTGATGAGGATTTATATATTGCTAAGATTTTTAATATATGGCAATTGTAATGACTTTCTGAATATATTGCAAGATATTTTGTTAGGAAAAGTCAAAAAATATCGGTTATTGTATAGGAAACGCTTGCAAAACTCCACCCGAACCTACTATTATGTAGCAATAAGCAAAGAAAAAATTGTTATACAAATGTTTCGCAAAAAATATTGAAAAACCCTCTAAATTAAAAGAAAATTCAGAAAAATATAATTCGACATTCATAATAAAGCCATATTATTTGTTATAATTAGAGTAACGTTTAAGCAAAAAGGGGAAATCAAAATGAAATTAGAAACAGAAAGGCTCTATATAGTGCCGTGTACAGAAGAGAGGATTCAAGTCGCTAACGAGCAAGGATACAATAGCGGCCCGCATATTGTAGGGCATGTAAAGAATGTAAAACAAGATGCAACTTTATTGCCATGGGGGGCGTGGTATGTTCTTCGAAAAGAAGATGATAGCATTTTAGGTGATATTGGGTTTAAAGGGAAACCAAACGAGGATCAAACAGTAGAAATTGGCTATGGATTCATTGAGAAATATTGGAATCAGGGCTATGCAACAGAAGCTGTAAAAGAACTAATCGATTGGGCTTTCAAAACAGGTGAGGTAGAAACAATAATTGCAGAGACACTTCTAGATAATTATAGTTCGATGCGTGTTTTAGAAAAGTTACATATGAAGAGAGTAAATGCTACAGAAACGATGATTAATTGGAAAATAGAAAAATAAAAAATACCGCTCTAAATTGGGCGGTATTTCTTATAGTTATGGTAGCATTTGCTTCTGATCATTCGGATACTCAGCCGTTGACGTATTAGGACGATTGGAATGATTACGAACAGCAATGAAAATAGAAATAATAACGACAAGACCAACTGCAACGTAAGAAAGTGAAATAATAGTTGGATCCACTTTAAATGTAGTAAGCAGTGTACGAATGTTTGTAAAGATAATAAGACCACCAACTAATACGCCAAGTAAATGAGAAGGAACGATGCGAACTAGCCATGCCGCGATTGGTGCCGCTACGATACCACCGAGCATGAGAGAAAATACCCAAACCCAGCTTACTTGTTCCCAGCCAAGTGAGATGAAGAAGCCAATTGTTGCAGCAAGTGAAACAGGAAATTCACTCGTATCTACAGATCCAATAACTTTTCTAGCTTCATTTCCTCTTGCTAGAAGAACGGGGGTCGTAATCGGCCCCCAACCACCGCCACCAGTTGAATCAACGAACCCAGCGAATAAACCAAGCGGTACAAGTTGTTTTGCAGACATACGCTTATTTGAAGTGACAATTTGTTTTTGAATGATGAATCGTAATAAAATATAAACCCCTAAAGTAAATAAAAATACGGAAATGTACGGTTTGATTACATCTCCAGGCAAGTTACTTAAAAAACATGCCCCAACAAATGCGCCGATTGCCCCAGGTAATGTAAGCCTGGAAACTGTATATTTATCAACGTTTCCAAATTTGATATGAGATGCGCCAGAAGCTGCAGTTGTAACGACTTCAGCTAAATGAACCGATGCGGAAGCTACAGCCGGTGCAATACCAAACATTAATAATAGTGAAGTAGACGTTACCCCATACGCCATTCCGAGTGCTCCATCGATCAATTGAGCGAAAAATCCAATAATAGCAAAGACAATTAATTTCTGCATAAATAATCCTCCTGTAATAATAAATGAAAAAGACACTTTTCCCGTATGAGAAAAGTGCCTTTGGTTTTTCCAATCAGCAATAATTAAATTTGTTTCATTATAATACATATTAATCGTATAAATCAACTAGGTTTTAAAGTTTTTGAATTGAATGAAAGAAAAATAAAATATACAATAAAAGGATGGAGAGAAAGGGGAGAAAGAATATGTTAGCATTTGATCATCTCGTTCACGCAGTGCAATCTACACCGGAGGAAGCGGCAAAACAAATGCAGAAGCTTGGATTTCATACCGCACTAGGCGGAGAGCATACTACTTGGGGTACTTGGAATAGTTTAAGTTATTTTGATTTATCATCTATAGAATTTTTAGCAGTTCAGCATGAAGAAAAAGCGAAAGAAGCAGAAAATCCATTAGTACAAGAAACAGTGGTGAAACTACAAAATGGAGAAGGAATGCTACAAATCGCGATCCGAACAGATGCAATTGAGGAGCTAGCAGTTAACTTTAATAAGTACGGCTTACATACGATAGGGCCATTTGAAGGGAAACGCATGAGAAAAGATGGCCGGCTTTTAGAATGGAAAATGTTATTTGTTAAGCAAGAAGAGAACGGACCGAAATTACCTTTCTTTATACAGTGGAATGAAACGGACGAAGAAAGAAGAAACGATTTACGTAACAGTGGGACGATCACTGAACATAAAAACAAAGTGCAACAAATTGAAACGATTCATTACGCAGTAAAAAACGTTCGAGAAACAGTACGGAAATGGAAAAAAGTAATGGGACTATCTACAAGCTCAGTTGTGAAAAATGAAAAATGGAATGCTGAGAGTCAAAGTGTAGTGTTTGGAAATATTCATGTGCAGTTTTGTGAACCGATTGGAGAAGGGCTAGTACTAGAACATTTGAATAAGAATGGCGAATATCCATTTGCAGTAGAGTTTAAAGGTGGAAATAAACGAGAGCATGAAGTGTTAGGGAGTTTGTACATATATTAATAGAGGTGAACGTTGTGGAAGAAATGTTTAGAGAGATAGAGAGAATACTAGAATGGCCTCGCATGTTAAAAGCGACTGTTATTTCAAAAGGCTTTTCATTCGATGAGAAATATAAAATTGAATTAGAGAGTGGGGCCTCGTATTTTATTAAAGTATGCGATTCATCATATTTTGAACGGAAGCAGGAAGAATATGAATATATGCAGCAGCTAGATTCTTTACATATTCCTATGCCAAAATTAATTCATTTTATTAGTCTTACTAAATTCAATAAATGTGTACAAGTTTTTGAATGGATTGATGGATTAGATGGTGAAGATATATTAAGAACGTTGTCTACAGAAGAGCAGTATAGGGCTGGAAAAAAGGCTGGAGAAGTACTAAAAAAGATTCATTTAGTTGAAAAAGAAGATAAAAGTAATTCATGGGAAATGTCTATATGGAGTAAATATGAGAGATACTTAGAAGCGTTGAAAGAATATGAAGTAGACTTTTTTCGTTTAAATACAGTGATAGATTTTGTAGGAAATCATAAAGATTTATTAAAAAATCGTCCCATCGTATTTTTACATGACGATTTTCATCCGGCTAATATAATGATTGACCAAAATGAGTTTCGGGCTGTCATTGATTTTGCTAGATGCGATATTGGTGATCCTATTCATGATTTTTATAAAGTAGCACTATTTACAACGAATATAAGCAAACCATTTGCGGTTGGACAAGTTCACGGTTATTGCGGAGGAGAACCTGATCTACATTTTTGGAAACTGTACTCATTATATGCAGCAATGATATTCCCGGCTGATATCGTATGGACAAACCGAAGCACACCATATTTATTAGATGATATGAAGGAAAGGTTAAATGGAATTTTAGAAGATCATAATCATTTTTCATCTTATATTCCAAAATGGTATCAATCAAGTGAATTTAATAAATAAAGGAGTAATTTATATGGATAAAATAGCAGTAATTTCAGATATTCACGGTAATATTCAAGCATTAGAATCCGTGTTAAATGATATTAAATTAAGAGGAATCGAGCGCATTATTTGTCTTGGAGATTTAGTAGGAAAAGGACCTCATTCCAGTGAAGCAATTGAAATCATTCGTAAAGAATGTGAAGTAGTCGTAATGGGAAACTGGGATGATTTTATTACAAAGCCGACTGAATTTGAAGCATTAAAATGGCATCAAAAACAATTATCAGAAGAACAAAACGACTATTTAAGAAGTTTACCATTTTCAATCGAATTTTTTATGAGTGGCAAACTCATTCGTATGTTCCACGCCTCACCGAGAAGTTTATATGAAAGAATTCAACCACACGCTTTAAGAGAAGAACGTATTAGTATGTTCGAAAATAGTGATTTGACGGAAAATATAGAAGGGGAAAGAAAACCAGATGTCGTTTGTTACGGTGATGTTCACCAAGCGTTCGTTCAAAATTTCAGAGGGAAAACGTTATGTAACGCCGGTAGCGTAGGAAACCCACTTGAAATAACGCAAGCTTCCTATTTAATATTTGAAGGAATATATAATGAAAAAGAAGCGGCGAGCTTTTCTATTCAACTTGTACGAGTACCGTATGATATTGAGTTAGCTATCAGATTAGCAGAAGAACTCGAAATGCCAGAAATTGAAGAGTATAAGCAAGAGTTACGGACGGCCTTATATCGGGGGTTTAAGGGGAAGTAAGCTAATAATATATCAACAATTTTTCAAATATATCTATCATAACTTAAAATATATCAACGATTCGACAAAGGATATCAATTTACCGTCAAATAGTGACATGGATTGTTACTTATAATTATATTATGCAAACTAATTATAAAGGGAGATATCATGAACCGAAAACAACGAATCAAAGAAATTGCAGATCATATTGTAAAGCTAAACTTAACCTATCCAACAAAAGTTGGAGTAAGTGGTATTACAGCATCAGGAAAAACAACATTTGCAAACGAATTAGCGGAAGAAATAAAAAAACGAGGATTACCAGTAACACGCGCAAGCATTGATGATTTTCATAATCCAAGAGTGATTCGCTATGCAAAAGGAAAAGAATCTGCAAGAGGGTATTATGAAGATGCACACGATTATACAGCTTTCAAAGAAAGATTATTAATGCCTTTAGGACCTAACGGGACTTTACAGTATGAAACGATTTCTCATAATTTAATAACGGATATGTCTGTACATAATGAGCCGCTATTGGCCACGCAAAATATGATATTAATAGTAGATGGAACGTTTCTATTGAAAAAAGACGTTGCGTATTTATTTGATTACAAAATCTTTGTAGATACAAATTTTGAGATTGCGAGAAAACGTGGTGCGAAGCGGGAAACTGAAGCTTTTGGAAGTTATGAAGAAGCAGAGAAGATGTTTTTGAACAGATATCATGCGGCCTGTAAGTTGTATATAGATGAGCATAATCCAAAAGAGTGTGCGAATGTTATATTTAAGAATAGTGATTTAGGAAATCCAGAAGTTATATTTCATGAAAGAGCGTAATACATAATCAGAAATATATGTATAGCCTTTTGTTTATTGTTATAATTAAATTAATTTTATGAAGCAAATAAAAGGGGATAAGACAATAAAAAACGCAAAAAGGGGACAAGAAATATAATGAATGAAGTACTCGAACTAAAAGAAGAACTACTACAAATTAAAAATAACAATTATGCTGTACCAGAAGACGTAGATGCATATCCATATGCGCAATGGATGCTAGATTATATCGGATCACCTGATGCTGAATTACGTGATGATTTAATTTATAGTACGCTTCACACATGGATTACAAATGATGTATTTAGACAAAAAGAGTTAAGAGGATTAATGTTACAAGCAATTAGTCCTGATTATTTATTTTATAAAATTGGTGAAAAGGGAACAGACTCTGTATTTAAACGTGCATTCTCCGTATTAATTCCACCACTTATTTTATCTGTTCATGAAAGAGAACCGTTGTTATCGGAAGAACAATTGTACAGTGTGGCAGAACAAGTGTTGGAATATGTATATTTAGAAGAAGATGTAAGGGGCTACGTAGAAGGAAAAGGCTGGGCACACTCTACTGCACATGCAGCAGATGCGCTCGATGCGTTAGCACGTACAATTCAAAATCGTGAGTTTTCATATGCGATTCTTGCGGCTGTTCGTCAGAAGGTTCGATTGAGTGATTACGTATATGTACACTTTGAGGATGAGAGATTAGTAAAGCCAATTATGTCGTTACATAACCAAAAGCTTTTAACTGAAGAAGAGTGGAGCAATTGGCTACATAGTATAGCAACTGTTGAGGACATCCGACATCCGCAGCATGCTATTTTAGTACAAAATATTAGAGCTTTCTTAAGAAGTTTATATTTTAGAGTTTTAGAGACAGAGGGTAATACAGCCTTTACAGATGATGTATTGGAGACTTTGAAAGGGTTGCGTAGGTATTAAAAATTCGTTTTTCTAACAGAAAAGTACATAAAACCAACACCTCCCAACCATACTAATAAAATGTTTTGGAGGTGAGTTTAATGGACAAAAAAGACTTTGAAAAAGTATATAATGATTATTTACATCAAGGGGAAGAGCAAGCTCAATTTGAAATAGCTCAGGAAGTTACTTCAGGAGCAGAACAAATTGTTGCTGTTCGTAAAAATGATGAAGGTGATTTGATTGCTTTTAAAACAAGTAGCGGGAGAGAGTTAGATTATATGACTGCTCTTAATGAAGCGAAATCAGGGAAGTTAGCTCATGTGGACGTATTTCATAAGTATGGCAGAGATATTATACGTAGTGAACCGGATGGAATAAAAGAAAATAACTTAGATAATTTACCTTCATTTTAAACGGGTAAACCTCAAGAAGAGAATGTTCATTACGATATTCTCTTCTTTGTTTTGCGAAGTTTTCCTAGCAAATAGACGATTCATTTTTAAAGTGCGATCATACTTTTAAAGAGCGCTCTAAATTTCTCTTTATCTTCTGCTGTAAATGGTTTCGGTCCTTTTGTACGCTTACCACTTTTTCGAACCATTGCACTTAAATATCGTGTTTGTAACAATTGTTCAATGTTATCATTCGTATACTTATAGCCTTTATGGTGTAGTACGATACAGCCTTTTGCTAAAGCGAGCGAAGCAAGACCGTAATCTTGTGTTACGATTAAATCTTCTTTTTTTGCTAACTGCATAATTCGGTAATCAGCAGCATCTGCTCCGGAATCAACATATATTGTTTCCACACCTTTTGGTTGTTCCGCATTAGAATAATGAGAAAAGCTAGTAACGAGGGTTACAGGGATTTCTGCATTCGTAGCTTCAAAAATAATTACATCTTTTACAGGACAAGCATCTGCATCAACGTAAATTTTCATTTTTATCACTCCTATAACTAGGTTCGTGTTGATAATAATGGTAGATTTTTCTTTTGTCAAACGAGAAAGCTTTATCTCACGTTATTTTTCACAAACCAAAATAGCCTCCCGCAAACGAGAAATACCTTCCTCAATTTGATTAATATTCACTTTTCCATAAGATAAACGTATATAACCATCTTTTGCGCCGAAAATACTACCTGGCATAAAAGCAATTTCTTGTTTTAAACTTTGCATAATAAGTTGTTTTTCGTTTATCGGTTCTTTTAATTTCCCCCAAATGTATATACCACCAGTAGGGTTTGAAAAAGAGATTTTATCATGAAGTTGCTCGTTTAGGGCACGAACGATAACGTCTCTTTTTTCTGCTAGTTGTTTTCGTAACGGTACGATATGCGACTGAAATGGTACAGTTTCAAAAAATTGTTGCATAAGCCACTGTGGGAAAATGCTCATACCTAATTCCATTTGGTGCCTTGCGTCGGATAACCTTTCTACTACAGACTGCGGGGCAACGAGCCAACCAACTCGTAAGCCTGGTGCAATCATTTTTGATAAAGAATGTACATAAATGACAGTTCCATTTTCATCAATTGATTTCAAAGTAGGGCAAGGTTGTTTCTTTTCTAGCGTAAGTAAACTAGACGGATCATCTTCCACAATCGCAATTCGTAAGTCTGCACAAAGTGATAATAGTTTTTTTCTACGGTTTGGATGAAGCATCGTCCCCGTAGGGTTTTGGAAATTTGGATTTAAAAAAATCATTTTAATGCGGTGCTTTCTATATAACTCCTGTACATCATCTGGGTTAATGCCGTGTTCATCAACAGGTAATGGGAAAATACGAGTACCTGCTGATTGGAATAGAGGCAGGGAATAACAGTGTGAAGGACTTTCGAAAGCAACAGCATCACCTGGATTTAATAAACATTGCACGATAAGGTGAAGTGCTTGCTGTGCGCCAGATGTAATCATAATGGATTGTTCAGTTGCCTCAACTTTTAAATATTCCTTCATATATTTTACGACCGCTTGTCTTAGCGGGAGATAGCCTTGCGGATGATCGTAACTTAATGAATGCGTTAACGGTTGTTCACGTAAAATCGCTTGTAGTTGATCGTGGGGATAAAGATTACAACCGAGCTCTCCGTTTGCAAAATCAATAATATTTTCATTTTGTTGTACTTCTGCCCGAATATGGCGAAGTAGTGGTAAGTTTGGTAAAAAAGTACCACCTTCTACGAAATTTCTCCAGTTCGGCGTTAATGTTGGAGAAACGCCCCACATATGTGTACTCACACGTGTACCTTTACCAGTCGTACTTTCTACAATTCCCATAGCACGTAGTTCATTATAAGCAGTCGTTACTGTACTTCTGTTTACATTTAACTGCGTAGCTAATTTCCGTTCTGAAGGGAGGAAGCTTCCTGGAGGAAGTTCTCCATATGTAATACGTTTTTCAATAAAGTCAACAACTTGCTGATAAATAGGGATTTTACTATCGTTATCTAGCTTCCATTCCATAAAAAACGCCTCCGTATCTCTTATATAAATTCAGTATAGCAAATTGGCTGGGTAAAAAAACAGCCAATTGGACGGTGTTATATCCAGCCAATTTTACTATGCTAAATAGGGAAGGGGAGATTCGGATGAAACGATGGCAAATGGAATGGCTCCTAGTATCAGTTGCATTAGTATGGGGAGCAAATTATACAATAGGAAAGTATGGCGTGGCATTTATGTCATCCATTCAATTTAATAGTTTACGATTTTTAGTAGCATCACCGGTATTATTACTTATTACTTTTATAATGGAACGCTCATTACGTATTGAAAGAAAAGATTGGTTACGATTAGTAGCAGTCGGTATCGTTGGTACGACAATGTATCAAACGATGTTTATGCTATCTGTGAAATATACTTCAGCAACGAACGCCTCATTATTAATTGCGATGTCACCTATATTTACAGGGATATTAGCGGTATTACACAAACAAGAACGTTTTTCCATGAAAGTACAGATTGGTTCAATAGTAGCGTTTATTGGTGCAGCATTCGTTTTATTAACAGGACATACAGGAGGAACTACTTACGAATATGCGTGGCTCGGAAACATAATTGGATTAGTCGCAGCGATTGCGTGGGGATGGTATCCAATATTAGCGCAACCTCTTATAACAAAATATTCCGCAATGAGAGTCACATCTTGGTCAACTTTAATTGGAATTGTACCTCTCGTTGTATATTGTTTATTCAACGTAAATACATTAACGTGGCCAGCAGACATGCCAAGCTGGGGGTCTCTAGCATATTCAATCGTCTTCGCGACCATCTTCGGACTTGCAATGTGGTATGTCGGTATTAGTAAAATAGGCTCAACGAAAGTAATGGTTTATATGTATCTTGTACCATTGTTCGCAGTTATCTTCGCGGCATTAACTATCGGAGAGAAAATCAACATAATGCAACTCGTTGGCGGACTTATAATCTTTATCGGTTTATATGTTGTAAAAAAGGGTGGAATTCAAAAGCCAGCTCTCAATTTGAAAAAAGTAAGTTAACAATAAAAAGGATCTCTTTCATATAGAAGGAGATCCTTTTGGTTTTTGTAATAAAAGCGCTTGTTCAACAGCCCATTTTTGATGATCATGAATGAGAAGCTCTACAGCAAGTAAAGGAGACATCCACCGCAAAACATGATCTTCCTCACAGTTTTCAGTTTGTGTCTGCACCATGTTCGCAATATAAAAGAACCCATCGTTTAAAGAATAAGTATCTTCTTTTTCCGCATAAAAATATCGCATTGCATTACCGATATATTGATTAATTTCAATTACCCATCCTAATTCCTCTAGTAGTTCACGATGTAAGCATTCATCTTTTGTTTCGGTACCTTCCATACCGCCACCAGGTAAAAAATAACGGTCTCCTTTTTGGATAATAGCAATGTTTGAAGAAGTTGAGTTAAAAATAATTGCATAACAACTAGGCCGTAATACATATTGCTCAGTAGGCTTTTTATAACCAAAAATAAGTTTAGATATCATAAAACACGTCACCTCTCTATAAAATACACAAAAGGAATAATAAGGTAAAAATAGAATTGTATAAGTATAATCTTACGAGATTGGAGTGATAACAAAATGATAAATCGAAAGTGTTCGCGCTGTAAAGAAATTACAGGTACATTGCACGGTGGTAAAAAAATTAAGGAAGAATTTCTATGTGAGGACTGTTTGCAAAAAGGAATTGCGAGTGGAGAAATCGAATTATCACAAGTGGAAGAAAAACAAACTTCGTATCTTTCTATAAAAATATTAAAAATAATGAGTGTGATTTATTTAATAGGATCTATTTTAATGGCTTTTTCAACTGGTCCATTTATACATAATCTGGGGTTTGATGAAATGTCCATTTCAGGATCAGAATTAGGTTTAATAAGTATTGTTATGCTAGGTTCTATATTTCAGTCAGTTCTCGTATTTTGCGGGATATGGGTATTCATCCTATTAGTAGAAACAGTCATTAAAATTTATGAAAAAATGAAGTGAGTGAGAGGGAGAAACATATGCGAGTAAGAAACATCCAAGGGGAAGATTATGTAAAGATTCATTCTGTTTTAAATGATTGGTGGGGCGGGAGAGACATGGCTGCCATGTTGCCAAAATTGTTCTTCATTCACTTTCAAGAAACGAGTTTTATTATTGAAGAAGAGGGAGAAACGTTAGGTTTCTTATGCGGTTTTTTTTCACAAACATATAAAGATGAAGCATACGTTCATTTTATCGGTGTGAATCCGAAGTATAGAAGAAGAGGAATTGCATCGACATTGTATTCTTATTTCTTTGATATCGCTCGTGCAAATAACCGTAAAGTTGTAAAAGCAATCACGTCACCAGTAAATAAAAAATCAATACAGTTTCATAGGGAGATTGGCTTTCAAATTGAGGCTGGGGATGATGAGATAGAGGGTGTATCGGTACATACAAATTATGATGGGAATGGCGGTAGTAGAGTATTATTTTTGAAAAATGTGTAAAAGTAGGCTAGCACAAAGTTAGCCTTTTTGTTGTGAGGAGCTAGAAATATGGAGAGTAAACAAAGTAGAAATGAGTATTTAAGACGCATACATAAGGTTCAAGATTATATAGAATCAAACATAGACAGTTCACTATCCATTGAAAAGCTAGCGGATATAGCAGGATTTTCGAAGTTTCATTTTCATAGAATTTTTAAAGGAATAGTAGACGAGCCGTTATCACGATATGTAAATCGATTGAAGTTAGAAAGGGCAACAAACCTTCTTACATATCGATTGGATATGACGATTACGGATATCGCTTACCATTTTGGTTTCACAGATTCAGCAGTTTTCTCCCGAACATTTAAAAATTATTACGGTGTAAGTCCGTCTCAATATCGAAATGACAATAGCAAGAATTGCAAAGACGTAAGGGGAATTCCTCAATACAATGAATGTAAGAAGGTTCGAGGAAATGTTGAAATTGTAACAGCGGACGATATAAACGTCGCATACATAAGACATATCGGTACATATGAAGAGTTAACGCTAGCTTTTCCAAACATGATAGAGAAATTATTTCATTACGCAGCAGAGGAAAACTATCATGTATTTGAGGATACGAAAGTATTAACCATTTACCACGATCATCATGAATTTACTGAGGACTATCATTTAAGAACAAGTCTATGTGTAACAATTTCAGATGAATCCACAGTAGAAACGAACGACGTTGGAATAATGGTAATACCTTCTGGAAAATATGCAGTAGGACATTTTGAAATATTCCAAGATGAATATAAAGGAGCATGGGATTTCTTATACGGTGAATGGCTGCCAAATAGCGGATATAAACCGAGAGACTCGTATCCTTTTGAAGTATATAGAAATGATCCAAAGCAGCATCCAAAGCATAAACATTTAGTTGATATATATGTACCTATCGAACCTTTTTAATTATTGGTTAAAGGGGAAGGAATAATGAAAACTGCTGAAAAGTTAGATCAGATTATAAAAGAAGAATATGAAAATATGAATGGTATGTTAGTAGTGCAGAAAGGTAATGTTATTTTTGAAAAATATTATAACGGTTACGGTCCAGATGATGCATTTCACATAGCGTCAGTCACAAAAACGATAATCTCTGCGCTAATTGGGATATGTATAGATAAGGGCTATATAAAAAGCGTTGATCAAAGAGTAATAGAATTTTTCCCGGAATATAACGTTAATTCATCTGAAGTAACAGTAAGCCATCTTCTAACGATGACAGCTCCACATCCATTCGTAGACTGGCAGGAACCGTTAGAAGAACTATGTACACAACAAGATTGGATACAATATACGTTAAATAGGATAGGAAGCGGCGGAGAAATTGGATCTTTTAAATATTCATCTGCAGGAGCTCATATACTATCAGCGATCATAACGAACGCAACAGGAAAAAATGCGCGTGAATTTGCGAATGAATACTTATTTCAGCCACTAGGCATGAGAGAAATTCCAAACTATAATATGAAAGCATTTGGATTTGATGACTTATTCGGAAAAGATGTGAAAGGATGGGTTCACGATCCAAATGGTATTTCGACGGGCGGCTGGGGACTAACGTTAACGGTTAGAGATATGGCGAAGTTTGCACAGATTTATTTGAATGAAGGTATTCATAATGGAAAACAAATACTATCAAAATCATGGATAAAAGAATCGACAGAAATGAACCAAAATCAATATGGTTATTTATGGTGGTTACGAGAAGAAGAGGGTGTCTATTCGTATTGTGCAATGGGTGATGGTGGGAATATGATTTGTTGTATTCCAGAGAAGGAATTGGTTGTAGTAATTACTTCTGAAGTTATGCCGAATGCACGGGATAGATGGGAGTTAGTTAAAGGATACATACTTCCTTATTTAAAAGATTAATATGGGTATTTTTATGAAAATAAGAATGAAAGGTTTAGTTAAACTTGTTTTGTACTTCATGATAGAAAAAAGTGTGGTGTTAACAAAGTTATGTAACTAAGATTATAAAACTTCAACACCTATACGATTATTAAATAATTGCAAGGTGTTGAAGTACTTTTTAATCTATTAAGGCTGCTTTCAACTAAAAGAAGAAACATCTTTTTTCTTAGCTGTTTAACTATTTTTTAACTTTGTGCAGTATAAGATACATCGTGCCCAGCACAATTGCTAGTAAGGTAAATTTAATTAATTCTATTAGGCTGGCATCCCACTTGTTTTGTACTACATCTGTTAAATAAAATACATTAAACATACCATGTAAAATTGCTGGTGATATTACGGAACCACCATATTCCCTTGTGTACGTCAAAATGATAGATAGTATAAATAATAAAGCAAGATAACTTAATATTCCTACAAACCAAAACTCATAGTTTTTATAAAAGATTGCTACTGGAATATGCCATAAAGACCAGAGAAAAGCTATAATAATAGCTGTTTGTTTGAATGAATATTTTTTTCGTAAATAGTAATGAAAATTCCCACGCCATATAATCTCTTCTAATAATGCAGATAAAAATCCGACTGTAAGACCAACGAGCAAGAGAAATCCTAATTCATTCCAATGATGATATAAGAACTTTATATCATCATTATAAAAATAGAAATGGAGACATAGTCCTAGAAGTAGTGGCAATAATATGGAGAAAATTAGTGTTTTTATTTTGGGACGTGAAAATCCAAATGTGTGAACTAAGTTTTGTTTCTTAAATAATTTTTGAAATAAAATAACAGCTAAAAGTGGAACAACCATGGTAAACCCCAAATAATTACGACCATTTTCTATGTTCAGCAAGATGATATATACAAGTGATGTGAGAAAATAAATACATAATGTTGAATGATAAACTATGTGTTTATTAATATTTTTCACCTGCCTAAGTATGTATAAGTGGTTAATCGAATATCCGATATTTTAATTATATATGAAATGGAAATCGACAGAATGAATATTTCTATATTATTGTTTTTAACATAGAAAAAGTGTCGAAATTACATATATTGAACTTGTAGAAAAAATTAAGCTTTCCCCGTAACTTTCCACAACAAAAAATCGTTTAACAAAAGAAAGGATTTTCAATCATGAATGGGGGAGAACTATGAAGATATTAATTCTAGGTGGTACACGATTTTTAGGAAGAGCTTTCGTAGAAGAGGCTTTACAGAGAGGGCATGAAGTTACATTATTTAACCGCGGAACAAACAAAGAAATTTTTCCTGAAGTGGAGCAACTTATCGGTGACAGAAATGGTGATGTATCGAGTTTAGAGAATCGAAAATGGGATGTTGTCGTGGATACATGTGGGTTTTCTCCGCATCACATTCGGAATATTGGAGGTGTCTTAAAAGATAATATAAAACATTATATATTCATCTCAAGCCTTTCCGTATATAAAGATTGGATCTTGCATGACATAAAAGAAGACTATATATTACAACCTGAACCAACGGAAGAGCAAATAAAGGCTGTAGAGAATGGTAAAGTTTCTCCTTATGAGCATTATGGTGCGCTGAAAGTATTATGTGAAAAAGAAGCAGAGAAGTATTGGCCGAGGCGTGTTTTACACGTAAGAGCAGGACTTCTTTCAGGGATGTTTGATTATACAGATCGGCTTCCATACTGGATTCAGCGTGTAGCCAAAGGAGGTAAAGTGTTAGTTCCAGGAAGAAAAGATCGTCCAGTGCAAATAGTTGATATAAAAGATGTCGCGAGCTTTGGACTCAACATGGCAGAAAATAATAAAACAGGTACATTCAATATAACAGGTCCGAATGATGAATTGACGATGGAAGAACTATTAAATACGTGTAAAAAGTTTACGAATAGCGATGCTGAATTTGTTTGGATAGACGAATCGTTTATGAGTGAACATAATGTGCAGCCTTGGACAGAAATGCCTTTATGGATTCCAGAAACTTTTCCATTAGAAGGGGAAACGAAGCCGTGGAAAGGTGGGTTTTCTATTAGTATTGCAAGTGCTGTTAAAGAAGGACTTACTTTTAGAAGTTTAGAACATACAGTTACAGATGTGTATAAGTGGATGAAGAGTATGGAGAATTGGGAATTAAAAGCAGGGATTTCAAGGGAAAGAGAAAAGATGTTATTGGATAAGTGGTATGGAATAAAGAGAGTTTAAATAAGAATCTTGTGAAAAAAGGACTCTGTTTATTGGTTAAACAGAGTCCTAATATGAATCTACCACTCAATCGGTTCTTCCCCGTACATCTCCCATAGCTTAGGAAACATCTTTTTTAAACCTTCCTCATCGTCTTCATCCCAATCTAACTCGATATCAACTTCCTCAAACTCTTCATTTGTTAAGACATGGTATAGTGTAAAGTAAGTATCATCTTCATCCCCAGTCTTCTCCATGTAAACTTCTTGCCCGAAATATAGAGTAAGTTCTTCAATCTCTGGGACGTCATACTCACTCAAGTTTTCTAATACAGGAATTAATCGTTCTGGATTTTCAATACAAGCTTCGTATGTCTCTTTTCCTTGATATAATAACCATCCGCGGAAGTAATCGAAAGTATCATCTGAACAGCCACCCATAATAATGTAGGCTGCTGCCCATAAACGGGTGGTATAGGAATCTTTCAAAATACGATGCATATGCGTATCAAAAGCTACAATTTCATGTACTGTACGTTTAGCAAGGTGGGAAGTAAGCCATTCTATTTGTTCTTCTTGGTCCTCACCTTTCGTTTTTGCCCGATGAAGTAGTTCCCAAAATTCTTCTTCGGTTATCGTCTTTTCTTTTATGTAATCTTCCCCTTGAATAGGGTCTATATATCCTTTTTTACGTTTGGAAGCAACTAGTTTATTAGCTTCTTTCATACATTCTTCTTCTGTTTCAAACTCTTTCGCTTTCACACTGCCAGCTGTGCCAATTTTTCCGTAAAACACAACATAGTCTTTTTCTTTCACAACGATTTTCCAAAACTTATTTGATTTCTCAGTTTGCTGGATTAATAACGTTTCCATCCGTACCCCCATAATGTTTTCTAGTGTGCAATATGATTGTAACATATGTATATACACTTGTAATGATGAAAAATAATAGTTTAGAAAATTCGAAAATCATTGAATGAAGTGAATAAATTTAGTAACCTTATTTGTACAGTAATTACATAATTGTTTTGTAATAATTCGATATTTATATGAGGGGGCATTACGGATGGATCTTACGTTTAAAGTTGAGGAAACATGTTTTAATTACCGCGTTGGAGCAATTTGTAAACAGGATAATAAAATACTTATTCTTCAAAACAAAGGGGAAGATTATTGGTATGTACCAGGCGGAAGAGTGAAAATGCTAGAAAATAGTGAAGCTGCGTTAAAACGAGAACTTGCAGAAGAACTAGCTGTTCCTATGAAAGAGAAGAGATTAATATGGACAGTAGAAAATTTCTTTACACTTTCTGAGCGAAAGTTTCATGAGATTAGTTTTTATTATGAAGTAGAGCTACATGAATTACCTGCGAATGGAGCGGATCAATATATTTTGGAAGAAGAGGGTAGAACGTATTTGTTTAAGTGGGTGCCGGTAGAAGAGTTAGATGCATATAACTTACAGCCTGCATTTATAAAAGAGAAGGTAAAGGAGATAGCAGTTCATACAGAACATATCGTTTTACAAAATTAAATGTATTCGGAGGGGAAAAGGGTGAAGGGGACTAAAAAAGAAATACATATAGATGATAAAGTAATTCGTTACACACATATCGAAAAAGGTTCTAGTAGGATTTGCTTTATGTTCTCAGGTTCAGGATACAATTACGATAAACCGTTATTTTATTATGCAACGATGTTAATGCTTGAACATAAAATAGATGTTATACATATTCATTATTCCTTTGATGGACAATTAATGAATAAACCAATGGAAGAAGTAACGAAAGTAATGATGGATGATATTCATCCTATAATGAAAGAAGTATTAAAAGATGAGCAATACAACGAGACTTTGTTTTTAGGGAAATCACTCGGAACAATTCCGATTGCAAATGATTTAATGAGGAGAGACGATTTTTTACAGTCAAAAATGATAGTACTTACACCTTTACTAACTTTTGAATCTATTTTTGATTCTATTTTACATAGTAGTCACGAAGGGCTTTTAGTTATTGGGGATAAAGATCACCATTATAATGCAAATCAAATTGATCAGTTATATAAAACGAATTTAACGATCGACGTTTTCAAAAATGCAAATCATTCTGTAAATGTTGGGGAATATGAAACAGAGAATTCAATTGAAGCGATAGCAAATATAATAGAAAAGCTTAAAGAAGTTGTTAGGAAAAAATAACTTATCAATACATGCAAAAAGAGGTGCGAATTGCACCTCTTTTACTTTTAATAAGCCTTCAACACATGAAGCAAATAATCTTTTCGGTTCAGCGGATTATAATCAACACGTTTTCGAGTAGGGAAGGGAGCCATAAGCTTTGTGAAACCAGCTGGCTTCGTTGTAAATATGCCTTCTCCTTCTGTAAATGAATGTAGTATTCGTTTGAAACTCTCTGTTTTCGCAACAGGTAATGATCCTGTTAACTGATAAGAATTGTAATGGAATATAGGCTCTGCAAAAGTTGCTGGAACGGCAGCGAGTTTATACATTGCAATACTAATTGCGTGCTCCGGTACAGTTAATTCAAACTCATTTACTGGTTCATATACATATGTTTCAGCTTGCTTTAAAGCATCCATTAATACGATCGGTGTCAAATTTCTAAAGTCACTTGCTGTTGTAACAGGACTAGCATAACCAGTATGTGTTAACGTGACGATAATATCTGTAACTTCCCATCCATATAATCCTTGTTTTAACGTTTGAAATACCGTATCTTCAATTGCTTTATGGAATGCTAAAGGTAGTGATCCGAGTTCAACCCCTAAGTGATATGTTACGCCAGAGTTAAGTTCACCACGTTCAACTTTGAATCCGACTGTTGCGTAAAATGGATTCTCTTTTTCACCCATTACTTCAACAGAATTGCCTAAGCCAATTGGTTTCTCGATACATACAACTCGCGTATTTGAAAAAGTAACTTGCAAATTATATTTCTCATAAAGTGTTGTTTCAATTACTTCTTTTTGTACCTCACCGAAAAGGCGAATGTATAGTTCATTATGAACATCATCTTTCCACACTTTAATAAGTGGATCTTCTTCACATAGCTCCATAAGTGCAGCGTATAAATCATGAATTCTTTCTTTTGATACTGCATCAATGGAAGCTTCCATTTGTGGTTCGGCAAAGTGAATATCTTTTATATAATCCGTACGTTCACCAATAATATCACCAATTTTTATATCATTCAGTCCCCACACTTTGCAAAATTCTCCGCTAGGAACGATAGTAGATTGAACAGCATTTCCGCTATGAAACATACACATTTTTTTAATCTTTTCTTTATGTGGTAGAGACTCATCGCGCTGTATATCAACATATTTTCTAACATGTAAGCTACCTGAAAAAACTCTTATATAAGCAACCTTTTCTCCAGAAGGTTCACGTTCAATTTTAAAAACAACACCGGATAATGGTTCCTCTTGTGCCGATGTAAGAGCCGGCATTAGGGCCGGAAGTTTGTCAAGTAGTTCTGTTACTCCTATACCTGTCATTGCTGAACCGAAAAAGATTGGATACACACTTGCTTGCTGTATTTGCTGTTCTAGTTTTTCTCTTAATAGTGCGTCCGGTATTATTTCGTTATTTACATATGACTCAAGTAATGATTCATTAAATGGTGCTAACAGTTCCATACAATCGTCATATGATTTATATTCAATGATCCGGGCTTCTTTCGCTCCTTCGTTTAGAACAGAGTAGAAGGGGAATGCTTCATTTGAAAGAACCTCTTTTATTTGTTTCATAACTTTTTCAGTGTTTGCTCCACTACGATCAATTTTATTAACGAATAAAATTGTCGGTATGTTTAGTTTCTGTAATGTTCGCATTAAAATTTTTGTTTGTGCTTGCACACCTTCAACGGCAGAGATAACTAAAATCGCACCGTCTAGAACGCGGAATGATCGCTCCACTTCAGCGATAAAATCAGCGTGTCCAGGTGTATCAATGACATTTATTTTTACATCATCAATAAAGAAAGAAACGACAGATGCTTTAATCGTAATTCCGCGTTGTCTTTCTAATTCCATTGAGTCAGTTTGTGTATTACCACTATCTACTCGGCCAATTTCTTTAATCACATTCGTTTCATAAAGAATACGCTCAGTCAAACTCGTCTTGCCAGCGTCTACGTGCGCGACAATCCCTATATTTATTGTTGTCATATATCAATATCCTCATTTCATTTTCCATTTTCATTTCCTCATTTCTATTTGTGTATTGCCGCATTATCAATCACTCTCCAGTTCTTTAAATTAGTATTATTATAGTGCAATTAACATTATTTGTAACGCTACAAAGCGCCTTAATTTGGAAAAAATAAAATGAAAACAAAATGCTTGCATTCTAAATCGATATAGATTATATTAATTGACATATCAACTATTGATACATCAAATGTTTTCATTTTGATTGTAAAGGAGGGGTAATTTGACAAGTTCATGCTCAAAAGAAGCGATTATTTTATATAAATTACACTTTCTAAATAAAGAAGTAAGTTCGAAATTTGAAGGGTGTACGGGTATGAGCCAGTCTCGATTAGAGCTTATACTTCAGTTATATGAAGTAGGTGAAATTAGTCAAAAAGCACTTCAGCAAGAAGTGAATATTGATAATGCTGCGATAACGAGGCATTTAAAGCAGCTTGAGGCCAATGAAATGATTGTAAGACGTAAAAATCCAGATGATAACAGAATTACGTTAGTTTCTCTTACTGAAGAGGGACGAAATAAAATTCAAGCGTTTCAAGAGGAAAAAGAACGTTTTGCAGCATCTGCATTTAAAGGATTAAGTGAAGAAGAACGCGACAATCTTTTAAATATGTTAAACCACATTCAAGAAAATATAAAAGAATTATAAAAAAGGGAGAATACAACTATGACTAACTCAGTAAAAACAAATGATTTTAACGAAATTTTAACAGGACGTCGTTCAATTCGTAAGTACGACCCTTCAGTGAAAATTAGCAAAGAAGAAATGACAGAAATTCTTACAGAAGCAACACTTGCACCATCTTCAGTAAACATGCAACCATGGAGATTCCTTGTGATTGAAAGTGACGAAGCAAAAGCAACACTTGCACCACTTGCGAAATTCAATCAATCTCAAGTAGAAACATCTTCAGCAATGATCGCTGTATTCGGTGACTTAAACAACTTTGATAACGCAGAAGAAATTTATGGTACAGCAGTAGAGCGCGGACTTATGCCAGCTGAAGTAAAAGAAGATCAAATGAAAAAACTTTCAGGTTACTTTTCAATGGTTACACCAGAAGTAATGAAAGACACTGTATTAATTGACGGTGGTCTTGTAGCGATGCAATTTATGTTAGCAGCACGTGCTCACGGCTATGACACTTGTCCAATTGGTGGATTTGAGAAAGATCAAATCGCAGAAGCTTTCGGACTAGATAAAGACCGTCACGTACCAGTTATGTTAATTTCAATCGGAAAAGCTGCTGACAGTGGTTACCAATCAGTACGTCTTCCAATTGAAAAAGTTGCAGAGTGGAAGTAATTTTAAAGAAATAAGTGGAATATGAAAGGGGAAACACCATGATTATTATTCACGCAATATTTCAAGTAGATCCAGCAAAACAACAAGCATTTTTAGAAGAAATTCAGCCACTCATTCACGGTTCAAGAGAAGAAAGTGGAAATGTATCTTATGACTTATATAAAGATACAGAAAAAGAAAGTGTTTATACGATGGTAGAAGTGTGGAAAGATGAAGCAGCAGTTGCGAGCCATAATACGAGTGAACACTTCACATCTTTCGTTAGTAAAGCAGCACAATTTTTAACTGCTCCGCTTAATATAAAAGCTTATAATGGAGAGTTAGTAAAATAATGAGATAGAAAAAGATGACTTTAGCTTATAGTGCTAAGGTCATCTTTTTTATTTTTACAGGAATATATTTACTTTTATCAGCATGTGTTATAATTTGGAAAAAAATAATTCTTAATTTTCTGAATAAGCGAAGACGGGGGATAAATATATGAACATTTTAAAGAAAATCACTAATAATATTTCGAAAGTTATTATAGGAAAAGATGAATCCATAGAACTTGCAGCCATTGCTCTAATAGCAAAAGGACATATTTTATTAGAAGATGTACCGGGGACAGGAAAAACAACACTAGCGAAAAGTTTGGCTAAAAGCGTGGACGCAAAATTTCAAAGAATACAATTTACAGCGGATACTTTGCCCGGAGATGTTATTGGTCTTGAATATTTTAATGTGAAGGAATCGGATTTTAAAACGAGGTTAGGTCCTATTTTTGCAAATATAGTATTAGTGGATGAAATTAATCGGGCTGTACCGAGAACACAATCTTCGTTACTCGAAGTTATGGAAGAGCGTACTGTTACAATTGCGAAACAGACGCATTTATTACCAGAACCTTTTTTAGTAATTGCAACGCAAAATCCTCTTGAATCTGCTGGTACATTTCCTTTACCTGATGCTCAATTAGACCGATTTTTACTTACGATTCGCCAAGGTTATCCTACGAGAGAAGCTGAAAAGGAAATGATGAATCGGTTTCAAACGAATGATCCGTTAGAAACATTACACTCTATTATTTCAAGTGAAGAAATTATTATGATGCAAAAACGTGCAAGAGAAGTGTTAGTAGGAAATGATGTGCAAGATTATCTTCTTGAAATTATTGAGGCAACGCGTAAGCATGAGCTAATTGAAATTGGTGTAAGTCCGCGGGGGACGTTGGCATTTATGAGAGCGATTCAAGCACGGGCTATATTAAATGAAAGAGATTACTGTACGCCAGATGATATAAAGATACTTGCTGCATCTATATGCGCTCATCGTTTAACGTTGACAATTGAAGGGGAGATGAAAACAACAAAAGAACAAATCATGAAAGAAATTCTTCATACGATTAATGTGCCGGTGGAGAATGTACGATGAATCAACAACTTGTGTATACACCTTTAGCGGAGCCTTTCGTAATAGGAGTTATGTCAGTTGTAGCCGTTATTTTAAGTGTATTTTCAAGTAATCTACTCATATTATCTCTCGTATTTTTATATGTAATTTTAATAGGTGCTATGCATGTTTATATACGTAAAGTATCTCGTGTTAACTGGGAATACGATCAAGGAAATTCGAATGTTTTTATCGGTGAAACGAACAGGTGCAAAATAAAAATTTCAAACAAATCAATTTTCCCTATTTTTAATGTTGTATTCCGATTTAAATGTGAAAATAAGATAACTTGGAATCATGATGAAATAAATAAAAATAATAGTACAGGTTCAAATTATTATATGAATTTTAATTTAAAAGGAAGAGAGTCAGTTTCATTTGATTTACAAGCTGTGGCATTAAAAAGAGGCATTGCGAAATGGGAAGAGGTTGAAATTGTTATTACTGATCTCTTTGGATTTATAACGAACCATATCACATATAAACAAGTTGATACGCCCTCCTATTTAGTCTTACCAGCTGTTCCGAAAATACAAGTTCCTGAATTACAAGAATGGTCACGAGGATTTCGAAAAGCGATGTCATCACCCTTATATGATGAAACGAAAGTAATGGGAGTAAAGTCTTATAAAAATGAAGATTTTCGTTCTATCCACTGGAGTGCAACAGCGAAAACAGGGACGATAACTGCGAAAAAGTACGAGCGAACGCAATCAGATAAATACGCGATTTACCTCAACTTGCAAAATAAAAGCGGTATTTCTTTGCGAAATGATACAGAGGAACTAATTGAATTAACAGCAGGTATATGCAAACAACTTCTTATGCAAAACTGTTCGTTTGAAGTATGGATCAATAGTGTAAAAGATAACGGTTTGCTACATATAAAAAATGGGGATAATCGGAAACATTTGCAAAATATATTAAAAGTACTTGCCTCAATATCGGACCAAGATACTCCTGTATCTTCCACTTATTTTTACACAGCAGGCTTTCGTCGAAAAGAATTGGATGCAGTTCCTTTAATTCTTGGTACTTCCCCAAGGAAATACACCAGAACGAATAAATGGGTTGTAATTAAAGAATAAGAAGGGGTTTATGTCATGGTTAATAAAGAGAGACATATGGAAGTAAAGTTGTGGAGTGTTAGAGTATTAATACTACTTTTCTTTACGGTTAGTGCGATAACGTTTTCACAAGGTGTTGTGCATGTACAAGACATAGTAAAAGGGCTTTTTTCTAGTAAGACGGAGACAATATCAGAAAGAAATTATGATTTTACTAGTGTAGACTCACAGTTTGATGAACCTGAAAGAATTATAGATGAAGAAACAGGAGTTGTAGATACAAGAACAAAAATAGATAGGAAAATTCCACTTTTTGTACGAAAAAATTCATGGACTGATGTGTTTTCTGTTCTTTCAAATTCATGGATTAGTGTCGTTTTTTATGTAATTATTGCAGTGGTTATTCTATATGTTTTTTATAAATTAATGAGGAAAAAGGTAACGAAATCAGAAATACAACAGGATAAACAATCGATAACAAAAGAAAACACGGATAGAACTGAAAAGAACAAGAAAGTGAAGCATCAGTTTGAACAGCCGTTACCGACAGATACGATAAGAAAAACGTTAGTTGAATGGGAAAGAACATTACCATTTCATGAACAGAGAAGATCCTATGAAACGATGCAACAGTGGTTAAAAAGAATTAGTAGAACGAGAAATATTACTTCGCTATATGAGTCTGTTCGTTATGGTGAAAAGACGTATACGGAGTTAGATGTGGAAAAAATAATGAAGTGGGTAGAGGGAGATGGGAAGGTGGATATGTAAATATCCACCTTTACTTTTTAGTATAGAAATTTGATTATCATGAATCATTTTCAAATATAAAACTGCCTTCAAATAAGAAAATGAAATTAACTGTAAATTAACTTTATTTACTTATACTTCATTATATGTTAACCTATACTTAATTTTTATAAATTATAATTAATTTTTGATTTTTTAAGGGTGTGAAAATGTAATGAAATCGGTATTAAAAAGCATACTTATTTCCTTTGTTTTTTCAGCAGTAGGTATGTGTTGGTTGCTGTTCTTATTATTTCAAGGGGACGGTGATTGGTTATTATCTTGGATAGGCGTATTAATGTCATATTTATCTTTATATACTTTAATAGATTTATACTGTAAAAATACATACGATAAAAAATTAAATAAATGGCTTATAAAAACAGCGGTGACTAGCTTTAGTTTTGCAGTATTAGGAATCTCATTTTGCATCATACATGAGCTATTAACACCATGGAGTCTTAGTTTAATGGTGTGGTATTGGTTGCTAATGTTAGTATTATTTTTAACGACTATAATATCATTAATCAGTTTAGTATTTGTTAATCGTAAAAATCACAATTTCACCGTTGGATATAGAATGCTCATACTTCTAAATGTATTTCTTACATTAGGACCAGTATTATGGCCGTTATTACTTTCTATTATTGGAAATGGTATGAATGCTAGTGCAGGCTGGTAAAAAGGAATTTAGATTAGTTGTGTAAAGAATAGGATGAAAAGCTGATATAGAATTTTAAATGTTTATGAGAACATGTTTACATAAAAAGTGAAAACATGTTCTCTTTTTATTTGCATGCATAACTCTACCTCAGTTTACCCTATTTAAATTTAAACGTAAGTATTTTGTAAGGAATGAATAAGAAAAAAGAGAGGTTTATCGTATAGGATGAAAGTATAGCTTGAATCAATACGATATTAATAGAGGAGAGAAAGCCTTATGAAAACACGTAATCAAATTAAGTTGGCAAGTTTAGCAGTTTTATTAGCGGGTACTACTCTATTTACACCTGGTTTTACTGTGAAAGCAGAGTCTACTCAAAATATTTCTAATTCGTCACAAGAACCTAATCAAAAGAATCGGAATGGATGGAAACAAGTAATGCAGGAAACAATACAAATTGGGGCACCAGGGGTATTAGCTAAGACGTCTAATAAAGGGAAAGTTAATAGTTATACTGCTGGCGTGGCGGATTTAATTACAAAGAAACCGGTGAAATCGGATTTTCGCTTTCGGATTGGTAGTGTGACGAAAACTTTTACCGCCACTACTGTTCTTCAATTAGTAGGAGAAAATCGCGTACAACTTGACGATCCAATTGAAAAGTGGCTGCCGGGTCTCGTGCAAGGAAATGGGTATGATGGAAATCAAATTACGATACGACAACTTTTGAATCATACGAGTGGTATCGCTGAATATTTAAAGTCAAAAGACGCTGACGTAATGAATTCGAAAAAAACGTATACAGCAGAAGAAATAGTGAAAATAGGCCTTTCTCTGCCTCCAGATTTCTCGCCGGGCAAAGACTGGTTGTATTCAAACACAGGATATGTAATATTGGGAATGCTTATTGAAAAAATAACTGGTAATAGTTATGCGGAAGAAATTGAAAAGCGAATTATTGAACCTCTGGACTTGCCAAATACGTTTTTACCAGGAAATTCACCCGTCATCCCAGGAAAGAATCATGCTCGTGGATATGTGAAAATGGAAGAAACAGGCGAGTTGAAAGACATTACGTATTATAATCCGAGTTTAGCTAATGCAGCTGGAGATATGATTTCTAATGCGGATGATTTAAACAAATTCTTTTCATCTTTACTCGGTGGTAAGTTACTGAAGGAACGCGAGCTAAAAGAAATGTTTACTACAGTTCCTGTAGAAGGAAAAGGGGTTGGGGATGGATATGGTCTTGGAATCTATGAGACTAAACTTCCAAATGGTGTCTCAGTATGGGGGCACGGAGGATCAATTCCTGGGTTTATGACTTTTGCTGGTGGAGTAATTGGAGGCAAGCATACATTTGCTGTCAATGTTAATTCTTTAGGTCCGGTTGATATTCTTACACAGTTTGATAAAATGATGCAAGTTGAATTTAATAAATAGATGAAGAAAAAGCGAATAGGTTTCTGCAATAGCTGTAAATAAAAGAGATGCTTTTTAAATTTCACAAATAAGGACAGTATTAACATTCATAATATGGTATTAAGTATATGTAGAACATAAATATGATACAAGTGTATTTCAAAGTGCAATTCAATCTTATAGTTTAGTTTAAAAAAGATGTCAGTTGCATGACATCCTTTTTGTTGTGGGACAAAGAGGTGTTGTTTGTTTTGAAAATTGTTATTTTTGAGAGTGTTCCATATAATGAGAAGTATAGGGGCTATACAGGGGAGTTATGAATGGATAATACTTTAGTTTGTTAATTATTTTGTTTTAATAAAAAAGTAAATTGATTTGGAGTGAAATACATTGGGACAAAATCAGTTTAGATGGAGTAACAAGCAATTACGAGAACATGTTGAAATAATAGACGGTACAAGAAGTCCACACAAATTATTAAAGAATGCAACATACTTAAATTCCTATATACGTGAATGGATGCAAGCAAATATTTGGATTTATGATGACCGTATTATATATGTAGGAGAAAAGTTGCCAGAGCAACTATATAAATGTGAAGTCATTGATTGTGATGGAAAGTATGTCGTTCCCAGTTACATAGAACCGCATGCACATCCATATCAGTTGTATAACCCAGAGACGCTAGCAAATCATGCGATGCAATTTGGGACAACGACTTTTATTAATGATAATTTAACTCTATTTTTCACATTAAAACGTGAAGAATCATTTCGTTTATTAGAGGAATTTAAAAAGATTCCAGCTACTATGTATTGGTGGTGCCGTTTTGATGGACAGACTGAATTGCAAAACGGGGAATCTTTGTTTAATAGTAAAGAAATAATAGAATGGCTGAAACAAGAAGCTGTTCTTCAAGGTGGGGAGTTAACAGCATGGCCAAAATTATTACATGGTGATGATGAAATGTTAACTTGGGTGCAGGAAACGAAGCGATTGCAGAAGAAAGTAGAAGGCCATTTTCCGGGTGCATCTGAAACGACTTTAGCGAAGTTAAAACTGTTAGGTACAGATTGTGATCATGAAGCGATGACAGGGCAGGAAGCTTTCACTCGTCTTATGCAAGGTTACACCGTTTCTCTTAGAAATTCTTCCATTAGACCGGATTTAGAAGTTTTATTAAAAGAATTGTTGGAATTAGGCGTGAAACAGTTTGATAGATTTATACTTACTACAGACGGCTCACATCCTTCGTTTTATGAAAATGGAATGACAAACGTAATGATTTCTACCGCGATAAAACAAGGAGTGCCAGTAATAGATGCATACCATATGGCAAGTTATAATATTGCTCGCTATTATAATATGGAACATGTACATGGTTCGATTGCGACAGGTAGAATTGCTAATATCAATATTTTAGAAAGTAAAGAAAACCCAGTACCAATTAGTGTCCTTGCAAAGGGGAAATGGGTGAAGCGTGACGGTGTAAATACGCATGAAGCATTACATATAGACTGGAGTAAATATAAAGTAACTCCATTATCATTAGATTGGTCAATAGAAAAAGAGGATATGATTTTCTCTAATAAAACGGGGATACACTTATTAAATAACGTTATTACAAAACCATATACTAGTGAAATCAATATAGACTGTGATGAATTATCCACAGATCATGATGAATGCTTCCTCATGATGATTGCTCGTGATGGTACTTGGCGAGTAAATACAGTTGTAAAAGGTTTTGCGAAAGAATTAGGTGGTCTTGCTAGTTCTTATTCCGGCACAGGTGATATGATTCTCATTGGAAAAAGTAAAGAAGATATGCTTACAGCTTTTCGTAGAGTAAAAGAGCTCGGTGGTGGAATGGTCGTAGCAGAAAACAATGAAGTGTTACACGAAATAGCATTACCATTGCTCGGGATTATGTCTAATTTAAAAATGAGTGAATTAATACAGGAAGAGAAACAGATGGTGAAATTACTACAAGAGCGTGGCTACGCGTATGATGATCCAGCATTTACAATTTTATTCTTTTCTGCGACGCACTTGCCTTTTATACGAGTAACACCTATAGGATTATATGATGTAAAAAGTAGTAAGGTACTGGCTTCGCCGGTGAATTTAATAAAGCAATATTAAAAGGAAAGGCCCTATAATAGTCTAAATTATAGGGCCTTTTATATTATTAGTATAAGAATATTGTAAGCCTCAAATGATATAGTATCTAAATCATTTGAGGTGATATGTAAATATGAAAAAAATATTTTACATTTTAAGCATATTTATTCTGTGTGTATCGATACAACACGTTGTACATTCCCAATCAGATGCACCAAGGTTATCTTCGGATTGTCTCGAAGAAAGAAAAGTTCGAGATGAAAAGTATGTGAAGAATAAAATACAGGACATTAAATCCACATTTAATTTAAATATTGATGAACATAGTTTTTGGGAAGTAAGTAAAAGAGATCTGGAGGCTGCCCATTTGATGTATGGTGGAAAGGAAAATGATTCTTATTATAATTCGCTAACTAAAATTTATGATAGTGGTGGATTTAGCGAACAGCCCAGCTTATTTGTGAGGGCGCGAGAAGCATTTTTACTTTATAAAGAAAAAGATAATATCAATGTAATGAAACGCCTAAAACTAGACGTTGAAAAAGGGGAATGGCTCGTTATAAAAACGAAAAAGAAGAAAGGGAAAAAAGTGAAATTCAAGCCTTTGCAATGTGAAAAAGATTATATGAAAAAGAGAAATGAATAACAAAATACGTATTCATGCTGTTTTTATTCAATGATATTTTGCTGTTGATTTGAAATAGAAAAAGGTAAACGAACATATTAGCTTTATGGAATATGATTGTTTACCTTTTTTTGAGAGATTTAAAAATTGGGGATGTTTTTAGTTGGAAATTATGTACTGGCTAATGAACTTATAACATTCAATGAATTTGTTCTTCATAAACATTAGATTTTGTGTCAAATGATTTATACATTGCCGAACCACCTATGTATATTTTATTCTACAGTATTTATAAAAGAATATTGGCCATGCATAAGAAATATGATTGGCACAGTTTTTGCTTGTATTACATGTAAGGAAGGGAGATTGTATGTAAGGAATCTGTACTCGTAATAGTATAAAACAAGCTACTATTGCATTATTAATCATAGTTGTATTTATAGCGGAACTGTAAATACATACAAATAAGTAGGTTTTCGGTTTAAAAATTCTGAATTTTCTTTTAAATTATTAGGGGGCAATGGTATGGTTAAATATTCGAAAATTTCTAAGTGGATTCTTGGTGTTGGACTAGTGACAATAACATGTAATGGTTTGCAAATTCAAGCAGAGACAAAAGAGAAAAATGTGAAGAACGTATTACAAATGGAGCCGGTAGGAATACAGAAATCTGTTGATGAATTGGCGCACCCTTCAAAAGTACAAGAAAATGCATCTTTTACAAAACGGTTAAAATTAGCGGATTTATCGCAGCGTCCACTAGCACTAAACGATAATATTAAACCGTTAGCTGAAGAAAAAAAGTATTCAATGGCTGAGTTAAATCAATTAAATAATAAACAATTAACTGATCTTCTTGTGACAATTAAATGGTATCAAATTCCAGAATTATTTCAGTTTAATAGTGATAGTCTTAAATTCTATCAAGATGATAGTCGAATGCAAGCAATTATTAATAAACTAGCAGAACAAGGACAAGCTTATACGAAAGATGATTCAAAAGGGATTGAAACATTAGTAGAAGCTCTACGTGCAGCATTTTATTTAGGTTTTTACCATGATGAATTAAGCAAACTAAATGAGCGTAGCTACCATGATAAATGTTTACCAGCTTTAAAAACAATTGCAAAAAATCCAAATTTCAAACTTGGTACATCAGAACAAAATAAAGTAATTGCATCATATGGAAAATTAATTGGAAATGCATCAGCAGATGTTGAAACGGTTTTATATGCAGGTGAAATTTTTAAACAATATAATGATAATCTTGCAACTTTCATTGAAGACAGAACAAAAGGAGACGCTATATATGAGTTGATGAAGGGAATTGACTTTGATATTCAGACGGATATGTACACGACTGGAAAAGAGCCAAAAGATACGATGTGGTTTCGAAATATTGATAACTTTATTAATGAAGTAAATCGTTTTGCACTACTTGGTACAGTAACAAATAAAAACGGATGGTTAATTAATAATGGGATTTACTATGCTGGACGATTGGGCAAGCTTCATAGCACGCCGACAAAAGGACAACAAGTTGTTACAGATGCAATGCGAATTTATCCATATTTAGGAGAGCAATACTTTGTTGCGGCAGAACAAATTACTACAAATTATGGAGGAATAGATGCGAACGGAAAAACTGTAAATTTAGATCAAATTCGAGAAGAGGGTAAAAAGAAATATTTACCGAAAACGTATACGTTTGATGATGGAGCAATTGTCTTTAAAGCTGGGGATAAAGTTAGCGAAGAGAAAATTAAACGTCTATACTGGGCGGCAAAAGAAGTGCGTTCTCAATTTTATCGTACAGTTGGTAGCGATAAACCACTTGAAAGTGGACATGCTGATGATGTGTTAACGATGGTTATTTATAATAGCCCAGATGAGTATCAATTTAATCGTCAACTGTACGGATATGAAACGAATAATGGTGGGATTTATATTGAAGGGACAGGGACTTTCTTTACATATGAACGTACACCAGAGCAAAGTATTTATAGTTTGGAAGAATTATTCCGCCATGAATTTACGCACTACTTACAGGGAAGGTACGAAGTTCAGGGATTATGGGGACAAGGAGAAATGTATCAAAATGAACGTTTAACATGGTTTGAAGAAGGAAACGCAGAGTTCTTTGCAGGTGCAACGCGATTAGATAGTGTAGTACCGCGAAAAAGTATAATTGGTGGGTTATCTAATGATCCTGCAAAACGTTATACAGCATCACAAACATTAAATGCGAAATATGGAACGTGGGATTTTTATAATTATTCGTTTGCGCTGCAATCATATATGTATAATAAGCGCCCTGAAATGTTCGATAAAGTGCATGATTTGATTCGCGCAAATGATGTTTCAAGTTACGATGCATACCGTGCTACATTAAGCAAAGATAATAAGTTAAATGAAGAATATCAATCTTATATGCAAATGCTTATTGATAATCGCGATAAGTATACAATTCCACAAGTATCAGATGAGTATTTAACTCAGCATGATCCAAAATCGCTTTCCGACATTACTTCAGATATTACAAATGAAGCGAAATTAAAAGATGTGAAAGTAACAAAGAATAAATCACAATTCTTTAATACATTTACACTACAGGGGACATATACAGGAAGTGCGGCTAAAGGAGAAGTTGAGGACTGGAAAGTGATGAATGAAGCAACAAATGATATGTTGAAACGTCTTTCAGGAAAAGAGTGGACTGGATATAAAACATTGACTGCTTATTTTGTAAATTACCGTGTAAATAATGCTGGGCAATATGAATATGATGTTGTGTTTAGCGGAGTGAATACGGAAGAAGGTACGGCTGTAGAAAAAGAACCAAATAATTCATTTGAAACAGCAAACCCACTATCTTTGAATATTTTGTTAAGAGGAACCTTGAGTGATCAAGATCAGGGGGATAAATTTGTTATTGATGTAAAGGATCAAAAAGATTTACAAATTTCTGTTACGAACGAACAAAATCTTGGACTGAACTGGGTATTATATTCTGAATCAGATCTAAATAATTATGTAGCTTATGCAACAAAACGTGATGGAAACAAATTGCTTGGAAATTATAATGCAAAGCCAGGGAAATATTACTTAAGTGTATATAAGTATGGTGGTGGAACAGGGAATTATACGGTCCAAGTAAAATAGTTTACTATAATTTATTTTGAAAGGAAACTTATTGCATTTTTTAGCAAAATAAAGTATGTAATGTTAAAAATTAAACTATATCAATATATCCCTGTTCTAATTATAGAACAGGGATATATTGGCTTTATATTTTTAAATTAAATAATCTCATTGGATTTTGACAAGAAAATAATTAATATAGATTTGAATTCTCATTCGTAAAGAATACTTTAATCTTCTTAATGCTCTTTCATTTCTGTCTCAATGCTTGTTTTCAAATCAGTTGATACTTGATTGAAATACCCCAAAACGATCTCCCTAATATCATCGGATATAACTTTCAAATCACTAGCTAAGTTCTCAGCGAGATGTTCTTTTTCTATCGGTTTTAACTTCGTATAAAATTCACCAGCCTGCGTAAAGTCATTCTGTTTTGTTATAGAAGTTCTTTCAAGTTTACCTTCAACGTACCTTCCATCACCGCTTGTAATTTGATTAGCGGGTGTCCAATCTTGCTGTTGGTTAATCGTTAATTTGCGAAATTCGGGACCAATTCTTCTTCTTTGTGAATCACTGTAAATGTTAGCGCGCCCTTGCAGCATTTTATCATCTGATAGTTCTGCACCATCCAGTAAATTAGAAGGGGAGAATGCGACTTTCTCTACTTGTTCCATAAAATTTTCAGGATTTTTATTTAATACCATTTTCCCGACTGGTATGAGAGGATACGCCTGTTCATCCCATACTTTTGTGTCATCTAAAGGATCATAAGATAGGTAAGCTTCATCTTTCGGATCCATGAGCTGGACGTATAAACCATACTCCACTGGTTTACCATTTTCAATAGCATCATATAAATCTTTCCCGCTATAATCAGGATTTTCAGCAGCTAGTTTAATTGCTTCTTTATTAGTAATGTACTGTACACCTTCAAATGGGTACCAATGATACTTTACATACTTTCGATTACCTTCCGCATTTCTCCATACATATGTATTAACACTATGTCCTGGAATGTGGCGAAGACTTTTGGCCGTACCATTATTAGAGTATAAACGGACAACAAAATGAATAGATTCAGGTGCTTTAGCGACAAAATTCCAAAATCTATTAGGGTCTATTAAGTTATTTTTAGGTGAAGGCAATAATGCTTGAATCGTTTCAGGGAAACGCATTGGGTCACGAACAGAAAAAACAGGAATGTGATTACATAAAAGGTCAAAAATTCCTTCTTTTGTATAAAATTTTGTAGAAAAACCGCGTACATTTCTAGCAGTATCCGGTGTTCCTTTTGTACTAACAGCTAACGAAAATCGCACCATAACAGGAACTTTCTCATTAGAATTTTGTAAAAAACTTAATTTAGTATGTTCAGACATCGAATATATCGTTTGAAAATAACCGAACGCACCAAATCCTTTTACATGAACAGGTCTTTCTAAAATTTTTTCATGAATAAATTCTTGTAATGACTCATGCAGTACACTATCTTGCTCTAGTACGGGTCCACGTGAACCAACTGTTTGAGAGTGAAGTTTAGCTTGTTCATTACGTTCGTCATTTTCATTAAAGTCTTTCCCTAGTATAGATTGCCCCTGTTTATCATAGTTTTCATCCATCGATATAGCCTCCAAATCTTTTTTGTCCATTGTTACTAAATATGATTCTATAGCCTTAATTATGTATGACACGCACAGTTCAAAGCAGTAACATACCGCTAGATGAAAAAAACACATATGTAGTGGACCTGTTGAAATAGAAGAAATTATGGAAAAATGAATATCGGGAAGAGAAAGCACACGTTTTACTAAAAAGGTGGAAGAAAACCACTATTAAAATTTCAATCTTAAAACTTAATTTATAAACGATTATATAGAGAATGAACGTTAAAAAAGGGAAAATAACTAGGAGGAATTTAATATGTCGGATTGGTTTCAATTAGATAAAGAATATATGATGTCTACATATTGTCGTACAGAGGTTGCAATGGAAAAAGGAGAAGGGTGTAAACTGTATGATGTAGATGGTAAAGAGTATTTAGATTTATTTTCTGGCGTAGGAGTAAATGTATTAGGATACAATCATCCTAAAATTGTACAAATGACAATGGAGCAAGTTGCGAAATCGTTGCATTTACCGTTTCATTTTTTAAACCCAGTTGCAATTGAGTATGCAAAGAAATTAGTAGATTGTACTTTAAAAAGCGGAAAAGTCTTTTTTACAAACTCTGGTACGGAAGCGACAGAAACGACATTAAAATTAATTGATAAATATAGATTTATTGCGAATGAAGAGCGTGATGGAGTAGTTGTGTTAAAAGATAGTTTTCACGGGAGAACGTTAGGGGCACTGCATTTTACGAGACAAGAAAAGGTATATCAAAATTTCCCTAAAACATCTATTCCTGTATATGAAGTAGAGCGCGAGAATATAGACCAATTAGAAGAAACCATTATTAAAGAAAATCCAATTGCAATTATGCTAGAGCCTGTTTTAGGTAGCGGGGGGATTTATCCTTTATCAAATGAATATTTACATGGTGTTCAAAATTTATGTGAAAAATATAATGTACTTCTTGTCGTTGATGAAGTTCAAAGTGGTATGGGTCGAACGGGAAAATTATTTGCTTATCAAAATTTTAATATCACACCGGACATTATTCAAATTGGTAAAGGAGCAGGAGGCGGGATACCGCTAGGAGGAATTATTGTAGGTGAAAGGTTATGTGATGTATTTTCACCAGGAGATCACGGGACAACATTTGCTCATTCATCAATGGGAACAGCTTTAGGTTTAACTGTATTAAATACATTACTTGATGATGGGTTAATGCAAGAAGCTTATGAAACGTCACTATATTTGAATGACAAACTGCAAGATATTCAGAAAGAAAATGCTTATTATATTCAGGAAGTACGTCATGCGGGGATGATGTTTGGGATAAGTGTGAATGACACGAAAGAAAATGTGAAGAAATTACAGATTGAGTTAATGAATAAAGGGATGTTAGTCGATGTAACACAAGGGAATATTATTCGATTACTTCCGCCGTATATTATTACGAAAGAGGAAATTGACGCATTCACTTATGAGTTTATTTCCTGTATTCATAACATAGCTGCTACAGCAAGTATTTAAAAAAATATAAAAAAATATAAAAAAATATAAAAGCTGAAGAAGGCGCTATTTTAGCGGCTTCTTCAGCTTTTTAAAATAGTAAATTACTTAACCTAGAGAGCATCTCATTGGACAAATAATTAATTATGTGAAACAATAATAACAGATAAGGAGACGTTAATTTTCCTTAAGTGCTTCGAATTAATTTTATTCAATAAGAGAAGGTGTGCTTAAAGAAGTTAAATTAAAAAGGAGCTGTTTTATTATATGCAACAAAATAATGATTTAAATTTTGAACCTCAAGACGTTAATATTGTCAATCCTAAACAAGCCAGGAAAGCAGTAATTGCTACTGGTATAGGAAACGCAATGGAGTGGTTTGACTTCGGATTATACGCGTATTTAGCGGTTATCTTAAGTCAATTATTCTTCTCAGGTGTTGATAATAGTGGATTGCAACTTGTACTTACATTCGGTACATTTGCAGCAGCCTTTCTCGTTCGACCAATCGGAGGTGTATTCTTTGGTAGAATAGGAGATAAGTACGGCCGAAAAATCGTGTTAAGTACTACTATTATTTTAATGGCACTTTCTACATTATTCATCGCATTACTACCAACCTATGAACAAATTGGTGTATGGGCACCAATACTACTTTTAGTTGCCCGAATGATTCAAGGCTTCTCTACAGGCGGCGAATATTCAGGAGCAATGGTTTATATCGCAGAATCTTCTCCAGATAAAAAGCGTGGTATACTCGGTAGTGGTCTTGAAATTGGAACACTCTCAGGTTACATTGCTGCATCGGTAATTGTTACCATTTTGACGTTATTGTTAACAGATGAGCAAATGCTCAGCTGGGGATGGCGTATTCCGTTCTTAGTAGCTGCACCAATTGGTTTGGTCGGTTTATACTTACGCCGTCATCTAGATGAATCTCCAATCTTTGAAGAGATGGAAAAAGCACAAGAGGAATCTGAAGACAATGAACAATTTTCATTTATGGATATTATTAAATATCACAAAAAAGACTTCTTATTAAGCACAGTAATTGTCGCCTTCTTTAATATTACGAATTATATGATTCTTTCGTATATTCCTTCTTATCTAACTCAAGTACTTAAAGTCAAAGAAACAACGGGCTTATTAATTATTTCTATTACGATGGCACTTATGATTCCACTAGCACTATATTTCGGTAAATTAAGTGATAAAATTGGTAATAAACGCGTCGTGCAAATTGGTTTACTTGGTTTAACTGTATTTGCAATTCCAGCATTTTTACTAATAGGTAACGGACATATTGCAGCTATATTTGCAGGTATTTTCGTACTAGGTTTCTTCTTAAGTGTATATGAAGGAACATTACCTTCATTATTACCATCACTCTTTTTCACTGATGTACGTTATCGAGCACTTTCGATTTCATTTAATATTTCTGTATCGATATTCGGTGGAACAACACCGCTCGTATGTTCATACTTAGTTCATGCAACTGGTAACCCGCTTGCGCCAGCATTTTATTTGACGGGTGTAAGTATTATTGGATTAGTTGTATTTAGTGTATTATTTGTTACGACTTCAGGGCGTGCGCTAAAAGGTTCATATCCTACAGTAGAAACGAAAAAAGAAGCACACCTAATCGCTAAAGAAGACCCTGAAGAAACACTTTGGTGGCATGAAGAGTCATTAGAAATTGAAGCAGGGAAGAATGCTTCAATTTAAAAAGCAACGTAGAAGTATAAAAAGACTCCTATGAATATAGGAGTCTTTTTGTTACGTTATTTCTTTCGTTTCTTCAAACTTTTCTGATAGGCATAAAGCTTATGAATCTCTTCCTTAAATTCATGCAGAAGTACAATGCTTTTACCATTTGAATAGCGCACCGTATTATAAGCATCTATAATAATATCACTTTGAATATTTACATCTTCTTCATCATTTATTCTTTCTAGCCAAGCTTCAACAGTTTCTCCCCGTTTTCTATTTAAAGGAGGGGTTAACTTACTCTCTAGCTTGAAAATTTCCTTCCGAATTTCGTTATGCGGCGGTTTATTTCGTTTAAAACGATTTTGGTTCGTTCCTTCTTTATTAGTAATGATAGTAGATTCGAAGGCGGGCATATTTGGTAAACTGAATTGTTTTCGTTTTTTTACTATTTTCCAAACGACGTAAATAGCGATAGCTGTACATGCTATTATGGTAATGCTATTTATGAGTGTGGGGTCAAAATCAGGAAGTTTTTCCCCATTGTCTTCAATTTTAGGTTTTAAGAGATGCCCTTTACTTGCCCAAACCCCTTCAGTATCTTTCAATTCAGCTGCTATGAGAAATGGATTTATAACATAACCGACTCCTAACGCAACTACTTCTGTGATAAAGCTAAAAATAAGACGAATAAAAGGAAAAACTAAAACAAGTACTATACTCATTACACCAATCGTAATGATAGAAATGAAACGTAATAACTGTTGATTCCGATTTGCCCCAGTTAACCAAAATGTAATCATAATGTGTATAACTAATAGTAACAGCTTCCACAAAGGTGGAAAGGGCGCATAAAATATGGCTGAAATACTAAACCAAACAATACCGCCTAACGATTTTTGAACTGGATATCCTGGTCCGACTACATGTACGATAAAGAAGAAAAGCGGTAACATAATTGTGCCGAATAGAGAGAATGGGAGAAGGAAAGAACAACCAATTATTTGAGTAATGAACAGTATGACAAATCCGGTTGTTTTTTTCTTCATAAATTTATGAATAAGAAATATGCCTACATAGCCTGTTGCTAAAAATATGGCAATAGCAACAAGGTCATCCCTTTCTGTTAATAATGAAAGGAGGAGAAGCAAAATAAAGTCATTAACGTGATAGAGCCAAGTTTTCAACCGATTCCACCATCCCTTCGCTATTAATGAGGAACGTTGGCTGCGAGAGAAGAGGGAGTTCATTTTTCTGTAAACCAATGTATATCATTGTAGACGAACGTTCTCTCTTTCTCGTTACATAATGAAGGAATCCTTGTTTCGGAAGTAACGTACTATCATCTGAAATACGTGCTAATTCTTCTAAAGCTTTTGCATATTGTGTTTGCCCTTCATGTAACGATAAATGTAATGCACCACCTTCTGCTAATACACTAATAAATAATTCAAACGGTATGTGATGCTTCGTTGCATATTGGCAAATGTATGTTGCGAATGAAATTAAATCTTCAACATTATCTTTCCAACCAAATCCACGATCGGCAGCTAAAGAAAGACAAATCGTCCAACTATAATTTTTTACAGGTTCAAATTGCTTCGCTTGTAATTCTTGCATTTTAGCAGATGCCTTCCAATGAATAGAGCGGAAAGACTCACGCTCATATCGCTTTACACCGATAATAGATGTTTCATCATTGTAAAAAGAAAAATTAGTTCGATAAGAACCAGTTAGAAGTTGCTGAAGTTCTTGCAAACCTGCTACTTCTTTAGGAGAAGGATACACAATAATTTCAGTTTTTAACTTATCGAAAACAGGTAAGTGTACATTTAATAAATGAAAAGGATCTTTTAAAACGCATTCGAACTGTTCAATTTGAAACACACCACGTTTCGTTGCGGTTAATGTTAAATCCCATTTTTGCGCCGAATGTGCAGGTTGTGAAAATGGAAAAGAGAATAACGTTTTTGATATTCGTTCAATTCCTTGATCTTTATGCTGTATAAGAGACGAATCTAAATGAAAATAACAAACACCATTAACGAGAGGGATATGTGCACCGTTTTTCAAATGAATAAAAAACTTTCCAGATTCATCAGGGAAAAGCCGAGTTGTTTGTCTCTCGTTTATAACTTCAAATTTTTTCTCTATGTAAGCGACATATTTATAAATGAAAATCGCAAATAAATAATAGGAGAAAAAGAGAAACATTATAATTCGTTGCGGCATAAAAAAGGTAAATAGTATAGCGCCTGGCACAGTTAGTTGAATAATATGGAGTTGAAAAAATAAAGGTACAGTTACAACACGCTGTCCATTCATGCTTGCTCAATCTCCACAGGTACGTCAACTTCTTTTAAAATACTTTGCATTATATCATTTTTAGTCGTGCGCAGGGCACCTTCCATTGATAAGACAATACGGTGATTCCAAACAGAAGGAGTTAAAAATTGTATATCTTCAGGGGTGCAATATTCTCTCCCGCGTAAGAAGGCTAATGCTTGAACTGCGCGCACTAAAGAAAGTGTGGCACGTGGGCTTACACCGTTAGCGATGTAATCGTGATTTCGAGTAGCTTGTGCAAGTTTAATTATGTAATGTTCTAACGGTTCTGATATGAAAATTTCTTTTATTCGTTTCTGTGATTCTAATATATCTTCTAAAGAGATAACAGGTGTGACACGTTCTAGCGGTATATCGTTACGAAAACGTCGCATCATTTGTAACTCATCTTCAGGAGTTGGATAACCAATTGAAATCGTCATTAAAAAGCGATCAAGCTGTGCATCTGGAAGAGGGAAAGTCCCTTGTGATTCAATTGGGTTTTGCGTTGCAATAACAAAGAACGGTTTTGGGAGAGGAGTAGACTGTTTTTCAAGCGTCACTTGTCGCTCTTCCATCGCTTCTAACAAACTAGATTGTGTTCTCGGCATTGCACGGTTAATTTCATCTGCTAGCAAAATGTTTGTCATAACGGGTCCAATTCTTAACTCAAATTCACTTGTTTTTGGGTTAAAGTATTCAATACCTGTTACATCACTTGGAAGTACATCAGGGGTAAATTGAACACGAGAAAAACTACCGCCAATACTTTTTGAAATGGTTTTCGCCAGTAACGTTTTCCCAGTACCAGGCACGTCTTCGAGTAGTACATGTCCATCAGCAAGCAGTGAAACAAGCAGTAGATCAATAACATTTTCTTTACCAACAAACACAGATCCTATGTTTTCTTTCAATTTATTTATCATATGTACCATTCCTTTCAGTATAAAAGAGCTAATATTTCTATATTTTAACAAATTATTCGGAAAATTAGTATGATTTTTTAATTCAAAGAAATAGATATTTAATTATTAAATTAAGCTTGCATATTTTGGAATATGATTATACAATATCGGTATACGATGTATCGTGAGTCGATATATCATAAAGCGATGTATCGGAGGTAGTTATAATGAATGCGAAGGCGCAAAAATATATTCCGTTAACTGAGGCGACATACTACATATTATTGTCACTTGTAAAGCCAATGCATGGTTATGGAATTATGCAAATGGTAGAAGAGATGACAAATGGAGAAGTAAAACTCGGTCCTGGTACGTTATACGGGAATACGACGAAATTACTTAAAGAAAAATTAATTGTTGAAGTTGCCTCTACAGATAGAAAGAAGTGCTATGAGTTAACGCCGTTTGGGAGAGAAGTGTTAGAGCTCGAGTATAACAGGTTACAGAGATCTGTAAGGAATGGGAATAGTATATTAGGGGAGTGAATGAGAGATGGAGACAAAGAAGGTATTTAAATTTTTCATGGCATGGAGTTTAGAAAAAGAAGAAGCTTTTTTACGGAAAATGCATCAAAAAGGTTGGGCGTTACAAAGGTATAATTTGTTGTATACGTTTAAGAAAACAGAACCGAAAGATGTAATATATAAAGCGGATTTTAGATTGGTTTATTGGGATTCAAAAGAAAAACAACAGGAGTACTTTGAAATATATGAAATGTCTGGTTGGAAACGTGTCACAAGTTTTACAAGATGGAATTATTTTTGTAAGGAAGTAGAGAAGGGAATTGAGTTACCTGACATATATTCAGAGAAGGACACGAAGGTGCAAAAAATGAAGGAATTATTACAATTTTTCGCATTAATTTCAATAACTATATTACCCTCAATGTATAGCGTATTTTTAAGTTCAACAGAATCAAGAGTGCCAATTTGGGCGAAAGTTATGACAGGGCTTGTAGGTTGTATGTATGCTTATTTCTTCATGAGAATTTATTGGAAAATCAAGAAATTGAAAAGTGAAATATTATAATAAAGATTAGACTCTAGAAGAAGATAATGATGACAATGACATCATTATCTTCTTCTTTAATTTTTATGTAATTCTATTTTGTTAACTATTTTTTATATAATAAAAATATATATTTAATTCATAGAACTAACAGTTACAAAGATAATACCAGTAACAATACCTAAAAAAAATCATAAATGAAGAAGAAATAATTAATAATAAAGAATTAGCAATAAATATCACTTTATTAGATTTTTGATTTTTAAAATGGTAATAAAGTAAAAGACCACAAATAGTAGAAACAATCCATATTGTTAGACCGTAAGGAGTCGTTATTTTTTCAAAATCGAAGATCCAAAAGTAAAAGATGACTATGTGGCAAGTTACTAGTAGAAATGTTGATGGAAGCATTATCTTTTTATTTAAAATCATTTGTTATCCCCCCCTTATGTAAATATTACCAAAAGGGTGTGGGTTTTAATATATAATAAGGAAGAAATACATCTTTAATTAACTTATTAAATGGAAAAATCCCTTATAGAAAAATCTATTTCTACAAGGGATAATAATGTTTTTATTAGAAAGACTGATTTTGAGCAGGTTTAATAAATTGTTCAGGGTTTTCAACAAGCCCACATACAGCGCATTGAACGCGGTATGTAGGTCCTTGATAGGCCATATGAAAAGCATTCATCGTTTCATTTGTGTATTCTTCTTCTACTTGACCAGTTTGTGGATTTAATTTGACTGGTTTTACTTGTTGTTCAAGAATATTAAAGCGAGTACGGTTCGTTTTACAGCTTGGACATAGCATTGGTTCCATATGTATACACCTCCATTTGTATCATTTCTTAAAATCTTTAATTTTATGCAAGCAAAAAACTTTCTCAATATAAATAGGTGTTTAATGTATTTAAAATTCAGAAAAAATAAAATATAATAAAAGTACGAACTGGTTATGTCCAAACCAAATCTCCTGTTTTATGCCAATAAGCTGGGGGGCCGAGAAATCGGCCTCATTTTTTTTGCTCATTACTACAAGGAACAAGGTTTTTGTGAGACTTTTGTCGAAATTTTAGGGATAGATATAAAGGGGGATGTAAAATGGATTTGAAAATGAAGTACATCATTTTATATGTAGAAAAGTTTGAGGAATGTTTAAAATTCTATAAAGATATTTTACAGTTACCTATAAAAGCAGAGCACGGTACATATATTGAATTTAATACTGGAACTACCATTTTAGCGATGAATACGCGGCAAGATGTGAAAGAATTAACAGGACTACCGCTTACAGAAGGTGAATTAAAGTCTTCTCATTTCGAATTAGGATTCGTTGTTGAGAATGTACAAGAAACGATTGAGCAATTTAGAGAACAAGGAATCAAGATTTTAGTTGAACCTATTGTAAAACCGTGGGGACAAACAATTGCCTACATTGCTGATCCAGATGGAAATTATATTGAAATTTGCAGTTCATTAGAATAGAGGGAGAAAGAGAGATGGGATTTCCAAAACTAGAAACAGAACGTTTACTCTTAAGAGAACTTACACTATTAGATGCAGAAACGATGTTCCAATATTTTTCGAAAGAATCAGTTATACGTTATTTCGGAATGGATTCTTTTGAAAATATTGAGCAAGCGAAAACAACGATTCAAACTTTTAAAAATCGTTATGAAGAGGGCAGTGTATTTCGCTGGGGAATCGAGAAAAAAGGGACGGGCCAATTAATCGGAACGTGCGGATTTCATTTAATTAATAATAATCATAAACGAGCTGAAATTGGTTATGAATTAGATGATACATATTGGGGACAAGGATATGCATCGGAAGCATTACAAGCGATTTTAGCTTACGGATTTGAAATGCTGCAACTGATAAGAATCGCAGCGGTTGTATATGTAGAAAATAAAGCTTCTCAAAAGTTGTTAATAAAAGCAGGATTTCAAGAAGAAGGATTACTTCGAAAACATATGATTCAAAATGGAGTTGCTCATGATACCATTTTATATTCTTTATTAAAAGAAGAGTGGAAGAAGTAATGAGTACAAACGAACTTATAACGATTATGAAGAATCATAGGGAAAATAGATTCATTTTAGGTATAGATGGTTTAAGTCGTTCAGGAAAAACAACATTCGTAGCAAATTTAAAAGAAAATATGAAACAAGAAGGCATTCCGTTTCATATTTTCCATATTGATGATCATATAGTGGAGCGTAATCGACGCTATTATACAAACCATGAAGAATGGTATGAGTATTATTGTTTACAGTGGGATATTACATACTTGAGGCAGAAGTTTTTTCAGAAGTTACAACATGAGACAAAATTAACTTTGCCTTTTTATCAAGAGGAAACAGACTCATGTGAAATGAAAAAAGTACAGATTCCTATTGTAGGCGTAATTGTTATTGAAGGAGTTTTTCTGCAGCGAAAAGAATGGAGAGATTTCTTTCATTATATGGTCTATTTGGACTGTCCAAGAGAGACAAGGTTTCTACGTGAGAGTGAGGAGACACAGAAAAACCTTTCAAAGTTTGAAAATAGGTATTGGAAAGCAGAGGATTATTACTTAGAAATGGAATCGCCGAGGAATAGGGCGGATTTAGTCATTAAATGATTTGAACATAGAAGGTGAATAGAATGAATATTTTATGGGATTTTGATGGGACGTTATTTGATACGTATCCTGCATATACAATGATGCTTTCTGAAATATTAGGTGATTCAGTAGAAAAACAAGAAATATACAAAAACTTAAAAATATCATACTCTCATGCAATTCAGTATTATAATATTTCATGCGAGCAGGAAGAAAAGATTAAAGTTTTGAAGGGAAAATTCACGTCAAAAGATATGAAACCTTTTGCAGGTGTCGAAGAGGTTTTGAAATTTGCAAATAAAAATGTGATTATGACCCATAAACATAGGGAAGGGGTTATGGGCATTTTAAAATATTACGGCTGGGAAAAATACTTCGTAGATATGGTTACAATTGACGATGGCTTTCCTCGGAAGCCAAACTCTTTAGCTTATAATCATCTGCATAAAAAATACAATATTGATTTAGCTATTGGAGATAGAGAATTAGATTTATTACCTGCAAAAGAATTAGGTATTTCAACATGTATGTTTCAAGGTAATTGTGATGTAGCGGATTATTCTTTATCACATTACTCGGAGTTTTTTAAGGTAGTGAGTGATAGAGAGTTTTCTTTATAAAAAAAGTTATTAATAAAGACTGTATCTTTCATTTTAAAGGTACAGTCTTTATTTTTTAGAGCTATTATATACCAATTGCCGTGGATTAAAGAATGATTGTATATCTTTAGTAAAGAAATAGTTAGTTGTTAGATAGAAATAAACTGACAGATAAAGTGATAGTGTCCGTTTTATCTGCTTTTTATCATAACCAAATTATGGTTATTCATGCTAATATAAACTCATAGCTATATAGAAGGGGTGGGATTAGTATGAAAACAGAAATAGTTCCTAAAAAGAAGTACAGTATAATAAGCTATATATCTTTACTCATCGGCATTTTGTGTTTTCTATTCGTTTTTATAACGCCAACAAGGATAGCGAATGCAGGTAATATAGTTGGAGATTATATTACAATTGTCCTGACAGGTGTAGGTATCATGCTTTCAATAATCACAATGACGAAAAAAACAGAGAAGAAGGGGATTGCTATTCTTTCATTAATATTGTCCTCATCATTTTTTATATTTTGGATCATAGCAATTATCCTATTGTTTACTGGTCAAATTAGTTTTGCGCCGTAATGTGAAATAAAAAGAGTCCTTTTCGTATGATAACGGGTATAGTTACGGGAGTGAAAATATAAAATAACATACAAATTAGGGATGTAAATCACTTATGATTTAGCATCCCTTTTTTTATTGTTATTTCAGTGTTTAAGCGCTTTCATATAGTTAAATAGCGTTCTAAATAATAAGATAAATGGAAAATTTATGTTAAAATAATTATAGAGATTGTGAAAAAATGTTCTTAAACTAGCGTTCAGATTACTTTAAGAAGGTTTTTCAAAGGAAATGGTAAATATCATCTTTTGAAGGGGTGATTGTAGTGGATTAAGTGATTTTTTTAATCTTGGTTCAATACTTTGAAGATAAGGGTTTATAACTATGAATACAAAACTAATAATAGTAGAAGGGTTACCTGGATTTGGAAAATCAACCACTGCAAAGCTAATAAATGAAATTCTAAGCCAAAATAAAATTGAGGTTGAACTATTTTTAGAGGGAAATTTGAACCACCCAGCCGACTATGATGGTGTATCTTGTTTTAATAAATTTGAGTTCAATAGATTATTATCTAACAGTGGAGATTTTAAAGAAGTGCTCCTTAAGAAAGTTCTAAAAAAAGGAAGCAATTATTTATTACCATACAGAAAGATGAAAAATGAGTTTGGTGACCAGTTTTCGGACGAATTATTTAACATTATTTTAAAAAATGATATATACGAATTACCATTCGATAAAAATGTTGAATTAATTGCTGACAAATGGAATGACTTTGCTGAAATCGCTCTAGAAGACAATAAGTTTTATATCTTTGAATGTTGTTTCATACAAAATCCATTAACTATTGGGATGATTAAATATGGTGAACAAAAAGAAAAAATAATAAATTATGTAATGAAAGTTGCAAAAATCATAGAGAATTTAAATCCAATGTTATTGTATGTAGAACAAGATAATCTTGAATTTTCATTTAGGAAGGCGTTAAAAGAAAGAACTCCAGAATGGTCCACAGGAATTATCGACTATTACACTAACCAAGGCTATGGAAAAGAACATAACCATTCAGGTGTAGAAGGAGCGATAAAAGTTCTTGAAGCTAGAAGGAATTTAGAATTAGAAATATTCGATATGTTAAAAATGAAAAAAGAAAAAATCAATAATACAAAATATGAAATTGACTCATATAGGTCAATGTTAAAAGATAAGTTAGCCATACAAATGGTGAAATAGCTTTTTACACTAACGGGTGCTTTAATTGAAGAAGGAAATAAAAACGCTCAGAATATTTTCTGAGCGTTTTAGTTTGTTATTTCTAATGTTTATTAGCATTTTTTTCTTCCTAAACTGAACCCATTACTCGTATGAAGGACTCTTTTTACTCGGTATCTTCAGGTTGATATTCTAAAATATCCCCCGGTTGGCATTCTAATGCTTTACATATTGCTTCTAAAGTTGAAAAACGGACTGCTTTTGCTTTTCCATTTTTCAAGATAGAAAGGTTAGCCATTGTAATTCCAACCTTCTCCGAAAGTTCTGTTACACTCATTTTTCTTTTTGCTAACATTACATCAATATTAATAATAATTGCCATATTATTCACCTCAGACCGTTAAATCATTTTCTGATTTTATATCTATAGCATCTTTTAATAGTCTTTGGAGAACGGCAGCAAAGACCGCGATTACCATTGAAGAAAAAATCATAATCATTCCGATAATAATAATGCCAGGGGCGTCATCTCTCTCTGCCACGAGATAGAAAAGTGGCATACCTAATACATATAATACACTAATTGCCAATGCGCTGTACTTAATATTTTTTAAAGCTTTAACAGATAACTCTGAGAATGCGTTGTTTTTATCAATATAGTTTAAAAGCTTAAATGTTTGGTACAGTGCGAAGTAATAAGGTATTGCTGTTGCGTATAAGTTGATAAATACAAGGTATTTAATATATGCAATATCCGGATATAATTCTGCGGCGAAGTTTCCTATTTTAGGGACTAAAAAAATGCACATAGCAAGAACGGGGATTCCGATCAGAATCACAACGGTCTTTAAAAAGAGTGTGGATCCTTGTTTCATAAAAAGCACCTCATTTATTTAATATCTTATTAATTTAACATGGAATTTATTGTTTAACAATAAAATTTTATTTCTTTTAATCGAGGATTTATTGTTAAACAAGTAATTAATGAAATGAATGCTAAATCTTTTTTATAAGATAGATGACACATACCGATATTTGATTAAGGAAAGAAATAGAAAGTAACTATTGTTAGCTTTATGAGAATTGGGAACTAATAAAACATATGTAGGTTGTGGAATGAGAAAGGAAATAAGGTGTATTGAAATGAATGCAAAGTTTATGGAGGAACAATCATGTTGAATTATGGTGTGAAGATGAAAAAGTTACTATTAGTGGGAGCTATAATAGTAAGCGTATTAAGTACGGAAAGTATGATGAATTATCATGCGGCCAAAGCTAAGGTGAAAAAAGTAGAACACCAGCCTAAAAATATAATTATGATGGTTATGGACGGAACAAGTTCAACGGCGACAACATTGGCTCGCTGGTATAAAGGGGCACCGCTTACGTTAGATCAAATTGTAACAGGAGGTGTTCGTACATATTCTGCAGAATCAGCTATTACAGACTCAGCACCAGCAGCGACAGCATTAGCAACTGGAAATAAATCGAATTCAGGATATGTAGGCGTACTACCTTCTACTGTAAATTCACCTAACTTAAAGCCAATAAAAGAAGAGGACAAGTTACGGCCGGTCGCAAACGTATTGGAAGGTGCAAAACGTACTGGCCGTGCAACTGGAATTGTTGCTACATCTGAAATTCAGCATGCTACTCCGGCGGGATTCTCGGCTCACCATGTCAATCGCAAGCAATTTGATGTAATTGCGAAGCAGCAAGTATATCAAAATATAGATGTCGTATTAGGCGGGGGAAAAGCGGCGCTGCTACCTATGAAAAGTAATGGAATCCGAAAAGATGGTGAAAATTTAGTAAAGGTGATTCAAGACAAAGGATACGATTTTGTTGAAACGAAAGATGCGTTATTGAACTCCAAATCTAATAAAATTTGGGGCTCTTTCTCAAATCATGCTCTTGCGTTTGATATGGATCGTATAGCAACAAATCCAGAACAACCAACACTTTCTCAAATGACAGAAAAAGCAATTCAAACATTATCAAAAGATAAAGATGGCTTCTTTTTATTCGTAGAAGGTAGTAAGCCTGATTGGGCAGCTCATGCTAATGATCCAATTGGGATGATTAGTGATATATTGGCATTTGATGAAGCGGTAGCAAAGGCGTTACAATTTGCGAAGAAAGATGGGGATACGATGCTCATCGCTTTAACTGATCATGGTAACAGCGGTATCTCTATAGGGAATAGAAATACGACAAAAGGATACAATACTACACCGGTTTCTGCATACATTGATTCATTGAAAAAGGCGAAAATGACACTTGAAGGAACTATAAATAAACTGAAATCTGATTTATCAAATGTAGAAGATGTAGCTAAACTATACGGTTTGGATAATCTAACTCATGATGAAAAAGAAAAATTAAAAGCGGCAAAAAAGAAAATGGATGTAGGACGAATTCTTACTACATTATTGGCTAATCGTACAAATATCGGCTTTACGACAGGAGGACATACAGGTGAGGATGTATTTTTACATTCTTATGGACCTCAAAAACCAGAAGGCTTAATCCAAAATACAGACATTGCGAAGACGATGGCGAAAGCGATGGGCTTTAACTTAGAAGAAGTAACGAATAAAATATTTTTAGAGAGTGAACAAGCCTTTAAGAAAGTCGGTGCAACTGTAACAGCCGAAAAAACCGAAGGAGCAAACCCGTTACTCGTAGTAAAACATAATAAAGTAGAAGCACAATTATTTGGTAACAAAAATATAATTCGTATCAATGGTAAAGGGTATGAATTAGGAAGTATTATTGTAGAGAGTAATGGAAAGTGCTATGTACCAGAAGAAGCAATTCAACTATTTGTAAAGCATTCTCGTTAAAAAATTGCCAACCAGTTAAGCTAACTGGTGGCAATTTTTTTGTGTTTATTCTAAATATAAGGGTTCGGATTGTTTTGGAAAGTTTTCCAGATGAGACTTGTATAAATGTGAAAGGGGAATTATATTTTTTTCTTACATTAAAAAATTTCGTTTTGTAGAATAGAGAATTTATACATATAGTAAAGTCTAATGTATTATCAATTAATATTTATGAAAAATATATTAATACTTTAGAATTTCTTTAATTTTCATTATTTTTTATTTAATATTATTCGTTATATTTATAATATGTTTATTTCAATTTATCGTATTGTAGCGCAGTTTCATATAATTATAAAGCAATCATCAAAATAAAATCTCCACTAGAGTAAATTTATTATTTTTTTGCGTCTTTTTTATCCCGCTATTTGCTGGGCAGTAAGACCCCCACCTCAAAATTCAGCGAAAGCAAAGAAGTTAGGTGGGGATCGGGCTGCCTGTAAAAGCCCGATTGGTGAGGGCTGATTAAAGTTTCACTTTATTTACGAAAATTATTATGCAGCTAAGAAAACTGTAGTTCATTGAATTAGAGGTATATTGAAATTTAGTTGAAGAAAGAGAGAGGGAATAAAATGAATATAGTGCACTTACGTCCTAAACAGCGGTCTAAGTATCGCATTATGCTAGGGACGTGGTATTACTCTACAAAGAGATACATTCAGTGGTTAGTAGACGGAAAAACATATGCAAAAAGGCTCCAACAAGAAAAGCTACCTTGTACAGCAATTCAGCACCGAACGATATTACTTCGTAAGCTCAAAGATGTAGATATGTGGTATCAACAGAATAAGGTTGTTAATTTGAAAATTGCTGTAAAAAAACTAAATGGTATCGTCATTAGACCAGGAGAAACATTTTCTTACTGGCGTTTAATAGGTAAGCCTACGAGGAAAAAAGGATATGTAGAAGGTATGGTATTACACTACGGATCTTTTCAAACAGGTATTGGAGGAGGTCTTTGTCAGCTTTCGAATTTAATATATTGGATGACTTTACATACACCACTGACAGTAACAGAACGATATCGTCATAGCTTTGATGTCTTTCCTGATTCGAGGCGAACTCAACCGTTTGGGAGTGGAGCGACTTGTTCCTATAACTATTTGGATTTACAAATTAAAAATGAAACGGACCAACCGTATCAACTTCACCTTTATATGACAGATGAACATTTAGTTGGTGAATGGAGAACAGTCTATCCGCAACTTTATCAATATGAAGTGTATGAGAAAGAACACTCAATTCAACCTGCATACTGGGGCGGTTATATACGACATAATGTGATTCAACGTAAAGTATATAATCAACAGAAACAGTTAATAGAAGATCAATATGTAACGGAGAATCACGCTATAATGATGTATGAACCACTATTAGCTTGTAATAATGAGAATAGTGAGTAATATGATAATCCATAGATTAAATAGTATAGAAAATATTTAATTCTTATTTTTATTAAAAAAATATAAATCTCAGATTTACTGGATTTTGATTGTAACTAAGAACATATAAAAGTTCACTGTTATTTATTGGAGAGCCTGTTTGTTTTTCTATCTTTTGTATTTCACTCTGCATAAAAAAATATTTCTCAACATTTTATTTGTTGAAAAAGATTGAATATTCGTATTATAACGAATATTATGTTGTTATCGGCAAAAAACGATAATTTGCAGACACTGGGGAGGAAATACATTGAAAAAGAAAAAGAAATTAAAACCATTAGCGGTATTAACAACAGCAGCGGTACTAAGTAGTACGTTTGCTTTTGGAGGTCACGCAGCGTATGCTGAGACACCAACATCATCTCTACCAATAGATGAGCACTTAATACCGGAGGAGCGTTTGGCAGAAGCGCTAAAACAACGGGGGGTAATTGATCAATCTGCATCACAAGCTGAGACGTCAAAAGCTGTCGAAAAATATGTTGAGAAAAAGAAAGGGGAAAACCCTGGGAAAGAAATCTTAACAGGAGATAGTCTTACACAAGAAGCTTCTGATTTTATGAAAAAAGTAAAAGATGCAAAAATGAAGGAAAATGAACAGGCACAGCAGCCTGAAGTAGGCCCAGTAGCTGGACAAGGTGCAGCATTAAATCCAGGGAAATTAAATGGAAAAGTACCTACTACATCAGCGAAGCAAGAAGAATACAATGGAGCTGTTCGAAAAGATAAAGTACTTGTTTTACTTGTAGAATTTAGCGATTTTAAGCATAACAATATTGATCAAGAGCCAGGATACATGTATTCTAAGGACTTTAATCGTGAACATTATCAAAAAATGTTATTTGGTGATGAACCATTCACTTTATTTGATGGATCGAAGATTAACACATTTAAGCAATATTATGAAGAACAATCTGGTGGTAGCTATACAGTTGATGGGACTGTAACAGAATGGCTTACTGTTCCAGGAAAAGCATCAGATTATGGTGCTGATGCGGGTACTGGTCATGATAACAAGGGGCCTTTAGGACCAAAAGATTTTGTGAAAGAAGCATTAAAAGCAGCGGTAGCAAAAGGAATCAATTTAGCAGACTATGACCAATTTGATCAATACGATCAAGATGGTGATGGAAATAAAAATGAGCCAGATGGAATTATTGATCATTTAATGGTTGTACATGCTGGCGTTGGTCAAGAAGCTGGCGGCGGTAAATTGAAAGATGATGCGATTTGGTCACATCGTTCAAAACTCGGTTCAAAACCATATGCAATTGATGGCACGAAATCTTCTGTTTCGAACTGGGGCGGAAAGATGGCTGCATACGATTATACAATCGAGCCTGAAGACGGAGCGGTTGGTGTGTTTGCACATGAGTATGGCCATGATTTAGGCTTACCAGATGAATATGATACAAAGTACTCAGGACAAGGTGAACCTGTTGAGTCATGGTCTATTATGAGTGGTGGTAGCTGGGCTGGAAAAATTGCAGGAACAGAGCCAACGAGTTTCTCACCACAAAATAAAGAGTTTTTCCAAAAGAATATGAAGGGGAATTGGGCGAATATCCTTGAAGTAGATTATGACAAACTTAGCAAAGGCATCGGTGTTGCGACATATGTAGATCAAAGTACTACAAAATCTAAACGACCTGGAATCGTTCGTGTTAACTTGCCGGACAAAGATATAAAAAATATCGAATCGGCGTTTGGTAAGAAGTTCTATTATAGTACAAAAGGAAATGACATTCATACAACACTTGAGACGCCAGTATTTGACTTAACAAATGCAAAGGATGCTAAGTTCGATTATAAGGCATTTTACGAACTTGAAGCGAAGTATGATTTCCTTGACGTATATGCGATTGCAGAAGATGGAACGAAGACACGCATTGATAGAATGGGCGAAAAAGATGTAAAAGGCGGCGCGGATACAACTGATGGTAAATGGGTTGATAAATCATACGATTTAAGCCAATTCAAAGGAAAAAAAGTAAAACTGCAATTTGAGTACTTAACAGATATTGCAGTAGCTTATAAAGGATTTGCGTTAGATAATGCAGCCTTAACTGTAGATGGAAAAGTTGTTTTCTCTGATGATGCAGAAGGTCAGCCAGCAATGACGTTAAAAGGCTTTACTGTGTCTAACGGATTTGAACAGAAAAAACATAATTACTATGTAGAGTGGAGAAATTACGCTGGTTCTGACACTGCGTTACAACATGCACGTGGCCCAGTATTTAATACAGGAATGGTTGTATGGTATGCGGATCAAAGCTTTACAGATAACTGGGTAGGCGTTCATCCAGGTGAAGGGTTCTTAGGAGTTGTAGATTCTCATCCAGAGGCAATTGTAGGGACATTAAACGGACAACCTACTGTGAAGAGCAGTACGCGTTATCAAATTGCCGATGCGGCATTCTCATTTGATCAAACGCCAGCATGGAAAGTAAATTCACCAACTCGCGGTATCTTTGATTATAAAGGATTACCAGGAGTGGCGAAATTTGATGATTCTAAGCAATACATCAACAGCATTATTCCTGATGCAGGACGTAAGTTACCAAAATTAGGACTGAAGTTTGAAGTGGTAGGCCAAGCTGAAGACAAGTCTGCAGGTGCAGTTTGGCTTCATCGATAAAATAAGGTGAAAAGAAGAGGAGCTGCCATAAGTCGGTGAAATTGACTTATGGTAGCTCTTTTCTTCTTGTGAAAAAACTCTCTGTTTTTTTATGTACTTATTGGAAAAATTCGAAGTTTCTTTGATATATATAATGCTCCGTTTGTCCAATTATAGAAGCTATTTTGGACGTAAGAAATTTGTAAGTAATGAGTAAGAAAAAAGAGATTTTTATAGTATAAAATATTTATTATAGCTACTTTTAACACCTGATACTAATAGTGTGCTATAATATGAATTAGCAACAAAAAGGAAAGGAATTAGAACAATGACCTTAGAAAATACTAAAAATTTAAAAAAACAAGTTGCTCCTTTTGAAAAATCAACGATTAAAAAAAGTGTTTGGCAACTGATCAACACAATCGTGCCATTTATTATTTTATGGTACCTTGCTTATAAAAGTTTGTCAGTTTCTTATTGGTTAACATTAGTTCCAGCATTGTTAGCCGCTGGATTTATGACAAGGATTTTCATTATTTTTCATGATTGCACCCATTATTCGTTTTTTAAAAGTCGACGTGCAAATAGAATAGTTGGAACGTGTATGGGTGTTTTAACATTATTCCCATTTGATCAGTGGGGGCATGAGCATTCTATTCACCACGCTACGAGTGGTAATTTGGATAAAAGGGGTACAGGAGATATTTGGACGCTTACAGTAGATGAATATGTAGCAGCACCATTTAGACTTCGTTTAGCATATCGTTTATATCGCAATCCATTCGTTATGTTTGGGTTAGGCCCGATTTATGTTTTCCTGCTTAAAAATAGATTTAACCGAAAAGGTGCTAGAAAAAAAGAACGTATGAACACTTATTTAACGAATATTTTAATCGTTGCTATTATAGGAATGCTTTGCTGGGCAATTGGATGGCAATCGTTTCTTTTAGTACATGGTTCTATATTTTTAATAGCAGGTTCAATAGGTATTTGGTTGTTTTACGTACAGCACACATTTGAGGATTCTTATTTTGAAGAGGATAAAGATTGGGAATATGTGAAAGCGGCAGTGGAAGGAAGTTCTTTTTATAAGCTTCCTAAAATTTTGCAATTCTTAACTGGTAATATTGGATTCCATCATGTTCACCATTTAAGCCCAAGAGTACCTAACTATAAACTAGAAGAGGCACACAATAATACGCTTCCGTTAAAAAATGTACCAACGATTACGCTTGCTACAAGCTTACAATCACTACGTTTCCGTCTTTGGGATGAGAAAAGTAACAATTTTGTTAGCTTTAAAGATGTCAAAAATATAATTAAAAATAATGTTTCTGTTCGAGTGAAATCTGAACTATAATTGCATCGTATATAAAACTCCCCTTAATCATTTTCGATTTAAGGGGAGTTTTTGTTTAAAGAGTAGATGCCAGATAAGAAGAAAAATTAAATGATTCAAATTATAATTGAAGCAGATTAGAAAATTGCTTGTATGTAAGTACAAATGTAAGTTGACAGTAAATACATTATGTTAACAAATGGAGTTGTCATGAATTTTCCGTTATGATAATTGTTCATAAATCCGACGAAAATTAATAGCAAAAAGGGGGGGTACACATGCCTATCAACTTAAAAATGAAAACAAAGTGTACTTTCTGTGTACACTTGTTTTTTCATACGCTCACGAAGTTGTTTTTCTGTAAATCGATACATAATCACCCGAGTGAATAGTTTTTTATCCTTTCCAATATAAGCTTCTTTTATTTCATAGGACTGTCCTGATTTTAAGGTATCCATGATGTGCTCTAAATCAACTTTGATGTCCTGATATTGTTTTTTTATTGTTCCGTTTCGAAAGTATTCAGGAAATTCATTTTTGACATATATCCTATTGTTTAATTTGAGTCGCGGTATATAGTACACACCACGTTGATCCATTAGAACAAATTATCCTTTTCCATACCGATCACACATCTTTTGTAGAATGATAGTATCAGCATATCCCAGTTTAAGAGGTTACTTGCAAAAATATTTAGAATTTTTTTGCGATAATCCTCCGAAATGTAATACGGACTTTAAATACTTTCATTTATAATTCTCTATTTGTCTATACTTTTCATATCGCTGTTGTATAAGCTCTTCCGAGGATAATAGTATCAATTTTTTTAGAGATGATTCGATTACAGATTCAATCATTTTTGCCTGTGATTGTATATCATTTTGTGCTCCACCTTTAATTTCAGGAATGATTTCATCAATAATTCCTAAATGTTTTAAATCTTTTGCTGAAATTTTCATATGTTCAGCAGCTTCTGGAGCATACTTAGCGTCCTTCCATAGGATAGATGCTGCTCCTTCGGGCGAAATTACCGAGTACCATGAATACTCTAACATATGGATATGGTTACCGACACTAATGCCAAGAGCTCCACCACTTGATGCCTCTCCAATTACAATACAAACAATTGGCACTTTAAGTGTAGTCATTTCAAATAGATTTCGAGCTATCGCTTCAGAAATTCCACGTTCTTCAGACCCTATCCCTGGATAGGCGCCTATTGTATCAATAAATGTAATAATAGGGCGATTAAATTTATCAGCTTGTTTCATAAGTCTTAGCGCTTTTCTATAACCTTCTGGATGTGCCATTCCAAAATTTCTTTCTATACTTTCCTTTGTATTTCTACCTCTTTGATGACCAATAACCGTAACGGGCATTCCTTTAAATTTTGCAATACCACCTATCATTGCTTTATCATCACCATATAATCGATCACCATGAAGTTCGAGAAAGTTTGTAAACAATAAAGGTATATAGTCCAATGTCGTGGGTCGATTACGTAGCCTTGCAATTTGAACTCGTTGAAAAGGTGTAATATTAGAATAAATTTTATCTTGCATTTTATTTAAACGTTTTTCTAATTCATGAATTTCTGACGATAAATCTACATTATTTTCTTTCATAATTTTCTTTAATTCATCAAATTTCTCTTTTAATTCAATAATAGGACGTTCAAAATGCAAACTCATTTTATCCTCCAAATGTTATGACTTACCTCACTCTAATCAAAAGGCTTAGAAATAGAATCAATAAATAATTCAAAACCATCCACAACTATTTTTTGTTCTGATTCTGATAAATTATTGAGAATACTTTGATAAAATGTAATGGATTGCTCTCTTAAGCAATTAACAGTTATGTGACCTTTTTCTGTGAGGTGCAGAAAAAGTTCTCTTCTATTTTTTTCATTTACTTCACGATAAATAAGCCCCTTTTTTACTAACTTATCTACCAATCTACTTACAGTTGAAGTCTCTAATCTAAGTTTATTGGATAGTTGCCAAACAGTTAATTTTTCCACCTCTAGTTCTTCTAACGCCATCATTTGAGAAGTTGGTAAAGGTTTTTCAAATGGTCCATTGGGCAATTTTTGAGATTCAAAAACCCCAGTTATTATAATCATTTTCTTAATATCTTTTCTTAGTTTTAAGGCATCTTCTCTTTTCAAAAAGGTCACCCTCCTACAACTATTGTATCATACATCAATTGTATTATACATGAATATGATTTTTTCACAAGCTTAACGTAAGCCAATATTACAACATGGACGAGATATTTCTTCTTGTTAAAATGGTATAAGTGGATTGTTTTCTACAAATAGCAGAACATCAATTATGTATCAGGGGCCTTTATGGGGTAACGCTCATCGAAATCAAGCTAAGAAAATAAAACTACCCCCAAAAACGAAATTTTGTGACAACTTGTGACGAAATTTCGTTTTTGGGGGGGGAATTCTAAATTCTTAAGTTGATGGGCATGGGAATCGTACAACATTATATCCAAAAATAAGAAAAGACTTGAACGGAAATTCCATTCATTTTTCTTGGTGTTCCTCATTCCATACACTTAAATAGGACGCATATTCTAATTCATCTGGATTCTCATGTAACATAGAAATGAATTCTAATTTATTTCCATCACAATCTAGAAAGTATACACTTGCAGCAGGCATCCACCTTTGGACAATTGGCTTTTGATTTCCTTTTCCTTGACTTCCTATCACTGCTATTCCACGTTCCTCTAACCACGCTTTAGAAGTCATTAAAAACTCTAAATTTACACCAAAAGCAAAATGTCTCGGCTCAAAGTCTTCAATGTTTTGTACTTCCCATAGTCCAAGCATTTGTTGTTTATTTTCTCCGACCCAAAAGAAAGCCACTCTTCTTTTGGAGAATTTTCTTGCTAACGTTAATCCTAGCTTGTTTTGATAGAAATTTATTGCGTTTTCTAAATTTCTTACATGTAAATGAGTTTCGTATATGTTCTGTATTATTATGATCATTCCTTTCTTTATTTGTAACTACCAATTAAATAGTGAATGTAATTCTAAAGTTGAAATATGTATAAGCCTAGTAATGTACATCTATATCCGATATACCTATTTACTATTATATTGAAATTGGAATGTGATAAATCCCACTGAGGTAGTAAGTGTTTAAATGAACACTCTACTACTTTTGTAGGAGAGGGGATATATCTATTAAATTCAGATGAAATCATATTTAAATAATGAAAAACGCTATTCTTTTCGTAAGAATAGCGTTTTTTTATGTTTTTAAGTTGGTGGCCATAGGGTAGAATTTGAAAAATGAGGATTTACAAAGCTAAGAAGTTTAACTCCACAAAAAAATCGATTTCCTGTGGAGTTAAAGGAATCGACTTTTTTATTTACCTTGATGTATTAACGCAGCTGTTAACTTAATAGTAAATAAGTAGAATCCACTATTTCTCCCAAAGTTCGATCAATCGACCTTCAGGATCCTTAATCCAAATAAACTTTCCAAATTCACTGATTTCTTCTTTCTTCTCAAGAGGTACACCAATATTCTCAAGATGCTTTATAGTCTCGTTTAGATTATGTACTTCGAAATTTAACATCACTTGTTGTTCTTTTGGAAAATAATTGTCATTATCTGTAAAGAAAGAAAAGATGGTCTCATTTCCTAACTGGGGTTTAATCACAGTTCCATTCCAATCTTCTATATCAAGTTTCAACACTTCACTGTACCATTTTTTTATAACATCAAGATTCTTAGTTCTCCAAAATATTCCTCCAAAACCTTTTATCATCGTATCTAACTCCTGTCTGTCTTTAAATATATATTAAATATATCAAAACAAAACAGTAATAGTAAGCAGAATCATCAACTTATGAATAGTAAAAATAGTAATTGCTAGTATTATAGTATTTACTACATTAACACTTTCTACAACATCATTAGCAGAACTTGAAATTTTGGGAAAGGTATAGAAATGCTCATTTTTCAACCAAAAGTTCACCTGAGCAATCCAGAACTTAAAGTGTTATAAATAATTCTTTCAATAGTAGGGGGAAATGAGAGAAGGAACGATAAAAGACCACACATGAAGTGAAACGCCACGTGTGGTCTTTTATGTATCGTCAAATATTACGAAGTCTCGCTAATTTTACTTTCACTATGAGTGTTAGTAGATATTCTTTTCTTAACTTTAAAGTGATAGTAGGTATAGCAAAAGATGATAAATGGTACAGTGCAATAGATTCCAAGTCGTTGTTCTGGGATAAAAATAAGACTGATTAATATAATGCCATACAATCCAAAACCAAGAATTGGTACGAGTGGATAAAGTGGTGTTTTAAATTTTAAGTCTTCTAATTTTCCACCGTCTGCTAAATAATGTTTGCGGAAAAAGAATTGAGAAACACAAATTGACATCCAAACAATAATGGTAATGACTCCGGAAATTGAAATGAGCCATAAGTAAACCGTTTCAGCAGCTACTACGCTTGTCAAAAGAGAAAAAGCAGAAATAGCTATCGTCATGATTAAAGCGTTGAGAGGAATCCCACGTGATGATAATTTCTTTAAAAAGGCTGGAGCCATTTCGTTTTTTGATAAAGACCAAAGCATTCGAGTAGCAGCGTATAGTCCTGAGTTTGCAACAGAAAGAACAGCAGTAAGAATAACAAAGTTCATAATATCAGCTGCATATGGAATACCGATATTATCAAAAACAGCAACGAATGGGCTCTTTGTTAATCCAGCTTCTTCCCAAGGAATTAAAGCAACAAGAACAAAGATTGCTAAGACGAAGAAAAACATTGTGCGCCATATAATATTTCTAATAGAACGAGGTAAAGTTTTTGCTGGATCTTCACTTTCACCTGCTGCGATTCCAACAAGTTCTGTACCTTGGAAGGAATAGTTGACTGTAACCATTGTTAAAAGAATAGCGGCAAGTCCATTTGGGAATAAACCACCATGATTTACGAAATTTGATAATAGCGGAGCGGGTTCGTCACCTTTTAAATCAATAAAACCGAACATAGCGGCGCCGCCAAGAATAATGAAAGCGATAATGGCAGATACTTTTATACTTGAAAACCAAAATTCTGTTTCTGCATAACTACGAGCAGATAATGCGTTAATAGTGAAGATTGTAACGCCAAATATTAAACACCAAACCCAAACAGGAATATCAGGAAACCAGCGCTGCATTGTAATGCCGGCAGTTGTAAATTCAAGACCGGTCGTATTCGCCCAGCTTAACCAATACAACCATCCGATTGTAAAGCCAGTTGCAGGATTGATGAACTTAGTGGCATATTCTTGGAAAGAACCTGAAACAGGCATGGCTACAGCAAGTTCACCAAGACATAGCATAACGAAATACATTAATAATCCACCGGCCATAAAGGCAAGTACGGATCCGCCAGGTCCAGCTTGACTTATAATAAAGCCAGATCCGTTAAATAACCCCGTTCCAATCACACCACCGAGTGCAATCATGAATAAGTGTCTACTTTTCATCGTCCGTTTTAATTCATTGTTTGTATTGCTTACTTGCGCCATTGTTTTCCTCACTTTCATAGGTGATAGAATAAAGTTTGATGTTTTTCCGTATTATGGAATGTATTCCGTGATGTGAAATCTTGTTATAATTTTCAGATAATTAAAAAGAAAAGTCAATATTTTTTTGTTTGCGTTTTCAATTCTTTGTTAGTGATATGTTTTTATTGTTAGAAAATTAAATAAATAGATTGATTTCATTTCGAATGTTTGCTAAATTGATAGTTAATTAAGCATACTAACATATTACGAGTAAAGTTGAGGCGAGTTATGGTACAGTCCATTGATCGAGCGATAAGTATTATTAAATTATTGAATTCTACAAATGAAAAAGAGTATTGGGCTATTTCTGATATAGCTGATGGAACACATCTCCCGGTTAGTACAGTACATAGATTACTTAACTCTTTAATGGAGCATGGGTTAGTTACACAAATTTCAGAGACAAAACAGTACAAAATTGGACCAATGTGGATGGAAATAGGGTTACGTCAATTGGAGAAGGTAGACTACAGATCTGTTGCAAGAGAAGTGATGAAACGTTTAGCTGCTGAAGTGGAGGAAAGTGTCTATTTAAATATTCCAAACGGAACACATTCTATTATCATTGAAAGAATTGATAGTCCTTTAAAAATTCGAGTTATCGATAATCTAGGGGAACAAATTCCACTTTCAATTGGTGCCGCAAATAAAACGATGCTTGCCAATATGAAAACGAATGAAATGGAACATATTGTAGAAAATTTACTTTCTTCATTACCAGAACAAAAGCAAATTCTTCTTAATCAAATAAAGCAAATAAAAAATGAAGGATATGCTGTCAGTTATGGTGAAAAAACAGAAGGGACAGCTTCAGTAGCTGCACCTATTATCGGATTTAATCATAAAGTAGTAGGAGCATTAAGTGTTGGGTTAATTAGTCATCGTATTAATGATGATCGACTATCTTTTCTTATTAGCAAGGTAAAACAAGCGGCTCATGAAATATCAATAAAAATCGGCAGTACATCAGAACTATAATTTTGATAGCTGTCGTCATTTTTTTATTCATATAATGGAATTAGTTTTCATAATGCGGAAAAATAGGGGGATTTATATGTCAAAGTGGCAATCAAAAGAACAATTGATTCAATTATTAAGCGGTCTTGTTGAAATTCCTAGTATTACCGGTTCAGAAGCTGAAGTAATATTGCCAGACTTTGTTGTGGAACAGTTATCTGATTTACAGTACTTCAAAGAAAACCCGCATCATTTACAAAAAAATCCGACAGGGGACGGACGATATTTTGTTACAGCACTAGTAAAGAAAAGCGATAGTACAAAAAATACTGTAATTCTAGTAAGTCACTTTGATGTTGTAGATGTACAAGATTACGGAGTGTGGAAAGAAGATGCATTTAATCCTAAAAAGTTAACATCTATGTTTTATTCTCATAAAGATGAACTTCCAGACCATGTACGTGAAGATATAGAACATGGGGAATGGCTGTTTGGTAGAGGAACAATGGATATGAAATGCGGCCTCGCATTACAAATGGCAATGATTGAACAAGCATGTGAAGGAAGATTCGATGGGAATGTTCTTTTATTGGCTGTACCAGATGAAGAAGTGAATTCTGTAGGGATGAGGGCCGCTGTTCCAAGACTGTTAGATTTAGCTAGAGAGCATAACTTAGATTATAAAACGGTCTTAAACTCAGAGCCTATGTTTTCAAGACATCCTGGTGACCAAAATAAGTATATTTACACTGGCTCTATTGGTAAAGTATTACCTGGTTTTCTTTGCTATGGAAAAGAGACACATGTAGGTGAACCTTTTGCAGGCTTAAATGGGAGTTATATGGCTTCATTAATAACAGCAGAATTAGAGTTAAACACAGACCTTTGTGACATTGTAGAAGGGGAAGCGAGTCCTCCGCCAACTAACTTACTTCAAAGGGACTTAAAAGAGGATTATTCTGTACAAATTCCGCATCGTGCAGTTACATTATTTAATTTGTTTTTATTAGAAAAATCAATGACAGATGTAGTTTCATTGTTACGTCAAAAAGTAACGAAAGTAGCAGAGAAAATAGAAGAGTCGTATGAAAAACATGCATATCGTTTTTCTAAATATAATCCATTTATACCACCTAATCTCAAAGTAAATGTATTAACTTATGAAGAGCTTATCACATATGCAATTGAGCAACATGGACAAGAAAAAATAAATCATATTCAATCTAATATTATAAAAAATAGAGAAGATAAAGATGATCGTGCGGTAACGATTGATTTAGTAGATAAATTAGCGATTTTATGTAAAGAAAAGGCACCGATGATTGTACTTTTCTTCGCTCCGCCGTACTATCCAGCTGTGAGTTCACGCAACAATCCTTTAATAAAAGAGGTAGTTGTAGAAATGGAAAAGTATGCACACTACAATCATAAGATTACATTTGAAAACCAAAATTATTTTGGGGGGATTTCAGATTTAAGCTATGTAGGCTTGCAGTATCCACTGGATTCAATGAGTTCGCTTGTAGACAATATGCCATTATGGGATAAAGGTTATTCAATTCCGCTTCAGGAATTAGAAGAGTTTGATGTTCCAGTATTAAATATGGGGCCGGTAGGAAAAGATGCACATCAATGGACAGAACGTCTAGATGTAAACTACGCATTTGAAACACTAATAGATATGTTACCGAAATGCATTGAAAAATTATTAGTTTCTAATAAAATTACACAATCATAGTAGGGAATAGGTAAGGGATAAAATAGAACCTTTAAAGAAGATTTGAATTAAATTATTTTAATATAATTAAAAAGCGGAACGGCCAAGCTCAATTTTATATGAGTTTGGCCGTTTATCATGTAGTGAATTTTTAATTAAAATTATGTGAATTCATAGCTAACGTAATCTCTTTTATAGTTTTATTTTTTAGTTTGACCAGATAGTTCAACAGACTTTTGCGTACAACGTTGCATAGCTGAAATAATCGCTGTTCGTAATCCTTTTTCCTCTAATGTTGCTACAGCTTCTATTGTCGTTCCACCAGGAGAACAAACCATATCTTTCAATTCACCTGGATGTATTCCTGTTTCTAGTACCATTTTTGCAGAGCCTAACACAGCTTGAGCAGCGAATTTATATGCTTGATTTCTTGGCATACCATCTAGTACAGCAGCATCTGCCATCGCTTCTATAATCATATATACATAAGCTGGTGAAGAACCACTTACGGATGTGACAACATCCATTAATTTTTCACTTACGATCTCTGTTTGACCAAAACTATTGAAAATGTTTAGTACATCTTCTAAATCTTTTTCTGTCACCATTTCATTCGGGCATAATGCAGACATTCCTTCTCCAACAAGAGCAGGAGTATTAGGCATTACCCTTACAACCTTTACTTTTTTATTAAATGCATTTTCAGTACTTTCAATACTTTTCCCAGCAGCGATCGTAACGATGATAGCATCGTTTTTGATTACTTCTTTTATTTCATTAATTATTGACGCGTATAGGTCTGGTTTGATTGATAAAATTAAAATATCAGCATTTTTAGCTACTTCATTGTTGTCGGTAGTTGTAGTTAGCCCATATTTTTCACTAGCATTTTTTAAATTAGCAGTGTTTAAATCTGAACAAATAATTTGATTTGAAGACACTATATTTTTGTTTATCATTCCGCCAATCATAGCCATTCCCATATTTCCGCAACCGATGAATCCAATTTGTTTATCCATAATAACTCAATCTTGCTCCTTTTATAATCAATTATATCGGTTTGATATTATTTTCTTAGAATAAGAATAACATCCCTGTGCAATATAAAGAAACATTCTAAGAGAATATATTCCTTTTTGCAACACTAAAAGATAAAAATTAATTATATTCGACATTATGTAAATATATACACTATAATTTAAGGTTTTATGTTTATGAATATGAGTTAAACTTATATCAATTTGTATTTTCATTCAGTAGGGCAATAATTTCATACAAGTAACTTGTGGCTCTATTTATTTTTAAAAATACCTCTTGACACCGAATCGAACTATATCGCATAATATAAAAAAATTAGATCGAAAATCGTTGAAGGGAATTAGTACATATGTCTTCTTGCGAAAGAGAGTGGAATTCACCGGCTGAAAGATTCCTCGTATAGAATGTATCGAACCTATCCCTGAGTCTTAAATGAAAGTTTAGGCGTTCGCCTGCGTTATAGGCACCAAGTGGATATCTATGTATATCAATTAAGGTGGTACCGCGGAACAATGACCGTTTCGTCCTTTTTATTTTATTAAGGGCGAAGCGGTCATTTTTATTTTGCTCTTAAATACTTCAGTGCTGCATTGATGAGAATAGATATAGTTGCAAAGTGGATGAAGTGTAAATTATAAAAACTTTGATTTTAGACTTGGGGGATAAAAAAGTGAAAAAACAACGAATTGTTGTAAAGATTGGAAGTAGTTCCTTGGCAGATAGTCATGGAGGCATCTCTACAGAACAGCTTTCAGATCATGTTGCCGCATTGGCTCGGTTGAAAGAAGATGGGCACGAGGTTGTGTTAATTACATCTGGAGCTGTCGCTGCAGGTTTTTCAGCGCTAGGATATCCTAGCAGACCTGTAACGATTAAAGGGAAACAGGCTGCAGCAGCTGTCGGACAAAGTTTGTTAATGCAGGCGTACACGGAGGAATTCCGTAAATATGGCATCGTTACTGCGCAACTTTTGTTGACGAGAAGTGATTTTTCTAGAAAAGAACAGTATAGTAATGCTTACGCTACGTTAGGAGAATTATTAAACCGTTCCGCTCTTCCAATTATTAATGAAAATGATTCCATCTCTTTAGAGGAGCTGACGTTCGGTGATAATGATATGCTGTCAGCTTTAGTAAGCGGGCTTGTTTCGGCGGATATGCTTATGATCTTTACAGATGTGAACGGGTTATATGACAAAAATCCTCAGAAAAATGCGGATGCAAAAAAATATTATTTTCTTCCTGAAGTTACGGAAGAAATTTCTTCTCTTGCAGGAGATGCTGGCTCAAAACTTGGGACTGGCGGTATGAAATCAAAAATCGATGCTGCAAAGACAGCACTCTCTCTTGGTGTGAGTGTATTTATCGGAACAGGACGTGGACAGGAAAAGTTTGTAGATGTTTTGAAGGGTAAGGGTGATGGAACGTATGTCGGTAATGCTCCTCAAAAAGAAATGAAGATGAACAAGCAATGGATTGCCTTGCATTCGCTTGTTAGCGGACAAATTGAAGTAGATGCTGGGGCAGCTACTGCCATCATTCAGCATGGTAAGAGTTTACTTCCAGCTGGTGTTACGAATGTATCAGGATTTTTCCAAGTGGGTGAAGTTGTAGAGGTTGTAACGCAACAAGGGCGCGTAATAGGAAAAGGACAATGCACATATAGTGCAGAGGAACTAAGAGATGTAAAAGGTATGCAAAGCCAAGATATTCAAGTAAGAGGCGAGAGACATAGTTATGAAGTCATCCATAGGGATCATTGGGTTTCACTTTAAAAAGGAGGAAATAAAAATGAATGAAGTGTTGGCAAAGGGGATAAAAGCAAAAGAGGTTGTTAGGGAACTTGTACTAAAATCTACAAATCAAAAAAACGAAGCACTTGCTGCAATTGCAAATCAATTAATAAGTGAAACAGCTTATATTTTAGAGGAAAACAAACGGGATATAGAAGAAGGTAAGGCAAAAGGGTTTTCTGATTCTCTCATTGATCGCCTTATGCTGAATGAACAGCGTATTGTTGATATGACAGAAGGAATTAAGCAGCTAATTGAATTACGTGATCCTGTAGGAGAATGTGTAAGTGCATGGGAAAGGCCAAATGGACTATCTATTCAGGAAATGCGCGTACCACTTGGTGTTGTTGGGATGATTTATGAGGCAAGACCGAATGTAACAGTGGATGCTGCTACAATTTGTTTGAAAACAGGAAACGCAGTCATATTACGTGGTAGTTCTTCTGCTATTCATTCTAATAAAGCGATCGTTGCCGTTATTCACAGGGCGCTCAAACAAACAAGCTTACCTCAAGAAAGCGTCCAGCTTATAGAAGATACAACGCGAGATAGCGCAAAGCAGTTGTTTACAATGAAGGATTATCTAGACGTTCTTATTCCAAGAGGTGGCAAACAATTAATCGATACTGTTGTGAGAGAAGCGTCTGTTCCAGTACTTGAAACAGGTGCGGGAAATTGTCATATTTTCATTGATGAAACAGCGGATAAACAAATGGCATTGGATATTATTATAAATGCAAAAACGCAGCGTCCATCTGTATGTAATGCGATTGAAACGATTGTTCTTCATGAGAAGTGGGCAGAGAAATATGGTAGCGAGTTGTTTTCTTCTTTGAAGGGTAGAGGTGTGGAGCTACGTGGTGATCAAAAAGCATTTGCAATGGATTCTTCAATTGTACTTGCTTCAGAAGAAGACTGGGGGACAGAATTTTTATCTCTTACACTAGCAGTGAAAGTGGTTTCCACTGTTGAAGAAGCGATTCATCATATAAATACGTATGGATCTATGCATTCTGAAGCAATTATTACTGAAAACGAGGAAAACGTCAGCAAGTTTTTTACTTCTGTAGATGCCGCGGCACTTTATCATAATGCATCGACTCGTTTTACAGATGGATCCGAATTTGGATTCGGAGCGGAAATTGGTATCAGTACACAAAAGTTACACGTAAGAGGCCCAATGGGGCTTCCAGCATTAACTTCTACAAAATATGTGATTCGTGGAAATGGACAAATTCGAAAATAATAATAAAAGACACTCAATTGGCTTGGGTGTCTTTTATTATAAAAATTATTTACCATACAAATAGCCCAACGAGCATAGCACTTAATAAAGAAACAGCCATCCCGCTAACAAGAAGCTTCCAAACATTTTTACCGATGACTGATGATTTTTCTCCGCCAAATAATGAATTGTAAGTTCCGTAAATCATACCTACTGTACTAAAGTTAGCAAAAGAAGCTAGAAATGTCGTTGCAACCGCAACCGTATGCGGTTGTAGCGACTTTAAGTTTGATTTTAAATCCATCATTGCAACAAATTCATTCGTCGTTATTTTGATCCCCATTAATTCAGCTACATACATAGCATCACTGCCTGATAAACCGAGTAAAAATGCAAAAGGACTAAAGATAATGGAGAAGATTTTTTGAATTGTTAACCCCGTTACAAAAAATCCTAAAATCCCATTTAAACATGCTGTTAAAGCTACATAACCAATTACCATAGCTAAAATAACGATAACCATATTCATCCCAACTAACATACTGTTTGAAATAGTAGAAAAGAAATCCTTTTTTTCATGTTTTGAAGGTGTGTAAACAACGTCTTCTTCTTTCGAAACTTCCACAGGATTTAATACATTGGCTAAAATTAATGCGTTAATACAGTTTAATGGGATTGCGCTGAAAATATATGTTGCTGGAACCATTGATAAATAAGCACCAAGAATGGATCCGCTAACGCTACTCATACTCATAATTCCAAAAGTTAATAATCGATTTTCTTTTAAAACAGATAATTGATCACGAACAACCGCAAGTGCTTCGGTGTTTCCTAAAAACATCATTTGAATCGAAAAGAAACTTTCTAACTTTGGTAAACGAGAAATCTTTGAAATAACTGCACCTACTTTATCAATAATCCAAGTTAAGATTCCAAAATAAGAAAGAATATCAAAGAACGTGATAACAAAAATGATAGGAAGTAACGCGCTAAAGAAGAAATCAATGTGTGGACTGTCCATAGCGGAAGGAAATGCAAATCGAATTCCTTCATTCGCACATGCCAGTAGCCAACTGAAAAATGACGCAATTTTATTAATGATAATACTGCCTAGCTTTGTGCCCAACATAAACCACGTAATAAAAAGCTCCAATATGATGAGGATTACAATTGGTCTCCATTTTATATGTTTTTTATTAGGTGAACATAAGAAAACGATTAATATGACAACGAAAATCCCTAACATATTTAATATGAAATGCATGTCAACCACTCCTTGAGCTTTATTATTTGTATATAAAAAAGCTCTTATTCTTCTTAATTTAGAATGAATGTGGTTTAATTTATATTTTTGTAAATTCTAAAAGAATAGAAGGTAAAATTCGATAAAAATAGAATTTAATACATAGCAAACAAGGAGGGGATAAAAATGGAGGTCTATCACATAAAGAGTAAAAAGAGGGAAACATACAACGTTCAGGTGAAATATTCGATACTTTTCGAATGTGCACTTGGCATTGCAGCAATTACTCATAAAAGGTTAATTGATACTCTTGAAAAGACTGAAAGTGAATGGAAAGGAATTAGACAATCATTAACAGATGAGATGGAAGAACACTTACAGTTTGTAGAAGAACATAATACGTGGAAAGCATTGCTTCAGTTATTGTATGAAGAGGATTTTCAAGATTTATCGCAGTTTAATTTTAAAATTGATTTACTTTCAGAAGAAGATTTGAAATTTATATGTTTACCGTTTTTAGGGGAGAAGTATGAAGAGAAAAGACGTTTAGCCGCAAGTAGAGATGTAACTGCAATACATGAACTAAAGGAGTTAACGCAGGATCATCCGTTTTTTTCTACTTATATTAGCTTTATATGTGATGTAGATGTACAAGTGCTGAAATCTCATATAATCACTGTAATGAAAGGTTGGTATGAGAGCATAATTAAGAATGAGGAAGAAGAAATACTTTCTATATTAAAACGAGATTATGAAGCAAAAAATGAAATGAATAAAAAGATGAAACCGGAAGAGTTTGTCGAGTGGGCAACTGGCGGAGTGAACTATATGCCAGAGCCAAGTGTTCATCACGTACTTCTTATTCCGCAAATGACGTACAGACCGTGGAATATTGAAGCAGATATTGAAGATACGAAAGTATTTCATTATCCAGTTGCGAATGAAAGCATTCATCCTGAAGATTCGTATGAACCGAATTATTTTTTAGTTCAAAAACATAAGGCTCTTGGGGATGAAGCGAGATTGCGAATTGTAAAAATGTTGTTTGAAAAAGAACGTACTTTACAGGAAATAACGGAAAGATTGCAGCTTGGTAAATCGACAGTACACCATCATTTGAAATTGTTACGTGCAGCGAAGTTAGTTGATATACATGACGGAAAATATGTATTAAGGAAGAAAGCAGTACAGTCGTTAGCAAAAGAATTAGAAGCGTTTTTGAATAGATAATATGCAACAAGAATGTACATAAAGGGAGGAATTTAAGAGAAAAGTTGGTGAGCTATAGTGAAGAGTGTATTGAAAAATCGTTCTTTCTTTTTTATGTGGATTGGTAGTGCAATCTCAGAATTAGGAGGGGCTTTCGGAACGTTATGTAATTCAATTCTAGTATATGAATTAACAGGATCGGAAATGGCTTTAAGTAGTATGTGGCTATTATATTTCATCCCATCACTCATATTGCAATTAATAAGTGGCCCATTTATTGATAAATGGAGCCGGAAGTGGATTATGATATTTTCACAATGGATACGAGCGTCTGTATTTTTATTACCTTTGGTGATGCTAGTTACAGGTAGTATAGAAGTTTGGCACATTTATGTTGTTCAAATTGTAGTGGGACTTATTACACCACTTTATACACCTGCAAGTCAAGCAATTACACCGAGCATTGTAGGGAAAGAACAACTTCAAGATGCAAATGCGTACATTGATGGAATGACTCGCCTTATGATGTTTCTTGCGCCAGTATTAGGCGGAGTAGTCATTCATTTGATTGGAACAGAACTTACATTATCTTTCGTATGTATTTGTCTATTTGTTAGTGGTGCTTTCTTATTTTATATAAAAGAAAATAGAACGTCGCAACCTATTCGGAAAACGTGGCTAGAACAATTTCTTCACGGTTTTACATATTTTTTCACAAAACCAATCATCGTTTGGCTCGGTATATTTCTTACTTTCGTGCAATTTGGAGTTGGGGTAACGATGGTCACAAATCTTCCTTATATAAAAGACGAGCTATCAGCGGGATATGCGGAATATGGTTATTTTATGGCCGGATTCCCACTTGGCTATGTAGTTGGATCTATACTAGTCGGAAAAGTAACATATAAAAGCCGGCGTATACTTATGCTCGGAGGATTGTTTATAGGGGGACTCACATACATTTCATTAGGATTCAATCATAGTATTATCATTGCAATAATAATTGAAGTAATAGCAGGGATTTGTATTGCATTTTTCAATGTTCATAACACGACAATATGCCAACAAACCGTCCCAAATAATATGATAGGACAAGTATTTTCAGTGCGTTTATTTTTTATACGATCCGCTATGCCATTAGGTGTGTTAGTAGGGGGAATATTGAGTGAAATGTGGGGAGTAAGAGCGCTATATGTAATCATCGGTGCAATTATATGTGTTACATCTTTAATAGGGATGTTACTTCCATATTTCAAATTTTTAGATGAGGCGATAGAAAAGAAATCAGCATAATTCAAAAAATTAAAACTTTACAATTGAAAATAATTATCATAATCAATTATAATAGAAGAATACTAGTATTCGTATAACAAAGAGGGAGTGGGATATATGTTTATCGAAACGAAAACATTTACAGTAAAAGAAGGTACATCAAATATAGTTGTAGAACGTTTCACTGGAGAAGGTATTATTGAAAAATTTGAAGGCTTCATCGATTTAAGTGTTCTTGTGAAAAAAGTAAGACGCGGCGACGAAGAAGTTGTCGTAATGATTCGCTGGGAATCTGAAGAAGCATGGAAAAACTGGGAAACAAGTGAAGAACATTTAGCTGGACATAGAGCAGGCCGTGGTAAACCAAAACCAGATCATATTATTAATGTGGATCATGCAGTTTATTATGTAAAATCATCGAAAGCGGCTTATCAACAGTCGTAATATACAAGCAGAGGATACATGTTGTAGAAGCAATCATGTATCCTCTTTTTTATTACTGGGGGGATGGGAATGATAGAAAAACTTGCATTCATTACATATGAACAACATAAAAATTAGTGCAAACAATAGTAGCGGAAGTCTTATCTATGGAAAAGGTAAATGGATTCATGCTAATTGGATCTGTTGCAAGAGGCGATGCATATCCTGAATCTGATTTAGACTTCTATATTCTTTTAGAAGACGGACAAAAGAAGAAATTTCATTCTGAAATGAGAGAAGATATTTTAGTTGAATATAAGGGTGCAGATTTTAATCAAATTCAAGTAAACTTTAAAAACAATCCGATGGAACTATACTCATTTCTAGAAGGGAAAATTTTGTTTGATAAAAGCGGTGAGTTAAAAAAGTTAAAGGAAATAGCTACATATGAATTTGAAAACTATCGTGTTTCAAGTGACAAAATGAAGGGCATTTCTCATTGGTTGCATAGTTCGCTTATTAAAATTCAATCTGCTTTAAAAGCAAATGATGAGTTAAAAGCTTCATACTTAGTTCATACGTCAACTTGGACATTGTTAGAAGGGATATGGGCTATTAATAATAAGCCAGTACCGCCAGCGGGATCTGCTTTAAGGTATATTCAAACGTTGCCGAATAAGCCAATTTATTTAGATGAGTTACTTAATAAGCTATTTTTAGGTGATACAACAGAGCGCATCCCTTCAGCAATTTTCTTGGTTGAGTGGGTTCTACACAATCTGGAAAATAAATAATGAGACTATTTTATATAGGTACATTAATATTTCACGTCGAACGGTTTATATAATTGCAGTCATAAAAAACGTTCTAGGCTATGGAGAAAAGTATTAGACTTATAAAGCATAGTCTTAGATGGAACGCTTGAATATCTTGCCTTACATATTTAAGTGTTATGAAAATGAGTCTATATACCTTCTGTTTAAAAGGAGATGAGTACATGAAGCTGAATCATTTAAATTTATGTGTTGATGACTTATCAGAAGCGAGACATTTCTTTGAAACATTTTTTGATTTTCAATTTTTGGAACAAAAAGGGAAAGCACTTGTAGTTATGAGTGATGAGAGTGGATTTATACTTGTGCTAAGTGATCCAAAAGCATTTAAAGGGAATAAGGAAGTTACGTATCCGGAAGCTTTTCATATTGGTTTTTTAGTGGATACTTCAAATGAAGTTGATCAAGCGTATAATCGTTTAGTAGCAGGCGGCATTGAAATAGATAAGGAACCTTATTCGATGCGAGGTAGTAGTTATGGTTTTTATTTTACAGTATTTAATGGCTTATTAATTGAAGTGTCTTGTCTTGATTATAGAGAAGGTAAGAAAGTTTCAAAGCTTAATAGTAATCACCAAGAGTAATCATTTGAAGGTGTATATTTAGCCCCTTATCCAGTTTGGAAAGGGGCTTGTTTATTTTATTACCTTATTTATCTTACTATTTGTGGATTGATTAAAGTCTCACTTTATTTGTCTATCTGAATTTCAAATTCAAGCACAGCTTGATCTTTCCTAAACGGCATACTGAGTTCTTTAAATCGTAAGCTTATTCCAGACAAATTATCAGGAAGGACAGGAGATATAACGAATTGATGATTCATATGTCCATCGGTGCCGCCACCACCTTCTGACCAGCAATCGTATGTATCATCTATTGATAATTGGAAGAAACTATGAGGCTTATTTTCAATAAAATCTTCATCCGTGGAATCCCAATCGCTATATAAATAAACTACACTAGCATTTGCATATTGCTGAATAAAAGTTACAGTATACATGACGCCATTATGTTCATAAGTTTTAAAAACAGGTACATGTTTTTTGAAGCCAGTTGGTTCAACGCGAGGTTTAAATTCTTCTTCATCCATCATGGAAGAGAATAATGAGTTTAGATAGTCTGGATAGAATTCGTATTGCTTAGCCCATTTATAAATCGCTTCATCATGTGGAAAACCTGGGTCATCACCTGAAAGTTCTTTTCGTTCTTTTAATAGGGCGCAAATTTTTTCATCAATAGAGTATAAGCGTTCATCGTAATGATCGGTAGGACGTTCGAAAGTCATTCTTCGCATAATCATTCCTCCTTTACTTTATTTTAACAAAAAAGACAGACTAATAAATAGTCTGTCTTTTCACATTAATTCTTCACATCATCATAAAGTTCAAGTGCCTCTTTCACATTCAATCCATTTTTCACAATACCATGTATTGCTTGAATCATCGCAGCTGGGTGCTCGGATTGCCATATGTTTCGGCCCATATCTACTCCGATAGCGCCTTCTTGCAATGCATTGTACGTAATGTTTAATGCGTCTTCAATTGAATCTAGTTTTGGGCCGCCCGCGATGACGACTGGGGCAGGGCATGTGCTCGTTATTTTTTCGAATCCTTCGCAGTAATACGTTTTAATAATATCAGCACCCATTTCAACACATACGCGGGAAGCAAGTGCTAGAAAGCGAGCTTCACGTTTTTGTAATTCCTTTGCGACTGCGGTAATGCCGAGTACTGGTAGGCCGTAATCATGAGCTTCAGAAACTACATTTGCGAGATTTGTAACAGTTTGTGTTTCATAGTCTGATCCGACAAAAACAGAAACGCCAACGCCAATTGCGTTTTGCTTCACTGCTTCCTTCACAGGTGTAACAATTGTTTCATTCGCTAAATCTTTACCGACGACAGTAGCGCCACCGGATACACGCATAACCATTGGTGTGCTGCAGTTTTCAGGAATACAGGAGCTAAGTACACCGCGTGTTAAAAAGAGGGAGTCTGTATAAGGAAGTAAGTTTTTAACTGTTTCAAGTGGTTGTTCTAGCCCGTGAATTGGCCCTAAAAAGTAGCCGTGATCTATTGCTAACATAACCGCTCTACCATCAGGTAAAATTGTATTTAATCGATTTTTAAATCCCCAAGTCATTCAAAATCACTCCTTCGTTAATGTTGGATTTTCCGTTTGTACCGTATCTTTATTTGGTAAATGTGGTGACTTTATAAAAACAGCTTTAAAAGGTTTGTCAGAATGGTTAATCAGATAGTGAGATTCATGAGGGCGAACTTGCAGGACATCACCTTGTTTAATCGGAACTCTTTCGTTATTTACATAGAAGTCTATTTCACCTTCTAACGCATAAAAAACTTCTTCACACGTTGTATGGTAATGATTTTGAAATTCTTGCCCAGGCTGAATGACAACAAGGCCAAGATCAATATTTGGACCTTGTATTAAATATTTCGGCCCGTTATCACCGAAGCGATAGGAGAAGTCATTTTCATTCGCTTTTAACATACAGTTCACTCCTTTATGTAATGTGTTACAGTGCACCAGGTGCAATCCACATATGTGTTGTAAGTCCTTTATCAGCTAAAGCGAGCTGACTGCTATACACGGTTTTCCATGTTTCATAGAATTCTTTGTATAGCTCGTGATTTTCAGTGACTGGTTCAAATGTATTTTCCCACTGTACAAATTGTTCGGCAGTCTCTTCCATAGATGAATATATGCCAGCGCCAACTCCAGCAGCAATTGCAGTTCCTAAAGCAGCCGCTTCTTTCACAACTGGTACTTTTACAGGAATGCCGAGTACGTCTGATAGAATTTGTGGCCATAGTTTCCCTTTAGCGGCACCGCCAGCAAAAACAACTTCAGAAGGGAATGTACCAGTAAGATTTTCAATTAGTTTTAAGTTTCCAAGTGTAACGAAGGCCGCATTTTCTTCAATAGCACGGAACATTTCCTTTTTTCCGCATTTGTCAGCGTCTAAACTTAAATTTAAGAATGAAGGTGCGGCATGACGCCAAGAAATGTAGTTCATAATGTTTGAAAAAGTAGGGATAATACCATATGAACCGACAGGTACGTCTTTCGCTTGTTCTTCTAATAATTCATAAGCGTCTACACCGAGTTTTTCAGCGAACTTTTTTTCTTCTTGGCAAAAAGCGTCTCGAAACCAACGCATAACGAGGCCAGGGAAAAAGGCAATCGTTTCATATTGCCAAAGGTTCGGAACGACGTGACAATTTACTCGAATTGCAGCATTTGGATCCGTTGTTGACTCTGTAATATTCACTTCCTGTTGCCAAAAGCTGCCGCCGCATATTAAAGTTTGATTTGGCTTTACGACTCCAGTCCCGAGTGCTGCCATTTGAGCATCACCGCCACCAGCGACGACAGGAATCCCTTCAAGTAAACCAGTTAGTGCTGCACACTCTTTTGTAACATTACCAATTACAGTTCCAGCTTCATTTACTTTTGGTGAAAATGGCAACGTTATACCACATTCTTTAGCGACTTCGTTATCCCAATTTCTATTTTGTAAATCAAAGATTCCGGACGTACAACCGTTGGAAGGATCGATTTGCAGTACGCCGCTTAATTTATACAAAATCCAATCATTTAACATCGAAAAGGATTGAATATTGTTGTAGATGTCTGGTTCATGTTTTTTAATCCAAAGTAGACGTGGTAAAGCACCCAATGAAAAAGTTTGCCCAGATTTTCTGTATAAATCTTCTTCAAGATGTGAGCGGATTTCTTTTAGCTCACTAACTTCAGCGGATGCACGGCCATCAACATTTGCACATGCCCATATTTCTTGCCCATTTTTATCATATAAAACAAAACCTTCCCGCATACTTGTAGCGCTAATAGCTTGAATAGAAGAGGGAAGTATATTACTTTTTTGCAGAACTTCTTTCGTACACTGTTGTACAAGTTGCCAGTTTTCTTTTTCATCAAAATTCATAGAACCGGGGTAACGAGGATCAGTTTTATGAACCCATTCTTTTTGGCTTACTGCAATTTGATTGCCATGTAAATCAAAGAGAACAGCTCGAATGCTTCCTGTACCAGCATCGAAAGCTAATAAAGTAGACATTAAGAATCACCTTCCTTTCTTAATAAGGAGAGCGCAGTTTCTTCATCAGTAATTAATGTATGAATAAATTTCCCTTTTAAAGCCCCATAAATGGCATCTATCTTTTGAGTACCTCCAGCCACACCAATGACATGCTTCATGCTGCGAAGAATCGTAAGTGGTGTGCCAATTAGACGATTATGATGCGAGAGCTCTAATAAATCACCATTCGTATTATAAAACTGTCCTAAAATATCGCCCGCCCCGTTTTGACTTCGAATATATGTCATTTCACGTAGCGTTAATTTTTCTTTTTTTACAATCGTAGCGTCTTGAGATAACCCGCCAATACCGACAACTGCCGTATGTGCAAGTGAAGCGACATGAAGCATATCTTTCACACTTGGTTCTGATAAAATACTTTGTGCCATTTCAGTAGAAGATGCTAGAAAAGGAGTAGGAATAATATGAAGATCACCTTGCATGTAGTGTAAATAGTTTTGTTTTCTTGGAAGATAGTGGTTTACTCCGCCTGTTAGCGTTACGAATGAAAGATTAATAGAACTTTCAAAATGAATGTTTTCTAGCATTTTACTTATTGTTTCACCCCAGCCGATGCCGAGTAAATCACCTTGTTGGAGATGAGTCTCTAAATATTGTGCAGCGGCTTTTCCGAGAGAAGTAGCATAATTGTCTATTGGAGTAGGGATAATAAAGGCATCTTTCAAGTGGAACTTTTTCATTAAGTCACGTTCAATGCTCAAGCAATGCAAACCGGTTCCTTTTACGTGAAATGTAACGATACCTTCACTGCGTGCCTTATCTAATAACCGGACGACTTTATTTCTTGAAATATGAAGAAGTGAAGCAATCTCTTGTTGTGTTAATTGATCTTTATAATAGTACCAGGCTACTTTAGTTAATAAATTTTCTTCAAAGTTCAGCTGTGACATACTCTTCATCCCTTTCAACAATTGACCAATGCTTAAACATATGTAGCATATATTTTGTTTATTCCAGTTGAAACGATTAATAGCACATTGAAAAAAGTGTTCTAGATATGAAAAAAGGAATATACAATGCTACAAAACAAGTAGAACAAATAATCATTTTCTCAAAAAATGTTCTGGATAGAGGCAGGTGACATCATGTGGAGAATGTGCCCTTATTACAAGTGAAGAAAATGAGTAAGGCGTTTTCGAATCAACTTGTGCTAAAGGAAGTGAACTTACAAGTAGAGCATGGTGATATATACGCTTTAGTTGGTGGCAATGGCGCCGGGAAATCGACATTAATGAAAATATTAACGGGGTTATATTCGTATGATAGTGGAGAAATGTATGTGAAAGGAAAGAGACAGCAGTTTGTAAATCCAAAAGAAGCACACCAAGAAGGGATTTATTTAATACCACAAGAACCGCTCATTTTTCCGCATATGACCATTGAAGAAAATATATGTATCGGGTTAAAAGAAAAGAAAAAGAAACTAAAAGTACAGATTCAGCAATTGATTAGCAGCTTAGGATGGGATATTGACCTTAATAAACTAGGAGGAACATTATCGATTGCGCAACAACAGTTAGTAGAAATCGTTAGAGGATTAATAAGAGAAGCTGAGATTCTTATTCTAGATGAGCCAACATCGACATTAACAACACACGAAATTAAGAGTCTTTTTGTGTTGATGAAAAGTTTACAAGAAAAAGGAATTGGGATGATTTATATTACGCATCGTTTTCCAGAAATCTTTGAAATTGCCAACAAAGTAGCAATACTACGTGATGGAATGGTTGTAAGCCAAGGTGATGTATGTGACTATACATATGACATGCTGATGGAGGGACTATTGCCAAAAGGATATAAACAGAAAGAGAAAATAGAAGTAGTTCAAGAGACAGCAAAGACGAAAAAAATATTAGAAGTGGTTGATATAAATGGTCACGCATTCGAAAATATATCATTCACTGTACATGCGGGTGAGGTTGTAGGTGTTGCTGGCATTATAGGATCTGGCAGAACGGAATTAGCGGAAGCGATATTCGGATTGAAAGCTATAAAATCAGGTTCTATTTTATTAGAAGGAAAATCAATTGATACATGTTCTTTGCATAAAAGACTAAGTGAAGGGCTCGTTTATGTGCCGGAAGATAGGGCGAGAAATGGAATTTTCTCAATTGCTTCTGTTAAAGAAAATATTGCAGCAGCAAGTTTATATCAAAATAATCGCTTTTTTATAAATCAAGAAAAAGAAAGCGCTTTAGTTAATTCGTTTATAGAACAGTTCCGAATTGTTGTACAGAATATGAATAAAGAACTGGCATCTTTATCAGGAGGTAATCAGCAGAAGGTCGTGCTTGCGAAGTATCTTGCATGTAATCCTAAAATTATTATTCTTGATGAGCCGACTCGCGGAATTGATGCGAAAGCAAGGCTTGAAGTGTATGAGACGATAAAAAAAATGAAAAGGGATGGACTCGCAATTTTATTAATCTCTTCAGATGTTGAAGAAATTGTCCAATTAGTAAACCGTGTATATGTAATGAGAAATGGGCGATTTGTTTCTCATATGGAAAAAGAACAACTGAGTGTGAATGAAGTTACACGCCTTGCATACGGAGGTGTAGCGGAATGAAACATATGTTAAAAATGCATGAAACGTCTATCATACTGTTACTACTAATTTATATAGCTATTGTAGGAATGATAAACCCTAGTTTTATTCAATTTAACTCGTTATCTTTACTGATGAAATCAAGCGTTATTTTAGTCGTTCTAGCAATTGGCCAATCGTTCGTTTTATTTACGAAAAATATAGACGTATCAGTTGGCTCAATTATGGGATTAAGCGCGGCAGTTTGCGGGATGTTGTTAACGAACGGGTATAATGCATTCATGTCAATTCTTGCTGCGATAATGCTTGGTGCTATTATCGGTTTCATAAACGGGATTGGCGTTGCAAAGTTTCGGGTACCAGCCATTATTATGACATTAGGGATGCTAGGAATTGTTAGAGGTGCAATGTTAATCTTCACAGGCGGGAAGTGGATTGAAGATATTCCAAACGATTTTAAGCAGCTGTCATCTATCATCATTCTTGGTTTACCTATAACTGTATGGTTCGTTTTTATTATTTTACTACTACTATACTTCTTTTTAAGAAAAGTGCCATTGGGAAGATACTTTTATGCGGTAGGTGATAATGAAGATGGCGCGAGGCTTATTGGTATACCTGTTAATAAAGTGAAGATATATGCGTTTATGATTTCAGGCATAAGCGCTGCGCTCGCTGGTTGCATATTTGTTATGAATATCGGGTTCGTCCCAAATCAAACAGGTACAGGATTAGAATTACAAGTAATCGCAGCCGCTGTACTAGGAGGAATTCATTTAAAAGGAGGAACAGGTTCTATATTTGGAGCCGCATTAGGAGCATTGTTTCTAGAAGTGATAAGCAGCTCACTCGTCTTTTTAAAAATACCAGCATTTTGGAATAATGCCATTTCAGGCTTTTTATTATTACTCATCATCATATTAGATAGTGTTATGAGAAAGTGGAAGGCAAAAAGGAGGATGAATCTATGAAGTATTTATATAGATGGGAAGGGGTTCTAATTGTATTACTTCTTATAGAATTCATCCTTTTTAGTTTTATAAATAGTGATTTCTTAAATATTAGTAATCTCCTTTTTAGTACAAATGATTTCCTATTTATCGCAATTGCGGCGATACCAATGACTTTCGTTATTGTAACAGGAGGAATTGATGTATCGGTCGGATCAATAATGGGGCTCACTTCGATCTTGATTGGTGTACTTTGGATGAACGGAATACCTATTTTGTTTGCTGTCATAATCGCCCTAATAATTAGTTGTTTAGCAGGAGCTTTAAATGGACTCATTATAAAAATGACAGATGTAGAACCACTAGTCGTTACACTCGGAACGATGTTTTTATACGGAGGAATTGCGCTTGTCATTTCAGGAGGGGCGGGTGCTTCTGGATATGAAGGGATAAGCGGTTTACCTGATACTTATGTACAACTAGCAAATGGTAGTTTTATAGGAATACCCAATTTATTATGGTTACTTATTTCATTAACAATTGTATACACAATTTTGTTTCACCGAACGATATATGGACGCTACGTAAAATTAACAGGTGCGAATGAAAATACAGCAAAATACACCGGGATTAAGACGAAGAAAGTAGTAATCATTGCTTACATACTTTCTGGGTTAGGAGGTGGATTAGGGGGAGTTTTCTTAACTGCATATTTCGGTTCTGCACGTGCTGATATAGGAAGTGAAACAATATTACCAATCATTACAGCAGTCGTATTAGGCGGGACACTTATTACAGGTGGAAAAGGAAGTATTTTCGGTACTGTACTTGCAAGTATTTTTATAGGCCTTATGCAATATGGCCTACAAATGACAGGCTTAACAAATGAACAATCAAATGTCGTAATAGGTATTATCCTTATTCTTTCAGTTATTATGAGACATTTCAAATTACATCAATTTTTAGCGGGGAAAAGACAGAGTTGGCATAAGGGGGAAATGTCATGAAGAGAAAACTGGGGATTGTATTGATTGTATGTATTTGTTTAATAGGTTTAATCGCTTGTTCCAGTCAAACGGCAGATAAGAAAAAAGCGGATGATGTGAAATTTGCATTTATCCCGAAATTAACTGGAGTTGGCTTCTTTACATCGGGCGGTGAAGGAGCAAAGGAGATGGGAGATAAGCTAGGCGTACAAGTGAAATATGATGGGCCGTCTGAAGCGAGTGTATCAGGGCAAGTAAAGTATATAAATAATTTTATTAACCAAAATTATGATGCACTTATGGTTTCCTCTACATCAGTTGATGGTTTATCGCAATCATTGCAACGTGCTAAGAAAAAAGGAATGACTGTCTTAACGTGGGATTCTGATGTGAATCCCAAAGACCGTTCTTTTTATATAAGTCAAGGGACACCAGACCAACTTGCTAACTTATTAATTGAAATGACTTCCAAGCAAATTGGAGATAAAGGGAAAGTAGCGTTCTTTTATTCTAGTCCAACAGTAACGGATCAAAACCAATGGGTAACGAAAGCGAAAGAAATTATTAAAAAGAAATATCCGAACTGGGAAATTGTAACGACGCAGTACGGTGAAAATAATGCACAAAAATCTTTATCCGTAGGGGAGAACATATTAAAAACGTATCCAGATATTAACGCAGTTATTTGTCCAGATGCAACAGCACTCCCAGCCATGGCGCAAGCAGCTGAAAACTTAAAAATGGATAAAAAAGTAGTGGTAACTGGATTTTCTACACCGAACGTTATGCGTGATTATGTAAAACGAGGAACAGTACAACAATTCGGATTATGGGATGTCAAACAGCAAGGTGCGTTGGCAACTTATGTAGCAAATGAAATTGTTGTAAAAGGGAAGAAGTTAAAAGTAGGGGATAGCTTTGAAGTAAAAGGAATTGGAATAGTGAAAGTAGAGCCAAACTCCATTCAAGGATATGACTATGAGGCAGAAGGGAACGGAATTATCGTATTACCAGACCGAGTTGTATTTACGAAAGATAATATTGATAAGTATAATTTTTAGTAGACAAAAAAACGTCCGAATATATCGGACGTTTTTTAATTTCTTCATTAATTATGAACAGTTTCTTTTTCGTTTAATCCAAGTGTACGACCAGTCGAAGTGTGAAGATCTTGGAACAATCTTGGATTTTCAGTTAGTGAAATGCCATATGAAGGAATCATTTCTTTTATTTTTTCTTCCCATTCTACCATGCGGCTTGGGAAACATTTTTCTAATACTTCAAGCATGACGTGAACAGCAGTAGAAGCACCTGGTGATGCACCTAGTAATGCGGCGATTGAGCCGTCAGCTGCACTTACTACTTCTGTACCAAATTGAAGTGTTCCTTTACCGCCAGCATCAGTATCTTTAATTACTTGTACACGTTGTCCAGCAACTACAATATCCCAATCTTCACTTTTCGCGTTCGGAATGAATTCGCGTAATTCTTCCATACGTTTTTCGTGCGATAACATAACTTGCTGAATTAAGTATTTTGTAAGTCCCATTTCTTTTACACCAGCAGCTAACATCGTTAAGACGTTATTCGGTTTTACAGAACCGATTAAGTCAAGGTTTGAGCCAGTTTTTAAGAATTTAGGTGAGAAGCCTGCGAATGGTCCAAACAGTAAAGCTTTTTTATTGTCTATATATCTCGTATCTAGATGAGGTACAGACATTGGCGGAGCGCCAACTTTAGCTTTACCGTATACTTTCGCATGATGTTGCTCTACAACTTTTTGGTTTTTACATACCATAAATAGTCCACTTACCGGGAATCCTCCGATATGCTTTGATTCAGGGATACCAGTCTTTTGAAGTAGAGGTAGACTACCGCCACCACCGCCAATAAAGACGAATTTAGCAGTATGATGCTCAATTTTACCACTATTCATATCGTGTACTTTTACTTCCCACAAACCATTTTTCGTGCGCTTAATATTTTCGACACTATGCTTGTAGTTTAGCTCGACATTTTTTGTTTTTAAGTAATCAAACAACATACGTGTTAATGCACCGAAGTTAACATCTGTTCCAGAGTCAATCTTCGTTGCCGCCATCGGTTCATTAGATGTGCGGCCTTCCATAATGAGTGGAAGCCATTTTTTTAATGTTTCAGGAGCATCAGAAAATTCCATTCCTTGAAACAGTGGATTTTTTGAAAGCGCTTCAAAACGGTTTTTTAGAAATTCAACATTTTTTTCCCCTTGTACTAAACTCATATGAGGTAGTGGCATAATAAAATCTTGTGGATTACGAATTAATTTGCTCTTTACAAGATATGCCCAAAATTGTCTTGAAAGCTGGAATTGCTCATTCACTTTTACAGCCTTACTAATATCTATAGATCCGTCAGATTTTTCGGAAGTATAGTTCAGTTCGCATAGCGCAGAATGCCCTGTACCTGCATTATTCCATTCGTTAGAGCTTTCTTCCCCGGCACTTGCGAGTTTTTCAAAAACTTTAATTTCCCATTCTGGTGCTAATTCTTTTAGTAATGAGCCTAACGTTGCACTCATAATTCCTGCACCAATTAAGATAACGTCTGTTTTTTGCTGCATGTTGCTCATGATAATCTCTCCATCCCCTATATTGGCAAAAAAGTGTAGGTGTTTTCTATGTCTAAGCCGTAAAAGAGAAACACCGCCTAGGCCCCACCTAGGTGTATACCTTTTTTGTCTCAATTATATAACCATCTCATACTCTATTATAATAATTAATAGACTAAAATATCTAGTGTTATCTGATAATTTTAAACTATTTAACGTTTTATTCGCTAAAAATCTTATTTAACAAGCTCTTTTAAGGTGATAAATAGAAAAAAATTACAGTTTGAAATTATCTCGAAAAAGCTTACGTATCCTTAAGTGACTAAATCGAGTACCTTTTTATGGGATTATTCTTTCTGTAATGGTAAGATTATTCTGAAAAATAAAAAGGAGGGACTCTAATGTGTACAAAAGAACAAATTTCAAACTTATTTCGAAACTTTTCAATAAAGGAATGTAAAGGGTCAAGTGATTTATATGAATATTTATCAATGAAAATTGCTGAAGATGAGGAAGTACTTACACTATCGTCCTCTGCTCAGGTAGGTCAACCAGTCCCAAACTTACTATTAGGTGCAGTACATTATTTATTGTTAGCAGGGAAAGAACATCATTTAAAAACGTATTATAGTAGTTTAGTTGAAAATGCCGATACAAATTTAAATAAAGCTTTTGATCATTTTAAAGATTTCTGTAAAGAGTACCGAGAAGAAATCATTACATTGTTACAAACGAAACTCGTTCAAACGAATGAAGTAAGACGGTGTGCATACTTATACCCAAGTTTCTGCTACATATTTAACAAAGTGAAGAAGCCGTTAGCGTTAATTGAAATTGGGACAAGTTCTGGGTTGCAACTGTTCTGGGACCAATATAGTTATTCGTACGGGACGGATGAAATGTACGGAAATATAAATTCAAATGTGCATGTAACTTCTGAAATAAGAGGGGAGAATGTACCGCATTTTCTAAAAGAAAGCCCATCTGTCGTAGAAAGAATCGGACTGGACTTACATGTGAATGATTTACATAATGAGGAAGATTATTTATGGTTACGTGCTTTAATTTGGCCAGAACATAAAGAAAGGCTTGAGATGTTTGATCAAGCTGCATCTTTAGTGAAAAATGAATCTGTCCAATTCATAGAAGGAGACGGTGTAGAGCTATTATCATCTATTATTGAACAAATAAGTGAAGAAGCTGTTATTTGTATTTTCCATACACACGTCGCAAATCAAATACCAGAACAAGTAAAACATAAGTTAGAAAAACAAATACAAGAAATTGGCGCAAAACGTGATGTATTCCACCTTTATAACAACATGTGGGATCGTGACCTTCATATTGATTATTATATTAACGGAAACGAATATCGTGAAACGGTTGGAGAAACAGAAGGGCATGGGAAATGGTTTAGCTGGAAGATTGGAAATGAGACGCCTATTTAGATTAATAGGGGCGCCCTCACTTGTAAAAGGTGGGGCCATAGGCTCAATCATGGACTAAATGGTTAAGGAAATAAATTTATTAGTAACATACAAAAAATGCTTCGGAGAAATCCTAAGCATTTTTTGAATTACATTTAAACCCCATAATGGATCATGTACTTCTGTTCTGCTGCGGCTTGTTCAATTTTTGAAGCTAACTCAATCAGCTCATCAGAATTTTTGAAGAGCTTTGAAGATGTAACTGTTTCATAGAATATTGCTAATGATTCAGGCGGGATAATTGTAATACCGTAATAAACTAAACCGTATTCCTGATTTTTGACTGTATGAAAGTAGGTTTTCATAATTGATAAATTTCGATTTAAGCTACTGATAATATCATCATCAACAGAAATACAATGATATTTCTCTGGTGTATAATCTTCGTAATTTTTTTGAGAAGTAAAATCGTCAATTATTCCAAAATCATGGACACATGCCATCATTATCATCCTTTCAGCATTAATAAAGTGAGTTCTATTAAAGTAAAATGGTCATTCGTTTAAGTGTAATAGAAATAGTTATGTAGTTCATAAAATATCTTCGGTTCTTCTTCGTGAAGACAGTTTATTTATCGATAAACTCATCGGGAGCCCAAGTGGCGATTTCATTCCCAGGTGCAGCGACTACAAGCCATTGCTCACATAGAACACCAGATTGCCAACATTCATAATAATCATGAAAACCATTTACAAAAATAATTTGTCCACTCTCTAATGTAATAATTAAATGAGGGCTTTCTAAGCCGAGTCGTATAGCGGTAACTTTTTGTCTTCTTATCTTAAATATTCTTTCATATTCTTCTTCCTCAGAATAAACTTCAAATTCATCTTCATTTAATGGGTATCTTTTTTGAGGTTTATTAAATAAACACCATTTGGATTCGATATTGATATATAATTGTCTGTCATAATCAACTGAGTCGTGAAAGTTTGTGAAATGAATCTTTATAGCGGCTGGAGAAATACCAAATTGTAATCCATCAACTTGTGATCCGATGAATAGATTTTCCAACACTTTTTCAGCGTAAATTTTATCCTCTTGATTCATTCTTGAAATCCTCCTTTTCTTAAAAATATACCTTATATTTTTATTGTAATAAATAAATTTTCATGTAAAATGAACCTTTTGTGAAAAACGAGCGAATATAGTGTGAAAGATTACGAGAGGGGAACGAAACTTTGGATGAAGTACAATTAAAAGAATGGCTATATAAAAGAAAGTATGTTGCCCAAAAAAGAGTTTGAGAAAGTATTACTTTGGATTGTTGAATAGATATTTAGCAAAAAAAGTAACTAATAATTATATTATGTAAACTTAGTTTATAAAACACCCATTTAAAAAATGGATGTTTTATATTTTGATATATTAGGTGGAATATATAGTTTAAAAAAGCGGAATACTTTGCGGAAAGTTAAAGACATTTTTCGGATCATATTTTGCTTTTACTTCCATTAATCGGTCAAAGTTGCAACTGAAGTATGCATCTGGCCAATTTTTAATGGATAGGTCAGGAGTATTAACATAGACACCTTTTGTAAATGGAAGCATTGCCAAACGGAAGTCTTCAACCCATCGAATACTTCCACCAGCACCTTCTGGTTGCTCCCAAGTAGCGAATATTGACATGTTTGATAGTGCTTTTCGGTAAAAGTAAGCAGTCGCCTCATTTGGCACCTCAGCAACAGCACCGCCTAATCCGTGGAAAAATACAGAGGTAGTGGAAAAGGGAGGTGGATTATTAATAAAGTGATCGATAATGGATAGTCCTTCTTCTGGTAATAGTTCATACACATATGGACCAACACTTTTAAATGGTAAAGGTGTTGCAGGTTGCTTCTCAGCTATTTTCGTTGCTGCTTCTGCCCATGGTATTTCTTCGATAGTTACTTGCATGGGTGAACCGGCTTCTAATAATGGCTGTAGTAGCGTCTGCAATTCTTGAACAGAACCGAGAAATACACCTTGCATTAATAATGATGGTTCTAATCCTGCAGACATAAAAAGAGTAGTTGTAAGGCGTTTATTAGCGCAAGGTAGCGTATATTCTTGCCAAGAGGTTAATACGGGTTTTAAATCTGATATCCCCCAGCTTATTTCTGCAAATCCTACCGTATTAATTTTATGTGTTCGAAACTTAAACGAAGTACATATTCCAAAGTTACCACCACCAGCACCGCGCGAAGCCCAATAGAGATCGGAGTTACACTTGGCGTTAGCACGTATTATACAACCATTCGCGTCTACCATTTCTAATTCAAGTAAATGATCGAGAGTTAATCCAAACGGACGAGAGAGAATACTATGTCCGCCACCTAAAGTAACACCTGCAATCCCGGGAGTAGGACAAACACCACTCGGTACAACTAATCCTTCAGCAGCAAGTGTTTCAATTAAAGAAATATTTCTCCATCCAGTCCCAATAGTTACAGTTCCATTATTGTGATCTATTTCTAATTGTTTCATTTCACTTACATCAATTACAAGACCAGCATTACTGACGGATAATGCCTCATAATTATGACGTCCAGAGCGCATGCGTATAGGAACGTTATGTAGCCTTGACCAGCGAACGGCGTTTACTACATCCTGTGTATTTTGAGCAAAAACAATGATTAACGGAAATTTGTTGAAGAATGTATTGAATTCTTCACGCGCTGAATTATAATCAGGATCATTAGGTGTAACGATACGACCAGTAAGTTCAATTTTTTGATTATTCATTTCAGTCATCTCTCCTTGACGTGAAATATTTATAATGTGGAAATACAGAACATAAAGAAGAACTGACAATACTTTATAAGTAAATGAATAAAGGAAGAGGATTATTCCAATAAAGAAAAAGGCAGTGCTACATAAGTAGCACTGCCTTTTTGTAATTATATGTATGTGCTCAAAATCTCCCCAGGTAATCCATCAATCTCACAAACTTTCTCCGATGTAAAACCTACGCTTAGTAAAATTTTGCGAGAAGGGATATTATTTGGATCAATCATTGCTTTTAGTACGTTTACATCTGTTTGCTTCGCTATTAAAGCTAGTTGTTAATTTTTGATTATGTACGTACATACAATGTGTAATTAAGTGAATGATCAACATAGTAATTACAGAAAGGGTGAATGAAGCGTATGAATCAATTTGAGCAAATGATGTACGTTGGTGTCATCATGTCTACTGTACTATCCGTAATGATTTTAGGGTCCTTATATTATAATCCTCGACTTTCATTAACTGATTATCCGAAAGATATTCAAAAAGTAGTTTTTCCAAAATCGATTCATGAAAAAAAGCAAACCATTTACTTTAATATTGTATATAATGCTATTCTTTTCGGTTGTCCTTTCGTTTCTACATATATATTACATAAGCATGAAAAATTATTGTATATGGATGCTTATTTACACACTTTTGGTATTTTAATGATTTTCAATTTAGTAGATTTACTTATAATTGATTGGCTAATTTTTTGCTGGATTACTCCAAGGTTTGTTGTGATTCCTAGTACGGAAGGAATGAAGGGATATAAAGATTATAAGTTTCATTTAAGAGGGGCTATAGTCGCTACTCAATTTTTAGCAATTGTAAGTTTATTTTTGGCGGGAATTGCAACAACTATTTAGTGTGAAGAAGGGCATGAAGCTTTTATAAAAGATAAGGAGATTTATAATATATAGAATTAGAAATAAGAATTTGTTAGTATTGAAGTGAGGAGTTTTAATAACAGTATATTAAGCCGTATTAATATACTGTTGCAAATGTTTTGATATTATGTAAAATTATACAATTTTACAGAGACATTTGATAAAATTCAAAAAAATATAATGGAGGCTAATATGAAAAAAGTAATTGGCGCAGCAACAGCAACTATTTTTGGATTGGGGGCGTTTACCACAACTGCTACCGCAGAAACAATCGTAACAGCAGATGTACTTAACGTACGTGAAAAACCGACTACAGAATCAAAAGTGGTCGAAAAAGTAAAGAATGGGCAAGAGTTAAAAGTCATCAATACCGAAGATGGCTGGTCAAAAATTGAATTGAACGGTAAAGAAGTGTTTGTAAGTTCGGAGTTTACAAAAGATGTGTATCATGTAACGGCGAATTTGTTAAATGTACGTACCGAAGCAAACACAGATTCAGAAATTCTTGGCAGACTAAAAAAAGATGATGTAATTGAATCAACGCATCAAGTAAAAGACGGATGGTTGGAATTTGAGTATAAAGGAAAAATTGCTTATGCAAACGTTTCTTTCCTATCAAGTACAGCACCAACTGAAAAGAAAACTGAAGAGAAAACGAAGCAAGTAGCGAAAGTACAAAAATCAGTTAAAGAAAAGAAAGAAGTAAAGACGCAGAAAGTAGCAAAAGCGAAAGAAACAACGAAAGCACAAGAAATAGTAAAGCCTAAAGAAGAAGTAAAAGTTAAAGAAAAACCGAAAGCACAAGAAATAGTAAAGCCTAAAGAAGAGGCAAAAGTCAAAGAAGAAGTAAAAGTTAAAGAAGAAGTAAAAGCACAAGAAATAGTAAAGCCTAAAGAAGAGGCAAAAGTCAAAGAAGAAGTAAAAGTTAAAGAAGAACCGAAAGCGCAAGAAATAGTAAAGCCTAAAGAAGAGGCAAAAGTCAAAGAAGAAGTAAAAGTTAAAGAAGAACCGAAAGCGCAAGAAATAGTAAAGCCTAAAGAAGAGGCAAAAGTCAAAGAAGAAGTAAAAGTTAAAGAAGAACCGAAAGCGCAAGAAATGGTAAAGCCTAAAGAAGAAGTAAAAGCTAAAGAAGAAGAAAAAGCGCAAGAAATAGCAAAAGCTAAAGAAGAAGAGAAAGCAAGAGAAATAGCAAGAGCTAAAGAAGAAGAGAAAGCAAAAGAAATAGCAAAAGCAAAAGAAATAGCAAAAGCTAAAGAAGAAGAGAGAGCAAGAGAAATAGCAAAAGCAAAAGAAGAAGAAAAAGCAAGAGAAATAGCAAAAGCAAAAGCTAAAGAAGAAGAGAGAGCAAGAGAAATAGCAAAAGCTAAAGAAGAAGAGAGAGCGAAAGAAGTATCAAAAAACAACATACAGTCTGCTAAACGTGAATTAACGGTAGTAGCGACAGCGTATACTGCTGATCCAAGTGAAAATGGTACATATGGTGGACGCGTTTTAACTGCGATGGGGCATGATTTAACGGCAAATCCGAATATGAGAATTATCGCAGTTGACCCGAAAGTAATCCCATTAGGATCTAAAGTATGGGTAGAAGGTTATGGAGAAGCTATCGCTGGTGATACTGGAAGCGCAATTAAAGGTAATCGTATTGATGTATTAATGGGGTCAAAAAGTAAAGCTATGAATTGGGGAAGAAAAACTGTTAAAGTAAAAATTTTATAGTAACTATAATGATCCAAATAGAAGTCAGTTCTCCTTATTGAGGCTGGCTTTTATTTTTTTAGTGGAAGTATAATAGGATTTTTAAATGACTTATTAATAAACCTGTAATAAAACATAAAAATTGTCTCATGTTTAGAAAAACTATTAAGAATGAGGTAAGGAAGTAGAACAGAAGGTTATTGAGAAGTAGAGAAGAATAGTATGTTGAAAACGAAGGGTTAACGTATAATGAAATATATAAATCGGATCAAATCGTTTACTAAACACTTTCACTCATAATAGTGTAATTAAGTTCAAAGGATAGGTGTATTTCATGAAAGAAGTAAGAGAATATATTGAAACAAAGAAACAAGGTGTATTGGAGTTGCAAATAAAAGAAACGGAAGAAAAGCTAGGTGCTGCTTTCCCAAATCAATATAGGGATCTTATTAAATTAGTTAATAATGCTGAAATAGGGGAATGGATACTATATCCGATTAAAGATAATAGAAATGTAACGAAAACTTTGGATGATATTGTTAGAAAAAACATTGACATGAGAGATGAGTCTATACCAGAAAATCTTATCATAATTGGTGACGATGGTTCAGGGGATAAATTGTGCTTTAAAATAAATAATGGAAAAACGGATGATAAAATATATATTTGGTATCACGCGGATGACGAAATGGAAGAAATATCTCCGAGTTTAAAAGAATTTATTATGGAAACTATTCAGGAAGACGATGTTTTTTAGTCTTAATTATTATCATTTTGTGAATCATTCTTATAAAAGGCGAGGATAGAATATGACAATAGAATTATATGGCGCACATTGTAATGAGCGGAAAGGGTATAGAGTAATTGAAGGAAGAGGTTCATATAATCATTACTTTGGCGGTCAAGATTGCAATTTGCCAGTATGTAAGTTATGCGGTGAGAAGATGCACCAAATTCTCTGTTTTGATTTAAAAGATGAGAGACTTGCTGAACTTAAAAGTAGTGAACTAAATATTTTACCATTCGTTTCATGCTTGAACTGCGCGATGGTGTGGGAACCGCAATATTTTCAGTTAAGTGATGGAGGTAAAACAGTTCAAATCATACAGCAGCAAAATACAGAAGAATGGATAATGGAAGAGGAAGATAAGTTACCAGTTTCATTACCAAAAACAACGGTAAAGCTTATAAATATGAAGATATACCTACAGATGAAGATAGGTACTGGGAAGCTTTCGACTTGTTCGGTTCGGAATATGTATGTAGATTGTTAGGGGCACCATTATATGATGATCTTCCAGAGGATTTGGCGTGTCCAACTTGTTCTAAAGAGATGAAGTATGCTGCTACAATTACACAAGATATCGAGGAACGTGAACTTATTTCAGTAGTTGATTTCCAGTTTGGGGAAATGAATATCTATTTTTATTTATGTAAAGATTGTTCAATTATAAAAACGGAAACACAAAGTACATAACAAGACTAACATATTATATTAGTCTTGTTTTTGTATCGCAACATCGTTAAGAATCGCATCAAATATATCTTTTTGTGTAAAATTATCTGTAAAAATAGTTTCACTAGCAACTTCAATTGTATCGTGCGGATTATACCATTTTTGAAGGGAATATTCACCAAATTCATGTCGTTTGTCCCTTGTGTTATGTCGTCTAATGGTTTCCTCGAGTGATAAATCAAAGTAATATGTATATGCATTTCCATCAAAATAACGAATTAATTCTTTCAACATATCACCGTATCTACGATTGTTTAAAATACCTTCTAAAATAACAAACTTACATTTTCCTTTTCCGTACTTCGTAATTTCAAATAGTAGATCATGAGATAAGTTCCCCATCGTGTCGTGTACTCTTAACATATCTCTACGTACGACGTCTTGAGAGACTAAAAGTGTCCCTTGTCCGAAATGTTCTTGTAGTTGCTTTGCGATCGTTGTTTTACCACTTGCGGAGTTTCCTCTAAGAATGATTAAAGTGGATGTAAGTATAGGTTTAGACATAATGTATTCCCCCAACGGTATTAATTATATAGAAAATTTTAACAAATAAAGTGAGGAAAGTGTATAATTAATATGATGAATATTTAAGGAGGGGATTAGATGGGGGATATATTAAAAAATGCACAACCTATATGGAAACGGACTTGGTTTCGTTATCTAGGGGCATTTTTTATTGTTCAGTTACTGTTTATTTTGTGTGAAATAACTGCGTGGGCACCAAACTTTAGGCCAGGCGGAGAGTTTTTTAATAGAATATTAAATTCTCAATTTTTCACTGAATGGTTCACACTCTATACAATCCCGCAATTTAACGTATTTACAGCATTTTTTGCGATTACATTACTACCATATGCATTAGTAGGTGCAATGAAAGATGTAACATCAAGAAAAAATATAAAGGAATAATAGAGGTATAATATGCTTTTTCAAAAAGAAGGTTTATTGATTAGATACGTAATGGAAAATGATGCAGCTATCATTTCTAAATGTTTAACGGACCCAGCAGTCCTGCGGTATTACGAAGGGCGAGATAATCCGCAATCTGTAGAAAAGGTGCTTGATCATTTTATGCATAATCCAAACAGTAATGAAAATAGATGTTTAATAGAATTTGATACCGTTCCGATTGGTTACATACAAATGTACCCAGTTGATTCAGAGTGGAAAGCGATATATGGCTATAAAGAATCACAAAATGTATGGGGAATGGATCAATTTATCGGTGAACCAGTCTATTGGGGAAAAGGAATTGGACAAAAACTCGTTCAGGCAGCAATTACATACATTATGGGTGAAATGGGAGCAGAAGCAATCGCAATGGATCCGAAAGTAAATAATGAACGAGCGATAAAGTGTTATGAAAAATGCGGATTTAAAAAAGTAAAGATTTTAAAGGAACATGAGCTACATGAGGGGGAACTAGAAGATTGTTGGATGATGGAATACAAACAATTATAATGAATATGCAATGGCTTATATAAACGAAGGGAGCTGTGTGAAATGAAAAAAGCATTAATCGTAATTGATGTGCAAGCCGGTATGTATACAGCTGGAATGCCAGTACATAATGGGGAAAAGTTTTTACAAACATTGCAAGAGCTTATTGGGGAATGTCGTACAAATGATATTCCAGTTATTTATGTCCAACATAACGGTCCTAAAGACCATCCGTTAGAAAAAGGTACGGATGGATGGCGAATCCATGCAACAATCGCTCCGCAAGAAGGGGATGATATTGTTGAAAAGACGACGCCAGATTCATTCCATAAGACAAACTTAAGCGAAGTGTTACAAGAGAAAGGAATTGAACACGTTATTCTTTCGGGAATGCAAACAGAGTATTGTGTAGATACGACAACGCGCAGAGCATGTAGTGAAGGATATAAAGTAACGTTAGTTAGTGATGCGCATAGTACATTTGATGCAGAAGTGTTACGTGCTGAAGATATTGTGAAACATCATAACGCAGTATTGGGAGCGTTTGCGGATGTTGTTGCATTAAAAGACTTGAAAGTGGCTGCCTCTAAATAAGAGGCAGTTTTTTTATTAGAAAAATAGCGTCAAATATTGTCGGTAAGTCGATATTTTGAAATAATCGTTTATATAATTTCACGTACCATAATGAAAAAATACAAAAAAAGGAGCACCACATAATTAAAAAGGGCGCTCCTGCATTAAAATGTTACTTCTTCTTGTCTTTATCCAATATATTTTGTTCTTCAGCAAACTCCGTACCATATGCAAAGCGGCGATTAATACGAATGTTATCATTGTTGTGCCTTGTATGAGAGTTAGAGAAGCGATGAACGATTACTTCAGATAAAGTGAAGACGATGGCAGAAAGGATACTGCCCCATGCAATTTGCATATAGTTGTCTAATAAAATATTACCGAAAATCCATACGCTTAAATATGTTAATAAGAAATCCGACATAATGGCACCAGTATTGCCAATTCGATTTAAAATAATTTTATCAACGAACATGTAGGATACGATTGTAACAAAGAGACTGAATGAAATAATTTGAACAAACGTTGCAGGGAAAAATAAAGCAAGCCCAATGCTAAATGCGATAATGCATGATATAAACTTGATAAGCACTACTGTGAAATCATTCAAAATTTACACCTCCGATTTATACATAGTTTTTCAATAAATTCTGTAGTTCATACATTGTAACGGATTTATTTACATAAAACTTTTTCATGTTCGGAATTTAGTCTAAATATTATAAAAATAACGAAAAAATGTTATAGTAAAATGAGAGTGTATGACATTTTTAGGTAAGGGGGAATCCAGGATGTGGATTACTTCAGAAGTAGAAATTCCAGATGAGTTAATTGATCACATTGAGCAAGGAAAGTTAGTGTTATTTGTTGGAGCGGGAGTTTCTATGAAAGGGAAATCAAACTTACCAAATTTTGATGATTTAGTTGATGAAATTGCAAAAACGTTATATGTCGAAAAGCGTGAAATAACAGAACCACATGATTATTATCTTGGTAAAATTGCGAAAACAAAAGATGTACATCAAGTCGCAAGAGATCTTGTTCATATAGAGAAATCAAAACCGAATCCATTACATTATGCAATTCCAAGGTTATTTCCTTTAGATACAGATATCCGCATTGTAACAACAAATTTTGATCAACATTTTACAACTGCAATTAAAGAAATAAATAGAGATATCAATGTTTATTACGCTCCAGCTTTACCGACTGGGAGAGCTTTTAAAGGTCTTGCTTATATACATGGTAATGTAGAACAGGAGAAAGAGGCTTTAATTTTAACAGACGGTGATTTTGGAAGGGCTTACTTAACGGAAGGTTGGGCGAGAAGATTTTTAGTCGATCTATTCTCAAATTACACCGTTTTATTCGTTGGATATAGTCATAATGACCCAGTAATGAAATATTTAGCAACTGGTTTACCACCAAGTACAAGACGATTTGCTTTTGTCGCACAAGGAGAAAATACGTACCACTGGGAACATTTAGGGATAAGACCGATTGTGTATCCGAATAAAGTGAATAATCATCAATCTCTCGTAAAAGCGGTAAAACGCTGGGCGGAATTAATGGGTGATAATTATATTACGAAAAGAATGCGTATTCGGGATATTGTAACGGTTCCCCCGTCAGTAGAACAGGAACAATTATCATACATAAAGCAATCAATTAAAAAAATTGAAACAGTTCGTTACTTTGTGGAATTTGCTCACGATTATGAATGGGTCGAATGGTTAGAAGCAGAAGGTAAATTACAAAATTTGTTTATGCTTACGCCAAACTATAATGAAGTAGATGAATTACTTGCAGAATGGTTAGTGGAACAATTTCTTTTTAGTCATCAGAAAGAATTATTTCAATTAATTTATAAAAATTATTCTAAAATATCAACGTTATTATGGAAAACAATTTGTAACTACTTAAACGAAACGAAGAGTGAGATGGACCCATTGTTGTTTGCCAGGTGGACACTCCTTTTATTAGAAACTGCTGAAAAAGATAGTAGCTCTATAGAAAAGATTTCTAAGTTATTGCAAAAATGTTCTTTTCCTGAGCATAAAGAAATTGCCTTATTGTTACTAACTTTTATTTTAGACGGAAAGCTGAAGTTGAAACGTGTAAGAAAATGGGGAAATGATACGCAAGAATCAATAGAACTCGAGGAATCGAGTCGCTTACCAGTATCTACATTTTCTCATGTGGAGCAAATTTGGAACGAAAAGATGAGGCCATATATCGCCTATTATGCTGTTCCAATTATGATGATTGGATTAGAAAAATTGAGAATGTTGTCATTAAGACAAACGGCACTGAAAAAGAGAAATAAGGAAGATGTAGAAAAAGAGTTTCATCAAAATGATCTTGCATTTTTAATACAAATTGTAAAAGAGTGTCTAACTTATTTATGTGAAAACAATGAGAAAAAAGCGGATTATTATATTACAGAAATGATAGAAGCGAATAGTGTACTTCAAAAGCGAATTGCAATTGATGCGATGAATAAAAATATTTTTGTTCGTGTAGATGACAAAATGAAATGGTTGTTACAGGAAGGACTTCTTTTAGATTTCACTTATAAACATGAAGTTTTCCAACTTTTAAAAAGTCATTATGCAAATTGTTTGGAAAAAACAAAAGAAGAAGTCATTCGAACTGTAATAAAGCGTCTTACAGAAGAGAGAGTATTTGATGCATGTCTCGTATTAGACTTATTATTCAAGTGTGATTCAAATAGTCCATCTACGGCAAATGGGTATGAGTTAATGAAGCAAAAGCATCCTCATTTTCATTCTGAACGATACAGTGTACAAAAGAAAGAGGATACAGCGCAAAGCATTACTTGTAATGTAACAGCTGACGGATTATTGCAGCTGAAAGATGTTGAAATTATGAAGCAAGTTCGGCAATTTTCGCAAGATGGTGTTTTTGAACAACGCCATTTTTTAGAGATGTTATCAAAAGCATGTAAATTGAATACAGAGTGGAGTATTTCATTCGCATATCAATTAGTAGGAGTGCAAGAAATAAGTAATGAAGTATGGTTTGTTTGTATTAGAGAATGGCGAAATAACAGAGGATTGACAAATGATCAAATCCAAAAAATTATTCCGTTATTGCAGAAATTTGTTAGAAATACTGCTTTTCATTGGTTAATTAGTAGTTTTCTATATGAAATTAGTAATCGACTAGAAGAGTTAGAAGAGAATAGTATACGTGTTGTAAAACGCTTTGCTTTTTCAGTGTTTCCTCAAGTTATGAAGAGTGATACGGATTTTAAGCTTGGAAAACAAGATTTTTACAATGAATCAATTCAGCATCCTGTTGGAAAAATGACGGCTGTATTATTAAAGTTGTTATCATATGATCATTTATACGATCGTAATGTATATGAATATTTATTTTTATTTGAAGAACAAGTAAGAGTTAATTCAGTACGAACAAACTTTATGTTTGCTCGTTTAATAGCAGATATTACATTTCTATATCATATTGAAAAGCAATGGTGCCGAAAATATTTGTTACCATACTTAGATTTAAAAAAACAAAATGAAATTACGGAATATGCATGGGCTGGTTTATGTTACACGCAAATAAATTTACCTTTATTTACAGAAATGAAGCGTTTTATTAAGTATGCGATAGAATATTTGGAAGTATTACATCCGCATACGAGGGAAGCTTTCTTGAAGTGGCTTAGCTTTGTATTTATTAAATGTGTACTATATTGGGAGCAAAAAACAGATTGGTTATACCCTTTACTCGTATTAGAAAATGAAGAAAATAAAATTAAATTTATGCAGTTTTTATGCTATTACGTCAAAACATTAAGTGTAAAAGAACAACAAAAATTTTGGACAGCTTGGCTCAGTGTATTTTTGCGAGAACGACCAAAAATGGGTGAGATAACAGCGAGAGAATATGTAATGCTTTTACGTATTATTTTATACATGGATGAAATATTAGAAAAAGGATTATGTATTATGTCTCGTGCATTTTCAAGTGTAAATGGTAAATGTACAGGTGAGGAAATGAAGCAGTTATTGATTGAAATGCTTCATAAGAAAGAAAGTATGAAAGCGCATAAAGAAATGTTTGCAAATGTGTTTTTTATTTTACTACAAACATGTCAAGAAGCCGTTTTATTTGAAAAAGAAATCATAAAAATAAAAGAATTATTAGTTCAGTATGGAGTAGAGGAATATGTTTTACATTTACTAGAAAATGAAATAATTCGCATAGGAATTGTAATGGGTGATTTACAAGAAGAATTATAGGACGAAAGTGGAATTTTAAAAAATATATAAAAAGTTGTTGACAGTGTTTTGAAAAGCGTTCTATAATACGAATCATACTTATTCAATTTCAAAAACATTTGAATAAACAAAGTGCAATGAAGAGATCACAGTAGTGGTTAGTCTTACTGTAACAGAGAGCTGGTGGTTGGTGTGAACCAGTACAGGGATAATCATGAATTACAGTCTTGGAGCATCTTTTTCGTAATAAAGATAGTTTGTCTTTATGAGGAAAAAGCGGTCAATTGATCGTTAACAGTGAAGAGAGGTAGACAGAAAGTTAGTCTACAACTAGGGTGGTACCGCGATAAATATCGTCCCTACTGATTTATTCAGTAGGGACTTTTTGTATTTTAGTGGTCCAACTTGAAAATAAAATAGTCATGCATTGAAAGGAAAAGCAGTAGTTGTTGTTTCCCTGTAACAGAGAGCTGGTGGTTGGTGCGAACCAGTACAAAAACAAGAGCGAATTACAGTCCTGGAGCATCTTTTTCGTAGTAAAGATAGTATTGTCTTTATGAAGGGAAAGACGGTCAGATGATCGTTAACAATGAAGAGAGGTAGACGAAAGAAGTCTACAACTAGGGTGGTACCGCGATAAATATCGTCCCTACTGATTGGATCAGTAGGGCTTTTTTGTACAAAAAAGTGGCTTTTTAACTAGTAGTTCATGTCTTTGTACGAATTATTAGTTTAAAATAAGAAGAGGTATCGATTCCACTATAAATTTGTATAATTAGCCAGTTCAGAAAATAGAGAATCTTTTATTCTCTTACTATACTTTTAAAACATTAGAGGAGGATTTCCAAATGGCAAATCATGAATTAGATCAATTACGTAAACAGGTAGATGAAATTAACTTACAACTATTACACCTTTTAAACAAACGTGGTGAAATCGTTCAAAAAATTGGAGAGCAAAAGCAAGTACAAGGTACGAAACGCTTTGATCCAGTACGTGAGCGTGAAGTACTTGATATGATTGCAGAGCATAACGAAGGACCATTCGAAACATCAACAGTTCAACATATTTTCAAAACGATTTTCAAAGCAAGCTTAGAGTTACAAGAAGATGATAACCGTAAAGCGTTACTAGTATCACGTAAAAAGAAACAAGAAAATACAATCGTTGATGTAAAAGGTGAATTGATTGGAAACGGAACACAAACGTTCATCATGGGACCTTGTGCAGTAGAAAGCTTAGAGCAAGTTCGTCAAGTAGGGCAAGCGATGAAAGACCAAGGCTTAAAATTAATGCGCGGTGGTGCATTCAAACCGAGAACATCTCCATACGATTTCCAAGGTTTAGGAGTAGAAGGACTACAAATTTTACGCCAAGTAGCAGACGAGTTCGACTTAGCAATTATTAGTGAAATTTTAAATCCGAACGATGTTGAAATGGCATTAGACTACGTTGATGTAATTCAAGTTGGCGCACGTAACATGCAAAACTTCGATTTATTACGAGCTGTAGGTAAAGTTAACAAACCAGTATTATTAAAACGTGGATTAGCAGCAACAATTGATGAGTTCATTAACGCAGCGGAATACATCATTGCGCAAGGTAACGATCAAATTATTCTTTGTGAGCGCGGTATCCGCACATACGAAAGAGCAACACGTAACACATTAGACATTTCTGCAGTACCAATTTTAAAGAAAGAAACACATTTACCAGTTATCGTTGATGTAACACATTCAACTGGACGCAGAGATTTATTATTACCAACAGCGAAAGCGGCACTTGCAATTGGCGCAGATGCAGTAATGGCTGAAGTTCATCCAGATCCAGCAGTTGCATTGTCAGATTCTGCACAACAAATGGACATTCCAGAATTCCATAGATTCATGGATGAGTTAAAAGGTTTCAAAAATAAATTATCTTAATTCCATATCATATATGCGTTGAAGAGGAAACAGTAGTGCTTATCTCACTGTTAAAGAGAGCTGATGGCTGGTGTGAATCAGTACAAAGGTAAGCATGAATTACAGCCTTGGAGCATCTTTCTCGACAACTTATGGAGGGGAAGACGGTCAAACGATCGTTAAAGAAGAAGAGAGGTAGACGACAGTTGTCTACAACTAGGGTGGTACCGCGATAAACATCGTCCCTACTGAGCGCTCAGTAGGGACTTTTTTGTACAAAAAAATAGTAAAGGGGCAAGAGAAATGAGATACATTACAGCTGGAGAATCACATGGACCGCAGTTAACAGTTATTTTAGAAGGTGTACCAGCAGGTTTGACACTTACGGCGGAACATATTAATAAAGAATTATTAAGAAGACAAAAAGGTCATGGACGCGGAAGACGCATGCAAATTGAAACAGATACAGTTGAAATTGTAAGTGGTGTTCGTCACGGGATGACACTTGGATCACCGATTACGTTAATCGTAAAAAATGATGATTTCAAACATTGGACGAAAGTAATGGGTGCTGAGCCAATTTCTGAAAAAGAAAGTAAAGACATGAAACGTACAATTACAAAACCACGTCCAGGACATGCGGATTTAAATGGAGCAATTAAATATGGTCATCGTGATATAAGAAACGTATTAGAGCGCTCATCTGCAAGAGAAACGACAGTTCGTGTAGCTGCTGGTGCAGTTGCAAAACAAATTTTAAGCGAATTAGGCGTAAAAATTGCAGGACATGTTCTTGAAATTGGTGGAGTAAAAGCAAAACATATTTCAAACTTACCGATTGAAGAAATTCAAACGATAACTGAAAACTCACCAGTTCGATGTTTAGATAAAGAAGTAGAGCAAGAAATGATGGATGCGATTGACAACGCAAAAAGTACCGGAGATTCAATCGGTGGTATTGTGGAAGTTATTGCAGAAGGTATGCCTATTGGCGTTGGTAGTTACGTTCATTACGATCGTAAATTAGATGCAAAACTTGCTGGTGCAATTATGAGTATAAATGCATTTAAAGGTGCTGAAATTGGCGTAGGTTTTGAAGCGGCAAGACAACCAGGAAGTAAAGTGCATGATGAAATTCTGTGGGATGAAGAAAAAGGATACACGAGAAAAACGAATAATGCCGGCGGTTTAGAAGGCGGTATGACAACAGGTATGCCAATTGTCGTAAGAGGCGTTATGAAGCCAATTCCTACATTATACAAACCGTTAGCAAGCGTTGATATTGATACGAAGGAAGCATTCCAAGCTAGTATTGAAAGATCTGATAGTTGCGCAGTACCAGCAGCGGGTGTAGTAGCTGAATCTGTTGTAGCATGGGAACTTGCAGATGCACTAGTCGAACAATTCGGAAAAGATCGTATGGAATTATTAAAACAAAACATTATGCAACACAATAACTACGCAAAAGAATTTTAATAAAAAGGTGGGTTTAACGTGCAAGTAAAAGATCAACTATCATCATTACAACCATATAAACCAGGTAAATCACCAGAACAAATGAAAGAAGTGTACGGAGATCATTCGTTTGTGAAATTAGCATCGAATGAAAATCCATTCGGTTGTTCACCGAGAGTTTTAGAAGAGTTGCAAAAATCTTGGTTGGAACATGCTTTATATCCTGACGGAGGTGCTACGACGCTCCGTCAAACAATCGCGGATAAGTTGCATGTGCAAATGGAACAAGTACTTTGTGGTAGTGGTTTAGATGAAATCATTCAAATAATAAGCCGCGCCGTATTACGAGCGGGAGATAACATTGTAACAGCAGGTGCAACATTCCCGCAATACCGTCATCATGCGATTATTGAAGGCTGTGAAGTGAAAGAAATTCCTTTAAATAACGGTGTATACGATTTAGACGAAATTTTGTCAGCGGTAAATAATAATACGAAAATCGTATGGATTTGTAATCCGAATAACCCGACGGGCACATATGTGAATGAGCAAAAATTAACTCAATTTATTGAAGGCATTAGTGAAAATACGTTAATTGTCATTGATGAAGCGTACTATGAATACGTAACAGCAAAAGATTTCCCTGAGACATTATCGCTTTTAGAAAAACATAAAAACATTCTTGTACTTAGAACGTTTTCTAAAGCATACGGATTAGCTTCTTTCCGCGTTGGATATGCGATCGGACAGGAAGAGCTAATTGAGAAATTAAATGTCGTACGTTTACCATTTAACGTATCTTCATTAGCGCAAAAAGCAGCTACGATTGCTTTTGGTGATAACGAGTTTATTGAAGAAATAGTTCACGTGAATACAGAAGGATTACAGCAATACGAGAGTTTCTGTAAGGAAAACGAAATACCATTTTATTCGTCACAAACTAATTTCATCTTCTTACCGGTAGAGAATGCTGGAGAGATTTATGAAGCTTGTGCACATGCAGGGTTTATTATTCGTCCATTCCCAAATGGTGTCCGTATTACAGTTGGAACAAGGGAGCAAAATGAAGGAGTGATTTCAGTGTTAAAACAACACTTTGAAAACAAAAAAAGTAAGTCTCGAGATGAGGCAAATGCGTAAAAAGGTAGTATTAATTGGAACAGGTTTAATAGGAGGCTCTCTCGCCTTAGCAATTAAGAAAGAGCACGATGTAACGATAACAGGGTACGATATATTTCAAGAGCAAGTAGAGCGTGCAAAAGAATTACATGTAGTAGATGAAGTAGCAGTTGATTTACAACATGCATGTGAAGAGGCACATTTAATTATTTTTGCTTCTCCAGTTGAAGAAACGAAGAAGCTATTACACAAACTTGCTTCATTCCGTTTACGAGAAGATGTTATAGTGACTGATGTTGGTAGTACAAAAGGGTCTATTATGAACGAAGCGGAAGCTTTATTTTCAAAGGAAGTTTCTTTCATTGGGGGACATCCGATGGCGGGTTCTCATAAAACGGGAGTTGAAAGCGCAAAGGCGCATTTATTTGAAAATGCATTTTACATTTTAACACCGATGAATCATATACCAAATGAACAAGTGGAAGACCTTAAAGTATGGTTAAAAGGAACAGGATCTCATTTTCTTGTTTTAAATACAGAAGAACATGATTATGTAACAGGGATTGTTAGTCATTTCCCGCATCTTATCGCAGCAGGTTTAGTAAAGCAAGTTGAGAAACATGCAGGAGATAATCCGCTCATTCATCAACTCGCTGCGGGAGGTTTCAAAGACATTACACGTATCGCATCTAGTAGTCCGAAAATGTGGAGTGATATTGTAAAGCAAAATCGAGAGCATTTAATGGTATTATTAAAAGAGTGGATCTCTGAAATGGAAGGTTTATATAAGACAGTTTCTACCGGAGATGCAGGCGAGATTCAAAACTATTTTGCAGATGCGAAAGAATACCGTGATTCTTTACCAGTAAGAAAGAGTGGTGCAATTCCTGCCTATCACGACTTATACGTTGATGTATTAGATAAGGTGGGGGCATTGGCTCATATTACGAGTATTTTAGCGCGCGAGGAAATTAGTATTACGAACTTGCAAATATTAGAAGCGCGTGAAGGACTGCTTGGGGTATTACGTATTAGTTTCCAAAGGGAAGAAGATCGTATGAAAGCAAAGCTAGCGCTTGGAGAAGAAGAATACCAAACTTATGAAACAATTTAAATGAGAAGGTGAAAAACGTGAAAGAAAGAATAATACAACCTGTTAATAACGGATTGAATGGCAATATTACAATCCCAGGTGATAAATCCATTTCACACCGTGCTGTTATGTTCGGTTCGATTGCAGAAGGGAAAACAACAATTAAAGGTTTCTTGCCCGGTGCAGACTGTTTAAGTACTATTTCATGTTTTAAAGAAATGGGAGTAGAAATTACGCAAAACGGTGATGAAGTTACTGTAGTTGGTAAAGGATTAGAAGGTTTACAAGAACCGAAAGCTGTATTAGATGTTGGTAATTCTGGTACAACAATTCGATTAATGTCAGGTATATTAGCTAACACACCATTTTTCTCTTGCGTACAAGGTGATGAGTCTATCGCAAAAAGACCGATGAAGCGTGTAACAAACCCATTAAAACAAATGGGTGCAAACATTGACGGCAGAGAAGAAGGAACATTTACACCGCTAACAATACGTGGCGGAGATTTAAAAGCAATTGAATATATTTCTCCTGTTGCAAGTGCACAAGTAAAGTCAGCTATTTTACTTGCAGGTCTTCGTGCAGAAGGTGTAACAGCTGTTACAGAACCACATATTTCACGCGACCATACGGAAAGAATGCTTGAAGCATTTGGTGTTAAAGTAACTCGCGAAGGGAAAACAGTGAGGCTGTCAGGTGGACAAAAATTAACAGCAACAGACATTCAAGTGCCAGGTGACGTATCATCAGCAGCATTTTTCTTAGTAGCAGGTGCAATCATCCCAAATAGTAAACTAGTATTACAAAATGTAGGAATGAATCCAACTCGTACAGGTATTATTGATGTTTTAGAGAAAATGGGTGCTACGTTCACTGTAGATATAATTAACGAAGGGGCATCAGAACCAGCTGCAAATATTACAATTGAAACATCTTCATTAAAAGGAATTGAAATTGGCGGAGATATTATCCCTAGATTAATCGATGAGATTCCTGTAATCGCATTAGCGGCAACGCAAGCGGAAGGAATTACAGTAATTAAAGATGCACACGAATTAAAAGTAAAAGAAACAAATCGTATTGATACAGTCGTTGCTGAGTTAACGAAACTAGGAGCTCGCATAGAAGCAACTGATGACGGCATGATCATTTACGGAAAATCAGCTCTAAAAGGCAATACAGTAAATAGTTATGGTGATCATCGCATCGGAATGATGCTTGCGATTGCTGGCTGCCTGGCAGAAGGAAAAACAATTATTGAAGATGCAGAAGCAGTAGGTGTATCATATCCTACATTCTTTGATGAACTTCAAAAGTTAGCTAAATAATAAGGATGGAAAGCAGATACGTGATGTATCTGCTTTTTTTGTTAAAATGTCTTTCTAATTTCACTTACCGAACTAAAATAGAAAGAATTGTGATACAATTCAAACAGGGAATGGAGGAGAATTATATGAATGTCATACAATTAAAAGAAGATAAGTTCAGAGAAGCATTACGTTTATCAGAATACGCTTTTCAATATAAAGTAGATGAGGAACGATTACAGCAGCAACTTACAAAGATGAAGGAAAGTCATGAAATATACGGCATTATGGAAGGGGAAGACTTAGCAGCAAAATTACATCTTATTTCGTTTCATATTTACATAGGTAAAGAAAAATTTAAAATGGGTGGCGTTGCAGGGGTAGCGACGTATCCTGAGTATAGAAGAAGTGGGTATGTAAAAGAGCTACTTCAACATTCACTTCAAACGATGAAAAAAGATGGCTATACAGTCTCTATGTTACATCCATTTGCGGTTTCATTTTACCGTAAATACGGCTGGGAACTTTGTGCGAATTTAGTCACATGTCATATGATTAAGAGCGATTTAGTGATGAAAAAACAAGTAAATGGAACTGTGAAACGTTTTAATAAAGAAAATCATCCAGAAGAGGTCGAAAAGCTCTATGAAGTATTTACAGAACGTTTTTCAGGTATGCTAGTTCGAGAGAAGAACTGGTGGTTACAAGCGGTTTATGATGATTTAACATTAGCGATTTACTATGATGAAAATAAAAGGGCAGCAGGTTACATGTTATACAAAATAGAAAACTATAAAATGACAGTAGAAGAATTTGTACCACTACATAATGAAGCACGAAATGGTCTGTGGAACTTTATTTGCCAGCATGATTCTATGATTAAAGAACTTGAAATGACAGTAAGTGAAAACGAACCGTTGTTATATTCATTGCAAGAGCCACGCGTGAAGACAGAAATAAAACCATATTTTATGGGAAGAATTGTAGATGTAGAGCAGTTCTTAAAACAATATGAGTTGAATTGGAACAATGTACAGCAAGAAGTGATCCTACACATTACAGACGCATTTGCTCCGTGGAATAACGTAACAGTGAGACTTGCAAATCATGAAATAACAATTGTAGAAGAAACAACGGAAAAAGGAATAAAACTGGATATAAATGCACTATCGGCAATAATGTTTGGTTATAAACGCCCATTAGAACTAAATGAACTTGAATTAATAAGTGGAAGTGACGAGGCAATACGGTCAATTGAGAATCTAGTACCAGTGCGTAAGCCATTTATTTATGATTTCTTTTAATTTGTATGTATGAAGGTGGGCTATCCTAAGTGAAATTTCGGGATAGCTTCCTCTTATATTGTGAATTTTTGTCGGTAAGTCAATATATCATGAGAATCGCTGATATAATTTTAAGTTGCGCCAATATATCCAGAAAGTCACTCATATAATTTCATTCACAAATAGAGGATAAAAAATCACAGTTATACTTTGTCACGCACTTGACTTTTAATTCATGTAATTTATAATTAAAAACGGAATGAATTTTCATTCCTGGAAATTGAGGTGGAAAAATGGCTAAAAACAAACAAGAGGATATTTTTGATGCTGCAATACAACTTTTTGCAGAACGAGGTTATGATGGTACAACAATTCCGATGATTGCTGAAAAAGCAAAAGTAGGCGCAGGTACGATCTACCGTTATTTTGAAAATAAAGAAGCGCTTGTTAATTCTTTATTTACGAAAAGTGTTTTACAACTATCGGAATTAATAAAAAATGATTTCCCGGTCGGTGCAAATATTCGTGAACAGTTTAGCCATACATACAACCGTTTATTTGAATTTGCGAGACAAAATGCAGATGCTTTTCTTTTTACAAATTCTCACTGTGATAGTTATTTTCTAGATGAACATAGCAATGAAATATTCGAGGACTTCATGGGTTTCTTCATGAACTTGATTGAAGATGGAATCGAAAAAGGTTTGCTTCGTCCATTACCACCAATTGCTTTAATTATTATTGTATATCAACCAATTGAAAAATTAATTAAAGTAATGGAAACAGGGCAGTTAGAATATACAGATGAATTAGTAAAGGAATTGGAAGAAAGTTGTTGGAATGCTATTAGAATCATTTGATTCTATAGCATTATAAGGACAGGAATGAACATTCATTCCGAGAGAGGTATGAAAAAGAATAACAGGAGATGATAAATCTTTACAACTAAAGTAATGAATATTCATTCCGTATTACCTAGTTTAATAAAGTTAATGAATAATTTAATAGAATGATAGGAATGAACGTTCATTCCGTGTGTAAATTTCATAATGGGAGATGATTTAAATGAGCAAGTTAAAAAGTTGGAGAAGTTTATCTTTTCTATTATGGATAGTTATTACTATTACAATGGTTGTAACGATGCCTAATATGGATAAATTAGTGAAGGAAAAAGGGAAAATTACAATCCCTAATACAGAACAAAGCAGCATTGCTGACAAGATGATTAAAGAGATGGATAAAGAAGGGGTTGAAAAGTATGAAATTATAGCCGTTTTTAATAGTGGCAATAAGGCAGCTTTAACAGATGAACAAAAGAAGGAAATAACAAAAACGATCAACGCCCTGCAAAATGAAAAAGAGCAATTAGGAATTAAGGAAGTTGTTTCGCATTTAGATAATAAAGACTTGGAGAAACAATTAGTTTCTAAAGATAATACGACTATTTTAACGCAAATATCGATAGATAAAAAACATGGTGAAATATCAAGGGTTTCAAATAATCTGCATGAAAAGGTGCAAACGAAAGGAGTAAAAACGTATTTAACAGGAAGTGACTTAATAGCGGGTGATTTTCTTAAATCCTCTCAAGAGGGAGTGAAAAAGACAGAAGTTATTTCAATCATTTTCATTCTTGTAGTATTAATCCTCGTATTTCGTTCACCAGTTGTTCCGATTGTTTCTCTTCTTACAGTCGGTGTGTCGTATTTAGTTTCAATGGGGATTATTGCTCAGCTTGTAGATCAATTTAATTTCCCATTTTCAAACTTTACACAAGTGTTCGTAGTCGTCGTCCTCTTTGGAGTAGGAACAGATTATAACATTTTATTATATACGAGGTTTAAAGAAGAATTAAGTAAACAAGAAAATGCATTTTTGGCCACGAAAGAAACATTTAAATCGGCAGGTAAAACCGTATTATATAGCGGTATAGCGGTGCTAATTGGTTTTGCATCACTTGCGTTAGCGAGTTTTAAATTATATCAATCTACTTCAGCGGTAGCAATTGGTGTTTTAGTATTACTACTCGTATTAACGACTTTAAATCCATTTTTTATGGTGCTTTTAGGAAAAGGAATGTTTTATCCAGTTAAAACATTTAAAGGTCATGAGGATAGTCGCTTATGGGGATTCTTTGCGAAAAACTCAGTAGCAAGGCCATTTGTCGCTTTAATCATCGTATTTGTAATATCGATTCCTTTCATATTAAAATACTCTAATACACTAAATTACAATGATTTATTTGAAGTAGATAATAAGTATGAATCAAAGATGGGTATTAACGTAATAGAGGATCATTTTCCGCCTGGTTTCTCTTCACCGAGTACATTAGTCATTCAATCTGATAAAAAGCTGGATGAAGGAACTTCTCTACAAATTTTAGACGAATTAACTGATAAAATTTTGAAAGTTAAAGGTGTATCAGAAGTATATGCACCAACACGTCCAACTGGTGAGAAGATAAAAGAATTATATTTAAATAAGCAAGCGGGAGAATTGAATACAGGATTAGGAGATGCCGATGGTGGCATAAAGGAAATTAATGATGGATTAACGGATGCGAAAAATAAAATGGGAAGTAATGATTCAAATAGTCTTGCGAATGTTCAAAAATTAATTGATGGAACGAACGAGGCGAAAAACGGGGTATCAGCATTAGGAACAGCTTTACATCAATTATCAAATGGCATAAACGACGGTGCACAAGGGGCACAGCAAATTGAGAGTGGCTTAGCTTCAGTAAACGAAAATATAAATGTTCTATCTAATGCAACGTCGCAGCTGCATGCTGGTTATGCACAGTTAGAAAAAGGTTTAAGCTCTTACGATCAATACTTCGGAAGTATTTCTCAAGCAATTGATGGTGCGAAAAAGGGATATGAACAAATTGAAATGTTAATGACCAATTTCGTTCAAACGAAACCAGAACTAGCGAATGATTCAAACATACAACAAACGATAGGGATTGCTAAAGAAGCTCAAAAAAAATTAAATATACTTTCAAAAGAATTAAATCAATTAGCAACGCAGCATAAAGCAGCGATGAGTTCATTTAAAGAAGCGAATCAATCGTTACTGAAAGTGGATAACGGCTTAAAAGAAATGAACAATGGAATTAATAAGTTACAAAAGGGAGCAGCGGATCTTAAAAATGGATTAAATGAAGGTTCTGCAGGTTCAAAACAAATTGCGAATAAATCAGCTGAGTTACAATCTGGATTAACGAAAATAAACGATGGGCAAGGGCAACTTTTAACGGGCCTTAAAGACCTGCAGGAAAAGATGGGGCAATTACAATCTGGTTTATCTAAAAGTACAGAAGGGCTTGGAAAAGTAAGCAATGGCCTGCATGACGCGCAGAAATATTTAGGGGAGCTCAATGAATCGAAAAGCTCTGAGAAGTTTTATATTCCAAAAGAAGTGTTAGAGGGAGAAGATTTCCAAAAAGCATTGAACACGTACATGTCACAAGATAGAAAGATTGCTAAAATGACCATCATTTTAGATGTAAATCCGTATTCAAAAGAAGCAATGCCGATTATTCAAGAAATCAATAAAACAATCGAAGGCACTGTAAAGGGAACGGAATTAAAGGATGCGAAAACAGCAATTGGCGGAACAACAGCTAGAAACGTTGATTTAAAAGAAGTAACGGGGCAAGATTTCTTACGTACAGCTACGATTATGTTATTTGGAATTGCGATTGTATTAATGGTAATTACACGTTCATTATTAAATACAATATATATTATTGGCTCATTACTATTATCGTACTTTGCATCGCTTGGTATAAGCGAACAAATTAGTGCACATGTATTACATGTAGAGTCATTAAGCTGGAATGTTCCATTCTTTAGCTTCATTATGATTGTCGCTTTAGGAGTGGATTATAGTATTTTCGTAATGATGCGCTATAACGAGGTAGAAGGGGATTCGGTAACGAAAATTATAACTGCATCTCGTCATATAGGAGGAGTTGTATTATCAGCGGCGCTAATTTTAGTAGGGACATTTGCAGCATTAATCCCTTCAGGTGTATTAACACTTATACAAGTAGCATCAGTTGTTGGCGTTGCACTATTACTATTAGCTTTAATCGTGATGCCGATATTGTTACCTGCTTTAATGGGATTAACGAGTAAATTGAAGAGTTATAAAGAAAAGATAATAAATACGAAATAAGTGAAGACTGTAGGGGATGATTTCTCTACAGTTTTTCTATATATAAAATTTCGAATGAAAAATGAATCCAATGTATTACAGAATGAGAAGTGAATGGTTATATGAGAAAGAGGTCGATGATATACATACAATAGCTAGAGGAATGGATAAAAACTATCCGATTTCATTATAGAAAGGTAATCAACCGTTGCTATTCATCCAGCTTCTACTATATAATAGCTATAGTCTACAATAATTGAGTCGTAATATGCGATTTTTTAAGACAATCGGTGAGAAAACGCTGAAATAAGCGGTATTAGTAGGAGGACACAAATGATTACAGTAAGTAACGTTAGTTTGCGTTTCGCGGATCGCAAATTATTTGAAGATGTTAACATAAAATTCACGCCAGGTAACTGCTACGGTTTAATTGGAGCAAACGGTGCTGGTAAATCAACATTTCTAAAGATTTTATCTGGAGAAATTGAACCATCAACAGGTGACATACATATTACGCCAGGTGAGCGTCTAGCAGTATTAAAACAGAACCACTTCGAATATGAAGAGTTCCCAGTATTAGAAACAGTAATTATGGGTCACACGCAACTTTACAAAGTAATGCAAGAGAAAAATGCTATTTACATGAAAGAAGACTTTAGTGATGAAGATGGTATGCGTGCTGCAGAACTTGAAGGTGAGTTCGCTGAGCTTAACGGTTGGGAAGCTGAGTCAGAAGCTGCAATCCTTCTAAAAGGTCTTGGTATTGGTGAAGATCTTCATGACAAAAAATTATCAGAATTGACTGGTGCAGAGAAAGTAAAAGTATTACTTGCTCAAGCATTATTCGGTAAACCTGACATTCTATTACTAGATGAGCCTACCAACCACTTGGACTTAAAAGCGATTCAATGGTTAGAAAACTTCTTAATGAACTTTGAAAATACAGTAATCGTTGTATCCCATGACCGTCACTTCTTAAATAAAGTATGTACGCACATGGCTGATCTTGATTTCGGTAAAATTCAACTTTATGTTGGTAACTATGACTTCTGGTATGAGTCAAGCCAATTAGCTTTAAAATTAACACAAGATGCTAATAAGAAAAAAGAAGAGAAAGTAAAAGAGTTACAAAACTTCATTGCACGCTTTAGCTCAAACGCATCTAAAGCGAAACAAGCAACTTCTCGTAAAAAATTATTAGATAAAATTACATTAGATGATATTAGACCATCATCACGTCGTTACCCATTCGTTGGCTTCACACCTGAGCGTGAAATAGGAAATGACTTATTAACTGTTGAAGGCCTTTCTAAAACAATTGATGGCGAAAAAGTGTTAGATAATGTGTACTTCACTTTAAATAAAGGTGATAAAGTTGCATTTATCGGTCGTAACGATATCGCGATGACAACATTATTTAAAATCCTTATGGGTGAAATGGAGCCAGATAGCGGTTCATTCAAATGGGGTGTTACAACATCTCAATCTTACTTCCCAAGAGATAACTCTAAGTACTTTGAGAACAGTGACTATAACTTAGTTGATTGGTTACGCCAATTCTCTCCACAAGATGAGTCAGAAAGCTTCTTACGTGGTTTCTTAGGCCGTATGTTATTCTCAGGTGAAGAAGTTAAGAAGAACGTTTCTGTATTATCTGGAGGCGAAAAAGTTCGTTGTATGTTATCTAAAATGATGTTAAGTGGTGCGAACGTAATCACACTTGACGATCCAACGAACCACTTAGACCTTGAGTCTATCACTGCATTAAACAACGGTTTAATTGCTTTCAAAGGTACAATGTTATTCACATCTCATGACCATCAGTTCGTACAAACAATTGCAAACCGCATTATCGAAGTAACACCAAACGGTGTAATCGATAAAGAGGCAACTTACGATGAGTACTTAGAAAATGAAGAACTTCAAAAACAAGTAGATGCAATGTACAAAGGTCAATAATATATCATGAAAAAACTCGCTCTTTTTAGAGCGAGTTTTTTTGTCGAGAAAACATAACACTACTGGTAGGGTAAATGAATAATTATTCAAATATAATATTAGTGAACATGAGGGTTTTTCATGTATGGAAGAGATGTAATGACTTTAAGATTTAGTTGAAGCAGGGGAATGTAAGGTGAGCAATATAATTAAATAACATTATTTTGTCATGTGAAATATGTACCAAAATTGGAGATAGAATAGTTTGCGAATGAGTTTATAAAGGTATATAGTATGGGATGTCATAATTAGTGGATGAATCTTGGGAGAAAACAGGAAATGTTACAAATTTATTTTGTTAAATAGAAACCAAGGTCAAAATGTTTAAAAAGAAATAGTTGAATAAATACTAGCTTCAAATTATAATTACTAATATTCTTCATATAGTTAAATAAAGATAATCTATTTGAAGAAGAAAATTTGAATAGAGAGACAGACTTATAAAAAATAAGCCTTGGATGATTAAAAGAGGTGGAGAAATGAAACAGTTCTTATTAAAGAGCAAAAGTGTGTTAAGCAATCATTTTGGATTCTTTCTGTTTGCCGTTATTTTATTTTGGCTCAAAACATATGCCGCGTATGTAACGGAATTTAATTTAGGAATTTCAAACACAATCCAAAAATTCTTGCTGTTTTTTAACCCGCTTAGTTCAGCAGTTCTATTTTTAGGACTTGCATTATTTGCAAAAGGGAAACGATCTTATATTTGGCTAATTGTCATCAACTTGTTATTGTCAATTCTTTTATACGCAAACGTAGTATACTATCGCTTTTTCAGTGACTTTATTACGTTCCCGACATTAACACAAACGAATAACTTTGGAGATTTAGGTGGTAGTATTCTTGCATTGCTACATCTTTATGATCCACTATACTTTTTAGACACGATTATATTAATTGTGTTAGTCGCAACAAAATTTGCAAATCCAAAACCAATTCGTGTTGCGAAGCATAAATTATCTCTAGTATTTGTAGCAGGTATTTTATTATTCAGTGTTAACTTAGGTCTTGCAGAGTCTGACCGTCCTGAATTATTAACAAGAACGTTTGACCGTAATTATATTGTGAAATATTTAGGGGCATACAACTACACAATTTATGATGGAATTCAAAGTGCGAAAGCATCGACAGAACGAGCATTAGCTGATGGCGATAATATGACAGAAGTACGAAATTATTTAACATCAACTTATGCAAGTCCAAATCCTGAGTATTTCGGTAAAGGAAAGGGAATGAACGTAATTTATATTCATTTAGAGTCATTCCAAAACTTCTTAATTGATTACAAATTAAATGGTCAAGAAGTTACACCGTTCTTAAACTCATTTACAAAAGATGCGAATACACTATACTTTGATAACTTCTTCCATCAAACAGGACAAGGGAAAACATCTGATGCGGAGTTTATGTTAGAGAATTCAATGTTTGGTTTACCGCAAGGTTCTGTCTTTACAACGAAATCTCATAATACGTATCAATCAGCACCAGCTATTTTAGGACAACAAGGATACACATCAGCAGTATTCCACGGTAACTACAAAACATTCTGGAACCGTGACGATATTTATAAATCATTTGGTTTTAATAAATTTTTTGATGCGTCATACTACGATATGAATGAAAAAGACGTAGTAAACTATGGATTAAAAGATAAACCGTTCTTTAATGAATCTATTCCGTTATTACAAACGTTGAAACAACCGTTCTATACGAAGTTTATTACGTTATCGAACCATTTCCCTTATCCAATCGATAAGGCAGAAGCAACAATTGAACCAGCGACAACAGGCGATTCATCAGTAGATACGTACTTCCAAACAGCACGCTATTTAGATGAATCTGTAAAAGGTTTCATCGATTACTTGAAACAATCTGGTTTATATGATAACTCAATTATCGTTATGTACGGAGACCATTACGGTATTTCAGATAATCATAACGCAGCAATGTCAAAAGTAATGGGTAAAGAAATGAACTCATTTGAAAATGCACAGTTACAACGTGTGCCTTTAATCGTTCGTGTACCAGGAGTGAAAGGTGGCGTACAACATCAATATGGCGGTGAAATTGACGTTCTTCCTACGTTATTACACTTACTAGGTACAGATACGAAAAACTATGTTCAATTCGGTTCAGATTTATTATCACCAGAGCATAAACAAGTCGTTGCGTTCCGTAACGGTAACTACGTAAGCCCAACTGTTACTGCACTAAACGGCAAATACTATGATACAACAACTGGAAAACCTGTAGAATTTACAGATGAAATAAAGAAAAATGAACAAATGGTTCAAAACTCACTAAAATACTCTGACCAAGTCGTAAATGGTGACTTATTACGATTCTACACACCGGAAGGATTCACTCCAGTAGACCGTTCGAAGTATAACTATAACAATCGTGATAAAAACAAAACGAAGGTAAAAACGACTCCGGAAGGGGAAGCTAAATAATAAAAAGCGCTATTCATATGAATAGCGCTTTTTATTTGTAAATATACCATCATTATTAGACAGAACTAGCTGTTGCTTTTTGTTTTGCCTTTCCGAAGAAAACTACACCGACGATGATAATAATGATAAATGTCCATTTAATGAAAGGGTTACTTTCAAAAAATCCAGCAAACCATTTCTCATCTACAATCATTTTTGCAGCAGTATAAGCTAAAACCGCTGCTCCAATCGTAATGATGACAGGAAAACGATCCACCCATTTTAAAATCAATGTACTGCCCCATACGACTACAGGAATAGAAACTAATAGACCAATGATTACTAAAGAAAAGTTACCATGGGCAGCTCCTGCAACAGCGAGTACATTATCAATGCCCATTAACGCATCAGCGATAATAATGGTTTTAATAGCAGACCAAAATCCTTCTTCGGCTTTAATATCATGATTTTTGCCCTCAGCAATCAACTTGTAAGCGATCCATATGAGAAGTACACCGCCAATTAGGAGTAAACCAGGTATTTTTAATAACCAAACGACAACTAAGGTAGCGAGGGCTCTAATAGCGATCGCCCCGACAGTACCCCATATGATAACTTTTTTTTGTTGGTCTTTCGGTAATCTTCTTGCTGCTAATCCAATTACGATGGCATTATCTCCGGCTAACACTAAATCGATTACAATGATGGCAAGCAAGGCAGACAAATATTCAGATGAGAGAAACTCCATATACATATCACTCCTTATGGTTAATATGTGCTAAGCTATATTAAAAATTCTAAAGATCTTTTTGTCATTGCTGTAAATGAATAATGAGGGGAACTTTAGAATTAAAGGAAAATAAAGTATTCCATCGGGGGAATGTATGCTGAAGTAATTTTTAAAGCACAATCATTGCACTACAGAGAAAACAAAATTTGGACTTATATTTGGAGGTAATAAAAGATATTATATTAATAGAAAACGATTACAAAATCTAATTTTGCAAAGTTAGTATCTATACTTGCAAGTCAATTAGTGAACAAGTATAGAAAGGGTGTACACCATATATGATATTAGGTAATCGAAGTGTAAATATTTTGCAACAGATTATTCAAGCAGAAGGTTATGTGTCTATAAATCAATTAATTGATGTAATTCGAGTTTCTAAGCGAACAATTTATTATGATATTAAGAAGATTGAAGATTGGTTAGAAGAGGAAGGGCTACATTCAATTGAATATATCCGGCCTCTAGGTTATTGCTTAAATAATGAAACGAAACAGATAATAGTAAAAAAATTAAATGAATTTACGAGTGATCAATATGAATATTCTCCACAAGAAAGAAAAATATGGTTAATTTTATGCTTACTCATAAAGGAAAACAGAATTTTATTAGAAGACTTAATTGACCTTTTACAAGTAAGTCGTAATACTGTGCTTACAGATTTAAAAAAGCTAAAAGTAGAACTAAATAAGTATGATTTATTATTACAATTTGGGCGTAAACAAGGCTATCAAATTGCTGGAGATGAACAGGATAAACGAAATTTGTTAATTTCCAGTCTCTCTCACATTATTTCCAAAAACGGCTGGGAGTATTTAATATCACAAGTAAAATGCATTATAACTGACATGAGGAATGAAAAAGATACTCTGGAACGAGAAACACTTTACAACATAAAAAATATTCTTTCAAACTGTGAAGAGTTTTTAGGTATCCAATATACAGATGAGGTGCTTGAAAATTTAAGCGTTTACATGTATTTGTTCCATAGACGTATTTTAAAAGGACAGTACATTGAAATGGAAGAAGCAGAAAAAAATGTTCTTCGAGATTCAAAGCAATTTGAAGCAGCAAAGTATATCGCGAAGCAGTTTGAGCGAAAGTTTGCTGTTAAATTCCCAAGTGATGAAATTTATTATATTACGACGCATTTGTTAGGGGCAAAAGTAAATTACCAGGAAAATATGTATGAAAAAAATAATAAGGATGAAATACATTTGGTTGTTGACAGGATGATTAAAGAATTTCAGGACTATGCTTGCGTTATATTTGAAGATTTTAACGGGCTGTCTTCAGACCTATATTTGCATATGAAACCCGCATTTTATCGGGTGAAGTATGGAATAGATATTGAAAATCCATTACTGAATACGATTCAGCAAAATTATAAAGAGGTATATTGTCTTACAAAAAAAGTGATTCATCATTTTGAAGAATATGTGAGAAAATCTGTTTCAGATGATGAGATTGCATATATTACTATGCATTTTGGAGCGTGGATGAGGAAAGAAGGAATCGTTCCCAATCCGCGGAAAACTGCGCTACTTGTATGTCCGAATGGCATTGGAACATCACGTATGTTGCAATACCAATTAGAAAAATTATTTTCAAATGTGGATATATTAAATGCAATTTCAAAGCGAGAATATGAATCAAATACATTTGATGTAGATTGTATTATTACAACTACTGAAATTGAGAAGAGAGGGGTACCTGTTTTTAAGGTGAATCCAATTCTAACTGATTCTGAAAAAGCATCTCTTTTAAGAAACGTAAATGGAGTATTCTATGGTGAGAATCAAAAGGATTCTGTTGATGTAGTCATGGGAATTATTCGAAAATATTCCGATGTAGTAGATGAGCAATCTTTAAAAAGAGAATTGACTGAATTTATGAGTGGTCCGGTGTATTTTGAGAAGGAGGAGAAATATAAACCAATGTTAAACGAACTTTTAACTAAAGAGTTTATTCAACTTCAAAATCGAGTTGATAATTGGAAAGATGCGATAAAGGTAGCAGCTGAACCGTTATTACAAAATCAATATATCATTGAAGAATATATTGATGAAATGATTGTAAATGTAGAAAAATTAGGTCCCTATATTGTTATTGCACCTAAAATTGCAATACCACATGCTCGTCCAGAAGCAGGAGTTAAGCAGCTAGGAATGAGTTTACTACAGTTAAAAGAAAGTGTTTCATTTTCAGAAAAACAAGAGCATGCTGCTAATTTGATTATTGTGCTAGCGGCTATAGATAATGAAACACATTTAAAAGCATTAGCACAATTAAGTGAGATGCTATCTGAACAAAACAATGTGGAAATGTTAATACATTCAGATTCAAAAGATAAATTATTAGAAATGATAGCTAAATATTCTAATTAAAGGGGAAATTAAAATGAAAAAAGTATTAGTTGTATGTGGAAATGGTTTAGGAAGTAGTTTTATTGTGGAAATGAATGTGAAGAAAATTTTAAATGAACTAGGATTACAAGCAGAAGTATCTCATACAGATTTAGCTTCTAGTAAATCTGAGCAAGCTGATTTATATTTAGGTGCAAAAGATATTATTTGTAATCTTGAAGATGGCACACGCACAGTTGCTGGTTTAACAAATATTTTAGATCAAAATGAAATTAAAGAAGCATTACAAAAACACCTGATGTAGTACAGTGAAAGGGGAGTAATGCTATGTTTGATATAATAATGAAGGATATTTTGGGACAGCCTGCAATATTAGTTGGATTATTTGCTATGTGTGGTTTACTACTGCAAAAGAAAAACTTTGCAGACACAGTTTCAGGAACCTTAAAAACAATTATGGGCTTTGTCGTTTTAGGAGGCGGAGCTACTATATTAGTAGGAGCTTTAGACGTTTTTGGTAAAATATTTGATAAAGCATTCCATATTAAAGGTATAATTCCAAATAATGAAGCTGTTGTTGCAATAGCTCAGCAAACATTAGGAAAAGAAACGGCATTAATCATGGTATTTGGTATGATTACAAATTTAATAATCGCACGATTTACGAAATTTAAATATGTATTTTTAACTGGTCATCATACGCTCTTCATGGCATGTTTAATTTCAGCGGTATTTTCAACTACAGGGATGCAAGGCGCTTCACTAGTCATTATTGGGTCAGTTATTTTAGGGGCACTCATGGTGATTTTTCCAGCATTACTACAACCGTATGTTAGAAAGATTACAGGGATGGATGATATTGCAATTGGCCATTTCGGTTCTGTTGGATATTTAGCGGCAGGGTTTGTTGGAAGTAAATTTGGAAATAAAGAAAAATCAACAGAACAAATTCAAGTTCCGAAATCACTTGGTTTCTTGCGTGATACATCAGTATCTATGTCATTAACGATGGCTGTATTGTTCTTTATTGTCGCGCCATTTGCTGGTAAGGGGTTTATCGAAACTGAATTAAGTAACGGACAAAATTATCTCGTTTATTCTTTCATGCAGGCCATTACGTTTGCAGCAGGTGTATATATTATTCTAGCAGGTGTACGTATGTTAATTGCAGAAATTGTACCTGCATTTAAAGGGATTGCGGATAAACTTGTACCAAATGCAAAACCGGCATTAGATTGTCCAACAATCTTTCCGTTTGCACCAAATGCAGTTATTATTGGCTTTTTAACAAGTTTTATTGCTGGACTCCTTTCCATGTTTCTGCTTCCATTTATCGGTTTAAGTGTAATAGTACCAGGATTAATTCCTCACTTCTTCACAGGAGCAACAGCAGCTGTATTTGGAAATGCAACAGGAGGTAGAAGGGGAGCGATACTTGGCGCTTTTGTAAATGGGTTACTAATTTCATTCCTACCAGCGATATTATTACCTATATTAGGTGGTTTAGGATTTGAGAATACAACATTCGGGGATTCTGATTTCGCAGTGGTCGGTATTTTGATTAGTGAAATTGTGAAGTTAGTTGGCTATATTTTTTAATATATGGAATAAAAAAAGACTTGATAACCTACTAGAGGGAATCAAGTCTTTTCATTACATACGATTATCATGCCAGAAGTTTAATGGGAAATGTTCGTTCTCATTATATGCTTCTAATTCATATCCTTTTTCTTTCAGTCCTTTAATAATTCCAGGTACTGCTTTTACTGATTGTGGATGAATATCATGCATAAGGATAACTTCTGTTGGATTTGTAGCACCATGTAACACGTTCTCTACAATTTTAGCAGATGCAGCATCAACTTGCATTTTGTTGTATTTCCAGTCTAAAGAATCAATTGTCCAATCCCAAACTTTTAAGCCATTTTCTACAACTTTGTTGCGAAGAGCTTCGTTTAATCCTGGCATAGAGCCGTAAGATGGACGAGTTAATACTGGTGATTTACCTAAAACACCAGCGATTAAGCCTTGGTCTTCCTTCATTTCATCTACGTAATGACCTTCTGTGTAAAGTTTCTTGTAGTTATGAGTCATACTGTGCATCCCAACGTAGTGGCCTTCAGCATCTTCGCGTTTTACAAGATCAGGGAAAGCTTTTACGTTTGAACCAATTAGGAAGAATGTTGCTTTTGCATTTTCTTTCTTTAACATATCTAAAAGCTCAGCTGTGTATTTTCCAGGACCATCATCAAATGTTAAATAAGCGACTTTTCTAACTTGCCCGTTATAATGTTTAGGAGCTTCTTTCGGAGCAAGAGATGTTTGAATCTCACTTACAAGTTGAACAGATTTTGCTTCATCCTCTGTACTAGCTAGAGCAGTATGTACTGATCCCAAAGCCGCTTCGTATGTGAATAATACCCCCGCACAAACTAACATAGCCCTTTTTACTAAAGTTGTCATTCGAATTCCATTGTGCATAATTTTCCTTCTCTCTATAAAAGTTCTACTCTACTATATTAGCAATTATAGGTAGGGAAATGCAAAAAAACTTTTTTACAAGTGTAAAAAAGTTTACTCAAAAGTATGCAAGATTTTATATCAATTGCAGTTTTGAAAAATAGGATGAATTTAAACTTTATTATTTAAACTTTCAATCATCAAATTTAAATCTTCTAATAAGGATGCATGCGCTTTTTTAGGAGAACCTGTATCAAAGGGAGGCTGAGGGTCGTATTCTAACATGAGTTGAACTGCTTTGCTTTTTTCATCTCCAAATTCCCAAGCTATTAACTGAAGGGCCATATCAATACCTGCAGATACACCAGCAGCTGTTATAATTTTTTCATGGCGCACGAATCTCTCTTCAGTTGGAATAGCTCCGAGAGAACGAAGTAAGTTAAAACAGCTCCAATGACTAGTAGCATTAACACCATTTAGTAGACCAGTAGCACCTAAGATTAAGGAGCCCGTACATACAGTTGTAGTCCACTTTGTCGTTTTATGTATTTGGAGAATCCAATTAAGAGTTTCTTCATCCTTCATAAGTTGTGTAAAGTTTGGTGGACGACATCCGGGAATAATAAGAATATCTGCTGAAGTAATTTCATTAAAATTGTAATCAGCATGTAAATAGCCCATTTTCGAATCTAATTTTATTAATCCCTTCGTTTTAGCAACAAATTTTATGTTGTTGTTGCTTTCTGCAGCAAATACTTCGTATGGACCAATAGCATCTAATGCAGTAATTCCATCATAGAGCATAATAACGATTTCCATTAAAACCTCTCCTTTATTTGTTACGAATTGAATCTAGTAACGATAAGGAAGATAAAATTATTGAATATTCTTTTATCGTTTCTTTAAATATACTATACCTCTAATGTGTATCGCTTAGTGCAACTATGTCAAAGGTGTGACGAAATCTATGAATAGGTTCATTTATTTTGAAAAGATGTATTCACTTATTTAATGGGTAAAAGTTTAATTTACTTGGAATTTCTATTAAAAACGATATGCAACTTTCACAGAAAGAAGAAATGAAAAATATAGTACTTAGGCTAAAGTCTTAAAACGAAAGGAGACTAATCATACTTTCGTATCATTTCATTTTCATTCCAATTATTGATTCGAATATTTTTGCTTTTTATTAAAATATTGGTAAAGAAACAATTACATGAAAAAAGGAGTGGGAATATGGATAATTATATTTGCACTACATGTGGAGTACAGTATCCCGAAAATGAAGAAGCACCTTCTCGCTGTAAAATTTGTAATGAGGAAAGACAATATGTTAATCCAATTGGGCAGTCATGGACAACATTAGAAACGATGCAAAATAGCAATTTATACAAAAACGAAATAATAAAAGAAGAAAGCGGTTTGTATAGCATTACTACTAAACCTAAATTTGCGATTGGACAAACAGCATTTTTAATACAAAGTAAAACTCTAAATGTTATGTGGGATTGCATTAGTTATTTAGATGATAAAACGATACAACGTATATATGATTTAGGTGGTATTCAAGCAATAGCACTTTCTCATCCACATTATTACTCTACACAAGTTAAATGGGCGGAAACATTCAATGTACCTATTTATATTCATGAAGATGATAAAGAGTGGGTGGTTCGTCCGAGTAAGCAAATTAAATTTTGGTCTGGGGAGCATCTGATATTATCGGAAGAACTTACATTGCATCGCTTAGGAGGCCATTTTAAGGGCGGAACTGTTATACATTGGAAAGACGGTAATGAAGGGAAAGGCATTTTGTTATCAGGTGATATTATACAAGTAGTTTCGGATCGAAAATGGGTAAGTTTTATGTATAGTTATCCCAATCTCATTCCATTACCAGCGAATAAAGTTAGAGATATGGCAGAGAAGGTAAAAGATATCCAATTTTGTCGACTATATAATGCATTTCATGGTGTGGTGGAAGATGCGAATAAAGCTGTACAAAGATCTGCTGATCGGTATATAAAGGCCCTGCAAGGAGAACTATTTCATACGTAATAGCTTGTAATTCATCTCTACATTTATATAACTAATTTTATACTAAAGTCCTATTGTTTATTAACTAATAGGTCTTTCAACTTAGGAAGTTCACACTAATGAGGGATGTTAAAGGGAATATATGTAACCTATACTAATTACTATAAAGCTTTGGAAAATGAAAAGGAGGAGATTTGCATGAAGAATTGGATTCAATTTAGAATTGCAAGACCAACAGATAAATTTGAAGAAGTGATAAATTTTTATGAAACAGGATTAGGTTTAAAACGTATAGGGGAATTTCACAATCATGAAGGATATGATGGGGTTATGTTTGGCTTACCAGATGAAGAGTATCATTTGGAGTTTACTACACATGTTAATGGAAGTCCATGTCCGGCACCGACAAAAGATAATTTACTAGTTTTTTATATGCCTAATAAAGATGAAATTGAAAAGATAGTGAATCGATTAAGTAATATGGGCTATCATGAGGTGGAACCAGAAAACCCGTATTGGATAGAGAAAGGAACCACAATAGAGGATCCAGATGGTTGGAGAATTGTGCTTATGAATGCATCTGAATAAAGAAACTATTTTCATATGAAATAGAGTGTAACAAAATGATTTAGACATAAATCCCTACAGTGTTTGTAGGGATTTTTATATAAGAAGATCTTATTGAGAGAGTTATTAAAATGTAGAAAGTATTTTGGCTGAGAACAAATGTAATAAACATAATTTATGAAGGAGGTATAAAAGTATGATAGTAAACCATTTTGAAGAGTTTTCTAAACATGTTGGAAATACACCTCTCATGAAATTAAAATGCGAAGAAACGAAGGACCTTTCTATCTATGCTAAATGTGAATGGCACAATCCTACAGGATCGATTAAGGATAGGGCAGCACTTGGAATGATTAATAAATATTTACAAGAAGCGGACAAAAAACAAAATATTTTAGAGTATAGTGGTGGAAGCTTAGCGAGGTCAATTGGGTGTATTTGTAATTATTTAGGGATTCAATGCACGTTAGTTTTAAGTTCTGGAACCGGTAAATCTCTATTAAATGAACTTGATCGTTATGGTGCTAACGTAATCTTAGTTGATAAATGTAAAGGGTTCTACGCAGTAATTGAGAAAACAGTAGAGATTAGTAAACAAAATCCAGAATTATACTTTTTATTCCAACATTATAATAATGCAAATCTAGTAAGTCATATAGAAGGTACAGGGCGAGAAATTATTGCACAAATGATTGGAAAACCAATACATGCATGGGTAGCATCTGCTGGTACTGGTGGAACTCTAATGGGAGTCTATACAGCAATAAAGAATTATACAAAAAATGTTGAACTACATTTAGTAATGCCTGCTGAATTGCCTTATGGTTCGGAACAACCACCAAATGATTTAAAGAAATATGCTGGATCAGGTGGGTTCGGCTTAGGAAGGAAACAACATTTCATAGAACAGGAAGAAAATTTGATAGAAAAACAATGGACTTATTCATATGAAGATACCCTGTATGAAATGGCACGTTTTTACAAAGATACTGGTATAAAAATAGGAACTTCTGCGGCAGCGAATTTATTAGCAGCTAAACAAATTGGGAAAGAAAAAGGTGCGAATTTTAATGTAGTTACAGTTTTTCCGGACGCAGGATCAATAGAAGAGTGGTCAGATGTAAAAAATTTAGTTGAAAATAGGGAATAGACCAAATGATAGAGAGAATCATTAAAAGTTCTATTGTAGTTTATATCTTATTCTACGCAAAATTGATACCATTAAAAAACTGTATGTTTAACATGTACAGTTTTTTAATGGTGTAGCTGTGCAATGTTTAGAAATTTCACATACCGTATTTTAAAAATAAATATAGGAAAACCGAAAAGTAATGTAGAATATATCGTACATACATATATACAGTCAACATAAAAGATAAAGAGGTGGGTATATGTTACTTGAGGAAGTAATGCAGCAACTAGAGGAATATGGAACAGAACAAAATCGTAAAACGTATAAAAACCACGGAGCGAAAGAGCCACTATTCGGAGTTAGTTTTGCAAATTTAAAATTGTTAAAAAAGAAAATAAAAAAAGATCACGATTTAGCAGTTGAATTGTGGGAAACGAAAAATATGGACGCAATGATATTAGCAACTTATATTTTAGACCCGAAGAATATAACAGCAGAACAGCTTAATAGTTGGGTTCAGGATGTTGATTATTACTGTTTAATGGATGTTTTTATGACATCTATATGTACTTCGCCAATTGCAATAGAAAGAATGGAAGAGTGGACAAAGTCTAATGATGAATGGATTGGAAGAGCTGGCTGGTCTTTATTAGCAAATATATCGATTAAAAATAAAACGTTACATGATGATTTCTTCTCTCCATACTTAGAAGAGATTAAAGAAAATATACATAATGAAAAAAATAGAAAAAAAGAAGCGATGAATAGTGCTTTAATCGCAATAGGAATTCGTAATGAAGACTTAGAGCGACAAGCGATTGAAATTGCACGTGAAATTGGAAAAGTAGAGGTTGATCACGGTGCAACATCATGTAAAACACCAGATGCAGAAAGCTATATAAAAAAAGCGAGAGAAAGAGCTCAAAAAAAGAAAGTGAAATAAGAAAAGAGGAACGGCTATGAAACCAATTGAAGCAGCACAAAGCTACATCACAATTTCCGAATTGTGATGTAGCTTTACTCGGTGGAAGCGTTGCACGAGGAGAAGCGACGAAAACATCTGACCTTGATATTGTAATAGTTGACCAAAGTTTAACTTCTTGTTATAGAGAATCTTTCTATAGTAATGGATGGCCTGTTGAGGTGTTTGTTCATAATTTTACAACATATAAAACCTTTTTCAAAATGGATTGTGATCGAGGGAGACCGTCGTTACCACAATTAGTTTCAGAAGGGGTTGCATTAAAAGGGGAAAAGGAAATTGTTGAGAAATTAAAAAAAGAAGCGAATGATTTACTACATAAAGGACCAGCTAAATGGACCGAAGAAACGATTAAGCAGAAGCGATATTTTATTACGGATACTTTAGATGACTTTATTGGTGCAACAAAAAGAGAAGAAGAATTGTTTATCGCTAATTTATTAGCGGATTTAGTACATGAATATGTATTAAGAGTAAATGGTAGGTGGCTTGGGAGTTCAAAATGGTTTATTAGAGTGCTAAGAAGATATGATGAGCAATATGCAAACAAATTTGTAGCGGCTTTTGATCATTTTTATAAAACGGGAGAGAAAAATGAATGTACCATATGTTCAATTAAGAGAATTGACACTAGATGATGTAGAAGATCGCTATCGTTACAGTATATTAAAAGAAGAGTATGAATCAAAAAATAATAACCTATAAAAATATTATGTCAATTAAAAAGGGGAAGATAAAATGATTCGATTACTTACAAAAGCGGATGCAAAACAATATTGGGAGTTACGTTTACAAGCACTACAAGTAAATCCAGAAGCATTTGTAACGACTTATGAAGAAGCAGTACGTCAAGAAAACCCTCTTGAACGCGTTGCTAGTAATCTTTCATCCAACAGTAGTTTTACATTTGGTGCTTTTAATAATGAAAATCGTTTAGTTGGGGTTGTTACTTTATTAACAGAAGAAAAGGACGCATATAAGCATAAAGGGCATATCGTTGCAATGTATGTAGATACTGAAAATCGAAGAAGTGGTCTTGCACGTGATTTAATACGTAAAGCAATTGAAAGGGCAAAAGAGATGAAGTTAGAGCAATTGAATTTAGGGGTTGTGTCAACGAACGAACCAGCCAAACGATTATATGAATCAATGGGATTTAAAACGTACGGAATTGAAAAAAGGGCTATAAAAATGAATGGTGTGTATAGTGATGATGAACATATGGTGTTGTTCTTTTAAGAGAGGAAGTTTTGTATGAAAGATCTCCATTTAGAAAGAAATCTGGACCCTCAAGTAGCGATTTTGTATGCGACGGTTGCTGATACGTTTAATAGATTGCAAAGGTTAGTAGAAGGTACTGAAGAGAACGAACTATCCTATAAAGGGTCTGAAAATAATGAAAATAGTATTGGGCAGTTACTTCAGCATTTAGCAGTTGTCGATTTACATTGGGTGTATCGTTTCAAGGGAGAAGATGTTCCAACAGCATTTGAAAATAAATATGGTCCTATGTTGAATGAAGTAGGAGAAATACCGAGTTTAAGAAAATACACGTTGCAAGAGTTAATGCAAGATTATGAAGCAGTGCAAAAATTGTTTTATGAAGAATGTATGAAACTAACAGAAACTGATTTAACGCGGGAAGTTTTGTATGAAAAAGGGGAAAATGCGACTATAAGATGGGGAATTTGGCATATAGCAGATCATAATCGGTATCATCAAGCACATATAAGTCGATTGAGGAAATTATATAGAGAATATAAACTACATATTCTTTAATTTTTGAATGAACAAACGCCCCTAAATAATAATTAAAGGAGGCGTTTATTTTTATTTGTTTGCTTTTCTTCCCAAGCTATCATTAAATTTTTATGATAATCTTTTGGTTTTTCAATAGAAAACCAGTAAATTGAATGTGCAATAGTTGGTAGCCATCTTTTATGGCGGATTCGTATATTTTCATGGTGAGTATAATGGGTCGAGATTAAGGTAGATTTTGACCCTTGAAAATTTTGGTATGTAATATCCTTGATTTCATACCAATACACTTTATTCCCATGCAAATCTACTACAATTCCTTCATCATCCCAATAGGAACCTATATCGTTTGCACGTGTTTTCCATAAGGTTAGGGCATACTTTAGTAGCCATAAGGAGAAAAATATTGAAATAATTCCTAGTAAATCAAATTCTTCCATTAAAGATAAAACACTTATTAGAAGGAAAACAACTCCGAAAGAAAGTACAAATAAAATAGATTGTATAGAGGCTCTGTATATTTTCAGTGTTATTACATCCATAGAAGTAACTTATTTTTAAAATTATTTCTGTTTAATGTTTTTATATTAAGTATAATAAATGAATGTATTATTATCTTTTTCATTGCAAGTGAATGGAAAGTGAAATGTAAGTTTGAATGTAGATTTTTCATCGCGTATACTAAAATATATGTTATAAAGATTAAAAATTAAATACAAGGGGTTTTACAATGAAAGCAATTGTTATAGGGATACTGGCATCATTTTTCTTTGCCTTTACCTTTGTTTTAAACCGGGCAATGGACTTAGAAGGTGGAAGCTGGATTTGGAGTGCATCATTACGGTATTATTTTATGGTTCCAATGCTATTACTTATTGTTATGTATAGAGGGAACTTAAAGCAACTCTTTCAATATATGAAAAACAATCCGAAAGAATGGTTAGTATGGAGTATCGTTGGATTTGGTCTCTTTTATGCACCGCTTAGTTTTGCTGGAGCGTTCGGACCAGGTTGGCTCGTTGCATCAACATGGCAAATTACAATCGTTGCAGGGATTTTGTTAACACCATTTTTTGCGGTGGATCCACTACATAAAAAACTTCCGATGAAGGAATTAGTTATGTCGGGCATTATTTTATTCGGTGTTGTTCTCATGCAAGTAGAACATGCTTCTTCATTAGGTATTCGTGAAACCGTTTTATGTGTAGTTCCTGTACTTATTGCAGCATTTGCGTATCCTCTTGGAAATCGAAAAATGATGCAAGTTTGTAAAGGGGAATTAGATGTATTTCAGCGAGTACTCGGTATGACATTAGCAAGTTTACCATTTTGGTTTTTATTATCTGGTTACGAAGTATCAACTGGCGGATTACCGTCAAGTAACCAAGTTTTTCAATGTTTTATTGTAGCAGTTAGTTCTGGGTTAATCGCGACAATATTATTTTTCTTTGCAACAGATCTTGTGAAAGATGATCCACAAAAACTAGCAACAGTGGAAGCGACGCAGTCTGGTGAAGTTTTATTTGCGCTAGTAGGAGAGCTGATCTGGTTATCTGCACCAATTCCGTCATCATTATCTTGGATTGGTATGAGTCTCGTTATTATTGGAATGGTACTTCATAGTTATGTGGCTGTCGTTGTAAAAAAAGAAGAAAAAATAACGGCGTAATGAGATTAGCTCTTTTTATTAAGAGCTAGTCTTTTTTCATAGAAAGGGATGAAAATATGAATTTACAGCGTGTTGAACAAATTGAAAAAGATTCAATATTAAATGTGCTACAATATGCCGTCGGTCCAAATGAAATAAGCTTAAAGAAGGCAGTATTATTTTACCAAATGAATAAAGGGACTTTGTACAAATATGAAGAAAAAGCTTGTATAGGTATTGAAGTAATCGGAGCAACTAAAGCACGAGTATGCCATATAGCAGTGGATTCAGATTATCGTCAAAAAGGAATTGCACTGCAAATGATTAAAGAAGTGGTAAGGATATATCAATTGACTTATATAGAAGCAGAGACAGATGATGGGGCGGTAGAATTTTATAAAAGAATTGGTTTTCAAGTTAAAAGTTTAGGAGAAAAATATACGGGAATCGAAAGATTTCATTGTTATTTGGAAAAATAGTATAAAAATATGCATATGGAGTATAGCTTGAAAAAATAAGATTTACATTTTTCTTCATTTGAAAAAACTCTCGCTCATCATTATCTACGATTTTAATAGAGTTTTGAGGCTTCAGTACACCCATATACATATTTTTGTAGTAATGAATATGATTAAGTTAAAAATTAAGAAAAATATGATAATATATTTATATAAAAGTTTAAATTTACGTGGCTAGTGAGGGAACCAATATGAAAATGAATGAAATAGTAGCAAGCACACAATTTCCAAATACAATCGAAACAATAACAAAAGATTTAAAAGCATTAGGAATCGAAAAAGGAATGACAATTATCGTTCATTCATCACTAAGTTCTATCGGATGGACATCTGGTGGTGCGGTTGCTGTAGTAGAAGCATTAATGAAAGTTGTTACGGAAGAAGGAACGATAATAATGCCAACGCAATCTTCGGATTTGTCTGATCCAAAACATTGGTCAAGACCACCTGTACCGGAAGACTGGTGGCAAATTATCCGAGATAACGTCCCTGCATTTGATTCACGTATAACCCCAACAAGGGGAATGGGTGAAATAGTTGAATGTTTTCGTACATATCCGAATGTAGTACGTAGTAATCATCCGTTAGGAAGTTTTGCTGCATGGGGAAAACATGCAGTAGAAATAACAATGAACCATTCATTATCAATGAGCTTTGGAGAAGAATCTCCATTAAGAAAAATATACGATTTAGACGGGTACGTATTATTGATTGGTGTTGGATATGATTCAAATACGTCTGTTCATTTATCCGAGGTGCGTACTGGTGCATGTGAGTTAATACAAGTAGGAGCACCTATTATAGAAAACGGTGAAAGAGTGTGGAAAGAGTTTGTTGAAATGGATTACGAATCTGAGAAGTTTGTAGAAATTGGTGTGGAGTTTGAGCGAAAAGGAACTGTAAAAAACGGGAAGATAGGGAATGCAACGTGTCGTCTAATGAAACAGCGTGATATAGTTGACTTTGGAACAGAATGGTTTCGTAAGAAAAATTAGTAAGGGATGGTTACAATGAAGGGGAAAAAGGTATTAATTACGAGCGGTGGTTGTCTAGAAAAATGGGATCAAGTACGCGGGCATACGAATATGGCTAAAGGTACAATCGGAAGGATAATCGCAGAAGAACTTATAGCTAAAGGGGCACATGTTATATATTTGCACGGTTATTTTGCGGAGAAACCGAGCGATGTACATAGAGGGTTAGAATTACATCCATTTGAAGGAATTGTTGATTTACAAGATAAAATGAAAAGTATCGTCACACATGAAAAGGTTGATGCGGTTATTATGGCAGCGGCTGGATCAGATTGGATTGTGGAGAAAATTTGTGATCAAGATGGTAATGTTCTTAATATGGACGGAAAAATTTCAAGTGATATAGCACCGATTATTCACTTTCAAAAGGCTCCAAAAGTATTAAAACAAATAAAAGAATGGGACCCAGAAACAGTACTTGTTGGTTTTAAACTTGAAAGTGATTTAAATGAAGAAGAACTGTTTGCAAGAGCGAAAAATAGAATGAAAGAAGCAAGGGCGAATGTAATGATTGCGAATTCACCACATTCTTTATATTCGCGTGGAGCTGTACATTATGTAATTGGACAGGATGGTAAAGGGAAGTTGTGTAATGGAAAAGATGAAACGGCGAAAGAAATTGTCAAAAGCTTAGAAGTATTATGTAATCGTGTCACTGCTTTTTAAAATTAAGTTTTTAGATAAGAATGAATCCGCATAGTAATAAGTAAGCGAAACTTTAATTGGTGGGAATTTTACTTTTACACGAATGTGAAGCGTATATCAATCAAGAGCTATACACAGAATAATTGGTGAGGAGTGGATTCTATGGAACATTTATTAAAGCAAGCTATTAAACTTAGAAACGAAAAGAAATATGCGCAGTCTAAAGAGATGCTTATAGGATTAACAAACTTTACAAAGGATGCAGAAGTACTGTATCAGTGTGCGTGGATACATGATGTAATGGGGCTAGAAACAGAAGCAGTTCCGTATTATGAGCAGGCAATCGCAAATGGACTTGATGGCGAATCCCTTTGCGGTGCTTATATTGGTCTAGGAAGTACATATCGTTGTTTAGGGGAATATGAAAAGGCAATTACAGTATTAGAAGCTGGGGTGAAAAAATTCCCAGAGAACGATCCGATGAAAGTATTTTTATCATTAGCAAAATATAACGTAAACGATCACGAGTCAGCGATGAAATTATTACTTGAAACTGTCGTGAAAGTAGAGGAAGTAAAAGAATTTGAACGTGCCATTTCATTTTATAAAGACCACTTAAATGAGGTTTTTAAATAAAGGAGTGAACGTATGAATGTTACACTATCGCGAAGGCGAAAAAGTATTTGGATTGGACTCGTCTCTTTAATTATGCTATCAAACTATTTATTGTATGCTCTTCCAATAGTACCAGCTGCGCCGAAAGAAGTTGTACTTGGGTCATTATTAGATTGCATGTTTGTCATTCCAATCATCACGTATTTCTTCATTATTCGAAAAAGGTACTCGTTAACGTATATAGTTCCTGTTGTAATAGCTGGTTATATTTTTGCAAGATTTATTATTCCAAGTGACTATTTACAAGATTTTTCATACGTTTCTTATATTATAATTGCAGGAGAAATTGCTTTTGTATGTTTAGAGTTATTCCTTCTATATAAAATTGTTAGAAAGCTTCCTACCATAATAAAAAAATATAAAGAATATAAAAGTGAGTACTCTTCATTTTCTTATGCAATTGATGCTGCGTTTGACGCTACTATGAAAAGAAATAAATTAATAGATATCATTGTAACGGAGTGTAAGTTAATCTATTATGCATTTTTATCGTGGAGTGAAAAAGTACCAGAAGGTGAATACGTATACTCATATCACAAAAAGACTGGTGCAATAGGTGTATATATCATGATCATCCATGCGACCTTAATAGAAAGTATTGGTTTTCATTATTTGCTACACCAGTGGAATCCAGTAATAGCATGGATTTTACTTATTTTAAATGTATACGCGATGATTTATTTTATAGCTGAAATACAAGCGATGCGTAAAAATCCACTTAACGTAACAGAAGAACAAGTAATCATTCAAATTGGATTAGGAAAGAAAATTGTTATACCATTTACACAAATTGATAATATTGCGTTCTACAAGGGTGATGAATTGCTAACGGCAAAAGAAGGGAAACAGGTATTGGATGCAACTGTTATGGAGTTCATAAAAGAACCTGCTACTTTTGAAATAACATTAAAAGAGCCAGTGAAAGCACAGTTGTTATATGGATTTTCTAAAACAGTAAGTCGTGTGCACTTAAATGTTGATGAAGAACGAAAATTTTATGATGCGGTTAAGGAAAAGTTAAAACATGAGTAATAGTGCTGTTAGTTACATAAAAACAAATAAGCTTCCGTTAGAAGTGAAAAAATATGAAACATGGATAGTGAAAAACTCTTTCTAAATAAGAAGGAGTTTTTCTTGTGTACTTGTATAAATCATTATATAAAAAACTATATACTTCTTTATCGTTAGATAAGTGGATATAATTGAGGATAGAACTAGTATAAGGGGAAACAAAATAATGAATAAGTTACTTACATCGAAAAGTGAAATCTTAGAAAGAAAAATCCGGTATAACTCAACAATAGTAGATCACAATTGTTTATTACTTGAAAAGCAATCACAAAGTATCGTTTTATTTCACGAGGTGCAGTATTCATTTACAATGACTGCAAAAGATACTAAGTTAACAATCCCAAAAGGAAGTTATACAATCGCATATTATTGGAAAGATCGTCCGTACAATTTATACGTATGGAGAGATATAAAAGGGAAGTATTTAGGTTCCTATTTTAATATCGTAAAAAATACACAAATAAAAGACGAAGTGGTTTCCTTCGAAGATTTAATCATCGATATTATGGTACTTCCTAATGGAGAATACTTCATATTAGATGAGGATGAATTACCAGAATCATTAGGGAATTTCGAAGGTGGTTATGTGAAGAAAGCTCTTTATGGACTGAAAGAAATCATTCAAAAAGAGCTTCCACAAATAGTTTTGGAGACAGCCAGGGTGCAGAAGAACTAAAATTTAATTACATAAATATTTTGAATGGAAATGAGTAGTCTCAAGTTATATGGTCTAACTTTTTTGATAAATCTAAGGTTAGTAGCATATTTCTTGAGATTACTTTTTTTTGGTAGAAATTTTGTTGCTTAGTTATTAAATGGATTTAAAATTTATGAAATAATATTGACTGAATCAAGTTCAGTCGTTTATGATTGAATCAGATTCAGTCGCAGGAAAAATAAAGTAGGAGATGACCTATGAAAAGAATATCAAAAGAACCAGATGTAAGACGCCAAGAGTTAATGGATATTGGTTTTGAACTATATATGAAAAATGGTATGAAAGGATTTGGCATAAAAGATGTTGTGAATCATGCAGGTGTAGCAACGGGTTTATTTTATTATTACTTCAAGTCTAAAGAGAATTTTGTTGATGAAGTTTTAAATGACTTTATTGTGAAAAATATGGAGTTAATTGAAGAAATACTTATTTCAAATGAACGGTCTGTCATACAAAAGATGAAAGATTCACTAGATATATTTTGGACATTTATTGAAAAGTTAGCACCCTATAAAAATGTGAGTTCGTTTCAGACGGAACAACATTTTCAACTGGAAAAGAAATTATTCGCACGTATGCAACCGTTAATTAGACAAGTAATTGAAGAGGGAGTAAACATAGGGGTTTTTTATACTGATAACTCATTATTAGCTTCTGGGTTTATTCTATACGGTCTTAGCAGTATTGCTCATTCAGAAGTAAAGTTGAATCTAGATACAAAACAAGAAATGGTTAATTTAGTATTAACTACACTACGATACAATCAAAAGGAAGGAGAAAGTTTATGAAAATTATTATCGATGGAAATAATATCTCACAAGAGCAACTTATAAAATGGAAAAGAGAACGGGTAAAAAAAGTATTATATATATTAGGACATAAAGAGCCTGAAATAAATGATACAGACGTCATGATAAAACAGCTAACGGAAATAAAGTTGCGATATACATACAATGAAATGTACGAAAAGTTGAAATCAAAACTTAGATTAAGTGCAATAGGTATGCGTATCTGTACTCTTTTATCTGGCGATAGACGAAAATTTTCAAAAACTAGTATTTATTTAGACGGGATTACAGCAGAAGAAGCCATACATGGAATTGATAGTTTGATGCTTGAACAATCACGTGAAAATAACAAAGTGAATTTATCTGCTTGTCCTGATCACTATGTACTAAGGCCCTTTGGGGAAAATGAATTAGAGGTTATCGAAACTACTGGTAATTCTCCGTTTCCAGTTCAATTTTTCATTGTTTTTGGTGACGAAACTGGATTGAAAACACCAAGAGATAAATCTTATCAATACCAATCAACAGGTGTTGCACGTATGAAAGATGGTACTACTATTGGTGGAGTTCGACATCAATTTAAAGATACTGATACAGGGATAGAAGTAAGTCTAGTTGTTGAGTTCCCAGCTCCCAGCCCTTTGTCCTAATAGTCTAATTAAATCCCATCAAATGCATTTAGCGTGTGAGTTTTCTTATTGGTTACAGTGGATTAAAGATCAGAAAAAATAGTAAGTAAACGATATCGTTTAAATAAACAAAAGTAAAATGTTCAAACAAATCATATGTATGTTTTAATAAAACCTAGTTGACTTATCGGAAATATTTGTATAATATGTACTTAATTCCATAACGTATTGCTGATTGGAGAAACCAAAGGCATTTTATCAACAGATAAAATGCCTTTGGTTTTTTTATTGCACAAATACTGAATCTGTTCATTTATATGAATCATTTTAAGGAGGGAAAGAAATGACTGTTTCAATTGATGGGGTATCAAAATATTTTTTGAAACAAACTGGTACGGTTCAAGTGCTAGAGAATATTAATTTTCAATTAGAGAAAGGGGATTTTGTTACAGTAATTGGTCCGAGTGGGTGCGGAAAAAGTACATTACTAAAAATTGTTGCAGGTCTAGATAATGATTTTGAAGGTGAAGTTATTATTGACGGGGAGCCTATCTTAAAAACGAGCAAGAAACAAGGTTTTATTTTTCAAGAGCATAGGCTTTTTCCATGGTTAACAGTTGAAGAAAATATAGCGGCAGATTTGTCGTTAAAAGATAAGTATGTGAAAGATAAGGTGAGAGAATGGGTTGAAATCGTTCGGTTAGATGGCTTTGAAAAATCGTATCCGAAAGAAATTTCAGGCGGGATGTCACAACGTGTTGCGATAGCGAGAGCGTTATTAAGAGATCCGAATGTATTATTACTTGATGAACCTTTTGGAGCGCTGGATGCTTTTACTCGAAGTCATTTACAAGAAGTATTGCTGAATATTTGGGAGCAGAAGAAAACAACAATGATATTCGTTACACATGATATAGACGAAGCGATATATCTTTCAAACCGAATTATCATTATGAGTGCAAAACCAGGGAAAATACATAAAGTGATTGAAAATAATTTGCCTTATCCGCGAAATAAAACTTCTCAATCGTTCCAACAACTTCGAACGAAAGTATTACAGCAGTTTGAATATGGAGGGTTGATTCAAACAAGTATATAGGAAAAGGGTGATTTTATATGTATAAAAAATTTAAAATTCTTTCTTTTGCTTTAGCTATATCAGTATTTTTATTAGGATGTGAAAAAAGTACAGTAAGTAGTAAGAAAGAAGATGTAACAATACAAATTGGTATACAGCAAGGATTAAGCCCACTATTACTAGCAAAGAAAAAGGGATGGTTTGAAGAGGAGTTTAAAAAAGAAGGAGTTAAAGTGAAATGGACAGAGTTCCAAAGTGGACCTCCTTATTTTGAAGCAATCGCATCAAACCGGTTAGACTTTGGTGAAGTAGGGAATTCTCCAGTCATTTCAGCGCAAGCAGCAGGTATTGGATTTACCGAAATCGCCAATACAAGTTATGCGAGAAAAGGAACTGGAATTCTCGTTCAAAAAGATAGCAAGATTGCGAGTGTAAAAGATTTAAAAGGTAAAAAAATTGCAGTAGCAAAAGGAAGTAGTGCCTTTAATTTATTATATCGAGCGCTTGATAAAGAAGGTATTGATGCAAAAGATGTAAATGTCATTCAATTACAACCAGATGAAGCGCAGCCTGCATTCGAATCAGGATCAGTAGATGCATGGGCGATTTGGGACCCTTTCATATCATTACATACGTTAAATAAAGGTGCGAAGGTGATTGCAGACGGTGAAACATTAAATGTCTCTTCACCAGAATTTTTAATTACGAGGACAAAATTTGCGAAAGAACATCCAGAATTAGTTGAGAAATTCCTCAAAGTTTATGAGAAAGCACGTGTATGGCAAGAGGCTAACTTAGATGAAGCAATAAAAGTGTACACTTCTGTAAAAAAGATAGATGCAGAGATTGTAAAAGAAGTGTTTAATCACGACAAACCAATTTTAGTTCCGGTAACGAAGGAAATAATAGCAGAACAACAAAAGACAGCGGATTTTCAATATAAGATCGGTTCTATAAAGAAAGAAATTAAGACGGAAAAAGTTGTAGATAATTCTTTCGTAGAAAAAGCATTGAAAGCGAAGTGAAAAGAGGTTTTGTAAAGTGGAAAATACGAAAGCTGTTATGAAACCAGCGAGTATAACGATTAAGAAAAATGGCATAAAGAAGGTACGAAAGTTAAATGTAAAAGTTTTAGTAAGGGCGATTACTATACCGGTTATTATATTAATAATTTGGCAGTTGGCTGGCGTATTCGGTCTTGTTTCTAAAACAGTTTTACCAACACCATTAGATATTTTTCTAGCGTTCCAAGAGCTTATTAAAACAGGAGAGTTATTCGGCCATTTAAGTATTAGTGTATTCAGGGCTGCGGCTGGTTTCTTTATTGGTGGGGGCTTAGGAATCATTTTAGGAACAATTGTTGGATTTTCAACGAGAAGTGAGCAATATTTAGACCCATCTGTGCAAATGTTAAGAACTGTACCTCATTTAGCTGTTGCGCCGCTTTTCGTATTATGGTTCGGTTTTGGTGAAACATCGAAAGTGTTATTAATTGCAGATGGTGCATTTTTTCCTTTATACGTAAACGCATTTTTAGGTATTAGAGGTGTGGATTCAAAGTTATTTGATGTTGCGAGAGTGTTAGAGTTTAGCAAAAGAAAACTAATTACGAAACTAATTTTACCATCTGCATTGCCTAACCTTTTACTAGGAGCAAGGTTATCGTTAGGTGTTGCATGGGTGAGTTTAGTAGTAGCAGAACTTATGGGATCTACAGAAGGTATTGGTTATATGATTATGGATGCAAGGCAATTTTCAAATACAGATATCGTATTTGTCGGCATAATTATCTTTGCATTTGTTGGGAAGTTTTCTGACTCTCTAGTACGTTTACTAGAAGTGAAGTTTTTAAGATGGCGAGATAATTTTAAAGGTGAGACTGGGAATTAACATATAAATTATTAGGGGTAATTTATATAGAATTTGTTAGTATACGTTTCAAAATAAATAAGGGGTGTGTAAAGGTATGGAATTATTATGGTTTATTCCGGCTTATGGAGATGGTCGATATTTAGGAACGACAAAACGAGGAAGAGCAGCTGAATATGGTTATTATAAGCAAGTTGTTGCGGCAGCTGATTATTTAGGATATACGGGTGTTTTACTTCCAACTGGTCAAGGATGTGAAGACCCTTGGGTGTTAGCTTCAGCTCTTGCTGCTGAAACAGAAAAACTAAAATTTTTAGTAGCAGTGAGACCAGGACTAATGTCACCTACAGTTGCAGCGAGGATGGCATCTACATTTGATAGAATTTCAGATGGGAGACTACTTATTAATGTAGTAGCTGGAGGAGATCCAGTTGAACTACAAGGAGATGGATTATATCTTGAGCATGATGAAAGATATGAAGCAGCGGATGAATTTTTAAAGGTTTGGAAATCGACATTGCAAGGTGAAACGATCTCTTTAGAAGGAAAACATATTCAAGTTACAGATAGTAAAGTTGTATTCCCGCCAGTTCAAACACCATATCCTCCTATATATTTCGGAGGATCATCAGCTGCTGGAAAAGAAGTAGCAGCTGAACATAGTGATGTATATTTAACGTGGGGAGAGCCACCAGAGCAAGTGAAAGAGAAAATAGAAGAAGTAAGAAAACTTGCAGAAGAGAAGGGGCGTACAGTACGATTTGGCATTAGATTACACGTAATTGTAAGAGAAACAGAAGAAGAAGCGTGGGAAGAGGCAGAACGTTTAATTCAATATGTGGATAATGAAACAATTGAGCTTGCTCAAAAGACATTTGCAAGATATGATTCGGTTGGTCAAAAGAGGATGACACATTTAAATAAAGGTACGAGAGAGTCGTTAGAGATAAGCCCTAATTTATGGGCTGGAATCGGACTTGTAAGAGGTGGGGCAGGTACTGCACTTGTAGGCAATCCACATGCAGTAGCAGAAAGGATAAAAGAATATGAATCGTTAGGAATTGATACGTTTGTTTTATCAGGATATCCGCATTTAGAAGAAGCGTATGAGGTCGCAGAATTGTTATTCCCATTATTGAAAGACGAGAAGAAAGAAGAAAATAAAATTGTTGGTGAAATGATTGCTGATGCATATGCATTAAAAAAATAGTGAGAAATAAAGTTGCACATATTTATTGCTTTATTTTGTTTACTGCCTGTTAATACGGGATAAAAAACCCGCAAGTTATTCGCTTGCGGGTTTTCATCGTAAATTATTAGAAAATATGGTAAAATTAAAGGGTAACTTAAGGTGCGGTTGGTTGTTCAATTATCACTTCTCCGAGTAGGAGGGGGGTGATAATACGTGAGTGAAATAGCGTTGCTACTGCAAGGTGGACTGTTTCTCGTTGCATTGTTAACGTTCGTCGTCGTTTTAATAGACAAGCTCAAAAAATAACAACCCACCTATGCTTATAGAATGTGGGTTGTTTTGTTTGTAAGAAACAAATAGGATAAATGAACAATCCAATCTGCTAAGTTACGTGGACTAGTGTGTAGCCGCACACTAGTCTTTTTTATTTATATACAATTTATAATTGGTTTATGTGATTGTATTGTTCTTTTCATACTCATTATAACACAGTGTCTTTTCATCAAGAAAGGAGACCGTATGTTCTGGTTTCTGTTATATAGTAGGTGCTTTTTCTTTAAACAGCCCATCCATATACTGTTTTAAACTTTGGACATAAAATTTCTGCGTATTCACATTATTTACACCGACAATCGGCGATGGAAGGTCAAATCTTTTTTCTGATAAATGAACGACAACATCAAAGATGTCAAACAAACGAATGAAGCAAAACAGGCCGTCTTTATCGCTAAGTAAAATAAAGTAATGATTTTCACTACTTGTATTTAGCGTATTCCATAAAGAACTTTTGCTTAAATCACGTACAATGCTTTTTTCTTTTAGTTCCACGAAATCTGCATTTGAGAGAATGGTAGAAATATCAATTGCATCTTGATCTTCAAAGTAGCCATCAACTGCTTGTACAGCGAATGTATAAGCCATTTTTAATACACTCATTTTATATTTACGGTTATCTAATAGTAATTCACGTTGAATAGAACTCGCTACTTTCGTTACACGTTCCTCTTTCCAAATTTCATTATGTAAGGAAATATCGTGCTTTTTACATAGTTTCATAATTAATGCATTAGAATAAAGAATCTCGTCGCTTACTTCGACAACATCAGTCTCAGCAGCCGCAAGTTCCTCACCGTGCTCATTCGTATAGAGTGGGGAATCAATTTGTCTTTTCATTTGTTCAATCTTAAATTGACTCAATTTATGCCTAATTAAAGGACGATCAATATTTGTTGTCATTTGTTCATGACAAGTATCACAAATTGAGTTTGTGAAATAATACCCACATAATATTTCTGGAATGACATATTGTTCACTAAGTTCTTTCGTATCTTTTCTGCAAATGATGCATTGTGTCATTTTTATCACCTTTACCTGCAAATTTGTATGTAATCTCATTGTAGTGTATTTATCGGTATTTTGGAATATTGTAAACGAAAATATTATGTGAAATTCATGCTTATTTTGGTACAATGAAGAGAAGTGCTAGTTTAAAGGAGGCCGTTTTTTTGAAATCAAAAGTGCACTTTTGGACATTAGAAGTGCTAATGGTTGTAGGAATCATATTTATTTGCACAAAAATATCATTTTTATTTCAACCGATTGGTATCTTCATATCAACATTGTTTTTCCCAATCTTAATCGCGCTTTTTTTATACTTCATATTTAATCCTGTATTAATCTTTTTGGAGAATAAAAAAGTACCTAGAAATTTAGCGATATTACTGTTATATCTTTTTATCATAACATTAACTGCGGTTGGCGTTGGAGTAGTTGTTCCTACGATTTCACAACAGCTAATGGACTTAGTAAAAAATATGCCAAGCTACATAAAAGAGGGGAAAGTATACATACAAGAATTATCACATCATAGGTTGTTTGAATGGTTATCTACACAAAACTACGTTTCCATTGAAACAATTGAAAAAAATGCGATTGAATACTTAAAAGATATACCAAATACAATTACGTCGAGTGCAACGGCTTTATTTGGTATTATCACGAACGTTGCATTAGTTGTATTTACTGTACCGTTCATTTTATTTTACATGTTTAAAGATGGACATGCCTTTCCGGGAAAAGCGGTAAGTTTATTACCTGAGTCTTACCGTGAAGAGGGGCTTCGTATCATTAAGGAAACGAACGAAACATTATCTGCATATATTCAAGGGCAAGCACTCGTTTGTATATTTGTAGGTGCGTTTACTTTTATCGGTTATTTAATTATCGATTTACCGTACGCTTTCGTTTTAGGAATTATTGCAGCATTTACAAACATCATTCCTAACTTAGGGCCATTTATTGGGGCAGCACCAGCTGTTATTGTAGGACTGTTCGTTTCTCCGATGCAAGCCTTATACGTAATTATTATCGTAACAATTGTACAACAGTTTGAAAGTAATATTATTTCACCGCGTATTATGAGCTCGAAATTAAACATTCACCCATTAACAATTATTATCCTAATTTTAGGGGTAGGTAACTTTGCTGGAATCATCGGAATGATTTTAGCAGTACCAGTTTATGCAGTAACAAAAACTGTTGTTTCGAACTTAGTGAGATTGTTTAAGACAAAGAGAAGTAATCGGAAATAGTGAAACCTGAGAAAGATACACCGCTTTTTAAGTGGTGTATCTTTTGTTAATAAATAAATAATTAAAAGCGGGTTGATTTGATTTTATTATATATTTTTTATACATCAAATTCAGTGATAAACTTGTGTGATATAAGCTCTATAAAACTATGTGGAATCCCTCTGAACTATCCAAATCATTTCCTTACAGCGTGCTATCAACATCATAATCGACTCCTTTCAATTCTATATAGTTAAACGATTAAAGGTGAGTGTAGTATTTGCTTCTACGATCTCGAATTTCATCAATAACTTGTTTATATTGTCTTTCTTGTTTTAATTCATTTTGAGATATTGTTTCTTTTTGAATTGTAATCGTTAAAAAGAAAAGGTGAAACTTCATATGTGAATTCCTCCTTTCGAATTGGAATTACAGATGACTACAGTAATGACTTTGTCTTTCTTTTACATGATCTATAGCCTGATTAATTTGTCGTTCATGAAACATTTCAGACTCAGAAAATTTATTTTTTTGAATGGTAATGGTTAAAAAGAATACTTTAAATTTCATTAGATAATTGCCCCTTTATAAGTGATTTAGAAAAAACGAGTGTAATAAGAAATTACAGATGACTACAGTAATGACTTTGTCTTTCTTTTACATGATCCATAGCCTGATTAATTTGTCGCTCATGAAACATTTCAGACTTGGAAAATGTATTTTTTTGAATGGTAATGGTTAAAAAGAATACTTTAAATTTCATTGGATAATGACCCCTTTATAAGTGATTTAGAAAAGACGAGTGTAATAAGAAGATTGGCGCTCTTTTACTTCGTCCATAATGTTTTGAATGTGTTGCTCACGTAAAATCTCTTTCTGTGAAAGTTTACGTTTTTGAATAGTGATAGTTAAAAAGAATGCTTTAAATTTCATTAGATTTATGACCCCTTTATAAGTGATTTAGAAAAGACGAGTGTAATAAGAAGATTGGCGCTCTTTTACTTCGTCCATAATGCTTTGGATGTGTTGCTCACGTAAAATCTCTTTTTGTGAAAGCTTACGTTTTTGAATGGTGATTGTTAAAAAGAATGCTTTAAATTTCATGAATATATTACCCCTTTAAAATATATTTTTAATACATTTGAGTGTAGTATGAACTTTTAATGTCAGTTATTTTATCAGTCAGTTGTTTTAACTGTTGTTTACAATTGATTTCAGTTTCAGATAAAGTATTTTTTTGAAGCACAGTCGTAAAAAAGAAAATATGAAAAGTCATAAATGAATTCCTCCTTTCGAAAAGGAATTACAGGTGATCACAGTAAAGTGCTTGGCGCTCCTTAACATCATTCATAGCTTTTTCAATTTGCTCATTATGAAGAATTTCATCTTTAGAAATTGTATTTCTTTGAATCGTAATACTTAAAAACAATACGCTAATAGTCATTGAATGTTGCTCCTTTCTTAGAAAAATAATGTAAGAGACTAAAAAATCGCGCAAAAAAACCACAGGAAGATACAGTTCTCCTATGGCTGGGCGTGAAAAAGCCACAGGAAAGTATACGACCTCCTGTGGCGAATTTATGAATTAAATGAAATAAAGTACGATTTTCAATTCTCCATTAGGGTGGTCGAATTCATATTTAATTGTCCAGAAAACACAGGTGCAGTTAACGCTAAAGTTAATGCATGTAATTGTAATTTCATCATTTCCTTCGACCTCCTTTTAGAATTTTTTTCTTACGTTAGTAAGTATATACAATTAATGGATAATTGTAAACATAAAAAATGAAAATTTTTAATTTTGATTAAAATGCGTATATTTAAAAAGGGATTTGAAAATAAATATTGTAATTAACGAAATACCGATAAAAATGGGGGATGCTAAATGAAATATATGCATCATAACATGATCGTTATGCTAACAATTTTTTTATTCATTGCGGCTTGTTCTAACGGAGAAAGAATAAAAGATATATATGATGTTAGGTCAGATGATTTTAAGAAATATACTGGGACATACGTTGGTAATAATTCAGATGTGGTTGCAATTGTTAATCATTTACCCGGTGGTGGAACAGTTCAAAGTATAAGTTTAGAAAATGAAAATATAAAAGTGAACTATGGCACAAAAGAAAGTGGGGCTCTTACAGAAGAAATGATTGAGACGTATTGGTTTGATGAGAAGGATACGATGAAGAAGAATTTTTTCTTTAATGCTATATATTTAGTGATTTTAGTGCCAAATGCAAAAGCTTATGAGTTTCAAATAGAAAATAAAAACTTTAAGATAACGAGGGAAGAAATGTTATCAATTTTGCATAGGATATTCGATGATTTTCCAAAAGAAAAAGATATATGGGATAAAAATAAAGTTATAAAGTTCTTTAACGGCAATGAAGAAAAAATTAAAATGCTTGTGGAAGATAAAGATTTTCGGAAATCTTTATTTGCTAAATATCCAGTGAACCAGTTGAAATAATGGAGGGGAGAAGATGGAGTTAGTATACAAAATTTCTTATCATAGAATGCAGGATCATTATTTACCTAAGTTAGTACAGGCAATTAGGCTCGTTAGTGAAGAAGATTTGTGGAAACAAGAGACCTCTGTTAATTCAATTGGTGGAATCGTACTACATATTTGTGAACATTTACAGAGAAATACAAGGCGTTATAAGGATCCAAATATAGTTTTTGAAAATGGAATTGAAGAATATTTTCCAGTGAAACAAATAAGCTCTGAAGCTTTGTTAAAAACTGTTGAAGAAATATTTGATGAGTGGGGCAAAGCATATATACAGGTCTGGGAAGAAAAAAGGCATATTGATCTTCAAAGTCTATTACATTTGGTTGAGAATACAAGCTATCATTTAGGGCAAGTAGTAGATCGTACAAAATGTATTGAGGGACAACAGTTTAATTTTTGTCAAAATGGTATAAATGAAAAGAATTTGAGAACAAGAGTTGAAACTTCGAATTTTTAGAAAGAGAGACATTCTTAATTGAATGACTCTCTTTTTTTGTAAAAGAAATTTATGGAAAAAAATAATTCTATGTGATATGGTTAATTACATAAGTAATGAACCTATGAACCTAAGGTGGTGAAAATGTGAAGCCGACTCTAGAACAAAATAAATTAATATACATACAAATTGCAGAAACGATTGAATCTGATATTTTAAAAGACATATTGCTTGAAGAAGAACAAGTTCCATCGACAAATCAATTTGCGAAGATGTTACAAATAAATCCGGCTACTGCAGCTAAAGGGGTGAATGTATTAGTGGATGAGGGGATTTTATATAAAAAGAGAGGGATCGGAATGTTTGTTGCAAAGGGAGCGAAAGAAGTCGTACTAAAAAAAAGACAAAATACTTTTATGACTGAATATTTACCTAAAGTGTGGGAAGAAGCGAAAGTACTAGAAATATCAAAAAATGAATTGATGGATATGATTCAAAAGATTACGAAGGAGGGGAAAGAGGGATGATTGCACTTGAAACGAAAGATATAACGAAAAAATATAAAAAGAAAATAGCTGTAAATGAAGTAACGATTTCATTGGAAGAGCATAAAATATATGGTTTGCTTGGAAGGAACGGAGCAGGGAAAACGACACTATTAAATTTACTTGCAGGTCAAATTACTTCAAGTAGTGGAAGTGTATCAATATTTGGTGAAAATGTATTTGAAAATAGTAAAGCAATGCAAAATATTTGTTTTGTTAGAGTTAAAGAAGCTACATATTTAAATGATAAAGTAAAAGATATTTTTAATTTATGTAACATGTTTTATAAAAACTGGGATCAAGAGTTTGCTGAAGAACTTGCTAGGAGATTTCAACTTAATTTGAAAGACAAATACCATAAATTATCACATGGAATGCAAACTGTAGTAGGAATTATTCAAGGATTAGCAAGTAGGGCGCCGATTACAATTTTTGATGAACCGACTACCGGTTTAGACGCAGCACATCGAGAGTTATTTTATAGTTTACTATTAGAAGATTATGGTGAGCATCCAAGAATAATTATATTATCAACTCATTTAGTAGAAGAAGTAACCCATGTTATCGAAGATGTAATTATCATAAAAGAAGGTGCACTTGTTGTTCAATCATCAGTGGAAGATTTATTACGACAAGGTCATATTATTTCAGGGAAAAAAGATAAAGTAGGTGAGTTTTCAATTAATAAAAAAGTTATAAATCGAGAAGTTTATGGAAATAAGGGGATTTCTGTTATATGGGAAGAACTTTCTAATGAAGATTATTACTCTCTTGAAAAAGAAGGATTATCAATTGATAGAATTACATTACAAAAACTATTTATTTATATAACTGGTGGTGAAATAAAATGAAGATGTTAATGAAGCAGTTGAAGTTACATATAAAATATCAGTATAAAGCCATTCTTATCTTTTGGACTGTGGCATTACTTATAAAAGGGACAATGACTGCAACTGATTTAAAGGGAATAAAGGTAGCATTTTTACACGATATCTTTAATAATTCATCAATTGTAATCGTAATGTTTATTGTGATAAGCGTGTTTCTTATTCAACTTGATATTTTTCCTACAGTCGTCTCGTTTGGTGTCACTAGGTTGCAATTTTTGATTGGTTCAATATGTTTTAATTTATTGCAATCAGCATTGTTTTCATGTCTTCAAGCTTTGTTTTTACAGGATACATTTTATAAAACAGAACATGTAAATTTAGGAGCATCTGCAATTGAACAATTCTTTGTACAATTCATATTTTATAGTACATTAGCTTGTTTATTCCAATCAACAACTATTGTTCAGAAAAGATTTAATTGGTTCGGATTCGCCTTTAGTATAATAGTTTTATTCGGATTGGCGAGTACAATGTATGCAGGGATAGGTATAAAAGAGTTGGTGTTTATTAATAGTAAAATGTTACTAGAAATACCTAATTTCATATTAGTTTCGATAGTTCTTATTTGCATATATATTGTAATTAGCGCTCTATTTATTCGTAAGGTTTCGTTTGAAGATACAATTTAAATACAATTATTTTAGGGGAGAAGGAAGAGTAAATGGGAGATACTTCTTCATTAATAACCGTCTTTTTATGCATTGCACTACTAATATTTTGGCGTCGTTATCGCTCCATGCATAAGCCAATAAAGGGATCGGGAAAACGTATTTTATGGCCATTACTATTTTTAACACCAGGTATTGTATGGTTTTTAGGTCCCGTACATCCAGCTATATTACAAGTAATTATAGCGGTATTCATTGGTGTACTTTTTGCTGTGCCGCTTATAGTATTAACAAATTATGAACGAAGAGATGATGGGAATATTTATACGAAAAAAAGTGCAGCTTTTTTAATTACTTTTATTGCAATTGTCGTTTTGAGATACGGTTCAAGAAAATATATTGTTGACTTAGATCAGCAAACAATAGGTTTATTATTTTATGTTGTTGCAGTATCGTATATTTTTCCTTGGAGAATTGCCTGTTATATAAAGTTTAGAAAAGTTTGGCGGGAAAATAATAATCATGCTATATGAAAACTTCTCATTTGAGAAGTTTTTTTATTTTTACAGGTAAGCAAAACAAGTTGTTGAAGGGCAGGCTGTCATAGAATATGATACATATTATAATGAGGAAAAGTTGAGGGGATAAAAATGCGTACAATTTTACTTTTTCTAAACAACATGTTCATTAGCGAAATCGAGGACATTAGGCAAAAACATGATCCTTTATTTGGATTAATTCCACCGCATATTACAATTGTATTCCCATTTGAAAGTTCGATTTCAAATGATGAGCTGAAATTACATATTATAAATGTATCAAAACCGATACAGAATATAGAAATTGAATTTAAGAATCAAATTACAAGTGAAAGAGAATATTTGTTTTTACGAGTTGAAAAGGGGAAAGAACAAATAGAGGAACTACATAATATTCTATATACAGGACCTTTATTACAATTTTTGAAAGAAGACATTCCGTACATCCCGCATGTAACAGTCGGAAGAAAAGAGAGTGCCGAATTAGCTGCTGAAGTAGTGAAGGAGATTGCTAGTTTTCATGGGAAGTTAAATTGTGTGATTGATAGAATAAGCGTGGAGCGAATTGGAGAGAACGGGGAATCAATTATTGAATTTGAAGTGCCATTTCTAAAAAGCTGACAAAAGTCAGCTTTTTATTTCGTAGCATGAAGTAATGCACCAATTGCACCGCTATTACCACCATCTTGTAAAAAGATTGGTGTTTTATTTTGATATTCGGTGTAGCTACTAATAATATGTTGAAGTTGTACGTTATTACATAAAGTCGAACCAATATAAATAATATGTTCAATGTTTTTTGTTTCAGCGAATTGAAGGCTTAATGCAGTAACGACTTCACCGACAAGTCCTTGTACAGTAGCTAGTATATCGGAGCTACTATTATTTGATTCTGTAATGGCTGCTTTTCCGAAGTTACTAGCAGTTAAGTTATTATCGATAGGGGAAAGAATACCACCATAAATATCTCCAACCGTAATATCTAGTTCTTTTCTAGATCCTACTTTTGTTAGAGGGATTACATCTTCAAAATGATCTATATTTGTTAACAATTTTGAAAGTCCCATAATAGTCCCACCGCCAACTCCGGTTCCACCAGCGCGAATATATTGTTCATTATAAACGTAATGGATAGAAGTACCTGTACCGATATTGGTTAAAATAAAATTGCGTATAGCATGTTTTTCTTCTTTTAATATGTATTGGACACCTGCAAGAGTAGCTTCAAATTCGTTTAGCTCTATTATTTTATATGAACCTGTAAGCAGTTGCTGTAATAGTTTCGATTTACCACCCGTAATACATATTTGTTTTATGCCATTGTTGCTTTTAATCCAATCTATTATTTTATGTTGTTCATGCGAATAAAATTTTTCAAAAGTTAATAGCCTTTTTTCGTTAAAATAAGCTATTTTCGTTAATGTGCCTCCAGCATCGATACCGATAGTACGTTCCATTTTCCTGCTCCTAACTACGTAATATGTTTTCCTATTTATTTTTAATTGGTTGAGAATAGATATTCCCAACTGATATAAGGAACAATTTAATCTGCTTGATATATTAATAGTTTTTCTATAGTTACAATAGGCTGGTCGTTTACAGTTGCAATACCTTTACCAAGAACAAAACCTCGGCGATTGCGCGTTAGTTCATAATGTAAATCAAGTTTATCACCGGGATATGCTTTTCCTTGGAATTCAACTCCATCTAAAGAGGAGAGGAATCCTAGTCCTTCAGAATCACTTGTATGTACAAATGCACTAAGCTGAGCAAGTGCTTCTACAATTAACATATGAGGCATATGTTTTTGACTATCATTTATAAACCATTCGTTATTTGTAATGAGTTTATATCCTGTAACGGATTCACCTTGTTTTACATTTGTTACTTTATCAGTCATTAAAAATGGATAACGATGGGGAAGAGTGTCTTTAATATGCATATGAAAGTACCTCCAATTAATAATACCCCTGCTAAATTTAAGCAGGGGAGTGGGAACTAATTTTTAACTAATTCATTTACTTTTTCAAGAGTGAAAATGCCGCTATTTCTAATGTTTTCAACAACTTGTTGCAACACTTCTTTATCTTGAACGAGTGCAATACGTACGAAGCCTTCTCCGTGAGGTCCAAATGCATGACCAGGTGTAACAACGACATTCGCACGATCCATTAATGCATAAGCGAAGTCTAGAGAAGTCCATCCTTGTGGAATTTCAGCCCAGACAAACATACTACCAGCTGGCTTATCGACATTCCAGCCAAATGTTCGGAACCCATCAACTAAAGTATCTCTCCGTTCTTGATAAATATCGCGGTTTTTCTCACAAAATACAGCGCCATTTCTTAGTGCTGCAGATGCCGCTTTTTGAATTGGTAAAAATACACCGTAATCGGTATTAGATTTAAATTGAGTAAGTGCACGAACAATTTCTTCGTTTCCAATCATATATCCAATACGGCTACCTGCTAAACTATAACTTTTTGACAAAGAATTGATTTCTACACCAACTTCTTTAGCACCATGTACAGAGAGGAAGCTAATTGGCTTATTACCATCGAAATAAAATTCAGCATAAGCAAAATCATGGACAACGATAATATTATGCTTTTTCGCGAATGCGATTACTTCTTTAAAGAAATCTTCATGAGCCATTGCTGGAACGGGATTCCCTGGGAAGTTTAAAATCATCATCTTCGCTTGATCGGCAATTTCTTCAGGGATGACTCCTAAGTCTGGTAAGAAATCATTCTCTTTCTTTAAAGGCATGTAGTAAGATGTTGCACCAGCCATTTGAATACCTGTTTCATAAGCTGTATATCCTGGATCAGGAACTAATATAATATCACCTGGATTTGCATAAACCATAGGTAAATGAACGAGCCCGTCTTGTGAACCCATTAATAATAAAACTTCTTTATCCGCATTTAATAAAACGTTATGAGTGTTGTTGTAATATTCAGTTACAGCTTCGTGAAATTCTTGAATACCTGATAATGTATACCCGTAGCTCTCTTTCTCACTCGCTGTATGTACCATTGTTTCTCTTACAAAATCAGCGGGCGGCATATCAGGATTTCCGATGCTCAAATCAATCATGTTATGACCTGCTGCAATTTTTTCTTTTTTATAGGCTCCTAATTCACTAAATATAGAAGATTGGAATGCTTTCATTCTAGTTGCTAACGTGTAAGTCATCAAAACCCCTCCTAAAACAGTGCTTTCATTCTGCGTTTTTAATTATTCTGAAAACACATGTTTATATTTTATCATTTTTTTATGAAAATTAAAACGATTGACAAATTTAGAGGAAGGATTAGCCTATTTTGAAAAGTATCGATGTAAATAGCGTAGACGTGTTAATTGAAATGTCTATTATAGGATTCATTTTATATAACTTAAGTTATTTTATAGTTTTTATTAAGTATTTGTGGAAGATTTCTAAAGTGAAATAACGCAGAAAATATTTTCTGCGTTTCCTCTGAAATGTAATCATTTCTTTTTATACGTGCATAATTTTTCAACTGTCAAAAAGTATACATTTAATGTACCGTCGGCAACTTTTAAAGTTTGCTCTGATGTAAATGAATTACCATAATCAATGTGATATACATTAGAATTTTTGACAAATGAGCCTTTATATAAATCGTCTTTATTCTTTGTGGTTTGCATTTCTACTAAATTTTGCACAATTTCCTCTTTATTTTCTTTTTTGACAACTGTTTCAAATTTATAATATACAGGGCATTCACCATTTTTATTGTCAACGACTTCCCAAGAACCGTATATATCGTTATTGCTGCATCCACTAAGTAGGATGATTAGTATAGGAATTGTAAGTAGAACCTTTTTCATTTTGTGCTCCTTTCTTTTAAATTTGAATAAACGCGCGAATACAATAGGGATATTATAATAAATAAAGTTTAAATTTTTTTAAAGAATTCTTTAATTTCATATTAAAATTTAGGAGAAATTAAATAAGCATGAATCTAGTGTAAAGTCAGATTCATGCTAGTACCATAGCCTATGTTATGTCTTTTTTGAGGATAAATAAAGAGGAAAGCAGAAGCAATATTCCATTTAATATATATACGCTTGCGATCATAAAGGCTAACGTACCTGCGCCAAATCCTGCTTTATCGAATATAGAAGCAAATGTTGCGATAGTCAAAAAGATAATGGGAGTCAGTAGTAAAAATATGAAACCTGCCACGATTCTTTTTTTAAAACTATGTCCAGATAAGGAAATGGCTAAAAAGTTTAGGATGCTAAACAGCGCAATTGCAAAGAGCAGGACAATAAATACCTGGATGCCATCAGACATTTTACCACTCCTTTTATAAAGAGTACTCTTTATAATCTATTCGAAATAAAAGAGGGATACTCCTTTAGATAATTTCAATAAACGTAATAAATAGGCGTATTATAAAACAAAGAAGTATGGATTCAATATTATATCCATACTTCTTTGTTTATTTTATAAATTCGCAGATTGCGAATGTTGTTTTTCATAATGTTTCTGCTTAGAAAGGGAAATAGAAATAATCAATAATGAAACGACTCCGAAGATGAGAACCATATATTGTAACCCAATTGTATCTAAGAAGAACCCTGTGCCAAGTAAGACGATTTGGAACATAACCCTTTCAAACATATTACGGAATGAGAAGAGGCGACCATGATAACTTTTTTCAACTTTCGTTTGGAAAATCGTCGACATAATAGGGAAGAAGCAGCCAACACTAAACCCAAACAAACCAAATGATGTAAGAGCCATCCATTTTATATCGCTAAAGAACAATGATAGGTGTGCAAAAGCAGTACAAACTGCGAAGAAATATAGTAATTTTTCAGGTTTGAAATGATCAGATAGACGTTTAATTACGAAGGCACCTAACATAAATGCGACACCTTCAATTGTATATATGAACCCTTTAATCGTAGGATCATGTTGCATTTCGCTAATGTTAATAACCATTAAATTAAACCCCGCTATAAATAATAGAGGGATGATACTTAATATAAGTGCTGTAAAAGCAATAGGAATTCCTTTTAAAATACGAAATACTTCCATAAAGCTATTATCTTTTGCAGCTTGTTTACTTGGTGCTGTTGATTTCTTGTCTTCAAATTGTAGGAAGAAAGTCGAGAGGAATAATAAGGCGTATGCTGCCATTGAGAAGGCATACATGTACTGTAAACTCATCACAACTAAAAGAATTCCACCTAGTGAAGTACCTGCAATACGAGCGATTGTACCAACATTCATATGTACACCGTTCATTTGTAATAACTCATGCTCACTTACGATGAGTGGAATCACAGATTGTAATGCAGGGAAATAAAATGCTGCTGAAATTTGAAGAGCAACCATAAATGCAATCATAAATGCGATACTTTCAAATTGAATAGCGAAAAACATGAAAATAACACTTAAAACTCGACCAAACCCAGCGTAAAGAAGAACTTTTTTCTTTTCATACTGATCGATGACACGGCCAGCCATAGGTCCAACTAGAACACCGGCTAATAGTCCGATAAATAATATAACTGATTTCATGAAATCAGAAGGGACATATTTTTGCATAAATTCAAGGTTGCCAAGAATACCAAGCCATAATCCTAGACCTGCAATAAACTCCCCAATTAAAACAATCCAAACGTTTTTATTACGCCACATAACATAAAACCTCACCGTCTTTTAAAATGAAAAACTCGTATATAAAACCTCCTTATTTATGTAGTATTTTTATACGAACTTTTTTAGAGTCAGAGTCTATATTACGTGTTTCATAATTGGATTTCAATCTTTTTGATTTGCCGAAAATTTGATTCGTTAATTGATGAAATAAGCAATTGAAATGTAAAAGACATATGGTTAAAAATAGGGGAAATAAAAAAGCAAGAACGTATAACTACGTCTTGCTTTTACAAAGTACAAAATTAAAAATTAATTTCACTTAGCAACATCTACGCTCTTGTCCAATAGCTAAAGCGCTAAAAGATAGAGGACCAACAACTTCTGCACTTGCACCACTAGTAAGGTTTTCTACAGTTAATGAATATTCGTGTGTTCCACTGCTAACGTTTTGATCTATAGCTTGAAATGTTTGTACGTAGAATTGTTCAGAATCTGTAGATTCAATACCTACTTGTGCATTAAAAATTTCAATATTATCACGAAAAATTCGGAATAAAACTTGTGAAGTCCCAGTTATACCTTCTACACCAATTGTAGCGATTAATTCTACTCGATTATTACGTGAATCTCTACTTGAAATTCTCAATTTCAAATTTGCTAAAATTGCTTTATTTGGAGAAGCTGGGATTGCAAAAGTTGTTTCACCAGTTTTACTTATAGGTTGAGTAGCTTGGTAATCAATGATATGAGTCATATTCTTCACCTCCTCATATACTAGAATATGAAAATAGTGAAGAATTAGCTTGGACAAATACTAGATTATTTAATAGAGTCAACAACAATTATTGAAAGAAGAAATTCACATAAAAGCATCAAGAATATATCACAATAAGATGATATTTTTCTTAATGCTTTTTGTAATTAAGCAGAATATTCTTCTTTACGTACTTCAAAAAATTCATTACGTCGTAAGTAATTATAGATTTTCTCTGAAACCTTTTCTTCTTCAGACACTAAGAAACGATGATCAAAAGCGTAGAACGATTGACCTTTAATTAATTTTACGTAATACATATTAAACGCCTCCTGACACTTGATTATTACTTGCTTCATATTATGATGGCCTATATGTCTGCTAAAAATACTTGGAGTTTCAAAAGGGGGTACGTAAAGTGATGAAAGAGCTTACAATTCTGTAAGGTTTATGTCACCTTTTTCGATAGTTTACATTCACCAATTTCTTCTATACTACAAATAAGTTACATAAAATAAGGGGGTAAAAAGATGGATGAAGTAATTGGAGAAGTTGTAGCAGGTATTTGTGAATTTGTAGTGGAAGTAACAGCAGATGCTATAGGAAGTTTAGTTTCCGGAAATGATGAGGAAAAAGAAACATTATAATAATTTGTAAAAGTATAAAGTTGATCAAATTATAAAGGCTGATTTCTAAAGGGAAGTCAGCTTTTTTATTTTTTACATTATATTAATCTGATTTGAATATTCATTTGTTATTATATTGAAGAAACCTATATAAGGAGGTGAATAAACAAATATGTCGAATTCGGGGGCTGAATTATCTGTTTCTCGTTTGATTGTGGCAAATGTAGAGGAAAAGGAATATCATTTTATTGTTCGTGAACATCCGATTGTAGGGAAATTTATATCGCTATTTGAAAATGGAAAAGAATATGGTTTACTAGATAAACAAATCGCTAATAAAGATAAATTTATTACATCGGAGCTTACTAAATTAGATTATTTTAACATAGATGTTTTATATCATACACCTGGATGGATATGGATTGGTATGGATCAATTTGGATTACATGCTCGTGAGGCTACTTATAACGAAGTAGATGTTATTATGAAGTTGAAAGAGGATTTATATTATATAGACGTATATGAAGAAATAAAAATGTAATAAATATTTAATCAGGTTAGGGGAGAAGTTCCCGTAGCCTTTTTTATTTAATAGTAAAAGTAAAATTTATATTATGTTGATGATAGGACAGCACGATAAGAAGTGAGATGAAAAGAGGATTTGAAAATACATGAAGAGAATTGTAATAATTATATGAATCGTATATGTAAATTACAATAGAAAGAAGATGATAAAATGAGTAAAGAGGAGCTTGTGAAAAAACAGTTTGGCAGTAATGCAGATAAGTATGTGAATAGTAAAATACATGCTAAAGGACAGGACTTACAGCATGTAGTTCAACAAGTTGAATCTCGCCATAATAATCGTCTTCTTGATGTTGCTACTGGTGGCGGACATGTTGCGAATATGTTAGCACCTATGTTTGAAGAAGTAGTTGCACTTGATTTAACAGAACAAATGTTAGAAAAAGCAAAAAGTTTTATAAAGCAGAATGGTCATGAAAATGTGTCTTTTGTAGCAGGAAACGCAGAGGATTTACCATTTGCAGATCATTTTTTTGATACAATTACATGCCGGATTGCAGCCCATCATTTTACGAATCCGGCTCAATTTATTTATGAAGTAAATCGTACGTTGGAGGATAATGGATTATTCATCTTAATAGATAATGTTTCGCCAGAAAATAATGAATATGATACATTTTATAATTTTATAGAAAAGAAGCGGGACCCAAGTCATGAACGAGCTCTAAAAAAGACAGAATGGCTTACTTTATTAGAAAAAAACGGTTTGCAAATGCAGTCATGTCTTACTTTTGATAAGAAGTTTGATTTTGACTGGTGGTGTAATATGATGGATGTCCCTGTACAAAAGCGTGAAAAATTAACAGAATGTATGATGAAAGCACCAAACGAAATGAAGGAATATTTTAATATTCAACTTAAAAATAATAAAGTAGATTCGTTCTATACTGAAATGGCTATGTTTATATGTAAAAAAAGTACAACATTAAAAAGATAAATGTGTTGCAGTCTTTCTGAAGTACGATATACTTAGTACAGAGAAACTGTGAATTGAGGAATAGTTATTATGATTCGTGTACGCATTGAAGGTACTGAGGAAGAAATGCTTGAATTTATGGGGAAAATGCCAGACATTCCTGGATTTGAAAAGACACATATGAGAGAGCCAAGAAAAGGAAATAACCCGAAATACGATTCAAGTAAAAATGTACTAGCATATTTGTCTTATAAAAAGATTGAAGTCGCCAATAAATAGGCGGCTTTTTTAGTTTGCGCTGTTTCACCGCCTTGTCTTTTTCACATAATAATAATAGTAGATTATTCTGAAGAGGGGTGAGAATAGTTAATAAGAAAATCATCTTTTTTGGAGACTTTGGTATTGATGACGCCGTAGCGTTAATTTATGCAAATAAAACATGTAAATTAGATATTCTAGGTATTGTTGCAGAGTACGGGAATGTATCACGAGATATCGTTACGGAAAATGTTTATTTTTTAGAAAGGTACTATGCTACACAAGTGAAAATTATTGAAGGTGCGAGTAGGCCGATGACAGCTGAAGAACCTTTGTTTTTCCCTGAAATCCATGGGGATCACGGTTTAGGTCCTATTATTCCACCTGAAATGAGAATTTGTAAACGAGAAAATTTTTGTGAATTAATCAAATTAATCGAACCTTGTCCAGAAGATATTATAATTGTGGCGACAGGAAGACTAACGACGCTTGCTACGTTATTTTTATTGTATCCAAATATAATGGATCGTATTTGTTCGTATTATATAATGGGCGGTGCTTTCCTATTTCCAGGTAATGTTACACCAGTATCTGAAGCGAATTTTTATGGTGATCCAATTGCAGCAAATATTGTTATGAAATATGCGAAAAACGCTACTATATACCCGTTAAATGTAACACAGGGTGCGCTTATTACGCCTGAAATGGCCAATATAATAGATAAACAAGGAACTGGACAGGCGAAACTCATTAAACCAATGATTGATTTTTATTATGAGAATTTTTATAAAAAAGAATATCCAGGTATTGGTGGAAGTCCCATACACGATTTACTACCGTTTGTCTCGTTTATAAACGATAGTATTTTCGAATATAAAAAATCGGCAGTGTGGATTAGTACGACAAATGATGTGACTAGGGGCCAAAGTGTAGCTGACTTTAGAAAAATAGCTGAACCAACAAGGTTTGATGATCGGCCGATTCAGAGAATTGCTGTTGGTTTTAACTATCCTGCTTTTAAAGAAGAGTTTATGCGAACAATATTGAAGCCAGATTGTCCTTAATGTGTGTAATAACAAGTCGGATAAATCGTTAGTTCGAAAAATAGTTTATCGGTGTGTATTATTCTCAAAAATCTTATAGTTGAGCAGCATGAATAACTTATGAAAAATGTCACATAACTAATGGTAAGCAATTGTTTCTAATTATATTTTGATTGGTTAAATATAAAGGAGGTTATTATATGATTTGGTCTTTAATCGTTGGTGGTTTATTAGGATGGTTTGCAAGCTTAATTACTGGAAGGGATGTACCAGGTGGTGTAATTGGTAATATTATTGCTGGTATTATCGGTTCTTGGATTGGTACGAAATTACTTGGTAGTTTCGGTCCTGTAATAGGCGGATTTGCAATCATTCCTGCTTTAATTGGTGCGGTTATTTTGATCTTCATTGTGAGTTTTTTACTACGAGCAATGCGGAAATGAATGTAGCAGGACTGTTTACATTTGTAAGCAGTCCTTTTTATATGTTATGCTAGTATTATACAATCAGGAGGTGTCAGCATTGAAATCATTTACAGTAAATTTCCATCAAGAAGATAATGCAAAAGCGACAACAGTACATAAATTAAGTGAAGAGGACTTCAATAAAGCAACTGAAAAAGGTACTCGTCATTTATTTGATTTAGACACAAACGTTGGCTTCTTCGTATTCTTTGATGCAGAAGATGCAGAAGGAAATGATCAATACTTAATGTTACAATATGAAGGAGATCATGAAGAACCAACTGCGTGTTATGGATTTGATTTAAAACTATACTATCAATTTTTAGCACTATACTTAAATGATCTGGAATACCAAGGTGAAACAGATGAGGAAGAGGAAGAATATGGTCCAATTCATCATTTAGCTCACTTACTTTATCATATTGTTGAAGACGGTAAGTCAATCGAAGTGTAATATACATATTTAAAGCTGTCCTTTTGGGGCAGCTTTTTTATATGACATTGAAATGGTGTACTTTGAGCTAAATAAAGTGAAGCTTTAATCAGTGGGGGGTTCATCCCCGCTGATTATTAGCCCTACCAATCGGGCTTTTACGGGCAGCCCTTACCCCCATCTAACTTCTTTGCTTCGACGTGGGGATCTTACTGCCCGGCAAATAGCGGGATAAATTAATAATAGAAATTTATTTATTAAGTAGGATTATTTATTACTTTCATGTTAGTATCGTAAAACACCTGTTATAATGATTGTAATTAAATTCATGGAGGCTAATTCTATGCTTGTAGATGTAAAAGCTTTTATTAAAGCTGCAGGTTTAACATGTATTTCATCATTAAGTGGAGATAATACATTTGCTTATAATTTTGAAACTGTAAAAAGCACTATCGCTACATTTTTTAAGAAACTAAGATTTACCGTTTAATTTCATTTCAACCAGTAGGAAAAGAGCAATCACTTCCTACTGGTTTTTTTCTGTTTCAAGGAGCTGTTGTGACGGCATATTTTCAGCTATAGATAGAGGATATTATCATTGAGAAGAGAAGGTTTAAATAAGGAGATGAATACAGTGATTAACAATATAATTCCAAGTTTTTTAAAATTATGGGAAAGTGACGATTTAGAATTAGAACTCCTTAATCGATACTTTACTTCGCATTCAGAGATATTTGAAGAATACTTTAAGTATCATTGTCCTAAAACGAAAGAACGTCTTTCTAATGCCATTAAACAATATCCCGCAAAAATAGAAGATATTCGTATTATTGCAGAATCATTACCAATCATTATTCAAGAGGTAACACATGAATATCGTAATAAATATAACTTTGATGTAAATATGAAATTCCATTTATTCGTTGGAGGATTTGGTTCAAATGCATTTGTAGAAAGGGAAATCATTGGAGACATATTTTTTGCGGCAGAAAAATTATCTCCAGATTTGAATCATCTTCGTGTTATTGCTGCTCACGAAATAGGTCATATATATCATAATGTTATGCTACAAAATACTGGAATGGATTGGACTAGGGCTGAATGGATCGATGCGTCGGTAAGTTTGTATCGTGAAGGTGTTGCAACTTATTTATCAAAAAAAATCGTTAAAGATTTAAATGAGTCTGTTTACTACTCATATAATAGTGACGGTGATCCATGGCTACAATATTATAAAGAAAATGAAGAGAAAATAAAGAAACGTTTTTTAAAAGATTATGTTGAAGGATGGACAGATGAAAAAGAGAAAGAATGGTTCCGTTTATCAGGAGGTAGTTACTTCGGATATAACAGACTTGGTTACTTTTTAGGAACAGCTTTTGTAACATATTTTGTACAAGCCTTTGGAGAGAATGAAGCACTGACTTTTTGGAACAAACATAATTTGAAAAGTAGTGTAATGGGTTGGTTATCGAAATGAATAAGATGCAATAGGGGGGGAAATGATGAAAGGGTATTTGAAAATAGTCATGTTGTTTTTGGCTTTAGCATGTATGTTTGCGCTAGCAGCATGTAATGGGACAGACGAAAAAAAGGAAACAAATCCAACCTTGGAAAATAATAAAAATGAACAAAGCAATTCTTCAGAAGAACAGAAAAATCCTGAAGCAAAACCAAGTAATGAAAAAACAAGAAAACCATCACCTGAGCCAGATTCGAAAGATAGAACACTTAATCAAAAATCAATTAACCACGTTAAAGATTTGTTTGAACTAGCAAAAGAAGGAAAAGTACCTAATATACCATTTGGAGCCCATACAGGGGATATTGAAGAAATTGAAAAAGCGTGGGGGAAAGCAAATAAAACCGAATATGCAGGGAATGGAATGTATGCAACTTTTACAAATAAAAATGTTGTTTTCGGATTTAATAAAGGGTCACAAGTTTTTGATGTACGCTCATATCATGCAGAACTAAAATCGATTACATTACAAGAAATTGAAAAAGCGTTAGGAAAACCATCTTCAGTTAAAGGGAATGGTGAAGACAAAATATATGTATACAAAGTAAATAACCAGTATGAGTTAAAATTTGTCATTCCAAAATCGACTGGTAAGGTAGATCATATTTCCGTGTTTTCACCAGAGGATAGTATTAATAAAATGGCAGGATAAGAAATTAAGTGATTTCAAAAACACCTCACTTTCTTTAAGTGAGGTGTTTTTAGTTGTAAACAAGGAACGTTTCCTTTTATATGTGAAATACTTCACTTTTATTTTTTAGCATGCATCCAATAAGAAATGTTGATCTACTGAAAAAGTAGTAACTTATAAATTGTGTGTAGGATGGTTCACGATTTTTTTACGTTCCAAATGTTGAACGAACAGTGCTTGAACGATGCCCCCAACTAATAAGAAGCAAGCGCAAATATAAAAAAGCATACTACCACTTAGTTTACTTAATAAAACTGCACCAATAACTGGTCCACACGTTCGAGATATATCCCAATGTATACCGTAAATTGAAAAATATAAACCACGTTTATCATGAGGTGCAATTTCTGAAACGAATCGTAATAAATGGTTTAAAGCAATACTTTCTCCAATGACTAAAAAGAGTAAGGTGAAGAATAACGACAATATCGTCGTTGAATAACTAAAGCCAACTGCAGCTATTGTAAAGCAGGTATAAGAAATAAGGATGATTTTCGCCATAGAAAATCGTTCAGACCATTTTACGAGGAAGATTTGTAGAATGATTTCCAAAATGGCTTTGCATGTTGAAATAAATGCGAGTATGAATACGAGATTAGGAAATACATGTTCTGCAAAAATACGATAATTCGTCTCAGTTTGTGCATAAAAAAAGCTAATAGGAAGTGTAGAAACCATAAGACCGAATATGGCGTAATGTTTAAAAACAAATTGCTTTGGTGAACTTGCCTCAATTGTTTGTTTCGTCTTACTTATAGTCGGAACGGTTTCTGGGAGCTGGGTCCAAACAACAACGGCATATATCGTAAGGGTTACACTTTGTACGATAAATAAATATTCTGGGTGAGTATTATAAAAACTTGCACCGATTAAAGGGCCGATTACGGATCCAATTGCTCCCATCGTTTGTAGGAGAGCAAAAATTTCTGCTTGCTGCTCTTTTTTTGTTAAATCAGCAATTTGTGCACGTTGAGCCGGAATATATAAGGAACGGCCAATGCCATTAATGACATATAACAGTGCAAATATAAAAACGGATTGAGCGAAAACGAAACTACCGATTGCAACACTTTGTAGCAATAAGCCGAGTAACATAATCTTTTTCCGGCCATATTTATCAGTAATTCCTCCAGCAATAAGTGTAAATAAAATGTCTGAAAGTGGCTGTAATCCGAAAATCAGCATAGTTATTATTACATTGCCATTTAACATTTTATTAACGTAAATAATCATAATGATAGCTAACATAGATTCAGTCGTTCGGGTTAATAATTCACCACACAGTCTAATAAAAATAGGTTTATTGTAACGAAGTAAGAGATAATTCAATATTAATTCCTCCTTTCTATATTGAAATGATAAGATGAAAGAAGAATTGGAAAAAGGGTAGAAACAATAGGGAGTATTTTTCACCTTTTAGGGGGATTATGATGTTTATTTTAGATCAATATATTGAACTATGGATTGCTTATGGAAAAGGGAAAAAAGAGGGAGAACGATTGGAAGTAACAGTGCAAAATATATCTGAAACATTATTTTGTACAGAGCGTAATAGTAAATTAATTATAAAAAAATTAGATGAGTTAAATTGGATCAAGTGGTTTCCAGGTCGCGGCAGGGGAAATCGTTCTAAGTTAATATTTCAAAAGCACCCGATTTCTTTAATTTTAGATAGAGGAAAAGAAATAACGAAAAAAGGGGATGTGAAAAGCGGAAGCATATTTGTGGAACGCTATAGCTCACATTTTCCGTCAGTAAAGGGAGAATATCACTGCTGGGTAGATTCAATATTTGGTCATAAGATTGAAATGACATCTGAAGGGAGAAGAGATGTACTCCGGTTGCAAGTACAAATGAATTTAGATATCACATTAGATCCTGTATACGCTACAATGCGTTCAGAATGTCATATGGTAAAACATATATTCGACACACTCGTGTATGTAGACGGTAATACAAACATTATAGAGCCAAGACTTGCATTTCACTGGGAATATAATGACGCTGAAAAAATATGGACGTTTTATTTACGAAAAGGAGTTCACTTTCATAATGGAAAACAACTTACTGCACATGATGTTATATACTCATTGAATCGATTTATGAAGCTGGAAAATAATGCACACGCATGGATGTTACAACACGTTGAAAGTATCCGTTCAGTGGATGACTACGTTGTCGAAATTCAATTACATACGGAAAATAAAATGTTTTTACATATGATAAGTGCAGAACAGTGTTCTATCGTGAATGAAGATGAAGCAGGAGAGCTAATTGGAACAGGGTCTTTTCAATTATATAAAAGTAATGAAAATCTGTTCATTTTAGAAGGTCATCCTTTATATTTTCGTGAAAGACCTTTTTTAGATCGTGTTGAGTTGTGGAATGTAGAACAAGGTGTAAGTACATACGATGTTTTAGTAAAGGCGCAGTATAAAGATAAAGAAAAACATAATAAAGAATTGTCTCGGCTTGAGTCGAACGTGACATATATAACATGTAATCTTACGAAAGAAGGACCAATGCAAGATGAGTTATTTCGGAAAGCGTTATATAAAATCATTCATGGTTATACAATCGTTCAAGAACTCGGCGGAGAACGTGGAGAAGTGGCAAAGAAACTAATATTAGCAGGTGAAAGCATTGTAGAGATTGAGGAAGATGTAGAAAGTTTAATTAAAAGGAGTACTTATCATAATGAAGTGCTACAGCTCTACACATTTACAGGACGAGATCATGTTGAAGATGCACAATGGATACAAAAAGAGTGTGCGAAGTACGGGATTCGTGTAGAAAATAATTTTCTTGATATAGAAGAGCTATTGGAAGTAAGTACGATACAAAAGGCTGATATGATGCATGATAGTGCCACAATAAGCGAACGAATAGAAGATAGTCTATTATATATGTTTCTTACAAAAAATAGTTTTATTCATGGACAAAGCAACATGGACTTTTATGAAAAGTTGTCTATTTATTTTAAACAAGAAGAATTAGAGAAAAGAGTTACATTGTTACGCGATATTGAGGATACTTTGTTACGTCAAATTCATATTATTCCTTTGTATCGTAATAAACAAGAGGTAAGTACACATGAAAAAGTCCAAAATATAATGATTAATTCACAAGGTTGGATTGATTTTTATAATATTTGGTTTAAATCTTGATATATAAGGGCTTTTGCGCATTTTCATAAGATGTGTAAGAGCCTTTTTTGTATGTAGGAATAGGTTTGTTTTACACATTGTTACGCTACTTGTGATAAAAGTCTATTTACAGCGTAACAGTGTTATGTTACATTGATATCAGGAAGGAGTGTTATACAGTTGAGTACAGATTTGATTTCAAAAAAAGATTTATTAGAACTAACTGGCATTTCATACGGACAGTTATATAGGTGGAAAAGAAAAAATTTAATACCGGAAGATTGGTTTGTACGAAAGTCAACATTCACGGGTCAAGAGACATTTTTTCCGAAAGAAAAGATATTAGAGCGTATTGATAAAATCCAAACGATGAAAGAGGATTTATCACTTGATGAACTAGCGAATATGTTTTCACCGAGTGTGAGAGAAATTCTTTTAACAAAGGAAGACATTTTACGTAAGGGGATTGCATCAGAACCAGTTTTACAATTTTTCATAGAACAAACGAATAAAACAGCAGAGTTTCAATTTGTAGATATTCTTTATGTGTACATGTTAGAAGAATTATTACAATCGGGAGATATTAGTTTAGAAGAAGGAAAAATGGTCTTGCAAGTTTTACGTGAAAATTATGAAGCAATTAAACATAAAACTTGTGATTTAATCATTGTACGAAAGTTAGGGATTTCTACATGTTTATTAGTTTCAAACGTGGAAGATTTAATTTTTGAAAAAGGCACTAAAATCGTTTTACGCGAAGCGATTATGAAATATACCGAAGCATTAAAAACGAAATTGTTGTAGTGGAGGAGAAAGTATGCGTACAGATAATTTGATTATAAATGGTTACGGTTCATCGAATGGTGGCGAGTTTCATAAAGTGCAATTAAACGGAAAAGGTACTGTGAATGGAAATGTTGAATGTGACCAATTTGAATGTAACGGTTACGGTGCCGTTACTGGAAATTTGAAAAGTAGCAATGCAAGAATTAGTGGATCAGGTAAAATCGACGGTACAGTTCATGCTGAAACGATGCGAATTGATGGAAAAGCAACAATTACGCAAGATGTGAAGGCAAACAGTTTGAAAATTGCAGGAAAAGGTACGGTAGGTGGAAATGTCACTGGTGAAGAATTTAAAGTCAATGGTCAAGCGACAATTGATGGTAATTGTGAAGTGGATACGTTTTCTTCAGAAGGACAATTTACAATTGGTGGATTACTAAGCGCTGATGAAATAAATATTAATATTCACGGTACATGTCGAGCGAAAGAAATTGGTGGTCAAACGATTAAAGTAAAACATAGACTAAGTACTTTTAGTAGGCTGTTTAAATCAGTATTTGGTATGCAATTAGAGGCTGAACTATTAGAAGGTGACAATATCGATATTGATTATGCTCACATAAGAACGGTAAGAGGAAATAATGTTACGGTAGGACCGAACTGTGAGATTGAACTGATCGAATATACGGGTGTTCTTACTGTTGATAAAAGCGCAAATGTAAAAGAAATGAAGCAGATTTAATGGAAGGGAGAAAATGATATGGAACATCAACATAGTCTTACTGTTAATGGTTCTGGTAGTTCAGCAGGCGGAGATTATAATAAAGTGAAGATTCGCGGTGAAGGAACGATTTCTAATGACATGAGCTGTAATGAATTTAAAACGTACGGCACGAGTGAAGTGTGCGGTAATATGAAAGTGAAAAGTTATGTCGTGTATGGAGATAGTGAAGTACAAGGAAATGTAGATGCGGAATATGTAAAAGTATACGGAAATACACAAATGCATAGTGATGCTCATATTGAAAAAATAAAAGTAAGAGGTATGATAGAAGTTAAGGGGAAATTAACTGGTGATTTCGTAGATGTGAAAGGCGCTTTAAATGTAAAAGGAGATATTGAAGTTGAAGAACTGTCACTAACTGGTGGCCTTGAAAGTGATGGATTACTTAATGCTGAAAATATTGAAATTTCACTTCGTTATGAAGGTAGCAAAGTAAGAGAAATTGGCGGTAAGAAGATTACCGTTCGTAAAAAAGCGAGATTTATTCCATTTACAAATCATGCTGGAAGCCTCCAAACGTCTATCATTGAAGGAGATGAGATTTATTTAGAGCATACGATTGCTGAAGTAGTAAGAGGAAATAATGTTACAATTGGTCCCGGATGTGAAATTAGTGTTGTAGAATATCATACTAGTTTTAATCAAAAAGGTAATGCAGTCGTAAAGGAACATAAACAAATATAAGTAGTACGAGGGAGAGCAAGTTTATGGTTGAAAAGAATAATAAGCTCGGCTTTGTAGTAGCGGGCTTATTGCTAGGTATTTTAATGGCATCAATGGATAATACCATTGTCGTAACAGCGATGGGAACAATCGTTGGTGATTTAGGAGGTCTTGAAAACTTTGTATGGGTCGTTTCTGCCTATATGGTCGCAGAAATGGCAGGTATGCCGATATTCGGAAAACTATCAGATATGTATGGTAGAAAGAGGTTCTTTATTTTCGGTTTAATCGTCTTTATGATTGGTTCGGCGCTTTGTGGTACTGCTGAAAATATTACACAGTTAGGGATTTATCGTGCCATTCAAGGTATTGGCGGCGGGGCATTAGTGCCGATCGCGTTTACTATCGTTTTTGATATTTTCCCTCCTGAAAAGCGCGGGAAAATGGGTGGTTTATTCGGAGCAGTATTTGGTTTATCGAGTATTTTTGGTCCGTTGCTTGGTGCGTATATTACAGATTACATAAGCTGGCACTGGGTATTTTATATTAACTTACCGCTTGGCGTTTTAGCACTTATTTTTATTACATTCTTTTATAAAGAGTCACGAGTTCATAGAAAGCAAAAAATTGATTGGTTTGGCGCAATTACTTTAGTTGGTGCAGTAGTTTCTTTAATGTTTGCGCTTGAACTTGGCGGACAAAAGTATGATTGGGATTCTAACTTTATTTTAAGTTTATTTGGTGGATTCGTTATTTTAATTATTGCATTCATTTTTATTGAACGTAAAGTAGAAGAACCGATCATTTCATTTGAGATGTTTAAACAACGTTTGTTCGGAATGAGTACAATTATTGCTTTATGTTACGGAGCTGCATTTATGTCAGCAACTGTATACATTCCATTATTCATTCAAGGTGTATACGGTGGCACTGCAACAAACTCAGGATTATTACTTTTACCAATGATGTTAGGCTCAGTCGTAACAGCGCAGTTAGGTGGTTTTTTAACGACAAAGCTTAGCTACCGAAACATTATGATCATTTCTGCGGTTATTATGCTAATTGGACTATTTTTATTAAGCACATTAACGCCAGAAACAAGTCGTGCATTATTAACAGTGTATATGATCATTATCGGATTTGGAGTCGGTTTCTCATTCTCTGTACTAAGTATGGCAGCTATTCACAACTTCGGTATGGAACAGCGCGGATCTGCGACTTCGACGAGTAATTTCATTCGTTCATTAGGTATGACACTTGGTATTACAATCTTCGGAATGATTCAAAGAACAGGTTTCCAAGATCAATTAGAAGAAGCATTTAAAGGTATGAGCGGGGGAATGAATACAAACACATTAAGGGATTCAAGAGCCATTTTATCAGAATCGGCAAGATCTCAAATCCCTCCGCAAATATTAGATAAGATTATTGATGCTCTTTCTAGTTCAATTGTTCAAACATTCATGTGGGCATTGGTACCAGCTGGATTAGCATTCATATTCATTTTCTTTATGGGAAATGAGCGCATGGTAATTAAGAAACAACAAAAGAATAAAAAGAGCGAAACATCAAAAGCGTAATGAAAAAGCTCCTTTCCAATTGGAAAGGAGCTTTTTCGTATGTATGGTGTTAGATTAGCCTTCGATAATTTCGTATTCTTCGTCTGCAAGTAATAAAATTTGTGTTTTCTTACCTTTGTTTTGAACTTCGATTACATCGTATGCACCTAAGTCTCTTACTTTGCTTTGAGAAGCGTTAACCATAACTTCCATAGAATCGATTAAGATATCTTCTTCAATGTATGATTCAGGCAATGCCATATCTTCAGTTTCTAATACACATGCATATAGATTTTGTAAGTTTTCAGCAGTTGGGTTTTGTTCCTCAACATCAATGATGTTTTTTACTGCTTCCATATTTTCTTCTTTTACTTGGTATACTTTAATTTTAGCCATTGTTTTAATCTCCTTTATAACGTAATCGTAGAGGCTACACTTCATTATAACGTTTTTTTCATGAAAGATGAAATTGTTATATGTATTTATAGTAAAAATTATGTGTTATTACTCATTATTGGTGTAATTCCCTTACTAATATTATGAATAGGTAACGATATTCCTACGTTAAAGTTATATTGTCCAAGCTTTTTTGTTTTCCTTTCATATATATGTATTAGTTATTCTATATAGAGAAGGGATGGAGTGTAAGTGGATTGTGAGCCGAAACGTGATTGTGGATGTTGCCAAAATAGTATATGTGAATTTTTACAAAGTCTAGAACCGTATACTAAAGTTGAAAGTATTGTAATAGCAGGAAACGAAATCGTTGTATCCTATTTTCTTTCGTTTAATGTGATGAAAGGGATTGTATCATTTGTACAAGAAGACAATGAGGTTATTTTTGTAGATTGCTCAAAAATTGATGCAATCCGAATAGGAAAAGTTTGTAGTTGCAAATCGAAAGTTAAATATATTGAAGAGGACTTTAGCTTGCTAGGAAATGTTTGCCCGCAATGTTTAACAGAGGGGAGTACAATCTTTTTCGATTTTAACAATCCTGAATTAAATGTGTCTTTCCAAGCAACAACAATTAATCCACCTAGATGTACTGAATTTATAGATGAACTTGGGAATGTAGTAAAGCAAATTACTATAGTAGGTGAAGCGAGAGTTTCTAGAGATTTTGTTCAAGTACCTGAACTGGTAGGTTTTCGATTACTTTTATCACATCCAGCTGGAGACCCTTTAAACTACGGATTATTATTTATTAATTTTCCTGATACGATTTTTATTTTTATATTGGCATCAAGCGGATACCTTTCCATTTCGAACTGTTTAAAAATAGAAGGCGGAACTGGTGATGCCGAAATAGAAGAGATGAAAAAAATGATAGAGGATGACGTTAACACGTACAAATCAGTTGTTAAATTGACTAAAGTATATAAGAACGGTGAGACGGAATCTTTTATTTATAAAAATGAGTTATAATACATGTATTTAAATGCACCCTCAAACTATTGTTGAGGGTTGTTACATAATTAATTATGTTGGTCCTTCAAACCGTTTGTTAACGGGTAAGAAATATATTTATTGTTGACTTATTTTATATGTTGATCATTTTATAGTTAGTAGATGTTATAATCATTTTATGTTTACTGATATTTTATAAATATTCGAAGTTTTAATTTAATAGTCAATTGCTTTTATGATGAACAGGTGGGTATGTATATGAATACGAATTATGGAGCGCTCATGAAAATGTTAAGAGTAGTTGATTCTAAAGAAGGCGGGAATGTAAATGATATATGAAGCGAATATACATACAAGAAAAAAACTAGTTTCTATGTTTAATGATTTCAATAACGTTGTTTTACTTTCTTATTTACAAGGGCATATGGGTATTGCTTGGGTAAATGATCTTGAAAATCCAACAGTAGCACAAGTTACGGTAGGAATTTTCACATTTTACGCTGGAGACCCAAACGTGCAAGAAACAGAAGAGTTATTACGTAATATTCCAGAAAGAATTTTAGTTATCGTAAATAGTGAAGAGTGGAAACAACGCCTAGAAACATTCCATGAAAGAAAAATAGATAAGTTTTTACGTTATAAATTCAAACGAAATCTAGAAGTTTTTAATCGTTCAAAATTACAATCTTTTATATCAACACTTCCAAAAGGATATGAGTTAAAAAGAATAGATAAGCATATCGCAAATAGCCCTACATTACATAAGGTCTCCGAAGATTTTACAAGTCAATTTCAGTCGGTAGAAGATTATATAAACCGTGGTATAGGTTATAGCATTTTATATAACGGAGAAGTTGTATGCGGTGCATCCTCGTATAGTATTTATAATGATGGCATTGAAATTGAAGTTGCGACTGATCATAATCATAGAAGAAAAGGTTTGGCAACTGTAGTTAGTGCAGCTCTTATATTGGATTGCTTAGAAAATGGAAAGTATCCAAACTGGGACGCAGCGAATACTACATCTGCTAACCTAGCAGAAAAGTTAGGATATGTTTTTGATAAAGCGTATGATACTTATTTTGTGGATAATAGATGAGTGAAGGAATTACATACTAAAAAATAAATGCGCCCTAGTACGTAAGTCTAGGGCGCATTTATTAGTTGGTAAATATCTTCATAACAATCTTATCACATTTTATCTTTTGAATGTTTGGAATTAAAGATATTTATGTGACTTTTTGAAAAAATAAAAGAGCAGCTAGCAAAAGCTTACTGCTCCTCTCCAAGGGAGAATGGAGAAATACAATCATGTTACCTATAGTATTGACGGAACATTAAGTTTTAATCAGTCATTTATAAAAAGAGAGATAAAATATCTTTGATTAATCCTTTGGCTCCGATTAGTAGTACTGATAGAAAAACGATTGAGAATATATTTTTTTATTACATTTACAATTTGAAGAGTAGAACGTGTTTATCGTAATTCTCCAAACACCAATTATATTTTTTTAGAATAATTGGATGGACTGCTTCTTTCGTAGTATCGACTTCAGTATATCCATATTTCTTATAAAAGTTTTCTAATTCCTCAAAAGGAAGACAATATACATTTTGTATTTGTGATTTTTTCGCAGTTTCTACTAAAAATGAAACAAGCTCACCAGCTAATTGAAGCCCTCTAAATTGAGGTAGAATAAAAATCCCGCCCATTTCTAAAGTATCTTCATCTATTTGGACTAATCGGCCAACACCTGCATACTCGTTGTTATATGTAATAATTGCAACTTTATCTCTCTTTAAATCACTTCTTACAAATCCTATTGAGTTATATTGACTATTAATCCATTTTAAATCGTTAGATGTAGCTAGTTGAATACTCATATACATCCTCCTTCGGAATACTAGCGCTCTCTTCATTATATAGAACATAAGATACTATATCAAAGGAACCTTGAGATAGCACATTTGTTTAAGTTATTAGTTAAAAGTGTGGGGTTGCTGGCATTGAAATGATGGCTTCACCAAACATAGGATAATAATGTTGTGAATTTAGTGTTACATAGTCAAAATAAAAATTAGTTCATGCGTTCGGTAACGCACGATTTTTTTAGTGTAGAGAAGATCATAGGGGTATTTTAATTAGTATCTACTGTATTAATTGAAGTTATTAAGGAAATGTGGTAATCCCTAGCCTTAGTGATACAAATCATATTAAGGTTTAGTAAAAAAACTCTTCCTGAAAAAGAGGGGGATTAAAGATAAGAGCACTTCGAAAAGTGCCCTTCAGTAACGACTATTTATTCTAAAAAGAAAGGATGCAATATATTATATGAAGTTAAGTGTATTTAAGTATGGGTCTTTTATATAAATGTGAAATAAAAGAGAGCTGTCTTCTTATTAGAAGGCAGCTTTTTGTTATTACAAAAAAGAATTAGAAGTAAAATGTAAATTCAAGTTACTTGTCCAAACATTTTTTTTAAAAATACATAAAATGCTAGTAGTTAGCCAATATTTTTATATTGCTAATTTTTTAGACTAAAAGGGGTGATTTTATGTGTGATTGTGAAGTTTGTAGAAGAAAGAAAAAACGTGATCCATTAAATCGGGGTTCTGAACCAAAAAAACAGGTTTCTGAGCCAATAAATCAGGATTCTGAATCAGGAAATTTTTATTCATTTAGTAAAAATGCAAATTTTTTAGAAGAAGCTATACAAACAGATGAAATCGATCAAGTTTCTGAGGAATATATTGAAATAGTAGATTCAGCAGATGTACAAGTTACTACTACAAATACAAAAGCTGCACTATCTATCCAAGCCGCGTTACAAGCAGCTATTGTGGTTGTAGTAAGTATTTCTATAGCAGATAGTGAAAAGGCAGATAAAATAACACAAGAATTGTTTCAAAAATCATCTATTAAACAAATTAATAGACAAAAAACATTTATTAAAAATTCCAGAAACGTAACCGTAACAACTACTGATACAGATATTGCAGTGAATATTCAAATTCTTCTTCAAATTTTATTAGCGTTACTAGTTAAACTAAACATTTTATAAAGTGTCTATCCTATTTATATTTAGCTATAAGGGTTCACTCTAAGTAAATATTTTTTGTTGTAATATGTGGTACAAGCATGGACTTTCTCATTATGACTGAATTAATATTCAAGATTGATGGGAAATTAAGTGTGGAAAACTACACAATAACAAAGGTGAACTTATTATTTAACAGTGAATAAAACTTATATATGTGAAGTAAAGGAAAGCTGTCTTCGTATTAGAAGACAGCTTTTTGATTTTATTAGTAAAAAGCCGTGAAAATAAAAAATCAAGTTACTTGTCCAAGCATTTTTTATTTAAATACATATAATGCTGGTAGTTAATCTAAATTTTTATAGAAAACTGATAGGAGTGAATATTGTAAATGGATGATTTAAATAAATTTTCTTCCTTTAAGTTTGATAAGGATCAAAAGAATATAATTATAGACCTTTTACTCTCAGATATTTTTAATAGGCATGGGATAAATGAAGAAAAACTAAAAAATTTATCGCCAGAAAAAAAGCAGCAAATTAAAAGTATTGTTTCTGAAATACAATCACAAGTTAATAATTATTTAGATTGAAAGGGGGTGAATGTATGAAAAAAACATGTCATTCAGATGAAAATAAAAAGTGGAGTGCATTAGACTCCTCAAATCCTCATCCATCTTTTAAAAATGCTACCGTTTCAGAAGCTGCAGCACAAGAAAGTAAAACTTACCAAATTTCTGAAGAATCGATTACAATAGTTGATTCAGCAGATGTAGAAGTTACTACTACAGATACAAAAGCTGCGTTATCTATTCAAGCAGCTTTACAAGCAGCTATTGTGGTTATAATAAGTATTTCTATAGCAGACAGTGAAAAAGCTGACCGTGTAGCACAAGAATTGTTTCAAAAATCATCTATTAAACAAATTAATAAACAAGAAACTGTTATTAGAAATTCTAGAAATGTTACAGTTACGACTACGGATACAGACATAGCAGTAAATGTTCAAATTCTTCTCCAAATTTTATTAGCTTTACTAGTAAAATTAAATATTTTATAAAATGTTTAACTTGTTTTTTATCTAGTGATTCTTACAGGTGAATATTTACTGTTTTAATTATAGTACAGGCTATAAATATTAATCATAACTGGACTAATATTTAACATCGTCAAAATAATAATGAGAGCAATGTGATGGAAAATAAAGTTTGGTTATTTTATGAAAATTTAAAAGCCATTTCCTTTATTGGATTTGGCTTTTAAATTTTAAACAGTATGAATTTGAAAAGATTATATTAAGATAAAGAATTAAAATATAATGATACAAAATACTTATAAAATTATTCGTGTTTTAGAAAAATAATAAGAAAAAGGTGTTTAAAATAGAATCATTTGCATTAACAGTTCAAGTTTTGAAGAATAGTGCATACAATATAAAGTGTTTTCCTTTCTTCATTTAAGTTTTACGTATATAATTTAAAAGTACTATTTTTATTTTATTATTTTATATTTATAACAGAATAGAGGTTTAAAAATGGGTGTTAAAATCATTACGGATAGTGCGGCGGATTTACCAGTAGAATTGCTGCAAGCATATGATATTGATTTAATTCCACTCCGTGTATATGATGAAGCAGAAACAGAGTATTTAGATGGAGTAACATTAGAGTCAGTTACATTATTGCAAAAAATGAGAGAAGGCGCTGTTTATAGAACGTCATTGCCTTCACTTGAAACTTTCCAAGAAAAATTTGTTTCTTATGCAAAAGAAGGTAATCCTTGTATATATTTAGCTTTTTCATCTGAACTGTCTGGTACATATCAATCATCAGTTGTCATTAAAGAGGAAGTAAAAGAAACATATGCAGATTTAGATTTAGAAATTATTGATACGAAATGTGCTTCGCTTGGTCAAGGTCTTGTCGTTTTAGAAGCTGCTAAAATGGCAAAAGACGGCGCATCAAAAGAAGAGATTTTAAACCGTGTCGCTTTTCTAATGAACCATATGGAGCACATCTTCACTGTAGCTGACTTACAGTACCTTGTTAGAGGTGGACGTTTAAGTAAAGTAGCTGGTTTTATCGGTGGTTTACTAAACATTAAGCCGATCTTAAACGTGGAAGAAGGAAAACTTGTACCACTTGAAAAGGTACGAGGGAAAAAGAAAGTATTAAGCCGTATTGTTGATATTATGGAAGAGCGTGGTAAAGACCTTAAAGGTCAAACAATCGGTATGACTCACGGTGACGATTTAGAAACAGCTGAAGCATTAAAAGCATTAATTACGGAAAGATTTGGCTGTGAAGTATTTATCGTAAATACAATTGGTGCAGCAATCGGAGCACATACAGGTCCTGGCGTTATAACGTTATTTTTCTTAAATGAAGTAGAGTAAAGGATTGATCTTTTGATCAATCCTTTTTTATTTTTTAATCTGTGAAAATCGGTCGATATGGTATTGATGAAGATAAAATCTTTGAAGTTTTCCTATATCAAATGCAATCTTGTAGAGGGAGTATTTTTTATATGTGGAATGATACTTAATGGTAGAAGAAAAGAGTATAAATAAGAATGTATTTATAGGGATCTGAATATTTAATGATATCGAAATTTTTTCATTTCATATATAATTGTGTAGGGGGAAATATCTGTAACTATTTGTAAAAATAGGAGGCGGCTATAAAAATGCAAGAAATTGCTAGATGGGATTTAAATCGATTGTATTTGAATGAGGATATTCTATTTCCGATTTCGGAGTTGAAAGAGCAATATTTTGTAACAAAAGATGTAGAGATTCTTTCAAAGCTTATACAAGCTATTGAAAAAGCAGAATACTATTTGTACTGTCAATCGGTTGAAGAAAGTGTTTCATCTGACCTTACTAAATTGACTGTGAAAGTGAAGGAACTAAAAAGTGAAGTACAGCAAGTAATAAAACATAATGAAGTGGAAACTTCAGATAATACTAAGTTAATAAAAGATGAACTTAATGCGTGGGAAAATATGTACATACAATTACGGGATAGGATAGAAATAGAGCACAATAATAAACTATTATCCTTTGGACAAGCAAATAATACGGCAATGAATAGTGATAATGAAAAGGAAAGATTAGAAGTATTCGAGTTACTTACAAGTACTTTACATAAGGAAAAAGAAATCTTTGCTACCGTATTAAATCAAATAGGGAGATTGCGTAATATAAAGAGTAATGAAATAGAAGATAGAGAGATTTTAACACAATCTTTTCATGCGAATGGCATTTCAGAAACTGTATTATTACAAATGTGGAATGTGACAGAAGAAAATCTTGATAAATTAGTAAGTGCTTTAAACATGTATAAGAAAGGGAAGGCTTCGATTACATAGCATGAACTTATGACAGTAAAGGAAAGTAATGAGGTTACTATTCCTTTTTCAGTAGCAGTACAAAACGTTTATGATGCATGTAAGAATATTGATGAAGAATTAGCAGAATTTGCACGTAATGCGATAGAAAGTGGATGGATAGATGCTGAACCGAGAGAGAATAAACCATCAGGTGGGTTTTGTGCTCCATTTTTCAGTGAGAAAGAATCGAGAATCTCCATGCGTTATGATGGGAGTATAGATAGTGTAAGAGTGCTCGCTCATGAATTAGGACATGCTTGGCATTTTTATAATATGAGTTTTGAACAATCTACATCTTTTTTAGATGATTATTTGCCGATGAGTACGGCTGAATCAGCATCTATTTTCTTTGAAACGGTACTCTTAAATTATCTAATTGAAACAACGGATAGTAAAGATATGAAAAAGGCATTGCTTAGCTGGAAAATAAGAAATAGTTTTAATTATGTAATGGCAATACGAGCATCGTATCAGTTTGAAAAAACATTTTATGAAAAATGTAAAGAGGGTCCATTAAGTGCTGATGAAATTGAGAAATTATCTATAATGGCACAAAAAGAAGCATATGGAAATTCTTTAAGTGAATACCAGCCGTTTGTATGGATGAAATATATTCAATTTTATATAGCAGATGTTCCTTTTTACAATTATCCATACACATTTGGATATTTAGTAAGTTTTAGTTTATTAGAAATAGCTCAAGAAAGTAAAAGTACTTTTCATCCGAAATATAAAGAGTTTTTACGAGAAACAGGAAAGGCTCCAGTAGAGGAGCTTATGAAAAAATATTTTGAAATAGATATAAGGAATTATGAATTTTGGAATAAGGCTTTTATTCAAATTTCTAAAGACATTGATGAATATTTGCAGCTTATTTAAGGAGAGAGTATAGTGGATCAGCAGTTTATAAAAGGTTGGCTACATGAGCAGCAAGAGAAACCAAGGTTTGTAGTAACTGCAAATCCTGAAATTGTTATGTCTGCAAGGGAAAATACGGAAAAAGCAAAGCGCTTTAAAAAGATGTTACTATCTGCGGATTTAATAACAGCGGACGGGATTGGTGTCATAATTGGCTCGAAAATATTAAAAGGAACTTTGAAAGAACGTGTTACTGGGGCGGATTTAACTCGTGATTTAATAAAATATTGTAACGACAATGAATATCGTGTCTTTCTTTTTGGAGCCGCTCCAGAAAGTAATAAAAAGGCATTAGAAAAATTAAATGAGCAGTTCCCAGGAGCACAGTTTAAAGGACAGCATGGATTTGTAAATGGTGAAGAAATAGAAAAAATAAAAATAAAAATTAAGCAATTCAAGCCGCATTTACTACTCGTAGGACTAGGTTCACCAAAACAAGAAGAGTTCATCTATGAAAACATACAAACATTAAACGTTCCGCTATCTATTGGTATCGGAGGCATGATTGATATAATATCTGGTACTGTAAAAAGAGCACCGAAAATGATGAGGGATACTGGAACTGAATGGCTGTATAGGTTACTCTCACAGCCGAAAAGATTGAAGAGGCAACTTGTACTTCCGAAATTTTTATTGTCGGTTATGTTAGAGAGAGTGAAAGGAATGCCAAGCTAAGAAAGGACAAGTAAGATGATAGAGCCGTTATCTAATGAAAAAGCTACAATGATTTTTCAAGAACTGAAAGTAGAATGTGAAACTTTATTTGAATTTAAAATTCGAAATGCAATACCTATTCATCGTGGTTGGCTAAATTTGAAGTGGAAACTCGAAACGGATGCAGGGGATTTTGTATTAAAGCAATATAATCAAGAACGGTACAAAATGTATAACTCAGACCTTTTAATACAAGCATTACAACAACAGCAAAGATTACATAATAATGGTGTAAGTTGTCCAAGGGTATTAATTTATAAAAATAATGTAATGCATATATCAAAAAGTGATGAAAGATTTATAGTATTAGAACATAAGGAAGGTAGCTTAGTTTCACCAGGAAAAGTGAATCAAAAGGAAATTCACTCTCTTGGTCAGACGATAGGTTATATGCATAACTTGTTAAATGATGGCTCTTTAATAAAAGGAGAAAATCCTAAATTTGTTCCACCTACTAAAGAGGCGAGATTGAAACATTGGGAAGAAAAAAGGAGAGAAGTAGAGAAGCTAGGAAAAGAGCACATTCTCCCTTATATAAAATTACAGCAAGAAGCAACACAATTGGTAAATACAGAACAATTTCATAATAGCCAACGGGGATGGGTGCACCGTGATTTATGGGTAGATAATTTCTTGTTTCATAATGATAAAGTATCAGCGATTCTTGATTTTGATCGCATGGATTACGATTATGTAGAGTTAGATATTGGCCGTGTAGTTATATCGTGCGCATTAAGTGACGGAGTATTAAATAAGAGTCTTGTTGCATCATTTTTAGAAGGGTACCGCAATGAAGTAGACTTTCCAGTAGGGAATATTGTTCAGGCAATTCAAATGCTTTGGTACATGGAGAGTACTTGGTGGATCCATGCCAATATGGATCAGCATAGTGTACCACCTTCACGCTTTGCAGATGAAATGAATTGGATAGCTGAAAATTATAGTGTATTACATAATATATTGGCCGACTTATAAATAAAGAGGAGACTGCATACATGAACAGAATCGGCATTATTGGAGCAATGCAAATTGAAATAGATTTACTTTTAGAAAAACTAGTTATACAAGAGGAACAGACAATAGCGGGAATGCCTTTTTATATTGGAGAATTCATGGGAACAGAAGTAATTATTACACGCTCTGGTGTAGGGAAAGTAAATGCAGCTGCATGCGCGCAAACATTAATTCATAAATTTGATGTAGACTCTATCATTAATACAGGCGTTGCTGGCGGATTACATTCAGATGTAAAAGTCGGCGATATAGTTATTTCAACAAATGTTACTCATCATGATGTAAGTAAAACTCAAATGAAAAACTTATTTCCGTTCCAAGAGGAATTTATTGCAAGTAAGGAATTGGTAGAGTTAGCACGTAAAGCTTGTATTAGTAGTAGTTTACAGATTGCAGTTCATGAAGGAAGAATTGTCAGCGGTGAATGTTTTGTTGAAGATTCAAAGTTAAAGGCGAAATTAATAGACGAATACGCACCTCATTGTACAGAAATGGAAGGGGCAGCAATTGGACATGTTGCCTATATAAATGATATACCGTTTCTCATTATAAGATGTATTTCTGACAGCGCAGATGATGAAGCTCAAATTTCTTATGATGACTTCGCGCAAACTGCTGCGAAGTATTGCTCAGAAATTATTATTGAGATGCTTAAAAATATAAAGAGTAAAACTGTACTATAGTTCAAAAGGAGAGAATGAGATGTTACAAGCATTAATTTTTGATATGGACGGAACGTTATTTCAAACAGATAAAATTTTAGAATTATCTTTAGATGATACTTTTAATCACTTAAGATCACTACAATTATGGGATACAGTAACTCCAATTGATAAATATAGAGAAATTATGGGTGTGCCGTTACCGAAAGTTTGGGAAGCTTTATTACCGGACCATTCTATTGAAGTAAGAGAACAAACAGATGCATATTTTTTAGATAGACTTATTGAAAACATAAAAAGCGGAAAAGGCGCTTTATATCCAAATGTAAAAGAAATATTTACATATATAAAAGAAAATAATTGTTCCATTTACATTGCTAGTAATGGTTTGAAAGAATATTTACGAGCAATCGTAACTTATTATGCTTTAGACAAGTGGGTGACTGAAACGTTTAGTATTGAACAAATACAATCGCTAAATAAAGGTGACTTAGTTAAAAGTATTATGAACAAATATGATATAAAAGAGGCAGCCGTAGTTGGTGACCGGCTATCTGATATAAATGCTGCGAAAGACAACGGTTTACTTGCAATTGGGTGCAATTTTGATTTTGCGCAAGAAGATGAACTTGCTCAGGCTGATATAGTAATAGATGATTTAATGGGGTTGAAGGGAATATTATCTGAAGTGAAGAATACGCACGCTATGAATTAAATAAAGTAACAACCATAAAAATGCTCAGAATAAATGATTCTCGAGCATTTTATATATTTTCGTACTTAGGGGGAATGGACTTGAAAGATATACATATTCAACAAATAGAAAATTTAATGGGATATGAATTCAGTCATCTCGTTCAAGACAGTGAAGAAGAAGGTTTTAATTTCCTTATAAGGCTAATAAATGAATATAAAAACAAAATAAATGTATTCAATAAAACTGGAGAATGTTTATATGGTGTTTTCCAAGGTGATATGTTAATTGGAGTTGGAGGTTTAAATGAGGATCCGTACACAAAAGACAATAAGATTGGGCGGTTAAGGAGATTTTATATTTCAAGGGATTATCGGCGGATAGGGTTAGGGAACTTATTATTAAACCAACTATTATGTCATGCGGAAAAATATTTTGAAGTGATTGTTTTACATACTGACACGAAGCAAGGGGATGTGTTTTATACTGCGAATGGATTTGTAAAAGGGGGATTATATAAGGGATCGAGTCACTACAAACTATTATAGAGATTGCTATCCAAATAATAGCTACGAACAGGTTTTTTGTTGGTAAATCGATATATCTTAAAAATCGCTGATATATGAAGTTGCGATCCTTATATTAAAAAACAACTTTTATAATTTCATTTACTAAATTGTTATTATAAAAAAGAGCACCTTAGCTTTTAAAATTTAGCTTATAAGGTGACTCCTTTTCAGTCAATTATGTTTTAACGTTCATTTGTTTCAATAATAATCCTGGTTTACCTTTTACATAATAAAAATGCGGGTTATTTTCATCATCATAAAGCATAATATAAGGCTTTTCATTTAGTGGGAGCAGTATAAGTACTTCGTCTATTGTAGTGTGTAACCATTGATTAGTAATAGAAACCGGCTTAGATAATGGGATTTTTATCATATAGCCATCTTTTGGAACGACATTTAAGTTTTTAAATGGACCAGTAATTGCTTTAGCGTATTGAACTGCTTCTTTTTGGACTATTGGATCTAAAGATTGTTTTTGAATGACCATTTCTTTTTGACAATCAAACACTTCAATTTGTTGATTTGTATTTGCGAATGCATTTGTTGATAATAGAAATAAAAGAAGAGAAATGACCCCGATTTTTTTTATCATAATACAACACCTCACCATTACTATCCCCTCAAAAGCTTTAAATATTTTTCTGTCACATTCATGTAACAAAGATGTTGTATGATACAATTGGTTTTTGTTTAAAAGCAATGGAGGAAAAAATATGAAAGTTTTAATTGCAGATGACGAACAAGATATGTTAAGAATTTTAAAAGCTTATTTTGAAAAAGAAGGCTTCGAAGTTTTATTAGCGAAAGACGGAGAGGAAGCACTTCAAATGTTTTATGATGAAAAAATTGATTTAGCAATTTTGGATTGGATGATGCCGAAACATAGTGGTATTACTGTCTGTCAGGAAATAAAAAAGAATTCAAGCGTAAAAGTATTAATGCTTACGGCGAAAAGTGAAAGTGAAGATGAATTAGCTGCGCTTCAAAGCGGGGCAGATGAGTACGTGAAAAAACCATTTCATCCAGGAGTACTAATTACGCGAGCGAAAAAACTTATTCAGCATGATGATATTATTCAAGTACAAGATGTAAAGATAAATTTCGCCAAAAATAAAGTATATAAAAATGATATAGAGTTAGAAATTACAAAAACAGAGCTCGAATTAATAAAGTGCTTTTTAAATCATAAAGGAACGATTTTAACTCGTAAAAAATTGCTAGATATTGTATGGGGATTTGACTATTTTGGAGAAGAGAGAACGGTTGATACACATGTAAGAAGGCTGCGTAAAAAAATTGGAGAAAATATTATTAAGACGCATCGCGGGCTGGGCTATAGTTTGGAGAAACAAAGTGAATAAACTTGGGAAAAAGTTATTTTTAAGTATTTCTGCAACTGTTATTCTCATCTTTATGATTTCATTATTATTCATTAACAATCTCTTACCGAACTATAATATTTATAAAACACGTGAAAACTTAAATAAATTTACAACACAAATACAAAATACAACAGTGGAAAATATAGAGGATGTTATTCATACAATTGAAAGTGAAAATAACGTTACAATTGCGTATACGCCAATTAATCAGTCAGAAGATGCTATGAACGACGCGTTACGCATGCAACTTACGAAAAAGAAAGTGACGTTAAATAAGCTTTGGATTACAAAAGACGAAGTCATGAAAGTGAAGACGGAAGGGCAATCGAATAAACTGTACGATCAAGGAAAGGTAAAAGCGAGTTTTTTTGCTAAATATATTGCGAAAGATGATACGATAATTTTAATTGGGACTTCCATTGCGAATTCAAATGAAATTATAAATACGTTAAATACATTTTACTTATACATCGTATGTTTCTCGCTCCTTCTTATTATTTTACTTGTGTGGATACTTTCAAAAATAATAACGACGCCACTGAAAGAGCTAAGTGATGTGGCTCAGGATATTTCACATTTGCAGTTTAAAAAAACGAATGTAAAAACGAATGATGAAATAGGAGAGTTGGCCAATAGTATTAATATCATGAGCGAAAAACTACATGAAGCACATCAAGATTTAACTAATCGTAATGAACATTTAAAACGATTTATGGGTGATGTGACGCATGAATTAAAGACACCGATCGCATTAGTAAAAGCATACTCTATGGGGATTAAAGATGGATTAGATGATGGGACTTACGTAGATACAATTATTAAACAAACAGATCAAATATCAAACTTAATTGAAGAACTATTACGATTTTCTAAACTAGAAAGAGATATTTTACAAAAAGAAGAATTTCCTATTGAACCATTGGTCCAGAGTATATTAGATAAGCACCAGATTGAACTGGATTCGAAAGAAATTAACTTGCAAGTAAACTGTAATACGAGCGATACAATCGTTTATGCAGATTTAAATAAAATGAGAATGGTGTTTCAAAATTTAATTTCTAATGCAATAAAATATTCAGCAAATCAAAACATAATAATTACTTTAGAAGATAGAAATAAAAGTATATATTTTCAAATAAAAAATGGCATTCATACGGATAAAATTAAAGATATCGAGAAAATTTGGGAGCCTTTTTACGTACTAGAATTTTCTCGTAGTAAAGAAAAATCAGGTACAGGATTAGGACTAGCGATAGTGAAAAGTATTTTAGAAAGACATGGTTTTGAATATGGAGTTTCCTCTATAGATGGAGAAATTCAATTTTATATAAATGTGAAAAAGGACTAATGAAAATTTTAGTCCTTTTTGCAGCTTTAGAGGTTAGCGATATAGGATGAATCACTATAATTTTCAAAATTGATGTATTAAATGGAGAATTAGCAAATGTTCTACTTTCATTAAATTCACGTGAAGTTCACAGGGAAACGTTATATTTACATAGTTACATTTGAATTTAATGAAGTGAGGTATTCGGAGTTGAAAAGAAAGAAATTAGTAATTGGTAGCATTTTAATGGGGATGACGTTATCTTTATCTGCATGTGGTTCATCAGATAATATTGTAACTACAAAATCAGGAAGCATTTCAGAAAGTGATTTTAACAAAAAATTAAAAGAAAACTATGGTAAACAGAATTTATCTGAAATGGTAGTAGAGAAAGTATTAAATGATAAATATAAAGTTACGGATGAAGAGGTAACGAAACAACTGAAAGAATTAAAAGACAAGATGGGCGATAATTTTAATACATATATGGAATCTAATGGTGTGAAAAATGAAGATCAGTTGAAAGAGAAATTAAAGCTTACTTTCGCTTTTGAAAAAGCTATTAAAGCAACCGTAACGGAAAAAGATATTAAAGATCACTATAAGCCAAAGCTTCAAGTTAGCCATATTTTAGTGAAAGATGAAAAGACAGCAAAAGAAATTAAAGAAAAATTAAATAGTGGCGAAGATTTCGCAGCATTGGCTAAACAATATTCAGAGGATCCAGGTTCTAAAGAAAAGGGTGGAGAACTATCTGAATTTGGACCAGGTATGATGGTGAAAGAATTTGAGGATGCTGCATATAAGTTAGAAGTTGGTCAATTGAGTGAACCTGTTAAATCTTCTTTCGGATATCATATTATTAAGTTAACGGATAAAAAAGAGCTTAAACCGTATGAGGAAGAGAAAGAGAATATTCGTAAAGAATTAGAACAGCAACGTATACAAGATCCTCAATTCCATCAACAAGTTACTAGAGATCTGCTTAAAAATGCAGATATAAAGGTATCTGATAAAGACTTGAAAGATACCTTTAAAGAGTTAGAAAAATAATAAATGGAATGTAAGACAATCGATAGAAATATCGGTTGTCTTTTTCTCTATTTTTCCGGCTATTTGCCGGGCAGTAAGACCCCCAACTCAAAATTCAGCGGAAGCAACGAAGTTAGGTGGGGCCCTGCTGCGCGTAAACGCCCGATTGGTGAGGGCTGATTAAATTTTTACTGTATAAAGAAGCTGAGAGTGGGAAAATACTTTCACACCTGCATTAAATTTTATTTAACAAGAAATCTATGAGTTTCTCAACTATTATATAAAAATAAAACTGAATTTTCAGTTATTTTGTTATATAGTTAAAGAGAACGAATAAGGGGAGGGAACATTTTGAGTAAAAAGAAAATGGCAATTACACTGTCAGCAATGCTATCTGCAACAATTATACCTAGCTTTACTATGGATGTGCATGCAGAGAAGAAGGAATTGACTAAAAATACGAAAATTGAATTAGAAAATGGGATGACAAAACCGATTTATTCACTCGATGAAGCCATTATCGAAAATTTATATGTAGAGACAGAAGTTGATAGTGATCGCGACGGTAAGAAAGACAGAGTATCGATAAAAGTTATGCGTCCAAAGACAGATCCGAATGTGAAGGTTCCTGTTATTTATGAAATGAGTCCATATCGATCTGGATTAAAAGATGTTCCTGTATATAATGTAGATGAAGAATTGTATGCGTATGAAGGAAAACCGTATGGAGCGGTTAATCTTGGTTCGTATGGGAACTATTACGTGCCAAGAGGTTATGCAGTTATTCTAGGCGAAAGTATCGGTACTGGAAAATCAGATGGATGCCCTACAACTGGAGATGAACAAGAAATACTCGGTACAAAGTCTGTTATTGATTGGGTAAACGGTCGCGCGAAAGCATTTACAGAACAGGGTGAGGAAGTTCAGGCAAATTGGTCTACAGGAAATGTAGGTATGACTGGAGTTTCTTATAATGGTACACTACCAAATGCTGTTGCGACTACTGGTGTTGAAGGTTTAAAAACAATTATTCCAATCGCAGCAATTAGTAGTTGGTATGATTATTATCGTGCAAATGGTGCAGTAATTGCGCCAGGCGGATATCAAGGAGAAGATACAGATAATATGGCAGAAGCAGTACTGACAAGGGAAAATCCTGAAGTTTGCGGACAAGTTATAAAAGAGTTAACGGCTGGACAAGACCGAAAAACAGGTAATTATAATGATTTTTGGGATAAACGTAACTATGTAAAAGATGCTAAAAATGTAAAAGCAAGTGTATTTGTTGTTCATGGTTTAAACGATTGGAATGTTAAAACGAAACAGTTCGCACAATGGTGGGATGCTCTTGGAGAAAATCATGTACCTCGTAAAATGTGGCTACATCAAGGTGGACACGGTGGGACATCAAGTAATAACTGGCAGCAAACACAAAATAAATGGTTAGATTATTGGTTGTATGGAATTGAAAATGGAATTATGGATGAACCAATGGTTGATGTGCAAAGAGAAAATAAATCGTGGCAAAAGATAAAAAATTGGCCAGATCCAGCGGCTGTACCTTCAAAAATCCGTATGTATTTAAGTAATAAATCAGTCAATTTGCCACTAAGTATGGGATCGGTTAATAAAGTTTTCTCATTCTTAGATGATGCGCAAATGAAATCAAATCAATTAGTAGCAAACCCAGAATTAGAAGTAGCCAATCGATTAGTATATACAATGCCTGTACTTCAAAAAGATACACGCATAAGTGGTACACCAAAGATTTCAATTACAGGAAATATTGATCGATCTGTATCAAATTTAACAGCATTACTTGTTGACTATGGAGGAACGAAGCCGGAAATCGTAACGAGGGGCTGGATGGATCCACAAAACTTAAATAATATAGAAGATTCAACAGCGATTCAACCGGGCAAAGATTATACTTTTACATGGGACATGCAGCCAGATGATTATGTCTTTAAAGCTGGACATCAAATAGGGGTCGTTTTAATTGCTAGCGACTATGATTATACAATTAGACCGAAAGCGGGCACGAAACTTACAGTGAAATTAAGTGAAGTGACATTGCCGATTGTGAAATAAATATTTTTTCAAAAGAGCTTACTAAAGTAAGCTTTTTGTTTTATAGTCTGAATTTTTAATTTTATATTCCAAATTGGAAGGTTATGTAATACAATATCATTATATTCTATGGAAAGTGAGTGATATAATATGACAGTCAGCTCTTTCGAAATCTCATTAAAATTAGAGGTACGAGAAGATTAGTTGAATTGGAATCTTCCGTACGTAAAAACGGAGGAGAAAATAAATGTTTAGTTTTTATAGTACACTTTGTACGGAACTGTATGATTACACAAAACCAGTCGGTTATTCTTTAAATGGTGATATTGAGTATTACAAAGAACGTTTAAAAGATTGTAGAGGTAGAATTCTCGAAGCTGCAGTAGGTTCAGGGCGTGTCATCATTCCGCTTCTAGAGGCCGGTTTTAAAGTGGATGGGATAGATTATTCACCTGAAATGCTTGATTCTTGCCGTAAGCGGTGTAAAGAGAGAGGCTTACATCCTAATTTGTATGAAGGAAGCTTGCAACAATTTTCAATTCCGCATAAATATGAGGCAATTATCATTCCTACTGGATCTTTTTGTTTAATTGAAAATCGTGTGGATTCTATAAACGCATTGAAATGTTTTTATGAACATCTTAATCCAGGCGGACGATTAATCGTAGATATTATGCTTCCGCATGACTGGAAGACTGGGGAAATTCATACATCGACTTTTTCTTTGCCGAGCGGAGACGGAATCACATTAGAAAATAAATCAATTGAAATAGATTGGCTGAACCAAGTTACTGTATCATATTTGAAATATGAAAAGTGGAGTAAAGGACATCTAGTACAAACAGAGTTACAACGTTTTGCGCTGCGCTGGTATGGAATAGTAGAGTTTAAACTCCTTTTAGAAAGTATAGGTTTCTCTAACATTACTTGCTCTGCTGAATATGTTTATGAAAAAGAACCGTCAAATGCAAATCAAATGATTACTTTTGAAGCTCTGCGAAACGAAAAATAGAGAACTATCTATGTAAACAAGGCAGTCAATACAAAATCGACTGTCTTGTTTCCATTGTCCAAGCATTCTCCTACTAACTACATATACTATTTATGTTAAAATCAGTCACTATTTTAAACAGGACTGCTATTTTAATATATATAACTATTCAGGGAAGAGGGGAGAATAAATTTGGAAAACGAAGAACAAGGTAGAATTGAAAATCAAGTGTATTCAAATCGTGTAGTAAGATCAGAATTTGATGCGAATTGGGAAACTTGTATATCAAAGAGTGGTTATGTAATTTATGTAGCAACAAGTAATAATGCTGAAGTAATAGTACTTCTTGCAGATGGTTCAAGTAAATTATTAATTTTCGAAAAAGGCGGTAAAGTGGTAGTAGGTGGCGGTGGAACAAGTCATTACAGTAAGCCACATATTGCAAGAAATATTTAAGGTAAAACATGTTAATTGAGAAGAAGCTGGAAGACGGTTAGTCATTCATTTTTAGAGAATGACTAACCGTCTTTAAATGTAGTTTTTGAAGAATTATATAACCAATATAAAAAGCATTTCCTATTTCGGGAAATGCTTTTTATATGTTATAGTATAATAGTGTTTTAAAACAATGTTATTTTAATATATTTCAAATTTTGTTATGTATTATTTTTATATTAAATCAGCACATAAAGTATTTTTTTATATAAGGAGTAGTAATTAGAGAAATGAAAAATATAGACTTTATACTAGAAAGTGATGAGGCATTAAAACCGTCTGAACGATTAGTACTATTATTATTAGAGAAGCATAGAATGTTATATACAAACGATCTATTGGCATTATCAAATTTATCATATAAAACATTAACAGATTCATTAACGGCGCTTGTTTTAAAATCGTATGTGTTAAAGGAAACAGGTAAGGGAAGAAGACAGAATTGCTATAGATTAGTATGATAAGGCAGCTGTTTTAGAGATTTTTACATATGTTTTTTCAATCGTAAGGCGAAAATAAGTTTTTTGTTTTCAAACGAAAAGCTCACTATAAGAGGGACAAAGATAGTGGCGTTTCATTTTTGTAAACGTAATTATTTCGTCATTGAAAATACAAAAATAAAATAAAACCGCATAAAACAGAAATAAAAAAACAATCCATTTTTAAAATGGATTGTTTTTTTATTGGAATAATATTATTTCATATGTTGAAAGCATGAATAGCAGAATAAACATTACCTGTTTTAGTTTATGCAACTGAACGAATATGATGAAAACTATGTGTATAGTTTTTTTAATTGCTTTTTTCAGTAACTCTAATGAAATCATAGTCTTTATTGTTTAAAGGTATTATTTTTAACATTATTGCTATTCAACATTAGTACAAAAGTGATTTATAATATTATTATGTAAACTTAAGTTTTTAAAAGGAAAATGTAATAATTAATAGAACATGTAGAAGGGGATGCTTAAATATTTTGAAGGATAGGAGATTATTATGGAGCATTTACAATCAATAGCACAAGCTGTTTTAAGTGGTCATAAGGAAAAAGTAGTGGAGTTTATAAAGGCGAGTCCAAGTATTGTTAACGAATGTAGTGAAGATGGATGGACACCACTTCATTTAGCAGCTTATTTTGGACAGAAAGAAATAGCGAGTTTTCTTTTAGAAAGCGGTGCAGATATACATAGTAGAGCGAAAAACGAAAATGAAAATACGCCTTTGCAAGCAGCAATTGCGAACAAGCAAAGTGAACTTGTTGCTTTCTTAATTGAAAAAGGATCAGATGTAAATATTATGCAAAGTGGTGGCTGGACAGGACTTCACGAAGCGGCATTATTAGGAAATGAAGAAATAATTATGTTACTCCTTAAAAATGGAGCTAATAAGATGATAAAGAAAAATGATGGGAAAACAGCGTATGATATTGCATTAGAAAAAGGATATGATCATCTATTACATCATTTGAAACAGGAAGTGAACTTATGATGAATAAATGGAGTGTTGGTATATTTTTATTTAATGAAGTAGAAGTGTTAGACTTTGCAGGGCCATTTGAAGTTTTTTCTGTAACTGAGGTGAATGAAGAAAAACCATTTACTGTTTATACAGTTAGCGAGAATGGGGAAATGATTACAGCAAGGAACGGATTGAAGGTACAGCCAGATTATAGTATTGAAAATTTACCACCAGTGGATATTTTAATAATTCCGGGTGGGCTAGGTGCTAGAGAATATGAAATAAAAAATGAAATAGTAATAAAATGGATTCGCCAACAAATGAAAGAAGTAACGCTGATGACTTCAGTTTGTACAGGAGCGCTATTACTGGCGAAAGCAGGTTTACTGGAAGGTTTAAAAGCAACAACACATTGGGCTAGTATTGAAAAGTTTCAAAATGAGTTTCAAAATGTTGAAGTTATAGAAAATGTAAAGTTTGTAGATGAAGGACATATTATAACATCTGCTGGAATTTCAGCTGGAATTAATATGGCATTTCATATTGTGAAAAACTTGTTAGGTATGCATGTTGCGGAGGACACAGCGAAGCGAATGGAGTATGATATTAGTTTGCCAAATTAAAAAGCCCGAATTGGGCTTTTTATATTGAATGAATATAGTTAAGCTCTTCATCACTCAAAATAGGGCGAACAGATGCATTTGCATTTTCTTGTGCTTGCATTCCGGTTTTGGCACCAGGAATTACAACACTTACTGCCGGATGAGAGAGTACATAGCGAAGTGCAAGTTGCCCTAGGGTCTGATTTTTATTTGAGAGCAACCGAAGTTTCTCTACGGTTTGTAAGTCTTCTTGAAACCAAGTTTCATTTGGCCAATCTTTGCGTAAATCTCCATCTGGAAAAATTGTTTTATTTGTGAATTTTCCAGTTAAAATGCCCATTTTTAATGGACCACGAATAATAGCTCCTAGATTTTCCTCTTGTAAGAATGGTAAAATATCTTTTTCAGGTTTTCGATTTAATATATTGTAATCAAGTTGTACGATATCAATTTCGTGGTTGTTATTGAAATGATGAATGTATTGTAAATCATGAGTCGAAACACCGACTGCCCTTACTTTTCCATCACGTTTTAATATGTCAAATGCACGTAGAAATGCTTCTGTTTCTCTACGATTATGCCACCAAATATGACAAAAATAAAGATCAATATAATCTGTTTGAAGACGTTGTAAACTTGTTTCAAATACGGCGATGATTTTTTCGGGAGTATCATATACAGGAACTCCATTAGGGTCGTAGTGGTGTCCGATTAAACCACCTTTCGTTGATAGGATAATATCATTACGATGTCCTTTAATCGCGGTGGCCACCAACTTTTCACTATGTCCTAAACCATACACATCCGCAGTATCAATAAAATTCACACCACACTCAATTGCTTTTTTTATAGCAGTTATAGATTGTTTATCGTTAACAGGTCCCCATTCATCACCACCGATTGCCCATGCCCCAAAACCTATTTCAGAAACAGTTATTCCAGTTTTACCTAATGTGCGGTAATGCATATTTCCCCTCCTTGTAAGCATGTTATAACATGGATATGTGGGGTAAGAATTTTTTGTGTGAAAAAATTCTTCTACAATAGTAGAAAAAGAATTACAGAAACTACTATTTTATAGCAGCATGTATAAAAAAAAACGGTGTAAATGTAGAAATGTCGTCGAATGCTATCTTTAATTGGTAAATTTATGGGATATTTTTGTGAAGGAGTTTATTTTATAAGAATAGAATTTAGTTTAGTAAGAAAATGTGCCGATGGTAGTGAAAAATATGGGTTAGGGGGATTTGAATGAGGAAACTCAAACGAGTAAATGTTCCTAATATACCAGAACAATCATCACAACCTAGTGACAAGCGTAAGATAAATAAAAAGAAGTTAAGGCGTCTTATTTTAATGGTCCTTTTTATTGCGGCAACTACTCTGTACGTTCAATATATTTTAACGAAACAACAAGAAGTAATTGATAAAAAGAAAGATACGATTACGGATCAAAAGAAACAATTAGTATCTTTAAAGAAAGATAAAGGTTCTTTAAAGACTAACATAGAAAATTTAACAGACGATGAAGAAGAAATTTTGAAGTTTGCGAGAAAAGAGTATCAATTTTCTAAGTCAAATGAAACTATATTTGTGATGCCAAAGTAATAAAAAAACAGTTAGCCATTGAACTGCACCTCCAATTGTTAGACACCGTCTAACAATTGGAGGTGCAGTTTTTTATGTATGAATGTCATGGTACAAGGAACAATCACATATTGTAAAAATGAAGAGTTTAAGCTATTTGCATAAATATGGAATATGCACTAAAATAAATGTTGTTAAAATTCTGTCAATTATATTATAATACAAGGTAAGCGGATACATTTTTTAATCAACGTTGAGTTCCTCGCTCATACGACTATTAAGAAACCCGTTATCCTCGTATAAGAAAGGAAGATAGCTGTGTACGCTTCAAATACAATTTATATCGTAGGGGATGCGAAAGCACCTCAAAATAATCCCATTACTGAAAAGTTTAAAAGCTATTTCGTAGCATTTGTACTTGTTAAGGATACAGGGGAAATTGTAGATGCAGACTGCTCAGCGACAATTGCATTAACATCTCAATTTGTTAAATATTTATTTCTACATAAAAATATAAATGACCCGGCGTTAGTAATGGAAGTAAAGAACCGATATTTCGGCTCTTCTCAAAAAGCGTTACTTGTAGCGCTAAAAGATGCACAGAAAAAATATAATCAGATTGCTGCTTTGTCTACTCAATCATAGACAAAATCCAGCCGTAAGAATCATTCTTATGGCTGGATTTTTTTATTTCACATTATCGTTCTACATCAAAAGTAAACGAAAACAAAGTAGAGTGATAGAAGAGTAAATGCCCAATGAGTTTACCTAATAATTCGTGGGTATAAATCTCCGGTGGATTAAGATTTCACTTCATTGGAGAACGAAAGGATGAACAAAATGAAAATTACAGATGTAAAAGTAAATCGTAGACGTGTAAAACTTCATACACCGTTTAAAACCGCGCTTCGTACTGTAACAGAAATTGAAAGTATAGATGTTTATATTCATACAGACGAAGGAGTGATTGGTAAGGGGGCTGCAGCCGCAACGCCAGTTATTACGGGTGATTTCACCAGTGGAATGGAAGATGCGATTTTAGGACCGATGCGTTCATGTTTAATTGGTCAAGATATCATTCAGTTTCAGCAGTTACTACAGCGCATTCAAATGAGTTGTATTGGAAATTCAAGTGCGAAAGCAGCGGTAGATATCGCTCTATATGATGTATATTGCCAATATCAAAATGTGCCGTTATATGCATTGTTAGGCGGGAAGAAAGAAATTTATACCGATATTACAGTGAGTGTGGATGAGCCTGTATTAATGGCAAAAGAAGCGAAGAAACATATAGAAAAAGGATTTCAAACATTAAAGATTAAAGTGGGTAAAGAGGCGCATTTAGATTTGGAACGTATTGAGGCAATTCGAAATGTAGTACCAAGAAATACGACATTACGTTTAGATGCGAATCAAGGTTGGAGTCCAAAAGAAGCGATCTCTATCATTCAAGAGATGGAAAATCGTAATTTAAATATAGAATTTATTGAACAACCAGTACACGCGAAAGATTGGGATGGGTTAAAGTACGTCAAAGATCGTGTGCAAACGCCAATTATGGCCGATGAAAGTATATTTTCAGCAAGTGATGCATTAAAGCTCGTTCAAGGAAGATACGCAGACTTAATTAATATTAAATTAATGAAATGTGGTGGCATACGTGAAGCATGGCGTATTGCAGATATCGCAGAAACGGCTGGTGTGAAGTGTATGGTGGGAAGTATGATGGAATCTTCACTTTCCGTTAGCGCTGTTGCACATTTAGCGGCAGCACATCCTAATATACATTATTTTGATCTTGATGCACCGCTTTGGTTAATGGAAGAGCCAGAAGGAATGACTTATTCTGGATCAAAGGTAAACCTTCAATCGACAGTGAATAGTAAGTCTTAGGAGAAGAGACTAGTAAACTATTTTTTTAAGGGGGATATATATGAAAAAAGTAGGAACTGCATTTTTAACAACTTTATTTATATTTTCATCGTTTACATCGGCAAATGCTGAAGAAAAGAAGGATAATAAAGCATTTATAGATGTATCTGCTGCAACGTTATGGACAGCACCTGATTCATTAAGGTCAATCGATACACCGAGTGCAACAAATCCAGTGGATCTATGGAAATGGACGAAATCAATGACACTTGACGAGAAACTATGGTTAACAAATGCAAATAAATTAGAAACACAAGCGTTACTCGGTCAAGAAGTAACCGTTATTGATAAGAAAGGCGAGTGGGTGAAGGTATTAGTGCATGGACAGCCAACACCACGAAATGAAGAAGGTTATCCGGGCTGGATGCCTGAAAAGCAATTAACATATAATCAAGAATTTGCAGATAAAACAAATGAACCTTTTGTGTTAATAACAAAGCCAACAGCGATTTTATATATAAATCCTTCTGAAAAACATAAATCACTTGAAGTCAGTTATAATACAAGACTGCCGCTATTAAGTGAAGACACAATGTCATACCGTGTATTGTTGCCAAATGGTCAGAAAGCATGGCTACGAAAAAATGATGGAACAGTTTACCGTTCTCAAACTGATATTCCAAAACCGACAGCTGATGATTTAATTAACACAGGGAAAATGTTTTTAGGTTTACCGTATATATGGGCTGGTACAAGTGGTTTTGGATTTGATTGCTCTGGCTTCACACATACGATCTATAAATCGCACGGCATTACAATTCCGCGAGATTCTGGACCGCAATCAAGAGCAGGAATTGCAGTTGATAAAGAAAACTTACAAAAGGGAGATTTAATCTTCTTTGCACATGATCAAGGGAAAGGTAGTGTCCATCACGTTGCAATGTATATTGGTGATGGCAATATGATTCACTCACCAAGAGCTGAAAGGTCGGTAGAGATTATACCACTAAATACACCAGGATATATAGAAGAATACGCTGGTGCTCGTCGTTACTTACCTTAAAAATAGAGGGGGTTTTTAAATGAAAAAAGTTGTTCGTTACTCATTAGTTAGTACTCTATTAGTTTCTTCATTTTTAGTTGGCTGCGCAAAAGAAAAAACTACAACAAAGCCGAAAGATGAAAAGAAAGTATTACAGTTACTAGAAACGGGTGAAATTCCGTCGTTAAACTCAGGGAAAGTCACAGATGCAGTCTCGTTTAACGTTTTGAATAACGTAATGGAAGGACTATTCCGTCTATCGAAAAATGATGAAGTAATTGAGGCAGGCGCACAAAAATATGAAGTGAGTAAAGATGGAAAGACATATACATTTCATTTGCGTGATGCGAAATGGTCAAACGGAGATCCAGTAACCGCTCATGATTACGTATACGCTTGGAAGCAATTGATTAATCCAGATACCGCTTCTCAATATGCATACATTGCGTACGATGTGAAAAACGCTGAGAAGATAAATAAAAAACAACTAGGTCTAGATGAATTAGGAGTAAAAGCGAAGGATGATAAAACATTCGTTGTAGAGCTAGAACATCCTGTACCGTATTTTACGAAATTATTAATTTTACCATCCTTCTATCCAATTAATGAAAAATATGCGAAAGAGCAAGGTGATAAATATGGATTAGAAGCAAATAAAGCGGTATATAATGGACCGTTTACATTATCAGAGTGGAAGCATGAAGCTAGCTTTACAATGAAGAAAAACGATAAGTATTGGGATAAAAAAGAAGTGAAGTTAGATGAAGTAAACTATCAAATTGTAAAAGAAATTTCAACTGCGGTAAATTTATATGAAACAGATAAAGTTGATAGAGCTGTTATTTCTACAGAATTCGTAGATAAATATAAAAATAATAAAGAGCTAAAACAATACACAGATCCAGTTATGTACTTCTTCCGATTTAATGAAAATGTACCGATTCTTAAAAATAAAAATGCAAGGCTTGCGCTAAGTACAGTTTTTGATAAGAAAGGACTCGCAGATTCATTTTTAAATGATGGTTCGGTTGCTGCAAATTATTACGTACCAAAAGGATTCTTAAAAGGCCCAGATAAGAAAGATTTTAGAAGTACGGCTGGTGAGTTTAATAAGACGAATGTAAAACAGGCGAAGGAATATTGGGAGAAAGCAAAACAAGAGACAGGTACAAATGAAGTGACGTTAGAACTATTAAATTATGACTTAGAAAACTTTAAAAAAGTCGGAGAGTACATTAAAGAGCAGCTTGAGAAAAATTTACCTGGATTAAAAGTGAATGTGAAATTACAGCCACATACGCAAAAATTAGCACTTGAGAAGAAGAAAGAATATGAAATGTCGTTATCACGCTGGTTACCGGATTATCCAGATCCAATGACTTACTTAGAAGTATTCCTTTCTGGAAGCAGTGTTAATAATACAGAATATGCAAACCCAGAATATGATGCGTTAATTAAGAAGATTAAAACAGAATTAGGTAATGATGAAAAGGCTCGCTGGAAAGCAATGCAAGATGCTGAAAAAATGCTACTTGATGATGCAGTAATTGCGCCGGTATTCCAGCGTGGATTATCTTACTTACAAAAACCATATGTGAAAGATTTATATGTACATCAATTTGGTCCATCTACAAGTTTAAAATGGGCAGATGTACAAAAATAAAAGAATGGGGAAACAGACTTCACGTGTGTGATAGTCTGTTTTTTGTACAGTTCCGAATGAAATATAGACATTTCATATGTTTTTTCACGACTTAAAAATAAAATTATTACTAAAATTCCAGTGTGAAATTTATGTAGAATCTTGTATAATTAACGTGTTTCTATGGAAACATTTTCTGGCGCTATTTATATAGGGCTTAATAGAACAAGGAAGGAAATACATACATGTATATAATAGATAAATAGAATGGAACATGTATAGAGAAAAAGGAGAGAAAAGATGACGTGTCAAAAACAAGGGTTACAAGTTAATAACGATAGAAAGAGGGACAGAAGATGAAAATGAAGCATGCTTTTGGTCCTATAATTTTAGCGTGTGTGCTGTTTTTCATTATCATTCTAATCCCATCGAAAAGTTTGGTATCGCTTATTAGTGATAAGAAGGTAGAAGATGCGGCAACTTCTTTACAAAAAGAGAAATTACAAAGTGCTTTCTTACAGCAAAAAATGTTAGATAATTCACAGTATTTACCGATGTACGGTTCATCAGAATTTTTACGAATGGATGCATATCATCCGTCTAATTATTTCAAAGTAAATCCAGCTGGTTTTACACCGTTTTTAATTGGAACTGGCGGTACACAAAGTTTAGCTCATATTTTAAATATGACATCTACTATGGATGAATTAGAAGGTAAAAAAGTAGTCTTTGTTCTTTCACCACAATGGTTTACAAAGACTGGTGTTTCACAAGGGGATTTCACTAATAATTTCTCCAAACAACAAGCATATCATTTTATTTTTAATGATGAGATAAATCCAGAAATGAAGAAGCAAATCGCGAAACGGCTATTAGATTATAAAGTTGTTCAAGAAGATGATATATTAAAAAATTCATTAGAAGGTATTGTATATAATGATACGAAACATAACATAAAAGCAGGTTTAGTTAAACCACTTGCTTATATGTATCGAAATATTTTAGATCATAGAGATTTATTTAACTCTTTATTTAAAATCGAACCGATGAAAGAGAAAACCAATAGCGGGCTTCGTTCAATTTCTTGGGAAGACGCACGTAAACACGCAGAACAAGAAGGGAAAGCTGAGTCTACTACAAATACATTCGGAATTGAAAATCCGTATTATCATAAGAATAATCTGAAGAAAAAACTAAAAGGTTTAAAAAACTTTAGAGCAAATGAAACATATGATGAATCACCAGAATATGATGATTTACAAATTATTTTAGATTTATTTAAAGAGAAAAATGTCAAACCACTCTTTATTTCTGTACCTGTAAATGGGCCTTGGTATGATTATACTGGCTTCCCGAAAGAACGCCGTGAAGTGTATTATAATAAAGTTCGAGAACAGGTTGAGAAAGCAGGATATCCAGTAGTTGATTTCTCTGGTCATGAATATGATAAGTATTTCTTAAAAGATACGATTCATTTAGGCTGGAAAGGTTGGATTTATTTTGATGAAGCAGTGCAGAAATTTTATTCTGAGAAATAAAGTATAGAAATCGGAATGGCTATGAGCCGTTCCGATTTTTTTAGTATAGAGGATTTTGGTGAGGACAATTTGGGAATGCATGTATATCTTGAACCTGTCTATAATCATAATGTTTCATTGCGAACTGGGCTTGATAAAGGTATTCATACACATATAATTGCCCATCATGCGCTGAACATAATACACCTGAAGTTCCTTGCCCATTTATGAAGGAAATACCGATAGGGCGTCCGATTAAGTATGGTATTTTTTGCTGCCAATGCATAGGGGAATCACTCCTTTTTGAGATAATATACGAAAGGAATGATCGAATGGTTGCTTATCCATGTAAATGTAGATGGAAAGGTGTTATATAATTCCTGGAGATTAATTCATATATAAATAGAAAACCGCTATAATTCCGAATGAATTTATAGCGGTTTTTATTATATTCTTAAGCAAGATTTTTGCGCTTTTTTGTCCATTTTTTTATAACGAAGTATAAAAGTATAAGTACGACGCCACCAATTGCAAATGATTTCACATACGGACCAGCAATATCGTTTATATTCTCCCAGTTTTCGCCTAGTTTTTCACCTAGATAAATGAAAATGATGGACCAAGGGATGATTGCGAGTGCTGTTAATGTAGTGAAACGTAGTAAAGGCATTTTTGTAATACCAGCAGGAATTGAAATCGCATGACGCACTACTGGAATGAAGCGTGCTGTAAAAATGACGCCAGTTCCGTAACGATTAAACCAATCTTCTGCAGCATCTATTTGTTTTTTATGTATGAAAATATATTTTCCATAACGTTCTAATATAGGTCGTCCGCCGTATCGTCCAAGCCAATAAATAAAGATTTGGGCAATAACACCGCCAATTGTACCGAATACAACAGCACCTATAAATGAGATACTTCCATTGAATACTAAGTATCCTGCATAAGCAAGGACAATTTCACTTGGGATAATCTCAATCATAAGTCCAAGCATAATGCCCCAATAACCTAATCCTTCAAAAAACGTTAATACTGAATGAATAAAACTACTTAACATTGTTGCACCTTCTAGTTTATGAATTTTTGAGTATAAGAACCATTTATTTAATGACATAAAAGGTTCACTATATGTAGATTATACCTTATTTACATAGGGGATTGCTATTTCAATTCTTTTATGTCTCTTATAAGTATTATAGTAAAGGATATAAGCCGCGTTTTCATGAAGGGTTAATGAAAAGATTATTAAAAATTTCTCATAAAAAAATAGAAGCATTTCTGCTCCTATTTTTTAAGGCTTCACATCTAAGTTCTGTAAAAATAAAGTTGCTGTTACGTAACGCTTTGCTAACATTTGTACATAAGCGGTATGTACAGAAAGGGTCGCAATAATAATAGCGTTACGAATTGCTTCGCGTTGTTCGTTATTAATTTGATCGAACTTGCTTGCGATTTTATCAGCTTTTTCTTTTACGATGTTTTCAATTGTATGAACGGTATCTGTTGCATTTAATTGTAAGCAATTCCCTTGATTGAGTTCTTCAAATAGAGAAGAGTATGCTACATATAAATGAACAGGATTGATTAAATCATCACTTCGATCGGCTGGGTCATTTACAATAAGGCGTAATAGCTTACGAATGGATTCAAAATCAAGTGCTGTTTTTAAATCTTCGACAATAAATAGTAAGGCTGCTTGTTCAATTGAATATTTTTTCCCTTTTTGAGGAGAGCCAATCATTTCTTTTATATCTCGTTTCACCCAGTTTTGCATAGCAGTTACAGAGAAACTTGTGTTTTCAATCTGATTGCCAAGCGCAACTATTTCATTTAAAGAAAAACCGACATCAGTATCGTCAATTTTAATCAGCTTTTCAAAAATAGGTGAAAGTGCGGTAGTAATAAAAGCTGTAACGCTTTGTCCGCTTTCAATATCTTTTTTATGTGACTTTGCCCAAGCTTCTTGTAAAATACCGAGAGGCTTTTTCGTATTCCATCCTCTTAGTGATAGAAGAAGGGTAGCCATTTCGTTTCGTGTGAGATGAAATGTTTCCATCTTTTCACCTCCAAAATAATAAAAAGTTCTTATGAACTTATAATATGTTTTGTTTCATTTAAAGTCAATTCTGTTTTGCTTAAATTTTCCTTTGTCACCAAACTGTCGGAAGTAAATAATACTTGCATATTTCGACAAAAGTTCATATAATAAGTTCATAAGAACCTTTAAAATGTTCTTAAAAACAAATCTATCATTCTGAATTTACTAGAAAGATAGATTTCACATATATCTATATAAAAGGAGAATGGATATAATATGTTGAAAAAACTTGTAGCAGTAATGACAGCATTTATGGTTATCTTTGGGGCTAGCAGCTTTATGTTCGTAGATCATGCGGCAGCGAAAAGTTACAAATCTGGTAAAAAATCATTTACACCAAGTTCAGGTCAAAAGTCAAAAGTTGATTTAAACAAAAAAGACTCAAATGTAAATTCTCAAAAAACGACTCCAGATTCAAAAACGAAAGCAACAAACACAGCACCAAAAAGTAATAAAGGAAGCTTTATGAAAGGTTTATTACTAGGTGGTCTTGGTGGTTTACTAATGGGTAGCTTATTTGCAAATATGGGAGCTCTTGGTTCTGTATTAGCGTTTATGGTAAATATGTTAGTAATGGCTGGTATCGTAATGTTAGCAGTTCGTGCATTTAAATACTTCAAAGACCAACGTAAAAAGAAGGCAGATGAAGTAGCATGGAAACAATAAAAATTTCTGAACAAGAATTAATAAATGCGCTTTGCGTATATATAGCTGAAAAAAGACAAGTGGGTCCAGAAGAAGTGTTAGTTGAACTCATGTATGACGATGACTACGGTTTCTCTGCGGAAGTAGAGGTAAATGGTCGCCAGCAAATTTTAATTCAAGCAAACTTAATCGAAGCATTACGCTTATTGCTTGACAGAGAATATAATGTCAATTCATTCGCAGCGAGATTACAACTTGAATTAGATGATGAAGAAGGTATTTACGCATTAGCGAGATTTAATAACTCAGATGAGTAGAGAAAAGAGCTGTTGAGAATAATCTCAGCAGCTCTTTTTAGTATGTGCATATGTAGAAGAATAATCACGCCAAATTTCATTCATCTTTCGTCTACCGATATCTACCATCGGATTAAACTGAATTGCAGCTTTCTGACGAACAAAGTGAACGTTTTGAATGGCGTGAGATAAATGTTGGTCGACTATATCACGTTTTTTACTTGCATATTTAGCAATAGATAGACCTGCAACAGTTCCTTGCGCCATCGCAATTTTTCCGCTTTCAATGCCTGTAATATTGCCAGCTACAAATAAACCAGGAAGAGGGGTTTCCATTGTTTCGGAATGGAGAGGAACGTGTCCGCCTAATTCTGAAATGTAATGGAAGGGACAACCAGCTACAGCTGCAAGTTCGGCAAGTGGGTATAATCCCCCAGCAATACAAACAAAATCTGCTTCATATATTTTCTCTGATCCATTAATAACATTTCCTTTAGAGTCAATATTAGCAATACGTACACCTTCAACTTGATCCGTTCCGATAATTTCAAGAGCTGCTTTCCGAAGGTGAAGTGGCGTTCCGTTTATTTTCATTCCGCTGTTTGGATAGAATGTTAATCCAGCTTTTCGAATCCAATCATATTTCATAAAGTGGCTACCTATTCGTAAAATAGCAGAAGGAGCGAGATGTGCTGCATTTAAAAGAGAGTTTAAAACTTCTTCAGGTTCACCAGCTTTTTGACTTAACTCGCTTTTTTCAGGGAGTACAATATGATCTACTTTAATTCCTGCTAATTGCAGTTCACTTAAAATGGCGAAAGACAAAATGTTAGCACCAATAATGATTCCTTTTTTTCCAACTTGCACGCGATGAACATTTGTCATAACTTGAGCTGCTCCAATTGACATCACTCCTGGAAGTGTCCAGCCTGGAAGGGGAATAGAATATTCCGCAGCACCAGTAGCAAGTAGTACGAACGGTGCTTCTAACGTACCGATATTAGTATGTACAAACCAATTGTTTTCATCTTTATCTAAATTATAGACCGAAACACCGCACCTGATATGTACTGAAAGTGATTCTGCTTCTTCATGAAGTCGCTTCGATTCTTCTATTCCGTTCCACCATTCTCCAGTAGGCTCTTGATGCAACTGTCCTAACAATCTCCCGCCCGGCTTCATAAATTCATCAATAACGAGCACTTTTAGTCCGAAACGAGCACAAGAGATAGAAGCAGATAATCCCGCTGGTCCTGCACCAATGATAATTACATCACTCATCGTTTTTTCACCATCTCTCTCACGATATTCGGATGCTGTTTCCCGCTTTCAACAACCATGTTTTCTTCTACAACAGTTAAGCATGCGCGTACATTTGTTTGATTATTTACTGTCACGCGGCATTCAGAACAGTGCCCAATATTACAATAAATACCTCGCGGTGTCCCGCTATCTTCATGAACTCTTAATGTCCGTATTTCATTTGCTAACAGGGCAGCAGCTATCGTTTCATGTTCATATGCTTCGTATTGATGACCGTTAAATTGAAAAGTAATACGCTCACTACTTTGTAAAGTCCCTAAAATAGGGTGATGTGTAATTCTACTCATTTACTTTCACCTACCGATCCAAAAGTAACTGCACGTATTGGTGGTTGATATTTTAACGGTAGTTCATTAAGAGTTACGTCAGGATTCGCATTTTCAATCATTCGATCTATCATTATTCTGCATGTACGACCACCGCAAAATCCCATGCCAGCACGTGTTCTTAGTTTTAATTCTCTTGCCGAGCAGTTATATTCAGCAATTGTCGATTGAAGTTGTCCGTATGTAACCTCTTCACAACGACAAACGATTAAGTTGTTTTTATTTGTCATGTGTATTCCTCCTCTAGTTCGGTTTGCACAAATTATATATGCAAAAATCATGCCAATATAGAGGAAGGAGAGAGAGCTACCTGTAAACGCCTAATCGGTGCATACTGCTTCTTTATTGAAGTCCAAGTTTTTTTAAACGGTTATATAAAGTAGCCCTTGTTACGCCAAGTTGTTTTGCACATTCTAATTTATTCCCATTTAAAATTCGTAAAGCCCTTTCAATAACTTTTTTCTCATGCTCATCCATCTCTTCTTGTAAAGAAAGGATTGTATTATTGTTGCTGAGTAATAGGGAATGAGCTGTATGGTTGTCTAAAGTTTCAGTCGTATGAAATGGTAAATATTCTTGTTTTATAATTCCGTCTGTTGCGAATACCACAAGTCGTTCAACAACGTTTCGAAGTTCGCGAATATTACCTGGCCAATTGTAATGAAGCAGTTCATGCATAATGCTTGAAGGTAGGTCACGAATTGGTCGGTTATAGTTGATCGAAAAATCGTTTAAGAATGAGTATGTGAGTTCGATAATATCCTCTCGTCTTTCACGCAGCGGTGGAATATGCAGGCTAACTACATTTAAACGATAATATAAATCTTCTCGGAAAGTTCCTTTTCTCATTTCTTCTTGTAAATCCCGATTTGTAGCAGCGATAATGCGGAAATCAATATTAATTTCTTTTTCTCCGCCAACTCGGTAATACTTTCGTTCTTGTAGTACACGTAACAGTTTTACTTGCATATCGAGCGGCATTTCGCCAATCTCATCGAGGAATAAAGTACCGCCTTGTGCGAGTTCAATTTTACCTTTTTTCCCTTTACTATTAGCTCCAGAAAACGCCCCACGCTCGTAACCGAATAATTCACTTTCAAATAACGCTTCTGGAATTGCCCCGCAGTTAATCGAAATAAAAGGCGCCTTCGCTGCTTCACTTGCTTCATGAATTGCTTTCGCAAATACTTCTTTTCCAACTCCGCTTTCCCCAAGTATTAAAACAGTTGATTTCACCGAACAAACTTTTCTAGCTAATTGTATCGTTCTTTGTATAACAGGACTTTTTCCATTCATCGCAAGGAAAGGATCAGATTCATCTTTATACTTTGCCACTTCTTGTTCTAAACGGTGCATTTCATGTGACATATTAAATAGTTTTTCATTTAAAGCGACTTGATTTGTAACATCTGTTTCTGAAACGACTGCTCCTATAATTTCATCATTACAATAAACTGGATTTGAATTAATTAATACGAATAAATCGGGACGAGGCTGATGGAACTGAGCGACTATACTTTTTCCATCATGTAAAGATTGTAAAATTTCCAAGTCTTTATAATCAAAAAAACGAGTAATCGGTTGCCCAATAATCTCATTATGGTTGACTGAAAATATTTTTTCAGCACCATCTGTCCAAGTTCGAACGCATTCTTTACTATCAATGACTGTAACAGAAGAGTCAGTTGTTTGTATTACGGTGTCATAAAATGACTGTAGTTCATTGTAGGACTTATAAAGAAATGGAATCATTTGCTGAGAAGTTATACAGAATATCGGCTCATCGTTTTCGTTAAGGATGATAACAGCTAATTCATAAGAAAAAGCGTCAATTAATGCAGTGAATGAGTCATCTACATAAATAATGGCGCAATTATATTCTTCTGTAGTAGAAGGGAGATAATAAAACCTTTCGTTTACTTGCTTAATGTGATTAAGGCTACATGTATGATCGATTAAAATATTTTCCAAAAACTCTTGTATAGTCGGAAATGAAAATGCCATAATATCCTCCCGTTATGTATAAAAATTTTGACAGTGATAAAAAAATAATACACCTATTTACTATAAATTTGAATTATTTTTACAAATAAAAATATTGTTTATGGAAATTGTATATGTGTAGAATTGGCACGTCAATTGCATAAAAGAAAGTGAGAGGTTTAGGGAAAGGAGGAGTATATTGTGAGGCACTGCGACGTTTTAATTATAGGTGGTGGAATAATAGGGTGTTCTATCGCTTATTACACTTCAAAATACGGAAGAGACGTAACAATCATTGAAAAAGGAGAATTTGTCAGCGGGACGTCTTCACGGTGTGATGGGAATATTTTGGCCATTGATAAAGACCCAGGATTTGATAGTCAAATGTCTTTAGTAAGTCAAAAATTAGTAACTGATTTAAGTGAAAAATTAGAGCATTCATTTGAATATAGGGCACCAGGAAGTATTCTCGTATGTGAGTCAGACGAAGAGATGGAAGCTGCGCAGCAATGGGTAGATCGGCAAAAAGAAGCTGGATTACCGTTTCGAATGCTTGATAGGCAAGATATAAGAGAAGAGTCGCCTTTTTTTGCTGATGACTTATTAGGCGGTTTAGAATGTGCGACGGATTCAACTGTGAATCCATATCTCCTTGCTTTCTCGCTTCTGTCAGAGGCACAAAAGTTTGGCGCAAAAGCCTTTAAGCAGACCGAAGTAAAGAGTATGAAAATAGAGACGAATGGTTCATTTGTTGTAGAAACTACGAATGGTACTTTTACAGCAAAACAAGTTGTAAATGCAGCCGGTGTGTGGGCTCATAAGATTGGTCAGATGTTAAATGTAAATATACCAATTGAACCGAGAAAAGGGCATATTATAGTAGCATCAAGGCAGCAACATGTAGGATGCCGTAAAGTAATGGAATTCGGTTATTTAATTTCTAAATTTGGCGGAAAAAGAAAAGTAGATGCTTTAACTGAAAAATACGGGGTTGCGCTCGTATTTGAGCCTACTGAAAGTCAAAATTTCTTAATTGGAAGTAGTCGTGAATTTGTAGGGTTTCATACGAGAATAAATAATGAAGTCATTAAATGTATCGCAAATAGAGCGATTCGCTTTTATCCGAAAATGGCAGATATGATGGTAATTCGTTCTTACGCTGGTTTACGTCCGTGGACAGAAGATCATTTGCCGATTATTTCACGAGTGGAACATATTCCGAATTATTTCATTGCCGCTGGACATGAAGGGGATGGGATTAGTCTTGCAGCAGTTACTGGGAAAGTAATTGAAGAGTTATTAAATGAAAAAGAGACAATTATTCCTATTGAACCACTTCGTTTGAGTCGTTTTACAGAAAGGGTGTTAAACGGATGAGGTCACAAAGAGTCTTTACGACTATTGATACACATACGGGCGGGAATCCAACGAGGACATTAATTAGCGGACTTCCAAAGTTGATTGGAGAGACGATGGCAGAGAAGATGTTACATATGAAAAAGGAATATGATTGGATTCGAAAATTGTTAATGAATGAACCACGTGGTCATGATGTAATGTCAGGGGCATTATTAACAGACCCATGTCATCCTGAGGCTGATATAGGTGTTATATACATAGAGACAGGTGGATACTTACCGATGTGCGGTCACGATACAATCGGTGTATGTACAGCGTTAGTTGAATCAGGTTTAATTCCAGTAGTTGAACCGATTACTTCTTTAAAACTAGATACCCCGGCTGGCTTAGTGGAAGTAGATATTGCTGTTCAAGATGGAAAAGCAAAAGAGGTATCTTTCTGTAACATACCAGCTTTTTTATTGAAAAATATTACTGTACAAGTCAAAGACATAGGAACTGTAGAGGCTGATATTGCGTATGGAGGGAATTTTTATGCCATTATTGATGCGAAGTCAGTAGGCCTAGAATTAGTACCAGAAAATGCATCTACAATCATTGATAAGGCGATTCATATAAGAAACACAATTAATGAGAAGTTTGAAATCATTCATCCAGAGTATTCGTTTATTAGAGGATTAACACATGTTGAATTTTATACAGATGCTACTCATGAATGTGCGCATGTGAAAAATACAGTTGTTGTACCACCAGGCGGAATAGATCGATCCCCATGCGGTACAGGAACATCTGCGAAGCTAGCTGTATTATACGCTCAGAAAGAAATCAAAATTGGTGAAGAGTTCATTCATGAGAGTATCGTTGGTTCTTTATTTAAAGGATATGTCGTGAACACGACACATGTTGAAAATATTGAAGCTGTCATAACGAAAATTACGGGATCAGCTTGGCTTATGGGTATGCATAAATTTTTTTACAATGAAATGGATCCACTCAAAGAAGGATTTTTGCTAATTCCGCCGATGGAACATGAAACGGAGGATATAAAATGAACATTCAAAAAATGTATACAGCAGTAGACGTACATGTAAATGGCGAGGCATTTCGTGTAATGAAAGACGTACCATGCAAATACTACTACAGTTTGGAGCAATTAAATGAACAATTTTCAGGTGAATTAGCAGAAGAGATGAAGCTTTTATTAAATGAACCACGTGGTTTTATCGGTTTGAATGGGTGTATTGTCGTTCCATCTATCCATAATGAAGTAGATGCAGCTGTATTATTTTTTAATCATGAAGGTTCGATTCCGCTTCATTATGGGGGCATTGTTGCGGTAATAACGATGTTACTCGAAAGTGGGTATTTAAAAAAGAGAGAGTCCAATCAATATAAAATTGAAACGTTATCTGGAATATTTTTAGTTCATGCGTATGTAGAGAATGATGAAGTTATATCTGTTTCGTTTGAAAGCAAACTATGCTATATGATTGAGGAAAATTTAAAGAGTGGTAATATCACTTACTCTCTCATACAGGCAGATAAAGTATATGCAGTAGTAGAAAAGGATACGTATTCACCAGAAATTCGTGTTGAAAACATTTCAGAATTGAAAAGATGGGGAGAAGCTACACTGCAGGCTATACAAAAACAGTCGCTAATAAAAAGGCTTATTTTAGTAGATCCTTCGCAAAAAGAAAAGAACCATATAAAGTCGATTACATTTCATGAAGATAACTTTATCGTACGTTCGCCAGGTTTTGTTTCTACTATCGTTTCCTATGTTCATGCATTATTTAAAAATGATTATATGGCGGATAAACCTTTTAAAAATGAAAGTATATTTAATAGTTTTATAACTGTGGAAAAAGTGAAGAAGGAGGAACTAGGATACATTTTCCGTTTTGAAAGTAGAGGATTTATTACAGGGATGCAGACGTTTCTATTAGACCCTACGGATCCGTTTCCGGCAGGATTCTTATTAAAATAAAATGTGATAGGGAGAGATAAATATGCAAAAAATTAAAGGGGCATTTCCAGTATTAATAACACCGATGGATGAATTTCAGGAAATTAATTGGGATGGGGTAAAACAAAATGTAAATTACTTTATCGAACAAAAGGTTGCAGGTATTATCATTAATGGAAGTACAGGAGAGTTTGTAAGTTTATCAAAAGAAGAACGATTTAAAATGGTAGAAACTGTGTTGAAAGAAATTGATGGCCGTATTCCAGTCATTGTTGGAACTGCAGCAGAGACCACAAAAGAAACAATTGAATATACGAAACATGCAGAAGCGCACGGAGCGGATTGTGCATTAATTATAAACTCTTACTATTGTAAACCGAAGGAAGAGGAGATTTATTTTCATTTTAAAGAAATCTCAAACTCTGTAAATATACCAATTATGCTATACAATAACCCATTTACTTCTGGTGTCGATATGAGTACAGAGCTAATGCTCCGTATTGGAAAAGAGTGTGAAAATGTTACACATATTAAAGAATCTAGCGGAGATATTCGAAAAGCGAGAGATTTAGTAAGACAAAGTGAAGGGGCTTTCCAAGTCTTCTGTGGTTCTGAAGATTTAGTTATGGAATCATATTTAGTTGGTGCTTCGGGATGGGTTTCAGTAGCAGGAAATATCGTTCCCGGTCTCGTTACAAAAATGTATGAGCATTTTCAAAATGGTGAATTAGAAAAGGCGTGGGAAATAAACGATGCTATTTTACCACTTTGCGAGTTTCTTGAAGGATCAGGGAAATATGTTCAAATCGTTAAACGTTCCATGGAATTACATGGGCAAGCGGGAGGACCTTCTCGCTATCCAAGACTAGGATTAACTGTTGACGAAGATCAAAAGCTTCAAACGATTTTATCAAATATTGCAGCTCATGCAGCTGTTTAAATAAGGAGGAGAACATAATGTTAAAGACAAATATTGAGCTGAAACCAAAAGTGGAAGCGTTTTTAAATGAAGAAATTAAAATGTTTATTAATGGCGAATTTGTTTCTGCTATAGGCGGAAAGACGTTTGAAACATACAATCCAGCAACAGAAGATGTTCTAGCAGTTGTATGTGAAGCGCAAGAAGAGGATATTGATGCTGCAGTAAAAGCAGCAAGATCTGCATTTAAATCTGGTCCGTGGGCAGAAATGACTACTGCTGAAAGAGCGCATCTTATTTATAAGTTAGCAGATTTAATTGAAGAACATAGAGAAGAATTAGCGCAACTAGAAGCTTTAGATAATGGAAAGCCATATCAAGTAGCACTTGATGATGATATTTCAGCGACTGTAGAAAATTATCGTTATTACGCAGGATGGGCTACAAAAATTATTGGGCAAACAATCCCAATTTCAAAAGATTACTTAAATTACACGAGACATGAACCTGTAGGTGTTGTAGGTCAGATTATTCCGTGGAACTTTCCGCTCGTTATGTCTTCTTGGAAAATGGGAGCTGCACTGGCGACAGGTTGTACGATCGTATTAAAACCAGCAGAGCAAACACCTTTATCCTTACTATATACAGCAAAACTCTTTAAAGAGGCTGGATTTCCAAACGGTGTTGTAAACTTTGTACCAGGCTTTGGTCCTGAAGCAGGAGCAGCAATTGTAAATCATCATGACATTGATAAAGTTGCTTTTACAGGATCTACTGTTACAGGAAAGTATATTATGCGTCAGTCTGCAGAAATGATTAAGCATGTAACGTTAGAGCTTGGCGGCAAATCACCAAATATCATTTTAGAAGATGCGGACTTGGAAGAAGCAATTAATGGTGCATTCCAAGGTATTATGTATAATCACGGTCAAAATTGTAGCGCAGGATCACGTGTATTTGTTCATCGTAAACATTATGAAACTGTAGTAGATGCACTTGTGAAAATGGCGAACAACGTAAAACTTGGAGCAGGTATGGAGAAAGGAACGGAAATGGGTCCACTCGTATCTAAGAAACAACAAGAGCGTGTGTTAAATTATATTGAGCAAGGGAAGAAAGAAGGTGCTACAGTTGCGGCTGGTGGCGAACGTGCGCTTGAAAAAGGTTATTTCGTTAAACCAACTGTATTCACAGATGTTACAGACGATATGACAATCGTTAAGGAAGAAATATTTGGACCAGTTGTTGTTGTACTTCCATTTGATTCGACAGAAGAAGTAATTGAACGAGCAAACAACTCATCCTATGGCCTTGCTGCGGGTGTATGGACGCAAAATATCAAAACGGGTCATCAAGTGGCAAATAAATTAAAAGCAGGAACAGTGTGGATTAATGATTATAACTTAGAAAATGCAGCTGCACCATTTGGTGGATACAAACAATCTGGTATTGGCCGCGAATTAGGTTCATATGCGCTTGATAATTATACAGAAGTGAAAAGTGTTTGGGTAAATATAAAGTAATAGGGTGTTTTACTGACAAAAATTGAGGGATGAAATAATGAAAGATGCGGACAACTAGAAAGTTTGATAATAGTTGTCCGTTTTCTTATATATAAAATTGCTTTTCCAAAGAATGATAAGGGGGATTTGGATGGAGAATTTAGTAGAATGGTTAGTAGGGCAAGTGTGGAGTATCGGTTTAGTTGTTTTTGCATTAGGGGCAGGCGTATATTTCACGATTGCAACACGCTTTTTGCAAATTCGTTATTTTAAAGAGATGATTAAACTATTATTTGAAGGAAAGAGTTCCGAGACGGGAATATCATCTTTTCAGGCATTTTGTTTAGCCTTATCAGGAAGAGTTGGAATTGGTAATATCGCAGGGGTAGCGACAGCGATCGCTTTCGGCGGGCCTGGAGCGGTATTTTGGATGTGGGTAATGGCTTTGTTAGGGGCAGCGAGTGCGTTTGTTGAATCAACATTATCTCAAGTATACAAAAGTAAAGTAGGGAATGAATATCGCGGCGGTACTCCATATTTCATTGAGAAAGGTTTAAAAATGAAATGGTTTGCAGTCATTGTAGCGGTAGTTGTAACACTTTCATATGGCATGTTATTACCAGGTATTCAATCTAGTAGTATCGCAGTTGGATTCGAAAACTCTAATGGTATTAACAAATATATAACTGGTATATTTTTAGTCGTGTTACTAGCAGCAATTATTTTTGGTGGTGTAAAGAGAATTGCTGGCGTTTCTCAAATGCTTGTTCCATTTATGGCAATTGGTTATGTAATTGTTACATGTATCATATTAATTGCGAATGTAACGGAGATTCCAAGTATGTTTGCTTTAATTTTCTCTAGCGCATTTGGTGTAAATGAAATGTTTGGTGGAATTGTTGGTGCAGCTATTGCATGGGGTGTAAAACGCGCTGTATTTTCAAACGTTGCTGGTGTCGGAGAAGCGACGTATAGTTCGGCTGCTGCTGAAGTATCGCATCCTGCAAAACAAGGATTAGTTCAAGCGTTTTCCGTATATATCGATACAATTGTCGTATGTACAGCGACAGCTCTTATGATATTAATTACAGGTATGTATAATGTTATACCTGAAGGGAAAAGCGCTATTGTAAAAAACATAGGAAATGTGGAAGCAGGTCCAATTTATACGCAACAAGCAGTTGAAACTGTGATGACAGGGTTTGGTCCAATATTTATTTCAATTGCAATTTTCTTTTTTGCATTTACAACGTTACTCGCTTATTACTATATTGCTGAAACGACACTTACTTATTTAGATCGTCAATTGAAGTATGGCTGGTTAAAACCAGTTTTAAAATTTGGATTTTTAATTATGGTTTACATCGGTAGTGTTGAATCAGCGTCGCTTTTATGGAATCTCGGAGATTTAGGAATCGGTAGTATGGCATGGTTAAACTTAATCGCGATTCTATTATTAAGTAAAATCGCATTAAAAGTGTTAAAAGACTATGAAACGCAGAAAAAAGAAGGGAAAGATCCAGTATTTAATCCTAAAAATGTGGGGATTGAAGGATTAACATTTTGGGAAGAAAGAAGTAAAGAGGTTGAAAGAAAAAGTTCTAGAGGAAAAGTTATTGTAGATGATAATTTAAAATTATAACGTAAATTAACTGAAAATTCTTAATTTAAAAGAAGGTATATTGCCTCCATTTCATCGCATACTACAATAGGTATGGATAATATGACTGGAGGGAATAAGATGGAACATGAGCAACATAGTTCGATAAATGATATTCTACATCATTATAAAGAAGGTATAGGTAGTTTTACAAATCAAATTCCTGAAATCGCTGAGACATATAATGCGTTCACGCAAGCTTGTTTTCAAGAGGGTGCTTTAACCAAAAGAGAAAAACAACTTATTGCATTAGGAATTAGTTTAGCAACGCAAGATGAGTATTGTACAATTTATCATACAAAAGGTTGTCTTGATCAAGGATGTTCGGATAAAGAGATTCTGGAAGCATGTGGTGTTTCAGCAGCATTTGCTGGCGGAGCTGCGATGAGTCAAGCGGTAACTTTAGTGCAAGAGTGTTTAACAGAACTGAAAAATCAAAAGCATTGAATAAAAAACGTTTTAAACTTTATGTTTAAAACGTTTTTTATGTGAAATTAAATTTGAGTATAAAAATTATCTAGGATGGGTTCAAATTATGGTTATACAATAATGGGAGAATTTTAAATTTAGTAGGAATGAGAAATAACAACTATTTATTTAATTTTAAGGTTTTGTAAAAAGCTTCAATTGCTTCATATAATCAATGGCTTTTGTTTTATTTTTCTGTTTAGAAACATAATGTGCCTCATTAAAATCTCTATAGTAACTGTTAACTACTTCTTCAGAAAGAGCACCGTCAGAGATAGCTCTTTTAACCGCGCAGTTTGGTTCATTTGTATGTGAACAGTTAGAAAATTTACATCTCATAGAAATCTCTTTTATATCTTCATATCCAAAATCAAAATTCATCTCAAGGTTTATCAAGTCAAATCCTATTTTACTAATAAGAAATCCCTCCACTTTTGAAAGAGTCTTTTAGAAACATACATACAATTTTTATCGTTTTCAATTTGTATTTAATTTAATATTCTATATCTTCATAAATAGATTTTCCTACATCAGGAAGAACTGTGTATATACTCTTACCGATTAAAGCTTCTAATTCTTTCTTAATCGCATAAAACCCTTTCCAATGTAAAGATGTATGAGATGTTGTACCATGGCGCAAACCAACGGAAATTAATCTTCTTTCCAGCGTAGTAAAGCCATCTGCGTCAGCAAGAGCGTCACAAAGAGTAATTACTTTATTATATAAGTCGTAGTTACTATGTTCATTCAATATTGCAACTAACCGGCTTTTCATATGGTCAGGAACTAGACTCCATTCCGCTGCGATATCTATATGTTCATTTTTACAGGGAAATGAGTGTGTCACACAAATAACAGCGTTTCCTGTATATCCTAAATCATTCATATACATATAACCATCATAGGAATGAATGACCGATTTGGTAAAACCTTTGTATCTTCCGATATCATGCAAAAGGGCAGCGTTATATGCTATGTCAGCATCTAGCTTGTACCCTTTTTTTATAAGTTCTATAATTATGTTTTCAGTTGCATGAGCAACATGTAGTGAATGTTCAAACCAAGGGCCCGGGTTTTGTTCATATGCCCATTCGAGTAATTCTTTTGCGTAAGTTCTATCTAATATATATTTCATATCGTTATCCTTTCAAAAAAAATCATATCTTAATATAAATTCATCTTATTATTTCATTATTCCTTCTTTAAAAATTGTTACAATGAAACAAAAGGGGGAAAAGTAATGCGAAATTTAGTAATTGAAGAAATTAAGAAACTAGAAAATGATATGGAAGAACTTTCGACACTTTTGAAAATGGTTGTAAATGATGGGGCATCAATTGGTTTCTTGCCTCCACTGGAACAAAAAGACGCAACAAAGTATTGGCAAACAGTATTAGCGCCAGAAGTGATATTGTATGTGGCTAAAATAAACAACGAAGTAGCAGGGAGTATTCAATTACAATTAGTTACAAAGCCTAACGGAATTCATAGAGCCGAGATTTGTAAATTAATGACTCATCCAAACTTTAGACGTAACGGTATTGGACGATCGCTTATGCAAAAAGCAGAGGAACGAGCAAAGCAAGAAAACAGGTCTCTTTTAGTATTAGATACTAGAGAAGGAGATCCTTCCAATAAATTGTACAAATCACTAGACTACCAAGAAGTTGGAACAATACCAGGGTATGCAATTTCTCCGAATGGAAAGTTAGATGCTACGGTTCTTTATTATAAATGCATATAAATTGTGATTAAAAGGTTATCATACTGAATAATAAGAAACTATTTTAACACCGTCTATATTTTTTTGGCGGTGTTAAATAAATTTATTGATATAATCCATTTAACGCACTAAATGAATTTGAGAAAGTTTTTAGAGGGTTCTTTTAGTAATGATTCTCGTCTTATAATAAATGTAGAGAAGATGACTAGGCAACTATAGTTATTTTCGCTTTATTATTGGAAGGGGATGAAAGAATGAAAAAGAATAGTTTACAAAAGATGAAGAAAGTTATTTTAAGTGGTGGCGTATTACTTACGGGATTATTAACATTTGGATTTTCAGAAAAGGCTTCAGCTCATGGATATGTAGAATCACCAGCGAGCCGATCTTATTTATGTAAGCAAGGGGTAAATGTAAATTGTGGACCGATTCAATATGAACCACAAAGTGTAGAAGGGATAGGTGGATTTCCGCAACTAGGACCTTCTGATGGACAAATTGCAGGGGCTGGTCATTTTCCTGCGTTAGATGTTCAAACTGTAGATAGGTGGAAGAAAGTTACGTTAAATGGCGGAACGAATACATTCAAGTGGAAACTTACGGCTCCTCATAGTACAAAAGAGTGGAAATATTATATTACGAAAAAAGGTTGGAATCCAAATAAACCTTTAACGCGATCAGATTTAGATTTAGTGCCATTCTATGTGAAAAATGACGGTGGAGCTAGACCAGGGACAACAGTAACGCACGAAGCAAATGTACCAACTGACCGTAGTGGATACCATCTTATTTTAGCTGTTTGGGAAATTGCAGACACTGGAAATGCGTTTTATCAAGTTATAGATGTAAACCTTGTGAATAATGGCTTAGCTTCAAATTTCGCTTTTAACAACGTAGTGCAAACTCCTACACTATTTTAATTGAAACATATATTTCGATCATCTAATTCATTTTAGATGATTTTTTTTATGAAAATGATGAAAAATATAGAAGAAAGTGCAATTATTTATAAAAAAATATGCTTTAAATATTGTCATATTTGCTTCTTTAAGATATCCTTTTCATGAAGAGGTGGAAAACATGGAAAAAGTACTAGTTTTCGGGCATAAAAACCCAGATACAGATGCAATTTGTTCTGCAATTGCTTATGCAGAATTGAAAAAAGAATTAGGAATGAATGCTGAGCCTGTACGTTTAGGCGAAATCAGCGGTGAAACTCAATTTGCGTTAGACTATTTTAAAGTAGAAGGACCGCGTTTTGTTGAGACAGTAGCAAGCGAAGTGGACAACGTTATTTTAGTTGACCATAACGAGCGTCAACAAAGTGCTAACGATATCGAATCAGTTCGTGTGTTAGAAGTTATTGACCATCACCGTATTGCTAACTTTGAAACAAGCGATCCTATATACTATCGTTGTGAGCCAGTTGGATGTACAGCTACAATCTTAAACAAAATGTACAAAGAAAATGGCGTTACAATTCGTAAAGAAGTTGCAGGTTTAATGTTATCTGCAATTATTTCAGATTCTTTACTATTCAAATCTCCAACTTGCACAGAACAAGACGTAGCAGCTGCTCGTGAATTAGCGGAAATCGCTGGTGTAGATGCTGATAGCTACGGCTTAGAAATGTTAAAAGCTGGTGCTGACTTAAGCGGAAAAACAATGGAGCAATTAATCTCTCTTGACGCTAAAGAATTCCAAATGGGTAATGCGAAAGTTGAAATCGCACAAGTAAACGCTGTTGATACAAACGACGTTCTTGTACACCAAGCGGAACTTGAAAAAGTAATCTCTGCAGTAGTAGAAGAGAAAGGTTTAGACCTATTCTTATTCGTTGTAACTGATATCTTAACTAACGATTCTGTCGGTCTTGCGATCGGTAAAGCAGCAAACGTTGTTGAGAAAGCATACAACGTATCACTAGAAAACAACACAGCTACTTTAAAAGGTGTTGTATCTCGTAAAAAACAAATCGTACCAGTATTAACAGAAGCATTCCAAGCTTAATATTATTGAGTATGATTTAACAAAAAGGACAAGTAGTCGGATTGGCTGCTTGTCCTTTTTCTTTCTCTAAAAAACAGAAAATTTTAATTTTAAAATAGGAGGCTTGTGTATGCTTAATGATTTGGAAAGTAAATTACAGTCACTTTTAGAGCGAAATATTAATTCTGTTTTAGAATTAGAAAATTGGCTTTTAGAGGAACTACGTGTAAACGCTGAAATAGAAGAGGAGATTACAAGTAGTTTAATCGCCACGTATAGAGATACAAATGACAGAAATAAACGTAATTTACATATGTATAATCAAAATACAATTCAACCACTATTAAAAAGATACAATGCAAAATTTGACCAGAAATTTAGAGAGTGTCAGTTTTCCGATTTATTAGATGAGCAAAAATATGGATTTATGAAAAAATTAAGATTGGCAAAAAGTAAAATGTTTAATGAAAAAAACATTGCACTTTCTATTAAAGAGCAAGAACTTATTACGAAGTATAGAGAAGTAATGTCTAACATAACAATTAATTGGGAGGGGGAGCAAAAGACGTATGCATACGTTAAAGCAAAGCTAGATAACCCCAATAGAGTTATTCGTGAAAAAGCTTGGTACGCTTTATGTAAAGCAAGAAGTGCAGTGAAAATGGAAATAGATTGTATTATGAATGAGCTCGTACAATTACGGAATGAGCTCGCTTTAAATGCAGGGTTTCATAATTATAGTGAATATGCTTTTAAACAAAAAAATAGAGATTACAGTATTGAAGATTGCTATAAGCTCCATGAATCTATAGAAAAGTATGTTGTACCAATTTGGAAACAGTTAGGAAGTATTTCTAAAAAGAATCTCGGTGTAAAAACGTATCGCCCTTGGGATCTTTCTCCATGTCATTTACCAAAAGTCCCATTCCAAAATGCTATTGATTTATTGGATGGAGTGGAAGAAATGTTTCGGACGACAGATTTATATTTTTATGAGAAATTTATTTATATAGGGAAAGCGGAATTGATTGACGTAGAAGAACGTAGAAATAAAGCACCAGGAGCTGCTTGTTTTACATTGCCTCATAGTAAAGAGGTTTTTGTGTATTCTAATTTTAGTCCATCTTTTTATGCAATTAATGCACTCATACATGAATTGGGGCATGCATTTCATTTTTATAAACAATTTAACAATGATAGTAGCATGCAGGAAAGATATCTGCGCGAAGAAGTGGCTGAGCTTTATTCACTCAGTCTTGAGTTATTAGTAATGGATAAGTTGAATGTTTTTTATAAGCAAGAGGATGAATATAAAGAAGTGCAGCGCGTACAATTATATCGTGCTCTGTCTTTATTAATGTCGTCAATTGCAGGAGATATATTCCAGCATTGGCTTTATGCAAATCCAAACCATACACCAGAAGAGCGTGATAAGAAATATGCCGAACTATGCAAAAGGTATCAATATTCATCAGTCGACATTGCAGGATTAGAAGGTGAAATCGGTGCAAGCTGGATAGAGTCATTTCACTATGTTCAGTTTCCTTTTTATAAAATTGAATACGCAATTGCACAAATAGGAGCGATGCAACTGTTTCAAATATATCGAGAGGACCCAGAAAAAGCGATTGCTTTCTTTAAAGAGGGAGCGAGTGCAGATTGGAATTTATCTATACAGGAAATATATATAAATACAGGTGTTGCGTTTGACTTTTCGGAAGAAAGGATACAAAGTACTGCAAGGGCTATTTTAGATTTGATTAACGAATTAAAATAAGGATAGCGTTAGCTATCCTTACAATTGTTTATTCGTAAGATTTTTTCTTGTTTATATAAAATGTGATTATCGCAGTAATGAAGAAAATAGGTATCGCATACACTTGCCCAACAAATAACTTCCAGCCGACATAATTGTAGCCTTCAGATGCTGGGATGATAACGGAAATAACGCAAACGATAAAATAGACTAATAGTGCAGGGATAATATTTTTCATTTTTATGAACCTCCTTTTTAATTTTTATTAATACATCATAATATTACAATTTATTTTTATTATTTTGAAGAAAAAAGAAAAATTTTTATGGTATTATAATATTTGCATTGAGAGTGATCCATAGTACTTATATGGTAAAATGTGTAATTAAAACTTTCAGAATTATTATATAGTATTTCGAGAGAAAAATGTACAAAATAATGGATTTTATTTATTGAAGTAAAGGGAGTAGAAATATATATGAAAAGGCTATGTATAATTCCATGTGGAAAAAAGAAAATTTGGGATAAGCATTCAAACTACGGACCGATGGAAGCAAAAGATGTATATATTAGTCCGTTCGGAAAAGCATGTCAGGCGTACGCATCCATGTTTTTCGAAAACTGGGTTATATTATCAGCGAAACATGGATTTTTAAGGCCAAATGATATTGTATTAAAAAACTATGATCTTGCATTTGATTCAAAAAACGATGAGGTAATAAGTATAGAGAAATTACAAAAACAGATGGTAGATAAAAGTTTACTACAGTTTGACGAAATCGTCTTACTAGCAGGGAAGAAGCATAAAAAAGTAGTGACAAAGTTATATCCAGAAGAAATGATTACATATCCGCTAGAGGGGTGTAAAGGAATTGGGTATATGTTGCAGAGGTTAAAAGAGGCAGTGAAGGAGGAGGCGGAAATATAGGTATAGTTTCGGTCACCATGATCTTAAACTTTATTTAGAGAACTAAAAGTAAAATAGAGTTTTTAAGCATCGCCAAAAAGGTGATGCTTTTTTGTTCGTGTTACCATTCAAGTTAATACAATTTAGAGAATAAAAAATCCGATTTGTGAAATGTGAGATAAGACTTATTTTTATATAATCTTCTAACTCTACTTATGATATGGAGAAAATAGACTAATATACAAGCCTTTGTATACTTTCAAACATAGAATATGATGAATTCTATTTAGGAGGAAGTATATTCATGAGGAATACTTGTCATTGTGGGCATTCCCGAAATTGTAATAAATTTTGGGATGATTTAATGTTTGGGAGATGTAGATGCAAATGCAGAGATTTTCACGAATGTTGTTGCAAAGAGAAACCGAAATGTGAGTGTGAAAAATGTCATTGTAAAACAAAACCGAAATGCCATTGTAGGGATGAAGAGGAAGGGGATTAATAATAAAAAAGAGTACGATACTGAACTGCACCCCAATTGTTAGACACAGTCTAACAATTGGAGGTGCAGTTTTTCTATGGCTAAATTTACAGCTGATGAAAAAATACAAATCGTTCTACGTTATTTGAACGGAAATGAAAGTTATCGAGAAATGGGTAGATCGCTCGGTATAAGTGACACAATCATTTTGAATTGGGTAAACCAATATAAACAGAATGGTCTGGAAGCTTTTCTAAAACGATGTACAAATTACACACAACAATTTAAACTAGACGTACTAAACTTTATGATTGAAAACGGTATGTCCTTATTTGAGACGGCAGCTATCTTTAATATTCCTGCCCCTTCAACGATTTCTGTTTGGAAAAAACAGCTCGAAACACAAGGAATTGATGCCCTTCAATCTAAGAAAAAGGGGCGTCCATCCATGAAAAAAGATTCAAATAAACAATTAAAACAACCTTTAGCTGAAGGGTCAGTCGAAGCACTTGAAGCACGCATTAAACAGCTTGAGATGGAAAATGAGTACTTAAAAAAGTTAAATGCCTTAGTTCAAAACAAGGAAAAATCACAAAACAAGACAAAGCGCAAGTAGTCTATGAATTAAGGCATAAATATTCGGTCAAGGCACTCGTGGAGCTAGCTACTATTCCTCGAAGCACGTATTATGATTTAGTAAAGAAAATGAATCGTCCAGATGTAGATGCCGATTTGAAAGCTGAGATTAAAGCGATTTATGAGGAAAATGAAGGTCGTTATGGTTACCGTCGCATTCGTGATGAATTAACGAATCGTGGCCAGAAAGTGAACCACAAGAAGGTTCAGCGCATTATGAAAGAGCTTGGGTTAAAGTGTGTTGTGCGTATGAAGAAATATAAATCCTATAAAGGAAAAGTCGGTAGAATTGCACCTAATATTTTAGAGCGTAATTTTCATACAGATGCACCGAATCAAAAGTGGGTAACAGACATCACAGAGTTTAAATTGTTTGGAGAAAAACTGTATGTATCACCTGTATTAGATTTGTATAATGGTGAAATTATTACCTATACAATTGGTTCTAGACCGACGTATTCGCTTGTTTCAGGCATGTTAGAGAAAGCATTGGAACGTTTACCTGAAACCCACCAGCTACTGATGCATTCGGATCAAGGATGGCATTATCAAATGAGACAGTACGTCCGGACACTTGAATCAAGAGCTATCGTCCAGAGTATGTCTCGAAAAGGCAACTGTTACGACAACGCAGTAATAGAAAATTTCTTTGGGATTATGAAGTCGGAGTTCCTCTACATAAAAGAATTTGAAAATGTAGAGCACTTTAAAATAGAATTAGAAAAATATATAGATTATTATAATACGAAACGGATTAAGGCAAAATTAAAAATGAGCCCAGTACAATACCGGACTCACTTTTATCAAGCTGCCTAATGAAATAACCGTGTCTAACTTTTAGGGGTCACTTCATACGTACTCTTTTTTTTGGGGGGGAATTATAATCCATCTTGAACAGATTTCTTTACAATTACCCATGTGTCTTTCTTTTTAACCGTTATAGCTACATTAGTTCCATTAGATTCCTTATAAAAGATATATCCATTGTTTGAGTTTACATATGTTACTGGTTCGCCTATGCAATCTCGCGAGCAGGATTTGTTGACCAATTCAATTAGGGATAGTTCGCTTGGATCGGTTTTGCTTGCTTCTATAACAGCATCAAGGCTTGTTTTTCGATAACCTTGCAAGTTTATATGAAAAAGCTGCTCTATTTCTCCTGTAATGCTAGTGTTCATTACTTCTACTGAATTCTTTTTTTCTTGAAGAAAGCCGTTTTCATAAAGTAATTTTGTATAGCCAATCCATGCTATTAACACTAGCATGAAAAACATACCCGTCAGTTTAAGTATTCGAAGTCGTTTGCTTATAATTGTTTCTGAGTATTTCATTTAGTCTAATCCTCCAATGTTTTTAATTTAAAATATGCTTGGATACATACTTTTAGAAGAGGATGAAAGTTAATGAGTTTTCAATAAAAAAGAAAACATCTAGAGTTAGATGCTTTCTTTTTTTTGTATTTTTCGCTATCTGTTCGTTACTTGTTTCATAAGTGGTCTTATTTCTTTAACTGGTGGTTTCTTATCATAGGCATCAACGTAAGAAAAGTAGTAGTTTAAGTTTCTTAGAAGACCTTTTCCTATTTTTGCACTTAAGAAAGGAAATACTTGTCCGGTATAATCATCGAGAGATTTACAGTAATATTTTTCATCTAAATATATACTGTATTTACATGTTAGTTCTACTAAAGGATTCCCTTCATCATCAAATACTTCTTTAGAATCAATAATATCTATTAGTGCAAATTTTTCATTTAAGTAAACTTTCTTTTTTTTCTCGTGTTTATTTGTAAGTATAAAAACGAGACCAATCGCGTTAATCAAACTATTTCCTCCTATAAAAAACGGATATTAATAAAATATATCGATATAAGCTAAATGTAAAGAGGAGAGGTGAAATATCATGGAGAGAAAACTAAATAAGCCGATTTATGTTTGGAAATCGACTTATTTTTATCAAGTATTACTTAGTAGTAATACCTACTCTGATTAAAGTTTTACTTTATTGAAATACTTGCGGGAATTGTTTTACGATTGCGTTTGTTATCATATCGGCCATTTCTAATGCTTCTTTTTCAATTTTATCGTAAAGTTTTACTCCTGCTTCATAATCTTTATTTAGGAAGGCAAGTGCTTCTGCTTTCGTTAGTGCTAAATGTTCATAAAACATTTTTCTAAATTCTTCTTTATCTATATATGGGTTGATACTGTTAAGAAATTCAATAATTTCATCACCATTAGCGTACCATTTTTTCTCTATAGCGGCCGCTGCATTTTGATTACCAGCTTTTGCGGCTTTAACAAGATCCGCTGCAATTACTAAGTGATCTTTAATTAATGCACTATATTTTTTCACTGCATCCTCACCGTAAAATGGTTCAAGTGATAAACCCATATGTGTTGCGTTTTGTAGAAGCCGTCCAACAGTAACGTTAACATCTGGTAAATTATATACAATACTTATAATAGCCAATCTCGTCCAAGCGACGTGTTGTTCCCATAAAGAACGCATATACCCTTTTAAAAAATTCTCGTTTTTACTAATTCGGTAGTTACGTACGGATAAATCATAGTTTACATAAGGGTTATGGTAGGGGGAGTAATACGATTGCAAATAAGAATACATAAATAGTAACACTCCTTTGAACATGTATAACTCAAAGTATGATAAATATTTATTTTTAGTTACGTGTCCTAGATTATTTTTAGGGAATTTGAAATGGAGAAATTCAACGAATGATGTTGTGGTATATATGAATAAAGTGAATATAAAGTAAAAGAGGGTCTGCAAGGGAAGTTGCAGACCCTCAAAAGGGTATTGCCGAGATGTCGGACTCGACTACGTAATGTTATCATAAAATTCTTTTGAAAAAACCTGGTAAATGTGTCCAAATGAAATTGGTACCGTCATAAAGTCAAAGGGACCTGCTTCCCGCGGCAGGCCCCATTAACTAGATAATGTCGATGAGCAAAAACTCATCTGGAGTACTTTTATAGTAACAAGTAAAATGTGTTTTGTGTATTGAGAAAGAAGAATTGCATAATTATATGTGAACAATTTAAATCCCAACGATTTATGATTATCATTAATTGTTGGGATTTAAATATAGTTATAAAATGGAGAAAAGACTTGGAAGTGGGATTGAAGTGCACATTAGTATGTAATCATGAAAAAGACCTGCTAATATGAGCAGGTCAACTTAAGGGGTTTATCCAACAGATTATTATATATGGTAACAACTGAATTGTAGTAAGTCTATACATTTAATATTGAGAAAACTTCTGTGAATGATACATTTTTTGCGCATATATTAACGTCTAAAAAATTGAGAAAGAAAATGTAAAAGCTTTTTATAAGAGAATAATGGCTGATACTTATAGTATGATTCATATTTCCACGCATCATTATTAGAGAATTGGAATTGTGTTGTTTTCTTTTTTGCCGTGATGGAACTCATATTACGATGTTTCATATAGTAACCTCCTGAATTTATATGTATACAATTAGTAGTATTCAAGAAAGGGAAATAAAATGAACATCTAAATTGAAACTCTTTCTTCATGTGTACTGGATTTACGTTATAAATGTTGTAAAACATATAAAACACGGATGCTAATTCATATTAAATATAGAATAATGAAAAAACAATAAGCGTTTATCCATCCCTTTCAAGTCGCATAAGTGATTGATATAATAGAAGTAGATGAAAGATAAAGAAAAGCAGGTGACTCTTTTTTGTTTACTAAAGCACAAGAACTTTTAGCGTCCTACTTTGGTTATTCTTCGTTTCGAAGAGGACAAGATGAAACAATTAAAAATGTACTAGATGGGAAAGATACAGTTTGTATTATGCCAACGGGTGGCGGTAAGTCAATTTGTTATCAAATTCCGGCATTAGTATTTGAAGGAACGACGTTGGTTATATCTCCTTTAATATCACTTATGAAGGATCAAGTAGATACATTGGTACAGAATGGCATTTCAGCTACATATATTAATAGTTCTATTTCTATTGCTGAAGCAAATCAGCGAATTCAATTAGCGAAACAAGGACATTACAAATTACTTTATGTCGCGCCTGAGCGTCTTGATTCGATGGAGTTTGTTGACCAACTTATCGATATGAAAATCCCTATGATTGCGATTGATGAAGCACACTGTATTTCACAGTGGGGACATGATTTCCGTCCAAGTTATTTACATATACATCGCATATTAGATTATCTTCCAGAAAAGCCGCTCGTATTAGCATTAACAGCAACAGCAACACCGCAAGTACGTGATGATATTTGTAATACACTTGAAATTAATCAAGAAAATACAATTATGACAACGTTTGAGCGTGAGAACTTATCGTTTTCTGTTATTAAAGGGCAAGATCGAAATGCATATTTGGCGGATTATATTCGTCAAAATCAAAAGGAATCTGGGATTATATATGCAGCTACTAGAAAAGTAGTCGATCAGTTATATGAAGATTTAATGAAGGCAGGAGTTTCTGTATCAAAATATCACGCTGGTATGAGTGATAGTGATCGAAATGAGCAACAAGAACTCTTTTTACGAGATGAAGTAAGTGTAATGGTAGCAACATCTGCATTCGGGATGGGTATTGATAAATCGAATATTCGTTACGTAATTCATTATCAGCTTCCAAAAAATATGGAAAGTTACTATCAAGAAGCAGGACGTGCTGGTCGTGACGGATTAGATAGCACATGTATATTGTTATATTCTTCTCAAGATGTACAAGTACAGCGTTTTTTAATTGATCAATCAACTGGAGAATCACGTTTTTCAAATGAACTTGAAAAATTGCAAAATATGACCGATTACTGTCATACAGAACAATGTTTACAATCATTCATTTTGCAATACTTTGGAGAAGAACCGAAAGAAGATTGTGGACGCTGTGGTAATTGTACAGACAATCGCGAGAGCATCGATGTGACAAGGGAATCACAAATGGTTTTATCATGCATGATTAGAACGAACCAACGCTTTGGAAAGCAAATGATAGCGCAAGTATTAACGGGGTCGAAAAATAAGAAAGTTATTGAATTTAATTTTCATACTTTACCAACGTATGGGCTTTTATCGAACCATAGTGTAAAAGAGGTCAGTGAGTTTATTGAGTTTTTAATTTCAGATGAGTTAATTGCAGTTGAACATGGCACTTATCCGACGTTAAAAGTAACAGAAAAAGGGAAAGAAGTATTACTTGGTAAAGAGAATGTTTTACGAAAAGAACGAGTAGAGACAAGACAAATTGTTCAAGACCATCCTTTATTTGAAGTGCTTCGTGAAGTACGTAAAGAAATTGCACAAGGAGAAGGTGTACCTCCGTTCGTTATTTTCTCTGACCAAACATTGAAAGATATGTGCGTGAAAATGCCGCAAAGTGATTCCGAATTGTTGACGGTAAAAGGTATCGGAGAACACAAACTTGTGAAATATGGCTCGCACTTCTTACAAGCAGTTCAGCATTTTATTGAAGAAAATCCAAATTATACTGAAACGATTAAGACAGAAGTAGTTTCAGAGCGTAAAAAGTCAGGAAAAGCGTCCGCAAATTCTCATTTAGAAACGTATGAAATGTATAAACAAGGTATTGATTTGAATGAGATTGCAAAAGAACGCAACTTATCAAGACAAACAATCGAAAACCATTTAATTCGCTGCTACGAGGATGGAATGGAAGTAGAGTGGCAAAGTTTTGTTCCATCAGAGTATGAATCTCTTATTGAAATTGCCGTTCAAAATGCAGAGGGTGGTCTGAAATCTATTAAAGAACAGCTTCCGAATGAAGTGAGTTACTTTATGATTCGTGCTTATTTACAAATAAGAAAGTAGAGACATATAAAGGGGATAAGAATTTATGTATCATGTTTTCGTTTATGGCACGTTAAGAAGAGGACAAACGAATGCTCATTATATGCTAGGTGCAACATGCATTGCAGACAGAGCTTGGACATATGGAAAATTATTTGATACGAACGAAGGATATCCGGCCATGACTTATTCGATTGAAGAAAAGGTGTATGGAGAAGTTTATGTAGTAAATGATGAGATATTGTGTAAGTTAGATGAACTAGAAGAATATACAGGTAATGCGGAGACTGATTTATATGATCGAATCACGCAAACAGTATATGTTGCTGATAGGAAAATAGAGGCATATGTGTATATCGCTCAAGATAAAAAGATGTTAAAGAAAGTGATAGAATCTGATGACTGGCTTATGTATCAAAAAATATAATAAGGTAGTTTTAAAAATTGGAAAGCAGATAATGACGAATTCATTATCTGCTTTTTATTGTGTGAATAATTGTCGTTCTCTTTTTATTCTTATAGTTCTTAGTACGATTCCAATTCCGAGAAATAAAACAGTAGCAGCGACCCCGCTAATAGGATTTAACCAAAAATCACTACTGTTTGTAAGGGTAATAATCCCTGTTATGGTAACTAAAACAGTAGGAACAGCATCCTCGATCGCATGCATGATAACGCATGGCCAGACGGATTTTGTAAGTCTATATATTTCAACATACATAATTGACCAACAAACCATAAGGATACAGCCAGATAAAAGCATATTTAATCTTGAGATAGATTCAAAATATTCATTTGGCAAAAAGACTATATAATATGCAGCATGCCAAAGTGCCCAAATTAAACCAGAAATAATATAAATGTACCAATCGTTTAGATTTAGTTCAATCAACTTTGGAGTTAAATAACCACGCCAAGAAAACTCTTCAAAAATGTTTTTAATAAAGTTTCCAATAGAAGACATGACTATGAGTGACAATAACGTGGATATATCAAAACTAGAAATATGAGCTACTCCAAAAATGAGCGATATGCTTATCGTTATTACTGTAACGAATGGATAAATAAGTAGTGCAGTGAAATACCATGTAAAGTTTCCTTTCAAATTTGGCTTGATGCCAAAATCATTCCAATCTCGGCTAATAACTCTAAGGAAAATGCTTAGGAGGAAAGGTAATATTAGCCATAATCCCATACCTAAAGTGTTTCCTTCAGGTTGATTTGTTAGAAGAGAATCTAGAAATACCCCAATCCATCCACTGGCCAAAACAGTGAATACAAAAATAAGTAAATATAACTTTAGTGATTTCTTTTTCGCGACATTCATTTGAAGAGCCTCCTTTACTTTTGTTTATCCTACTATTTATGGGCAGTAAAACGCCCATTGATTAAAATCTTTAATTTTTACAATGTTTTTTAATAGATAAATTAAATAGGAGACAAATAGAAAGTAGTATCTTTTGCATGCATCACTATACTATATGTGTATTTGTTTGATTTAGATGTTGCATATTCTTTTTAAATTAGAAAGATGAAAAGTAAGTTTTTTCGGAAAATTTAAATGGAAACTATTGACTTTATGATTGGATTTTTAATACAATGATACTTCGACTGAAAAATTAGAACGGACAGGAGGGAATCGTCGAAATGAGCAACATATTTGAAGATGAGTTACAAAAAATGAAGGATACTTTACATACGATGGATGAGCAATTGGATAAGCTTGAAAAAATCCCAGTTTATTATGGAGAAGATTTTAAAGAGCAAATTCTTGAAAGTATGAGGGAGTCTAATAGACAAAACTTACGTATTGGTGTGCAAGAGCCGTACTTTGGAAGGTTAGATTTTCAGGAAGATGGAAAAGAAGAAGTTATGCCGATTTATATCGGAAAAGTAGGGGTTTCGGATATGGACACGATGAAGCCAATCATTATCGATTGGCGGGCACCTGTCGCAAGTATGTTTTATTCATTTACCGGTGGAGACGAATTAGCGTTTTATCAATCACCAGATGGGTTAGTAGAAGGTGATGTGTATTTAAAACGAAACATTTCCATTCGAAAAAGAGAACTTGAACGTGTTGTTGATACATATGTAAAAGGAAATGAAGATGTATCGCATGCCGATGATTTTCTTCTATATCGATTAGGTGAGAATAAAGATAATAAGCTAAAGGATATTGTTTCAACGATTCAATCAGAACAAAATGATATTATTCGAGCGGAAAGAAATTTACCATTACTTATTCAAGGGGTTGCAGGGAGCGGAAAGACAACAATTGCTTTACATCGCCTTGCTTTTTTAATTTATGAATATCGTGAACAACTAGAAGCAGAAAGAATGATCGTATTTGCGCCGAATAGTCTGTTTTTAGACTATATTTCGAGTGTACTTCCTGAATTAGGTGTAGGGAATATTAGTCAAACAACGTTTCCGGATTGGGCATTACGTACGTTAGATGATTCAGTGAAACTAAAGCAGACAGAAGAAAAATTGAAAGAAGCATTTTCAATTAATCGTGATGAAAAGAAGGTAATGCTAGGTAAATTAAAGGGTACGTTGGAATTTAAGACGTTTATTGAAGAGAGAATGATCCAATTTGAAAATGAGTTAATTCCGACAAAAGATTTTGAGGCGTGGGATAGAGCGATTATCCCAGTAGAAGATATTAAAAAATGGATGCAAGTTGAATATAAACATTATCCTTTACAGAAAAGAAGAGAACGATTAGTAGGACGAATGAAGCGCTGGATTGAAATTGAACTTAAAAAATTCGGGGAAACAAACGAGAAAAAATTACTTAAAAAAGAAGCGACTAAGAGACTGAACGCATATATGAAGTTTTGGCCAAAAATGAGTGCTCTTTCACTGTATAGTTCAATAGTAAAAAGTAAAGAAATACTTGAGGTATTACCTGAAGAACTTGTTAAAGAAACAGAAAAGAGTTGTCGTAAAAAAGAAGTGTATGTAGAAGATTTACCAGCTTTAATATACATACATCATCGTATAACAGGGATCGAAATCGGGCAGAAGTTTCATCACGTTGTTATTGATGAAGCGCAAGATTTTTCGCCTTTCCAAGTTTATGTATTAAAAGAAATTACATTAGGTAATTCTTTCACTATATTAGGTGATTTATCGCAAGCGATTTATGATTACCAAGGAATTGAAGATTGGAATGCTTTTAAGGAAGTATTCCAAGAAACCGGTTATTATGAATTGACAAGAAGTTATCGTTCTACAAAAGAAATTATTGAATTTGCAAATGAAATAATTAAAAATGCAGACATCCCAGTAGGACTCGCAACACCAGTCTTCCGCAGTGGAGAAGATGTGAAAGTAATTCGTGCAGAAAATCAATTTACTGAAATTGTGAAGACGGTAAAACATTTGCAAAATGCAGATGTGAAAACAATTGCGGTAATCGGAAGAACAGAAGGTGAATGCCGTGATATATATGTGAAATTAAAAAATGCAGAATTAACGGTAAACGTAATTGAAGCAAACCAAAGTAAATATGAAGGTGGTATATCAGTAGTACCTGTCTATTTAGCGAAAGGTTTAGAATTTGATGCGGTGCTTTTAATTGATGTGGATGAGGAACATTACAAAAATACAAAACATGATGCAAAGTTACTATATGTTGGATGTACGAGATCACTTCATGACTTATGGATTTTCCATAGTGGGGAAGCGTCACCTTTAATTAAAGGATTAAAATAAAGTAAAACTATAATCAGTGGGGAGTTTTACTGCAAGCTAATGTGGGATAAATATAAAAAGAGGATTTTCTAGTACAGTATGAAGATCCTCTTTTTTATATTAAAATGGTAGACGAATTAATGACTTGAGCTGTTGTTTAAATGATATACGATGCTTTTTTCTAATTCCTTAGTTTGTTCTTTTTCCCATGTACGAACAGCATCTACTGGAGTTTGTGTATGTTTTAACCAATCTAGAATAAGGTGTAGTTGTTCTTGTATTTGACCAATGTTTTGCTCCTTTATGTTCTTATTCTGAATTCTATTAATTAATTGAAGCATATAGGGAAGTTTTTCTATACATTCGCTTAAATCTCCGCAATAACCTGAAGGGAATTCATGTGTACCAAATTCTAAAGTATGGATGTAATTAGAAACTAGGTATATCATAGCTTCTTGTTCGGTATCACCACCTAATTCAATCGCTTTTCGAAGGAATTTTTCTAAATCGTCATCTTTATTGCTAGAGTCCATATAAATTCCTATCCATCTAAAAGGTCTTGAATCAAATGGGTTGTTTTCTGTCCATCTATATAGAATGTCTATTAGCAAACTATTTAGTGCGAAAGTTAAGACCTCATCTTTTTCGTTTAATGCATCTAAAATAGTAAACAGTGAAATGGCAAACTCTTCTTGATCTTTTGATTCCCATTTCTTTGCATTTGAAATAAATGTCTCTAAATGTTTATAAGCTAATTTTCGAAGTCCCGCTTCGCGATGCTGACAGTAACAAATAAAATCATGCCAATGCTCATTTGTATTCATATGTATAATAATAGTTTGTAATGTAGTGAGAGGTTTATCCATTATAAGTCCCCAATCTATTAAGAACGTGTTGAAAATTTAGTGTTATTATATCATTACATAAATTAAAAAGGGAGAGTTACTATGATTACAAAAGTAATTACGAAAAGTAATTGGGAAATCGCAAAAATAATTGGAAAAATTAATGAAGATTCCCTTATAGAAGAGGGATTTATTCATTGTTCATTAGTAGATCAAGCTTTAAGAGTTGCAGAAAAATATTTCAAGCATGAAGAAGATGTTTTATTACTTACAATTGATCCAGCCCTATTAAAAGCAGAAGTAAAATATGAACTTGCTTCAAACGGTTAAGAATATCCGCATGTTTACGGAGTAATTAATGTTGAGGCGATTGTAGAGGTTGTTCCATTTTCTAAAGAAAACGGGGAATTTATATTACTTAAATCAGTTCGACTTTAGTAATAGGCGATGGAGTTCGCTATAATTGCTATATATAGCTAATGAATCCTATTGATAAACGAGATTTTTTGTTTATCAGTAGGATTTTTAATTTTATTCGAACAGACTTAAAAAGAGCACATTTGAATTGTGCTCTTTAAGAGAAAAGTGAATTAGGGTTTTTACTTCTAGATAATGTATGAGTGATTCATCATAATGTGACGATGAATCACAAAAGAGCAGTTAGAGTGGGAAGAATTTTTATTGGTCACGGGATCCAATCGATTGGTAATGAAGCAGTTCTAACAGGACTCATTATAGACTTTGAAGATGAAACGTAAAAAAATTATTATGTTTATCTGAATATTGAGGGAATACAAAAGTTTTATTTATCTAATTTTTAGAAAACATAGACTATAATATTGATAAATGGTATAATTTCCTTGTTATTGGAATTAAAATGAAAATATTAGAAGAAAAAGGATTGGATTGGTTTTAATGGGGGATTCTGATCACAAAGAAACAAAGGCAATATTAAAGTTATGGTTTATTTATATACCACTTGCATTTGGAGAGTTTGTCTTTTCGAATATCATAGGTTATTTAAAAAAATAAAGATTTTGCATTTGAAAAACAATTAACCTAATTTAATTGTTTTTTATTTTACTTTAATAAACCAAATAAAAATAGAGATTTTGAACAAGATGAAGTTTATGAAGGAAATAACGTTGATTAGGTGCTGAAAACGGGAATCATTCAACCATGGTAATTTGCCGTTTTAATAGCTTCCTATAGTGAGATGTTATGTTCACATCATATGTATACGATATTTGTAACATAGCATTACTAGAACTTCAAAATTAGTAGTTAAGGTGCTACCTTTTAGATTGCTATAGATATATAACTTAGCTAAAAAAGCAAAAATCATATAATTTGCGCTTTTTATTATCCGTTTTTTGGTAAATGATTATAGTTTTTGTCACATTAATACTGTACGATACATAGTATAAAACACATACTGTATGACATATAGTAATGGAAATGAGGTGAGTGAATGGATACTTTATTAAACTCGTTAATTACTGAGTTAAGAAGAGGGACATTAACGTTAGCTGTTTTAAGTCAATTAAGAACGCCGCAGTACGGATATTCACTTGTCCAGTTATTGGAGCAATCAGGGATTACAATTGATCAAAGTACTTTATATCCACTACTTCGCAGATTAGAAAAGCAGGAGCTAGTAACGAGTAGTTGGGATAAAACGGAGAGTAGACCTCGTAAATATTATGTTTTAAGTGAATATGGATTAGAAATATTTTTGCAGTTAAAAAAGGAATGGATAAAGGATTCGAAAGAACTTTATAACTTATTAAAGGAGGAGGACGAAAATGAGTTTGATTGATATGTATGTCCATGAAGTTGCGAAGAGATTGCCTGAACAAAATCGTGAAGATATTACACTTGAACTACGGTCAACAATAGAGGATATGTTACCAGACGATTATAATGAGGAAGATGTGAAGAGTGTACTCGAAAAATTGGGAAGTCCAATTTCATTGGCTAATGGGTACTTGGATAGACCAATGCATTTAATTGGACCACGTTATTTTGATGTATATACGACGCTATTAAAAATGATTATACCAATTGCAGCTGTTATTGCGCTCATTTCAATGGTTGCAGAAAATTTTATAGGCTATAATGGTGATCAAGCGGTATTAAATGTTATTTTACAATTGATAGGTAAAGGTATAGGGGAAATTTTTGAAGTGGGTCTCCATGTATTTTTCTGGTTAACACTTGTATTTGCTATTTTAGAAAGAACTGATAAAGAAAAGGATCCACACCCATTAACAACAAGCTTAAAAAAATGGACACCAGATGACTTGAAAAATGTTTCGTATATCCCGAAGAAAAAGGCGATTTCAAAGTTTGAAGTTTTTGGAGGTTTAATGTGGACAGCAATATGGGCTACACTTTACTTTTATGCGAATCATCTTGTAGGCGTATATCATGGTACAGAAAACGGATTGAAGTTTGTCGCGCCAACGTTTAATCAAGATGTTTTGCTTCAATACTGGCCCCTAATTTTGGTTATGATCGTTTTCGAAGTAGCTATATCACTTTATAAGTTAGTACAGGGACAATGGACGAAAAGGTTGGCAATTGGAAATGCTATTCTTCAAGTAGTCGGAACAATCATATTCATTGTAATTGTAGTAAATCCACATTTATTAAACGAAGGATTCATTACGTATTTGGCAAATGCATTTACTACTTCCCCAGAGGAGTTTAAAACGTGGCTCATTGGGGGAGGAATTTTCTTTTATATGTTATCTGCTGCAATAAATATATTTGATGGTTTCCGAAAAGCTAGTATTCGTATGTAGATAAAAAACGGAAATTTCGATAAAATAAAACTATTAAGAAAATAGTGAAATAAGATGAACATGATGAAAGGAAGAAAATAATGATAAGGGAAGCAACGAAAAGAGATTTAGCATACATTTTAGATATTTATAACGATGCGATACTTTATACAACAGCTGTATATTCGTATAAACCTGTAACCCTTGAAAATAGAATAGATTGGTATGAACAAAAAAAGGCTGAAGGGTATCCCATTTTCGTATATAAATTAGATAATAAAGTAGTAGGGTTTGCGACATTCGGCCCATTTAGAGCGTGGCCTGCTTATAAATATTCAGTTGAACATTCTGTGTATGTAGATAGGGCATATAGAAAAAATGGCATTGGGTCTTCATTAATGAAAGAATTAATCAAAATTGCGAAGGAAAGAGAGTATATGACCTTAATTGCTGGAATTGATGCAGAGAATGAAAAAAGTATTGCCTTGCATCAAAACTATGGATTTGTTCATGCAGGGACAATAAAAAAAGCTGGTTATAAGTTTAATAAATGGCTAGATTTAGCTTTTTATCAGCTGGAACTTAACGGTCCTGAAAATCCTATAGAAGAATAAATATTTTTCGGTAGCAAGAAAAAATTCATGCTACCTTTTTCTTATTTTAATAGCTGATAAAAAGGTTTTTTATATTCAATATTGAATTATTAGAAGTTAATATAATGATATGAAAAGAGGGATGGAAATGGAAACTGTCATAAATAAAATAAAAGAGGTACAATCTAATTATGTGGGAATGGAAATTTATTCTACAAAAAACAATCGTATAGTTGCTTCATATAATAGTGAATTAAATATTCCGTTAGCATCAGCAGCAAAATTAGTTATTGGATTTGTAGTAGCACAAATGGTGAAGGAAAATAAACATAATTGGAATGATATACTTCATCACATTAAATTTAATCCGCATGAAGATAGTACGCAGTTATATCCGCACTTACAAGGAAGAACTTCTTTAACACTTAGTCAAGCGGTCGAGGTAATGATAGCTTGTCATGATAGTTACGTTGCACAGTCAGTTGTAATGCACTGTGGTGGATGGGATGCTGTGAAAATGTATGTACAAACGTACTTTTCAAAAATTCATATACAAGAGAATGCTAGAGATGAGAAAAATATTGGAGACTTAAATGAAGTTCTTGCCCTTTTGATACAAACCTTTCAAGGTTATAAATCAGAACCAGAATTATGGGAACCAATTATTAGTGGTATGGTAAGACAACAAGGGGAGTATGAAGAAATCCCATATTATCATTTAGCCCATATGACAGGTGGATTGCTCACAGCTACAATAAATATTGGTATAATAGGAATGTTTAACGAATTTCCGCTTCTTTATGTGATTGGGAGAAAAGATTTACCGAATCGCCGTGAAAATAAAGAGGTAGATGAAGTTTTTGCAGTAGTTTTAAAGTACATATACAAAGAATATAGTGAAAACATGCTAGGAGTGAGCGGTTGAAAAGAAACTTAAAGACTTCAACAATCATTATTTTAATTTTAACGATTATTGCTCTTGAAGTTGGAATCGCACTATATGATCACGATTTGTCATTAGATACAATTTACTTTACAGCGATCCTTATTTGTATTGTATTGCTTTTTGGCACACGTGTTTCTGGAGAGAAAGAAAGTACATCGAAACGAGGACGAAGAAAAATAGCTGTTATATTTTGGCCATCTATTTTATTGTCTATCGCTTGTTTTGCAGTTATAAGTTACATAATGGTAGGCTATGTCTCTGTATCAGGGATAATTGGCTTTTCATGCTTTGTTACATATGGTGGATTCGTTTTGATTAGTATTTTAAAGGGGAAAAATAAAATGTAGCGTACTAAGCTGAAAGGAAGCAATGTATATGAAACATATAGAGAACGGTACACGCACTGAAGGAGAATACATTAAAAATAAAGTCATTCAATATAATATGTCCATCTTAACAGATGAGGCAAGACAGCCGATGGAAGAAGTAAGCCTCGTAGTAAAAAATGAAGAAGGAAAAATATTTGGTGGCGTAACAGGTACGATGTATTTTTATCATCTTCATATCGACTTTTTATGGGTTGATGAATCAGTTCGTCATGATGGTTATGGCAGCCAACTTTTACATGAAATTGAAGGGATTGCAAAGGAAAAAGGGTGTAGATTAATATTGCTAGATTCATTTAGTTTCCAAGCACCAGAATTTTATAAAAAGCACGGTTACAGGGAGTATGGTGTCGTTGAAGATCACCCGAAAGGTCATAGTCAGCACTTTTTCGAAAAGAGATTATAATAATATTATGTAGACTAGATGACGGGAGTATTAAAATGTACACTTATAAAGTGCAACACGAACAACCGATCTGTGCAGAAAAAATAAAAAAACTTTATGATTCTGTCGGTTGGTGGCCAGAAAGAAAAGAAATAGATATTGAAAAAATGTTAAAGAATAGTATAGCAATTGGAGTATGGAAAGAAAACGAATTAATTGGATTTGCTAGAGTCGTTTCTGATGGTATTTTTCGAGCATACATAGAAGATGTTGTCGTACATGAGAGTGTAAGAAATAAAGGTATTGGAGAGAAGATGCTTACAATGTTACTCGAGGAAATATCTCATATTCATATTGTTAGTCTATTTTGCGGAGAGAAGCTAATAAAGTTTTACGGTGAGCAGCAATTTCAAGCAACGAAGCAAATTGTGATGCATCGTAATCAAACAGGGAAAGAATAAGAGGTGCCAATTAAAATGAATGCAACAAGAGCGTACTGTTTATCGAAAAGAAAAGCGACAGAAGATTCTCCAGATAGTTGGAGTGCAACATGTATGAGGCTTAATAATAAAATATTTGCGATAGTAAATCATGAAGAAGGCGAAAAAGCTGCGATTACATTGAAGTGTGATCCAGAAGTCGCATTAAGAATAAGAGAAGACTATCCAGAAACTATTATTCCAGGGTATCATATGAATAAAAAACATTGGAATACCATTTATATTCAGAAGGATATAGAGCAGGAGCAAATTAATAAAATGATTGATTGGTCGTATGATTTAGTACTACAATCATTTTCAAAGAAAAAGCAGCAGGAGTTAATGGATTAATATATATTAGGAGTGTGTGTAATGAAAGATTCGATTAAAGATACGTATGATAAATTAGCGAGTACATATAAAGAAAATCTAGATTTCGCAAATCCATATAACAGTTATTATGAAAGACCGGCGATGATGGAGCTTATTCCAAAGGAACTAGAAGGAAAAATGATACTAGATGCTGGATGTGCAGCTGGATGGTATACTTCTCAATTCATAGGAAGAGGAGCAAAGGTTATAGCAATTGATGTAAGTCCTGAAATGGTAAAAGCAGCAAAAGAAAATATAGGAGAAGAAGCAACGTTTCTTTGTCATGATCTGCAAGAAACATTGCCATTTGAAGATAATACATATGATGTTATTGTAAGTTCATTAACTCTTCATTATATAGAAAATTGGAATCAAGTATTTCAAGAATTTCGTCGTGTATTGAAGCCAGGTGGAGAACTTATTTATTCTATTCATCATCCTTTTATGGATTTCACAAAGTTTCCATGTAAAAATTATTTTGAAAAACAGTTATTAATAGATACTTGGGTTAAACCGAATATTACTATTGAAGTCAAGTTTTTTAGAAGATCATTACAAGACATACTAAATGAAACTACAAATTATTTTGTATTAGAAGAGATAGTGGAACCGAAGGCAATTGAAAAAATGAAAGAAGTAAGCGAAAAATCATATCATTATTTAAATGTGAATCCACATTTTCTTATCATAAAAGCAATCAATAAATAGCTAGTAAAATAACTTTATTTTACTAGCTATTTACAGTTATACATTATATATTAGGAGACTTTAAAATGAATACGAAACGAAATAGAGTATTATATGCACTATTTACTATAGTTGTTATTATTTTAGGTCTTAGCTCAAGAAAGTTTTCTTTTGCACTACCACATCTATTAAATGATTATTTAGGTGATGCATTATGGGCATTAATGATTTTCACTGGCTTTGGATTTTTGTTTCCTAAAACAGAGACGAAGAAGTTGGCTTTTATTAGTTTAATGTTTTGCTACGGGATTGAAGTGAGCCAATTGTATCATGCGAAGTGGATAGATAGCATTCGTGCAACGACTTTAGGCGGACTCGTGTTGGGATACGGTTTTTTGTGGAGTGATTTAGTGGCTTATACAATTGGTGTTGTTGTTGGCATACTTTGTGAGTTTATGTTACGGAGGAAATAATCGATTTTAAAAAGGAGCCCTTTATGAAAAAAATAATATTAATAGGTTCTGGTGGTTCAGGAAAATCTACATTAGCAAGGCAGTTAGGGAATAAATTAAATATTAAGGTGCATCATCTTGATGCATTATTTTGGAAACCGAATTGGGAAGGTGTTCCGAGAGAAGAACAAAAAACAGTTCAAAATAACTTAATTAAAGATGAGAAATGGATTATTGATGGGAATTACGGCGGGACGATGGGTATAAGACTGAATGCAGATGATACAATTATCTTCCTTGATATTCATAGAACAATTTGTGTTTATAGGGCTTTTAAAAGAATTGTAAAATACCGAAATAAAACAAGACCAGATATGGGCGCGGGATGTGAAGAAAGATTTGATTTGCAATTTTTTAAATGGATATGGGAATATCCTAATGCTAAACGACCTACAATTTTAAAAGAGTTAGAGCAATTGCCCGAAGAGAAAAAGGTTATTGTTTTAAAATCTCCATATGAGGTTCGGAAATTTTTAGAGCACATATAATAATAGAATGTAACACAAAAATTCTTTGTGGATCTTACCGATTAGTTTAATAAAACTAATCGTTTTTTATTATGAAAGATTTAACGCTTTTTGAAAATTGTATTTTGTAATAAGTATATGACTATAAGTTCATATAAAATGAACGTTTGGAGGAATAGAAAATGACTAACGATTTAATTCAACTAATCGATTCATTAATGGTCAATATTCCAGCTGGAGAGGTAGTATTAAGAGATGATCGAATAAAAAAAGAATGGCAAGTACAAATTCAACCATTTCTTCTTGCAAAGTATGCTGTAACAATGGAACTATATGATGCTATTACAAATAGTACATTAAATAATTTTGATAAAAATCATAAACCAGTTGTCAATATTTCATGGAACGATGCCATTGCGTTTTGTAATGTACTTTCAAAAAAAGCGGGATTAAAAGAATATTATTCTATTAGTAATGGTGGTCAAATTGTGAAATGTAATTTAGGTTCAAATGGCTACCGATTACCAGCTGAGGCGGAGTGGCAATATGCATGTAAAGCAAGTACAACCGGATATACATACGGGAAACTTCATGATATAGCGTGGTATAATGAAAATTCAAATGGAGAGATTCATGACGTTGGCCAAAAAGAACCGAATGTATGGGGACTTTATGATATGCTAGGGAACGTTTGGGAATGGTGTTATGATTTGTATGATGAAACAGTGTACGGATCATACCGCATTTTTCGTGGTGGTAGTTGGGCTGAAACAGCGAGAGGGTGCGGAGCTACTTGTCGTCGTCGAAGCCATCCTACATTTCATATAGATGATCTCGGTTTTAGACTCGCTAGGTCAATTTAGTAGGAACATGATACGAACAGCTAGGAAAAGAGTATGGAGAGAATCCGTACTTTTCCAACATAGAAATGATTTAACGTAAGGAGTGTTTATTATGGCGCGTGTTTTATTTATTAATGCTGGATCAGAAGGACATATAAATCCAACTTTACAAGTTGTAGATGAATTGATTTCTCGTGGTGAAGAGGTCGTTTATTTTTCAATAGAAGCTTTCAGGGAGCGGATTGAGAAGACAGGTGCTACTGTACGAACGATTGATGATCAAAAATTTATAAAAGCGTTTCTATCTGGAGGCAGAAATTATTTACAGGAAAGAATAAATGGCCTTCTACATACAGCGGATATTGTAATACCTAGCGTTTTAGAACAAATTGAAGGTGAACATTTTGATTACATAATTCATGATTCTATGTTTGGCTGTGGCCATTTAATTGCTCAAATCCTTAAACTTCCAGCCATAAATTCATGCACATCTTTTGCGCAGGATGAAAAATCCTTTGAGCAAATGTTAGGTCATCTATCAAAAAATATCCCAGTAGAAATTTATGATAAAATACAGAATGATTTTCAAAACTTAACGAAGGGAATTGCTGAAAAATATGGTGTTGAAATAAAATCATCGTATGAAGTTTTCTGTAATCCTGCACCCCTTACTATTGTATATACAATTAAGGAGTTCCAGCCTTTTGGTGATACGTTTGATGAAACATATAAATTTGTAGGACCATCTATCTCTGCACAAATGAAAAACAGAGACGTTGATTTTACTTCAATTGAAGAAAAAAGTCCGATTTATATTTCATTAGGTACTGTTTTTAATGAAGCGATTGACTTTTATAAACTGTGTATGAAGGCCTTTGAGAATAGTGAGCATACAATTGTTATGTCTATTGGTAGTAAAACAAAAATAAGTGATCTAGGCGAAATTCCTAAAAACTTCATTGTGAAAAACTATGTACCCCAAACTGAGCTACTTACATATACGAAACTATTTATTACACACGGCGGGATGAACAGTGCGCATGAAGGACTGTATAACGGGGTTCCGCTCGTTGTAATACCGCAAAGTGCAGATCAGCCAGTAGTCGCAAAGCAAGTGGAGAGTCTTGGAGCAGGAGTAAAATTACAAATGCAAGGATTAACTGTGGATCAACTAAGTGAACGTGTAGAAATAGTATTAAATAATCGTTCATTTAAAGAAGTTGCTTTGAATTTGAAGGAATCTTTCCAAAAATCAGGTGGATATAAGGAAGCTGTTGATGAAATTTTTTTATTTGTAGGTCAGTGAAAAAAATGAAATTATACATTAGAAAAGCATCTAAATAGGATGCTTTTTATTTAACTTTATAATTCTTATTTTTAATATCTAGTATGGTTAAAACTAAGGCACTGAGAGATATAAGTATAAGAATAAAAGTTAACCAGTTAAATGTATTTTCAATTATGAAGTAAAGATGATAGATAAATATATTCAAATTTTATTTTAAAATATTAGGACTTAGTTTTACATGTTAGTAATAATTTCACTGTTTCTGCACAACTTCTGCACATACTCAGGTAATTTCTATGTCATGATATATCCATAAAGTGAAATATTTCACAAGAAAAATATAATTTTACTGCGGTGTATGCATAATTAACACATACATCGGTACAAGTTTGTCTCTTGTTATTCTTTTACATCAAAGCCCACATTCCACTACAAAGTATAACAAGAAGGAGACATGAACATGAATAATCGATTTTTAAAACAACTACAAAATATGAAAATGAACAAAAAAAGTTTAGGAGCTGTAGCATTAACAGCTGGAATTATTAGTACGACACTTATTCCTCAAAATGCTTATGCGCACGGTTTTGTTGAAAAGCCCGGTAGCCGATCCGCTTTATGTAGTTCAACTTATGGTGCGCTAAATGTAAACTGTGGAAGTGTTATGTATGAACCACAAAGTTTAGAAGCTCCAAAAGGTTTCCCACAAGGTGGTCCAGTAGATGGACAAATTGCTTCAGCAGGCGGAAAATTTGGTGGTATTTTAGATCAACAAACAGCAAATCGTTGGTTTAAAAATACAATTACTGGTGGGGAAAATACATTTACTTGGAAGTATACTGCGCCTCACTTAACGAGTAAGTGGCATTACTATATTACCAAAAAAGGATGGAATCCAAATAAAGCGCTAACAAGAGCAGATTTCGAACCAATTGGAACTGTACAACATGATGGTTCTGCAGCTTCAAATAATTTAACTCATAAAATCAATATACCTACTGATCGTAGTGGATATCATGTGATTTTAGCAGTATGGGATGTAGCTGATACAGCAAATGCATTCTATAATGTAATTGATGTTAATCTTATTAATGATGTGAAACCAGACATAGAAGCGCCAAGTATTCCAAATGGACTTCAGACGCAAAAAGTAACAGCGAATAGTGTAGAACTAACATGGAACGCTTCTACGGATAATGTAGGGGTAAAAGGATATCAAATCTTCCGAAACGGAGAGATGATCGATACAGTACTAGGCACTCATTTTATTGATAAGAAATTACAACCAAGCACAGAATACTCTTATACTGTAAAAGCAATTGACTCAGCTGGAAATGTATCGAAAGAAAGTACAGCGCTTACAGTAAAAACAACAGATGAGATTCCTGATACAGAAGCACCAACACAACCAAAAGGATTACATAGTATGGGAACGACAGCGTCAAGTGTGGATTTAATGTGGAGTCCATCTGACGATAATATTGGTGTAGACCATTACGATATTTATAGAGAAACAGAAGGATCAATGAAAAAGATTGCAACATCCAATACAACTTCTTATATGGATAAAAATCTGCTCGCTAATACTACTTATAAATATGTAGTAAAAGCTGTTGATGTAGCTGGAAATGAATCCGTACAGAGTGATATATTCACAATTACTACAAAAACCGAAAGCGCTTCATATGAAGCGTGGGATGCAAAAAAAGCATATAAAAAGGGAGATAGAGTTCTACACGAAGGAAAAGTATATGAAGCAGTCCAGAGTTATCAAGGAAATGGTGATCCGAACTGGATTTATGCATTATCATTATGGAAAACAGTGTAAGCTTTACCTAGATATGAACTAAGAGATGATGGGCTTTGATGAAAAAGGGAATCTTGAGAATTCACTTTTCTATTAATAAAAAAGGGTAGTGTATGAATACATAAGATTCATACACTACCCTTTTTATTATGATAACATTTTCGTCATAAGTATATGCGGAATGCCATCTTCCATAAATATATCAGAAGAAGTTTCATAACCTAATTTTTTATAAAATCCTTCAGCTTGTGTTTGCCCGTGTAGTTTCACTTTTGTAGCTTGTTCGTTACGAGCAATTTCTTCTAACGTTTGAATGATAACTTTACCTAATCCGTATGTACGATAATCTTTTAAAATGCAAATACGTTCTAATTTTCCGACGCCATCAACAAATCGTATACGCCCTGTACCTACAGGAAGCTCATTATAATAAACTAAAATATGTTTACATTGCTCTCCGATTTCATCGAATGTATCGAATTCATCTGAAAGAGGGACACCTTGTTCTTTTACAAATACTTCTTTTCGAATATGAAAGGCAGTTTCTAAATCAGCAAGTTCTGTTATAAGTTTGGATTGCAAAATGTTCAGTCCTTTCTAGTGTAATCAGCTTGTGTTTTCATAGTATATCATAATAAAGCGCTATTAAGAGGAGAACATACTAAAAAGCCAACTTTAAAAAGTTAGCTTTTATTACAATTCCTTTATCCCATTTTTAGCGCCGATAATTACTTTACTCGTCATACTTATAAACAACCCTGTTTCAACTACACCAGTAATCATTTTTAATTGAGTGTGTAAATGGGCAGGATTAGAAATATGATTAGGGAATATGCAATCGATAATCATGTTATTGTTATCGGTTATATAGGTTTCATTATTTTTCAAACGTAATGTTGTTTGACATCCTAAAGACTGAATTTTATTTTCGGTTTGTTTCCATGAAAAAGGGATGATTTCAATAGGTAATGGAAAAGTACCTAAATGTGTTACAAGTTTCGATTCATCAGCAATGATAATTAGTTCTTTAGAGGAAGAGGCAACGATTTTTTCGCGAAGTAATGCACCGCCACCGCCTTTTATAAGTTGTAAATTTGAATCAATTTCATCCGCTCCATCAATTGTAAGATCAAGACTTTGTACGTCGTTTAACGAAATTAGGGGGATATTTAGTTGATGTGCTAATGCTTCAGTTTCTTTTGATGTCGGTACAGCTTGAAATGATAATCCTTCTTTTACACGCTCACCTAATTTTTGTATTGTCCAATATACAGTAGAACCTGTACCAAGCCCAATCTTCATGCCATCATTTACAAAGTTAGCGGCATATTCGCCAGCGAGCTGTTTTAAATTCATCGCTTTACTCCGCCGGACGCGGTCCGGCATCAAGACCTGAATTTTCAACTGTAAGTACCGGACGAACGACTATATCTTTATGTACACGCATTTGACAAGATAATCGTAAATGGTCTTCAATCCCTTTTTCCGTCATTGCATGTTTCTCATTCGCACTCGCTTCACAGAAATCACCTGCTAGTATTTCTACTCTACAAGTTGTGCAACGTGCATTCCCGCCACAACGATGAAGAATGTTGACACCGCTATCTTCAATTGCTAATACTAACTTCGTTCCTTCTTTTACATCAAATGTTCCCGCACCTTCAATTGTTAATTTTGGCAAATTTGTTCCTCCTCACGTAAAATTGTACATAACATATTTATGACCGCGAATTATTGAACATAAACATTATTTTTTTATATCCCCGTAACTTTTTTTATGTTGAATCGTTTATTAAGTAAGCGCTGAAAAGGAGTGGTTATTTTGTGCACAAAAGTAACTCATGTTTTAAAGAACCGTATCGATATGAATCATTCAAATATAAACTTTTTAATTGAACAATATGGAGAGTTAAAAAGATATTGTACTTTTTTAACGAAAAACAAATGGGATGGGGAAGATCTCGCCCAAGAAACAGTGTGTAAAGTGCTTCAAAAATATAGAAATAAAGATATTTGTATGACACTCGTCTATAAAATAGCAAGAAATCGTTGGTTAGATCAGATGAAGTCTAAGTCTGTTCATGAAAAAATAAGAGAACAAATCACTTTTGAAGAACCACATGAGAACATTGCAGATTTGCATGAAATGGTAGGGAAAGTATTGTCTTCATTAAATGTACAGCAATCCGCAATTTTATTATTAAAAGATGTTTTTCAATATAGTATCGCTGATATTGCTAAAGTGTGTTCTGTATCAGAAGGTGCAGTGAAAGCTTCTTTATTTCGGAGTAGAAATAGGCTGAAAACTGTAAGTGAAGAAGGGGTCGAGATAGTCGAATTCACAGATGATATGGAAGTTGTAGTAACGTCTATTCGAGAAGAGAGACCGGAATTATTAACGAAACTGCTTCCGTCAATAGATTTTACTAAGTTACCATCTAAACAGCCAGTCTTATTATTTAATGTGAAACAACCTTCTTCCTACAGTTGTATGCTTTGCGCAGCATAACAAGTATTGGAGGGATTTAAAATGAATGCAATTCCATATGTAGTAGAACAAACAAAATTAGGAGAACGTTCCTATGATATATATTCAAGGTTATTAAAAGACCGCATTATTATTATCGGTTCAGAAATTAATGATCAAGTAGCGAGTAGTGTCGTAGCTCAATTATTATTTTTAGAAGCAGAAGATGCAGAGAAAGATATATTCTTATACATCAATAGCCCCGGCGGTTCAACGACAGCAGGTTTTGCAATATTAGATACGATGAATTTAATTAAACCAGATGTGCAAACGCTGTGCATGGGCTTTGCGGCATCATTTGGTGCATTGCTATTATTATCTGGAGCAAAAGGAAAACGGTTTGCGCTCCCTAACAGTGAAATTATGATTCATCAGCCGCTTGGTGGTGCACAAGGGCAAGCAACAGAAATTGAAATAACTGCGAAAAGAATATTAAAGTTAAAGCATGATATTAATAAAATGATTGCAGAAAAAACAGGCCAACCGATTGAAAGAGTAGCACATGATACAGAAAGAGATTATTTTATGACTGCAGAAGAAGCGAAGGAATATGGGATTGTAGATGATGTTGTTACGAAAAAATAAGATGAAAAAGGCTAGAGGATATATTAATTCTCTAGCCTTTTTATTAATCCTTTACCCATTCATCAACTAATGCTTGATTTTTTTTAATCCATTTTCGCGCAGCTTCTTCAGGATCTTTTGTTTTATTTAACATGACCATTAACGTACCGAGCTGTTCATCGTTCATTTTCCATTTATCAAAGTATTTTATAACATCTGGGTGATCTTTTTCGAAACCTTTACGAACGGAGTAATAAATGTCATCTTTTTCACCATATACTTTCTTAGGGTCTTTTAAATATTTTAAGTCAAATTCTGAAAAACCCCAATGCGGATTCCAAAGCGTAACAGCGATTGGTTTCTTTTTTGTATATGCTTTCTTTAGTTCACTCATCATCGCAGCTTCAGAGGATTGGACAAGTTTTAGTTTTATATCATATTCTTTCATTGCTTTATTCGTTAAATTCATAAGACTACTACCGGGTTCGATACCGACAATTTTATTATCTAGTTCATCTTTATGAGCATTTAAATCTTCGATACTGTTTATGTTTTTCATATAAGAAGGGACGACTAAACCTAGTCCAGTACCTTCGTACCATTTTGATTTTAAGACAATATCATCTTTATAACGATCGTTTAGCGGTTTATCTGTAACTGGTAGCCATACTTCTAAATTCGCATCAACATCGCCACGAGCAACACCAGTCCAAATTGCGGCTTTTTCTAAATACATGAGCTCAACTTTGTAGCCTTTTTCTTCTAATAAAACTTTCCACATGTTTGCAGTTGCAATATTTTCTTTCCAACTTGTTACACCAAGTTTAATTTTTCCTTTCGAATTTGCATTTGTTGCATTACATGAAGTGAAAATCATAGTAATAAATAATGCAAGGCATATAAACCAAATTTTCTTTCGCATCGAAAACCTCCTAAGTAACGTTTGCCTTATAAAATAAATGTATAAGTAAGCATTCTTATTATGAACGGAAAAGAGAATTTTAAAGAAATCTTATGAATGTCATTTTTATGTAATATTTCTTTGTAAAATCGCAACACTATGTGAATAGATGGGTAGAAAAGGAGTAGTGACATGGATAATACAAAGGTGCGTGTTGAAAACGTAACAAAAGTATTCGGGAAACATCCGCAAAGAGCCCTTTCCTTATTAAAAGAAGGAAAAAGTAAATCGGAAATTTTAACAGAGACAGGAATGAACGTTGGGGTGAAAAAAGCAACGTTTGAAGTATATTCTGGAGAAATTTTCGTTATTATGGGTTTGTCTGGTAGCGGGAAATCTACGCTAGTTCGTATGTTAAATCAATTGATTAAACCAACTGCAGGTCATATATACATAGATGGTGAAGACATCGCAACGATGGGAAAAGAAGAGTTACGGAGAGTAAGAAGAACGAAAATGAGTATGGTATTTCAGAAATTCGCTCTATTTCCGCATCGTACAGTTATACAAAATGTTGCATATGGTTTAGAAATACAAGGAGTTCCAGTTGAAGAGCGAGAGAAAAAAGCGTTAGAATCGCTACAGTTAGTAGGACTCGATCATCATAAAGATAATTATCCAAGTCAACTTAGTGGTGGTATGCAGCAGCGCGTTGGAATCGCCAGGGCACTAACGAATAATCCAGATGTATTACTAATGGACGAGTCATTCAGTGCATTAGACCCACTTATTCGAAAAGAAATGCAAGATGAATTGTTAGAGTTGCAAGATAAAATGGAAAAAACGATTATATTTATTACGCATGATTTAGATGAAGCGCTTCGAATTGGAGATCGTATCGCATTAATGAAAGATGGAGAAATCGTTCAAATTGGAACGCCAGAAGAAATTATGATGAGCCCCGCTAATGAATTTGTAGAAAAGTTTGTTGCGGACGTGAATTTAGGAAAAGTAATTACGGCGGAGTCTATTTTAAAACGACCAGAAACTTTATTAATTGATCGTGGACCTCGTGTAGCCCTTCAAATTATGAGGAATGCTGGTGTTTCAACTGTATATGTTGTAAACAAAAAGTATGAGTTTTTAGGTATATTAACTGCGGATGATGCGAGTAAGGCAGTACAAAAACAGTGGCCGATTGCTGATTTATTACTTAATGATATTCCACATGTGTATTTAGATACTTTACTGGAAGAGACGTATGCAAAAATGGCGGAGATGAAATATCCGTTACCAGTAATCGATGAGAAGAAAAGGCTAAGAGGAATTATTAAACGTGAAAGTGTCATTCAAGCTCTTGCAGGAAACATTGAGGAAGAGGTGAAAGACGATGAATAGTATACCGCGTATTCCATTAGGGGAATGGGTCGACTCATTTGTTGCAAGTTTATATGAGCACTTTGAAGGCTTATTCCGAGGATTCTCTTATATTATTGGTGGATTCGTTGATTTACTCACTAATTTTTTAACAATAATACCTGCCATATTGATGATTATTATCTTATGTTTCCTCATTTGGTACACAACGAGAAAACCATCTTTAGTCATTTTTACGCTTATTGGATTATTATTTATTTTGAATATTAACTACTGGGCACAAACGATGCAAACATTGGCACTCGTACTTACGTCAGTTATTATTTCAATTATTGTCGGAATTCCAATTGGTATATTAGCATCTCAAAATGAACGTTTCTCAAAATTTTTAAAACCAACATTAGATTTTATGCAAACAATGCCTGCATTCGTATACCTTATTCCAGCGATCACATTTTTCGGAGTAGGTGTAGTACCTGGAATTATTGCATCAGTAATCTTTGCAATGCCACCGACAATTCGTTTTACTGACTTAGGAATTAGACAAGTTCCAGAAGATTTAATTGAAGCAGCGAATGCATTTGGATCCACTGCATCACAAAAACTATTTAAAGTACAATTACCACTTGCAACCGGAACGATTATGGCTGGTGTGAACCAAAGTATTATGCTTTCGTTATCGATGGTTGTAACAGCGTCACTTGTAGGAGCTCCTGGACTTGGAGTTGATGTATATCGCTCGGTAACACAAGTTAATATCGGAATGGGATTTGAAGCTGGATTAGCTATCGTAGTAATCGCAATTATATTAGACCGAATTACACAAGGGTTCCATACGAAAAGAAAATAATGACCAAAAAACACACTTTTATACTACAAAGTGTGTTTTTTATTGCATCCAGTTTACATACGAACGATAACAGAACCTCCAGCTGGTGCGCAAACTTGGTTTTATTGTTGTTCCATTGATTTAATGAATTGATTATTTTCCTCGATTAATGAGATTAATTTAGTTAATTGATTTTCAAGACTTGCGATACATTGCATCATATATTGTGAATCATGATGCAATGTATTCCTTGCGGGATGGGGGGAATAAACATACTGTTGATTTATATTTGGATTCCAATGAGGATACATTTGAATCGTTCCTCCTTCAATAAATTACGAAGCTTTCTTATAGTAAATGCCTATGTATAATTAATGGTTACTTGAAAATTTTTCAATATAAAAGGAGTATGTACAGAAAATGGAAAATATTATATGTGAAGTTACAGTACATTTTTTAGAAATATTTAAGCGAGATAGTTCGTATATTAATACATTCATGTAAATGTATGTTATTTAGCGAGAAATGGTAGGAGGAGATGCAATTTTGGCTAAAAATAAAAAAAGAAATGATGCTTTGGCAATAGGTGTCGGTATAGGGGTTGTAATCGGTGTATTTCAAGGGCACTTTACAAATAATTTAGTAATCGGAATTGTGATTGGGATTATAATTGGGATTGCGTTTTTGAAGAAATAATGATGTAAATTCATTTCAAAAATTATTGTATTAAAAGAATGAAGATTCGGAATACGAAACCTGTTTTTCCTTTTTTTGTGATATTATATATGAAAAGGAAGGTGATAGATATGTCAACAAACAATCAAATAGAACAAAACTGTTTCATTTGCAAAAAACATAAAGGAAATATTATAGTTCCAGGTGGAGCTATTTACGAAGATGAACTCGTTTACGTTGGACATGTCCACTGGGATAGTGAAGAAACATACCTAGGTTATGTAATGATAGATATAAAAAGACATGTACCTGGACTTGCTGAACTAACAGATGAAGAAGCGAAAGCGTTCGGACTTATAACAAGTAGAGTAAGTAAAGCGCTAAAAGAAAGCGAAGGTGCAGAGCATATTTACACTTTTGTTTCAGGAAATGGTGTACCACATATGCATATGCACATTATTCCACGTTATCCCAATACACCAAAAGAATTTTGGTCACCAACCGAAGTAGCGAAATGGACTGGTGCACCATATGGTGATGAAGAGAAAATAAAAAAACTATGCGAAAGAATACGTAAGTATATGGTAAATGAGTATGCATACAACAAATAATACACAATATTCATGGGTTGGAAATATAGAAATGTGTTTAGGAGAAATTTCAGTTAAGCAATATGGTGATATTGTACTTGGTAAATATGGCGGGAATATAAGTGCTGGAGCGAAAAAGAATGAAGATGGTGCATTAGTTTGGTCAAATGGTGAATGGGAATTTGCAGCTATATTAGATGGACATAATAGTGCAGAAAGTGTTGATTTAGTAGTAAATACAATCGAAAAAGAATATGAAAATATAAGCGTAATTTTGAATGAACCAATTGATACAGTATTTCAGTCTGTTGAAAATCATATACTTACAATTTTTCAGTCATCTTCATTTAAGGAAAAGTGCAAAAGAATACAAGGTGAAACAGCTTGCTTACTATGTGTAAGAAAAGAAAATTATATATGGTGGCTTTCTATTGGTGATTGTTTAGTTTATGTATTTCACGAAGAGTTACATAAGTTAGGACAATATGCATTAAATCAACGTCATTTTTACGAATGGATTGGAAATGTAAACACATTTGATTTACCTGTTCCTTGTTATTCATCAGGTATTCGTGAATTACGTACTGGAAAGAACCGAATTGTAATGGTTACAGATGGAATATTAGAGTGCGGGGAACGACACTATGAAACACCATTAAATCTGTATAATGATATGAATAGAAATATAATAGAGCTTGAAGAAAGTGTTCATCATGTATTAGAGCACGTTCATCATCAATTCGGACGGGATAGTGCAACAATTATTAGTTGGGACGTTGAAAACAAAGAGAATGCTACGTATCCGAGTGATCAGCCGGATAAAAGGTAAAGGAGGAGACATCACTGTTTTTAGTTAAAGTAATTTTATTAGTATTATGGATCATATTTGTAGTTATTTTGGAAAAAGTAGTGAGAAAAAAATTAAATATACCGAAACAAACTGCCTGGAATAGTAAATATGTAAACAACTTTCATAAATGGGGCACTAGGGCTCTTATTATTTCTTATATAATTGTTACGATGATATGTGCTACTTTAAATCCCGTTTATATTAGTAATTTACCCATTTTATTTTTAATAACTTTATACTGCTTTCAATCATTTATGGAGTGGAAATTTAATAAAGAATCGAGGGAATATGTCATTTCTTTAGGGACAGTTCCATTATTAATAATAACAGGAATTATGTTTAATCTCTTCTTTTATAGTTATTGGATTTAATCATATGTGGAATGAACGGAGTGACAAAATGAAAATACCTAAATTACGTGCTGAAGTAATGATTGTAAACGACGAACATTCAAAAGTACTAGTACAATGTGATGAGAATGAATCATTTTATCGTTTTCCAGGTGGCTCTATTGAATTTGGTGAAACGTCAAAAGAAGCAATAATTCGAGAGTTAATAGAAGAATACGATTTGAAAGTTGATGTTCAAGAGTTAGCAATTGTAAATGAAAATATTTTTGAGTGGGGCAACGAAAATGGTCATCATTGTACATTGATACATTGGGGGACTGTTGAAAAAATCATTACAAATGAAATAAGGCATAAAGAGCATGAGGATATTATATTAATTTGGAAAAGTCTAGAGGAATTACAGGAGAAGCCGACATATCCTGAAGGCATCATAAGTTATTTAGAAGGGGATAACCGTAATATAGTCCAATTTATTTCAAGTAATTAAATGAAATAATAGGAGGGGTGAAAATGGGAGCTTCTACTTTTTGGATTATAACTATTGTTTTTTGTATAGCTGTCTACTTTCTCGATAAGTTTTTAAGAAAAAAATTGAATATGCCCAAGGGTGGTTTTTGGGGATATAAGAAACATGTAAATAGTTTACATAAAAAATTGGGAATAGGACTACTTTTTATTTATTTAATAACTAGCTTTATATTTATCTTTAAATTTGAAAGTGTTAATATCGCTTATGTCATTTTTTCTTATTTAGGTGGGACGTTAATCTTAAGAGCATTGATGGAATGGAAGTATGATAAAGAATCGAAAGAATATATATTTTCGGTAATTGGGGTATTCACGTTTATTTTTATGACTTCGATACTATTTTACTTCTTTCCACCTGCTGTATAATAAAAATTTGATAGTGCAAATAATGAAATAACTAATAAGCAAGAAACCATTTACTACTAAATGGTTTCTTGTTTATTTAAGCATTTATTTTAGTTAATATAGATGTAATGAAATTAGTTTTATCTTCTGCATACTTATGTTTATCAGTAGGATTAGCTTGTGAAAGTTGAATCTTTAACTGTTCATACTGCATGCGTGCAGTTTTATTGTCTATTAAGTAATCACGAAATTGTAATTGTTCTATTAAATATGTATTCCCTTGTTCATACATATGAATTTGATGAGTTCTTGGTTCACCTTTATTAAAATAGTATCTTTCGGGTAATACTTCTTTTCTATATTTATAGTTTAGTAGTTCTAACTTTTTAATACAATGTATACCGTCCGTATAATTTTCTAATTCAATTGCTATATCAATAATTGGCTTTGCACTTAAATATGGAATAGAAGTACTACCAATATGGTGTATCGCTAAAATATGTTCGCCAATTTGTTCCTCAATGATTTGTTTCTCTTTCATAAACTCAATTTCCCATTCTTCAGTCCACGGCACTAAAAACACTTCCCCATACGGTAAACCTAACATTTAATTAGCACCTCTTTCAAAATAGTTTTCAAAAAGTTTATTACATCTTCTTAAAGCTTCTCAAAACAAGGTATTCCCACAATCTCCAAGGAAGAATCTTCTTCGTAAAGATCATAAATTTTACACCTTTTCCAATAGGATATCGTAAAGTAGTACGCTTTTTTTCAGCAATTTCAACGATTTTATTAGCAACATCTATCGGATTACCAAATGTATCACTACCGCTATTAATATGTTTTTGTATTTTATCCATATATTCTTTGTAAGGAGATGTTGTATCAGATTGGTTTTCAGCTAGTTGTTTACCAACCTCCCATATATTTGTGTTGTAAGAACCAGGTTCAATTAAAGCGACATCTATTCCGAAAGGTTTTAATTCTAAGCGAAGCGATTCACTCCAGCCTTCTAATGCATATTTTGAAGATACATAAGGAGATAAACCAGGAAATCCAACTTGGCCGCTAATGCTGCTTATATTAATGATTTTTCCGCTTCTTTGTTCTCTCATATATGGTAAAACAAGCTGAGTGATTGATATAGCTCCAAAAAGGTTCGTTTCAAATTGCTTTCGATATTCGTCTACTGGGATTTCTTCTACAAAGCCCCCATTTGCATATCCTGCATTATTTATAAGGAGATCTATTCTATTAATTTCTTTTAAAAACAATTGGAAATTATGTATAGAATTTTGATCTGTTACATCTAATTGTTGAACTTTTATATTGTGCTGTAAGTTAAGTTGAGTAACTTGGGATAGTAAGGTTCCTTGTTTTTCAAGGTTTCGCATTGTAGCGATAACTAAATAATCTTTTTTTGCGAGTTCGAGTGTAGTTAATAGTCCAAATCCACTTGAGGCTCCAGTAATTATTGCGATTTTTTTATTCATTTTTCGCCAGCTTTCTTTTTCTTTTATCATAACGAGTTATGATAAGAAAATCTATTATTCTTACATTCAGTATGAAATGAATTTGTATGTAAAAAAGGAGATTATAGGGAATCAGCGTATATAGAGTAGTGTATATTAATATGATAATGAAATGAGGGAAGAAAAATGGTCCATGTAAAAGCTGTATTAGCAGATCAGCTATTAGCGAATGCAAATGATCCCAGTTGGTATATGCCATTTTCAGATGCAGTTAAGGATTTATCTGAGAGGGAAGCTTTCTGGAAACCGAATGAAGAGAGTAATAGTATAGCTGAAATCGTACAACATTTACTGTATTGGAACTCTACGTGGCAAACTAGGTATAAAGAATCAAATGTGAATGCAGTACCCGCTATAGGAGATAATAACAAAAGTTTTATGCTCTCAGATAATCAAACTTTCGATGAATTACGGGAAAAACTACTAGAAAAACTGTTACAATGGCAAAATCTCATAAATGAAGAAAAGGTTGAAAGTGATGTAGTGGGATTTCCTGTTTCTGCAAAGTGGTGGGAAGTGCTAGCGAATGTAACAACTCATAATGCATATCATATTGGTCAAATTATTTACATCCGAAAATTACAGAAGAGCTTTGATAATGAATAAAGTAACAATTCTCTTATTAAGGGAACAAAAGTGGACAAAACGAGACAAACGTCTCATTTTGTCCACTTTTTTATTGTTTAAAGATAGAGAAAACCTATTAAAACAAGGATTCGAAATTGGCACAATACTTGCAATATAAAAGACGAACAAGAAAATAGGAGGGCTGGACATGTTAAAAACAACTGAAAGTAAAGGGAATGAAATTACGAAAGAACAAGCTCGTTGGATGTACGAAAAAATGTTAGAAATTCGTAAGTTTGAAGATAAGGTGCATGAATTGTTCGCGCAAGGCGTTTTGCCAGGTTTCGTTCATTTATACGCAGGTGAAGAAGCGGTAGCAGTTGGTGTATGTGCCCACTTAACGGATAGTGACAGTATTACAAGTACACATAGAGGTCATGGACATTGTATCGCAAAAGGTTGTGATTTAAATGGTATGATGGCTGAACTTTTCGGGAAAGCGACAGGATTATGTAAAGGAAAAGGCGGTTCCATGCATATTGCCGATTTAGATAAAGGAATGCTAGGTGCGAATGGCATTGTAGGCGGCGGTTTCCCACTTGCTTGCGGTTCAGCATTAACAGCTAAATATAAAGGAACAAAAGATGTAAGTGTTTGCTTCTTCGGTGACGGAGCAAATAATGAAGGAACATTCCATGAAGGGGTTAATTTAGCGGCGATTTGGAAGTTACCAGTTATTTTTATTGCAGAAAATAACGGTTACGGTGAAGCAACTACATTTGAATATGCTTCAAGTTGTGATTCTATCGCTGATCGCGCAAAAGCTTATAATATTCCAGGTGTTCAAGTAGATGGAAAAGATCTTCTAGCTGTATATAAAGCTGCTGCAGAAGCAGTGGAACGTGCACGTAATGGTGATGGTCCAACAATTATTGAATGTATGACATATCGTAATTATGGTCATTTCGAAGGTGAAGCACAAACATATAAAACATCAGAAGAAAAAGAAGAACATTTAAATGAAAAAGATGCAATTGTGAATTTCCGTAAGCATTTAATTCATGAAGGTTTATTAACGGAATCTGAACTTGTTGATATGGAAAAAGCAGTAGATGATGCAGTACAAAGATCCATTGAATTTAGTGAAAATAGTCCATACCCAGACGATGAAGAATTATTAAAAGATGTATACGTTTCTTACAAATAAGAGGAGGGTGAAAAATTATGACTAGAACAGTAAGTATGTCAACTGCAATTAATGAAGCGATGAAAATTTCAATGCGTCGTGATGAAAATGTAATTTTAATAGGTGAAGATGTTGCAGGCGGTGCACAAGTTGATCATCTGCAAGATGATGAAGCTTGGGGTGGTGTTCTTGGTGTTACGAAAGGACTTGTACAAGAGTTTGGCCGAAATCGTATATTGGATACACCAATTTCTGAAGCGGGTTATATGGGAGCTGCGATGGCAGCTGCTGTAACTGGATTACGTCCGATAGCTGAGTTAATGTTTAATGATTTTATCGGTAGTTGTCTTGATCAAGTATTAAACCAAGGTGCTAAATTCCGTTATATGTTTGGAGGTAAAGCAAAAGTACCCGTTACAGTACGTACGATGCATGGCGCTGGTTTTAGTGCAGCAGCTCAACATTCACAAAGTTTGTACGCATTATTTACGAGCATACCAGGTATTAAAGTTGTTGTTCCTTCCACACCGTATGATGCAAAAGGCTTATTATTAGCGGCAATTGAAGATGATGATCCAGTAATCTTCTTTGAGGATAAAACACTTTACAATATGAAAGGTGAAGTGCCAGAAGGATACTATACAATTCCATTAGGAAAAGCAGATATTAAACGGGAAGGTTCTGATGTAACAATTGTCGCAATCGGAAAGCAAGTTCATACAGCGCTTGCAGCTGCAAAGCAATTATCGAAAAAGGGGCTTGAAGTAGAAGTAATTGATCCACGATCTTTATCACCGCTTGATGAGGATACGATTTTATCATCTGTTGAAAAAACAAATCGTCTTATCGTCATTGATGAAGCGAATCCTAGATGTAGTATGGCAACAGATATTGCGGCAATTGTAGCGGATAAAGGTTTTGATTTGTTAGATGCACCTATTAAACGAATTACAGCACCACACACACCTGTTCCGTTCTCGCCGCCACTTGAAAAGTTGTATTTGCCAACGCCAGAAAAAGTAATTGAAACTGTATCAGAAATGATTGGAGACCAATCTTTATTACATGTGTAATAAAACGATGAGAAGGGAGAGAGAAACATGGCTGTAGAAGTTGTAATGCCGAAGTTAGGTATGGCGATGAAAGAAGGTATTATTACGAGCTGGAATATTAAAGCAGGCGATAATGTAGCAAAAGGAGAACTAATTGCTAGTATTAATTCAGAAAAAATTGAAACGGAAATTGAAGCGCCAGCTGATGGTACGGTGCTTGATATAGCTGTAAGTGAAGATGAAGGGGTGCCGCCTGGTACTGTAATTTGCTACATCGGTAAACCGAATGAAAAAGTAGAAATGCAGGAAAGCACACATGTGGTAGAAGAAAAAACATTTAAAATAGAAGTACAAAATGTACAAAATCAAGAAGCAAATGGGAAAGAAGTAGCGAAGCAAAGAATTAAAATTTCACCTGTAGCAAAGAAAATTGCAAAGTCTGAAAATTTTGATATCAATGTATTAGTTGGTACAGGTCCTGGCGGAAGGATTACAAAGGCAGATGTATTAAAAGCATTTGAGGTAAGAGGAATCGTTCTGGAAATATCTGAACAAGAAGAAAGTAACGTGATTCCTGTTACTGGTATGCGTAAAGCGATCGCAAATCGTATGCACGTAAGCTTACAAAATAGCGCACAATTAACGTTAACGATGAAAGTAGATGTAACAGATTTAGTTGCTTTACATAAAGAAATAGCGAACGTTGTACAAAAAAGATATGATAATAAATTAACCATTACGGATTTCGTCTCGCGTGCTGCTGTATTAGCACTTGGAGAGCATAAAGAAATGAACAGCGCTTATATAGATGATGCAATTCATCAATTTGAACATGTGCATTTAGGCATGGCAGTCGCATTAGAAAAAGGGTTAATCGTTCCAGCTATTCGCTTTGCAAATAATTTATCTTTAGTAGAGTTGTCTAAAGAGATTAAGAATGTGGCACAAAAGGCGCGAGCAGGTAGTTTAAGTAGTGATGATATGCACGGAACGACATTTACAATTAGTAATTTAGGTAGCTTTGGTATTGAATATTTCACACCTGTATTAAATACACCTGAGACTGGTATTTTAGGTATTGGCGCAATTGAACATGTTCCTGTATTTAAGGGAAAAAAATTAAGAAAAGGAAGTATGTTACCTTTAAGTTTAACATTCGATCATCGTGTATTAGACGGTGCACCAGCAGCTGCATTTTTACGCACAATTAAACATTATTTAGAAGAACCTATAACAATTCTTTTATAAAGAGAAGGTGAGAGAATGAGTAAATTAGTTGTTATTGGGGGCGGACCTGCTGGCTATGTAGCAGCAATTACCGCGGCTCAAAATGGCAAAGATGTCACTCTTATTGATGAAGCTGACCTTGGCGGAACATGTTTAAATGTTGGGTGTATGCCGACGAAATCACTGTTAGAAAGTGCTGAAGTACATGACATTGTGAGAAAAGCGAATGATTATGGAGTTACGATTAATACAGAAAATATCTCAATTGATTGGGGGCAAATACAGGCGAGGAAATCACAAATCGTAATGCAACTTGTCCAAGGAATACAATATTTAATGAAGAAAAATAAAATTAAAGTTGTAAAAGGAAAAGCGAAATTCGAAACGGATCATCGTGTGCGAGTTGTACAAAGAAATAAAGAAGAATTAATCGATGGAGAGAGCTTTATTATCGCAGCTGGTTCCAAGCCTACAAAATTACCATTCGCTCCGTTCGATGGAAAATGGATTTTAAATAGTAGCCATGCAATGTCTCTTGAGAGTATACCATCTTCATTGTTAATCGTTGGCGGTGGTGTAATAGGATGCGAGTTTGCAAGTATTTATAGTAGACTTGGTACAAAAGTATCGATAGTTGAGATGGCACCGCAATTACTACCTGGTGAAGATGAAGATATTGCGAATATTTTAAGAGAAAAATTAGAAAAAGATGGTGTGAAAATTTTTACGGGAGCAGTTTTAAAAGGATTAAATAACTATAAGAAGCAAGCTGCATTTGAATACGAGGGAATTACTCACGAAGTAACTCCAGAATTTGTTCTTGTTTCCGTAGGAAGAAAACCAGAAGTACAACAATTAGGATTAGAAAAGGCAGGAGTTCAGTTTTCAAATAAAGGGATTGCTGTGAATGAACATATGCAAACGAACGTATCGCATATTTACGCAGCTGGTGATGTGATTGGTGGAATTCAGCTTGCTCACGTTGCCTTCCATGAAGGAACGACAGCAGCATTACACGCAAGCGGAGAAGACGTGAAAGTAAATTATCACGCTGTGCCCCGTTGTATATACACAGCTCCAGAAATAGCTAGTGTCGGGTTAAGTGAAAAAGGTGCAAGAGAACAATATGGTGATATTCTCATCGGAGAATTCCCTTTTACAGCGAACGGAAAAGCTCTTATTTTAGGAGAACAAGTAGGTAAAGTAAAAGTCATTGTAGAACCTAAATACCAAGAAATTGTAGGGATTTCTATTATCGGTCCTCATGCAACTGAACTTATTGGTCAAGGAACCATAATGATTCATACAGAAGTTACCGCTGATATAATGAGAGATTATATTGCAGCACACCCTACTTTATCAGAAGCAATTCATGAAGCGTTAATGCAAGCGGTAGGACATGCTGTACATGCTTAAATGGAAATATAATAAACCACTATTCTCTAAACAAATAAGAGAATAGTGGTTTGATTTTTTATTAATAGAATATCTTATTATTTTTTAATTTCAATCGCTGAAGTAATATCGTTCCAATCAGGAGCTAAATTAGCAGTTTTACCATACCAATCAGCGTGTTTAAATATAACACCTTTTCCATATCCTTGTGTTGAAGTGTGCTCCCAAAGTGTCGTTGAATAACTTGCAGAAGGTGAGGCTGTACTTACAGAAGAAATTCTGTCATTCCAGCTAGATGGTAAGTTTTTAAAGCCGCTGCTCCAGTAAATATATTGACCACCTTTATCTTTATGTTCGTAAAAATCAGTACTACCAGCACCGCTACCTAAAGGATTAATATTATTTTTAATTGCTTTTTTATCCTTTGCAATATACGCATCCAATGTTTCACGGCTAGTAAAACCATAAGCTAGCCAATCTCCATTTTCATTTTGCTCTGGTAATACCATAGTAATTTGGATATCTTTCTTATCCTGATCACTTAATTTTGCAAATGAATTAACATTTTGTTCATCCACTTTTAAATAATCAAATGACTTAATTGTGTTACTTTTTTCCTCAGCACTTACTGCACCTAGTCCTCCAGTTAATGCAAAACCCGCTACTAATGTCCCTGCTACTAATTTCTTCAACATATAACCATCCCTTTTTGTTTGAATTTTTGTACAGGTGAATCTTGTACAGCTAAAATGTATTCTAATTTTATACTTTTGTAAATATTCTGAAGTTTTAGAAATGATAGGCGGAATATTTACATTTTTACATTATTTCTTTAGAAAAAATGGTTATTGGAATGATATAATAAGTGGATGTATTGCTTTTACTGGATGTAAAGATATTTTAGGAGAGGTGTCATTGAAATATTTTACAAGAGAATGGTATAAAAAAATGCAAGTTTTAGAATTTGTAAGTTTTATAGAGTCTATAAAAGAATGGTCGAAAATGGATATACAAAGTTTAAAGGAAGAAATAGAGGAAAGGAAAATAGATTTATTAAAATTCCTTCCTGAATCGATATACTCAATTATACAAAACATAACAATTAATTCAGAATACCCATCAGGTGAACTGAAAAAACTTTTGCAAGAGTGGACAACAGATTATGAGAAAAGAATGGCACAATTAGATCAATCATACGTAGAATATTTTAATTCCATTGAGAAAAAACTTCCGTCAAATGTCGCTCAGTTACACAAGACATCACTACACGATAGTGTAATTAAAGCAATAAAGAGAGAATCAGAAGATACTTTGTCTATCGTATTAGATTGCAGTGGTACTTTTAGTGAATTTGATAAACTTGAAGTAACCTTTATAGGAGTAACAAAGTGTTCTATGCAGGAAAACTTTAACAGTGCTTGGTGGCTATATCATGAAATAGCTCTTACTGAAGATGGTTTTGAACTAGGTGTTTTATTTGACTCTCCATTTAGAGAAGTGACGATTTGCGCAGCAGATGTATTACTTGTGAAGAAATAATGTTGTATGGAGTATTACAAACGTTTGACATAATAAAAAAATAAAGTTATTGTAGATACATGAAGTCTACAATAGGAGCTGTACTATGAAATATTCTAAAGCTACAAATTATGCTCTTCATACAATGCTTTTTCTGGCAAAGGCCACACCAAATAAGTTAGTTAGTGTTCACCAATTAGCAGAAATGCAAAATGTTTCACCAACGTACTTGTCTAAAATACTAACTAAGTTGACGAAGGAAGGGATGATACACTCATCATCTGGTCCAAAGGGCGGTTACTCGCTTAGTAAGAATTGGGAAGATATTTCATTTTTAGATATTATACATGCAATTGAAGGCAAAACATCATTGTTTGACTGTTGTTTACATGACAAACCTGGATGTTTAATTAATGAGGCAATGCTCGCAGCAGAAGAGAAAATGGAAGAAGAGTTAAGAAATCAAAAAATCGTAGATCTTGCGAAAAAAATAAAAGTGGATTTTTAATCTGCTTTTATTTTTAAATTAATTAAGGATAAAAAGGCTCTTTAATATCTTTGATTGTAGTTAGAAAATGATATGAAGAAGGAGAGAAGATGATGAATAATTTTTGGAATGATCGATATAAATCAGATGAATATTTTTACGGGGAAGAACCTAATACATTTATTAAAGAACAAGCATTTCGTTTAGCAAATCACAATAAAGTAATAGCATTTGCGGAGGGAGAAGGTAGAAATGCTGTATTTCTAGCAAGACAAGGGAACGAAGTAACAGCTATTGATTATTCGGAAGATGGATTAGAAAAGACAAAAAAATTGGCAGAGAAGCATAACGTAAACGTGCATACAAAAAAAGTAGATTTATTAGCTGATAGTTTGCCAGAAAATGAATATGATGCGGCAATTATGGTATTTGGACATTTTCATGATGATTATAAAAAAATGATATTAGATAAAATGATACAAACGATAAAACCTGGTGGATTAATTATGTTTGAAGTTTACTCAAAAAAACAAATAAACAATTGTACTGGTGGACCAAAAGATGTTGATATGCTGTATGATCCAATGGATATCCTTACTTGGTGTGAAGAACATAAGGTAATTCATTTCTTTAATGGAGAACAAGAGCGAGTTGAAGGGAAAGGGCACACTGGTTTAGCTGATGTTATTCAAGTTGTTATTAGAAAATTAATATAAGTGTTAATGAAAGTGTTAAATGTATGAATGTAAAAAGACCAGTCGTATAAGACTGGTCTTTCTATTTAGATACTAAATTATCAAGCTTCCAATATGTATTTGTTAACGGCGCCGCTTTGCTATCTATGTATAAATACATATTATTTAAATCTTTTGGTGAAGTTTTCAGTTCAAACACAACGTCAGTAGTTAAAGAGAATTCGTGTGGAACATTTTCATAGTGCTCGTCATCTATCGGATGAGCTTCACCTTCATATTTCTCACCAGTTTTTTCATCTTGTATGAAATATTTTATTTCCGAAAGATCAATAGTTTGTCCATCGTCTCGAACATTATTAATCATAACACGAGTAGTAAGGCGCCGCTCTTTGTCTATTTTTTCAAACTTTGCATTCTCAACTGTCGCTCTATAGTATTCGTTTTTAACTATTTCTCCATAGTGCATTGCATTCTTTTCGAGAGCGCTCTTTTCTTGTTTTGATGTAGTATTGCTATTACATCCTGTTAATATTCCAGTAAATAATAATGCTGTACATGTCGTTTTGATTAATGATTTCATAGTAATCCCTTTCTGTATTAAAAAGTAAAACATAGGAATAATTTTACATCAATAGGAAGGTAAATGGAAGTATTTTCGCGTAATATACAGATATGCATTTATTTGGTTGTCAAATTAATGGGATAGAAAGAGGGCGAAGACTGTATAAAACGGAATAAATAAGAACTGAAAATATTGTAAAACAGAAGAGGCATGCATATAATTAAAATAAAGTTTAAGTTTCTGAATCTTCAATAACGGTGGTGATAACATGTTTACTGAAGAACGTCGAGAGAGAATCTTAGAACTACTTAATACAGATGGAAGAGTAATTGCAAAGGAACTTGCGGAAAGATTTGATATGTCTATTGATTCTATAAGAAGAGATTTGTCTATTATGGAAAAGGATGGTTTATTAAAAAGAACGCACGGAGGTGCAATTGAACTTACGCGAGTGAGAAACTTAGCTGTGGAACCAGCTAAGCGTTATAGTGATAGCTCAATATATGAGGACACAATTGCAAGAGTTGCAGCATCTTATATACAAGAAGATGATTCTATTTTTATTAGCGGGGCTTCCATTCATAATGCGATGCTGAAATATTTACCGGAAGTATCATTTACGGTTATTACGAATTCTATAGAAATAGCTGGTTATCTAAGAGAATATAAGAATATTGATACGTATTTAATTGGTGGAAAAGTAAAGCCTTCAGGGAATATTACTGATGCATTTGCCTCTGAATTGATAAGTAGATTCTCTATTGATCTTTATTTCTCTTCAGGTGGAGGCATTTCATTACAAGGTATTAGTACTGCAACACCTGAAGTTGCATATTTTAGTAAAAGAGTAAGTGAAATTGCTAGAAGAAATATTTGTTTAGCTCCGCATAATAAACTTGGAATAGATTGTTTTATAAGAGGAGAGTCTCTAAAAGAAATTGACCTTATTATAACTGACGAAGAGGCTAGTAAAGAAACTGTTCAGGACTTTGAGAAACAAGGTAAACAAGTTGTAATAGCGCCATTGTATTCATTTGAAAGGAGTTTGACATGATTGTAAAAGAGCAAGAGTTTCATATAAATGGATTAACTTATACAATTCGTTCTGCAGCTGAGAAAGATGCTGACCAGTTATCGAAAATTAGAGTTCAGATTGATGGAGAAACTGAAAATATGGATAGAGATGCTGGAGAGGGATTTATAGATAATCTAGGATTTCAAAAAATAATAAAAACAGATAGTGAAGAGACGAAGAATCTCTTTTTAGTTGCAGAAGTGCACAATCGAATTGTTGGATTTTCAAGGTGTGAAGGATCAAATTTTAAGAGATTATCTCATAAAGTGGAGTTTGGCGTTTGCATTTTAAAAGAGTTTTGGGGATATAAAATGGGTAAGAGCCTATTACAACAATCTATTAAATGGGCTGACGAAAATGCAGTAAATAAAATATCTTTACAAGTATTAGAGACAAACGAGAAAGCTATTCATCTTTATAAAAAATTAGGTTTTGAAGTAGAAGGCATTTTGAAAAATGACAAAAGACTATCGGACGGAAAGTATTATAATACGGTAGTGATGGGAAGGTTTACTGATACTTTTCATAAAAGAGGTGAAGAAGTATGTTTTACAGAAGGAAGTACTATGTAGTGAAAAATGAATTCATAGAAGTATTTAATGATCATTTCAATAACACGAACTTACCTAATCAATTAAAGCATGGTTCTAAGCTAATAGGACGCTGGATGAAAGATAATAAGAATGGTACGTCTGAAGTATTTGCCATATGGGAATATGATAGTTATGAACAGTATAAAGAAATAGAATCGAAAATTAGAAGTGACGAGAGGCATATTAGAAGAATACATGAATGGTATGAAAACCATGGCGGGAAAGAATATGTTTTACAGGAGTATATAGTAGAGATGAAAAATGAAGGGTTAGTATGTACTGTAAAGTAATAGAGGGGTGAGGGATGATAGGAATGAAAACAAAATTATATTTTAGTGTAGCATCCACTATTTTCTTTGCAATAGCCGTGATTGTTTTCTTTATAAACGGCAATCCACAAAAGTGGTTTTGGTTCTTTATTTTCTTTGCGTCCATTATACAAAATATAGTACTACTAAAAAAGAATAAAGAAGTGCATTAGGATATTTAAATTATTAACATATTTGTGTCGTCTTGCTAGTTATATTGAAAACGCTTTTATTCAGTTTTATAATAAAAGTATGTTTTATAAATCTCCAAAATAATTAAAAGGGAGATGATACAATGTTAGCTTCACCTTTTTACTTACATACATGGAAAAAGTTTATTGATGAAGGAGTCCTTGATTCGAACCGTATAAACGAAAGAATTTCAGAGTCATGGCATCGATGTAAACAAGCAAATGTGAATCCTCACACGAATAAAGGTCAGAAAATTTTGTCTTCTCATTTTTTTCGAGAACAAAAGAAAAAGAGTGAAATTTTCCTTGATATCGCACTACCTCAAATACAAAATATGAGAAAAACCATTGATGAACTACAAATGATGGCATTATTAATCGATCCAGATGGTTACGTTCTATCGTTAAGTGGAAATAAACAAACGTTGAAGCGAGCGAAACATATTAATTTTATTGAAGGTGTAAAATGGACGGAAGAAGCTGTGGGGACAAACGCAATAGGAACAGCGCTAGAAATTGAAGAAGCTATTATGATAAGTGGTACTGAACATTACTCCGTGGCATCTCATAGCTGGAGTTGTGCGGCTGCTCCCATTCATAATGATGACGGGAAATTAATTGGTGTTCTAGATTTCTCCTGTCCAATTGAATTTTCGCATCCATATATGCTCGGTATGGTAACTTCAATTGCACATGCGATAGAACGTGAATGTAGCATAAGAGTTCATCAAAATGAATTACACTTAATTCATCGTTTTTTAGATGTCATTGATAGTGATGAACGAGTAGTTATTTGTAATCATCGTGATGTTATCGTTTCTGCGAGTAAGAGCGTTCGTGAACGAATAAATAATTGGTCAAGAATGAAACTTGAAGAGTTAATGTACCATGGATTAGAAACTAAATTAGAGATACCAGTATATAGTAATGAAAGAATGATTGGGAAATGTATGTATTTAAAGGAAAACGAACAAATGAATACATATTCTGCTCTCACATTTATAAAAGGAATTACTTTTCCAGGAGTTACTGGGACAAGCAGAGCATTTCAACACACACTAGAAGAAATTAAGCTTGTTTCACCGACTGATGCTAGTGTGTATGTATGTGGTGAGACAGGAGTGGGAAAGGAATATGTCGCGAGAGCGATTCATGAAAATAGTCCAAGAAAAGACGGACCCTTTATAGCTGTTAACTGCGGTTCTTTGCCTAAAGAATTAATAGAAAGTGAATTGTTCGGTTATGCTGAAGGTGCATTTACAGGTGCGCGACGTCAAGGATATAAAGGGAAATTTGAACAAGCGAATGGAGGAACATTATTTTTAGATGAAATTGGTGAAGTACCACCAGAGATGCAAATAGCATTATTGCGTGTTTTACAAGAACGTACAATAACTCCAATAGGAAGTTCAAAAGAGGTACCAGTAAATATTCGTATTATTACTGCCACACATAAAGATTTACTACGGTTAGTAGAAGAAGGGAAATTCCGTCAAGATTTATATTATCGTTTGCACGTTTATCCGTTATATGTTCCATCGTTAATAGAAAGAAAAGAGGATATCCCATATTTTATACAACACTTTTGCGAACGGAAGAATTGGAATGTTGTATTTCCGAAGAGTATTTGCAATCAATTTTTACAACATACATGGCCCGGAAATATTCGAGAACTAGTAAATGCATTAGAACGTATTTACATTTTGTCGCAAGGACGGGAAATATGCGAAAAACAAGTCGCTCTTTTGATACAAACAATGATGGGAAATCAACAACAACTTGAGTTACAAGTTGAAAATAAAACCGAACATACATTGAATTTTCGCGAAAAAATACAGCGTGATAGCATGATTGAAGCATTACAAAAGACAAACGGAAATGTTTCATTAGCTGCAAAACTATTAGATGTACCCCGTAGTACATTCTATAAACGAATGCAAAAATATAAGTTATAAAGTAGATTTTTGTAATCTACTTTTTCTTTGTGGGCTCATGTTCTGTCGGAATGTGCGCTTACCGGGGAAATAATAGAACAGTTAGAAATTAATTTCCGAAAGGGGGACTTATGTGAAGTATATTGAAATTGGCTTCGGAAATAGGTGGTTCGTTCGAACAGAAACTGAAAATAAAGATGGAATTGAATTTGAGGAACGAGGAATTATAAAACCTATTTATTTTGAGTCTTTATATGTACGAATTTGGTTTCGGAAAACGTGTTTTATTTTTGATACGAAAGAAGGGTTTAAAAAAACTAAGAAGAGGAGGATTGAATATAAATTTATAGTTGGAATTGTAAGTAGAATAAATAAAGAAAAAGTGTGCTGATATACGTTATTATATTGACCAGGAAATTCTTTGGACTTATATCAAATTCATAAAAAGCAATTTTACTAAATATAAATTGTTAATACAACCACTAAAAATTATTATCAAGACCTAAAAGCTAAAAATCTTTAAAAAATAAAGGTGAGCGCATATTAGTCATGTATAATATGTACTCACCTTTATTTTCTTGTTCAAAGCACCCGTTAGTCACTCATGGAACATGGAATAAAGTGTGGTATTGATTTAAAATAAAGTTTGATAATTTATAAAAAAGATTGATAAAACCTTGTATTAATATAAGGTTTTTTTTGCCCCTTAAATTTCAGTTGTATTGTTCAATTAAAGGGCCAGATTGTTGAGGAAACAGGAATAATAAGAATACTCAAAAGATTGTTTGTGAAGTGTTACACTTAAACTAACGGGCAGTTTAGCTTAAGTACATTTTTTCACAAATTTAAATGGGGAAATTTCCCCATTTTTTATACCAGCTTAACGTTGATTCGGGAATATTGAACTTCGCTACCTGCTAATTGAATTCTACTTCATCTGGAGACCTTTAAATTAAAATGTTTCCTTTCTTCTGACAGACTTATTAAAGTTCGAAAACAGTCAATTCAATCATCTTTTCGTATAGAAAAACTTATTAAGAAACATGCACTAGAAAAAATATAAATCATATATAGGAGATATCCCGTTTGAATGCTTGAGGAGGATATTATGAAACCTATGTTACCTAGTGAAAAATATTTCGGTAATTTAGAACTAGTTTATGCATTTTATGGGGCTATGCCTACAGGTGTTACTGTTTCAGAAACCGGTCGTATTTTCATTTGCTTTCCGAAATGGGGAGACGATGTTAAATTTACGGTGGCGGAAATTTTTGAGGATAAATTGCAGCCTTATCCTAATTTACAAACCAATTTGGTTAACCCCGAGAATATCCTAATGACTTTCATCAGTGTCCAAAGTGTAGTTGCTGATGGAAGGGGAACGCTTTGGATATTAGATACAGCGGCACCCAATTTTTCTGAACCTATTAAAGGGGGGGCAAAATTAGTCGCTGTTGATTTAGAAACCAATACAATAAGAAAAGTATATACCTTTACAGAAGATGTTGTCCTGCCTACAACTTATCTGAATGATGTCCGTTTTGATTTTCGTGTTGGAAAAGCAGGTTATGCCTATATAACGGATTCTTCTTCAAGAGGACCAGGAGCTATTATCGTCGTAGATTTATCAAATGGAAACGCGTTTAGACGGTTAAATGGAGCAAATTCAACTTCACCCGATCCCTATTTTTTACCGAAAGTAGAAGGTCAAATTTTAATGAATCGAAACAAAGACGGTTCAACTTCTCCATTTAGATTGGCGTCTGATAGTCTTGCGATTTCTCCTGATGGAAAGATATTATTTTTTGCTCCACTAACCAGTCGACATTTGTTCTCGATCTCAACAGAAGCCCTGAGAGACAGAACGATATCGGACATGAATTTACCTTATCATGTGGAGTATTGGGGAGAAAAAGGTGCGTCTGATGGAATGATCACTGATGCAAAGGGAACTGTTTATGCTGGAGATTATGAAAACAACAGTATCCGTAAGATATTGCCAAATGGCATAATGGAAACTATTGCACATGATCCGAGAATTTTGTGGCCGGATACTTTTTCAATTGGTCCGGATCAATATTTGTATGTCATTGTGAACCAATTACATCGACAGCCTAGATTTCATTATGGAAAAGACTTACGACAGAAACCTTATAGTTTACTTCGTATCAAAATTGACGAATTTCCTGCTCCGACCTTTTCATAATAAAAATAGTCAATTAATTGTTTTCATTGATAGAAAATGATCAAGCTTTTTTATAAAACCAAAACATAAACCTGCTGGATAAGAATCCATTTTGATCAATCTTTTTCAAAATGGATTCTTTTTATTTACCATAGAATACGGGTTAACACGATATTTTTAATCAAACTTTATTTTAAAATTACGAAGAAACTCATGAATGTTTTAAAAAATATGGTGAAGTAGTAATACCCGAACTTATGAGTGAAATTAATGAAAAGTTAAAATGGGATGTTGTTAGTTATGTAGATCATAAGGAGTATGCTTTATGGCCACATTCTATTTGAAGATTTTTCATTGAAAATCTCAATAGCTCTTTCACATATTTCTTGATTAATACAAAATCTTTCTGTTATCCAATAATTAAGTTCAGAAGATGTAAGGCTTTGTTCTATTTTCTTACCTTGGAAATATCGTTTTAAAACATTATCATTAATAGAAGTTGGAATACCATCGATATAACCGAAAATCTGAATTTTCTTTAATACAGGAGATGTATGCCAATCGTTAGACTTTTTAATGAGTTCTTTCATACTTGATAAATGTATTGGATCTGTATGTAAGATTTTTGCTGGACCTGGATTTCTAGCAATTTTAATCCTATTATTTGAGACTTCATAAGTGAAAGTTTCTCTTACATTACTTACTTGAAATGATTCATAAAGTGGGTAAGCTTGGAATAAAGGTGCACAATAACCAACATCAACATAATAAGGTTGGTCTAAGTTAACCCGTAAGCATAAATGTCCGGGATCCATATACATAAAATGAACATTAAAACCAAGATTTGATAATAACCAATGGAATCCAATTGAGTGCGTCCAACAAGTACCCCCGAGACCTTTTGTTGTAATACGGTTTATGTATGTCTCAATGGAAGGAAAATAATTACCTGTTTCATTACCCTTTTCCCAGTCAATTATTTTAGTAAGGGTTTCCCATTTTATTTTTTCTTGATGAGCTTTAATAAGCTCATTTAAAAACTTTAAGCTAGTAGGCTGTTTTGTCGTACCTAAAAATGATAGAAAGCTATTTACTAGTTGTACTTGGGTCATTTTCTTATCCTTTCTATATAGAAATTGCTATTGGTATTATTATACAATAGGTGTCAGAAAATACAGTTGTTTATTATTGGAGTGGGAGAGAATTATATGTCGATGTCGCTATATTATAAAAAAATCCGTGAGCAATTAGGCCGTGAACTAATTCTAATACCGAGTGTAGCTGCTGTTATTAAAAATGAGCAAGGGAAAATCTTATTTCAATATCCTGGTGGAGAATACTGGAGTTTGCCAGCTGGAGCAATTGAGCCTGGAGAAACTCCAGAAGAAGCGGTAGTTCGTGAAGTGTGGGAAGAAACGGGTTTGAAAGTGCAAGTAAAAAAACAAAAAGGGGTATTTGGAGGGGAATGGTTCCGTCATATATATCCGAATGGCGATCAAGTAGAATATATTGTTGTTGTGTTTGAATGTGAAATTACTAGTGGAAAACTGAAATCGATAGATGGTGAATCTTTAAAACTACAATATTTCTCATTTTCTGAAAAGCCTACTTTAGCGCTACCATACCCAGATAATATATTTTTATAGATGTAAAATAGCACACCTTACTTATTGAAGGTGTGCTATTTATATAACCCGGTCGTATACATCTCCGTTAACGTATACACAATTTCCTCTAAGTTAATCTTTTTATCATTTTGCGTAATAGTCCAAAGAAACGATTCATTCATCGCGAACCAACCGCGTGCTACAATCTCTTTATTTAAATTAGGTTGTGCTAATCCACTTTCTTGAGAGTAAGTAATATCTTGTTTAATACTTGTTATAAAACGTTCCCGAATCTCATCCCATTTTTGCCGTATTTCTCTTGATAATCCTATCGCTTCCTCTACAACTTGCAAAATAGCGCGTTCTTCATCTGCTAATTGCAGGAATGCTCTAACTTGATTTTGGATCATTATACGTGCTTCCTCTTTTGTTTGTGGAGAAAAAGAGCGCTCAGCAATATTATAAAATTGATTCATAACATCTTCCATTAAACTAATTAGGAGATCATCTTTGTTTTTGAAGTATACATATGCTGTTCCATAACCAGTTTCTGCATGTTTAATAATTTGTGTAATTGTCGTTTTTTGAAATCCATTATTTATAAAAATAGTGTAACCAGAGTGTAATAGTTTCTTCTTCGTTTCTAAGGAGCGGTGTTTTCTTGATGAAAGAGTAGAGTTTTTCAAAGAATCACCTCTTTATACTGAAATATCTGAAAATATAACTGTATTGTAAAAGAAGTTCATATATAAAGTCAACTGACACAATATCATTGACGTTGTATCAATTAAGGTGATATATTTCAATTAGTTAGAATAAAAAGAAAATTAAGAGAAGGTGACACCATGTATAAAGAACCATTTCAACCAACTTATGAGTATGCGCTTGAATGTGATAAACATGATGAACTGAAAGATTTTCAAACTGAATTCTATAAAAAAGAAGGTACTATATATTTAGATGGAAACTCATTAGGGCTACTTTCAAAAAGAGCAGAGAAATCATTACTTACGTTGCTAGAATCTTGGAAAGAGTATGGCATTGACGGCTGGACAGAAGGTGAGCACCCGTGGTTTTTCCTTTCAGAGAAATTAGGTAAACTTACAGCCCCTCTTATTGGAGCTTTACCCGAAGAAACTATTGTAACCGGTTCTACGACTACGAATATACACCAAGTTATTGCGACGTTTTATGAACCAAAAGGAATACGTACAAAAATACTTGCGGATGAATTAACTTTCCCGTCAGATATTTATGCACTTCAAAGTCAAATTCGTCTAAAAGGATTAGACCCAAATGAACATCTAGTAAGAGTGAAAAGCCGAGATGGTAGAACACTTTCTGAAGAAGATATTATTTATGCGATGGAAGATGATATCGCTTTAATTTTATTACCTTCTGTTTTATATAGAAGTGGTCAAATTCTGGATATGAAACGTTTAACAACGGAAGCTCATAAACGCGGCATTCATATCGGATTTGATTTATGCCATTCAATAGGATCTATTCCGCATCATTTCAAAGATTGGGATGTCGATTTTGCTGTTTGGTGCAATTATAAATATTTAAATGCAGGACCGGGTAGTGTTGCAGGCCTTTATGTAAATAGTAAACATTTTAATAGACTGCCAGGATTGTCTGGATGGTTTAGTTCTAGAAAAGATAAACAGTTTGATATGGAGCATACATTAACAGCTGCTGATCATGCAGGTGCTTATCAAATTGGTACACCGCACGTATTAAGTACAGCACCATTAATTGGTTCACTTGAAATTTTCAAAGATGCTGGTATTGAACGTTTACGTGAGAAATCTTTACATATTACGAGATACATGCTGAATTTAATTGGACATGAATTAAAAGATTTCGAATTTACAATTGGAAATCCATTAGAGGATGAAAATCGAGGCGGGCACATTTATTTAGAGCATGCAGAAGCAGCACGTATATGTAAAGCACTAAAAGCAAATGGAGTAATTCCAGATTTTAGAGCGCCAAATGGGGTGAGACTTGCGCCGGTCGCTTTATATAACACATACGAAGAAGTGTGGAAATCTGTACAAATATTAAAGAAAATTATGAAAAATGAAGAGTATAAGCAGTTTGAAAATAAGCGAGAGGTTGTGGCATAAATATGAAAACATCAGAGTGGATTGATATTTCACAACCGCTAAATAATAATATTGCAACGTGGCCAGGAGACACACCGTTCTCGTATGAAGTTTCATGGTCAAAAGAAGAAAGTGGCTCGGTAAATGTCGGAAAGTTAACGATGAGTATTCATACAGGCACTCATATTGATGCACCATTTCATTTTGATAATGATGGAAAGAAAGTATTGGATTTAGATGTTCAAGTTTATGTTGGCCCAGCACGGATTATTGACGTTTCTAATCTTGAAAGCATCGGGAAAAAGGAATTAGAAAGCTTTCATTTAGAAGGTGTAGAACGATTATTATTACGTACATCTTCACATGGAAAAGCTGAAGAATTTCCAAATGTGATCCCTCATTTACGTGCAGACATAGCGTCGTTTCTTTCAGAGAAAGGTATTCGTTTAATCGGAGTAGATGTACCATCAGTTGATCCGCTAGATGATAAAGAATTAGCAGCGCATCATCAATTATTTAAACATGGAATTCATATTTTAGAAAATGTCGTACTAGATCATGTAGCAGACGGTGATTATGAACTTATTGCATTACCACTTGCATTAACTGATGCAGATGGAAGTCCAGTTCGAGCCGTTATTAGACCAATATAAGTAGAATTATATAAAAGGGGCGTTTGGCTAATATGAAAGAAAATGAAAAAGTAATTATGGAAAAAGGGATTCATACGGATTTTAAAGAGAATATGACGTATGGAGAGTATTTACAATTAGATAGTTTACTATCTTCTCAAAAAAGATTATCGGACCATCATGATGAAATGTTATTTATCGTTATTCACCAAGCGAGTGAGCTTTGGATGAAGCTCATTTTACATGAGCTAAATGCGGCGATTGAATCTATTAAACAAGATAAATTACAACCAGCTTTTAAAATGTTAGCACGTGTATCAAAAATTCAGTCTCAAATTATTCAATCTTGGGATATTCTAGCGACATTAACACCATCAGAATATATTGAGTTTCGTGATTCACTCGGTCAAGCTTCAGGTTTTCAATCGTATCAATACCGTATGATTGAGTATGCACTTGGCTATAAAACGCCACACGCATTAAAAATTTATGAAAAGGATCCAGAATTACATGCACGACTTCATAAAGCGCTACATGCACCAAGTCTATATGATGTCGCAATTCAAGCATTAGTAAAAGAAGGATTCCCTATTCATAAAGATGTGTTAAACCGTGATATTACGCAGCCTTATGAAGAAGATGCAACAGTAGAAGCAGCATGGTTGGAAGTGTATGCGGATGTGAAAAAATATTGGAATTTATATCAGCTTGCTGAAAAATTGATTGATATTGAAGACTGGCTACAACAATGGCGTTTCCGTCATATGAAAACAGTAGAACGAATTATTGGACATAAAATGGGAACGGGTGGATCCTCCGGTGTTTCTTATTTAAAACGAGTACTTGATCAACAATTCTTCCCAGAGCTTTGGAATGTTCGTACGAAATTATAAAAATAAACCTGTCAGTTCATTATGACTGACAGGTTTATTTTTATTTGAGCACAATTATGTTTAAAATGAAGGAACAAGATATAATAAATGGAGTAATTATTTAAATGGAGGTAAAGTTTTTGGATTTCAAGCAACTAGAAAATAAATTCGAAAAGAAAAAAGTGAATACATTTCTTGTTTATCAAAAAGGGGAATTAACAACTGAGTATTATAAAACACCCGAATGTGCAAATAACTTATATAAAATAAATTCGATTACAAAAAGTATCGTATCTTTATTAATTGGTATTGCAATTGATAAGGGCTATATAAATGATATACATACACCGATTACAGAGTGGATTGAAAATGTACCTGGGGAAAAACATGATTTGACGCTTTATCACTTATTAACAATGACTACTGGTGAGGATTGGAAAGAGTTTGGAAATGGAGTAGTATTCCCAAATGACTTTGTAGAATCAGAGAACTGGGTACAGTACATATTAGAAAAGCCAATAATTGAAAAACCTGCTACAAAAATGAATTATAATTCAGGTTCTTCTCATTTACTGAGCTATATTATTCAAGAAGCTACTGGAATGTCGACAGAGCGGTTTGCAAAGAAATATTTATTTGATCCATTAGAAATTACCGAATATGAGTGGCAACAAGATTCGCAAGGTATATATGTCGGCGGCTTCGGTATGAAAATGAAATCTACCGATTTATTAAAATTAGGAAAATTATGTTTGCAAAATGGATATTGGAATGAAAAAGAAATTGTATCAGCGAAATGGTTAGAAGAGTCAAGTAGGGCTCTATTTGAAACCTATGAACATGTCGGTGCATATGGATATCACTGGTGGGTATTACATAACGGAAGATTTCACATACCGTATTGTATATATTTTGCTATGGGATACGGCGGACAATACATCGTTATCATTCCTCAGTTAGAAATAGTAGCTATTATAAGTAGTCATATGCCAAAACGTGGGCTCGTTCCATTAAAACTATTTATTGAGCATGTACAGGTAAATTCTAATTATATATAAGAAAAGGAGGGAATGTATGAAGGATGAAAAAATTTTATCTTTATTTAGATTATGTTTAAGTCTTCTAGTGTGTAGCGCCATTATTACGCAATTCATAATTAGGGCACAAGTGAAGCCGTTTAATCCAGTTAACTTTTTTAGTTTCTTCACCATTGAAAGTAACATTTTAGTTGCATGTATTCTCCTTTTAAGCAGTATCGGAACAGCTACATTTGGTCGCTCAGAACAGTTTAGTATACTTCGTGGTGCGGCAACGGTATACATACTTACGACAGGACTCGTTTATTTTTTGTTACTAAGAGGGTTAGAAGAGTCACTTCAAACGGCAATACCATGGGTAAATACTGTGCTACATTATATCATGCCGATTGCAATGCTTTTAGATTGGATTTTAAATCCACCTATTAAGAAAATCACTTGGAAACAAGCTGCAAGTTGGCTCTTATTTCCGTGTTTTTACGTTGTATATAGCTTAATACGTGGTCCAATCGTGAATTGGTATCCATATCCGTTTTTAGATCCGAGAATAAGTGGATATGGTAAAGTACTTTTATATAGTATAGGGATAGCTGTAGTAATTGGCGCTATTTGTATATTGGTAAGATTTTTAGGGAATCGAAACTTTAGGAAAGAATTTTAGAAATGCAAGGAACCCCACTGTTTCCATTTTTAACAGTGGGGTTCCATTTTATCCCGCATTAACGGGCAGCCCGATTGGTGAGGAATGATTAAAGTTTCACTTTATCTACTCGTCTTCTGAAACGACAACTTTATAAATTTCTCCGTCTTCGTTTCAAATTCTACATCAACAAAAACACCATATTCTTTTCCATCTTCACGTAACCACAATTTAAATTTTTCAACAGTTATTTGAACTGTTTTTGGTTTTCTACCTATATGAAGATAGTCAATAATTTCTGCTTTTGGGTATTGTTCTTTCGTCTTTTCTACGGCAAGTTTACCCCATTTGGCATACGGCGGCTGCGCATGAACAATTGATGAGCCTGTATATATATTTGAACATGTTGTTAGGAACAGAATGACGAGTGCGACGCGTTTTAACGATTTCTTCATGATGAACTCCTTTTATCCTTTTTTTATATTGTTTACATATTTTTTCAGCGATATTAGTTTGGATTTTTTTGTCTTCTTTACATAAAAGCGAGGCTTTTACAAAACATAACCAAGAAATCATTTCCGTAATTAAGGAGGGAAAATTATGCGCCAAAAAGCTATTTTTAAAATAGCGGTTTTACTTGCGTTCATAGGACTGTCTTTAATGGTCAGTAGTATACAACTAAAGAATGTAGAAGCTTTTTCTAATCAAGTTATTCAAAGAGGAGCATCTGGCGAAGATGTCATTGAACTGCAATCTCGTTTGAAATATAACGGATTTTATACGGGAAAAGTGGATGGTGTTTTCGGATGGGGTACATACTGGGCACTTCGGAATTTTCAAGAGAAATTCGGATTACCCGTTGATGGTTTAGCTGGAGCTAAAACGAAGCAAATGCTCGTGAAGGCAACGAAGTATGACAAGTCAACTGCTAATAAAGGGACGACAACGAATAAAGGAAATAGCGGCGGAACTGCACAAGAGAATAAACCACCTCAAAATAAAGGGACAAATGTTCCGAACGGTTATTCTCAAAATGATATTCAGCTTATGGCAAACGCAGTATACGGAGAATCACGTGGTGAACCGTATTTAGGACAAGTTGCAGTAGCTGCCGTTATTTTGAATCGTGTTACAAGTGCGTCATTCCCAAATACTGTTTCAGGTGTAATCTTTGAGCCTAGAGCATTTACAGCGGTAGCCGATGGACAAATATATTTAACGCCAAATGAAACAGCAAAAAAAGCAGTTTTAGATGCGATTAACGGATGGGATCCAACAGGAAATGCTTTATATTATTTCAATCCAGATACTGCGACTAGTAAATGGATTTGGACTCGTCCACAAATTAAAAAAATCGGTAAACATATTTTCTGTAAATAGAGCGGAGGTGGGACAATGTTACGAGGTATTATCATTGTATTATTAACAGTCGGTGTAGTAGGAACAGGCTATTGGGGCTATAAAGAGCACCAAGAGAAAAATGCGGTTTTAATTCGAGCGGAAAATAGCTATCAACGTGCATTCCATGATTTAGCATACGAAGTCGATTTATTACACGATAAAATTGGCACAACACTTGCGATGAATTCACGATCATCTTTATCACCTGCATTAGCGGATGTATGGCGTTTAACATCTGAAGCTCGCTCAGATGTAGGACAACTTCCTTTAACATTAATGCCATTTAATAAAACGGAAGAATTTTTAGCGAATATCGGTGATTTCAGTTACCGTGCAGCCATTCGTGATTTAGAAAAAGAGCCGTTAAATGAGCAAGAATATAAAACGCTACAAACTTTATATTCAAATGCAGGAAATATACAAGATGAACTAAGAAAAGTACAACATCTTGTTTTGAAAAATAATTTACGCTGGATGGATGTAGAAATGGCACTTGCATCAAATCGTGATCCAGCAGATAACACAATTATTGATGGATTGAAAACTGTAGAGAAAAACGTAACATCATATTCTTCTACAAACTTCGGACCGACCTTTACAAGTGCGCAAAAAAATAAAAAAGGCGGATTTGAAGCGGAAGGAAAGGCAATTTCTAAAGATGAAGCGGCGAAAATTGCCAAATCGTTTTTGAATTTAAAAGGAAATGAAAAAGTAGATGTAGAGAAAAGTGGAAAAGGTGCGAAAGAATCCTTCTATAGTGTGAAAATTAAAGATGAAGCAACGAACAATGAGTTCTATATGGATATTACCGGAAAAGGCGGATATCCAATTTGGGTTATGAATAACCGCGAAATTAAAGAACAGAAAGTTAGTTTAAACGATGCAGGTAGTAAAGGTTTAAAATTTTTAAAGGGCCATAAGTTTAATAATATGGAGCTTTATGATAGCTCACAATATGATAATGTTGGTGTATTTACGTATGTAGTAAATGAAAATGGAGTACGAATTTATCCAGAAGCAATCCAAATGAAAATTGCTTTAGATGACGGTTCTATCGTAGGGTTCTCCGCAAAAGAATATTTAGCGTCACATCAAAAACGAACAGTTCCATCGGCAAAGCTAACTGCAGCAGAAGCAAGAAAGAAAATCAATCCGGATGTAAAAGTAATGGAAGAACGTAAAGCTGTAGTAGTTAATGATTTGCATAATGAAGTACTTTGCTATGAATTTGTAGGTACTTTAGGAAAAGATACGTACCAAATATTCATTAATGCTAATAGCGGGGCCGAGGAAAAGGTAAAGAAAATGCAAGCTGTTGAAAAAATTTATGATTAAACCTTAAAAGTGAAGTGGTGAAAATAATGAAAACTCTAATATATATATTAATGCTTTGCTTCGTTATAACTGGATGCAGTATTGGAACAAAAGAAAACCCAAACGAAAAGCCGGAACAAAAAAATGTTTCAATGAAAAATGTTAATTATACGAATAAATCCAATAAGCCAAATGAAAAAGCGGCAGATCATTTAGCATCTTTAGCAGCAAGTGTGCCAGGTGTGAATGATGCGACAGCGGTCGTTGTTGGAAAATATGCTATTGTAGGTATAGACGTAAAAGCAAAACTTGATCGAACTCGTGTTGAATCAATTAAATATTCTGTTGCAGAAAGTTTAAAAAATGACCCTGACGGTGCTAATGCAGTCGTTGTAGCAGATGTTGATACGTATGAACGCCTCAAACAAATCGGAAAGCAAATTAAAAAAGGAAAAACAGGTGAAGGTATACTAGATGAATTAGCGGCTATTGTGGGACGAGTAATGCCACAAGTTCCAAATGATATGATTGAAAATCGAGAAACGAATCCAATTAAAGATAATGATAAACAATTACCAAAAGATGAAGAACAAGAGTTAAGAAAAGAACAGGATGATCAATCAAATAATCATTTGAATAAATGAAATTAGCCTCGTACTTAATTGTGCGAGGTTTTTAAGTATAATATTAAATATTCAGTTTATTTTTAAGGGAATATATGGTTTAATTATGATGGGAGGGACAACTGTTATGATGAAAAAAAGCGCATGTATATTGTTTAGTTTATGTTTAGGGTTCAGTATGACAGCGTGTGAAAAGAGAAAAGAAGTGAAAAATCAAACAGCAACTTCTTCTACTGTGATGGAAAGGCAACAGAAAGAATCTATCAATATAAATCATTTCTCGAACATAAATGAAGGAATGACTTATACAGAAGTGAAAGATTTAATTGGTTTTGAAGGGGATTTACTTATAGAAGAAGGGGTAGAACATTCTACACAAATTAAACAAATTTTTGCTTGGAAAGGGAACGATCCAAATTCATTTGTTGAAATTACCTTTTTAGATGGAAGAGTGCATTCAAAAGCAGAGCAAGGTATAAGTTAATAAGCTAAAAAATGGGAGAGTTTAGCATGAACATACACACAGGGGAAATTCAATTAGTTCCGTATAAGGAGAAATATAAAGAAGTTATACAAACATTTACTTTACCAAGTGAACAAGTTCAGTTTACAGCAGATCCAAGCGCATTACTGGAAAAAGCAAAAAGTGATCGTACAAAAAATGTGATTGTTATTTTAGATTACAATAGGGTACCGGTGGGTCTTTTCGCATTGGAAACGGGAGATAGAGTAAAGGAGTTCACAGATAATGAGGATGCTTTACTTTTAACGTCATTTTCTATTAATCACGATAGACAAAGAAAAGGATTCGCTAAAAAGTCATTGTTATTATTAGAAAAATTTGTAAAACGCTATTTTCCAATAAAAAATGAAGTTGTACTTGCTGTGAATGAAAGAAATATTCCTGCACAAAATTTATATGCAAAAGTGGGCTTCGAGGATAAAGGTTTTAGAAGAATGGGACCAATTGGCCAACAAATAATAATGCATTTACCTATAATGAAATAATGAGATAGAAAACTTACTCTTGAATATTCACGTAGTAGGTTTTTTTATTTTAGTAATATATAATATATGTATATAAAATGAAACAGAAATGAAGGATATAAAAAATGAATCAAGATAGAAAATGGAATATCGTTGGGGGAAGAGTGATTAAAACTGGGATTGCAGTTTTTCTTACAGTGTTAGTTTGTGAATTTTTTAACATTCCAACTATTTTTGCTGTAATAACAGCAATTGTTACAATTGAACCAACTGCAACAGACTCAATAAAAAAAGGACTTATTCGCTTTCCGGCCTCAACAATTGGATCGGCATATGCTATGACTTTCACATTTTTCCTAGGTCACCAAGCAATTTCTTATGCATTAGCTGCAATGTTTACGATCGTAACATGTCAAAAACTAAGGTTACACGCGGGAACTTTAGTCGCAACTTTAACTGCTGTAGCTATGATTCCAATTACGGCAGATCATTATTTTACTGCATTTTTAATTCGTTTAGCTACTACATCTACTGGTATTATAGTATCTACTTTAGTGAATTTTTTCATTTTCCCACCCCACTACACGAAAATGATTTTTGGATGTACAGAGGATCTATTCGCTAAAACAGCAAATATTATGGAAGAATGGATTACTGCATTAGTTGCAGGAAAAGGTATGAAAAAGGAGACTGCTCAGGATTTATCTAAATTGACTGTATTATTGCATAAGGCGATACAATTTGTTCAATATGAGCAGAAAGATTGGAAATATCATCAACATACAAAGAAGGAAATGAGAAGCTTTTTAATGATGCAGAAGCAACTTCATATATTACAGCAAATCATTTACCATATAGATAATTTAGCTCGGGTATCAATTGAGACTTGTGACTGGTCACAAAGTGAAAGAGAAATATTACAACGAGCAATTCATTCTATAATTGCTATATTGAGAAACCATTGTAATGAAATTGATGAGGAACATTTCAAATTTATTGCTGAATTAGATAAGCAATTTTGGAGTTATAAAAATGATTTAAAAGATTATAAACCAAATCATTATCATCACCATTTTTTAAGTGAATCTATTATTTTATTTGAGGTATTATCTATTCATGATATGTTAGAAGAATTAAAACAAATATCCGAGAAATATGAGTTGGAAAATCGATTCAATTGATAAGTTCATTTTACTGTGGGGGGGATAATATGACACTTTATATTGCATTACTAAGAGGAATCAATGTCGGTGGCCATAAAGTAATCAAAATGGCTGATTTAAAACGAGTGTTTGAATCAATAGGGTTAAAACAAGTGAAAACATATATACAAAGTGGTAATATCGTGTTCGAATCTGAGGAAGGTATAAACTTTCTAAAGGACCGAATACAATCTGAACTAAAAAAAGAATTTGATTTCGATGTTCCAGTCATGCTAAGAACACATGATGAATTTATAAATATTATTAAACAATGCCCGTATGAAGTTCATTCATTGTTAGAAGGAGAAAGTGTTCATATTGCTTTTTTAGCTAATGAACTTTCTGAAGAAGAGAGTAGTCAATTGCTTACATTTAAAAGTGAACTTGACGATTGCTATATAGATGAGAAGGTCGTTTATTTATTTTTCAAAAATAGCATTCGAAATTCTAAATTAATGAACCAGTTTCAGAAGTTACATACACCAGCTACAGTTAGGAATTGGCGGACTGTGAATAAATTAAAAGCAATTGTAGAGAGTATGTAAATATAAAAAGATGAGGTTTTCTACATGTAGAAAACCTCATCTTTTTACTTATATTGTTTTGCAACTATGAGTTCGACAATAGGATAAATAAAGAATGAAGAGCAAATTGCGATGAACAGGGGGAGGTTTTTTACTCCATCTAAATTAGCCCCCATAGAAAATCCTTCGGAGAAGATTAATAAAAGGAACATTACAACTACAAGCACAAAATACGCAATTTTAAAGCTTTTATATGTAATTTGTTGTCCCATCTCATCTTGACTTTCTTCTGACACACCGTGGGGATCTCCCCAAGTAATGTGATTAATTAAATTACTAAGTATTAACGAAATAGCAAAAATCGTACCACCTAAAATAGAACCTTCAGTTATGTATTTATATGTACCATGTACTAGTATTGCAATTAATGCTAAGACAATGATTATAAAAATAGTTTTTTTAGTATTCAATAAATAATTGCCCCCTCGATTGTAAAAAACTCTTTACAAATATAAGTATAAAATTGGAAAAGTGTCATGTCAAATACTTTTTACACATAATATGTAAGTATGCAATATTTTGTTTTTATGAAAAATAAAAAATTACAATACATTTGAATGTAAAAGAATGGGCTCGCATATATTTGGAAGGGATGTCAGATTAATTTAGGGGGTAGTTATGTCTATACTTTTAAAAGCTGGTGCAGATGCAGGAAACAACGGTTTGAAGTTAATGGTGAAAGGGCAAGACCCTATTTTTATTCCGAGTATTTATTCTTTATATATAGGTGAGCCTACAGGACTCTTAGATGAGGTAGATGTTTCATTATCTGAATTAGAAAACCACATTGATGTGACTATAAGTTCGCCATCGTTAATGCTAAATAATGTACGATACATCGTTGGAGAAAAAGTTATTCAAGATCAATTAAAAGGTACTGAGGTAGAGAAGAAATCGAATAAGTCAACGGATGAGTTAATGGTTATTACAATACTATCAGGTTTGGCGGTAAGCGCTATGCGTCAAAGTCCAACTTCTAGCCATATTAATATTCGTTATGATTTATCTGTCGCTCTTCCTATGCAGCTTATTACACAAGAAATAGCTGCTGAAAATGCAAAACGTTATATGGGAAATCATAAGGTTATTTTCCATTATCCGAACGGACGCGATGTGACAATTAATGTTTCAATTGAGTATTGTAAATGCCTGCCTGAGGGTGCTTCAGGGACGTGGGGCATTGTATACGATGAAGAAGGAAATGTTGTGAAACATAAAATAGAATGTGAGCAAAATCAAGTTTCTGAAATTGATTTTGTAGATAAAACTCTACTCTCTTTTGATATTGGTGCAGGGACGACAGAAGAAGTTGTTTCATTAGGGGTAAATTTCCGTCCGCAACTAAGTAAAGGTTTATCTTATGGTGTAAAAGAGACGTTACTACAAATCATTACGAGATGGAACCGGAAGTATCCAACTAAGACGATTGATAGTATTACAGAATTCAATCAAATTTATTTAAATGATAAGCATCCGAGAAATACCTTATTAGTTGAGGAATCACAGCCGGCACTATTAGGTTTAGCAGCGCGTGTTGCAACAGATATTATAAATAAAATTGATGATATGAAAGACGATCCATACGTGTTTATTTATGGCGGGGGTGCAGTAATTATTAAAAACAGTTTAAAAATGATTTTAAAGCAAAAAGGACGACTCAAAAATGTAATCTTTGTAGATAATCCGTTATTTACAAATGCACGAGGATTATTAGTATATACTTGTTCGCCAAAATATAGAGAGCATAAGCAAAAAGAGTTAGGATTTACAAACTTAACGATAAGTTAGTTGGTGGAAGTATGCGATCTAGGCGATATAAACGTGGTGATCGAGTAAAAATCAATATTCATAAATCGGTATCACCTGAAATGCTTGCGTGGCTGAATAAACAATCAAATCCAACTAATTTCTTCTTTTTTGCTGCGCAGCAATTATTTAAACAAGTAGGAGATATTGACGTTTCAAAAGCTTTACCAAGCAGCCATGTTTTCTCATTATATGTGGAGCCTTCATCCTTATTAAAAGTCGAAGTAAACCCTTTTAAAAACATGACACTAGAAGCAAATACATCCACCGAAAATGCAAAAAAAAAATTATGGGAATCTGTTGATCAATTAGATTGTCCATTTTTTTAAACATAGAAAAATATAAGAAGTCCCATCACTATACATACGAATACAGTGATGGGTTTTTGTTTGTAAATGGAAGGGGGCACAATACAATTTGTGCCCCTTCTGTTAATTATTTGTTTGTCTAAATTTCAGATGTATGTTTAGAAACCGCAGTAATTATGCTTTCCCAATCATTTGGATGATTTTCATGACCTGCCCCTTTAAGAGTTAATAGTACTGAGCTTGGAATTTCATCAATTAGTGCGAGGCCATGTTCAAATGGGAGTGCTGTATCGTCTGTTCCATGAATAACCAATGTTGGTGCTTGTATGGAGTGAAGTACACCTTCATATGCATCATCACCTTGAAGTAAAGCGTGATTAAACATACTTAATAAATTGTTTGCGCGTTCTATTTCTTGTTTTACTTGTGTATAAACTCTATTTTCATCAAATATTCGTTCTGATCCACATAATAGACGAGATCCTGAAACTAAATACTCTGCCACATCATTTTTATTTGTCCAATCAATACTTGCGCTCTTTACATGATGTGTTAAAATCCTTTCATCCATTGGGGGTAAATCGCGAGTATTATTATCAGATCCTATTACACTAGTCGCTAGTAAAGTTAGCGTCAAAATTCTTTCGGGATGTTTTACAGCGGCAATTTGAGCAATCATACCACCTAATGACATACCAAAAAGATGGGCTTTATCAATATGATAAGCGTCTAATACCCCGATTACATCTTCAGCCATATCTGTTACTGAATAATTTGAAGTGCCAGGTTCATATGTAACAGAGCGTCCAACATCGCGATTATCAAAGCGAATAACAAATTTTCCTGTGTTCGCCAACTGTTCACAAAATTCTTCATCCCAATATATCATTGAACAAGTAGCTCCCATAATTAATAAAATAGCGGGATCATTAGAGTTACCGAAGCTTTCTGTACATATATCAATACCGTTTATTTTAAATATCTTTTCACTCATAAAGTTAGCCCCATTTCTTTTGAATTTAATTAATAATACAGTTTTGAATAATTCTAAGATGTGTGTAAGATTCTTTTTGAAATTCATCCCGCTATTTGCCGGGCAGTAAGAGCCCGATTGGTGAGGAATGATTAAAGTTTTACTTTATAATGCTTTTTTCATAATTACCCCCAAAAATAAGTATATGGTAATTCAAGGCAAAAAATTTTGAGAAATAATTGTATGTTATTAAAATAAACAGTAAGGAGGAGAGGAAATGAAAGCAATTGTTATTGATCGATATGGCAGTGTTGAAGAATTAAAAGAAAGACAAGTTTTAAAACCGGTTGTTAAGAATAATGAGGTATTAATACGTATTCATGCAACATCTGTTAATCCAGTTGATTGGAAAATAAGAAAAGGTGACTTACAAGAACAGTTACGCTTTTCATTTCCAATCACTTTAGGATTAGATGTAGCTGGAGTTATTGAAGAAGTTGGAGAAGATGTAGAGTGTTTCAATATAGGAGATAAAGTGTTTACGAAACCTGAAAATATAGGAAGCGGCTCTTATGCTGAATTCATTGCAGTACAATTAGATTTAGTATCACATATGCCTAATAATATTAGTTACGAAGAAGCAGCTTCTATTCCTCTTGCAGGACTTACAGCGTGGCAAAGTCTTGTAGATTACGCAAAAATAAAAGAAAATGACCGTGTATTCATTCATGCTGGAGCTGGTGGCGTTGGAAGTTTGGCAATCCAAATCGCAAAATCATTTGGAGCTTTTGTTGCAACGACTGCTAGTAGTAAAAATAAAGAATTTTTACAGTCTTTAGGAGCGGATCTCGTTATTGATTATAAAAAAGATAAATTTGAAGAACTAGTATCAGATTTTGATATTGTGTTAGATACAATAGGTGGCGAAGTGCAAGAAAAAAGTTTTCGAATTATTAAACCTGATGGTGTTCTAGTTTCCATTGTCCATGAACCACTACAAAAAGTAGAAGGAATAAAATCAGGATTTTTATGGCTAAAACCAAATGGAAAACAATTAGAAGAATTATCAGCTTTAATTGTACACGGAAAAATCAAACCAATCATAAGTAAAGTTGTGCCATTTAATGAAGCAGGAGTTCGAGAAGCTCATATTTTGAGTGAAGGACAACATGTTAGAGGAAAGATTGTAATTAAAGTGGAATGATAATGAAGATTACAGCTTATAGAGTAACTAGATTTGAATAACGAAAAAGCTCAACAATAAATAATATCCCATACTATACATTTTCATTTGCAGGTATTATTTATTGTTGGCTAATGTGATATTGCTTCTAACAAATACTTTTTCGTATTGTATCATGTAATTTCTCTAATCCAATTTCCATATCTTTCTCGTTTAACATTGAATAGCTAATTCTTAATTGGTTATCATTTGTTTCGTAGTTTAATAGACAAGCTGTTCCTGGTAAAAAAGAGACATCTACTTCATTTGCTTTTTGTAATAAGGTAAAGGGATCTATCGAATCAGGTAGTGTCACCCATAAATTAAAACCTCCATTTGGTATTTCAAAGTGTAGTTCTTTTAATGGCGATAATATATCAATTGTTAAATCACGTCTCATTTGTAAAGCTGTACGTAATTTTTCTAAATGGTTTTTCATACGCTCTGCACGTAAAAACGGTAGAAGTGCCTTTTGTGTTAATAAAGGACTACCGATATCCATTGAACCTTTTACTGCATATAGCCATTCAAAAATAGGACCATCGGCAATAAGTGCCGCGATACGCAGTCCTGGTGCTAACGTTTTACTAAATCCTTTTATATATATTACGTGGCCATCCTTATCAAAACTTTTGATTGGGGGCGGGATTATAGCATCCTCAAAATATATTTCTCCGAAAGAATCATCTTCAATGATAAAAAATTGATATAGCTCCGCTAGTTCTATAAGTTCCATTCTTCGTTCTTTACTCATTACTGTACCTGTCGGGTTTTGGAAGGTCGGATTCGTATACAATAAAACGGGATTTTTACTTTGACAAATATCATCAATTAAGTCGGAGCGAACTCCATGATTATCAAGAGAAACGGGAATGATTTGAACACCTTTATTGATGAAAACATCAAGCGCGGCACTGTAACATGGACTTTCTACTAATACAGTATCTCCAGGTTTTAATAATGTTTGAGCAATTAAATCAATTCCTTGTTGTGCTCCGCTTGTAATTAATAATTGAGATGGGTCCGTCACTAATTTCTGGTGTTCATTTAAGTAATTTGCTATTTCAACTCGCAATTCATAATCGCCTTGAACTGGCCCATAAGTTGCTAACAACATCGGATTTTTATCCAGCAATTTATGCATTTCATCTGCCAAAAATGGATTTGGTAACAGACGAGGATACAGAATTGCTTGTGAAAAATTATAATATTTACGGTGCTTATTCATTGCATATTGAGAACGCATAACATTAATCGTTTTCATTTGTTGCCATTTATACGGAATTGGTTTGAAATCTTTCTTTACCCGTTTATATATGTAAGCACCTTTTCCTTGTTCGATGCGTATATACCCTTTCGTTTCTAATTGTTTATACGCTTTACGAACTGTTAATACATTGATTTGTAAATCTGTGGCCATACAACGTAAAGAAGGAAGAGATTCACCATGTGAAAGCATACCACTTTGTATTCTGTCAACAATTTGCATATATATTTGCTTGTAATACGGTATGTTTGTTTCTTTACGCAATACAATTTTCATAGGTTCACCTATTTTTCTTTTTAACTTAATTAAAGCGAAAAATATATAGGGAATCAACTACAACTTGAAGTAACTGTTATATGTACCGATACACTGTTATACACCATAGCCTCTATACTCATTTTAAGAGTAAAAAGGAGGAAGCAAAATGGTCATTTTTAATTACATTTTAGTATGTATTATTTTCGGGACAACATTTTTAACGATAAAAATTGGAATTGAAGCAGGGGCGCCACCGTTGTTTTCAGCAGGAATTCGTTTCTTTTTAGCGGGCATAATCCTTATGATTCTTTTTAAATTCAAGCGAAAAGAAATTATGCCACATATATTTTCAAAACGCATTATGTATGCTGGATTTTGTTTAACATTTATGACATTCGCAAGTTTATATTGGTCAGAACAATATATTTCTTCGGGATTAGCTGCTGTTCTTTCTGCTACGGGACCAATGATGATTTTATTAATACAAGCAAAGAGGAATAGGGAGAAATTACAAAAGGAACAACTCGTTGCTTTAGTTATTGCACTAATAGGTGTTATATTTGTTTCTTTACCAGGAATGCATCAACAAGTAAGTTTCATATGGAGTATTGCTTGTATTGTTTTAGTTATAGGAGAGTTATTTTACGGAATAGGCTCTATTCGTTCAAAAGAAATACTTTCAGATTTATCAAATGTATCACCATTTCTTATTAACGGAATTCAAATGTTTTATGGAGGGATTTTACTACTAATCGCATCTATTATTGTAGAACAACCAAATGTAACTGTATTAACTTCATGGAGTGTACAATGGCCTATTTTATATCTCATATTTATCGGATCGATCGGTGGACACGGATTATATTACTGGCTCTTATCAAAAACAAACCCAGTATTTCCATCGACGTGGTTGTATGTATCACCATTAATAGCAATTATCGTAGGGTATATCGTATTAGGAGAACCCTTAAATCCTAAAATGGGAATGGGGGCTTGTTTCATTTTGATAGGTGTATTTTTAGCAAACCGTACAACAATTGGAGCTTATTTTAAGCAAGGGAATCTATTAAAGAAGGAGCTTTAAATAGAAACGACTAAAGTGTTTTGAGAACTTAAATAAATAGATGACACAAAAAACATGCTATTACTAATTTGTAGCATGTTTTTCTTATTGGAGCCGTTACCGTAATTTTCCTGGATAATAACGAACACTGTACTTTACGAACAGTGTTCGTTGTGTTATAAATAGAACAAGTAATTCAAAAACATGTAAGGTGTGATTAATGATGGAAAGAACGAAAAATACGAAAAAAAGAATTGCCATTATAGGCGCTGGACCAGGAGGATTAACATTAGCTCGTATATTACAACAACATGGTTTAAAAAGTGTGGTGTATGAAAGAGAAACATCCCCAATGAGTCGTCAACAAGGAGGTTCATTAGATATCCATCATGATTCTGGTCAAGAAGCGCTAAAAGAAGCAGGATTGTTAGAGAAATTTTATGAATTTGCTAGATATGAGGGAGAAGATTTTCGCTTATTTGATAAAAGTGGAAAAATATATTTAGATGAAGAAGCAGATTCAGCTGGCGGAGATCGTCCTGAAATTGATCGTGGTACTTTGCGTGAGTTGCTTTTAAACTCTGTTGATTCAGAATGTATACATTGGGGATATAATTTAATAAAAGCCGTTTCTCTAGAAAATGGTATGCATAAACTTCATTTTGAAAATGGACATGTAGATATTGTGGATTTAGTTGTAGCGGCAGATGGTGCTTTTTCACAAATTCGCACACTTGTCACAGATTCGGCACCGCAATATACTGGAATTAGTATGATTGAATTGAATTTGCAAAATGTCACGGAAAATCATCCGGGAATAGCGGAGTTTAATCGACGTGGTAAAGTCTTTGCACTTTCGGATCAAAAAGGTATTTTGGCACAGTTAAATGGAGATGACAGTATTCGAGTATACTTAAGTTTTAGAACTAATAAAGAATGGCTTGATAATTGTGGGATTCCATTTGAAAATGTAGAAGAAGCAAAGAGTCAACTTCTACAATATTTTGAGGACTGGGATGAAACTCTTAAAAATTATATTAGATGTGCAGATGGTGCAATTTTTCCTAGACGAATTTATATGTTACCTGTGGGGCTAACTTGGAATAGTACACCTGGTGTTACTTTAATTGGTGATGCTGCTCATTTAATGTCTCCATTTGCTGGAGAAGGTGTGAACCTAGCTATGCGTGATGCAGCAGAACTTGCACTAGCTATTGTAAAGTATGACGATTTGAACGAAGCAATCAAAACTTATGAAGGAAAAATGTACGATTATTCTTCACAATCTGCTGCTATCTCAAATGATAACCTTGAAATTTGTTTTTCAGAAGATGCTGCTATTAAAATGTACAATCTTATGAATCAACTTCATGGACAACAATAAAACTGGATGTAATTAAGGAGAACTATGGAAGAGAAAACAAATACAACGAATAGCCGTCGTTCGCGACCAGCAAAAGAACCATTGAGTAAAGAAATCATTGTGAAAACCGCATATAACCTCCTGGAGTCTGAAGGAATATCAGGTCTTAGTATGAGAAAAATTGCAAAAGTGCTAGATACAGGACCATCTTCTTTATATGTTTATGTTAAAAATGCTGATGAATTAAGAGCGTTTGTATTAGATTATGGTCTAGGAAAGATTGAAGAAATAGATGTCAAAAATGAAACATGGAAAAAAGAATTATTTGAGCTTGTATATTCATATTTCAGAATTTTGTTCAATTCCCCTGGAATGGCAGAATTGGCTTTAATGACAATTCCAATTGGACCAAATTCGTTAGCTCTTACCGAACAGATTTTGCACCAATTACACCTAGGAGGAGTAAATGCGAAATCATCAGCATGGGGAGTAGATATTCTACTGTTATATGCTGCTTCAGTCGCCTTTGAACAAACAGCACGTAAAGAAAAGGGAACTACACTTGACGCAATTCGTGCTTCGTACGAAACATTAGATGTAGTAAAGTATCCGATGATTGTAAGCTTAAAAGATGATATGTTGTCTGGTGGAGAAGGAAGGTTCCGCTGGGGATTAGAAGTTGTACTTCAAGGTATTTTACATGCACAATAATAAGGATTTTAAAATCGAGAATTAATGGCGATATTTATATAAAATAAAAAACACACTATATTTTAAAGACATAGTGTGTTTTTTATAATTAATTCACTTTTTTAATAAAGCCTTTATAATGACGTTTTACAAGCTGGCTTTCTAACGTCTTCATAGTTTCTAGTGCTACACCGACAATGATAAGTAAGCTTGTACCACCAATTTGAGCAGAAGGTGGTAACGTAGCAATTTTCGTGAATACGAGCGGTAATATAGAAATTGCACCTAAGAAAATTGCACCAATAAATGTTAAACGGTATAAAATTTTAGTTACATATTGTTCAGTTGCTTTACCAGGACGAATACCAGGAACATATCCATTTTGCTTTTTCAAATTCTCAGCCATTTGTTCAGGATTTACTTGAATAAATGCGTAGAAGTATGTGAAAGCAACGATAAGACCGACATAAAGTGTCATTCCAATTGGATGTGCGAAATCAAGATTTGCAACTAACCATTTTGATACGCTTGAATCAGGGAAGAGCTGCGCAATTGTACGCGGCGTCATTAAAAATGCAGAAGCAAAGATAACTGGTATAACACCAGCACTATTTACTTTAAGCGGTAAATGAGTGTTTTTTGCTCCTTGATATTGATTGTTTCCTGAAACAGCTTTTGCATATTGGATCGGTATTTTACGTACAGCTTGTTGAATGTAAATAACACCAACAACTATCGCTAAAATTACGAGTCCAATTAAAACAATTTTTATTATGTGCATAAATAGCTGATCGCCAGCATTTTGGAATTGTTGTAAATAAATTTGATTTGCAACATTTGGAATCGCGGCAACGAGACCTGCGAAGATAATCATCGAAATACCATTACCAACTCCGTTAGCGGTAATTTGTTCGCCTAACCAAAGTAAAAATGCAGTACCTGCAGTTAAAACTGTCGCAATAAATAAGTATGTAGTCCAGCTTTGATCTGTTATTAATTGTCCACCTGCTATATTATTAAAGCCATAAGACATTCCGATGGCCTGTATGAATGCGAGAATGATTGTAAAGTATCGAGTGAATTGAGCTGATTTCTTACGGCCCATTTCTCCTTGCTTTGCCCATTCCGAAAACTTAGGTATAACATCCATTTGTAGTAATTGTACTATGATGGAAGCTGTAATATATGGTGTAATACCTACAGCAAAGATTGAGAAATGTTGCAATGCTCCTCCACCAAATACGTTTAACATACCTAGAACGTTAGCTTGATCTTGTACTTTTAATACCTCTGCGTTAGTATGAGGAACTGGAATAAACGTGCCAATTCGAAAAACGATTAACATCGCTAGTGTAAAAAGGATTTTCCTTCTTATCTCAGCTACTCTCATGAAATTTGAAATCGTACGAAACATTATGTCGCCTCCTATATTTTTATCAGTAAAAACTGATTATTATACCCTATGAAGTAACCACAAACCTCCTTCCGCACTAAATTCATTTGACAAATGGATTTTCATACACTTTGTAGTTTTCACGGATATAAAAATATAAGGTGTTATATAAGCGACCTTTACACTTTACGTAATCATTCAATACCCATAATATATCGAATAAATTAACAAATGTACATACATACGCATTAAAAATGAATAAATAGGGCCATTTTTTACATTTATTTAATGATAAATTGATAGGAGATTATTATTCAAGATTGTTATACATGTTATAAAAATAAAGGTGAGCCATTATGATTTATAACTAATATTCATTCAAATGTGTCAGCTAATAGTGTCTCCCAATCTTTAAAGGATAATTTATCATTTATATGTTTTAGTGCGTTAGGTACAAAAATATGACAAATAAGTTCTAAGCTATTACCATCTGGATCAATAAAATAAACAGATGCATTACCTTGATGTGGACGGACAAATGGTTCAATAGATTCATTACTCCCAAACGGAACAGCTTTAATTTGAAGTGAGTGTAACCAATGTAATGATTCTTTTAAATCCTCATATGAAACTCTAAATGCAATATGACGTAAAGAAGGATGATATTTTGTTTCGTATTCAGAGCCCGCCCATAATCCTAGCCAACTTTTCCCATCCTCAATCCAAAAGAATGCTGTTGATTCATCGCTCCAGGCTAACTTCAACCCTAGTTTTTCATAAAATCCGATAGATTGTTGTAAATTACTCACTGGTAAATGCGCTTCGTATATTCCTTTAATCAATTAAAATCCTCCACCTTTTTATTTTCTTACAATTAATATATCGATTTAAAAAGAATGTAAAATCAAATAAAAGTATGAAAGTACATACTACTTTAGTAGTAGTAATAGTAATCAATTATATTTCAATTAAAATTCATCTCCCGCTGATTAAAGTTTCACTTTATATGATTAGAGAATTCTTTTAATTTAAGAAGGAATAAATGTTAAAAAAAGCTAAATAAACAGTGTACATATTTATAGAGGAGAAGATGTAAATGAAAGTTGTTATAAAAAAATTACCACCATTAGAAGTAGCGTATATAAGACGAACTGGTAGCTACTTTGAACCGCAAGATCATTGGGGAAAGTTACTGAACTGGTCAATTGAAAATAAACTGTATCCACCAGAGCAATCATTTATCGGAATATCATTAGATAATCCTGAACTTGTTGCAAGTCATAAGTGCCGGCATGATGCATGTGTTACGATTCCTGAAAACTTCGATAAAGCAAAGTATCATGATGTGCAATTTAAAAGATTAGATGGAGGTACATATGGTCTATACCAGTTTTATGATGAACCTTATAAATTAAGTGAAGCGTATCAATACATGTATGCGGAGTGGCTACCAAATAGTGAGTATGATGCAGATTATGATAGAGATAATTTAGAGTTTTGCTTAAATAATGTTGCTGAAGATCTAGAAGGAAAGTTAAAGGTTGATTTATTTGTGCCAATTAAAAACATACCAAAAAAAACAAATAACTTCATTTGTGGCTTTAAAATGAAATTGGAATAGTAGTGAAAGAAAATCTTTTTTCGAAAATAATATTTTTAGCGTAGAAATTTAAGTATGTAGGTTGCAATGAAAGGAGAATCCGCATGGACAAATTTGTAAATAACAAGTTTTATGAAACGAGAAATCAATTAGTTGAGGAAATTTCTTTGTTGAGTGATACTCAATTTAATAGGAAACCAGAAAAGGATAAATGGAGTATTGCACAAGTTTGTCATCATTTAGTTTTATTAGATGAGAGAGTGATAACAGTTATTTTGTCAGGATTAAAAAAGTTAGATAGTGCCCAAAATGAGCGTAAAGAAATTCACACTATATTATTAGATAGAACGAAAAAGTTTATAGCTCCAGAAATGATTGAACCGAGTATAGAACCATTTGAAGTGCAGCAAATGCTCAATATGCTAAGCAAATCAAGAAAAGAATTGATGCATTTCCTGAGTACAATAGAAGATGAGTCTGTATTAGCGAAAAAATCAGTGATGCATCCAGCTCTTGGAGAATTGCCCCTTGATCAGTGGATAGAACTGATCTATTTGCATGAACAGCGTCATATTTCACAAATTAAAGAAATAAAATTGCTTTGTGAAATTGAAAAGTAAAAATTATTCCCTATTTATTGATACGTATTATAAACAGGGGAAACGGTTGATTCATATTGATTCAGAAGAAAACAAAAATATAATGAAATTAGTTGAAAGTGACCAATAAGCTTAAGAAAATATGAAACTATCCGATTTTCTGTATAAGTGTAACCCCGTCTTAAATGAAGAGCGGGGTTATTTTTTTGAAAATGTATTTATTTAGAAGGAGATAAATCAGCAACGAAACTCAAAAAATTAATCATCATAACATATTGTATATGCCCGTTTTAATAAATTGAAATGATGATAAATGATATGTCCTTATTTTGAAAGTACACTTCACACCCTTAAGGAAGGGGGATTCTGTCAGAAAACGATAAAATACAATTCTGTTAGGGATGTATGCAATTTATTCTCTTTATTTTTGCAACAGAACCACCTTCAAAATTATCTTTTGTAGTTGAAGTTTCCTGAATAATAAGTTACATTTTTAAAGTTCAAGCAACTTTATGAAAGTACAAAAAGGGGAGAAATATTATTATGCAAAAAATGAAATGGAAGAACTATGTATGTTACTTTGTAATTCTATTACTGCTTGGAACGGCAGTAATAGTCAAACCATCTATCTCTAAGGCTGAGGAATCTGAAGTTAATATCACATTGTTAGGTACTGCAGATATTCATGGTAGATTTATGCCTTGGGATTATGCGCTTGATGGAGCAAATATGAGTGGAAGTTTGACGCAGCTTTATACGGTTATAAAGAAGGTCCGTCAAGAAAATCCAAATACCATATTAGTAGATGCCGGGGATACAATTCAAGGAAACTCAGTAGAATTATTCAACGATAAGCCACAATCGCCAATGATGGTAGCGATGAATACAATGGGATATGACGCCTGGGCATTTGGAAATCATGAATTCAACTTTGGATTAGATACATTGAAAAAAGTTAGTGAGCAATATAAGGGAAAAACGTTAGCAGGAAATATTTACAAGGAAAATGGAGAGCGCTTTCTTCCTGCATATACAATTGTAGAGAAAGGTGGAATTAAAGTTGGGATTATTGGTATGAATACACCAATGATTAGTGATTTTGAAAAAGGGACAGATCACTTAAATGGTTTAGTGGTGAAAAATCCGGTAGAAGAGACGAAAAAGGCAATTAAGGAATTAGAAGGTAAAGTAGATGTAATGGTAGGAGTTATGCATATGGGACTAGAAAATGAGAATGGTATCCCTGGTACTGGTGTACAAGATATTGCAAATGCTTGTCCGGAACTAAGTGCTATTTTTGCGGCTCATATGCATAAACTTGTAAAAAAAGAAGTTGTAAATGGCGTAATTATTACAGAACCAGATAAATATGGAACACATATTTCACGTATTGATCTTACTTTTACAAAGCAAGATGAGAAGTTGGTTTTAAAAGATAAAACTGCTACCGCTATACCTGTAAAAAATGCTGATGGAACAACAATATTATCTGATCCTACACTTGAAGAAACACTAACACCTTTTCACGAATATGCGAGAGGAGATGCAAATGTTGTAGTCGCTCAATTAATGGGTAGAAATCTTGTTCCTGAAAATGAAATAAAGGGTATCCCAAGTGTTCAGATTCAAGAAACACCTTTATCAGATTTCTTTCATGAAGTCATGCTCTACTACAGTAAAGCAGATGTAGTAGCCCATCAAATTGATAATGATTATGCCCGTTTGGATACAGGTCCTATTAAGAAAAAAGATATTGCGTATAATTACCAATATGCCTTGGGAGAAATTACAGTATATAAGATTTCTGGAAAAGATTTAAAAGACTATATGGAATGGGCAGCTGGATATTTTAACTCATCTCGTGCCGGAGATGTAACCGTTAGCTTTGATAAAACCCGCCGTGCATCTAAATACAGTACGAACGATTTCTTTGGAGGCGTAAAATACGAAATTGACTTAACAAAACCATACGGAAGTAGAATTACAAATTTACGCTCTATTCGTACAAACAAACCAATCAAAATGAGCGATGTTATGACGCTGGGAATGAATGCATATAGAATGGAGGCTCTTCAGGCAAAAGGAGGAGCTTTAGAGGGGCGTAAGTTTGAAGAAATTTGGTCATCTAAACAAGAGAATGCATTTGGAGAAACAGGTGGAACCATTCGTAACCTTGCTATTACATATTTAAAAGAGGTAAAGAACGGTGTATACACACCAAAAGTTATGCGTAATTGGAAAATTACTGGTGTAGATTTACATTCTTCAGAGCATAAGGCTGTAGTTGATCTTGTGAATAAAGGGATTTTAGAAATTCCAAAAACAGAAGACGGAAAATACACAAATATAGCATCTATAAATACGAAAGACTCAATTTCAAAAGAAGAGATTGTAGCACTCTCACAAAAAGCAAATATTAATCCAAATCAGTTTAAGCATATAAAAACGAAAGGTGAATTTTACAAAAAACTTAGTAGGATTACTAAAAAAATATAAATTATAAGGTTTCTTATAGTAATTGTTATTTTAATAACATTAAACCCACTCTTAAAATAGTAAAGAGTGGGTTTTTATGTTGTTATTTAGAGGTAAGTATACTTTTATTACAATGAATATAGATAATTAATAGCTAACCAATTGGATGAGCGCCTATAAGGACTCTCTTTTATTCAAATTAATGTACATATGTGTTCCGTTCATTATTTATAATATTGACCACAATTTATGTAATTTTGCATAATGTTACATAAATTGTGTATTTTCTCTTTTTTCCGACAGAAATAGACAGTATACTTTGTACAAGCTTTCTATTTCAAAAATTATACGAGGTGAAATAATGAAAAACAAAAAGACATTAACTAAGGTAGCATTAACAACAGGATTAGCTTTAACAGCTGTGGCACCATATGGGGTAGGTCATGCAGAGGAAACAGATCAACTACAAGTTCAAATTCAGGAAGAATCGTTCCGTTCGGGTGAACTGACACAACCGTCACAAAAGACACCAGAAAATGTAGTAAAGGATGCACTTAAGGAGAAAACAGAGCAAGCTCTCTCCCAAAAACAAGTCAATGGAGAAGCAGGAGTAGATTATAAAGTCCTTCAAAAACGTGGTTCGTATGATGGAACTACACTTGTACGTATGCAGCAAACATACGAAGGAAAAGAAGTATATGGCCATCAATTAACTGCACACGTAGATAATAATGGTGTTATTAAAAGTGTTTCAGGTGATAGCGCGCAAAATTTAAAACAAGAAGAATTGAAAAAAACTATTAATCTATCAAAAGATGAAGCAAAACAATTTATTTATACGAAGTACGGGAACGATATCAAGTTTATTACTGAGCCAGAAGTTAAAGAGGTTATTTTTGTTGATGAAAATAATGGACAAGCTAAAAATGCATACCAAGTTAAATTTGAAGCTGCAACACCAAACTATGTTTCTGGTACTTATTTAGTAAATGCACAAAATGGTGATATGTTAAAAAATATGGTACAAGAATCTAACTTAAAAGCCAGTGACAAACTAGTTGGCGCTTTAAAGAAAAGTAAACAAAGTAGTCTTACATCATTAACCGGAACAGGAAAAGATGATTTAGGTATTAATCGTTCATTTGGTATCTCTAAACAAAGTAATGGCAAATATGCTCTTGCTGATTATACAAGAGGGCAAGGAATTGAAACATATGATGTGAATTACAGAGATATTACTAAAGAAGAAAGCTATTATCCTGGTACATTAGCGACTAGTACTTCGGCAACATTTAACGATCCAAAAGCAGTAAGTGCTCATTACTTAGCAACAAAAGTATTTGATTTTTATAAAGATAAATACAAGCGTAATAGCTTTGATAATAAGGGACAAAAGGTAGTTTCAGTTGTACACGCTTGGGATTCTGAAGAGACGAATGATCCGAAGAATTGGCAGAATGCATTAAGTGCTAATAATGGAAGTATGCTTGTATATGGTGATCCTATTGTTAAAGCATATGACGTAGCTGGACATGAATTTACACATGCTGTTACTTCTAGCGAATCTAATCTTGAATATTACGGGGAATCCGGTGCAATTAATGAGGCACTATCTGATATAATGGGAACATCTATTGAGAAATACGTAAATAATGGAAACTTTAACTGGACAATGGGAGAACAAACGGGATCTGTTTTCCGTGATATGGAAAACCCAGCTTCTGTTCCATCTTCACTTGGAGTACCTTATCCAGATGATTACAGTGAATTTAACGATTTTAATGGATGGGATCAAGGCGGTGTTCATTTTAATTCAAGTATTATTAATAAAGTTGCGTATCTCATTGCAAAAGGCGGAACTCATAATGGAGTGACTGTTAAAGGAATTGGTGAAGATAAAATGTTTGATATTTTCTATTATGCAAATACTGATGAGTTAAACATGACTTCTAATTTCAAAGAATTGAGATCAGCATGTATTCGAGTGGCAACTAATAAATATGGTGCAAATACAGCTGAAGTTCAAGCAGTTCAAAAGGCATTTGATGCAGCAAAAATTAAGTAATTTAGAAATATAGTTTTCATTCATATATTAATACATTATGAAAAACAGCTAATATCATTTTAAGGATATTAGCTGTTTTTTTACTTAGCAATGTATTGTTGGAAATAAACTGACTAAGCAATAATTAGGTGCGTTATCTGTAAGAAGTTGCGACAAATAAATAAGGTTTAAAGTGTGTAAAAACAGAAAATTAATAATATATTGACCTCTTGATAGAAAGTCTATAAAATGAAAGCGATAACAAACGATTGCTTTAAAATGATTTCCCTGACCTTATAGCATTTACAAATATATGAGGGCATATACAAATCTATTTTTTTAAGCATTAATGCAAGCGTTTTCGTATTAAAAGGTCATTGAAATACATACGTGAAAATAGCCAATATGGAGGTGAATTAAAAGAGATTTCTAAATTAATTTAAGCAGTGTTATTCAGTGTAAGCATAATAAATCGCTAGTAATATTTGAAGAAAGGGTGTATGTGGTGCAAATTACAAAAAGGTTAATTAACAAATCATTCTTATTACTTACCATAATCGTTATGTTATCATCTGTTTTCTCCTTTCAGAGTGTGAAGGCAATTTCAAATTCGAAAACAACTGAAATTATCATTCATTACAAAGAGAAGCTTGGAAATACAAAAGACTGGAATCTTTGGTTATGGGGTGAAAATGCAAATGGTACATCTTATGAATTTACTGGTGAAGATGAATTTGGAAAATACGCTAAGATAAAAATAGACGGTGACTATAATCGTGTAGGATTTATAGTTCGAACATATGAATGGGAAAAAGATGGTGGAGATCGTTGGATTGAAAATATAAAGGACGGTCGTGCTGAAGTATGGATTCTTTCGGGTGATGAAAAAGTATATAACTCTAAGCCTTCATCGGATCTCTCAATTCAAAAAGCAACTATTGATAGTTTCCATGAAATTACTGTAACGACTAATGTCCCATTTAATATTAGGGAAAAGAAAATTGAAATTGAAGGCATTAAAATTAAGAATATTAGTCCTAATGATATAAACAGTGGAGATATTACTAATAAGGTTAAAATAATTACGGAACAGAAAATTGATTTAAAACAAACATACAAAGTTAAAATAGAAAACTTAGCTGATACGAATACTGAAATTGGTAAAGTCATTCGTAGCGAGGAATTTGATAATTTATTTTATTATAGTGGTAACGATTTAGGGAATACATATACCGCGCAACATACAAAGTTCCGTGTATGGGCTCCTACTGCAAGTGAAGCGAAGTTAGTTACATATAAAAAATGGAACGATAAAATAGGTACTGAAATAAACATGCAACAAGGTGAAAAGGGAACTTGGACAGCAGAACTAAAAGGGAACCAAAAAGGGCTCTTTTATACGTATAAGGTCAAAATTGGTGATAAGTGGACAGAAGCAGTTGATCCATATGTGCGTGCTGCTTCTGTAAATGGGGATAAAGGTGCAGTCGTTAATTTAGAAGAAACAAATCCGAAAAAATGGAAAGCAAACAAAAAGCCAAAATTTAAAAATCCGGAAGATGCTATTATTTATGAGTTACATGTACGTGATCTTTCCATTCAACCTGAAAGTAGTATTAAACAGAAAGGGAAGTATTTAGGTGTAACAGAAAAAGGAACAAAAGGGCCAGAAGGTGTAAAAACAGGACTTGATCATATAAAGGATCTCGGTGTTACTCACGTTCAGTTTTTACCGATATTTGATTATGCTTCTGTAAATGAAGAGACTTTAAATGAACCGCAATATAACTGGGGATATGATCCTAAAAATTTCAACGTTCCAGAAGGCTCCTATTCTACAAATCCTTATGAGCCGACTGTGCGAATAACTGAATTGAAGCAAATGGTTCAAACACTACATGATAATAATCTTCGAGTAGTGATGGATGTAGTATATAACCATATGTATAACGCTGCTGAATCTAATTTCCATAAGTTAGTTCCAGGTTATTATTATCGTTACAATGAAGATGGAACATTTGCAAATGGAACTGGAGTAGGAAATGATACTGCTTCAGAAAGAAAAATGATGAGGAAATTTATGATAGATTCCGTCACATATTGGGCGAAAGAATACAATTTAGATGGATTCCGTTTTGATTTAATGGGTATTCATGATTATGAAACGATGAATGAAATACGTAAAGCTGTTAATCAAATTGACCCTTCTATTATACTACACGGAGAAGGATGGGATTTAAATACACCTCTTGCAGCTGAGCTGAAAGCAAATCAAAAAAATGCAGAGAAAATGAAAGGGATTGCTCATTTTAATGATAATATACGTGATGGATTGAAAGGTAGTGTATTTGAAGAGAAGGAAAATGGTTTTATAAATGGAAAGGAAAACATGGAAGATCGTATTAAAAAAGGTATTACGGCAGGTATTGACTACGATACAAATTCGTCTACCTATCAAGATCCAGAGCAGGTGCTAACTTATGTGGAAGCACATGACAATCATACATTATGGGATAAACTTGAGTTAACTAATCCAGGTGACAACGATGAAGTGCGAAAACAAATGCACAAATTGTCTTCTTCGATTTTATTAACATCACAAGGAATTCCATTTTTACATGCAGGGCAAGAGTTTATGCGGACGAAATATGGTGATCATAATAGTTACAAATCTCCAGATTCAATTAACCAGATGGATTGGCTGCGCCGTGCAACGTTTAATAATGAAGTAGATTATATGAAGGGCTTAATAGAATTACGCAAAAAGTACTCAGCTTTTCGAATGACATCTGCAGAGCAAATAAAAACACAAGTTTCATTTATAGGTGCCCCGAAAAATACGGTAGCTTATACAATAGAGGGGAATAAAAATGAATACTTTACGGTGGCTCACAATGCAAATAGAGAAGCGGTTGAAATAACACTTCCATCGAAAGGGCCTTGGAAAGTACTAGTAGACGGGAAGCAGGCGGGAAGTAAACCACTTTATGTTGTCCATGACAATAAAATTAAAGTTCCTGCATTAAGTTCATTTGTTTTAAAGTTAAAATAATATAATTTCACATACTGTAATTATATTACAATTTAATAAAAAAAAAAGAGAAGAACTCACCAAGGTTCTTCTCTTTTTCATGTGAAATTAGGGTTTCCATAATTGTAGATATAAGAGTTCTTGAAAATAGCAAAAGGCAAGACGATGAACCTATTTACAAAATGACAAGAAAATGACAAAACTGTAAGAATGCATGAATGTTTGTAAGAAAGTTCGATGTTTTCCTTTTTCTTTTTTTATTAAAGTGAAAAAGAAGAAAGTGATGTCATAAGAGGTTGATATTTTTAGATAGATACAATAACCAAAACTATTTATGTAATGAAAGTATATGGAAATCGGTAAAACACCTTACTAAAAAGGAGGGATTTGAAATGTCTTTTTCTCAATTCAATATTGATATTTTTCGAGCAATTAATGATTTAGGTAAACAATATTCATTTCTAAACTCAGCCATGGTATTTTTGGCAGAATATATGGTATATATTTTTGCTTTAATTATTTTAGCTTATTGGTTTACTGGGTCCAGAAAAAGTAGAATGATGGTTATTCAAGCGCTGGTTGCTTTTGTAATTGCCGAGGTAATCGGGAAAATAGCAGGGAAATTTCATTTGAATTATCAACCGTTTGCAGTATTACCTGGTGTTAATAAACTTGTCAATCATGCTATAGATAATTCATTTCCTAGCGACCATACGATTCTCTTTTTTTCGATTTGTTTTTCATTTTGGCTTGTTCGTAAGAAGACTGGATGGTTATGGCTTATACTTGCATTTTGTGTGGCAATCTCTCGTATTTGGGTAGGAGTTCATTATCCTTTTGATGTAGTAATAGGGGCTTTAATAGGATGTGTTTCAGCGTTATTTTCGCATTGGTTTATACCGAAATTTTCTTTTATCAACAAGTTGCTTACTCTATATGGAAGAGTAGAGAAACATGTTTTACCATCAAAAAACAAATCAAAGGGATTTTGAGTATACAAGTATGTGAGTCTTTTGAATAACCAAATGGCATTACATTAAATCGTCTTGGAGGTCATTTTAAAGGAAGAACTGTTTTACACTGGAATGTTGGAAATTATATTAAGGCATTTTGCTAACAGATGATATTTTTCAAGTGATTGCCAACTGTCAGTGAGTGAGTTTCATGTACAGTTATCTACATCCACTGCTAGTAAAGTAAAATAGCTGACGGATATAGTAAAAGGGCTACCATTCAACCGTATTTATAATGCTTTTCATCGAGTCGTGTCAAAGCATGTGGACCTTGCTGTTCAGAAGTCAGCAGATCGATACATAAATGCACTGCAGGGAACACGTTTTAATACATGGGATGTTTCAGTATTATCTATAGATATCTGTAAGGAATAAAAATAAATAGATAAGTTTAGAGCATGTTATTATCATTTTTTAAAACATGCTCTTTGTATTTAAAGTAACACCAGCATTACTGACACGTACAAGTTATCAACAATCTTTATGTTGAAAGAATCTTAGTGTACGAATGTTGGTACTACCCCTACTTAGTAATCTCACAATTTAAGACCTGTCATTGGATAAGTGCAGGGAGTTCAATCGATTTTGAATAAAATTGATAGTATCAGTTGCAATTTTTTTACGTTTAAGAACTATCCCGGCATGCCCACATGTATAAATATATCGTGTAGGCCTTTCCCAAGATTCCCACAAGTAGTCTGTATCCTCAGAATGCACATATAGATCGTGCTTACCTGAAATTAATAAAATATTTTCTTTTTTTACTTTTGGTAATGCTTGACTCGGTTCAGTAATTTTCCAATAATCTATTAAATCATCATACGTTACACCATGATGTTCCAAGTCTTCTCTAATAAATTTACCTGGAGTTGTATTCCAAATTGAATAAGAGATTCGATTTGCATAGAAAATGGATGCTAACACATCAATTTCTTCTTCAACAAGAGAGGTTAAGTTAGTAATAAATCCACCTAAACTAATTCCTATTAGAATCAGGGGACCATTTTTATTTGCTTTAATCCATTTAATCAAAGCTCGTAAATCAGCTACCGCTTGTCTAGTTGCTTGTACTGTTCGTTCAATATTTGCACTTACCATATACTCTCCACTGAAAAAGGATTGATCGGGTTTTCTTTCAAAATGATAGGGTAGAGTGAAATAATACATATTCCACTTCAGGCTGGTCATATGATCGTGGAATATTTTTTTCACACGTTCGTTAGAATCCATTCTCCAACCGTGAACAAAGATAACATGAGGTGCATTTTCATTTTTATGTAAGAATAATTCCCCAGTTACAGAGTCGTTGCGTGAATCACCGGATTGAACCGAGCTTTTATATTTGAATTGCCCAACCATGTATTCCTTTTCCTGTTTTGAATGCTTAATGTCAAAATGAATATAGGATGGTTTTACTTTATAAAAAGATTCTATGTCCTTTATATTTAATGAAGTGTTAGAAAGGGAAGTATACTGAAACGCTACACTTCTTTTTTTGTGTAAATCATATAAGGCGTACCGATCAATGAGTTTTGAAAAAATCAAATTAACCTCCTCCAAAATACATATTGTTTAAAACATGGACAAAATTTATGTTGTAAATTAATTATAAAATATTCTCTTTTCCTAATAGTAGGTGATAAATTTGTATATCATATTATAAAGCTTGCAATAAAATAAAACTATAAATAAATTATACTAAAATCTAAAAAGTAAGTTAATATTCTTATTCATATAAGAGAATATTAACTTGCTTATTTTCGTATTAAAAGATGCACCTTTTAAAGCGACGTGATTTGTATGAGATACAGTAACTATATTAAAATCCCTATATTATAGATATCCAAATAAGTTTCTCTATATTTATTGTATAGAAATTACACAGTAAATATTTTTTGTGCTACATACATTAAATTAATCTTAACCTTTATATAAATTTATTAAACGGAATAACTCCTTACCAATATTCAAAAACGGCTGCGTTTTTGAATTTGTGTTCTAGCTTTTTTGGAACAGGTAAATAACTACACATAAACTCCTTATTTCTCTAGTTAAACTACCGATTAGCTCCATATAAACTCTAGATAACCTATATAGAATACAAGATATCAAGGAGGTAAGAAAAAATGAATTTTATGAAACGAGCAATTCTCAGTATGAAAAAAAGGATAGGAACATCATTAATTTTGATGGCAGTTTTTCTGATTGTTACAAATTTGGTTCTTTCAGGTTTCACAATCCAAAATGCGTCAAAAAAAGCAGCGGATGCTGCGAGAAAAAAACTTGGTGCAGATGTTACTTTAGGTCTTGATTTCGACAAATTAGGTCAAAAAGCTAAGGAAACTGGAGAAATGCCAAATCCACCGCAGCTCGATACAAAAGAAACAGATCAATTAGCGAAATCCAAGTATGTAAAAGACTATAATTACATAGCTAACACTTTTGGTATTTCTGATGGACTTAAACTAGTAGGAGCTTCAGAAGAAGAAGGAAAAGGTAAAGCCGGAATGGCGGCTGTGCGAGGCGGTTCAAGCTCTGGTACAGAAATAGATATGAATGCTTCTTTTATGATTGAGGGAGTTCGCAAGACTGCATTACAAGAAAGCTTTAAAAACGGAAAAAGTAAAATCATTGATGGAAAACCAATTACAGAGCAAATGAAGGATCAGAATGTAGCTTTAATGGAAAAACGATTAGCGGAATTAAACAATTTGAAAGTAGGAGACAAAGTTAAAGTGCAATCAGGGGATAAGAAGGAAACCCTTGAGGTTGAAATTATCGGTATTTACGAAACAAATGAGCAAGCAATGGGTCAACAGGCTCCTCCTATTATGGATCCAGCTAATAAACTATATATGCCGCATTCAACTATGAAAAAATTAGAAGTAGACCAAGGTATAAGTAGTGTTCAAGTCGTGTATTTCTTGAATGATCCACAATATATTGATGCATTTAAAAAAGAAGCTAAAAAATCTAATATTGATTTTAATTATTATAAATTAGATGCGCATGATTCATTGTACAAGCAAATGATTGGTCCTATCGAAAATATCTCTTCGACTTCTCAAATGATCATTTATATTGTATCGATTGCAGGTGCGATCATTTTAGGATTAATCATTATGCTATCAATTAAAGGGCGTCGTAAAGAAATGGGAATTCTATTGTCTATTGGAGAGAAAAAGTGGAAACTGATGGCGCAATTCGTAGTAGAAGTAGTGTGTGTCGCTATTTTAGCATTTGGATTATCCATAACAACAGGAGCTAAAGTTTCTCAATATATCGGGGATAATTTACTTTCGAATGAAATTGCTACTGCAAGCGAAGAAACAGATACCTCGCAACATGGTACTGTAATGATGGCTGGACCCGGTGGTACTCTACAAAATCAAAAAGAAGATCCAATTGATAAAATTGATGTAAGTGTAACAGGAGAAGATGTAGGAAAAATGGGTGGAATTGGACTAGCTATTGCTATAATAGCAACGCTTCTTCCAGCATTATCTATTCTACGTTTAAACCCAAAACAAATTCTTTTAAAAGATGAATGAGGAGGCTCGATATGGAGACGATTTTACAGTTTAAAAATTTGGATTATTATTATGAAAGTAACGGAAAAAATGTAGCGATACTAGATAATGTTAACTTTTCTTTTCAAAAAGGACATTTCTACACGATTTTAGGACCATCTGGATCTGGTAAAACTACAACTCTGAGCTTAGGTTGTGGACTAGATGTCCCTAAAAATGGTTATGTACTGTATAATGGCAAAGATATTAGAAAAATTGGTTTGGATCGATACCGTAATCAAAATGTATCTGTAATTTTCCAATCTTATAACTTAATTACCTATATGACCGCTCTTCAAAACGTCTTAACAGCAATGGAAATTACAGGTGTTAAAGTGCAAAATAAAACAGCAAGAGCATTAGAATTATTAGAGAGGGTAGGACTCACAGAACTTGAAGCGAAACGAAACGTATTGCAACTAAGTGGCGGGCAACAACAGCGTGTAGCAATCGCTCGAGCACTATCTTGTAATGTTGATTTACTAATTGCGGATGAGCCGACAGGAAATCTCGACGAGGAAACCGCAATGGATATAATAGAACTGTTTCAAGAACTTGCACATAAAGAGAATAAATGCATTATTGTTGTGACGCACTCACAGGAGGTTGCAAAAAAATCAGATCGTGCAGTGTATTTAAGTAAGAAGAAGTTGGTCGTAAATGAAATCTAATATAAACATCGTAGTTATTAAATTCACATAATTTTCAAAATCTATCCCTTTCAAAAGTTTATATTTGATTTATAATAATATCAAGCCATAACCAAAATGGTCTCCCTGTACTGAATGTTAAAATAGTTTGTTGTTCCCGTTTTAATGATATTTTTAAAAGAACTTGTAGGATATTCTACAAGTTCTTTTTATTATAATTGGTTACCTATATCATGGGATAATCACACATAAAAAACGAGACAATACCTAGATATATAATCTAAATGCTGTCCCGTTTACGTGTGCATCTGTATAGTTATTGCAGAATTAAACCTACAATCATAATTAAACTAAATACTATCATCCAACCAAACGCGCAATAGCCAAAAATTCTAATCCATTTAGGTAATTGATTCATGTTAATTTTATTTGAGGGAACTCCCTGCATAAAAAACATCATTTTTTGATCTCTATCTCTATTATTTTGTTGTTCATACATAATATCATCACCTTTCCAGATATATTGAGTTTGTAGTATATCAACCTAAAGAAATTCATGTACAGAATAAGAGGGGATAGCATATATATTATGTGGTGGACTTTATAAATAAATGCATTTAATTGCCATAGTTCTAAGCACTAATCCGTTATAAATACTGAAAAAGAGCCCTACATAAATAGGACTCTTTTTCTTCAAATGTTAAGTTGCTGGATATAAATCAGAACCGAGGTAACGTTCTTTTATAATTTGAAGATGATGAAGCTCATGACCAGCAATGATGTATGCTAATGCACGAACTGTAACTTCAGAATTATTCGCATTTCCTCTTTGTGACCAAGCTTCTTTATCTAAGCTTCTAAGTAAATACAGGGTAGATTGGCGAACAACTATTAAATTCTCAAGAAGATCTTGCATAGATTGCTTATCAAAAGCAGCTCTAAGAACATACATATCATCATTATAGCCTGGAAGTTCTGCTGTCTCACCTCGAGCGATAGATAGCAATCGATACGCCATAATCCGTTCTGTATCTGCTATATGACCGATTACTTCTTTTATACTCCATTTAGTAGGAGCATACCGGAAAAGCCCCTCACTATTAGAAATTCCCTTTAATAAAAGATTCGTTTCCTTCATTTGTTGTTCTAGAATATGTATGATATTTCCGTCTAATACTAAGTTGGTATACGTTGCATAATAGGAGTTATATTCACTTACCTTTGGTCTTATTTGCATACGAATCATCCTTTTTGTTTTATGTTTAATCGTTACATATAGCTTATCATAAAAGAATTCCAAATTAATCTGAAAAGTAGAAGATAAATATGTAAATTGAATACAGTTTGTCACTACTTATGATAATCGCCATTTAAGAAGCAGCATTTGTCCATTAAGTGAAAAACCTGTTAATAAGTTTATATTTACTACAAAAACAAACAAACTCGTCCTATTTAAAGGAGAGTTTGTTTGTTTTTGTGTTTAAATAATGGAATCCTCATGCGAAATTGCACACTATGTTCCATATTTTTTATTGAATACTTTATATCTAGCGTTTCAAGAATTTGTTTAACAATATATAACCCCAAACCACTTCCTCCAGTATTTCGATTTCTTGATTTTTCAATTCGATAAAATGGTTTGAAAATTTGTTGTAAATCTTCATCTTTAATATTGACACCTGTATTTATAATTTGCATTTCGATTTGACCTTGTTTCGAATCCTCACTTAACTTTATATAGACTTTTTCATTATGTGGTGAATACATAACCGCATTGTGAATAATATTTTTACATGCTTTTTCTAAAAGAGCACAATCTGTATAAATAGAAAGATCAGAATCAATTTCTTTTATTATTTCGATGCTCTTTTGAGAAGCAAAAAATTCGAGATCTTTTGTGATTGTACCTATTAACTTTGAAGGATTAACTTTCTCTACTTTTAGTTTGAAGGTGTGTTGTTCTAATTTCGATACGCTTAAAATTTCACGAACTAATTGTTCCATACTTTCAATAATTTGATGATTTTTCTTTAAATATTGATCGCGATTTTGATAAGGGCCAATATTATAAATCATCCCTTCTAAGTAGCCTTTCATTACAGTAAGAGGGGACTTTAATTCATGTGCTACAATCGCAAAAAACTCTCTGCGTTTTGTTTCTATTTCTCTTTCTTTTTCAATATCATTTTTTAATTGTTCATTTGCTTTTTTTAAATCAAACATAGCTTGTTGTAAGTTAATAGACATGTCATTCAAACTATTAGACAATTCTCCTAACTCATCTGTAGAGCGAACCTCAATTTTTTCGGAGAAATCTAAATTTGCCATCTTTTGTGCACCTTCATTAATATAAATAAGTGGCTTTGTAATAAACCTGGAATAAAAATAAGCACTCCCTATACCAATTACGAGTACAATGATACTAATATAGGGGAGAAAGCGTACTAAAACCTGTGAAGCTTCATCAATCGGTTGAAATGTAGCAAAGACTATAAGCGTTAAACTACCATCTTGGAATTGAATTGGTTTCGTAACGTTATATGAATTGCTAAGGGTACCTACATTCTCGAACCGTGTTGCTCTAGTAACTACTGTTGTTTGCGAACCACTTTGAGTAAAAGAAAATGAAGGAGAGTATTTAATTATTCCCTCATTATTTTGAAGATAAAGCATCGCATTATTTTTTTTTGCATATTCATCAAAAAGTGGTATCGCATCTTGAAACGTAAGATCTTTAGACTTATCAATGATTTCTTTTATGCCTGTTTGAAGTTGATCTGTTTTGTATTGCTCATAAAATGTAGGGAGAAAGAAGTATAAAGTTAAATAAATCAATACTGCAAAGGATAACAAAATGAGAGATGTAGTCATAAAGAGTTTATAAGTAATTTGCTTCATCTTCATAAGTTTCACAATACTATTCATCAATTTTATAACCAATACCCTTTATTGTTTTAATATAAGGGATAGCTAATTTTTTACGTAGATTTTTAATATGTGTATCAATTATTCGTGTTTCTCCAAAATAATCGTACCCCCAAACCTTCTCTACGATATTTTCTCTTGTAAGTACTTTTCTCTCATTTTGAAATAGTAGTTGTAGAATTTCAAACTCTTTTGTCGTTAATATAATTTCAACGTCATTTACATACACTCTATATGCATCCACATCGATACGAACTTCTTTAAATATCAAATGATTATTTACATTTTTATCATAACTTCTTCTAAGTACAGCTTCGACTCGTCTAATCAAAACATGAAATGAAAAGGGTTTTGTTATATAATCATCGATCCCAAGATCGAATCCTTTCATTTGATCTTCCTCTTCTTCCAACGCAGTTAGCATAATAATTGGTACGTTTGACTGACTTCGGATCATTTTAGAAACTTCAAATCCATTAAGATTGGGCATCATGACATCTAGAAGAATTAAATCAAAGGATTGCTTATTAAATTGTGTCATACCCTCTAGTCCATCTGAAGCGACTACCACTGTATAATGCTGTGTCATTAAAAATTGTTTAATTAATTCCTGAATTTCTTGATCGTCCTCAACCACGAGGATATGATAATTTTTCATAATATCACCTCTGGTAGTCATTATAGCCGTACAATCTGGAGTTTATGTGGAGATACAGTAGTAAACTTCATAGGACGTTTACTACCAAAAAGTATTATTAGCTATATTCCTTTTTTATGGAGAAATAATTGCTTAAAAAAACTTATCGTATGAATTGATGTACGATTAATATTTACGAAAAACTAATGTATAATAACGTGAATTGTATGTAGTTTCTTAAAATTCTCGAAAATATACTTTTGCTTCTTTACCAAAAGAGGAAAAGGAATTTCAATATAGAAGAAGCTACTGTAATACTAGAGTGTGTGCCAAGAACTATGGATTTCTTTCATCTAGTTTTTATTTAATCGTTACTCACTACATAACAATGTTCTTGCTAAACCAAAAGTTTAAAGGTACAAACTTGGAAAGATTTATATAATGCTAGAAAGGTTGTGAAATGATTTGATGGGTTATAAAGCGATGCTGTTTGATTTAGATGATACATTACTTGATAGGGATAAAGCAGTAGAGGCATTATTTTTAATTGTTTTAGAAAAGTGTTATGAAAATGTAGATGGTGCGGCTAAAAGCAACATGTTACAGAAATTCAAAGAATACGATAAAAGAGAATATGGCATAAGTAATAAAACGACAGTTTTAGAATCATTGTTTGATGAATTCACGCCGAAGTATAGATTGCCACGCAATTACATCCAAGATTTTTGGAATAATAATTTCCCTAGATGTTTTTCAATAGACCAAAATACTATTCATTTCTTAAATCAAATAAAGAAGCACTTTAAAGTTGGAATTATAACAAATGGCTCAACTCAGAGGCAAAAAGCTAAAATATTTAACACGAATTTAAATAGGTATTTTGAAACAATCATTATTTCTGAAGAAGTGGGATTTAGTAAACCTGATAAACGTATATTCGAACTAGCATTAAATAAGCTAAATTTACAGCCGGAAAATACTTTATTTGTTGGTGATGACTTAGAAAAGGATATTGCTGGTCCTCAAAATGTAAATATAAAAGGTGTGTGGTTTAACCCTCAGAAGATCAAGAATACTACCAAAATACAACCGTATGCCGAGATTAACACTTTGGATAGTTTGTTAAGTTATGTTACTCCACAATATTTTTATAACAAGTAAAGGCAATTCCATATATTCAAAAATATAAAAAAAGAGAAACTATCATTAATTTCATTGACCGTATTAGTAATAAAAAATATATACTTACAATAAAAAATAGGGGCGATTTTAATAGCTGTGGCTAATTTAATCTATGATTAATACAAAGTTTTGTAAAACAATTTTACTCATACTGTGTAAATTATAAAGGGGTGGGACTATGGAAATAAAGAAAGTAGTAATCGATGGAATCAATATTGCGGTCATTAGAAACGATAAGGTATTAATATCGGATGTTCAGTCTGCATTAGATACTATGGCAACAGTTCAATATGAGGTAGATGCGAAACATATTATTATCCATAAATCTTTAATAAGTGAAGATTTCTTTGACCTAAAAACACGGCTTGCGGGTGATATCCTTCAAAAGTTTATAAACTACAAGGTAAAGATTGCTATTGTTGGAGATTTCTCTATGTATACTAGTAAAAGCTTAAAGGATTTTATTTATGAATGTAATAAAGGGAATGACATTTTTTACTTAGCAACTGAACAACAAGCAATTGAAAAACTAAGTACATTAAAGTAATAATTATATCCTGCTAAATTCCCCCATTTCACTTAGTTCATAATTATATACGATATAGAAGAACTGATGTTTGTGGTAAACTAAGAGATGAATAAAGGGGGAGTTTTTTTGAACAATTTTAATAATATAATCCAAAATTTAAATAATATAGTTTACAAACCTAACAACTTAATGATTACGAATCTAAAAGAAGAAAAGCAAAACGCAGAATATGCCGGATGTTTATTCCACTTAAATAACAAAACCATTCGTTTTAGAAAATCAAAAGTTACACCTAATAAAATTGGTCAATTTGTTTCTTTTTGGGAGAAAGATGAAAATATGCGAAATAGAGCTTTCTCTTATGAAGCTGCTCCTGATTTATTAGTAATCACTTGTATTGCTGATAATAAACTAGGGCAATTTATTTTTCCTAAAGAGATTCTTCTTAAAGAAAAAATATTGAGAACACCAAGTCAAACAGGGAAAATGGCAATGAGAATTTATCCTGTTTGGGATACCACTGTTAGCAATCAAGCTAAAAAGAGCCAAATGTGGCAACTTCAGTATTTTGTTGATTTAAGCGATCATAATAATCTACCTATAGACAAACTATTGAATTTCTATTCGTAGCTTCTTATCTTAAGTGATCTTGTCGGTTAGACTTTTTGTACCGGTACAGTTAAACGAAATGTACATTGTTTCAGTACCCCATCAAATTTACAATCAGCATATACTATTTTAACTTATACATTTTAAGGGGTGCTGACTATGACAAGTCTACAACATAAGCTTTTTACAAGATTGAATCTTGCAAAGCGTACTGAAGTGAAGTTTGAAGAATTAAATACAATTCTCTTTGCATTTGCACACACTATACCATTTGAGAATTTAGATGTTATAGCGTGTAATACGAATCAAATCTCTCCGGAAAACTTGCGAGAGAAAATTTTAACTAGTTCCCGTGGTGGACTTTGCTACGAATTAAACACTCTTTTTTACTATTTTTTAAGAGACTGTGGTTATGATGTACAACTGGCATTAGGTACGGTTTATAAAAACGATATAAATGCATGGGCACTTGAGGATGGCCATATAACAATTATTTTAACTTATAATAATGTACAGTATTTAATTGATGTAGGTATAGCTTCTTTAGTACCTCTTGTTCCTGTACCTTTTACTGGTGAATCTGTTTCTTCAAAAAATGGTTCGTACCGGGTGAGACAAAAAGATACGAGTAGAGGAAATTATGTTTTAGAAAGAAAAGATGCTGCTGGAGAATGGAAAGTTTGTCATGCTTTTTATAAACATATTATTGATGAGATAGTAGTAAATGATGTTCAAAGAAGAGTGATAGAAGATGAGAAGTCTATTTTTAATAAGGGACCAATTGCAGTAAAGTTGACGAACTCTGGCCATATTTCATTAACGAATACAAGTTTAACCGAAATTATTCATGGGGAAAAAACTAAGCGTGAAATTACAGAAGATCAATATAGAGAGTTGTTATATACTTTATTTGCTATTAAGTCATGAATAATAAAAATAGCCGGTTCTTATTCAGAAGCGGCTATTTTTATTATTTTTGGTGTAAATGGTTTTCTTCTAATACGTTTCGGAAACTGCGGTATAGTTAATGTTTTTAATGTTTCCTCAGCTTCTTCATATGTATGAAAAATTGGTTCTTTTCCATCATCCCCTTGTAAAACTAGCCCTTCATCTCGGATTACATATGGTATAAAACCAACCCATCTAGTAAAGAATTATGTTCTTTTGCAGCAGAATAATACGATTTAAAGTTTGATTTTCTTAATACATATAATACACTAGAACAGTACGAAAAAGTATGTACAATGAACTTTGAATGTAAAGGAAGATTATTATGTCAGTTATTGATAAATTGAAACTTAATAAGTATACAAATATGGTCGTTATTAACGAACCAAGCGATTATGACATTTTTACAGGTAAAGAAACTGCATTCTCAAAAGAACACGATGCTATCTTTATATTTGTAGAAACGCTTGATGAAATGGTGAAACAAACGAATTTTATTATTAGTAATGAAGAATTACTAATTGAAAAAGGTTACGTATTCTTCGCATATCCGAAAAAAGGTAATGCTCGTTATAGTACGTTTATTCACCGTGATGAGATGTTTCCGGTATTAAACGTTGGAGAAGATGGTTATGTGGGAGAAAGCGACATTAAATTTGCACGAATGGTAAGTATGGATGAAGTCTTTACTGTTGTAGGTTTAAAACGTGAAAAGAAAAAAACAACAAAAACATCTGCTATGAGTCAATGTGTTGCCGATTATGCAGATCGAATTAAAGATGTTGAAGCATTATTAACAAATCACCCGAATGAACTTAAGTTTTATCAAAGTTTAACGCCTGGATATCAGAAAGATTGGGCACGTAATCTTTTTTCTGTAAAACAAGAAAAAACACGTGAAAAACGTCTAGAGAAAATGATAGAAATCCTTTCACAAGGCTATAAAACAATTGAATTATTCCGTAAGAAGAAAAAATAATGATTAAGAAAGTCACAATGCTGCAACAATTAATTGTGATGAGTACATTGAAAAAAGCATTCCTTCCATTATACTAAGGAATGTTCTTATATTTATATAATTAGCAAAAGAGAAAAGGTGTTTGAAATGAAATCGTATATTGTAGTTGGATCTGGAATTTTAGGAGCGTCTACTGCTTATCATCTTGCTAAGGCAGGTGCGAATGTTACTATCGTGGATCGCCAACAATTAGGACAAGCAACTGATGCAGGAGCAGGTATTGTATGTCCATGGCTATCGCAGCGTCGTAATAAAGCATGGTATAAAATTGTTAAAGGCGGTGCACGTTACTATTCTTCGTTAATTCAGCAATTAGAAGAAGACGGTGAAACTGACACAGGATATAATCGTGTAGGTGCAATTAGTTTACATACTGACGAAAAAAAGTTAGATCAAATGGAAGAGCGAGCTTATAAACGACGTGAAGATGCCCCAGAGATTGGTAAAATCACTCGCTTATCAGCTGAAGAAACAAAAAAATTATTCCCAGCATTATCAGACGAATATAGTTCTGTTCATATTAGTGGTGCTGCACGAGTAAATGGAAGATTATTACGCAATGCATTAATAAGTGCTGCGAAAAAACATGGTGCAACTTTAATAAAAGGCGATGCTATATTAGTCCGTGAAGGAAATCATATTACGGGAGTTACAGTAAACGATGAAACAATTTTAGCAGAAAAGGTTATTGTAACTGCAGGCGCATGGGCGAATGAAATCTTGAATCCATTAGGAATTAATTTCTTAGTTACATTCCAAAAAGGACAAATTGTTCATCTGCAAATCGAGAATACAGCAACAGAAAATATGCCAGTTGTTATGCCACCGAACGATCAATATATTTTAACGTTTGACAATGGGCATGTCGTAATTGGTGCAACACATGAGAATGATACTGGTTTCGATCATCGTGTAACAGCAGGTGGTTTACATGAAGTATTCCATAAGGCATTAGCAGTTGCACCTGGCTTAGAAAATGCTACAATGCTTGAAACGAGAGTTGGATTCAGACCATTCACACCAGGATTCTTACCTGTTATCGGACCACTACCTAACTTTGAAGGAATTCTCGTTGCGAATGGATTAGGAGCTTCGGGTTTAACAGCTGGTCCATACTTAGGAGCGGAACTTGCTAAATTAGCGCTGGGACAACCAATTGAGTTAGATTTAAATGATTATGATGTTGCTGGCGCAATTGAATAATATAGGGTACTGCTAACATTTAGGAAGAACCATGCTAAACAAATTCGACAAGGAATAAGCAGTTTTCCCTCTGTTAAGAGTAAGCCTGTTTATGAAAAATAAAATTCTTTAAAAATAGAAGGCCGACATTATAAACCTGCATTAATAATGTAGAATTGTGATGTCGGCTCTTTATTTATATTTATTTAAAACTTATTTTTGAGAGGAGCTTAAGCAATGAGAGCGCCATATCAAGTATTGATATTTCCTTATATAAAAACTACTGATTCCATTCAATATGCTATTTTCAACCGAAGTGATTATAGTTATTGGCAAGGAATAGCTGGTGGCGGAGAAGTCGGTGAGATTCCTATTGAATCAGCAAAACGGGAAGCGTTTGAAGAGGCTGGTATTACAAGAGAATGTCCATATATACAATTAGATTCTGTGTCTTCACTACCAGTAGAGGATGTAGTTAGAGGATTCCTTTGGGGAGAAGAGGTTTATGTAATAAAAGAATTTTCTTTTGGAGTTAAAGTCCCTACAAAAAACATATCATTATCTAAAGAACACTTTAATTATAAATGGTTATGCTTTGAGGAAGCAGTAACGCTTTTGAAATGGGATAGCAACAAAACAGCATTGTGGGAATTAAACAAAAGACTATTAAAACAATAAAAGTTTTTGCTAACAAAAATAGTTGTGGAAGAAGAATTGAACCATTAACAAACCCTTGCTACACTTCTAAACAATGTTTTATAGATTTGGCATGGGTAATGAACGAAGAGAACTTGTACTAAGAAAAGCCCTATACAGTTGACTCTGAAAAAATGAAAATAATTAGAAATATTTTTATATCGTACGGTTTTTGCTATGAATAACGGAATAAATATTAAGTATTCAACAGTTTAAATAAAACGAGTTAGCTTTTTATTTTAAGAAGAAAAATGACTCGTTTTATGCTAAAATTCGCTTAGTGTATATTTTCGTTAAAATGTGGGTGGGCCCCCTTTTAGCAAAAGCGGAGTGGGAATGATGAGTATAAATAGTTTTGTGGGATTGATAAATGACGAATTATTAAAAGAGGTAAGTATCAGAAGTGAGGATGAATTCGAGCCTGTATTAGTTAAAGATATTCCTAGACTTTGGAAGTGTTTAGGAACAGGTAATTATGCCGCAGTATTCATGCACAAAGAATACAAAGATTGGGTAGTGAAAGTTTACGTGCGAGAAGGAGAAGGAATTGAAAAAGAGTCAGAAGTATACCGAAGAATTGGAGATCATCCTTCTTATTCAAAGCTTATATATAAAGGAGAAAATTTCATAGTATTGAAACGTTTAAAAGAAATTACCTTATACGATGCTATTCATAAGGGGATTAAAATTCCTAAGCAAGTAATACTTGATATTAATGAGGCTTTAGAGTATGCGAGGGAACAAGGGTTAACTCCTTGTGATGTTCACGGGAAAAATGTGATGATGGAAAAAGGAAGGGGATATGTAGTCGATGTATCTGATTTCTTAAAAACAAAAGAAGATAGTAAGTGGAGAGACCTAGAAAAGGCATATTTCACCTTTTATTTTCCTTTCATATATAAATTGCCTTTCCCGGTTAAAATACCGTATTTTATGTTAAACATTGTTAGACGTTCGTACAGAAAATATAAGAAACTTAAAAAGAAATTCAAATTGTAAAAGGACCACATATATTCCTGAAAACGATTTGAATTCACATAAATAACTTTAGAAAAATTTAAAATTTTGTTTAGGGGCTACTTCAAGACCTTAGCTTGCTGGGCATATGGTGCTACCTCAAAATATAAAAAGATTAGGAGTGAATCCTAATCTTTTTATTTATACATATTTTTGTTAGTTATATCACCATCAATTCCAAAACGGGATATTTTGAATAAATGAAACCGTTAAAATAAGTGTTGATACGGAACCAGCAGTTACTAAAGTTACTATTTTTCGTCCATTCTGTTCTTTTGAAGGTTTTATAAGTTCTGTAATTAACACAATCCATATTATGATAGAGATTATTGAAATAATATTTATAGACATATGTAACACATCCCTTCTTGTTTTCACATAAATATTTCTTCTTTTATAAAATAAAAGCAATTTAACAAGAAAATATGTAACGCATTACAAATCAATATTTTCCTGTTAAACCACCTTTTTTAAATAGAAATACGACTGATAAAACGATAACAACAGCCTTCAAACTTCCCCAATATGGATAAATAGCATGATCTGTTAGACTAGCATATTGAAAAATATTCTCTAAACCGAAAATTCCTATCATGACTGCTAAAATGAATGAAGCTGATCCATACGTCCCGTTATGATAGAGGGTAAATAAATAGACTGCGAAAATTAGTGGTAAGATGATTTGTAGTACGATTATCATAGTTCGTCCCCCATATTATTTATAATTATATTATATACAAAATTGTAATAAAAAGGAATACGACTTATTTGATACTAACAGAACTACTCTAATCATATTCTTCTATAAAAAGAAGAAAAAGGGGTGTACAGTTAATTGACAAAAGTTAAAGTTAGTTTACGACCCATTGTTCATAATATAAATTTACCAACCGTATTGAAAACAACAATACTTCCAGGCGAATCGACCGAAAGACTATTTATCGCAACCCAATTAGGAGAGATTTTTTACATAGGGAATGGCGTTATAAAGACATTCAGTCTAAAAATATAATATAAGTAATTCATTCTGTTCCCAAAACGCACGACTTAACTTATCTCCCTAAAAATCTTCAATGTATGAGCATCTATTAACTTGCAGAAAGTAACTCATAAACCGTATGTGTACGAATAATATAGAAAGTAATGAATGAGGTGTCTTTAGGGGGGATTTTAATAAATCGGTTTGTACGTTATTGGTATCAACTGATGATAGAGCATGATATAAGCTTTGTTCATAAAAGAAAATTGTCCCTTGCGAATAAGTTAGTACTTACAGCTTTGATGAGTGCATTAGCCACCATGTTTCAAGCAGCGGGTAACTTAGTTCCTGGTATAGGTTTGCTCATTAGTCCATTTTCGACATTACCGATTTTTTTTGCTATTTTCTATTCTATTCGTGAGGGAATACTTTCTTATATTCTTACTATTTTTCTATTATTTATTATTGAGCCAAGTGAACTAATTATCTTTCCTTTTACTACAGGCTTATTAGGTCTAGCCTTAGGACTAGCCTTTTTAAAATTTAAGAGGAGAATTTGGATAGTTTCTTTTTCAGCAACGTGTCTACTTATAGGTATTATGATCGTTCTCGATGTTTTCCGTTTTCCGGTACTTGGTCCTACTGTTCATACAACTATGGACATGAAAATTATTTTATTAATATTTATACTGAGCTTTCTATATTGCTGGATTTATGCAGGTTTTTGCAGAATAATGATGAATAGATTATGTAAAGTGTTGTATTGACAATGGCATAATGAAGATTGGAGAATGTATTCATGACTAACGTTGCAGTTAGAAGACCGAATTTGAATGATGTAGATGAACTATATTTATTTTTCCGTATCGTTATTACGAATACATACAAAAATGAAGGATTATCACAACTATTGGATGACATAGAAAATGAAATTAACATGAAAAAGCAATATTTGAAAACAGATTTTGATAGTAATGGAGAAAAACGTTACTTTTTATTAGCAATTGATACAAATAACAATAAAATCATTGGAACAATTGAAGTTGGTCCAGCAAGTACATTGATTAATAGTTGTACAGGTGGTGTACTTAAGGATTTGTATGAAATAGGAACTGTATTTATACTTCCAGAGTATCAAAGAAAGGGTATCGGGAGTTTACTGCTACATACAATGTTTCTTACGTTACTTAGCAGAGGAATAACAGAATTCTGTTTAGATAGTGGATACAGAAAAGCGCAAAGTATATGGACAAAGAAGTTTGGAGAGCCTAGTTATGTACTGAAAGATTATTGGGGAGAATCAAGTGATCATATGATTTGGAAGAAGAGTTTACATGATACACCTATAATATTTGAAATATATCTATGAACGTAGCTTTTCTTACATATGTATGCTATTATTTATCTTTATAATAAAAGAGGACGTGAATGAACTTGATTAAAATTAGTATCCCTGAAGTTGATGTTACAATTACTGAACGTAAACAAGTTATTAAAGGAGACGAGCCAATCATTACTCCAATTAATGGATTTATCGATTTCCACTTGTTCCCTAGAGATAAAGGCGGCATTTTTATGTTTTACAATATTAATGACGAACTACTTTTCGTAGGTAAAGCTCGTAAAATTAGACAACGTATTAAGAAGCATTTTGAAGATAATGTTTCACCAATTAAAAATCACCGTGATGAAGTATACCGCATTGATGCATGTATCGTAGAAGATCCAACAGAAAGAGAAATTTACGAAACATATATCATTAATGAATACAAAGCGAAATATAACGTTGATAAAGTATTCTACAAATAATCAACATTAATAAAAAACAATCCTAGCTAATATGCCAGGATTGTTTTTTATTTAGATTTATTCTTCATATATTTCTCCTTTTTTCAAATGATTAGCCACAATAAAACAGAATATCCCTATAAATATAAGTACAATACCAAGCGTTTTATGGTTTCCCTCAAAGAAAGGAATATCTGAAATAACATTTGTCATACATAGTCCTAAAAATACAAGGATAGGGCCCATCCAAAGTAATACATTACCGAATTTTGTGTGCTTCCACATAATAACCCTCCTTAATTCTCTTTACATATATATCCATAAACTAAAAGTAAATTCATAGAGAAATATAGTTTTTTTCATATCGAAAATTTAACCCTCATATATTGGTACAAGCAAAAGAGAAAGGAGACCATCATGAATTGGTTAGAAGCTTTCATATTAGGTATAATTCAAGGTTTAACAGAATTTTTACCAATCAGTAGTACCGGACATCTTTATTTAGGAAGGCATTTATTTCAATTAGATGAAGCAGGCTTATTTTTAGATACGATGTTGCATATTGGGACTTTACTTGCAGTGTTTATTTATTACAAAAAAGAATTTATATATTTAATTAAAAACCCATTTTCAAAGCTCATGTTATTACTTATTGTTGGGACGATACCTGCAGTTGTTATTGGTTTATTGTTTAAAGACTTCTTTGAAGATATTTCAAAAACAGGAATCACGATCGGTTGGGAGTTTTTAGTGACCGGATTCTTTCTCTACATGGCAGATAAACAAAAGAATGGTCGTAAAAAAATGGATGACATAACATATAAAGACGCATTAATTATCGGTTCATTTCAAGCTGCTGCTATTTTTCCAGCCATTTCTCGTTCTGGAATGACAATTGTCGCTGCATTATGGAGAAAATTAGATCGTGAAACAGCTGCTTACTTTTCTTTTTTACTTTCGACACCAGCCATTGTTGGAGCTATCATTTTGCAATTTGTAGACGTTTTTCAAGGGAAAGCAGAATCTATTTCTAGTACATCTTTAATTGTCGGAACGTTATCAGCAGCGTTTTTTGGATACATAGCCGTTTCATGGATGATTCAATATTTAAAACGTCACTCCTTAAAAGTATTCGCGTATTACGTATGGGGATTAGGTATTTTAATTTTAACTTTGCAATTTACTGATGTATTTTAAGTATAATGATAAAGAAGTTAATTAGTTTAAGATCCTGTTTCATTCATACAAGGCAGGATCTCTTTTTATTAAGGGGGAAAATATGTTTAATAAGGCTATCGTTATTGGTGGAAGTATGGCAGGAAAGTTTGCAGCAAAAGCATTATCAACTTTTTTTAAAGAAGTAATCATTTTAGAAGTCGGTGAAAAATGGGATGGAAAAGCTTCAAGAAAAAGAGTTCCACAAAGTAATCATCCTCACGTGTTATTAAAAGGTGGAGAAAAAGCAATTGAAGAATTGTTTCCTACTATTACGAATGAATTAATAGAAGCGGGTAGTATTATAAACAACTTTACACGTGATTTGAAATGGCATCAATTCGGTCTATGGAAACAACCGTTCATAGGGGAAGTACATATGATTCAACAAAGTCGTCCTTTACTAGAATGGCATATTCAAAAACGAATACATCAAATTTCAAATATTACTATTAAATATGAAACATTGGTTAAAGGGTTATTGGTAGATGAAAAGCTTAACAAAGTGTGTGGAGTAAAAGTTAAATATTTAGAGACAGACATACAAGAAGAAGTTCATGCAGACCTTGTAGTTGATGCGAGTGGATTTGGCTCAAAAAGTATAGAGTGGTTACGAGAATACGAAATTGAAGTACAAGAAGAGAAAGTTCGTATTGATTTATTTTACGCAACGAAAATGTTCAAACTTAAAGAAAATGAGAAATTAGACTGTTGCAATGTGCTAATGTCTCCGAGTTTCCCTGATAACCCTTATGGCGTTCTTATTCAAACGATAGAAGATAATCGTTATTTTGTTACTTTCAGTGGATACGCAAACGAGAAAGCACTACAAACAGATGATGAGTTTTATGATTTTGCTGAAAACCTATCAATTTCTAATGTTACAGACTTCCTAAACAAGGCTGAGGGAATTACTGATATAAAGACATACAAAATTCCCTATCAAGTACGCCGGCGATTTGATTTAGTGAATAATGTACCAGAAGGCTTATTAGTTGTTGGAGATGCGCAATGTCGTTTTGATCCCGTTTTCGGCCAAGGCGTATCAGTTGCTGCTATGGAGGCTCACCAGTTGCAATTACTTCTGCAAGGTAGAAAACAACTTGATAAAACATTTACACAACAATTTTATAAAAAGGCAGCTAAAATAATAGAAACCCCATGGGATATGACAACAACGGAAATATCACGTCATCCGCAACTAAAGAGAGAATTAACTACAAAACAAAAATTTCAGCTATGGTATACGAAACAAATATATCGACTATCCGCAAGTAATTCTGATGTTTATATTCGGTTAGTACGAGTGATGAATTTAATTCGTAGTCCATTTCATCTTTTTCATCCGAAAGTGCTACTATCTGTATTACTTAATCGAAAGTAATAGCAGGAATATAATTGATTAAAAAAGAATGTATAACAGTTAGTAAATCTAGAAGGAGAATACGGGATGAAAATATACATAGAGCAACTAAAGAAACAAGATGCTAAGGATTTATTTACGTTTGAACTTACGAATAAATCTTTTTTTGAAACAATGGTGCCAAATCATGGCTCAAAATATTTTGAATTTGAATATTTCCAAAAACTACTAGACGATTTATTAATAGAACAAGCAGATGGAGATTCTTATTTTTATTTAATTCGTAATGAAGAAAAAGAAATTGTAGGGCGAATTAATTTAGTAGATATAGATACGGAAACTCAAATTAGTTCGCTAGGGTATCGGGTCGGAGAAAAATTTACTAAAAAAGGAGTTGCTACAGCAGCCGTAAAATTAATTTTAGATGTAGCGAAAAATAATGAAATTACTGAAGTTCATGCTAACACAACTACTAATAATCTCGCATCACAAATTGTACTAGAAAAAAGCGGATTTTCTGCTTATCAAAACGAATCAGATACAACTTCTGTAGAATTAAATGGAGAACATGTGAAGTTTGTACACTATATTTGGAGAAATACTTCACGCTTATAATAAGGAGGACTTATTCATGAATGATTTACGTTATCCAATTGGCCAATTTACATACAAACGTCCTATAACTGAAGAAATGATTGATACATGGATTCAAGAAATTGAAGATTTACCAAATGAACTAACAAAGGCAATTAAAGATTTAGATCAGAAGCAGTTAGATACACCATATCGCGTTGGAGGTTGGACTGTACGTCAAGTAGTTCATCACGTCGTTGATAGTCATATGAATAGCTACATACGCTTTAAATTAGCACTGACAGAAAAGAATCCCACTATTAAGCCGTATAAAGAAGAGAAGTGGGCAGAGTTACCCGATTCAAAATTACCGGTAGATGTTTCACTAGTAATGCTAGATTCATTACATAAAAGATGGGTTAACCTTTTATATTCTCTAGAAATTGAAGATTTAGAAAAGACATTTAACCATCCTGAAACTGGTGAAACAAAACTTGCTGTTGCAATAGGACTATACGCATGGCATGGTCGTCATCATACCGCTCATATTACTTCTTTAAGAAAGCGGCTGAATTGGTAACATGGATATTATATTAGAGAAGGCGACAGAAACTGATGCAGAAGTTATATTTCAAATGCAAATAGGCCCATTTAGCCCTTTATTACATAAATATAAAGACTATGAAACAAATCCAGCAAATGAAACTATCGAAAAAACTATTTGTAGAATAAATCATGTAGACGGTGGCTTCTATAAAATAATAGTGGCAATGAATCTTGTTGGAGCGATATGCATTTCATCAAAAGAAACACCCTCTAAATTTTGGATCAGTCCAATGTTTATTCACCCGAGTTATCAAGGAAAAGGAATTGCCCAAAAGGTACTTACATTAATTGAGGAAATTGCTACTATTTTAGAAGAAGAGAAAAATTGCTTTTTATACGAAAAGATGGGTTATAAAAGAACAGAAGTTATAAAGAAATTAAATGATGAAACTACACTTATTTATTACAAAAAAGAAAGGTAAAGCATATAAAATACGCTTTACCTTTTTATGTTATTTTAGATTAAATATACAAAAATAATGTATGTTCTTCCAAAATACTCGGGTTAGTAATTTTAAAAATGAATAAAAATACAAAAACCACTACTTAGTCGTAAAGGTTACTAACGCTTTTTGAATGCTTAAAATACTATCGTCACCTTTAAATTCTTTCGTAATTGGATCCTCCATACTAGACACCCAAATTTTAAGTTCTGCATCTAAATCAAAATGCCCAGCCGTTTCGATGCTATATTGTGTAATACTTTTATAAGGAATAGAATGGTATTCTGTTTTTTTGCCAGTTACTCCTTGTTTATCTACTAAAATAAGACGACGATTTGTAAATACGATTAGATCACGAATTAATTTATAAGCATGCTCTACTTTTTCATCGTCTAGCATAATCTTCTCTAAATCACGTTCTACACTTTCAGAACTCGTATTTGATGCATTTCCTAAAATACCGCTAAATAAACCCATATTAAATTCCTCCTTTAATATATGTGGAATGAATTACTTATATTGTAACATGTTACTCACAAAGATATTATGACATTACTTTAGTAGTTTCTGGTTATTGTTGTAATTAGTTTATATAACCTCATCTTAAAATCTTATGCTAATATGAAATTAAGAAAAAAGAAGCAGAGGGATATAGCATGAAGAATATTGGTTTAGTATTAGAGGGCGGAGGAATGAAAGGTTTATATACTGCAGGTGCACTCGAATATTTCATGGAAAAGAACTTATTCTTTCCGTATGTAGTCGGCGTATCAGCTGGAGCCTGTATGGGAGCAACCTATTTGTCACGTCAAAAAGGTAGAAATAAGAAAGTAAATACAGAGCTAGTATCAGATTACAGGTATATATCTTATCGAAACTTAATTCGAAAACGTGAATTATTCGGAATGGATTTTTTATTTGATGAAGTACCTAATAAAATTGTACCATTTGATTTTCAAACTTTCTTAAAATGTAATGAACAGTTTGTCATAGGGACGACTGATTGCGAATCAGGACAAGCCATTTATTATAATAAAGCAGAACACGGAAATGATATTTTAAAAATCATTCGCGCCTCAAGCTCTGTACCGTTTATAGCACCTGCTGTAGAATATAATAATCGAAAATTATTAGATGGAGGGATTATAGACCCTATACCAGTTTTAAAAGCCCAAAAGGATGGTTATGAAAAGAACGTTGTCATTATGACAAAGCCAGAAGGATATGAGAAGCAGCGAAATAAATTTTCAGGCCTGGCTAAAATTTTATATAGAAAATATCCGAAAATCGCAGAGAATTTAGTAGACCATTATCGTTTTTATAATGAGACGATATCTTATATGAATCGAGAAGAACAAAAAGATAATTTTTATGTAATTCAACCAAGTGTACAGCTTCCTATAAGCGGAATAGAAAGAAATAAGGAAAAGCTCGTTAATCTATATAATCTTGGGTATATCGATGCTCAATATCATTATGAAAACTTATTAAATTGGATAGAGAAATAAAGGGGTGGAAAGTTGAAGTTAGGAAAACGAATTATTTTTAAGGAATTGCAGAAAATGCATAGTCCACTTCATAAACCGTTTCCTTATCGTGCTACTGCAAAATTGCAGCGAGACTTAAAAAGTAAATTTACCGAAGATGACTGTATAAACGCTGATTTTAATCATTATTGGATGCATACAGCAGCTACTTTAAATTCTGTACTAAATGGAAACGAACAGAACATTACGTTTCAACAAATAAAGTGGTTAAGAAAATCGTTTTTCGAGTGGTTTCCGCAATATCGTTTTCTAGAAACAGAAATTGTGAATTATCCCATTTTGTATAGAGATTTCATAAGTTATGAGAAGACCAGGAAGCTATTACTTTATTACCTTACTGAATAAAAGCGAAAACGTACAGGTTACATTACTTGTACGTTTTTTTGTTCATAAAACATTCAATATTAACAACTAGTTTATATAGGAATTCTAATGAGAAGAAAGAAGTACATATAATAGAATGCTACAGGGGAGGAGAGAGGAATAGCTGTTTTACTTTAAGTTATTGTCCAACTCGAATACAGTTAGTTATTTATGTTAAAATATTTCGAGTGAAATCAAGCTTTTAAGGATTTCATTAAACATTAAACAAAACAAGTTAGCAACGTAGAAGGGATAACATTAACATGAAAAACGTATCAAATATAGATAAAGTAGAATCAATAAAATCTTTACAGTCAACAATTAGTAAACTTGAAAATGCCTTATCACAGATGACTCAAAAAGGATCAAATACTACTTTAGTGAAAAAAAGACTCAAAGCAGCTAGTATCGGCTTAGCTATGTTAGAAAGTGTTTGGAAGCAAGAAACTCATCATTATACTCAGGAAGATTTAGCAGAAGCTCGTAATGTTCTGATTGGTTTGCTTCCATCAATTGAAAAGATTTACGTTAAGTCAAAGCTTGGGAGTCCTCAAAGAACGCTTTTAGAAAGAAGAATAAAATCGTTGGAACTTTCTATTCAAGCAATAGACAATTATTCTAGTAAATAACTCATTTAAAGAGTCTTATTACAAAAGTGTAGCAAGGCTCTTATATCATTCTATCAAAATTAAATATCCTTACTGCCACATTGCAGCAAGGGCAAAACATCTTGATCTACCTCATAATTATTCTCAAACTTCACATCTTCAAGAACATTTCATTGTCTTTAATAAAAATCCATGCATTAAGTAATCTTCAATCGCAAAAACACTCAATTATTTAATTTACGAAAATGGAATACCGCCATGTATTGCTGTAGATCATGTTAATCAGCTAGAAGAACTAACTTTTGAAAACGATATTCCTTGGATTGAAAATCAAATTTCATCTATAAATTCTATTGCAACTCAACTTCACTTTTATATGGTAGCAGGACAACTTGAAAACAAACCTCTTTTAACGGCCAATAACCACTTGTATAGAGCTTTAAAAGATAAAGGGTACAAAACCACTTATGAAGAGTTTCGAGACGGTCATGATAGCGTGTGAGGGTGAAAAAAGTTGTTAGATGGATTGAAAGCTTTGAAATAGATAAAAACCACACTATAAAATAAAAAGGAGAGAAAATCTATGAATCAAGAAGAACTAGATAAAAAACTAAAAAAACAAGAGATTTTAGTAAAAGATGAGAAAGTTTGGTCCTATACGTATGAGGATCATATTAGTTCTATCGTTAAACAAGCAGAACAAAAAGGAGCTTTTGATAATTTACCTGGTAAAGGGAAACCTCTTAATCTTGATAAAGATCTTTCTTACAATCCTGAAAAGCAACTTTATAGAACTTTAGCAAATAATCATGTTTTACCTAGGTGGATTGAGCTTTCAAAAGAAATTGATGATTTAAAAGAAAAGCTAAAAGAAAATACAAATACTGCAGAAGCAGCGGATTTAATTCGAACTATTAATAAAAAGGTTTTAGAACATAATCTACTTTGTCCACCAAGCGCGCAAAAAATGAGGGTGAAAATGGATTTTTAACGATTTTCAATTAAGCTATCGCTTACTATATAATTAAGTTAGGCATTTTCAATTCATTACTAAAAGGAGGCAAATGTAGTGAAGAATACGTATCAACTTCAAATTCCGAAAGAACTAGAAAAGTATCGTAGTATTTTAGAAGAAAGTGTGAAACCGTATGTTAAAGTGTCTGGAACATTAGCAGAGACAACGCTTTTTGAAAGTAAGTTTGGTGGATATCCGTATTTACCTATAGATCAAGAGCATCCTAAAGACTCAAACGGACAACCTATGATGCTACTTGCGCAGTTAAACCTTGAAGAAATACCAAACATTGAACATATGCCTCAACATGGAATGTTACAGTTTTTCATAAGTGCTGAAGAAGATCTTTTTGGAGCAGATTTTGATCATCCCACAAGCCAAAAAGACTTTCGAATTGTTTATCATTCTACAATCACAGCGGATTTAACTAAGGTGATTACTGATTTTAGTTATTTAAACACTTTAGATTTAGAGAATTTTATCATACCCAAAGCAGCAAAACTAAAGTTTGAGTTGGCATATCAACCAGTAACACCAAGAGATTATCGATTTGAAATGATTTTTAGTGATAACATTGATTGGGAAGAAATTGTTGATGAAGAAAATAATACAGAATTAGGCGAACTGTATGATGATTTATGTAAAGATCAAGGACATAAAATTGGTGGATATCCATTTTTCACACAGACAGATCCGAGAGAATGGGAAGAAAAATACCAGCAACATGACATATTATTGTTGCAAATCGATACAGACGATTCATTAAATATTATGTGGGGCGATTCTGGGGTTGCTAATTTCTTTATACGTAAGGAAGAGCTGTTAAATCTAGATTTTTCCAACGTCATTTACAATTGGGATTGTTACTAGAAGATACAAATAAAATAATAGCAAACAAAAAATCTTCCTGAAGGTGAGGAGGATTTTTTTATGTTAAAAATAAGCGTTATGTTAACTAGAATAAAAAACAATGAGTGTAATGAAAGTCAAGCCTAAATAACAGAAATAACAACAAATAATGTAAAGTTGTAAAACATGTGCAAATAGCAATAAATTCATTAAGTAAAACATAAAATAAAATTACTAATTTATATTTTGTATAGAAATAATTTTTCTGTATAAAAATTTCTTACCAATCAAAAATGTTTTTAATTCGTTAAATCTTAAGTGATTATTGATTAAGATTTGCTGTGATGAATTTATAACAAATAAAAACGATAAAAACTGAAGAAATTTGTTTAGATAAGATTTCATGTGAATCTCACTAAAAATCTCTATTTCGTCTCATTAAGTATAGTTTACTTGGGTTTTGATACCTGATATTGCTTTGTTTCTACAACTGCCTATAATATATATTATGTTAACTGGATAAAAGTAATAAACTTATTATATGTTAGTGTAGATTGTTACGCTTCCCTTTTCATCGGATTCATTCTGTGTAATCGATTGTGTGCTTATTTGTTTTTGTTTTATGAGTTGTTGATGATAATGTCTCCAGATATAAATTATATTTAAGACAATAAAAAATGCAATTCGTTTTAAATGAACGCATTAAACGAATTGCATGGATATGATTCATAATAAGTTTTTAAAATTAGTTTGCTACAGCAATTGCTTCGATTTCAATTAAAAAGTTATCGTTAATTAACTTTCTAACTTCTACAGCTGAACTTGCTGGTGGATTTTTAGTATCGATGTATTGATCTCGAATATCTCTAACAATGGCCATCTGAGAAATGTCAGTTAAGAAAAATGTTAATTTGACTACATCATTAAATTTTAATTCCGAGGTTTCTAATGCACTTTTAATATTCTCGAATACTTGTCGCGTTTGTGTAGCTAAATCGTCAATTCCAACTATTTGACCGTCAGTGTTAATCGCTACTTGTCCAGATATGTAAATTGTTCGTTTAGCGTTACTAACTTCGACTACATGCGAGTATCCAAAAGTTGGTGACATCGTTTCCGGATTGATAAATTTCTTTTGCACGGCTTTACTCCCCTTTAAATATTTCATTTTCTTCATATGTTAAATTTTAATTTCAGATTATCCTCTATTTACTAATAATTATTTATCCATTTAGCTGCTACATTTGTAAAAGTATATTAGCACTTTAATTTAAAGTTATTAATGGATTATGTACGTTTGATTTTCTTGTGCGCTTGTTATAATTACACCTTGTTTTATTAATTCTTCAGTTACTTTTGTATAGAAAAAGTGATACCACCAGATAAAAAACTCTTCATAAGTTATTTCTTGTGAGTATCTGCTGCTCGCAAAGTATTCTTTTAAAGGTTTATCGTTTTCTTTAAATAATAAGACTAAATCTTTACTGATTGTGTTTGCAATGTCGTTAAGCCTAGATACGTCTGCTTTTTTAAACATCGGGATGATAGGTTGTGAATTTTGATATAAACCTAATTTTTCATAAACTACATTTAAATGTAAGTCTATTTGTCTATCTGCTGCTACGAAACCTTTTACTAATTGCTTTTTCTTATAATTAATATCAGTATTAGTGTTTTGAAAATATTCTTCAAATATTTCGTTATTTGCTGTTATTAAATTTAATGTTGAATATCGAGAATTTCCATAAAGACCAATTTGAACTTCTCCTAAATCTAAATACGTATTACCATACATCCCGAAAGCCTCTATATCTGCTAGTTCTTGTTCTTGAATAGCATAATAATATCGTTTCTTATTTCTTAAAGGTCGTTTCTTTTTTAAATAGTTTTCTTCAATGTAATTTATTTGTCCAAAATCTAATAACACACCACTATACAGTAAAAGACTATACGATTCTTTAGATAAATGATTAAACGTGTCGATTCTTTTTGAAATAAATTCAATTTGATTTGAATGATTTTCAATGATCTTAAGTGTTGGTTTAATTAGAGGTTCACAAAGGTTATAAAGTTTTTTTCCTTCACAAGCTGTTATCACCATGCACGTTGGATAGTACCTCCCTCCTGTTTGTTTCAATAGCCCCTCTACTTCTAATGAATTAACGTGCTTTTCAAATTCATCATTTGTCCAATTTAGCATCATTTTTATAGCATTTGACTCAAAACCAAGATGAACCAATACAAGTAAATATTGAAGTTTCGTTCCTTTTATTTTTATAGATGGCGAATTATCTCCAGATGAAATCATTTTAGTTTCATAAGCCGTATGTAATATATTCTCCGGACTATTATTAGTGAGCATTTCATATTCCCTTCCTTACTAATAAATTCATTGTAAAATCTATGTATTTATTAAGTTCTATAAACGAAAATGAGTGTCCTCTAATAATCCAAAATTAAAAACCTTAGCATAGATATACTAAGGTTTCTTGCATTTTTATAATGAATGAATTCTTTCATAGTCTTTTTTAAATTGATTATCATTTTTTAACCAACTTTTAAAAGTTGGTTCCTTTATTTCTAAAATGGAACAAGTTTTAGCGATACATTTATTTTTCATATATTCCTTAAGGAAATTTTGTTTTCTCTGCTTAACAGCAGCTTGAGTTCTTTTTAGCTTTCGATCTTTTAATTGATCTAGACTTAGACTTTCTTTCTGAAATTCTTCATATTTTCTATGCAGATAAATATCTTTGTCTTTATAAATCCACTTTGAAAATAGTTGTATTGGTTTTCTTCCGGTTAAAATGACGCGATAATGTTTATTTTGATTTAGTAAATCGGCTGGTAAATTTTGATTTTGTAGTACCTGATTTAAAGAATTCATAAAGTTATATGATCCTCCTACAAAGCTTACTGTATAAGTTTCATACTTGACGTAACCATCCCCATCAAAATATCCACGAACAAAATGATGTAAATATTCTTCTGGTACTAAAGGAAATTCAATGTTAAAAGATTTACATGGCATGATTCCGTGAATATTCATTAGATCGTCTTTTATTACTTTGCTATTAATGTTTAGCATATATACGCCTGTTTTTTTATTTCGATATAGTGGCTGGTTGGTGTTTAGTTCTTGTTTTATATCTTCTAAAATATAACTTTCTTTTTGTGATATACTGACACATTGATTTTCTTTTGGTATAGCACCGTCTGCTGCTATAAACCCTAATATATAAGCCATATTATTTGACCAAGTTTTAAAATAATCTTCTTTTATGTCATACTTTCTCTTCCAGCTCCCTATAGCTCGCCTTGGAACGTTGTTGTCTGTTAGAACCATACGAATATACCTTGCAGACACATTAGCAAGTGTAGCGATCTCTGAGGTACTCTTCCCCTCTGCATATAGCTGCGTTATTTCAGATTTTGATAGTTTACATATTGATTTCTTTTTTCGTTCTATGTGCACTTACATCCTCTCCTTCCTTTCTTTTATTAGAGACATATTTTCTTCTATAACATACAACGGAACATATGTTCTTTGTTGCGTATAAGAAGGAATTTACTAAATAAAAACAATTTACATGTACTTAATATTTGTCTTAGCTGCTGCTGTGCGATTTGTACTTTATAGATACAAATAATGAATTTGACGGATTTATGAAATACAAGGCATTTTAGATGAAAGGTAAAATAATATAGTTTAAACTACAAATAGCTACAAAAACAACATACGTAAATTGTTAATTGTAAAAAGGAGAACGAATGAATAAGAAATATACAAATCAAATTCATACTGATATGAGTTTTAAATCGAAAGATATTATAAGTTTAATGACGGATTACTTTAAAATAAAATCAAAGCTGCGTCCTATAAAGGATTTGCCTATCGTTTTATCAAATAAAGATAATGAATCGTTAGAGAGTGTTACATGGTTTGGCCATTCTGCTTCTCTTTTGAAAATAGAAGGTAAAAAACTATTATTAGACCCTATGTTTGGAGATGCCTCTTCCCCATTCCCTTTGTTTAATAGTAAACGCTATAGTGGTGCTTTTTCTTTAGAACGTGATGACCTTCAAGAAATTGATGCGATTATCATTTCTCATAATCACTATGATCATTTGAATTACAAAAGTATTATGCAGTTAAAAGATCGCGCAAAGCACTTTTATGTTCCAACTGGAGTTGCACAATATCTTATTAAATGGGGTGTTTCGCCTAGTAAAATTAGTGAACATAATTGGTGGGACGAAATTACGTTTGATAATATTAAGTTAGTATGTGCGCCTGCAAGGCATTTCTCGGGACGTGGTATGACAGATAGAGATCGTTCATTATGGTGTTCATGGCTTATTCTTGGTCAAGAGACTAAAATTTTCTTTAGTGGTGATAGCGGTTATGCCCCTCACTTTAAGGAAATTGGTGATAAATACGGTCCATTCGATCTTACATTAATGGAATGCGGGCAATATGATCCGAGGTGGTCTGCTATTCATATGTTGCCTGAAGAAACGGTACAAGCTCATATTGATGTTAAAGGAGAATTACTTCTTCCGATTCATTGGGGTGCTTTTACGTTAGCATTACACGAATGGAGTGACCCGATAGAACGTGTTACGAAAGAAGCCAACCGTTTAGGTGTTAAAATTACAACGCCTCAAATTGGCGAATCTATTACGTTGAAATCTACAAATTATCCTTCATCCGCTTGGTGGAAGGAAATTTAATTTTAAAATATAAAAAGAGCGAATCCTCTTATAAAGAATTCGCTCTTTTTTCTGTATTTAAACTTATTTCACAATATTGGATTTCCCACTATCTAAAACTCTATTGGCTGGTACACTGGACATTTCAACCACTGTATTCATACTCTTATCAGTCAGTTCAATGAGTTCGTTTTCATGTTTTATTTTATTTAAATCCCACACCATCCCATGAAATTCATTATGCTGACCACTTACCTGTATAATGCTTTTTGTTTTATTTGAAGGCTGTATTTGAAGATTTGTAAATTGATTCCCACTAATTTCATTTGGCGTAGTTACTTGACTATCCATATAAATCATATTTACACAGTCTTCTAAAGAAAAGTTCATAAAACGATTGGCATTTATCCAAGCTTGTCCGGTGCTCGGTTTTTTTGCTACTAATTTTAGTCCGGTTTCCATTCCTACAATTTTAATGTTTTCGAAGTTAACAAACGAAATTTCATTTTCTTTTCCAGCAGAGTATAAAGAAATTCCGGTACCTTTATTCATTTCCGTCCAATTAATAATATTTATATCTTTTATTTGCGTTTTGTTCCAAGTGTTATAATATTTATTTTTACCGTCTAAATAAATAACTTCAGAGTTAAATTTAGGATCGTCAATAGCTATATACGCTCCTTCAATGGATGCGTTTTTCTCTAGTTCTAGAACTCTAAAGTTTCCCTCAACCACAAATTGTGATCCATAACCAAATAATAATTTCACACCTTTTTTAACAGTGATTGGTGACGTGATTTTATACTTTTTATCATCAAGCAATACGGTTTTTATTTTACTAGACGCTGCTTTATTAATAGCAGATTGTATTTTTATTGAATCATTTGCCCCTTTAAAGTCTTCTACATACAAGTTAGTATTTTTAGCTGCATAGTCTTTTTTGTTGTATTGATAAAAAGCAAAAATAATTAAAACTATACCAATGAGTAAAACAATTACTTTCTTCATCGTACTCACCCCATATCGATTAATCTATGCTTTTATATTTAGGTTATTATTATTTTGCTTTGTATTTCAGATTACCATTGCTGCTTTGTCTATGAATTATATTATGTAGGAGTTAGTAAACTGTTTGCTTTACTAATACATCATTCTTATAATGTATTAATTTATGATTTCATAAAACAAAAGTCTGCTTGTACATAATGTAATCCCTTCCTCTATCCCTAATAAGCTCTTACTGGTGATATAAGATGTACTGCTGCAGATTGCTCTCCTGCTTCAATCAATATCGGTCTCATAGAACCGCCAAAGCTTAAAGTAATCGTTTCTTCTTTTATTGCTCTTAAAGCATCAACCATAAAACGCCCATCGAAAGATATATTTAATTGTTTTTCACCTTGAATCGCATCTATTTGTTGCGTTTCGGATATTTTCCCAATTTGAGAAGCGTTTGAAGAAATTTTAATTGTGGATTCGTTTATGATTTCTAAGTTAACATTGTTATTGGCCCATTCACTTGCTAATAAACTTGATCGGTCTACACCTTGTAATATCTTTTTTCTATCTATGTTAATAATCGTTTTAAAGTCGTTCGGAATAAGGTTGGAAATATTAGGATATTTCCCTTCGATTAGTCTTGAATATAATGTAGTTGTTCCGAGCGTAAATATAATATGACTCTCTGAAAGATAGATATATACGAATTCTGAATTGCTGTTCATTAATTTTAGAAGTTCACTAATGGTTGCGCTTGGTACAATACAATTTGCTTTTACATCTGAGGAAAGCAATGTTTCACGTATCGCTAGTCTATGTGAGTCAGTTGCAGCACAAATTAACTTATTATTAGATAACTCTATATGCACCCCAGTAAGAACAGGTCTAGATTCATTTTTCGCTACCGCAAAGACTGTTTGTTTAAATACTTCAATCAATTGCTCTGTCTCTACTTTGATTTCTGCATGATTGTCTATAAGCGGTACATTCGGAAACTCATCTGCAGGAAATCCATTTAAACTTAATGTGATTTCTTCTGATTGTATCGTAATTAATTGCTCATTCTTACTTTTTATTGCTATATCACTTGGCATTTTCTTTATTATTTCAATGAAATACTTTGCAGGTACAACAATAGTTCCTGCCTTTATAATAGTTGCAATCTTTTCGTCTTCAATTGAAACAGGAATGAATTTTTCGATAAAAATATTCGAGTTACTTGCAATTAAAGTAATTCCAGATTGATCTGCAGTTATTTTTATACCAGTTAATATAGGAATTAAAGATTTTGTTGATATCGCTTTGTTAACTTCTGAAAGTGCTTGAGTAAATTGTTTGTGATTAACGATGAACTCCATGTTTTCCCCACCTTACATGAGATAATATTTTTATGAAGATTGATGAACGATTGTTCCGTTAAAAAAGTACGGTACTGTTTCTTTCCTTTGTAATAAATCTAGTAAATGTTCTGGTATGCGTAAATATGGAGCTGCTATATGTAATTCCATCCAAGTAATCTCTTCAATTTCTTTTGGCCTTGATATATATGTCTCTCCGCCAATTATTTCACCTAGAAAATTAAAGAAAATTGCATGATGATCTCTTTCCTCAAAAAAGGCTTCGCTGATAGAACAAATCCCGTTTACATTTATATGTAACCCTGTTTCTTCTTTTACTTCTCGAATTACTGCTTCTTCTAACGTTTCTCCCAATTTAACTGCGCCACCTGGTAATGTATAATAAGAACCATTTTCCCCTTTGTTTTTTACCATTAAGATCTTTTCGTTTGTTTTATCGTATAAAAGTGCATATGTAACATTTACTTTTTTCATATGTACCTCCTCTATTTTTAATAAAAGGAATTTTCTGTCTTCTATTCATTTTACCATTAACTCCTTTTAATATATATAAGTTAGTTAAGTCTTGCCTTTACCAGTATTGGTGGAATTAATAAGAATAGGCTACTGATATAAAAAAAGAACGTACCTTAGGAAGATTATCCAAAGTACGTTCTTGCAGTTTTAGAATAAAAATTGATTCAATTAATACTGAAATTAATAATAACCTCGCCCTTATTGCATGTGTATTCCAAATACTAATGTTAACAAATTCTATATACTTTTTAGCCGTTTTTCTAAATAATAATGATTATGTCCTTTCGGATGATCTTTACTTACTCCGATTACTTTATATCCATGCTTCTTATAAAAATCAGGTGCCTGAAAACTAAAAGTATCTAAATTGATTAACCTGCACTCTTTTTCAATTGCAAACTCTTCAATAAGCTTTATTAACTTACTTCCGTAACCTTCATGCCTATACTCTTCAGAAACCCATAGAAAGTCAACGTGTATATGGTGCCAAAAAGTTATTGCTGTTACCCCACCTACTATTTCTTCTTTTTCATTTCTTACTATGAAACTAACCTTTTCTGAAGGTGTTTTTTCTTCATCTGCGAGATATTTTTGATTATATTCAATTACTTTCTCTCTTATGTAATCACTATCTTCTTGTACCCACTGCTGTACTATTTTCATTTTAAGTGTCACGCTCCTTTTTACTTATCTATTCAATTTTAAAATGATATTGTCCTGTCTTTAATGAGTTGGTAAAGAAGCAAAGTTAATGGAATAAAAAAGAGCCCTAGTATGAGGACTCTTTTTAAAATTAAGCTATTTTCCGATGTAAATGTTTTAGTTCCTTTTTCTTTTCTACATTTGGTGGACGGATTAATATTGAAATAATGAAGGAAATAACACTTAAAACACCAATTATAATGAAAGTTGGTTGAAATCCTCCAAGTATCGCTCCAATGAATGATCCTGCAAGCGCACCAAATCCGAAACCTTGGTAGACAATCCCGTAATTTGTACTATGGTTTTTTAATCCAAAGAAATCTCCGACAATAGCTGGGAATATAGTTATATTACCGCCGAAGCAAAAGGCGACACTTGCTACACAAGCAAAATAGATTCCGTAATTTAGCGGAATAAAACTTAAAGTAAAGACTGACAATCCTATAATAATAAACGTTGCAGAGACAATTTTCATTCGCCCGATTTTATCTGATAACGTCCCAAGAATGATTCTACCTACTGTATTAAAGATTGCAATCATAGCAACGGCGTTTGCAGCGGTTGCTGCGCTAAGTCCAACAAGTTGTACGCCGATATCTTTTACCATACTGATTAAATACAAACCACCCATACACGAGGTGAATAACATAAAAAATAGCAGATATACTTGTTTCGTTCGCATCATTTCACGCGGAGTATAGTCATTGTGTAATGTTTCAGTTACAGCATTACTTACAATTGCCTCACGTAAGAAGAAGGATCCAATTAACACTAAAAGTAACACGATAATACCCCAATATAAGAATGCTTGTGATACACCAAGGTTATCGATAAGATTTCCGTTTATATATCTAAAGATTAAGCTGCCCATTCCATACGCTGATACAGATATACCTGAAATAAGCCCTTTCCGATTTGGAAACCATTTAATTAAATTAGATAGTGATGTAATATAAGCTGTTCCATCCGCATAACCAACAACGACACCAGCTAATAAATATAATAGTGGTAAAGAAGAAACTTGTGAACTAAGTATTAAGCCGAGTCCTAAAACAATTCCTGCAGTAGCAATAAGTTTTCGAAGTCCTAATTTTTTCTGCAACTTGGCTGCAAATAAAGTTGAGAATGATAAAGAAAAACTTGTTATGGAGAAAGTTATCGCTACTGAATTAAGATTCCATCCAAACTTACTTACAAGGGGTTGATTAAATAAACTCCATGTATAAATTGTTCCAAGGCCAATTTGAACAATGATTGTACCTAGAACAATTAGTAACGGATTTATAGAAGTTTGTTTCATACTAACTGTCCCCTTCTTTTATCTTGACATGAATTTTCACAGTTAGTATATCCATCATAAATTGCAAGATACTGTACGGAAAATGGTAATTAAGTTCATATACACAAAAAGACACTTCATAAAGAAGTGCCTTTTGCAGGTTATATCAGATATTTCTAAAGAAAGCTTTGTTAAGATAAGACATTTTCAAATGCTTATGTATATATGTTATCAAATAATTTCTTAAATGTTATGAGACTTAAGACGTATTTTTCATTCATCATATAGTCGGATGAAAAATTAATATTCGATTTCATCAAAATCTTTCGGCTGCGGTACAGTTTGCATATTAGCTGCATCTTTAGGATCGCTATAAATTGCATTTTGCTCTGTATTTACATCTTTTATATTTTGCTTTTTATCTTTGTTCACTTTATCTTTCATTTTCAATCACTCCTTTTCGTTATAGGAGTAATTATGCCCTATTACCGTTACTAAATGTATCTGCGACTAAATTACTAAATTCACGTAAATAATATAAGTAATTATCACCACCGTAGTTATATCTTTTATTATACATTTTTGCAACAACTACATTATATTCAGGTATTACTAAAATGGTCGGTCCAGTAATCCCTAATATTTGATACGACCCTTTTGGAACACGTTCACCAAGTTCGCTTAATTGCGCAGGCTCATTTTGGATGAACCAAAACAATCCATTTTGTGGTAGCTCTTTGTTTATATATGTTGGACTCTGCAAACTCGTAGCGATTTTTATAACTTCTTTTGGAACAATTTGTTTACCATCTATCCCACCTTGATTTAAATGAAGATTGCCCCACTGCGCAAATTCTCTAGCTGAGACAAACAAATTTTTTTCAGTACCGTCATCTACCGTACCAATTTCACTAATTGCGTCTTCATTTGGATTATTAACAACGTCAACTAAATTTTCATCTCGCTGAACTCTCCAACCTGTTTCTTGAAAATTAGCAGGTTTAAACACACGCTCCTTTAACAATTCAGGAAAACTTTTGTTATATAGCTGATAAATAAGACGTGTCATCATTCTTACATTAATATCTCTATACGCCCATGATTGTCCCGGTGCAAATTCACGAAAAATTGTCCTGTCATTCGTTTCTTCTAATCCGTGCGAATGTGTTACTAAATGTCTTATCGTCGTTTTACTAAGCAATGCAGGATCAAAGTCTTTAAAATATTTTATCGCTTCATCATCAATAGAGTTTATTTTCCCCTCATAAAGCGCATACGCTATCATTAATCCTAAATAACTTTTTCTAGCAGAAGCAACGTTAAATTGTGAAGATGCTGTTACATTCTTGCTTGTAGATGTATTTGAGTGATAACCACTATAATGCTCTAGTACGATTTTATTATCTTTTATAATACAAAGTGCTGTAGCAGAACTATGATTTTTTTCTTTTATATCCTCTACCCAAGAAATCAACTTATCATATGTATACAAATAAATCCCCCTTAATACACATCAAAATTACAGCATGAAAGAAAAGTGCAAAATAGTTTTTACACCTTTCTTTCATATAAAATAGCTTGGATTTTCTACACTTAAATAATCCACCAGTTCCAGCAATTAAAGCAACTGAAACACCCTGCGCATCCTATGCATCCGCCGCAACGACCTGCACAACCTCCACATCTACCGCCGCATCCGCCGCAACGTCCACCACAACCTCCACATCCGCCGCAACGACGTGCATCGTCTTGAATGTAAAAGTATGGATATTGACTTTGTTGTTGATCCCAATACACAACATTGCCAGTTTGATAATCATTAAGGTTTAATGATTGTAGTTCTTGTTGAAACTGATTCATTATGAAACCCTCCATTTATAAATGTAAATTCCGTCCAAATATTAAAGTTAATAAATTCTTTTAAACAAAGTAGAAACAAGACTATAGACTAAATGCGTACATCAACAAAATATGAACTTACACTAGGTGATGTACCTTGTTTTTCAGCCTATTTTCTTTATATTCATTCGATGGACGTATTTACTATAAATAAAGTGATTTAAAAATTACTAATCCAACAATTTAGTAGTTCATCATTTAACTTTCTTTCTAGTAATTCCTTTACTAAAGGCATTGGCATGATTTCATAATGATTTAAAGCTTCTTTATTATAATCTATCCAGTGAAATGCTAAATGAGACTCGCTAGATTTCCGTGTTAAGTCCGTATGTAAATCTTGTGACTCTACTTCAAAAATGTGATTAATTTCATGATGAAGCACTTCTTTATCTTGCCATTGATTTTCTATAACTCCTAAAAATCGTTTTATACTGCAGTTTACTCCAAGTTCTTCTCTTAATTCTCTTTTTAATGCATTCTCTGCTGATTCTCCAATTTCAACATGGCCACCAGGTAAAAAATAATGATGGCCGATATATTCAGCAACTAATAATTTTTCATCTTTTATCATGACTGCTCGTACAATATGATGGAATTTACTTTTCAATTGATATTCCTCCTAGTCATTCAATCTACACTTGTTCAAAATAATCATTTAATATCGGGATTATATAAATCATTGGTGTTTCATATGGATGAATTTCATTAATAACTTCAAGAGCACTTTTTACAAGATCTCGTTTACACTTTATTTCAATTTTACATTCTTGCCCTTCGCATATTTGACCAATTTCCCCATTAAAAGGGGATGCGCCGTCTAACGGTCTCCAATATCCTTTCACTGAACTATAGGAAAGACAATGGTCATATTCGCCCGTTTTACATGCTCCAATTTTATTTAATTCATCCCTTAATGTTTCAATATATTCTTCAGGAATGAACACTTCAATTTTCACTTCAGTAAATTGCATATTTCATTTCACACCTTTACTTCTTAATAGTTAAACAAATAAACGGTATACTTGCTCACCATCATACTCCTGTCCTAATGATATGAAACCATATCGTTCATATAATTTCTTTGCAGAGATATTATCTTTATGTACGGTTAATCTTATTTCTTTACACGATTTAAAAGTATTTTTTATTATATCAATACTTTCTTGTAATGCTGCTTTTCCATAACCATTACCTTGCTGCGATTGATCAATAATAAATCCGTTAATCCAATACATATCCGATGTCTCTATTACAACAGCATGCATAACAAAACCAACCATAAGGTCACCATCGTATATAGCAAATGGTATGTACTCTACATTGTCACCATCTGGTTTTATATATACTTTAGCAAGCGAAACTGCTACGGATGGAACAAATTTCAACTGATTTCCTTTTACTTGTAGCTTTAATGCTTCTTCCCAATTTTCTCTCGTAACAACCTTTAACTGGACATTCAATATTGTAAGCTCCCTTATATAGAGGATGTATGTTTATATTCAACGTAGTGAAATAATTCCCTTTTTCGACAACAACTTATAACATAATTTTCATAAAATCTTGAATGAATTTTTGTTCATCTATTTCTAGTGCTATATGGGCTCCATCAGATATAGAGCTAGGGCGAAAATCAGCAAATGTTTGTCCTTTCGTATCTCCGTATGTATCTACATTTACTGTACGATGCACAAATTCAAAAAAACTTGGATTTACTAATCCACTTATTGCAACCACATCATGTAGCAAAGGCCCTTCCATAGATGGATTAAGTTTTTGGTATGCGGATAGATAGTAATCATACATTGGTTTCATTATCATATGAAATGGATTCTTTGTATTAGCTTGAATATAGTTAAATACATTTGGTGTTAACACAGCTTTGTTTGTTACATTTAAAGGGAATATGAATAAATTCTTTGCTTGATGGAAAACAATTTTACTTGCTATCGGATCTCCATACACGTTTGCCTCTGCTAATGGCGTAACGTTTCCTACTTCTAAAAAAACACCACCCATGAAATAGATTCCTTTTACATTTAGCATTAAATCATTCCATAAATTAAAAGCAATTGCTAACGAGGTAGATCTTCCTACATCAACAATCGTTAAATCTTTTCCGTACTTTATAAGAATCGCAGCAATACTGCCGAAATTATATATTGGAATAGATAATATATTTTCTGGAACATGGATGGGCCCTAATCCTTCTGCTCCGTGAATTTCAGGATAGTACGTAGTAATTTCTTCTGTAAGTGGTTTTGTTGCACCACTAATGACAGGAATGTCTTGTCTATTTGCTAACTGTAAAATATACGCTGCATTATGTGCAGCATGTATATGCTCAACATTTCCGTATCCGGTTACAATACCGACAATTTCAATTTCGGGATGCAGTAAACCATACATAATGGCAAATGAGTCATCAATACCTGGGTCTCCGAAAAATAATACTTTTTCCAAGAAATACTCTCCCTTCATATAAACATAGAGTCATCAATAACTATGTATATGAAAAAAGCAAGTATATCTATGCGAATTTTAGAATGGATAATGTTTTACAAAACATTAAAAAGGAACTAGCGAATGCTAATTCCTTTCTTCAGTAACCATTCTCAAATTTAATTAATTATCGTATCCTTCATAAATTGCATCATTTATTAGATTTTGTGTTTTTTTATCATCAGGTACAGGCTTCCACCAGTTTCCTGTAATAAATAACATAGTTAATAAATTATAACTATCGCTAAAATAACTTTCTCTCTTATTCTTCATCCAATCCCAACCGCTATTTACCCACTTTTGATTATCGCTATCCGTTATACTTGCAGCAATAAATGGTGAAACGAATACAGCAGTTGGATAACTCCCAATATTGGATCCGTTTAATTGATAACCATCCACAATTTTAGAAGGATTTCCATTCGTTTTATTTTGAATCCATGAAGAGACTTTATCAGAAATGACTTTACTTCTTTTCTCACCGTACATCGCATAGTCCATTACAATTCTCAATGGTACCCGACTAGCATTGTAATAATAGGCATTTGTATATTCTGACTCATCTAAGAAGTCTTTAGGTGCGGGTTGTGGTGGGTTTTTTACAACGAAATCTGAAATAAGTCCTGTATTTGGAGAGTACTTATTACTAAATTGCGTATAAACATCGTACAAATTATTAATAACAGTAAGCCAAGTTTTATCACCTGTAAATTCATAAAATGCTCTAAGGTGTGACATCATCCAATCAGATGGTCTCGTATCAAGTGAACTTTTAGAATCCCAATCTCCTAAATTTAGTCGGTTATTATTTGTAACATTACTAGCTTTAATACCTTTTGTAATCATGTCTTGTGCTTCTTTCAAATAATTAACTGTTCCATTAGATCCCCACTGCTTATGAGCAAGAAGAAGAGAATACGCAATATCTAAATCTCCATCAGTAGCAGAATCAAAATGACCTTGTGCTTTTTTACTATCTGCGACAACCCACCCCATTAAATTAGGATTTTGAGAGCTTTTAAAAGTTCTTGCTGTTTTAAATAAACCGTCATAGATTTTTTGAGCATTCGAATCATAACCAGCCATTAATACTGTAATTATCATCCCATACCCTTGACCTTCTGAAGTTCCAAGTGGCTTAAACCCATCCGCATCACCTGTAATCTCTCCTTTTACGTAATAACCACCAGGTAAAGAAGATAAATCATTTTTCAAATATTTCTTTTTCCAATTATCGTAGTAACTTCTTACAGAAGCATTTAAACTTTCCTGTGTAACATGATTCGGTTTTATAACACCTGCATAATTAACTTGCTGGGGAAATGGTTTCATTTCCTTTGCAGCAGCTACTTGTTGATTAACTACGGGAATAGAATTTTGTATTGAATTGTCCGTTACACTTGCTGCGAAACTAGAATTAGAAAAACTAGCTATTCCGATTCCTACAATAGAAATACATGTGAAAAATTTTCTTTTTCCATTCATTATGTTGTCAGCTCCTTTTAAAATGCTTACTACATAAAATGTAACATACAATATTTAACTGAAATACAAAATATTATATTTATCAACATAAGAAAGAAACTATATGAAAAAGTATCATAAGATCATTATTGAATTACATTATACGGATTGATTATTTGCTAAATTCCTATGTTTTTCTTTTCTTAATACTGGTATATGAGCAATCACAATTCCAAGTATAGTAATTCCTCCGCCAATTATCGAAACTAAAGTTGGCACTTCTCCTAACCATATCCAAGCAATGAAACACGCAGTTATTGGCGTTAAATATAGAGAACTTGTTGCTTCAGAAGCACCAGCACGAGATATAATATAGGCCAATGCAATATACGGGAGTACTGTTGGAAAGACACCTAAATATATAACGCTCAAGTTAACTTCAAGAGGAGCTGCTAGTATTTTTTGATAAACTCCGGCTAAGAAAATAAGCATACATACAGTACTAGACAAAATTGTATATATGGTAAATGGTAAGAAGCCGTATTTTTTTAAGTAAGATGTTTGGAAAACGAAAAATAGACTTTCTGAAATCGCCGCTAATAATATAAATAATCCCCCGCTATTCAATTGAATAGCGTCGCCTTGGCTAAATGAAATTAAGGCAATTCCTGCAAAACTCATTAGACCACCTATCCAGCCATTTAATTTCATTTTTTCATTCAAAAAAACAGAAGCAAGAATTGCCGTTACTATTGGAGTGACTGAAATTATTAAACTTGCAGATCCAGCATTTACTGTTTTTTCGCCGTAGTTTAATGCGATGTGATAAATAGTAAATCCTAGAGCACCAAATATAAAAATTGCTGGGATATCCTTTAAATCCGGTAGTCGTAGTTTGTATATAAATGAAAATAACAAAAGTATAAATGAGGCGATTAATAAGCGTAGTAAAGTAAGGTGTTCAGGCGTATAAGATTCAAGCCCCATACGAATTGCTGGAAAAGCAGTTCCCCATATAAGAATTGTAAAAGCGTGAGCACATATAATGCGTAAATCCCATTTTTTATTATGCATATTTTCTCTCCTTCCCTAAAAAACCAACCATTTTTAAATTACCAATTATTTCTTTTCATCATATTTAATAGTTGATACAATGTCTTCAACCAGTTATTTATCGGAAAAACCAACCACTTTGAATCTTTTAAATAAACGAAGGAGTTTTTTATATGACGACCGATAAAAAAGTGCCCAAATATCAGCAGATAATAGACTATATGAAAGAAAAAATTGAAAACGGAGAATGGCCAATTGGAAGTAAAATCCCTAGTCAGCGGCAGTTAGCAAAATTATTTCATGTAAATCGAAGTACTGTAATTACTGCGCTAGATGAACTTATGGCAGATGGTTTAATTCAAGGACAAATCGGAGCAGGAACAATTGTAATGAATAATACATGGTCATTATTAGCAACTAATCCTCCGCCCGATTGGAGTGAATATGTAAAAGCCGGTATTCATAAACCAAGTAAGTTAATGGTGCGAGAAATAAATGAAGCAGAAGCAAATAAAACGCTTATCCATCTTAGTAAAGGTGAACTTGCACCTCATCTTTTCCCGCTCGAAACTATGCAATCTATAATAAAAAACGTCAGTCAGGAATTAGATTATTTCGGATACGAAGAACAAAAAGGTTTTTATCGGTTACGTGAAGCAATAAGCAAATACGTAAAATCATTTGGAATACATGCATCACCGGATTCTATATTAATAGTCTCGGGTGCACTCCAAGCATTACAATTAATATCAATTGGTCTTTTACATAGAAAATCAACTGTTTTACTTGAACAACCTTCTTACTTATATTCACTTCATGTTTTTCAATCAGCAAATATAAATTTATCCGGTATATCAATGGACCATCACGGTATTTTACCTAACGACTTATTAAAACGAATTAAATATAGTCAAAAGAATAATATTTTATATTCAATCCCTTGTTTTCAAAATCCAACGGGGATATTGATGTCCAAAGAGCGAAGAAAAGAAATATTAAAAATATGTGAAAAAGAGCAGTTGCCTATCATCGAGGATGATATTTACCGAGAGTTATGGATTGATGAATCACCTCCAGCTCCTTTAAAGTCGATGGATAAACATGGACATGTATTATATATTGGTAGTCTCTCTAAAACACTTAGCCCAGGACTTAGAATTGGATGGATAATCGGACCAGAACCTGTTATTGATAGATTGTCAGATATAAAAATGCAAACAGACTATGGATCCAGCTCTTTATCTCAAAGAGTAGCTGCTGAATGGATAAATGAAGGTTTTTATGAAGAACATGTAGCAAACGTAAGAATGCACCTGAAAGAGCGAAGACAAATAATGATACGAGCTTTAAATAAATATTGTGCAGATATTGCATCGTGGGATATTCCTAGTGGTGGATTTTTTATATGGCTAAAGGTTGTACATAACATTCCGATGAAAAAACTATTTTCAGAGGCTCTATCAAAAGGAATTCTTTTAAACCCAGGACGTATTTATGAAGAAGAATCAGATCAGTACATTCGTTTATCATATGGATATGCTTCACCAGAACAAATGACTTACGGGATTAAATTGCTCAGTGAATTAATTCGAAAGTTAACGGCATAAAAAAATCCTCTTTTGTTTTTGGAGGATTTTTTTACGTATCTTATTTACCACAATTTCATTTCCTGCCCTAATAAAATAAGTTTTTCATAAGGATCTCCGTCAATATTTAATACTTGAGCAAAAGCAGGTTCTGTTTTTAAACCTTGTTCCTTTAAGCGAATAACTTCTTCCCTTATATGGGGATGTTGCATTAATAACATGTGTTCCACTATCATATGTCTATATGCATTTTGATTACGCACTGGCTTCGGTTGAGCAAATAATTCAAATTCAAAACCTTCGAATTCAAAATTCACCTTTATCGATTCAGTACCTTTAATTCTTTTCTTTTTTATGTTGAACCCTCCATAAGAACCATATAAAGATCTCATTTCCTGCTCAAAAACATCAAAGTTATATACTTCCATTACAATATCTAAGTCAGATTGAGGAGTATCAATTCTTATAGGGATTGTCCCGCAAAGAACGGGATTATATAAAGCTAAATCCTCCATTATGTTTAGGCTATTCAAAACATCATATATTTTTTGTTGTTTCTCATTGCCCGATTGTAAATATGTAATAGATGTAAACATAGAAGTCTCTCCTTCATTTAACATAATAATCATCTCACTAAATATTTAAATCATTGGGTTTTGTTCTAGGAGTACCTTTATTTCAATATATTAAGCCGAACTAACTATATTTTTCAACTTTTCTCCTATACTGCAATACTATAAAAATAAAAAAGGAGGAATTATTATGAGCATTTTTAACATTCTTTTAACCATACACATCCTATTTGGAACAATATGCTTAATCACTGGTATTGTAGCGATGGTTGCCCAAAAGAAGAAAGGAAAACATACCGAATGGGGCGAAATATATCATGCATCCTATGTTGTCATTACCCTTACGGCAATAATATTATCCATTATCAACTGGGATAAAATCGCATATTTATTTTATGTAGCAATCTTCTCTTATTCATTTGCAATTTATGGATACCTTGCACGAAAAAAACGTTGGAAAAATTGGCTCCATCACCACATTAGAGGTATGCTAGGTTCTTATATTGGTGCAGTCACCGCACTTTTAGTAAATATCGGCATCCATATTCCCATTTTAAATTTACTTCCGCCAATATGGTTTTGGTTTTTACCGACCTTAATTGGTATACCCCTCGTAGCCAGTGTATCAAAAAAATATAAAAAGCGTAGTTGAAATTAATTACATTTTGATTACTTTCTGATTATTAGAATGAAAAATTATACTCTATGTATTACAAATAATATTATGAATGCTCGTCCTATGAATATTTAAAATAAAATGCCGCCCAACAGGACGGCTCTTATTTTTACTTTACAAACGTAACATATTCACCAGAAACCCATTGATTTCCACCGACATTATACCAACCATCTTTATATCCAAACGATTGATATTTTTCACCTTGATACACGTTTTTCACAATGCCGTAATTTGTTCCAGGGCCGGTACGAACACGCAATACATCCGCGATTATAGTAACTACACCTACACCATCGTTTGATGATTGTGAAGTTGCTGGTACATTTCCTCCCGTATAACGAATGTATGATGGATCGTTATAAATCCACTGATCGCCACCTAGATTTAACCAGCCATTTGATTGTCCAAATACTTTGTAGGACTCTCCTTTCCCTAATTGACGAATAACGCCATATCCAGTACCAGGTCCTTTTCGTAAATTTACATTACTACCGTTAATATAAGCAACCCCTACATTATCATTCGACGTGGGAGGAGTCACTACATTTTGAGCACCTTTTCCAAAAGTATCCGTTCCATACCCTTTGTAGTTATATTGCAAATGCGGGCTATCCACAAATCCTTTCCAGTCACCGCCCCATTCAAAACCAATTTGTTTAGCATAACGAATTGCTGATGCCCACGGTTCTTTATTATAGCCATTCCAATCTTCTGTACCATTCGACTGAATTGGAACAAAATCTAATGCCTGTCCTACTAAGTGATATGAGCGCATCGTTTGTGATGCTCCTTTACGAACATATTCACGTTGTTGCTCGACTGTACGGATTGTTTCATAAATTAATACTTCAATTCCATTGTCGATACAGTACTGATACCACTTAAAAGCTGCAGCTTTCGTATTATCCGCTAATTTATTCAGATTATTTACGTTTCTAGTTTGGTATTTCAATATGCAACATCTCCTTTTCTATTATCATATGCAAAACTCGTCTCATGGGTTGTACATATACCTAGAACGATCCGAAGTACAAATACATAAGAAGCCAATTCATCTAAATAGATTTACATTTCTAGCTTCAAACTTTGTAAACTGAAATCTAAGCAATAAAAAAAAACCGCAACCCAGGTCTTCTAGTTGCGGTTTTTGGTATTTTCTTTTTATATGCAACATGCCACCTTGCATTATTAATCCTAATATATAGGTTGTGTAAATTTCCCCTTTATGAATAACACTTCTTATTCATGACTTTTCAAATCCAATATTGAATGTAAACGATCCGGATAATTAGTAAACATCCCGTCGACTCCCCATGAAAGTAACTTTTTCATATCTTTTTCATTATCTACTGTAAATGGATGAACTTCTAATCCGTTTTTCTTTATTTTATTTACATAATCTGAATCAATATATTTGTAATTCATACCAAGACCTATGCAGTACGTTTTATACTTTTCTATCTCTAATTCTGTTAATTGAACTGCTTTTTTATAAGGTAATAATTGTACTAAGGATATATTACTATTTAAGCTATGAATCTTTTGTAGACTTTCTTCACTAAACGATTGAATAATTATTTTATCCTGTATTTCGTAGTGATTAATAATTTCTAATAATTTTTCTTCCATTCCTGGATATTCATTAGGTGATTTTGTTTCAATATAATAGTTCGCATTTTGCCCAAACGTTTCAACAATTTCTGTTAATGTTGGGACTTTAGCATTTTCAAATTCTTTCTTTGCTAAGTTCGGATATTTTTCGTTGAAAAAGAATCTGCATTTAGTTGCTTTATTTCTTCTAATGTATGCTCTTTCACTAGCCCAGTACCATTTGTTGTACGGTTAAGGTTTCGTCATGCATTGCCACTAAATGCCCATCTTTTGTCATTTGGAGATCAATTTCTATATAATCTCCATTCATTTTTTGTCCTAATTTATATGCTGCTATTGTATGTTCAGGCGCATATGCAGAAGCACCTCTATGTGCGATATTTTTTATATGATTTGATTGATTAATAGCTTTAGTATACTTATGTTCATTTATTTTCTGAAAAACAAAGATACTTATTACTATAAAGGCACAAATTATTGTAACGAGATATATCTTTTTCATAACGATTTATAAGCTCCTATGTAAAGACGATTTAACTTGAATGATTTACTCAATTAAATGTCGATTTTCCAATACAGTCATTTTGCCGATAGCTTGAAATCCTGATTTTTTATAAATATTGATTCCATCGGGTGAAGCTTGTAATACACAATACGTATTTTTAAATTTATGTGCTTCTTGCAGCAGGAAATTGAACATAGCAGATCCGAATCCTCGTCCTCTCATTCCTTCTTTCGTTGCTATGTCATAAATACCAATACTATCTTTTGAACATATTAATGAACCAACAGTTACGACTTCACCTTTATATAACCCTAAAAATAATTTCAGATTCTCACTGTTACATATATCAAGATTAGAAATTTGATTATAGAATGCTTGTACATGTATACCTTCTTCTGATGTGCCGAATAGATCAGCTAACGTTTCTCCAAATTTATTTATTTGTCCAAGTGAAGATGCTTGTTGAATAGTAAAACTTACTGGCATGTTTATTGTTGGGGAAATTGTTTTTAAGTCTGCTACCATCGCAATATTCTGTTCCGCTTCTTTTAAACCGACTTTAATTAACTCGCTTTTTATATCCCGCTCTTGCTCCTCATCCCATAACCAAACACTCATTGGAAAATTTCTTTGATAATAGTATTCTACCTCTTTATATAATTTCTCGATCCCTTCCGTTAAATTATTGTTTAGTAGAGTGATGATATTAAATGTATCGGCAGGTAATCCACAATCAACAGCAATATAATCTTTCGTTTTTTTTATACTCATTCCGGGCACAAATTGTGCAACATATGAGGTTTTAAATGCAAAGTTATCAAGTAGTAGTTGTTTATAATTCATCAATAGTTCTCCTTTTCATAAAAAGTAACACTCGAATTTTTCTATATTAAATATAACATATTAGAAATTTACCATTTTCTATAAAAAGTACCTCTTTAAATTGTGCTCTATAGTTTAAAATAATTAAAAATGATATAACGTTGTCGGAATGAAAAAAGTGGTATATAATAAATATTAACATTACTAGTAATTATTTTAGGTATTCCTAGAATAAAGGAGCGATACATATGAAAATTACTATTTATTTCGGAAGTCATGAAGATCAAGATGTTCGTACTATGGACTGTCATTTAGATGTAGAAGAGACAGAAGAGATTGTTTCTGTATCATAATATAAATAGTTAGGGTAAACCCTATCCCTTACAGCGTTTAAGGCACCTTTTATAAGGTGTCTTTTTTGTTATATTTTCATCAAAAACCCTTTACTTTATAGCGTTTTAATAGTAAAATATAAATATACGAACAAACGTTCTTTTTTATTTTAAACGTACATGAAGGGATGATTTTAACAATGGCTCCATTAAAGCGCAGAGGAAGAAAAAAGCAATCACCTATTATTTCAAATACAGGCTTTATCGGCTCTGTCTTTATTGATACATTGGAGTTACAAAAGAAATCCTATTATTTCGCTCGTAAAAAACTTCAAATTGTTCATCACGTACTAGATGGTCTCTCTGGAGCAACAAGTGCTTTATTTAAAGAACATAACATTTCAGCATACATGTCATGTGTGTATTTACATAAACAAAAGAAAATTGGTTTTGTTCTTTCAACGAAACCATTTGAACAAAGTGATGGCGTTGCTTATTTTGTAAATTATTTAATCGAAAAGAATTTTTATGGCGGCCATGATGAAGATGTAGAATATCAAGAAGTATTTAATACAGGTTTTATCGGTGTAGTATTCGCTGATTTATCTAGTATAGATCGCTTTAATTTCGATTTTGAAATGGGTATGCTAACGAAATTAATGAAAGATATGATTATTCCGGTTAAAGAACTCTTTTTACGCCATAATGTACCGGCTTACATCTCCACTTCTCACTTAGAAGAACAAAACAAATTAGGTTTCGTTCTCTCTGTAAAGCCATATGACGAACGCGCTGAAGCAGATTTATATTTTGAAGCATATTTAAAAGAACGCGGATTATTTATTGGTGATGAAGAAGATGATATTGATAAGATTGTCATTAGAAAAACCGCTGAATTACGATAAAAAAGCGCAGGATGCTGATCCTGCGCTTTTTAAGTTACGTTAAACACTATAATCTTTTGAATGAATTTCTAAATTTAACTTATTTGCTAAAATTTTATTCAAAGTAAAAAATACAATCCCCCCTGCAATGGGAAGCGTGTAGGCTGGAATGAAATTTAATAATAGTCCTGATATTGCAAGTGCTATTGGCTGCATTATTTTACCTAAGCTTAATCCAATACTAAGAACTCTTCCTCTATATTCTTCAGGAATCTCATTTTGCATGAAATACATTAAAGGAATATCAATTTGTGCTATCATAAATCCTAAAAAGAACATAATCATGCAATACGTAGTAACATATACCAAATTATTTACTACAATAGGTTTAAATAAAACAGGTATTCCTGAAACTATCATAAAAATCGCCAACATAAAACTTATTTTTTTCAATAGATAAGAATAAGAAAAACAATCAGTTATCTTTTTTACTAGTATTGCACCAACTATCATACCTATCGGGAAAGTCCCTTGAATCATACCAAATTGCTTAGAACTAAGATTGAGAACTGTGTTAATAATGTATGGCAACGGAACAGTTACAGCAAAGCCTAAAAAGAAATTAAGAGAAATTAAAATACTAAAAGTATTTTTTAAGCTTTTCCGCTCCAATAAATAAGAGTATCCCTCCTTTATATCTTCAATAAAATTAATTTCTCTAATTGAACATTCCTCATTTATGTTTTGCTCAAACAATTTAAAGTTAATAAACAATATGGAAATAGCCGAAAGGATAAATGAAATACCATTTATAATTATAAAAATTTTAATATCAAAGACTGCAAAAACAATCCCCCCTAACATAGGCCCTAGAATTAAAGATATAGAATCGATAATTTTACTTATAGAATTAATACTCATTAACCGCTCTTTAGTGACCATATTCGGTTTTACGGCCTCTAAACCTATTCCAAAAAAAGTTGTAAATACTGTCATAAGAAAGGTAGTAGTATAAATGATGAATAAGTTTAATCCATAATAGCTGCTTAATATATAAACAGTTATTAATAAGCATCCGCTTAGTAAATCCATGCAAATAACCAGTTTCTTTTTATCAACCTTATCAGCAATGACACCGGCAAATGGATTCATAACAATCATTGGAATCGTTCCTAATATGAGCGAAATTGCAAAATTTAACGCAGATCTGGTTATTTGTAAAACATACAATCCTAATGCAAAACTATAAATAGAGCTACCAAATAGTGATACTGTTTTTGCAATTGAATATAAACAAATATTTCTTAGTTCTTGGTTTCTATTTTTATTTTCTATATGTAATCGTAAACTTCCCATCACTTTTCCCCCTGCCTAACTTTGTGTTACGTACATTGTAAGTTCTTGGGTCAACCCAATAGCAATATGTACTATTTGAAAATTTTTAAGGGAAAATAAATAAAAGATGGGGTTAACCCCATCTTTTTCCGAAAAATGAATATGTATAAATTTCTTCTCCTTGAACAAAGAAATCTTCGTACCTTCCCCCTCGTATCAAATAATTTGAAGTACTTTCATCAATAGATTGAAACTGTAAATTTTCGATTTCTTTTGTTACTTTTGCAGATGTAAAATTTTCTCTGAGTCTAGGTGCAATTTGGCTATTTATACTAAATTTATTAAATAAAATAAATGAACTTAATAAATAACAATTGTGTTTAAAAAGGGAATTTAATTCCCACAATAAGAACTCCTCATGTTCAAAACTATAATTACTTGTACCTGATTGATCGATTACAATATCAACAGAATTATTCTGAATAGGTATGTTTAGAAAGTCGGCACAGATAAATAACATATTTCTTTTCACATTTCTTCTCTCAATTACATCTTTTAAAAGTAAAAGTTTATTCAAATCTCGATCAACAGCAATATATAAACACTCTTCCGGTAGTTCTTCATAAATATTTCGTAAAAAGAACCCAATACCAGACCCTAAATCAAGTAGTATTTTTTCATTTAAATCTAATTGCATTAGTTTCTTTTTCGCCCATTCCCCTCCTCTTTGAACATTTTCCAAAAAAGCAGTATCAGTTTCATGAATATAATCCGAAATAGAATCTTCAAGTGATTTCTTTTCATACGCTTTCAATGAGTTACCCGCTGTTAAAACCCCTGAAATAATCGTGTATTTTTCACCACAATTACAAATTAACTTTCCCTCAATAATTTTATTCTTATTAATAATGCCATCTTCAAGAATTAAATTTCCGTTACACTTAACACATTTAAATAAATGAAGTACTTTTAAATCTACCCCTAAAATTGAACTCGAAATTTCAGTTTCTATAGATAAATTATGTAACACTTCCTTTAATTTGCATTTTCGTTCCTCTAAAGTTTTTATTTCTTGTTCAATCTTTTCATATTTTACTTTAAATAAAGATTGATAAAAATTATCCTTTTCATAGTCTAAGGATTTCCCTAAATTTTTATAAAGAAACAGTTCTTTAATTTCATACAAGCTAAACCCTAGCCATTTGTACTCTAATATAAGTTCTATATCCTTTTGACAATACCCGTCAAAAAAATAGTGACTTCCTTTTTTCTCGGGAATAACGAGTCCGAGATCCATATAATGTCTAATCGTATCTACACTTACATTATTTACTTCTGCAAACTTACTGATTTTCATCCTAATCACTACCATTTATATATTTGCTTATACATACTTCTTTATTATTTTAAAAAATCCTTTCATCTCCCTATACAAAATTATTTATGCTATGAAAAAAGATGTAATTAATTTTAAAGTTACGCCACATACCCATCAAGCTAAGCTTATATAAGTTTAGCCCCTCATTTTTAATCTTGAATTTAAAAATGAGGAGCAGGTAGTACGGTTATGTCTATATATCTAAAAAACTTAAAATTAAACTATGAGTTCATGGATAAATTAAAAACTGTGGCGTAAGTACGACAGTTTTTTTCCTTTTTCATTGGGTTGGAATATGTAAGGTTACGTACTTTAACTGTAGAGGACTAGTACTACCCGTTCATATTAATTTCATAGACGTTTAGGATATTGTTTTATGGGAAGTGTTCTTGCTATGAAATCGGGATTGTAAATATAGATGGACGTGATTCAAGTCAAAGAAAAGGCACTCCTAAGAGTGCCTTTTCTTTGACTATTTTATATGTGCGAACGCTTTCAAAATTATTGGATATAAATTGATGTACGCATTGTATTAAATGGTGAATTTATAGATGTCTTTTGGTACTCAAACGTTCCTTGTTGGTGTCCAGAAGCATCCCATTTATAATACCAGCCAACGATTGGTCTTCCGCCAATTATAGTGGAATCAATACTTTTTACATTAGAACCATTCATTTTAGCAAATGGGTTTTGGCCATAGCCCATTTCTTTCGTTGTAATATATAAATATTTTCCCCCGTGGTTACGCGATGTGCTGAAGCTGTTCTGATTAATTGTTTCTACCCCGCCTAGCTCAGACTCTACTTGTACGACGTTTAGTGAAGTAAGTGGTGCCGCTGGTCCAGCTGAAGCTTCTGTTGCCATTCCTAATCCGACGAACGCTGTAATTGCTAACGATGAAATCCCTAGTGCTGCTTTTCTAAACATAAAAAACATCCCCTTCCATCTATTGTTTTCTCTTTCATTTTCAATTTAATCCTAATAACCTTATATATAAATAGATTGTAGCTGTATAAATATTAGTGCGAATATTCTATTATATATTTCTACAATTCTATTACTTAATATGAATGATTTACAGTGCAAAACGAAATACACACATGTCAAGTTTGTAGTGTTGACATAAAAATTGTAAACTGGCTTATGCCTCGTATTTATCATATTTTATATCCAATATTCCTAAGCTTCTGTATTCTAGAATGTTTTTACTACAACTATTCATTTTTTCTTTGCAGGAACAACTGTGATAACATCTCCTTTATCATTTAAAGTCAGAGAATGTAGAAATTATAGCTAGCTATTGATATGCTATCTACTACGTACTGGAGCGCAACCTATCTGATAGGTGAATGATTCATGTGAAAAAGGAAACGCTACCAGTTCTATAGCACCTCCTTTTTATTTAATAAGTTAGACAGAAAGAATAGAAATAATGTTTTTCCTGTTTCACTATCCTTTTGTTTGTAAATGAACTGAGTTTTGAAAAACTATCCTATATAGTATGAATCGGGTATAGACATTAAATAATAGAATAGGGCACCTATTACTCCACAAGTAAAAATAGTAAATCCCATATTTCTTATGCCTTTAATTTTTGACCACAATCCAATAAATCCTGCTATTAACCCACTTAAAGAGAATAGTGAAAAGTTGGAAACGGGTGTAAGAAGAAATTCCGCATTAATCCCTGTCCCCCAACAAACAATAGGTAACACGACAAGGGTAAGACAAAGTAATCCCATTACACTTACAAGTAATTTAAGATATTTGATACCTGCAATAATTAAATAGATTCCACCTATAAATCCACATAACCAGTAAATTGGCATAAAGTAAATCCAAAGAAAATGCAAGATGATCATATGTAATTTCCTCCTATTTATTTTCGCTCATTGTAGTTCTGGTTATTTGATGTTCTGAATTCGTTGCTAATTTATTAAGTTGATTTAGCGTTTCTTCTAAATCAATCGAATTAAACCAACGGTAATCCTGTCTGTCTAGAATACGATAATGCTGACTAATTAGATTTTGTTGTAAGCGAAAGTTCCCTTTTTCTTGAATCTGCTTCCACCAGACTTTTCCTCCCAATGTTTTTTCTTTGAAGTTGTTAGTGCTATTGTGGGCCATTGTTTCGATTACTACTAATGGATCATCCCCAAGAGTATTCTGTAAAACTTCACTATCTCTAAACAATGCACAAATAGCAACAGTGTTGGTCCAACCTGCATTCGTTCTCCCTTTCTCAATTTGAACAAGCGTTTTTTTTGATATGCCGAGAACTTCAGCCATTTTATCTTGTGTATATCTTTTTTCAGTGCGTATTAACTTTATTTTCATTGAAATAAGTTCAATTGCATGCTCCTTATTCACTTTACTTCCCCCTCAAAAGTAACTAATGTATTATTTAGTGTAATTTTACACTTTAATCAATTCATTTTCAACTCAATCCTCCTTAAATCTTGTAAGAAATAATTGGATAAGTCATAAAAAAGGCATTCCACAGTTATATATGAGAAGGTAGCTCGACCATCGATTTCTAACCTCGATGGAGATATGTCGAGATCACATTTCATTTTAATTAAATAAAAAACCCGTGAATAATTCACGGGTTTTACTTTAATAACTAATTGCTATTGTACCTTCACCTGCATGAACCGCAAATGAAATTGGTAATGGATATAATTTGAAATCCATTTCAGGGAATGCTTGTCTAATATCTGCAATCCATTCCTCGGCTCCATCTTTATCATTAGCATGGAACATGTGAAGTACTTTTGGTAATTCTTTTTCAAGTTCATTTTTAATATATTCTCGACATTTTTGGATTTTACGAACTTTCTTTTCAAGTAAAAGCTCTCCACCTTTTACTTCTAATATTAAGTTAACACTTAATAAACTTCCAAGTAAAAATTGAATGCCCTTTACACGACCACTTGCATAAAGGCCTTTTAAACTTTTCGGGAATACGTGGAAAGGTCTTCTTTTTTCATCTACTAATGTTTTGTGTATATCTTGTAAAGTCATACCATCATTGTATAACGATTTCGCTTTTCTAATTAGTTCATCCATTGGATAACTTGTTGTTTCACTGTCTAATACCGTTAATGGAAAACCTGCCATTTCTGCAGCTAGCTTCATATTTTGATAGGTTCCACTTACTTTTCCGCTAATAGCAACTGCAAATCCTTCTTCATATTCTTCTTTGCATTTCGTAAATAACTCTACCATTTCCCCAATATTAGGTTGTGAAGTAGTGACTGTTTTACCTTCGTTTAACGCATTATAAACACGTTCACGTACACCTTCTTCACAATCTTTGTACGAAATTCCATCAATAATAACTTCGATTGGGATAACAAAGTTATCTCCTTCTGTTTTTAAATTCGCAGTTGTACTATCAGTAATCCAAGCAACACGCTTCATGTTGTTCCTCCCTTAATTCAATTCCTCTTTTCTAATTTTTCTATATATTTATGTTATAAAAAGAGAATATCCCTGTAATAGTAACAGGACTTTATTGTTTTGGCTATAGTAGATGTATATTAAATGTGACTATTTCTTGTCTATTTCACAAATAAAAAAGAAAATCAAGGAATTTGCTCGATTTTCTTCTTATCATATACTATTTAAAATTTTCATTATCTAAAATTACAACATAATCATTCGTTAATCTTCCAGCTTCTTTTGTATAACTAACAAGCCTTTGTATATTATCACAGCAAATTTTTGCTCCCCATACGAGTAACGGTACGCCAATAAAATCGATATGGAACCTTCTAGAAAACAGACCACCAAAAGTCATTGGTAAAGGTACAGTTGGTGATGTATTAGAAAAAATAATTTTTTCATGACTTTGATAATGTTTTTGCAAGATTTCTCCTAAATGCTTCATCGCAGGTACAACAACTTTTGATGCGCCACATCCAATCGTATATACAGGATGACCATGTTCATCAATTCCATGAAAAATAATTTTTCCCATATCTTCTGTTTTCAATTTATTAAAGTAATCTACATTCAAAATTTCTTCTTTCGTTAACTTACGATCCGTTGGTAATTTATTCAAATGATACGCTGCAGCAAGTGAAGTTGTATGAGTACCGCCGAAGTCTGTGTAAATGTATATCATATTATCATCCCTTGTTGTAAAAGTTCAATGTTAATTAGTATTACCGTTCTTAGCAATGTTAAACAAGGGATGAATGTATTTACGCTTTTTGTGTTAATTCATTATATTTTTTCCAAATATAATAACGTCTACTAATCACGGTGCCTAATGTAATACATAAAAAGGCGTTTGTTACAACCATTAATGTCTGGTGTGTACTACCAGAAAACATACTTTGTTTAATTATAATTTTTGCTCCTAAAATAATAAGAAGGATTATTGTACTTACCCAATTTCCTTTTCGGAGTACATGACCTGTTTCACTATCTACTCGAAATGTTAAAGCTCTTCCTCGTATAATTCCAAGACCTAAGCCGATTCCAAGCATTACAACAAACAGTAGTCCTTGCAGCAAAGTTATTTGTCCCATATGAATAATGGACTGGATTGTTACAAAGCACAATAAAGCCGGAATGAGCCAAATACGGTTTATTTTCACTTTTCGTTCTTTACTTTGCATCAAAACAATAATAAGAACAACAAGTAAAATATCCATTTAGAATCCTCCTATAAACTTGTTTATCTTTAAAGATTATATTCTCCTCTTTTCATTCCATACTTGAAATACGATAGCTACTTTCAATTGTAAGATGGGGAATGTGATTCCTCATCAGCCTTAAGCATTATTTTTAAAAATAAAAAGACGTACAATTAAAAAGTACGTCTTCAATAATTTTATTAATATATTCATAACCTCGTTTAAATTTTTATTTATCAACTAATTTTATACCTTTAGAATTAGTTTTATCTAACACTCGAATGATACATTTATTAGCCATTTTTAAAAAGATTTTATAAATACAATATCCCAAAATAGAACCTAGAACGTTACAGATTACATCATCAATATCAGTAATACGTCCCACTCCACTAAATAAAGACTGAATTAATTGTAGCAATTCAATACTAACTGATATAGTAAATCCCAATAAAATAGTATTTTTGAACTTTTTATATTTATCCCATAAAATTGGTGCTAAAAATCCTAAAGGCATTAATAATAAAATATTCCCGCCTACATTTCTTACAATAAGACCAATCATAAATAGGGCATCCCCATCATAAGCACTACCAATTTGATTGATGTCTTTAATAATTGATGCAAATGGAATTATATTGACCGAGCGATTCAGATTTTCAATATTAGAAGGAAAACCGATTGGTAAAGGGAATAAAGTTACTGCAACAACCATACAAATGTAGACCAAGAATAAAAAACTTATTATTTCTTTCCACCAAATCATATGTTTTTTATTTTTTGTACCAATTAATATTCCACGTACAATTAAATAACAAATAACCCCTAAAATAATAAACAAACTACCGTTGATCATATACAAATTGTTAACACATCCTTTCATATGAATTAATAATTTAAATTTACAATTATATAGTAATGTTTTTTAATTTAAAAATCCATATAAGCATATGTAATTGTGCAGAATTACAAAAACCCCTTATTTAATAAATAAAGGGTTCCTCGTTAACTAAAATATTTTTCAGAACAGAAACAATCATAAACCCGTTTAAATTATTTTCGTATCTCTTCTTTTATATCCATATAATTAAAAAGCTCTTTCTATTTCTGTCATTAATTTTTCAGGTCCTGCCCCTTTATTCGATGGAATAACTAAAGTGATTCCTAATTCTGGATATATGGCCGAGCGAAAACTGACGCCTGGATCATATCCCATTACATGATATTTGAATACCTTGTTTTCTCGTGTTTCAATCCATATTCCATATCCGTAAGACTGTTTATCATTTACATGAATGTGGGGAGTTAAAAGTAACTTTGTATATTCCTTTCCTAAAATTTCATTATTAAATAGTGCCGCCCAAAATTTCAACATGTCTGGTGCAGTAACATATGCACCTCCATCAGCCCCTCCTTTTATTGGTATAGAGTAAGCGTTTGTTCTCCAATTTTGGTTGGTTTCGTCCTTTATATATCCTAGAGCTGTATGTCTTGGTAATTTATCTAACGAAAAATAGCCAGAATCATTCATGCCAATCGAATTAAAAATGTTTGTTTCTATATACTCCGTAAATTTAAGTCCCGTCTGTTCTTCTATTATTAATCCAAGTATGATAAAACCTGCGTTGTTGTAGTGAAACTTACTCCCAGGTGCAAACATCATATTACTGTTTTGGAATAATGGTAAAAAGTCTTTTAAGCTCTTTAATAGATACATAGGTGTTTGTTTCCAAAGATCCTCGAAGTTATCCATAATACTTTCATCAAAATAATCTGGTATACCAGAGCTATGCGTTAGTAGTTGATGTATTGTAATATCTTCATCGAAGTTTGGAAGTTTTATCTCTAGACAATCCTTTAATTTTGTATGAAAAGAAATAACACCTTTTTCAACAAGTTGACAGATTCCAATTGCAGTGAAAATTTTACATCCTGAGGCAATGCCGAATCTTGTTTGTATCGTATTGTTTATACATTCACTTTTGTTTGCGTAACCCATTGCTTTTTCATAGATTAAGTCTTTTGCTTTTTTTACTAAAACTACCCCAGAGAAATCTATTTTCTTTTGTATTTCTTTTACAATTTTATTAATTTCATCTTTTGTTTTTATCACGACACCCCCCCCTTGTCTTTCGGTATTGTTCTTTACCCTTATTAATTTTCCCATATAAAGGGGAAAGAACCCTTTTATTAAATACGATAAATTGTTAATGAGAACACAAAGTTCATTTCGAATGTATTCCACTATTTGTGGGCAGTAGGACCCCCATCTCAAAATTCAGCGAAAGCAAAGAAGTTTAGTGGGGACCCTGCTGCCCGTAAAAGCCCGATTGGTGAGGGCTGATAATCAGTGGGGGATGCCCCCTGATTAAGATTTCACTTTATTGATTCAGTAGAATACAACTTAGATTGTGATGGGAATAAAGTAAACACACACAAGACGATAGTAATAAATAACATGATCAATGAACCTACAATAACTACAAGTTGTATAGAAATGAACTGAGTCGCAACACCAGATAATATTGTAATAAAGATTGTTACTAACGCAATAACAAGTCCATAGATACTTCCGATCCGTCCCATTATATGAACGGGAACGTTATTTTGGTAAAACGTATAAAATCCTGTATTTGCATATGCCATAGAGAAAGATAAAATAAAGAATCCAATAGCAGCTATTAAAAATATATTTGAAAAAGCATAAATTAAATAACCAATTGCGATGAATAATGATCCTATTCCAATTAGAAATGAATGTGCTAATTTCTTTGACAAAATTGTATTTGTTATGGCACCTAAAATAAATCCTGCACCAGCTATACTAACTAGAAAACCATATTCACTATCTGTTAGTAGTAATACCTCTTTCGCAAACGATAGTTCAAGTGAATCAGTAGCAGTTGCTAATACGAACATACTTTGAAATAAGAAATACACACATACGACATACACATGTTTTCTACTAAAATTTATAACAGTGTTCCAATCTTTTTTTAATACTGTAAGAGATAATGTATTACTTGTTGTATCCGAAGCTTCTTTCTTATCAAGATTAGGTAAAAGTAATGTAATGAATCCTGATAAGAGAAATGCTATAGCATTCATATATATAGCAAACTCTGGTGTACCTGCAATTAATAATCCCCCCGCTACTGCTGGTCCAATTAATGATGCACCAGATCCTATTAAAGTACGTAATGAGTTGAAACGTTGTCTTTGCTCTACTGGAATTAATTTCGTCATATACGTCATAGCAGTTGGCTCATAAATTGCACTGGCCATACTTATAAAGAATACGAATACATAAACAATCCAAAGTGACGGAAGTAAAGGTAAAATAGCGATAAATAACGCACGATATATATCGAGGTGAATCATTAATTTCCGTTTATTTAAACGATCAATCATACTCCCAGACCAAGCGTTTGTAAATAAAGTGGCTAATGGTTTTATTACATATAAAGTAGCAACAGCTAAGGCTGAGCCACCCATATTATAGACAAGTACATTCAGTGCTATTAAGTAAATCCATGCCCCTAAATTCGCAATACCAACTCCGGACAATAGTAATAAAGGATATTTCCAATCTTTAAGTAAATTTTTCATTTTTGGCCCCCGCTTTCAAAATTGTTTTACAACAATAAAAAAATCCCACCCCCAAGACTTTTAATCTTAGGGACGAGATTTATCATCGCGGTGCCACCCTAGTTTGTTAATATGTCACCATACTAACCTTATCAGGTACTGCATTCTAATTCATGCTTATACCATAGCTCTATAACGGGAGCTCCCGTCACACCATCCCCTAATAATAGGTTCCGATGTGCTGCTCAGAGGCTTGGTTCAATAAAGAATTTTTACTCCTTTTCAGCTACATGGAGCTCTCTGTGAAAAATTCATTTTATTTACTCTTCTCTTCACTGCATTTATTTTTTCCATATTATCACATATACATTTAACTGTAAATAAACAATAATCAGACATTTATATTTTCGTCATTTTTGCTTTACGACCAATTCGACATACGAAACGCATTAGCTTTTTATGAAGATAAGGAAATAAAGTAAAGAATACGTCCATCGTTTTTTTTAATGGCATTGGACAAATTACTAATTTATTTTTATGAATAGCTTTCAGTGCAATTTCAGCAAACTTGTCAGCTGAAATTGGCTTATTTGTTTTTAGTTGTTTTATAATTTGATTCTTATTCATATTAATTGCAATTGATTTTTCAAATATGGGTGTATCTACAAAAGTTGGACAAAGCACACTTACATTTACACCGTATTCTTCCGCCTCATAATGTAATGAAGTTGTTAAACCTACGATAGCATGTTTGGTTGTTGCATACGCGGTACAAAAGGGAGCTGGTCCTAAACCAGTTGCAGAAGCAGTATTAATGATATGACCAAATCCTTGTTTTTTCATGAATTGGTAAGCCAATTGTGTCCCGTAAATTACTCCTAATAAATTTATTTCAATAATATGTTTCCAATCATCCAAAGACATATCGAATACTTCTCCATACATAGCAATTCCTGCATTATTAAACATATAATCAATTCTACCAAACTCATTAACTATTTTTATAATAAGTTCTTCTACGGATCCAGCGTTAGTAACATCTAAATATTCGAACCTAGCTAGTTGATTATTATTTTTTATATTATTCACAAGGACTTGGCCACAAGTTTCATTAATATCAGCGATAATTACAAATATATCTTTATTTGCTAATTGAATGGCTAAAGCTTTACCAATACCAGAAGCGCCGCCAGTTATAATTGCGATTTTTTGCTCATCCATATAAATAACCTCCTGTTGTTTATGCATAAAATGAAAACGGACGAGTGTAAGGATTTGAACAATCGTTCTAATTCGCGTGTCACGCTACATAAATTTGTTTGAAATAGAGAGTAAAAAAATTTTAATAGCTTCTTCAAATAAAACTTCTAATTTCTCCATTTCAATTGAATGAATGAATTGACATAATCCACCTAGCCATGAACCTAATAAAAGGCATGAACCCTCAACATTTTTCATATAAAACTCACCACTTTTTATACCTTCATCTAAAATTTGTTGATATGCCTTTAAAGGGACAACAGCTAAACCATAAAGTTGTTGAACTGTAGAAGGATTCGTGCTCGGATCAGAGGCAAGTTCTTGCCCCGCTCTTAATAACGGCGTTTTGTAATTATAAAGTACAAATTTAGCCATTCCATATAATTTTTCAGTTGCGTTTGTATACTGTTTTTCTGCCATTTCCCATTTATCATGCCAGTTTTTCATACTGTCTTTAGCTAAATAAACAAATAATTCTTCTTTATTTTTATAATGATAATATATATGTCCTTTACTATAACCAGAGGCTTTAGCAATGTTATCAATGGAGGTTCTTGTATACCCTTTTAAGGAAAATAATTCTATCGCTTTTTCTGCTATTATTTCTTTGGCTAAATCACTATCATATCGTCTTTTATTCAATGTAGACTCCTTCCATCGTTTAATACAAAAATTGAACAATCGTTCTAATTTCAATATATGTAAGTTTTTTTTGTTTTAGTAACTGTTAAGTATTTTATTTATTATTTTTTCTAAAAAATACGGTGCGTGAAATTACTCATAAATTTTTAAAAAAGAACCTATTGGATATAGGTTCTTCAACAAGTTTGAATTAATTCGTATTCGCCTCTGTTAACGGTTGTAACGGCGGTTCTAATTCTAGTTCCAGTGTATCTCCTTCTTGTAAATTTTGTCCTTTTTCAATACTTTGGCTCGTTACATAACCTGTACCAGAAGTTTTCAAATCTAATTTCAAAAGCTTAGAGAAATACATAACATCACGCATGGACCAACCTTTTATATTTGGCATTTGTGCGTTATTCCCTAATAAAAATATACGATCCCCTTCACTCATGACCTCGCCAGACTGTGGATATTGTTTTATTATTTTTCCTTCTCCTAAAATTATTGGCTGTAGCTTCTCTTTTTCTACACTTTTCTCTGCTGTACCCATCGATTGATTTACATAATTTTGTACTTTTAATTGAGATTGCTTCGTTGCATCAGCTATTTGTTTTTCTGTATACGGTTTCACCTTTAAATATTCAAGGCTGTTTTTTATAACAGGTTTAAATATTTCAGCAAGAGGCTGAGCTCCATACTCATCTCCTTTTAACTTTGGCTGCTTAATAGCTAAGTATACGATTAACTCCGGATCATCAATTGGAGCCATTCCTAAAAAGGAGAAAATGTAATTCTCTTTCCCTTCCATATATCGGCCGTTTTCAGGATTCGGGATTTGTGCTGTTCCTGTTTTACCTCCAATTGGATAACCATCCACTTTATACATTGTACCAGTTCCTTTTGAAGATGTTATGACACGCTCCATTAAGCTTCTAACTTTGTCCGCTGTTTCTTTTTTTATCGGATTCCCAATTTCTTTCGGTTGATTTTCCATAATAACTTCTTTGTTTGTTGGATTTACAACTTTATCAACGATATATGGTTGCATCATTTTCCCGTCATTTGCTATAGCAGTAGCCGCTTGGATTAATTGAATCGGAGTTACTGTAGAACCTTGACCAAAAGAAGTTGTAACCTGTTGAATTTGTGTATTTAATAATAAAGTATTTTTCCTTTCTCCAGGTAAATCTATCCCTGTTTTTTGATTGAATCCAAATTTATTCATATATTGCTTAAATTTATTTGGTTTCAGTAACTGATCTTCTAAAATAGAAAAAGCTACGTTTGATGACCTTTCAAATCCTTCATCAAATGTAATTGATCCCCATCCAAATCCACCATTATGGTCTTTTATATCAGATGAACCAACGGAATATTTTCCAGATTGAAAATATTCTTTTCCGTTATATACACCTTCATTAATGGCAGCTGCTAACGTAAAAACTTTCATTGTTGAACCTGGTTCATATGCATTTGCAATCGGGTCATTTAAAAAGTATTCGATATCACCTACATTAGGATTGTAACTAGGTTTACTAGACATTGCTAACACCTTTCCTGTTTTTGGATCAGCAATAATGCCAATTAACATAGAAGGATCATAATGTTCTTGCGCTTTGTTCATCGCTTCTTCTAAAAAGCTATTAATTTGTTTATCAAGCGTTAAATATACGTTATTCCCATTTTTAGCTGGTTCTACTTTACCTATATCATTCGTAAGCGGAATCCCCCTTCGTGTACCCACATATTCTATATTCCCGTTTGTAGAGCGCAAATATTTATCCAAACTCTTTTCAAGCCCAAACTTCCCTTCCGTATTCCCTTTATCATCTGGTCTAGCAAAACCAAGTATATAGGATGCAAAGTCTTCATTTGGATACACTCTTGCTTTTTCCGACATAAAAGATACACCTGGTATTTTTAAATCATTAATTTTTTCCTTCTTTTCCCTAGATAAGTTCCGACCAATTTTCCCAATTTCAACTTGCGTACGCCCTTCATGAAAGTTTTTTAATACTTCTTCTTTATCAATTTCAAGCGCATCGGCTAATTGTTGTGCGGTTTCATCTTTATTTTTCACTTTATCTTTTCCTTTTAAATTCACAACAACTCGATATGTTGTAGAATCTTGTACTAACACCTTTCCGGTTTGATCATAGATAGTGCCACGATTCGCTTCTAAAACACCTTTTTTATTATGTTGTTCATTCGCGAGATCCTTTACATTCACATTATGCACGACTCCTACTGCCTGAATATAGAATATACGCAAAATCATAATAAGAAATAAAACAATAAAAGCAATCATCATATATCGAGCGCCTTTATTCGTTTGAAGTTTTTGCATATTTATCTCCTTTCTTTTTGGATTGATTTATACGAAGATATGGTTTGAAATTTGTAGTTTTTGTTTGCAATACTATATGTTTCGAAGTTTTCTTTTTAATTCCTTTAAAACAATGCGAAACTAACTATTGTTATTTTGTGTCTTTATTTTTTTATTTAAAATACGGTGCGTGAAATTTCTGAATATTCATTAATGAAACTTGAATGTATAGCACTCTACACTCTTTTCGTATTTACTATAAAAAGTTCCCCTCCGGATGTCCAAAGGGGAACTTTTTATAAGAAAATTACGCGATATGATTATATTTCGCTAAGAAAGGAATTCGTCTCGCTACTAATGCATACATTTTGAATACAAGTTTCGCTATTGGTTCAAACATACGTGTACTTTGCATTACTAAAGCGCTCGTAATAAGTGTTAAGAATGCTGCACCAAGTATATCTAAAGGATAATGAACACCTACGTACATACGTGATATACCGACTAACACTGCCCATAATAGCGCGATGTATTTCAGTTTTTCTCCTCTAAGAATAAATACGAAGGCGATTGAAAATACAAGTACAGAATGATCACTAACGAATGATGAATCTGCTGCATGTGGTACTAATTGATGTACATCATGTGATACGAACGGACGCGGATGGTAATATACCGCGTGTATAAGAACATTTACTAATAATGCAATAATAACCGAAAGCGTCGTATATAAAACTGTATATTGTTTTCTAATTGCTTTCTCTTTCTTTCCATTATTAAACCATAAGATAAGCATAAATAGAATGGCTACGTATGCAGCGCTATTTGTAATAGCAACCATTAGCGTATCTAATAGTTTGGATGAACCAGCAAAATTATTAAACCACTGAAATACTGTGTAATTCATTAAACTCTCTCCTTACATACAAGTGTTCTTGATTTACACAGTATACAATACCATTATGAAAATAGGCTTAAACTTTTTTCATCTAATTCTCATTTTACTATTACTCATGTGACAATTAAAAAACAAATTTTATACGCTATTTATGTATAAAGCCGGTAAGCCTTTATAATAAGGCGGTTCGTATTTTTTCTTGTTTTGGATACATAACATGTTCATTTAAATATACTAATTGCAAAATCATATTTTTTAATTCATTTGAAGTACAATATTTCCGAATTGTTCTCCAATCTCCATACGGCTTAGCGCACTAATTGCTTCTTCTAACGAGTAAACTTTATCAATAATTGGTTTAATTTGATGTTTTTCTATAAACTTTATCATCTCATTAAATTCCTCACGGCTACCCATGGATGTTCCCATAATATCAATTTGATTATAAAATAATGCGCGTAATGGTAATTCAATTTTATCTCCTGAGCTTGCACCAAAATTCACGATTCTTCCATTTGGTTTTAATACATCAAAATATTTCAAAAAAGTTGCCGGACCTATACTATCTATTATTAAATCTACTTTTTCACCTTGTAAGCTCTCTCCCCAATTTCCGGCACTATGAAACGAAATATCTGCACCATATTTTTCAGCAAGTTCCATTTTATTCTCTACCCTTGAAGTAACACTCACTTTTGCGCCGATTGCTTTCGCGAATAACATGGAAAAAGTAGCAACACCACCGCCTATTCCCGGAATTAAAACGTGTTCACCGCACTTCAATCTACCTTTTGTAAAAAGCGCTCTATATGCAGTTAATGCGGATAAAGATAAAACACCTGATTCTTCCCAAGTAAGATATGACGGCTTTTCTACTACATTTTCAGCTGGTACAATTACATATTCAGCAAACGTTCCATCTTTTGGTCCACCTAGCACTTCCGGTAACTCCGGTACTTCAGTAGCATGTTCCCATCCAATACTAGGATTAATAATAACTTCTGTATGTAGTATGTTATCAGAAACACCATTTCCAATTTCCGTAACAATACCTGCACCATCTGATCCTAAGATTAAAGGTAATTGCATTTCTTTTCTATTATTCATAATAAATATATCCCGATGATTTAAACCTGCTGATTTTAATTTCACTTTAACTTCCCCATCATTAAGTGTTCTCCCAGGTGATATTTTATATTCTACACCGTCAAATCCAGTTTTATATTGATGTACGATAGCTTTCATTATTATTCCCCCTTAATAATTTTAATGTACTAGAAATTTCGAAATAAACAAAATGATTTGATCGTAAAAAAAGAAGGAATGCAAAAAGCATCCCTTCTTTGATTGCTTATTTTATTATACAAGGTAATGTAATCGTAACGATTGTTCCTTCATTTTCTTTACTCTCTATTTGAATAGCTCCGTTATATTTTTCTACAAGTCGTTTGGCAATAGACAAGCCTAGCCCGTTACCACCTTGTTTTCGACTTCTCGCTTTGTCAACTCGGTAAAACCGATTAAGAACAAATGGTAAATCGGATTCAGGTATTCCCGCTCCATGATCTATTACACAAATTTTAACTTTCCCTGATTGTAAACTAGATTCTATGCAAATATATTTATTAATCTCTTTTGTATACTTAACTGCATTATCCATTATGATAATAATAATTTGTTCTAAGTAAGATGATGGCATTGACACATAAGCTGCATCATCCCCAAATTTCATATCAAATTGAAAATCACTTTGAAGTACTACAAAGTTTTGTGTAACATGTTTTAATACGCTATTTACATGTACTGGCTCAGCTGCTATTGGATGCAATTGTTCAGATTCAGCTCTTGATAGTTCTAGCAATTCTGAAACTAATTTATTTAAACGATCTACTTCCTTTAAACTAGATTGAAGAGATTTATCTAATACTGCTGGATCACTTTTCCCCCATCGATTTAACATCGCTAAGTGCCCATGAATAATTGTTAACGGTGTTCTTAATTCATGAGATGCGTCTTCAACAAACTGTTTCTGTTGTGTAAAAGAAGTTTCTACTTCATCCATCATCTCGTTAAAAAGAAGTGCTAATTTTGCAAGCTCATCGTTATTTTCTCGTACTGGAACTCGTTCATTTAGTCCATTCTTCTTAATACGTTTCATCGTATCTGTTATACTTTGGACACTTGATAATAGTTTCTTCGTTATAAGTATCCCGCCTAAAAAACTAAATATCAATCCGAATATTCCAGCAATAACCATTACCACTAAAATAATTTTTAATAAATGATCAAATATCTCTAGGTTTTTCGTAAGTTCAATAGTGCCAGTAAAGTCTTTCGTTTTAATTGGTATGCGCTTAACTAATATTCGATCTTCTAAATGCCTTTTTATAAATGACTCATCTTTTATAACCTGCTTCGGTTTTACCCACGTTTCATTAAAATCTCGTGAAACAGTAATAATCGGCTCCCCATTCATGTCAATAATACGAATCATTTGATGCTTATCAATCATATTGTTTAGAAACTCTTTACTATTTTCAAATGTTTTACTCGAAAGGGTATCATTTTTATCTTGGAAATATGCTGCTATTTCCGTCACTTGCCTATTTATTTGTTTCTGTTCATAATCTATAGTCCACTTATTAATTACAATAAACTGCAATACACTATATAAAATGAATAAAATAAATACTAGTGTAGTGGACCAAAGTGTTAGTTTCCACTTTATAGGTAGATTTCGAATTCGAAACACAATATTTTTTATCATTTCATTATATATCCCGCACCACGGACTGTTTGGATATACTCCTCCTTATCTACACTATGTAACTTGTTTCGCAAATAACGAACATATACATCAACGATATTTGTCTCAACAATTGCACCATATCCCCATACTTGGTCCAATAAAATATCACGAGTAAGTACGCGATTAATATTTTTCATAAACATAAGCAATAACTCGAATTCTTTATTTGTAAGTTCAATTTCTTCATTTCCTTTAGTTATAGTTCGAGATTCAATCTGAAGTTGCAAATCTTTGAATGTAAGAAATGAAACCTGCTTGTTTTCATTATGTTCTTCTCGTCTAAATATCACTCTCATACGTGCTAACAGTTCTTCAATTGCAAATGGTTTCGGAAGATAATCATCAGCTCCACTATCTAAACCTGTCACACGGTCCATAATACTATCACGAGCAGTCAGCATAATAATAGGTGTATTTTTAGTAGCTCTTAGTCGACGACATACCTCTAGTCCATTTAATCCAGGCAGCATTAAATCCAGCAATATGAGATCGTAATCCTTTTCAAGTGCTGCGCTTAATCCTTTTCTCCCATCAAGTTGTATATCTACTTGATACCCTTCATATTTTAGTTCTAATTCTAAAAAATCTGCTAAACTTTCCTCATCCTCAATAATTAAAATGTGTTGCAACAGTAGTTCCTCCTAGACGATTAAATGAATAAATAATCCTATTCCAAAAATAATTACAATGATTTGATGCACTTTTTTATACATCACAAATTTTTCTTTATTATTTATTCGCTGTAAATAAAACCCAACAATCCCTAGTACAATTATAGCTAATAGAGAAAATATACCACTGTATATGAGTAAAATATGACGACTCCCTTTTATTAAAAAATAAACACCGTGAGTAATCGTAACAGCTATTACAGCGTAACCAATTAATACATGAAACTTTTTGGCGAATAGATATATTTCTTTAACTTTTTTAAATCCTTGTATATTTTTATTCTTTAAAAACAACCATATATGCCGTAAAAACCATAGTGAAGCAGCGATAATCGCCCCATATTCACCAAAAGAGCCTAATTTTTTATTTAATCCTTTTACATTCAGTGCATTGCCGTACATAACATTAATAAATAGCAATTCTACACTACAAATAATAATAGTAATGCCTATAATTTTAACACACACATGCAAATATTTATTTCTTAATATCTTCTCCATTTTATTTAATCCCCTTACTAATAAAGGCTTTGTAACAAGCAGTCTATCAAATAAAAAAGAAAAGAACATGAGAAAAAGATTAAAATAAAATGAGAATATCAATTACTATTGATTTTTTTAGCTAACTTTATTATATTTTGAATAAACGGCGCTTTCGCCTTTGTATATGAGACACGATCAAAAGCATATGTAATAGCATGCCTCTCTTTTAATTCTCTATATTCTTTACGTGCCCATTCATGGCTTATTAGAAAGTCACGAAATAAAATATTGTTTCTCCACTCATCACTATTATAAATATAAATATGCAAATGATGAGTACCGGCTCTCCATTTTCCCTTTCTAAAAAAACGCCAATTGATTGCATCTTTTGGAACAAACTCATATCCAATTTCCGATAGAATTTCAATCCAGTTTTCAGTAATTTGTAAGTCTGTTACGCCAATCATCATATCAATAAGAGGTTTAGCTCCTAATCCTTCTACTGCTGTGCTTCCTATATGTTCAACAGCAATTATTTCTTGTCCTAACAAGGAACAGAATTTCTCTTTTTCTTTTATATACTCTTCAACCCAGTCTTTTTGATATGCTTTAATAACAATTTGTTGATCCATTGTATTCACCTCTTTATAAGTGTTTATCATTATATTTATAAAATTTTATATTATTAGCATAGGATTTCCATACAATATGTCGAATAGTGGAATGTACAACATAATTATATTAAATGTGAGGTAATCTATGAAAGATAATTCCGTGGAAATTCAGTTAAATAACGTAACATTCCAATTAAAAGAATATCATAATTTTGATTGGATTATTAAATTAGGGACCGTATTCGCAGTTTTTGACCAACAAGATTCAGGTAATATAAGTTTTGGTATAGAAAAAGATGGTCATAAGAAATTTATTAAATACGCAGGAGCACAAACAATTGCATATGAAGGAACATCGGGTGATGCTATTGAAAGGCTAAAAAATTCAGTTACTATCTATGAAGAATTAAAGCATGACTCGCTCATAAGACTAATTGATCATTTTCCAGTTCAATCTGGATATGTATTAATTTTCGATTGGTTTGATGGTGAATGTCTTCATTCGCATTGGCGTTTCCCACCTCCTGCGAAATATAAAAATCCAAACTCTCCATTTTATAAATTTAGACATTTATCTGCTATAGAACGAATTCATTCCTTACATTCCATTTTTTCTTTCCATACTTATGTAGAAAAGAAAAACTATGTAGCGATAGATTTTTATGACGGTAGTATTTTATATAATTTTAATACAAACGAGACAAAAATTTGTGATATAGATTTATACAGTAAGAAACCTTACATAAATAAAATGGGTCGGCTTTGGGGTTCCTCCCGTTTTATGTCACCAGAGGAATTTGAACTAAACGCTATAATTGATGAAAGAACAAATGTATTTAATATGGGAGCAATGGCGTTCTCACTTTTAGGCGGTGAAAAAGATCGTTCCTTTATAAAATGGGAAGCAAGTAAGGAATTATATGAGGTAGCGTATCGTGCTGTAAATAACAATCGAGCAGAACGATATGCATCAGTTACAGAATTCTACGAAGCGTGGTTAAAAGCGGCTAATGCAGAAAAGATATAACCCTAAATTATTAAAAGAAATAAAGAGTTTATACTATTGTCATGTATATTAAAAATAGTTTTATGAGCGTTTCGTACTAGTGTGTTCTAATTGATTATGGCTATTATTGAGGAAGACATATTAGTGATAATTTATGTCTATTTTGTATAAGTGTTAGCAAGTTCGTTTGCAAACTTGCTAACACTTTTTTGTTTAAATATTTCACACCCAAAAGGTGCATACATATGATGATCACCATATAAACCGACTTTCTTAGCACATAATTGACATAATTCATCGATAAAAGCCTGTGTACCTGCTCGCATATCATCCATTGTTTTCACTTCTACATCAGCCACCCAAACTGTTGCACTCTTGTCACCACAGTTCCAGAAATCACGGGCTTCTACGCGTGCATCATTTTCAGAAACGACGGAATGCATAGTTACCAAAAGAAATCACATGCTGCTTCATAGCTTGTACATAACCTTTATACGATACCTCTACACCACTTGTATGTAAAACTGATATATCATTAATTAATAGATGATAATGCATTACATCTTTTATTTCTACATCTTTTTCACGCTCTTTTATGCTACCCGTAACACGTATAACGTGTTTTGTAGTTTCCATACTTCCATCGCTTTTCTAATTAACGACCTGTCCACATATCTTGCACAATTCCATTTTTAAATAATTCATATGGGAAATAACAATATCCTTTATCTCCCCAGTCTTCTCCCCAGCTGTTGCGAATAATAACCGTTTGCTTATCATCATCATATCCAACAGCACAAACAGCATGTCCTGCTGGCTGACCATCTTCAACAATTACATCATCTGTTCCTGATACTGGAACTATACCAGTCTTTTTCACTTCTTCTGACATAAAAGATTTTGGTACAGCAAATCCAAGTACAGCAACTAATCCATGAGCAAGTGCAGCCTTTAATCCCGATAAATCTTGAATACGATGGTAGGTTCCAATTTTATAAAGTGCAGCATCTGATTCAGCCTTTGGTGATGGCTTATCTCTAAAATTCTCGGTATAAGGAAAATCCTCTTCAGGGCATACTCCAATATTTTTAAGAACCCCCATACCATCACGAACATTCGCTCCACTATCTTCCTGAATATGTCCTTCTATTTCTCGTTCATGATAATATAAAAACAAACGAGATAAGCAAGTAAATGGACGACCTGATTGTAATAATAGATATTCTCGTAACCCTGAAACAATTGCATTTGCCGTACAAGAACCTATATTCCATTGGTTTACTATACCTGACATTTTAGGACGAAGATCGACTTGCGTTGGCAAATCCGCCTCATTACTAAACAAGTAACTCCGAAACATTTTGTCTCTTAAATCAACAGGGTCTTTTCTTACATTAAGGTACTTTACAATATCTTTGTTACTGGTAAAACTGAAATTTGATTCATTTGAACTCATTGTAAAAATCCATCCTTTCTTAATATCTAGATAATTCATTTCTTCTCTATACTTAACTTAAAAATTAAAAATATACCTATTTAATTTTTATTTCATTTGCATTCAATACATCCGTATGTTTAATTATTTATCTTTTTACTTATCAATTTCTATTTTCAATTTATCTCACAACTACTTGAACTCTATATCTTTTTTTCTTTCTTGTTTGATTCAATTGCTTTTGCCACTCACGTAATTAGTCTTGTAGTGCCCTCATATTTTCCTATCTCCCCCTTCCAAAATAAAAAGGACACCAATTCATTAAAACAACTTGAATTGCTGCTTTAATGAATTGGTGTCCTCTAGTTTTCTAGCCGGACTATATTTATTTCATTATACTTGTCTGTATAAAAAGATTCCTCCAAGCTTTATCTATTCTGTCTTTCTCATATTTTTGTATAACCTTTGTCCAACGAGCAATTGCTTTTTTTAGTTTCTTTTTCTTTAAATTATCCAATCCTCTCACTCCTTCTTATAAAACAGTTTTTTCCATTTTAGGCGTTTTCATTAATTTAATACCTTCTTACATTCAAAAAGCGGCTCAAATGTGAATTGTACCTATATAATTTCAAAAGGATTATTTTATTAGATTTTCAATCAAACCTCATTTCAAAATTCTCAGTTTCAGATGAACCACTAGACGCATACACCATATACTAATTTAAATGCTTCCTAGGAAAGAAGGTGAAAGCTATGCCATCTATTGTCGGAAATATGGTTGTGCAAAATAGTAACGGTTCTTTCAACTTAGGTGATTTTTATAACGTTTCTCCAAAAGAAAATACAAAAGCTTATAATGGTTCAGGTTCATCTAACGTTGCTTTTGTTCTCAATACATTTAACGGTGTTAGTGCAACAAACACATTTGATTCTGATGTTGCAGACCAAAACCAAGTTGGAACAGTCTAAATTTATTCATTTTCCTCTAACTCCTGAATAAAACCCAATATTCCGTTAATAATGTATATACAGTTTCTGATTTCCCTTCATACCCGAAGGCTGAGTAGCTAGTTTTTACTAGCTGCTCTTTTTATGTTTCACACAAATAAAATTCTATATTTCACCGATACTATATAGGACTGTAAAAAGTCAGCTTTAAATTCTTCCCACTCTAGCTCTCTTGGTCGAGGGTTGAGCAGTTGGCTCTTGCTAGCTGCTCTTTTATTTGGTTACTGCTTCTGTTTCTTAAAGAGATTCTTTAACTATATTTCACTAATAAGGACAAATTCTTTAATCCGTCTCGAATAAAATAAATAATTTGGCATATAATATCTATGTATCTAGATTATTACCTCTGTATGGAGCAGTTAGGCTGGGCTAACCGCTCTTTTATTGAATAAATTTCTAAAAAGTGTTAACAATATAAGTACACCAAGGTTGAATACGAATGACCATTTCGTTCTTCTTATTCACCAGGATAGTTAGCTTTTGCTAGCTGTCTTTTTTTAGTTTATCCGAATAAAATTTTTAATTATGTACGATACTATAAATGGGCTGATACAGCTTGAATTCACATTGACATCTGTAATGTTCTTTTTCCTTTCTCTGAGGACTGAGCGGTTAACCTTCGTTAACTGCTCTTTTGTATTGAGTTGATAATAAATTTTAGGTCGTATTTCTCTTCTATACCATATACTTTTTAAGTATCCAACTCAAAGTGTTACCTCCTATCTGAAAGGGCACTGATGCATGGTGCTCTTTTTTTAGTTTCTTTATTTCTACAAAATGAAATTTTTATAACATTTTTTAGTTCAAATATCCTTTCCATCAATGTACGAACAATATTACTTCTTCTTTAAGCATCTTTATGAACAAAATTTATAACCTTTACTCCACTTGGATTTATATTAAAAGTAATAGTTTCTATGCCATTCGGAGGGTTATGAGCTCCTATATAAGTTTTATATTGAACTGTAACAATAAAATTAAAGTTTTCTTCTGGGAAACGTTCAATTTTTATAATTTTTGTGTCCGTCAAACTATACTGATGATCTGGTCCAAGCTTCCTTCTGATAACTTGACTTGCATATGGTGCTAATAAAGTATTATAAGAATCATAAAACTCTTGATTATCAATATTAAACGCTTTGGTATCTAACGGATTTAAAAATAAAACTACCATAATAATTCCCAAAAACAAACTAACCACTTTTCTTTTCAACATATACTCATCCTTAATTCATTTAGATATCCGTTAAGCTCCCCAGCATAAGAGATGACTATTCTTCATCCTTATCTAACTTCTTTTTATTCAAATAACGTTTTTGTTAAAATTTTACTTAAACCTTATTCATGGTATAATCTGGATTATTTATTTTTCCAAGAAAGGCTAAAGTAATGAGAAAATAATTCGGTTTCATTTCAAATTTGTTAACTATTATCGTATTTTTTACCTTTTATAGTGATAGTAATTTAATTTATTTAATATTTGTATCACTGGTTTTAATTATTTTCGCTCCAAAAGGTACATCAAAAAAAGTCGTTATAACTAGTATAATAATTTCGTGTATTTTTTACCCTCTCATATTCGGCCTGCTTTTTATAATTGGTTGAGGATTAGCAGAATCAAAACTAAACTAATCCCTTTTTCTCAAATAACGATTTTGTTAAGTTATACCCCATCCATTTTTCACACGTCTTTCCGCTAAACACATTTGTCTAGAAAACCCTATATTATTAAAAATGGTTATCGACTCTCAACTTGAAATTTTTCACTTTTGATAATGCAACCACCTACAACGGAAATATACCTTTTTCAAAGGAGGCATCTACTGTATATATCAAATAGGATTGGCTTATTTAGTTGGATTGCAACTTGCCTATACTTTTTAATTGAACCTTTCTTTATTTTCACTTCTACAGCATCTTATAACTATTTGCATCATGCAATGAGTGATCTAGGTGTAACAAGCTGTGGAGAATTCACCTACGAAATAGCTCCTTATGAAATATGCTCCCCTAACCACTTTTGGATGAATTTACTCTTTATTCTTAATGGAATAACATTTTGTATTGGAGTACTATATATTTCACAACATCTAGAAAAAACAAAAATTAATAAAATAGCAACATTTTTTATAATTATAATAGGAGTTTCCACTATAGTCTCAGGATTAATTCCTGCAGATGTAAACCTAATTGGACATTCTATTCTAGTTTGGATAGGTATGCTTACTGTATTTCCAGGACTATTTATTTTTGCAAAGAATCTTAAAAAAACTAGAAAATGGACATATTTCTGCTTACTAAACTTAATAGTAATAACAATCATTATCTCACTTGTTTTTCTTTTCCCCTTACCTGCAGGTCTACTACAAAGACTTTTTTACTTGGTTCTTTTCGTTTGGGGAACTGTATCAACCTACAAATTAATAAAATAAAGATTTCATTAAAACTTTTCACCTTTTAACTGGACAAGCATATAGTATTGTATGGAGATATCCACTCATAGAAATCTACCTTTCTTGTCCAAGAGCATGCTTATATGCGTGCTCTTTTGATTGCATTTAAAGATTTCACATTCATTAGAAATGTACATACAATAATCATGATCATCTCATTATTAATCTTTTGGTATCCTTCTCGATACACATCTTGGTCATGGAGCATCTTAAAAAGCGCTCTTTATATTTGTTAATAAATAACCATTTTGTTCAAACATACACACGGTATATATTAGTTAAGCATATATTTACATAGACAAGACATAACTTTTTTAAACATGCACAATTTTTGTGCATGTTTTTTTATTTAACAAAATAACTATTTTATTATGTTTCCTAACTTACAGTAATGTCCTTAAAAAACATTCATATATATTTATCAGATGCACTTTTAAATTCCAGAGTATCAAATACTTTTAAAAGTTAACTGACCAACAATATTCGACTTATCTTTAAAAACTTATTAAAAATCACTTAGATACAAAAAAGCTACGTTTTATATAGGATAAAAAATTATCTTACGCAAAGGAGCTTGATTATTTGTGAATTACCAAAATGATAATAACTCTAACATTCACAAACCTTGCACTTGTCCATCCCCCACGGCTAACAGTTTAAATGTTGTTCAAACTACCCCATCAATAGTCTCGGTAAATTCTGCGATTCCACTAGATACCCTGGTAAATTCTAATGGTACGGCAATCTCATTCACACCACCAACAACTGTTTTACTTGAAGGTGGAAGAACCTATTTGGCAATCTATGAAGTGCAAGTTATCATTCAACCAGGAGGTAATTCGGCAGGTATCACTATGTATCTTAATAATAATCCAATCATTGGCTCTGGTACTTCTCTGGGATATACTGCAGGATTCACTTCTGTATCAGCACCCGCTATTTTCACTACACCTTTAGGTATAACAAGTACTCTTACTGTTAATGTAGGACCATATTCTAATACATTAAATACATTGGGCTTAACTCTTGCTGTTGTAGCATTAACATAATAAAATGTAAAACTCTCTAAAATGATTTTATTTATCCCTTAACTGTCTATTGGGCTAGCCTCTAAGAACTCCACATAACTACATATAGAAAAAGAACATTATTTGGTTCCATAGTACTAGGTGACTCGGCTAGCACAATTGCTGAGTCACCTATTTATCTATAACAAAATAAAGCATTTGTTTAATTTATTACTTGTTCTTTTTAATGCATTATTCTATTACAATTCATTTTCATGTTATAATTACCAACAGTACATATTTTAATAGGCACAACAAATCTCATAAATATAGGAGGACCTTAATAATCCTAACTCAAGAAAAGAACATAAAATTAATTATGCATTTTCTTACATTATTATCTTTTTTTATTCTTATTTTCTTTAGTGTCACAATTTTTTATATACCTTTGGTTTTCTATTTTGTATGTAAATCACAAAACATTCGGAAAAATATTCTTGAAGCTGTTTTTTTCAACTATTCATTTGGATAATTACAGTGATTTGGAATCTTTTCATAATAAGAATCTTAATGCTATTTTGGTCTAATTTAGACTTAGCTTCAAATAACGCTTTGATTATTTTCGGGGTAGCTTCTTTATATCTAATACTGTTTCTCTTATTAATTTTTGGACCTATAAAAGGAATTTTATATGTGCTACAAGAAAAAGACTTTCATTATCCTATTATTTCTAAATGGATTAACAAATAAAAATACGTGTAGAAGAATTCAGAGTTTCACTGAATTCTTTTTTTATGGATCTTTTAAAATCTTTTACATCTTCCTTCATTCCTTCTTTTTAATAAACTTCAACTTTTATTACAATAACGCTTTTTTAAAATACAATCGTTTTTCTATAAACTTTGTAACCTTCATTTCCTTTCCTATGATTACAATTTCCTACTAGCAACCAAGTATTGGCTATATCCCCCATATGAACACCTCAATTTTATTGGCATATACTTTGAAGGAAAAAACATTTCAATTAAACATATACCTACAAATTCAGTTGCTAATAATTTACCAAAAATTACTTAACATTTAATTTTTTAAAGGAGGTATTTATGAGATATAATCAAAAATCAAATTCGTGTGATAAATTTCAGCAACCCTGCTTTGTTTCTATATCCCCTTGTGATCAAAGTAATTGCTGTACACCTGTTTTTTTCTCGAATGCTCAACAACAAGAATTATTGCAAATAATAAATCAATTAAATCAAGCCATCCTTTCTTTTTTCACAACACCAAATCCAACAACTATACAAATACTCCAATCAGCATTACAGGCATTAAATGATTTATTAATAGCAGTACAACCAAATACACCAAATAGAAATTTAGTTATAAGAACTATAAATCAATTAATTAATTCTTTACCTACCGCATCTCTCACTCAAATCTCAGCATTATTCCAATTTCTATTCCAAAGCTTGTCTTCACTTATAAGTTGTTCAAATATATCGGACCCCTTATTACAGCAAACATTCAACTTAATTTTACAAGGAATCTTAAATAGTTCGCTATTAAGTAACATCGGAACACCGGGGCCGACTGGAGCCACTGGACCTAGAGGATTTCCTGGACCTAGAGGCGCTCAGGGTTCTCAAGGTGTGCAAGGAATTCAGGGGCCGGAAGGACCGGAAGGACCTCAAGGTGTGCCAGGGATTCAGGGACCGGAAGGGCCTGAAGGGCCTCAAGGACCTCAAGGTGTAGAAGGACTTCAGGGGCCTGAAGGACCAGAAGGACCGGAAGGACCTCAAGGTGTACAAGGGATTCAAGGACCTCCAGGACCACCTGGGCCTACTGGTTCAGGGACCGGAATGGGAATTCCTGGACCACCGGGACCTACTGGGCCTCAGGGTATCCAAGGAATTCAAGGACCGGAAGGACCGGAAGGGCCCACTGGACCTCAGGGTGTACAAGGAATTCAAGGGCCGGAAGGACCGGAAGGAGCCACTGGACTTCAGGGTGTGCCAGGAATTCAAGGGCCGGAAGGACCACCAGGAGCCACTGGACCTCAAGGTGTGCAAGGAATTCAAGGGCCGGAAGGACCACCGGGACCTACCGGAGATTGTGATTGTCCACCGGGACCTACTGGACCGACCGGACCTACCGGGCCAACCGGACCTGCATGTAATTTCCTAGTATATGCTACAAATGCAGGACTCATAGATGACCCTACAAATGATACAGTATCTGTAATTAACACCGGAACAAATATAGTAGTTGATACAATTACTGTAGGTAATGCACCACTTGAAGTAACAGTTTCACCAAATGGAGCTCGTGCTTATGTTACTAATATTTTTTCTAATACCGTTTCCGTTATTGATACTGCTACGAATACTGTTATCGCTACCATTCCTGTTGGAACTAATCCAATAGGTGTAGCTGTTTCTCCAAATAACACAACTGTTTATGTTGGAAATCATGGTAATAATACGGTTTCTGTCATTAATGCGGCAACAAACACAGTTATTAATACTATTCCTGTTGGCATCGCTCCACAAGGGATTACTGTTTCCCCAAATGGTGCCTTTGCATATGTTGCAAACGAATTAAGCAACACAATTTCTGTCATTAATACTGCTACCAACACAGTTATTGCTACCATCCCTGTTGGTATTCGTCCTAGAATAATCGTGTTTACACTAGATGGTACTCGTGCGTATGTCACAAATCAAAACAGCAATACGGTTTCTGTTATTAACACCGCTACCAATGCAGTTATTAATACAATTAACGTAGGTACCGAACCTGTTGGCATAGATATTACACCGGGTGGAAACCTTATTTACGTTGTAAATAAAGTTAGCAATAATGTATCGGTAATAAATGTGGCGACAAATACTGTGATTGATACAATTTCTGTTGGTTTATCCCCTGATCAAGTAACCATCATACCTGATGGCACTCGAGCATATGTTACAAATCAAGCTAGTAATACTGTTTCCGTTATTGATATTGCTACGAATACTGTTATCACTAATGTCCCAGTAGGTGTCGCTCCAACCGGAATAGCTACTGGAACTATTTGTGAATAAAATAAAGAAGTGCTAGCTGTTGTTAGCTGATCTCTTTCTATAAAACCCAAATCACATACCAATTAATTTACTAACATTGAATTTTTTAGAATTTAATAATAATATTTACCTATAAAACCATTACCCTTATACAAAGAGCTATGAGCCTTTCCACTCATGACTCTTTTTTTTACGATTTTCACTTCACATCTACGCGATTTTGACTAGCTTCTCGACTAAATCCGTCTGGGTATCTTTCTAAAAATAATCATTTTATCTTTTCAGTAAACTTAGTATCTACACGATCAACCTTACCGTTTATCTAAACCGCGACTTGCTCACCAAATCCGCTCATTGGTGGATTGACTACTGTTACATTTTCGTCCTAAACTATTAAAAGTTTGTTGCTACTAACATCAATTTCTACTTTTTTCATATGTCCATCTACCTTTTACTACCACATGTACTCAACAACATCAGTTTTAAAAGCCACTTCCCAAATAAACTCTTACTGGAATTACTACACGACCTAGCTCGTCCACTTTTCTTGAAACACCTGTTTTTTCATACCTTACTTTCCTTTAGTATTTTTATATTTATTTAGAATCTCATGCAAACGTTTCTTATTACCAATCAGTTCTGCTTATCAAGATTTAGATTTAATTAATTGTAATAAATCAGGTGGAGGGTTATGCAGAAATGCTTTCAAGGAAAAATTTTATAAGGAAATAAAAAATGCAGCAGTGAAAAAAATTAAAACTCGTAATTTAAGACATCCACACTCAACTATACTATTGAAACAAAGAGTTAATCCTAAAATTATCAGTGAGAGATTAGGTCATACAGACATTTCATTAACTCTTAGGATTTATTCTCATGTTTTACCGAACATGCAGGAAGAAGGAGTAAAAAATTTTAGTAAAAGTATCTTTGGATAGCTAACGTTTGAGAAATATTTGCATTTTATAACAAAAAGCCAAACTAATCTTGTATTAACAAGGTTTATTCACCTTAACATATGTTATTATGTATAATACATATGTTAAGTAAATTCAGAATAACGAGGCAAATATTATGGACTTTGTTTATATTAATCAAAACGTATTAAATAATCTTCTATACATTTTATGTAGTATATTTGTTTTTTATTTCATATATGATAGCCGGCACTATTTAAAGAAATATAAAATACTACTGATCACCCTTTGTTCTAGTATCCCGCTTATTTTATGTATGCGATACCCTATCTATATGGATGAAAGTTGTATTCATGATTTAAGACAAATTCCGGTCATAATAGGTACGCTTTATGGTGGATTCCCTGTCGGTATCATATTGTTTACAATTTTATTAATTACAAGATTTATATTTTATGGCTTTAATATGCTGACAGTCGTTGTTTACGGAATAATGTTCATCGTTACAGCACTCGCATCTTCAAAATTTAATACATATAATAGAAAGCTTAAAGTAGCTTTTTCCATGTTTTTAACCTTTTTCCTAGCAATATTTACAACTGTAATTGTATTAACTTTATCAGATTTTGAAGTGAATAATTTGTATATTATTTATTTCATGGTATTACCGACTACTTTAATGTTATTTATTGTTTATATAAATGAAGTTATAAAAGATGCTGTATTAATGCGCTCAAAATTAATTAAAATGGAAAAAATGGAGATTGTTAGCCAACTCGCTGCAAGTATATCGCACGAAGTAAGGAATCCTTTAACGGTTGTAAAAGGATTTACACAGCTTTTAAAAACACCAAATTTAACTCCTGAATCAAGAGACGAATATATTAAACATATACTTGAAGAGTTAAATCGTGCCCAAGAAATTATCGATGATTACTTAACGTTTGCCAAACCTGCTCCAGAAAAATTAGATCAAATTTCAGTAAAGCAAGAGTTAAATCGAGTTATTAATATGATATTGCCATTGTGTAATATGAATACGATACATATTACACAGGATTTTTCTGAGGCAACCATTGTTGGTAATAAACAGCACTTTCAACAATGTTTTTTAAACTTAATAAAAAACAGTATTGAAGCAATGCCTAATGGTGGTACCTTAAATATTTCCTCATCTATCAATAATAGTAAAGTTGAAATACGAATTGAAGATAGCGGAGTTGGCATGTCACAGGAGCAAATACATCGATTCGGTGAACCGTATTTTAGTACAAAAACAAAAGGAACTGGTTTAGGTACGATGGTTGCTGTTAAGATTATTGAGACGATGCATGGAAGTTTAAAAATCCGAAGTATCGTTAGTAAAGGAACGACTTTAACAATTACGTTCCCGAAATATAGTAAGCATACGCATTTAAACAAATAAAAAAGGAGCATAGTTGCTCCTTTTTTATTTGTTTCGATACATAAGTATCTTCAATGTTTTTTTAGTTTACATTTGTGAAGACTAATTAAAAATTAGTATCCTCCGCCCCAGCAGCTGCATCCTACAATTATTAATAGAATGAATAACACAACTAATAAAGCGAAACCTCCACCAAAACCACAAGAACCACCGTAACTCATATTTTCTCCTCCTTTTGGTTTGAAAACTAATAGGTAGTTGATCATTTTAACTGGTTCGTATTATACATTATGTGTATATCCCTTTTTTGAGCATGTCTACATAAAAATAAGTAAAAGCACTCGTTTAAAGAGTGCTTTAAAATGGATACCAAAAGTTTTGAAATACGTTTAATTTTAAATATACCGCAACAATGAATATGAAAACACCGGCAAATAAAGCGATGAAATCTTCACGTTTCGCCTTACTTGTATAAAACCATGTACGTTTATCCTTCTTTCCAAATCCTCTTAAATCCATTGCATTTGAAACCGTATCTATTCTTTCTAGAGAATGAATGATTAGTGGCCAGAAAATTAAAACACGGTTCTTCATACGAACCCATAAACTTGCTTCTCCTTTTTCAAAAGCCACTCCTCTCGCTTCTTGCGCGTGTTTAATAATTTTATACTCAGACTGGATGTCAGGAATATAACGTAGTGCAATATTTATTGCATATGTAATCTTATAATGGATTCCAAGTTTACTTAAACTACTTACAAATTCGCTTGGATCTGTCGTGTATATAAAAAGAAGTGTAAATGGTAATAACGTAAAATACTTTAATGAAAGTGTAGCTGCATAAAATAATGTTTCATATGTAATCGTTGCATATCCAATATGTAAAAACGAGGTATATGATTCAGTTAATTCAGATCCATGAGTTGGTGTAATAAATAAAATCATGACAGAGTTTAATAAACTAAATGTAAATATGACACTAAAAACAATTAAAATTTTATGAAATGGAATTTTAGCAATGCTGAGTCCGATACACCCGATGATAAATAGTATTAGCAACACCCGAAAATCAAAAAACAAAAAAGTAAGCGTCATACAAAAAATAAATAAAAACAATTTCACTACCCCATCCATACGATGAAAATATGTACTATGCACCTTCCTCCCTCCTATTACTATCTAAATAAAGTTCCATAAATTTTTCCGGACATGCAATCCCACTAAATTTAACAAGCTTGGTTAAAGAACTCTCTCTTAAGTTAGCTATTTGTAACGTTTCTTGATCACCAAATACATTAGACACTGTATTATCCGCAATAATTTCCCCTTCATGTAGAACTACTGCACGGTCTGCATATTCTAGTGCGAGATTCATATCGTGAGTGATAAAAACAAATGAAATACCCTTCTTAGCTAGTTTTTTAATAAACGACATAAATTGTTTATAATGATAATAATCTTGTCCCGCTGTCGGTTCATCTAATATGATAAGCTTAGGATTTGTTGTTAATATAGATGCGATTGTTAATCTCTTTTTTTGCCCATAGCTTAGTGCTTGAATTGGCCAATTACGAAATGGATATAAACCACAAATTTTTAAAGTTCCTTCTACTCTATTCTTAATTTCTTCCTTAGAAAAATTATGTAATGTTAATGTAAATGAAACTTCTTGAAAAACAGTAGGCTGTGTAATCATATGATTTGGATTTTGCATCACGTAAGATATGATTTTCCCACGTTTACGAATAGACCAAGAACTAATATTTTCACCTTCTAACAAGATTTTCCCATTTTTTATTTTGTTTATGCCTATAAGACTATGAGCTAATGTGGATTTCCCTGCTCCATTATGTCCCAACAGTGCCACAATTTCTCCTTCATATATTGAAAGGTTTACATTTTCTAATACTTTTTGTTTATTAGGGTATGAAAATGATAAATTCTCCACTTTAAGTAATTCCTTGTTTTTAGTATTACCTTTTAATATGACTTGTTTCTCCATCCACTCTTTTAGAACGTTGCCTATCTTTTCTTTTTGAAGGTTTTCCATTGGATATATTACGTCATTATTACGATCAAAATGTAATCTCTTTAATGCTTCGATGTAAATAGGCTCTCTTAAGCCAATACGTGGCAATATATTTGACGCTAAGATTTCTTTTGGTGTTCCTATTGCAATGACTTTACCTTCATCAATTAATATAACTTTGTCTAAATCCAGCTTTAAAATTTCTTCTATCCTATGTTCGATAATAACAATCGTTTTATTATATTGCTCATGTATATCTTTCATAAGTTCTATCGTATGTACGGCGCTTAGTGGATCTAAGTTCGCTAACGGTTCATCGAACAATAATATATCCGCATTTGTTGTTAATAAACCAGCTAGAGAAACTGTTTGCTTTTGACCTCCTGATAATTCATGTGGACTTTGTTTATGAAACGTATGCATCTTCACCTTTCTTAATGAGTCCGAAACAATCTTTTTCATATCATCTTGCTTTACACATTCATTTTCTAAATAAAAAGCTACATCTTCTTCTACTGTCAGACCAATAAATTGAGCATCTTGATCTTGCAAAATTGTTCCTACCTGCTTACTTTGTTCAAAAATACTTCCTTCCCTCGGGTCTTTACCGGCAATTAAAACGTTACCTGTACTAGTCCCTTCGTAAGAAAATGGGATTAGCCCATTTATACAATGAGCTAATGTCGACTTTCCTGAACCACTTCGTCCAGCAATTAGTACTTTTTCCCCAGGGTATATATGAAAGGTAATATCACTTAAAGTAGGCTGCGCAGCATGCCCATATTGAAAGGTAAATTGTTCAAACGAAATAATTGGTTTCATGTTAACATCCCTACTCTTCAATTTTTAAATGTGTATGTTTCTTATTAGATTTTGCCAAGCCAATTGTAAGTGGCAATCCAACTACTAAGAAAACGATAACATCGGAAATTGTTGCTCCTAATACTTGTATAACAATTTTGTCAAATGGTTCTCCCATCACAATAATATCGAATGCCCCAGCAAATATAATAGCAATGACAATACCAACTAACCCAGTAATTGCTAAATAAGAAATATGCCCCTTGTTAAACGACCCGTTTTTTACACTAAAACCAACTCTTTTTTGAATAAGACCCATCGAAAAACCAATAATCCCTGAACTAATAACCCAGCCCCACCAAATCCCCCATCCAGCAATCGTATCTGTTACGGTATGACCGATAAGTCCGATTAAGAGTCCTGCCAATGGACCAAATAATGCTCCAAAAACAGTTAATATAGCTAATGCTGGTTTAATAAATGTATTCGGTGCAATAGAAAATCCCCAAAGTCCTAATATCCCGTATAATGCTGCTCCAATACCGATTGCTACTACTAACTTTGTTGATAATTTGTTCATTACAATTCCCCTCTCATATTAGTCAACTTTTATTACTCTATATTTAATTTAAAAATGAATTATGCATCTACACTCCCTTTCTATACAACAAAAAATGACCTCTTATATAAGAGGTCATTTTCTTTCACGTTCAAGAATCCTCTTATCTTTCAAAAAACACAACGTGTCCTCTGCGGAATTAGCACCTTCCTATAAAATTACATAGGGGTTGCTGAGGTTTCTTAGGGCCGTTCCCTCCACCTCTCTGGATAAGTATTAATTTGTAATTCGTATTATGGCACTAAAGAATGTAAATTTCAACACTTTTCTTACTATTTTTATTTTTTGTTAAATGGCGCATTTAAATCATTGTATTCTTATCGGAATTGTGAAATAATGAATTCAAAATCGTTTCGGGAGGAATGCATTATGAAAGTGATTGGTTTGATTGGAGGATTAAGTTGGGAATCTACATCATTATACTATAAACATATTAATACGCTTACACTCTCTCAATACGATCAAAATGCGAAGCTAATTTTATATAGTATGGACTTTGGTGAAGTAACTACTTTATTACAAAACCATCAATATGAAGAAGTGAAAAATGAACTAGTTACAGTTGCAAAGAAAGTTGAAAAATCTGGGGCTGAATGTTTATTAATGTGTTCAAATACTGTACATCTATTTGCTGAGGAGGTAGAACAAGCAATATCTATCCCGCTTCTTCACATTGGTGATGTAAGTGCTAAAAAAATGGTAGAACAGAATATAAAACGTATCGGACTATTAGGAACAAAACAAACGATGGAGCAAGATTTCTATAAATCACGATTAGCGAAATATAACATTGAGACAATTATCCCCAATGACGAGGAAAGAACTTTTATCCACCATGTCATATTAGATGAATTAAGTAGAGGGATCATTTCAGAAACATCTAAAGAAGAGTTATTACAAATTACAAAATCATTAATTCAAAATGGTGCTGAAGGTATATTATTAGGCTGCACTGAAATACCTTTACTCATCTCCCAAAATGATCTCACTGTTCCCGTTTTTGATACTGCTTTTTTACATGCAAATACTGCTGTGCAATTTGCTGGATAAGAATATACAAGCATAAAGGTGAGAACCTCTATGCTTGTATAAAGTTATGACTATTTATCCTGCTATTTGCAGGCAGTAAAGCCCCACCAATTAAATTTTTACTTTATTTAAAAGAGATTCAATAACTGCAATTGCTTCTTTTGAACCACCACATTCTAAAAAGCTATCATTAAGTTTTCTTATACCATGTTTATACTTTTCATTTGAAAGAACATCTGTTACGGCCTCTTTTAAAGTGTGTACATTAACATGTTCTTTCAATAGTCTATGTGCCGCTTCAAGCTCAGTTAATCTTTGCGCTATCATAGGCTGATCTTTATCATGCGGTATTATTACAAATGGGACATTATAATGAATGGCATCGTGTACGCTATTCATACCACCATGTGTAATAAAAACATCTGCTTCATTTAATATTTCTGATTGAGGTACGTATGGAGCAATTATAAAATTATCTGGCGCTTGCTTTATTTTTGAAATATCATTTCTATCACCAATTGCCATTACAACTATCCCATCAAAATCTGAAAAAGTATCAATACAAGTATTAAAGAATGGTTCGAGTCCTTCAAGCAGTGTTCCCATTGAAATGTAAATAACTTTCTTTTCTTTAAGTGATTCCAGTGGAAACTTTATATTTGTTTTACGCTTTGAAATACTCGGTCCAATAAAAATGTTATTTTCCCCGAACGATTCGCTATTAGGTTGAAAATAACGACTTGTGTATACGAGACAAACATCACCCTTATTATTCATAAATTGAAGATTATTCTTTGGTTTTACTCCAAATTTATGTTCCATCTGATTTAGTAATTTTTCAGAGACTTCCTCTGGTTGGAATGGCATCTCTGCATTTGGATGAAAAGGTAATGTCTTCAAAAATTCTGGCGGAATTAAAAATATAGGTGAGGACACTACACCTGGAACTTGTAAATACTCCTTTACTAACTCTCCTGCGCCAAATATATCATAAATTACGAAATCAAAATTTATACTTTCACATAATTGTTTCGTAATTTCTAATATATATAAAGAAGTTTGAACATGCACATGAAAGAAAGCATTTAATCCAGATGAAGTTTCAGCATCAATAGAAATCTCTTTTAATAGATCCGGATGAGTATGTACAGTAGCTCCTAAATCTTCAATTCTATCCTTAAAGTTTGCCGTTGTAATATAATGTACGTGATCCCCTCGTTCAGTAAAGGCTTTTACTAAATTTAATGTAGGGTTTACATGTCCCTCTGCTGGAAAATTAACCACTAAAATATTTAGCACTTATTCCTCACTCCTTATATTTCACTGTTTTAATTAAGCATACTGTTATTTGTACATGTAATCGTCCCCTAATAGTCCTAAAGTGCTTGTTACATTATGTTGATAAATAATTTTCAGCCATCAACAAAAAAAGCATCTACCTATGTAGATGCCTAACCGTGATAAGGAGTGTTCTGTGAGGTTAGAACAAGCTTTTCTGCTTGTCCTATGCTATCAATATATGATTTATTTTATAAAATGTGAATCGTTAATAGAATTATTTTAGCCCATTAAAATAAAAAAAGAGTTATTAATAAATATAATCTCAATTATTATTATGTATCTACATATGTTCCTCCAATATTTTAGAATAAACAGCTTCATATATACCTCATTTCCAATCTATCCCCAGATAAAAACGCTTCTAGTTCACATGAATGCTAAAGACGTTTCGTCCATTTTAATTCTCTTTAGAGTTATCTGTTTTTGGCGCTTCACCAGTTAATCGCTTATTTTTCAAATCAAAATAAGCATCTAAAACTTCTTTTCCAATATCGGAGTTAATGCCCGATTTATCATTTTCAACCCACGGTACTACAACAGAAAATGCTACTTCTGGATCATCATATGGCGCATATCCAGCCAATGTTAAGTTATAACATTCTCTACGATCACCTTTCGCATTTCGCCCAATTTCATTTTCTCCACCATATACAGTTTGTGCGGTCCCTGTTTTACCAGCTGGTTTATATGGTGCTTTTTGGAACGCTCTTACTCCCGTTCCATCTCCTTCTTGAAATACTTTTCTAAATCCTTCTTTTACTTGATTAATATATTCTTGTTTCATATCGATTCTATTTAAAACAACGGGTTCTATTGATTGTACTACTTTACCAACCTCATCTTTTTGAACGGTTTGTTCTCTAATTTCTTGAACAATTTGCGGTTTCATTCGATACCCTCCATTTGCGATAGTCGAAATATATTGTGCAAGCTGAAGTGGTGTATACGTATCATATTGTCCAATAGAATAATCTAATAAGAAACCAGGCTGATTATCTTTTCTTCCAATTTGTCCTGCAGTTTCATTTGGTAAATCAATACCAGTTTGTACGCCTAATCCAAATTGCCTGAAATAATACCTCATTTTATCAAAATATTCTTGTTTAATATCTAGTGAACTATTTTTCACATAATCCACTCCAGCAATTTTTAATGCTATATTAAACATATAAACGTTTGAAGATACTTGTAACGCTCTTAGATCGTCTATATCACCAAAATTTTTCCAAGACTTCTTCTCCTTAGTTCCTTTAAACTTCATAGGTGCATCATAAAAATGTGTTCCAGGAGTTATTGCATTTGTTTCAAACCCTGTTAACACTGTCGCACCTTTAACCGTTGATCCTAGCTCATAAGAACTAGTCAGCGTGCCTAAAGCGTAATCTTCTACTTCCATTTTCCCATCTTTTTCTACAAGCTTTTTCCCAGCCATTGATAATACTTGACCATTTTTGGGATTCATCATTACTACGAAAGCACGGTCTAACATTGATTCTGATCCTTTATATTGTTTTAATATTTTTTCTATGCTCTCCTCTACTTTTTTTTGCAATTCCATATCTATTGTTAAAGTTAAATTTTTACCGCTTTTCCCTTCAGTAACAGTTTCCGTTCTAATAGTATTTCCTTGTTTATCAGCAATGCTTCTTACTTCTTTTTTTGTACCATGAAGTACATCTTCGTATTGCTGTTCGATATAACTTTTGCCGACCCTATCATTTCGACTATAATCACGCACTAAATAATAATCTAATCTTTCACGTGGCAATCCTTCATCAGCATTTGAAACGTTACCAAGGACAGAACGGAATAGACCATCATTTACATAGATTCTCTCCCAATCAACTGATGCATCTACCCCTGGGAGGTTCGCTAAATTTTCACTAATCACCGCATATTCCTGTTCACTAACGTCCTTTTTAATAATTTGAGGTGCCATTTGAAAACCTGAGGTCATTTTACTTTTAATAGCTAACACTTCTATATCTTTAGCTGTTAGTTCTTGAAGATTTTTATCTGTAACGCGCTTTCTTTTTAAATCTTCTATTTTCTTGTCTAGCTCTTTTCCGGTAATATCCTTATTTCGGAACTTATCTATTTCTTTTTTGGATACTAAGTCTTGAGCAAGTTCTGGATTTAATTGCATCCAAAAGTCTTTCTTATCAGTCTCAGTTAACTTATCTATATCTTCTTGTGGCATTTCAATAATATCTGCAAGTTGTCTTGCTGATTTTAATATTTCTTCTTGTTTTACACCTTTCACCTTTGTATATGTAATCGTACGTAAAGACTTATTATCAACTACTGGATTTCCTTCACGATCAAATATTTTCCCACGTGGTACAGAAAGGCCCACGGTTGCATTTTCTCTCTTCTTTAATTCATTTTTATATGTTTCTCCATCAAAAATTTGCACTTTCCCTAACTGAATAATAATGCCAGAAAATAATAAAAATACACAAAGGAATAAAATATTTAACCGGAGAGGTACTACTCTACCACTTTTCTTCTCTTGCTTTTTCACCTTGTCATAATCTCCTCCTTACAATATTTCAAATAATAATCACATTTCTATATTAAAAGTAATGTACAATTTCTGTACATTGCTTTGTACAAATATTAATATAATGTTTAAAACTTAATAGAAATTAAAACAAAGGTAAAGAAAAGGTAAAGTTTACTAAATTAAATATAAAAAATACCCAATAACAAAAAGCTTAGTTTTCACTAATCGCTTTGTTATTGGGTATTAATTGATTTAAGAATTACTACTAGTGCGTATCGCTATACATTTGTCGTCACAATTAGAAAGAGATTGTTTATTTAGTACTTTCGGTAAGTAAATAGTTACTGTTGTCCCAACCCCAACCTCGCTCATGATACTAATTGTCCCTTGATGACTTTCAATAATTTTATAACTTAACATTAATCCAATACCAGTCCCTTTTTCTTTCGTACTATAAAAAGGTTCACCTAATCTCTTAATTCTTTCTTCAGGTATTCCTATTCCTTCATCTATTACATGAATAATGACACCATCATCATTTATTTCTTTTATGTGAATTGAAATTTCCCCACCATTTGGCATAGCTTCGATTGAATTTTGCAAAATATTAATAAATACTTGTTTCAATTGATTTTCTGAGCATTCAATAATTATATCTTTGTCACCCGTAAAAAGTTCAACTTGAATATTTGTCATAATTGCTTTTGTATTCATTAACGATACGACATTTTTAAAAATTTGATAAATATTTTTCTTTTCTGTATTTATCTCATCTGTTTTAGCGATTGATAGAAATTCTTGTAGGATTGCTTCTATCCTTTCAATTTCAGAAAGCATAAGATCAAAATATCTTTCTTGATCTTCTTTATTAATTTGGAATAACTGTATAAAACCTTTAATTACAGTTAAAGGATTTCTTACTTCATGAGCCACGCCAGCTGCTAATTGACCAATTGCTGCAAGCGTATCTGATTTGTTTAACAATTCTTCTGTCTTTTTTCGCTCTGTAATGTCGCGTACAATAATCATAATTTTATCACGTAATAATGGTAAGCACCTAGCTTCAAAGAAATCAATACTTCCATTAAGTGTGAGTGGATATTCTACAATTACATTCGTTCCTTTTTCCTTCACTTGATTAATGGCTTCCTGAAACTGCTGTGCTACTGAAGATGGTAATACTTCGTAAAACTTTTTTCCCATAAAAGCTTCTGCGGGTACGTAAAACTTCGTAGGAGATCCTGCCTTGTAATCAATAATCGTGCCATCATCTTCTGTTAAGAAACATAAATCTGGTAAAGCTTTAAAAATTAATTCCAGTTCAGATGTTTGTTGTTTTAACTGCTCTTCTATCGCTTTTAAATGCGTAATATCTACACCAACAGCCCAATAACTATATCCTGTTACAGGAAACTGTTCTGATATATTCGACCACATTATTGTTTTGATTTCACCATTTTTACATGTTAAGTGCATTTCCCAATCTCTGAAATTTTTTCCACAAGTTAAAAATTTCTTTTGTATTTGATGGCGATAATTATGATCAGGATACAATAATTGCAGTGCATTTGGATTTCCAATTATTTCTTCAGCGGTATAACCTGTTACGATTTCGCATTCTCGGTTCCACAAAACAAAATCTCCATTATAATCAAGCGCATCGACCATAACAGGCATGTTTTGTAAAATCGTATGTAGTTCCTCCTCTTTCCGAGAAAGCAACGTTGTATTTTTACTTTGAAATACCTTTATTGCACCATCTAAAATTAAACTTGAGAGCATTTCAAAGTATTTTTGACAACTGAAAATTTCACTTTTTTTGGACCATACAACAAAAGATCCTAAATGTTGATTGTATAAGAAAATGGGGATTTCAATCTTTGGAAGTTTGCTCTTTTTTATCTCATTCATTCCGAATGAAAAAACACACTCTTTTTCAGCATCAAGAAGTTGATGTGATATGTTAGTTAATTTATAAAATTGTTCTGCCATGGTTTCTATTGTACTCACATCAATAAGTTCCATTAGCCGCGAATTCATTCTTTGTTCACCTCAATATGTAAAATTAATACAAATCTAAAATTCATACTTCTCCATTATACGAAGAAAGCTAGTGTAGGTATATAGCTGTAGAATAATTATTCGAACAAATTTTATTTTTCAATTAAAACAAGAAAAGAATATATTTCGTTCATTCCTCATTTATTGTCTAGGTAACTTGAATTCCTCCTTACATTCACTGAATTTTCACTTGAGAGTCATACGCATCACTAATAGCGGTATAAACATGCAATAAGTATAAAGTTCATAAAATATTCACAATTTTTATGAAAAATATACACATTTATTCCAATATATTCTATATAATAAAATGTAATAAGGCTTCTATGAATCTCATAGAATACCTTACCCCTAATAAAAAAGAAAAAAGAATCCATTTGGATTCTTTTTTCTTTTTTTAATTACATTACATATTTATATAAAGCATGTGCCACACCATGTTCTTCATTTGATAACGTTGCGTATTTACACATTGCTTTTATTTCTTCAACTGCATTTCCCATTGCAATTGATATATTCGCTTTTTCCATCATAGAAACATCGTTTAGTCCATCACCTATCGCTACAGTGTTTTCAACCGGAATATTAAGATGTTCTGCTAAAGTATATAATCCATTCCCTTTTTGAGCATCTCGATGATTAATCTCTAAATTGTGCCAATATGAAGATGTAATTGCTAAATCTGTATTATGAAGAAATGTTCCTTTTAGTTTTTTTAATTTCTCAATATCATAAGAAAATGGTAATAGTTTATGCACATGTATATCTGTTTCTACAATTGGTTTACAACTTTCCGCACTATGAAACGCTGTATGCTCAAGATATAATGCTGCGATTGTTTCTAACTCTTTCAAGTCGAAATTTTCTTTTGAATTCTTCACATACTCAATTTCATTACGTACACTCTCTACTCCATAATCTGGTACATACACACCTTTATCAGTATAAAGCTGATAATATAAACCATTCTCTTCAAGATATTCTACAATTTCAAGTGCCTGCATATTTTGAATTGGATATCTCTTCATCATTTTTTTATCTTTATATATAAGAGCCCCATTTTCCGCAATGATTGGACACTCTAAATTAACTTCTAACAATAATCGCTCAATGTCAACAATAGAACGTCCTGTACAAATTGCTACAACATGGCCAGCTTCTTGACATGTTCGAATTGCTTCTGCATTTTCTTTACTTATCATTTTATTCCCCGAAAGAAGAGTTCCATCTAAATCAATTGCGATTAATTTCATTATTTCTTCACCACTTTCTATAAATACACGAGTTCTAACTAATTATTAGGTATCGTTTCCATACAATCCTCGTGAGGTACTTCTTATTTATAATTTATGAAAAGCGTTTCAGGTCAAGAAATAATTAAAAATAAAATCCAAAGCTTTTCTTTTTAAAAAAGCTTTGGATTTTAAACTATGAATTATAACTAATGTATTTTGTCTCACACATGTACACGTTTTTTTCTTCAGTTGGGATATATACTTTAAACTTTTCTAATCGTTTTCCATAGACATGAATCGTAATAACGCTTTCATTTTTGCTAATTTCAAGAATATGACAATCTGCTGGTGGAATTACTTTATCAGTTTCTCCTACTCCCAAATAAAGATTTCCTGTATGTGTTAAATAAACAAGTGAATTTCCAAGTTGTTTCGTTTGTATAAAGTTCTGCACCATTATCCTTCCTGAAAAAACGCCTTCAACTCCCCATGTGCCATCATGATCATGTAAAGGTGTAGATTGTCCATCTTTCCATACGAGAGCTAGTACTTCAAAACGTTTGAGCGGATCTTCATACAATAAATGTCTTGCATATTGGGTCAAATTGGCCTTCTGTTTTTCTAACGGAAGCCATGTTTTCTTTTCTAAAAGTTCTTCTAGTAATTTTTCAATGCCACACACTATTTCTTCTTCAAATAAACCGTTTTCCATAAGATCTGTAACACCTTTAATAAACTTTTGAAATGATTTACTTCCATTACAAGTCAACATAAGAATCCTCCTCTACGTTTTATACAATCCCATATTAAGGTAATTTCCGAAAACTCACAATTGAGAAACAAAAAAAACAAGATGCAAATGTATGCACCTTGTTAAGATTTTTATTTGGCTTTCAATCGAATAGGTAAGTATTTTAATGTTTGTTCATTTTCCAATATACATTTTTCTAAACAGAAAGATGGAGATAGCTCTATTTTTTCAAAAGCATTTATAAAGGTAGTTAATGCAATCTCAGCTTCTAAACGTGCAAGTGGTGCTCCTAAGCAAAAGTGAGGACCTTTCCCAAAGGTTAAATGCTTTTCATTTCCTGTTCGATGTACATTAAATTGAGAGGCTTGTGAAAATTTTTTCTCATCTAAATTCGCTGCACTAACCCACGCAACAATCATCTGATTCTTTTTCATGAAAGGACCAAATATATTTGTATCCTCTGTAATCCTCCGGGCCAATGTAACAGGAAATCGATAGCGTAATACTTCCTCAATCGCTTTTAAAATTAAGTTAGGTTCTTTTCTTAACTCTTCATAAATTCCAGGTGAATCTACTAAAAAGCAATAAAAGCTATTAATAATTAAATTTGTAGTGGTTTCATTCCCAGCCGCTAGTAAACCTAATGAAAAGGTTACAATTTCTTCATCGGTTAATCTTTCGCCTTCATATTCAGCTCGAATTAAATCAGAAATGATATCATCGGTTAAATGATATCTCTTTTCCTGAACAATCGGTAGAAGGTATGCTTTGAATTCATGTAATGCTATCCCTTTCTCGGCATCCAGATCATTAAACTTTTCTTTACTATACGGCATAAATAAAATATCAGACCATTCTTTAATTTTTTTACGATCTGTTGTTGGGACTCCTAATAAATCGGAAATAACGGTAACAGGTAAAGGTGCAGCAAACTGTTCAACGATATTAACTTCACTACATTTTTCGATATGTTGTACAAGTTCATCTGCGATAGCCTGTATTCGAGGTTTCCACTGTTCTAAACTTCTTGGAGTAAATGCCTTAGAAACAATGGAACGTACATTACGATGTTCTGGTGGATCTGTAGAGTTTATATTTATTCTAGTTTCTAAAGGAGGGATTGAGAATTGTCTGCGCTCCCTTCTACTTGAAAATAAGCGATAATCTGATAAAACACGATTTACATCATCATATAAAAAAACATTCCATACATCCTGCTCTTCATCATAATGAACTGGGTGGTTATCCCTCATCAAACGATACCATTCATATGGATTCCATAATTCTTCTTTTGTTTTTAGCTTTGAAATTTCATGAACTAAAATAACATTTTCAGGTGAAGCCATAGTTCTTTCCTCCCTTTTCTTTTACAATAAAAGTGATAGGTCGGCAGTCCAAAGTTGTATAAACTATCATATGTTATTTTAACATATACCAAAGGGGATTTTTCATTAGAGAACTTGAGAAATATATAAGGGGGATTTTTATGTACGTTGACATTTTACTACTAGCAGAATTAACGACAGGACCAAAACATGGATATGAAATTAAAAAAAATGTTCAAAATCGTTTAGGTGAAAATTTCGAATTAAATCACAACATGCTTTATCCAGCCCTTCGGCGCTTTGAAAATATGGGTGCTATAACGAAAAAAATACATAAACAAGTCGGAAAACCAAACCGAAATATGTACGATATAACAGAAACAGGAGAAGAAATTTTTTCTGAAATGTTACGAGAGTTTCCCGAAAAACTTGCGACAAACAATACAGAATTTCTTGTTCGTATTGCGCTATTTGAAAAACTTGACTATGAGGATAGAAAAGAGATTTTGACTGTACGTCAAAACGTACTACATAATCAGCTTACTGCTATTCAGTCTCTAGATGTTACCTCATCTTTTATTACTGAAGTCATTGAATTTAGTAAATCACGAATTGAACATGAATTGAGTTGGATTACATCACTTATGAAAAAAATATGAAAAAATAACAAGAAAAGTTAAAAACAATGAATGAAAATGATATTTATTATCAATACTATAATTAATAAAAGGGCAACCACGATTTGGCTACCCTTCAAACATTTACACTTCTGGATCGAAAGTTTTGCAATCTGTTTCTTCCGTTGTAGATGCATGTTTACCTTTATGACTTACTACGTAAATTGCCTCTGCACTACATTTATTACCGTTCGCCCAAAATTTACAGTTATTCACTTCACATAAAACGTCTTGTGCCATAGTATCACACCTCCTTGTTTCTATTATCATTAACAAAATTCGGAGGTATGATACTCTTTGTCATGCATTTTTATTCCCTTTTTAGCTTTCTTAATGGTTCAATATCTCCTCGTACAATCACATCTATATTTTCAGTTATTTTTTTAATGTCAAAATGCCACCATTGAATTTGTAATAATTCTTCTATTATTTCATTTGAAAATCTCTCTTTTATTTTATTTGCTGGATTTCCACCAACAATTGTATATGGTGCGACGTCTCTAGTCACAACAGATTTAGCTGCAATAATTGCACCATCTCCTATTTTTATTCCGGGCATAATAGTTGTGTCCATACCAATCCAAACGTCATTTCCTATAACCGTATCGCCTTTGTAAGGTAAATCAGACAAACTAGGTGTATACTTCTCCCACCCATTTCCAAAGATATTAAATGGATATGCCGAAAATCCATCCATCCGATGATTCGCTCCGTTCATAATAAAGTTAACTCCAGATGCAATACAACAAAACTTTCCAATAGTAAGGCGATCCCCAAGAAATTCATAATGATGTAATACTCGATTTTCAAATGTTTCTCCATCTTTCGCATCATAATAAGAATAGTCACCAACAATTATATTAGGCTTTGTTATTGTATTTTTTATAAATTGAACGTTTTGATTTCCTTCAATAGGGTATTTAACATTTGGATTAGGATTCATTTTGTACAGCACTTCCTTTACCACTTATTTCACTTTCTACCGCTATTACTGGCTTTAAATTGTATATAGGTAAAATAAACAATAATCCAATTATAAAAAGTAAAGCCGTCCCTTCATACATCATACTTAATGAAAACATCTCTTTTAATGAGCCAGCTATACTCATCGTTACTACCATTGAACCGGTAAAAAGCGGACTTAAAATACCATTTACACGACCTATAAAATCAGTATCGCTATTTTGAATAATAAGTGTATTAATACCAATTTGGATACAAGGAAGAGCTAAACCACTAAAAAGCTGCGCTGTAAGTGTCACCCATAAATTTGTAGAATATCCTATAATGCCAATACCAATTGCTTGACCAAGCATACCGATAATTAACATCTTTTGCGGAGCAACGTTTTTCGCAAATACCATTGCTAATGCTCCGCCAACAATCATTCCCGCACCATTTACTGTTAGTAGCCACTGTAAACTCTCTTTTGATAATCCTAACTGCTCAGTCACAATAAATATACCTAATGGCTGAATTAATCCTATACCTAGTCCTGCAGCCATAAAACAAAGCCCTAGCAATGTTAATGCTTTTTTCTTTTTGACATACTTAATACCATCCTTCATCTCCTGCAACAGAGTGATACCTTTCTTTTCTACGTCGTTTTCAAGATCTTTCGGAAGGAATAACAATACAACTGCCGCAAGTAAAAACGAGATACCTGTTATGATGATTGAAATATAAATTCCAAAACTATGAAAGATAAATGTCCCTAGTATTGGTCCTAATACCATAAATATTGCAAATATCGTTTGATATATAGACATTGCTAATTGAATTTGTTCCGTTGATAAATGTTGTTTAAACAATTTCATTCCAGATGGTTGTGAAAACTGTGAAAGGATTGCAGAGATGAGTGTCACAAAAAACACAATTTTCCACGTTCCAAACATAAGCGTAATTAATACAGCGAATACTGAAATGGAACTTAACGTTTCACACCATATCATTGTCTTCTTTGGCTTCCACCTATCAGCAAAAGTACCGCCAATAAATGAAAAAATAAAAATTGGAGCGAATTCAGCAACTGAAATCATCGAAATAGCAAAAGCATCACCTTTTGTCATTTCCATTACATATAGTAATACCGCAAAGTTTCGAACCCATATTCCTATTTGTAAAAATAATGCTGATGCTAAAATCCCTTGAACAAACCGATTTTTTAATACTTGTGATACCCCATTGTTTTGTTTCGTTACTACATTTGTCGACATAAAAAAGCCTCCTATTTCATGTTCTGAACAGGAGGCAGCACAAATCATATAAAAAGACTATATATTCGCAGAGCGAAATACATCCCTTTTCTATAAATGTACAGACTAACCCTATTCAGAAGAATATTTCGTTTTTTAACGAAGATCTCTTACAAATAGAATTAGTTGATCATTGGGATGTCTTCACCCTTCCATTTCGAATTTAAATAACACATACATACTCTATGTAAATCATTTTCGATGTATGCATGTCTCCTTTTAACTATTCTAGAAAGTTAAAGGCAATTCCTCTAAAGAACGCATTAAATAGTTACCTTGCCATTTAATTTCTTCACGATTCCCTTTTATTTTTAGTTCAGGCATTCGATTAAACAAATTAGTAATAGCAATCTTTGCTTCTAACCTCGCAAGTGGAGCTCCTAAGCAGAAATGGCTACCATGACCAAACGCAATATGACGATTATTTTCCCGAGTAATATCGAATACTTCTGGGTTTTCAAATACAGTTTCATCACGGTTTGCAGAAGCTAAGGCAATGACAACCATATCTCCTTTTTCGATTGTTCGGTCGTGAATTTGAAAAGGTTCCGCTGCCCATCTTGCAGTTGTAACCTCAACCGGAGAATAATAACGCAATCCTTCCTCAATAGCCGAATCAATTAGTTTTGGATTATCTTTTAATAACTGTAATTGATTTGGATTTTCAAGAAGTGCTAATACCGTATTTGTAATTAAATTCACTGTCGTCTCGTGTCCTGCTACAATTAGTAGCATTATCATTGAATATAGTTCCCGAGCGCTAAGTTTATGCCCTTCACTCTCTGCAAGTATTAAAGCACTCACTAAGTCTTCTTTTGGCTCTTTTCGTTTAATATCAACTAAATATTGAAGATATGTAATAAACTCAGATAGTTGTTTTTCGGTCTCTTTTATTTCTTCAGGTGTTTCTGGTGATGCAATAACAGCATGAGACCAAATTCTAAATTTCGCTTGATCTTCTTTTGGAATACCGAGCATCTCACTTATTACAATAATTGGTAATGGAAATGAATAATCATCCACAAGATTTAATGTACCTTTTCGCTCTATATCACTTATCAAATCATCTGCTATTCTCTCAATTCTTCCGTCTAATTGTGCAATCATCTTCGGTGTAAAAGCTTTTTGAACTAAAGATCGTAAACGACTGTGGTTAGGTGGATCTGAATTTAGCATATGTGTTGTTAAGTGGTCACTATTATCAACGGAAAGATACATGTTCTTTATATCTTGAGAAAACACATTTGTCCAATCTTTTTTTAAACGATTATCTTTTAAAAGTGGCAGAGCATCTTCATATCTAGTAATGAGCCATTCTTTACCGATTTCAACTTGGTTTACAAATAATATAGGTTGTTTTTTTCGCGATTCTTTATAAATTTCATACGCATCTTCTTTAAACTGAGCTGAAGCTAAATTAATGCCATCCTCTATGCTTAACCCAACTTTGTTTTTCATTGACATTGTATTCCCTCACTCTCATTTGTTTTTGAAAACCAACCAACATATGCATTATACTCTAATAAAAACGTGAAAATTGTAAATTTTTAATCAAAATCTTACTTCGTATATTGAAAAATAAAAAAGTGAGAGAGTAAAATCGTTTCACTCTCCCACTTCTCTTTATGCGAAGCACATAAAATTACTAATTTGTTGATAGCGATAACTTACTTTACGACGACGACCACCTTGCCACGTGTAACCTGACACTCCATTTCTTCTCACTTCAGTCGGAAAAAACCATAAGTCCCTTCCGAAAGGACCAGGACGATGTAAGCGTAAATAGCCCCATCTTCCTAGACAGTTACACATCCATGATTTCATATTACCTGGTTGTGCCGGAGAAGCAAATGTAGACGGTAACGACGGCGCCTGTGACGGTGGTGGTGACGTTGGAGCATCTTCCGCATCATCTGGTCTGTAATCTTCTTGTTCAATATCTCTCACTTCATTTGTAGGTTCATACCCGTAGTCATGTGGATTATAATACATCGCTTGATCATATGGATAATTTTGTTGGTTATACATATTAACAAATCACCTTCTTTTCATTCATTACCTTTACCATTCATATGTGATATGCCCTCTATGGGAAGCTTATGTATAGCCCAAATTCAACTTAAAAAGCTCGTATTATTAAAAATACGAGCCTTTCAAAAATAGAATGTGTTTATTATTTCCTTAACTTCACACTATAAAAACGCATTTCATCTAACGAACCTTCAAATTCAAATACTTCTTGTTTAATTAATTGTTTTAAGCGATATTCTAAGAAAGTATCTCCAACCAATTGTTCAACAAGACCAAGTGCTTCTCCAATTACTCTAAGAGCTTTGAGGAACTCTCGATCAGCACCCACACTTTTCGCGCATTCAATTATAAATTGATCAAAATAATCTTCTTGTACAGAACGCACTTCATTTTCTTTCCACACTCTTAAACATTCTATGCTTTCCGATAATCTTTCCCACTCATTTTCAAGCTTCATGCGCTTCTCTTCAGTTAAATAAGGTAGCTTTATAAAACTTTTTTGGAATAGAGCTAAACTTTCAGGTGGTAATTCTCCCGTTCCACGAATATCATACTCTTGTTTTAATATTTCTCTACTTGCTTCAGACGTATTAATAACTCGAATGTTTTTCTTATCCTTTAATTGTGCCATTACAAAACTTAAGCCTACATGTTCATGTGCATTATCAGCCTTCCAAATTGTAATAGGCGTTTCAACAGGAATAGTATGTAGTTCTTCTATAGTTGCTATAAATCTTGATAAATATTCTTCTTCAAAATAACTATCATAAGCAGTTAAGTTATTTATTAACCACTTCTGTCTTGCTAGTTGCCCCTCATTCGTATGCAACTTATATATCGGTCCAATTGAAAAGAATTCCGAAAAAGCAACAACACTCTCTTCAAATAATTCTTCTTGACTCAACATATATTTTAAGCAACCAGCCGTTGAATCATCAAAAGCAATATGTACGTGCGTACTTTCTTTTACATTCCTTTTATAAGTAGGATTACTTGTTAATTGTTTCGGAATATCCATCAAATTTTTAATTGTATCTTCACTATAGTTTTCTTCTAATAAGTTTAACTGTATGAGAATACTTTGAAGTAAATCTTTAGCCTCATCTTCGTACATATCCTCTACAGCATTTTTAATTTTATCTATCACACAAATCCCTCTATTCATTTCAAAAATAACGTAGATTATAGTGTATCATTTTAGTATAGTTCTTTAAAGTCAAATCCAGATTGCTACAGCAATCTGGATTTTCAACAAAAGCTCTCCTTATATTTTTGAATTGCTAAATATTTTTTCTTTGAAAATCCTTGTATCTAAATGTATAATTATATAAAAACAAAAATATAGGAGCTATATTTATGGATAAAGTACTTACAAATTATAAACATTACTTAAAAAATTGGAGATTTATATTTATTTGCATACTACCTGCTACTGCCTTATTCGTTACTTTCGATGTCATCTTTGAACTACTGTTTCATCAAAATTTCTACTTATCTAACTTAATTTCTGCTATCATATTATTTTTAATATTTATTAACGTTAAAGATAAATTTAAAATTAAAGGCTAAAAAAACACTATTTCAAAATAGCCCTTTATTATTGCATCCTACTATAAAATAAGGCTCGTAGTAGATTTTCATAAAAAATAAGAGCACCCTGCAATTGGATGCTCTTATGTGATTAGAGGTTTTTTCTGAGTATTAAGTAGGACACGAAGATCTTGTCCTACTACATAATATATGCTTGTACTTATTATTTCGTGCATGTATTAAGCACCATGTTCAGGTACTTAATATATGCATAGTCATTGCTATAAAATTTACTCAAATATTTACTGTACGATTATCATATTTATAAATTAAAAAACATCCCCAATGGATGTTTTTTATCTAACATTTTAAGCTTCCATAAACTTAGCCGGTACACCAATTTTTTCAACTACAGAAGATATATTAGTAGGATTAATCATTACATTTTCAATACATACTAATTTATTTTCTAATATCCCATTCTCTGTAGTAATAAGTTCTTCAAACCGATCTAAAGTCATTGAGAATTTGTGTTCACTTCCACCATTCATACTAACTTTTACATACTTCATAGTGTCACCGCCTTTCATAATAATTTACATTTCGACAAGAATGCGCTTACATCCTTTTTATTTACTCTTAGATTTCTCACGTTTACATGTATTTTGAGAAAAGAAACTACTATTATTTATTCACAAAATTATTGTTAATAAGAAAGATAAAGATAACAATGCACAAAGTGGAATATATAAACCGGTATCCATTCTAGCAAAGTGCGTATCTTTTTGTCGTTTAAAGATACCAAAATAATTGAACTCACCAATTACTCTAATAGAAAAGACGATCATACAAATCCAGGAACCGACTTGAATAATAACATTAGGAACTGCAAAATGAACAATTTTTGCTTGTTGCAACAAAATTATTGCTGCCATACTTAATAATAATGCAATGACCAATGTCATTCCGGCATGAAGTGTAAACGCCTTTTCCCCTGCTTTAGTTGGAATAACACTATTTGTCCCCCAATTACCTCCGAAAGCCCAATATACATGTAAAAAACTAACTAAGAATAATATACTAACAGATATATATGTAATAATAAGCATTTTATCCTCCCCTTATTTTATTTAACTTCTTATCTATAAAATATGCTATTACCCTTTCATTAGCAACCTTCATTTAATTACATAAAAAACCCCGTAATGATTTATCAATATTAAGATAAGTCATTACGGGGTTATTAAACTTCATTATGCATTATACCTATTTCTTCGGCGTTCCATCCTTGTTTGACCTTGAACTGCATTTTCTTTGTATGGATCTATTTGCTCTGTCATTTCATATGTTGCAACTGGTTCTTCGTACTTATACTCATGGATCTTTTCTGGCATTTTACTTTTAGATTCTTTCCCACCAAACTTAAATAGTTTCATCTTTAATTTCGGCAATCTTGGAAGTCGAATCTTAATTGATAATCTTTTGCGTTTCTTTTTTGGTCCAAGTAGATTTATATTTTCTTTATTATCTTTCTCTTTGCGGTGAATGAACATCGCAAGTAATCCTCCTAATACAAGTCCTCCAATTAATAGTAATATATATACATAATGGCTTGTCATTAAACTCGTTATGCGTTCAAGTATGACTAACGACTGTACTTCTTTTATATCCCATAGTAAAGCGGCCCATAATGAGAATAAGCCCAAAGTAAGTCCATATGTACGAAAACGGAATAAACATGGAATTAACGCGACACATGCAGCAATTTTCGCATTTGCTATGATTGAACTTGTTGAAATATCCTGGTGCCAAATAACTAACAGTAATGTTATAAATGGCGCATACGCTATCCAGCTGCATATACGTGAATACATCTTTTTAGCAAAATAACTACCGAAACTAGTAAAAAATAAAAGCCCTCCAATATATATAGATTGTTCTAGAGGGATTTGCTTTGTAAGTCCTGCAATTGGAAAGAGGCCGCTCAATAGCATTAAGAGCACATCTAATTTCTTCACAATTCCCCATTCCTTTCAAATTTTTTCAATTAATAAAAATCTTTTTCCATATGATATAGTTTTTGTATTTCTAAAAAACATATTAATCCTGTCTGCACATAAAGTAAATATGTAAACGAAAAGATACTTGACAAAGGATATCCTTATTTACATAAAAAAATGACAAATCCTGATCGATATAACGAGCAGGATTTGTTTACTAGTATTTAAAGTAGAGTAATTGAATCTTTCTTTTCTACCTTTACTACATCTACATCCAATTCATCATCAAATTCTTTAAACTCTCTTGCATCTATGTCAGTAATATAAGTCTTCATTACTTTTTCCATATGTACGGAATATGTCATGTGTACATTCTTTTTCGAAAGCATACTAGAATTACAGCACATGTAATGTATCATTTTAGCGATATAATCCCTTTCTACAGGTTTTACACCCAATGGTAAAATTTCAAGTATATATCGCTGAAAAATCCCACTACAATTAAGTGAATATTCACCAGTGCTATAATATATCCCTTTTTGATCTGCATATAAGCCAATGCTATCTAGAGCATCATCAGATTCTATTACACCGTAACTCGGTACATCAAAACCTGTATTTATTCTAATAATATTTAAATTTGGAACCTTTAACACCTCTGGAACAATATCAGGTAAAATATCTATATTAATTTCTTTATTTTGTAACTCTTTTATCCAACATTTTCTCAAATTTGCATCTACAATGAAGTAAACTTGTTCATTTTGTTCTTTTTGTTCTTTTGCATATTGTACAATTTCCATTAATGTTTCGAAAACATATTGTTTAAAAAGAGCCCCCATATCATTTCTCTTTGATGGTTGTGGTAAAAATGCATTATGTTTATTTATATTTAATAATACGTAATCAATCGTTTGCCACTCTGTACTCCCATATAATTTATATAAAATTTCTTTTCCTTTTATTTTTGAAAAAATAGGTAAGAAATCGAATTTCGATATTCGTTCAATTGATAAACTAACATATGTACAAGGTAAATTTATCTTATTCCAACTACGCCTCAAAAATCCTTTTTGTTCTAATAGACTAAAAACACTATTTACAATTGTTTTACGAGATACATTTTGTCCTATAAATAAATTAATAAATGTTGAAATACGGTTTGTTCGTGCAAATCCCTCTCTAATGATTTGTTTTGGATCAATTTTTTCGCGTCCATCACAATTTTTCATTGCGATTAATGCTAATGTCGCATCACTGCGCTTACCCGCGGTAGCATAGACAGCTTTCTTAACATCATCTACAAGATTTGTTTTATATTTTTGGCAATATTGCATTTTATATGGATTTTGTAACACCTTTTCAATATTGTATCTCACAATCTTTAATAACACTGGAAAATCTGTATTTAATACATACGAATTTTCACCAACTTTAGTCAAAACAATTTCGCTATCAAGTAATGCTTGTTCTATTTCCAGCGCTATATTTTCAGACCAAACTTCTAATGTTAATGTCTCTAATCCTTTTGGTGCAAATAAAGGAAATAATTCATTTTTGTTATTTGTTGCTACCTTTTTACATTCTGGAAGTATTGTGAAATAAGAGAATTTACGCTGAAATTCTTTAAATAAATACTCTCTTTCCTTTACTGTTATACCCGGTTCTATTTTAGTACCTTGAACTTTATAAATTCTCTCATTGTATGGAAATAACACCCTTTTATTTTCTCCTACAATATAATCTTTCGGATATTGGAGAATATGGTCTAAATCCACCTCTCCCCCTATTTGAAAATCATCTTTTAAATTTCTAAATATCTTAATCCATTTCATGCCGGTTGTAGCTTGTTGTATTTTTAGTTTTACAAACCGTATTTTTTTATTATTTGACGCAAACTCTGAGGTAGAAATCAATATCATGCCTCGTTTTCGTCTTAAAAGTAAAGGAATATCTGGATGATTATATTCTTGATATTAAGAATGGTTTTATGAGCGTTTCGTAATAGTATGTTCTAGTTGATTATGGCTATTATTGAGGCAGACATATCAGCGATAATTTATGTCTATTTTGTATAGGTGTTAGCAAGTTCGTTTGCAAACTTGTTAGCACTTTTTTGTTCAGATAATACACATACTCCTTCGTATATACTGTATGTTTAATGTTAAATTTGTCTAATTATATAACATGGAAATTCTACATAATTTTATTAAAAAGTAAAATACTAATACTTGTTTTAATACTTTACTTCAAAGCATTAAAACAAATTTACTAACTACGGAACAAGGAGGCATCACTGTGGACATTCGTGAAGGATTAATTCCAACAGCTCTAGGTACAGCAGTGACAGCAGCAGGTTATGCTCTTAAACAAACTCGTGGAACTAATAAAATGATTGCAAATACAGTATTTGGTTTTGGTTTAGCTCACGTCGTTTTAGGTGTAATCGACCTTGTTGAACATCGTCGTTAGAACGAAAGGCAAGCATTGGTATATGCTTGCCTTTTTGGTAGTGCATTTATTATTCATTTTTCAAAGTATGTTTGTATGACATAATCATTATCAATGAAATTAAATAGATACTTCTGAAAGAAATCAATTATATCGTAGCAGGAGTTATATTTACAGCTGTAATTTTACAAGTTGAAATAGCAAACCTAACGGTTGTAGTTGGATTTATAGGTAATGTACCTAGCACTATACCAAGTCCTGTTTGTTCCACGTTAAAATCTGCTGCAATAGAACCATTACTTGCTAAAAGACTTACTGTAGATCCAATAAACACATCCAATAATTGTCTAATTGGTCGTTCACGACATTCACACTCACATCCTACATCGACAGGTGGAAGTAATGTGATAGGTGGTCCTGGTGGTAAAAAACCTACCCCTGTTACATCAGAAATATTAACCACGAAGGTTGTGGTGCCATCTGTAACTGTAACTAAAAAATCATTTACGGAAGTGATAGTAAATAGAAAGAAAAGTGGGGGCGTGTTTGGTGTGTCTGCAATAGTGCCGAGAATCACAGTTTCTCCAATAAGTTGTTGTAAGACGCTTTGCATAGGTAAAACACAGCAATCACACAGACAACCTTCAGTCCCTCCCGTTGGACCTGTTATCCCTGTCGGACCCGTTACTCCTGTTGGACCTGTTATCCCTGTTGGACCCGTTATTCCTGTTGGACCTGTTATCCCTGTTGGACCCGTTACTCCTGTTGGACCCGTTATCCCTGTTGGACCCGTTACTCCCGTTGGACCTGTTATCCCTGTTGGACCCGTTACCCCTGTTGGACCCGTTACTCCTGTTGGACCCGTTATTCCCGTTGGGCCTGTCCCTCCTGTTGGACCCGTGGGGCCGGTTGGTAAAGTAAATGGTGGGATTGGCGGGAGTGTGGGGCCAATTAAATTTGGGGTTAATGCATTAGTTTGAAATATCCCATTTGTTTTTTGTATTTCATTTTTATCAAACACTTAACTACCTCCTATGAGTGTACTATACTGTGGACAGTTATCTTACATATACATAAACTTCATTTATCGTAATATAATATGTTTTCCCTATACTATTGTGCACCTTAAATTGTAGTGAACCGTTCACATTTAACTTCCCATCAATTGTAAATCCCTCACCTGCATCTACGAAACCAGCAACATCTCTGTCCTGCCAAGATGGAGCGTCATAGAAACGTAGATTGTTAACTTTTGAAATAACGCGCTTTCCAACAATAGAAGAATCTACTGTACTTTTCTTATTAAACTTCACATAAGATGGATCGTTCTTAATCCACTGATCTCCACCAAGATTTAACCACCCTTCTTTTTCAGCCCACACAATATAAGATTCTGGTTTGTTCAACTGACGAATCATAGAATAGCTTGTACCTGGTCCTTTACGTAAGTTAACGTTGTAACCTTCAATAAAGGCGATACCGTCTGTTACTGCTGTTGGTACTTCCGCTGGTTTAGATGGCTTCTCAGTAACAGAAACATCCACACTAGAATTATTGTATGCTCGTTGTACATCTGCTCTAAATTGAGCTTCTGAAACCCCATGAGACTTTAAGTAATCAATTGGGTCTTCATGATCCGTACCGCCAAGGTAATGAGTTACATCGCTATGTGTCCACAATCCTTTTTCTACAGATAACCCACGATCACGTAAGATTTTAGCTAGTAACTTAACGTATTTGTCATAGCTGCGTTTGAATTTTGTATAGTTCGCTGTTTCGCATAACTCTACATGTACAAAGCGCTTATTCGCAGCAGGACCGCCGCCATAAGCAATGTATTTTGTATCAGCAATTTGGATTGTTTCGTCCCAATCGACTGCATAGTGAACAAATGCATTTCTCCATGTACGAGACTCATATTTTTGAATGTTAATAGCTGGAGCTTCTGGAGTTGCTGTAGAATGCGCTACAACGCCCTCATAAGCACCTACACCATAACGGTAAGGTTGTTTCGGTAAATCAGGAATAATAAGCGTTCTATCAGCAAAAGCACTTGTAGCAAAAGAAACAGCAAGTACTAGAATCATAAGGAACGAGGTAATATGTTTCATTGTCTTTTTCATTTAGCATCAACATCCTTTTTTATAATTTTTGTGTGGTCAAATAATCCACTTGCTGACAGTCCAATGATGATTCCTTGAAATACATTTGTTTTGATATCTCCGCCCAAAAATAAAACGCCTAGCACAATGCCAAACGTTAAATTCAATAACGGAACATATTTTGTTTGTAATCCAATTGTTTTTACGATCTGCGAAAGGCCAACTACAATTCCAATCATTACAGTAATTTCAAACATTACATACCACCTCCTTTCATTAAGAAAGTGAGAATGCCACCAACAATTCCGCCAACTATAAGTCGCAAAATCCAGGTAGTATTGGCGCTGATTTTATCTAGCTGTTTGTTGATATTGATAATGTCTTTCTCGTTACCTGTTGTCCGCATTTCTAAACTTTTAATCTCTAAGCGAATGTCCTTAATATCTTGCTTTATTTCTTGAACATCACTTCGTACATCTTGTAATCCTTCCACTTTGACCACCCCTTTTAGGCAATAAAAAAAGACCAGCTTATAGCTGCTCTGGTTTCTCACTAATTAATTTTTGAACTAAATCTGTTAATGTGGACACATCGCTTGCTAGGGTCGTAACCTGCTCTTTTAGTTGTTTATTCTCACTTTTAACAGTAGTTAACTCTTCGTTAAATTGATGATACTGCTGTTGGAAAGCTACAATAAAGATTGAAACAGTATTATATAAATTTATAGCCCGTTTCTCTTTATCTGTAAATATAGCGTCCGTATCGTCTGCAATCATACCGAAATACGTTTCAATTTCTTTTGTTGTATATGGTTCTGTTTGTTCTTCTGGTTTGTTCACACGCATTTGATACAAATCATACATGTCGTCTCTGAAATTGTACTGTTTTATAGCCAAACTCATGATTTTATCAAGAGCTGAGAAAGGAATATCTTTTATATTCTCTTTCATATTTCTAGCTGACGTAGGATTAAATGCTTTCGCCCACATTTGACCATTAGCATTTATATTTTCTTGCGCTCGTAGTGTTCTTAATTCTATATCTTTCCATCCTTGACCCATCATATCTTTAATCTGTAATCCGTTGTTATAACCTTGTACAAAACTTGATCTTATCATTGCATTACCCATGATTAAATCATGATCGGTGGCGCCGTTTATGAAATGTATTTTATAGTCACTGCCTTTTCTTTTGAAAGTAAACTGTCCCTTGTTATTGTTAAAAATATGCGGTTCAGTTGTAGTTACAGAGAAGTAACCATATCCTGGAGCCCATCCTTCAGATTCAAAAATAATATCATTCAAGTTTTGAAAACGAAATTGTCCATCTGAATATACGCTCAGATGTCCACCGTCATTCTGCATTTGAATATAATTTGACCAAATATTAGTTCCTTCTGCATTTTCTCCTTTAGAAACCCCAAATTTTGCATACGCTTTAGAAGGTTGATCGACTCCATTAATTCGCGGCATGACTTGATAAATATAAAATGATCCTGTACCAGCGTATTTTCTATTATCAGAACCAAGGACTAATGAAGGTTGAATACTTCCATCATTTGTCTCCATAAATCCTATATAACCACGTGGCTTATCTAAATCGAAAATCTTCATGTCTTGTTTATTTATTTCAACAAATCTGTTTCCACTCGTTTTAAGTGTTACTCCCTCTAAAACTTGCCCTTTGATATGATCCGCTGTAATAAAACCTCTTAAGTTAATCCTATTCGCATTCAAAGTAATGTTTTCTTTACTCATATTGAATGCTGCGATTACATCATTTTCTTTTACAGATATACTAACACCCTTTTCAGTTAACTGAAGACGGGTTTCCATATCTCTTATATAAGATGATGTGGCAAATTGCCCATTTGCTTGCTCTTTTGTATATACCTCTGTCTTTTTGGCTGAAGCATTAATCCCCTGTTCATTGATAATAAAGCGGTTATCAATCAAAGTCATTTTTTGATTAAATTGCTCAGTTGCAAGTTTGTTAGCTAATTCGCCCAACAAATCTTGTTTATTTTTATCGACTGTTTGCTTCAACTCAGGTATCTTAAATCCAGCAACATAATTTTCTACTTGTTTAAGCTCAACTTTTGCACCAATTGCTGTTGCATGTTGTTCGAGTTTTGTATTTGCATCAGTAAGCTTTTTCCCTTGATCTGATACAACATTGTTTAAATCGTTCACTGTGGAAGATAATCCAGTTGCTGTTTGTTCTACTGTAGTTATGCGCTTTTCGAATCCATCTTGACTATTCTTCACCTTAGATACAGTATTTGTTACACCATCCACATTTTTTTCAATCTCGGTTGTTTTTTTAGTGAATTCATCATTCGTTACTTGATTTTCTGGAGCTGGTGTCCAATCCTGTGGCTTATTACCTTTATATAAAGCGACCCATTCTACAGTGGCTTTTGTAGTGTTACTCGGAAAGTTATATAGGCTCAACTTTCTTTCATTTCCACTCGTTACTGCTACAGCTTTAAAAGTTACATAGGTAATTCCATTCGCATAAACACTTGTTGCATATCCAACATTACTAGACCCACCATTCATCCAAATACCAAACTTTTGACCTGCAGGTACACTCCCTTTAATTACAAAAGTATATTCTTCACCTGCAACAAAATTTTCAGTTAGCGAAAATACATTGATTAAATAATCCGTTTTTTCGTATTTAGCATTTGAATCTAATAACAGATTACGTCCACCGGCTTTATCGCTATTAACCTTTGTTTCTACAGTTGTTAACTTTTCACTAATCTTTCCTGCTTGTTCTTTAACTTCAGTTGTGGTCTTCTTTAGATCATTAGTTGTTTGTTGCACATCAGAAATAGCCCTTTTTGTACCTTCCGCATTTGATTCGACAGTATTTAATTTATTACTAATTTCAGTATCTTTTTTCGTTAATGATTCAATAGAAGTTTTAAATCCATTAGAATCCTGTTCAAACTTAGTTACTTTCTTATCAATTTCACCTTGTTTATTTTCAATATTAGAAATTGTACGGTTGACACCTTGTAAACTGTCCTTTACTTCGTTGAATTGTCCCGTCACCTGATTTTGTGTCTCTTGAACCTTTTGATTTAATTCTGTTTTTGTTGATTCAATATCTTTATTAACCTGATCAAGTGTTTCTTTCTTAACGGATTCAACATCTGGTACAACCGATTCCCAAGCTGCGCCTGTCCATATTTTCAAAATACCAGGCTTCCCATTACTAATATCACGCCAAAGTGTTTTATAAGGTTGCATCCCCGTTGTCGGTGGATTCTTAGCTTCAATGATTTCTACCGTGTTATTTTTAAGATTCTCTTGAACCTTTTCAGCCAGTGTTTTCGCTGCTTCGGATTCTTTCTTAGCATTACTAGCTGTTTCATTTGCATCTTTCACTAATTTATCTAACTGATCTATCAGCTCTTGTTTATTGCCTAATGACCCTAAGATTCGATTATAAATTTTTCGTAGTTCTTCGTTTGGATCAGTAATTTCGCGATAATCACCAAACACATATTTATCTTGTGTAAGGTCCGTAAAAGATTCATCACCAGCAATTACACGTGCTTCAAGGTATAACTTAGGTGTGAATCCTGTATCTTTGATTCGGATCGTATCTCCCTCATTAATTAGTTCATGTGCTAGTCCGAAAATACGTCCAATCGATTGTGCTTCTACTTCATAAGAAACTGAAGAATTGACACGTTTTTTTAATTCTATTTCCATTAAAGTCATTAAACGTTTTGGAGTCATGTCTAATTCTTCAGTTTCTGGTGTATAAAAACCAAATTTATGTTTACCACGTTCATTCCATCGTTGAAATGCATCATTATCAACAATATAGGGAAGTCCCCTATTGATACTTTCAATAGTAATTACATTATCGCCTTCACCTTTCACAAAGCCAACTAGTGCTGTACAAATATCCCTTGAATGTTCAATACGTGTAACACCTATTAAATCTTTCCCCAGTTCTATTTCTTTCCCCGTGTCTCGACCACGCCTTTGAATCATATCAACATACCATCCAATGATTTGTGAACCTTGAATCTCAACTCGGTACTGGATTTCTAATTTAAATAAAGAAGCTATTTTCTTTAAAAATGTTAACGGATCAATAAATTCATCAATAGTCATCGTGTGGAATCCTACATAATCTGTTTTTCCACGTTTCCATTTCATTCCTACTAGGGCCATATCAATGAATTCGTTTACTGTTTTACCTTCTATTCGTTGTGGTTTTATAATGCCTGACTTAGCGATTTGAACCCAAGCTCCTGAAGCATATGTGGTAATGGATCGTTTATCCGAATTCTTCTCAGCTTCTGTAATAACATATGGTACAATTCTTCCGTCTCGTACTTCTTTTAAAACAAGGTTTTGTTGTTGTAACGTAGCCGAATGAGTTGTGCCATCAAAAACTGTAAAATCCAACATATCAACATTGTTTTTGATTTCCCAATGCCTTTTATCATCCCAATAGTCCTGCGGCTGAATAGCTGCAACGATTTGATTTGTTTTAAAATCCACAATATGCAAAATGCCGCTTGGTGTTCTCATCTATATCTCTCCCTATAACTAACAGTCGCTTTAACATCTGCTGGCATTATATTGATACGATTCTCACCACGTATTACAGTTGGAAAATTACTAAAAATGTCTTTTAAATTAATTGCATTCTTACCGTTAATTGTTACAAGACTTTTTTCTGTATCAATAATAATTTTGTCCCGTGTGTCAAAAATGTAAGGCGGATCGTTTTTTGTATTTAAATTCACTTTCCAAAATTTCAAATCACTAACTGACATCGCTTCTACTGGTGGAACTTCTTGCCATTGCATAATACTAATCTGAAGTTGTGCGGCTTTTTCCATATGGTAGTTATTTTCATCTGTCCACCGTGCAAAACGTTCTGAATCATCTTTCTCTGTCCCTGGCAAGAATTTTGAAATATATGCTTCCCATACATTTCCGGTTCTAGCTATCCACAATCGTCCGAAATACTGATTCCAGGTATTCGGATAATCACCACTCTCATAAATCAATCCTGTTTTCCCTGGCTTGTTATCATATCCAATAACCATCGTTCCAAAATTTTGCTCAGCTTGCCAAAAGAGATCGTTCATAGCAATTTTTGAAAGAACCTTGCTATTTTCATCGAGTATCGCTATCTCAACTCGGCCCATTTCATTAATCTTTTTACTCTTACATGTAACATAGGCTTGCATAATAAAATCTTGTACTGGACCCCCAGGTATGTTCTTTTTAACAGCTGCACCATGCCATCCTTTGCCTGTACTGGTACCAAAATCAGAACAAAAGAATTGGTATTTATCTGACTTCATTTCACCAACTGGATTACCATCTTCCATTGAACTGACTTTACTCCATCCTACCGTGGTAGCCATTTCGTCCCATATAAGTCTTTGATTTCTTTCTACAGGTAATTGCTCTGTTTTCAAAGGATAACCAATTCTGAAGTAATCACGATTATATGGATGCTCACCAAACCACACATCTAAAAATGTACTTGGTTTCTGAGCTTCGACTTCAATAATTGGAGATGCTTCTATATTCCCTTGATTGGTAAAAGAAGTTGCAACTTCAGTAGAACCATTTTGAGAGAACGTATGGGTATTTTGTTTTCCTAATTTATATGGCATTGGACAAACAAAAGTAATAACCCCTTTACCTCTATTAACTATTTCATCCAAGTCTACAGAACCATCAATTAATGCTAGATAAGTCCTATCTAATTCATCATCAAAAATAAGTTCGGCTGGTTGCTCTGTATATAGCCAATCCGCTAAATCTTCTTTTACCTTTTGTAAATCAGCCATATCTTTTTTCGCTTTAATCACAAGAGGAACATCAATACGCCTTTCCTCTGTTTCTGTATTAAGAAAAAGAGCCCCTGCTCGATGAGGGACTCTTACTAATTTTCTTTTAACTGGAGCCCAGGAAGGGCGTTTTCTTCCAACTAGCATTTGAATATAATCTTTTCTAATCTTATTAAAAGTAAAACTGAGTTTCTCCAACTTGCTCACCACCCTTAAAATTCCGCTCTTCTTTTTTGGTCACGATCTTGAAGCTTTGTAGTATATGCGTAACTTCCGTTTGCTAATTCTTTTCCATCTAAAACGTTTGTCATATTTACCGTTAAATTCAGTTCTTGTTCTCTACCTGATCTATCCGAGAACATAGTTTTTGCTGTAGGTGCGTTGTTATAAAGTGATTGTGGTTGCGTATACCCATTAAAATCACCCAGTGCATTATGCGGGATACTATAATGCGCAGTTTGGAATCCCAAATCAAAAACAGATGGCATATTACTCATTTGTTTTTTAACAGTTCCAACTACATTTTTTGCTGCATCCACAACAAAACGTTTCCCTTTATCCATACCAACCCCAACGCCTTCTGGTACTGCGCTACCGACTGGAATCATCACTTTAGATGGACTGTTAATTTCTAAAGCTCCAGAAATAGTCTTTTTAATGTCATTTGCAATTCCCGCTGCCTTACTGAACAGACCGCCTGAAGCATCATCTAATCCTTTACCAAGCCCTTCTATAATTGATTTACCGATGGAACGTAGATTTATAGTACTAAAGAATTTTTCGACTGTATTCCACTTATCCTCAATGTCATGTTTTATTTCTGACATTTTATCTTTAACAGCTTTTTTCTGTTCCTCAAATTTTCTTGAAACAGTATTTTTGATTTCTTCTACTTTATTACTGGCTGCATTTTTCATCTCGTCATATTTATTGGAAACATCCGAACCCATTTCTTTCATTTTTCGAACAACATCATCTTTCATAACTTCAAACTTAGATTTTACTTGTCCAGTTTCCCAATCTACTTGATTCGCATGTTCCCCAGCTTGGGATTTTGCTTCACTCACAATTTCCTTATGCTTATCTCTTGCCGTGGAAACTGTACTATCATACTGACGTTTTGCCTCAGCAATGATTGCATTCGCTTCATCAGCAGTAATTGTTTTATTTTCATCACGCTGACGAATTGCCTCTGCAATTTTTTCATCGCGCGTCTTTTTCGCATCTTCAATAACTTTATCTCTTGCTTTGGCACTATTCTCTACAACTTCCGCTGCCTGTCTAGCTGAAATCTCACTAGCCTGTACGCGCATATTTTCAAGAATAACTTTTTGTTCCATTTGATTTTTAGACATATGCTCTACAGCAACTCTGTCCATTTCATCTTGTAAAGCTTGCAAGGAGATGCGTTCTGATGTTGTTAACTCTCTGTTTTCTCTCGCTGCGGTTTGAAGAATTTCTTTGATTTTATTTTCTTTTTCTTGGGTCTTTAATTTTTCTTGTTCGTAATGCTGATTTAGTTGCTCGATACGCTTATTTTCTTCTTCTGCTGTTAAAACGTATGAATCAGCGAAAAACTTTTTAAGGCCTTCAATCTCTTTTTGTTGTCTTGCATTTGTTTTTTCTATAATTGTATTAGCTAACTTGTCATATTGTCCGATTAGCTTTTGTGATTGTTCTTCAGTTATCACTTCATGATTCAATCTAATTTCAGTTAACTTTTGTCTAATACCATCAGATAACTTAAAATACTCACCAAGAACTTTCTTTGTGGACGAGCTAACTTTACCTTCTGTATTCGTAGCAAAACGATCTACCGAAGCGATACTGTCCTCTGTTGCTTTTTGATATGCTTTATATGCGACAACACCAGTTCCAATGAGAGCGGCTGCAATTAAGCCAACTGGTCCAAATAATAAACCTATTGCACTTCCTAAGAATCCAACCGCAGCACTAGCAAGACCTGCAGCACCACCAACAATCCCTAATGATGTTGCCAATGCTCCAATCCCAGACATGATCATCCCAACTGCAGCAAGAACTACACCTATTGCCGTTGCTACCGCCGTTAGCGCAAGAACAATACCACCTGTAATTGCAATGGCCTTTTGTACTGGACCTGGTAATGAGTTAAATCCATCTACAAGTTTCTGCAATCCAGCAACAAAAGCACTAACCACAGGGGCAAGTGCGTCACCAATTGTCTTTTTCATTGTAGAAAATGCCGAGTCTAATAATGTAATTCGTCCTTGTAGAGTATCAATTTTAGTTGCTGCAACATCAGCTGCTGTAACCTTCGACATGGAATCCCACATCTCATTAACACCCTTTGCCCCTTCTTTAAAGAGAATAGTTGCACCACGTACAGCATCCGAACCGAATAATGTTTCTAAAGCCATACTTCGTTGTTGGTCTGTTAAATCTTTCATAGACTCATGAAGTGTTCCTGAAATATTTTCTAGACTTTGAATATGCCCTTGTTGATCATAAAATTTTGATGATAAGAAAGCCGAACTCGTGGCTAACTCACGGAATGCTGTATCACATTTATCGTTCCACTTTGTAACCCCTTCGGTTTTCATTACGTATTTTTCTAAAGCAACTTCTATATCTCCTACATTTCTTGAAGCTGGTTGAATACCGTTTTTAACTAAGAAATCAAAACCCGCTTGGGCGTTATATGTGATAAGACCTAAATCTTTCATTTTGTTATACGCTTCTTTAGTAGATGGGTTTAACCGCATAAGCATTGTTTTTAGTGAAGTACCTGCATCAGACCCTTTTACATTCGTTATATATGAGCTCTTTATCTCATATTCTCCAATTTTCACTGGAGTATCGGACTATATCATCATCCTCGCCTTACACGTTAGGATGGGACGCGCTCGTGGGGTTTTACTGTCCGTTCTGGACTCCATACCCTAGTCTCTGAACCCTTCATTTATTCCTAAATGACTCGGCTGCTGATTAGCATAGTTATATAACCTTAGATTCCCAGCAATTCACGTCCTTTACGCTGCGAATCTCTCCGCAACGGGGCTATATGTTAACCCATTCTGAGCAAATACTGCAAGAGTCGTAGCTGTATCTTTAAACGTCATTCCAGCCCCTGCTGCTACTGCTGACGATGCCGCTAAACCATATTTTAGTTCACGTACATCTGTAGCTGATGCATTTGCTGCACCTGATAATATGTTAGCTGCATCTGCTACTGAAAGATGATCTGCTTTAAATGCATTTAAGGCTGTGGATGCAATCTCTGCCGCCTCGCCTAATTCTAGCTCTCCTGCTGTAGCTAAGTTAAGAGCACCTTCTAAACCACCATTTATAATATCTGTTAAACTAACTCCGGCTTTTATTAATTCCTCTATACCTTGTCCTGCTTGAACACTAGAGTACTTTGTCGTTTCTCCCATGTTAATAGCTAATTCACTTAACTTTTTCATTTCTTCTCCAGTAGAACCAGATACTGCTTTAATGTTCGCCATTTGTTGTTCAAAATTCATTGATTCAGTAACCGCGGATTTTAAACCACGTCTTATCGCATAAGTCATTCCGCCAAACACCATACCGATTTGCATTCCTGCATTTTGCAAATGGTTACCTAATGTCTCCATACGATTACCCAAATTCAATAAACGATTACCTTGCTGCTCTAATTCTCGATTTGACTGCTGCAAACCAGTTTCAAATCGATTAAGCTCAGCTGTAGCGCGATGAATTTGTTCAGCATAATGTTGTGCCGATTGACTTGCTTCGCCTTCTTCTGTTTTTGCACGATTATATGCTTGTTGAAGTTCCCTAATCTTTTCTTTCTGCTTATCCACCATGCGAGTGAGAACATCAATTTTTGCCCGTGTTTGCTCTGTTGCATTAGAAAAACCGCCCATGCCTGTTGTAATAGACTGAAATTCAGCCTGTAATGATTTCAAAGAATTATTTAACTTATCCATCCCTTTTTGTTCAGCTTGACGGTTTACTTGTTTTAATTCATTTTCAAATCTATTTAAATCAGCAACCGCTTTATTGACCTGTGAAGCATATCGTTGAGTTGCTGCATCATTTTCACCCAACTTAGCCTTATTTTGATCATAGGCTTGGCGTAATGCTCTAACTTTTTCTTTTTGTGCTTCAATCAATCTATTAAGTGCATCCGTTTTGGCTCGTGTTTGCTCACTAGCGTTTGCAAAACCATCCATACCAGTACTAATTGATTTCAATTCATTCTGTAAAGTCCTTACTGCACGTCCTGAATTCGCAATACCTTGACGAAAGTTCACATTATCAAGGGAAAGCCTAACTACTAAATTATTCATTTCATTCGCCAATGTCTCACCCCCTTGCTAGATAATGTTTTCTGCTGGAACTTCAATTTCATTCGAATTCTGATTTTGGCTATTCGATTCATCTTGTTCACGGTATTTCTGATTTAACCTTAAATAATGCCAAATATCCATTTCATTATCGATGTGATAATGTTTATATCCTTGACGTAATAAAGAGAGGTAGAGCTCATCCATAAACTCACTGAATGTTAGCCCTCCTCCCTCTACGCGTTTGGGTTTTCTTCTTCTCCAGATCCAGAATTACCACCAGCCGCTTCCACTGTTTCATTAATAATTGCATTAATTACATCTGAAGTAGTTGATAAGAATTTACGTGCATCCACACCATCCCAATATTGATCTAATGTAAATTGTCCATCGTATACTTTCACTACAAATTTGACCATCTTATCCATATCCTCTGGACCAGGATTATTTGGAATTTCAGCAAGCTCAGGTGCCTGACGGATTAGACGAGCTGGAATGAACTCCGGTAAATTAAAAGTTTCATTTTTCTTATTGATTCGTAAAGTTAATTTCATAATTTATTCCTCCTTAGTTAATAAAAAAGAGAGAGCTTTTGCTCCCCCTTACTTTCCTGTTGGTGGTGTTACTGGTTTTTCATATACCTTTTTAAACCAATTATCACCAATGGCTTTTGTGAACGTAGGCTCATCAGCATCAGCCGTAAATTTCGGTCTATCATCAAAATCACGTTCAATGAACGATCCTTTAAGTTTTGTAGTCTGGAAGTTCGGTTTATCCTTCTTAGTTTCGGCTTCTTCTTCCTCTTGCGAAAGCTTACCTTTGAGCAACCAAACATACCGATACTTACTATTTGCTTTTAAAAAACGATAACCGATTGCTAAATATGGTTTATCACCTTCACGCTTTTCATCTAATACACCATCTGTAACTTCTGGATATCCTTCAATATCTGCTTTTGCTGATAATGAAAGTCCACGAACTTCAATTTCAACTTCTACTTCTCCATCAGATTCGGCAATCTCTGATTTTTTGTTATCACTCCACATAATTTCTGAAGCTACTTTTTTAGATGTTTTAACCTTTACTGCCCCTTCTAATTTTTTTACATCTCCATATGAAACACCTGACGCATCATCTTTTACTAGTTTTGCATAAACAAGACTATCTACACCGACAGTCGAACTAATTGTAATAATTTCTCCAGCCATCTATAACTCCACTCCTTTCGCGAATCGCATCGCGTAATGAAAAATCTGTGTATCATCTTCATATAAATCAGCAACCGCATAACGTGAGAAACCAATACTTTTCATGATTTCATTCACTTTTTGATGAATCACTGTTGTACTACTCTTTGACCAAATGTCGATTTGAAATGTGATTTCACTTTCGCTTTCATCATTATCTGCAAATCCATCTGGCCTATTATCTAATTCAAAAAATGTAATACGTGGAAACTCTTCAGCATTTTTGGCTTTACGATAATAAACACGTTTTCCACCTAATAAAGAAACAAGCCCCTGATTATTTTCAAGAACTTGCACAATTTCGGGGCGTAAATTCATCATATATTTAACCTCATTTCATTCTTCAAAATATCTGTCATAGCACGAATTGCTGCTTCTTTTGAAGAATTAAAACCTGGTTCTATAAATGGTTGAGCTGGCATTTTAGATGTTCCCCATTCTAAGAACTTCCCATAAAAGAATGGAGAGCGATCTGCTTTATCTATCCCGATTTTAATAGTTTTTATGCCGCCTTCCATTTTAGCTTTTGTAACTCGTATATTATCAGCCAAATGTTGTCCTGTACGCCACGGTTCACTTTTTGTTGCTCTTTTAGGACTATAACTTCTTGGCGCTATTTCGGAAATAGCTTTTCGAATAGGTTCTCCACCTGCTGCAAGAGCTTTATCTTCAATCTTTTCCCCACGTAGACCCATTTGCTCTAATTCAGATATCAAGCGATCAAAGCCTAAAAAATCAACACCATCAGCCATTCATTCCACCACGCTTCCACATAATTGATAAGGTGTGTTTTTCAGTTGGAATAACTGAAACAATGTCATACATTACGTTCTTATATTTAATCTTCATATCAGCATTCACATCAGAACGATATCGGATTTCTGTTTCACCTTGAATTTCGCTATTAGCTGCCGCGGCTTCAAAGTATTTTCTTCCCTTTAAAAAAATAAAAGAGCCCCATACAGTAAAGGAATCCTTGTAACCTTCTATTGGATCACCGTCCGGGCTCTTTGCTTCCTCGTCTTTCACTTGAAATGTAAGACGTTTATCTAATTTACCTGGATTCACTTGAATCACCACCACAATATTGCAACTGAACTAATATCGACTGCAAACTAAATGCCAATTGTTCAGCTTTTCCAACCGCTTCACGGTTTTCATGCCAATGAGCAATTAAAATACGAGCTGCTAATTTAGCAAGCTCGCTTTTTAAATCCACATTTTTACTTGTAGCATTTTTAATATATATTTCAGCTGCGATTACGAAAGATGTAATGAGATCGTCCTCCTCATCCCCATCCACACGAAGATACTTTTTTGCTTCCTCTAATGTTAGTACCAAGAAGGACACCCCCTACCTTATTAAGCTCCTGTTTTAGGTGCAACCGTAATTTGTCCATATACAACTGCTTCTGTATCCCACGGAGTAACATCCTCGCGCTCAATTGCTCGGAACTCAGAAGTATTTGTTCTCCAAGCGTTTCCACCTTCTTTAGTCATATCAATAGACAATTGTTTTCTATCCCAAAGAATAATAGCTTCTTTTAAATTACCAACAATGAAAGGTGCTTTCCCATCTTTATCTGTAGCAATTGTCTTGTTTGATAAAGTAATAACTGGTTTTCCTGACAATAAACTACGTGTTGGATTTGTTGGGTCTGGTTGAAGAAGCGGACGACCATTTTTATCTTCTAATTGATCTAAGTAATTGAATCCATCTTGATTAGTGAAAATATTAGCTCCAGCTGCAAATGCCGGGTCTAATGTAACATTTAACGCTGTTTTAATGCCTTTATAATCCTTAAAATCAACCTTTGTCAATTTGTTGAGTTCTTGTAAAATTAGATAGTTACGAGTAGCAATAGATTTCTTAGCGATCCATTGGCGTAAATATTCTTCTAAAGCTTGATCAGTATCATCTAATAAATCATTTGGTACTGGTAAAAATCCTGCGTAATCTTCAATAGCATAAGATAAACGATCAAATTCAGGAGAAGCAATTTCTTGCATCGCATTCGGCTTACCATACTCAGATAATGGCGCAAATGGTGTTGATGCCGCACGCTTTTCTAATGTACGAGCCCCTTTATTTGTTGAAACAGGTTGTACATTTACATATTGTTCTAAGTTATCAACTGTTTGTTTTAACTGATTAATAGTTGTAGTAATATCTTCTGGAACAATATAACCGCCATCTTTACCTGTATTCTCAGATAAAGCTGCTTTATATTCCTGCATAACACTTGCTTCTTCATGACTCAAACTTTGGCCACGAATAGCTTTCATAAATACGTCTTTGTATGATGGATCTTCATTTTTAACTGATGCTGGAGGTAATACTCCTGCCTGTGAATTTACAGGCTCAGGAACTTGAATTTGCTTCATTGTTAGATAGTTATCCAATTCATTTTTCGCGTTTTTCGCTTCCTCAATTTTTGCCTTTGCCTCTTCATATTTACCACTATTGTTAAATTCTTCTGCTTTCGCTTTTAAATCAGCAACTTTTTGACGTAACTCTTGTTCACGTTTATCCATTCGGTATTTCCTCCTTGTTTTGGCACAAAAAATAGACCTAAAGCTCTAACAGGTCTAGTGCGTTTTGTATTTTTAATTGTTCGCTATTATCCTTTTTGGGAATAGAAGGAGCCTTTGCTACAATCTTATTTGGTGTTTTTTGATATTTATCAAAATAATCACTGCTACATGCTGCAACTTCTTTTGCTTCCACAACTTCTATATTGAAGTATTTTTCGGCTTCTTCACCACTTAACCAAGTCTCAGCATCTACTAATTGTTGAATTTCTTCAATTCCGATGCCCTCTTTCAAGTTTTCCTTGTATACATTCATAATTCCAGACTCAAGGTTATCCAAATCCTCTGCCATTTTACGAAGGACATTTGCATTACCTCTAGTAACAGTCCATGGTTTATGAATCATTAAAAATGCATTAGAAGGAACAACAACGCGATCACCAGCTAGGGCGATTACGGAAGCAATTGAAGCTGCCACACCATCTACATAAACAGTTTTTTGAGCCTTATTGCGCTTTAACATATTATAAATAGCTAAACCAGCAAATACAGAACCACCACCACTATTTACATAGATATTAAGGTTACTTTTATCATCTAATTGCCCTAAAATGTTTTTCACATCATCCGGCATAACATCCGAATCATCCCACTTCCAGCCAGTATTATTTACAATATCACCGTAGATAAATAGATCCGCTGATGATTCCGTTTGATTTTTAATAGTGAATACATCTTTAATCGTCCTCACCTCCCTTCTGTATTGCCCCTCCATTAGCTTTCGCTAATTGGTATTCATCGGCAATCTCAATAGATACATGGTTTAAGTCAACACGATGTTTATCACCGTATTCCCCAATTCCATCCATATCTTCAAGCTCTAATACTTTATTGATTGAGAAAGCACCAGCATCTAACATGATTTTGTAGAATTCCGCTCGTGATTTAGAATCAGCACGTAATAAGCTTGTCAGATTGAATTTTAAATAATATCGTTTTTGCTCATTAAATGAAAAAGCTTTGTAAGAAAACTCTTCTTCGTACTGTATAAGAATTGGGCTCAAAGTATTTTGAATAAAGTCCAACGCCTGTTGCTCAATATTGGAGAAAGTAGCACGATCTAACTCATTAATCATGTGCAAAGGAATATTAAAGATATTTGCAATCTCGCCCTTATCAAATTTCATACCTTCAATAAATTGGGCATCTTTTAAAGGCATTCCAACCTTCTCAAATTCTAAACCAGCATCTAAAACAGCAATTCTTTGAGCATTATTTAATCCTGTATTTGCCTCTTCCCATGCATCACGAAGTACTTCTTTCGCCTCTTTACCAAGTGCTTGTTGTGTTTTTAATATCCCACTATGCGCTGCACCGTTTGTAAAGAACTTACCTTTAAACTTTTGTGCCGCCTGTGAGCTACCTATTGATTCTCTTGCAATCTGAATAGGTGGTTTACCCTTCAAACCATCAGTAGACAATGTAGTAAGATGAATTATGTCATCATCAGGTATTTTTACAGGTGTACCATCTGGAAGACTAGTGAAATACCATAACTTATTTGTCTTTAAATCAACAGTTGGAGTTGTAACAGCTGGATTTAATACCCACAACTCTTTCGGTCTGCCATCCACACCCCAATGGATATTGATATAAGCATTCCCCCATGTATTACGATGTGTTTCAATTAAATGTTTGAATTTAAATGGGCTTTGATAAGGATTTGGTCTTCTTTCTAGAACAAATGACACTTGATGCGCCTTATCCCGTTCCCTACCCTTCGCTGTCTTCTTAAACGTTTGAAAAGGTAGCATCGCAACACTATTTGCAAGGATGTTAATGCACCGATAAACCGTCGGAACACCTAAAGAGGACTCAACCGTTACCTTTTCACCACTTGCGGCTTGATATCCAAATAAACTTTTGAACCAAGGAGAAGGATTTTTTAAATCTGTCGTATCCTGATTTCTAAATAACTGCCGAAAAATCAAATGTTTCACCTCCTTTCTATCTTCTTATCATTACCACCCCCAGCATTGTGAGAATAATCCCTAATAGATACCATCCATAAATCGGATTAACAAAAAAAGTCGTCCCTACAATAATGGACAACCCCGAAATCAATAGAATATCTTCTAAAATACTTATGAAAAATAATAAGAATCGCATGTGATTCCTCCTAGAATGAGAAATCTTGACTTAAAATATAGGAGTTTAAGTCCATCTCACCAGAATTAAGCATGCATCGAACATGCGAGTTAATTACAGCCGCTATCGGATCAATTCTTTCTGTTGTTTTTGACTTGTCCAACATAATGTTTTCGTTCGCATCCTGTTTTGTTATAGCGTTACTCGTTGCCCAATTTAATACAGGATTGTTATTGTGGATGACTTTCTTTAAATACACTTGTTCTCTAAAATCTTTTGTAGGACCTGATAAAGTTGCCATCCCTTGGCGTATTTCTATCATCGTATACCCTTCCGCTTCCATGTCTTGCATGAATTGCGTTGCATTCCAAGGATCCGCACATATTTCTTTAATCTTAAATTTATGGTCTTTTTCCATATTTCTAATATGTGTTTTGATAAATTCATAATCAACTACCGCACCAGGTGTTGTGGTAATCCATTTTTGTTGTACCCACAAATCATAAGGCACTTTATCCGTTTGTCTCTTTTCAACTAACGTATCTTCCGGCATAAAGCTATGACTTAACACGATATACTTATCATCCTTTTTAAACTCGAATGAAATACTTGTTAAATCAATTTTTGCTGATAAATCGACACCTACTGTACATTCCAATCCTTTTAATTCGGATAATTCCACAGTTTCTTTACAATTTTTCCATTTTTGCATGTCCATGTACCCATTTTCTTTCATGTCCACCCAACGATTCATGTTTTTAGTCAGGAAATTCCGCATTTTTTCTGGGACATCTAATGCTGATTGAAGTTCTCCTTTTAAAAAAGATTGTCCTTCTTCATAACTACATAAAATAGGATTCGCTTTCTCCCAGACTTCAGGATTCGTAATTTCATCATCCTTATCTAATTCATTGACCATCACAAAATATTCTTCATTTTCAATATCAATGTTCGGGTCTAAAATCTTAGAAACATATTGATACTCCACACGATAGCAAGGATGGCTCAAGTTGAAACCAGCTGTTGTAATAATCATCATGAGTGGATTCGGACGAGCACCTGAACCTGACACCAGAACATCATAAATTTCAGAGGTAGGATGGGCATGATACTCATCAATAATCCCGCACTGAACATTTAGTCCATCCCCAGATTTTCCCGCATCTTTTGAGAGCGCGGAAATAAAAGAATCTGTTTTGAGATGCTCAATTTTCCCATACGCAATATTGAATTTTTCTTTTAGGTCTTCGCACCCATTCATTTGCGCTTTAATTTCATTCCAAACAATTTTACTTTGCTCTGTTTTTGTGGCACCAACATATACTTCCGACATATTCTCACCAAAGGCCATTGCTTCATATGAGCCCACGCACGCTAAAGATTGTGACTTTGCATTTTTACGCCCTACTTGCCAATATGCCTTTTTAAATCGACGTAACCCTGTATTTCGGTGCACCCATCCATAAATATTGCTAAACACGAAAATTTGTATGGAATGTGGTTCAATTCTCTGACCTGCTAATTTTCCTTTTGTATGTTTAAAAAGAGACATCCACTTTAAGAAACGAAGCGCTTTTTCTTCCTTAAAAACATATGGAAAATCTTCAGAACCTTCACGCTCAATATCTCTTAAAAATCGTTTACACGCTTGTTTATGCTTCTGACAAGCAACAACTTCACCATGTAATACATCATCACAGTAGTCCATCATCCATTGTCTGATCATGTTATACGTCAAACTCCTTCTCTACGTTTGTTTTAGGGCCTTGTTTTATATTTGGAATGACAATTTTCGCTCTTGCACTCGGTGTAAGACCAAACTCAACAGCCAAAGCCTTCATTTGTTCATGCAATTGCTTCTTCTTTGTAAGTAGTGGATGGGGAACTTTATTGGTTTCAGCTGCCTTATTTGTATATTCAACAAGAAGTCCTTCTTCTCGTATAATTTTGGTGCATTCAACATAGTCAGAGTAAGCATCGCAATACGTTGCTAATGCATTCACATCTATGTTTGTAATAACATCTAGCTCTAGTAATTCACCAGCAATCCGTCTAAATTCTTTCTTAGCAATTGAATCTAACCACGTTGGTGGTTTTACCTTGTCCTTTTTTGCTTGTAACTGTTTTTCGGCTTTTAATCGCTGCTCAATTTCATCTTTTGTCAATCGATTTGTATTACCTTCTAATAAATGCAAATGAATCGGTTTCGCTTTCCTTCCTATGTGAACCACCTCCCTCGGCTGAACCCCCTTTTATGGAATAAAACGAACTTTTTGCACGGAAAGCTAGGCGGCGGTCTCCAAGGAATCGCCTTTTGCTTTTTCATAGTGGGGGGTGTTTATGAATTTTTTCTTTCGAATTATTTTTTGTTTTTCTTCTCATCTTCTTTTGTTTTCTTGTTATGACAAGCATGACAAAGTGCTTGTAAGTTTGTTGGTTCTAATCGTTTTGACCAATCTACTCGAATTGGAATAATATGATCGACAACATCGCCTATCTTAATGATGTCCTTGCTTCTACATTGAATACATAAGCCATGATCTCTACGATAAATAAGCTCACGCATCTCTCTCCATTGTTTGGAGTTGTAGAATGAACGTGAGCTTTTATTTCGTATGTATTTGTCATAGTATCTCGTGTTCTCCTGTACTTTATCTTGATGCTTACTACAATACTTATTCCGTGTTAGTTCGTTGCACCCTAACGACTTACATGGCTTGAATGGTTTATTTGGCACCTTCCACCCTCTTTCTCAACCGTTTCATTTCATCCTCGATGGCCAAATTCTTTTTATTAATCCGTTCATGACACTTAGCTATGTCAGCTTGATGCTTACGAATCATATCGTTCACATATGCAGCAACATGCTCATAGCCACAATGAGGACAAATGTAGAAGCACTTCTCAATTCTTTTTGGAAGCTGTGCTACTTGTGGTTGCATATTGTAATCTTCATTGCAGTTAGAACAGTAGACTTGCATCTATCCTCACTCCTCCCTTACCCCTTTCTTTTGGTATTGAATATCAAGGCACTTCTCACAATAAAAAGCAGCTGATACTTTTCGATTAAATTGTTTATCATCAGAATAAAAAGAAGTAGTCTCACTATCTAACAACTGGTACATATGCTCTCACTCCTGATCATTTAATAAACAGTCAAGGAGTTTATTGATTACATTTATTTGTGTTTCTTTTTCTTCCACTAGTGTTGTTTCTTCTTTTAACTCTTCAAATACTTTAAGTACGTCCGATAATTTCTCTTTACTTACATGTCCATCCAATTCCTTCAAATCGATATCATTAAAGATTATGCCAAGTGCAATTGCTTTCTCTAATTTAGTTAATTCCATTATCTTCACTCTCCTTTAAAAGAATATTCCGATTATACATTTACAAATAAATACAAATTGTTATAATAGATTTAACATTGCCATCTGGAAAAGTAATTCGCCCCCCAAGCGAGTTGCTTTTCCTTTTTTATAGCTATTTTTCTAAGAATTCATCCACCGCTTTACCAAGAAAACTAATCATTGCTTCTCTCTTTTGCTTTGGTGTTGTATTATCTTGCAATTCATTAAAGATAGGAAGTACACTTTCTAATTTCTTTTTATCAATGCGTTCATTTACAAGGTCTTGTCCTAGCATTGAAATAAATGTACCAATTGCAACCGCTTGTTCTTGTTTATTTAGTTCCATTAGCTATCTCCCCCTACATTTCCTTAACATGTTCTTGAAACTATTTCCCTTTCTGTTTCCGTAATCTTCGTAATACCCTCAGCTATTTCCTTCCGTTTATAATTACAGGAGCATCTATTTTAATCACATCATTCTTATTAGTGAATTTCCCCATAACCTTTTCCAATTTCTCCAATGCATCCACACATTCATTAGCAGCTTCTGTTACTTCCTTAATCCCTTCTAATGCTTCAGCTATATCCGCAGTTACTTTAATAATTAATTTGTTATTAACCATTTTATTCTTCCTCCTTTTCAATCAAGCGTTCTAGATCAATGACCGCCTTTTCGCCCAAACAAATATGCATCAATCCTAAAATCTTAATCTCATCTTTTAATGATTTGATTTTACTTGCGTCAATCTTATAAGGGTATCTTGGTCTAAGATAAACACTGTCTTTCTTTTCCAATGTTAACTCCTGACCTTCCATCCTTTATCCTCCTCCAAAATAAAAAGCACCCAAATGGATGCTTTTTTTTAATAACTTATTAACCTATAATTCCCTGAAATGTTTCATTTAAATAATCTACCAATGTATCTTCAACGAATACTTTTTCATGTGTTGTACTAAACAAAATTTCTTCTTTCAAAATAATCTCATCTATGATATTAGAATCTTCGTATACTACAATATGATTTTTAACAGAATCAATCATAAATACGACCAATTTATCATGTATTTTTAAATCTACATACTCATCTCCTATATTCATTCTATAATCATTACCGTCTACTTGCTTTAAGCCATCTCTAATTTTTAACATAGGTGACATTATTACTTCTTTAAATTTTTCTTTCAATGCTTTTTCTTCTACATCTATTACTACATATGCCTTTGCTTTCTCAATAAATTGATCTAACTTACTCATTTCTTCCACAACCCTTTCTAAAACTATATTGGAATTATAAACCAATATAATTGTAGCATAGTTGAATATTTGTTCCTATAAAAATAAGAAGCTATTGCACTTATAAAATTACTAAAATACGGTATATGAAATTCTATTCTTCTTCCAGCCACCTAATTTTTAAGTAACTGGAAGAAGAGCAAAAGCTCTCCCTAATAACAGTATCATTCAATCATTACCATCTGCTGGTTTCGGATTTTATGTGCCGTCATTATGAAACCGTTTAAACAACATATAGTTTATAAAGGAACATTTATGAGTTGTGTTTTCCGCCACTTCTCACAATACAAATATAACACGGCAATTCCAAAACAACCGGCACATTTACTGCCAAAAAACGGTCACAACTCTGCCACTTATTTTATCCCCGTTATAAGATTACCTATTATAAAACATCAACGAAATAAATTCATGTTTCGATCATATAACAAGGATCTTTTTCCATCACCTGCTGCGATTGTCCTTACATAATATCTATGAATTCTAGAATGCATTTTTGTACCTAGTTCATTCCACTTTATTGGAGAAATCACCCAATTCTCAAAGTATGCCACTATTAAATTGGAAATTATAATTTTTTGCATTCTAATATTTTTGGAAAGAATTTGCTCTCTTATAAACTTATATTTTCTTTTATTTCTTGCAAAATAACTTAATAAAATATAAGTTTTTCCTTCTTGCGGAAAAATTGTAACGAATAGTGGAGCTAATTGCGCATCTAAATCAGCTAAGTCATTTACCACTTCATTCTTTAAATCTCTTTCAATAAAGGTAATAGAAGAAGCGGCTATGTCATATTCTCCATCTAATTCTATTACATCGGTAACAATCTCATTAAAATTGGAATTATCTAAGTCCTTATTCATTCTCTTCCTAAAAAGTTGTAATCTAGCCTCCGCCTCCTCATTCCCCTTCAAGGTACCAGTAACATTTGCAGCCATAAATTGAATATGCGCTATATCCGGTTGATTATTTTCATCAAATATATTGCTCAATTTATTATATTCTCCAGCCTTGATGTACTGCTGCATTTTTCTATACATATCCCCAACAGTTACCTTTGTATGATACTCTTTTGCCAAAGCTCTATATGCAAACAAAAATTCTTGTTCCTTATTTCCTACTTGATAGTTCTTTTCCTCAATAGGCATAAACAAATCGTTATCGTGCCTGCCACAAAAACCCGTAAAAGTTGTGGCTACTCTTCTGCCTTTTCGTTGCATTGAGGTTTTAAAATTCGAAGAGTTATCACTTCCTCCGCCTATCATTAATACTTCCCCATTTTCAGAAATTTTGTTTAGTATTTTATTATTTTGTATAGAATGGGCTTTTATTATCCTATCATTGCAATTCTCATCTTGATGGAAGCATTCCTTTAAAAAGCACTCTTTTTTAATTTTTTCTAAATTCACAAAAATATTATCTTTCCTCTTCATTTCCATCCCTCCGTAACTATATACAATTATAACATTATATTTTCAAGTTACCCATATCTTATATTGTGTGTAACTAATCTAAACGCTACAGCCCTTGATATCAATAGCTTCATAGCACTTTCTCTTTTGAGTTACACAACACAATAAAAATGAGTAACTGTATAGAATAGGGTAGCACCACACATCCATCAACTTAAGGAGAATAAACGCTACCAAAACAAAAAAAGCCCCAAATTTTTCTTAAAAATAAGTTGGGGCTTTTGAAACAGAAAAGTATATTTTTAACTATGAAAAATACGATAAATTTTTCCTTTTTTCCTACTTGCTAAATTCAGCAAGTAAAATTTTTTTAAAAGGATTAGGACTGTCAGTTCTACCCAAACTATTCCAATTGACGACCAACGTATGCTTGCCTCCAAGTTTACCTCCAACAAGAGTTGTAAACCCTAGAATGCCACCTGTGTGTCCCCATATCGAGACACCGCTTGGAAGCTTAGTTTCATAGATTCCAAGACCATATCCATCGATTCCTTCTTTTCCTGTAGGAACTGTAGTAAGCATTTGTTTTAGTTGCTGTTCTTTCAGTAATTTGCCACCGAGCAAGTAAGAGAAAAATTTGTTTAAGTCGTCAGCAGTAGAAATCATATCTCCAGCAGAGCTACCTGCACTTGGGTTATAATAAGTAACGTCTTTTAGCTCACTTGCTCCGTCTGGTTGGACATATCCACGTGCATGGTTAGTGCCTGGAATAACGCTTGAATTGCCTGGTAGGAATGTATTCGACAATTCAAGTGGTTCAATAATTCGATTTTCAACTTCTTCCGCATAGCTGTTTCCAGTTACTTTTTCAATAAGGATACCCAGTAATACGTATCCTGTGTTTGAATAAGACCAGCCCTTTCCTGGAGCAAAGTCTGGGGGAAAAGAAATCCCCATCTTCACTAACTCTTCAGCCGTATACGATTTTTTTGTATCCGTAAAATCAACGTCTTTTGACCTTGAGTATTCAGCGATACCACTTGTATGGTTCAATATCTCCCGGATAGTAATCTTGTTACCATCATATCCATTTCCTTGAATGACACCAGGCAACCAGTCTTCGATGTGGTCGTCTAGCTTCAGGCGATTCTCTCCAACTAATTGAAGTACAACTGTTGCGGTGAACGTCTTCGTCACACTCCCAATGCGAAAGCGAAAATCTGTTTTCATTGGTTTCTTGGTTCTCAGATCCGCTATTCCAGCGGCATACCCCCACGTTTTTCCACCCTCAGAAGTTTTAGCAAGTATCCCCGGGTATCCAAATTGCAATGTATCTCGCATTGCTTGCTTGACGGAAGTACGATCTCGTTGAGTATTTGTTTGTAACGAACTAGATACATTTTGAGTAGGCTCTGCTTTTACAATTGAGGTTGGTGTTGTATATAACAGGGAACTTCCAGCTATTAAAAGGGCCAGACTTGCACATGTAATTTGACTACGTATTTTCATAAGGCATCCCTCTCCTCTATTCATATTGTATAAGTGTTTGCTTACGGATCCTTACTTCCTGAAAAGACTTAGGGAAAGGCCCTCACGCATATAGATTAAAGCCCCAGTACAAAGGTATCTATCAATACCAACAATTTGAGCCAGTTAAATCTCCATCCCTTCTATAACAAAATTATTCAAAGGTATGAAAGCATATTATGTACCCTTAGTTATTGTTAGGATTAACACAACATGCGACATAGCCCCAACCCATATTTTACTTTATTTATCCATGATATGTATTGAGAAAGAATGTAAATTCAAATCCTTTCCGTATCCCAACTATTAATCGTTTTTTTCATCTATTATAATTAGTTATTTTGAATTTCATAATAAAAAACTGTAAAAAAATAACGAGTCCCTTAACGTACAGGAAGCGGTTGAAAAATATGTCTAAACGCACAATTTTCTTTTTTGATATGGTGACCCCATCGCAATCAAGCTAAGGTTTTGAAGTACCCACTAAATGAAATTTCTCTTTCTCTATAGTTAGTTATTTTGAGAAGTCAGCTCATTTTTTGTTTTTTGGGTGTTTACTTTTCTTAAGTTGATGGATGTGGGGGAGCACCACATGGTCATCAACTTAAAGTTTTAATATACCAGAAATCAGGAATATTTTATTCTGTTAGCTTGATAGCGATAGGGTACAGCCAACATTTCGGAAGCTATGTATGTTAGACGAATTTTAACCTAAAAAAGTCGAATTCTTGTACGTGAAGTGCAGTGATATTTCATTCATATAATCCGTATTATCTGAAGTTAATAAAGTCTTTTACACTCTCTTCTTTAAGAACGTTTCCATAATATCCTTCCTGAATCTTTCATAATCAAACTGAAAAGCTACATTATGCGTTTTATAACCTGGATTAGTAACAAAACGAAAGTCTGCAATGCTTTGACCAAACCCTTCCCCTTGATCAGGAATTACTTTAATGGGTACTCTCGAAAGGCTAACAGCCTCTCTATTTAGCAAATACCACACTGTTACAAAATCATGCATAGGACTTCCACTTATACCTGGATTAGACTTGGAGTAAAAATTATAATAATAATCTAACATAGGTTTAATGATGAGTCCTGCAAGATCCTGTGTATTCCGATGAAATGCATCGATTTGCTCGACCATTTCGGTTGTAACAATCGCATGTTGGGTCACATTTAAAGGGATAATTGTCAAGTTCTTTGCATGTTGCAGAATTAAGTTTGCTGCATAAGGGTCTGCGTGAAAATTAGCTTCAGCCACAGCAGTTACGTTACCTGGATAGAAAAAAGCTCCCCCCATGCAAATGCATTCTCTTACATTTCGCATTGTTTCTAAATTTAATACAAAAGTCGTAGCTAGCGAAGAAAGTCTTCCTAAATTAATAATGGTAAGATCTTCTAAATTCGATTCTATAATTTGATAAATATCATTTAAAGGATAAACTGGATATGAAATTTCAGGTGGAATAATAGGTCCTAATCCAACTTTTCCATGTACCTCAGGGAAATACTGAATTAATATACCTGTCAACGGTACAGAAGCACCAAGGAATACAGGTATTTCTTCTCTTCCCGCAATGTACTTTAAATAGTTAATATTTCTTATTACATTTTCTCTTGATACATTTCCATAATCGGCCACAATTCCTACAAGTTGAATGTCTTTACGAAAAAAGGTGTACAGTATAGCAAACGCATCATCAATCCCCAAATCTGTAAACAGGAGAACCTTTTTTTGCATATCTCTTCCTCCAAAATTTATAGAATTCTACTTTCGCCAATGATGTAGTGATTAGACTACGCTTGTATATATATTTTTTATGTATTCTTAAAGAGTGGATTCTATTCACTTGAAATAGCTTTGCTCATCTAAATTTGATTTTATGTTCAAACGTAAGTTTCAGTTCTTAAGTCGATATGCATGTGTTGCTATCCTTGAACAAAAAAGCAATGATTAGATTTTAAACCTAGTCATTGCTTTATCCATTGCATCTTGGTTTACTCCTATATATCTTAACGTTACTCGCTCACTTGAATGATTGAATATCTCCATCAGCAAAGCTATGTTCTTTGTTTGCATGTACATATGATATCCAAATGTCTTACGTAATGTATGTGTCCCAATCTCTTCTAAACCAAACTTTGCTGCTGTGGTACTAAGTATTTTATATGCCATGCTTCTTCCGATTGGTCGATTCTTTCCTTGTCTGCTCTTAATTATATACTCATAGTCTTCCATATCTTCAATGTACCACTTTAACTCTCTTCTTAATGCTGCAGTAATGTGAATACGTTTCTGCTTACCTGTCTTCATTTCACGCATTGATATATGGCTGCCATTTAAATCTCCAACCTTCAGTTTTAAAATATCACTAATACGTAGCCCTGTATTAATTCCTATTACAAACAAAATATAATTGCGTTCATTCTTTTCTTTTAGATATTCTTTAATTTGTTGTATTTGCTCTGGATCACGTATCGGTTGAACAAAATTCATTATTTATTACCTCCAGTTTCTTCTGTCTCATAAACTTCTAATCCTAGTGCAAAAGCAAGTTTATAAAACGCTTTAGACTTCCAACGTCGATAAGTGCGCTCTGACATCCCTATCTCGTTATAAACCATGTAGTCACACACATCCTCTTCTTCTAAATAACGTTTATAAATAATATCTCTTTGAATACTTCCTGCACGTCCGTTTCCTAATCGATTTAGAAACTGATCAATACGTAATGACATTTTTTCAAGCCACTCTTCTCTTTTGCTTTGTTGAATATTTACTATAGCAACATCTTCTAATGGTTTTCCAACTGTATGTGTAGGACCATGCTCACGTATTTCATAAGAAGGAGTGACTTTCATTTCTTTACGCATCATCCCAAATTGTCTATGTATACGTATGCTTTCCAACACACCTTCTAATTCCTCTTGTGTCGCCGTTCTATCGATTTTTGGTAAGAAAGATAATTGTTTAGTCATGTAAGACCACTCCTTTTTATTTTTAAATTACTTTTGTCTTATTGCTCCACGTCTTCGTTTATAGCAAGGTCTATGTATCCCCATTAAATCCTCAATTTCACGAGTACTTAATTTCTCTTTTGATTTTTTCTTATTTTTCTCCTTTCCCTGCTTAGATTGCTTTTTCCATCCACGTGACTGATTCTTTAACGCCTTCATTTCCCCATCTCCCTTTTCAAAATAAAAAGGACACCTATCCCTAAAACAGCTTTTATTGCTGCTTTAATGAATTGGTGCCCTCTAGTTTTCTAGCCGGACTTTATTCGCTTTTTATTTTAAATATCCCAATAGTCACTATTAACATCATTAGTATATTTGCTTACTTCCTTCTCTTTCCCACACTTTTCACATTTATAATAACTAACTATCCCCATCTTACCGGTTTTAAAATTTTCACTGTCTTGACTTTTAATAAGTTTATATCTATGTATACATTTAGGTTCTTTTAATTTATCCAACCAATTTCCTAACATAAATTAATCCCTTTCCTCTCGAAGATATTCTTACTATTCCCAGCCTCTTAAGAATACCTTAGAAAAGATTTCCAATCAATGTAATGTAGTAGCTTGTTTTTCTATAAACAAAAGGATTATTTTGTTGAGTTTTCTTTCCAACTTTCGCCTTTACGAAAATGAATATTCCAGGCTTGTCTTTCTGTGAAACCTACTTCTTTTAACTCTTTTATATTTTGTGGTTCTTCAAAAGTGCACGGCACACTTATTTCTCTACTAAAATCAAAATCAGATTCATTCGTTTCACCAGAAGGAACATCAGCCCAATCAACACTGCCCCTTATTTCCACACTTTCTCCATCAGATGTTTCTATAAAAAATTTTGCATCGTGTAAGTTCAAATTCATTTCCCTCTACCTCCTGAATAAAAATCAACATTCGGTCAATACTGTAGACAACCCATTAAGTTACTTTCTCCTAGTTCCCCCTTGGAGAACCAGCCGAGCAGTTAGCTTTTGCTAGCTGCTCTTTTAATTGCACGTTTTTGTCTTAATACTCATATATTATCGAGAATCAAAATATGATTTTGTATTAAAGAAAAAGTATTCTTTTTCATTACTCTACACCCATTGCCTTGGGCCGAGCAGTTAGCTTTTGCTAGCTGCTCTCTATTTGTAAAAAGCACTCAATTAACTAGACTTACTTATAATATTTTGAGTTCCTTTCTTTATAAAATAGTCGTTATAAAATGAGGCTCGTCACAAGAGCACTTTACTAAGTGATCTTTTTGTGTTCCAAATTAATATAAAATGAAATTTTTATTTAATTTATAAAATAAAACTGCTTGTCCACTTCAACCCATTCACTTCGATACATTCTTTAATTCCCCTTAACAACCTTTTGACTTCCATATAATTACATTCCAACTTCATGATTTGCTTTTTGCAACCTTTACCTCCTATGGCGAGCAATCATAGAAGGTAAAGGTATGAATGAAGAAAATATTGTTTTACATGGAGTTGCTGTTGAATCAAGTTTAATCGATTCAACTCTCCCATCTATTCTTCGTCATTCACTTTACCAACAGAAGCAACAGGAGCAACAGGTTCAACGATATTGATTTAGGAAGCGGACTCCCTTATATATATTAAAAGCTTTTTGAAGTGAACCCATGTTCCTTATATATTATGGAATGGGTTTATATTTGTGACATAAGGGCTTATTTTTTTATTTATTTTAATTTTCAAGGGCCTTTTTCTTATACTTGTTTGTTAACCAATTCATAAGTTGTAGTGTGTAAGTGGGTGAATGATAAGGATGGTGTAAAAATGAGTGAATTTAAAAAGAAATTTCATATTCCATGTGAGTGTTTTCTCCCCCCTGTACCCCCACCTCAAGTTGGACCAACTGGGCCGACTGGACCAACTGGGCCGACTGGACCAACTGGGCCGACTGGACCAACTGGGCCAACTGGGCCGACTGGACCAACTGGGCCGACTGGACCAACCGGGGCTACAGGAGTTACAGGACCTACGGGACCAGCTGCTACGGCATGTTGCCCATGTACGAATGTTCTTGATAACCCTGGATTTGATGAACCTGCAACACCAGGTACTCCAGTTCCAGGATGGATTGTAACGGGAAATGTTTCAGAAGTAGGATTTCCAAATGCGCACAGCGGTCGTTTTCTTCCAAATGGATCCTTGAGTGCTTTAGCTGTTTCTATTGGACCTGGTGGAATTATGACCCAATCTGTTGATGTGGGCGAAGGTTGTTGCTTTACCCTTTCTTTTGCTGGGGATATAAGAGATGGAGCACTCCTTGTTGCTTCTGTATCGTTTCCAGAACTTGGTCAAGGATGTCCTCCTAACCCTACAACACTTGGACCATTAAACATTCCGCACATTGTACCTGTTGCAAATCAACAACAAGCTGGCTTCCAACATTATACCCTTGTTGTGTGTATACCTGCTGATGTAACTACAGCATGTATTAGTTTCCAAAACTTAGCTACGGGTGGAGAAGGCGCAACAGCTTTTGTTGATAATGTTGTATTCCAACCTACTGGTGGACCTTGCACTTCATGTTCACAAAATTTTTAATGCCTTAATATATCTGAAGCTTTTCGTTTTTCTAGCGAATCCAATAAATATTAAAGAGGGGCCCCCTGGCTTTCTTTTCATATTAGAAATCACCATATGCGCCCATATATTGAACGTATCCCTTTATGATTAACATACAAATGATATTCACCTTTATATAAGCTATACTTCATTAGATCCACTATTTCATCCCTGCGTAAAATATGAAACTATTGAGCAGTTGGCTTTTACTAGCTGCCTTTTTTGAGTTTGTCTGTCCGAATAAAATTCTAAAGTATGTCCAATACTATAAATGGGCTGATACAGCTTGAATTGACAGTGACCTCTGTAATGTTCTTTTCCTCTTTCTCTGAGGACCGAGCAGTTAACGATTGTTAACTGCTTTTTTGTATTGAGTTAATTATAAATTTTAGGTCTTATATCACTTCTACACCATATACTTTTAACTTAGGTATCCAACTCAAAGTGTTACCTCCTATCTTAAAGAACACTTATGCATAGTGCTCTTTTTTCTTTTACTTATTTCTACAAAATGAGATTTTTATTGTAATCTGCCTCTGTATATCTTCTTGATCTCAATTTCACTGAATCCCTCATACACCGTAAACACTTCTGGAAACTGACTCAAGCACATATCGATGATCATGTCATCAGTTGTTCTAACGAAGAAGTATTTAACCTTACCCAAGTAATCGTTGTGTAGATAATAACTCCTAATCTCGCAATGGTAGCCATTCGCTTCTAAGACTTCGTACAGTTTAATTTTTGTTTCATCCATATCAAATATTGATAACTGGCCTTCGATCTCCACCGATTCAATCATTTCCCCATTCCCCTTTCTTCTTAATAAAGGCTACATCCGGAAAACTGTCCATTCCTTTGAATCAATAAGGCGTTGCGCTTCTTCAGGTGCGATTGTTATTGCTGATCCATCTGCATAAACACCATAAATGTCTCCTGTATCAAATCCATCCATATCCTGATCAAATGAAATCATCATATTTCCTGCGGTTTTACTTTTTACGAACTCACAACCATCAATATCCTCAACTTGAAATTGCTTAATTGTTTTTTCTTGTTCTTTTTCAACAAGCTCCACAATCCCGTCATAATAGCTCTCTTCAACTAAAAGTACATTCCCTACACTTTCAACATTCATCTTTTCCCAAAGCGATTTATCTTCCCTTATGTCTTGTAATTTCATATCCATTCTCCTTTATTTTTCTATTCACTTTTTCTACTAATCCCGTTATCACGCCTATAATCCAGCCCAGTAAAAATATGAATGTATATCCCACTGCACCACCTACTTTTCTAATAAAATAGCATTTTTGTTTAAATCCACTTTTTTAACTGTGGCTTTACTAACACTTTTGTGCTAGAATCCACTAGGATATTATTTTAAAATTATTTTTGGAGGCTTTATGAATAATCAAAACAACAATGAAACAAACAACATCAATAGAGTATTGGCAATTTTTCTAATAGTATCACCACTATTAATGCCTATCGTACTACCTACAGCCATAATTGTAGGAATGAAACAATGGATGCCTGATGACGTTGAATACCCAAGTATAATGTCACTATTGACTTTATGTATTGGATTTTTCATAATTGGAATCATCTTCTCTTTCTTATTACGCGTATTTAAATTATCTGAAGAAAAGTTAAAAGAATTAGGTTTCTTAGGATTTACAATTTCAATTGTTAGTACCTTCCTGACAATGTATGTCGGATATTTTTGGCTAGCAAAACTTAATTTCACAGCAGTACAATTATCACCACACGCTGTATTAACCTTTGCGATTTTATCTACAATTCTTTTAGAAGCAATATTTAAGCTGATTGATAAATTTGATACACCTGATACAAAAGAAACAATTGAATAGATATTAAAAGGATTATCTTAGAGCACATATCAACATGTGCTCTTTTTTTCTTTTAATCAAATAACGATTTTGTTAATATTTGATTCACTCCTTATTTTCAACTTTCATATACTTATACGGACTATAAAAAATACACAATATAGTTCTTGGTCAAAGAGTGCCATACGCCCTAATGGCGCTCTTTTCTATTCAAATAAGAATTTTGTTATAAAACTTCTACCTTTTCGATTATGACTGTGGTAAAAGCGACATCCCACTCATCATGTTCATGACTGCATTTGTACCAATAGTTGATTACCCCTTCAAGTAACACATCACTTGGGAATATGCTGTCTTTATCGTTTTTTATCCAAACTGGCTTTTCGCCATTCATTACATCCTCTGGATCTTTAACTACCGATAGTTCTTCTTGTAACTTTTTCATAACTTTATGAAATTCTTGTTGTGCATCATCTAGTAATTTATAAAATTTAGGTTTTACTTCTTCACCGTATATCCCAACTTCACTAACTTTGTATATTTCCATTTCCATTCCCCTTTTCTCCCAAATAACTATTTTGTACTAATTGCATCCCAATCAAATGTTTCTAATATATCCAACAACTGTTTAACTTTTGGCGATCTCCAAGCTGTCATAGCGTATGTGTGAACCTGTTTTGTGTAATGATTTTTATTCCCATCGATATGTTTATTAGCTTCTTCTTTGGTTAGGAACATAATGTCTGGAACAATGAAGGATACTTCCTCCTCGTAAATTAGATAACAATTATCATCGATGTTCTCTTTAATCCACTCAACAAGACCTTCTTCTGATTCGTATTCGCGCATTTCTTTTAATTCTTCAATTTGTTCTTCTGTCAATTCGTGCTCCAACTGACCGCTAATAATGTCTTCAATGTACTCTTCAACAATTACAGTTGTGCAATCGTCCATAAAGAATAAAGACATTCTGTCATGATGACCTTCCGCTGTTACTACCCACTTATAATCCATTAAAGCCCAGTAACGTGGTCCTGCCTGCCCATCAGTTTCCTGTGTTTTTAATTCCTGTTGCAAATCCTTTAAAAATTGAATATCCTTGTTAATTTTCCCGTTCCCCTTTACGAATAATCTTTTTTTACATTACACATAATATCTACGAGTCAGCTACACTCTTTCAAAACGGAGTTTTACCCCTCCGGACTGTTTAGGCACTTGGCAGGTGATTTGGTCAATTACCTGCCATTCCGATTAAAATAACGCTTTTGTTAAGATCCATGAATCCAATTATTAGGTGAAAAACTTTTATAGAAGCACCTTTTTTGGACAAATTTACCGGATGAATTAACTGAAATTTCATGTTATTCTTAACGTGTTGAATATCCCAATACATTCAACAATGCTCTTGATTGCATACCTAGTATGCAGCCATCCATCCAGATACCTTAGCTAATACGTCCCCCTAATCGTCGTTATTGCTAAGGTATCTTTTAGATGCCCTGTGTGCAGGGCTTTTTTATTTCAGTGAGGATGCTCTCTTTTCCCATCTAGTTATCAACGCTTTTAGTCCACTTTCTTAATAAAATTCAAATTTTATACCATTTAATTGACTAACATTGAATTTTTTGGGATTATATGATAATATTTATATATAAAATCATTACCCTTATAAAAAAGAGCTATGAGCCTTTCCACTCACGGCTCTTTTTTATTACAATTTTCATTTCATATCTACACGATTTTGACTAGCTTCTCGGCTAAATCCGCCTGGGTATCTCGTTGCTAATTTAGATATATTCATTTGAGCAATATCTTCTAGGGTATATCCCATTTCATGAGACATGATTGAAATGTAGTACAAGATGTCCCCTAGCTCTAAAGCGATTTTATGTGTATTTCCTTCTTCTTCTCCTGGACAATGAGCTGGATCAAATCCATGACCATGAAAAATTGCTTTTTTTACAACATCAGCAACCTCACCAGCTTCTCCCGTAAGACTTAATGCTGCATTTAAAACACGTCCACCAAAATCGTTATTTGTATTCCATGTACGTAATGCCGCTTCTTGATATTGATCTAATTCACTAATATGATTGATATTCATTACAGCTTGTCCTTCCTTTGATTCACTAACTAATTTAGTTGTTTCATATACACCGTTTTCCATAACGTTCATTTTATTTTCCCCTTCCTATTTAGCAAATTCCTAATCCTAACGGACGATTTTCAATTAAATACTTATCAGCCTGATCTATTACAAGGAGTGCAACTTCCGCTTGGTGCCTTCTTAACGCTTTTGCCATCTTTGGCAAGCTCATGCCCTGACTCCACATTTCACGAAAAAGAATTACATCTCTTTCATCCCAAATGAAGTTAGCTTCTTCTAAAGCAATGTATACCTTCAACCGTGATTCCTTCATCGCTTCATGATTTCTCGCTACACTCATAAGCGAACCTACTTTCTAGTAAAAAATTATTTTATCTTTTCAGTAAACTTAGTATCTACACGATCAACTTTACCGTTTACCCAAACCGCAACTTGCTCACCGAATCCACTCATTGGCGGATTTACTACTGTTACATTTCCGTCCTTCACTATTAAAAGTTTGTTGCTACTAACATCGATTTCTATTTTTTTCATATGTCCCTCTCCTTTTTACTACCGCATGTACTCGACAACATCAGGTTTAAAACCACTTCCTAAATAAACCCGTACCGGAATTATTTCTTTTTTATCCCTTGCTGCCTTACACAATTCTTCAGCTGTATCCCAATTGAAAAACTTATCTACAGCTCTTTGAAATCTCCATATTGCGATTACATACTGTTCAAAAATATCATAGCGATCATCTTGTTTAGTTGTGCGTGGTAATTCATCCGTACACTTTGCATTCGTTGGAACCTGGACGCGTACGTCAGCGTATGTAGTGCGTCCAGTTCCTCTCTTCACATTTGCCTTCAGTACATCGAACTCACAAATTGCTGGCTCTACATCAAAAATGTTTAGTTGCTTAGGCATCTGCCAGCCCACTCTTCTGAATAAAATCCAGTAATTCACTTGCCCCTTCCTTGCTTAAAAACATTCGGCCACCTAGCAACTCTATGTTGGTTTCAGAAACTTCACCCGTTACAAAGCATGACTTTTCATGTTTTCTTAAAACAATGTTTTCACCATCGGCATGAAAATCTAGTGCCGTTCCTTCGGCCATCCCTAAAGTTTTGCGTAACTCTACTGGAATTACTACACGACCTAGCTCGTCTACTTTTCTTGCAACGCCTGTGTTTTTCATCCCTTACTCTCCTTTAGTATTTTTATATTTATTTAGAATCTCATCCAAACGTTTCTTATTATCTTCAAGATCATCGCTTTGAGTTTGCTGTGGCTGCTGTATTGGCTCTTGTTCTTCTTGTTTGCGTAACCAATCCGGTACAACTTCCGTTCGTTTGGAATAACCTTTACCAGTACGTTTGTTGTTTTTCTTACTCATTTCAAATCGAGTATCTAAAGCAGCAACATCATTTAATGTTTTTACTTTTTCCTTTTCCCAACTACTTAAAATACTACGAATATATCTCCACTTTGGTACATTTTCATCAATTGCTTTATTAACAGCGTGAATAACTAATTCATTACCGAATCTATCGCAAAACTCACCTAATTCTTGAATTGCAATTTCACTTAACGGAATCCCCTTTTCAAGTAAAAAGTTGTAACTAGTTTTAAATTCTTGATCAATTAATTTCTGAGATGAAGTAGCATCATCATCATTTATATTTGTAGTAATATTTGTAGTAATCTCTGTATTTGTCTTACGTTCTAGTGTAAGAGACTCTTCCGTTTTATCGTAGGAGGGTATTGCTTTAGAATGTAAGACCCTCTTGCTTTCTAAAGTAATAGGGCTATTACTTTTCAGTGTAGGAGGGTTACCATTTCCCCAATATATAATAGATATTTTCTGAATTATTTCAGGTACAGGTTCAACATACATAACGTTATTACACCTAGTTCCGTTAACAAGAATCGTCCTAAATTCAATTTTTATAAGTCCACGTTCTTTCAGAAAGTCACATGCTTCTTTTACTTGTCTTTTTGTAAACCCAAATGAATCGGCTAATTGTTGATAACTCTTTTGAAGCGTGTCTGCCTTAAACTTTTGTTTATATTGAACTTGACTAGATTCTTCACTTCTTACTTCAGTAGGTTTATACCAATAAACAATTTCTCCTAAGATAGTAATTGCAACAATATTAGGTTTACCATTATCTAATGTAAGTGTTTTAAACCATCCATGATCTATAACATTGCCGCGAAAATTTATTTGCCCTATTTGCAATACCTTGTTGTTCATAGCTTTCACTCCTTTTCATAAAACCAATGTGCTATTTCCCTACTTTCCGTGGTATACTTATAACAATTTATTTTTTGAAAAGGACCCACTGCCATGGGTCTTTTTACTTTGCTTCACATCACTCCAAGCCCATTGTTTTATCGGCTCATAGGTTATGTAAAACAACCATGAACCACATGCAATTAATATCGCTAATATAGCTAATGATGTTGTATCTTCCACTAAATCACTTCCTTTTGTGCTTCAAGCCAAGCTTCTAAATCCTTTTGCAAGAAAAGTAATTTACGACCTTCCCTAATCACTGGAAAATGTGGGTGATTTGCTAATTCATACATTCTACAAACTGCTATATTGAGGTAAGCAGCTGCTTCTTTCACCCTCATTACCTTGTTTGGTTGTGATTGTTGTTGGAATGAAGCTAAAGCTGCTTGAATTTCTTCGCGAACAACTTCACGGATTGACTCTTTAATGATTTGATCTAATCCCATTTTTTTGCTCCTTTCTAATTTACTTAACCAAACATAACTTAACTTATGGTTAAGTTATGGACAAAAAATTTTAATTGCATCTAACTTCACTTTAAAAAACTCAGCAATTTTCACAATTAAATCATAATAAGGTCGACGCTTCCCGTTTTCTATATACCAATAATAAACTTCAGTAATACCAACGGCTTCAGCTACTTCCCTACATGTATATCCCTGTTCTACACGTAGCTGCTTTAGAGTTTTCATAAACAACTCCTCTCTTCCGTTTTTGTTGTTAATTACATAATAACTTAACCTAAAGTTAAGTTCGAGTGTTTCCCAAAACTTTTTTCAAAAAAATTCCCTTTCCACTTAACTGATAGTTAATATATAATGACAGTGTGACACCATAATAGTAATCAAGAAAAAATAATTTCATATAAAATAAACTTGGGGTGTTTTTTATTATGTTTAGTCATGAGAGATTGAAATCATTAATTGAAAAGAAGAGCATCACCCAACAACAGTTAGCTGATGCAATTGGTGTTAGTCATGTTTCTGTTTATAATTATGTTGAGGGAAAAAAAGCACCCGGTACACGTACACTTCAGAAGATAGCAAATTATTTAAAAGTAACAACAGATTATTTGTTAGGTTTATCTGATTCACCAGATTTAACAGCGGGTGAAGACTTACAGTTAACAAAAGAAGCACATGAAATTCTTCAGATCATTAATGACTTACCTGAAGAACAACGAAAAAAAGCGTTAGAGCAATTAGAGATGTTTGTGAACTACGAAAAATCTAAAGGAAATATGTAGTGTAAAAAGACTATCCAAAAAAGTTAGATAGTCTTTTTTACATAACTTTTTCTTTTTTGGATTCACTCAAACAGATAGAAAATAATTTCTCTTTTGGATTATCCTCTTCTTGCAAAAGTAATAAAGCTTGTTTAATTAGATTAACTTCCCCTTCTTTGCTCTTCATCTTCTTCAATCTCCCTCTTTGTGTTTTGGTATTTTTTTACAATAATTTCTTTTTTCTTCTTTCAGCAAAAAAAGAAATTTCTCCTAAAACTACAAATGACATCGTCAATTAAGACGATGTCATTTGTAATATATATAAACCTTTATTATGTATTTTACCAGCCGCCACCAGGGTCAACCATCATGTGTTGAATTGTAGGTTTTAAATCATTTGTACTTGGTTTTTCTTTTATAGAATCAGTGTTAATGAATAATGTAGCAGCTATTAATAGCGCAGGAATGATTGTAATTATTTTTTTCATTATTTCACCTCTTTCCGAAGACAATTATACCAATTATTCAAATTAAACCCAAGTGTATTTTTGGTAAATTTGAATAAAATATATTCCCTGATTTTTGACACATCAAAAGAGAACGTTTCATTAACTCTTCTTTTTTAGTACCCTCATATGTTAAACCTAAATATGCAGTCTGTATGTCTGTTAACCTTCCATTCTTCTCTTTTAATTGAATCAATAGTTTTCTCGCTTCAACCCTCTTACCTTGTTTAATCCTTAAATATGCTAGTTCACCTGGATGAACAACATCTATGCTACTAATTTCTTTATCATGATGAATCTTTAAAAATGATAATGTATGATGCACCATTTTTCTTTTTCTCTCAATTCCATTAATCTTACTATCCCCTAGCACTTCAAGAGTCTTTTCCAAATAATATTTTGCCTTCTCATATTCATTCGCTGAAAAAACATACGATTCTCCTAGCTTTAAATATGCATTTACTTTTGGAAAAGAAAAAAAGTTATCCCATTCAAGATCATCTAATAGTTCCATGCTAACATGCCTTGCTTCAATGACTTCACCACCCTGCAACGAAGTAACCGCAATGGCTTCTTTATATCTTAATTTATAACATTCTCGAATGTACCTATTACTTATTTTATTTAGTTTTATTTCAAGAGATTTTAATCGCTCATTTAAAGAAGTAAAATTACCCGATTGATATTGTGCTTGACATAATAAAATTTCAATTAACACTTCCATCTCTGAGGTTCTTATTGATTTACTTTCGAGGCTTAATGCCTTATGGTACTGTATAGCATCAATCTCACCTATATATCGTCTATATATAATTCGATACACATTAGCAAATTCTCTATTTTCTGCTACCTTTGATTGTGATTCACTATTTATAATATTAATTAATAGATTAAACTTTCCCCTTAAAGCTAAATCCTCCATTGCCTCACGTAAGTTTTCTGATTTTGGTTTCGTAACATTTATATAATTTGTTAATAAATTTTCTTGAACCTGTATGCCTTTGTTTAATAGGATGACTGTCTTAGAAAGAAAGCCAAAACTCATGTCTGTGTTACCTTTAAAAACTTTTGTAACAGTACTTGGCTTAACTCCCCAATAATTTGCTAGTTTATTTTTCCTTATTCCAGCTGCACATAACTCTTTTTCCATTTGATTTAGAGCTTTCCACATGTTTTGTCCCCCTTATTGGAACAAGACACACTTCCCTATCATGAAAACGCACCTTAATGATGAATTACATCTAAAAGTTGTGTTATACTAGCCGTATATGTTACGCATAGTCGTAACTAAAAGGCTCATGGCAAATGTTTTCCCTACTACAATTAGGGCAAACGGTGTAAAAGTGTTCCCAGCACAATTACACACGCTATGGGTCTTTTTCGTTCCGTCAAATTATATTATTAAGAATATTCTATCACAAATAACCCAAACATCTATTCTCTCATATTCTGAAAATACTTGAGAAAGTTAAAAATATTAATATATTCCTTGTTTTGTAGACTTCCTAAAAAAATATGCAATATTGCATTTAATAATCGGAGTAGACATTTCACTATTATTTAACAACAAATGAATCCCCCTACACTATAACTGAATTTATTTTTATATGGTAAAATATATCCATCGCTGATATGTCCAAACATGTAATTTTCATAGCAGCAAAATTACAACTAGACTTATACAACATGATTCAAAACAAATGAAGGAGTGTTTTAAGTGAAAGGACATATTCGAAAAAGAGGAAATAAGTATTGTATTGTTATTGATATTGGGCCTGATCCAGAGACGGGAAAAAGAAGACAGAAGTGGTTTTCTGGGTATAAGACAAAAAAAGAAGCACAGGCTGATGTGGCAAAGAAAATTACAGAGTTGAATGAAGGAACTTTTATAGAGCCATCTAAAGTTACGCTAAAAGATTACCTAAATCATTGGCTAGAAATTAAAAGTATGAGCATAGAAAAGAGTACCTTTGCTGGCTATAGGGCATTTATCAACCAACATGTTATACCTAGTATAGGAATGGTCGCGCTCCATAAATTAAATGTTATGCACATTCAAAAATGCTATAAGACTGCGATAGATAAAGGGATTGCAAACAATTCTATTCTGCTTATGCATAGAATTTTAAAGAGCGCTTTAAACCTAGCTGTAAAACAAAATATTATTTCTCGAAATCCAGCAGATTTTGCTGAGATACCTAAAAAAGAAAAAACCCCTATCCAGACTTGGACAGAGGAAGAAGTAAAAAAGTTTTTAGCTCATTCACAAGAATCACGATATCACATTGGGTATCTACTTGCAATAACTACAGGTATGCGTCTGGGAGAAGTTTTAGGTTTACGATGGCAGGATATTGATTTTGAAAAACATACCGTTACAATAAATCAAACATCTGGTCATGACAATAAGATCAAAAAAACTGCAAAAACAAATTCATCAAAACGCACAATTCCTGTACCTAATGAAACAATAGCCGCCTTAAAAAAACATAAAATTTTAATTAATAAAGAGAAATTAAGGTTTGGCTCTGCATATCTAGATCAAGATTTAATAAATTGTAATGAGTTTGGAAGAATCATAAAAAGAGCACCTTTCAGAAAAGGTTTCATTAAGGCGACACACACAGTAGGTATAAAAGAAATTAAATTCCATGATTTAAGACATACACACGCAACGCTACTATTGAAACAAGGAGTTAACCCTAAAATCATCAGTGAGCGATTAGGTCATACAGATATTTCAATGACATTAAGTGTCTATTCTCATGTTTTACCGAATATGCAAGAAGAAGCCGTTAAAAACTTTGGTAAAAGCATCTTTGGATAACGTATGTTTGCAAAATGTTTGCAAATCATAAAAATAGGTCAAACAAACGTTGTTATATCAAGGTTTGTTTGACCTATCATCTTATATTCTTGATAAAATCTCCGAATCCCTATTGAAATATTTAATAATGGAGCGTTCTCACCACCGCGGGTTATGCATTCGAATCGATATACATAGGAGAAAAAATCTTGTGTTTTTTCATCTTTTATCGGCCCTGACATCGCCTCACAAATATTTTGTGATCTAAGAGGGGAAAAATAGATTTCTTCTTCATTTGTATTTTCTAAATATATAGGACGCTCACAAAAAATATGTGAGATTAAAGCGGGCACCCACTTAGAATACGTTTCAATATCATGTAGTACTGGCAAATTAGAAATCAAATCGGATTGCCATTCATATTTTGGTGGTTCTACTAATCTATTTGGTTTCCAATCATGAATAATCTCATACCAACTTTGAAAAATATAATCGAGCTGCTCTTGTCTAATAGGTTCTTTCGATACAATCCATGGTGTATTTTCATTTAATACGTACGGGTTATGCTGAATAAACAATATATCCGAAAACATATCATACAATCTTTCATTCAAACGTTTCAACTTACTCGTTAATAAAAATGTCTTATAATGTATCTCTACGATGTCCAGCCATTCAATAGGAAAGTATATAAATGATACCTTTTCATTTAAAAGGGGTTCTACTATATTTTCAAATGTTAGCAGCCTTAATTTTTTCATAAAATGATTCCTTCCTTTCTTCAGTTGTCTTGATTATCAAAAAGCTAGAACAATAGTTACTTAATCTAATCCATTTAAACCAAGTATTTAAAAGAAACGTAAAAACTGTTTATCTACATAAATTATTATCAAACCGACTCTTTTAAAAATTCAAAGTAATTATCATGTATAACACCTCTATTATATTTTACTTTCGATACATTCGAATTATACATTATACTTAATGCATTGTACTTATCATTTACAATATCTTTACAAAAAAACCAAAAAAGAACACCTTAATTCGGTGCCCTTTTTACAAATATCAACCTTTATGTAATTGAACATATAGATAACAGTAATCCCCCAAATGAAATTGCTCCTAGTAAACCTACTACAACTACTGTTAAACAAATACAATCAGCAAGACAAATAGAAGACTGCGATAATGGAACAAATGACCTACTTGTACTCGAACCATATTGTTTTATTTTCTCATAATTCACATCTAACATTAGATGTAAACATGTTACACCATCCTCAATAGTATGTAGAGGTTCTTTTTCTAATCGCTCCAATAATTTACTATCAAAAGCAACTGATAGAGGATACTGCTTATCTAATTTCATATTTTGATAAATTAGTTGCAAACGAGATAATATATTGTTTTTCTTCTTTTCAGATGTTACTGTACATTTCATTTTATTAAATTCATTTAATAACAGTGTCAATTCATCTCTTTTTCCGTATAAATCTTTAGCTATTTTTCTCTTTAGTTTATACGAATGGATAATAGATTTTAGTTCAATCATATTCATACACTTCCTAATTACATATTATTTACCCAATTATTTTATAGATAAACAGTACTTTTTAATCTTATTTAAATTACACTCAAGCATCTTCACTTACTATCGATTAACATTACATTAACCTTACAAAGTTGTAATGAATTCATTAGCTAGAAGGAATCAATCCCTAAACCAGACAGATATTTGATGATAAAACCATAAGAAAAAAGCAATGATTAGATTTTAAATCTAGTCATTGCTTTATCCATCACCTCTTGATTACACCTATATATCTTATTGTTACTCTTTCACTTGAATGATTGAATATATCCATTAATAATGGCTATATTCTTTGTCGGCACGTACATATATAAAACTAATGTTTTTTAATTGATAAGGTGAAACTTTAATTAGCCCTCACCAATTGGGCTTTTATGGGTAGTCCGCCACCGAACTTCTCTTTGCTCCCGCTGAATTTTTTTAGGGTCTTACTGCCCTGCAAATAGCAGGATAAATGCAATCAATATTCATACGTTATAATAGTACCAGTAGTATCAGTAGTACCACTAAAACCATCAAAACAGTTAGAGCAACCACCACAACCTCCGCAACCTCCGCAACCAAAACAACCGAAGCAACCAATACAACGGAATCCACCACAACGGAATCCGCCACAACGACCTCCACCACAACGACCACAACCGCCACAGCGACGAGCAGCATCTTCAATATAGTAATATGGATATTGGTTTTGCTGGTCCCAATAGACAATATTTCCAGACCGGTAATCATTAAGACTTAACGCTTGTAGTTCTTGTTGAAACTGATTCATTTTCATAACCTCCGTTTATAAAATACAACCTCATTGATGCTTCCCTATATTTCTGTTCGTTACATCTAAGTAAAAATAGCGCTATAAACTAAGTTCAATACGTACACCAACAAAGTATGACTTATCACTAAATGATGCACCTTGTTCATATACCTATTTTTGCTATGGGCTCATTTTTATAAAGTGAAACTTTAATCAGTGGGGGGTGTTCATCCCCCGCTAATTATTATCCCTCACCAATCAGGCTTTTACGAACAGCCCGTTAATGCGGGATAAATAAAAATTAAAAAATATGAATTCTAGCGTCATATCTTCATACCTACTAAATTCAATTAATTTCTCAATAATTATGTTGCCATATCCTATATATTTCCGTCTGCCGCTTAGATTTTTCTGTACTGTAAATGCCTTTCGCTATAACACCTCCAAGTAACCGGTTTCTATGACGGATAAGAAATTCCTACAAAGAAAAAAACCCTTATTAGGGCTTTTCATTCTATTTCTCCAGCAAAACTCTCTATGAAATTCCTAATAGAAAAAAGACACACTTAGATTGATGCGTCTTTTTGTGATGCCTCTTTTGTGAAATCATATAAAGCAATTGCGCCTAAAAGAACAAGTATACCTTGAGGAACATCTAGCAAAATAGTTTTCCAAATTTCTGGAATTACCCATTTAATATCTGCTGCTGTTTCAAGATATGTTTGGAAATAGCTGATTGTAAAATTAATTATCCCTAAAAATACAAACAACGATAAACCAAATCGAATTAATTTCTTATTTGTAAACATATAACACCTCTCAAAATTCATTGGATATTCCTGCTTTTGCTTCTTTATATTTCCATATCTTTATATCTAATTTTAACACATAAAGAACTCAAAAAAATACGATATGCATATTTGCATATCGTATTAACAACACTCCATGATAATTTAGAAATTCCTGCAAAGAAAAAACAACTCCGTTACAGCTAACAGCTCGGGTTTCTTTTCTTATTTAACTTCATACCACCAACATTTACGTTCTTTGATTGTAAAATAAATGTGACAGAAGTTTATCCAGTTATTGCGTAGACAAGTAAATGAGCTAAATTATCGATATTTTATTTCGCCATATCCGTAGCACTAATGACTTTACGCAAATTTGACAAGAAAAAATATATAGATAGGTATGATTCATACCTATCTATAACATTATTTCTATTCTTTATCCAATTACGTCTTTTACGTCTGTATCCACTGGCCACTTTTCTAATGTATAAGCCATTTCCCAAAATGAATATTCATATTGACTGCTAATAATAAAATGCTGTTTCATACGTTTGCGGTCTACCTCTGTTACTTTTTCAGCGATAGTATCTAAACGTGTAATTTGTTCTTCAACTAGCGTACGGAACCAATCAGATCCATAAGCAGAAATCCATTCGTTATAAATTGGCTCTTCCGGCTGGCACTCTTTTAAGCGTTCGCCAATTTCATAATACAACCAATAGCAAGGTAAAATTGCTGCAATGATATCTCCTAAATGCCCTTCATACGCAGCACGATACATATGTGAAGTATACGCATATGCAGTTGGCGCAGGAATAAAATTATCTTTTTCTTCTTTTGTTATCCCTAGCTTTTTAGCAAAATTCTCATGTAAAGATAACTCGGCCTCATATGTATTTTGAGCATGATGTGCCATACGAGCTGTCGTCTCTAATTCAAGAGCTTTTGCAGCTCCTAAAGTTTGTACTCTAGCAAAATGACTCAAATAATATGAATCTTGAAGCACATAATAGCGAAAACTAGCTAAATCTAATGTTCCTTCACCAAGTTTTTTTACAAAAGGATGGTTAAAACTCGCTTCCCAAATTGAATCTACTTCTTTACGTAATGATTGTGAAAAAGTCATTTAAATCCCTCCAATAATGTATAAAATATAAGTATTTATCCACAATTATTAAAGCTGTAAAATAAAAAAACTTTCTTTACAGGCGTAAAGAAAGTGAAATTGACAGTATTTATTTACTCATTAAATAGCAACGTCTTTCCCACTTCCCTACGCTGGCATTAACCAGATCAGGTACTAAGAGTCTCAAAATCACATTTGATCTCAGCCTATAAAAGGCCCCCCTAGTGGATAAATATTTTGTTTTTATAATGTATTCATCATAGCATACTTCGTGAAACTGTCAAAAGAATTAGTTATATAATCTCCTTAAAACCCTTCTTCATTTCTAACTTTTAATGATGTTTCAATAATCATATCTAATAGTTTGCTATAACTAATTCCCGCTGCTTCTGCACTTTTGGGCAATAGGCTTGATTGTGTCATCCCTGGTAATGTATTAATTTCCATTACATATGGAATTCCGTCCTTCACCATCATATCAACTCTTGCATAAACACTACATTTTAATGCTTTATAACAAGTCAGTGAAGCTTTATTTACACGTTCATTAATTTCTGCTGGAAGTTCGATAACTTCCTCAACTGTACTAGTATCATCATATTTTGCATTGTAATCAAAGAACTCGGCTGCATGTCGAATTGAAACTATAGGTAACTGTTTTCCATCCAGAATAGAACATGTGATTTCATCACCTTTTATATACTTCTCAATTACTACTTCAGAATCCCATTCGAATACAGTTTCTAGCATTGAGATCAATTCATTTTTATTGTAAACGATTTTCACCCCGACACTCGATCCGCCAGAGTTTGGTTTTACCACTAATGGAAATCCTAACTTATCTAACTCATCAAGATTTAGATCCTCCATTTTTGTAAGTTCAATCCAATCTGGTGTTTCTACACCTTCATAACGTAAAATCTTTTTCGAAATATTTTTATCCATACATATACTGCTAGATAACATATTACTTCCGCTATAAGGAATCCCTAAACTCTCCAGTGTTCCTTGAACTGTCCCATCTTCTCCGTATTTTCCGTGTAATGCGAGCAATGCAAAGTCAATGTCTTTCGCTTTTTCAATTAAATCCATTTTTTCGTTTAATGTAATTGGAACTATTTCATACTTATTTTTATCTAAATGAGCAATCATTTCATTCCCCGTCATAATTGAAACTTGTTTTTCAGACGATACCCCGCCCATAATAACACCGATTTTCATTTTCTCAACTCCAAATTTCATTTTTTAATGTATCACCAATTATTTTAATTCCCCGAACTATTTCTTCTTCTTTCAAGCGCGAAAACCCTAATCGGAAAGTGTTTGCTCCTTCTCCATCAGAGTAAAAAACATCTCCAGGTGAAAACGTAACGCCTTTCTCATAACACTTTTGTAAAAGTGTGCGGGCATTCATATGCTCTTCTAGCTCTATAAATAAATGAAGTCCACCATCTCCAGTCATTCTTTTAAAAGGAATGTACTGGTTACATGCCCCGACAGCTAACTCATATTTTTTCTTATAAACAGATCTTGCCTTTTTTAAATATTTTTCAAAATATCCCTCATGTAAATATTGAAACAGAACAGCTTGATCTAGCGTAGATGTGTGAATCGTTCTTGCTCTTTTTACGCTTTCTAAATAATGAATCAGCTCTTTATCTGCAATAATCCAGCCTACACGTAAACCAGGGAAAAGCACCTTTGAAAAGCTACTAATATAAATCACATTATTGCCAGCTCCCGCAAAAGTTAATAATGGAGCTAAATGTGAACCTGAATAACGTAATTCTTCATTAAATCCGTCCTCTATAATAGGAACCTTGTATTTTGAGAATAACCTCATCAATTCCGTTCTTTTCTCTGAACTCGTAACAATACCGGTTGGATTATGATAAGAAGGAATTAAATAAGCAAAATCAAAATCTTTTTCACGCAAACTTTTTTCAACTTCATTCGTATCAATACCATCCTCATGCATATCAATCCCATGAACTTCAAGTCCATGTAAACGGAAAAGCTTAAGTGCAGCATGGTGAGTTGGATTCTCACAAATGACACGACCGGATTTTTTTGATAAAGAAGAGAGTACAATATCCAATCCTTCTGTAAATCCATTTGTAATTAGAATATCTTTATTCGAAATGTCTACACCTTTCATTTCCATGTAATGAAGTAAATAATTCATTAACGGTCTATATCCCTTTGCATATCCGTAGTTCAATACGATGTCCCCTTCAATGGACATACGAGTAAGAAAAGCTCTTTTGAAATTTTCAACATCAAATAGCTTCTCATCCGGGGCTATACTATTAAAAACAATCATTCCCTTTTCCCAACGAACACCATGTTTCATTAAATCTAATTCGTCCGCTAATGCGGTCACTGTATTAAGTTTATTTTTCCAATCTATTTCAACAGACGAAGTGTTAGATATATCCACCTTCGCAACAAAGTTCCCTTTTCCTTTAACTGCATAAATGAGTCCTTCTTGCTCTAAATCTGCATAAGCAGCGAGTACAGTGTTTCTACTCACACTTAGTAATTCACTTAGTTCCCTTGTTGATGGGATTTTTTGATCCCCGAGCAAATGCCCTTTCATAATCATCTTTTTCAAATATTCTTTTAATTGAATATAAACGGGACGATCTTTAACAACTTTAAAATCCTTAAACAATTCCTTACCCCCTGCAATCATTTTTGCATATTTATTTCATTCTCAAAAGGTCCACGACATATGTATTTTTTATAAAGGGCGGTACGGTCTTACAAATCTTTTCGATATAAGTTAATTACATCTTTTAAAGCTGCAGCTGCAGCGCCTCGTGGATTAGAAGCCCCGCCAATTGTAGTAACTTGCCCCATCGTATCTGTAAAGAACGTAATTCCTTTTTCGGTCCCATTTACTTTTGCTAACGGATGATCTTTTTCTATTTCGCACGGTTCAACATTTAAATTCACATTGCCACCCTCATCCTTATATATTGATGCTATTAATTTAATAATTTTATGTTGTTTCTTAGCATTTTGTATTTGCTGTTTTGTAACGTGCTCAATTCCTTTTATATGTATATCAGTAAGTGTTTTCTTTGTTTCCATTAAGCTGTTAGTCAAAAGTAACAATTTACACGCACTATCTGAACCACTTATATCTAATAAAGGGTTTGTCTCAGCAATCCCTTTATTTTGTGCTTCTTTCAGCGCTTCTTCAAATGTCATATCTTCCTCATACATTTTCGTAAGAATATAATTAGTTGTTCCATTTAATATTCCTTCTATTTTATCAATACTGCAACCGGATAAACTAAATTGTCCAATATCTAGTGTCGGTAGCGCAGCGGCTGTTGCACCGCTATATCGAATTCGTACATTTGCGCCCCTTGCTGCTTCATTTATTTCTCTCCAGTTTGTAACGAGCGCACCTTTAGAAATTGCTACTATATCCATCTGTTTCTCAATCGCTTGTTTCATATATTGTTTCCCTGGATTTCCATCTTTAAGATTTGTAACCGTTGATTCTACCAATACAGTACCACTTATGCTAGTTGTTGCACGTTCCTTCGGATGATACTCTAAATATTTTTCAATTGCAGCGGTACCGGCACCATACATTAATAAATGATGAAGAGATAAGCCTTCTTCATTATGTATTGCAATATTTCTCCCTAATACGCCACTTACAACTAATTGAATCCCATATGTTTCATATATATATGAATATTTTTCATTTAATAATTTTATAAACTCTCTGCCTACTGTTCCGTATCCTGATAATACAACTTGAATTTTCATAATATCCCCCCATATTTTTCTACCAAATCCCTCTTTCAATATAATATAAAGCGCTCTCGAATTCCATCGAGAGCGCTTTATTATTACCTATTTCGGTAAACGTGATAGCTTTTCAGCAATTGTTCTATAAAACTCTTGAATGCTAGAAAAACCTAACGAGTCTGAAACACTTAACCCTACCATGTCGAGATGGTCCCAATTCGCTTTCGTTTCGATATGATTCCATTTTCCAATCTGTAATGACTCATTATTATTTACAGCAACATTAGAAGTTGGTGCAATCATAGAATTTGTATTTACTACACCATCATTTTGCCACCAAGAAGTATCGATTAATGGACGGTTTTCTTCATATCTCGCATAGGAACCTAAGAAAAATGCATTCCCCATTAACACTTTATTCATCGTTATATGCGGTAAATGTAAACCTGTTATAGGTGCTGCTTGTGATGCATGTCCACTATAAGATAAGTAATACACATCCGGTTGCGTCTTTACCCAATTATTTAACTCCTTTGCACCATCTGTACTTAAATCCCATTGACTTATATCTTTTGTATTTTTCCAAAGTGAACTATTTAGAATACGATTACTATATTGGAAAAAGGACTCTCCAGCATTCTTCTTTATCCCCCATTGATCCAATTTGAAATCATATAACGATAAATTATTGTTTCCTCCGAAGCTTGCAGTTGTAATGAGTAAATCTTTAACGAACGGTAGCAGAAGACTCCCATCCGCAAGTGTTGTACCGTTGTGAGGGGTTGCTAATGTTGTAACACTATGAACATATGATTTTCCGCCTTCAAATAGTGGTGATATTTTGGTGTTTGGGTGATTTTTCACATAATTCTTTTCTTCAAAACTACCTTCTTTTAATAGCTGTACTAATGTTCTAATCGTTTGTCCACCCATGCTATGTCCAACTAAATGAACTTTATTTGTTTCAGTCCAATTCGGTGCAAAACCACTATAAGTTCTGCCAAAACGATTATGTCCATGTTTCTCAGCATGTACGGCACCATAGTCTACTGTCCCACCGTTAATTTGTGCATACAATTCACATGCACGATCCCAGTTACTAGAAACAGGTCCAACAGCTGCGGTATGTACCATATAACCATTTCGTTTCAAATCTTCCTGTATATCATGAACACCACCCCAATATTTTACGCCCAGCATTTCTTCCCTACCCCATCCAGCAAATCCATTCACCAATATGATAGGATAATTATTTTGTTGCCTTTCTTCAGCGTATGATATTTTCGCTGCGAATGAACATACGGTCACTAATGCGAAAAAACATATTTTTAAAAATAACTTCCCCATACTTTCTCCCCCTAATAAAACGTTTACATTTTTCTTTTTTAAAAATTTAACAGAATACTTTAACAACTTAAACATAATGTAAAGTATTTTATATACGTTGTATATATAGAAAACATATACAAATGTTGATAAATATTAATTCAAGTGAACATTTACTTTTTACAATATAACTTGTAAATCTGTTTATTTGAATTTATAATTAGATATAGTTTCCTCATGTTAAAAAAATTTAAAAACCATAAGAAAACTAATCTCATTGCTTCAAAAAGGAGGAAAAAGCATGCAAATCGGAACAAATATTCATACATTATCTCAACCTACTAAAATAACTCCATCTACTCTTGAGCATAATACTATCTCTTCTACTAAACTTGAAAGTACGAAAGTAAATGATCCTATCAAGTTTGATATTCGTTCATCTGAAAAAGAAATGAAACAGCCTGAGCATAAATTTAATGAATTAGATTTATGGAAGATGTTAAAGGATAAAGGCGTTCCTTTATGGATCATCCTTGAAATGCTACAAAAGGCTCGTAAAGAAAAAGAAGCCCAAAATAATTCAGTTCAAAATTCAAATGGGATTGAGGAAACGAGTGATACTCGATTAAATGAAGTAATGTAATCTTGTTATATGAATGTTTTATAAGACAAGCACCACTCCTCACAAATAGTGGGATAAACTAAAAAGAGTTCAAAGTTGATAGAACCATTATCAACTTTGAACTCTTTTTTAAGATTTGCCTCCAATCGTTACAAACTGAACTGATCCTTCCCCTTTAAAACCTTCAATTAACTTTCTTACTTTTACTTTTTCATTAATCAACGTATTATCTGTCGATATTTTAGGGTTTTCATCACCTAATGACTTTTTCAAGTGTAGAAGTTGCATATTCGTTTCAGTTGCCCTTATTTCTTTATACACACTATTTCTCGCCACAATAATATACCATAGTGCTCCATAGTCACGTTTATTGCCAAGCCAAGCATCATTACCATATGTAACAGGTATCTTGCTTCCTTCTATATCAATAATTTTTATATTCTTTTCTTCTTCATTTATAAATAATAGGGAACTTTCTTTTGGAAAATCCGGCAACGTATCTAACGTTTTAGAAAGGGATGATTGATCACGTTTACGAAAAATCTTTGCATTCATCATCTCTTGTGCAGTAGATTCATTTATTATCAGAACCCTTTTTTGGTCGAATCTACCTGTTTTCACTGCAAAACCTTCCTGTTCTTTCGTGTTTTCCTTATAACGATTCATAATTGCTCCAGTATGATTCTCATCTCCAATGATTAATACACCGTTAGCTGGAAATCTGTTTTCATTTTTAGAGCATGCACCTACACTTAATAACAATAATATACTTAATATGAAAATAGATAATTGTTTTTTCATCACAGTTCCTTTCATAACTCAAATTGGTTTATACATGCTTTTCTGCAAGCATACTTGCTCATATTCTCTACTGTTCCATCGTTTTATAAAGCTTTTGTAAATAACGCCAACGAGTTATAAAGAAATATAAAACTTGTATACACATAAATGAAATTAAAATGACGATAGAGCTATTTAGAATAGAAAAATCGACTAATTGTTGTAATGCCATATAAGCGACTACAGTATGTATTACTGCAACGACAATCGGTAAGAAAAACATTAATAATAACTGTCTCGTTACGACTTTCTTTAACTCCCGTTTACTTAACCCCATTTTCGAAATCATTTTATACTGCTGTTGATCGCGGTCCAAATCAGTATATAATCGAAAATAAATAAAACTAGCAGCAAATGTGAAGAAAACAATTCCGACTAAAACACTAGCCATAAGTAATAATCCATTCGTTTGTTTTGCACTTAACAACTCTATAGTTAGAGCTCTAAATTCAAAATGTATATCTCTAGGATCTTGATTAAATATATTATTTAATTGGTTTGAAACCTGTTTCGTTTTTATCCAATCATCTACAACAAATCCGTAAGTACGATATTGAATAATATCTTCATTATCTGGACCACTATTCAGTGGAATTCCATCATATACATGATCTTGAATAGCAATATATATTCCTTCCGTATCATGAGGTAAAACTAAATTATCGACAGTTTTTTTTACATGAAATGTCTTTGTCCAATCGCCTTGAATGACTTCAATATTCTTCTTATAATCACCATTTTTAAATTCTTGTTTTTGTGATACCATTCCAGGAATTAATAACATTTCATCTTCTTTTTCAATCGTTTCTTGTTGATACCCTAGCGCTCTCGCAAGTTCGTTATATTCACTTAATTTCATTACATATACATTACTTTCTGTATATATATATGAAGATGAAGCCATTCGATACGGAATATTAGCATCAGCCAGATGGTTTTTTATAATAGAGAGATGTTTATCCGCTATTTTGTTGTTTTCAGGAGCCATGTATAGTAATGTATACGGATTCGTCATCCTTACTAAATCTTTATTTCCAAGAGCAGCTGTCGTGCCAATTGCTGTAAAAGCAACTGCTGAAATAATAGATACTATAAAAAACATCGTTGCATTATCCTTCATACGATAAATTAATTCTGAAAATGTTAATATATTCGTTCTCTTTAAAAAGAAATTTTCTCTCCTTTTTGCAAGATGCAATATATACACGCTACACTGTGTATATAAAAAGTACGTTCCAATAATTACCAGAAACACTCCTATTCCGAGCACAATAAAACTATGATTTGGGATAAAGCGAAATACTAAAATATAGCCATACCCTATACTAAATAAAGAAAAAATTGATAATAAAATTGACGATTTTGGTTCAGGTTTTGGCTTTTCCCCTGCTTGAATCAGTTCCACAAGCTCTGTAACTTTTATCATTTTAAATGTTACTAGCGAAACAATTAAAAATAAGAACAGAAATGTAATGACTGTTAATAATACAGCCTGTACTGGTATATAAAAAGGTAATCCATTGCTAATCATTAATACACTGGCGCTTATTAATAAAACTAGTTTAGAAAAAATGAGTCCAATAAGAATACCTATACAAATTGAACCAATTCCAATTAACATATTTTCAATTAACAATAACTTCTTAAGCTGTCTCATTGACATACCTTGCATCATTAAAATGCCAAATTCTTTCTTACGCGTTTTTAAAAATGAACTAACTGAATATAGAATGAAGAAAAATGAAAATACAAATATCAACCCTTGTGAAACTTTAAATCCTAATGTACCAAATGCACTGATTGTTGTACTTGTCGATTTCAACTCCCCTTGTAGATCGGGATGAAATAATAAAAGTGCATACGTAAAGAAAATCATAATTGAAAATGCACTACTTAAAAAATGACCTGCATATGTACGCTTATTACGAAAAATATTATTAAATGCGAACTGACGAAAAGTCATGCCTTTTCCCTCCTAACAAAGAAAGGACATCCATAATCTTTTGATAAAACGCTTGCCTGCTTTCACCGCAATAAATTTCGTTATATAGTTGACCATCTTTAATAAAGATTACTCGGCTGCAAAAACTCGCTGCATACGGATCATGAGTAACTAACATCATCGTAGCTTTTTCTTCTTTATTTAGAGTATCAAGCATCTCCATTACATCATTTGAAGATTTAGAGTCTAAATTCCCTGTAGGTTCATCTGCAAGTAATAATTGCGGCTTATGAACGATTGCGCGAGCGATTGCTGTTCTTTGAGCTTGTCCCCCTGATATTTCAAACGTTCTTTTACTCAATATATCAGTAATGTTTAACTTCTCTGCAATCTCTTCCACTCGTTTATTCATTTCTCGGACGGAAACACCATCTAAAGTCATCGGCAATACGATGTTTTCTTTTACAGTAAGTGTGCTAAGAAGATTAAATGATTGAAATACAAATCCTAATTGTTTTCTGCGGAATAACGCTAATTCTTCTGATGATAATTGAAAAGGATTTGTGCCATTAATAAATATTTCTCCCGATGATGGAGAATCAATAGTAGATACCATATTTAATAACGTTGTTTTCCCACTACCTGACGGGCCCATAATTCCTACAAATTCACCTTCTTGAATTGATAAATCAATATCTACTAATGCTTTATAAGGTACTTTCCCTTTATATACTTTACTAATACTATTTGCCTGCAAAATTTCCATTTATATTCTCCCTTCATTTCCACTGCTCACTATAGAGTGTAAATGAATTGTCTTACAGCTCATATTGATTCATCTTTCATTTATCTTACACGCTTGTAAGATTTCTGAAAAAACTGATAACAAAGCTATTTTCAATCTATAAACAAAGTATATCTATCTTATAATATTTGCATATTGGTTTGAATTACAATGCTATTTTCTAATCTTTATTTTATTAATATGAAAAGACCGATTTTTTTATCGGTCTTTTTACTTTCAAATATTATATTTTAACTGTTGTATGTAGTTGAAGCATATTTGAGTTACCTATTAAATACTATTTCACTTTATAATAACCTCTGCAAAAAAATGAGCGCTTCGGTTTCATTGCAATCAAAAACGAATTGTAAATATCTGAGGCGGAAATGAATGTGTTTATCCAACATATAAATAATAAAATTGATTTAATATTTCCTGATACAAAGAATGACATCATGGCAGGAACTACTGATAATACAATAATAGGCAAGCTCATCAAGACCCAAAATCTCGTTTTAGATAAGATTGCATTTGTATTTAACCAAAAAAATCTTTTACTAAATGTTAAGCTAATATCCCCTTTTTTACTTATTACTAAAATGTGTAGACATTCGTGAATGATGAAGACTAAGATACCTATTATGATAAGATAAAATATATTAATATGAGTGAAACCTGTTTCAAAGAAATAAGGTATTAGAAAAATAATTATCTGGAGTATATATACAAACTTCATATAATGTTTTCGGTACCAATTATTCTGTATAAAAGGAGTCCATTCTGAAAAATCCATACTTATTTGTGGCAAGTGACGAAACCAAATTATAATATGTGTTCCCCTCCCTCATTTAAACTAATTCCTGGCTTAAAGATTTAATCTACTAGCACTCAACCGTAAGTTTTATATGTAGCTCTTTAATAGACTTACCAGCAATTTTTGTTGACTAAGACTAAATGCTTCTTTATACCGCCCACTTCTCTTTTCCCTTCCATTTTTCAAGTAATTCATCTGTAGAATGATTTGAGTAAGAAATTTGTATTATCATTGATACATAAATTCGACAAAATCTTCCAACACCCTTTTTCATGAATGATTTTTCAACTGATTATCCCCTGTACAGCTTGATTTCCCTATTTTGTTGAAAAGCAATTCCATCAAGAAGTCATTACAATTGTACCTTTCATATGTTAGCAGGTATAAAGTGAAACTTTAATCAGTGGGGGTTTTACTGCCCGGTAATGCGGGATAAAATGAATATAAAAAAGCTTAGAGTTTTAGCTCTAAGCTTTTTTATGATTTCGTTTTAATTCCTTTTACAGAGAAATATTTTTTATCCATTCAGATTTACTCAATACATAATGATTATATATTTGATCTTCTATCTTCTGTTCACTCAAATAAGTAAACCTGCATTTTTTAATAACTTTATTTGATGGTACATTGTTAATTAAAGCAATTGCGTTGAGGACATTTAAATTTGTTTCTTTAAACAAATAGTCAATTAAACCTTTAGTCGCTTTTGTAGCATAGCCATGATTTTGATGTTCATTTGAGATAGCATACATTATCTCTCTGTTTGGTGAAGGAAGTTCTTCTTTCATGCCTGTGCAGCACCATCCAATGCATTCATTTGTAGCTTTCTTAAATATTCCTAGCTTTAACATACGATTATCTATGTTATTCGTAGTTTTCACTGCCTCAAGAAATACTTTATTTGCTGGTATTTCATAATTTGCAATCCAATCCATCCTTTGTTCTTTTGTTGATTTCCAGTCTGGTAAAAACTTTTCTATTTCCGGTTGATTTGCTATTTTATAAATACTCTCTGCATCTTTGACCATAAACTCTTGCAAGTATATATCTCCACAATCTATTCTAAATAACTTAGTCAAACTCTCTTCTCCCATATTAATCCCCCTTACTTACGTTATAGCGCCTTAATCTGCTTCGTAAGTTCTATAAATCGTTCATCAAGTTCTTTATATTCTTTGTCGTTAGAAGTTAAAAAGCTTAATTTTCCTAATACTTCTTGTCTCTCTGTTTCTAACGTTAAACGTAGCTCTTCAATATCATCTCTTGTTTTAGTAGATTCTTCTAGCTGCTTTTGTATCGTATTGTTTGAAAACACGAGTTTTGTGTTAGTTGTTTTCTCCAGAAAATATCGATCGTGAGATACAATTACTAATGTTCCGTTATACTCAGCTAATGTATTTTCAAGTTGTTCACGTGAAGGTAGATCCAAGTGATTCGTCGGTTCGTCTAAAATGAGTACATCTTTTTCATCTAAAATATAAGCCATTAGCTTACATTTTACTCTTTCTCCCATACTCATATGCTCAATCGGCTCTTTCCATTGAGACGCTTGGAATCCTAAATGTTTCATTAAATTTTGGACTTTTCCTCTTTCTTCAAACGTCTCTTTAAAAAATAAATTTTCTGGTGTTTTATCAAGCGGTAAATCAAAAACTTCTTGTGTTAAATAGCCGATATTTGCAGAAGGTGAAATCCATATTTCTCCTTCTGCAGTTTCGTTTCCCATAATCATCTTCAGTAATGTTGTTTTCCCACTACCGTTTGGTCCAACAATCGCAACTTTCTCACCGTGCTGAATTGTAAAATTAACGTTTTCAAATAATACTTTCCCATGAAAGTCTTTTTTTAATTGCTTCACTTCTAAAAAGCGTTTTCCTACTTTTTTGTTCGCTTGAATAGAAAACTCAACTGAATATTCTTCTTTCACACGTTCTACTTTCGTTTTCTCCAGCTCTTTTTCGAGTCGTTTTCGTTTTGACTTCACTTGCGCATCCATTCGCTTCGCTTTTACACGATAGAATTCTTTCACACCTTCTTGTTTTGTAGACTGCGCATGTGCCTTTTGTGACCATGAACTCAATTCTTTTATATGTGTTTCTACTTGTTCTATCTTTTTTTGCTGCTTTTCATATTCACGCTGCTGCGACTTCCTTCTTTGCTCACGTACTTTCATGTAGCTCGTATAATTACCACTATGCTCAATTAATTTTTTGTCCTCAATTGACCATATTTTTGTTGCGACAACATCTAAAAAATATCGGTCATGCGATACAACAATAACAGTACCTTTCATCTTTTTTATTTGTTTAATGAGAAATCCCGTACTGATCTCATCTAAATGATTTGTCGGTTCGTCTAATATTAAGACATTAGGATTTTCGGCAAATCCTTTTGCTAATCGAATTTTCAGCTTTTCACCACCACTTAAAGTATGAAAATCGTTCGTTGGCACGCCCCATTTCGCAAGAAGTTCTGCTTCTTGCGAAATCACATCATTACTAATAAAAGATTCTATTTCTTGCTCAACATATGCGGTTTTCATATTCATTTGCTGCCATTCAACAATCCCTTTTGAAGGCTCAATCTTTCCATTTATTAATTGAAGTAACGTTGATTTACCAGCACCATTTTTACCAATTAATCCGATAACATCCCCTTGTTTCACTGCTACATTCATTTTTTCTAACAAAGTATTTTCCATTATTTCAACGTAAACATCATTTAATTTTAAAATTTCTTTCATATTACCGATCCCTTTCATTAAGGGAGAACAAAAAAATCCTCCCAAAGTAATTTTGGCAGGATTAGTCGTTACATTATTTATACCCAAATAAGCTATTACGCAAATCAAATAGCAATACCGTTGTTTGGAATTGGGCAGACTAATCCTAATTTTTATAAATTGAAATTTATTTCATTTCAACATTTAAAAATAAGATTAGTTAATCATCGTCCACCCATCATTCCTTTCCGTCATTAATAACCATATTGTACCATACTAGTACTGTATGAGTAAATGCAATTATTTGTGCTGTTAAAAAGATCGCTTTCTTTTAGGCTTATTTATCATTTCTTAGCTTCATATTGAACAAGCACAAATTACATTGATTGTAATACGTCCTTTAGGTTTCCCCAGTAGTAAACTTCTAAGCACTCTCTCTTATATAAATTTTATATAAAAACAAAATGTTATTCGTTATCCAATAACCACTTATTGTTTTTCGATAAATTTTTATTGATTATTCCCTTGTGATAAGCTATTATATCTTTACAGAAAATAATAATGTAAGGATTGAATTTATGGACAGGACATTAAAAATCACAAAGTTAAATATGTTTTTAAGGATTTTTCTCATCCCGATTATAGTAGGGATTATTGTTGGTATACTAACTAAATTGGGGCAAAGTATACTTCCTGGACACTGGAATTCATTAACTAATCTAGGAAGCGTTTGGTTAGTTCCATCCTTTTTTGTGGCTAGCTTTAGTTATTCTAAGCGTTCAGCTATACTTTCTGGTCTCCTTGCACTACTCGGTATGGTATTAGGCTACTATGGTTATGCAATAGTTATTAAAAATGTAGCTCACTCTATTTATTTTATATCTGTATGGATTGTATGTGCATGTATAGGAGGAACTATCTTTGGAATTGCAGGTTTTCTATGGAAAGATACTACAACTCCACTTCATAAATTCGGAAGCGCACTTTTAAGTGGAGTTTTTGTAACGGATGGACTTCACATTCTTTTAAATTTTGAACACTATAGTCACATGTTACCTGTTGGATATACCGAAGTCATAGTCGGGATTATCTTGATTCTTGTATTAGAACGCTCTAATGCTAATCGAATTTCTTCTTTCTTAATGATGGTTCCTATCACTATTTTAGGGTTAATTGGATATAAATTATTAAGTTTGTTTGTTTAATTACAATACTGTATCATGAAAAAATAAAAGACTAATTCTATTATAATCCACAAAAAATATCACGAATTTGAACATTATACTTATTCATGTTAATACACTTATTCATAGGATGGATACATACAGCTACCTCTTTCAAAGGGGTAGCTTTTTTCTTACAAAATCTATTTATCAATTTATTATTAAATCCTTCTAATTTAACACCCGTATTTATTAACGTGTCATTATACATACTAAGATGACCTTTTACTATTTCATATAATTGCTATAAAATAAGGCTAAAAAAACTTATCTCCAAAGTTCTTTAGCCTAGATCAATTATCTACACATTAAAAAATTTAATTCGTACAACGGTACCTTTACCAACTTCTGAATGAATCTCTACACGATGCCCTAATTGTTTTGTAATTTCATATACAAGATATAGCCCCATTCCTGTTGATTCTTTAAAATCTCTACCGTTTTCTCCTGTAAAGAAAGGTTTGAATACTCTTGGTAAATCTTGCTTCGGTATACCTACGCCATTATCAGCAATTTCAAGTATAACGGTATTATCTTCCTTACAAGCTTTCACTTTAATCTTTTCTCTACTACCTGATGAATACTTAATCGCATTCGATAGTATTTGTCCGATTAAAAATTGTAACCATTTCACATCACTTTCTACAGTAATGTCCTTATCAATTTCAAGCTCTGGATATACAAAATTCCGGATAAAGAATCGTTTATGTTCATGTACCGAATCATTCACTATTTTATGTAGTTGTACCCTTTCTACATAAAAGTCTTGTGTAAACGCTTCTAAACGTGCGACATACAGAGCCATTTCTAATCCCTTTTTTAATCGATCAGTTTCCTCATTTATACTTTCAAAACGTGAATCTACTTCATCCTGTGTAATTAATTCTATTACAGATAAAGGTGTTTTCATTTGATGAATCCACTGATTCATAAAGGTTAAATGGTCATTATTTTTTCTCTCTTGCATTTGCAGCTGATTTTGATAATGTCTATATTGCACCTCAAGTAGTTCTTAAAGAGCAGCCGATACAGCTGCAAAATCAGATTTTTGAACAGATTCATCTAAAGATTGCATCGGGTTTGCTAGGCGCTCATAAAAAGAACGATGTGTAAAATAACGAAACACTAAATAACTTCCCATAAAGAAAACACCTAGAAACATTGCATATAACGCCGTTGTAATATGATTATGCCCATCAAACCAATATACGAGAAATATAGCTAGTAGTTGAATTATGGTAAAGCAAATAAGTGGTATATGATCACGTATAAACAACCTTATCATTTTTCTATACCAGTATCCCAAGTAATATGCAATCTATATCCAACACTACGAATCGTTTCAATCGCACCTTCTATATGTAACGTTTGTAACTTTTTACGCACACGTGTTGTATTTACACTTAATGTATTATCATCAACATAAGATTCACTATCCCATAATTTATTAAGTAACACTTCTCTACTCACAACACGCGGATAATTTTTCATTAATGTCTCTAATAAAATAGCTTCGTTTCTCGTTATATCAATCTCGTCATTTCTAAGTTTCAATACAAGTCTTTCAGGATATAAACAAAGACCTTGTTGCTCAATCATTCGCTCTTCTAGTTTCGGTGCATAATCTCCATATGCACGTCTTAAATGACTACGAATTTTCGCCACTACAACTTCATAATGAAAAGGCTTCGGAATAAAATCATCGCCACCGTTTTCTAACGCCATAACTTGATCCATCGTGCCTTCACGGGCCGAAATGAATAGTATCGGACATGTTGAAACTCCGCGAATTTGACGACACCAAAAGTACCCATCAAAACTCGGTAAATTAATATCTAATAAAACTAACTCTGGTTGTTCTTCTAAAAAAATGTTTAATACATTTTGAAAGTCCGATACAATAACTCCTTGATAACCATATTTCGCAACATGTGTCGATAATAGTTCTGCAATTTTCATATCGTCTTCTACAATCATAATTTTGACCATTATTGAACTCCTTTTTAATCCACAATCTCAAATATACTTATATAAAATAAATACTACCTCTTTTCACAAAATCAGTAAATTAAAAAAAGGATGCTTTTATACAAAAGTATCCTTTTTCGTCCCTTATCTATTTAATATGAAATTTACTAAAAATAAATCCTAGTTTCTCCACATAATCCATTCCTAGTTCCATACGCGCTGTTTTCAGCGGATCCACAACTTGGCAAACTTTTAAATTACCTGCTGCCGATAATAAAAGCGTTGCATCAGCTTTAGACATTGCTAATTCTTCATATAAAAATGTCACCATATTACGTACAGCACGATTTGCTGCATCATCTAACAATTTCTCTGAAGCAATCGTCATCATTTTTTCTTTTTGAATAGCCATTGGTAATGGCCATTGTTTTCCTTTTATCGTTTGAACTGTTACCGTTACCTCACCAGCAACCTCTACACCACTAACACCAATTTCACCATCACCCATTGCTGCGTGTAAATCACCTAATGCTAATAGTGCTCCTGGGACATTAACTGGTAGTAGTAATGTTGTTCCTTCTTTAATTTCTTTACAGTCCATATTCCCGCCGTGATCATGCGGTGTGCCACATGAAATGCTCTCTTCTTTCGGTGCAGTACCAATTACCCCAATCATTGGATTAATCGGGATTTGTAGTTCACTTGAAAACAAAACATATTCATTATGTATTGGGACAATTTTCACTGTATTTTCATTTAACTCATCACCCATTACACCAAGGTTTGCACCTGTAGTTAAAACGCCCTGCTCTGCAATTTCAATTTTTTCAATCGTTACGACTAATATATCGCCAGGTTCTGCTCCTTTAACATATACAGGTCCAGTCGCTGGATTAATTCGGTTCCAATCTAATTCTTGAAACACAACATCTTCAGAATCGATTTGATTTTCAAAGCAATCATATGTTTCAAATACAAGACTGCTCCCAATTTCTACTTCCATACACGGCTTATTTTCTGGTGACATTGAGTAAATGATATGGTCTTTATGAATTCGATACATAATACCTCTCCCTTTTATATTTATCTACTATTACTAATTAGCTTTTTTTATACAAGCTCCTCTTAAAATTAAATGTTATTTTTATGTAAAAAAGCACGCAGATTGTTTTATAACATACACTCTTTACTATAACAGAAAGGTGGTATCACTATGCCCCTTATTCCATACAACGAAAGTGATGTTGATTTACTAGCTCGATTAATTCGTGCTGAAGCTGAAGGCGAAGGTCGCCAAGGTGAGGAGTTAGTTGGATGCGTTGTAGTAAACCGTGTATTTTGTGATTGCTTAGATTTTAAACAACTCCGTACCGTACGAGACGCTGTATATCAAAGCCCCGGCGGATTTGAAGCAGTACAATATGGATATTTTTATCAACGCGCTCGTGAATCAGAAAAAGAAATCGCACGAAAAGTTTTACAAGGTCAATGGCGCTGGCCTGCACGATGGGCTCTTTGGTATTTCCGTCCAGTTGGAGCTTGTCCGCCTGAATGGTATAATCAGCCATTTGTAGGACAGTTTAAAAGCCATTGTTTTTATGAACCAAGTGGTGATGAATGTCCGAAAATGTATTCACGATAGTAAAATTTGCAACGCAAGTACTTAGAAATTTTGGTACTTGCGTTGCTTTTAACTGTGTTTTAGAAATCTAATAGTGTGATGAAATTTTCTATGCCTACTACATGTATTAATAATGGTATACGAGGACCATTTGATTGATTCATAATGAGCTTATATATAATAGTGAATAATTGTTTTTGATTTTCTTTCATTATTTTTTTATTTTCATGATGACAAATCGCATATAATTGCTCCATTAAGTTAGAGTAATCTTTATTAGAACGAAGTATTTTACAAACTTCTACTAGCCATTCTTTCTGCCTTTCATCTAATGTGTAGTAAAACTCTGCATTTTTCTCCTCATTTACCGCGATTAATTTTTCAGATTGAAAGTTTCTTATCCAATACTCTGCGCGATTACTTATCGCTCTCATTTCATCTAATGCATAGCTCCTATCTATTTTCTTTAATATCTCCTGTAAAATAGTTGAATCAAAATTTAATAATGGTAACGTTCCTGCTACTTGATTAAATTTCGGATATTCTTTAAACTCGCTATCAACTTTAGAGATTTTAATTGCATTAAATAAATCTTCATTTTTGAGCGTTTTATTTTCATAACTATCTTTCAATCGTTCATACTCTGTATAATTACGAATCACATCTTCATCCAACCCAATATGAAAAGCAGCGCCTGGTTTGTATTTTGCAAACATAAAGAGAATTACTTCTGGTATATACACTTTCAATATATCGCTTGGTGTAATACTATTCCCTGAAGAACTAGACATTTTTTCATGATTCCCTTTAATACCAATGAAATCGTAAGCAACGTAATGAGGCGCTTCTCGATTGAATATTTTCCTTGCAATTTCTTTTGATACATTATAACTACCCGTTTCTGATGAATGATCTCTACCGCCCGGTTCAAAAATAACATCCTCTATCATCCATCTCATCGGCCAATCGATTTTCCAGTTTAGTTTCATTTTATTTGTATTTAATACGGATAACTCTTTTTCATTTCCGCATTCACATTCATACCGGACTGTTTTTAATACTTCATCAAAATGTGTAATAGTTGTTGTATCTTTTCCGCATCTCTCACAATATAATGTAGCTGGATAAAAGCTCTCTCGCTCTTCTTCACTACACTCTCCAGTTTTAAAACCCATTAAAATATCATATATTTCTTTTCGTTTATACAAGGCCTCTAATATATTTTCGTTATACCTTCCTCTTCTATATTCATCATGTTGATAAATAAATTCTACTTCAATTCCAAATGCTTGAAGCGATTTTTCAAACTCTTTTTCAAAATGCTCCGCATACGAGTTATGACATCCATACGGATCTGGAATATCACAGTATGGCATACCAATATACTTTGCAAAAGATGGATCAATATTTTTTGGAACTTTTCTAAACCTATCATAATCATCCCACGAAAATATAAAACGAGTCTTTTTCCCTAAATCTTGAAGTGCTCTTACTACGAAATAAGTCGTTACGATTTCACGAAAGTTCCCAATATGAACAGAACCTGACGGACTAATTCCAGATGCACAAACAAACATTTCTTTATTTGGATGTTTCCTAATTAATTCATGTGCTACTTCATACGCCCAATGCATATATTACTCACCTCAATTATTTTTTGTTTCTCATTTCCAGTTTTATGCAACAAAAAAACTCCCACCCCCAAGATTATTCATCTTGAGGACGAGAGTTGTTAGCTTCGCGGTACCACCTCAGTTTGTTAATATGTCACCATATTAACCTCTTCAGGTACGGCAAAATATGCTTATACCCTATCTCTATAACGGGAGAACCCGTCGCACCATCCCTAAATAAATTAGTTCCTTGCGCAGCTCCAAGTCTTTTTTCATTAAGATGTATACCGCTCTTTCTCAGCTACCAGAGCTCTCTGTACGTATTCTTTCTTAACTACTCTTCTCTTCTATGCCTTAAATATTAGTTTTTTAATATGATAATTTATAACACTTTTATTGTCAAACTTTTCCGAATCGAAATCGTAAAATTATCTAAAAAAATTCTTTATCGCTTCTAATTGAATTTTGTGGCTACACTCATCACAACAATATGCCCCTTTTGGTTTCTCTTTAAATCGCTTATATTTTTCACTACCTTCGTAAACACGAAATATATTCTTACAAGAAAAGCAAACAATCTCATAAAACATCATATGCATTTTCCTCTCCGTGTTTATAAACCTTTTAATCACTTGAGAAGATTAGTTTTCTAGAGCACAAATCATAATATCCTCTGACTAAAAGGTTTACCTCTATTCTTATCGAATTATATTAATATCTTATAACGCGAGGTGAACATCTTGTTCAGTAATATAGACTTAGTTTTAAATGTTAAAGCAAGTTTAGCTGAAGGACCATGTTGGAATGAAAAAAAGCAACTTTTATATTGGGTTGATATTATGGAGAAAAAATTATGCATATATAATCCTACTACCAATACGAACCGAGTAATCGCTCTCAATCAACAAATCGGCTGTGTTGTTCCATATTTAGAGGATGTACTACTCTTAGCTATGGAAAACGGCTTTTATTCTATTAATGTAAATACAGAAAAACTGACACATATTTTTGACCCCGAACCTCATTTAATAGAAAATCGTTTCAATGATGGAAAATGTGATCCAGCTGGTCGTTTCTGGGCAGGTACTACAGATACATACGGTATGAATGCTGCAGGTTCCTTATATTGTTTACATAATAATTTGAGTGTAGAGAAAAAAATTTCACACGTAAATACTTCAAACGGAATCGCTTGGTCACCTGATCATACATACTTTTACTTTATAGATACACCTACTAAAAAAGTGGTTCGCTATCAATATAATATACGTACTGGAGACATTCATAATCCAAGTGATGTAATCATTTTCTCTGAAAATGATGGTCTACCTGATGGTATGACAATTGACGAAGAAGGTTGTTTATGGATTGCACATTGGGGAGGTTCAAAAATAACTAGATGGAATCCCTCTACTGGAGAACAAATATTAAGTATTCCAATTCCTGCGTTATATGTAACATCATGTACATTTGGTGGGCCTAACTTAACTGATTTATATGTTACAACAGCCAGAACAAGAATGACGGATGACGAATTAAAAGAGTATCCACATGCTGGTGGTATTTTTCGAATTCAAACAAATATAAAAGGTTGTCCTACATATGAATTTTGCAATAAAAATATTGGAGTTGAAACAATGTGAACCGTATCGATTACATAAGACAAGAAGAAAAGAAATATCACGACCTTTGCTATGAACAATATAAACTGTTTGAAGCTGGCTCTTGGCTTTTCAAACCAGTTAAAACGGTTATGGACTTGATGAACCACTTTGACGGACAAAACAACTTGCAAGTACTTGACCTTGGCTCTGGCGTCGGTAGAAATAGCATTCCAATTGCACAAAAGATTAAAAATGCTAGCGGAACTGTTACATGTGTTGATTTACTTAATTCCGCTTTAACAAAGCTACAAATTTATAGCAAAGAACATGACGTATTCGAGGTTATAAAAACAGAACAAGCAGCAATTGAAAACTATCATATTAGACCTAATACTTATGACTATATCGTTGCAGTATCAAGTTTAGAGCATGTTAAATCAGAAGAAGATTTAAAAAACGTGCTCCAATCTATAAAAAGAGGTACAAAAAACGGTGGTATTAATTGTTTAATTATTAACTCTAACATACAAGAAATTGATTTAAAAACGAATGAAGAATTAGAGGCTTTAATTGAAATTAATCTCCTAACTGAAGAAATGATACGCCTATTAAAAAGTATTTATAAAGGATGGAAAGAAGTAAAAGTTGAAATAAAAGAATTAGCTTATAATATAGTTCGTAATGAAAGACACATTCGATTAAAAACAAATGCCATTACATTTGTCATTCAGAAATAATACTATAAAAAGTAAGGATATTTCCTCATATATTCATAGGAATACCCTTACCTTTTATTTTCATAAAATTATTTTGTTATTAGTTTTCGCATCATTTAAAATATAATTTTCATTCGACATACTACTCAGCTATTAATTGAATTCATTAACTGGAAGAAATATTCTGCTTCATGAGTCTCATTCAATTTATACCATGAATGAAGTGTATCCGGCGCAAATACATCTAATTTTTTAAGTACTTCCATGGCAAATTCTAGAGGCGCTACACCCGATGCAGTAATAAGGTTTCTACTAGACGCTACAGGTCCCACTTCATAAAAATTTTCTCCTTTATAAGTAGGACAAACCATTTTCATATACTCTAAACTATTACTTGTGTGATTTATAGAATCCAAGTAACCGTAATTTGCAAGACCTATAGTTGCACCGCAAATTGCCGCTACAATTGTACCAAGTTTTAAAGCTTCACCAACTGTTTTCAAAATAGGTTTATGTATTTCTTCACTCCAAGTATTCCCTCCAGGTAAAATTAATAAATCGTTACTTTCAAGGATACATTCATCTAGGGAAATATCCGGCTTTATATTCAAGCCTCCCATTGAAATAATCGTTTCTCTATTTATTCCAACTGTTACTACTTTAAAAGGCGCTACATCTTTTTTGAAATATCTTCCTGTATTAAGTTCAGCAATTAAATGTCCGTACTCCCAATCAGACATCGTGTCAAATACATATAGATAGGCTTTTCTTGTTTGCATTCAATAACACTCCATTCATATGCTACACTCTTAATTAAAACGAGTGTTCTTTTCAGTTTAACATTTTATGCAATATTTATGGTGTAAAATTCCAAATAAAAGAGCACTTGTTTCCGCAAGTGCTCTTTTCGGGGATTTTGAGATACCCTATTAACGAAAGTTAAGGTTACTTAAAGTTAAGAGGTATTTATACTATATGCTTGTCCTTTTTATTTGTGCATGATCAATATATAAACATCTTTAGAAATATTTAAAAACTTTTATTTATAGTTCCTTCTGGCATTTTATCATTAAGAAATTGATTGAAGGCTTATTTTCCATGTGCTTATTTGGTTCATCAATTTCGGAAACTTGTACTAGTCCATATTTATTAAAATCTCGTTTTATAGATTCAGAATTATAGAAGAACATTTTTACTCCTTCCATTATTTCGAAATAGTCTTTATCCAACTGTTTTCCCTTGCCAAACATTGGAGCTTTTTGAGAAACAGTTGTGAAAACCATATATCCACCTGGTTTTAGCTGATTATAACAATCTTTAATAAATTGCTCTCTCTCCTGCTTATTCAACAAATGTAGAAGTGCATGACTATATATACCATCATATGATTTGTTATCAAAAGGCATCTCATTTACCGAACCGTGATAGATACTAATATCTTCTAGGCCATTTTGCATTGCTAAATTAATGGCTGTTTTTGAAATTTCAATACCTGTTACATTTATACCATTATCGATAAAAACATTTGCATTTCTTCCATATCCAATACCCGGAACTAATATATCCTTAACGTTCTTTTCAAGAAAAAAATCTTTTGTCAAAATTGCAGATTCTGTAGGTTCAAATCCCCACATCGTTTGTTTTTCAATAAAACTTGATTCCCAAAATTCCATTATGTATCTATCTCCTTATTTTCAATCCATTTTCAGTATCAAATTAAAAGCATTTTTGTATTTGCTATACAGTTTTTTCTTCTATTCATACCACTTACCTTAGTCATCGTAGCTCCATTGAATATAGCATAATAATAAGCCTATATCTAATATAAAGATTGGTGAAAAATCTACCCTATTTTATTAATCTTTACGTTTATTGAAAATAAAAAAACAGCCAATATTTTTATTGTAGTATTGGCTTTTTCTCACGAGAAATTATCTTTTTATATTGTACCGATCTAATACTTTTTCTAACATTTCTAAAGTTATTGGTTGTGCTTTTTTTATTAATTGATAACCAATACGACCATTCGGTTCAGCTGTAACTTTTTGTAAAATCTTCAAATCATGAATTCCTTTTTCTCTTAATTGCATATAAAGTTGTTGTTCCGACATTTTTGCCTGCATCAAATTCTCTTTTACAATCTCTCCGTTTTCAACAATTATAATGCTACTTCCATTTAAAAATTCTTCCACCTTCCTTAATTTCAATTCAAAGAAATGAATGATAAGTAATATGCTTGCAAATATGATAGCCGCGAATATAGATGGGACTACTTTTCTACTTAATACAGGTTCTACAATAATACGGCCAATTGATACAACTATAATGATTTCAGCTCTTGTCATTTGGCTGACAGATGTACTACCTGTCATTTTCAAAACAATTATTCCAGTAAGAGTTAATATAATACTTTCCCAAATTATATTCATAATAACCCAATCCTTTAATGGTGTATTTTACTATCATTCCCATTAAAGGTGTGTTTTACTTACCTATTAAGTTGTTAAATCCTTCAGACCAAGATGGAAATAAAGGTATCCAACCATACTCTTTACGTGCCTTATTATTGGAAGCTCCTCTTTCCCAACTATTTTTCCCATCTTGAACTTTAGGCTGAGGTGCACCTATCGCTGCTGCATATATTGGTAACCATTCTTTACTAGTTGCTGGATAATTATCTACAGTATTTACGATTCCTGAAGGCCAATTAAGAGCTAGCATAGTAGCTCTTGCAGCATCTTCAACATGTATAAACGAGCTTATCCCGTCTGATGCGATAATTTCATTATTACGAACTTGATTTGCTATTAATCCGTTTTCCGCATACCATGTTCCTGGTCCGTATAATGTGCCGTAACGAAGTATAACCGATTCAGGTAACTCAGTAACAGCTTTTTCTAATTTCAATATGCCATTAACAGTGACTTGCCGAGGCATAGAAGCAGTAATATGTAGTGAGTCTTTTTCAGTCGCAAATGTATCCCCTGGTTCATACGCCCATGAAATACTTTGAGCGATTATTTTCTGTACCCCTACATTTTTAGCGGCATCGACAAGGTTACGAGTGCCTTTTGTTCTAATTTTTGCATTATCCTCAAAATTCCATGAAGACAATGACGTTAATTGATGAATAACTACATCGGGATTTGTTTCTTCTAATACAGAAAACACAGCCTTTCTATTAAATACATCAGCTATTATTGGTATAGCACCAATCTTTTTCATTGCTTCTACTTGCGAAGTATTACGGATCATCGCAAAAACTATATGCCCATTTTTTATTAACATTGGCAATAAAGAACGTCCTATTACACCAGTTGCACCTGCTACAAATATTTTCATATATGTTCCTCCTCATTTAGTAATCATAAATGTGACGAAACATTTGTGAGGTATGTGACAAATATTTGCTCATTTTTTTCGTTATTCATATGAAACATATACTTTTAATGGTTTAATTATCCCTAAACTCAATTCATCAAAGCATTCTATGAGTGAAGTATAATGTATTTCATGTTGAAAGATCTCTTCTATAAATGGTGTTTTTCCTATTTCTTTAAAAAACCAATCTGCATGTTTTTGATAATGGTATCCGTCACTTGATCCAATGATTTGCAATTCTTTCTGATAAAAGTTAGCAATTAATGTTAGTTCTTCAATATTACCATCAGACAGTATACATATTTCACCATTAGTTTTAAGAGTTTTTTGCAAAGTATGGAACCCACTATTTGTAGCAGAACATTCAAAACCATAATTATATGTTTCTATTATTTTCTCTTCTGAATCATATATGTTTTTCGCACCAAAATTCTTTGCAAAATCTCTTCTATTTTTATTAGGCTCAACAACATCCACGTGCTCAACGCCTACATAGTATTTTAAGAAATAACAAGCGAGTAAACCAATAACTCCCATTCCAGTTATAAGTACTTTTTCATCCTGTCGCGGGTTTAGTTTCAATACTCCTTTAGCGGCATCACACGAAAGAATAGATAATAAAGCAACTTTAGGTTGTATAGAACTAGGCACTCGAATTACTTTATAACCCTTAACTATCCCTATCGTTTCATGTCCATAAAAAGAAACTACTTTATCGCCTACGTTTACATGTGTTACTTTATTACCAACTTGAATCACTTCACCATAACTTTCATATCCAGTTTTTCTTGGATAAAAAGGATTCGTATCTGTAACATCGGATCCATTATACTGTGGTAACTCGGCCCCAATGCTTATCGCTCCTGCGATTGTTTTAACGATAATTTCATCGTCCTGTATGTCCTTAATTTCATTTGTTTCCCACTCAAGTTGTTTAGGCCCTTTTACAATTAACTTATATTGTTCCATTTATATCCTCTCTTTTTATAAAGATGTTATAAGTAATATTGTTATCCATCTAGATTTCGACTAAATTTATTTACCTAATAGATGATAAATTACCCTTGCCCACGTTTATACCTTTAATGCTCCTGTACCTTTCTGTTCAGCGTCTAATACTTTAAGATTACTATTCTGATAACATTTTAAGAAAAGTCGTTGCCGCCCAAATGAAATACGCAAGTTGCGTCACGATATACATCGTAATTTCAAAACCTGTAAGCTTTCTTTCCCTTTTTATTTTCTTTAAGTATCTATAAAAACAAAATGAACATAAGATCAGTAAAACAATAGACATTTGATATAGATTATCCACTAAAAGAACTGCCATTTATTTCATCACCTTTCCAATAAAGTGAAACTTTAATCAGTGGGGATTTTGTTCATCCTTCACTGATTATCAACCCTCACCAGTCGGGATTTAACGGGATTAAAAATATATAGTTCAAGCATATCATTTTAACGGAACAAATTACCACAATTTTCAAATTGAATAAACTTCCTAAGTAAAAGAAGTCACTTTTTGGAAATGTTTCAATACAATATTATGTAATTCAATACTCACTATATAATATTAGATTAGGTTTTCTTTTACTGTACATGCTTAGGAGGAAGTTTTACATGCAATTGATTTATAACATACAAAAAACGTTTAATAACCTATGTAACTACGATACGGTCAATTTAATACACGCTATTCAATCATTAAATATTTCACTTCATAAAATATCTCCTTTTATTACTTCACCAGTTAATCTGGAATATGGAAGGAACGTTATCTATCAGTCTGAATTTGTAGAGATTTTAGTATTAAATTTCCCCAGCAAAGCAAAGACTTTTGTGCACGATCACGGAATATCTGTAGGATGTATACTAATAGTCAATGGTACGCTACAAAATATAACGTACGAAAATAATAGCGAGCGGATTGAAGAGTTTACAGAGGGAAATATTTTTACAGTAAAAAAAGATACTGTGCATAAAATGTATAACGCTACAGATTCAACAGCAATAACATTTCATGTATATTCCCCACCATTAAAAGATGTACAAATATATGAGTAGTCTTTAAAAGGAGGAAATATGCAAAATTTAAAGGATCACTATATAAAGAGCTTACAAGATGGTCGAAATGTTTGGCTCTATGGACAAAAAATAGATGTAACTACAGATAAACATTTTGCAGGAACATTAAGTACCATTTCTAATTTATTTACATTGTTTGATGACCCCATACGAAGAGATTCTATTGGATATGTGAGCCCAAACACGAAAGAATTTGTTCATACAGCATTTTTAGTTCCGAATTCCTATAATGAATTATTAATGAGAAGAACTGCATTTGAAACGTGGAGTTATGCTACAGACGGTGTAATGAGTAGATTATCTGATTATGCAAGATCGAGACTTACTGGCTGGTACGTATCAAGATATTTTTATAAAAAATTCGATGCACAGTTTCCAGATAAAATTACATCTTATTATGAAAAAGCGAGAGATAATCACTTGTTCTTAAGTGTAGTTCAACGTGACCCACAAATAAATCGTTCTACAGAATCAATATTGAATGCAAAAAATTTAGGGTTACTAAGAGTTACTAAGGAAACTTCTGATGGGATTTATTTAAATGGTGCAAAAATGATAGGTACTGCTTCTCCTTATTCAAATGATTTATTAATCTATCCATTAGCAAAACTGACTGATACTCAAAAAGATTTAGCTCACTTTCTCATTGTGGCAGCCAATTCCCCTGGATTACATATGGTTTGTAGAGAACCATTTGCGAATACAAACTCTAGTACAGTTGATTCCCCTCTTAGTTCACAGTACGATGAAATGGATGCACTATTAATCTTTGATAATGTATTTGTACCATGGGAACGAGTCTTACTATATAACAACCCTGAAGCGTTATGGGCAATAAAGTCAGATGTAGCTTCTAGTAGTTTAGCTTATCACCAAGCAATTGTACGATTAGTAGTAAAGCTAGAATTTATAACTGCAATTGCTTGTGAAATTGCTGAAGCGATCGGTGCTACTACTTATTTGCATGTTCAAGAGAAGCTTGGGGAATTAATTATGCAAATCGAAACAATTCGCGCACTTTTAATTGCTGCTGAAGTTGAAGGTACTACAAATGATACGAAAACTTATTTGCCGAATTTTAAATATATCGAAACTGCAAGGGGTCTTGGTTCCAAATATTATGCCCGTGCAATAGAAATTTTACAATTAATTGGAGCAGGTGGGTTCATTCAACTTCCTTCGAGCTCGAATGACTTCAAGAGTCCTATAGCTGATTTATTGAAAAAGTACTTTAAAGGAACGAATATAGATGCCGAACAACGCACAAAATTATTTAAGTTAGCCTGGGATATCATCGGAAGCCCCTTAGGATCTAGACACGAATTGTATGAAAGATTTTATGCTGGAGATCCAATACGAAATACAGCTATGCAATATGTAAATTATGATAAAAATCACTTTAAAAAGATGATAAGTAAATATTTACATTGATGAAAAAGAGCACTCTTTGAAGAGTGCTCTTAAAAAATATATAATTATCCAATTACATATATAATTGCTCCGGCCACAACTGCTACTTTTCTCCGTAATGTTTTCATCTTATTCACTTTTATTTTTATAATTCAGCTTTATTACTTCTGGTATATACTTCCTATCATATTTTCTCGTATAGATTTCTCCATCAGGAGTAACGTATTGTAAAACAATCTCACCACAAACCCCATCTAGTATTTCAAATTCACCTTTTGCATTTGAAATACTGCGGTCCTTACTTTCAATTGAATCTTCATATATTTTCACATTAAATATAGGTTTGTTATTTTGATCTACGATAATACCTCTTGAATACTTAGCAACTGCTATGCATTGATCCTCTTTTTTATAATATGTAATCACAACAATTGCACCTGCCACTATAGCGCCACATACAAACAAGAGAATGATTTTGCGCCTCACAACAAACCTCCTAATTCAAATTATTCTTTTCTAAACTGAAAATTCAACTGTCTTGATTGCTTGATTTCCTCAAGTACTTTACGAATACCTTCTTCAATCTTATCTTCTTTTACATTCGAAACATTTAACTTTAACAGTCTTTCTTTAGGAAAACTCCTCATATAATTCTTATCAATAGTATCGATACTTATTTGAATGTCACCTAATTTTTGTATAAGTGTTTCTGTAACTGTGTTTTTCTGCATTTTTAAACAAGTGTGTATTCCAAATGTGTTTTGTCTATTGTATGTAAATAATGATGGATTTTCATTTTGCACTTTTTCTAATGTTTTTGCTAGTTTTATTGATCTATTGTAGTAGGAAGAATTAATTTTACTTTTATGACGTTCAAACATCCCGCTCTTTATATAAATTTCTAAAGCCGCTTGAGAAATCATCGGACTATCAATATCTAGTATCTTTTTGTATGTATAGAAAGCATTTGCAATGGATGGTGGGATGACCGCAACTCCAACCCGTAAACCAGGAAAAATAATCTTAGAATAACTTTTCAAATATATGACATGACTACAATTATCCAAGCTATATAACGGATCTGCTTTTGAATCAGTTTCTAAATCTGCTAAATAATCATCTTCCACTATAAATACATTGTATTTCTTAGCCAGTAATACGATTTTTTCTTTCTCATCTTTAGAATAAGAAGTTCCAAGCGGATGATGATATCTCGGTATCGTATAAAAGAATTTTATTTTTCCAGTTTGAAATATTTGCTCCAATTCATTCAAATCGATACCTTCATTCGTACGTTTAATACCGATTACAGGAACTTTATTTATTTCTAGATAATCAATATATAGATGATATGTTGGCTGTTCAATTAATATGGTTTCATTTCCATTCGGAAATGGTATAGAAGTTAATATAGCAAGCGCCTGCTGAACACCTGACGTTATAAAAATATTTTCTTCTTTTGTAAAGACTTGATAATTTGCTAGTTGTTTTTGAATAACTGGTATTAAAGATGGTAACCCTTTCGGCGTTCCATATACAAACAAATCATTTTTATACGTATCAATAGCCTTATTAATACAATGTTGAAAATCTAAATACGGAAAAACATCTGGATCTGGTGCTGAGGAAGCAAAATCAATTATCTCGTTATTTTCTATAGTATTCTCTGATTTTTTAACAACGTAGTATCCACTTTGAGGGACAGAATATATAATGTGACGCTTTTCTAATTCATGAAGCGCACGTATAACTGTTGCCTTATTACATTCATATTGCGTAACGAGTGACCGTATAGACGGTAATTTCTTCCCTTCTTTTATTTCTCCATTTTTAATCATATTTTCTATGTCGTTTAAAATATTTAAATACTTATACATCTTACACCTCCTTCAGTAATTCTATATTTAACTATATCGATTTTCCATTCGTATAGCATTCATTCCTCAATTAGTTAATTTTCCGATCATCTATATCGTAAATCCCAATAGCATATGAATCATTTTCAATCCATTTCTTTACTGCTTCTGTTTTAAGTATACCTTCAACTTCTTTTTCTATTTTCTGTCCAAGTTCTCTCGCCCCTACTTCATCATCGCTAATCTTAGTTTTTATATCAATGGTAACAGGTTGATTCTTTATATAATTTATTTGCTGAATACTAAACCCTTCATATCCGTTTTTTCTGAATCCGTCATCAAATATATGTCCAAAAACTAACTCCCATCTATGTTCTGCATTTACAATCTCCTTGTTTCTTTGAGATACATTTACTTTATAGGACATAACGCCTTGAATTTGCAATCTTTTATTAATTTCTTTTTTTATTTCGTTAGCATTTTCGCTATCAGCAATCTCTAAATCTACTATCCTTTCTTTTTCATCTCTTATAGCAGCATTAAAAAAAGATTCCTCCTTTACCGCCGCTGTAGCAATATCCATCACTATAGACTCTTCACTTTTAGCATCTTCAATGTCATTCTCACAGGCACATAATAAAGCAAGTGGAAATAAAAATACAAATAACTTTTTTCCCTTTCTCATGTAGCACCCCTCCATATATTTTCATTTACGATAAACTTTTTACTTTGACATATAAATACCTTCTTTAATTATTAAATTTAACATTATTTCACATTTCCCCCACTTAACAAGGGAATTACAATTAATAAATAGAATATCTCTATGAATAAATAAAAAGTGAGGGATATATAATGCAACGTGTAAATACGATTGATATTAGTAATGTACTACAATTGGAAAAAACTCTTTCGACTTTATTAAATAAAATGATTTCTTCAAAACTAGACCTTGAAAATTGGTTAAAAGAGCAGTCAAAAGTAATTTGGGACATCGAAGAACAATTAAGATCACATTACATCGCCTTTCAATGTAATACGGATGATGAAGAAATAAAGGATACTTTTGAACATGATCAACAATTTGTAAAGCCACTTTTAAAGCGGTACCAAAATTTATTGGATAATAAATATTTAGAGTCACCTTTTCGAATGGAATTAGATTCTAACGTATATGGTTTATTAGATACAAAAATAAAAAATGCTCAAAAGTTATTTTGTGAGGAAAATATCGAATTAGAAATAAAGGAAGACAAATTAATCACAGAGTACTTTGAAATCACTGGAGGATTAAGTGGAATTTGGGACGGAGAAGAAAAAACGATAACAGAATTACAATCCTATTTACAAGATTCGAATCGTGACACCCGTAAAAAGGCAAAAACCATTATTTCTGAACAATTTTTATCTGTTGAAAAAGAACTCCAAAACATATTAAATCAATTAATTGAAATTCGCCATCAAAAAGCAAAAAATATTCAACTAGAGAATTATCGCGATTATATGTTCAAAAAATACGAGCGTTTTGATTATTCAGCGAAAGATTGCTATGAACTAGCTGAATCCATACGTAAGTATGTTGTGCCTCTTAAAGATAAAATATTGCTAGAGAAAAAAGATAAACTGCAAATTGATACGCTTCGCCCGTGGGATGTATCAGCTGTAACTCCAGATCAAAAAGTACTTAAACCTATTGCAAATGAAAATGATTTAATTGAAAAGAGCACTCATATCTTTAATAAACTAGATGTTGAATTTTCAGCACTTTTAAACCGAATGTATAAACACAATTGTCTTGATTTAACAAACCGCAAAGGAAAAGCAGCTGGTGGCTTTTGTGAGTACTTACCAGCTTCACAATTATCTTATATTTTTATGAACTTAAATTATACACAAGATGATATTGTCACTTTTATACATGAAATGGGTCATAGTATTCATAACGAACTCATAAAACCATTAAAATTACGACAGTATATAGAAATTCCAGCTGAAACAGCTGAGCTAGCCAGTATGACAATGGAGTTATTCTCGCTTAATTATTGGGATACCTTCTATACAGACAAAAAAGATTTAAAACAAGCAAAAATTAACTTCTTTAAAGATGTTATTTCATATTTACCTATTATGCTTATTGTCGATCAATTTCAACACTGGCTGTATGAAAATCCAAGTCATACTTCTGAAGAAAGAAATGAAAAATACTTACAACTTCAAAAACATTATCAGTCTAGCGTCATACATATTGATGGCTACGAAAACTGGATAGCAACGAGTTGGTTACCTGTACTCCATATTTTTGAAGTACCATTTTATTATATTGAATATGCGATCGCCCAACTTGGTGCATTACAAATGTATAAACAATATAAAGAGGATCCTAAGCAAGCGCTAGAAAATTATAAAAAGGCATTATCACTAGGAAGCTCGCAATCTATAAAAGAAGTGTATGATGCAGCCGGTATTCGTTTTGATTTTTCTGGTGAAACAATTAAAGAACTAATGCTATTTGTAGAAAAAGAATTAGAATTACTTGAGCAATTATAAGAAGAAAGCTGCACCTATATTTTTGGTGTAGCTTTCTTCTTTATTTTATTAATCAGCTCTATGTACTGAGTATCTCCATATCCGATTGTTGGAAAAAGATAAAACAACTTTATTAATAATTCACGAGTTGATAAATCTTTATTTTTAGAGATGAATTTCATTACTGCATTATCTTCTGTTAACATTTCTAAAAATAAGTCTATAGCCTGATACATTACAGGTGGTACCTTATGAGAGGTCTTTTTATGGTTTACTAATACTTCATTGTATATAGAAGAATAATTCCCCAATTCAAGTTCAATTTGATTTACTTTAAATTCATCCTCTCTAAAGCTATTTAAGTATACCTTCCCTTCATAAGCAGACTGTTCAAGGTGAGAAAGTATGGTAAGTAGGTTCATTTGGCAAAACATATCTTCACCAAACCATAGAACAATACATTTATACTTTTTCGTAAAAAGGTTTTCTAACGGATCTATGACCTTTTTTATATAACTTTCTACTGAACTGTTATGTCCTTTCGCTCTTGTTTTAATAAACTCTTCATTAAAAACTTGAGTAGTAGCCGAGTTCACACACATTGCCTCATTAAATGGTGCATAATCAGAATCACCCATTAGCTTTTCGTTTTTAAACTCTTCATACATAACTTGACCATTTAATATGTTAAGTACCTCTTTATCAAATAGCTCACTCTTCCTATCTCGTAACTGTTCAACCTCTATTTTTCTAGAAATATTCATTTTAAACACCCCTTCTTTATTTAAATTTAGTTTAACAAATGATTGAATAGGCATTTTGTTAAGTTGGTATTCTCTTGGATTCATTCCAAAAACATTTTTGAAAGCTCTACTATAAGCCTCTTGGGAAGAGTAATCGTAATCCAACGCTACCTCAATTATCTTCCTACCATTCTTTAAATCTTCTGTAGATAAATACAACCTTCTAAGAAGAATATAACGTCTAATACTGAAACCCGTTACTTGATGAAATTTAAAAGAGCAATAATAAGGAGAATACCCCATGTAACGAGATAATTCATCTAATGAAAATCTCTTTTTTAAATTGCTCTCAATCCAATTAATCATCTGCTGTATATGTTCATTCATTTCCTTCACTCCTTATTTAAAAGTATAGGAGAAGTGCGTTTCTTTCTTTTGATATTTCTTGTGTTTTATAACATGAGCCTTTCTCTAAAGTCTTTATAATCTATATATAAGTATTAATTTTATATTTTTTCATCTATCTTATTTTGTCATACCTTCTATTCATTTTTCAATTTAGCGTTAATGAGTATGTTGGCAACACCTTACTAATTATTAAAGGTCAATTTACATCATATTTCATTTTAAAGGATTTCAAAAATTAAACACGAATTTTATAAAATAAAATTCTTTTAATTCCCAAGTTAAAAAATTAAGGTTTGGAAAGGACGTTTCAATGAACAAGCTAGAAAAAGAAATACTTCAATTCATAAATGAACAGTATCCGTTGAATTTTATTAACATTAAGCCAATAACAAATGAGATGTATGAATGTCTTACAGAACAAGGTACATACTTCAGTAGAATTACAAACTACAAAACATATGAAGAACAGATAGAAGAAGTTATATATACGAATTTTTTATATCAAAATGGTTTAGGTGTTCCACCAATAATCCCTTCATTACAAGGGAATTTTGTAGAAAAATTCACATTAGACAAGGAGATTTTTGCTGTATTATATAAAGCTGCTCCTGGTATACATTTACCAAGGTCTGAATGGAATTCTAATATATTTAAAAAACTTGGTAAACAAATTGGAAAATTACATCGTATATCTAAAAGCTTTGAAAAGATTAAACCAGTAAAACATATAAACGATTGGTATGAAAATGAAGAATATAATTTTCTTAAATATATCCCTAAAGAAGAAAATACAATAAGAGAAATTGCATCTGACGTTTTAACTTCCATAAAAGAGCTACCAAAATCCCCTTCAAATTACGGCTTAATACACGGAGATTTATGGTTAGAAAACATTTTAGTCGAAAATAATTCAAACTTAACAATGATAGATTTTCAAGACTGCGAAAAACATTTTTACATATTCGATTTAGCCGTTCCTATTTATAGTGCGATAGAATATTCATTTGCTGGAAATGGGAATATCGTTGACTATGAGTATTCTATTACAAAAGCACTATTTGAAGGCTACCAAGAGGAAAATGAGCTACCAAAAGAGATGAAAGACAAGTTTCCGTTATTTATTAAATTAAAGGAGATTTTTGAATATAGCTTAATGCATATGTATTGGGATAAAGAAGAATTAACGGAGGAACAAGTACGGATTATGAACCTTTATAGGATGAAGATCGAAAATAAGAATACCTATATCAATATTTAAGAATGCTGTTGTTTAACTGCAAGGAAACTTTGGTTAAACAACAGCATTTATTAATTAGCTGACAACCTTTTTTATGACTTATAAATACTGATTCAATAATCTTCTCAAATACACTTCATTTTGCGGTGATACTTTTTCAGAAAATCTAGCTGCAATAATAATAGGAGCCCATTGAAAAACTTCATCTCTTGATATGCCGGTACGACTGCAATATATATGTAAATACATCTCAGCTAATTCTACCGAAGATTGTGAGTACAACAAGTATGTTCGAATTACATCTGCGCGAATATCACCTGAACTAGCATCTACCCAATCTATAACTTTCACTTTCTCTTCCTTACTCAAAATCAAATTAAATGGATGAAAATCTCCATGACATAGCCTAAAATCAAATGTAATAAAATCTAATTTTTGTAATATATCCTTCTTTTTGCGTTCATCCAATTTATGCACAGATTTAATTTGACGCTCTAACCTTTCCCTCATTAACTCCATTTCATCTGTATTCACATGTATAGCATGAATCTTTTTTTGCTCATTAACACAAAGGCCGATATAACGCTCTGCCTCATTTAAATTATTAAGCAGAAGATCACCAATGTTGTCCCCTTTTACATGTTCCATAATAATTGCCTGTCTATTTTGTATCTTTGTCACTTCAAATACGTTTGGAACTGGCAGCCCGCATGTATAGGCATATTTTTGTTTTTTTGCTTCATTCATAGACTCTGTATCTGGGAGGTAATCTTTAAATAATTTTACAACCTTATCATCAGTTAAATAAATTTCTGCAGTATTCCCTTTTGCAATTGGATTACCTAGATTCACTTCATTTCTCTCCTTAAAATAAATTTGAATAACGCTTAATCCTTTTCTTTGCATTCACTCTAATCATAACGAAAACCTTCTTCACGAAGATATAAAAAACTTACCACTTTCTATCCTTAAATAGAAAGTGGCAAGTTTAGTTCTTTAGGAATATTGGAATGAAACTCTGGTGTATACACAATAGAAAATGAATATCCCTGCTCAATAAATGATACTTCATTATGTTTACATTCAAAGGGAACATTATTTATCTTAAAGTTATTATGGATTCGCTGTAAAAATGCGACGTCTGGTGTTCCGAAAGAAACGTGTACTTTCGGTGATAGGGCTTTCATCGCGATTGGAATCCAAGGTCGCTGCCACCAAGTCGCGACGATATATGCAGTGCCACCTATAACAAAGTTAAAAATATCCCCATCTTCCATCGTTTTCATATTTAGATTTGATTTTAACCATTCCGTAAAAACAGGTACACTTTTAACAGGAAGACCAATTTCCCTTACGTATAAAATGTTTAAAGGTGAGTGTGGTACTAATACATCCTCTTTAACATAACTATGTGCGATAATTTCGAGTAGATTTCCATCTCCGTCTTTAAAGTATAAATTGAATAGACCATTCTCTTCACCAATTACATTTCCATTTTGCCATTTTACAATGAGTAATCCAGAGTCCTTTAACCATTTTGCTGTTTCATGGAATTTTGAATATGGGATTTCAAAAGCAAAATGTGCAGGTGCGATTGGTTCATACACTTCTTGAAAACTAATTGTTGTATAAGGTGTTACTTCAAATTGAATGAAGGATGCTGTTTCTTTTTTTATTGGAAAAGATAATATGTCCTTATAAACTTGTTTTACCCCTTCTATGGAAACCGTTTGTAGTTTTATATCTGATATATGTGTAATCACTTTACATTCCCCCTCATTTCTTATTATCTATTCGTATTGTATTACACTTATAAATAGATAAAATCAAACGGAAGGATGGATTTTTCATATAGAAACTACAACTTTAGTATGAATATGTTAGCTCCAATTATTTTTTATTTCCGCTATAACAATTTCTGGTTTATCCCAGTGCAACATGTGTGTAGTATCAGGAATTACTTTTACTATACTGTCCGTTTTCTCTTTAAAAACATTTGCTGTCTTATCTCTATAATCCGCCCAAACTTGTGGGACTGTAGCTCGAAGTAATACAATATTAGCCGGTAGCTTCTCATATATATCTATTGTTTCATCTTTATGCATACCTCTTATTATATTACTAGCTGTATTTCCCCTGGCATGCCACCATACTTTATTATCCATTTCGATCCCTAGATCCTTTACAGCAACTTCTAACAATGAAGACCACCTAGTATAAGCTGCTTTTTCACTTTTGAAAAATTCGTCCCAATTATTAAAAACGTATTCATCAAAGTCCTTTTCATAATAAGCAATTTCTTCTTCCAACGTTTCTTCTTTAAGCCTTTTTGTTTGATATCCACCATCAATAAGAATACTTCCTTGTACTTTTTCTGGATGATTTAACAAATAAAATAACGCTACAAAACTTCCCCATGAATGTGATAGAAAATAGAAGTATTCGATTCTCAATTCATTTATTATTTCATTTAACCAATTTGCTAAATTGTGCATCTTATAACCTTCTGTTCTTTCAAATGGGGGTGTTTTACCATGTCCAGGTGCATCAACGGAGATAAATCTATACTCTTCTTTTAATTCCTCAGCAATTTCTATAAAACTTAAACTCGTACTACCTAGTCCATGTAAACAAAAGATAACGGGCTTGTCATTATTCCCCCATTCAGTAATATGTACATTTATTTTTTCATTGCTAATATAGTAACGTTTCAAAACATTTATCCTCCATATTTTGATTTTTTAATTTACACTTTATTTATTTCTATTATTTTCAAGTATTTCCTGTATTCTTTTCCACACAAAAAGCTGCTTTTCTTTAAATGAAAAGCAGCTTTTACACTAAAATACATTATAATTTAACAGCAATAATCATAAATCTTTTTGAATTAGTACGAATCCCTTTTTCAGAACTATACGTATCAATGAACTTTTGTAAAATAGTAAAATCCTCTTCCTGTTCTCCGAATCTAGGAATAATAGGGGTATGTTTTAATAAGAAAATGAGATCTTCAGACCTACTGTAATAATCAGTAACATCATATTCACGTACTTGCACGAGATCAAATCCTGCACTAATAAGTTCATTCATATACTTTTCTTTTAAAGTACCATCCCGTTCACCTAAGCATTGTCCTCTACCAAATGCTTCTTTCAGGTTTAATTTATCATTCTCACTTACTTGTTGTGTTAAGAAAAAGGCACCCTTTTTCATTACTTTCGCTAACTCAGATGCCAGAAACGGGGCATGACAACTTGAAGCAATATCAAAATGTGCATGTGGAAATGTTAAAGCTTCAGAACCCATTTGAAGAAACTCAACATTTTGTACACCTGATTTTTTCAAGTTAGAATGTGCCGTTGCAATCATGCCGTTAGAATTATCAATTCCAATCAACAATTTAGCTGATGATGCTATGTTAAGTACATTTTCTCCTCCGCCTGTACCAACATCAAGTAAAATATGTGATGGTTTACACCTTTCTTTTACCTCACTGTAAAAGTCCCATGTATCTCCTACAGTTTCAACATTTTATTTTGCTAAAATCCCATCCATTTAATCTTCCTACTTTATCATAGAAGCTTTTATACTCTAATTCGTTCATCTTATTACTTCCCCTTTGTAAAAATAAATTAAATATGTATAATAACCTACGACACTCCTTAATTATATATTATAAAATACAAATTATTAAAACAACATTTCCCTTCACACTACAATAAGTTTACATAAGATTTTTATAGTTTATCTTTATCTATATATTCTAAATGCCCTCTTCCCCAACTACACATACTATCCAAAACAGTACTGACTGTTTTTCCATGTTCAGTTAAGCTATATTCTACTTTAGGTGGTATTTCTTGATAAATTTCGCGTTTTATTAGTTGATCTTGCTCTAATTCACGTAATTGCTTCGCTAACGTCCCTTGAGATATATCTGGTATCAATCGCTTTAATTCACCAAAACGTTTCATTCCATCTGTTAGCAAAATAAACAAAATGAGTGGCTTCCATTTCCCACCGATTATTTGTAATGTTGCTATTACCCCTTTTAACTTCGGTTCTTGTAAATCCATTTTTCTCACCTCTCCTCAGATATCATAAAATGAAACTTTAATCAGTGGGGGTTTTGTTCATCCCACACTGATTATTAGTTGAACCAATCGGGCTTTTACGGGCAATTGATCTCTTACCTAACTTCCTTGCATTTTCCTAACTTTGAGGTGAGAGTTTTACTGCCCGTTAATGCGGGATAAACCATATTTAGAAATTTTCCCTATTACTTATCCGCATGTATAGCGATTAGTACGAAATTTGCGACTATGTACATATAAAGTGCGTACTTTTCACTTGCTCCCTTTTAGCGAATAATAAAAGCATAGCACAGTTAGTTATATTCTAAATTTTTTATTAAAGGAGTGGCTAAAATATGTCTATTACTACATTAAAAAATAGCCGTATTGTTATCATTGGCGGGAGTTCTGGTATTGGATTAGCAACAGCAACACAAGCAATTAAACAAGGCGCACATGTTATTATTGCCGGACGCTCGGAAGAAAAATTAAAAGTTGCTCGAGAAGTAATAAATAACAATCATCTTCAAACTTATATATTGGATAATCAAAATAAAGAGCAATTACAAAATTTTTTCAAGACAGTTGGGAACTTTGATCATTTATTCACACCGGGAGCCTCTTACACACTTGGACCAATTACCTCTACAGAGGAAATTGCTGAAAGTAGCTTCATCGGAAAGTTTTGGCCTCAATATTATGCCGTAAAATATGCAATTCCTTTTCTTTCAAACTCTGGATCTATCGTGTTAATGTCCGGTGCATTTAGTCAAAGACCACTTAAAGGCGCACCTGCTTATGGAGCTTGCAATGGTGCTATTGAAAGTTTAGGGAAAGCTTTAGCTGTTGAATTAGCTCCTATAAGAGTTAATGTTGTTTCTCCTGGAACGATACAAAGAGAGAATGAACAAAATGAAAATAGACTAGTTGCTTACGAAGCTTATAAATCTCTTTCACTTGTACAACGAGCTGGATATAATGATGAAATTGCACATACTGTCCTATATTTAATGCAAAATAGTTTTACTACGGGTAATGTATTGTTTCCTGATGGAGGGTACACATATCATTAAATTATTTAAGACAAAAGCCCCTTATTACGGTGGCTTTTGTTGCTCATTTAAACATTGCTGAAATTTCCAAATAGATGATTACATTACTTTAGTACCAACTGGTTGGTTTTTAGATGATTCATTACAATCCGCTCATTTTGTACATTTGCAAATAAAATTGTGCTAGTAGTTGACGAATCGAATCTCGAAGTAATATGTCTTGATATTTATGGATAAGTTTACAAAGAAAAAAGGCATATAAATAATGCCTTTTTTCTTTATCATCATTTAACTGGATAACAAACTTCTGTAACCCACTTTTTAGGATCCGATTCCATCGCTGGGCTCACATGATAAATATTAAACATCGGGCCTGCTAATTTGTAACCCTCTGTCTCAATCCATTTTGCCGCAGCCTCATTTACAGCTGTCATCTGTTCATAACTTCCATTAACTGTTATAGAAGCTACATTGGTTGATTTCATATTTTTAAATGTAACGTCTTTTGTATTTTCGTGCTTACCTAGAATACTTAGCTGTATTTCTATATCTACATCATTTTCTTTGTATTCACGATCATGGAAAACCGCAATACTATAACTCGGTTGGGCAATACTAATATTTTTCATTTGAATTTCTTGCATTAATATACTCCATAAATCACCTTCGCAATTATACGATGGAATAATCTTTCTAACACTAGCTACAGTTCTTTCTGGAATTTCTTTTATTGAAACATGATAATTCATCTCAACAACATCCTCTCTCATCGTTTTCATTGAGTCTTCGAGGAGACGTAATTGTTTTTGGAGGTTATTCATGTCTTCTTTAATTTGAGCACTACGATTTAAAAATTGCTCTTTTATGCTATCTATATTATCGCATTCTATTATTTCTTTGATGGTAGCAATATTAAACCCCATAGCTTTTAATGTTTGAATTTGATTTACCTTTTTTAATTGGTCAGCTGAATAAAATCGATATCCACTCTGCTCATCGACTTTTACTGGTTGTAATAATTCCACTTTATCGTAGTGTCTCAACATACGTATGCTAATGGAAGATAGTTTAGAAAAATCCCCTATTTTAAACATGATTTCCTCCTATAAGTTACATCTACTTTGAAGCTCAACTTTATCATAAACAATGACATTATGTGAGGGTCAACTATTTTTAACGATTTAAATAACAATTTAACATGTTATATTTATATAATTAAAAACCTATATTCCTGTTTTTATGACTACTGCAATTGACAAATCATCACTAGTTATTTTTATCAAGACATTCATAAACCGCCATCATATCTCGTTTATTCAACTCACGAATACGATTAAAAATTGGTATTTGCGCAACAGCTTCTGTTAATAAGCTTTCATCCACAACATCACTAACTTTTCCAGTTAACCATGTTTGTACATCCACGCCCTCAACAACTTCTTTTAACCCTTCGTCATTAATACCACTTGCATTACAAGTTACACATGGAATTGTTAGTTTAAAGACACCATCATGTAGATTATCTTCGGCTATCACTTTCTTACCTTTACAAAATGGACATGGATTATTCTTTTTAATTTTATTAATTTGGGTAACTAATTTTTTGTATCCAAACGCTTCGTATACATACGTAAGTTTTTTATATTTACCATTTGTGAAATACTTATCTATAATGGTTTCTCTCGTTTCATAAACATTAGGGAAATCACAAACAGTTACCTGATTATTAACACTAATGGATTCGATATTTCCTTTTATTTCGCTCCAGAATGGTAAGACATTTTGTAACACCATTTCATAGTTTGAAAAGCTTGCTTGTTCTAATTCAAACATTTTCAATGCAACTTGTGCTTTTCTTGGCAATAAAGAAACATCTTCCGTCAATACCATATCGCCACCAACAATAGACTTCAATTTAACAAGTGCCGGTAAATCACCAACTGTTTTCAATACTTTATTAATAGGCTGATTGATTATTTCACGAATATCTACGTTACCAAATTTAAGTGGCTTATGATGATTTAAAACCGTCCCCTCACAAATTGGACATTTCATCATTTTTTTTAAACTCTTAATTTCTTCTTTAATAGGTGCTTTTGAAATAACAATATATCCACCAATAATTGTATTAAACCCTACCCATGTTCTGCGTGTCTTTCCTTTTTTATCATAAAATGATTTTTCAAAATATCCGTACCAAAACGTATGCTTTTCTTCTTCTGACATATCATTATAGCTCTTTGACAAATCGTGACCAAGCTCATTTTTTATTTCTTCGAATAGAAATTCTATTTTTTCATGCTGATAAAATTTTAATACCTTCATGATTTCTGGATCGAATAGCCCATCCCAAAATGGAACACTTTTATCTTGAATGGCAATATCTTTATCAAAAACTTCAATTTGAAGACGTCCAGAACAAGATGGACAATGATTGTCCTGTGAATAGAAATCAAAACTTCTCGTATCTTTATTAATTGGATGAGCAGCTACAATATGATTAATTAATCCACCAATCTCATATAAGAAACTATATTGACTATATAAATGTCTTTCAAGATCAATAGCAATAACAGGTGCGATTGTATTAGATTCATATTCACCATAAATTAACCTAGCCATTGATGATAAACTTTTTAAAATACCGCCCTTATAAATATTTTCGGCATTTTTAAAATAGTTAATATGATTTTCTTCTAAATAGTGAACCCCTTTTTTCTGCTTAAGCATTGAAGAGATGTGTATTTTCTCTGTGCTATTCACATTACTTTTTTGACGATAGTAATCCTCATGATTGACAACATCCAAATGCTCTATAGATTCATTCTGCCTTTTTCCAAAATCAACTATATAATCAGAGCTTTCTAACATGTAACGATTATGCTCAATCATAATGATCGAAACTGATTCATCTTGCAGAATACCTCTAATACTATCGATAAATTGATTTAAAATATTTTGTGATAAACCTTTTGAAGGCTCATCAAAAATAAATAATGTATGTGGATTTCTAGTGTTTGCAAATAATTCCGAAACTAAATGAACACATTGAAACTCACCTGTCGATAATGTTTGTGTTTTTCTCTCTAATGTTAAATAGCCAAGTCCTAATTTAATTAGTAGGCTCAAACGTTTATAAGCGATATCTTCATTTGGAAGTTCATCAATAATATCCTCAATCGAGCGCTCAAAAATATCATCAATGTCTTCACTATACTTTGTCAGTTTCTTTTTAATATCTAGGAAAGTTGCTACAGTTGATCGACTTGTAATTGATTGATTTCGGTCTTGTCCTACCATAACTAATTTATCTTTTGGATATCGTTTCAAAAAATCTGTAGCTAGACATTCGTTGACAAGTGTAGATTTCCCACATCCTGATTCTCCTGTAACTGTTACAAGCCTGTTTTTAGGAATTTGAAACTCAGCTATTTGGATATTACGGCAATATAAATCATAGAATGTATAAAATTCTGTTGGTATTTCTTTATTTCGATCCCACAGTATTGACTTTGGTCTTGGTGATTCTTCCACAATTTTCCCGCCATATTTTCCGCTACCAGGTCCAAAGAACAATTGCTCATCAGTTGTATCTAGTACCGTATCTGAATGATCAATAAGCCAAATTTGATTTTTACACCCTAATCGTTTTATCTCTTCTAAAATTTGTAATAATGTTTCATGATCAAGTCCAACTGAAATCTCATCAATAATAATTACAGCATTTTCACTTACTGCCATGAATTCAGCCAAATAAAGTCGTGTTAACTCTCCACCTGACAACGTACCCATAATTCGATTTAATGTTAAATAACCAATGTTCATATTAATAATATTTTGCAGTATATGCTGTTTTTCTTCACTAATATTTAATTCTTTTGCTAGTGAAAGAATAGATTCAACACTTAAATCATTAATATTTGAAATTGAATGTGGCTTGGCCAACAAATCAATTTCATATTGTTCAATTTCTTCACTATAACGTTTTCCCTTACATTTTTTACACTCAACATTTTTTGTAGTACCACGGCCTTTACAACCAGTGCACCAGCCTAATTGATTATTAAATGAAAAGACCTCTGGAGAAAGATTAAATACTTCAGCAAGTTTTTCCCGAACCTCTGTAAAAACACCAGTATGAGTACCAATCGTTGAACGCGGATTAGACGAAATCGATGATTTTCCTAGAAAAAGTACTAAAGGCATTTCTTCCATCTTAATGGCACTAAAATTTGTTTCCATAATGTTAGGAAATAAATATTGATATTCAGCCTTTGGTAATAAAGAAACTAATCGTTTTTTTGACTCTTCACCAATTGTTTGGCAAAAAGTTGTTTTACCCGATCCAGATAAACCAGCAATTCCAAACGATTTATTAAACGGTATAGTTGCATCTAATTTATTTATGTTATTAGCAATTAATTGATTTACTTTCATATTAACCTCTATTCTTATTTATTCACAAAAGCATTTTTACAATATAATAATTACATAATGAATATTACCTATTATGCAATTATCCTCTCACTTCATGAATCTTATCCTTGTATATTTCAAACCACTGTTGCCATTCATCTTTAGAAAATTCTTTCTCTTCTCCTTCTAAAACGAAAGAAAAAAGATTTAAACAAATATGCCAACCAGCTACATCTCTCGGTGTATGATCTGTTAATTCATGAATGTACTCTTTAAGAAGTAAAAGAGTACCATTTTCCTCATTATGTATTTCAAATCTGACACGGTCTTTATCCCAAGTAAATTCAAGTACTGAGTTTAGTTGACACTCTAAAATATCAATATTTATGAATGAACCGTCCATCATGTCGAACTTTATTATTCCAGCAGTTTTAAGGCTTTCAATCTGTAAATTGGGCATCCATTTTTTCAGCTTACTGTTTTCTGTTAATACAGACCAAACTTCCTCTACCGTATATGGAAATTCGCGTTCAAATTTTACAATATATCCATCAGTTAGTTTCCCAATTTCAGCTATCATTTTGATTGCCTCCTTATATAGAATGTATGTTCTCACTTCATTTTACACGAATATAAATATAAAATAAATATTTATGACAACGAAGTGTTAATTTAAAGTGAATGGTGCTGAGAAAAACTTAAATATTTTCTAAATCGAGTTATATAATATTGAAAATTAAATATAGATTTACGTACAAATAAAAAAGCCGCATTTGCGACTTATGAAATCATAGGATTAACTCCTGTTTTGTTGTATGATTAACGCTTAATCGCATCGACAATTAGCGATGGAAAACCAAGTTTATCGCCTTTATTTCTAGAATCATACCTTTTCGAACGGAAAATAACACCGTCGTTTGCATCCCATTCGTTGTAATAAAACCGACCATTTTCATCACAATATTCAAGTAAAACTACCTCGAATCCAGCAGTTTCAAACATTTTCGTTAATGTTATATAATTATGAACGATTTTATGACTTGCTGCTGGATGATCTTTCGGACCGGGTCCCCCTATTTGAACTATATTTTGATATGCCTCATCCTGAAAGAATGCATCAGGGACTCCGCACCGAATATGACCAGATGGTTTTAAAAATTCATAACAAATTTCAGCTGCTCTTACACCTTCTTCAAAAGTAAGGTGTTCCCATACATGCTCAGCTAAAATAGCTGAAATAGTGTTGTATTCAAATCTTTCTTCCCACGTAGCTTTATCTAGTAAGTTAAGTTCATCTTCTTGCGTTTGAATCCAACCTGGATTATTATTAAACACTCCAGCTCCGACAACTACTTTAATTTCGTCTTGTTTTATTGCCACCATGTTCACCTCTTAAATATTTTAATTCATTAATATATTCTATGTTTCCTATTATCCTTCCTCCTTTAACAAATTTAGTACCATGAGTCCAGTACAATACCGAACTCATGTCCTAAAAACTCTCTAACGCAACGATCTGTCTAACTCTATAAAATTAGTTCATAATATACGATTTTTCTTACAGAAATATAGCACAGCAAACATTAGCATAATACCAATTACGTAAAAAATTGTTGTTCCGCTCCCACCAGTATTAGGAATTACCCAATTATTCTTCGCATTTTTCACTGTTATTTTTTGTGTCTTTACTGCTTCTGTAATTTCTATTTCTATTGGATCCCTAAGTAACACATATCCGTTTGGCGCTTTTATTTCTTTTATCGTATATTTTCCAAGTACTAATTGACTGGAAATCACCTTTCCTTTTTCATCCGTTGTTAATCTAGCCACTTCTTTACCCTCTTTATCTAAGACTTGAAATATAGCGCCTTGTAGTTTTAAATTGATATCCTTATCATCAACTTTCTCAATTTCAAATTGTCCAGTCGGATCTGGTAATTTCTTATTTCCTATTTTAATTTCTATTACTGCATCTTTTTCTACTTTTACAGTTATTTTTTCTTTTAATAATTCGTAACCTTTAGGTGCTTCTACTTCCACTAAGGTATAGTTTCCTTTTGGTAAGTCTTTTGATACTACTTCTCCTTCTTCATTTGTTACTAGTTCTCCAACTATTTTTCCTTTTGAATCTTCTATATGAAACTTTGCCCCTGCTAGCTTTTTATTTTTATCACTTATGTCTACTTTCACAAGCTTTATTTTCCCCATTGGATCTGGCAATTTCTTATTTCCTATTTTAATTTCTACTACTGCATCTTTTTCTACTTTTACAGCTACTTTATCTTTTAATAATTCATAGTCTTTTGGCGATTCTATTTCTACAAGGGTATAGTTTCCTTTTGGTAAGTCTTTTGATATCGCTTCTCCTTCTTCATTTGTTACTAGTTCTCCAACTACTTTTTTATTTGAATCTTCTATATGAAACTTTGCTCCGACCAATTTTTTATTAACATTATTACTATCAACCTTTTTTATTTTTATTTTTCCTGTACTAGGCTTGTTCCAATGTTGCCAGTTAAATTTGAAATTGTGAAATTCAAATCCACCAGTTTGTTGTACCGCACCGACAAATGCTTGTCCATTAATCGAACCGCCTTTTGTTTCTAATACAGCATTGGGGGCAAACACACTACCAACGACACCATATCCCTCTGTTATAATTTTTTTCGCATTTGGAAAAACCCAAATCACTTTCCCATATAGCTCAGTAAACGGGGAATTAGGAGAATATGGTTGTGATGTAGGAACTATATCTGTAGCCCTTCCAATATTGTTCGTGTCATATAGAATAGACCCATTTTTAAATGTAACCTCTGTTGCATCCGAATACATAACAATAAAATCTTTGTCCTTAGCACTCGGTAAAAATACATCTCTTATATCTAAATTGATTTTCCCTGTCAATTCTGATGAAACATAAATATTAGAATTGTTTATATCTTTTCCGATTCCATAACTCATATTTGGAATTGGGGTATTCGTTTTATATTGACCAGCATTTTTACTGACTTGGTTCACTATATTGCGAAATTCATTAAATTTCGCGTCAATTTCTAGTTTTTCTTTATATACGATATGATCATAAGAAGATTGTATGATGCGATCTGGATCACTCTCTTTTGTCATTACGACTATTCCGTTTTGAATGATAAAAGATTCTTCTCTTGATTTCTTAAATTTTCCAGACAATAACAAGGACGGATATCCCTCATCAACCCATTTTTCACCTACTATATTAGAGGTTCCCGCTGCAGCACCTACAATCGTATACCCCGATGCATCCATATCACCTTGAACTGCGATTGCTCCTTCAATGTCACCACCTATTGCTTTATGGTTACCAAAGACAACAGCATTATAACGCGATATATCACCTAGACTTTCTAGGTTTGTCGTGGATCCATATGCTTCTTTTGGTACATATACGACAAAACTTACACTTAACATTAACAAAACAATAAAATGAATACTTACCAGCTTTAATCGTAGCCTCAATTCCTTTGTTCCCACCTTTACCGTATTTTTTCTATAGTCGAATAAAATGACATATTCACCAATGAGGATTTACTTCATCCTTTATATACTTTCTTTACTTATCTCTGAATTTCCGTTCCCACTTCCCATTAATGCAGGATAAATAAATACATTCTATCGAGTTAACCTTTTCTTATAAATTACGACTAGAAACACACATAACAATAGGATTGGAACTATTACAGTCCACTTATTAAATATAAATATCTCTGTACTCACTTTTTGTTTTTCTTTCTCGTTTAACTCCACACGCACACCTCGAACTAGCAATCTATTGGTGTTTACTCCATAAGGCGTACACGTAATTAAAGTTGTATAATCTTTATTTTCTACAATTTGTAGATCGTCCGTTTCGTGTGGTAACACTACTTTAATTTGATCTACTTTATAAGCAAGAACTTTGTCTAAAGAATGAATATAAAAAAGATCTCCTTCACTCAACTTATCTAAATCTGTAAATAATTTTGCTGATGGTAAACCACGATGCCCTGTTAAAATAGTGTGCGTATTTTCTCCACCTATCGGGAGCGAAGAAAAATCTAAATGACCTATCCCGCGGCTCAATACTTCCTCAGATGTCCCTTGATAGATTGGCAGTTTTATATTGATTTTCGATATTTCAATATACCCCATTACATCTCCTAAATTTAACGCATCAGCATATGCTCGATGATTACTTTTTTTTTCAGAAAATGGATCAGTAAATGTTTTCGTGGAAGTGTGAACTTGTTTATTATATTCGGCTGCTTCTTTTTCCCTACGTTCGACTTCTTTCTTTTGTAATGCTTTGATATTCTTATCGTAAGAGCTAATCTCAGAATAATGTGCACGAGTCGCCAACCAATTACTAATAGTAGGATATAAAAAAACACCTAATCCAAATAAAAAAATACCTCCCAAAACAAGATTTCGTTTCATATTTCCACCTCTGTATATGCTTAAATATCGAAAAGAGGGAAGCATTTTGCTTCTCCCCTTTTCCCATAGTTACATGTTCCTAAAATCTTAATTATTAGCAGACTTTTTTCTAAAGAAAACAAATGCCGCTGTAACCATTAACGTAAGACCTATTACAGTAAAAAGAGTCGTTCCTATGCCACCCGTTACCGGAAGAACCCATCCACTTTTATTATTTTCAATCGTTAATTTAACCGTTTGATTATTTTCGCTAATCTTTACATCAATGGGATCTTTTAATAATTGATAAGAAGCTTTTGTACCATCTTCTTTTGTATATGTTGGAGCTTTCGTTTCGAAAATTTGATAGTCTCCATATGGAATGTTAGACCATTTAATAACACCATTTTCATCTGATACACCTGTTACTTCTTTTCCTGCTACAACAACTATTTTTCCATTTTTATCTTTAAGTACAAACTCTGCACCTTTTAATTTATTCTTATTAGCACCATCAATTTTTGTTAACTCAATTATTCCAGTTGTTGGAACAACAACTACAGGTTTAGATTCCTTTTCTCCAATTACATCATTTTTATTTGTAAAATCAATTTTTGCTGTATTTAAAATTTCCGAACCAGATGGTACTCCTTCTTTTACTTGAGATTTAATTTGCAAATGAAATTCTTTTTTACCATCTAATTTTGTGAAATCTTTTACTGTAGCTGTTACTTTTTGACCTTCTATAGCTACCTCTACAATGCTTGCATTTACTTCTGCTCCATCAATTTTCACGATTGGCTTTCCTTGAATCACTAAACGATTATCCAAAGTATCTGTTACCACATATTTTTTGTATTCCTTAATGTCTTCTGGAATTAATGTTTTAATATCATAATTATAATTAGTTAACGGATTGATTGGTAACGCTCCCAATTTTCCGTTAATCTTTTTATCAATTGTTGGTTCTTCATAGTTTTTCACTTCTAATTTAACTACTGTACCAGAAGTAATAGTTCCATCTTCATTAATTGTTCCGGAGTTCTTAACAAAAAACTCACGTTTAGTTGGATCTATTACATAGCCTTTCGGAGCTTTTGTTTCTTGGAAATAGTATTCTCCATACTCCAATCCTTGCACGCGAATATGACCATTAGCATCTGTTACTAACTCTTTTTTCACTTCTGTACCGTCTTTTTTAAATAAAGAGAATACTGCACCTGCTAATGCTTTTTCATTTACACCAGTTTTTATTAAATCCACTGCACCACGTTTAATCTCATTTTTTGGATACATGTGAACATCATAGTTTAGCACCTTACCCTCTTTATTCGTTAATGGAATATCCACTGTATACGTATTGGGATTTAGATTCACATGTGGAGGTCCTGCCACTTCTTTCACCTCATAACGTCCTAGCGGAAGATCTTTTAATACAGCTTGTCCGTTATCATCTGTTACTACTTGATTTGGAGTGGCTCCCATTACAGGTTTCACGTCTTCTTTTACGATTTTCCCATCGTTTGAAATGTTTTCAAAAGAAGCAACCCTTTTTACTTCAAACGTTACACCTTTTAATGGTTTCGCATCTTTTGGCACCTCTTGATTTGCAGAACCGTCACCTTCTAGTCCCTGCGCTCCATCTTTTTCTTGTTCATACTTATGAATCGTTAAAGTACCTTTAGATGGTGAATCCGCCTTTACTAATACACTAGACCATGTAGAAAATGTTAAGAAAAACCCTAAAAGCACACTAAATATTTTTTTCATTTCTCTTATCCCCTTTACTACTTCTATCATTTTAAAAATCTCTTTATTACTATTACCTTCTTAAAAGCAATAGTGTGCCAAGTATCAGATTTAAACGAATAACATAAAACATAGTCGTCCAACAATCCATTGTTTACAATCACTTATTCACTTTTCTTATCTTCTATTATTACGTTGTCTCTCCACATGATATATGTAATTTTCTCCCCTAAATTACACTTATAACCCTATTTCAAGAATCATTACATTTGTTACATAATAGCTTTCACTGCTAATTTTGACTAGTCACTTACTGTCAATCTATTAATTTCTCACTTCCTATCCCTATTTAAAATCCAATCTTAATCATTTTTTTAATACATATAAGTAATAACCAACAAATAAGTGTGACGATTCATATTTTACGCTACTGCCCAAAACTATTACCTGTATATTCAAATAATATGTGCTATTCATGTTAAATTATGGTATTATTCTTAGAAGTTTATAACTTTTATTTATATTTTTTATTAATAAAGATTTTCCGTTTCTACTTATGAAAAAAGGAATATATGTTTATTTAACTATTACGCATAACTGTAAGGAGGAAGAATATGACTAAAAAGCTCAGTCTAGTTGAGATAGAGTACATTTGCAATATGTTTTTCCAATCTTTTGAAATTCCAGTTTGTTTTTTAGATTGTAACAAAAATATTCTTTTAGAATTCACATCAAAAAATGATTCACACTCGTTGTATACATCAAAAATAGAACAGTTACATGTGCTTTTTCAGAGAAATGATACATATAATTCCCCCATCTTCAGAACTCACGAACATCTAGGGCACTTTATTTTAATTCACATAAAGAGCGATTATATCGTGAACGGTACTGTTATTATTGGGCCCTTGGCACATGTAAATTTTTCTACAAGTAAAACGGATAGTAACCTTAATTTCATTCCAAATTATAAAAGAACAAGAGACCATTATTTTTCATTGTCAGTCAAAGATCAAAATTTCTTTGTAAATATAGCAATATTGTTCTATAACATTCTCTATAAAAAAAATTCAGATGTAAGCACATTTTCAAATAACAGTGACTCACTTCATATAAGTCATAGCAGAATCTTAAACGAAGATGTATATATTTCAATGCAAAAAGACGAATCCATTTATCATAATTTATATATAGAGCAGCAACTACTTGGTTCTATAGAAAACGGGGATAAAGAAACCGCACTCAAATATTATTACGAATTCCAACAAGAGACTCTTTCATCTTTATCTTCATTCCATCAATTAAGACGTCATAAAAACATTTGTATTTCATCCATCACGCTCGCTACTAGATATGCGATAAAAGGGGGACTTCCATCTGGGATTGCTTACAAAATTTATGATTTACATATTCAAAGAATAGAAGATTTAAAAGACAAAGAATCTGTTTGGGATTTATTAAAAAATGCTTTTTGTACCTTTGCAGACCGTGTAAAGGCACAAAAAACACAGCAACATTCACAGACTATCGCTATTTGCAAAAACTACATTTTTAAAAACATTTACAATCCAATATCTGTTAAACAACTTGCTAAATTTGCAAATGTGAATTCAGATTATTTATCTATATTATTTAAAAAAGAAGTCGGTATTTCATTAATTGAGTACATTCAACGTGAACGAATCGAAGAAGCAAAGAAATTATTAACTTTCACCACCTATCCCTTATCAGACATATGCGCTTCGCTTAATTTTAGCGATCAAAGTTATTTCACTAAAATTTTTAAAAAATTCGCCAATGAAACACCTGGTAAATACCGAAAATCTCATGTTGTCATTTAGCGTGACACTTCCATTAAAACAAAGTGTTTTCAGTAACTTATCAATGGCAAATTAGAAGTACTCCTATATTCATGAGCTATAGAATTTATGCTATTTTCAAATCAAAAAACACGTTACTATTCTTTTATTTTAATGAGAATAGTAACGTGTTTTATATGTAATATAGTTCTGTAGACAGAATAGTATCCAACTGCAAATTTTTATAAAAGCCAAATGTACCGCTTAACTATTAAAATCTTAATAAGTAAAAAATCCATATTTCGTTTTATTTACTTTCTACTTTATTTCTTTTGAATACTCAACTCTTTTCTTCAAACGAATAATCCCTACTATTATTTTTGTATCTTTCTAAATTTGCGAATCAAAGTGAGTACTGTACCTGCAATAATCATCAATATGCCGATTGCTGCACTGTTAGTTGTACTTACACCCGTCTTTGGCAGCTCCTTATATGTACATTCTTTTTTATCGGTATTACTGTTATTTGAGATATTATTGTTATTTGTCTTATTAGCAAGACCATTAGGTTTGCTAGTTTCTTTATCTTTCACTAATACTTTTTGTATTGTATTTACCTCATTACCCACGGAATCTCTTACATTATATATTATTTCATAAGTACCAGCTTTAGTTGTATCTATAGTTCCTTCATACGCTACTTTAGAAGTAAGGTCACCGTCTTCTTTGTCAGTAGCTGATACTCCTACCAACGGATCAAATTGATCACCCTCAGTAATTGAAGTTGTAGCAGGTACTTTTAGTATTGGTTTATCATTTTTAACTTCTTCTCTAACTTTGACCGTTACAGTTTGCTTTGCCGTTACTTCATGACCTTTAGAATCTGTAACCGTGTACGTTAATATGTAAGTATCGGCTTTAGATGTATCTACTTCACCATCAACTTTGATTTTAGAAGTGAGATCACCGTCTTCTTTATCGATAGCTAATACTTCTGCCATTGGAACAAATGAATCTCCTACATGAATTGTCGCTCTAACAGGCACTGTTAATTCAGGTTCTAAATCTGATGTTTCTCCATTTTTCTCTACAATTACAGTCTGTGTTGCCGTTGCATTCCGCCCTTGAGAATCAACAACCATGTATTCCATAATGTATGTACCTGATTTTGAAGTATCTACATCGCCTTTATGCTTTACTTTATTTGTTAAATCACCATCTTCCTTATCAACAGCTTTTACATTTCTCATTGGATCAAACGTATCTCCTACACGTAGTGTAATGGTAATCGGTACAGTTAACTCTGGAGCTTGGTTTTCTACTGTTTTTTCGTTTTCTTTCACTGTTCCTGTAATTTTTGCCGCATCAAAAGCATTTTGGATTGTTCGAACTTCAATTGAGTTCGTTCCATATTTATTAGTTGCAACTGTAAGGCATGCCAATCTCAATTCAGAGAAATTAGAAGTCATGTTTAATTCATCAGTATTTGCATAATAGAAAATATCAAACATTTTATCTTCACCAATACCATTTACATTTACACCGTTATGAGTACCACCTTGTGCAATTAAATACGCAACTTTATTAATAATACTTGAATTAAAATGTACGCCTCCATAATCCTCTCCATTTAAATCATTATATTTACTATAATCATCAGGATACGGTAGTCCTTCTGAAAAATTAATTGCAGTTGGATTTTTCATATTACGAAAAGTCGATCCAGTTTGCTCTCCTATTGTCCAGTTAAATTCCCCATTATTTATGTATTTCTCTATAGCCGTTCCCATAATATCCGATAATGCCTCGTTAATTGCCCCAGATTCTCCTGAAAATTCAAGGTTAGATTCGCTTGATGTAACTGCATGTGTAAATTCATGACCCGCTATATCGAATGCTTTTACCATAGGATCTCCATATAAAAGCATACTAATGTTATTAATATTAGTACTAAATGCATTCTCCCAATTTTCAGGATCATTTGTTCCTCCAGAATCCCATGCATGTACAACTGAAACTACTTTTTTTCCTTTATTATCAAAACTATTACGCTTATATTTTTCTTTATAAAAATCGTATACCTTTGTTGCTAAGAAATGAGCGCTTACCGCCTTTGGATCATTAAATGTTGTTGAAACACTAGTTGCTAGTATACCAGGATAATAACTTTCTTCATTTGTAATATCTCTATAATTTACATCATATGTCTCAATTCCTTGTCCTCTTGTGTAATCAGCAAGCGCATAATTCCCACTGGTCTGTTTAGAAATACCAAATGTACGAGTTACGCCTAAATCATCTTTTCCTGTTCCAGTTAATGATGTAAAATTGCTAGTTTTATTTTCCTTAACGGATTCAACATACTCTTCACTTATTTTCAAACTTGATTCTTGTACCATATCTTTTAACATTTCACCATTATGAGCATTCACTAAATAAGTTCCAGATACATAATTTGGTGTTGTAGCAGCAAATGTAACTTGATATGCATTGCTAGCCTGCCCATGATTTTCATCAACAAAAATAACTGCCTTAACTTCTGGCTCAGAAATAAATTTAGTATCGTTTCCGTACTTTTTATAAATATATTGTTTTGCTTCTTCTTTTGATAAATTAATAGGTTTCTTTAAATCTTCTTGTGTTAAATTTTGTGCGCTAGCTCCTGAAATGCTTTTAATAATACCTTTTTTATCTACGTGAGCAGTCAACTGGTGGCCATATACTTCTTTTCCTTCATATATTTGTTGCATGCGCACAAGTGTAGTTCCATCATAAGAACCACGTTTTTGAAGAACCTTGTAATCTACTCCTGTTTCTGCACTAACTTGTTTTGGAGACAAAGCATGCTCCGTATTTTCCTTAAGTGCATCTTTCACTACATTCTCTGGTGCCTTTTTTGATGGTTGTGTCAGATCACCTGTACGGAACGAATCCTCTTGAATTTCAACTTGCATTTGACCAGGTTCCTCTGCATGACCTACTCCATATGGTGTTACACTTGTTAAAACGAATCCTGTTGTTAATGCAACTATAGCTATTTCTTTTTTATTTCCCATGATATTTACCTCGTATAAATTTCTATTATTTATATGAAACTGCTAAAATGTATACAATCTATTCCTAACATAAAAAGATGACTTTTGTAATCTACAAAAGCCACCTCTTCAATATGTAATATCCCTAAAATGTTTTTAATACATAATTTCTATACAAAAAGAAAAAAGCATTCATTAACGAGCATTTTGCAATACTTTTATTAGGTCATTTATATTTTCAACTTTCTGCTGAAACTGATCAAGTCTGCTATGTAGCGATGAAGGATTTTTATCTTCATTTGAAATAACTTGTTTTAATTCGTTTTCTAATTTATCATACATATCAAAGAAATTATCAAATTCTACACTTACAAGCTCTTCATTTTCGCGATAGAATCTTTTTGCTTCTATATAAGTCATATATGATTTATTTAAAAATCCTAATGAAATTAAATATTTAGAAGTGTTTTCTTGATAAATAGCAATATCACATGCCATTTTAATATCAGAATAAGTCTTTTGAACGAGACAATGCAATTCAAAAATCTTAAACTTTAATCCATTATTCATTTCATCCCCTCCCATCGTATCTATTCTACATAAAATTAGAATATTATACAAAGAAAATTATTAGTATGAAATTGACAATTTAAAAAATAACTTAAGGATAAACAAACTCCCTCGCATTATAAATTATAGTTACGGAGCATTTACCAACATAGCAGCAAAATAAAAAGCGAAAAGAATAAATCTTTCCGCTCTTAGAGTAATAAATACATTTCATATTGTGCTAAAGAATTCTTTTCAAATCTACATTTCTTTAAAAAACCCTCCAGTAAATTATTGTTAGGAAACCCAATTGATAAACTTGATAAATGTAATTCTTCTCTTGCTACTTCTAATAATTTCATCCCAACACCAATATTTCTATAATCTTTATCTACGAAAATAAAACTAATTTTACCTTGTTCATTTACACATAGAGAGCCTTTTAAGTCATTAGTGACATATGCACCATAAAATACATTATTTGTTTTTTCGATATAATCAACATCATTTTGCCAATTTATATGGAAGTTTAACCATTTCTGAATTTCATCTTTAAAAGTTGGAAATTCTAATTGTTTTACTTCAATATCCTTACAATCTTTATTCATTATTTTAGTCAAATCATTTAAATTATAATAAGAAAGATCGTACACTTTTTCATAGCCCAACTTATTATAAAAATGAATCGCTCGGTCGTTTCCTACAATGACTTCGAGAAAAAGTTGCTTACATCCATGTTGAATCGCCTCTTCTTTATGCAGTTCAAATAATTTTTGACTCACACCAATACCGCGGTAATTAGGATGAACCGCTAATGTTCCACAGCGCATAGTCTTTATACTTTCATAATCCTTTATACCACCTAATATTACGCCAACTGATTTGTCACCGTCTAAAGCAAGAAAAGAATGTTCTAGCAAATTACCTTCTGGTCCCAAAAAACGGTGTATAAAATCACCTTTTGAAACTTCCATCTTAATAATATAATCGGAAAATCCATCTTTAAAAGCTTCATATACTAAATCAATATTTACTTCACTACATCTTTTATATTGAATCATATAAAATTGCCCTCCAATTGCTTGTATTAACCGCAACATGTACCCATATAATATATTCCATCTATTATAAATTTCAGCTCTTAATTTGAAATGAACGGACATTTCCCTACATATAACCCACTATTAATTTGTTTTATAACAAACAGTGCAATATCTCCATTTTGAATTTTAATTCCTGGCATATCCACTAAACTCTCTTTTATATTTCCTATACCATTCCCCTCTATAACAAATGGTAATCTAACAACCGTCCAATCTACATCACTACTTTGGAGAATTTGTAACTCTTTATATTTATCTTGCATCATTTTTGGTAAAAATAATTTAAACAAGTTAGCCCCCATTTTATTTACAATCCCTTTCTGATCTCCAACAACATTTATAGAGCCACCAGAAATAAGAATATAACGTTTTATTTCATATTCCTTCATTACTTTTAAAATATGCTTTGTAACTGTACTAAAAATATAAGATTCATTTTTCGGTTGACCGACAGCATTAATCACAGCTCTACAACCTTGAAGTAATTCCTGGATTGAAGAAAAATCACGGGCATCTCCAATGATAACCTCTATATTCTCATTATTTATCGGCATATTTTTAGAATTTCTCGTTAATATTTTCACTTGAAATCCCTGTTCTACCGCTTCATTCATGAGGAATTTCCCGACTTTTCCATTCGCACCCAAAATAGCTATTTTATTTGTAGTTTCCAAGCTTAAAACCCTCTAACTATCTATTATTTACTACATTAATCTCATAAACACGTAAAAAAGCAATTAAATGCTCACATGCTCTTTCACATGCTAGCATTTTAAAGATTTTTTGTTCCTCTTTCGTTTTATCATTAGCCTGATCTGAAGCAGCTTTTAAACATAGAAATGGTTTTTTATTTATTTGACACACATAGGCGAAAGCTGCTACTTCTTGATCAACTGCCAATGCTCCATATACGGTATGGAGTAAATATCTCATTTCTGAACTACGAATACGTTGATCTCCAGATAAAAATGTACCGAAATGTATCGGATCATATGATCGTATTTTTTTTATTCTTCTTACAAGTGATTTTGTTGTTTCAATAGGTGCTGTTCTACCGTTATATAAATTAAAAACATCTTCCCCTGAGCCAGCTGCAGTAACATCGTGTTGTATTGCGTTTAGTGCCACTACAATATGACCATTTTTCACCTTGTTTGATAAACTTCCGCATATTCCTGTCATAAACAACTCATCTGGCTGAAACTCACTAATTAACAATTGTACACAACTAGCGCAGCTTACTTTACCGACACCAGTAACAACTGATATAATTTCCAGCTCATTAATAGTATGAAAATGAAATTCCCAAGCTGCTCTTTTTTCAACACGTTCACTCGGATAATGTTGATGCAAATACGTCAGTTCTGGTTCCCATGCAGATACAATTGCAATACGTTTCATTACATGCTTCACTTCCCCTATTGTCATTTAAATAAGTTATCTATACTTTCTCGTTCATAATCTGGAATCCATTCTTTGTATTTCTTATATAAATCTCGTATTATTTCTTTATTCTTCGCAATTACTTCACATCCTCTATCATCATACATAAACATGACAATATCTTTCGTTTCATTTATGAGAAATACATCTGGATAAGAAATTTCTTTTTTTCGTCCAAATCGAGGATACAGAGCAGAGAAATGCTCATGATTAGCAGCTTGTATAAGCGATTCATACTTAATATCTTCCGCAAGACATTTTAAAGAAAAATGATATGTACAATATAAAGTGAAACTTTAATCAGTGTGGGTTTTGTTCATCCCCACTGATTATTAGTTGAACCAATCGGGCTTTTAGGGGCAGTTGATTCCCACCTACCTTCTTTGCTTTCGCTGAATTTTGAGGTGGGGGTCTTACTGCCCGTTAATGCGGGATAAATCTGCTTCTTCATCTTCAAATAGAAACGATAACGTTTCTTGTCTTATATGAAATCTTAAATCTCTTTTCTTAATATATTTATTGTATACATTTATTTTCTGTGGAGTTTTTATGTTTTCCTTTTTAAATCTATAAACATTTGTCACTACAAACACTACATCTTCTTTTGAAAATATGTCTTCAAATAAGAATTTATTATATGTATATAGTTGAGAAAAGTATTCCATATTTAAATCGTTGGTTCCTTCTACAATTTGATATTTATCTTTTCCGAAATCAAAATGTAAATGATTTCCCCACTGAGAATATAAGTAGGGTCCTAATGTAACTCCTGGAAATGTTTGATTCATATATTCTTTTAATTACATTTCCTTGTCCTTTCTACTGTAAAATTCCTTTTAAATCCCAGTATGCTTCTTCTAGCCACGGATGTATAACTTTCAATGTATCTTTCCTTTCCCACAAATATGAAATATATACAAAAGCTGCTTTTTCCAAAGATTTTTCCAATCCTTTTTTTATTTCTATTAAATATGGTGGTGTCCCGTTTTGATCCCATTCTATTTTATCTGCAACAAATAATACTAAATCCATCTTCGTTGCATATTTATGCAACGTTGTATGGCAACAAATTGCATTTAAAATTTCTTCATTTTCTACTTTAAATATTTCTTTTGCGATTACTCTCAATAATTTTTGATGAATAATCATAGGAAACTTTTTTTCTGCTTCCACTATCTCTACCCCAAACTCTTCAGCAACTGCAATCCTCTCCTCGTTCGGAAAAATGCCACTAATATCATGTAAATATCCTGCAATTGCTGCTTTTTCTTTATCTACGTGAAACTTTTCTGCAATCTTTTTTGCCTCATTTGCCACACGAATTGAATGTTTATATGTAAACTCTTTATTATATTTTAGTAGAAAGGCTTTAATATCATTTTCTATTTTTCCAGTTGGAGTAAATGAATATATATCATTATATAACATAGAAAATCCCCCTTATAACTAACTTACATTATAATATAGAATCTAAATATCCTTTTTATTTTATATTCGATATTAATCTTTTTACTCCTTTTTAATACGTTACATGAAATTTTATACAGAATCATCGCTACAAGTACATAAATGTTTGATATTATAGTAATGTTGATGATTTGTAAGGAAAGGAACTACACAATGAATAAAAACATATTAATTATTGATGATGATAAAGAAATTGTTGAATTACTTGCTGTTTATTTGCGAAATGAAGGCTATAACATTTATAAAGCTTATGATGGCGATGAAGCATTGCAAAAGGTTTCTACATATGAAGTTGACCTTATGATTTTGGATATTATGATGCCAAAACGAAACGGATTAGAAGTTTGTCAGGAAGTACGTGAAAATAATACTGTACCAATTCTAATGCTTAGTGCAAAAGCAGAAGATATGGATAAAATATTAGGCCTTATGACAGGTGCCGATGATTATATGATCAAACCATTCAATCCATTAGAATTAGTAGCTAGAGTGAAAGCTTTATTACGAAGATCCTCTTTCCAAAATGCTACTTCGCAAAAGAATGAAGATGGTATTATTCGTATTCGCTCTGTTGAAATACACAAACATAATCATACAGTTAAAGTAAATGGAGAGTATATTAAACTAACCTCTATTGAATTCGATATTTTATATTTACTTGCGAGTAATACAGGAAGAGTATTTAGTTCAGAAGAAATTTTCGAACGCGTTTGGAATGAAGATGGTTATGGTTCAAATAAGACGGTAATGGTCCATATTAGCAACTTACGAGATAAACTTGAAACAGTAATGAATGGAGAAAAATTGATTCATACTGTTTGGGGAGTTGGCTATAAAATTGAGAAATGAAGCATTTGATATATTAAAAGATATTCCTAAATGGAAACTTATTTTTTGGCTTTTATTAGCTATCACACTCACTCCTATTACTGAACTAATTATTTATCGCCTCGTTACGAGTGTAATTGAGAGTTCACTTACTCTAACTGAACTCGGTAAAGAATTCATTCGAATTTTTGGTTATGAAAAGTATAAAGGGATTAAAGAGTCTTTATGGATGATGATTGTATCTTATTTGTTTTTATTTTCTATTTTTTCATCCTATCTTTACATTTTTTATCGTCACGAGAAAAAACTTTATTATGAAACTTGTATAAAAAAAATGATAGAAGAAATTCGTTATATTGCAAATGGAAACTTCAATCATAAAGTTTCTATTGTAAATCATAATTATCTAGAAGAATTAGCAATCGGGGTCAATGAAATTGTTGAACAATTAAAAGTCTCAATTGATGAAGAAAGACAAGCGGAACAAGCAAAAAGTGAACTTATTACAAATGTATCACATGACTTACGCACCCCCCTTACTTCTATAGTTGGATACGTAAATTTAATCCATCATGATAATTATAGAGATGAAGTGGAATTGCGATACTATATTCAAGTCATTTACGATAAAGTAACTCGTCTTAATGCATTAATGAATGACTTGTTCGAATATACACGTGTTCAAAATAAAGAATTAAGCTTGTATTCTGTTCCTATTGATATTGTAGAGTTACTTGGACAATTAACTGTTCAATTCCGCATACAGGTTCAAGAAGCTAATATAGAATGTCGGCCTTCTTTCCCGCCTCAAAAGCTTATGGTATTAGCTGATGGTGACAAATTAGTGCGTGTGTTTGAAAATCTTATTATAAACGCTATCGCTTATGGAAGCGAAGGTCGCTATATTGACCTTACTGCTTATGAAAGCAATAATATGATTACAATTGATATAACAAATTACGGACAACCTATTCCTAGTACGGATTTACCTCATATTTTTGAACGTTTTTACCGCGTTGAGAAATCTCGCTCTACAAACACTGGTGGATCTGGACTTGGATTAGCAATTGCAAAAAGTATAGTCGAGTTGCATAAAGGAACAATTGAAGTATATAGTGATGACGAAAAAACAACATTCACTGTAAAACTACTTCCATACAAATGTTAATATTACAAATAAAAAGTTCAATTTCTTATCATACAAGAAATTGAACTTTTTCTATTATTTCCCTAAATTTAATAATCCTTTATAATTCTTTAGAAATTCTTTACCTTTTCTTTCTTCCTAATTAAGCATTCCTTTTTACAATACTATTATTGATGTCATAATAGGAGGATCACTTATGCAATTCTTAAAAAAATTCGCTATTTTATTATTATCTTTTTTCATTACTGCACTTATCGTTTTATATTTTTATCTTTATGTAAATGGTCCGATTATTCAAGCTAAATCAGCTATTTTAATAAATGCTAATTCAGGTGAAATTGTTTATAAAAAAAATGAAGAAACCCCAGTACAATCAGCTACTTTATCTAAATTAATGACGGAATATATCGTATTGGAACAACTAAATGATAGAAAAATACAGTTAGATGACTTCGTACAAATAAGTAACGAAGTTTTCCGAGTAGAAACAAGCCCTATACAAGTAACATCGAATGATAAAACAACGGTTCGTGATTTACTTCATGCATTGCTACTGGCAGGGAATAATAGTTCTGCACTCGCTCTAGCAGAACACATTGCTGGAACTGAAGATAACTTTACAATATTAATGAATAAAAAAGCAAAAGAACTACATTTATTACAACCATCTCCATTTCTAAACTCTACTGGAATTAATCATGATACAAATAAACAATCAACTACAACAGCAATAGACGCAGCTAAACTAGCTGCACGATTAGTAAAAGATTTTCCAGATGTATTGAATATTACGAAACTAACCTCTTACCAATTTACCTTCAAAGATTCCCAGGTTTTCAATACGAATAAAATGATATATTCCCTTAATGAAAACATTAAACTTCAAGGTGTTGATGGCTTACAAACTAGTTTTTCAACTAACGGTAATTATAGTTTTGTCAGTACAGCAAAACTAGGAGATACTAGACTAATTTCAGTAATATTAGATGCAGATGAAGAAAACATCTCATTTATTGAAACAAAAAAGTTGCTACAGTATGGTTTTGATCCTTCCTCGTACTCTGCACTCCAAGCTTTTAAAGACACCCTTACATCTTGGACAATATTGCTTCAGTTTAAAAACTTAATTATACAAACTATAATGATTTTCTTAATCATTACCACCTTAATGTTTTTACATATACGTCAGAAAAAATCCGAGGATTTCAATTAAGAAATCTTCTTATATATAAAAACCGACTTGCGCTTGAGATGCAAGTCGGTTTTTAATTCTATCATCCTCGTCCAATCAAATTTGCTGAAACTGGTTGCAAGTTTAACTCCCTCGCCCATATAGATAGCTGACCAATATGATGGATTTCATGTACGATTACATGTCTTAAAACCTATGTTTTTTGAGGCATACATCCATCTCTCTTTCCTTTCGTTGTATTCGTTTGTTTAGTTTAAATGGGTTAATCTATTAATTCTATTAAATCCAACAATTGAACTATTACACTTTAAAGTTCTACTCATATACTATAGTAGATTACTAGAAAGGAGGCTTAACTATGGATAGTTGTGTTGTATTTGTAAACGGACAACCTTTTTTAGTTCTTTCAGTAGCTGGTATTGAAATTGCTAGATTAGAGATTTCCCTTCAAGTAGCATTAGCTCTAAGAGTGCTTGGGATACCAATCTGTGATTAATTACCAAATTAAAAGAAAAAGCGGGCATTAGCCCTCTTTTTCTATTTTCTTCTCATCTTTTTTTTAACAACTAACAAAATTTAAATTTTTATTTTGTAATGAAAATCCGAAAAATCAATCCATTTTATTCAATAAAAAAGATCAACACCCATACCTCATTATCCGTTTCTAAAAAATTAGAATTCGGTTAATTACAAGAAAATTTAAATATACGAACGTTACATAAAATACTTGTTAGAATATCTGTCCTTCACACTATTTATTTCGCCGACGTTATAGAATCAAAGCACCAATGATTAACTTTTTATACGGCTTATTTTAAGTGTGCTAGCATTCTAGGCTAGATGATCATGACTGCAAAAAAACTTCAAGTTCTCGTTTATATAAATCAGATCACGCTTTCACTTTTTGAATCGATTGATAATCTTTAAATTGCGGTTCTCTATCTTCTTATCCTTGAAGAGCACTAATCCAACTATACTCTACATCTACAATATGAAATCATGTTTTTAACATACCCCCAGTTTGCAAAGTAAATCTTCCTCTGAAAGTTGTTCACACCACTTAAACCAATCATCTCTTACTTGCCAATTATATTGAAATAAAGTGTACACATTTATCTCTCCCTTAATTTAATTATCTACCTAACAGCATCTGTTATACATTTAACCATTGACAATCACTTCTCTTCGGCCAAGTTCCTCGACAGCGTGATTAATTATTTCACTTACAGATAAAGAACCATCTAATATGATATCTGAATTCGGCTTAACAGTATGAATTGCCTCTAAATAAGCTTTTCTCGCATATGTCATGTAATGTTCCAAATCATTATGTATTTCATCTATTGTACCTTCCTTAAAATCTCGCAAAATCCTTCTAGCCATCGCAATATCTAAAGGCGTATCAATAAATATAGTTACATCAATGAATTTTCGCATCTCACTATTTAAGTATGCAAAAGGATAATCTACAATAATATAGTCTAAGGTATTATTTTGTATAAGTTGCTCAATATCATGAATTAATGGTGTTAATACCCACTCGTCGTAATTCGCCCCATCATCAATCCATTTACAAATATCAGCAGGAGAGTTATCAAATGTATAACTATCAAAATATAGAGCTTTTGAGTTTTTAAACTTATGCTTTAATCTTTCTGTAATTGTAGTTTTACCTCCCCCCGAAACAGCTGCAATTGAAATTATTTTTATTTTATTATCCACTATACCCACCAAGCCCCTTTGTTAACATAATATAATTATAAATTACTATCGTTGCTACCTCTTCCATTCATATTCTAACATACTCATTTCCCATAAATTCCAATACGTTTCTCCTACTCTTTTTGACTCTCTTAATAAGCCTTCTTTTACAAACCCTATTTTTTCGTAACATGAAATGGCCGATGTATTAAAATCATACACACCAAGAGTTACTCTATGTAGTTTTAATTCGTCAAAAGCAATATGAAGTACTGCTTTCATTATATGTTTCCCTATAGAACGTCCTCTCATCTTCGTATTACCAACTAATACTTTTCCAATTCTAGCGGACTTATTAATATTATCTATTTGCCCAAGCGAAATATGACCAATAACGTCTGAAGTCTCTTCATCTACCACTTTGAAAGCGAGTGTATTTGCACTTTCTATATACTTCTCTAATTGCTGTTCGTCTAAAGGAAATGTGAATGCATTTCCTGACCATTGTATTAGAAATTCTTCGGAATTAATCCAATTTATTAATTGTTTAAAATCAGATTTCTTAAAGCTTTCTAGTTTAATCACTTCCTTGCTCCTTTCGTACATCATGCTTTATAACCTCAAACTTATTTCTATATAAAGAATATATTCTCCTTTTATATAAAATTAAAATAAAGCCATTCATGTGAATGGCTTTACAAAAAAACAGCATAATTATGCTTTGTTTGCTACATCAATACCATTAAAATCAAAGTCAGCAGTAACCGTTGTAACCGGTGGGAAAATTGCTTCAATTTTGCAAATGGAAATAATTACTCCAACCGATCCAGGAATAGCCGCAAGCCTAACTACATCACAACTTACAGACGAAACAGTACCTACATAAGTACGTCCCTCTGTATTAATTTGAACTGTTCGATTAATTAATTTCTTAAGTTCATCTCTAATTCCTTGTACACAAGAATTATCACATTTCTCATGCTGTTCTTTTTTACACTCTTCGAATACTTCCCAACAATCATCTTGTTTACATGTACACTTCTTTTTACAATTATTAAATCGAGAACCCAATACCTCACCCCCTAATCCTTTCTATTAGTAAAGTATGTCCACTAGCTTAAAAGGGTACGAGGCAAACACATAAAAAGAAAAAAACAAACAATTGTACCAAACTTTCTTTTCATTATTCATTATAAAAACAGACTTCTCCTAATTAAAAGCTTTTTAATGAGCGGCCGTGAATTTAGTCCTACTCCATTTAATGTTTAGACACCACTTTCTAAAACAAACCTTTTTTCTTTTAAATAAGACGCCCCTTAAAAACACACTAGATTTTCCCATTAACTCACATATACATAGACTTTATTTGTGGATTTGCCATTTTTCATTGTGAAATATACATTTAAAAAGCGTACTCGAAAATAAGATATTATTTGTAATCAGAACATTTTCTTCAACAAGTGTTTATTGAAAAATACCATAACTAGTAGTAGTTCTCTCCACTTTCTCTTAAAAATTAGCATAGTTTGTATGAATTCTATATCGAGTAGAAGACACTCTATCATATAAAGATAAAATAGTAGGTTAATAAACAAGCCATTTTTTTATTAAAACATAGAATAATATGAACACTATTGAAAGGAGGTAGAAATAAATGTCCTGGAAAAATGATTGCTGGAGTTCTCAGAAAAAGCATTGTTGTGATGATTGGTGGAAATCTAAAGAAAAGCATCATTGTGATGATAATTGGAGTTCTCAGAAAAAGCATTGTAATGATGATTGGTGGAAATCTAAAGAAAAGTGTCATTGTGATGACGATTGGAGTTCTCAGGAAAAACATTGTAATGATGATTGGTGGAAATCTAAAGAAAAGTGTCATCGTGATGATGATTGGAGTTCTAAACGAAATAAGTGTCGTTGTAAATGTTTCTTTATTTGTTGCCATTGTAAAAGAAAAAATTGGTAATATTTTTAATGTCAACGTAAAGGAAAGAATATGTCTTTTGGAACCGATAAATACTAGAATGTATTATACAAAAAGCTGACTGAATATAGTCAGCTTTTTATCAATGAACACGTAAAGATTTCAACAGACATATGTATTTACTGATTAGGTGGGCTATTAAGAAAAAACAAGCTAACTCTTATAAATCGATTTTTAATTACTTCACGTACGTATAAAGCTTTAGATGCCCTCATTAATTCAGACGAATTCACCAGTATTTTCACCAAAAAATTCATGGAATCTTTAATTAGTCGAGTACTTTCATTGCCTTCAGAAACCCGAGAGACAAGCGGGGTTTCTTTTATTTAAATAAAGATTTTGTTTAAACTTTACAAAACTCACCTATATTAAAATATCTTCTAAAATCCTTATTGAACATTTATAATACTATTAAACGGTTTAAATTCGACAATCAGTAATGGAGGCATTTTAATGGGAAACATCCCAAAAGTATCATCACACCAATCAAATCCTAATATACCCTCACAGCAAGTGAATCCTAATACCCAACAAGGTAGTATTAAAAAAACAAGACGCCGTATTATAACTACTTTGGCTTTTATATTACCTATAATTTTTGTCCTTCAATATTCTCTGAATAACCAACAAGAAATGATTAAAGAAAAACAAATCACACTTAATACGGAACAACAAAAATTATCTTCTGTAAAGAAGGATGGTCATTCCCTTAACAAGGATGTCAAGGCTTTAACAAGTAGTGAAGAAGAAATTTTAAAATTCGCAAGGAAACTGTATGGATTTTCCAAACCGAATGAAACTATATTTCAAATAACTGAATAAAATTACACGGCATTACCTAAAAGGCGATTTGAAGATAATCGCCTTTTTATATTTAATTTCTAAAGGAATCATACTAATCTCTCTTTCTATCATATAACTACTTTGTTTAATTTGTTAAAATAAAACCGCTTGTCCGTTTCACTTTGCTCTATCATTACATTTACTATTAGTAATACGATTTTTAGAGGTGATAAATAATGGACGAGTTTTTATCTTTTGCTGCACTTAATCCGGGTTCTATTGGACCTACACTTCCACCTGTTCAACCTTTTCAATTCCCTACCGGTCCCACCGGTTCTACAGGAGCTTACTGGATTAACCGGATCAACTGGACCGACTGGGCCAACCGGATCGACCGGATCAACCGGATCAACTGGATCAACTGGATCAACTGGACCAACCGGATCAACTGGACCAACTGGACCAACTGGACCAACTGGACCAACTGGACCAACTGGACCAACTGGACCAACTGGACCAACTGGACCAACTGGACCAACTGGATTTAATCTTCCTGCTGGACCTGCATCTATTACCTTGACTTCTAACGAAACCACAGCATGTGTATCCACTCAAGGAAATAATACTTTATTTTTTTCGGGTCAAGTATTAGTAAACGGTATTCCTACTCCAGGGGTAGTGGTCAGTTTTTCGTTTAGTAACCCATCTCTTGCTTTCATGGTTCCTCTTGCTGTCATTACCAATGCCTCAGGTAACTTTACCGCTGTATTTCTAGCCGCTAATGGGCCTGGAACAGTAACCGTTACTGCTTCACTTCTTGATTCTCCTGGAACAATGGCTAGCGTCATTATTACCATTGTGAATTGTCCGTAAAGATTTTATTTTTAAGAACTAAGCAATTTCTAATAAAAAGAGCACTGATTTTATAGTGCTCTTTTTTTATCATTTGGATGTGCCTTTCAAATTAAATTTTGTAACAATCTATTAAAATAACGCTTTTATTGAATTTCATCCTTAACAAAATTTAATTACTCTAATGAATAAAGATGCTACAGTATCGTATTTTAATAAAAATTATAAAACAGACATACTTAACACTAATAGTAAAATTTTTCTTCTTCATCAAATTCACTTCTTTTCTTTTTATAAACATAAAAAAGGAGCTCTATTTATATAGAACTCCTTGCTAACTTTATAATTTACTAGACTGTAACCCCTGAATAAACGGAACTACTTCAGGATTTACAAGCGATGATAAATCACCTAATTCTTTTCCTAAGTAAGCTGCTTTAATAACACGGCGCATTACTTTAGAATTACGTGTTTTCGGTAAATCTTCTACAACGTGGATGTCTTTAGGACACAACGCTTTTCCAATATGAGAGTTTACTAAACTCATTAATTCTTTCTTTAATTCTCCTGTGAATGTTACATGATCTCTTAACACTACAAAACAATGACAAACTTCACCTTTTACTTCGTCAGGTACACCAATTGCAGCAGCTTCGATTACATCATTATGTTTCACAAGAATAGATTCATATTCAGCAGGTCCAATACGTTTACCTGCAATATTTAACGTATCGTCTGAACGCCCTGTGATGATATATTGTTCACCATCGTAAATGACCCAGTCACCGTGGACCCATTTATTTTCAAAACGCGACCAATATGTGTTCACGTAACGTTCATCATCTTCCCAGAAGCTTTTCGTCATACCTACCCAAGGTTTCTCTAAGCATAATTCTCCGACTTCATCTCGAATTGGTTTACCTTGATCATCCAGCACGACAGCTGCCATTCCTGGTAAAGATGCGTTAAAACTAATCGGTGCGATTGGCTTAATAAGAACATTACCGAAAATCCCACCAGAGATTTCAGTTCCACCTGAGTAGTTACAGATTGGAACATTTCCTTTTCCAACTGTTTCAAACAGCCACATCCATGGATCAGGATTCCAAGGTTCTCCTGTTGATGCGAATACTTCCAAACTCTTTAAAGAATGTTTATTGACATACTCATCACCTTTTGCCATTAATGCTCGGATTAACGTTGGCGAAATACCTAGATGAGTAATTTCATATTTATCAACTGTCTCCCATAACCGGTCTGCTTCTGGGAAGTCTGGAACACCTTCGTACATAACCATCGTTGCTCCATTAATGAGTGAACCGAATAATAGAAACGGCCCCATCATCCAGCCCATATCAGTTACCCATAATACACGATCACCTTGTTTAATATTCATTCCAAATCCTGCATCAAAAGCTGCTTTCAAAGGAAATCCTGCATGCGTGTGTACTGTTCCTTTCGGCTTACCAGTCGTCCCTGATGTATAAATGAGCATTAATGGATCATCACTTTGCATTTCCTCGGCATGTATGAATGGTTTTTCTTTTTCTAGCGTACTCCACGAAAAGTCATAGTTATGTGGTGTAAAATCATTTCCTGCATGACGAACGATAACAACTTTTTCAACAGTTGGGCAATGTTCACAAGCTTTATCTACTTCATCTTTTAAAGAAACAATTTTACCGCGGCGTGAAAATCCATCTGCAGTAATAATCATTTTTGAACCCGCCGCTTGCACACGTGTCATAACTGCATCAGACGCAAAGCCTGAGAATATTGGTGAAATAATTGCTCCAATTTTCATTACAGCTAGCATCGCAACAACTGTTTCTGGAATCATCGGCATATAAATTGTTACACGGTCACCTTTTTCAATACCCGCGTGTTTCAAACCATTGGCAACACGGCTTACCCAGTTATCAAGCTCTTCATATGTAAATGATTTTGAAGTTCCATTTTCTCCTTCGTACTGAAGTGCTGGCTGTATTCTTGTCTCTTCATCCGCAAGCCAGCGGGATAAAGCTGATTCTACAACGTTACATGTTCCGCCATTATACCACTGTGCAAACGGTGTACCATTTTCTAAATCTAACACTTCTGTATAAGGTTTCATCCATTGATAGCCAACTGCTTTTTCTGCCTCTCCCCAAAGCCAAGCTGTTTCCTCAATAGATTTATTATAAAAAGTTTCATAGTCTTCATATCCCAATGATTTCATCCAACTATATAAACGTGTTTTTTCCTTGTACTCTTCTGTTGGAAACCAAACTGCTTGTTTCAATATTTTCCCCTCCTTAACTTTTTGAGCAAGAAAGCCCTAAATAGGGCTTTTAAACTGGATATACAGGATGTTTACGATCCGTGAATACTTGATATTTACTCATATACATTTCGAAACGTCCTTTTAACTCTTCACGTAAATTGTTTGGATGAACAATACCATCAATCACCATCTCTGATGCTAAGTGGTATATATCAATATCTTTCTTATACTCTTCACGTTTTTCAGCAATAAAGCTAGCACGCTCTTCTTCTGGTAAAGCTGCAATTTTATTTGCATATACAGCATTGACCGCAGCTTCTGGACCCATTACCGCAATAGAGGCTGTCGGTAATGCCAGGCAGCAATCTGGTTCAAATGCTGGACCTGCCATCGCATATAAACCAGCACCATATGCTTTACGAACAACGATAGAAATCTTCGGTACAGTTGCTTCACTCATTGCAGAAATCATTTTTGCACCGTGGCGAATAATACCAGCACGCTCTACTTTTGTACCGATCATAAATCCTGGTACATCCGCAAGGAATAATAATGGAATATGATATGCGTCGCATAAATTAATAAACTTAGCAGCTTTATCAGCTGAATCATGGAATAATACGCCGCCCTTCATACGCGGCTGATTTGCAATAATACCAACTGGCTTACCATCAATACGTGCTAAGCCTGTAATTAGCTCTTGAGCAAATAATTTTTTTACTTCATAGAATGAACCTTCATCAATAACTCTATTAATGAGATCTTTCATATTGAAAGGAGCATTTTGATTTTCTGGAATGATTTGTTCTAACGTTTTATCGAATTGTTTCGGTTCTTGAGGTGTAACCAATGGAGTCTTTTCTAAGTAGTTATTTGGAAAATATGAAATGTATTGTCTTGCTTGTGTAATCGCATCTTCTTCTGTCTTACATAAAACATCTCCGCATCCTGATACAGAGCAATGCATACGAGCTCCGCCCATCTCTTCTAAAGTTACCTTCTCACCGATAACCATCTCAGCCATACGAGGAGATCCTAAATACATAGATGCATTTCCTTCTACCATCATTACAACGTCGCAAAAGGCTGGAATATAGGCACCACCAGCTGCAGAAGGTCCAAATAATAAGCATACTTGAGGAACTTTACCTGATAATTTCACTTGATTATAGAAGATTCTTCCTGCACCACGGCGCCCTGGGAACATTTCTACTTGATCTGTAATACGTGCTCCAGCAGAGTCGACTAAATAAAATAACGGAACACGTAGTTTTTCAGCTGTTTCTTGAATACGTAAAATCTTTTCAACTGTGCGTGATCCCCACGATCCAGCTTTTACAGTAGAATCATTGGCCATTACACATGCAGTACGACCATGTATTTTACCCGTTGCCGTTACAACGCCGTCCGCAGGTAAGCCTGTTTGTTCACAGTTAGCAAATAATGCATCTTCTACATATTCGCCATTATCAAATAGAAGCGCTAAACGATCTCGAACAAATAATTTTCCTTTTGCTTTATTTTGTTCATGATATTTTGGTGCGCCGCCTTGTTTAATCGTTTCAACTCGTTCTTCAAATGTATTTGATTGTTGTTTTTGATCTAACATATTTACTCCCCCTTATACGTTGGTGTGCGTTTTTCCTTGAATGCTTGTAATCCTTCTAATCTATCTTTCGTATGGATTACACCCTCATACGCTTGTTTTTCCATTTGTAATCCGGTATGTAAATCAACTTGAATACCGTTTGAAATCGCTTCTTTTGCTAATCGAACAGCAATAGGTCCATTACTAGCAATTTTCTCTGCTATTTCAATCGCTTTCTCTTCAAGTAAATTAGCTGGTACAACAAATTCTACTAAACCATATTCTTTTGCTTCATGCGCTGAAATACGTCTACCTGTATAAATTAATTCTTTCGCTCTACCAACACCAATTAATCTCGGTAAGCGCTGTGTACCACCCGCTCCTGGTATAATTGCAAGTGTCGTTTCAGTAAGACCAAGACTTGCAGATTCAGCAGCAATTCTAAAATCACAAGCTAAACTTAATTCCGTACCACCACCAAGTGCGATTCCATTTATAGCAGCAATAACTGGCTGTGGTAATTGTTCAACCATCTCCATAGTAGTGCGAATCATACTAACAGCATGGCGAACTTGTTCTTCATTCATATCGGCACGCTCTTTTAAATCTGCACCAGCACAAAATGCTTTTTCACCAGCACCAGTCAAAATAACTACACGCACGTTTGAATCTTCACTTATTTGAGTTAATATAGTTTGTAATTCATCTAATAATGCTAAAGATAATGAGTTTGCTTGTCTTTCACGATATAACGAAATCTTTACAACGTGAGGTGTTACATAATCAACTGAAATGTTTTGTAATTGTAGCATCTTCTCACCTACTTATCGTTTTATGTTGAAGCGCTCTATACACATGACTCGGTAATTGGATATTTAATTTACTTTGAATAAATTGACTTGCTCTCAATAACTTCTCTTCATCAATATTCGTTTGGACTCCTAACTTATGGAGCATATGTACTAGGTCATCAGTAGCAACATTACCTGATGCTCCTGGTGCATAAGGGCAGCCCCCGAGTCCACCACAAGAACTATCAAACGTTGTAATACCGTATTCTAATGATTTAACTACATTCGCTAGAGCCATTCCATACGTATTATGAAAATGCATTGCAAACTGCAAAGCATCATACTTCTTTAATAGATATTCTAATACTTGTTCTACTTGTAATGGATTCGCTACACCGATTGTATCCCCAAGAGAAACTTCATAAATGCCGTATGAAAATAGTTGATTACATAATTCGTCAACTGCTGTAACACTTATATCCCCTTCATAAGGACATCCAAATACAGTAGAAACATAGCCTCTTACCTTTTTCCCTTCGAATAATGCCTGTTTTGTTATATCTTCAATTACAACTAATGCTTCTTTAATCGATTTATTAATATTACTTTTATTATGAGATTCACTTGCTGATAAAAAAACATTCACCTCATCTACATTTTGCAAAAAAGCTCGTTCCAAACCATTTTGATTCGGAACAAGCGCAGCATATGTAACATTTGGATCCCTTTTCAGCTCAGAAAATACATCATTTGCATCTGCTAATGCAGGGACCCATTTTGGGTGAACGAATGAGGAAACTTCAACATACGACAATCCTGCTTCTGTAAGTAGTTGAATCCATTTTACTTTATCTTTTGTGCCAACAATCTTTTTTTCATTTTGTAAGCCATCACGTGGCCCGACTTCTTTAATGACAGCAAAATTAGGTAGTTTCAATTCGCTTCCCCCTATATCTCCCTATTCAATTTCTAATAATACATCTCCTTCATTTACAAAATCGCCTTCTTGCACATTAATTTTCATAACTGTGCCAGCTTCTTCTGAAATGATTGGAATTTCCATTTTCATAGATTCCAAAATGACGACATCCTGCTCTTCCTCTACTGTATCTCCTACTCCTACAACAATCTTCCAAACGTTTCCTGCCATCGATGCGTATACTTTCGTCATCATTTTTTCCCCCTTAATATTGTTAAATCTTATTTTTTAACGAGTTGTTTCGTTACAAAACCCGTTGTATAAATACCCTCTTTGAACACTTCGTCTTCCAAAACTTGCAGTAGCATTGGCGTGTTCGTTTTAATACCTTCTACTTTTAATTCTTCTAGAGCATCATGTAATTTCGAAATTGCTTCTTCACGAGTCTCGCCATGTGCAATGACTTTCGCAATCATTGGATCATAGAAAGGTGTAATCGTTACATGATTTTCTAAGAAGTGATCAATCCGTACATTTGACGGTAATGTTAAATCTGTAATTTTCCCAGGTGATGGGAAGAATGTTTTCGGATCCTCTGCATAAATACGAGCTTCAATGGCATGACCACTACGTTTTACATCATCCTGAGTAAATGATAGTTTCTCTCCACTTGCGATAAGGAGTTGCTGTTCTACAAGGTCTAATCCCGTAATTTCTTCTGTCACTGGATGCTCTACTTGTAATCTCGTATTCATCTCTAAGAAATAGAAGTTCTTCTGATCATCTACAAGAAACTCAACTGTACCTGCATTTGTATAGCCAAGTGCTTTGGCAGCTTGTACAGCAACTTCTCCCATCGCCTTTCGTGTACCTTCATCTAAAAATGGTGAAGGTGCTTCTTCGATTACTTTTTGATTTCGGCGCTGTACCGAACATTCACGCTCCCATAAATACACTGTGTTACCATGTGTATCTGCTAAAAGCTGAATTTCAATATGATGCGCATCTGCTATATATCGCTCTAAATACATTTCTCCGTTACCAAAGAAGTTTTGCGCTCTTGTTTTATTACTTTCAAACGCTTTGGTGAGCGTTTGCTCAGTTTCCATCAACTGCATACCAATGCCTCCGCCGCCTGCGGATGCCTTAAGCATTAAGGGATAACCAATTTGTTTTGCAATTTCAATTGCTTCTTCAGCAGTTTCAATATTTGTAGTAATACCTGGGACTACTGGGACATCTGCTGCTTGCATTGCGATACGTGATTCGATTTTACTTCCCATCTTCGTAATGATTTCTTCTGAAGGACCGATGAATACGATTCCTTCTTCTTTGCAACGAACCGGAAAAGACGGATTCTCTGATAATAAACCATAACCCGGATGAATCGCTTCTGCATTTGTCTTCTTAGCTATTTCAATAATTTTTTCAAGGTTTAAATAACTTTCTTGAACACGCGGTCCACCTACTAAGTAAGCTTCATTTGCCATCTTCACATGAAGGGCATTTTCATCTGCTTCAGAATAAATAGCAACAGTGCGTATGCCAAGTTTTTGACAAGTTTTCATAATACGAACAGCAATTTCCCCGCGATTCGCAATTAATATTTTTTGAAACATAGTGATTCCTCCCTTTTATCTACATCCTAAATGTCTAGCAATTACGAGACGTTGAATTTCAGAAGTTCCTTCACCAATTTCTAATAGTTTCGCATCACGAATATGTCGTTCAACTTCATATTCACGCATATAACCATATCCACCATGAATCTGTACTGCTTGATTCGCAATACGGCTTGCTGCTTCCGATGCAAATAGTTTTGCCATTGCCGCTTCTTTGCCGAAAGGTTTATCGTTATCTTTTAACCAAGCTGCTTTATGTACTAAATTGCGTGCTAGCTCTACTTCAGTCGCCATATCAGCTAATTTAAATTGAATCGCTTGGAAATTAGAGATTGACTTTCCAAATTGTTGACGTTCTTTCGCATATTGTAATGCACGTTCAAAGGCTGATTGCGCAATGCCAACTGCCAATGCAGCGATTGAAATACGCCCTCCATCAAGTGTATATAAAAATTGTTTAAAGCCTTTATTTACATCACCAAGAATATTTTCTTTCGGTACACGAACACCATCAAGTACGATTTCACAAGTATTAGAAGCGCGAACACCCATCTTATCGTAAGGACTTGAAATCGTTAATCCTTCACTCGTAGTAGGCACGATAAATGCAGAAATACGTTTTCTACCATTCTCTTCAATACCGTTGACAGCGGTTACAATAATTGTATTTGCATACTCTGCGTTTGTAATCCAACACTTCTCACCACTGATTACATACTCATCACCATCTAATACCGCTTTCGTTTGAGTGCCACCTGCATCAGATCCAGCATTCGGCTCCGTTAATCCGAAGGCACCTAATGTTTTACCTGACGCCATTGGAACTAAATACTTTTGTTTTTGTTCTTCTGTACCGAAATAATAAATTGGAGAAGCACCTAATGAAATTGTTGCAGCATAGCTTAAACCGGTGCCACCACAAGCGCGACCAATTTCTTCAACTGCTAACGCATACGATACCGTATCGCCACCTGAACCTCCATACTCTTCTGGGAATGGGATGCCTAATAATCCTAGTTCGCCCATTTTTTGAAATGTTTCATATGGAAACTCTGCAGTTTTGTCATAATATACAGCTTTCGGTGCGATTTCCTTTTCAGCAAAGTCACGTACCATTTCTTTAATCATTTGTTTTTCGCGAGTTAGAGTAAATTCCATTCCGCTACACACCCCTTATCGAATATTGAGTTTCGACAGCGTGCGAGTTTCTACTACAAACATAACAACTTAAAAGACAAGAATATTAGTTAGACAATTGCTACAATTCTGTCATAACTTAATTTTAAAACAGATTCTGTACTAATGCACAAAAAAATTCCTACATTGTTCTACAACAACATAGGAGGTTTTGTGTCGAATTATGTAATTTATTGTTTAATAATCTCTACCTTTTCCGGAATCAGAAATTTCTACTAATGCTTCAGGGTATGGTTCGAAATATGTTTGTCTTAATAAATACTTTTCATCAAATCGAATAGCCCATGATTTTAAAATTGTAAGTAAACTACTAAGTGGTATTTTCTTTTCTGCATACTTTTGTAACAGTTCTATAAAATGATCTTTTTCTTGTTTTTTTAACTTTGTTTTAAAATATCCAAAAATGTGCTCGCATACATTTACATTCGATGTATAACGGGGCGTACGCATAAATAATTCATATAAAGTCTTCTCATAGTTTTCAAATACCACTTCAATCTTTTCATTTTTTTGATTTGCAATTATACGCCCTAATTCCTTTTGTTTCACCTGATTATATGCCATAAATAAATATTTATTGTCCGACTGAAACGATACAAGGTCTTTTATATTTTTATTATGTTTAATCATTTTGTAATATGCGATTGTAAATAGCCTTGTAAAGAAATGCTCTCTAATAATAAAATTCGACAATCTACCTTCCTCTTCTATAGGAAGATGCGAAAATTTTTTTACTACTGCTCCGCCAAATAAGCCCGATCCTTTTCCCTTTGCTGGCGCTTTTTCAAAACCAGAATAAATTTTCACATCACGCGTACCACAACTTGGTGAACGATTCTTTAAAATAAAACCATCCACATCCGATATCGTTTGTAAAAAGTCATTTGAAAACTGCTCCATTTTTTCAGTTACATCTTCTCGTGTCGACGGTTGCACAAGTCTATTCTCACCATTTTCTTCTACAATTCGTATCGTTTCACGAGGAGTCCCCAATCCAATCTCGACTTCTGGACAAACAGGTATAAATGTAACAAATGGCTGCAAATTTCGTATTGTTACATCTGGAATCATCTCTCCATTATAACGACAAGCATCAAATTCTAAACATTTACTTACGACGATTGTTGGTTTTGCAAATTGTCGCATCTCATTACCTCCTTAGTGCTAGCCCGTATAATATAAATTGTACTAAGATTAACATTTTAAGCAAAGTTTGATTCATTTATTTTTATGAGAAATATATATCCAATGATATATTAACAATCATTCAACTCTATTTTCTATAAATGTGCGCCCTATTAATGAGGGTTTAGATATTGTGAAATGAATAATACACACATGCTTCGGAGAAATTAATGATTAAGAAAGGAGGGATTGTTATGAAAAAGAAATTATCATCTATTTTAAGTGTTTTAGCACTATCTATTATGTTTTTAGGTACATCTACGCAAGCTGAATACGATGGAAATAATATGAATAGAGTTAATAACACTGATATTTCAACTCGAGTAAATGACAATAACTTAGACAGAGTTAATAATGATGTAAGAACTCGAAATGTAAATACAACAAATGATTTAAATGATAATCGTGATAAAAATAATAATTGGGCTTGGCTTGGTTTATTAGGACTAGCAGGATTATTAGGTCTTAGAAAAAGAGACAAAGAAACACGCTGATTTAGAATATTTTTAGTAAACAAGTACTTATTTATCAAAAATATATAATGAAAATAAATCGCCTTTTTAAAGGCGATTTATTTTTACTTAAAAGTAATGTATGTAATTCACACTTCGACGATTAAATTCGTGGAGTTAATCCATACAATATAAATTGAATCGTATTTTCAATTTCCATTTCATCATCCCATTTTTTTTCAGGCAATAATAAAAATCTTGTTAAGAGTAAACCTAATACAGCTGATAAAGTAAGACGTAGTACGGAAGATGGTGGTATCTCAATAATTTCCCCTTCTTCTTGAAATTTCACAATCAACTTTTTGAAATGTGAAAACAGTTCTGTTTCTACTAATTGCTGTATTTCATTTTTTAGTTCTGTTTGGAATGGCACCTCTTGAATTAATATTTTTATCATAGGAAAGTGTTTTTGAGCAAATTTAAACCTATTATGAATTACAACCCTTAAAAGTCCTTCGTATGATTCATACTCCGATTTAAATATTTCTTTTGCAAAGGTTTGTACAAAAAATGGTGCAGCGAACTTAGTTAAAGTTGGCATTACGACCGCTAGTAATAAATCTTTTTTCGTCTTATAGTAGCGGAAGATTGTTCCTTCCGCTACACCAGCCCGTTTTGCAATTTCACTTGTTGAAGTTGAAGCGTATCCTTTTTCTCCAAACATATCAACAGCCGCCTCTAATATTCGCATTTGACGTTCATTTCGTTTATCCGTATTAGTTGCAGCTATTAATTCCTCCAGCCAATCCTTCTGCATTTATAAAGCTCCTTTTTGTCATTATTATATTTTGCGATGTTTCTTTAAAGCAAATACATTTCCTACTGCAAATAATATTGAAAAAAGTAATAATACAGTAAGATCTAATGCAATCTCTGTAAACCCTTGATTCCGAATCATCACTTGTCTCATTGCGTCAGCGCCGTATGTGAGCGGAAATAATTTCCCTAACATTTGTAGCCACTTGTTCATAGATTCCATTGGAAACAATCCAGAAAAGAAGATTTGTGGCACAATAACAAGCGGTATAAATTGAATCATTTGAAATTCATTATTTGCGTATGCCGATAAAAACGTACCTAATGTTAGTGCAGTTAAAGAGAGCATACATGTAATAAGTAGCGTTAGCCATATAGAGCCAGCTACATATAAATCTAAAATATAAACGGAAAAACTTACGATAATAATGGATTGTATAAAGGCAAAGATTCCAAAACCAATAATATAACCTGCGACTATTTCCCATCTTCTTACTGGGGTGGATAATAACCTTTCTAGCGTACCACTTAAACGTTCTCTTACGAAGGATACACCTGATAATATAAATACAAAGAAAAATGTAAAGAAACCAATTAATACAGGACCAAGCCCATCAAACATCGTAAAGTCTTTAGAACCATGTAAATAATTTACTTCAGGTTTCATAATCGATACATCATTCTTCTCTGTGCTTTTTTGCAATACTTGAAGTACAGCACGATTTTTTGACGAATCACTACCTTCCAACAGAAGTTTCATTTTTCCATTCTCTATTCGAAGTATTGCATCTACCTTTTGTTTTTCTAACTCAGAAATCGCGTTTTCTTTACTGTATTCATAAATTGACGCTTCTTGATTTTTCATCACTTTTACTATTTGAGCGGGCATATCAACAACAGCAATTTGCGGTATATAGTCTTTTTGTGTAAACACTAGCGATAATAGCCAAAGTAATAACATTGGTGCCCCAAACATCATCGCTAACGAACGCTTATCTCGAAAAAATTGGCGAATAATACGAATGATTACACCATTAACTCTCATGATGACACCACCTCTTCCAACAAAAAGACATCTTCAATCCGTCCAGATGACACGCGTTTTTTCAATTCTTCAGTTGTTCCAACCGCAACTAGTTTCCCTTCTCTAATTAATCCTAGACGCTCACAAAATTCAGCTTCATCCATAATGTGCGTCGTTACAATAATCGTTGTGCCTTTCTTTTTAAGATCATAAAATTTTTCCCAAATCGTTTTCCTAAGAAGCGGATCTATCCCCACTGTAGGCTCATCTAAAATTAATATTTCTGGTTCATGGAGGAGTGCTATTGCTAATGATAAGCGTTTTTTCATTCCACCTGAAAATTGTTGTACTTGCTTTTTCATATACTGTGACAATTGTACAAGTTCAAAAACCTCTGTAATTCTTGTCTTTTTACTTTTTCCCTTTAATCCATACATCGTTGCTATAAAATCTGCATTTTCATATGCTGACAATTCTTCATATAATGCATCCGCCTGGGCCATATAACCAATTCGTTTCATTTCATTTAAATTAGGCATATTAGTATTATTAACAAGCACTTCACCTTTCGTTGCCTCATTAATACCTGCAATCATTTTAATGAGCGTTGTTTTCCCCGATCCAGAAGGTCCAACAAAACCAAAAATCTCTGCTTTTTCAACTTGCAATGAAAGATTGTGTAACACTTCTTTTTTTCCAAAACTTTTTGATACAGTCCGTAAAATAATTGAAGATTGTTGCACGTTTCATCCTCCTTTTCCAATAAAAATGAGTGAGTACTCACTTTTATTTTACTCTTGCTTAATTATATGTCAAACTTCGTTGATTAGTATGTATGTTCAATCACCGATATTAAACAATGAAACAGAGTCGACATTAGAATTTCATTTCCTAAAGTCGACTCTGTTTCATTTAAACTATAAATTTCACTTTACGTTTTTAAATTCATATACTTCCGAATTCTAGCAACGTCTAAAGAATATTCGATAACTAATTGCTGTAACGGTAAAATAACTGTGTCAGGATATAAATGTGCATATTGTAATGTTTCTGCATATTTTTCTAACCTTTTTTCTAAATACTTTATTATTTGATCAGGATGACTTACTAATAAACATTTACAATAATAATGGATTTGTTCCTCAATCGCCGTGTATTCTTCAATTTCATATTCTTTATGCATGTGTACACCCCTTTAAGTTTTTTATATGAATTACTTATCACAATTTTCACTCGACAAATTTTAAGTTTTTTGATTATTTACACTATAACAAACACTGAGGGTCAAATTTTGTTACTTTATGTAACGTAGAAAATTTTTAACAAAATTGTAATGTTTACTCCTGCAAAATACAGAAAGCCCCTTTACTCATTTTTGTATAAAAAAATCGTACAGCTTAATTTAGCTGCACGACTACAATTTCTGGCCTATTCAAAATCCTTTGCGGAATGATACTATTTCCTAATCCTCTACTCACTACCATTGATGTATTTTGTTCTACATATAAACCCGCTGTATATTTAGGTAAAACACCTTGATTTGGCGCAACTAATCCTCCGATAAATGGCAATCTAACTTGCCCTCCATGAGCATGTCCCGATAAAACCAAATCCAACCTCTCATTCGTATATTCCTTTATAAATTCAGGCCGATGGGATAATAATACATTATATTTATCTGGCTGCATTTCAATTTTCGCTTTTTTAATTTCATCTATTATAATATTTCCTTCATCACGGTTTCCAGTAACAAACTCTGGATCATCAATACCTAGCAAGTTTATTTCTTGCTCACCCTTTCGAATGCCTACATGTTCATTCCTTAAAACATTGACATCATATTTCTTCAACTCTTTTTCTAAATTGTTATACTTTCCAGACCATTGTTCATGGTTTCCTGTCACAAAATATACAGGATATTTCTTTACAATTTCTCGTATTAATTGCATACTAACTTCTGCATCGTATGATTTACTGTCAATTAAATCACCCGTAATCGCAATAATATCTGGGTCTATACTTTTTATTTTTTGAATTAACACATCTTGATTATCGCCAAATTTTTTATTGTGTAAGTCTGAAATTTGTAGAATTTTATACCCTTTAAAAGAGGATGGTATTTTACTAGAGGTTATTTTAACCTCAGTTATACTTATTAAATTGTTCTGTAAATATAAAAAGATACTACAACCTACTAATGTAGCAATAAGTAATATACTTCTTTTAATCTTCTTGCTCATATTCCCTCCTAAAATCTTCATCAATACTACAATTCTCAAAAACATTTCAATAGATTATTCTTTTTATCTAACGGTTCTCTTTTAAAGTGAAATCGATTTAACTACGATAATCAAGTACAAGTTTCTAATTTTAGGAACTGAAGAACTTATATCACTCTGTTGAAGTAAACATGCCCGGTTCTGTTCTAATCGTAACTCTATCATATAACATTAAAGCCGAAATTCCCAAGTTAAGGAATTTCAGCTTTTTGAGTTCGTATGAATATCTTAGTTTTAGTTCTATGTATCTTGCCGTTGTACATCTTAGCACATACCAGTTGTCTCTCTATATGTGGTGAGTTTTTTATCTTTTTCAATAATCAACTATGTATAAAACATTTAACTTAGTTAATACCCTTAATGAATATCATGCTTTTTAAAGTTTCCGCCTTGTACTTCCGCAACATCATATACAGTGACAAAGGCATTTTCATCAATTTCATGAATAAGTTCCTTCATTGTTTCTAAATTTTAAAATTATGTAGCGTCATTCCATTCAGACTTCAATATTGAATATTGATATTCATCAATCCACTGCCCTTTTAGCATGTAATTCTGTAATAAATGACCTTCTCTCCTCAACCCCACTCGTTCTAGTACAGAAATAGACTTATTATTTCGAACGTCCGAAAATGCAATCACTTTATGTTTCCGTAATGAATGAAATATGTAATTCAGTAAGGCACAAACAGCTTCAGTTGCATAGCCTTTCCCCTGATATTCTGGAGAAAGAGTAAATCCAATTTCTACGATGCGAGGTTCATTTACAAGTGTGTGAAGTGCACAATCTCCAATTATTTTGTTATTTTCAGCCAAAGCAATTGCGAACTGGAACCAAGTACCTGGTAGATTAGGATTATTTTTAACTTGTTCATTTACAAACGTTTTAGCCTCATGATATTGATAATTAACCCATGACTGAAATTTAGCCACTTCTGGATTAGAACGATAAAAATGAAAGTAGTTAGTGTCATCCATACTAAACCTTCTCAAAACAAGACAATCTGTTCTCCAAAAGACTTGATTGTCATTCTCCATAACTATTCACCCTCTTTTCTACATTAATTATATCTTTATAATACATAGGTATAAATAGTTTACATGCTTATAAAAAAAGCGATTCTTTTCACATTAAAAAGAATCGCTTTCCAAGTTCTTATTTTTAATTATATTACATAAAGAATTGAAAGATTTTTACTTAAGAGCCTTAACTATAACTTCCGTTGCCTCTGCAATGAGTTGATTATCATAGGTAGCCTCTTTCTCATCTTTACTAGATAAAATTGCGATGATAATTGGTGCTCTATTTGGAGGCCAAACGATAGCAATATCATTTCTTGTCCCGTAACTGCCAGCACCTGATTTATCTCCAACTACCCAGTCAGTTGGTACGCCTGCACGAATAAGTTTGTCCCCTGTAGCATTTCCTTTCATCCACTCTGTAAGAATTTTACGTTTTTCAGCTGGAAGTGCATTTCCGACCGTAAAAGCTTTAAGATTCGTAGCAATTGCTTTCGCTGTACTAGTGTCACGAATGTCTCCTGGAATAGCTTCGTTTAATTCTGTTTCAAAGCGATCAGACATAGTAACCCGATCCCCCATCTTTCTAAGCGCTTTTTCATATCCTTTAGGTCCGCCTATTTTATTAAATAAAATGTTCCCTGCAGTATTATCACTTGAACGAACAGCAGCCTCAGCAATTTCTCCTAGTTTCATTCCAGTATCTACATGTTTCTCTGTAACAGGTGAATAATCCACTAAGTCTTCTTTCGTAAATGTGATTACTTCATTTAATGTATCAATTGAGTTTTGCTGTAGTAATACTCCTGCTGCTAAAGCCTTGTAGGTTGATGCGAAGGCAAATCTTTCGTTAGATCGATAAGAAATTGTTTGATTTGTACCAGTATCAATCGCATATACACCTACCCGAGCATCAAATTTTTTCTCAAGTTGAGAGAACTCTTTATGCGTCGCCTGATTTTTATGTTTCACTTGTCCAGTCTTTTCTTTCGCTTCAACTTGCAGTGCCCCTCCTGTAAAAGCTTCTAGGCTTGTAATACTTAAACCTAATATACCAACGCATATTCCTATTTTTAGCATCCTCTTATTTTTCAAAATCATCATTCCTTCCAAATTTTTAGCACCTTTTTATACGTACACATAATAGACAATCACCGAACCAAATTTGTTCCATAAACTAAAAAAATTATAGCTAGTATGAGAGTTATTAACAAAATAAGAGATAGTAGCTACGACGCCTCTATCTCCTATTTCATATTTCATTTTTTTACTTATAAATGGCTTTATATGAACAGGGTCTTTCCCTGAGAAAAGTACTCTAATTTTGCTTAGAACTACCTGTACTAGTAGCTTCACCATGTATACGTTGCTGTTTTAAATCAAAGTATACATCTAATACTTCCTTTCCAATTATAGAATTAATTCCATTTTTATCATCATGAAGCCATGGAACTACTACGGAAAATGCTACTTCTGGATTATCATATGGAGCATATCCAACTAACGTTAAGTTGTAACATTCCATACGTTCTCCTTTTGCATTTCTACCAATCGGGTCATCTCCACCATATACAGTTTGGGCTGTTCCTGTCTTTCCTGCTGGTTTATATGGCGCGTTTTTGAAATATTTCACGCCAGTTCCATCACCTTCTTGGAATACCCATCTAAACCCTTCTTTTATCCGATCAATATGTTCTTTCTTCATATCAATTCGATTTAATACGACAGGCTCTATGGAACGTATAACTTTGCCAACCTCTTCTTTTATTGATTGTTCTCGTATTTCTTGTACAATTTGAGGTTGCATTCTATAACCACCATTCGCAATCGTTGAAATATATTGCGCTAATTGCAACGGCGTATACGTATCATACTGACCGATAGAAAAATCTAGTAAAAACCCAGGTTGACTATCTACTTTTCTCGTTTGTCCAATTATTTCATTCGGTAAATCAATACCTGTTGGGACACCTAAACCAAATTGCTTGAAATAATAGCGCATCGTATCAAATGCTCCTTGTTTAATATCCAATGAGCCATTTGGTACGTAATTAACTCCCGCAATTTTTAAAGCTGTCTGGAACATGTATACATTCGAAGATACTTGTAAAGCCCGTAAATCATTAATATTACCAAATCCGGATACATTCCACGATTTCTTAGCTTGTGTACCTTTAAATTTCATCGGCGCGTCATAAAATTGATCTCCTGGATGTATTGCGCCTGTCTCATATCCAGTTAATAAAGTAGCACCTTTTACAGCTGACCCTAGCTCATACGAAGTTGTCATGTTTCCTAATGCCAAATCCTCAACCTCTATTTTCCCTTCTTTTTCTACAATCTTTTTGCCTGCCATTGATAAAATTTGTCCGTTATTTGGATTCGTCATGACAACAAAAGCTCGATCGAGCAGTGGCTCTGAACTCTTAAAAGCTCTCAAGTTTTTCTCTATACTTTCTTCCACTTTCTTTTGTAATTCCATATCAATCGTTAATGTTAAACTATTACCACTTTTTCCTTTAGAGATTATTTCTGTGCTAACAATGTTTCCTGATTTATCAGTAATATTTTTCACTTCTTCTTTTGTGCCGTGTAATACATCTTCATATCGTTGTTCAATATAACTTTTTCCAACACGATCATTACGGTTATATCCACGTACTAAATAAGAATCTAAATTTTCTTTCGGTAATCCTTCTTCACTACTCGTAATATTTCCTAATACAGAACGAAATAAATTACCGTTTACATAATTACGTTCCCAATCAACAGTTGCATCTACTCCTGGAAAATTCGCAAGATTTTCGCTTATCCGCGCATACTCTTCATCTGTTACATCTTTTTTAATGATTTGTGGTGTTAGTTGATAACCTGAACTCATTTTACTTTTAATAGCTAACACCTTTAAATCTTGTGCTGTTAATTCTGCTAATTCTACCTCTGTAACACGACCTCGTCTTAAGTCTTCTATTTTTTTATCTAACTCTTTTCCCTCTATACCCTTTTCTTTAAACTTTTCTATATCTTTCTTAGTAATCTTTGTCTCCGCACGTTTCGAATTCAACTGCATCCAAAAATCTTTTTTATCGATATCTGTTAATTTATTTATATCTTGTTCAGGCATTTCAAGTACTTTCGCCAAGTCTTTTGCTGTTTTTAAAATATCTTCACTCGTAATTCCCTTCACCCTTGTATACGTAATTGTGCGAAGAGATTTATTATTAACAACTGTTTTCCCTTCTCGATCTAAAATTTGTCCACGTGGAACTGGAATACTAGTTATTGCATTTTGACTACTTTCCACTTGGTTCTTATAAGCCTCTCCCTCAACGATTTGTACCTTTCCTAGCTGCATAATAATAGCTGAGAATAGTACAAATATGCAAAGGAACATTATATTTAATCGAATAGATATATATGTCTTCTGCTTCTTGCCTTTTTGTTCTTTCATAAATCCTCCATTTAATCCTTTCAGAAATTGCTACAAATACTAAAAGCATTCCTTATATATTAGATACCGATAATCGGTTATAAATATCGCCTCAATTTTTTGCTTAATCCTTGTAAGCAACCATTCCTTTTCGTTTAGCTACGGAATTAATAACTCTCCCTTCCTGTTTTCTCTCTATTTTTTTGCCACTTGCATGAGAAGTGCTAAACTGTATAATGACTCTTATTAAACTTACATATAAACTTGCTAGTAAATTTTCATGCTAATTATTCCTTTCTTCATGCTGTAATACTTAATAGACAACCTAAACAATAAAGTTGTTCCACATTTACAAAAAAAATAATTAAATATAAGATGAAATAGGCTACATAAGGGAGGGTTATATGTTACATATAAAAAGATGGAGATTTTTTGCGGTTTTTTCTATCGTAGGTTTGATTTTACTAATTTTATTAAAAATCAACTTCATTTCAATTACTATCGCAACTTCTTCAGCTGAAAGAGGAAAGATTTTTGATCAAAATGGTGTAATACTAGCTACAAATAAGAAAGTTAAGTCTCTATATTGCACTTCTAATGACGAAAAGCTATCGAAACAAGATACATCAAACACATTAGCTTTTTTTAATCAATTTTCAAGCGAGTTTCAACATGATATTTCTACAGAGAACCTAAAATCTCAATTACAACAATCTTGTAAAAAGCAGACTATGAATGATATACCGTTATACTCTGATATAACTGAGAATGAACTTGCATTCATAAACAAAAACAAACCCAATAATGTAATAATTAAAGATGAATGGATTCGATATTATCCTAAACACGAAATTGGTTCACAAGTAATTGGGTATGTAGAAAATGACCTTAATTCAAAGCATAAGGCTGTTGGAAAAAGCGGGATTGAGCTGCAATATGAAAATGATTTAAAAGGAAAACCAGGTAAAACTCTTATTTTTAAATTGAATAATAAAAAATTCTTATGGAATATTCAAAAAGTACAAAAAGGTAAAGATGTACGGCTAGCTTTAGACTCTGAGTTGCAGCAAAAGGCAGAAGAAGCATTAAGATCTCAAATTAAGAAAACACCTGATGCTAAAGCTGGTTATGCTGTAGTAAGCGATGCAAAAACTGGCGCAATTTTAACTATGGCCAACACGGCAGTTTTTGATCCAAATATATTAAATACACGTGTATCTTCTAGAAAAGAAAACATTAACTCTCTTTCGCAAAATAAAGCAATTCAAAAATTAAAGTATGGTGAATCTTATGTAAATATGGCTTCTACTATAAAACCACTCACTATTTTAATTGGATTAAACGAAAAACTTTTTCAACCCGAAGATACTTATTTAGATAAAGGTACTTTTCAGTATGATAGTCAAAATAACATTACGAATGCACCTGGAACACCAACAGGTGAGATTACACCGAGGCAGGCTATCATTAATTCATCTAACACATTTATGACAGCAAAAGTAGCTCTGCCCTTATTCAACCAAAATAATGGAAATATAGAAAAAGTAGCACATATATGGACAGATTATTTAATGCAATTCGGCCTACGTTCTAAAACCGGGATTGATTTGCCCTTTGAAGAAGACGGACAATATGAATTCCATCCATCTAATAAATTTGAAAATGGGATTTCCGCTTTATTAAATGCCTCTTGGGGAGGAAATGAAGTGCATACTCCTCTTCAACTCGCTCAATATGCAGCAACATTGGCAAGTAAAGGTGATAAATATAAACCTCAAATCGTAAGTGCCATTATTGGTCAAGATGGTAAGGAAACAAAAAAGTTTAAACCCATTTTAGAAAGTTCAAATCGTTACCCGATGAACTTTTGGAGTGTCGTGCAAGGTGGAATGAGTCAAAATATAGAGGAAATTAAAAAGTTGCCCTTTGACGTCGCAGGTAAAACAGGTATTACAGGTTTTCCAAATGAGCAAGAAAGAATGATAAATCATTCTCTTTTCATTGCTTATGCTCCTACTGAAGATCCACAAATTGCCGTTTCTGTCGTTATTCCTGGTAGTAATTCAGAAAAAAACATCGCTGCTCTCGTTACATCAGAAGTTTTAAAGTCTTGGAATATACTTCAAAAGAAGGATAAAGATAAAGAGGAAGGTTCATTAAAGTGAACCTTCCTCTTTTACCATATAGATTCTATATTCGTTATTTCCCATATACCTTCATGATTCTTTTCGAACATGAAAGAATATTTAATATCAGTTAAAATATACTTTTTTTGTACATATCCAGTAGTATCACCATTAATAGTCGATATTTTTATATATCCATCATTCTGCACTTTTTCCGGGATCCAAGCTTTTACCATTTCATTAGATACTTCATATAAAACTTTTGATTCTCGGTTTGGTTCAGCTAAAATTTTCGTTTTGTTTCCAGTAACAGTTGCATATATAAAGTGTTCTTGCTTTAATTGATTACTTTCTGTCATTCCACTTGGCACTTTGTAAACTTTCTTCTTATCATTTACAAATTCTCCCCCCATTGCAAGGGCGACTTGCAACTCATGAAAAATATCTTCATCAAGCTTCAATTCATCCTTCTTATAACTCTTCCCTTTAAATAGAACTTCATCATTTAACGCTTTGTACAAGTCATTTTCATTTTTTGAGTTCGTACTTTGATATAGTTCATTCATAAATTGTTTTAGTGATGGATCTTGAGCAGACTCATCTTTTGTTTTAGGCTTAATTTGAGTACTACTTTGTACTGGTGATTTATTATCATCAGGCCAAGGTTGTTGAACAATAAAAAATAACATTGTACAAATCAACACAACTACAACAGGCAATACTTTTTTACGAAATGGTCTCTTATTTGTTACAGAATCCACTTCACTATTTTGATATACCGATTGCTTTATTTTATAAATAAATTCTTCTTCATCTTTCCGATGCTTCATTGGGCCTTTTTTCAATTTACTATACCAGTCAGGATTTTGTTTATTGTTCATCACTACTACCCTCCCCTATTAGTTTTGAAACCTTACTTCTCGCTCTACTTAATCTCGATTTTACAGTTCCAATGGATACTCCTAATGTTTCAGCCATTTCTTCATATGATAATTCATATTTTGCGTCCAATATAATTATTTCACGGTGCTTTTTAGGTAGTTTTAATACAACCTTCCACACCTCATTCATCTCTTCTTGGTTAAAAAATTCTTGTTCTGCTGACAGGGATTGCTTATCGTCACTAAAAAATCCTATTAAAGATATCCTTTTAAAATAGGAGGATTTCAAATAGTTTATTGCCGTATTTCTTGTGATTTTTAATATCCACGTTTTAACAGATGACTCCTTTCGAAATGAATTCCAATTTTTAAACACCTTTATAAATACATCTTGTGTGATATCATCTGATAAGTGTGGATCTTTCGTAATAATAAATGAATAATTCCATACATCTTGCCAATAGTCTTTTATAACATAATCCAGCTCATCATGATTACACTTTTCAATAAACGTCTGTTCCATTTCCACACCTCAAACTTATTTGAATAAACATAAAAACTGCCCTCACTTTTATTATGGTTTCAATATATAGACAAGATACAAGTTTCATTTGTTCCATTGTTTATCTTTTTTCAAGCAGAATAATACTACTAAAAAACAAGTACAGCATACAATGATAAAAATCCACTCATGAAAATCTATTTTTTTGAATTTAACGTAATACTCCACTTGTCCATTTCAATTTGCTATACTCTTCTATTTACCATTAGCAATACCAACTTTTTAGAAATGAAAATTAAGATAAGGTATTAACTTTCTAGAGTCGCAGCAAAAAAGCATTCTCGATTAGAAAGAATGCTTTTTTGAAATTTAATTGTTCTATATTTTCCCCAATTTATATCTTTGAGTTAAGCAAACATGTAATAAATTTAGTCAAAAAATTCACCTTATAATTAAGTATTATTTCTGAAATACATGTTTTACTTTTTCACCTGGAACGTTACTTCCTCCTCTTCCTTTTACATCTTCAATCATCATTGTAACAATCATGTCTGGCGCATTTGCATCGAAAGCTGCGAACCATCCCAGTTCTTTTCCGTCTGCTTCTTTCGACTCTTTCAGTTCTGCTGTACCAGTTTTACCAGCAAGCGTTACACCATCAACCTTTGCAATTCTCCCTGCACCATCAGGGTCATTAATGACTTTGATTAATGCACTCTTTAATATCTCTTGATTCTTTTTAGAAACCACATTTTCTTTCCAATTCCCTGCTACTTTTGCTTCTTTTAAAAGATGTGGCGACGGAATATTCCCTTCATTCACAATCGGTGCATATGTTAATGCTAAATGAAGTGGCGTCATTAATACTTGTCCTTGTCCATAGCCCGTGTCTGCTAGTTGAATATCGTTTTTTATCCCATTTTTTGCAATGATTGAAATAGGAAATTCGTATTCGATTGGTAATTTTTCATGAAATCCGTACTTTTTAAATTCCTTTACATACTGATCTTTTCCCATTTTCAAAGCTTGTTGAGCAAAATAAATATTATCAGAGTACTTCATTGCCTTATCAAAATCAATTGGACTTGCATCCTTTACACGCGTTACATAGTAATTTCCCCAAGACGAATCTTTTGTCCACTTCAATCCTTGAATTTTAAATTCTTCCTTCGGATTTATTGTGTTTGTTTCCAAACCAATTGCACCTGTGATCGTTTTAAATACGGAACCTGGTACAAATGCTTGTGTAAAGCGATTCGTCATTGGTAGTTTCGAGTCGTTACTCCATGCTTCTCGTTGGGCTTTCGATGCTCCTCTAACTATTATATTTGGATTATAAGCAGGGCTACTTACAAGTGCGATTGTTTCACCTGTTTTAGGATTGACCGCTGCACTAGACCCTGCTTCAGTTTTCATCTCATTAAAGATTTTTTCTTGAATTGCAGCATCAATTGTTAACGTAACATTTTCTCCTTCTTTTGCTTCTTTTTTTGCTACGTTTTTAATCTCTTTCCCATTCTCATCTTCTATAAATACGCGTCCACCCTTTTCACCACGCAATTTATTTTCTAACACTTTCTCTAAACCGGTCTTACCTACTAAATCATCCGCTTGATAACCTTGTTTTTGAAGTGATTTTAACTCCTCCGCATTCACCTTTCCTATATATCCAGTTAAGTGTGCCGCTGCTTCACCTAATGGATACGTACGAATATTTACTGGGCGAGATGAAACTCCTTCTAATTCAATATAATCATTCTGTCTAGTTCCCTCTTTTAAAATACCAATTGGTACAAAGGAGTCTGGTTGTATCCATTTTGCTGTGAGCTTTTGTTCGACCTCTTCTATAGACATATCAAGTAATTGTGCTACTATTTCTTTCGTTTGCGCTGCTGTTTCGCCTAGTTTCTCTGGAATAATTCCAACCTCAGTTGCTTTACCATTCGTTACAAGCCCTTTTCCATTGCGATCATATATTTCTCCGCGTTTTCCTTGCTCTATTTGCATACGTACTTTGTAATCTTTTTTCATACCTGGGAAGATGAAGTCTGGTGTCCAATCTATTTCCCAAGACTCTTTATCTTTCACAAGTTTTGCTTCATGGATGAATGAAACTGGTCCTACATCCGTATCCATCTTAACTTCAAAAAGAAAAAGCTCTTTATCTTTCGTATTCTCTCCTTTCATTTTAACTTTTAAATTATTAGCTCCAATCCCCTCATAGATTTTTTGATATTTTTCTGTGAATTCTTTTTTAGAAATCGATTTTTTGGCATGGTCTGATAAATGATCATACATATTTGCAAATTTTCTATCATTCCATAAATTGATATATTCTTCAAATGCTTGTTTTGGTGGTTCGTTTTTATTACATCCTACCAACAAAACTGCGAAACAAACGAAAAGCAGCATCCATAATTTTTTCAATTCAATCTTCTCCCTTAGTTAAAAATGATGATTCCTTTCGTAATTTATTTAATAAAAAATGTTTTAACGCTTAATAGACAGTGAAAGTAAGGATATTGTTCCATATTTTAAAAAAATAGACCTAATTGGAATTCATCAGAAATTAATAGATACAAAAAAACGCCATACTTTCTGTAAATTTCTACAAAAAGAATAGCGTTTTCTTATTTTATCTTTCTATATATGCTATACCGTGAGCTCCTTGATTTACAGAAGGATCTGCATTTCGATCTCCTGGATCAACTTCAATGGTATGAACATTCTTGTAATTAACTAAATCTAATACACTTATTGTCCCTGATCTAAGGTTAGAAACAAATCCAACCGTTCCGTCCGTAGAAGAACGCATTGTAATTGGGAGTAAATCTACTTCTATTGTACCTAACACATTTAACGATTCTCCATCAAGAACAGAAACATACCCTGGTGCTGGAGAAAACATATTTCTTGTTCTCTCTCCATTCTTATTCTGAAAACGCGTATGTCCTACCAATACTTTCCCATCATTCGTTACATGAACCGGAGTAATTAAATCTGAAAATGATTTTGTCTTTATAATTTTATCGGTTTCTGTATTAATGATGCTAAGTGTAGGTTGCTCCTCTTTGTAGTCTCCAAGTAAACATGGTGAAGGGATGTAAACTCGATTACCTTTAGGAGAAATAGCTAGTTCTTCACTACCATAGGGCATAGATACTTTTCCAATTAACTCCTTATCATGTGTATCTAAAACCGATATAAAGGGCGCCTCTTTATTAGAGGAATATCCTTTTGTACCATCTGGATTCGTAACAAACCAATGTGGACCTGCTGCTTCTGTAGAGATTCTATCTAGCACTTTTCTCGTGTTAGGATTAATAATTAAAATTCCTCCTTCACCAGATTCAACACTTACATACAATAAGTCTTTTTTTTCATTATAAACTAAACCATGTGGTGCAAATTCCGGCGAGATATCAACGATATCAATTACTTTAAATTGATCAATATCGATAACTAAAATTTCATGGCTTTTTTCCGGATTATTTCTATAAAAACCTGAGCGATAAGTAATACTTACATATAACAATTGACGCTTAGAATCGAAACATAATTCATGAGGTTCTGTAACTGGAGAATCTATAACCCCTATTCTTTCAAAATTTTTCGCATTGAAGAAATGGATTTGATTACCGCTGGAGCTAACGACCGCCAATATAGGATTATTTTCTTTAAAAATATTCATTAATTAAACCCTCCTTGTTATTTGTTCCAAATTTCTTAAGTTCCATAGAAATCAGCATATTTAAGTAATTTGTATTATTACTAAGACAAATTATAAACAATTTTCACCTCCTTTCATTTAAATTAGTTTAACTTATAATAAGCTAGACTAACTTTTATTCCGTAAAAATAAGTTGAATTTAATAATCCAACGTATTTATCTACCTTCTCCAACTTTAGCTTTTATACTTACATGTATTTTATTTAATAACCTTCCAATACTTTACTCCTCAATTAATGATGCACAAAAAGCACAGAAAGTAAGTAATTAGCGAAATACCATTTCTTTGTCTCGTGCATTATCAGATACTCATAACATAAGTAAATCAAGCTTAGCTGCCATTGAATCAGTTTCCTTTGCTGCCGTTTTTTTAAATTCATTCTGCGTACAGCTCTATTCTTTGGGGAATCGTTCTATAGATTGACAAATTTGCTTCAGATTCTTGTTTTTTATTGCTCTATTCCTGTGTTGAAAAACTAATTATAATTAGTTAGCTTAACTAACTATAATTATAAATACATTCACATTTTATCGCAAGAGTTTTAAGAATCTTCAAATAAATGAATAGAGAGATAGAATTATTTTCATCCTAAGATACATAATCTTAAGTTGATAGTGATGCATAACGAGAATTTCGTACGTTAAGAAAAAAACTTGCTACATATGTATGTAAATTTTAATTGCCTACTAAAAAATAACGTATTTGCAGGATGTATGAAAATTATACAAAAAGTAATAATTCATCGTTTACCCAACAATAGATAATATGGATAAAGAAAAAATACTAGAGAATATCACAGTGTAGTAGTCTCAAGTATTTTTTCATAGTATTTTAACGGCTATGCAATACGAAGGGATAAAAAAGACCTCTTACGGAAAGATAAGAGGTCATCAAGAAGATAAAAATGTTGTATTTGAAACACGCGAGTTTCTAATTCATATCATAACACAATATATTTATATATTCAATATATACATAAAACAAGGGGTATATGTTCAAAAAACACACGGAATATTAATTTGGAACAGTATGTTTTATTCTTTTAACCTATTTCTTCTACAATGCCGTAATTGTAACAATGGATGGTCTCCTCTATATACTGATGAGCAATTGTAGCAAGTTTTTCTAAATTCTCTTCCGTTACCTCATGAGTAAACAGAACAAAATTTCTGTCGGATTCGGAGTCTGTTGAAATGGAACCATCGATCCGTTATGAAATGTTGAGCTTGCATCTCCTAGATTCCATGTAAATATTCGCTAATTCCAATCCCCTTTCGTGTCTATTTTATGTTTAATATAGTCTCGTACCGTACAAACGGGAAATGTTGTTAATTTGAAAAGAGAGCGGAATAAAATTTCTTTATCGCCTCTGTTCTTTCTTCTGTATGATAGAAAAAACGGAGAAAGATGGAATTTTATCTATCCTCATCACTTGTTAGAAAATTCTAATTTGATTAAATCAAAAGAAAATGATATATTGATTTTAGAATAATAATCCAATTAATGGATGACAACCTAATACCTGTAATTGGACTATGACAATGTCAGATAAACGGGAGGAATTTAATATGAAAAAATTATGTTCATTTGCTTTAATCGGTGCCTTAACCTTTTCGGGTTTTATCGTTTTAGACAGTACGCTACCTGATAAAGCGCGCGCTGAAGTAAATACGATTAAGCAAGCTTCAGCTGTTGTGGATGATTGGCCATGGCAGACGTATTTCTTATTGCATCACAACGTGGACTATCTACAAGAATTAGCCCCTGGTACGTTAAAACAAGGTGATACGTTTGATACGACGGTATATATAGGCGGAAAAGATGTAGGTGTTGTAAAGATTTATCGATTGAACGGAGAAGGTAAATTGCAACGCTACAAAACCATTTCTGCAGGTGAGGCTGGACACCACTACTATTCTAGGTTCAAAACACCAATTACAACGGTTTACACACCTGGTACATATGTGGCAGTACTAAAAGTAGACAATTCATATTATTATGGTGGCTCCTTCCAAATTACAAAGTAAAACATATAGGTATATTTGTCTGAAACGCACTGGGTTACGGTGCGTTTTTGTTATCTAACGAATAAATGATCATGCGGGAAGTCAAAGCATATTATCGAAACGGAGCTGAATGTGATGAAAATTGTAACAGTTAATGCGGATGCAACAATCCATGTTGGTATTTTAAAAGGGATGACAGGATGTGTTACTAGTTATGATGCGGATACTGGATGGCCGAAATCTAATTGGATCCATTTACAACGGTTATAATTAGGTCTTGTATTTCTAACGCAATAAGGTTTGTATAGGACTCTTTAGAAAATTAATATTTGATTTTTATAGTGACTCAATACATTATATGATTAAAACTGAGTTACATATTTTAAAATCATCAACAGGAGAATCTGCAAATTTACGGGTTCTTATTTAAAACATAATGCCAGAAAAGCTGTGGTGAATAAAGTGCAAAGTTTAAAATCTTTAAAACGTGACGTATACATTTTTCTTCCATTGTCTATTTATTTTTCCTCCATTTTTATTTCATTCTATATTATAGAGAATACATTCAACTTGCTAAGTTTTTTACCAGCACTTGGAACCCTGTATGTCTGGGTAACTAGTGTGATAGACATTAAAAATAAAAAAGCATCTGAACTAGATGCTTTGCTCTTAATGTTATAGAATATTGACACCCATGACCATACAGCTACCAAAAACAATACATACCAAACCTAAAAAAATTAAAAACTCTGGCAAATCAAAATGTTCGAGTAACGCGCCTATTAATAATAAAAAGGGATATACTAGAATTTCAATCCAAGTTACGCCCCCTGCTTTCTTTATTTCTTGGTAAGATACAACGCTGACAAGTAAAACGCCTACTACAATCAACCCTATCCCTAACATCATCCATTCATCCTTTTGAAAATTTAGTATTTCACTTTCATATACTGCTCTTTTACGAGCACCAATAATTCCCTCAATTTCTTCTCTACAGGATGTTCTTGATTTTCAGATACTTCTCTCCCGTATGATGAAAAGCTTTGTGAGCAAGCACTAGTTGTAACTTCCAATTTCGCGTATGAGAATGTATGCTCATTTTCTTTACCAATGTTTTCAGTAGTGCTTCCATTTGAGCCAACGCGTATACAGCTTTCATCAAGTTTGGTGCGCTTACCTTCCTTGTTAACCGTGTAATACGTGTCATTGACTTCCCCATATTTCATATCGGCTGTAGATGTAACTGCGGTCCCGTCTGCAGAAAAAGTGACGACACGAAATCCATCTTCTTCTGGCAATAACTCAGCTCCTGGAACATTATATAGTACCAATAGGTCTCCTTCGTATGCTTCTGGAATGAGATAAATGGTATCTGTAGTGTCTTGTCCGAATCGGATACAACCGCTTAAAAGAATCATAATAAAGATCCCACAATACATTATAACTTTTCTCATAGAGTCTCTCCTGTTATGTGTAAGAATGGTATAGTATGTATTATATAATGCAATATATTTCCTTGGATAGAATAAGTTTCTAGTTTGAAGACGATTTTACTATTGTTATATAAAATATTTATGTCAGTGGATGATTAGCACGAAGAGAAATGGAGTGAATTGATGAGCAGATGTTTTGCATTAACATATGAAAATAAGATTTTGAGAAAGATAATGATTACCGTAAGCATTATCATACTCGTTTTCATTGCAACAGGGTGTGATTCTGTCCAAAATGAGGCAAAGGATGTAACGGATATTCCGCTTAACAGCAAACTAGATTCCCTTATTTCAGAAAGTATCATTGCCTGGAATCAAGACAAATTAAATCATACAGAAAAACAATTTGAGACGCATGTAATCTATGGAACTGAGATGAAGGATGAAAAAATGAATGTCTACCTCCATTCCCTCATGCAAGGATATAACCGCGAAACACAGACAGTTCCTCAAGCAGGACATTTACTTCCAGTCCGTGTGACAGTCACAAAAAATGGGGATGATTACATCATTGAAGATTACCGTGAACCAGGAGATGGTGCTGAAAATGAACCTACTTTGCGCAACATGTTCCCGAATAAGTATGCGGATCAAGCACTTGCTATATCAAATAAAATAATACAATCATTAGAATCTCGTATGCAAGAATCCGTTTCTAAGTGGCTGGAAGAAACAAATAATGAGAGACAAGAAAGATAACAAATATACTATTTATAATCGAATACAAAACAAAAAAGGAGAGAAATAATCTCTCCTTTTTCGACTTTATACCTAGCATTATTTGTTATATCCACCAAGTTGCTGTTCTGCCATAGCAACGAGACGTTTTGTGATTTCTCCACCTACAGAGCCGTTCGCTCTTGCAGTTAAATCCGCACCTAATTGTACGCCGAATTCTTGTGCAATTTCATATTTCATTTGATCCAGTGCGCTTTCTGCACCTGCAACCACTAAAGAGTTGTTACGATTGTTTGCCATCACATATCACCTCCTGTACGTTTAATATGCTACGAAACAAAGAAAATATTATTAGTAAATAAATCCATTTATAACGTGTACTTTTCAATCATTTTACTTTCCCATTACAAATTCAGCATAATAACAGTACAAGTTTTCTTTATTTGCATGAGTTTACAGAATGTGAAATATGATTATGAAGAGTTTTATTTTACAAAAAAATTTATCGATGTAGTTGTATTGCAAGTTCTTCTAAAATATTGACAGATAATATGTCGTATGTTAAATTCAAAATATTTAAATATTAAGGAGATGAGTGACAGATGTCAGTTAATAAGATAGAAGAATATTGGTATATGTACGCTAAAGAAAATGAGTTAAACATGAGTGTTCCAGATGCATGGATGTTTGGAGATGGTTCCAAAGAAATGGGAGATGAATTAGGAAGTTTAGTAGTTAAAGGAATCAAAACAGGAACATGCGCTGCACATTGTGTTTATGAGCTTGAAGGGGAAGAAATTCAAAAAGTTGGTCAGTACGATATTGTATTGGATGGAGACAATAATCCATTAGCAATTATAAAATATACAAAGATCGATTTACTAAAAATGACTGAAGTAACAAGTAATTTTGCAAGATCTGAGGGTGAAGGCGATTTAAGCTATGATTATTGGTATAGTGAGCACGTTAAATTTTTCACTTGGGAATTAAGTCGGTATGGACTTACTTTTACTCCAGACTTAATGCTCGTTTGTCAAACGTTTAAAGTAATGGATGTTTATAAAAAATAAACATGAATGAAAATCAAACATGTTTATTTTATATTATGTTTTTAAGCATTTCGTCATGTAAAAAAAAACAAAATCCCCTTAATACAGGGGTTTTGTAATCTATACTGTTCATAATCCTTAGTAAACCGCTGATACTTTTTGGATAGTTCATACTCAATTTTTTCGTACGCCATTGTACCTGCTAATTCTTTACGTGTCTGTTCTTCAATATATCAAAATAATATAATCAATTCCATCATCTTAACGCCTCGCTATTTGGTTCAAAACTAGAGCCCTTCGTGGATAAAGCAGAACAACTTTCCCCTTCTTATGCCATACTTATCCTTTATTGTTCCTTTATTGTTCCTTTATTGTTCCTTTATACCTTTAGTAATTGTGTATCGGTAAGGCTTATCGCCTTCTCATACAACTTTGGATGAAGTGAATAGCTGAAAATAAAAGGAACTCTCAGAATAAAGTTTTTAATCAAGTGCGTTCCTTTTATTACTTACTATTTAGCCTACGTACATATTACATAGTGTATTTTTTTATCCAATAAATTGGATTAAAACCTGGTTAAACTTTTCCCGCTCTTCCCAGAATGTGCCGTGACCACTGAATTGAAAAGGTACAAGTTGTGCATTTCCCAATAATTTTTGCGTCTCTTCTCCCTTAGTAAATGGAACAATTTTATCGTGAATACCGTGAATAATTAGCGTCTGTACATTTATTTTACCAAGATCGCTATACACATTTTCATCTCTCAATGTTCTCATAATCGCAGCTGTCGACCAACTAGCCGCTTCCAATCCTAACTGTAGAAACCATTCGAAAAATGGTCCAGTGATTTTCTGAAAGAAAAATTGATCTGTTACACCCTGCAACATATTAGGGCGATCGTTCAGTGTGTCTGTAATGAACTTATTCGCAATCCCTTTTTCCACACTAGTTGGAGATGCAGCACCAATTAGGACTAATTTGGATACTCCAAATCCTTGATAACGAGCCATATAACGAATTGAAATTGCACCACCTGTGGAGTGTCCTGCTAGTGTGACATCTTTAAGCTGTAACGCTTTAATTACTACTGCTATATCATCTGCCAATCTATCAAAATTGTATCCACTGTATGGTTTGTCTGAATTGCCGTACCCCCTCCAATCAATGCCTATACATCGATATCCCATTGCTGGAAGTACATTGTACTGATATTCGAATTGCTTATGGTTTAATGGCCACCCATGTATAAAAAGTATTGTTTTCTTACCTTTCGGATTTATATCTTCTACAAAAATTCTTACATCAGATTCAACAGGTATTAAGTATCCCATGCAGACTCCCCCATGTAATAAAGATTGCCTCTACAATAAGATATTCAGCTTAAGTGAATCTATGCTGTTTCAAGTCTACTCTAAATTGCCCTAAGGAACAGTTCGACTACAAATAATGATTCATGAAATTCGCGTTACATATACAATCGCAACAGTTGTGTTAGAGAGAGATCCTACTTTCAATTCCTTCATTTGTAAATAAGGTGTTGGAAGCTTTCTACGTACTAAATTTAAATTTACATCTAAATCTTGGACAAATGCGATTTGCGGACCCACAATATTGTATTCAATTTCTGCTTTTGAAATATCTCTTTTTTCTTTCTTTGACACATTTACTAACAAACAATTTAATTTATCTGTATTGAACTGAATAAGTATATAGTCATTTAAAACACTATCCTGAATATCTTCCATTTGATTTGTTATTTTTGAATTCTCACAGGGTAATACAGACTGAATATCTTGTAACGAATCGAAGCTCTTCTCTTTTATATAAGTCAAAACCTCTTCATGAAATATATTTACATCGATTAATGTTCTAAAATATGAAATGACTATAGCGGAATTATTAGAAGCAATTTCCAACGTTATAAAATCTTTAGATTTTTTAGTAATTTCATTAAATCCTGCAAAGATTCTATAGAGTAAACAGATATTCTTTCATGTGGTTTCAATTGATAATACCCTTCCTTTCAGAAAGAAACTATATATAGTTTTCAGGAAATTGCTATTTTTAAAATTAGGGATGGTGATATATAAATATACTTATTGAATTAATAATAAAGCCTTTGAAAATAACTTAACCAAAATTAGTTAAAAAATGTATTACAAGTAAAAATTAGAAATGTTTTAAGTGGAATTACGATATTAAAAACAACCTTTCTTTTGGTATTAGTACTAAAGAAAGGTTGTTTTTATAACAGGATTTTTCAAGTGTCTATTCTATAGGGTACATTTTACCAGTGTTCTTCTCTTTATTATTTCATAAAGTGTCAATAACATTACATTTTGTATTGTTTCTTAAAAAATTTCAGTAAAAAGAATATATTAATTTTGAAGTGTGCAAATAGGGAGAGTGACTTCAACTATAGTCCCCTTATTCACTTCACTCTCAATAAATACCTTTCCCTGATGTGTTTCAATGATTTTATAACAAATCATTAACCCTAAGCCAATCCCCTCTTCTTTAATACTATAAAAAGGTTCTCCGAGGTATGGTATACGTTCTTTTGGAATCCCACACCCTTGATCGATAAAACGAATGCTTACTTGATTATTATCAAGTATATTTAATTGAATCAGAATTTCCCCTCCCATCGGCATAGATTCAATTGCATTTTTTAATATATTAACAAATACTTGTTTTAATTGATTTCCTTCACATGAAATCAATGGAATACCAGGGTTAAGATCGATTCTAAATTTTATATTATGCATCATTGCTTGAGGTTGTACTAGCATTAAAACTTGATCCATTAGCACACTAATGTTATTAGGTTGCATTTTTACTACCTGTGGTTTGGCTACCGCCATAAATTCAGTTGTTATGCTCTCTATACGCTCAATCTCTGATGATACTATATTAATATAACCCTGATTATTCTCATTTTCCGTTGATTTTAGTAATTGCATGAACCCTTTCATTGCAGTTAATGGATTATTAATCTCATGAGCCATTACAGTCGCTAATTGTCCTACAACAGCAAGTTTTTCAGATTTTCGTAATAATTCTTCTGTTTTTAGCCGTTCAGTGATATCACGAGAAATACTTAGAAAAACTTTTTTACCATTTAAGTTAAAAACACGAACACTAAACTCAGTTGTTATTACTTTTCCTGTTGGAAAAACATATTCATCTTGCAAAGTGAAGAAAGTTTGTCCTTTTTTAATTTTTTCTAATAACCTTACGATTATTTGAGAATCTTGTGGTACTATATTTGAAAATGATAATGAGAGCAACTCTTCTCTACTATATCCAAATCTTCTACACCCAACAGGGTTTACCTCAATAAATCGACTTGGAGCATTATCTTCATTCAGCTCTACTACATATACCGCATCAGTTGCTTGTTCGATTAGTGCACGGTACTTCATTTCACTATCTCTTAATTGCTGGTGTAATCGATGCCGTTCTCTTTCTGCTTGTTTTCTTTCAGAGATGTCTCTACATATTGCTGATAAAGCTATCACATTTCCTCTTACATCTAGTATAGGAGAAACTGTCAGACTGATATCAAGAAGACTCCCATCACTCCGTTGTCTAACAGTTTCTAATCTAGTAACCACCGATTCTCCTGTTAGAATTTTCTGAATATTTCCGAGCGATTCTTCCATTAAAAAATCTGGTACACAAGGTAATCTCTTACCTATGATTTCTTGTGATGACCACCCAAATATCTTTTCATAAGCTTTATTGGCTTGTAAAATATGCCCTTCTCGATCAGAAATGGTAATAGCATCTAGATTGTGCTTTATAAATGATTCTAATAATTCTTTGGTAGCGCTTAATTCTGATTCTACCTTTTTCCTTTCGGTTATATCAACTGTAGAACCAACAACTTCAATAACTTTTCCATTTCTTTTAATCGGCCTAAGCGCAATAAGAATAATAGTTTTATCATTTGGCCAAGGTAATTCAAATATAATTTCTTTTCCTTCCCATGCCTTAAGATAGTACTTCATCAATTGTGGAACTAAATGTGGAGGAACAATAGAAGCATCAATAGTACGTAAGCTTTTTCCTACCACCTGTTCAGAATAAAATCCGTTTTGATAATAAAACTGTCCACCACATAAAGTGTGTATAAAGTGCTTACCCACTTTTTTAAATTTAAAAATTCCTCCTTGAAGCTCATGTACGGTATCTGTAAGTTCTTGCTTCGATTTTTTTAATTCTCGATTCATTTTAGATAAGTCCCGTGTTAAATAATACAATCTCTGGTAGGCTTCCATAAGAAATAGCCCAATTAAAAGTCCTAACGCTATATATAATAAGCCTCCTGTGTAAAGTAATGTAATATTAAATAATACGCCAACTAACCACTTTATTCCAATAAAAACAGAAAAATATAAAGATGCACTTTTAAAAGGATGTAGTTTTTTAAAATAAGTTTTAAAATTAGAAAATAGAATTCCCATACATAAATAAGCAATCACAGGAGGTTCCCAATACCCTCCAATGTAAAAGATACGCATTAAAATTATGCTAATTAACGTAATCCAACCAGCAATACGGCCAAAGTAAATAAAAGATAGAATAAGAGGAACAATTCGAAGATCGTAGGAAAATCCCATGTATGGAAAAGAAAAGAACATTAACGTAACTGCAATAATCCCTCCATAGAGCTTTTCGAAATATCGACTAGAATTAATTGTAAACACTTGAATAAATATTGCTGCGCTAACTAATAAAGAAAAAATAGAAAGGTTGATGAAATAATCTTTAATAATCATGTAATGTCCCTCCTTGCATTAAGTGTATTCGACAAAAAAGCTAAAAATCCTACAAATTGTATAAACAGTTCAAATGCATAAATTTTAAACTAGGATAAAATCTGGAAAAGTAAATAAGGAGCACAGCAGATGAGATATTTTAATGAAAAATAGTTCAAAAAAGATAATAGTAACCGTTGACTACTATTATCTTTTTTCTTTAAGTTATCGTAATACGTATGAAACTCTAAGGGACGTGGTATGTCATTTCATCAAACAATGATTATATGCTGAGTCATGAATATAGAAACTTCAACAGTAATTTTGAAAAATAATATAAAAAACAAAACTATCTTTGAAAATGAAAAAAATCTATATAAATGTCAACTAATCTATGTACAAAAACGTTCACTTAATTTTGCATAAAGTCACTCCACTTAGGAAGCTAAGTAGTTCTTCAAGGTCGATAAGAACACCTGTAGATGCTTCAGGATAACTACATAATTGTATGAGTAATGTACTTGAAACCTTTCGGTAAAACCATACACATAATACAACTAACTCCTTGGTTCAATATTTACTTTTTCGCTGAACAAATTCTTTTTCTTGAGCAAAATATTCTAGGATATAAGGAGATTTTTCAATTAACTTGGTGTCTAGTTTATTGTCCAGCTTTAATTACTTCGTTACTTTTCAGATTCAGTTCATTATATTTTGTACTTTGTCTTTATACACAACATATTCTTTACCATCCACTACTGCTACTACCGCAAATTCATCATTTGGATTGAATGAAAGCCAATCAGCCCACATGTTAGTATTAGCCCCTCCATTCCACATATTATGAACAGTGTTTTTAGTTAAATTCATAACTTTATAAGACGCATTTGGCGCATTTGTTCCAGTCTTTATTTCAAAAGTGTATGCGTTATGAATTTTTTTATAAAAGTAGAAAACGTTTGATGGACGAAGCTGATTCAAAAAATCCTGTTCTTTTTTCTCTGCAATTTTTATCCCTTCTTGCAAAGTGACAACATCTGTTTTTAATGTTTCCCAACTGTTTTTCGCTGCATTCAAGCTAGGGGTTAAGAATTTATATTTATTTTGATCAGCTTTTTGATCAGCTTTATCAATATGTCCCAGTACACCCGAATATTGAGAATCTAAATCCTCCCATTGCGTAGACATATAAGTAAGAGCAGTGATAGCACTATCAAGCATACTATGCATATCACTAATATTATGAAATGCAACTCCAACTACACGATTCAATGTTATTTTATAATCTACAGTCTGACGCAATTTTGCTAATTCAGGTTCTAGCCAACCTAACTTACCTCTTGCATCACCTATCATGATGCCACCAGCAATCAAGGTTGGAATAAAGGGGATTTTCACCATGTCTAATCCCTTAGATTCTATGTCTTTCTGATATTTTACTTGTCCTAAAAGGTCCTCTAGACGCTTTTGGTCAGCCTCCACATCAGCACCTTGGTTTTTTAAAATCGATTGCAATGTCTCTTTATGACTTCCAAATGTTCTAACATCTTCTCCAATAGCATTTTTTAATTGAATTAATTCTTCTATTAATGCTTTTGCAGACTTTTGATTTTGTTGAATTCCCCCCTGTAAATCTGTAATCCCTTTTTTTAAAGTATCTCCATTTCCATTATTAATCGCCTCTACTAATGTTTCATAATAATTTTCAAATTTTGTATCGTATTCTATAATGCCTGTCAATGTATCAAAAAGCTGTTTTTTTACTTGTGTATTCCATGTAACAGCATGTGCTCTTGCATTCTTTTGATCTTGTACAATTTTACTAGGTAAATCTGCATTTCCATTAATAGTTATTCCTTCAAAATTCACATCTGGATTATTAATTAGCAAATAAGAATATTCATTCATAGCTTTTGCAAATAAACCAGCATCTTGCAAAGCTTTTTTCATCTGTTCTTCATTTGCTGAAAGAGATATATTTTCATTGTTCGTTTGTTCAATTTCAATCGCAAAAGTTTCTAGTGGTATGACTGCATAAGTAGTTGTTATAGTTAAAAACGCTGATACAGCGAGTAGTTTATTAGGGATTTTTTTCATCATTTCGTATTCCTCCTATATAAGGTATGGTTTCAAGTTCTAATCTTATTAAAAAGCGATGTCTTTCAAAATGAGTTCTACATCTTTTATCAGTATCGTTTGAACTTTCTTTAGCAGCCTTCAAATCATTAAGTATTAAAGAAAATGTATATAATCTGCTTCAAATTAACCGATTCTGTTGCAAATTTTAAAAAAGCAATTAAACTACAAGGTTATTATTTATTCGAATCATACTTATATATAATTGAAAGGCGAAGTCTTTAATGAGACTCCGCCTTTCTGGTATATAAGGATTTATTAATTATTACTTTTCTGTTTAACAGTGTAATCATAGACTTTCTATGTTTTAGTTCACTTTACAACAGAATTAATATTTCCCTATTTTTGTGGAGTAACAGTTTCCACTTTTAATTCCTTTATTCCTTCTTTTAATGTAACAGCATCTGTTCGTAATGTTTTCCAACTGTCTTTCGCTGCATTTAAATTAGGTTTTAAGAATTTAAATTTATTTTGATCGGCTTTTTGAGCTGCATTCTCAATATGCCCTAGAACGCCCGAATATTGAGAATCTAAATCATGCCACTGCGTGGACATATAAGTAAGAGCGTTAATAGCATCATCAAGCGCCTTGTGCATTTCATTAATATTACTGTAAGCAACTCCAACTACACGATTTAAGGTTACTTTATAATCCACGGTCTGACGTAATTCTGCTAATAAAGGCTCTAACTTACCTAAATTATCCCTTGCTACTCCCACTATAATACCGCCAATTATTGGTAGACCCAAAATAGCACCCTTCATTACATTAAACCCATCAGATTCTAATTGTTTATAATAGTTTACTGATCCTAATACTTCTTCTAGACGCTTTTGATCGGCATCAACATCTGCACCTTGATTTTTTAAAATTGACTGCAAGAGCTCTTTATTACTTCCAAAAGCTCTAACATCATGTCCAATAGAGTCTCTTAATTTAGTTAATTCTTCTATTAGTTGTTGTGCATACTTTTGATTTTGTTGAATTTCACCTCGCAAATCTGTAATCCCTTCTTTTAAAGTTTCTCCATCCCCTGTATTAATCGCCTCAATCATTGTTTCATAATAATTGTCAAATGTTGTATCGTATTCAACAATACCATTCAATGTATCTAAAAGCTGTTTTTTTACTTTCGTATCCCAAGTAACAGCATGTGCCCTTGCATTCTTTTGATCTTGTACAATTCTACCAGGTAAATCTACATATCCATTAATGGTAATTCCCTCAAAATTCACATCAGGATTCTTAATTAACATATAAGAATAGGCATTCATAGATTTTGCAAATAATCCAGCCTTTTGCAAGGTCTCTTTCATTCTTGCTTCATTTGCAGAAAGAGCCGTATCTCCATTGTTCGTTTGTTCAATTTCACTTGCAAAAGTTGTTACTGGTGAAACTACATTAGCAGTTGTAATAGTTAATAGCGTCGATACAGCTAGTAATTTATAAGGGATTTTTTTTATCATTTCATTTTCCTCCAATTTAGGTTTTAAATTTCAGTTCTACTCCTGTTTAAAAGCAATATCTTTTGAAATGAATTCTGCATCTTTATGAATATCATTCCAACTTTCTTTAGCGGCTTTTAAATCATCTGGTATTAAAGAGAATTTGTGGTCTTGCATAGAATCGATATTATCCAGTAAATCTGTATAATTTGCGCCCATTGTATTCCATTGCTTTTGAATATTTGTTAGAGACAATATCGCTTGATCTACAGTCTGATATAAATATGCCAATGTTTCTTTCGCGTTAGTAAGCGAAAGAACTGCTTGATTAGCACGATCTGCTTTCATACTTAATTCTCCGATTTTATTAGAAATTTCATTATAGGAGTCCATATGCTTAGATGCTGTGACACCAGCCGCAGTTCCTAGACCGATACCAGCTGCGCCAAGAGCCGAGAGTCCACCAACAACAGCCGGTGTTGCTGTACCGCCAGTTACAACAATAACTACCGCTCCTCCAATAGCTGCAATAACTAAAATAGCTGCTCCCAATCCACCACCAATTGACCATGCTAATACATCATCAAAATGTTTTTTCTGAGTAGAACGAAGTTGCTCAATTTCAGCTTGAAGTTGTGGGATCGTTGCCTGTTGACCTGCTAATATTGCAGTTAATCCACCTTTCCCATCTGGACCACCAACATTATTTTTAAAATCTGTAGAATTTTGATATAGTTTCCCTTTGAAGTCTTGTAGCATCTTAATCACATCTGTAACTTCTTTTGAATTTGTATTGATTGTAGTAATTAAATCATTTATACCCTCTTTTAGACCTGCCTTATCTTTCTTTTGTACAGTTTCTACTAATGTGTCGTAATAATTTTGAAATTGTTCATCGTAATTTACAATATTACGAGCAGTTTTTTGAATCTGTGGCTTCGCTGTATCTAACCAGTAATTCGCATTGATTCGTGATAGCTCTTGATTAAGGTGAATATTTTTGAGCAACTCTCCCCCCTCTGAGCCTAAATCAATATTAGATAAATTTACATTTGGTTGCTTAATCATTGTTTTTGCGTATAAATCCATTACTAGAATATGAGACCCTGTTTCAGCTAATGCTTTCTTCAGTCCTTCGGGGCCTAATGCATAATTGCCTACTTTTTGTTCTTGAGCGGTCGTTTCTTGTGCAAATGCATGAATAGTGTTACCGGTAGTAGCAGTTATAACAGTTGCTAATGTAGCTAAAGTTAGTACTTTGAATGGAAATTTTTTCATGACTATTCTCCTTCTTTCGCTAAATGCTTATAATCTTTATGAATTCCGTAAAAACGCAATATTAAAATTTATATACTTGTTCTTCAAGGTAACTTATTACATTTTTTAATTGTCTTAATGTATCTTTTTGAGACTGCTCGCTAGTTGTATCAACATTAGTAGATAATTTTGTAATGCTATTTTTTATTAGATTTAAATCTTCTTTATAGCGCTTTAGTAGATCAAGTTCTACATCTACTTGATTTGCAAACGTATGCAAATCATTTTGTGTAAGAAGAAGCATTGATTTTTGTAAATCAGCTATTGATAGTTTCGTTGTTAAATCATATATTTTTTGATTTTGTTTCTCTAAATCATCTAAATATGCTCGCTGTTCTGCTGTTAATTTATTTACTTCAGCAAAAACGCCAAATGTTTTCTTAATCTTTTCGGTATCAATGACCTTCATCAGGTCATACTCTTGTGTTTTTGCTGCGGCTGCGGCTGCTATTTCACCTTGTTTGCTTTTCTCAATTGCTTCACGAGCTGCTTTTTTTGCTGATTCAATCTCTAGAGCAGTTTTACCTTGCTCTGTTGCTTCTTGCACTGCTTTTTTCTCAGCTTCTAGAATAGAGTTGTTAATTTCTTTTCCTTTGTTATACGCTGCCACCCCTGCTTGCGCAGCTGGTTCAATAATTTCTTTTGAAAGACTATAAACTTCTTTGAATATAGCAAATCCCTGTTCATTTAAAGCCCCTGGTATTAAGGCAATTTGCTGTAAATCATTTTGAATTGCTTTTTTGGTATTTAATATTTCATTTTTTAACTGGTCTATTTTTCCTGTTCCATCTGTACTTAGTATGCCTTGAGCAGTTGCCACATTGGTATCAAAATCTTTTAATTTTTTATCAAGCTGTAATTTAAGATCTGTTAATTCATTGATTTGCCGTTGCGTATTTTCTTGATTCGTCATAGCCATTTCTTGAAGTACTTCAAGTCTATCCGAAAACCCTTCTCTATCTTCTTTATTGTCTACAAACGATTTTAATGTCGGGTAATAGCTATTAAATTTTGTTACAAATCCTTTACTTTTTGAATTTAATAGAATTAACTGTGGATAGAGTTCCGATGACCATTCCTTCATATCTTGTTTGATTAGGAATTGATTTGTATTTAAAGCTGTGACTTCCTCTAACTGTACATTAGGACTCATTAAAGATTGATCAATATACGTTTGGATTAATTTAGATTGCGCACCTAATTTTCGTAATGAAGAGGAAATATCCATGCCTTCCTGTTGAGTTTCCGCTTGAACGATTGGTGTTGCAAGAGTATTGATAGGAATATTTCCTCCAGTTACAATGGATGTGACTAATAATCCTGTAATTATTTTAGTTTTCATTCCGTACACTCCTTTACCATTGTTTTTATAACTTAATTCATATAACTTGTATGACCTCTCTCTTTGTAAACTGATTAAGAAGGAGAAATCTTTCAGATAGGATAATATCGTTATTTTTTACTTCTAATAGAATGTAAGGATTTTACTTACCTCTCACTTCGATACTCTATTTTTTCAAATATAAATAACAAAAATTTATTAACTATATTTGAATCAAGCACCCTATGAATAGTAAATGTGTAATTCTTCCCTAGAATTGCGGTTTAACTTACAGAACCGCGAGAATCAATAAACCAATGCTTACAGTTAATCTTGCTATAACATTGTTTAATTTAAATTTAATAATATTACTCTTAGTTTTATCAGCAAACTCCATACTAGACTACAAAAGGTAAAATTATACTGTACATCGCTTATACTTTTATTGCGGAATAACTTCACTTTTGTTATGCAGAAACTTAGAACACGTTTATTACAAATTTGATTCTTGACCTCTTGTGAATAAATTTACTATTTAGAATATTATTAACTACATAATGTTACTTACAACTTCACTATAATTCCTATTAGCGTAACCTTCTCCTTTCTATCTGGTCATACCAGTTATGTTGTTCATTAAAACATTAAATTTTTAATGCGTAAATAGAAAAATTTTGTCGATTAAGCTCGATAATTTACTGTTAAATAAAAATATGCCCCGGAAAAAATTATATAAATATAGTTATTCATAAATTTCATTTCTGTAATTGTAATGATTACAAATTAATGTGTATACGGTTAAAAATAACTATTTTCGCTCAACCAAAAAATTTTATTTTAGAAAAAATACTTATAGAATAATATAATAGGTCTTTTTATACTTTTTTACCTTTATTTAGTTATGTATAATTGCATAAAATGTAGATATATTTAGTAATATATGTTATATTGTTGATCTTTTTACAAAAAACATCCTAATATCATTATTAATAAATATATAATACGAAGATATTAGTCTATAAACTTATCTTCGTTATAAACGTAGGTTTTAAATGACAAAAAAGCTACAAAGTTTCCTTGGAGCACTTTGCAGCCTTCTATCTTTTTGTTTACTTTAGCAAAATAATGGTTAGTGAATTTTCATTTTTTGGGATACTTATACCCATGTTTAAGTCTTTACATTGGAGACAGCAGATAACAAGCTTATATTACTGTATATTTTTCACGGTACTGCCTGGGAGTCATGCTAGTGATTTTTTTGAAAACTCTTATAAAATAGCTTTGGTCATTAAAGTTAAGCCACGCACAGATATCTGATAACGAATAAGTAGTGAGTGTTAATAATTTTTTTGCTTCTTCCACTCGTTCCCTTTGAATATATTCGCTTAAAGTAATTCCCATTTCTTTTTTAAATAGTTTAGACAGATAAGTAGGCGTAATTTCTAAATGATTAGCAAGTTCATTCAGAGATATTCCATCGTAAACATTTTTATTAATATGTTTTATACATGTAGTAACCGCGTAAGAATACTTTTTTGCATTGTATTCTTTCACACGATCTGCAAAGGTACGTAAAGCGTCCCCTGACAATCGTTTTGCAGATTCTACATTATCTAATTGTTCCAGGGTTTGTATATATAAAATACTATGAGCAAAAGCAATATCTGGTGGCAGGTTGCCTTCTATCGCATATCGAGTGGCTAAGGTAATCGCAATAATTCCAAGGTTTTTTTGATTCCTGAGCGGATCCTCTATTAGCATAAGTTCAACATCTTCTTGTGAAACTGCATACATATACTGTATTAACTTTTTTTTATTTCCTTCTTTAATAGTCGAGAAGAAATCATTTACTAATGCCATGTTGTGAGTTTTAGGTTTGTTTTGTCGGCGTTTTAAAATATATAAATCAGGTTTCACATTTTTATTAGGAATTTCCTCTAGTACTTTATTTTTTTCCAAGACAATATCTACATCTAACTTTTCATTGAAAATCATGTAATGTAATAAAATTCCCATATCAATTAATGTAGTTTTTTTAATCTCAGATAAACACTGATAATAGGCAAGTCTTTCTTGAATGTTATCATTTGATTTAAATTCTTTCTGAAATTTTATGATCATATCATCTGAATCTTTTGGATGTATAGTAGGACCGATTATAATAGTCCCTTTAATATCATCATGATTTTCTATATGAATTAGAACAAAATTTTCAAGATAGTTGTTACTTCGAAAAAGTGGCAAGTTAAAGGGATCGTTTTCTTGATAAATATCACTAAGATGTTCTTCTTTTGAAGAATAAAAAGGACTACAAACATTATCAGATGTAGAATGATATAAAATTTTTCTGTCTGCAGATAAAATATGTACAGGGGCATTAAATGCTTTATGTGCAAGATCACACAAGTGTTGTATATCGATAGAAGTATTCATTACATTCTCCTTTATAGATCCATAAAATATATTCTGTTAGATATAATTCACGACAAATAATACTATAAAATATCAAATTAGTACAATTCACAACAAAATATTACTATATCTTTTTTATAAAAATCATATATTATTTAATTGTAGTTAGCATCTAAACATCAGAGTAGATAAGTAAATGAAATAAGTTAAGTTCTTTTCTTAATTCTACAAGATATAATTATTGAACTTGAGAAAACAGTGAAGTACTACAAAATACAGTGGTAGTCAATGCGAGGACCAAGCTGGAAAAAGATTTAAAATACAGCGAAAGTAACAGGAGATACTGTACCACCGCAAGAAACAACAGTCAAAGTTCCAATTCAATCACTTATACAAATTGAATTCAAAAAAATAAATACTGCTAATTTAAATATGAAACTGAAAAACTATTTTGCTCCAAATTTTAAAAAAAGATAATAAAGAAGTTGTGAAATTGGAAACAGATGAAAGCGATACGGTTATTTTTGAAGCACTATGCTTTGAAAAGTACAAGGTGGAGGAAATTCAAGTACTCAACTAAACATAAAAAAACGAATGGAATATTCAAAAAAATGACACTATATTACTGGTCGCAACATTAGTTTTACTTTCCACAAAAGAGGAAAATATATAGACTTTACAAATACTAAAAATAGCAAACTAGATAGTTTTATTACCGCATCACATAAAGTGAAACTTTAATCAGTGGGGGTTTTGTTCATCCCCCACTGATTATTAGCCCACACCAATCGGGCTTTTACGGGCAGTAAGACTCCCACCTAACTTCTTTGCTTCCGCTGAATTTTGAGGTGGGGGTCTTACTGCCCGGCAAATAGCGAGATAAACTTATTAATAATTTCCAAATACAATAGTTGTTAATCAACAAAAAACTTCAATAACCAAGGTGCACAGTAAATTGACCTCAAAACAATAATTACTACAATATCAGGTTTTGCTTATTCTATAAAAAAGAAATATCACTTAAAAACTATTCCTTTATATCGATTTAGACATAAAACATTTTATTATATCGGCTTAAGTATTATGGAATTAAAATTATAAATAACACCAAAACCCTTTTAAATACTTATACATCGTTCGTATCGAATTTATCACCTTTCGATACCTATGTCATTAGCACAACTAAAAAAGATTATTACAAAGGAATCTGAGAGGTTTTTTCAATTTCGAAATTTGTTTTTTTGTAAATTAAAGGAAAAATAATCCGTATATATACGGATTATTTTCTTAGTGTAATCTGTATTGACCTGTTAACTGTTTTTCAGCCATTCAAACTAAGCGTTTTGTAATCTCTTCACCGATCCGAACCATTTGCAGATGATGTGATGTATCAGGTCCCAGTGTGACCCCTAGTTCAAAAGCACTTTCATACTTCATTTGCTCAATAGTACTTGTAGTAGCAGAAATAAGAATTTCATTTGTATTACTTTCGCATGAGCAACCTAATTTATTCCAGTATTTTTATAGGAACCCTTTCCCTCCCCTTATTCCACCAATTAAATTTGAAACACAAATGTACATTGCATTTCAATATAACAATAAAAGCTACAAAAGCAACGAATTTACTACTTTAAAGTTAAGTGTTTAACCTTGAAGTACTTAAATTCTTTTTTCCAGATAAAGCATACATTATATCTTGATGTTTTATTGTCCTCTTATAATTATGTGGTATCGGGAATTTTTTTCGGTATTCTTTCATTATAATTAAAATTTGAAGTTCTATGCTCAATACTTTTGCGAGGATATGATAGTTATATCCATTGTTTAACAGAGAAATTATGTCATAAAACATAGTTTTTCCACCCACTAATTTTACTAATTTATTCTTTAACTCATCCCCTTTTTCTTTAGCTTTATCAATTTCTAACAACATAGATTTTTTATTTGTCTGCTTAATGTATTGAGTATACAACTCTGGGAATTCTTTTTGTACTTCTTTGTTTAATACTGGTTTATATTTAATCATATAAGTAACTTGTAACAAAGAGCGTTTTAACAAACTATCTTCAATGAGATACGCTACTTTATTAAATAAATGTACATATTCCTCAATATTGGAATAACTATTAAAATGAGCTAATACTCTACTTTTTATACTAAAAGCCTTGCCTACATAAATAATATTGTCATTATAGTCTTTAATGAAATAAATACCACTGTCAGATTTTTTCAATTTATTATCCAATTCTTCTATACTCATAAAATGCAATTCACTCATACTTCTCTCTCCTTAGCAGTGTTAAATCGTAAAAAACAAGCAAGGTTTCTAAAAAAGTACTTAGCTGCCCTAGCATCTCTTATTTTATCTCTTGCTAAATGTCAAAAAACTGTTTCTATGTTACTCAACTATCAATATGATTATTAATAAAATTTTCGATCGTTATTATCTCGCAATTTTTTCATGTAATTTCGAGATCGTTTCCTCATTTAAATTACTGTATTTTATCGAATAAAGGAAATATACTACTACCCCAATAGTAATCCAAATACTAAAGTACACCCATGTCCTTAACGGTAAATTTAGCATTAAAAACACACAGCATACAATTGCAACGCATGGTAATACAGGTACAAAAGGTACCATAAATCCACGTTTTAAATTTGGATGTGATTTACGAAGGATAATAACTGATAGACAAACTAACGCAAATGTCACCAAACTACCGATATTAACTAAATTAACTAATTCTTTCAAATCAATAAACCCAGCTATTATAGAGCTCCCTATTCCTGCTAATCCAGTTATAAAAGTGGGTGCTCCAGTTTTCTTATTAACTTTCGCAAATGATTTCGGTAACAATCCATCACGACTCATTGCAAAGAATACTCGTGTTGCCGCATACATATTGGAAAAAATAACAGCCATAAGGCCAATTACAGCACCTGCAGCAATTGCACCAGCGACTTTCCCTTGTCCTACAACTTCCATTACATAAGCCATTGCCTCAGGAACATTTAATTCTTTATAGGAAACCATTCCTGTCATAACAAGGCATACCATAACATAAATAATTGTACATATGATTAATGATGCAATAATACCGATTGGAAGATTACGTTTCGGATCTTTTACCTCTTCTGCTGAAGTTGCTAATATATCAAAACCCGTAAAAGCGAATAAAATAGCTGCTCCACCCGTAAAAACTCCACTTAAACCGTATGGTGCAATTGGTATCCAGTTCATTGGTTTTACATAGAATATACCAACCGTAATAAACAACAAAATCATTCCAATTTTAATCAATACCATTATATTATTGATTCGTTTGCTTTCCCTCGTACCACGGGATAACATCCATGCTAATATCAATGTAATGATTACTGCTGGTAGATTCACAATACCACCATGCGAAGGAATCGTTACTAGAGCTTTAGGTATCTCTAATCCAAACCCCTTTATTAAATTGTGGAAATAGCCTGTCCATCCAGCAGCGACAGCCGCTGTTGCCACGATATATATTAACAGCAATGACCAACCTACTAGATGAGCAACAAACTCACCAATTGTTGCATATGAGTACGTATATACACTACCAGATGCCGGGAGTGTGGAAGCAATTTCTGCGTAACATAATGCTATAAATCCACATATAATTGCTGCAAGTACAAATGAAAAAATAACTGCTGGACCAGCATCTCTTGCTGCTACTAATCCAGTTAACACAAGTACCCCTGTTCCAACTATCGAGCCTATCCCTAACATAATTAAATCAAATGCTCCTAATGTTTTCGTTAAAGTCTTGCTTTGATTATGCTCTAACAATTGTGTAACGGATTTCTTTTTTAATAACTTACTCATATTCTCTGTATCCCCTTTAAAATAAGGTTTGCTCTTCTCATTATTGTTGTATATAAATTTACTTAGTTATTACATAGTCTTATAATATTTCTTTTACATTAAATAGATTTGAAATATTATATAAATTCGCTTCTCACTTACTAGTTAAACTAGACATTTCCATAGATTTTTGCGTACAACGTTTCATAGCTGAAATGATAGCTGTTCTTAAACCTTTTTCTTCTAGCGTTACTACAGCTTCTATCGTCGTTCCACCTGGAGAACAAACCATATCCTTCAATTCACCTGGATGTATTCCTGTTTCCAATACCATTTTTGCAGAACCTAATACAGCCTGAGCCGCAAATTTATAAGCTTGTTTTCTCGGCATACCGCCAAGTACAGCAGCATCTGCCATTGCTTCTATAAACATATACACATATGCTGGAGAAGAACCACTAATAGATGTAACAACATCCATTAGTTTTTCATTTACGACCTCCGTCTGGCCGAAAATATTAAATATGTTAAGTACCTCTTTTATATCTTTTTCTGTAACCATTTCATTAAAACATAACGCAGACATTCCTTCTCCAACAAGTGCCGGTGTATTAGGCATTACTCTAACAACCTTTAACTTTCTACCAAATTCATTCTCAGTGCTCTTAATACTTTTTCCTGCAGCAATAGTTACAACGATTACATCATTTTTTATTTGATCTTTTATTTGGTTAATTACCGATGAGTATAAATCTGGTTTGATTGATAAAATTAAAATATCAGCACTGTTAGCGACTTCATTATTGTTAGTAGTTATAGTTATGCCATATTCATTACTAGCATTTTTTAAATTAATGACGTTTAAATCTGAACAAATTATTTGATCTGGAGAAACTATATTTTTTTTTATTATCCCACCTATCATAGCGATACCCATGTTTCCACATCCGATGAATCCTATTTGTTTATTCATAATAATTTGCTCTTGCTCCTTCTACTCTAAATTTTATTGATTTTGAAATTATTATTCTAAATAAGGGCTATTACAATTACTGGGTTTATCAATAGAATTTCAAAATTCTCCTTCCTATATAGAGCTTACATATACCTCTAATAACTTCTTTGCTTTCGCTGAATTTTGAGGTGGGGGTCTTACTGCCCGGCAAATAGCCGGATAAAATCATTTCTTTAATCTATAATAAGAAGGACATAAAAAAACAAAAAGTTACAAAAATTTTCAAATTAAAACTTTTATAACTTTTTGTTTTGATGCAAATATAATATTAATTAAGGTATCTCACCGTTTTAAACTTGACGCTCCATAATCTTGTATAGTTACATTTATATGATATTTAATCGGTACCTTACTAAATGTTTGATCCCAATTTTTTTTGACTTTCTCCCATGTTCTCGGGTGTTTAATTCTTAATTGGTTGCCAAAACCCGCAATATCGACTTGGTATTCTTTTTGTATTTTTTTTGTAACATGATGTACTAAGTGCTTTACTTCTTTTTCAATAGCTTTTTCTTCCCTTTTTAAAAATTCATTTTCAAAATCTTTTCCTGATTGCATCCAATTTTCAGACAAACGCCCTTCTGATTCAATGTTTACATCAAAGGAAATATTATTTCCGTTAACATGTGGTATGATTTTGCTTTTTATTGACTTTATTTCGTATATAATGAGTTTCTTTGATTCTTTATCAAAAGTTTTTACCACACCACCATTCCTTTTTCCGTTTATCCATACTACTCCTTCCAATTCCTGTTCATTTAAAAAGCCCATCAACTTTTTTGTCTTTCCTTTAATTACAGCAGCTCCTGCAAATTTTGTTTCTCCTTTTATCGAGATTACATTTTGCAAAAGAAAACTGGACCCTGACCGCATCTTTCCTTCCAATTTAGCGAGCGATACAGGAGGTAAAATCCTTGTTGTTCTATTTCTATTATCTGCAATTCCAGACAAACGAAATGCTGGGATTTCTCCTTTTTTGTTTGATTCCAGTACCTCCTTCGCTAGACCCTTGCTAATTAAGAGCATACAGCTAAGCCGAACTTCATTGTCACGGAGATACTGTTCAAGTAATTGTTCTAAACTGTATGTACGTACAAGATTATCACTAATAACAATGTTTTTTAAATGTGGGCTGAACATTGTGCTCTCTCTTTTCAATGAAAACTCACGAACAATTTGATGAATGGAATCACCGGTCTCAGAAACATTTATATAACGTTTTTGTTGTCCATTTCCTTTACTTTGTGCTTGCGAACTAACAATTTGATAAGTAGCTGTTATAAGATTTCTTTTAGGATAACCTCCTTCCTCATCCTCTTTCTCAATTGTTAAATCCTTCCCTTTATCTAGTGCTATACCTGCAGTTAAGCTCAACTCTTCTACTTCTTTACTGCTCCAACATCCTGTTAAAAATAGAAGCAAAAGCGTCCATAACAAAGCCAAATAGAACCGCATATAATTAAATTTATGTTTCACACTACTCCTCCTTTTAATCGCGTAATAATAAGAAGAAGCAGTGGTAGTAAACCAAATAAAAATAATGCAACATTACCGAGCATATCCCCCAATTTAAGCAAGTCATTTATATTTTTCGAAGTCATAGCAATGATGTAAATGATTGGAATCAAAGCAAAAATAAACGGATGAATACTCTTTTTAAAGAGTTGCGCTAATCCTAATGCAGCTGCATAATAACTAATCGTATAGGTAGCAAATATTTGCATAATCCATATTACAAGCAGTAAAGATTCAAAACGTTCAAATATCAAACCAGAAATTTCAAAACTGCGCATAAGGTCAATTGTCGGCCATGTTCTTGTTACAACCCCATCAATTGATAATGCACCAATGACCATTACAACAGTTATTACATAAAAGATTAACGTAATAGAAATTCCAACTAAAATAGCTTTTACTGCTTTCTTTCGTTGTTCCATAAATACCAAAAGAATTAACATAATTTCAGGACCTGTATATGCGAGAGACGTTGTTTTTATCCCATCTAACACTGGTTTAATTCCCAAACCTAATACGGGACGGAGATTATCTATCTCGAATATTCCAATACTCATAAAGGAAATGATTAAAAAAATAAAAACAGTAATAGGAAATATTATTTCAAACATCCGTGCAATTGAATTAATACCACCCATAATCAAATAGAGACCTATCCACATAAAAGGCATAACAATAGCCCATGTGGGGGTTCCTTCGAGCAAAAAAAAGCTTATTACTTCTGCCATTGAACGAATTTGAAATGCTGAAGTTGTAAGAAAATACCCTATAATAAGAAAACTAAGCAATCTGCCTATCCATTTCCCTACAATATCTTGACTGTATTGGTAAAATGTTTTTTCTGGAAACTGCTGACTTAATTTGACCATAATTACTCCTGAAACCATTGCGAGTATCCCACCTAATATCACACTTAACCATACATCTGGTGTTTTCACTTTTTCCACAGATGCTCTGGGCAAAGTAAGAATTCCTGTCCCAAGTATGTAATTTACAATAATAACAACTGCTTGTGAAGTTGTTATTCGGTCTTTAGGTATAGTAATCACTGAAGGCCACTTCCTTTCGTCATCAGCTACCTTTTGCGGATAGTTTTTTTGGTATGCATTATTTTCGGTCGACGTCTCATTATTTTTAATGGCATGCGAACCATAAAATCTTTCCAGTCACTGAATCGATATGGAACAGCAGGGCTGGTATAAGGAACGCCAAAACTTTTCAGTTTCACTAAATGACTGCAAAGTAAAAGAAAGAAGAGAATAACTCCATACAAGCCAAATATCGCAGCACAAAACATAGCTACAAAACGAAGAATGCGTAACGTAATTCCCACACTATATTGCGGAATAGTAAAAGAAGAAATAGCTGTTACCGCAACAACGATAACCATTATTGGACTAACAATTCCTGCTTCTACGGCAGCCTGACCAATTATTAAACCGCCCACAATTCCCATTGCAGGTCCAATCGGTTTAGGCAGACGTAAACCTGCTTCTCGCAAAACTTCGATAGCTACTTCCATAATTAACGCTTCTATTAAAGCGGGAAAAGGAACTCCTTCTCGCGATCCGATAATAGAAATAGCGAGCTTAGTGGGAATTAATCCTGGATGAAATGAAATAAAAGAAATATACAGTGCTGGAGCAAATAATGAAACAAAAGCTGTCATGAAGCGTAATAAGCGGAGAAGCGTACCAGGAAGCCACCTTTCATAATAATCTTCTGGTGATTGCAGCAGCATACTAAATGTAACTGGAGCAATTAAAACAAATGGTGTTCCATCTAACAAAATAGCTACTCGACCTTCCATCAAAGCACTAATAACACGATCAGGTCGTTCTGTATTTTGAATCTGCGGAAAAGGACTGAGATAATTATCTTCAATAAGTTGCTCTATATAACCAGATTCGAGTACACTGTCTATGTCAATTTTCTGAATTCTGTTTTTTATTTCATCCACCAATTCTGTACTAGCAAGATCTTTAATAAATGCGACAACTAACTCTTTCTTTGCACGTTCTCCTACTGGTAGCTTTACTAATGATAAGCTCTCATCCGCACAGTGTCGTCGCAAAAGTGAGGTATTATCACTTAATACTTCAGTAAAACCGACCCGTGGCCCTCTGACTAATGCCTCCGATACTGGTTCTTCAATGTTTCGTTTATTTGCTTTTGTTGTACCAAGAATAAACACATCTGCTAAACCATCAATTAAAAGAGCTGTTGAACCTATCAATACTTTGGGTATTAAATCTTTTATGTAATGGACTTCTGCTACTTCACTAATTGTAAGAACTTTATTTTTAATATATTCTTTTGAAACAGTCCCCTCCACATAAGAAGATTCATTTTTATATTCATCAGAAAAATCATCCATTAGTAATTTCATAATATGTTTGTCAATTATCTCTTTATCTGATAGACCATCAACAAAAACGATCCCAGCCTGAATATCTGTGCGTCCAATATTAAACTTCCGAAAGCGAACATCAGAATTATGTCCGATTTGTTGCTTTATAAGTTCTAAGTTAGAGGCAAAATCATTTGTGAAATGAACGTTTGCATTTTGAGATGGTTTATGCTCTTGTTTCGTTTTACTTTGAATATTATTTTTTTTCACTTGTTTGTCTCTTGACTTCCACCAACTCATTCTTCCCACTCTTTCTCTGACATACGAACCCAATGAAAAAATCTTGAGATAGTATACGGAATTAAAAACAAGATAAACGCTTGTACAAAGACTTTCCAATCTGGAAGATAAGAAGTAATTATGTTCCACATTTTTATCACCCAATTTATATACTCTGCTAGGATTGAGATTTCTAAAAAACGATATGTACTTAATAAAAAATAACGATAAGATTAAAGAGCAGAAAAGCGAGACATTATGCTTATTTAGTACCAATAACCTAATTAGTATAAAAACATTTCTGACCTAAAATACCATTTCCAATTATAATTTGTTAAATATTATCTCCTTTTCCCTTATTTATATGCCCGCATTTGAATTTCAAATAATATAAGGATCAATGATATTTCCTCTTAAAGAAAAAAAGATGCTAGAAGATAGCATCTTTTTTTAAATTCAACTTACTATGTATTTATATTTTATTGTGAAAATACTCGTTTTTTTTATGAATATTAATGTTGAAAAAAATAAAAACTACATATTCTTTTGTTCTAAGTTCCTACACTTCTACCGAGTCGATACGGAATTTTCTGATTTTAAAACTGATATGAAATAAAGGAGAATAAAAAGAAAAATTATATAAAAAAATAACATTAAAACAATTATCAATCTATCAATTGAAAATAATAATTAGCAAGAGTTTATCATCTTAACTCCAGGTGTATTCGTTTTGCTTCAAAATAAAGAACTTGAATAAATTTTTTCGTATCAATACGAGCAGGTAATGTTGGTTCATTATTCAATTCTGTCATCTTTCTCCTTACGGTAGTAAAATCAAAAAATCTAGAAGCATAATTTTCGAACTTCGGGTTTAAAAAATCAGTAAGTCCAAGGGATGCTAAATGGTTTAATGATTGATAAATTGCTCTCCGAATCCGTTGTTTGGAAGCTTCTATGAACCTTTTTAATTCGGCATCTTCAGCTGAATCCCCAAGTTTTTTTTGAGCCAAATTCATAAAAATCTCTTTTAGTGAGGGAAAGCCTTGTTCCAACTTGTTATCTTGTTCATATTTATATAAATAATCTAGCATATCCATTAAATCTTTACTTCCACTTTCACTGGCTATTCCTAATTCAGACAAAAGAAAATGAATGGAATTTTGAAAATGATTGAAAGTATTTAAATGTTTTTCACTACGGTATTTTTCTTGCGTACTTAAATTACTATCCAATTTTAGTACCATATTAAGCGATTCTTGAATGTTTTTTATTGATTTTTCCAAACGAATTCGTTCAATGACTTTCCGAACAACTGTTAATACTTCAATCCGGTTAATTGGCTTAATAATATAGTATTCAACACCAAGCGAATAAGCTTCAGCAATTAATTCTTTTGATTCTACTTGAGAGACCATGATGATTTTCCCTTTAAACGAAGGCTTTATTTGACGAATTGTTTTTATTCCATCTTGATTCGGCATTAACAAATCGATAAATAAAATGTCTATATTTTTAAGGATTACCATTTGTTGCTCTAAAGATAAACCATCCTCAGCTTCTCCTATAACCTCCCCAAGATCTTCATCCTCGATAATTTGAGCCAACATTGAGCGAACCGCTTTTTCATCATCTACTATATAAAAATACATAGAATCACCCTTTCGAAATTATATGATCAATCCCTAATTTAATTATAAAAATTGATCCTTTTCCTTCGGTTCTGTCCTCAAGCGTAACATCACCTTCAAGTTGTGCGACCATTTCTTTAACATACGATAATCCGATACCTGTCGATGGATTGCCTAAATCATCATATTTAGAAGTAAACCCAGGCTCAAAAATTGAATCTTTATATTTTGAAGAAATACCAGGACCATTATCGCCTATTTGAAATTCAACAAAATGGTGGTCTTTATTAATGTCAATTGTGATGGTTCCCATACCTTGGATAGCTTCTACAGCATTTGTAACGATATTATTTATAATAGATAAGATTGTATAAATATGATAATGAGGATGCACACCATCAATTTTATACACAAATTGGATATCTTTCTCTAACAACTGTGCATATTTCGTATTTGCCCGTATAATGATATTTACTAGTTCATGTACAGACATATAATCTGTAAAACTTTCATCTGAAATTAATTTTGAAAGTCCCGCAAAAATACGTTGGTTATCCTTTTTAACGTCATGGACCTCACCAGCAATTTGTAATGCCTGTTGACTTAAATCCTCAAACTGAAAATCCATCTGTTTATGCTCAAAAGAGTCCAAAGTTTTATATAAATCATAGGATTTTTTTGTTATATTCTCAGCATCTTGTAATGTTTTTTTTAAATGAACAGCATCTTCATATAAATTAGAGATGAGCATGAGCATATGTTCATTTTGTTTCTTTATATGTCGCTCCCTTGATTGTGCTTCATACAATTTCATCATATTGAAAAAGCTTAGAACTATAAAACTATGGGAACATGCGATAACAATGATCTCATTTATTGCCTCGGATGTGATCGATGTTTTTAATACGAAATATTGAATCATTAATTCCACACAGTCTGACAGTATTTCAATCATGCAACCAATAAAACCAATCATTAGTGGTTGATGATAAAAACGTTTGATTTTTGCTAAATGAAAGAGATACGAATAAGTAAAATAAAAGAAAAAACTAGGATAGTGAGTATGAAAAGCGGCTAGCCAATCCATATTTTCCTTTATAATGACATCCATTGAGATACGAAATACTACCACGACTATCGCTGTTAAAAAACCCGGTAAAAATGCTGGAACTCGTCGAAACAATAACAAAAAAAAGAAAAATGTTGGTGCACCAAAGCTCATTCTAAATGTTTCATTTAAGGGAAATGACTTTATTTCACCTACTAAGGGTACTGTAAGTATCATTAAAACGAGAATATAGATGTCTTTTTTTACTAAATTACTAAGATTCAAAATAATCACTTCTCACTTTCGCCTAACAGTCAGTATACAAACCTATTTGCATTAATACAATACTTACTCTATTTTTTTCAAAAACTGATAAATAAGTTATAAACGAAAGCATTATAGATTGTGAGTATTCATTACACTCTTCTACTTTAGAAAGATACTTTATAACTCAAAAATGTTCAGACACAATACAAGGTCTGAACACTTTTGGACTCGCTCTAACACCAAAATATCTGTGCTCCTTTTTAAAATATACTTAAATCCCATTCTTTTGCAATATGTTCTAACAACATAATTCCTGGTAAACTATTCCCATACTCATCAATGGCTGGTCCGTAAATACCAATACCACATCCATCTTGAAACGATAAATCCTTCCTAGATTTTGAGGGAACAAGTGTCATAATTCCGCCGGATACCCCACTCTTAGCTGGTAATCCAATGAAAGCAGCAAATTTTCCGGAAGCATTGTACATTCCACAAGTAAGCATTAAAGCTTTTGTTAACCTAGCTACTTCTTTAGGGAGCACTTGTTCTTTGCGAATAGGATGATATCCATCATGTGCTAGTATAAGCCCTATTAAGGCAATATCTTCTGTATTTATTTCAATCGAACATTGTTTTAGGTAAACCTCTAGTGTCTCCTCCACATCTGATTCTAGAAAACCATTCTCCTTTAAATAGTATGCTAATGCTCTATTACGATGAGCCGTTTCCCATTCTGATTGAAATACTATTTCATTAATAGCGGGACGCTTCTCTATCATTTTTTCAATTAATACGTATAGAGATTCTAATTTTTCTTGCACCGATGTCCCTGGCAAAAGTGAAGCTATCGTAATTGCTCCAGCATTAATCATAGGATTAAAAGGTTTTCCTGGTTTATGTATCTCTAAACGAATAATTGAATTAAAGGCATCTCCAGTTGGCTCTACGTCAACTCGTTCTAATACATAAGAAATACCGCGACTTAAACAAGCGGCTATAAAACCGATTACTTTTGATATACTTTGTAATGTGAAAGGTATCTCCCAATCTCCTGATTTTATCATTGTTCCATCTGGCTTTACTATACAAATACCTAACTGCGATACATTTATTTCCCCCAGAGCAGGAATATAACTGGCGCTTCGTCCCTTAGCTGCATACGTTCGATAATGAGCTACCCATTGATCTAAGCAAACTTTTTCTTGACCCTCAACTTGAACGCTAGAATCCTTTATCATTTAATCATATTCCCCCGTACTATTAACTTTATATAGAATGATTTTTTCTTTACTATAATCAATACTATTTGCACTAGAACCAAGAAAAATATTCAGACATATTGCAGTCTGAATATCCTTCTTATTACACACTTTTCTTTTTTGAAGTTTTCTCATAACTATCCCAACATTCAATATTTTCAAGTCCTTTAATGTTTTCTTTATAAAAAATAGGATCTTTACCAGCTTTTTTCTGGTTTATATAATCTTGTAACGCCGCAAATGCTACTTTTGAAAGTAAGGTAATAGCAATTAAATTAATAATAACCATAAAGCCCATAAATAAGTCCGCTAAATCCCATACAATTTGAATCTTTGCAACAGAACCAAATACAATCATAGCCAACACACTTATTCTGTATATCATTAACCACACTTTACTTGTATGTAAGAAGCGAATATTTGTTTCACCATAATAATAGTTGCCAATTAACGCACCAAATCCAAATAAAAAAACAAAGATAGCAAGACAACCGGATGCCCAAGGACCTATGTGTTCACTTAATGCTGCTTGTGTAAGTGCAATACCATTTAACCCCGGTTGTTTATATGCATCAGACAGCAAAATAATAAAGGCAGTGCTAGTACAAATGATCAGTGTATCCGTTAATACACCAAATGCTTGAATCAGTCCTTGTTTCACCGGATGACTTGTTGTTGCTGTTGCGGCAACGTTTGGTGCACTTCCCATACCAGCTTCATTTGAAAATAAACCACGTTTAACTCCATTCATAAGTGCTGCACCAATTGAACCGCCTGCTATTTGTTTAAAACCAAATGCGTTTTGAACAATAAGAGAAAGAACTTCCGGCATTTTTGATATGTTGGTAACTACAACAAATAATGCAACTCCAATGTATAATACCGCTAAAAATACCACCTTGTATTCAGCCATTTTTGCAATACGTTGTACACCACCAAAAATAATCGCAGCGAAAGCAATGGCCATGATTATCCCAACTGTTAGACGATCTGTACCAAATGAGTTTTGAAAAGCAATTGTAACTGTATTTGATTGTACTGAATTGAATACAAGACCAAAAGTAATTGTGATTAAAATAGAGAATAATACTCCCATCCAACGTTTATTCAACCCTTTTTCCATATAATAGGATGGACCACCGCGGAAACCAGTTTTATCTTTTACTTTATATATCTGTGCTAATGTGCTTTCGACAAAACTGGAGGCCGAGCTAATAATAGAAATAATCCACATCCAAAATACAGCTCCAGGACCACCTAATGCAATTGCAATCGCAATTCCTGTGATATTCCCTGTTCCAACGCGGGCTGCCATACCAATACAAAACGCTTGAAAAGGAGAGATTTGATCTTTAGAACCACTTTTCCCCTCCATTAATACACGGACCATCTCTTTTAACATTCGAAACTGTACAAAATTCAATTTAAATGTAAAATAAATTCCGCAAATAACAAGCATAATAATTAACAATTTAGACCATAAAAAATCATTTGTTGATCCGACTAAGTCTACAAAAAGCCTTTCCATACCATCACTCCATGCCAAAATTTGTATATCATAATCTATATAAAATCACCTATATTTCCTGGTACAAATACCTCTTTCATATTCAAATACAACAAGGATAAAAATTTTCTATATTAATCGGATTGGCCTGTTTAAGCAAACATCACAACATGTAACCGTAAAACTGAAATTTTGAAGTACTTAACGCTTATACAAACGGATGCTCTACCCCTTTCTGCAAACTAATATTTTTATCCACTAACATTGTTGTACTATTATGTTTGTTTCGTTTACCGGTGATTTAAATCATAATAATCAATAGGGATTAAGTGTTTTTTTGTTAATTGTCTCAAGAACATGGAAATATCTCCTTTCTCACTACTAATCTCAAAAATAGGCTAGGTAAAAACTTCGCGAAAAATCTATAAAGCGCTTTCACTATTCAACTAAGAAAACCTTGTCTTTAATTTATAATTAAAAGTACAGAATGTTACGAAAAAGTACAGATTTTTATAAAAACAAAAAATATTTTAAGTCTTTTTTCATCTAAAAAACACTGAGATTTTGTGAATTTTATACAGTATCCAAACGTCGCAGATTCCGTTCTACCTAACCTTTGACAAGCCTCTATTTTCTTCATAAAAACATGCATACTTTTCTCTTTTAGAAGTTCATATAAAGGATTTGAAATCAAGAATCAACGAAATGTTATAAGAATATTTAAAAAATAAAACATTTAATTTATTTATGGTATCATACAAAAAACATTTGTTTTATCAATTAATCCCCCTAGTGGGATTCCTCTATATTGCACATATTTACAACATTACAGACACTTAGCAAAAAAGGATTTTGTTGAAGGGATGAAACATTACAAAACTCTTATTTAGAACCTTATGTCATCCTCTTTTCTAGCAATATCGAGTTATCCAAAAATATGATTTTGACAGCTCCACAAATAAAAAACTACTCATATTATTATTTTTTTGAAAACGTTATTAATATGATTCCATTTAAGTTTCAAATTTTAGAACAACCAATTGATAAGAAAAGCTATTAATTTTATTGCAATATAAGAGGATTTGTTGAATATCTATCATTAAATGTATATTTCCTTTGCTTTTCATTCTACTAACATAGATTACAGGTGGTGTATTGTGAAAGAAATAGTATTCGTTCAAAATAAAAAAAGACTCCTTATGAAATTCAAATTTTTAAAAAAGGATTTAATACTTACCATTTCACTGATACTAGCAATTGTAAGCTGCTTAATACATTCACCAAAGATCGAATATATTAACTTTGAAGTGTTAATTAGCTTATTTAATCTAATGGTGGCCATTAAGGCCTTTGAACAGCTAAAGATATTAGACAAACTTGCCGTTGTGATTTTAAATAAATGCAATAACAGCAGGTCAATATCTATTATTCTAATTTTGTTATGCTTTATTTGCTCCATGGTTGTAACAAATGATGTCGCCCTCCTCACTTTTGTACCAATAACACTTGTCATTAGTAAAAAAACAAAAATGAACATGATGGATACAATCATCCTGCAGACAATTGCGGCAAACATCGGCAGTAGCTTGATGCCTATGGGAAACCCACAAAATTTATATCTATATTCTTACTATGGAATTAAGCTCATCCCATTTTTAGGTTCAATCCTGCTTTTAGCTGTACTTGGAATCAGTTTGTTATTTATATTTACTCAAAAACTTCAAAAAACAGATTTGAAAATAGAACTACCTGTAATTACCGTGAAGAATCGAAAAAAAGCTACCGTCTGGATTTTGATACTTATCACTATCATTGCATCTATTTTTGGTGTCATTAATTATTACATTGCGCTAATAGTCACATTGATAGCTGCATTTACGTTAGATAGAAACTTACTTTTTAAGATCGATTACTTTCTTCTAATAACCTTTGTCGGTTTTTTTATTTTTATCGGAAACATTTCCCATTCGGATGCGCTGGAGACATTTGCTCGCGCTAATTTAAGAGGAGATACTTCAGTCTTCTTTAGTTCCATATTTTTGAGTCAATTGATTAGCAATTTTCCTACTTCAATTCTTCTATCAAACTTTACTTCTGATTGGAAAGCTTTATTACTAGGAGTAAATATTGGAGGGCTTGGAACAATTATCGCATCTTTAGCCAGTGTAATCTCCTATAAACTATTCATTCAGGCCAATGTTAAAGAGAGTAAGGCGTATTTAATTAAATTTAGCATTTACAACTTTTCATTTTTAATCATACTTACATGTATACAATACTTTATTTTTAAATTTCTATAACTTTAAAAAGTGATTACTACTAGAATAATAAAAACCAAAACTTTCTCAACATTAAATTGAGAAAGTTTTGGTTTTAAAGTACATAATACTTACAATTAGCATTATAAGCAAGATCCACAAATTGCATCAATTAACTCACCAGTTATCCAACGACTGTCTGATGATGAAAGAAAACCTCTAAAAACTAGTTGATAATCTTTTAGAATTTAACTTTCCTATAATACTCTTTGCTATTTCTTCAATATTTTCATTTAGAAAGAAATGACTACCTTCAAAAGAATGAAAAGTACACGTTTTACTTGTATATTTCTTCCATTTTATTACTTGATCATATGTAGTAAATTCATCATTTTTCCCATTAAATATAAGAAAATCAATATCACATGGTTGTATATTATTATCATGAATGTATGTCTCGACAATCTTAAAATCTGCTCTTAAAATAGGGAGAAAAATCTCCATTAATTCTTCTGATTGAAGTACCCCAGATGGTGTACCTCCCATTGCAATAACTTCTCTTTTAAATTGTTCATTAGGAAGATTATATCGAATATTTTTTATTTTACTATTTGGATGGTTTCTACCGGACAAAACAAGAAATTCAGGTAATTCGTTATTAGAATCCTGTATTTTCCTGGCTACTTCATAGGCAATCAAACTCCCCATGCTATGCCCGAATAGAATGTACGGCGAAGCATCTATTTGCTTAACTATACTAGTGTAGGCATCATTTACGGCCTCTTCCATACCTTGGTACAAGCTTTCTTCAATTCTATATCCTCTGCCAGCTAATTCTATCGGGACTACTTCAATATATGGATTAAAGTAATTTTTCCATTTTGCGTAGTTAAACGCAGATCCCCCAGCATGTGGAAAGCAAAAAAGTTTAGTCTTCTGCATTGATTTTCTCCTTACTTTCAAATTTGTATATAGTTTGGCAAATTGTATAAATGTCTTTAATTATTATCTCTTGCGGAAATTCATCTCTTGTTGCACAAGCAGATAACTTATAATTTGGATCAATGTTATATTGTTTAAAGTAAAAGTTTTTAGGTATATGCTTGTATGAAATTGAAGTTCGTGATTCTTTTTTTATAGAGAATGAATTTAATGGGGTATAAAGCCCTTTTCCAATCGTTTTTATATAGCTTTCTTTTAATGTCCATAAATCATAAAAATAATTAATTTGTTCATCAGAATTCATATTAGATATATCATAAAATTCTTCCGCTGAAAAAAATTCTTTTGCTAATTTAAAAGCCTCTATTTCTGAAACTTTTTCTATATCAATACCCACATTAAAATTAGCAGTAGTACAAACCACCCATTCTCCTGAATGAGACACATTAAAATGAAAGTCAGAAAAGTTTTCAACAAAAGGTTTTCCATACTCATTATATATAAATCTAATTTCTTCATTATTAATTTTATACTTTTGGCAGATTAGAGATCGGATTAGTAAATCCCCTATCAGGGTCCTATTAATGTCGCATGAATTTAATAATCGCTTCATTCGCTCTTTCTTCCCATTTGAAACCAAGTTACTAAGTTTCTTAAACAAATGACTTTCAATATTCTTTGGTATTTTCACAGCGTGAATTTGTATGATAAATCACGTCCTTTTTTAAAGAATGGCTTCATATATGAACGTTACAGAAACTCAAATTAACTTTATTAAATTGCATATACAATAGAAAAGGTGCATATTTACATATCAATGAAAATATGCACCTTCCCTCAGTAATATCATCAGGCATTCGCTTCTATTACAAAGATTTCTATGTCTCTACCAATTACTTTTTACATTATCCCCTTAAAAAGTAATGCTCTTAATATATTCATTATTCCCTACACTTGATATGCAGGTATTGGTCTCCCCTTTTCGTTCATTGCTTTGCATCTTTTATACTCTCTACTTTTCCGTTAATAAAATGGACTTCTCTTTTATTCCTTCAAATTCATTTAGTAGATACATAGCTATTTTTTCAACTGCAGGTGAATCTACTATTTCCTCATGTGATCCAGGGACTGAATACCTATTTACTCTACCTTTTAATAAAGGTCCCCAATCTGTAAACAACTCTTTTCCTTCCTCAGCACTAAAGTAGAGAACTTCTCCAGAGTATGGTATTAAATCATGCTCTGCCATTAAGTTCAGGCATTTCCTATGAGCATTGATAACTTGCTTCAAATTCATAAGATCTGCATCAGGCGGGAGTACTCCCTCCATAATTAATCGCTCCACAAGCATATCTTGTTTATGGATGAGGCCTTCTTCCTGCTCAGTAAAATCTCTAGGAATGAAATGCTCATATATATATGAGAGCATTTCTTCTCTTGTTTTATAGTCCTGCTCTGAAGGTACTTTAGTATCCATTAGTATCAACAACTCAACTTCCTCACCTTGATTCTTTAGTACAGTTGCGATTTTATAAGCAATTGCACCGCCTAAAGACCATCCTCCAAGACGATATGGACCTTCTGGCTGAACACGTTTTATTTCTTCGATGTAAAGTTGAATTACTTCCGGCAAAGTTAACTCGTCAATTTCTTTCTTTTCTATAAGAGGATTCTGTAAACCATAAAATGAACAATGGTTCTTAAGCAATCTTGCTAGTTGAATGTAACAGAATACATTCCCCATAAACGGATGAACGCAGAAGAAAGGTCTTTTCTCTGATTCTTGTAGTGGAACTAGCGCTACTACTGATTTCGTCATATCATGCTTATCACGAATAAGGCATGCGATTCCTTCCACTGTTGGATTCTTAATCAATGTAGACACCTTAATCTCTTTTCCAAACTTCTCCTTAATTTTTGAAACTAATTTAATTACAAGGAGAGAGTGTCCTCCTCTATTAAAGAAATCATCATTTACATAGACATCTTCTATCTGTAACACATCCTGCCAGATTTCAATCAACTGATATTCAATTTCATCCCTTGGAATGATTGGTGTAGAGAAGTTATTTTCTCTATGAATAGTTAAATTGTTCAATGCCTTTCGATCAACTTTGCCATTTGTTGTAAGAGGAATCTCGTCTACCTTAATAAAGTGAGCGGGAACCATATAATTTGGTACTTGTGTCTTGAGATATTCACGCCACTCATGCATACTACCATCTCCAACTACATAAGCAACCAATCTCTGCTCTCCTAATTTATCCTCTGTTACCAAAACTACTGCTTCTTTTACCAATGGATGCCTCTCTATACTCGCTTCAATCTCTTCAAGTTCAATACGAAAGCCCCTAATTTTCACTTGATTATCAATTCTTCTCAAGTAATCTAAATTACCATCAGGTAAATAACGAACCAAATCTCCCGTACGATATAAACGTTCTTCTTCATTAAATGGATGACGGATAAATCGCTCTGCTGTTAATTCTGGGCGATTCAAGTATCCTCTCGCTATACCTGCACCCCCAATATATAGCTCACCTGTTACACCAACTGGAACAGGTAACAAATTTTTATCCAATACATAAGTTTGAACGTTCGGCAACGGACGTCCAATTGTTACTCTCTTACTATCTTTTTTGATATGATAACACGTTGCATCAACCGTACATTCTGTAGGACCGTATACGTTATAAAAATCAATTTTTTCGGTCTCTACTAGCTGTTCCCATAATGACGGCATGATTGCTTCACCACCGACTAATATCTTACTTGGTACATGAACATCAGCACTTATTTCTAGCAATCCTCCATCTATAAGTAATTGAAGTAATGAAGGTGTCATATCAAACATTTCCAATTTATTCTCCCTAATATAGGACACAAATTGTTCCGGATTAGTGCGAACTTCACTTGGGATAATATATAAACTTGAACCATAAAGCAACATTTGTAATTGCTGAATAGATACATCAAAGGCAATTGACGCATTCAAACCGACGCGCATATTACTAGGTATGTCATGTGAGAAAACTTCTTTTTGTAAACCATAGGATAGGTTTATTACAGAATGGTGCTGTACTAAAGCCCCCTTTGGATTCCCTGTCGAACCAGAAGTATAGATAACATACGCTAAGTTTTCCCCTGTTACCTCACATATTGGTGAAAGTTTGCTTTCTTGAGAAAGCATTGCTTGGTCCCTATCTAGGCAAACTGTCTTGATGTCTTTAGGTATCCATCCTAGTAATACCTCATTTGTAACTAACACTTTAATTCCCGTGTCTTGTAAAATATATTGCAGGCGGCTTTCTGGATTCGATGGATCCAATGGAACATAGGCTGCTCCAGCCTTCCAAATTCCCATGAGACCAACAATCATCTCAACTGATCGATCAAAGCAGAGGCCAACTAATGACTCTGTCCCAATTCCACATTTCTGTAAATGATGGGCTAATTGATTAGCTCTTTCATTCAGCTCTCGATACGTTAGTTGCTGTTTTTCATCTACCACTGCCACCGCGTCAGGTGTACGATTTACTTGCTCTTCGAATAGTTGATGAATTACATTCTCACGTGAATAGGATATAGCATTATTATTCCATTCTTCCAATAGCTTTCTTTGTTCAGCCTCCGTAATATATACTAGCTCCGATAGATTTTGATCAATGTTTTTGAGCATTTGCATTAACACTTTGTGTAAATGACCCAGCATTCGTTCAATGGTTAATCTATTAAACTTACTACGGTCATACATTAACTTTAACGATAACTGGATTCCTGGAACTACAGCCAATCCTAATGGGTAGTGGGTTTGTTCTTCCCCTTTCAATTCACCAATTTCCAGATTTTCTGAAGATTCTTCTTTCACTGGATAATTTTCAAACACATATAAACAATTGAACAGCGGTGTACCTCTAGGAACCTCACTCCACCCCTGAATCTCTGTCAAAGAAGCATACTCATATTGTCTTCTTTCTATCTCTTCCTCTTGTATCTTCTGCAACCAATCTATTAATTTTATATCATCCATCAATTGAATTCGCGTCGGTGACGTTGTAATGAAAGGACCTACGATGTTTTCAACATCAATAATCTCCGTAGAACGCCCTGAGCTTGTTACACCAAAAACAATGTCATTTTCTCCACTATATCGGCTCATGAGATATGCCCATGCACCTTGAATTACTGTACTCAAAGTAAGTTTATTGCGTTTCGCCCATCCTTGTAACGCTTGAGTCTGCTCTTCTGATAAATACGTAACCTTCTCTGTGTAACCTTTTTCTTCCTCTTTACTTTCTAAGCCCAGCAAAGTTGGCGCAGTAAAACCTTTTAGCTTCTCTCTCCAGAATTGTTCCGCCTGCTCCTTATCTTGCTCTCTTAACCATTGGATATATTTCTTATATGGTGAGGACTTAGGTAACTTCACAGCTTCTCCATTCATTCTCTTCTGATAGACTGTAAGTAATTCATTAAATACCAATGGTAAACTCCATCCATCCAGTAAAATATGGTGATGGGTCCAAACAATCCGATATTCTTCCTCACCTTCTTGAATGACTGTTACCCGCATCAATGGTGCTTCATCAAATTGGAAGGCTTGTTTTCGATCTAATGCCAAAAAGACTTTTCTTTTTTCCTCTATCTCTTCACTTGTCATTGTACGCCAGTCTTCTTTATTCACTTTAAATGGGATATTTTCATACACCACTTGTACAGGTTCTTCAATTTCGTCCCATACAAATGCTGTACGAAAAATTTCATGCCGCTGAATTACAGATTTCCACGCCTGCTCAAATGTAGGAATATTCATTTTTCCTCGAATCATAAAACTCAATTGTACTATATACGGTGCAACATGTTCATCCCCTTGGTCATGCAATGTGTGGAAAATCATACCTTCTTGCAAAGGTGATAGTGGATATAAATCAGTAATCTGATTTTTCTTTCCACGATGCATTTTATTTAGTACATTTGTCAAACCTTCTTGGCTAAGATTAGCCATTGCAAAATCCGAAATGGTCAGTGCAGATTCTCTATCTGAAGATTGAATCAATCTACTCAGTTGATATAGCATATTCTGTGCAATACTTTGAATCGTTGATTTGGCAAATTGTCCAACATTGTATACCCAAGTGAACTGAAGTTTTCCATCCGTTACGACCCCAATTACATCAATTACATGCGATCGCTTGGAACCGGCAGCATGATCTAAACGCTTAAATTCGTTCTCCGGAATAAACATTGCATCGCTAGAAAACATTTGGTCAAATTGTCCAAGATAGTTAAAACTAATAGACGGTGTATATTGGGAGCTTAATTGCTCACACATTGTTGCGTTCATGTAACGCAACACCCCATAATCAACACCCTTATTAGGAATTTTGCGAACTTGTTCTTTAACTGCTTTTAATGCTTCAATTGGCGTATTAGCACTAGTAATATTTAAATGAACTGGGTAAATACTTGTAAACCATCCCACAGTTCTCGATAAATCAACATCTTCAATAATCTCTTCTCGACCATGTCCCTCTAAATCTACGCTTAATATCGGCTGCCCCGTACATGCTGCTGTAGCTTGTACCAATGCTGCTAATAATACTTCATTGATTTGGACACGGTGAGTGCTTAAAGTCTCTTGCAATAACATACGGGTCTCATTCTCATTTAACACCACAGTAATTTCCTCAGTTACTGCGCTTACTGGATTACTTATAGTACCATCTACTGGCAGTATAACTACGTCTTGTTCAACCTGCTGCTCCCAGTAATGTAGCACTTCTTTTGATATTCCAGTTTGAGCGTAATGTTGTAATTTCTCTGACCATTCTTTAAAAGATGTACTCTTCATAGGTAATTGAATTTTTTGCCCTTGGACCGCTTGCGTATATGCTGTTTGCAAATCTTCCAATAAAATTCGCCAAGAAACACCATCCACGGCTAAGTGATGAATTGTCCAAAATAATCGACCAGTCTCCTCACCTTCATCAAAATACACCATTCTCATTAAAGGACCATCATGTAAATTCAATCTTTCTTGTGCAACATTAATCTCTTTTTGAATAACTTCATGCCAATCCGCTTCCGGCACTTCGTCTAATGAAATGACAGTCAGCATCAATTGTTCTTCAATTCCTTCATTCCACTGTTCCCAAGTCCCATTAGGTAAACGTTCATATCTTAAACGCAGGGCATCATGATGAAGTAGAAGGTTACGCGCTGCCTTTTCCAGTGATCCTATGTCCAATTTTTCTTTCGTTCTAAAGAACATGGATTGATTCCAATGATGTGGATTAGGATGATTTTGTGCAAAAAACCTTTGCTGAATAGGTGTAAGTATCGTCTCTCCAGTTATAATTCCTTGTTCAGCTTGTACACCTTGTTCTTCTTTGACTACTTGCGCTAACTCAGCAATCGTTTGGTGTTCAAATAGTTGTTTTGGTGTCAACTGTAAACCAGCTTGCTTTGCGCGAGAGACAATCTGAATGCTAAGAATTGAATCTCCACCAATTTCAAAAAAGTTATCATAAATACCAATACGTTTTGAACCTAGCACACGTTCCCAAATGATAGAAAGCTTATGTTCACGTTCATTTCTTGGGGCCGCGTAGCCTTCTTGTATTCCTTGATAATCTGGTATAGGTAACGATTTCCGATCAACCTTTCCATTTATGGTTAGCGGTAATTCTTTCATTTCGACAAAGTAGGAAGGTATCATATGGATTGGCAGTTTTGTTTTAAGATACTCTCGCCATTCTTCTACACTACCTTCGCCCACTACATAAGCTACTAACCTCTTATCTCCCGACTGATTTTCCCTAACTATTACAACTACCTCTTTTACCAAGTCATGCTCTTGTAAAGTCGACTCAATCTCCCCAAGTTCGATTCGAAATCCTCTAATCTTCACTTGATTATCCATTCTTCCTAAGTAGTCTATATTACCATCAGGAAGATATCTCACAAGATCGCCTGTTCTATATAACCTCTCGCCTTCTTTGAATGGATGAGAAATAAATCGTTCGGATGTTAACTCTGGACGATTCAAGTACCCCTTTGCTAGACCTACTCCTCCGATATAAAGTTCCCCCATCACACCAACTGGAACTGGCAACCTATTACTATCTAATACATAAGTTTGGACGTTAGGCAATGGACGCCCAATTGTTACTCTCTTACTATCTTTTTTGATATGATAGCATGTTGCATCAACCGTACATTCTGTAGGACCATATACATTATAAAACTGTATTTTATCAGTCTCTACTAGCTGTTCCCATAATGACGGCATAATTGCTTCACCACCAACCAGTACCTTACTTGGAACATGAACGCCATCGCACGTTTCTAACAATCCGGCATCTATAAGTAATTGAAGCAATGAAGGTGTTACATCAAAGATTTCTAACTTGTTCTCCCTAATATAAGCTACAAACTGCTCCGGATCACTTCGTACTTCATTCGGAATAATATACAAACTTGAACCATAAAGCAGCATTTGTAATTGCTGGATAGATGCATCAAAGGCAATTGACGCATTTAAACCGACATGCATGTTAGATGGTATCTCATGTTCGAAAACCTCTTTTTGTAAACCATGCGACAAGTTTAGTACAGAATGATGCTGTATCAAGACACCCTTTGGATTCCCCGTTGATCCTGAAGTATAGATAACATACGCTAAGTTTTCTCCTGTTACTTCACATTTTGGTGAAAGAATGCTTTCTTGTGAAATCATTGCTTGATCCCTATCTAGACAAACTATCTTGATTTCTTTAGGTATCCAGTCTTCCAATGACTCATTCGTAACTAATACTTGAATTCCAGTGTCCTCCAAAATATATCGTAGGCGACTTTCTGGATATGATGGGTCTAATGGAACATAGGCTGCTCCAGCCTTCCAAATCCCCATAATACTAACAATCATCTCAACTGAACGCTCAAAGCAAAGTCCAACCATTGATTCATTCCCAATCCCGCATTGCTGAAGATAGTGGGCCAATTGATTAGCTTTTTCATTCAACTCTCGATACGTTAGCTTCTGTTTTTCATCTACCACTGCTACCGCATCAGGTGTACGATTTACTTGCTCTTTAAACAGCTGATGAATCGTACTTTCCTGTGGATATGCTACAGCATCATTATTCCACTCCTCCAACTGTTTTTGCTGTAATCCTGACAATATAGGCAACTTAGCTAATGATTTATCAGGATTCTCCACGATTACATTCAACCAGTTCCCAAAATGTTCAGCCATGGATTCAATAGTTAAGCTGTCAAATAAATCAGTTCTATAAACAAAAGTAAGTAATAAACCCTCTTCCACTTCTGCAGCAGTTAAACTTAAATCAAACTTAGCGATAGGAGCATTACTTTCTATTACTTCTATATTTCTTCCATGTAGTTCTGGTAGCTTCTGTCCCGTATTTTGCAAAGTAAACATGGTTTGGAAAATCGGAGAATGGCTTGTATTTCGTTCAGGTTGGATAACCTCTACAATTTTCTCAAACGGAACATCTTGATACTCATACGCCTTCAATGCTTTTATCCTCACTTGAGACAACAACTCTTGAAATGCCGGTGCATTACTTAAATCAGCTCGATAAACCAATGTATTGACAAAGAAACCAATCAGCCCTTCAATTTCTCGATAATTTCGATTTGCAATTGGGCTGCCAACAATAATATCCGTTTGTCCCGTATAACGAGCAAGGAAACTTTGATACGATGCCAATAAGGTCATGAAAAGTGTGGCCCCTTCTTGACGACTTAGTTCGTTTAATTTATCCAGTAATGAGCGCGATAACAAAACATTATGAGTTAATCCATGGTGGGTTTGCACTGGCGGACGCGGACGATCCATTGGCAACATTAAGACTGGTAACTCACCGGATAATTCTTCCTTCCAATACGCAAGTTGTTGATATAGTACTTCATCTTTCAACCATTCTCTTTGCCACTGAGCAAAATCGGCATATTGAACTGGTAGTGGTTCCAGCTCTGCTTGTTTTTCACCAATCGCATTCTCATAAAATGCCATCCATTCTTGAAGCAAGATTTCCATCGACCATCCATCTGAGATAATATGATGCATATTACATAGAAGAACCCATTCTTCTTCTGAAATTCTTATGAGTTTCCCACGGAACAATGGCCCTTTTTCTAAATCAAATGGAGATTCGACTTCAGTTTGAATCCATTGCTCCAACTTTCTTTCTCGCTCCTCTAATGAAAGCTTAGTTAAGTCCATTTGCAGAAGCGGACGGAAAACGTACGGTTGAATCCGCTGCATAGGATGGCCATCCTCTTCATAAAATACAGTCCGCAAAGATTCATGACGCTCTATCAACTGATTCCATCCCAACTCCAATGCCTCAGGTAACCAATTCCCTGTAAGACGGCATGCCATTGGCATATTATAAAGTGCACTATTAGGTGCAAATTGATCAATAAACCATAAGCGCTGTTGGGCATAAGACAGTGGAATATTTCCCCCTCGTTCCATCGGCATCAATGGTGGAATTTCTCGTTTTTCGCTCCCCTTACGTAACTGATCTATTCGTTTCGATAATGCCTCGACCGTTGAATATTCGAACAGTTCACGTACTGGCAATTTGATTTGAAAGACTTCCTGTAAGCGTGAGACCACTTGTGTAGCAAGTAGAGAGTGACCACCGAGCTCAAAGAAAGAATCCTGAACATCAATGTCTCTTATTCCTAGCACTTGACTCCACACTGAAGCAATAAGTTCTTCCAGCGGAGTTCTTGGGTATACAGTATTTTCAGCGGATTGTTCACTAAGTATAGGCAATGCCTTCAAATCAAGCTTTCCATTCGGTGTAAGTGGTAAAAATTCCATCTCAATAAAGTTTGTTGGAACCATGTAATTAGGTAAATGTGTTTGTAGATGTTCTCGCCATTCATGGACACTTCCTTCACCAACTACATAAGCTACTAATCTCTTATCACCTTGATTATCCTCTCGCGCCAATACAACAGCTTCTTTCACAGAAGAATGCGCCTGCAAAACAGCTTCTATTTCTCCCAATTCAATCCGGAAACCCCGAATTTTCACTTGGTCATCTATACGTCCATGGAACTGGAGATTACCATCAGAAAGATAACTTGCTTTGTCTCCTGTATAATAGAGACGTTCTCCTGACTTGAAAGGATGTGGAATAAATTTTTCCTTTGTAAGATCCGGACGATTAGCATATCCACGTGCAAGGCTCTTCCCTCCAATATAGAGATCTCCAATTACACCAATTGGTACTAGCTGAAGATGAGAATCTAACACATAAACTTCTGTATTCGCAATCGGTCGACCAATCGATGGCGTACCTGTTGTCACTCCTACGGGTACGTAACAATCTGTGGTAACAACGGTATTTTCCGATGGACCATACTGATTAATTACCGCAAAAGGAATATCGTTAGATGGATACTGCGTTAATTGATCCCCACCAGTAATGATAAAACGAAGCTCCGTTTTATCTGGCCAAGATAATTTCAATAGTCTTTCCAGAATAGGCGTAGGTGCAAAACTAACTGTTATTTGTGAATCGATGAGCCAGTCCCTTAGCGCTTCTGGATTAATTCTCAGTTCCTCTGTTGACAAGTAGAGTGCTGCGCCAGCAGTTAGATACGGCCAAATCTCCTGGACAGCCGAATCAAAAGCAACCCCTGCAATCTGAGTCGCACGATCCTCTGCTGAAATATGATAAACTTCTTGATGCCAAGAAACCATATTCATTAATGAGCGATTTTCAACCATGACCCCCTTCGGTTTTCCTGTAGAACCAGAGGTATAAACAATATAGGCTAAGTTCTCTGGATTTATTTGACGTGTAGGTGCGATTACGCTTTCCACTGTTAGTTCTTCTAACCTCACCATTTCGATGTGTGCGAAATGTCCTTCTTGTCCTTCCGCCGTCACTACAAATTGAATTCCTGCATCTTCAATCATGTATTCTAACCTTGATTTTGGATATAACGGATCTAAAACAACATAAGCTCCACCAGCTTTTAAAATGCCTAGTAAACTTGCCATTAGCTCAGCTGACCTCGGAAGATAAACTCCTACCACTGACTCTGGGGCTACTCCCTTTCGCCGTAAAACATTTGCCAACTGATTTGCTTGTGTATCCAGTTCACCATAAGTCCACTGTTTTGTTTGATCAACTACCGCAATCGCATCCGGACGCCTTGCTACTTGCTCCTCAAATCTGTCGCAAATAAGACCCTGATGAGACATTTCCATTACAGTGTCATTCCATGTTTCTAATAACAAAGTACGTTCGGGTTCTGATAGCATGCTCAGGTCATGCAACGGATTTTGTGGGCGATGAGAAACTTCATGTAGCCATTTCTCAAAGTGTCCTGCCATCCGTTCAATAGTAGTAGCATTGAATAAATCCTTATTGTACTCAAAAGTAAAAAGTAATCCCTCTTCCGTCTCAGTTGCCATTACACTTAAATCAAACTTTGCAATTGGACTATGGCTTTCTATCATTTCAATACTTCTACTAGATAACATCGGAAACTCTTGTTTCATATTTTGCAAGATGAACATAGTCTGGAAGATTGGCGAATGACTTGTACTTCGTTCCGGTTGCACAACTTCTACAATTTTTTCAAATGGTATATCTTGATATTCATACGCCTTCAATGCCTTTTGACGAACCTGATATAGTACATCTTGAAATGTCGGTCTACCACTTAAATTAGCTCGATAAACCAGCGTGTTAACGAAGAAACCAATTAGTCCTTCAATTTCTCTATAATTCCGATTCGCAATTGGGCTTCCGACCAGGATATCTTCTTGTCCCGTATAACGAGATAGAAAACTTTGATATGCAGCTAAAAGCGTCATGAAGAGTGTAGCCCCTTCTTTTCGACTAAGTTCATTCAATTTATCATGTAGCGTGCCTGGCAGAACCAGAGTGTATGTCGACCCGTGATGAGTTTGTATTGCGGGACGCGGGCGATCCATAGGAAGTTGGAGTACAGGAAGCTCCCCAGACAATTCTTCCCTCCAATATTGGAGTTGTTGATCAAGCACCTCCTCCTTTAGCCATCCTTTTTGCCACTGAGCAAAGTCAGCATATTGAACCGGTAATGGTTCAAGTTCCGCTACCTTTCCATCCATTGCTTTCTCATAAAATGCCATCCATTCTTCAAGTAGGATTCCCATTGACCATCCATCTGAAATGATATGATGTAGAGTACAAAGGAGTATCCATTCTTCCTCTCCCACATGCAAAACACTTGTCCTGATTAATGGACCTTCTGTTAAATCAAATGGCACTTCTGTTTCTTGTTGAATTAAACGTTTAACTTCTTCTTCTTGATCTTCAGAAGAAAGCATAGTTAAATCCGTTTTCGGAATTGATTGAAAAGCATACGGTTCAATTTGCTGTACGGGTTGACCGTTCACTTCGTGAAAGACCGTCCGCAGTGATTCATGACGTTCTATTAGTTGATTCCATCCCGTTTCCAATGCTTCAAGTAGCCAATTCCCTGTAAGGCGGCATACCATTGGCATATTGTAAAGGGCACTATTAGGTGTAAATTGATCAATGAACCATAAGCGTTGTTGGGCATAAGATAGTGGGATAGCTTCTCCTCGTTTCATTGGTATTAGCGGCGGAATCTCTCGTTTTTTATCTCCTTTACGTAACTGATCTAGTCGCTTTGCCAGTGACTCCACCGTTGTATATTCAAATAGTTCACGTACTGGTAATTCGATTTGAAAAATTCCCTGTAAACGTGAAACTACTTGAGTAGCTAGTAGTGAATGACCACCGATTTCAAAAAAGGAATCCTGAACATTAATATTTTTTATTCCTAACACTTGGCTCCAAACGGAAACGATAAGCTCCTCCACTGGTGTTCGTGATGAAGTAATATCTTCACTTATGAACTGTTCTTCTAATTCCAGTAAGGCTTTCCGATTCACCTTACCATTTGGAGTGAGTGGCATACCTTCAATTTTGAAAAAGTATGCCGGAACCATATAATGTGGCAGTTGCTTCTTGAGATATTCACGCCACTCCCCAGTATCGCCTTCACCCACTACATAAGCTATTAACTGCTTATCTCCTGGTCGATCTTCCTTCACCAACACGACTGCCTCTTTTACAGATGAGTGATCATGTAAAGCTGCTTCAATTTCTCCCAATTCAATTCGGAATCCTCTAATTTTAACTTGGTTATCTATTCTTCCAATATATTCTAAGTTACGATCATTCATATATCTCACCAAGTCACCCGTTCGATATAATCGTTCCCCGTCCTTAAAGGGATGCGGAATAAAACGTTCAGTAGTTAAATCCGGTCGATTGAAGTAGCCACGTGCTAATCCTACTCCTCCAAGGTAAAGTTCCCCTGCCACACCAATCGGGACCACTTGTTGATATTGATCTAACACATACAACTCTGTATTATTAATCGGACGACCAATCGGAATAAGCATTGGTTCTTTTTCTAAATCACAATCGTAATAAGTCACATCCACAGTTGCTTCAGTAGGACCATACAAGTTAATTAACTTTGTTTGCTGAGCATTGTAAAAGATCCCCTTAAACCGGCGAACCTGCTCAGTGTTTAACGCTTCTCCACTAGTAAAAACTTGAATTAAAGACGAGACATCCCTTTTCGAATTATATAGTTCCATATAATCTAAGAAAGTAGTTAACATCGACGGAACAAAGTGCATGGTGGATACACGGTATCGTTCAATATACTCCTCAATCACCGCAGGATCTTTCTCTCCTCCTGGTGGAAGTAAACAAACACGTGCTCCTACAAATGACCACCAAAATAATTCCCAGACAGAAACATCGAACGAAAACGGTGTCTTTTGTAGGATTGTATCCTCCTCCGACAATGGATATTTTTTCTGCATCCACTGTAGGCGATTGATAACGGAATGATGTTCAATCATTACCCCCTTTGGATTTCCTGTCGAACCCGAAGTGTATATGATATAGGCTAAGTTATTTGCTGTTACTCCACTTACCGGAGCTAAATTACTCTCTTTAGAAATCATCACTTGATCCCGGTCTAAACAAATTGCTTGAATATCTTTAGGTAACCAGTCCTGTAGTGTTTCTTTTGTTAACAGCACTTGAATTTGTGAATTCTCCAAAATATATCTTAGGCGGTTTTCGGGATAACTTGGGTCCAGTGGGACATAAGCCCCACCTGCCTTCAAAATCCCAAAGAGACCAATAATCATATCAGGAGAACGTTCAATACATATACCAACCAATGATTCAGGTCCGATACCTCGTTTTTGTAGAAAATGTGCCAATTGATTCGATTTTTCATTCAGTTCTTGATACGTTAGCTTTCCACCCTCATAAACTACCGCCACTGCATCAGGTGTCCGTGCAACTTGTTGCTCAAATAGCTCATGAATCATACGATCATGACCATAAACTACGTCGGTATCATTCCATTCTTCTAGGAGTTGTTTTTGCTCAGTATCCGATAACATTGACAGCTTTGTATATGATTCATCTGGATGATACGTGATTTCATTTAGCCAGTTCTCAAAATGTACTGCCATACGCGCAATGGTTCTACTATCAAATAAATCCGTGTTGTATTCAAATGAGACGAATAGACCTTCTTCCACTTCATAGGCAGTTAAGCTCAAATCAAATTTAGCAATAGACATATTACTTTCTACCATTTCAATACTTCTATCAGGAAAATCTAGTCGTTCTTGTTTTATATTCTGTAGCGTAAACATGGTCTGAAATATAGGGGAATGACTCATGCTTCGTTCAGGTTGCACAGCTTCTACCACTTTTTCAAATGGGATATCTTGATATTCGTATGCTTTTAACGCCTTTTTCTTTGTTTGGTTCAAAATCTCCCGAAAAGTAGGGGTGCCACTCAAATCTGATCGATAAACCAACGTATTAACAAAGAAACCAATTAATCCTTCTACTCCCTTATGGTTCCGATTTGCAATCGGGCTACCAACTAGAATATCTTTTTGTCCCGTATAACGAGCAAGAAAGCTCTGGTATGCGGCCATTAAAGTCATAAATAAAGTAGATCCTTCTTGTCGACTTATATCCTTCAATTGACTGAGCAATTTATAAGGAAAAATCACATGATGCGTAGCCCCAGAGTAGGTCTGCTTAACCGGCCGAGGTCGATCCACTGGCAGTTCTAAGATAGGAAGCTCACCAGACAATTCTTCCTGCCAATACGTAAGCTGACGATTTAGCACATCACCTTGCAACCACTCCTTTTGCCACTTCGCAAAGTCTGCATATTGAATGGATAATGAACTTAATTTAGCAGGATTTCCACCCATTTCTTCTTCATAGAAAGCAAGTAATTCATTCATGAATATACCAATGGACCAAGCATCAGAAATAATATGATGCATCGTACACAGTAATAACCATTCCTCCTTCTCTAATTGAACAAGCTGATTACGAATTAAAGGACCATTCATTAAATCAAATGGTTCTTGCGCTTCTCTCGCAATTAAACTATCTACCTCTTTTTCTTTTACTTTTAGAGGAAGTTGAGAGTAATCCCTTACAGGTAATGCTCTAGGAAGAAATTCGAGAATTTGTTGCACAGGCTCTTCTCCTACTTCTTTAAAAACAGTTCGTAATGATTCATGACGTTCAATGAGTCGATTGAATCCCTTCTCTAATGCTTCAGGTATCCAATTTCCTTTTAGATGCCATACTGTTGGAATATTATATAAAGAACTGTTTGGGTTAAATCTGTCCATAAACCACAAACGTTGTTGCGCATAAGACAACGGGAGTGCTTCTTTATTCTCCTTTTTTTGCATTTGCTTCTGAAGCCATGCTCTCTTCTCAGGAGAAAGTGAACTCAGCTTTGCAAGTAAATCACTTCTCATTTTTTTACCCCTTCCTCAATCAAACTACTCTCGAATATCCCATGTGCTTCTTCCTCTGATAGCTCTTCTAATTGCTTAAGCAGTTCTAGTAATTCTTCATCATTACTGACTGCTGCTTCTTTTTGAATATAGTCTTGAAGACTTACATTCTCCTTAATATCATTCTGCATTTCTTGATTTTTGTTATAGAGCAATTGATCAATCTGTTCTGCCAATTGCTGCACCGTATGAAACATAAATAAATCATGCAATGGTATCTCGATTTCAAAAGCCTCTTTAAGATTGGAAACAGCTTGCGTAGCGAGTAGTGAATGGCCACCAATTTCAAAAAACGAATCTTGAATTCCGATGTTTTCCATACCTAAAACTTCATGCCATATCGAAACGATTGTTTTTTCCGTAGACGTACGAGGAGCAATATAACCACTTGCTATCTCCTGTCTCTCTGGCGCTGGTAAGGCCTTCCTATCAATTTTCCCATTAGGAGTGAGTGGAAATGCATTTAATCCAACAAAATAGGCTGGAATCATATAATTTGGTAGTTGATCCTTGAGATAATCACGCCACTTTTGAGCATCCCCGTCTCCTACAACATAGGCGATCAAACGCGGATCGCCAGGATAATCTTCCCGCACCATCACAATAACTTCGCTAACTAGTGTATGCCTTTGTAATGTCGCTTCAATTTCTCCTAGTTCAATCCGGAACCCACGAATTTTCACTTGTTGATCGATTCGTCCAACATACTCCAAATTTCCATCTGGTAAATACCTTACTAGATCTCCAGTCCGGTATACTCGCTCTCCTTCTTTAAACGGATGCGGTATAAAACGATCTTGCGTTAAGTCAGGGCGGTTTAAATATCCACGCGCTAACCCTGATCCACCAATGTATAGCTCACCAACTACACCAATTGGAACCATTTTTTGTTCGGCACTCAGTACATATACTTCTGTATTGAATATTGGTTTACCAATTTGTGGTACCCTATGCATGTCACACTTTTCTAATTCCATATACGTGGAATACGTAGTATCTTCGGACGGTCCATATAGGTTGTACACCTTTTCGATCGTACTTCTCTCGTATAAATCTTGAACAAGCGAATATGGCAATGGTTCTCCAGCCAAATTCATCACCTTTACCGAAGAAGGGATTGTTTTTGCTCGAACCAGTTCCTTCGCTGCCGATGGCACAGTATTAACCAAAGTCACACCTTTGGTAGACAACTTCTCTAGATGTAGAGCATTTTCAGTGACAATCACCTTACCACCCATCGTTAAGGGAACAAACACTTCAAAAACAGATAAATCAAAAGATAGCGAAGTTGAAGCTAACACTCCCGCTAATTCCTTTCGAGAATACGTGTGATGCGCCCAATGAATCATTGTTACTGTATTCCTGTGCTCAATCATTACTCCCTTTGGATTTCCAGTGGAACCTGAAGTATAGATAATATAGGCTAAGTTATCGCCCGTCACTTCACTCGTACATACTGTAGTTACTTCTTGTTCTATTTCTGCTCGATTACGATCAATACAAATCACGTTGACGAATTTAGGTATAACCATTTTTTGTTGTAACTTTTCCTGTGTCACCAGTACCTTTATTTGAGCATCTTCTAAAATGTACTGCAGTCGACTTTCCGGATACGCTGGATCAATTGGGACATATGCTCCTCCCGCCTTCATAATTCCTAAGAGACCGACAATCATCTCAGATGAACGTGTAACGCAAATCCCAACTAATGATTCGCATGTTACACCATTTTTTTGTAAATAATGTGCCAACTGATTCGAGCGTTCGTCCAACTCTCGATATGTTAGTTCTTCATCTTCGCACACTACTGCAATTGCTTCTGGTGTTTTTTTCACCTGTTCTTCAAACATTGTATGAATCGTACTTTCTTCCATATCTATAAAACGCGATTTATTCCATCCCTCTAGTAGTTGCTTATATTCTACTTTCGATAACATATTCAGTTCTGATAATACACATTTTGGATGAGAGACAATTTGATTTAACCAATGTTTAAAATGACTTGCCATACGTTCAATGGTTGTATCATTAAACAAATCAGTATTATATTCAAAGGTTAGTGATAATCCTTCTTCCGTCTCAGAAGCAAATAAACTCAAATCAAATTTGGCAACAGAAGCATGGCTTTCCATGAGTTCCATTTGTCTTTCAGATAGCTGAAGAAATTCTTGTTTCGTATTCTGTAAAGTAAACATAGTTTGGAATATTGGTGAATGACTTGTATTCCGTTCAGGTTTTACGAATTCTACCACTTTCTCAAATGGGATGTCCTGATACTCGTATGCTTTTAGCGCTTTTTTTCTTACCTGCGACAATAATTCTTGGAACGTCGGATTTCCACTGAAATCAGCTCGATAAACCAACGTGTTTGCAAAGAATCCTATTAATCCCTCAATCTCTTTCACATTTCGATTAGCGATTGGGCTTCCAACTATAATGTCGTCCTGTCCTGTATAACGAGAAAGGAAGCTTTGATACGCTGCCATCAATGTCATAAATAAAGTGCATCCTTCTTGCAAACTTAAATCTTTGAGCTTTTCCTGTAGGGAATTCGCCACTATTAAGGACTGACTTGCACCACGATGGGTTTGAACTGCAGGTCGAGGACGATCCATCGGTAATTGTAAAACCGGTAGTTCCCCAGATAATTCTTCCTTCCAATATTGAAGGTGCTGATTCAAATTCTCCTCTTTTTGCCATTCCTTCTGCCACATGACAAAATCTGCATATTGGATAGATAACTCCTTCAATTCCACTGGTTTTCCGGTTAGTGCTCCTTCATAAAAAGCCATCCATTCTTCAAGTAAGATTCCCATTGACCATCCATCTGAAATAATATGATGCATCGTACAAATGAGAACCCATTCTTCCCTGTCCACTTTCAATATTCGTGTTCGAATAAGAGGACCTTGTCCAAAATGAAATGGTTCCTCCGCCTCGTTTTGAATAAGGCGTTTCATTTCTCTTTCCCTATCTTCCAAAGAAAGATCTGTTAGATTCGTTTGAGGAATATGTCTGAACACATGAGATTGAACCTGTTGAAAAGGTTCACCCTCTTGTTCTAGAATTGTCGTCCTTAGTGATTCATGACGCTCCAACAATTGATTCCATCCGACCTCCAATGCTTCAATTGACCATTTACCTGTTAAGCGACACGCTGCATGAATATTGTACATAGCACTATTTGGCATTAATTGATCAATAAACCATAGACGTTTCTGCGCATAGGAAAGTGGGATAACTCCTTCTCGTTTCATAGGTACAAGAGGAGCAACCTCTCGTTTTTTATCTTCTTTTCGTAACTGATTCACTCGTTTCGCCAATGCTTCCACTGTATCGTGCTTGAAAAGTTCACGTAATGGAATTTTAATTTGGAACAGTTCTTGCAATCTAGAGACGATTTGAGTAGCAAGTAGTGAGTGCCCACCACGTTCAAAGAAGGAATCCTGAATACCAATATTTTCTGTTCCTAACACTTGACTCCAAACCGAGGCAATAAGCTCTTCCGATGGCGTCCGGGGTAGCACATTTAAATCTTCAATAGCTTGCTCATCAGGTGCTGGCAAGGCCTTTCGGTCAATTTTCCCATTTGGAGTAAGCGGGAAATGTTCTAACTCTATAAAGTGCGCTGGAATCATATGATTCGGTAATTGGTTTTGTAAATACTCTCTCCACTCTTGGGTATTTCCATCGCTTATTACATATGCAACCAATCGTTGATCATCTGGACGATCTTCTCTAACTAATACGACAGCCTCTTTAATAAACGAACATTTTTCTAAAGTGGCTTCAATTTCACCTAATTCAATCCTAAAACCACGCATTTTGACTTGATGATCCATTCTACCTATAAATTCTATATTTCCATCAGTTAGATATCTTACTGAATCTCCTGTTCGATATAGTCGTTCCCCCAATCGAAATGGGTGCGAAACGAATTTTTCAGCAGTAAGATTCGGACGATTTAAGTATCCACGTGCTAAACCAGCACCACCAATATATAACTCACCCTCAATTCCTATTGATTGCAAGCGTTGATTTTGGTCTAATACATATAATTGCGTGTTCTGTATTGGCCGCCCAATAGAAACAAATTCTTGATTAGGCTGAATATCAAATGCATTGACATAAATAGTGGCTTCAGTTGGCCCATAAAAGTTGGTTAATTTCACTTGTCCACTATAATCCCATTTCTGTTGAAAACGTCTAACTAACCCTGAACTTAGTTCTTCTCCACCAGAAAATACATGGCGTACGGACGAACAATTCATGTTCAATTCAATATGATTGAAGTAATCTAAGAAAACAGATAACATCGAAGGTACAAATTGAACTATAGTAACCTGATGTTGTTTAATCACTTCAGCTATAATAGAAGGATCTTTTTCTCCACCTGGAGGTAGGAAAGATACACTTGCACCAACATGAATGCCCCAAAACAATTCCCAAACAGAGACATCAAATGAGAATGGCGTTTTCTGCAAGACCACATCTTTTTCAGAAAGCGGATATTTATGTTGCATCCATTCTAGATAATTAATTACTGAATGATGCTCAATCATTACTCCCTTTGGATTCCCTGTAGATCCTGAAGTATACATAACATACGCTAAATTTTCTCCTGTTACACCACTTATACATGGGGTTGTTTCTTCTTTTTCAATTGCAGTGTAATCTTTATTCATACAAATCGTTTCTATATTTTCAGATACAAACAAATTTTTAGAATTTTCTTCCGTCACTAGTACTTCGATTCCAGCATCCTCTAATATATATCGAAGTCGACTCTCTGGATAAGTAGGGTCAAGTGGAACATACGCTGCTCCTGATTTTAAAATACCTAATAACGCTATCATCATTTGTAATGAACGTTCCATATATACCCCAACTAGAGACTCTGGGCCTACACCATGCTTTTGTAAATAATGAGCTAACTGATTTGCACGCTTCTCCAACTCTTTATAGGTAATTTGTTCATTTTCGTAACTAGCCGCGATTGCTTCCGGTGTTTTTTTTACTTGCTCCTCAAACATCGTATGAATCATGCCTTCAGCCGAATAATTAACTTGAGTATGATTCCATTCCTCTAGTAACTGTATTTGTTCTTCTTCTGTTAAATGAGTAATTTCAAATAGTTTTGAATCTAGGCTCTTCGTCATCTGAATTAATATTTGCAATAAGTGATTCTGAATCAGATTTATTGTTTCTTCATTAAAATAGCTTCGATCATACATCAACTTTAAAGTAATTTTCTTACCGGGCATTACAATGAGTGTTAAAGGATAATTTGTTTGTTCCGTGCTTTTAACATCTAGTAATCTTAAATCATCATTTCTCTCACCTTGAATTGGATAATTTTCAAATACATACAAGGTATGAAATAAGGAGCAATTTCGCGGAACCTCACTCCAGCCTTGAATATCTATCAACGAATTATACTCATACTGTCTTCGTTCCATTTCTTTCATTTGTATTTTACGAAGCCAATCTACTACTGATGCATTATCCGTTAATCGAATTCTGGTAGGTAATGTGTTAATAAATAGCCCCACCATATTCTCTGCTCCTATTAAATCAGTAGGACGTCCAGCGCTAGTTACGCCAAATACGACGTCACTGTCACCGCTATACCTACTCAGCAAATAAGCCCATGCACCTTGTACTAACGTATTCAACGTTAATCGACTATTTCGTACCCACTTTTGTAAACTCTCAGTAAGTTCCTCAGATACTTGATAAGCAAACTCTCCATAACCCTTCTCTTGTCCTTGATCCTTTCTTTCCATTGCTAATGGAGTAGGTGCATAGAACCCTTTTAATTCTTCTTTCCAAAATTCCTCTGCTTGACTTTGATCTTGTTTATTTATCCATTGAATATATTTTTTATAAGGAAGAGATTTAGGAAGATTCAACAATTCTCCCTTTATCATCTTGAGATAAACTTCCATCACTTCACTAAAGACCAATGACACACTCCATCCATCTAGCAAAATATGATGATGTGTCCAGATAATTCTCGTTTCCTCTTTTGCTTCTTTAATCGCAGTGACTCTCATCAATGGTGCTTCATCCAATAAAAATCCTTTCCTACGATCTGCAGTCAAAAACTGTTGTAATTTCTTCTCCTTCTCCTCATGCGAATAGGTACTCCAATCCTCTTGATGAATAGTAAAAGGAAGACGTTCGTAAACTGCTTGTAGAGGTTTTTCTACTTCTTCCCAAACAAATACTGAGCGCAGAACCTCATGTCGTTGAATAACATATTCCCAAGCTTTTTCAAAAGTAGCAACATCCAATTGCCCCCCGAGCAAGAAACCTACTTGTACAATATAGGAAAAAGAATGTTCATCATCTTGATCGTATAAAGTATGAAACAGTATTCCTTTTTGCAAAGGTGATAAACCATATATATCAATAACGTCTCCCATTTTTACACCCTCTTTTTTGTTAATTTAAGTAATACTTTGCTTAAGCTTTCTTCCGTAAGATCCTCTGCATCAGCAAAATCTGATACCGTAAAAGCAGACTCTGTTGTTGGTTTATTTATAAGTTGACGGAGATGCCTTAACATACCATCTGCTATCACTTGAATTTTTAATTTAGAAAACTGTTCCCTACTATACATCCAAATAAAATGTAACTTTTCATCTTTCACCATTCCGATAACATCAATTAGATGAGACGGTTTGGAATCTGGAGCATGATCTAAAAATGTAAATCCTGTCTCTTGCATAAACAAAGAGTCCCTTGAAAACACCTGATCAAATTGGCCCAAATAGTTAAAGCTTATTGAAGGCTTTTGCTGATAAAACGGAAGTAATCCTTTATTCAAGTAACGTAAAATACCATAGTCAACTCCGCGATTTGGAATTCGACGTAATTGTTCTTTGACAGCCTTTAACCCTTCAATAGGTGTCTGAGTTCCTTGAAAATTGAGATGAACGGGATAAATACTTGTGAACCAGCCCACTGTCCTTGATAAATCAATACCTTCAATCATCTCTTCTCTTCCGTGTCCTTCTAGATGAATAGAAACGGTTTGCTGATTTATACAATCAACGATAGCTTGTCCTAATGCCGTTAATAGTACCTCATCAATCCTTGTCTTATGAGTGACTAGAACTTCGTATAACAATGTTTGTGTTTCTTCTATTCCTAGAGTCCTCGTCACTTGATCAATCGATTCTTCTGTTGTTTCTTGTATTGGATAGTCCATTGGAATTTTCATCGTTTCTTTTTCTACTTGTTCATTCCAATAATTTTGTACTTCTTTTGAAATACCCGAATCACTGTATGTCTGGAGTCGTTCAGACCACTCTTTAAAAGATGTACTTTTCGCAGGTAAGCGAACTTCTTGACCTTGTTCCATCTGGTTATATACCACCTGTAAATCTTCCAATAGAATCCTCCATGACACTCCATCTACTACTAAATGATGAATCACCCAGAATATTCGATCATTTCCAGTCAAGTTATCTTCAAAGTACACTACTCTCATTAACGGACCAGTAACTAAATTGAAACTAGCTTGATTAATGTTCATCTCTTCTTGTATTATTTTATTCCACTCTTTTTCATTAACTTGATTACGTTTTACAACATGGAGTACTGACAGCTCATCAGTCCCTTCATTTCTCTGCCTCCACGTTCCGTTTGGTAACTGTTCGTACCGGAAACGTAAAGCATCATGATGTTTCAGTAAATTTAATATCGCTCCCTCTAGTAATTTCACATTCAATCTTTCTTTTACTCTTAAAAGCATTGATTGATTCCAATGCTCTGTATGTGGATGTTCTTGCTCGAAGAACCAGCACTGAATTGGAGTAAGAGGCACATCACCTATCACAATTCCCTGCTCCGCTTGTACTCCCTGCGTTTCTATAGCCACTTGTGCCAGCTCAGCGATAGTTGGGCATTCAAACATTTGCTTTGGAGTAAGTTTTAACCCCACTTGACTTGCTTGAGATATGATTTGAATACTGAGAATCGAGTCGCCACCAATTTCAAAGAAATTATCATAGATTCCCACCTTTTTAACACCTAATACTCGCTTCCAAATGGTAGTCAGTATCTGTTCGTTACTATTCCGAGGGCCAACACATTCACTATTAATCTGCTTTTCCTCTGGCATAGGTAAGGCCTCACGATCAACTTTACCGTTAGCTGTAAGTGGAATAGCTTCCATCGCCACAAATCCCGAAGGAACCATATAACTTGGTAGTTTCGCTTTAAGATACTCTCTCCACGCATCTACATTTCCATCTCCTACAACATATGCTACTAATCTTTTATCGCCCGGCTGATCTTCTCTTACAATTACAACTGCCTCTGTTACAGATGCATATGTATTTAAAGTAGACTCAATTTCCCCAATCTCAATTCTGAAACCACGTATTTTAACCTGATGATCAATTCTTCCACGATAATCTAGATTCCCATCTGGCAAATACCTAGCTAAGTCTCCTGTCCGGTATAATCTTTCTTTCGGATTACTACTAAATGGATGAGATATAAAACGCTCTGCTGTTAATTCAGGTCTATTTAAATATCCACGTGCCAATCCTGCTCCACCAATATAAAGTTCACCATCAACACCTATAGGAACAGGTTGTTGATAAGCGTCTAGTATATACACTTCTAAATCGGGAATCCGCTTTCCAATATTACTTCTTGAAGCATGCTGCACATCATCTTGAGTAATTGGATAATATGTAACATGAACTGTAGTTTCTGTAATTCCATACATATTAATTAACTGTGGTTTTTTCTCCCCATACCTTTGAAACCACGGTAACAAGCCAATAGGTTCTAACGCTTCTCCGCCAAATATCACGTAACGCAGCTGCAAATTTTTATTCTTATCTTCTTGTTCACACACTCGTATTAATTGGCGGAATGCGGAAGGTGTCTGATTTAGAACTGTGACTTCTTCCTCCACCAATAATTGATAAAAATCCTTAGGTGATCGACTAATCCAGTACGGAACAACAACTAATTTCCCACCATATAATAACGCTCCCCAAATTTCCCATACTGAGAAATCAAATGCATACGAATGAAAAAGCGTCCAAGTATCTTTTTCATTAAACTGATACAAACAATCCGTCGATTTAAATAACCGTATAACATTGTGATGCTCTATCATAACGCCTTTTGGATTTCCCGTTGATCCCGAAGTATAGATTACATATGCCAGATTTTGGGGACCGACACTAGAAACCGGCAAAGTCTTACTTTCTTTCCCAATCTCATCTTGATCACGATCCAGGCAAATCGACTCAACATTTTCTGGTAACCAGTTCAATTCTTTTAAACTTTCTTGCGTTACGAATAACTGAATGCTAGCATCTTCTAAAATATATTGAAGTCGCTGCTCTGGATATGTTGGATCAAGTGGAACATAAGCCCCACCAGCCTTCAAAATCCCTAAAATACCTACAATCATTTCGAGGGAACGTTCAACGCACAGTCCAACTAAAGTATCAGGTCCTACTCCCTTTTTCTGCAGATAATGAGCTAACTGGTTTGCACGTTCATTAAGCTCCTTATAAGTAATTTTTTCTTTTTCATACGTAACTGCAATAGCATTTGGATAAATCATCGCTTGCCGTTCGAACATTTCATGAATAGTTACTTGAGGTGGGACATCCAGTTTAGGATTGTTGAACTCAACTAAACTTTTTCTTTTATCTTCCTCAGAAATGATTTCTATTTCAGCCACCTTCTGCTTTGGGTTTTCAAAAATATTTTCCAGTATCACTAGCATAACGTTAAAGAATCGTTCTATCTCTTCCTTAGAAAATAGCTCCTCACGATAATCAATATGTACATGTAAAGAGTCTATATCAATTAGATTTTCAATATGAACTGCAAAATCTTGTACTTCTTCACGGTTTGGAATCCATAGTGAGTCACCACTTTCATCACGATCCCTATAATCAATCGTAGTTCCGAAAAGTCTCACATTACTGTTATTCTCTTTATTAATCTGCTTTAATAACAAATCAAATGGATATTTCTGGTGTCTTAATGATTTACTTTGTTTTCTGGACACTCTACTAATAAATGAAAGTACTTCTTCTTCTGGATCAATATCCATTCTTAAAGGAACTGTACTCACCATCATTCCAATCAATTTTCGTTCCATTTTAGTCATACGGTTGCCGTAAGCCATTCCTAAACCAATATCAAGCGATGAGGTCCACCGATACATGGACAACGAAAAAGCAGCAACAAAAAGAGTATATAAACTATTTTTGTAATCTTCAGCAAATTTTTCTATCTTTCTCTTCAAATGTTCCGTTAATATAAACGTCTCACGTGATGCTTTGGTACTAACTTGGTACGTATTATAAGGCTTCAATCCAGTCACAGATGGCAGTGTTCTAAATTCCTCTAACCAAAACTTTTGATCTTTTTGAAAGCGACTACTATTCAAGTATGTTTGTTCGTTGGTCAGAAATTGAACATATGAATTTTTAATTTCGCCTTCCTCATTCTCGTTATGCATGTCATAATAATATTTTGCAATCTGCTCAGTAAATATTTGAATTGATAAACCATCCATAATAATATGATGAACATTTCCAAAGACTGCACATTCATTATCGTTTAATTTTATTAAAGCGAAATAGTATAAATTTGAATTAAATAATGTAAACGTTTCTTTTGTTTTCTGCTCAATCCATTCCTCAAGCAAATTTGTATTCTCCACATTACTGAAATCAAAAAACTCAAATTCTTGTTCTTCATGTTTAGTAAAATATTGTTTCGGTTCCTGATGCCCATTTTCTTTTAACCTAATGCACAGACCGTCATTTTCACTGATAACGCGATTCACAACTTGGTTTAATTTTGAATAATTCATTTTTCGATGAAGTTTAAATAAAAATCTTAAATTACATATTCCTTTATCAGAATGAACGACTTCTGTATACCATATTCTTCGCTGCGGATGGCTTAATGGATAGCATTCCTCATTGGTCATAAAAATCTTCCCTTCAAAAATTATTTGCTCTTATAGGTTCGTGTTTATGTTTAGCCCATAAATATTTCTGCAGTGAAACTCCAATTACTCCAATAATAACAAGCCCAATCCCTCCATAAACATAGAGTTGAGTTACTCCAAACAAATGCACTAATGGACCACTCATAGCAGGAGAAATAATTAGAACTGCGTTTGTTAAACTGCTTTGTATACCAAATACTCTTCCTACTTGATCTTGATCGGATTCTATTTGTAAAATGACTTGATTAGATACAAGCATCAGCCCACTTCCGATACCAGCGATAAAACTAATTAAATAAGCTAAAACGAAGACCGTACCGGGCGTTATCAAACCAATCCCCCCAAAACCAATTCCCATTAAAACCATACCTCCACATACTACCCAGCCATATTGAAATTGTTTTAATTTCTGAGTTAGTAATGCACCAAGTATTCCGCCAAGACCAATAATAGAAATGATATATCCCATTTTACTTTTATCATGTGGGAATAAGCTCTTAAATAAAGTTGGGAATTGTGAGTCTACTAATTGTAATACTGCCATGGCTATTGTAACGAAAATCATGGTTGATAATATTATCCGATTAGATAACACATAACCCCACCCTTGTACCCAAGCGGTCCAAGTACTTTGTTTTTGCTTTTCAACACATTCTTTCGATATAGTTTCTTTAAATTTTATTGTGGGTATCAGAACTAAGGTAGCTAATAAACAACTTATAGCTCTTATAATGAGGCAGAACTCTGGTTGAAACCAGCTCAGCAACATGCCCCCTATAAGTGGGCCTACTATCTTTGTACCCTGCTCTACTATTCCGTTGATACTTACTGCTTTAGTAAGCAAGTCCGGGGATACAATCTGTCTTGTTAGTGTTTGCTGTGCAGGATAATAGAAAACAATAAAAATAGAACGAATCATTAATGCCACTAAGAGCCAGTGGATATCTTGTACAAATAAAAGAGCAATTGTTATTAGACCAACCATTAGATTACAGAACATCATAATTGGAATTTTTCTAAAACGATCCGCAATAACACCTGCCCATGAGCCAAAAATAATTCCAGGAAGTGCATATGCAACAGGAATCAATCCAATCATAGTAGGATCTACTTCCCATTCAAACCCAACTATAGTCATAATCGCTAACATATCAATAAAAACACCAAGCATAAGCAATGAATAGGCAGAGAAAACTTGTAAATAAACCCTATTTCCTAATAGGCCTTTTGAATCAGTAGTTTTCATAAAAGCAAGCTCCTTAGGTTACTAATATAAACGCTTTTGCGTATAAGGTACCTCTTTATTAAACCTAATTAATCATTATTGACATCTCACCTAGAATTTAACTTCGTCAAAACTCAAATCGGCCTTATTTTTCGTATATTTAAAATAGTCAGACAAACGAAAGCGTACCTATTCCTTCATTTTTATATCAACTGTTACAAAATATATCTTTACCTTACACTAATAACAGCTAAACGTTGCCTTAATATAACCCTTTACAGTCGTTTACACATTCAATTCACATCCTTTTTAAAGTTGGCTTTTTTCTATCTCAAATACTATCACACAAATATTCCACCTACTATATTCATAAAGTTGAAATATTTGAATCAGAAAATTCGGATAAAAAACCAAATCCACAAATCATAACAAACTATTATTTAGTTATATTTTCATTTTATAGTTAGCTTTAACCATAAGGGTATTAAGAATTAAGTTTTTTAATTTTATTAACATAATAGTTTAAAGAGACCGTAAATCCAACTAAACAAAAAAAATATACAATAAAGTATATTTTTTCTAATCCTACATATTTTCTATGCAAATTAATTCCAATAACTAAAGTTGATAACAAAAATATAATATTACCAATCACTAATGTACTCATAACAAGAATTGAATAATATAGTATTAATACTTCTGCACCTACTACCTATTCTATTTATTGGATATTTATACTTCAAAAAAATTACACATCATTCACAATTAAGATACATACCCAAAATATGATTTGAACGTTTTATTATATTTTAAGATAATATAAAATCAGTTTTTCTATAAGAGAACTTAATTTTTATGTAGTACGAAACTGTTAGTAATACAGTATATACTAATTTAGTTATAAAAACATTTAAAGACCACCTATTTCCATAAGTGATCTTTCTTTGTGATTCTGTATTTGTGCACTACTGTAGAAATATATCGTAGAAACGCTTTGTTTGCTAAATGTTTAGTTCTTTCCATTTACTAAAAAACATAACTTCATACACTTAATATCATATTCGTTAAATTGCAAACTATTATTTTGCCTTCTGTACAGGCAAACTACTAAAAATTAATTCAGCAACTTTTACATATCCTTTTGAGTTTGGATGAATTAAATCCTTAGACCAAAGCGTATTATCATTAACTAAATGATGATTCCAAAAATCAACATGATGAAGCTTATACTCTCTGCTCAGTGAATGTATAACTTCATTTGCCTCTAATAATTGTTCTTTTATTACTTGTTTTTTTTCAGAAGCAAAAGGAAGCCTAACTGTAAAATCTGGAAGGTTTGCTATAATAATATCAGCCCCTGCTTTACTTAATGTATTTATCATAAATTCCATATCGTTCTTATATGCATCGTGATTCCAACGTCCTTTTAAAACATCGTTTGCCCCTGCAATGAGACTAACCAAATCTGGATTAAAAGTTAGCGCTTTTTCCAATTGCTGCGAGCGAATTTCTTTAGTTACTAACCCACGCTTTGCAAAATTGGCATATTCTATATCGTTTTCACACAGTTGAACAAAATGATCTACCCAGCTTTTTAATGCAATTCCCTCAACTTCATCCCCTATCCCCTCTGTAAAACTATCGCCAATTGCTACAAATCGCTTCCACATATGTATTCCCCCTTTATTATTAACCATATCTATACTATACAATAGCTCACACCGTAATTGTTATTTCTAAGTGGTTTTCGATTTCAATTATATTCCACTTTACTATATTTATATTTAGAATCCAAAATTGACCGATTCCTAAGTATACTTAAGAATCGGTCATATTCATATATTTACTAAAGAGATAAAATCTATCTAGAAATTATACTTTTTTCAAAAAATTTATTGTTCTTTGTTTTGCCCAGTTGATACATTTCTTTTCGATTAAATGATATGAAACTATAGAAAAAAGTAGTGTCATTGCAATGCACAAAGTAAGAAGGAAAAAGATAGGTATCTTTGTATACAAAAGTTTAAATAATACCATCATGATTGGAAAATGACACAAATAGATACTGTATGAAATTTCTCCTAAATATACAAATACACTCTTATTTAAAAATGCTTTTACTTTTAGGTTACTCATAGCCATTATAATAAATATACTAACCCCCATTACGACACCCCAATCTTTTAATAAGAAAGTTGTATCATTACGGGAAAAACCATAAATTAAAATGGAATATAAATATAGAATAATCCCTAATGCAATAAGAAATCCTTTTTTAAATTTTTTCATGTTCCTATATGAGTAGATAAGTTTTTCCTGATACTTAAAAAGTAACATTCCAACCATAAACATAGATGTAAAATGCAGTGTATCAGCATAACCATTATAAAATCCTTCAGCTTTCCCAATATGCAACATATTAAGAACAACACTAATTAAAGAAAAGCTCAATGCAAATAGTATCGTTTTCTTCCAATTCAGTTTATAAAAAAGAAGGAATAACAAAGGAAACACAATAGATATACGCATTTCTTGAGCCAATGACCAAATAACTGGATTATAATTTTCCGTAAAAAAGTTATTAAGAAGCACAAAGTGGTTTAGAATATCTAATTTTGTTATAGACCCTTGCCACCTATCATAGAACCAATCCCGTAATCCTACCACTTCATACGACGAAAATAAAATAAATAAAACAAAGGTAACGATTATCCAAAAATAATAAGGAATATAGATTCTTACAAATCTCTTAATTAAATATCCCCAATAATTTGTTTTTGAATGATAAAGTGCCATAGATAACACAAAACCACTTAGTACATAAAAAACGATAACAGCTTCCCCACCCGCCCATAAAAACCTAAGCGGGGAAAATTTAATAGAATTAGGCAACGATGGTAGTATTAAGCAAAAATGTCCAAATACCACAGTAAGTGCCGCTAACCCTCGTATGGAATCTAATTCTTTTATTCTCTTACTCATAAAATGTTCTCCTTGTAAATTGTAAATTTTGCTGTTCATAAAGGCCAATATAAGAATGTAGTGGGAGAATTGTACATATTCTTTCTTTAAATTCCTAATATAAGCAGTATAAAGTTAATTTGACCTCCATTTCTTTATATACATAATGTAAAACAAAATATTTAATACAAAGAAAAGATTTTATTAAATTTTTATAAAGTGAAACATTTAGTTGTATCCTATAAAATTAGCTTTTTACTATATCAATCGCACTATCCCACATACCACTAAAAAAAGATCCTGTTTTACGTATAAAACGTGTAAACCAATTTGCTTGTTCCACATCAGATTTTGTTACAAGGTCTATTTGTAATGATTTACCTGATAAAAACCCAGGATCTGTAGTATCTTTAGGCGAGATAATCATTTTACTAATTGTTACACCTTTTTTAATAGGCACTTCTTGTTTTTTATTCAATACTTTAAATTCTTTTTTATAAATGTCTTTATTGCCCTTCGGCATTGGAAGTGAAACAGCTTGCTTCGTTTGAACTACTACATCTTTGTCTTTTGCATTTGCTACTCGCACTGTTTCATGCCCTTTTACTACTGAATCTTTTCTGTAGACATTCTTCACTTCAAAATTCGCAAATCCATAATCGTATAATTTCTTTGTTTCATCAAAACGTGCCGTATGAGATTTTGCTTTTATCACTACAGAAATTAGGCGCATACCATTTCTTTCTACTGTACCAGTGAAACAATCTCCCGCTTCTGGAGTCGTTCCTGTTTTCAAACCATCTACACCTTCATATTGCTTAATTAAACCTTTTAACATCCAGTTAAAGTTCGCCATATCAATTGGATATTTACCACCCTCTTGGAATGTTTTTTTAGGAATTTTTGCTGTATTTAATATTTGGGGGAAATCTTGAATAAGACGTTGTGCTAAAATTGCACAATCCCTTGCAGACATTTTATTTTTCTCGTCTAGAGTTGTCCCTTCTGGATGATATCCTTTTAAATCGTGATTTGTTAAGCCTGTAGAGTTTACAAATTTATAATCTTTCATTCCAAATTCTTTCGACTTATCGTTCATCATTTTTACAAAGTTGACTTCTTTACCAGCAATCTCTTCAACTAAAGCAATTGTTGCACCGTTTGCAGAGTAAATTGCCATTGCCTCATATAACTCTTTTACCGTATAAGAGCCACCATTTTCTAATGGAACGTTTGATAATGAGCGATCTTGCGAAATCTTATGTGCATATTCAGAGATTTTAACTTTTTGATCCCATTTAAGTTTTCCTTTATCCACCGCTTCATGAACTAAGTATTCGCTCATCATTTTTGTCATACTAGCAATTGCCAATGATTCATCTGCATTTTTTTCATATAAAATTTTCCCGGAATTTGCTTCTATTAAAATTGCTGATCCTGCTTCAACCTCTATAGCAGAAACTGTTTCCGCTGCTGCTCTTCCAAATGTAACGAACATGCTACAAAATAGTGTAAGCACTGTTACTATTGCAATAAATCTCTTGCAAAACATACCTTTCACTTCTGTTACCTCCAATATTTTTATACTCAAAAAAAGCGTTATTCTAACATAATCTCAAAAAATAGACAGTGTTCTCAAATTGTATATACATATAAGACATTAGAATCGCTTTCATATAGACCATCTCATCCGACACTTTTAGGTGCCCTAATACTTTGTATTCCCACACATATCACTATTTTTAATCCCCTTATATTTTTCAAAATGATTCGTACTTTCATATTTTTTAGGATTACAATTAATAGACAATCTAAATAATACATTTGTTCCACATGTACAAAAAATAAAGTGAAACTTTAATCAGTTGTGGTCTTACTGCCCGTTAATGCTTTATTAGCTATCAAGGATTTTAATTACTCAATTCAGCTATTTGCTAGACTTATATTAGAGATGAATTTTCTTTAGTCTAAACTATTAGTTTTTTGTAATAAAAAAACTACACCCTATACTGGATGTAGTTTTTCTAACAGATTTATTTATTTTTCACTTCATTTTTATAAAAAGCAAATAATGGTTCGATGGATGGACTAGATAACAGCGGAATTGCCTTCTCAATCAATTTCCTATCCCAATCAAACCAACGCATTTCCATTAACATGTTTATTTCTGTATCAGTGAATCGTTTCTTTATTTCCTTAGCAGGATTTCCACCAACTATTGTATACGGCGGAACATCTTTACTTACGACAGATCCTGCAGCAACAATTGCCCCTTCACCAATAGTAACGCCAGGCATTATTATGGCATTCATTCCAATCCAAGCATCACTTTTTATGACTGTATCACCCTTAGGTTCATATGATTGTTCAATTTGCTCAGCGAATGGATATACTGTAATCCATTCTGAGTGATGATTATGGTTACCACCCATTAAAATGACTACTCCACTTGCAATGCAAACATAATTCCCAATAATGAGTTTATCAAGATGCCATCCCATCTGTTCAATTGGATTGAAAAGTGCTTGAGACTTAGCATCCCCCCACAAATACCTTACACAGCCATCTTCAAAATTTTGATGACTATAATAGCCTGAATAATAGGAGTACTCTCCCACTTCAATGAGTGGATTTATTACTATATCTTTTATATACTTTGTTTCTGACCAATGATTAAATAATGGATACTTCATAACTTTATTCCTCGCTTCTAAGTATTATATATTTTGCTATTTACTTAGAAGCTTACTACGACTGCTACATTTTTTAGCTTTCTCAAACGACGAATCATTATCTTCAAGCCTTTCTTTTATACTAAAAAAAGCATAACGCAATACATTACACTAGTCAAATTGTGTAATTTTGAACACATCTTAAACAGACTAATACTGCAATAAGAACATGAAAACACTCTAACTTTGATCCAAATAATATATTGATTGCATTTAGTTTATATTTTGTAAAAAAATTTTAATTGCCATGACAAAGCAAACAATAACCACTATTGGTCGTATTAATGCCGTCCCTTTTGTAAGCACCATCTTCGCCCCAATATATGATCCTATAATTTGACCAAGCATCATAATCAATCCAATTGTCCAATCGATTTGGCCAAAAATAATAAAATACAACAAAGCAGCGAAATTACTTGTAAAATTCAAGATTTTAGCATTTGCAGTTGCTCTTGTAGCACTATATCCACATAAAAGAATGAACGCTAAAGCAATTAAACTACCTGTTCCTGGGCCGAAGAAACCATCATAAAATCCAAGGAATGGAGCCACTGTTAACGCAAACAACAACATACTTATTTTTCTCGGTCGATCTTCGTTTGCTATATTTGGAGATAATAGAAAATAAAGACCAATAATAATAAGTAAAAAAGGTAATATCATTATTAGATATTCTGCCCGTATCTGTAAAACAAGCCATCCACCCAAAACTGATCCAAAAAAGGTCATTAAGATGGACAAACGCATATCTTTGAGATTAATTTCTTTCTTCTTAATAAAAATCATTGTTGCCATGAGGGTTCCGCTACTCCCTTGTAGTTTATTAGTTGCTATCGCTACAGAAGGAGACATACCTACTAATAACATTATCGGGATAGTTATCATACCACCGCCCCCAGCAATTGTATCTATCCATCCTGCTAATACAGCTACTAAAAATAGTAGTATAAGTAATTCAATAGTAAAATCCATACAAAGAATAGGGGCAGGCTTGAGCTATTATAACTCAAACCTCCCCATCGCCCCTCCTCTCTTTAAACTAGTTAATGATATCTGTAAAGTAACTTTCTTTCTGATCACGTAATCGGCTGGAAACGTACTGCCTGCAAACAATTCTTCTTCCGTACTTATTATCTCCAATCGGGATTTTATATTCTTCCTCAGATAACCTTTCCCTACCATGAGTTACATTTGTTTGTTTACCATAGTATGAATTTGGGATAATTAATAAATCTTCAGATGTAAGTGGAACCTTATAAGTAGGCGTTGTTCGTAAGAGTTCTAAAAACATGTCAAATTTCAATTTTTCTTCTTCACTTTCTCCCACATAAATCAATCTATTTTCTGCTCCATTCAAACAAGTTGCAATAATATCGCCATTATCATCCAAAAATATGATTTGGTTTATTTCCCCTACAAATCCAGATATTTCACCATCCGCCATTCCAGCGATATGAGCAATAGGCATTTTACTTATCGCCAATATATCATCTTTACTGAAGTGATTTTCTTCAAGATGCTTTTGAAGTAATTTTGGCGTTCCAATATGAGTTTGAGTTTTTAAATTTAACACTCCTTTTAATAAAAGAGCATCAACTCTAGTAAATTTTCCACAAGTAATTTCAGACACTATTCGTTCCACGGATTTATTAAGTCTATTTGATACAATTTCTAAATTCGTATTGAATGTTTTCAATCTTGCTTCAATATCTGATTGGTCTTTCATTTCTGTAAACACTGTGGCATCGTTATGTTGATAAAAGTTCCCGCCACCGGTGCTTGCACCGACATTTCGCAAAACTTCATCGTTGTTCAAAGGGGAAATGAGGTGAAATCTATTTTTCCCTGCATGTTCGGATGGGTGAATTAAAGCATCATAATTAAAAAGTGTGGCAAAAAGCCATGTGACCCATTCTGCATAAAAATATTTTTTCATTCTATCGTGTTCGTCTTCGCCATAATTAAAACCTTTGCGATTCTCCGCAGGTAATAGGGTTTCCATAGGATCACATGGAGTATTTTTAATAAGAATAGGTGGTACGTTCCCGCCACAATTCGCTATTTTTATCATATGTAGTAGGTTTTTCATATCTGAATTCGGATTTTCCTTTGAATAGTCAATCAAACAATTAAGCCACTCTTTTGAAAAATATGCTGCTATTTCTTGATCACAAGTATAAGGATTATGAGTTTTCAATTCATCTTCTATCAGATTCTTCATTTTATCCTTCAATACATTAGGAATGCTAATTTCTTCAATTTCTGTAATCTGCAGTATTCCTTTATTCATTATAAAACCTCCGTTGTTTTATTTTTTCACACCATATCTTCTATTAAATGAACTACCTACTTCTTTTTTTGCTCCTTTGCTTTTCTTCAAAGCTATTAGAACTACCAATTTACAGATAAAAAACGTGGAGTATAAGAGATTTCTTCTTAGTCACATTTCCCCCACGAATCTCCGTTAAATTGGCAAATTTAATTTGAAAATCTGATTCATTTTCATACTTTACTTTCAAACTATGTTTATATGATTTTCAATTCAAGTAAGAGTATTTCATTTTCTAAATTTTTCCTGAGTTTAAAATCAGAATTTTCAAGATAAATATATTGACACTAAAAATATAACACGAAACCAAAAAATGTAAATGAATAGTTTTTTTATAAAAAATAGTCAGACTATTTATAAGGTAATTCGTATTTCATTGAACCAACTACGGCCTCTCAATTTTATTGATAACAATAAAAAGGTCCCCTAAATGGTGATAGAGGACCTTTTTCCAAGTATATTCTATTTTAAATTTCTTACTTACCTTTTATTTTAAAAGATATTGCTGTAACTTCTTTATTAACAGTTCCATCCCGTTTGGACTTACAATAATCTTCCCATTCGCTAACGAAATATTGCTGTCTGAAATATCCCCTGTAAGTACACAAGCTCTTGGTGATTGATATTTTCGTAAAATAATCTGGTCCTCTTCTATAAACATTTCAAGAGAATCTTTTTCTACAATTCCTAAACTCCGTCTTATTTCCATTGGAATAACAATACGCCCCATGCTATCTGCTTTACGAGTAATCCCTCTTGTTTTCATAAAATGCCACCCTTTATTTTTATCTAATATTACGGTACTTATTTTAGCAATAAATAACAATTAGGAATAGTTCGTATTACAGTACTTTTTTTAGAAATAAATACCAATAAGGAATAACTTATGTTAGAATTATTTCTTGTTTATTCTTGATTTTTAATATATTTATCCTTGATCATTTTTATATATTGTTTTCTTTCTGTTAATTCAAATATAAATAATGCCTTTTTTATGTATGTTAAACCAACTTCATTAGAGTGCTGAACTTTTAATAAAATTGCACCTTTTTCAAAGCATAATTCACCTAATAAGTATAAAGTATTCATATTTATAGCTAATTTTATGCCTATTTCACTATACTTTATTGCTTCTTCATATTGATTTGCAAGGTGTAAACATTTTGTTAACGTATGAATGAGCCTTAATTTGATTTCCTTTTCTCTAGGAAATTCTATCTTATTAAAATTAATTAAACTTTGTTTTAATATATTTATACTTTTCTCATACTCTTTATTTTCTGCATGTATTATAGCAATTGAATTCATTATGCTTATTTCTTTTTCTGATAAAAAGTTACTACTACTTAAGGTTTGTTTTAGTGCTCTATTTAAAATGTCAAAAGCATTAATTGTTGCTCCATTTACATAATATATAGCAATCGCTTCATGCCATAATAGAAATTGTTTATCTTCTTTTGATTGGAAATTATTTTCGTTTTTCTCTTTTTTCACTATTTCGTAAAGCTCATTATATTCTTTTTGTTTCACACAATCTCTCATTACACATTTTACATTTTCAATATATTTTATTTTTTTGTTTTTCGTTAGCGCAAATATATAATTTGGATCAATACCAAGTCTTTCAGATAATTGATACAACAATATACTAGATGGATAAATAATACCTTTTTCTATCTTACTAATTTGGCTTTGTGAACATATGCCATGACATAATTCAGATTGTGACATATTTTTTTTCTTTCTAAGTTCTTTAATAATAATACCAAGATTGTAGAATTCCATCTTTCCCCCCTCAAATGTAACACTTTATGAGTATAAGAATATTTTCCAACTTTTAATGTAATGTAAAATTAGTATAGTTACAATTACTATTTATATGGATTTATAGTTTTTTTGCAAACTTGAATCACAATACGAGAAATTATTACAATAAGATTCACTAATAATCAATGGGAGTTTTATTCATCATCACTGATTATTAGTCCACTCCAGGCAGGCTTTTTCAGGGAGTCCGATTTCTTTGCCACAGCTAAATTTTGAGGTGGGAATCTTACTGCCCGCAAATAGCGAAATTAAAAGAACTAAATATGATTTTTCACCTTTATTTCTTTTAATAGTTTCTTTTGATTTTTATATAAATAATTTCGAAGGAGCGTATTTTATGAAAAGAATGTTGACCGAAAGAGAGTTAGAAGTGGCTATTTATGTAGCAAAAGGATTTACAGATGTAGAAATTTCAAAAAAAATATATGTTACCCCTCGAAGAATTTCAACGATAATTAATCATATTAAAGAAAAATGGCATATTAATTCTAGAGTGGAATTAGGTATTTTAGTTTATCATTATGGTTTTATAGATGCACCCTTATTTTCAAATAAAGAAAATCATTTATTCGAAAAGGTTGCACAATAATTGGCCAATTATAATGTGTTTCAGTTACAAATAAAAACAGAAAAGCCGCTGAACTTTTATTATTTAAGGTAATTCTGTATTTTGAAGGTGATGGGCATGTATGGATTGCTAAAAGAAAAAATATAGATTGTATTTAGATATTTTAGTAAGAATGATTGTACCAGAAACTTTTAAAATCCCAATAATAGAGGACTCTTTGGATGTTTTATTGAAGGCATTCGAACGACTTTTAAAAAGTAATAACATACCTTTAGACAATGTTTCTACTGCAACAGCAAGTATAGCTTTTAATGTAGAAAGTCCATCCATTTTGATTAAGCTCTTTTCAAAAAGGGTGGGTCTCTTCAGTTTATAGGAAAGGTATACTTAACTCATAAAAATTACAATAAAATAGGTAAAAATGCCATCGCATCTTTACCTATCCTATAGATAAACAGGTTTTCATAAGAAATAGAAAACTCCACTGAACACTATAAATATATTATTTTAAATTAATTGGTTGTTGTTGAGTAATACAATGGATCATACCACCATTTTTATAAAGCTCTCTTACATCAATCCCCACAACTTTACGATCAGGATAAAGTTTTTGAATCATCTCATTTGCTATTTTATCATTAGGATCATTATAGTTAGGAACTAAGATAACTTGATTCGCTATATAATAATTAATATATGAACCTTTATAATCAAGCTGCTTCCCATTTTCTAATGTAACATTATTCTTGCTTAGCGGCAGATATACATACTTGTACTTATTCCCCTCAGCATCTTTTGCCTGCAACAACTTGTTAATATCTTTATCAGACGTTCCCCATTCAGCTAAATCTTTTTTGTTTAATGTTATAATAGTAGATTTATCGTGGAATTTTGCAAATCCGTCAATATGAAAATCAGTAATATCTAAGTTAGGTACTCCATCTAACCAAATAAAATTTGTTACCCCAAGGTCACTAATATATTTTTCAATATCTTTTTCTGACAATTTTGCATTTCTATTTTTATTCGTCACAGCACTTCTAGTTAGTAAAGCAGTTCCATTACCATCTAATTCAAATGCGCCACCTTCAAGAACAAATTTATTCCAATCAATTCTTTCAATTCCTAACTGTTTACTAAGATTCTCACGAAGACGAGCATCTTTCTTATATGGTGTTTTCTTTCCCCATCCGTTAAATCCTGGGTCTAATATCTTTAGATTTTTGTTATTATCATAAACAAAAATTGGTCCAGTATCTCTCGCCCATACATCGTCAGTAGGTGCGATAAAGAAATCAATTTTCCCCATATTTACCCCGTGATCTATTAAAACCTCAGTAATTCTTTCTTTTTCTTCTTGATCATATGCAACAATATGAACTTTTTCGCCTTTACTTAAAGCATTTGTCATTTGAATCCAAATTGGCTCTACTTCTTGCTGATATTTTTGCCCATATGTAAATTCATGAGGCCATTGTAGCCATGTTCCTTCATGTTTGTTTTTTTCATCTGGCATTGTATACTTTCCTACTTGTTTTCGCACCTCTACTTTCTTCATATCTTTTCTTTGCGTTTTTTCAATTTCCTTCGCCTGAACTTTCTCAATCCCCTTCCCTAGAGCATAACCACTGAAAATAGATGTGGTTAGTATAACACTCATACACAAATTCGTTATTTTTTTCATTTCTTAACCTCCTTTTCTGTCTTACTGTAAACCTTTACATAGTGTGAAGGTCAAGCTTTTCCGTTTGAATTATTTAAATATTTTAAATGTGAAGTGTAATTTGAATCGAACTTTATACAAAACAAGTAAGAATCAACTATTTCTACTATAATCATCATTTTTTCATAAAATCTTACACTCTTTTCTTTTGTTATTCTTTTTATACTATGTACTGTATTATTTTCAAAAATAATACAGTACATGAAATTTCATATTAAATACATATTCATTTATTTATTAATTTGTTTATTCAGTTTATATTTAACTATTCAAAAGCAGTTACAATTCTCTCTTTCATTTTCTGTAATACTTCACTGCTCAATACTTTTTGACCAGCAGGAAGTTTTAATATGGCAGCGGCACCTTTACTAAGGTATATTTCTTGATCATTATTTTGATTTACTACCAATATTCCTTGTCCTTCAAATTCGAAATAACTAATATCTTTTGTTTCATTTGTATTATTCTTTATTGCTGTATATAATCCATATAAATCTTTACTTCTATTTTCTCCGCCCGTTCGAATCGGTTCAATATCATTCGCAACAATTAGTCCTTCTGGCTGCTCACCCTTCATAATAAACCACAACTTTTCATTTGTTGGTAATAGTAAATGCTTAAATTCAGAGCTATTTAAAATTTGCTGTGCTGGAATTGTTTCATAGATTGGTAATGAAAATGGAGATGTTGTTATTTTTTCAAAGCTTAAATTTTCAGAAGAACTTCCCTTACTATATTGATAATCTTTTAATGCGATCGATTGTACCGATTCACTTTTATTTTTTGATGCATAACTAATTTTACTAGCGAAAATAATAACGGTCATTAAGCACATACACGGTATCACAAGCTTAAGTAGTTTTCCCATTTATGAACCCCCGCTTTTAATATTATTAGTTTGCATGGATATTATAAACAGTTTCACTCCACCAAAAATTATTATTGTTATGGAACGTACTGAAATTATGATTATAATGATCACCATACCAAGGGTCCATGTACGTTATATAATCTGTTCCATTTGTCCCTTTATAAAATCCATCAAGTACTAGAAAGTGTCCGATGTTAGCTCCATTTTGCCACATAATGAGTGCAATCATCGGCTGATTACTATTAATTTGACTTTTGAACCAATCATATGATTTTGCTCCAGAACTTATAGCTGAGCTAACACCATATCCTGATAATCCATATTGTATTTCACGTGAAGTTGCAGGATTATTATATGATCCACCCTTAACATACCTAACGTACTGATCTTGTGAAGGAGTTTTCCCAAAATAATTTAAAACTGAAACCGAAGTGCCTGCCCAACACCAATTTGATCTTTCTTGTAATATGTTAGGTACAGATAATTTACGATCTATTGATGTATTTGGAGGATTTCCATTAATATACGCTGACGTTACATATACTTTTTTTCCATCTTTAAAATAATAAAACCAACGATTATCTAAATTTCCTGTCCAGTAATCTTTAACCGCTTCACCATACTCCCATCCTTTAAAAGATACTGTTGTATTTCCGGGAATCACATCTACAATATTTGCATTCAAACTTTTTGCCTCTCTAACATTTACATTCAATGGAGCTGTTGTTCCTGTAAATTCAACTTCTTCTGCTATTATTTTCTGAACACCAATAAAATTAAATGTGAAGAACAATAAAAACATACAAACAATAAAATGCTTTCTTCCCTTCATTTCTCCACCCCTCCATCAGTACTAAAAAACATCAACAATTCATCCTTATTAATTGTTCAAGCTTAATATTACATACTAACGAAAAATGACTTCTCATAAAGTGAAACTTTGATCAGTAGTGGTTTTATTCATCCCCCACTGATTGTTAGTTAAACCAATCGGGCTGCTCTGCAAATAGCAGGATAAATTCCAATACAAAAAAGGAGCCTATAAATTTTTATAGGCTCCTTTTTATTTCGTCGTTATTACTTAGCTAATTCTTTTGTACCCTTCATTACATCAATGAAGAATCCCCAGTTATTCACTACAGAAGAGATACTGATATGTTCATCTGGAGTGTGGACGTTAAAAATGTCTGGTCCGAATGAAATTGCATCTAATTCAGGCATTTTTTGAACGAATGCGCTACACTCAATCCCCGCATGCACAGCGAAGATTTCAATTTCTTTATTGTATTTTTCTTGATGCACTTTTTCAAATAAATTACGAATTTGTGAGTTTGGATTGTATGGCCATTCTGGATACTCTGACTCTATTTCAAATGTAGCACCAACTAATTCAGCAATATATTTGATTTCTTCTGCAACATGTTGTTTTAAACTACTTACAGAACTTCGCACTTCGTTACGTAATTTAATTTCATCTTGCAACGTTTCAATAACGCCTAAATTTGTTGAGCTTTCTACAAGACCTTTAATATCCATGCTCATACTTTGAATGCCATTTGGAATTAAGAATAATGATGAAATAAGCTGCTTTTGTGTCTCTTTAGCAAATACTTTTTCAACTTTTTCATCCAATTTTGTCAGTGTAACATGAACATCTGGATCAACAGCACGCATTTCTTCTTGTAATACACGTGTCCATGATTCTAGTTTTTCTTCTACTTGTCCTACATCTTCTGTACGAATTAAAAGTGTAGCTACACTTTCACGCGGAATTGCATTCGTTTTTAATCCGCCGTGAACTTCACTTATGTTAAACTCCGTATGTGCCGATAAATCACGTAATACTCGTCCTAATACTTTGTTCGCATTACCGCGTTGTTTATCAATTTCCATACCAGAATGTCCGCCTTTTAGACCACCAACATATAGACGGTATGCATCCATATCCGCTGGCGTTTCATCCCAAATTACGGGAATTGTTTCAACAGCTTTCGCACCACCTGCACTACTTACAAGTAATTTATGATCTTCTTCAGAATCAATATTTATAAATATCTTTCCTTCAAAATGATTTGGATCAATAGCAAAAGCCCCGCCCATTGTCGTTTCTTCTTCAGTAGTGATAACGACTTCAAGCGCTGGATGCGTAATTTCTTTTGAATCTAATAAAGCTAATGCATACGCAACTGCAATACCATTATCAGCACCTAAAGTTGTTTGATTTGCATATAACATATCCCCAATGATTCTTAATTCAATTGGATCTTTTTCAAAATCATGTACTGTTGCTTGATTTTTTTCGCAAACCATATCCATATGACCTTGAATAATAATAGCTGGTACATTTTCATAACCAGCTGTTGCTTCTTTTTTAATAATGACATTTAATGCTTCATCTTGAATGACTTCTAAGTTACGCTCTTTTGCAAAGCCCACTAAATAATCACTAATTTCCTTTTCATTACCTGATCCTCTAGGAATCTTTGAAATTTCTGCAAAATGATAAAATACAGGGTGCTTTGTTAATTGTTCTAAAGTAGAATACATTTTTCAAGCTCCTTTCAAAATGAAAAAATAGTATGTAAGTCTTTTATCATTATACCATGATTCATTATTTTACCTTTCTTTTAACTTTTATTGTTCATTTTATGTACAACACTCTTACAACATTTTAAGGGCATTGTAATCTATATCAATTTTTCTCATTTAATAATAGCCGTATACTTGTTAAAGAAACACATTAAAGGAGATAAAGAAAATGAAAAAGTTTTTAGCAATTATTACACTATGTTTATTATTTTCTAGTTTTACTATTGGCTGTGAGAGAGCGTCACTAAATAGAATTGGTAAAGATGTATATTACATGCAGATAAAAGGCGAAGGAACTATCGAAAAGGTAGATGGTAGAAACTTACGAAACTATACGCTGCCCGCATATGATGAAGATGGCGTCAAAAAACAAATTACATTTAGAAGTACAAAAAAAGAAAACGATCATAAATTAAATGAAGACGCGTTTTTACGCCTTTATGTAGATCAAGATGATAATAATAAAAATGAAATATCATCAATTGAAGTAAAGTCCTATGAAGAGATTCAGAAAGCAGATTTTCCTGAAAAAATAAGAGAAAAGTTTACTATTAAATAAAAAAAAGAAAATGCTCTATGCATTTTCTTTTGTTCTTTTCACCTGTATATATTTTGAACTACTATTATTCATCAGTTTCTCTAACCGATTTATATTCTCCGTTAATGCACCTTTCACAAGAGAGAAATCTGTATTTGATTCTTCTTTTTTTTCTTTAAAAAACGAAGACTTTTGTACATTGACTTCAGCCATCTCTTCTCCCCCTTTTCAAAAAGATACAACCTTTTATTTATATTATATAGCAAATGTAGAAAGAGTGTACACTTATGATTTTCTTTTTAATTCTTCTTCTAATTCTTCTACTTGCTGCAACGTATCCCCTTTTATTAAAGAGAAATCTGTTGTATCTTCGTTACCTTCTTTAAAAAAATCATTGTCATAATCTTTTACCACTACAATCACCTCTACATGCTAGTGTAGGAATGATTGTCCAATTTTATTCAACTTTGTTGGATTTTGTTTTTAAATTATGTATAGAAGAAAAGGACAGAAAAAGATTCTGTCCTTATTTACTAAAATAACTATGATGTATTGTTAAATTATATACATTTTCAAAATCCCGATCTTGCAGGTTATTTTTCTTTCCATCAATAACAATGAAAACGTCACTTACTATTTTTGCTGGTATAATCCCGACATTTTCTACTTGCACCGCTTTCTGCTCATTCAATTGCTCGATATGTTCTAACGGAACGATAATACTAAATTGCGAGCGAATACCACGAAAGTTTGTATTTAACTCTTTCGCGGCTTCAAAAACAACAATTTTCGCGCCAATCTTTTCCCCATATGAATCTAAAAATGCATTTAAGCTCTTTGTATATTCCTCTTCCGTATGCCATTCCATCGTACCGAATACTGCTGGATTAACATTTTGAATAATTGTCGTGTATATTTCTCCTCTCGCTTTAGATGCAATTAATGATCGTTTTATTGATTGAACTGTCTTGCCAATATCGCTAAATTTCGCACCCCATATTTCAGAAATATTAGGTGTTAAAATGAACGCAATATCAACAAAAATAGCCATTGCAGTAAACATTAAAAGATTTTTCCAGAGGGTTAAATCAATTCCTTTTATCATGAAATACACGGTGACAGATATGATAAACAAACCATACCAAGTCTTTCTAATACGTTGCTTTTTCTCCTCGTACAACTCCTCATTTTTCCAATAAAAGAAAACAAGGACTACAAAGACAATCGCTAAAACAAATAAGCCAATTCGAATGTTAGAGATCATTAATCACATCACCCTCCATTCAAAAACTACTCACGATATCATTACATGCGCAAGCTGCTCTCTTTATGACAAAAGACGTGGACAAGCTTCTAAAATTAGCTACATCGCATATATATTAGAAAGTACCACGTCTTTTATCCTGTTATTTGTGGGCAGTAAGACCCCCACTGATTAAAATTTCACTTTACCATGAGTCTATATTGTATATGTAGACAAGCATTCATTTCAAATTTTCGTATTAAAAAGAAATATGTTTCGGAATTTCCCCTTCAGGTACTTCTCCATCCATACTTAAATAATAATGACGAATCGGACGTAAGTTTTCGTCTAATTCATAAACAAGCGGAATGCTAGTGGGAATATTTAATGAAACTACACCATCACTTGAAAGGTTGTCTAAATATTTTACTAGCGAGCGAATTGTGTTACCGTGTGATGAAATAATTACTTTATTACCACTTTTTAATGTCGGCGCAATTTCTGAATGCCAATAAGTAAGTACTCTCTTCTCCGTATCCTCTAAACATTCAGTTAATGGAAATTCACCTTTTTTGAGTGTTTTATATCTTGGATCATTCGCTTCATATCGAGGATCGTCTTCAGTAAGAGCCGGTGGTCTTACATCAACACTTCTTCTCCAAATATGAACTTGCTCCTCACCATATTTTTGTGCAGTTTCATCTTTATTCAGCCCTTGCAATGCACCATAATGTCTTTCATTTAGCTTCCAAGATTTATGTATTGGGACCCAAGTAAGATCCATCTCATGAAGTACAATCCATAACGTCCGAATTGCGCGTTTTAATACAGATGTATAAGCCACATCAAAAGTATATCCGTTTTTCTTTAATATTGCTCCTGCTTCTCTCGCTTCACTTAATCCATTCTCTGATAGATCAACATCTGTCCATCCAGTAAAGCGATTTTCAAGATTCCATAAGCTTTGTCCGTGACGAATAAGTACAAGTTTTATCATTATAATTCCCCTTTCGGAAATGTGAATTTTATTGTTCCATTGCGTACACGTATAAAGTATCTAGTAATGTATCTTTTTATCCATTCACTCTATGACCAAATCATAGTTGCCAAATGTATGGATAAAATTTGTTCTTTTTCAAACGATAAAAACAGAAGTTTTTTCATTATTTTTGATCGACTGGTAGTTCACGTTTCGTTATCCAAGCATCAAAACCTGATCGGCTATTTGCCATTTCATTCATAACTTGGTGCCAATTGTCCTCATATGATTCACCAAATTTTGAAAAAATAGCACCCATTTGTTGTCTTTGTACATCACTCAGTTTTTTCTCTAAATCTGTACCTTTTTCTGTTAAAGACAACTGTTTCACACGTCGATCATGCATAGCTTCATTACTCTCAATTAAGCCCTTTTCCACAAGTTGACGTAGCGGTCCGTGGAGAGCTTGTTTACTTATTTCTAATAGTGATAATAACTCATTTACACTTATCCCTGGAAAACGTGCGATAAAAAATAAAATTCGATGATGTACTCGTTGAATGCCATATTCTTTTATAATTTCATCTGGCTTTTCAGTAAATGTTTTATATGCAAAATAAAATAATGCTAATGCCTCATTCATCTGTTCTTCTTTATGTTGTGTCATCTACTTTCCCCCTGTATGTAAATTATACCACAATCTAGTAATGAATATTTTAATCAACGCATTAGAACTTATTTAGTCTATTGAAACATTCATTGCATAATTAGGAGATGATTCATTTGAAAAAACAATATACTGTAAGTACATATTTATTGGATAGACTACATGAATTAGGAATTGAACATATATTTGGGGTTCCTGGTGATTATAATCTTGCCTTTTTAGATGATGTGGTAGCACATGAAAATTTAAAGTGGATTGGCAATTGTAACGAATTAAATGCTGCATATGCAGCAGATGGGTACGCTCGCATAAAAGGAATCGCTGCTCTTATTACTACTTTCGGAGTTGGAGAATTAAGCGCTATTAACGGTATTGCTGGCTCATATGCGGAAAACGTGCCAGTTATAAAAATCACGGGTACGCCACCAACAAAAGTAATGGAAAATGGAGCAATCGTCCATCATACGTTAGGAGATGGAAAGTTCGATCACTTTTCCAATATGTATCGAGAAATCACTGTGGCACAAACAAATGTAAAACCTGAGCCTGCTGCTGAGGAAATTGACCGTGTTTTACGCGCATGTTGGAATGAAAAACGCCCGGTTCATATTAATTTGCCGATTGATGTATATAATAAACCAATTAATAAACCTACAGAACCAATTTTATATAAACCGATTTTAAGTAATAAAGAAGCGTTGGATAAAATGCTACTACATGCCACTTCAATAATAAATAACGCCAAAAAACCTGTAATTTTAGCTGATTTTGAAGTAGATCGATTTCACGCTAAAGAAAATTTACATCAATTTGTAGAAAAAACTGGGTTTCCCATCGCGACGTTAAGTATGGGAAAAGGAATATTCCCAGAAAAACACCCTCAATTTATAGGGATTTATACTGGTGATGTAAGTTCTCCGTACTTGAGAAAAAGAATTGATGAATCTGATTGTATTATTAGTATTGGTGTGAAGTTAACTGATACTATTACAGGCGGCTTCACACAAGGTTTTACAAAAGAACAAGTTATAGAAATCCATCCCTACACTGTGAAAATTATAGATAAAAAATACGGTCCAGTTGTAATGCAGGATGTTTTACAACATTTAAGTGATTCAATTGCGCATCGTAATAAAGATACTCTTGAAATTAAGCCATTTATTTCAGCACCATCACCTTTTACTGAAGAGTTCAATCCAAAAGCACAAATGGTCACACAAAAACGTTTTTGGCAGCAAATGTACCATTTCTTACAAGAAAACGACATCTTAATTGTAGAACAAGGAACACCTTTCTTTGGTAGTGCTGCTATCCCTCTACCTAAAAACACTGCATATGTAGGACAACCGTTATGGGGATCTATCGGATATACATTGCCCGCTCTACTTGGTACACAGCTCGCCAATTTAGCACGGCGCAACATTTTAATTATTGGTGATGGTTCTTTCCAAGTAACTGCCCAAGAGTTATCAACTATACTACGTCAAAATTTAAAACCGATTATATTTTTAATCAATAACAACGGATACACTGTTGAACGTGCCATTCACGGCCAAAATCAACCTTATAATGATATACAAATGTGGGATTACAATAAACTATCAATGGTATTTGGGTCAGAAGAAAAAAGTCTAACATTTAAAGTAGAAAATGAAGCAGAATTAGCAGAAGTCTTAACAAATATAACTTTTTATAAGAATCAACTTATCTTTATTGAAGTTATAATGAGCCAAAGCGATCAACCTGAATTGTTAGCTAAACTCGGGAAAAGATTCGGTCAGCAAAATTCTTAATATAAAAGCATAACCTAATTATACAATTGGTAGTGTAAAACTTGTTTTGAGAATAGTTTCGACACTCAAAATACATAAGGAAAAGGATGGAAAGCACCATCCTTTTCTATTTTAAGAGCATTCTTCGACTAACGCCCCGTATGACAAGCAAAAATTCTTAATCCATCTTTAACTTTATAGCTTTTGTCGCAATAAATGTTTTAATATGCTTATCTAATATCCTTGTCCCACCAAAATCATCCTCATAAAAACCTGTTATAGCAAAACCAGCTTCAATTTGGCCTTGAATTTGGTCTTCTAAAGTATGCGCATATTCTATTGTTTGATTTGAATCGATGTAATCTTGAACTTCATCCTCTGGTAAATAATCCAATGTTGATGAAGGAATTGAATGTTTAACATCAAGAATACCTTTTTGTTCTTGGTTATCATCAAAGATCCATAGTAACGGATTTGTAAATCCAGCAATAAGAATACCTTTATTCTTTAAAACCCTAGAAACTTCATTCCATACAAGATGAACATCTTTTACAAACAAATTAGAAACAGGATTTATAACAATATCAAAATATTCATCCTCAAAATCACCAAGGTCTGACATATCTCCTTGTACGGTTTTTAAAGTCAAACCATCCCGTTTTGCTACCTTTTCATCTTGTTCCAATTGCTTCTTAGATATATCAGTAACTGTTACATCTGCTCCAGCAGCAGCTAGAACTGGTGCTTGTTGTCCGCCACCTGATGCTAAGCAAAGTATCTTTAATCCATCTAATGACTTTGGAAACCACTCTCTAGGAACTGATTTTTCCGTAGTGACTGTAATCTCCCATTCACCTGATTTGCTTTTCTCAATAACCTCGCTACTTACAGGCTGCGTGTATCTAGAACCTTCTTCAACCTTCTTATCCCATGCATTACTGTTTTGTTGTGTAATATCCATTGCGATTAGTCCTCCTAACGATCTAGTTAGATTTTAAGTGTAAACTTATTAACTATTTATGCTTTCCTTTTTCTATTAACCCGCCTGATAGTTCATACATAGTTGTCTATATTTATATTAACAGATAAACACTAATAATTACTAAAAATTCTAAAAAGACACAAAAAAAGCATTCCAAATCTGTTGACAGTTGGAACGCTTTTTTATGTTATTTAGTTTTTCAAGCTTTTAACTAAATCCATTAAACAAATAAGCTATGCTTTTTCTTTTTTATTCAGCAAGAGTTAACTGCCAAGATACACCATACTTATCATTTAACCAGCCAAACTTTTTACTAAACGGATAAGAACCTAAAGGCATGAGAATTGCTCCATCCTGCGCTAGTTTATGAAAGACCGTTTCAATTTCTTCTTCTGTCTCACAAGTTACATAAAGAGACATAGCTGGAGTGAATGTAAAATTATGATTTACATAACTATCAATACACATAAACTCTTGGCCATTTAGCGTAAAAGTTGCATGAATTACAGTTCCCTCTTTACCAGGTCCATTTTCATCGTAGCGAGAAATACTTACAATTTCCGATTGATCAAATAGCGACGTATAAAAATTCATTGCTTCTTCAGCTTTGCCTTCAAACATTAAAAACGTAGTAATTTTTTGATTTGTGTTACTCATATGGAGACAGCCCCTTGTTATATATTTATGTAAAACATAAGTCGGCCAAAAAACCGAACGTACATTCCTATAAGTGTATTGTCTATAAAAACGATGAGTTTGTCAATTATCTACTTTCTTATTTCTTCTTAAATAATGCTGTCCAAAGAAATGATTCTCCAAACATTTCTTTCGGTTGTTTTATTTGTTTCATCCTTCTAATCTCAATTACCTCAAATTCTTTAAATATCTCTCTTAACTTTTCTTCCGAGTATGCAAGACCACCTTGTAGACTCCATTCTCTATATACGTCCCAATCTGTTATTTCTGATCCATTTCGCTCATCTAAATCGCCTGCGGCAAAACATGTTAATCCGAAATAACCACCCGATTTTAATGAGTTTTTAATTAAATCCACATAATTTATTCTTCTATGCGGTGGAATGTGATGCAAACAACCCGAATCGTATACAAAATCAAATTCGTTTTGAACCTCTAAATTAAAAATCGAATCACAAATAAAATGAATTTCTACCTCTTTTGCCAATGCCCTTTCTTTAGCCCAATTAATGCCTTCTACAGATAAATCCACTGCTGTTACATCAAATCCTTGAGTCGCTAAATAAATGGCATTTCTACCTGGACCACATCCAAGTTCTAATACTTTCCCTTTTAAAACTCTCTCTTTTTGTATATAAGAAACTAGATTCTCATCTGGAACATTTTCAAAAAACGGAACATCCTTTTCTCTATTCTCATAAAACTCATTCCAAAAGGGTTCAGCAGGTCTTAATAATGAATCAAGCATTTTTAAAATATCTTCTTGTGTGTGTAACGTTTCACTTTTCATTTGTACCCTCCATATTTCAATAGTCAGAAAATCATTATATAACTATCCGAACATTCGTACAAATTAAAGCTCCACATTTTATTTTTTCTTTATTTTTTAATTACTTTAAATACGGTAAATGAAATTACAAACTTTACTCTTATGGTGCAAATGCATACCAACCTAATCTTAAAATACAAAAAGAGCCACAAATTTTGTGACTCCTTCTGCATTAATAATTGTATCAGGATTTTTTATTATATATATCGATTTCTCTATTAACAAACGATATAACTCTTCATCCCAATTACCACTTCATACTTTAACGACCACGTCTTTGCTGACCTTGCTTTGTACTACCTTTTTTATTACTTGGCTTATTAAATGATCGGTTATTTTCATTTCTAGAACTATTTCTCGAACTATTTCTTGAATCACTTCTCGAGCTATTTCTCGAATCACGTCTTGATTCACTTCTTGAACCTTCGCGGCTATCTCTTTGACGATTTTGACCTGATTTCTTCGGAGCCGGCTTTGGTACCGGTTTTCCATTTTCATCTACACGTTTTATCTTCGGTTGTTCGATTATTTCTCTTTGTATTGGTGCACCAAGCGTTTTTTCAATTTCTTCTAAATGTTTTTCATCTTTCGCTGCAACGAACGTAATTGCAAGACCTGATCCACCTGCACGTCCTGTTCGGCCAATGCGGTGAATGTAACTTTCTACATCTTCAGGGATATCAAAATTAAATACGTGCGTTACACCATCTACATCAAGTCCACGAGCTGCTACATCCGTTGCGATTAAGTACTGAATTTTAGCTTCGCGGAAACTCTTCATAACTCTTTCACGTTTCGCTTGAGGTATATCACCATGAAGTTCAGCACAATTATAACCTAGTCCTTTTAAATTATCATAAAGCTTACTTGCTCTAACCTTTGTACGACAGAAAATAACAGCTAAAAATGGCTGATCACGATCCATAACAAAACGAAGTGCATCTGGCTTTGCACGATCTGTCGTCTCAATGACACGCTGCTCAATTGTATCAACCGTTACTTCTTCACTTTGTACTTGAATCATTTGCGGTTCATCCATATAACGCTTCGCCAATTTTTTAATATCTTTTGGCATCGTTGCTGAGAATAACATCGTTTGTTTACTACCTGGTGTCTCATCTAAAATATCTTCAATATCATATAAGAAACCAAAATAAAGCATTTGATCCGCTTCATCTAGTACAATCGTTGAAAGATTACTTAAATCAATTGTTTCACGTCGTATATGATCTAATAATCGTCCTGGTGTTGCAACAACAATATGTGTATTACCTTTTAATTTTCTCAATTGTTGTGCTACATCTTGCCCACCATAAATCGCTAGTACATTAATATCTTCTCTTTGAACAAGCATTTTTTTAATTTCAGTTGTAATTTGCAGAGCTAGTTCCCTTGTTGGTGCAACAATTAAGGCCTGAACATCACTAGACTCTGGATCGATTTTTTCTAAAATCGGTAACACGAATGCTAACGTTTTACCCGTTCCTGTTTTCGCCTGTCCAATAATATCTTTACCTGACATAATAACAGGAATTGCCTTCTCTTGAATTGGTGTTGCTTCTGTAATTCCATTTTCACGTAATGTATGATTAAAAGTTTCACTAATTCCTAATTCTAAAAAGTTTTTCAAATAGACCACTTCTTTTCCTTATTTTTCACATTAGCTTTCATTGTACCATTTGTTTCGCCAAATATGAAAAATAAAAAAATTCTTATCTTCTTTTTTTATATTCATCCTGTACTAGATGAACAAAATCTTTTTGCTTTTTCTCAGATTTTATTAATGCTTCCATGTTAGTAGAAGACAAAATGAACTTCTTAATTTTTCTATTACTCCAAATTAAACTTGTATACTTCGGATCTTCATGTAGATTTCGAAACCACTCTAATTCACTTAATTTTGCGATATGGTGTTTCAATTTCATGTCATTTCGAGGATAAAATAAAATGATATCTGCTATTACATCAAATAACGAACCCATCTTCTCCCCCCTATACCCTTGCTCAAATTATATATATTCTTCTTTACATATATATTTCAATTTTACCGAAATATAATGTTACTGATTTGGTTGAAATCGCAAAATATATGAACTAAAAAACCGATCTTTTCGATTTAGGAAAGACCGGTTTTCATTAATTTATACAGTAAGCTTTCCTCCATGATAGCAATAATACTGTGCTGCTTTAAAACTTTTAATCCTATTTAAAGACTGTTTCGCTTTTTCTATATCCAAACAAAAATTCGGATTTCCAATTAAAGGTAAAAAACTTAGATATCCTGTATCGACTAACGTTAATTCATTATGTACTATAATTAAACTTGGATAAATACATTGTTTTTGCCCATTAAATTCGAATTCAATTGGTAGTTCTATTATTTTCATTTTCCTTCCCCCATACCGCTTATAAAATGCATAATAATAACTAAATCACCCACATACATCTTACAATATATATACTATGTAACGGAACACTGTGAATCGTTGCATAATCCAAATTATATTATTTTGAACAGGTATTCCCCTATTTTTATGGAAATATATAATTAAGAAAAACAATAAAATTGATTAATCTCTCACTTCTTTGTCCATCCTTTTAAAAAATCTATGTTTTTGTAAAAGGAGTGTTTATATGGAGAAACAGACACTTTGGAAAAAGTTCAAAAAAAGCTCTGTAAACCTCGGTAAATCCAGCGTATATGAAAGTATTATTTTATTCTACACAATGAAAAAGAAAGAATTACCTACTAAAGCGAAATTCATAATATTAGCCGCTTTATCTTATTACGTATTAACAATTGATTTCATTCCAGATATAGCTGCTATTATTGGTATCGGCTTATTAGATGATGTTTTAGCAATCGCTGTAGCGCATAAATATGTGATGCGCCATGCAGATGCTGAAATTCGAGAGAAGAGCAAAGTAAAGATGGAGTCATTATTTACTTCAGCACAAGCATAATTAAACTATCTAGTCATTTACCATGAGAGCATTGCAGAATAAATTCCTAAACAGTAAAAGAATTTCTCTTAGTCCTCAAACCGTAAACAAATAGGGTGTCAGCACTTATTCCTAAGTTCTGGCACCCTTTTATTTGTTCTTATTTCTATCTGTTATACAGTTGCATGTGTCCCCTTATACAAAACTGCTATTGCCGCGACTATAAGGATCACACCCATAAAAGCAGGTGCAGCATGACCAAGCAATACATAGATTTGCCCTCCAATAATAGGACCAATCATTCTTGCTAAAGCTTGAATAGATTGGCTTCCACCTTGAATCCTTCCTTGTTCACTAGAACTAACAGACTTTGAAAGCATCCCGTTGAATGAAGGTCCGAAAATTGAATCCCCAAAACCATACATCAGCATCCCAACGATAAGTAGTGGATAGAGTGAAAACAAAGCTGATGCCGCAATAAAACTGTATCCTATAATCTCCGAAACCATCCCAAGAATTGCTATTTGTTTATCACTAAGCTTGATCAAAAGCTTTGGCATGATAAAACTTTGTGAAACAATGTCTTGAAAGCCCAAAATTGAAAACATAAGTCCGATTAATGCAGGTTTCCAACTGAAAGTATCCATTGTAAATTGCGTGAAAATTGCTTGTAAAGATCCGTTAGGTATCCAAAGTAAAAACGCTGAGACAAGTAACCACTTTAAATTTTTCATGGAAAGTATGTTTGCTAGCTGTACAAAAGGATTTAACCTTACAAAAGTAATCTCTTTCAACCTATTATTTTTTTCAAGGCTCTCAGGCATATATTTGATCCCATATACAACATTTATTAACGTTATGATTGCACCAAAATATATAGGTACAGTATCACCAAACTTGGCAAGTATCCCCCCAATGGTTGGGCCAATGATAGTTCCCGCACCTACAACTGCACTCACCCATCCAAAATATTTCGTTCTCTGCTCTTTTGGAATGATGTCTGCAAAATATGCGAAGATAGTACTTATGCTCCCGCCTGTTATTCCTTCTATTATGCGTCCAGCAAATAGTACCCATAAAGCTCCTCCTATTCCAAAAACTAAGTACCCAATTGCAGAACCAAATAAGCATATTAAAAGTAATGGACGACGGCCATACTTATCGCTTAAAGCCCCGAGTACTGGGGCAGCTAAAAACACGCAAGCCGCATATACGGAAGTTAGTAGTGTAACAACTAATGCTTGTTCTTCCGGATTACTTATATATGGCTGTACTAAGAATGGCACTACAGGCATGATGATACTGAAACCTATACCACAAAGAAATACAGAAATAAGTCCGAATAGTAAAACATGTTTATCTATGTTTTTTTCAGTTTTCCTTTCATTTTGTGATCTAAATATAGACATTTAACTTCTCTCCTTAAAACATTTTGTTGCTGCTTCAACAAAATGATAACTCCGTTTTGTTGATTAGTCAACAAAAAACATGATAAAAAAGCAGCCTATTCTCATTAGAGTAAGGCTGCCATTTCATTATTAAAATGTATTACGATTTAATATGTACACCTTGTTTCTTTATTTCTGCATCCAAATGTCTACTATACTTTTCCACGAAACGAATTATACTGTCGAATTCTTCTTCAGTTACTTGCTCAAATACAGCTTTATCCCGCTCTTGAAACTCTTTGTGCAGATCTTCATGGATTTTATAAATTTCTTTCCCTTCTTCCGTAAGCCTAAAATAAATTTCTTTCTTATTTTCTGACTTTTGGTAGCTTTCAATAAGGCCTTTTTGTATGAGCTTCTTAGTCATTCTACTTATAGCACCGCGAGTCACATAAAAAGCCTCTGCGAGTTGTGTCACGTTAGAATCTGCATTGTTTTCAATATATTCAATGCAGTGGACTTCAGAAGACTTAAAACCTTTAAGACCTTCTTCCATCTTATCTTTATTAAGCCAAACCAGCTTATTATATAATTCCCTGAAACCGTTCATGACCTGTTCTTCTTTATTCATGACCTGCCCTCCTCACCGCTCTTTAGCACATTAAAACTATTATATTAAATTTCTGCTTATGTTTCGACAATATTGAAATAATTATTGTAACGTTCAAGATATGTGTAAAAATTGGCGCTTAAATAAAACAATTCATTAAACAGCAAATTTATTGCTACTTACAGTAAACGGTAGACAAAAAGTAAGAGCTAAGATCATTTCTCTTAGCTCTTCTTTTATAAAACTATTTCACTTCATTAGCGACAAAAAAGTGCTCACATACACTTGATATGCGCTGTAAGTCCACGTTCCCACCGGATATAACAGCTACTACTTTTTTCCCTTTTATATAACTATCAACTTTTCCTGCAAGAAGTGCAGCAGTTGCTAATGCACCTGCACCTTCTACAACAGCTTTCCCACGTTGTAATAAATCTTTCATCGCTACTTCTAGTTCTTTTTCTGATACAGTTACAATATCATCTACTAATTCTTTTACAATTTCAAATGTTAATTCCCCTGGTATTTTAACTGCGCAACCATCTGCAATAGTAGGTGCCTCATAATGTTCTACGATTGCTCCTTTATCGTAAGATGCCTTCATTCCATGAACATTATCTGCTTGGACACCAATTATATTAATCGATGGATTAAAAGATTTTAATGCTACAGAAATACCAGAAATAATTCCGCCTCCACCTATTGGTACAATAACAGTATCTACATCCCACATATCATCAAGAATATCTAATCCAATTGTACCTTGACCAGCCATTACCTCTACATCATCATATGGATGTAAGTATGTCTCACCTGTTTCCCTTATAATTTCTTCACATTTTGCCTTTGCATCATCAAAGGTTTCACCATGTAAAATCACTTCAGATCCATATCCTCTAGTTGCTTCAACTTTCGCCTGCGGTGCAGAAATTGGCATAACAATTTTACTCTTAACACCGAGTAAATGAGCAGATAATGCAACTCCTTGTGCATGATTACCTGCTGAACATGCAATTACACCTTTTTCTTTTTCTTGATCCGTGAGCCGCGACATTTTATTAAATGCGCCACGGAATTTAAAAGAACCCGTTAATTGCATATTTTCTAATTTCAAATGAATTTCTCCGCCCGTTTTACTAGTCAAGTAAAAAGATTTTACTAATGGCGTTTTACGAGCATTTCTATCTAGAATCTTGTGAGCTTTTTTAATATCGTCTATATGTAATGGTAGTTTTCTAGTTATCATACTTACACCTCTTCCAATGTTCTATTCCTAAGTTTTCGTAAGTCGTAGCTCCTTTATACGAAAAGAAAAAGTCTTTATATATGTACCCCACTCTGAAATAAACACATTTGCAAACAATTTAACATCCTCTTCATATCACGTTCTTTATAATGATTCAGGCATGCAATTTGGATCCAGTTATTCTTTTGTAAATACGCTGATTCATAATGGACAATATATCCTTGTAAAGCTAACGCATCACCTACCGTTTTAGAAGACTGACCTTCGCTTAATTGAATTGTAAATATAATTTTCGCGGCATGTTCTTTAGGTGAAACAAGCTTTAACCCCATATCAGTAATAACTTCTTCAATATACTCGTATGTCTCTTTAATTTTTACAAATACCTTTTCATCTTCAAATCTCTTCAACGCTTCTTGCAATGCATAAATTAAATTCCATGATTGTGAGTATGGAATGCTTTCATTTTCTTCATACATACCAATGTCCATATAGGCTGGCACAGCCTCGTTTATTTTTACAATGTGGTTATGAAAAACGAAAGAAATTCCTGTATATGATTTAATCGCTTTACCGCTAACACCACTTGCAAAATACACATCCTTTAAGTCTAATGGTATTGCTCCAATTGAGCTTATGCAATCTACACATAGTTTTATTTGATTCTCGTTACAAAGAGTGTTTAGCTCGTTTAAATCGTTTAACATTCCAGTAGATGTTTCATGATGAACAAACCAAAGCCATTCATAATTTCCAGTTGTCATGATTTCTTCTAATTCGGTATAAATAAATGGATCTCCCATTTCCTTTTTATAAGTATCAAAATGTAACTGTGCTCGTTTTGCATGTCCAACTAATCTATTACCAAATTCCCCATTTGTTAATACTAGTCCTTTCCCTTTTAAAGAACGTAACTGTAAAGCGATCGCATCATTTGCTAACGTCCCTGTTCCTAACATAAGCTGTACATGTTTTGCTTTTGTCATGTAAAGTAACCGTTTTTTCACATTGTCCATCATCACTTGAAATGACTTAGAGCGATGCGAAATAGGCCGCGTAGAAAATGCCTTTCGAACGTTCTCTTCAATATCTACTGGACCAGGTAAAAACGTATATTCTTTCGTCATAATCCCCCCAACGCTCGATTCTTCAAACATAGCAGGGGTAACATACATTGGCTGGAAGGCCGCTTCTTCTGTACCAACTAACGTATGGAAAACTTTGAATCCCATTTGCTCATATAAAGCTAGTTCACGTGTTGTTGCAGAAATGAGTGCTAATTCATATCCATTTAGAAGCAAATAACGATGTAGAAAACGGATTAATCCTAACAACGCTCTTCCATTCCTATATTCACGTTCTACTGAAAGTAAACGAATTTCATACACTTTTTCTCCATGCTCTTGCAAATAAACATCTAAATTTGAAATTTTATAATCTAACGAGAATGGTCGTTTTCCCCGCACCGCGACCATACCTACTAATCTATCCTCATCTAAACAAATTAAATATGTATTTTCTTCATGAAACCGATCTATACGAAACCGGTCTTTCGTTTCTTCATGTTGCGGAATCTCTTCTACAAAAGTTTTATAATTTAATTTATGTATACTTTCAAATTCCCAATCTTGATCAGCAACTTTATAAATTAACCCCATGCCTTATCTCCTTTATCTATTTAATAAAAAATGATAAGTGGAGATTATCCCCACTTATTAAACATTTATTTTATTCTCGATTTACATATAGAATAAGTACAATAATCATTCCACTTAAAATAGTCGTAACAACAGAATAAGAATAAAGAATCATACAAATTGGTAAACAAGCAATCGTAATTAGTCCTGGCTTCGTAAATCCTTTGAATATTAAATAAAATACAATAAAAATCCCTATGAGCGTAAGCGCTATCAAATAATCAAATGCGATTAATCCTCCAATTAATGTTGAAATACCTTTACCGCCCTTACCTTTAAATAAAACTGGGTAAATATGTCCAATAATAACGGCCAATAATGTTAACATTATGAATGTAGTATCTTCAAAAAGATATTTTGCAACAGTAACAACGATTGCCCCTTTAATCGCATCCCCTAAAAATGTAGCGATGAAATACCCTTTTCCATATACGCGCCCCATATTTCTTGCGCCAGGATTTCCGCTTCCTTCATCCCTAATATCAACGTTATGTCTCAATTTTGTTACTATATAAGCGGTCAATATGTTTCCAATTAAATAAGAAGCCACCAAATATAAAAACTGCATACTATTAATCATGTAATCATTCACTTTCTAAATGGGAATACATATACAATATTCAATTACTACGTATATTGTACGTTTTTAACATACGTCCCTTTATACATTTTAACATCATATTTTTACAAATCATACAAAAATTCTCATGCGCTAATTTTAAAAATATACATCCTTCATTAAATGGTATGTTCCTTTCACTGCCATTTCTGCTTGTGATACGAATGTAATTTCTTTCATACTTTCTTCACAGCATTTCTTAAATACAGCAAATATTTCAGGAACTAAACGCAATATACTGCCACTTACTGCAATTGGAGTTGAGCGCTTAAATTGCATCTTGTTATAAACATCTACCGTAATTCTTGCTAATTCCTTTCCAGCTTGCATTATAATTTCATGCGCATCATCATTGCCACTTCTTGCTTCCTGAATAACTAATGGTGCGATTGCTGCAATTTTATCTTTAGAAGAAGTATATACTAAGCTTTTTATATGAGACGGTGTCAAAAGTTGAAACTGCCTTTGAATATTCAAACTCAATGGACAAAGGCTGATTCCTTGATCGAATTGAATTGTCATTTTCTTTAAAGCTTGTAATGCAATCCAATATCCGCTCCCTTCATCTCCTAAAATATGTCCCCATCCACCGCTATACTGATATACTTCTCCTTTCTTTCCTATACAAATTGCACCTGTACCACCTATAGTTAATATTCCATCCTTACCTTTTAAAGCAGCTGCATGCGCGATCATTGCATCATTAAAAATTTCAATTTTTGTTCCGTATTTCTTTTTTAAACGTAATGTTAATTCATTTGTATTCACTCCGCTTATACCAGCTAATCCTAAACAAATACAAACGCAATGCTCATTTATTAAATTCTTCTGGCATTGATTAATTGCTTCCATAATATGCAAAAGCGCCTGATCAAAATCTATTAATACATTTCCAAATCTGCTCGTACCTCTTACAACTTCATTTCCATTTTGATCAAATGCAATTGCCTCTGTCTTCGTTCCCCCGCCATCTACTCCAATCATATACTTCATATGTTCGCCTCATTTTCATTTACATATTGGAGGGAATGTTACATTCCCTAAAACCACGGAATTCTTAGCACCTGTTGCGCTCGGCACATTACTCGGATTACGATGATACGTTTCGTTTGCTAAAATAGCAAATGCAATCGCTTCTTTCGCTGCTGAAGAATGACCAATATCCTCTTGTATACATATACTACATTTCTCTTCTCTTAATCCATTCCGTATCATTTCAACAAGTGTATTATTATAACTTCCACCACCAGCTAAAATCACCTCATCAATGTCATAATACGGTAAAATACACTCCTTATAATGATGAACAATTGAACATGCTGTAAACATCGTGACAGTTGCCAATATATTTCCTTTACTATGCTTTTCAAATCGATTTAATAATTCAGTCACAAACGCTTCTCCAAAATGTTCTCTACCTGTTGATTTTGGTGGTTTCACGTTCAAAAATGGATGGTTCATACAGTATGTTAAAATTTCATCTACAACCACCCCTTGACTTGCGATCCAACCATTTTGATCATATGGTACATGAAATAATCTTTGACATACTTCATCGATTACCATGTTGCCTGGTCCAGTATCAAAAGCAATAACACTCTCATTACTTCGTTTACTTGGAACCACTGTAACATTACCAATCCCGCCAATATTTTGCAGTAGTCTATTTTTAGTTTGATGCCGATATAAAATAATCTCTGAATATGGTACAAGTGGTGCACCTTGTCCCCCTGCCGCCATGTCCATCGTTCGGAAATTCGAGATAACCGTCGTGTTCGTTTCATATGCTATTACTGCTGGTTCCCCAATTTGCAATGTTGAAGAAATAATATTCCCTTCTTGCTTTGGCTGATGATAAATCGTTTGTCCGTGAGAGCCTATTAAATCTAATTGTCTCAACGGAAAATTGGCCTCTTTACAAACTTCCTTTACAGCATTGGCGAAGCATAAACCAAGTTTAAAATTTAAACTACATATAAGTTGGACATTCGAAGTTTCAATTGATAACGCTTGTTGGATCTCATTTTTCATATCATTACAAAATGGAACAGTAGTAAAATGGATGAGTTCGATTTTAGAATCTACACCACTTCCTTCTATATGAACGAGCGCTACATCTATTCCATCTAATGAAGTACCAGACATTATCCCTGCAATATACATAACGTGCATGACCTCCTATTTACTAAAAAACAATCATGTAAGTAACGAACGTACAACTAATCGAAAACAATATAAATCTAAAAAACAACTGAGCTTTTGATGCAAACGATCCATCAATGAAAGAAACAACTACCGTAAGCAAAACGCTTGCCGCAATACTTGTAACGAGCCATATACTATGCATTTGTGATAGATTTAGCATGCCTAATAAAGGGACAAAAAGTAAATTTGCACAAATCACTCCAAATAATAATAAAAATACGCCTTTATAACTAAATTTTATATTCATTCTATTTCCCCCTTTCTAGTTTTAATGTGAAAGAAGTGATAGACAAAAAGTCTATCACTCAAAATAACAGCGTGCAGATTAAGGATTAACAGATTCCCCGTCACCATTCTTTTCAATTTCAAGCATATTTTTGTCGTACATTTTAAAGAATGGTAAATAAATAAGGAACGATATTGCTATATTTATAAAAACTAATACAATCGCACGCCAATCTCCACCTGTTGCTAAATATGCACCAATTGGAGCAGGTAATGTCCATGGCGGCATAATATGCGTTGGTGTTACAAATCCCATCGCAGTTGCTGAATATGCAACAGTTGCTGTTACAAGTGGTGTAATGATAAATGGGATAATTAAAATTGGATTTAGTACAATCGGTAATCCGAATATGACTGGTTCATTAATATTAAAAATACCTGGAACAATACAAGTTCTTGATAATGCTTTCGAATATTTCGATCGACCAAATATAATCATAGCTAATACAAGCCCTAACGTCGCACCAGAACCGCCAATCCATATAAACCATTGATATAACGGCTCTGGTGAAATAAATGGCAACTGATCTGCTCCACTAGCAACTGCTTCACCATTTTTCCCTAGGTATACTTCCCATAATGGCCTAGCAACAGTTCCAACAACCGACACACCATGGATTCCGAATGACCAAAAAAACGTAATTAAAAACACTGGAATCATTACACCGAAGTAACTATCCCCAGCTTTTACTAATGGTGCTGCTAATTTATCAACAACATGGTGTAAATCAATGCTAAAAACGACAGTTACTAGACTCATTATAATAATAACGAATGCTGCAGGTATAAGTGCTTCAAATGAACGCGATACAGATGGCGGTACTTGTTCTGGCATTTTAATCATTACATTTTTCTTCTTACAAAATCTTAAAATCTCTACGGATAAAATAGAAACAATCATCGTCACAAATAATCCATGACCTCCGAGATTTGTCATCGGAAGCATGAATCCTTTTTTATCAATTAACTCAGGCGTTAATGTTAAAAGTAGTGAACATACCGCGAGCTGTGCTCCTGATAAAGCATCTAATTTATAACTTTTCGCTAAATTATATCCTATTCCAAATGCGATATATAAGGACATAATAAACATGGTTAAACGATATGGTATCAATATACTTGTTTGATTCTTTAATGCCCAAACTGATATGAAACTATCTTTCGGCAGTGGTGGAAATGCTAATATTAAAAAGAAGCTTCCTACTATAATAAATGGTAACGCCGAAATAACTCCATCACGGATTGCTTGTAAATGTCTCTGCTCAGAAAGCCTTGCCATCGGTCCAGATAAGTTTTTATCAAGAAACGTGACAAACTTATTCATAACGTTTCCCCCTAACTGATTAATTCATTTACAGTTTTTAATAAAGTCGGGCCACCAAGCGGTGTGTATGCTTGCGGCGGTATGATCCCACACGGAATAGATTCCTCCTCTGCAAATTTTTTTACAGAGTCAAATCGGTGTCTTATTTGAGGTGCCACCATTACGACATCCCAGCCATTCTTTACTTCTTCCTCTACCTCATTCGTTCCAATTGCATGCACTTCCATGTTCACACCATTTTTCTCCGCTTCTTTTTTTAAAGCGTTTACAACAATTGCACTGGACATTCCTCCAGAACAGACGAACAAAACTTTCATTTATTAATCCTCCTATACTTATAATTTATTACCCTTCAAATGAAAGGAAGTTTCACTTTACTAACAAGCATATGAAGTAGTAAATGAATTTAGTTATAATGAAAGTAAATTTCATTAAAAATATTTTTCCTATTAAATTAATGTTTCAATATGCAATTTTCTCTATTGCAAGGTCAACCTCGCCTCATATATTATTTTAAATAATCATATGATAGGGAGGCGTATAAATGATCGTTAAACGTTTATTAATGATATGTTGTATCGTCATCTTGTTCATCCCTTTCTCTTTCATTCCCCCTCACTTTACTTATGCTGAAGTAAATACTACGTACAAAAAACATGAATTACGTGCTGTATGGATTGCATCTGTTCTGAATATTGATTGGCCCTCAAAAACTGGCTTACCCATTGAAAAACAGAAACAAGAATTTATAAGGTTATTAGACGATGTAAAAAGCACTGGTATGAATGCAGTTGTTGTACAAATTAAACCAACCGCTGATGCTTTCTATCCTTCAAATTACGGTCCTTGGTCTGAATACATTACAGGAACACAAGGAAAAGATCCTGGTTATGACCCGCTCGCATTTATGATTGAAGAAACTCATAAAAGAAATATAGAATTCCACGCTTGGATTAACCCATACCGAATAACGATGAATCACACCGATATAAATCGATTATCAAATAATCACCCTGCAAGGCAACATCCCGATTGGGTTGTCACTTATGGCGGAAAGTTATATTACAATCCCGGTATTCCGGAAGTGAAAAAATTTATAACAGAAGGCGCTTTAGAAATCGTACAAAATTACGATATTGATGCGCTGCATATGGATGATTATTTTTACCCATATAAAGTAGCCGGTGAAGAATTTCCAGATCAGAAAACATACGAAACATATAATAATGGTAGATTTACAAATATAGAAGATTGGCGACGTAATAATGTAAATGAACTTGTAAAAGATTTAAATACTGCTATAAAACAAGAAAAATCATATGTAAAGTTTGGCATTAGTCCGTTCGGCGTATGGAGAAATATAGCTGACGATCCCACTGGCTCTAACACAACCGCAGGCCAAAGAAACTATGATGACCTTTATGCTGACACACGTGAGTGGATACAAAAAGGATATATTGACTACATTACACCGCAAATATATTGGAATATAGGTTTCACCCCAGCTGCATATGACATATTAGTAGATTGGTGGGTTAAAGAAACAAATAACAAACCGATTCACCTATACATTGGTCAAGCGGCCTATAAAATTAATAATAACTCCGTCCCTGCTTGGTCTGATCCAGAAGAATATCCAAGACAAATTGCATTAAACCGGCTATATCCTGAAATAAAAGGTAGTATGCATTTTAGCTTAAAAGATATAAATAACAACCCACTAGGAATAAAAGATAAGCTCTCAAAAGACATATATAAACATCCTGCATTAATCCCGCCTATGCCTTGGATTGATCATGATCCACCAAAACAACCGACTTTAAAAGGTGCCATTCCAAGAAATGAAGGTATTGCAATCGGTATCATTGACAATAGAGATAATGATTCTGCTTATTACGCTATTTACCGTGTGAATGGGAAAAATGAAGTGGATATACAAAATCCTAAAAATTTACTTACTACTGTAAGAAAAACAAAACTTGGAGAAATTTATGTAGATAAAACAGCAACTTCTGGAGAAACGTATACGTATGTCGTAACTGCAGTTGATCGATTGCATAATGAAAGTGTGGCTTCTAATCATACTACTGTTAGAGCAAAATAAAATCTCATAAAAAAAGCGCCTTAAAGCTGTGATACTTAGCTTTTAAGGCGCTTTTTGTTATTTATTCTTAAACTTCTCAGTCGCTGCCCTCATCTTCACATTTAAATCGTGATCAATCGAGTCGCGAATATCTCGCTCTACTACTTCCATTTCTTTTTTGAAATTTTCCAAGTAGATCTTCAGTTCTTCTTCCTTCTCTGGTCTTTGTGAAGGTGGTAATTGTACTACCAACGATAACATGGCCGTTAAATCTTTCATTAAGAATGTTTCAAGTTTATGTTGTTGTTCAAACATGCGTTGCTCTTGATAGTACGGAAGTGCATTTAATACTGAAATTGTAATATCATCAACCGTTCTTTGTAATGAAGGATTTATTGAGCGTTTATACGCTTGAATTGTATTTAATGCGTCTGGATAACGGTCATAAAAATACAATTTGTAAAATGATAAGTCTGTCGGTTTTACAGTTTGCTGCGTTTCTTGTCTTAAGAAATCTTTCACTTTCATCGCAGCCACATCAATATCTTCATTCGTAAGTTTTTTCGTAGTTTTTGCCATTACATGCACTTTTTTCTGCTTTTCTTTCGGTAACATCGAGAAGACTTGCTCTCTCGTACGTTGACCTGATGCACAAAATAGAGTATTTAATGTATTTTGTTCTTTCTTTCCTTCGGTGCGAATCCAGCGATAAAACAGTGGATGTTGTGTAAATTCTTGTAGAAACGGTATTGATTTGTTTGATATCTTATCTAGAGAATCTTGCGCTCTTTTATATGGCTTCGTCCATGAAAAATACAGTTTCCGCCCGAAGTATACGACTAAAACAACGACAGTAAACGCTATTAAAAGCAATGTACCGAGTAGTAATAGTACTGTTTGAATGAAACTCATTTGTTCACCTCCTCTAATAATCCGTTATTTCCTTGGACGCTGAATGAGTTTCTGCTTCATCTCATCATTAAATGTGTCTAGTTCAATAACGAACTTCTTGCTTGACTCAATAATACGTTCTGACGATTTTTCAGATGCTTCAATTGCAGCGAACACATTTTGGAATGATTCACGTAATTTATCCATGCTAATAGCAGGGTTTTCAAGCAATTTCGTCGTTTCTTCTGTATTTTGTTTTAACGCTTGAGAATTACTTAATACCATCGATTCAATTGCTTCATTCGTCGCATTTACGGCATCAATTGTTTTCCGTTGATTCGTTAATGCAAGCTGAATAGCAGCTGAAACTGTTACAACGTTTTGTGTCATCGTAATCGCATTACGTATTGCCTCTGTTAATTTTTCATTATTTTTCTTAATGATGTCTACAGAAGCTATAGATTGTAATAATACACTTTTCGCTTGCTGCATATTACGTGTACGTACAAGTATCTTTTCTAATGCATCGTTAATTAACGGAATATCCCTTTGACGCTCTGGGTTTTGTTTCTCAGCTTCAAGCATGCCAGCAAGCTTTTTCCCTAAGTATACTTGTTTATCAAGAGCATGAATTTTATCGTGCGATTGTTCCTTTAACATTTCAAGACCAACTGTATCCTCTTGTAAGTTATCACGACCAATTAGAAGGGATCTAATAATTTCCTCAATTTGCTTATCTATAGATTGATATTTATGCACGTATGTTTCAAGTGGATTTTTCTTAAATACTTTAAACATAATTTTCTTCATACCACTTGCTTTAAGTGAATTGGGATCAAGCTCTGATACCACTTTTCTTAATTCTAACAATGTATTTGGAATTTCTTCATTTTTCCCATTCATCATCGCTGTTACAGGGCGTTTTAAAGCTGATAACGTTTGCCCTGCTGCTTGTTGCTCTTTATCCCCTAAATCTCCTAGCTGAGACAATACTTTTGATAAATCTGTATTTTGCTCGCTATTTAACTTTTGTACATAAAGATCGGCTTCTTTATTTAATTCATCAAGTTCTTCATCTTTTATAACTGTATCAACTACTACTTCTACATTATTATCTTTCACAATTGATACGGGTTCTTTTTTCTCGAGTTCAGTCAACAAAATCGCTCCTTTATTTATATGTGCGAATTTATGTGCACTATATTTCATCTAATATATTGTATTTCATTTGCAAACAGCCTATATGAAATCAATTTTCAAGAAATACCTGCTTATGCAGTCATTCCCTGTTTCTTACTATAAGTATACCTGTAAACAACATAATTTTCCTCAGACTTAAGACCTAGAGACCGACATGCTGAAGGCGGATTCTTCGTATGTTACGTATATAAATTACGTCCTTCCCATACTACTGCACGCAATCTTTTGACATACACCCTTTTTCAATGTGATAATTATATTACACTCAATCCTATTTCTTCTTACGCGCTACAAATGCACCCTTTTGAAATGCCAATAATACTGTTTCAAACATTTCATCTTCTTCAATCATTTTTATAAACTCAACTAATTCACTCGCATGAGAAGTAGCATTATCGACAACAAGAAAACCTTGTGGTTGTAACATACGTTTTATATGTTCAAACCACCACATGTATTGCGTGCGCTCTGAATCTAGGAAAATAAAATCAAATGAATGATCTAATTGGGAATCTAAAAATGCCCCTGCTTCTTGATTATGAATATCGATTCTTTGTAACAGGTTTGCCTTTTCAAAATTGACAAGTGCCTCTCCAACTCGTTCTGAAGAAAGCTCTACAGTTGTTACATTTCCATTTGTTTCTTCTACCGCATTAGCTAACCACAATGTAGAATAACCATTAGAAGTTCCAATTTCCAAGATATTTTTTGCATTACACCCTTTTACTAAAATTGATAAAAATTGCCCCATCTCACGAGAAACATTCCGTAGTTTTTCTTCCCTTGTTTTTTTATTTCGATCATGCTCTTCTCCATATTGTTCAAGTTGCAATAATAATGAATCTACTGTATCCATTCTTTTCATCGCCTTTCCAAGCAATATGATGAAAAAGCTCTTGCTGCCCGTCTATTTTTTATTATATGCGAAACGAAATCCTTTTTCCTGTTATATGACAAAGATTTATAATTTTTTATAGCATATTGTTTCGTTTTTTGGTAAAGTTAATTTCTACGTGCAATTATTCCATTCATATTATTTCATATTAAAATTGCAGTTATTAAATTATATAAACCCCATTTAAATGAATCGGTATTTCAAATTCAATTAAGCGCCCTTTTCGGACGCATTTTCTTTGTTTATATATTTCCAGAAGAAAGGATGCTTACAAATGAACGTGATTAGCTTAGATGCTGCTCGAAAACGAAAGCAGCATAAAAAATTAATGATTACTATACCGATTATTACACGTATTTATGAAGAAGACGGGGAAATTAAATTTGAGGTAGCTGGCGAAAAAGATGTACCTCTTGAAATGTTAGAAAAATAATAAAAAAACGCATTTCTAAAGAAATGCGCTTTTTTATATTTTTACATTTAAATGCATAAGTTTTTCAGGATTAACCATCATATAAATATTTGAAATCTTCTCATCCTCAAATGCAAACGAAAGAACATACGTTACTTTATTATTTATTGTAACTATAACTCCTGGTATACCATTTACCATTTTAAAATCAACAGTGTATTCTTCTGTCAATCGTTGTGCAATCCCAAAGAACAAGCGAATAATTCGATCTGCAGAATAAATCGGATTGATCGCAGTTGTAACTTTACCGCCACCATCAGCTTTGAATATAGCATCTGTTTTTAATACTTCCAACATACCTTCCGTATCCCCACACTGTAATGATGCTACAAACTTTTCAACATAAGAAGCCATTTTCTCCGTGCTTAATTTTGATTGCTTCGGTTTCTCCAACATGCTTTTTCGTGCACGTTGAAAGATTTTTCTACAGTTCACACTACTCTTATCAACAATTGAAGCTATTTCTTCGTATTCATAACTGAAAACCTCTCTTAATATGAAAACAATCCTTTCTACCTCAGATAGTTGTTGTAAAAGTAATAAATATGCGGTGGAAAGGGATTCTTTCATTATAAATGACTTTGATGGCCCATCACTCTCGTCTACAAGTGGCTCTGGTAACCACATCCCTACATACACGTTACGTTTATGCGCTGCCGATCGTAATTTATCAATTGAACGATTTGTCGCCATCTTACATAAATATGCTTTCATATTTTCTATAGATTGAGGATCTTCTATATTATTTAGCGAGATAAATACATCCTGAACGATATCCTCAGCATCCATAACACTCCCAAGGATTCTGTATGCTAACGAAAATAATAATGGTTGATACGCTTCATATAACTGCTCCGTTTCCATGATGAACTGCCTCACTTTCATATTGCTTTAAAATGTGTAACGCTGCTCGTTTCCCACTTGCTACCGCAGCATCAGCTAATATTTCATCATGCCCTGCCCAATCTCCTGCAACATAAACACCTGGCATTTCAGGTATATTAGGAGCCGGATTTTCAACACGGTCAATATGAGGAAAATCATGTACTACTGTTATTTTCGGTAAATATTGCTGTGCAACAACTTCTCTTTTCCAATTTGGATGTAACAACTCCATCGTACTTTCCAACTGTTCTTTATCTTCATGAATGTGATTCATCTCTAGCACAGGATTATGGTACTTAATTAGACTCACTGCAATTGATCCATCTTCACTTAATTTAGCTGCTCTCGATTGATTTGTGAAAAATATAGGTTGATCTAATCCTAATACAAATTGATGTGTAGGATTGGGTAATTGTCTCAAGCCAATATCTAATGCAGCAACAGTAACCGGTACCGATTGTTCATTCCATCTATGCAAACTTGTTCCTTCTGCACCTTTTATTATTTTACAAGCCTCTTTTGGCGGAGTCGTCACGATGACTGTACCTACTTCAAAAAACTCATCATCAACACAATGTATTCTTTGTTTATCTTCGTAATGCTCTATTTCCAAAACATGCTTTTTAGCCAAAAATTTCACTCCGACATCATTCGCTAAATCTCTTAATTTTGTTATTATCGTCTCCCAACCACCATCTACATAAAGCACTCCTTCTTTTATAGAAAGCTGTATTTGCTTTAGTACAGATGATGCTAATTGTATTGTAGGAGCAAACGTATATGTTGTTGTCCGGCATAGCGCATAAAATATATTACGAACCATTGGATCTTTTATTTCATTTTCTGCCCATGTAGTTAGACTCATTTTCGGAACTTCTCCTACATCTAAATTTCCTAAACGAATCATAAGACGTGAGAATTGTACTTTTGCAGACCACGAAAGTAGTGGTGTTGATAAAATTGAGCGAAAATCTGTTGGGATGGTGAATATATCCCCTTTCCATATTCCATGTGCTTTTGTAGATGGTATTCCACCTGGAAGATTCAAACCGAGCTCATTAAAAGTTATAAACGCTGCCCCGCCTCTATATAAAGCATGTGCACCAAGATTCATGCAGATTCCATTTTTATTTATAGTCATCCCTCGGCCACCGAATTGACTGGATTTTTCTAATACAATCACTTTCTTTCCAGCTTTCGCTAAATATATAGATGCTGTTAATCCAGCAAGCCCACCGCCAACAATTGCTACATCAAATTTCTTCATAATAAAATCCCTCCTCATCGTTCTACATACAAGACGAACGATTAAGGAGGGATGTGACATAAAAATAAATTTTTATTACCCTACTATATTTCATTACTTTTTAATTCGGTCATATTGCATACGAAATAACTCAATTGCAAATGGAATATCCTCTTCACTCTTTATATAATAACTGATCCATCCTGATTCAGGTAATATGTGATGTGGTTTTACCAATCCTCGGTTCACTAATTCATCTCGCTTTAACTTCGGAAATGGTAAATCAGCTAATTTATCACCATGAAGATGCCCAAGTTCTTTCTTACCATAATTTATTTCAATACCACCAAATCGATGCGTTTTTTCAGAAACCCCCGCCCAGCTGAGCACTTCATTTCTAATCATTTCACTATATGACATGAACATTCACTCCTTATAAATGATTGATGTACTTTTAAATTAACATTTTCATTACTTTTTTCCATCAATCCAAAGTATGAATGGGAATACGAATATAGTTTAATCTTAATCCTTTATTCTTTATGGAATAAGTGAATTTATTTAAGCTACCTACAACAGCACAAAACAAAGACTAGACACATATCCTAATTTTGTAACCTAACTTACCTATAGAAAGGCGGGTAATACAATTGACTGTCAACATCGACTATACCTCTCCCTCAACCAATTTTACTTTTGATGTAAATAAAAGTAATTTTTTTCAAAAAGATGCCCAAAATTATATAAATGTACTTGGCATTAAACAATTAAATACTTTAGAAAATACTTCTTTATTAGATATTTATTTAAGTACAGGAAATGTTGTAGAACCACATATTCATCAAAATGCAGCTGAACTTGTTTATTGTATTTCAGGGTCTGCTGTTGTTTCTTTACTTAATCCATTTACGAATCAAATATTAAACTTACCGATAAAACCGGGGCAAGTTGCTAACATTCCACAAGCGTGGTGGCATTATGAAATTGCTACAGCTGATAATACTCATTTATTAGCCATTTTCAATGCCCCAGCGCCAGAAGTTATTTTCGGTTCTGATATTTTAAGATTAACTCCGGCTCATATGATGGCCCATACTTACTGCCTCAATGAACAACAATGGAAACAAGCGGTTTCTCCTATTCAATCAACTACTGTTATTGGCCCTCCGGCAAACTGCAATCAAAACCGTGGAATGAAAAATTACCCAACCCAGCCCCTCCCTCAACAACATAATCCGTATCACCAAGATTCTTATTACTTTCCTCTTTACTGGGGCTATTAATTTGTAAATTTTTAAAAGAATCATCATTTATCTCCTAGGAAAATACCGAGGAGATTTTTTTATTGTATGTTCTCTTCCTATTAATAATAGTAACAATTGATAGTGTACATACATATAATATTTATATATTAAATTGGAGGTGATAGTACTATGAGTAATTATAACTATCGAAAAAACTACTCTTATAATAAAAATAGTAGCTCTTCAGCATCCTCTCAATCTTCCAATTCTCAATCTTCCAATTCTCAATCTTCCAATTCCCAATCGCAAAGAGACTTAGCCGAGCAAGGCTATGTAAAGAAAAAAGGATGTAACTGTAATAAAAATAAATAGTTTATTTTATGGATGAATTCTTTTTTAAAAGAATTCATCTTTTTTTGCTGATCGGAAATTTTTAAAGTTACATAACTTATGCCTTAAATGAGAAAGGGTAAATTATACTTTTTTATACGAACTTAATAAAGAGTAATTGTTCAATTGATTTATTACTTATTTCCTCAAAAAATATAGTCCTTCCTAAATTTATTAGGAAGGACTATATACAAACCCCTGTTTAATTTCCTACTAAACATTGTAACAAATTAAACGATATTAATACCTGCACTTACAAATCCAGCAACTGCAGCTATTGGACTTGCTGCTGTTAATGAAACATACAGTAGTATTTTATCTCCAGCCGCTACTGGAATAGCTTCAGCAATGATTCCTGATGCTGTAGAACCAATCGCTATTGCGGCGAATGCTGGTGTTAATAAAAGAGGTGCGCCTTGTACTGTAAACGTATTGCTTGCTGCAGGTGCAGTTAATATTTGTATTTGCACTTGAACAGGTGATAATGGAGCTAATGCAGCTGTTGCACTAAAGAAACCAGCTAATGACGTAATAACCCCTGCGCGTGGTGCTACAAATGCATAATCACCTACACCTAATGCTAATGTGATACTTGTTCCACCCGTTAATGCTACACCAGGCTGACTAAATCCAAATCCAAGAAGAGTTCCTGTATTAGCTACTAACGCGTTAACTAACGCAGATGGTGTTGTACCTGAAGCAAATGGAATAATAGCTCCGCCACCAGTTGCTCCTGTTGCACCAGTTAAGCCTGTTGCTCCAGTTAAACCTGTTGCTCCCGTTGGACCTGTTGCTCCTGTTGGACCTGTTGCTCCTGTTGCTCCTGTTGGACCTGTTGCTCCTGTTAAACCTGTTGCTCCTGTTAAGCCTGTTGCTCCTGTTGGGCCTGTTGCTCCTGCTCCTGTTGCTCCTGTTGGACCTGTTGGACCTGTTGCTCCTGTTGCTCCTGTTGCTCCTGTTGCTCCTGTTGCTCCTGTTGCTCCTGTTGCTCCTGTTGCTCCGCCACCAGTCGCTCCTGTTGGGCCTGTTGGACCTGTTGGGCCTCCTCCTGGAGTAGCACCAATTAATTGAGTTAATAAGTTTAATAAAAGTTGTAAACTTGCAGGGTCAATAATTAAAGAGAAGAAGAATGGTGCGAGAGCACTATAGAATTGTTGCAATAAGGAAAGTAATTTGCTTAAATCTGGGTTAGGAGACTGTAGTACGTTGATAATACTTTGAATTAATTGTTTTAAGAAATTCCCTTCTGGAGAAGGTGCTAATTCATTTAGTAAGTTCAATAGTTGAGTAAACAAATTGAGTAAAGCTAATCTGTTTGCATCACTTGGATTTGCAAAAAACGCTGCAATAGCCGAAATTAAAGAGTTTAGTAAAGTAATTAATCTACCTAATTGCTCACTAGTAATCGGAACTGTTTGTGGATTGTTACAACACTCTGGAGTGAAAACAATCGGATTATTGCAGTGGTTATGACCGAAACAATTATTACTTGTCATTTATGTCCTCCTTACTTGTTTTATATTTGAGTTTTTCCTATTATAAGGATCATAAAATTGTAAAAGAGTATGTGTCATATATTGACTTAAAATAGGAAACATGAAATATAATTAAACTTACAAACGCTATTTAATTATGTTCATGACTCACATATTAATTATATGTTTTTAATAATTGACTGCTTAGATTAAATACCTAAACTTAAGAGTTTATTTTATTTTTCCACGTTTATCTCTTAGGTTCAAAGACACATTTTAATTTGAATACAAAAAACCGAATTTACGATTAACATATATTCCGCAAGTAATAACATCATTTTTTCATATAAATAAAGAACATTTCTTTACTAAAATTGGGCTCACCTTATAAAGGTGAAGCCGTTTCTATTATAAAAAACTCTCATACAATATAGTGGACAAGTTATTTTATACTTCGTTCTAATAAAATATTGTAAGGAGTGAAAATTAATTGCCTATCATTCAACCATTTATGGCATCTAGAAGATTTACATCTACACTAGGAGCCGGCACAGGTACAGGTGCAGCTTTTGCAATTGCTGCCACAGCTTGTTTAAACGATGCGGGTACTACTGCAACCGCTTTTCCGACTTTCACGTATTACAACTTATATGTGAACGGTATTCTTCAACCAAGCGTGAACTCCAGTGTTACTACTGGTCCTACTGGTGCTATTACAATTCCTGGTGGGGATGCATTAGACGGCGGAATTCCAATTACAATTGAATTTATCGTCACTTAATGTTAACGAATGTAATTCAGAACAAAAAAGACAGATTCCTTTTCATTAAGAATCTGTCTTTTTTAATTAATAATAATAAATTGTAAAATAATTGAAGAACCTTGCGATGGTGGTTGGTTATCCAATAAAGTTAGTTTACCAGTACTAACTTCATAGAATGGTTGTGGTTGCAAAATTCCATTGATAAACAAATTTATATACGAAACCTCACTAGGTGAAAGTATATTCGTTGTACCATATTGAGCTATGCCATCTGCATCTGTATATATAAGTTTCTCTCCATCTGAAAAAGTGTAAAATAACAAATTAGTTGTTGTTATAAGGCCAATCCCCCCAGTAGGACCTGTCGCTCCTGTTATTCCCGTTGCTCCTGTTGCTCCTGTCGCTCCTGTTATTCCTGTTACTCCCGTTGCTCCTGTTACACCCGTTGCTCCTGTTGCGCCCGTTGCTCCTGTCGCTCCTGTTACTCCCGTTGCTCCTGTTACTCCCGTTGCTCCTGTCGCTCCTGTTACTCCCGTTGCTCCTGTTGCGCCCGTTGCTCCTGTCGCTCCTGTTACTCCCGTTGCTCCTGTTACTCCTGTTACTCCCGTTGCTCCTGTTATTCCCGTTGCTCCCGTTGCTCCTGTTGCTCCTGTTGCTCCTGTTACTCCCGTTATTCCCGTTATTCCCGTTGCTCCTGTCGCTCCTGTTACTCCCGTTGCTCCTGTTACTCCCGTTGCTCCTGTCGCTCCTGTTACTCCCGTTGCTCCTGTTGCGCCCGTTGCTCCTGTCGCTCCTGTTACTCCCGTTGCTCCTGTTACTCCCGTTGCTCCTGTTGCTCCTGTCGCTCCCGTTATTCCCGTTGCTCCTGTTGCTCCTGTTGCTCCTGTTGCTCCTGTTGCTCCTGTTGCTCCTGTTGCTCCTGTTGCTCCTGTTGCTCCTGTTGCTCCTGTTGCTCCTGTTGCTCCTGTTGCTCCTGTTGCTCCTGTTGCTCCTGTTGCTCCTGTTGCTCCTGTTGCTCCTGTTGGAATATATATTGGTGGAAGAGCTGGAAATGTAGGTCCAATATTCTCAGGTTCTATCTTACCTTTATTTATTGATAATTTATCATTCCGCTTCAATTTAATTCCTCATTCCACATATTTTTAATTAACTTACATAAGTATGAGTCTATTATTAAGGAATACTTTCATAACTATTCTTTTTTCTTTCCAAATGATTCATACAGTTATTAAACATTTTACCGTTGCTTTAACTACTACTATTAATATAATAAAATGATAGTTCCATTCCAAAAACACGAAACTTATTGCATTCTAATTTAAAAATGAGGTGATTTAAATTCAAGATAAAAATGAAAAAAGAATAGAAGAACTAGTATCAATAGCTCTTGAAATTATTCTTCCATACAGACTTACTGGACCTACTGGAAGTACTGGACCTACCGGAAGTACTGGACCTACCGGAAGTACTGGACCTACCGGAAGTACTGGACCTACCGGAAGTACTGGACCTACCGGAAGTACTGGACCTACCGGAAGTACTGGACCTACCGGAAGTACTGGACCTACCGGAAGTACTGGGTCAATAGTTACAACAAACTCTATGTTCGCTAATAATACATTAGGTGATCCCATCTCTGTGATATTAGGTGGAACTAATATTCCTCTTTCTAATAACCAAAGCCTCGGTAATTTTACAGTTAACGCCTCAAACGATATATTTACAATTCCTGTAACCGGAAGATATTATTTAACCTATCAAGTTAATACGACAACTGCTCTACTCGCTGGAACAAGACTACTATTAAACGCTTCTACTCCACTTCCTGGTTCTATTTTTTCTCCCGCTATATCAACTTCAAATTATAATAATAATTTAATTACTAATTTAATTACTAATTTAATTGCCGGTAATACAATTTCACTTCAATTATTCGGCGTATTATCCATCGTTAATTTGGTTGGAGGTGGTTCAACAGGTGCCTCTCTAACAATTATACGAATCGATTAAAAAATGATTCATTCTTTTTCTAATAAACATTATTAAATACTAAGTCTGTCATAACAAAAATTTCCCAATTATTTCATAAAAGTGATGACGCATTAAAGAACAAATTGCACTATATTCATAGTAGAAACTATCTATACTAAATTTTCCGTATATATATTATCAATTTACACTGACTTCCACCGATGTTACATTAAATATGAAGACAGTTTCTCTTTTACGAACCATCTCAATACGTATTTGAGAAACATACTCCAATCCTATACGCGAGAGCAATACTATGTTGACACTCAGATGAGTGTCTTTTTTTGTGAGTGATAAAAAATAAAAACCATCTCTTATAGATGGTTTTATCTTTTGTTACTATAAATGCACACTTATGCAGTTGGATAATAAATTGTCATGCTTAATCGAGTCAAAGATTCTCCTAAATTATGATAAGAGTGTGATCTATCGGCCTTAAAACGAATTGAATCTCCACTATTTAATGTATATTGACAGTTATTCACTTCTACTGTCAATTCACCTTCAAATACCGTAATAAATTCTTCTGCGCCTTCTTTATGCCCTTCTGAACTTAATTTCCCTTCTGTTTCTATTTCTACTGTATACATTTCAAAATGTCTATCATCTTGAAAAGGAAAAGAAGGATACACTTTATATTTTCCATTGTCTTCAGACAATGCTTGAATATCTTTTCTTAAGATCACTTTCGTATCAGGCTGAGGATTGTTGATTAAAGAGGTAAAAGAAACTTTCAAGCCATTTGCAATCTTCCATATTGTTGTTAGTGTCGGGCTTGATTCGCCTCTTTCAATTTGTCCAATCATCGTTTTACTCACACCTGTTAATTGGGCAACTTTTTCCAAACTTAATTTTTCTTTTTCTCTTATAGTTTTTAAATTTTTCGCCAGTATTAGTTGAATTTCTTCCATAAAAAAACACTCCCATACTATATACAATATAACGACCATTTTGTATAATAAAAAGCATACTTTATATTGTTCTTTTTGATCATTATAACATACACAAATGATTAGGGGGTTTTCACATGCCTATATTTTCTTTTTTATTATTTGTTTTTATAAGTAGCTTCACACCCGGCCCTAACAATTTTTTAGCGATGACATACGCAAATCAACACGGATTAAAACAGAGCATGAAGTTTTGCTTTGGAGTATCTTTCGGTTTTTTCATCCTCACTTCTTTATGTAGTTTCTTTAATGTTGTACTACTTAATATCTTACCCATAATCGAATTCCCTTTAAAAATTTTAGGTGTAGCGTATATGTTATATTTAGCTATTAAAATACTTACTAGTAAAAGCAGTACGAATCCCGGTGAAAAAGATAATAAAAATTTATTCACAGTGGGGATTTCTCTTCAATTCGTTAATCCTAAAGGGATATTATTCGGACTGACTGTAGTATCGACTTTCATAATCCCTTACTACAATTCATATTCAAGTTTTATACTTTTTTCATTATTTTTAGGTGTAGTCGGTTTAATGAGTACATTTAGTTGGAGTTTATTTGGTTCAATATTCCAAAAATTATTAGTGAAACATAACCAATTATTTAACATCATTATGGCCGTTTTATTAGTTTTCAGTGCCGTTTCAATCGTTATACACTAATTCAATGCTCATTTTAGATTTTGCACTTTTTAATACCACTCTTCATCAATCAGACTACTTTATATACTAATCTATCCACATACCCTATATGTTTTAAAACTTTTAAGTGGAAACCTTCTAACAATAGGTTTCCTTCCATATCATATTAAATAAGAAGCAGGTTAAATACGGAGGTGATTTTGATTAAGACTACTCTAATTTCTCATTTTTACAATGAAGAATATTTACTTCCATGGTGGTTAATGCACCATACAAAGCTATTTGATCACGGCATTCTTATTAACCGTGGATCCACTGATCGGTCAGTTGAAATCTGTAAAATATTCGCTCCTAATTGGGAAATACGAAACTCAAAATCACTCGAATTTGATGCTTATTTAGTTGATCAAGAAGTTATGGAAATTGAAAGAGAACTTACAGGATGGAAAATGGTATTAAATACGACAGAATTCCTATGCTGTTATAATAAAGAACAATTTTTTAAATCACTTAACACTATGGGCGGCAATATGTTTTCCATAAGAATGATTATGATGATTGATGAACCGACTCATGGCTACACTAATCCAAGATATAGTTCTCCGCTTGTTAAACAACGTTATCACGGCATAATAATTCACCCTAATCCAAATCAACTATATCTTAACGGTAGATTAATTCACAATAATTCGCACGGGAACTATAGAGTCGGAAGACATGGTTCGCATTATCCTTATAGCATTTACATAGAACCTGCTTTTATTTTTAAATTTTTTTATAGTCCATGGAACGATGCAATGAAAAAACGAAAATTACAAATTGGACCGACTCTTTCTCAACACAGTGTACAGCGTGGACTAGGTTCTCATCACTTAACAACAATTGAAAAATTAGAAACAAAATACAAATTCTATGCAACTTTAACTACGGACCTCCGGTTATTCCCAGAATACCAAATTATATTTCCCGACCTTTATCCTTAATGTCATGAATATTTAGTTTCCACATCCATCCGTTTTTTATTAACATACCAACTCCAACTAAATATGTTTCTCTAGTAGAAATCCGAGCTAGGACTCTCGCTGCACGCAGATTCCTCTTATTTAATATCGTATCACCAGCCTATAATCTTTCATACCATTTCATTGAGCACCTGATGTTGGATCAGAAATAAAAAATGGTAATTCATTTGGAAAATTTTAAATTTCAGATTATATACCTTCTAAAACAAAGAATTCAAATAATAGAACCTAAACTAATGTTTTAAGTTATGGCTTTATTTTTTCTTATTATTCACTTTAAAATCTTTTTATAATAATATTGAAAAATACAGTATAATATAAACTACTGTTCTTTGGGAGGGTTATAATGTCTGATAAGTATAAATTTTTCATTCTTATTGTTACCGCATCTTTTTCTTTCTTTTCCTTAATAAAAGATTTCCGAAACACTTCAAAAAGTTTTTTTTGGGGTAGTTTTGTAATTCTTACAAGCTTCATAATACTTTTAACACTCGCTTTAGATTTAAATCAAATACTCCTATATTCAACGCAAATTGCGCTTGAGATTATTACAATACCACGTAAATTATTTCTACCATCTGTCACTGAAGCCGCTATTATTTGCTAAAAAAGTATTTTAATTTTCTTATGCATGCCAAAATATATTTTGGTAAATTTGACACACATTTATATCAAACAAGCATATTTTATTGTATGGTAACTATCTAATAATACAGATTTTAAATTTTTATAAGATTTTTTTATTTTTAATTAAAAATTTACAACATTCTAAAACAGTATGCACATAATATCCTCAATTCCCTTTTTCAACATGAAACTTGTCTCAGAGCGCCTTTAAAAGCGCTCTTTATCTTTAATAAAGGTTTTATTAAAATTTAGGTTAAAAATTAATACCCTATAGTCATGATAGCTATTTACTGTTTCCAAAATAAGTTGCATTAATAATATAGAAATGAAATACCTATAAAAATTATTACTTTACTATTTCTTTAAACATGCTAGTGAGGTGATTTCGATAGATTATCAAAACAAAGATATGTTCATTAACTTTTCACTTTTAGATATTAACCGTATTATTCTCCCACATTCTCCTACTGGACCTACTGGACCTACTGGGACTACTGGGCCTACCGGTTCTACTGGCTCTACTGGCTCCACTGGACACACTGGCTCTACCGGGACTACTGGGCCTACTGGTTCTAACGGTTCCACTGGACCTACTGGGGCTACTGGGACTACCGGTTCTACTGGTTCTACTGGTTCTATTGGTTCTACTGGTTCTACTGGTTCCACTGGTTCCACTGGACCTACCGGGCCTACCGGTTCTAACGGTTCCACTGGACCTACTGGGGCTACTGGCTCTACCGGTTCCACTGGGGCTACTGGCTCTACCGGTTCCACTGGGGCTACTGGGCCTACTGGGCCTACCGGGGCTACTGGTTCTACTGGTTCTACTGGTTCTACTGGTTCTACTGGTTCTACTGGTTCTACTGGTTCTACTGGTTCTACTGGTTCCACTGGACCTACCGGGGCTACCGGTTCTACTGGCTCCGCTGGTTCCACCGGGGCTACCGGTTCTACTGGCTCCGCTGGTTCCACTGGACCTACCGGGGCTACCGGTTCTACTGGCTCCGCTGGTTCCACCGGGCCTACTGGGGCTACTGGACATACTGGCTCTACCGGTTCCACCGGGCCTACCGGGGCGGCTAGTGTAGGATTAACAAACTATCTATATGTTTTTGATACTACTAACCAATCAATCGCAGTGGGAAGTAGTGTTACTTTTAACACAAATGGACCTATAACAGGAACTGCTCTTAGTCACATCACAGGTACTGGAAATATTATAATTAATACACTAGGAACATATGTAGCAGAGTTTCAATTACAAGCTTCTCGCGAAAACCAATTCTCCCTCGAACTAAATGGTACACCAATTCCAGGTGGGCGTTTTGGTACGGGGTCACCACATACAATCAATCAAGGTACTGCTGCTTTTACCGTAACAATTGTTCCTTCAACCTTGACTTTAATAAATAACACCTCTTCAGCAGGTACTATCACTCTCTCAAATAGTGATGGTGGCTCTTTAACAAATGTATCTGCAAGTATAAGTATTTTTCAGGTCGGATAATTAATTGGGTTAGAAAAGTGATTCATAAAATTTAGAAATATAAAAAATGAGGCTTCTCTTTTCTAGAGAAACCTCATTCTTTATATTAAATTTTAAACTGACTCGTATACAAATCAAAATAAAACCCTTTATCTTCCATGAGAGATTCATGATTCCCTCTTTCTAAAATATTTCCATCTTTTATAACAAGAATTTGATCTGCTTTTTCAATTGTTTTAAGTCGATGAGCGATCACAAAACTTGTGCGACCTCTCATTAAATTATTTAGTCCTGCTTGTATTTGTAATTCTGTTCTTGTATCAATATTTGATGTCGCTTCATCGAGAATTAATATATCTGCATCTGCTAAAATTGCTCGTGCAATCGCAAGAAGTTGTTTTTGTCCTTGACTTAAATTCGATCCTTCTGAAGCAATTTCTGTTTCATATTGATTTGGCAAATGCTTAATAAAAGAATGTGCAGATGCTGCCTTAGCTGCAGTTATAACTTCTTCATCACTAGCATCTAAGCGTCCATAACGGATATTATCCATAATCGAACCAGCAAATAAATACGTATCCTGTAAAACTACTCCTATTTTACTTCGTAAAGAATTAATATCATAATCTTTTATATCTTTTCCATCAATATGAATTTGTCCTTGCTGTATATCGTAAAAGCGAGTTAACAAATTAATGATTGTTGTTTTCCCTGATCCAGTCGGACCAACTAAAGCAATTGTCTCTCCTGGCTGCGCTTTAAGACTCACTTCTTTTAAAATCGTTTTATTTTCTGCGTAGCCAAATGAAACATTCTCAAGTGCAACATGCCCTTGTAAATTTTGTACAACGAATGCGTCTTTTTTATTTTGAATTTCTGGTACCTCATCCATAATTTCAAAAACACGTTCTCCACCAGCAACTGCCGCTTGAATTGTATTCATTAAAGTCGCAAATTGACTTAGCGGTCTTGAGAATTGACGAGAATAATTAATAAAAGCCGCAATAACTCCTACTGTTGTCATTCCGTTTAAGACCATAACGGATCCAGTCCCAATGACAAGCCCCATACCTAAGTTATTAATAAAGTTCATACTTGGAAAAATAAAAGCTGAAAATGTATCAGCCTTCGTAGCTGAAACTCTTAGCTGTTCATTAATTTTATTGAAATTTTGTACAGTTTCTTTTTCTTTTCCATACAACGTTGTAACATCCGCACCTGTAATTGCTTCCTCAATAAATCCATTTAATTCACCTAAATCTTTTTGACGCTTCGCAAAGTTTTTACCACTATATGCAACTAGTTTTTTTGTAACGTAAAACATAATAGGTACTGTAATTAAAGTTACAATTGCTAAAATCCAATTTAAGGCGAACATTGCAATCGTTACACCTATAAAAGTTAATGCTGATGAAATAATTTGTACAACGCTTTGTGTCAAAGCTTGATTCAAATTATCTATATCATTTGTCACACGGCTCATTAAATCACCTTGAGAACGCACATCAAAGAACCGTAAAGAAAGCGTTTGGATTTTCTCAAAAATATCTTGTCGTATTTTTTGAATTGTTTTTAATGCAACGTTAATCATGACAAACGTTTGTAACCATGTTAAAAGTACAGTTACACCATAAATCGCGATAAGTAACATACACATTCTTGCTGTACCACTTAAATCTTTCGGTACAATATATTGATCTATAATAACTCCCATAAAATAGGGACCTAATAATCCAAGTAATGTAGTAACAACGACTAGAAATATAACAAACATAAGAGCAGCTTTTTGATAGCCCATATAGTTCCATACCCGCATTACAGTTCCTTGAGCATTTTTAGCTTTTCCCATCTTTGGGGTGTTTCGTCCACCTTTATTAGCAAATTGCCCTTGAAAATTACGCATGTTCTTCCCCACCTTCTTTATCTAAATTACCACCTTGGGAAAGATAAATTTCCTGATAAACCTCACTTTGTTCTAACAATTGTTCATGTGTACCATTGCCAACTAATTCACCATTATCTAATACAAGTATTTTATCCGCATCCATTATGGAAGAAATTTTAGACGCAATTAATAAAGTTGTTGTGCCTTTATATTTTGTTTTTAAAGCTATTTGAATAGTAGCCTCTGATTTTGCATCAACTGCTGATGTAGAATCATCTAATATGAGAATCGGTGGCTTTCTCACAAGTGCCCTTGCAATTGATACACGTTGTTTTTGTCCACCTGATAGATTTGTCGCGCCTTGTGTTAAATTATATTGATAAGATTCTTCCAGCTTATTGATAAACTCAGTCGCACAAGCTGATGCAGCTGCTACTTCCAGCTCGTCATGTGTTGCATCTTCTTTACCATAACGTAAATTTTCTTCTATACTGCCTGAGAACAACAACGCCTTCTGAGGTACAAACCCTATTGAAGCACGGAGTTTTTGCAAATCATATTTTTTAACATCTATTCCATCTATACATATTTCACCATGATCCACATCATATAGACGTGGTAACAGTTTCGCTAAGGTAGATTTACCACTTCCAGTTGATCCAATAATCCCTACTTTTTCACCTTTTTGTATGCTAAACGAAATATCTTTTAAAACGTATTCATTATTTTTCGTATAGCTATAACTAACATTTTTAAATTCGATATTTCCTTCAATTTTCTCAGGTTCGATCGCATACGCTTCGCTTATAATATCAACCTCGGTATTTAACACTTGCTGTACACGATCCGCAGATGGAAAAGCTCGCGCAATTTGAATAAATACCATGCTAATCGACATAAGTGACATTAAAATGATATTCAAGTAATTAATAAATGCCAAAATCGCTCCTACTTGAAGCGTTCCATCGAATACTTTTTCTCCACCAATCCATAATGTTGCGACAATGCCGCCACTTACAACTAGCATAATGATTGGCATCATTAAAGAAATAAGTTGCACAGCTCGAATATTTATCTTCGTTAAATTTGTATTTACATTTCCAAATTGAGCGATTTCGTATTTTTGTCTTACATACGCTTTTATAACACGCACACCAGATAAATTTTCTTGTAGCTTTGTATTCACTTTGTCTAATGCCTCTTGCACCTTTTTAAATGTACCACTTGCTTTACTTGCAATTAAAATAATCGCAAGTAATAAAATCGGAACAACTACAAGTAATATTGGAAATAACTCTCGCGCTGTTACAAAAACAATAATTATACTTCCGATAAATAACAGTGGACCACGAACGAGAACACGTAATGTCATCGTCATTGCCGATTGAATGGAAGTGATATCATTTGTCACGATCGTTAATAATTTACCTGTTCCAAATGAGTCCCGATTATTACTAGAAAATGTTTCTATTTTCGCAAACACATCTTTTCGTATGTCTGTAGCGAAATTAACAGCTGCTTTTGTAGAATACATCATACACCCAAGCCCTCCAACTAAACCGAGTGCTGCTGCTCCTATCATAAGAAGCCCCATTTTTATTACATAATTTAAATCCCGATTTGCAATCCCAACATCAATGATATGTTGCATAATAGTCGGTTGAATTAAGTCCATCGCAACCTCAAGTACCATAAATAGCGGCCCAATAATAGCGAAGAACATGTATGGTTTTAAATACTGTAATAACTTACGAAATGATTTCATACATAATCTCCTTTTCCCATGAAATTACCACTGAATAATTCATATCCCTCCTTATTTAAGCTATATATTTTGTAATTTCTTTATTACTTCTATTATATTATGCAAATTAATATTTAACATTATTAAATGATAAGTATTAATGACTTTCTAGTCAATAAATGTGCTTTATATTATATAAATACAAAAACCGTATTCTTAATGAAAAGAATACGGTTTTTCATCTATATTTCTTCAATTGTAAAATGTAAAAACTCAGTCTCAAATCCCTTATTTTTAGAAGGACTACACGTGTAAAAACCTATTTTAACAGGCTCCTTCCCTATATCCTCCATTAAATGAGCGATTCTTATTTGTTCCCATTGATGGCCCTTTTTCACATATATTGTATAATCACCGCTTTTTCGAATAATTCGAAAACGAAGTTGTTGCTTAGCTGCTTCAGTTGGATAATCTTGCGTTGACCAGTCAGAATATCCATTATTCGTTACGACAGCACCTAAGTGAGATGGCCCTTCAGGGATATATTCTAAAGATGTTTTTAGCCAACAGTTCTCCGAAATCATAACAAAAAGACCTGCTTGATCGAATTTTGAATTTGGATTCATACGTAACTGAACTTCAGCTTGAAAGTCTGTCATCATCTCATTATAAAATACATGACCATTCATTACTTCAAAACCATAATGTGTTTTAAGCCAAAAATCAGTTTCTGCTTTCGAACGGACAATAAACGCATGATTATCATTAATTTTATAGTATTCAGGTACATTCATTATAGTGAGTTGCTCAATATGTTCTGGTATATACGATATATTCATAGCTCCTCCATAATAAAGCATTTATATAGACATTTAAAACTCCGCTAATACTGGGAATTTATAACCTTTAAAATCTAACTCTTTATCACTTCGAACCATTAAATACTTGCTAGACTGTACTTCTGTAAACTGTACATCCTCAACCCCTAATTGATCCGGAGAAAAATAAAATTCGATTTCCGTAAACCTTTCATTGATTTCTCCACATAATTCATCTAAAACCGGAAGTACTGGCGCAAATACTCCAAATAATTTCAACTTTTCATTTTCTACTTCATAAACGATTAGAGCATCTAGTTTCTCTGAATAATACAATTTCTCATTCCATTCCGAATCATACATATTCAAATAAAATGAAGGATGGAAGTTTAAAGTTGAAAAACTATTTGAAAGTCTTTGGCTACTATCAATAGTTTCATGTATTAACTGTCTATTCTCTATATTATAGTAATCTAACTTTTTAAGTAGTGAATCGTTATTATTAATATTTTTATCATATGGTATAGTCATCAAATATTCCTGCACAACTTTAAATCCAAATGCTGTATATAGTTCAGGGTTTTCCGTAAACAATAATGCACATTCACATTTCTTATCGATTTCTTCTATCATTTTATCCATTAATTGTGTCATTAACCCTTGTCTACGGAAATTAGGGTGTGTCATTACTGATTGAATACCCGCCGCATTTATTTTTTCACCATTAATTAATAATGGGAGTGAAAATGCCGCAACATTTGCAATCACTTTATCTTCTTGTAAAAACGATAAAGCTTTATATGTATCATCCCAATATCCTTTATCCGAAAAATCATTCAATGTTTGAGTTTTAATTCCAAACACTTCTTCAAATAAAGGAAATAACTGCTCTCTTTTCGGTTCTTCTATTAGAAGACTTGCCAATTTTTCAACATTCCCCATGTTGTACCTCCAAATGTTAAATTCCATTAAATTAGATATACTTATATGACCTACTCTTAAAAATAGAGGTCTTACCAATCAATATACTATCATAAAACATAAAAAAAAAGTCTAATTAATTTTATGTTTTGACTATTTGAAAATAAGTCGAATAAAACAATATTAAGATTTCTGGATATTAATTAGTTTATTATATAAAAATAGCGCTTTCTAATTAGCTTTTACTAATAGAAATACACTATTTATAATAAAATATTTTTATTCTTTTATCCCTTCAAGTCTTTCCTTCGTATTAATTTCTTCTCCACTTATACGCTTTTCAAAAGACTTTCTCCAACTACTTGAAAGTGCATTTACTTCTAATATTCTTTTTACCCCTTCAATATTTTGTTTTTCCTTATGCATGATACGATTAGCAAACGCTATTGAAACACCTTTCGGATCAGACTGTAGACTTTTTAATGTATCGACTGATGATACCCATCCTTCTTTTAATACACGAAAATAAAATCCTGTATATCCTGTTTCTTGAAAATATAGTGGTAACTTTGGAATATTATATTTTTTTGCTAATTTAAAACAAGGTTGCCTTGGTTGTGTTACCTGTACGATTGCCTCTCCGAGCTCAAACGTATCACCAATACAAACATCCTCTTCGCGCATACCACTAACTGTTATATTTTCTCCGAAAGCCCCATATACAAGATCTTGATTCAATTCTTTTTCCCAGTATGGATAGTGATCACCAGTATAAACACAAACTGCTTTATCTACTCCTCCATGATGAACTAAGTCCGCCTGTCCATCTCCATTAAATTTTACAAAGGATAAATATACCGGTTCCTTTACTTGTTTCTTATTTATGCCTGTATGAATTACTTTTCCGCCGTATATAACCTCTTTTGGTAATCCTATATTTAAAGATAATAATTGATATTCATTAGCCATTCTATTTCCTCCTTTAAAGGTGTTACATGTATTTTCTCTCGATTAATTTTTACACCCCTCTCTGTTACATAAAGATGATTATAAAACCTCTAAAATCATTGTTCAATTCAATTATTTATATAATAATGATAGGTATAACCTATCATTATACTTGAGGTGATTCCAATCGAATTACGACAACTTGAATACTTTTTAGCTGTTTCAAAAGAATTACATTTCACAAAAGCAGCTGAAAAATTAAATATTTCACAGCCTTCACTAAGTCAACAAATACGTGCATTAGAGCATGAAGTAGGAATGCCACTTTTCGATCGAATTGGTAAAAAAATATCATTAACTGAAGCAGGGAAGATTTTATTATCACATAGTAAAACCATTTTTCATGAAGTCGAACAAGCTCGTTCAGCTATTCAAGACCTAAACGGATTACAGCAAGGTTCCTTAACAATAGGGGCTTTGTTAACCGTCGTAAATTATTTACTACCAACAGCTATTTTAAATTTTAATAATTTATATCCTAATATAGAGCTTTCTGTATTAGGGCTTCGTACAGGAGATATTCGTGAAAAATTATTACAAAACGAACTAGATATTGGAATTACATTTCTCCCGGTGCAAGATAAAGAGATTATCTCCATCCCTCTATACAAAAGCGATCTTACATTGGTCGTGCCCACTGGTCATCGATTAGCTGAACGTAATCATGTATCTATTGCTGAATTACAGAACTACCCTTTAATTCTTTTACCTAAAAATTTCTTTTTAACCGAACTAATTACATCTCATTGTCAAAAGTTAAACTTTAAACCAAGGCCAATTTTAGAAATTAGTACGATGGAATCTTTAATCCAAATGGTTTCCAAAGGAATGGGAATTACAGTGTTACCCAAACCATATATAGACTTTTTACAAAATAAAAACATTCAAGCTATTAAAATAGAAAACCCTACTCCAATAATTGAAATAGGGCTAATTTATAGAAAAGATAAATATATGTGTGCTGCAACTCGAGAATTTATTGAGCAACTAAAAATCACAGTACGTTCTTTCCAAAACTAAACAAAAGAGATTATCCTATGAAACCGTTTCACAAGAATTTAGTAGAATAATCTCTTTTCAAAACAAAGTAAACATTATATTTAACTCTTATAAACTTTAATGTACCTTTTTAGATATTGGAATATATTTAGTAAAATATGCACCAACTAGCAATAATACAATTGAAAATAACCAAGTAAAAGCACCGCCAAAATGAAACCAATATGCAAACATATTTAAGATTGCAAGTGAAAAGAAGCAAATAGAAGTTACCGCACTTTTCAATCCTTTTATCCCAGACTTTTTTCTCTTTTGATAAGCAATATACATCGCAATGACAAGAAAAAAGATAAGAACAAATGGTAACATAACTTTTAGTATTGATAATCCCTCCAGTATAAATGCACTCTTTACATCACCATCTTATCCCATTTATCTTTTAGGTATCAATTCATTCTTATCTTCCTTCCAAAAGTCAGTATAAGTTTTATTTTTAAAGTTCACGTTCACCTCAGAAAACGGCATACTTCCTCCAACTTTCAATGAATACCAGTCGTTTAAAAGTGGTGATCCGAAACAAATCTTCATTGTACGATCATGTAAATCGAATAATACAGAATGTAAAGTTCCAAACCATTCTTCATAGTTATGCACAGTAAGTCCAGCAGGATATTCTTCTTCTACTAACTTTTTTAAAGACTCTATGCTTACTTGTTCACATCTATTTAAATGCTCATGTAAAAGGTGATATCTCTTTGTTGATTGTTCTAATTTCCTATTATTTAATTTCTGAATTGATGAACTAACTGCATGGTTTGTTGATACAATAAAAGCTTGTTTTTCACCATCAATCGTTATTGTGGATTTATGACCGTCAAATATTTCAATATATGCTGCATTTAAAGGATCAGCTATTATTAAATTAATATTACTAGCAATTGGGATTTCTTCTATTAGTAACTTAGCTTCCTGCACATTTTTACATTTCTCCAACAACAATCGAATTACCGCAAAACATTGTAAACCACTCACCATTGGCTTTCTTAAACCTGCAATATTTCCTACTGGTTGACCACATGCTGAAAATGTAACAGCTAATCCATGCTCGTTTATCCCTTCCGTTCGGCCAAAATATTGAGTAGAAAAACCACTATGTGCATACGCACCTTCAACATGAGTTGAACAAAAACGCATATCATCTATTACTGGTGACAAATCATAATTCCTTAATACATATGTGTGCTCTAAATCGGTCTTTTTAGGTAATACTGCACAATGACTACAACCTGCTTTCAATAGTGTTTGATAGTAATACATCATATTTTTTGAAGGAATTTTTAACACTTCACAAAACCCCTCAATTTCTTCATTTATGCCTGGACAATGTTTGTTTAGTATATTTCTCGATTCTGTCCAATGGTTATTAGATATTACATTTTCTTCGTGTATAAATTGCGGGATGAGATACGGATTTTGTTTCACGAATTCCCCTTGTTGCTTTCCAATCTCATAATAACTTCCTTTTAATGATGAAAAATACCCCTTTACTTGATACATCAAAATCCCCCTCACATTGGATATATCCATATCGTACCAAATGGATTTCATTCATCCTTGATGTTTTTTACTATCTTTCTTTAACACCATCCCATTTTAATATCTCCACTAATAATTATTTACTAGACAATTAAAGTTTTGTTAATATTGCTGTAATAGCTTTATTTCAAAATACAGTAGTTTGGATATCAAATGAGCAAAATACTTTGTTAAACCCACTTATAAGCAATCATCTAATTCATGAAATCAAAAAACTTATTTATCAAAATAAAAGGAGAATTTATGTATGAGTAGCTGCAAACCGATTGATAAATTAACTATTGAGGACCTAAAACAAAACCCCATTTGGGAATGGGCAATAGATGAAGAGGAAAACGAAGAACATGACGAAACATGGGTAAAACCAGCGGCAACTACTAATTTTACAGAAGAATTAAACGGTTCAATCGTACTAGGCGAATTATTCTTACATAATGGTGAAAAATTCCCTATGATGTGTGAAATTGATATTGAAGGTGACGAGGCCGTAATTCGTTCTGTTGTTTATTATAAGGAAGCAAAAAATGAGTATATTGCTATAGAAGATATTGTGAAAACGGTCGAAATGCCGTTATCGATTATTATTAATCTTACAATTCATGCAGAATCCAAAACCTTACGCTTCACTGCACATAAAGTAGATATTTATAAAAATTCAATAACAACTAATTTTAATTAAAGTCGGCCGAAATAAAGAAAACAATTATGAAATACAAACTGGGGAATCATTAACGATTCCCCAGTTTTTTAAACTATATTAAAGTATCCCCTTTTCCACTAAAGTCTCTGCGATTTGAACTGAATTCCAAGCCGCACCTTTTAATAGGTTATCGGAAACAATCCAGAGGTGGAATCCGTTTGGCGTATCAGGATCTTTACGTATTCTTCCGACAAATGTATCTATTTTCCCTTCTGCATATAATGGCATTGGATACAACTGTTCACTAGGGTTATCCTGCAAAATAACACCTGGTGCATCCATTAGTATTCCCTTGATTTCCGCAACGCTTGCTTCTTTTTCCAGTTCTATATAAACCGATTCTGAATGCCCCGATACAACTGGAACACGTACACAAGTAGCTGCCATTTTCAAGTTTTCATCTTCTAATATTTTCTTCGTTTCTTGAATCATTTTGACTTCTTCAAAAGTAAAATCATTGTCTGTAAATATATCTACTTGAGGCAGTACATTAAATGCTATTGGATAATGTTTTTTATCTTTTTTCACCGGTAATATATCACTCTTCACTTCTTCACCTGCAAGTATAGACTTAGCCTGCTCTCGTAATTCATGAATCGCATGAATGCCAGAACCCGATACAGCTTGATATGTTGAAACGATAATTCTTTCTAAACCAAATGATTTTCGAATCGGCTGAAGTGCTGTTACCATCTGTAGTGCTGAACAATTTGGAACTGCAATGATACCTTTATGCTGTTTTAAAGTGTGCGCATTCACTTCCGGAACAACGAGCGGTACACCTTGTGCCATTCGGTACTCACTTGTGTTATCAATTACAATCGCACCACTAGAAACTGCATGAGTTACAAATTGTCTAGATACTTCTCCCCCAGCGCTAAAAAAGGCAATATCTACACCTTCAAAGCTAGTTGTTTTTGCCTCTTGTATAATTATCTCTCGTCCTTTGAATCTTACTTTCTTACCAGCGGATCGTTTTGACGAAAGCAATGTAACTTCAACTATATTAAACTTCATTTCATTCTCTAACAGTTCAATAATTTTTTGCCCTACCGCACCTGTAGCCCCAACAACAGCTACATGATAGCCCTTTTTGATCATCTTTTCTCCTCCAATATCACCTGAATGAATATTTCTACAATTTCATTTTATACAGAATTTAATCATTTGGAAAATTAAAATACATGATATAATCATTCACAAATCATGATAATAAAAGAGGGATCGCTTATGGAAATGAGACATGTTAAAACATTTTGCGCCATTGTGAAGTATGGTAATTTTTCTAAAGCTGCGCACGCGCTAGGTTATGCGCAATCTACTGTTACAGCACATATGAAAGCTTTAGAGAACGATTTACATATTCCTCTTTTCGATCGGTTAGGGAAAAAAGTGCTACTTACAAAAGCAGGTCATCAATTTCATCCTTATGCATTAGAATTACTTTCAATATATGAAAAAGCGCAAGAAATCCCCCAAAATACAGATTATTTAGAAGGTACATTAAGTATTACATCTAATGAATCATTAGCGGTATACCGATTACCACAATTATTACGTACTTACAAACAGAAAAATCCGAAAGTAAATATCGTACTTGAAACAAACACAAATGAACAAGCATTACAAAAATTACGTGAAGGAGAAACAGACGTTGTCTTCATAATTGGAGAAAGTATAGAACATAATGATTTTATTACGCGTACTTTTAGTAACGAAACATTTGGATGGATTTTACCAGCTTATTCCGCTGCACATACAAATCCATTCCAGTTATTACAGGAAACCCAGTTCATTTTTACAGAACAAAGCTGCGGCTATAGGACAATGGTAGATCGTTTTTTACGTCAAAGCGGAAATATTCCAGCTAAAACATTTGAAACTTCCAATGTTGAAGTCATTAAACAATCCGTCATGTGTAAGTTAGGCATTTCAATTCTTCCTTATATCGTTGTACAGGAAAGTTGTCAAAAAGAACAACTATGTTTTCAGCCTATCGAAACTCCATCCGTTATTCAAAGTCATGTAATCTATCATAAATCCAGATGGATTTCCCCGGTGTTACAGTCGTTTCTTTCCTTACTTGAACGAGATTAAGATATTAAGAAGTACATATAAAAAGAGTAATTGCCTAATAAGCAATTACTCTCTTACATTAATTAGTATATTATTTATTAGTCTGTCCGCCACCTGCAATTAATTTACTCCCTGAATATGTACCTTTGTTCATAAACACTTGATTAATTAATTCTTTTTGCTCAGCTTCCGACATTACTCCTTTTCCTTCTCCTAAATTCCCACTTTGTAATTTCCAAATCTTATTGTGATCCCCATCAACTTTTTCATATTTTCCTTGTTTCCATCGTTCTAAAATTTCTACATATGTACTTCCCTGTACAAGATCATTACTCTTTACAATATCAATTAAGCTTTCAATCCGCTCTTGTGTAATAAAAATATAGCCCCACTTTTGATCAGCTTTCGCTTTTTGATGTGCCATTTCATGTAATGCTGTCTGTATGTTCTCATCTGTCCATTTAAAATTTTTATTAAAACCACTATTTGGCAATGAATAATTGCCATTCTCTAAAAGCTTTGCATCTTCTGCTTTTACGTTACTATCGGCTAATACTTCTACTGCTGGAGCAGCTGGTGATGCCTTTTTCGCAGCTGGTTTACTATTATTTAAATAATACAGCATACCATACGTTAAACCTACTCCGATTACCGCCATACCAGCTAGAATACCGATTATTTTAAATAGTGTTTTCATCGCGCTTGTTTCCTCCCAAATATCTCTGTTCTGACTACCTAATTATTTCTTATATAAAAACTGTTACTTCATTTAAAATATCGCATCCCATCCCCTATCATATTATTTATATATACTTCCTCATATTGTATTTCTTTCCCTTTAAAATTGAAAGATTATTCTGTTAAATAATGAAAATATTCTACAAATTTTCCCTTTATATTTATAAAGAAACAAAAAACAACGAGCGCGTTCTACAACACTCGTTGTTTTTACTTTATGCACGATTTTCTTTTAACCACTTCGTAATAGCATCTAACCTCGAAACATCAAAACGTCTTTCTTCACACACGTTCAAATTTTTTGAGTTTCTCACTATTTCTAATTCATTATTTCTTACACTTTTCGCCTCAATTAATTTACAATACCCATCTGTAACAGTATTTAAATTTTCATAATAACGCTGAAACGATTTTGATATATGTAAATGTTTTTCAAAGTTTCTCCTTCTTTTCGTTTCATCATATACTTTCCGCTTTCTAAGTTCTTCATCGTTCGTATATAAATAAAAATATTGATCCGGAAAACCAATTTCCCTATTTAACATCTTTTCTTTATAAAAATTTTCTATTAAAGATAATGGCTGATTAAATATATCAAAATGAAAACACCAATTATAACTAAGTGGCTGAAATATATCACCATCGAGTATTACTAATTCATATTGCTCTGACTTCTGAACAGCTATATTCCAGCGCTCAACTTGTTTTTCAAAATACCATGTTCTATGTTCATTTTTTGGCCTTTCAAATAAAGAATTCACTTCAGGTATTATATAAGCACCATAATTCTTTTCTAATTCACGGCACGTGGTACTTTTACCAACAGCGCTTGCTCCCTCAAATGCTATTATCCCCATAGTTTCTCCCTCTTTCATTAACTAAAATTTCGTTGTTTCACTTTTCTTCCCCATAACTTTCTCCATAAAACAATTGAAGCGATAGTGAGCATGATTGTTGTAATGATACTACCTTCAATTCCAAACGTGCCTCCATGAAGGAATACGGGGCCATTTGTTGCAGGTTTAAATAACGGCGTTGAATATATGGTCATCCCGCTAACTGCAAAACCGTAGACGTTATATTGTGCCCAATTCCAAATGGAATGCCATGCGCAAATCCCCCACAGACTACTGTCTTTTAAAACGTAAAAAGCTGCAAATACACCAACTAATATTATATTCGATATTGAAAGAATTGTAATACCTGGATTAAGTAAATGAAGAAAACCAAATAAGAAAGACGTCACAACAATCCCAACCCATATACGACTTCTAACAGAAAGAACCGGGAATAACCAACCTCGTACAATAATTTCTTCTGTTGCCCCTTGTATTAAAAATGCGACTAAAGAACCTACAATACCCAATATAGCGGTTACTGTAATTTTTTGTATTTGTAATGTTACAACTCCTGCTAACAGGAGTAAAATTACTGGTATTGAAATGAAAACAAATCCTATTAATGCACCTCTCAAATATTTTCTTATCCATTGATTCCCCCAAAAACCAATGGATGAAAATGATCTTTTCTCTACAAATCTAATCCATAAAAACACAAAAAATATTGCGCCGCCAAACGTTAATATCATCTCAATGTCGCTATAAATCGCCTTCATAAAAGTTGTTTCTGCTTTCGGTAAAATCAGCATAAACAACATAAATAATTCACCTAAAGTTAAAAATATAATCGCGAGTATGACAGCAAAAACAGGATGAACTTTTCTTCTTCCTTCTTTTGCTGCTTCAATTATTTTAAATTGTTTATTTTGCAATATTCTATCCTCCTAATTATGGTACTCATCAGCAATATTAAAATAATATTTAGCCTTTTATTTAAACTTATTTTTTCATATAAATGATTTTTGTTTGGAATAAATTCAAATTAGGAATAATATATAAATAAAAGAGGTGCCTTTGTGCCTTTACTATTATCACCCAGATTAGTCAGTGGTATTACCAGCACTTGCTATTTCCCACCATTTGTTGTAAGATAGTAATTAAGGTCAATTTAACACTATATTTTCTTTGCATATTATCAAGTATCAATCAGGGACATTTTGTACTCCTTATGGGTTTTTGATAATATGTGAACTTTTATTTTCATTCAAATAAGGCCGATCATATTGTAATTTTTCTACTTTTAGGAGGCATTACCATGACATTAACAGGTAAAGTAAAATGGTTTAACAGCGAAAAAGGTTTCGGTTTCATCGAAGTTGCAGACGGTAACGACGTATTCGTTCACTTCTCAGCTATCACTGGCGACGGCTTCAAGTCTCTAGACGAAGGTCAAGAAGTTAGCTTCGAAGTTGAAGAAGGTAACCGCGGACCTCAAGCTAAAAACGTTGTAAAGCTATAATTCAAACAATAAAAAGGTTGTTACCAGCAAGGTTAACAACCTTTTTAATATATAACTAAAATTTTTTACATAAAAGGAGTGGTTACATGTATCGCAATCGAAAGAACGATGTAGCAGAAGTACCACCAGAACAAACCCCTGTTTGGGAATGTGAATCAGAGGATTGTTTAGGATGGATGAGAAAGAACTTTTCATTTGAAGAAGAGCCTAAATGCCCTTTATGTAAAAGTAGCATGAAAAGCGGAGAACGTTTATTACCTAAATTAGGTTAATTTATAATAAAAAAAACCTCTTTTAATTAAGAGGTTTTTTTTATTATAAATTTATGTCCTCAATATCAGTTCGCACTATAGAATACAATAATGCATCGTGTTGCTTATTTCCTTGATGAATATATCCGCGCAATAGACCTTCCTTTTGAAAGCCGATTTTAGATAACATTCTACAAGAAGTAACATTTTCAGGATATGTAATAGCTCCAATTCTAAACAAACCCAAATCTTTAAACCCATAATCAATAATTTCTCGAGCCGCTTCTGACGCATAACCATTTCCCCAATAACGAGGATGCAGGTCATATCCAATCTCAGATCGTTTACTCCATAATTGTAAATTGTTTAGTCCAATTGTTCCTATTAAAACGTTCGTTTCTTTTAACACAATTCCCCATCGTATTGCCTTTTTCTCAAAGTAATTTTTCGAAAAAGATTCGATCATACGTGAAGCTTGTCCAAACTCCGTAAAAGAATTCATACCGTAATAACACGTTACTTCATCCAATGAAAAGATTTCATATATTTTTTGACAATAAGATTGTTCTATTTCAACTAAAAGTAAGCGTTCTGTTTCTAATATAGGAAATGCCATAGGATCACTCCTTTCTCTCTACTCATTCATTATATCAGAAAAAATATTTATAATTACTAAAGTCCTTATTGTTCCATAAATCAAACATTTCTAATGTCGCATTCCCTCTTTATTCTATATACACGAATTGGATACCTTCTGATTACTACTCAAACATTACGCTATAATTTCCATAAATCGAATTTCAAATTATCAAGAACTGTAAAAAAATTGTTTCTTCATTTTCTCCTTCCAAACAACCACCCTACCCCATACATTTATGGTAAAATATAGTTAATGCATTATTTTATTGTGGAGGTGTAAATTTCCTATGTATATATTCATCGGCTTATCCCTCTTACTCATATTACTTATTTTTTTATTCGCAAAAAAATTCACACCAAACTCTTTCATGATGACTAACTTTAAAGGCAATAGCTTTAAGACATTTTCAATCGGTATTTTAATCGCTGCCATACTCTCACTTTCATATGGAACTTATCATGCAGTAACATATCAACCTAGTTATTTAGATATTAAATTAAAAAATCAAAACTACACTGTTTTCGGTAATGTAGGCGAATTCGGTTATTTCTCCGAAGAATTATTAAAAAAAGATACAGAAGTTCAACTATATTTCGTCTCTTGGAAAAAAATGCAGTTAAAAAATCCGGTAATACTTATAGAATATCCTTCAGGAAAACAAGAAACATGGAAGCCAAATATCGTATTAATACCGATAAGTAAATTACAAGAAAAACATGATATAAAAGATATTTATCAACTATCACCGTATTCATTTAAAGAATCTGGAGAAATAACATTAACAATAAAAGAATACAATATAAAAAACAATAAAATTTCCATTCAAATAAAATAAAATAAATAAAAACTGTTCCTTCATTTTGCTGAAGGAACAGTTTTTATTTATTCTACAGTATTATTTATTTAATGTAGCCATTATTTCATTGGCAATATTCTTTCCATTTCCAATACACGCACCAATTCCAACACCGTAATATGAGGCACCAGCTAAATATACATTTGGATAAAGATTTGTCATTTTTTCTTGCAATGCTTGAACCGCTTGATTATGTTCTAAATGATATTTCGGCATTAAATCTTTCCAATTTGTAACTTCAACTACTTCTGGTTCACCTTTAATTCCGAGACTCTTTTCAATATCATATAAAGCTACTCGTACTAACTCTTCTTCATTGTAATCCTTGATTGTTTCATATACCGGATTGGTACTCTTATAAAACATTCTAACTAATAATTTTTGTTTACCCGATGTATGTTTCCACTTTCGACTTGTCCATGTACAAGCATCACAATGTAAATCACTGTTTTCCGTTACAATAAACCCCGTACCGTCAGCTGGTAGTTGTTCATCTAGTATGTCAAATCCTAAATAAATACTAATAAGGGATGAGTTTTTAAATGTATTAAACTGCTCATTTAACTCATTAGACTGTAATAAAGTTTGCGCTATATCATGTGGAGCTGCTAAAACAACATAATCTGCTTGTACTGTTTCATGATTTGCAAAAGAAATCTCATATCGATCTTCTTGTTTACTTACAGCCGTCGTTATAGCACCTTTTTTTACGACAGTTTCAGTCAGCACTTCTTCTAAGCGATTAATTATCGTAGATAGTCCACCCTTAAATGATACGAATTTTTTATTTCCTGCTGATTGAAATTGTTTTTTATTCTCTTCAAAACCTTTAATAATACTTCCATACTTATTTTTATAATCCAGTAAATACGGTAATGTAGATGCCATTGTAAGCTCATTCAATTTACCAGAATATACGCCTGAAAGCACAGGAGCAATTTGTCTTTCCACTAACTCTTTCCCTAAAAAGCTTTCTAAAAATAGAGCAAGTGATGTATCTTTCGTAAACTCTTTATTTTTCGTTATGAAATCTTTTAAAGCTACGATTTTCCCCTTCGTTGAGACTAGCGTACTGCTAAACAACGACCGGGCACTCATCGGTATCCCAAATATAGTATCAGAAGGAATTGGATGTAACATGTTTTCAGAATATATGTAAGAAATACCCGTTTCATTATATACCATTTCATTTTCTAAATTTAAATCTTTTACAAGTGGCATAACATGTTCATTACGAGCAACGATTGAATCCGCCCCTGACTCCATAATGAAATCCTTTTCTTCCACACTATGGATTTTACCACCTAAATACTCTTCTTTCTCAATAAGAATTAAATTTAAATCGATATTATAATCCTTTTTTAATTTTTCTAAATAAAACATAGTAGAAAGTCCCGTTATACCTCCACCGATAACAACAACTGTTTTCATATGTGCTGCGCTCCTAACCGATACAATTAATAATTCCTTTTTATTATAACCAAAAGTCCTTATATTCGACTAGCAAGTTGCGCATTCTGTAAGAAATTAGACAATATATTTTAATATATTTTCAAATTACCTAATAAAAAAGAACTATAACATTTACAAACCCCGTCATAGTTCTCTTTATTTTAAAAACATAAAGTAATTGATTAATTTGTCTAGTTCTTGACTCAATGCCAATACTTTTTCATGTTGAATTCCATAATCCGATACTAAATATAAAAGTTCTTCTTTTTTTATTTCAATTACTTTTTCCAATTTCGCTAGTTCCATGTCGTTTTACATCTCTCCAAAAATAAAATGTATGTATTTCAGTATAGCCTACTTACATAATTAGTAAAAGTAAAATACGCATGTAAAATCTTACATATTTGAAAAAATAATATACTACTAACAAAAAAAGAAACTAGATTAAACTTCCTTTTACAGATTATTGACGTTCATTAAGAATGAATAACATAACGGAATTTTTCTAATGTTATATCTTTATAATTTGGAGCTCTCTGTATATGATTAAAATAACTATATGAGAATTTAAATACATGACCAAAATCCCAATCGAATTCACTATAGTCTTTTATCCAAAATATATTTTCAGTTGGTAAAATATTTGCACGTTTAGATTGAATTAAAGGTAATCGATCTATAGGTGAGTGTAAAGTTATTTCCGTATTCAGCTTGAGCTTTTGGCTAGCTCTTAGTACGTATACTAGTTTTAAAAGCGGACGTATCCCTCGTTGAAATAGATCTATATGTCCTAAATCGTACATTATATTAATTGCGTGGGAGTATGTAAGCAAATGCCCAATTAAATCATGATGTGATTCTGCTCGATAAATACTATTAAATTTCGATAACTCATTTAAAACGAATCGAGATACTTGTGTTGGATTACTCAATTCACTTTGTATCTCATCTTCAAAACTTAATTGTTTTACTTCTTTCGTCGTATAACCAATCCACGATCTACCTGGAATTGTTTTTCGAAATGATAAAATAAGAGTAGTAATCCCTTCAATTGCTTGATTATCACCCCATTTTTGTAGCTCTTTCATAGCTAATAAGCTTAATGACGCATAAATGACGTTATGCCCGACCCAATGAAGTTCATCAATCGTTTGTTCTAAAGATTTTATAATCATATTCTCCGCAATTTGAAAATCTATTTCTTTTTTATCATCAATCATCTCACCAATTTTTTTCTTGCTTAGCATCATCCTTGTTTGCGAATGTATATTACGAGCTGTTTCTTCATCAATATGATTATCTTTCATAAAAAAATAACTAGCAATTGCAGCTGCTCCAAAATGCGCATGCCAAATATCATTTGTTTCTTTTTTACATTGAGAAATAATTGAAAGGCCGCCTTTTAAAATACTTTTGTTTTCCATTTTCTATCTCCCCTAATAAAGTGAAACTTTAATCAGTGGGGGTTTTGTTCATCCCCCCACTGATTATTAGTTGAACCAATCAGGCATTTACGGGCAGTTAATCCCCCACCTAACTTCTTTGCTTTCACTGAATTTCGAGGGAGGTCTTACTGCCCGTTAATGCGGGATAAAAATCACTATATTTTCATCCTAAAGATGGTGTCAGGACAAATAAAATGTGATTCGATTCATCACTTTTATTCAAAAATCGATGCTTCACATTCGGTGGAATACGTACAACATCGCCTTCTTCTAAAAAATATTCTTTTCCCTCCAATTCCACATACACTTCCCCTTTCATAATAACAGCAATCTCTTCCTTATCTTCATGGGAATAATGGCTTTCTGTTGTGTTTGCTTGTTTATTTAAATCCATCATTAGCATTTCAATACGTGCTTTCATAAAATCAGGTGTTAATACATCATATACAATGTGATCATTGTTTTCCCGATATACTTTTTTTCGATCTTTTTTCTTAGAAATGAGCGAATCTGTATCAATATCGTTAATAAAAAGTGTAAACAGCGGTACATTTAATGCTTTTGCAATTAATTCCAAAACATTTAAAGAAGGATTAGCATGTCCTCTTTCAATTTGGCTAATTAACGACGTACTAATCCCTGCATAATCAGCGAATTCACGAATTGTCATATTATTTTTCTTACGATAACTTAATACTGTTTGTCCAAGCCTATCATGTACCATAGTAAAACTTCCTTTCGTCCATCATAATGCATGTTTCGTTGTCTTTGTGCTGACATACTAAACAAAGGCAAATAACCCTTCCCTATTATCTCCGGGACTTATATACTTACTTTTGTACATTATATCGTATTAAGTTTATTATAATAAACATTCTATCGGAGGGACAAACTTTGAAATCACCTATTCTTTCATATTGCATCTTATTTTTTGGTGTATTCGCCTTATCAACTTCAGCAATTTTTGTAAAATTGGCAGATGCTCCTGCGACAATCATTGCTTTTTACCGATTATTCTTTGCCACACTAATTCTGTTACCGTTATTACTATTTAATAAAAATAGTCGAAATGAGCTAAAAACTTTAACGAAAAAACAATGGGCACTTGGATTCGTATCTGGGCTATTTTTAGCTGCACATTATGTACTATGGTTTGAATCATTACAATATACTTCTGTAGCAAGCTCTACAGTTATCGTAACGTTACAACCTTTGTTTTCAATGATTGGTGGTTATTTTTTATTTAAGGAGAGGTTTACGAAAGGAGCAGTTATTGGTTGCCTCATCGCTATTTCAGGTAGTATCATCATTGGCTGGCAAGATTTCCAAATTAGTGGAGAAGCTTTATATGGAGATATTTTAGCACTTATCGCTGCCGGTATCATTACTGCTTATTTTTTCATTAGCCAACACGTTCGTAAAGATTTGTCACTTATACCATATTCGGTAATTAGTTATGGAAGTAGTGCTGGCTTTCTTGGCATATTTGCTTTCACGCAACAAGAATCTTTCATCCATTACTCTACACAAACTTGGTTGTGCTTTATTGGATTAGCTTTCATTGCTACAATTTTAGGACAAACCATTTTTAATTGGTTATTAAAATGGATAAGTGCTACTGTAATTTCAATGAGTATTTTAGGTGAAACAATTGGCACTTGTATACTAGCGTACTTTATATTACATGAGACCATTTCTTTACAACAAGGACTAGGAATTACCGTTATTTTTATTGGTTTAGTATTATTTTTAATACAGCCAAATTCTAATAAAAAAGCATGACAGTATACTGTCATGCTTTTAACTATTCATTATGTACAATTAAACCATCCGGTCTAAAACGACTCATCATAATTTCATTAATAAACTTTCCGTGAGCTTTCAAATTCCCTATCTTTACTCCCTCTTCTACAAATCCAAATTTTTCATATAACGCTTTTGCTTTTGGATTCGTTTCTAACACACCTAGTTCTACTCTCTCTAACATTAACCAATTATCAGCCAGATCAAGCATCTTCATAAGAAGTGCTTTCCCAATTCCTTTATTATGATATTCACTATCTACCCCAATGAATAAATCGCCTGAATGAGATCTTCGGCCCGGACTTTGTGTTAAACCTACAAACCCAACAACTTCTCCATCATATTCTGCAACAAATTCAAATTGATTTGGTGCTAAATTTCGAATTCTATTTTCCATAGCTTCTACACGCATGCTAGGTAAGAAAACCATATACGGTAAAACGTCATCTTGTATACATATACGATGAATTGCTCTAGCATCTTGTATTTCTACTGCTCTAACGTTGATCCCCATCTTTCTCTCCTCCATATAAATAACAATATATTTGTGTGTATTCTAGAAACGTTCATGAATGACCTTCTCGTCCGTATTTCTTTATGTCATTTTTACATAATTATTTTGATATAACACTTAATTTCCAAAAAGATTAACACCATATCTATATGATTAACTTTTCATCTTGTTATATGAATTAAGCAAATTTTCAATCAGAATACCATTTAGTTTCATGCCGACTATATCACAATTTTCTATTTCAATATTTTTCAGATTACTATTACTTATGGTGCTGCCTTCCAAATCACATTTATCGAATACAATAGGTTCCTTCTCATCTCCGAGACTTGTATTTTTAAATTGCACTCCACCTAAAGTCACCAAATTAAATTTACTGCCAGAAAGATTTAAATCTGCATATGATGACCTTCTAAAATTTATATTTCTAAACTTTGATTGACTTACATTACAATTACTCATATTCGTATTCATTATATTGCTACCAACAAATGAACTGTTTTTTAAATTCACTTGATAATACTCTGTATTTGCTAAATTACAGTTTTCGTATTGACTATTTTTCATATCTTTATTTGTAACTACACTCTCTTTGTTTGAGCCTGTTTTTATTCTTTTCACGTAACAATACTCATCTTCCGATTCAAAAATCATTTGGTAACCCATCTTTTTATAAAAATGATGATTATTAATTTGTCTACTAGATGTTTCGAGATCCCAAATCTTTATGTTTGGATATTCCTTTTCTATTAATTTCATAACATGTGATCCAATTCCTTTTCCTTGATAAACAGGATCTACAAAAATACGGTCAATTCGACCGTACGACTTACCAGAAATCGTAACTATTATCCCTCCGATTATTTCTTTATCCATTACAACTTTGAAAGAATCCAATTCTTCAATGGAATATTCCATCATTTCAACTGAAGAATATCCTGGCGGTTGAATGTTATAATCAATGACATCATCTTGTCCGTATAGCCATTGTTTTGCTTCTGCATCAAATGTTCTTTTCATTATTTCTGTTAATTTCTCAGCATCTAAAATTGTAGCTTTTTCTATAGATATTTTCGTCATTTTCGTTTTCCCCTCCCTTATTACAAACCAACCATTTTTGTGAATGGCATAATTATCAATTCACTTTTGTTTTTAATGCTTTTCCCATTATTACATATGGAACATCATTTTTACTTGGATGAAATGGTTCTAATACATTTACCCAATCTAATCTTTCATATAACGAACGTGCTTTTTCATTGTTTATTTGTGTTGTTAAAACACTCGTTCTATTTGGAATCCCTTCTAGTAATTCATTATGTAATTTCGTTCCAAGACCTTCATTTTGACATTGGGGATGGACTGCTAACTCTACAAATTCAAAACAATCTTGTAACCATTCGTCTACTTGCTCTAGATGTAACGCTTCTCTCATTAATTGATTATAGTACTGTCCCTCCATTGAGCGATAACCATAAGTAAAACCAACTACTTCATTTTCATCATTTATTGCTACTATACCTTTAAAACCTGTATATTCTATATGCCTGTTCATTCGCTCGATCATTTCATTGAAATTTGTTTTCTCAAATACTTTACAATACAAATTTGCCATATTCCCAATTAAGATCTCCTCTTTTTCAATGCTTACAAATTTCACTTTACTCCCCCCTATTAAAACATTTATATCCTTTTTTGAAAACTAAGAAAATTAACACTAATCACTCTCTTTACTATTAAACTACAAATCACCCTATATTTTCCACAGTTACTTAGTATTAATGAATAATAAAAAGAGACCATGTAATATAAACATGGTCTCTTCTTTTATTCATTTTCAATTTTATCCCGCTATTTGCCGGGCAGTAAGACCCCCACCTCAAAATTCAGCGAAAGCAAAGAAGTTAGGTGGGGGATCAATTGCCCGTAAAATCCCGATTGGTGAGGGCTGAATCCCCCCACTGATTAAAGTTTCACTTTATATAATTAAAAATTAGATATTACTTAAGCCACTCGTTGCAAGTATTACTTAACTGCTGTAAATCTTCTATAAATTTACTCGCATCATATCCATCACAAACCGAATGATGTACTTGCAATGAAACTGGTAGCATAACCTTGTTTCCTTCGTTAAAATATTTCCCACAAGTTATAATTGGCAATAGAAAATTTTCATCATTATTAATATTAAGATTAAATCCAGTAAAACTAGTCCAAGGTATGCTAGAAATCGGAAATACATTAGGCGGAATATTTTCTTTCGTGAAAAGACCATGAACACTAGCATAGTATCTCATATCGTCTTCATACTTTTTATAGAAAGTGCGGAAATCACTTGAATAATCCGTCCATATACTTGAAAAAGACTTATCATCTTTATGAAAGATTGTATAACTCGGTATCATTTCCTCCCAATAGCCTAAAACTCCTTCATCGTTAAAACATGTTCGAAATTTTTTATGATTATTTACTACTCTAGAAATTAAATATATAAAAACGGGATAAAATTTTATTCCCTTTTGATATACTTCCTCTAATAACATCGTGATATCAACATTCACAGTCATACTAAATGTACATTTCAACTTTAAATAATGCTCAAAATACCGCTCTCTATTCCAATCTTCTCTATCAATTACATGAAACTTCATTCTAATAGCCTCCTAAAATTTTCTTTTTATTTTAGAAGGCTAATTCCCTTGCTCTCACCATACTTTGTCACTCCTAACAGTTTACAATTCATCCTAATTATTCATTTAATTATATAACATATGTAAGAATCAATTCACATATTTCTGGAAATCCATCCACATACTATAGATAAATCAAATGAAATTTGGAGGATACATACATGAATAACAAAAATATGAATAAAAAAGAAAATGTTACTGAAAACACTACATCTATTCAAAATAATAATACTGCAAATCTTACTATCGAAGAACAAGCAATGAACGGCTTATACGGAATGCCCGAAACAACAATTGAAGATGCTGATCACGCTGCAGCTGATGATTTGACTTCAAAAAATTAATTAACTACATTGAAAAAAGCCAAGGAAATATGAACTGCACCCCAATTGTTAGACACAGTCTAACAATTGGAGGTGCAGTTTTTTGTATGACAAAATTTACGAAGGATTTAAAGTTAACGCTCGTTCAAGGATTTAATCCGAAAATAATTTCTCAAGCAGAATATGCAAAACAGATGCATATTACAAAGGCACAATTTCAATACTGGTTACGCTTATACGAACTCCATGGAGAAGAAGGTTTACACGAGGTCTATACAAATTACACCGCAGAGTTTAAACTAGACGTACTAAATTTTATGGCTCAATCGGGTATATCGTTAATGGATACAGCGGCTATCTTCATGATTCCTTCTTTTACAACGGTTTATCAATGGAAGAAGCAATTTGAAGTAGGTGGCTTAGATGCCCTTGAACCAAAGAAAAAGGGGCGTCCATCCATGAAAAATAAAAACACAAAACATGATACTAAAAAGATTCCGGCGGAAGGTTCAGTTGAAGCGTTACAAGCTGAATTAGAACGCTTACGTATGGAAAATGCGTATTTAAAAAAGTTGAATGCCTTAGTTCAAAACAAGGAAAAATCACCAAACAAGACAAGGCACAAGTAGTCTATGAATTAAGGCATGAGTTTCAAGTGAAAGAATTAGTAAAGTTAGCGGATATCCCTCGAAGCACCTATTATTTTTATGTAAAACAAATGGATAGAATCGATCCAGATGCCGATTTAAAAGTAGAAATTAAAGCGATTTATGATGAACACGAAGGTCGTTATGGATATCGTCGTATTCGTGATGAGTTAGCCAATCGTAATCAAATAGTGAATCATAAAAAAGTGCAACGAATTATGAAAGAGTTAGGTTTAAAATGTCTTGTACGTATGAAAAAATATAAATCTTATAAAGGAACAGTTGGTAAAATCGCACCTCATATTTTAGAGCGTAAATTTACGGCAGATACGCCAAATGAAAAATGGGTAACCGATATTACAGAATTTAAATTATTCGGTGAGAAACTTTATTTATCACCTGTATTAGACTTGTATAATGGTGAAATCATTACCTATACAATTGGCTCTAGACCGACGTATTCACTTGTTTCAGAAATGTTAGAGACAGCATTAGAAGGTTTACCTGAAAATCACCAACTAATGATGCATTCAGATCAAGGGTGGCATTATCAAATGAAACAGTACCGTCACCCATTACAAAAAAGAGGTATCGTACAAAGTATGTCTCGTAAAGGCAACTGTTATGACAACGCAGTAATGGAGAATTTCTTTGGAATCATGAAGTCTGAGTTTCTCTACATAAAAGAGTTTGAAAGTGTAGAGCACTTCAAAATAGAATTAGAAAAATATATAGATTATTACAATACAAAACGGATAAAAGCAAAATTAAAAATGAGCCCGGTGCAATACCGGACTCATTTTTATCGAGCTGCCTAATGAAATAACCGTGTCTAACTTTTAGGGGTCACTTCAATATCCTTGGCTTTTTTAACTATGCATCCACCTTTTGTATTTCTTCACTCTTTCTTGAAAGTTTACCTGGCCAAAAAGCAAATCGGCCTAAAACTACTGTAATCGCGGGTACAAGTAACGGTCTTACGATAAACGTATCTAGTAATACGCCAATTGCAGTTACAATACCAAATTGAACTAATACTTGAATTGGAAGTGTACCTAACACTGCAAAAGTTCCTGCTAAAATTAAACCAGCCGATGTAATAACACTACCTGTTTGTATTACACCATTTTTTACTGCATCCAAGTGATTTTGTGTCTTTCTGTTTTTCCATATTTCTGAAACCATAAAGATATTATAATCTTCACCTAAAGCAACTAAAAATACGAATGCGTACAACGGTATCGCACCTTGAATGGCCGGCGCACCCATACCGTAATGAAGTAATATCCATCCTGCTCCTAACGCTGAGAAGAATGATAAAACGACAGTTACAATTAAATAAATCATCGCAACAACCGATCGTAAGTAGACAAGTAATAGTAAAGCGATAATGCTAATCATTACTGGAATAATTACTGATTCATCACGTTCCGTAATTTGCTTTGTATCATATAATGAAGCTGTTTCCCCACCAATCCATAATTGATCTTTAGCATTACTAATCCCAGCATCTTTTAATACTTTTTCTATACTAGTTTTCAATTTAGGAATTTGATCTAACGCTTCAATTGAGTATGGATTTTCCGCTAAAGAAACTTCATACATTTGTATTTGCTTATTTTCTTTTCCCTCTTTTGGCTCTTTCACTGTATTTACGAAAGAAAATTTCTCTAGTTCTTGTTTAATAGGAAGCTCTTTGCCTTTCGTATCAACAACAACTTTTATTGGTGCTAGTTCACCAGCTGAGAAATGATCACTAATTAACGTAAACCCTTCACGAGAAGGCATATCCTTTGGAAACGACTCTAATAAGTCATATGTGTATTGAATACGTGGTACGAATGAAGCCAATCCGCCTAATACAAATACAGTTAGCATAATTATTGTCCACGGTCTTCGTACTACAATATCTCCAAGTTTTTTACTAAAGGTGCCTTTTGATTTTTCAACTTTTACAGCCCTCTTTTTCTTTCTTGCAAACTCCTCATTCATTGAAGTTGTTCTCGGTATAAACGGGAAAAATGCAATCCTACCGAATATTAATAATAGTGCTGGTAAAATCGTTAAAGCAGCGATTCCCATTATAAATACAGCAACACTAAATGGTACTGCAAATCGATGAAAGGCTCCATAATGAGCAAGTAGTAATGTTCCTAATCCAAGTACAACAGTTAATGCACTCATTATAATTGCACCGCCAGAAGCTTTAATCGCAAGTTGTAATGCTTTATATTTACTTTCTTCTTCTAACAAGTACTCTCTATATCTCGAAATTAAAAATAGACAATAGTCCGTTCCAGCGCCAAACAATAATACTGTCATAATTGATATCGCTTGGGCATCTACTTTAATCCATCCGTGATCAGCTAAAAAACCGAGTGTAGGACTAATAATACCGTATGCAAAGCCAACAACAAGTATAGGTAAAATCGCTAAAATTGGTGAACGATACAGTAAAATTAACAAAACTAACACTAGTAGTACAGTAGCCACTAACAATTTCACATCTGCTTGACTAAATAAACTAACTGCATCCGTTTGAATACCTACAGGTCCTGATAATCGAACATGTAAACCAGATTCACTTATTTTTTGTTTAAATGGATCTTCATCCACCTTACTATTCACTATTTTTCTAAACTCTTCAAGATTTCCTTTTAATATATCTGTACCAGCAGATTTATTAAAAAATACCGGTGTAACAAATGATGTACCATCTTTTGATGCACTTTTTGATAATACTTGCTCTGGGATTGTATCAAATGGTGGTAACGTTGATTGTTCTTTTAAAGGACTAGCTTTTAACTCCTTATAAACATCTTGTATGAGTTTATAATCCTGTGACTGTAATCCACCATCTCTATACCATACTACTAACAACGGATTCCCTGCATTATTCGGAAACTCTTTTTTCATAAGCGCTTCCGCTTGCTGTGACATAGCTGTTTCAGGTAAATTTTTCGGATTCGGTTCTTTCGTACTGTTTACTTGTGGTAACGTAAATGAAAGTAATAATGTAATAAGAATCCACACCGATAAAGTGATCCATTGCGTATTTTTCCCTGCCACAAGCCTCCCTAACATATGTAACGGGTGCTTTTTCATAAAAACCCACCTTCCTTTTTTCCTCCATTATTAATTATATATACTGGTCGGTTAATTAATCAAGAATGATTGAAAATTATGTTATAATTATCTCAATCATAAATGTCAGGAGCGAATGTATTTGGAACAAAAACAACGTCCTCTCGGAAGGCCGCGTCAAAATAAAAATACAAAATCTACAAAAGAAACCATTTTAGAAGTAGCAACCCGCTTATTTCTTACACAAAATTATCAAGTCGTTTCTATGGATGAGGTCGCAAAAGTTTGTGGTGTTACGAAAGCAACTGTCTACTATTACTATTCAACAAAAGCCGATTTATTTACCGCTACTATGATCGAAATGATGGTACGTATACGTGAGAATATGTCTCAAATACTCTCTACAAACAAAACGTTAGAAGAAAGATTATTAGACTTCGCTAAAGTTTACTTACACGCAACGATGGATATTGATATGAAAAATTTTATGAAAGATGCAAAACTGTCGTTATCTGAAGAACAATTGAAAGAATTAAAAAATGCTGAAGATAATATGTATGAAGTACTAGAAAAAGCACTCGATAATGCGATGCACATCGGAGAAATCCCAAAAGGAAACGCTAAATTTGCGGCTCATGCTTTCGTATCTTTATTATCAATTGGGAATTTTAAAGATGAAAATCACAATCCTATTCTTGCAAATATAGATGAATTATCACAAGAAATCGTTTCTTTTTATTGGAACGGATTAGGTCATTCATATTAAACTGATTTGCTTTAATAAAAGAGCATGTTTGATTTTTTTCAAACATGCTCTTTTTATAATTTATTTATATACTAATAATCAGATTATACTTCAATGCTGTTTAACAAAAAATTTCACTTTAACTTTTACAAATTTTGAAGTTGAACATTTATATTCCCCTTACTAAATCCCCCATGGTAACAAACTACAGATTCAATATGTAAATTTAAATACTTCTTCAAAGACTGCTGTGCTTCCTTAATATTTATAGTTGTTGGGGCGTGAATTCCTCCTAACATCCCATTCACACTATACATAGAGTCTCCTGCAATAAGAATTTTACTTTGTTTCAAATATAAACTAATATGACCCGGAGTATGCCCTGGAGTATGAAGAATTAGTATTCCACCGCAATACGGAAGTTCTTGCCCGTCAATCACAGTATCACTCACTTTTCCTTTTGGTCGGTTCTCTATATTTCCGTCCTTCAATAAAGGTAAATCCCCCTCGATATATGGCTTATCTAGTTCGTGCGCATAAACTTTAATATTACTTCGACAGCGCTGCAACAACTCCGGAAGACTACCTATATGATCAATATCCTGATGCGTCAAAATCACGACTTTTAACTTATCAAATGATACCCCAACCTTTTCCATCTCTACTTGTATATCTTCAATTTGTCCTGGGAAACCCGTATCTATTAATACTGCCATTTCATCATCCCATAAAAGAATTGGATGAATAACAAATTCTTGAAATTCAAGTTGTAACATTTCTATCCCTTTAGCGATCTCCATACAGCCATTCTCCTTTATATTAAAGTTTAAAAATATATACGAGTAAACTGAAAATATAAAGTGAAACTTTAATCAGTGGGGGTTTTACTGCCCGGCAAATAGCGGAATAAAGCACCTCTATCTTATAATATGTTTTGTCATACCAATAGAGAATGCCTCAAACCCTATAGATTCATAGTAAGATTGCAATTTTTCTACACACATAAGTTGTGGAATAACCTTGTTTTGTTCACAGTGCTGGATTAATCGTTTCACTATTTCTTTTCCGATGCCACTAGACTGATATTTTGGCAATACACCAACTCCACAAATAATGCCTGTTATGACTCCATCTGATATGACACGCCCCATCCCTACTAACCTCTTATCATCAAAAACATAAATTGCATACCAACTTTGCTTACACATTCGTTCTAACTCGTTAACCGTTAATTTAAGAGAATTCCATTCTAAAGATTCGTATAAGGATAATAATCCATTAAAATCTGTAGGTTGTTCACTTGTGTAGCGTATACTATTTTCCATGTAAATACTCCCTATTCTCTGGCTTGTTTATATTTCATAAAATTCCCATTACACAAATCTGATCGATGTAAAAATAACTAGAACAAACTTCAATAAGAAAGATAAAATTCCTTCTCAACATAAAATAAAAAGAAGTTATCTCACTTAAGATAACTTCTTTTATATAAGACTCTCATTATATTATCAACCAAAAAATATACAACTGCATACGATTAGCACAAACAAAACTAATAAACCATTTGAGAAATAACCCATTGAAAACTACCCCTTTATTAAATTATGTAAAAGATTTTATCATAAAATGATTTACAACTTAATAACTGAAAAAGACATTGTATTCATTAGTTATATATGTTTAGTAATATTTTATATTCGGTTATATTCTCGTTCCCTAAAACCACTTCTCGCACCTTCATAATTCAGTCCACATAAATTCAAAAAAACAGTTATTAGTAAACGTTCATTTACTATAAAGAGTAATTTCAATTGATTTATAGTAAATTTAGTAATAAAATAATAACTAAATTCATAAAGGAATCAAAAACAATGAACCAAAACGAATTATTAAACGAATACATGAATTTATTATTAAATATGTCAGGTACTTTTAAATTACTATCGGAGAAATCCTCAGAATTTACACATTTAGAACAACACGTAGTAGAGTATATCGCCCAGCAAAAGGTGCCTGTAAACTTAAAAATGATTGCTAGTTATTTAAACATCCCTAAACAACAATTAAGTGTAACAGTGCGTAACTTAGAACAAAACGGATACATCATAAAAAAGCAAGATATGGTAGACAAAAGAGCTATATTAATCTCTCTGACAGAAAAAGCTGAAAAAGTACATTATGAGAGATGGAAACAAATATATAATAATTTCACAGTAAACCTCGAAAAGTTATCTGAAGAAGATAGGCGGGATTTAACTTATGGACTATATAAAACAAATACAATGCTCTCAAAAATGTTAAATAACGACTAAATATATTGTTTATTATTAAACGGAGGATGTTTCATGGTTAAAGAATTAGATTTGCAATCTGTACAAGGTACAATGCTTATTCCACTATGGGGAAGAGCATATGGCAGTGAGAAAAATAAGGATATTTTAGATGATATAGAAGCTATTCAAATAATTAAAGAATGTGATTTTGACTTCTCAACAATAGCAAATACATTTGGCGAATACGGATGTATCACATACATTACCCGTGCACGAAAAATTGACGATACGATAAAACAATTTATAATAAAACACCCGAATGCTACTATTGTAAACATCGGTTCCGGACTAGACACTACTTTTTCAAGAATCGATAACGGTACAATACATTGGTACAATCTTGATTTGCCCGATGCAATCTCTTTTCGCAAAACTTTAATTGAAGATACTCCTAGAAACATTAGCATTGCTAAATCATTTTTTGATACTTCTTGGTTTGACGATATAAAATATAATCCAAACGACGGTATTCTTTTTATATCAGCAGGTGTGTTTTATTACTTTAAAGAAGAAGATTTAAAAAAGATCGTAGTCGCTATGTCAAAACGTTTCCCTGGAGGAGAATTATATTTTGACGCTGAATCAAAGTTCGCACTGAATCTTTCGAATGCTACTGTAAAGAAATCTGGTAATAAGGGTGCTATGATGTATTTTTACGTAAATAATCCAAAATCAATAGAAAAATGGTCCTCTACAATAAAAGTATTGAGCTGCTCCCCTTTCTTTAAAGATATAGCTACAAATAAAGATTGGGACGGTAGTACGCGTATAATGATGAGAATTGTAAACTTAATAAAAATGTTGAAGTTTGTTCATTTACGGTTCAAAAAATAAAAAGTAAAGAAGAGCTCAATACATTTATACTTAGTTCATAAATGTTAATTTTAATAAAATCAAAGGCAGAAACATAATTGTGAAGTGAAACTTTAATCAATGGGGGCTTTGCTCATCCCCCACTGATTATTAGCCCTCACCAATCGGGCTTTTACGGGCAGCCCGCTCCCCACCTAACTTCTTTGCTTTCGCTGAATTTTGAGGTAGGGGTCTTACTGCCCGACAAATAGCGGGATAAAATCTTGCATGCACTTTACGTAGGAGCTAAAATGTTGAATCTCATCGATTTCCAAATCATGTACACCATCTTGCAACATATGTTGAATCACTTACCCTCTCTTCTTATAACCCACTTACTACTTTTTAAATGTATATGTTCTGACCGTCAATAGCTTTTACCTTTAAATTCTTTAAACCCTATCCTTTTTTATATGAATAGCTTTCTTATTCGAAAATAGATTTTTAAAAATTCCTACTCCCACAATTAATAAACCTATACCAACTAATTTATTAATTTGTAATGGAATGCTCTCCATTCCAAATAATCCAAATGTATCAATACATAACGCAACGACCAATTGAGTAATAAGACTAATTAGCACCGTATATGCTGGACCTAAACTCTTTATTGCACCCATTATACAAATAATTAACCCAATGCCAAACAGTCCACTTACATAAAACAAATAATTTGCAGTATACACTTTAATGCTAATACTGTTTTCTGTAATGATATAAAATAGAATAGAACTAATGAGACCTATTCCAAGGACACATGTAGTCGTTAACCACTGTCCTACATTTTCATTTACTTTTGCATTAAAAACAGATTGTAAGCTAATTAATATTCCTGCTAATATAGCTAAACTAAATCCAATCAAAATCTTCCTCTCCCTTTCATTGCTCATATATATTATCTTTAGCGACTTCCTTCATTCTAGAAAAATCTTTAATTACAATAACTCCATTACTCTTTTCAATTAATTTTTCATTATAAAATTTTTGTAATACCCGTATTACGTGCCTATAACTTACCCCTATAAAATCTGCAATACTCGTTACCGAAGTTGCATCCAAATCCCCTTTATACATATTCCCGTTACTATCTGTTGAAATTGAAAGTAAATAACTAGCTACACGTACTTCTACAGGATACAGTAAATTAAGAGCAGTAAAACGAGTCGATATTTTTAACGTGTTCGCAATGTTTTCAAGCAAGAACTTCATAAATATAGGATCATGTAATAACTTGTTTCTAATAACCGTATTAGAAATAGAGATTGCTACAACATCTGAACAAGCTTCAACGACATTATGTGCTTTGCTATTTTGAATTAATTCAATATCACCAACAATTGCGAGTGGATTGATAAAGCGAAGGATTAGTTTCTTCCCTTCAGGTGTAATCGTATAAACTTTTACTTTACCTTTAACAACAAAATATAAACGATCCATTTCGTCATCTATATTGCAAATAAGCTCGCCTTTTTCAAAATGATTTAATTGAAAATATGCTGTATCTATTTCTGAAAAAACCTCGAGCGTTTTATTGATTTTCAAATAATGCGTAATTAAACTTGATCTATTCTCCATATTCATTTCCTCCTTTCATTTACATATTAAATACAACAATACCTATAATCATTACTATTGTTCCCACAATATGATATCTCTCCATCTGTATCTTTTTTATATGAAACAGTCCTTTCATTTCAATAACTGTTGCCGTTAACAATTGAGCAACCATTAGTGTGCCAGCTGTCAATGTAACTCCTAGTGAATATATTGCCATAGTTTCTGCACAAATAATGAATCCACCAAATGCACCCGCTACTAAATATATTTTTTTTACACTCTTTAAATCCGTTACTTTCTCTTCTTTCTTTAACAAAAATACAGCTGTTGCAATAATGAATCCAATTAAATGGGTTATAATACTCGTCGACCATATACCGATATGTGAACTAAGTTTCGCATTAAAGGTTCCTTGAAGTGTTATAAATATCCCCGCAAAAACAGCAAATAGAATACCTTTCAAAAAATCATCTCCTCATCCTTTATTTCTGACTTAATTAAAAACCATCATCCTATAATGGCAAAAGGACAAATGTCACATCACTATGAAAATAACTTGGAATGAAAAAAAACACACCTCAAAAATGCGAGATGCGTTTTTAATTATTTATATATAATGTTTTATAAATAAAAATTACGCTACATTAAAAGATTTCTTTTTCATAACAAACTTTGCAAATAAGAAACGTACAAGCGGTCCCATAATAATTAATTGTAATGGATATGCCATTATGAAATTTTTAATAAAAATCGAAAAATAAATTAAAACAAATGAATCTCCTTGTAGCCCACCATGTAAATGCATCATAGCCATACCGAAAAATGACATAAAGAACACCATTCCGATTACCATAGTTGTCGCCATTGCAACGATAATATTTATTTTCTTAGATTTATCAAATGGCAACATGAATACAATTTTTTTCGCACAAGGTCCAACTATACTTATTTCAATTAATAGCGCAATAATAAAGCCAATTAATAGTTCTAATGCAATCTCTTTAATATAAATTGGTCCTCCTGTTTCATTCATTAGTAAATTGTAAAACGTCATTACGATAACCATTCCAAAGCACATCATCATGCCAAATTGGAGGTTTTCTTTTCTTGTTGTTGGCAAATTTCATCATCCTCTCTCTTTGAGTCTTTGTCATTATATCGACATTGGAACCCCCTTCGTAAGTGAACATTTTGTGAACAAATTTAAAACGTTTTCATGTATTTTCTTTACTTTCAACTCAAATTCTCACTTTTACTTATAAAGGTTTTATATATTTCAATGTTGAATTACTAAATTTAACATTGCATTACATTATTACTAGGAGGATAACCATGAATGAAACAGAATTTTACGCATATCACATCGTAACAAGGAAAAGAATGCATATCGGACAAATGATTCCTTTTAAAAAAAATCAACACAATACTCTATATAACTTCTTTTTTGAAAGAGAACAATTAAATGTTAGTGGTGAAGATGGCATACAAATTTTAAATAATCACTATAAAAATGACGAATTACATATAAATAATGAAAATGCTAAAGTAGTTATGAATTATATGAATCAAACAATTAGAGCAGTTAGAGAAACAATTGTAGAAATGGTTAGACTACAAGAATTCCCTGAATACCCTTCCAGGTTATCTTGTTTATATGCTGCTAAGAGCTATGAGGATGCTTTGAAATGGAAAGCGCTATTTGATTCTTACAATCGAGAAGTTTTACAGATTGTTAAACTACGAGTAATCGGAAGTTCTTTTGAAGGTGACGGGAATCTTTTACCGAAAGAAGATGGTATTCCTTTTTCTCAAAAAATCGAACAAGCTAGAAAGTATTGGAAAGGAAATATTAGAAATGAGCTTCCTGAGCTACTGATTAATGGAGAAATTGAAGTGGTGGAAATTATTGATGACTTTTCCTCAATTCATATTTAATTTCTAACTAAATCATATAGGATGGAGATTACAATGAAAAAAAAAGTATACTTCAATCATGATGGCGGCGTAGATGATTTAATTTCATTATTTTTATTACTTCAAATGGAAAACGTTGAACTTACCGGTGTATCTGTTATCCCAGCAGACTGCTATTTAGAACCTGCAATGTCTGCAAGTCGTAAAATTATTGATCGCTTCAGCAAAGATAATATTGCAGTAGCCGCTTCAAACTCTCGCGGGCAAAACCCGTTTCCTAAAGACTGGCGGATGCATGCATTTTATGTAGATGCTTTACCAATTTTAAATGAGTCTGGAAAAGTTGTAGCACCCATGGCAGCAAAGCCTGCACATCACCATTTAATAGAAACACTTCTACAAACGGAAGGAAAAACAACTTTATTATTTACCGGGCCCCTAACTGACCTTGCTCGTGCGTTATATGAAGCTCCCATAATTGAAGATAAAATTGAATGTCTCGTTTGGATGGGTGGTACATTTCTTACAGCAGGCAATGTACATGAACCAGAGCATGATGGAACAGCTGAGTGGAATTCGTTTTGGGACCCTGAAGCAGTGGCTCGTGTATGGGATGCAAAAATTAAAATCGACTTAGTGACACTAGAAAGTACAAACCAAGTTCCGTTAACTATAAACATACGTGAACAATGGGCAAAAGAACGAAAGTATATTGGTATGGATTTCCTTGGTCAATGCTATGCAATGGTTCCCCCTCTCGTTCACTTCTCAACGAACTCTACCTACTATTTATGGGATGTACTAACTACCGCGCTTGTCGGAAACACTAACCTTGCAAAAACTGAAACAATTAATAGTATCGTTCATACATACGGACCAAGCCAAGGACGTACAGAGGAAACTGCTGATGGACGACCTGTAAATGTCGTTTATGATGTAAAACGTGATGTATTCTTTGAATATATTACTGAATTAGCAAAGAAAGCTTCTACTTGAACCACTATCTATACGAAAAATAAATAGAATAAAATCACTTCAGACGATGAACCCCTATATTTAGAATTTAGTTGAAACTACATATTTAACTATTGAAAAGAGTATTGAATTAAATTTCAATACTCTTTTTGTGCAATTTAATTATATTGGATTAATGTAGTGTCTTATTGATTATTCATTTCATAACCATTGACAAAATAAGTTATTGTTTCTAACTCATCTTCATTTAATTCTCTATCTAGTTCTTGTTTATACGCTGCCTTTATCTTCTCTTCATCACCTATATGAGCTTCTGTATAAGTTCCTACTGTTTTTAACATACGAATCTCTTGTAAAAACTCCTCTCGATTTATTGCTTCCCCATGAGAGAGAATATATGTCTCAGCATCAAATTTCTCTAATTCATCTATCAATTTAAACGTTCTTTTCGTCGTATAGTTCCACTTCGAAGAAAAAATATCTGCATATATACAGTCTCCTAAAAATAATATCTTTTCTTCTTTCACGTAAATAACAACTGAATCATGTGCATGATCTCCGCCCACATGTTTTAACACGCATGTCACTTCACCAAGATCTAATTCAATTTGATTCTGGAACGTTAAGGTCGGAGGAATAATGTTAATATTTCTCGCTTTTTCTTCAAACTCTTTCTTGATGCAATCCGCACAAAATTCAATTTCAGTACCCTCTTTTACGCGTGCATCCAACGCTTCATCTGTCCATTCATAAGATACTATTGTCTGCATTTCTTTTTTCGTTTCAGCGTGCGAAATAGTTAATGCATTCCGTAATACAGATAATCCAAAAATATGATCCCAATGCCAATGGGTTAGTGCTACGAAATCTGGATTCGATACATTTTGTTCTTTTAACATTTCTAAAAATAATTGTGTATGCTCCTCTGAATTCCCTGCATCGATCATTAAAGTTTTTTCTTGTCCAACAACCATTCCTAATATAGGTCTATCTGTTTCAGAAACAGGTGTCATATACCAAAATGAGTTTCCTATTTTTTTAATTTGTTGCATAACCAATTCCCCTTTTCATTTTCTCACTTAAATTTAATATATAAATTATAACGAATCACTACTTTTTTCTCTATAATCAAACACAATTACTTGGACTAATCTAACTTTCCTTTTCGTAAGCTAAAAATAAGGGAATAGAATCGGAGTGTGATACTATGGAACGTTTATGGATTCCAATGATTGTAACATTTTTTTCGTTCGGTGGATTACTTTTAGGAGGTGCTGTTGGAGTAGCAACACGCCAACTTATTGAAGAAAAGATGCATCGTTTATACGCATTATGTGGTGGTATTTTACTTGGGCTGTTATCCCTTGAAATTATTCCTGAAACATTTTCAAGCTACGAAATGGTTGGGCCTATACTTGGTATAGCTATCGGTATTTTAGTTATGAGCTTATTAGATAACTATTGTCACCATCCAATGATACATAAAAAAGATCAACAAGCATGGCAAACCTTCCTTTTTCTCTCTTTCGCTATATTTATTCATAATATACCGAGTGGATTTGCGTTAGGTACAGCTTTTATAAATCATAATGACTCTGCCATTCCCTTTTTAATAGCAATTGTCGTTCACCATATTCCAGAAGGATTAGCTTTAATTATTCCATTTCTTTTTACAAAACATAAATATATTTCCTTTTTATTAACGACTTTATTACTTTCTCTTATTCTCGGTACTGGCACAGTTTTTGGCATTTTGATGGAAGGAAAAGCTCTTCACCTGCAAGGACTCATTATGGGAAGTGCTATTGGTTCACTTGGATATGTCACAATTCATGAAATGCTTTGGAAAGCTAAGAAACAGCTCTCTTTCCTTACATTTCTAATGTGGGCAACTAGTGGTTTTTTACTAATAACAGTGTTCACTTTATTCGCTGGTCATCATTAAAGTTGCTAAAGTGAAACTTTTGTTCCTCCCACACTGATTCTTAGATTACAAATAACCAGATAAATTTTCTTATTTGTATATTTTTCCTTTTTATCCAAAACATAATGTTATCTACCTATTATAAGGAGGAACAATTATGTTTGGGAAAACAGCCGGTGAAGCATTAGTTGATTTATTAATTGACTGGGGAGTAGAACACATATACGGTATGCCTGGAGATTCCATCAATTCTATCATTGAAGCTTTAAGAAAAAAACAAGATAAAATTAAATTCATTCAAGTTCGCCATGAAGAAGCTGGTGCATTAGCAGCGGCTGCCTATGCAAAATTAACAGGAAAACTTGGCGTTTGTATGGCAATTGCAGGACCTGGTGCTATTCATTTATTAAATGGTTTATATGATGCGAAACTCGATAAAGCCCCTGTTCTAGCAATTTCAGGTCAAGTAGAAACCGATTTACTTGGAACGGACTTTTTCCAAGAAGTAAATTTAGAAAGAATGTTTGATGATGTTGCGGTTTATAACCAGCGTATTATGTCAGCAGAGCAACTACCTGCCGTAGTGAATCAAGCAATTCGAATGGCTTATACGAAAAAAGGTGTATCCGTTCTTACAATTCCAGATGATGTCCCGAAATTCGAAGTGAAAAATGGTGCTCGTATTACAAATACTTCTTTTACTTTACCTGAGTTGTTTCCACAAAAAGAAGATTTAGATGGAGCGAAACTCGCAATAAATGAAGCGAAAAAGCCTGTGATTTTAGCTGGAAAAGGAACAAAACATGCGAGAGAATCTTTACTTGCATTGGCAGAACATATTGGTGCTCCAATCGTACTTACATTACCTGCTAAAGGAATTATTCCTGATGAGCATCCTCTTTGTATCGGTGGATTAGGATTAATCGGAACGAAACCTTCTTATGAAGCAATGAAACATGCAGATACTTTAATTATGGTTGGTACTTCTTATCCGTTCACTGGTTTCTTACCTGAAAAAGCAAAAACAATTCATATCGATACAGATCCTGCCCAAATCGGAAAACGTTATGCGACAGATATTGGTTTAGCTGGTGATGCTAATAAAACATTACGATGGTTAATTGAAAATGTTGAAAAACACACAGACCATTCTTTCTTAGAACATCATCAAGAAATGATGAAAAAGTGGGAAGAAAAATTACACGATCAAGAAGAAGACTCTTCTATTCCAATTAAACCACAACGCGTTATGCATGCTCTGCAGCAAGTAGCACATGATGACGCAATTCTATCAGTCGATGTCGGAAATGTAACAGTATGGACCGCAAGGCACTTCCGTATGACGAACCAGCAATTTGTTATTTCTAGCTGGCTCGCAACACTTGGTTGCGGTTTACCTGGTGCTCTTGCTGGAAAAATTGCATTCCCGGATAAACAAGTATTTGCAGTTTGTGGTGATGGCGGATTTGGAATGACGATGAATGACTTCGTAACAGCTGTAAAATATAAATTACCAATCGTTGTCGTCGTATTAAACAATAATAAAATTGCGATGATTAAATTCGAGCAAGAAGTTATGGGTAACATCGAATTCGAAACAGATTTAACGAACCCTGATTTTGCAAAATATGCAGAGGCGTGTGGAGGTATTGGATACCGTGTTGAGAATTTAGATGAACTCCTTCCCGCTTTCGAAAATGCAGTAAAACAAAATAAACCGTGTATTATTGATGTAGTTGTAGATGCTAACGAAGCACCAATGCCAGCAAAAATCACATTTGGTCAAGCCGCTGGTTATACGAAGCATATGATAAAAGAATTATTTGAAGAAGGTAAGATTGATTTACCTCCACTTTAAGCGAAAAAAGATAGCTGAAAACGATTTGTCTTCAGCTATCTTTCTTTACTTTTGTATCTCCCTATAAAAAGAAAAGTCATTCATAGTTGGTTGTACTTGTTTCTCTACTTGCACTTCTCTCCCTTCCCGCTTTGACCTTCTCACATTTCCTAGCTTAATCGCATCTTGCATGCTATTACTAATTAGGTTTCCAGCTAAGATTGTCATACTATAAAAAGCAATCGGTATAAGTACAATCCATGTATGAGTAGTTAAGTGCCGGAAGTTTTGACCAATTAATCCTGTCCATTCTTTTGTTACACTATCTGGATCCATTCCACTGAAGGTTATTGTTCCACCAAAAAATAATTGCAACAAACCAAGGTGTAAAAGAAGTAATAAAGTACTCACAAATTGTTGTGCTACTAATAAAAGAAATGATGGTAACATATGAAGCCATATATGGCGCTTCAACCTCTGCCATTTACTCCCGCCAAGCACAGTGGCTGCCAACATAAATTCTTCTTTCTTAATACGTTTAACTTCTTGCGCTACATACAACATAACTGTTGGTACAGCAAGACATGTAAGAACTATAATTTGAAATGTCACCCGCAAATACAACGGCACAACTTCCGCTCCACTATCAAACGTTAAAACTTCATTTAACATAAAATAAGAAATCATAACCATTGGTACAATACTAAAAGGATCAAAAAAGGATGAGATAACCGGAAAAGATCGCTTACCATACATACCAAGAAGTAAACCAATCCCTCCTCCAACTATAACTCGTAAAGTTGCTATAATTATACTCGCTCCAACTGTCCATTTCGCGCCTTCTATTATTAATTGGACAAGGTCACGGCCTTTCGTATCACTTCCGAACCAAAATTTACTTGATGGCGAAAATGGAGCAGCCTCTAGTTCTCCTTTTTCGTTATACATCATCGTAAGTTCACGAATATTCTCATCGGAAAATAACGTATATCCAATACTAATAATCATTAGTACACTCAGAAAAGTAACACCTATCCAAAATCTCACATCTCTTTTTACAACTTGCCACATGTTACACACGCTCCCTTATAACATTTTGTAAAAGCGTATGTAATATACGAAATAGTATAAAAAGCGGAACGTATAATATAACTAGACTCACTGTAAATATTTCTAATTTAGAATTTTCTTTTACAAATACAAACATTCCATATGTATTAAAAATCCATTCGATAATATATAAATTGGATAGCATAAATAAAATATTTGTTTTCGCATAGTAAATTGTCGTCAATAAAACATTCCTTGAAACATGATGTGTTAAAATATGCTGCAAACTTAGTCCTTTACTCTTCGCAAATATACTATAATCTTTCTCCATTTCTTCTTTAAAACGTAATAACAATAGTTTAATAAATAATAACGTTGTTGGTATTGTAAGACATATAATCGGTAACAATCGTACTCTCTCTTCTCCTAATCCAGCAAGTTTTATTGGCATAAAACCTGTTTTTTGAAAAACAATTACGACAAGAAGTTGTGATAATAAAATAAGTAATATATCCGGTATACTCTCTAGCGTAAGAAAAACTCCATTCCACATTTTTTGCTTCATATGAGAACGCTGCAATACCCAAACGACAAGTATATACGCTATAAGCAAAGATAGTAAAAACGCTGATAGAAATACAATCATCGTTTCAAAATAATGAATCCATATTTGCGGAAATAATTTTCTTGAGTCTCGAAATCCATATGTAATTTCACCCGGTTGAAGTATCTTCCCTCCAAGAAAGACAATCGTGTTCCAAAAACCGATTAAATCAATTTGCAATCCCTTAAATAAACGTGGCAGCGCACCTAGGCAGATTATACATAAAATTGCAGCTACTAGTTGTAAACAAGTAACCCCACACCATTTAACAATTCGCATCAACATAACTATTTCCCCTTACCATCCGATAGAATATTCAGAAATCAAAAAACACATTTATTACATCTCTTCAACTATACCTTGCACACATTTCTTCCCACTAGGTAAAATGGTTTGATATAAACACGTAACAAAAAATAATAAACCAAATAAAATAATAAACAACGTATCTGCACGAATCCATTTCGGGAACAACATCGCTATCGCACCGAGAGATAACAGCTGGAATCCTGTCGTTAATGGACTAAGTAAACTTTGAACACGTCCCATGAATGATTCTTCTACGATCTCATACATCCATCCTGATATTGCAACATTAATAAACGGTAAAAAGAATGTCGCTAAAGCGATACATACATAAAAAGACCATACGTAATTTACAAAGTAACACATACCAAAGAAGACTCCTGAGCCTGCCATACCAAAAACTATAATAGATTTTGGCGCATATTTCTTACCTATACTCGTTGCTACTATACTTCCAATTAGTAATGAAATCCCTCCAACTACACCGCCCACCATTGCTAAACTTTCATACGTTTCTGGAGCTAGTTTGTATTTTAATATGTAAGTAGTGGATACACTTAAAACACCATTTAATAATCCAAATACGATAAATCCTAAAAGTAATTTTTTTAAAGTTTCATTTTGGTATATATACCTAATCCCTTCTTTAAACTCTGTTATTAACATCTTCAAATTAACTTCTTTCCATTTTGTTCTACCATTTGGTAAACGAACTTTTTCTGGAATGGAGATTGTTTGAATCAAAATACCACTCATAATAAAAGTGAGCGTATTTACTAAAATGCTCCCGTAAATCCCAAAAGTCCAGTACACCATCGTTGCAATTCCTACACCAAACAAAGCATACAAACTATTTACCATTTGATTAATACCCGCTGCTGCACCGTATTGGTCTGATTCAACTACTCCCTGTATCATCGATTGTTCTGCTGGAGAGAAAAATTGTATACACGCATTTTCCAAAAATAAAAATATAAAGACAAGTATAATCATCCCGTAATAAAGCGAAATTAGGATTCCAATATTACAGAGCGAACAACATATGTTACTTACTGTACATATACGTTGTCTATCAAATCGATCCACTACTGTCCCTACCAATAGAAAAAAGATTAATGCAGGTAATGCAATCATAATTTGTGTCATCGTTGCGTAAACTGGTTGTTTTCCGTATTGATCTAGCAAATAAAACATTAAAGAAATTCCAGCAATCATAGAACCGAGTCGCTCTAAAATATTTGCTAGAAAAAAACGTGCATACACTTTGTTGCGAAATAACTATAGCATTTCTTTCATACTTCGTATCCTTTCTCTCGACAAAACAGTATTATTTTAGTCATTTCTTGGAAGTTACATTATATTTTTCGACCATTATCCAATCTTTTCCTTCTTTATAAAAAACATAAAAAAAGAGCCCTTATTCTCAACACAAGGACTCTTTTCATAAACTATTTAGCTACCTCTTCTTTCGGCATTACCATACCTTTATAAAGTTGAACAGTTATCCAGTAATAAATGAAATAAATGACTAAGAAAATTCCTATTGGCACCCATACTTTTACAAACGGGTCAACTAATATAAAGCTGAATAAGTTAAGCCCAACTAAAACGTGGGAAATTCCAATAATTGCTGGGAAGATAAATAAATATGAAATTTCTTTATATATACTTTTCGTTAACATACTACGTCTTACGCCGATTTTTCGTAACATTTCATAACGTCGTACGTCACGAGAAGCACCTGTTAATATTTTGAACATAAGGGAACTTGCCATCATTGCTAAAAAGGCAATTCCGAGGAAAAATCCCATAAACATTGTTCCGCTCATAAAGCTGTTCATAAACTGATAAATTGTCATTTTCGTAAATAAGTCTACCTTTTCACCTGTTGCTTTTTCAATTTGTGCTTTTTGTCTCTTGTCTATTTCGATCAATAACGGTTTATATTTTTTCATATCATCTACTTTTGCTAATGTTACAGTGTGTTCTGTTCCTTGAATTCCTTTATAATGCTCTTCGTCTGCAATTCTTACTGGTTTTCCGCTAAATTGATTATGCGTAATTTGTATCTCTCTTACAACTGCGTCTTCCCAATCCTTTGGCATACGAGGGAATTTTGCTAATTCAGGAGCCTCTAAAGCTGAATATACAGGTTCAGTTAAAGGTTCAGTCACACGTTTACGAACAGGCTCTTTTAACGTTTTTGTATCAAAATGGTCTGAAACAAGTGGTGGTTTCGCAGTTAAGTCGTTACGTAAATAATAAACCGCTTCTCCATCTACTTTATATTTGTACTTGCTTTCTTCAACAATTTCCATTTCTTTTAAGGCAGCTTTGTCTTGATCATTCGGATCATGAATTACAACATCATATACACGAGAAAAGTCTGTCATAATACCTACATTTTTTTGGAACGCCATACCTGCCGTCATCGCACCTGCGCCTAATGCAATTAACATCGCTACAGTACCTAATACTCTTGATAAACTATTTACGCGAAAGCGTAGCTGTGCATATGTAAAACTATTTAAGCCTGTTTCATTTCGTTTTTTATTCCCTTTAATTTTCATCACAAAAAATGGGAGCAATGAACTAAAAATAAAATATGTTCCAAGTGTTGTAACGATTGTCGCTATTATAAAACCGACTTCAGCAAACATTTTTATATTTACCATAAAGTAGTATCCTGTACTTACTAGCAATATACCGAGTACTGTCATTATAATAATACGAGTTTTACTTTTCTTCACTTCATCTAGTGTTTCATCTTCACGAATTAACTCTAGTTCAGTTTTACGTAACAATCGGACACTGTTCATTAAGCCAGTAATGAAAAATAGTATTAAAAAGAAAATAGCTGTAACTAAAATTGCTGGTGTGTATACAGATGCATAACTACCTTTTGCTGAAATTTCCATTCCATTCATTAAAAAGTTTCCTGCTACACTTGCAAGTAACATCCCTACTAAAATACCGATAATAATACTGACAATACCCATACCGAATGTTTCAATAAATAATAACTGTGCTACTTTTTTCTTTTTTGCACCAAGCATCATGTACATACCGAGTTCTTTTCTTCTTAACGTGAGTAAGAAAGAGTTGGCATATATAATATAAAATACAGTAATGAAAGATAATAGTATTGCACCTACCCAAAAGACGAGTCTAATACTACTAATTAGGCTATTATCTTTCGTAAATTCACTATTCATCGCCATTGTTTGGAACATGTAGAAAATACTAATACTAATAACGAGGCCAATAAGTAAAACCATATAATCTTTTAACATCTTTTTCATACTATGACGTGATAATTTAAATAACATAGTTTCGCCCCCTACTTAGACTCAGCAGCTGAGCCCATATGAGCGAGCACACCTAAAATGTCTTGATAGAAATTCTCTCGAGTGCCTTGACGATTTAATTCTTTATAAAGAAGACCATCTTGAATAAATAAAATACGCTCACAATAACTTGCACTAAATGCATCGTGTGTAACCATTAAAATACTTACATTATGATTTTCATGTAAATCTTGCATCGCTTCTAATAAACTTTTTGCATTTTTACTATCAAGCGCGCCTGTCGGTTCATCTGCTAATACAATTGCTGGATTATGTACTAAAGCTCTTGCCGCCGCTGTTCTTTGCTTTTGTCCTCCAGAAACAGCCGTCGGATATTTTGTTAAAATTTCAGTGATGCCTAATTTCTTCGCAACGTCATTTACCTTTCCAGTAATCTCACTTGACGGTACGCCTTGCAAAGAAAGTGGTAAAGCGATATTTTCATAAATTGATAAATTTTCTAGTAAGTTAAAATCTTGAAAGATAAAACCTAATTTTTGAGAGCGAAAATCAGATAACGCATTGCCCTTCATAGAAGTAATATTTGTACCAGCTATCGTCACACTACCACCTGTCGCTTGGTCAAGTGTACTTATCACATTAAGTAAAGTCGTTTTTCCAGAACCAGAAGGTCCCATGATCCCGACAAATTCTCCTTCTTTAATACTTAACGATACACCCCTTAATGCTTTTGACTGATTCTCATTTCTTTTCCCATACGTTTTTTCTACACTTTCTACAGTAACTACATTTGTTGACATCTCTTTCACTCCATCCCTTTTGTATAAAATCAATTTCTCACATATTTCTTATTATTTTGTCATGTAAATTCTTAAGAATTTTTTAATTATTCACCCAATAAGAGTTACCCCCTTAACATGAACCTATTTCCTACTTCATATTCTCATTTTTCTACAACTCGTTCCCTCGATTTCGCTTACATTTACCTTACATTTTTGTAAGATAAAAAAGAAAACACACTAATTTCTAATAGTGTGTTTTCTTTACAATCAATATTTTCTATTCTTTATTTCTTCTTCAATACTTGCCACAAATAAATCTAGCGCAACAACTTCTGACTTCTCTTCTCCATATTTACGTACATTTACAGCTCCGTTTTCCATTTCCTTATCCCCAATAACAAGAACATACGGTACTTTTTGTATTTGTGCTTCTCTTATTTTATATCCTAATTTTTCATCTCGTGCATCTCGTTCAACACGAACTCCAGCTTGTGCTAATTTAAGTGCAATCTCATTGGCATATTGTTCATGTACTGCATTTGAAACTGGAATTACTTTCACTTGAACTGGTGCCACCCATGCCGGGAACGCCCCTCCAAAGTGCTCAATTAATATTGCTAAAAAGCGATCTAATGACCCTAAAACTGCCCTGTGAATAACAACTGGTCTTTTCTTTTCATTATTTTCATCTATATAATTTAAATCAAATTTCTCTGGCATTTGGAAATCAAGCTGGATTGTTCCGCACTGGTGACTTCTATTTAAAGCATCTTTAATATGAAAATCAATTTTCGGCCCGTAAAATGCACCGTCACCTTCATTTAGTCTATATTTATAATTTAGCGATTGTAATACATTTTCTAATGCTGCTTCTGCTTGCTCCCATAATTTATCATCACCCATTGAATCTTCTGGACGAGTAGAAAGTTCTACTTCATATTCGAATCCAAAAGTTTTATATACGTAATCAATCTGCGCCATTACTGATTTAATTTCATTTTCAATTTGTTTTGGAGTTACAAATAAATGTGCATCATCTTGGCAGAAAGTACGTACTCTTAATAATCCGTTTAACGCACCACTAAACTCATGGCGATGTACTTGACCAAATTCACACATACGAATCGGTAATTCACGATAAGAATGCAATTTATTTTTAAACATAAGCATGTGCCCTGGACAGTTCATCGGTTTTAATGCAAAACTTTTATTATCTACTTCAGAGAAATACATATTATCTTTATAATGTCCCCAGTGCCCTGATTTCTCCCATACTTCTTGGTTCATCATGAACGGAGTCCGTACTTCTTGATAATTGTACTCTTTTTGAATTTCTCTTAAAAATGCTTCCAATTCGTTACGAATCATTTGTCCTTTCGGTAAATAAAACGGCATTCCCGGAGCCTCTTCAGAAAACATAAATAACTCAAGCTCATTGCCTAACTTACGATGATTTCTTTTTGCTGCTTCTTCAACGAAATGTAAATACTCTTCTAATTCTTTTTGAGAAGAGAATGCAACACCATATATGCGCTGAAGCACTTGGTTATTACTATCACCTCGCCAATATGCACCGGAAACGTGAGTTAATTGAAATGCTTTCAAATAACCTGTTGATGGTAAATGTGGCCCTCTACATAAATCTACAAATTCACCTTGTTTATATAGTGTTACACTTTCCCCACTAGGAATTGCTTCTAAAAGTTCTAATTTCAAGCAATCGTTCATTTCTTGAAACAGTTTTGCTGCTTCTTCACGAGAAACCTCAACTCGTTCTATCTTTATATTTTCATTTATAATCTTTTTCATTTCTTTTTCGATTTTTCGTAAATCTTCTATGTTTACACTACTTGGAAGATCCATATCATAATAAAATCCATTTTCAATAACAGGCCCTACCCCAAGATTTATATCACCATACATTCTTTTTACAGCTTGCGCTAAAATATGTGCCGCGGAGTGTCTTGCAATTTCTACACCTTCATTTGAATCTATAGTAATGATTTCTACTTCCGCATTTTCTTCAATATTTCGGCGTAAATCATATAATCCATCATTCACTTTCCCCCCGACTGCTTTCTTTTTCAAACTACTACTAATAGATCCCGCAATTTCTTCTAAAGTAATTCCTTTTCCAAATTCTTTCACGCTACCATCTGGAAATTTAATTTCAATCATTTGTTCTTTCATTTTTCATCTCTCCATTTCATAATAAAAAGCACACTCATCCCTAAAATAGGGACGAGCGTGCTTATACCCGTGGTTCCACCCAGATTCCCATCACAAAATGCAATGGCTTCTTTTACGGTAACGTCGTTTATACGGCACTAGATACTTAATTTCCCTAGTGCAGCTCTAAGGTGGTAAGTTATTTTTCTGCGTTAGGAAGTTCTCAGCTTTCCTTCCTTCTCTGTATAACCGGGTAAAATAACTCGTGTCCTTTTCTTCGCTTATTATGAAATTGAATGCAAAAAAGCATATTCATCCCTAAATATAGGGACGAATATGCTTATATCCGTGGTTCCACCCAGATTCCCATCACAAAAAACATAATGGCTTCTTTTGCGATAACGTCGCATACACGGCACTAGATACTTAATTTCCCTAGGGCAGCTCTAAGGTGGTAAGTTATTTTTCTGCGTTAGGAAGTTCTCAGCTTTCCTTCCTTCTCTGTATAACCGGGTAAAATAACTCGTGTCCTTTTCTTTGCTTTTTGTAAAACATCCATTTATTGTTATTTAATATATCTTATTCATTTTATTTTTGCAAGTGTTTAAAAAATTTATTTATTTAATTAAAAAAGTGAAACCAAATTTTTTTGGTTTCACTTCACAATTTTACCAATCTTGTGGTTCGTAATTTAAGTCTGCAAATAGACGTCTTTTCTCTTTCTTCGTTAAATCTCTCCACTGCCCAACTGGTAAATTATTCAATTCGATATTCATAATTCTCGTACGTTTTAACGTGTATACTTGATAACCTAAAGCTTCACACATACGGCGAATTTGACGATTTAGCCCTTGTGTTAAAATAATTTGGAACTCATATTTTGATAACTGTGTAACCTCACAAGGAAGCGTTTTTGTTCCTAAAATTTTAACACCCGCTGCCATTTTCTCTAAGAAATCAGGTGTAATTGGCTTATCTACTGAAACGATATATTCTTTCTCATGTTTGTTTTCAGCACGTAAAATTTCATTAACAATATCACCATCATTCGTTAATAAAATTAAACCGTCTGAGTCTTTATCAAGACGTCCAATGTGACTAATTCGTAAAGGATGGTTCACTAAATCGATAATATTACCTTTTACAGCTTTTTCACTCGTACATGTAATACCTACTGGTTTATTTAAAGCGATATATACGTGATCTCGAGCAATTCGAAGCTGCTCTCCATTTACTCGTACATCATCACCTGGGTTCACTTGGTCACCAATTTTTGCAACCTTACCGTTAATAATTACTCTTCTCTCATTAATTAGTTTATCCGCTCCACGTCGAGACGCTTTTCCAGCTTCACTAATAAATTTATTGATACGCAAATTAGGCACATCCTTTTCTAAAAAAAATTTCAAGCTCACACTGCTTCTACCGTACAATACAAAAGGGTAAGCCTCCTATTATAACTTAAATATATTAACATGAAAGGGTATATAACGTCTTCTATTAATTACTTGTTTATAAGAAAATATCTTTATTATACATTCATTTATGCACTTTTTCATCGTTTAATATACAAGCCATTCTTCCTTACATACAGCTTGTTTTCCTTGTATCTTTTCTATATCTTCATGAATATTAGCTAATTTATATAAATCTGGGAAAATCTCTTCCACATAATGTTGGTGCGCTATTTCATCTTTCCAATACGTTAACACTATGTAACGATTTTCATTTTTCAAAGACTTCCCAACTACTCCACCTAGCATTCCTTTTGCTTTTTCCATTCCTTTATTCCAAATTGTTTCTTGCTTATGTAAAAAATGCTTTTCCTTTTCCAACTTTACATCACATATAGCAACTCTTACGAATGCTCCCTCTATTACAGCGTCTTTCAAATGCATATCAGTTATATCATACAACGTTTGAAATAATTCAATTTCACATGAAAGAAACGTATCCTCTTGATTACTATTTAAATAAATTGTATCGTGAGCACCATTCATAAATGATTGATATACACTTCTATCTTCCCATAAAGTAAATACACATGCCTCATCTTCATTCCATCCACCAAATTGTCCATGAAAACCATCTAGGTGCTGTATATCACGCCATTTTTCTTGCGCACTGGAAAACAATTCTTTTTTCTCTTCTTCCACCTTACAGTAGATTGTTTTTAGTAACATTTTTAATTCCCCCTTATGATTCGATCCATTTACTTACTCGAAGTTTGATGCCCCTCCGTAAATGCTGTAAATTGATTACCGAAATACTTAGCTTGTAAAAAGACATCTAGAATATAAAAATTCAAATCTCTTGCTTCGCTTTCTTATTCCACTTACAGTTTACATAACATAATTATATATTACTGATTATCTATATCATTCAATAAAACATCCTATTTTTTATACTTGGCAAACTATCAACTCATTTCCATAAGAAATACTATTTTATTCTATACGCATAATATTTTTAATTCAAACAATTCAGAATTAAAATCCAAAAAAGATAGAAAGTAAACAATCTTACATTATCATCTACTCCCTATCTCTTTTATCATCAATTATTTTTCAAATAAATAATACGTAATGTCTCCTGGATAATGTACTACTGCTACCTTCCGCTCCCCTTTTTTAAAACTAACAGTATGCCCGTTTTCCCCTAAGTTCTCCCATCCACTCGCCTTTGTAATTGGCATTACACTTATATATTGATAGTCCTCTTCCTTATCATCGTTAATATGAATTGCTGACATTGGTACTGGAAAACCTTTAATTTTAGATTCTTTATTCATAAATATGAATGCAATTACACCAACTAATAACATAGCCATTGAAAGACTTGAAACTAGTTTTCTTCTATTCATTTTCACTAAAAACCCTCTTTTCTCACATATAACTTTCATCATTTTACTAACTTTAATTATTTATGTATAGAAAAGATATAATTTAAATCATTTCCAACCTATTTTCTCTACTCCAAACAACATTATTGTTATATATTATAATTATAAGTTTTTAAATTTTGGAGGCGTTACATATTGCAGAAATTATTTTTTACTAAATGGACAGTTATTATTTCTATTTTCATCATTTTCGGTACAATTTTCTACGTTACTAATGTTAAAAATAACAACGAAAAAGCACCTGTAGAAACAGCGGATACAAAAACTTTCAAAACGAAATTACAACCTAAAATTAATGAATTGACTACTAATTATAATGAAATCATTGAAAAAGATTGGTTGCCTGCCTGGGAAGAGATTAACACGAATGGAGATTCAGTAGATCGAAATAAACTATTAGTTACAATGAATGCCGTTTCCAAGCAGTATGAAACAATTATGAACGAAATAGACACACTTAAAATTGAAGAAAACATCACAGATATAGATATACAAAAACAACTACTTCAATTCACAACTCAGTTTAAATCCGCATCAAATTTCATGAAAAATGCAGCAAATTTGATTATAGACGGAACAAATAACTCTATTCCAACCAATGAAACTATTGAAAAAACAAAACAAGCTTTAGGACTTGCGGATCAACATATTGTCATCGCTTTATCTACTTTAAATGAAGTTGAAGATAAATTAGGACTTACAAAAAAATAAAACTATTTACTATTTTAAAATAAAAAATGATTGCAATTCACAATTTGTATGTCTATAATGTTTTTATTGATTTACAATCAATGTGTTTGTAAATTTTATAATTCGGATGAACCATTCAGGAGAAGGTCTATTGATCTACCGACGGGGCAAAAAGTTGTTATACCAACTTTGAAACTCTCAGGTCTTGGTTACAAGTAGAACTGCATGGGGACGAATCTCTGGAGAGACTCCCTCTCGCTTTTATAGAGCGCGGAGGAAAACGAGCACCGAAGGAGCAAATCCGCTACTTTAGCGGATAATCTCTCAGGTAAAAGGACAGAGACAAGCGAAAGAAAAAGCCGATTGTATCGGTTTATTTTTCTATCCCTTGTTTCTCCAGAGACCATTTCATTTACTTGAAGTGGTTTTTATTTTTTCTAAAAAAGGAGAATAAAGATGGAGACAGTAAGTAAAGTATTAGAACAACTAAATCAATACGTGTGGGGATTACCAACTTTGTTGCTACTCGTTGGAACTGGTGTCATTCTCACAGTGCGTTTGAAAGGTTTACAGTTTAGTAAACTATTATACGCTCACAAACTAGCGTTTAAAAAATCAGAAGATACTTCTTCTTCTGGAGATATTAGTCACTTCCAAGCACTTATGACAGCTATGGCCGCAACGATTGGTATGGGAAATATAGCCGGTGTTGCAACAGCTGTTACTATAGGTGGACCTGGTGCAATATTTTGGATGTGGATTACCGCATTGTTCGGTATGGCAACAAAGTATGCTGAAGCAATACTTGCAGTGAAATACCGTGTTAGTAATGAAAATGGTGAATATTCAGGTGGGCCAATGTATTATTTAGAACGTGGTTTGGGTAAGAAATGGCTAGCAGTATTATTCGCTATATTCGGTACAACTGCTTCTTTCGGTATTGGTAATATGGTGCAATCTAATTCAGTTGCAGAGGCAATGCGAATTAATTTCTCTTTCCCTCCTGCTTTAACTGGTATACTAATGGCATTTTTAATCGCAATTGTTATTTTAGGCGGTGTAAAAAAAATCGGGAAAGTGACGGGATATGTCGTTCCTATTAAAGCTTTCTTTTATATAATTGCTGGTCTTATAATTATTTTCTATCACTACGACCAAATTCCTGAAGCATTTTCACTTATTTTTTCTGGTGCATTTAATGGTACAGCAGCTGCTGGTGGTTTTATTGGGGCAACAGTTGCATCAGCTATTCAAATCGGAATGGCGCGTGGTGTATTTGCGAATGAAGCTGGTTTAGGGAGTGCACCAATTGCGGCGGCGGCTGCAAAAACTGATTCACCTGCAAAGCAAGCTTTAGTTTCAATGACTGGTACTTTTCTAGATACGTTTATTGTATGTACAATTACAGGACTAGTATTAATTACTACAGGTGCTTGGAAATCTGGTAAAACTGGTGTTGAAGCTACAACACTTGCATTCCAATCTGTATTTGGTACTGCTGGTAGTATGATTCTCGGTATCGCAATTATTTTATTTGCCTACTCTACTATTTTAGGCTGGTCGTATTATGGAGAAAAATGTGTAGCTTATTTATTCGGAGAAAGTGCTGTTAAATATTATAAAGCAATCTTTATTTTCATGATTGCAATTGGTGCTAATTTAAAGCTAGGAATCGTATGGACATTTGCTGATATTGCAAATGGACTTATGGCCATTCCAAACTTAATTGGTCTAATTGGATTAAGTAGTATTGTTGTTGCTGAAACGAATCGCTTTTTACAAGCAGAGAAATTGAAAGAAAATAATAAAAAACAGGCAAGTTAATCTATGAAAAAAGGAATGACTCATATATGATGAGCATTCCTTTTTTCATCCCCTCTTTTACTTAATTACTATCATTAAAAATATATTTATATCAATGTTTACTCCTTTTTATTCCTCCAAAAGTTTTTCACATAAATGTCATAAATCGTATGGTCTAACTATATAGTTGAAAAGGAATGCGACATTAAAGTGTCGCTGAAAAACTCATCCAAGAAAAGGGAGGAAAAATCTTTTGAAAAACAAAATCATTGTTTTCCTATCTGTTTTATCATTTATTATTGGTGGTTTCTTCTTTAACACAAATACTTCAAGCGCTGAAACATCATCTACTGATTACGTTCCTAACCAATTAATCGTTAAGTTCAAGCAAAATGCATCTTTAAGTAATGTGCAATCTTTTCATAAATCTGTCGGAGCTAATGTCTTATCTAAAGATGATAAGTTAGGTTTTGAAGTCGTACAATTTTCAAAAGGTACTGTAAAAGAAAAAATAAAGAGTTATAAAAATAATCCAGATGTGGAATATGCAGAACCGAATTATTACGTTCACGCCTTTTGGACTCCAAACGACCCATATTTTAAAAATCAATATGGATTACAAAAGATTCAAGCTCCACAAGCTTGGGATAGCCAACGAAGTGATCCTGGTGTAAAAGTAGCTATTATTGATACAGGAGTTCAAGGTTCACATCCTGATTTGGCTTCGAAAGTAATTTACGGGCATGATTATGTTGATAACGACAACACATCTGATGATGGTAATGGTCATGGTACACATTGCGCTGGAATTACTGGAGCACTTACGAATAACAGTGTCGGAATTGCTGGTGTTGCCCCACAAACTTCAATTTATGCTGTCCGCGTATTAGATAATCAAGGAAGTGGTACTCTTGATGCTGTAGCGCAAGGTATTCGAGAAGCTGCTGATTCGGGTGCAAAAGTAATTAGTTTAAGTTTAGGAGCTCCAAATGGTGGTACTGCATTACAACAAGCCGTTCAATATGCATGGAATAAAGGCTCTGTTATAGTTGCAGCTGCTGGAAATGCTGGAAATACAAAAGCTAATTACCCTGCTTATTACAGCGAAGTAATTGCAGTTGCTTCTACAGATCAATCAGATAGAAAATCTTCATTCTCTACTTATGGTAGCTGGGTAGATGTTGCAGCACCAGGTTCAAATATATATTCAACATATAAAGGAAGCACGTATCAATCATTAAGTGGTACATCTATGGCAACACCTCATGTTGCAGGAGTCGCTGCTCTTTTAGCAAACCAAGGATATAGTAATACACAAATTCGCCAAATTATTGAGTCAACTTCTGATAAAATTAGTGGTACAGGTACGTACTGGAAAAACGGTAGAGTCAATGCATATAAGGCTGTACAATACGCTAAGCAATTACAAGAAAATAAAGCTTCTTAAGAAAACTTTAATCAGTCGATCTACCATGAATGCGGAATAAAATAGAAGGAGAGACTTCTATAATTAAAGCCTCTCCTTCTTACAAACTATATTACTCTCCCTGCTTTTTAACCATATGTAAATACAGTACAAAATCCATCATTGTCGACGAATGACCAAGTTGACGGATCATCGCTGTTATATTTCCTCTATGATATGTACCATGATTTACGACATGTTGCACTAATTCTAAAATCGAAGTTTCTAATTTCCCTACATATGGATTCTCAATAACAAATACAGCATTCACATCTTGTATTGTAATTAAAAAGTCTTTATATTGATTTGCCATGTTTTCAAACATTTTTTCTAATTCATGTAACGATTTAGTTTCAATTTGTTTTCGTAAATCTTCTCGGTCTTGTATTGCTTCATTCATACTTTTACCATGCAATATGTGTAACCACACTTGATCTGTAATATAAATATGCACAAAAGTATCCTTAATGGATGGGAATACACTCTGTATCTGTTCATTAAAAATTGTCTCATAGTTTGATAACTCTTTTAATCGATCGAATAATCTAGTATTAGCCCAAGCATGGTAATCAAACTGCTTTAATATATAATCTTTCAATTTATATTACCTCCCTATTGTATGAAACGTATAATTTGTTTCTTCGTTTCCGATTCTCTATCAACCTTTGCAATCCCTTTTTCTTTCATTTCATGTTTATTTATCGTTTTATATTTTACATACGTATGAAATTCTGTTTGAAATGGAAATGGTGTAATCCGAATTGTTTCCTCGTCCACCCATTCAGCTTGAATAAGTTTCTCATCCTTACTATTAAACATTTCTGTTCCTTCAAAACCATCTTTAAATAAATCAATTTCATCTTTCTTTTTTACACCAGGCTTATTCATACATACGTATAAAGAAAGTTCATCACAAAACTTTAATAATCTATAATGTTTATCAAACATCGCAAACTGTTCCTTTGTTAACGTTTTCAAAATTCTTTTTTGTCGTTCTAATTCATGTTTATAAAATGACATCATCTCTTCATCTTCCTCGTTTAGTGGAAATGATAAAAAATGTTTACTGCAAAGCAATGCCCCGTATGGATTATAATTTTCAATTTCATTCAAACCAATCGTATAAAAAACAAAACGTAATGGGCTTGGACAATCCATAAATGTATATGGAATATTTTTAGCATCATTTAAAATTGGTACTTTATCTAGCTCTATCCATCCTCTGTCATGCTCATATATTGCATCAACTGTTTCTTTTAAATATGTTTTACCTTCAAAAAAGTCTTCTTTTATATGCTTTGCAATCTCTCCAGCTAAAAAACCATGATCATGTTGACGAATTAATATACTTTCCTTCTCATTTTTTTCACGAAAAATCATTCATATACTCCCCCTCATCCTCATATTAAAGCTTTTTATATGCATCGATTCTTAATTAATCCCTAAATAATAGAAGGGATTCAGTCTCTTGCAACGAAATTAACATAATTATATAGTATTCTTTCTAATCATAGTGATAGCTTTATCTTTACTATCTATTATACTAAAACATTCATTCCAAAAATTTTTTTATGAGGTGAAAACATGAACAAAACAGAATTAATTAAAAACGTAGCACAATCAGCTGATATTTCTCAAAAGGACGCTTCTGCAGCTGTACAATCCGTATTTGACACAATTGCTAATGCATTACAATCTGGCGATAAAGTTCAATTAATCGGATTTGGAACTTTTGAAGTGCGCGAAAGATCTGCTCGTACAGGACGTAATCCGCAAACTGGCGAAGAAATTCAAATCGCAGCTGGTAAAGTTCCTGCATTTAAAGCAGGTAAAGAATTAAAAGAAGCTGTTAAATAAACAAGAAACCAGCCATTTTATAGGCTGGTTTCTCGTTTTTATTTAAGCAATTGCTTTATATTCTCTGCATGATACACTTCACAAATATAAAATACACATTTGCAGTTACTTACAATTTGATACTTTCTAGTTGGATACACATTCGCTGTAACAGAACATCCATCAAACAATTCAATAATATTTCCAGATGGCTGATATCCTTCATATAATACGTTTCTTCTTACTTCCATCTTTTCTATAAGCTTTTCAACAGGAATATTTCCACTCTCTAATTCACTCTTTATTGCGTCCGGTAAAAACGAAGTGTCTGCAAAAATTAGATTTTCAGATAACACCTTTCCTTTATAACTAACATTAGATACACGGTAAAGAAATGTTCCATCTTTATCAAAGAAATTCTTTGCTTCTTTCGGAATGTTCTGTCTACCAAGTGCCTCTTGTTCAAGAACATCAAACTGAACTGTATCATTTAAAAGCTTTTCTAAAGCATGAATGGATGATGTATCTCCAGAAAATAAAATATTTTTAATTGCTTGTACGTTATAAGTGAATTCATTCTTTCTATTTTCCGCTACTAACATGAGGAACACCTCTTCTATAATTTTTTTATTTAAGATTTAAAAGTGCTGCCGCGTCTAATTGCGTAATTTCAGTTACTTCCTTACTGAATATTGCAACAGAGGCCCTATAATCTAAACTAGACCTTACATCTTCCATCATTGTATTACTTGCTAACTCTTGTCTATCCTTAAAAACCAACAAGTTTGGAGGATCATTTGGAGCTGATACTGTAATATGTACTGGCGGAATCATTAGTCCTTCACCTGTCGCTTTCAGCACCGCTTCTTTTCGAGTCCAATATGTTAAAAAACCTTCTATTTTCTGTTCATTTGGTAGTTTCATAACTTGCGCTATTTCAATGTCTGTTAATACACCTTCTGCCATTTTCATAACATCTACATTAGGATTCATTTGTTCTACATCTATGCCAACAGGTGCAGATTTTGTAAATGCAACGACAACCCACTCACCTGAATGTGAAACGGATAATTGCGGCATACCTTCTGGTAATTGTGGTCTACCATGTTGCAATTTACATACTGAGCACATTCGATCAATTGGTACTTGGACTGGTGACATAGAAAGTATCTTACCGAGAACTAATCTACTAATTACGCAACCTATTATAAAACGAGCTCGATCTGCCGAATGATGATACGAATTTGCTTTCTCTCGCTCTATATCATTTAGTAAATTGTAATGCCATGATTGTAAATCTGAAATTCTTGCCCACCATATTTGACAATCATTCTCATTCAAAGTTGGAACAGAATCTACAACTTTACTTTCTATCATGTAAACTCTCCTTTATTCAACGAATATCAATTTTCATAAAAAAGCATACGTATATTGTTATTCATTGACGAGTGCTTTCTCTTTTTTTGATACAGATAATGTTTTTTCTTTCTTATTTGACATTACCTCTTTATCGGAAATACGTAAAGAAAATAGTAGTGCTATGAGCAAAAATATTGCTGATCCAATTAATGCTGCTTGATATGGTAAAAAATTGGATTGAACGTTATTACTTCCAAAACCAGCTAGTATACTAGCTAAAACAGCTACTCCTATCGCTGAACCTAATCGATTTTGCACATTAAATATAGTAGTCGCTCTCCCCATGGAAGGCGGCGTGATATTGTTAAAGGCAGAAAATTGCACCGCACCGACAGATTGACCTAAGAAAATACCGATACCAAACAATAATGCCCGAATTTGCCACGGATTCGTATCGTGATTTATAAAACTTAATAAAACAAAGATAATCGCCGTACAAATTAATCCTATAGAAATTACCTTTCGAGCTCCTAATTTCTTATATGACCATGGCACAATTTGTGAAGAAATCATTAATCCAATCGCCTCTGGAAATGTCGTAAGTCCTGATTCCAGCGCGGAAACTCCTATCACATTTTGATACATAAGTGGAAAAACAAATAACATTCCTAGTAAACCAGCTGATGAAAATAATGATATAAGGCTCATCTTTCTAAAGACTGGTTCTTTTAATAAGCGTAAATCTAACATCGGTTGCTTTACTTTCAGTTCTACGATTATAAACAATGTAATGAATACAACCCCAGCTATCCCAGTACTCATAATTTCTGGAGAAATCCACCCTTTTGATGGTCCCTGGCTGAGTGCATATATGAGCATCGCAAATCCTGGTGCTGATAAAATAAAGCCGAGAGAATCAAAGCGACCAGCTGATTTTTCAACATGCTCTGCTAAAAATAGAAGTCCAAAGAGCAATGCAACGATTCCAAACGGTAGATTAATATAAAATGCCCAACGCCAAGACATTTGATCTACAAAGAAACCACCGATGATAGGACCAATTGCTGGTGCTACAGCAATTGGAAGTATAATGAACCGAGAAATCTTCGGTCTTTCCTCTGGTGAAAATGTTCGAAATAACATTGCCATTCCAACCGGTGTTAAAAGCCCTCCACCAGCACCTTGAATAATACGGAAAATATTCAATGAAGTAATATCGTTAGCCATTCCGCATAAAGCAGAGGCAATTGTAAATACGAAAAGAGCAATTAAAAACACTCTTTTCGTACCAAATCGATCTCCTAACCAACCAGAAATCGGAAGGAAAACAGCTAAACTAACTAAATACCCAACATTAACCGTCCCCATTGCAGATGGAGTTACTTGTAGTTCTTTACTTATCGTTTGTAGTGCTACATTTACAATCGTTGCGTCCATCGCAGCCATAAACATCGCAGTTATATAAACGATACTTACGACTACTTTTGGATTTAGTTTTGCTTTCATTATCGTTTTCCTGCTAATGTTTTTTCACGAACTTGATTACTTTTTGGATTCAAATCTTTCCAGTTATATTCAACATATTCTAAGCAGCTCTGCCTACTAGCTTCTTCATATACGACATTCCAGCCAATAGGTACATCGAGAAAAGCAGGCCAGAGAGAATATTGGCCCTCCTCATTTATTAATACTTTATATGTGTAATTATCATTTTCAAATGGATTCGTCATACTCTACTTACCCCTTTCTTATTCTGCAAATATTTCGCTAATACTTGTCCAATTTCCGTAAGCGGACCTGGCTGACATAGATCTTTATGTCTACAATCAATATCGTGCTGCACAATTTGCCCGTCTAAATAATTTAGCCACGTATTTGGAGAAATAGGATCAAACCAGTCTGGTATAACAGTAGATCTAAAGAATAAGATATCTCCATTATAAACTTTCGGTACATATTTCCCTAACAACCCTACTGAATTTACATATGTTTCTTTCAAGTTCAATATAGTCTCTTCTTCAAGACTTGCTAATGCACTTCCATCTTTACGAAGGATTTCAACTGCACTTTCCATTGTAAGTGGTTTACCATCCATGTTATCTGGGTCATATCCGCCTAAAGCAAGTAATGCGATTAACGCTTCCTCTTCAGTAGGCGCTTCCGTATTCGGTAAGAAGTGTCCAGGATAAGAATCAAGCATAACGAGTAATTCTACTTCTTCCCCTTCATTTTGTAATTGCGCCGCCATTGCATGCACAACATTTCCTCCAAGCGACCAACCTAATAAACGATATGGTCCATGAGGCTGTACTTCACGAACGTGTTTCAAGTAATCCGCCGCCATCTCCTCTAAACTTTTTGGAAGTTCTTCATTTTTAGCGATACCATGTGCTTGTACACCATAGATTGGATAATCTGTCCCTAAAGATTTCATAAGTCCTGCATAGCACCAACTTAATCCACCTGCTGGATGTACACAAAATAGTGGTAATTGATCCCCGCTTGCTCGTAATGGAAGCAACACATCAAGTGCACTTTGACCATTCCCCATCTCAAGTCTTTCAGCTAACCCTGCAACAGTCGGTGCTGCAAATAAAGTACCAATGTTTAGTTCCACTCCAAGCGCCTCTTTAATGCGGCTCATAAGCTGTACTGCAAGGAGTGAATGGCCACCAAGATCAAAGAATCCGTCATCAATTCCAATTTGAGGTACACTTAGCACTTCTGTAAACAAGTCACATAACATTTCTTCTTGCGGTGTTCTTGGACCACGACTAGAAGATGATGCGATAAATTCTGGAGCTGGCAATGCCTTTCTATCTAATTTACCGTTTGGAGTTAAAGGTAACTCATTTACTACTACAAAAGCGTATGGAACCATATAATCTGGTAAACTACCACCAGCAAACTGACGCATTTCATTCGTATCAATCGCTTCATTATTTGATGCAACGATATAAGAAACTAACCGTTTATCCCCTGGTTGATCTTCCCGTACAATAACGGCTACTTGCTCAACTTTAGGGTGCTTCATTATGACTGCTTCTATTTCTCCTAATTCAATTCGAAATCCACGAATTTTTATTTGATGATCTGCACGTCCTATATAATCTAGCGTCCCATCTTTACGCCAGCGAGCTAAGTCTCCTGTACGATACATTCTTGTACCTGGCTTGCCAAATGGATCTGCGATAAAGCGTTCAGCCGTTAATCCTGCTCTTCCTAAATATCCACGCGCAAGCCCTGCACCTGCAACATACATTTCTCCAACTACTCCAGGTGGCACTGGTTGTAAATAGTTGTCTAACACATACACTTTAAGGTCAGGTATACTGCACCCAATTAAACTATTTGCTCGTAAAGAGACGATAGTTTCATCTAATTCAATATAACTAACATGTACTGTCGTCTCCGTAATACCGTACATATTAATAAGCTTTGGTGCGTTATGAGGATGTCGACTATACCAATCTTCTAAGCGACTTAGCTCAAGTGCTTCTCCTCCAAAAACAACATATCGTAAAGATAATTTTTGGCCAATCTCTTCATTTTCACGATCTGCTTGCATCAATTGATAGAACGCTGATGGAGTTTGGTTTAAAACCGTAACCTTTTCTTTAACAAGAAGCTGTAAAAATTCTTTCGGTGAGCGACTTACAGTATGTGGCACTACAACTAAACGCCCTCCGTATAATAAAGGTCCCCAAATTTCCCAAACCGAGAAATCAAAAGCGTATGAATGGAACATCGTCCAAACATCGTTTCCGTCAAACTGGAACCAATGATCAGTTGCTCCTAAAAGTCTTACTACATTTTGATGAGGTATCATAACGCCTTTCGGTCTACCCGTTGAGCCTGACGTATAAATAACGTAAGCAATATGTGATGGAGATAATGGCTTAATTCGTTCCACTTCATCAATATTTTCTTCACTATATTTCTCAACTTCTGCTATTACTTTCACATCATCAACTAAAACTTTTAGTGCCTCATCACATTCAATTTCCACTTCTGAATTCGTTAAAACACATGATGGTTTCGCATCGTGTAGCATAAATGAAATGCGGTCTGCTGGGTAATCTGGATCTAACGGAAGGTATCCAGCACCAGCTTTAAGAACAGCTAATAAGCTTACAACCATGTTTAATGATCTTGGCATCGCTAAAGCAACGAGTTGATCAGGACCAATCCCTTTTGCTATTAGGAATCGAGCTATTTTATTTGCTTTTCTATTTAACTCTTCATAAGTTAATTTCTTATTTTCAAAGACAACAGCTATAGAATTTGGATTTATATGAGCCTGCTTTTCAAACAATTGTGGCAATGTCATTTCTGGTGCAATTTGAAAACCACCATTCCACTTTTCTAACACTGTATTTTTCTCTGCTACAGTTAATATTTCTAATCTGCCAATTGATTGATCCGGATTTGTAGCTGCATCATCTAATAACAAAATGAATCGTTCTATTAGTTTTTGAACCGTTTCACGTTTATATAAATCGGTACTAAACTCTAGTAATCCATGTAAACCGTTCGGAGTACCATCAACCTCGTTACTCTCACTAATTTCAAATGTTAAATCAAATTTTGCAGAACCAACGCTTTGAATTTCAAGGCTCGCTTCTAAATCTGGTGCATGAAACGTTGCTTCTGGTGTATTTTGAAAAGCTAACATAACTTGAAACAACGGGTGGCTGTTTCGAGTACGTACTGGATTTAACACTTCAACAAGCCTTTCAAATGGAACATCTTGATTTTCATAAGCTGCAAGATTTACCTGCTTCACTCTATTTAATAATTCTTTAAAGCTTGGATCTCCTGACGTATTTGTACGTAACACTAATGTATTTACAAATAAACCAACGATATCTGAAAGTACATCATCATTTCTTCCAGCAATCGGACTTCCAATTGGTATATCAGTGCCTGCACCTAATCTTGTAAATAGTGCACTAAGCCCTGCTTGCAATACCATAAACAAACTAACTCCATTTTTACGTGCAAGCTCTACTAACCTACTATGCATACCTTCATCTATATGAAAATGAATTGTTTCCCCGCGGTAACTCGTCTCAATTGGACGCTGGAAATCTGTAGGTAACTCCATTTGGTCTGGTAAACCTTTAAGTTCTTCTTTCCAAAAATCTAATTGTGTTGAAATAAGACTCTCTGGTGTCGTTTCATCACCTAGCAATTGCTGTTGCCAAAGTGCATAATCTGCGTATTGAACTGGTAGTGTCTCCAGCTGAACTCTGTCACCTTGACATCGTGCTTTATACGCCGCTGTAAAATCTCTCGTTAACGGCTGTAATGACCAGCCATCACCTACAATATGATGTAATAAAATTAATAATACATGTTCGTTTTCACTTACTGTAAAAAGTTGCAAACGAACTGCCGGCTCAATATCGAGGTTAAAACTATATCTTACCGCCTCTGAAAGTACACTTTCTAATTCATCTTTACATGTATTAGTTATAACCATTTCTAGATTTAAGTTTTCCATATCTAAAATTTTCTGATAGGAACTACCTAATATGTTAGGGAAAATTGTTCTAAGTGTTTCATGTTTCTCAACTACATCATAAAAAGCACCTTGTAATGCTTCCCGATTCAATATTCCATTCATACGAATGACTAGCGGAATATTATAAGTAGGACTTGGACCTTCTAAACAATTTAAGAACCATAACCTGCGCTGTGCAAATGAAAGTGGAACTTCATTTGGCCTACTTGCTTTCTGTATAGCTGGTCTTGCGCTTTTTGCATGGTTTAATTGTTTCGCCAGTTCGGCAACAGTTGGTGATTCAAATAGTTTCCCAATTCCTAATTCCACACTTAACGTTTCACGAATTCTTGCCATTAAACGAGATGCGAGAAGTGAATGTCCACCCATTTCAAAGAAATTATCATCAATGCTAATTCGAGAAACACCAAGTACTTCTGCAAATAAATCACATAATATTTCTTCTTTCGGATTTCTAGCAACTCTCTCGTTGTTCATTCCATTAAAATCAGGAGCAGGTAATTTCTTTCTGTCAACCTTACCATTTGGCGTTAATGGTAATTCTTCTAGCACAACAAATGCCGATGGTATCATATAATTCGCTAAACTTTCTGAAACATAAGAACGAATTTCTGAAAGATTAATCGGTTCCTTTTCTTCTGCAACGATATACGCAATGATGCGTTTATCATTTGCACGATCTTCTCGTACCATTACTACCGCTTGTTGAATATTTTCATGTCGTTGTAATACCGTTTCAATTTCAGCTAATTCAATTCGGAATCCACGAATTTTAATTTGATGATCTGCGCGACTAATGTACTCTAACGCACCATCACTACGCCATTTCACAAGATCTCCTGTACGGTACATGCGCTTCCCTGATTCTCCATAAGGATTTGCAACAAACCGTTCAGCTGTTAACTCAGGTTTTCCTAAATATCCGCTTGCAAGTCCTTCCCCTGCAATATATAATTCACCAATAATTCCAGGTGGAACTGGTTGTAGCCCTGCATCCAATACATACACTTCTGTATTGCAAATTGGCTTTCCAATAGGTGGTATACCCTTTTCACCTTCATCAATGTTCATGAAAGTAGACCAAATCGTCGTTTCAGTTGGTCCATATAAATTAGTTATTGAACAACCTAATTCTTTTAATTTATTTGCTAAATGCGCTGGGAGAGCTTCACCACCAACAAGTATATTTAGCCCTTGTAGCTTCTCTGGATAATCAGTTACTAACGCCTGCCAAAGCGTCGGTGTAGCCTGCATAATTGTCACTCTTTCTTCTTGTAAAAGTGTCGTTAATGCTGATGGCTCTTGTATGTCTTCTTTTTGCGCAATTGTTAAACTTGCACCACTAATAAGAGGTAAATAAATTTCTAGAGCAGAAATATCAAACGCAAACGTTGTAACTGCTAATAAATGATCATTTTCATTTAATGAAAACTTTTGCTGCATAGCCATTAAAAAGTTACTTAAACCTCTCATAGGAACAATTACACCTTTTGGGTTTCCTGTTGAGCCTGAAGTATATATTGTATAGGCTGGGTTTAAAAGTGATACATCATTCTTACATGCTATATTCATACGAGAATATGTATGTAACGCTAGTTTCGTTTCTTCGTCATCTAATACAATTTTTTTCATATCCTTTTCTATAACTAACTTAGAGGAAACAGATGAATGTGTTATGATACAAACTGGTTTTGCATCATTTACTATATAATTAACTCTTTCTGCTGGGTATTCTGGATCTATTGGTAAATACGATGCACCAGCCTTTAAGACTGCTAGCATACTAACTACCATTTCTATTGATCTAGGGAATACTAAAGCTACAAACTGATTTGGTCGTATTCCTTCTTCTACTAAATAATGTGCTAGTTCATTCGCTCGTTCATTTAGCTCTTTATACGTAAGGATTACACCGTCACAAGTAATCGCTAGTTTATTTGGATTTTTTTGCACTTGTTTTTCAAATGATATAGGTAAACTGATTAACTCATCGTCTTCCTTCGTTTCATTCCATTCCAATAAAACTTTATGATTTTCTTCAGGCAGAGTAATGTTTATTTTTCCAATCGGCTCGTTTTTCTCATAATTATTTATTACTAATTCAAATAGATTCATAAATCTTTCTTTATGCAATGCTAGCTCTGCGCCATTATATACTTCGGGATTCGCATCAAAATGAATCATTAGCTCATTTTGATCAAAACGTTTATATACATTTATCGATAAATCATCTACAGGTCCTGCTGATAAGTTATGCGTAATACCACGATTTCCAGCAAAATTAAGCCCGTAATCAAAAGGCATAACATTCACTAACGGTCCAAACAACCTTTGATTTTCACCTAGTAACTTTAAGTCTCTTCTTAATTCCTCATGACGGTATTTATAATGGCGACGTACATCTCGGATTTCTTTAGAAACTTGCTGCAATAATTCCGCAAGAGTTATATTTGGAGTTACTGTAATACGAAGTGGAACTAAATTCATTACCATACTTGGTGTATGAATAGATACAGAACCTAGACGTCCCATCATCGGTAAACCTAAAACAATATCATTTTCACCTGTTAATTTATGCATATAAATACTTGTTACAGCCACAATGAATTCCGGCCAACTTGTTAACGAAATATTGATATCTTCTAGTAAAGTTTTCGTGCTAGAACTAGATAAATAAGCTGTTTCTCGTGAAAATCCATTTGATGTTCTCGGTGCTCGTTCTGCCAAACTTACAACTTCTGGGGCATCTGCAAACTTTTCTAACCAAAAAGTACGATTTTCCTGAAATTGTTTAGACTCACGATACTCAATATCTTCTTGCACAACTTTTGCAAGAGAACCAAATGGCTTTTCATTCTTGTTTGTTTCTTCTATAAGTGATGTATACTCATTCGCTACCTTTTGGCTAAGAAGTGAAAATCCATAGCCATCCATCACAATGTGATGGATGCGCTGATACCAAAAGAAACGATTATTTTCAACTTGAATAAGTGCTTCAGTAAATAAAGTATCTTTTTTCAAATCGACTGGCATAGATAAATCATTTTTCATCCATACTTTAGCAGCTTCTTCAGGGTTTCCTTCTTTCCGAACGTCAATAAAATGCATATGGAACTGTGATTCTTCAATAACTTGCCATGGGCCAATTTCATCCTCTTCGAAGCGAACGTGAAGTGCTTCTGCTTCCATTACAACTTTACGTACAGCTAATTCAAAAATGTCTTGATGAATATTCCCGTTTATTTCTACATATTCCCCAGTATTATATATCGGATTAAGCGGATCTAATTGTTGCGCAAACCACATACCAGATTGCGCAGATGATAACGAATGACGAATCTTTTGACTGTTAGGCATTCTTTACTACCCCTTTATTATGTAGTCTATTTGTTACAGCACCTGTGCTGTTTGTGAAGATAGTAAGCTGTACCAACCTGCAACAGTTGGACGTTCTGCTAAATCTGCAAACGTGATTTCTTTCCCTTCACGACGCCACTTCTCTACTAAACTCATAATTCTGACCGAATCAAGCCCTCTATTTAATAAGTCCTCATCAATATCAATACTCTCTACTGACTCACGAAGTAGTTGTGCAACTAGTTCATGTACTTGCTGTATAGTGATTCCTTCACTCTCATCACCTTTTACACTTTGTAAATCTTTTAACAGTAGGTTTGTTGATGTCGTTACTGCGCATCTATTAGATGCATACTCCAATGCTTGTTTATGATGCTCTAGTGAAAAATCAGCAACTGCATCTGCTACAAAGAACGGCTCTATACCATCCATAAATGCTTCACAAGCTGTTAAAAGGCATCCAATATGCGCATAAATACCGCAAATAATGAGTTGATCTCTTCCTTGTTCATTTAAAATTTCTAATAGATTTGTCTTTTTAAATGCACTATATCTCCATTTTGTTAGGAATATATCATCCTCATCAGGAGTAAGTTCATCAACAATTTTCTTTTTATCTGGTCCAGCAGGAATACCGTCACCCCAAAAGTCTTGTAATAAACCTCTTTGTTCTAACGTTTGTCCACCAGGTTGCGCTGTATAAACAACTGGTATACCAAGTTGTTTACATTTTTCTCTTATCATTTTAATATTTGAAATAAGTTCTACTTTTGGTGATTCTTTATCGCTATATGCATCAAGAAAGTATTCTTGCATGTCATGAATTAAAAGTACTGCACGTTTCGGGTCTGGTGTCCAATTCACTTTATTTTTTGGTAGTTCTGATTCAATTGGCATTTTATATACTGAAATAGATGGGATAGCCATCTAATCACTTCCTTCCGGTTTTTATTATTGTTTTACTGTAATAAGTTTTTCAGCAATGACTTTACGTAGTTCTTTTTTGCTGACTTTTCCGACTCCTGTTTGCGGGAATGATTCAATAAATTCAATTCGATCTGGAATTTTATAAGCCGCTATACCACGTTCTCTTAAAAACATTTTTAATTCACTTACTGCCGGAACTTGTTCGCGAGCTATAACAAAAGCACAGGTGCGTTCACCTAAATAATCGTCAGGCATAGATACAATTGCTACGTCATGGACCGCATCGTGTGCTAATAAATGATTTTCAACTTCTTCCGCAGCAACTTTCTCACCACCACGGTTAATTTGATCTTTATCTCTTCCTTCTACAATGATGTATCCTTTTTCATTTACTTTTACAAGATCACCTGTGCGATAAAATCCATCCTTTGTAAATGATCGTGCATTATGCTCTTCAGCTTTATAGTAACCACGAATTGTATATGGACCTCTTGTTAATAAACTACCTACTTCGCCAGGTTGTACATCGTTGTCATTTTCATCAACAACTCGTACTTCATCGAGTGCAGACATTGGTCTACCTTGTGTATGAATAATAATTTCTTCCGGATCGTCTAATCTTGTATAGTTCACTAATCCTTCCGCCATACCGAATACTTGCTGTAACGTACATCCAAATGTAGGGCGTATACGTCTTGCAACCTCAGCGCTAAACTTAGCACCACCTACTTGAATAACCTCTAGGCTCGATAAATCGGTATTACGAGAAGATGCAGCATCAAGCCAAATCATTGCTAATGGCGGAACGAGCGCTGTAATTGTAACTTTTTCTTTTTCAATAAGAGCAAATGCCTCATCTGGACTACCACCAGTTGCCAATACCACTTTTCCACCCGCATAGAAAGTTCCAAATGTCCCTGGAGAACTCATTGGGTAATTGTGTGCTACTGGAAGAACTGCCATATAGACGCTTTCTGCATTCAAATTACAAATTTCAGCGCTTACACGTAAACTATAAATATAGTCATCATGTGTTCTAGGAATTAATTTAGAAAGACCTGTTGTCCCTCCTGATAATTGGAGAAATGCAACATCACTTGGCTGAACTTCTGGTAATGAGACGGGATCCATATACAGATCATTTATGTTCACAAACTCTTCTTCTTCCCCCACTACAATTACACGTTGTAAAGTTGGCACTTTCTCTTTCACTTCTCTTGCTAGTTTTCGATAATCAAAACCGAGAGCCTTATCTGAAATAACGTAAGCGCTCGCCTCACCAAACTCACAAAAATAACTAATTTCACTGCTTCGATGTGAAGGTAGCGCAAAGACAGGAAGCGCTCCAATTCGAAATAGTGCAAAACATATTTCGAAAAACTCGATAATGTTAGGTAACTGGATTACAACTCTGTCCTCTTTCTTTATTCCTAAATTCAGTAAACCTGCTGCTAAACGATCTGCATTTTTATCAAGTTCACTATATGTTATATGCTTCTTACCACTTACAACCGCGATTCGATCTCCATATTTCTCAGCCCGCTCTCTTAACACTCCTCCAAATGTTTCACCAAGCCAACATCCTTCTTCTCGATAATGATCGGCAAATTCTTTTGGCCATTCTGTATAACCTACTAGCATTCTTTCTTCCCCCTATTTTCATTAAGTGAACTATCTCTTAACCCTAAAGCTTTTAGCATTGTTTGGAACTTAGCTGATGTTTCTGCTAACTCATCTTCTGGTTTTGACTCAACAACAACTCCAGCTCCTGCATATAAACGCAGTGTATTTTCTTGTACTTCAGCACAACGAATTGTAACAATCCATTCTCCATCTCCATTTAAATCGCTCCATCCTAGCATTCCTGTAAAGAACTCGCGGTCAAATGGCTCAATATGCTGTATAGCCTCTCTTGCTTTTTCCATCGGAGTTCCGCAAACTGCTGGCGTAGGATGAAGGGCAATTGCTAATTGTAAAGAAGAAGTATTTGGATCCTTCAGTTCACCTTTCACTTCTGTAGACAAATGCCACATCGCTTCACTATGAATAACTGATGGCTTTTCTGGAACATGTAATGTATGACAATACGGACCAAGTGCAGCGGCAACCGCTTCAACTACTACCGCATGTTCATGTAAATCTTTTGGAGAAGAAAGTAATTCCTCTGCCCTTCTTTTATCTTCTACTGGGTCCTCACTACGTGGCCTTGAACCAGCTAACGGATTAGAAATAACTTGCATACCATTACGTGAAACAAGCAATTCAGGACTTGCTCCAATTAGCGTCTTACTGTTCTCTTTTTCATCTTTCGGTAAATTCACAGCAAATGTATAACCATGCTTATTATGTTCTGCTAATTCTCGCAGAAGTTTTTGCTTATCAATCTTTTCCGAAGATTTAACATCTAACGATCTAGATAGAACGATTTTCTTTAAATCACCGTCCTGTATTTTTTTAATTCCTTGCTTCACACCATTCATATAAACTTCAGGGTCTGGTACTGGCGTCATTTCAAATGTTACGTTCTCATTTGTTTCAAGCTGATTTGTTGTATCCAATTGTAAACGCTCAGAAATCCTACTATATTCTGGTACGATAAGTTGGACTTCTTTTCTACGATCAAATGGCAAAGCACCCACAACGATAGGATTTGGATTTCCAGCTTGTTTCGCATTACTTAATGTCGCTTGCACAAGCTCTGGGAAATTTTCAATTTCACGATGCTTTACTGTAGTAAACTCTCCTTCTGCTAATATAGTTCGAGTTGGTGAAGCGAAAAAGAATGAAGATTCAGTCTTATAATCTTCTAAAAGTTTTTCTGACAATTCCTTTACAGCTATATGTTCATTCATAATATAATAACCTCCTGAATTTTTATTAAACTCCTAACGTAGCACCGCCATCAACACATAAATTGTGCATTGTAATATGACTTGCTCTATCTGAGGCTAAAAATAACACTGCTTCAGCAACTTCTGAAGGTTGTGCAATTTTTTGTAATGGAATTCCGAGTCTATATGTATTTTGAGAACCAGCAATTATATTTTTAGCTCCATTCTCATCAGCCCATAGTAATCTTTGCATCTCAGTTTCAGTAGAACCTGGAGAAACTAAGTTGCAGCGTATATTGTATGCCGCAAGCTCTAGTCCTAAACATTTCATAAACATCGTCGTTGCAGCTTTTGACGCAGCATACGCAGCCATCTCCATTCTCGGCGTATTTGCCGCATTTGAACCGACTGTAACAATTGCCCCTGATTTTCTTAACATCATATTTTTACTTACCGCTCGGGACATATTGAAAACCCCTGTAGTATTTACAGAGAATGTTTTATTCCAATCTTCATCACTTAACGAATGAATTGGTCCCATACGTAAAACCCCTGCAACATTTATTAAAATATCTATTGGCGCTATTTCATTTGCAATATGATTTACCATGTCTTCAACAGCAGCGCTATTACTCACATCTAAACGAAACGTTTTCATACGTGTTTTATTTAATTCATTTTGATTTAAGAGTACATTTAACCCCTCTTCATTTTGATCAACCGCAATAACTGTGGCTCCTCTTTCTAAAAACATTTTGGCAACAACACTGCCTATACCTTGTGCTGCACCTGTTACTAAAACTGTTTGCCCATCAAATTCCCCTAAGTTCATTTTCTCTATCCTTTCACATAAACATTAATTTCATTAAGTAACATCAATGATATTGATTTTCATTATCAGTTGTGTTGTAAAAAATAATACACTTACTAAACTAATTGGTCAAGTGCGCATTACTTTAAAATCTGTTTTATTGATAATGTTTTTCATTTACTATCTTACACCGAAATGATAATGTTTCTCAATAAACTTGTCAATCTTTTTTTATTTTTCAGATAAAGTATTTTAATGCTTCTTAATAAAATCATACCTAAACGCATTGAATGTACTTATATTATAAATAAAATTCAAACTCCTCTTTTTAAAATTGAAGAAGATAAACTAGAGATACGTTCATTTACAATGCTTTATGAAAAACTCAAGTATATATTTTCTCAATATTTTTCTGAAAATATATCTTACAAATACTAATGAATGTCTTCTTTACCATTTAAGATTTAATATATATTTCGAATACGATGTATCAATTTATCATATTCCAAATGGGTATTCCACTCACTTTTACATCTATAAAAATCACAAAAGTAATTTAACCTTGTTAAAATAACTCATAAAAAAAGCATCCTAATTAATAGAATAGGATGCTTTTTCGTAATCATAGTGTTATAGAAGATTTGTATACTTATGCTACGCTGCGATACTCTTCTTCTTGTTCTTTTTTCTGTTTAGGTGCTTGAATTAAAATTGCGATAATGAATGACACGACACATAATACACCGATCACCATGAACGTTGGTCTGAATCCACCTAGAAGTGCACCGATAAAGGAACCTGCAAGCGCCCCAAATCCAAATCCTTGATACACAATTCCGTAGTTCTTACTATGGTTTTTCATACCGAAGAAATCACCAACAATAGCTGGGAAAATAGTGATATTTCCACCAAAGCAAAACGCTACACTTGCTACACATACGAAGTATATACCGTAATTTAAATCTACAAAACTTAGAACTAAGACTGAACTCGCCATAACAACAAAAGTACCAGTAACGATTTTTAAACGCCCGATTTTATCCGATAACGGTCCTAAAATGATACGACCTAATGTATTAAAGATTGCAACCATAGCCACCGCATTAGCTGCTGTTGCTGCGCTAAGCCCTACAAGTTGAACACCAATGTCTTTTACCATACCAATTAAGTATAAGCCACTCATACATGATGTAAATAACATGATAAATAATAAGTATACTTGTTTTGTGCCTAACATTTCTTTCGTTGTGTATTCCTTAGTTTTTGTTTCATGAACTGCTCCTTGATCTGCAGCTTGATGGATTAAACAAGCACCAATTACAATCATAGTTGTAACAATTAAACCCCAGTATATAAATGCTTGCGATACACCAACTGATTCAATCAACTTTGCGTTAACGTATTTAAAGATTAAGCTACCTGAACCATATGCAGAGACAGAAATACCAGCAATTAAACCTTTACGCTCTGGAAACCACTTTATTAAATTTGATAGTGAAGTGATATATGCTGTACCATCTGCATAACCTACAACAACTCCTGCTAGTACATAAAGTAATATTAATGAGGACGCTTGTGAGCTAAGTATTAACCCTAGTCCTAATGCTAATCCAGCTATCATAATAAGTTTACGAAGTCCCCATTTTTCTTGCAATTTACTCGCAAATAAAGTTGAAAATGCTAAAGAAAGACTAGTAATTGAAAAAGTTATCGCAACAGCGTTAAGACTCCAACCGTATTTACTAACTAAAGGCTGATTGAATAAACTCCATGTATATATCGTCCCAAGCCCCATTTGTACTATGACTGTGCCAAGGACAACAAACCATGGATTAACAGTTGATTTTTTCATATCTTTCCGCCTCCTCTTTCTATTTCAATGCTATTCGCTAAATTTACTTTTTTTATGTTCATTTTGGTCACCTCTTTTGATTTGACACCTTCATTGTATAAGATGTTTTCATTTATGTAAGCACTTACAAGATAGAGCGTCAAAAACATGGAATCAGTTACAAAAAACGAAGGATGAAATACAAAAAACTACTGATTAAATACAATAGAAAAATTTTTTATACTTCGATTCACCTTATTTTTTATAAAATCACAAATTTTTTTCCAATAAATAAAACTAAATATTCACTAATATATCTATCCGTGGTTTAATATATATAATAAAAAAATATTTCTGTCTTTAATGAGGAGGTACTATGAAAGCAAACGTAGGGGATACTATACTTTTTCAACGAAACAATTTAAAGATTACAGGATCTGTACTAAAACTTTATACTGAATCGGTCTTAGTTGAAATTACAAATGTAAGCGGTGGTACTTTTGAATTTGATCGAACAATTGTAAATCATAAAAACTATAAAGTTTTAAATACAAATACATAAAACAACACAAAATAGCCCCTGCTAAACAGCAGGGGCTATTTTATATAAAAATATTTCACTAGTTTATATACCCTAAAACATTAACAATCTTACTCGCTTTTAAATTGTTAATATGATAATAAATTTCTAAACCTCTTCTCTCTGCTCGTAACACTTTACCCTTCATTTTTGATAAATGTTGTGAAACAGTAGATTGCGGGATGTTCAGTAACTCTGTTAATTGTGTTACATTACAAGTTTTTCTTGTACTTAATTCATTTACAATTTGCAGTCGGATTGGATGCGCCATAATTTTTAAAATATCTACATCTTCTTCTGAAACTAAAGTTTTTTTCATTTCACTTGTATATGTTGTCATAAGACATTCCCCTTTTATATGAATTCCATTTTTATAAGATCTATTTCCAAAATTTTTAAAACCCTCGATTAAAACTTTCATATAGAAATAAAAGGATTTTAAATTTTTGAAAACAGAACTTACATTCACTTTATTTATTTGGTACATATACATAATACAATGTTAATATGTGCTCTATGTGAAGTTCGCATAAATTTGTGATGAAGATTTATTTAGCCACTCGCATCCTACTCATCTAATTATCCACTACATAAAATCATCAGTTATTTTAACATATTTTAGGCGTTTGTATATACTATTTATAAAACAACTTTTATAAAGGGGGATTCATATGCCTACAGCGTTACAAGAAGAAGTCGAAGAAGCACGGGAAACATATGTCAGTCGTATCATCTTAGTTGGAGGATCGACTTTATTTTTAGTAGGCGGGGTTATATCGGCAATTTCAGCTTTTAAAGCTTATAATCGTTTGGAGAATACGCCGCCTTCTACAGATAATTCATAGATATTTTATAAAATAAAACGTCGCCTCTAATATGAAGAGACGACGTTTTATGATTCATACATATGACACTAAAAGTATCGATAGATTCCCTACTCCATTTTCTAAGCTTACTTCACCACAAACCTAGTCTGACTACACCCATCCTTCTGCTTCGTTACTTCTAATACAGCTGGCATTGCGTTTTTCAGCTCTTGTACGTGTGAAATGACACCGATAAATCGGCCTGATTTTTGTAGGTCAATTAAGGCATCAACTGCTTTCGTTAATGATTCTTCATCTAATGAACCGAACCCTTCATCGATGAACATCGTTTCGATGGAAATACCACCTTCATATGCTTGAATGACATCTGCCATTCCTAGCGCTAAGCAAAGTGATGCGTTAAATTTCTCTCCGCCGGATAATGTTTTTACATCGCGCGTTTGGCCAGTGTATGCATCGTACACATCTAAGCCTAATCCACTTTGACGGTTTCTTTTTTCAACTCGTTCACTTCGTTTTAAATAAAATTGTCCATTTGATAATTTACGTAGTCGTTCGTTTGCGATTTGAACAATTTGTTCTAAATACTCAATTAAGATGTAACGTTCAAATGATATACGACTTTCGTTATCACCTTTCATTACTTCATATAAATCAACAAGTTCTTGGAAGGCTTTTTCTTCCTCGTGAATTTGTTCGTCAATACGTCTAATGTTTTCATGTAAATCAGAAATATATGTTACCGCATTTTGCGCACGTTGACGTTTTTCTTTAATTATATCGAGATTAATTTCTAGTTCTTTTATGTGTTCACCTAAAGATGTAATATCCATATACTCTTTATCTTTTAATTCTGAGTTTAGCTCTTCAATTTGTTTTGCAAGCACTTCAAGAGATGAATAATAACCTTGAATTTCTTTCTGTAACATCTCCATCTCGGCATCGCTTAATTTGGCTTCTTTATACGTGAATTGATCTGTAAATCCGCTTTGTTCTAGCTCTTTCATAAAGCGTGCGAAAGTCTCTTCTTTCTTCAATTTTGCACTTTCAAATTGATTAGAAGCACCTTTCTGTTCTGCTTGAATACGTATATTTTCATTTTGCCAATGTTGATACGCTTCCTGCACTTTCTTCCATTCGTCCTCCATTAACCTAAGTTCGTGCATAGCTTGGTCAAACTGTGCTTTCCAAGCTTGTACTGTTTGCAAGTTTTCTGGAATATTTCGTTTATCATGTTCATATGACGTACGAAGTTGCATGCACTCCATTTCTGTACGGTGCTGCATTGTTTCTACTTCCCGTTTTTGTTTCTGAAGTTCTTCTATTTTTTCTTCTACGCTTTTCATGTTCACAGCAATCTGCTTACGTGTTTCTTCACTTGCTTTTAACGTATTAACGTCTGCAGCTAATTGTTTTCCTTTTTGAACAAGTGCACTATATGTTTCAACTAATTTTTCGGAGTTATACCCACGCTTCACAACTTCTTCTATCACTTGTTCATATTGTAGTCGATAAAAATTCCATTTCTCCTCTACTTGCACATGTAATTTTTCAGCAATGTTCTTCTTATCTCTTAAATCGTTTAACTCTTTTTCATCGATCGCATTACTTTGCTCTGTAGCTTTTTGCGGATGATTCGTACTACCACATACTGGACAAGATTCACCGTCATGTAAATGAAGAGCTAATATACCAGCTTGTTCACTTAACCAGCGGCGCTCCATGTTTTCATATGCACGAACTGCCACTTGCATTTTATTATTTGCCGCTTCTTTTTCTTGCTCGAATTTTTGTTTTTCTTGCCAAACATCATATGCTTGCTTTAAAACTTTTGCATCTTCTCGCATATTCGTTAGTTCTTCTACTTTAGCTACATATTGCTCAAGTGCTTGTTCTAATTGCTGCAATTCATCAGACATTTTCTGTTTTTGGTTTGTATGCTCTTCTAGTTGTTGATCTAACTTTTGCATACTTTCTTTTAATTTCCCTATTTGAATTTCGGCATTTTGTAAATTCAGCTTTCTTTCAGCTAATGATTCAATAATCGCTTGTAACTCTTCTAATCTTTGAACAAGTTTTTTAGCCTCTTCTCGCTCAGCTTCTTTATTCTTTACTACTTCATACTTCTCCTGAGCAAGTTCAAAGCTATTCATTATCTGTTCTTGTTTGACGCTTATCTGTTTTAACAAACTTTCAGCTTTTTGCTCATTTTCCATCGCTTCTTCATACCATTGTTCAAATGGTAATAAGCGCTTTGCTTGTTCCGCACGTTTAAAGGATTTTTCTTTCCTTTCAATTGCTGCACGGTTCTCTTGTAAAGTGTTATATTTCTCATTCTTTTGTTGTAAATCTATAAATTTCTCATTTACAGATTTTGCTGCATGAAAACGTGTTTCTGCATCCTTTAATTGCTTCGTTTGAACATCTTGTTGTACTTGTAATTGCTCAACCTCTGCCTTATACACTGTTGTTTCTTGTTCTAACGCTTCTACTACTTGATGCGTATTTACATGTTCTTGTGCCGCTAATGTCTCTAATAATGCTCCATCACGGATTGGTAATTTAAAAACATTACGGAAATAGAGCTCTCTCTCTTTTTGTTTTTCTTGTAAAACATCTTTCCATTGTTTTCTCTTTTGATCAAGTAACTCACGCATTAATTTATAACGATCCGTTTTAAAAATACGACGTAAAATCTCTTCTTTGTTTTCCGTCTCAGATGTTAATAGTTTTCGGAATTCACCTTGTGGTAACATAACAATTTGACTAAATTGATGTTTACTTAACCCAATTAAATCTTCCACTTTTTTGTTTACGTCTGTTACATGAAAACGATCGACGGCTGGAACGTTTTCTCCATCAATAACTTCATATAATTCTACTGCATGTCCTGTAATGGTCTTATTCCCTTGTTTTTTATGTCCAAGTTGTCTTTTTATTTCATAGCGTTTCCCTTTTAATTGAAAGGTTAGTTCTACACTTGTATAAACATCATCATCAGCAAATTGACTTCGAAGCATGCTCGTATCACTACGTTCTTCTCCACTAGCCTCACCATATAACACATAACAAATCGCATCAAAAATCGTTGTTTTTCCAGCTCCCGTATTCCCAGAAATAGCGAAAATACGATGTTCTCCAAGATCTTCAAAATCGATTACTTCTTTCTGTTTATATGGCCCGAATGCTGTCATAATAAGCTGAATCGGTCTCATCCTCGTTCACCTTCCCGTTCTTGCACTGTTTGTAATACATCTATAAATAGGCGTTCTTTCTCTTCTGATAAATCTAACCCTTTCATTTCTTTATAGAAAGCCTTTAAAAGAGATAAATCATCCATTTTATGTCTTGAAACCGTTACTTCATTTGTATCTGTGAGTTCTCGCCTTTGCATCGCTCTTTCAACGTGCATTGCATTTGGATATACAGATCGTATTTTCTCCATTGGCTGTAAGACAGGGTTTTCATCTAATAATTTTACAAATACGTAATCTTCACTTACTGGGTGCTGTAATAATTCATCTATTTTCGCTTCTACTGTTCGCATTTTACGACGTGGTGAAAGTAACCTTTTTTCAATTGCTACTTCACCAGTTTCATTCAGTTCTACAATGTAATAACCTTTTTTATGTTTCTCTTCAGAAATTGAATAGGCAAGTGGTGAACCTGAATATCGAATGGTCTCATTACGTACGAAATGCGCTTGATGTAAATGTCCAAGCGCTGTGTAATGAAACTTATCAAAATAATGACTATTTACATATTCAGCACCACCAATTGAAAGTGGTCGTTCTGCATCACTTGTATTCTCCTCCGCTTCTCCTGAATAAGTTACAAATGCATGTCCAACAAATACATGTCTAGCTTCTTTATCCATTGTTTCAGAGAGCTCATTCATAAAAATGCGCATCGCATCATCATGAGAACGTACGTCTTCATTTTTCAACACGTGTCTAACTATGCTTGGGTCTGCATACGGTATTAGATGGAAGTGAACCTCTCCATATTCATCATTTAGTACAACAGGTTCATACGGGAATTGAAATTGGCCTGCAATATGTAATCCCTGTTTTTTCATTAAACTACTCCCAAAATGGATACGATCCGGACTATCATGATTACCAGCTACTGCAATAACTGGTGTTTGTAAATCAATAACTATTTTTTGCAGCACATCATTTAATAAGTCTACTGCTTCTGTAGGTGGAATTGCTCGGTCATATAAATCCCCTGCAATAATTACAGCATCTGGTTTTTCTTCTTCAACAGCCTGTACAAACTGATCTAATACAATCTTTTGGTCTTCAGTCATATACACGCCATGAACAAGCTTACCTAAATGCCAATCCGCTGTATGAAATAACTTCATATTTTTCTACTCCTTTTAATTTACTGATTTTAGTGAAACGAGTTGATAGTTTATTGTAGTTTTTCCGTTCTCCCACTCTAGCTTCAATATCGTTGCACTTCCAATTCTTTCTTCATTTGATTTATATAAAGGCAATATTTCTTGAATTGTAAATAAGTGATAACCATCCAATATTAATTGAAATATATTTTCTTCAATATGTAATCTTACTTCTTTTTCATTTGAAATAATTTTTGTGTGCATCTCAAATTTCATGATAGATACAACCCCTTTTTATAATCTCTACATTTTAATAGTATAGTGGCTATGCAAGATTGACAAGTACATACACAGCAAAGTACACACTTTTCTATTGTTATATGTTTTATATATTTTATATAAAATACGGTATGTGAAATTTTATATTTTCTCCAAAATAAAAATGCCTATTGTGACATCTTTATTTTTGTATAAAGTCTTTCATTACATAATATAAAACGGTAATTAAAACGATTGCGACGAAAAATGAGAACACTGCGACAATGTACCCATCTTTATTTAATAAAATACAGAATGAAATAGATATTATAAAAATCGGAAATACGAGACGTACTTTATCCTTCACTTCTTCTGTCGTATCTGTATGATGAAAATACTGCGTTATCCCTATCATTAAAGAAGACAAAATAATAACCGACAATAGTAAAGGTCCTGGCATTCCGATTTCTCCTTTCTCTATTTCTAATTCAGTGTAAAATTTTTTATTACAATTGTACGATTCATTTTTTCTTCAAACACTCTTTTTAGAATTGATAATGAACAATTCACACCTATATAATAGCGCTTTTATCATTATAACTTCAAATAATTACACTTACAGTAATGTTGTAATATTCCCCCTCAGTCTCTGAAATCCTGCAAAGATAACTCGTCAAAATATGCGGTGACCAAATTAATATTTACCGTCAACTTTTGACAAAATTTATAAAGGACATTTCAGTACATATCAAGAATTAAGAATAAGAAGATATGTAAGGGAGGATGCATTATGACTGAACACGTTTTATTTTCTGTTAGTGAAAACGGCGTTGCAACAATTACTTTAAACCGTCCAAAAGCACTTAATTCTTTATCTTATGACATGTTACAACCTATCGGACAAAAACTTAAAGAGTGGGAACACGATGAGCGTATTGCACTTATCGTGTTAAAAGGAGCTGGCACAAAAGGTTTTTGTGCAGGTGGCGACATTAAAACTCTTTATGAAGCGCGTTCCACTGAAGTGGCATTGCAACATGCAGAACGTTTTTTTGAAGAAGAGTATGAAATTGATACATATATTTATCAATATACAAAACCGATTATTGCTTGTTTAGATGGAATTGTAATGGGCGGTGGTGTCGGTCTTACAAATGGTGCGAAGTATCGCATTGTAACTGAACGTACGAAATGGGCAATGCCAGAGATGAATATCGGCTTCTTCCCAGACGTCGGAGCTGCATATTTCTTAAATAAAGCACCTGGATATACAGGACGCTTCATTGCTTTAACAGCATCTATTTTAAAAGCTTCTGACGTATTATTTATTAATGCTGCTGATTACTTTATGACTTCTGATTCATTACCAGAGTTTCTTACTGAACTTGAAAGTGTAAATTGGCATAAAGAAGTTGATGTACATACTAATTTAAAAGAAGTTATTCGTACATTCGCAACTGCTCCAAACTTAGAAAGCGAGCTGACTCCTTCATTAGAAGTAATTAATTCACATTTTGCTTACGATACAATTGAAGAAATCATCCATTCATTGGAGAAAGATGAAAGCTCCTTTGCTCTAAAAACGAAAGAAACACTGTTATCAAAATCACCTATTTCACTAAAAGTAACATTAAAACAGTTTATTGATGGACAAGATAAATCCGTTGAAGAATGTTTCGCTACGGACCTTATACTTGCTAAAAACTTCATGAGACATGAAGATTTCTTCGAAGGAGTACGCTCCGTTGTCGTTGATAAAGATCAAAATCCGAATTATAAATATAAACAGTTAAGTGACGTTTCAGAAGAAGATGTGAATCGTTTCTTTAATTTACTTAATGCATAAAATGAAACTGTAATAAGTGGGTGTTTTGTTCATCCCCCACCTAACTTCTTTGCTCCAGCTAAATCTTGTGCGGTGGAAATCTTACTACTCGCAAATAGCGGGATAAAATCGAGGCTATATAGTAGTGTAATTACAGCTACTATATAGCCTTTTTTATTTAATAATTTTTAATAAAATTTAATTTTATTAAATCCATTTTTGTGCTACACTGATTTTAATCAAATATTCTAAAAATAAAAAGGAGGGGCGGCTATGATAGAAAATTATCTTCTTTTCATCATTATGTCTATTTGCCTTATCATTTTACCTGGTCCAGATACAGCAATGGCTACGAAAAACACATTGGTTGCTGGTAAAATCGGTGGAGTGAAAACAGTGTTTGGTACATGTATTGCACTATTAATTCATACTTTAGCTGCTGTAATTGGTCTTTCTGCACTTATTGTAAAGTCAGCTCTTTTATTTTCTATTTTCAAGTACGTTGGGGCTCTCTATTTAATATATATCGGTATTAAAGCCCTTTTAGCAGTAAGAAACAAAGAAAACTTAGATACAAATGATCTATCTTTGAATAATGAAAACGAACATACTTCTTGCTTTCGCCAAGGATTTCTTACAAATTTATTAAATCCTAAAGTTGCAGTCTTCTTTTTAACTTTTTTACCGCAATTTTTAAATCCAAATCATAATACATTTATTCAACTTCTTTTAATGGGCCTTACTTACCTCGTTTTAACAGTCATTTGGTTTGCATTTTATATATTTTTAATTGATAAAATTAGTGCTTTTATGAAAAAACCAAAGACGCAACGTTATATTCAAGGGCTAACAGGAGTCGTCCTAATTGGATTTGGTATTAAACTAGCTTTTGAAAAAAATAATTAACAAGATGAAAACCACCACCACTATTAATAGTGGTGGTGGTTTTCATTTAATAGTTGATTTGGCTGTTTACTCTATATTAAAACCAGCGCTCAGTTACAACTTTTTTACGTGTATAGAATTGAACGCCATCTGTACCATTTGTACCTAAATCACCAAAGAATGAAGCTTTATTTCCTGCAAATGCGAAGAATGCCATTGGTGCTGGAACGTTTACATTTACACCGATCATACCAGCATCGATGTTATCACGGAATGTTTGTGCATGTTTACCATTTGACGTATAAATAACCGCACCGTTTGCAAATTTAGATTGATTTGTTAGTTTAATACCTTCTTCTAAATCTTTAACACGTACAATGCTTAATACTGGAGCAAAAATTTCATCTTGCCAAATTTTCATTTCTTGATTCACGCCATCAAAGATTGTCGCACCTACAAAGTAACCTTCTCCAACTTCTTCATTAATTTTACGGCCATCTACTAATAAAGTTGCCCCATCTGCTACACCGCTATTAATATAGCCTAAAACGCGCTCTTTATGAGATTCACGGATTAATGGTCCAACATAGTTATCTTCGTTAAAGCCATCGCCTACTTTTAATTTTTTCGTTTCTGCTACTAATACATCAATGAATTCATCAGCAATTTCATCCACTACTGCTACTACTGAGCATGCCATACAGCGCTCTCCACTACTTGCAAATGCAGATCCAATTACACCTTGTACTGTTTTCTCAAGATTGCAATCTGGCATTACAATTGCATGGTTTTTCGCACCTGCTAACGCTTGTACACGTTTTCCGTGTTTCGTACCTGTTTCATATACGTAACGAGCTACCGGCTCAGAGCCAACGAACGAAACAGCTTGAATATCTTTATTTTCTAAAATGCTATTTACAACATCTTTTCCGCCTTGTACTAAATTTAATACGCCTTTTGGGAAACCTGCTTCATAGAATAATTCTACAAGTCGCTCCGCTAAAAGTGGCGTTCTTTCCGATGTTTTTAATACGAATGTATTACCGCAAGCAATTGCAAGTGGGAACATCCATAATGGAATCATCATTGGGAAGTTGAACGGTGTAATACCAGCAACAACTCCGATTGGGTAGCGCCAAATTGATCCATCAATTCCGCTAGCAATATTCGGAAGCGCTTGTCCCATCATTAAATTAGGTGCCGATGTTGCAAGTTCTACCGCTTCAATACCACGCTGTACTTCACCTGTTGCATCCGTTAGCGTCTTACCATTTTCTAGCGTAATGATTTTTGCAAGCTCATCTTTGTTTTCTTGTAATAGCTGTAAATATTTATATAAATTTCTTGAACGATTCGGAACTGGTACTTTAGACCATGTTTCGAATGCTGCTTTTGCCGCTTCAACAGCTTTTTCAACATCCTCTTTTGGAGATAGTGGAACGTAAGCGATAATTTTTCCAGTCGCTGGATTTGGAACTGCTTCTACTTCCGTACCTGTCGATTCAACCCACTCACCGTTAATGTGATTTTTCACTCTTTTAATTTCAGTTGTAATCATTGTATTCTCTCCTTTTTTATGATGTTTATAAGTCTATTATTTGTGATTAGAAATTAATTGTTCACTAACTTTCTTATATAAAGCAGCCATATCGTTTTCACCATACCCAGCTTCACTTGCTTCTTCATATACGTTTAATAGCATTTCGCTTACTGGTAAGTGAAGTTCACTTTCTTTCGCTAAATCTACTGCAAACCCCAAATCTTTCTTTAGTAAATTCACAGTAAAACCTGGCTCATAGTTTTCTGATGCAATGAAACTTTTATAATTGCGCTCATAAATTCTACTCTGACCATAACTTACATTTAAAATATCAAACATTTTATCTAAATCCATATTGTTCTTTTTCGCTAATGTTAAGGCTTCACTCACACCAGCTGTATAAAAACCAATTAATAGGTTATTAATTAATTTAACTGTTGTACCACTATCAATTTGCTCACTAACATGGAAAATGTTCGCACCTAGTACAGTCATGATAGATTCCGCTTTCTCATATACCTCTTTTGATCCACCAACCATAAACGTTAATGTACGGTTTTCAGCTCCAATTACACCGCCGCTCACAGGTGCTGCTAAAAAGTCTACTTTCTTTTCCTTTGCAGCTTCCTCTAACTGTTTGTTTAACTGTGGAGATACAGTACTTGTATCTATTAAAACTATATTCGAGTGACTATTTTCAAATAATCCTTCTTCTCCAAAATATACTGCTTCAACAGCCCGAGGTGAAGGTAAACTTGTAAAAATTACATCGCATGTTTCTGCTAGTTTTAAGATTGATAAGCCAATAATTCCTCCTTCTTTTTCAAAGGAAGCTTCAGCATCTTTATTTAAATCCACACCATATACTGTGTAATTTGATTTAACTAAATTTTTAGACATCGGAAGACCCATGTTACCTAAACCGATAAAACCAATCTTTTTCATATCGCTTTCCTCCTATTTACACAATATACTTTCCGCGATTTATAATAGCTTTCGCAATTTCTCTCTTTTTTGTAAATACGTTCGTGTATAAAGGTACTGATAATTGACGAATTCCAGCTAAAATTACGTGTCTATCTTGTTCTTCTGTAACAGCCGCTGAAAGTATAGAAATCGCCGCTTCTTCTACTTTACGATATCCTTCTTCACAAATAACGTCAGTTATCATTTGTTTCGTACGTTCTTTCCCTTCACCATTTTTACTAATTGCTTTACTCGTACGTAAAAATGCTGATTCCATGACGTACACATCCGTTAACATATTTGATAATACACGTGAATATTCTTGCTCTTGATCAATTTTTAAACCTGGAGTTTTAGAGAGCGTTTTCAAAGATTGTTTCAACAATTTTTTCGCTAATAAAATGTAACGATGGTTTCTTTCGACATTTTCTACATCAATCTCTACTTCAGTATCTTCAATTTGTTCCACTTGCTTCATTAACATTTTAGCAACTGTTAATCTATTAATTTCATTCGTCCCTTCAAAAATACGACTAATTCTAGCATCACGATATAAACGTTCTACTTCGTATTCTTGCATATAACCGTAACCACCATGAATTTGTACAGCTTCATCTACGATGTGACCAAGTGTTTCAGAAGCATTTACTTTATTTAGTGCACATTCAATTGCAAATTGGGACATTTTCTTCATAAGATCTTCATCGCTCTCATGAATTGCTTCATCGATTACACCTGCTGTACGATAAGCTGCACTTTCTGCTCCATATGTAGCAATGATCATATTTGCAATTTTCTCTTGAATCATCGTAAAGTCTACTAATTCCGTTTGGAACTGTTTTCGCTCTTTTCCATATTGAACCGACAAACCAATTGCTTGTTTTGCTGTTCCAATATTTCCAAAAGCAAGTTTAAGTCTAGCAAAGTTAAGAATATTAAGGGCTACGTGATGCCCTTTCCCAACTTCCCCTAAAACATTTTCAGCAGGGATGACAACATCTTCTAAAATAAGAGTCGCTGTTGAAGAACCTTTAATTCCCATTTTCTTTTCTTCTAATCCAATAGATACACCTTCACATGTTCTTTCGACAATAAACGCTGTCATTCCTTTATTTGTCTTCGCAAAAACAACGTATACATCTGCCATATGAGCATTTGTAATCCATTGCTTCTCACCATTTAACTTCCAAGCTGTTCCCTCTTCATTCAATACGGCGCTTGTTTTTGCACTTAATGCATCCGAACCAGCATTTGGCTCAGTTAAAGCATAAGCACCAATCCATTCTCCCGATGCGATTTTCGGTAAATATTTTTCTTTCTGTTCTTTCGTTCCATAATATATGTAAGGCAATGTACCGACACCAGCGTGTATATTAAAAGAAACGCTAAACGCACCAGCGTAACCCATTTTCTCTGCTACAAGACCTGAGACAGCCTTTCCTAACTCGAACCCGCCATAATCTTCTGGTACCTCAATGCCTAATAATCCAAGTTCCCCAGCTTTCTCAAATAATTGACGAGAAACTTTATAGTTATGTTGTTCAATATTCTCCATTTGTGGAACAATTTCTTGTTTAACGAATTGTTCTGTCGTTTTTGCGATTAAATCTTCATCACCTGAAAAATCTTCTGGTGTAAAGTAAGTATGATTTATATCTTTATTGAGTGAAAAAAATTCATCCCATGGTAACTTCGTTTTCTCCATATGTATCCCCCTATCATTCGGCTTTCATAGCTTTTTGCTTATGCTCGTCTACGATGAGTGGAATATCTTTTTTGAAAATAGAAGGCGATGATTTTTCACATCAAGCATTTTATTTTGCCAAAGATGTATTTTCATCGCCTTCGCTGCTTTATCTATTGATCTTCTGATAATACTGTTTTTGCAATACCAGTATCTAACTCTTCAAAGTCATGATATGAAATTGTTTCGTATAATTCACTTCTCGTTTGCATATTAGAAAGTGCATCTTTTTGAGAACCTGTTTCTTTAATTAAAGTAAACACATTTTCATACGCTTTCGCTGCAACGCGAAGTGAAGTTACAGGATAAATAACCATTTGGAAGCCCATATTTGCAAATTCCTCTGCACTATAATATGGAGTTTTTCCAAATTCAGTCATATTCGCAAGTAAAGGTGCATTTACCTTACTATTAAATAGACGGAATTCTTCCTCTGATTGAAGCGCTTCAGGGAAAATTGCATCTGCACCTGCTTTTACATATGCATTTGCTCTTTCAATTGCTTCATCTAATCCTTCAACGCCGCGAGCATCAGTACGTGCTACAATGTATAAGCTCGGTGCAACTTCTTTAATCGCTTTAATTTTTTGAACCAATTCTTCTGTAGTAACAAGTTTCTTACCATTTAAATGTCCACATTTTTTTGGTAATTGCTGATCTTCAATTTGGACAGCTGCTACTTTCGCTTCCACCATTTCTACAGCTGTTCTCGCTACATTTAGTACACCACCAAATCCTGTATCAATGTCAACAAGAACAGGTAAGTCTGTAGCTCTTACTAAATCTCTTGCTCTCTCAGCCACTTCAGTAGACGTCACGATACCTAAATCTGGTAAGCCTTTACTTGCAGTATAAGCAGCTCCTGATAAATAAAGAGCTGAAAAACCTGTATTTTTTGCAACTAAAGCCGCCATTGCATCATGAGCACCTGGAATTTGCAAAATTTCATTTGCTTCTACTAAAGCTCGGAATCGATTCGCAAGCTCCTCTTGTGTTGACTGCTTTTTCACAACCCAAGCCATTCTAAATTCCCCCTATTATTAAATTAAGAATAGATCTACAAATTCATTTACATTCATATTTTCTAGCTTTTCTTCATTTAAACAAACTTCATGAATTTGTTCTTGTTGCTTACTAGAATAATGACCTGCCATATTTGCAGTGAATTTTTGAACAACTTTTGGAATTGCTTCGTCTCTACGGAAACGGTGACCAAGTGGATATTCACATTCCACATTTTCTGTTACTGTGCCATCTTTAAAGTGAACTTGAACAGCGTTGGCGATTGAGCGCTTGTTCGGGTCAAGGTAATCTAAACTGTACTGTTTGTTTTCAACAACAACCATCTTATTACGTAATTCGTCTACACGTGGATCGTTTGCTACTGCATCTTCATAATCATCTGCAACGATATCTCCTTTTAATAAACCAATTGCCGTAATGTATTGTAAGCAATGATCACGATCAGCTGGGTTATTTAATGGACCTTCTTTATCAATAATACGAATTGCTGATTCATGAGTTGTAATTGTAATGCGGTCAATTTCATCCAATCTCTCTTTAATTTCCGGATGCAACTTCACTGCACATTCTGCAGCTGTTTGTGCATGGAATTCTGCTGGATATGACACTTTAAATAATACATTTTCCATTACATATGACTCTAGTGGTCTTGCTAATTTTAATTCTTGTTTATTGAATAATACATCTTGGAATCCCCATCCTGGCGCAGATAATGCTGTTGGATAACCCATTTCACCTTTTAGAGCAGTCATTGCAAGATGAACACCGCGGCTCGTTGCGTCACCTGCAGCCCATGATTTACGTGAGCCCGTATTTGGAGCATGACGATATGTACGAAGACTAGAATTATCAATCCACGCATGTGATAATGCATTAAAGATTTCTTCACGTGTTCCGCCAAGCATTTTCGCAACTACTGCAGTTGTTGCTACTTTTACATATAATACATGGTCAAGACCAACTCTGTTTAAGCTGTTTTCTAAAGCCAGCACGCCTTGAATTTCATGTGCTTTAATCATCATTTCTAATACTTCACGTACTTTTAAAGCTTCTTTTCCTTCTGAAATACGAACACGGCTAATATAATCTGCGACCGCTAAAATTCCGCCTAGGTTATCAGATGGATGTCCCCACTCTGCTGCAAGCCAAGTATCGTTATAGTCTAACCAACGGATCATACATCCGATATTAAATGCACCTTTTACTGGATCTAGTACATAAGACGTACCTGGTACACGTGTACCATTTGGCACGACTGTTCCTGGCACAACTGGTCCTAGTAATTTCGTACATTCTGGATATTGTAATGCTAAAATTCCACATCCAAGTGTATCAAGTAATACGTAACGAGCTGTACTGAATGCTTCTGCACTAGTAACCTCTTTATTTAATACATAATCCGTAATCTCTTCTAATAATGCATCTTTTTGCTTAATTTCATTTGTTTTAATCATGCTATCCTTCCCTTTCTGTCGAAAATTCGTTATTATTAATGATGGGTGTCGGTCAAACACCCATCTGGCGGGCGGTGCTAACAACTCCCCAGTTGTTCTTATTTACTAAGTACATGTCGCTCGCCAATATAATTTACACGCGGACGGAACAAACGATTATTTTCATGTTGCTCAATAACGTGCGCACATAATCCCACTGTTCTAGAGCTAAAGAAGATAGGTGTGTAAAGTTGAATTGGAATACCTAGCATCCAATATACTGGAGCTGCATAATAATCAAGATTTGGATAAATTCCTTTTTCTTTTTCCATAATCTTTTCTCCAGCTTCACACATTTCATATAGTGTATAATCACCTTTTACATCACATAACTGTTTTAAAGCTTCCTTCATCATAAGTGCTCTTGGATCCATCTTCTTCATATAAACACGGTGTCCAAAGCCCATAATTTTTTCTTTGTTATATAATTTCTTCTGTAATAACTCTTCAAATTTCTCAACATTACCAGCTTCTAAAAGCATGTACATAACCGCTTCATTTGCACCGCCATGTAAACTTCCTTTTAAAGATGCAACTGCACCTGTTAAAGCACCGTATAAATCTGATTGTGTTGATGCAATAACGCGAGCTGTAAATGTAGAGTTTGGCATTTCATGCTCACTATATAAAACAAGGGAACGATCAAAGATCTTTTCCTCAAGTTCAGTTGGTTTTTTACCAGTTAACATATAGAAGAAATTCGCACTATAAGATAATTCTTTAAGAGGTTCAATTGGCTCCTCATTATTTAAAATATGATAGCTATTCGCTACAATGTTTGGCACTTTACTTAACAGCTTGTACCCTCGGCTTTTATTCACTTCTAACGAGCGGTTTTCGATATCATTATCGTAACCAGCTAACGCTGACACACCTGTACGTAATCCATCCATGGGATGCGTCTCTTTAGGCAATGCCTTTAGTACGTTGAATACACCTTCTGGTACTGCATATTCTTCTTTTAATTTCTTTTCAATTGTTGCTTTTTCATCTTCATTCGGTAGGTGTTCCTCCAATAAAAGGTGCACAATGTCTAAATACTCTTTTGTTTTTGAGAGTTCGATTAAGTCATACCCTTGAATTACAATTTCACCTTTTACTGTGTCAAGAAACGAGATTTTCGTCTCCGCTGCCACTATACCATCTAATCCCGGGGAAAATTTTTCTTCAGCTTTCATCATTATTTCCTCCAATCCTAATAGATCTTCGTGCACATAACTGTAAGCCTTTACAATATTGTGAAACTACATTTCTATTTCAATGTATCAGAGTTTTTAGAAGATTTCAATTTATTTTATAATGATAAGTTTCCTACACTTTTCTTACTGTAACAATACAATTTTTTGAAAATAATTCTTATATTTTATAAAGAAAGAATAGACTTCTTTGCGTATTTTCAAAAACAAGATATAAAGATTTTTCATATAACACCGCCAAATATACAATTATTCTAATTTTATTTGAGAAATAAAAAAAAACGAGCTGTACATAAATACAGCTCGTTACTATATGATATTTATTTCACTATCTCTTAAATATAATTTTTATATAAAACTTATTCATTTTTAATAAAGTTATTATTTTACATAATTAAATTGAATTTCTTCCATTTCCTCATGATAACTTACAAATAAATCATAGTTTTGAAAATACCAAAGATCATCAGAATCTACAAAAAATATAATACCTTCCTTCTCAACTGACACTATTTCCCCATCTGGTTTCTCAGCAACAACCCCTAAAGAATATCCGGGATGAATTGAACTATCCCCTCCGTACCTTACAGTAAAACGTACAGATTCACCGTGCTTTATACGTAATTCTTCCTGGAACCATTGCAGAGCTTTACGATCAATTGAAATTCTCATCTTTATTCCTCCAGTTTACGCAAACTCTTTTTTTCCTAATCGTTGTTTTACAAAGAAGACGAAAATAATTAAAGCTATCAATGCTGAAATTGCACTCCCTGAAAATAAAATACGATAACCAAACATTTGTGAAACAACTCCAAGTAAAATAGCACCTAACCCGATTCCTAAATCAAACGCTGTAAAAAATGAAGCATTTGCAACTCCTCTTTTACTCGGGTCGACAATTGTAAGCATTGCCGCTTGCAAAGCTGGCTGCGCTGAACCAAATCCAATACCGTATAATGTTGCTGCGATAATTACACCTATCAAACCATTTGAAATAGTTAAAACAACTATAGCTAAAATAGTAATACATAATGCTGGAAGTATGATGAATACTTCTCCATACTTATCTAATAGTTTCCCTGAAATTGGTCTTACAATTGTTAATGCAATTGCATATACAAGAAAGAAAGTTCCCGGGTTTACATGAATTGATGATGCAAATAACGGTAAAAAGGTTGTTATTCCTCCATATGCAAACGATAAAAAGAATACTACAATCGTGATTGTTAATACGGATTTCTCAAATAGCTGAATTTTCCCTTTTTCTTTTTGTGGCGTAAATGGCATCTTCGTTATTAATGATAATACGACTGCCATAAAAGATAACAACGTCGCTAATAAAAATAGACCATGAAATGAATAATTTTGCACAACCCATAATCCAATCATAGGTCCGATCGCCATTGCAATTGTCATCGCCATCCCGTACCAACCCATACCTTCACCGCGGCGTGAATCTGGAATAATATCCGTTATTGCTGTTCCAACAGCTGTTGTAGAAACAGCCCATGTTACTCCGTGAATAACACGTAAAACAGCTAAAAGGACAATAGTCGATGCTATATTATAGGAATACATCGTTAATCCAAAAAAGATGAGTCCGAAAATAATAAAGGATCTTCTACCATATTGATCTAACATTCCTCCAATAATCGGTCGTATTACAACAGCAGCTATTGTAAACATTCCCATCATGAGTCCAACTTGCGATTCATTGCCACCTATCTCTTTAATAAAGAGCGGGAGCGTTGGAACAAGTAAATAAAATCCTGTAAATAAAAATAGCATTGCGAAAGTCATTTGAATAAATGATTTCGTCCATAATCGTTCCATAAAAATACCTCCATACACTCGTAAAATATTACGATTAACACCCTCATTGTACATTTTATTGATCTCTTTTCCCTCCGCAAATAGACGTATCTTTTCATATTAAATAGTCCACCATCAGCTTACATTAGTCTTAAGACTTTGTACGCATGTTTTAAACGAAAGTCCTATATATGTACCTTTATACGTGTGAAAAGAATATACTAATTTATTATCACAACTTAGGAGTGATTATTTTATGTGGGTATTATCATCAAGAGTAACTGTCGCGGTTCCTTCGATACCCGAAATACATGCCCCCGCCGTTCATACAGCAAGTTCCGATGTCGGCATTGAACTTCCAGCAATTTGGCAACAATACCAATCACCAGGTCAAGCTACCCCTTCATTTTGGCATCATGGTGCCCATCCAAGTAGCACTACCTTTTATCACCCTAGCTACGCTCCACCACCTCAGGCTCAAGTCTTTTATCATTTCCCATCAATTTATTTTCAAAATTTTTATGGCACGTTTAACATTTAATAGCCATCACTGTATTCCCCCTACATTGCAATAAAGATTAACTTCACTCCAGTTTCAACATAAAAAGTCGAATTTCCTAAATAAGAAATTCGACTTTTTAAATTATTTTCCCAACTAAAGAAAGATATTTATTAAAGATTTGAATATAATTTTTACTTATTTAATACTTTATATGATTCATCACAGTTAGTCACTTTGCGGGATAACCAACACATACCATCTTTTGCAAATAGACTTTCCTCTCTTTACGTTAATTCACTCTTTTTCTTCTATCCAGCCCTTAACATTACATTTTCTGTAGCAAAATGAAAAAAGCACTTAAGATTGTAAATTCCTACAAATCTTAAGTGCTCTTTTGAAAACTTTTCTATAAATTTTTCTTATTGTCCATTATTGGCAGGAACCTCTCCTGCATTTCCACCATTATTTGGTTGTACTGTTGCAGGTGGGGTTGGAGTTCCTTGACCTCCATTATTATTCGCTGGAGGTGTCGTTCCTTGGCCTCCTCCGTTATTTGCTGGAGGTGTCGTTCCTTGACCATTTCCGTTATTCGCTGGAGGTGTCGTTCCTTGACCTCCTCCGTTATTTGCTGGAGGTGTCGTTCCTTGGCCTCCTCCGTTATTCGCTGGAGGTGTCGTTCCTTGACCATTTCCGTTATTTTGTTCATTTTGTTTCTTTTCTTCTTCTTGTTTCTTTTGCTCTTCTAGTTTCTTTTGTTCTTCTTGCTTCTTAAGTTCCTCTTGTTTCTTTTGCTCTTCTTGTTTTTTCAGTTCTTCTTGTTTCTTTAATTCTTCTTGCTTTTTCTCTTCTTCAGTTTTTTGCTGTTGATCTTGTTTTGGTTGCTCCGTTGTATCCGGTACGCTAGTATTTGGCGATGAATCACGTTTTTCACCTTTTATACGTAGCTCACTACCTTCTTGAATAACGCTACTTGGCATTTTAAAGCGTGATTTATCTGTAGCCATTTCACTCATCATTTCTTTAAAGATCAACTGTGCAATTTTCGTATTTTTACTACTAATATACTCGTCTTTACCATCTTTCATATACCCCGTCCATACTGCCATCGTATATTGCGGTGTATATCCAGCAAACCAACTATCACGAGTTGCACTTTCTGGAATTTTATATTGAGCTAATTGTTTTGATGAGTAGTTTGTCGTACCCGTTTTACCAGCTACATCTAAAGATGCTATATTTGCAGATGTACCAGTACCCGATGTAACTACAGAACGAAGCATATCTGTAATCATATATGCGGTAGAGTCTGTCATAACTTGTTTTGGTTTTTGTCCAAAACTTTGTGACTTACCATCTGGATAAACGACTTTCTTAACAAAATGCGGTTTCGTATATTTACCATCATTACCAAATGCCGCATAAGCGCCCGCTATTTCAGTTGGTGATACTTCATTTGTACCAATCGCTGTTGATTCAGTCGGTGCCGTATTAAATGTAATGCCTAATTTCTCAGAGAAGTCTTTTGATTTATTAATTCCAACTTCTTTCGCAGTCTTAATTGCTGGGATATTTCGTGACTTTTCTAATGCTACACGCATTGTAATAGGGCCCATATGACTTCTATCTGAATTTCGTACTTCTTGTCCCGTTGAATACTTAAATGGAGAGTCATCAATTTGATGGTACGTAGCCCATTTTAAATATTCAATTGCAGGAGCGTAGTCGAAAATCGGCTTCATCGTTGAACCAGCTGCACGATCTAATTCAATTGCCATATTATGCCCTTTAAATACAGCTTTATTTTCTCCACGGCCACTACCTATAGCACGAACTTCTCCTGTTTTCGTATCCATAAATGTAAATGCACCTTGGAATTTATCGTTCGGATAATCAATGATATTATTATTTAAAATATTATCAGCAAGTTTCTGTGCTTTCGGATCTAACGTTGTATAAATTTCTAAACCATCAGAACCAATATTAGCATCTGGCAATTCTTTTTCTACTTCTTTCACAACTGCATCCATAAATGCAGGGTATGGCATTGTTTGTAGTTGAGTTGCAGGCTTGAGTCCCTTTTCTACGTCAACTTTTGATGCTTCTTCCATTTCCTGTTTTGTTATATATCCATGTCGATTCATTAAGTTTAGAACAACATTTCTTCTTTCTGTTGCTTTTTGAACATTTTCTTTTTTCGTTGGATCATAGTTATTCGGTGCTTTCGGTAAACCTGCCAGCATCGCAACTTCTGGTAATGTTAAGTCCTTCAATTCTTTACCATAGTAGTTTTGTGCTGCTGTTGCGATCCCATATGAACGGTTTCCTAAGTTAATTTTATTTAAGTACATCTCTAATATTTCATGTTTTGAATACTGTTGTTCTAGCTTATAAGCTAAATATATTTCTTGCGCCTTACGTTTTGGTGTTTTGTCCATTGATAAGAAGTAGTTTTTAATAACTTGCTGTGTTATCGTACTTCCACCTTGAGAACCGTAATCTCCCTTAAGACTTACTAGAACAGCACGCGCAGTGCCTTTAAAATCTACTCCGCTATGCTCATAAAAACGTGAATCTTCTGTTGCTAAAAATGCATTTTCTACTAATTTAGGTATTTGCTCATACGTAACATTCGTCCTTTTTTCTTTTCCATATTCATATACCAAATCCCCGTTTTTATCATAAATTTTTGAGGATAACGGATTAACAAGTTTTGCTTTCTCAAGTTTTGGTGCATCCTTAATCATTACGAAAAAGGTAGCAACCCCCGCCACTAAACCAACAATACCAAGTAATAAACAAGTAATTAAAAACTTGCGAAAGAATGATGTTTTACCTTTTGGTTTTTGTGTTTTAGAAGCTGGTTGTTTTTTCTTTTTAACTTGTCGTCGTTCCTCTCGAGAACGATAATTTTCTGACATGTTACTTTCTCCTGCCTTTCAATTCTCCCGTTGATTTACTTAAAAATATTGAGGTCACTTTCTAAAATGCATTTGATTAAGAAAGTATATTGACCTGGAGCATTCAATATTTTCCCAATTCACAGATTATAAATTTTAGAATACTTCTTATACAAACTATTTTCACTTCTATTTTTCCTAATAACGCTGCCCCTTTAAGCATAGAATGTAAAAAGTGAATTTTTAATACCTCGTATAAATAATATACCTTTTTTTCAAATGGTCAATATTTTCTTATTTATAAATCAAAGGTGAAATAAAAATAGCACAACGATATGTACTTCGTGTGAACTTCCTTATAATTACGTATAACAAACATTTAATATGTTGCATATAAGTATAATACCTCTTAAATTATAAGGATTTCAACATCACAACCTCAACATATACAAGAAATTATTAAAAATGAAAAGTGAGGAGTTGCGTAATGATGAAGCTATCTCCCGTGATTTCAAAAAATATAGTTGCTGTTGGCTATAATCCTTTTTCTATGATTTTGCGAATCCAATTAAAGAACGGTATGTACGATTTCTTTAATGTACCAGAAAGTATTTATATTGGCCTATTACATGCACAATCTAAAAGTTATTATCATAAAACTTATATTAAAAATTCTTTCCGCCACACAAAAATTTAAACTTAACACCCACTAAAAAAAGGAGGTTAATCCTCCTTTCTTTTAAAAACATTTCACAGATGAATTATCTTCGATTCCTCTTATTAATTTCATCATATGCTTGAATTTGTTTTTTCAAACGCCGATCAGCTTTTTTATCATGCACTACAAGAATTGCATGTATAACTCCTGGAACCCAAAATATTAATGTTAATATGAAATTTATTATTGCCTGAATTGGTTTTCCACAAAATAGTACAGCAACAGGTGGAAGAAAAATTGCTAATAAATACATCATCCCTTGAAAACTCCTTATTTTGTATTTTATATATCCCTTTTCAAAACATACGTAAAGAAACCTTATGATGTTGTTGTTACATAAATTTTCATTAAGTATATATAACATCTCTTACTTTATATATTCTATCTATAGGCAAAAAAACCTACTACTATTTTAATCTTAACGTACCTATAAAATTCATGTATCTCCTTCTATTTATATAAGTATTTCAACCTTTTCATTGTTTTCTAGCCTATTTTCTTCCTCTATTGCAGTTACTCCAATTGCAGAAATTAACGTTCCTATCGCTTGTATCCAAATACCAATGAGTGCAATTATTCTCTCATCCTTCTTATCAAAAATACTATCTTCATTTTCTCTCTCATCTTTCAATACATTTGAAACACCTTGATACGCTTGTAATCCAGCACCTAAACTTTGCATGGAGTTACCTAATATAATTATTTTCTGTAGCACATTTATATCCATCAAAGCTGCTTCTACTCCGAAAAAAGCACCGATCGATTGTAAACTGTTCCCTGTAATAATAAGATAATCATTTTCTTTCGATTGTTCATTTATATTAAAATATGTTCCTATTACATTTGATATATTCCCTAATGCTAATAGCTCAATTCCTATTTGATCAAGTAATTTACTTTGATTCTCTAAGCCTATATTTTGATTTTCTCTTTTTTCTTCCCCATCATCATAATTGCTCGCAATGATTTGTAATATATACCCGAGGGCTTGTAATGAGCTTCCTACAATAACAAGATCCGATTCAACTTTCTCTTCTCCAATAAATCCTCTTGTCGTTCCAATTGCAGCTGTAAGGTTCCCTCCTACTTGAAACCATGCCCCTGTAACTTTTAAACCGCTTGGATTCATTTTTATCACCTATTTAAATATTTTCTAAACCCTTCAAAATAAAGTGAAACTTTAATCAATGGGGTGTTCTTCATCCCCCGCCTAAATTCTTTACTTTCGCTGAATTTTGAGGTGGGGGTCTTACTGATTGGCAAATAGCGGAATAAATAAATTCCACCCTTAATCTTTTATTTTATTTTTCAAATGTAATTTTGTGAATGATATAATGTGCTACTAATATAAAAAGCACCTTAAAGGTGCTTTTTATATGCATGCTGGGCATGTCAATGAATCTCCATTTTCATCTATTGTTATATTCAATATATATTGAGTTGCTTTATGTGACCAAGTTTCAGGTGTAGGTGATTCATTTATATATTGTGGCGCACATGACTTCAGCATTGGAGTACTAATACTCCCTCCAGGATCTAAAGCAACTACAGCCATGCCATGAGGTAATTCCAGTGCCATAGATTTAGTGATACCTTCAATTGCAAATTTCGAGGCACAATATGGCGCAAGCTCAGCTTCACCTTCTCTCCCCCAACTAGAACTCATATTAATGATAATTCCTTCTTTCCTAGCTACCATTGCGGGAACAAACGCTCTTATTACATTCACTACACCATTCACGTTTACATTCATTACATTTTCGAATTCTTGAGCCGTAATTTTCCAAAGTTGTGCATTTTGATTTACAATCGATGCATTATTTATTATCATATCGGGAGCCGTATGTCTATTAAGTATATAATTTGCCCAGTTGTTAACTTGCTGAGAATCTGAAACATCAATTACTTGAAAATCATGTATTTTACTGTACTGTTTTTTTAGTTCCTCAATTTTATCTTTTGAACGTCCACAACCATATATGTTCCACCCTAATTCATGAAATCGATCAACCATCGCACGTCCTAACCCTTGTGTCACACCTGTAATAATTACAGATTTACCAATTTCTTTTCTCTGCATTTCTCTCATCCTCCTTCCCTATATTTTACTCTCTTCATTTTTATTCAGCCATTTACTATAGTATCAACTCAACTCATACTTTAGTAATGGTTTTGATATTGCATACATAAATAAAAAAGTAACCATCATGGTTACTTTTTGCTATATATCTAAAAATTCATTGTTTATTTCATTATCGTTTTTACATTTCAACTTCTCTTTTCCACATTTCTCACACTGGTAAATATAAACTACACATAATGTACCTTTTTTTAAATCCTCATTATCCTGCATCTTAATAAAAATATATTTATGTTTACAATGCAATTCACCCAAATAATTTTCAAACCACTTTTTCAACACAACACATTCCACCTTTATGATAGAACCTTTATTTAGCTGCCTTATTACATACTTTTATTTAAATATTCAATCTCATATTGCAATTTTTTAAATTGCTCAAAATGCATGGTAATAGATTGGCTACTACCATAATCAACATTTTGTTTCACTAATATAACACCCGTATCATGAAAAAGCGCTTCAAGTTCTTTCCTAATAGACACTTTCGCAATATGAGCTGTTTTAATTGCAGATAAAATTGCAATTTCATTAAACTTTAATTTTATTTCATTTGGACAAAATGCGTCTTCAACTAATATAACTTCATTACTATAAATTAGTGCAACAAGATTACTTGATTTGGCATCTGTTAAATCAACTTTTTTCATAATATCTTTCATTACATTTTGCCTCCTTTATTTTCGTATATATCAATTATACAAATTTTTTTAAAAAATTACTCAACTTTATTATATTAATTTTAACACACTTTTATTGAAATCCATGCTCCAAACGTTTTACTATTCCACAATTTTTATTATATGAACCATCTGGACTATAACTCCATATAGTAATGTTAACAACTTATTATAAAGCAGGTGAAAATTATGCCATCAGTTGTAGGGAATTTAGTTGTACAAAATAGTAATGGTTCATTTAACTTAGGTGATTTCTACAACGTTTCTCCAAAAGAAAATACGAAAGCTTATAATGGTTCTGGCGCATCAAACGTTGGTTTTGTTGTTAATACTTTTAGCGGTGTTAGCGCGACCAATACATTTGATTCTGATCTTGCAGATCAAAACCAAGTGGGTACAGCCTAATCTTATGTTCAACTTTTTGTATAGAAAATTTTAATTTGTCTATACTATAATCAGGCTGTTTGACAGCTCTTGTTGATTTTGGAGTACCCTATCTTTTTCTCCCTTTCCCTGGGGCTCAGCAGCTAGCACGAAGCTAGCTGCTTTTTCTTGTATTATTTGTCTCATAAATCAGAAATAAAAGAAGCTGCCATTTAATATTCAGCTTCTTTTACGTTATTTCAATAATATCCATAGCGTTAAATACGTAAGTTTTATAAAAGGCGTCTGTACAAATTACAATTTGTTTTACCGGATTGATATGTACAACAGTCATGTAGCTTGTTAGTATGTAACCATCTTCAAAATATGTTACCAATATTTCTTTCTCAGACAGTAATGACGTTAATAATTTATCAGAAATTCTCTCTTTTGCTTCGTTTGTTAAAAGCGGTTTTTGTACTTTTAATTTCTCTCCAATAATCTTTCTCATATTTAAAAGTTGTTCGGATATTACTGTAAACGGAACCCACTCTCTTTCTTCTTTTTGTATCTTTACATCGTTCATTTTTTATCTCCTTGATCATTTATACATTTATTTAGCCATACTATCCCTTAGTTATTTTTAATACGCACTAAACTCGGATTTACTTCTAAACTATAATTAGGTTAGCTCTCAAAAGAACATTCGTTCTTATTATACACGAACTTACGTTCTTTTGAGAAGAGCCATACTTATTATTTTTTAACAAAAAACATAATTTTATTTATCTCCATACTTTTTCCTTTATCAAATAAGCTTCTCATTTCTTATGTAAAATGCATATAACAACTAAAAGGCGACTTCACACAAAGTGAAATCGCCTTTTCTTAAAAAATATTTCAATGTTTATTTTTCTATCCTAACTAATGTTCTTTCTGGAATACATAATTCATCTATATTAAAATGATTTATTTTTAATTTCAATTCCCCTACTCGTTCCTTATCTTCATCACCAACCCAACAACTGAATAATTCGATATAGTCTCCATCTTCCAAATAACCTTCCATAATCTTGCATAAAGTTAAAAGTTTTTCTTTCGCTTCTTTTTTTTCCTTTACGTTTTGCCACTCGACAAGTTCAATTCCCCAACTAGTTGAAACCTCATATATGTAATTTGTTTGGAATTGATACTCTTGTACCATTTCAAGCATACTTTCATCTGCAAAACATGATCCAAAAACAATTACATCATTAGAATCGGGCTCCGTTAACGGAATTTCTACATTACAGCCTATGTAACTTGCTAAACTCATTTTATACTCCTCCAATATTCGTATAAAAAATACTTCATAGTATATTTATTTACTCAAATATAAAATCCCTGCCTAAACAAAAAAGTTTTAAATTTTTTCGTTTATTAACCATCTATAACTGAACACATATACTATGATGAACGAACTCACAAAGCATAAGAAAAGAGAGCATTTACAACACTCTCTTTTCTTACATACTCTATGAAACTTTACAAAACTGAATCAGTGATTTTTATTATTATATTTCATTACATATACTTAGGTTGTACTATTATATGTAACTCTCTCTCTGTTTCCGCTTTTTTCGGATGACGAAAATAATTAAGTTCGTACTTTAACACTTTATACTCAACAATTCCGATTTTAATCCCTTTTGTTTCTTTTAATATAGCTAATAAATCACTTACATTTTCATCATATGACTCAAAAATTTTCGCGCCGCCCTCTCCTTGAAAGATTACTTTCATATATTCTCCCCACCTTAATTTATTGATGTGATAAATGAAGCGTTTAATACGATTCATTATTTATCCTAAAATTTTCACACCAAAAAGAACATCCTTTCCATTCGAATGCTCAGCTTTTTACTAATTATCCATATTAAATATTTATTCAAAAACATTATATGTATTATTTTTTAAATTATGTTCGATATCCATTATTAAAGAATAAATATATGTAACAAACTTGCATAATGAAAACCGTATAATATCCACTTTCGTTGAAATAGTTATAGCACCTTTAATTATAATCCATTATTTCCCATTGTAATTCTTAATATTTAAATGTAATATTGTATTGTCTTACTATCTATTTATAACTCACACACTAATTAGAAAAGGGAACTCTATATGAGTTCCCTTTTCTAATTATGATTACAATCATTATTTCTTTTCTAGAAATTTAAATGTATCTTTAAATTCTTTATTATTCACTTTAATATCAGCATCTTTCAATAAATCATTGACTACTTGTTGTTTCCATTTACCTGTCGTATCTTGTAGTCTTTGTTGTTCTAAATCTTTACGAATTTTTTCCTTTACTTCATCAAATGGCTTCAATTCTTTTTTATCCGTCACTTTAATAATATGGTAACCGTAAGTTGTTTTAACTGGATCACTTACTTGGCCTGCATCTAATTTATACGCAGCTTCCTCAAATTCTTTCACTGTTTGTCCAGGAGCAAAACCAGATATTTCCCCGCCCTGTTCCTTTGAACCAGTATCTTCTGAATACTGTTTTGCTAAGGCAGCAAAATCTTCACCATTATTTACTTTCTCCTTTACTTCTTTAGCTGTCTTTTCATCTTTCACTAAAATGTGACTTACTTTCATTTCTGGTTTATAGTTATCTTTCACATCTTTTTCTGTGACTGTTGCTTTAATCGCTTTCTCAAATGCAATTTCTGGCTTCATTTTTTCTTTTAATTCATCTTCATTTTTCAATCCAAGTTGTTCTAAAGTTGATTTAAAGTTCTCACCCATTTTATCTTTTGCTTCTTCTACTTTCTTTTTTGCTTCCTCATCCGAAACTTTATATTTATCTAACAATGCCTTACTTAACATCATTTGATATAAAGTACTTTCTCCATATTGTTGTCTTAATTCTTTACTTAATTCTTTCTCTGTAACATTTCCTACTTTTGATGTTACTACGTTGTCTGAAGAAGCACATGCAGCTAATGCTAGCATCACGCATGAAATAATTGTTCCAATAAATATTTTTTTCTTTTTCAATTCAAATACCTCACTTTTATCATTATGCAAATTAACTATACACAGGCATTGTGAAAACAGTGTGTTTTCTGCATGTAATTCATTTCATATGAGTTGACTATGTATCATGCATTTCCATTTTTAAACATAAAGAGTCTTCTTACTATTATGTATAGTAAGAAGACTCTTTACATACACCTCAAAAACAATACGGCTGCTATAGTTACTTAATACCTACATGTTCTTCAGGTATCCAACTATTCTGCCCGATATCTACCGCATTTCCCACTCTACCCCACACTCGAAAAGATGTCGATCCATCTATATTTCCTTTATAATTCATACATTCAGGCTCTTCATAATAATTTACTCTGTAGCCGACAGGATATTTCGAAGTTGCATAAAACCATTTCACCTTAAAATGTTTTAAATATGCCCACTGCTTATCGTTCCCTAAACAAATCATATCTTGCTCACCGCCTCCCCAATAGCCTGTTAAGATTAAATATGGAATTTTCTGAGTGAGTGCACCTGTAAATTGAGGATTCATGGGGTTCTCATATAAATTTATTCCGTATCCATCAGGATATTTCGAAACTGCAATACCAATGCCATTCGGTTGCTGTTTATACACTATGTTAGATTGATTTGCTTTGTTCGAATCTATAAACCAAGAAAGTGACTTATTTCCTACTAATCGATTCAGATCACATTTCCCAATCCCAGGAACATTCCCTGAATCCGTATATTGCCAAATATCACATGGATATGCTGGCTTATTCCCTCCATAACGAGGGATCCATACGAAATCAGCTTCAATATTACGTGCTCCAAATGATAAATACATGTGATGCCCTACATATAATCCTACTTTTTCCGCACCTAAACGGCGTAATTCATCAATAAATGCCTGTGTCCCGCCTTGCATATCTGCCATCGTTTGAACTTCTACGTCCGCCACCCAAAACTTAGCTGATTTATCACCACGATTCCAAAAATCTTGTGCCTCTTTCTTTGCATCAGCAATAGATATAAAACGGCAAAAAGCATAATTACCGAATGGGATACTATACTTTTTCATTTCACTAACATAATTTTGATACATAAAATCCACCGTATTAGAGCCATCTTGAACTCTAGCAATCACTAAATCTAGCTGAGATGCTGCAATATCCCAATTGATAGTTCCATTCCATTTTGAAATATCTACAATATAACCCATACATTCCAGCTCCTTTTTAATGTCTTATTCATAGCTTGTTTTATTGTAAGCCTTATCTCTCTAAAACTAGCTATCTATAATATAAATAAAAAGAATCGTTACTGTTTTAAAAAATATATTCTCTTTCAGAAATATTTCTATTAACTTTAACATATATACCATATAAAACATTCTCATATTTGAAATATACCCTACTATTCATTTGTTATGTAATCTCGTCCTATCAATCCAGGTATCAATTATTTTTACGGATATTAGAAAACATCCCCCTACATTATTAAATTAAAACTTCCAATATCAATTCCCTTTCAGCTAATATAAATTATTCCTCATTTTCTATATATTCTTAAGTCAAAATTACTATCTTTCCATGAAATTTGAGATTCAGAAATTTTTTTAATTTATTGAAGATTATTCCTACTAACCTACAATTGTCCAATCTGCACACTATTGGTGCATAAAAAAGACATTTTCTATTCATGAAAATGTCTTTTTACAGTTTAATAAAACAACTTTGGTGCTAAATCTGTATTTTGTAATTGTGAGTTTTCACTGCTCATAACACAACTTGTGGAAAATAGAATTGGGATACCACAAACCTCATCATTCATTACATCACGAAATACATTGGCAGCAACACCTGTAAACGTTTGACATAAGTTAGAAATATCGTCATTGAAAAACTGAATGACTTCCGCAGCGAAAACCGGAAAGACAACATTCGGTCCGCCAGGGAACTGAGGCTGTACCACAACTTGTTCAAAATAAGGATTATTTTCTAGTGCTACTTGAAATAAATGAGCTATTTCAAATGCATCTAGTGGACAAGGAAATGGATTTACAATTTCATTCTCATTATTCGTTACAATAACTGTCACACTTACATTCCCAAATTGTACAAAAGATTTTAAAAGCGTTGCTAATGCTCTCGCTTTTTCATTACTTAACGCATGCACTAAAATAATATAATTACCACCAACAGGAATAAGCGGCCCAACTGTAACAGTTGGATCAGCACCTATTGAATTTTTTAATTCATTAAAATATGTGATCCATGGTGGCGAAAGCTGAGCTTGTACATTTTCTTCCACTATTTTATACTACCTCCTTATACAATTCTTACTAACATAATATGTAGCAAATTAAAAAATGCATTAGTTATATTAACCATTTGCGTATTTATTGATTATATTAATTAAACATTTTATTTCGTATTTTCAATTTCCCCTTTACATCTTTAAGCACTTTTACTACTATGAAATTCTTTATTATAAGCAAATCCACTGAAATTTCATATTATACTAATACGACTCTATATCCTTTAACTTATAATACTCAATATTAGGAGCTGATTTCATGGAAAAAAAACCTATCTTGTTCAAAATCCCACCAAATTCAAAGCTAAAAGTTACATTTTTCGGTCCTTGTAACGAAGTAATTACAAATGTGTCTATAATTAATCAACTATGCACCCCTAGATGTCAAACTATCACGCAATATCCAGACTTTAAGAAATATGTAACTGAAGTACGATCGCTATCCCGTTGTTAGTCCGCATAATGTACGATTTTCACAACTTTGTTACCTAAAATAACTGAGAAAGAAAATAACTGCATTCCTAAACTAAAATTACTCATTTTATGATATTCCATTGATAATTCATTGATTTTTTACACGTTTTTATTAAAAGAACATATATTATCGTATGGAGATTATCCACTCATAAAACCTATCTTTCTTTAGAGCGTACTTTTTATGTATGCTCTTTTTTTATGTAACCGTCCCCCTTCTAAATTGACCAACAATATATTAAAATTCTTTATATACACAAGGAGGTCAAATATGTTCAAGCTGCATCCAATACTACTCATCTTAGGATTGATTTTGTTTTTATATAGTGTACTCGCCTTTATGTGATTCTTTTCAGTGTATTAGCATTGCCTACACAAATCTATGTTCAATATGTAATTTCTATATAGTAAAAAAACGTAATGATACGATTTTTTATGTATTCCGTCTTTCTTGTTCTATAAGAAAACTAGTAAACTTACTAACAATGAGTTTTCAGAAGCATGTTACTTATTTACATATTATTTTGTTCATTACCTGAAGAAGGGTGAAGCCTCTAAAAATTAAACTATACTTTACCTATTTACTTATATATTTTAGAAAAACAATAATAATCCCCCACCATTTGGTAAGGGGATTAACTAAACCTACTAAAAAATATTTAATGATCTGTTTTATTTAATTGGAGAAGGAAATCTTGCTGCTTCAAAGTGAACCGTATTTAAACCATTAACATTTTGTATAATTACGCCCGCAATACTACTTTCTGCAAAAACTTCAACTAAATCTCCTGCTTCTAATTGAAGAATAGTAGTTACGGAAACATCATTATTAAAAAATACTCCTGTTCCAAAGAAATCATTATCTATCGCTATTGCTGGATTTCCATTTACACGAATTTCTACTCTAGCTCTGTAATTCACATTAAAATCATTTGGAGAAAATGTTATATTTCCTAATACATTATATACCCCTCTAGTTTTCGGAGTGAAAATGGATGTTACTGGATTATATTCATTCGCTAGATCGAATTGTTCATTTTGAAATAATACTTTAACAGGGGTATTTGCTAGAACAGGTTGATTAACTGTATTCACAGCTCTAAATGCCGATGCCCTTACAAGCTCCTCTTTCTTATCATCACAACACTTCACCTTTACATACTTCCTATCACATTTACTACTTTTCCTATAACAATCATGACTTTCCTTTTTGTAATCTTTACAATACTTACAGTAATAATAAGACATAGTTAGTCCCCCTTTACACTTATTTTTACATAGTATGCTATATAGATTAGAATAGCTTGGACGACCTGTTACTATTTTTAATAGAGTAAAAAACCCTCACCATTTCGGTGAGGGTTTACCTTTAAGCTTCTGTAAACTCATTGTTTCATGACTTTATTTAATTGGAGAAGGAAATCTTGCTGCTTCAAAATGTGCACCATCTTCTAAAGGACTTAAAACTCCATCTATACTACTTTGTGCATAAATCTCAACTTCATCCCCTGCATTCAATTGAACAATCGTCGAAACACTTACTACATTTCCAAAACTTATTGGACCAAAAAAGTCATTATCTATAGCTATCGCTGCGTTTCCATTCACACGAATTTCTACACGCGCTCTATAATTTAAAGTTGGATCGTTTGGAAAGAAACCAATCGTTCCAATAATAGAATATACTCCTTTAGTCTTCGGCATAAAAATAGATGTTGCTGGATTATACTCATTCGCTAAATCAAATTGTTCATTTTGAAATAACACTTTCACAAAAGTATTAGCAGGAACATTTTGATTTACTGTATTTCTAGCTCTAAATGCGGATGCTCTAACAAGATTGTCCTTGTTATCATGGCACTTACAAGTGTTCTTACAACAATCATGATACTTCTTTTTATACTCCTTACAATACTTACAGTAGTAATAACAAGACATACTAATTCCCCTTTCAAACTTATTACTACATATTATGTAAGATTGATTTATAAGGTTTGGACTAGCTATTTTTATTATTCATAAGGGCGCTATTAACCTGCACCCTTATTTATATACACCACTTCATTCCTTACTAGTTATAAGTTGTATACAGTCCCATATGGAATAGTCAGAAAAGAACTTCCGTACGGTGTAACTTGATGTACTGGGTAAAAATACTCTACGGATGAATAATACGGTTGTACACCTTGCTGCTGCATTTGCAATTGTTGTTGCATTTGCAATGCTTGTTGAATAGCTTGGACTGTACTTTGTGCTCCACTATACGTTATAGATGTACCATACGCTGGTCGCATACCAGTTTCAGAATTAAAATATGAATAAAACATGATTTTCAACTCACTTCCATATAAGTTATTACAAATTATATTATGATTCTTTATTTCAGTGGGTACTATAAAGCTAGTCCGCTCGCTTATATTCAAATGATAAAATAAAAAAGTAGCTGCTAGACTACTTTGACTCCTTCTTATCACCAAATGAAATGATATACATATTCTCCTGTTACACGCTCATTAATTCCCGCAACCCTAACGAACCTAAGTAAATCCGCTCCTTGAAGGAAATATACCGAAATCGTAACCGGTACTTGTGACCACATGAATTGATAAAGCTCATTCACTCTCTGATTCGTCGTAACGATTAAATCATTTACAGGTCCATGATTCCATGCAGAGGTTTGAACTGAAGTGAAAGAAAGGTCTTTCCCATTAACCACTATTCTTGATACGCTTTGAGTTATGTCCACAATAATCCCCTCCAACATTACAAAAATTGGACCTTTTTTAGTTCATATTATTATAAATATTCTTGACTGTAATAAATGTTTAAGGCAAATCCCTAATAAAGTGAAACTTTAATCAGTGGGGGCTTACTGCCCGTTAATGCGGGATAAAATTTTTTATTCATATCCCTCAATTCCCATTACAACCATATAATTTCTAACCCTATTCAATTTTGGTAATTAATATAAAAAGGCATCTTAATTAGATGCCCTTTACTTATCTTCCACTACAATTCTACTATTAAAATAGCAACGCCAAATCCGATGCAAACCAATCCTATCAATATGAATAGCAATCGGAATCCCCATAAATCACTGATTATTTCTATAATATGCACCTGAAGCAATATCCTCTTTATTAGATTATGCTTTTACACATCTAAAACTAAATCGTGTTGAAGCAAAAGTTGAACCTGCAAATGTAAATTCCATAAAAGTATTAGAAAAATTAAACTTTACTTTTGAAGGTACTCTGAGAAAGAGCGAAAAATCAGCTAGAAAGCTTATGGATTTAAATATCTATTCGAAATTAATAAGCGATTAATTTTAGTCCCTCTGCCCATACTCAATCAAAGTGTGGGCTTCTTTAATTTCTGTATAAAATTCAAAAGTTTGACACAATCCTGGAAAAAGCTTATAAAGAAAAGTGAGGTTTCGTTATTTTCACACTTAGTAGCGCAGTCATGTTACATACAATTTTATAAGTGTGAACGAACTACAAAACTAAAAAACAAATAATAAGTTTGCAACATGTTTGCAAATACGAATTTTGCATATAAATTCGTGTGATATTGAAAGGAGTTTTACTTATGAAAGAAATTAAAACAGAACAAGAATTCAAAGACATCATCGCAAGCGAGGAGCCTGTAGTTGTTAAGTTCTTTACTACATGGTGCCCAGATTGCGTACGTATGGACAACTTTATCGGAGATGTAATGGAAGAGTTCAATAAATTTGAATGGTATTCTATTAATAAAGATGAGTTTCCAAGTATCGCTGAAGAGTATCAAGTAATGGGTATTCCAAGTTTACTTGTATACCAAAATGGTGAGAAGTTAGGCCACTTACATAGTGCTAACGCAAAAACTGAAGAGCAAGTTACTGAGTTTTTAGAAGCATACTAAAATAAAAGCCCTCTGGAAAATATTTTTCAGAGGGCTTTCATCTATTTTCACACTTACCTTTTGACGTTTTTCATCGTTTAATGAATTACACCTTGTCATTATAAGAATAATACATAGTAAGAAAAGTATTCGTTTCCTCATCCATCTCCCCTCCTATCTCTTTAGTAAATAAACTCCAATTCGGTTTACACCCTGACTTTGTACTTTTCAACATATTTTTCCTTCACGAAACTTTGTTATCCCCTTCTTAAAAAGCTATAAAACGTCAACAATGTTTGTATAGACCCACACGACTTTCGTTTGATACTCTATTTATAGAAAGAATTCCTTTAAAGAAAGGTGAGTGATTAAAATGGATACTCTTTCTCATAAAGAAGCTGATAAAGGTGCTATTGTCAGCATTATGGCCTACATATTTTTATCCTCTATGAAAATCATCATCAGTTATATTACCCTCTCTAGTGCATTACGTGCTGACGGTTTAAATAACTTAACGGATATCGGTGCTTCTTTAGCGATATTAATTGGTCTAAAAATATCTCGTAAACCTCGTGACCCAGATCATCCGTATGGGCATTCGCGGGCCGAACAAATCGCATCACTTGTTGCGTCCTTCATTATGGCAACAGTTGGATTAGAAGTTGTTATTAGTGCCATTCAATCTTTCTTAAATCCGAAACAAGCAGCACCTAATGTACTCGCTGCATGGGTTGCTTTATTTTCTGCTGTCGTTATGTACTGCGTGTATTTGTATACGAAAAAAATTGCAGCACGAACAAAAAGTAAATCATTAGAAGCCGCTGCAAAGGATAATTTATCAGATGCACTCGTAAGTATTGGTACTGTAGTAGGTATTGTCGGTTCTCAGTTCCAAATGCCTATTTTAGACCCTATTGCCGCTTTAATTGTAGGTCTTATTATTTGTAAAACTGCATGGGAGATTTTCGTAGAATCTTCTCATATGCTAACAGATGGAATTGATCCTGATAAAATGGAGGAATACGCTGATGCTATTGAGCATATTGGCGGTGTGGAAAACATTGTAGATATTCGAGCTCGTATGTACGGGAATCAAACGTACGTTGATATTACAATTGAAGTAGATGCTCGTATGGATGTTGGAGAAAGTCACTGTATTACTGACAATATCGAGGCTATGCTTCGCAAAAAGTTTGGAATTTACCATGCACACATTCATGTTGAGCCAATGAAAAAAGAACCTATTATGACATAGGTTCTTTTTTTATGAACGTTTTATGAAATATAACACATAAAACGAGCCAGCTACCGCCAGCTGCCCATCCTGCTAATACGTCAGATGGATAGTGCACGCCAAGATATATTCGGCTAACTGAAATAGATAATACAACAAAGCTTGCTATAAGAATAATTAATAATTTTTTATGCAATGAAATACGATCTTCAGTAATTGTGACGTATGCAATAAATCCTAAAAAAGCAGTAGCATTCATCGTATGACCGCTCGGAAAACTATATCCAGTTGCAGTAACAAGCTGCGTGACATCAGGTCTTGCTCGTTCGTACCATAGTTTAAGCATACTGTTTAAATAACGAGATCCGTAGTAATTAATTGTTAGAAGTAACGCACTAAGCAACTTTTTTCTAACGAGAAAATACATTACAAGAATAATGAGTAATGGAAAATATATTCTTTTGGAACCGATAAAAGACACCCAAGTAAAATAGGTCGTCAAATAATCGTTTCGAAAGCTTTGAATAAAATGTGCGACTATATTGTCAAAATTCTCAATACAAGCGGTATGATACGAAAGTGATAATACGACAAAACAAATGAGTAACGTAAAACTTAGCAAGTATAAATGTCGATATCGTTTCACATACATAACCTCACTATGCAAAAAAATGGAGCGGTTGTTTTAGTTTTCCTCTCCATTTCTTTTTTATGCATAGTTTATTAAAAAATATAATTATTAATTTTTTGCTTCATCTCAGGGATATCTTCTCTTGTTACGGTAAAACGAATCACCTTCTCATCAAGATCAAGCGCCTCAGCGAATAATCCAGCTAAACCACGGGATTTTCTATCTACTTCCATAATAATTTCTAGTCGGTCGTATGCACGTGGCAAGATTAATAATTCTAATTCATCTAATTTCCCATAATGCTCTCCAGAAACCGGAATAAACTCAAATTCTTGTGCGAATGGAACTTGCTTACGTAATCGATGCGGTAATTCTTCACATTCTATATGACGTGCTTTAAACCCTAATTCATTTACACTATTTAAAACACTACTTAATAATGCATTGGGTAACACTTGAACGTAGTCGCGGTCACTTGGGTCTATACTACGTTTAATATCAAGACCTGTATGAATCCAAACCGTTTTCATACCAAGTGTAAGTGGTGCTTCAATTGGCATTGGAAAAGAAAATGGAATTTCAACTTTTTCATTCGGTTCTACAGAAAAAGGTTCTGTTAAGCGTACTCGCTCTAAATCATATGTTGCTGTTACTTTTTTATCATCCACTTCTCGTACATACGACGTCGATAATGTTAAGTAAATGCTTTCAATTTGTTGGCTAACTGAACCTCCAGTTATATGAACCTTTCCAACTATTTCTTCCCCAACAATATACTCATCTTTTTCAAGAACAGTATCTACCTTTGCACTTCCAATACCAACGCTTGCTAAAAACTTTTGAAACATGGAGTCTCCATCCTCTCTAAAGCAGAAGCTACATCTTGTTTTAAATCTTGTACATTCTCATAGTACGGCGTATTTATTTGTAACATTCGCATAAGCATTTCGCGATTATAATTTTCCAAAGTTAATTCCTCGTACCATGGTTTTTCCTTTTTTTCATTAGATTCATATCCTGCATATAATAAAAATAATAAGAAATGACCGAGCGCATAAAAGTCACTACGAAAGTGAACTTCTCGCATCAAAGCTTGTTCACCTTCGTAAGTTGTAGCTCGCTCATCATCCTCACCTTTCCATTTAGCCAATCCAAAATCAATAATACTAATTTGATTTTCTTTCATTAGTATGTTTGGAATGCGTAAATCTCGATGAATAATGCCTTCACTATGAAACACCGATACAATTTCTAATATTTCATATAAAATCTCAAAAACTTCACGTTCTGTATATACATACCCATCTATAAAAATATAATCTTCAAAATTTTTACCAGGCATGTACTCCATTACAAAGAAGCTCTTTTTCTCCCATATGAAATGATCATATAGACTAGGAATTGCATAATGATTCAATGTTTGTAAAATCATTTTCTCTTGTTCAAATGATTTTCTACCAGACTCATATCTTTGTTTACTTTGTCTTAATTGTTTTAAGACTTTATATCTATTTATTTGTAAATCATTAACGACATATGTAACCCCATAACTGCCCATTCCAATTACTGATTCAATTTTATAACGTTCTGCAACAATTGTATTTTTTCGCAGTGGTCTATCAAATAAAGCTAGTACACGACGCCATTTCATCAGCTACTTGAAAAGAAGCTACGGCTTTTACGTTTTCTTTTATAATGTTGATGTCCATAACCAGATGAACGTCGTTTATAATCGCTACTTGAATAAGAGCGCCCTCTACGACGATAATCACTACTTGAATACGAACGATATTTTTTCTTTCCTAATAAAGAATCAATAATTTTTTTGAACATTCCTTCACCTCTTGAGTAAAATTTCCTTTTCATTATACCAATAATTATTGACTATATTTGTGACAGGTTTGTAAAGAGTAAAAAACGACGAGTTATGCCCGTCGTTACTTTCATTCATCCTCTTCATCAAAAACTTCATCAATCATGCATTTCTCTAATAAATACTCAAATGTAATATCTGCGAGATCTTCAATCTCTTCTCGTTTTGGGACGTACCCTCTTTCAATTAGTTGCTCATAAAAAAACTCCGCAATCTCTTCCGTATCAATCACGACTTCAATTTCCTTCATGAGCATCACTCCTTTATTTCTGTTTTATGAAAAAATCTCAAAATTATGTATATGAGATTAGAAAAATAGATTTTATTTTTTTATAGGTCATAAGCTTTGGACGAGATGCATACGATTGTAGTACAAGCTATTCAAAGGGGGAAATAATAATGGAAAATCAATATGAAGTAGGACAAACAAAAGAAGAGTTCATGCATGAAGATCAATGGGCAGACTCTCTTATAAAGTGGCTTTTTATTTTTTTAATAGTTGTAGGCATACCTTATACTGCATATGTTGTTGTTCAATTTATTCTCTCTTTCTAGTTAACTATTTTTTCTCTGTCAATTTAACTAAATAATTATGAACAACATCCATTACAATTTTATATTCTTCATCTTTAAATGTATCGAACAATAATTGATAATCGTTATAAATATCAAGTAACCCATCAATGATTTCTTGACGATTCGTCTTAACACTCACTTTTTTCGAGTTGTTAATTGACTTTAACTTACCTAAATCTAATTTATTCATACCTGCTTTATCTTGTTTCAGTTTCTTCAAAATTGCATTTGCCGTTTGAGCATTCGCAAGTAACGTTAAATCTGACTCATCCGCTTCTAACCATTCACCATCCGTAATCCGTGACAATTCATAAATTGTATCTTCCCATGCGTCATTCTTATATCTCCATACTTCTGTACGAAAACCAACAATACGGAAAACATCTTTATCATATCCAGTTACTTGCACAAGATCACCAAACGTGAAATTATAATTTAATTCAATCCACTCCGTATCGCCCTTTTTCATATCTTGCTCTGTAACGTGCTGCAATGTTTGCTCTACGTAAAATCCATCGTGATTATTGACTTCGTATACATAAACTCCATCTAAGACCTTCATATTTGTGATTTTCCCAACGGTTCCATATAGCGTAATCACGACTATGTCCCCTACGTTGTATTTAGGTTGTTTTTTTCTTGCCATCTCTATCTCTCCTTTTTTTGACGTCGTGATTTTGATATCAGTATATGCAACCTACATAAAAACGCTTATCACAGAAGCTTATATTCATAAATTTTTTCAATAAAAATTATAATCTTATAAAATTTACGTTACACTCAAAAAAAATCTAGTAACTAGACTAGCTTTAAATCAACAAATTTCGTATAAAAAAACATACAGAATACTTCACTTTACACAAAGTAATGTATTCTGTATGTTTTCAAATAGTTTTTATCTATCTTGTATGTATAAATCCCAGGCTTCATCAAATATAGACATACTTTCTAGCATTCCGCTCAACTCTAAGTATGAACTAATTTCATCATAGTCTTCAGATTGCTTCGGAAAACTTAAATCATCATACATCGCCTCTGCTAAATCTGAAATTTCATTTCTAAATAAAGCTGCACGATGCTTCATCATATAATGGTAAAATGTCTTTTTCAAAAATATTCCCTACCTTTCTAACTTGGGTACATTATACAAGGCAAAAAAGAAAAAAACCAGCATAAAAGCTGGTTAAAAGTCGAAATAATTTCTTTTTAATAGACGCGGTCTTCCCATTAATTCTTCATACGTTAGTTGTTTTGGTAAATCTTTCGTGTAAATTAAAAATAATTGATCTTCAATTTCTTTTACTGTATGATCTGATTGATAGTCCATCCCGCACGAGGAACAAGAAATACATGGTGTCTTTTGGATTTCAATGGCTTTCGTACCATCTGGTAATTCCCAATATACAGTATTCAAGCTTTCTTTCGCTTCTGTACTGTCACACCACATACAATTCATACTGCATCACCCTCAGTTTTTTTGTCGTTTTCTTCTAATTTAGCCATTTGCGCTTGATATTTTTTATCTTTTAATTGATCACGCTTATCACGTTTATCTTTTAAAGATGCATGCGTATCATTATCTTCATAGTCTTTACGACGGTTCATACGCTGTAAGTCGTCTGGAACGAGGTTAAATTTCTTATCGCTCATAAGACCTGCGATACCAACATCTGAACGTTTTTCTTCGTAGTTCGGATAAATCTCTTTAAAGTATCCTTCCGCTCTTCCTGGAATATAGCTCTCTGGCTCTGGATACGTCGTAATAACACCTTCAAAGTTACGAAGTACAACTTTATCTGCACTTTGTGAGATTAAATAGTTTGGTTGAAGTGCAATTTTACCGCCTCCACCTGGAGCATCAACAACGAATGTCGGAACAGCATAACCAGATGTGTGTCCACGTAAACCTTCAATAATTTCAAGACCTTTAGATACTGGTGCACGGAAGTGACCGATACCTTCAGATAAATCACATTGATAAATGTAATATGGACGTACACGGATTTTTACTAAGTCATGCATAAGTTTTTTCATAATTGGAACGCTGTCGTTAATACCAGCTAAAATTACTGCTTGGTTTCCGACTGGAACACCAGCATTCGCTAACATTTCACATGCCTTTTTCGATTCTTCAGTAATTTCAATAGATGTATTGAAATGTGTATTTAACCATACTGGATGGTATTTTTTAATAATGTTACATAAATTTTCTGTAATACGTTGTGGGAATACTACTGGTGCTCTCGTTCCGATACGAATAATCTCAACATGCGGAATCTCTCGTAAATTTTTTAATACATATTCTAAAATTTTATCGTTTATTAGAAGTCCATCACCACCGGAGATTAATACATCCCGTACTTGTGGTGTTTCACTAATATAAGCAATCGCATCATCTAATTGTTTCTTCGGTACACCCATTCCAATTTGTCCACTAAAACGACGGCGTGTACAGTAACGACAATACATAGAACATTGATTTGTTACTAAGAATAGTACACGGTCCGGATAACGATGTGTTAGCCCTGGAACTGGTGAATCTTCATCTTCGTGAAGCGGATCTTCTAAATCATATTTTGTTTTATATAACTCTTCCGAAATCGGTACTGATTGCATCCGAATCGGACAGCGTGGATCATCAGGATTCATTAGCCAAGCATAGTACGGTGTAATGTTTAACGGGATCGTTTTCGTTGAAATTTTAACGCCCTCTTCTTCTTCAGGTGTTAAGTTAATTACTTTTCTTAAGTCATCTAACGTTTTGATCGTATTCGTTAATTGCCAAACCCAATCATTCCATTGCTCTTCAGTAACATCTTTCCATAACTCGATATCCTTCCAGTGACGATTTGGTTTGTATACATCATGTAACATTGCTATTCCCCCTTTTTATACGCTCATCCTTTATATAAGCAATAGTTATGCCAACTTTACATTGTTGATAAGTAAATGTGCGGAGAACCCTATTACATAAGCGAAAAAATATTTTTAAGCGTTGTATGAAATCAATACTTAACATCATATTCATTACTTTTTATATATGTAAACGCTCTTTTATTCGTGCAAACACACAAAAACCGCCGATTATTCGGCGGTTTTGTCGTACTTGCTCAGTTTATATTGAAGCGTTTGACGAGGGATACCTAACATTTTTGCGGCTTGTAATATATTCCCTTCCGTTTCAATCAACGCTTGATCTATTAATTCTTTTTCTGTTTGATGAAGTGCTTCTCTAAGTGGCATTATACCCTTCTTCTTCGAAAAATTCTCTTTCCGAAATGTACGTGGTAAACAATTGGCTGTTAATGTATTCCCTTCTGCAATAATAACAGCATGTTCAATCGTATGTTTTAACTCTCGGACATTTCCAGGCCACTGATAAGCTTGCAGTCTATCTTTCGCTTCCTCATCAATTTGAAGTACACCTTTTTTATAACTTTTATTATATTCTTTCAAAAAATAAGATGCTAATAATAGTACATCCTCAGTTCTTTCACGAAGCGGTGGGATATATAATGAAAATACGTTTAAGCGATAATATAAATCAGTGCGAATTTTATTCTCTCGTAAACATATTTCTGGAGGCTGGTTCATTGCGGTAATAACACGAACATCTACTTTTCTCGTCTTATTATCACCAATTCTTCTAATGACTCCATCTTCTAACACTCGTAACATTTTTGCCTGCAAATCAAGAGGCATTGAATTCAGTTCATCTAAAAATAATGTCCCACCATCAACAAGTTCAAATAGCCCAGCTCTTTCAATCGCTCCTGTATAGCTTCCTTTTGTCGTTCCAAACAATAAACTTTCTAATAGCGACTCTGGTAAAGCTGCACAGTTTTGTGCAATAAATGGCTTGTTTTTTCTTTTAGAAGCTTCATGAATTGCTTGTACGAACAGTTCTTTTCCTGTTCCTGTTTCACCATATATTAAAACATTTGCGTCTGTTGGTGCTACTTTTTGCGCTAACTCTTTCGTCTGTTTAAACCGCGTATCATTTGTCACTATCGTCTCAAATGCAGCATGCTTTTTCATCACTTTTTTTCTAGATGATCGCTTTATTTTCGACTGTAAGTCAACAATTGTGTCAGTAAGTTTTTGAATTGTAGAGTAATCCTTTGCAATTTCAACAGCCCCAGCAATATTCCCATCTATAAAAATAGGTAACGTCGTATTTACTGTACAAACATCTTCACCATTTAAATTTTGATAATGCTGTGCTTGATGTACGATAGGTTTTTTTGTATCTAGTACTTTCATCAATGTACTCGTTTCCCTTGATAAAGACGGGAACGCTTCTAACAGATGTTTCCCTAACACTTTTTCAATCTTCGATCCATCGTGTTTTGCAGCTACAGAATTATAAAATATTGTAATTCCATTCTCATCTACAGCGTGTATAGCCTCATCAATACTGCCCAAAATCGCTTCAATGACTTCTTGTGTCGAAACTGCTAGCAATGTCATCCCCCCTCTTGCCGAAAATCCAGCAATTACATGCCGAATTTTCGGCACACCTATGTGCGATTGTAAGCATGACGATTCCGTTCTATAATTTTGACCAATTTTATATTTTCATTAGATAACTCGAAACTCTAATTAGTACAGCTTTTCAAACACCCAGCTCCACCTAACTGTTTTGCTTTACAGCCGAATTTTGAGGCGGAAGTTTTACTGCTTTCGAATAGCTAGAAAGATCTTTCACCCATATATTCATATCTTCCAACTTATCGAAAATGTAGCAATTATTCGCCAGTCTTCCTGTATACGTATAACCTAATTGATGAAAGGCAGCATTCATTCCGAAAGAAAGCGATCGAGCAATTGTATAGGAGCAGAAAATAGATCTTTCTCGAAGCTCTTCCTCTAATTTAATTAGTAAACTTTTCATAAATCCATGTTTACGATATTCAGGTAAAGTAGCACAATTCGTTAATTCTGCATTCCCTTCTTTTATATTCATTTCTGCAGATGCTGTACTAATAATTTTCCCCTCATATTCATATACGTAGTAAATTGTATCGTCTTCTTTCATCGTCTGTAATACATAACTCGCTTCATTTAAAGGTGTCGGATACACTTCAAATACTTTTCCGAATACAGTTGCTAATTCTTCTGCATCTTCTTCAGTCGCTTTTCTCAGCAAAAATTTCTCTGGAACTACTTTTTCTTTTATTTCTTTTCCTTTTACACCGCTTAATATAGTATCTTCCTCAGTCCAATGCATACTATTTCGTCTTTCATCATTATTATATTTCACAAAAAAGTATGCATCGTGTCCTTGAAAATAATGAGGTATCGTTGCTTCCAACAAAAAACCGAAAGAGAGCCATGTTGAAACATGCTCTCCCTTTCCTTTAATAATACATTTAGTGAAAGAATGTTCCTCTGCTAGTTCGTCAATTGTCTGTATAATACTTTCAACATTTCCTGTATAGTGATCTACCCGAATACGCTTATTAAAATAATCTAAAACGCCTTCTACTGTATAACAATTCGTCTGTTCTCTAAAAGATTCATAGTATTTCATTTTTTCACCTCACACCAATCTAGTAATGTACATGCAATAATTTTTGCGGCAGCTATCATTTTATCAACTTCTATATATTCGTTTGGATAGTGTGCTACTTTCGTCTCTCCTGGACCAAATACTATTGTTGGTACGTTTGCAATTTGTGTAAATAAACCTCCATCAGTCCCCCACGGAGATGCTTCAATAATTGGTTCGTTCCCTTCGATTTCAACAAAGTTGTGATGAAGTGTTGTAATGAGTTCATGATTCTCTTCTAATTCACCAGGAACCCATCTCGCTCCAAACCACTCTACTTCTACTGGATTTTCAACAAACCAATTGTCCACATCATTTAATTCAACAATCCAATTCTCAAACTCTTCTTTTGCCGCCTCTATAGTCTCATTCGGCGCAACACCGCATCTTCCTTCTAAAATTAATTCATCTGGAACAGAACTTGGCCAACTCCCTCCTTCAATTTTCCCAATGTTAATTGGAATTGGAATCGGAATCCCTTTAAATAACGGATCTGTAATTCGACTATTTCTTTTCTCCTCTAGCTTTCTTACATGTTCTATAACAAACATACTTTTTTCAATTGCACTAACCCCTTCATAACGCGTTCCACCGTGTGCAGCTTTCCCTTTTACACGTAAACGAAACCACATGGAACCTTGTTGTTTCGGGAAAAACTTCATATTAGTAGGCTCTGGAATAATGACACCATCTGCCTTATATCCTCGTAATATAGTTGCTAATGTCCCTGCTCCGCCACTTTCCTCTTCTATTACACTTTGAAAATAGATGTCTCCTTTTAATTCAATGCTAGATTCAATAATCGCTTCCATCGCAAGCATGAGTGCGACATTTCCACCTTTCATATCCGTCGTTCCACGGCCATATATACGATTTCCTATCTTCTCACCGCTATAAGGATGATGTTCCCACTGATTCACATCCCCTTCTGGAACTACATCAATATGCCCATTTAATATCATAGATTTCCCGTCGCCACTTCCTTTTAAAGTTGCTACAATATTTGGGCTATCTGAAAAACTTGTACGGGGTGATACAAAATAAGGATGATCTTTCATTTTAGAAAAAGAAGGCTCCCATATATCGAGGTCTAAACCTAATTCACGTAATTTTTCAATCACAATCGCCTGCGCACCGCTTTCATCACCAGATACGCTCTTTTCTTGAATTAATCGTTTTAAAAATTTCACACTTTCCTCTTCATGGCTCTCAATATAATCACAAACTTGCTTTTTTAATTGCTCCATATATTACATCTCCCTTCATTCAATTACTAGTAAGTTAGAACTAATTTGAAAATCAGCTTCTGTATGTCGTTTTATATCTTCTACTGTGTATGGGCTCATTAATTCTTGTAATATAAGTCCACTCGGAGTTACCTCCATGACCGCCATATCAGTAATAATTAAATCTACACATTTCTTTGAAGTTAATGGCAATGTACACTCTGAAATAATTTTTGCATTTCCGTACTTATCAACATGATTCATCACAACAACGACCCGCTTCGCTTTTTGTGCTAAATCCATTGCTCCACCAATACCTGGAACACGTTTTCCAGGTACAATCCAGTTTGCTAAATCACCGTTTTCACTTACTTGTAATGAACCAAGAATCGTTATGTCTAGCAAACCTTTTCGAATCATACCAAACGCTGTACAACTATCGAAATAACTCGCTCCTGTTATAAGAGAAGTTGGTAAACCTGCCGCGTTACACAAATTTTCGTCTTCATTCCCTTTACTTGGCGTTGGTCCCATACCGACGATTCCATTTTCCGCATGAAACATAACATTTATATCGTTAGGCAAATGATTTGGTACAAGCGATGGTATGCCAATACCTAAATTTACAATCATGCCATTTTGTATTTCTTTCGCCGCTCGCCTAGCAATCTTATCCCTCACTTCTACGCCCATACCCATTTCCAGTTCACTCCTTCCGACGGTACAATATAATTTACGAAAACACCTGGAACGACAATTTCCTCTGGATCTAAACTTCCAAGCGGGACTATTTCTTCTGCTTCTACAATTGTTATATCCCCAGCCATCGCTACGTGAGGATTCATATTTCGTGCACTTTTGTCAAATACAAGGTTACCAAACGGATCTGCCTTTTTCGCAAATACAATTGAAACTTCAGCAGTTAATGCTGTTTCAACTAAGTAGGTCTTACCATTCATTTCAACTGTTCGTTTTCCCTCTTCCACAATCGTATCAACACCAACATCAACTAAAACACCACCAAGACCAACGCCACCAGCGCGAATGCGCTCTGCTAATGTTCCCTGCGGAGAAAACTCAATTTGTAATCTTCCCTCGTTTAGTTGCCTTCCTGCATTTGGGTTGGAGCCAATATGAGAAGTAATTAGTGATTTAACTCTTTCATTTGTAACAAGACGACCGATACCTACATCAGGGAATCCAGTGTCATTTCCAATCAAATTTAAATTTGTAACGCCTTTTTCTAAAATTGCCTGTATTAAAGATGGAGGGGATCCAATCCCTCCAAATCCCCCAAACATTAATGTCATATCATCATGGAACAAAGAAATTACTTCCTCAATTTCTTTTAATTTACCGAATGTATTTGTAATAGTTGTCATGCGATACTATGCCCTCCTTTTTGCATCATCTCTTCCACACTTTTAGAGAAAATTGAAAGTAATTCATCTAACTCGGAATATGTAGTTGTCATTGGCGGTGCTACAAGCAGTGCACTATCTTCTTTTCCTGCTTGCCCTGAAACTGCTTGGTATAAAAGTAGGCCATTTTTAGCTGCAACTGAAATAAGCTCCGACGCTTTTGTAAACGGTTGCAATTCTACTCCGATTAGCAACCCTTTTCCGCGCACATCAGCAATGATTGTCGATTGTTGCTGAACTTTCTGTAAGCCTTTTATTAAATACTCTCCCTTTTCTGCTGTTTTTTCAGGGAGATTATGTTTCTCCATATATTCAATAACAGCTAAAGCCGTTGCTGCAGACAATGGATTGGCACTTAACGTATGACCGCTCATTACTGAACGTGACCCACGTAATATTGGTTCCATAACACGATCACTTACAACTGTCGCTGCCATCGGTGTATATCCCGCTCCTAACCCTTTACCAAGTGTCATGATATCCGGTTCTACACCCCAATGCTCCATTGCAAACCATGCTCCAGTACGACCAAGCCCAGTCATCACTTCATCCGCAATAAATAAAATATCGTAATGGTCGCAAATATCTTTAATGACTTTATAATAGTCTTTCGGCGGAACAACCGCGCCTCCAGCTGCTCCGATAATCGGCTCAGCAATAAAAGCAGCAATATGCTCTGCACCAATTCTTTCAATTGATCTTTCTAGTTCAGTCGCACATGCCAGCTGACAAGTTGGATATACCTTTTGAACAGGGCATCTGAAACAATATGGAGCTGGTATAGTCGGATAATCTTCCAAAATAGATACGAAACGTTGTCTACGTAGTGGGTGACCAGACATCGATAACGCACCCATCGTAATACCGTGATAACTCATCCATCTTGATAATATTTTATGTTTCCCTTGAATACCTCGCTCTTGAAAATGCTGAATTGCAATTTTCATAGCTGTTTCATTTGCTTCCGTACCACTATTTACAAAGAAACTCCAGTTCAAATCTCCTACACTTAAATCACTTAACTTCTTTGCTAATTTTTCAGCCGGTTCACTCGTAAACTGTGATCTATAAACAAAAGCAATCTCCTCAGCTTGTTTTTTAATAACGTCTGCAATCTCCTTTACGCCATGCCCAATACCTGCCGTAATTGCTCCTGACGAACCATCAAAATATTTATTACCATTTTGATCATACAAATAAACACCTTTTCCATGTGAAATCATTGGATACGGCTGACCAACAAGTGGTTTAATTAAGTAATCGCGCATAGCGCTCCCCCATTTCTCCAATTTGTATATATATGAAGAAAATTGACGTTTCTTTCATAAAAAAGAATCCTCTGCAAAAGCAGTGAATTTATCAAAAAACTATTATAAAATATACAAATGAGTGCTTAAAAATATTTATAAAACAGAAAATTCAGAACTAAAAGTGAAGACCAATCCTTTTCTATACGCCCAAATAACCCTCCCTTTTATATGAAATGACTACATCACCAAATGTTTTTATAGCATAATGCCAGCTGCCCTTAAATGCCGACATTCTGTACACTTCGACGGAACTCCCGTTAAACTCCTTCCTAATATCCTACTTTAAATTGCATATTTTAAAACAAATTTCGACACCCCACCTTACTAACCAATTCAGATTCATATTTAATATGTAAACTTTTCATTTTTAAACTATAAAAAAAGAACCGATTAACCACACTAATCAGTTCGTCATGACGCTCTCTTATGGGTTAATACTGTCAATTGCTAAAATAAATAGAAAAATCATGTTTACAAATTCATCCTACAGCCTATAAAACAAAACCTTTTCATAACTTCATTCACAATTACTATCGGGATATCCCTATCCCGAAGTGGCACCCCTTTCCTCAGATTCAAACTACCTTTCCTTTATAATTTATGTAGGACAATTATCACTTTGTATGTGTATTTGCCTATAATTAAAAAAAACTCTAGTTTTCTAGCGATTGCTGGACATGTATTCAATATGTTAATTGAAATGCAGTTTCAATTTGGCATTTATTTTACTTTCGTGCAGTCATATGTACTGCTTTACTCTGCCAAATACTCGTAAGCACCAGCAGCTCTTTATGACGACATATTAGTTGTCAATTTTTAATATTCCCTTTATAAAATTATTTTTTTCGCATAACCGCTTTCTTGCTTCGCATATAGTTTTAATGATGACAAAGGAGGAATGTTCATGTCTCAATCTGAAATTGAAAAATATGGACAAGAAGTTACGCAATACGAACAGCTCGCACGTTACTATCAGTTTCGTAATCCTAAAAAATATATAGAATTATATATGAAATATTGCGATGCACTTTCAAAACTTGTACAGGCGCATGAGAAAAGGGATTCACAAGAAGCTGCTTTACCGTCACATATAAGAATTTTTCATGCCGATCCAAATATATCAGCGGTTGATATTTTAGTAAACGGACAAAAGGTTATTAAAAGTATTTCATTTAAGCAATTCAGCCCTTATTTATCATTAGTGCAAGGTAAATACCGTATAGATATTGTCCCTGTCGGAAATGAAACTCCAATCTTTTCAGCATTGGTACCAATAATGGGAAATCATACTTATACTCTTGCTGCAATAAATAGTGATAATCACCTACAATTACAACCTATACTTGATAATACACATTTACCAGCTGGTCAAGCTAAAATTCGCTTTGCACATTTCTCTCCAGATACCCCTGTTGTAAATGTAGATTTAAAAGATGGAGATCATTTATTTGAAAATGTACTCTTTAAACAAATAACAGATTTTTTACAAGTTAGCCCTGGTACAGCAGATATTGAAATTTCACTCGCAGATAATAAAAACGTTTTATTGACTATTCCAAAATTCAATGTTGAACCAAATGTTATTTATACAATTTCAATAGTAGGTTATTCAAATAAAGACCCTAAATTAGAAGCTGTTATACTTACAAATTAAAACAGTCTACACCATTCATTTGGTGTAGACTGTTTATTTTTGAAATGCAATTTGAAATTCCGTCCAATCGTTATCTGATCGACACATAATGGACCCATTATGTTTTTCCACAATTTGTTTACATACAAATAATCCAATACCAGTTCCTAACTTTTTAGTAGTTACAAATGGTTCAAAAATCGTTTCTACATTTTCAGCTGGAATCATTGGCCCATTATTTTTTATCACAATTCGAATAGCTTGATCTTCTTCAAATACATCAATGATAATTTTCCGTTCTTCTTTCATCGATTCAAGAGCATCAATTGAATTCATTAATATGTTTAAAAATACTTGTCTCACTTCACTTCGATAGCCAACAAGCGGAATTGGATACGGTAAGTTCTTTTCAATCGAAACATTCGCATTGACCAAACTCGGATATAAGAATTGTATAATGTCTTGAAACAAGTCATTAAGCCAAAAACGTTCCGATTCATTCCACATTTCTTTTTTCGATACGAGTAAAAATTGTGAAATACGAAAATTTAATTGATCTAATTCATGCGAAATAATATCTAAATACGATAAACTCGGATGATCTGCCTTTAATAATTTGACAAACCCCATAATGGAAGTAAGCGGATTACGAAATTCATGTACAAAACTAGCTGACATTTGTCCTAAAATCGTCAGCCTTTCTTTATGTGTTTCGTTAATATATTGCTGTTTTTCCTCTAAATTCTTCGATATAATTTCCGAGTATTTTAAAACAGTATAATAAATTAATTTGTCAAAACAAGTATGTATTTTTGCCATAATTGGTTTCAATTCACGAGCGCTAACATCTAATTCACACATCGCTTCGAAAAGTTCATTTCTTCCCACGTTTGCGTTATAAACAAAATCTCCAATATTCGCATCTGCTCCAGCACGTTCAATAGCAATTTTCTCGCATAACGGTTGAAGATAATTTATATCTTTCTCTTCCATAGTAAGTTCGATAATTAACTCTAGTAAATCCTCTCCATTTTGAACTACTTCTAGTTTAAATGGATCTTTTTCGGAAATTATCATTTTGTTTTTCCAGTTCTCTACGAATTGGTGCCTATTGTTTTTCAAGTGTGAACAAAATATTTCTTTAATATCCTTATCGATTGGAAAAACCTCCATTCCCTCCATTTCCATACGACGAATACCCTTTATATTTTGAATATTAACACAAAAAATACGATTCGTTAATAGATTTTTGTCACATTTTGTTAATTTCTGTTGATAAAATTATTTTTTCTTTCTTATTTAACTAATTGTATGCAAATTCCCTTTTTCCTTCACATATTTTCATTATTTCCGTAGTCAAAACGACTTTTTTTTGCATCATTTTTAATTCTTGCGTACAATAGAAAATGAAAGGTGTGAAAAATATGGTAAATAAAAATGTGGAAGATTATCTCCAAGAAGGCATTTACGGCCAAAAGCAAAACAAACCAGAAGAACGTAATATGTATTTAACTACATTACGTGAGCGTGTAGAAATCGCTTTAACGATCGGTCAAGTAATGCAAAGTAATGTATACTCTGAAGTGGCAGGTAGCATGCGCTCTTCTCAATCATTACAACTCCTCCTAAATGGTAGCATTGCTTACCCACATTTATCAAAATACATTAAATTAGCAAACGAAAAAAATGTTCCTTTTACAATTGTTCAAAATAAAGATACAGAAACACCAATCGGTTTAGTATTAACTCATGCTACTGCTGTAGATAAAGAACAAATTTATGTAGAAGATACTATTTTCAAACAAGAAATGAAGTAAAAGTTACACTTAATTAAATAGTTACTAAAAGCGTAAAAAAACGAGTATGGAATCGTAAACATTCCCTACTCGTTTTTTAGCGCAAATTTTAAGTTTTCTATTTTATTTTTTAATACATACTAATTTCATTTCTGTCATTTCTTCTATTGCATATTTAATTCCTTCGCGCCCCGTGCCACTTTCTTTTACACCACCATAAGGCATATGATCTACTCTGAACGTTGGAATATCATTAATCATGACACCACCAACCTCTAGCTCATCAATTGCACGCATTGCTTTAAATAAATTATTTGTAAATACTCCTGCCTGTAAGCCGTAACGCGAATTATTTACTTGCTCAATCGCTTCATCAAATTCTTTAAATGTATTTACTGTCATGAGTGGACCAAATACTTCTTGGCACTGCACAGATACATGATCTGGAACATTTGTTAATACAGTCGGTTCAAAAATTCTTGCATCCCGCTTCTTACCACCGCATAAAACAGTTGCTCCTTCCTTGATTGCTTCTTGAACCCACATATCAATTCGCTCTACATCTTTTTTTGAAATTAAAGCTGATACATCCGTTTCCTCAAGCAGTGGATCACCAACAACAACTGATTCCATCGCTTTCTTTAGCTTCGAGAGAAATTCATGCATTTTCGTTTCATGTACAAAAACACGTTGTACGGAAATACAAACTTGCCCATTATTAACAAATGCTCCCCATTTTACACGTTCAATTATTTCATCTGTTAACTCTACATCTTCATCAATAATAACAGCAGCATTTGAGCCTAGTTCTAACGTAACTCGTTTTAGCCCAGCCTTTTGTTTTATTCCGATTCCAACTTTTGGACTTCCGGTAAAAGTAATAGAAGCAACGTAATCATTTTTGACGATTTCCTCACCAACCGTGGCGCCAGGGCCAGAAATGATATTTAAAGCTCCATTTGGCAATCCTGCCTCTTCAAATAACTCAACTAATGCATAAGATGATAATGGCGTTTGATCAGCTGGCTTTAATACAACTGTATTTCCAGCAGCAATTGCTGGTCCAACTTTATGCGCTACTAAATTTAACGGGAAATTAAATGGTGTAATAGCCCCTATAACCCCAATCGGCTTTCGGATTGTATATGCAATACGCCCATCCGCACCAGGTGCGGCGTCTAATGGCAATGTCTCACCATATATACGCTTCGCTTCTTCAGCTGCAAATTTGTACGTTTGAACAGTACGATCTACTTCTCCCCTTGCAGCACGTATTGGTTTTGCAGCTTCTTTTGCAATAATCTCTGCAAATTCTTCTCTTCTTTCATCCATTTTTTGTGCAACTTTCTCTAAAATAGTCGCACGATCATATGCAGATAATTTATTCATTTTTATCATTGCATTTTTTGCAGCAGTAACAGCCTCTTTTACATCTTCTTCCGTTCCTTGTGCAATTTCCGCTAATGTTTCTTCAGAATATGGTGCGTATAATGGTTTATACGTGTTTACAGATTTCCAATTTCCGTTTATATATAAATGCTTTTTCATACTTCTTCTCCTTCCAAATATATGTATACAACAATACTTCACCTAGTGAAAGGTTCAACTTATGTCATTGTATCATAGCCCTTATCCCTCAAAAAACATTATGCTCAAAAAAACTCTGCTATATAGCAGAGTTTACGAGCTAATTTGCTCTTGTAACGAAATTTGTTTTTCATCTTCTAAAATAACAATCGATTCTACTATCTTTGTAACTTCTAATCTTTTTATATAATGTCCATCTAATTCTTTCACACAAAACTTATAATTTTCAATTTCAATGGAATCCTCTTCAGCAATCTCTATATTCTTTGTTAAAATCCAACCACCGATTGTATCAACACCATCATCATCAATCCCTAAACCAAATAACGTATTCACTTCACTAACAAGTACTTTTCCCTCTAGTATCGTCTTCGTTTCACTAACCTTTTGAATTTCTGGCTGCTCATCCGTATCAAACTCATCCTGAATATCTCCAACAATTTCTTCCAAAATATCTTCAACAGTAACAAGTCCAGATGTCCCACCATATTCATCTATCAATATAGCAATATGTGTTCTTTCTTTTTGCATTTTTAAAAACAAATCATGAATTGGAATAGAATCGATAACTAAAATAATTGGTCTCATATATTGCTCTACTGTCTTCTTATTAACAGCTTTATGTTGTACAAACTCAGTAAAAATATCTTTAAAATTCACAAAACCTATTACGTGGTCTTTGTCGCCATCAACAACTGGATACCTTGTATATTTTTCGCGAGACATTTTTTGCAAAGCTTCTTCAGCGGGCATTTCTTTACTTATAATATTCATTTCAGTTCGAGGTACCATTATTTCTTTTGCAATCCGATCATCAAATTCAAAAATTTTATTTACATATTTATATTCAGATTGATTAATCTCACCATTTTTATAACTTTCTGAAACTAACAACCGTAATTCTTCTTCTGAATGAACCTCATCATGCCCCTTCGGCGGTTTCAGCCCTAGCAGCTTCGTAATGATTCGAGCTGAACCATTTAATAGCCAAATGAATGGGAATGCAATACGATAAAAGAAAATTAACGGCTTAGAAACAAGCAAACTCACTTGTTCAGATTTTTGAATTGCAAATGTTTTTGGGGCCAATTCCCCTATTACAACATGTAAAAAAGTAATTAACAAAAATACTAAAGTTACAGCAAAAATGTCTGCTAGTTGAGTAGAGATATTCCAATTTGCAAAAAGCTTATCAAACATTTGCTTTAACGCAGGTTTACCAAACCACCCAATTCCTAAAGCTGTAACAGTAATTCCTAACTGACAAGCAGATAAATATTCGTCTAAGTTTGTAATGACTGTTTTGACCGATGTTGCACGATTATTTCCTTCTGCAATTAAATAGTCAATTCGTGAACTTCTCACTTTAACAATTGCAAATTCTGCTGCAACGAAAAATGCCGTTAAGGCAATTAAAACAATCACTATACTTATACTATATATGTCCAAATACTTTTCCTTACTTACATTGTAAGCAAGGAAGCCACCTCCTACTTAATTTTATTCAAGTGAAGTAAGCATTCTAATACTCTAACAAAATTCTACATTAGCAACCACCTTTTTATATATTATATGCATACATAAAAAAGATATTTATCATTATGATAATCTAATTCATTTACACTCGTCAAATTATTCTAAATGTTACGATAAAACATTTTTATTTAAACGAACTATTCTTCTCAACTCAATTTCGTGAAAAAACACTTTCTTTGCCGATTCCACACTTCTTTTGTCGCACTAGAAGGGAACTTACTTCATAGCTCGAAATCATTCAACAGGATATATATAGGAGGGATTATTTTGGAATATAAAACACCATTTATCGCAAAAAAATTAGGTGTTAGCCCAAAGGCTGTTGTCCGGATCGCGCAACAATTAAATCTTACGATAGAAAAAAACAAATATGGCCACTTTATTTTTACACAAGATGATGTCGATCAAATGTTAGAACACCATCTATTTCAAATAGAGCAGTCTCAAAATCCTCAACCTACTCAAAAGACTTCCTCAAATGAGGTTGAAGAATTAAAAACTCAAGTCAATACAATTGTTCAAAACATATCATCGAATGATTTTGAACAATTAGCTGATCAATTAAACACTATTACGAGAAGACTCGATCGAATGGAAGAACAAATGCAAGATAAGGCAAATGATGTCGTCACGTACCAACTTTTACAACACCGTCGTGAAATGGAGGAAATGTTAGAACGAATTCAAAAGTTAGAAGCTGCCCTAACGAAAGAAGAACCCATTTATATTACTCCTGATTCAAAACCAACATACGAACGAGAAAAGAAACCGAAGCGCCGCAAAATGATTTTTAGTATATTTGGATTATAATTTTTAGACCCTTATTAAAATAATAAGGGTCTTTTTTAATGAAGAGTTATATCTTATAAAAATATTATTCTCTTTATTATACATATTCACTTCGTTTTATTTCGTTAACATAATATTTTTACTGTATTCTGCAATTAATGCCTGTGCATGAGCATTCCCTTGAATCACATCACGAAATTCTTTTAAAGAATACAAATGCGTAACCCCTTTTCGAGCATGAATTCTTACTGGTACACCTTGTAAAGTATCATGAAACTGAAATGGATTATCTATCGGTTCAATTGGAAAACCGAGTGTAAGTAAATACATATACATTCTTTTTGTTACTGCTGCAATGTACCATTCAGCTTTTGTTTCTAACGCATGTATAAATAAAATAGCTGTTAACCTTTTAAAATGTCCTCTCCCACGAGACGTTTTCGAAATACTTAACTTGCCTATTTCATACACATTCTTCAAATCTTTTACTAAATCATTTTTAGAAAACGGATAGAAAAACTCAGAATTTGATTGTTCAGGTACCGTATACTTAATACATTCTACTGTACCAATAGGATGTTCATCTTCTATTAATAAAAATCGTGATGGATTTAAATTACGTTCTACGAACATTAAGTTTCTTTCTTCACAAAAATCTCCCCATAGTTGCTCGAACCCAAAATGTTCTTCCTTTGTTTGAACACGCTGGAACATATTTAACCGCCTTTCCCATCGTCGCTCTGTTTTTTGATAACGCTTTCACTATCTATCATATAAGAACAAATCTTCGTATGCAACTAAAAATATTTATTACTTATTATATTCTGCAAAATGAATTAGATTCCAATTTAATCGACTTTTATCCCGCGCTCACATTCCTTTTAATAACATATTTATATCATTTTTCAAATCTAACTTACAATATGTTTCTTTCCATACAGCATATAATTCTTCTTAATCTAAAAAAATCCTTTATGAAAAAGGATTTCTTTTACTTCTCAATGCTTTTTAACCACTTTTCAAAAATTTGTACCATCCCGTGTTTTCCAGCTAATTTCTCTTCCCCTTGTTTCGTCTTATATGGATATAACTGCAAGAAAACACCACATCCAGACTCAATTTTTTTACTATGCATATGGCTTCCTGGATATACACAAATGACTTCATAAATTGACCTTCGATAATAGACTCGCTTTCCATCCTGTTCTTCTACATACTTTATAGACCAATACTTATACATTTGCTCAGTTGCTTTCGTATTTCCGACGTGCTGAAAAATATTGTACATTGGACTATACTTCACTTCAATAATAATAGAAGATTTATATACGTATTTCCCATCTTCTTTTACATAACAGTCTAAGCGAATATCTGGCTTCTTCGTATCCTCACCATTGTAAAAATTACTCCCTTTACTTAATGCAATAAGAGGATGTGTTTCAATTAAGTCATTAAATGCGACATGCACCTTTAAATCATCTCGTTGTAAAACTACTGTCGTTCCATCTTGTAATCCATCTACATAAAAATGTTCTTGTATTTGTTCACGAATGGAATTTCTAGCCTCAAAACCAATTTGCTCTAAAATTGAAATAACGATAAAAAAAGCGTAATATTCATACACTAAAAACGTTGGCTTATAAACAAATAATAACGATGGAGATTGATCCGTATATTGCGGGAGTACTTCTAAATGATGTAGTAATTGTTGATGTGGTATCGGTAAATCATGTAAGTTCATATTACTTGTTTCAGTAACTTCCCTCCAAAACGAGGAGTGCATTAACATTTGAAAATATTGTACATTTTCATGCACAATGTGCGCCAATATTTTATATTCTTGTATTTTCATTGAGCTCTTTCGTAAATCGGCTTCTTTTAGTAAATGTATATTTTTATATTTTTGCTTCTCTCTATCGGTTACTGATCCATTACGCTCAATTGTTTGTATAATTGTTTTTACGGCTTGAAACTCTTCTGATTTTTTCTTTTTTTCTCTTTCTAATATTTCAATTGTTTGACGTAAAAAACTTTTAGCTTCAATTAAATAATGATAAAATTGCATCGATTTATATTTAAGAAATGCATTTTCCTTACTATTTTTTTGTTCCATAAACTTACGATTATAATGTTTTGCATAAGGTTTTCTTTCTGCCACTATGGTTCCTTTTCTTGTTGGCTTTCTCTCTTTTCCTTCCCATTTATATGCATTTATAAATTTTGAGCTTGATTCTATTTTCTTAAAGATTTGCTTTATCATCTTCATTTTTTGGGGTAACTTTCTAAGCAACACTAAATAAGAAGAATCCTCAATATCGCTAAGTGCAGAGAAAGTCTTTTTATAATAACCTCTATCCAAAATCAACTCATTTAAAATTGACTTCACATAGTCTTGAATCATTTCAAATTGATCATCAAAAAAGTTTTTCGGTACGATTTGAAAAGCACCATAATACGTTGTATCTTCTATACGAACTTCAAAATGGTATAAACCACAGCGCCATGGATAAAAGAATTCTGTTTTCCCATGTTCATATATTAATACTCTTTGTTTTTTTTCATTTATTTCATATTGAGCCTCTTTTATATTTTTCTGTCCCTCATATACTTTATTCCATATAAAAGTAATATTCATTGGGATTTCATAATTGTACTGCAATCTAATCGGTTTTAATTCTTGTACTTTATAAATGCATTGAACTAATGCTGTAGTAGATGTACAAAGACGATTTAATAAAATATAATCTCCTTTCCCCTCATTTCCAATGATTAACTTTAATACAAAAGGGAGCGTTTCATTCGTATCAACGATTTTTGTTTCGTAACGCCCTTCATTTTGCATATCCATACAGCTCCAGTTCCCTACGTTTTTCTCGTATATATGCTAAAGAGTGTTCAAATGTAGATACTCTGTTTGCAAGTGCAGATTGCAAAAGAGGTACTAAGGTCGCTCCCCTTTTTGCTTCTTCAGAAAGTAAAGAACCAACCATCATTTCGGTCCCTCTGATTTTCGTCAATACACGCTGCTTTATTTGTAAATCAAACCCTTCTTCTCTACTGATCATATAGGTATGGTTATTTTGGAACGGTATATTTTGCAAATAAGTCGCAATTGCGTTTGCACATCGGAAAGAAATTCCCTTAGACGCATCATGTGATGACAATACGACATGCAACTTATCTAATAGCTCTAATTCTTCTTCAGAAAACACTTCAATCATCGCTTTATTTCTCATCCAATTTATCCGAAATTCTCCCGCTGTTACTTTCAAAGGTGGGTGTAATACGACTTTCCCCAGTTCCATGCCCATCTCACAAAACGGAATTTTTTGTAACGTTATTAAGTTCGTTCGGTCTAATAATCGATCGGAGAGCTCTTTCGTTGTTTCATCAAAATTCACAGTACCTACAAATATAATATTTTCTCCAATTTCAATTGTTGATGGAATTGAATTCTCAATGTCCTGAACACCCTCATACAAGTTTAAAATACGATTTTTTGTTTCAAGTTGAAGAACAGATAAAAATGGAGTAAACCAATGCTCAATATGTGACATGTTCATTTCATCAAAAACGATAATATACAGTTGATTGGGATTTTCTTTCGCCTTCATTAACGTCCTAACTAACTTCGTTTCACTTTCAATAAAAGTACCATTTGGATGAAGGTAACCAAGTAAATCATGTGGTTCTTGATACGATGGTGAAATTGGAATCCAAACCAATTCTTCCCCATACTGTAATCCTAATGCTTCTGCATAAGTTTGCACAAAACGTGATTTCCCAACGCCCGGTATACCACCAAGAATCGTTAACATATTTGTTTTTACACTTATATGGAAATTATAAATATCCGTTGCATCCAAATATAGCCCTTTATTATGCACCATACTTTGTACATACTGTAAAAAGGACGATTCACGCTCATCCCATTCCCATTCATCTTTTTGCACTTTTATATCCTCTACTTCAACTAGCTTACCTTCTTCATGCATTCGTTTTTTTAATTGCTCATACACATGATCACTTACAAAATATAATTGATCTTCTACCGCTATTTCTACATACTTCGTCCAGTCACTGCAGTTTATATATTTACATTCACGTTTCTGTTCAAAATATGCGATTGAGCTAATTGATGACTTTAAGGATATGTTTCCATACAGTCTTCCATCGTGCCACAATAATTCGGGAGGCTCAAAGTCCTTCGGAAATTTAGGCATAAGAAATGATAAATAACCGTTGCTAAGTTTTCGTTCTAAAGATTCTCTTTTTTTATTATTTGTAACTTTAGGTGCCGGAATCATTTTATAGCTGCTTGCTATTTCTTTCGGTTCTTCTGTACATATTAACTCCACGTATACATTTCCTCTTTCATAATAAAGACGAAACATCACTAATTGCTTTTCTAATTTCCTCTTCTTTAATTCCAAAAAGATTTTTTCATTCTTTTTATTACTACATAATCCTTCAAATACATAGGGTTCATTTGCAAATTGTTCCTGTAAAGTGAATGGTATTGGCGATAAGCATTGTACAAAGAAATTCTCTCCACTCTTCTCTTTTTCAGCTTTTGTAAATTTCCCTAAAAATCTCATATAGTACATTCGTTTTATAAAACTTGGCTGAAGAGCTTTATGTAATTTCACCTTAGTCACCTTCTTTTTTCATACTATTCTTAGTGTATGAAAGAAACGAAAAACTAGAAATAAAAAACCTGACGTTATCCGCCAGGTTCAAAATTAAAACGTATATTAATGAGAAGGAAATGCTTTTTTCTCTTGTAAAATTGCATTATGAGCAATTTTCATTTTAGCAAGTACGTAACGTAATCGATCTTCAGCATTTTCATCTTTACTTTTTTGCAATTCCGCCAAATTTTCAACAGAACTTGCTAAATTCTCAATGACTCCTCTCAGCTCAGGATGATGATTAAAAAAAGATTCTTGCACTAATACTTTCCTTAACTCACTAGCTAAATCAATTATTCTAGACAACTGTTCTTTTTCTTCCATTCTCATCCCTCCTGAATATCTTATGTAGTAAATATTCTCTAAACAAAGAAAAAAGCCCTTTAAATGAAAAGGACTTTTTACATTTTTATATTTCCAGTTAATAACATATACAGTGATGTGATAGCCGCAATAATAATTGCCCACATCACATATTTCTCTGCACCTGCAAAGCAACGGTTCCCTTGTTCTTTTCTTGCAAACGTGTAAACAATAATTCCAATTCCATACACAATTGAAACTAGTAGTAAATTCTTTAAACCAGCTGCATAAAGAAGCCATACAGAGTAAATAGAAGCAATTAAAGCTAACGCTCCATTTTTTAATTTAGCGTCTTTTAGCTCGTTTGTAATGACTAATTTAAATTGGAATAACGCTGATAATAAATATGGTAATAAAATTGATGTTGATGCAATGAAATACATAATTTGATATGTTGATTCTGAAAACAGAACGATGATAAATATAATTTGGGCAACACCATTTGAAATCCATAATGCCATGTGCGGTGTTTGCTTTTTATTTGTTTTCGTAAAGACTTTCGGAAATACGCCATCTTTTCCGGCTACATGAGAAATTTCAGAAACAAGTAAAAACCAGCCAATTAATGTACCGACAAGTGAAGCAACTAACCCAATGTTAATCGCAACTGCACCCCATGGACCAACAACATGCTCTAATACATGTCCCATTGACGGAGTTTCTAGCACAGAAAGTTCGCTTCTTGTCATCGCTCCCATTGACAGAACAGAAATTAAAATATATATGGACATTACTAAAATAAGTCCCATTACTGTTGCCTTACCAACATCTCGGCTATTCTTCGCTCTTCCGGATAATACAACCGCTCCTTCAACTCCAATGAAAACCCAAAGTGTTACAAGCATTGTATTTTTCACTTGACCAAGTATAGCGGAAATTGAGAAGGTTCCTTCTCCCCAAAAATCATGTGTAAATGTGTCCCAGCGAAAGACTGTTACCATTACAACAATAAATAAAACGATTGGAACTAACTTCCCTATTGTTGCGATAACATTCATAATAGAAGCTTCACGGATTCCAAATAAAATTAGAAAATGAAGTGTCCATAATAAAAGTGATGCCCCAACGATAGATGCAACATTATTTCCTCCTTTGAAAATTGGAAAGAAATAACCTAATGTACTAAACAGTAACATAATTGTTGCGACATTACCTAAGATTCCTGCTAGCCAATATCCCCAAGCACTATTAAATCCAATATATTCACCGAAACCAGCACGTGCATAACTATAAATTCCACCTTCAAGTTCCGGTTTTTGTCTTGCTAACGTTTGATATACGAGCGCAAGTGGAATCATTCCCATCGCTGTAATACACCAGCCAATTATTATTGCACCACTGTTTGCTCCTACTGCTAAATCATGCGGTAAACTAAAAACACCGCCACCAACCATTGTTCCAACTACTAATGCGATTAACGGAAAAAACCCTAACTTCTTTTCTATTTGTACCACCCCATCTGTCATTCTAGGTGTTATGTTCGTTCAACTATTAAAGTCACCTTTTTCTCTAATAGACGTTTCTCTTATATTTTTTCAGGAAAACATTACTTATTCTAAAAGAAAATGAACAAAAATGGAATACTTTTTTGAAAAAATGTATAAGTATGCACAAAAAAACCGCTCATTTTGTAATGAACGGTCATTTCAAACATATAAATTTGTATATTTCTTGTAAATTTAACGAAGTAAATTCTCTTTTTCTAAAAATTGTTTTGCGACTTCTTCACTACTTTTACCATTTACGTTAACTTCATAATTCATTTTTCGCATTTCTTCATCTGTAATCTTTCCAGATAATTTATTTAATACCTTTTCAAGTTCAGGATATTTCTGTAACGTTTCTTTTCTTAATAATGGCGCTCCTTGATAAGGTGGGAATAACCCTTTATCATCTTTTAGCACTTTCAGTCCATATTGCTCCAATTCACTATCTGTTGAATATGCATCAATTACGTTAACATCTCCAGATTGAATTGCGCTATAACGCAGCTTCGGCTCCATCGTTTTAACATTCGAGAACTTATAGTTATATAATTTTTGCATTCCTTTATAACCATCTTCACGATCAGCAAATTCCAATGTAAACCCTACTTTGGCTTCCTGCGCAACATTCCCTAAATCAGAAATTGTATTTATATTCTTTTGATCTGCTATTTTTTTCGGCATGGCTAGTGCATATGTATTGTTATACTCCATTGACTTCAACATAACCATATTATATTTCTTTTCCATCCCAATGCGAGCCTGATCATATACTTCATCACGATTTGTGCTCTTTGGTTCTTCTTTCACGAAAGTAGATAAAGCTGTTCCTGAAAATTCTGGGTATATATCTACTTCCCCGGATTTCAACGCTTCAAATACAAATGCTGTTTTTCCAAGACCTGGTTTTAATTGTACGTGTAAATCGGTATCTTGTTCAATAAGTTGCTTATACATTTGAATTAAAATTTCAGGTTCTGATCCAAGTTTGCCCGCAATAACAATATCTTTCTTTTCTGTACTCCAAAGAAATGGAGAAGCAATCATTACTACAACTATACATATCGTCAATATAACACGCTTAGAAGAGCGTTTCGGTCGTTCAAGTATGCGAAGTACTATATCAAAGAATAAAGCGAGTAACGCGGCTGGTACGGCCCCTAAAATGATAAGTGCATGATCATTTCGATCTATGCCTAATAATATAAGCTTACCAAGCCCACCAGCACCAATGAGAGCTGCTAATGTAGCCGTTCCAACAATTAATACCATCGCTGTACGAATACCGGCCATAATGATAGGCAATGCAAGAGGAAGCTCTACCTTCCACAGCCTTCTCCAACTATTCATCCCCATAGCTCTCGCGGCTTCTATTAGTGATTCATCTAATTCCCTTATTCCTGTATATGTATTTCGTAAAATAGGTAATAGTGCATACACAACTAATGCAATAATCGCTGGAAGTTTTCCGATTCCTACTAACGGAATTAATAGTCCGAGTAATGCAAGTGATGGCACTGTCTGCATTACTGCAGAAGTTCCTATTATAAATTCAGCCATTCGTTCTTTTCTTGTTAATAAAATGCCAAGTGGCACCGCTATAATTACTGCAAAAAATAATGAAATAAGCGATATTTGTAAATGCTCACTTAATGCAGTTAGTAATTCTATTTTTCGTTCTTGGAACGTTTGTATAAAATTAGTCACTGTTTAGCCTCTTTCCTTCATTTGTTCAACAATGTAATTGACGATATGACGACTTGTTAACGCTCCAATATATTGACCGTTTTCTTCAACTGGAACGATTTCCTCATCACGCACACGAACTAACGCTTCTTGTAAAGAAGAATGTAATGATAGTGCCTGCCCTTCTAATTGCACACTTTGATCAAGCGGCAATACATCTGCTACACTTTTCTCCTCATACCAAGTTCGTCCACGATTTCCAATGAACTCCTCTACAAATTCATTTTTCGGATTATGTATAATTCCTTCTGGTGTATCTAGTTGAACAACTTTTCCTTCTTTCATAATACAAATTCGATCTCCAAGTGATAATGCTTCTTGCATATCATGTGTTACGAACACGATTGTTTTTTGAATCTTTTTTTGCAACTGTACAATATCCTTCTGAAGCTGTTCCCTACTTAATGGATCTAACGCACTAAATGGTTCATCCATAAGAACGATTTTCGGGTTTGCGGCTAATGCTCGCACGACACCGACACGTTGTTTTTGTCCTCCTGACAATTCATCAGGCATACGATCTCGATATATATCCGGATTTAATCCAACCATATGTAACAAGTCATCGACGCGTGCTTTTATTTCCTTTTTGCTCCATTGCCTCATTTCTGGAACAACTGCAATATTTTCAGCGATTGTCATATGAGGAAACAAAGCGATTTGCTGCAACACGTATCCTATATCCCAACGTAATTCGTTTATATTATATTGTTGAATATCTTTTCCATCGATTAAAATCGATCCTTCAGTCGTTTCGATTAAACGATTAATCATCTTCATTGTCGTTGTTTTCCCGCAACCACTCGGACCGATGAGAACGAAAAATTCTCCCTTTTTAATTTCTAAATGCAATGAATCCACTGCTTTCGTGCCATCTTCATACGATTTTGACACATGATTAAATTGAATCACAAACACAACTCCTTTACTGTTGTTTCCTTTATTTTGATGGAAGATGGCATTCATTTCAAATGATACGCTTTTAAATTAAAAAAGAGCTCGCATTTGAGCTCTAACGGTCGAACAATATTGTTTTCATAATAGCAGCATATTCGCGAACATACATTTTTCTCTTAGAACGAATTGGTGTTTCAGCAGCTAGCGCCTCCATCTTCATACCTAAACGCTTTGCAATTATTTTCGTTCGATATAAATGATATGTATTACTTACAACTACCGCATGTTTCACATTATATAAATCCATACTAAATTTTAAGTTTTCATACGTATTTGTAGATTGATCTTCTATTAAAATACGACTCTCATCTATACCGTGTACCATTAAATAATTTCTCATGCTATGAGCTTCCGGTATATCTTCATCTTCTCCTTGACCACCTGAAACAATTACTTTCGCTTCAGGATGGGAAAATAAATACTCCAACGCTACATCCAAACGATTTTGAAGAGATAAAGACGGTCTATCCCCAAATAACTTTGCACCCAGTATAAGAACGTACGGAGAGTGATAGCTCAACTTTTCACGAGCAACTTTGTTCATTCGAAACGTCATATAAATGATGTATAGTGGCGGTAATAATAAAATCATAAGAAAGATCCATTTGTTCATAAATAAGTATTCACTCCCTTTCTTGTTATTATATAGAAAAAGAAAGGGAGGCAGAAGTGTTTTTTCAAACGATTGATTTATTAGAAACATGCGCCGCTACTTTACGTTGTGATAGTACATAATAAATAGCGATTCCTAATGAGAAGATCAATATGCAGCTTAATACGTAAAACGGCAGCATGACTCCGACTTTAGATACACCCGCTGTAAACAACATTAATAATAAAATTCGTATTCCAGTACCAATTAGGCGAAATAAGCTGTCTACACGTCCCATTACTTCATTTGGAATTTCCTCCATCATCAATACATTTCTCGCCACTCTTGTACCCGCATTTCCAACTGCATGAAAAATTGCAAGTCCATATAAGAAAATTACGGAAGGTTCAATACTCATTGCGGTAATTGAAATTACATAAATGAACATCGTCATAACGATTGAAACTTCTGTTTTGACATATTTCATTATGAGTGGAATACAGATTCCTGCAACAACCGCTCCGACACCGTACATCGTGCCCTCTATTGCGTATACAGAGGCATTGGCTTTGAGTATATCCGAAATATACACGGGTATTAAATAATTTGCCATCATGACACCTATAAACGGCATATAAGTAGCCAGTAAGAACCAAAAGAGCTTAGGACGTTTTTTCATAAAGTGAATTCCTTCAAACAATTGCTTCTTAAATGTTATTTTTCTTTTCACTTCTTTTTTCTTTACGTACGGTATACATAAGAAAAGAAAAAATGCTCCAGCAAAAGTTAACATGTCTACTAACAAAATCCACTTCAAAGATACAATTTCAATTAAGAAGCTCGCGGCCGCTCCAGAAATAACTTGTGTTAACTGTCCTTGTATTTCCATCGTTCCACTTAAACTTTTATAATGTTCCGCTTGAAATATCTCTTGGTTGAACGCAAATATTGTAGGATAAAATAATAAATAGTAGAATGATCCGGCTATATAAATAAGAATATAGTGAATAGAATGATAAGGTTGCCCCGCAAATCCCCATATAACCATTATTCCAATTACGGCAATTCCGATTCCTTCGTTACATAGCAATAAAGATTTTCTTGAAAAACGATCAATACTTTGCCCAATGAATGGTGTTAATAAAAACATAATGAGGGTTGCAATGATAGAAACATAACCAAACGTTGTCTCTCCTCCACTCTCTTTAATTAACAGCCACGGAATCGTTATCATAACAATTCCGGAACCAATAGCAGATAGACTATTGGCCCCTAGAATGTAATACAAGCGAGAATCATGATAAAGTGAGGACATATCACTCCACTCCTAGTTGCTTTTTCACCTCTTTATATACGCTCATATATGCTTTTAATTCTTTAACTACATCATGAATTAATGGTTTGGCATCTTCCCCAAGTTCACCATCTTGCACATGTAATCCATCAAGCACAACTTGTTTTGGAATGGCATTTGCATAAACACCTCTAGCGACCGTTCGCATGCTGTTTAATGCATTTATTCCACCTTTACCTCCACCAGCAACCGCTAACAACGCAACTGGTTTATGAATAAATTCACTACTACTTAAGTAATCTAAAGAGTTTTTCAGCGCACCGCTCATCGCATTATGATATTCTGGTGTACATAATACAAGCCCATCCGCAGCTTTCACTAACGTTTTCAATTTTTTTACTGCCTCTAAATCACGTTGTGACTCTTCTCCATTGTATAAAGGTAACTCCTCAATTGCTAAATCATATAATTCCCCTTCAAATTGATCCGCAATATATTTTGCCACCACGCGAGTTCTACCAAATTTTCTTGGTGTACCGTTAATAACGACTAGTTTCATGATTATTTCTCCCCTTTGTTTTCAAGTTCTACTTATATATTATCAGAAATTTCTATACAAAACACAATATAAAGAGTTAACTTGTTTCATAAAATAGTATGATAAACAAAAAAGAACTCATACTTTCGTATGAGTTTCGCACAATTACTTCGTTTCATCTCTCAGACTCAATGTACCTAAACTTTCATTTGCTTCAAAATGATTATATGCTTTTCCCGCTAATTTTTTCCGTTCTTCTGGTAATTCTATATATTTCATTACGTTTTCAATTATTTTTTCGTACGGAGTAAATACAATTCCCGGCCACTCTACCTCATCTTCTGGATTACTATTTTCGGAAATAATAAATTTCTTATTTGCGACTGCATAAGACACGCGAGGTGTTTCAAGAATTCCTGATAAGTAAAAATGAATATTTAATATAATTTTAGCTCTAGCAATCAATTCATTTCTAACAATTCCCCACGCATTATTTTTAAAAACTATATTTAAATTTGGGGCAATCGCTTTTAGATGATCAAAAATAGCTTGCCGCCTCGGATTAAGAGCACCTATAAACAGAATATCAATATCTTCAGTAATGTCATCTTCAAATGCATCTTTTTTTATTTCCAAAGTTGGAGCATAGTTCATTTTTACATGTTTTATTTCTTTTCCTACCCCTTTTTGTTTTAGCCATTCTATATTTTGTTTACTATAATCCCAAATCACTCTATCTTTTAATAATATTAAATAAAGGGGGTGCGCATATGGACTTCCTTCGTATAGCTGTTCTAAATTATAAATAATTGCATCTTTCGGAAGAAGATTCGGGTTATATGCGTATGTATGTGCTCCAAAAACAACTGTATTCTTTACATTTTCCAGTATTGTTTCTGATATAATTACTGTATTTCCCTCCTGCTCCAACCGCCACTTTAACGCTCGCGCAACATCTATGAAACTACCGTATGTCTTTGGGCATATAAAAAGACAATAATCATATTCTTTATTCAAATAAGCTTCCATTAATTTTAAATTATTTTTATATAAATCTACATCCGGATGTTTAAGTACTAACTCATTTGCATGTTTTCTTGCTACTTTATATAATCCAGCATAATAAGCAGCGATGCATCTTCTTAATTCGATTCTTTCACGATGTTCATCTAATACATCCATGTTTAAAAGAAGATTTGCGATACAATACGCTTTTAAATGATCACGATCATAATAATAGTCTAGTAGTGGCATCAATTCTTCATACGTATTTCCATGCACCGATTCTCCTAGTTCAATCGCCCATCGCATTAATTCCATGATTACTCCACTACTCCTTTAACCGAAAATGTATTTAATAAAATTTCGCATTATTCTCTACTACATTTGCTATATGAAATGGAATCTCTTCTTTAATCGATTCCAAATACTTTTGCGACACGGCCCCTAAATGTTTTTTATGAGGTATATAGAAAGCACTAATAGAAATTTCATAGTCAAATAAGTAATCATACACATGATAATCTACAAATAAAAGATCATCCTTTGGAAAAGGAATTTCCTTCCCTTGCAGAGCATACATCAAAGCAATATTGTTTTGAGATCGTAATCGATACAACCTTGCAAGTTGGTATAATGGTTCAGCCCGAGTTGGTCTATATTCCCACGCTTTTTGAAAATAAAAAACAGCTAATGCTAAATATTTCTCTTCTTGCCCTTTAACAGTTTCTTTTTCATCAGCATCTGTCACTTCATTTTGTTTATTTGCTGAACGATTTGCTAACTGCTCATAACAAAACCCTATTCGCAATAACGAATAGAATACCTCTTCAACCCAACCCCCTGCTTCCACTCGTTTTTTATACCATTTAATCGAATCTTCAAATTGACTTAAATGAAAATAAGTTTGGGCTAAATAAAATAAATATCTTATATGCAAATCTGGCGTTGTTTCTGGGTCGTTTATTCCTTGTAACAACAACCTCTCATCTCTTTCAAATTTATCAGCTTTACTCCCGCCATCTCCGGGATCATTCACGACAAGAGTCTCTAACCGATCTACCCTCGTATTGTAATTCGCTCCAACTTTTGAGCGATCTATATCCCAATACTCATGAGTAACACCGACAGATTTCCATGGTAAAGAAGCTTTTAAAAGACGTGTAAGCCAATATTTAATATGAACATCATATTGCAATGTAAGATAATGATCTTCCGTTAAGCTCGTTTTATCGAAATTCGGATTAACCTCTAAAATCATATCCGCATCTAATATTAATAAATAATCTGCTTCTGGATATGTTTTTTGCGCTAATGAAACAGCTAAACTTCTGTTATAACCAAAGTTTTTAAACGGCTCATGATGAACCGTCCCAGGTATCTCATTTTCCTTACACCAATTTTCAATAATTTCAGGCGTATTATCCGTCGATCCAGTATCACAAATAGAAACATAATCTACAATTGATTTTGTTGCATTTAAACATCTTTCCATAATTCTAGACTCATTTTTGACAATCATACAAAGACATAACTTTTTTTCTTCCTTTACAGACTTCACTTGCTCATTTCCCATTTAACCACCTCATATTTTATTAACACGCTCTTCTCATATGTAACAACATTTTTTAGCTATACTGATGACATAAGCACCCTTTTACTATTTATGAAAACTTCATTTTATTTATTCTTACTTTTATGTTGGGACATATTTCATGCTTCGCTTTATATTTGATACAATCAATACAAAAAAACATAATACGGGAATCCGTACATTTCAAAGTCTAAGAGGAGGTTATATTTTGTTGGATTACATTTGGCTAGATGACAAATCACCAATTTTAGAACAACTACCAAGTAATTTTAAATCTGCAGCTATATTGCTACATCCATTTGTCCAAATGCCTTTAGGATGGGAAAAGTCTGTGAGAAAAAGACCATATGAGCACATCTATCCTAGCTCTGAAGAAATCATTCACAATGGGAAATCCGTTTCTTGGAAGGAAATGATGTCTTGTAGTGGATTACATTCATACGCAGACCTAGCAATGGCCATGTTGACTTCCATTAGTGCCTTTTCAGAAGAATATAAAAGAGAGGATTTAGCTGAAAAGCTACATTCAAACTTAAAAAAAGATCTTTATTATCCAACAGAAAATTATACGTCTATATTTTTATTACACAAATTACTTAAACTCCTCGGTTCTAAAGGTGCAAAAAATCTATATTTCTCTGAACCAATTCTTGATACAAACGGATTATTACAGGTAAATAATACTACTCCATTAGATATTTGGGACATTAGCAATAATGAGTTAATTATTACTGGAGAAGACAATGAGTATGCGTTTATGAGTATATACGATTCCTTTACAACCTTATTATTAGCTAAAGAAGAAAATATAGAATATATTGTTCAATCAATGAATGTTGAAGCTGTCATTTGTGACAAAAAAACGATGATTGATTGGTATTTTTAAATTAGTAATTTCTTAAACTATAAAAAAGAAACTTGCGCTTATGCACAAGTTTCTTTTCAAAAACATCCTTAATTTTTTACAACTTCATGTCCACCGAACTGATTACGTAGTGCTGAAACTACTTTTCCATGGAATGTATCATCTTCCTGAGAACGATAGCGCATAAATAATGACATCGCGATTACTGGTGCCGCTGCTTGTAACTCAAGCGCAGTTTCAACAGTCCATTTCCCTTCTCCTGAAGAGTTCATTACACCTTTAATGCCATCAAGTTTAGGATCATCTGCAAATGCTTTTTCAGTTAAGTCCATTAACCAACCGCGGATTACTGATCCGTTCGCCCATACTTTTGCAACATCTTCATAATTGAAATCAAAGTCACTCTTATCTAGTACTTCAAATCCTTCAGCGATTGCTTGCATCATGCCGTACTCAATACCGTTATGAACCATTTTTAAGAAATGACCACTACCAACGCGGCCAGCATAAGTATAGCCATTTTCTACTGCTAAATCTTTAAATAAAGGTTCTAATTGGTCATAAATTTCTTTTTCTCCACCAACCATTAAACAAGCACCGTATCTAGCTCCTTCTACACCGCCAGATGTACCGATATCTACATAATGTAATCCGAAGCTTTTTGCTTCTTCAGCACGGCGTAACGTATCTTTATAGAATGAATTTCCACCTTCAATAACGATATCACCTTCATCTAATAACGGATACACATCTTTTAATACTGACTCTACAACTTCTCCTGCAGGCACCATTACCCAGATCGTACGAGGAGCTTCTAATTCAGCGATCATTTCTTTTAATGTATGACGTGCAGTAATTCCTAGTTTTCCTGCCTTTTCTACAAGCTCTTTATTTACATCGTATACAACTACTTCATGCTTGTCTTCATGTAAGTGTTCAGCTAATGGGAATCCCATTTTTCCTAATCCAATTAAACCTAGTTTCATAATAATCAATCTCCCATTCTATACAAATATATTTAATATCGAAATTAATCCAAGTGCTACAACTGATAGTATCGTCTCCATTGCGGTCCATGTTAATAATGTTTCTTTCACAGTCATTCCGAAATATTCTTTAATCATCCAAAATCCCGAATCATTCACGTGTGATAAAATTAATGACCCTGCGCCTGTTGCAAGTGCTAGTAATTCAACATTTACACCAGGTGTACTTGCTGCAATCGGCGCAACAATACCAGCTGCTGTCATCATAGAAACAGTTGCCGATCCTGTTGCAACTCGGATAAGTGCAGCAATTCCCCATCCAAGTAATATTGGTGAAATATGTGATTCTTTCGCCATTTCAGCAATTGTAGTACCAATTCCAGAATCTAATAACACCTTATTAAACGCACCACCAGCACCAATTACTAACAGTATGTTTGCAATTGGCCCAAGGCAATCATTTGTAAATTGTAATACTTTATCTTTAGAAAATCCTTTTGCATAACCAAGGCTAAAGAAAGAATAAATCGTTGCAATTAATAAAGCGACTATTGGATCTCCAATAAAGTGTAACACTTGTGCAAGTTGACTCGTTTTATGTAACGCTACTTCAGCAATGGATGCACCAAGCATAAGAAATACTGGAAGTAAAATAGTAAACAATGTATTTCCGAAGCTAGGAAGTTCTTTCTTCTTATCTCTTTCAATAAATTGCTCCGCTATATCTAATGGTACTTCCTTATGTATACGAGCACCAATCCATTTCCCGTAAAGTGGACCTGAAATAATTGCAGTTGGAAGTCCGACAATTAACGCATATAAAATTGTCTTCCCTACATCTGCTTTAAAAATACCCACTGCCGCCATTGCCGCTGGATGCGGTGGAACAAGTCCGTGTACGACTGACAGTCCTGCTACTAGCGGAATACCGATTGTAATAAGTGATACCCCAGTTTCTAACGCAATTGTAAATACTAACGGAATTAATAGGACAAATCCAACTTGGAAAAATACCGGAATCCCTACTAAAAATGCAACGAACATCATCGCCCAGTGAACTCGTTTCTTCCCAAAACGATTAATTAATGTGTTAGCGATACGTTCAGCACCGCCAGATTCGGCCATCATTTTTCCAAGCATCGTTCCTAGTGCTAAAACTATCGCTAAAAAGCCTAACGTATTACCAAGCCCTAGTTTAATAGAATCAATAATCCCTGGATCTTTTGGTGAAGTTCCAATTAAAGGCATTCCCATTGCTAAACCTACACCAATTGCTGTTAAAATTAATGCGACAAATGGATGCCATTTTACTACCGTAATAAGTAAAAGTAGTATGACAACTGCCGCTAGTACGATCCCAACTACCATTTCTCCCAATCCCCCTATTGTTTACGTTGGAAAGCAGCTATACAATCAAATTCTTCTTTCAAGCGATTGTAAAGTCGTTCATACATATAAAACATTTCTAAATATATAGCCGTATTTTCTTTATTCGGTACATGATGATGGACAATATCAATCCAATCCTTTACCTCTTCAAGAGAATCAATTTTTCCTACAGCATATAAAGCAACTGCCGCTGCCCCAAGCGCAGATGCTTCATGACTTTCAGGTACAAGCAATTCTTTTCCCATCATATCGGACAACATTTGTCTCCAAAATGCAGATTTTGCAAACCCTCCTGAAACTCGTATTTCAGTAAGTGGCCCTGTACAATCCCTGATTGCGAGTGCTACTGAATATACACTCATACAAACACCTTCCATCACTGCACGTATAAAATGTTCTCGTTTATGTTGAAGATTGATTCCAAAGAATGTACCACGAGCGTTTGCATTCCAGTAAGGTGCGCGTTCTCCAGATAAGAAAGGTAAGAACAATAGCCCCTCCGCTCCAGCTGGTACGCTTTCTGCATATTTAATTAATAAATCATAAGGATCAATGCCGAGCTTTCTTGCTACTTCTTGCTCTGGACTACCAAATTCATCACGTAACCATCTCAGTAATATTCCGCCGTTATTCGTTGGACCACCGATTACCCAGTGCTCATCTGTTAATGCGTAACAAAACGTTCTCCCTTTCTCATCTGTATTTATATTTGATGAGATTGTTCGAACCGCACCACTCGTTCCAATCGTAATTGCAGCCGCACCCGGTGATATCGCCCCAACTCCTACATTTGCAAGAACCCCATCACTTGCTCCGATGACAATTGGTGTCTCTGCACTTATCCCCATCTTCTGTGCTAATTCTGGCTTCATACCTGATAAAATATATGTAGTGGGTACAGGGGTTGATAATTGTTCTGGTGACATTTGTAACATAGTCAAAACATCTTCATCCCAGTTTAATGTTTCTAAATTAAATAACCCTGTAGCAGAAGCAATCGAATAATCAACTACGTAGCGTGAAAATAATTGGTAAATCACATACTCTTTAATGGAAATGAATTTATAGGCACTTGTATATAACTCTGGTTCCTCTTCTTTCATCCATAACAATTTAGAAAGTGGTGACATCGGATGAATCGGTGTACCTGTACGTCTATAAATTTCATGCCCATTCATTTGTTGTAATAATTTTTCTGATTGCTTCGTACTTCGATTATCTGCCCAAATGATAGAACGCGTTAATGGCGCACCATTTTCATCTACTGCAATTAATGCGTGCATAGCTGTACTAATACCGATTGAAGAAATATCTTCTGGTAATACATTACCTTTTTCAATGGCAACGCTTACACTTTTGTATACAGCGGCACATATTACATCAGGATCTTGCTCAGCCCATCCTACATTCGGTTGAATAATTGGGTAATCGATTGCATGTGATGCAATGACTTTTCCTTTTTCTGTGAACACAACCGTTTTTGTACTTGTGGTACCGATATCAATCCCGATTACTCTCCCCCTTGTTTCCATGCGAATCTTCCCTTCATTTCTAGCAAAATACGATTTAGTAAACCGTTTACATGAATTAGTATATAAAATATTTTTTCATTTATCAATTTATAAAAAGAAAATTTTTTTCATATCAAAAAATAAATCCCCTCATTCCATTTCACTTATATACTAAATTTAGCTTTTCCATGCGGTAAAATTACGTTAAATTCGTTACGCAATACACTCTTTCCTCTCATTCACAACACATACATAGTCCCTCCATACGTTCTACTTATTTGCATGAAGAAAGAGTTGAAAAGCAATATTCATTTTTAGCGGTCACGTAACATCACCATCAAGCCAAGAAAAGTAACTAAACGCAGAATGAGAATTCTGTGCATTTTACTCTTATTTATTGTTTTAGGTTCACTAGTCTTTTATCTTGATAAACATAGAGCGCGGCCCCCTACTATCAATTTTTTATCTTGTAAATATATCTTGCATACTATAAAACCGAAAGTATTTTTATTTTTCAGAAAAATAAAACAATAATACAGAATTTATTGTATAATGTTGTAAAAAGATGTCGGAGGGATTTAATGTTAAATAAAATATCTCAATTCACAATTAAGCTTTCATCAATTCTTTTATCACTCTTACTATTATTAAATTTACCTTATTTATTTATCACTCAACAAGGATTTACCTTTCAACCAATTTATTTTTTTAATCAGATCGTTATCATGTTAAAACAGGTCTTCTCCCCTGAATCATTAGTGATTATAGGATCCGACCCGAAGTTTGGCCATTTCAAAAAAACACCATTATTTCCAACTGTTTTAGAGCCTTACCTATATTCATTTACTATATTATTTTTAGCCTTTTTTCTTGCTCTCTTTTTATCATCTAGCACGGCATTTTTTTATTTTTTAGCAAAAGATTATATAAAAAAATGGATAAACCGAATTGTGTTCATATTAGAAGCTGTCCCTGATATGATGATGATGATTTGTTTACAAATATTTTTCATATGGGTACTTCAGAAATTTGGGGAATCTCCTGTCACTATTATTTCTTTTAATGAAAATCGAGCTTATTTACTCCCTATTTTATCATTAGCTGTCTTACCTACATTACAAATGTTTCGGATGATGGTGTTATACATAAAAGAAGAACAAGGAAAACATTACGTAGAGGTTGCATATGGAAAAGGCCTTTCATCAAGTTATATACTCTGCATTCATTTATTCAAAAATATATCTATCCACTTCTTTCACCATTTAAAAACGATTTTTGTTTTCTTACTTTCTAATTTATTCATTTTAGAATTTGTTTTTAATATGGAAGGCATTATTCAATTTCTATTTAATAAGGCGTTTGTTTCACCTCCCGCTGCATTTATCATACTTGTTATGATTATTTTACCGTTTTATGCCCTTTTCCACATAGTCTCATTCATGATGAATAGATGGAAAAAGCAATTGAAAGGAGTATCATTATGAAATCTATTTGGAAATCAAAACGCTTTTTAATCGGCTTTACTTATCTATTCATACTTATTTCAGCTAGTTTTATTTATAGTTGGTTCTTTAAAGATAACATCCCAAAACCTCCTCAGTTACTTTACAATGACAATAACGAATTACTTGGAAAGGCCCCCTTTCCGCCTTCGTTAATTCCACCTTTTGGATCTGATCGTTTTGGAGAGTCTGTTTTCTTACAAATTGTAGAAGGAGCAAAATTCACTATTTTATTAGCCGTGGCAATTAGCTTCTTTCGAATTTTATGCGGAACATGTATAGGAATCCTCTTAAGTTTATTTGCTCCAAAACTCAAGAGATTTTTCCAGTCATGCTCAGAAGTTTTTTATTATATTCCAACTCTATTTATCGCATTCATACTCATCACGCCCGTTAATATTATAATCACATCAAATGCTGATGGGGTAGATCCAAATATTTCATTTACGTTTTATCAAGTACTCGTACTTATTTTCGTCGCTCTGCCTACACTTTCTTTATACATATCCTCAGAGGTTGATGAATTTATGAAACAAGATTACATCTTAAGTTCACAATTACTGGGGGCTAGTCGTTTTCATATTATTAAAAAACACTTACGAGTCTTATTACTTGACCGCTTATTTGTATTATTTATGGAACATATTGTCCAAACACTCATACTCGTTATCCATTTAGCGTTGCTTAACATTGTAATTGGCGGCATACAAATGCGTGAACTCTATGACGGAGTGCTCAAACCTGTTTCTCTATCTAATGATTGGGCAGGCCTTATTGGATTAAATCGTAATGAAATGAATCTTTCATGGTGGATTATTTTTTATACTCTCGCTTCATTCTTTATTACGATTCTATTTATTAAGCTTATGACCATCGGGATTCAAGATGCACTGAAAGCAAGAGATTCGCAGATTGTAGCAATTCAAAACGTTCCAGATCATAAAAAATTTGTTAAACATAAAGATTCTTTTTCGTTTGCAAATAAAGTAAACCTTTAATCATTTCTCATTAATCAAGTATTAATTGGCATCGATATTAGTAGAAAATAAAGAAGATGAACCCTATTAAATACAGGGATCATCTTCTTATGCTGTCTAACTTTTTTACATGTCCTTTAGACTCACAATTTTTATATTTAAAGTGAATTATTTGCAATTACAATTATGTATTTTAAAATCAATTACCATACGCCCTTGAATTCTACCTTGTTCCATTTCTTCGAATACATTTTGTACTTTATCTAGAGAACAAGTTTGAACAACTGGCACTACTTTTCCTTCTGCCCCGAACATAAACGCCTCTTCCAAATCTTTACGAGTACCAACTAGTGAACCAACTACTTCAATTCCATCTAGTACAAGTCGCGGGATGTTTAAGTCCATTGTTTCTACTGGTAGCCCTACTGCAACTACTTTACCGCAAGCACGTACTGCATCAACTGCTGAGTTAAAGGCTACTTTAGAGACTGCTGTTACTACCGCAGCATAAGCGCCACCAAGCTCCTCTTGAACAATTTTATCAGCAGGACCTTGAGAAATTGGATTGATAGTCATATCAGCACCAACTTCTTTCGCTAAGGCTAATTTGTCGTCATTAATGTCTACTGCGATTACCTTTGCACCAAATACATTTTTAGCATATTGGATAGCTAAGTTACCTAATCCACCGCAGCCATAGATTACAATAGGTTGACCAGGTTTAATATCTGATACTTTAATAGCTTTATATGTAGTTACACCAGCACATGTAATTGATGATGCTTGAGCAGGATCTAATCCTTCTGGTACTTTTACCGCATAATCAGCTGTAACGATACATTGTTCAGCCATACCACCATCTACTGAATAACCTGCGTTTTTAACTTCACGGCAAAATGTTTCTCTACCAGTTACGCAATATTCACAACGTCCACAAGATTGGAACATCCATGCAATACTTACACGGTCACCTACCTTTAGTGAATTAACATCATCAGCTATTTTCGTAACAATACCTACACCCTCATGACCAAGAATACGGCCATCAGTGTTACCAAAATCATGATTCGCAACGTGTAAATCAGTGTGGCAAACTCCACAATACTCTACATCTACTAACGCTTCACCTGAGCGTAACGGACGTAATTCTTTTTCAACCACTTCGATGTTTGCTTTGCTGTTTTTATTAACCACTACTGCTTTCATATGTGATCTCCCCTTTAGTGTTTTAGCGTTTTAATGAGTTTATCTCACAACTACTTTCTTCACTACTTTGGCTAGTTACCGTACCAAATTTAAGTGTTCAATCATCATTACATGTTCATCATAACATGACACTTCATAAACAAATTGTGAAATTATGAACAATATTTGAATTATTACATAAATCGGTCTTTATTTTAGATTTTTAAAAATGAGAGTTTATCACTGACTATAAGTAAGTCATACATTTCTAAAAGAAAATAAAGTAACAAACTTCTCATCGATAAAAAAGCTCTTTACTCAATATTTTCTACATTTAAACACTTAGTTTCACAGTAATAGCCTTTACCGCCAACATAAACTTTTTCTATTTTATTTTTGCTATTGGTTGCTAATTTAACTAATATTTCGGAAGGCGAGTGTAAAGAATAACCTTGTTCAAATACATAGACTTCTTTTTGCAAATAGTGCTGTTCATAAAGGTAGCAAGCTAATGCACCGTTTGAAGTTCCAGTCGCTGCTTCTTCATTAATGTCGTATAGTGGAGCAAAATTTCTGCATATAATTCGATTGTCATTAAAAGTATATAGATGCATCCCAACAACATTATAATACTTGCTGATTTCTTTAATTTTTTCAAAATTAGGTTGCAGTGCATGTAATTGTGTTTCGCTTTTTATAGGAATTAAAATATCTTTTAAGCCCGTGGAGACAATTTGGATTGGGTATTTATTGTCTATATCTTTAATGTCAAAACAGTCGGTGAACTCATTTGGAGATACAACATCATAGAATATCGGTTTATTTTGTTCCATGAATATGATGTCATCTGTTATGGTAATAGTAAGAACACCGCTGTTCGTTTCAATCGTATAGCGATTCTTGAAAATTTTATTTAAATGCATCAGTATCGCGAAAGAGCCAATTGTGGCATGACCACATAAATCAACTTCTTCTTTTGGAGTAAAATACTCAAATTTATAATCAGCAATTTCAGATTCTGATATAAATGCGGTTTCCGCATAACCCAGTTGTTTCGCTATTGTCATTTTTTGAGTAGTGGTCAATGTATTTGTATTCTCAATAAATACCACTCCTGCTTTATTTCCGCCTTTATGATCCTTGCTAAATGCACTTGCAACATAAACGGATATTTTCATAAGACACCTTCCTCACTTATAGTAAATTATATATAGAAAGCACTACATATAAATGCAATTGGATAAATTATCTATAAAATACGAGACAAACTATTTTTAGCATTTGAACTCTCCAAAAATAGTTTGTCTACAATCTGAAAGCTCTTCATTTGAAGAGCTTTTTTATATTCGCTTCATCGAAATCGTTTCACGTATACTTTGTAAATTTTTTAGTGTTTCTTCTTGTCGCTGCAACGACAACCCTACATACAAAGTATCTAATAAGCTTAACTGTGCTAATCGTGATGAACTTGCTTCTGTACGGAATTCAGTCTCACGTGTTGATGTATATAACGTTATATCAGCAAGCTGACTTAATGCTGATTTCTTATAGCTCGTAATCGCAATAATTTTGGCCCCTCTTACTTTCGCTACTTCTAACGCTTCAAGTAACCCTTTATTGCTACCAGAATGAGAAATGCCAATAACAACTGAATTTTCCGAGAGTAAACCTGCTCCCATAATTTGAAAATGCGAATCAGTATGAGCGATACAAGAAATACCCGTTCTCATAAACTTATGATACGCATCCATCGCAATAATACCAGAGCCACCATTTCCATAAAACTCAATTCGACTTGCTTCTTGCAAGGCTCGTACAGCCTGCTCAAGTGCTGTTTCATTTAGCAAATGTAAAGTATCTTGCAGTCCTGTAATATGCGAATGAAAAACTTTTTTAGCAACAGTTACCATACTATCTTCTGCCGATACCTCTTCATGAATATTTTGCATCGGTGTATGTACAATTTCACGAGCTAATGTAATCTTTAAATCTTGAAAACCTTGCAAACCAAGGTGTTTACATAAGCGGAATATCGTCGCTTCGGAACTACTCGTAACTTCAGCTAATTCTGTAATAGATTTATGTACAACATCTTGTGGATGTTTCAAAATATGTTCGGCAATACTTCGCAATTTCGGTGATAAACCATTCAACGAAGCCTGAATCTTTCCAATCCCACTCCTTGTACCAGGCATAGCATATCCTCCTCTTCCATCGTAGCTTTATCCTGTAAAAACCGATTAGTTTAACTTTATTGTACCTAATTATTGAAAGAAGAAAAACCTATATTAGGGATTACTATAAATTTTAATTGCTCCTATGTATTCTGTCATACGATATAACAGAATTATTCATGCTTATGAATAATTCTCCCCATGTTTCACTGCGTATAATGCGGCTTGCGTACGATCATCCACTTCCAATTTAGCTAAAACGTTTGAAACATGTGTTTTCACAGTTTGTTCTGTAATATGAAGTTCTGCTGCAATCTCCTTGTTGCTTCTTCCTTTCGCAATTTCGCGAAGTACCTCTTGCTCTCTTTTCGTTAACATTGAAAAAGGATTTTCTATTTCCTTCTTTACTGCGGTACGCCCCATTAATGCAGGTGTTACTTTCGGGTGAAAATTCGCATTTCCTTGATGTACTGCAATAATAGAAGCGACAAGTTGCTCAGGTTGTACTTCTTTTAATTGATAACCATCTGCTCCAGCTTCAAGTGCTGGTATAACATAATCTTGCTCTGAAAAACTACTTAATATAAGTACCTTTATCGTCTCATCGTATTGCTTTAGACGTTTTGTTGCCTCAATTCCATCCATTTTCGGCATCGATACATCCATTAGTACGACATCCGGTCTTTCTTTTTGCACGAAATGTAATGCCTCTTCGCCATTTTCCGCTTCCCCAATAATTTCAAATTCTTCTCTCGTTTTCAAAAAGAATACAAGTCCTCTTCGAACGATATGATGATCCTCAACTAGTAGCAATTTAATCTTCAATCTTATTCTCCCCTTCAAATCGGCAATTGAATTTCTATTTTTGTACCCTTTCTCAGCTCTGTTATAATTTGAAACGACCCCTTCATTAACTGAATACGTTCCTTCATACTTTTCAGGCCAAGTGCTGACTCCCTTACTTGCTCTTGTATAAATCCTATTCCATTATCTTCTATGTAAAAATGTAACTGGTTATTTTCTATTTTCAAAAGAACATGTACCTTTTCACACGAAGCATGCTTTTTACAATTATGTAGCGCCTCTTGGCTAATACGCCATAAAACTTCTTCTATTTCATCCCCAATTGAAACCATCCCATCAATTCGAACTTCCACTTGAACTCCTAATAACTTCCCGTAATTTTGAATTGCTTCTGCTAACCCTTTCTCTAATCCTTCAGGTCTTAATTGCCAAATTAATAGAGTCATCTCTTGTAATGCTTCTTGTGATAATTCTCCAATATAACTTAACATCTCTTGCAATTCTCTATCTTGCGTCATATTCAGAGTACCTTTCGCTGTTAGCATAATAGAAAATAACAATTGTTTTACTGAATCATGTAAATCACGTGCAAGTCGATTTCTTTCCGCTACCACTACATATTTACGTTCTTTCTCAACTAACTGAATACGTTGTATTGTCGTTCCAATTTGAAATGCAATTGATTCTAATAATGCTAACTCTTCCTCTGAAAAATGAGTCTTATGAGGCGCAGCCACATTTAGTAGACCAAATTTTTCTGATCCAGACCTAAGCGGAATTGTCGCATGATGTGTAACATCTTCTGTCTCTCCCCAATTACATTCAATTGCATCTTCTATTCGCTTACATTCAATAATATTAGTCGCTTTTTCTAATCTCCCATTCACAAACCGTTCTACACACCAACAGTTTCCTTCACACATCGGCTTCTTCTCTTGCCACGTAAGAGCCTCTGGTAAATTTTCGTCTACAAGCATGCTATGCTTTCCACTTTCATCAATAAAGAATATCCACCCTGTTTGTAAATTCATTACTTGTAACAATGTATGCAACACTTTTTCTAACATATCCTGTAAGTTTGTTGCTTCATTTAATAATTCAGCAATTTCTTTTAATGCTTCTAAACGATGCATCTCTTTTTCTTCAAAGTTCATTCTCATCACCAACTACAATTATAACATTAAGAAATTTCTAAATTCTATAAATAAAAAAAGAACCGAATCCCTTCAGCCCTTTCTTTATATCAATCATTTTATTATTGTTATTCTATCCAATGTTGGAATCAGAATTTTTGTTAACAAACGATTCTACTTTAGCTGTCCGATAAAGATTTTCCACCATGGATATGCTGTAAAATTTCAGTAGTAACAACCATATTCGCTGCTGGCATTTGCACTTGATTCTTATGAAACATAGACATTAATTCAAATCTTACTTGTCTAGAAGTTTCAAAATAATCTTCTGGCTTTATTAAACCTGTAATACAAAATTCATAGCCAACATATTTCAAGTTAGGATTTAAGTCTGTAACACCGACGTATTTAAATGGTTCAACAGCGTCATCCTCTACTCTATAAAGAGTTTGATCCAATTTTTCATTGCATATAACACATACTTCTTCTAACAATTCCTTCACTCTTGTTGGATCTTCCTGATAACTTACCGTGATGCGTTCAATTACACGCATCCATCCTTTATTAAAATTTTGTATCGTTCTAATCTCTCCGTGCGGGATGGTAAGTAGTTTTCCTGACCATTCACGTATTTGCATAAAACGAATACTAATCTCTTCAATAGTTCCTGAATTTGTTCCGTTAAAAGTTACAAAATCACCAACTCGAAACTCTTTGTCCGCTAATCTTGCAAAGCCTAATATAACATCTTTTAGCATCTGTTGTGCTGCAAAACCGATGACAACTCCAGCTATCCCTGCACCTGCAATAATACTTTTTATATCTACAAATTGGCTAATTAAATATATGATAAGACTGATGATAATGATATATCTAAAAATAGATCGAATTACACTTTGAATCGTCTGCTCTACCTCTTCATCAAAAAAGCTTGATTTCCTAAAAAACCAATCAATAATACGGTTTATTACAAACGAAATAATGATTAAAACTAAAGCAAATAGTAAAAATCTTAAAAGTAAAAACTCCCTTACATAATTAAAAAATTCTTCAGTATACGTTAATAAACTCATCCATCCACTTCCTTAACTAATAAAAATTCTATACAAAGCTGCTATATTTTTAAAATTCATTAGACATTCTTCTATAAATATACCCCTTTTCATAACCTAAAGGGAGCTAGCAATTGAATTTTTTTATGACTTCACTTTAAGACTACACACCCCATCCTAATAAAAGGAAAATATTTACATAATATCGAATAGTTCATTTGAAAATATTATTACTTACGAGGGTTACAAGCAATGGGATATATCGAAGAACTAAGAGAAGTTGTTGGATCAAGACCGCTTAATTTAGCAGGCGTTGCGGTAGCTGTTTTCAATGAACAAGGACAAATACTACTACAACAAAGGTGAAATGGCATGTGGGGCGTTCCAGGAGGTTTTGTAGAACTTGGTGAATCTATAGAAGCAGCTGGAAGACGAGAAGTACTTGAAGAAACCGGAATCGAAATTGGTACACTTCAGCTAGCAACTGTGTTTTCAGGTAAAGAATGTTTTGTGAAATTACCGAACGGAGATGAATTTTCCCTATAACAATCGCTTACCTTTGCAAAGATATTACAGGTGGCTTGCTAAAAGCTGATGAAGTCGAATCATTACATGTACAATTTTTTAATTTAAATGAGCTACCACAAAATATTAGCCCATTCATAAAAAAATTAATTGAGCAAAATGTCGTCTCAGTTTAAACGCAAAAAAGAGACCTTTTTAAAGGCCTCCTTTTCATTTCACTTCTGCATGTAAACAAGATTTAAAATGTCCAAGTGCAAATTCATGTCCTTGCGCATTAAAAGATGCAACTGCCTTTTCATAAACAACAATTTTAAATCCTTTATTATAAGCGTCTACTGCTGTGTGAAGAACACAAATATCAGTACAAACACCTACAAGATGAACTTCTTCTATTCCTCTTTCTCTTAACTTCATTTCTAAGTCGGTTCCTGCAAATGCACTATATCGTGTTTTATCCATGTAATATACATTTTCAGCATTTTTATATGTTTCGTATACATCTTGTAATTCCCCAAACAAATCTCTTCCACTTGTACCAGCTATATTATGGGGTGGGAATAATTTTGATTCTGGATGATATACATCATTTTTTTCATGTTTATCAATCGCAAAGACAACGTAATCTCCATTTTCAATATATTGCGTCGTTATATGTACAATTTCCTTCTCAATTTCTTGACCTGGTTTTCCGCAAGTTAAAGCACCTTTTTCCGCTACAAAATCATATGTATAATCAATATTAATAAGAGCTCGTTTCATAACTACTATCTCTCCTTCTCCTGTTTCACAGTAAACAATAGAAAATTTGTTATTACGACATCGTATGTACTATTCGACATTTCAAATGAAATACCTACATTTTTCTTCTGAAACTTACCTTAGTCCGAGTTTATCATATAATAGATAAACAATGGTAACACAAATAGGTCCTATTAATAAGTCATGAATTTGATAATTGAGCGTAACTTGAATCACCTCTTGTATCGTAAACCAAAATACTGCCATCATCATACTAATTAAGACGATACGAATACACCGATTCACATCTTCAACCTCTTTCTCTGTCATAGTAGTAACAAGTGATTTCTTCCTATTTAATCGTATTAGAAAACGAAACAAGTTATTCACTCTTGCACACTCTAGTCCAAATAAAAAAGCACACTACTTTTTTGAGTAATGTACTTTTTATTCTTATTAAGACGCAGGCTTTGTCTCAAATGTTGCTTGATTAAAACTAATAACCTTTCCTTTCGGGTCATTGTTTTCATACTGAACTGCAGTAATCGTATGACTACCTGTTTCAAGCGTCTTTTCTTTTAATTGTACTGTTGTCTGCGTTGTACTAGTTACTTGATGTCTATCTGTATACATTTGATCTACAAATATGAAGGTTTCTTTATCACTTTGAAAATTAGAAAGTTCTAATTCAACTTGCTGAATTAAAGTATCCTTTTTAATGAATACAGTCGGTATATTGCCATTTTCAGAAGTACCATCTGGAGTAATAACTTTTACTTTCCCTTCTCCAATTGACATTGCACCTTCAGGAAATACAACCATATTCTCATCACTTGCGTTTACAACTTGTTCTTCCTGTTTTGATTGCGCGTCCTCTTTTTCCTGTGGAGCACCGCAACCTACTAATAACAATACAGACAATCCAGTGATTATGAATTTTTTCAAAATTCATCCCCCCTGTCATTTGATTATAATTTATTATACAAAAATAACTTTTAAATTTTAAGACAACTTTTAAAACTTTTATGAACATATAGAAGCTTGCTCACGATTAATGTATCATACTTTCCTTAATAGAACATTAATTTTTTTATGAAATAAATAGTAATTCCTTCTTATTTATCATTTTAGCCCAACAAATCGATATAATACCCGCTCAAAAATAAAAAGACATTGATATGTCCAATGTCTTTTCTATGTAGCACTTTAAAAAACAAATGTTGTGATTTCTTCTACTTCTTTTCTTGGAAGTTTTTTTGGCTTATCTTTCGGAAATCCGAGTGAAATAACCATATTTATTTGTTTTTCAGGCTCAATTTGTAAATATTGGCGCAGTTCATCTTGAGCTAGCAATACTGGCCCTGTCATTGGACAAGTACCAAGTCCCTTTGCATGTGCAGCTAACATTAAGTTTTGTGCCGCTAAACAGCTACTCTTAATCCCTTCTTCTTCCCAAACTGAATCTGGAACAAAAGCAATTGGATCAAATATCTTTTCACGGAACTTTGATTCATATGGTGTTGCCAAACATACGATTAATACTGGTGCCTCAGAGAAAGCTGTTGCATATGGTCCGAAAGAACGTGTAAGTAATTTCCCTGCTTTCTCTTCTCCATTTTCTGCTGCTTTTGCCGCAAGTTTATGTAATGCATCCCATGTCATTTGTTCAATTTCTTTGATCTTCTCTCGATTCATGATAACTAAGAATTCCCACGTTTGCGAATTCGTATCACTCGGTGCGTAACGCGCACAATCAATTATTTCTTTTATATCATTAGTAGATACTTCTTGATCTGTAAACTTTCTAACACTTCGTCTTCCGTGAATTACTTCTTTAAAATCTTCATAATTCATATATTAAATCCCCTTTTTACAGCGTTTTCAAAACTTGTCCTATGCTTGAATTATATCATGAAAAAAAGCCGGAAGAATACCAGCTTTTTTCTTCATGATTAATTTGTCACTTTAAACAAACGAATACTCTCTTCATATGCAGCTTGTAATTTTTTCGTAATTGGTCCTCTTTCACCAGCTCCAAACTGTTCATCACCAATTTGAACGACTGGGAATATTTCAAGTGGCGTCGCTGTAAAGAAGCACTCATCAGCTTCATATACTTCTTGTAATGAAAACTCTCGTTCTTCTACTTCGATATGTAACTCTGTCGCTAATGTAATCACGTAGTGACGTGTAATACCATGTAAAATGAAATGATCCGCTGGATGTGTAATTAACTTATTATTTTTCACAATAAAGAAATTGGAATGACATCCTTCAGTCACAATACCACCTCGTACTAATATTGCTTCTTGATACCCTTGTTCATTTATTTTGTTTTTGATCATGATATTAGGAAGCAAATTTAAAGATTTTATATGGCAAAACTTCCACCTGATGTCCTCTTCTACTGTTACCTTAATCCCTGCTTCCATTGAAGCAACTGGTCTTGGGAACGAAACAAGATTTGCAAAATATGTCGGTTGTAAATCTGATTCATATACATGATTGCGCGGTTGTGCACCTCTTGATATTTGTAAATATACATTTCCATCTTCTTGAAATTGATTTTTTTCAATCATTTGATATAACTCTTCTACTAATTCTTCCTTCGTAAATGGTGGAATTATTTTTATTTCTGCCATAGAGTTAAAGAATCGTTCTAAATGTAAATCTAATAAATGAGGCTTGCCATCGTATAGTCTAAATACTTCATAAATACCATCACCAAATTGGAAACCGCGCTCTTCTAATGCGACCATCGGCTGTTCTTCCTTCGTATTAATCATTCTCCCATTAAACAAGATCCAATCTTTATGAGTAGCTTTCATTCTTCCCCACTCCTTTATCACATGATTGATTTTATTGTACAACTTATGTCACCCCGAAAGAAGGAATTTTCTGTATTTTCACAAATAAAAAATACATCACTTCGTAAAAGTGATGTATTTTATCATTTATTTAAGGAAATATTTTTCAATATCATCTAACATAAGGTTCGCAGCTTTAATACCGCCTGCTGTATTCCAGATTACCTCATCTACTTGGAATACTTTATTATTTTTAGAAGCCTGTAGTTGCTTAAAGAGTGGATCTTCTGTCCATTCCTTTGCTAACGAATTTCCTTCATTATTCTTATCTGCATCTTTATCAGACGTGAAATAGAATAAGTAGTCTCCGTCCATATTTGGAATTTGCTCTTTTGTAATTCCTTTTATCGCAAAATCATCTTTATCTTGTAATGGTGGTCGTTTAAATCCAATATCATTTAAAACAACTCCCGAGAATGAGTTTTTTTGATAAATACGAACATCACCTGGCACGAAACGAATAATAGAAACTTTAGAATTCAATTTATCTCCTAACTTCTCTTTCATTCCTTCAATACGTTTTTTATAATCATCAAGAGCTTTTTGCCCTTCTTTTTCTCTATTTACAGCTTTTGTATAAAGCGTAAAGTTTTCTTTCCAATCACCGCGTAATGTTTCTGCATAAACAGTTGGTGCGATTTCTTTTAGCTGATCATATATTTTTTCGTGACGCATTTTATTTCCGATAATTAAATCTGGCTTAAGCTTCATTACAGCCTCTAAATTAATATCACGTTCAGTTCCTACAACTTCCGTATTTTTTAACTCTTTCGCTACATGAGGATACCATTCATCACCAGCACGTGGTTTTGTAGTCCCCACTGGCGTTACGCCCACAGCTAGAAGAGCCTCTGCACCTTCATTTGTTAAAACAACAACTTTTTTAGGTGTACCATTTACTGTCGTTTCGCCCATTGCATGCTTTACCGTATATGAATCTTTTGCTTTCGCTGATATATCATTTTCCTTTTTCTCTTCTTTACTACATCCTGCAATTACAACCATGAGTATCATAATGCAGAACATAATTAGTTTTTTAGTATGTATCATATGTCCTCCCTAGATGAAATCGATTATCATTAACAATTAAAGATTAATGTATCCTACATACATTGTCAATGTATATCAGAAAACTTTTTTAATATATACTATTTAGATTCTATCCGCTTTTCTAATGTTTCTTTTTAAAACATAGTGCATAAGTATGAAAATAAATGTTGTTATTAAAATGCGTACCCTTGTTATACATAACAAAGATACGCATCCATATTGCATTATCATTTTAATTGCTAATATTGAGTATACTTAATATACGATGGATCATTATATACCCACTGCTTTCCACCAAGGTTTAACCAACCATTTTCATTTATATATACTAAATAAGATTCTGGAGAATTTAATTGGCGGATAACTGCAGATGTAGTTGATGGACCACTTCTTAAATTTACATTCATCCCTTGTATATATGCAACCCCAATCGGACTTCCATCACTATTACTTGTCTTTACAAAATTAATGTAAGAAGGATCATTATACACCCATTGTCCATTCCCCAAATCTAACCATCCGTTACTTTCCTGATAAACAACGTAAGATTCTGGAGAATTTAATTGACGAATAACTGAGGAAGAAGTTGATGGACCATTTCTTAAATTTACATTTTTCCCAAGGATATAAGCGATTCCCTTCGTTTGAGGTGTCGGTTGTGGGTTAGGAGGTTGTGGATTTGGAGCTACTCCAAAAATAGCCGCTATTCCATTCGCATACGCTTGACTTAGATCTTCAATAAATTGTGGATTTTTTAATAAATTTGCATCAAACGTTGTATCAATAAAGGCAGTCTCAGTTAAAATTGCATCCATTGCGGTTTCTCTTAATACCGCATAATTTTCTTTTTTTGCTCCTCGATCACGAAGACCGTATTTTGTTAATACAGGATTTACTGCTGTATGCATCTTTTGTTGCTTTGCATATGCAGTGCTGCTGTTGGATAACGCATTATAAATATAGCTTTCAAAACCTGTACCCCCGCCGCTATTAATATGAAATGAAATAAAATAATCCGCACCAAAAGCATTGGCAATATTAGCACGTTCCGATAAAGAAATAAACACATCACTATCACGTGTCATTTTAATTGTAATTGGGTAATTTACCGTTAAAATGTCTCGAACGCGTCTAGAAATTTGAAGTGTTAAGTTTTTTTCTACTAAACCATTACCAACAGCACCAGAATCATATCCACCGTGCCCTGCGTCTATAACAAGTTTCATTTTATTGCCCCGCCCCTTTCTTGTAATATGTTTGCATTGCTACTCGTCCTATTTTATGTGAAATGTACAAGTTCTGTTACAATTACAAATAAAAAAAACGCCTTATGTAAGGCGTTTTCTATCATCTTGCTTTAACCAATTTAAAATAAATATATACGATTGATAGTGAACATAACGTATGCAAAATAAAATAAATAAAAGTGTTATTCCAGCACCACTATAAAGTAAACCGAACTTTAAAAAAACATTCACAAGTGGTGGAAAGTTCATTAGATTTTGTAATGTACTAAGCATACAAAACATAATGAAAAAGACAGGGACATATTGTAATTCATACGGCTTTTTTTTCTTACTCATTCTTTTCCGAATGAGTATATGACATAATTCTGCTACTATAAAGCACCCTCCAATTAATACAAGACCAGAAGTCATCGTCATACATCCACCTGCCTTATATTTATTTTATCGCATAAGTAATCATCGTTATATTTTCTTTACATACTCTTCATCTTCTAAAGTAAAACCAAAACTCTCTATGAAAGACTTCGCCTTTTCTGTTAATTCCTCTTGTAGCACTTTTATTTCTTTCACATTTCTTTGTTTCATCATTTCTTCAAATGTAAAATACGTATTTGCACCATAACCGTAACCTTGGTAATCAAAATGAATAATTAGCTGTGATAAAACAGCTCGTTCCTCTTGAACACTATAATCTATTACACCAATATATGTATCATCAACTTTCACACAGTACTGTACCTTTTTCTCACCTAAACTATGCGATTTAAACATTTCTTTAACAACGCTTTCATTTTCTACATTAACTTTCTCAAACGTAATCATATGTTGTCCATCCTTTTACTATTATTGTATCAATAATACTTCCTATTTATGAAAAAAACCTTAAGACCGTATGCGATCTTAAGGTTTTTTTAATTAAACTAAGCTATACGCACGTTTTGTTTCTTCATGGAACTTATTCGTATCGTATTTATGCTCAACATAAATTTGGTGCCATACCATAAACGCAAGGACAGTCCAAATTTTACGGCTATAATCGCCTTTATCTGCACAATGTGCTTCCAGTAAGTTTAATACATACTGTTTGTCGATTAAATGCTCTGTTTTACTCTCGTTTATAATATTGATAGCCCAATCATGCATTTCGTCTTTTAACCAGTGACGAATTGGTACTGGGAATCCAAGTTTTTTACGATCTAATACGTGATCTGGAACGATTCCGCGTGCTGCTTCACGTAAAATAGCTTTCGTAGTTCCGTTAGCAATCTTAAATTCAGTTGGAATTTTAGATGCAACATCGAATACTTCTTTATCTAAGAACGGTACACGAAGTTCTAATGAGTTTGCCATTGTCATTTTATCAGCTTTTAATAAAATGTCACCACGTAACCATGTGAACATGTCAATGTACTGCATTTTGCTTACATCATCATAATCTTTAATCTCGTTATACAATGGTTTCGTGATATCCATATAGTTAACACTTTCATTGTAATACTTCATTAATTCAACTTTCTCTTCTTCACGGAAGATTTTCGCGTTTCCATAGTAACGCTCTTCAATTGGCGTACATCCACGCTCTAGGAAGCTCTTACCTTTAAATCCTTCTTTAAGAGCACCACTTAATGCTTTTAGAACGCTCTTACCTGGGCTAGGAATGTAAGAGAACATTTTTAGTGAGTTTGGCTCACGATAAATGTTATAACCACCAAATAGCTCGTCTGCACCTTCACCTGAAAGAACAACTGTTACATGCTTACGTGCTTCTTTTGCAACGAAGTACAATGGTACAGCTGCTGGATCTGCTAAAGGATCATCCATATGCCAAATGATTTTTGGGAACTCATCCATAAACTCTTTCGCTGAAATGAATACGTTATGGTTTTTAACGCCTAATTTCTCAGCAGTTTCTTTGGCAACATCAACTTCACTGAAACCACGTTGTTCAAAACCAATAGAGAATGTTAAAAGATTTGGATTCATTTCTCTTGCGATAGAAGCGATAATAGATGAATCGATACCACCAGATAAGAATGAACCTACTGGTACATCACTGCGCATATGCACTTTTACTGAATCGTATAACACATCACGAATTGCTTGGATATGCTCCTCTTTCGTTGCGCTTGAAGCATTGAAATAAGGTTTCCAGTAGCGATGGATCTCCATCTCTTTACCGATTTCTTTTACGAAATAATGACCAGGCTCGATTTTATTAACATCAATTGTTAATGTTTCTGGCTCTGGACCATATTGGTACGTAAAGTAATGTTGTAGTGACGTTGGATTAACTCCTTTATCTTCCATCACATGCATAATACTTTTCTTCTCAGATGCGAAGAATGTAGTATCACCTTGTTGTGCGACGTATAAAGGTTTAATACCGAAGTGGTCACGTGCACCGAAAAGTTTCTTCTCTTCACGATCCCAAATCATAAATGCAAACATACCACGAAGATAGTCTACACATTTTTCTTTCATATGTGCATACAATGCAATGATAACTTCTGTATCAGATTGTGTTGCAAACGTTGCACCTTTTTCAAGTAACATTTCACGTAATTCTACATAGTTGTAAATTTCACCATTAAAAATAATTACATATCGATCATTTTCATAAGTTAGCGGCTGATGTCCTGCCTCTAAGTCAATGATACTTAAACGGCGGAAGCCAAATTGTACATGTTCATCACGAAAATATCCTTCGTCATCTGGACCACGGTGGAAAATCATCGTGTTCATATTTTCAAATTGATGTTTTTCTGTTTCTGAAAACTCTCTAGGGTTTTCACATAAACATCCTACAAAACCACACATACTTCTTACCCTCTTTCGGTTTTCATTCTGTTTCTATACTACTATATCAACCCTATTTATACTAGCATAATCAACTGAATATGGCGACCAAAAACTATAAAAAAATCACTCCATTTCACATTTTTAACAATTTTTTATGAAAACATGAAAACTAGGCACTCACCTTTCTCCGCTTTTGTCATATGATATTGCAAATTGATTTCTAGGAGGGAATACCATGAGTGAAGAAAAAAAAGATTCTTCTCGCCCACCGGTTCGTAATTACTTAAAGCAAATTGATGATTTCTTCGAGCAAACACCTCTTCGCAATGTAATCGCTGATTTAAATCATTTTTTCCAAAAAGGAAACCGTTTATTAACATTCCCTGTAGATTTATATGAAGTTGGTGAAGAACTCGTTGTTACAGCTGAACTACCAGGTATACAAAAAGAGCAAATTCAAATTGAAATACAAAGTGAATACTTAAAAGTCTCTGTAAAAGAAGAGATACTCGAAGAAGAAGAAGAAACATCCCATAACTATTATCGCCGGGAACGTTCCATTTCAGAAGCATCAAGATTGATTAAGTTGCCGTATTCAATTAATAAAAAAGCAGCAAAAGCTTCTTATCAAAACGGCGTATTAGAAATTCGGGCGCCGAAACTTCCCCAACAACATGACATTTTATCCATAGACTAATGCAAAAAAATAAGGGTGCTATGCACCCTTATTTTTAATCCACTAATCGCTTCATATCACGTATAATGTCTTCGTATGGCGTATTACTAATGCCACTATACTTTTTCATTACTTTTCCGTTTTGATCAATTAAATAAAATGATGTACCATGCATGACCTGACCATTCTCCGGCTTATCTACAAGTGATTGGAAATTATCTTTTGAAAACTTCGTGATATCTTCTAACGAATATCCCGTTAATAAATTCCAGTTACTAGTATCCTCTGTAAACTTTTGAATAAAAGCTTTCAGATTTTCTGGTTTATCAAGGTCTGGATCTACACTAAATGAAACAAACTGAACATCTATCTTCTCTTCTTTTGCCATCTTTTGCAGCTTGGCCATATTTGCAGTCATTGGTGGACAAACTGTTTGACAATTTGTGAACATAAAATCTGCAACCCAAACTTTCCCTTTTAAATCTTTTGTACCAAATTGCTTTCCATCTTGATTTGTAAATTGGAAAGTTTCTAAATCCCAATTTAATGGTTTACGAAGCTTTGAACCTGATTCACTACATCCAGCAAGTACAAAGAGACAAAATACAACCATAAGACCAATTATTTTTTGATAACGCTTCATTTATAAACCTCTTTTCTCTATCCTAAATTTAAATAGGTTATGTTTATAATAACAAAAGTTAACACTACGAGAAAATTGTTTACTACATTTGTTCACGAAATCGTACGAATTTACGTATGTTACTTCTTTATTTCAAGCGAATTACTAGACAAAATATATTTTTTTACTATTATTTCTATAAATAGAATTGATAAAACTAATTTTATTGTTACTTTTGTAAATATCTCTCCCTATTTTTTAACAATTCCTTAAACATTAATCCATGTTTTACACTGTATTCCTTAACAACATTTCGGTACAATACAAATACAACGATTGTAAATGAGGTGATGTTCATGGCAAAGCGCTATGAAAATATGGATAATGTTAGTACAAAAAAATCAATTCGCTCTTTTTTACGCTGGCGTAAAGAACGAAAGCAAAACAAAAAGGATTTTTCTTTCTTAGTAGAACAATCACCCGTTAAACAAAGTGCATTTTTGCAAAGTAATGTAAAAAAAACGACTATCACGTGGATTGGGCATTCTACTTTTCTTATCCAAACGAATGGACTTAATATATTAACAGATCCAGTATGGGCCAATAAATTAAAGCTAGTTCCAAGACTTACAGAACCTGGACTTTGTATAGAAGCACTACCTAAAATTGATATTGTCCTTATTTCACATGGTCATTATGATCATTTAGATTTTTCAACTCTTCGTCAGTTGAATGATGATGTTCTATATCTTGTACCTATTGGATTAAAAAAATTATTTACTCGTAAGAAATTTAAACATGTAGAAGAGTATAAATGGTGGGAAAGTACGATAATTAATGAAGTTTCTTTTCACTTCGTACCTGCTCAACACTGGACGAGAAGATTCTTATTTGATATGAATACGTCTCACTGGGGCGGATGGATTATTGATAATGAAACGACTATGGAAACCATATATTTTTGTGGCGACAGTGGCTATTTCCAAGGTTTCAAAGAAATTGGTGAACGCTTTTTAATTGATATTGCTCTTATGCCCATTGGCGCTTATGAACCAGAATGGTTTATGAAAGTATCTCATGTTTCACCTGAAGAAGCTGTGCAAGCTTATTTAGATTTAAACGCTACGCATTTTATACCGATGCATTACGGAGCTTTTGCACTCGCCGATGAAACACCTCGTGAAGCAATAACTAGACTTCGAAATAATTGGAATTTGCGCATGTTACCATGGGAACAACTGCATGTACTCTTTTTAGGCCAAACTTTTATTTATAGTAACGCAACAAATGATAAGCAAGTAAATGAAAAAATTGAAACTTTACATGTGTAACGTAACGACTGATTTTCTATATCCAACATATAATATAGAAAATCCTATAATGAAACTTTAATCAGTGGGAGTTTCTTTATCCCCACTGATTATTAACCTTCACCAATCGGGCTTTTACGGACAGCCCGCCACCTAACCTCTTTGCTCCAGCTAAATTTTGAGGTGGGAGTTTTACTGTCCGCAAATAGCAGGATAAAGGGTGTTATCTATGAATGAATATTTACAGACTCGCTATATCATTAGCGGTAGTGCCTGTATAGCTCTGCTTATTTCTTACTTTCTATTTACATAAAAAAGCTACTTGAAATATATTTTCAAGTAGCTTTTTTATTACTCTGCTAAATACATAAATCCGATTGCACCTGGACCTGTATGAGTACTAATTATAGGCGTTGTATAGAAAATTTCTGATTGAGCAAACCCACTCACTTTTTCAACCGCCACTTTCATACTTTCAGCTAAAGGAATTGCTTTCGCATGCGGAATTGCAACAGCCTTTACAACTTTTCCAGCTGTATCTTGCTCAAATAACTTAGCTAATGTTTTTACAATTTGGCCTTGGCTACGAACTTTCGTTACAGGATTATAAACACCATCTTCAAGACTAGCAATTGGCTTTATATTAAGCAGCGAACCGATAAACGCCTTTCCTTTACCGATACGTCCACCCTTCACTAAGTTTTCTAATGTATCTACTACTACATATAAACGAGTATTCTTTCTTACTTCATCTACACGTTTTAAAATTTCTTCTAGTGAGCGTCCTTCATTTGCCATTTTTGCAGCTTCAATCACTTGATATGCTAAAGCATGTGTAATAAATTGAGAATCAACAACTGTTACTTTTGTATCGGTCATTGATGCAGCACTATTTGCAGTTGCTACAGTACCACTCATTCCACTTGTCATATGAATGGAAAGTACTTCACTTCCATCTTCACCTAACTTGTCGTACATTTCTACAAATGTACCCATTGCAGGTTGTGATGTTTTTGGTAGTTCCTCTGATTTAATCATTTCTTCAATAAATTCATCTGGTTGTAGATCAACGCGATCTAAATATGTTTGTCCATTTACAGAGATTGATAATGGTAGAACATGAATGTCATACTTCTCGATTACCTCTTGTGATAAATCTGCCGTTGAATCTGTTACAATTTTAATTTTTTGCATATTATATTCTTCCCTTTCCAATACGCTCTCCTTGTTATTATACTAGTATTCCCACTGCTTTCAACAATTTGGAACGAAATTTCATCAAATTAATTATATTTTTATATCTAAAATGAAAAAGACAGAGCTCCTAACCCTGTCTCTACTCTATATCATGCATTTTTTTCAAGAGTATTTGTTTTATATACATTTAAATAATCATTCCACTTCAAACAATTTTGTAAATATTCACGGAAAGAATATGAAAATCTTGGATGTTTTTGTTTTTGAATTTTTGCAATAAATAATTGAAGACGAGACTGAATTAGAAACGATAATGGATGCTGTGCCTGTAGGACAGGGATTTCGAATATTTTAATACAATCCCCTGTTGAATGAGTGAAATAAAAACTTTTCGTAATCACAATATCAATCCTCTTTTTCATTGGATTTTTGAACTTCCTCTACTTTGCGCTGTAAGACGTTGTTTAAAGTGGAGTAAAATCAGACTTATATGATTTCTGTAGTCCTTATGGCTAGAAGATTTATACTCTATTCATCTCCACCTAATCCATCTTCCCGTCCTAAATATCTCTGAGACGGGAATCTCATTATCCATCAATTGTTTAATACATTTAGTATAAGCTTATAAAAGCGCAAAGTTTGTCTAAATTTTAGAGATTCTATAATTTTTTTCTTCTATATATTGTATACGTTTATAGCTATAGTATAACAAATAAATAAAAAAGTGCCTTTATAACGAGGCACTTTTCGACTGCATTTCTTCTCTTTTCTTTTTCCTCTTACTTACAACCTTTGATAAAGCAATACTTACTTCATAAATACAAATAAGCGGCACCGCAACTAAACTATGAGATAAAAAGTCAGGCGGTGATATACAAGATGCAATGATAATTAATGCTACGTAAGCATACCTTCTTATTTTTATTAAAAATTCCGCCGTAAGTATTCCAATACTAGTTAAAAACATTACAACGACTGGCAATTCAAAAATCACAGCAAATGGAACTGTTAAATTAAGTACAAAATGAAAATACTTTTCTGTCGTAAACATCGTATTAAACATTTCATTACCTATCGTAGTTAAAAAGTGAAATAGAAACGGCATTACAATAAAGTATCCAAAACATAAACCTGCGATAAATAATATAGACAATACCGGTATATACATTATTGTCATCTTTTGTTCATTTGGATGTAAACCCGGTTTTACAAATAACCAAATTTGTATAGCAGCAAAAGGAATTGTACAAACGATAGCAAATACTGTAGCAATCGAGAAAAAAATCCACAATACATCACTTGGACCGAGAACAGTTAATTTCATTGGTAAATCTTTTACAAGCCAAAAATAAATATCCTTTGTAAAAGTAAATCCAATAATTAAAAATAGTACAAAGGATAACACTGTATATATTACTCTTTTTCGAAGTTCAACAATATGTTCTACTACGCTCATTTCCCGATCTTCCATCTCGTTCACCACACTTTATTTTTCCATTAAAAGGAAAATACATTACAGTTTTTCTTTCTTTTCCTTTTCTTGAAATGCGTCATCTGTCAATTCTTTCGTTGATTTTTTAAACTCTTTTAACGTTTCCCCTAAAGCCTTCCCGATTTCCGGCAATTTTTTAGGTCCAAATAAAATGAGTACTGCTACTAAAATTAAAATTAACCCTGGAAAGCCAATATTTGAAAACATTTCCCCATCCCCTTTATTAGTAGTTTCCTTGTCCTACTATTACATAATTTTATTTTGTCAAAAAAGTTTGAAAACGTCAACAAATCCATTGCCTTTTGTCAAAAAAATTCAAAAATATAATCAATTATACAAATTTCATTTTCTATTGCTCTTGTGTATGATATGGTAAGGGAAATGACATATTATTTTATGATAGTAGAAAGGATTTGCATTATGACTGAAAAAATGACACGAATGACCCAATTTGTAAAAGAAGAAATTGCAAATGCAATTACACATGGTATCGGTGCCATTTTAAGCATCCCTGCCTTAATCATATTGATTATTCATGCTTCTAAGCACGGTACCGCATCAGCTGTAGTCGCATTTACTGTTTATGGTGTAAGCATGTTCTTACTGTACTTGTTTTCAACATTGCTACATAGCATCCATCATCCTAAAGTAGAAAAAATATTTACTATTTTAGATCATTCAGCCATTTACTTATTGATTGCTGGCACGTATACTCCTTTTCTACTTATTACACTTCGTGGCCCATTAGGATGGACGTTGCTTGCTATAATTTGGACACTTGCAATCGGAGGTATCGTCTTCAAAATCTTCTTTGTACGTCGCTTTATAAAGGCATCAACTTTATGTTACATCATTATGGGCTGGCTCATAATCGTTGCCATTAAACCACTTTATGAAAATCTAACTGGACATGGTTTTTCACTACTTTTAGCAGGTGGAATTTTATATTCTGTCGGAGCTATATTCTTCCTTTGGGAAAAGCTACCTTTCAACCATGCCATATGGCACCTGTTCGTTTTAGGTGGTAGTGCGATGATGTTCTTCTGTGTACTCTTTTACGTCTTACCTACAGCATAATAAAAAAGGTTTCAGCTTACTATAAGCTGAAACCTTTTTTATTACTTATGTAATTGTGATGCGATAACTTCCTGTGTATGCTTCGTTAATTCTTTAATATCCATATTCGCATACTCTTCAGGTGTAATCGGCTTAGAAATTGTTACTGTTGCATGAGCTGACTTCATACGATTTCCATTCGCTTCAAACATCTTATATGTACCATCTAACGTTACAGGTAAAATTGCTACACCTGATTTTACTGCAAGATGGAAACTACCAGCCTTAAACTCTCCAACTTCGCCACCTTTACTTCTCGTTCCTTCTGGGAAAATTACGATAGAATGTCCATTCTTTAATAGTTCGATTCCATCTTTAATTGCTTTAAGAGATTGACGACGATCGCTACGATCCATAAATACACAATTCATAAGTTCCATCCAAGTTGGTACAACTGGGAACTTTTTAATCTCTGCTTTTGACACGAATCCAATTGGTTTATTTAAGTAACCTAGTAAAACAGGGATATCCATATTACTTTGGTGATTACTTACAACTAGTACCGGCTTGTCTTTCGGAACATTTTCAAGCCCTTTCACTTCTACTGTCCCTCCAGCTACACGTACCATTTTCTTACCAAACCAATTTGTCGTTTTGTACACAGCATTATCTTTTTCTTTTGGCGCCATCGTATTTACTTGTCTTTTAAGACGCCACATTCTCGGTGTAATCGCAATTACAATTAAAATTAAATAAAAGATTTTAAAAAACGTTTGAATCATACAGAACCCCCACCTATTATCATTCCGACCTTCATTATACTAGACAAACGAAGGAAAAAGAAGAAAAAAAGTCCAAACAGCAAGTGTTTGGACTTTTTAAGCATTCTATATTAGAAACGTTTTGCTAATTCACGAGCATTAGCAATTGCCGCTTCTTTAATTTCTTGTGCTTTTTCAGGGTTTGCATTCATACCCTCAACTGCAATATAATCAGTATCATTTACACCGACAAATCCTAATACAGTTTTTAAATGATTGCGTCCGAAGTCTACAGCTGCGTATGCTCCTTCAGAATATACGCCACCTGTTGCTTGAATGTGAAGTGCTTTTTTACCTTCTAATAAGCCGACTGGACCATTTTCAGTATATTTGAATGTTTTACCTGCGATTGCTACGTTATCTAAGTATGCTTTTACTACTGGTGGATAGCTAAAGTTCCACATTGGAGTTACGAATACATAACGATCTGCATGCATAAATGTTTCTAAGTTTGTGTTCATTGCTGCTACTTTTTGTTGTTGAGCTTCCGTTAAAGTTTCAAAGCCTTCACCTGCTGCAAATTTACCCCAAGCAGCAAATACATCTGCATCGATTGCTGGTACAGTAGTATTGAATAGATCAATTGTTACAACTTCGTCTTGTGGATGCTCGTTTTTATAAGCCTCGATGAAAGCTTCCCCTACTGCCATTCCGAAAGAACCTTCTGCTGAATTTGGATTTGCTGTGATAAATAGTACTTTTGTCATTGTATTCTCTCCCTTTTTTCTCTTTATCTTCAATTCAAGATTTGTTTTTTAAAAGTTAATAACTTACCTTATGTAAGTATAATACAAAAAGTTTTATTCAATGTCAATAAAAAATAGCTACTTTTTTTTCGTAAGTTAATGATTTATTTTGTTTCTCTAAAATTTAGTATACAGATATTAAGACTTCTCATACAAAAAGGCTACCTCTATAAATTATAGAGATAGCCTTTTATTACATATTATTTTTGAAAAACATGTTTTACTTTTTCAGCTGGAATGTTACTTCCACCTCTACCTTTTACATCTTCAATCATCATTGTAATGACCATATCTGGCGAATTCAAATCAAATGCAGCGAACCAGCCTAGTTCTTTTCCTTCGGCTTCTTTAGATACTTTTAATTCCGCTGTACCTGTTTTTCCAGCAAGAGTCATTCCATCAATCTTAGCAATTTTCCCTGTACCATCCGGATCATTAATTACTTTCGTCATAGCAGTTTTTAATATATCCTGATTTCCTTTAGAAATTACATTTTCTTTCCAAGCTTTTGGTTGTTTATCTGTTTTAATAATATACGGTGATGGAATCGTTCCATCATTTACAATTGGCGCATACGTTAAAGCTAAATGAAGAGGAGTCATTAATACTTGTCCTTGTCCATATCCTGTATCTGCCATTTGAATATCATTTTTAATACCGTCATTTGCAATTTTAGAAGCAGGGAATCCATATTCAATTGGTAGTTTCTCATCGAATCCGAATTTTTTCGCTTCACTCATAAACTTGTCTTTTCCGATTTTCAAAGCTTCTTGTGCGAAGTAAATATTATCCGAGTATTTCATCGCCTTATCAAAATCAATCGGATTTGCATCTTTCACACGCGTTACATAATAATTACCCCAAGAAGAATCTTTTGTCCATTTTAATCCTTCAATTTTCAACTCTTCTTTTGGATCGATTGTTTTCGTTTCAAGACCAATTGCAGCTGTAATTGGTTTAAATACAGAACCTGGTACCGATAATTGTGTAAAGCGATTCGTCATCGGTTTTTTCGGATCATTATTCCAAGCTTCGCGTTGCGCTTTCGATGTTCCTCGTGCAATTAAATTAGGATCATATGCTGGACTACTTACTAGTGCAATTGTTTCTCCACTTTTCGGATTGATTGCTGCACTTGAACCAGCTTCGCCCTTCATTTCATTATACGTTTTTTCTTGAACAGCACTATCAATAGTTAAAGTTACATTTTCTCCATCAACAGCATCTGTTTTTGCCAAGTTTTTAATTTCTTTTCCTTGCGCATCTTCTACAAAGACACGGCCACCTTTTTTACCGCGTAGCTTTTCCTCTAATACTTGCTCTAAACCAGCTTTACCAACTGGGTCATCAGCTTGATAGCCTTTCTTTTGTAGCGTTTTTAAATCTTCAGCATTTACCTTTCCAATATAACCAGTCAGATGAGCTGCCGCTTCCCCTAACGGATATGTACGAACATTTACAGGTTTTGTTGAAACACCTGGTAAATCAATGTACGTATTTTGCGTTGCCCCTTCAGGCAAAATTCCAATTGGTACGAGATACCCTGGTTTTACCCATTTAGCAGCTAATTTTTGATCAATTTCTTCTACAGACATATTTAATAACTTCGCTACTGTTTCTTTCGTTTGCGGAGCAGTATCGCCTAACTTTTCAGGAATCAATCCGATTTCAGAAGCTTTCCCATTTGTTGCAAGACCTTTTCCATTACGATCGTATATTTCACCACGTTTTGGCTGTGTTGTCTGCATACGCACTTTACTATCTTTCGTCATGCCAGGGAAAATAAAATCAGGAGTCCAATCTATTTTCCAAGATTCTTTATCTCCATCTTTTTCTTTAACCATTTTTGCTTCATGGCCAAAAGTAATTTTACCACCAACTGTATCCATGCTTACTTTAAAAGGAACAGGGCCTTCATCTTTTTTATCTTCTTTTACTTCCCCTGTTTCCACCTTTAAGTCTTTCACTTCGATACCAGAATAAATTTTTTCATATTTCTCAGTAAATTCTTTCTTTGAAATATCTTTTTTTGCATTTTTTGATAGTTGATCATACATATCTGCAAATTTTTGTTTATTCCACGCTTTTACATATGTATCAAACGCTTCTTGTGGTTTTTCTTCTTTACCACATCCAACTAACATGAATGTTAAGCAAAGAAAAAGAATCCCCCATATCTTTCTCAATCGATTCTCCTCCTCTTTCTATATTAGTACTTTTGAAAATTTTAGCATTTTTACATGCTACCTATCATTATAGCACTATCGAATCTCATCTATAAACTTATATTGGTGAATATAAATAAAAAGATTGATGCGAATTCTCACATCAATCTTCTTTATTATTGTTGTTTCTCATATACGTGGTAATAATACGTATACGGGTTTTTTTCATCTGTTAAACCTTTTTCTACAAAAATCTCTTTCCAATTTGTCATATCCATTTCTGGGAAGAATGTATCTCCTTCAAATGCATAATGAATTTTTGTTATATACAACTTGTCTACGTATGGTAAAAAGAGATCGTAAATTTGCGCTCCGCCAAAAATAAAAATCTCTTCTTCATTTTTACATAGTTCGAATACTTCTTCTACAGAATGAACAACTTCACATCCTTCAACGTGATATCCTTCATTACGAGTTACAATAATATTACGTCTTCCAGGCAGCGGTCTACCAATCGCTTCATAGTTCTTTCTTCCCATAATAAGCGGGTGACCCATCGTTGTTTTCTTCACGTATTGTAATTCACTCGGTAAACGCCAAGGTAAATTATTATCTTTACCAATTACTCTATTTTCGTCCATTGCGACCATAAATGAAACAATCATTTTTTCATCTCCTCTACAATTATACTGCAACCGGTGCTTTAATTGCTGGATGTGGATCATATCCTTCAATCGTTAAATCTTCCATTTCAAAATCGAAAACAGATTTCACATCTGGATTTAATGTAAGTTTCGGGAATGGACGTGGTTCACGTGCCAATTGCTTTTCTACTTGTTCAAAATGATTTGTATAAATATGTGCATCACCAATTGTATGAACAAATTCTCCTACTTCAAGACCACATTCATGTGCAATTAAATGTGTTAGCAGTGAATAGCTTGCAATGTTAAATGGAATTCCAAGGAATATGTCACCACTTCTTTGATATAGCTGACAAGAAAGTTTCCCATCCGCTACATAAAATTGGAATAATGTATGACAAGGGGGTAATGCCATACTTGGTACGTCTTCAGGATTCCAAGCAGAAACGATTAAACGACGTGAGTCTGGTGTTTTTTTAATCATTTCAATTACATCTTTTAATTGATCAAGTGTCTCACCAGCTGTCGTTTTCCAAGCTCGCCACTGTTTACCGTAAACGTCTCCTAAATAACCATATTTATTTGAGAAATCATCATCTTCTAAAACGTTCTTTTTAAACAATTCCATCTGCTCATCGTACTGTACTTTAAATTCTTCATCTTGTTGTGAGCGAAGACCAAAATCCGTCATGTCAGGACCAGTATACTCATCACTTTCTACCCAGCTCTTAAACGCCCATTCATTCCAAATATTATTATTATGCTGCAATAAATAGCGAATATTTGTATCACCTTTCATAAACCAAAGTAGTTCACTTGCTACAAGGCGAAATGGTACTCTTTTTGTCGTTAATAAAGGAAATCCTTTACTCAGATCAAAACGCATTTGATATCCAAATACAGATACAGTTCCTGTCCCTGTACGATCTTCTTTCTTCGTACCATGTTCCATTACATGGCGGCATAAATTTAAGTATTCATTTTCAGCATGTTTCATATGTAGGAAAACCTTCTTTCAATCGTATATGCAATTTATCATAACATGAAAAATGGTAAATTTAATAATCCTAATTAATAAAATTTCTTCCGCTAATTCTTACAAAATTATTAACTTTCCAAATTTAAAAAGGTTTTCATTTTCTATTACCGAAAGTATAGTGCGGTAGAACAAAATTTATATTTGGAGGTTAGAAGTATGTCTAAAATTGAAACGCCTGTTATGACTTCTTTACAAACAGCGGTTGAAAAAATGATGAAGGATTTAAATGTTCCTGGTGCTGCTGTCGCTGTTATAAAAGACGGTGAAGTTATTATTTCAGAAGGTTTCGGCTATCGTAATATAGAAACAAAAGAGGCTGTTACACCGAATACTCGATTCGCAATCGGTTCCTCAACGAAAGCATTTGGCACACTTTCATTAAGCTTGTTAGCACAGCAAAAAAAGTTTAATTGGGATACCCCTATCCAGTCTTATATACCTAACTTTACTTTATCTGAACTACTTGCTAGCTCACAAGTTACAGGACGGGATTTAGCTTCTCATCGAACTGGAGTGAGTCGTCATGAGGCTCTTTGGTATAGTTCTTCCTTATCTCGAAAAGATCTCGTTGAAAAAATAAAACATTTACCACTTGATGCACCGTTCCGGACTGCATTTCTATATAACAACTTAATGTATGCAACAATTAGCTACATTGTTGAAAACATTACAAATCAAACGTGGGAGCAATACACTACAGAACATATTTTAGAACCTTTAAATATGAGACATACAAACTTCTCTGTTAACGATTCACAAACTACAGATGATTATGCTTTACCTTACATTGAAAATGACGGTGAAATAAAAGCAGTTCCATTCCGTAACATCGATACAGTTGGCGCTGCTGGGTGTATTAATTCCACAATTGAAGATATGGCAAATTGGGTACTTCTCCACTTAAATGAAGGAAAATTTGGAGATCATGAATTAATCTCCTCTGAATTATTACAACAAATGTATACACCACACAATTCAATTCCAGACCAACCGGTTTTATCACTCCCTGAATCTCCATTAAATAGTTACGGTCTTGGTTGGTTTATTAGCGCTTATCGTGGTAAAAAAGTGATTCATCATGGCGGTAATATCGATGGATTTTCAGCGCTTGTTTCATTTATACCAACAGAAAACATAGGCCTTGTCATTTTAACGAATGCTGGAGGAACATTACTTCCTACTTATCTCGCTAATCAAATTTATGACGAACTACTTGAATTAGAATCCATTGATTGGCATAAACGTGCTGTAGAAGATACTAAAAAAATGAAGGAAATGATGAAAGAAGCAACTGAATCCCTCCCTGAACAAATTAAAGGGACTACACCTTCGCACAAGTTAGAGGATTATACTGGTACTTTTGAACATCCTGCATACGGAACATTACAAGTATACAAACGAGATGATTCGTTATATGTACAATTTATGGAAATGGATATTCAATTAGGGCATCATCATTACGACATCTTCTCCGCAAAAGTTGACTTATTCCAAATGAAAATGAGCTTATTATTCGCTTATGAAATGAATATAAGTGGTGAATTCCCATCCCTTCAGTTACATGTACCTGCTATGTTAAGTACACAGCCGCTTACATTTAAGAAAATTAAATAAGTATTTTGATGGTAAAAAATAAAGGTAGGTGCGAATCACACCTACCTTTTCTATTTCATATCAATCTTATCTGGTTGAAACCAACTTGGTTTTGATAACTCAAAGTTTTTATGATCTTCCAATACAATAGTAAGACGCTCTAACGTATCATCCAACATATGTGGTGCTGCTCTTAATGTCCAGACAACTGATGAGAAAACTGTCATGCCAACGTACACCGCATATAATTTCCAGAACTCCTCTGGTATTCTCCTATTAAAGTATCCTTCTATTTGTCCGATTGAATACGGAATACTAATGTCCCTTGCAAATAGTGCAATTTTCACGAAATCATGCAGTGGATCGCCCCAGTCATAACCATTAAAATCAACTACACCTACATATTTCCCATCCCGTACAATTATATTTTCTAAATGAAAATCATCGTGTTGAAATCGATTTGGGCGATCCTTTACATACATTTCATTTTCATCTATAAACTTAATAATCTTATCATCATTTTTTATTTTTATTCCGCATGTTTTGTATGCTTCTAAATATTTACTATGTTTTTTCATTGCTCTTTCATGCCATGGAAGTATATCATTAGGAGCTTCATATGTATGCATTTTTGCTAAATCTTTTCCTGCCTCTATGCCAATATCATATTGTTCTTTTGGTGAATACGTAGGCAATAGCTTCTTCGCATCTTCCCCTTCTAAATATGAAAAAATACTATAGCATACACCTTCTTCTTCCAATATACCTATTTCAATTGGCCTTTGTACCTGTACGTTACGTTTTACCATTTCATTTAAAATTTGAAACTCTATTTTCTTTCTTTCATACTCTTTTATATCTCCTGTCCGAAATAAATATTTTTCATTATTTGCATTCGTAATTACATATTTCTTATCTGGAGAGAAACCTTTAGAAATTTCTTCAATATTCGCTGCATCTTTTACAATTTGTATATTGTTTTGCCGTGCTGTAATTATCTTCATATCTATTCCCCTTATATTTCTGCATTTGGTGTATAGGCTACTTCTACAATAAATCCATTCGGATCGTAAAAATCAATCGTATAGTACCCTTCTGAATAATGATTCATTTCAATTAAACCACGTATTACCTTCACTTTCGTACTAGAAAGAAAATCTACTACTTCATCAACTACTTCTCTATGAATAGCTTGATAACAAATATGTCTAGGACCTAACGTCCTTACGATTTCCTCATCTACTTCTTTAAATTATATTTCACTTTCTCCCGTGCTATATGCTACTTCATTTAACTTTCTCCATCCAATTATCGGAAACAACTTATCATAATAAGAAATGGATTCCTCTAAATTTGCTACTCAAAATTCAATATGATGAATACACTCCTTGTACTACTTGCACAATTTCCATCGGCTTATGAACCATATAATCGGGTGCATCTTTTTTCACTGTTTCAATGACATCATATCCCCAAGATACCCAAATTACGTTTACCCCAGCCTTTTTACATGCTACTACGTCTCTCTGTTCATCACCGACATATAACATATCTTTCTCAGTTATTTTTTTCGATTTTAAAAATCTTTTTATCATCTTGTCTTTACCGAACAAATTTTTAGAACAATACACTTCTTGTATATTTTCTATATCATTCTTTTGTAAAAATGCTCGAATATGCTCTTCTGAATTAGATGATATAACCGCAATACCGTATCCTTTTTTATGTAGTTCATCTAATACATCCTTCATTCCATGGAATAAAACGAGATCTTTTATAGCAGGCTGATATAATTTATAAAACTCTAACGCTAATATCGGTAGTTTGTACAGTGGTACATCGAGTTGTTTACATCTCTCTGACATCGTTAATTTACGTAAATACTCAATTTCTTCTTCCCTTACCGTTTTATACCCGTGTTTTTCAGCAAGTTGATTATAAATTGGTACAAATATATTTTGTGAATCTACTAATGTGCCATCAAAGTCAAAAACAATATATTTTTGCATTCCCATACTCCCTTTGCTGCTTTTTTTCTAAACCTATCATATTCAACACCATAGTTGTCTTACCCTTCTATAAACATAAAAAAAGAACAAGATTTTCTCTTGTTCTTTTTAAGAAAGCCATTTTGGCGGTACATTCGTATTCCAATAAATATTCCCTAACTCATGATGTCCAGAGTATCCATCATCAAAACGATGATAGTGGAAATTAAAATAATAACCATCTTGCGGTGGATGATCTCTTCTTACATGGAAACGCAATAAGTCATTTCCTGTTTGCGTATCGTAGACGTGAAAAATCTTTTCATTATTTCCACCAGCTGGTCTTTGAGAAATCGCTAATGATTGCAATGACTCCTCTGGTACATCATTGGCAAGTTCAGCAATTGCCTCTTCAATCTTTGGTAATATTACATCTTTAAATTCATCTTCAATTACTGGGCCAATTTTAGTACCAAACTTTTGCATCGACTGTTTTTCTGCTTCTTGCATCGCATAAGTAATAAAAGTATCGGTGGTTAACCTGTCATTCGTTTCTTCATATGTATAGGACGTACTCTCCAAATTTTGTTGCCCAGCTGTGCTCGTAGGCTTGTCCGCAGCTTTGGCATTATCAAGCAATATGGAAGGAGGCGTCACTAAACCAAATGTAAATACGGTAATTAATGCGACTAAGGTTTTTCTAAACCAATTTGGCATTTATGTTCCCTCCCCTTTCACTCATTATTTTTTATATAACGGTGGTTTCTTCTATTATACAAAATGATTATAATTTTTGCACTTTACAATTTTGTTAACGTTCACATATTTTTCACTTGAATATGAAATTGTAAGATTTCATACAATATTAATACCACAATATTGAGGAGGCACTTGAATGACTTTAGATGTCATGTATTCCGCCGCAAGCATACTCGTTTTAGTATATTTTATTTATCAATGTGTTACAGACTAGAAAAAGAGCCGTCAATGGCTCTTTTTTAATGGTAAAAATACAATCCATACAATTAATAAAATAAAAATAATGCCACCAATCACAGCTGGCAATAAATAAAACTGGGCAAGTATAACTATTCCATACAAAAGTATTGCTGGTAGTAGTAAATAACGATTTGCCTTCCATCTTAACAAAAGTAAGTTCCCTTCATCACAATATAAATGAAGAAACATCTTATTCGTAAATTCATTCCAATAATCACGTGCATAGCGAGAAATTGCAACTACAGCAAATACGAGAACAATAGCTGCAATCCACCTAGGAGTCATAATTATACTTGCAGTACTGATACATACAATTTGAATATAAAATATTCGTGCAGTACTTGTACGGAAAAATTCTTTCAAAAAAGATTCGACAATACGAGAATCAGCTTTTTTTCCTAATAGTCTTTTAGAGTACGGAAACATCCACGGTTTTTTATTCGAACTACTCGGTTTAGCCGCATGACCACCAACTTGCATAATTCCGCTCGTCCAGCGCATGCTTTCCTCTTTTTCTTTCTTAATTTCTTTAAAAAAGAACTTTTTATAATTCATTTTCGCTTTTACTAATACACTACTTAAGAAAATTACTAAACCGATAAATAGAATTGAATAAAATGGATTTTTATAAATAAAAAATAAACTAATTCCCAAAAAGGACACGCTCATAGAAAATACTACATTTTTTACAATCCATAAAACCCATCGTTTCTCCGCATGTACATGAATAAATCTCGTTAACAACGACATCATAAATCGAAATATAGTAAAGAATACCCAAAATAATAGGACTTGTATCTCTGTTACTCCGATACTTTTCATCAACACCGGTAACATAATAACGACTAATATTATATTCGTTATCGCTATTCGAACAAATGTGTACATCATGCCATACTGGACTAATTTTTGCATATGTGTTGCATACGAAATTAAAAATAAACTATCCGCTTGCTCAAAAAATGAACGAACTCCTCTCGGATATGTTACTAGATAAAATGCGAGTAATCCTAATCCGAAATAAATCGTCTCTTCCGTTGATAATTCATTTATCCATAGTGACCTATAATAGATTCCCATAAATATAAGTGCTGGTATAATAATATATAATGCGACTGTCCAATCTGTTACCGAACGTATAGACTTCCACTTCCGCTGAAGCTCATGACGTAATCTTTTATAAAATTGTTGTTTAATCATGTTGTTCACGCCTTACGATTACATCAAAGCAGTCTAGTAATGAGCTACCCGGCATTTCCGCTAACATTTGAATAGATTCTAAATGTCCATCTGCGACTAATGTACCTTGTGAAATGAGTAAAAATCTTTCACAAATTTTTTCAGCAGTATCCAATACGTGCGTACAAAGTAAAATTCCTGCTCCGCGCTCTTTTTCTTTATATAAATAACTTAAAAACTCTTTCGTAGCTACTGGATCTAAACCGATAAAGGGTTCATCAATGATATAAAAATCTGGCTCAGTTAAAAACGCCAATATTAGCATCGATTTTTGTTTCATACCTTTTGAAAACTTTGATAAATACTCATGTTTATGCTTATCCATTCGAAAAGTATGTAATAATTGTTCCGCTCGTTCTTCCCAGCTTCCCATTTCACTTCCACGAGCAGCCATTAATAATTCAATATGTTCCCAGAGCGTCAAGTAATCATAGTATGTTGGATGTTCTGGCACGTATGCATACGGATTTTTCTTTTTACCGAATGATATTTCACCGTCCATATTTACAAGTAATCCGAGCATCGTTTTTATCGTCGTACTCTTCCCAGCACCATTTGCTCCAATAAGAGCAACTAGTTCACCTTTTTCAATAGAAAAAGCTATATCATGAATTGTTTTTTCGCCTATTTCATATCCGGCTGAGCGGATATTTACTTCTAACATGCATTTCCCCTCTTTCCATTTCCAATACAATCAAGGAAAAGAATAACATATAACTATCTATATATCATTATAAAATATTTATTTTCATAGCAGGAAAAAACATTTTTTAACAGAATATTAAATGTTTGATTACATTTTATTGGAGTGGATAATATGTCTTTTCAAATTCGTGAAGCAACGATAGATGATATAGACGCACTTTGTTCTTTAACGAAAGAATTAAAAGGTTCCTCTATTTCCTATGAAGATATGAACAACCGATTACAATTCGTACAAATGAGTCCGTTTGATTTTTTATATGTTTACGAGGAAGAAGAAGCTATATTTGGATTACTTGGATTTCGTATACGTGAAAATTTAGAAGATGTAACACGTTATGGAGAGATTTCAATTATTAGCGTCGATTCTAACATACGACGGAAAGGCATTGGACAAGTGTTGATGGATTATGCAGAGCAATTAGCAAAGAAACATAATTGCATTGGCACATGGCTAGTTAGTGGAACAAAAAGAGTAGAAGCTCATCCTTTTTACAAAAAATTAGGATATGAAGTAAATGGCTACCGATTTGTAAAACATTTTTAAACTACTTATAATTGAAGGGACTATAACTATGACAAACATTAAAGCAATTTTCATTGATCGTGACGGTACAATTGGTGGTGACACTACAATACATTATCCAGGATCTTTTACATTATTTCCATTCACAAAAACATCCTTGCAAAAACTAAAAGCTAAAAATATAAAAATTTTCTCTTTCACAAATCAACCTGGTATCGCAGATGGAATAGCAACTGTATCCGATTTTGTACAAGAATTAGAAGGCTTCGGTTTTGATGATATTTATGTATGTCCTCATAAACACGGTGATGGTTGTGAATGCCGTAAACCAAGTACAGGCATGCTGCTTAAAGCAGCAAAAAAACATGGGCTTGATTTAACACAATGTGCTGTAGTTGGTGATCGCTGGACTGATATTGTTGCAGGAGCAAAAGTAAATGCGACAACAATTCTAGTCCGAACAGGCGCTGGGTATGATGCTTTGCATACGTACCGAGACAAATGGGCACATATTGAACCAAACTACATTGCAGATAACTTTGAAGATGCAACAAACTGGGTTTTAAATCAACTATAATACAAATGAAGATTTTGATGCACTCAAAATAATTTAAAACATAGTTAAAATAGCCTTTTTGGCAAATAATTGTCTTCCACAAAACGGATTACCTCAAAAGGTAGCAAGTTCCCTTTTGATACGCAAACATTGCAATTCAAATTTTATTTTTTATTAGTAACAGCAATTAACGTAAAGAAGGAATAGCTTAGTGGCTATCCCTTCTTTATTGACTTCTATTATTTACATTTGTTATCTTTTTTTATTGAGTATTCTCATCGTTTTTATACTCCAAAATATCCCCTGGCTGACACTCCAAAGCTTTACATATCGCTTCTAATGTTGAAAAACGAACCGCTTTTGCTTTCCCATTTTTCAAAATAGAAAGATTCGCCATCGTAATTCCAACCTTCTCCGAAAGCTCCGTTACACTCATTTTTCGTTTTGCTAACATGACGTCAATATTAATAATGATTGTCATATCCGCCACCTCAGACCGTCAAATCATTTTCTGATTTTATGTTAATTGCCTCTTGTAGAAGTCGTTGGAGGATAGCAGCAAAAACAGCGATAACGAGAGAAGCAAAAACGATAATAAGTCCCACTAACCCAATAGGAGGGTCCATTTTTTTCGCTATAAAATGAAAAAGTGGTAAACCTAATACATACAAACCACTGATTGTAACTGCACAGCGCTTTATATTCTTTAACGCCTTTACAGATAATTCCGAGAACGCTGTGTTCTCATCAATGTACTGTAAAAGATTGAAAGCCTGATAAAGAGCAACGTAAAAAGGCACAGCTGCTCCATACATCACAATGAAAACAAGATATTTTATCAGAGTAATATTAGGATACAAATTCGCTGCGAAATTCGCCATTTCCGGCACTAAAAATATGCATAAAGCAAGTACTGCAATTCCAACAAGAAAAATAATTACTTTTAAGAACGTTGTTGAACTTCGTTTAAGATTCATTTACAATACCTCATTTATTTAATGATAACATAATTTTATCATATTTTTTATCGTTTAACAATAAATAAATATCGTTTTCTTCATATTTAATTTAGGCAAAAATAAAAAAGAATTTCTCATTACAAAGAAATTCTTTTTCTTGAAAATGTCTCTTTCAACTTAATTTTTTAAAACGTTAATTCGTAATGGAAATAACGATTATCTCTCAAATAACCATTTTCAGCATATAATCGTTGTGCTGATAAATTATCAATCTCTGTTTGCAATTTTACACCTTTTGCTCCATTCTCTAATGCGTATTCTTTAGCAGCTTCTAATAATTTTTTACCTGTTCCGGCTCCACGCTTCGCCGCTTGTACAAATAAATCATTTAAAATCCATAATTCTTTCATTGAAATGGAAGAAAATGATGGATATAGTTGTGTGAACCCAATATATTCGCCGTCTTCAACTGCTACGAAAATAACGGACTCTTTTTTCTCAATTCGATTTCGTAAAAATACTTTTGCACCTTCTAAATCAGAATCCTGCCTATAAAACATGCGATAGTTATTAAAAACTGATGCTAGTCCATCTAAATCTGCAATTGTTGCCTCATATATTCTCATTTTACTCCATTCCCCTTCCAATACTGTCTCATTATATCGGTTGCCCATTTAGGCTGGTGTATTTCTTCTTTCGGCATAAACTCTTTCATTATTGGTTTTATATCCAATATAGGAGTACCATTAATAGCATCTAATCCCTCAACAATAATTGATTTACCTTCTCTTTTGATCACCTTTACAATTGTTACACCTATGCGATTCGGGCGATTTTTTCCGCGCTGTGCAAAAATACCTACTTCAGGATAATCTTTATTATTTCTAGGATGTCTAGCAAAATACTGAATTTGCTCGTCAGTTACTTTATGAAAATAAAAAACAACTTCAATATGGGAAAAATCTTCAATCCCTTGTATACTTTCTTCTGCATACATTTCAGTTAAAGTTATACGGGATCTTACTTCTCCCCACTCATCATCTTTTATTTCCTTTCTTTCATTATGTACAAATGCGATTGGTTGAACTGAAAACATACGCATTCCCCCTTAAATGTAACCACTTACATTATAAAATATTTTCTGAATATTTTCCAGATATATGAATTAAGTTTACATAATATAATTATAATCTATTTATCTAGAGCTACCTTGACTGCTTCAATTGCATGTATATGAGTCGTATCAAATATCGGGACAGATACGTTTTCTTGCTTTATTAATAACCCTATTTCTGTACAACCTAATATGATTCCCTGTGCTCCTTTTTGCACTAACTCTTCAATGACTCTTTTATAATATTCTCTAGATTGAGATACTATTTTTCCTAAACATAATTCTGTATATATTACTTTATTTATTTCTTTTCTATTTTTTTCTGATGGTACTATTACTTTTATATCATGCTCTTCAATACGTGACTTATAGAAATCTTGCTCCATTGTATATTTAGTTCCAAGCAGACCAACCTTTTGAATGTCTTTTCTTTTAATTGCTTTTGCAGTTGCATCGGCAATATGTAAGACTGGAATATCAATTTTCTCCTTTATTTTTCCAACTACCTTATGCATTGTATTTGTACAAATGATTATAAAGTCTGCTCCTCCCTTCTGTAATGAATACGCCGCATTCGCTAAAACTTCACCTGCTCCATTCCAATCTCCTCTAGACTGGAATCTTTCAATCTCTTCAAAGTCCACACTATTAATCAAACATTTTGCTGAATGTAGCCCTCCTAATCTCTTTTTTATTTCTTCATTAATAATTCGATAATATTCAGAAGTTGATTCCCAACTCATACCACCTATAAGACCTATCGTTTTCATACAAACACCTACCTAAACTATTTTTATAAAACTAATAACAACGTTTTATTATGTATATTATACATAATAAAACAAGACTTTAAGTTTGGAATATAAAGTCTTGTTTTAACGGAAAATACGGAAATAATAAAGAATAATTCTACTTTCATTTCCAAGGAAATTTTTATAGAATATTCTGAAATTAATAATCTGATTTTTTTATGAATTCTTTATACTTATAATTAAAACACTCTCGATACAGCTCTTTGATTTCATCATATGATGGAACACGTGGGTTATTAGCTGGGCTACCACTTTCAATTGCATCTGATGCCATTTTAGAAATAGCATTTTCAAATTCAATTTCATTGATTCCGTATTCTTTTAAATTTGGAATACGAAGATCAAAGCAAAGTTTTTTTATTTCACCAAGCGTGTAGTCTGCTACTTCCTCATCAGAATTCGAATACAAATCCTTATTTAAACTACGTCCAATTTTTGCTAACCTTTTCATTGCACTTGTTTTTGTAAACTCTAACACTGTAGGTAATAGTATGGCATTTGATATTCCATGCGGTACATGAAATAATGCTCCCACTGGCCTTGACATTCCATGAACTAATGTAACTGATGCATTAGAAAATGCAATTCCAGCTTGTAAGGAAGCAATCATCATCGCTTCTCTTGCCTCCATATTACATCCATCTTCATATGCTATACGTAAATATTTCATAATACTTTCAATAGCTGAAAGAGCTAGTACATCTGTAAGTGGTTGTGAAACTTTAGAAATATACGCTTCAATTGCATGACATAACGCATCTATCCCTGTTGCTGCCGTAATTTGTGGTGGTAATGAACTTGTCAAAACTGGATCTATAATTGCTACTTTCGGTATAAAACTAGGATGCTTCATCATCATTTTTACATCTGTTTTTTTATTCGTAATTACTGCTACACTTGTAACTTCCGATCCAGTACCAGAAGTTGTTGGAATTGCAATAAGTGGTAGTGGGTTGTTTTCTATTTCAATATCCTTTTGGACATAATCCTCAACTTCTCCACCATTTGTATATAAAACCGCTACTGCTTTCGCAGCATCAATACAACTTCCACCACCAATACCGATAATAAAATCACACTTTTCCTCTTTACAAAGAGATAACGCTTCTAACACGTGTATATTTGTAGGCTCAGCATCTACTTTATTATATGTACTAACAGTAATACTTTTCTTATTTAGTTGTTGTATACACTTTTCAACATATCCTAATTTCTCCATAATTGTATCAGTAACTATAAAAGCTCTTTTCCCTAACTTTTTTGATTGTTCCCCCAGTTTTTCAAGCGAATTCCTTCCATATAATACCGACTTTGGCATACGAAACTCAGAAACTTCTTGCAAGTACTCCACCCCTTCTTATCCTAATTAATATTTTATGATATAAATTATCGATTTGATGAATCTTTACGATTCGAATGTTTAATAGAGTCCTGTTAAAGTATAGAACGCGATAACTAAAAATACAGCAACCGTTTTCAAAATTGTAATAGCAAATATATCTTTATAGGACTGTTTATGTGTTAATCCTGTTACTGTAAGAATAGTAATAATAGCCCCGTTATGCGGTAGTGTATCCATTCCTCCTGATGCCATTGATACGATACGGTGCATAACTTCTAATGGAATATCAAATTGATTGGCCGCTGCAATAAATTTATCTCCCATTGCACTTAATACTATTCCCATACCTCCTGATGCAGAGCCTGTAATTCCAGCTAAAATATTCGTCGTTACTGCACCATTCACTAACGGATTTGTGAAAGTAGCAGAGATACCATCTCTCATAATTGCGAAGCCTGGAAGTGCTGCAATGACACCACCGAATCCAAACTCAGCTCCTGTATTCATCGTTGCAAGTAGTGCTCCACCAATACTTGTATTCAATCCAGCTTGGAAACCTGTTACTACTCGCTTCCAATATAATAATAACGTTGTTAAGATCCCTATAATAAGTGCCAATTCTACAGACCAGATTCCTACTACTGCACTTAATTCTACTTTTCCAAATGCTTTCATACCAATTGCAGAAAAATCAAAACCGCTTGGATACCACTTCGGTATCATAATAGTAAACACTTTATTCATTACACCTACTAAAATAAGTGGTATAAATGCAATAAGTTGTTGTGCTCTTGTGATTTCAATGTTATTAATTAATGGCATATTTTTTTGTTCTAATTGCAAAGATGCTGCCATTTCAGTATTTCCATCATTAAAACCAAAATATCCTTCACCTGCTGCTTTTGCCTTCTTACGTCTACTCTCTAAATATAGTAAACCTAATGTAAGAACAAAAATTGCTCCTACAATCCCAAGTATCGGTGCAGCATAAATATCCGTTTTAAAAAATGTTGTAGGTATTACATTTTGAATTTGTGGTGATCCAGGTAGCGCATCCATTGTAAACGTTACTGCTCCAAGAACAATCGTTCCAGGGATTAAACGTTTTGGAATATTAGCTTGTCGAAACAACTTAGCTGCGAACGGATAAACAGCAAACACTACTACATACACACTAACACCACTATACGTTAAAATAGCCCCCATTAATACAATCGCTAATATAGTACGTTTTTCACCAACTAACTCAATAATCGTTTTTGCGATAGAATCTGCAATTCCTGACATTTCCACTACTTTTCCAAATATTGCTCCTAATAAAAACACAGGAAAATATAACTTTATAAATCCAACCATTTTCTCCATAAAGATATTAGAAAAGAAAGGTAATACATAACTAGGTTCTGTCAAAAATACTGCAAATAATGCAAATATTGGTGCGAATAGAATAACAGAAAAGCCTCTGTATGCTACGAACATAAGTAAACTTAGTGCTAATAATATAATAACTAACTCCAATTTTACCCCTCCATTAAACAGAATATTCTAAATTTTATCGATAAACTTCTACTAATCTTTTAATTCTGACATCCCTCCTCTTATTCATACAATTTTTTCATGCTAAAAATGTCTAATTATAAATATTCGATTACATATGAAAAATCCCTTTAAACAGAAACGAATTCCTCATCATACGTTATAAAGGGATTGCTAGCATCTATATTTACTAATTTATTAAACTTTTTTCTGCACAAAAATGATACAGTTCTTCAACATCTTTCACTATGTAAGTCGCACTAACTTCAGTCAGTTCTTTCTCACAGCCATAGCCATATAAAACACCAATTGAAGCAATTCCATTCTGATTCGCACCTATTATATCGTGCTTTCTATCACCAATCATTATCATTTCTTCTTTATTTAGTTCTTCATTTGTTTGTAAAATATGAGCAATTATTTCTTCTTTTTTTATTCTCGTACCATCTAAATTACTTCCAATGATATCTTCGAAATAATTCGTTAATTGAAAATGCTCTATAACTTGTTTCGCAAATACAGTGGGCTTTGAAGTAGCTACGAATATGCGATTTCCTGAACTTTTTAATTGTTGCAAGAGCTTCAGAATCCCCTCGTATACATTATTTTCAAACAATCCACGCTGCTTTAAATACTCACGGAAGTAAAAAACTGCACGTTCAACCTCTCCTTCACTCATATTATATCTCTCTACGAATGATTGCTGAATAGGAGGACCTATAAATGAATCTAACTCACTTATATGTACTTCTTCAATTCCTACTTTTTTTAACGCATACAAAACCGAATTTACAATCCCTTCTTTCGGATCCGTTAAAGTTCCATCTAAATCAAATAGAAATGTTTTATACATGTTTCATTCCTCCACTTAATTTGCTGTATAAATAACTGCTAACATCTCTTCCACTTCTCCCTATTATACTATCATTATCTATTTTTTCGAAAAATCAATTTCCATATGTCACATACTTTCAGTTACAAAATACGATAGATATGATAAAGTAAAAAAGTTACAATTATTTTAATAGAAGCTGGTGAAACAAATGTCAATTACGTTAATTTTTATAATGGCTTTCACAATTGTAATCCACGCAGTTGAAACAAGCTCTTATAGTATTCGATTAGCGGGGGTTCGTTTAAAGAAGATTGCTGTCGCATTATCCGTCGTAGGAATCGTATTACTCATTTCAAGAACGTCAAACTTACTACAAGCCTTTTTACTTGGCGGGATTGTGGACGAAGCAAAACTAGATCCTTCTATTGATTTAGAGCATATTATACGTCTTGTACTATTATCTGCTTCTATCGGTACATTGCTTGCGATTATACTGTATCCAACTTTGACAAAACTATTTGGATATGTCATTCAAAACTTTGAAACAGACGGTTCTTTCATTCGAATGATGAAAACGAATAACATTCAAAAATTAAAGTACACAAAAAAATATGTCCGCTTTCCAAAGTTAGAAATGATTCATAGACTGCGTATCGGCGGTATTCCAAAGCGTATAATGCTTATTAACATGTTCGCTACTGCAATTTATACAGCGGGAGTTCTTTCCGCACTATATGCTTCTTTTTTAATTCCAGCTTTCGCAACAAAAGCCACTACAGCTTCTGGTCTTATTAATGGTTTTGCTACTATTTTATTAACAGTGCTACTAGATCCACGTATTGCTCTTTTAACAGAGCGAGCTCTTCAATCAGAAGAAGGTGCTGAAGCAATGAGTAAAATGTATGCTTGGCTAATGATTTCTAGACTTTTTGGTACATTACTTGCTCAACTGTTATTCATACCAGGTGCTTACTGGATTACATGGATTATAAAGCTTATGAATTAAATTTACTCTCTAAAAAAAAGCAGGTGAGATAACAAATGACTATACAAACAGAACAAGATATCATTCGCTTAATAGAAAACGACGAATGGATGATGAATGTATTACAAATGGCAAAATCACTAGAGTTACCTGATTGGTGGGTTTGTGCCGGCTTTGTTCGTTCTAAAATTTGGGATACTTTACACAACTACGAAATAAGAACAGATACGCCTGATGTAGATGTTATTTATTACGATTGTCTACATAAAGACGAAACATATGAAAAGTTATTAGAAACGAAACTAATGAATATGGATGCCACTATCCCTTGGTCAATAAAAAATCAAGCTCGTATGCATGTAATGAATAACATGCCGCCATATTCTTCTTCTGTTGATGCTATTTCTAAATTTCCTGAAACAGCAACGGCATTAGGAGTTACATTAGATGACCAAAACAATATTATATTAGCATCTCCATGCGGAATCGAAGATGTACTTTCACTACAAGTGAAACCAACAGCTCATTTTCTTGAAACAAAAGAACGTATACATATGTACAAAAATAGAGTTATAAAAAAGAATTGGCAAATTAAATGGCCTAACATAACAATCGCTTATCCAGAAATTTAAAAAGGGTGCTTCTCATTTATAGAAGCACCCTTTTCTTCATTTCAAAAAATGAATAATTGTTTCTGCGAATCTATCTGCTTCCTCATAGTGAGGTGAATGACCACTCTCTTCAAATACGATACACTTACCGTTTTGAGCATCTTTATTAATTGTTTCAATTTGTTTTTCACACGTTACTACATCATGTTTTCCTACAATTAATAACATTGAATTCTGTACTTCTTTTATTTTATATAATAATGATTTATGACATGCACCCTCTAATTTTAATCTATCAAAATGAATTTGAGAACGATTTGAAAATACTTCCCACTCTTCATCACTATATAAACTATAGTCTGTTTCATCTTCCTTATAATTGTAAATCTCCATTCTTTTTTCTTCTAATTCAGCGCTTAATCTTATATAAGCTTCTAACAACTCTTCTGAACTAGCATTGCTAGATGAATAAGCAAAGCACTCTTTTGCTACTTCTTCTTTTCCATGCTTTTTTAATAAATGCCCTGTCTTTTGCAACAAAGCTCTACTTGTTAATGCAAAGTCGAAAGTTGGCCCTTCAAATATTATTTTCTCTATTGAACTTGGATATATCGACGCATATAACAATGCTAAATAGCCACCGAAAGAATGTCCAATTGCAGACCACTTTTCAATTTGTAATGCTTTTCTTAGTTCCTCACAGTCTTCAATTAAATCATTTAATCCAAAAGCTTCATCCTCAGTAATTTCTTCTGAGCGACAAACACCTCTTTGATCTATCATAATTACATATAAAGAATCTTTTAAACGTTCCGCTTGGTGAAATGAAAAATCTGAGCAACTCTCTCCTGGACCACCATGCAAGTATAAGACTGGCTTATTTTTAGGATTTCCATGCGTTTCAACGTATAGCTTTTTCCCTCTAATATTCATGTATTTCCCTACTTCTATCAAATTTGCCTTTATGATCATCACCCTCTCTTTTTACTGAATATTATAACATTTAATGTTAAATAATCCCTATTACATTTAAGAAGACGATAATTATTGCAAGTGGTGCTACAAATCGAAGTAAAAATGCCCAACAAGTAAATACTTTCTTTCCATAATTTCCACCTACAAAAAACTCTGCTTCTAGCACCTTCTTCTCCATTTTGAATGAAACGAAAATACTAATAAATAGTGCTCCAAGTGGCATTAATATATTACTAGATAAGAAGTCTACTGCATCAAAAATATTCTTTCCGAAAATCGTAATATCACTCCATACTCCAAATGATAACGCTGATGGGATACCCACTAAGAAAATGCCGAAACCGATCATCCATGATAATTTCGTTCTTTTTTCTTGTTCACCATTTGCTAATGCTGACACTACTGTCTCTAGTAGAGAAAATGCCGATGTTAATGTCGCAAATGTAAATAGTGCAAGAAATACTGTTAAGAACAACCCACCGAATGGAATTTGACTAAATACAGATGGTAATACGATAAATAGTAATCCAGGCCCTTCTGTCGGCTCCATTCCTAATGAAAATACGGCCGGAAAAATAGCAAGACCTGCAAATAATGAAACAAATAAATTCAATCCAACAATTGTTATTGCTGATTTTGGTAAACTTTCTTTTTTATTTAAATAGGAACTATACGTAACCATAATTGAAATCCCGATGCTAATCGCAAAGAATGATTGCCCCATTGCAAACAAAATACTTTCCGAAGTAATCTTTGAGAAATCTGGTTGTAAAAAAAACTTCACACCTTTCATTGCATCATCAAGTGTTAACGAACGAATAATAAGAGCGACAAATAAAACGAACAATGCTGGCAGCATATATTTACTTGCTTTTTCAATTCCGTTTTGTACACCTTTTGATACAACCCAAATCGTAATAAACATAAAAGCGAAATGCCCTATAATCGCCCAAGTGGGATTTCCAATTGTTTCAGTAAATAATGCTCCGTAATTTTGTCCCGGAGTAATCAGTTGTCCAGTTATTCCTCTGAATAAATAAATTAATACCCATCCACCTACAACACTATAAAACGAAAGTAGTATAAAACACGTTCCAACGCCAAGGCGTCCGATCCAGTGCCATCCTGTATTTGGTGCGATGCTTTTAAATGCTCCAACTGCTTGTTTCTGTGTACTGCGTCCAATCATAAATTCAGCTATAAGTAGCGGTAGTCCAATTAAAACAGTAAATAATATAAAGATTAAAAAGAACGCTCCTCCCCCACTCTTCCCAGCGATATAAGGAAACTTCCATATCGCACCAAGTCCAATTGCTGATCCGGCTGCTGCCATTATAAAACCTAATTTCGAAGTCCATTGCTCCGTCTGTTTCATCTCATTTTCCTCCTAATTAAATCTTTTTATATAAATAAATAAATTTTATAGACCTATCCAAATAAACCCTCCATTTCTTCTTCCATATAATAAAAAAATGGCCTAGCATCTCTATATAAAGAGACGCTAAGCCATTTACTTAACGCGGTACCACCCTTATTGATTCCATTATGAATCCACCTTAGTAGTAATCGTTTGATTACAAACCTAATATCGAAGGTTAACCGTTAAGATTTACTAAGAATGTGATTCCGTTCCACCTTACTGCTCCTAGGCGAGTTCAGGATGTCATTTGACTATGTCGCACCAACCCATAGCTCTCTGTACAAATACATGACCTTACTACTCCTATTCAACACATTTTAATATTTAGAATATATTTTCTTTTGAAATTAATATGAAGTATATCTGTTATATTTGTAACTGTCAAGGGGTATATTAATTTTTTTGTCGAAATGGTTCATATTGATAACTCACTTTCACTAAGCTTATTAGCAAAAGAAAGAGTCTATATTTTCACCTTTTCAAACGAACTATAAAAAAAGAATCTTCGCGATAGTCGCGAAGATTCTTTTTACGGTATAAGACGAGTACAATCTCTCGGAAAAGCACTCGCCTCTCGTACATTTGTTAATTCTAATAGTTTATATACAATCCTTTCTAACCCAATTCCGAAACCTCCATGCGGGGGACAACCGTATCGGAATGTATTTAAATAAGATTGAAATTTCTCTGGGTATAATCCTTTTTCTTTAAACGAAGCGAGTAACATTTCATAATTATGAATTCGCTGTGCCCCTGACGTTATTTCTAACCCTTTATATAATAAGTCGAATGAATCAGTAATAGCTGGATTCTCTTTATTTTGCATCGTATACATCGGTCTCGCTTCTTTCGGATAATGTGTAATGAAAACAAATTCACTATTATATGTTTCCTTTACATATTTCCCTAGTAACTTTTCACCTTCTGTATCTAAATCCCCTACAGGAGATTCTTTACGATACTTACTTTTCAAAATTTCTTGTGCTTCTAACAATGTAATTTTAGGTATTTCAGTAATAACAGGTACTTCTATTTGTAATAGCTGTAGTTCTATTTCACATTTTTTCGCTACTTGTTGAAACATATATCGTAAAACATCAGTTTCTAGTTGCATCACTTCATAAAAATCATGAATAAAACCAAGTTCTACGTCTAACGATATATATTCATTCAAATGACGGGAAGAGTTATGATGTTCCGCTCTATATACAGGTGCAATTTCAAAAACTCGTTCTAACCCACCCGCTACCATCATTTGTTTGTAGAACTGTGGTGATTGTGCTAAATAAGCTTCTTTTTGGAAGTATGGAAGCTTAAAAACATTTGCTCCTCCTTCTGCCCCTTGCGAAACAATTTTCGGCGTAAATATACGTGTGAAATCGTTCTCTATAAGAAATTCACTAAAGCTCTGAACGAGTGTAGATTTCACTTTAAAAATCGATGCGGTTCGCTCATGTCTTAGTGAGAGTACCCGCTCATTCAATAGTTGATCTAATCCAACTTGTAACTTCTTTTTGTTTATTTCAAATGGAAGTGGTTCTGCACCGTTTATTACTTTCACTTCATGAGCAAGTACTTCAACACCCAATTCTTTTTTCGATGTCTCGACTATCTCACCGATTACATGGACAACACTTTCTACATCAACTTTATATCCGGCCAATTCATTTTCTAATACACATTGAATTACTCCTGTTCTGTCCCGTAATAATAAAAAACTAACATTTCCAAGGTGCCGAATTTTTTTTACCCATCCTTGAAGTAATACAACCTTTCCACTTTGCTTTGTACATTCTTTTGTGAGTGAACGCTTCATTATTGAATCCATTATTTTTCCCTCCAGTAATTTTATATTTATTTACGTTATTGTTGTCATCGTCATCATCCACGGTCACTCACCCCCTTTCAAAGAATACAAAAATCCGCCCCTATAAATAGGGACGGATTTTTTTCCGCGGTACCACCCAAATTGTCATACTGACCATCTTAGCCCTGATAACGGTAGGTACCGTTTGCTTTTACTAATAATCACGTTCAAAGCAACACTCACAGGTGTCTTTCCATCATGCGGTATCGCAACCTTCCCAGCAACCGGCTGCTCTCTGTAGACCTTTGCATCATGTACTTTTCCTGATCATCACTTTTTATATTTACAGAGTATTCTAACTCTTATTTTTATAGAATGCAAGCCTTTTTAAAATATATTCTGATTTTTCACATCCACTTTTGTACAATCTCCTCTAAAGCCATGCCACGTGAACCTTTCAGTAAAACAACATCTTTTTTCGTTATAACTTTCAATACTTCCTCTGCTATTTTGGCTTTATTATCAAATGACTTTATTTTTCCTGTATGATAGTTCTTTCTTGCTTCTTCCGCTACAATTTCGGCTAACTCTCCATACGTAAATACATATTGAATGCTCTCCTCATTTAACATTTTACCAATTTCTCTATGATATGTTTCAGCTTTCTTGCCTAACTCCAACATATCCCCAATCACTATAATTTTTTTCTTATAGGCATTTAATTTCTGCAACGTTTCAATTGCAACCTTCATGGAGGAAGGACTGGCATTCCATGCATCGTTAATAATTGTAAAACCTGTTTTAGCGGTTAAAAACTGAAAGCGCATTTGTGTAATGTTTATTTGCTGCAATGCTTCTTGTATTTTTTCTATAGGGACTTTGTAAAATTGACCTACAGCGATTCCGACAATCGTATTAAAAATATTATGTTTTCCATGTAAGGGAACATCGTACTGTATTTTTGAATGATTTAATTTAAAATGAACACCATATTCATCTAATTGTACGTTCGTTGGAAACAAATCATTTGTATACTTTCCACCAAACGACTTACTTTCTATACCTAGCATATTAATATTTTGAGAAAGTAATGGCTCATCACCATTATATAAGAACAGTCCACCGTCATTTAATCCGTCTACAATTTCAAATTTAGCCTTCGCAATCTCTTCTCTTGATCCAAGCGTTTCTAAGTGTGACTGTCCAATCATTGTAATGATCGCTACATCTGGCTGTGCTATTTGTGCTAAGTTTCGAATTTGTCCCGTTTCGCTCATTCCCATTTCAAGTATTAAAAACTCTGTATCCTGTTTCATTTCTAAAATCGTTAGTGGTAAACCAATTTGACTATTTAAATTTCCCTTCGTTTTATGCACACGATAAGTTGTACTTAATATCGTGCTTATTATATCTTTTACCATTGTCTTTCCATTACTACCAGTAATTCCGATAACTTTCACATTACTTGTCTTTCGGTAATATCGCGCTATTTTTTGCAGTGCAAGTAATGTGTCATCTACAAAAATAATCGGTATTCCTTTTGGAGGATCACCGTAAGACTTTTTCCATAAAGAAGCAGCCGCACCTTTTTCCATCGCTTCTTTTACATAATCGTGTCCATCTTTCACCCTAATAATCGGAACAAACAAATTCCCTTTCGTAATTTTTTTAGAGTCAATACAGACGCCTTGCATCTCTATATAATGAAATGATTCTTGTAATCCTTCACCATTTACTATCTCTTCCAATTTATTTAATTGTATTTGAATCAAATCGTCACCCTTTTCCATTTTATTACATAAAAGTTGTATTTTTCACGCATATTAATAAAAAATTTTATAGCGAGGTGTGTATATGCAAAAAGCAATTAGTTTCTTTCTCCTATTGTTTTGCCTAATTGTAGTAAACGAAACATACGCCTATTCACCAAAATCTTTACCAATCTCCCAAAACTCTGATCAATGGCAAGTGAATATTGATAAACCGAAAAAAACAAACAAGAATATGCTTCAAGCTAAAAAAGATGAATTTCAAACATATCATTTTTCAGTAAAGAATGTTGGGAATAGTGAGGTATATAACGTAAACGTCGAAGTATTCCGCAACGAACCAAATAAGAAAACGAAATATGAACTCTTTTCCCTAAAGGAAAGTCGTTTAGCAAGTGGAAAAACTGGATTTGAACACACTAATTTACCTGTTGCTACAAAAACAGATGAAGTTGATGTTATTATTACATGGCAAGAGCACCCATTCCGATCGATGCGAAATGGTCAAAAAGTTGAATCTAGAAAATTTAAAGAGCATTTTGTTTTTAAAGAAGCTAAAAAGTAAATGGGATACGGATATATTCACACTATCATTGATATAGCTTTATTTACTAGTACCAGTTCGTAAGCAAATTAAAAAGTCGTGGCTTATAAATGCCACGACTTTTTATATTAATTCGTACTAATGCCTCTCGCTGCCCAAATGCGATCGATATCAGCAGCATGTTGTCCGCCATATAAAAGAGCATCCGCTTGCTTAATCGCTTTCGCTCCATCACTGAATTTAGAGTTTGGTGTTAATGACCAGTGTGATTGTAAAATGATTTTTGTTGCTACATCACGGCCAAAAGCTTGTGCCATTTCGTATTGACCTTGAGCCCAAATTTCACCATCATCATGCACTTCATTCGTTATATCTTTCGGATATACTTTATTCGTATCTAATCGGCGTAAGCATGTTGGATCTGAACTAGAATAAGCTGTCGCATCCCATTCTCCAACACATGCTTTACCATATCCAGTAGTCGATACTGCATCTTCATATGTAGCACCTAAGAAGTCGCCAAATCCTTCTCCCATCGCTCCACCTTCTGCTGAACTACCAAAGCCAGGAACTTGGTTATCTTGAATCGAATGCCCATATTCATGTGCGATAATACCAGCATCTTCTGCATCATCAACACCACCAGTACCGAAAGTTAAAGCTTTTGTTGATGGAGAATAGAATGAGTTATCATCAGTTGTACCATTAACATTCACTTTTATCGAACGGTTATTAATATTTTTAAAACCTAGACTTTGAATGTACCGTTGCAATGTGTCGATATGATAGTACGACATAACATCTTCAAAGCTATCATTTGCGCGTGTATAGTTAAATTGTAAATTCGTAGATTTTGTTTTCGCTTTTGAAGAAATCGTTACATATTCTCCAATTAAAAATCCTGTTCCATCTAAACCTTTTAACGTAACAGTTTTCAGTTGATTCGTTAGAGCTGTTGAATCTGCATCGTTATTATCTTTTAAGCCTACTTTACTACCGCTAGATACGACTGGGTTAGGTAAAAATACTTTTCCTGACCCTTCAGCTTTTCGGTTTATATCAACCTTTTTAATTAACTTTCCATTTTCTGCATCAATAAATGTTTCCCATGCACCAAATGGATTATTAGAATGGACTACAACTTTATATACTGGACGAGCAATTCCTTCTTCAACAATATATCCGAACTCTTTATCTGTAGGAGCCCATAAATTTTGCTCACTTGCTTCTCCAACATACGCCATTGATTTTTGTATTGCATCTTTTTCACTAATTTTTGTCGTTACTTCCTTCACACCTGTAACAGGCTGATAATCAGAAACAGCGAGTACTCCCTTTCCCTCTCCGTTAAGAGTAACTGTAATTTGTTTTGAGAATACAGGCGCACCGTTAACAACTTGTTGGAACCTAACATATGAAGCTACTGACGTTTCTGTTGTAGAAATATATTGCAAGTCTGAAAGGTCTGTTTTCAATCCATACTGCGCAGCATTTTCTTTTAAATATTCAGTTGCTTTTTTCTGTGGCGAATAAGCTTCTAACTTTACTTGCTGTTGTTTTTCCAATGCCGAAACCGTAGAAATCGTCCCCATTACTAACGGTACAGTCATTGCCATTGCCACCATTTTTTTATTAAACATAGAACCACTCCCCCTAATAAAGTAGCTCAACCTTATCCCATTACCACTCGGCAATCATTCCTCGCAAAACGGATGGATAAAAATTGAATCTACGAGTAATTCTCTATAAACACTTCTATTACCTTTTCATTTAGGGTAAGTGAAATTTTCTCAATATTTATGTGTAAAGTGAACACAATACTTTAGAAATATATTTCTAAAGCAATTCCTTAACTCTTAAACTTTTTAAATGACTTTGTAAAAAATAGGCTACTTTTTACCTAACGATAGGTTGAAAAAAATATTAATGAATGATACGATTTATATAACCTTTTTTTAGGAGGCTTTATTATGAGCAAAAGTGCAGAAACACTCTCTTCAATTATGGAAGCAAGCTATCGACTGTTTGCCGGACATGGTATTACCAAAACGACTTATTCAATGATTGCTGAAGAAGTCGGAATTGCTAAACCGTCCATTTATTATTACTTTAAATCTAAAGATGCATTAATCGAATGTATTTTCACAGAATTATGTGCTGCGATGCAGTTTTCTTCCTTCTTCCATACAGAAGAGTTTACGAAAGAAAATTTTATTGAGAAATGCATTGAAATTGGATTCAAAATAATTGATGAACAGCAGAACGATCCTTATTTTAATCGTGTGTTGCAAGAATATGTATTACTATCTTCAAGAAATGATATGTACAAAGATCGATTACTAACTGTGCAAACAGAATATTTACAAGGGTTTGAATCACTCCTTACAAAAGCAAATGAGCTGCAATTGATTGAAAATAAAAATCTAGTTTCAAAAGCTCATATGTTAGCAATAGTGCTTGATAATGTTGGGGATTTTATGATGTTACATGTGGATATAGATTATAGACAAATATGGATGGAAGCTGTAAACAGTATTTTTGAAAGAAGGGATTGAATTGAATACTAAAAAACGAATTATCGGCTTAGACTTTGCTAGGGCCTTGGCGATGTTTGGTATGCTGCTTGTTAATTTTATGGTGATAACAGGTGCAGAAGGAAATGGTCCCCCATTTTTAATAACCTTCATGTCACTTTTTGAAGGTAGAGCTTCTGCCTTGTTTGTTATACTTGCTGGAATTGGCATATCTTTAATGACTAGATCCTCTGTTGCTAGCAATGAAAAAATAAAAATTTCTAATAGCCGAAAGATCATATGGAAACGGGCACTATTCTTATTTATTTTAGGATTACTTTTATACGTAATGGAGTGGACTGGGGATATATTACACTACTATGGTGTTTACCTTTTCGTTGCTACCTTACTCATTACAGTCCGAAAAAAAGCATTACTCTTCTTATCTATTATTATCCTACTCTTGGCACAATCTCTTCAGCTTACTTTCAATGCTTTCGAAGGTTGGGGAGGCCCTACTCCATTTATAAAATATGTAGACTTCTGGACAGTTAACGGTTTTCTTCGCAATTTATTCTTTAATGGTTATCACCCTTTTTTCCCATGGTTTTTATTCTTCTTAATCGGTATGATAATTGGCAGATTAGATCTTCATAATAAAAAGATTAGAGATAGGTTGCTCTTGCTCGGTATTACATTCACCATACTGATAGAACTTTTATCAAAAGGGCTCACGTACTACTTCATTCCACACATTGGCAAAGCAGCTGCTACATTTTTGTTTAATACAGGACCCATTTTACCAAATGTATTGTACATTTTATCTGCAACAGGATCTGCTATTGCTATATTAATACTTTGCCTCTATATCACTGAAAAATATGAAAATAATTGGTTTGTTACTTCCATTATACAAACAGGTCAATTAACATTAACTCATTATGTAAGTCATGTATTTATCGGGATTGGGACATTAATTCTATTCAATAGAATGGAACATCAAACACTACTTTTCGTTTTATTATTTGCTACTGTATTTTTCATTTTCAGTATTTTGTTTAGCGTATTATGGAGAAAGAAATTTTCTAGAGGACCTATCGAATGGATTATGAGGAAATTAGCTAGTTAATTTACCTCCATACGAAAAAGGAAGTTGGAATCATTCCAACTTCCTTTTTTCTTTAATTAGCTGCACTTAATTTAATTCTAAGTTTTGTTTCACCTAAAGAAAGTTCATCGTCTTCGTTCGTTAAGTGACCAAATGTAAATTGTTTTACGAGTAAGTTTTCTTCCAATAAATCTTTATGATTCGTTAACGTTCGTTGTAGTTCTTCTTCTGTATCGAGAATAACATCGACTCGTAAATTAACTGGTAAATTCAACTGTTTACGATATTCTTGAACCGCACGAATGAATTCACGCGCTACTCCTTCTTGTAACAATTCTTCCGTTACATTCGTATCTAACATAACCGTATATTGTCCGTTAGTCGTATTAGAGAATCCTGATTTTGCAACTTTCTCAACTAACACATCTTCAGCAGTTACAACTACTTCTTCTCCTGGTGTTGCTTCGTAAACTGCTCTTTCTGTTGATACAAAGTTTTGTACTTCTTCTTGTGATAATTGTTTTAGCCAACCATTCACTGCATTCACATTTTTACCGAATTTCGGCCCCGCTGTTTTAAAATTAAGCTTCAATTGATATGATGTGTATTTTGTTTCATCGAGTTCAACATGGAACGCTTTTACATTTAACTCATCCATAACGATATCACGATAAGATTCCCAATCCATATCATTCTCGTTATGCTCAAGTAATACAAGTTCTGCTAGCGGCTGTTTTACTTTTAAAGAATGCTGATTACGGTTACTTCTTCCAAGTTCAACAACTTGTAAAACAGCATCCATTTCCGCTTCTAATTTCGGCTGAAGTAGTGATTCATTTACAACTGGATAATCAGCTAAATGAACGCTACTTCCTTCTAAATTAAGATGAATGTCTTCCGCGACAAACGGTGTGAATGGTGCAATTAATTTACTAATTGTTACAAGTACTTCATGAAGTGTCTCATACGCAGCAGCTTTTTCAGCGTTCATACCAGATTCCCAGAAACGATTACGTGAGCGTCTTACATACCAGTTACTCACTTCATCTACAAGTACTGCAATTTCACGAGCTGCATTCGTAAATTGATAATCATCAAGTGCTGTTCTCACTTTTTTCGTTGTACTATGCAATCTTGATAATACCCATTCGTCTAATTTCGTACGCTTTACATCATACGTTTCTTTCGGGTTATACTCATCTAAATTTGCATATAAAACGTAGAAGCTATACACATTGACTAATGTATCTACAAATTTAGATTTCGCTTCCAGTACGGTTCTTTCAGAAAAACGCTTCGCATTCCACGGAGCACTATCAACAAGTAAAGCCCATCTTAGCGCATCTGCACCAAACTTATCTACTAAATCAACTGGATCTAGTGCATTCCCTTTACTTTTAGACATTTTCTGACCTTCTTCATCTAAAACATGCCCTAGTGATAACACTCGTTTATACGGTACTTTTCCTGTATACAGTGCTGAGACTGCTAATAAACTATAAAACCAGCCGCGTGTTTGATCAATTCCTTCTGCAATAACATCAGCTGGAAACTGCTCTTCAAATAACTCTTTATTTTCAAATGGGTAATGATATTGTGCAAATGGCATGGAACCACTATCAAACCAAACATCAATTACTTCTGGTGTACGATTCATTGTGCCTCCGCATTTTTCGCAGCGGACTTGAACTTCATCTACATAAGGCTTATGCAATTCTAAATCTTCCGGTGTTTCTTTCGTACTATGCTTTCTTAATTCGGCAATGCTTTTCGGCGCAAACTGATGATCACAACTTTCACATTCCCACACGTTTAATGGCGTTCCCCAATATCTATTTCGGCTAATATTCCAGTCCACCATATTTTCTAAAAACTTACCAAATCGTCCATGTTTCATATGATCCGGATACCAAGTAACTGAATCATTATTTTGTAAAAATGTATCTTTAATTGCAGTTGTTCGGATTAACCAACTTTCTCCTGCATAATAAAGTAGTGGTGAATCACAACGCCAGCAATGTGGGTAGCTATGTTCATATTTTTCTTTATGATATAGCAAACCTTCTTTCGCTAAATAACGAACAATGTCAACGTCACAATCTTTTACAAATTTACCTTTCAAAAATGGTACCGCTTCTGTATACTCACCTTTTTCATCTACAACGTGCAAGAATGACAATCCTTCACTTTGAACAACTCTATAATCGTCCTCTCCATATGCTGGAGCAATATGAACAAGTCCTGTACCACTATCTGCCGTTACAAAATCTGCTGCGATAACGCGGTAACCATTTGTAACTTCTTTCATCGGAAATGGCGCTGTATAAGATGTGTTTAATAATTCTTCGCCTTTATGAACAGATAATACTTCATAGTTTTCTTTTAATACTTCTTGTACACGTTCTTTCGCAACAATGTATACATGACTTTCTTGTTTTGCTTTAACATATTCCATATTTGGATGTACAGCAAGCGCTACGTTTGCTGGAAGTGTCCAAGGCGTTGTTGTCCAACCTAAGAAATACTCATTTTCACTATCTTTCACTTTAAACTTCACAGTTGCACTTAAATCTTTTACTGTTTTATACCCTTGTGCAACCTCATGTGAGCTCAATGAGGTTTGGCAGCTTGGACAGTATGGTGAAACTCTATGTCCTTTATATAACAATCCTTTTTCATGGATTGTCCCCAAAATATGCCATACACTTTCAATATATGGATTCTTTAAAGTTACATATGGATCATCCATATCTACCCAATAACCAATACTTTCAGTGAATTCACGCCACTGCTTTTCATATGTGAAAACACTCTCTTTACACTTTTGAATAAATGGTTCAATGCCATATTCTTCGATCTCATGTTTACCAGAAATACCAAGTTGCTTCTCAACACCTAGTTCTACAGGTAAACCATGTGTATCCCATCCTGCTTTTCTTACTACTTTATAACCAGCCATCGTTTTATATCTTGCTACTAAATCTTTAATTGCCCGACCAAGTGCATGGCCGACATGTGGTAAACCGTTCGCCGTTGGTGGTCCTTCATAAAACACAAACGATTGTGCGCCTTCTCGATTCTGAATTGATTGTTCAAAAATGCTTTGTTCGTTCCACTGCTTACGAATACGTGTTTCTCTCCCTACAGCTGACTCTTTTACATCTACTTTCTTCATCTACAATCACTCCTTTGAATGTTTTAAAAGCACACAAAAAACCCGCCCCTATGAAGTAGGGACGGGTTTACCCGCGTTACCACCCTAATTCTATTAGCTTTTCACTAATAGCGCTTAGCAACGTACTATCATACGTGTTCTTTGTAACGGTAGACATCCGTCCGGGCTTACTCACTTTCAGCCTCGGCTCCTCGGAGATGATTTTCAAATAACGTCTGCCCACCGGCTTTCAGCAATATACCGGCTCTCTGGAGAACAGTTCACTATTTTACTCTTTCTCGTCTTCAGATTTGTATACTTTATTAAAAGTTATTTTATGCCATTTGACAACTAATTGTCAACTAATTCAAAATATATTCTTATCCTTATCCCCTATTCTTATACAATTACTTTTCAAATTCTCTCAATGCTGCTAAATTTTCATCATCCTCAATAAGTTCAGCAAAGAATCCCGATTCATCCTCACGAAGGACAATTTCAAGCTCTTCCTTCGCCTCTTCATTTCTATTTAACTGTGCTAAATAACAAGCACGATCATATCTTGCTAACAAATCATTTGCATCCATTGTTAATACTTCATTTGCTATTTTTTCTGCCTTTACTGTTTGGCCGGCACCATGATATGAAGACGCTAAAGAAAGGAGAATTGCTGTTTCATTTGGATGATGTATAGAAGCATTTTCTAATACATGAATTGCCTCTTCAAACCTTTCTTGACTTTGATACATTTCTCCTAAAGCAAGAAATGCTCTACTTACGAACGGTGTTTGCTCCGTTAATTGTAAGGTAATCTTTTCTGTTTTTCTTTCTTCCCCTGCTTTAAAGAATACTTGTGCTTGCAGAAGAAGAGTATCATAATCATCTGGTAGTTCTCGAACCATTTGCTTCGTTAATTCCAAAGCATCTCTTAACATATCTTCTTCCTCGCACTCAACGAAAAGATTTACAAGTTGCTTCGCTACTTCATAATCCCATCTATTTTCTAGTGACGTGTGCAAAATCTCTATTGCTTCTCTATTCATCTCTACATTCTCATAAAATAGCGCAAATCGCTGTGCTGCCATACTATTTTTCGGATTTAACTTTAAAGAGATTTCATATAAATCGATTATCATAGTAACCATTGAAATTTCTTTCGCACGATTTTTCATACGATAAAAAGCCCTCGTAATGATAGATCGTTTCGGCTGTTCATGCAGCTGGCGTTCAATCCATATTTCCGTAACCGCAGCTGCAGCATACATGAATGCTGTACTTCTTTCTGCTTTTTTCACCTTTAATGTATGAAGAAAATCTCGTATGTTAGACAATTTTTTATGTTGCTCTACTGCTTTTACATAAACATCAAATATACGTTCATTATCAAAATCTTTTTGTATTACTTTCATTGCAACTTCAATTGCTTTTACATTTCTTTTTTTCACTAATACTTTTGCATAATGATATAGTACTTCTATATGCTCACCATCTAATTGTAGCGCGTATTCAATCTGTGCTTGTTCTTTATCTATTTCATTCATCGCTCCGTACACATATGCAATCGCATCTAAACGCCATATTTCAGGTACTTCGTCCGCTAATTGTTCTAGTTCAATCAGCAATTCTTCCTGAAGGTTCATTTCTACTGAAAGCTGTGCCAAATATTCCATATTAATATGCAACGGCTCTTCTTTCATCGCCTGAACCATATGACTTTGTTCTTTAGAACGGTTTTCTTCTTTTTCGTATATTTCCGCAAGCTGTAAATGTACACCTACGAAATTCCCATCAAGCTCTAAACATGTTTCATACGCTTGTTTTGCTTCCGTCAATTGCCCTAATGCCATAAGTGTTTCACCAATTCGGTAATACGGTAATGCCGTTTCCTTTTGTTCTATCGCCTTATTATATCTTTTCATCGCTTGGCCGTACTGTCCAATAGATTCATATAAAATACCTGCATAACAACCGTACTCACTTACTTCATTACTTTCTTTGTGTAACGTTCTTAAAAACGCTATACCTCGTTGTACAAATTCCGTTCCTTTAATTCGATTCACATATTCATCTAACGCACTTGCTACATTATAATCGCTTTTCTTTATACCATTTTCTAACTTAGATAGCGCTACTTTAAACCCTTCTTCATTTCCACCAAGTTCAAGTTCAGCATCCCATAAAACCATTCCTGCATTCATGAGGAAATCTTGGCTCTTTTCAATTTGCTTCTCAAGACCAAGAATGTATTCTTTTGCTTCCTTGTATTGTTCTCTTGCCATATACACTTGTGTAAGTCCGAAGTGAGAATAAACATCCTCATCGTTTTCTTCTAAAGCACGCTTATACAATACTTCTGCTTCTTCCAAGCTATCATTTTGAAAATGATAGTCCCCTAATTTTACGTAAAGAGGTGCTTTATCATCACAATTCTCAATACCGTTTAATAAAATTTCTTTCGTACTTTCCTCATCCTTCAAATCAGATTCGTATATTTCTGAAAGTTTCGTATAAATGTAAGATGCATTACTATCCAAATGAATCGCTACTTTAAGCCCTTTTATTGCTAAATATAATTTTCCTAGTTGATGTGCACATCTCGCTCGTTCATACCATACATGTGCTTCATATTTATACTCTTTTAACAAGTCATTAAAGATTTCATATGCTTCTTCATATCTTTCTAAATCTATTAATATTAAACCGTGATTCGTTAAAGTGAATCTTTCAGGACTGCGCTCTAACGCAACTTGAGAGTATTGCAATGCTTTTTCAGATTGATCAATATACATATAGGATAAAGCGAGAAAACTCCAAGCAATAGGCTGATCTGCGTCTAATTGTAACGATGAACGAAAGCTTGAAATCGCTTCTATATAACTTTCCTGCTCAAAAGCATATCTTCCATTTATCAAATGATATAATGCACGATTATTTTTCTTCTCAACGCTTGTCAGCATTTGCTCCGCTTTCTCTACTTCCTGAAGACGAATAAAACACTGTGCACCATGCAATTTAACAAAGTCCGAGTTCGGAAACTTTTCCATTAACTTATCGATACAATATAAAATAAATTCTTTATCTACTTCAACATCTAAGTGCTTTATCGTATATAGCCACGTATTTGGATTATCGCTCGTTTCTTTTAAAAATTGTACTAAGTTACTAATTCCCTCTTTGTCATGTTCATCTAAATGATCCGTAAGAGAAAAAATAGATTTAAAATAACGATTTTCTTCCTCACTTAGAAACGCTAGTTGCGCCTTCTTTTCTTTCGGAACAAACGTGATTGCTAAACAGCCTGTATAACGATATTTTTCTTGTAATTTACTATATTCTACAAGAACTGGTTCTATAAAGTTTGGATCTTGAACATAGAAAGCTTGCAATGTATCATCATATCCAGATAGAACTTGTACGTGTGAAGCATGCTCAATATCTATACTTAATAAAACAGGAATTCCTTCATCAATCAGTCTCTTATAATTCTCTTCATTCCCTTTAAAATAACGATATTCATAACCTAATTCTTCTAAATAAGAAACAGTATCTGAAAACTTCGATCCTGTCATATCAAAAATAAACTCTGCTATTTCATCTTGTGTACGTGTCTCTCCCCATATACGCAACATCATCTCTAAACTTGTCGGAACACAATAATTATCCTTTTGTACAATAGGAACTATCGGCAAGTGAACCTTTTTTCCATCCGGATTTTTTTCTAAATTATGATATAACGATTCTTTTAAACTCTTTTCTTCTTTTAATAGCTTTTGTAAATCTGCAAATTTATTCATTTTGTACAGCGCTTCTGCACGTAAATGTACAAAGTAAGTGTTATAAGCATGATATGGCAGCTGAGTATTTATGTTATCTATTACCGCTAACATCTCTTCATATTGCTCTAAATCTAATAAATACTTTACCTTCTCAAAATGAAAATATGGTACTTGTGGGAACTTTACAATCGCATCATTAATTAACTGTATCGCACGTTTTTGTTCTCCTTTATTTGCATACAATTGTGATAATAAATAGGTAGATAACTCTTCACAATCTTCATGCTGTATGCCAGCAATAAATTGTTCTTCCGCTTTCTCCCATTCGCCTGTATGCATATAAACGTAGCCCCATTTATCAAACACTACGCGCGTACTGTACTCCTCTGCTTTTTGCATATACATTAGCGCTTCTTCATTTCTTTTCATTTCTAAAAGACATCGTACTAATGTAAAATATGTTTTCGCTAAAAAATCTGCATCTATTTCTTCTTTACTTAACTCTTCTAAAGAAGATTTTAACAACTGCTCTGCTTCAAGAATTTTCCGCTCATCAATTAACTCATCACAATATAAAGAGAGCGTTCTCATATTTGGGAATTTTTTATAAGCGTAACGAATGAGGAATGAACTGTATTGGTGCATAAGCCCTTCATCAGTAAGGCGAATTAATATATCGAACTCCTTATGCGAAGTAATATTGGCAAGCCAATTCTTCACATAGGATAAAGTATTCGTTTCTTTTATATATGCAATTTCATTATTTATTTCCTGTAATCCATCTACAAATCTCTTGTCTTTTAAACAAGTTTCTAACTGCTTAAAATCTAGCATGCATTCACCTCGAATTTATATTTATACTGCCACTTGCTTAGATTTTACACACCATATAGTATGTATTCAACTAAAATCTCTTATAATGGATGGTATTAATTAATATTATTCAAATTTATAACAAAATATAGTAAAAATGATTGTTTTTCTCCGTATTTTGTTTAATTATATGGAATAACGTAACATGCGGTTTTAATCTTGTAGAAGCTGAAATTAGTACATAAAATTATATCAGCGATAATTCAAATATATCGGCGATTTTCAAATTATATCGACATTAAACGACAATCCTTATATATCATGACTTTTAACATACTATGTCACCAAATGTAATTTTCATATTCGGAGCGTATACTAAAGAAGAATGCACATGAAATATTTTAAAAAATCGTAGTTCAGCTTCATATTGAGCTAGCGCATCATCATATGTTAATCCTTTAGCCATTAAACGTTCTACAAATTGTTGCTTATCACCCGGATCACCTGCAATCCCCTCTTCTTTTAATGATTGATACAAATCGTTTTTATCATTGTGATGCATATTTGAATCTAAAAAGTTCACTTTATCGCTTACTCTACATTCAATATTTTTCACACCTAATTCACTTAAATATATCGGTATTTTCATGCCTATATTGCCATCTTTACCATTTCTTTGCGTATCATTTTCAAATAATTTCTGCAAAACACCTAGCTGAATAAATTCCGATTGTTTCTCCCCATCTAGTAAATAAGAAGCCATATTAGAAATCCAATGTGGTTCAAAACAGATTATTTTTCCGCCCTTTTTAACTGAATGTATCATTTTTTGTAGCATCGTTTTTGGTGAACTCATATGTAATAAGAAGGCATGACAAATTGCTATATCGTATGTATCGTTCAATTCAATTTCTATAGCATCTCCCTCCAGAAATTCTGACTCGTACGGAAGTAAACGAAACAACTCTCTCGCTTCAGCTAATAATGTTTCTCCACTATCAATGCCTGTATACTTTGATCCTTCTGGAAGTAAAGGCATTAATAATAAGCCTAAATAACCATATCCACAACCATAATCAACAATATGTACGGGCTTAGTAATCTTCCAAACCATATTTACTAAAAAGCGGACATAATCGTCGTTGTAATATAAATCTCTTGTGTTTTTTAAATACGTTAGTTTACTGTTCCAATCGTACGTTTCCAAGTTCAACGCCTCCTTTTTATATATGACATTACAATTCTCCATTTAATACGGACATTCCTACACCTGAAACAACTCTATAAAAGTTTAGATTTAATAAAATAAAACTTCTGCTTTCACATTTTCTATGAAAATAAATAGGCATACATATCTACTACGATACGTATACCTATTTGTTTTACATCTCCTCAGGAGCATCCACCCCAAGTAGACGTAATCCTTCTTTTAATACAACTGTCACAGCATACACTAATGCCAGTCTACTGTCTTTCTCTCCGTTCTCTTCTAATATACGAACATTACCGTAATATTTATTGAACGATTGTGCTACATCTAATACATATTTCGAAATAATCGATGGCTCATTTTTATTGAAAGCTGCTTCAATTACTTGTGGGAATTTGTTTAGTAATTTTACGACACTCCAGCTATGATCGTCTTTTAAAGCAAATGTACATGTTTCAAATTCTACACTTTCTTTTCTTAAAATAGAACAAGCACGTGCATGTGTGTACTGTACGTACGGGCCTGTTTCTCCTTCAAATTTCAGCATGTTTTCTAATGAGAATTCAATATTGTGCATACGCTCATTTTTTAAATCGTGGAAGATGATTGCACCAACACCGACTTGCTTTGCTACTACTTCTTTTTGTTTTAAGTTTGGATTTTTCTCTTCAATATTTTGTTTTGCAAGTTCGATTGCTTCTTCGAGTACTTCTTCAAGTAAAATAACTCTTCCTTTACGTGTCGACATTTTCTTACCATCTTTTAAAATGAAGCCAAACGGTACGTGTTCCATACCATCAACCCAAGTATAGCCAAGTTTTTTTAATACGGTGAAAAATTGATTGAAATGTAAGCTTTGTTCTGGACCAACAACATATAGCGCTTTATCAAACCCATAAGTGTTTTGACGATATAAAGCTGCCGTTAAGTCACGCGTTGCATAAATCGTCGCACCATCTGATTTTCTAATTAAGCAAGGCGGCATTCCTTCTTCTTCTAAATTAACGACTAATGCACCTTCTGATTCTTCAAGCAACTCATGTTCTTCTAAAATCCCAATAAAATCTTCCATTAAATTATTATAAAATGCTTCTCCCTGAAAATTAGTAAATTCTACGCCGAGAAGTTCATAAATGCGCGAAAATTCTTTAAGGGACTCATGACGGAACCAATTCCAAAGCTCTACCGCTTCTTCATCACCTTCTTCTAATTTCTTAAACCAAGCACGTCCTTCTTCTTCTAGTTCTTCGTCGTCTTTTACCTCTTCATGGAATTGGACATATAACTTAAATAGCTCACGTATTGGATCTTCTTTAACTACTGCTTCATTTCCCCATTTTTTATAAGCCGTAATTAACTTTCCAAACTGTGTTCCCCAATCTCCTATATAATTAATCCCTACAACTTCATAGCCACATTTTTCAGCGATATGTTTCAGCGAATTTCCTATCATTGTAGAACGTAAATGCCCCATCGAAAAAGGTTTCGCGATATTAGGAGAGGAATAATCAATTACTACTGTTTTTTCACAGCCAAAGTGGTTTTGACCGAACTCTTCTTTCTCCGCTAAAACTGTTTTTAATACTGCATCACTTACAGTTTCACGATTGAAAAATACATTTACATACGGACCAACGGCTTCTACTTTCGTAAAAAACGGATCATTTAATTTCTCAGCAACTTCCTTTGCGATAAGAGCTGGTGCTTTTTTATATTGCTTCGCTAATGAAAAACATGGGAACGCTGCATCTCCAAATTCATCTTGTTTCGGTGTTTCAATTAAATCTAAAATTTGTTTTTGCGTTAATTCATTCGTGAAAATATTAGATAAACTTTCCGCAAACTGCATTTTATAATCCATGATACAACCTCCTTATTTTTTAAAACACAAAAAACTCGTCTCTAAAAAAGAGACGAGTTTTAACCCGTGGTACCACCCTTGTTGTTCGTTACGAACCACTTTCCCGTTTATAACGAGGACAGGGGGCCTCGGCTTTCTCTACTATTCGTTCAAGAAGCATCTCCGAAGTGCGCTTCATCTTTTTCTTCCGTACTAGGCTCACACCATCCCTAGCTCGCTTTCCTTCTAAAAAAGACTACTCTCTTCATCACAGACAGTATATTTAATTAATTATTGCTTATTATACATCTTTTCAAACAATTAGCAAGGGTCAATTACACCAAAGTGAAACTTAGCACTTTTTCTTTTGTATACATGAAAATTGTGTTTTTCAAATCTAGAACTACGAAAATGATCTTTTAAAACAACACGTTTTCTCGCCACTCGTTTTGCCTCCGCAATTGTTTCGTCAGTAATATCATGATACAAAGCGAAGTGTTTTAATCCTTTAATTCCATCGGATTCTATGACAGTTTCTTCAAACATCGGATCAAGGTAAACGACATCATAACTATTGTCTTCACATTGCGCTAAAAATGAAAAATGCTCCGTTTGCTTTACTTGGATTCTTTGCATTGCTTCATCGATTTCAGAAACAGATGAAGACCATGTTTTCAAACCATTTTCCATAATATAAGCCATATATTCATTGCCTTCAAGTCCTGTTACTGTTCCACTTTCACCAACAACATAACTAGCTACAACACTATCTGATGCCATACCAAGCGTACAATCTAACACTCTCATTCCGCTCTCTAATTTAGCAGCTTGTACAAACGGATCGTGCTCTCCACGCATTAACCTTTTCACACGAAACATCGCTGAGTTCGGATGAAAGAAAAATGATTCTTCCGTACCTTTCGGATAAATAGCTAATCGGTTCTTTCCTACGACAAGTACATCTTGTTCATACTGTTCATGCAGCTTATGTACTGGTATGTCATTACGTTTAACGAAAGAAGCATTTAATTCTGCTGCTACCTTGTTTGCATAATCTGTCATTTCTTTGTTCGTTCTTCCTGCTGTTGTTACTATCATTCTTTCACCTCTATATAAAGAAAAGAGGGAGATTTACTCTCCCCCTTCTTTTAGCAATTCTTTTCGAAAGCTTGCTCTAAGTTCGTAATAATTTCGTCCATAGTTGCACCTTCAATTTCATGACGGTGAATGAAGTGAACAACTTCTTTTCCTTTTAATAATGCCATAGATGGTGAAGATGGAGGAATTTCTCCGAAGTATTCACGCATTTTTGCAGTAGCATCTTTATCTTGACCTGCGAATACAGTTACAAGATGATCAGGTTGTTTTTCAGCACGAACAACCGCTTGACCTGCTGATGGACGTGCTAAACCAGCTGCACAACCACAAACAGAGTTTACAACTACTAAAGTTGTACCTGATGTATTTTCCATAAATTCTGTTACAGCTTCTTCTGTAGTTAACTCTTCAAACCCAGAACGCACTAACTCTTGGCGCATTGGGATTACCATTTGGCGCATGTATTCTTCATAAGCATTTGACATCTTGTAATCTCTCCTTCAACTTTCATTCCAAATTCATCATATCACGCTCTATTAATAGGTGCAAAAGAAAGATAACGATGATTTCATTTTTTTGTAGGGATTTCACAAGCCCCACCGCGGCAATGTCCCACTGGAACAAGTTTTCTATTATTAGCGATATAATCGTATACTTTACTTCCAAAACCAAGTACGATGGATAGCTTTATAAAAGGAACGGCAAACCAATAAGATGGAACGGCCTTTGCTAATATATCTATGCTCTGAATGCCGTCATACCACTTATTATTTTTAAAAATATACAGTCTTTGTTCCATCTTACTTTGTAGTTCTTGAGAAAGCTTATATTTCTCAACTACATCTTCATTTCGAAATGAAACAAATTTCATCTTACCCTTTTTATCTAATTTTTTCGTACGTTCTGCAACGGCCGTACACATCGGACACCAACTATCATAGAAAACAATCATACATTATTCCCCTTTACGAGACTCCGTCATTTGTTTCCATACAGAACCTTTTGCTTCTTCTCCGCCTTCAATACGCTCTAATGCTAGACGTGCTTGCATCGCTACTTCAAACTCTGGATCATCTTGCGCTGCTTTTAATGCTGGAATCGCACTTTCATCTCCAAGTTCAAATAAGAACATCGCTGCACGCCAGCGTACTAATTTACTTGGATCTTTCAGAGATTTAATCATAACGAACATCGCTGCCGGATCACCTACATCTGATAAACAATCTCCTGCAGTACGACGAACACTTACAGAGCGATCTAACAACGCTTTATATAATAACGGTAATACTTCATCACCTTTTACCATACCTAAATACGCTGTTGCTAAACGGCGTATTGAAACTTTTTCATCATCTAACGCCATCTTCAACACTGGAATATCTTCTTCAGTAGGATCCATTTGTTCTAATGCTGCAAAACGGTTTTTCCAGTCAGAATCTTTCATCATCTCTTCTGTTACTTTATATGGCTCACGCTTTTGAATCGTTACTTCAACAGCACCTGCTTGATTTAATAATTCTTTAACCGTTTCATTTACACGTTCTTCTGAATAAGCAGCAACAATCTCTTCTACTACTTCTTTCCCGATTTCTTCAAAATTACCGTAACGTGTACTTTGTTCTACCCATTTACGCTCTTTTACAACGTTTGGTGCAGACATTTGTACTTTCATAATTGATTCTTTGAAACGATCTGGTAAGCCAACGCGTTCTTCCGATGTTCCATCTGTTAACTTTACTTGCATTGGAATTGTAAAGAACATTTGAACAAACACTTTCACTTCTCCAAAATGAGACAGTTGTTGTTCTTCACTTTCTTCCACTACTTCTTCGCCAAAAACAGCACGAACTTGTTGTAATAATACTTTCCAGTCATACTTTGCATTTCGCTCGACTGCTAAAAAGTCAGCTACATGATACACACCTTTAATGCCTTCAATTTTCAAAATTTCTTGCACTTGCATTGGTGCTTGTTCTTTATTTTCATTTGTATAATTATTACGCGCTCCTGATGGTAATACTTCATTCAAAATAACTTTCATTGTATTTGGACTTGGCGTCGGTTCAATTGCTTTAATCTTCACGTAAAAAACTCTCCTTTATTGCGTGTTCTTAGCTGTATTGTAACATGTTATCACTCTATACTCCTACTCGGATGCTTAATTTTACTACTTTCTTCCCATTACCATACTATTTCATTCTTTTTACATTTCAAATTAGGAATGAGGTTTTAAAAGCTTTCGTTTCCGATGCTTTTTATTTTTTATCCATTTCTTGAGGTACCGCCAATATTAAAAAAACACACGCTAAGCAAAAAAATATAATAAGCTGTCCATATAGACAGCTTATTTACATATTTTTCGTTCTCGGAAGTTGATCTTGTAGCGCTCTTTCTCGTAATTCACTATGTTTTCCAAAGAAAATAGTGAAAGACAAGGCGATGAATACATTTGCAAAATGACAAAACTGTAAGAATACACGAGTATTTGTAAGAAAGTTCGATGTTTTCCTTTTTCTTTTTTTATTATAGTGAAAAAGAAGAACGAAATATTCTCTTATGTAGGAAAGGAAGATAATAATGATTGATTTATTAAATAAATGGATGTTAGAAAGTACAGGAAATTTCAATATCGTTGTAGGACTTACAGCACTTCTATTTTTGGGTTCAGTAATTGCACTTATTATTATTTACAAAAAAATTGGTAAACCAGATGAAAGAACAACTCCTATTTATTTTAAAATTATTTCTTGTATGTTTACTACTCAAATTCTAATGAATTGCATATTCATTTCTTTAGTTGGTAAAGATATTGAGAATTTCCGTCAAATCTTTATATTATTTGAAGCCTTTGTATTCTTCGTTGGAGCTATTTATTCGTTTAAATTATATAGACAAGAATTTAAATAATTCACTTGCAAGAAACAATAAAAAGGAGGATTCCTTACTCTCAGAAGGAATCCTTTTTTATTTTCTATCACTCAATGCATCTTTTTATACATTCCTATACTGTGATGGGTTTTACGGTTCTCGATTGTTACTGGATTAGCCGAAAAACGTAATAAAATTTTGTATACTCTTTACTTGTTTTCCAAAAAAAAGCTGGCGGTACTCCTTCTTTAAGTTTATTAAAATACTTTCCACAATTTTTTCCGTAGCTATTACTTAAAATCACCTTTTATTACGATGCCCCCTCCCGCCTTCTCTCCAAAAAGGTAATACTCTCAATCACAACTTCAGTTCTATATATTCTCTTGCCTTGTTCATCATCGTAATTACTCGTCTGAATACGCCCTGTAATCCCAACAAGTGATCCCTTCTTACAATATTCAGTTACATTCTCAGCCGATTTTCGCCAAACGACACAATTAATAAAATCGACTTGTTGTTCACCTAAACTATTTCGAAATCCTCTATTCACCGCAATACATATTCTTGCATAAGCAACGCCTTGTTTTGTGTAGTATAATTCTGGCTCCTTTGTCAATCTACCGATTAATACAACTCGATTCATCATAAGTTATACCACCTCACATATTTTTCTTCATTGTAAGGAGAAGTATTTGAATAGTAAAAAGCACAAAATGATATATCCGTAAGTAAAAAGTATTATTTTAGACCTTACAAAACAAAAAAAGAAACCATACATAGTTCAAACATGTATGGTTTCAAAATTTATTACACTTCAGTACAAGATATGTAATATCCTCCGCGAGCCATCTTTATTTCAGCACGGTACATTACATTTTCTAAGTAAAAAGTAATCGGTTTAACTTTACTCTCAAATTTTAGTCTTTCATTGCATTCAGTTGCATATCCTTCAATCGCTGAAGTAATAACTTCAGATGATGGATACGTTAATGCTTCATCTAGTTCTATGAAAAAACTTTTAGAAAATAGTTTTTTCATAATCCCCTTCTTCTCTTTCATCATATTCCATCTCCTTCAATTCAAGTTGATAACATCCATATTATACCATACGTTCAATATATCTTTGAAAATAAAAAAAACCTGCATTTTTCATGCAGGTTTTTTTTATTAGTCATTTTTCGTAAAGTAAGAAACGAAACGAAGAATTTCTAAATATAACCAAACTAATGTAAGCATTAGTCCCATTGCAGTGTACCACTCCATATATTTCGGAGCTTGACTACGTACACCATTTTCGATTAAATCGAAATCTAGTAATAAGTTTAATGCAGCAACTACAATAACAACTGCACTAATAATAATACCGATTGTACCACCTTGGTGAATGTATGGAACAGTTACACCAAACATATTTAGTAGGAATACGACTAAATACATAACCATAATTCCGAGTGTTGCTGCCATAACGCCTGTACGGAATTTATCCGTTACTTTTACTACGCGTGTTGCATATAACACTAACATTGCAAATAGAATTGAGATTGTTAGTAATACAGCATTTAAAACGATAGAATCGCCAAATTTCATTGTATAAACTGCTGAAATACTTCCTAACACAACCCCTTCTACCGCCGCATAGATTGGTGCACCAAAAGGTGAAATACGCGGGAAGAACATAGACGCAAATGCGATGATTGCCGCAACGATTAAAGCACCAATTAATACTGGCATCTTCATCGTCCCCTGCATCATCTGTATGTATGAATAGACAGACGTTGCAAGTAGCAAGATAAGCATAATGAACGTTTTGCCTACTGTTCCGCCAATCGTCATCGCAGAAGCGCTTGCTCCCTCTTTACGGAATGCCTCTTTTTTCAACATTGGATTAGATGTTCTCATTTTTTCCCTCCTAAAATAGGTTCTACCAATAGTGTAAAGTTTTTCTCTTTACTTTTCAATATATGCAGCTTGTTTTTATTTTAATCCTTCAACGATGTCTGATAGTTCACTCCATCTTTCCATCTTTTTTTCTAGCTCTTCTTCTGTTTTCTGCTGTGCTTCAGATAATTCTTGTGCCTTTGTGAAGTCAGATCCAACTTTCGCAAGTTCTTCTCCAATTGACTCAATTTTTTCTTCAAGTTCGGCAATTGTATCTTCAATCGTTTCCCATTCACGCTGCTCATTGTATGAAAGTTTACGTTTACGTTGTTGTTTTGGAGCTTCTTCTACTACTTTTTTCTCTTTTTGAACTTCCGCTTTCTCCATAAGTTCTCTCGTTTTTTCCATTTCTAAATAATCTGTATAACTACCTAGGAACTCACGCACTTCGCCTCCGCCAGTAAAGATGAACAGTTCATCTACTACTTTATCTAAGAAGTAACGGTCATGCGATACAGTTAAAACGACACCTGGGAAATCTTCTAAATAATCTTCTAGTACTGTTAATGTTTGTGTATCTAGATCATTCGTAGGTTCATCAAGTAAAAGTACGTTTGGTTCTCCCATTAAAATACGTAATAAATATAAACGTCTTCTTTCACCACCAGATAGTTTACCAAGCGGTGTACCATGTGAATGAGTCGGGAATAAGAAACGTTCTAACATTTGAGATGCACCAATTACTTTTCCATCTGTTGTATGAATAACTTCTGCAATCTCTTTAATGTATTCAATCATACGCTGATTTAAATTCATTTCTTCATTTTCTTGCGTATAATAAGCAACTTTTACAGTTTGCCCAACTTCAATTTCACCACTATCAGGAGATAACTTACCTGCAAGCATATTTAATAGCGAAGATTTCCCGCTTCCATTCGCTCCAATAATTCCGATGCGATCGCCTGGTTTCACGATATGATTAAAGTTGTTTAATACCGTTTTATCACCAAATTTTTTCGTCACATCTTTTAACTCAAGTACTTTTTTCCCAAGACGGCTACCGCTAAGTGCAATATCAACTGACTGTTTTGCAGCTGGCCCTTCTTGTCCCTTTAGCTCATCAAATCGTTGAATACGTGCCTTTTGCTTTGTTGAACGGGCTTTTGCACCGCGGCGAATCCATGCTAGTTCGCGGCGATATAAGTTTTGACGTTTTGATTCTTGTGCAATTTCTTGTTCTTCACGAAGTGCTTTCGCTTCTAAAAACGTACTGTAATTCCCTTCATAACTATACAGTTTTCCATTATCTAATTCGAAAATACGATTCGTCACACGATCTAAGAAATAACGATCATGGGTTACAAGTAATACTGCGCCATTATATCGAGCTAAATATTCCTCTAACCATTCCACTGTCTCATGATCAAGATGGTTCGTAGGCTCATCTAAAATTAATAGATCCGGTGTTTCAATAAAACATTGCGCCATCGCAATACGTTTTTTCTGTCCACCAGATAAATTTCCAACAGTTGCAGTGAAGTCCGTAATTCCTAATTTCGTTAAAAGAGATTTCGCATTTGCATTTGCTTCCCATGCACTCATTGCATCCATACGTTGCTGCACTGCAAATAATTGTTCCTGTACTTTTTCATTACTTGGATCTTTTTCGATATGTAATAGCGCCTTTTCATACTCACGAAGAAGACGAATTAAAGGAGTATCACCATGGAAGACTTGCTCTAGCACTGTTAGTTGTTCATCAAACTCTGGTTGCTGTGATAAATAACTAATTGTATACCCACGAGAATGAGTCATATCACCTGTATCAGGAATTTCTGCCCCTGCAATAATTTTTAATAACGTAGATTTACCAGTTCCGTTTACACCGATAATTCCGGCACGGTGTCCTTCTGCAATACTAAATGATAATCCATCAAATAACGGTTTTTCTCCATATGATTTTGATAAGTTTTCCACAGTTAACATTTTCATATTTGTGCATTCCACTCTTTCATAAATTGTTCAATAAACTGTTCCATATAACGATGACGAACTTCCGCCTCTTGTTTTGCTGCGTTCGTATTCATTAAATCTTTTAATTTCAAAAGTTTTTCATAAAAATGATTTAAAGATGGATCATTATTTTTTCTATACTCTTCTTTCGTCATTTCTTCACGCGGCGGAATAGTTGGGTCATACATTAATCTCCCTTTTGCCCCGCCATATGCAAATGTACGTGCAATTCCAATTGCACCAAGAGCATCTAAACGATCCGCATCTTGAACAATTTCCCCTTCAAGCGACTCAAGTGTGCCGCCATGACCACCTTTATAAGACATATTGGCGATGATATGAAGAACATGTTTACTTTCCTCTTCTTCCACATGTAACTCTTCTAACCAATCAGAAACTTTTTTCATTCCTTCTTCTTCACTTTCATTTAACTTCTCATCTGCCACATCGTGAAGTAATGCTGCCATTTCAATTATAAAACGATTTCCCCCTTCTTGCTCGGATAAAGAAATCGCCAGTTTATGTACGCGTTCAATATGATACCAATCATGCCCACTCGCATCTTTTTCTAAAATATGTTTTACAAAAGTAATTGTTTTTTGAATCTTTTCTTGTTTTGTCATTTTATCTTCACCCAGTTACTTATTGTAACACGCCCGCATTTTTTCATCACATATTTTCTTGTCCGCCCATACACTGAGTGGTAAGCATCATCATGAAGGAGGAATAAATATGTTCTATAATAATCAACCGCCTTATCCAAGGCAACCATTTTACCCTCAACAACAAGAACAAAGATACACAGAACAATACGAAGAACAAGAGTTACAACAGCGAGAACAACAATATGACGAAAACCCATATGCAACAACGCAAAATCAAGAAACTGAATTTCCACAAAATCCATATGAAACACGTCCAAATTATGAATATCCTCAAAATCCATATGCGGTACCACAAAACCAAGAACAACAATATCAGCAAAATCCATATGCAGCACCACAAAACCAAGAACAACCATATCAACAAAATCCATATGCAGCACCACAAAACCCATACACAACTCAACCACAACAACCGCAATACCAACAACAAATGTATCAACCAAACTACGACGCACGTGTCTCACCACCTAAACCACCAACAATAGATCCAACGCAGCCACAAATTTTACCCCCTGGACCAACATTAGACATTACACAACCACAAATCTTACCACCTGGACCAATTACTGAACCAACACAACAACAAATTCAACAAGTTGTCGGTACACAGTTTTTACCTTTCAAGAAACCCGTACTAGATTTCGTAAAACCATGGGTAGATTACGGTTTAAATGAAGCAAAACATACATCACACGAACACGCATTAACAGAAGTTGCTGCGATTATGTTTTTAGTTGGTAAAGGCTTCAATCCGACGATTGCTCATTATATCGTAGAATCTTGGGAAAAGAATGAGCAGTTTTAAGGGTGTTTATTTTTAAAACATCAAAAATGCCAAATCCCTTATATCACAAAGGATTTGGCATTTTTAAGTATCTAGAACACTCGCTAAGTTTAAGGAGAACTTAACAGACATGCGTCCGGCATAATGCCATGTCCACACCCAAGGATCGGTTACATAAAATAACGTATCTAACATCGGAAGTCTATTGGTCTTTTCCCCTTATAGTAACACTCTCTTCTACTAAGACCTTTTCTTTCTAGGGCCTACAATTAATTTAATCGCTGTTCTTTCTTCATTATTGATAGAAATCTCTTGAAACGCTGGAACAAAAGCTAAGTCAATACCACTTGGAGCGACGAACCCTCTCGCAATCGCAATTGCTTTAATCGCTTGATTTATAGCTCCAGCCCCAATCGCTTGAATTTCCACATTACCACTTGTTCTTAGTACACCCGCTATTGCACCCGCGACTGAATTTGGGCTTGATTTTGAAGATACCTTTAATATATTTTCCATGTAAGTTGCTCCTTCTATTATTTAATCTCTCTTTCGTTACAATTTTAAATATTTTAGCGTATCTTTAATTACTATTCACACCAAAAACAAACGATGCTTCATATGTACATTTATTCTATATTTTCTGACTTCTTCCTGCCCAGCTACACAAATAAAATAAAAAAATAAACTAAATAATCTAATATACATACGATTAAATATCATAACTTCACCAAACGATAACATCCATACAGCAAAAGATAATATTGCTGTTTGTCAGACGAAATTAATATAGTAAAATGAAACTTTACTCAGTGGGGGTTTTGTTCATCCCCCAACTAACTTCTTTGCTTTCACTGAATTTTGAGGTGGGGTCTTACCGCTCGGAAAATAGCGGGATAAACGTTTCCTCGTTACTTTAATCCATTTAGAAATCCCATTCATTTTTCTATCAAATTATGAACCTTATCATCTTCAAAAAGTGTTACAGGTAATACCCCAATACTATATTTCATCATTTGAGCACTTTATATTCCAAATCTATCTCCTTTTATAGTACAAGCATACACGCCAATTGTGATTCATTTTCATAAACTATTATGTGTTTTACATTTATTAAGAATAGGAGGTAATATATTGGGTTCATACTATCATTCTTCAAACTCGTATAAAAAATGCTCATGTAAATCTTCTTCCAGTTCAAATAAAAAATGTTCATGTGACCATTCACATAAACGAAGCTGTCCTGCATACGGAACTTTTTGGCAAACTGAATTTATAACTGTTCCTTTTGGCAACCCTTTTCCATTTAATCACGTTGGACCTTTAGCAGGAGGCGTTTCCTTACTAAACTCTACTACTATACAATTTAGACAAGCTGGTGATTATAGAGTTTCGTTCATTTCCAGTATTAATACTACTTTAAATCCTGTATTTCCACATATCCCAGTCATAACTATATTTTTAAATAACAATCCACTTGCTAATAGTCAAGGTGACTTCGCTATTCAAATGAATACTTCATCAAATAACGAATGTCTTCAACTCGTTGGCGAAACGATTGTTACAGTGCCAGCTAATTCAACTCTTCAACTTAGAAATAATAGTGGCTTTAATCGTCAAAGTATTGTAACTTGTGACAATGGTATAAATTCAGTTGAATTAACAGTTACAAAACTAAGTTAATATTATTTCTTCACATTCAGATGCTATTTCAGCATCTTTTTTTATTGAATAACAGTTTTCTTCGACTTTTATTATCTCTCATCACGCAAAAAAAGTGCAGAATTCTTTCTAACACAAGATTTCTGCACTTTTATATTATGCTTATTTATTCTTTCTTATTTCTCTACATAAACCGACTTAACAATCGTACGATTATATGGTTTTCCTTCTTTATTCATCCCTTTTATATCCATCGTAACGTTATATACTCCCGGTTGTTTTATATCTTTCAAAGCACCTGTAAATGTATTCGTATTAACATTTTGTAATTCATTAAATTCAGAGACTAACTTACCTTCTTTATTAACGACTCTTACTGTTATGGAAAGATCCCCTTTCATTTCAGGTGCCACTGGTGATTTTTTCAGTTTATACTCAGGTTTATTTACTTTAACCTTTGTAGGCATTTGAAGAACAAATGGCGCGTCATTCTTGTAATCGCTTACAACTAAATATGCATCTTTCGACTGCTTCGCCATCATTTTGATTTTCCATTCGCCTACTTCCAATTTATCAAACTTGAATGTTCTAATTGTCGCCCCATTAAAGAAAGATTCGCCTTCACCAGTAGTTATAGCACTATCTTTGTTTGCATAGATTTTTCCTTTTGGAGATACCATTTGTACTTCTACATCAGAAGAAGCAGTTAGTACAGAAACTATTCCTTCAGCCTTTTTATCAACAGAAATACTTTGCTCTATCCACTGATTTTGTGGTAATTCGCCTCCTAAAATATTTTGATTTGAAGTTGTATTTAATTGTTCTAGATTTTCATTTGAACTAGTGCTGGATGCTACTAAAGCTGGTAACCCCACATTTGTCGTACGTAAATATGGTTCAATTCGTGCAAAAACAGCTGATCCTTTTCTTATATTGTCATGATCAAATCTTGAATCTGTAAATAAATGTGTACCGTACGATAGCTTCGCACTCCATTCATTTACTAGTCCATCATTTGAACCGTACGACGATAAATATAACCCGCCCATAGATAATGCAGAAAATGTTGGCCCCCAGCTAGTCCCAGTAGCCGTATAGTAACGGTTTAATTTAGCTGCTGGGTTGTTATCTATTGTTGAACGAAACTTTGCCATTTCACCTATTTGTAACGAATACGTACCATCATCTTTTTGACCTAATATAGAAGCAAGCCACCCTGCCCACCAACTATATGATAAATCTGCCAAATTTGAGCCGTGATGCGGTGTAGCAAGTGTAATAACATTTCCAACAAATCGATTCGCACCATATTCAACTAATGCAGCTTGTGTATCAATACCACCTTTACTATGTGCTACAATATTAACTTTTTTACCGAAATGATTATATATTTCTTCAAGTTTTTGTGCTAACAATTTTCCGTTATCCCACTGACTAGCCGAACCTTTCCCAGCAGCATCATATAATTGTATAAACACTGTTTGATAGCCTGCTTTCAAAGCATAATCATACATATCATTTATATCATGATATACTGTCTTTCCATACCAACTATCTGCATTACCATTTCTTCCTTGTACAAAGAGAATTGGTGGTTTATTCTCATCATAATTAGCAGGTTTTTGGCCTAAAAACCATTCTCCAGGTGTGAATACTTCTGTATCAGGAAACCCCTTTCCAAGCTCTTTTACAACTTCTGCCTGTACATTTGTGCTAATCGTTGGAGCCATGATAAAAAATACAATTAGTAAGACCACAAATCTTCTCATCAGTCGCATATTACTCCCCCTATTTTTTTGAAAGAAGGTGTTCTTTATAATATTTTATATTTTCCCTTCCTTAATAATAGCTAATCTTTTATTTTAAAAAGATGTTAGCCCTATTTTTAGAAGGTTACTAGTTGTATACCCTCTTCCTTAACTCTCGTTATTCTCTTTGTTTCTACCTCTTCCTTTTGATAGAATACGACAAAAAAGTTTCTCAATAATTGTTAACTTCGCTACATCCAGATATTTTTTAAATTATTATTGTTTATATAAAGCATACAAATCTTGAAAAAATTTTAGTGAAAAAACATTTTATTACTAGTTAGTTATTTAAAAATATAATAAAGATATGTACTTTCTTTTCATTAAATACAAACTAATTTCAAAGGAGCTTATATTATAAGACTTTCCTACGATTAAAATTTAAACTGAAATTTCCGAATAGATAGTTATATTTCCAGAAACATATATTATGATAATTTTCGTGCACTTGAATTAACTTTTTAGAAGTACTAACCTATCGGTGAGCAGAAGAAAATTCTGTAAAAAGAAAGGAGAATACTTTATGATGACCAAATTACAAAAAGAGTTTTTTAAACGCTTAAAAATTCCTGCAAAAGAAATAACATTTGATGATTTAGATGAAATTCTCTTAAAAATGGGAATGATTCTCCCCTATGAAAATCTTGATATTATGGCTGGTACTATTAAAAATATCTCAAAAGATAACTTAATAGAAAAGTTACTTATTCAAAAACGAGGTGGACTTTGTTATGAATTAAACTCCTTATTGTATTATTTCTTAATTGATTGTGGGTTTCAAGTATACAAAGTAGCCGGTACTGTTTATGATCTGTACGATAATAAATGGAAACCCGATGATGGTCATGTCATTATCATATTAAGTCATGAGGATAAAGATTATGTTGTGGATGCAGGTTTTGCATCTCATCTCCCTTTACATCCAGTACCTTTTAACGGAGAAGCCATCTCCTCTCAAACAGGAGAATATCGAATTCGTAAGCGAAATACTCGAAAAGGTACGCATATTTTAGAAATGAGAAAAGGAGCTAACGGAGAATCTACAAGTTTCTTACAATCTGAACCTTCAAACGAATGGAAAATAGGCTATGCTTTCACTGTAGATCCAATAGATGAGAAAAAAGTGAATAATATTCAAAAAGTGATTGTAGAGCATAAAGAATCTCCTTTTAATAAAGGAGCTATCACTTGTAAATTAACTACTTATGGTCACATATCATTAACAAATAAAAATTATACAGAAACCTTTAAAGGCACCAAAAATAAACAACCAATAGAATCTAAAGATTATGCTCGCATTCTTCGTGACTCTTTTGGAATAACGCAAGAGAAATATGTAGGAAAAACACTAGAAAGAGGCTAGTTGACTACAAGTATTTCATAATAAAGCAGATTCTATATTTAGAATCTGCTTTATTTTATATTTTGTTATAAATTAATTTAATTTTGTTGTTACCCTTTAATTTTCAATTATATACTCATCATCATATTTATCGTATTGTAGCCCTTCCCCTATCTTTGACTCCGTAACTTGATCTCTTAAAAACGGTGCAGCATCCATTTTGCTAGTTGCAATTTCAATTCCATATTTTTTCGTTAAATGAGCTAACTCTATTAAAAACCACTCTCTTCGCAATGTAACTGGAATATCCAATGTTTTTCTTTTCATATATAATAGCACCTCTTTTATTTTCATAACTTAAAAACATCACTGGATGCACTTATTAAGACTACCTTTCACCGCTAACATCCAATGAAACATTATAGTATATGCATGTCCATTTCAAACGTGCTATCACAAATATGATATTTAAGTTTACATAATTACATTATGTAATAGTAGAAAAGAAAGGCATGTCCCTTCCTCTTCTACTATAGAGATTTAAATTAAGAACATCTTGGTACACCTAAAGCTAAAAATAAACCTGCTACTCCCGCAGTAATCGGTACTTTTAACGTAATAACATCGTCTACCTTCGTTACTAAAAAGTAAGCATTACCTTCTTGTAATATACAAGTTACCAACAATTGAAATTCCATTCAAATCTCCTCCTTTCAATCGATATACTATAATTTATGAAATCTCTTTCAAAAAGTAATAGGAAATATATCTATTTTTCCTTATATACAAAATAAATGTTTGTAGGTCTAGTAAAAATATTAATTTTCTAAATTTATATAATACGTGTAATATCCAATAAGTTCCTATATAATCAATAAAGAAAATCTTACAAATGGAGGTATGAAAATGGAGGTTTTGAGTAATATTGGTGCAGCTTTATTTTTTATTGCTTTTATTCTTTTAATCTTATGTATCATTTCATTCTTTAAGAAAAATGGAAAAGCAAAACAATATGGTCGTCCTACCGTTATTCTTTTTATGATTTCAATTATATTAATAGTGACCGGTACAACAACATCTGAACACCCGGTCATCGAATTTTTTGCTATTTTAAGTTTCATTCTATTTATATTCTTCCTTGTACTTGCAATATTATCTGTTATTAAGAAGACAGGTGTAGCGAAAAAACAATTTATTATTACAGCCGTATTATTTGTCATTTTTGTTGCGCTATCAGGTATTTCAGCTCCTTCTTCTGAAAAAACGACAGCAACTAGTACAAAAGTGGCATCAAACAATGAAGAACAAAAAGATAGTGAACAGAAAAAAGAGCTAGAAAAGAAAGAGGCGGACGAAAAAACTCAAAAGCAAGAAGATGAGAAGCGTCAAGCCGAGGAACAAGCTCGTAAACAAGAAGATGAAAAACGTCAAGCCGAGGAACAAGCTCGTAAGCAAGAAGATGAAAAACGTCAGGCTGAGGAACAAGCTCGTAAACAACAAGAAGAACAGAAACGTCTAGCTGAGGAACAGGCTCGTAAGCAACAAGAAGAACAAAAACGACAAGCTGATGAACAAGCTCGTAAACAACAAGAAGAACAAAAACGTCAGGCTGACGAACAGGCTCGTAAACAACAAGAAGAGCAAAAAGCACAACAAACTCAAACACAACCCGCTTCAGGAAATACTAGTAGTGCATACTACAAAAATTGTGCTGCAGTTAGAGCAGCTGGGAAAGCCCCTTTACATAAAGGGCAACCAGGTTATAGCTCTCATCTTGATCGTGATGGTGATGGAATTGCATGTGAAAAATAGCAATAAAAAAAGAAGCTTCTACTAAGCTTCTTTTTTATTATCTTAAAGTATTTCGACTAATTATTCTTCACTTTTTAGAATCGTACAAGCAATTAGACAAGAAGCTGCGAAGAAAACAATTGTGTTGGAAACTGATAAGCTAATGAATTTTACGATAACCGCAACATTATGGACATATAAAAACAAGTTGATTGAGAGAAACTAGTTTAATAAAGTTTCTATATGGGATATTCATTCAACCAACTTAGCGCTTGTTCATAATCATCAAAAAACTTCACAGATTCTTTTATATTGGCTTGCTGTAAATAATTCATTATCTCCCCCTCTTCAAGGAGAAACGCAATTGCCTTACTGTGATTCAAAATAGTTTCATTGAAGAACTTATCTTTCCATGCTTTTTGAACAGAAAATGATTTGGCGCGTATCCTTTTCTATCCACCAACAATTTGTATTTCCGTCCCTCGGAAATGAATTGCTGACAAACTTGCTCAAAACCATTAAACCATTCATACACATCATCTGTTCTTATCTTTCCAATTAAATGGGTAATAATTAAATCTCCTGAAACTGTTGTGCTGATATTCTGTTTATTCAATTTGGAATCATCTCCCTTAGTTACAATTATGCGTAAAAATCTCATAAAGTAAAACTTTAATCAGTGGGGGTTTTACTAGCTAGGAATAAAACTACAAATCATTATTTACTGTATTGCCCTTAGTTACGGAAACAATTATACTAGATGTAATCGAAATAAATAATCTGAATATTCTCAGAATTTAAGGTAGAAGTTTTACTAGCTACAAATAGAATTAGAAATATGTCCACTAAATAGATTAGAAAACGATAATAACATTAGGAGGATTACGATGCCCCAGCTTGATTCATTACATCCCACTGTAGAAAAAATAATCAATAATATTGAAAAAATAATGGTCGGAAAACGAAAAGAAACGATCTTAGCTTTGACAGCTCTCTTAGCTGACGGTCATGTGCTATTAGAAGATGTTCCTGGTGTCGGGAAAACAATGCTAGTACGTGCTCTTTCTAAATCCATTGATGCTGATTATAAGCGAATTCAATTTACACCTGATTTATTGCCGTCAGATGTAACAGGAGTTTCTATTTATAATCCGAAAGAGCTCCAATTTGAGTTCAAGCCTGGACCAATTATGGGGAATTTTGTACTTGCTGATGAAATTAATCGTACATCTCCAAAGACACAATCTGCTTTACTTGAATGTATGGAAGAAGGCAATATTACAATAGATGGCATTACAAGACCTTTACCAAAACCGTTCTTTGTCATGGCTACACAAAATCCGGTCGAATATGAAGGAACATATTCTCTACCAGAAGCTCAGCTCGATCGTTTCTTATTGAAACTAAAAATGGGATATCCTACACCAGAGGAAGAATTTGAAATTTTAAACCGGATGGAAAAAACAAATCCACTCTCTCAATTACAGACCATTACTACAATAGAAGAATTAATTTATTTACAACAAAGCGTACGGGTAGTAAGTATGGACAAAGCAATTAAGCATTACATTGTAAAGCTTGTTAATCAGACTCGTACGTACAGTTCTATACAGTTAGGTGCAAGTCCACGTGGCTCGATTGCTTTAATGAAAGCTTCACAAGCTTATGCATTTATCCATGGCAGGAATTATGTTATTCCAGACGATGTTAAATTTTTAGCTCCTTACGTTTTAGCACATAGACTCATTTTAAAAATGGAAGCAAAATTTGAAGGAATAACAGGAGAACAAGTTATCGGAAAAATCGTTGCACGAACTACCGTGCCTACTCAAAGGACGATGAACCCTTGATGAAACGAATGCTGCGAGCGCTATATCACGTTATGAAGTTATTGCTACTCCCTTTATGTCTAGTCTTAACATTTGTGTACGCTATGCTTCAAGGAGGGTTTGTCAGTTGGTTTTTGTTTTACAGCATAATTCCCATTGCTCTTTATTCGCTACTACTCCCCTTCTACGCTTTACGGGACGCTGAAGTAAGACGAATAACAAACCAAAATGGATATGTAGTAGGAGAACAATTTGTAAGCACGATTACAATAAAAAGAAAATTTCCTTTTCCCTTACTTTATTTAGTTATAGAAGATGAACTGCCACCACAATTTATAAGTTGTAAACAAACAAAGATGAATAAGGTAGTACTCTTCCCAGGATTGAAACGAAATATTTCGTTTCAATATGTTATTGACACAATCCCTAGAGGCGAGCACACTTTTTCAAGCGTTCGTGTCAAAACTGGCGATTTATTCGGCATGATGGAGAAAGAAGTAACTTTTTCAGTTCCAGATACATTTTTAGTCTATCCCCAATATGTAGATATAGCGTATCGACAATTGGAAAATCATTTCGAACAAGGAGCGCTTTCAGCAAATATAAATTCAGCAAAAGATTCTACAATCTCTGTCGGTGTCAGAGACTATAAACCTGGTGATCGCTTTTCATGGATTGATTGGAAAGCAACTGCACGAACAAACACTATTATGACAAAAGAGTTTGAACAACAGCGCAGCCATAATGTCATGATATTCATAGACAGAACCAAGTCCCCTCTATTCGAATCAGTCGTCACATTTACTGCCTCTATCGTAAGGGCTGTCTTGAAACAAAATTCACCAGCATCATTCGTGTCTATCGGAAAAGAACAAACTATTTTCCCTTTAGACAATGGAGATACGCAGTTACAACAAATCCTTTGTCATTTAGCAAAAGTGCAAGCAGACAGTGTATTCCCGCTCTCCCAGAATGTAGACATGGAACTAAGAAAAATTTATGAGCCCGTCACGGTTATACTCGTGACCAGTAATCTTTCTCCCGATATTCAAAAGGCGGCTGATTGTGCTGCTATAAGAAATAGAAAATGTATGGTTTTTGTCGTGAAAGAAAAAGCGAATCAACTTTCACACCGAGAAATCAGTATAATAGAAACTCTAAAAAAACGACAAATATTTGTAAACACGGTTTATGAAAACCGGTATACAAACGTGTTTTTTGAGGTGAGCAAATGATAACATTACAAACAAAATACAAGTGGGATACGAACAGATTCTTTATGCATGCATGTGTATTTCTTCTTTTACTAGAATGGCTAAGACCTCTTATAGGTATTACAAATGTAGGTAGATTAGATATTTTCGTAACATTTATAGGAATTTGCTTCGCTCTCTCTTTTTTTCAAACGAGGTGGCAGATTCCAATAAAAATTGTCACAGTCCTATTTATCATTCATTCCCTATATTATAAAAATGCTTTTATAAATCCATCTTGGCTAACAGCATTCTTTTCTGATATGTTTCGAAATTCCTCCCTGTTTTTCCAAGGGAATTTACTAGATATTTCTCCAGTTTTTCCGACGGTTTTATTTTTTCTCTCATTTTGGTTTTTGAGTTCTTTTACTTCATTTTGGATTATTCATAAAAAACGTGGGTTTCTATTTCTTGTATTGACTATTATTTATATCGCAACTTTTCATAACTTACATTTATACAATGCAAACTACGCTATTATTCGTACTGTTGTCATCAGCTTTTTTATGCTTAGTCTTCTTCAAGTAGAACGAATAAAAGAACGTGAACACTTACAAAATTATGCTAGGGAAATCTCAAAATTACTTAGACCACTTACAATATTTATTGTATTATTAGCAACCATCGCATACTTTGCTCCAAAATTTGGCTCTCAATGGCCAAACCCAATGGATTTTTTAAAATTCAACACATCTGAAGCAAGTAAAGAAAAAAAAGTTTCTACAATTGGGTATGGTTTAGATGACTCACGATTAGGTGGTCCTTTTAAGGCGGATCCTACAATTGTTTTCACAGCACGAACGCAAAACAAACAATATTGGAGAGTCGAAACGAAAGATTTTTATACCGGAAAAGGCTGGGAGGTTTCTGAAAATCCGAAAAAGGTTTCTTTTAAAAATAAAAACGACGTCGTAAGCTGGTACGAACAAAATACAAAAACAGAAACTACTGAGGCAACAATTACCATGCAAAAAAGTTACCCTCACCTTACCTATCCAGCAGGATTAGTAACAGTTGAAGCTTCTTCTGATGTATCATACAGTGTTGACCCGTTTTCAGAAAAAATTTATACAATGAATGGAGACTCTTCTACTACTTTACATTCGTATAAAGTAACATATGAGATCCCTGAGTTTTCCATAAAAAACTTGAAAGCTGTAAAAACAAATGAAGGTCAAGAAACAAATCCTTATTTTATGACAAAGTACACACAACTTCCCGAGTCATTACCACAGCGCGTAAAAGACTTGGCTATCAATCTTACAAATGATAAAGACAACCGATATGATAAAGTATTAGCTATTGAAAATTACTTCACAGACAACTCTTTTACATACGAATCAACGAATGTCTCATTCCCTGTCAAAAGCCAAGATTATGTAGATCAATTCCTTTTCGATACCAAAAGCGGCTACTGTAATAATTTTTCGACGTCTATGATTGTACTACTTCGTTCTGCCGGGATTCCAGCTCGCTGGGTGAAAGGCTATACAGAAGGAACTCTTGACAATACACTTGCCTCTGCAGAAGGTGAGGATGTTTATACAATCACGAACGATAACGCACACTCTTGGGTCGAAGTATATTTCCCAGAATACGGATGGATTCCATTCGAACCGACAAAAGGATTTACTAATCCCTATAATTTTATAAATAATACGCCTGCTCCTATTTCACAAAATAGCGAAGCAAATAATTCTAATAACGAGCAAATACAACAACGAAATAATGAAGCAAAACTTAAAAGTTTAATTGAAAATACAGAAGAAGCTTCTACTAAAAAGGTCACAAATTCTAAAACTAGTTTTTCTTGGTGGTATGTATTCCTCTCTACGGCACTAATTAGTATTATAGGATACATTCTCTTCACCACTAGAATGAAATGGATGACATTTCTTATTATTCATTTCTATAAATACCGAAAAGATGATGCTGTTTATCAAAAAGCTTACGGTGCACTTTTAAAACAATTTGCGAGAATTGGCATACCACGGGGTGAAAGTCAAACATTCCGAGAATACGCTCTCCATATCGATACACTTTACAACTCGGCCGATATGCAACAACTTACTGCCAGTTATGAGAACGCTATGTATCAACAGGGGCAGGCTACGGTAGAATGGAAGAAATCCGTACACTTATGGGAAGTGCTTATGAAAAAAGCAGCTTCTCCACCTAAATCAGATGGCTTTGATACAGTTATTTAATCTTGAAAATTTGAGTTTAAAGAAAACGTCTCAAAGAACTACATTGTTCTTTGAGACGTTTTTTAATAAAGTGAAACTCCTGCTTATTCCCCAAGCACCTTCTCAATCTCAACCTCTAAATCTACCGGCTTCGTCTGCGGAGCAAAACGCCCTACTACTTTCCCGTCTTTTCCGATTAAAAACTTCGTAAAATTCCATTTCACTGCTTTCATACCAAGTAAACCTGGTGCTTGTTCTGTCATGTATGTATATAGAGGGTGAGCCTTATCACCTTTCACATCAACCTTTGCAAACATCGGGAAGTTTACACCGTAGTTTAATTCACAAAAGCTAGTAATGTCCGCTTCTGTACCTGGTTCTTGTCCCCCGAATTGGTTACAAGGAAATCCAAGTATTTCGAGTCCTTGGTCTTTATATTTATCATATACCTCTTGTAATCCTTTATATTGTGGTGTGAAACCACATTTGCTAGCTACATTGACAATAAGAAGTGCTTTTCCTTCGTAATCTTTTAACGATTTTTCTTCACCTGTAATTGTTTTAGCTGAAAAATCATAAACTGTCATTGTCTTTGCCCCTCTCTTCACTATCATTCTATGTTTATACTATACTACATTCGTGAATATACAGCTCTTATTACGTACTTATAAGTTGTAATGATAGCGCTTTATTTCTGTTCGAAAATTCGACACAAACTACTAGACTTTTATGATGGAAAGTTTTACAATTGAAATGTGAACAAAATGTGACAGTTTATATTCCATTATAAAAGAAAAGGATGGTGTTCATTATGAAAACTGCACAACATGAAACGATTTCAAATCGCGAGTTTTATTTCGTACTATATATGATGTTATTGTTTGTTACTGGCTGGGTAATCGATGTAAATGGTTTATTCTTAAGCTCCTACTTTAATTTAGCAGGAGAGATTATGCTTCCATTAGTAGGCGGGATTGTTGGACTGTTCATTATGTCTATTAATAAACAACAAACGAAATAATAATATTACAAAAAGGCAGAAGACGAGCTTCGTTTTCTGCCTTTTTTCTATTTTAGCGTATAATAAAAACATGCAGTATATAAGGAGTGGTAACTATGAAAAAAGTAGAGCAATTATCTTCTCACCTATATCTTATTGATGATTTCGATTTACAGCATAATGAACGAACAGGTACGTACGTTTTATTAGGTGACGATATTACTTTAATTGAAACTTGTGCAGCCCCTTCTCTTCCGTATATTTTAGACGGCTTACAACAATTACATATTGATTTAAACGATGTTAAAAACATTATCGTTACACATGTGCATTTAGATCACGCTGGCGCAGCTGGTTTAATGATGGAAAAGTGCCCAAATGCTACGTTATATGTGCATTCTCGTGGTGCTCGTCATATGATTGATCCAACAAAACTTATTTTAGGTGCAAAAGCTGTCTACAAAGAAGATTTCGATAAACTCTTTGATCCAATTCTTCCAATTGAAGAAGAACGTGTTCATATTGTACAACATGGTGATACGTTAAAAATTGCAAAAGACCGCACCCTTACATTTTATGATACACCAGGACATGCGAAGCACCATATTAGCATTCACGATTCATTAACAAACGGGATTTTTACTGGCGATACAATTGGAATTTATTATAGAGAACTCGCAGACGTTGATGTAGAGTTATATCTACCATCAACGTCCCCTTCACAATTCCAACCAGATGCGATGATTACTTCTAAAAATCACATTCAAAGTATAAATGTAGATACTATTTATTTCGGTCATTACGGCGCATCCTCTCATATTACAGAAGTATATAATCAACTGGAATATTGGCTACCTATTTTCGTTCATACTGGTAAGGAAGTCTTTGAAAAGTATAATGATTTCGATGAAGCAACTAAAGCTTTACAAACTTTGTTAATGGATAAAATCTCTTCTCATCTTACAAAGTTAAACGTTCCATCAGATCATTCCGTTTATAATATTTTACATTTAGATATAGAAATTAGCGCAATGGGCATTATTGATTATTTCACGAAGCAAGATAAAGCAAACTCCACTATTAACTAACAGTAAAAGAAGAGATATACAACAGTAGTTATTGTATATCTCTTCTTTTTTTGAATATATTTTGAGTAAAGGATGGTGGAATATAATGCAAAAAGTGATGCTATACCTCTGCTTCACATTATTTATCGTCTTATTATTATTTGTAGGAGTAAAAATTCAATTTTATTTAGATACAGATGCACAAGTGAACTTTAACGTTTATCCAAGATTATTCTACTTTACACTCTTCCCTCTTATAGTTGGCATTTTATTACGATTCCTTCAATCTATTAATCGCGAAACGAGTAAACAAAACTGGAGCTTTCAACCGGATAAATTTATTGCTATTACAGTGCCTACACTATTCATTTCCTTTTCCCCAGCACTACTCTTTTCACCACTTGCCGAATACCTACCTTATTTAGTTAATATTATTCTAATAAATACAACTTTTGTTACGATTATTAGTTTAATAGCTGGTTATTCCCTTTTAGATTGTTTTATACAAAAGGACAATGCAACGATGAAAAAATATAATTAAATGCTCTATTTTCTTTTAATAAAGAAAGCTCAAAACTAAAGCTTTGAGCTTTTTTACTTATCTCACCTTTTCATCTACATACTCCATAAACTGCTCCGCTTTAATAAATCTTTCTTTGTACGCCTCAGGTACTTCTTCTATTTTTATTGCACCAGTTGATTTTGTCTTCACTCGTACTATTTCATGTGTCATTAAAGCTTCCATATAGCGATCAAACTCTTCTTGCGTTAATACTTCTTTACTAGATTTATGGCCATTTAATTTATCAAAATACGGATGAAGCTCCATTACTACCTTTTTCAATTCCTCTTTTTTAGCTGGTGATAATTGATCATAATCTATATTACCATTCGAATCTCCGTACGCAAGCTTTGCATTTGTTAATTTTTTTAGTTCTTTTGTAAACTCCTCATATTCCTTCGTGCCCATTTCATCTTTCGCTTCTGATAACTTTGCATTAAAACGCATATACGCTTCTAACGTCATCGCTCCGGCGTGTTTTTTTAAATTCTCAAATGATCCGTATATACCATCCGCCATAATAGATTGATATGTAAAACCGGTCGTAGGGATTAAAAATGCTGCTGCAAGCACTCCGGCGATAAGACGTTTCTTCACCTTATTTCCCCCGCGATTCATTTTGATTTGAACAATTACTTTTTCTTTTAACTCCGGCGGGGCAACAATCCCCTTCGCTTCTTCTCGTATAGATTCTCTAACTCTACAATCTAAACTCATTTCACATTCCCTACCTCTCCTAAAAAGATTTCTTCTACTTGCTCTTTTTGACGTATTTTCTTTAATGCCGCATGAATTCTAGACTTCACTGTACCAATTGGAATATGTAATATTTGTGCTACTTCTTCTTGTGAATATTCGTATAAGTATCTTAAGATAATAACTTGTTTCAATTTATACGGTAATTTATGAATGAGTTCGATTAGTTTTTGGTTTGATATTTTACTTACAACATCGTTAGAAAAATCAATTTGCACTGGCTTTCTTTGCTCTTCTGCTTTTTTCATAATTCGTAGTCGCATCCACCTCTTTCTTCTATAAGAATGAATTTGTTTAATCGCAAGCCCAATTAGCCAAGGGCGAAATGGCTTCTCGCTATCATATTTACGAAGCGATTCATATAGCTGTATGTATACTTCTTGAACGACATCATCTACATCCGTTTTATCTTCAATTAAAAAATGTGCTGTTTTATATACTTCTTGAATCGTTACATCATACAATTCGCTATACGCTTCTTTATTTCCTGATAAAGTTAATCGAATTAAATGTGCGTAATCTATTTCAGCCTTCATATTCCAGCCCTCCTTTGTCTTACACTATATATTGGCAAGTAATTCATATTTCGTTCGATTTTTCCGAAAAAAATTTTTATATAAATTAATATTATGATTCAATGAGTTCATAAGCTTCACTTATAACCACGCATAACTATTATATAATTTTCCAATTTCTGATAAAGATTTAAAATGATTTATATAGTCAAATTTAGGAGGATATATGATGAAAGCTATCGTTGTAACGTCGTTCGGTGGTCCTGAAGTGATGAAATATACAGATTTGGATATACCGGCTATTTCAGAAGATCAAGTTTTAATTCTTGTTGTTGCTACTAGTGTAAATTTCGCTGATATTAAATCACGTTATGGCAAAAAAGGAAATAAAGCACTACCTTTTATTCCAGGTATAGATGCCACTGGTATTGTAGAACGCGTCGGTTCTCATGTGAAAAATATTCAACCTGGACAGCGTGTCATTGCTTTTCCTCAAAATGGATCTTACGCAGAGTACGTTGTTTCAAATGAAAATCTCACTTTCGTTTTACCCCATGAAGTCGACTTTCAAACCGCAGCTGCTTGTCCGATCGTATCTTTCACAAGCTATAATTTACTCGTGAATGTTGCAAGGCTTCAACAAAATGAATCCGTGCTGATTCATGCAGCTGCTGGCGGAATTGGTACTACCGCGATTCAACTTGCAAAACGATTAGGGGCTGGAACAGTTATCGGTACTGTCGGAAGTGAAACGAAAAAAGAAATCGCTTTAGATGCTGGAGCTGATTATGTTATTTGTCATCAAGATGAAGATTTTGTAGAGAAAGTCAATGAGCTGACAAACGGAGAAGGAGTGAATATAATTTTGGACTCTATTTCTGGAACTGTCTCTGAAAGAAGTTTAAACTGCCTAGCTTATTACGGTCGCCTCGTTCATTTCGGTAATGCAAGCGGTAAAATTGGCAATTTCAAAACGAAAGATTTACACGCAAGTTGCCGCTCTATACTAGGCTTTAGCTTTGGCACTACACGGAAAAAACGTCCTGAACTACTCCAAGAAACGGCAAATGAAGTTTTCCGTTATTTGCGTGACGGAAGTTTGCAAATGAAAGCTACAAAATCTTTTCCCCTTCAAGATGCAGGGAAAGCACATGAATGGGTCGAAAGTAGAAAAAGTACAGGGAAAGTAATACTAACTGTTCAGTCTTCTTCCTGAAATGAATACTTGAAACAGAGGTGGCATTCATGGGATCACGAATTATGCATGTTATTATCGCTAACGGTATTGCTGAGAAACTATGTATTCAAGATAAAACTTCTTTCTTACTTGGAGGGGTAGCCCCTGATGCGGTTCATTCAGCAGAAGAAAAAGGAACTTCACACTTTTACGCTGGTACAACGAAGAACTATACGAGAAGAATAGATTATGATTCATTCTTTCATAAATACGAAGCACATATAGATTCCCCCTTTATTTTAGGCTATTATACCCACCTCATTGCCGATGATAATTGGCTAAGTGGCTTTTTTCTACCATGGCTAAAAAATAGAATAGAGAATGACGAAACCATCGCACCCCTGTACTATAACGATTTTAAACTGTTAAATGCAAAGTTGCTTCATCATTACGATCAAGAACAACAGCTCTTCTCTCTTCTCAATCAAGAGGCTCACATTGTGGATATTGAAGAGGTTTCTAAAGAAAACGTTTTAGCTTTTCGAAAGTATCTTTTTGAAGATATGTTGTATCCTGAGCAACATTTGCATGAAGACTTACAGGTGTTTACGTTTAATCAAATTGTCGGTTACATTGAAACCGCTATTGAAAAAGGTGTATTTTTTATTACACAACTCTCTCATGAAAAATCCACTTCAAAGATTTAATCCCCCTCAATATATTTGAGGGGGATTTTCACATAGCAATATTATTATTGATTCTTCTCCATAACCGCAAAATAATTCCCTTCACTATCAGCAAAGTTAAACACTTTACCAGAAGGCATAGTTACCATTTCTCCAACAGTAACATTTTTATTTTTTAAACCTGCATATAATTGATCCAGATTTTCTGAGAAGAACATTAAGGACGGTGTACCAAGATTTAATTCTGGGCTCATTTTCGAAATAACTTCTTTATTATGTAATATAATGCTCGTTTCAACACCGTTAGTTGGAGCAATTTCAATCCATCTCATTCCTTGCTTGTTATCTTCCTCTGCAACTACATGAAACCCTACCTTTTCCGTCCAAAAATTTACTGCCTCATCTTGATTATTTACATATAACATAATTTGTCCTACTTTATGAATCATTTGTATTCCTCCTATTGTTTTTTTACATTCTATGTAGCTTTCTACAGCTGGTATCATTATTCCTTTTGAGTTGGTATGTACTTCTTTGCAAAATTTATCGACTGACTCATCCCATCCAGTTCGTCAAAATAATTGTTTCTTTCAATCATGTTATATCCGTCGAATCCAATTTCATCTAATACTTTGAAGAATATATCGAAATCCACTTCACCATTTCCTACTGCTACTTCTATATACTTACTTGAACTATTACTTTTCACTTCTTTACAATCTTTAATATGAGTTTGTACTATATAATCTTTTAATAGTAATAAACCTTCTAACGGATTTTCATTTACATCACTTATTAAATTTGCTGGGTCAAAGTTAACAGCTAGTCCTTTCGAGTTTGCATTTTCTAAAAATCGTTTTAATACTATTGCTTTTTCAGATCCTGTCTCAATAGCAAAGACTCCCCCAAATTTGAATGCTAATTCTCCTATCTCATAACAAACCCGTATCATTTTATCATAGCACTCACTTTTTTCATCATCTGGAACTTTCCCAATATGAGCTGTTATGATCTTTGCTCCCAGCTCCAAACCTCTGTCAGTAATATATTTAATCTGATTTATTGTACTGTCAACTTCTGTTCCTGTAATTCCATTTTCTCCAAAACTAATTGCTAATGATGGAATCTTTATTCCATTAAAAGATAAGCTTTTCTTTAAAGCAGTCCATTCTACCACTGGAATATTAGCTAAGTTGAAGTTTTTATTCATAGCATATAATTGAATATATTCTAAATCCCATTCCCTTGCTTTTTGTATTCCTTCGTTTACTTCAATATGTTTCGTATTCAAAAACATTCCTAATTTCCTATCCATATATGAACCTTCTTTTTATCATTTCGCATCAGTTTAATATTCGACTTTTTTTATATTACTTCCTTGTACATATGTTGATTAAAAAAGTGATAATAGATACATTTCAATAATCATTAATAAAACTCCTTGTATTATTCAATTGCAAATAAAAAAGACGTAACTACAAATAGTTACGCCTTCCCCATTATTTATCTAGGCTTTTTCTTCCCAGTAAATGCTGGTTTCTTTTTCTTAGGTGCTGGTGGCTTCGATTCTACAAATGTTCCTTTGAACATTTCTTGCTTCGTAAATACGATGCCTAGTTTTTTCGCAAATTGTAGTAATTTGCGCTCTTCTTGTGGAGTTACAAGAGATACGACAGTTCCTTCTTTACCCATACGTCCAGTACGTCCTGAGCGGTGAATGTATTGGTCTACTGTGTCTGGTAATTCTAAGTGAATTACATGTGTTAAATCATCAATATCAATACCGCGTGCTGCAATATCAGTAGCAAGTAGGATTTCTAATTTTCCACCGCGGAAAGCACGCATCGTTGCTTCACGCTCTTGTTTACTTGCTTCTGCATGAAGAGCCGCTGCTTTCATTTTACGGAATTTCAATTTCTGAGTAATTTCATCTAAACGGAATGGATCGTTTAAGAAAGCAACTGCTTTTACATCGCCCATATGCATAATTCTTCTTACGTAATCATTTTTTTCGCGTCGCTCACAAATGATATACGTATGCTCAACTAAGCTTTTTGATTCTGCACGTGTTACACGTACTAATTGTGGTTCAACTGCTAAATCACGTGCCGCATCTTCTGCCGCTTTTGTCATTGTCGCCGAGAAGAATACTAATTGACGATCGCGCATCGTTGATTTAATTACATCTTGCACTGCACCCATCATTTTTTGCTTTACAATTTGATCAAACTCATCAAATACAATTGTTTTTACTTCATGCATTTTTAGCTTTTTCATACGAATTAATTCTAAGATACGGCCTGGTGAACCGACAATTACTCTTGGGTGTTTCTTTAATTTTTCAACTTGGCGCTTAATATCTGCACCACCAATTAAAGATGCACCTGAAATTTCAGTTCCTGCTGTAAATTTTTGAACCTCTTCATGAATTTGCATTACAAGTTCACGCGTTGGAGCTAAAATAACAACTTGTGGCTGTTTTACTTCAGGATTAATTTTATGTAAAAGGGGTAATAAGTACGCTAATGTTTTTCCTGTTCCAGTTGGAGATTCAGCTATAACGTCTTGTCCTTCTAAAATAGTTGGAATCGCTTGTTTTTGAATTTCAGTTAATTCTTTAAAACCAGCCTTCTCCCAAGCTTCTTGTAAAAATGGTTGCATATCTTTTATCATTTGTTTTTCTCCTTTATCTCTATTTTTGAAGAAAATGCTGTATTGTTCGCACCGTTTCTATCATGTGTGAAATAACAGCTATTAAATCATCAACATGGTCTTCTGTAATCGCTTTTTGAAATAGAACCTCTACCTTATTATGATATGAAATCGCTTGCTTATTATATTCGTATGAAACTTTCTGCATAATCATTCTTTCTTTTCCCCATATAGAACGCATTAAAGTTTCAATTTCTTCGCATCCTACTTCTGGTTGTTCTAACGGGAATGAAAATGCTAGCTTCATTTCACAACCTGGTGTAAACTGAGGCACTTCTAGTATTTCACCAGACAAGTTCTTTGCATCCACAGATAATGAAAATGTTGCTTCTACTAATGGTTCGAACGGTTCTGTTAATTGAAATGAGATATGATATATACGACTTAATGAGGCAAGGTCCATCATATCTTTTCGATCTGTTACAAGAATATCTCCATGTAGATCAAAATCATACACAGCACCTTCTACGATTACTTTTAAATTGTCAAAAGCAGTTGGATCAAACATAATTTCCTCCAAAAAACAGGCGCCTTTCGATGGAAAGGCGCCACTTGATGTATATATAGTTTACAGATAAACGAGATGAATTACAACCTTTTAGAATAAACCTACTGCTTTTCCATCTTCATTTACATCCATTTGAAGTGCTGCTGGTTGTTTTGGAAGACCTGGCATTGTTAACATTGTACCTGTTAACGCAACGATAAAGCCTGCACCGATAGATGGTTTTAACTCACGAATTGTAACGATAAAGTCAGATGGACGACCTAATTTTGTTGCATCGTCAGAAAGAGAGTATTGTGTTTTCGCCATACAAACTGGTAGGTTACTCCAACCTTCTCCTTCATATTGAGCTAATTGCTTACGTGCTTTCGGAGCAAATTCAATATCTTTTGCGCCATACACTTTTTGAGCAATTGTACGAATTTTTTCTTCTAATGGTAATTCTAATTCATAAAGTGGTGCGTAGTTGTTTTCACCTTTTTCGATTTCTTTTAGTACTTTTTCAGCAAGGTCAACTCCGCCTTGGCCACCCTTCTCCCAAACTTCTGTTAAGGATACTGCATAGCCACGCTCATTACACCACTCTTGTAAGTATGTAACTTCTGCATCTGTATCTGTAATGAATTTATTAATTGCAATTACGAAAGGCACACCAAAGCTTTGAATTGTTTCAACATGCTTCTGTAAGTTTTCCATACCTTTTGCTAATGCATCTACATTTTCTTCTTTTAATTGATCTTTTGCTACGCCACCATGCATTTTAAGCGCACGAATCGTCGCAACAATAACAACTGCTTCTGGTTTAATGCCAGCTGCACGAGCTTTAATATCTAAAAACTTCTCAGCGCCTAAATCAGCACCAAATCCAGCTTCTGTAATAACATAATCACCTAATTTTGCTGCCATTGTCGTAGCGATAACACTGTTACAACCGTGAGCAATATTCGCAAATGGTCCGCCATGAATAATAGCTGGTGTATTTTCTAATGTTTGTACTAAGTTTGGTTTTAATGCGTCTTTTAATAATAGCGTTAACGCACCTTCTACACCTAAATCTTTAACCGTTACAGGTTGATTTGCAAAGTTATAAGCAACTACGATGCGAGATAGACGCGCTTTTAAGTCTTGAATATCTGTTGCAAGGCAGAATACGGCCATAATTTCAGATGCGACTGTAATGTCAAAACCGTCTTCACGTGGTACACCTTGTACAGGTCCACCAAGACCAATTACTACGTTACGAAGGGCACGATCATTTAAGTCAACACAGCGTTTCCAAACAATTTTACGCGTATCAATTCCAAGTGTGTTTCCTTGTTGGATATGATTATCAATAAACGCTGCTAATGCGTTATTGGCAGTTGTGATCGCATGGATATCTCCAGTAAAGTGAAGGTTAATGTCTTCCATTGGTACGACTTGTGAAAAACCGCCACCTGCTGCTCCACCTTTTAATCCCATCGTCGGTCCAAGAGATGGTTCACGAAGTGCAATTACTGTTTTCTTACCAATTTTGTTAAAAGCTTGACCTAAACCAACTGTTACTGTTGATTTACCTTCTCCAGCTGGAGTTGGGTTAATTGCTGTTACTAAAACAACTTTACCGTCTTTCTCATCTTGTAAGCGCTTAAAAATATCAAGAGATAACTTACCTTTATAATGCCCGTATGGCTCTAATTCATCTTCTAAAATATTTAAATCAGCTGCAATTTCTTGAATCTTCTTCATACTCGCTTCTTGTGCGATTTCAATATCGGATTTCACTGTTGTAGTAGTTGTCATATACCCTAGTCCCCCTTTAATTGGTTCTGATGATATTGTATCAGTTTTTTGTATTTTCTGCACTTATTTACCTCCTAAAAATTCTTTCATTTCTTTATACGTTTTTTAACATAAATACCCATAAGAATGTTAACGATTGTTGTAACTCTGTAGGTAGTTGACCTAACATCTTCTCATTTACTCCGCGCTTATATACGCCGATGCCATCTATAACTTTAAAACCTTGTTCTTTCGCTAACTGTTCAAATTCCCAAGGCATCATCGTATTACAAACAACGTCTTTTCCATACAAGCGAGGATAACTGTTCTCTCGTGGCTTTGCTGTCGGTCCTAAAATTGCAATACATGCATATCCATCTTTCTTTAACACACGCTTTATTTCATTTAACGCTCGTAATGGCTCTTCCGTCCATTCTAAAGAATTAATTGCCATAATTGATTCAAATTGCTCATTTTCAAATGGTAATGCAGAAAGATCTCCTTTTATAAAAGATAAATTCGGTCCTTCTCCGCGCTCCTTACCTTTTTGAATCATCACTTCCGATAAATCTACTCCCACTGCTTTATAGCCTGCGCTACTTAATTTATATGTACCGTACCCATCACCACAACCAACATCGAGCACTTGTGCTTCTTTCTTCACGTATTGTTCAAAAAACGGAATAATTGTACTCCTACTCCCGCTATCCCACATCTCTTGACTATTTTGATTCCAAAACTCTGCGCTACTATCCCATTTCTTCTCTGCTGATTCATGCCAATTAAATGTTGTCATACATTCCCCTACCTTCACGCTTTATCACTCATTTCATTCTACATCATTTTCCAAAATTCCTGTTTTATCTTCATAAGGAGATATACATGCTAATGAAGGAATCTTTATTCTCCAATTTTTGCTTTACTTGGGTTTAACTCATACTCATGTTCTTCTCTTTATGAAAGATACTATAGGTACACCCAATTGAAAGAGAGGGATGTACATGCGAAGAAAGAGAAATCATCATTTTAAAAGTGGTGAAAAAAACGAAGAGTATGCAGCTGAAATATCACCAGCTGGCATTCCAATTAGACATAAGCGTAAAGAAATTGCAAATGAGATAGAAGGTACAAATACCGGTGCAATGGTAGGCTATGTCGCTTTATTTCTTTCGTTATTCTCCATTGCTTTTTATCCAGTTACGCTCGGCTCCCTAGCAATTTTAGTTGGCCTATTAGCTGTCAATTTCGGAGCAAGAACGCTTGGATATACAGCAATTGGTTTTGGTAGTTTTTCTGTTTTATTTACTTTACTTTATCCGCTTGCTTTGTCAGCGTTTTAAAAAAACACACCAAGTTATACTTGGTGTGTTCATTCATGATACAACATAATATGACCGCATCCACAACAATGTTTCGCTGTAATTTCTTGAAACACTGGATAATTTTCTTCATCCCTATGCTCAATAAATACTTTTTCAAACCGATACATGTTTGGTGCATATGCCCAATCTTGTTTCGTACGTGCATATAATGTTGAGGAAAAAAACTCCTCACCACCGCAAACGATACATGTGTTCTTCATCGCTATCCCTCCTATGCTTGTCTTACTTCATCTATATGAACATAAGCATAAAAAAAAGACCTTCTATTACTAGAAAGTCTTCTCTGAAACAAAAAGAAATGTACCAAACATTCCTACTCCGCTATATTCTTTTGAAACACCAGCTTCTGTTTTAAATGTTTGCTTTACAGTCATAAAGAATACACCATTTCGTGCATCTGTACTTTCAAATTGTAGTTTTTCTTTTTTACCATCTACATTTTGCGTGCATTCAAAACTACTCTCATTACAATTCAACGCATACTTATCCTCTACATACACTTTAAAATCTGATTCTTTCGGACAAGTTATAAGTAATATTGCCACGAGAATAATACTTACAATACCCACAATTGTATAATATTTCTTCATTTGTACTCCTTTCAAATGACAAGAAAACTTGACTTCATGCGCCAAGTTTTCTTAGTCAACAACCCATTGCCACTCTTGTTCTTTCTTATCAAAAATGAGCCAACCTGTTTCTGTTGCTTCCTCTTTCAATTCATCGATATTATCTAGCACCTCATCCGTACTTTCATACGAACCAACTACATATACCGGAATTTCAAGACCTCTTCTTGACTCAATCTTCCCTGCTAGATCTATGTAAAGACCATCTTCCATTAGTGGAAGAAGTCCCATAATCAATTCTTTTGAAATTGCTGGGAAAATTTTTGATTTTTGGAAGAAAGAAAAACGTTTCTTACCGAAAGCACCGAGTTTATAAGGAATGACTTTACTTAACATTCCTACAAAATCGGCAATTCTACGATAATACACTTTGTTGTACCATCCGTCATCATGTGAAAAATAAACAAATCTATTTTTCAACAGCGGAAAGAATGTTCTTGCAAGTGGTTCTTTTTTGTGAGCCAAATATAATAATTCTGCAATTTCTTTCGGCTCTAATTCATCTAAATCGCTTGCATCATCAAAATCTACCCAACAAAATTCATCAAATTCATCAATCTCTGCTTGAATTAACTTATGTATATTTTCTTCCTCAACATATTCAAATAAAGTATGATAATGAAAATCCGTCCATTCAAAGTTGTGCTTCAAAAGCAACACTTGATGAAGCGGTGAAGGGATGTTACTCGCAAACTCTTTAAACGTAATTCCTGATGTAATAAAACAATGACCTCGACGATTACCATTAATATATATCATATTCTTTACTTGGTCAGATCCTCCAGACAAAGCACCTAGCCACCTTCGTTTTATATGTTTCAATTCTATAGCATATTTTAACATGAAAAATTTTAGAAACATAGAAAAAACTTCAAAAACTATTTACAATTTCATGTGTTTTATTACATAGTGATTACAAGAAAAAACGCCTGCTCATAAGCAGGCGTTTTTAAAGGATTTCATCAGGGTTTTGAGGATGATGATTTCCCTCTTTCTTTTCTTCTTTTTGGAACATCGATTGAATTTTATCAATTGTTTGTGGAGCTAATTCAATCATTTTTTCTGCTAAATGTGTCGCATTTTGTAAATGAAGAATATTTACTCCATCTTTATTCACCACAAGAAATGCTACTGGTGTAATCGAAACACCACCCGCGCTACCGCCACCAAATGCAGGGTTACCGTTCGCTCTTTGTCCATCATTCGTTTGGAAATCAGAACCTCCTGCTCCAAAACCGAACGCTACTTTAGAAACCGTTAACACCACACCACCGTCAGCCGTTTGAACAGGCTCTCCAACAATCGTATTTACATCAACCATTTCTTTTAAATTTTCCATTGCTGCTTTCATTAACCCTTGAATTGGATGATCCACCGTTCATAACCTCCTTTGTCATATCTTTCCTAGTTTTTCCGAAAGTTTGTGAACTAAACATAAAATTTTATATTGATTTCAAAAAACTTAAGTTGTAATATTTAGAAAAATAAAAAAGAGGTCGATTCGTTATGATGCGAAAATTAACAAAGAAAGATCATGAACAAGTATTCGCTTACCTAAAAGAAGAAGCAGCCCTTAACTTGTTTATTATTGGAGATATTGAAGCTTTCGGTTATGACACAGATTTTCAAGAATTATGGGGAGTATTTAAAGAGAATGGAACATTAAAATCAATTTTGCTCCGCTTTCATGAGGCATTTATACCCTATAGTAAAGAAGAATTTGTTACCACTGATTATGAGGCACTTCTTTCCGCATATAAGCCGCTTAAACTCTCTGGTAAGTCAACTATTGTAGAAAAGTTTGAAACTGCTCCAAGTCTACAATTAGGCGTCAAAAATGAAATGTATTTTTGTGAATGTCTAAATGACAACAACTTACCTAGCACACCAATTCATGAAACAATTAAACTTGCCACACTAGATGATGTAGAGCGAATTATGCAATTGCGAGGTAACATTGCTGAATTTCCAGTTGCTAATGAATCAGAGAAAATATTAAGACAAGCTCTCAAAACAAATACAGGACGCACATATTATATTGAAAAAGACGGTGCTATTATTGCATCCGCCTCTACTTCCGCTGAAAATTCATTATCCGCTATGGTAGTTGGTGTATGTACACACCCAAATTATCGCGGAAATGGATATGCTTCACTCATATTGCAAAAAATGATTCAAGACTTTACGAAAGAAGGCCGAGCACTTTGTTTATTTTATAACAATCCAGCTGCTGGACGTATTTACAAACGATTAGGGTTTAAAGATATTGGGATGTGGACGATGTATCGATAATTAAAAGCCGATTTAAAATCGGCTTTTATACATACTGTGCTATTCCAGCTTCAAAGGCTTTCTTATCATTATTTAGTACACCAAATAATGCTTCTTGAAGAGCAAATGTACTTTTGTAAAAATACATTCGTTCCCTTACTGCTTCTAAATTAGGATAATGTGCTTCAAATAGTTGTAAAAACTCTCCTCCATAACTAGCTAATATACCTGCAAAATCATAAGCAGGATCTCCAATGCTCGCACCACCAAAATCTATGACCCCTGAAATATCCTTTTTTGTTGCACTATATAAGATGTTTGTCATGCCAAAATCCCCATGAACAAGACTCGATGTAAAATTAAAATGGCTCTCTTCATTTAAATACGTTTCAAAAGATAATGAAACTTCTCTTTTTGCCTCTTCTCTCATGTATAGATAAACATAATCTTTTAATTGACTATATAAACTATTTGTTTCTGCATATATATCAGCACTATCATTTTGCATAATACCTTCAAATGTGGATAACGGAATTTCATGCAATTCTTTTAAAAATCCCGCCAATGTGCACGCAAGTTTCTGTAATTGCTTTTCATCATTTATTCCCGTAAAAGTATTTTTCCAAAACGGTTCCCCTTCAATCATTTCATATCCTGCAAATACTTTTCCTAGCACTTCCTCTTGCAATCTTTGATAACTTGGATCAGGAATTTGGATCGTAATAAATGGTCGTATTTTCTCCAGTAACTTTGTTTCTACTCGAAGTTTTTGAATACCTTTTTCATATTTCGGAAAACGAAATACTATATTATCATTTATAATTAAAACATCATTATTTTGGCCAATTTCATTTACATGTGCCGATTTTATTTGTAGTTCAGGATACACACTTTGTAAATACGCTACATACTCATTTTCTTTTCTCATGCTTTCGCGCTTCCCTCATTCAGACTATTATACTCACTTCAAAGTCATAATTACCTGTCTTTCAACAAACCCAAACTCTTCGTACATCTCTTTTGCAAAGTTCCCAGTAAATACATTCAACCTAATTTCTGAATATTTCTCCTTCAATTCCTTAATACCAGCTTCCATCAGTTCTCTCGATAATCCTTTCCCGCGATATTCTGGGAAAACGTACAATTCATATATAAATCCAAGTTTTTCACAAGAAAAATAGTCTGTATTTTCCCCTATTAATATCCATCCCATTACTTTATTTGCTTCTTTAACGATTAAATAATATGCTCCTTTTTCTACAATCGGCTTTGTAATTTCAATCGCTTTCTCGGTACTTAATTGACAATTCCCTCTCGTCCCTTCAAAAAGCGATTGCGCCGCATATTTTAATATTTCATTGGTATCTTCTTGATTCGCCTTAATTATCATTTTTCACAACTCCCCTTGAATAATAGGCATTACTATCCCTTGTTCAAGATTCTCCGCTTCCATAACAATTGCCGTTAATCCTTGTTCTGTACTTGTTTCATGGAGCTCTCCCTTCTCCCAAAACACAGCTTGTCCCGCCTCTACCTTTATCTTTTTTTTATTTGCCCCACATACATATCCTGCTCCGTCCACAATAAGAAGCAGTTGAGATACAACTGCTTCATGATTACCGATGATTCCATTCTCGTGTAAATGCATAGCACCGATATGTACATTTCCTTGATGGTTTACTATTTTCGACATGATGAAATTAGATTGAAATACTGATAGGTGCTTTCCTACTTTTTCACTAAAATCAAAAATTTTCATTACTAGTCCTCCTTATACGTATAAAACCATCCTTACTGTCTGCATCATATGTCCTTCAAAGTCTTCTTCAAATTGCTCTAATTCAGCAAAACCTTTCGCTTCATAAAAGCGTTTTCCTTTTTCATTTGCTGCTTCTACATGTATGTACAATTTCCGTATCCCATTTAATGCCTTAATCCCTCTTTGTAATAAAGCACTTCCGATCCCTTTTCCTTGCTGATCTGGCAACAAATAAATTGCCCCTAATTCTGCTTCGTTTTGTAGTCTAACAGGTGAAAAGTTCGCAAATCCTATTACTTCACCCTCTTCTTCCGCAACGAATAAATGTGTATTTTTAAGGCGATATTTCATTTTTTCATCAGAATATGCCTCGTCTAAAAAACTATCTTGAATCTCTCTCGGAATAATGCCTTCATATGTATCATGCCAAGCTATTTTCGCTACTGATTGTACAGCACGAATATCCTCTTGCTTCATTTCTCTAATTACATATGTCATCTCGATGTCTCCATTCTCTTTAAATTATATTCTGCTAATATACTAGAAGAAATGGCAGAACCATTTTCATAATTCACCTTAATTAATTTTAATTTCTCAATTGAAGCTGTTGCAAAATCAAATTTTTCATAAATATATTCCATTACACTTAAAAACTGCTTTGTATGTAATCTATTTGCAATCGTACAATGCGGAACCCATTTTCCCGGTACGTAATATGAATTTGGATTGTCATGAAAATTTTTAAAATAATCATGGTAAGAATGATGAAGTTTTAAAAATTCATCGGTAACAGTCGGTGCTAGAAAGACCGTTCCATTAGTAGGAAAAATTCCAACAGAAGGAAAAGTTACTGCGTCCATATTTTCTTGAATAGCTACAAACTCCCCTAGTTTCTCCGTATACAAATGAACATCTAACTCATTATAATCCGCAATCGTTATATGAGGTTCTACTCCGGCTAATTGATTTGTTCCAATTACATTTGTTAATTCATTTTGCAGTTCTGTAATTTTATTAGTAAACACACGATCAAATGTAGCAATGATAGGGTACAATCTTTCTCACCCCTTCGTTACACATAGCGCTTCCCATTCTTCACGAATCATGCCCATTCGAATAGAATCATAGTATGTGCCGTTATAATAACGACACTTTCGCATTCTACCTTCTAAGCTCATTCCTATTTTCTCTGCTACTTTCATCATTCGTTCATTGCCAGACCAAGTCGTGATTCCTACTCTACCAATCTCCATTTTTTCAAATAGCAAATCTCTATATAATGTCAATACTTCCGTACCGTAACCACCATTCCAGTATGTTGGGTCATAAATCACAAGCCCCATCTCTAACCAACGCGACGGTTTATATTCCCAATAAAACCCGACTGTCCCAATGATTTGACCGTTATTTTCTATAATTAAATTTGACAGTGGTTCTTCTTTTAAACGAGTTTGCATCTTCTCTTTATAGGAAGAGTATTCTTGCATTGAGAACGGGAAATATGGCGCATCCCATTTCTTCCATTCTGGGCTTTCTTCTTTAAATATGATATTCCATAATGTTTTTATATCTGATTCTTCTATTGTACGAATTGTAACTTTCTTCCCCTTTAATACAACGTTTTGCATAATTCCCTCCTGCATTTCTCTTTATTTCATATATAATTATAATATTTTTTCAGAAAAATCAAAACTAATATCATATATTATAGTATAATTTTGTTATTAGATACCAATTATTGATTTAGAAAGCTGGTGATTCAGTGAATAATCGATTTAGTATTGCTTTATTTCTCACTATTATTACGACAAATATTATTCTATATTTCTTCTTACCATCAAATATTGTTACGAAATGGGACTTCAATGGAACGCCTACATCAACAATGGATAAAAGCACTTTTGTAATCGTAAATATAATTATATGTTCCTTCTTATTCTTTGTATTTTTAGCTTTATCTAAAGCAGCGAGTAACCAGAAATTTCTCCATTGGATCGGCAACACAATGTTACTATTCTTATTTTTTGTCGATATTGTCATTGCCCTCATCGCTCTTGGCTTTTCACTTCCCCTTGATCATTTCATATTTTTAGCATTAGGGCTTTTATTTATATTAATAGGTTATTTCAGTTCCAAAATTGATACGACTAAATCAACCGTTTCATTAGAATGGAATGATAAGTACCTCGAAAAAAGAGCTTCAAATATTAGTAGTATTTCAATGATGATAGCAGGTATTTTTTTTTCGATACTTCCGTTTATCGTTTCTGCTCCGTATAGAGGTTATGGTATACTAGCGATTATTTTAGGAATGACGCTTATCATTCTACCGAGTACGATTTATTTACTTATTAAAGACAGCAGGCAGTCCACTAATTTAAAAGGTTAATTGAAGTACGAAGGCGCAAAATAGGCAATAAAAAATAGGAGGTTACATCCCTCCTATTTCAGCTCAAGCAAAATGCCTTTCTCTATCCACCCCTCTACACCATCTTTTTTAATTAAATCATATCCTGAACAACTACCATCAATGAGAGAAACGATATCTCCTTTTCTAACGCTTATTTGCGCACAAGAAATATCAGTTTTCACTGTATATTCACCTGACTCAAGTTGTTTCATGTATTCATTTTTTACAGTGAGTAATTTATTTGTTTCCTTTTGCTTACATATTGTGTAATCTTGCATCTTCTCGATAGGCTCTATGTAATAATACGGATATGTCACTCCGCCCTGCATTTCTGAATTCGCATTAAAATCCGCTATTACTTCGTACCCTGGAAAATAGTCTACATATGTATAAGAAAACGTATCGCCCGTTTGTTTCCTCTGAATGATAAATGCATTTAATTGTCCTGCTTCTTTAATTGCATTTCCTCCATCTATTGCAATAATTTTTTTCTCCTCATCAATAACTGGATTGTTAGACGGTGCTTCTTCAGAATAGTTCACGACAGGCCAATGACCAACTATTACATACTTATTTGCTTTATGTGATTTATTAAAAAACTCTGGCATTGCTATCGCATTTTTGCGCTCTGTTTCTTTCCAATCTACTCTATCTTCTAGCCCGGCATGCACAAAAATATAATCTTCTGTTTCAATCGCTGTCGGTAACTCCGTTAGCCAATGTATTTCTTGTGAAAATTCACTTTGCAATGCTTCTCTCACTTCACGAATTGAAGTGCCTTCATGAACTGAAAAATCCAATTGCTCTAGCCATTCATTAAAAATCGAATGCTTTCTCGTACATAAATAATTAATAAGACGAGGATTTTCATTTAGAAGAGCATCAACTAAAACTTCACAATTTCCTTCAACAACGTGAACCTTTGAATTGTTCTTTACAAGATTCATAACATAGTTTACTACGCCTACGCTATCTCGTCCTTTCTCGCAAAGATCTCCATTAATAATTAAATAATCTTCATCTTTAAAGTTAACTTTATGTAGTGCTTCTTTTAAAAGATTTAATTCTCCATGAATATCAGATATGACGATAACTCTAGCATCATTAGGGATTGATAGTTTCTTTATTTTCTTCAAGTATAAGCGCTCCAATCATTCTCTTTATTAAATTAAAATAATTCGACAAAATACACTATATAACCTTTTCAAATACATATACCATAACTTACAACCTATTTACGGTTTAATAATAACTTAAAAAATAAGAAGAAGCTGTTCCCAACTTTTGCGGGACAACTTCTTCTTATTTTTTATAATTCTTTATGAAAAGAATAACTCACTTTATCATACCCTTCTCTTTCATAAAAACGATGCGCATCAATTCTTGCAAATGCTGATGTGAGGACGATAGATTCACATCCGTTTTCCTTTCCCCAGTTCTCTATATACGAAAGTAATACATTTCCATGTCCTTTTGAACGATGTGCGTCTGCCGTTACAAGGTCATATACGAAAACGTGCTTCTTATTATAAAAGTTCGTACAAATCGCTACACCTGCAAGGCTAACAACTTCATCCTCCTCATTACGCAGCGAAAATAGTTTATAATTTTCTTCTTTCATATTTCGAAATAAAGAGCTTGTTTCCTCTTTTGAAAGTTTCGTTCTTAATTGCTGTAAAACAGGTAATACTTCATGTAATTGCTCTTCTGTTACTACTTCTTTAACATTCATTTTTAACTCTCCTCTAACTATTTATTTAATTTTCTAAATGTTGTATCATTATTATAGAAAGTAACTGCCCTTTACTCAAGTGACAGTTTAAGTATTTTTTATAAGGCCAGTTTTAAAGGAGAGTTTTATATGGATTTTACTATCCCATTGCAATTACAAAGTAACACACCTATTTACTTGCAAATTTACGACTATATAAAAGCTGAAATTATACAAGGGAGTATTTCTGTTGGTACACGTCTACCCTCACACAGAAATTTAGCATCACAACTTAATATTAGCCGCATCACTGTTGAATCAGCTTATCAACAATTATTAGCTGAAGGTTATGTAGAAAGTAAACCGAAACGTGGTATTTTTGTAGCAAATTTCGATATTGACGTTATCCCAAACAAAAAACGAAATGCAGCAATGAAGACGAGCAATTTAATAGACGAAAAATTCGAATATGATTGTAGCCAAGGGCTTATTGATCAAAATACATTTCCGATTACAAATTGGAAACGAGCATTACAAGAATCCATTCTTAAATACGAAAATGCACTATTTGCCAAAGAAGACCCTCAAGGTGAATTCGCTCTTCGAGAGCATATATCAACATATTTATATCATTCTCGCGGTGTACATTCTTCACCTGATCAAATTGTGATCGGTGCCGGAACGCAGCCACTTCTCTGGCTACTACTTCAACTGCTTGGCCCTACAAAAGAATACGGCATTGAAAACCCTGGATTTCACCGTATACACGCAATCATTAAAAGCTGTGATAGACAAATTCATCCCATACCATTGGATGAAAAAGGTATTGATATTTCTAGCTTATATAACACAAATGCCAATGTCGCATACGTTACACCATCACACCAATTTCCACTCGGGATTATTATGCCTTTATCTAGAAGAACAGAATTGTTAAAGTGGGCTAATGATTGCAGCGGATACATTATTGAAGATGACTATGACGGTGAGTTTCGCTACGCTGGTAAGCCGATTCCTTCTTTGCAAAGTCTTGATTCAAATGAACGCGTTATTTATATGGGGACTTTCTCAAAATCTTTTTTACCTTCTTTACGAATGGGATATGTTGTTTTACCACCACATCTTTTAAAAACATATCAAGAACTGCATGGAATTTTTAAACAAACAGTCGCTACAATACAACAACTTGCTTTTGCTAACTTTATACAAAGCGGGAATTGGGAACGTCATCTTAACCGGAGTCGTACACTATATAAAAGAAAACATCATGCGTTAGTAAAATCCATTATGAAAGAAATGGGGGCTAATGTTCAAATTCTTGGCGAACAGTCCGGACTTCATATTGTTTTATGTGTCCATAACAGTATGAATGAAAACGAACTGATTGAATCCGCTAAAAAACAAAGCGTTAAATTATACCCGCTTTCTCCATATGATTTCGTGAATGATTTACGTAAGGAATCATACGTATTACTCGGTTTTGGTAGTATTCCAGAAAATAAAATTGAAACGTTGGCTACATTATTGAAAGACGCTTGGTTCCCTAGTTGCAAGGAAACTTGTTAACAGTGGGTTTAACTTGTAACATACTAACAATTCAACAAAATAAAAAAGAAGGCTGTTCCAAAATAACTTTTTGGACAGCCTTCTGCTAGTTATTCACCTGACCTAGCTTTCCTTCCCGGACGTTTCACACCAGTCGTTTCTGTTGAATAAGAAGCTTCAATTATAGCGGTTGGATCTACAGAGAGAACGAGATCTTTCATTTTCGGATAAATGAATCGGTTTGTAATGCAATAAATGATTCTCTTATGCTCCCCTAAAAAACCACCTTCTCCATGTAGATACGTAACAGATAGTTGCAATTCTTTCATAAGTAAATCGCCTATTTCTTTATTCTTACCAGAAATAATCATAACGCTCTTACCTTGATTTATACCATCTAATATAAAATCAATCATTTTCGTAACAATATAGAAAATGGCTAATGAGAACATCGCTTGTTCGATTGAAAATAAAATGGCAACAAAGATGAAAATAACTGCATTTACTGCAAGTAAAAATGTACTAATCGGTACATTAAAGTGTTTATTCATCCAAACTGCTAACATTTCCGAACCGTCAATTGCTCCACCCATTTTAACAACAATCCCAACACCAATTCCGAACAGCACTCCACCATAAAGTACAATTAATAACTCAGAAGTCGTAATTGCTGGAAATGGTTTTAAATAAATTAATCCGAGTGTTGTAACTACATTCGCATAAGATGTACGGATAAAAAATTTCTTTCCCATTACTTTTGCAGTAAATAATAAAATTGGGATATTAATTCCTAAGAACACACCATAAAGCGGCAATCCTGCGACTTTATTTGCCATAATAGCAATAGCCGTTACCCCGCCATCTACTAATCCATTAGGTGCTAAAATAAGCTCTAATGAACCTGCTACTATAATTGAGCCAATTGTTAATAATACGTATTCAAATACTTTCTTCATTCATTACCCCCAAAACTTATATATTTTCTTAGTATTATTTTAACGTAATTTTACTACTAATTCAAAGGTATCGATTTATATACAAAAAAGTTTCACCTTTATCGCTATTTTTATGTAACACGTAATACTAGAAACACACTTACAAATTAAAAGTAAGTGTGTTTCTAACATCTATTTAATCTTTACGTATGGCTTCATTTTTAATTCAAATATTTCCTCAACTGCCCTTTGATATCCACCAGCATTTCTAAGCGACTCTCCCACTTTACGACTATTTTCCTTAAACGTCACATCATCCATTACTTTCTTTACAGTTTCACGTAACAATTCAGAAGTTAAATCGTTACGATTAAGTGTTATGCCTGCCCCTACTTCAGTCAATCGTTTTGCAACGAATGGCTGATCTCCTGTTACCGGAATTACAACTAATGGAACACCGTAATATAACGCTTCACTCGAACTATTCATACCACCATGTGTCACGAATACATCAGCATGCTGTAAAACTTCTAATTGCGGGACATAATTATACAACTTAAAGTTTTTCGGGATATTTTCAAATTGACTTATATTTATCTTCTTACCAACGACTAATACGACTGTCGCATCTACATCTTTAAACGCTTCAAAACATTTTTCATACAAAGCAGGTTGTTCATTAAAAACTGTTCCCATAGAAATGAAAATCACTTTTTCATTTTTTAAATCTTCGGTAGGAAAACTCCCCACTTCTTTTCGAGCAGCAATTGATGGACCTACAAATTTATACGATTCATCAAATAAATCTGCACGCGGCTGATATTCTTTTGAAGTATATACAATCGTAATATCACCAGGATGGTTCATAATATCATACATACTATTACATTTCATTCCATACTGCTTATTCCATCTTTCCATTCCCGCTAAACAAGATTGATATAATGGATTCATTTCGTCTACTTGTCTCGATTCTTGCCCATCATGAAAATTAATGTACTGATTAACAGCAAACGTTGTACAAGATGAAACGCTTGGTAATTGTAAAATATTCGCTATAATACGCCCTACTGGAAAATGATTATCATATATTAAATAATCGTATTTTTCCTCTTTTGTTTCCTCTACAATTTGAGTAACAATACGCTCTGATGCTTCAATCATATGAGATAGCATCGTCAAAGGGCTCCCACCTTCATTTACTCGTTCCATAATATTAATTTGAGAGAGAAAATTCTCAAACACTCGGAATTCCGCACCTGTTGCTTCAATCTTCTTTCTATAATCTTCAATACAATAAGAAACAACTGTTTCCCCTCGTTGGATTAACTCACTTACAATAGCTAAAGTCGGATTAATATGACCTTCCCCAGGGAAATTTATTACGAGTACATTTGCCATAATATTCTCTCCTATCCAATCAATCTTATAAAGTTAACAATTAATTATATTAATTAATTTAAGTCTATTATAAATGAATGCATTCTACTTCTTCATGCTTTTCTCTTCATTTTATTATTGAGAAATATTTTCTATAGTCTACATTATTGTGATTCACAATCTTATAAATGAATGCTTAATTTTACTTTTACTCTTCATAGATTTAAAGATATGAGTCTTACATTCAAGTCTTACTACTGTATTTTCAGACAATTCACACAAAAATGTAGAAATATAATGTTTTTAATGAATTTTCGCTATAAATGTAACTATGCTTTCAATCTTTTTATCTTTATCCTCCTAACACATCATCTGTTATATAATTAATTTATAGAATTTACAGAAAAGGGAGTCTTTTCATGCTACAACAACTATTCAATTCACCTATTCTATCCGTTCAAGCCTTGCACCCAGGTTATGAAGATCATGCAAGTGATGTTTTTCTCGTTCAAACAGAAGATACAGAAGTTATCGTTCGTACTTCTAAAATAAATGAAGAACCAAATAATGATTTTTGGTGGGGATGTAAAAATCTATTTGGAATTGATCCAAGGAACGTCCATCATTTAGAAACTGTACATACATTGCTACAAGAACATACGAATCTTCCTATCCCAACAATATTAGAAAAACATGTTTTAAATGGCCGTGAATTTGTGGTGGTCGAAAAGTTAGTAGGTAACACAGTTCAATCTTTTATCGAGCAACCAGATTCTATTTTATTTAGCCTAGGAAAAGGACTTGCAGAAATACATAAGTTTAAAGCCGATTTTATAGGAAATCCGTCAGGCACGTTCCAAGTTCCACTAGATGAATTCCAATCACATATTTTAAACGTGAGTAAAGAGCTTGTGAATATGTTTTATTCCGATGATGAAAGCATACAAAATGCTTTTCCTACCTTTGAATCACAGCTTTCTTCCCTGTCCATACCAAAAGAAGCTACACTCGTCTTACTTGATATGGACCCTACCCAATTTTTATATGACGGTACAACTATTACGGGTTTAGTAGATACTGAAGCTTACGCGGTTGCCCCGCGAGAGTTTGATTTTATCGGACTAGAATATGTACTTACCGAAAAAGAAGCACATGCCTTTAAAAGTGGTTACGAAACAATTATGCCTATTCCTCATCTTGAAGAATGTAGACGACCATATCGTTATTTATACCGACTGTTATCTGTGCAAGGTAGTGTGGAATTAAAGGAATGGTTAAGTCACCCATCCTATTTTTAAATACAATTGAGAGGGAGTATACAATGGATATTCAGAAAAAGCGTTCTGTAACAGAAAGTGAAATACAGCAAATGAAGGATTTGGCTTATATTTGCGGGCAACAAGACAATCTTGATTACTCTTCAGATTTACATATCAACTTTTTAAAAAATCGAAATGAAGATCATATAAACGATTTTCTTCTTTATAACGGTACTCAATTAATTGGCACTTTAAATATGTATGATTTCGAAAGACCAGCAAAGCTTGAACTAATAGGCTTTGTACATCCTCATTTTAGAAAACAACGTTTCGGAACTACCCTTTTACAAACTGCAATGAAAGAAATACAAAATAGAGAGGCAGATGAAGCTCTTCTTATTATCAATGGGGATTCTATTTCTGGGAATGAATTTGTAAAACATATGAAGTTACCGTATTTATATAGTGAATATAGTATGGAGTTCAAAATAAACGAAATTCAAAAAACAACAGAAAGTAATATACAGCTTACTCTTGCAGCTTCAGAATCACTTCTTGACCTTATTGAAATTTCTAGTAAAGCTTTTGGTGATTCAGTAGACAATACGGCTACATGGTTACAAAAAATGATGACTTCACCTTCTCATAAAGTTTACAGTGCTCTTATTAACGAAAAAGCTATTGGAACAATTACAGTTACTGAGCAAGAACAATCTACTACACTATCAGGATTCGCCGTTCATCCTTCTTATCAAGGTAAAGGATATGGAAAAGATATTCTTAGTTATATGGTACATACCCTTATTACAGAAGGAACTTCAACAATTGAATTAGACGTCGAAACGAAAAATAACCATGCTTTAAAACTATATACACAATGTGGTTTTAAAATTAAAACGAAGCATGACTATTATAATTTAATGAATAGCACGGAGAATATTTATGTCTAAAAAACTTATTTATTCTGATTACGATATTTTCGCATCTATTTATAATAAACATTGGGGACATTTTGCCGAACACTCCTATCTTGCTTTTGAAAAACTCGTTTTACAATATGCACAACCACATTCTCATATTTTAGATCTTTGTTGCGGGACTGGTCATCTTACTAGGAAACTACTTGATAACAATTTTGTAGTAACTGGTATAGATGGTTCTACTCAAATGATTGAATATGCACGTGAAAATGCGCCAGATGCAACCTTTTTCGTCGATGACGCTCGCTATTTCAATATAAATGAGCAATTCCACTACGTCATCTCTGCCGGTGATAGTTTAAACCATATTATGAATTTAGATGAACTAAAAAGTGTGTTTCACAACGTTTACTCCGTATTACATAACGAGGGTATATTCGCATTTGATATGAATATGGAAAAAGGATTTCTTGAAAACTGGATTGCTTCGTTTCATATTTCAGAGAAAGAATATGTTTGTACGATTGACTCTACATTTAATAATAAAAACAAAAAAGCAGAAATGAATTTCATATTATTTACACGTGATACAAATGATATTTGGAAAAGAAGTGACTTTTCTTTTAAAGAAACATGTTACACTAAAGACGAAATTACTCATGCATTACAATCTGTAGGTTTTAAAAATATTCAATCGTACGGTACAAATAGAGCATTTTTCACTTGCCAAAAATAAAAAAACTGAATCTAAATGATTCAGTTTTTTCTTAATATATTTACAACTGCAGTTGTTTCGTCATTTTCTTTATAAACACGCGGAATTCTTCTATCTAGCATACATGTAACTTCATAGTTTATTGTACTTAACATATCCGCTATTTCTTCTACTGTGATATTTTCTTCACCTTGTTTACCGTAGAATACTACTTCGTCTCCTACTTGTACTGGCATCGCTTTTGAAACATCCAACATTAACTGATCCATACAAACACGGCCAATTACAGGTACTCGAACCCCGTTAATTAACGCATAGCCTTTATTAGATAATTGACGATTATAACCATCAGCATAACCAATTGGTACAGTCGCAATCCATTCTTCACCAGTTGTTACATACGTATTCCCATAACTTACACCACGATTTTTCTTCGCATGTTTAATATGAGCCACTTTTGATTTTAACGACAACGCAGGCTGTAAAGAAACGACTGAATGATCCACCTCTTTTGATGGATACATACCGTACACTCCTATTCCAACGCGCACCATATTTTGAAATGTGTTACTTAATTCCATTGATCCTGCACTATTTGAACTATGAATATATGGTATTTGAATTCCTAATTCTTTCGCTGTATTAACAGCTTTTTCAAATAAACTTGTTTGCATATTCGTATATGATTTATCGATTTCATCTGCCGTAGAGTAATGCGTAAATATCCCTACTACTTCTATATACTCCATACGGTTTAATTCTTCTAAAAATGGTTTAACTTCTTCTTCTTGTAAACCGATACGACTCATTCCCGTATCAATTTTCACTTGAATTTGTACTTTCTTTTGAAGACGGTTTGCAATTTCATTTATACCATGTAAATCTTCTACTCTATAAACAGTCATCATAACGTCATATTGAATTACATCTTCTACAGCCGCTACTGGTGTGTATCCTAAAATTAAAATCGGCACAGTAATTCCTGCTTCTCTTAATTCTATTGCTTCATCTACAAATGCAACTGCAAGTTGATTTATTCCAGCTTCAATTGCAGCTTTGGCAACTTCAACTGCCCCATGGCCATACCCATTCGCTTTTACAGCAGCCATCATCTTAATTTCTTCATCATTTACATGTTTTTTAAATTCTTTTACATTATGTTTTACAGCATTTAAGTCAATTTCTACAATTGTATCTCTTCCATATTTCAAACTCATTGGTCTAACTCCTAACTCAATAATTGCATTCCATTCTATTTCACGTTTCATATGACCTTTTACAATATAATACTTTTCATTATGCTAGTCAAACTACTAGAATTTTCGGAATTTTGAGTATGATATAATATCCTCAAGAAACTATTATATACGGAGACAAGGAGAATTACAATGTTTGTTCAATCTGCATTACATCAACTAAAAGTTGCTATTGATACTTCTATTTATATGCTTAACCAATATAGTGAAAACGATTTAAAAATACAACCGATTCACTCAAAACGATCATTATTTGAAATGTGTACACATCTTTCTCTTATTTGTCATGCTGATTTGCTCATTTTAAATGGTATTCCAGAAAAAGAATTACATACCTTTTATATAGAACATACGCCCGTAACAGTTGCTCAAATGCAACAAACGATGATTGAAGGATACAACCTTCTCTCCAAAACATTTCTTTCCTACTCCCAAATAGAATTAGCAGAAGTTATGACTGCCTATTGGGGTATTTCTTATTCGCGCTTTGAATGGTTACTTGAAATCGTTGCACACTTTTATCATCATCGTGGACAAATTCATCTTTTATTATGTGAGCATATGAAAGATCCTCGCATTCCTTTATTTGAGTGATTTTCCACTTATTCATTAATTATAAATAGAGAAGCTACAAAACCAATAAAAAGTAGCATTCCTAATAAAATAAATGTTTGAGCATACCCTCCTATTTTCATTAGATAAATAGAAATGATAGGTCCTATACTAGTACCTAAAAATAAAATAAAAGTATAAATAGATACTGCTATTCCCCTCGCTTTCCCTCCTAATTGACCTACAAGAGAAACTAAAGACGGAACGGATATAGCAATACCTATTACAAAACAGACACTCATCATTACAAGTAGAGATAGATACGAAACAAAGCCCATTGAACTTAGACTAAAAATAGCGATCAACAATCCTCCCTGAAGAACTTTTCTTACTTCAAACCTCTTCGTTAAACGACCTGCAAGCGGTGATAGCAACATACCAAATAGCCCCGCTAAGCGAAAATAAAGAATTTGTTCTGCAGTTAAATTGTAAGTAGGAGAGCTCAAATAATTCCCTAAAACAGTATACATATTAACAAAAGCCATTAATAAAACAAATGCAATTATATAGCTTAATACTAAGCTTTTATTTGTAAAAACTTTACCCATCTGTTTAATTGGCCCCAAAATATCAGTATAGGATTGAGACGTCTCTCCTTTCGGAAGAGAATAATAAACCCATATAGCAGTACTTATATAGACAATGCTAAGAAGAATGAAAACCATATGCCATCCAAAATGCTGACTAACAGCAGTACTTATTACCTGCCCTACAATTCCAGCTACTAAAAAACCAGTACTAACAAATCCTATTGTTGTAACCCTTCTTTCTACTGGGAACATTTCTACAACGTAGGCTAGCGCTACTGGAGAAAATGTAGCTGCTGCTATCCCTTGTATACCTCTAAAAATAACAAGCCAAAATAAACTATCTACAAACCCTAAGCAAAAAGAAACAATCGACAGTGCAAGCAATCCAATAAAAATCACTTTTTTTCGTCCATATTTATCAGAAATTGCCCCAAATAACAAACACCCTATAGCAAAGCCAACAGAAAATATACTTCCTGTAGCTGCCGATTGTGCTAATGACGTATTAAAAATGTTTGAAAATAGAGAGATTAAAGGTATTGTTACATATAGGCTAGACATAACTACCATACCCGACCAACATAATACTGCTGTCATTATTGTATAATTCTTTTCACTATTTACTTCCTTTCCTATTTCCATCATAAACTCTCTCCCTTATTACGATTTGTTTTTATTAGTTTAAACTCTCTAAATTACTAAAATAGCATTCCTTTAACTCTTATTTATTTTAATTACATAGCAAAAATTATCACCGTTCATAAAGTTAGTTAAGCATATAATAAGGTAAGCTAATTATATGTCCAAATAAATAAGTTGATCTTCATAATCAACTTATTTACCTACCTTCTCCTAATTTCACCTGCATAGTTGTTTGCATTTTATTTAATAACTTTTCTAAAACTTGACGCTCTTCTTGATTAAAGCCATCAACTAACGAAGCGCAAGATAACCAAAAAGTTGGTAAAGAATGTGTAACTAGTTCTTTTCCTTTCGGAGTAATTTTCACCTTTAATCTTCTTCGATCTTCAGAATGGTGGAATCTTACGATTAACTCTCGTTTCTCCATCCAATCTAATAAGCCAGTGACAGAAGCACGTGTAATCCCTAATCGACTCGCAATATCCGAAGGACTCATGTTCACCTCTTCCCCATTCGCTTCCATTTCACGCAAAATAAACAATAGTAAAAAATCTAATTTACTCTCTGAAATACCAAGCGGAGCTAAATCTACGTCAACCGCATCAAGAACATTATCAGACGTCCATAACATTAACAAACCAAGTTTTGCTGCGATTGGATCCGTTTCCGCTGATGCTGTCTTTTTGATTAACTCTGCGTACGGCTCAATCCCTAAAGGAAGAGAATCTTTTCTTGAATCCATTCATCTTCACTCTCCTTTCTCATTAAATAATTAGCTTACCTAATTACTTTCTCATTATACTCATATTTTTCCTTTTATTGCAAGCACATTGTTGAACAAAAAAATCCTATTATTAAAACAGGATTTTTCACACTGACTAGCTATCAGTTTTAAATAATGTGCAACTTCTTTAAGGCATAAGAAATTCCGCCTTCACTCGCCTTCGTTGTAACGAAATCAGCCCTTCTCTTCAACTCCTCTCCACCATTTCCCATCGCAACTCCTAATCCTACATACTGCAACATCTCAATATCATTTCCACCATCACCAAAAGCAATGGCTTCTGATTTACTAATATTTAAATGTTCCAATACTTTTTGAATTGCAGTTAGCTTCGATACTTTACTATCTTCCAATACATTCATAACGTAACCATGAAAACGGTCAAACGTAAGTGCTGGATATCTTTCAATGAATTTTTGAGCTTCTGCTTCATCAGCATACAGACATATGCAATACATCTCATCTGACAAGTTTTTAACTTTGTCAGGATACCTCTCTAAATTTAAAGTTTCATTTAACGCTCGTATGACACGTTCATCTTTGGAGGCAATATCATTCATTGCAAATTCTTCTGTAAAGTAAGAAACACTGTGACCATGTAATTCAGCAAAAATTGAAATATCATGAACGATTTCGCTTGAAAGTACTGATTTATGTATAACTTTTTCCCCACATTTTATATGTGCACCATTTGCAGAAATATACGTTTTTATGCCTAGCCCCTTAAATTGTGAGCATAAACTATATGGTCTCCCTGTTGTAACAACTACGTGAATCCCCTTATCTATTAATCTTTGTACCGCTTCTTTTGTACTTTCGTGCATACTTCTATCAATCTCGCTTAAAAGCGTACCGTCAACATCAAAAAATGCAACTTTGTACATAAGTCTTTACATCCCGTCCAAATGATTCGTATCATTAATGAAATGCACCGTTTTTTGTTCACCCTCAATTTCAATTAAACTTATTCCCGTATCTCCCATTTTGAAATAGTAGTCCATTGAAATTGGCATTTTGAAAAATGCACGTAATAGACTATTAATTACGCCTCCATGGGCAACAATTGCAATTCGATCATATGTATTCTCTGTCATAATTTTAGAAAAAATCCCTTCTATTCTCATTCGGAACTCAATAAATGACTCTCCGTTTTCAAAACGGTCATGAAGAAACTTTGGCTCTGGATATTTCTTTGCTTCTTCAAATGATAAACCAGCTTGTATTCCATTATTAAACTCCATTAATTCCTCTTCTAATTGAATTGGACAACCAATTGCTTCTGCTAATGTTTCACCCGTTTCGCGAGCGCGTTTTAATGTGCTTGCCCAAATGAAATCTGGTGCAAAATCTTTTTTCACTTTCTGTACAAGTCTTTGTACTTGTCGTCTCCCTTTGTCAGTCAACTCAAAATCAGCTCGTCCTTCATGCACATGTAAAATATCAGCTTCTGATTCTCCGTGGCGTATTAGTAGTATTTGCATGTTTCTCTCTCCCCCTTTATTTAACATTCACAAAATTCTATTATATCACATTTTAAGATTTCAAAATAAAAAGGAACGGTCTCCCGTCCCTCATCCATTCACTTTTTCCGCATCATTCCAATAATATTTACTAAACGCTTCTGTTAACACATCAATTGTGTTATATAATTCATCTAACGTATTATCAACACCACCAACTTCAATTAACATCGCATTTTTCGATAGATCTTGGTTATAAACGCCATTTCCATCTTTTTTATACTTCGGAAAAATCCCTCTACTTAATCCGTAATAGTTTTCATCTAAATAACTATTGATCGCTCTTGCAATTTTTTCATTTTCAACACGGCCTTCATTTTCCATCCCAATAATAAAATATAATCTTGCATACGATTTTCCATTAATTACTTTTGTTGTTACTTTCTTACGCTGATCATCACGATGTATATCAATCGGAAACGCAATTTTATTATTTTGTGCTAATGCTCCTTTTACATATTCATGAGATGCTTTATATGACTGATACCATACCCACTTTTTACTCGCTAATAAATCACCCATATTCGTTTTATCGTGAATTACTGGAATTCCTTGCCCCTCAAGTTGTTCCTTCATACGTTTTCCTAGTAAGGACACATTTACATCTGGGCTAGATGGATCAGTTGCCCCTGGTAATAATGGAAAGAAGGATTCCCAGCTATGTGTATGATAAATATATACTGCACTTTCACCTTTTTTCGCTCCGTTCTTTTTCTGAACCGGATTATTCTTTTCCGCTTCTGTAACTTTATCTTTTGCTACTTCCCGTTCTTTCGTTACTTCTTCAATCGGTACACTAGATTCATTTGGGATATTCGTCAAGTTTGTCCCTTCCCCAGCTACGATAATATTAGAATAATACTTTGACATACCAGGTACTTCTTTACCGACGAATGTTCTTAAATCTTTAATTTTCAAATCTGTCGCAATAGAGAACATTAAATTCCCAACTGACTCTCTTTTATTCTGCTTAAAATAATCAAATCCGTAATAGTGATTCTCACTTTCTATCATTTGAACAAAACCTTGCATCGATACTTTTCCAAACCATTGATTTGCATAATTCGATTTCATTGTATGTAAAAGTGACGTCAAAATCGACGCTATTATAATTACTATTAGCGCATATAAAAGGAGTAACGAAATTAATTTCTTCCCATGTATTCGAGTTGCATACTTTTTCACTGCATCACCTTCTTTATACATGGATATGTACAAGCTTTTCGGAATATACGCACAAAAAAAGAGAAATGGCATCCCATTTCTCTTCCTCACTTTTATTGTTCTTTTCCTGTATCATTTGAAGGTAGTTTCTTCGCTTGTTTTTCTTTAAATATTTCTCCAATTGCCCCAAGAGTACCAAGTGTTTCAATTGCATTAGACGGAATAAAGACTTTATTTGCTGGTCCTTTTGCAACTTCAGCTAATGATTCGAATGATTTGTAAGCAAGTATGCGCTCATCCAAATTCGCTTCACGAAGCAATTCAATACGGTTTTGTTCTGCTTTTGCGATTTCTTCAATTGCTCGCGCTTCCCCTTGTGCCTCTAATTCTTTTGCTTCTCTTATACCTTCAGCTTCGCGAATACGCGCTTCTTTATCCCCTTCAGCCATCAAGATTTTACTTTGCTTTTCCCCTTCAGCACGAAGAACTTTATCTTGTTTTGCTGCTTCAGCTTCTAAAATAATTGCACGTTTATTACGCTCAGCCTTCATTTGTTTTTCCATTGATGCTTGCACATCTTTTGGCGGGTTAATATCAACAACTTCGACACGTTCAATACGTACGCCCCATTTTTCTGTTGCTTCATCAAGCGCTAAGCGGATTTCTGTTGAAATTTTTTCACGACCAGATAACGTTTCATCCAGTTCCATTTTACCGATAATTTGACGCATCGTTGCTGAAGTAATATTACGAACACCATATTCATAGTTTGAAATACCATATGTCGCAAGTTCTGGTTCAACAATTTGATAGAAAATAATTGTATCTATTTCTACTTGAACATTATCTTTCGTAATTACTTTTTGCGGTGGTACATTCGTTTGTTGAATACGTAAGTCGTGATATACACGAACACGATCTACAATTGGGATTAAAATATTTAATCCTGGGTGCATGATACGTTGAAACTTACCAAATCTTTCAACAACCCCAACTTTTTGCTGAGGAATAATTTTAATTGTTAATGCGATAAATGTAACTACAATTAGTGCGAATATAATCGTTAACGTTAATGCTACCATATTTATTCACTCTCCTTTTTTACTTGTAATATAGTACTATGCCTCTTTATAACAACGACTTTTTCTCCAGCATCAATTGAAGAATCTGCAATAGCTGTCCAAGTATCTCCATCCACCTTTACAATACCATTCGCTTCATTTGTAATCGCTTGCATAACAATCCCTTTTTTACCAACAAGCATATCTACTGTATCCGTAAAACCTTTTGCTTCTCGAAAGTTTTTTGAAATTCTTTTCGTAAAGAATGTCAAAGTTAAACTTACAATTGCGCCAACAGTAACTTGTAACAGTAGTGCATCAGGAGCAAACAAAGCAATAAGACCTCCGACAACAGCTCCAATTCCAAGCCAAAGCATGTAAAATGTAATCGACAACATTTCTGCAATAAATAAAATACCAGCTATTATAAACCAAATTACCCAAGCAGCCATATGCAACCCTCACTTTCTTTCTCATTTTCTATATGTATATGAAGAAAAGAATGGTTTATCCGCCCTTTCTTACACTTGGGCGTTTGCTACAAGCTATTGTACATACTCACTGTTACAATAATTATTAATATAATACTATATCAATATATTCTTCATTATACATGAAAATTCCTTTCAAAAAGTGACAAAAAATTAAATTCTTTAAAAATTTCATTTTTTAAATTACAATTATTCTAATTACTAAATACTATTTTTATAGAGGTGTTATTCTTATTGAGAAACCTGTCACTAACCTACTACTTAGGTTCCAAAACATGCATTACTCTCGCTGACATCGTATATGTAATGATTATTACAACTCATATTTATATAGCAACTAAATCAGCTACTATTACTGCTCTTTTTCCATTATTACAAGTTATCACAAATCTAATTGCTAACATCTCTGCACCACTAATAATAAATCGTTTTCCATCTTATACGTTGTTATATACGCTACAATGGCTAAAAACAGTCTTTTTACTATTATTAATGATTTTGTTTCCAGTCTTATCCACAAACATTATAGCTCTATTAACTTTTATTTTTTTCATTTCATTATGTAGTGGATGGAGCGCTCCATTACTATACAGCATTCTTCCGCGCCTTACACCGAAAGAAAAATTAGTAAAAGTAAATAGTATCTTTTCCTTTTCAACACAAATTGCGCAAGCCGCCGCTTATTCATTTACGAGTGTTATCGTTCTTCTCATTGGCGCTACATCTACACTCATGATTAATAACATGTTAATGATTTTTGGATGTATTGCATTACACTTTTCATTACGTACCATACATACTGAACGAATAGCAGATCCTCCCTCTTCAAAAAGTACTGCTTTATCGGAAGGTTGGAAACTCTTATTTCAAAATCCTTCTCTCCGTACCGTTACATATATGGACTTAATTGAAACTTTCGCCGGGACAATATGGATTGGTGCTATTACGATGGCATATGTTACGACTATCCTTCATAAAGGCGAGGAATGGTGGGGATATATTAATACAAGTTATTATGTTGGCACGTTAATCGGTGGTCTATTGGCATGGAAAATCAGTTCCTATATTCAAAACAATTTAATACGCTCCATGTCAATAGGCTCTCTTATGTTTAGCATTCTTACATTTTTATATGGTATGACAAGCAGCGGATTTATTGCGCTTTTTCTATGTGTTCTAATGGGACCATGTTATCAAATTAGAGATATTTCTCAAACGACTGTTTTACAATCAAGTGTCACCCCTTCTTTATTATCAAAAATGTATACAGCACATGGCGCCCTTCTTTCAACAGCTTCTGGTCTTTCTATGCTTAGCGTTGGCATTATTACCGATATGTTCGGTGTTCGTACAATTTATATCATCGCATCTATTCTTATTTTATGTTCCGCTTGTTTATCTTTTAGTTTATTAAAATATCATAAAACAGAGCAGAACGATATTTCACTTTAATCACTAAAACAAAAAGGACAGGCATTCCCTGTCCTTTTTATTTATTCTATTCATGACAAGTTTGGGATTTTTCTATGTTTTGTCGCCTGTTCAAAAGCGTAAGCTAGCTTAATTAACATCCCTTCACTAAAGGCAGTACTTGCAATCGTAATTCCAAAAGGTCTCCCGCTTTCCATATACCCTGCAGGTATTGCTATAGACGGATAACCCGCTTTCGCACATATAGTAGAAGCTATATAGGAAGGAAACAGTATCGCATCAAGATTATATTTTTCCAATGCAAAATCAATGCCTTGTTCTTGTGAAAAATATATATCTTCTAATCTTGCATTTAAATATTCTGGATTTCGTAACGTATTAGGAAAATCTTTTCTTCCCTCTAACTTAGTTTGTCCATATTTTAAAGCTCTTTCTGCTATGTTTTTATTAAACTCCATTAACTCCGAAATAGAATGTACCGGAATAGTAGAAGGTAATTTAGAAAGATAGTTATCTAAACTATGCTTCAGTTCATAAAGCGGCACTCCCCAACTCCATTCTCTATGAAAAGAAGGAATATTAATATTTTCTACTACTGTCGCTCCTTCATTACGTAATACTTGGATCGTTTCCTTAAACAAGATTTCATCATACTCACCATTTTCGTAATAATCTTTTGGTGCATCGTTAAACACACCAATCTTCGCTCCATTTAAGCCATTAACATTAAGATATTTTGTATAATCCTGCTCTGCCCTACCTTCACTTCTATGAGTAGCAACATCTTTCTCATCTACTCCAATTAAACTCCCTAGCAAAATAGCAGCATCTGTTACCGTTCTAGCAAATGGTCCAGCTGTATCTTGCGAATAAGTAAATGGAATAATTCCTCTACGACTAATTAAACCGACAGTTGGTTTAATACCTACTACAGAATTTTGAACAGCGGGGCTCAAAATAGAAGCATCGGTTTCTGTCCCAATAGATACTACTGTAAAGTTAGCGGCAACTGCTATCGCAGATCCTGTACTAGATCCGCCAACAAACATATGGTCCTTGCCCGTTCCGTATGGATTGATTGTTTGACCACCTCTTGCACTATATCCAGCCCACATTTCAAAAGACATTGCATTTGCTAATTCTGTCATATTTGTTTTTCCTATTATTACTGCTCCGGCTTCTCGTAATTTTGTAACGAGAAATGCATCTTCACTGCTTATATTTTGTTCTAGAGCAATCGTACCTGCACTTGTATGCATGGAGTCATTCGTTTCAATATTGTCTTTAAGCAAAACAGGTATACCATGTAATGGACCCCTTATACCTTTTGTCTTTCTTTCATAATCTAACGCTTCTGCAATAAAAATAGCATCTGGATTGATTTCTAAAATAGAATTAATTTCCGGTCCGTCTTGGTCATACTTTGCGATTCTATGAAGATAATACATCACTAATTCCTTTGAAGTTAACTGCCCAGATTCCATTTCGGTTTGTATATCATGAATTGTTAATTCTTTTTTTAATACTGGATTAAACTGAATCTCCATTTATATTCTCCCTTATAGCAACTTTTTTGCGTATAACTCTTACTTTTTCATCTTTTCACCCCAACTATTCCAAACTAATATTCCTTTAAAGAAATTCAATTTATCTATTCAAAAAGCCTTTAATTTCCCGAAAAATAAAAAGAGTCTGAAACGAATGAACTTTCGCTTCAGACTCTTTTATTACTTTACATATATCTCATCTAATAAGTGTAAAAACTCTCCTTGTTTCCCTGCTAATTCAGAGCATTTTGCAATATTAACCCATTCGTAGCTAAACGCTAAACCTTGATCTTTCTCACCAGCACTTACTATATGTTCCCATGTATCTTTTACATCAGTTAGTAAAGTTACATGAAAAAAGTGACGTTTTTCATATTCCTGTTTTTCCTTCACATGTATAATGTAATCTGCTAAAAAACGCTCTATACATAAATGACGTAATCCGGATTCTTCCTGTACTTCACGCAATATAGCCGCTTCTAACGTTTCACCTTCATCAACCGTTCCCCCTGGCACTTGAATACCAGCTTCATGTATATCACGATGTTTAAAAACCAGTAATTGCATAACCCCCTCTTTTTCTCTTGTAATATATGCATGTACTTTTTTCTTATATAACATCGTCATTATACGTCTCTCCCCTCAATCATTTACTCTGTTACTTCTTCAAGCGTCAGTTGATTATCATACAAATATGTAGCTTGTGGATTTCCCACATACCTTACGTGCCATGGTTCATACCGATAGCCCGTAATCGTTTCTTTCGCTTTTGTGTATCGAATCACAAAACCAAATTTATGGGCATTTTCAGAAAGCCACTGACCTTCTTTCGTTTCCCCAAAAACCGTCTCTAACTGAAATTTAGCAGATTGAGACGTAATATCCATAGCTAATCCAGTTTGATGCTCACTTGTGCCAGGAACCGCGCTAGACATTGCTGTTTTTGCTTCCCCATCTTGTTTTTTATACATCGTATTTAATGCTTTTTGTCGATCAAAGGATCTAAATCCAGAAACTGCAAAAAGGAAAATACGCTCGTTGTTAGCTTGCTGGAACATTTCCTCAAGCGCCCTCGCTGCCTCTTTTCTCATCTTTTTCTTTTCTTGATCACCTTCACTAGAGTAGCGCACTTTCGGAATAACTAAATCTGGCGGTCTATAACCATCTGGTAAACGCCTACTTTTATTCACAAGTACAAGCATTGAATTCGGATTATTAATTACCGCAATATCCCCATCCATATTAGCAATCGTTTCTTTCGCTTTTGGAAATATACTATTTACACTTACTTCCCGCGCCTGCTTATCCTTATACATTTTATAATTGATTCCTGCTACTCCAACAATAATTATTGCAGCTACGATACCGAGTAGTGCCCATCTTTTTTTCATATAACGACCTCTTATTTTAATAATTTGGCCATTTCATACTCATCGATGTCCTTTCCATCGATAATAAGAGCAGCTTTTTTGACACCTTCTTTCTCAAATCCAGCTTTTTTATATAGTGCCTGAGCTCTTGTATTGTGGGCCATTACTGTTAATTCTAAACGCCATACATCATGTAATTTTGCCCACTTCTCAACCTCTTTAAACAATCTCGTCCCAATACCTCGCCCGTTATACTCTTGCAAAATACCAATTACAATGCTTGCCACATGCCTCTTTCTTTGAATGTTATTTCCATTCACTAATATAAAACCTATTATTCTCTCATCTTCAACTGCTACAAATATTGTTGCATATTCATTTTCTATAAATCGCTGGATCATTTTTTCTTGTTGCTCAGCTGTAGTTTTCCTTTCTCCTGGTTCATATAACATAAACTTCGTTTCTTCATCTAATTGCTTACTTAATTGCAAAAATGATGCTGCATCTTCTACTTTGATCTCCCTAATCACCTAAATCACCCTATCAATTTCATAATATAAAAATTTTCCTTGTAAAAAGATTTTCTCTGCCATTTCAAAAATCCCTTTCTAATTCTCCTATTATAATTAGACAAATTTCGATATCGCTATAATAATTATTAATCATGTCCATTTTGTGAAATCTTGCTATCCACATTTCAAACCAACACAAAAAACGTAAGCATTACACTTACGCTTTTCCAAGATTGAAGTGAGCTAATAATTATCGATAGATACCCTGGCTAATTCAAGTTTCACTTTATCCATTCACTTTTTCTGCCTGCCAAAAATATTCACCAAATGCTTTAGCAAGTGCATCAATTGATCGATTCAATTCTTCCTCCGTATTATCTACACCGCCAACTTCTATTAATATCGCTTGTCCTGATAAATCTTGATTATAGATTCCATTTCCTGTTTGGAAACCTTTTTGAATGACCCCACGACTCACTCCTGGATATTTCTTATTAATCGCCTCATGTAAAGCTGTCGCTAATTGTAAGTTTTTTTCATAATTTTTATTTCCTTTCCCTACTACAAATGCAAGCTTCGCATATGATTTATCTCCAATTGTTTTTGTCGTTACATTCTTTCGAGCACTATCACGATGCAAATCAAAAAAGTATTGAAGATCTTTATTTCCAGCCATAGCTTGCTGCACAATTTCTCGTGACATTTTATACGAACTATTACTGTTTAAACCCTTACTTATTAACTTTTGACCAACATCACTCTTATCGTTAGTAGCTCCAATCCCTTCACCTTCTAGTTGTTCACGGAAACGATCTCCTAATATAGAAATATTCGATACAGAACTCGTTGCTTTATTCGGATTCGGGTCATTCGTTAAGTTAAGTAAAGGTAAATAAGATTCCCAGCTATGTGTATGATAAATAAACGCAACTTGTCTTTTCCCGGTCGTTTGGGACGGCTGTTTTTTCTCTTTATTCGTATCTTGTTTAGGTGCTTGTCCAGTTCCACTAGTCCGTTCTTTCACTACTTCTTCAAGAGGTACACTCGACTCTATCGGTAAGTTAGAATAGTTTGTGCCCTCACCCGCAATAACAATTTCTGTATCGTACTTACCAAACCCGGGTAGCTCTTTCCCGACAAAACTGCGTACATCATTAAAGCGAATATTTGTAGCCATAGAAAAGAGAAAAGAAGAAATTGAAAAATCTTGATTCAAATTTCGATACTCCTGTGTAAAATAATGATTCTCTTTTCCAAGTACATACATGTAACCATTCATCGATAACTCATTTAACCAATTATATAAATACGTTGACTTCGTCTCTTTCATAGAGGTTACCATCATACTAATAAGAAAAAAAGTCGCTAGCACTGTAGTAATAACAAATAAAACTAACTTACGCATACTTGTAAACTTCATAAAAAAAAAGCCCCGATTCATACTATCACCTCTCTATTTCAAGTTATGTACAAGCCCTAGAGAATAGACCGTTAAAATTTCGGCTATATTGTTAATGAGGTGAAATGAATTGAAGCTATTAATAGGAATATTACCAATCGCTCTATCATTCATTTTTTATTTGTCCGCTAAGCATCCAAAAATCTCTATTGTACTACATATTTCTGCGTACTTGGCACTGTATGTACTCGGTACAATTATTTCCATTAATATATACGATGTTTTAATACAAGATTTAGTTTTCATGACGAGCATTCATGGGATTTTACTGAATCCATTTTTCCTTATTGCAGGAGCGTATATAGGAACATACACGTTGTACCTACTTATGTCTCACATTATTATAAAAATAAAAAATGGAGCGTAATGAAATGCAACCAACATTTATCTGTCATACATGCAAAAAAAGAATTGTGAGAAAGAAAGATCTTATTACCGCCACATGGTACTTCCGCTTTTATTTATTTCACAGTGATTGTTTTAAACGACAGCAAGTGTTCCTCTCACGATTTATCCCAGTGAATACACTTTTCAATTTCTTTCTTATTATGTATGGACTTATTTTTGGCAGCATTCTTTTGATTACAGAACCATCTATTATTTGGCTGATTTTCTTATTTCCCATTTTTTATCGGTTTCTTTCTTATTATTATGTGGAACGTTTTTTCTCTACATAACGTGCAGACTGACCTCTCGGAATACTTAAACATTCCCACTCATTTTCTTTTAACATCTTCCCAATATAAATAATCTGACCAATATGCAATGCATAATGAGAAATTTGCCTTTCAATTGCTTGCATGACAGTATGTGCTTCACCGCGAATGTATACCGTCTTCAATAAGTGCTCCGGCGCTAAAGTATTCATCGTATTAAAAACATATTTCCATCCTTCTTGCCAAGCTATAAGGGCTTCTTCTTTTGAATGATAGCATCCCTCAAATTCACCATCTCGATTACGATCTGTTTTTTCACCATCAGACGTTAAAAAATCCGTCCATCTAGAACGCATATTACCGTGCAGATGCTTAATAATAATCGCTATACTATTTGTTTCTTCATGAGAAGACCATTGTATTTGTTCATATGATAATTGAGAAAGTGCCCGTTCCCCTTGTTTCTTTGTTGCTTCAAAGTTCGAAATCGCACATTGCAAATATTCTCGTCCGATATCCATATTAGCCCCTACCTTCACCCTAGCTAATTTTTGTTCCATTTGGCAATTCCATATTAGGCTGAAGTAACACGACATCATCAGCTTCAGGAACACCACCAAGCACAAGCACTTCTGATTTGAATCCAGCTACACGCTTCGGTGGAAAGTTTACAACCCCAACGATTTGTTGACCGACTAAATCTTCTGGACTGTACCTTTTCGTAATTTGGGCACTTGACTGCTTTATCCCGATTTCTCCAAAATCTATTGCTAGTTTAATCGCTGGTACTCTCGCTTCTTTAAATTCCTCTGCATGTATTACAGTTCCAATTCTCAAATCCAAATTTAAAAAATCTTCAAAATTAGCCATTTATCATTCCCCCCAATTATTACTTAGACAAAATTCAAAAATCCCCTTCAAAAAAAGAAAGGTGCCTAAGCACCTTTCTTTTGTAATTCACTTGATTCATTTGATTTATAGAAGAAGAAACCGAGAATCCCGCCAATACATGATGGAATTAACCATCCGATTCCTTCGTTATATAACGGTAACATTTGTAGTACATTAGAAATCGCGTCAATTTTAATTTTCGCACTTTCTAAACCGTTAAAGAAACTAATTAAAAATGCACCTAAAATAGCTCCAATATAAATTGTATTACGCTTCCCAATCCACTTATGGAAATACGAAAGTACGATTAATACAATTGCAACTGGATAAATGATCATTAACACAGGTAATGTTACTGCGATTAATTGTGTTAAACCTAGGTTAGATACAATTAAACTAAATACACATACCATTGTTACAATCGTTTTATGCGAAAGTTTTGGGAATAAGTTTGTAAAGAAACCCGCACACGCCGATGTTAACCCAACAGAAGTTGTTAAACAAGCGAGTATAATAACAAGTCCTAATAAAACTTTACCACTCGTCCCATATAGCTCATTTACAACATTCGTTAAAATAAGACCACCGTTTTCTGAGACACCAAGTGATGTACTTGTTGAACCAAGATAAGCAAGTGATAAATAGATTAACGTTAAACCAAGTACAGCAATAATACCTGATACGACTGTTATTTTTGCAATTTGGCTACTCTCTTTTATCCCTTTAGAGCGAATAACTTGTACAACGACAATTCCAAATACGAGAGCACTAATTGCATCCATCGTTAAATACCCTTGAATAAATCCACCAAAGAAAGCATTCTCTTGGTAAGCAGCTAACGGCGCAGCCGGCTCTCCAATTGGATCAATAATTGCCTTTCCGACAATAACAGCAACAATTAATACTAATAATGGAGTAAGAAACTTCCCAAACCAATCCACTAATTTAGATGGATTTAATGATAAATACCACGTTATTCCGAAGAAAACTATCGTGAAAAGAAATAGCATGTACCACTCTGAAACCATTGCCTCTGATAAAAACGGCTTCATACCCATTTCAAACGAAACAGCTCCAGTACGAGGAATCGCGAAAAATGGTCCAATTGCTAAATAACTAATCAATGGGAAAATAAACGCAAATATAGGGTGGACTCTAGAAGATAGCGCTTTCAAGTCCCCCTCTACAAACGCGACAGCTGTTACAGCTAGTAGGGGTAATCCGACTCCCGTTACAAGGAATCCTATTGTAGCAATCCAAACATTCTCTCCTGCTTGTTGACCTAAAACTGGCGGGAAAATTAAATTTCCTGCTCCTAAAAATAATGCAAATAGCATCAAACCAATTGCTACCGTATCACCTGGCCTTAAACGTCCCTTCATGCTCTTCATTTGCATAGCATTTTTTCATTGTTTATCTCTATATTTTACAATATGCTATGCATCCTCCTCTCTGCTCAAGATGATAAAATATGCCCCTTACAAAGCAGTGTCTTTCTCCATAATTTCTCCATTCCCCTTATTTTTACTCTAATCATTAATACAATTGTTATTTTTGAATTTTGAGTTTTTTGAATTTTTAAATCATTAGAGTGTTATTACGTGGAGTATAGTTGTCAGACCTCTTTGTTTTTATCACACATATAGTAACATATTTAGTTGCAAAATAAAAACATATTTTCAAATTGATTTTTTTGAAAATCGAAATTATCTACATTTTTTATTCTCTTACACAAATATTGTTATAATCTCACCTATTATCTTGTCGTTATTTTAAAATAACTTTACACACGTAACATAACAAAAGCCATCCAAGATAATTAGATGGCTTTTGTATGTTACTCTATCGTTTCAACTTCACGTGGATTTTTCATCTCTTCCACATATACAACTCTAAATCCGTGATCTTCTAAATCTTTCAATAATGTCTCTAATTCACCGTCGTTAAACTCTTCTCCTAATGTAAACATAATTCTACGAACTAATAAGGCATCATTATCAAAAGTCATCAAACTTTGAATACCAGTGTATTTCTTTAAAACTGTCGATAACTTTTGGATTGCTCCATTATAGTCTTGCGTTCCAATCATGACAGAGTATTTACTAGAGTGAACGCCCCATGCATCCTCTAATAACTCAAAAACTTTTTTATGCGTTAAAATTCCAAGGAAAACCCCTTTTTCGTCAACTACTGATAAATAAGGCAATTTTTTTATTGTAAAAAATACTTTAAAGAAAGAAGAATCTTCTCTCACAAATCCCTCTTTATCGTTTAATAATTGCATTACACTCTCGTCAAGTGATCCTTTATATTCTAAAATATCTACTTTATATATATTCCCTAAAAATTTCTCTTTTTTTTCATCTAAAACTGGTACACAACGATACCCCGTTTTATTTAAATGCTCTAACGCTTCCCCTATCGTAATCGAACTTGAGCACAGTAAAACTTCCCTTTTTGGCACGTAATTCCCTTTAATCCTCATAAAAAGCCTCCTTATGTTAAAATACTTTCTGTGCCATAACTATATTATATTTTCAGAAAAAAATAAATAATTTATTTTATTTTTCTGAAAATTATTCATTTTCTTGTCATAATTTATTCATGAATCCTTCACTTGCACTTTCTTCCGCATCCAAAACCCTCCCTCTGAATTCTGAATCACTTCAATGTATCATTGTACGGACCTAATTGTTTTTTAGAAAAGTAATAATTTGTCTCCTTACTTTTCATTAACATATTTCCTTTTATAATTAAAAAATAGGTAGCTATTAGAAAGTAGATCACCCCAAATAACCAATCCAAATTTGTAGCCAGATTGTGTAAAAGAATATACCTCATATATACATAACCAATTGGAACATGTAGTAATACAACCGCACCTAATCCCGGATTATATATTGTTTTAGCTTTTATATTCGCAAAAATACCATGCCATATGAATTGAAAAAATCCCATTAAAATAGGTGCCAACCCAAGCCATATTATATTTTGAAAAAAAACCGGGAGTAAATAAAAAACATACGCAATCAAAATATTTATTACCATAGCAGATTGCGTATTTAATGGATAGCGGTCTGGTATATCACTTTTAAATATAACTACATTAAACAGACCAGCAAAATAACCTGGCCAACGATACTCTTCAAATTGATGCACTAAAATGGCCACAAAACTTAACCCTAACAGTACTTTTATTTCACTCATTTCTCCCAAATTCGCGACTAAAGAAACAACGACAATAATAGCGACAACTAACCCTATATCACACCAATGCTTTCTAAAGAAACTAGCCACCTCTATCACCCACTATCTCAATTTTTATAAAAATAGCGTTCAAATAGGAAATCAATCTGTTTTTCTACAGATGGTACTTTTATATCTGCCCCTGATTCGAGAATTGGCATCATTAATGTGGGAAGAAAAATGGATCCAAATATTTGCACCGTCATCATCATTAAAATTTCCCGATCCGTTTCATTTGTTATCTCGCTCAAAATATTCTTCACTTTACTGAAACCTAGCCTCTTCAAAAAATCCCCATATTCGTATTGAGATGTAAATACCGTAGTTCCCATTGCAATAATCTTCCTAACTAACTCCGGATATTGCCGAATTACTAGTACATAATCCAATAAAAATATTTTTAATCTTTCTTTTGCTGGCACTGTAATATTATCTAAAATAGAATAAGTGCCTTGAAAGCTAATTAATAAAACTCTAATCGTCTCACTAATTAACTTTTCTTTTGAACCAAAATGGTAATTTACTAGCGCTATATTTACATCTGACAATGCTGCAATTTTTCTTATCGTTACCTTTTCAAAACCTTCTTTTTTAATTAATTCCAATGTTGTATTTAAAATCTTTTCTTTCGTTGATACGTTTTCATTCCCCCCCAATTCATCTCCCCCTCTAGAATGTATCAGTTAAACAACGATTTAAACATCGTTTAATTTTATGGTATCACTTTCCAATTTTAAAAATCTATTTAATACTTTCGACATTTCCCTACATTCTCTTCATTCCACACAAAAAGCGTGAAAATGCAAAACTGTTCACGCTTTTTGTATTTGTACTGTTACATACCAGTTTCTGCTTTATATTCCACACATAAAATAGATTTCTAAATACAATTTAAAATTATCCATATGCCCATACATGAAGAAAAATATATTGTAACTTGCTCCAAAAACGGCTAAAATAAGAATAAGAATTTTCTGAATATTCAAAGAGTAGGTGGTTTATATGTCCTTATTACGCTCACATATATGTAAATTTATAATTGGTGTTATTGTTATTTTTGCCATAAGTCCTATTCCAGCTGTTTTTATTACACACAATTACTCTTATCAAAATGGATTTATTAGCATTTTTCAAAACTTCGCACAGCTTTCTTCTATATCAATTCCAAAGGTTGATTGGATGCATGAATCTATCTTTTTCTCAGCAAATCAAATGATACATACTTCTAATCATTCAACACCATTATTCCCTTACATATGGGAAATATATTTTATATCGATTGTTCGTTTTACTTTTACCCTTGCGATCGGATTTTTCATAAGTTTGGGTATCGGCCATTTATTTTTCAAAGTACCTAACTCGTTTAAAAAGTTTACTACTGTATTGAATTGGATACCTTACTCTTTTTGCACTGTAGTATTACAATGTTCAGTCTTATTACTACTTCTATACGTCGCACAATTTATAAACCTTCCTTACTACTCATCTTTTATCATCGTATGTAGTACTTCCATGATTATCGTTATGCAAGCAGTAAAAAAATGGATTCCTTTCTTGAAAAACACAAATGAATATGAAATAAAACATGATTCTTTTCTTGTGGATACATTGTTTTTGGCGCTTACTTCGAACCATAAATCAATTTTAGGTTCCATCATTCTTTCATTCGTTTTTATGGAATGCGTTTTTCATGCAAGTGGACTGTTACAATTTATCGTTCAATTTGGCGGAAATTCACCCATAATTGTTACAATCGGCTTATTACTACTCTATATCCCATATAGCATACTTTCTTTCCTTCAAACACTATGGACCACAAACTACTCCAAGCAACAGTCATACACTTTAACGAGAAGTGTTCCAAAACCTTAATTGAAATAACCCTCTATAATCTAAAAGTAGGGGGTTATTCCTTTTGTATAGCGGACAAAATAACAGCAAATTCAAAAACTATTACAGAAACATACCAATATTTGCCCTTTTCCTTTGACTATTCTTTTCATTTGGATTTATTATAAAAGTATAACATAATTGCAGGAGGTGACATCTTTATTCCAAACCTTGGAATGGAGAACACACTTGGACATATTAAATATTTTTCTCATCTTTGTACTTATTCTTATTTCTGGCTTTTTCGTTGCATCAGAATTCGCTGTTGTAAAAGTACGAAAAAGTCGAATTGACCAACTTGCAAATGAAGGTAATAAACAAGCTTTAGCTGCAAGAAGCGTCCTATCTAATTTAGATGTTTATTTATCAGCTTGTCAGCTCGGGATTACGATCACTTCTTTAGGGCTTGGTTGGCTTGGTGAACCGACTGTGGAACATATACTACGACCGCTCTTTGAAAAAATTAATATTACTGGAACAATGGCTAACACTTTATCTTTTGTTATTGCTTTTAGTGTTATTACATTTTTCCACGTTGTATTAGGTGAGTTAGTTCCAAAGTCTTTCGCAATTCAAAAAGCAGAAGCAATCACACTCAAATTTGCAAGACCTCTTATTTTATTTGATAAAATTATGTATCCATTTATTTGGTTACTCAATAGTGCAGCTATATTTTTCACAAAACTACTCGGATTAGAACCTGCCAAAGAAAATGAACTTGCTCATTCTGAAGAGGAATTGCGACTCATCTTAGGTGAAAGTTTTAAAAGCGGTGAAATAAACCAAACCGAATATAAATATGTAAATAACATTTTTGAATTTGATGATCGAGTTGCGAAAGAAATAATGGTTCCTCGTACCGAAATGATTTGCTTATCTACTGAAAATACGTTAGAAGAAAATATGGATATCGTCGCAACTGAAAAATATACACGCTATCCAATCATTGAAAAAGATAAAGATGATATCATCGGGATGATTAATACGAAAGAAGTATTCCATGATCAAACGAAAGGTATTTATAAACCACTTGAATCTTATATACATCCTGTTTTAACAGTATTTGAAACAGTTCCAATTCGTAAAACGTTAGTCCATCTTCAAAAAAATCGCGTTCAGATGGCAATCGTTATGGATGAATATGGTGGCACTGCCGGACTTTTAACGATGGAAGATATTCTTGAAGAAATCATTGGAGAAATTCAAGATGAATTCGATGCGGATGAATCACCTATGATTGAAAAGCGTACACCTAAGCTTACTGTTTTAGATGGAAAGGTGCTCATTTCTGAAGTAAATGATATGTTTGGCCTACATATTGATGATAGTGATTTAGATACAATTGGAGGATGGCTTCTCTCTCAAGCAGTTGACTTAAATATTGAAGCTGGTTATTCCATTGAATATGCTGGTTTTCAATTTAAAGTATTAGAACTTGATGGACATCAAGTCAAAAAAGTTGCTGTCCATAAACTAGATATTAAAAAGGAGCTATAAAGTGACTGTTTTATTAACAATTTGTATCATTGCCTGTTTCCTTGTTTCATTTCTCGCCTTTATTTATCCCATTATCCCTGGCATATTTGCTGTCTGGGCTGGATATTTAATTTACCATTTCGGTATAAATGGAGGAGAATTAACAACTTCTTTTTGGATTATTCAAGTCATTTTCACTCTTTTCATTTTCGTTGCTGATTTTATTGCAAATGGATATTTCTTAAAAAAATACGGTAGTTCTAAATGGGGCGAACGTGTCGGAATGATTTCTATCATTGTCGGATCGTTCTTCTTCCCACCATTCGGACTTATTATCATACCGTTTTTATCAGTATTTATAACAGAACTAGTGCATAAAAAAGCGCCAAAAGATGCCTTTCTAGTTGGAGTCGCTACTGTAGTTGGTTTTTTAAGCAGTACAGTAGCGAAAGCAATTCTCCAAATCATTATGATTGTCATCTTCTTGTGTTATATCATATTTTAACCATCCCGACTTCGGGATGGTTTTTTAATATGCAATACCTACTCGACTATTTTCATATATGTTTTTCTTACATAGATCCCATGCAAAGTGTGCTGTATCACCCACTGTAATTTTTGATCCACCTTCTGGCAATATATCTTTTTCAGTTCGATATACCTCTGTCGCCTCACCGTCTATTAAATGTGTCGGACAAACAACTGTCCAACATAAATTATTACTATTACTTAGTACTTTATATGCAGCCAAATGATCTTCTGCTGCTGTTGTCGTTTTCCTTTTTGATTCCGTTGATTGAAAACGATATAAATTTAGATCCGTTCTTGCTTGTAAAATACCAGCCGTTCCTATTGTTATGATCTTATGAACCCCTTCTTCTTCCATTTGCTTAATAATTTGCGGCATACTCTTCGCTAATGTTCCATTTTGATCCGTTCCAAGTGCACTAATTACTATATCGCTTCCTTCTATCGCTTTTTTTATATCATTTTCGTTCAATACATTACCTTCTATCACTCGTAACCTTTCATGTTGTATTTCTATTCTATTAAAATCACGCGCTAATGCAGTCACTTCAGCTGAATCCTTTAATGCTAAATTAATTATGTTTGAACCTACTCGTCCTGTTGCTCCCAATATACATACTTTCATTTGTTTTCCCCCTCTTTCATTCTCTTTCTATTTTTCAATAATATCAATCAATTTACAACAAAAAAGCTTCCTCATATATGAGAGGAAGCTTTATTATTACTTTATTTTTTCTCTTTAGAATCAGTAGACTTCTCGGTTCCGCTTGTTTCTTTATCCTTTTTATCCTCTTGTTGTGTTGTTGTGTCGTCTTCTTTCTTCTTGTCTTCACCTTTACTACAACCTACCATTAATAAAGAACTTGCAAGTGCCATAGCAGTTAATGATTTAACCCATTTGTTCATTTGCGTTTCCTCCCTGTGATAGAATATGTACAACCTCATATTACTCTCTATTTTTAAAGGAGAGATTGAAAAACAGTAAATATACGGTAAATTTTTGTAAATCTTCTGATAACAAAAACTAATTTAAATTTACATATTTCATTTCCAATCGATACACAATAAAACTAATTTTTTTCTCTAAATGGACATAAAAAAACTAAGGCGCATACCATTCCGCCTTAGTTTCTCATGCAAACTTTTCATTTTCATATAGATGTGTAATCTTATATTCCTTCTTCATAACATATTGCCACACACTATAAGCGTAACGGTTCATTTTCAGGAAACAATTTTCCAAAAATGAGCGGAACTCCGGATTAGCAACTTCCACTGCAACTTGAGCAAACTTTAGAGCTAATCGTTTTAAGTGCGCAATATAACATGTTGCAATATGAATATCCCCTGTATATTTACTAACTGTTTCCTTTTCCATTTCATGCAAACCAAACTCCGTTGTTTCACAGGTTATATGTTGCACATTCTCTCCTTCTTGAAAATTTACTTGTTCATTATATGCTTGTAACATATATGGTAAATGGTGCTGTAATAGATTTTTTAATTCTTCGTCTCTGACCTTTCCAGCATACTCTCCAACCTTGTATATTAGCATATAACTATATCTCATTAACTCTTTCATACAATCCATGAAAGTGCCTCCCTTCTCTAGGGTCTATATGTTATAAATATGATGCTAAAACATTTGCTATTCTTGCTAAAAACCAATCCCATCTACTAATTTTCTCAAAATCTTCTTCAGAAAATCGTTTTGATTTATGAAAGTCTACCTTTAATCGACTCCATACTTCATCAACAACTGTTTTATCATATATGATACAGTTAGACTCACAATTTAAATAAAAACTTCTATTATCAAAATTCGCTGTCCCAATATCAACAATTTCTCCATCAATGATTGTTACTTTCCCATGAAAAAATCCATTTCGATATTGATAAATCTCCGCTCCAGCATGTAACATATCTTTCAAATATGGATAGGCAGCTTGTTTTAACAATATGGCATCACTTTTAAATGGCACGAGAATTTTCACATTAACACCACGATTTAATGCAGCTTTTAACTCTTTCACCATTTCTTTACTTGGTACAAAATATGGTGTAGCGATAATTAAAGACTTTTTAGCCTTTTTTAAAAGTGCCCCATACTTTTCCCATAAGCCTTTTCCATTTGAAAATAAATATTGATATTTTACATTCCCTAATGTCGGTATACTTTCATGTATAGGCATTTTTTCTCCTGTATCTTCTTTCCAATCTTCGGCGAACTTTCTTTCCATATCCGCTGCACCCTCACCATGGATGCGCATGTGATAATCACGCCATGGCCCAAACTTCGGATCTTGTCCAAGGTACTCCTTTCCGATATTAAAACCACCGACGTATGATACCTTTCCATCTATCGTAACAATACGTCTATGATTTCGTTGATGCAAAGAATAGAAAACATTTTTCAGTTTCGGTTTTTTACTAAATGTAAACTTCACACCGTTTTCCTTTAATCGGCTAATTACCTTTTTCTTCAGCTTATATCCACCTATCCGATCGACTGACAATTTCACTTCTACTCCACTAGATGCTTTTTTCTCTAATAACTGTAAAAACTCTTCGCTTATTTCATCTTTTCCTACAATATAAAAATGGATATATATATACTTTTCTGCTTCGTTTATATCCTCAAATAATTTTCTATATAACTCTTCACCGTTCGTATATAGTTGAAATTCACCTAATCGAACTTGTCCTAATTCATATTCACTAGCCATTTCCTTCCCCATTTCCACATCGATGTTCATCCAAATGAATACACCTATTAAACAAAGGATTATAGCGAAAAAGTGCTTCATGGATAAATTCCTTTCTCCACTTACTGTTATTTCTATATCTTCCCTTTTTTATTACATTATCATTCAAGAAAATATGTCATTGCATGATATATGTCCATATCAAACAATAGCTCATTTGCATATTGTATGTTGTATCTTAAAATAAAAGGAGGAAATAACAATGGGCTTCGCACATGGTAATGGATTTGCGCTATTAGTCGTATTATTTATCCTCTTAATCATCGTCGGTGCTGCTTGCTTCTGCTAAGTAGCTACTGTCATATGATATGTGGATGAAAAAACTATAAAAGCGGACACCTATTTTTAGGTGTCCGCTTTTCATTTTAAAACCATTTCCGCCTGCTATTGTAACTTAAATGGCTAAACATTTATCTCAAAAGGTTAACAATGTAGCTACTTTCTTACTCTCTGCCTTACGTATATGACGCTGCTCTGCACGTAACACTGCAATACGATGTAATTCTTTCTCTTCTTCTGTTTCAGGGATAACACGCGGTACTGGAACTGGATTATTTCCCTTACTAAGTGCAACAAAAGTAACGAATGACGTTGCCGCTATACGCTTCTCACCTGAAATTAAATCTTCAGCCACTACCTTCACAAACACTTCCATCGAAGTTCTTCCCGTCCAAATTACGAAAGATTCATAACTAACACAATCTGAAGAACGAACAGGATGTAAGAAATCAACCCAGTCCATAGATGCTGTGACACATTCCTTTCTCGAATGTCTGGATGCTGAAATAGAAGCAACCATATCCATCTCCGCTAATATCTTCCCACCAAATAGCGTGTTATGATCATTTAAATCTGTTGGGAATACCCGGCTCGTTTTGAACACCCTTGACTCATTGGCTGTTTTCCCCTTTACTTCTGTCATTGTTATCACCCCTTTAATGATCTATCCCTAATATTTCAATAATCCCTATACCAAATGAACTACACGTTTAATATTAGCAACATTCAGAACTTTTAGTCCACAAAAAAGAACCGATTTTATCAATCGGCTCCTCTAAATACATATTGTTCTTTCGGCTGTTCAACTTTATTCCATTTTGTTACTTCTAATACAGGAATATTCGCATGAAACGGCTGATAAAACTCAGTAGTTATCTCTCCTTCTACTTGAATCCAGTCATCATTATTCCACTCTACGCCTTCTGGTTTTTTCACTAACATACCATATACACCAGAATCCGCTACACAGTGTATAATACCGAAACGGAATAAGAAATATTGTTCTTTTTTAGAAGAATCATCTCTAAAAACAAACCCTTTAAAAGATAATTTTTTCCCAGTAAACTCGCCAGGATAATTATAAATTGTTTCCATACCCTTTAGGAAGTCTTCATCTTTCAAATTAATATTGTCTTTCGTAACAAACTCTTTCTTCCCTTTTTCCATTACACCGCGGTATCCTTCTTTCCCGTAATAAATGCTCGTATCAGGTCTTAGAAATTGTCTTGTCATAAATGGATCCTTACTTTCTGCTTGTGCAACAGGAAAATGAAATCCTTTCGCCTTAACAATATCTGAATCTAACGTTGCAATCGGGAAAAATAAGCCTGAGATAATTGGAAAACAAAACAAGGAGTACGAAAATGCTTTTTTCCACCATGTATTCTCATCTTTTGAATGATCATGTCCGCAATGGCTATGGTCACAACTGCAATCATTTTTCTCTTTTTCCTTTTGGTGCTCTTTTTGGAAAACGACGATAATTTGTACAATCGTTAAGAAACCTAAAATAATTGCTGCTGTTGTTGATAAATAGGCATACTTCATATTGATATACTTCGTAATGTTACCGGAAATATGAAGCTGCGCAATTAATATTGTAAAACCTAATAATATATATGCTCGAAACATAACCTACCACCCCATCGCATAAATGAGTAGTGAGCTTGCATAAACAACAAGAGTAACTGTAACTATAACAACAATTACAAATTTAGTTTTAAATGTCGCAAGCATCATAAACATATTTTTAATATCCACCATCGGTCCGTAAACGAGGAACGCGACAAGTGAAGCTGTTGAAAACGTACTTTGGAACGAAGAAGCGATAAATGCATCTGCCTCTGAACAAAGTGATAATATATAAGCAAGTCCCATCATAACAGCTGATGAAGAAAACGGACCTTGTCCAATAGCAAGAAGTGTTGAAGTTTGTACAAACGTTTGTACCGCTGCTGCAATTAACGCACCTAGTACTAAATATTTTCCCATTGAGAAGAATTCCTCAACAGCGTGTGTACATACATCCCACATTTTTTTACGCAGTGGACGCTTATTATTCACTTCTGGGAAGTGATCATCTCTTAATTGATGTTCTTTAAACATAAAGGATAATATAATTCCAACGATAATGGCTACGATAATCGCTACAATAGAACGATACCATACCATGTGCATACTACTCCCAAAGGCAACGTATGTTGCAAATAAAACAACTGGATTAATAATTGGACCAGTTAACATAAATGCAATCCCTGCGTATGGTGGAACGCCTTTTCCGATTAATCGTCTTACAATCGGAACAATTCCACATTCACAACCTGGAAACAACATGCCTAAAAAAGTAGCTAATAAAACAGACAGAAATCGGTTCTTCGGCATCCATTTAGCCACCATATCTTCTGTCACGAACATTTGAATGAATCCTGAAATAAATACACCAATTAGCACAAACGGAAGTGCTTCGATCAATATGGAGATAAAAATTGTATTCATTTGCAGGAATGCTTTCGGTAATTGAAACAATTCCATGATGTATTTCCTCCAACTTTTCATTAACAATATGTAATTTTAACCCCATTTCATTAATTGGACAAGGTTTATATGGCATACATACCCTTTATATACATTACATTGTACAAGTTATATTCTATTCAAAATTTGAGATTTCATAGCAAAAAAGCTGCTCTAGCGTAGTTATATAACTATGCTAGAGCAGCTTTCTTATCGTTAAAAGTAACGTTTCTTCCAAAAAACAAAAGCTAACGTGAAAGATAGTGTTACACATATGATGAGTACAATTACAAAACCGTGGGCTTCCCCTTCAAACGGAACCTTTACGTTCATTCCAAAGAAACTAGAAACCATCGTCGGTAAAGATAAAATGATCGTAATTGACGTTAACAGTTTCATAACACTATTTAAATTATTTGATATAACGGAGCTAAAAGTATTCATCATTCCACTTAAAATGTGACTATATATTTCCGCCATTTCAATAGCCTGTTTATTTTCAATTAATACATCTTCTAATAAATCTTGATCATCTTCATACATTTTTAAAAATGTACTATTACGCATTAACTTTTGAATTACAATTTTATTAGCCTTTAATGACGTTGTAAAGTATACTAAACTTTTCTCAAGGCCTAATAATGTGAAAATCTCTTTATTTTTCATTGACTGATTTAGTTGATGCTCTAAATCAATTGTTTTTCGATTTATTTGCTTTAAGTATCTTAAATAATAAGTAGAAATCGTATATAAGAGCTGAAGTGCAAAGCGCGTCTTTTTAAACGTATAAAATTCTTTAATACGTTGATTAATAAAACGTTCAAAAATTGGATTCTCTTCTAAGCAGATTGTAACAAAACAATCCGGCATCACAATCATACCTATTGGAATCGTGTCATAAATCGAATTTCCTTCTTCGTCATGTCTAACTGTCGGAATATCCACGATAATTAAAGTATTATTGTCTTCCTTTTCAATACGAGAGCGTTCTTCATCATCCAAAGGGTCTTTAATGAAATCTAAGTCTACATTTAAAGTTTGTACTAGATATTGAATTTCTTCTTCTGTTGGATGAAGTACATTAATCCAGCACCCCTTTTGCATTTCCTCAATCTCTTGTAGTTTTCCGTTTCGGTCTGTTAAATATATATTTAACATACTATCACCCCGATTCTTTTTACATGTAGGAATCTACCTCTCTTAAATCACAGTTTTTAAACCGCCATTCTCAGCATATGAAACATACGTTTAAATTTCAATAGAAAAATTATTTTGAAAACGTTTTTATAGGAAAAATATTATAAAGTGAAACTTTAATCAGTGGGTGGCTTCATCCCCCCACTGATTATTAGCCCTCACAAATCGGGCTTTTACAGGCTACCCGCCCCCAACCAAACTTCTTTTCTTTCGCTGAATTTTGAGGTGAGGGTCTCACTGCCCGTTAAAGCGGGATAAACATAGAAAAAGACAGAGTGCTCTCTGCCTTAAAAGCTTATGTTGCCTTTATAACATATTTAGAAAGCATCCACAAGTTAAAACCGACTGAAATCGTATAGCCAGCGTATGTTGAAATGATAAAACTTACATAATCGAAATACGGAAGCAATACAATATTTAAAACTATCTTCACAATAATTCCAATCACTAGTCCTAGCACCGTCTTCTGCTGTTGATTGATTCCTTGTAGCATAGCAGCCGTTACTGTAAAAAGAGAAAATAGTATGCAAGCGGGAGCATAATACTGTAAAATGATTCTCCCCATCTCTGGATCATTTCCAGCACCGAATAAAAGAGTATATACAGGTTTGGCTAACACCATCATTCCAATTGCCGCCGGTACCGTAATTGCTACTACTAATACATTTGTTCTCGTAAAATGTTTGTACAATAGCTTCGTATTTCCTGCTGTGTAAGCTTTCGTCATCTCTGGTACGAGAGACATACTAAAAGCTGTCGCAACGGATACCGGGATAAGCACAACCATTTGAACAAGACCAATTATCGCATTAATTTTTTCCGCTTCTCCTTGCATATACCCTATTTGTATAAGTAGTTTATTAATTGTAAATGTATCAATCGTCTGATACAACGGAATTGCTAAGCCCACCACAACAAAAGGAATAGAATATGTAAAGAGCTCCTTATACAATGAGAAAAAAGATTTCGTTGTTTGTGGTATACTTTCCATCTCTTTTTTCTTTAAGTGCCTTCTCCTTCTTATATAATACGCACTTAAAACAGTTAATCCACCAACCGCTCCCATAAAGGCACCAAATGTTGAAATACCAACTGCTAGCGAGACAGATACTTTTAAAATATATAAAACGACAAAGCTTCCTATTAAAATGGTTAAAACCCGAAAAAATTGCTCTACAACGACACTTAATGCAGAAGGCCCCATCGATTGGAATCCTTGAAAGAAGCCCCTTAATAAACTCATTACTGGCACAAGTATTAACGCAAAACTTACAATTCGAATATTAGTAGTAACCGCTCCTACACTATTCCCCGTTTGATCATTCCCATCGATGACAAGCTTAGCTAAATGCGGAGCTAGCATATATAACGTAAAACACGAAATGACTCCCATTATAAACATAAACACGATTCCACTTTTCAACACTCTCTTAACCGTATGATAATCATTCAGTTGATCATATTTTGATACCATTTTTGAAACTGCAAGTGGTAATCCCATTGTCGCAATGCTGAGCATAATGGTATAGGGACGATATGCATACGTGTATAAAACATACCCACTCGTACCGACCATTGCTGTAAATGGTATAACATATATAAATCCTAACATTTTTGATATCATCGTTGCCATCGTTAAAAATATAGTTCCACGTATAAACGGTGACCCTTTCATCACATTCCTCCGCTACGCTTTATTATTACACATTATGGACAACTCCTTTTTTTTAGAACCGGAAACAAATAAAAAAGCCAATGAAAAATCATTGACTTTAACGCGCAGCTTTTTTCTTTTTGAAATACTTTAAACCAAAGTATAGAGCAATAAAAAGAACAGCTCCTATAATTATGTAATGTGTGTAATCAGATGCATACTCTTTAATTTGTCGCCAATTCCCACCAAGTTTTTCACCTAAGTATATAAATAGAATTGACCACGGAATGATCGCTACAACCGTATAAAGTGTAAATAGTTTTAATGGCATCTTAGCTAGTCCTGCTGGAATAGAGATCGCATGACGTACTACTGGTATAAAGCGCGCAGAAAATATTACGCCTGCTCCATAACGTTTAAACCAACCTTCTGCTATGTCTAAATGATGTTTATTAATAAGTAGATATTTCCCGTATTTCTCTACAACCGGACGCCCTCCGTAGTATCCAAGCCAGTATAAAAAGATTTGTGCTAAAGTACCACCAATCGTTCCGGCGATAACTGCACCAACAAAACTAATTTTACCATTCGCTACTAAAAAGCCAGCATACGAAAGTACAATTTCACTTGGGATTACTTCAATCATTAAAGCAAGAGCTACTCCAAAGTAACCTAAGCTTGCAAAAAATTGCAATAACTGATCTATTATGTTTGCTAACATGTTCTTTTTTATCTCCTTTTTTCTTCACATACCATCCCATTATTACATAAAGGCTGCAATCTGCCAATATCTTCATTTTAACAATATGTACAATTCAAGCAGGATTAATCTATTAATTTCTCTTTCTGTGGGTCTTTCATGTAGGCAAACATCTCTTTAATTTGGTCTTCTGTATTTCTAGCAATTGATAAATTAGGCAATTCATTTTCACCAAAAAACTCCACCTCTTCTGTTTCAATGCTAGTTTTCTTTTCTCCACCAATAATCTCGCATCCAATGAAAATCTTATATACATGCGTCGCCGATGGAGATGGTTGATGTTTTTCTTTATCAAATATAGCTAGTAACTTAAAATGATCTACCTCATAACCAGTCTCTTCGAAAACTTCTTTTGCTGCAACTTCGGTTGGCGTATAACCGACATCAGCCCATCCACCTGGCAATGCCCATTTTCCATCGCTTTTTTCTTTCACAAATAATAACTTTTCATTTTGAAAAACAACCGCTCTTATATCAACTTTAGGTGTTTGATAGCCTGTCTCACTTGCAAATAATTTCTCTACGACTTCCCAATCTGTTTTCGTGTAATGTGACATCATTGAAATAGAAATATCTCGTAATTGCTGGAAACGCTCAATATCATACACATCCTTAGAATACGTTAAACCCGCTTGAGCTATAGATTGTATTTGTTTTACCCAATCAATCCATTTAATCGTCATATATCCGCATCCCCATTCTCTATCAAATATATTACTTCATTTTTATTGATACATCTTTATTATACAAAAAAAAGAGATTGATAACGTTTCAATCTCTTTCAAAATTAATCCAATTCATGTAAGTGGTCTTGTATATACTTTCTTCTTTTATTTATATATTTATAAATCATATCAGCCTCTTGATCAAATGTTTCTAATTTTTCTTTCATGTATGGATCTTGTAGTAAATATGGGCGAATCAATTCACACAACCCTTCTACTTTCGGCCTCATAAACGAAACTGTAAATTGATTTTCTAATATTTCTTCCAAAATACTTCGATACTGCTTTCTAAATACAGGTATGTCTAGCAATCTTGCACTTAACGTATTATACCCTTGAATGCGAATATATTCATGATTAAGTGGTCTCCCTTGTACATCTCGCCCCCAAGTCGCATCATAATCCCACGGTATAACTTCAAATAAATTTGTTTCATCGTTATGATATAGTGCATAGTTATGAACGAAACCATCAAAGTTTTGCGTAAAAATAACTCCTGCTAACCATCGTAAATATTTATCTACATGTAGAAACTTCCCAATTTCTTTTTCATAGGCTTCCCTCGTCAAAGTATTCGCTTGAAATACAAATTCACTCAGTTGTTCTTCACTATTTTTATTCGAATATTTAAATTCATAACCCGCAAAGAGCTCTGTCTTAACATCTTTATCTCGTTCACTCATTAATGAAAAATTCGCATCATCATCTATCGCATAATAAATAGAACCACTCGGTAATCCTCTATTTTTCAAAAAATTTTCATCAACCGATTCTAACTGTAAATACACACCTTGAATTTGACCATTAATTTTTATAAATACATGTTGTGATTTTGGCGAAAGTACACCAATATCATGAAAAAAATCTAAAGATAATTTATTTCGTATGAGAGACGGATCCATAAACTCCGAATTTAAATGAAACTCTTTCGCACCTTGAAATTTTTTAGGCTTATAAAACATAACATGATAAGACTTTTTCTCAAATTCGCGAATATGAGCCCCACGGTATACGATATCAATGTCATACTTCTTTTTTCCATAAGTTAATTTTGCCGGCACTGGACTATCTGACCAAATGTCCTTTTTCAATTCCACTAAGTACATTGGATGAACAAAAAAATCATATGAAGGCAGCATGTTTTCTCATCCCTTCTCAGTTCTCTTCATTCAATGTATGCGCCTTGTCTTGTCCATACATCCGCAATCATCTATTTATATAAAATTACACTCTTGTCCTGTTCAGAAAGATGCCTACATACATATCATGTTAAGGAAAAAGAATACCTTTTCACTTTAATACATGATAAGGAGGATTTCTATGAAACGTGATATTAGAAAAGCTGTCGAAGAAATCAAAAGTGCTGGGATGGAGGATTTCTTACACCAAGATCCAAGTACTTTTGAATGCGATGATGATAAATTCACTCATCATCATTGTACAACTGGATGTAAATGTACAACTGGGGGTAAATGTCCAAGAACAAGATGTACTCGCGTGAAACATTGTACGTTCGTTACAAAATGTACACATGTAAAAAAATGGACATTCGTTACGAAATGTACTCGTGTACGTGTTCAAAAATGGACGTTCGTTACGAAAGTAACGCGTAGAAAAGAATGCGTTTTAGTTACAAAACGTACTCGCAGAAAACATTGCACTTTCGTTACAAAATGCATACGCTTTGAAAAGAAATTTTTCTGGACAAAACGAAGTTTCTGTAAAAAATGCGAATTCTTCCCTAACAGACACGGTCACTCTTGCGATGGTTCATGTGATCATGGTAAAGACTGTCACGATAGCGGACACAAATGGAATGATTGCAAAGGCGGACATAAATTCCCATCTTGCAAAAATAAGAAATTCGATCACTTCTGGTATAAAAAACGTAATTGCTAGTTTTTATACCACCAAAAAGGGCCGCTTTGCGGCCTTTTTTTCATTCATTGAAAGTGACTTATATCTGCAAATTGTTTCACTTTACCAATACCCTCTTCAAATTCTATTATGCTCAAACTGGCACTATGCATAAATGGATCATCCCACACATTTTCTATTTCAATTCCCGCGAAATGCCCTACAAGTAATTTTGCTGCTGCCGCATGAGAAACAATCAATATGTTTTGTCCTTTATGCTTCTCTAAAAGAAGCTGCATCCCTTCAATTACTCTTTCATAAACGGCCTCGAAATTTTCGCCTGATGTTGACTGAAAAAGATGTGGCTCATTCCAAAATAGATGTACTTCTTCTGGAAATTGCTTTTCTATATCCGCGATTGTTTGTCCTTCCCATATACCCATGTTGATTTCATAGAAATGCTCATCCGCTATAATGGGTATATCACGTTCCCCTTTTATTAACTCTGCCGTATGAAGTGTTCTTTCGCTCGGACTACTATAGATCGCATGAATTGGTAAATCTTTCATTCGATTCCCTAATTGTTTTGCCTGAACTATACCATTTTCAGTTAAAGCAGAATTTTTCCGTCCCTGCATTCGCTTCGCTACATTCCACTCTGTTTCACCATGCCTTGTTACATATATAGTTGTTTTCATTTCTTACTCCCCCTCACCATGTTGGTTGTAATTCCCACGGTTCAACTCTCCCTACAATCCACTCCGCTCGTTTACTTTCAATCCCTTTTATAACTCCATCAGCTATCTCTTCATGCGTAAGCCATCTTCCATATGTATCTTCTAAAATAAAACCTAAAATAATTCTATAATAAATACATCGCGTACTTCCTATTTTTTGTGCAGGCATACGTGATGCTTTACTACCTAAAATATGAAATAAACTATATGTTTTAGACGACAAATCTAGTTCTTTACAAATATTTGATAGTGCATGCTTTGCACTTGTGTGTACCCATGCAACAACTAATGTGATCGGGCCATTTTTCTTAATTGTACTTTTAATAGCTAGCTTTACATCTTCATCATTATGATAATCTAACGAAAGGCATGTAATATTTTCTGGTGCAGAACTCATTCGCTTAACATTTTCTAAATTCACTTCATCTCGCCCGATAATAGAAACATAAAATCCTTTCTCACAAAGCCACATAGAAACTTTCTTTAGCATTCCTGTTCCACCAATTACAAGTGCATGCAAATGCTATTCCTCCCTAATAAAATGTCATATGAGGTTTCTCATCCCTATAATAATTTAAACGGTCTTGCAGTGTCCCTGAGTGAAACTCAAATTTATGACCGTCAGGATCAACAAAGTATATAGATTCACAATCTCTGATATCACGTTCTCTTCCTTGTAAAATATGAACATCATTTTCTTCTAATCGCTGTATTAAACATTCAAAGTCTTCTCGTTCAACAGAAAATGCAATGTGCGTATAGGATTGATGAATCTCATTTCTCGGAATATGCGTCTCTTCATTAAGCGCTATCCATACTCCACATATGTTAAAATAAGCCAATTTTCTTCCTTTAACTAATAATTCTCCTTCTAATACTTTTTCATAAAACATAATAGAGTTTTCTAAATTAGATACCGAAAAACAAATATGATTGATTCCCCTTAACAACTATAATTCCTCCTTATACAAATAAAAGATGAGCGAAAATTCACTCATCTTTTATTATACTATTTTTTTGTAATATATGCCCATTTATAACTGAAGTCCCCACCAAACGTATGATTAGCAATACCTTTTACAAATGGCTTCTCTAAATAAGCTGTACTTTGTTGGTACGTAGGAGAAATTGCTGCGTCTTGACCAATTAAGATTTTTTCAGCTTCCGCAAGTGCATTCCAGCGTGCTTTATCATCTTTTAATAGCTCTCCTTTTGATTTCGCTACTAAATCATCATACTTCGGATTAGAATAATCCATTTCATTAAATGAGCTTCCAGTAACAAACATATCAATATAAGTCATTGGATCCGGATAATCAGGGCTCCATGCAGATAATGAGAATTCATATTGGAATTTCTTTTCTAAATCTAGCTTTTGCTTGTATGGTTGCTGTTTCAAATTCACTTTAATACCAGGCAAGTTTTTCTCTAGTTCTTCCTTAATAAAGTCACCCACTTTTTTCCGGCTACCGTTATCATCGTTTAGTAATTCAACTGTAATTGTATCTTGACCAAGCTCTTTCTTCGCTTCTTCCCATAATTTTTTTGCTTTCTCTGCATTATCTTTACTATCACGGAAGTTTTTATTTACAGAGCGGAAATCTTTTCCATCCGGACCTGTCGTGAATTTTTCAGGTACTAAGAAATATGCTGGCAATGAACCGTCATTTAAAATGACATCAGCAATTCCTTTTTTATCGTATGCTAAATCAATCGCTTCACGTACTTTTTGGTTTTTAAATGTTGCATTTTTTTGGTTAAAACGCAAGAAATATATGCGTGGATCTAACTTCGTTTTAAATTCATCTGGCTTATTCTTTTTATATTTATCAACAAATTCAGAAGTTAAAATAACTCGATCTGCTTGATCACTATCATATAAATTTACTCCCGTGCTTGTTTCCTTCACAATACTTACATTAATTTCGTCTAATTTTACAGTATCTTTATCCCAATAATTAGGATTTTTCTTCAACTGATAATTTTGTTCATGTTTCCATTGACTCATTGTAAATGGTCCATTATATAATAATTTATCTGCTTCTAATCCGTATTTATCTCCTTGCTCTTTCACATATTTTTCATTTAATGGGAAAAATGTAGGGAACGACGTAAGCTCAAGAAAATAAGGTGCTGGTTGCTCTAATTCTACTACCAACGTTTTATCATCCTTCGCTTTAACACCCAATTGATCTGCCGGTAATTCACCTTTATTTACTTTCTGTGCATTTTTCACATCAAATAAAATGAATGCATATTCTGCCGCTAATGCTTTATCTAATGTACGTTGCCATGCATATACAAAATCTTGTGCTCGAACTGGATCACCATTTGACCATTTCGCATCACGTAATTCAAATGTATATGTCTTTTTATCTTCACTAATCTTCACATCTTTTGCCATACCTGGTGTTGGTTTATTATCTTTATCTAGACGATATAAACCTTCCATTGCATTTACAAATACACGGAAAGATACAGAATCCGTTGATTTAGATGTATCCATTGAAGGAATTTCAGCTGTTTCTAGCAAATTTAAAACTTGTTTATCGGCCATTCCCTTATTCGATTCTTTCTTCGTTGTCGAAGCCTTCTCACCATTCCCACATCCTGCAACCAATACACTTGTCGTTAACGCAAGTGCAGCAATTGTTGTTGTCTTTCTCTTCATTCTTCCTTCCCCCAATCTATATGTATAAGTTAAATCCTATATAATATATTTCATTATACAAAAGATTCTGATTATTTTAAATATTTATTTTAACAAACATAGAAAAAAGCGATCGGAAATTTCTTTCCAGTCGCTTTCTTGAATAGCATTTACTTGTAATCCATCCTCTATATCAAATGGATTTTGAACTTTAAATATTTCTTCCATCAGCTTCAAAAACTCTTCTTCAGTTTTAGATTCACCATTAACCATAAGTGAGTATGGTTCCACTTCACCTAATTTATAATCGACAACAAATTGAATCTTCACCTTTTGTCTTGGCGTTCCGGTGTTATATCCTTGGAATTCTACTAATTCTAACCCTTCCGTTCCACGATAATATATCCAACCTGAATTTTGAAAATAATTTTCGAAAGATTCACCTATTGAAAAGAAAGGATATTCATAAAGCGAGCTTGTACGAACCTTTTGAATAACGTCTCGATCAGTCGGAAAAAAGAAATGACTAAAAAATATGCTAGCAACTGCTAAAATAGTAACAATTGTCGCTCCCATTTTGCTCGTTCCGCCGCTATCATTGATTAGATAGTTTTCAACTGATTTATCTTTTATTTCTCTTGCTTTTATTCGGTATATACGTCTTTCCGCAAATTGATAGTATAATCCATTTGCAAAAATCCCCATTCCAAACAGAATAAAAATGAGTAATAAAAACGTCAGAGGCACCATATTAATGATTGGCAACGCTACATTAAATCCCATATAGTACGAAAATGCATCACAAGCTACTAATAACAGCATAAATAAAGCAGCTGGTATATAATATTTACGATATCCTAGCCAGCCTATATTGAAAATAGCAGCCCAACCATTCCAACTCCACCTAGCAATCCGCTTATTCTCAAGCTCCCATTTCCTTTGATAATACGGATATTGTCTCCCTACATATACTTCCAGTTCATTATCTATTAACGAGCTACCTTCCTCTTGTTCATTATCCAAGTTTCGCTGACAACTTGCACAATTTAACTGTTCCTCCTCGCAAGGTTGCCCACAATTTATACATTTCAAAACAATCCCTCTTCCCATCCATACGTCATTTCAAAATACCTTCGTGTTTTAATAGCCACTCTTTCCTCCATAAACCACCAGCATATCCAACAAGCTTTCCACTCTTTCCTATTACACGGTGACATGGAACAATTATTGAAATTGGATTCCGACTATTCGCCCCTCCTATTGCCCGTACAGCTTTTATATTTCCAACTTTCTCTGCAATATCTAAATATGAAGCACTTACGCCGTATGGAATAGTATAAAGTGCATCCCATACATTTTTTTGAAATGCTGTTCCCTCTGCAGACAGCGGGACCGTAAACTCTTTTCTTTTCCCTTTAAAATATTCATCTAACTCATTTATACATTGTTCTATCATTTCATTTTTATTTTCTTCTTGTCGTTCATCAACAAATATAACAGACGTAATTCCTTCTTGATTCGCTTTAATTTCAAGCAAACCTACTTCGCTTTCATAATAAGCCTGGTACATATGCCATCCTCCAATTCAGTTCATATTAGTCATTGTAACACGAATATACAAAATTTTTCGTATAAGCGTTTTATTAGAGAAACAAAAAAGAGAATGGTAAAATATAAGAAAATTCAATCAAGGAGGCTATTTGATGAATTCCAAGCTTTTTTCACCTTATACAATTAAGAACGTTACACTAAAAAATCGTATCGTTATGTCGCCTATGTGTATGTATTCGTCGGAAAACGAGGATGGCCAAGTAACAAATTTCCATCTCATTCATTATGGAACAAGAGCTGCCGGTCAAGTTGGTTTAGTTATGATTGAAGCAACAGCCGTGTTACCTGAAGGTCGAATTTCTAACAAAGACTTGGGCATTTGGGATGACAACCTAACTGAAGGCTTACATAAAACGACTACTTTTATACATGATAACGGCGCAAAAGCTGCCATTCAACTCGCTCACGCCGGAAGAAAAGCTGAATTAGATACGAATGCTTTCGCTCCTTCTGCAATTCCTTTTAATGATAAGATGAAAATACCAGTAGAAATGAATATACAGCAAATCAAAGAGACTATATTAGCTTTTCAGAGGGCCGCGTTACGTTCAAAACAAGCCGGATTTGATGTTATCGAATTACATGGCGCTCACGGTTACCTTATCAATGAATTCCTATCACCACTTACTAATAAACGAACGGATGAATACGGCGGCTCACCTGAAAACCGCTATCGTTTCTTACGCGAAATTATCGACTCTGTAAATGAAGTTTGGGACGGACCAATATTCGTTCGTATTTCAGCAAATGATTATCATCCTGACGGGCTAACAGTTCAAGATTATGTTCAGTATACAAAGTGGATGAAAGAACAGGGAATAGATTTAATCGATTGTAGTTCTGGTGCAGTTGTACCAGCACATATTGATGTGTATCCTGGTTACCAAGTACAATACGCCAAACATGTTAAAGAGCATACTAAGATTGCAACTGGTGCAGTTGGATTGATTACGACTGGGTCACAAGCAGAACAAATTTTAAATAAGAACGAAGCAGATTTAATTTTCATCGGACGTGAGTTACTTCGCAATCCGTACTTCCCAAGAATAGCGGCCAATGAACTTGGCTTTGAATTGCAAGAACCTCACCAATATAAGCGAGCACCAGGAAAAATTCATACGAATAAATAAAACCGAGAAGTCATTCTTCTCGGTTTTATTTATTCTATCGTTGTAATTTCATTTGAATTATAAGTATGGATACCCGATTCTTCTCGCAGCGCGGTTATATACATACCTTTCGCCACATCTTTAGCTGAAATTGGTTTATACTTTTTGAAAGCCCCTTTAAAAATAAAAGGAATAATACGAGATAACTTTTCAGCCATTCGTTCGCCGAAACGAAATTCTTGTCGGTTTCCTACTAATAATGATGGTCTAAAAATGTGAATACCACCGATCACTAACTTTTGCAATTCTTCTTCCATTTTTCCTTTCACTTGTGAATAAAAGAAAAATGATTTAGGATTCGCTCCCATAGAAGACACAACAAGGAAATTTTGCACCCCTTGTTTTTCAGCTAAACAAGCAGCTCGTAACGTATATTCATAATCTACTTTTTTAAAATTTGCTTTTGTTTTTGCTTTTTTTATTGTTGTTCCTAAGCAACTAAAAACATCATCCACAGCAAAGAACTCTTTATATTCCTCTAATACCGAAAAATCAACTTGTTTCTGCTGTAACTTCTCATGTTGCAATTGCATTGGCTCTCTTACAAAAATAGTAACCGAATCGTAGTAATCTGATTCAAGTAATAGACGCGTTATCTCTTGTCCAACTAAACCACTTGCACCAAGTATTAACGCTGTTCGCTTATTCATATATGCATATACCTCTTATTTTACTTTTCTCTCCTTCAGTAAAATACAACCTTTAGGAGTTTCCTGCTCTTATTTTACCACAAGTAAAACACTATGCGTACGCATAGTGCTTTACTCACTCTTTTTTCTCATCTCTCTCTTGTAATTTCGTTATTGTTGTAGCGTCCCCTAAATTACTTATTAATCTTCTTAAAAAAATTAATACGAAAGATAATGGCAATACTACCGCTAATATTAATAAAATAGCTTCCATTAAGTAACCCAAGCGCTCATCCCCCTCTTTACCTCCTTTTCAATATATGAAAACAGCGTTGTCACATATGCATGCATTTGCAAAAATAATACACCTATATTTGACAACTTTATAACAAAAACAAATCGGAATGATTATTATTTATTGCAACTTTATTAAAGATGTATTATACTAAGTTCGCAAACTAAAACGTAATTATTCCGTTTTGTATTAAAATGATATTTTTCTTCTATAATTGGGGAAAATATATCCGTAAAAAAGAAAAGAGGAGAACTTCATGCCTAAAAGATTGACTATATTTTCATTCTTACTTATTTTTACCTTAATTTTCGCTGGCTGCTCAAATAAAAAAGAAAGTAATGCCAAGAAAGATGGAAAGCTAACAGTTTATACAACGATTTTCCCACTTGCTGATTTCGCAAAGAAAATCGGTGGCGACTATGTAAATGTTGAAGCAATTTACCCACCTGGTGCAGATTCACATACATTTGAACCAAGTCAAAAACAAACAGTACAAGTTGCAAAAGCCAATTTATTCGTTTATAACGGCGCTGAATTAGAACCATTTGCTGAAAAAATGGAAAAAACATTACAAAAAGAAAATGTTAAAATTGTAAATGCATCTAAAGGTATTGAGCTTCGTGCTTCTACTGAAGAAGAGCATCATGATCATGGAGATGGCCATAAAGAAGATGAACATCATCACGATAAAGACCCACATGTTTGGTTAGATCCTACTCTAGCAATGAAACAGGCAGAAAAAATTAAAAATGCACTTGTAGAATTACAACCTGAACATAAAAAAGAATTCGAAAAAAACTTTGCAGCACTTCAAACTAAATTTACTGATTTAGACGATCAATTTAAGGCAGCTGTAGCGAACGCAAAAACGAAAGAAATTTTAGTTTCTCATGCTGCCTATGGTTACTGGGAACAACGATACGGCCTAAAACAAATTCCTATCGCTGGAATTTCAGCTTCTGATGAGCCATCTCAAAAACAGCTTGCTGACATTACAAAAACAGTAAAAGAACATAATCTAAAATATATTTTATTCGAAACTTTCTCTACTCCAAAAGTAGCATCTGTTATTCAAAAAGAAACTGGTACAAAAGTTTTACGCTTAAATCACTTAGCTACTGTTTCTGAAGATGATGCAAAAAATAATAAAGATTACTTCACTTTAATGGAAGAAAACGTAAACACATTGAAAGAAGCAACAAACTAATACATTATATTTTCTAGGCAGCTGAATCTAGTATTCAGCTGCCTTTTTATGTATTTATCCTTGACTTGACCAAAATAACAAGTAAAATTATCCATATTAGCTTTAAAGCTATATTAATTTAGAAGGTGAGTTGGAATTATGAATCTTCACATTTGTGAAGTAACAGCAAAAAATTGGCGTTCAGTAGTTGCTTTAGACGTCGCAAAAGATCAGCAACAATTTATTGAAAGTAACGCGTTTTCTTTAGCAGAATCATTATATGAAGGAAACGGAACGTCAGTAGGTTTATATGATGGAGAAACACTTGTAGGTTATGCAATGTATGGATGGTATTCAGTAAAACATAAAAGTGTATGGCTCGATCGCTTTATGATTGACCAACAATATCAAGGAAAAGGATACGCAAAACGTTTCCTTCGCTTACTCATTCAATTCTTACAAGAAAAATTTGAATGCAAAATAATTTACTTAAGTTTACATCCAGCCAACAAACTTGCAATGGGACTGTATGAATCATTTGGTTTCCGCTTAAATGGTGATATTGATGATGAAGGTCCAGTTGTGGGTGTTGTAATGGAGTTACTAATAGACGAAAATACAAGCCTGTGAAAACAGGCTTTTTATTATACATGTATCAATTTTTAGTTTCTTTCCCTTATTTAATTCTGTTTTGTAATCTAATAGAATGCTCATAAAAAATAAGCCTGCAATTTACGCAGACTTATTTCACACACTCCTCGAAATGTTCTTGGAACCACTCTTTATTAATATCTCTTCCGATAAAAACTACTTCACTTACTCGCTCTTCACCCTCTTGCCACTCTCTATCGTACGAAGCGGCAAATAACGTATGTACACCTTGGAAAACGATACGTTTATCTACTCCGTCTATCGATAAAATTCCTTTGTAACGATATAAATATTCCCCTAGCTCTTGAACGACAGCTGACATCCACTCATTAAGCTTTTGTAAATCCAGCTGACGTTCTTCACGTAATACAAATGATTTCACACCTTCTAAGTGGTTATGTTCTTTATGAGGGTAAATTTGCAACGTATCTTTCGTTTTAAACGTTTGAATTTGTAATAAAGATGGTATATCTACCTCACAGTTAGTCGCCTCGATTAACTTTGCAGTCGGGTTAATTCCTTGAAGTTCATGCAAAAGATTTTCTTTCTCACTCTCTTCAATTAAGTCTAATTTATTTACTAAAACGACATCAGCAAACGCAATTTGCTCTTTTGCTTCTAATCCTTTTTCAAAATGTTTATGTATATGATAACTATCTACCACCGTTACAACACCATTAATTTGGTATGCAGATTGAATGACTGGATCTAAAAAGAATGTTTGAATAATCGGCCCTGGATTTGCAAGGCCAGTCGTTTCAATTACTAAACCATCAAAATCCATTTTCCCTTCCGCTTTTACGTCCAGTAACTGTTTTAAAGCAACGAGTAAATCTTCACGTACAGTACAGCATAAACAGCCATTTGTCATTTCCATAATTTCTTCTTCCACATTCATAATCAACTGATTATCAATGCCAATTTGCCCTATTTCATTTACAATCACCGCTAATTTCTTACCGTGATTTTCTGATAAAATACGATTTAATAATGTCGTTTTCCCAGATCCAAGAAAACCAGTTAATATTGTTACTGGAATCATTTCGTACATCTCCTTCTAGCTATATGTTTCTACATTATAGCATATGAACACTCCCCCACTTAGCAAATCTTGAAGTGGGGGTTTCTAACGTTTCGACCTAACGGACGATTAACGTGAGGGGAGTTAACACATTAGCGAGCTGTTTCACGCCTAACCCCTCTATCCCATTTGTCCATGCATTTGGGATTACCTTTCGTAAAATGTTAGCCGCAGCATTTACATCTGCATTAATTAAAGTTTTATTTGCTGAACGATATATGCCGCGCTCTATTCGTTTTCCTGAAAAAGTTGTATTTTGGTCATTTTCTCCATACGTTGGAATGAAGTCGTTATCCAGAAAACTTGCTTTCGATGTATATGATTCTTCAGTTACAACAACTTGAATGCCTACAGCATTTGCTTTGTATGTAATCATTTGAATCAATAAACTATGTGGGATATGACAAAACGTTTGGTTATTTCTTTTTCCCATATTCGTTTCTTGTTTCCAACTTTTGTTTTGACCAATAACAATTTTACAAACTTCTTCTTCTTGAGCTAGTTTTACGATATGGTGACTAACTTTATGGAAGACGTCTTTTATTTTCAAGTAACGTTTTTGATGAAGTTTTTCTATCCTTTTAGAAGTAAAAGGCCCTTCATTCGTTTGTTTTCCATTTCTAAGAACGCTTGTAAAATGACTCTTCATTTTGTTGTAATATTGATTTATGCTTTTGACATGTTTGCCCTTAACAAGGACAGGTTTCATACCTGTGTTTGTTACGATGGTTGCAAGGTTATCAATCCCTAAATCAATACTCATATAACGAGCATTCTCTTCAATCATTTGTTGTTCAGAAGGAACATCAATTACCAATTCCACTACATATTCATTGTATTTTGGAATCACACGAACTTGTTTCAGTTTACCCTCAGTGAAACCTAGTTTCCCAATATTTAATTGCAATTTCGTCTTTGGAAACTTTAAAAATCTATCGTTTTTAATGATGCAATCTTGGTTTGTATACAGAATCTCTTTTTCAGAAGAACGAATATACTTTGGAATTCTAGGCGGTCCAGCATATTTGTTTGGATTCTTTTTATAGTCTTTTAAACTAGCAAAAAAAGATTTCCAATTTTGGAACAAACCTTTCATGATTGACTGGCTACATTGCGTAGGCAAAGCTCGATAATCATTTTGAATCATAGCCTTAAATAGTGCATCTAGAAAGTTGTAATCTACATAAGGTTTTTCAAAATTAGGTTCTGAAAACAAATTACATGTAATCTCTTTCTGTTCTTCTTTAGGCTTTAATTTCTCTTTTTCCAATTTCTTCTGATAGGCAAGACGTTGTGTGTCATTCATCTTACCAATATTTTTATGAATATGATCCAGAACTTCTTTTTGCAAAGGCTGCAACTCTTTTTCTTGCGTTAATCCAGTGTACACCTGGCGTATATAAAAGTTTGTGGTGTTGTACATGTTCTTAGCGTTATGACAACATTCTTGAAAATAAGAATACATACGATGCCCTTTTTTAATCCAGATTTGAAGAGTTTTATAGTTTGATGGATTTTCCTTTGTCATTTTATTCACCTCCTGTTAAGGATATTATAGCAAAAACGGAACATACGTTTCTGTTTTTTTGCTTGAAAATAAAATATTTCTTTCGATTCACCTCACCACCTTCATTTACGTTTAGAGGTGGGAGTCCTCTCGAAAGGCATGATAGAAAAAATCGTTTTTATAGCAAAACATATTTATTGTTTGTACACCTAATTAACTATATAATAATATGTAGTAAGAAAGCCTTTTCAAAACATTATTATTCATCAAGGGGGTACTTATAATGGAGCGAGTTCAAATGGCTGAAACGCTAGAATTTTCTCGTATTATTCAAGGATTTTGGCGTTTAGCAGAATGGAATATGACAAAACAAGAATTACTTTCTTTCATTGAAGATTGTATGGATATGGGAATTACTACTTTTGATCACGCTGATATTTACGGCGGATATACGTGTGAAGGGTTATTTGGCGAAGCTTTACAATTAAAGCCTTCCTTACGAGAAAACATGCAAATTATTACAAAGTGTGGAATCGCTCCCCCATCACCGAAATTTCCAGAGCGATATGTTGCTCACTACAATACTAGTGCAGAGCATATTATGCAAAGTGTAGAAGCATCACTTAAAAATTTACATACAAATTATATTGACGTATTACTTATTCATCGTCCCGATCCTTTTATGGATCCAAATGAAGTGGCAAAAGCATTTACACAATTAAAACAAGAAGGAAAAGTTCGTCACTTCGGTGTATCTAACTTCTTACCTTCACAATTTAATATGTTAAGTTCGTACTTAGATTTTCCACTTATTACGAACCAAATTGAAGTTTCTGCATTGCAGCTTGAGCATTTTGAAAAAGGAACAATTGACTTATGCCAAGAAAAACGAATCAATCCAATGATTTGGTCACCTCTTGCTGGTGGTGAGATCTTTACTGGTCAATCAGAACGTGCTGTACGTGTACGCGAAACTGTGCAAAAAGTTGCTACTGAGCTAGGTGTTTCTAGTATCGATACGGTTATGTATGCTTGGTTACTTGCTCATCCAACTAATATGATGCCAATCGTTGGCTCTGGTAAATTAGATCGCGTAAAAACTGCCGCTCTTGCTACAAAAGTTAACTTAGACCGTCAACAATGGTTTACAATTTTCGAAAGCTCTAACGGACATCCTGTACCATAATGCATAAAAAGAAGAGCTGTTTTCTTACAGCTCTTCTTTTTCATATGTATTTCTAGTCATGGCAAATACACACATATCCCTTAATCCGTTTCCATCTACCGCAACACTCGCACTTTCTAACGTACCTTCTAACTTAAAGCCTAATTTCTCAGGTATCGCTCTACTCTTTTTATTTAAAGAATCACAACGAATTTCTACACGGTTTGCTTTCAATTCAGAAAAAGCGTAATCCGTTATACCTTTCGCAGCCTCTACCATATAGCCTTTTCCGCTAAACCTTGTATCAATCCAATATCCGATTTCAAATTGAGGTATATCCCAATTAATACGATGTAATCCGGCTGAAGCAATAAATTCACCTGTTTCTTTCGAAAACACTAGTAATCTTAAATCCTCACGTTGCAAAAATTGAATATGTGATTTTCTAATACTTTCTTCTATTTCTTGCTCTGTTTGCTCTTTTTGTGCAAACACCATCCAAGGTTTTAGTTCTTCTATTGAAGCCTGAATTGCATCATATACAACTTTACCATCTCCTGGTTTCGGCATTCGAATAAAAAGCCTGTCAGTATAAAATTCAGAAGGAAAATCGAATAATAACGGATTCACTGTAAACACTCCCCATAATTCTTTTATATATAATAATATCCATCTCAAGTTATATAGTAAAGAATTTTCTGAATTGAAAACCTTTTACTCATTCACTTCCAACGCTACACGAATTCCAGATTCAATCGCACCTTGAATCCATCCGTGATATAGCGTTGTATGATCTCCAGCGAAGAATATTCTCCCCTCTGGTTTGACAATCGCTGGTTGCAGCTCAGATTCTTGACCTGCTTGAAAAAGTGCAAACCCTCCAAGCGCATACGGATCCAATGTCCAGCTTTTTGATATTCCAGCTATGAACTCATCATACACTTGACCACCTAATATTGTTGCTAAGTTGTGTAATGCGTAATAAATACGATCACCTTTTGATAAACCATCCCATAACAATGCGTCATAAGACCATGTATAGCTACCTAACATCATAGCCGGTCCTTTCTCACCAATTCCATAACTTGGATAATAGGCATAACGAATTGGCAAATCTGTTATAATTCTGCCACCTAATTGTCCTTGTTCTTCCCAAAATCGGCTTTTAAATTGAATTCCTATTTTCGTCGCAGGCATATAATGTAATTCACGAATTGCTTTCCATTTTTCATGAGATATAGAATCAAACGGATCTACTTCTACAAAACGCATTGTCGAAAACGGAATGGTAACAATAACTAAATCTCCTGTAATACTGCTATATTCAAAAGTTTCCTCGTTCCGATAGAAAGCTGTCACACCATTATCGTGTTGATGTAGCTTCATTAATTTTTGATTATATATAATATTCTCTTCTAATTGCGGTAAAAATGACTTTGGCAATCTATCGTTCCCGCCCACAATTTCACAAAATCCGCTCTCCTCTTGCATAATGTATAGAAAGCGTAAAGTCTCTACAAACGATCGTTCCAAAAAACCTTCTAAATCTAATAGAACACCAATCATCTCAATTGTTACTGGCGAAAAGTAAGTATTATACTGATAAGGGTGATACTTCAAAAATTGTCCTGTGGAATATCTCCCAAAATCCTTCACTACAACATCCCAATTTTTCTCTGGATTTCTTTTAATAAAATTTATTATCGGCTGTACTGCTAATAACAATAGTTCTTCAGACGTTTTTCCCACTTCATTCATTTCCACAGGATACCTTAAAATACTTGGATTCTTTTCATATTGTTTCAACGTCGTTTTCCGTCCATTTACGTATATAATATCCGTCTCATTTCTATTAATAAAAGGACTCACCTGTAGCCCAAATTTTCTTATATACGCCATCGTTAATGTATGTGAATACGGAATTCTCATTGCTCCGACATCTAAATATAATCCGGTATCTTCCATTCTAACCGTTTCTATACGGCCACCTACCCGGTTGTTTGCTTCAAAAATTTTCACATCATGTCCTGCAGCCTTTAATAAAGATGCTGAAACTAATCCAGCCATACCAGCTCCCACTACAATAATTTGTTTTGGATTTATCGTCTTCTTCAATCCTTTATCTATAACTTTTAACGCTTCATCCATTTCAGTGTTATACATTATATCTTTCTGCACAATTCCACCCCTTACTTCATCAAATGGACGTTAGTGGTTTAGTGCATTTTATTCATAAATCTCCATAAACATAACACCCTTGCAATTTGAATATTCACTAAAAGTACATAAGAGACAGATTTCATATTTCTTTATGCTTCGTATAATATAGCAACCGCAACGAAGGAGTGACTAAAAAATGAAACATACTTATGATTACCACGCTACAAAAAAGCATTTAGAATTAAAGAAACAAAACTTATGTAAAAAACTTAGCAATATGACACTATCTGAAAAAGAACGTGAACAGCTAAAATGTGAAATTGACAACTATGAATATATTTTAAATCTGGTCGAAATGAATCATTATGAACGCGGATTTTCTCGTTAAAAGCGGAAATAGGATTATCCGCTTTTCATTTTGAGCATTTCACTACGCATTTTTCATAAGTAAATATATAATAGGATGTACATTAAGATTGAGAGGTATATTCTATGATCAAGTTAAGTGTATTAGACCAATCACCTATTTCAGATGGTAGCACAGCAGCCCAAGCTTTTTCACATACAGTTACGCTTGCACAAGAAGTTGAAAAACTCGGATTCACACGTTTTTGGGTATCCGAACATCATAATTCCGTAAGCTTAGCTGGTTCAAGTCCAGAAATACTTATTTCTCATATTGCCGCAAAAACGGATCGTATTAGAGTCGGTTCAGGTGGTGTTATGTTACCACATTATAGCCCATATAAAGTTGCTGAGAATTTCCGTGTTCTAGAAGCACTGTATCCGAACCGCATCGATCTCGGTGTTGGTAGAGCTCCTGGTGGTATGCCAATAGCAACTCGCGCACTTCAAGAAGGAAAAATGGTCTCACTTGATCAATATCCAGAACAAATTGCAGACGTTGCAATGTACTTACATGATCAAATACCAGAAAACCATCACTATGCAAACTTAAAAGCTACTCCAGTTATCCCAACATCTCCTGAAATGTGGATGCTCGGTTCTAGCGGAGAGAGCGCTAAAATTGCTGCAAACAACGGAGCTTCTTTCGCATTTGCACAATTTATTAATGGCTTCGGAGGCCCTGAAGTTATGAGGGCTTACCAAGAACAATATCAGCCTTCATTTTTAGGAGATAGGCCTAATTCAATCGTTGCCATCTTTGTTATATGCGGAGAAACAAATGAAGAAGCGGAAAAAATTGCTTCTAGTTTAGATTTATCAATCTTATTATTAGAGCAAGGAAAACGAACTACTGGTACACCTTCTATTGAAACTGCTCAAAATTATTCATACAGTGCTTATGATTTATTCCGTATAAAAGAAAATCGTCAACGTATGATTGTTGGTGATCCGCCTTCTGTAAAAGAAAAAATAATAAACTTAAGCAAATCATACAATACTGACGAATTTATGATTGTCACGATTACCCATCAATTTGAACATAAATTAAAGTCTTATCGCTTACTAGCAAATGCTTTTAATTTATAACTCTAAAAAGAGATGCATCACATATGATGCATCTCTTTTTCTTACTACTTATTGTTTTTATTTCCTATATATTCAATAGCTTCTTTTAATAGCTCATCAAAGTTAATAGGATAATCATGATCTAAGTTAGGCACAACTTTATACTTATGTTCTATATTCTTATCTCTTAATAATCGTACAAATTGCTGCGTGGATTCGAAACAATCTTCATCTTGATCCCCGCATACTATATATCCTTTTATATGTTTATCCTGCAGCACTCTTAGCAACTCATCCCATTCTTCAATCTCAGGAAGCCATGGTGCCATAAAAATAAAACCATCTACATCTATATCTTTTTGTAAAATCGTATATAAAGCTACTCTTGCCCCTGCAGAAAAACCACCAATTATCACATTTTCTACTGTATGATTTTCTATAAACTTATTGTAATGCTCTTTTAATTCCCCTTTCCCTCTCTCTAAATCATCCCAAACAAATCCATCTGAAAACTGAATTTGTGAAGACTGTAGTAAAGCTAACGTGTAATCTTGTGTCAAAACTGATTTCCAATATGGCTCTATTATTTGAATATTTTCTTGGTCACCATGTATTGTAAGTAGTAGATTCCCCTCTTTCTTGCTATATATATATTTCACATCTGGTCTTTCCTTTTTATGTGCTAATTCTTCTCTTTCTTTACATAATTGCACCATTGTATGAAATTCTTTAAATTTATGTAGTGATTTTAAATCTTCGTCGGAAATTAAATATTCATTTCCATACCAGAATCCCTTTTCTATAATGGCCTCCCTCATTAAATGTAATGCTTCTTTTTCAAGTCCTGATGCACTTGCGAGCGCATACTTAAAATTATATATTTGCGCCTCATTCCCTATTACACCTATAGCGTTTTCCATTATATAATTGTACGCTTCAAAACTTCCTTTATTTGCATAACAACGTAACGTTTCATTTAATAATTGAATGTAAGTCATACTATTTTTCATGTACCAATTCCCCCGAAACTTTTTATAATATTTATTTTGCGAATCTTTATACCACTTTGTGAAGATTTTATATAACTCGCCCTAGCAATATCTTATTCTCCGAATGATACTTAATAGTTATCCTTCCCTATCCAATACATTTAATATAAATATTAATAAACTGAAAAGTCAATATTTTAACAAACAAAAAAAGACAACAATATATGTATTGTTGTTTTCATTACGTCTACCCGCTCTTTTGTTTTTTTCTATCTGGTTTACTTGAAACTAAATAATGTTTTTCTGAAATATATAAGTCTCTTTTTAAGCTACGATTTAAGTAAGGTCCTAGTTTCATTCCGCATATGAGGCGATCTTCGCTACCTTCAACAATTGGGAACATTTCTTTTTCTGTTACGTATTGATCTACTGCCTTTTGTACGACATCAATTTCTTTCACTAGGTTTAAATTTTCTGCTGTATGTTCAAATACCTCAAGCGTTTCCTTCGTTATGAGAAAATCATTTGTTGGAAATGCAGGTAAATACGGTTTTAACAAATCATAATTTACTGTATAATCTTCATTTACTAATACTGTATAAACGATATTAGCATTCGTTTCTAAAAACTGAGCCATCGCTTGTTCTAATTCATCTTTCGTAATTTCCCGCTCTTCTTTTCCAGTTCTGAAAAAGCGAAACATCGCATCGCCTCCTTTTTACTATATTATAGCATATAAGAAAACTGAAAAATCATAAAAAAACCCATTGAAATAATTTTTCAATGGGTTTCTTTATATTTTTTATCGTTATTTTAAGAATGCACTTAGCATCCATACATGTTGTTCTAATGTTGTATGAATTGCTAACAGCATGTCAGCTGATGTTTCATCGCCAGCTTCGCCCGCAACTTCCATACCTTCTTTTAATTCTTGAATAAGTGCAGAATAATCATTCACTAATGTTTGCACCATTTCTTCTGCAGATTCTTTGCTTGTCCCTTCGCTGACACTAGATGTTGCAAGATATTCTTTCATTGTCGCTAATGGTTTACCTTCTAAAGCTAAAATACGTTCTGCTAACTCATCAATATACGTTCCAGCTTCATTATAAAACTCTTCAAATTTCTCATGTAATGTAAAGAAGTGTGGCCCTGTCACATACCAGTGATAATTATGTAGTTTCACATATAACACATTCCAGTTTGCTACCTGCTTGTTTAATACTTCAACAACATTTGTTTTCGTACTCATACAATCCACTCCTCTTATCATTTTGTAATGTTTATCTTTTAATAACCTAATTACATTTTACCATACATTCCCTTTCCTTTCGAACAATCGGCTTATATGTAACAAAGTTTTAACACCTTTAATACTTCCCTAATATCATTTAATTCATGTATTTTTTCAAACACTTCATACGTCTAATTGTCCAAGCTCATACATATGCATAATAGTACATCAAGCTCATCATAGTAGAAAGAGGGATAACATGGACAATCAACAATGGCAAGTAGCAAAGAAAGTAGCCGCTACTTATATCGGAACTGTCGTTGGAGCTGGATTTGCTACTGGACGAGAAATTGTTGAATTTTTCACAGTGAATGGATTATACGGGACAATTGGCATATGTGTAAGTGGATTTTTTTTTATTTGGCTCGGCACAAAGATGATGTTACTTTCATCACAAATCGGGGCATTTTCAGCGCAAGAATTTAACAAGTATTTATTTGGGGATGTATTTGGGAATGTTGTAAACACATTATTATTACTCGTTTTATTCGGCGTAACGAGCGTTATGTTATCAGGGGCTGGTGCAGTATTTGAAGAGCAACTTCGCTTACCAAGACAACTCGGTATTCTCATTACAGTTATCGCTTGTCTCATTATAAGTAGCCGCGGATTACAAGGTGTTTTTGAAGTAAATACACTTGTCGTACCTATTATGATGATTTTTATTATCGGACTTGCTATTACAACCTTTTTTCACGGTACACCTTCCATTAATAACACTATTCCTGCAGAGAGTTGGAATATGAAATGGATTACTAGCCCTATTACATATGTCGCCTTAAATCTTTCTCTTGCCCAAAGTGTTCTCGTCCCATTAGCCAGTGAAGTAAAGGATCGAAAAGCCATTTTTTGGGGTGGGATTTTAGGTGGTGCTGGACTTTCTTTAATTTTATTATGCAGCCATTTAGCAATCTTATCAGTCGATCAATTTTATCAATATAACATCCCAATGGCTGAAGTCATAAGAAGATTTAATGCAACTTTTCACTTCTTCTTCGTTCTCATTATTTTCGGTGAAGTTTTCACAACTTTAGTTGGTAATGTGTTCGGGATGACAAAACAGATGCAATCTATTACCGGGTGGAAAAATAACAATATTATTTTCTTCATTTTACTAATTAGTTATTGCTTTAGTTACATCGGTTACAGTGACTTACTTCACATTCTATATCCTATCATCGGATGGGTAAGTATTGTTATACTTCCAATCATTGCGTTTAAACAACTTCAAAAAACATAAAAAAGCATCCATGTTATTGGATGCTTTTTTATGTTCATTCACAATCATCACATACTTCCCAGTACGGCCCCATTTCTAATGCTAAATATGGCTTTAATTGCAACCGAATCATTCGACTAGGCATGCGCTCTAAAACAAATTGAATACCCTCTTCATCTTCGTCTAATTCAACTTTTGAAATCACAATTCTTTGTATAGTCGTAATGGGAATTCCATCTTTATATAAAGTGATTTTCACCTCATCGTATTCATTAAAATACAATTCGACACTCATTTGATTTTTCAGTATTTCATCAACAATTTTATATGTATCATTTTGTTCTTGGATTATATATTTCCATCCGCCTCTATCTTCTTTCGGAGCTGTTTGAAATAATGTCTCCAAATCCTCGTATAGCATAAGATAACCCCTCTCTTACTAAAAAACGATGAGTATTTTATATACCCTTTATCTCTATCACTATCCATAGCTATTGTACCATATATCACCGTTCTTACCGTATTCATTTGCTTCATAGATACTTATAAAATAACTAATTCTATCTCCATTATTATGTATATTACCTCATTACTCCATACACTCTTACAAGTTTAAATAGCGTCAGACTTTAATCCATGCAAATATTGTCTACTCTCCGCTTTTATTAGCTCACAGCATTCATACTTTTACATATAATAAGACTACCACAAATAAAAAAGGAGAGTGACTTATACCACTCCCCTTAAAAGAACTTCCCTATAGCTGCTAAAACTAATACGATTATTAAAATTGCAAATAATAATGAGACAATGAAACTAAAAATAGGTAACGCTTTCTTTTCATTCTTCTTAAATAGTAACTTTAAACTAAGAAAAATATTTACTGGTACAAGTATAAAATAAAAATATTTAACAATTTGTACCGAGCTATTCGAAAGTGTTTTTAATATAAACACTTCAATTAGAAAAACAATAAAAAATGAAATACTTAGCCAAAATGAGACGTAACTAAGCCAAGAATGTCTTTTTGTCCCCCAATACACTCCCATAATACTCTCCTTTTATTTGTATTCTATACGTTAATAATTATACACAAAGCTAACAAATACCTCTATTTTTCGACAAACATTATGTAAAATGCCATTTTAAACGTCATAAAGAAAGTCTACATCCCTATTTGATTTTACACAATAAAACAGACTACCCTCTAGTGGCATAATGCTACTAGGGGATAGTCTGTTCTCTATTAAACTTTAAATCTGTCAATTAGTCCTTGTAACTCTTCAGCCATTTGAGATAGCGTGCCCGCTGCGGATCCAATTTCCTCCATCGAAGCTAGCTGTTCTTCAGCTGAAGCCGCAACGTTTTGTGTGCTTGTCGCATTATTTTGCGCTGTCATTGCAATTTGTCCTACCGAAATAGATACTTCATTTGCCCCTTTTGACATTCCATTAGCCGTTTCAACCATCGTCTTAATTTGATTAGCTATTTCATTTGTAGATTGTAAAATTTCAGCAAAGTTTTGCTTCGTTTCATTTGCGATAACAAGTCCAGATTGAACTTCCTCATTTACATGATTCATAGATTTGACTGTCTTACCCATATCATCTTGTATTTCACATATTAATTTACTAATTTCACTAGAAGATACGCTAGACTGCTCTGCCAATTTACGCACTTCATCTGCAACAATTGCGAAACCTCTTCCATGCTCACCGGCTCTTGCGGCTTCAATCGCCGCATTTAAAGCTAGAAGGTTTGTTTGATCTGCAATATTTTGAATTACTTCTAAAATATCACCAATTTGTTTTGATTTATTATTTAGTAATTGTATAACTGCATCTGATTGTGACACAGATTCTGCAATAGACTGCATCTGGTTTACTGTTCTTCCTACTAGTTTCCCACCATCTTCTGCTTTTTCACGAGTATGTGCAGAAGCCGTATTAATAGATGATGAACTATTTGCTACATGCTGAATTCCTTCTGTTACATTAAACAGTAACATAGCACCATTTTCTACACTTGTTGTTTGCGTCGTTGCCCCACTTGATATTTCATCCATTGCGATTGTGATTTGCTCAGTCGCTTCACTTGCTTGCCTTACACTTGCAGTTAGCTCTTCTGATGCCGCTGCAACATGCCCAGCTGAATCGTTAATTCTTCCGATTAACGTCCGTAACGAATTCGTCATCTCATTAAATCCTTTAGCAAGTTGGCCGATTTCATCATTAGAATGAATTTCAATTGTTTGCGTTAAATCCCCTTCACTTATTTCTTTAGAGGTAACAACTAATCTCTTTAAAGGCTTCGTAATTGAAAGTGTTACAAAATAAATAAGTGCTCCACCTATTACTAATGAGATAAGCATAACAATTAACATATTATAAAATACAGGTTGAGCAGCTTCAATTACTTCACTTGAGTACATAGTCCCACCAATTTTCCAACCTGTTTTTACATTTGTAGCAAATACCATATTCTTTTCACTACCGCCATAAGAATATGAAAAAGCACCGTGATTATCTTCATAAATTTTCTTTGCCCAAGAATCAGCCGCTTTTTCCCCTGATTTTTCTTGTGGATGAGCAATTATTTTTTGCTTTCCATCTAAAATGAAGGCATATCCTTTTTTACCAATATTAATTAACTTTGATGTTTTTAATAAATTATCTAAACTTAAATCTAGCGCAACAACCCCATTTTTATCTTCTGTTTGTTTTGCGATTGTTACAACAATATGTCCATTTCCTTTTGCCTTATATGGCTCAGTAACAACAATACCACCTTGTTTTGCAACTGCATCTTTATACCAAGAACGCTCTGTTGGATCATAGTCTGCTGCCATTTGTATATTTGGTTCTTGTACAAATTTTTTATCATTTCCGGCAACATATACTTGTTCAACATCTTTATTTAAATTTATATATTGAGATAACATTTTTCTTAATTCATCCTGATTATCTCCTTGATACATATTCCCCTGAATCACCCGTGCAAAATTATTTACATCATTAAATTTTGCATCAATCATTTGATTGATTAAATTATCCAGTATTTTTATATTGTCGTTGGCACTACTCTTAATTTGCGATTCAAAATTCTTTTTGGCTGTTTGATAAGACATGCCTCCGATAATAGACACAGCCGCAATTAAAATTACAAAGAATGAAATTAATAGCTTTTTTGCTACTTTCATATCACGAAACAAATTTAATAGTTTATCCATTATGAACCTCCTAATTTTCAAATTTTAAAGTTAAATTGAGTTAATTATGAATATTTCCCAATCCCTAATTATTATTTTCATAACCCATTATGATGAATACTTTGTAAAGTTTAAACAATTAAGTTCCCTTTGTCTATATATATGAATAATATTATTATAAAATTTACAAATAGAAAAAACCAAAGGGGCACCCTTTGGTTTTTACATTTTTTTATGTTGTTTAGAAAGCTTTTTCCACTTATCACGCTCTGCTCTGGCAAGGATTACATCTTGTTTTCTCATAAAATACGCCAGTTCTCTTTGTAATTTTTTATAGCTTTTCAAACGATCTATCGTAATAAGTCCGTTATCAATTGCACTATGCACCGCGCATCCTGGTTCATCCTCATGCTTACAATCACGAAAACGGCATGTTGTCGCAAGTTTTTCAATATCAGAGAATGTTGTTTGAATCGCTTCGCTTCCTTCCCAAAGTTGCAATTCTCTCATGCCGGGAGTATCAATTACGAGAGCACCACTTGGCAATTGAAATAACTCTCGATGCGTTGTCGTATGCCTCCCCCTACTATCCTCTTCACGTATATCTCCCGTTTTTGCTACCTCAATTCCTATTAGCGCATTTAATAAAGTTGACTTTCCTACCCCTGATGACCCAACTAAAGCAATTGTTTTCCCTGAAGAAACGAATTGTTTCAACGAATCAATACCTGTATGCTCTAAACTATCAACAACGAAAATAGGAACACCAATTGCTATAGCTTCCGTTTCTACAATTTTCTGTTCTACATCATTACATATACTACTCTTTGTTAAAACAATAACTGGCATAGCGCCACTTTCATACGCTAATAATAAATAACGTTCCATCCTTCTAACATTAAAATCATGATTAAGTGCATTCACTAAAAATAAATAATCTACATTTGCTGCTATTACTTGTTCTTCCGTTCGAGTACCAGCTTCTTGTCTAGAAAAAGAGCTTCTTCTCGGAAAAACACGATGAATAATAGCTTTCTTTTCATTCTCTATTTTCTTTATATACACCCAATCACCAACAGCTGGATAATCTCCCTTCGTTACTGCTTCATGCCGAAACTTTCCAGACAGTTCTGCCATATATTCACCATCATTACAAATAATTCGATATATATGCTTATGCTCAAGTAAAATACGCCCTACTTCAAAGTTCTCTACAGCTTGTTCCTCAAAAAAAGAATCCCAGCCATACGATTCTAAAATATTTTGATTCAAATTGATATCCTCCCTAGTTTAAGCTAAGTGGAAGGATAGTGCGCTCACTTATATCGTTTCGCCCTTTCCATCCACCTTTGTATTTGGTTTATTATTCATATAAGTTATTTTCGCCATAATACATCACCCCGTTCTTATTTTAATTACTCTCATTATATGGAATTCTCCTATAAAAAGCTACATCATTTAACGTAATTTTCAAATAACTTGTTTTTGAGCATTCTAATTTGTCCTCGGTGACTAATTTCATCTTCTAGCACATGAAACCAAAGATAGTGCTGGTTATATACTACACCGTTAGGCCACTTTCTTTCTGACATGAGCCACTCATTACCTTGTTCACTTAAATACTTCAGAGATTCTTCTCGAACACTTTGTAGAAGTTGTACATAATACTGTATTTCATGACCACAGATCGCTCTACCTGCTTCCCCTAAATACAATGCATCTTCCCATATTTCTAATTCTTCTTTTGTAAAGTCACGATCTTGAAATGAAATAAGCTGATGAACTTTTTCAATAGCTGCTATATGCTTTAATAAGGCGCCAATTGAATTTCCGCTGCTCTGCATAATTAAATCTAATTGCTCAACTGATAAATTTTTTACTTCGCCTAATGTTACAGCTCTCGTATGCTCAAGCATGCTTACTAATTCCCCTATTTTTTTTGTATAACCATCTACACTTCTTATTCGATAATCTATATTCATATGACGCACCCCTTTCTGCATTCATATTATTGTAAAAATGATTCATATAATAGACTGAAATCTATCGGAATTTTCTGTTATAATTAAATTGAATACAAAATATACCCAAACAAACTTTCTCAATATGCTTATATGAAATATTAAAAGGAATCAATATAAAATAATCGAATCTTATTCACTAAAAGGAGTGGATTCGATGGAAATGTATCAATGGCTAACCGCTGTTCTCGTTGGTGGCATTACTGGCTTCGTTTCCCATCTAATCAATAACCAAGGTAAGTTATTGCTTCCACGCCGTTTGAAAACTTTTTTTCACTTTGGATTTTTAACTGATGTTTTTACCGGTAGCCTAGCTGCACTTCTTGGACTCGTTTTATTCGATGTCACCGCAATAAAAGAAATTATAAAAGTATCCATTGTAACTGCTATTTCCGGTCAAACTTTCTTACTACATCAAGCTCTTGGTGGCGAACAGGCTAAAAATACGCAAATTGGGAAAGCTGATGAGAAGATTCAAGAAATTGACAAATTATTGCGACGTTAGTGTATACTTTCTTTTAAAATTATTGTTATAATGAGAAATAAATATTTTCTATTGCGTCGTTTGTCAGGAGAAAGGGTGTTTCGTATGACAAAAAAGAAAATAGAAGATTTCTTAACAAACTCCGAAAAAGAGGAACTGCTAGAAAACTATAAATGTTTACGAGAAGCCCGCACAAAAAGCGAAGCTAACTATTTTGGTGAAGCAGTAAACCATCTATTAAATAAAGCAAAACAACGAATTATTAAAGATGCAGGTATACATGATGAAAATGCTGCAACTGTTCAATCAAAGAGAAAAGCACTGTTTTAGCTACATTAGCTAAAACAGTGCTTTTTATTACAACATTTTTCACATTACTTTCACATCTATTTCACAATTATAAGTACTCCTATATGTTAAACTAGGTATATCCTTTTCCGAGGAGCTATATGCCGATATATAAACCCCTATCTATATAGGGGTTTTTTATTTCCCCATAATTTTATTACAAATCCTTTTCAATCATACAGCTCAACGACGAATTATTAAAAATACAGCAACTATGCAATCAAAAAGCACCTTTTTAACTTATCCTAAAAAATTGTTTTTTGATTTACTAAAACTTTATGATGCAATTCCTTTTTCATTATCTTTACTAATGTTTTCACCTTTTCTAAACAGAAATAAAGCTACAACATATAATAACGCTGTAAAGCTACCTACTAGTATAAAATTGTGAGATGTTGCAAATAACATTCCTGCTATTACCGCACCAATCATTTGGCCAATGTACATCGAGGCGTTAGCAAGGGCAGCACCTGTTCCCCGTGCTATAGTAGACATGTTTTGTAAATGTCCCATCATTAATACAAACAAAATTCCTGTCACAAAAAATAAAACAAAGAAAAAGAATTCAACAAAAATAAGATTCTTTAAATAGGGAAGTATTACATATAACACTGCCGTAAATACAATTCCACCATAGAAAGAAAGATTGTATCCAATTTTATTTACAAGTCTAGGGCCAAAAATATTACCAGCTAAATTTCCTAATCCTAGTGCAAGCATAGCCGTACCTACTTCATGAACCTGTAAGCCAAATTGAATGGAAAGCCATACACCAAAAAATGAAAATGCAGCAAAATTTCCGGTTTGAAAAACAAAGTATGCAAAATAAGAAAGTGAAACCTTTGAATCTGTAAGTAATTGTTTATAACGCTGTAAAATCACTTTTTTATTTCCACCTATATGAACCGACTGTATTTCTGGTAATACAACATAAATAAGAATAACAAGTAGTGCTGATAATATACCAATGAAATAGAATGGGATTGTATAATGTATCGTTGCTAAATAAGCTCCCAGTGGCAGCCCTAAAATTTGAGAGATTGATAACCCTGCTGTTGCAACCCCAATTGCTTTCACAATTTGCTTTTTCTCTATAAGGAGCGGAATGGATGCCCACACTTGTGGAGATACAAAAGCTGCACTTACACCTGCTAAAAATCTAAATGTTAGCATCCATAAAAAACTCGGTGCAATTCCACACAAAAACGTACTTATTGCAAAAAAACTCATACCTAGTACCATCACTTTTTTTCTGTTTAATCCATCTGATATAGGACCAGCAATAAGCGCAAATCCAGCATACCCTAAAGCATACGAACTCACCATCCATCCTGACAACTCGGTTGAAACATGATACACCTGTTGTAATGTCGGCAACAGTGGTGAAATTAAGAAAGTGTCTGTACCGATCATAAACATTATCGTGAAAAATACAGCTAGTACTCTATTCATTTAGACCTTCTCCTTATATAAACAGAGGGTACTATCCCTCTGTTTCACTAATCTTCTAAAATAGATTGGATTTCTTTCATGACTCTTTCATTCAATGAAACGTCTACCGCTTTCACACTTTCTCTTATTTGCTCTGCCCGCTTTCCACCAGGTATAACTGTATCAATTCCTTCTTTATTTAATAACCATGCTAACGCTAAATGAGACACTTCAATATCATTTTCTTTAGCTAGCCCTTTTAACTTTTCCACTTTCTTAAAATTACTCTTATATGTATTTTCTTCAAATAGATTTACATTTTGGCGCCAATCAACTTCGTTCAATTTAAAATCTTCTGTATATTTTCCGCCTAATATTCCAAAAGCAAGAGGCCCATATGGAATAAATGAAATACCCGCTTCTATACAATACGGCAACAGTTCTTCCTCAGCCGTACGTTCTAACACATTGTACGGAGATTGTACAACATCTATATGACCATGTTGGTTCGCTTCTTTTAATTGTTCTATGTTTACGTTCGATATTCCAATTGAACGAATTTTCCCTTCTTCTTTTAAACGAGTAAGCTCTCCGATTGAATCTATGTAACTTGTTTCAGGATTTGTAAAATGTAAATAATATAAATCAATATAATCAGTCTGTAATCTTCTTAAGCTATTCTCCACAGCATTTCTTAAATAACTTGGTTCATTGTTAATATAAGTTTCTCCATTTAACAACGGTTGAATTCCACCTTTTGTAGCAAGTATAAACTCATGACGTTTTCCCTTTAATACTTCTCCTACTAATTCCTCTGATCTACCGAAACCATATGAATCTGCTGTATCAAAAAATGTAATCCTTTGCTGAATAGCTTCTTCTACTAATCGCTTTCCTTCTTCTTCATTCACATCAGCATATAAATTATGTCCCCCTACTGCATTTGTACCTAAACCCAACTTTGAAATATTTAATCCTGCCTTTTGCAATTTTGTATACTTCATTTTTTCTCCCCCTATATTTCTATTGTTCGAATATTTTCGAACAATAGAAATATACCACTTTATATGTTATAGTGCAAATATCTTAACTTATACAAGTAGGTGAAATATGCGTACACTCTATCATCCAAATCGAGAAGAAATTCAATTTTCTTCTGTCTTATATGCACTTAGCGATCAAATTCGTTTACAAATTGTAAATATGTTACTAGAGAAAAGTGAACAATCTTGTGGTGCTTTAAACATCCCTATTGCGAAATCAACTTTATCTCACCATTTCAAAGTTTTACGTGAGTCAGGTGTTATGTACACGCGCCTTGAAGGAACACAACGTTTCATTTCAATTCGTGAAGAAGATTTAAATGCTAGATTCCCAGGTTTGTTACAAGTTGTATTACATGCGACAAAGCCATATTAAAAAACATCTCATATTCATATGAGATGTTTTTTAATATGGCTATTCTTTTAATAAATCTATTAATCCATTCCCTTCAGATGTACGTTCGTACCCTAAAGGTACAGTTCTTTTAATAAGTTGTGCATATATTTCCGGCTCTGATAACTTTCGACCGTATTCTTTCTCACACTGTTTAATGAGCAAGGCGAGCGCCCCAGCAATATGCGGCGTCGCCATAGAAGTTCCACTTAACACAGCATATTTCCCATCTGGATACGTAGATAATATTTCATCACCTGGCGCTACTAGATCAATTTCTTGATTTGAATTACTAAAACATGCAATCTTCCGCTCTAAATTAACAGCACCAACTTCAATTACCTCAGAGTAAGCACCTGGGAAATCTAATTCCTCTGTTTCATCATCGCAATCTCCATTATTTCCAGCAGCACATACAACGAGAACATCCTGCTTTACCGCATTTTGAATTGCTTCATGTAATTCTGGAACATCTTGCGGACCACCAAGTGACATTGAAATAATTCTCACTTTCTCTTGATTCGGCCCTCTCCAATTTACAGCATAATGAATTGCCTCAATAATTTGCTCATAACTTCCAGAACCATCTCCCGCTAAAACTTTTAATACTAACATTTTAGCAAGTGGTGCAACTCCTAATACACCGACACCATTTTCAGTCGCGGCAATCGTCCCCGCTACATGAGTACCATGTCCGTTATTATCAAGATACACATTTGGATCAGCTTCATAATCTTTTGTGAAATTTCTTCCGTCGATAATACGATCTTTTAAATCTATATGATTAGTATCACACCCTGTATCTAATACGGCAACGACTACATCTTGCCCCTTCACACTCTTTTCCCATACTTGCGGAGCGTGAATCATTTGTACACCTGGTGGAATTTCATTTACTTGTTCTACCACCTTATTTACGGTAAACGGAATCAATTGTATACCTTTTTGTTTATTCACTGTACTACTCATCGTAATCCCTCCTGAAAATGTATTATTTTCATTTCAGACCACTTTTGAATACGTGTAAATGTAACATTCGTTTTATTCTTTTTGTTTTCCTTCTTTTCAAATATTTCTCAACATCATTTACTAACTCTATACTACTTTTTTATTTTCCCTATGATTTGTAGGAAGTAACACCCCATGTCGTTCAACTACTAACCAAAATAAGAGAACCAATTAATGGTCCTCTTACAGTCTTTTAAAAGAATGATATGTAATTTGAAAAATAATATAAATTAAGACTAAACCTCACTCTTGTTTAAAAACTTTTCTATTTCTTTTACTAAATATTCCGCTCCCTCTATCCCAACAGTAATATTTCCATTTGCTAATGATATGTTCTGTTCTGAAACATCACCTGTGATTTGGCAAGCATTGTAAGGTTGATATTTTTGTAAAATGATTTTATCTGCTTCTACAAAAATTTCAAGCGGTGATTTGATTTGTATTCCCAATACATCGCGTAATTCTTTAGGGATAACAATTCGTCCTAATTCGTCTACTTTTCGAATAACTCCTGTTGCTTTCATATTTCTCCCCCCCTTACTCTATATTAATTTTTTCACCTCGCTTTTTCCATTTTATCACTTTTTGGCAATACTTGCCTCTTTTTAGAAAATTTTGTACTCGAGTTAAAAAAACACATTTAATGCATACGTAATCTCTCTTTCAATTGTTTTACATAACGGGATCTTATAAGTAAGAAGTATACAATTTGAATACCTATGAAAATACTTAATACAACTGTATTTTCTTTAAACAATGAGTACTCAAACATTTGCCCTAACGCAGTTAAGGCTACTGCCCCATGTAATGTTGCAACACCAATTGGAACGAAGAATAAAAGCGCCAATCGAATCGTAACTACCTTCGATAATTCCCCACTCGTCAATCCAACTTTTCGAATCATTTCGAACAAGCGAACATCATCCTCCAAATCGGAGAATAAACGGAAGTAAAGGAAACTTCCTGCGCAAACGAAAAATACTATACCAATAAAGAAACCTACAAATAAAATCGGTCCTGCAATTTGTAAACTTTGGTTTTGTTCGTACTCTTCCGCACTAAACGTTGACTGTTCTTGATACGGTTTAATTTGATGAGTAAGCTCTTTACCAATTTCAATCTCATCTTTCGTTCTTTCAGTTTTATACATATAATCTTTTGTCTCTATAAATCCATCTTGTAATGAATCATATTGATTATTAGAAATTACATAAACATTTCCTCTTAATATTTTCCCCAATGAAGATGAAGTAACTTTTTTCACCTTTAAACTTTCATTCATATTGGGTAAAGTAATTTCTTTTCTTTCTTTCATCGCTGGCCCTGGTATATCAGCTGACAAAAATACAATCTCTTTATTGGCTACAGTATTAAATGGTTCTCCTGTTAACTTTGCATATTCCTTATAATCTGATTCTTTTATAAAAGTGGCGCTTCTTAACGACTGTTCCTCCGTTTTCTTTGTCGAAATATTAGTTTTTGAAGCTGCTATATTATGTTTCTTTAATCCTTTGTCAATCATTTGTATATGTTGTGATTCGTTACTATTCCCTTGCTTAGAATGGTAATGAAACGCAATTGGTCTCTCCATTATCCCTTTCGTCATGGATGCGAATCCGACTAATGTCCCTATTGCGGAAAATGCTACAGTAGAAATAATGGTTACAATAAAGAACATTCTTGCGTTATCTCTCATGCGATACGCTAAATCTGATAACGTAATAATATTAGTCTGTGTCCAATAGAAACGTTTACTTTTTTTACATAATCGAATAATAAAGACACTCAGCTGCTTGTACAACAAATACGTCCCAATAATAACTACCGTTGTAACAGGAATCATCATAATAAATACCATTGCGCCATGCGATAGAAGAGCTCCTACATAGCCAGCACTAAGCAATACTACTGCTAATATTGAAGAAATGATTGATGCTTTCGGTTCCGGTTTTGCCTCTGCTGACCCTCTAAACAACTTCATAATTTTATTTTTACGAATCATTCCTGCACTAAACAATGATATGATCATAAATAATATGAAAAACATAATACTTGTTACAACAATTGCTTTCATCGGTATGTAATAGGATAAGGATATATCTAGTTTTAATATCATCGGGGCGACAAATAGTAATACCCCTGAAAATAACATACCTGAAAGAATACCAAAAATAATTGCCCCTATTCCAATCATAATATTTTCAAAAAAGATAAGACGCTTTAATTGATATTTCGTCATACCTAGCATCATTAAAATTCCTAGCTCACGCTTTCTCGTTTTTAAAAACATTCCCATCGAATATAAAATAAAGAAGAATGTAAATAAATAAATAATAGACTGTGCAAAAGACATACTTACGAATACGTACTGACCCAATTCTCCTGCACTTAATGCCGGATGAAACGCAAAAAATGAATACACAAAAAAGGCCATAATAGCAAATGCACTACTCAAAAAATAGGCTGAGTATGTCCGTCTATTTCGCGTTACATTCCGATATGCGAGTTCTCTAATGTTCATATTACTTCTCCGCCCTTCTTTCTACTAACTATGTTTTTATATTAGTAAAGTACGGAAATACCTTCCATCGATTCAAATGACAAAAACCTTACAGTTTTGAAAGGTTTAAAAAAATTGCTTATACGTAGTACTTTATTTATAATGACTACATTCATATTCATACACACATCCTATTGTATATTCGTTAGTTTTGCGAAATAATAAAGGATAGAAGTATGTACCATTATACATATAAACTTATTTACCGCTTTAATATGAATAGGAGGAAAACATAATGACATTACAAGAACAGATTATGAAAGCATTACATGTTCAGCCTGTAATTGATCCAAAAGTTGAAATTCGTAAACGAGTTGATTTCTTAAAAGATTATGTAAAAAAAACAGGCGCAAAAGGATTTGTACTTGGTATTAGCGGCGGCCAAGACTCTACATTAGCAGGACGCTTAGCACAACTTGCAGTTGAAGAAATTCGTAACGAAGGTGGTAATGTAACGTTTATCGCCGTACGTCTTCCTTATAAAGTACAAAAAGATGAAGATGATGCACAATTAGCATTACAATTCATTCAAGCAGATCAATCTGTTGCATTTGATATTGCTTCAACTGTTGATGCTTTTTCAAATCAATATGAAAACTTATTGGGTGAATCATTAACAGATTTCAATAAAGGTAACGTGAAAGCACGTATCCGTATGGTTACTCAATATGCAATTGGTGGACAAAAAGGGCTACTTGTTATCGGAACAGATCACGCTGCAGAAGCTGTAACAGGGTTCTTTACAAAATTCGGAGATGGTGGTGCAGATTTATTACCATTAACGGGATTAACGAAGCGCCAAGGACGTGCATTATTACAAGAGTTAGGTGCAGACGAGCGACTTTACTTAAAAATGCCAACAGCTGATTTATTAGATGAAAAACCAGGTCAAGCTGACGAAACAGAGTTAGGTATTACTTATGATCAATTAGATGATTATTTAGAAGGTAAAGCAGTTCCAGCTGACGTTGCAGAGAAAATTGAAAAACGTTACACAGTGAGTGAGCATAAAAGACAAGTACCAGCGTCAATGTTTGATGATTGGTGGAAATAAAACATAAAAAAGAAGCTAATCTCATTTAGCTTCTTTTTTATATGTTAACGATATACCCCTACTCTTTTCTCCAATAAATCTTGCAGGCAATCTTCATGCTGTTTACAAAATAACGGTGGCATGTCGTCTAACGGGAAAAACTTCAAATCCAACGTTTCATCACCATCTACTTTTTTGTCGCCCCCAACTATTGAGCATGAAAAACACATCACAATTGACTGTGCCTTGTCTCCATTTGGATATGATTGAAAATATTTTGTATACACTCCAATAAGCTCATTTATTTCTACATCATACCCGGTTTCTTCTTTTATTTCTCGGATTGCAGTTTCCGCAGCCGATTCTCCTATCTCCATTGCGCCACCTGGAAAGCCCCAAGCGTTAAAGTCTCCTCTTTTTTGCAGTAATACTTCTCCTTCTTTATTAAATACACAACCACCGGCAAAGTTTAAGAAAACATAATCATGCCCTACTTTTTCACGTAATTCTTTTATATAATTCGCCATTCTCTTCCCCTTTTCATACTTCTTCTATCGCTATTTCTCATCTTTTTCAAGCAATTCAATAATTCGATCTAGCTTCTGGTTCATATTAATCACGTGGTGTTTCTTTGCAACGCTGCTTTGTAATACTCTTCTAATAAACAAAGTAAATGATATGAAAAACAAAACGATAAGTCCGATTACTAAACAATTATATATCAATATGAAAATATTACTTTCGAACAAGTTCATTCAGCATTCACATCCTCTCCTTTTTATTTTATCACATAATTCCCAATATTTTAAAGTAATCAACAAATATAAAAAGAGCATCTTTTACAGATGCTCTTTCTCATTGCTTAATACGTAAATGTAATTGTCGCCAATGAATAACCAGCCAATGCACTATAAGGTGCTACTTGATAAGACACACGCTTTGCACCTTTTGGCCAATTTATTTCATTTAATACTTTCTTTATATCTTGCATCGTTCCATCCATGGACTGCTTATATCGTACTTCTACTTTTTCTGGTTTGACTGCAAACTGTTGCTGCAACTTTTGCTTAAATTCATTATAATTTTCTGCTCCGTATTCTGCAGATAAGTATTGTAAATTTGTTTCTTTTAACATCTGCTCATATACAACAGTTTTTGAGCTACCAGCTTTTATTTTATTTGTTAATTCACCAAAATAACTTGTAGTAGCCGCTGGATATTTGCTACGATCCCATTCGTGATCTTTACTTAACTGTTCGTCAGACATATTAAAATATGAGTAAGTTATACGCCCTGCTTTATCTGGTACTGGATCATCAAATGTAGTATCTAGGTGATACCATTTGTTTTCGATGTTCACTAAATTCCACGCGTGAGCTTGTCCATTTCCTGTGCCTGTTACAATATGGTTTTGAATACCTGCCTCTTTTAACAACTCATACGTTAATAAAGTATATCCTTGGCAAACGGCAGAACGATTCGCTAACGCTTCATATGCTGTATACGCTTGATAAGACGTATCATAAGACACATGCTTCACAACGTAATCGTGAATAGCTTTTACTTTCTCATGCTCATCCATCCCTAGTTTTACAATTGATCCAACAATTGCTTTCGCCTGCGCTTTTACATATTGAGTTTGTTCTTTTGATTCACGGTATTTTACTTGCAGTGTAAACGTATAGTTCCCTGGCATTCCTTTAATAGAATATCTAGTAGACGCTACATTATATTTTACATACTCATCAGCATCTACAATTTTATTAAACTCACCATACAATTGATCCATAATATTTCTAGCATTTCTATCTTTTGTTTTATATGTGATTGTAATATTTTCTTCTCGATTATCAATCTGTTTTTTTAATTCTTTTCTGAAATCATCTAATAACTTTACATCTGATTGTGCTGTCACTGCAGTCGGATTTGTAGCTGCATAAGATACAGATGACGCTTGTAAGCCTCCCATTACTATAGTTGAACAAAGTGCGGCAGCTGTCACATACTTGCTTGTCTTTCCCATCTTGTCACTCCTTACATTCTATAACTATACGAAAAAGTATCGTATAGTTTCAGAGTATACAATACTTTTTCGTATAGGTCATATGAGATTATGCATATTAACTAATTCACATAAAAAGGTTGTTCTTTTTAAAAGAACAACCTTTTTTCATTAGCAAGTTTGTAATACGCAGCATGTATTTTCAAAACGTTGATTTTTCAAATCTTCATTACTAATACAGAAATATAGCATCCCTAGTTCTCCCCAAACCATATTACAATTTTTATGATCTGAATCAATTTGGAATAAAAGAGTCATTTGCTGCGGGTTTACTCCCATATATTCTCCTGTCTCATATAACACTTCTTCTTGTACAGAGAATGGTTCACCAAACATTTGATGGTTATCGTAGTTATCCGGAATTAGCTCTTCAAGTAATTGTAAGAAACGATCTGAATCAGCCTCATCTTCAATGAAAAGCTCTGGTAATTTGTATGTCAGTTCAAAAGTAATTGCACACTGGTTATATTTCGTTTGTATTTCATTTTCTCTTCGTAATTGCTCTACAGGAACATCATAATAAAGTGCACGCCCAGCTTCTGTTAGATTCACATTTTCTTCAAAATAATTTTCAATGTAAAAGAAATACAGCATCCCCGTCTTAGGAAGATTGTGATCCATACCAACGTTTTGTAAATCACTTAAGTTAAATTGCGCGATAAATTGTAGCGGCTTTCCTTTATGCTTTGGATATTCAAACAAAGCTGGTAAATCAGGAACTCCCCCCATTTTCGAACTACCTATCGCAACAGTTTCCTGCTGCTTTGGCACAACTTTTATACAAGGAAATACAGTATTAATAAGTTCCTCTTTCAAGTGTGTTAGTTCATATTTATCAATTAATACTTCAATTTTTTTATTCATAAATTCTCCTTACATTTACATACTTATTTATATCATAGTACAAAGATTATACTTCATTCTTTACAAAATCAACAAGCCTCCAAAAAACGGGCTTATCCTTCGTACGCGAACAAGTTTAAAAAAGCATACTATACATTGTTCCTACAAACACGATAATTCTTTAGTTCTTCCAGTACATTTTCCCCTCGTTCATTTTCATTTTTAATATAAGGAGGAATTCCACATGGGTTACGGATATAGTTGCGGCGGTTACGGTTACGGCGGTAGCTGTGGTGGTTGTGGTTACGGAGGTTTCGCTTTATTAATCGTTTTATTTATCCTTCTAATCATCATCGGAGCTAGCTGTTGGGGCGGCTTTGTAGGCTGCTAGTAAACTTAAAAACTATTGTAAAAAAGCACGTACCATACGTGCTTTTTTGCCATTTCCAAATCTTTCATTCGAAAGGAAGTATGTTTAATGAAGATTGATGGTGTTTTTGAAGGAGGCGGTGTGCGTGGTATTGCGCATGTCGGGGCAATTTGCGCGTTAGCCGAAAAAGGTTATGAATGGGAACGTGTAGCTGGTACATCGGCTGGTTCGATTATTGCAGCGCTCCTAGCAGCAGGATATTCTTGTTCAGAGTTAAAAACGATTATTACTGATATTGATTATAATAAATTTACGAAAAGAACTTTTATTGATAGAATTCCTTTTATCGGTAAGGGACTAAGTGCATGGACTACTCTAGGTATATACTCTAATGTATTTATAGAAGAATGGATTGAAGAATTACTTCGAAAAAAAGGTGTTCATTTATTTACTGATTTACCAGATCTAAACAAACTCAAAATCATTGCCTCTGACATTAGTAATGGTAAAATGGTTGTCTTTCCTGACGACTTACCAAACTACGGATTTTTAAATTATCGCTTCTCTATCGCTAAAGCGGTAAGAATGAGTAGTACAATCCCCTTCTTCTTTGAACCCGTAAAATGGAGAACTCCAAAATGGAAGCAGCCTTGTTATATGGTTGATGGAGGAATTCTAAGTAATTATCCAATTTGGATCTTCGATTCACCTACCGCTCCTCGCTGGCCGACTTTCGGATTTCATTTTGTAAAAGATGAGATTCAAGCTGACCCTGCTCACTATAACGAGCCTATTTCTATGTTCAAAGGACTATTTAAAACAATGATGCAAGCTCACGATTTACGTCATTTAGATAAGGAATCAAAAGCAAGAACCATTACAATTCCAACAGGAACGATTACAAGTACTAATTTTGAACTGACAAAGGAAGAAAAAGAATGGCTTTACAATTCTGGTTATAACTCTGCTAATAAATTTTTACAAGCTTGGAACTTTAGGCAATATATTGATGAATATAGAAAAGGAAATCAAGACCGAAAGACAAATCGATTTTTTCGTCAACTTGACTCATAATATTATTATTTTGCATACAAAAACGTTTGACAAATTAATAGTAAATAAGCCTAGTAATTTCTTATATTACTAGGCTTATTTACTTCCTATACAATCTCGTACATTGTTTAAGGGTACGATAACCCTTCGGCTTCTTCTGCAGTAATAACTATGTAACGATTTCCCGTTCTTAATCCTAACAGTTCTGCTTTTTCAATTGCTTCTTGCTGCGTCTCCGCATAAGCAGCTAAATATTTTTCTCCATTGATCATTTGGCAAATTACATATTGTTTCATTACTTTCTCCTCTTACTTTTTCATTAGTTGTGCAAGTTTTTTTATACCTATTTCAATTTCTTCTAACGTTGCGTATGAATACGATAGGCGCAAAAATTGATTTGCACTTCTATCATATAAAGTACCTGGGTTTAATAAAACCTTTTCTTGCAGAGCTTTATCAAATAAACTGCGATATGAAATGGGTATTTTTATATGTACCCATATATAAAACCCGCCTGTTGGTTCATGCCAAGTTGCTATTTCATGAAGATATTTATCTAACATTAGTAACATAAAATCTCTTCGTTTTTTCAATTCACTTCTTACAAATCGCAAATGCTCATCATATAGACCATTTGTAAACCACTCTGCTGCAATTTGCTGAGATATAGTGCTTGAACCATAATCTGTTTGCATTTTTATGTCTGACAATCTTTGAATTACTGGCTCGGGTCCAACAATCCATCCAATTCTTAAACCTGGACTAATTACTTTGGACATGCTTCCAATATGTAGTACAATTCCATTTTTATCATAGGCTTTTAAAGGTTTCGAACTAGGTACATCAAACCATAAGTCTTGATACACTGCGTCCTCTATAATAGGTAATCCAATTTCATTACATACTTCCATTATTTCTTTTCGCTTCTTAGTATTCATACTAAAATTCGTCGGATTATGAAAAGACGGGATTGTATATAAAATAGAGGCATTGAACTGCTTCTTATATTTCTTAATATATGATGTATGTAACCCGCTCTCATCCATTGGGATTCCAATTAAACGTACTCCTGCTGATTGAAAAACATTAAGCGAATATAAATAGGATGGTTTCTCTAATAAGATTGATGCCCCTTTCGAAAGAAGCCCCATAGAAATAAGTTGCAACGCTTGAATTGCTCCTGAAACAATTAATATAGAGGCAGGAGATACATATACGCCATGCTCCTTTAAGTATTCGGAAATCTTTTCCCTTAAATACAGATTTCCTTTCGGCTCTTCATACCCAAGCGTCACATTTGACTTTAAAAGCTTATTCATAATTTCTTTCATCTTTTTCTCAGGTAAGAGACTCGGCGCGAGCTCACCTGTTCCTAACCGAATTACATGTGGATAAAATTCAGCTTGATTAATCTCTTGAATAGCTGGGAGATTCGGATAATGAACTCCTGTTTCTACATAAGACTGCCAATTAGGCGGGGATGCGTAAGTTGAAGCATTCTCATTATTATTTACAACAATTGTTCCTTTCCTGCCATTCCCTTCAATATATCCCTTCGCAACTAGTTCATCGAAAGCCATTACAATTGTGCTTCGATTCACACCAAATGTATGGGCCAAATCTCTTTGTGAAGGTAATTTCGTTCCAACGGTCCATTCTCCATTAACGATCCTTTCTTTTATATACGTTTCTATTTGTTTATACAGCGGCGTCGCTAGAGACATATCCGGTTTCCAAACGAATCTTTCCATCATATCACCTTATATTCTTTTTGGTTGGTAAACTCCCCAACCATATGGATGGATACAAATTTTCATTTCTTCTATACAATATACACTATCATAATGAATTAAAATAGGAGGTAATATAATGAGTGAAGCAATTATTCATGGTATCATTCTTGCATTTGGACTTATCATTCCATTAGGTGTACAAAATGTTTTTGTCTTTAACCAAGGCGCTAGCCAACCAAACATTTGGAGGGCAGCCCCTGTAGTATTAACTGCCTCTATATGTGATACGTTACTCATATTGATTGCGGTGCAAGGTGTCTCCCTTGTACTCCTTACTTTTTCTTGGCTAACTAACTCGTTATATATAATTGGATTTTTCTTTCTCCTATATATGGGCTTTGTTATTTGGAGAAGTAACCCTTCCAACGATGTAAAACAAGAAAAAAGTATGCCCTTAAAAAAGCAAATCCTTTTCGCAGCATCAGTTTCGTTATTAAATCCACATGCTATTTTAGACACAATCGGTGTAATTGGAACAAATTCTATTCAATACATAGGAAGTGAAAAATGGGCTTTCACACTTGCAACTATTATCGTTTCTTGGATTTGGTTTATAAGCTTAGCTTTAGCGGGGAAATTTCTAAAAAGACTAGACTCAACCGGAAAGACAATTTTATTATTAAATAAATTTTCTGGTCTCATCATATGGGGTGTCGCACTTTATATGTTAAAACAAGTTATTTATTCTTAATGAACGAAAGAGAATTGCATGTTACTCAAAACATCATGCAATTCTCTTACAAATTATGAAGTAGGTTCCGGTTTCTGTTTTACCGCCTTTGCATCTTTTGCTGGTTTAATCCAAATGATTGCTATAACAGCACCAATGGCAGCGAAAATACTAGTCAAATAAAACACTTCATGGTCCGCCCCTTTCATGAAAAAAGAATATAAAGGTGGTCCAGCTGCTACACCGATAAATCGCATTGAACTGTAAAATGACGTAACTGTTCCCCTTTGCTCCTTTTCAATTCCTTGTGTAATGAGGGCATCTAAACATGGGAGTGCCATACCAATCCCTATCCCCATAATAACGAGACAAAGAAGTAGTAAATAAATCCCTTTTATAAATAAAGGAATGATGACTGATGCAGCTGCCATTAAAAAACCAATATAAATACACTTCTTCATAACATTTTGATTATCTCCAATTTTTTTACCGGCCATATAGGAACTAAGTGACAGTACAAGTAACGGGATAGCAAGCACACACCCTTTCCATATACCATGAATGTCATACTTTGATTCCAGTATAGTCGACAAATAAAAGAGAATTCCGAATAAAATAAGCATAATAATTGCACCTAATGCAAAAATGGCAATTAACCATCTTCCTTTTTCTCGAAACGTAGACAGAATAGATTTTATAAACTCTTTAAGTGGTGGTACTTCTCCTTCTTGTTTCTTTGCCTTTACTAGAACAAGTAATAAAACAATTGATACTACGCATAAAATTGGAATCGCCCAAAATGGTAAGAACCATACAACGGCAGCAAGAGCAGACCCTAAAATAGGGCTCAGCACTTTCCCAAATGTATTAGATGTTTCTATGATTCCTAAACCTGTACTAACTTGTTTTTCGTCTTTGTATAAATCACCAACACACGGTATAACAACTGGCATTGCACCAGCAGCACCAATACCTTGAATCGCTCTACCAATCAATATCCAATTGTAGGGATTATCAACTTTCCAAGATACCCAACCAGTTATCGCTCCTCCTATAGCTGCAATCAGCAAACTCGGAACCATTACCATCTTTCGTCCCCATCTATCTGATAAATAACCAGCAATCGGTATAAGTAGAATGGCTACGATAGAGTAAATTGTAATAATCATGGATACTTGAAACGATGAAATATGTAATTTCTTTTCAATAGTCGGCAAGATTGGGATGAGCATTGAATTCCCTAATGTCATAACAAGTGGAACTGATGCAAGCGCAATTAAACAACAGTTTTCTTTTTTTAACATGTTGGCTTCGAAACCTTTCATCATATATTTCTTACCATATAATAGCCCCGCTGGAACGTAACTTTTCATTCCACCAGGGCTATTACATCTTTACTACTTCCCATTCACAACAAAAGAAATTGGGGAAATTATAGTATTATTCCTATTCTTTGAATCCAGTTCACAATATATCCATACCAATTAATTGAAAAAAAAAGAAAGGAAGAATCCTTCCTTTCTCCTATAACCTTCTACAATTAGCGAGTATATCCGCCACCAAGTTGTTGTTCTGCCATCGCTACAAGGCGTTTTGTAATTTCACCGCCTACAGAACCGTTTGCACGTGAAGAAGTATCAGCGCCAAGTTGTACACCAAACTCTTGTGCAATTTCATATTTCATTTGATCTAAAGCTGCTTGTGCTCCATGTGATGCTAATTGATTAGAATTACGATTTCTAGCCATTACCAATCACCTCCTTATTTATATATAAATTGTGTTAAATTCAAATTAAAATACATGGAAATTTTTGGTTATTTTTTACCATAAAAAAAGAGCCTCTAAACGAGACTCTCACATCATTTCACATTACGAAGTTACTACTTCTAATTTTCTATTTATTAATACTTTCATTTCTTCTTTTAATATCTCTTTTGCATTATGTCCAAACCATTCTAAGGAAACAAAAAGATCCGTACCTCTCACTTTCTGAATAATCTCATCATAATTTACAATACCTTCAAATAACGGAACCATACCAATACGACTTCCTGCTGCAGCATATACATTATTAGGTTCAAACACATGCAAATAATCCGCTGAAGATATATTCTTAAAATGGTAATGTAGTATCCACGGCTTTAATCGATGGAAACTGTCTATTGGATCTGCGCCAGACTCCCATATATGAAGAAAATCAAGATTTATTTTTAAATTCGGATGGTTTACTTCTTCTAATAACTCTATAGTAGAAGGCAATGTGTCCGTTAGTGTATTGGGATGTGTTTCTAACAGCACATACATATTGTTCTGAGCAAACACATCACAAATCTTACGTATTCGCTTCACATACTCTTTTCTCTCTTGTTCCGAGAAGTCCTTGCTCCCTTTTTGCCCAGCAAACGTGCGAATTTTATTCGTATTAAACCAATTAGCTAGTACTACAAGTTGTTCACTTTTCTCTATCGTTTTTTCAAAATCTGCTGATAATGATATATCTAAGTAATCACTTATCATCGTAATTTCTAAGTTTTTATCCTTTAGAAAATTCAATTCTCGTTCTGTCGTTTCACGTTCTTGCATGTACAAATTTTGTGCATGCGTCCCCCATAATTCAATTCCTTCAAAACCGTTTTCATATGCAAATTGAACAATATCAGTAAATGAAATTAATTGATGACGAAATGAAATGGTACATAGCGAATATTTCATAGCATTAAACTCTCCTATCTTAAATTCAGTTAGCTTATTAAAGAGTTGCGACAGATTGATTTGTTTTCATACCTTTCCATGATAGAAACTGTCTCTCTAATTCCTTCTTAATTTGCAGTTCAATTGCATTCATTTCATCCAGTTTTTCAATAATCGATACTAGCATACCTTTATTATTCGTCATTGCCATTTTAATTGCACGATACTGTACATTTGTAAATCCTTGTACAATATCCTCTACTCGATCACACCAATAATCAAATTCTTGCTCCGAATATTGCAACGTTTCACGGAAGTATGCAAAGGCATGCTCATAACTATATTTACGAATTGCAAGTACTGGTATTTGTTTTACTGCTGCTACAAGTCCAGAAAGCGCATATCCTTCTTCCTCATTTGCCATTTTTACAATTAAATTTTTCAGTTCCATAGTCAGTTCATTGTCGTTCTTTTTGAATGTTTCTGTGAAATAACTAGCTACTGTTTCTTGCGTTGGCTCTCCAATTCCTTCTATATCAATGAAATAACCTCCACCAAATGGGTTATCTTGAATAGAGTGAAGTACTTTTTCTCTTTCCATATTTCCTTCCCAACGAAAATCAGGATCTAGCATGAACCATTCTTCTTCTTTCTCTGTTTTTGATATCATTAAATAATGTGGAAACGGTTTTTGATGAAATTTATTTTCCCTCTCTGGTAATAGAGACATATCAACCATTACAATGACATAACGATTTTCCGGCTTGTTTTCTACTAATTCTAAAAACGTTTCTACATTGCTATCTTTATCTTTTGCATGATCATACCATTCGTTTACTTTAATACCGTACAATTTTTCAAACCAAAGTAAATAATGATCATGGTTAATGTTTTCAGAGTGATATGAAATAATTCCGCCTTCTGTTATATCAAAATCTCCATCCCATAGTCCAAAATAAAATGGACGAAAATCAATGTCGCTACGCCTTTTTATAATTTCACAAAAACAACTCACTAAACAGTGCACTTTAATTGAAGTCATACTCTCATCCCCTTTCCTAAAGGTTAGTTATTCACATTTACTTCCTGTAACGGCTCTAACTCTTCCATAAAATCAAGCAAAGATCCTACAGTAAGAAATGCCTTTGGGTCTACCTCATCCTCTGGAACGCATAGCTTTACATCCATTTCTATGTATACAATAAGCTGTAACATCATTACCGAATCTATATATAAATCTTGATTTAAGCGCATCGTTTCTTCTAAATGCGTTACATTTTTCAGTTCCATTTTTTCTATCATAATTTTTAACACGGCATTCTTTAACGCTTCCCGTCTCATGTTGTAACCTCTCCCATCTCTAGTAACTTTCTACTTACTTTTCCAGTTTTATTTTTAGGAATTTCATTTACACTTTCAATTTCATACGGAACTTTATAAGAAGGTAAGTGCTGAATACACCATTCTCTTATTTTCACTGGATCAACATGAGAGATCACTTTCGCTTTAACTATTTCGCCCATCACAGGATGTTTCCCTCGATATACAATTGCCTCTTGCACACCTTCCAATTGAAGCATCGTTTCTTCTACCTCTATAGGAAAGACTTTTAATCCTGAAACATTAATTACATCGTCCATACGCCCCATAAAATGAATGCCACGCTCAGATTTATACCCTAAATCTTTCGTGAAAATTTCCTTATCATTCATTTTCACGACGATTTCTTCCGGTGCATTTTCATCTGAACCTATGCTTATACTCGCATGAGATAGAGGGTTTCCTAAATCTAAATGGCTCTTCATATCATGACATATACTAATACAACCTGCTTCAGAACAACCGTATTGCTGCATCATATATGTTGTCATTTCTTTTAGTTTATAAAATAGTGCTTCTGGCAAAGGCGATCCTGATGTCATAATTTTATGAAACTGGAACGTTCCTAATGGAAAACTCCCCATAATGTGTAACATAAGTGGTACTGCATATATGATATGTTTTTCTGTATTGCGAACTATATTTAATGCGAATTTAGGATTTTTGTTCGTAATAATTACAGGTTTGCTCCCCCTCGTAATTGCGGATAACGTACCACATATTAGTCCGTATGAATGTGAAACAGGAGCCATAACGATTGGCACTTCATCTACTTCACAGTTTAAAGCTTCATTATAGGCAGTAATTTCTGTATCAACTTCCATCCATGCTCTACGAATCAGTTTCGGTTCTCCCGTAGTTCCCGAACTATATTGCAATAAAGAAGGCTCTTCTAGTAAAAAGTTCCCTACTTCTAATTTTGTAAAATCGCCATATTCTCCATATAAAATCCCTACACAATTTGCACGCTTTGCCATTTCAATAGCCGTTTCTTTTGGCGTATCTTCATGTATAAGTAATACTGATGATTTCTTTTCTTTTAAGAAAAACACAAGCGTAATAATATCGAATGGATCTTTCAGACAAAGTGCAAATCTATTTCCTTCTGCTTTTTGAAATTGTTCCATTTCCTCATAAACTTGTAATCTCAATTCAAAATCACTTTTGCTATACTCTTGTTTATTAACAATTAGCATAATTTCCTCCTGTAACAACTGATTTTTGTTTCATAAGTTGTCTTACTCTATACAATGGATTTGGAACTTCATGAACAAGCGATTCCACATCCATATATAATCGACGTTTCGTTAATTGTTCAGCATAGAATGTAGGTGCATATAATTGAATATTTTCAAATCTACCTTTCAAATGTGGATATATTCTTAAATGATCTTCAATTTCTTCAACAACCATCATCCAAAAATGTTCTTCTTTCAATCCATACTCATCCGCAAGTACGAATGCTAATTCTCCTAAATTAAACAGGAAAAGTGCATCTAACACCATCTCTTGCAAACATTCGATGCGATCCATTTCAAAGAAATCATTCATTTTTCCATTCGCATATGTTTTATGCATTTTAGTAAAGTCGGGACATTTGTCAACTTCTTTCAAATATGGACGATAAAACTCAAGCCCTTCATGAAAATCCTTTAACGCAATACGAACAGGCACCCCTTCTTTATGGACTAGAATCATATTTTGTCCATGTGATTCCATTGCGATACCATGCTCTACAACAAGATGTATAACTGGTATTATCGCTTTTTGAATAAGTAATTGTAGCCAATCCTTCATTCCATATTTGTTCAACCACGCATCAATAATTGGTGTACCATCTTTCTCTTTAGCGTATAAACCATTAAAAGGAATTGCATCCTCTTGTGCATCTAAATACTTATGAATGCTTTCGCGCCAAATACATCCTAATGAACCATATATAGCTTTCTTATTCGTGTCATAAGTTACACTTGAAAACTCGCTTAACAAGATTAAACGTGCTTCATCCATTAAATAAGCGTCATTACTTACAACATCATTTAACCAATTTGATATTGCTGGTGCACTCACAACAGAGTATGGTTTCAGTGTACGGAGTGTTGAAGTGTTGAGTAAATTCATCGATAATTTAACGTACGGTTTCTTTGGACTAGTAATATTTCTTAACGTTCTCATTGACTGTTGCGCGCAATAATCGTCCTCTGATGTTCCTAAATAAATAATAAAATTACCCTGTATATGATCCCCATAATTTGAAATGATGAAATTCTCCCACTGCCATGGGTGAACAGGTATAAACACGTACTGTTTTGGATAACATCCCCTATTACGAATTCGTTCCATAAACTCTTCTAATTTACGATCGCCAATCTCCTCTTTTAAAAGGTCGTTATACATCACTTCATTCTCATAACCTACAGTCGCATAATTCTTATGCGCTGCAATCCATATGAGTTTTATTGGCTGCATAAATTCATATCCATATTGAAAATTGTCACGATATTGAAATCCAACACGTGCTTTATAACTAGGGTGATATGGATGGCCGTCTATTAAATGGCTTTCAAACTCATCGTAAGATTTTTGAGTATATTCTTTCTTATTATTTCTTTCATATTGTGCAATCGTGTCTTTAAATATTGTTTGTTCTAATTCGTGCATAAAAGAATCTAATTTAGCTTGTTCTATACTAGCAACCCGAAAAACTTCTTCTAGAAATTGCGAGACAGATTGTATTTCTTGCTGTTCATCTTGGACTCTTACTATTAATGAGTCTAACGAAATACGTCCAAATGTCATCCGTTCCCTGCCATAGCATTTGTACGTGACACTTTTGTCTTCTTCATCAAGTCCTTGTATTATAAAAAGAATTTGTTCTTCTTTTTCTATGCGAACCGGTGTAATAATCCCCTCATAAATTAACGATTCTACTAATTGACGTAGCACTCTTCTTCGTACTGAAATGTAATCTTCTGATTCGAGCGCCTTCAATACTTTCGTATGATACATGTCCACTCTCATAAAACCCTCCACCTTATGACAAAATACCATTATTTGTATTACGTGAAATTTTAACGCTATTTATGAACGAACAATCACTTCTCTAACGAGCGGATTATGTACTTGCACATAAATTGCTTGCTCTAATGGATTACTTAACTCATCGACATCGAAAAATCTCGTTAGTAAATTTGCTTTACACGCTAACTTATCTTCGTCCAATAATTCTCTTAAAAATGTTGAAGGTTCCCGGTTATACGGAAGGAATGATTCAAGTACAGACCTTAATTCCAAGAGAAGAATTTCCTCCTTAATTAATCCTGCTGTGCCAAAACCATTAATGAGGCCAAACATATGATTGAAAATTAAGTAGTAACGAAATCTCTCATCCACAATATAGTCGTCATATAAATTTCCAGTACGTTCTCCAATACCAACTAATTCATTATTAAGCATCTCTTTCATTGAATTACAGAAATAAAATCCTTGATTATCACGGAAATAATATTTGACCGGATAACCATCTTTTAGTTGAACAACGCTATTTTGCTGATGAGCTTCTAATGCAACACCATACTGTAAATACATCCATACCATTGGCTTTAAAGAAATATTCATATATCGTCTAAACCACTCTAAGCTTACTTCTTCACAGCTTTTACTTTCTAAATCTGCTAGGCGATGAATAATATTCGATAACCGCGTACGCTCCCCAGGTATAGCGTCTTGAACTAGCCCAGCAATTAATGTTGCGTCGTTTGCATGTTCACTATAAAAAGGGTTCTCGCGAATAATCACTTCAAATCCAGATTCTTGTGTTCCATAATTTAATGTAATATAGGCTGGATCACAAATAAAATCAAAGCCTGGAAATCTTTCTCGTACTTCACCAATAGCCGTCTTTAACATTTCCTTCCCTTCAAGACCACTCTCAAGTTCTTTCAGTTTATTAATACGCATTGAATTCGTTACTTTCACCGGAAATGAAAACTTAAGCATATACTTCGAATCGGGATGATACAGTGTCCTTAGTGATGATGTTGCCATATAATACTTACCTACAGGTCCAATATACTCAAGCAATTCTTGAACTATCCAATCTTGTACGTAAGTTTGATGCAAGAGCCATTCTGACTGAAGCGGATGAATTGGAATTAATGCATATTGATCTTCCTTACAGTACTTCTCTATAAATTCCTTACTAACCATCTCATCATTACTTAATTCTTCTTTTATAATCGTTGTTGTAGAATCTGATAATAATGATTTTTCATTTACTATACTTTTATGGGCCCGAAAATAATGAAGCTGACATTCTCCTTTTAATTCTGGAGAATACATTGCATTTTTCCAATCCAATATCCCCTGTCTACTCTTTGGTGTAGGATGAGTTAAATGCCCAAATAATAAAGACTGCTCCGCTTCTATAAAAGTTGTATGGAAACCGTATAATGCGGACGTATCTTCTATTCTCTCTTTTGTAAATTCCTCAATATTTTGACAACTATGGATAACTCGAAGCATAAGTTCCGCAGGATTCGTCCCTTCTCCGTAGTTGATAGACATCTCTTTTATTAAAAATGTAATAACTGTAACGTAATCTGCTTTAATAACAGAATTACTATCTCCAATTTGATAATAAAATTGTTCTCCAAACAAATGACGATCTGTTGATGATTTATATATAACTTCTCCATACAAAGTAACGTTCTGTGCCGATAGCCGACAACATAAATATGTGGGGACTGTATCTCTATTCAACGTATTACTGAAGATAATCTTCATTCTTTCATCCTCTGTAATCCATTCTCCACTCCCTGTTTCTCTTAAATAACAGTTTAAAAAGCTTTGTAATGTTGCATGTTCTGCGATTTGTTTCGCATGCTGCATGTTGGTCCTCCTCTTTATATTAAAGCTATCGAAATTTTATATAATAAACGATAATTGAATGTCGTTATCAATTACGATTCTAATTGATAATGATATTCAATTCAAGAGTATATTTCAGAATTTTTTTATCTGATTTAATTTTTCTTGTTTTCTCTCTTTTCTTTAATCTAGTTAAAAATACACGAAAAAAATACTCAGTTTCATACTACATACTTACTATTTTTCATTAGTAATCTATCCAAAATGGTTAAACAAAAGAGGTATACCTTAATTGGTATACCTCTTTCAAACATAAAGTTTACATAATAATATTATTTAAGCAAATCTATATAACTTTTTGTATAACAAATTCAAATCTCTCCAACAATACGCTGTTTCTTCTACCCTTACTCTCTCTAAAAATTTCGTATCAATTTTTTCAGGGTTAAATTTTTCATAAAACTTTTTAGAAGGATTATTCGTAACAACCCAAACTAAAAGTGATTGCATATCATTGTTTATACAATCCGATAATAAAGCTTGAAATAACTTTTGTCCTATTTTCATTCCTTGATACTCTTGTAAAAGGTAGATTGCATATAATTCTCCATCACAATTATATGTACCAGTTCTTTCTACTCCCCCATCGACGAATCCAACTATGTCTCCATTTAAATTCTCTGCTACAAATCTAAATTGATGATTACCTTCTTTTTGAAAAATATCTTCCCATTGTTTTTCTCGTTTCTCATATGCTACATTATCTAGAATTTCGTCAGCAAATATCCCTTTATACGTTGTTTTCCAACTATCAACATGCACCTTCGCTATACCTGGTATATCATCCTTTATTGCTCTTCTAATATGTATTCCCATCATTTCTCCCCCTTGTTACTCATCATTATATCAATTTCATTCCTTAAAAATCCAAATAAAAAAGAGTGAATTCACTTCACTCTTTTTTATCACAATTATCTACTTTCCACTTCAACTGAAACTACTCGATCAATCTCTTTCAGGGAACTATATAACTCTGTTGTATATAAATCTTCTGGAGCTAAAATAACCATCTCCAGTTGCTGAAATGCTCCACTATCTATATCTTTAATTTTCACGCGTTTCACATGCATGCCTAAATTTTTAATTTGCTTAAATATACCATCTAACTCATGATGCTCTTTAACAGTAATTTTTATAGATAAATCCTTTTGTCTTAATGAATACGGTCCTGCAATTTTCACAAGTTGCGGAAGTACATTAATCGCTAAAATAATTAAAACCATAGCAACTGTCGCTTGTAAATAAAATCCCGCACCAATTGCGATCCCTAAAGCTGAAGCAGCCCACACCATAGAAGCTGTTGTTAATCCAGAAATAACATCATTACTTCTTCGTAAAATGACACCTGCGCCAAGAAAACCAATTCCACTAACAATTTGAGCGGCCAGTCGCATCGGATCCATATTTGTATGTCCTGGAACAGAATATACATGCACAGATTCAATTGAAACCATCGTAATTAAACAACTTGCTACAGAAATAACCATACTTGTTTTCACACCAAGTGGTTTATTCTTTAGCTGCCTATCTATCCCGATGAATAATCCTAAAAAGAGTGCTAAACCTAATTTGAGTAAAAATTCATATGACATATTTCCATTCTCCTTACTTTACAATGTTTCCCTTAGAATAACTCACTATAACTCTTTTATGATATCAATTCCAGTCTTTTCTATTCATTTAACGTAAAAAACCGAAAAAACATTTATAACGATGTTTCTCCGGCTTTTTATTACACTTTAGATTCTTCTTTATTTCTGATCTTTAATCTTAATTTCTGCATCTTTGTAGAATGCTAATTTACTGTCATTATACTCTTTTGTAAATTTGTTAAACTGCTCTTTCGACTTTTGTGCTTCCACATTTAATTCATTAACAGTTTTAACTTTTTCACCGATTTCTTTTAATTTCGTTTCTTTTACTTTTAATTTTTCATACAGTTCTTTTTCAGTCGCTAACACTTTCGTGTAATTTTCATGCATCTTTTTGAATGCATCATAACGATTTTTATACGACTCTTCTACTGCTTTTGCTTGTTTTTGTAACTTCTTATCTTCAATCTTCTCTATATTACTTTGAACAGATTTCGTTTCCTTCTGTGCTTTTTCTAACATTTCTTTTTCACTTTTCAATACTTTTTCACGATCATCTACATTTGCAGTAGCTTGCTCTATTTTCTTCACAACTGCTTCATTATGATCTTTACCTTCTTGCAAAATTTGAGCATATAATTCTTGCCCTTGTTTCTCTAACTGCTCTAATTTTTTTGCTTCATCCACTAAAGATTTTTCTTGTGTTGCTGCTGTTTCAAAAGCTGTATATAAATTTTCTTCTGGTTTTTCACCGAAACAACCTGTTAAAAGTCCTACTGATAATGCTCCAACTACTGCTACTTTTCCATACTTCAACGTTCATTCCTCCATTACATACGGTTATCATGCCAGAAGTTCACTGGGAAGTGACTCTCTTCATGATAAGCTTCAAACTCATAACCCTTTTCTTTTAGCCCCTTTAAAATTGCTGGCACAGCAGCAACTGATTGCGGGTGAATATCATGCATTAAAATTACTTCCTGCGGTTTTGTTGCGTTTGTTAATACGTTTTGAGCAATTTGTGCTGCAGCTGCATCAACTGGCATTTTATTGTATTTCCAATCTAATGAATCAATTGTCCAATCCCATACTTTAAATCCGCCTTCTACCACTTTATTTCGAAGACCTTCATTCAATCCAGGCATCGAACCATATGGAGGACGTGTTAATTTAGGTGATTTCCCAATAATATTAGCGATTAAACCTTGATCTTCTTTCATCTCATTTACATACTCGCCATTTTTATATAACTTTGCAAAATTATGTGTCATACTATGCATGCCTACATAATGACCCTCAGCATTTTCACGTTTCACTAAATCAGGAAATTCTTTGACATTCGCTCCAATTAAAAAGAACGTCGCCTTCGCATCATGTTGTTTTAGCGTATTTAATAATTCAGCCGTATATTTCCCTGGCCCATCGTCAAATGTAAGATAAGCAACTTTTCTTTCTTTTCCATTAAAACGACTTGGTGCCGTTTTATTCATTTCAACTTTCGGCTGTTCACTTGCAAGCTGCACTACATTTTCTTGTTTCGCAACAGCTTTTGCTGGTGAAGTAATTGATTGAAACATGTAATACCCAATAGCTACTGCGGCAATCGCTATTAAAACGACTACTATTTGTTTAATTTTTAAAGCTTTTTCCATTCTATCGAATTCCTCTCCCTATTAATCTTATATATAAATCGCCCAATATAATTATACATCTATTTATTTTTATTTCACCATGTAAACAGATTTTTTTGTATTATAATGGGAGTTTTATCAAAAGTATTGTTCCATGTGTTTATACGACTAAACGTATCTCCATGAAGGTCCACCATTTTTTTTGACGATAGCTAAGCACCTATTGTTTGATTATTAATCTGGTAAAATAGCTGGTCAATATATGATACATGATCTTTCGCAATTACTATCTCTTCGTCTTTCACCTTAATCGCTTCATTGTGTATGAATATGTAATTGCATTTTGAACAGTCTTTCTTTAACCTGTTTCAATTTCCACCAATTCAATTGTTCTATAAATAGTGATAAATTGAATTTCCTTCCCTTCAACTTTAGGAGCTAATTTCCAAATAGTCCCCTCTAGTATATCGTATAATTACACCTTTTGTTTATATAAATTAAAATGATTTTAGTATAATTTTTCCGCAACAAAAAAACGTTATTAAAAAGTTGCTAATCCACTTCAAAAAAAAGATTGGCAAAAGCCAATCTTTTTTTATTATTCGTTTCGAACTGGTTTTGGCGTTACACCTAAATGATCATTTAATTTTTTTGAAATATCTTTTACATTTTTTTCATTTGGAATGTAATAATAAATACCACCGATACGTTTATCTGTACCTTCTATTTGCATTTTTTCCATTTCCAAATTAGATCCTGCCATATTTTTTGTAATGGCAAGCATATCGTCAAATGTTAAGTTCGTTTTCATGTTTTTATCAACCGCATCTAGTAAAGAGCCCATTTTGCTAATTGATTGAACAGACATTGCTTTTTTAGCAATTGCTTCTATTACAAGTTGCTGTCTCTGTCCACGCATTGCGTCACTATCAATTTTACGCGTTCTTGCAAGTGCAAGTGCTTGTTCTCCATTTAAATGTTGGTAACCTTTTTCTAAATGGATCATACCAGCTTGGTCTTTACTATCTTGTTCAGTGAAAGTAACTGGTACATCAATATCAATACCACCAATTGAATCGACAATTTGTACGAATGATTCAAAGTTAAACTTCACATAATAATCAACAGGGACATTTAAAAATCTTTCCACTGTATCGCGTGTGCTTTCTACGCCACCAAATACGTGAGCATGAGTAATTTTATCTAATTTTTTTCTAGTTGGAATATAAACACGTGAATCACGTGGAATACTTACTAGCTTAACAGACTTATCATCTTTATTAATTGTTGCTAATAAAAGTGCATCTGTTCGAACTGCTTCGCCATATTGGCTTTTTCTCATTTCACTTCCATCTACACCCATGATTAATATTGAAATATTATCCTTTAAAGGTTCAACTTCTTTATCACGCTTTGATGACTTTTCAATTTTCGCATACGCATCATTTACAACAGCTTTTGCTTTATTATATATAAACGAACCATATCCTATTCCTCCAAAAATAAGTAGGAAAAATGGAATTAATATGAACCATTTTATTGACTTTCTTTTAGAACGCTTTTTATTACTTCTAGTATTTTGTTCTAATTCAGAGCTCATACCCATTCGCCTCTCTTTCTCTTTACCAAGTATAATGTAAGTCTATTTATCTTCATATTGAATTTCCTTTCATTAACCTTACAATTTTGTAAGGTTACTACTTAAACCCAATATGTATTCCATTTCACATTATACTCTCGTACTTATTTTTGGCAAGTCACTATTTACCAATTTCAAAAATTTAACACTTCGCAACATGCAAATTTATAAATTCATTAACTCTTTCATTTTAAATTAGGATATCTTTTTCCAGATAAACGATATGAATAAAGAGTCCAGCTAATGATAAAACCTCTATGAATACAGTATATTTCACGTTATTATTTCTCAAGCGGCGTATACATGCTTTTCTTCCCCTGATTATCAATAAAAGCCGACTTTGCTTTTATTTTCGTTTTTTCTACTTCCATATCTTCATTTGAGAAGTTCACAATGATTTTAATATTTTTTCCATAAGAAACAGATTGTACTAGCTTATCTTCTGACAAATACGCAAAATTCGTCATCTCTTCTTTTACTGCTTTTTCATGAACTTCATTCCAAACTTTTAGATGCTCTGTAATTTCTTTTTTATGTTTATTCCACTCTACTTCATCTAAATGGTACAACGGAGGAACATTATACAATAATTCAGACAGCATTCGATTTCCAACTTCACCTTTTACCTTTAAACTTCCCCATTCCCAATGGTGCGTTGTAATAACGGAATCATTGTATACTAATTTATATAATGGTACCGAATATACTGGGTTTAAATATACTTGTTTATATTCTTCTTTCAATGGTACTTGTTTTGCATATTTTTCGGGAACATTTTGATTTGGTGACCAATATCCACCGACATAATACGGACTTGTTTTATTTTTCCGCATATCTTCATCGTCCCATTTAATAACAGGTGTTTCAATTCCGTGTGCAAATGCAATCGTACTACTAGCAAAATCATTTCCACCTTCAGAACCAACGACCATACCCTTTTCTTGCGCAATGTAGTCCATTCGTTTTAAACGTGCTTTTAAATCTTGTTCTTGTGTCGTTATATGTTTCGCTGAATAGTCATCGTAAATTTCACCTGTCGCATCACAATCAATAAACCATGAATTATATTTAGGACCATTTTGTAATATATCATTCATGCGTTCCTTTACACTAGGCAGTGATAAAGTCGGGTTTAACTTGCGACCTCTGCCTAAAAAGCCTTGCACCTTTTCTCCGTTTTTCTTCGTTACAGTAGCCTCATCATATAGTGATGGGTCATTAAAGGATGCTGTGTTCCAATTTTTATCACTTTTTTCGTGAATGGAATGATATGAATCATACGGACCAACTAAATACCCCATTTCCTTAGCTTTTGTCACGAAATTAGGTTGCATAAATCCTTGTTCCCAGTTCGGCAGACCAATCCACGCATTTTCTATTCCTACCTCTTTCATTTCCTTTAGTATGTCCGTTCCATCTGCATTACCCCATTTACTTACCTCTTCAACCGCATCACCAAGTAGCGACTTTAATAAATGCTTATTTAAGCTATACAATTCTGTGTTCGTTAAGTGACCTACACCTTTCTTTAATAGCACACTAGCTTCCTGATCAACGTTTTGAAAAATATCCTCTTTATAAAATTCCTTCATGGATAATACTTCGTTTGTATAACGTAAAATAACATTTTTTTGATACTTATCAATGAAATCTTGTTTACTTACTTGATCTAATACATTCAGTTCCCCAGGCTCTGAACTATTCTTTTGAATAAGTTCTTTTAAATGACTAAACAGCGAGCTATTTATTTGTTCCCTTAGTTTTGGCCAATTTATATTACTTTCTGATAAACCATTTTGATTCCAAAAATAAAAATGCGCCGCTCCATATAACTTTTCGATTTCTTTATTTTTTCTAGCCTTTTCTTGTAATGTTTTAAATTCACCTTTTCGAACAATATCATCCTTATACAGTTTAGCAATGCTTACCGCATCATTATTTGTCACATATAATTGAAATCCATATGTTTTATTTTTATTTATGCTCGGAAATTCATGTGTAAAATCAAATCCTATTTTCGGATCCGAATGAAATTTCAATTCATTATTAAACATATTGTTTGCAATATATACAATTGAATATTTCGAACCATTTAATGCGAAAAACTTCATAGAAAATGATTCAGCAAATGAATATGCATCATCCTTTAAAAACTTCTTCCAATTCTCATCATTGCTCGGAATTTGCTTACCCTCCCATAACGGAAGTGTATAATTTTCAGCTTCTACTTTCGGCCATGTAAAGCTTTCTGCACCAGTCGATTCCACTTCAATGTTTAAGTGGTCTTTTTTCTTTTCTAATTTTATTTTCACTTTTTGATCTGGATATTCCCACGATGTACGATCCTTTTCTTTTTTTACATTCGATACCTTCATTTTCGGTAGGGGTTGTGATGCCTGTTCCTTTACCCCCTCATGTTCTACAGTTAATGTGAATGTTTCTGGATTTACATCATAAGTAAAATCTTTATACGTCGATTTCTTTATTTTAGACTCTTGTACAGCATTACTACCTTTTACGTCACAACCGACTAAAGTCGAAAATGGCATAGTTGTTAGAAGACATATCGCTATCATTTTTTTCATCCTCTGCACCTCCACCAATGAATATACAGGTGGTTTGTTACAGGAATGTGGCAAAAAATAATAGAGCTAGCATTTTGCTAGCTCTATTTGGAGTATTAAAAGTTGATATGAACAACTATAATTTGCTTAGAAGATATGTAATACAGTAACTGCATTTTTTCTCAACAATTATGAAACTAAACAAATCAAAATTTTAACAAGCATTCTTTAACTGAAAAAATAAGTGTATACAATGTATCCTAAAAGTAGTACTAAAATGATTATCCCTGTAGCTTTCCAATTCATACCGCCTGCTATATCAACTGGACTACCTGTTTCCGCTCTATTGAGTCCGTCATGTAAAGAACCCGTAGGATTACTTTTTAATTCACTTTGTCTCATACGCTCTCTTTTTTCTTCTGGTGACTCTTTATTCATTTAATCACCTCCAAAATGAATACACTCTTTACTTACATTATTCAAAATCAACATTTGTTTTATATTTTTTTCCGAAAAAACCTAATTTAAAATAGGTTTGCAACGTAAAGAAAGCTAGCCATGCCAGCTTTCTTTACGATCCAATATGCTCTTCCTTATTTACAATAATACCTTTATGGTCGATTTCAAGCTCACATACTTTCATATCTGTAAATACTCTCGCTAATTGCTCAGCGATTTCTTGACGTTTCTCATATGGCGTTAATATAAAAATAGATGGTCCCGCACCGCTAAGTGCTGTGCCGTACGCACCAAATTCTTTTGCGCATTTACGAATAGATGGTAATAACGGTACGAGTTCTAAACGATATGGCTCGTGAAAATGGTCTCTCTCCATCATTTCACCTACAACTTCCCACCGCTTTTGACATAATGCAGCTACTAATACGTTACTTATCGCACTAGCTTTAACTGCCTCATGAAACGGAAACATCTTTGGTAATACAGAGCGACTTTCATCTGTATTTAATTCTTCATTCGGAATAAGAGAAATTACCCCTAATTCCTTGCTCTCAATTCTTACGACGGAAATATCCTTTCCATCAAGTGCTCCGATTACAGTTCCACCTAATATAGAAGCAGCAACATTATCAGGATGTCCTTCAAAATTTGTAGCAATTTGAACTTTTTGATCAGCAGTTAAGTTCAAATTGCCTAGTTGATTCGCAAGCTCTATCCCAGCTACAATCGCTGATGCACTACTTCCTAGCCCTCTTGTTAATGGGATATTACTAGTAACTTCTATTATATGGGGTGATATAGAAGGACATACTTTACATGCCGTGCTAACGATTAAATTTTTATCGTCTGTCGGAATTGATTCTTCAAAGGAATGGATTACTTGCCATTTATCAGCTTTTTCTTTAACCACCACATCTAAATACAATGACAAAGCTATTCCAACTGAATCAAATCCAGGACCAACATTCGCCGTACTAGCAGGGACACGAACACTTAATGGTATCACGACATAATCACCCCTTTAATATGATCTTTAATTTGTTCTATATCATTTGACACACTTGCGATGTCTAGTTGATTTGAAGAAATAGCGATATCAGGATCCTTCAAACCATTTCCAGTTAATACTGCAACAACTGTTTCTCCCTTTTTGATTTTTCCAGATTTAACATGCTTAATTACGCCGGCTAATGAAGCATTTGATCCTGGTTCAGCGAAAACTCCTTCAGTTTTTGCCAATAACCTATACGCATGTAAAATTTCTTCATCTGATACCATATCTATTTCACCACAAGACTGCTCGGCAGCCTCTACTGCATACGACCAACTTGCTGGGTTACCAATGCGAATTGCTGTTGCAATTGTTTCAGGCTCTTCAATTACATGCCCTTTTACAATTGCCGCTGCTCCTTCTGCTTCAAAGCCATGAATTCTTGGCTTCTTATAACCTTTTTCTTTCTCATATTCACAGAAGCCTTTCCAATATGCTGTAATATTCCCTGCGTTCCCAACAGGGATAGCTAGAACATCTGGTGCATTTTGCAATTGGTCACAAATTTCAAATGCTGCTGTTTTTTGTCCTTCAATTCGATAAGGATTCACTGAATTTACTAATGTAATCGGCTCTTCTGCAGCAATATTTCTTACAGCCTTAAGTGCATCATCGAAATTCCCTTCTATTGAAATAATTTCAGCTCCATAAGCGACCGCTTGCGCTAATTTTCCATGCGCAATCTTTCCTTCAGGGATTACGATTATACATTTCATCCCAAGACGTGCCGCATATGCTGCAGCTGATGCTGATGTATTACCTGTTGATGCACAAATGATTGCTTCTGAACCTTCTTCTTTCGCCTTAGCAACTGCCATCACCATACCACGATCTTTAAAAGAACCTGTCGGATTCGCTCCTTCGTACTTACCATATAGCTGAATCCCTAATTGCTTTGATATATTTAATAACGGAATAAGAGGTGTGTTTCCTTCCATTAAACTGACATCAGGTGTGTTTTCATTCACCGGTAAATAAGAAGCATATTGTTTTAATAGTCCTTTATACATATTGTTTTTCCTCCTCAATAATGTAGTAACTGTTTATTTCACTTGCGACAGCTTCTATCGCTCCTAAAACTCGTTCGAATTGATACTTGGAAGTTCGATGTGTCACAATAACAACTTCTGCCAGTTCACGGTTTAAAGGTAATTGAATAACTTCTTTTAAACTTACAGAGTAATTAACGAAACATTCTGTTATTTTTTGTAACATCCCAGGCTCATCTCGTAATGAAATACGCAAGAAATATTTCGAAACTACTTCTTCATCACCTTGTAATTCATAAGGAACTGGTTCTTTTAACGCACTTTTATTTTTCGGCACTTGATTCATATTTTTAACGATGGAAATAATATCACTTACTACAGCAGAACCAGTTGGCAACTTTCCAGCTCCAGGTCCGTAAAACATTACTTCTCCTACCGCTTGACCGTGAACATATACTGCATTAAATTCATTATTTACATTCGATAATGGATGACGACTTGGTAAAAGTGTCGGTTCTACACTTAAATGAATGGCTGATCCTTGTTTTTCTGCTTTCCCAATTAACTTCATAGTAAATCCCAACTTTTCAGCCATTTGTAAATCTTCTTTTTCAACCTTTCGAATCCCTCTTACTTGCACATCATCTAATGAAACATTCATCGAAAAACCTAAGTTTGCAAGAATTGCTACCTTTCGCGCCGCATCTAGTCCATCTACATCTGCTGTCGGATCCGATTCTGCAAAACCTAATTTTTGCGCTTCCTGTAAAGCCTCTTCATAAGACCACCCATTTTGACTCATTTTTGTTAACATATAATTTGTTGTACCATTTACAATTCCCATTATTTTTTCAATTTGATCTGATGCTAGCCCGTCAGTTAGTCCTCTTAACACTGGAATACCGCCTGCTACGCTCGCTTCATAACATAAATCACAATCATTATCGTTTGCCAGTTGAAGAAGCTCTGCACCATATACAGCCATTAAATCTTTATTTGCTGTTACGACATGTTTTTTATTTTCTAAAGCCTTAACAATATGCTGTTTTGCTTCTTCAATTCCGCCCATTACCTCTACTACAATATCAATATTTGAATCATTTAGAACTTCATCTGCATGACTTGTGACTGCAATTCCGTCAATACAAACATCGCGTTCTTTTTCCAAATCACGTACAACGACTGTTTTCACTTTCACTTCGTATCCTGTATCAAGAGCGATTTTTTTATAATGTTCTTTCAAAATATGAACAACACCACTTCCGACCGTGCCTAAACCTAATACCCCAACATTTATAACGTTATTCATCTTCTAATCTCCTCCTAAAAGTTTAATTGTTACACCTATAAATCACCTTACTCTGCTTTTTTGTCATGCAGGTGGTGGTTATTTCTGTACTTATAAATAGTTTCATGTTACCGCACCTCCCTTCAAAGTAATAAAAAAACACACCCATCCCTAGGAAAGGGACGAATGTGTTTTCGTGGTTCCACCCTTGTTCCAATCTAGACGTATTTCTCCCTAGATTGCTCAAGTTCAGATAACGGCTGATACCGTCAATAATTACTAGATTACTCGTTCACTATTGAAGTTCAAAGGTGGTAAAATCATTTCTCGTGTTAGGAAGCTCACACCCTTGGCTTCCCTCTCTGTAAACCGTAAAAATGATTTCTTGTCCTTATCGTTACTTTTTCGTTCATGTTTATTTGTTAACTCATTATACTCGCATAAAAAACAAAATCAACACTATTTTTTAATTATTTTAAATTTTCAATCTCTAAAACCGTAAAAAAACACACTCATCCCTAGGAAAGGGACGAATGTGTTTTCGTGGTTCCACCCTTGTTCCAACCTAGACGTATTTCTTCCTAGATTGCTCAAGTTCAGATAACGGCTGATACCGTCAATAATTACTAGATTACTCGTTCACTATTGAAGTTCAAAGGTGGTAAAACCATTTCTCGTGTTAGGAAGCTCACACCCTAGACTTCCCTCTCTGTAAACCGTAAAAATGATTTCTTGTCCTTATCGTTACTTTTTCGTTCATGTCTATTTGTTAACTTATTATAGTTATCAACTTTTTAAAAAGCAAGCCTATTTTTACTAACTATTTTCAAGAATTTTTTTTATAATATTTTACAATAGCATTATGCAACCGCCACTCAATTTACCTATTTTGTTATTTCTCCATTTTATAAATCAACGGTTCATATATAAATTCCCCATTCTAAAACCCGTACATATCCGCTCTACAAAACTATATTAATAAAATTTCTAATACAATCTTTTTGTATAACTTTCTTCTAAAGAACGTGCAACATCTTCTTCTGAAGTATTCACTTTCGCATGCTCCAGCAACATTTTTGCTGCTGAAGGTAACTCTTTTTTATTTAACCAAGATTCTGGATCCCACATCTTAGAACGAATAAAAGCTTTTGCACAATGAATATAACACTCTTCTATTTCAACAACAATTCCAAGCAACGGATTGCGTCCATTCGCCTGCATTTCTTTCAAAATTTCTTCGTCGTTTATAATATACGCTCGGCCATTTATTCTGAGTGTCTCCCCAAGACCTGGAATAAAAAAGATTAGTCCTACACGTGGATTTGAAATAATATTCAAAATGGAGTCTATACGACGATTTCCTGGTCTTTCTGGAATGATAATTTTATTATTATTGAGTACGTATACAAATCCAGGTGCGTCTCCTCGCGGCGAGGCGTCACACTCCCCTAACTTATTTGCAGTAGATAATACTAGAAAAGGAGATTTAGAAAGGAAATCTACACAATGGTGGTCTAATGATGAAATAACTTTTTTCAATGCTCGCTCACTTGGTTGCCCCAATATTTTCCGTAACTCTTCCTCTGTTGAAATAATCGATTTTATTTCCGTACGCTCTATCCCCACTTATAACCACTCCTTTTTCTTTATTTTCCCAAAATTCAATACAAATATTGTATAATAAAATTTGAGGAAAGGGGAATTAAAATGACAGAGTGGTTAACAATATTTGATCCTGAAAGAAATACACTTGGGAAGAAATTACGTGATGAAGTGCATCGTGACGGCGATTGGCACGAAACATTTCATTGCTGGTTTGTAGAAAAAGATAATGAAGATATGTTTTTATATTTCCAATTACGCTCTAAAAATAAAAAAGAAGCTCCATGTATATGGGATATTACTTCAGCTGGACATATTATGCATGATGAAGATGTACAAATTGGTGGTCTTCGTGAAATTGAGGAAGAATTAGGGCTTTCCTTTCAAACTAATGATTTAACATACAAGGGAATCTTTAAAATAGATTATGAAATTTCAAATCTTACTGATCGCGAGTTTTGTCATATGTATTTTCACAACGTCATCAATCCACTTCCATTCGCACCAGGTGAAGAAGTAGACGATGTGATGAAAGTACATGCAACTTCTTTTCTACAACTATTAAAAGGAGAGATTTCATCTTTAACGACTATTTCAGTCTTAAACAATACACCGATTACGATAACATTTGAAGATATTTATCCGTATGATCTTGCATACTATGAATTTGTTATAGAGCAAGGAAAAGAATTATTAAAAAATAATAGTTAATAAATAAAATAGGACTCCTAGCAAAATATTGCGTAGAGTCCTATTTTTTTATTATTGTTCAAGTATTTTTAATCTACTCTCTACTTGTATAAATAAACGAATGATTAATAACAGCATAACCACTATAATCGCTATTATTGTATGTGGATATCTAAACAGTATACTAATAACACTTCCAATTAACATCATGATAAATCCGTTTTGCTTCATCACTTCTGCACTATACCTGTTACCCGCATCCCATAATTCCTTATTTTTCATAGATCGTTTCGTACGATAACCATATGCCGCATTAATATCGGTCGGTGGATTTTTTTGAAGAATAATTGCCGCAAGTATAAAAATAATACCAATCAATATGCTTATTCCTATGTTTACTAGTGCATCAATCAATTATATCCCCCCCTAACTTACACTTTCATTATACGACACAACCCTTATTTTTCCAATTTATAACACGTTCACTTTCTTTCTTTCGATGTCTGGAACATACTTGGAAGTGTTACAAAACGTGCCCCTTTCGTTTTTAACTGCGGAATAATTTTGTCTAGTGCATCAACAGATCCTTGTAAATGCCCACCTGGAGTAGAATGCTGCAGTATGACACTACCTGGAAATGAATTCCCTAACACATTATTTGTAATCGTATCGGCACTTACACCTTTCCAATCAACTGTATCAACACTCCACTGTACAATCATAAAATTTTGCTCAGTTGCCCAATTCAATTGATTTTCAAGTATTTCACCATACGGTGGACGTATAAATTTAGGAGCATAGCCGGCTAAACGTTTTAATATTTCTTCCGTTTTTATAATTTGATTACGGTACTCAGCGTCATTTACTTTCGCTAAATTCGGATGACTGTACGTATGATTACCAATTACATGCCCTTCATTTGCAATACGCTTTACTACATTCGGAAATTTTTCTGCGTTTTCACCAAGTAAGAAAAAAGTAGCTTTTACATTATGTTGTTTTAACTTATCTAATATTTTTGGCGTGAATTCAGAATCTGGTCCATCATCAAATGTAAGAGCTACTTCCGCTTTATTATACGGTCCTGAAAATGCGTACGCATATTTTTCAACCCATGTAAATGGTGTCCACGATCCACGATCATCTGCTTTCATTTGTACTTCATAGCTTTGAGGGATATATGCGTATGGCAATGCGCTTATATAGTCTCCATAATAAAATGAGTTATATGGCATATAAGCATACGAAACATCTCGTTCTAGTCCCCATTGATATGGAGCAAACATTTCTGGCGAATAAAAATAATACATGATAAAAAACCTCCCTAAATTTTCATATGTGATTCATCTGCACTTTGTTAGAGAAATTGTTATTCATAAACAAAAATAAGACTGTCCTTAATTAGGACAGTCTTACTGCTTACTATTATTAATAAATCGATGTACTATCTTTTGGCAAAGCTTTCACATATTTTAAATAGTTCGTCACTTTATCATCATCATCTTGCGGATATTGATATTCATATTTGTTAGCGATTTCGTTCGCCACTTCCCTAAATAAATCACCCATGACAAAGAAAGACTCCCATATGTTTTCATATTCTGCATTAGAAAATGTTCTTTTAAATTGCACCCACATATCTTTTTCAATATATTGCTCGAAATGCTTTCCAAACTTCCCTGCATTAACTGTAAAATCTGTTTTCATACCAATATACCATTCTAGCATTACGATGAACATATCTCGCACTGGTCCCTCAAGCATTCCTTTTGCATAAGAAAGCTCTTCTCTCCATAGCCCTTTTGCCACATTCGTACTACACCACCAAAATTCATTACAACAATCCAAAAACTCTTTTTCTGTAGGCTTTTTTATTAAGTAATCTTTATCGCTTGCTGGCGGGAATCCTTCCATACAATTATCTTTATCGAGAAGTAATTTACTTAAACTATCTTGTCCAACGAACTTTTTTATTAACTCAACTGGAACTAGCGTTAAATCAATCCGATTCCCATCCATGAACTGCATTAAATACGGAAACTTCCCATCTTCATCTGGTTGAACTAACGACATTTCTTCTGGCATTTGTACTATCATTATTTCTCCAAATCTATGAACCCAATTATGATTAGACGTAAAAGATTGTATATCATTTACAACATACATAATATCATAGTCTTGAAAACAATCTCTTTTCACATTTGGATTTACACGCGATCCATTCATGATAACTGCTCGAATTCTTCCATCCTCTTTTGCTGTATTAATAATTAAGTCTAGCATTTCTTTTTCAGTTCTCATCTACTTATAGCCTCCAATTTTTTGATATATAATATAGTGTTATGTATGTCGGAGGCCCACGAGCTAATCTCGTTATACAAGATACATGTTATAATTTTTCAAACATCTTTTTCATTCTATCTATCTCCTCACCTCATTCTTTTACGATTGCCATTACAAATCCATCGTATCCCTTACTTCCGACAGTTTGAAGCGCTGTAGCACTAACACGTGGCTCAGCAGCTATTAATTCATAGAAACGACGTATCCCTTGTACACGAGGATCGGTACTAGTATTGTCAATAACTTCTCCTTCACGTACTACGTTATCCCCAATAATTACAGTACCCGGTCGTGATAGTTTTAGTGCCCATTCAAAATAAGCAGGGTTATTTTGTTTATCAGCATCTATAAAAATAAAATCAAACGGTTCATACTTCTCGTTTTCTATTTGTTGTAAAGAATCTAACGCTAATCCTGTTCGTATTTCAATTTTATCAGTCAAATTAGCACGCTCAATATTGCTACGTGCAATTTCAGCATGTTTTTCACTTGCTTCCAATGTAACAACTCGGCCTCCAGATGGCAATGCTCTAGCAAGCCATATCGTGCTATACCCGCCTAGCGTGCCAATTTCTAAAACATTACGAGCCCCTTGAATTTGTACTAATAGTTGTAAAAACTTCCCTTGCATTGGTGATACATCATGTGCTGGCAAATTAGCTGCAACATTAGTTTGAAGAACCCCTTCTAATGTAGAATCTTTCGGTATTAATACATCACTCATATATTGATCAACAGCCGTCCATTTCTCAATTGTACTCATGTAAATACCATCCCTTTCAATTTCCCAATGCTTTCTACCATTCACTTTTAATTATACCGAAAATTCTGTCTCCAATACAAAAAATAAAGAAGGTACATCTACCCCTTACAGAATAGATATCCCTTCTTTTAAAGTTAAATTTACTTCCTATGGATTAGTAGACCAAAGCCCAGCAGATTTAATAAATGTACGTTTATTTAATTTCAGCTGCGCTACGATAAATTCTGCAATATCTTCTGCTTGCATTACTTTATCAGGGTTTCCATCAGTTAATCCTAAATCTACAGCCATATCAGTCGCTACTGTACTTGGAGTTAAAGCTGTTACACGAATGTTATGTTTGCGAACTTCCATCGCTAACGATTCTGTTAGGCCAAGGACACCAAATTTAGACGCACTATATGCACTTGTTACAGGTGCACCTTTTTGTCCTGCTGTAGATGAAATGTTAATGATATCACCAGATTGTTGTTCAATCATGCTCGGTAAAGCAGCACGAGTTGCATAATATACACCCATTAAGTTTACTTGAATGATTTTTTCCCAATCAGCAACATCTAATTCTAAAAACTTACCGAACTTAGAAATACCAGCGTTATTAATTAAAATATCGATAGATCCTAAACCATTTTTTAACGTTTCAATCGCAGTAGTCACTTCTTCGTATGAAGAAACATCAGCAGTTGCAATAACAGCTTTTACACCTTCTGCTTCTACTTCTTTCGCTACAGCTTTTAAGTTTTCTTCTGAACGAGCTAATAGTCCTACATTTACGCCTTCTTTCGCTAATGCGATTGCGACAGCGCGACCAATCCCTCTACCTGCTCCTGTAATTAAAGCATTTTTGCCTTGTAATAATTCTGCCAAGTATAACACTCCTTAATCATCTCAGTTATGTATTATATTAAAATTGTATCTATGTTTATGTAAAAAGGCAATGATGCACTTTCATGTGCGTAGGTTACTTGTAGGTAACTATAGAAAGTTTTTATTTATAAGTTTCATTTTTTTACCATTATTCATGTAAAATAAAAACAAATCCAGCATAGGGGAGTGTATGAGTATGAAAAGAAAAAAATGGGTCTTGTTACTAACTGCAGTCGGACTATTTATCATATTGTTTGCCCTGTACTTTATATTTGGTAATCCACTAAATTATAAAGTAATAGAAAAAGATACTAGCAATTATCTCCATATTAAAAAAGGTTATAAGCAAGAAGAAATACAAGACATAACCGGAAAATATACTCCCATTTATAATATTGGCTATTATGCAACAGTAGTATATAAAGACGAACCATATTTTACATACTCTTATACATACGATGATAATAAAAAAATAATACAAGACAACGGTATTTTAGGAAGACATACTGAGTCATTTGAACATCTTAATTTAAACTGGTCGTTGTTTGACCAGTTAGTAGATGGTATTCATACAAACTTGCAAGGAAGAGGTTTAAAAGAAAAGAAAGATTATTCTATACGAAACGTTCAATTCATTGATATAGATGACGATAAAAACGGTGCAGAAGCATACGTTGACTTTAAGAACGATAAAGAATCTGATTACTCATACCGTATGAATAGCGAAGGAAAAGCTTATCAATATAATTGCAGTAACGGTAAATGCATTTTTAAAGAGAAATAGTGTTAGAAGGTTCTCCTTCTAACACTATTTCTCTTCATGATTCGGCATACGCACAATAAATTCAGTACCTTTTCCTTCCTCACTCTCCACTTTTATCTCTCCTTGATGAAGGTCGAGTACTTTCTTTACAATAGCTAAACCTAAGCCACTTCCTCCATAGGCACGATTTCGTGAAGAATCCGCTTTATAAAAACGCTCAAAAATATGTTGTTTCTGTTCTTCTGATATACCAATTCCTGAATCACGGATACGCACTTCCACTACTGTCTCATGTTCCTTTAACTGAATAGTAATCGTACCACCGCTTGGAGTAAATTTAATACTATTATGAATTAAATTAATCCACACTTGACTCATACTTTCTTGGTCAGCAATAACATGTACTTTTTCTAAATCTAGTTCTAACTCGATTTCTTTTTCAGCCCAGAGTGGTTCACTATTTAACACAATTTGCTTTAACTGCTGATCTAATCGATAACTCACTCTTTCTGGTATATACTCTTCTGATTCTAAAAGAGTTAGCTTCAATAAGTTTTGACTTAGTTTAGATAATCTCGTTGTTTCAGTTTCAATAATGGTAAGATAATGTTTTCTTTTTTCCTCAGAAAGATTATCGTCTTGTAGTGCTCTAGCAAATCCTTTTATAGAAGTTAATGGTGACTGTATTTCATGAGAAACATTCGATACAAATTCTTGTCTCATTTTCTCCATCGTATTCAGTTCATCTGTCATATCATTTATACTTTTTACGAGCACACCAATTTCTCCATCATACTTTTCTTCATTTCGTATTTTTACGGAGAAGTCTCCTTTTGCAATTTTTTGTATCGGTTCAATAATAGTCCAAATCATTGCCTCTCGTTTTGGCCTCATTAATATTCCAATTAATGTCCAAATAAGAATAATAAATACAAAACCGACCATATCACTAATTAGAAAGGCAACAAATGGCGATACGTTTACGTCAAAAGCATTCAATATACTAGTTGCTACATAAAATGCGATAGACCAAATGATAGTAAGAAAAGAAAAGAGCGCTAATACCGCTCCAAATACTTTCAGCATCTTCAACTTACTCATTCGTTTTCTTTTTCTCATTTACTTACCTCTAAGCGATACCCTAATCCTCTTATTGTTTTAATACTAAATTTCGACTGCTCTTCTTGAAACTTCTCACGTAACCGATTAATATGAACGTCTAGTGTACGTTCATTCCCTTCAAAATCATATCCCCATATTTCTTCAATTAATTGCTCTCTCGAACAAGTTCTTCCCGATTTAGACCCTAAAGTAAAGAGCAGCTCAAATTCTTTTAACGGTAACATAACCGTTTGTTCTCCAGATGTAACTTCGAATGTTTTACGATTTAATAATACATTTCCAACTTGAATCGATTGTGAAACTGTAATTTGGTAACGTTTCAATAATGCCTTTACTCTCACTACTAGTTCTATAGGGTCAAATGGCTTTACAAGATAATCATCTGTCCCAAGGTGAAATCCTTTTACTTTTTGTGATGTTTCCCCTTTGGCAGTTAGCATCAGAACCGGGATATCATAGTATTTTCTTAATTCAAAACATACATCAAATCCATCCATATTTGGCATCATGATATCAAGAATAACCATATCGACTTTTACGTCATCCATTTTCCGAAGTGCATCTACTCCATCAATTGCCTCATATGTTTGAAAACCTTCTCGTTCTAAAAATACAGAAACGAGTTCCCTAATGTGTGGATCGTCGTCTACTATTAAAATTTTAGGTATCAAAGGAACCATTTCCTTTCTACTTAGCATCTAATATATTTTTTTAAAATGCACCCTCTTTAATTTTCAATTGTTGCGTTGCAAACTCACGATACATATCATGCGTCTGTAATAATTCATCATGCGTACCACTACCTGTAAGATTCCCTTTTTCAATAAAGATAATTTTATCTGCATCTACAACAGTAGAAAGTCTATGCGCAATCACTAACGTTGTTCTGCCTTTCATTAAGTTATTTAACGCTTTTTGAACGACAGACTCAGATTTACTATCTAAGCTTGAAGTTGCCTCATCGAGCATAAGAATTTGCGGATTTCGAAGTAACGCTCGGGCAATGGCAATTCGCTGTCTTTGTCCACCAGAAAGCTTCACACCGCGTTCTCCAACTTCTGTTGCATAACCGTTTGGTAAGTCATGAATAAATGCATCAACATATGCCATTGCTGCTACTTTTTCAATTTCTTCATCCGTTACTTCACCTTCAACGCCGTAACAAATATTATCACGAATCGTTCCATCGATTAATGGACTATCTTGTGATACGTAACCGATTTGACGTCGCCATGACTGTAATGAATAACTCGTAATTGATTCTTTTCCTAATTTAATGGCACCACTAGTTGGCTCATAAAAACGTTCCAGTAATGAGAATAACGTTGTTTTCCCACTACCACTTGGTCCTACAATCGCTGTCACTTTTCCAGATTCAATTATGAAATCAATATTTTTCAAAACTTGCTCTTCTTCGTTATACTCAAAATGTACATTTTCAAGAACGATCGGCTGCTTAGCATTTGTTACTTTCACACCAGTTTCATGATCTTCTACTTTATATTCTAAAATCGTACTAATTCTTTCCGTTGCACCAATTGCCTTTTGGAATTGTGTAAAGAACATAGATAATTGACTCATCGGCATTACAATTTGAACTAAATACAAAATAAACGCTACAAGTTCACCAGTTGTTAATGCACCGCTAGAAACTCTCATCCCGCCATATCCTACGATAATAACAAGTAGTGCCATTAAAACAAACGACATAACTGGCGAAATTAATGCTTGCACTTTTCCTTCTTTCAAACCAAATTGTAATAACTTTTGTATACCTGTATTACCCGTTTCATATTCTCTTTTTTCTGTATTTGAAGATTTCACTAAACGAATTTCTGATAACACTTGCGTTAACACACTTGTAAAAGATGCCGTTTCATCTTGAAGCGCTTTTGAAATCTTATACATTTTTCGTCCGAGTGGAACTAAAATTAATACAGACAACGGAATAACCGTTAAAAGTAACGCAGTCATTTTCCAATCTAACACAAATAATACAATTAACGATCCAACAATTGAAATACCACCTGTTAATAAGTTTGACAAATGCTCAGAAATTAACGTTTTCACAACACCTGTATCATTCGTCATACGGCTAATGGTATCACCTGTTCTATTTTGATCGTAATAAGATACCGGCAAGATAAGTACCTTTTTCCACAAACGTTCTCTTAGTCCCGCTACAATCTTCTGCCCAATATAATTTAGTAAATATATAGACAACCCTGCCGCAATAGTTTGCATTACAAAGAAAGCAACTAACCCAACAATTTGTCCTGCACTAATTGAAGAAAGCGAAAAATTATCTACTAATCCTTTTGTTAGCATAGGAATAAATAAACTCGCTCCCGTAGAAAGCAAACTCATTAATAACGCAAAAACTAAAATTCCTTTCGGAGGATTTGTATCTTGAATAAGGCGTAAAAACTGCCTCCAGCTCCCTTTTTTCTTCATTTCATTTCTAACTTCCATTCCTGTTCATCTCCTCATGTTAAACCAAACTATTCTTTCTAAAATTAGAATACGATACAAATGTAAACTGAATGTAAACACACTTTTTCTATTTTTACAAAATATACATAAAAACTCATCTTTACAACAGGTATAAACATCTGATATTATTACCTGGTACTTAATATTATTCTATGTGAATTATAGATAAATAATTTAAAACACGATATAAATCTCCAGTTAGTGAAAGGAGTATCCTTTTTGCAAACAAATATACATTCTGAAAAGGAAACAATTATTTTTATTCATGGATTAGTTGGCAATCGTCGCGCCTTCAAAAAGGAGCAAAAACGATTTTCTGCCTCCTACAACATTATAACTTATGACTTATTAGGTCACGGTGATGATAAAGGAGAAGCAATCGACTTTTCATTACAGCGTCTCGTAGATCAATTATTAAACTTATATGAACAAGAAGGTATTAAAAAAGCTCATATTTGTGCGCTAAGTTACGGCTGTTACATCTCTACAATTTTTGCACAAATGCATCCAGAAAAAGTATTAAGTATTTGTCATATTGGAGGACATTACAATAACCCTTCTCGCTTATATAGCGTATTCCAAAATTTTTGGGAGAAGCGAGGGGATGAATACTCTAAATGGCTCTCTCAATACGCAAATACTATTTTTCCAAGTGGTATACTAAAAGCAAATCCGTTTGCAGTCATTTCAAGAAATATTTACTACCGTTTCGGATTACAATTACATTCATCCATTATTGCCCAGTCATTACGACATCGGTTAGACTTCGATTTAAAGTCTAAATTAAAATCACTTCCTCACCCTATACTATGGGTAATGGGCGAGCATGATCATCTCTATAAATCTTGTCTATTTGATTTGAAATCTATTTTACCTAACGTTCTATATAAGGAAATACCTTTAGCAGGACATGCAGCGAACTTATTTCGTCCTAACTATTTCCATGACTTATATGATCGATTTTTAAATGGAAATTTAAAATAAAAACTATTAAACTTCCAATTTATACAACTATAAAAAGGCTTCCCAAGTTTCCTTGGAAAGCCTTTTCTCTATACGAAAAGTATATAAAACTACTTTTTTTTAGTATGCTTTTGTGTAACCTAATAGGTGCTTGCTCCAGTAAGAGTTACTTACAGAACTAATACGTACACCAGTTGCATCTGTTTCTGCACTAATGAACTGACCGTTTCCTAAGTAAACACCCATGTGAGAAGGACCTGATTTATAAGTATTTTGGAAGTATACTAAATCACCTGGTTGTGGATTACTAGTTTTTGTTTTAGAGCTCCAGTATCCAGCAACTGTTTGACGAGCGCCTTTATGACCAGTTTGATTTAATACGTAGTGAATGAATCCACTGCAGTCAAAACCAGCAGGTGTTGTACCAGCAGTTCTGTATGGTGAACCATTTAAAGATCTAGCGAATCCAGCGATTGAAGATGTATCTCCACCTGTTGTTGGTTTTTGTACGTCTTTACCTGGTTGTTGAACGTTATTTGTAACGTTATTGTTATTGTTATTGTTATTTGTAACGTTGTTTACTCCGCCTTTTACAAACTTAACGAAGTCTGCACTTACGTAACCCGTGCGGCCGTTATGGTTAATTTTGTACCAGCCATTTTCAGCGCCAGTAACGTTTAGTACTTTACCATTTGTTACTCCACCGATTACAGCGTTGTATGTAGCTGGGCCTGTACGTACTTTTAAAGCACCAGTGTTAACAACATAAGAACCACCAGTTTGAACTGTTGTAGTATTGTTGTTTGTAGTTGGTTGTTGTGTTTCGTTAGATACAGCAGAACCACCTTTTGTTACGAAGTCTTTGCTTACGTATCCAGTTCCACCATTGAAGTTGATTTTAAACCAATCTTGTACTTCACCTACAACTTGTACTGTTTTACCTTTGTTTACAGAACCTAATACTGTATGAGATGTACTTGGGCCTGTACGTACGTTAAGTGAAGAAACGTTTACTGTGTAAGTACCTGTTCCTTGTTGAACAGTCGTTCCTGTTTTGCCACCAGTCGTTACGAAGTCACCACTTACATAACCTGTTTGACCATTTACGTTTACTTTGAACCAACCGTTTTCTTGTCCAACTACTTGTAGCACTTGACCTGATTTCACTTTAGAAATAACGTTATGTCCTGTACCAGCACCTGAACGAACATTTAATACATCAGCAGTTACTGTGTATTTTAATTCAGAAGTTGTTTCTACAGTTTTTGTTTCAGTTACAGTCGTTTGAGTTTGAGTTTGTCCATTAATTTCTTTTAGCGCTTCATTTGAAACTTGTGCATGAGCAGAATCCATTCCTGGAACTGCAACGCCAGCTACAGAAGCTGCTGCTAAACCTGCAATTACTTTTTTCATAAGTTGTCTTTACTTCCTTTCCCTACTATCCTCTTAAAAAAACTTAAAACTTTAATACTTTACAATATTATCAAAGTAAAATATTCATCCAGTTCCATTTTTTAGCAAGAGTTTTATTTTTCACACAGAGTTCATTTTAAATGAACAAAGTGAAATCCGTGTGAACTTCATGTGAACTTTATCATTAATTATAGTGTTTTTGCAATGATTTTTTCAAATTTCTTATATATCGCATGAAAATTCGACATTTCATTTAATATCTCAATATAAAACATCCCTTTTCTATCTTCTATAAAAAATTCTATTAACCTAATACAAACCACACTATGTATTTCCTTATAAAGCTCCTTACATGAAGTATACTTTCATCATGACAAAAATCACTCTATTTATCAATAGTATAATATTTTTAGAAAACTAAATTTCTATACTATCTACAATTTTGAAATAATTTGACGAATTGTAAGATTTATTTCACAAAAACCATTTCTCCTTTAAAGAAAACACACACTATACCAACTGTTTTCTTTTCCGATAATGGAATTTATAAGATAATCATAGTATTATATATCATAATAAAATAAAACTTTAATTAGTAAAGGTTTTATCCCCCCGCTAATTATTAACCCTCACTACTCGGGCTACCCATTAATGCGGAATTTTATTGGAATAAAAAGAGGAGGCATATTTGTGAGAAATATAATAGATGATCCATTACAAAAAAATATAGAGCCATACTATGCTTTTATTCAATTCGTTTCAATGATAACATTACAAAAAGTATCAGCTATTGAAATACGTAAAAATGAATTAAAAAATCAGATGAAAAATGCTGGACAAAAAAACCCTTATTACGTATAAAAAAGGTGAACAGGTTATATTCCTGTTCACCTTCTATCAAATTATTTTATTTATAAATTTTCACACGGTTTTCTAACGGTTGGAATTCTTTTTCACCAGCATGTACTACCGGTTTACCAAATGGCATTTGCGCAGCGAGCTTCCAATTTGCTGGAACATCCCACTCTTTTCTCACTTCTTCATCAATTAGCGGATTGTAATGCTGCAACGTAGCACCAAACCCTTCAATTTCTAAAGCTGTCCAAATTGCAAATTGTAACATTCCTGATGATTGCTGAGACCAAGTTGGGAAATTATCTTTATATAATGCAAAGTTTGCTTGAAGTCCTTCCACAACTTCACTGTCTTCAAAATATAAAACCGTTCCATAACCACTTTTAAATGCATTCATTTTTTCTTCAGTAGGTGCAAAGTTATTTTCAGGTACAATTTTTCTTAATGTTTCTTTCGTAATATCCCATAATTTATCATGTTGTTCTCCTAATAAAACAACAACGCGAGCACTTTGAGAATTAAAAGCTGAAGGTGTATGTTTTACAGCATGATAAATCACTTCTTGAATTTTCTCATCAGAAACTACTTGCTCTTTACTAATTGCATAAATAGATCTTCTGTCTTCAATTGCTGAGTAAAAATCTTTTGCCATCATAATTCCCTCCAATTTTCAATTGAGGCTATTTCATATGTATATGTCATATTACGCCCCTTAAACTTATTATTAATAAGCTTATAACTTTATAATATCACAGCAACAAATAAACTCAAATGATAACACTTGTATTTAGAATCTTTTTCCTTTTTAAAGTTAAAATAAAAAGACCGTTTGTTGTTATCTAAAATTAGTAACAACAAACAGTCTTACTTATGTAGCGATCTAGATTCGTATTTTACTTACTTAATTAACTAAGCCAAATGCATACGACATTAACTTATTTGTCTCTGTAAAACGTTTTGTTTTACTTGATGTCCCCATGACCACTGTAATAATTCGATTATCACCTTGCTTTGCAGTCCCCGTAAAACAATATCCTGCACTATCTGTAAATCCTGTTTTTAGTCCGTCCATTCCTTCTATATATAAACTTTTATTATTTTTGTTTAACATGTCGTTTGTGCTTATAACATTTATATTATTAAATGCTAGCTGACTTTGACGCAAGTGAGTCACTTCTAATATTTCCGGATAATCTTTTATAAGATGATACGCCAATTGTGCTACATCAGCAGCCGTCATTTTTGTTTCACTTCCATCTGGCTCTTGTAATCCAGAAGCATTTGCAAATTTAGCATGTTCCGACATTTTTAACTGTTTCGCTTTTGCATCCATAAGCTGAACGAAATCTTTCTCCGATTTTGCCATATGTTCTGCTAAAGCCACAGCTGAATTATTAGCTGACTCAATCATTAATGCATGATATAAATCTTTAACAGTTAATGTGTCATTAACTTGTACTGGGATTCTCGCTCCCTCTGTTTGTGCCGCCTTCGCACTCATTTTAACTGGATCTTCCCAGCGAACTTTCCCGTTATGTATACTCTCTAGTAGGAGATACGCTGTCATCATCTTAGACATACTAGCCGGTGCAAAAGCTTCATTTTCATTATATTGATAAATAATATCTCCATCACTCGCATCGATAATCATAGCCGCTTTTGCGTTAATTTCTGGTGGGATGTACTTTGGCGGGACTACTTTTTCAGTAAATCCTGCTTTAGGTAGTTCTGCCACTTGCAAAGGTTGTCCTTCTACATTCGCTACGCTCTTTTGATTTCCTTGGAATAAGAACCAACATATCCCTAAAATAATGACTAATAGGACTGTCATCCTTCCCCATTTTAACCGATTCATTTCAAAACTCCTTTAGCAAACCTTTTATACACTCACATTTAACCTTAACAACAATTCCTTTATACAGTCAAGGTAAAAAGTATATTTATTCATATACAGTAATTATTATTTTAATTTGTTTATGTTACACTTATAATACTGAAATATAAGAATATTCAACAATAAAATCTTGTAAATAAACTATTTAATAGAAGGGATTCATACAAATGCTACTTCCAAAATCATTAAAATATGGAGACACAATTAGGATCTACTCCCCTTCTTCACCAGTAACCTACACTTCTCCAAAAAGATTTGAACGAGCAAAATCTTACTTACAACAGAAAGGGTTTCGTATATTAGAAGGTTCATTAACAAGTCGATATGATTTTTATCGTTCTGGTAGCATACAAGAGCGTGCTGATGAACTAAATACCTTGATAAGAAACCCTAATATTTCTTGTATTATGTCAACAATTGGTGGGATGAATTCAAATTCAATATTACCTTATATTGATTATGACGCTTTTCTAAATAACCCTAAAATAATGATTGGATATTCAGATGCAACTGCTTTATTACTAGGAATTTATGCTAAAACAGGAATCCCTACATTTTATGGGCCCGCTCTCGTCCCTTCCTTTGGCGAATTTGAACCTTTTGTTAACTGCACATACAAATATTTTGCAGAAACTTTACTACATGATCAATCTCTTCCTTATCATATAAAACAACCATTATTTTGGTCAGATGAATTTATTAATTGGGAAGAAAAGACGAAGGAGAAAGAACTTCGACCAAACAATTGGATTTCAGTAATTGAAGGAAAAGCTACTGGGCGTATTATTGGCGGGAATTTAAACACGATACAAGGAATTTGGGCTAGCCCCTATATGCCACATATTCAAGAAGGCGATATTCTCTTTATTGAGGACAGTTCAAAAGATGCAGCTACTATCGAAAGAAGCTTTTCATTCCTTAAAATTAACGGTGTATTTGATAAAATTTCAGGTATCATTCTTGGAAAACATGAGCAATTTGATGATTGTGGTACAAATCGAAAACCTTTTGAAATACTGTTGGAAGTACTTCAAAATCAAAGAATTCCTTTTCTAGCTGACTTCGATTGTTGTCATACACATCCAATGATTACTATACCTTTCGGTGTTCAAGTAGAGTTGGATGCAACAAATAAAACGATACATATTGTAGAATCTTGGAAAAAATGAATGCATGGCTTCTATTGTTTTACAATAAAAGCCATGATACTATATAATTTGGAATGTGAAAGATTAAACAAAATATATTTCTATATCTATCATTAAAAAAACAGATATAAATAGATATTTATATGTAAAAGAGAGTGAATAAATGAAACCAACTATTAAAAATTATGTATTTTTACATGTAGCTTTTTTGATATATTCTATCATTATGGTTTACATGAAATGGGCAGCTCAATTTCCAATTGCTTCAATCTCATTTTTTGTTGCTTATTTCGGACTTGTTTTACTTTTATTCGGATATGCAATTTTATGGCAACAAGTAATTAAACATTTCGAAATTTCAAAAGCATATTCACATCGAGGGATTATTATACTATGGTCAATGCTTTGGTCAGTATTTCTATTTGGAGATACAATTCAGTGGAATCATTTACTTGGTGCAGCTATTATTATCGTCGGAATTGTGGTGGTGACAAAAGATGAATAGTTATATGCTATTGTTTATTTTCGGGATAATTTTAGCAAATTACTCACAAATATTATTAAAAAAAGCTACTTTACAACAATACGATTCTAGAATAAAAGAATATGTGAATCCTTATGTTATTATCGGTTACTCTTTATTTGTACTTAATGCTGGATTAAATGTAATCGCCATGAAGGGCATGGAATTAAAACAAGCATCAGCATTAGAATCCTTAAGTTATATCATCATATTAATTTTCGGTTGGTATTTCCTAGGGGAAAAAATAACGAAACGTAAACTCATCGGCAACATGATTATTATCGTTGGTGTAATCGTTTATTGTATCCAATAACAAAAAGCTCCGTTTGTAACAAACGGAGCTTTTTGTTATTGACCTAAATTTTGCACCTTATCTTTCAAATCACGAACTTGATCTATCGTCTGCATGAGCTCTGAGTTTTTAAATTGCTCTACGTCCATTTTTCCTTCTTCTATCTTTTTCATAGACGTATCAATTAACGAATTTAGCTTTTCATTATATCCAACGATTTGTTGATGAAGATCCTTCGCCACATCTGGTGGCGTTAATTCATTGAAAGCTGGTATATCTTGTTTAATTTCATTCAGCTTCGTTTCTAATTCTTTTCGAGCTGTCCCATCGTTAATAGCTTTCTCTGCTAATGCCGGTGCTTCATTTGCAAATGCGCTTATTTCATTTACATAGTCTGTCGCCTTTTGAGCATAATCTATGGAGTTCTTTCCTTCCTCCACTATTGAACATCCCATTAAACCAATTGAAACTATAAATACTAATAAAATTGATTTTATTTTCATTTCAGACTCCCTTCGTCTTTATAATTGTCTATAATTTTCTCTATCATAACTTCTAGCTAAATTGCTTACAACCTTTTTTCAAATAGCTATTTATACTCTTACATGCCCTATTATCGTTACAACATCTATTTCTATATGTACGCTTATAATATCTTCAATTATATCCATATATCCTTGTCCTATAGCTGCTCCATAGTGTAATGTAATCCCCTTCTTTTCATACACTGACTGTGGCACTAAAAAAATAAATCTCCTCAAGTTTCTTTCATCAGCTGGTTCCATAATTAAAACAATCCCATCCTCATCAAACATATACGCTCGCCCTCCAACTTTACATTCACTATGGCTCAGTATTGCCTTGGTCAGCAAAATTTAAAACATAATAAGTTTAGATACACTCTGCTCTATCATAAAGTGAAACTTTAATCAGCTCCCACCTAATTTCTTTGCTTTCGCTGAATTTTGAGGTGAAGTCTTACTGCCCGGCAAATAGCGAGATAAAAATAAAAAGCATTCATTCTTTTTTATTAAGAATGAATGCTTTTTAAAAAATCAATTTCCAACTCTAGCATCTTTTTTTGACGAGGTTTTACTTTCCTTACGGGAACTCCAGCGTAAATATACCAATCATCTAAACTCTCTTTTACCATACTCATCGCGCCGACTGCCGTTCCTTCTCCTACCGTTACATTTGGAAAAATAATAGAATTAGCACCAATAATCACATGTTTTTTTAAAATAACTTTTTCTGCTTTCACATTCCTATATTGATTCGGGACGGTTGGCCCCATTAATGTATTTCCACTGAAATCATCAAGTACTGCATATACGATTGTTTTAGCTGAGATGTTTGCAAAATCATGCATTTCAATCCCAACTTCCCCTCCATATAACGCTGTATACGCTGATATGTGCGAATAACTTCCAATTGTAATTTTACCACTTAAAATGCAAAAATCATCAATTCTTACATGATTGCCAACTGATATAGCACTCGGATTATATATACTTGCTTTTTTACTAACCAATACATTTTTCCCAACAGATAAAAATCCAATTTTCTTTAGTTCTTCTTGACTATAAAAACTATTCATCTACCGACACCACCTTCTGCTCTAAACAGATTACAATTTGCTCTACTAGTTCTTTCGTCATTCCTTCCCATAAAGGTAAACTTACGATTCGTTTTGCTATTTTATTCGTTTTTGTTAAATCTGTAGACTTATAGTTTTTAAAAAGAACTTGTTGGTGGCAAGATGGTGAAAAGTATAATCTAGCTTCTATTTTCTGTTTTTTCAGTTCTTCTATTACTTGTATGTTGCGAACTTCTTCTGGACAAATGATAGGCATAAATTGGTGAATAACTGCTTCTGTCTTTTGGACTTTCCACCCTTTTTTCATTAACCCAGTATTTTGTAACAACTGTTTATACCATTCAGAAATACGGGTGCGTTCTTTTAATTTTTGATCCCACTTTTTTATAGTCGCAATCCCAATAGCTGCTGCGTATTCAGACATTTTACAATTAAACCCCATCATCGTGCATTCACGATTTTTATCAAATCCGAAATTCCCCATTCTTTTAATACGTTGTATATCTTCTTCGTTTTTACTATATATGAGCCCTCCTTCACCAATTCCGAACGGCTTTGTTGCATGAAAGCTATATACGATCATTCCAATAAAATCTTGACCATAATGCATCCCTCCATTCATTAATCCAAATCCCGGCGCCGCATCTACGACAACCGGAATCCCCTTCTTCTCTAATTCTTCATATTCTTCTAAGTTCATCCATGATCCAAAGGTGGCGTACGGGACAACAATCGCAACCTCTTCTTTTAATTCTTCTATCTTATCCAAAAGTACCGTTTTATCCATATACCAATCATCTATTGAAATATCAATAAAGTAAGGTTCCAATCCACACCAAATAGCGGCTAAGGCAGTCGCAGGGAATGTAAAGCTAGGCATGAGAGCATACTTTCCCTTTCTTCTTTTCTTTAGTTGAATAGCCGCCATTAACCCTAACGTTGCGTTTGCTACTGTTGTAACAGCTCCCCTGTTTTGAAAAAATGACGACATAATTGTTTCCTCAAAACGTTGATTTATAGGTCCATAATTCGTATATATGTGAGATGTATCAATTTCCTTCAATTCGTCCAAATACTCACTTACAGGTACAGTTGAAGCACGTAAAAAAGGAATATTCTCCATATCTATCTATTCCTTCCTATCATTTTCGGACAATATAGAGCATATCTGTTTCAGATAATCCAAATTTCCTAGCACTTTTCATTCCTTGTTTTTCCGCTATGTTATATAATTCCACCTTAAATCCTGCATTCATTAATCTTTGAATAAATCCCGATTGATTATAAATTCTCACATGATCTTCTTGACCAAAAGCTAGTTTCCTCAATTGTGGTGTTACAATTAATTCATTCTCTACAATAAAATCTATATTCATTACGATTGGTACTTGAATAATTCCCCATCCATTTGGCTTTAATACTCTATATAACTCTCGCATTGCTTTGTCATCATCAGGAACGTGTTCTAACACATGGCTACATAATATTACATCAAAAGTATTACTATCATATGTAATCCTTGTAACATCAATTTCCTTCATTAATGGATCCTTTGGTTCTAAGTCACCACATACATACGTAATATTTTTATACTCGTTAAACCAATCTCTTAACTTCGCTTCAGGTGCAATATGAAGCATTGTATAGTTTCTATTTAACAAGTCCGTTTCCGTTTCAATGTACGCACGATACAATCTTTCACGATCCATCGAATTACAAACTGGACATATCCCTGTATCTTTATTCCACATCTCAAATTTATATTTCGGAAAATCATAATGTGCTGGCCAAGGTGAAAATTTTTCAAATTGTTTATTGCAATATTGACAATAACAAGATTCTTTCTCGAACATATGAGCAACTAACTTGTTTAATCCTTTTTTTATCTTTTCATTATAAATTTGATCTAGTTCGCCATTTCTTACTGCATCCTTAACTATAAATCCCGCATTTTCTAAACAATAAGATAAACTCTCTTTATACTCACTTTCGGAACTTAAAAATCCACTATTATATGCATCTATAATTAATTCAATCCACTCTTCAATTGTCATTAAAATAAAATGCATTTGTTTTTGATTTTGTCCACTATGTTGTCTAAAATAACTAAGAGGTTCTTGTATATAAACTACTTTTCCTTTCCTCATCATATCTAGCCAAGTTGCAATGTCATTAATAGCAGAATAAGCCTTTCCTTTAAAATATCCAAACTTCCCGTCAAACAAATTCCGATTAAACAAAACAGTTGTCGGCTCACCAACTACATTTTTCAAGTTTTTTAACATATAATTCCCTAATTCTTTTCCTTCAAAAAGTGTAGTTTCTTTCGCGATTTTCATATTTAATGTTGAAGGGGGTAATATCTCTCCATTCTCATCAATCAGTTCACGATATGACGTCACAAATGAAATATTTTCTAACGTCAAAAAGTATTGCATCATTCTCTCGATCTTTTCATGATGAAATAAATCATCATCTAATAAAAAGTTTATATAATCACCATTCGCAAGTTCTATACACTTATTAAAGTTTTCGGCAACTAATGGCGTTTCATTTTTAACATATGTAATACACTCATATTCACGTAAGTACGGTTGAATCATAGCATTGACTTCATTATTTGTACTGTCGTCAGAAATAATAATTTCTATATTTTCATATGTTTGATTCAGAGCACTGTTGAGCGCTAATTCCAAGTAATAAGGTCTATTGTACGCAGGAATAAGTATACTTACTTTCGGTAAAGAAGAATTATTATTTATATGTTGTTTTTTCTTTTCTATGTTTATTTTCTTCGCTCTAATTTTTTGGTAATAGTCTAATGTATATAATATGGATGATGGAACTATCCTTCTTGCATAATCTAGAAAATTAGTTACCGCTTTGTCTAACTCTTTTTCGGTGGATAAGAAACCATATTGTTCTCCTGCTATAATACTGTGTGAAAAATCTTCTAACCCATCCATCATTTTATTAGATTCATTTAACTGTTGATCTGGATGTAATCGAAAGTAACTAAGTGTTTCTGCTATATATACTGCTTTTCCTTTACTTAATAAAGATAACCATGAAGCTATATCTACGTTACATAAATACCGCCTCTTATCAAAAATCCCATATGGTTCTTGTAAATCATTTTTACGAAATAAAACTGTTGTCGGTTCTCCAATATAATTTTTTTGATCCACTATTACCTTATTTCCTAATTCTGTTCCCTCTATAATCGTATCTTCATCAAATAAACGGACAGTTGAATAAATATGTCGCAGTTCTTTCCCTTTATCATCAATTACTTGACGATGAGATGTTACAAGCTTAATTTCATTATCTAAATCATTGAAAAAATACTTCATCATTTTTTCAATTTTATTTACATGAAATACATCATCATCCATTAAAAAATTTATATACTCACCGTTCGCTTCATGAAATAACATTAACGCATTTTCAAATTGTCCGAGAGTTGATCTATTTTTTATATACATAATATTTGAATGATCACATAAGTATTTTTGTAACACTTTTTCTGTTTCATCATTCGTGCTGTCATCTCCAACTATAATTTCTATATTAGGGTATGTTTGTTCTAATACACTACATAACGCCTTTTCAAAGTAACGAGGACGATTATACGTAGGAATTAATACACTTACCAACGGAAGTTGCTCTACCACCTCTTCAGTTCTTTCAATACGAGTTCTCATTTTAACTCTCTCACCTCTTCGCATATTATTTATATACGCGACACAAAAATCACATTACTTTAACTGTATGGAGCCTATATACATTTATGCAAACATGAAACAAAATATCATACTTTTCGTTCCTGAATAAACATATTTAATAACGCGGACATTTTATTTGCACCTTTTTTATTCATATGATCACTATCATAAAAATCATCCTCACAAAATAATGGCGAATCAAATAGATCTATAATTTGAAAAGAATATTGAGTTTGAAACTCATTTATAACTTTATAAAAATCTTCTTTTAATTTCTTACTACTACAATTGAAATAATGTGAAGTAACAGGGAATACAACAATTAATGGCTTTATATCGTTTTTTAACAGTAATTCTAAATATTTCTTAAAAATCATTTTATTTTCAACTAAAGTATGAGGATACGCCAATTTAGCATGTGAAGCTGCTCTTATTTTCCCGTGTTCTTCAAAAGGAATGTGAAGTGGAATGATATTCCATTCAGCATTTATCCAAGGCAGTATCAATGATTCATCTTTTAGTTCATCTAATAAAATATATTCAAAATGCAAATTAAAAATAGAAAGAAGTGGTTTCGGAGTATTTAGATGTAAGAATCCATCAGTGGGTAGAGGAGAATGAACTACAGTATGATGACCATCTTGAAACAATGGATAATATACTTTGTGAATTCTATACGATTCAGATGATAACGACATATCAAAGAAAAACGAGAAATAGGCTATTCCTATTAAACAATATTGAAATGAATGAGTGTTTGATAGAAGTTGTGACGCTATTAAATAATCATAGTATAGATCTTGAGATGGAAGTGTTAATTTTATTGACTTTTTTGAGAGGAGCTCCGTACTTATGCCACAATGTGGATAAGACAAACCGGTAGCAAACAATTCATACGTCGGATCACTCTTTGCTTTTTTCATAGAAATGTATAAAGACATAAGATCCGGATTTATTTGATAGATAGAAATTAATTTGTCCTTCCATTCATACATGTATTTTGTTAAATTAATAATTTTTGAACTTTGCACGCCCCTATTTATCAATTCATTTGTAAGTTTTTCTGCGTCCACTCTCCAAATGACTATATATTGAAAAGAATTTTCTATTCGAACAACATCTGAAACGTCTACAACATGAACTATTGTTTTACATTTATTTTTGTCTAATGTATTTCGAATCCTATCCCCTGATAATTCATCACTTAAAACAATGATTTTATATTGCTCCTTCATGTACATCCCTCCATTATATGTATAATATGAAATTCATTTTTAATTCGTAACAATCATATACACCTGCAATCTAACAAAAAAAAATAGCTTCACCATTAGGCGTAGCTATTTTTACAATTATTGCTTATTCAAATTATATTCCTTTATCTAACTCATAAAGTTTACGATACTTTTCATTTTCTTTCAGAAGTTGTTTATGACTACCTTGCATGACAATTTGGCCACGATCAAGGAATATAACTTCGTCTACATGTTCTATTCCTACAAGATGGTGCGTAATCCAAATAACCGTCTTTTCTTCCGTTGCAGAAAACATTGTTTCAATTAAAGACAATTCTGTTTTCGGATCTAAACCGATAGTCGGTTCATCAAGTACAATGATGGGTGTTTCTTGCATAAGAGTTCTAGCAAAAGCAACCCTTTGTCTTTCCCCACCAGAAAACCGCTTTCCCATTTCATGCATTTTTGTTTGTAATCCGTCTGGAAGAGAAGTAACATGTGAAGCTAGTTGTGCTTTCTCTAAAGCTTTCCATATCTCTTCATCCGTCGCCTCTGGTTTGCCAATTCGTACATTATTTCCAATTGTCGTATCAAACAAATGCGGCTTTTGATTTAATACAGAAATATATTTAGATAAAAGATTCGTATGAGCTCGTTCACCATTCAATACAACTTGGCCATTTACTGGGCTTAACGCCCCTGTTAACAATTTTAGTAAAGTAGATTTCCCTGTCCCACTTCTCCCTAAAATAGCAATTTTCTTCCCTGCTTTTATTTGTAATGATACATCTTTTAATACAATCTCATTACTATCTGGATAACTATACGATACGTGATTCAGTTCAATATCTACACGTTTTGGTTCAATATAATCTTTCTCTCCATGCAAATCCATTTCATCGTGTAAAACACTATCACTTTCTACGCCATTAAGACGATGGGTAGATTCTACATACGACGGGATTCGATCGATGGCATCTGCAATAGGAATAAGCGCGTTCGTTACAGATAAAGTCATTAATACGAAAGCTGCGATAACTGTAGGAGCAATTTGTTCACTTGCCGCTCCATTCCCAGTCCATATGATCATCGAAATAACTACAATACCTACTACTAATTGAATGATACTGTCCCGAATATGATACCAGCGTTTCACTCTCTTTTCGATTTTTAACAACTGATCATTTTGTTTTACATACTCATTAATAAATTCATCTTTACGACCACTTGCTTGCCAATCAGATAATCCAAAAACAGCATCTGTCAGTTGTTGATACAAACGGCTTCTGCCTTGCTTTAAAGTAACATGGTGTTTCTTCATCAAAAGTAATGATACAAATGGAAGAAGAAACACGATAATAGCTAACATACAACCTACAATAAGTGCAAAAACAAAATCAAATGCACCGATAACAAGTACGAAGATACTATAAACAACTAGCGCTAATATACTAGGAAATATTGTACGTAAATATAGGTTTTGCAAATGCTCTATATCTTCGGATAACACTCCTAACATATCACCCGTTTGAAATCGAGAACGGAAAAATAACGCCTGTGGTTCTACGATTCTATATAGCTTCGTTCTCATTTTTTCTAATATACGTAGTACGACATCATGTCCGACTAAGCGCTCTATATAATGAAACACAGCTTGCCCTATACTAAACGCTCTTGTTGCAACAATAGGAACATATACAGCCATTACATTTTCTGGTCTAAGGGCAGATTTTGAGATTAAATAACCTGAAATAAAAAGTAACATCGCTCCTGAACTAACTCCAAGAAGACCAAGGAAAATAGTTAAAGTCATTCTACCTTTATTTTGTTTTATATAAGGTTTAACCCAGTTACTCATTTCTCTCCCCTCTCTTCCCTATGAAAATGTAATGTCTCATTCTCTAAAAGTTCTTCATACGTCCCACTTTCTTTCATTTCCCCTTTATTTAAAATAAGGATATGGTCCATATGTTTCATCCAATGTAGACGGTGAGTTGCTAAAAATACTAACTTTCCATTAAATAGACGTAACATCGCTTGCTTTATTTCAAATTCGGTTTCAATATCAAGATGTGCCGTAGGCTCATCTAATAAAATGATTGGTTTTTTACTTAAAAGCGCACGCGCCATAGCAACACGCTGTTCTTGTCCGCCACTTAGCATACGTCCACCTTCTCCAATTCTTTCGTGCATCCCATTTGGAAGTGATGTAACGAGTGAACAAAGGCCGACTTCATTAATAACTCTTTCAACTTCTTCATCTGTTGCATTTGTTTCATAAAAACGAATATTATCCTTTAATGAAAGCGGAAAAATATAAGGTTGCTGCGGAATATAAGCAATATTTTTTTGCCAATCTTCACGAGTAGATCCATCAACTTCTACACCATTTACTAAAATCTTTCCACTCGAAGGAGATAAAAAACCTGCTAATACGTCGATTAACGTCGATTTCCCTGCACCACTTTCACCAATAACACCAATAGCACCGTTACCTTCCCAAGTAAAATTAATCCCTTCTAATATAGCCTTTTCAGATTCAGCATTATTAACTTTGATATCTTGTAATTTCAAGCTACTAGAGGCATTCCATACTATATCTTCATTTAAATCTTTCTTTTGTATTCCTTTTTGTTGTTGCAAAATCTCTTCTATTTGCTCCATCGCAATTTGTCCATCTAATGTCGCATGATAATTTGCTCCCACTTGTTTAATCGGCAGAAAATATTCCGGAGCTAAAATCAAAATTGTAAGGGCTGGTAATAGTATAATCGTTCCATCTATTAAACGTATCCCTAATCCAACTGCAACAAACGCGATTGATAAACTCGTAAAGAAATCTAATGCAAAAGAAGAAAGAAAAGCAACTCGCAAAGTACGCATCGTTGCTTTTCTATATCTTTTACTTACTTTTTCAATCTTTCCTTCGTGCTGTTCACTTTTCCCTAAATACTTTAATGTTTCTAAACCTTTTAACGTATCTACAAAATGATTCGAAAGTACACGATATATCTCATACTGACTATCTGCCATTTTTTGCGCTGCTAATCCGAGAAGAATCATAAATATGATCACGATAGGAATCGTTACAACTAAAATGATTCCAGACTCAATATCTAGCGTAAAAACGTATAGTACAATTAGACCTGGAACGATACTACTTCTAATCATTTTAGGAATCGTTAATTCAATATATGTTTTAAATTTCTCAATCCCCTCAATTGATAAGGTAACCAGATGACCAGTTCCAACAGTTTGAACATACCTTGGACCTAATGTGAAATATGCCTCTATCAATTGTTTTCTTAGTAACGACCCTGTTTTTTCAGCAAAACGTTCCACTAATATTTGTGATGTTCGAACTACTATGTTACGCGCTGCAAACGCGATACCAAAATAAACAACTTCACTTAATATTGTTTGTACTGTCTCTCCATGAAATAAAAACGTAATAGCTCGTGCTAAAAAGATTGTTTGCGCAATAATACTAAAAGCTTCTAAAATACTAATAATCGTTAACGCTACATATAAAATACGGCTACCGGGATAAGACGGAAGTCCTCTTTTTCTTTTCATTAGTACTCCAAATCGTTGTCTGACTTAACAGGTTGTCTAAATACATAATAACTCCATATTTGACTTCCGATAACGAAAGGCAAAATAGCAATCGCAAAGTAAGTCATAAGTTTTAATGCATAAGCTCCTGATGCTGCGTTGTAAATTGTCAAATCATTCATTGCTCCTAAAGAGCTAATCATAACACGTGGGAACATACCGATAAATACACTCGCACTTAGTAAAATGATCGTTAAACTCGTCATAAAGAAAGCCCAACCATCTCTTCTTCTTTTATTTAATAAAGTGGACACTAATAGTGCTACAAAAGCTCCGATTGGTACCATAATCCATTCTGTTCCATGAGCAGTGAAAATGTCGGTTTTCCATAACCCCACACCAGCAAAAACAAGAAGTGTAATTAATGAAAATGGTGCAATTTTTATTGCAGCAATTCGTGCACGTTCTCTCAATTTACCAGTTGTACGTATCGTAAGAAATTGTAATCCGTGAACAATACATAGTAGGAGAAACATTACTCCTCCAAGTAACGCAAATGGATGAAGTAATTGCAAGAATCCACCTACAACATTTTTACTCTCATCAATAGGTACACCTACCATAAAGTTTGCAATCGCAACTCCCCAAAGGATAGGAGGTAACATACTTCCAATAAACATCCCCCAATCCCATGCGCTCTTCCATTTATGATTATCTATTTTCGCACGAAATTTAAAGGAAACACCTCTTAAAATTAAAGCAAGAAGCATAAATACAAATGGAATATAAAAACCACTAAATAAAGTTGCATACCAGTGCGGAAATGCCGCAAACATGGCTCCACCAGCACAAACAAGCCATACTTCATTCGCGTGCCAGAACGGTCCTATTGTATTTAAGTAAACTCGTTTTTCAAAATCATTTTTTCCTAAAAACCTCGAAACCATTCCTACACCAAAATCGAAACCTTCCAGTACGAAGAATCCAACAAACAAGATTGCAATAACTAAAAACCACAACTCATTAAGAGATAACATACTCTTCCTCCTTATCAAATGGATCATGGCTTTGATAATCCTTTTTCGTTTTCTTATTCGTGTGGCCCTTAATGGTACGAACAAATAAGTACACACAAATTCCACCCATAATTAAATACATTGATGTGAATGAAATAAGTGAGAATAATACTTCACCGAATGTTACATTTGGTGATACAGCATCTTCTGTTTTCATTACACCAAATACTACCCAAGGTTGACGACCCATTTCAGTCATAATCCACCCTACTGTATTACCGATGAATGGAAGAGAAATTGCATACACCATTAATTTTAAATACCACGTTTTTTCAGCTAAACGATCTTTTCTTGATAAGAACCATCCGTAAGCTCCTAGAAGAAGCATGAATGTTCCACTCATTACCATCGCTCTAAAACTCCAAAACATTGTATGCACTGGAGGAATATAATCTCCAGGTCCATATTTTTCCTCATATTGTTTTTGAATTTGATTCATCCCTTCAACTTGACCGCTAAACTTATCATACGATAATAGACTTAGCATATAAGGGATTTGAATTTCAAACGAATTTTCTTTCTTCTCTGTATCAATTTTCGAAAATACTGTAAATGGTGCTGGATCCTCACTTGTATTCCATAGCGCTTCAGCTGCCGCCATCTTCATTGGATGTGTCTTAATTAATTGTTGCGCTTGTGCATGACCAAAGAACAATACAAGCGCCGTTGTAATTGTTCCAACAATGATAGAAATTCGGAAAGATTTTTTAAATACTACAGTTTCTTGTCCTTTTGTAATTTTCCATGCACTTACACCCGCAATAAAGAATGCACCTGTTGCAATTGCCGCTGTAATTGTATGCGGGAATTGTACCCATAGTTGTGGGTTTTGAATAATGGCTAAGAAATCATTCATTTGCGCACGACCATCAGCTGCCATTTCATACCCGACAGGTGACTGCATAAATGCACTTGCAGTTAAAATCCAGAATGCTGATAACATCGTTCCAATTGAAAGGAGCCAAATACACATTAAGTGAATTCGCTTCGGTAATTTATCCTCACCGAATACCCATAAACCTAGGAATGTAGACTCAATGAAAAATGCCAGTAATCCTTCAATTGCAAGCGAGGGACCAAATACATCACCTACAAAACGTGAATACGTTGACCAGTTCATACCAAACTGAAATTCTTGTAAAATACCTGTTACTACACCTACTGCAAAGTTAATAAGGAATAATTGCGTCCAAAACTTTGCCATCTTCTTATATACTTCTTGTCCTTTTACCACATACAACGTTTGCATGATCGCAATAATAAAAGCTAAACCAATTGACAGCGGAACAAAAAAGTAATGGAAAATCGTTGTTGATGCGAACTGTATTCGTGCCAATTCGAGCGTTTCCATACTAAAATCACTTCCTTCATAATTTTTATAATAAAAGTTAATTGAGCAATCTTATCAAACTCAATTATTAAGAAATACGAAAAGACAAAAACATTTTGTATGTATTGTCGAAAAATATGAAGTTTCAGTTTTTCAAACTATTGCAATGCTAATTTTTACCTTTTCACTATTTCTGTAGTGTTTTATTCGTTAATCGAATTGTATAATATACCTGCATAGTAAATTCAGGTTATTTTTGACGTATTATTGACATCATTTTGTCTGAAATATGTCTTTTGTCATTTTTTTGAATCAGATTTTTTTCATTAGCAAAATGTGTTTTTTCAATATACTTCTTACTTTTATATCTATAAAACAATCGTTTTTTCTTCATACACTTGACTTTCAACCGAAAAAATGTCCTCGAAACTACCCTCGATAAATGCTTATTTTTTGTCAAGAGAAAAATGTATTTTCAAAATTCAAACTCGAAATAATGTTATTCAAAAATAGAAAATAACTTCCCTCTCCCTCGACTAAAAGTTCATTTTTTTGTCATTTTCCCATAACAAATAAAAAACTGAGAGTCAATTAGACTCCCAGTTTTTTTATTTATTTTGCTGTATGTTTTCTAACGGCTGGTAATATTTCAGTAGCAATTAATTCAATATTTTTCTCAATTTTATCAAATGGTACACCGCCAAAATCAATTTGTGCCATAAAGCGTTGTTGGCCAAACAATTCATATTGGTAAAGCATTTTCTCAATGATTTGTTGTGGGCTACCAACCATTAAAGCATCACGGTAATCTATTGCATTTGTAAATTGCTGTTTCGGATACCCACCACCGCGCAGTGTAAGCATACCAGCATTAATGTGAGGATAATATTCACTAAGTGCATCTTGTGAATTTTTTGCCGTATAAAATAAACTCGTTGTCGCAACTGGTAAACTAGCTGGATCAAATCCACTTTGCTGAGCAGCCTCGCGGTAAGCATCTACTGACACTTTAAAGTTAATTGCTGGACCACCAAGTGTTGTTATCATCATTGGCACACCTGCACGTCCTGCTTTAATTGCACTAGCTGGTGGACCTCCAACTGCACGCCAAATTGGTAAGTTATTATTTTTCGCTCTCGGAATAACCGATGCATGTGCGAGCGGTGCTCTGAACTGTCCATTCCATGTGACATGTTCCTCGTTATTAATTTTTAATAAAAGATCCATCTTCTCTTCGAATAATTCTTCATAATCATTCACGTCATAACCAAGTAAACTATATCCCCCAATACGAGATCCACGACCAGCCACAATTTCTGCACGTCCATTAGAAATCAAGTCAATTGTAGCGAAATCCTCATATACTCGAACTGGGTCAGATGTACTTAATATCGTTGCTGAACTTGCAATTTTTATATTTTTCGTAGCTTGCGCGACCGCACCTAAAATAACTGTATGAGCTTGCGTTGTAAAATGTGTTTGATGACTTTCGCCGACAGCAAACACATCAAGTCCTGCCTCATCTGCTAACTTAGCTGTATCAATTAGTTCGTGAATTCTTTTCTCTGGCGTAATTTTCTCCCCATTATGTGGATTTAAAACATGATCACCAATTGAATATAACCCAAACTCAATTCCTTTTCTTGTATCTATACGGTATTTTTCCATAGTTACTCTCCCCTTTAATACTGTAGTATTAGTTTTTCTTCTAAAAACGTTGGTAAGTCAAGTATATCTCCGTATTACCTATCTCATCACTTGATTAGTCAATTGATGATGTAAAAAAAATTACTCTTGCGGTAATTCTTTTTTTTCGCTATGCTTATGAACTTTCGTCATCAGCTCGTATAATATTTTCTGCTCTTCTTCATTTAATACATCATCAAAAAACGAAGATTGAAATGCAAGTTGCTCTGGCAATGCTCTCTCTAAAGCTGCTTCTCCTTGCTCTGTAAGACTAATTGTTTTCGTTTTCCAATCTTGTTTTCGTACAATATATCCTTCTTTTTCAAGACGAGTTAACATTCGAGAAATGCCACCTTGTGTAACAGTTACCTTTTCAGCTAACTCCATTTGTGTGAGTGGTTGATACGTACGTATTTGCAAAAGCACATCAAATTGAGCTGTCGTTAAATCAAAACGTTTTAAAAACTCATTTGACATTTGATTACTTTGGTTCGTAAATCGTATTAAACGTAACCATATTAATGATCCTATCGTATTATCACGCATGTTTCATCACTTCCTAGCGTTCATCTTACTATCACTTTACTACGCAAGTGATAAAAAAGCAAGATAAAATGTAATAAATATAGCGATAGAGTATTGCATAAATAATGATAAGTAAGAATTCATATAAACATGAATTCTTACTTATCATTATTCTTAACTTTTCATTTCATTCATTACTATATTTAAAGCTGCCATAGCTTTTGGCCAACCAACGTAAAAAGCCATATGTGTTATTAATGCAACCAATTCATTCTCCATAACCCCATTTTGTTTAGCTAGCTTCAGATGAAATTGTAATTGTTCTGTATTACCGAGACTGATTAGTGCTGACACAGTACACAAACTTCTTTCTCTTAATGTTAAAGTGGCATCCCGCCACACTTCCTCAAATAATATCTTTTCACTATAATGAGCAAATGCAGGTGACATTTCTCTCATTTTCTTTTTAATATGTACTTCAATAAGTTCATTTTTCATTTTTTTCTCCCTTTATTTTCACCATTTGTGCTATTCCTTGACCAAATGACCAGTTTTCAGCAGCTGTCTCATTTAGTGTAATAAAAATATCCGAAGTTTTAACGTCGGAATATTCCGTAATTTTCAAGGATACCGATTGATACAAATCTTTTTTCTGTTGCACCGTTCTTCCCGGTCCACATGTAATAGAAACATAAATCATATTCTCTGTTCTCTTTTCTCCTCTTTCCAACAAATAATATGGATTATATAAAAATTTGTTTTGTTGGTAAGGTAAGAACATTTGAAAATAATCATTTTCAGGGATGTTAAAATGTTCAATTAATGAAAGATGGATACATTCACCCATTTTTTCCAACTCTTCTTCATTTAATATGTTTTCAGAATAATAAATCTTCACAAAAGGCATAGACTTTCATTCCTTTTCTTATTTTTAATATACAACAAAATTTCATCGTGAAATGTGTAAAATCTCATATACTGTAACACCCTTATTCACTACAATATCAGGCTTCTCTTCATAAAACTCAAACCTACTATACCCCCATTTATCCGAATTATAAACGATTACATTCCCTAAACACTTTTCGTTGTTTTGTACATCTTCATTCATAGTGCTTAATTGAGTCCCAATCAGTGTTTTACTTTGAGAAATACTTCCTGCATATTCAACAACATATCTACTTTTCTTAAATCCATCACTTAGATTAACCACTAATGGAACACCTATATGTATTTGTTGCCATCCAAAAGATTGTAAAATGTTATCGTAATACCCTTCAAAGATAAATTTATTCATCCCTTCATGACCATTCCAAATATATAAAGGTGCATAGCAGTTATAAAAATTCCCGTCTTTCTCCGTTTCCGTAATTAAATAAGCTTTAAAATTTAGTTCTTGGAAACCATCAGTTTTATAGCCATTATCCTTTACCCTTTTCTTAATAATTTCCATGTCATAATCCTTTGGAAGAATGACCTTATATTGCATTCCAATCATGTTTATCACTCGCTTTCAATCTTATATACATTATGATAAATCGATAAGCGGCTAACGTAAAATAGGTATAAATTATGTTTGGTATCATTTATAATGATAGTGCATAAGGGGCTGAGATACATGGAAATAAATGATCTTATTATATTCAAAACTGTGGCCAGTGAGGGTTCTATTAGTAAAGCTGCTAAAGAGTTAGGATATGTTCAACCGAACGTAACTGAGCGAATCAAAAAATTAGAACAAGAATTAGAAACGCCTTTACTACATAGAGATAACAAAGGTGTTTCCTTGTTACCTGCTGGTGACATTTTATTAGATTACACGAATAAAATATTAACTCTATTAGAAGAAGTAAAAGATGAAATTAAAACGAGTGGTTCTTCTTATATAATAGCGACGTCACAATCTATTTTGACAAATTATTTAAGTAAGCGTATTAAAGTAAATTTCAGAAATTATCAAATATATGTAGAAAGTAGTAGTCATTTGCAAAAATTACTGCAGCAACAAAAAGTTGATATGGTCTTAACTTATGAGGATTATCCTGACGCATCGTTTAAAAAAGTGTTCACAACCTCAATTTCTGTAGGCTTATTAAAAGCGAAAGAAAAATGTACCATTGATTATTCAAAAGAAATTTTCTTCGTTAGCAATGACAAAAAGTGCCCTTTTAGGAATAAGACAATACAATTTCTAAAAGAAAACAATCTATCTCTGCGACAACTTCAACAGTTGGATTCTTATTCGCTTATGGAAGAGTTTATTAATGATGGAAAAGGAATAGCTTTTTTACCGATTAAAAATGATACATTAGTAATAATTGAAGATGTTCCCCTTGAGAATTTAGCTGTTCATTTTTTTACGAATCAAACCTTTATAAAGCATATCCCTGATGAACTATTTGATTAATAAAATGACTTTGATTACAAACTTTTTTCAAAATAAAAATCCCTCTTTAACGAATATAAAAGAGGGATTTTTATTTTGTATACAATTGATTTTTCACACGTTTTGCTCCACTTCTGTACTTTTCTCCTTTTTATTCCTTTTAAAACTCTTCAATTTCTTAACCGTCCCAACCAATCCTTTCGGAAAAACGAGTAGCACGATAATATACAATAAACCTAGAATAATCGTCCATCTTTCAAAAATCGGATATTCCGTCGCTAGTTCTGATAAATAATATTTTAGTGATTCAATAATCCCAGACCCAGCAATAGCTCCAATTAATGTTCCCACTCCTCCAATCATTGTCATTAAGAGTGCATTTAGTGTCATTTCAATTGAAAATACAGTCGTATTGACAAAGCGCAATGTAATAACAAATAAACCACCGCTAATTGCAGCTACTATTCCTGCGACTACACTTGCGATTATTTTATAATGGAGGACTTTATATCCAAGTGCTTCAACACGTTGTTCATTTTGTGAAATTGCCTTTAATACTTTCCCAATAGAAGACTTTGTAAAAAGACGTAATAGAATAAAAATGAAGCATAAACATACAAGTGATACATAATAAAAAGTAAAACGATCACGGAATATTTCTGGTACCCCAAATGTAAAACCATCTCCTCCGTGAGTAAGCCCACGCCATTTTTCAGCAAGTACGAAAAACAACTGTGAAATAGCAAGTGTTAACATTGCATAAAAATGACTTTTCAATCGTAAAGAAAGTAAACCAATTATATAACTAACGATTGCTGAAATGATAATTGCAGCTACTATTCCAATTAAAAAGTTCGTTATTGATACGCCTTGTCGATCAAATAAAAGCGCTACCCCATATGCTCCTATACCAAAGAACATACAATGACCGAACGATACAATTCCTGTATACCCAAGCAATACATCAAAACTCATTGCAAAAATAGCAAAGATGAAGATTTGAGTGAACAAAATTAACAGGCTCCGTGAATCATTTACGAACGGAAATACACTTAAACAAATGAGCATACATACTCCGAAGTATACTTTAATTCGGTCCAATGTGTTGTTCACCATTTCACCCCTTTTCACCAACAAGCCCAGTTGGCTTTACTATTAAGAAAAATAGTAACATTAACATATTAATTGCAAGTGATAAATCTGGTATAAAATACGCTGTAAAAGCACCAGCTAATCCGACAATTAAAGAAGCAATAGCTGAACCTTGTACGCTTCCTAATCCTCCGATAATTACTACTATAAAAGCTAAAATTGCATACTGCATGCCCATCTCGGCGAAAATAACGCCCGAATACGGTGCTAATAAGAAACCTCCCAAAGCTGCCATCCCTGCTCCTAATAAAAAGACGAAAGAAAATATCGCTTTTACATTAATGCCAAGCGCTTGAACCATTTCTTTATCCATTACACCTGCACGGATCATAAGACCTATCTTCGTCTTTTTGAGTAATAATAGTAGTGCAATGTAAATAATTACCCCAATCAAAATAACAAATAGACGATATTTAATTAATATAATACCTCCGGATGTAAAACTTCCTTGTAACCATAACGGTAATTTTGCACTAATAGGGTTTGGCCCCCAAAATATTTTAATACACTCACTAAGAACGAGCATTCCCCCAAGCGTAACGAGCAGCTGTCGAACATGATTTCCATATACTGGTCTAATAAGAAACCTTTCTAAAATAAATCCTAGGAACATTCCCATAGCTACTGCTCCAACTAAAGCTAATATATAACTTCCTGTCATATTAAATAACCAAACACCTGTAAATGCTCCCCACGCAAATAAACCACCGTGTGCAAAGTTTAAAACGCTCATTAGACCGAAAATAAGTGAAAGACCTGATGCTAACAAAAAAATGAGCATCCCTGTTGAAATCCCATTTACAAATAAATTGATTAACACATCCATCCTTTTCACCTCGGATTCATGTTAAGAGATTCCTAAATATTTATGACACATTTCCTTATCCTTTTTTAATTCATTCATAAAACCGTTATGAACAATTCGTCCGTTATCCATAATGTAAAAATAATCGCCAATTTGACTAGCCATCATAAAATTTTGCTCAACAAGTAAAACTGTTGTTTTCTCTTTCATCTTCAAAATAGCTACCATTAATTTCTCCACCATTATCGGGGATAGCCCTTTGCTCGGTTCATCAATAAGTAATAATCCATCACTATTAATAAACGCTCTTGAAATAGCCAACATTTGCTTTTGCCCTCCGCTCAAGAGCCCACTTTTCTTATTCCAAAACTGCTTTAAATCCGGAAATAGTTCTAGCATCCACTCTATTTTCCCTTCTACTTCTTCACCTTTCCCCCTAGCAAGAGCGAATGTTTCTTCTACTGTCAAATCATGAAAAATACCTTGATTTTCTGGTACATATCCTATTCCTTTCCTTGAAATTAAATGTGTAGGTAATCCACTTACTTTTGCACTATCATAATAAATTTCACCATCTGCAATGCGGTGAAACCCCATCACTGAACGTAATGTCGTTGTTTTCCCTGCCCCGTTTCTACCAAACAGTACAGTAATCGTCCCTTTCTCAACAGTAAGAGATACTCCTTGCAAAATATGAAACTGATCTAAATACGTTTCTATATTATTCACTTGTAATAGTGCCACTATATAATCCCCCTAAATAAGCACTTTGTACACGCTCATCTTTCATAATTTCTTCTGGCAATCCTTCAGCCAATAACTCTCCATGAAATAAAACGATAAGATGATCTGACAAACCTAGTATCATATCCATTTTGTGTTCGATAAGTACAATTGTGCTCTCTGGATGTTTCTTAATATTTTCAATCACTTGTAATATAGCAGGGACCTCTTCAATCGAAATACCTGCCGTCGGCTCATCAAGTAATAACACATCCGTTTTTAAAGCTAATAACATCGCAAGTTCTAGCTTTCTTTTCTCTCCATGTGCCAAATCTTTCGCTAATACGTTCTCTTTCTCGTGAAGTAATACTGTTTTTAAGAAACGTCTCGCCTCTCCAACTTGTTGCTTTAATTTTGCTGAACTCGGGAAAAAACTATAGTAATCTTGTACGAATGATTGAACACTTAAACGGACATTTTCAAGTACCGTTAATTCTGGGAATATGTTTGTAAGTTGAAAAGAGCGACCGATTCCTAAGCGTGTTCGATCTGAAATCGATAGTTTTGTAATATCTTGCCCTTTAAAATACACTTCACCTGTTGTGGGTGAAATCTGTCCACTTAGTAAATTAAATAATGTTGTCTTCCCCGCACCATTTGGCCCGATAATAGAAATGAGCTTTCCTTTTTGGACAGTTAAATTTACATCTTTAATAACATGATGTTCACCAAAAGATACGCTAAGATTTTTCGTCTCTAGCAAATGTGTCACGAAATCCCTCCCTTTAAAGCCGTGAGTATGAAAGAAATATGTATAAAGAGGGTCCCCCCTCTTTATACAAAAACAACAGAAAATTCAGTCTATTTATTTTGAACTGGTGGTTCTGTTTCTTTCATCGTTAATTCTCGCTCTAACACTGGCACCGGATAATCAACACCGTCTTGCTTTTTCAATGTGATAGAATACAGTGTCTGCATCGCTTGGTGGTCCTTCTCTCTAAACTTCATCTTTCCTTTCGGTGTATCAAATTCCATTCCTTCCATTTTCTTAATCAAGGTATCTACATCTGTATCACCTTTTGTTTTCTTTAAGGCTTCTACAATAGAAATTGCTGCTGACATTCCTCCCGCTGTAAACAAATCTGGCACTGCACCATTAAAACGTTTTTTATGCTCTTCAACTAGCCAATCATTCACTTTATTTTTTGGAAGTGTGTGATAATATACAGAAAAACCTTGCATACCTACTAATGCATCCATTGTTTTTAATGCTGGTATATCTGGCGCACCTGTAGAAATTTTAATACCTTGCGCTTCCACATTCATATCTTTCAACTGTTTCCAAGGTGAATTTGCCCCTGCCCAAACGATAAATAAATAATCTGGTTTTGAACTAATGATATTTTGAATATTCGCTGTAAAATCTGTTGAATTTGTATCCGCGTATTGCTCATTCACAATGTTCGCACCTAATTTTTTCGCACCCGCTTTAAATGCAGCAATCCCTTCACGACCAAAAGCGTTATCTGGGGCAAATGTCGCAATCTTTACATCTTTTTTCGCAATTGCTGCTGCTCCTGCAATCGCATCTTGTGAGGAACTTCTTCCGGTTCTAAAAATATATTTATTCCAGTTCTTCCCGGTAATACTATCCGCAACTGCCGGTTCTACAACCATAATCTTTTCATATTCTTCAGCCAGTGGTAAAACCGCTAACGTATCACTTGAACTAGACGATCCAACTAAAAAATCAACTTTCTCTTCTTCTAATAACTTCGTAGCTTTTTTAACTGCTACATCCGCTTTCGTTTCTGTATCTTCTACAACAACCTTAATCTTTTTCCCATCTACTTTCCCAGTTCCACCAGTTGCATAATCTAACCCTAATTCAAATCCGTTCACTGTTTGTTTTCCATACGATTCTAGCGGTCCTGTTAAAGAAGCAAGGACTCCTACCTTAATCGTTTTTTCATCCTCTGTACTTGTTTTCTTTCCTGAACAAGCTGCCGTTATTAATAACGAACCTAAAACACAACCAGTAAACATTATCTTTAGCCACTTACGTTTTTTCATCGACATTGTGATCCTCCCCATACTTTACTTTCTGATAGAATCAAACACGCCAAAATCCCCTGTCCGTAATCATGACTAACTAATTCGATAGATAATGGAAAACTCTTGTAGTACCCTCTACATTCGGCACAAATATATAATCACCTTCCTATGTAATGGAAACGGACATACAATCAATATATATTCTGCAATCCAATTGAAAATACTGTTTCATTTCAGTAATGACCATACAAAAAGACTAACTTATTTTTAAGTTAGTCTTTTCCCCTTAATTAGAGTTAAGTTCTACTTTCTCTAACCCTTCAGCCAATTGTTTCTTATCTAGTCCTTCTCCTATTACTACTAAGTTTGTCGGGAAACCGAAGTCTTGTTCTAGTAAAGTTGGTACTCCGAACGAATATTGGAATAGGTGAGGGTATTTATCTCCATGGAATTTCACAAAACCTTTCACTCGATAAATACTATCTGGTAAATTCGAAAGCCATTCATATAATTTGTCTTGATCAATCGGTTTCGTAAATTGATACGTCATCGTTTGTATATGTAAATGCTGTTTGACATGTAGTGTCTCATGTTCCTCATCATTCGGAAATTCTGCTTCCTCTATATCTTTTAAAGATATATTGCAATACTTTGTCTCATACATTTTCGCATGATCATTTATTGCCTTTACTTCTTCAAATACTGTGTTCTTATCTTCATCTGTTAGTAAATCTGCTTTATTAACAAGAATGTGACTACCAAATTTCAGTTGCTCATGCAATAGCTGTTGTACATTTGCACTTAATATACTTCGGTTTAACCACCTTACTGCATCTAAAACGACTACAATTGATTTTACTTCCAGAAAAGGAGCTAAAATTGGCGAGACACACGCGTCTAACACTTCAATTGGATGCGCAACACCTGTCGTTTCTATATAAATTACATCTGGTCTTTCTTGTTGGTATAACGAATGTAATTGTATTTCAAGCTCTTCTTTTAATGTACAACAAATACATCCTTTAAGTAGTTCTCTTAAAACATTCTCTTTTCCAATAATATCTGTATCTACCGAGTATTCACCAATTTCATTCATTAATACTGCAACTTTTCTATTCTTCTTTTTCTCTGCTAACAATAAATTTTGTAATAATGTTGATTTTCCACTACCTAAAAAACCACCTAATATATGAATCTCCACTTTATTCATTCAACCGACCATCCATTTCTTTACTTCAAATGTATTCAAAGCGTAATAATTACGATTTATATTTATCATTTTATTAAAAGAATGACCATTTGTAAATATAAGAGATTCACTGTTCATTTACTTCATATGCAACTCTTACTCCAGACTCAATTGCCCCTTGCATCCATCCATGTGTTAATGTCGTATGCTCTCCTGCAAAATGTACTTTTCCAGATGGTGGTGTAATATACGGAAATAACTCGAGCTCTTGGCCTGGTTCGAAAGCTGTAAATGCACCGCAAGAATACGGATTTTTACTCCAGCTAAAAGATGTTCCAGTGACAAACTCACTATAGACGATGTCACCGTATATTTCCGCTAAATTTTTTAATGCGTAACGAATACGATCTCTTTGCGGGAGACTATCCCATGTTAACGCCTCATCTGCCCACGTATAACTTGCTATTACGATAGCTGGTCCTGGAGTATGAATGCCATAACTCGGATAGTATGTAAACCGTATCGGTAAATCAGTAATAGATTTACCGCCACACTGTCCCGCTTTCTCCCAAAATCTACTTTTAAACTCTATTGCAATTTTAGTTGCAGCAATATAATTTAATTCACGAATTGCTCTTTTTTTAAAATAAGAGAATAAATAGTATGGCTGAACTTCTACAAATCTTAACGCTGAAAATGGAATTGTAATAATAGCAAAATCACTTGTTATTGTAAATTGCTCTAACGTTTGTTCATGATTTCCTTGTAACATTACTTTATTATCTTCTTGTATGATTTTATCAACCTTATACGGCATTAAAATATGTTCTCTTAATTGTGGTAAGAATGCATTCGATAACTTATCCATTCCACCAGTTATTTCATAATATTTCGTTGTTGAAGTAAAGAAAATCATTTCACGTAATACTTCAATTAAGGACATTCCCATATAAGCTTCCATATCAAGAAGTACCCCAATCATATCTATTGCACCATCTGAATAATACTCCATTAAAAATGAACCAAGCGAATACGTTTTATACTTTTTTTCAACAATAAGCCAGTTTTTATCAGGATCCTTCTTAATATAATTTAGTATTGGTTCTAATACCTCAATCATTAGCTCTTCTGCCGTTTTTCCTTTTTCTTTATCCAAAACCGGATATTCAAGTACACTTGGATCATTTTCAAACACATTCAATCTCGTTTGAATGTTATTCGTATAAATGATATCTGCAAAAGTTTTATTTATAAAAAGGTTTAAAGGTAGTTTAAATTTATGAATATACGCTAAGGTTAACTTATGGGTATCAGGGATTCTCATCGGTCCCGCATTAAAATATAAACCCACACTAAATGGTTCCTGAATCGTATACACCCTGCCACCTATTCTGTTATTTGCTTCTATAATCGTTACTTCGTGCCCAGCCTCTTTTAATAAAGAACCTGCAACTAATCCAGAAATCCCTGCACCTGCAATCGTAATCCGTTTTGGGTTATTCTTTTTAACAAGCCCTGCATGAATAATATGAAGCATTTCTTCCATTGCTAATGGATTCCCCATGCCATTTCCCCTTTTACAAAGGATTTTACTGAATTATATTCGGTTCACTGAATTCCTATGTTTTGTTCGCGGATTTGCACGGATACATTTTCAAATACTTGAATATCTTTTATAAAATGTAATAAACTAGATATGACTCTATAGAAGTAAGACGTATTATCTTACATAATAAAATCAATGAAATTGCGAGGAATTTTGAAATGAAAAAAGGGATTAACCGTGTTGTATTAGTAGGAACAGGAGCAGTTGGATGTAGTTATGCTTACTGCATGATTAACCAAGCTGTAGCTGAAGAATTTGTTTTAGTCGATGTAAATGAAGCAAAAGCTGAAGGAGAAGCAATGGATTTAAGTCATGCTGTTCCATTCGCACCAGCTCCAACTAGAGTATGGAAAGGCAGCTACGAAGATTGTAAAGATGCTGACCTTGTAGTTATTACAGCTGGATTACCACAAAAGCCAGGCGAAACACGTTTAGATTTAGTTGAGAAAAACGCTAAAATCTTTAAACAAATCGTTCGCAGTATTATGGATAGCGGATTTGATGGCATCTTCTTAATCGCAACAAACCCTGTAGATATTTTAACTTACGTAACTTGGAAAGAATCTGGTTTACCGAAAGAACGTGTAATCGGTTCTGGTACAACGCTTGATTCTGCTCGTTTCCGCTATATGTTAGGTGAGTACTTCGATATTGGTCCACACAACATTCACGCTTATATTATCGGAGAACACGGCGATACTGAACTTCCTGTTTGGAGTCATGTTTCCGTTGGTATCCAAAAACTACAAACACTGCTTGAAAAAGACAACACGTATAATCAAGAAGATTTAGACAAAATTTTCATAAACGTCCGTGATGCAGCTTACCATATTATTGAGCGTAAAGGCGCAACTTATTATGGTATCGGTATGTCACTTCTACGTGTTACAAAAGCAATTTTAAACGACGAAAATAGTGTATTAACTGTATCAGCTTACTTAGAAGGGCAATATGGTCAAAAAGATGTTTATATCGGGGTACCTGCTGTTTTAAATCGTGGCGGTGTTCGTGAAATTTTAGAGGTTGAATTAAGTGAAGAAGAAGAATTAAAATTCGATCACTCTGTTCAAGTATTAAAAGAAACAATGGCTCCGGTTCTTTAATTAAGATAAAAAAGCAATCCAATTTATTTTGGATTGCTTTTTTATCTTAATTATCCCCTATGACCTTTTAATGATTTTCTATCATTTCTTATTTTTTAGTCGCATCCTCATTATTTATATCAAGTACATCTAATAAAAAGATAAAGATTGGTATCCCGATAATAAGCCCCCATATTCCGAGGAAATGCTCTGAGAAGATGAGAATCATAAATGTATAAAAGATTGGTAAATTTGTTTTTGCAGACATAAACTTCGGATTTAAAAAATAACTTTCAAGAGCGTGGATTACTGTTATGAACACGAGTATGTATACTACGTACATAACTCCGCCTACGTTGTAAGCAATGATACAAAGTGGAAACAAAGAAATAATCACACCTGCAACAGGAATCAACCCTAGTAAGAAAACCATAACAGCTAATACAAGTAGCTGTGGAAATCCTAAAACAATTAATGCAATGACAGTAAGAATACAATTTACAACGGCAATTAAAAACTGAGCTTCAATTACTTTTCCGAACGATCTTGCAAATCTTTCACCAAAATATGCAATTTCCTCATAAAAGATTTTTAACTTACTATCTTTAAACTTAGATGTAAATGTAATAATACGCTCTTTTTCTAATAAGAAAAATAAGCTTAAAATTAGAGATAATAATATTTGTAAACTTACCTTCCCTATATTTGCTATTGATTGATATATAACATCTACACCTTGTTCTATATATTTTGATACTTCCATCCCATTAATTGTCGAAAGTACATATTTAACGATTTCATTATCAGGTGGATTTTGAAAAAATAGTTTAAATTGATAAATTAATTGTGAAATTTGTATCGTCAGCACAGGTAAATATTTATATAACGTTGTGCCTATAAAGGAAACTAGTATTATATACAAACATGCAATAACAATTTTCCGGTTTACTTTCAATTTTCTTGAAATAAAACGTTGAAATCGATCCATTAAAAACGTCAGTATAAACGTAATTAATATTAAATTGATCATACTTTTTAATGCGTATAATACAAGCGCTACTATTATTAAAACGAGAAACCGTTGAAACCCTCTACTTCGAAAAAAACTCTTTACTTCATTCATTAAGAATTAACCTCCCCCTTCAATGGATGGAAATTGAATATATTACATTTTATGAACTCCTATAGACAATCTTTCTTACTAATTGAGAAGAATCCTTTTTTTCTTTTCATATTGTTAGATTCGTTTAACTGGAATCCACCAACATAATTTCGGTGGATTCCAGTTATTTTTCATATAATCTTTTATAAACTAGGTGATTTTCTATTTTTAGACTGCTGTTCATACGCATATCCCATATTGAAAAGCTCTCTTTCACCAAACTGTTTCCCTACAAACACTACACCGATTGGTTCTCCATTTTTATCATATCCAGCAGGAACCGCTAATTCCGGATAACCAGCTACAGCTGATAGAAGAACTTCATCGTTATTAATCATAACTAGAGCATCCAAACCTTTTTCTACTAAATACCTATCTAGCTCTTTTTTTGCATTTGCTTGACTCGTTTGTACTACGTTTTCGAACTCTTCTTTCGTTATAGCAGATTTTTCAGACCCCTCAATTAATGTTTGTCCGTATTTTATTCGTCTTTTACTATCCTTTTTATTAAACGCTATAATCTCTTCTAACGATTTTACCGGTACATTCTTTTGCTGTGAAAGATAGTCGTTTACATTATGCTTGAACTCATATTCTAATGTTTGCAAATTATCTACACCCTCAGCACTTAACTGGATATTATCAGTTAATATCGCACCTGCATCTTGAAGGTCTTTTCTAATTTTTTCTGCTACTACTTTTCTATTTTCATCTTGTTGGTCTACAGAAAAAAGAAGCCCTATCTTTTTCCCTTTTAATCCATCTATTGATAAATCCTTTGTATAATCAATTCTTTCTTTATCTTTCATTTTTTCTGTCATAACATCTTTTTCGTCATAACCTATCATTGCATTAAATAACGTTGCTACATCTTTTACTGTTCTTGCCATAGGTCCTGCTGTATCAAGAGTTTCAGCTAATGGAATAATTCCTGTTCTACTTACCCTACCTAAAGATGGACGTAACCCAACTACTGATTGCTGCGCCGCTGGTGCAACAATCGATCCCGTCGTTTCTGTTCCAATTGCAAGCGGCGCAAAATCTGCTGCAACTACTGTAGCAGATCCTGAACTTGATCCTGAAGTATCGAATGTAATCGGACCGTACGGGTTTAAATTTTGTCCTTTCTTCCCGCTATACCCGCTTGGCATTGTAAAAGATAAATAGTTCGCCCACTCAGACATATTCGCTTTTCCTAAAACAAATGCTCCTTCTTCTTTCAACTGCTTCACAATTGTTGCGTCTTGATCTGCAATCCAATCTTTTAATACATAAGTTCCTGCACTAGTCGGCATCACTTTTTCCGTCTGTACATTATCTTTTACAACGACAGGAATACCATATAAATTCGAATTTTTGTTTCTACCCCGCTCTTGATCTAACTTTCTTGCTTCTTCCATCGCATTAGGATTTATCTCTGTAACAGAATTTAATGTTATTCCATTTTGATCATGTTCTTGTATTCTAAAGAGATAAATACTCGTTAATTCTTCATATGACAACTTTCCATCATCAATCATTTTTTGAAGCTCATCTACATTCGCATTTACGACTTCTCTTTCTTTTATCTTTACATTTTCTATATTGATTCCTTTAAGCTGATTATGTATCGGTTGTAGCACTCTTTCTTTATCATATACAATACGCTCAGGTTCCTTTGGAAAATAATTTTTATACACGTAATATCCGCCGGCACACGCTAATAAGACAATGCCTCCAGTGATAGACAGCGTTACCTTTACCCATTTCTTCATGTTGCTTCCTCCACTCTATAAGATGCTTAGCTATACAAAAAAGAGAGTTACCTTTTACTTAACTCTCTCCAATCAAAATGCTAAATGAAAAAATGAAAGATTTCAATCTAATTACTTCTTTTTTTGCATTTGCTTTGCTAACATTTCTTTCACTTGATTATACGTTAACCCTGAATTTTTATTTAAACGCTTTACTTCCTCAACATCAGTACCTACCACTGTATATTTTTTCTCATCATTCATTTTTCTAATTCCCTTCTCACCGGATTATTTCTTATATTTCTTCCCTAAATGCACATAAATTAACACCACTACAAAAAAGGAAGCTGTTTTTAAGCACAGCTTCCTTCTCGTTACATATTGTATTTCTTAATAAAATTTCACTACATCTTCAGTAGGCAAGAACGTTCTTTCTGCTGGTTGTTCGTTTGGTTCACCAAATGGCATTTGACCTACTAAGCTCCACTCTGCCGGAATGTTCCAAGTTTCTTTCACTTCAGCATCTACGATTGGGTTGTAATGTTGTAATGACGCCCCAATTCCTTCAGCAGATAATAGCATCCACACAGTATGTTGTAACATCGCATTTCCTTGATGAGACCAGAATGGGAACTGATCTTTGTATAATGGGGCATTTTCTTGCATTTTTTCTACAGTTGCTTGATCTTCAAAAAATAGAACTGTTCCTACACCTGCATGGAAGCCTTTTAGTCTTTCTACAGTCGCTTCAAAGTTTTCTGCTGGTACGCGTGCTCTTAGTGTTTCTTTAACGATATCCCAAAACTTTTCATGCTCTCCATCCATTAATACAACCATACGACCACTTTGCATATTGAAAGATGTTGGTGCGTGTAAAGCTGTTTTTAACACTTCTTCAATTCTTTCTTTCGTAATTGCATCGTTTTTTGTTACTTTACGAATTGAACGGCGGTTCACGATTGCTTCTTTTAAGTTTGTTGTAGTTGCTGACATTTTAATTCCTCCAAATGTTTGTTTTATCATTTATTTTGTTATTTCATAACAAGCGAATTAGCAATAACCATCGGTATTACATTGCATACCTTCAAATGAATTTGTTTTATCCTTTTCAATTTCTTTATCAATGACCCTTTCTAGTGTTTCTTTACTAGCAAGCCCTTGAATGACTTCATCTCCAATCATGACAGTTGGAACAGCCATAATATTCGCTTCATCATATGCGTGTTGAATTGCTTCTTGATGCTTTTCTTTATATTTACGAGTTACTAAAGCATCTTTAAATTCCGCCTCAGGAAGTCCTACTTCTACCGCTAATTTTGTTAACACATCAATATCTTCAATGTTTTGCTCTTCTTGGAAAAATGCTGTGAATACGCGGTGATGATACTCATTACCTAGTCCACGTTCTTTCGCAAATTGACATCCTTCGAAAGCTAAATGTGTATATGGATGTGGTGAAACACGTGGCAAGCGCATATCAATTCCAAACTTCTTCGCTGTCGGAAGAATGAAAGCATCCCATGAACCTAATTTTTCTGGTTCATTCCATGGATCTATTTTTGAATATGGACTTGGACGTAATTCAAATGGCATCCATTCAATCTCTACACCTTTCTCTTTCGCTACCTCATCTAATGGACCTTTTGCTAAAAAACAAAACGGACATATAAAATCTGAGTATACTTTCATTTTTACAGTCATAACTTTTACACCTTACCTTATCGTTGTAATCAAACCAGTTACATTAATGATAAAAAAATATAAATATTATTTAAACATTCATTTTTTCTTGCAAAGTTTCAAACAACTGCCCCATCGTAATATTTCTCAAAACTTCTTCCATCGCGGATTGTGCTTGAATTAAAATAATTTCTAACACCGCTTGAATGTTCGCCCCAATTGGACAATCTGGATTCGGTTGCTCGTGAATATGAAATAGCTTGTCTTCTTCGACTACGTTCACTGCATGATACACATCTAACAATGTAATTTCATGTAAATCCTTTAGTAATCCCGCGCCACCCGGTCCACGATTTACGTAAACAAAGCCAGCTTGTTTCAAGTACGACATGATTTTACGAATGACTACTGGATTTGTATTGACACTCTCAGCCATATAGTCTGAAGTACAAAGTGAAGATGGATTGTTTTTCAAAATAGATAAAATATGAACAGCTATGGAAAAGCGGCTACTAATTTTCATCGTAATCATCACCTCGATGTAATTATTATAGTTACAACTAAAAAATAAGTCAATCCTTTTCATAGATTTTTTATAAGTAAATTAAAAAGTGTCCCATTATGATATATGAGACACCTCTTTTTATTCTGCGAATAGCGCTTGAAATTCTTCAATAAATAGCTGCACAGCGATTGAAGAATCCTTTAATGAAGGAACAGCTAAAGCAATTTCTCTCCATACTTGTGGTTCCAATTCTCTCGTTTGCACATTTTTTGGTAAATTCGTTAAAGATAATTCAGCTAATATTGCAATGCCTAATCCTTCTTGAATCATATTTAAAGCTGTAGTAACTGTCGAAATTACATACTCAGCCCGAAGTGGTACATTTACTTGTTTAAACATATCAATAATAGGTGGTTCGTATCCGCCCTTACATAATATGATCGGTTCATTCTCTAAATCACTAATTGTAATAAAGTCCTTCTTACAGAGAGAATGATCCTCTCTTAAGATAGCAACCATTTTCCCCTTCGTTAATGGAACAATCTCCATATCTTTATTAGGCAAAATAACAATCCCTATATCAATAACCCTCGATACTAACCAATCTTCAACTTCTTTAATCGTTCCTTCACAAAGAACCACTTCTAATTTCGGATACTTCTCCTTAAAAAGGTTTATCATTTTGGGTAAGAAATGTGCAGAAGCACTCGGAAAACTACCAATTCGAATCGTCCCAACTTCGTGTCCTTTCTCCATCGCAACTTCTTGTTCAATCTTCTCTACACCGTTCAAAATCTCTCTAATATGTACAAGAATCCTGTTTCCTACATCCGTAACGAGGAGCCCTTTTCGTTTATCACGTATAAGAATAGTAACTCCTAACTCTGACTCAATACTTGAAATCGCATGACTAACAGCTGGCTGCGTCATATTTAATACCCTGGCAGCTTTCGTAAAACTACCTAACTCAACAGTTTTTATTAATACTTGCAGTTGTGTAATGGTCATAACTAATCACTTATACTCCTCATAAAAAAGATTCATTTTATTTATTACAGTCGATATCATATCATAGTGAAATGAATAACAACAAGGAGGTCTTTCAGTGACACAGCTTTCTCGAACTAAGACGGCCATAATCCTTACCTTTCTCGTTTTCATGTGGGGAATCAATTGGCCTTTATCAAAGTTTGCCCTGCATTATACACCACCTGTTTTATTCGCAGGCGTTCGAACTTTAATTGGAGGATTCATTTTACTCCTGTTCGCATTACCGAAATACAAAGAGTTACATTTAAAAGAAACGTGGCATTTATACGTTATTTCTTCTTTACTTAACATCATTATATTTTACGGATTACAAACTGTCGGCCTTCAATATATGCCTGCTGGGTTATTTTCCGCCATTGTATTTCTACAACCAGTTTTACTCGGTATTTTCTCGTGGATATGGCTTGAAGAATCAATGTACGGCTTGAAAATTTTCGGGCTTGTTCTCGGATTTATTGGTGTAGGCGTTATTAGCTCAAGCAGTTTAACAGGACATATTTCTGTTATTGGAATCCTTCTCGCGTTAGGATGCGCTATTGGCTGGGCACTTGGCACAGTATTCATTAAGAAGACTGGTCACCGTGTTAATGCCATTTGGATGGTAACACTTCAGCTTATTATTGGTGGCCTTTGCTTAATTGGATTTGGTTCAGAGTTTGAAAGCTGGTCTAGTATCGCTTGGAGTATGCCATTTGTTAGCGTACTTCTCTTTATTTCATTCTTTGTTATTGCAATGGGGTGGCTTGCATACTTCACACTTGTTGGAGCTGGTGAAGCAAGTAAAGTTGGGGCTTATACATTCCTCATTCCACTAATAGCTATTATTGTAAGTTCAATTTTCTTACATGAGGCTATTACCATTAGCTTATTCATCGGACTATTATTTATTGTTGTGAGTATTTGTTTTGTAAATATCAAACCGAAAACACTTGCTGTAAGGCAGCAAGTTGAAATGAAATAAACGTAAGAAAGAGCCTACTGTTTGTAGGCTCTTTCTTACGTCTTACTTTTTACGACGTACTACAAGAACACACGCACTTACCGACGATACTATCGCCAAAATAGATAAGACAATTGCTATCAATTGCATATTACTAGTACCTTCATTCTTTTCTACACTAGACACTTCACCATGTTCTCCTGTTAATGACGTACCTTTTGCAATTGTAGTAAGTGAATGCGGTTTTTCAGCTTTTTCATCACCTGTCCATTCAACAATTTCTCCGTCTTTATATTGTTGATATGCGTCCCAAGCTATTTTTTGCTCTTTATCCGGATTTTTAGCGACGAAAGTAAATCGCTGGAACTGGCCGGTTAAAATCCCTTCTCCTGTCGCTTCCCATACTACAGTTTTAACTTTTCCGGCTGTATCTTTTTGCTCCTCAACTTTCCATCCTGGGACTGGTTCATACTGTTGGAACTCTACTCCAGACGGTATTTTCAGTGTAACTTTCGTCGTTGCTTCATTTTTTTCAACTGGTACTTTTATCGTATAAGTCTCCCAAGAACCAATATCAGAAGTTGCTGGTTTTACAGTGACGTGCGCACTAACAGGTAACGAAAAAATTCCCATTGCAATAATTGTTGCGATCATTGTTGTTCCTAATTTTTTTATACGTTTCATTTTCTATTAGCTCCTTTTCATACATAGCTTCTTTTTATCTGCCACCGACAATAAATTTAAAATCTGTATCGAAACTATCAAGAGATTTTGTTAATCCATGAACATGTATATTCCAGTTTCCTGTCATGTTAATATACATACCTTCTGCTTCATATTCTCCCGGTGAAACTACTGAAACTTTAAATGAACCTTTTCCCATGTTCATATCTAATGATTGAGTCGTCAATATCATTTGTTCCATATCAGTAATAGGCTGTCCCTTTTCATCCTTTAGTGTAATATGGAATTTATTTTGTCCTACCTTATTCGGACTTACATTTAGCGTAAGTTCATATCCATTATCTAATTGCTTACTCTCTGTAAAAGGTCCAGTAGGAGGCATCGGTGGTGTTTGTACGTTTGTCATAAAAGCTACGATGACGAAAATGATAATTCCAATGATAAACTCTACTTTCACCGTAGCTCCTAATCCTTGCTGCGCTCGCATTCTCCCTTTCACATAATGAATAATTCCCAATATCCCCATGAAAATGAATAAAAGTATCTTTGTTAATAAAGCCAATCCATACTTCGTATCAAATAACGAGTGGATTGTTGGAATAAAAAATGTACTGTTAAAAAGGCCTGTTATTAAAATCACGATGACAGCACCTGTTGCCCACGGTGAAAAACGCTTAATCATATCCCAATACATATGCCACTTGTTATCCTCATTACGTAAAAGAAGAATAATAGATGATAAACCACCCACCCATAATGAAGCTGCGAATAAATGTAGAAAATCCATAACGACAGCAATGTCTTTAAACTTTAAACCGTATGCGTGACTATTAAAGGCCTTCATAACAAGTAACCCTATAAACAATAGTATTGGAATACTCCATACTTTAAACGACGAAAACTTCTCATGCTTCACCACAAAATACGTAACAATTATAAGCGTACTAATGAGAACCATTTGAGTAATCCATACATAACCAAAAACAGAAAGCTGTAATGTTTCTTTTAATAGTAAAGGGTTGAATGCTTCTAGCCATGAAACATCAGCATTTATTTTCGCTTGCAGTGGTAGATTGAATAACAAGCTAATCAATATCCCAAATAAAGAGATCCATATTATGTTCTTACTCCTTAATCGAACCGAGGTTGCATTCCCTTTATACATAATAAGATTAAAGAAGAGAACTCCTAAAAATAGCGAGAAACTCGTATATAGAATCCCACGTTCCATAATCATATCGATTTGCGGGACATACCCCATCTCTTCCACTTGTACATCGTCTGTTCCCGCTTCCGCTAATCCAATACGGAATGGAATAACCCCTTGAATTGGATGCCCATCAGCTGAAATAGCTTTCCACTGAATAGAGTAGAGACCATTTTTGAGATTTTCTTTTAATCCGGCTTCTAATAGTTTTTTATTTTTTTTATCAATATGAGCATCTTTTAAATCGACTCTTTTACCTGATGTATCTCTCACGTACAATGTATTAAAACTTGAAACTTGTATGTCCTCATCGAATTCGATTTTTACAACAGATGGTGCTTTCTTCAATGTTTCATTTTCAGTAGGGTTTGATTTCACAACGTACGCATGAGCAGATGCACTTTGCGGTATCAATATGATAAGCACACACACAAGTAATAGCCATGTCCCTAATCTTCTCATTACTTTCACACTCATTTCACTTCTTTCTTCCTCATTGCTCTATTTTCATTACTTTAACTTCCGAAGTTTGATTCTCGGGCGAAATATTAACCTGATTAAATATAAACTTCTATAAAGTATAACTCTTATTTCTCTTCCACCTCTAAACTTCTAATATAATAGTAACTATCACGATAGATACAACTTACATTTTTAAAGCTGATTGTTATTATATCATAAAATATATTTATGTAAGTTATCAAAGAAGAAAAGTTATCGTGAATCATTTGTGAAGAAAATGTGAAATACATAAATAAAAAGGTATTACGTTATTACGTAACACCTTTAAAAAAATATCCCTCTTCTATTTCTCTTCCGGATAATCACAATACTCGATAATCGTTCCTTCTGTATCCGCTGGGTTAAGATAAATTAACCTTCTACCGTGCTTATTAATGCGTAGTGTATGCTCTAATGTCCGAATACCTTGTTCTTTTAACTCTTCTAGAGCCACATCTAAATCATCGACACGATACGCAACGTGATGAACACCTTTACCTTTTTGTTTAATAAAACGGGCAATTGGAGATGTTGTATTATTCGTCGGTGCAAGTAATTCAATTCTATCTCCAGCCACTTCAAGAATGGCTACTTCGCTTTCCACACCAGGAGCTTTACTTACGTAACGATCTATTAATTCTCCTGATAGAACCTGTTCATAAAAACGTATCGTACTATCTATATCACGAACTGCGATTCCGATATGATCAATTGTTTTTTTCATTTTATTTCCCCTACTACTTTATTTTTTCTATCCTTATCAATAGTAACAAAAAAAGTTATAGAAACAAGTTCTATAACTTTTTTATTTAACCTATTTTCTTATCCGCTCTAGTTGCTGGTTGAACTTGATTTTTTGCTTTTACAACGCTAATGCCATATCCGATAAATCCACCGATAATCGCTGGGAAGATCCAGCCTAATCCTACTTCCTGCATCGGAAGGAATTTAGTGAACACTTGGCTTACTACTTCAATGTTAACTCCAGCTGCACTTAATCCATCGAATAAGCTGATGATAAATGTTACGATTAAGCTCACTTGATAAACTTCAGCTCTTCCTTTGAATAATGAATGGAAGAATGTTAAGAAAATCAATACGATTGCTAGTGGATAAATTGCTGTTAATACTGGAACAGAAACTGCGATTAACTGTGTTAATCCTACGTTTGCAACAATTGCACTAAATACACATAGTGTGATTGCAATTGCTTTGTAAGGAACATTTGGGAATAACTTATGGAAGAATGAAGAACATGCTGATACAAGTCCCACACTAGTTGTTAAACAAGCTACTGTAATCATTAATCCTAATAATACTCCGCCATATGATCCGAAATAGTAGTTAGAAACTTTCGCTAATACTTCTCCGCCGTTTTCTAAATGTCCAAGCTTTGCAACACTTGAAGCACCCATATAAGAAAGAGCTGTATAGATAATTGCTAAAATAGATGCTGCAATTATTGTCGCTTTTGCACAAACGACCATAATTTGTGTTTTCGTTTTCGCACCTTTTTCTTTAATAGCATTGATAATGATAATCCCGAATACGAATGATGCAAGCGTATCCATCGTTAAGTATCCTTCTTGGAATCCTTTAAAGAATGCATGTGATGTATAAGCTTCCACTGGTGCTTGCATATCTCCAATCGGATGTATAAAAGCAACGATTACTAAAATACCGATGAAAGTCAACTTAATTGGCGTTAAGATTTTTCCAACAATATCGACAATTTTCGCGGGATTTAGCGAAAAAAAACAAGTGATACTAAAGAATATAATTGTGAAAAGAATTAAAGGTGTAGAACCTACTCCTTCTGGCATAAACGGCTTAAGACCAATTTCATAAGAAACATTTCCTGTTCTAGGTATTGCAAATAACGGACCGATTGCTAAGTATAAAACTGTTGTAAACACAATCCCGAACACTGGGTGAGCGCGACTTGCTAATGACTGTAAATCATCTTTACCTGAAAAACCAAATGCTAGTACACCTAGTAATGGTAATCCAACACCAGTTACTAAAAATCCAGCGTTAGCAATCCATACATTCTCTCCTGCTGATTGACCAAGCATCGCTGGGAAAATTAAATTTCCTGCTCCAAAAAATAGTGCAAATAACATTAATCCAATAACTACTATGAACGAAAACGGTACTTTATTCGCCATAATATAACCCCCATTCAAATTTCCTTATCTCATTTTCCAATTTTAACTAATTGAATTTTCTGAATATTTAATTTAAGTATCAACTATTCTTGAACTCATTATAGTTTGCTATATAATATTTTGCAATACTATTTTCGAACTTTTCTTTTATTTTATAAATATACATTTTTTAACATGAAAAATAGACTAAAAAACCAACACGGTCATCCATGTTGGTTTTTCCATTTACTATCATAAATTAAAATTTCGCTGCTACTTTTTTAACGTTTTCTAGACCTTCTTCAACAATTTGTTGTGAACGATCTGGATATTGATTGTGTCCTTCAATTACAACTGTCTCTGGATTTGTAATTCCCCAGAATCCAAGTACAGTTGTTACGTAATTAACTGCCATTTCCATAGGAGCCATTTGCTCTGAAGAGTAATCTGAACCACGAGCACCTAACACAACTACTTTCTTACCACCAACTAAACCTTCTGGGCCATTTGCTGTATATTTAAACGTTTTTCCAGCTTGAGATAAGTATGAAATATATGTGATTAATGGTGCTGGTACTGTAAAGTTCCATAATGGGAATGCAAATACAACCTTATCAGCTTCTAAAAACTGATTTAAATATTGATCTACTGTAGCAACTGCCTTCTCTTCTTCAGCTGTTAACTCCATGCCTTGGCTACGTTTATATCCACCTGAAATCGCGATATTTCCGTAATAAGGAAGATCTAATGCAAATAAATCTAATTCCGTAATTTCTGTATTTGGATTTGCTTCTTTATAAGTACTTACAAATGTTTCATACATTTTTGAACTAACTGCTTGCTCCGCTGGACGATCGTTTGCTTTTACAAATAATACTTTTGACATTTTTTTATTCCCCTCTACATTCGTATTTTCTTCTTTTTTACCAAATAATGAGCTAAATAGTCCCATTTTCTTCACCTAATCTTTCTTTTCATATTCATTATTCATCATCATAAAAATTCTTATTCTAAGAAAAAGTTCCAATAGATACCTTAAGTTAAGCCGCCGAAACTTTTTGTTATTTAATTACCTTATGTAAGTGATTGTAATATAGTCACTTACTTTAGTCAAGTAACTTTTAATAAAAAATAAAATCTCAATTTAAAAATATTAACTAAAATACAATTGAACACCAAATACATCTTTATTACTTGTATAATAAACTTAGAGAGGAAAATTCATATATAGAAAGGATTTATTCATGAGCACTATAGAAAAGATTCAAACTTTTATTATTCTTTTTGCTGTTACATGCGGCATCGTACTCGGACAATTTAATATGATACATACGTATTCAGACCAGTTTATTGTCCCCTTCTTATTTTTCATGCTATATGGATTATTCCTCAGCATCCCATTAAAAGAAATAAAAAACGGATTTCGTAATTTAAAATTTGCTGGAACAAGTCTTACTATTAACTTCTTATGGACACCTTTACTCGCTTGGGGATTAGGAGCACTATTTCTTTCAGATCATCCAGCACTTTGGGTTGGATTTATAATGTTAATGGTTACTCCATGCACAGATTGGTACTTAATCTTTACTGAAATAGCGAAAGGAAATGTAGCACTTTCTACTGCAATTTTACCTGTAAATTTAATTTTGCAAGTACTACTCCTTCCAATTTATTTATTTTTATTTGCTGGTGTCATGAAAACTGTAGCGGTTTCTGTTTTAGTAGAAAGTATTGTTATCGTAATCGTCTTACCATTTATACTTGCACACGCTACAAAATTCATTATGAATAAAATGAATAAAGCTGAAACTCTCGAGAATAAACTCATTCCGTTTTTCAGCTCTGCTCAAATTGTATTTTTAAGTTTAGCAATAGTAGCGATGTTTGCATCACAAGGTAAATATTTACTGCAAAATATGAATGTCGTTTTATTATTACTCGTTCCTGTTCTATTGTTCTTCATCATTAATTTTTTACTAGGACAATTTATCGGGCGCATCATGCATTTATCTTACAAAGATACAGTAAGTCTAAGCTTAACAACGTTAGCAAGAAACTCACCTGTTGCACTCGCTATCGCTGTAACAGCTTTTCCAGACGAGCCTCTTATCGCACTTGCACTCGTTATTGGACCGTTGATTGAGTTACCGGTACTAGCTTGTGTTTCACAAGTTTTGTTGCTTATTAAGAAAAAACGGCAATACGCATAATAAAAAACCGTCCCATTTTGGGACGGTTTTTATTATGGAAAGATTACATACAAGACTTATTTCTTATTTATCAATACAAATGAAATTACCGAAACTACAAACGTAATAATACCAATTGTAATATAGTGAAACTTTAATCATTGGGGGTTTTGTTCATCCCCCAATGATTATTAGCCCTCACCACTCCCGCATTAACAGATCCTTTCTAATTAAAAATGATAGGAAACGTAAATATAACGAAAGCTGCCCAAAGTCCGTATATTGGCAAAAACTTCGTAACGGCATCTTGGATAGCTTTTGGTCCTGATTTATTTTGCAAGAAACGCATATAGGCAAACATAATCCAAATGAGATTTGCCCAAATCACTATGTTTACACCTAAAACAGCAAGTCTATTAGGTGTAATCCCGTAAGAAGAAAGTCTAAATACTATGGCTGACAATGCGACAGTGTCAATAATAAGCGCCAGAACAATTAAGGAAAAATTTATATAATCTGAAATATTCTTTTTCTCGTCCGAGTCACTTTCAACGATAGAAAATATGGTAACAGCCAATACACCAAGGAGGATTCCGTTGAAGGCCATTAAGAAATTGCGATCCAAGAACGGATTTTTCCCGACCCAAATTACCGTTATAAGATAGATAAGCAACGTGATCAGGACGAGAGGACTAAAAATTTTAGATATGTATGGTGTAATATTTTTAGCAAACTTAAGATTCATTGATACTAAGTATGCAGCCACAATAGCGAGAGCCGCTGCTCCAAATAAAACAACATTACTAAAATAGAATTCTCCTATATCTAAGTCAACAAAGCTAAATAAACGCATGGTGAATACTGCTAGTATCATTCCGCTCACTGCCATGCTGGCGTAGAGAAGACAATATTCTAAATTAAATTTTATATAGGCTAATCTTGTACTGCCTTTTGAATATTCATTTCCTGTAAACGCAAGCCCTACTAAGACCCATAAAAATATAGGAAGATGTAAATAAGCAAGAATGGTACTGTCTTTATAATTTAATGGCAACGTATTAAGATACATCCCGGAAATTAGGAACAACGCTGCAAGGGAATAAATAATACTTTTTTTGGAAGTATTATTGTAAATAAAATAAGCAGCAATAAAGGGAATTACACCAAAAGCCAAGTTAATTGGAGCAATTGCTTCCTGCTCAACAAAGTGGAAAATGATCCTGGTGCTTATGCCGGCCAGAATAGCTAAAAGGCCCATGAATAAGAAACCTTTTTGAAACAAAGATGTTTTTTCTTTATTTACTTTCTCCTTGAAATGCAACCTTTCATACCAAGCACCTAGAATCTGAGAATCAGGGTTTTGGTCCCATGCTTGTGAGAATGCTTTTTTAAAAGCTTTCGGATCTTTTCTATACATCTTCTCCAACTCATGGGGGTTATCCATATTTTTAACAATCAAATTGTTAATGTTCATAGTTATACCTCCTCTAATTTTAAAAATAAGGTTGTTACCTTTTAACAAAAGCACCTCACTCATTTATTATGATTTTGATTTTAATACAAAATTTATCGTTTTACAATAAAAAATTATTATTTAAAAGATTTTTTTTATCGTTAAATTTTATATAAAAGAAAAACAAAAGAGCATGACAGTTTTATGTCATGCTCTTTTAACAAATTAATTCTCAAATACAAAATTAATCTTATTATCTTTCCACTCTAATTTCGCATCAAACGTTTTCTCGCCCTTTTTAAAGCCTCTAATTAAATCAGTCTTTTCACCTTTTAAGAGCTTTGTCATATTCTTTTGCGAAATTGTTTTACTTAATATCTTCTTTGAAATGGTGAAATCACATTGCGTTGTATTATAGTTAGAACAACCGTAAAACGTTGACTTATCAATTACATCACCATCACATTTTTTACAGCTACCAACCTTTTTACCCGTTGTAAATTTCGATCCTTTCCGTTCAATCGATTCAACATGTAGTCCCGTGAAATCCCACTTCTCAGACATTTCCACTGCATCTTCAATAATTTTAGCTGATAGCTTTTTCGTCTGTTCCATAAATGTAGCTGGTGAAGCTGTACCTTCACCAATTTCCGCAAGACGTTGTTCCCATTTCGCAGTCATTTCCGGTGAAGCTAGTATTTTATCACCAATTGCGGTAATTAATACTTTTCCTTTATCAGTCGCATACACTTGGTTTTTCTTTACATCTATATACTTACGGTCTTTCAGCATCGTAATAATACCTGCGCGAGTCGCTTCCGTACCTAAACCTTCTGTTTTCTTCAATACCTTCTCTAGCTCTTCATTCTCTAAATACTTACCAGCTGTTTTCATTAACGTAATAAGTTGTCCTTCTGTATAGCGCTTCGGTGGCTGTGTTTTTCCTTCTTTCACTTTCACCTTTACAACTTTTCCTTCTTCGCCTTCAGCTACAATTGGAAGAATGGTTTCGTCATCTTTATCGTCTTGGAAAATAACTTTACGCCAACCTTCTTGAATTTGCTGTTTTCCTTTTGAAATGAATTCAGCACGTTCATCTACAAGCGTTACAATCGTTGTATAGTCAAAGATTGCAACTTCATAATGAGCTGCAATAAGCCTTCTTACGATCATATCGTATATTTTCTTTTCATCACCTGATAGTCTGCTTGGGTTTGTAACTTGCTCTGTCGGAATAATTGCGTAGTGATCTGTTACTTTCTTTTCATTTACATAACGCTTGTTATTCATAATGGATTCAACCGGAGCCGGTAATAAGCCTTTATATTCATCAAACTGACTTAACTTCTGTAAAATATCAGGGAACGTCGCTGCTTCTCCTTGTGTAACATAGTTAGAATCTGAACGTGGATAAGAAACAATCCCTTTTTGATAGAGTGCTTGCGTTATATCAAGCGTCTTTTTCGGTGAAAACTTAAAGGCTTTATTTGCCGTTGCTTGCAGTGATGATAAGTTAAATAAAAGCGGCGGCTGAAACTCTTTACGCTCCGTTTTCATTTCCTTCACAACAGCCGGTTTCCCTTGGCAAAATGCCGCAATTTTATTCGCCATATCAGGGTCTTTTAAGCGGGATTCATTATCCTTTTCCCATTTTCCGTCATATTTCTTTCCTTCTATATTAAAGGTTGCAAACACTTCCCAGAAAGGCTCTGACTTAAAGTTTTCAATTTCTTTCTCTCGCTTTACAATCAATGCTAACGTTGGTGTCTGGACACGACCAGCAGAAAATACATCATTCATTCCTTTTTTCTTTAGCAAAATACTAAAGACACGTGATGCATTCATACCAACAACCCAGTCAGCGCAAGATCTTGTATATGCTTCGTAATACGTATTAATTGTATCTGATTCATCAAGTAAATTTTTAAACCCCTGATAAATAGCTTGCTTCGTTAAAGACGAAATCCATAGACGCTTCATCGGCTTTTGCACGTTACAAAGATTAATAATATTTCGTACGATCAGTTCCCCTTCACGCCCAGCATCGCCTGCGTGAATGATTTCTGTTACCTGTGGATTATGTAACAGCTGTTTCACAACGTTAAATTGCTTATACTTTGACTTTGTTACTTCAAATTGAAAACGTTCTGGAATCATCGGTAATGTATTAAGTGACCATTTTTTCCACTCTGCGTGATAATGCTCTGGATTACATAACTGCGTCAAATGACCAATTGCCCATGTACAGTACGCTCCATTTGGAAATAACTCATTCGCTTCTACCTCTAAATATCCATCTTTCCGGCGATATTTAAACTGTGAAACAAGAGCCAACCCTTGATCTGGTTTCTCGGCAATAATTAATTTCATTTTATAACTCCCTATCTGTATTCCAGTGTTACTTTCATTATATATATGTTTAGAAGCGATGATAAAACAACAATCTTATTTATCATTCGCGGTTTGTCTCGCAAATGTGAGACCTATAATATTATACGCTTATTCTTTATGGCTTCACAATAGAAACTCATAATATAACAATTTCTTTCACATGCTTATAATTAAAAAAGACGCCCTAAAAAATCAAGCGTTCCTTTGCTTACATCTATGAAATTGTGCAGATAATATGCAGATATTAATAAGCATAAGTACCCTCCATATAAACATATGATGAAATGAACGATAGGACAAGGAGGTATCATAATGTTTGCTTATACGTTAACTACCTTAACACTTTGCTGTACCTCGATTCTTATTACATCCTATATTTCTAAACGTAAGGGTACCCTAATGGAGTATATGGTATTTATTATGTCTTTTAGTATGAGTATCGGTTTAAGTATTGGTTTTTACTTAGGCATTCTCTTTAAGGGGGAATTACTATATTCTACTTTGCTTGCTATTTTAATTAGTGGTTTTATCGGTTTCTTAATCGGTCTACGTTTTCACCTATATACTGCTTTAGAAGGAATGTTCTCTGGATTAATGGCAAGTATGATGGGAGCAATGATTACAGAAATGTTAAACGCTCAACAAGCTCATAGTATATTGTTCATTAGCCTTTTACTTACTATAACGATTACTATGTCCTGTGTGATTCAATTATTATCGGAGAACTTTTCTACTTTTATCCAACAGCGTTTTTTGTTATTACTTTCAATTAGTGTAGTAATTATCGTTGCCGTATTCGCGACATTCCCAAATCATACTCCTTCACCTGGGCATAATCAACATATACATTAGTACTTGCAACAAAAATGAATAAGCAGCTATCCATAGGATAACTGCTTCCTATTATTCTGGCTTATTAGGAATGTTTTGGTTTGGAACATAGTCAGATTTATAATCTGTATAGTTCACTTCCGTTACCATCCCTGCTGAAGCATGGTGTAAATCGTGACAGTGGAACATCCACTCACCCGGATTGTCTGCTACAAAGGCTACTTCATATTCTTCACCCGGTTTTAAGTTCAATGTATCTTTTACAATTGGAGAACCTTCTAGCGGTTTTCCATCTTTACTCAACACCTGGAAAAAGTGTCCGTGTAAATGCATTGGGTGATCATCCATTTTAGAACGATTTACCAATCTCACTTTTACTAAATCACCCTTTTTCACTTGAATTGGGTCAATATCCGGAAATACCTTTCCGTTAATTGTATATACCATTTCATTTCCATTCATTTGCGTATTTAAGTCCATATTATATGTGGCAGTATACTCTTGATTTAACGTGAAATTACCTAATTTTTTAGTACCATATTTCATTATATCTACTTTCGGTAATTTTTCTTTTTCGTCTGTTTTATCTTTCATCTCTTTGCTGCCATCATACTCAATAACAGCTTTCATTCCTTTTGCACCTTTATTTTTTGAATGGTCTTCAACATACCATTTCCCAGGATTATTAGCAGTAAATTCAATATCATAACGTTCACCCGGTGCGATTGAAATTACTTTATCCTTTATAACTTTTGGATCGTTTATTGGTTGACCATCTGTCGCAATTACTTTTATATCATGGCCATGAACATGTATATCATGTGATAGATAACCAGCATTGACGAGTCTAAGACGAACGTTATCTCCCTTATTCACTTTTAATGGCGCTATTAAATCACCGCTTTTTCCATTGATTGTGAATAAATCGTACATACTCATATCATGACCTTCCATCTTCATATTTCCATGGTCCATTCCTTCCATATTACTAGAGTCTTTTTTATCACTGCCCATGTTCATATCAGAATGATCCATGCCGTTCTTATCATCATTCTTTTCCCCATTTTCATTACCTTTAGATTTATTACCTATTTGCCCTTTTGTCATTTCTTTTAACTGCTTATTAATTTCTTCTTTATCTGTAACCCATTCATCCAACATTAATGTGTAATCTTTATCATATTTTTCCTTTGTATCTTCTACAATGAGCACTCCATACAAACCTCTATTTAATTGATTTACAGAATCTTGATGCGAGTGATACCAGTACGTTCCTGGTACGTTCGCTTCAAATTCGTAAGTGAAACTTTTTCCTGGTTCAACTGCATCTTGTGTCACGCCTGGAATTCCATCCATGTTATTTGGGACAGGATATCCATGCCAATGAATAGATACTGGTGCAGATAATTCATTTTTTAATGTCACTTTCACCTTTTCACCTTTTTTCACCCGAATTTCTGAACCAGGAGATGAGCCATTAAATGTCCAGACTGGAACAATAACACCGTTACTTAATTTTTGCTTTTCTTCTTTCGCTATTAAAGTAACTTCTGGTCCTTTTTCAACCTTCAATGGTGTTGTAGCTGTTTCAGTCTGTAGTGTTTTTTTATCATTCATATTTTTATGATCATTTGTTGTATTTGTCGTCACAGAACAGGCAGCAATTAAAAATATTACAGAGACTGTAATGGCTGCTAATACAAATCGCTTCATGGAAAATCCCCCCTTTTTCTTTTTCAAAATCATTATAGAAGTTGATTTTCAAGAAAATAAGGAGATGTAATTAGATCTTACGTAAGCTAATTGGAAGATTACTAAAAGCGGAGACATTACAAGAGGCGAATATTTTAGAAATACAAAATATTTTCCTTGTAGCGACTATACTAGCCGTTCTCGTATTTGTTTTGACGTTATTTCTTAAGAAACAATAACACTGCTATTATTAAATAAGAAAAATGTAGCTAAAATGCTCTTCACAAAAGAACTTAGATTTTTGTATAATAAGAACTAATGTTCCTTACAGACAATGTACTCAAATTACACAAATATATCAAATAGAAGAGGATTGATATACGATGAAAATTGATAGACCAAAAATTTCACCAGAGTTATCTTCAAAGAATTTTCAAGATATTTTTTATGAAGAAGATCCAACATTAGAAGTGTGTGAAATTATAGACTCCACTTTCGAAAATGAATCTGTAGATAGAGTGCGATTGTATGATGCAGTGATAAAGAATTGTAAATTCACTAATACAGACTTTAGCAATATTGATATTACAGATGTTTGTTTTGAAAACTGCGATTTATCAAATGTTAATTTAAGCAATTCTTCTGTTCATAGAGTCGAATTTAAAAATAGTAAATTAATCGGGGTTAATTTTGCAGAATCTAGCTTAGGAAATGTTAAATTTGAGAATTCAATTTTGAATTTAGCGGCATTTGGAAATTCTAAACTAGAAAAAATTATATTTAATGAAACTTCATTAAATAATGCAGATTTTTTTGACTGTAAACTTAAAAAAGTTGAATTCCAATTATGTAGTCTTGATGAAGCTAATTTTGATCAGACATCACTGAAGGGGATAGATATTAGTTCTTCTACCTTTGATACACTTACAGTTTCAGTGAACGATTTAAGAGGATGTAAAGTATCAACATATCAAGCTGTTCAGTTTGCTACTTTATTAGGATTGATAATTAAAGATTAGTATTTCGAAGAAAAGAACCTTATCCCGAATCATGGATTTTTTAATTGTCCACGATTCGAGATAAAGTTCAAATAAATTAGTGATGACTCTTTTATTATTTAACTACAGCTTGGTTTCCTTTTACATGTTCATTATTTACACTCATAAATTCTTCAATTTCTTCAACTTCTCTAATGATATCTTTTGACAAGTTTTCATACCCGTCTTTCGTTACAAGAATGTCATCTTCAATACGAATTCCAATTGATTCTTCTTCAATATAAAGACCAGGTTCAATTGTTATAACCATACCTTCTTCTAACATTCTATCTTTATATGTTCCTACATCATGTGTATCTAAACCAAGGAAATGGCTGACACCATGATAATAGTATTTTGATAACTCTTCATCTTCTTGAATTAAACCAATTGCTTTACACTCTTCTGCCAGTACCTTTTTTGTATGCTCATTTAATACAGCGAACTTTAATCCCGGCTTAATAATCTCTGTTGTTTCTTTTAATGCTTTTAATACAATATTATAAATTTGTTTTTGACGACTAGAGAATATTCCATTTGCCGGGAATGTATAACTAATATCAGCGTTATAGTAGTCTTTTTGAGCACCTAAATCTAGCAATACTAAATCACCATTTTGAATTTGTGCATCATTATCTTCATAGTGAAGAACTGTAGCATTTTTACCACTTGCCAAAATTGTATTGAACGCATGATGCTTAATGCCAGATGATTTCAGTGTAAAATCAAATTGAGCTTCTAATTCATACTCCATCATGTCTGCTTTTGCATGCTTAAGTACGTTGTAAATACCGTCTTTCGTTATAGCAATCGCTTCTTTAATAATTTCAATTTCTTCCTCGGTTTTAAAAACTCGTAATTCACAAATGTTCGGATATACATTACCAATTGTTACGTGTGGATATTTTTCTCTTACATGTTTAGCAAATGCTAATGTTTTTGTCTCCGTACCATTCCACTCGCGACGTTCTATATCTAAATATAGATGCTTCGCATTTTCTGTAAAGAGTATATTTGATACTGCTTTTTCAAAGCTATCTAAATATAAAACTTTCTTTATACCTGAAATTCCCTCTGCTTCTTCGCTAGAAACTGTCTTCCCAACCCATTTTTCCATTACTGGATCTGATTTTTCAATGAAAAGTGTCTCTTCTACACTATTCCCAAACTTTTTCAGCATAAAAATAACATTTGGTTCATCGATTCCCGTTAAGTAGTAAAAATTACGATTCGGTACAAATTTATAATGTGCATCAGCTGACATATGCGGTGCTTGTCCCGCAAATAAAATCGTAACGGATTCATCAGGTAATGTTTTCGTTAGTCTTTCTCTATTTTGAGCAAAAAATGTTGATTTCATAATAATCCCCCTAGTGTCCTATGTATGCTTGTGAAACTAATCATCAATACAATTTATTCTATTATTGTTATAATTTTTCGTCAATTAATTATACTCATAGCGAAAGGAGAATTTTCATTACTCGGGCCTCTTCCACGCTAAATTATGCATACCACTCCACAATTTCTTGATATTTATTCCATATACTTAAAATCTCATATATAGGAAAGGAGCCATAACTTTGAAACATTATGTAGCAACAGGGTTAGCAATTACTTCTTTATTAATAATTTCAGGATGTTCTAGCAACGTCGAAACAGCATCAGTGAAAAAAGAAACGGTGCAATCTCAGCCAAAAAATATAGAAACAGCAAATACGAGTCCGCAAGACTTCTATAAAGAAATTACATCTGGAAAAATCGAGCACATTCACGGAATTGGCTATGCAGGAAATATGTCTGGGGTTTCTATCGCCACTCATAGCGGGATAAAAGTTTATCAAAATGGAAAATGGCTTGAAGCTAAAACTGGACTACATGATTATATGGGCTTTCAGGCAACGAAGAACGGGTTCTTTGCCAGCGGTCATCCTGAACCAGGAGCAAATTTAAAAAATCCTTTAGGATTAATGAAAAGTTCTGATGGTGGTAATACTCTCGAAAAGCTAGCTTTTTATGGAGAATCTGATTTTCATAACCTTGCTGTCGGATATAATACGGAAACAATTTATTTATACAATGAACGTCCAAATTCTAAATTGCAACAAGGTTTTTACTTCAGTACGAACAATGGACAAGAATGGAAAACTAGTAAATTGAAGGGGCTTTCAAGTGCAATCCACTCCTTTTCAGTACATCCAGATCAATCTAGTGTAGTCGCGGTAAGTGCTAAAGATGGTGTTTACTTATCTACAGATTACGGAAATACATTTGAACTATTCTCTAAATCACTTGAATCGACCGCAATTACATTAAGTAATGAAGATGTTATTTACGCCCCTATTAATAAGCAAATCGTAACGAAGAAATCAATTGCTACAAATGAAGAAACAAACATACAAATTCCACCTTTAGATTCTAAAGATGCAATTATGTATATTTCACAAAACCCTCAAAATTCAGCCGAAATCGTATTTGCTACAATGAAATCAAATGTATTCCTCTCTACAGATGAGGGTAATACGTGGAAGCAGATTGCTAATGAAGGAACATTCCAATTTAAGTAGAAGGGTGAATATAACGTGTTTTCAACAATAAGTGAATGGAGCTATCAACTCATGTCTCCTTTAATGGATGCCGCGAATGCTACGAAATCTGTACCTCTTTTATTTTCGTTTTTATTAGGCATAGTAGGTACCCTTGCTCCTTGCCAATTAACAGGAAACATTAGTGCTATTACACTTTATAGCAACCAATCTTTACAAAAGGGACATGTATGGAAACATATACTTTTATTCATTTTAGGAAAAATAATGGCTTTTACGACGCTTGGACTATTAGTATGTTTTTTAGGAAAAGAGATTCAGCAAATATTGACTTTGTATTTTCCATGGTTACGAAAAATGATGGGACCCCTATTAATTTTAATGGGGCTACTGTTGTCAGGTATTATAAAAAGAAGATATTTCTTCTCGATTAAATTTATACGAAATCAAAATGAAGTTGGTTCATTTTTACTCGGATTCTTCTTTTCCTTAGCTTTTTGTCCGACTATGTTCGTTCTATTTTTTGGAACGTTAATCCCTTTATCTTTATCATTTAATTACGGGTACTTGTTTCCAACGTTCTTTTCGATAGGAACTGCTCTTCCTATCGTCGTATTAATGTCCTTCATCTCCTATCTGGGATTAAACGGGGCATTACTAAAGAAGAGCAGGAAAATAGGAAATAGCATTCAGCGTATAGCTGGTTTTCTCCTTATTTTAATCGGATTTTATGATACTGCTCTTTATTGGTAATACATACAAAAGATAAGCTCTAGTGAAATGAGCTTATCTTTTGTAATATTATATTCATTTTTTCTTTTGCTGTAGTTGAGCTAATAAATTCTTAACAAACGCGAGAAACAGCGGGTCATTCTCTTTTTTAGGTGACCATTGCATAATAAGTTGTCGTGGAATTGTAATTTCTATCGGCTGTACAATGAAGTCATGAATAATTTGCTTATGTAGTCCTGATAACGGAACGATTGTTATGCCATTAACTTGTATAGTAAGTGCTAATGCTGAACTAATTGATTCTGACTCCATCACTTTATTAACTGTTATTTCATTTTTCATCAAATACGGTTCGAGCACTTCTTTGCAACCAGAAAGTGGCATAATAAAAGGATAATTTTTTATATCATTAATAGTAAGGTTAGGCGGAACTTTTTTTGAAGAAACCATAACATACGGATCTTCACCAATGACATCATAATGAAATCCTTGTATTAAATTTTCTTTTATAGAAATAGAAAAATCTGCACTACCTGATGATAGCCAATCTAACACTTCTTGATAGCTTCCTTCTCGAACTGCAAGTACATATTGACTATGATCAATATTCCCTAGTTGAATACACTCCGCCAAACAATATACAGTAACGGAAGGATACGTAGCTAGTACAATTTTATACAAGCTTTTATTCTTCAACTGGAAAGCTGTTTCCTCAAGTTTTTCATACTCCATTAGAAGTCGATTCACACCAACTAAAAATTCTTTGCCATTTTCAGTTAGAATCGTTCCTTGTCTAGAGCGATCAAATAACGTTATAGCATATCGTTTCTCTAATTTGTTAATAATATGGGTTATTGCTGGCTGTGTCATATGTAATTCCTTTGCTGCCAGACTAATACTATTTAAACGAGCCACATATGTAAAGACTTTAAAATCAAAAACATTCATTCTGTTCTCCTTATATAAAATATATTTATATCATCTATAAATAACCTTCATTATATTTATGAAACCACTTCATTTACACTGAGTATACATCATCAATATTACAAATAGATGAAACTTATATACCCTAGAGGAGTGTTGATTAAATGAGTACTTACATTTTAGTACATGGAGCATGGCAAGGTGAATGGGCATGGGAATTAGTAAAACCTCAACTAGAGGCTTTAGGTCACACTGTTATTACACTAGACTTACCTGGAAGTGGGAAAGATACAACTCCTTCACAAAATATAACGTTAGATTCCTATGTTGATGCAGTAACAGCTAATATAAATCAACAAAATGAAAAGGTTATTCTTGTTGGACATAGTATGGGTGGAATCGTTATTACTCAAACTGCTGAACTTATACCAAATAAAATCGATAAATTAGTATATCTTTGTGCTTTCTTACCACGAAATGGAGAAAGTCTTGGTAGTAAATTAGACGGAGAAGATGGCCCGCAATTCACTATAAATGAAAATGACTTGACTGCTGAACTTATACCTAATCTAATTGAACAAACATTTTTAAATGCTACAGAAGACGGTTCTATTAAAGAAGCATCTTTTAATCAAATGCGTCCTCAACCACTAGGACCCTTCCAACAAGAGCTGAAAATATCTGAAGAAAACTTTGGAGCCATAGATCGCATTTATATTGAAACGACTCTAGATAGAGCGATTCCAATTGATTTTCAGCGCCGAATGAATACAGAAACACCTTGCAAGAAAATTATTACTTTAGAAGCTGATCATTCTCCATTTTTCTCTAAAGCATCGGAACTTGTTCATTACTTAAATGAATTAAACTAAATTTTTCATAAAATAAATAGACACTCACAGGTGTCTATTTATTTTACTAATTAAAAGCTATCTTTACTCTATCTACATTGCCATGCCCTTTTGCTTCATCTCCCACTTTTTATACAGTAGTACTGCACCAAATAAAAATACTCCCGCAACAAATGAAGCTACTGGTAACATCTTTATCATTCCATCTGGAAATACGAGCGGCAATAATGGAAATGCATACACTGCTGGAATACGTACACCAACAATTTTTAATAAAATAAGCATTAATATCATATTTAATAAAGTGACTACAATCCATGAATCAATCGCAAAGTACAATATTGTTCCAACAGTTGCAGATGTAGTTAATACTACTATTTGTTTAAAAGCCATTTTTTCATTGTACATCGGCTTTTGAAGTGATTCATATACAACAACTAATATTGGTGGAATAACTGCTAATTGTTCATAACCAGTTATCCAACATAAACTAATCCATACGAAATTTAGTATGAGAAATACAGTCATATATTTATACTGTATTTGCACTTTTCGCTTAATACCGTTATTCAATTTAAATATAAGAACACCAACCATTAAAATAAATGTTAAAGCGAATACCGCGATAACAAATGACCATTCCGTCGCATTTGTTACTAATGGTAATAAACCTGTCGCAATAGATGGTGCTAAATTGGATTGAATTACACGTAAAAAAAGCATCATGAATACAAGCGTTAAACTTACTTTCCCTAAATAAGCAATATCCATTTGATTCACCATAAAACCAATCACAGCTGTTATTGACGGTGCAATGAAGATTTTTTCTGGTTGCCTTAACCATCCTGGCTCACGATACGCCCATAAAGCAATTGCCATCGCTGCTATTTCCGGCAAAATAACTTCCGGATCATTTAATAACACACCCGCTGTTACCATGGCTAAAATAAATAAAATAGCAATCGTATATGAGATGATTGTTTCTTTCTTTGAAATTACTGCATTCATTATTACATACTCCTTATTGCTTTCATAATGTAAAACAACAACTTAATATACCCTACCATAGTATTGTATATTAACATCTTTTCTATTTCAAGTATTAGTAGTCATTTACATTCTCTCTCACCCCATACACTTACAAAACAAGGCATTTTATAGACATTGACACTTATTAAAAGATAGGTTAAAATAACTATACATTAGTAAGTAGCTAATGTAATTAAATCTAACTAGAGGTGAAACAAATGAAAAATATTTTATTCCGTATTAACGAATTGTCCAAAAAAGAAAAAGCAACTGGATTAACAGTTGATGAAAAACAAGAACAACAAATGTTGCGTCAAAACTATACACAAACATTTCGTGGAAGCTTAGATTCCATTTTATTAAACACAAAAATTGTTGATCAAAATGGTCTTAACGTTACACCAGCCGCATTACAAGATGCTCAAATACGTTTAAAATTAAGCAAATGAGTTCCGCGCTAAAGAATTTTAATAAAACATAAACAGAGCTGGATTTCCTATATAGAAATTCCAGCTCTGTTTATTGTCTTTTCTAATTTAGTAAACGAGCGATACATCGCAATTCTCCACGACACAATCATCGCAAATGCAAGTAAGAAAAACATTCCGCTTAACTCTGCCAAATCAATTGATTGGCTTAAATATGACTTTAATGCCACGCGTACAGCTAATAAGCCTACTAAAATAAATATGAATACTTTTGACGGTTTCATAAATATATGTTCGCCTTTTATTTCGAACTTAGTTGTTTTAATAAGAAAAATAGAGAAAATAAGCCCTATACTAATTGCCTCGACTATTTCTAACGATGTTAATCGAAACTCTGGTAAAAAGTACATCATCGCGCCTGTACTCATAAAAATTGGCGGCAATATAATTTTCTTTTTCGTTACCGGCTTTTTCGCTGCTTTAAAACGTAGAAACATTACCCCAACAGCCATACAAACTGCTACGACACTTGATAAAAGTGCTATCATACTTTCCACTCCTATCTATTTAAATGACTTTTTTAACAAAATCATAAACCAAATGAGCCCTACACTTATAATAACGTGACCTACCCCAGCCATATGGCTTAAACCGTTAAAGTCAGTTCCGTTTACTTGTAATAGACCTCTAAATAGCATTGTTGCAATATTAAAAATTAATCCTACATTATAAACAATAAACCATGCACGAAAGCTCTTTGTTTCTTGTACATGAAACACTTTACATAAAGCGAAAGCAATTAAAAAAAATAAGAAACCAAGCACTAGTACATGTGTATGTACTAATTGCAACATTGTGGATCCTTTAATTCCTTGTGCTTTCGAATACTCTCTTGCAAATACTCCTGATAATAAACCGATAATTAAGTAAATGAATGATGCATTATATAAATTCTTCATTTTATTCCTCCTATTGTAAACTTTCCATATTCGCTACAATCATTTTACGGAAAGTTTATGAACGGAATATGAATAAAATATTACATCCTATTTTCAAATAAAAAACCATTTTGTTTATATTGGTTTACCCATTTCAAAATTACGGTGTCTCTTATACCAATAGCTTTACTAATTTCTCGGTAACTTTCATTTCCGTTCAAATAACGTTGAACGATGTATATTTTTTCATCAGTTGTGAATTTAACCATAGAAAAACTGCACCTCCAATTGTTAGACTGTGTCTAACAATTGGAGGTGCAGTTTTTAATGGTGGGATGCTCTTTTATAATTTATTCATTATTGATTATTTTCCATCCTGTAAGTTTCTAGTTTAATTTAAACCATTGCTTCAGTTTCTATAATTACTAAAATTACCCTTTTCTCATAACCGTCTAATATTCCTAGAATTTCCGGGATTTTTGAGTTCATGCGGTTAAGCCCTCTCAATTATTTTAGAACTTAACTAATCTCAGTTTGCAACTCCATTCCAAACATCGACATCATTATCATCTAAAATGGCTTTGATTTTATCTTTCTCAAAAACTACCAGATATTCATAAGGTAAGGCTAAAACTTGAATAATTGAAGGTCTAATTTTTAGTAGCTGATATGCGTAATATGCTTCTAATTCACCGTCAGTTTCTTCTGTTTCATCGACAGGACCGATATACCAACCAGAATCACCTTTATCACAATCCCTAGCTCTTTGTAAATAAACCTCATCTAGTTGTAACACATTTTTTGAAGTCACTATTTTATCGCTAAACTTTATTGTTTCACCGTCAATATTTAACTGACGTAAACAATGTACTTGTTCTAATTGCACCCATAAAGCAATTGTTAGATCATTTGTAGTATCCTTAAATGGATTTTTTGTATAATCTGGGGCAATAATGTGATACCCATCTTCACGTTTGGATAGAACAAAAATAGACCAACCAACTTGCATAGAAAATCTATCAACTAATTTGTTATCTTCTACTTTAGTTAGCAAATACAATAACTTTTCTATCTGGGGGCCTAAATGTTCTTCTGCTGTAGCTATTATCTTTTTACCACCTATATTTTTAACTATTGTTTTCAATGGGTTGTAACCTCTCTTTTATTGATTTTTTCAAAGCTTCTCTAGCCACTGCTTCACGTTCTAACATTTCTAGTCTTATAATTTCCGGAACCTTACCGTATTTAGGGTGCCCCGGCCATGTACTCCAATCTTTTGCATTCTTAGAAGCATTTGTTGGTAGGGTGTTTTTTAGAGTACGAAAGGTAATTCAATTATAAAAATAGCCTATCATCTTTTAATATTAATTGGGAATTTATATTGTACTTACACTACATTAATATTTAATTTTTAAAATTTCACATGTGATAAAATAATAAATTGATGAAAAAGGGGACGAAATATCAGTAAATAATTCACCGCAATATAAAGTAAAAAAACTGCCCCTCCAATTGTTATGCGTTTCTAACAACTGGAGGGGCAGTTCACTTTTCAACTTATTTTAGATTTTCTATTGTGAAAGCACCTGGAAGTAATTGCTCAACAGTCACTTCTTTTTCATCACCTTTTACATTCGTTAGTAATACAGGCATTTTCGGATCACAGAATTCAACAATTACTTGTCTACACGCACCACATGGTGAAATCGGTCCATCAGTTTCTCCTGTAATAACTAAGTAACTAAAATCGCGCTCACCTTCTGATACTGCTTTAAATATTGCTGTTCTTTCTGCACAGTTACATAAACCATAAGAAGCATTTTCTATATTACAACCAGTATAGATTTTCCCTTCTTTCGTAACTAACGCTGTGCCAACAGGAAATTTAGAATACGGAATATACGCTTTCGATAACATCTTGTTTGCTTCTTCAATATATTTTTTCTTATCCATATTATTTCCCCCTCAAAGTAAATGAAATGATCATTAGTCAGTAATAACTGTATGAACTAATTTAGGAGCCACTGCTGTTTCAGCGATAGAGATGTTCTCATAAATTTTTGCTTTTACATCTTCTACATTTTCACGATTTGCGTAGATTGTTACGAACGGCTCGCCTTCTTTTACTGCATCGCCAACTTTTTTACGTAACATTAATCCTACTGCTAAATCGATTTCATCTTCCTTCGTTGCACGACCTGCACCAAGTAACATAGCTGCAATACCAATCTCATCTGCAACAATGTTAGAAATAACACCTGAAGTTTTTGCAGGTACATCAATTACATACTTCGCTTGTGGCATTTTTTCTGGATTGTCTACAATTGAGCTATCTCCGCCTTGATTGCTTAAGAACTCTTTAAATTTCGCAGTTGCTTTTCCGTTTTTCATCACTTCAATTAGCATTTCACGAGCTTCTTCTAACGTATTTGCTTTTTTCGCAAGTACGACCATTTGACTTCCTAATACAAGTACTAATTCTGTTAAATCTTCTGGACCTTCACCTTTTAACGTATCAATCGCTTCTTTCACTTCTAGAGCATTACCAATCGCAAATCCAAGAGGCTGTGACATATCTGAAATAACTGCCATTGTTTGACGTCCTACGTTATTTCCGATACGTACCATTGCATGTGCTAATTCTTTTGCATCTTCTTCTGTTTTCATAAATGCACCAGCACCTGTTTTTACATCAAGTACGATTGCGTCAGCACCAGCTGCAATTTTTTTACTCATAATTGAACTTGCGATTAAAGGAATTGAGTTAACAGTTCCTGTTACGTCGCGTAATGCATAAATCTTTTTATCTGCAGGTGTTAAGTTTCCTGTTTGTCCAATAACAGCTACTTTGTCACGGTTTACAATATCAATGAATTGTTCTTTCGTAATTTCAACGTGGAATCCTTCTACCGCTTCTAATTTATCAATTGTTCCGCCTGTATGTCCTAAACCACGACCAGACATTTTTGCTACTGGTACATCTAAAGCAGCTACTAACGGTCCTAATACTAATGTTGTTGTATCACCAACACCGCCAGTTGAATGTTTGTCTACTTTAATTCCTTCAATTGCTGATAAGTCGATCGTTTCTCCAGACTCAACCATCGCCATCGTTAAATCTGCACGTTCGCGATCTGTCATATCTTTAAAGAAGATTGCCATTGCAAGCGCACTCACTTGATAATCAGGAATACTTCCGTCTGTATATCCATTAATAAAGAATTTGATTTCTTCAGTCGTTAATTCTTTGCCGTCACGTTTTTTTGCAATAATATCTACCATTCTCATTACAATCACCATTCCTTTTTATATTATATAAATCTATTAAAATAATAAGCCAACGATTGTTGCTGATAAGAAACTTACTAATGTTGCACCGAATAGTAATTTCAAACCAAATCTTGCGACTACATTCCCTTGCTTTTCATTTAAGCTCTTAACTGCCCCTGCAATAATCCCAATTGAAGAGAAGTTTGCAAATGAAACTAAGAATACAGAGATAATCGCTGTCGTTCTATCTGAGAAATTAAAGTTTCCTTGTGCTAAATCTGTCATAGCGACAAATTCATTTGATACTAATTTTGTTGCCATAATATTTCCGGCATTAACTGCTTCATGCCAAGGTACACCCATAATAAATGCAAATGGTGCAAATGCATAACCAAGAATTTCTTGGAATGAAATACCGATTACACCTTTAAATACTGCATTAATGAATGCGATAAGAGCAACGAAACCGACTAACATAGCTGCTACTGTAATCGCAACTTTAAATCCATCAATAATGTATTCCCCTAATACTTCAAAGAAGGTCTTCTTCTCTTCTTCTTGTACTTCTAACATATCTTCTTCCTCAGTAACTTCATATGGGTTAATGATAGAAGCAATGATGAAACCACCGAATAAGTTAAGCACTAAAGCGGTTACAACATATTGTGGTTTTAATAACACCATATATGATCCAACGATAGACATAGAAACTGTAGACATTGCTGATGCACATAATGTATACATTCTTTTCTCTGGCAATAACCCTAGTTGTTTCTTAACTGAAATAAACACTTCAGATTGTCCTAAAATCGCAGATGCAACAGCGTTATATGATTCTAGTTTCCCCATTCCATTTACTTTACTTAATGCTAGACCGATAGATTTTACAATAATAGGTAATACTTTAATATGTTGCAAAATACCTATTAAGGCTGATATAAATACGATTGGCATTAATACACTTAAAAAGAACGAAAACTCTTTTTGATTTACTAATCCACCAAATACGAAATTCACACCGTCAGCGGCATATTTTAATAGCTCTCCAAAACCATCTGCTATTCCGCTAATTAATATATTCCCTACACTTGTATTTAATAATAGAAACCCCAAAATGAATTGTAATATAACCATCGTTATGATTGGACGATATTTGACTTTCTTTCTATCATTACTAGCAAGCCAAGCGATACCTAAAATCAATACGAGGCCAAAAACACCGATTAAGTATTTCATAAGCCGTTTCCTCCCATTCGTATCCGCTTACATTTTTTTCAATTATTAAAGCAATAGATATACTTTAAACGTATATCTATTGCTTTAAGCTTTTATCGATTAGTAGTTATCTGTAGCACCTTTTGCATCATTTAATACGATTGCAACACTAGCACTTGCTCCAACGCGAGAAGCTCCAGCAGCTACCATTTTGTCTGCATCTTCACGTGTACGAACACCGCCAGATGCTTTTACACCAACGTTTGGTCCTACTGTTTTACGCATTAATGCGATATCTTCAGCAGTTGCTCCGCCAGTTGAGAATCCAGTTGAAGTTTTTACGAAATCAGCACCAGCTTTTACTGATAATTCACAAGCACGTACTTTCTCTTCATCTGTTAATAGGCATGTTTCAATGATTACTTTTACAAGAGCTTTTCCTTTTGCTGCTTGTACTACTTCATAAATGTCTTTTTCAACAAATTCGTTATCGCCATCTTTTAAAGCGCCTACGTTGATTACCATATCAACTTCAGTTGCACCTTTTGCGATAGCATCTTTTGTTTCAAATGCTTTTGTTTCAGTAGTGCTTGCTCCTAATGGGAAACCGATTACAGTACAAACGTCTACATCATGTCCAGCTAGTTCATCAGCCGCTAATTTTACCCATGTTGGGTTAATACAAACAGAAGCGAATTTATATTCCTTTGCTTCTTCGATTACTTTCATAACATCTTCTTTAGTAGTATTAGCTTTTAAAATTGTATGGTCAATTAACTTTGCAATGTTCATTATCTTCACTCCTCATATCTTTTAACAACTTCATTCTAACTCTTAGTTGAACAAATGTAAATACACTTTTGAAATTTTGTTCATTCTTTTTTAAAAGGCATTTTCTTGTAGTAAATAAAGCGTATTCTAACAAAGAACACTTCATATATAATCAAATTTTCTATGTTAACAATGGTAGTATGTATCTCCATATCCATAATTATTTTTAAAAAGGCAATTTGTGTTCAAAAAAGACTCCTATCATTCATACATAACAAAATAAAAGGAGTTCTCAAAATTAACATTTTGAGAACTCCTTTTATTTCTAACCTTTTTCATAATGTAACAGTTCTTTTGCTGTATGCTGATCGATAATTAATACATTTGCATACCCGCCACGTAACGCACCATCAATTGCTTTTATTTTTCTATTACCACCTGCAACTAAAATAGAGCGTTTCTTTAATTTCAGTTCCTCTAACTCAATTCCAATTGTACGCTGATTAATCTCTTCGCTACTAATATTTCCGTCTCCATCAAAGAAACGTGAACAAATGTCACCGACTGATTGTTTTTTGAGTAAACTTGTTTCATCCTTATCGAAATAACCTAATCGGAATAACAGCGCTTCGTCTCGCACTGTTCCTACAGTGAAAACTGCAATATTCGCTTGTTTCCCCATTTCGATAATGTGATGAATATGTCGATCCTGCTCTACTAATTCTTTTGTCACTGCATTATCAAATATAACTGGAAGAGGTAAATTTCTTGGCGTCGTTTGAAAAGCATCTGCAAATAAAGCTATCGTCTCATTCGCATATGTATTTACACTCGAATGACTAATGCCACCTTTTAGCTGGACAACCTCTACCCCTTTTACATGTTGCGGTACGATTTTTCTAGCAATTTCATACATCGTCATTCCCCAGCTTACACCAACAATATCACCGTTTTTAACCGTCTTTTCCATATACTCAGCAGCATATTTACTTATATACTCTGTAATCGTTGCATATTCCGGTACTGGAGAAAACACAACATGTGCCTCTAACAAGTTGTACTTTTCTTTCAGTAAATTCCCAACGTTATCTAAATCCGCAAATGGATCGGCGATGCTAATTTGAACAAACCCTTTTTCTTTCGCGTACTTTAACAATCTAGAAATCGTCGGTCTTGAAATATTTAATTTGTTAGCAATTTCTTGCTGACTATAATCTGATTGATAATATAATCTTGCAACTTCAACGCTTAATTGTTGTTTATCTTTTTCCATAGTAACTCATTACAAATCCCTTCCTGTATTTCCCTTTCGTTACAAGCATTATACAGCTTTATGCAAAAAAATTCGACTACCGAATTTTATCTAACTGAACTTCTATTCTACGTATTATATACAATGAAACCTTATTGTGTAGATTTACAAACTCAATATAGAAACACTTACAACATATAAATCAGTTTATATGTAATTCATTCTTTATTGCTTTTCCTGTAGTAACGATAACAAAGCCGTTCAATAAGAAACATGAAACATCGTCTAAAAGCTATTCAAATACCCCTCATAAACAAAAGATACTGTTCATAAGGGGTATGTATTCAATTTAAGTTTATAAAAATCGGATGGAAACACTGCAAGTTCTCACTTATTTAGAATAAGAGAAAAGATGATGTTTTATTTGTTCAATAAAATAATGATGGTGTATATTATCGTTAGATACGCGACTTGCCATAATAGCTCCCTCCATTGAAGATGCAAGAAAAGAAGCGAGCGATATAATATCTATATCTTCTTTAAGTTCTTGTTTCTCTATTCCTTCTTTTATGAGAGAAGCCATTAACATTACTGTATCATCATAACCTTTTGCTGCTGCTTTTTGTAATTCTAGAAATACTCCAGTACTTTCAATTGCGCTATTAAGTAATGGACAGCCTCCAGCAATAGGAGGATTATTAGCTGCATCTTGATATACAAGGAAAATTGCAAGGATTTTATCAATTGCTGTCTTTTTATTTTCCATTGCTTTATGAAAATGACTCCACATAATCTCACCACTTTTGTCGTAGGCAGCAAGGACAATTTCTTCTTTACTTTTGAATCTACGATAAATAGATCCTTTAGGTAATTCAGTAGCTGTCATTATATCCTGGATGGATGTGCGAGTTATCCCATTAGTATTAAATAAATATAAAGATGTTTCAATAATTTTTTCTTTAACCTTATCAACTTTAGTCATGCTTTGTAATCCTCCTAATAAAAACGAGCTTAATATTTCAGGTGATATTTACCATCTATTTTCTTGGATTTTTTTGTAAGTATAAAGAAGTTTGGAACAAAAATATCTTATCAACCCCTATATTATCTGAACCTCAAACAATACGGTTTGAAAAGAGGTTAATCAAATTGTATTATCTATATCACTCAAATAAATTTTCTGTCAAAATTAACATGACCAATTATTCAATTCAGTCATGTTATACAACTACTTTCACCTAACTTCGTAGCAGGGGTAAAAATATATAGTTAATTTTAACGTATAGACATATGATTATTATATATAATTTTTATTAATATGTTTAGCTAAAGTGTTCGAACTCCCCCCACTTTCACTTCATTCTATAAAAGATTAATCATTAATGATTACTGGAATTAAATTGTAACAAAGCAACTGAGATATAAATATATTTGCTTTGTTCCATTTTGATTTTGTTAATACTTTGTAAAAAAGGTTTAAAAAACTAGAAACTTGTAGTATTATTAGATTTTAATTCAGACCGAACCGTCCGGTTTTTAATATAAATATATTTAGAAGGAGAACGTTATGCAGAAAGAAAAATCAAAGATTATAGGTAATTTAATTACGGGGGCAATAAAGTGAACTTTATAAAAATGAATAAAAAAGAAATTATTATGCTAATAGTTTATACAATGTTTGCACTACTCCAAATTGGCTTGTTCATATTATTTGGCCTATCACTTTTAACTAACAGTAATTTAGTTGAATCAGAATTTGCTCTTAGTGCCATCGGTTTGACTGTACCTGCTATTGTAGGAATAATTTTCTTTAGGAAAGAAATTATTGAAAGTTTTACTTATTTTAAAGAGAAAACAATTTTGAAAATAGTAAGTATTCCTATGGTGGTTTTATTTACGGTAATTGTGGAACAGTCTGTTATGCATTTTCTAGCAACTGCCCAGCCAGAGAACCAAGAACAGCTCCTTGAAACAGGCACGGGGATACCTCTTATTTTTACATTGCTAGTATTTGGTATTCTAGGGCCATTGCTTGAAGAAATTGTGTTTCGTCATATAATATTAAATCGTTTTTCACATTATATTGGTACTGCTATTGCATCTATCATTTCGATTATAATTTTTACAGTTCTTCATACGAATCAGCTTTCGGATATTGCTATTTATTTACCTGGCTCGGTGATACTTACTGTAGCTTATCTTATTTCTAAGAGATCCATTGCATATGTTATGGCGATACATATGTTAAACAATTGCATCACTTTCATTCAATTGCATATGTCATAGCGATACATATGTTAAACAATTGCATCACTTTCATTCAATTGCATATGTCATAGCGATACATATGTTAAACAATTGCATCACTTTCATTCAATTGCATATGTCATAGCGATACATATGTTAAACAATTGAAGGTTTTGATGCAAAAATACTCTATGTTTCTATCGAGTATTTTTGGCACCAGAACCACTTTTTCTAAGGCATAAGAAATCTTATCAAAACTACAACTTATTAGGAGAGTGTCAGTCATGATTGTAACAACAACTTCTGGAATTCAAGGTAAAGAAATTATTGAGTATATCGATATTGTAAATGGTGAAGCTATTATGGGTGCAAATATTGTCCGCGATTTATTCGCTTCAGTTCGTGATGTTGTCGGTGGCCGTGCTGGTGCTTATGAAAGTAAGCTAAAAGACGCTCGTGATATTGCGATGGACGAAATGAAAGAACTTGCAAAACAAAAAGGTGCGAACGCTATCGTTGGTATTGACGTAGATTACGAAGTTGTACGTGATGGAATGTTAATGGTTGCTGTAAGTGGTACAGCTGTACGTATATAAGTAAATAAAAAAACGGTTCCTCCCTTGAAATTTATACTTTGAGGGGGGTCCTGGTTCTGTTGCAGATTTTAAAGAATAAAAAGAGATGTTGATAAATCATTGTACGTTGAAAAAACACAGTTTGAGTGTAAACTGTGTTTTTTTATATAGAGGCCCCATCCCATCACTATCAAGCTAAAATTTTGTGTTAACTTGTACAAAATGTACATTTTTTACTTTGGGGTAATTTTGAATCCTTAAGTTTATGGGCATGTGGTAGTACCCTCTAATACTGTACAAATTTTTTATAAATGGTTGTAAGGTTCTACGTTTTTGACCATTCTGTACAACGATAACTTTGGTTTATTGATTTCACCTGTAATCTGGTAGCCTATCCTCTGATACAATTTAATGGCAAGTTGGTTCTCTTTCTTTACTGTTAGAGAGCATTTGGCAAAGCCTTGCAGCGAAGCTTGTTCCTCAGCAAATTCAATTAGTCTGGTACCTATCCCTAGTCCTCGACTTTCGGGCAGTAAGGCAATTGTTCCGATGTGAAACTCGTCATCTTCTCCCTCCTTCAAGGTAAACATGGAATAAAGCATTTTGATATTCAGAATGTTATAAACAACAAAACCCAGCTTTCGGAACGAAAGCAGCTGTTTAAAAGTGGGCCAGGCAAGACGATTTAAAACGGATATGGGATAGCAAGTAATCATCCCTAAAGTTTTCCCATCCATTTGAGCTTCATAGGCGTATTGATGACTAAAACGGTTGTTCTCCTGCCGCCATAGCTTACAAAATGTCCAATCGACTGTGTTCTTCTCCTCAGATCCTGCAAGTGGAAACGCCATGTATTCCAATGCCATTACATTTAGCTGGGCGCCGACCATGGATTGATGAACAGCCTTTACAATAGAGATTTTATTCATTATCCTATTGCTCCTTTTCACTTTCTATATTATCAATATTGATTATCATGGATTTGAATCAGTTCACTTCCCTCTCAATTCATCCTTAGCTTTGAAACCATAATAAAATGTATTTAAAACAAGCTCTGCAGCAGATTTTTTAGCCACATTTCCTTCATGTACCTGTTCCCAAGTATGGAAAAGCAGAGCATAAAGCGTATTCAAAATCCATTCACTGCTAACTGTTTGCTGAAAGTAACCTCTTTGTTGTAGCAATTCAATAACGCGTCTTAAGGGTTCCCTCAGCTTCTCTTCTGCTTCACCTAATTCTTTGTTGTTAAATACAGATGCATCATGACCTAGAAAATAGATTTTGTCACCTAAAGGGATTAACGCTTCAATGAGTTCCGGGATATAGTTTTCGCTTCTTTCCTCATCCAGTGGAATCTGGTTTACAGTATCACTTACCAGTTGTATAGCCCGATGGCCCAAGAACAGCATCAATTTCTCCCTGCTTTCGACGTAGCGATGGAGTGTAGCAATTCCAATTCCCGCATATTCCGCAATTTCATTCATCGAAGCAGTAGGATTTTCAACAAGCAATATAGTAGCTGAATCAAGAATTGCATTAAATCTCGCTTCCTTCAACGCTGACAAGTCTTTCTTCATCGTCAATCTCTCCCTTTTTCTGTATAAAGTCGTCATTTTTGATAGATAAATATATCATTTGATATTATAATAAACAATCTCAAATAAAGTGTCCAGCTGCTGAATGTAGCTTTTCAAAAAGAATTATATTCCTGAAACTGATAGTACTTTGAATGTTTCATTTTTAGCATTTCATTATTTAGATAACGATGAAGAAATTAAATTCTTTAATGTAATAAATACAAGAGCCAAAGGAAATGGTACGAATCGCTTTCTTAGTAGAAAAAATGATTACCTTATCTGGTTTTTTTAACTATTTTTATGACGAATTAATAATTACAGTAATTTTTCTACTTTTATTAAATCCGTTTGCACTTCATTTAATTATTGAATATTTTATAATGAAGTTACTTTCTGCATAAAGTTATCGGTTTACTTTAAAATTCACTTCCGGGTATTTGGTCATCAGCCTTTTAAGGGTTGAGCCGTCATCCTTCTGTTTTACATACTGGTCAAAAAATGCCAGGCTGAATTCGTTAATAATACGATGGACTTCCTTTGGATTTTCACCTGGGCTCTGCAACAGAGGTGAGAACAAATGTAAATCGGTAAAGCTTGTATGATCCGTATGAGGAATGACCATTGACATACCACCACCAGCTAACCCACGTCCGTATCGCTCCCTCACTTCAAAGGGATCTGCTTCATCAGGCTCTTCTGCACTCATGAGCAGAAATGGTTTTCCAATGCCACTTTCAGGCAAGATTTCACCATACAATGTACCATCCATATTGATAGCTGCTTTGACACGAGAATCTTTTGCAAGTATTTGTGCTGCGGTAGCTCCACCGTAAGAGTGGCCAAACATTCCAATTCGCGAGGTATCCAGTCTTCCTGTAAAGAAACCAGTCTCATCGTTTTCGTTAAGTTTCTCTATCTGATTAAGGACAAAGCTGACATCTTCCTCCCATAATTTTATGTGACTATCTCCTTCATCAGTTAAATTAATGGGCTGTACGTAAGCAGTTCGACCACCTGGAAAGACGGTAGCTGCAGCATCGAAGGTATGATCGATACTTAGAACAATATATCCTTGACTAGCCAACTCCTCAACTTGAAACGTGTTTTGATTACGAAAACCATTAAAACCATGAGAGAAGAGTAATATGGGATAGTGATTCTCTGAGTCTGAGAGTTGTAAATCCATAAACGAATGAGACTTTACCAATTCCATGTGGCTGAATGCAAATGCAGGAATAGACAATGTTTTTTCCAATCCCTTGGAGAGCTCATTTATGTTACGAATATAAGGTTCTGGATCCCCCTTGCTTTTTTCAGCTGCAGGATACCAAATTTGCACCATCAGTTCGCGCCGATCATTTGGATTTTTCGAATATGGTTCATTTCTCTGATGATCAACCCAATGATATAGCTTCGTACCGATCTTATGTGGACCAGTTGGTTCTTCAAATGAAAATACTGGCATAAGTAAGGGTAGCGCAACTGCTACAAACAAATAGATACATAGTAACGAAGTCTTAACTATGAATATACCCGAACTTCTAAAGCCCTTTTTCCGCCCAGTTAATAAATAGCATAAAATTAAGATAACTGGGGATACATATGCTGGAATCATCTGCCACCTAAAACCTTCTGCCAATAACTGAACTGTAACCATTACAACGGCAATCAAAGTAGCTAATTTAGACCACTTTTTCGTTTCTCTGCCTATTAACAGTATCCAACTCAATAGACTAAAATTCACTACTATCAAAACAACTTCCCAGAAATTCATTGGCCTATCTCCTTTGCATGCATTTTACTTCTAATTAAAGAGGTAGTTTTCAGCCTAAGCAAAAGCAGGTGAAACACCTATATAGTTGCACCAATTATGCTTAGTAACCGTTTCATCCACTCTACTCCTTTATTCAAATTAAAAACTTAAAATGCCCAGCTACCTTTACGGAAAATTGGTTCTACAGTTCCATCTGGTAGAATACCGTCGATATCCATCTCACTGCTGCCAATCATAAAGTCCTCATGTGTTATTGAAATATTTGCCCCTAACGTTTCAAGCTGATCGTTTTCTAAATCTCTTCCATCCTCTAAGCAAGTTGGATAAGCTTTACCAATCGCTAAATGGTTCGATGCATTTTCATCAAACAATGTATTAAAATATAAAATTCCCGATGCTGAAATTGGTGATTCATGTGGTACAAGTGCTACTTCACCTAAATAGCAAGAGCCTTCATCCACATTAATAAGCTCCTGTAATAAATCATGTCCTACCTGTGCTTCAGCTTTAACAATTTTTCCTTGTTCAAATGTCAGTGTAAAGCCATCGATAATATTCCCTTGATAAACTAATGGTTTTGTATTGCTTACATAGCCATTTACACCTTGTTTCATCGGTAACGTATAAACCTCTTCTGTCGGCATATTAGCCATAAAGATAGTATCATCAGGAGTTTTACCACCTCCAGTAACCCATTTATGCTGTGGTGCTAATGCAATTGTTAAATCAGTACCTGGCGCTGTATAGTGAAGCTTCATGTATTTTTTATTGTTCAGTAGGACCGCACGAGATTCTAAATTTGTTACATGTTCACGCCATTTTTCAATAGCACTGCCGTCACCAATACGAACAGCTTTAAAAATAGCCTCCCATAATGCTGGTACTTGATCCTCAGTTGCTAAACCTGGGAACACCTTCGATGCCCACTTTGGTGAAGGAACTGCTACCATCGACCAAGCTATTGAATCCTTCATTACGGCGTTGCGATTGTTTCTCAGAGCAGCTCCTGCTACCTTTTGATAGGTAGCTAGGCGATCAGATGAAATACCTGTAAATTTATCAGGATCTGTAGCATCTATCATTAATAGTGCTCCTTTACGTTCGATCAGCTCATCATTCATTTTGACTATCCACTCTGGGAAGCGATTAAATTCTTCATCTGAGGCATAATCAAAGTAAGCACGTTCCATTTCTTCATCCGAAAAATTAACATGAACACGCCCTGCCCCAGCCTTATAAGCCTCTTTCACAATTATACGGGCGAAATCCAATGCATCCACTGATGTATTGACTAATAAGTATTGCCCTGGTTGAATATTGACACCGATTTTCACCGTAAGTTCTGCATATGCTTGTAATTTTTCTTCAAAAGTCATATTATTTACCTCGCTTTTATTAAATTGGTTTTGAATTCCCCTCACTAACTTACTTTCATACCATACTTTCTGAACAGGTTTTCTCAGAATTTCCATTTTCTATTTTTTACATTTTTTTATCAGGACATGATAACAACTAATGGATTTTTTCTACTACTCATATATTTAATTTCTAAACTTTGATTCAATTAATATTGATTTGTTTTTCAAAAAATCTAATCGAAGGGTATCAAACACTACATAAAGTTATAGAGTTCTTTATTGTGAAAGCTCACTCATTTCTTCCCAAACTTTTCAATGCTGCTGTACCTAAAGACTTACCATCAATAGGGCGTTTAACATTCTCAATCACTCCTTTATCTTTACAAAAGCATTTTTGATAGATAAACATATCATTTGATATAAGATTAAATCATTTTAAATGAATTATCAAGCCTTAAAATTTAATTTTTAAAAAATTCGGTAAAAAAACCATATGAAAATGGATTCTATCAAAGGGAGCGATAACAAAAAGATTTTTATACACACATGGATAAAACACATGACAAACTTATATATAATTGCAAGTTCAACTCTCACAAAAAACAGGATAAAAAAATAAACAGCAGAACTAGTCCACTGTTTACTTTGCCACACCTTCATGTAATTTTTCTGTATAATCCTTTACATCTTTCCAGCTATCTTTCGCTGTATGTAAATCTTCTTTTATAAACGTAAACTCTTCTGGAGTAATTCCTTTTACGTTTTGTAGTAAATTATTATATTTTGCACCTACTGTATACCATTGATTTGATATGTTTTGTAGTGCTGTAATTGCTGCATCAATTGTTTCTGTCATGTTTGTTGTTTTATTTTTTACATCAGTCAAAATTAAGACTTCTGCTTGTGCTCCTGAAATTCTATCTTTTAAATTGGCGATTTCTCTTTCTGCATTTGCGATATCTTTTTTCGCAACCGCAATCATCGGCCCGCCAGCAAGACATGTTATTAGCGCTACGCAAAGTACGCCACCAGCAATGACCATATCATTACTCTTTTTAATTGAATCGTTATATGTATTTATTTGTTGCTCTAGAGCTGGAATACCAGCATTCGTACTTGCCAATATCGCTGTTAACTGATTTGTATCCTCTTTGAAACTATTTGTATCTTTCGCCATTCTATCGCGAAAAGCTTTCAAATTTCCTAATAATCCATCTACCTCATTTTGATTCTTTACAATATCCGCATACAACTTTTCTAAATCCGCTTTTAATTTTCCGCTATCCTTTTGATCAATCGCTATTAACATGTCATTATAATAAGATTGGAAAGTATTATTGTAATTAATAATATTTTGATCCGTTTTCATAATTTGAGGCTTCATATTATTTAACCAATATGCTGCATTAACTTTTGCATCTCTTTGATGCTGAATCATATTCCCTTTAAATTCACTATTAATCGAACTTATTTCACTTAAATCCGTCTCTTGTTGATTTTGAATTAATTTTGCATATGAATCCATTGCAAATATACTTGATGTTGTTTGTGCCATTACATCTTGGAATCCAGCTGGTCCAAGAGAATAGTTTTTCACATTTTCTTGTAGCACCTTTACATTTTGTTCTGCTGCAAAAGGATGTAAAGGGAATGCGTTACTCGTTGCCACCCCAGCAATCATTACCACTAAAAGACATTTTTTATAAAAACTTTTCTGCATATTTTTCACCTATTCTCTTTATAAGGATATCAAAAGCTCCTGCTCACAACTGAACAGGAGCTTCAAATCATTCATCAACACTTAACGCTCTAACGATTCGTATTCGATTATGCTTTTTTCGTATCTACTACTTTAATATCTTCAGCATAAATCTTTTCTGCATAGTCTTTAATGTTTTTCCAGCTATCTTTCGCAATGTTTAAATCTTCTTTAATGAAAACTAGGTCGTTTGGACTAATAGAATCTACATTTTGAAGTAAAGAATTGTATTTTGATCCCATTGTGTACCATTGGTTTGAAATATTTTGTAACGCTGTAATTGCAGTATCAATTGTATTTGTTAAATACTCTGTTTGTGTTTTAATGTTCGTTAATCCTGCTACTTCTAATTGCGCAGTTGTAACTTGTCCTGTTATCTTTTGAATTTCTGCTTGTGCATTATCAAGCTCTTTCTTCGCTAATACGATTCCAGCTGTACCACCGCCTACAGCTGCTGCACCACCTGCAATTAATGCTACTCCTAGCGGTGTTCCTGCGCCCGTAGCAATAACTACTGCACCACCGATAATTGCAATTGGTCCTAGAGCTGTCGCAACAGATGAACCGATAATAATTGCATTATATTTACTAATTGCTTCATTGTACGTTGTAATTTGATTTTGCAGAAGCGGAATTCCTGCATCTTGACTAGCTAATATAGATGTAATTTGATTTGCATCACCCTTGAAGTTTTGCGTATCCGAAGTCATTTTATTTCGGAATTTCTTCAAGTCTTCTACTAACTGATCCACTTGCGCTTTATTTTCATTAATACTACTTGATAATCTAGTTAAGCCTTTCGTAAGAGTCGCTTTATCCTTTGCATCAACTGCAGCAACTAAAGTATCATAATAGTTTTGGAATTTCGTATTGTAGTTAATGATATTTTGATTCGTTGAAATAAGCTGTGGTTTTAATACATCTAACCATTGCTTCGCATTTCCTCTAGCTGTATCTTGGTGCTGAATTACTTTCCCTTTTAAAGCCGCATCAACAGACGATACATTTCCAAAGTTAACATTACCTTGTTTAATAATTGTTAAAGCGTACAGATCCATTACTAAAGCATTTGAACCTGTTCTTTCCATTGCATCTTTCAAGCCTTCTGGTCCTAATGAGTATTCTTCATAGTCATTATAAGCTTTTGCTACCGCATGAACTGGAGCTTGTTTCACTGTACTTTCAGCTGCATACGTATGAGCCGGCAAAATATTTCCTGCTGCAAATACTGCCATAAGTGCTGATAGAGCCATTACTTTATAAGGTTTTTTTGTCATTTTTCTTCTCTCCCTATATCGCTAATTATTTTTCTGTTTAATGTACTTCAACGTTTGTAACGTAATCTTCAAATTGATTTGTTTGCTTATTCATTTCATCACTTACTTTTTTAATTTGATTGAAATGTTTTTGAAGTAAACTACTGTCTGTATACGTGCCTTCTTCAACATTCTTTTGAATTTGAATCATATTATTATTTAAAACTTTCCAATCCGTTAATAACGTTTCTAAAGTTGTAATTTGACGATCAATTAATTCTGTAAAGCTATTTACTTGATCTTCAACGAATGTAATTTGAGTCGCCTCTGCTTCAGTTTGTGATAACTTTTGAATAAGTGGTAATAACTCTTTTTGCTTTTGTTGAATGCGAAGAGCTGCTTCTCTCGTTTGACTATCTGCAGCATTTACAATTTCATTACTTAAAGTACCGATAGAAACAAAATCGATTGTTTTCGTTTGTGCAGTTTGATTTGTGATTGTAAATACTTGTTTACCGATATTAATAGAACCTTTAATGATTTCTTGAGGTCTATTCAAAATAGTAGTTAGTTCAGCTTGAATTTCCCCTTGAATTCTTTTAATATCTTCTCTTAATTTCACAATATCTCCACTTGATCCTTGCAGTGTTTTTATTGCTTCATCGGCTTTAATTGATAAGTTGTTACTATCTTTGTCTAATACTGTTTTAAATCGATTTAACTCTAATAAATCTTGCTCCATACTCTCTTGGATGCTTTGTACTTGCAATTGTAATTTTCCATATGCACTCATAAAATCTGCTTTTGCTTGCTGATCTTCATTTACGTTTCCTGCTAGTTCATAGAGCTTACTATAATAGCTATTAAATCTAGTGCTGTATCTCATCATTTCTTGATTTAAGTCAATTAGCTTCGGATTATATTCATCAATCCACTCTCGCACATTCGCCTTTGCGAACTTTTGATGATTCGTTAAGCTACTCATCGCATTTACCTTAATGTCTGGCTGTTGCAAAATAATTAATCCGTATGCTTGAATAAGCGGTGATTGTGATCCTAACATTCTAATTGAATTGGATAATGTATTTGGAGCAATTACATTTTGCGCATATACTGTTTTCACTTCCGTTTGCCCCTCCTTAGCGTAAGCGCTTACAGGAATGAAGCAACTCGTAGATACTGCTGTAACCAATAACCCTGTAATTAAAGTCTTTTTCACTTTAACTCCTCCTATGTATTAGCAACTATTACTATCGCATTTTATTATTCTATTTTTTTGCCCATAACTTGAGATGGTTAAAATAGAGAACGTCCTCACCACGATCCATGTATGAACCACCTCTCTCATATTGCTACAGTACTTACTTATCGCCACAAAACATTTCATTATTTTTCATATGTGTTTAGTATGAATAATATTGTATAAATTTTCTATTTCATCGAAATTCCCACATTCACATAGTGAATATATTACGTAAAAATATTATTCATTTTAAACTAAAAAACATGCGTAAATATGAAATTTCGTTTTGTTTTCATATATGTTTTGTACTGTAAGGTCATTTAAACACAGCTGTTTATATAACGTAAAGAAGTATTTTCATTCCCTTTATTTCCAAGCTTTCATGTCCTTATTTCAAAATATAATCCGATTCACTTTATCGATTGAAATATCTATATATCACAACAGAAAACACTACTTATAAATAACTAATAAAATTATATCCATATAACTTTTAAACCCATATGCAATTATGCATAGCATATACACAAAAAGGATAGCTTCATTTTCACGAAGCTATCCTTCAAAAATCTTCTTATTTTTTTAAATGATATGGAACTGTCGTAATAACAACATTTCTTTTATAAAGTAAATACGCACGTATGAGTAAACTGGATTGATTATGAAGAATGTTATGCCAACCTTTTTTCGGAATAAACTGTGGTATAACGACCGTAACGCGGTAATTCGATTCACTTGCCTTATATTGCACTGTATCAATGAACTTCGTTAACGGCTGAATAATACTTCTATAATGAGAATGTAATGTAACAAGCCTTACTTCAGGTTGCCACACCTTCCATTTCTCTTCAAATTTCTTTTCCTCTTCTCTGTCAAAAGCAACATATACAGCGATAACTTGATCTGCAGAAAGAGATTTCGCATAATTCAATGAATTTTCTACTACATGCGTCATACCTGCTACAGGAACGACAATTACATTCCCCTCAATTGGAATAAGAGGCTCGCAAGTTTTTAAACTTAATTGATCACCCACTGCATCATAATGCTTCTTAATTCGATGGAATAAGAAGATAATAACTGGTAAGAAAATAAGAATCGACCAAACTTGTGCAAATTTAGTTAAAAAGAACATGCTCATTACGATAAAACTAATAACTGCACCAATTAAATTAACCGTTAATTTTAAAGCCCATCCTTCAGGTTTTTCACGAAGCCACTTTAATACCATCCCTGTTTGAGAAAGTGTAAATGGAATAAATACACCTACTGCATATAACGGAATTAAATGTTCTGTTTGTCCTTGGAAAGCTACAATTAAAATAATCGAAGCAACTCCAAGTATTATAATACCGTTTGAGTAACCTAGACGGTCTCCTCTAATCGTAAACATTCTCGGTATGAATTTATCTTTTGCGAGGTTAACCGCTAATAAAGGAAATGCAGAATAGCCTGTATTAGCTGCGAGAATTAATATTAAAGCTGTTGTACCTTGTATGAAATAGTACATGAAATTACGTCCAAATGTTTGTTCAGCAATTTGAGAAACAACTGTTACTTCCTTACTCGGCGTCACTCCGTAATAATAAGCTAAAAATACAATTCCTGAAAATAACACAGCAAGTAATGCACCCATTGCAAGCAATGTTTTTGCAGCATTGTTTGGCGCAGGATCTTTAAAGTTCGGAATTGCATTTGAAATTGCTTCAACACCTGTTAAAGCAGAACTACCTGATGCAAATGCTCTTAACAGTAAAAACAAACTAATACCCGCAACCGGCGTTCCGATCGGCGTGTGTAAAGTTGGTGAAACGTGACCAGTCAAAATATTATATATGCCTACACCAATTAATATAAATAGGGCTAAAACAAATAAATAAACAGGATATGCTAAAACAGAAGCTGATTCCGTTACTCCTCTTAAATTTAAGATCGTAATAAATATAACAAATATAATCGCAATGATTACATTATGTGCATGTAAACTAGGAAAAGCAGATGTTAGCGCATCTGTACCTGCAGATACACTTACCGCAACAGTTAAAATATAGTCGACTAATAAAGATCCTCCAGCAATTAAGCCTGGATTCATCCCTAAATTTTCTTTTGATACAACATACGCTCCCCCGCCATGCGGATAAGCAAAAATAATTTGACGATAAGATAAAATAAGGGCTGTCAATAATACTAATACCCCAACAGCGATCGGAATGGAATACCAATAAGCGATCGCTCCCACACCTGCTAAAGCAATTAAAATTTGCTCTGGACCGTAAGCAACTGATGACAATGCATCAGAAGATAAAATAGCTAAAGCTTTCGTTTTATTAAGCTTTTGTTCTCCAAGCTCTGTTGATTTTAACGGTCTTCCAATTAAAAATCTTTTAATAGATGAAACCAATGCTGTCCACTCTCCAATAATTTTGTACGAACTTTTCTGCTTGTTACAGCCAGTAAACGATTTCTTCAGAAAACAAAAAATGTCTACAAGCCATAGCGAAATAGACTTGTAGACATTATTTTTTTTGTCGCACAAGCTCCACCTTCCTTCTCAATATAACGCTTACGAGGTTAGCTGTCGGATTCGGGCCTATGAGTAGCCCTACCTTTTTCAAGGATTCACCCCATCGGATTATGTACTAATCCGTAAAAACGGGTCCCCCGTACCATGCGGTTTCAGCGATTTAGAAAATTGAAACTGTGGATTATAATACTCCTTTATTTTCAAAAAGTAAACAAAAATTTTTAATAAGAAAAAAATTAAAATGATTGCGCATAATCCGCTGAGAAATATACATAATGAATATTAAAAATCCGCAAAGGAGACCCATATGTCTAAAGAAAAGAAGCCTATTTTTTCCGATTCATATTTAGATGCAGTAGCAAATGAAATTAATCAGTTATATGGTAAACGTGAACAGGAAATAAATTTGACAGATAGAACGAAAAGAAATAAATAATTTATCATACAAAAAAATAAAAAAGATAGCAATACACTTATATATTGCTATCTTTTTTATTTTTTCATACATCTAATTCTATTACAGATTTGTTAAAGGTCATCTCTTCATACACCTTTAAATTTTGATATATAGATTCTAATAATGGTGCCGCTATAGAAAATTTCTCTGCTACATCCAGTAAATATCCTTGCAAGTGCTTCCCTTCAATAAACGAACCCTTTTCCATATCACGTTGCATTGATGACTTCATATCATACGAAATTTTATCAATCGTTTTCATATGTTCCTGGGCAATATTAGCCTTTACTGGAGCTCCTAATACTCTCATGATTTGTACAGATTCCTCAAACACATTACGGATAAAATCACGGCCGCCTTCACTTTCACGGATTGGTCCAATTGGTGCACGCATTAACGTTGTCACACCTGACATTACAGTAATAAATAAATATTTATGCCACATATCTTGCGTAATATTTTCACTTAAAACAAAACTAGACTTCGTACCTGAAAATGCTTTAGAAATATGCTTTACTCTCTCTGAATTTTGAGACTTAATTTCTCCAAACACAAGTCTGTTGGCAGCGCTAGTTTGTACAATTTCTCCTTGATCGTTTAACGTCGTCTCGATAAAGCATAAACCGCCAATTACTTTTTCTTCGCCGAATTCTTTTTGTAGTAGTGATAAATGAGCGATACCATTTAACAATGGAATGATTACAGTATTATCGTCAACAAACGGCTTCAAATCTTGAATAGCCTCGTTTAAGTGATACGCTTTTGTTGAAAATAAAATAACATCAAATTGAGAAGTTCTCTCTTCTTTCGTTATTAATTTCGGTTGGAAGGAAAAATCCCCGTTAACACTTCGGATTACAAGTCCTCTTTCCTCTAATTGTTTTTTCCGTTTACTACGAACAAGAAACGTGACATCTTCTCCCTTCTCGACTAATCTGCCACCAAAAAATCCTCCGACTCCACCAGCGCCTAATACTAAAATCCTCATACAGCATGCCCCTTTTCAAAATACAATTTTATAACTTTTAGTATACATAACATTATACATGTCCTCTACTAAATAAGCTGAATTTTCACTCTCAATTGAGTATAAAAGAGTGGTTATTTTCAAATAAATTTGGGCATGTTGTTTCTATAGCATATATGGAAAGGACACAATGTAGATGGAGGCAATACAATCAATTGAGGAAAAAGGTGTAGCAACAGCTATATTCCAATTTATATTCCCGTTTTCGTTTAAAGCTGGATATGAACAAAATATGTTCCCTTTCTTACAAAAAAACGATTTTCTTCCTTTTCGGCTCGATCATCTCGATGATGAAAATACATATTATGGGGAGTTTAAAGTTTCACATCAAAATATGGAAGCATACTATCTTTCATTTACAAATAAAATTCTCTTTCCTCATTCAGAGCATCAAAAGGGCTTGCAACGTTATTCAAAGGACCTTAACTTAACTGGACATTTAACTACAAACCTTATTTCAATCCCATTCAAGATACACTCTATTGATGTAACACTTTGTCCTTATGAACTTGGCTTCTTAACAATTCGAAGAGAAGTAAACACTGCTCCAAACATGACTTTATCTGAAGCAATCGAATTCGCTGCTCGCTTCCGTGTACTTGAAACTAAAACTGATACAAATGAGTCTATTTGTATTGAATGTAACGGAAAAAAGTATTCCCAAGTTGAAAAATTCATTTTTGGTTATTTATTTCATGGCGTAACTGATTTCTTTGAAAAGAAGAGATTAAGAAGTTCATACTTTCAAACCTTCCCTTTCTTTGAAGACCAAAGAATGTACGTTCAAACTTTATTGTCACTAAAAGAAGGTATGGAACTTAATGAAGTGGATGTTTATCGTACTTCCAGTCTTTCCGGATTAACAAGTGATGGTAAACCATATGTAAGTGCAAATAACATTCCTTACATTCATGACTATTTAAAAAAACACGCTTACCAGAGATGGGCTCCAAATCGTTATTTCATTATGGAAGAACATATTTTTACATGTGTAACAAATGAAGGCGAACGCGAAATCTCTAAACTTGCTAGTCAAATGTACGGAGAATTTTATTACGCTTTATTATTAAACCTATTCCATAAAATTGTTTTATTAAAAATGGCAAACGCCTATGCTGAGCTAAACATTGAACAAGATACTAATGAAATAGAGAAATTAATTTATTCGATCAATTCGTTCACTGCTAATTATTTTTCTTTAGAATTAGTATCCCAATCACAAAGTGAAGATATTTTCTTCCGCTTAAGAAAACTTTTTAATATTGAGGTTCTATACTCAAACGCGAAACAAAATCTTGATAGTTTGTTTAAATATCAAGAAAATGTCGCCTCTAAAAAAGATAGCCTTTTATTATTAATTTTAACGCTCTACTCTGTAGTGGGCCAAATGTTAGGGTTTACTATGATTGACCTTTTAAGAAACACCGATTCAAACAAAATATCGTCCCCTCTTGAATTTTTCGCTCTATTAATTGCGATTAGCGGCATTGTCATTTCACTTATTTTAGGAGCCCAAAGTTTATATCAATGGGGTCTACAGCATAAACAAAGAAAAGCTTGGGTAAAACAAACGGTACTTTCTGCCGTTAAAGAGAAAGAGGATAAAAACTAAAGAAGGTGATTTTCAAATTCTTGGTGTGCTGCAGTAAGTGAAATTTTTATCAGCGATTTTCCGATTATATCAGCGCAACTCGAAATATATCAGCGATTTTTTAAATATATCGACTTACCGACAAAAAACGACAAATGACAGGACTGTATAATGAAAAAAGGGTGCTCCAAAATAAAACTTGGAGTACCCTTTTTATTATACGAATTCAGCTTACTTCCCTGCTTCGATTTTCTCTAATGCAGCAGCTACTTGCTCTTCCGTTAATTCATGTTGTATTACGTAGCGGTTACGTGGACTTACACGACATTCATGAGAACATGCACGTAAATATTTCGCTTCGTTTTCTTCAGAACATAAAATTTTCTTATTACATTCTGGATTTGAACAGTTTACATAGCGCTCACATGGTTCACCTGTAAAGTGATCTTTACCAACGATAACATGTTCTTTTTGGTTTACTGGAACAGCGATACGCTCATCAAACACGTAACATTGTCCATCCCAAAGCTCACCTTGTACTTCTGGATCTTTTCCGTACGTTACAATTCCGCCGTGAAGCTGACTTACATCTTCAAAACCTTCACGAACTAACCAACCAGAGAATTTCTCACAACGAATTCCACCTGTACAGTAAGTTAAAATCTTTTTACCTTCAAGTGTTTCTTTGTTTTCTCTAATCCAATCTGGTAATTCACGGAATGATTCGATATCAGGTTTAATCGCACCTTTGAAGTGTCCTAAATCAAACTCATAATCATTTCGTGCATCAATGATAACTGTATCTTCTTGTTTCATTGCCTCATAAAAATCTTTTGGCTCTAAATACTTCCCAGTTATTTCATGTGGGTTAATGTCATCTTCTAGACGAAGTGTAACTAATTCTGGACGAGGACGTACGTGCATTTTCTTGAATGCATGCCCTTCTTCTTCATCTATTTTAAATACGATACCATCAAAACGTGGATCATTATTCATTGCTTCCATGTATTTCTCTGTTTGCTCTACAGTTCCAGAACAAGTTCCGTTAATACCTTCTTTTGCTACAAGAATTCTTCCTTTTAATTCAAGTGCATTACAAAATTCTAAATGCTCTGCAGCAAATTCTTCTGGGTTTTCAATTGTTGTGTACATGTAATATAGTAATACTCTGTATGGTTTTGTAGTTGCCAATGTATTTCTACCACCTATCTAATTTTTAAAATCATGTATAAGTTAACGTTCATATCAAAACATATATAATAAGAAAATGAATCCCATTTTCTTTTCTTTATACTATTTTCTATCAGTTAACAAAAATAAAAAACAAGATTACACATCATAACACTATGGTTATGTTGTAATCCCAATATATTATATATCATACAATTGCAATTCCATCAATTAATATGCTGTATTATCAGCTTTATGTTCACATAAATTTCAAAAACAGCCCTTTAATTCACTATGTTTCCCCATGTCACCACACCATAAACTCCCAATTCATTTTACATTATCACACCATCCATTGCATAAAGGCATATAATTTGCATTAAGGAAACTTTCGTGTTCAAATGAAATTATCACATAACATATTTAAATGTATTGAAATAATGAGTAAGAATAAATACAATAATTTCATCAAGTTAACATTTTAAAGGGGAAAACTACTATGAATAAAGATATAACAAAAGATAAACATCTCCCTTCTGAAAGTACAACTGTACAATCAGCTCACTTAGCTTTAAGTGGAGAAACAAAAGGCTGGAAAAGACTGTTACCATTTTTAGGACCCGCTTTTATCGCGTCCGTTGCTTATATTGATCCTGGCAACTTTGCTACAAATATCGCAGCTGGTTCACAATATGGATATTTACTATTATGGGTTATACTCGCTTCTAACTTAATGGCTGTATTAATCCAAACTTTATCAGCTAAATTAGGAATTGCTACAGGAAACAATTTACCCGAAATAGCTCGTGAAAACTTTCCAAAGCCTGTGTCTATCGGCTTATGGATACAAGGTGAACTAGTTATTATGGCTACAGATTTAGCGGAATTTATTGGAGCTGCATTGGGGCTTTACTTACTATTTGGAATCCCCATGCTACCTGCCGCTTTAATTACAGCAGCCGGATCATTTATTATCCTTGAATTTCAACGTAGAGGATTTCGTCCACTAGAAGCTATTATTACAGGAATGATTTTCATTGTAGTAATTGCTTTTGGGATTCAAGTTTTTTATGCAAAACCAGAATTAAGTCCCCTTCTTTCAGGACTATTTATTCCAAAATTCCAAGGTGTAGACAGTATATTACTTGCAGCAGGGATTTTAGGTGCGACAGTTATGCCGCATGCAATATACTTGCATTCTGCATTAACACAACGCCGTGTGGTCGGAACAACTGACGAACAAAAGAAAAAGATTTTTCGTTTCGAATTTATCGATATTATTATTGCAATGGTTATTGCTGGAGCAATTAATGCAAGTATGTTAATTGTAGCAGCTGCACTATTTTTTAAAAATGGCTTGCACGTTGAAGATTTAGATGTTGCTTACACTCAATTTACCAATTTAGTAGGTCCTGTATCGGCTGCATTATTTGGGATTGGACTTTTATCAGCAGGACTATCTAGCTCTTCTGTCGGTACAATGTCGGGTGATATTATTATGCAAGGTTTCATTCGCATGCATATTCCGTTATATTTACGCCGATTTATTACAATGATTCCACCACTAGTAATTATCGCTTTAGGTGTAAATCCAACATACGCTCTAGTCATGAGCCAAGTCGTCTTATCATTCGGTATTGCATTTGCACTTGTACCACTTATTATGTTTACAAGTAATAAAAAGATTATGGGTGCACTCGTTAACCACCGTATAACAACATTTATCGCATGGATAATTGCTGCTCTCGTTATCGTTTTAAATATCTTCTTACTGTATCAAACATTTGTAGGGTAATGAAAAAAGGGTATTCCAATTTTTATTTGGAATACCCTTTTTCAATTCATTATTTGTATTAATCCTATAAACTCTTTTTAAGATAAATTATATAATCTATTTCCAGACAATAATTCCCTTACGCCTTGAATAATCTTTATTTTCAGATTAAATTATATAATAACAAATACATTCTATTTTCATGTGAAAAGGAGCGAAAATATGTTTCCTTTATTAAAAACTGAAAGACTCATTTTAAGAGAACTTACCGAAAAAGATGCACCACGTATACTACAATGCTTTTCTAATACTAATGTACTGCGCTATTATGGCCAAAAACCGTTACAAGATGTTGATCAAGTGAAACAAATCATTCATAACTTTAAGTTGAGCTACAATGCAAGAAGCGGTATAAAATGGGGAATCGAATTAAAAGACAAGAAAGAACTCATCGGTACCATTGGTTTTCACGATTGGTCTTCTGAGCATAAACGAGCCAATATAAGTTATGCCTTTTTGCCTGAACACTGGGGAAAAGGATATGCGACTGAAGCTGTTTCTGAGGTTATATCATACGGTTTCCATACGATTCATTTAAAGCGGATCGGGGCAATTGTATTTCTTGAAAATGAAGCTTCCAATAAAGTACTATTAAAATTAGGCTTTGAAAAAGAAGGTGTTCTAAAAAATTATATGTATCAAGATGATATCCCATATGATACGAATTTTTACGCTTTATTAAAATCAGTTTAATAGAATTTATGTGTAAAAAACCTTACTTTTAAAAAGTAAGGTTTTTTGTATTTATTCATTAGCAATATAAGCATTCTTATAAGTATAAATACCACCAAATTGATGTTTTTCAATCCCTTTTACATAATCCTTTTGTACATACGCTGAGCCAATATGATAAAGCGGTGCCACAGCTGCATCTTCTAATAATACCTGCTCAGCTTCTCGCAACGCTTCCCATCGTTTTTCCGTATCTAGTACAAAATCCGTTTTCGCTTTCTTTATTAATTCATCGTAACGAACATTAGAATAATTCATTTTATTATTCGGATTCCCTGTCGTAAATAACTCTAAATAACTAATTGGGTCTTTATAGTCAGGTCCCCAATTTGCCATAGTTATATCGTAATCACCTATTTGTTCTAACTGTAATTTTTGCTTAAATGGCTGTTGTTTAATTTGTATCGTTAACCCTTGCAAATTCTTCTCTAAATCACCTTTTATATATTCTGCCATACGTATTGCGTTATCTTGTTCGAACGTTAAGAACTCTAGGTTTACTTGTTCTACCCCAAGCTCTTTTTTCGCTTCTTCCCAAATTTTTTTCGCATTTTGCAAATCATATGAGGAAATATCTCCATTTTCTTTTCTAAAATCTTTACCAGTCACTTCATTTACATGACCAACTGGTACAAGTCCACTTGCAGGTTTTGCTCCGTTATTAATAAAGTGAGCAACGAAATCATCTTTATTTAACGCTAATGAAATAGATTGACGCACCTTTTTATTTGCTAACGCGTTATTTTTTTCATTAAAACGAAGCATAGCAATTCCAGGATCACTCGACATATGTAATTCCTTATTCCCTTTATACTTGTCTACAACTTGCGAATTAATAGGTACTCGATCCAAATCTCCGGCTTCATATAAATTTACAGCTGTCATTGTATCCTTTAGGATATGAAAGTTTATTTCATCTAATTTCACTTTCTTTCGATCCCAATATGTAGTATTTTTCTTTAATTGAAACTCTTGTTCATGCTTCCATTTTTCTAATACAAATGGACCGTTATATATGAGATTACTAGGTTCCAATGCATAATTGTTTCCTTGTTCTTTCAAAAATGATTCATGCTGTGGTAAGTATATAGGTAGTGCTAACAACTGTAAAAAATACGGAACTGGCTGTTCGAGTTCAACTTCTAACGTATAATTATTTATCGCTTTAACCCCAAGTGCATCAAGAGGCATTGTTCCCTTATTGATCTCTTTCGCATTTTTTACATAAAAGAGCATGGACGCATATTGAGAGGCTGTTTCAGGGTTAATTGCACGTTTCCAAGCAAATATAAAATCATTTGCTGTTACATTATCCCCATTTGACCATTTTGCATCTTTACGCAAGTCAAATGTATATTTCTTACCATCTTCACTTCTTTTAAACGATTTTGCTATGGCTGGAGTAGGCTGATCTTGATCGTTTAATACATATAACCCTTCAAATATATTCTGCATAATGTGTGCTGATGTACCATCTGTTGTTTTCACAGTGTCCAGAGAAGGAATTTCTTCTGATACTGTTACATTTAACACTTGTTTTTTAACCTCTGTGTCACTTTTATCCGCTTTATTATTACAAGCTGTTAATAATAAAGATGTAACAAGTGCCATTACCATTAAATGACTCTTTTTTCGCTTCATGAGTTGTTCTCCTTAAATATAAAATATTATAAAGCGTAATATATTATAGCAGAAATACTAACAGAAAGACGCGACATTCTTTTGAATATTTATTCGTTCAAGAAAAAAGCTATCCTTTTAAAAGGATATGGATTACCTTGGAATCTTTTCGATTTTTAACGAAAAAAACATATAAACTAATAGGAGCTTAACTTTTCCTCAATAAAATCGAATTTAATTGTCGCTTCAATACATACTTTCTATTTTATAGCATCTAAATACCACAATACCAAATTAACATTTACGGATATTTTACGAAACTTTCGGAAATTAAGACGAATATTCTGGACTTATCGTTCCGGAATATTTATACTAAGTTACATGAATGGAGGTGTTATAAATTGGGTAGAAGTATTAGTTTTAACAAAGAACACGCTTTAAATAAAGCTATGCATTTATTCTGGGAAAAAGGTTATGATGCTACATATATATCAGATCTTATTGAAACGATGGGTATAAGTCGATCTACTCTCTACGATAGCTTTGGAGATAAGGATGCACTATTTAAACTAGTTTTGGAACATTATAAAAATTATGGCTCTCAAAAGAGAAATTTACTTTTTAGTGGTATAAACACAAAAGCATCACTTAAATCCTTTTTTTATCAACATATTGAAAAATGTTATTCAGGTGAAATTCCAAAAGGTTGTATGATAACTAATTCTTCACTGCTTATTGGACAAATTGACCCTGCCATAGAAGAAATACTCATAAATGATTTTAATGAACTTGAAAAAGTATTTAAGCAAGTTATCGAAGAAGGAAAAAAGAAAGGAGAAATTTCACAAGAGGTTGATACTGAATTAGTTGCATATTCTTTATTAAGTTTAAATCATAGTTTGAATGTAATGTCTAAATATAAAAAAGAGAAAAATTCAGCCTATCATCTAGTAGATAAGACTATTGCAGACCTATAGTCTTTCTTTTTTAATGATTCCGGAATGAACGTTCCAAAAAGAAAGGAATGATAAAATTGACTAAAAAGACAAATTTTCTAATATTTATTTTAGCAATTAGTTGTGGTTCACTTGCTGCAAATATTTATTATGCACAACCAATTGTACAATTCATTGCAAAAGATCTGAACATTTCTTCTGATTTATCTGGATTGCTCACTACTTTGACACAAATTGGGTATGGATTGGGGTTATTTTTTATCGTACCGATGGCTGATTTATTGAAAAGTAAGAAAATAATAGGAATTCTTATCGGGTTAACTATTTTTTCATTAATTGGTACGCTAATTTCGACAAACGGAATTATTTTTTTACTATTAACAACTATAATTGGCATTGGGGCCTGTGCAGCTCAAATGTTAGTTCCACTAACAATGAGAATCGTGCCAATTGAAGAGGCAGGTAAATATGTGGGTAAAGTGATGAGTGGTTTATTGATTGGGATTATGATTGCTCGCCCATTATCTATCGGAATAACAGAGTGGTTTAGCTGGAGAATGGTATTTCTTTTTTCATTAATAACCCTAGTTACCGTATTACTGTTAATTCTAAAATTTTTACCCAACTATGAAGTTATCTCAACTAGTAACATGACATATCCAAATTTAATAACTTCTATGGTAAAGCTACTAATAAATACTTCTCCTTTACAACAAAGAGCTTTTTATCACGCATGTTTATTTGCTGCATTTAGCCTTTATTGGACAGCTATTCCAATTTTATTAAGATCAGAGCCATTACATTTTTCAAATAATGAAATTGCATTATTTGGCTTTGTTGCAATTGCTGGAGCTTTATTAACTCCTACTATTGGTAAAATAGCAGATAAAGGTTATATTTTTACAATGACTAATGTATCATTGGCACTCGTACTATTATCGATCGTACTATTATTCTTTGTTCAAGATCATTCACTATTTAGCATAATTTTAATTCTTATCTCAGGTATCTGCATTGATATTGGTGTAGCAGGAAATTTATTATTAGGTCAAAAAATTATCTTTGGTTTGAATCCCGAGATAAGAAACAGACTTAATGGATTATATATGACTATTTTCTTTTTGGGAGGAGCCTTTGGTTCATGGATTGGAAGTTATACTTACTATAAATTTAATAGTGAAGTAACTTTACTCATTGGAGCTGCTTTACCTTTAATCGCCTTAATAGTTCATTTAATACACAATAATACAATAAGTTTATTAAAAACCAAAAATAAATACATGTCCTAACTATCAATGTACTCTAAAACTAGCGTCAACATCTAATTTTTTGGGTAGTGTTAGCATTATCACTTCTGTTGCAAAGTTTTAAAAAATATAGTGAGGTTTACAAATTAGAAATAGGCTGTGGAGAAGATTCTCTCCACAGCCTAAAAAAGTTATCTTTGTAAACCTCGTTTATATCGACTTGCTTCAAATATAATACGCTCTTCATCTAACGTTTTACATTCACCATTCCAAACGACACGTTTTCCGTTAATAATTACATCGCTTATATCTTTCCCACTCGCAGCATATACAAGGTGTGATAACACTTCATCCGCTGGTTGTAGATGCGGCTTATTAGACGGGTCAATCGTAATAAAATCAGCACACTTACCAGCTTCTAGTGACCCTGTTTGTTTCATCCCGATTACTTCCGCAGCTCCTTTTGTCGCAAGAGAAAGAGCTGTTTCAACTGGTAATGCTGTTGCATCTTGGTGAATACCTTTTTGTAATAAAGTCGCTATGCGCATTTCTTCAAACATGTCTAAATTATTGTTAGATGCAACACTATCTGTTGCAATTCCTACTTTTATTCCTGCTTCTAGCATCGCTTTTACATTCGCTATACCAGAACCTAGTTTTAAATTACTATTTGGGTTATGTGCTACTCGAACATCATGTTCTGCTAAAAATGCACGCTCATCATCATTTAATACTACACCGTGTGCAATAACTGTTGGGCGTTTAAACAATCCGCAGCTCGCTGCATATTCTACTGGACGTTTTCCGTACTGTGCTTCAATATCACGTACTTCACGCTCTGTTTCAGAAAGGTGGATATGAACCATTGTTTGATTCTCTACTGCAATACGAGCACACTCTTCTAACAATTCTGTACTACATGTATATGGACTATGTGGTGCAACCATCGTAGTTAACATGCCACTTTCTTTATAATAACGCTTCACATATTTCTCAGCTTCTTCAATCGCTTTCTTTTCATCGTCTTTCGTTCCGAAGCTAAATAAAGTCCTTGAAACAGCAGCTCGCATCCCGCTCCTTGATACCGTTTCCATAATTGCGTCTTGATCCACTCCAATTGGATTAAACATGTCAGAGAATGATGTTGTACCACTTTTCACCATCTCAAGTAATCCTAATTCCGTACTAGCGACCGCAAGCTCTGGAGTAAATTGACTTTCCAGTGGCCAAATTCTCGTCTCAAGCCATGGCTGTAATAACATATCATCTCCAATACCTCTTAGGAGACTCATTACAACGTGTGTATGTGTATTTACAAGCCCTGGTAAAACCCACTTTCCTTTCATGTCAATTACTTCATCTACTTCAAAATCATTTGCAAATTCTCCGCTCTTTACATCTATAATTTGATCATTTTCTACAATGATATATCCATTTTCTATCACTTCGTTTTGTTCATTCATCGTTACAATTGTAGCGTTTACATAAGTTGTTTTCAAAAGTATTTCCCCTTTCAACTCTATGAAGTTCCCTTTAATAAGTTACCACCATTATAGTAACTTATCAAAGATTAAGAGTCAAAAGATAATTTTAATTCTTTCGTTATTTTTCCCTTCAAAATGCTATATTGTTTTTCATTTGTATCTGCAAATGCTTCTTCCCGATTTGACTTTTCATCCATATAATTCAATTTCCCATTGAATTGAGTCTCTGTAAAATCAAATCTCTGCCCATCTATAAAGTTATAAAAGTGCCATACCTCTCTTACTTTTGTCTTTTTAAATTCTCCTCCGTATATGTCTTGAACGACAAGAGCTGTAACACCACATTGTCCCTTTGCTGGGTTTTCAATTGTCCACTTTGAACTTGTTTCTATTGACCAAGATCTTATTAACGCCTCATATATTTGCTTTTTCTTTACATCATCCATTCTAATCTTCCCCTACTATTAATAGTTTTACACATCATATTTCAAAAGAGGCAGTAAACGACCCTTAAAGACAGTTGATGGTGTCTCTCCTATTAACTGTGCTCCCATTTTCAAGTAATATCCTTTTGCATTCGGATCACTATCAATTGTAAAACTTTTTAATCCTAGTTCATTGGCTTTTTCTATTACATACTCCCAAAGTATTTTCCCGTAACCTTTTCCTTTGTAATGAGGATGAATGTACAAGAAATCGAGAGCTTTATCATTACGTAAAAATGAGAAAAAACCAATCTTCGCATTATCGTTTACTAAAACATATACAAAATTATTTTTTATGTACTCTTCCGTAATTGTTAAATCTTCCTTACAAGCAAGTATGAATTCTTCACTATAATTCCACGTTGCTTTTGAATGTAGTGCGAGTTCACTTAATTCATTTGCTTCACTTAATAATGCTTCTCTTATCTTCATGGTTCTTTTTCCTCACTTTCAATATGTACACTACTAAATTGATTCGGAAAGCACTTCAAAAAAACCTTTAATTTCCATAAATTAGAAATTATTTTCATAAATCTTTATTATAATCAGTACGATTTTCAACAAATTTTTTAAAGAAAAAGAACGCCATCCCTAAAAGTTGGCGTTCTCTTTTTCTAAAATTTAATCTTCAAACTCACTCATTCGTTTTACTATTTCGTACGATACAAACCTATACAGTTTCTACTACCGCTTCAAGCATTGTTCCATTTTTAGCATAATTCGTATGCCAAGAAAAAGCTTTTTCTAAAATATGAGGAGTTTGTCCACCTCTTGTTTTTGCTTCTTCGTAATAAGCACGTAGTTGATCACGATACATTGGATGTGCGCAATTCTCAATAATAAGTTCCACTCTTTCTCTTGGCGCAAGCCCTCTTAAGTCAGCATACCCCTGTTCAGTGACGATAACATCTACATCATGTTCTGTATGATCTACATGTGAAACGAAAGGAACGATGCTTGAAATGTTCCCACCCTTCGCAATCGATTTAGTAACAAAGATAGCTAGGCGGGCATTTCTTGCAAAATCACCAGACCCACCAATACCATTCATCATTTTTGTACCTAAAACGTGAGTAGAGTTAACATTACCATATATATCCAATTCTAAAGCAGTATTAATTGAGATTAATCCAAGGCGACGAATGATTTCAGGATGATTGGAAATCTCTTGTGGACGCATCATTAATTTGTCACGATATTTTTCAAAGTTAGAAAATACTTGTTGCATTTTCTCTTCAGAAAGCGTGATAGAACAACAAGAAGCAAAATTGACTTTTCCAGCATCCATAAGATCAAAAACTGCATCTTGCAAAACCTCGGAATATACTTCTAAATCTTCAAATTCTGAACCTAACATTCCATGCAATACTGCGTTAGCCACTGAACCAATTCCTGATTGTAACGGCGCTAAACGATTTGTTAATCGGCCTACTTTGACTTCTTCTCGAAGGAATTCTATTAAATGCTGTGCCATAATAACAGTTTCTTCATCCGGAGGAACAATTGTCGATGGCGAATCCAATTGATTCGTAAACACAATTCCCTTTACTTTTTCAGGATCAATTGGAATACCGATTGTTCCAATTCGGTCATCCGTTTTCACAAGCGGAATTGGAAGCCTCTCTCCTTGTTTACCTGGTTCATATAGATCATGTAGCCCCTCTAATTGCGCGGATTGAGCCATATTCATTTCAATAATAATAGACTTAGCATTTAAGGAAAACGCTAAGGAATTTCCAATTGAAGTGGTTGGAATAATCATTCCGCCCTCTGTAATCGCAACCGCTTCCAAAATAGCGAAATCTATATCTAGAACGTCAGCACGAAGTAACTCTGCTGTATGAGATAAGTGCTGATCTACAAATAAAAAGTCTCCGTTATTAATTCCTTTTCGCATTGTCGCATCAGCTTGGAAAGGCAATCGTTTCCCTAAAATTCCTGCCTCAGCAAATAATTTGTCTACATCCGAGCCTAAAGAAGCCCCAGTATAAACATTTACTTTAAAAGATTCATCATTCTTAACTCGGTTTACAAGCGCAAATGGGACTGCTTTCACATCACCTGCACGTGTAAACCCACTTAAGCCTAAAGTCATTCCACTTTGAATCCAGGAAGCTGCTTCTTCAGGTGTAACTACCCGATCTTTTAGACGTTGATCTCTGATTCTATCTAAATTGTTCTCCATATGTAATCCCTCTCTCATTGAATATTCATAATTATTTTACACATTAACACTATCAAAATAGGGATTTTAGTATACAATGCCGAAAATTCAGACAGAACAGCAAATCTAGGTTCTAAAGCAGAGAAATTTAGAATCCTAGAAGTTTACGGAAATAACTAGCGTATGATTGACTAACTGGTACTCTCTCACCATTATCCATCGAAAGTACAAAAGTAGAATGGGTATCAGGATAAATCGCTTTAATATGATTAACATTTACAATAAACGAACGGTGACATCTAATAAATGAATCTTTCGGAAGCAAGTATTCGAATTCTTGCAGAGAGTATTTATGTGTTCCTGATAACTCTTCTGAATTCACATACGTCTTTTTATCTTTAGCCTCTAAATACATAACCTTTGAAAAAGGAACCGGAATCCAGCCGTCTGTTGTTTTTAAAGTAACAACTGACTTTCCATCCGTTAAAGCTGGATAAATTGCCGTTACGCACCCTTCAAGCTTTCCATTGTTTGAAAATGGTACAGCCATTCCATGATAAGGAATACCAAAAACATCCCGATTAATAAACTCAGAGGTTTTTTGATTCATCACCATCGCTTTATGAGCAATCGTTCCTTCCTTTATAGGATCCCCGACACTAATCTTTAAATCAATTCGTTTACTTGGCCGATAGTAAATATATTCTTTCGTATTCGAAACAGCAATTGAAATTTCATCTGAAAATAATTCCCCAACAACATCTAGTAATAAACCTAACGTTCTATCTTCCATTCTATTAACACCTCATTCACTATTATACTACTATTATGAACGAGCATCTGTTGCTTTATAAAAAGTTTGATTTTAAGTTACTTTTAAAATTAGTTTTATTCACTATTACTTCGTTACTACAAAAAACCTCACTTCAGAAAAGTAAGGTTTCCTCTCATACAATATTTCTTTATTTTTTTAACGACTCTAGTAACTTTTTAACAAAATAAATTGAATTATGCGAAGCAGATACACAATTATCTTCGAACACTTCTATGCCAGAAGCTTCTTCTGTATCTGTTATTGATCTCACTGCTAAAAACGGAATCGTATTTGCATAGCAGACGTGGGCTATACTTGCAGTTTCCATATCTACACAAAGTGGATTGTATTTAGAGATTATTTCTGTACGACCACTCTCACTAATAAACGCTTCTCCAGTAACAACTTTTCCAAAATAAACATTTTGAGCGAATTGATTGTTCTCAACCACTTCTCTGCTTAATTCAAGCAGGTTTCTATCCGTTCTAAAATATACACTTTCCATCCAAGGATGATATTCAGTTAATATCCCTTCATCAACATCATGATATGCTATTTCTGTTGAAATTACTGTATCTCCAATTTTCAATACTTTGTCGATTGCTCCTGCAACACCTGTGACAATAATATGCGTTACATTGAATTTATCGATTAATATTTGAGTTGCAATAGCTGCATTAACTTTACATACACCACAATATAAGGCAACAACTTCTACATTCTCATATTTCCCACTGTGAAATGTTAACATCGCAAGATTCGTTATTTCCTTATTAGACATTTCTTCAATAAAAGGCGTAATTTCATCTTCTGATGGACCGATAATTCCAAATCTCATACATTCATCTCCTTACTTACACAGAGCTTGCTATCTGTTTAATTATATAGAATAAGATTTATTTTTTATTAAGTAAAGTGAATTTAAGAATTTATTGCCCCTATTTCTGTAAAATATATAAGCCCAAACTACAAACAGTTTGGGCTTATTTTTCTCATTTATTATGCTCATCTAACCACGAAATTAAATCTTTAAATACTTCATCCTTATTTACTTCATGAAACATTTCATGTCTACCATTTTCATATAAACGTAGTGTCACGTCTTTCACACCACATTTTTTATAATTTTCATATACTTCTTTTACACCTTTCCCCATATCGCCAACAGGATCACGATCACCAGAGAATATATGTATTGGAAGATTCTTTGGCGTCTTCTTGTATTCTTCTAGTTTATTTACTTCTAATACTCCAGAAAATAATTCTCGGTAAAAACTCGTCGTACAAATGAAACCACATAACGGATCCGCAATATATTTATCAACTTGATTATTATCTGAAGATAACCAATCAAATTTTGTACGATTTGGCTTAAAGTTCGAATTGAAGTTTCCGAAAGATAAAAAGTTTAACATTGGACTTTTCGTTTTTGCCCCGCGCAATTTCATTTCGATTGTTGCTACTTTATGACCAATAGCTCCTAAAAGCCCTGGATTTCCACCTGTTCCTGAAATTAGAAATCCATCATATAGTTCACCCCTAAGTTGTACAGCACGTCTTGATAAAAAAGAACCCATACTATGTCCAAGTAAAAACAAAGGACTTGACTGTTCTTCTTTTATCCTTTCTGAAACAAAGATAACATCCGATACAACTTGATTCCACCCTATATTTGGTTCAAAATGACCATAATCTTCTTCTTTTTTTACTGTTTTCCCATGTCCTTTATGATCATGCGCATAAACACCATACCCTGCTTCCAATAAAGCATCTACAAATTCTGTATACACCCCTGCATGCTCTGTCATGCCATGTGCAATTTGAATAATTCCTCTCGGATCTCCTTCTGGTAACCATTTACGCAAATAAATTTCCGATCCATCCAATGCCGTAACGAAACTTTCCTGTACATTCATTTCGTCAGCCCCCAAATTTATTATGTATACCTTTAAGAAAAATGAATATCCATTCACTTTTCTTATTTTATATTATATGTAATTGCTTTCATTATGACAAATGATGTATTTTTCAGACTTGCTTTCAAACTAATCTCTTGACGAATCAAAAATAAAATTATATAGTTACTTACATAAAGTAATTATATAATTTTTAGGAGGTTTCTACTATTATGATGCCATCACTATTTTTAGCACATGGTTCGCCTATGCTCGCTATTCAAGATACAGACTATACACGATTTTTAAAAACACTTGGAGAAACATATAAACCGAAAGCAATTGTTATTTTCACTGCTCACTGGGAAACTGAAGTATTAACGATTTCCTCATCAGATAACGAATATGAAACAATTTATGATTTTGGAGGTTTCCCCCCTGAGTTATACGAAATCAAATATCGTGCGAAAGGCTCTTCTAGCATTGCATCTATGTTAGAAACAAAATTTAGAAACAAAGGTATTCCAGTCCATCATAATATGACGAGAGGTTTAGATCATGGTTCATGGACACTCCTGCACCGCATGTATCCAGAAGCAAATATTCCTGTCGTGCAAATATCAGTAAATCCATTCCTTTCTGCAAAAGAACAATTTGAAATTGGAGAAGCACTTAAAGGACTCGGACAAGAAGATATTTTAGTAATCGGTAGTGGCGTTACCGTTCATAATTTACGAGCACTGAAATGGAATCAAACTACACCTGAAAAATGGGCAATTGAATTTGATGATTGGATTATTAAACATATGCAGAATAACGATAAAGATGCATTGTTTAATTGGGAGAATAATGCTCCTCATGCACAATTAGCCGTACCAAGAGCAGAGCATTTTGTTCCTTTGTTTATTGCAATGGGAAGTGGCGAGAATAGCGGTGAAGTCATTCACCGTAGTTATGAGCTTGGTACATTAAGTTATCTCTGTCTTCGATTTTAAAGAAAAAGGATGAAGCACATGTTGCTTCATCCTTTTTCTTTTTCATTCACTTAGTTAACTAACTTCCAAACGTTGTTTCTCTGATACTTCTTCGTTCTTATTATGAAAATAAACCCAAATACACGCAATAAATAATAGTGATGATGTAGAGAGGAAAACATATTGGAAGCCTGCATGCGCTGCAATTTGTCCCCCGAGCACTGGACCAATCATATTTCCTAAAAACTGAAACGACTGATTATATCCAAATATTCGTCCCGTAACATGAGTTGGTGTATGTTGTTTTAGTAGAGTTTGTACGGAAGGCAATAATCCTGCTTGTGCGATACCTAATAAAAATCGAAGAATTAATAGTTGCCAAGCTGAGGTTACAAATGCTTGCGGGATAAAAATAATTCCTGCTGCAAATAACGCTACAACTAACGTTTTTTGAGGACCGATATGATCTGATAATCTTCCTAGTCTTGGTGCTGCCAAAATAACTGCTAATCCTGTTGCTGACATAACTGCTCCCGCAATTGTTTCAATATGTGCAGTATGAGGACCTACTAAATTTTTCACGTACAATGTAACAATTGGTTGAACCGACATATTAGCAAGTTGAATAATAAATGTTGTTACAAATAAACTAATAATTAAATGCTTCGCTGGGACCATCGTCCATACTTTTTTCGGCTGTGTTTTTTTTGCTTGAGCAGAGTGATTTTCTTCATGCAAGAAGAAAAAAACGATGAGAAAGGAAAGGAATAAAAAAGCTCCTGTAACAAGAAAGACATGACGCATTCCAATTAACTCAGACAAATAACCTCCAAGTAACGGGCCAAGTAACGAACCGCTCACACCACCAGTTGAAATTGTGGAAATCGCCCAACCTGAATGTTCTTTCGGAGTTTCTGCTGCAATAAATGTCATTGCGGTTGAAAGGAAACCAGATACTGCTCCCATTAAAAATCTTAGTGCGACTAGTTGATACACATCCGTTACAAACCCCATAAGCGTCATAATAATCGCCATGCCAAGGCTAGCACGAATAAGCATCAATTTCCGTCCATGTATATCACCAAGCTTCCCCCATATTGGTGATACGATCGCACCCATTAAAAATGTTACACCAAATGCAAGTCCCGACCACTGTGCAATGCTTGAAGTGCCAGTTACTCCTAATTCCTCAATATAAAAAGATAAGAAAGGAATTACTAAACTCATACCGGCTGCAGTGGTAAAACAACCTAGCCAACAAATCATTAAATTCCGTTTCCAGCTGGCCATTTTCACACCTTCTTTCTTTAGATACCCATTCTACACCCTTTCTTGTAAAAAGTTTAGTAATTTGCTTTATATGCAAGATTTACTACAAAACCCGCTATTTTCTAGTAAAAACCACTACATCTCTACATCATTTTCATAATAAAACCAACTCCTCTATATGAAGTTGGTTACTTATTATCTATCGGTATTAAACGAGCATTACAATTTCTCTCGTAAAACTCAATGGGACCTGCTTGTCCAATAATCGCATATTCATATCCATCTTGCTTCATATTATATAAACAATGATGCAATAATTCTTTTCCTACACCTTTCACACGATTTTGTTTCGCTATGCCCATTGGACCAAACAAGCCTTTCTTTCCTCTCACTACATCGTAACAGGCGAAACCAACTATTACTTCCTCCTGCTGTGCAATATAGATAGGTAACTTTTCGTTATATGTCCGAAATCCATAATCAACCGACTGTAACCACCGTTCACCAAATTCGTCCACTACAAATCGTGATAACTTATCAAAATCAGAAGGACTAACTCTTCTTACATGACAAAATAATGTATTATAAGTAGATTTAAAACTATTTAAATCAACCGCTAAGTCTCTCGGTGCAGCTGTAATACGTAATATATCTTTTTGCATTTGTGTATGTATAAATCCACCAATATTTGTATCTACACGAAATAATGCATACATAACATGTCCTTCATTTACTACTACTTGCTGAAAGCGTTCCATACGTTTCTTCGCTATTTGTAAAATTTCTATCGCCTTATAAGATAGTTTATATTGCCCTATTTTTTTATACTCTTGATTATGTAAATCGAATCGTTTTCGTAACGAAAGTTTTTCTAAAAAATCTGGACCGACTTTATGAAACAAATACATAAATAACTCAGCGCAAACTCCTGTACCTTCTTTACACATACCTATAAACAGATGGACTGGTTGAATTATGTTATACTCACTCTCTTTTGCTGCAATCTCCAATATTTTATGCACACGTTTTGTAAATTGAAATTCCTCCATATGTGTTTCCATCCTCTACTAATTTACTAACAAACCGTAACCATAAATAATTGAAACAATTACACCCACTACCAATATACCTGGAAGTAAATTTGCCACCTTGATTTTAATAATACTAAGCAAGTTCAATCCAATAGCAGATATCATAATGCCACCCGTAGCCGTCATCTCCACTATAAATTGGTTCATTAATTCTTTCGGGACAAAACTATTAATTTGTGTTGCAAAAACTGCAATACCACCTTCATATAAAACAACTGGAATCGCCGAAAATACTACGCCAATTCCTAGAGTTGTCGTTAATATAATAGAAATAAATCCATCGATAATCGCCTTTGTAAATAAAATATCATGATTTCCGCGAATCCCACTGTCAAGTGCACCAAGTATCCCCATCGCGCCAATTGCAAAAATTAAAGTAGCTGTTACAAAACCTTCTGATATGCTACCTTTCCCTTTCGATCCAACTTTATTTTCTAGCCAATCCCCTAAATGTTTTAACTTTTCTTCTAATTGTAACCATTCTCCAATTACCGTACCAATCACTAAACTCAGTATGACAACAAGAAAGTTTTCACTTTTTAATGCCATTTGAAGCCCAAGCACAGTAACCGCTAAACCGATTGCGTGCATTATCGTCCCTTTCATACTTTCTGGAATCCTACTAAATAATTTACCAAGTAAAGTACCAAATATAATACAAATCCCATTTACAACTGCTCCTAATATAACCATTTCTCATTCTTCACCCTTCGAATTCTTTATTTCTATATTTTGGTTTATACATTGATTTACAGGTTATCTATATGTTAACTTAATATTGAGAATATTAACAAATGTTTTCCACTACATAACCCGCTATTTTTTGTAACTTTAATTACCTTTAATAGATTCAGTGTTAATTTAATTGCGGGATAATATTAAAAGGGAAGGTATATATGAAAACTTTACTAAAACGATTTTTGTTAATAGCCTTTTTCATTACACCGATTGTTTTATTAATCAATTACTCTTTTATTTCAAAAGCAAAAGACAAACCCGATTTGCAAAACAAATCTAGTAAAACCGCTTCAAAAAGCGAAAAGAAAATAGAAGACCAAGAAATCACACTCACCTTCTCTGGTGATACAATGTTTGATTGGCAATTACGTCCTATAATCGAAAAGAATGGGGCTGATTACCCATTTCAACATGTAAAAGAAGAAATAAAAAAAGCTGATATTTCTTTTGTGAATTTAGAGTCGGCATTTACAACGAAAGAAAAGAAAGCACCTGGGCAACTGTTTTGGATTAAAAGTGATCCATCTACACTACAAGCTATTAAAAACACTGGATATGACATCGTAAATATTGGGAATAACCACACACTTGATTATGGGCAAGATGGATTATTAGATACGATTTCTCACGTAGAAAAATTAAAGTTCCCTTACATTGGAGCCGGAAAAAATGCGAAAGATGCATATACAGCACGAGAAATGACCGTAAAAGGGAAAAAGTTTAAATTTCTTTCCTTCGTTCGATTTATGCTTGATTCTAATTGGGTAGCTGGTGAGAATAAACCTGGCGTTGCGAATGGCTATGATTTAAATCTTGTAACAAAAACAATTAAAGAACAAAAACAAGATGCAGACTATTTAATCGTCTATATGCATTGGGGCGTTGAAAAATCAAATCGTCCGGTAGAATACCAAAAGCAATATGTACCTAAAATGGTTGAAGCAGGAGCTAACGCAATTGTCGGAAGCCATCCACATTGGTTACAAGGGTTTGAGTATTATAATAAAGTTCCTATCGCTTACTCATTAGGTAACTTTTTATTCCCGAGTTATGTGAATGGGAAAAGCGCTGAAACTGGCGTATTAACTTTAACTTTTAAAGGAAAGGATGTCCAAATGTCATTCAATCCTTATATCATTCGCAACAACCAAGTTTCCCCTGTAAATGAGGGAGAAAAGAAAAAAGCTCTTCAATATTTACAAACAATTTCAACTGATGTAGAAATTGATGATACAGGGAAAATAAAAAACAAACGAAACTAGACAGCTCAAGATCTATTTCTCTGTAATATACTTTACAGAATAGGTGATAAACATGCTGAAAGACTTATTAGAAAATGTAAGTTTGTTAGAGAACGTTTATAAAATGTCTATAGCAATCCTACTTTTATGTTCCTTTTATTCTGTGAGACTATTTAAAAAAATAAAGCGAGAGAGAAATCTTACTCCCTTTGAATTTACAATGTATGTAATTATTCGCATTGCGATATTTTTTTGGTTAGCTAGCTTTATTCTTCTTGAATTTAATGAGTACCTAGTTTAACTATAAAAAAGATAGAACAAGCACTATATTTCCTCGCTTGTATCTATCTTTTTTATTTTAATTACAATCGGATTCTAACTCTTTCCTTCTATTAAATAAGTAAATCAAACAAAACAGGGTTTTTATTAAGCTCCATAAATTGAATATTATTTTCTTTAAAGCGAGTAATTAATTGCTCATAATCTTCTTTATGTTTTAATTCTACGCCGACTAATGCTGGACCATTTTCTTTATTATGTTTCTTAATATACTCAAAGCGCGTAATGTCATCTTCTGGTCCTAATCCTTTATCAAGAAATTCTCTTAGCGCACCTGAACGCTGTGGAAATTCAATGATGAAATAATGCTTTAACCCTTCGTAAATGAGAGAACGTTCTTTCATTTCTTGCATTCTATCAATATCATTATTTCCACCACTTAGCGTACATACAACTGTTTTACCTTTTATTTCATCCCTGTATAGATCAAGGGCTGCAATAGAGAGTGCACCAGCCGGTTCAGCTACAATCGCATTTTTCTTATACAGTTCTAAAATCGTCGTACAAACTTTCCCCTCTGGTACTAAAATAATATCGTCAATTACATCTTTACAAGTTTCAAATGTTAACTTTCCTACTTTTTTAACAGCTGCCCCATCAACAAAGCTATCTATTTTCTCCAATGCTACATTTTCATTTTGAAGAAAAGCCTCTTTCATAGATGCAGCTCCCATTGGCTCTACACCAATAACCTTTGTAGTAGGACTAACACCTTTTACATATGTACCAACTCCTGATGCTAATCCACCACCACCGATTGCTGTAAAGATATAATCAACCGGTTTCTCCATATCATGCATAATTTCAACTGCCACTGTCCCTTGACCAGCAACGACATACGGATCATCAAACGGATGAACAAATGTCATTCTATTTTCTTCACAATAACACTGTGCTTCTTGGAAAGAGCTATCGAATGTATCACCAACTAATACAATCTCTGCGAAATCACCACCGAAAAATTGTACTTGTGATACTTTTTGTTTCGGTGTTGTTGTGGGCATAAATATTTTTGACGTAATCTTCAATAAATTACACGTATAAGCAACTCCTTGCGCATGATTACCAGCACTTGCGCAAACAACACCGTTTTGTAATTTTTCTTTCGGTAAGCTTTGAATTAAATTGTACGCACCACGAATTTTGAAAGAGCGAATTAATTGTAAGTCTTCTCGTTTTACATAAACGTCACAATCATATTTCTCAGATAAAACTGTATCACGTTGTAACGGTGTTTTAATAACGATATCTTTCAGGCAATTATGAGCCATTAAGATATCTTCAATTTTCACTCTCTCCTTTACCTTTTGCACCATTATATATCATCCTTATCTCTTTTAAATTGGCTCAATCAAAATGTGGGATTTTCAGGACAGCCCCTGTATTCGCCGATGTTACCATTTGTGCATAACGTCCGAGCCAGCCAGTTTTTACTTTCGGTTCTGGTCGTTTCCATTCTTTTTTACGCTTATCTAATTCTTCATCACTCACTCTTACTTCTAGCAAGCGTTCTTCAACATCAATACATACAATATCCCCTTGTTCAAGAAGTGCAATCATCCCGCCAGCTGCTGCTTCTGGTGAAATATGTCCTACTGAAATTCCACGTGAAGCTCCAGAGAAACGTCCATCCGTTAATAATGCAACCTCAGCACCTAATCCCATTCCAGCAATTGCTGATGTTGGTGCTAACATTTCTGGCATACCAGGGCCACCTCTTGGTCCTTCATAACGAATGACAACTACATCTCCTTTTTTCACTTTCCCAAGCATAATGCCAGCAAGTGCCTCATCTTGTGAATTAAAAATAACGCAAGGTCCTTCAAAACGCTTTACTTCTGTTGCACCGCTTTTAATAACTGCTCCATCTTTCGCAAGGTTGCCTTTTAATATACGCAATCCTCCTTCCTCACTATGAGGGTTTTCGAGAGAGTGAATAACTTCCTTATCTTTAATCTCTGCCTCAGCAATATTTTCTCTTAATGTTTGCCCAGTAGCAGTTATTCGATCAAGATGAAGTACTCCTTCTTTCCGGCTCATCTCTTTCAAAATTGCACTAATCCCGCCCGCACGATCAATATCTTCCATATGCCAATTTGAGGCTGGACTTACTTTACATAAATGAGGTACACGTCTTGAAACTGCATCAATACGGTTCATATCATAATCTAGTCCTGCCTCTTGTGCGAGTGCTAGCGTATGTAATACTGTATTCGTTGATCCGCCCATCGCCATATCAAGTGCAAAAGCATCGTCAATTGCTTCTTCTGTTACAATATCACGCGGCTTAATATCTCTTTCAATTAAAATTTTCAATTTCTCTGCTGCTTGTTTAATTAACTCTTCGCGTCTTGGATCAATTGCTAAAATACTCCCGTTACCAGGAAGAGCTAAACCTAACACTTCACATAAACAATTCATAGAGTTCGCGGTAAACATACCCGAACAAGAGCCACAAGATGGACAGCCATGATCTTCAATATCTTTTAATTCTTCTTCTGAAATTTTCCCAGATTGATAAGCTCCTACTCCTTCAAAAACGGAACTCAGATCAACAACTTCTCCTTTAGATGTTTTTCCTGCTGCCATCGGGCCGCCTGAAACAAACACAGTCGGAATATTAATACGTAGTGCAGCCATCATCATACCTGGTGTAATTTTGTCACAGTTTGGGATACAAATCATGCCGTCAAACCAGTGTGCATTTACAACCGTTTCTACTGAATCTGCAATAATTTCACGACTCGGAAGAGAATAACGCATACCGATATGTCCCATCGCAATACCATCGTCAACTCCAATTGTATTGAATTCGAATGGTACCATACCTGCCGCGCGAACTGCCTCTTTTACAAGTTTCCCAAACTCGTTCAAGTGTTTATGCCCTGGAATAATTTCAATAAAAGAATTACAAATCGCTATGAAAGGTTTATCAAAATCTTCATCTTTCAAACCAGTTGCTTTTAATAAACTACGGTGCGGTGCTTTATCAAAACCTTTTTTAATCATGTCACTTCTCATCTTGTCAAATCCCCTCTTACATATTTTTCATTTATACTCTCTTACTCTATTTCTTTACTAATTCTTTCGGTGCATGAATCCAGCTCATCATTTCACGAAGCTCTGCTCCCACTTTTTCTAATTGATGATTTTGTTCTGCTTTTTTCATTGCGTTATACGTCGGACGCCCTGCTTGATTTTCTAAAATCCATTTCTTCGCAAATTCACCTTGCTGAATTTCTGTCAGAACACGCTTCATTTCCTTCTTCGTTTCATCTGTAACAATTCTCGATCCTGTTACATAATCTCCAAACTCTGCCGTATCTGAAATAGAATGGCGCATAGTCGTTAATCCACCTTCGTACATTAAGTCAACAATTAGCTTTAATTCATGCAAACATTCAAAGTATGCAATTTCAGGACGATATCCACCTTCCGTTAACGTTTCGAACCCGGCCTTCACAAGTGCAGTTACCCCGCCGCAAAGTACAGCTTGCTCACCGAATAAATCCGTTTCGGTTTCTTCTTGGAATGTCGTTTCAATTACCCCCGCACGTGTACACCCTACACCTTTTGCATACGCCAGTGCTACATGTAGCGCTGTTCCCGTCGCATCTTGATGCACTGCGACTAATGCTGGAACACCATTTCCTTCTTGAAATACACGGCGAACGAGATGACCTGGACTTTTTGGCGCGACCATCGCTACATCTACGTAACTTGGCGGATTAATTTGTCCGAAGTGAATGTTAAATCCATGTGAGAAAAGTAACATTTGTCCTTCACGAAGATTCTCTTCTACCTCTGCTTTATACACATGAGCTTGCTGTTCATCTGGCAATAACATTTGTACAACTTGTGCGGTTCGAACCGCTTCTGAAACAGACATTACTTCAAATCCATCCGCTTTCGCTACTTCATACGACTTACCAGGACGAACACCAACTACAACCTCTACACCAGAATCACGTAAATTTTGTGCTTGCGCATGACCTTGTGATCCATAACCAACTACTGCAACAGTTTTTCCTTGTAATAACTCTACATTTGCATCTTTTTCATAATATGTTTTCATATTCCATACACTCCTTATAATTTATTTACTTGCAGAACATCAATTAATTTTTTCAACTGACTAACAAGTAATGTCGCTTCATTTTCAGTACAAACTGCTGTGAGTTTCATTTCAGAAACACCACTAGTATCTCTTTCTTTTAAATGTAAAGAAGAAATATAATAACCACGCCGAGCAAAAATCCCACTTATACGTAATAAGACGCTTGGCTCGTTATGAATAACGAGTGAAAAAGTATGACTCATTCTTCCCACCTCTTCATAATCATTTCGTTATTCCCTTTGTTTGGCGGAACCATCGGAAATACGTTTTCACCTTCTTCTACACAAAAATCAACTACGACAGGACCTTCGTGAGCAAATGCTTCTAACATCACTTGTTTTGCCTCGGTTGAATTTGTTGCTCTTAATCCCTTTACTCCATAAGCTTCTGCTACTTTCACAAAATCTGGTGATCCAATTTTTGATTCTGATAAACGATTTTCATAAAACATTTCTTGCCATTGCCTTACCATCCCTAAAAATTTGTTATTTATGATAAATACTTTTAAAGGGATGTTATTTTCAGCAATTGTTTGTAGTTCTTGAATGTTCATTTGAAAAGAAGCGTCACCTGCAATACAAATGACAAGTTCTTCTTTTTTAGCTAGCTGAGCACCAATTGCTGCTGGAAAACCAAACCCCATTGTTCCTAATCCTCCAGAGGTAAGGAACGTCCGAGGTTTTCTTGCTTTATAGAAGTGAGCAGCCCACATTTGATGCTGACCTACTTCTGTTGTGACAATCGCTTCACCATTCGTTAATTCACTTACTAAGTTGATCACATGCTGTGGTTTTAACTCAGATTCTTTTTGCTTATAAGAAAGTGGATATTCTTCTTTCCATGTCTTTACTTTCTGAAGCCATTCGTCTGTTTGTGTATAAATAGACATATGTAACAGCATGTGTAACGCTTTTTTTACATCACCAACAATCGGATGTTCCACAGTTACATTTTTATGAAACTCAGAAGAATCAATATCAATATGTACTTTTTTCGAGTTCGGAGAAAAAAGTTCTAATTTTCCTGTTACACGATCATCGAAGCGAACACCTAATGCAAGTAGTAAATCACATTCTGTTACCGCCATATTAGCAGCGTATGTCCCATGCATACCAAGCATCCCTAGAAACAATGGATCATCCGGTGGATATGCACCAAGTCCCATTAAAGTTGAAACGACTGGAATACGGTTCTCCCTTGCGAATTCGAAGAGTTCATCGGATCCACCTGAATGAATGACACCTCCTCCAATATAAAGAAGTGGACGCTTAGATTTTGAAATTGCTTTAGCCACCTCTCTAAGTTTCATGCTGTCTGGTACAAGTTCTGGTTTGTACCCCGGAATATCAACTTCTTCATTAAAGAAACTGGTGACTTTTGCATTTTGAATATCTTTTGGAATATCAATTAATACTGGTCCCGGGCGCCCGCTTTTGGCGATGTAAAAAGCTTCTTGCACAATTCGTGATACATGATTCACATCACGAACCTGGTAATTATGCTTCGTAACAGGTACTGTAATTCCGACAACATCCGCTTCTTGAAATCCATCTTTACCAATTAAAGGCGTTGCAACTTGCCCGGTAATGACGACTAAAGGAATCGAATCCATATAAGCGTCTGCTAAACCCGTAACTAAATTTGTCGCTCCTGGGCCAGAGGTAGCAAAGACTACCCCGACCTTTCCAGAAGCTCTCACATATCCTTCAGCCGCATGAATGGCAGCTTGTTCATGACGAGTTAAAACATGTTTCAAACCACTTTCGTATAACGCATCGTATACTGGTAAAATCGCTCCGCCTGGATAGCCGAAAACGGTCGTTACACCCAATTTCTTCAAACATTGAATCACGTGCCCAGCGCCTGTCATTTCTTCATACTGTAATTTCTCATACGCTGTATACTGCTGCTTCATTTCCATTAACTCCTCTCCTTATTTACGCTAAGCTTTCCGTCAGCCCGGGAACACGTACTCCTCTTTCTCTCGTTAATTTTTTAAATTCTTCGGTCAATTGTTTCGTTACACTTCCTGGTTTCCCATCTCCAATTTCTCTGGAATCAACTTTTACAACTGGAATTAACTCCGCTGCTGTTCCTGTTAAAAATACTTCATCCGCTACATATACATCATGGCGAGTGAACGGTCTTTCCTCACACGGAATACTCAGTCGCTCACATAGCTCGATAACACTATTTCTCGTAATACCTTCTAATGCTCCTAAATAGGATGGCGGGGTTAATACTTTTCCATCTTTCACAACGAAAACATTATCACCAGAACCTTCACAAACATATCCTTGTTGATTTAACATAAGAGCCTCTAACACTCCTGCTTGTGCTGCTTCAATTTTTACAAGTACGTTATTTAAATAATTCATTGACTTAATACGTGGATCTAACGCATCTGGCGTATTACGTCTTGATGCAACCGATACAACGCTTAGCCCATTATCATAAAATTCTTGTGGGAATAACTTTAATTGTTCTGCAATGATAATTACGCTCGGCTTCACACAACTTCTCGGATCGAGCCCTAAGTCACCTTTTCCTCTTGAGACAATTAAGCGAATGTAAGCATCAGTATATTCGTTTTTTTGGAGTGTATGTAAAACTGCTTCTTCCATTTCTTCTACCGTCATTGGAATTGTTAGTAAAATAGATTTCGCTGATTCATACAATCGTTTCACATGTTCTTTTAAACAAAATACATTTCCTCCGTAACTACGAATCCCTTCAAATACACCGTCTCCGTATAAAAAACCGTGATCATATACTGAAACAACTGCCTTTTCTTTTTCTACAAATTCCCCATTCATGTAAATGTACTGGTTTCCCATCTCACATCGCTCCTCTTTTTTTCTCTATTTTTTGCAATCTATTTCTACATCGATTGCTGAGATGAGTATTTTTAACAGAATATTCAGTATATAAACCTTAAAAATATACTCGTCTCAACAATCGATTACTTACATACTTGTAGCAATCCATTGCTGAGACGAGGGAATCGTGGTACCACTCAGCTTCCTTATACTTCTCACGAAATATAAGCTCTGCAAGTCCAATTAGACTTTTGTTTTTCTATCGGGAACAACCCCGCTACTTTTTACTAGTTTTCAAAAGTAGTGCTCCAAGGTGATTTTCAATGAGTGAATTGTTACCACCCTCACAGCCTCGGGGCAGCTCTCTGAAACAATCTTTATCATTTACTCTCCTCTTCTACGCATTCTCTTCTTCTATTTTTAAAAATAAAAACTCTCGCCTCAGCAATCAACTACTACAATTTAGTAGCTTTGATTGCTGAGGCGAGAGTTTCGCGTTACCACTCAGCTTCCTTATACTTCTCACGAAATATAAGCTTTGTAGGTCCAATCAGACCTCCGTCCTTTTACCGGAGACGATGCCGCCGCCCTCTACTCAGTTTCCCTTTCGCAAGCGATGCTCCGAGGTGATCTTCAATGATTCGATTGTTACTACCCTCACAGCCTTGGAGTAGCTCTCTGAAACGATCATAATCATCTACTTTCCTCTTCTTTGCATATACAACATATAAAGTTAGAAAATTCTTAATTAACTTTTATTTGTTACACGTATTATAGGACGTTGTTCTTTTCCTTGTCAACATGTTTTTTCAAAAAAATCAAAATTCATTCTATTTATTTTTTCTCAAATCAAAATTGGAATGCATTACTTACATACACTCATATATTACTTAAGTATGTTTGCATTACTACATAAAGAAAAACTTATAAAGTTTATGAGGAGATGAGGAAACTATGTTAAAAGGGAAAGTAGCGTTAGTTACAGGAGCAAGCCGAGGAATTGGACGAGCAATCGCTAAACGTTTAGCAAATGACGGTGCATTGGTTGCTGTTCATTACGGTAATCGAAAAGATGACGCTGAAGAAACTGTTCATGAAATTCAATCAAATGGTGGCCAAGCTTTTTCTATCGGCGCAAATTTAGAATCCTTACACGGTGTAGAAAACCTTTATAAAGCTTTAGATACTGAATTACAAAAGCGCACTGGTGAAACACAATTTGATATTTTAATAAACAATGCTGGCATTGGTCCTGGTGCTTTTATTGAAGAAACGACTGAACAATTTTTTGATAGAATGTTTTCAGTAAATGCAAAAGCACCATTCTTTATCATTCAACAAGCACTGCCACGTTTACGTGACAATAGCCGAATTATTAATATTTCATCCGCTGCCACCCGCATTTCTTTACCTGATTTTGTTGCATATAGTATGACGAAAGGCGCTATTAATACAATGACTTTTACGCTAGCAAAACAGCTTGGAGCACGAGGAATAACGGTGAATGCAATACTTCCAGGATTTATTAAAACAGATATGAATGCAGAACTCTTGAGCGACCCGATGATGAAGCAGTACGCTACTACTATTTCCGCTTTCAATCGCTTAGGTGAAGTAGAAGACATTGCCGATACTGCTGCATTCCTTGCTTCTCCAGACAGCCGCTGGGTTACTGGACAATTAATTGATGTGAGCGGAGGATCTTGTTTATAAAAAACATATATTTTCAAATCTTTTTTATTGCGCAATAAAACAATTTATATAATACTATATAAAACATATACATTTAGGAGGATTACAGCAATGTCCGAAAAAACATACGAACTCGCAACCTTCGCAGGCGGTTGCTTTTGGTGCATGGTAAAACCATTTGATGAACTTCCTGGTATTCATAAAGTACTTTCTGGCTATGCAGGAGGTCATGTAGAAAACCCAACATATGAACAAGTAAAAGCTGGAACATCTGGACATTTAGAAGTTGTTCAAATTACATTCGATCCTTCTATTTTTCCTTATCAGAAATTACTAGACTTATATTGGCCACAAATCGATCCAACTGATGATGGCGGACAATTTTTTGACCGTGGTCCATCTTATCGTACCGCTATTTTTTATCATAACGAAACACAAAAAGGGCTTGCTGAAAAATCAAAACAAGCTCTTGCAGAAAGCGGTATGTTTAAAGATCCAATCGTGACTGAAATTCGTCCTGCTGCACCTTTTTACGAAGCAGAGGAATACCACCAACATTTCTATAAAAAGAATCCAGAGAAATATGCTACTGAGCAAAAGGAATCTGGTCGTGAAGACTTTATAAAAGAAAATTGGCAAAAAAAATAATAAAAACGCATCGTGCTTTTTGAGTACGATGCGTTTTTATTTTTGATAAAAGTACCATACAATTAATAGAACAATTGCTGTTAGTGACCAAAGTACTATCTCGTTTTTCACTCTATTCTTTTTCTTAGTCATTTCATTCCCTCCTAATAACTATTAAACATATTCAATTTTTTCTTTGTTTAATTGTCCATCTTATATACGTGAATACATCCTTACAAATTCTAATAGCAAGACCACCAATAATTCCGATTGCAATGGAAATTACTAGCATCTGTCCAAAACTAAAAGAATTTGTGTACATTATGTAGAGAACGATACATATAAGTAAAACATCCGGTAAAGAAAGTAAAAACCTTTTAAGCATTCCTTTATCTCCTCTATACTTTTTAATTTATATCTTCTACTGTAATTTTGAAATAAAATTTGTTCAAAAATTCCATTTATACCCTCATTTTATGAAAAATAATAAGAATCCCTTTTCAAAAGAGATTCTTATTCAGCAGATTTAAGTTTAATTATTTTCTACATATCCTATTCCATAATTACTCCTAAAATAGAATAATATTACTAATGATTTATTGTAAATTGACTATTTGCCAGGCAACCGAATGTCGCGCCAGCTACCTACATCGCATTGGCCAAATTCATTATTACCTACCGCGATCACCGTGCCGTCTGATTTTAGTCCGACTGTATGTGCACAACCAGCCGCTATCGCTACAATATCTCTCCAATCACTTACGTTACATTGACCATACTCATTCCAACCCACTGCCACCACGGTACCGTTTGATTTAAGTCCGATTGTATGATTCGTACCAGCCGCTATTGCTACAATATCTCGCCAACCACTTACATCACACTGGTTATGTTTATCATTCCCCATTGCTGTCACCGTACCGTCTCGTTTAAGACCAACAGTATGAAGATACCCAGCCTTGACCGCTACAATACCTCGCCAGCTACTTACATTGCATTGACCATATCGATTATTCCCCACAGTCGTCAATGTGCCGTCCAATTTAAGACCGACTGTATGCCAGTCACCCGCTGTGACTGCCACAATACCTTGCCAACTGCTTACATTGCATTCTCCTTCTTTATTTCGGCCCACCGCTACTACCGTGCCATCCGATTTCAGGCCAATAGTACGACGCCACCCTGCCGCAACCGCTTCAATATTATGCCAATCGTTTACATCACATTGTTCATGCTTATTCCAACCCACTGCTACCGCAGTACTGTCACATGTAAGACCGATTGTATGAGCATTACCCGTGTTCGTTGCCATATGAACATTGCCCACTGCGACTGCTTCAATATCTCGCCAGCCACTTACATTACATTCCCCTTCTTTATTCCGGCCCACCGCTACTACCGTGCCATCCGATTTCAGGCCAACTGTATGACAACGCCCCGCCGCTATCATATCTTTGGGCCATCGCTTCACTTTTTCTTTCGATAAAAGGTAATCCATGTTTTACCTCCTTGCATATAAGCAACTGTATCATAATAGATATTTTTATCAAATTTCATTATAAATCTACATTTACAAAGAAAGCTTATTTTACTTCTTCAAAAAATAAAAACCTCCAGTTTAAATACTAGAGGTTTTCTCGTTATTTCTTCAAGCGTTCAATAAAATCGTTCAATTTACCTAGCGATTTCATATTCTGATTGCAAGCTACACCATCTTTGCAAATGTAGTTTCCCTTTTTAACAAAAGTTCCTGGTACATCGCCTTTAATTTCAACTAAAAACATTCCTACTTCTTCATGTCCATGACATAACGAACAAATGCTTTTTTTATTTAAACTTTGGAACGTTCCTTGCAGACCAACAAATTTATTTTTATCATTTTTCGCTATAATAAATTTCCTGCTTGACCCCTTATCAATCCAGCTTAAATAAGATATTTCTTTCATATCCATTTCTTCCATATCAGGAAGTTTTAACTTTTTCGCTTTAGGAAATAATTTTTTTAATGTTTGTGCTGTAACTTCTTGAAACGGAATTACATACGGATTTATTTTCATTAAAAATGATTCTGCATCTTCTCTATTTTGAACTGTTAATACCGTATCAATTAACTCTTTCTGTTCATCCGTTAAATTCTCAAATACATGTATTATCTTTTCAATCGCAAGCGATTTTAACGCTTGAATTACACCTCTATCATTTGCCGTTGCATGCCCGTTTGCTAAAATATAAGCTTGTGATTTTATAAAATTATATTGATCACTTCTAATAAACGCTTCCATCTTTATCACTCCATACAAATTGTTGATCTAGTTTTATTGTATACAATGATTACGTTTTTTGATATGTAAAAGATAACTTAGAAACAAACATTACATATATCACTTATTCTCTACCGCTGCATTTCCTGACAAAAGAAGCCATCATCTGTTTTCCATTCCGCATATAATACGTCTTCAAATTTAGTAATTCCTTTTTGCTTTATTTGTTTATAAAGCCATCCTTCATCAAATCCCGCTTCCCTCAAATTATCCTTAACTACTTTTCCATCACTAATTAATGAAATTGGTAAGTATACAGGCTTATGTTTTAAACTTAAATCATTTATAGTAGGAGATTCGTATTTACTTTTTTTCAGAACGCTTATGTTTCCGTTCGGTTCCAATATCATATATTCAACTTCTCGGATTGAAAATATATCTTTTTGTTGCCTAAGCATTTGTTGTAATTGGTTTATATCCAAATGATTTACGCTTAATTGTTCACGATCAATCTTTCCGTTACGAATAATAATTGAAGGATACCCTTCAAAAAACCTTCTTGTTCCTCTTACTTTTTGTGTTATCACTTCTATAGTATAAATTAAAATTACCCAAACAAATACTGAATATAAAATAGACCATACTTTAATTTTAGGATCATATATTGAATTTCCAACGAGCTCACCTAGGACGATTGCAGAAATAAAATCAAATGGCGTTAGCTGAGATATTTGTGTTTTCCCTAATATTTTTGTAGCAATTAATAGAACAAAAAAACCAACTAAAAGCTCTATCGTTATTTGTCCAATATGATTCATATATGTTCACCTTTCTACTTTTCAAGTGCTCTGTATACCATTTAATAAAAAAACGGCACATTTTTTCTATTATCATGCCCGTTCACACCTCATATATCCAATACACATAAAACAAAAAGAGTCTGATTCAAAGTAATATATGAATCAGACTCTTTTCCTCTTATTTAGAATACACAATCTTTTTAATCGTTTCCCCAGAAAGAAAATATTCTTCTGCAAGTTGATGAATAGCAATCCCACTTTTAAACGCTTCTTTAATTGCTTTATTTCTTTCATCTAGTTGTTTTCTTCCGCCAGATCGTGTACCCCATTTATAATGTTTCGTTTCTTGTTTCGGAATGTAAATTGTTTCACCTTGTATATACTTTTGAATTTCAGTAATTAAACTCTCTGGTAAAACAGCATTAGCTTTTACGTATTTCATTTCTGCTCGCCCCTTATTTTTTATGGTCCATTTCAATAAGGTGCAAAGCCAAATATAAAAAATGATACGAGCTCATATAGGCGATTGTATATTACTTGTCTACCTCACGCAAAGTATCGCCATTTCCATACTTGGCTTTGCATGAGACGTTGCAGTGTCTGGCAATTGAATTATAATCGCCATATAAACACCTCCTAATATACCTTTTGCATTTTATTATATGATAAATTCCTTCTCCTTGCATCCACACCCTTCTTAAAGCACGAAATTACTTAGTTTGATATAATACTTTTTAACTGAATTAAAAATCATTGTGAGGTTACATTATGAAGAAAAAAATTATCATTACAATCGTTACACTATTCTTTATTATCACGGCATTATTCGGAACATACAAATTGATGAACGCAAGAAGCTTTCAATTATTTGGAGATTTAACACAACGCGTAGAAACAAATGAAAAAGTGATTGCTTTAACTTTTGATGATGGCCCTACTAACAATGTAAAACAAATATTACCGCTACTAGATAAATACAACGCTAAAGCTACTTTCTTTTTAATTGGAAATGAATTAGAGCAAAATTTATCGTTAGGAGAAGCTATCGCGCAATCTGGGCACCAACTTGGAAACCATACATATTCTCATAATAGAATGGTTTTCAAAACACCTTCTTTTATTAAAGATGAAATAGAAAAAACGAATTCATTAATCCGCCAAACAGGATTTACAGACGAAATTGATTTTAGGCCCCCTAACGGAAAAAAATTAATTGGACTACCATATTATTTAAATAAAAATAATATCGAAACGATTATATGGGATCTTGAGCCCGATACTTTTTATAAATCTGCAGCTGATAAAATTGAATATGTTAATAAAAATGTAAAACCAGGTTCTATCATTTTACTGCATTCTATGTATGATGAGTCTAATGAAAATTTTAAAACGATTGAAGGTATTTTAGATTCTTTATCTAAGAAGGGCTATCAGTTCGTAACAGTAAATGAATTGCAAAAAAGAGCAAAATAAAAAGGTAGCGTATCTATGTATGATACGCTACCTTTCTTTTTATATAATGCCAAGTACATTTAAGAATACGATAATAATCGCAATTGGTGCGATAAAGCGAAGTAAGAATAACCATAACACAAATAGTTTGTATCCTTTATTTTTACTTACACCTAGCTCTTTCATTAATACATCTTTCTTCATTTTTAAAGGAACAAAGATAGAAACTAATAATACACCAAGTGGCATTAAAACGTTACTTACTGCATAGTCCGCTAAATCAAAGACTGTCTTTCCGAAAATCTTCAGATCACTTAATATACCGAATGATAATGCTGATGGTACCCCAACAACGAAGATTAATAACCCTACGATTAAGGCCATTTTTTCACGTTTCCCTTTACCTTTTGATGTTAACGATGCAACACTAATTTCTAACATCGAAATTGCTGATGTAATCGTAGCGAAGAAGAATAGTAATAAGAAAACAATGAAGAATAATTTTCCGAACGCCATTTTACTGAAAATAGCTGGCAACACGATAAATAATAGTCCCGGCCCTTGAGATGGTTCCATTCCAAATGCGAACACAACTGGGAAAATTGCAAGTCCTGCAAGTAATGTAATAACAAGAGTTAAGGCTACGATAGAAAATGCTGAACGTGGTAAGCTTTCTTCTTTCGGTAAGTATGAGCTATACGTTACCATAACGGCTACCCCGACAGATAATGAGAAGAACGATTGCCCCATTGCGTATAATATAACTTCTGATGTTACATGTGAGAAATCAGGTTGTAAGAAGAAACGAACGCCTTCTCCAGCACCATCTAATGTAAGTGCACGAACGATTAATACAAAGAATAAAACGAATAATGCTGGCATGAAATATTTATTTACTTTTTCAACACCATTTTGTACACCTTTACTAACGATGAAAATAGTAATAAGGATGAATAATAGCTGTGATCCAACTGCTAAATATGGATTGGAAATGATTTCACCAAACGTAGCTTCGTATGCTCCATTTCCTTCCCATAGTCTACCTGTAATTGCATTCCATAAATATAATAAAATCCAGCCTCCTACAACACTGTAGAAAGAAAGTAATATGAAACATGTTACAATTCCTAATTTACCTAACCAAGGCCATAACGTTTTAGGAGCAATCTCTCTATATGCATCGACAGCCTCTTTTTGTGTACTTCTTCCAATAACAAATTCAGCTAATAATAGCGGTAAACCAATTAATAATGTGAAACCGATGAAAATTAGGAAGAACGCTCCGCCTCCTCCAATGCCGGCCATATATGGGAATTTCCAAATCGCCCCAAGACCAATTGCCGAACCTGCTGCAGCTAATACGAAACCTAATTTCGATGTCCATTGCTGTGAATTCATTTGTTAATCTCCTCTCTATCTCTTTTTCTTTGTTACAACTCGGTATTTATATTGTTCTATCAATACTCTTTTCTAATACGTTCACTTCCTCCCTAATAATAAAAAACGCCCCTACGTAAATACGTAGGGACGACAAAAATATCGCGGTACCACCCTAGTTGTGAAGAACACTAAGAAACCACCTAAATAAAAACGCCCCTACGCAAAAACGTAGGGACGATAAAATATCGCGGTACCACCCTAGTTATGAAGCCACACCAAAGTTAGGACCTAAATAAAAAACGTCCCTACGTAAATACGTAGGGACGATAAATATCGCGGTACCACCCTAGTTGTGAAAAGATCTTCACCACTTTATTTGATAACGGTATAAACTACCGTCTTTCATTTCCTCATAATGTGAGATTTATGAAAGATGCTCCAGGACGAACTTCATGAATAATCTATATACTGATTCACACCAACCATCAGCTCTCTGAAATAGGGAGATATTCACTACTATACCCTTTCATTGCCCAAATATTATTTTCCGAATTGATTACTATTATTTTTATCACACATTAAAAATAGTGTCAACTTATATTTCGAATTTTTATGTATTACAATCTATTTCAAAATTCAAAATGTGAGTTTTCTTTTAGGAACAATCGATAAAAATCTATTTTCTATTTCACAAAATAAAAAATAGATTTTTCTTGCTCATCCACATTTACTCCTGGCGCGTATGTATGAACTTGTTGCAACACTTCTTCTATTAGCAACTCTAACTCCTGCACACTATTTTCTGGATTCCCTATTAATGTATCTGCCATACGTTCATATAATTTTTCAGGTTTAATAGTCATTCGTTCCACGTTATTAGGCATCCATTTAAACGCTGGATGATGTACATACATTTTATTCAAACCAAATAAAACACCGAATACGTTCCTTTGTACTTCGCAAATAACGTCATAAAGCATAAGCCAATCTTTCCGTTTTAAAAGCGCCTTTCGATTGTGCCAACGATTACTTAACCATAGATTTTCTGAAATCATTCGTTTTGCTAGTTCATCTGGATATGCCGCTACTCTATCTTTTAATTCATTCACTTTCCCTTCTCCATACAAACTAACACCATCATGAACGGATGATACAATACATTGTTTTTCATAACTTATATCATATTGATTCACCACATCCGAAATCACTTTCTCTACTGTCTCTGTTAAAAAGTTACTAATCTCTAATTTGATTCCCTCTTTCGTTAAATACGTTTCCGACCATTCTTCTTCCTCATACGGATGATACGATAATATTGTCCCATCAATATGATGAATAGGAGCCCTACGGTCCTCATCTTCTGGCGGTGTTGACCATAAAATATGTAATTCTATATCTGAATGTTCATCTTCTAGCTTTCTAGCTACTGAACCTGCTAAAATAATAGCTTCTACTTTCGGATTTTGCCTATAAATCCCTGACATCTCTATTGCTTTCTCTTTTAATCCCATTTCATTTCCCCCTAAAATTGCAGTAATCCCCTATATTTCATTTATCTATTTCGATATTACAGCTTGCATTACCTTTTCAAATTTCTACCAAATCATATTTCTACCCAATAACGTTGAACAATTTCACCAGTATGAGAAGAAACTACTTCATTTTCTAACACACCACCAACCTTTTGAATCGTTTTAGCAGAACCGATATTGGATTTATCGCAAGTTATTAACACTTTCTGTAATCCTAATTTTTGCGCTTCAGCTAATGCAAGCTTTAGTTGTTTCGTAGCGTAACCGTGGCGACGTTTATTTGGATGGACACTATATCCAATATGACCGCTTTCCCGTAATAATTCTGGATTTAATCTATGTCTAATATTCACAAAGCCTATAAGTTCCCCTTTTTCAAAACTTAAAAACTGGCTAGATGGCACTCGATTAGCTAGTAAATTTTCTCCTAGTTCTTGTTTACTCACTTTTTCAAACCATTCATCAAGAGAATCAAAGTTTTGTAAAGAACTACTTCCATGTGGTTGTTCCCCTGAGTTTAAAAACGCGTGTCTATACGCTGTAATATGCTCACTATATTCATGGGTTGGTTTTAATAGTTTCATTGTTCTTCTCCCCCTCTTCATTCCATAAAACAAACACCTTAATAGCAGCTATTCACTATTAAGGTGCTTCTATCCTTTTTATTCAAATAACCCCATGCTCAAATAACGTTCACCTGTATCAGGCGCAATACATAAAACTTTTTTACCAGCGCCTAGACGTTTCGCTATCATGATTGCAGCGTAAACAGATGCTCCAGAAGACGGCCCAACTAATAATCCCTCTTGTCTAGCTAAGTTTCTCATTGTCGTTAAAGCCTCTTCGTCTGCAATTTGAATAATTTCGTTATACACTTCTATATTTAAGTTTTTCGGGATAAACCCTGGGCTTGTTCCTACTAGTTTATGAGGACCTGGCACACCACCTGATAAAACGGGTGATCCTTTCGGTTCCACTACTGCAATATATAAGTTTGGTAATTTCTCTTTTAACGTTTCACCAGTCCCTGTAATCGTTCCGCCTGTTCCTGCCGTTGCAACAAAAGCGTCCAGCTCTCCATCCATTTGTTCGTAAATTTCAAGCGCAGTCGTATAACGGTGAATATTCGGATTAGCTGGGTTTTCAAATTGTTGCGGAATAAAACTATTCGGTATTTGCTTTTGCAATTCTAACGCCTTCGCAATTGCTCCTGGCATTCTTTGTTCTGCTGGTGTTAAAACTACTTCTGCTCCGTATGCTTTCAATAAATTAATACGCTCTTTTGACATATTATCTGGCATAATTAAAATCGCTTTATACCCTTTAGCTGCTGCATTCATCGCTAAACCAATCCCTGTATTCCCGCTTGTCGGTTCAATAATTGTATCTCCTGGTTTGATGAGACCATTTTCTTCTGCAACGTGAAGTAAATTATAAGCAGCACGGTCTTTCACACTGCGCGATGGATTAAACATTTCTAGTTTCACATACACATCTGCTGCGTCTTCCGGAATAAATTTAGATAATCGGACGACAGGTGTATCTCCTATTAATTCCGTAACGTTTTCACACAATTTCATAGCGCATCCCCTATTCTATCGTTTTCTTATCACTTGGCAGTAACCATGAAGTGAGTCCAATTAATGGTAGACAACTACATAATAGCATAATAAATTGCAGGCTATATATATCTGCTAATTTCCCAAGAACTACAGCACCTAATGCTCCAAGTCCAAACGCAAGACCTACGATTAATCCTGACACCATTCCCACTTTTCCAGGTACAAGCTCTTGTGCATATACAACAATTACACTAAAACTACTTGAACTAATAAAACCGATACATAAAAATAACGGTACGACCCACACAAGTGAGACATGTGGTAATAACAGTGCAAGTGGCGCTGAACCTAACATTGAAAATACGATGATATTTTTCTTACCAAATCGATCTGCTAACGGTCCTCCGAAGAAAGTTCCTAACACACCAGCAATCATAAATGCGAATACGAAATACTGGGCATTTTTTATAGATAAACCGTAATGCTCTATTAAGTAAAATTGATAGAAATTCCCGATACCAGCACCGTACCAAGAGCGTACAAAAGTAAGAAAAACAAGAAGTATAATAACGAATTTAATGTGTGTACTTACAATTGCATTTTCCGCCTCAAGTGCAGCCCTCTTCTTCCTTCTTACAGCACCGGTTGCTAATTCATTTTTGTACCAATTCGATACGAAAATTAATAATACAATTCCTACTGCTGCAAATGCTGTAAAACCTAATGAACCAATTTGACCGAGTGGAACGAAAATTAGCGCTGTAAAAATAGGAGCTAAAGAATTCCCCGTGTTTCCCCCAACTTGATAAATTGCTTGCGCTAACCCTCGTTTTGCACCTGCCGCCATATACGCAACACGAGCGCCTTCTGGATGAAAGACCGCGGAACCTAAACCAATAAATAAAACAGAAATAATAACAATAATAAAGTTTGGTGCAAACGCGAGTCCAATCATTCCAAGCATACTTGAAAACATGCCGAGTGGTAATAAAAATGGTGACGGCTTCTTATCTGAATACATACCAAACACCGGTTGCATAATCGATGACGTCATATTTAATGCAAACGCAATCCACCCTACTTGCATATAGGATAAATTCATCGTTTTTTCCAAAATAGGAAACAACGCCGGCACAACTGCTTGCATCGAATCATTTAAAAAATGCCCAAAGCTAATCGCAAATAAAATTCGATATATTGTCGGTGTTTCTACAGTTTTTTTGTGTGAAACTGCCTGCATATGTGAATCTCCCCTTTCTGTACAAAATATATATTTATTACAGTAGGTGTAATAAATTCTGACTTTTGAAACATTTCTATTCTATACTGCTTTCATTTCTTTTTCCAGAAATATAACTTAACTCCCGTCATTGGCTTGCATCCTTGTAACTTTCAGCGGTAAAACAGTACAAAAAAAAGACAACCCAATCACATACTGGGTTGCCTCTTACATTAAATTGCAAAATGCTTATACTTCTCGTAATCACTCGTCTTACATTCTATTTCTAATTTGGTACCCTCGTTTTCGTAACTCGTAGATAAAACGTGTGCATGATTATTGAAATACGAAACTACCTGTCCTTGATCATATGGAATTAACATTTCACACTTCGTATATTCTTTATAGATGTGTGAGCGAATCATTTCTACAAGTTCTTCAATTCCAACATGTTTCTTCGCTGATAAATAAACGCGATCTTCTTGCACTTTCGGAATTTCAACATCTACCATATCTGATTTATTATAAGCATAGATCGTTGGAATATTTTCTACTCCAATTTTCTTTAACGTTTCATTTGTAATATCAATTAATTGTTCATAATTTGGATTTGCGTAATCTACAACGTGAATAAGTAGGTCTGCTTCCGCTACTTCTTCTAACGTTGAACGGAACGCCTTCACAAGATGATGTGGTAATTTACTTACAAATCCAACTGTATCTGTTAATAAAAATGATTTATTATCTGGCAAATCAATATTTCGTACAGATGTTTCTAACGTCGCGAATAACATATCTTTTTCAAATACTTGTTTTTCTTCTGTACCATTATAAATTTCAAGCATTGCATTCATCGTCGTTGACTTTCCTGCATTCGTATAACCTACTAATGCTACAACAGGTATTTCATTTTTCTTACGCTGCTTTCGCTGCGTTTGACGCTGGGCAACGAGCGCTTCTAAATCTTTATTCAAAACTGAAATTTGTTCTTCAATTTTACGACGGTCTAACTCTAACTTCTTTTCACCGACACCTTTATTTTTCGTACCAACGCCGCCGCTCTGTCTCCCTAACGATTCACGAAGACCGATTAAACGAGGCATCATATACTGAAGGTGTGCTACTTCTACTTGTAGCTGTGCTTCTTTCGTTTTCGCACGTTGCGCAAAAATATCTAAAATTAAAATGGTACGATCAATTACCTTACAATCTAAATCCTCTTCTAAATTTCGAATTTGTGAAGGAGATAATTCATCATTAAAGATAACCATATTCGCATCTATTTCTTGTACATACGCTGCAACTTCTTCAATCTTTCCTTTTCCGATATAATGCGATGGATTTACTCGTTGTAAATTTTGCGTTACTTGCCCAATTACCTCTACATCACAAGCTTCCGCAAGATTTGTTAACTCTTCCATCGAATATGCAAAATCATCTTCATTACCTACATTTACTCCAACTAAAACTGCTCTTTGTAATACTTCTTCCATATATTTATTCCTCCATTTCGATTACGTAAAATAAAAAACACAGGTCGCTGCCTGTGTTTTCGTAAACGGATAAGGGTTCACCAAAGAAATAGAAGAAAGCTATGCTTTCATCCTATTTTATAGTCAAAAAGTCCCAAGATTGTATACGTATCCACAGTAAGTGTTCACTTATACAATCCCATTCTATTTATAAAGGCAAAACAAAAAGAGGGCGTATTCGTCCCTCCCTCTTTTTCACATATAAGCTTAATAAAGGGTTCCTTTAAAATAGGCAGACCAATCCCGTTCACTCTGTACACAGACAGAGCCTTTGAGCGCTATTCAATTATTGGCACAAAGTATTGAGACGTAATCTGATTAAGATCAAAGGAAGCCCCTCCGTTCATTTTAAGTTACATAAAGTGTAGCATAAGTAATTCGCTTTCACAAGGTTTAACAACCTATATCACACTAAAGAGAATCTTTATATTTTTACTTTAATCGTCATTTTTTGCGAGTTTTTCTCACAATAAAAATAACAAAAACAATCATCAATAACAAACCAATGGAAATAATAGCAACTTGCCGCCAATTTAAACCGCTCACCATCTCACCTTTTAAATCCACTTTCTTCGTCGGAACAGACTCTTTTGCAATTTGACTTAAAGCCGCTTTGTCCGCCCCTGCCTCATCCAATCTCTTCGTTCCACTACAACTATTTGTGTGTAATTGTTTTTCTGATCCTCTTTGAGTAGAAAATACTAAGTACTCTCCTTCTTCTACAAAGCGAAACATACAATCACCACCCTTTGTATATACGATAATTTGCGAAGAAGTTGTCCCTTTCCAAATTTTCTTCACTTCAAATAACACTTCAGTTCCAACCTCTTCTTTCCTTCCAACCTCAATTACCTTTCCCTCAAACACTACATCGTTTTTTTGAAATGCATCTTCTGTTGATACTTTAATACAATCACAAGCATAAGATTTCTCAGGAAAAATAATAAGAATAAAGCTACAAATGATGACGACAGGAAACATGTGTAAAATCCTTTTCAAGGAGCTTAACTCCCTTCATTATCAATTTTAGAAACTTCTCGTATATTATTTTTACAGCACTCGCCAAATTCCTTCATAGTAAGTTAAGTATTATCGTTTTAATACAACAAAAATCTTTATTGACATTTTTATAACCTAATATTAGTATCAGGTTATAAAAATAAAAGTTAGGAGATGTTCCTATGCATTCTAAATCTCGTATTACTGCAATTGGTACTTATGTTCCAGATCAAATATTGTCTAATAACGATTTAGAAAAGATGGTCCATACGAATGATGAATGGATTGTACAAAGAACAGGAATGAAGGAAAGAAGAATCGCTAGCGACGAAGAATACTCCTCAAACTTAGCCATTAAAGCAATTGAAAATTTATGTACAACATATAAGAAAAACTTAGAAGATGTCGACTGTATCATTGTCGCTACTACTACTGCTGATTACGTTTTCCCTAGTGTTGCTTGCCAAATACAACAATACTTCAACATACCTCATACACTAGCTTTTGATTTAAATGCAACTTGTGCTGGTTTTACATATGGACTACACGTCGGTAATAGCTTAATCACTTCTGGATCACATGAAAAAGTACTTGTCGTAGCGACAGAGACATTATCTAAAGTTACTGATTATACCGATAGAACGACCTGTATTTTATTCGGTGATGGTGCTGGAGCTATTTTATTAGAAAGAGATGAAAACACCCAAAGCTTTATCGCTGCTCACATGGGAACAAACGGTGATGGCGGCATTCATCTATATAGAACAAACTTATCTACTACTATGAATGGCACACCACTGCAAACAAATGAAAAAATCGTTCAAAATGGAAGAGAAGTATATAAATGGGCAACACGCACGGTACCAAAAGGCATAAAAAATTTATTACATACCGTAAATATGCAAGTAGATGATATAGACTGGTTCATACCCCACAGCGCTAACTTACGAATGATCGAATCTATTTGCGAAAAATCTCAAATTCCAATACAAAAAACATTAACGAGTGTGGAATATATGGGGAATACCTCTTCAGTCACCATTCCACTCGCTTTAAATTTAGCTATAAAAGAAGGGAAATTAAATAACGGAGACACACTTTTACTATACGGATTTGGTGGCGGACTTACGCATTTAGGGCTTATTGTAGAGTGGAATTTAATTTAAGTGTATAAAAAGAGGCTCTAGTCAGTAACTAGAACCTCTTTTTCATTTAATTTCTTGCCCCTTTTCGAGACCATATCACAACAGGAATAAGTAATAACGCTAACACGCCTCCAGCCAATGACAATGCCGCATAACTTGAATTCGCTACTACCATACCTGACATTGCTCCACCAGAAGCTCCAGCTAGCGCAATAAAAACATCTATTTTCCCTTGTGTTTTAGCACGTGTAGACGGTGTTGTGGAATCAACGATTTGTGCTGTACCACTTATCAATCCGAGGTTCCATCCTAGCCCAAGTAAAGACAGAGCAACGATTAATAATAATAAAGAATCACTTGGCGCTATCGCAGCTATGACACCCGCTGCAAGTAAAATCACTCCACCAGCTATGCTCATTGTAGTTCGGCCAATTTTATCAATTAACATTCCTGTAACGAGAGATGGAAGATACATTGCACCTACATGAAAACCTATCACAAGTCCTACTGCACTTAAACCGTGACCGTGGTGTCCCATATGAACTGGCGTCATCGTCATAATCGCAACCATCACTATTTGCGTAAGTATCATTACGATTGCTCCAACTGTAATACCTCGTTTATTTTCTTTCGCTTCTTCTGTTATTGGTTGTCCTTTATATGTATGTTCCTGTTTATATCTTTCTATAATGTTAGCAATAATCAAAGGATCTGGACGAAGCATAACAAAAAGAACTAGACCCGCCAGTATAAATGCTGCTGCCGATAGTATGAACGGACCTGCAAGTTTAGGAACTCCAATTGAATGAGCAAAACTTCCCATTACCCCTACTAAATTTGGTCCTGCAACTGCACCGAAAGTCGTCATTACCATCGTAATACTAACAGCCGTTGCTCTCTGCTTCTTATCTGCTAAATCTGTACCTGCATAACGAGCTTGTAGATTTGTGGCTGTACCGGCACCATATATAAGTAAAGAAATAAGTAAAAGAATAATACTATTTGTTAAAGCTGCCATTACAACACCAATTGCTCCAAATCCGCCTACTATAAACCCTGTTGCAAGACCTATCCGGCGTCCATATCGTTGCGAAAGCTTCCCTACTATGAAAGCTGCTAATGCCGATCCTAATGTAAACATAGCAGTTGGTAATCCTGCAAATGCATCTGTTCCAAGCATTTGCTGCGCAAGAAGTGCTCCCACTGTAATACCAGCAGCTAGTCCTGCACCGCCAAACATTTGTGAAATGCTGACGATTATTAACGTTCGTTTGTATAGTTTTTGTTGCTCTTCTTCTGTGTACACATGATTATCTATTAAAGCCCCTGCCTTATCTAGCAATTCCCCATCCTCCTTTTAAAATTAATCCCTCTTGTTAATGTACTATGTATAACGTTACATATTCAATGGCATTTTCCATTCCTTCCTTTCATTCTAAAAAACTTTCTAATCATACTCGACTTATCCCATGCTATATTAAAAATACTACTATTCACAATATGCAAGGAGAAAACAATGAAAAAAACAGTAGAATTATGTGAAGCTTGCAAACATGATCCAGTATATAAAATAGAAGAATCCGATCAAGCAAATCAACCTTATAAATTATGTAACCAATGTCATGAGCGTCTTATTTCGTTATCTTTACATCCTAAAGAATGGTACCACCTTGTAATGATTCACTCACCTTATAAATATTATTTGCATGATAGTTTCTATGAAGAAGATGGTAAAGCGAAGCAACCAAAATTAGAGATGAATGAGCACAAACTTACACCCGTGCCCACTTTAGAAGAAGTTCGTTCTAGTTTAGAGGAATTACTTGATTACACCATGACTAGATGGTTTCTTCAAGAAGCAGAAATTGAAGCTCTTAATAGGTACGATCAAAACGAAGTACTAGATGCTGTTATAAACCGCTTTTCAAACACAATGAATGGTGTAATTAAAACTAGATTACTTGAGATTGTTATATGTATACTAGGAGAATTCGCCTCAGATTGGATAAGAAAACTGTGGAAGGCATTTGATGAAGATTTACTTGCACCTCTTTCTCACGCTGCAGCTTATTGTTTACCATTTGAAGAAGCCTTTCCTTTAGTAATAGAAAGGCTAAAAACAGTATTAAAAAGTGAGCTTCCGACCACTTCCTTCATTTGTCTGCATTCTTTTCAATCCTCAGAAACATTAGATTGGATAGAGGAACATGCAGTATCATTTCATAACGATTGGGCGCGATTAGCTGCAGTATCACAACTAACTTGGAGACGAATTAAGTCTTGGCTAACAAAAGGACACCCTTTAAGTTTAATAGCACTTGATGCAATGGTTAGCTGTATACCTGCAAATGAAGATGTACTACATGAAATGGATCCAAAAATTTTATTAGCAGATCCGTCAGAAATAAAGTCAACCTTAATAGCTTACAAACAAAGAGACAATGTTCCAACTGTCAAAAGAATTGTTGAAACTATTTTAGAAAACAAGACAGAAATATTTCAATACATGAATCCTTTACAAATATCTATCAAAAAGAAACCACAAAACTTTTTAGTTATGGATGGCACAGTACAAATCCATGAAAACAGACTGGATGAATACGTAGACTTCATTAATACAAACAACTTTACTGATGTTTACATTAATGATCTTAGGTATAGTTTGCACCATATTAATTTTCTTGAACACTGCCCGCAAATTGAAAGCCTACACATTAGTAGTATATATATTACTGATTATTCAGCCCTATATAAATTAAAAAACTTAAAATCTTTATCACTAGAAGAACCACAAGTTCCACTAAACTTAACAGAGCTAGAAAGCTTTACAAATTTAGAGGAACTTCACATAAAGTGTAATAAAAACATTAAAGGCTTCGAATCTTGTCCTAACTTAAAAGAACTATACATTTGGAAATACAAACCGAAACAAAAGAACCTTGAAGAATTAATGTCTTTACAAAAAATTGAAAAACTAAGCATTACACAAGGGAACATTAATTCATTAAAAGGATGTAGGTCATTACCTAAATTAAAGCATTTAGAACTCAATTATTTAAGAAATTTAGAGCATATTGATGAAATTGAAAACAATGCTTCAACTTTAAAACACATCGAATTCGACCATTGCAGTAAGCTTAAAAACCACGAATATTTGCGCTATTTAACGGAATTAGAAACTCTCATCTTATCAAGTTGTGGTAACATACGAAATCTACAATTCATTAAAGAACTACAAAAATTAAAACATTTAAGCTTCGTGGATTCTACGATTGTAGACGGAAATTTAGAATCTTGCGTCGGAATTGATTTTGTTGGTTTTAATAATAAAAGGCATTATAGTCATAAATTTAAAGAATTAAATCCAGATTTTTCATACTAAAGTAAGGAAAACAGGCTAATAGCAGCCTTTTTTCCTTTACGCTTCTTCTACTATCCTTCCCTTTCTCTTTTTACTCAAAGCTTTCCCTTCCCAAAACAACAAACTTACGAAAGCACAAATTAAAATAATTGGCACACTTGCTTTATATAAATCTGTAAAACTCATAGCCATCTGATTCTTGGCATAATGATTCACATCATTTGAAAATGTGAGTACTTCTTTCTTTATACTTTCCTCTTGTTTTTCAACTTCTTTTGTCACTTGCCTCATAACTTCTTCTCTTTTTACATCTCTATATTCTACTGGAACTTTTCTTAATATTTCATCCGTCTTGTCGCGAATCAATTCTTCCTTTTTCTCTTTACTTAATCCCATTGTCATTGCATTTTGTTTCTTATTTATATTCGACTCTAAACTTTGATTCTCTATTTTTTCTTTAGTCATTTGTAAAATTTCAGTTTGCTCAGTACTATTCACATGAATAGTACGCACCTTTTCTTCTGCATAACGATATACTTTTTCTTTATTTACAGTTAAATTGTGAGTTAAGTTAGAGACAAATATTGCGACTGCCAATACAATTCCGACTTGTCGTAACATTGATACAACACTTTGAGAAGCAGTTAACAATTCTCCTTCAAACGAAGACGCACTTAAAACTGTAATTGGCCCCACTACTAAACCATATCCAACACCTAATATCATACATGGAATAATAATTTCTATATTTGTTGAATGAACATCAATCATTTGCAACCAATAGTAGGAAAGCCCCATAATAAGAAATCCTGACAAAATAATAGTTACTTTTCCGAGTTTTTTAATTAAAGTTGCTGCAACTGGTGAGACAAAAAATATCATTGCTGAAATAGGTGTCACTAAAAAAGCCGCTTCAATTTCCGTTCGACCTTGTAGTTTCGTCAAGAACGTTGGAAGCAATACAGTAACTCCAATTAAAAATAAATTACTTAATATAACAACGATAGACGCTCCGACAAACATTCGATCTTGAAATAACTTTAAATTCACCATTGGATTATGAATCTTTCGTTCTACTAAAACAAATAGAATAAGAGAAATAGTGCTAATTGCATAACAAGACAAAGCAATATTACTTTGCCATCCCCATGTATTACCTTTTACTAATATGAGAGTAAATGAAAAAATTGCTGTGCTACTTAATAGTAGTCCTATCCAATCTATTTTTGAGATAATACGTTCTTCATTTTTTATTTGTAGCATGATGCAACATAACACGATTCCTATTATACAAACCGGAACATTAACGAAAAACACCCATCTCCATCCTAAATTTTGCGTAATAATTCCACCTATTACTGGTCCCATAGCAGCTGACAATCCTTGTGTTACTCCTAAAATTGCAAGCGCAACATGCCTCTTAGCTAATGGCATAGCTGATACACCAATTACCATACTTGTTGGAAATAAAATCGCTGCCCCAATACTTTGTATAAAACGAGAAAAAATAAGAAAATCACCTGTATTAGCAAAAGCGCAAAGTACCGATCCACCACCAAAAATCACCAGACCAAGAATATACATCTTTGCTTTTCCAAAGATATCAGCTATCCGCCCTAACGGAATGGCAAGTACTGCAATCGTCATTGTATAAACATTTAATACCCAAGACATCTTTTCTAACGAAGTATTTACACTCGATTGTATTGCCGGTAAAGCTATATTCATAATTGTCGTATCAATCATACAAAGAAAGATACCTAGACACATTAAAAAGACAATCTTAATACCCTTTGATTGCTCCATCTTTATATACCCCTTTATTTATTGTGAACGCGTTTTTCATTCTTCTGTTTTATTGTTTTCTTTCGCCTCTAACTCTTCTAATTTTTTCTTCAAAGTCTCCACTTGTGCACTATACGATGCAATACCTACATCTAGTGAAATTTCTTCGACGAAAGTAATACCTACTCTCCACTTTTCATATTTCAATCGAAGATCTGCAATGTACGCTTCTTTTCTTTCAATTTCATCTTTAATCCATTTTTTTATTGTTACATCATCACTATAGTTACCAAAATACATTCTCATTAAAAAATCCGAACGTAAAACATCCTTCTCTACAGGTGTCTGCATGTATTGATAAAATTCTTCACGCCCCTCATCTGTAATAAAGTACATTTTCTTATTCGGTTTTCCCTCTTGCATGACAACCTCTTTTTTTATTTTCCCTTCATTCTCCAATTGTCGTAACGTTGGATAAATCATTCCAAAACTTCCATCAAAAAAATGAGTAAATACGTCTTCAAACACAATTTTAATATCGTAACCAGACAATTCCTTTTCCATTAATAAACCTAAAACAACATCTCTTCCCTTCAAAGTAAAACCCCCACATAGTATATAATCAATAATCATATTAACAATGTTAATATGATTATTGATTATATACCTTATTCTGTTAATTGTAAAATGTTTCTAAATAAAAAAGCCCCATAATTTGGTTTCACCAATTCACAGGACCATTTTCTTTTTTACTCTTTAACACCTACATCTTGCAAAACTTCAATATCCTCTTTCATTTCATAATAATAAGAAGGCAATTCTATACCATGTTCTAAGAAATAATCCTCAATGAATGAAATAATGATTTTTAACGTTTTCACACGGGCATACAATTTATCGTTACTTTCAATAATATGCCACTTCGCATTTGGCTTACTTGTTTTTTCAAACATGTCTTCCATTGCTTCAACATATTCATCCCATTTTTCACGATTACGCCAATCTTCGTCTGTAATTTTCCATCTTTTCAAAGGATTTTTCTCTCTATCTTTAAATCTCTTTAACTGTTCCTCTTTACTTATATGGTAGAAGAACTTCCCTATTATGTAATGGTCATCTGTTAGTAGTTTTTCAAAATCATTAATCTCATCATATGCTCTCATCCACTCTTCCTTTGTAGCAAATCCTTCAACACGCTCAACTAACACACGACCGTACCATGAGCGATCAAAAATGGTGATTTGCCCGTACTGTGGAATTTTGCGCCAGAAACGTTGCAAATAATGGTAACGTTTTTCATGAGTTGCAGGTGCTCCAATTGGATTTACTTGGAACCCACGTGGGTCAAGATGTTCCGTCACCCGCTTAATTGCCCCACCTTTACCAGCCGCATCCCATCCTTCCATAACAAGCATAACCGCGATTTTTTCTTCTTTCAAAATTTGTTGTAATGCTAATAAGCGCCTTTGATATTTTTCGAGTTTCTTGTTGTACTTAGATTTTGATTCAATTTTTTTCGTTAAGTCTACTTTAGCAAGATGTCCATTTTCCATAAAACAAATCCCCCTTGTTGTATGACAATGTTATTTTAACATATTTTTGGAAATTTTTTCATATCCTAAAAAGCTGTGTAGAAACATCTCTACACAGCTTCCTTCTCTAATTTCACATATATAAGCACATTTAACTACATTAAAATAAATAATTTATACGGAACTCTTAGGATATTCTTTTTATTAAAACGTAAAAATAGCCCTTTTAAAAAGGGCGGCAATCTAAGTATAGAAAAAATAAATTTATTCTTTCTTACTACATACGTAATTATGCCAGCTATAAGAGTAGTGAATAAGATATTAATTCACTACTCACAATAACCACTTTACATTATATGGTATATTCACTCGTAAAAAGAAGATAATAACAAGTAAATCCATTAAAGAATGGGAGCTCTCAAAAAATGAAACGAAAAATATTAACTCTCTTTACGCTTATATGTTTAGCACTACCAATGCAAGCTAGTGCTTACACATTTCAGTCACTACCGATTGCATCAAAGTCTAAACAATGGTATGTCGAAATTGATAAATCTCATAACTCAAACAAGCAAGCAATCCAGCCGAAACAAGGTGTATTTGATACGTATAGTTTACTCGTAAAAAACATCGGTCATGATGTATCAAACGTATCCGTGGAAATACTTGATAACAATCCTACCTCTAAGGCTACCTTTAAACCTACTACACCTAATGAAAATATTTCTAAAAGTCATACAAGCTTTGACTACATGGTATTCCCATTAGACTTTAATAGTCATAATTTTAAAGTTGTGATCACTTGGGAAGAAAAGAATTTCTCTTATAACGGCCATCCGGTAAATGAAGGTAAAAAAATGAAACAAACATTTGTATTTAATGAAGAATAAGTCCTAATTTCTTTAGGGCTTATTCTTCTTTTTTGAAACCTGCTTGTATCGCTTCCATCACTTCTTTTGTGATTTCCAATTCTGTTGCTTCCATACTAATTTTTTTGTGCCAAATATGTATGGAAGGTTTTTCATTACAAAGATGTTTTATTAATACTAGTTGATTATATGCTAAGTTATTTTCTATTTGGGTAGAGATATAGACTGTAAAATTTTTTGCTTCAAAGACCTTTTCTTCCAAAATGTATTTACTCTCTAATTGCCTTGTTACTATATCTTTCAAGTTTTCTATAGTCATGCATATCGCCCTCTTTTCCCATATAATCAATCAAATCGACGAATACTCGGTACAGACAATGCGATTCCAATTGTTAAAATTACTAAACTAGCTAGTGTTATAATAGTTATCTCGCCACCTATGACAGTAGCTAACCAGCCTACAACTACGTACCCTAATGGCAATAAAGCAAAAGAACCCAACATATCAAGGCTTGCCACTCTTCCGAACGCTTCTTCTGGTACAAGCTCCTGTAAACTCGTTTCCCAAATGAGTCCAAATATCATCATGCCGAATCCTTCAATTGCCATTAAGAATATTAAAGCAGGTGCCCAAGAAATGAATGGCATAATTAATAAAGCAATCCCACTAATTAAAACACCTCCATAAGCCAGTAATCCTCTCTTCTGCCACCGCTCTTTCCCACCAAATATTAATGCAGCAATTACAGCTCCACCACCAGAAAAGGCCATGCCAAGTCCATACACGTAAGCTTCAAAATGATGATGAACATTAAATAACCATGGAATTAATACGACGATAATGCCGGCATAACAAATATTTATAAAAGAAAAGACTAAAATTGTAATCCATAGCCAAGGATGACTTTTTAAAACGAAAACACCTGCCATAAACTCTTGTTTGTAATCAATGTTACTCTTTTCAATAGACTTTACTTTTTTAAACTTAATTTCTTTTAAAAATAATAAACATAAAAATGATAATAAGTACGTTACTGCATCTAGTCCGAAGCCTATCCCTGCAGACGCAACCGATACGATTAACCCACCAAGTGCTGGTCCAATTAATCGTATACCTTGATTACTCATTTGAGTGAGTGCGTTAGCTGCATTACGAATTTCAGGAACAAATACTTTCGCTCTTACAGCAGCATATGCTGGTTGGAATATCCCTTCCATAAGTCCGTATAAGGCAACGAGAATATATAAAATTGTAATTGTTAATAAATCCATAAATATAAGCGATGCAAGTAATAGCATTAATATACAGCGGATTATATCCGTAAATAACATTAATTTAACCCGATCAATTCGGTCTACAACTAAACCCGCAAACGGTAAGGCAAGAATATTAGGTAGCATGTACATTGCCATCGTCATCCCCATTACAACTGTTGAACCAGTTAATGAATACACAACAACTGGGAGTATGACCATAGTTATCGAACTACCTAAGACCGAGAGTAATTGTCCAATCCATAAAAATTTAAAGTGTGGTGATACTTTAACCGGTAATAATAATTTACCAACATAACCCAAACTTTTCTCCTTTTGTATTTCTCCTTGCATGTCTCTCCCCTCTTTTCGAATGACTATAGAATTTATAATATATAACTGAAAATTTATAACATTCCATTTCTAATTATATAAGAAACAATTATGTTATGGTAAAATTATCAAAAAAATATAAAGGAGAATACATCATTATGCCTCCAAATTCACATAACATCGAACATCAGATCTATACAATGTGTATGATCCAACGTAACAATGAAATTTTACTCATAAAACGCCCCAGCCATCGAGGTTTCCCTGGCTACATCGCTCCTGGCGGCAAAGTAGATTTCCCCGAAAGTATCGTTCAAGCCGCTATAAGAGAAGTAAAAGAAGAAACTGGATTACTTGTTTCCAATTTAACTTTTAAAGGATTAGATGAATATGTCAATCCGAAAGGTAATGTTCGATATATGGTATTTAACTATTGGACAGACTCATTTGAAGGTGAACTTCTTTTGAATCCTCCTGAGGGTGAATTATTATGGATACCAATCGATACAGCACTAAAGCTACCTATGCAAACTTGGTTTAAAGATAGATTCCCATTATTTTTTGAAACAGGCACTTTTGAAATTCAACGTGTTTGGGATAATGAGCTAAATAAACAAATTTCTATGACAATTACCCATACATAAAAAAGCTTGGAAACCCATCCAAGCCTTTCTTACTTCTGTGCAATTTTTTCAATCTTATAATGAATATGTAAAAATTCAAGTCCAAATAGCCACATGCTATGATGAGCTGTTAACATTTTATCCTTATCCTCTGTAATGATGATAGTCTCTGCTAACGGTAAACGGATTGTCAAGAACCGAGTATGTAAATAAATCCCCTCATCTCCCTGACCATTTTCTCTTAACTTACTAGTAATAATTAAATCATGACTATCATTATATAGTTTCAAAATACCAGTCATATTCGAATAAGGTAAAGGTAAGGCGATATTCATATATGTCTCATTCTTATTTGTATGCTTTGAATAAAGAGCTACAAAAATAGATTTACCTGCTTCATTTTTTCTTAGCCAAGCCCTTACATTCTCTCTTCCATCTTTCTCATCTATGACACTAATGATAGAGCCATGCATCGTTTCCCAATTGCCGCCCATCCCTAAATGTATTTGTTCTACACGCTTACTCATTTTCTCATAGCAAAGTGCGAACGGACGGAACCAACGAGCCCATTTAATATTCGATTGCAATTCATACTCTGCTGTATTTTCATAAAAATGAATAATACTTAAAGGAACCTTCTTCACATCAAATGCCTCACTATGAAAGTCATTTACTTTATCAACTAAACCGTTGTATTCCTTACTGTCTACTAAATTGCTGCTATATAAATAAGCCTCACCAATTGCCATATTTCCTCTTAACTTACTCATTGGTTTCCCATAGTATTTATAATTCGGAACACTCTTTTCGATCACCCAGCCGACAAATGCCGGTAACGCTACTCCAATTCCGTTGACAACACCGTGAATCCAAACCATTTGAGCAATGGTAATCGTCAAGACATGCTTCAAATTCCCGTATGAATATATAAGTGAGAACATAATTGTAACCATGAGTGTACTAGACGAAACGATTAGAAGAATCTTTGCACTGATAGCATTAAATTTTGCTCTCCAAACGTAAAATCCATACCCATAAATCGCACATAAATATAGGAACACTGCAAAAAATTCAAATATTCTTGAGTATGTAATTCCTATTGCAACTGTCATAGGTGAAATCATGATGATAAACATAATAGCATCATACACTTTACTTCTCTTTTCTCTTTTTCTCCCTATTAAACCAGCTGATAATGGCAATAGAAACGCCGAATAATGAAAATGTGCAGCTGTGAGTAAAACAATGTCAGAGCTAAAATGCATAATTGAAAGTTTTGCTACTGAAGCAAAAAACCAAAAACCACCTAAAAACAAATAAATAAACGCACTATCTATGACGGTCTCCTCTAACGGCTTCCATCCTCTTTCTAGCAATCTACTTACACCAAATAACGCAACAATTCCTGTATATACAAACCAAACTAGCGCAAATAAATAGTGATTTGTGACGAAAGCTAGCATTGCACAAATTGCTGCGATTGGATATAAAAACGATACGAATTTATAAAATAATAAATACGATCCATCTCTTTTTCTTTTATCACTAATACAAAGTGACATTGGTATAAATAATAAAACAGATAATAATATAATTGCTTCAACAGGATTTATATTCGACCACTCATATATTAGAAAAACAACATAACAAGCAAGCCCAAATATTATATTTTTCATATCGTTTATTTCCTTTCCACAAATGTTCCCTTATATGAAAAAAGCGAGCCAATTAACGGGTTTCGTACTTGTACATGAATTCGAAAACACTGTAGTGTTGCATCATAACTTTCAACAATTTTTGCTTCACCATACAAAAATTTTGGTAACGGCATTTTTCTTCCAAACATATAAAACCATTGTTTCTTTGAAGAAATATGCATTGCCCCTAACTCATCGATATGAAAATGCAGTGTAGAAACGAGTAAATGTGGTTCGCCAAAATAATCTACAATTTCATTTTCGTTTCCATCCAATTGCATAACTGCGTTAAAATATCTTTTCTTATTATGAAAATAAAAAGTACGGTTCCACCTTACTAATTCTTGTCCATATTCATCTCGCTCAGCTATGTTTTGTATCGTAAATGGGATTTCCTCTCCTCGTTCCGAGAAAAACATTCGAAACTTCGATGCAATTTTTAATATAAATTTCACGAAAAAAGAGCCACCGTAAATTTCATCCATCTTTCCTTCACCTGTAAAACTATTCTCTTCTGTAATCGCATAACGCTTCTGCAATTCAGGATGAAGATTTTTATAGGTATCCCCTAATAATCGTTCATATATATTAGCCATACACTTATCCCTTTCTCGCCCTATTGCAATTTTTCGCTCTTGGTAAATCGAAACTATTTATATAACCGACAATTGATAACCCCATTAGAAGAACATTTAATGTAATCGGATTAAACGGCCCTGTAAAGCTTGCAATATTCGTAAATCCTGCCGCTAATGTTAAAACTAGTAATACAATAATATGCAGTATAAATAATTTTCGTTTTGTTATTGGCAACAGCCATACAACACCGAAAATTATTTCTAACACCCCAATTATTTTAAGTATATATACACTATTTTCATTTGAACCGATTAATACAGAAAGCATCTTTACTTCTTCTAAATGAGTAAAAAGTAGTTTTGGCACTATCCCTTGATATATCCATACAAAAGCAAATAAAAAACATACGAGCCAATACGTCATTGTTCTTCTAATTAGTAACCTAGGATGAAGCCCCTTTTCTAACCATAATTTTAAGGCATCAAAACTCCAAGCAGTCGCCCAACCTAATAACGGACGAAAAATATAGGAATCTATCACATTTCCTATACGACCAAATCTTGTATCATAATCATATTGTGTCTCAAAATGGATGTATTCTTTATTCGGCGTATACTTCCAATAACCACGTCCTATTTTAATAAGAGATAATGTATTATCCGTCCAAAATTTTAAAGAAGAAATTCTTTCACCAGTTTCTTTTCTTATTTCACCTATTGATTCCCCTTCTCCAGCTATTTCAAGCCCAAATCCAATCTTTGTTTTATACAAAAACTTCTGTGGTTCTCCTTCTTTTTTCTCTAAATACGAAATTTCAGTAAAGCGAGCATCCCACTCTGTATGTATATCTGGTTCTTGCGTATATTCCCATAATTTTCCCATCGTCGTGTTCATTTTTGTCGCAACATAAATAGGCTGTTTCCTTTTCATTCTCCCACCTCCTATGCACTATAAGTTTAATGTACATGCAATGAATTTATTTTGCTACATTTTTCACAAACTCCCTCAGAAAAAGAAAGAATTTTTAAAATATATACAAAACACTTGATTCCCCGAAAAATTTAAATTATTATAAAACAAATGTTACCAACAACTTCATAAATCAAACACTCTCGCCTAAAACGTGAGATAGAGGTTGCGATACTTATGAGTATTCTAATGGAGACACAGAGATGTCTATGAACTTAGATGAAAGGAAGTATTGCCGAAATTGATAAGTTTCTCTGCATTTATCAATTGGGGCTGTTTTCGAATAGAAACAGAACTGTCATATGTACAGACGTGTACGTATGAAGAGCTATCTACAAAAAAGAGATATCATTTTTTATGATATTCCTTTTTTGGCGGTTTTTTTATTAGCTCCGTTTTCTGTTTCCCTTTTCCTGTAACAGCACCATCCTCACTTATTTGAGATGGTGTTTTTTGTTTGTCTTTCTGGTAACTACAGGAGTATTGGGATTTATATATTTCCTAATCTATTCTTAAAAATAGACGAAAGAAGGAATTTGTAATGGAAACAACTGTTCAAAAATTTGGTGGCACTTCTGTCGGAAGCGTCGAGCGCATTCAACATGTAGCAAATTTAATTATTGAAGAATATGAACGAGGTCATAGCGTTGTCTCTGTCGTTTCAGCAATGGGAAAAAGCACGGATGAACTTGTCGCACTCGCTAACGTTATTACAGAAAATCCAAGTAAACGTGAAATGGATATGCTTCTATCTACAGGAGAACAAGTAACTATTTCATTATTAACAATGGCACTGCAAGCAAAAGGCTATCGTGCAATTTCATTAACAGGGTGGCAAGCTGGTCTTACGACAGAATCTGTACATAGTAGTGCACGGATTACTGACATTCATACAGATCGTATTCAATCTTATCTTGCTGAAGGCACAATTGTTATCGTAGCTGGTTTCCAAGGTATAAGTGTAGAAAATGAAATTACAACGCTTGGCCGTGGTGGCTCTGATACGACTGCTGTCGCACTAGCCGCTGCACTTAAAGCAAAAAAATGTGATATTTATACGGATGTGACAGGCGTATATACAACGGACCCACGAGTTGTAAAAGACGCTTACAAATTAGACGAAATTTCTTATGACGAAATGTTAGAGCTTGCTAATCTCGGTGCTGGCGTATTACACCCGCGCGCTGTTGAGTTTGCTAAAAATCATAACGTAGTTTTAGAAGTTCGCTCAAGTATGGAACAAGAAAACGGAACAATTGTAAAAGGAGAATGTAACATGGAACAACAATCAATCGTTAAAGGTATTGCATTTGAGGATAACATTACACGTGTCACAATTAAAGGACTAGAACAAGGCTCGCTTTCAACAGTTTTCTCTACATTAGCAGCAGCACACATTAATGTAGATATCATCATTCAAAGTATTACAAATGAAGGAACTGTACATCTCTCTTTCTCCATTCACTCGAATGATTTAAGAGAAACTTTAAAAGTTTTGGAACAAAATCAAGAAACTCTCCACTACGAATCTGTAGAACATGAAAATCACTTAGCAAAAGTATCAATCGTAGGATCTGGCATGGTATCTAACCCTGGTGTCGCTGCAAATATGTTTACTACTTTAAAAGAAGAAGATATTCATATTAAAATGGTAAGTACATCAGAAATTAAAGTGTCTGTCGTTATTGACCGCCTTCATTTAGTAACAGGGGTTGAGGCGCTACATCAATCATTTATGGCGAAAATTGGGCCTTTAGTACAAATGAGCTAATTTGATATGCTCAGTAACACTTATAAAAAAATCATATTAATCTACTTCCTTCCTATTAAATAAAAGCTGTTCGTTAACAAGATGCTATATGACATATAAAAAAACACCTTGTCACATTTTCCTATACTATGACAAGGTGTTTTTGACTGAAAGGAATTTGTAACTACTTAGTAGTATAATTATGAGGATGATTAAATAATAAATTTTTATACATAAGGAGATAAGACTATGGCAAAAAACAAATTACTACGAATGGACAATGTCAGCATCGTTGTAGAATCCCTTGATGACGCAATCTCTTTCTTTGAGGAGATTGGCTTGAATCTCGAAGGTCGAGCCAATGTCGAAGGTGAATGGGCTGGTCGCGTAACTGGACTCGGTTCTCAGTGCGTAGAGATTGCTATGATGGTCACTCCAGATGGCCACAGCCGAATTGAACTTTCGCGATTTCTCACCCCTCCTACTATAGCAGATCACCGAAAAGCTCCTGTAAACGCCCTCGGTTATCTACGCGTCATGTTCACCGTTCAAGATATTGACGAAATGGTATCCAGACTCACTAAGCATGGTGCAGAGCTCGTTAGCGAAGTAGTTCAGTACGAGAACTCGTATCGTCTCTGCTACATTCGTGGAGTCGAAGGAATTTTAATCGGTTTAGCGGAAGAACTCGGTAATAAATAAGCAAGTGACGTTTTATAAAAAGGCACTATCATTGAATAAAACGTAGACTCTTAAGCGATTTTATTATTATATTTTGAACCCCGTCCTAGCTTTAGAACGGGGTTATGCTTGTTTGAGCTTTTAAAATTAAATAACTTTATTATCATTTTACATATAGATTTCAAGGATCTACCCAAATAGCTTTCATATTACCGATATCCTAAAATCATTATAATACAATGAAAATATTCGTTATACCCTTTCCTAGGAAATATAACTAACTCTTCTCACTTTTTATCACATATATCTTTTCACTCTTTCTCTTGAAAAAACGATCTATATTCATTCAAAATAACTTTCTTCACATTCGAATAAAAAACCATCATGAATAGTGCAACTCCTAATACAAATACTTGTATTCCTTCATAATCAATGAATGCACTCATAATTAGCAATCCAAACCCAATATAAAAGCCAAAATCATTCTCTTTCTCAAAATCCTCATCTTCTTCATCAATATGTATTTTTTCTTTAATATTCTGTTTCCCTTTTATTAACTCATCAAGCGTAACATTGTACATTTCGCTTAGTAAAATTAGATTATCAATATCAGGATAACTTTTATCATTTTCCCATTTGTACACTGCTTGCCTCGTCACACCAATCTTTTTAGCAACATCCTCTTGCGAAAACCCCTTTGATTCTCGTAGTTTTTTTAGCTGCTCTCCTATGCTCATAACGTCCCCTCCTTTAACAAATTATTACATAAAAAGAGATATAAATGAAAGAAACCATTAGTAAAACTCTCTGTAAACCATTCGTTTACACAATTAAAAAAAGAGGGAATAGCTCTATATTTAAGCTATTCCCTCACTTCTATTAAAACAGATGAATGTTTTCTTTTTTACAAGCTGCACGTAAATCGTCAGGCCATACAGAAGATTGAACTTCACCGATATGTGCTTTACGTAAGAAGTACATGCACATTCTTGATTGTCCAATGCCACCGCCGATTGTTAATGGTAGTACGTCTTCTAATATACCTTTATGGAAATCATACTCACGTTTGAAGTCTTCACCAGTTTTCGTTAACTGCTCATCAAGCGATTTACTATCAACACGAATTCCCATTGATGATAACTCAAATGAAGATTGTAGTACTGGGTGCCAGAATAAAATGTCACCGTTTAATTTCCAATCGTCATAATCAGCTGCGCGTCCGTCATGCTTTTCACCTGAACGAAGTGCATCACCAATTCCGATAATGAAGACTGCACCGTGTTCTTTTGCAATTGCATGTTCACGATCTTTCGGTGTTAATTCTGGATATTTATCTTCTAATTCTTGAGAAGTAACGAAAACAATTTCTTCCGGTAAATACTTTCCAAGGAACGGATATTTTTCAAATAAGTGATCTTCTAAATCTTTGAATATTCCATAAATTGTTTGTACTGTTTTTTGTAAGTATTCAACAGTACGCCATTCTTTTTGAACGATTTTTTCCCAATCCCATTGGTCAACATAAATGGAATGCGTTGCATCAAGTTCTTCATCACGACGAATCGCGTTCATGTTTGTATATAAACCTTCACCAGCTTCATATCCGTATTCATGTAATGCAAATCGTTTCCATTTCGCTAGTGAATGAACAATTTCTAATTCTTCTCCTGAATGTAACATATCAAATTCAATTGGACGTTCTACACCGTTTAGGTGATCGTTTAATCCTGATTTTTTCGTTACGAATAATGGTGCAGATACGCGGAATAGTTCAAGGCGTTTTGCTAATTGGTCCTCGAAGAATGTTTTAACTTCCTTAATTGCGATTTGAGTCTCTCTTACTGTCATTAATGATTGATACATGGTGGTTTCCTCCTAAAATGTTTGGATGTTGTGAAAAGAAGCCAACAAAAAAAGCCCTTCTTTCCCAAAAAACTGGGACGAAAGGCTTTGGTTCCGCGGTACCACCCAAATTAGCAACAGAGGTTGCTCACTTATACAATACGGAGATGAAATATCTCGATACTGTTCTTCTTGTAACGGCGAAGTTCCCGGCTAAGTCTACTTTCCTATAAAGGATTTCGGTTAGCAACTCCAGGAGGTTCTTCATAATAGGCTTCGTATCAGGCTCACACCACCCCTGACTCGCTTAAACTACGTCCTACTACTACTCGTCCTTTCATAGTCGTTTTGTTGTCACATCTCTGAAACATTTTATTAATGATTATTCTATACAAAAAATAAAGAAAGTCAACAAAAAGTTTTAAAATGTTTTTCAATTCTTTATTTTACGGCTTTATTGATTGTTGTTAATTTAACATCTTTACTTTTTCTGCCTCGTCAATCCAAAAAATGTTTCACTGACCGAAACTAACATATACACAACAATTAATGTGATCGTTCGGAATATAGAATCTGCAGTATTTCTTATTATTTTCATTTTCTTTATAATTCCTTTCAGTTTACTTGCAAATTCATGTTATACTATAGCATTCAAGCAGTTTATTTTTACTTAAAGCAATCATAGTCATTTATAAAGAGTATTTTCTAAATCATTGACTATTATCAAATAAGATTTTTATATAACGGAGTGATCATATGAGTAAAACGAAAGCAAAACCGAAAAAAGGTGTAGGACAAGGTACAGGAAGTAAAGGATGGAACCGTTGGCAATCAAGTGCAAAGAAAAAGGCAGCTGCCAAACCATACAAAAGTAAAGGTACAAAGAAGTAATTTAAATAACATTTGATTTCTTTACTTTGTACAAAACAAAATATAATTATTACAACAAAAAGCTATGCCCTCATAAATTTGAAGGCATAGCTTTTTTATATTAAATCATTAAAATATCTCGAATTTCTTCCTCTGTGATTGAGGACAATTTCTCTTCTCCCGGCTCAATCACTTCAGCGATTAAATTTTTCTTACTTTCTTGCAGTTCATGCATTTTCTCCTCAATTGTTCCCTGAGCTACTAGCTTTATAACTTGCACTGTATTTTTTTGTCCCATTCGATACGCCCTATCGGCCGCTTGTTGTTCAACAGCTGGATTCCACCATAAATCATATAATATTACTGTATCTGCACCAGTTAAATTAAGTCCGGTACCACCAGCTTTTAAAGAAATGAGAAATAGATCTCCTTCTCCTTCGTTAAACCGATCGCACAGCTCTACACGATCCTGCGCTGGTGTACTCCCGTCTAAATAAAAGTATGGAATTGCTTGTCGATTTAACTCACGACCAATAATGGAAAGCATCTTCGTAAATTGAGAAAAAATTAATATTCTCTTCCCTGTACTTCTACATTCCTCTAAAATCTCTAACAGCTGTTCAAATTTAGCTGAACTTCCTTTGTAATCATCAACAAATAAAGCGGGATGACAACAAATTTGTCGCAATCTCGTTAAACCAGCTAAAATTCTAATTTTATTTTTACGTAACGTGTCTTTGTCTAAATGCTTTAACGTTTCTTCCCTTAACTTCGCTAAATAAGCAGCATAGAGACTCTTTTGATCGGGTAATAACTCCGATGATTGTAAGTGCTCTATTTTCTCTGGCAACTCATTTAATACGTCCCCTTTTAATCGTCTTAATACGAATGGTTTCACTCGCTTCGCTATATCTTCACGCCTTAAATCACCGAACTCTTTCCTTCCTGGTAATAATTCCGGGAAGACGACATGGAAGATAGACCATAGCTCTTCTAATGAATTTTCTACAGGTGTACCAGTTAGTCCGAAACGGTATTCAGCTTGAATTGTTTTCACAGCTCTTGCCGTTTGCGTTGTAGGGTTTTTAAACGCCTGTGCTTCATCAAGAAATAGTGTATGAAATGGTCTTGCATATAATCTTATATCTCTTCTCAGTAATGGATATGACGTGATTACGACATCAAATTCCGTTATATCTTTCAAAATTTTCCGACGCTCTGCTTGGTTTCCATCTGCAATAACTGCTCTAATATGCGGGGCGAATTTTTTCAATTCACTAAACCAATTATAAACAAGAGATGATGGTGAAACGACTAATATTGACAGTTTCTTTTCTCGAATCTCAGTCAAAACAGAATCTATAAAAGCAATGCTTTGCAACGTTTTTCCAAGTCCCATATCATCTGCTAAAATACCGCCAAAACGGTAATGAGCAAGTGTTTTCATCCATTCGAACCCATATACTTGATACTTTCTCATTTCTGCATTTAAAGTATTTGGCACAGCAAACTTTAATTTTTTCGGGTTTTGAATGTTTTCTACTAACTCTTGAACTGAATCATCCAAACTTAAAACATTGCCTTCGTGAAGTCCGTTCATCCATTTTACACTCCGAATAAGCGGAACATTTACCTCTTCTCCATGTAAAAATTCTTTCCGAATACCTGATTCTTTTATAAACTGATTAATTTCATTAAACTCTTTACTCTCTAGCGACAAAAACGAACCGTTCGCCAATCGATAATATTTACGTTTCTCTTCAAGGGCCGCTAATACACCTTTAATTTCTGCTTCTGGTATTCCTTTTATATCAAAACGAAATGACAACCAATCAATTCTTTCTTTTCTTCTCACTCTAATAAGAGGAACTGCATCCCCTTTACTAATTCGCAATTTGATTGCTGTCGTCGCATAAATATCAACTAAACCTTTTAATGTTGGCACGACGTGATATAAAAAGTTATACTCAGCTTCTTCATTATGCATAAAGTAACCGCCTTCTGTTTTTGCAAAGGCACTTTCACTCATAATGTCTAAAATCTCTTTTTCTTTTTTCTCATCACGATTAAAAACAGACGGCTGTCCATCCTCTTCTAGCGGATTAATCATGACATTCCCATAGTGAAATTCAAGACCTGCTAATAAGCGATTTTTCACGCGGTCTAAATACAATTTCGCTTTTAGCGAAGGTGTTTCAACACGATCCGATATTACTTCATCAATGTGTACAGTTCCGAGCTTCATTAATCCTGGTACAACTTTCGCGACGAAATGTTCCATCTTACTTTCTGGAATATAAAACTGATTACTATTTGAGCGACTCATCATCTTTTGTAATTCAATAAGTCGCATACAATCTTCAATGTGTAAGTGATATAATTTCCCACCATAAAGTGCATTGTTATACATATCCATAACTTGTACACGATTTAGACCATCTATATGAAGTGTAAATCCGCCATTATTTCCCTTCGTAAATTCAAAGTGTAACGGCAACAAACCTTTTGAAACTTGTAATCCCTGAAACAGTTGTTTATTTTGTTTCAGCTGTACATATTCAACTTTAGAAAGTGAAGAGAGCATATCTTTCCATGAAGCTGGTGGTATAAATATCATACTTTCATCTTGTTTCGCATGTACTTCTAGCGCATCCTCATACATTTTTTCGTTATGATACATTTTAATGAGCTGCTGAATAATTGCATCCGTTTCTTGTTTAAAACTATGTACATCTGGTGTATATGTAAATTCATTTGAACAATGAAAAGACTCTCTTTTCTCCACCTTAGAAAGAAATTCTCTAATATGATTTATGAAATACACCTTGGCAAGTTTCAATTGAATTCCAAGAAGAGCACCACCACTTCTCGTAGCTACTGGTCTACATATAAACTCAACATCTAATATTTCACGTGTATCAAAACGGTGTTGTTTACTTTTTGGCCTCAGTGGTTTGTCTGCAAACAGCTGAAACATACCACTTGTCAATTGATCATTTCTGTTACTAGTGGAGCTCATTCCACCTGTTTGTTGATTATAGTTTATTTGTATTAATACTGCTGCAACATGTTGACAGTACGTTTGAAAAGACGCTAATGAAGGACAACTACATTTTGCAACAACATCACCCTTTTTGGCTTTTGCTACTGTAACATGGAAATCCTCGTTCCCTTTTACTGTCGCCTCACAAATTTCTTTATTTTCATCGTAATGATCTATTATCACTTTATTTGATTTATAATAGGTTTCACCTCTTTTATATGAGGTCTCTCCGCACACTTCTTTAATAATCGATTTATTCAATGTGAAACTCATCGCTTTGACACTTCCTTAATATAAAACCATTTTCTCTTACTTAACATTTTACATGCTCCACGAGAAAATATAAAATGTTGATTTAACAAAAAAAGATGCTTATTTATAAGCATCTTCTTCACTCTATCTCCATCAACCTCTTCGCCTCAAAATACAACACTTGAATAAACTTCTTCGTATTAATTCGCGTATGACCAGAAGATGCGAGTTCATCTTTCGTCATTTCTGTCATCCGTTTTCTAACTACGGTGAAATCGAAAAATTTTGGAGCATAGCTTTCAAATTTTGGATTTGAAAAGTCTGTTAGTCCTAAAGAAGCCAAATGATTTAACGACTGATAAATAGCTCGACGTACTCTTTGTTCAGACGCTTTTTTCTCTTTATCAATATCCGCACCTAAAGCTAGATCCCCTAATTTCTTTATCGTAATATGATGAAAAATTTCTTTTAACGCAGGAAAGCCAAACTCAAATGTCTGTGCCTTTTCTTGACCATATAAATATTCCAGCATACTAAGTAAATCTTTACTTCCATTCTCTCCCGCAATACCGAGTTCTGATAGTAAAAAGCGTCCTAAATCCCCTATCTTTTTTCCTTCTTGCACTGGTTCAGTACGCAATTGCGGTTTTTCCCACTGAAACACGTTATTCAATGATTTTTGAATATCATGTATAGAACGCTCCAATCTAATACGCTCCATCACTTTGCGTACAACAGATACAACTTCGATTTTATTTAATGGTTTTGTAATATAATATTCTACACCAAGTGTATATGCCTCACCTATAAGCTGCTTCGATTCCACTTGAGAAATCATAATGATTTTCCCCGTGAAAGTTGACGCAATGTGACGAACTGTTTCAATTCCGTCCCTCATCGGCATCAACAAATCAATAAATAAAATATCTACTTTTTTAAAATTTAGTTGATCGGCTTCAATAAAAGCTCCGTCATCCGCCTCACCAATTACTTCTCCAAGATCTCCATCTTCAATAATTTGCGAAAGCATCGAACGAAAAACTTCATCATCGTCTACGATATAATAAAACAAATCTATTCCCCTTCCCGCTTTAAACTATCCTCCGGTAAACAAACGATAAACTTACATCCTCTTTTATTTTCTCGGTCTTCTAATTTCACTTCTCCGCCTAGCTCTGTTACCATTTCATTTATGTAAGAAAGCCCAATACCAGTTGACGGTGTTCCCGTTTGATCATACTTAGAAGTAAATCCTGGCTTAAATACTAATTTCTTATACTTTTGTGTAATACCAGGCCCATCGTCAATTACTTCAAAAAATATATGCTGATTTCTTTTATATAGCTTAATAATAACGAAACCTTTATCTTCAATTGCTTCAACTGCATTCGCAACTAAGTTATTAAAAATTGATAACACTGTATACACATGGTATGCAGCATGCTCACCTTCTATATGTTTAGAAAAACGTATATCCTTTTCTAGCATTTCAGCATACTTCTCGTTTATTCTAACAATCATTTCTGCTAACTCATGTCCTTCTACATATTCAGCCACATTTTTATCTAATAACAGTTTAGATAACCCTGCAAATATCCTTTGATTATCCTTTTTTATTTCATGCACTTCCCCCGCTATTTTCAATGCTGTTTTACTACTTGAATCAGCGCTTACTTGTAAATTTCGATATAGTTGATATGCTTCTTGTGTAATTAACTCCGCATTTTGTAACGTCTTTTTCAAATGAACAGATTCCACATATAAATTAGAAAGATGCATTAACATATTTTCATTTTCTTTTCGAACTTGCGATTCTTTTAATTTCGTTTCATATAAATTCATCATATTTAAAAAACCAAGTGCAAAGAAACTACGAAAAATAGCAATAATAATAAGTTTATTCACTTCAGAAATCGTTATTGTTGTACCTAGTACTAACATGTGATAAAACGCAAGTTCTGACATACTTGCAACAATTTCAATTGAAATTCCAAGGCATCCAATAATGATTGGTTTCTGATGGAACTTATTTACCCTACAAAGCGAAAAAAAACTGCCATAAATAAAATAATAGAAGAACACAGGATAACGCAAATAAAATGATTCTGTCATATGAAATGAACCTTGCATGATCCAGTCAAGACATACTCGGAATAAGACTACAGATATACCAACAAGAATACCTGCAACTCCTGCTGGTACTCTTCTTAAAAATAATAATAAAAAGAAGAATAGCGGTGTACCGAAGCTAACTCGAAACGTATCATTAAAGGGATGAAAGTTCAGCTCCCCAGCAATCGGAACAACGACCATTAATATAATTAAAAGGGACATATCTTTCTTCCATAATTGATTCCAATTCAAAGGTGACACTTCCTATACTTTTTTTCAGTAGTAAAAGTGAAAGCCCGCTTATTGTTATAAACGGGCTTTTTTTCTATATTCTAACCTTTTCTACCGCTTTTATTTGGCGATACTCTGGCTTCCACATTGCTTCTTGCACTGCCATCTTGATATCGTTATCACTTAAGTTCACTCTTGCAACACCTTCTGCAACTGCAACTTTCGCTACTTCAATTGCAACCATTTCTGAGATATTACGTAATTCTTCGACCTCTGGTAAAATAGGTGCTCCTGGCTGACTTGTATCTACCATACTTGCAACTGCTTCAGCAGCCGCTGCGAACATTCCATCCGTCATGACGCTTGCTCGTACTACAATTGTTCCAAGACCAAGCCCTGGGAAAATAAGTGCATTATTTGATTGTCCAATCACATACGTTACACCGTTATATGTAACTGGTTCAAATGGACTTCCTGTTGCAACTAACGCTCTTCCTTCTGTCCACTCGATTAAATCTGCTGGTTTTGCTTCAGCAAGCGGCGTTGGATTCGACATTGGTAAAATGATTGGTCTTTCTACGTGAGAAGCCATTTCTTTAATAATCTCTTCTTTAAATGCACCTGCAACAGTAGACGTACCAATTAAAATTGTCGGTTTTACATGTTTCACAACTTCTGCAAGTCCGATCACATCATTTTCTTTCCACTCACTTACTTCTGCTTCTTTTCTTGCGTACGGAATTTGGAAATCAAGAAGATCTTCCATGTTATCTGTAACTAATCCGTTTCGGTCAATACACCAGAAACGATTATGTGACTCTTCTTCTGATAAGCCAGCACGGACCATTGCATCTCTTACTTGATCTGCGATACCGATTCCAGCTGTACCAGCGCCAAACACAACAACGCGGTGTTCACTCAGTGGTACACCAGAAGCTTTCACCGCTGATAATACAGCAGCAAGTGAAACTGCACCTGTACCTTGAATATCATCATTAAATGTACAAACGTCATGACGGTATTTATCTAAAATTTTTCGTGCGTTACGAGAGCTAAAGTCTTCCCAATGTAAAAGTGCTTTCGGGAATTGTTTATTTACCGCTTGTACAAACGTATCAATAAATTCATCGTAAGCTTCACCTGTTATACGAGGGTGACGATTTCCAATATAAAATGGATTGTTTAATAGTTCCTCACGGTTTGTACCTACATCTAAAATTACCGGTAATACGCGGCTAGGATCGATTCCAACTGCGGCCGTATAAACAGCTAGCTTTCCGATTGCAATGTTAATACCACCAACGCCCCAGTCACCAATTCCTAATATGCCTTCTCCATCTGTTACAACGACTAAATCAATGTTCTCAGCTGTTGCACCAATATTGGTGAATGCTTCTTCAATACCTGATGGATCGTTAATCGATAAATAAACACCACGTGGTTTACGATATTCATGACTATATCTTTGAATTGCTACACCGACAGTTGGTGTATATACAATCGGTAACATTTCACGTAAATGATCTGTTAATATACGATAAAATAATACTTCATTTCGATCATGTAACGCAGTTAAGTATACATTCTTTAATAAATCATCCGGCTGAGAACTAAATTGTTCGTATGCTCGGCGTGCCTGTTCTTCTAACGTTAAAACCGCTGGCGGTAATAACCCTTTTAAACCTAACTCTTCTCTTTCATTTTGTGTGAAAGCTACCCCTTTATTTAAAAGTGGTGTTGATAATACTTCTGCTCCTCTTAATGTGGTTTCTAATGCACCATTAGAAGCTACTGTAAACTTGCTCATAACATCCCTACCTCTATTCATATATAGCATTTCTATATTGTAAACAAAAAAGAGAGGCTTGTCCCCCCTCTCCTTTTAATTTTTCTTTAAAAGAGTTGCTCCTGCAATCCCTGGGTGCGTCATTTCGAATGGATCTAGAATTAACTCTAAGTCTTCTTGTGACAGTACACCATTTTTCACACAAAGTTCTCGAACGGATTGCCCTGTCGCGATTGCTTCTTTCGCAACGCGAGCTGCTGCTTCATAACCGATATGAGGGTTCACGGCTGTAATAATCCCTACACTCTTCTCAACATACTCTTTTAAGCGATCTTCATTCGCTTCAATTCCTTTTAAGCAATTATCTGTAAAGGCACGGAAACCGTTATTCATAATGCTAATCGATTGCAGTAAGTTGAAAACAAGTACTGGTTCCATAACGTTTAATTCTAATTGTCCTGCTTCTGAAGCAAGGCAAATTGTATGATCATTACCTATTACTTGGAACGCAATTTGATTAATAACTTCTGGCATAACAGGGTTTACTTTCCCTGGCATAATAGATGAACCTGGTTGACGAGCTGGTAACATAATTTCTGCTAAACCAACACGTGGACCTGATGCCATTAAGCGAAGGTCATTCGCAATTTTAGACATATTCATCATACATACTTTCAGTGCTGCAGATACTTCTGTGTATGCATCTGTATTTTGCGTTGCATCTACTAAGTCTTCTGCACCAACTAGTGGTAGTTCACTAATTGCAGCTAAATGTTTTACAACTGCTTCAATATATTCTGGGTCTGCATTTAAGCCTGTACCAACTGCAGTTGCTCCCATGTTCACTTCATATAAGTGTTGACGTGATTGCTGAATTCGTTTCATATCACGTTCAAGTACACGAGAGTACGCTTTAAATTCTTGTCCAAGGCGAATTGGCACAGCGTCTTGTAAATGTGTACGACCCATTTTAATCACATGATCGAACTGTTCTGCTTTTAATTCAAATACATCGTGCATATAACCCATCGTTTGTAATAAGCCTTCTAATGCATTTAACGTTGCGATATGAATCGCCGTTGGGAATGCATCATTTGTTGATTGCGCCATGTTTACATGACTATTTGGACTAATATAGTGATAGTCTCCCTTTTCCATTCCTAATAATTCAAGAGCACGATTGGCAATGACTTCATTTGCATTCATGTTCATTGAAGTACCTGCTCCGCCTTGAATTGGATCTACGATGAAATGATCATGCCATTTTCCATCAAGAATTTCTTGAGCAGCTTCTGCGATTACGCCACCCTTGTTCAATTCCAATCTTCCTACATCTGTATTCGCAAGTGCTGCTGCTTTTTTTACAATTGCGAACGCTCTAATTAAGCCTTCATGGATTTTGTATCCTGTAATTGGGAAATTTTCAACTGCACGCATTGTTTGTACGCCGTAGTATGCATAGTTTGGTACTTCTTTTTCACCTAAAAAATCTTTTTCAATTCGAACACCATTTTTAACTTCAGTTAATGTTGCCATGATTATTCACTCCTTAACGATTTCTTATGCTGCTTTTGTTTCTTTGACTGTTTCTACATATTGTTTTGCTTTCTCATTATCGAATTCGCCTTCCCACTTCGACATAACAATGGCCGCTAATGCATTTCCTAATACATTGACAGATGAGCGAATCATATCTAAAATGCGGTCAATTCCCGCAATTAACGCGATACCTTCTAGTGGTAGCCCCATTGAACCTAACGTTGCTAATACAACAACGAACGATGCACCTGGAACTCCCGCCATACCTTTGGATGTTAACATGAGAACGAATAATAACGTTATTTGCTCCGTTAGTGACATGTGCACACCGTACATTTGTGCAACAAACAATGCCGCTAACGCTTGATAAATAGCCGATCCAGTCAAGTTAAATGTATAACCTGTCGGAATTACGAAAGAGGCAACTGCCTTTGGACAACCGAACTCTTCCATTTTTCTCATTATATTAGGTAAAACAGCTTCTGAACTTGCTGTCGTAAACGAAAGAATCAGTTCTTCTTTTAAAATTTTTATTAATGTAAAAATGTTTACTCCAACCATTCGTGCATTAATACCTAATACAATCACAACGAATAGTATAACAGTTACGTATACAGCTAGCACTAGTTTTCCTAGCGGAAGTAATGTTGCTACACCAAATTTTGCAACTGTAACGGCAATTAATGCGAATACACCAAATGGTGCAAATTTCATAACTTGATTTGTAACCCAAAACATTGCTTCGAGTACGCCTTCAAAGAAGTTAAAAACAGGCTTTCCTTTTTCCCCAATTGCCGCAACTCCTAAGCCGAATAGTACTGAGAAGAATATAATCGGTAATAGGTCACCTTGTGCAATCGATTCAAATACGTTTTTTGGTACAATGTGAACAATTGTCTCAGCAAAACCTTTCTTCTCCGTTGCATCTGCTGTTTGTTTATAAGAAGAAATATCACTTTGCTGTAAATTACTCATATCAACACCAGTACCTGGTTGGAATATATTCGCTGCAAGTAATCCCATTAAAATAGCAATCGTCGTAATAATTTCGAAATAAAGAATTGTCTTACCGCCCAGTTTCCCAAGCTTTTTCATATCTCCTACACCAGCTACCGCAACAATTAAGGCTGAAATAACAATTGGTACTACAATCATCTTAATTAAGTGAATAAATATATCCCCAATTGGTGTGATATAAGAAATCGCCGTTTTATTGCCATAAAAGACTGCCCCTACTACAATCCCTAAAACAAGCGCGACAAAAATTTGTGTTGCCAATCCGAATTTTTTCATTTATGTTCATCCCCTTCATGCGAACGCTTTCAATTTGAATTTATAAAAGCTACTCACACATCTTATAAGCGAACCTACAAAATCATACAAAAACCTACAAGTTCGTCACAAAAAATTCAAATATTTTTCTTCTTTTTTTCATTGACACCATTTTGTTAAAAAACGATAAAATAAACTTGATAAGTAATCAGATTGTTTCGTATAATCAAAAAGATATATACTTAAAACAAATCAAAATGAAAAGGAGTGGATGTTATGAAAAACTATACAAAGCAATTCGTCCTATCTTCTTCTTTTCTTTTTCATTTTCTTAAAAAGGAACAAAGGCATTCGCCTTTGTTCCTTTTTTATTGCGATCTATATAGGGGGAATTGTTATGAGACCATATAAACGTGTCTTAATTAAATTAAGCGGCGGTGCACTTGCCGATCAAACTGGAAATAGCTTTAACTCCAAACGATTAGAACATATCGCAAACGAAATTTTATCCATTGTTGATTTAGGTATCGAAGTATCCATCGTCATCGGTGGCGGTAACATTTTTAGGGGACATCTAGCTGAAGAGTGGGGAATTGATCGCGTAGAAGCTGATAATATCGGTACGTTAGGTACAATCATTAACAGCTTAATGCTTCGCGGTGTTTTAACAAGTAAAACAAATAGAGAAGTACGCGTTATGACTTCCATTCCATTTAATGCAGTAGCTGAACCATACATTCGCTTGCGTGCAGTCCACCATTTAGATAACGGTTATATCGTTATCTTTGGAGGCGGTAACGGCCAACCGTTCGTGACGACAGATTATCCAAGTGTACAAAGAGCCATCGAGATGAATAGTGATGCCATATTAGTCGCAAAACAAGGGGTCGATGGCGTCTTTACAAGTGATCCAAAGCATAATAAATCAGCAAAAATGTACAGCAAACTAAACTATAATGATGTCGTTAGACAAAATATACAAGTCATGGATCAAGCGGCATTACTGCTTGCCAGGGACTACAATTTACCAGCACATGTCTTTAACTTTGATGAGCCTGGTGTCATGAAGAAAATATGTTTAGGCGAACATGTGGGGACGTTGATCAATGATGATGTTACGATGCTGGTGCATGAGAAATAATGATTTCCCACCAAAAAGGGTGCCTTTTGTAGGCACCCTTTCCTAATTCATCGTTACAAATAAAAATCAAACAATCCCGCCACTTTCTCCTTACAACGCTCCCAAAAAGATAACTTCTCAAAAAACTCTTTCGTCATTTCTTTTGAATCACGAAAATCCTCTGTTAACGCCTTATTCACGTCCGATACAATAGTCCCGCCATGAATATACAAATTCATCTCATCATTTATATAGAAGCTACGGGCAGTAAAGTTTGTTGTACCTATAACAGTTAACTCATTATCAATTAGCATTAACTTTCCATGAAACATCCCTTTTTTATAACCATATACCGTAATCCCGTTATTAACAGCTTGACGTATATACGGATATGCCGCCTCTTTAATAAGGGGGATATCTGGTTTATATGACCAAAGTATTTTTACTGTAACACCACGTTTTTGCGCTTCAATTAAAGCATTCATTAATTCTTTATTTTTCGCTATAAAATAAGGTGTTGTAATGACGATTGAATGCTGCGCTTGCTTTATTAGCTGTATATATGTTTCAGCGACGTAATGCCCATTGTAACTAGTCATAGTATGTAAAGTATTCCCTTTACTAGCTTTATTCGTACTTCTCTTTATCTCTTCTTTCGTATCTCGTTTCCAATCTAAAGCGAATTGCTGTTCTAAATCTTTTGCCCCTTCTCCTTTAAGACGTACATGATAATCACGCCAATATCCAAATCGCTTATCTTTCCCTAAGTACTCATCTCCTATGTTAAATCCGCCTGTATAGCCAATCTCCCCATCAATCGTCGTAATACGGCGATGATTACGATGGTGAAGTGAATAAAATCCGAATGGTAATGAAGGTTTTCTACTATATGTAAAATGTACACCACTTTCCCGCAATTCATTTATCCCCTTTCTTTCAAATGATAAATCATTAATGCGATCAACTGATAAATAGACGTTTACTCCTTCTTTTGCCTTCTCTTTTAATAAGTTTAAAAAAGTATGGCTACTTTTATCATCCGACAAAATGAAGAAATAAGTGTAGATGGAGCTTTTCGCTTCTCTTATATCAGTAAATAATTGTTTATAAAAAGACTTCCCTTCTACATATAATTGAAAGTCACTATAATGAGATGCATACTCTGTCGGCATGTTTTTCCCAGCTTCCATTTTCCTACCTAAGGTAACATCGATATGCATCCAAATTAAAATAAAAACAAAAATAGCAATAATAATAGAAGTAACTCGTAATATTTTTTTAATCATTTTGATTTCCTTCCGATCAAATTACTTTCTACTCTGTAGTGTTTCATTTAAATATGTTTTCATACGAAATGTATTTCTATTGATACCAAACGATTAAAGGAGAGAGAAATATGAAAAGAGGAAAAATCCCTATTGTTTTTATCCCAGGTCTTTTCGGTTCAATGAGTAATATTATCATTCCAGGTACTGGTAATTGGAGTTTTGGACTTTCTGCATTTGTTTACGAACCATTCATCATGATGTTAGAAAGTATGGGGTACGAACGAAATAAAGACTTGTTCATCTGTTTTTATGACTGGCGGCAGCGCATTGTTTTTTCTACACAAAAATATTTATTACAAACAATTGCCTATGCTAAAAAAATTACAGGGTGCGATAAGCTAAATCTAATGTGTCATAGTATGGGCGGGCTTCTTGGACGTTCTTACGTTCAAAGTGAAACATATAAAAATGATGTGAATCAACTTATAATACTCTGCACACCAAACGCTGGATCTCCACCAAATTATAGTTATTGGACTGGAGGTAGTCTCCCTATCCATGCCTCTTCTAAAATAAATATCGTTCATTTTTATATGGAACAATATATTCGTTACTTAAGCATCTTACATAAACTGAATAAGGTTGAGGCGATACATCTTTACTTTCCAGGATTACAAGATGTTATTCCTTGTAAAGATTACGGAAATTATTTATTTATAAGATCTGACTCTTCTCTTACATTTCTTCCTTATAGTAATATGCAAACGAAAAACCCTTTCCTCGATACATTAAATGAAAATAGATTTATTATACAAAAAAGAAATATTGAAACTACACTCATTGCCGGAGATGGAGAGGAAACAATTCAATATTTACAAGTTGTCCCTTCACACTCCAAACTGAAATGGACAGACGGCAAAGTCGTCGGTGATTTACTTACAAAACATGGTGACGGCAACGCTGTTTTACATAGCGTTTTTCTTCTAGAGGGAAATAAATATGTTGTGCATGCTTCACATAACGAAGTGCTCTACAAAAGCATTCCTATATTACAAAAGATACTCTAAATTACAAACAAAAAAGGTATGGCATTAAGCCACACCTTTTCACATTAAACAAAATTCCTCGCATCATTATTTCTTCCAAACTTATAAATCGCAATTAAGAAGAATGCAATTGCGAAAGCAAATAAAATTAAAATGTTTAAATACAACTCCGAGAATGGTATTCCTTGTTGTAGTTTCGATACTGTATCTAACAACCAGCGCTGTGGAAGAAAATTAGCTACTTTTTGTACTGCACTTGGCATAATGTCATATGGGAAATAACATCCTGCAAGTAAGCATGTTGGTACAATGACCATGTTTTGCATCGCATTTGCCGATGCTGAGTTTTTCGAAAAAGCTACAAGGACTAATGATATTCCAATTGCGATTAATGCAAATAGCATTAGTACGCCCATCATCACTATAAAAGGCATATTGATATTCGTATGAAAAACATTCGTTAGGAATAGGATTGTAATCAAAATTTGTACTGTTAGTATTATCATATTTACCCCGACATTAGATAATATGAACTTCTTCCCATCTATCGGCGTTGATAATAGTCTAAAGTACGTTCTATTCTCTTTTTCTTTTAAAATATGACCTGATAAGTTCGCTGCTGAAAACAGCATAAACATAATAAGGTAACCCATCGTTTGATTTGTCATATCTTTATTTTTCGAAGTATCTTCTAGCGTCTCAGTTTTCATTTTAAATGAACTTTTTTGATACCCTGCGTACATATTGTCGAATGTACTTTGATCTGTTCCTGCTACTTTACTAATAGCTGCTATATTATCAATATAATTATATAAATATGATTTTATAAATCCTGTTACTTGATCACCTTTAATCGATGAAATTTCAATATGCTCTGGTTTCCCTTCTCGAACACTTTTTGAAAAACCAGAATCTAATGTAATAACTCCATCAAGTTTTTTGGAAGTGAGTTTATCTTCTACTTCAGACTCCTTAACCTTACTCACATTCACATGATTTAATCCTTCTAAAAACTTTATCGTATCATTTGCTATCGGCTCATTTTCTTTATTTACAATCCCGATATTTAACGTTCCTTGCCCTGCATTTCCGTATATCGAGAAGGAAATGAGCGTCCCTATTATCGGCAAGCTAATTATAATGAGTAAACTTTTTTTATTTTTCAAAAGCACAGATAACGTTTTTTGTATGAGCCATAAAATATCCTTCATACTATAGCCCCTCCCGTCTACGTAATGCAATAATTGCAATTAATAAAAAGAGTGCTGAAATTCCAAGGTTTAAAGAAATGACTGGTAATGCTGCCCCTACATCATTTGCATAAATAATTTTCATAACAGCTGTATTTGCCCAAGTTAATGGTGATAAATTCGTAATGAAATTTTCTTCTATTACGAAATATGCACCTCCAAAAATAGAAGCTAATTGCACAACAACCATAATAATTGCCCTAGACGCTTCAGCTGTTTTCGTAATATATCCGATTCCTAAACCGAAGCTAATTGCTAGAAAGACTTCTGTTAATAAAATAAGAAATATGATTCCAAGATGGTCGCCCCAATTCGCTTGAAAAACAAATTTACTAAATAACATGACGAGTAATATGCACAGGGCATTCGCTACTATGCTACCAAGTACTTTTCCAATGAATATTTCAGCTTTACTTATAGGTGCAGCAATGAGACGATCTCCTGTTTTACGTATTCGTTCTCCTCGAATTAAAGAACTCGCTCCCATCGCAGCATATAGTGCAATCATCGTTGTCATTACAACCGCATAGTAATCCATAGAACCTGGTTTTTTCGCAGCTTGTAAAGATGTTTCTTTTATATAATCATTATGATTTCCGTTTGAAATAACCGTACTAACCTTAGTAGGATCTACTTTTGCAACTTCGACCGCTACATTGTACTTATCAACAAATGTTGTAAGCATTCCTTCCACAATACTTCCCTCAATACTACTTTTGTCACTTCCATAAAATTTTGCACCATCTTTATTTAACTCTACATAAGCGGCATATTTATTTTGCTTCACTTCTTCTTTCCCATCTATACTGCCGGAAGCTTTTTTAAAATGAATACCTGATTTATCCACTTCTTTCGTAAATGCTTCAAATGATTGAGAAAACGTGCTACTCGCTTCATCTTTATATAGCACTTGTATATCTTTAATCGAATGACTATCACTATTAAATGCGTTGGTTAACGCTGTTCCTAACACAAGCATAAGCACAATCGGAAATGCTAACATAAAAACTAAAGTCCTTACGTCTCTGAAATCTCTTTTAATATGCATAATTGCAATATTGAAGATGTTCAATTGATGAACCTCCCTTTACCTTTTCTTCATTTACTTTTTATTTATCTCGTAAGTTTCTTCCCGTCAATGTAAGAAATACTGTTTCTAAGTTGGGAGCCTGCTCCTCTAATGAACGAATTTCAATATCATGATTGATACAGTGTTGAATGATTTTATTTAAATTATTTAATCCCGCATCAGAATTCACTTTAATTACGTTTTCTTCAATTTGAACTGCTTTCACACCGTTTATCTCTTTTAATTTTTCCACGTCTAAATTTTCCACCGACTTCACTTCAATCCAAATATCTTTCGTATCAGTAATAATCGATTTTAGTTGTTCTTTCGTACCTTCTGCAATTACTTTACCGTGATCTACTATTGCTATTTTCGTACAAATCTCTTCTACCTCTTCCATGTAGTGACTCGTATAAATAATTGTACTTCCCATTTCATTTAATTTACGTACTGACTGCAAAATGTAGTTTCTTGACTGTGGATCAATTCCAACTGTCGGCTCATCCATAATAATTAACTTCGGTCTATGAGCAATTGCACAAGCGATATTCAGTCTTCGCTTCATCCCACCAGAAAAGTTCTTCGGATAGCTTTTCTGTTTATCACTAAGTCCTACAAATTGAAGAGCTTCCTCTACCCTAGCTTTTAATTCGGTTCCTCGTAATCCGTACAATCCAGCAAAGAATTTCACATTTTCATAGGCAGTTAGCTCTTCATAAATCGCAATATCTTGTGGAACAATACCGATATTCATTTTCGCAAATCGATTATGTTTCTTTATATTTTTTCCTAGTATGCTAATTTCACCTTCATTACTTCTTAACAAACCAGCAATCATATTTATCGTTGTACTCTTACCAGCACCATTTGATCCTAAAAAGCCAAATATTTCTCCTTCTTTAATAGATAAAGACATATTATCAACTGCGATGAAATCACCAAATTTTTTCGTTAAATTTTTAATTTCTAATGTATTCATCATTTTCACCCCTATTTCGGTTTCTCTGCTATTAGTATAAACAAAAAGAATGAACCTGCTCAGTGCAGAAGTTCATTCTTTTCACATGAGAATATTCACTTTTTTCATATGAGATGGTTCATCCTCGTCCCATTCTCTTTATATTGGCAACAACATCGTTACTGAAAAACCACTTGTCCCATCTACAATAATTTTTCCGTTTACAGACGCCGTTCGCTCCTCCATCCCCATAATACCGAGACCTTTTTTAACAAGTACTGCACCTTTGCCGTTATCCTTCACTTGTACCTTTACCATCTTGTTAAGTACATGAATATCTATAGAAATGACTGTCGCATCAGCATATTTCATTGCATTTGTTAGTGCTTCTGTAACATTCTCACCGATAATTTTCCACTGAATGGGAGAAATCATATCTAAGTTCCCTTTGTACACAAAAGGAATATTCACATTATTCTTACCGGCAAATTCCTCTATGAATAATTTCATACGATGAATGCCAATTTGCTCAGTTGGTGGTTTCATATTTTTTAATGTAATCCGAATGCTTTCAATACCATCTTTTGAAATGTGAATTGCATTTTGTAATAACTCGGCTGATTTTTCTTTATCTATCTCCATTAACCTCTTTGCTGCTTCCATTTGAATAAGTGCACCTGTCATCGAGTGGCCAATTTTATCATGAATTTCTTGAGAAAGTCGATTTCTCTCTTCTAACTTAAATGTGTATTCTGATTGCCTTATGTACTCTTTATTTTCATGTAAGCTTTTCGTCAATCGCTGCATATCTTTTCGCATCTTATCATTTTGTGATTCAAGCTTTACTACACGTGATATATATCGATCTGCCATAGTTAAAACGAGAAAAGTAAATGCAACAATTAATCCATAAGTCATTCGAATACTTTCATCTGAAATCGTAATTGGGAGCATCATAATGACAAAGCGTGGCCAATTCTTTTCTATGTAATAGAATGTAATTTCGTATAAATTCAAAGGTAAAAACAAAATAAAAAATGGATGAACCCTCCATGTAAATAACATAACTACACCAATTGACATACAGATTAATATTTTTTTATACGTATCTTTTTTAAATATAGAAATCATTACGTTTACAGAGAGGTAAATAAGTAAAGTAAATATAACCCACGATAAATTTGCTACATTTGCGTAAATATAACTAAACACAATATATAAAAAGACAATTAATTTACTTACAGTTAACCAAAATTCCATATCATTAATCTACTTTCCCTGTTAAGTAATAAATCGCAATTTGTGTGCGATGTTCAAGTCCAGTTTTCCCTAAAACTGATGTAATATAATTTGCGATTGTTCCTTCAGATATAAAAAGCTGCTTCGAAATTTCTTTATTTGAGAAACCTTTTGCAATTAATGCGATAATACTAAGCTCCCTTTCTGTGAAAAGGCTCTTATCAATTTTACATTCTTCCTCTTTACTTTCCATTAAATTAGACTTAATTTTATCGAGGACAACATCTTGCATAACAGTTTGACCGTTATATACTCCTTTTATCGCATCACGAATCCGCTCCGGATCGTTATTTTTTAATAAATAACCTTTCGCTCCGTTTTTTACTGCATCCAAAATATATTCATCATCATCAAACGTCGTCAAAATAAGCGGTTTTGTTTTCGTCTCTTCACAAATGAACTTCGTCGCCTCTACCCCGTTCATATTTGGCATGCGAACATCTAATAGAGCGATATCAACATCGTTCTTTTTGCAATACTCCACTGCTTCTTTTCCATCATTTACTGTATCTACAACTTCAAACTCTTCATATGTATTTAAAATAATTTTCATGCCTTCTCTAATAAAAGAGTTATCATCTGCTATTAATATTTTAATTTTCATGTTTGTTAGTATGGACCATCCGTACTAACATTCACATCCTTTCTTCCCGTAACATTTCCTACTTGCTCATTATATACTTCTCTTTACCATTTTTTCACACCTTTTTTCATCTAGCTCTCCTGCAAAAAATATATTATTCTTTTTTTATAAAATGTGTAGGGTGACTTATCATTCTTTACGTCTATATAATAGAATGCGTCAAAAAGGAGGGAGAGACCGATTGAGGAAAAACAATTAATTGAAAAAGCACAGCAAGGAAGCGAGCATGCTTTTCGTATCCTTGTACAAACATATCGTCATTATATTTTTCAAGTTATCTTTTCTATTTTAAGACATGAAGAAGATGCTAAAGATGTTACACAAGAAGTATTCGTAAAAATTCATACCTCTCTCCCAAATTATCAATTTCGCGGATTAAAAACGTGGATGGCACGTATTGCCACCAATCACGCTATTGATTATAAGAGAAAGAAAGCTAGAGAACACGAAGAACTCTCCTTATGTAAAGAAACAGAGGAAAATATAAAATCCTCTCATAACATTGAAGCTTTACTATTGACGAAAGAGCAAAAATTACTTATTGCTCAAAAACTGAGAGAACTTCCGGAAAATTACCGTGACGTTGTTCTCGCGCATTACTTGGAGGAAAAAAGTTATCAAGAAATTGCTTTCCAAGAAAACATCGAAGTGAAAACAGTAGAAATGAAACTGTATCGGGCAAGAAAATGGATAAAAAAACATTGGAAGGAGGAAGAGTTTCTATGATGCATTATTCAAAAGAAGATTGGCGCAATTATACATTAGATTTTATAGAAAACAATGAACGTGAATCTATGGAAGAACATCTTTATGAATGTGATCATTGTTTAGCACTTTATATGGAAAGTATTGATGAACAACATGAAAACCTTCCAATGATAAATGATGATTCATTTACGAACGAAGTTATGACGCAAATTAATTTTGAAACGCTACAACCTAATGAAAATATAAAAACAAACTCACTAAAACGCACAATTATTCACTACATAATTGCGACTGCAGCTACAATTATTTTTATGGTAAGTGGTTTATTCCAATATATTTTTACAGCGACATCAAATTTCGAGAAATCTTCAAAACATAACGAGTCTTCTATCTCACAACAAATTGTAAACAAATCGGTAGATACATCAAAAAAGGACGGAGGTTTAAAGCATGAATAAAAACCCCTTTTTAGCACTTGTATTAGGGCTAATTCCTGGGCTTGGACATTTATACTTAAAAAAGCTAGGACGGTTTATTCTATATAGCGGAGGATCTTTATTTCTATTCTCCTTTGCAGTATTTTGTACCATAGTAGTAAGAGGACGTGATATTGCTTTTCTTTCTCTATTTTTACTAGCTGTTCTATGGGTAATTAACTTACTAGATTTAGTTATCACCATTATAAAACAAACGAAAAAACAAGAAGCTGGAGAATTGATAAATTCTTCTAAAGAGAGCGAACGATTTTATATCATTCTCCTATCCATCATCCCTGGACTTGGCCATTTCCAATTAGGACTTATGCAACGCGGTCTTACGTTTTTAGTCGCTTGCGCTGGCTTAGGCAGCATGATTATATTTGTAACATTATTAACATCTCAAGGAAGTTTCCTTATCTTTCTTATTACGTTACCTGTTTTATGGATTTATAATTTCTTTGACGTTGTTCAGCAACTACAGAAAAAAGAACGCGACGAGCAATTAATTGACCGTACTATTTTCGAAGATTTTGAAGAACATCGAGAGCAAGGAAAGAAAAGTAAAACATTTGCTTCTATTTTAGCGATGTTCCCTGGAGCAGGTCATATGTATTTAGGTTTACAACGCCGTGGTCTTCAGCTTATGGCAGCCTTTTTACTATCTATTTATTTACTCGACTTATTAAGACTTTCTGCGTTTTTATTTTTAGTACCAATCATTTGGTTCTATAGCTTTTTTGATGCGTTACAGCAAACAGCAAAATACGGAAAAGAACGAATACAAGACGAACCCATTATCGATTATTTTATAAATCATCAAAGATGGATTGGTATCGGATTAATTACACTCGGTGGTTATTATTTATTAAATCAAACAGTCCTTCCTATTTTGAATGATTATTTTGTAACTATATTTAATATTCATCTTAGTGAACTATATTATCGCTATTTCCAGACATCTATCGTTGCGCTCCTTTTAATTGGTGGCGGCTTTAAATTGTTACTTGGAAATAAAGAAAACAAAGGTGGGACAAGCGAATGAGGACTTGGCGTGTTGGAACATTCTCAATGGGGCTTTCTATTATATCGTTAGGATGCTTTTTACTATTTTCAGTAGTAAAAGGAATTCAAGTATTAGATACACTAACTGCATGGTGGCCAGTTTTACTTATCATACTTGGAGCTGAAGTTTTACTATACCTTCTATTTTCTAAGAAGGAACAATCATTTATTAAATATGATATTTTTAGTATTTTCTTTATCGGTGTTTTAGGAAGCGTCGGAATTGCTTTTTACTGTTTATTATCAACTGGATTACTAGAAGAAGTTCGTCACTCTATTAACACAACGAGGCAAACGAGTAATATTCCAGACGGACAATTTGATATACCTGAATCTATCAAAAAAATCGTAGTAGATGCAGGACATCAGCCTCTAACGATAGAGGGAAATAATACAAATCAAATTCACCTTTTGGGAACTTATGAAATGACGACGAAAGCAAATGAAAAACTCAATTTAAAACGAGATGATTTCCTTTCGGTTCAAACGGCTGGAGAAACGATGTACATCGCTTTAAAATCATTACCTGTTCAGCATACGTTATTTAACTCAGCACCACAGGTGAAACCTACGCTTGTTCTTCCGCAAAATAAAAATGTGGAAATTCGCGCTTCAAATAACGAGCTATCTCTTTATCCTGGCCAATTACAAAATAATTGGTTTGTACAAAACAACTCAAGTGTATCTGTTCATTTAGCTAAAGAAAGTGATGTTTCTTTAACAGCAATAACAAATCAAAAAGAAACACACGGAAACACACCTTGGGAGCAAGTAGAAGATTTAACGAAAAAAGAAAATAATTCTTCAGAAGAACATCCAGAATTAAACGAGCAAGAACATTGGTATAAAAATTCGATTAAAACTGGAAATGGGACGTACAAGTTAAATATTGAGAAAGCTTATAATTTGAATATGAGCGTTATCGAAAAATAAGAAAAACCTTCCACAATTGTGGAAGGTTTTTCTTATATAATCGCTTTAATTCCTTCTAATATTAATCCAATCATAAATCCACACACAGCACCGTTCACACGGATCCACTGCAAATCTTTACCGACATTATTTTCAATCATTTCGATTAATGTTTTATCATCTAACTTATCCAGGTTTTCTTGTACAAGCTTACCGATTTTCGAATGGTTCTTCTCAACAAGATTCACAACTTGTTTTTGTAACCAATCTTCTATTTTTTGAACAGTCATTTCGTCTTCTTTTATTTTATTCATTTGTTTTTGTAAAAATGGAATAACATATTCATCAGCAAATTCTTCATTATTTACAAAAGTAACTGCTCTTTGTTGCACTTGCTCTAGCATCTCTTTTATTTTGTCAGTAGCATTCCAATTCGCAATCCACTTTTCTTTCCAATTTTCTAATTCCTTTAATAAGGCTTCATTTTCTTTTACATTGATAATTTCTTGACGAATCTTCGCTAATATAAGTTGTCTTGTGCTATTATCAGCCTCTTGTAAGCTGTTAATATTACTAATGATAAACTTCTGCAAAATGCCGCCAATTTTATCTTCATCTACAATATTCATAAATGATTTCAAAGTAAACTGCAAGAATCCATCTACTTTTATATTTTCCATCGCCTTCATACCTAAGCTACCGAGCTGGTAACGAGCTTCATCTTGCGCTGTCCAATCTTTTACCTTCACTAATATGTAATCAAGTGTCTTTTCATCATATTCTTGCACAACTAATTGATCAACAAGCACTTGTAAAATGTTACTTGTATTAATTGTATGCAAATATGTTTTTAATTCTTTTTCAATAATAACAGCTAACTTTTCTGTATCTATTGTAACAATTGCTTTCTCTGCAATCGTTACAATCCCCTTTTTCACAGCATCAGACTGCATTTCTCTCTCAGCAATTTGCAGTACCATTTGTGCTAACTGCATCTCTTTTACTTTATTCGTAATACTTTCTTTCGTCAGCCATTCATTTTCTAACGTATGAATGAGCCCTTTCGTTACCCGTTTACGGTTTTTAGGTAACAAAGCTGTATGCGGAATTGGTATTCCCATCGGATGACGGAATAAAGCAGTAACCGCAAACCAATCCGCAAGTCCACCAACCAATCCAGCTTCAAATCCCCCTTGTATAATCTCTCCTGCTACCGTTCCTTGAAAAGGGATAGAAGCCGCAAAGCCGACACCCATAACCCCAAGCGAAATACCCGCTATATATTTAGTCTGTAATGACATCGTATACACATCCTCTTATTATGTAAAATAAAGCTTTTTTGTTGTATTTATTCAATATTAGTTATCCTTTATATATACTATAAAGAACTATTGTGAAAATAACAAAGATTTTTATGTACATGAAAAAATGAGGCTACAACTAGCCTCATTTTTCTTATACCGTTAAATCCAAACCTTTCCTATAATACTCATTCATTACATCTTTTGGAACCATACTTCCACCCGTTCCCCACACAATATGAGTACCTTTTTTCACCTTCTCTGTTACCTGTTGCTTTTGTAAATACTCACCTTCTTTGCATACTTTCATTGGCCCTATCATACCTGCTAGTGCAGAAGGCTCTAAATAAATATTTTCCGTATCAGCTAGTTCTTTTAACAATCTATATAACTCTTCATCGCTTACTGTGTAATTCCCACTCAAAAATGGTTCCATCGTTTTACCGACAAATCCAGATGGCCTTCCTACCGCAAGTCCATCCGCATCTGTTACATTATCAATTCCGATATCTTGAACGGAAATTTTGTCATGAAGGCCTGTCATTAAGCCGAGTAACATACAAGGAGAATGTGTTGGCTCTGCGAAGAAACAATGAACATTGTCTTTATACAATAACTTTAAACCGAATGCTACTCCGCCAGGTCCTCCTCCTACTCCGCACGGAAGATAAACAAATAAAGGATGATTTTCATCTACTACCACCTCTAACTCTTCTAATTGCTTTTGTAATCGTGATGCTGCTACTGCGTATCCTAAAAATAAATCATGCGAGTTTTCATCGTCTACAAAATAACAGCTAGGATCCGCATCCGCTTGTCTTCTTCCTTCTTCTACTGCTTTGCTATAATCATCTTCATATTCAATAACGTTTACACCTTTACTTCTTAATAAATCTTTCTTCCATTTTTTTGCGTCTGCTGACATATGAACAGTTACATTAAAACCTAGATTCGCACTCATAATCCCTATGCTAAGTCCTAAATTCCCTGTAGAACCTACTGCAATTGAATATTTCGAGAAAAACTCTCTACATGTATCACTATCTAAAACGGAATAATTATCTTCTTCTGTTACCATTCCGTGCTGCAATGCTAGTTGCTCAGCATGTTTCAACACTTCATAAATGCCGCCCCTAGCTTTAATTGATCCTGATATTGGAAGATGACTATCACATTTTAATAATAATTCTCCTAAAATAGGTTGCTCATATTTTCTCTCTAAAGCTTCTTTCATAGAAGGTATTTTCACTAAAGGTGATTCGATTATGCCGTTCGCCCCTTTCGTTTCAGGAAAAACTTTCGCAATATATGGTGCAAAACGCTTTAATCTCTCTTCCGCATCTTTTACATTCTCTTCATTAAGTGGTGAATCTTTTATTGCTGTTTCATACTTTTCTATGTTTGGATTTATCCAAAATACTTCTTCTGTTGCAATAAGCTTATTCACTAATGGATATTCTGCTTGTAATGCCCCTATTTCTTTCATTTTGTTTCCTCCTTATATCCTTGTAGCTCACCATACAATAAATTATAATTAAATTAATTTTAATATAGTTTAACACAAATAATCCAATTAAGTTAATTTTAATTTAATTTATTTAAATATAATTTAATAATTATTAAGGAGATTTTCATTATGGAAAATATAGATATTGGTAAAAAAATTGAAAAACAAAGAAAAGAAAAAGGTTTAACTAGTAAAGAACTAGCAAAGATGGCCGATATTACACCATCAATGTTAAGTCAAATTGAGCGCGGGTCCGCTAACCCTTCTATCCAAACATTAAAAGTGCTTGCTAAAGCTCTTGATGTGCCAACATTTAGCTTTTTACTTGAAGATACAAATACAGACGATTTAATTGTACGTTCCCATAAACGAAAGAAAATGATTATTGATAATTTATCATATGAAATGCTTTCACCTGATTTCACTGGAAATTTAGCAACAGCAATTATGACCGTCCCGCCTAATACAGCTTCATCAGAAAATGTGCTAGAACATAAAGGAGAAGAATTAGCATTTGTCTTAGATGGGAAAATCACATTATATTTAAATGAGGAAGAATACGTATTAGAAACTGGCGACAGTGTAAAAATACCTGCTTATTTAAAGCATAAATGGGTGAATCATTTTGAAAAAAACGCGATAGTCTTATTTTCTGTTACTCCGCCGATTTTTTAATATATGTAATAAAAAATAGCCATGTACGGAGAATATCCGTTAATGGCTATTTTTTATTTTTTAGGCACCAACAAAATCCCTAAACTAATAATACAAAAGCTCATTATTTGCTCTGCTGATAGACCAAACAGAACCGAATTTTGTTCACTAACAAGCGAAATAATAATATGAGCAAACCCCTCAATAATTAGAAAAACACTTATATTCTTTCCATTTCCGAGCCTTTCATTTTTCATCCATAACAAGCCCATTATACAAAGAGCAAGGATGATCTCGTATACGAATATAGGGTGATATAAAAGTTTAGATTCATATATTTTCATTCCCCATGGTAGTGTCGTTTGTGCACCTACTTCATGATGTAATAGAAAATAAAAGATAATACTCACACACAGACCAAAAGGCAATGCATCAAGTAAAATACGAAGCGAAAATTGCTCCTTTTTACTTTTCCAAACAATGTATACACTCGCAATTACGCATCCTACTACAATATGTTGCATACTTCCAACAGCTAATATTGCTTGCACTGGCGCCCCAAAGGCCCATACAGGATTTAAAATTGCTGGTGCAAACTTCCATACAAATACGATGATAAGAAAAGCATTTGTTACGGCATCCATCATTTTTTCATATGATACATTTTGATGCCTCATCTTTCGTTTCATCAACATAAATCCAAATAGACTTCCAATTATAAGAGATATGGGTTGTAACCTCACGATCCACTCCATCGTCACCAAATCTCCTTTTAATTCTCAATCAATTTCTTAAATTTCTTTTCTAATTGATCTGGTGGTAATACACCTCGTACATGATCTACTATAATTCCATCTTTATTAACAAAAAATGTCGTCGGTAAAGAGAATACTTTATAATCTAGTCCAGCTACTCCGTCCATATCTAGTAGAACAGGAAACTCAAAACCATAACGATTAGCAAATGCGCTTGCTTCTTGTACTGGGTCACTAACAGTTGCATTCACCGCAAAAATTTCAACATCCTTTTTATATTTATCATACATATGAACTAAGTCAGGTGCCTCCATTTCACACGGCCCACACCATGATGCCCAAAAATTAATAATATACGGTTTTCCCTTTGCATCATTTAACGACTGTAACTTTCCGTCTAATCCTTTTAATGTGATGCTAGGTGCTTTAAAACCGACTTGTGGTAATACTTCTTTCTCCTGTAACTCTGCTTGCTTTGCTTTTCTTTCCTTCTCTTCTTTCTTTGAATTATAAAAGTTAACCCCCGCCCAAACGAGTGCCCCTACTAATATAATAGCAATTAGTTTCTTCACTTTTCTTCCTCCTCATTTTTAAAAACCTGTAAATCCACCGAATAGACGAATAAAGAATGCTGTAATTTTCGTCATTTGATTTGTATACAATAAAATACCTGTTACAATCATCATTCCACCGCCAATTTTCATCATGACATTGGCATATGTAACAATCCATTTTACCTTCCCAATAAAGAATGCCATCACGAAAAATGGAACCGCAAACCCAAGAGTATACGCTGTAATATAAAGAAGTGCCCCTTCAGGATTCGTCGCGCCAAGCATGAGTACAGCTGAAAATATCGGTCCAACACATGGCGTCCAACCTGCTGCATATGTCATACCGACTAAAATCGAGCGAATATATCCAGTCGATTTACTTCTATACTGCACCTTTTTCTCTGCCATAAGCCACTTAGGCTGAAACAAGCCCGTCATAAATAGCCCCATTAAAACAATAAAAATCCCACCAATTTGTTGAATCAATTTTTGGTTAGATGAAAATGTTATTCCAATCCAGCTTACCGATAAACCTAACGCGTAAAATATAACCGAAAATCCGATCATAAAAAATACTGTATGTATAATCGCTGATTTTTGCATAATCCCACGATTTTCTTTTAAATCTTGGATAGACACACCTGTAATATAAGATAAATAAGATGGATATAGCGGTAAAGAGCACGGTGATATAAATGACAATACTCCCGCCCCAGCCACAAGCCAAATTGTTAAATCTGCTGCATTCATTTTATTCCCCCCTAAAACACTACAATGGGTAGTGTTTATTCTTAAAAAAAGAGGCTATATGCACTCTCCGACAATAAGTACAACCGACATACAGAATAAACCTACTGTTACATATCCCGAATTCGTATGTAACGGAATAGTAAGCTTAACAACCTTTTCATTTAACACTTGCTCGATTCGTAAATTTATTGCTGTTTTTGCAAATAAAGCTGTAACACATCGATTTTCCATTGTCTTTATTTTAATTAATTTTAATAACGCGCTACCTAACTCAAGTGAGGATTCCATTTTTTGCATCGCATATTTATCAGCAGCTAGTTCCTGATACGTATGATATCGCTGTAACAACCCTTTTAATATTGGTATGTACATCATTCCTTCTGCTAATAGCGTAAAACAAAATAATTTTAGCGGATCCCAATTCTTTTGATGATATTCTTCATGGAAAATAATTGCATCCATTTCTTCATCTGAAAATGTTTGAAGCATCCCTTCTGACATGACAACTTTCGGACGAAATAGCCCAATTGTAAATGCCGCAACTTCCGTAGTCGGCAATATATATATTTGTTTTCCTTTTCGGATGAAAGGGATAAGTACTTTTTGTAATTTTTTACTATAGAAAAATTGTCGCCAAATTCTTTTGCACACGATTAATACAGTAAGTAATAATAATCCAGCGATTATTATACGAATCAGCGATAATTCTTTCATATGTTTTTCTAACTGGAACAAGCAAAATTTTGAAAGAAGGAACATCTTATTTTGAAACAGAAATGGATATGTAACGTAATACAGTAACAAGCTGAAAAAGAGGGTACTAACAATTACTGCTAACAATACGATTTTACGCATTTGCCATTTCATTTCATTAATCCTCTTTTTTTAACTGACTCAATTTGTCTTCTAACTTTTTTATTAAAGTCGGATCAGCCTGCTCTAACTCATCTAACATATGATTTACAACTAAATCTCCAAATTCCCCCATCAATTCCTGTGTCATTTTCTTCGTTTGATTGGATAAGAATTCTTCTTTCGTTTGTACAGCACGATATATGCCACTTCTTTTCACAGTCTGTTTTTCTAAGTGTAATTTCTCTACTAACCTGTTCATAACTGTCATAACAGTGTTAAAATTCACAGGTGATTCTTCACTTAATTTCTGCTGCACTTCTTTAATCGTAATACCATCGCTAGACCAAACAATCTCCATAATTTTTGCTTCAAGCGGTCCAAAGAAATGATTTAACCCGTGCTCATTTAACTTATAGTTTTGAGTAAACATTGTACAACTCCTTTCACACTACGAATTGTAGTATAAATTAAATGAAAGGTCAAACGTAAATGATATATACGAAAATTAACTACCTATAAATACATAGGCTATTCCATTCATTTTAAACCTAATTTTTCTCCAAATGTATCAAAAAGGTACTGCTCTAATATTTGTACACTAAACTTCTCATTACGCCCAAGGGCAAATAATTCCCGATCTTTCGCTACGATAGTATCTAACGGAATAACTACATTATCCACTATTTTTACAATTTCAATTATATTACTTTTCACATTCACTTCTGTTTTAAATTCAACGTTTTCTAACACTATATGTGAACGTCTTCCTGATGCAAAAAAAGTAAAATTAGGATTTTTAACAACGCCAATTTCAGTCTCTAACGCATATAAATAGTGAAAAATTACATCTCTATGTCCATCTTTTATTATTTTTTCATCCTTCTCATCGTCTAAGTATTCTTTCAGCTTCGTTGTAAATTCAAATCGAAAATCCACTTTTTTCACGCTCCTTCTTTGTATTTCATATTAAATAAATATATTGAAATAATTTTACCATATTGTAATACAACTTCCTATTAAAAGTAAAAACTGTTTTAGAAAATCGCTATTATTTCCGATACCCTTTTAAAATATAAGTATAAATTCAATATGAACGAATGCGTCATTATATCTATTTAAACATATTTTTTCCATATTTTGAAACATTAGTATGAAATATTATATATCAATGAATGGTTTCTAATGCATTGGTATATATAGTCAGTAGTTTCTTTACTATTCCGATATACTTAAGCTATATTTTCTAATTATTGATTACATTACGGAAGGAATGTAACTCTCTTCTATCGAATTTTTATATAACAAAAATGATTAGGTGGTGCTTTACTATGAAATTAGCTGTCATTGGTGGCGGTGATTTACAAGATTCAAATCACTTGCCTATTAATGAACGCCTTATAGAATTAACAAATAAACAGTACCCAAAAATATTGTTTATTCCAACGGCTAGTCATGATGATGAAAGCTATATAAAATTATTTTTAGACACGTTTGAAAAACAATTACATTGTGAAGTACAAATTTTACGTACTACAACAGATTCACCTTCTAAGTATGAAATAGACGAGATGATTCATTCAGCCGATTTAATTTATCTAGGTGGCGGGAACTATATTCACATGCTTACGCAATGGAAAGAACATAGACTCGATGAAAAATTATTATTGGCTCTGCAACAAGGAACACTTATTGCTGGTTATAGCGCTGGTGCTATGTGTTGGTTCACGTCTAGTATCCGATCAGATTATGAAGGTTCTGGTTATATAGAAAGTAACGGATGGGGTATTGTTAATAAAAGATTTTGTCCACATTATAATCAATTAAACAGAATGAACGCCTTCCATTCCTTTTTACAAAATCATCAAGGGAATATAGAAGGAATTGCACTCGAGGATAATTGCGCTTTATATATTACAGAAGAATCCTTTGAGATTATCGGTGAACCGGAAAAAGCGTGGGAGTTTTATATGAGTGATAAAACACTCATTAGACAACATTTTGATATCACTTTAAAAAGCTATTTGTAAACCTGCACTTACGAAAAAATGTCCCTAAGTCTAATAACTTAGGGACATTTTTTCTATTTAGCTAACTAATCGTGTAATTCGTTTCTTTTGCCATGAAAGCTTATAATATGCATACTGTAATATTAAGCTGACAATAAATGCTGCTGGATACCCGATCCAGATGCCTTCTATTCCAAGACTTGTATGGTAAGAAAGATAATATGCTACGGGTACTTCTACAAGCCAAATTGAAACAACTCCAATAACAGTTGGCCAAAGTACTGTACCGCTCGCTCGCATTGTCGCACTAATAATTTGTGCATGACCGAAAATTAAATAACTCCATAACGTAATCATAACTAAGCTATGAGCAATTTCAATTGTAGTTTGACTTGTTAAAAATAGTGATAAGATGTCTCTTGAGAATAAGTAAATAAGAGATATTAACACACCACCGATGACGTAGTTCATAATAATTCCAGCCTTCACAACTTTCTGCAATCGATCAAATTGATTCGCACCAATCGATTGTGCCGCAAAAATGGAAACTGTAATACCAAGGCTAACTGCTGGCATTTGTACATAACTTGCAACTTGATTCACAACGCCGTAAGCAGCTGTTGCATCCGAACCGTAACGATTTACAAATGCGATTACGGCAATCTCAGATAATGATACTAATATCATATTTATACTTGCTGGTATACCGAGCCTTAGCAATAGCTTTAATAACTCCCCATCCATTCGAAGGTATTTTCTAACCGTGCCATCTAGTTGTAATGGGTGATTTTTCTTCTTTAAATACACAAGCATGACAATAAACGTAATAACTGTAGATATAACAGATGCATAGGCCGCTCCATACACATCTAATTTCGGAGCTCCTAACCATCCAAAAATAAGAACTGGTAATAAAATCATATTTAGCGCTGTACTTACAATTAAAAAGTAAAATGGCGTTTTAGAATCTCCTGTACCTCTCATAAATGTTGTATATGCGAAATATAAAAATAATACTGGCATCGATATAAATAAAATCCGTGCATAATGTACACTTATTTCAATAATATTTTCTGGCGTTCCCATTAGACGCATAATATCCATCGCAAAAATACTACCTATTATCGCCAACACAACTCCAATAATAAAGGTAAACGTCAACGTCGTACCAACGATAGCTTTTAAACGATCTTCGTTTTTAGCACCAAACGCCTGACCAATTAAAATAGAGCTTCCTGAACCGATACCAATTACAAATGAAACGAGCAAGAAAAATAATGGGAAGAATGCTGATATAGCCGCTAAATCATTAACTCCAAGCCATCTTCCTACTACTACCATACCAAATAATTGTCCAACTGATTGTAGTACATTACTTAATAATAACGGTACTAAAAACATCGACATCGATTTCCAAATCGGTTTACTCTCACTTTCCAACTTATGTGACTCCGCACCTTCTTTATTGTTATCTGCAGGTGGTTTCAAATTTCATTTCTCCTTTTATTAAACATCTATTTTCAATCTCTATCTCTTTGTATAGTTGTTATAATACTGTGCTTCTATTCATTTTCTTTTCGTATGATTATAACTTCACCCAATATTGACTTCCATCGGCTGTTCGATCTAAAAATCCATATTCGATTAAATATCTTCTTAATGTTACAAAATCAGGGTATACATTTTCTATCACTGTATTTACTTCTTTTTCAGTATACTTTTTATTACTATCAAACTTCTTCACTAAATGGCGCAATATAATTAATTTACGCTTTTGTTTCTTCGGAAATTTAGAGAGAGGTCCATCTAATCCTTCTGTAAAATGAGCTTTTAATACTTCATCATTTTCTTCTTCCGTAATATTGTATCGATCATCCACCATCGTTGCTGTTCTATGAATTGGCACAAATTTCGTTTGTACTTTTGATTTTTCTTCTGATAATTCCATTAGCGCTAAAAATACTTTTGCTTGCTTCATTTTCTCTCGCAGTGTAAATCGATGATTACGAATTGTTGATGTACTTCCGCCATCCATTTCTTTTACAATTTCTTTATCATTCAGTCCCATATGGAAAAACTGAACCATTTTCTTTTGTAAATCCGTTAAACCAGTAAATTTCTTATCCATATTTAACAAATAATCAAACATAGACGTATGCTCATTTTGAATATGCAATTGGACGAACTTCTCTGCTTCATACAAAATTTGGTTATCTTGATAAATAACACCTTTAATAAATGTTTCACCACAAGCTAAGCAAATGTACTCCTCTTTTTCTTCATCAAACACATACCCTTTCTTTAATTCCTCTATTGACGCATCCCAAAACTTCTCTGAAATATCACTCATACTAAACACTCCTTTAAAATATTTATTTAAAACCAAACAAATCAGCATAACGTTTACTATCACTTCACCATCTTATCACAACGCAAACAAACATTTCAATGTTTCGTTTACCCATTTTATAAACTTTTATAAAAACATCTAACAAAAGGGTTTAATACAAAGAAAAGCGAATATGTTTATACAAATTCATTTTATAGGATGTGAAATAGAACATAAATATTCTTCAAGACCCTTAGTTTACCGATAAACAAATTGCACAGAATACATATGCGATTAGTGAATATGGAACTGGTATTCACTCATTCCAAAACTTCAGTATTCAATTTTAACTACAAAAAAGATGTTTTCGTATAAGAAAACATCCTTTACTTTTTATATATTCTATTTACAGTCTCTACTAAAACCTTACTTGCTTGTACAAATGTATGCTTTCGATTTCTATTTTCAACAAATTTATTAGCACAACTACTCATAATCATCATACAACTAATTATGACTAACGCTATCTTTCTATTCTTGTAAGTCACTTCATGCCACTCCACTATTACAAAACTTCTTTTGAATTTATCCCATCAAGAAATTTTACATGAATAATAAAACGTGTGAATATGCAATTCTGCATATTCACACGTTTTATCACAATGTTATGATTTAATTTAGTTAAAGAACAAGTATACCGAGGTGACAAACTTGAAATTTAAAGCGAAAAAAAATCCATTCCACGTCATTTTCATTACATTATTTATAATTATTTTTTTCGTTTCGTTATTCTTCCAAAATGAAAATTCTATTTTTTTCACTCTCATGATGCTGCTAAATATCGTGAACCTTTCTTCATTCTATTTCTCTCACTACAACGTAACGGAATCATCTCTTGTTGTAAAACACGGTTTCATACTTCGTACTGAAATCCCATTTAAAGACATTCGTCATATTAAGTACTCTGGCAAAAAACTTCGTTCAAAAAAATGGACGAGGCAACAATTAGAAATTAATTATAATTTATTTGACTCAGTGACCACTTTCGTACCACAAGAAGAAGAAAAATTCATTTCACTCTTAAAAGAGAACTGCCCACAGATGAAAGTAATGAATACGCCTGCTAACAAATAATATATTTTGAAGCTTGCATTATTGCAAGTAGATGAAACTTAAAAATGAACATCAAAAAAGCCAAGATTCTATACTAAGAATCTTGGCTTTTTCTATTACTCTTTTGGAGCAATCATTTTCTTTGGATCTACAATTTCATCAAATTGCTCTTCTGTTAGTAGTCCAGATTGCAATGCTGCTTCTTTTAAAGTTAATCCTTCTTTATGAGCATGCTTCGCAATTTTCGCTGCATTTTCATATCCGATATGTGGGTTTAGCGCTGTTACAAGCATTAGTGAACGATTCACATTTTCATTAATTACTTCTTCATCTGCTTCAATACCAACTGCACAATTGTCATTAAACGAAACAATTGCATCCGCTAATAAGTGAGCTGATTGTAAGAAGTTATAAGCAATTACAGGTTTAAATACGTTTAACTCAAAGTTACCTTGGCTCGCAGCAAATCCGATTGTTGCATCATTCCCCATCACTTGCGCTACAACCATCGTTAATGCTTCACTTTGCGTTGGATTTACTTTACCAGGCATAATAGAGCTCCCTGGTTCATTTGCTGGAATAATAATTTCTCCAAGACCACTACGTGGACCACTTGCAAGCCAACGTACATCGTTAGCAATCTTCATTAGATCCGCAGCTAATGCTTTTAATGCACCGTGAGTATATACAACTTCATCATGGCTCGTTAATGCATGGAACTTATTTGGTGCAGAAACAAATTGTTTACCTGTAAATTGACTAATTTCCTCTGATACCATCTCACCAAATTTAGGATGAGCATTAATACCTGTTCCAACCGCAGTTCCACCAATTGCTAACTCTTTCATATATGTATTGCTCTCTGCAATCATACGCTCTGTTTTTTCAAGCATACGGTGCCATCCGCTAATTTCTTGCCCTAAAGTTAACGGCGTTGCATCTTGTAAATGTGTACGACCAATTTTTATAATATGTTCAAATGCAGTTACTTTTTCTGCTAAAGTTTCTTTTAATTTCGTAATTGCTGGTAATACGTGATTTTCTACTGCGATTACACAAGCTACATGAAGCGCCGTTGGAAATGTATCATTTGAACTTTGTGACATGTTCACATCATCATTCGGATGAATGTGTACGTCAGATCCCTTCTCTTTCAAAATTTGATTCCCACGATTTGCAATTACTTCATTCACATTCATGTTTGACTGTGTACCACTACCTGTTTGCCATACGACAAGCGGAAAATGTTCATTCCATTTCCCTGCAATCACTTCATCCGCAGCTTCTACAATTGCTTCTGCTTTTTCTTCTGATAGCTTTCCTAATTTTTGATTGCTAAGCGCTGCACTCTTCTTTAAAATTGCAAATGCTTTTACAATTTCAAGCGGCATTGGCTCTGTTCCAATTGGAAAGTTTTCTTTACTACGTTGTGTTTGTGCTGCCCATAATTTATCAGCTGGAACTTTTATTTCTCCTAATGTATCTCTTTCAATTCTGTACTCCATGTTTTCATCCCCTTGAAAATATAATACCTACATCTCTTATAATAACAGACTTTCTCTTAAATGATAAGAATTCTCACTCTTATATATAGATATTCTATATTTATTTTAAAAAATTCCTCTTGACCTAAACTTAAGTTTAGGCTGTATCCTTTCCATTGTAACCTACTATAACACTACTGGAGGAATTCAATATGAAAAAATATGCTTTTATAACAGGTGCGAATAAAGGAATTGGATATGAACTTGTTCGTCAATTAGCAGAAAAAGATTATCACGTATTTTTAGGTGCTCGTAATGAACAACTTGGACAACAAGCCGTAGAATCTTTAAATGTTTCAAACGTTTCCTATATTCAAGTAGATATTTCAAATTCACAATCCATTCAAGAAGCAACAAAGAAAATTTACGAAACGACTGACCACTTACATTTATTAATTAATAACGCAGGCATAGCGCTAGACTTCAATACGCTACCTAGTGAATTAAATATTGAAACTTTACGCCAAGGATTTGAAGTTAACTTTTTTGGAACTTTCCAAATGATGCAAGCCTTTTTACCATTATTAAAGAAATCAAGCAACAGTAAAATCATAAATGTAACAACTGACATGGCCTCACTAACAATGTTTGCTAATGGTGAAACACATCCAATTAATACACTAGGATATAATTCTTCCAAAACAGCTATTAATGCTTTAACATTAGCTTTTAGTAAAGAATTTGCCACTAACGGTCCACAAGTATTTGGGGTAACTCCTGGTTTTACAACTACGGATCTTAATGGAAATTCCCCCGGTGGCCATACAACCACTGAAAGTGCTAAAATTATTATTAAATATGCATTAAGTGAAACAAATTATAATGGTAAAATACTAAATAAAGATGGCATTATACCTTGGTAATAAAAGGATGAATGATATGTATTATACAATTGGGCAAGTCGCCAAAATGCAACATTTAACTATTTCTCAAATACATTATTACGATAAACAAGGACTGTTCCCTTTTCTTCAAAGAAATGAAAAAGGAGATCGAGTTTTTGACGAAGAAGCACTGAAATATTTAGAGATGATTTTGTGTTTAAAAAACACTGGTATGCCAATTCAAAAAATAAAACAATTTATCGACTGGTCTATGGAAGGAGAATCTACTATCTTTCAACGGCTGGAATTAATGAAACAACAGGAAACCAATGTCTTACAGCTCATTCAAGACACTGAAAAAAACTTAAAAAAGATACAACAAAAAATTGCTAAATACGAGAATGAAATAACTTCAGAAAATGCTATTAAAAAATAAAAAATCACCTTCTACATATTGTAGAAGGTGATTTTTATTTTATGATGCTTGCTTTCCTTTATCTGCATCATCTACATACCAGATGAATTTGCCTGTATATCCATAAATAACTGCTAAAATTAACGATACGAAGCTTAACCACATAAACGGAACGTATGAGAACGTTGCTACACCTAAAATACCAGCCATAAAAATACCATTATCAGACCATGGAACCATACCTGAAGTTAACGTTCCACCTACTTCTGAGTTACGCGCTAATACACGACGGTCTATTTTTAATTTATCATAGCTATCTTCCATAATTTTTGGTGTTAAAATTAGTGATACATACATCGCACAACCAAATATATTAGCTAAGAATGCCACGATTAAGGTAGACAATGTTACATTACCTGCAGAATTTAATTTCTTCTCGAATTTTGATACGATTACTTTTAAAACACCTAATTTTTCAAGTAATCCACCAAATCCTAAACCGAAAATAATAACGGCTACTGAGCCAAGCATGCCGTTAATTCCACCACGGTTTAATAACTTGTCAACAAACTCAACACCAGATTGAATTGAGAATCCGTTATAAGCTGTTCCAATCGCCTCTCCAAAGTTCATCCCTTGGAAAAGAGTTGCCCAAATTGCACCAATTAAAGCTCCCATTGCAATTGTTGGCATAGATGGTTTCTTCATCGCTAATAGAACGATAACAATGACCGCTGGAATAAGCATCCATATTTTAATATCAAATTGCTTTAATAAAGCTTCTTTTAAAAATTCTACTCGATTCAAATCTACATTATCGCCGCCATACATCCAACCAGCTACAGTAAACATAATACTAGTAATAATATAAGCCGGAACATCTAATACGAGCATAGCTCGAACGTGAGCAATAACATCTACTTTCGCCATAGAAGCTGCAAGAACTGTGCTATCAGAAAGTGGTGATAATTTGTCGCCGAAATAAGCTCCTGAAAGAACTGCACCAGCAACAAGCGGAAGTGGTAAACCAAGTCCTTCACCAATCGCCATCATAGCAATACCTGCTGTTCCCACTGTTCCCCAAGACGTTCCTGTTGCGATAGAAGTTATAGAACAAATAATTAATGTTGCTAATAGGAATATGCTAGGGTGAATAAATTCTAATCCATAATAGATTAATGTTGGTACTACCCCACCAGCAATCCATGTTCCAATTAAAGCACCTACTGCAACTAAAATCAGTATTGCTTCTAATCCGTTAGAAATCCCTTTCGTAATTGCATCTTGCAATTCTTGATAACGAAATCCTAATCTTAATCCAAGCGCAATTACTAAAAACCATGAAATAAATAGCGCTAATTGAATTGGGAGATCAAAAATCGTTTGGAAGGAAAAGACAACAGCAAGAAATAGTAATAAAAGAACTATGATTTCTAGCATCGATGGTAATCTTACACTTTTCATTTTTTTCTCTCCTTACAAGTCGATAACATGACGTATGTCGTCTTACATGTATGTAATATACAATTAGCGAAGACAAAACAAAATTTTCATATTATTTCGATTTATTTTTCCAGTATAATATATTCACAACCCTTTCTATTGTAAAAGTAGATTACGTTTTTCGCAATGAAAAATATAAAAAATGTTGTATTTTTATTTATCCCGATATTTTCGGTCAATAAGACCCTTGTATCAAAATTTAGTAAGTGCAAAGCACTTAGTTAAGAAATTAACTACTGTAAAATCCCGAATTGACATGAACCTATTAAAGCTTCACTTTATTTACAAAAAACAATCCCATACTAACTCTTTTAATATTTGCTGCAACAAAACTTTTTACAACTATCTTCACTTTTTAATTCAAACCATAATTCCCCAAACAAAAATAGGGCACACATCATTAAAATGATGCATGCCCTACCTTTATTTATACATATTTTGTATTTCTTCTTTATTTTTAAGTATTTCCTCAAACTTATCACTACAACCCTTCGGAAATAACACTCCCAGTCCATATGAATGCGCAAATTGAAAATGAGGGTACTTCGCTTTTACCTCATCCCAAAACTTATATACGCCGAAATCACCACTTCTAACTTCAATATCATGAAATAATACAATACCGTTTTTCGCGACTTTCGGTAGCCATGTATTATAATCGTGAGAAACAGCTTCATACGTATGATAGCCATCAATATGCAAAAGATTTATCGTTTCATCTTGAAACCGCTCTACAGCATCATCAAAAGTAGATCGAATTAAATTTCCTATATTAAGGTAGTTATCACTCACTACTTTTTCTACTATTTGAAAAACCCCTTCTCCATATGGACCTGTATGCCCATCTCCAGCCCAAGTATCTACTGCAAAGCATTTAGTCGATAACCCTCCATCTTTTACTCCTTGACAAAAACTGAAGAAAGAAGCACCTAGATGTGTACCTAACTCAACTAAAGTTTCTGGTTTTTCAAATCGTACTAAGTCATATGCAAAATCTAAATGTCCACTCCACGCAGATTGTGACCGAATAATAGGACTAAATGTTTCAAATTCAAATGATGGTTTATGAGTAACCCAGTTCATCGCATAACTCCTTCTGCACATATTTTTAACAAACCAAATTACTCTTATCTTTATTTTTTTATCGCCTTGATTATGATTCTATTTCATGAAAATATGAAGAATTTATTCTTTTCTATTAAGGTAAAGCATCATATACATATGGGTCAGTTGGCTTATTAATTTTCTCGATTTTGTTTACTTTTACAAGTGGAAAGACTGTTCCTTTATATGTCGTTTCATCTAATAATCCTGTTATTTTCACCCATGTTTCTTCTGGAGTTTTTTCAATATTTTTCCCGGTAACAATCATCCCCCAGACTGATGCATCCGCAATACAACAAGTTATACCATATCGAGCCACTACTGCTTTATTACCCGTCACATCTTTATCCTTATATATAAACCCTAAGAATGTAATTTCTTTCCCTTTAAACCAATTAACATTTTGACCAATTACATTCATTGTTTGAACATAGTCCTTATCCTTTACTTGTAGTTTACGCTGTCCTAACATACTTTTTACTACTTGCTCTTCCGTTTTATAAGTCGTTGATAAATTTGATGTTTCTTCTGGATCAACGGATACTTCTCGCCCATCAAACTTAACCTGTTCCCCCTCTTTTTCGTTCCTTTCTAGACTTCTCGCCTGTACACTTTGATTCATACCCCTTTTTCCTGCTAAACTTCCATCAATTGTTACACTTCCAAAGAGAAAAGCACTAACTATCGGAACGACAAATAAAACATATACAAAGAAACTTTTTATCCCTGATTTTGATGTTGTATGATGTTTACAACAATTACAATCATGCTGTTTTTCTCTTCCATCTCCCAAAACTTGCACAGTACCAACAATTAAAATTACTACAAAAGCTATATACGTAAATTTGATCATTTTTGGAGCGATAAAATTATAAATATTCCCTGTTACAAGTAGCTTAAATAAGAGCATTGCTAAACCAATTAAAATAATGCCACGTATATAGCGATGATATGCCTTCCGCTCCTCTTTCTCCATTCTTTCTCACCTCCTATAACATTATGATTTGCAGGATGGTATACACAGATGCAATGACAATTCCTATCAAAAAGAATACAAATCTCTTTTGAAAATATGCAAATAGCATTAACGTATTTTTCATATCAAGCATAGGCCCAAACACAAGAAATGCGAGAAGTGCCTTTACCGAGAAAACATTTCCAAAAGATGCCGCTATAAAAGCATCTGCTGCAGAGCAAATTGATAGAACATAACCAAATCCCATCATAATAAAGGGGGCAATTACTTCGTTATGTGCTATTGCATCCAGTACATTCCGATCAAAAAACGTTTGAAATACACTTGCTAAAAAAGCACCAATCAATAAATACTTACCAGTATCAAAAAACTCATCTACAATATGATTCATAACATCTTTCCAACTCTTTTTTTTGCTTGTTTGAACTGAAACCTCTACATCTTTTAAAACATTTCTTTCGCGATAGCAATAATACACAATTAGACCTATGAATAGAGCAACTAAAATTGTTATCCCAAAGCGTGCATATACTACGTAATCATTTTTTGGAAACGCATATACAGTAGATAAAAGAACAACTGGATTCATAATGGGTGCACTCAGTAAAATAACAATGCCTACATGAAGTGGTAACCCCTTTTGAATGAGCCTTCTTACAATTGGTATAATGACACATTCACACATTGGAAAAAGAACTCCCACAAATACTGCCGGAATCATTGCAACAATCGGAGATTTCGGCATTACTTTTTGAATCATATCTTCCGTCACAAACACTTGAATACATGAAGAAACAATTACCCCTAATAAAATAAAGGGTATTGCTTCAAAAATGATACTTAAAAATACTGTATTCACATTCAACCATTCCTGTGGCATATTTTTGTGCAAATTTGCTAGACTTGTAAAATCTACAAAAAATAATAAAAAGAGAAACATAGCGATAAGAGCTATGCCTACTAATTCTTTTGAAACTCTATTAAAGACCAAGCTTCTCGCCTCCATTTTATTTATATGTAAACATGTGCTTGTCCAAATGCTCCATACTACAGCACAAATTTTATAGTCTATTTCTATTCTTAAATCGTAATCATTATGATTTATTCTTGCTTTTTCTTTTCTCATCGTTTAACATAAAACGTAATCATTACGATTTAAAGGAGAGATCATTTCATGAAAAAAGTACCTATCACTGTATTAAGTGGTTTTTTAGGATCTGGAAAAACTACCTTACTACATCACATCTTGACTAATAAGAATAACTTAAAAGTAGCTGTCATCGTTAATGATATGGGCGAAGTAAACATTGATGCATCTCTTATAAAAAAGGGTGGTTTTTCACGTACGGAGGAAAAACTAGTAGAAATTCAAAATGGCTGTATTTGTTGTACACTACGAGAAGATTTAATGATAGAAGTGAATCGTCTTGTTGAAAATGGTGATATTGACTATATTATTATTGAATCTTCTGGTATAAGTGAGCCTATTCCAGTTGCTCAAACATTTACTTATACAGACGAAGTTCTTAACATTGATTTAACGAGAAATTGTCGCCTCGATACGATGGTTACAGTTGTAGATGCAAATAGGTTTTGGGATGATTTTGCAGACGGAGAAAGTTTATTAGACCGAAAACAAGCAATCGATGAGAATGATACCCGGGAAGTTATTGATTTATTAATAGATCAAATTGAGTTTGCAAACGTAATTATTCTTAATAAAATAGATTTGCTAGAAAAAGAAGATGTGATAGAGCTTCATCATTTACTAAAAAAATTAAATCCTAATGCAAAAATTCTTGAAGCTTCGTTTAGCAAAGTACCATTACAAGAAATTTTAAACACAAATCTATTTAATTATGAAGAAGCTAGTCAATCGGCCGGCTGGATACAAGAATTAAATAGTGAACATCATACACCGGAAACGGAAGAATACGGTATCAATTCCTTTGTTTACCGTCGCAAATATCCTTTCCATCCCGAGCGCCTTATGAATTGGCTAGAAAAATGGCCTTTAGATGTTGTAAGAGCGAAAGGATTCTTCTGGCTCGCATCTCGTAATAATATGATAGGGCTTCTATCTCAAGCAGGTTCCTCTATTACAATTCAAGGAGCCGGTGAATGGATAGCCGCATTACCTGAAACTGAAAGAAATCAAATGATTGCAGAAGAACCTGAAATATTAAAAAACTGGGACGAGCGATATGGAGATCGAATAACTGAGCTCGTATTTATCGGTATTGATATAAATCGTTCTGTGATTGAACAATCATTAGATGATTGTCTATTAACAGAAAAGGAAATGGAACAAAAGTGGAATACATTTATTGATCCTATTCCGGCTTTTACTTATACTTCATAATAATTAATAAAAAGGCTTCAGTAGAATGAAGCCTTTTTATTTTATAGCACTCTTATTTAATAAGTTTGCTTTAATTATAAATACAACTGTACCTAAAACAATTAATATAGCATATATGATACCAACTACATCACCTATTTTTTCTAAGCCAAGCGGTAATATTATAGTAGCAACTCCAACTATATAAGAAAATGCTCCTGAAAGCTTCGCTAATTTATTTTTATCTCCAACAAACGTTTCTTCTTGATATCCTGCTAACAAAAACAACCTCTTTTTCACATGTATTTGATACACTAAAAAAATGATAAGTAACCCAACAAATAAACAAACTAAAAATCCAGCTAACATATACTCCCCCTCCTCTACAATATTTTACTATACATAAAAAACAAATTAGAAATTTCAGTTTATTAACGAGTCATTCTGTGATATATTGCATATTGTATTCAATTTATATTTTTAGAAAGGAGAATTTTAGATCATATGGATTCAAATCGATTAAAAGGAATTATAATGGTCATAATCGGTGCTTGTTTATGGGGCTTGTCTGGTACAGCTGCACAACAACTTTTTCAATATGACAATGTTTCAACCGAATGGTTAGTTACGATCCGTTTACTTATATCTGGAATTATTTTGCTCATTATTTCCTCATTCGGAACGAGAAAAAAAGAGATATTTGGCATTTGGAAAAAAAAATCTGATGCTATTAAAATGATTTTGTTTGGTCTATTCGGTATGCTTGCTGTACAGTATACGTATTTCGCTTCAATTAAAGAAGGAAATGCTGCCGTGGCAACATTATTACAATATTTAGCTCCTATATTCATCACTGTATACTTACTTTTCAAATGGAACGTTCGTCCATCAAAAATTGATTTCATTTCAATTACCCTTTCATTAGTAGGCACTTTTCTCTTACTAACAAACGGGTCTGTTCATAACTTGGCTGTTTCTACACCAGCTATTATTTGGGGTGTTTTATCTGGATTATCTCTCGCTTTTTATAGTTTATATTCAAAGGAATTGTTAGAAAAATGGTCTTCCTCCGTTATCGTTGGATGGGGCATGATTATTGGGGGTATTGGTGTAACGATTGTACACTTTATTTCTACAAACGAATTCATTTTATTATCAACTATGAAATATGTAAAACTAAGTACCCTACCGCTCATCACATTTGTCGTCATTTTCGGGACACTTATTGCCTTTTATTTATACTTAGACAGCATAAGATACCTGACTCCGAAAGAAACAACATTATTTGGTTGCACAGAACCACTCGCAGCTATTATTTCTTCTGTACTTATATTGCACGTGCCATTTCAATCTTTTCAGTTATTAGGCGCTTTTTGTGTCATTGTAATGGTGCTCATCTTAAGCCAAAAGCCGGATGAAGGGAAAGAAAAATTAAAGCTTGTTCATGCAAAAAAGGAAAATATACAATGAAAGGATTGAATTCACTATGCCTGTCCCTCAAAATTATAAAAAACCAGGAAGAATTTCAGCAAAATCACTCGTTTTAAATCAACTACAAAATTGGATTATTAAAGGTGTACTGAAGCCCAATGAAAAAATTAATGATGGGGAATTGGCTGAGGCACTAGGAGTAAGCAGAACACCTGTAAGGGAAGCACTTCAAATATTAGAGCTTTCTGGATTAGTGGAAATGGTACCAGGGCAAAAAACGAAAATTGCTCCTATTAAGTTAGACGACGTATCTATCATTTATGAAACGATGGCTGGTCTTCACTCTATTATAGGAAAGCAAGCTCTTCAAAACATTACAGACGCTGATATTCAACTACTTTCTGAAATAAATGATCATTTTCAGCACTCTATAGAGAAAAAAAACGCAAAACAAGCTTTAGAATTAGATATACAATTCCACAATACAATTTCTTCTATTGCTAAAAATCAATATATTGAACCCTTTCTAGAAAATATGCAACTTCACGTTTTACGTCTTGAATATTTGTTTTTCCAAAACTTTGTTCCAGCAAGTCAATCTATTGAAGAACATCACTCTATCATTCAAGCATTGCAGAAGCAGGACGAAAAACAAATGGAACAAATAATGACTCAAAACTGGCTCCGTCCCATGAAAGAAATACAAAAAATAATTTCTACGAAATAAAAAGAGAGCTGGTTACACAAAATCGTAACCAGCTCTCCTTTTACTAATCTATATAGCTACGCCTGAATATTTGCATAATCTTCCATATCTTCGTACTCTTTTTCCAATTCCTCTAAAGACAGCTCGTATAATTGTCGGTCGCGAATCTTAAACACACCTGCTCCAATTAACTCATCAATTAAATGCCTCTTACGATTTTCAACAGCAAAACGGAGTTGACTACTCATCTTTTAAAAAACTCCTTTCTACGATCATTGAAAATGATAATCTTTATCAATTACCACTTTTGATTATAAAAGATGACTCTTTATAAGTAAAGTAATTTCATGAAATATTTACCTTGCAAAGTATTTGTGGCCACATTATATATATGTATGCCGTGCGAAAAATGTTATGACACTTTTTCTTATCCTTTTTCTTTCATACTTTGCAAGTTGTCTCATCATGATTAAATTCACCATCTATTTCTACTTGAATGGTGACATGTTCTACATGAAATTTCTCCTTTAATACATACGTAGCCTCTTTTAATACACTTTGCGTTTCATTCCCTTTAATAATAAGATGACATGTTAATACTTGAAAATCTGATGTGACAGACCATATGTGCAAATCATGAACTTCTTTGACAATCGGAATATTTAATAACGTACTTTTTACCTCTTCAACATTTATGTGCTGTGGTGCACCTTCCATTAATATATGAACCGTATCACGTGTTACACGCCATCCACTAATAATGACTAAAATAGACACAAAAATACTAGCAATCGCATCTGCAGCAGTCCATCCGAAAAATTTAATAAGTAACGCAGCAATGATCGCTCCGACGGAACCCAATAGATCGCCTAGTACGTGTAAGAAAGCGCTTCTTAAATTCAAATTACCTTTCACATCTCCGCCTCTCATTAATATCCAAGCTGATAAAATATTAATAAGCAGACCAAGGACTGCAATAATGAGCATCCCATTACTAGCAATCTCAACTGGTTCTTTAAAACGACGGATTGCTTCAATAAAAATGTATACCGAAATGACAATAAGAACGACACCGTTACATAATGCTGCTAACATTTCGACTCGCTTATATCCATATGTTTTCACAGTTGTTGCTGTTTTTTCTCCGAGCTTAAACGCAAGTAAACTTAAAGCTAAAGATACTGCATCACTTAGCATATGCCCCGCGTCAGATAGTAGTGCTAAGCTATTTGTTACAAATCCACCAATAACTTCTGCAATCATAAAACTTGTTGTTAGTAGGAAGGCAATTAGTAACGCCTTTTTATTTTTTGAATGACCATGATCATGCGAATGTCCCATACTTATACTCCTTTAAGTACAATATCTGTATGTTAGTATGAAACAAACTCCCCATCTTTATCCCGAATTGACTGATTGTAAACGCCCGCTTCCTCTATATACACACTTCGCTACTTTTTAAACAATCCCTTTTTCTCAAATAAAACAAGACTACTTCTTTTTTATTTTCATATTGTTTACTAATGAAAGATTTTTTAAGGAGGTTACTTAAATGCAACGTTTATTTCTCTGTATGGAACGTGAACTTGTTGTAGTGAAAGAACAATATGATAACTATGAAACGACTTACCACTTACAAAATATGCAACCTACCTGTATCGCTGTTGATCCGTTCCACCCAAACCGTGTATATTGCGGAACATTTGGACGAGGTTTATGGTTAAGCGATGATGGTGGGGATTCTTGGCGACCAATTGGGGATTCCTATCGTTACTTTGATTTCCCTAAAGAAGATGGTATTTTGCACTCCTCTATCACTTCCATAACAATAAGCTCAAATGAACAAGTGAACGGATATGGGGTCGTTTATGTCGGCACAGAACCGAGCGCTTTATTTCGCTCTGAAAATGGTGGTGAAACGTGGACTGAACTTAAAAATATGAAATCATTATTATCTTCTTATACGTGGGCTTTCCCGCCTAGACCTTTTACCCATCACGTACGCTGGATTACAGTTGATCCAAACAACCCTAATACAATACACGTTTCAATCGAAGCTGGTGCTGTTATTCAAAGTAATGATAAAGGGCATACATGGATTGATAAAAAATTCGGTGCTCCTATCGATGCTCATCAATTACTTATGCACCCTGAAGCACCAAATCGTCTTTATGCATCATGTGGTGACGGATTTATGGGCGGACCTGATCGTGCTTATCTTGAAAGTTATAACAATGGAAACAGCTGGATCTCATGTAGTGAAGGACTTGAACATCATTATTTATACAGCATGGCAATTGATCCAGCTGATTGTAATACGATTCTAGTTTCTGCCGCGCCAAGTGCTGATCTGGCTCATCACCGTATCCCTTATGAATCTTATATTTATCGAAAAACGAAAGATACTCCTTTCCAGCAAGTACAACAAGGACTACCATCTGCAATCGGTACAGTCATTTCAATGTTTGCGACAAACAAGGCTGAACCACATACGTTTTACACGTTAAATAACAATGGCGTCTTTCAATCCAATGATAGCGGCGAATCGTGGGAACAACTAAATATTCCGTGGAAAGATGAATATAAAACGCAGCATCCGCATGCATTGCTCGTTACTAGTTCTTAACGAAAAAAAGACTGCCTAAATGGTTTTAGGCAGTCTCTCTTTTATTTCTTTAAATCAATGACAATATCATCTAACACAATATCTTTACTCTTCGCTTCTTTTTTCGGCACTTCTATTTTCTTCTCTTTCCCATTCACATATTCTACTCCACCATGATTTTCAGGTGTATGTACTCGCAAGTGCACGCGAGGTGTAACGATAAGCTTTGTTGCATTTTCGTTTAACTTTTTGAATGTAGCACTCCAACTACTTTTATGTGGCTCCGCTACTGTACTACTTCCGCCATTTCCTTCACCAGCATAATGATTTCCTAAATCATCTTTTATTTCTAACTCAACATCCGCACTATCCCATATATTTCTTAATGCCTTAGATTCTTCCTGATTGAAAAAAACGATATATGACATCGGGGTTACTTCCATTTTGTCTATATTTACTTTTATTAATTCATTTTCAGACACCTTATTAACTTTTAATTCCTTACTATCCATTGCTTTTAAACTAAGCGCGAAATTCCAGTTCCCCTTTATTGCCTTACCTTCATAATCCAACTCAATTGCCTCTATATCCCACCAAACATTTGCAACATCTAACCTTTCACTACCATGACCACTCATCGTAGTCATACCTACATATTTTCCCTCTCCAACTTTTGTAACGTTCGAACTACCTCCTCCGCCATTAAAGCCCCTAACTTGCGGACTTCCAAATGGGAACGGTTTCTCTCCTAAATCTTTTTCGCTTTCAATAGAATATGTGATTGTAATTGTTCTACCATCAAACACAGCATCATTAATGGTAACCTTAACTCCATTACTCTCTCTCGTCATATTCAACTCAGTCGAAAATTCTTTATAATTTTCATATAACCCTGTTCTACCATTATCTAAAAATCGGAATATGTCACCGACAATTGGCAATCCCCCCGCATATGTAGGAAATCCGATACCGAGTGTTGCAACTGATAATCCTACTAACATAGATGCAGCAGCGACACCTTTTTTCCAACTTTTCATCTTTTTCTTCGTACGTATCGATTGTTTTACATTTCGTTTTACTTTTTCCTTTTCAATTTCAGAAGCCTCAATTTCTTCTAGTTCTTTTTCATCTATATCAATATCATTTAATAGTTCATAAATGTCTTTCATATCGCACTACCTCCAAAACTAATATTCGTAGCATTTTGTTGTAGTTTCTTTTTCCCCCGGTACACTCGATTATCAATTGCTGCCCGAGTTAATCCTAACTTGTCACCTATTTCCTCTGTCTTCATACCAAGTAAATATTTCATAATGAACACCTTTTGATCTAGCGGTTCTAATTGATTAATGAGCTTCAATAATTCTTCCCTATCTTCCATAACGATTAATTCGTCTTCTGCTGATTTTTCTGTACTGATATGAAACTCATCTGAAATGATTTCTACTGTTTTAGTCGATTTCCGGTAATAATCAATTGCTTTAAACTTCGCAATCGCTGCAATCCACTTTTTAAAATCGCTCGGCTCTCCATGAAATTTATTTGCGTTATTCCAAATGGAAAGAAATATATCGTTTATACATTCCTCTATGAGTCCATCATTTTGAATTGGAAGTAGAACTTTATGCGTGATTCCCTTTATGAGTGGTAAGTATGTATCGACAACAAATTCTAACGCGTCTTCTTTTTGCCGTTGTAATCTTTTTATAAAATTTTTCTCATTTGATTTCATGTAGCGATTCCCCTTATTGTTTTGTAAAAGCTTTTACACCCTATATAACGTCTGAGAAAATTTTTTCTCTCATCTTTTTTATTTTTTGTATGTAATGGAATACTTTTCCTTAGCCATTGTCTCACATAACTATGCGTTCAAAGAAAATTTTCTCAAGTCTACAATTTGGTTCATGTAGTACACTATTTATATAGTCATTCTTTAACTTGGTGTATATTTTATTTCGTTAATCTACTATTTTAAATTAGGAGATGAGATATGTATGTGTGGAATTACAGGTTGGGTAGATTGGAAAGAAGACCTTTCAAATCAACATGTTATTTTAAAAAAGATGGCAAATAGTATTCAGCATCGTGGTCCGGATGCTGAAGGATTTTGGTTTTCACCTCGCGCAGCTTTTGCACACCGCCGATTAATCGTAATAGATCCTAAAGGAGGAACGCAGCCAAAAACATTTCGTGCTGGTGATTATACGTATGCTCTTACTTATAATGGAGAAATTTATAATTTCCGTGAACTTAGAGAGCAGCTTCAAAAATGTGGGCATGCATTTGAAACCCATTCAGATACAGAAGTATTACTACATGCTTATTTAGAATGGAAAGAAGACTGCGTACGACATTTAAACGGAATTTTCGCTTTTGCCTTATGGGATGATCAGAAGCAACAATTGTTTTTAGCACGAGATCATTTAGGTGTAAAACCACTCTTTTTTACAGAAAGAAATGGCAGTATTATTTTCGGCTCTGAAATTAAAGCATTATTAGCGCATCCATCTGTCCCTGCTGAAATTGATGCGGATGGAATAAATGAAGTATTTGGATTAGGCTTATTTCGCACTCCAGGATGTGGCGTCTTTAAAAATATTCAAGAAGTACGTGCTGGACATTCTATAACATTTACACGTCATAAAAAAGTAGTTACGAAGTATTGGAATTTAGAAAGTAAGTTCCATACAGACTCTATAGAAGATACATCTTCGCATATTTTATCTATTTTACAAGATACAGTAAAAAGACAATTAATTGCCGATGTTCCTCTCGTTTGTATGTTATCAGGCGGATTAGACTCTAGCGGTATTACTGCACTTGCGGGTAAAGAATTTGCTGCTGAAAATAAAACACTTCATACGTATTCTGTTGACTTTGTAAATAGCGCAAAAGACTTCGAACTGACATTTGCTCGCACTGGTTTAGATGCACCTTGGGTAAAACGCGTTTCTGAACATGTCGGGACAGCGCATCATGATATTATTGTGAATGCTGAAGAATTAGCAAATCAATTATTCGTTCCCCTTCATGCAAAAGATTTACCGAGTGCTGGTGAAATGGAAACTTCACTATATTTACTATTTTGCGAAATGAAAAAAGATGCGACCGTAGCTTTATCCGGCGAATCGGCTGATGAAGTATTCGGTGGATATCCTTGGTTTCATCAAGAAGAACTACTATATGTAGATAAGTTTCCTTGGCTAACAAATTGGAAAAATACATCTCCTCTTCTACTAAATGAGGTAAGTAACCAATGTAATCTAGAAGACTATATTGATACACGATTCCAAGAGGCGATACTTGAAGTACCTACTCTTGAAGGCGAAAGTAAAAAATCCGCGAAACAACGCCAAATGTTTTATTTATTTTTAACACGATTCCTTCCTTTCTTACTTGACCGTAAAGATCGCATGAGTATGGCTGTTGGATTTGAAGTTCGTGTACCGTTTTGTGATTATAGATTAGTTGAATATTTATGGAATGTTCCTTTCAACATAAAAAGTATTGATAATATTGAAAAAGGCATTTTACGTAGAGCACTACAACCAGCTTTACCTGACGATGTACGCAATAGAAGAAAAAGCGCTTATCCAACTTCACAAGATCCACTCTACTTACAAACAATCCGTAATTTAACACTTGATATGTGTAACAATAAAAACAATCCTATTTTCTCACTTATTAACCATTCCATCTTACTTTCAATTGCTGATCAAAGTAATAAAGAGATTAACAATTTTGAGGCAAGAAGTGCCATGGAGTATATGCTACAAGTAAATGAATGGTTGAAAACATATCACATCCATATTGCTTAACAAAAAGGAGTTCAAGGATAAAAACCTTGAACTCCTTTTATATTAATTAGCACATTGTTTATTATCAGTATCAATAGACCATCCAATAATCGTGGCACAGTCTCTACCTTTCCACTGCAGTACATTTGTTAATACGGGCTCAATCTGCAAGCTATTTCCGTCGTGTAATATTTCTACTAAAGATTGATCATCATCAAACCTTCGTTTGTCACACTCTAAAATACCGTCTGTTGCCATTACAATGTGATTCATTCCTTTTTCTAATCCTCTTACACCTGACGTAAAGCAAGGTGTATTTGCTGCAAAAATATTTTTCCTGCCAATATATTCGTAATTTTTCCGTTTATTTAATCGTCCTTTTCCATTTTTCGTTTTCTCAGAATGGAATAAATACGCGAAACAATCACCAACTGATAACCAATATAAAAATTCGCCTTTTCGTAAACAAATTAAGCAAGCGAGTTCCTCATCATCTTGATCACACTTTTTAATAAATAACTCATCTGTAAATAACGCTAATAGGTACATATGTGTATGATGGAAAGCTAAATGTATTGGATATGAGAATAACTCTTTTAGTTTTTCTTTTCTTTCCGAAATCGCTTCTATTATATAATCTATATTTTTTGTTTTGTGATGTGTATCAAAAATCATAACAAATTCAAATTGTAATTCAGGATCCCACCAAGCCAGCACCGCATCTCCTCGTTCATATGCATCACTCTCTTGATTTCCCCCATATACGCCGACTGAAAGAGGACCACATTTTTCAACATGTATTTCATCTACATACATCTGTTCATGACTAATCCATTTGAATGTATTCACAGCTATCATCCTCTCTCTTGCTAAATGTATACCTTTACACATAGATTACCTTATATTTCAATAAAAATAAACTTTTTCAACATTTTTTATCCAAATAAAAGGATTTTATTTCTAAAACAACGAATATATCTTACTATACGATATAAAAAAGGGGATTTATTATTATGAACAACATTAATCAACATTGGGAGAGCATTTATTATCACTTACGATACGAATACGAGGACAACCTTTCCCACCAAGCAATTCGTATTTTACAAATCGTTTCTCGTGAGAAAGGTATAACAATTGGAAAAGTCGCTACTGAGCTTAGTCTTTCTCATAACACAGCGTCTGAACACATAAAGCGCCTTATTCAAAAGGGCTTCATCATTAAAGAGCGAAATAAAAAAGATGAAAGAGTTGTAAATCTTACATTAACAATTGAAGGAATTGAAGTATTAGAAAAACATACTTTACTAGATAAAGAAAAGATAAAAATATTAGAATTACAGTTATCAAAAGAAGAACAACAATTAATTGAAAAAGCATTTTCGTTATTAGCGAAGGAGGCAAAATATGCATTTCCTCGTTAAAGTAATCGTTTCGGCACTTATTATCGGCATTATCACTGAAGTTGCTAAACATTACAGTACGATAGGTGGCTTTATTGCTGCCCTTCCTCTCGTGAGTTTACTTAGTTTATTTTGGATTTCATTCGAAGGCGGAAATAAACAAGAATTGAGTCAATTTGCTTTAGGGGTATTATATGGATTCCCCGCATCAGCACTACTATTATTTATCGTCTATATTGGTTTAAAAAATTCATTTACACTTAGTACATCTGTCCTACTTGGTATAGGTGTTTGGTGTATCGTTTTTGCTTGTCAAAAATTATTTCAAGCTTAGGAGGAATTAACATTCATAAATTTGTAGAAATAATGGGGCAAAATATAGAAGTACATATAAAAGGAGGTGGTAAACAAACTGTAGTCATTCAAACCGGAATGACTTGCTCATTTTATGATTGGTTTCCTATTATAGAAAAGCTTTCAGAGCACTTTACAGTCGTTTCATACCATCGCCCAGGTTACGGAAAAAGTGATTTAGGCAATCAGCCGCGTACAATAAGGCAAGTTACAAAAGAGCTACATATGTTACTAAACAAACTAGCTATTCAAGAGCCATTTATTCTAATCGGTCATTCCTATGGAGGATTATGTGCACAACATTTTGCGATGTTACATGGAGATAAGCTGCAAGCACTTATTTTAGTTGATTCTACTTCGATGAACTTACACCGTTTAGATGAACTTCATTTACCAATTTCTGATCAAACTGATTCTGATGATGTTTGGTTTCAAAAATATAATATATATTCCAAAATGGATGTAGACACACTTTATAATGAACTAAAACCTATGCTCACCGATCAATCAAAACAGCAAATTGAATTCTCTACCTCGCCTTCATTATATAAAGCGACAGCTTCTGAACTATCGGAGTGGAAAAACTGTGCTCTCTCACTAAAAGAGCTATGTAAAACATTAGAAATACCATTAATCGTTATCGGTAGAGATCCTCAATATTCTATTACTCAATTGACTAATGGCGGCATGCCTAAAGAGGAAGCAACACAACTTGAAGCAATGTGGCAAGAACTAATTCACGAACAATTACACCTCTCAACTAACAACCAATATATGCTTGCCGAACATGCGAGTCACGGTATAGAAAATGATCGACCAGATATTATTATTGAGGCGATTCATTTCTTACAAATAAAAAAAGGAAGCAACTAAAGCTGCTTCCTTACTTATCTATTCATAATCTTCTTCATCATCGATTTCTTCGTAATATGAACTTCCATTACTTACATATATAGGGCCATTCGCAACATCAATACGTAGTACCCACGCCCATGGCACAGCTAAACGTTTATGTATCGCTCGCCAAAAGCTCATTGATTTTCTTTCGTACTCCTGGAACTCCTGAAGTAACTCTTTGTAGGAGGAACCGTCTAACTGAATATTTGCTTCTAACAAACGAGAATGGGCATAGTACTGTAACTCTAGTTCAGCAGCAATTTCCATTTCTTCTTCCGTTGCCATACCAATAATTGTTCCATCTTCTGGTGCAATTTCATATACGTTTTGAACTTCAATAAGCCCTTCTTTCTCTTTCTCAAACATGTAAACAGCCTCCTTTAACATATATTTTTTATGTTACAAAGTCATACTTCTACAATAACTTCTCTCTTTCCTCTTTTTTTGATAAACTTTTACAAAATATTTAACCGATGACCTGTTTTCTCTATTCTTTCAGCAGAAATGAAACGATTTTTATCAAAATTTAATTGATACACATCAGGCATATGAAGTGTTTTCCAAAACTCTAAATCATATTTCGAATTAAAATAATTCATGAGTAATACCATAATATTTCCATGCGTACCTATTACAATATTCTTACCTTCATATTGTTTTAATATATTTTGCATACATATTACAGCGCGCCTTTGTGCGACATCATTCGATTCTCCGCCTTCGTATGCAAAACTCCAATCTTCCCACACATTCTGCATAGCATCATTAAAATTTGATACCGGCTCTGTGCTCAATAATCTTTCACGCAAATCTTCTTCTGTTTGTATTGATAATTTATATGTATTCGCAATTCCTTGTACAGTTTGGATTGCTCTTTTATACGGGCTAGAAATCACAACCTCAATATGTTTATCTTTTAATAAGCGTGTTACATTCTCTGCATCTAAGTACCCTTTTTCAGATAAAGGTCGCTCCCGTTCTTCTTTTGTATAGGTAGAATGGGCATGGCGAACGAAATATATTGTTGTCATTTTTCAACCTCCTTTCTTATTTTCAATTTATATTCAATAACAAGATTGGAAAATCCTGTATTAAAAAAGAGCGCTTTGCATAAGCGCTCTTTTGTTTACATAATAAAATTATTTCATTATAATTTATTTCTGAATTCCTCACTTATGGCAATGTCTCGAATAAAGTAATCCATATTACTTAGAAGTTTTTCAAATGCTTTTTCACTCAAATTGTTCATCATAAAGACAATCTCAATCTTATTCCCTTTTTTATCAGTACCATAGAAACTATTTGTTAATACAAATGCCGTAGAACCACCTTTCTGTCCAGCAAATTCGAACATACCCTCTCCTACGGTTCCTTTAAATATATTCTCAATCTCACCTTGCATTTGTGGTGTAAAATAATTTCTGCTATTTATCTTTTCCAGTAAACTCATGTAATCCTTCGCATTTGCACCTATAAACCGATCTGACCAAATACGCTGAAAGTCCATATCGGCTTTTAACGATATCTCGCGTTTTGTCCATTCTTTCTCGTCTTTCATCCATTCATGTATTTGCCATACATGCTTAACATATTCATCATTAGACATATTACGTAGCTTGTCCAATGCTTTATTTTGAGGAATATGCAGTTCTTTTTCAACATAGCCCCTCATATATAATGCCCCTGTATACGTTGGATAAAATTCATCGTGACTATTTAAGCCTAACTCTTTCAAACTTTCATTTATCCGCGCTGCTCCAAGCTTGTCCAATAAATATGATGTATTCGCATTCGAACTATAATGGATCATTCCTTTCACTACTTCTTCTAAAGAAGTTTGACCACCCTTCACTAACTCTTTAACTTTTACATCATCTAGCCATGCAGGGTGTGCACCACCATCAGTATTTTTCACATAGTATTTTTCTAATTCTTTCAATGAAATTTGCTCGTCTTTTCTTATTTTCCCTTCAGCTACTTGCTTAGCATATTCAATTGCTATAACGATTTTCGACATACTTGCTAGCGGTAGTTTTTCTTTTTCATTTATTGATGTCAATGTTTCACCATTTCTTTTAACAATTAAAGAAGTTGTTTTATCATCCTTATGTTCTTTTATGTAATTTAGCACATAATTAGAGTCTTCTTTGGAATTGACATATTCCTTCACTGAAAAGAAAGCTATACAGCCTACTATAGTAATTCCAGCTATAATTCCAACAACTTTTAATCCCCTCATGATACTCCCCCTAAAATAAACATATTATATATTATACTAAATAAATTTCCCTTTTTAAGTAATAATTAGATTATTTATACAAAAATACTTCTTTTCTTAAACAACAAAAAAACATGCCTTCATTAGAAAAGCATGTTTTGTGATATTCTTCACATTGTTTCGTTAAAAAATTATCTTTTTATTTACCATGATGTAACATTAAATCACTAAGTTCTTCTTCAATGTGATTTAATTTCGCAACGCCTTCTTTCCATTTATGAATATAACGTGAAACCCCAACGAAAAACAAAACAATAATTGTGGAAAGAATAATACCATATACGATTGCTACAGTACTCATAGTTACACTTCCTTATAATTAGTAATGTGGTTATTAGTTATATTTTTATTATAAACCTTTTTCTTTTAAAATACTTCGATTTCAACTTTTTGTAACAAAATTGATTTTTCTAACATTTTGTTCGTAAAAATGGCATATTTTTCACAAATTATACAAAACTTCACCATATGTACTATTACCATATGAGTTATATTATTAAATAGAATAAAGGGGATGATATACTATGACGACTTGGTTTATTGTGATGTTAGTTGTATTTGGAGCATTTAAAATTATCGTTTCTAGCCTTCCTAACACTGTTATTGAATCCATTATTAGCAAGTACGAAACACATCCACAACTTGACGAAGAGAATGTGACTATTACAATTCACGGAAATAACGTAGAAGGCGAAAAGAAATCAAAAATTATTCATGATTTTAACGAAGGTTTATTTTTAGATCGCTATTATGCACCACCCCATAATGAAGGCACTCCTTTAATTATCAATGCAAAACGTGGTAAAAAAGATTTCACATTTTATATTTACAGTCATGAAGAGCATGTTGATGTTGTAAAACAATATAAAAAGAAGGTAGTTGCTTATAGTTTACGCTCTAAAAATCTTCAAAACAGTGATATGTTCGTGTCAGCTGATTTGTATAGTGATAATAAAGTTATTGAATTTTGACTAAAAAAGATAAGAGGCTTACTACATTCTATATGCAGCAAGCCTCTTTAAAGTTGTTTCAAATTATATCCATCTGCTTATGTAATGCTTAAAAAATGAATAATAAAGTTGTTTACTTCTTATTGAACTAACGCCCCCGTTAGTTTAAGTGTAACTCTTCACAATTATTTCATATTATATAGGTAAATAGAAAGATAAATTAGAATTTAGTTTATAGTTATAAAAATAAGTTATTTATATCCTTATAATTCTTCAAAAAGGAGAGTGTATGAAAAAGACTATTGTTTTTGTATTAACGATATTTATATTATTCCCAGGATTCGCAACACAAAGTTATGCGTTGTCAGATTCGAAATCTGAGGCAATACAAGCATTGCTAGATGATGCCTGTCGTACATCAGGTGTGCCTGGAATGTCAATCTCAATACTTGCTGATGGTGAAGTGTTCTACTTTTCTTCTGGGTATGCAGATCTTGAAAAGGGATTGTCTGCAAGTGAAAATACACTCTATGAGTTGGCCTCGGTGAGTAAAGCTTTTACTGGTATGGGGATTTTGCTATTGGAAGAGCAAGGGCTGCTATCAATGACTGACCCTATCCAAAAATATTTACCTTGGTTTACGTTAAAGTATCAAGGTAAACCTGTTGATATGCAAAACCTTACACTAAATAACTTTCTTCACCATACCAGCGGCCTAACAAATATTAGACATCTTCAAAATATTCCACAAGGTAATACGCCTGATATGTTGCAAAAGACCGTGGAAACGCTGGTAGATGCAGAATTGGCGTTCTCTCCCGGTGAACAATATAACTATGGAACCGTTAATTATGACGTATTGGGTTTGGTTATTGAGATTGTATCACGACAAAGCTATGAAGACTTTATGAAGGAGCAGGTATTTATACCCTTAGGTCTTCACCAGACGTATGTTTATAAAGAAGATGCTCAAGCCACTGGACAGTTAGCACAGGGCTACCGTTCTTCCTTTTTTATAACAACTCCATTTAACGCTCCGGATTATGCTGGGAATAAACCTGCCGGCTATATCATTTCTAATACAAAAGATATGGCGCGTTGGATGGGCATACAGATGGGTATTGTGCAGGACATACCCGAAATATTTCACAGGGCTATCGAAAAATCACATAGGGGTGATATGTCTGTTTCGGCTGTCAATGATATGTATTATGCGGCAGGTTGGTCGGTAAACGCCGAACAAACGTTTATAGAACACACTGGGGGTAATCCAAATTTTAGTACCGAAGTAGCCATACTGCCAAATGAAAGAACAGCCATCTGCTTACTGAGCAACGGCGCAAATACCAATATAAACCTGGTACTAAAAGTTAAAAATATATTAAACGGCAATCTAACTCAGTCATATGAGATAAGCGGCACACAGCTTTTGGACATCATTTTGTCGTCTACCACAATTATTCTTTGCCTATTAGCCGTTCTGTTATTTTTCTTAGGATTAAGAAAAAGGAAAACGAATGAGCAGCAGCCAATGACAAAAAAGAGAACAATCGTAACAATTATTTTCCTAATCGCTACGATTGCCCAGTGTATAATGTTTTTTGCCCTCGATTGGTCAACGATACTTATTTGGCAAACATATAGTGTTCTTACAGCTTTAATTTCGTCAACATTATTAACAGCAAGCATTACTTGGTTTGTATATACTCACCGATTAGATGCCTCGGTCCGAAAATAAGTATAATGTTAAGTAAATAAATCCTAATTTATCGATATTTTTAATTTAAAAAACAGAAGACACCTCGGTGTCTTCTTTAATGTCATCGACACTTCTCCTAGTTAAACCCACTTGCTATTTCTTCCACTAACCTGCCTCGTTAGTAGAAGAAGGATTTTTAAACAACTATATTATTTTTTAAATGACTTTATTGTAAATTAAACAACTTTATTATCTCTGTACATGATTTAGCTTAATACTCATATATAAAAAGGAATCCACGAAATATGGATTCCTTTTTTCTCATTTACTGAAAAATAAGCTCTGTCTTTAAACTATCTTTCGGTAACAACCAGTCTTTTTTCTCTAAACTCCCCATTAATAATTCCCTTTGTTTTGTCGCAATACTTTCTTCATTTGTTTTAAATGACACTTCTATTACGAAGTCATCTTCTAATTTTCCGGTATTACTTAATGGCCAAATTTCAATATTTGCTTTTATGTTTTCAAACTCTCCTGTATATCGTTTCATTAATACAGGACCGTAAATACGGGAATTCTTTAACATCTCTTCTCCCCAATTTGTATACAACCATTTGTTCATTTTCCCTGGTAACTTTTCTATTAACATGTTTTGAGCAGCTTGTTCATTTGGTAAATCAAGTACCCCATATCCTTTAGCACTGTAGCTTTTCTTATTTGAAATGCTTAATGTTTTCTTCTCAAATCCCCAATCTATTTCCGCCTCATAACTATCCGTATTACTATCGAATCCTTCTTTTTTAGCTACTTCTAGTGCATCTTGAATTACACCATTTTGAATAGGGTATCTTTTTTTATATGTTAGTTCAAAATCTTTACTAAATTCTTTTTTTCGAATTCTAGCAAACCAACCTTCATCGCTTAAACTTTTATTCGCAGTATCTAAAAATTGCACTTGTATTCTTTCATATTTTGTACCAGCATGGAAATGTTCTAGCACCTCTTGCTTCATCTCTTTGTTATAACCTAATACTTGTTCTGGCTTTAATAATAACTTCACTTCAAAACTAGGTTTCATTGGACTAGCAGTAAACCCTTCCTTAACGTTATAAAGGAAACAACAAAAGAAAATGCTTACGAATACAAATACTTTTTTCATATACCTATCCCCTTTGTATTTTAAATGACTTCTATACGTTCCATTGCAAGTGAATATACATTTTCATATCCTGCTGTACTTAGCTTTTGTTGTAATCGATCTGTATCCTCTTTCAAAGCGTGTACTAGCACCGTATGTTCTGGTAATAATGTATTTAACATCTTTTTAACGTCTCTTATACTTTGGTGAACTTTATACGAAACTCGATTCACCCTACATGTACTCCTTACATGTTCTTTCATAACTCTTTCTGCAAAACTCCCTTTAGCAATATGCCCAGTAAAAATAACGGAATTACGTTTTTCATTCCGAAGCTGTCCATAGTATAACTGTGCTCGTTTCGTTTGCATATTCGCATCACTCATTACAACTATTCCGTAACTATTTTGCATACAAATGTCATTATCCATAACTATTATGTTTCTTTTTAGACTCTTCATAACCCATTTAAGTTCTTCATTATTTTTTATCCAATCTTTGTATACGAACATCTCTTCAAATCCAGCCAAGATTTCTTTATCTACTATAAGAGGAAATTCTTTATATCGTTCATATAAATACAATACTATATCTTGCGCCCTACCAAGTTGTGGCAGCGGTAATAATGCTATTCCTTTATTTTGCATAACTCGTTCAATTTCTGCACATAGATCGTCTAATCTTTCATTTTGCGAAACATCATCTGTGTGATAAGCGGCATCTACAATTGCAACTTTTATATTGTGATCCAATTTCTCAGGTAAATTAGCTCGTAGTATATTAGACTCTGCTGAATAGTCGCCTGAATAAAATACGTATGTATTATACATATCAACTAAAAACCAAACAGCTCCCAATACATGCCCACTATATCCCCATTGAAACCGCAATGTAGGAGTAATTTGTACCCATTCATTTGGATTGCTAATCTCATCAATACATACATAATTTAAATCTTTTATATTTTGGTCGATATAAGGTAAATTCCACCCTTTCATCACATTATAGTTTCTCCATTTTTCATAATATAACGGCAGTTGCTCCTTCGTATAACGAGTCGTCCAAATTTTTTTCTTATATCCATACTTCGCTAATAAAGGTAAACCCATCGTATGATCTTCATGAATATGTGATAAAAATACCGCATCTAAAAACGGAACAGCTTCTCTCTCTATTTTTGGATAACTATTCTCATATGATCGATTAATACCACAATCAAATACTATTTTCGCCTCTTTATTTTTTACAAAATAGCAGGAGCGACCGTATTCTCCTGCTCCTCCCCATACTTCCACTCTCATCATGCTACCCCTTTTCGTTTTTGCTCCATATGTTGCAGCAGTAATAAGCATATTGTTGTAAGTCCAACAGAAACAACGGCCATCGCCATTCCTATAGATACTTCACCCTGTTCAAATTGAGCAAAAATAAATGTTGCTGAAGTTTCTACTGATGGAGGTAATACGAGAAGCGATGCTACTAACTCTCTTATCGAAATTGTAAATGTCATCGCCCATCCAGCAAGAATGCCTGGGATAATAAGAGGCAATATTATTTTTCTAAAAATATAAATATAATTTCCAGAAAAAACACTTCCTGCCTGCATGAGAGAATCATCAATTTGTCCGAGTGATGATTTTACATATTGCACCGTGTAAGGTAAAAACAGCACAACATACGTTACGATAACCATAACTGGTGTATTGTAAATTGACATAGGCATATATGGTGAATTCCAAAATAGAATAAGACCTACAACCATAACGATTCCTGGTACCATATTCGGTAACATACCGCACATATCAAGCCATTTTTCAGAGGTTTTTTTCCCCTTTCGAATCATAAGTGCCAAAAAGACTCCAATCATTACCGCGATAATCGCTGTTACGAGTGAAAAAAGAAAACTATTCCATAAAGCCTCTAATCCCGGAGATCCTATTGTAAACAATGCCTCATAATGGCTTGTTGTAAAGTTATTTACATGTAAACCGCCGCCTCTTAATTTTGACAAAGAAGCAATAAGTATAGAAAAGTATGGAATTCCAATTGATACGATTAATAAACCAATTACATACATCCATGCTACAACGCGCGTAAATATAGACAAAGTATATCTTTTAGATTTCACACCTTTTCCACTAACCATTGCATATGAATACTTTCGATTCAATACATTTTGCATATACCAAATAAGCATACAAGCACTAAGTAATAAAGAAGATAATGCTGTTGCACTACTAAAATCAATTGGCCAACTCGAAATAAATTTATGGATTTCTGATGTTAACACGTGGAATCCTATTCTACGTCCGAATGTAGCCGGTGTTCCAAATTCAGCAATCGTCTTTACGAAAATGAGTAAAGCACCCATTACATAACTTGATACTAATAACGGCAATATTATTTTTCTTAAACGATAGAAAAAACTTCCGCCATGAACTGCTGCAGCTTCTTCTTTACTACTCCCAATCTGAAGTAACGTGTTTTTCAGCATGAAATAAAGGAATGGGAATAAATGCAGACTCATAATTAAGACCATACCTCCTAAACTAAAAAACGATGATGAAACTGTCTTTAGCATCGGAAAAAATTGTTCAAAATAGCCGTTAGGTTGCATGAACAAAATCCAGCCCATTGATCCAATATACGGCGGTGTCATAAATGGAATCATAAAAACAATATCTAACTTACTATACTTTCCTACATCTGTTTTGCTCATAATAAACGCCAATGGAAATGCAAATATTGTAGCTCCTATTACAACGAGTACACCTAGAAGCAGCGAATTCAGAAAAATCCCAGCTAATCCACCACTCTGCATCACTTCAAAAGGCTTTAAAAAGTTCCAACTGCTATTTTCATATATACTAGAAAATAAAATAAGAAAAAGGGGAATGACGATTAACATCGCCACAAGCAATAACGCTACCGTCATTCCAACTTGCCTTACTGATACGAATCGATTTACCATGGAATCACCATCTTATTGAAATACTTTCTTAAATTGTTTTCCTATTTCATCTTGCTCTTTCTCAACTGTTTTCCAATCAATATTTAATACTGGAATCTCTTCTACATTTGGTCTATTTTCAGCTTTTATATCTGTTCTACCAGGCAATAAATACGCTTTAGAAACTTGTTTTTGTACATCATCGGATAATAAATAATCAATAAACTCTTTTGCGCCTTCTACATTTTTACTATCCTTCAAAATTCCCGCTGCGCGTGGACTAATAACTGTTCCGCTTTTTGGATATACGATATCAACAGGTTCACCCTTTGCTTTTGCGCTGTACGTCATATAATCAACACCCGCAATTACCATATCTTTCGCACCTGTTACAACTGGGTCTAACGCTTCCTGATTTGCTCCTGCTACTGTAACTTCATTTTTCTTAAGTTGTTCAAATAAATTCCATCCATCTTTTCCATTCTTTTTCACGTATCCTGTTACAAAGTCTAAAGCTGAACCTGAAAGTGCTGGATCTGGAAAATTCACTTTCCCTTTCCATTCTCCTTTCGTTATATCGCTCCAATCTTCAGGCGCTGTCTTCACATTTTTTGTATTGTACACAATCCCTAATGCTGAAGCACTATACCCGAAATAATATCCTCTATCATCTGACCATTCAGAACGCAGCTTATCAGCTTGTTTCGCTTCTTTATAAGCTAACGTTTGACCCTCTTTCTTTAATCCTTCCATCGCTGGTAATGATGCAAGTACGACTACATCAACGACTGGATTTTTCTTTTCAGCTTCCATTCTCGCTAAAATTTTACCAGTTGTCCCTTGAAACATTTCCACCTTTATACCAGTTTTCTTTTCAAAGTCTTTTTGAATTTTTTCTGCTAACCCTTTTGGCCCTGCACTATATACAACAATTTTCTTTTCAGTCGTATTTTTACTTTTTGCATCTGCATTGCCTGTCTTTGAACTACACCCTGTTACTACAGCCGAAAATAATAAAGTACATACAAATAAAGACTTAAGCGAACTGAATTTCTTCATATGATTCTCCCCCTATATGATGAATACATTTTTTTGGCACATATAACGATACTGGTTTACCGATGCTTAATTTACTATTGTGATAAGCTGTCCATATTCCGAGTGCCCCCATGTTTACTTTTATTTCATACCGTTCTCCTACATATGTAACGTGCTTAATTTCACCTGTATACATTTCGCACACTTCATTTTTCGTCCAGCTCACATGCTCTGGACGAACCATTTTTTTACCCTCTACAAGCCAATTCGCCTTACCAACAAATTTGGCAACAAATTCATGAGACGGTTTCACATAAATATCTTCCGGTGTTCCTTTTTGTAATACTTCTCCTTGCTTCATGACAATAATTTGGTCTGACATTGACATTGCTTCTGTTTGGTCGTGAGTGACATACAGTGCAGTTAAACCAATGGAATGAACGATATCCATAAGCTCTATTCTCATTTCTTCTCGCAAAATTGCATCGAGTGCACTTAGCGGTTCATCAAACAAAATAAAATGAGGTTTTGTTACAATTGCTCTAGCGAATGCGACACGTTGTTGCTGTCCACCAGAAAGTTCGTGTGGATACCTTTTCTCCATACCTTGCAGGCGAACTCGCTTTATCGCATCTTCTACTTTTTCTCGCAATTGATTCGTTTGCTTTGTAGCTCTTAAACCAAATGCAACATTTTCAAAAACAGTCATGTGCGGCCATAAAGCAAAATCTTGAAATACCATACCGATATTCCGTTCATGAGGAGATGTCTTTATCTTTTTTGTAGCAGAATACATGCACTGTTCTCCAAAATATATTTCTCCCTTATCCGGTTCTTCAAGCCCTGCTATCATTCTAAGTAAAGTCGTTTTCCCACACCCCGAAGGCCCTAAAAGTGTAGTGAATTCCCCTTGTTTCATTACAATCTGCAACGTCTTTAACGCCTGTATTTTTCCAAATGCCTTTTCTAATCCACTAATTGTAATATCCATTGCTTCACCTCTCTCCCCTCATTCTTAACCTGCTTTCATTCTATATGGAAGATTTATACTGAATGTTAATGTACTGTAAAGATTAAATTAAAAAACTTCTAATAAACTATTTATTTCTATAGATTTTTTCTATAGTTAAAATAAAAAAGGCGGCAATTCATAATGAATCTCTTAAAATTAGAAATTGTAGTACTTATTAAGAAATACAAAAAGCTTACAATCGTTGCAGAAAAACTTGGCGTTAAACAACCAACTATTACATTTCATATAAAAAGCTTAGAAGAAGAACTCGGTGTATCTCTATTCGAATTACGTTCTGGAAGGTATTTCTTAACAGAGGCTGGTGAGGCTTTGCACCATTATGCTTGTAAAATAGATGCACTTATGAAAGAAGCTAGACGTGTCACGCAAGAGTTTAAAGATTTTCATAAAGGTGCTATAACAATCGGCGCTAGTTATGTACCAGCGACTTATCTTTTGCCAGAAGTCGTTCATCAATTTCAATGTGAATTTCCCAATATAAAAATAACGCTACTAGTGAAAACAGCCCCTGAAATTCGAATGATGCTACAAAATCACGAAATCGATCTTGGGATAATTTCCGCTGCTCCATTTGATGAACCACTTTTAAAACAAACGAATATAATGCCCGATACACTTGTTCTTGCCTTTTCCAAAGAACATCATTTTTCAAAGAAAGACAATGTATCGTTACAAAATATCGAAAAGGAACGCATACTATTGCATCGTAATCCATCTACAACGAGAGATTTACTTACACAATGGACGTTGGCGCACAACATTACATTCCAATCTGAAATTGAATTAGACTCATTAGAAACGATGAAACAAATTTTAAAATATGGTAATGGAATTGCCTTTATTTCTAAACTTGCTATCGAGCAAGAAATACAACGAAATGAGCTATGCTATATACCAATCCCTGAATTTGAATTTCAGCGTAACATTTATACGATTCATCATGAGGACAGATGGAATTCTAAAATCATTTCTTTTTTACTACAGAGCATCACTTCATTTGCAACAAAAAATTAAAAGGCTGTCGTTATGCACGACAGCCTTTCAAACTATAAATCTATTTATTTTTCTTTGCCTCAATTTTTGCTTGCGCCTCTTCAGCCTTATCTAATGCTTCTGATACTTTCTTCTCTTTTTCTTTCACTTCATCTATACTATCGACAGCTTTAATAATTTTATCGATTCCTTCTTCTTCTACCTTTCTACGCTTTGCCACTCTTTCATTTACTTTCTCTTCCACATCTTTTGCTTTTTGAAGCATATTCTCTGCATTTGATGTTACAGCTTTTTCAAGTTCAGCATCTTTTTTCTTTTGTAACACTTCATTTGCAATGTCTTTCGCTTCTAAATACTTACCATCTTTTAATGCTGTTGCTCCGTGATCCATTTTCTCAGCAACTTCTTTATATGATTTCGCTTCATTTCCTGATTTCTCTTTTTCTGCTTTTTCGAACCACATTGTTGCATCACTATACTTTTCATCTTTCAATGATTGCATACCTGTTTCAATATATGTGTCATAATTGCTACATCCAGCCATTACGACTAATAGAAAAAGCATAACAAAACTTAATTTTTTCATGCTGTTGTCTCCTTTTCTTTGCAAGCTCACTTTACTTTAACATACATGAAAAAGAGTTTCAAAAACTAAAATACTAATTTAGTCATTTTTATAATGATAAGTCAAATTTTTATTATTTTCTTATTTTTAAGCGGACACATCTACTTGTTTTTTCGCCATATGTTGCTTTACTCCAACTAATACAACTAACAATAAACCTCCGCCTATTGTCATCATAACAATGCTAGTTGGCAACATATCTAATAGTAGTCCATATACAATCATACCAAGTGGTGCGATTGCAGTCGCAATTGTTTCAAGTAGGCCAAACACACGCCCTAGGTAGCTCGGATCTGTCGTTTTTTGCATATGTACTTGCATTGGAATGTTTACAATCATAATTGCTATACCAGTTAACATCATAAAAGCAATATAGTAAATAAAACTTGCTACTTTTGGAATGACAACTAACAACGGAAAGACTGTACATAAACTTAAACCTGCAAACAAAAACAGTCCAGTATAAATAGAACGAAACGGATTATTCACTTCTTTACGCACTGATAAAGCAATCGCTCCCATTAGCATCCCGACTGCTAACATTCCCTCTACAGTACCGAGTTGCTTTGAAGATAAATGCAATGTATGGACGATAATGTATGGAAGTGCAACTGTTAGACCACACGCAAAAAAGTTTACCCACAATGCTATTTTCATTAAACCATATATTTCACGTTGTCTTTTTACATATAAAAAACCTTCTTTTATACTCGTCAAGAAATGCTCTGTACTCTCAGCCACTTCTTTTTTATATAAATCAAATACGATAAATAATTGCAAAATAACTGCTAAAAAGAACGTAATACTATTTAATAGGAAAAACGATTTAATTGAAAAGAAACCATATACAACTCCGCCAATAATCGGCCCTAAAATATTTGATAAAGAAGCCGCCGTTTGATTTAAAGCACTCGCTTTTTGAATACGTCCTTCATCTACTAAACTCGGAATAGACGAAGTTAATGCAACGGAATAAAAACTTGCACAAATTGATAATAATGCTGCTGAAATATAAATAAAAAGAAGTGATGGTCCAAATATAGTAGCAAGAATAAACATACTAAGCATCGTTAAACTACTTAATAAATCAGTACCAATGACAAGCCATTTTCGATTCACACGGTCTGCTACAGCACCAGCAATTGGGCCACAGATCATCCTTGGAAGTGATCCGCAAACGAGCGTAATTGCAAACCCCATCCCTGAACCAGTAGTCTTTAATACATATAACCCCATTGCGAACGTATAAATACCTGCGCCTAATAAAGACGTCATTTTTCCAATCATCATTAAAATGATATTTCTAGTTGCAATCTTCATTCTTGAATCATGTTGTCCTATACTTATATCTCCCATTTTTGACTCTCTCCCCTTAAAAGTTAAATTGTGTTAAACTTATTATATAATCAACTTTCCAATTTTCACAACAAAAAGTTAAATACAATTAAACTTCTTGAATATAAAGGAGCAATAATATGGCAACTCTCGGTGAAAAAATTAAAGCATTACGAAAAGAAAAAAAGCTTACGCAAACAGCACTGGCAGGTTCGGAACTGACAAAAAGTATGCTTAGTCAAATTGAAAATGGAAAAGCTACACCTTCTATGAAAACATTACAATATATTGCGGAAAAACTTGAATGTGAAACGAGCTTTTTATTAGAAGAAGATGAAGAAGAAATTGTGGAACTCATTCAAAAAATGGAGCCATTAATAAAATCAAATAAATGCGATGAAGTATACAAGACTTTACTACCTATCGTTCAAAAAGAACTACCCCTTACTTTAAACACAGCACGTTTATATAAACAGTTCATAACTGGAGCGGCCATTATGAACGATTACAATATTGAATATTACGTTGAAACAGCTGTTTCTATATTTGAAAAATATACTTTGTATCGTGAAAGTACTGAAACGAAACTACTGTTTTACTATATGCTCTACAAACGGAAAAAATATAAAGAATGTTTACAGTTGATTACCAAAATTCGCGATGAATATAAAACGAAGAATTTAGAAATGGATCTCATTACACATATACAACTATACTTAAAAGAAGCCATTATTTTACTCGCATACGGCAATTATAAAAAATGTGAAAAAGTCATTTTAGATGCACTTGCATTTTCAAAAAAACATCAAGTGTATTATAAAACAGATGAATTTTATCGCATTTTATCTTACCAAAAAGTCATTACAGCTGATAAAGAACAGTATTTATATTACATAAAAAAATCGGAGCAATTTGCCATTTTTACAGAAGATATTCTATCCATTGCGATTATTGATATTTTAAAAGCTTACTACTACAACACAATTACTAATGAATATACAATCGCATTAGAACATCTAGAACAATTCCGAGAAAAACTAAAAGATGAACCAATCTTTCAAGACGATGGATTATATTATCTTGAAAAAGGAAAATCTTTGTATGGCTTAAAACGTTATAAGGAAGCTTTGGCAATATTAAAACACGCTACCATACCAGATTATATGACTCATCCACTTGATCAATCGTGGGTATTAACAGCCGGGTCTTATCGTGCCCTGTGTCATATAAAACTTCAAGATAAACCAGCTGCTCTGAAAGAAGCAAAAGAAGCAGTTCAAACGATAGATGGTTATCCTGATTCCATCTTCACTTCATTTATTAAAGAAACATTACAAATAATACAAAAACTTTAAGAATGTCTCTAAATGGTATATTATTCCTCTTTTTTAGCAAAGATAATAATGATGGGAGGAATATAAATGAATATACAACGTGCAATAGAGCTTTCTGTGTCAGCGGAACAAGCCAATGTCAGTTTTCAAGGCATGCCTGTTATGATTCAACACGTCGATGAAAGCAATGAAACCGCCCGCATATATGAAGTAAAAAACCCAGGACGCGAATTAACTGTTCCAGTTAATAGCTTAGAGGAAATATAAGAAATGCCACTTCTCTTTTGAAGTGGCATTTTTCTTATGAATCAAAAATATAACTATTATTTCTTCTAATTTTTTAAACTTATAATAAGAAAATGTAAAATTTATACTCTAAACCTATATTTTGTGATAATGTATGATTTGGAAATAACTAAATCTTTATAAACGAATAATATAAAGTTTTTCCTGTTTCCCACTCTACACATAAAGGAGGAATTGTATGAGCCTTTCTATATACGAAGGTTTAGGTATTATTTTTTTCGTAATCATTATGACTTACGCCCTTGCACACAAATATTTATGGTCAAAAAAATTACTTATTATTCTATTTCTCATTTGTAATGCTATTTATCTTATTTGGCGAACTTTTTATTCGTTACCAACTATTAATCTCATAAGTATTATCGCTGGTATTATATTGTTAATTACAGAATGGGCTGGTTACTTACAATCTATCGTTTTCAGCATTGTTTCATGGAAGCCATATAAACGGAAAGAAGTACCATTATCCACTTTCGAAAAACTACCCACTGTCGACATATTTATTGCAACTTACAATGAACCGATCGATTTATTAAAACGTACTGTAGCTGGTTGTACGTTGATTACTTATCCGAAAGAGTTACTAAACATTTATATTTGTGACGACGGGCGCCGTGAAAGTGTAAAGCAACTTGCGGCAGAGTTTTCTGTTCATCACATAACTCGCACCGAAAATAAGCATGCAAAAGCTGGAAATTTAAATCATGCGATGCTTCATTCAAAAGGTGATATTATCGTAACAATGGATGCTGATATGATACCACGAGCTAACTTTTTAGAGCGAACGATTGGTTATTTTTCTAAAAATAATGTTGTATTCGTTCAAGCACCACAAGTTTTTTACAATGCTGATCCTTTCCAATATAATTTGTTTTTTGAAGATAACATCGCCAATGAACAAGATTTCTTTATGCGCCAGTTAGAAGAAGGAAAAGATCGCTTTAATGCTACGATGTATGTTGGTAGTAACGCTCTATTTCGCCGCACCGCTCTTGAAGAAATTGGAGGATTTGCGACTGGAGTTATTACTGAGGATATGGCAACTGGTATGCTACTACAAGCTAACAAATGGGAAACTATATTTGTCAATGAAACACTTGCTGTTGGATTATCCCCAGAAACATTTAGTGATTTATTAAAACAACGGGACCGCTGGTGTAGAGGGAATATTCAAGTCGTAAAAAAGTGGAATCCTTTCACTATAAAAGGATTATCTTTTATGCAGCGTCTTTTATATGCAGATGGAATTCATTATTGGTTTTTCGGTGTTTATAAAATGATATTTTTACTAGCACCGCTATTGTTTTTAATATTTGATATTTATAGTTTAGAAATTAATTTTATGCACTTATTTATGTTCTGGGCACCTGCTTTTTTAACATCACAGCTTATTTTCAAAGCTGTTTCTAATAAAAAACGAACAACTACGTGGAGTCATGTGTACGAAGTTGCTATGGCTCCTTATATGGGATTTGCTATTTTATCAGAAACTTTCTTACGTAAAAAATTTCAATTTCATGTGACAAGAAAGGGAGTTCAAAATAATACAAGGCATTTTTTATGGATTGCAAGCGTCCCTCACCTCGTATTACTCATTTTAACAATTATTGCACTGATTCGGGCAACACTTATGCTCTTATATCCTGAGCAATATCATATTGAAAGAGAGAGCTTATATATTAATATTTTTTGGGTACTATATAACGGGATAGCTATTGTCACTTCACTATTTGTAGCATTTGAAAGACCGCGTTTTCGAAATTCAGAACGTTTCGTAGTAAATTTACCAGGTACTTTATATGCCGAAGATATGATCATTTCTTGCCATGTCCTTGATATTAGTGAAACGGGGGCACGTTTTGAATTAGATCCCTCCATTCCATTTGAAACTTTATCAAGTCTATCTTCCTATACGCTATCTTTTGGCGAGGTAGAAAAGATTCATAGTACAAAAAAATGGATTCGGAGACAAGAAAATTCTGTACAAGTTGGTGTATCATTTGATGATGTATCCCATGAGCAATATTGTAAACTCATTCTTCATCTATTTAGTAAACCGGTTAATGACCGGGTGGAAAAGGTGTACGATAAAGTATTTCTTACACTAGCAATTGCATCTTTCATAAAAAATACCAAAAAAGCACCAAGACAATTTCGCAGGCAACATATACGTGAGCAACTGATGTCTTCTGGAACATTGCATATGAATGGGATGCCGATTGAAGCGACCATTGTCGACTATAGTACAGGTGGGTGCCAAGTACAAACGAACATCCCTCTTGTGATTGACCAAATTATACAAGTAACAATGGAAGAACGTAATATTCAAAAGAGAAATGCACAAGTATGTTGGATTCAAAAAAAGGGTCGTAAAATATATGCTGGATTAAAATTCACAGCGTAAAAAAAGAAAAGAAGCGTACTGCTTCTTTTCTTTTTTACATGCTAAAATACTTATTAAAGGGGGATTTTATATGGAAAATGCTTCACAAAAGGCGAATCATTATTATGCGGTGATATTCACTTCTAATTTATCAAATGATACAACAGACTATAATACCGTTGCCGAAGAAATGGAGGAACTTGCAAAGCAACAACCTGGATTTTTAAGTGTAGAAAGTGCACGAGGTAATTCTGGACTCGGAATAACAATTTCTTATTGGGAATCACTTGATGCGATTGAAAATTGGAAAAAGAACACCTTACATAAAGAAGCGAAAAAAAGAGGTCGTGAGCAATGGTATGAAAACTTCCACCTGCGTATCTGCCTTGTTGAGAAAGAATTTAAGTTTCAAAGAGGCACAATATAACTATGAAGAAAAAAGTAGCTCTCGTTATTGTTCATGAAATATATGGTGTGAACGACCATATGCATCACGTTACCAACCACTTTACTTCATCTCATATAGACGTATTCTGTCCTAACCTTCTACAATCGCAACATGCATTTCATTATAGTGATGAAGAAAAAGCATATGAACATTTTGTAAATCATATTGGATTTGATTATGGAAAAAAGCAAATTGAAGAATTCATTTCTCATCTTTCTAGTAGTTATACACATATTGGTCTTATCGGCTTTAGCGTTGGAGCTACCGTCTCATGGCTATGTAGTAACAATCCGAAAATAGATTTTATTATCGGATGTTACGGTTCTCGTATACGCGACTATGTTCACATAAAGCCTACATGCGCTACACTACTTATATTTCCTGAAAAAGAAGCTAGTTTTTCAGTATCCTCTTTAATTCAAACATTGCAGCAACAAAAAAATCCTTTATTAGAAATAAAACAACTACACGGTGAACATGGATTTCTAAATCCGTACACTGAAAAATATAACAGGCACTCTACAAAACAAGCATACAATTTAATAGATTCATTTCTTGTAAAGTAAAACTTCAATCAATGGGGGATGTTCATCCCCCACCTAATCTCTTTTCTTACGTTGAGTTTTAAGGTGTGGGTCTTACTGCCCATGCGTGATAAAAACAATCTTATAAAGGAGAATCAAATGACGCTGACATTACTCTTACTTATTTTCATACTCATTGCCTTTATCTCAGCGCTAACTATCATTTTTAAAACCGTAAAAAAAGGGAGATTTTTCAACCGCCCCTACCTACAATCTATTATCATTTGCATTTTATTTTTTACTAATTGGATTTTATATGTAACAACTTTTTATTCGTTACTCCCCGAGAAAGTTAGCGAGTTCATATTCCTGCCCATTTGGTTTTTCCTTTGTATTTTAGGATTTATCGCTTTTTGGCACGAATGGAGAAATAATCGTGTGTTCTCGATATGTATTGGTTTTCTTTCCTTTATTAGTTTTCTATTTGGGCTGTTGTTGTTAGTTCTTTCGGGGATGTAATAGAAGAAGGAAGAAAAGCCAACTTTCAACTTTTCTTCCTTCTATGTTTACCTTTAGCTTTCACTGTCACTGATTCACAAGGTGTATAATATATTTGAGGCGTCGCCTTATCAACAAACATCATAAATGTAATAAAACCGAGAATAAAGAAAATAAACAACGTTAACAAAATTGCTCCTATCGTTAAAAGTATCATAACACCACCCCTATATTTTTCATGTTATTACACTTTTCGCTATTATATGAGCGTAATCCTTTTTAGAAAAAGAAACGTAACAAAATAATCACAAACACTCCCGTTAATACTGTACCTAATAAACTACGAGTATATATTGCAACAAGAAATGTTGGGATTGCTGTAATAAGATAATCCCACTGCATCGTCTCATGCATAAATAAAACTTGTGCTAAAAGCGCTGCTAATATCGCAATTGGTATGTAATTTAACCATTTTAAACCCCAGTCAGGAATTTGTAGTTTACTAAATACGAGTAGAGGTAAAATACGTGGCACGAGTGTAACAGCTCCTGCTGCTAGTAAAAGTAATAATACATCTAATCTCATTTCCATTTTTCAATCACCACTCCAATCGTCGCAGCTAGTAATGTTGCGATAATAACCGCTATACTATCTGGCATAAATAGGTGTGAAACGTATGCGATAATAATCGCTACAATTGCAACACTTAAATGAATTGCTAGCTTTGGTTTACTACTTATGAGCTGAAGTACAAATAACCCGATAAACATCGCTGGTAATGCATAATCCATCCCATATGTATGCGGGTCTGGTATCCACTCACCAAATAGCCCGCCAATAATGGTAGCAAGTATCCAATTTAAATACGCTGTTACGTTAAGCCCAATCATCCATCTTTCACCTAAATATCCTTTTTGCGCTGCATGCTGCACTGCAACGCCGAAAGTTTCATCTGTAATTTGAGAACTGATAATGACGTTTTTTAATAGAGGTAGTTTCGTAAAGTACGGTGCGAGGGCAGCACTCATTAATAAATGGCGTAAATTAACAAAAAATACAGTAAAAATAATTGCGGAAGCAGGAGCACCGGCTGCATACATACCAGCTAATATAAATTGGGCAGAACCTGCATAAATTAAAGTGGACATAAATGCAATTTCAATGATAGAAAAACCTGCTGTTTTTGCAATTACACCAGCTGCTATACCGATGCTCAAATAACCAAATACAGTTGGTAAACAATCTTTTACTCCTTGCTGAAATGTATCATCGCTCTGCAAAGCTACATGTGCCTCAGCTTTACTCATCTCTATCATCCTCCATTCCTTCTAAAGTTCGTTTTCCTGTTACGACATGAACTAAATCTATATTTTCACGCCATAACGTATCTAACTTATCAGCTCCAAATTCCTTTGTGATTTCTTCAACCATAATATCGTGCCGCACATACTCTGTCGCAACGAGAACTAGCGCTGGGTCATACGTTGTAACGGCCCATGAAGTGCTATCATTTGAGAAGTTCGCAATTAATACTTCCTCTCCGTCACGAGCAATAACAGTTAAATGACCACCCATTCTCTTTTCAACAACGTGGGGCGTCATATAATTATGATGAAACGTGGCTCCTATTTTTGTTTCTGGAGCTCCAAATAAGATTGAAAATATATGTACGCCTTCCTCTTCCTTTTGATGAATGTACGGCTCAATTTCATGCACTTGATCTTCCCATACAGAAATCCATAATTCTTCCTTTGCCCTATTAATTATATTGCATATTTCTTTTAAAACACGATCATTTGAGCGAATATGCGAAATTACATCTATTTGTCGCTCTTGTTCTAAACAATTTAGTTTCTCATCTAAAAATTCAAAGGACTTTTCAAAGTCTTTTCGCATTCGATTCATTAATTCGGTAGCTGGTACTGGTACATATTTAACTGGTTCAGAAGGTACAATATGCACCGCTCCTTTATCCATTAACTTACCGAGTACCTCGTAAATCATAGAACGAGGTACTCCTGTTTGTTTACTCACTTCATAGCCTGTTACTGGGGAGTGTTTTAACAATCCAATATACGCTTTACATTCATACTGGGAAAATCCTAACTTTTGTAATTCCTTTATAATTTCATCCATCGGTAACCCCTCACAATCTAAATCGCCCTTACTTCAAAACGACGATTTTGCTTCCCTTTACTTTTCACTTTATCAATAACAAGTGTTCCTATTTCACTCGTATTTTTCACATGTGTGCCTCCACAAGCTTGTTCGTCTAAATTTTCAATTGTAACAATGCGGATTTCTTGGATAGTAGTTGGCAGGAGATTTATTGCTGTTTTAATCATTCCTACAGCATTTTCTGCTTCTTCGCGGCTCATATAACGAGTGGAAATTTCTTTATTTTGCTCAATAAGTTTATTCACTTCCTCAACAATTTCTTCTACTTCCACGCTCGATAACTCTTGTAACTCATTAAAATCGATACGTGCTTTATCAGGATAAATTTGGTTTCCGGTGCATAGTGCTCCATACTTTTCATAAACAACAGCTCCGATAAGATGCAGTAAAGAGTGATGACGCATTAAATTATGACGTCTTTCCCAATTAATCTCTAATTTAACTGGACCTAATTTTACTTGAGATTCATCTTTTATATAGTGAACTATTTCTCCCTGCTCCCTCTTTACTTTTTCAACTTCAAATACAGACCCATCTTGTACAATGACACCCGTATCACATTCCTGCCCTCCACCAGTTGGATAAAAAACTGTTTCTTTTAGAAATACTTTATTCCCTTCTACTTTTATCACTTCTGTTTCGCAACTCGTTTTGTATGCATCTTCTAAATATAATGCCGTTGTCATACTCTCACCTCTTTAGTAGTTATAGTTATACCTACTAATATAAAAAATAACATTCATACAGTCAACTCATATTTCAGAATTTTTAATTTTAAACAAAAAAAGCCTTTTACAATAAGGCTTTTTTCTACATGCTATTATTTTAACTGTAAAGTATTTAATATGTTCCCCGCCAAATGCTCCCGTAAAGTAGAACCTGTATACTCTTCCCTAAATACACCCGCCTTCACAAATAAAGGGATGACTTCACTAAAGAATAGATTTAGTGACTTTGGAGGTCCTCCTGGAATAGCAATAAATCCATCTAACGCCCCTGCCTCAAACCTATCCATAATTTGCTTCGCAACGTCCTGTGGTGTACCAACCGCAACCCAATGAGCCGATCCAACAACTTCTGGTCGTTCTAGTATTTGTTCAACTGTTGGTTCATTTTTAATAATGAAGTTCCGTAATAACTCGGCATGAGTTTTACTACGTACAGTTTGATCCCGACTTGGCAGCATCTCTTCCGTAATTTTACTTCCTAGCGGAATCCCTCTCGCATCTAATCCGAGAACCATTTCAAGTAACGTATATCTCTTCTCTTTTGTGAGATGTTGATGAGCTTGCCTATGCATTTCTAACGCCTCTTCATATGTATCACCTATAAAGAAATATAATCCAGGTAATACGCGTATAGCATCTTGCTTTCGGCCATGTTTTTCTGCTCTTCTTCTTAAATCTTGACGAAGTTCAATACCTGACTCTACATCTGGCGTTGCAGCAAAAATTGCATCAGCAACAGAAGCAGCAAAATTCCGACCAGACTCAGAAGCACCGGCTTGAAATAATGGCATTTCTCCTGATATATGCTGCGGAATATTAAGTGGACCTTTTACCTTAAAGTACTCACCATTATGCTCAATAGGCTTTACCATCTCTCTAATAATATCAGGATTATCTACTTTCAATACTTCATTAGGGTGACTCCTCCAAAGTTTTCTTACTAACTCTGTACATTCTGCCGCTTTCGCGTATCGTTCCTCAGATGATGGCATCCCTTCCTCACCAAAGTTTTCAGCACCGTCAATGGATGTAACAATATTCCACCCTACTCGGCCGTTACTAATCCAGTGTAACGATTGTAATTGCCTTGCTAATATATATGGTGGATAAAACGAAGTTGAAGCAGTTGTAACGACTCCAATTTTTTCTGTCGCATAAGCAATAGCAGTAAACAGTAACGTCGGGTCTAAAATGACACTCCCTTTATTACGAGCAATTAAATCTGGGTGCGCCACTAAATAATCGGCTTTAAAAACAAAATCTAACTTAGCCTTTTCTGCCTGTAGTGCCAACTCTACTTGTTCATCAATTCCGGAATTAAACTCATTCAATTCTTCTTTCTTTCTAGAAATTAAACATAATCCAATGCAAAGTTGATTGTTTGTAGACATATATACACCATCCCCTTGTTTTTAATTCACTTAGTTAAACAAATGTTGCTGTCATTATGAAATTCTATTCTTATGAAAATAGATAGAACGATATTGATAATCATTATCATTTTATGATGTAACTGTAATAAAAGTAATAACAAAAAAGACTCCCACTTTTGGAAGTCCTTTATCTCAATATTTCATTCGCTTCTTTTTCATAAATTTTATCAAATGACGTCATAACGCGCTGTGATGCTTGAATCATCTTTTGATCTGTCATAAGATCTGCCATCTCTTTCGTCATATCTACATTTGAATTTTCTAGCATATGATTTTTTACTATTCCTGTTCCGTTCGGTAAATTAGCAATGTTTCCTTCTGCTAGTGTAAAGCTTTTATTTTCACGTTGCACGAGTCGAGCATTCGTTTCTGCATCTACTGTTTTTGTTTGTAAACGAGCAATATTATTTTGTGTTACTTCATCATATAATGTACCGTCTGCTTGTACAGCAACCTTTGCTCCTTCTGGAATACGAATACGCTCATTATTCTCTCCCATTACGAAAGCACCTGAAGAAGTTTGTAAATAACGATCACTATTTAATGTGAAACTACCATCTCTCGTTAAAAACGTTTCATTATTTTTAGAAGTAACGAAAAATGATGTTGTGCCGGCTGCGCCGTCATCTAAAAAGAAATCTGTAGCGCTATTTGTCATTTGTATATTTCCTTGTACTAAATTCACATGTGTTGCAGCTGGTACTACAGCATAATCGACCGAACCGATATTTGTTACCGCCCCATCTCCGCGGCGATATGTGTCTTGTACATCAAATACTTTAGACGTCATATTTTCTGCTTTAAATCCTGTCGTTTGAGCATTTGCAACGTTATTCGAATGAACATTAATTCGCTGCATGTAGTTCATCATACCCATAGAACCTATATAAAGACCGTTCATATTCGTTTGAATAAGGCAAGCGCCTTATTCTTCACCTCTTTTCTACGATGTTTGTAACATTTGTTTCGCTAAATGTTCAGCTGTAGCGATATGTATATTTTTCCTTATGTCTTGGCCGTCTGTCATTAATACGATAGGAGCTGATGATACTGCTGGAATTTTCAACAATTCACCACTACTTGCTGTTTCATCAAATTTTGTAAACACAATACCATCTATATGAATATCTTTAAAGTTTGTAATGATTTCAATCATATCTTTACTTTTCATCGAAGCTGATAACGTTAAACAAATATAATCTGGTTCTACTTGTCCCATTGTTTCAATCATTTCTTCTACTGTTTCTGACGTACGATAATTTTTTCCAGCTGTATCAATTAAAATATAATCGACGCGCGCTTCTTCTTTAAAATACGTAAGCGCTCTTGTCATTGCAGCTTCATCACGCACAGCAATTACTTCCGATCCAATTGTCTTTACGTTATCTTGCAATTGCTGCACTGTCCCTATGCGCGAATGATCTGTCGTTATAAAACCAACTGTTTTGTTCTTATCGTGAAATTGCCATGCCATTTTCGCAAGCGTCGTCGTTTTACCAACACCAGTTGGACCGATTAATGCAATTGTTTGTACTTCTTTTTCAAAGACGTTTTCCGTATTGAAATGAGATTTCATATCTTCCAATATGTACCTAATAACTTCTTCTTCCGTAATCATCGTTGCATTTTCAAACTTTATTTTTAACTTTTCAGCATATGCATAAATGAAATATTGTTCCACATCGTTTTGTTCTAGCATCCGAATTACCTTTTGAATAATAAACGGTACAGATTCTTGACTTTCTTTCTTTGGAACTACTTCTTCTTTCTTTACCGGAACGACTTGTTTCACAACTTTTTTCTTTTTCGGTACTTCCGTTTCTTTCGTCTGTTTCACCACGACAATTCCTTTTTCAAACAGCTTTAATAGTTTTTCTTTTTTTCTTGCCCATTCTTCACTATTTCCTGTTTGCATTGCCGCGTATGACATAGAAGTCGTTACGTTTTCTAAATTGTGCAGTACTGATTGAATTCCATTCGCCTTCACAATTTGTTCTGAAGGATCATTCACGACATCCATTAACTGTTCATGAAATTGTGCTGTACCTTCATTCACTTCTTCCTGTTTTTCTTCTGGAAAAGCAACTAACATTTCATAATCCTTTTTCCAGAAAAACGGTATATTTCGTTTTACACTTTCATCGACAACGTAATAATAATCTGTACCATATTGGTCAAATAACTTTCGATACAATTCATTTTTCGAAGCTGCTTTTATTCGCATTAACGCTTCTTTCTTTTCTGTACTTTCCATTACTTCACCCCCTACTATTCAATATAGGCAATTTGATCCACAACAATTTCTGGTGCTAATTCGCTAATACAAAGTACTTGTGCTTCCACTTGATAACGTTCTAGCAGTCTTACAATCGCAAATCTAAAATCTTTTCTACGTGTTAATAACACTGGTTCTCTTCCCATTAAACGTGCTTGCTTAAAGACGCGTTGCACTTGCTCAACGACACGTGTTTCTAAATCTAAATCCCAGTTTAATAAGTAACCTTGATATGAATTATTCACAACATCCGCATCTAACTCAATTGAATCAGAGAAGAGCGCTGCATATATTTTTCCGTCCGGATTTTTCGCATTTTCACAAATAACTTTTGAAATACATTCACGAACAAATGATGTCACACCGTCAACGTGGTTTTGATAAATTTCTTTGCCGTCAATAATACCTTCAATAATTGTTGGTAAATCACGAATAGAAATACCTTCTTTTAGAAGTTGTTTAATAACATTTTGAACGAGTGATAAATCAATTTCTTTCTTCTTAATCTCTTCTAATAGAACGCCATTATCATTTTCAAGCGAGTTAATTAAGTCTTTTACATGTTGACGCTGAATTAATTCATGAAGATTACGTCTAACGATAACATCTAAATGTGTAATTAATATGCTAAGTGGCTCTAACACTTGATAGCCTTTCATTTGTGCATCTTGCACCATATGCTCTAAAATCCAATATCCATCTTCACCGAAAATTGGATCTTTCGCTGGCTCTGCATCTAAATCAGCCATTACGTTCGGTGTTTTCAGTGCTAATAAATAACCTGATTTTAAAACACCTTCAGCCGCCTTCGCACCTTTAATACGAATAATGTAACGACCACGTGGTCTAAAACTCGTATTATCTTTAAAGTTAATTCCAGGAACGTTAATACCAAGGTCAGTAATAATCGACTTCCGCATAAGAACAACTTTATCACGAGCTGTTTCCCCGTTAATTTTCTGCTTTACAAGTGCTGCTAAATCTAAACCAAGCTCTACTATAATTGGATATTTATCCGTAAATACTCCGAATGAATCTTCCACTTGTTGTAATTGCTCATCTTCGCCTTGAATCATTTCTAATTCTTTTTGGAGCTCGTCTTCTTTTTCTTTCTTTATTCGATTTTTATTACGAATGCCTAAGAAGATAATCGTTCCACCAACGAGTGCGAATGGTAGAAACGGTAGCGGAGTAAAAATACCCATTGCGATAAATAAACCACCTAGTGCATATACTTCATGCGCTAATAACTCTTTAAAGATACCTTCTGTTACTGTATCCGGTGAGCCGTCAAATACACGCGTTACGATAATACCTGTTGAAATTGCAAGCATTAATGAACCGATTTGGTTTACGATTCCGTCACCGACAGTTAACTGTGTATAATGAAGAGCTGCATCTGCAAAGCTCATTCCTTGCTGCATCATTCCGACAATTAAACCGAAAATAATATTTACGAATAAAATGACAATCCCGAAAATAACGTCCCCTTTAATGAACTTCCCGGCACCATCCATCGCTCCGTAAAACTCTGTTTCCATATTTAATTTTTTACGTTTTGCCTGTGCATCTTTTTCTGAAATAATACGCTGGTTTAAATCAGCATCGATAGACATTTGTTTCCCTGGTAAAGAATCAAGTGTAAAACGAGCTGCTACTTCAGCTGTACGAGATGCACCGTTTGCAACGATAAACTGGAATATGATTAATACTGTAAAAATAACGATACCAATTAATAAGTTTCCGCCAATTACGAATTGGCCGAACTCTTCAATAACATGACCGGCATTTCCATCTGTCAAAATCGCTCGCGTCGTCGAAACGTTAATCGATACGCGGAAAATCCCGATTAATAACAACATCGTCGGAAATGACTTTAATTCATCCCACTCGTTAATACTTGTCGCTCGCATATAAATAAGTACTGACATACTTAGTAGAAAAACGATAATGATATCAAGTATAAATGGTGGAAGTGGAATTAAGAGCGCCACTACGAATGACGCTGCTAAAAAGATAGAAAAATAGGTTCTTGCAGAATCTATCTTAAACAAAGAGATCTCCTCCAAACGCGCTATTATACTTCAAGTTCATTCGTCTGAATTAAATAGCGCATAACTTCAATTACAGCTACGTATAAATCTTCAGGAATCGTCTCATCTTCCTCGACTTGATAATATAAAGAACGAGCAAGCGGACGGTTTTCCACCATTGGTATTTCTTGTTCACGGGCAAGTGTTCGTATATATAATGCGAGCTCATCTTCCCCTTTTGCAACGACAATTGGTGCTGCATCAACATGTTTATTGTAACGAAGTACGACCGAAATATGAGTCGGGTTGTTTACAATAAACGTTGCGCCATCCATCTTCTTCGCAATTGTTCCTTGCAAGATTGCATGCATAAAGTTTTTTCGTTTCCCTTTTACTTGCGGGTCCCCTTCATTATCTTTATGCTCCCTTTTTACTTCTTCTTTTTTCATCTTAATATCTTGTTCGTACTCCCATTTTTGGTAAATGAAATCAATAATAGAAAGAATGATTAAAATAATTAAAATGGCTAAAAAGATAAATTTAATTTGGCTAATAATTTCAGTAAGTGACGCTGTCCAGTTAAATCCAATCATACTAACAATCTTCTCTAAATTCTTTTTAAAGAGAACGTACGAAACGTAACCGATTAATCCCATGTAAAACAGTGATTTCAAAATATCTACTAAACTTTTACGACTAAACAATCTCGTAAAATAGTTTTTCGGATTAATACGTGACGCTTTCGGTTTAATGACTTTAGAAGAAAATAGGAAGCCGACTTGAATCATATAATTGAATAAATGAAAAGCATATACGAGTATTAATATCGGAGCCGATACTTTCAGTAATAAAATCCCCATTAAATAAAAATACTCGGTTGAATCTGTATTTTTTCCAATTTGATCAAACAGTACCGCTACGGAATTCGCAATCTCAAACCCTAGCCAATCTCCGAAAAAGTAAACGACAACTGCTAATACGAGAATGGAAAATAAATTATTTAAATCTTTACTCCGGGCAATATTCCCTTCTTCACGCGATTTTTTACGCTTCTGCGGGGTGGCCTTTTCTGTTTTATTATCCTTTGCCATGCGCGTCCCCCTACTTCGTTAAGAAAAAGTTAAATAGTTTCGTATATTCTTCAAGTAATACATCCGTCATATTTTTAAACACATAACCGAGCATCGGTACACTCATCGCAATAAACAAAATACCACATGTAATTTTAATTACATATGCATTCATAAAAACGTTTAATTGCGGAGCGTTTTTTGCAATTAAAATTAGAACAAAGTTAATGATGAATAAACTTCCCATAAGCGGAAGAGCAATTTCAACCGCTGATGTGATCGCAAATAATAACGTTGCGAGTAGACTATCTAAAAAACTAGTCGTCAACAATTTTGAAATCGCCTCTGTATATTGAAACGACTTTAAAATCGTGGCAACGAAATAGTTAATGCCGCCAAGTGAAATAAAAATAATGAGAAAAAATATATCAAAAATGGTTGATAGTAAAGTAGACTGTGAGCCCGCATTTACATCAAACAAACTTGCTTGTGATAAACCAATATCAAAGTCTAAAATATGCCCTGCCATTTTCGGAATGTTCCACAGCATCTCTACAATTTTTGAAAGTGATAAACCAATTACAATTTGCGTTCCTGCATAAGCTGCAACATCCCAAACTGTCTTGATGTGAGAGACATCCACTTGATCGGCCACTGTAATTGAAAGAGCAAGTCCAACTGTAACCTTCGCCATTGCTGGAATGGATCGGCCTGAGAAAAACGGTAAAAAATATAAAAATGAAGTAATGCGACAAAACGCAAAAAACGTTGCCGCCCATAATTCCATATTCATTTCAGTTCACCTATCTTAGTACGAACGCAATAGCGATGGGATTTTATCAAATAAATCTAAAATAAGCATCGTTAACTCTTGGAACATCCACGGACCTAAAATGATAATAACGAGCACAATACTCGCCATTTTCGGTAAAAACGTCAGCGTTTGCTCTTGAATTTGCATCATTGCCATAATAACCGCGATAATAATAACGACAATCAGACTTACAACGGCAATCGGCATTAAAATCATAACCCCTTTATAAAAAAAGGTTTGGAAAATATCTATAATTGGTGACGTATTCATTTATATGACTCCTATCACATAGCATCAAACGCTTCAGGCGACCGTCTTAAACATAATATCGACGATTTTTGTATATCCACCTAAATATACGAAAACGAGTATTTTAAACGGTAAACTTAAAATCATCGGCGGTACCATCATCATCCCGAGGTACATTAAAAGTGTACTAATAATCAAATCTATAAATACAAACGCTAAATAAATGAACATCCCTGTTAGTAAACCTTTTTGAATTTGCGTTAACGTAAAGGATGGTACGAGTGTAAATAAGGAAAGATCTTTCAAATCTTTCGGTAACTCTTCTCCGCGTACTTTCAGCATCATTTTCAAATCATGCTTATACGTATGCTTTGACATATATTCTTTCATAATAGGAGCTGTCGTTTCCGCAGCTTGGCTTACTGTTATTTTCTCTTTCGTCATCGGATCCCACACATCGCTCTTCAGTTGCCCGAGTACAGGCTGCATCGTAAAGAGTGATAAAAATAATGCAAGTCCAACAAGCACTTGGTTTGGTGGTAAATTCATTACCCCAAGTCCTTGACGTGTAATCCCAAGAACGATCATAAAATAAGTAAAATGTGTAAATAATAGAACGATAGAAGAAGATAATGATAAAAGGGTAACGAGCGCAAATAGTTGTACACTTGAATTACTCGTAAACTCTTTTCCATTTTCGAAATTAATAAAACCGTTCGGGGCCGCATACGCTGGATTTACAAAAATAATTGAAAAAACGATAGAAAATACGAAAATAACGGCTAATAATGATAACTGTTTCTTTATTCTCATGATGGATCCTCTACTTTTTTGGTTTCAGTCTTCACCGCGTCTTCTAGTGCTTGTTGAAACTGATTTCCTGTTCCCGTTAATTGCACAGACTGCACACCGTTATTACTAATAACAGTGAACACTTGCTTTCCGTCCACTTCAAATAAAAAGGCACTCGTTTGATGATTTAAATACACGCCGTCTTTTACTTGAATATGGCCATTTTCACCCTGCTTAAAAAACTGCTGTTTGCGCGTCTTTTTCGTCATATAATATGCACCGTAACCGAGCGCACCAAACAGTAAAACGACTTGAAATAAGGTCGTCATATACGACATATGACTCCTCCTCTACTCTTTATCTTGCATTTGACTTTGCGCTTTCATAAGCGCCGCTTGTTTCTTATCAGCTTCAATTTCAGAAATGATAATACCGAATTTCTCGTCCATTACAATTGCTTCACCGATGCCGACTTTCATATTACTTAAATACACATCTACTTTATGTCCTAAGTTTTTCTCTACTTCAAGAACATCGCCAACTTTTAACTGCTTTACATCACCAAGCGTAATAGATGACTTTCCAAGCTTTACACCAAGTTCAATCGAAATATCTGAAACAGTATCGATATGTGCTTTGCCTGCTTCATTTCGCTTTCCTGCAAAATCTTCTAATCCCATTAATGACACAGGAGATACTTCATGCTTCATATGGATCCTCCTACTCTACAAAACTTTTAAATAGGAGCGCCTTACGCGTTCCATCTTTTCCAATAAAACAATTAAATTTATGCTTTCCATCTACATAACCAAGTAATTCATCCGAAACTTTCGTATGAAGCGGAATAATATCGCCTTCTTCAATTTGTTCAATCTCACTCATTGTCATTTTCTGCTCACCAATCGCAACGTGAACAGGTTTGTACACTTGATTTACTTTCACTTCCACTTCAGACGTATACTTCCTACGTTTGTCTGAAGAATGTTCGACAATATTTTCAGACGTTAACTTATCCATAATTTCTTCAACAGATAAGAACGGAATCCCGATACGCACCGTCGTATTCCAGAAATCTGTTTTCATATTTACGTTAAGTAATGAAATTATATCGCTCGCTGTCGTAATCTTTAATGCATTCGGATCTGTTTCCGTCGTTACAAATTTTGGTTCAATCGCAACAACACTTTCAAATGATTGCTCTAAATTTTTACAAAGAAGCAAGAATATATTATCAAGCGTTAAAAACTCAAATGCTGTTAACGGTCTGCGCATCGTAAAGTTACGCTTACTATCTCCGCCAAGCCAACATTCATGAATATAAATAACGAATGCTAAATCAATCTCAATAACAATTTCTCCAAGCTCTGGTAAACCGAGATCAATCACGCAATATAAATAATAATCTTTCGGCATTTTCTCCACATACTCACTCGTAAATGGAACTTGCTCAACTGTTGAAGGCTCTAGTTCAATTGGAATACGCATACGCGCTGATAACGTCTGTGACGTCTGTTTTCCAAACGTAGAAGCAATCGCTTGCAAACTACGTAAATGCTCAACACCGAACTTCTCTGGTCTATTAAAATCATACTCTTGAAATTTCTCTTGCTTTCCTGCTTCTTGTGCGAAAGCTGGCATTTCCTCGCCTTCATTTACCGCCTTCAGCAGGGCATCAATTTGCTCTTGGCTTAATTTTTCGCCACTCATGACAATCCCCTTCCCTACCTTTTCAATTCAACGATTTCAACGTACATCTTCCCATTCTTCGTTAAAATCTTTCCGGTTCCAATCTCTTCATTCTCAAGCATAAGACGCACCGTATTTTTCGTTGAATTTTCAAGACGATACAATGTACCTTTCGTAATATGAAGCAGATCTTCAATTTTCTTTTTCGTATTTCCGATTTCAAAATAAATTGTTAACGGAATATCATCTTGTAATTTCAAATCTAGCCAACTCCCATATCATGTTCACGAAGATTTCATGTTCTCTCTATATATGAAACTTCTTATTTTGAAACGTCGATATTTAATATTTTTTTAATATATCCTTGCGTTTCTTTAAATGGCGGTACGCCTCCGTACTTTCTCACATTACCAGGACCAGCATTGTAAGAAGCAAGTGCCAATACTAAGTCACCGTTATTTTTCTTTAAATAACCACTTAACTCTTTCACGCCACCTTCAATACTTTCAGCTGGTGAAAAGGGATTCTTCACACCCATCTCCTTCACATTCGCTGGCATAAGCTGCATAAGACCCATCGCACCGGCATGTGATACCGTTTTCGGATTAAAATTAGACTCTACTTCAATCATTTTTTGAATTAACGTTTTTGGAATTCCGTATGTACGACTTACACGATCAATAATGTCCTCATACTTCCCTTCATTGGAAGAACGTATTTTTTGAATATTATACTTCTTCGTTAATTCCCACGTATCAGCAGCCTCATTTTTCGTTTCTGGGAAACGTCGTTCAAACTCTTTTTGCGCAACTTGCACTTCATCTGCTTTCTTCGTTTCAACCTTTTCTTCAGGCTTACTCGCTTCCTCTACTTTATTAATAGTTTCTGCCGGCTTATTAACAACCGCTTCTATTTTCGTAGATTGTACCGGCTGACTCATATCTTCTACTTTTGCCGGCTGCGTAGTAGCCTTCGTCTCCTTCGCAGGTTCACTCTGCAACTTCTCTTGAAAACGACTACTAACAAATGCTTGTGGACTACTTAGCTTTTGCTGAATTTGTCCTTTTTTATATGCAAGCACTTCTTTTACTATATTTCCAACTATCATAATATCACCTTTTCGGTAAACAAAGATAATCTAATATTAGAGTTTTTTTTTAAAGTTTGCAATAATCCTTTTGATAATATTGTAATAAAAAAATGAACAAATAGGAAATTATCATTTTTTTATATTCATTAATTACAATTATTCGTTGACACGATATATACCAAGGATTACAATTAATCTCGAAATTGATTTTTTTGCATATTTACGTTTAACAATTAACAGAAAAATCAATATAAAAAAATGGGGGTTTCTTAACATGAGAATTAATACAAACATTAACAGTATGCGTACGCAAGAGTACATGCGACAAAACCAAGACAAAATGAATACTGCGATGAATCGTTTATCTAGCGGTAAATCTATTAACAGTGCAGCTGACGATGCGGCTGGTTTAGCTATCGCTACTCGTATGCGTGCAAAAGAAGGCGGATTAAACGTCGGAGCTCGTAACACGCAAGACGCTATGTCTGCTTTACGTACTGGTGACGCTGCTTTAGGCTCAATTTCTAACATCTTACTTCGTATGCGTGATCTTGCTACACAAGCTGCTAGTGGTACGAATAACGTTAAAGACTCGGCTTCTTTAAACAAAGAGTACCAACAATTAGCAAAGGAAATTGACCATATTGCTGAAAAAACTAACTTTAACGGTAATTCATTCTTAAACCAAGCTGGTGGTGGTACAGATATTAAGATTCAACTTTCTGACGCGGCAAACGATACACTTGATATTACAGCTATTAATGCAAAGGCAGATACATTACTTGGAGCGGCTGTTGGAACTTTAACTGGTGCTGATACAGCAGCTGCTGTAACTGCAGCAACAACTGAAATGGGTAAAATTGATACTGCTATTCAAGCTGTCGCTGACGCCCGAGCAACTTTCGGTTCTCAATTAAACCGCTTAGACCATAACTTAAACAACGTAACTAGCCAAGCTACTAACATGGCTTCTGCTGCTTCTCAAATCGAAGACGCTGACATGGCAAAAGAAATGTCTGAAATGACTAAGTTCAAAATCTTGAACGAAGCTGGTATCAGCATGCTTTCTCAAGCTAACCAAACACCACAAATGGTTTCTAAATTATTACAATAAGCCATTTGATTATATAAATCTCTTTGTAATCAAAGAGATTTATATATAACTAAAAATTCAAGATAAAAAATGGAGGTTCTTTATATGAGAATTAATACAAACATTAACAGTATGCGTACGCAAGAGTACATGCGACAAAACCAAGACAAAATGAATACTGCGATGAATCGTTTATCTAGCGGTAAATCTATTAACAGTGCGGCTGACGATGCGGCTGGATTAGCTATCGCTACTCGTATGCGTGCGAAAGAAGGCGGATTAAACGTCGGAGCTCGTAACACACAAGACGCTATGTCTGCTCTACGTACTGGTGACGCTGCTTTAGGCTCAATTTCTAACATCTTACTTCGTATGCGTGATCTTGCTACACAAGCTGCTAGTGGTACGAATAACGCAAAAGATACTGCTTCTTTAAATAAAGAGTATGAACAATTAAAAGGTGAAATTGATCATATCGCTGGAAAAACTAACTTTAACGGCAATGCATTCCTAGACAAAGCTGATCCTACTAATCCAGGTAAAGATATTACGATTCAACTTTCTGATGCGGCAAACGATACACTTGTTATTGAAGCTATCGATACAAAGGCACTTACAAGTGGAACCTTATCAACTTTAGCAGACGTAGCTGGTGCAACAACTGAAATGGGTAAAATTGATACTGCTATTCAAGCTGTCGCTGACGCCCGAGCAACTTTCGGTTCTCAATTAAATCGTTTAGACCATAACTTAAACAACGTAACTAGCCAAGCTACTAACATGGCTTCTGCTGCTTCTCAAATCGAAGACGCTGACATGGCAAAAGAAATGTCTGAAATGACTAAGTTCAAAATCTTGAACGAAGCTGGTATCAGCATGCTTTCTCAAGCTAACCAAACACCACAAATGGTTTCTAAATTATTACAATAAGCCATTTGATTATATAAATCTCTTTGTAATCAAAGAGATTTATATATAACTAAAAATTCAAGATAAAAAAATGGAGGTTCTTTATATGAGAATTAATACAAATATTAACAGTATGCGTACGCAAGAGTACATGCGACAAAACCAAGACAAAATGAATACTGCGATGAACCGTTTATCTAGCGGTAAATCTATTAACAGTGCGGCTGACGATGCGGCTGGATTAGCTATCGCTACTCGTATGCGTGCGAAAGAAGGCGGATTAAACGTCGGAGCTCGTAACACGCAAGACGCTATGTCTGCTCTACGTACTGGTGACGCTGCTTTAGGCTCAATTTCTAACATCTTACTTCGTATGCGTGATCTTGCTACACAAGCTGCTAGTGGTACGAATAATCTTAAGGACTCAGCTTCTCTAAACAAAGAGTACAAACAATTAGCTGAAGAAATTGACCATATTGCTGAAAAAACTAACTTTAACGGTAATTCATTCTTAAATCAAGCTGGTGGTGGTACGAATATTAAGATTCAACTTTCTGACGCTGCAAATGATACACTTGATATTACAGCTATTAATGCAAAAGCAGCTACATTACTTGGAGCGGCCGTTGGAACTTTAACAGACGCTGCTGATCCAGCAGCTGCTATCACTGCAGCAACAGCAGAAATGGAAAAAATCGACACAGCTATCCAAGCTGTCGCTGATGCTCGAGCAACTTTCGGTTCTCAATTAAATCGCTTAGACCATAACTTAAACAACGTAACTAGCCAAGCTACTAACATGGCTTCTGCTGCTTCTCAAATTGAAGACGCTGACATGGCGAAAGAAATGTCTGAAATGACTAAGTTCAAAATCTTGAACGAAGCTGGTATCAGCATGCTTTCTCAAGCAAACCAAACACCACAAATGGTTTCTAAATTATTACAATAAGCCATTTGAGTTAGTTTCCTGAATAAACCTCCCTGCTTGCAGAGAGGTTTATTTATTCTATATAGATAGATTAATTATAAAAATTTCTTTTTTATGTGGAAGAGAGTATCCGCGATGCTTAGAAGCGGTCAGTGCTTATCTTAATCCCCTCTTATGTTAAAACACAAACAGTAAATAAGCATAAGCCCCTCTATCCTTCCATAACTGTTTATTAGATTAAAAGATACCGATTCTATTAATCTATAAGGAGTGTCTATTATGCGTATTAGTACGAATGTTTTAAGTATGAATGCTAGGCAGTCGTTGTATGAGAATGAGACACGTATGAATGTGGCAATGGAGCATTTGGCGACCGGTAAGAAGTTGAATCATGCTTCTGATAATCCTGCTAATATTACAATTGTGACTCGTATGCATGCGAGAGCAAGTGGTATGCGCGTGACGATTCGTAATAATGAGGATGCAATATCGATGCTTCGCACGGCAGAAGCTGCTCTTCAAACTGTGATGATTATTTTGCAGCGTATGCGTGATTTAGCTGTTCAATCTGCGAACGGTACAAATTCAAATGCAAATCGTGATTTGCTGAATAAAGAGTTGCGCTTAGTATGGTTTCACAAGCAAATTAAATTCCGCAAATGGTTTCTAAACTACTACAATCGTAAAAATTCATCTTCCTTCTTTGGAACGATTCCATACAAAATAAAAGGGAAATACATATAAACTATGTATCTCCCTTTTATTTTGTACCCAAATTTTATTACTGTGTTACGGTCATAACTTGTCCGCTACGATCAACCATAATTTTCATTTTACCGTCCTGTGCATTATATAGCCCTAGTTTATGTAATTCCATTTTACAATCTTGTACGAAAGTTGGTAATTTACGTATTTGATCAATATCAGAACTTGTAATGAAATGAATTAAAAGCTGCGTCATACCTTTAATATCTTGTACAAGATCTTCTTTCTCTCGTTTTAGCCTTTCATTTTCTAGTTGTAACGACTGCAATTCATCTTCTAAGCTACGTGTATTCTTTGCTTCTCTAGAACGCCCTGCCGCCATACTAGAAAGCTTATAAATACCTTCCATAAACTGATGTAGTTCGTCTTCTTTCCTTTCACTACATTGATTAATTGTTTCAAAGTTATCAACGATACCAGATATAACTGTTACAAGATTTTTTTCATCCTCTTTATGCTGGATTTCTTCTTTTAATTCGTACTCGTTTTCTTGTTTTCTTGCAACGATTGTCTCTTTTACTGGTATATATTTTCGCTTTCGTCCCGGTTTTTGTTTTTCAATATTTTCAAACGGTATTTCACGTTTTTTCAATTTATAATACGTATTTTGCAATTGACTTTCCGTTTTAGGAAAAAGATTTAGTTCATTTTTACTTACGTATTTTGAAATATTTAAAATGTTTAAACCGTGACGCTGACAAAATTGATACACTTCATACAGTAGCTCTAGTTCAGACTTCAGCCATGTAATTGTTGATTTTTCATATGCTCGCATCCCGCCATTTTTTTCTATATCTATTTGGAATAATACCATTCTATTATGTAAATCAACTAATTCTTCATACTTTACTTGGAATTCTTTTTCTATTTTTTTAAATTCCACCTCTAGTTGCATATCGTTCATTTTATTATTTGACATGTTTTGTAAAAGACCTAATACATTAATTGCTGTGTGGTGATACATAATCTGTGCCACTCCCCCTCATCCTTTCACAATTCTCATCTGACTCCCATGTCTTTCAAGAAAATAGCAATTTTTACATATCCATATTATAACAGTTCGAAATTATCTGTCAAATAATAAACATACAAAAATGTATAGAAAGTATAAAAATTTGGAAAATATTTTTTAATTAATATGTAAAATTGCATATTAATTACATTTAATTATATTATATGGTATTTTACATGTTTTTTCACCGAAAAAATTTGCGTTACCACGAAAATATTACTAAAATAATCCAAAAAATACGTTCTCTTATATTTTCAAATCAAAAATCTTCAAATGAAGATTATACTTACATTCAGCGACAAACACCTCAGAAACCTTTTATTTTTCTGCCAGCTTAAAGTATAGAATACTAAAAAGGAACTAGCCAATGCTACACATGGCTAATTCCTTCCTCTCTCTAACAGAATAGAGTTATAAACCCAGTCTTCAAATCCTCAATCGAAGTCTCACTTCTTCTTACCTAAAACTACTTCATACCTCTGAACTCACATCGCATGAGACTCTATTAAGCACTGAAAACTTCCTTACATTAGTAGTTCCTCTATTCCTACTAAATAGAAAAATGTTATACACCAGCTCTTCTACTTACCTATAACCACTCCATATCTCTGGTCTCAACATCGCATAGGGCTCTATTAAGCGTTGATCGCTCAACACTTGGCTAGAGCTTCTATTCCGGCTAAATAGAAACTTTTAAAGTACTAACTTATCAACTAAACCAATTAGCTCTTGAATATCTGGCTTACTTACTTGAGCATTTGCTCCTACAGCTTCACCTTTATGGAATAATTCATTTGTAATTAATGAAGAGAAAATAATGACTGGTAAACGATTCATTACTTCACTATCCTTAACTACTTTTGTTAAATGATGTCCATCCATTTTTGGCATTTCAATATCCGTAATTAGCAGGTGAATATGTTCAAACATTTTTTCGCCTTGCTCTTTCGCTAATTTTTCAATTTGCGCTAACGCTTCTGCACCATTGCTGAAGAAGTTCATTTTCGTATATCCAGCTGATGATAATGTTTCTTCTAATATTTGACGAAGCATCGCTGAATCTTCTGCAATATAAATTACTTTTTCAGCTCGATCTGTTTTTTGTTCTAACCCTGCAATTGATTTATTGTCATAACCAGTGCCGCTAATTTCACATACAATTTTTTCATAATCTAATAGTAAGATGATTTTGCCATCTAGTTTTACAATACCAGATGTCGTTTCTTCTAGTCCCATAGATAATGAAGCTGGTTCATCAATTTGTTCCCACGAAATACGTTGAATACGATGCACTTCATCAACGCGGAAAATAACTTTCATTTGGTTTAATTCTGAGATGATAAATTTCGTTTGATCAAGTGGCTTTGTTGACTTTAAATTAAGAGCCATTGCCAAGTTAATAACAGGTAAAATTTCACCACGTACTTGAACAACACCTTCAACTGCATGATGAGATTCTGGCACAGTTGTAACAGGGAATGGATTAATGATTTCACGTACTTTCATTACATTAATACTAAATAAGTTTTCACCAACAGTGTACGTAACAATCTCTAATTCATTTGTTCCGCTTTCTAATAAAATACTTTGTGCTTGTGACATAAAGGTGTCGCTCCCCTTCCATTAATTCCGTATATCTAATTATTAAGCTTTATAAAAGAGAAAAAGTCAACTACCTATATAAAAAACATAGATAGTCGAACGATTCATTTTATTAAAAAACAATTAATCTTGTATAAACGAAGCAAGTGCCTCTAATAACACTTCTTGTGCTCCTACAATTTCCGTCGGCATTGCTTCCCATTTTTTCGAAAGCTCCGTCTCTACTCTTATTCTCAGCTCTGAATTCATTTCTGCTAGCACATATTCTTTCGTTGCTATATCAACATCAAGTAGCGCGAGTGCATATAGTTCCGGGTCATTTATTTTTTCGAATAATCGTTTTAATACTACTGGTGCTATATGTTTTAATTTTTCAATATGAATTTCCTTATCCGAAAATAGTAACTCATATTGAATAAACGTAACATTTTCTTTAATCACTTTAAAATAACAATTATTTTTTTTATCATTCACAAAATAACCATTTGGATCTGCGATAATACTTTCTACTTTACGAATTAAATCTGGCAAACTATTCGCTGCCATTACAGTCCGCTGCTCAACCTCACTCGGCGAAATGAATGTAACGCGATACTTATTTTGCGCCATCCTCCTCACCTCTCCTTTTATAAAAATCTATCATCACAAACATATGAAATGAAACTAGCATACTCTCATTTCATTGCCCTATTGTCACAACTCACAGGCTATAAAAAAGTACTGGCTTGCTATAAAGAGATTATTGTTCAACCATTCCAGTAGATTTCTATAGTTCTCTTCTTACAGCTCCGAGCCACCTAAGCCTAAAAACATTTTTAAGCGCCTTTAAGCAACTCGATATTGTTGAACCAAAACGCAATTTGCTGATCTGTAATGCCTGATAATGTAACAAAAAACTCACGGCACTTCATCTCGTCCTTAAACAGTTGATACTTCCATGCGCCATCACTGCCAACACTGACGAAATAAAACTCATGAATACGACCAATAATCGCTTTCTTTTCAGCAAATGAATACGGGGGCACTTGCTTAATTTCAAATTGATCTGGTAAATATACATGCTCTTCTCGTTCCATTTTTAGCACTTGCTCAGCAAGTTCACGTTTATTCTCGAAAAATGGCAATTGTAAAATTCGTTCTTGTCTTGTCATACGAATAAAAACCCTTTCTACTACATTACGATCTTTCTTTATAATATATTATCGAATTAAGTTTACAACTTCATTTAATACTTCATCTGACACTTTAATTACTTTCGCATTTCCTTGGAATCCACGTTGATATAACATTAAATCAACGAATTCTACAGATAAATCTACGTTTGAACTTTCTTTTGCTGAACCCCTTACATTACCTGCACCATTCTCACCAGCAACACCTATCCCTGGAATCCCTGCTGATGGTGTGGCAATGTAATTGCCATTCCCAGTTTTCATTAATCCACCTGAATTAGGGAATGTAGCTACAGCTAGTTGTCCTACAACCTTCATACTACCATCCGAATATCTCATCATAACGAAACCACCGTCAGAAATTGAATAGTCATTTGCAATTGCAGCTGGACGCCCCGTTACTTCTGTTGTAGAAATAGTTTTCCCTGTCGGATAATTTGTTAAACCACTTAAGTCCAGTGTCAGTCCCTTACCAAAAGGAATTTTAACCGTTCCACCTTTAGTAATTTCACCAGTTACTGGATTTTTTTGTACAGCTTCATCTGTCTCCTTTAGATTTCCTAATGTATCAAATTTAAGATTTTTTTCGCCCGTCATGCCTTCAACCGGCTTAAACTCTTTTTCGTTTTTAGAATCATTTCTTACAGAAACTGTATACGTATATTCACCTGGCACAGGCTTTTCAACTTCTTTACCATCTACAGTCTCTTTTGTAGTCTTTTGTTTAATATTTACACGTAACGTTAACGAGTTCCCTTCCTCATCAAAAACTGTGAATTCGTGAGATAATGCATTTTGATTTCTAGGAAGGTTTCCACCTATTGTTGCTTTATCTGTTTGAATCCCACCAACAGCTGATCCCATTGGAATATGAATTGGACTTGGTCGTGAAGAAAAATCTATTTCTTGAGTTCCTGTTTTCACACCATACCCTAGCACATACTGACCACTTGTATTTGTAACATAGTTATCTTTCGATACACCGAAAGACCCTTTTCTCGTATACTCTACATTTCCGCTATTACGATCGCCAACTAAAAATAAACCATTTCCCTCTATGGCTGTCTCCATTTTATCACTAGTTAAAGTAATAGAACCATCACTAAAATCTGTAGATGTCCCACTAAACTTTACACCGTTACCAATACTCTTTGGATTCGTACCAGCATAAGCACCATCCCCACGTGAACCAACCGTATTATTATATAGCAGATCATCAAAAATAGCTTTTTGCTTTTTATATCCAACTGTTTGTGCATTTGCAATATTATTTGAAGTAACACTTAATGCATTTTGTGCTGCATTCATCCCTGTAATACTTGTATATAACGCTTTAATCATAACCTATATACACTCCTTTTATTAATTTTGCTTAACCTCTTCATTTTTTTCTATATCATCTTTCTTCTCATCTTCTGGATTTGCTTCTACTATCGGTTTATCTGAAACCCTTTCTACAAAACGAAGTGAGACAACTTGATTATTAACAATAAGTTGTACATCGTTATTTTCGGCAAGTCGAACTGTTTCCACTTGACCAGTCACTTGCTCTCCCTTATTGTTTATACCTCTAACATACTTTCCTAAAAATTTCATCCCTCCATCAAGAGCTGTCGTATACATCGTTGATTGTAGTTTATCTACTGCTTTCGTCATATTTTGTACTTGCTCCATAAGCGATAGTTGAGCCGTTTGATTCATCATTTGGTTCATATCCATCGCATTAAACGGGTCTTGATGTTGAAAGCTTGCTAAAAAAAGTTTCAGGAAATCATCTTTATCCATAATACCGGGTGTTTTTTGATTACTTGCTGATAATCCGTTTGTTTGTTGCACTGGCGATTGTACACCATTAACAGATGCGTTTTTTGCTTGCGCTCCTGCTTGTAACGGAATATGATTTGTACTCGTTGTATTTAACCCAACTGTTGGCACGCTTTATTCCTCCAATAATCCCGCAAATTCTGTTGATTGTTGTTTTTCATGATTTGTATTTGCTAATTTCTGTTTTTGCCTTTGCTCTTGTTCTCGCTGTTCTTTACGATTTTCATCTTTATCTGAATAGCTAATTTGAATATTGATTTCTTTTTCTTTTAACTTTAATTTCAATTCATCAAAAATGATTTCAACACGTTTTTTCGCATCGTGTTTTTCCATTTCTACGTGAACGTCAATTTGATCTCCTTGTTTTTTCATAAACACTGTTAATGTACCAAGTTTTTCTGGATTTAACTGAAATAAAACACGTTCTTGTTTCACTACAAATTTTTGCAAGGCTTCTACTTGCGCTTCCATTTTCTTTCCTAAATCAGGTAATGAAACTTTCTCAGCACCACTATTTGATTTCCCTACTTGTTCGGTACTTGTCGTTTTATTTAATAACTCTGCACCTGCAGAGCTCGAATCATTTAATGCATCAACCTCTGGCAACTCTACCTTTGCATCATCGCTCTCAAGTTTCGGAAGATCTACCTCTTTAGACTCTTCTTGTTCCTTTGCAATATTACAAGTTTCTGTTTCTACAACTTTCAATGCTTGCATCGTTTGCTCTGGCATCTTCATTTTGTCTAATACCATTTGCATTGTATCTTCTAAACATATAGCATTTTTGATATTCATATTTGAAAGAAGTTCTTGTAATTGTTGTAATTCAGCTGCAGGTAATTCATTAAGTTTAATATTGCCATATTCTTTATATAGCTCTTGTATTTTTTGTATGTATTGATATAACAATTCCGGCTGCACATGTAATTGCTCAATTGCAACCATTTGCTCAGATACAGCTAATAACAACTGTTCTGTCTCTTTTTTTTCTTCTTTCTTTACATTTGGTTCTTCTTTCGTTACCGATTTTTTAGAAAGAATATAATCTTTTTTCTCTTCTGTTGGTGCTTCTTCTCGTTTCGTTTTCTCCGTTTGCGGCTGTTTTTTATTTTCCATTCTCATCGTACGATCGAATGAAGAATCTTCATTTTTTGATTGTACTTCTAGCCCTTTTTCTTTTTGCGGAGGTAAACTTTGTTGCACCGGTAATACAGACTGTATCACTACATTCACCTCATCCATTCATACACATTTTCAAATCCAGAAGCATTTTTTCTTCCAGCTTTTCTTGTGCTTTCGCAAGCTTTTTACAATTTTCTTGATACATCTCATCAATGACACGTTCTTTTTCTTTTACTTGCTCTAAAAGGCTTTCATTTTTTTGAATAAAACCTTCTGTTTTTTTAATTCTTCGATTCCATTCTTCTATTCTTTCAGGTGAAAACGTATGTGAAGAAAGCATGCCAGCCATAATACGTTGCCCAGTTTGTACGACTTTACTACGCGATTTCACAACATATAAATCATATTCTTTTTTTTGTTCTATTTTTCTTTTTTCAGCTGTTAATTCATACACTTCTTTTAAAATATGCTCTTTTTCTTGATTTATTTGCAATTTTATTGTGTCGTACTGCTGTTTATCCACCTGTTTTCATAGCCCCTTTCTATTATAACGTTCTCTTTTTCTATTATATAGTTTTTTCCCAAAAAAATCTGTGAAATATTAAAAAACAAAAAAATAAGACCTCTTGGGCAGAGGCCTTATACTATATGGTGTATCGCTTCAACGATATCATCAAATGGGAAACTATCCGATCGGCCTTGCTTTAAAAATGTATTTATGCCTTCTACTTTATTTTTACATTCAAAAATATAAGCATTTTCTTCATTTTCTTGAATCGTTCCTAGCTTAAAATACAATTCATTTTCTTTATAAATTGATAAAATCTTTCTCATTTCATTTGCAAGTTGCCAATGATGTGGCGAAACAATTTCTTCCATAATCCTACTTACTGAATCTAATACTGAAATTGCAGGATAATGACTAAGCGTTGCAAGCTCACGCTTTAATACGATATGTCCATCTAAAATACCACGTGCTAAATCTGGTACAGGGCCATTTAAATCATCCCCATCAACAAGCACCGTATAAATACCTGTTATAGATCCCTTCTGTGTTTTCCCAGACCGCTCTAACAACTTCTTCATATAACTTTCCATTAACAGTGTTTTACCACCAATCGGTAACTCTTTAACAGCAATATCAACACTTCTTCGTGCATCGGCAAAACGAGTAACAGAGTCCATCATAAGTAATACGTTATTACCTTGATCACGGAAGTATTCAGCAATAGACGTTGCAAGTTTCGCTGCACGAAGTTGCATAAGATGACTTTCATCTGACGTCGCTACAACAACGACGCTTTTTCGCATCCCTTCCTCGCCTAACTCTTTTCGAATAAAGTCTTTTACTTCCCGGCCACGTTCTCCTACTAAACTAATAACGTTTATATCAGCTTTTGCATTTTTTGCTATCATTCCAAGTAAAGTTGATTTACCAACACCTGACCCAGCAAAAATACCAATCTTTTGACCGATACCAATTGTTAGCATAGAATCAATTGATTTTATTCCTGTTTCAAATACATCGGTAATCTCTTCACGTTCAAATGCATGTATAGGCGGTGCATCTAGTTTGATTTTCTGTAATGGAATGTTTTCAGCTTTCTCATTTAACACTTCACCATTTGCACTTAACACTTTTCCGAGCAAGTGATTACCACGTGGTACAACAACATCTTCTGAAACTAATGTCACTGAATCTCCATAACATACTTTTTCTGTCTGTTCAAATGGAAGTAGCATATTATTTTCTTTTTCAATGGCAATCACTTCACATAAGACGTTATGTTCTCCCACGAAGCAAACATCACCGATCTTCGCTTTCGGCCCTTTTGCTACGAAAAACTGTTCTTGTACACTATGAACTTTGCCTACTTTCGTATACAGCGGTGTTTCAATGAACTTATTCCATTTTTCGTTCTCATTCATTAACAGGCGGCTCATACATTTTGCTCCTCAAATAACTTCTCTTCTTCCCATTTCTGACGAAGTTTCGCAAATATAGGTGCAAATTTAAATTCAAAGAACTCTTTCTCTTCTTCCAGAACAAATTCACCAAACTGCAGGGAGAAATCATATTTCCATTCTACTAATTGTAGCAACCAATATTCTTTCGTATTCTCCTTCTCTTCTTGAATACGTTCAAACGTTTCAGGATGTACTGTAATGATTAATTTTTCAAACGAAGTTGGCAATGTTTGCACGATGCCAGTTAAAATAGGTAACACATCAAGCAATCGTGAATCTACCGCTTGATTCACGATTTTTTCTGCTAAATGAAATGATTGATCCCATAATAACTCTGTCCATTCATATGCTATTTCTTGTTGTTCTTTTTGAAACTGCACACGCGCTGCTTCCATCTGTTCCATTTGTTCATGAATATGCATTTGAAATTGTTCTTTATCTTGTAATAACTGCTGACGCTCTCGTTCTAGCATTTGCTGCTCTTGCCTTAGCTGATTCATTTCCATATGTAATGATTCTTGCTGGGCACGAAGCTCTGCATGATCTGCTTGTAATTCTTCCTCTTCTATTTGAACTGAAGCTGGTTTTGGAAATTGTAATTCATACGTTTCTTCAGAAAAAGAAACAGAATTCTTCGGAATTCTGTTTTTAAATAAGGACATCCTCTTCACCTCTTTGAACGATAATTCTTCCTTCTTTCTCTAGCTTTTTCACTGTACCAGTGATCGTTTGCTGCGCTTTTTCAGCATCCGTCATCTTAAGCGGTCCTAAGCCATCTAATTCTTCTAGAATCATCTCTTTACGGTTTGAAGACATACATGTAAATAATTTCTCTTTAATTTCTTCTTTTGCAATTTTAAGTGCTTTCGCAAGAACACCGTTATCTGTAATTTCTTCTAATACACGGCGAAGCGCAAGATCTTCAAGACCAAGTAAGTCTTCAAAGACAAACATATTTTCTTTAATTTTCTCAGATAACTCATAATCGACTTCATCCAGCTTTTGAAAGACTGTTTTTTCAACACCTCGTGAAACATTATTTAAAATGTTTACGATTGTTTTCAAGCCATCAGTTTTATTAATTGCACTAAATGCCATATTATTTAATTTCGTTTTTAACAACTCACCAATTTGATTAATTAATTCACCATCAACTTGTTCTAGTTTCGCAATACCCATTACCGTTTCTACTCGCTTATGATCTGGCAATCTCTCAATTAATTGAGACGCAAGTTGCGGTTTAATATAAGAAGCGATAATTGCAATTGTTTGTGGTGACTCATCATTAAGCACTGTAAGAAGTGGCTCTAAATCTGTAAGTGAATTTAAGAATTCAAATGGATTATCTTTGTTATACCAAAGATCTTCCAATAATTTTTCAAGTTCGTCTTCTGGCATGTTTTTAAATATGCGACGAATATACTCTTTATCTGGAGTGACTAAGTTCAATTCTTTTACATTTAATTCATATAAGAACTCTCCTAGTACATTTTCTAACGTTTCTGGTTTGTATACACGAAACTTTGCGATTTCACGAAGTAATACTTCTTTTTCCTCAGCTGTCATATATTCAATGACTTTTGCTGCCACCCCTTCTTCTAATGTACGAATAAGGATGGCAGCTTTTTCTTTGGAGGAGATTTCATCTAACATCGTTGTTCCTCCCTTACTGTCCGTTTAACCATTTTTTAATTACTTTTGCAGTTCCTTCTACATGTTCTTTCGTAGCATCCTGCACTTGTTCATCTAACGTTGGTTCTTTCGGTTCTTCTGGTTCAGGTTTTGGCTCTGGCACTATTTTTTCTTCAGGAATTTCCAAGATACTTTCATTACTTGCAGCAATTTCCTCTTCTGCTAAGTATTCTTCATATTCCTCTTCTTCTTTCTTTCTCTTACGTCTTGCTAATAAGAACCATACTAGGCCACCAATCGCTAATAAGCCAGCTGTAATTCCACCGAATAACCACCAGTTCATACCACTTTTTTCTGGTTCTTTCTCTTTTTCGGCTTTCGGCTGATCGAACTGAACAGTTACAACGTTAACTTGACCATTTATAAAGTTACCGTTCGGATCAGCTTGAAGTCCTGCCGCTGTTCCGATTGCTTCTTTAAAAGTTGTCATATCAATTCTACGTTTTACTAGCGTATCATTATCTACCCATACAACAACATTTGTTTTCGTTAATTCTGGGTGTTTCTTAATTGTTTCAACTGTTTTATCTATTTCATAGTTTTCGATTTTGTTACCATTTTTATTATCATAGACAACTTTACCATTTTGATTATTGTTCGTACCGTAGTTTGGCACTTCACCGTTCGCTGTAATACCAGCACCTTGCTTCATATCTGCCCCTTCTTGCGCAGTAGAGCTTTCCTCTTGCTCTTGTTTACTACGAAGTACACCTTTATCACCATACTTTTCTGACTGACGTGTAACTTCATCGTAGTTTACAGATACTTTCGTATTCACTTTATATTCATTCGGTTTAAACATCGTCATTAACGTTGCATCAATATCTTGCTTTAATTTACCTTCAAGTTGGTGCTGCATCTCTACTTCTTTCTCGTAAGAAGAGGAACTACTAGAATGTGCTTCATCTGTACCTTTTGAGATAACACCTTTTTTACTATCAATAACACTTACTTCTTCTGCCTTCACACCAGGAACTGCTGCACTAATCATTTGCTGTATACCTGCAACTTGATCAGCTGTTAACAATTGGCCACGTTTCACTCCAACCGTAATCGCTGCTGTTCCTTTTGCTTTTTCTTCATCAAAAATTGTCTCTTTTTCAGGCAATGTAATTTGAACATTTGCCGTTTCAACTGTCGCAAAGTTTCTTACAATATCTTGCTCCAATTGCTTCTTCGTCCCGACAATTTGCTTCATTTTTTTATCTTGTTCACTTGAACCGAGCGAGCTTTCTAATAAAATTTCTTCACCGCTTTTCGAATTAAACGGTAAGCCCATCCCATTCATTTCTTTTCGAACCCATGGAGCATCATTCTTTTGCACACGAATTGAACCATCGGCCGCTAATTGGTAATCGACACCTAACTTCGATAATTCTGCTGTAATCTCTTGTTTATCTGCATCATTTAAATTTTGATATACAACAACATATTTATCTGGCAAGGTGAAGTATAAAAGTGCTCCTGTTACAATCGCTAAAAGCGCAGCACCGATTACTAACTTATGCCACGTTTTTAACGATTGGATAACATTTTTCATCTTTTCCATTTAAACACACCCGTCCACTTTCCTAAATTTGCATATTAATTAGTGACTTATAATTTTCAATAAGATTATCACGTACGAGAGCAGCCGTTTTCATTTGAGATTCAGCTTTCTTTTGCTGAATTAAAACGTCATGTGTTTCTCCTACCCCTTTAGTTAGTAAATCATATACTGCTGTTTGTGCATTGTTTTGCGTTTGATTCATATCTTCCAATAAATCAATAAACTTTTTCCCCTCAACTACAGATGTTTGAGAAGTTTTCAGTGCACCAATTGACTGAATTGCTCCAAATGGTTGTGTATGTAACATTGGTTGAATTTTCATATTACTATCTTCCCCCTTATCCTCGGCCGATTTCTAAATCTTTATCAAGCATTTTTTTATTCGCATTTAATACACTCGTATTCGCTTCATACATTTTTTGAGCAACCATTACATTCGTCATTTCAGCAGTTACATCAATATTAGGATAACGTACATATCCCTCTTCATTTGCGTGCGGATGCGTCGGATCATACACTAAATTTTCCGTTTTATCTGCTTCAATACTTTTTATTTTTACTCCGTTAGTAGGAGCCCCATCTAGCATACTTGCAAAACTATTGTTTGATTCTAGCACTACACTACGACGCTCATATAAATCTGCCCCCGGAGCCGCCGTCGTATTTGCATTTACAATATTGTTAGAAGTAACTTCCATCCACTTTCTCGCTGTCGTTAGCCCTGAGCCACTTGCATTAATTGCCTGAAACATCCGTTGTCTCTCCCTCTACTTTTAACGTCCGCGTGCCGCTTGGTTAATTGCATATTGTGTATTAATTGCGTTAATTGAAATACCGTATAACTGATTTACTTTCATTAAATCTAGCATTTCTGTCGTAACATCCACACTATTTCCGTCTTTATTCGTTTGCATTGATTTTGTTTGAATCTTTGCATATGTATTTTTCGTATTTACTGTCGGTAAGTGCATTTCATTCGTTTGATATAAATCTGGATTGCTCTTTAAATCAGCCGCATTATTTTTATATAACGCACTACTTTTATTCATCTGCTCAGCAAATGTTACATCTTGTGCTTTATAGCCAGGTGTATTCGCATTTGCAATATTACTAGAAACAGTATTTCGTTTCGTCACTAAATAATTCATATAATGGCTTACATCACTCACTAAATCTGGCATATTCCACACCCTTCCTTTTCTAACGTAATGATCCACTGATAGAAGTTTCACTTCATTATTTATTTTCTTATATGCGTTTATTAAAATATTTACTATTATGTACCCTTACATATTTTATTCCATTTTTTCATTGTTGTCTTTAGAAAAATACAAAAATATAAAAAAGAATGCAAAAAAACTGTATACACATAGTAATCTATAGAACATTTCAATAGATAAACTACAAACTAAAGTCCATTTTTCTATTATTTAGATTACTATTATTGTTTCATCACAGTCATAAAATGAAACCTCAATCAGCGGAGTTCTTTATGTAAACGAAGGAATAGACCCCCTTTTAAAAGGGGAATCTGTTTCCAAACATTATTATTAATATTTACCGTAAAATGAATTAGCCTTCATTCGCCCATCATTTGCCATTATCATTTCTTCCAAAATCTTTTGCTTATCTCGAATGTGCTGTGCTGCCTTAATAATGAATGGGCTTACTTCTGCTGCAACTTGTGCACGTCTTTCTTCATCTAGTGTCATCATCCAGCGATTTAACATCTCACTCTTCTCAGCAAACTCTTCATCTGACACTTGTAATTCACCGATTTCATTAAAACAACTGACAAACGTTCGATAAATATCATTGTTCATTTTCAAGCGCTCCACGGTATCCATCTATTAAATCTTGTAACACTTGCACAATGGCATCAATGTCTTTTACTTCACGCGTGACTTTCATCGTTTGAATTTGAATGCTAATCCAATCATATAAACCAAATAAACTATCGTATAAATCTTTCGTAATATCAGGATTTAACTGGAGCTTCAACTCTTCAAATATACGTTCTAACTTTTCAAGAAGTTCATCACCATCTTGAAGTTTGAATGTATTTAAAAGTTCTTCCAATTTACGAAACTCAATGATGCATCTTTCATAAATAAATATTGTATTTTTAATTGGATTACTCGTCATAATATCATTTTGCATATAACGTTGCCATGCTTGCATACAATCACTTCCTCAGCTTTCATTAGTCATCACTTTTTGTTTTTGTCATTGCTTGAATTGTCTTCAACTGACTATCAAGCAATGCTAACTGACTTTCTAATTTTGCATATTTATCAATAATTGTTTTTTGTTTTTCCTTATTAACTGTATCAATATCTTGAATTTTTCTCTCTAAATCAGTTACTTGCTTTTCAATACTTTTAGAACGTTTCCCGATAATTCCTTCATCTCCAAATATCCCGTCTAACTTTTTCTCTGTATCATGACCTAGACCATTTAAGCCAAAGAAAAATTGTTTGGTAGATTCCGGATTCTCTTTAAAAGCTGTTTTTAATTTTTCTTCATCAAGAGTCATATTACCTTTTTTATCAATTTGAATTCCAAAAGAAAATAAATACTTATCATCTTGGGAAAATTTAAAAATACCTGTCATTGCATTATTGATAGCAAATGACACATTATTCCCTTGCATTACTCCATCTTCTCCAGCAAATAAATCTAAACTCTTAACAGCCTTATTATACTCGTCTTTCATTTTTTTTATTAAATCTATCGAATTTTTTATATCAGAATCTTCAATAGTTAATTTTATTGGTTCTGTAGTTTCCTTTTCTAAATTGATAGTTAATCCTGGAATTGTATCAATCTTATTTGTTTTACTAGTCCCTTTAATTCCATTTATTGTATACTCAGCATTTATTGCTCCTGTCACTTGATGTGCAACAACATTCGTTCCATCCGTATTTTTTGCAGAAGTAACTAGCCCTATATTTTGTAAAAAACCATTGGCACCATCCGTTAATTTCAGCTCCCCAGCTTCTCCTGCAGTAGTCGATGTAAAAAATAGTTGATCTCCTAATGTATATACTGACGCACCATAATTCCCATTATTTATCTTATTGACCAGATCTTTATACGTCATATCTTTCGAGATTTTAACTTCTTTTCCATTTATCTGAAATACATCATCTACTCCAAGTTTTAAATCTAAACTAAATTTTTGCTCCATACCTTCAGGAGTTTTTGAAGGAGTAAGTGGAGCTGTAGTTATTTGATGTCTTTCAGCTACCCGTTCTACTGTAATCGTGTATGTTCCGGGAATTGTAGCAGTGTCAGCTTGTGCTTTTATAAAACCATCTTTGGATAGAGTGGTTTTCTTTTCATCACCTTTAAATGCGTATAAATCTTTGAACACTTGTACAAGATTTCCAAATTCTTTTTTCATACTTGCATACACATTTTTTTCATTTGTTAATGTTTGTTTTTGTGTAGTATAAGGTGATTTTTTCATTTCCAATGCTTGTAACTCTAAATCTACTAACTTCTTTGTATCTATTATGTTATTTCCTAAATTCCATATTTGTTGTCTGCCACCATAATCAGATATTGTTCCTGCCATATTTTTCACTCCTTATCATTTACATGTAATCTAAAATACTCGTTTTACTCATTGTACTAACAGCTTTTAATGTCGCTTCGTACGTTGCGTTTATATAAGCTAAATCAGAAATTGCGACCGCTAAATCAACATCCTCAATTTCTTTACGGTTTTCTTGAAGTGCTACATTTTGCTCGCTTAAAATTGTTTTAAACGTCTCCATTGTGTTCATTGTTGAACCAACTTCAGTTGTACGGTTAATGATGCCATCTAAGTTTTGCTTATTTCCTTCTAATAACGGTTTTAGTGCTTTTTGGTCACCGTTTTGCATCGCTTCACTCATCTGTTTTAACGTTTTTATAACAGGGGATAATAATGCTTCACCGTTACGGAACGCTTTGAATTCATAACCGTCATTTAGTTTCCAGTTCACATCATTTTTTCCACCCTGGTACGTACCATCTTCTGTAAATGGCAGATTTTCTGCACTATCACCACCGAAAATATAACGACCTTGTTCTTTTGTATTCGCTAAATAGACGACCTGTTTTAAAATTTGATCAAGCTCTACACCAATAGCCTGCAATTCTTTTTCACTATTTGTACCATTTAACGCTTGTACTGTTAATTGGTCTGCTCTTGTTAAAGATTTCAAAACACCTTGTAAAGTATTTTCAGTTTGTGTTAATACATTTTTCGAATCCGCTATATCTTTCTGCATTTGCTCCATATTTGCCAATGAATGTTGAATCGCAAATGATTTACTTGCTGCAAGTGGATCTTCACTCATAAGAAGGTTCTTCTTCCCTGAGGTTACTTGATTTCGGTGGTATTGCTGTTGCACATTTAAATCCATCAACTGATTCTTTGCCCAGTTTGCATTTTGAAATGTAGATACTCTCATTTCTATCTCCTCCTTAAATATTTCCAATTACCAACTATACATGACTACTCCTTATCTAATAATCGAAAACAAACTATCAAACACTTCATTCATCGTAGTTATAGCTTTAGAATTCGCCACGAAGTATTTCTGGAAGGCCATTAAATTAACCATTTCTTCTTCCATATTTACGCCCTCGATGCTCATCTTTTCTTGCTGGATACCTTCTAATAAATCCTTATGAATATTTTGATATGCATTTACTGAACTTTTATCAGAGGCTACCCCAACTAAAAATTGATCTAAGGCTTGCTTATATGTAAGTCCATCCTTATAGCCTTTATCTGTAATAGCCGCAAGGTTGTTGGCAGTTTCAGCCGAAATTTTCATTTTTGAAATATCTTTTATAAAATCAGGATTCAATTCAAGTTTCTTCGCATCTTCTCCTACAAAAAGTTCTTTCTTCATAGTATTATTCACTTGTTTTTTTAACGAATTTACAAACTCATTCAGATTATCTTTATAATTTGTAATCTTTGCTTTCGTATCAATTGCCGATAAAATTGTTCCACCACTTAATGGGATATCTGTTCCAGATATTTGTACAGACATTGGCTTTTTATCCTTCTGTAATTGAAGTGGATATGTATCTTGACCATTTACAGTTAAAACACCATTCATCCTAACACTTGCAATATTAGGATTTGTAGCTTCATAAGATACTTCTATATCTGCATACTGAGACATTTCTGTCATAATACGATCACGTTCATCTAATAATTGATTTGGTACTTGTGTACCAGCTTGTCCAATTTTCTTGTTCGCTTCTGCTAAACTAGCAGCAAGTCGATTAAATTCATTAACATGCGCTTCAATATCTTCTGTCGTCTGTGCTTCCACTGTATCTAAATTTTTCGCTAGACGACTTACTTGACTTGTGAACTTCCCCGTTTCAGCAATTAATGTATCGTAGTAATTTGATTGCTCCGGATTTTTTGCAACTTCACGAAAAGCATTGAAAAACCCATCCATTAAACTAGATAATGAATTTTTACCTGTCGTTCCTACCATAGACTCTACTCGCGACAAAGTAGAATTCATATATGCATAGTAAGAGAACTGTGACATTTGATCATTATATTGCTTTGCCTTCACTTCATCTGTAATACGATCAACACCTAATGTTTGTACACCATACCCTATGCTTTGTTCTGGTGCATACCCTTTACTCCCTCCAGCAGATCCGTAATTCACCATTTGACGAACATAACCCGGTGTATGAATGTTAGACAAGTTTTGTTTTGTTGTTTGTAACCCCATTTGAGCCGCTAACATACCCGATAGCGGTGTATTATAATCAGATAATCTCATAAAGCTTCACTTCTCCTTTACAATAGTTCGTTCATAAAGATTTGCGAATTATTGTTTCGCTCTAAGTTATATTCAGAAACAGAATCCACAATACTTTCTGTAGTTTTTAATAGTACGTTTAAGTAATATTGATTTTTCAAAAGAATCATTTTTACATTCTCTTCTAATTCAGTTACGTTTTTTTGTAATTCTTCCATTTTTTTAATTTCTTCTTGAGAAAAATACGAAAATAACGCACTTACACGAAACGATTCAACTCCTTGTTCTTTACAGAACTGAACAACCATTTCTTCAAATGAGCTTGATAACCCTTTTAAACCATCAATGTACTGCAATTGCTCTACTTGTAACTTTTGAACTGCATTTACATTTTTGCTTTTTAAATTCTCATATATTTGCTCTCCAAGCGCTTGAATATTTTCATACGCTTTTTGAATAATAACGAGTTTTTCATATAATTGTATGTACATATAGCTTCCTTCCTTTTACAAGACTAAATTCACAATTAAACCATGGATTTCTCCAATTTGATTTAACATTTCTAAATGTCCTGTTTTCGTATTAATTAAATTCATCACATCTTCTAATTCATTCAATCCCATTTCTGCCTGTTTCACAATCGTCATTTTCTGTGAATATCCGTAACGTGGGTGACGAGACATGACATCTTTATACTGCAATACATTATCAACGTAAAAATTCAAAAATGATTTTACTGTATTTTTGTATTCCATTACATTATCAAGCGTTAATTCCATTTCAATTTTCTCTTTAATTTCTCCAATATTATCGACAAACGCTTCCATTTGTTCTAGTAATTTATCTTTTTTCGGATCTGCATGCAAATTATCCGAAAATGCAAGTCCTGTCCTGACATTTGCTTCTTTCGGCATTTGAGTAGCAGGCGGTATATGCGATAAAATTGGATTATGCGAGATAGAACGTAGCATATATATCACCTATTTATTTTTTTATTTCTTCCTAAACTTAATCGTAAAATCCAGTTATTTATAATTATACTCTGAACAGTAATATTTTGCAGTTATTTTTTATAAAAGATATGTTACAATTTAGCATGAGGTGGCACAATTCTATGAATATTTTCCTTTGTGGTTCAAATCAATTAACAGCATTAGATCAAGAAGAAATTAAAAAATTTTTAACTGACTATGCTCACAAACATAAAATTTACATATTATGTTATAAATCTATTGAAAATGAGGTTCTTCGTTTTTTCGTTGAGAATGAAAGACTCGCTCAAAATTTATGCCTTTACACGCTGCAACCATTGCAAGCAATAACAGATGAATTTCAAGAAGTCGTTGATTACTTAAAAAAACACGGAGCCGAATATGTTGCTTTTGATCATCCTTCTGACTCCATTTACCGATCAGATTATATGTTTTTTGTTAAACAAATTATTGAAGACACTGATTTAGTTCTCTGTTTTTATAATGGGGACAAACATACATCTGTCATCCCTGTCGATGTTGCAAAAGAAGCAGGTATTGATGCTGTCATTTATGATTTACCAGGATTACATGAAAAGCAAATGAAAAAAAGCTTTGAACAAAAAATTCGTATGATGTAAAGGGGGAGGCACAATATCATTATTGTGCCCATTGTAAATATGATAATTGAACAAGATTATGATCATTTTATCGCGAGTTTTAAACAACAATTCAATATGGATATCGCTTCTTATAAACAAGATAGAATGCGCCGTAGAATCGATGCTTTCATTTCGAGAAAAGGCTTCGAAAACTACACTAATTTTTTAAACAAATTACGCGCTGATCAAAATTTATTTTTAAATTTTATTGACTATATTACAATTAACGTTTCAGAGTTTTTTAGAAATAAAGAACGCTGGCAAACTTTAGAGTCGAAAGCACTACCAAAATTACTCGAACAAAATAGCGGAAAATTAAAGGTATGGAGTGCCGCTTGCGCTGCTGGTGAAGAACCGTACACACTCTCTTTAATTTTATCAAAGCATCTAGCTCCATTTCGTTTTGAAATTCAAGCAACAGATCTTGATTTTCATATTTTAGAAACCGCAAAACGCGGTCAATATACAGAACGTTCTCTGAAGGAATTACCTAATGATTTGAAAGAACGTCATTTCACAAAAGAGAATGGTCTATATTCATTGCATCAAAACATTAAACAAAACGTCTCGTTTAAACAACATGACCTTTTAATGCAGTCATTCGATACAAATTATGATTTGATTATTTGTCGTAATGTAATGATATATTTCACAGAAGAAGCAAGAATAAAACTTTACGAAAAATTTAGTCGTTCTTTACGAAAAGGCGGTGTACTATTTGTTGGTAGTACGGAACAAATTTTAACACCCGAACGTTACAATCTTCAGCGATTTGATACATTCTTCTACGAAAAAATATAAAAGAGGTCGTCACAATGGAGTGACGACCTTTTTACATAACTCGAATTAAAATAATACCGACAATCCATATGAAGAGAAAAAGAAACGTCATAGACCATTTATGTTCTTGCATCGTTTGTTTCAATGCCTGTGATAATTGTGTCATGTTCATTTCCGCAAGCGCTCTCCATACACTTACATCCCGATCTTTAGCAATGCGGTCTGTAACGCTAATTAAAATCGTTTCGTTAGACAATTTCGTTATATAAGCAGTAATAACCGTTACCATCAAATTTATATTTCCTTCTGAAGAATCACTTTCCACTCTAGAGATGAGTGCACTTACATCTAGTAAAGGAATATGTACTTTTCTACCAAATGATAGTTGCACTTCAGCGAAATCATATGTTCCATCTAACAAAGGAAGTTCTTTTATATGCGCCTGCTTAATAAGTCCTTGCAGGCTTCTAATTACTTGTTCAAACACTTTTTCTGATTGCTTTCCTTCTTCAGATAACGTATGTAACTTTTTAAAAAGTTGTAACACTGTATCCATCTCTTTAGAAAGCATTTCCTTCATAATCTTTCCATCACTTAAACTTGCAAGTAAAATACCTATCTCATTATTTTTCGAAATAATTTTAGACTGTCCAGTAAACACTAAATTGCTACGCTTTCGTTCTTTCTGGATTTCATGTTCCGAAATAGCTGCAGGCTGTTTTAATGGTTGTAGCGTCTTATCTTCAATTGTCGTACGTTTAATCTCCATTTAAGCGCCTCCACTACTATGAAATAATTAGCCCCATTCTTTATTACTCTTTAAAACTAAAAACAGTACGAACAAACCTGACATGATAGTAAATACATCCGAAGCTTGTACTCCCTGTTCACCTTTTTCTTCTTCCTTGTCTTTCGTTTCTTCTTTTTGTTCTTTCTTTTTAGAGACAACTTGTTTGTTATTTTTCTCTTTTTGGTCCTTCGCCTTATGTACTTCCTTGTTGTCTTCGAACGGCTCTTTTATAACGTAAGTAAATTTCTCTTTCTCTTTCAACGGTTCTTTTATAAACTTATTTACTTTCTCATCTTGCTTCGGAATTTGAACAACCGGCAATTTTTCTTCTAGAAGCGGGTTTTTGATTTTCAAATCTTCTTGCTTCTCATTTTCTTTCTTATCTTCTAATTCATTTTCTAGTTTATTATCTAATTTCTCTTCTTTCTCTTCTATCTTTTTATCATCTTCGTTTTTTGGCGCCAAAACAGAAATGGTATATTCACTTTCTTCAACAAGTTTATTACCTGCTGCATCTATTATCTCTACAAGTAATTCGTATGGCCCAGCCGTCAATGCTTCTGTTATTTCAAATACTTTTTGCCAATCCATATCATGCTTGTTGTAGTCTAATAAAAACGAAAGCTCTTTATTTTCTTTCCCTTTTAATGTAACGCGCACTTCTTTTACAACCGATTCTATATCTGACGCTTTTACTCGTATATGTATAGAATCTCCCTGTTTTCGTTCAACTAAGTTCTCTTTTACTTCATCAATAGTAACTTTCTGTAACTTTGGCAATTCTTTATCTATAGTTGGCGTTTCATTTTTAATACGAATGAGCGGGACTTTCACTTCATTTTTTACGATTTCTTCTTTCTCATTCTCTTTGTAACTTTGAACGAGCTGAAGATTCCAATCACCTTGCAAATCAAAATTCCCTGCTTTATAGTTAGCAACCCAGCTCTTCGTTTCTTCATCATACTCAAAAGATAGTATTCTTTCTTGCGCATATTGCTCGCCATTTTTTTGTAGCTGCAATATACCTTTCATACTTTGAATGTTTTTCCCATTTGGTTCTACAGCAATTCGCACTTCTTCGCCAACTTTAAGCTCCGGCTTATTTACTGTAATAATTCCCTGTTCTGTTTCTATCTTTCTTTCACTCAATTGTTTATTTGCTACTTCTTGTTGTTCTGCTTCTTTTTGTTTCTCCTCTTTTTGTTTCTCTTCTTTTTGTTTCTCTTCATCTTGTTTCGTTTCCACTTGCTCTGGCGGTTCTTGAGATTCCTTATTTTCTTCTTGTACATTCACTTCATTTATTTTTTGATCTGGCTCAATTTGTTCCTCAGCCTGACTTTGCAAGGGGAAGAACAAGCACACATGTATGCATAGCCAAGTCATTAGAAAAAACTTTACGTTTTTCATCTACTAGTTCAAACTCCTATTTCAATGCCTTATAGTGATTTCGTCACTTTTACTCCGAAAAATCCATCTACATTTACAAGTTCACCATACGCCACTAATACATCATTTACATAAATACGAATTGGTTCATCAATATCCTCATCTAGTACAACTGCTTCATTTTCTTGTAAACTTAATATATCTTGAATCGTTTTTACTGTACTTCCAAATACAAATTTCACGTTCATTTCTACATTTTGTAGAATGGACGTGTCCATATATACTGGTTCCATTTGTTTTACTTCTTTAAATTCAATAGGTTGCACAACTGGTTCTACAATTTTTTCTTCTTCAATTTCTTCTGTGGCAATCTCTTCTTCCACCATTGGATACAGAAGTCGCCTTACCATTTCTTTCGCTTCAGAAATCGGCAAAATTTGATACATTTTCGATTGAAGCAGATCACCAATTTCAAGATTGAACGTAATTTGAACGAGTTCGTCCACTTCCATTGACTCTCCCAAATACTCCATTTCTTCTTTTAACGTTACAAATTTAACATTTGGCGGCGTCATGTCCATTTTTTCTTGGAACATTTCTGACATCGCCGTAGCAGCGTGACCCATCATTTGGTTCATTATTTCTTTAATACCGCTCAGTTCTAATTCAGTAAGCTCTTTTTCCGGATCAACTTCCCCTGTTCCCATCATCATTAAATCTACCATTGTTAAGGCGACATCTTTCGTAAATACGAATACATTCTCATTCTTTAGCCCTTCAACAAAGTCAACATTTAAAATAACAAATGGCACTGGTACTCCATCATAATGACGAACATTGATTGCTTCCACATTTGGTGTACTAATTGTAACTGGCTGATTTAAAAGCGTTGACAATACTGTTGAAGCGGAACCAATTGAAATATTTGCAATTTCACCAAGCACATCTTTCTCTTCTTGTGTTAAATGCTCTTTTTCAACTTCTTCTACAATCTCAGTTTCCACTACTTCTGCTGGCTCGTCTTTTTCTTCTACTCCACCAGATAATTGCATTAATTTATTTACCATTTGTTTCGCATGCTCAACTGAAACAATTTGTACAAGTTTAGAGTTTACAAGATTATCTATCTTTAAATCAAACGACACTTTAACAATCGTATGATTCCCATCGATTTCAGAGATTTTCTCCATTTCTTCTGATAACTTTACAACATTAATCGTCGGCGGAGACATATCTACTGTATCTTGGAAGAATTCCGACATAGATGTAGCTGCGAATCCCATCATTTGATTCATCGCTTCTTGTACAGCACTTAGTTCTAATTCACCAAGTTCTTTTCCATCCTCCACTTCACCTGTTCCCATCATCATTAAATCAGCAATGGACAATGCAACATCTTGTTTAAGAACAAGAAGGTTTTCCATATCTAATCCTTTTGTAAAATGAATGTTTAATACAACATGTGGAACTTCGACATCTCTTGAATCATATAAATCTACCAACTCTATGCGAGGAGCAGTAATGCTTACTTGCCTATTTAAAATCGTTGATAATACAGTCGAAGCTGAACCAAATGATATATTTGCAATTTCGCCAAGAATATCGCATTCTTGAGGCGTTAAATGCTCATTTTCTTTTTCTAGCACAATCGTGCTCGTATCCCCTTTTGTGTGTTGCTCAGGCATTTTCCCTGCCTCCTCATTTCTGTTTTTCTATCAAATAATATAAACTCTCATTTGATTTTAGCAAACTTATTATATAAAACGTTAATATGTATGTATTCCCATTATTAGATTGGTAACGATTAGCCAAAAAGCTCCCCAATTGTATACAAGTGGGGAGCTTTCCTTCATTCCTATTATAAACCTTCTGGGTTTAAAATGAGGACCACTCGTCCATCACCGAGAATCGTCGCACCAGAGAAATAGTTAGAACTCTCTGCAAAGAAGTCACCTAATGACTTTAAGACTATTTCTCTTTGACCGATAATTGTGTTTACAATAAGTCCATAGCTGCGATGTGTATTACGAACAATTAACACAGGAACCATTTGACCATCATATGACGCAAACGCCTCATCTACTGTTTTTTCACCAAATACAGTACTTAAATGTTTCACTTCAATAATTTGATTACGATAATTTAACACATCTTTTCCTTGTAAGGATTGGATGTCTTCTCTCTTAATTCGAATTGCTTCAACGATATTTCCAAGAGGTAAAGCATAACGCTTATCATTCGTTTGAACAAGCATAGATTGAATAATAGACAACGTTAACGGAAGTTCAATTCTAAATGTACTTCCCTTTCCTTCCTCAGAATCAATGATTAAATGTCCACCTAAACTATGAATCGTATGTTTTACAACATCTAATCCGACACCGCGTCCAGAAAGATCTGATACAACTTCAGCTGTACTAAATCCTGGTTGGAAAATAAGATCAAACACTTCACGATCTGTTAATCTATTTGCATCTGCTTCAGTTACAACGCCATTTTTAATCGCTTTTTCTAATACTTTCCCTTTATTAATACCGTTTCCATCATCCGTAATTTGAATAACGACATGATTTCCACTATGAAAGGCTTCTAATTTAATAGTACCTGTCTCATTTTTACCTGCATCACGTCGTTTTTCAACAGTTTCAACACCATGATCGATTGCATTTCGAATTAAATGAACGAGTGGATCACCGATTTCATCAATAACAATTTTATCTACTTCAGTATCTTCACCTGTAATTTGTAAATCGATTTTTTTCCCTAAATCTTTCGCTAACATACGTACCATACGTGGGAAACGATTGAACACAGTTTCAATCGGCACCATACGCATATTTAATAGTACGTTTTGAATATCTTTTGAAATATCGCCTAATCGATTTAAATGTTCAATTAACTCCTTGTTTTGAATCGTTTGAGCCAATTCATCAATGCGCCCCCGTTCAATTACACTTTCTTCAAACATATTCATTAATCTTTCGATTTTCTCTAATTGAACACGAATTGAACGATTCTCCACTTTAGCATTTTTCGTTTTTGTAGTACTTTTAGCTGGCATAGCACTTGTAGGTTGATTCGTTGCCACTATCGGTGATTCTACCTGCGTAGCCACAGCTGGTTGTAGCATTTCTTCTACTTGCACAACTTCTTGTGTAACAACTTTTTTAGAAGCTACTTCCCTCGATATAGGTTCTCCTTGCTTTACTTCCACTTTCTCAATTTCAGAAACATGAAGTACTACTTGTTTCAATTCTTCTATACTACAATCAGTATCCATAAATACTGTAAATTCAAATCCGAAAGCATCTGCTTCAATTTCTTCAATACTCGGAGCTGTTTTTTGTATATTCCCTACATTCTGCAATGCTTCAATACACATAATGGCACGTACTGCTTTTAAAATTGCTTGCTGTTCAACTGTTATATGCACTTCATGTGAAACTGCATCATCATTGTCTATATGATTTTGCTCTACATGTTCCGTAGGAGTTTCTACATTTCCGTTCAATAATGCTTCTAATTTCTGTTTAGTTGAGACTACATCAATATTGCCCATTCCACCTTGTTGCACATCTGCAACCATCTTCTCCAAATTATCAATGCACTCAAAAATCACATCAATAATATCCGCATTTACAACTATATTTCCATGACGAATTTCATCTAACACATTTTCCATCTTATGCGTTAAATCAGCCATCTCTGTAAATTCCATACTCGCAGACATACCTTTGAATGTATGAGCGGAGCGGAATATTTCTCCTACAACATCCATATCAGCAGGATTTTGCTCTAACACTAGCACATTTTCATTTAGCGACTGTAAATGTTCTTCTGACTCTTCGAAAAATATATTTAATAGATCTGTTTGCATTTTTATCCCCTACCTGTCTAACAAACATTTCATTTATGTATAACAATTTAGTGTTTTATAATGAGAAAAAAGGGGGCCACACGTCGATCCGCTATCACTGTTTTGATTCCTTGTGGCACCCCTTCTATATTAACTATTTGCTACTTTTGTTAAAGCTTCAATTACACGATCCGCTTGGAATGGCTTTACAATAAAGTCTTTTGCCCCGCCCTTAATTGCATCTAATACCATACCTTGTTGTCCCATTGCAGAACAAATAACAACCTTTGCACTTGAATCAATTTTAATAATTTCTTTTAATGCTTCAAGCCCGTCCATTTCTGGCATAGTAATATCTAATGTTACAATATCAGGTTGAAGTTCTTTATATTTTTGAATTGCTTCTACCCCATTCTCTGCTTCGCCGATAACTTCAAATTCAGCATTACTTTTTAATAAGTTTTTAATCATCGTTCGCATAAACATCGCATCGTCTACTACTAAAATTTTATGTGCCATTCTTTTTAATTCTCTCCTTCTATGTATAAATATATCTTAATATTTCACCTTATCATTCTCACTCATTATACAAAATAAAATGATAAAATTTAATATTTTTTTAAAAGAATTTTCGTATTTTTATTATTTTATTATTAAAATAATAATATACTACTCTTTTATATAAATAACAACGCGACGGTTTTTTTCCCAGTTTTGCGGTGAATCATTTGGTACAATTGGCTTTGTGTCTGCATATCCTACCGCAGCTAGCCTTTTATCATCCACATTATACACTTCAATTAAATGGTGAATCATATTTGCCGCTCGTGCTGAAGATAACTCCCAATTAGAAGGGAATTTCTCGTTATGAATAGGTCTACTATCTGTATGTCCCTCTACAACAATTGGGTTAGGTACGGATTGGAAAAATCCAACTAATTGACTTATTATCCCTTTCGCTTCGGGCTTAACGTTCGCATCGCCTGTATCAAATATTAAATTATCTACTATAACGACGCTTACCCCTGTATCCTCTCGATATACATTCACTTGACTAATACCGTTATTATCTACATACGCTTTCAACTTCTTATATAATTCATCCATTCTCTTTTTTGAGATCATTTTTTCATCATTTTTTTCATGTGAAATATCTGGTATTGTATTTTCCATTACTTTTGCATCTACTTGCCCCGTATCACTAAACTTTTCAAGCATCTTTGACAATTTTACTGCATCTTGCTTTGATGTAGCAACTAGTAATACGAAGAAAGTTAATAATAACATCGTTAAATCTGTAAAAGTCGTCATCCAACGAGGCGATCCCTTTTGCGGTCCTTTACTCATCATACCACTCCTTGAAATATTAGGCTGCTCCTTTTACCTTTTTTACCTTTGTTTCGTATACGTATGTATCCAGTTTCAACTTTAATTTAGAAGGGATTTGTCCGCGATACAATTCTGAAATTGCTTCTATTACAAACTTCTTCTCTGTATATAAATCTTCAATACCACGGTATACTTTTTCCGACAGAGGGATTGCAATCATATTCGCAAGTACAGACCCATATAATGTCGTTAACATCGCAACTGCCATCCCTGTACCAATTTGCGATGTATCTTGTAAGTTTTGGAGCATAATGATAAGACCGATTAACGTACCAATCATTCCCCAAGCTGGAGCAAAATCACCAATTTTATCTAATAATGCTGCTCCTTTTCTTAACTCATACACTTCCGTTTCAATATCTTTCAATAACACTTCTTTTAATTCATCTTCATCGTAACCGCTTAACATTAATCGAATTCCTTTTTGAATAAAAGGATTGTCTACTTGCTCTCCATCAACCTCTAAAGAAAGTAAGCCATTCTTTTTAGACTTTTTCGAAAAATCAACAAACAAATCCGTTAACTGTTCTAAATCTTCTTCTCTTCTATGTAAAACAGTGAAAATACTTTTCGTATATTTTTTTATTTCTCCAAATCGATATGCCACAACAATTGTCGCTGTCGTTCCCCCTATGACAATTAAAATAGATGAAATATCTAAAAAGTTTTTGAAAGCTTTTATTCCACCGCCGCCAAGCATAATCGCCGCTATCACTATGATGAAACCTACTATGATGCCCACTGGGCTAGAAATATCAAACTTCCTTTTTCTTCTTTGTGGTCTAGCTAACACTTGATTTTTTTCTCCCATATTTCTGCCCTTTCCTTTCCATTTTCATATAACATTTTTTTATTTTAATAATACGTTTTCACATATAACATGTATTATACGCTTATCATCTGTTTATCGCAATATACTCATGAAATTGACACATTTCATTTCTATATTAGAATTATGGTATAAAAACATGAGGAGGCTCACGATGGAACACAACATTTTACAAGTCATTGCATTAGCAGAAAAATTAAAATATGAAATGCGACACAGCTGGCTTTCCAACGGACGTCAAGAAAGTGTTGCCGAGCATACATGGCGTATGTCTCTAATGGCCATTTTAGTTGAACCTTATTTGGATCAAAAAGTAAATATTGAGAAATTACTTAAGATGGTTATTATTCACGACCTAGTCGAAGCCGAAGCTGGTGATATCCCTGCATTTGATACGATGAATAGTCACGAATTACAGCTACAAAAACAAAAAAATGAACTAGAAGCTATTTTAAATATTAAACAAACGTTAACAGGTTCTCTCGGTGAGGAATTATATGACTTATGGATGGAGTTTGAAGCAAAAGAAACGTACGAAGCAAAAGTTGCTAATGCACTCGATAAACTTGAGGTGAAAATCCAGCATAACGAAGCTGATATTGATACGTGGCTACCAATTGAACATAAAATGACATTCCAAGTAGCAAAGCATACAAACTTTGATTCTTTCCTATCTAAATTACAAAAAATTATTGAACAAGATGGAGAAAAGAAGTTAATTGCTGCCGGCATTGATGTTGAGGCATGCAAGCAATAATGAAATAAGACACTCAACAAGAGTGTCTTATTTCATTATTGTTGATATAGCCTGCTTATAAATAAGCTGCTGTTTTCCATCCACTAAAATTAAAACTGTAAATTTATCTACTCCAACAACTTCTCCTACTATTCTAACGCCACTCTTTAAGAAAATTGTAACTGTACCTTTTTCTTCTTTTATTTGTTTATACAATTCTTCCTGTAAATGTTCCAATTACTGTCCTCTCCTTTCTGTGAAACATCTTAATATAAAAAACTATAAATTTTTTATTTATGCACTTTGTCTTTTATATTCATAAACTTATTAATTAGTATATCTAAATCACGACTAAATAACAAAACTTTATCATGATCCAATCCGTGTCTCGCAACAAGTTGAATTAACTCTTTCTTTTTGTTTTCTATTTTATTTTGTAATTGTCCCATCTCCATCTCTATACTAAAACTCCCTTTTCCCATAATATTACTTGTAAAATTATAGTACATATTCTCTCATAAAAAAATGGTTTTTTTTACAATTTTTATTTTTCTATGCCTAAATTACGAATCATGTAAAGGTTTATTTACAAATCACTAACATACAATCCTAATGAATCTACAGGCATTTGTCTAATTATAAATGAGACTGGCTCGTTTTCTATACAAAAAACATACTGTATATAGTAGTCCATGAACCATATAGATTAACTTACTAAAAAGGAGGAAAACATATGAGTTATGGTGGAAGTTGCGCTGGTTTCGGCGGTGGATTTGCTTTGCTTATCGTACTATTCATCCTTCTAATCATCATCGGATGTAGCTGTTGGGGTGGCGGCGGATACGGATATTAATATATCCTATCCTTGACAAATGAACTAAAAACTATAGAAAAACAGCTCATATTTGAGCTGTTTTTTTCATACTTTCGTATGAATTTATATCCCTCTTATTTGCGATTTCAACTAGCAACATATTGTTTACTATGGAATAAGAAACATTTTTACTAAGGGGGATTACAATGATTAGATGTCTTTACGAAGCACATTTACCTGTCCGCAACTTAAAAGTATCAATACCTTTTTATGAATCACTAGGGCTAAAATTATATAAACGAGGAGATAATATTGCTTTCTTTTGGATTAAAGAAAATGAGAGTTGGCTCGGCCTTTGGGAAGGCACAGAATACAAAGTGAATTATCACCCCTCTTTACGACATATCGCCTTTCAAGTAAGTTTACATGATTTAGAAAATGCGATTCGTTGGCTAAATCAAAAAGGAATTTCAGCACGAAAAGACTTTGGAATGGAACCAATTGAACCGATTGTTTTTCCGGAATTAGCACATGCAGCCGTATACTTTAACGACCCTGATGGAAATAGTTTAGAATTGATTGCACAATTACCTGTTGGACTTCCTACAGCGGAAAAAGTGTATTTAAGTGAGTGGAAAGAACAAATTCAAACATCGTCATTACATAAGGAGTAATCTATTTATGTCGGTTTCTTATTCCACACTTCTTAAAACAAATAAAAACTTCAATAAACTATTTTATGGGCAAACATTAAGTGTACTTGGGGATTGGTTCCATACGGTAGCTTTATTAACATTTGTCTACAGCATAACGGAATCGCCGTTTATGATCGCACTTACTTTTATAAGTAAAAGTTTACCACAGCTTCTTCTTAGTCCATTCATAGGCGGAATTGTAGATCGTTTCTCTAAAAAGAATATTATGATTTTTACCGATATTACACGGGGAATTCTAGTCCTTACTTACTTACTCGCAGGCTATAAAATTGAGATTATTTTCATTGCTAATATATGTTTATCTGTACTTGCTTGTTTATTTGAACCGGCTAAACAAGCAACCCTAAAAAATATCGTACACCAAAATCATTTCGTAATTGCTAACTCTCTTTCTAGTACAATTAATGGTTTTATGTCTATTATGGGGGCTTCTTTGGGCGGAGTAATTGCACAATCTTTACATATTGAGTTCGCTTTTTTAGTAAATAGCCTATCATACTTTCTTTCAGCCTATTTTATTTATAATATGAGTATTCCTGCTCATGATACTTGTAACAAGAACAAAGCCTTTTTCACTGATATAAAAGGTGGTTATACATACATATTACAAACAAAAATCATTTTAACATTAATTCTTGTCGGCATTTCATGGGGGATTATTGGAGGCGCTTATCAAATACTTCTAACGACCTATGCCGAAAAAATTTTCCATACGAACATTGGGATTTTATATACAGTTCAAGGGGCTGGACTTATGATAGGAAGCCTTCTCGTTAATCTTTATATATCCCATAATAAAGAAAAAATGAAAAAAGTATTCGGTTGGGCCTACTTATTACAAGGAATTTTCTTTCTCGGATTCATTCTATCCGATCAACTTATTATCGGTACCATTACTTTATTTTGTATGCGTATAGCAGGAGGAATCATCGTTCCACTTGATACGACATTACTTCAAACTTACACACACGAAAATATGATAGGTAAAGTTTTTTCATTCCATTATTGTATTTACGGATCTCTTATTCAGTTATCGATGTTTTTTACAGGAGGGCTGTTAGAAATTCTTTCTCCTCAAATGATTGGCAGTTTATTAGCTACATGCTGTATTTTTGTAAGTTTTATATGGCTGTTCTTGTTTTATCGCGGGGATCTCAGTGAATAATTTAATGATAATCAATAAATTTTGATCCCATTCATTATTTGTTTCCCAATAATAAAATTGTTTAAAAATGGCAGTCTGATTTTTTAGTTAAAGAGCCTTATATGGCAACACTATTTGAGAAAAAACTAGATATTTATGTTAAAATATAAACAAGTTTGTGAAATATTGCACTTAAATAATAGACTTTAACTAGTTAAACTGAATTAAATAGGAGGGCTTTTTTGGGTATCACATTCATTTTCGTATGTATTATATTAGTGGCTTCTATTCTGCAAGCAAGTACAGGTTTTGGCTTTTCCATAATGGCAACCCCTTTCTTACTTATGTTATTTCTGCCACAAGAAGCTATACAAATAAACATTATTTTATCTTTAATTATTTCCATTTCACTCATTTGGAAAATAAGAATGGATGTTGATTTTATTCTACTGAAAAGGTTTATTTTTGGAAGTATAGTTGGTGTTCCTTTTGGCATTTTCATTTTCACTTCCATTAACATCAACACTTTTAAATTAGCAATTAGCATCCTGCTTTTACTATTAACGTTGATGCTAATATGCAACTTTAAGATTAAATCAACAAAATCTAGAGATTTCTTAGTGGGCGGATTATCCGGTCTTTTAACGACAAGTATCGGTATGCCAGGACCACCCCTGTTACTTTACTTTACAGGAACTGATACGAAAAAAGAGAAATTGAGAGCAACTACTTTAGCTTTTTATCTATTTATATATTTCATTAGCCTACTAACTCAAATACTCTTTACTGGCACAAACAAAACAATTTGGGAATCAAGTTTTTACGCTATTCCAATCGTATTTCTAGGTTTGTATATAGGGCAAATTATTTTCAAACGGCTTAATCAACGAATTTTCAAAATATTTACGTACATCCTTTTAAGTTGCACGGGTATGTATCTTCTTATTGAAAGTTTGCATTTATTATAAGTAAGTTTTTCAAAATACAAAATCATAAATAAAATACTAACCAAACGATAAAAAGCGGCTATTATGCCGCTTTTTATTTTCACATTAAATATTTTAAAACTAGAAGCCCAGCTATCGCTATTACAAACACATTGAAAAAAATCATCCAACTTTTTTCGAAATCTTTATATCTCTCTTCTTTCACTCCACATTGTTTTAGCTTTCCAATTAAAACTGTTAATTCTTGATTATACTCTTTACTTCCTAATTGTATATAATTGTTATTTATTTTAATTCCATATACATTTTTCATTTTTTTATGTTGCGAAACTGCTTGAATTGAGTTTACTAATACACTGTATTCATTTAACTTTTTAAAATAACAATCTAACGCTATAATTTGTAACCTTGTATTAGTTAAAACAATGTAATAATAAAATGTAGCACCTGTGGTTAATATATTAGGTATAACTTTAGAATTTACAAGACTTCCTTCTTCCACTAATATTTCACATTGTATTTCCTCTCCTTCTTGCAACTCTTTCCGAACTGATTCTTCCAACATTTGCACCGTTAATTTCTTCAATAACTCCCCGTTTTTCACATAATACTTATCTATATTGATAGACTCATTTGCTTCTTTCTCTAAACGTGTAATTTCTTCCTCTGAATATTGGAGCTCATTTAACATCGATAATAATCTTTTATCCATATTACACACTCCCTTTCCACAGTTTTTGAAGTTTTTTCTTCCCACGAGAAATTCGATTGTATATATAATCTGCCGTTACTTTTAATTCTTTTGCAATATCGTCAATGGAATACCCATCAATATACCTCTTTAAAAAGATATACCGATCTTTCTTATTTAAATCTTGAACAATTTCCATAATCTCTTCTTCTTGTTCTATTTCATACCTATCATGGACACTTGTATCTATTTCTACGTCCTTATCGATTTTATTCTCTTTATATACTTTCTTTTTATATTCCAATACCTTCAATTTAGTAATACCAATCATCCAAGATTTTAAGTTTCCCTTTTCTGTATCAAATTGGTCGATATTAAACCAAATAACAGTAAATACATCGTTATAACAATCATCCACATATTGTTTTTCAGTAGGGGTACTTAATGATTTATGAATAATGTACAAAATTAATTTTCCATATTGATCAATCACTTCTTTCAAAGCATCTTGATCATGTTTTTTCATAGCTATAATTAAATCCTCTTCAGAATCGAAAATCATATGCATCTTCCTTCCTCAGTTCCCCTTTAGCAGCTGCCTTTACTTACTATTGGTATTTCATTCTCATTTTCTATCACTTTTGTAAAAATTTATTAACTTTTATTTCTATGTATATGATAACAAATAAAATACCTAAGTTCAGAAAGTGGTATCTACATTCTGAACTTAGGTATTAATAATTAAATAATTAAATTATTCATTTATACTAACGTTTCATCACAAAGCTCTGTTACATTTTTAAAGTATTGCAAGTTCTCCTTCGCTTCAACTTCATTAAATAAATTGAGTTGCTTCATTATTTCAGCAGCAAATTCAACGTACGCAGACCCTACCGCTGTTATGATTTTCCCATCCACAGTTACATCTTTATTTTGTTTATATTCCCATTCATGTAAATGTGCTAAGTGTTTTTCATCTGATGTTAATGATGTTGAGAATTTCTTCTTATTCAGCACTCCTGCCGCATGCAGTAAAGATGTTCCTGCACAAATACCCGCTATCCATTTGTTCTGCTTATGTAATTCGTTCACGCTAGATAACAATTGTTCATTTTCTAAATGGTCAAAGATATGTCCTCCTGGTATGATAAGCACTTCATAATCCGCTACTTCAATATGCTCGATAGAGACATGTGGTTGACACAAAAACCCACCTTCTCCTGTAACTGTTTTTCCGTCTACAGTTGCTGTTATGATTTCAAATTCCTTACTTATCAAAAATAAACTCGCTATATTCACTTCAAATTCTGCAAATCCATCAAATAAAAAGATTAAAGCTTTTTTCATAGTATCGCCTCCCTCTATACTTATTCGAAGACAATCACTTTTCTCCTCCAAAAAGGGCAAACCCGCATCACAGGTTTGCCTCTTTACTCACTTCTTATTTAATCCTTTTTCACTTAAAAACTCTTTCATATGCATTCTTTTTTCTTTAGACATAAACGAACTCATTGATTCCGTCCATGTTACGCTTTTCTTGTTTGATGATCTTTCTTTGTAATACGAGTTCATCGTTTCATCATATTCATTTAATAATTCATCATATTTCTTTTCATCATATCCATTTTCATGAAGAACCGCTGCTACCGGTAAGCGTGGTTTAACTCCATGTTCTTCATCTGGTACACCGACTGTCATTCCGAATACAGGATATACTTTATCTGGTAAATGAAGCAATTCGCTCACTTCTCTCGGATTATTACGAATACCACCAATATAACAAATACCGTATCCTAATGACTCTGCTGCTAACGCTAAGTTTTGCGCAAAAAGTGAAGCATCTACCGTCGCAACGATAAAGTCTTCCACCCCTTCATGCTTTATCTCTGTACCATGTTTTTCACATGCAATTTCAAGTCGTTTTAAATCTGCACAACAAACAAAGAATGCTGCGCAGTCTTTCACATGGCGATTTCCGGATAACTCTGCTAATTTAGCCTTTAATTCCTGATTTGTTACATATATGACAGAATACGCCTGTACAAAATGTGATGAAGCCGCATGCTGTGCAGCGTGCACCATTTTTTCTACTACATCTTTCGGAATTGATTCTTCTTTATATTTACGAACTGAAACGTGTTGCTCCATCTTATGTATGATCTCATTCATGAAAATCACTCCTTTTTTCTCTTCATAATGAAAAATTAACATATCTTTTTTAATATTCACAACTTATAAGCACAAAAAGAGCAATTCTTTTTTTGAATTGCTCTTTTTTTAAAACGTCTATGAATACGGTAAATGAAATTTTTCATTGTCTTATTACGCCGTTTTCAACACTTTAATACCTTTTACGATATTCCAAATGAAATAGTAAATTCCTACAAGAATGAACACTGCATATGTGATAATCATTCCAATTCCAGCACCGTCAGATTGATTAAAACCTAAACTGTACATGCCTGATACTGCTAGTCCTCCAAATAAGATTGCGTATGGGAAAACATGTGACCAAAATGCTTTTTTCGCGTGATATTTCACTTCATCTTCTGCAACAAAGTACACGATAATCGGTAGTAAAAATGGTGCAAAAAAGATACTAAAGTAACATAACGAAGATAAAATATTATTTCCTTTCATCCGATTCACCTCTAAATAGTTTTTGTTACCTTCATTATGTCAGGAAACCATTCTAGAAACTATCGCTTTACCTTTCACTAACGTGACATATTTGTAAGATTTTCCTCAAATTAAATCCCGTCTGAATTTTCAGGCGGAATCACTTTCACTATATTCGATTCATAAACCAATACTGTGTAATTGCTAAATATTCTCGTACATTCGATGGAATGATGATTGGTTTCGGTGTTTTTGCCGGAAGACCTTCTAATTGTAAACCTTGTTTGGCCGCTATTTTTTTCGCTCTAAACATATGAAAATCGTTTGTTACGATCATACCTTTTTTCATATCGGCTGGAATTAACGTTTTTGAGAATGTAATATTCTCATCTGTACTCGTAGATTTGTCCTCCATTATAATACGGTCTTCTGCGATGTTTTGTTTTATTAGTCCTTGTTTCATTGCTAATGCTTCTGAAATGTCTTCACCTTTTCCTTGTCCTCCAGATACGATAGCGATTGTTTTCTCATGTGATTTTAAATATTCAGCTGCTTTATCAATACGATATTGCAATGAATAAGATGGTTTCGTTCCATTTACTTTCGATCCTAGTACAATTATGTACTCAGCATCGTCACTTGCATTCATATGTCCATGCTTATAAATGTGATATTGTAAAAACCCCGCATATACGGCGCAAATTATTATAACAACTAAAATACACTTTATTATTTTCTTCTTTCTCATACTCATATACTCCTATTTTCTTTTACTTCCTTCATGATAATATCCATTTATTTGTTTGTATACAGACAAATTCCAATAAACCCTAAATTATCCTCTGAAAGGTAATATTTATATTACTTTCGGGAATAGTAAGTACAACTTTACACCAAGGAGTGTCTCTATTGCTTCTCTTTTTATGTAACGTGTCGTTCTTTTTCATCTTATTTTTACTATCGCTTAAGTTACTCGGTAAATCCGCGTTAGCACAACTAACTCCTCATGATTTTGGGGCTATAATCTTTTTATCTTATTTAGCTTTCCAGGCCATACCCGTCTCTGGTGCTTTACAAGCATTTCTCGGTATGGTTGTTATTACATGTTTACATTTACTCCTTACAAAATTAAGCCTATTCAACAAACTAAATCGTTTTATTCTCGGACACCCTATCATTTTAATTAAACATGGTGATATTATTTTTGAGAACTTACAAAAAAGTAGATATCCCATTGCCGAACTACTTTCTAATCTTCGCGTTGCAGGATATCCGAGTGTTCATGAAATTGAATACGCCATTTTAGAAGCGAACGGAGCTATTAGTATTTTACCAAAAAGAGAACTTGTACCATTAACTCCAAAAGATTTAAACATAGATGTTAAGTATGCTGGATTACCAATTGCACTTATCGTCGATTCACAAATTCAATACGATAACTTAAAGTTAATCCATAAAGATGAAAAATGGTTATATAAAGAATTAAAAGAAAAAGGAATTACAAATATTAAAAACGTTGCTTTCGCTTCTGTTCAAGAAACGGATGGATCTTTTGCGATTAGTTTAAAGGAATAAAAAAATCCCCTTAATTGCTTAAGGGGATTTTCTTCATCATATCGCTTCTTTCTCTCCTGCCATATTTAATGGAACAGGATGTTTCATACGATTCATCGTAAATACGATAATTGCTGTCATTACTTCAGCAACTGGCATAACGAGCCAAATTCCGTTTATCCCAAATAATTTCGGCATAATCCATAACAATGGAATGATAAATAGTAACCCTCGGCTCATTATAATCAGTACTGATTTCTTCGTTTGTCGCACTGATTGGAAGTACTCTCCATACACAATGTTATAGCCTAAAAATACGTATTGAATAAAGAATAAGCTAATACCCGTTAATGTTAACTCCAATAATTCTGGAGATTGGACATCAAATAGACCAATGATATATTTCCCGAAGAATAATCCGACAATTATCGCAATGCCCCCAAGTACAACAGCAATTTTCACAGCAAACTGCAATCCTTCACGCAATCTTTCTGATAAGTTTGCCCCGTAATGGAAACTAGCAATCGGTTGCAATGCAGCACCTACACCGAAGAATAATAGTAATGCCATTGCATGAATACTATTCACCATCGCATAGGAAGCTACTCCTACTTCTCCTGCATATTGGACGAATGCGATATTAAAACCAATCGTTACGATTGCAACCGTACTTTCTGCTGTAAAACTTGGGAAACCAATCACCATAATTTGTTTGACAGTATCCCATTCAAAATGGAATTTCGTCCATTTTAAAATACTACTTTTTCTAAAGAAATGAGTTAATAATACAAGGAAACCAATCGCTGCCGAAAGAATAGTCGCTGAAGCAGCACCTGTTACCCCCCATCCAAAGATAAAAATAAAGATATAGTCAAATACTATATTTAATACAGCCGTTACAACAAGACCTGCCATTGCTAAATTAGGATTTCCATCATTTCGTATAAATGTACTTAAAATATTTTCTAAAACGTATATCATTCCAAATGTTAATAATACGTGTAAATAGTCTAACGCATATGGTAAAATCACTTCATTTGCACCAAATAAGTACGCTAAATCTTCTATTCTCCATAAACAAATAGCCGCTAAAACACCTACGATAACAACTGCTACCGTCATGGATTGAGTAAAAATAGACCTTGCTCTTTCTCGTTTATTTTCACCTAATGCAATGGAATATAACGTTGCCCCGCCCATTCCGATCCATAATGAAATAGAGAAAAAAATCGAAAACGCTGGAATAGCCACGTTTACTCCTGCTAAACCGTTCGCCCCAACTCCTCTACTAATCATGACCGCATCAATTACAATATTAACTGACATTAATACCATTCCTAGAACAGCTGGTATTAAATAAGAAATAAATAAACTTTTTATCGGTTTTTCTCTTAATTTTTCTGTTGCTTCCATACTCTAATATGCTCCTTTTTTCAACTCTCTTTCCTTAGTTTAAACCTTCAAGTAACTTGAAGGTCAATAGAGAATTAAAAAATAGGTAACTTAATTATCGCGTTTGATGCTCATTTGTAATTATACGAGTCCTATAACTTATTGCTTTGTTTTTTCATTATAGGAATTTGAATTTCTGTTACTTGCTCCTCTGGATTTTCTGTTACAGACCAATCAATTAATGCAATCTCAATCGAATCTCCGTCTATTTCATATCCTTCTTGATCAATATATTTTATTAATTTCTTATATGTTTCATCAGTTTCTTCATATGGCCCGTGGTGATATACACAGGCAAACATACCTGCTTTAATTTCATCTGAACTATTCACTTGAAAGGGCATGTAATCCAAAAGAATGAAAACACTACTATATGCTTGAAACTCATTTTGCATTAATCCTTTTTTCGCAACAGTTACACCAATATCTCCAGAAAATAAACTATCATCCATTTGCCTCATATTTTTTTGCAACGAATGGATGTAGTACTCAAACATATCATCCGTCGTATTTGGAGCAACCGCAATTGCTGTAATTTTCCGCTGCGGGATCTCTTTAATTACCATTTGTTCAGCTTTTGCTTTTGTTGCTTCCTTAATTAAATGAATTCTATGTTCCATTTTTGCTAAAGCATATTCAATTTCTCTTTGTTTCTTCAGCATCATTTCTTGTTGTTTTTCCAGTAAATTGAGTGCGTATGTTGGATTTCTTTCATCAATATATTTCTTAATTTCCTTTAACGGAATATTTAACTGGCGTAAAAATTTAATCGTATCTAACAGTGAAAATTGATCGATTGTATAATAACGATAATTCGTTTGAGGATCAACAATGGACGGATGAAAAATTCCTTTTTCATCATAATACCTCAATGTAGATTCTGCAATATTATGCATTTTTGCCATTTCTCCAATTGTAAAGCGTTTATTTAATAACATGTTTCCTTCTCCAATTCATTAAAAATATTGCCTTATTTCTTCTTATTATATAGCCATTCCCTTCATACCTAAATCAAATTCCATCATGAAAATCTGCTATTTTTTCATTGATTTTTAATAAATTTTATTATATATTAATTACAGGTTCAAATTACGAGTTCAAAAGAACTCGTAATCAGACCCTTTTGTTTAATGGGTTTTACATATTTTCATTAGGCAAATTCCGAGAAATCGTATGATAAAATTAAAAATGACGAGGAGAGGATCAGATGGAATTCGAATTTTTCTTTCAAATTGCACTTATTTTATTAAGTACAAAGCTTGCTGGTGATCTTAGTGTTAGATTAGGTCAACCTTCTGTACTAGGTAAATTAATTGTCGGTATCGTTATCGGTCCAGCTGTATTAGGTTGGATTGAAAATTCAGAGCTTCTAACTCAATTAAGTAATGTCGGAGTTATTCTTTTAATGTTTATGGCTGGACTTGAAACAGACTTAGAAGAATTAAACGCAAATCGTAATTCTTCTTTAGCAGTTGCACTCGGAGGTATCATTCTTCCATTCGTAGGTGGTTACGTTTCCGGTCTTGTTATGGGAATGGAACAAGGAAACGCTGTATTCTTAGGATTACTTCTATGTGCGACAAGTGTTAGTATTTCCGTACAAACACTTCGTGATTTAGGTAAAATGAAAACACGTGAAAGTACGACGATGCTTGGAGCCGCTGTATTTGATGACATTCTTGTTGTTATTTTATTAGCATTTGCAATGAGCTTCTTAGGTACTGATGATGTTAACTTAACAATGGTTATCTTGAAGAAAGTAGTATTCTTCGCTTCTATTATTTTAATCGGATGGAAAGGTGTTCCTGCGATTATGCGCTGGTTATCACCACTGCGCGTATCTGAGTCTATCGTGAGCGCGGCTCTTATCATCTGTTTCTCATTCGCATATTTCGGCGAATTATTAGGAATTGCTGGTATTATCGGTGCTTTCGCTGCTGGTATTGCAATTTCTCAAACAAACTACAAACATGAAGTAGAAAAGAAAGTAGAACCAATTGCTTACGCTATGTTCGTTCCCGTATTCTTCGTTAGTATCGGTATGAATATTACATTTGACGGTATCGGCAATCAAATTTGGTTCATCTTAGCATTAACTGTTATCGCTGTATTAACGAAATTAATCGGCTGTGGATTCGGTGCTCGAATGACTGGATTTGACGCTAAGTCTTCTGCAATTATCGGTGCTGGAATGGTTTCTCGTGGTGAAGTTGCACTTATCATCGCAGGAACAGGACTTTCTTCAGGTCTATTGGCACAAGATTACTTTACAGCAATCGTTATTGTCGTTATTTTAACTACAATGATTACACCACCAATGTTAAAATACACTTTTGGTGCAAAAGATAAAGCAATGAAAGCAAGTAAATAAATTTACTATAATAAAAGGAGATTGCTATTTTATAAGATAGCAATCTCCTTTTTGTTTTATCTTTAAACAATCCCGTTCTTTTTTAACCATTTTTCAAAAATAATTCGTGCTTCATCATCATCAATATCATTCCCAAATGAATACACCATAATGCCATAATCATCTATATATTTACCTAGCTTCATTCCCTCCACTTTCTTATAAAAATCGTCTGCCTCATAGTGCGGAATATAAGCATCCCAAACTGGTTCATTTATTCTTTTGTACGCCGTCACTTCTAAATCATATCCGTCTTCATAATATCCGATGTGATAATGTTTGTTAGGATCATATTTCTCCATTAAAAGTCCCCTCCTACTAAACAAGAGCGAGCCTTATATTACAGCTCGCTCCTCTCTCTATTTATTAAATACGCTCCATCGCTGTCTTCAACGTTCCAACAACGAAAGCAATCTCTTCACTTGAAATAACAAGAGGCGGCGCTAATGTTAAAACGTTATTATATCCTGCTGTTGTCATACCGTTTCGTCCTATAATTAAGCCCTTTTCTTTACAAGCATTTACAACACTTGCTATTTTATCATTATCAATTGGCTCTTTCGTCTCTTTATCATTTACTAATTCAATCCCAACTAATAGACCTTTTCCTCTAATATTCCCAACAAGTGGATGTTCCCCAATTTCATCTTTTAGTTGCTCTAATAAAAGGGAACCCATTTGTGCAGATCGCTCAATTAAATTTTCATTTTCCATAATCTCTAAATTTTTAAGTGCTAATGCACAAGCTGCTGGATTCCCACCAAATGTATTAATATGGCGGAAAAATTCATATTCTCCTTTACCTTTAAAAGCCTCATATATTTCTTTTTTCACAGCTGTTGCAGATAATGGTAAATATGCGCTCGTAATACCTTTTGCCATTGTAATAATATCTGGCTTCACATCATAATTCATAAATCCGAATGCTTTTCCTGTACGTCCAAAACCGCAAATCACTTCATCACTAATAAGCAAGGCACCGTGTTTTTGACACGTCTCATGAACAGCTTTCATATAGTCTTGTGGTGGCATTAATATGCCCCCGCCTGTAATAATAGGTTCCATAATAAACGCAGCAATTGTTTCACTTAATTCCCACGTCATAACACGATCGACTTCTTTCACACATTCTACATCATAAATATGCTGCCCTTCAATTTCAGGCATACGGTAACAATCCGGTGGTGTTACATGTAAAAAACCTGAAGCAAACGGCTCATATTGATATCTACGCTGCGCTTGTCCCGTCGCTGCCATTGTCGCCATTGTATTCCCGTGATACCCACGGTAACGTGACATAAATTTATAACGATGTGGTTCACCTTTTTGAGCATAGTATTGTCTTGCTATTTTAAAAGCTGTTTCGTTCGCTTCTGAACCACTATTTGAGAAGAAAATAACATACTCTCCCCCAAGCCACTCATTTAACTTTTCAGCAAGCTTTATAGCTGGCTCATGGGATTGTGACATTGGAAAGTATGATAATGTTTGTAATTGCTTATAAGCCGCTTCTGCGAGCTCTTTTCTTCCATATCCACTATTCACACACCAAAGGCCACTCATACCATCTAAATATCTTTTTCCTTGTATATCTTCAACCCAGCACCCTTCAGCTTTTGCCCCTACCATTGTACTATTTGGACTAAAGGGACGCATTCCGTGCCAAACATATTGCTCATCTTTTGCTAATAATTCATCAGTTTGCTTCGTTTTCATCATTACTTCCACCTTCCATAACAACTTATTTTTCACAAAAGCTGCGCTGGTGCCATGATGACTTAAATTTCTCCCTGCTATTTTCATTCCACAAAATTAAGACAAATCCTACTTACAAATCAGTAATATTTACAAGAAAATGACAAAAGAAAAAAGAGCTTTTCTTATCTATCGAAAAGCTCCTCTTTTATTTAATGTGAAGACGCATCGCTAATGCCATGACCAGTATTAGATTTCACGAGAATTTCATCAAATTTCGCTGCATCTTCTTTCTTACTAGATAAAACCGTTCCTAAATATGCTGCAAGAAATCCGAGTGGAATTGAAATAATTCCTGGTGTCGTATATGGGAATAACGCTTCCCCAACAAAAATAGCTTTTCCAGCTACAGGGTTCCAAACATTCGGACTCAACGCTACGAGAACAATTGCTGATACGAGACCTACAATCATACCCGAAATAGCACCCGTTGTATTAAAACGCTTCCAATATATTGTAAATAAAATTACTGGTAGATTTGCACTCGCTGCAACTGCAAATGCTAATGATACTAAAAATGCTACGTTTAATGTTTGGGCAAATAATGCAAGTATGATAGATAGTATCGCTACTCCAATAGATGCATAACGAGCCATGGATACTTGCTCTTTTTCCGTTGATTTTCCTTTACGAATGATTTCATTATAAAAATCATGAGCGAATGCTGATGCTGCTGTTAATACAAGACCTGCCACTACAGCCAAAATCGTTGCAAAAGCAATTGCTGATACGAAAGCAAATAAGAAGTCTCCACCTAACGCTTTGGCTAATAAAGGTGCCGCCATATTACCAGCTGGGTTCGCTTTAATAATCGCTTCATTTCCTACAAACGCTGCCGCACCAAATCCTAAGAAAATCGTCATAATATAAAATGCACCAATTAACCACGTCGCATATACGACAGATTGACGCGCAGTTTTTGCATCACGTACTGTAAAAAAGCGGACAAGTATATGTGGTAATCCAGCTGTACCAAGTACTAGTCCTAAATTTAAAGAAAGTGTATCAAGACCATCCTTATACTTTACACCTGGATTTAAAAATGAATCTTTTAAAGGTGTAGCTGTTTTCATTTGAGCGAACATTTCAGTCACGCTGAAGTTGAATTTTGCGAAAACGATAACAGAAATAATAAACGTACCAGCCATAAGCAATACAGCCTTTACGATTTGTACCCAGCTCGTTGCTGTCATACCTCCAAAAATAACATATACCGTCATAAGTGTTCCAACGATTAATACAGATGTCGTATATTCAATTCCTAATAATAATTTAATAAGTGCACCCGCGCCAACTAATTGTGCAATCATATAAAAGATAGAAATCGTCATCGTATTAAGAGCTGCAACTCCGCGAACTTTTTTCGCATCAAAGCGTGCTGCAATCATATCCGCCAAAGTGTACTTTCCTAAATTTCTAAGCGGTTCTGCAACAAGATACAGTACAACTAAATAAGCAACTAAAAAACCGATACTATAAAAGAATCCATCAAACCCAGTTAATGCGATTGCTCCGGCTATACCAAGAAATGAAGCAGCAGACATGTAATCTCCAGCGATGGCCAAACCATTTTGCCAACCAGTTAATCCCCCTCCGGCCGTATAAAATTCACTCGCATTTTTCGTTTTTTTCGATGCAAAATATGTTATGACGAGCGTACCAAGAACAATAATTAAAAATAGTGCAAATGCAGTAGTATTCAAGTTCAGCCCCTCCTTTTTTGCATATCTTGCAGAATTTTTTGGGAGATTTCATCAAATGACTCTGCTTTTTTGCTATAAATCATACATAGTGCCCATGTCATAATAAATTGGGAAAAAGCAAATACCCACGCCCATGTAACGTCACCAAATGCAGGTGTATTAAGCACCTTTGAATACGACGTTAAAATAGGTAATGCGATAAAAAAACTAAAAAAGAAAATACTCATTGGAATGATAAACTTCTTTTTCGTATTTAATAACAATTGAAATTCTTCCGACTGAACAACCTCTGTATAATTCACCTCATTTTGCAACTTACGTGCTGACGTATCATCTCGTTTCATTAACCGATCCCCTCTCTTACTTGAAATACACTTCCCCCTTGCATACCTAAAGACTAAATTTTATAAATATTCAGAAACTTATACTCATTTTAGACAATCCATACATTCATGCAAAGATTTTTCGATAGACATTTTTCGGCAATTTCCCCCAAATTTTTAATATACTTTTTCAAAATAAAGTGACACCTTACTTTTTTTCTTCATTAAGACAAAAGCAGTGCTTAACGCACTACTTTTGTCTTTTTTTCCTTTTCCAAATTACGAGCTGTTTCGCTTAACTCAACATCTTTTCCGTCTTTAAGTGTTCCAAATATAAAATCGAATACTGGATTTGAAACACCAAACCAAAACTTTTCGTTTTTATAATGGTGTAATATATGTTGTTTTTTTAGCCATCTTCCAAACTTAGTGACGGGACGAATCGGTCTATGGGCAATATAATGTTTCCATTCGTAAACGAGCAGCATGATAATCATTCCGATTCCAAATGAAAGTGTAATAGTAACACTTTTTGCAATACCAAATGCTATAAGCAAATAAATAGTAAAACTAGGTATACTAAACCATACAGGTAAAAACAAAAGTTTTAAATCCTCTGGATATACGTGGTGATCATAATGTAATCTTCTTAACATTTTTAATAGAAATGTGTTTTTAGGTGGTTTTATATGGAATAAAAAACGATGTGTCATATATTCATTAAGTGTATAGAAAACAATCCCAAACATACATGCTAACATGCCAACCCAAGAGAAAAGTTGCATTTTTAAAATAATAATGAAAATAAATAGAATGCTATACATAATAACGATATCATGTTGTAAAAAGAACTCTTTCCCCACTTTCTTCATCTTGTTTCCCCCTTTTCCCAAAAAACAGCCGCAACATATCGTTACGACTATTTCTTTTCTATTCTTATTCTATTCACTTTACAAATTTGCCTGCTGTTCTATTGTCGAGAAAAAATTATTTGGTCCAAATATATTTTGCTTCGAAATAATATGTTCCACTGCAAACACTGTTACTTCTCCTCTTTGCACTTCTCCAATAATGAGACCAAATATTTCATGATTTACTGCAAACGTCGGTTGCTTTGTTTGTAGCAATCTTGCAGCATTATGAAATACCGCTTCATATAGTGGATTTCTATCAGTAATTTCTTTTCGGATTTTTGGCGCTAACGTAATGATAATTTCTTTTCCGTCAATAGTGGTTCGATACATAAAAATCTCCCCTTCAATCTTATGTGAACAACTGTAAAGCTTTGTATGCAAAATGTATAGAGTAACCTACTAAAATAATACCTGCTCCAGCTGTTATGTAGCCAAGTGCTTTTGGTTTTAATAAAGTTCTTCCAAAATGTACAGAAAAAGCAATATTTAAATTCCATAAAATAATGCCAGCAATAATGCAAAGACTGTACAAAAAAGCTTCTTGTTTCGTTACCTTCGTAAGTAATGAGCTAAGTGTACTTCCGTATATACCAAACCAAAAAACAAGATTTAATGGATTGGATATCGCAATTAAAAATCCTGCCATAAACGATTGCTTAAGGCCACCTACCTCTTCTTTTTTATATTCCATATTCGAGTGGAAAATTCCTTGTTTTACACTTTGAAATCCTAAATAAAATAACAAGAAAAAACCCGTGCAATACATGAAGGCTTGTACATATGTATACATAAACACAGAAGATAAACCGAAATAAATAAGTAACATAAATAAAACATCTGCAGTCATTCCACCAATTCCAACAACCCAAGCATGCCAAAACCCACGTTCAATTCCTCGTTTTAACATTTCAATATTAATCGGCCCTACTGGTGCAGCTAATGAAATACCTAATACGATTTGCTGTATAATTGCTCCAAACATCGCTCTATCCTTTCTACTCTCTTTATTACTAGTTAATGATATAATTTGAAAAAATAGACTAGCTTTCGTAATAAAATACCCTTTTTTATCCAAAATATACAAAAGAGCCATCTAGGTGATGGCTCTTACTTTTTTATCTTATGAATAAAAGGGCATTTCCCTTTTATTGGTTCTACATCGTCTCCTATGAAATATTGTTTCCATTCACGATGCTCTGGGTCACCATAATGACTAATGTTAGGATGTTTCGGCAATTGATCCCACTTTTCAACTCGCTCACGGACCATTTGTCTTGAATATGCTCCTTTAGGACGATCTCCCTCTAATCCATCAAAAATAGTGCGTGGCTGAAACCCAATAACGAGAGCATTCCCTAAATGTCTAGTTTTTCGTTGTTTATAAGCTGGCGCATTTCCAAATGCGAATATTGGCTCACCACCAAATGAAAATTCCCATAAATAATGGTCTGGATCTTCAGGAATTTGCTTTGGCCATGCTTGATCATCGTTTTCATGCAAATACTGTAGCACTTTCCAAAAAGAATCGCGGTAATATTCGAGTGATTGTTCTTCACATTCCGGTTCTATAAAAAGGAAAAAGCCCCTTCTTACAATCGGCCTCTCTTTCATTAACTCTAAAAAAGATAACATTGTATGCGGCAAATGACTCCAATCATTATGAGAAAGAAATGAATAACGAAGTTCATTCTTTTTCAAAGCTGTTAAACCGAAATAACATGGAAAAGTTGGTTCTAACACAACACTTGAAAAAATCTCAAATTCTTTTGCAACCCAATCCGGTATGTCGGTTCTCGTTCTCATTTCTTCATTATCTAATAAGTAAGACTTATTCATTCTTTCACCTCATTATGTATAGCATTCAATTAAGAATATTACATACTCGGCCTGTCCTATACCTATTTAAAAATTCGACTGAAAAATTATTTAAAAATACAAAAAATAAAATCGCTTACTTGACTAAATTCTCCCAATTCGTGTATATTTAAATTAATCATTTAGCAGAATATTCAAGAATATAGCATTTTTAGTTTATATTATTTTTCAAATGAATTTCACTAAATGAAAATAGTAAACGCTTTTAGGAGGAATTATAACATGCAAGGAAAAGTAAAATGGTTTAACAACGAAAAAGGTTTTGGATTTATCGAAATGGAAGGCGCTGACGATGTATTCGTACATTTCTCTGCTATTCAAGGAGATGGCTACAAAGCTTTAGAAGAAGGTCAAGAAGTATCTTTCGACATTACTGAAGGTAACCGTGGACCTCAAGCTGCTAACGTAGTAAAACTTTAATCCAACATATAACAGGAGGTTACCTTACTTGGTAACCTCCTTTATTATTCCTTTGTATATTTCCGTTTTACAGAGCAAAAACTATGTGAAATGCGCAATATACAAAGGAGGCAGTAACAATGGGATCAGAAGTAAATGATTTTGAAGAAGTAAAATTCCGTGTAGAAACAGCACAAAAAATGGTAGGCTCAGCAACAATTTCAATGGATCCAGATACATTAGAGCATGCTACTACTGCAGTAGAAGCAGCTCGCTCACAGCTTGAAATTATGAAATCTGTTGCAGTAGATTTAGATGAACCATTTTTAATGAACGAGGAAAAGAAACTAAGCAAATGCGAGCAGCAATTAAACGAAGCAAAGCACTAAAAAAACATCCAGAGAATTTTCTCTGGATGTTTTTTCATGACAACTGTTCTCCATACTTTTTCAATGTTTCACCAACTGTACATTGCCTTATACAAAATGAATGAGCATAATACTTACTATTTGTCTTTCGATTATGTTCTCGCAAAAAACATCCTTCACAATACGTTTCTAATAAGTCATTTACCTCTGTAATGAGTTGCTTTTTATCCACCTTTGCACCTCTCTATTCGGTTATTTCTTTATGACTATCAATAACTGTTCCTTCTAATGCTTGCGTTGCTAATTGATGTGCTTCTTTATTTTGTTTTCTAGATATCGGTTCACATACAAGTTTTAATTTCATTTGCTTCGCCTTTTGTTCAATTTGATCTAAATAATGGTTTAAATGCTCATCATAACAAGGCCATTCTCCGGCTAATTGCTGCAGTACCACTTGTGAATCTCCGCGAAGTGTAACTGCTTCATACTTAATCCCTAGTTCCTCGAGTATATTCATACCGTATAATAATGATGCATATTCCGCTTCATTATTATCATATATACCTTCTATATATGCATTGCGGCGAATACGGTAGTTTGTATTTCCTTTTTTATAATACACACATATACCAACGCCAGCTTCTTTCGTTTGCACATCATACCCCCCATCAAAATAAACGAGTATTTCTTGGGGCTCTTCCTCTACTTGCTTACTTAACTTTTTCATCTCTTTTAATGACCATTCTGCGTCCATTTCATCGTAAAATAAAAGTTCCTTAGCTCTTCCTGTTTTCTCAAAATCCTCTGCAAATTGAAGTACTTCTTCTATGTTCATATACTCTGTTGTTAATTCCGTCTGCAATCCACGCTTCGTTTTATACAACCAATGAATTTTATATTTCATACTACATTCCCCTTATGTAAGACTTCTTATATATATCCGGCTAATTGAAGCCTCACTTTATTTTATTATATTTTATCTAGAGTCACAGCATTATATTCAATATGATTACATACAAAAAGAGCTATCCCTATAGGAATAGCTCTTTCATCTATTACATAAATCTTTCAAATTGTACTCGCTTATTAATCCAGTACATTACAGGCATACCGATCGCCATGACAACAAATTCACCAATTGCACAAGTTAACCAAGACAACATAAATGGTAAACCCAATGCAAGATGAAGTTCAATTGCAATCATAAACATTGTAATCGTAAAGATAACTGTATTAAAAATCATACGAGCCCAAACACCTTTAATAAATCGCATAGAAATAATCGTTGCAACTAACGCAAGAATAGATTGCCCTACTCCAAATACTAAATCGTAAGCGATCATAGGTGAGAAAAAGAGATTCGTTAAAAATACACCTAATACAATTCCGTAAATTGCTTTCTTGTTAAATACAACGAGATGATTAAACATCTCTGAAATACGAAATTGTACATTCGTAAAGCCAAATGGCTGAATAAGCATAGAAACAGCAATATATAATGCCGCTAAAATACCATTACCGACTAAAGTTCTAATATTCATGACAAAATCTCCTTAGTTTTTTTACGTGGGATGGTTTCGAACCACGTTATTCGTTTTTTAAGCAACAAGATTATATTTTACGTGGTAGCCCCTCTTTCGTCAATAGATTCCTATCATAAACTACCTTTTTCCTTTTAGACAACGTATAATGAAACATATGAAAGATTTAGGAGGTTTCACTTCATGACAGCAACAATTCAAAATGAAAAAGTGATCGTTTCCATTTCTGACAAAGGTGCAGAATTACAGAGCGTTCGCTTAAAAGAAGACAACACAGAATATTTATGGCAAGGTGATTCTACTTATTGGGGACGCCGTGCACCAATTTTGTTCCCAATTGTCGGCCGATTAGTAGATAATACATACTACGTAGACGGTAAATCATATTCATTAACACAACACGGTTTCGCTCGTGATCTTACTTTCTCTGTGAAAGAACAAAGCGAAACAAAAATCACTTATATCGTTACTAGTAATGAAGAAACATTAAAAAAATACCCATACGAATTCGAACTACTCGTTTCTTATGAGCTAGATGGACAAATCGTTCATGTAACATATGAAGTAAACAATCCTACTTCAAAAGAGATGTTCTTCTCAATCGGAGCACATCCTGGCTTCAACTTCCCTTTATTGGATGGTGAATCATTTACAGATTATCATTTATCGTTTAATGGTTCGGAACGCTTAGAAACAAGCGTATTAGAAGGACCTTATCTTTCAAACAAAAAGCAATTAATCGCTGAAAATACAACTGAATTGCCACTTACATATGATTTATTCAAAAATGATGCGCTTATTTTTGAAAATATGAATACGAATGAAATTTCGATTCGTTCTCATAAACATAATAAATTTGTAAAAGTAGAATTTGATGGCTTCCCATTTGTCGGCGTATGGACACCAGGGGATAACGCACCTTTCTTATGTATTGAACCTTGGTATGGAATCGCTGATGAAATAAATCCAGCAAAAGATTTCAAGGACAAAAAGGGAATTCAATCGTTACAAGCGAATGAAACATTTACATGTTGTTATAGCATCACAATCGGATAACTACTCTATCCCCTACTTCAAAAAGCATTTAAGTAGGGGATAATCTTATAATTTGGAGGTTTCTCATTTTGATTGAAGTATATATTGATGGTGCATCAAAAGGAAATCCTGGTCCTTCTGGTGCAGGAGTGTTTATTAAAGGCGTTCAGCCGCCTGTACAATTATCATTACCACTTGGAACAATGTCCAATCATGAAGCAGAATACCGCGCTTTACTTCTAGCATTAAAATATTGCATCGAGCATAATTATAGCACTGTCTCTTTTCGTACAGATTCCCAGCTTGTCGAACGGGCTGTTGAAAAGGAATACGCAAAAAATAAAATATTTGCACCTCTTTTAGATGAAGCACTGCAGTACATAAAAAACTTCGATCTCTTTTTTATTAAGTGGATTCCAAGTAGTCAAAATAAAGTAGCTGATGAATTAGCTAGAAAAGCTATATTACAAAATTAACGGGGGTATGAGTGTGAAAAAAGAGTGGATTGCTCCTCTTGCTTTATTATTTGTCTCTTTTATTTGGGGAGCTACGTTTGTTGTCGTTCAAAACGCTATGTCTTTCGTTGGTCCATTTACGTTTAATGGTATTCGCTTTTTATTCGCTGGAATTATTTTATTATTCGTTCAAATTATTTTCTCACAAAAAACTTCAAAACAAGATATAAAACATAGTAGCACGGCAGGGATAATCGTTGGTTTTTTCTTATTTGTCGGTTATTTATTGCAAACATTTGGCTTACTCTATACAACATCTTCAAAAGCAGGTTTCTTAACTGGGCTAAGCATTGTTATGGTCCCAATCTTATCATTTATCTTTTTAAAACAAAAAGCTACCATTTTCATCGTACTTGGTATTGCTGTAGCTACAACAGGTTTGTACTTATTAACAGCTGCTGATTCTTTCCAATTAAATATAGGAGATATACTTGTTCTCGGTTGTGCAGTCGCTTTCGCTGCCCATATTCTTATTAACGGCTTCTTTTCTAAAAAAATATCACCTTTATTATTAAGCACATCTCAAGTATTAGCTGTTGGTATATTTTCTTCTATTTGCGCTTTCTTGTTTGAAGATTGGGAAAAGTTATTTTCAGTATCACTATGGACGAATCAATCCTTTTTATTCGCACTCTTTCTAACTGCTCTGTTTGCAACATCTATTGCTTTTTTCATTCAAACATCGGCACAAAAACACACTTCTCCAACGAGAGTAGCAATTATTTTCGCAATGGAGCCCGTTTTTGCTGCCTTAACAGGCGTTCTCGTTGCAAATGAACAACTTTCTATTTCTGCTATTATCGGATGTCTATGTATTTTCCTAGGCATGATTTTTGTTGAATTACCTTCCAAAACAAAAAAAGAAGCGCAGGCTGCGTGAAGTTACGCTTGTAACTTCCGCATAAAAGCCTTAGCGCTTTTTTTATCTGTAATTTCTTCTTCTTTCAATCGTTCTAATAACGCAACGAAATAACTACCATCAAACTGCAATTGATGTTTAATTGTCGCTTCTATTGCTGCGTTCACAATCCCATCAGACGCTCCAGTATATCCTTGTCCAAACATAATAAACCCCTGTGCTTCCTCTGATAATTTAAATCCTTTCGTATGTAAGAATGAAAGATAATCTTCTACTGTTTGCATGTTATTCCCACCTACTCAAAAATTCTCCATCTCCTATCATACATGTTTTTACACGCTATGAGAATGAAATTTCTTTGACAACTTTGTAAATCAATCTTCTACTTCGCTTACAATGGAGGATTTTCTAACAATCTGAAGGAATATGTAAAGTGGAACTTATTTCATATTAAAGGGGAGACACGATGAAACAAGCACTATTAATTATCGACGCTCAACAAGAATTAATTGATGGAAATGAGCAAGAAAATGAAGTTTTTCGTAAAACCGAGCTATTATCTACACTAAATATAGCACTGCAGAAAGCAATAGATTCAAATGCTCTTATTGTTTTCGTAAGAGATATCGATGTTGCTTCTGGTAGTGGCGAAGGATTTGAAGTACATAATCAAATTCAAGTACCCCAGTCTGCAATCCTTATTAATAAAGCAGCAACCAATTCATTCTACGGCACTTCTTTACTTGAGCTTTTAAAAGAAGAAAACATTAATCATATTGTTATAGGCGGATGTAAAACAGAACATTGCATTGACACTGCGGTTAGGACAGCAACTGTACAAGGATTTGACGTTACATTAATTAAAAACGGTCATTCAACAACTGATTCTAACGTATTGTCTGCAGAGCAAATTATTGGTCATCACAATAAAACTTTACACGGCCATTATAACGTTGATCATTTTTCAGTTGTTAGAGATGTCGAGGAAGACCTCTTTCAACCTACTCATGACCAATATCGTGATTAAGTTGGCTATAAAAAAGAATCCTTTTCACGAAAGGATTCTTTTTTCACCCAAAAACTTGTGCTGCAATGCTATACAGTTCATTACTCCTTTTTAATAATTTATCGCTATTTTTCATCATAATTGGCGGTGTATTCACCTTTTTAAAACCAGCAATCTCTAATTCTTTCATGAAACCGTTTTTTCCTTCTGGTACATCCATTCTTAATTTTCCATTATGCCCTCTTGCTAAATCATGTACTATTCTCATTGCCATCGCATTATTTTTAGCAACGACTGGTCCTATTATTTTATTTTCCGACGTTTGTATACTTATACCGTATCCTACTACATCTTCTTTCGTATCCTTTACAACGACACACCGCTCACTTTGCATAATTCTTTGTTTTAAAAACCCGTTTCGGCTTGTCCCAAATGCGCCTTCATCTATTTTTATTATTCCTTCTAAATCACTCTCTCTATAAACCATCATATATTCTTCATTTTCTGCACATTTATGATTGGCATTGTACGAGTTACAAATATATTTAGAAACATAGCTTACTACCCTAAATCCTAATTTTTCATATAAGGGCTTCCCTTCATCCGTAGCAATAAGCATAATTGGAGTTTGAGCTGATACGCTATTCATGCATGAATTCGTTATCACCTTTCCAATTCCTCTTCCCTTATAATCTGGATGTACAATTACCATTCCGATAGATGCTAACGCCTCCCCATATAATATTATTGCTGCGCTAGCAATAAGTTCTTTTCTCTCATTCCATACACCGTATACAATACCTGAGTTGAAAATTGTTTCAACTTCTTCTCTGTTATAATCCCATCCAATATAAGAAGATAATGCTACAATATCGCCTATTTGTTCTTTCCTAAGACACTCCACCCTAATTTCTAATTCAACCATACTCCATCCCCTTATCTAGACATTTAAATCATTATTACGAAATCAACTTGTACATGTTTCCCTTTATTTGTCACACACATATGTTATTTTGACCAAGACTATATTGTAAATGAGGTGACAACATGCCCATTACGAATCGATTTTCTACCACCACTAACGGCGCACTCGCTATTACAGGCAATACTTTAGGCTTAAGTAAAATTAGTAATCAAAACCGTGCTGGTACAATCGGGGCAATTGGTGCATTCGTAACTACGAATACTGCTTTACAAGTAACTACTTTTCCTGCTGGTACAACGTTAAACTATACACAAAATAGTTCTACCGCTATTTTAAATATCCCTGCTGGTAGTACTATTCTTTACGCAGAACTCGTTTGGGGTGGAAACTATTTATCTCGTGATCAAAACATTACGAGTGTATTAGGAAACCCAGTTTCTTTTACAACACCTGTTTCAACATACTCGATTACTCCTTCAGCTGTTACAGCTTCAAATCAAACATTCGTTTCAAACTCTATTACATTTGGCTTTTACACTCGTTCAGCAGACGTAACAACTCTTATTCAAGCGGGAGGTTCTGGTTCCTATACTACAGGAGCGGTTCCTGGACTTGTAGATCCTATAGATGCTTCTAATGGAACAATTAATTCGGCTGGATGGACGCTTATCGTCGCTTATCAAAACGGGACATTGCCAGCAAGAAACTTAACCATTTATGTAGCTGGTAACCGTGTTTCTGCAGAAACTGGTAGTGCTGATGTATCTGTTTCTGGATTTTTAACACCTTCAGGTGGACCAGTAAGCGGGAGATTATTTTTAAGTTCTACTGAAGGAGATGCAGATTTAACCGGGGATCAAGCTTTATTTGGACCAAATTTCAGTTCATTAAATGCTTTATCTGGACCAAACAATGCTATAAATAATTTCTTCGGTTCTCAAGTTAATAATGCTGCAGGAAACTTAGATACAACAGGGACATTTGGAACGCGAAATCAAAGTGCTTCTACAAGTACAAACATCTCCGCAGGAAGACAGGGCTGGGACATTACTTCCATTGATATTTCTCCTTATTTAACAAACTCACAAGTATCCGCCGCAATCCGTTTAACTACTAACGGAGACGCATATATGTTAAATACAGTAGGCTTACAAATTAATATAAACTCACCAAATATACAAGCGACGAAAAGCGTGAATAAAAGTGTTGCTGCAATTGGAGATATTCTCACTTATACAGTTACTATCCCTAACACCGGGCTTCTTCCTGCCAATAACGCTATTTTTATAGATAGTCTCCCTAACGGTACTTCTTTTATACCCGGCACTGTAACAGTAGATAACGTACCACAAACAAATGCAAATCCTGCGGCTGGTATATCTCTTGGAACAATTAATAATGGTGCTTCTCGTATAGTAACTTTCCAAGCTACTGTCGTTTCTCTTCCAAGTCAAAATCCTATCTCTAACACTGCTAATATTACATTTCAATATACACCAATCGCCGGAGGAACAACTTTTAATGGTCTTGCAACAAGTAACTCTGCTGGAACACAAATTAACCTTGCAGATATTAATGGAACAAAATCAGTTAACAAACTTTTTACCGATATTGGTGAAACATTAACTTACAGTATTGCCTTAGCTAATATAGGAAATATCGCTGCAACGAATGTGATATATACGGATCCGATTCCTAGCGGGACTACTTTCATTCCAGGGAGTGTAACTGTGAACGGAGTTACTCAAGCTGGCGCAAATCCTGCTAATGGTATACCAATTGGTTCAATTGCCGCAAATTCCACTACTACTATTTCATTCCAAGTGCTCGTTCCTTCTATCCCTCAAACAAACCCAATATTAAATAGTGGAACAACAACATATCAATACATTCCTGTACCTAATCAACCAGCAGTAAGTGGGACTGATACGACAAATATTGTCTCCACTCAAGTGAATAATGCTACTGTAACAATGACGAAAGCAGTAGATAAAAATTTTGCAGATATTGGTGATACACTAACGTACACTGTTTCCTTTACAGGTACAGGTAATACAAATGCGAACAATGTTATTTTTACAGATGTCATCCCTACTGGAACAACTTTCGTTCTAAACAGTTTAACAATAGATGGCACGACACAAGTGGGCGCAAATCCCGCTACCGGCGTGAACATTGGATCCATAACAAGCGGCACAACAAAAAATGTTGCATTTCAAGTAGTAGTAAACACAATACCCACGTCAAATGTCGTATCTAATGGATCAAGCGCTTCTTATCAATATACTGTCAATCCTAGCCAATCACCTGTTACAAAAAATATTTCTTCGAATCTCGTTTCCACTCAAATTAACAATGCGAATGTAACATTAACAAAATCAACTAACAAACAATTTGCCACAATTGGCGAAACGATAAGTTATACAATCCTTATTACAAACAGTGGAAATGTAGCCGCTAATAACGTGCAACTAACTGATCCACTTCCAAACGGAACGATATTGACTCCTGGTACTGTAACACTAAACGGAGTTTTACAAAATGTAGATTCTCTCGTTGCTTTACCTATCGGCACAATTCCTGGTGGAGCTACTTTTACCTTATCCTTTCAAGTAACAGTCATTAACATTACTGCCCAAAACCCTATTATTAATAACGCTTTCGCCTCTTATATTTACACTGTAAATCCAAGTTTGCCACCGACTTCAAAAACAGCAAATTCTAATTCTGTTACATCAACAATTAGACTAGCAAATCTCCATATTAATAAATCTGTAGATAAAACGTTTGCGGAAGTTGGCGATGTATTAACTTACACCTTTGCTCTTACTAACGATGGAAATGTTGCAGCGAACAATATATTACTATCTGATTCAATTGCGAATGGAACCGCCTTTGTCCCAAACAGCGTTATAGTTAACAGTGTTACTCAGCCAGGCGTTACACCAGCTAGCATCAATATTGGTAGCATCAATGCTAATACTACAATTACAGCTTCATTCCAAGTAGTAATAACTAGCATTCCAAATCCAAACCCTATTTCAAATAGCGCTTCCATCTCCTATAACTTTATCGTTGATCCAAACACTTCACCTGTAAGTAAGAACACTACTTCAACCACTACATTTACTCAAGTAAACGATGCAAATGTCATTTCAGCCAAAACAGTGGATCGAGAGTTCGCTACCGTAGGGGATATATTAACTTATACTGTTACTTTGACGAATGCAGGAAGTGTTTCTGCTGATAGCCCTACTTTCGTAGATACGAATCCAGACGGTACTACCTTTATTCCAAATACTTTTCTTATTAATGGTGTACTTCAAAATAACGCAGATCCAAATATAGGTGTTCCGCTACCTTCCATTGCTGCTAATGGCTCACTTACTGTCTCTTATCAAGTAACCGTCAACTCTTTACCAACACAAAACCCAACATTAAATTCATCTAGTACACAGTATAGCTTTATTCTAAATCCGGGCGATCCACCAACTATAGAAACATCTGTAAGTAACACTGTAAGTACACAAATTAATTTAGCAAATGTAGTGATTGTCAAAGAAGTAGATTTAACTATCGCCGATGTCGGGCAACCAATCACATATACAATTTCTTTAGCTAATCTTGGCAATACTACAGCAAATAATGTTATTGTTACCGATATAATCCCTAATGGCTCCACTATCGTACCAAATAGTATTTTTATAGGTGGTACTTTACAACTAGGTGCAGACCCTAGTACCGGTCTCCAAGTGGGCTCCATTCCTTCGGGTGGTTTTACAACGATTGTTTTTCAAATAAGTACAAATGGGCTACCTTCACCAAACCCAATTCAAAACAGCGCTGTACTTCAATATAGCTTTATCGCTGATCCAAACTTACCTGCTCTTGTTAGAAACACTGCTAGCAATATAGTAACTACACAAATTAATACTGCTAATATCGTTGCTACAAAACTAACGAGTACAAACTTCGCTGATATTGGTGATGTAATACTATATGCGACTATTTTAACGAATAACGGGAATACCCCTGCTGCTAATGTAACATTTACAGATATCATTCCAGCGGGTACCCTCTTCATTCCTAATACTGTAACGATTAATAATGTCCCTATAGCTAATGCAAATCCTGCTAACGGCATTTCAATTGGTACGATAGGAGCGAGTTCATCAAGCACCGTTGCATTCCAAGTTTTTGTACCAACTATCCCTGCTGTAAACCCGATTACAAATCAATCCGGCACAACATTCCAATATACGTATGATCCATCCAAACCAGCTGTAATGCAGATGGTTGCTTCTAACACTGTACAGACAACTATTAATAACGCCTCAATTGCCGCTACTAAATCGGCAGATAAACAGTTTGCTAACGTAAATGATATTATTACGTACACGACTACTTTAACGAATAACGGGAACACACTTGCATCAAATGTAATATTTACAGATGTAATTCCAAACGGGACATCGTTCATCCCTAATAGTGTTACTGTAAACGGGAATACACTGCCTAATGTCAATCCAGCAAGCGGAATTGCAATCGACCCAATAAATCCGAATGCAAATACGATTATCTCATTCCAAGTACAAGTAAATTCTATCCCGAATCCAAATCCAATCCCGAACCAAAGCAATACAACGTACCAGTATGTCGTAGATCCTAACTTACCTCCAGCATCCGCCAATACGTTAAGTAACGTAATAACAACTCAAATTAATAACGCTACTATTGTCGCTACTAAGTCTGTGAATACACCGACAGCTGCAATTGGTGATATCGTTACCTATACGATTGCAGTAACAAATACGGGTAATATCCCTGCTAGTGCAACTGTTTTAACAGATGGGCTTGGCGCAGGAGCTTCATTTATCCAAAACTCCGTAACTATCAATAATGTTCCACAACCAGGATTAGATCCGTCACTTGGTGTTCACTTGGCAGATATTTCGCCAGGAGATACTGTATTCATTACTTTTCAAGCACAAATTTTAGCTATACCACCTAGTGGCACATTAACAAATAATGCTCTTGTAAATTATGAATATACCGTGAATCCAAACCAATCTCCTGCTGTTGGTAGCACCGTAACAAATACAACAGTTACACCAATTATTGACGCTACTTTAGTAATAAATAAAAGCGCTAGTACAACTTTCGCTACAATTGGTGATACAATTACATTCACTTCATCTATTACAAACACCGGAAATACTATTGCGAACAACATTATTTTTACTGATACAATTCCAAACGGTACTACCTTTATCCCAAATAGCTTTAAGATAAATGGTGTAACCGTTCCGAATGCAAATCCACAAAACGGTATCAATATTGGTAACTTGAATTCAAATGCATCTGCTACACTCAGTTTTCAAGTAAACATTACAACACTTCCAAACCCTAATCCAATCCCGAACAAATCATCGCTTCAATATAGCTTTATTGTAGATATAAATGAACCGCCAGTTTCACGAACAATTAAATCTAATAAAACTTTTACACAAGTAAATACTGCTTCTGTTATCGCAACAAAAACTGCAAGCAGTGCTTTTGCTGCTGTCGGAGATACAATTACGTATACAACTACCCTCACTAATAGCGGAAATACTACCGCAAACACACCTGTTTTTATCGATATATTACCACCTGAACTTTCATTCATTCCCGATAGCGTACAAATTAATACCATCCCACAACTTGGATTTAGACCAGATAGCGGGATTTCTTTAGACTCAATTCCAGTTGGAGGAACGACAACAATTAGCTTTCAAGCTATCGTTGGCTCAATACCAGTTACAAACCCAACTTTGAACCAGTCTAGCACGACATACTCGATCATTGTTGATCCTACCCAGCCGCCGGTGACAGAAACAGCTACAAGTAATCCAACTTTAGTTCAAATTAACGAAGCGATTATTCAAGCAACGAAAAGTGTGGATCGGCTATTTTCTGACATAGCACCTGGAAATTCATTTTTAACGTATACAGTTTTATTAGAAAATGTAGGAAACACAACTGCTACGAATATCATTTTTACAGATCCGATTCCAAATAACGCAGTATTTATAGAAGATAGCGTTCGAGTAGGTGGAGTTTTATTACCTGGAGTAAATCCAGCGAATGGGATACCAATTGGGGATATTATTGCAGGAGATTTTATAAACGTTACCTTCCGTGTGCAAGTAGTTAGCATTCCAAATCCAATTTTCACAATTGGACCAGGCGGACCAAACTCACCGGTTGTAAACGGCGCTTCCATTAATTATCAATTTATGACAGGTCCAAACTTGCCACTCGTTTCAAGAAGTACGACATCCAATCCGGTTTCGACACAAATAAATTCTGGGGAAATTGTGGCAATCAAATCTGTAGATAAAACTTTCGCTACAATTGGCGATACAATTTCTTATACGATTACATTAAGTAACCCTGGAAATGTCACTTCACAAAATATAATTTTTACGGATACTTTACCTGATGGAACGACATTCATATCTGGCACTCTTACAAACGATTCTGGTACACAGCAAATCGGAAATCCAACTAACGGGATTCAGATTGGAAATATAAATCCGAGTGGAACGGCCATTATTACTCTCAATGTACTTGTTACAAACATTCCAAGTATAAACCCAATTTCTAATTTTAGTTCTGTACAATTTCAGCATATTGTCGATCCAAATCAACCAGTTATAACTCAAACTGCTTCATCGAATACCGTTACTACGACAATAAATAGCGCAATATTAACTACCACAAAAAATGCTGATAAATCCATTATTTCTGTTGGCGATACGATTACGTATACATCTACTATTACAAATACAGGAAATACAACAGCAACGAATATTACATTCACAAGCGCTATTCCAGCTAACACTACATTTATACCAAATTCTTTCACAATCAATGGTATACCGCAATTTGGTGCACGGCCAGCGCTCGGAGTAACTATACCAAATATCGCTACTGGTAAAACAGTAACCGTTACTTTCCAAGTAAATGTTATTTCTGTGCCTCCTTCAAGTTCAATTATGGATAACGATACAATTTTATACTCTTATACTGTTGATCCAAGTGCCGCTCCTATTACAACTTCTACTTCAACGAATATCGTTACAAACCCGGTACTAGATGCTATGATAACGATGGTAAAATCGGTCGATCAAACAATTGTTACACTAGGTGATACTATTACCTATACAACCATTTTAACGAATAATGGCAATACAAATGCAACGAATATTACTTTCACTGATCTTATTCCAGACGGCACAACTTTCATTCCGAATAGTGTCACAATCAATGGCAGTACACACATCGGACTCGATCCTAATACAGGTATAACAATCGGATCAATTGCTCCTAACAACTCAATATCTATCGCATTTCAAGTTACTGCTACTTCTACACCAAACCAAAATCCTGTAGCCAATTCCGCTACTGCGTCTTACACATTTATCGCTGATCCAAATGCACCGATCGTTTCAAGAAACGTTACTTCAAACACAGTGTTTACTACGATTAATACAGCTAACATTCTTTCATTAAAACAAGTCGATAAATCCTTTAGTCGTATTGGAGACACACTCACTTATACTGTCGTTTTAACAAACAATGGAAACTCATCTGCACAAAATGTTATATTTACAGATACAGTGCCAAGCGTCACTACATTTATTGCAAACACATTTTCTATTAATGGAGTTCCTCAAAGTGGGGCGGATCCATCGAACGGTGTGAATATTGGGACAATAACAGCCGGGACTACAGTAACAGTTTCGTTCCAAGTTACTGTAACATCATTACCAAACCAAAACCCAATTGTAAATTTCTCATCAACATCGTATCAATTAGTCTCACCGCCTGATGCAGAAACTTCAATTAGTAATCCTGTTTCAACACAAATTAACGAAGCAATATTGTCTATGACGAAAAATGAAAGTGTATCCTTTGCAGATATCGGGCAAACTGCTTTTTATACTACTTCTATTACCAATGTAGGCAATACCGATGCAACTAATATTGTATTCACAGATGCATTACCAAGTGGACTCACATTTGTTCCTAACACATTAACTGTCGATGGCGTTTTACAACCTAACGCGGATCCAAATACAGGTGTATTACTTGCAACACTTCCACCAAATGAAATATATAGTATCGTCTTTCAAGTTACAGTAAACAATATTCCTCCTAGTAACCCAGCACCAAATACAGCATCAACGACGTATGAATTTACTGTTGATCCTGTTAATCCTCCCGTTTCAAGTGCAGCTACTTCCAACACTACACTCCTTCAAATAAACAACGCAACTATTATTAGCACCAAAACAGCAGATCTTACTTTTGCGGATGTTGGTAATACAATAACATTTACACTTAACCTCCCTAATACTGGGAATGTGACCGCAACTGATGTAACTATTATCGATATACTTGATAGCAATTTAAGTTTCGTTCCAAATAGTTTCACAGTTAATGGGCAAACCATTCCAAACGCCGATTTATCAACTGGTGTAAATATTGGTTCCATTAATGGTGGTAATACGGCAATCGTTACATTCCAAGCAACTGTTATTACACTTCCAACACTTAATCCCATTTCTAACTCTGCTTCTACCACATATCATTATGTCGTTGATCCTAGCCAGCCACCTATTACAACTTCCAATCAATCTAATACAACGACAACACAAATTAATAGCGCTATCCTTACTGCACAAAAAAATTCAAATGTATCTACGGTAGATATCGGGCAGGATATTACCTACACCGTTACAATTACAAATAGCGGAAATGTGAGTGCAACGAATGTTATTTTTACCGACCTTATTCCAGACGGAACTTCCTTTGAACCGAATAGCTTTACACTGAACGGAACTAGCATCCCAAATGCAGATATCATTACAGGCGTTCCAATCGGTGATATCGCGCCAAACGAATCTGTCATCGTAGCATTTCACATTATCGCCAATGGAATTCCGCCCATAAATCCAATTACTAATCAAGCTAGCGTTAGCTTTCAACATATCGTTAATCCTGCTAATCCTCCAGTTTCAAAAAATATTATTTCTAACAACTTTACAACAAAAATTGAAAGTGCTATTTTAAATACTATTAAAATAGGAGATAAAACTTTTGCAACGATTGGTGATACAATTACGTATACAACGACTATTACGAACACAGGCAATATTCCTGCTAACAATGTTGTATTCTCAGACCCTATACCATCGTGGACACAATTTGTTGTAGGATCAGTTATTGTTGATGGCACTCCATTACCATCGGCTTCTATCATTGACGGTGTTGGCATAAATACAATCAATCCAAATCAAACTGTTACAATCATATTCCAAGTACAAATCGTAAGTAATCCAACAACGTTCACACCTGAACTCCAAAACTTAGGATTTGTTAACTTCCAATATAACGTAGGCAATGTATTACTGGCTCAGCCTGGCAATGTGGAAACGAATGTCTTCGTTACTTCTATTAATACAGCAATACTTTCAGCTGTAAAAACTGCTAATACAGCCTTTGCAAATATTGGAGATACGATCACTTATACAGTTTCGATTCAAAATAACGGCAATACAAACGCTACGAATGTAAATTTCTCAGACCCAGTTCCAGCAGGAACAATCTTTGTTGAAAATAGTTTTGCTGTAAATGGAAATACACTTCCAGGTGCAAATCCAAATAACGGAGTGAATATCGGAACAGTTAGCGCAGGTAGTTCCTTAACCGTTACTTTCCAAGTCATAGTTACATCAACTCCACCTTCAAATCCGATTACAAACGTAGCATCTATTCAATACGCATTCATCGTTGATCCGGCCTCTCCTCCTGTTACAGGCACGATAAATTCTAATAGCGCTTCAACACAAATTAATAACGCAACTGTTACAACTGTTTTACAAGCAAATCGAACAATCGTATCTATTGGAGATGTAATTACGTATACAGCGACATTAACAAATACTGGAAATTTTCCTGCAAACTCTGTATTACTCATTAACGGAGTTCCTGAAGGAGCATTATTTGTTCCAAATAGTGTTACGCTCAACGGAATTTCACTTCCAGATGCAAGTCCAACTCTCGGTATTCCAGTTGGTATTATCGCACCAGGTGATTCTGCTACTATTACGTTCCAATTTCTTGCAAGTTCTATCCCGCCGCAAGGAGCGATTATAAATCAAGCACTTACAAGTTACACGTATATTGTCGATCCAAGTCAACCTCCAGTTACAGCAACATCCTCATCTAATACAGTTAATACAGCTGTTGTTGATGCATCATTATCCGCAATTAAAAGTACAGATTCTCTCGTACAATCTACTGACGGTACAATCACTTACACAGTAGTCGTTCAAAATAACGGAAATACTACTGCAAATACAGTTACTTTAACAGATTTGGTCCCAGAAGGAACTGCATTTATTCCGAATAGCGTAACTATTAATAGCGTTTCCGTTCCAGATGCTGATCCTAACGTAGGAATACCATTAAACTCCATCACACCGTCAGAAATCGTCACTGTAACATTCCAGGTTATCGTTCAATCTATTCCAAGCGTGAACCCAATTTCTAATACAGCCCGTATTGACTACACTTTTATCGCCGATCCAACTGCTCCTATCATCTCTCGAACAATTACGTCTAATCCCGCTTTCACACAAATTTCAGATGCGACTATCCTTTCTTTAAAAGGAGTCAATGCACAACAAGCAACAACAGGTGATATTTTGACTTATACGATAACACTAGAAAATACCGGAAATATTCCAGCTACTAATCTCATATTTTCAGATACTATTCCCCAAAATACTACATTCGTAGAAAATAGTTTTACACTTAATGGAACAACTATACTTGGTGCCAATCCAAATGTAGGTGTTACTTTGCCTACCCTAGTAGCAAACGCTACTCATCTTATTTCGTTCCAAATTCTTATTAACGATTCATTCTCGCAAGAATCGATTACAAATCAATCCAATACAACATATACAATCCAACCAGACCCAGGGCAACCGCCTATTACTGAAACATCTACTAGTAATATCGTCATTACAAATTTCGTGCAAGCACAATTAACAATTATAAAAACATCCAATCCAACAACTGTAGATATCGGTGGAACTATACTTTATATTTCTGAAGTGAAAAATATCGGTAATGTTGACGCAATAAATATTAATTTCACAGATTCTATCCCAGCTGGGACTACATTCGTTCCCGATAGTGTCACAATTAACGGTGTCCTTCAGCCAGGTGTAAATCCTGAAAACGGAATACCGATTGGAACAATTCCAGCAAGCAGTTCCAAAACGATACTATTTCAAGTGCAAACAAATAATCCACCGAATGAAACTGAAATTGTAAATCAATCTTCAGCAACTTACCAATATGTAAGTATTCCTACAGCCCCACCAGTAAATCGCTCTGCAAATTCTAACATTGTTACAACATCACTTCAAAATGCAAATATTATTTCTGTTAAAAGCGCGGATGTAAATTTCATATCAATCGGGCAAATGATTACCTACACAAATACACTACAAAATATAGGAACCGTTCCAGCTAACAATACCGTGTTCATTGATAACATTCCAGAAGGTACTATATTCATTGAAGATAGCTTAGCAATAAATAATGTAATTCAGCCTGGCGTGAATCCTGAAAACGGAGTAACTCTCGGCACGATACAACCAAATGAAACAGTCACTATTTCATTCCAAGTACAACTTACAAATATACCAGAGGGCAATACAGTCATTAATATTTCAGACACTTCGTACGAATACCAAATTGACCCTAGTTCTCCAATTATTCAGCGTAGATCGTTATCAAATGCAGTAAATACTGAAGTGCGAACGGCAAATGTTAATGCAATTAAATCTGCTAACAGATCCATTACACGTATCGGTCAAATCATCACATATACAGTCGCAGTTACAAACGCCGGTACAATACCTATTACAAATACTCTCCTACTTGACGCAATTGCTTCTGGCACCACATTCGTTCCAAATAGCATTCTTGTAGATGGCGTACCAAGACCTAACGAAAATCCAATTACCGGTATCAATCTTGATATAATTCTTCCAAATAATACGATTATTGTTACGTTCCAAGTAAGCGTAGTTTCTATACCGCCACAAAATAACATTAATAATATCGCCGTCATTCACTATGAGTATCGACCAGACCCAAGCACACCACCAATTTCAGAAACGACCTCTTCCAATGCTACAAACATACAATTTATTGATGCTATTCTTATTGCTACAAAATCTGCTAATACTGTATTAGCTACTATTGATGAAACCATTGAATATACAGTATTCATTCAAAATAATGGATCGGCTACAACTAACTCCATCTTTTTTACAGATACTATAGCAGATGGAACAGTATTTATTCCAGGAAGTGTAATAGTTAATAATACTGTACTTCCTGCAGCAGATCCGAATATCGGCTTTTCCATTCCTAATGTCGCAGCAGGTCAAATGGCTACAATAACATTCCAAGTTTCCGTTACGAATTTACCTACTGTAAATCCAACACCTAATACTGCAAACATCGCCTACGACTTTATTTTCAATCCTGACTTTGCACCAATTCAAAAATCTACTACTTCCAATACTACTTTCGTTCAAATTAATGATGCTGATATCGTTTCACTTAAAACTGTTGATTTAACCTCTGTAACGATTGGTGACATTTTAACTTATACAACAACTTTAACGAATACAGGGAATACGGATGCCACTGCTGTTGTATTTACAGACAATATACCTGATGGAACAACCTTTATTGACGGTAGCGTTTTAGTAAATAACATTCCTCAGCTTAACGCCAACCCAAGTGTAGGTATACTTGTGGGAACGATTGCTCCTAACATTTCTATCCCAGTCACATTTTCTGTTACCGTCGTAGCTCTTCCTGCTAGCGGTCATGTTCAAAATCAATCAACTTCTCGTTATACAATAAACGTGGAAGAACAAATATCGACTAGCAATATTACCTTCACTGAAGTTATTTCCGCTAATGTAATTGCGACAAAAACAACACCTATCCAATATGCTGACTTACAAACTATCATCCCTTATACAATTTCCATCATAAATAACGGAAATATACAAGTCGAAAACATTATTGTTACAGATATTATCCCGGCAAATACGAGCTTTATAGAGAATAGTGTTATCGTGAACGGCAACGCTCGGCCAAATGACAACCCTCTTAACGGTATACAAATTGATACCATTCCACCTAATACGACAGCAACCATTCTATTCCAAGTACGGGTTACTTCGATTCCACAAACAAATCCAATCTCTAACACGAGTACAATTGAATATGAATACACGGTACCAGATCGACCACCTATTACCGAAACTATTATTTCATCAGCTGCCGCAACAGAAATTAATCACGCAAATTTGAATAGTAATAAAGCTGTTGACCTTACATTTGCAACGGTTGGTGATACGTTAACGTATACGATTACACTAAGTCAAACCGGTAATGTTGCAGTAAATGATGTAATCATTCAAGATATTATTCCTCAAGGTACTACGTTTATAGAAAATAGCGTCATTGTAAACGGAGAAACTCTTCCAGGAGTGAATCCAGTAAGCGGCATACCAATTGGTACTATAACTATTGGTGGAGATGCTATCGTTTCATTCAAAGTAACTGTGACTTCTATTCCAACACCAAATGAACTAAACAACAACGCAATTACTACTTTTAACTATATAGTCAACCCAAATAACGTACCTGTTACAAATACGACTACAACAAACACCGTCACAACTACTGTCCAAAATGATAATGTCATTGCCATAAAATCTGTTGATGTAACGAATGCCTTACCTGCTCAAACTTTAACGTATACAATTACGATTATGAATAGCGGTAATGTAACGATTGAAGACCTTCTTGCTATAGACACCATACCAATAGATACGACTTTTGTTGCTGGTAGTGTTACAATTAACGGAATCAATCAGCCTAATGAGAATCCTGAAAATGGTATTACGTTAGGAAATCTTGCTCCTAATGACTCTGCTATTATTACGTTCCAAGTGACAATATCTTCTTCTACTCTTCAACCTACAATTAATAACGATGCTTCTGTTTCCTATACCGTTATCATTGATCCAACAAAACCACCTATTACAATTACAAAGCAAACAAATACCGTTACAACGACAGTCATTGATCCGATGGTTCGTATTGAAAAAACAACTGACAAATCTATTGTCGTTATAGGGGATATCATTACATTCACATTAGCGGTATTTAATCACTCCCCAATTCCGACAATCAGCACTTCTGTTATAGACACAATTCCAGCTGGTACAACATTTATAGAAAACAGCGTAACAATTAACGGTACTCCCGTTCCAAATGTTCGTCCAGACACTGGTATTAATATCGGCTCTTTACCTGCAGATTCAGTAGCAACTATAACATTCCAAGTTCTCGTAACTTCTATTCCTTCAAATAGTACAATTATAAATTCTGCAACAGTTACCGCTGCCTTTCAATTGACACCACAGGATCCAATTATTACTTTCATTGTTAATTCAAATATCGTTCGTATACCAGTTCAATTTATAACTACAACAGTCACGAAAAATGCTTCCGTCAGCTCAGCTTATTTAAATCAATATTTTGATTACACGGTGCGTATTACAAATACTTCCGAAATTTCACTCTCAAATATTTCTTTACAAGATACCATTCCAGCAGGTTTACAATTTATAAACGGCACTGTCTTTATTAACGGTGAACGCTCTCCACTAGCGAATCCGAATATCGGTTTCCTAGTTGCCACTAATTTAGAGCCAAACGAAACAATTATCGTGTTATTCACAGTACAAGTAATAAGTCCACCTGTTAATAATCAATTTAAAAATACGGCCAATATTTCGTTACAACTTCAAGTCTCGCCTACCGATCCACCAATTACAGTAACCGTTACAAGTAACGAAAACATCGTCACCTTTGTTCCAGAAAATCCAGATGAAACACTTCCAAATTTAAATTGCTTCTTTGACGGTGAACGCTTCATTCGCATTACTCCTCGAAATGTACGAAATTACCTTTGGACTTGGATTTTGTGGAAGTAATTTAAACAAAAAAAGAGATTGTAGTTTGGTTGAAACCAAATTACAATCTCTTTTTCATTACCTTTATCACACTACAATGGAACTCGTCCAAGGATATATAATTAAATATCATCTTAAGTTACCTTAGTCGTAATAAGTTGGCCAGCTTCATTAATAGTAACTTTCCACTTCACTCCACTAGCAGTCTTCATGATTATACCTTTACTTGCCTCTATTTCAATATCTCCAAACATTCTTCCGCCAGTTGTCGCTAACCAAGCACTCCCATTTTCCATAGAAGATCTTGCAAAGATACGATTAATTCGAAAACGTTTATGATCTTGGGAATAACCACTTAATGTAATTCTAACTTTATATAACTGACTCGCCTTCATATTCGATATAATTGTATCACCAACGTTTAATGGAACATCCAACGCGATAACCCAACTTCCAGTTGCACTTAATGCATATTCAATTTTAATTTTCTTTGGACTCTCTCCCCACCCAAAATACATTCCAAAACAATTTAACATTTGTATTGGTTTTTTCGTAAAATCCAGTTCAATTACAACTGGATTACTATCTGGAACGTCAATATAGTTTACACTTTGTTCATCTATTAAATTAAAGCAATTTGTGAGATTCCCCCCGTACGGCACTTTCCCACTTACTTGCTTAACATTATATTTCTGCTGAGCATTTACTAAAATATCATCTTGGTTTCCTATTAAATGAGGTCTATTTAACGTCAACGGTAACTGAATTCGTAGGGATTCTTCATAAGTAGACTTACAAACATTGTATTGTCCTTTATCTACAATAGTTGTCGAAAGCAGATTTGAAAAAAGGTAGTTACGATGAGAATTGGAAGAAAATTCAATAACAATTTGTTCACTACTCATCCGGTACGTATCCCAAATCATACAATCAAATGTATTATATGCACCTGAGCAACGAATTGCTTTTTTCGTTTGTTGTCTACATTGCACTTGAATATCATGAAACGTATTTCCTGAACTTTCATTTGGCAAATCACTATTTCCATCGACTTCAATCCCATACACACATCCATCAATAAATATAGATTGAAATACATTGGCGTTAATCCAACAAGGTGTATTGATATCATCTATATACTCTGTTTTCAAATATATTGCAGTTTGAAAGTTTTTAATTTGAATAAATTTAACTTGAAAGAAACTAATATAATCCCATGCCTTTTGACAATAAAAATGTATAGCTTTTCCTTTATACGATGGAGTTGTATTTATTATATTTATATTTGATATAACAGATTGATTAGGTAGTTCGATTTGTTGTGAACCAGAAACATAAATGACAGCAGATTGAAACAATGAATTTATAACTTGAATAGTACCACCAACAATCGAAGCGTTACTTTGTAGCTCAAACGCATTAAAATCCCCATCAATTTGCAGCGTTACGGTAGGATCTAATTCTAATCTTACGTTTGATTTAATAACAATCGGCTTTACAATTTTGTACGTATTTACCCCTGTAATTCTAACCGTCGAAATTCGATTCGCTACACAATAATCAATAGCTTGCTGAATTGCTAATGAGCTATCATTTCCCGAGTTTGGAACTGCGCCAAAACAATCGATGTGAACGCTACCTTCTGGCGCACAATCTTCTTGGGAAGAAATATATTCTGACAAAATAAATTCACTCCTCATATTACCTTTTTTCATATAATATGTGAGTTCTCTCTTAAAAGTTTCTATAATAAAAAAAACAAACGACCTACCCGGTCATTTGTTTAACTCATATATATTTTTCGTTTCTTCTATCATTTTAGTTAACGAGAAATACCTCACTGCTTTCTCTCGTGCTTTCAATCTAATATCATTTACCCTTTCTTCATTCCCTTGTAGTTCTTCAAGTGCACTTGCGAATTCAGATTCGCAATATTCAGATATTAAAACACCTGATTCTCCATCTATTACCGCTTCATGTATTCCGCCAACATCTATTGAAACAATTGGTGTCCCTGTAGCCATCGCTTCAATTACTACCATTGGAAACACTTCACGAAAAGATAATAAAAGTAAGGCATCCATATTCCCAATAAACTCATGCGGCTCTGAAATATTCCCTAACATCTTTACACTCTGTTGCAATCCATATTTTTCTATTTCTTTCATAATCGATTCTTTCTCTGGTCCATCACCAGCAATATAAAACATAAAATCATTTCTCTTTTTCAATACATTTGCAATTTTGACAAATAGTTGATGGTTTTTTTCTTTGGATAATCTAGCTAATATCCCTATTTTATATGTAGATTCTTTCTTCTTTTGCTGGAATAAAAACTTTTCAATATCGACACCGTTATAAATTGTATTTATTTTTTCTTCTGCTACATGAATTGAAATTAAATTATTCTTTTCAAACTCACTTACTGTAATAATATTGTTTACATATTTATTCATGAAATAACGAAAAAGCGTTGGCATTTTCTTTTCTAATATCGTTACATTATGTTTCGTATAAACAATTTTCATCTTTTTTTTAATAAACTTTTGAATTAGAAAAGCATATAATACCATTCGCAAACTATTTGCATGAATAAGTTCTATCTTTCGTTTACAAATTTCGTTTCGTAAATAATAAATATTTCTCAAATGATTCCATCGACTAAGTAATATAAAATTTTCTTTTCTAGTAAGAGATTCATATAGTTCTCCATCACCTGCAGCTGTATAAATCTTAAAATCATCATAACCCAAATTACTTTCCAATTTACAGAAATAGCTCTCAGCTCCGCCAGTTATCAATTTATCTGTCATCAACAGTATATTCATAATTGCGTCTTCCCAACTACATTGATTTTATTTTTTTTATAAGCATGATAAGCATACTTACTAAAATAGTAAAAAATTTGCACCGAATTCAGTCGTTCTTGTTCCCTTAACAATTTCCAATACCGGAAAGCTGCTCTAATTTTATTTCTAGAAACAGAATTTGTAACAATTCTATATTTTGCTAACACTTGCTGTATCCCTTTTGCTTCATACCCTTCATGTAATAAGTTCAGCCATAACGCTGTATCTTCCGGCTGTATACTAGGCATTTCGACATACGGAATTTTTTTACGATCAATCATCACTGTTAAACAACCGATAATTGTATTTCCTACTAAATAATGATAGTCAACAGATTTTGGTGCACTCACTTCGCGATTTAATTCATTACCATTTTCATCAATTAAACTATACGACGCATATGAAAAAGCAATATTCATTTCTTCCATAAATAACAATTGTGTCTTCAATTTATGTGGCAACCATATATCATCACTATCTAAAAAGGCAATGTACCTTCCTCTTGCCTCTTTGATCGCTAAATTCCGAGCTTTAGCAGCACCGACATTTTCTTTTAATGATAATAACCTAATTCGTGAGTCTCCTTCTATTATCTCTTTAATTTTTGCGGCAGATTGGTCGGTTGAACAGTCATCAACGATAATCATTTCCCAGTTTTCATACGATTGATTCTGTACAGATGAAATTGTCTCACCTATAAATCGTATACTATTATAAGAAGGTGTTATTACAGAAACATAAGGCGGCTCGTTATGTGCTGATAGACATTTTACCATCTATCTTTCCCCTTCCTTCATATATTGAAATATACTTCACAACAACTGCTAAAAATAAAAAGAACGCTTCGTTAATAATGAGTGACAATGACATCATCTGAAATAAAAATGCAATCATAGTCAATAGAAGATATGGTTTTTCACGAAACAAAGTATGCTGCGCTAACTTGAACATTAATATGAATAAAAACGCGCTATATAGAAGAAAACCAATTGTACCCGATTCAGACAAAATTTCTAAAAATGTATTGTGTACAAATAATTTTTCATTAAATTGATACTCATAATAATTCGAAAAGTTAAAAGCGCCAATTCCAATATATGGATTGGATAAATAATATTTAAAAGCAGCTTCCCATAATGTAAATCTACCACTTCCATTATCATGGGAAAAATCAGAAATTCGTTTATTTAATATGTCATCTAATTGGCCCCCCATTACACTGTTCGATAAACTAAAAATAACTACACTAAACAATACTAAACTCATAATTATTTTTATTTTTTTGGCGAAACTAGACATACATATATATACAAAAACGACAAGCACAAGCGCTAATATCCCCCCCCTTGAAAAGGTTAATAAACTCGTCGTAACACATAAAATTAACCCTAGGATGTTAGTGATATTTTGTAAATTCGTCATATAGTACATAAAAAATATTGTATTATAGAAAATAAAAATGTTAGGATCATCTAGCAATCCAATTAACCGTGGATATCCTCTATCAACTAATAACCCGGCAAAAATTTCTCTCTCTTCTCCACCGTATAAACTAAAGTATTGTAAACCGATTATATAGAGTATTAGACTTACTACATTAAATACTACTCCTACATAAGCAATAGATGATTCAAGTACCACTATTTCAGTATTGCCCAATAAATTCCTCATTATAAAATAGCATCCTAAAACAAGTAGCACGCCAAAAATCATACGAATACTAGCATTTAAATACATAGAAAGAATTCCACTCGAACAATAAATGAAATAAAACAGTAAAAATATAACTTCATGAAAATATAACTTTTGAATATGAAAGTCTTTAATTGTTAAACAAAAATATATGACTAAAAAAATCATATATATTTTCAATGAAAATCCAATATATAAATTGTATTTACTTAACATAACAAATAATATTAGAAGAATAATCCATCCCATCGATACTTTCATATTATTTTCCATAGGCTATATCCCCTGTTTCGTAATATAATCCTTTTTGCGTATTTTTCTTATAAAAGAAAGAAGAAGTTTTTTTAGCTCATAATCATATAGGAATATGGCAGCTACTACAATTAGTATATTAAGAACAAGCGCAATTAAATGATATGTATGTAATATATATTGCACTCCAATAAAGGTTACACCAAAATAAATTGTATACGGTATTACAATTTGGAATACAATTTTTTTCTTCACTACACTCACCGCTATATATCCCACTAAAGCGACTATTTCAAATAAAACCATAGCGTATGCCGCTCCTATCACTCCACCAATACTACTAAAGCTATAAAGCATAACTCCACCGATCACCAATGCTACACACTGCACAACAGTCCTCTTATTTTGACATCCACTCGTCGTTAAACCGTCAGCAATAGCAATATTTAAACTTTGTAGCACAATAAGAAATGATAATATTTGGAGTGGTTCTACTGCATTGCGCCATTCTTCATGAAAAAATATAGAAATAAAGTATGGTGCTAAATGATATAAACCGATCGTCATACATATTCCTACAATCGCCATTGATTTAATTTGAAGCAAATTTAATTTCGTATGCTCTTCTATATTATTCTGGTTATAATGCTTAAAGAGCACTGGAAAAAATGCACCTGCAATTACCCCTGGTACTTGATATAAAGCTGCCGGCATTCGGTACGCCACTGCAAAAACACCTACCATACTTAATGGCAATGTATAGTTAAGCAAGATAGGTGCTAATTGTGGCGTACTCATTATTAAAAAACCGCTAATAATAAAGGGAGTTAATTGCCAAAATAAAGCTTTATGAATTACGACTTTCATATTCATTTTCGTCTTTCTTCTCATGATATATATACTGAATAAACCACCGATCATATACCCAAAAGCATATAAGCGAGCCGTTACATACACCGGTAACTCTCCGAAAATACAAAAACATGTAATTATAATGACAACCGATGCTGATACAACTTTAATGAGCGCTATATACTTCATACGTTCCGTCAGTTGAAAATAGGCAATTCCTATGTTTTGCCAAGTTAATCCTATTAACATGAAAAACATTACGTTTATCATCATATAAATTAAATTTTTATCCGCATACATATAATGAATAACAATATAACCGATTATAGAAATAAGAATAAGTAGAATCATCCTTATTTTTATATACGATGATAAAATCTTCTCTAAATCTGCTCCATCCTTTGCCCCTTCTCGAAGAAACGTATTACTAAGTCCTAAGTCTGTAAAAAATAACATAACAAACGTCACTGCTATGGCAACACTAAACATCCCATAATGTTGTGCGTTAAAAAAGTTTGCTAAAACAATTAAACTGACGGCCTGAAGAAGGTTAGCTAAAATCGTACTATAAAATAGATGGATAATATTGTTTAGAATAGATCTACCCATACAAGTTCTCCTTTGCAAGTAACCTACTTACATATGTTGTTTGTTTACATATATATTTATCTTGCACCATTACCGTTCAATACAATTAAAACGGTTTTACATAAAATACGGATGTCCAGCCGAAATGTTTTCATTTCAATATACTCCATGTCCAGCCTCAACTTTTCCTTTGGATCAAGATTATATCCTCCATTTATTTGTGCCCATCCTGTTAATCCTGGTTTTACCATTAAACGATCCTTAAATTCTGGAATAAACGTATCAAACTCATTATAAAAAAACTCTCTCTCTGGTCTAGGGCCTACAAAAGACATATCTCCTCTTAAAATATTTAAAAGTTGTGGTAATTCATCAATTCTCGTTTTTCTTATAAACAATCCAACTTTTGTAATTCTTGAATCATGTTCTTTTGCCCATTGTGGGCCATTTATTTCAGCATCCTTTACCATTGATCTTAATTTAAATACATTAAACTTCTTCCCGTTTATACCTAAACGTTCTTGAAAGTAAATTGGAGCCCCTGATGTTTCTAAAGTAATCATAATACAAAAGAACAACATAATTGGTATCGTTAATAGTAACAATATGATTGAAAATATAATATCAAACAAGCGTTTTACACTTCGATTCAATATGCTAGGCTTTTCTTGAGCCGGAATCGTATACAACTTGGCTTGATTTGTTTCACGAATCATGGATCGTTACCCCCACATTCAAGAATATAAAATTATACCTATTAATTCACATTCTTTCCTATTTATATCCGCTATTACTTTTTGCACTGTACGTAGTGAATCTTTTCGCTTTTTAACTGCTAAGACCATTCCATCGCATTTCTCTGCAATAATGTGCGTAGCAGGAAGATCAAATACTTCAGAAGAATAAAAGAAAATGTAATCAAAATCTTCTTTCCACTTAGCAATCGCATTATCAAATTCATCCATAGCAACTAAGGGCGTCCCTGTGTGTACTGTTTTTTTTGCAGGAATACAATATAAGTATTTAGACAAATTACTAGAAAAAGATTCATAATTGCAGGGGAAAGAGCTTATTATATCGTTTACGGTTATCATGTGATCACTTTGTAATAATACATGTAATTTAGGGTCAGAAAAATTCACATCAATAAGTAACACCTTTTTCTTCATTTCTGCAAACACTAGACCCATATTTACTATAAGTGAGGCAACAACCCCTCTGTCCTTCGTTGAACTAACTGTGAATAGTTGTTTTCCAGATTTTCTCAGCTCGTGATACACCGTATAAAACTGCTCTTTCATCAGATCATCATGCAAATCGAATGGCAGCTGTTTCTTTGTCCTAAACATCGACATGTTCACCTCGATATATAGATGATTGTTTATCAATCTCTGTAGATTTCTGTTTTCTATTCGGTTTCACATTTATGTGACCAATAACAGAGACTGTTGTTATTTTCTCTAAATCTTGTTCCGTGTATATACGTTCATCAAAATAATCTCGAAATACAGCTAAACCTATCCCAACAAAAAAACTAACAATTAAAGAAATAGGAATGATCAGTTGAAATTTCGGAAACAATTTTTCAGCCTGTTCCTGTAACTCAGGATCCGTCAACACTTTCACACCTTGTACATTTGTGTACTGTTGAAAACTTTGTTGTGATTGCTCTGCCAATGTCTTTACAATGTCTTTCACGACTTTCGGATTGGAATCTTTTACTGTAACAGTTACAATTTGTGAATTGTCCGTATTCACTACCGAGATTTTTTGTGCTAATTCATAACTTGATTGCTCTAATTTCAAAGTTTTTTTGACTGTTGAAATAATTAATGGGCTTTTTAAAATATCAACATACGATGTTACTAGTTGCTTATTTTCTTGTGTTTTATTTGTTGAATTTTCCTTATTAAACTCATCTAAATTCCCAACAAGAATTTGCGTTGAATATTGATATGACGGCTTTAAAACATACATAGAGATAAGAACTAAAGAAGCGGTTAAACAACACATCGTTAAAATAATCGTTACGAATCTTCTTTTCAATAATTGTTGAAAATCTTTTATACTCATTTCTTGCTTCAATTATTTCACCGCCCTTTTCTGAATAACATCCTGCAAGTCACTCTTTACAGATACCCCTCTCTTCTTTCTATCCACTTGTTTTGTTACATACTTTCCGACTCTGAATGCAAATTTTTCTACATATATATACGAAAGTATTGCAAGTATAAACGAAAATATAAGTGAAAAAATTAAAATAATAGGCAACGGTAATATTTCATGGAACATGTATATAAGGGAAAACAACGATATAATATGGTATAAATAAAGACTGTAAGAAATCTTCCCCAAATATAACAAGTATTTATTGCGTAGCAAGGATGACAAAGTTGATATTGACAAACTTAATATGACAAATAGACTTGCACTTATCGCCACTACGTAGTCTCGAAATATAAAATTATTGAGTACTTTAATTTCTCCAATAAGTCCTTCATACATAAAAAGTAAAATCGCAAATAAAAACCATGCAATTTTCGTGTTTTTAGTACAATTACTATAAAAAACTATTAAATTATTTTTATACTTCGCAACTAGTGCCCCCAATAAAAACAGCACCGTATAATGCAACGTTAATGCATAGCTTGTTAATGTTAAGCCCGAGCGAAACAAAAATAATATTACGACAGAACATATACTAAAACTAAACAATAATAGTAATGAACACCTTAACGTTTTTCGTAAACAAATCATCAAAATTAACGGAAAAATTATTGATATTCGCATTTCATGGACAAGTGACCAAATCACACCGTTATATGCATCTGTATTATATTTCCCAACCAATAAAATATGTTGCGCTATTAAGCTTGGAGAACTTTCAATCGTCCATGAGCGATTAAACCATTCACTTAAATAAGAAATACCATATTCACTAATTGTAGCCTGGCATATAATAGCTATAATTATTGCCACAATATAAGGAATATATATTCTGCATATACGTTTTAAAAGGTATGACCCATAGCTACTATAGGTTTTTTGAATAGATTCATACAAAACAAATCCGCTCAAAACAAAAAAGATAATAACAGATTCGTTACCACTACTAAAAATAAGACGAGCAGGCGTTTCTTTTAATAGATACACAACAAATGGTTTATTATCTTCATAGCTGTAATTTTGAAATGCTGAAAAAATCATTAAATGATGACCGATCATTACTATTAATGAAGAAATCCCTCTTATAGAATCCAATTCCTCGTATCTCTTCATCTTTTTACATCAACTCCTAATGAAATGATAATAATCATTTCAAAGCGACATCTTTATTCATATTCCTCTCCTTTCTTTTCATTCCAATTTTTCATATTAAAATGATTTTATAGTATAAATTTGAGTGTATTGTAACATTTTTTGTAATATTATGAATAGCGAATCTCAAAAATTGGTATATACCAATTTCAACCTCGAAAAATGAGTAATATTGATAGAAAAACACTATAAAAATTTCTTGCATATTTACAAAATTAAAGAGATGAATAGCGTTTTTTCAATATAAAATAAAAAAGATAGCCTACATAGGCTATCTTTTTTATTTTATTTAATTACTAGCACCACTATATGCTACATGTCGTTTCTCAATTCTCTCTTCAATTTCTTTCATATTTTCTTTATTATTTAATAGTGATTGTTTATTTTCAATTAATAATTGTTTAAAAGATTTTCTCACTTTTTTTCTCATTTTCATTGTCCTCCTTGGGGGATGGTTTATATAAAAGATAAAGAATTATCTGTGTGTCCTTATAATAATTGATTGTTGTGAATTCTATTTGAACTTCATATGAAAATTCCATTTATTTTCTGACAACTTTGTGAACATGAAAAAAAGACTCTCTAAAACTATGTTGAAATTAATTCACTTCATTATAAAAATTACTATTCCCATCAACTTTTATCATTATATCTTGTCGAAACATTTATATATTTAAAATTGAGTTCGACATAATTTTATTTACTATAATACTGTTTACAAAAACAAAAAGAAGGTGTCACCAAGTCAAATTTCGACTTATGCAACATCCCTCTTTCCAAACTATTTATAGCATATTTATTAATATTTCAGGTCTTCCCCAATTCATTTCTTCACAAACAAATCTAAGTTTTTCTTCATCCATTGTGTGTAATCCCTCTTCTAGTAAACATGAAATTGGAACTTCACAGTGAATTTGTGCTAATTGCAACGAAATATTTAAGTTCTCTAAATCACTTTCAATCTTCGTACGCTGCGCTTTTGTTAATGATTCTACATTTTCTAGTACAGCGGATACTGTTCCGTGCTCTTGAATAAGCTTATACGCTGTTTTTTCACCGATACCTTTTACACCTGGATAATTATCACTTGTATCTCCCATGAAAGCTTTTGCATGGACGATTTGCCACGGCTCTACACCTTTTTCTTCCATGATTTTCTCCGGTGTGTAATATTCGTAATTTCCAATTCCTTTACGCAGAAGCATAACCGTAACGTTCTTATCAACAAGTTGAAGTAAATCTGTATCACCAGTTAAAATATAAACTTCAGCTTCATTGCAGTATTGTTTTGCAAGCGTACCGATACAATCGTCCGCTTCGTAGCCTTTCATACCGATAACTGGAATGGATAATTTCGCAGTCATTTCTTGTACTAAATCAAATTGAGGAATTAATTCTTCTGGTGGCGCTGCACGATTTGCTTTATAATTCGAGAACGATTCTGTTCTAAATGTCGTACTTCCCATATCCCAGCATGTAACGATATGTGTTGGTTCAATCGCTTGCGTAGCTGTTAACAAGTGTTTCATATAACCATGAATCCCATTCGTAGGGGTTCCATCTTGTCGTTTCATAAATTGTCCGTAGACACTTGTTGCGTAAAAAGCACGAAATAATAGTGCCATACCATCAACTAATAATACTTTTTTCATAATTCCTCTCCTATTAAAAAAATAATAACCTCACGTTATCACGTAAGGTTATATAAATAGATTACCATTCTACGTTTTTGCTCAACTTTGTCTATTATACATTGTTTTTGTATATTTAGCACCATTAACACATTAAGACGTTCTACTACAACAAGTATGCAATATGCCTGAATACGTATTTTTTCCAGTAGAAACAACGACAGCCTTTGCACTTCCACTAACGATATGTGAACCTTTAAAACATACATTTTCAAGCTCAAGTGGATTATAATCTTTCATCCGTTTTAATGGAATAAATCGTTTACGTTCAAGGTGATAGCAGCTTTCAAACTTCTCTATACTCGCTTCGTTTCCCGTTAACACAGACTCATTCACTAATAAATCATCTGCATAAATAATACGTACATCAGCTGGCACAGCATCTCCAGCCGAAAGAAAAATCATATCTCCAGGTACAAGTTCTTGCACTGGTATCTCCATCATTTTCAGTTCACTATTTAGCCCTGTACTACTAGAACATTCTACTCTAGATACAGTAATCGTTTCACGTTGTAATTCATCACACACACGTTGTTTTGAAAAACCTGGAATCATGCCACCAAGCTTCATCATTACTTCTGCAAGAATTGCTCTTTTTGAAGTTAGTTCATTTCGGCCATATACTTGAATACGTTTTTGCGCCTCTTTCATTGATAGTCCGTCTCTTGTTGTTTTAAAATATGCAAATACAGATTTTACATCTCTTGTTGCAATTTCAATTAATAAATCTTTATTTTTTTGGAGCATTGTTTGTTCTTTTATTGATTTTTTATTTAGTTTATATGACGTGTTACCCACAGTTTTGTTTGCATATAACATATTATCGTCTCCTCCTTTACAACATAGGAAGAAACGCTTTGTTTCTCAATTTATCCACTTTACTGTGAAAGTGTCTAGCGCTTTATAAACGCTACATTGTGATAAATATAGAGGGAGGAACAAATCGTTTCCTGCCTACATCATATATTTTTGATTTGAAGTATATGGGTAACGGAACCGAGTCAGAATTTGACATGCTCCTCACCTCCTCGTTTAATTTTATAGTTTATACTATGAAATTACTCATAGCTTGGTAACAAAAAAGACCCCTACCCTTAAGAGAGTAGTGGCCATTACATACACAAATAAACGATTTCTAATATAATTAGAAATCTACGGACCTCTCCCTCGCCGAGTTTTAGCACTGTATAGCATAGGTACATTACCAGCTACGTTAAGAAAAACCTTAATTCGATCATTCCTGTTGACCCATTGGCGTCTCTCGACATTTTTGGGCAGTAGCATTTCTCTATACAGGAGCCTCACCTAACAGAGACTTATTTTCATTACATTGAAAATGTTACTCTTATTTAAAATAGATGTCAACCGTAGCCTACAATTTTTTCAAAAGGTATGGCAAACTAACGTATATAAAGTGAAACTTTAATCAGTGGGGGTTTTGTTCATCCCCCACTGATTATTAGCCCTCACCAATCGGGCTGCCCGGCAAATAGCGGGATAAAATTAAAAACTTTACGTTTAAACGTAAAGTTTTTAATAAGTTATACAACCAGCGATTACAATCCCAATCGAAAGCGATAAAAACATAAGAAAAAGACCGACTGCTTGATTATCTTCTTCGAGACTTTTGTTTATATTAAAGCGTGGTGTAAGCCACTCAGCTAAATAAAAGACGATAATTTGAGCCAAAATCCCAACTGCTCCCCACGAAATCATATCAAGAAGTGAAATTGAATTAGCTGCTGTCGAATATAAAACAACAGCTAACCCAAGTAATCGTCCTCCAAGCACATAGCTTACCGCCTTATTTCCTTGAGCCATTAACTTAAATTCCTTTACTTTCGTTGTCACTTCCATCAAGAACAGACCTATACATAAAAGGCCGAGTGTTACTGCTAAATATAATAAAAAATTAATCATTTTTCCCCCTCCTTTTTATACCTACCGGTAAATAGTACGATTCATTTCCTGTAATCTTTTCTCCCGCACGAATACCGATACTACTCGCTTTTCCAGCAATTAAAAACGAACCAAACACATATGACAGTTTCTCGATCCCTTTTTCTGTTTCCAAGGATACGACTGGCAGTTCGGTATACTTTTGAAATATCGGCAGTGACGCTTTATACGTTTCGTATGCATTTTGAAGCATAATATTTTCGTCTTTATCGCGAATCGTAATTGTATCTCCTTCTCTCCCAAATGAAGGTTTTTGAACGAAAGAACCTTTTCCTAAAAATAAATCTGGTTCTAAATATGTAGGTAACATATATTCTTTAATCCACTGTTGTTCCTCATTTGTATAAAAGACCTCTTCTTCTGCTAACCCCCAAATAAGGCACTGAATTGATTTTGGCTGAAGTAAAAATGCTGACAAAGGATTTATTATAAAAAGCTTTCCGGCTTTTACAAGTTGTAACAGTTCCACACCTACCAAATCTCCTGTTTCAGGATCTTGATCCTCAATTAAATCTTCTATCGGATATGTTTGGCGATATAAAACATCAATCTTCGCCCCATCTTTATCGACTAGAGCATCCTTTGTAATTCTAAGTTCTGACATTGGCACTACTTTATTTTCAACATGGCATAGCTGACTTAAATACATAGTGGTATTCCAATCCTCGATATGTTCATGATGTGCTGTAAAAACAACATTTGGATTATCTAATCCCTTTGTCGCTTCCATTACTGCTTTCGTTACACCAGAAGATAGCAATCGTTCTTGATCCGAGTTTGGATCATCATAGCCTAGATTTTCACATACTTTCCCATTCATTCGAAAACATTCCACAATAAAAGTTGGTGTATCACTATTAAACTCAAGCATTTTGATTTTATTATCCTCTGTTACAGCAAAATCAAATCGCGAAATTACAGATTCAGGATAAAGCCCTTTCATTCTAATGAATGATAAACTCGCGGATGGAAAGCCAAGATCTAGAAGCTGTTCGTCACTTAAATTACGCAGCAGTCTAGCAGTCTTAAAAAATATTTTCCCCATTCGTTCAGTCGCTAAGTGTAATTGGTCCAAAGTCTGATTTGTTATAGAAAAAACATGAAACAAACTATACTCACATTCATATAAATCCGACCAAAAATTCGGATATTTTAAATAAAATTCTTTTCGATTTCTTATGTATTGCGACATATTTTAGCCCCCAAATCCTCCCTTTGAACCGCTTCCAATTCCACCTTTAAATTCAGCAGACGATTGATACGATTTAAACGCCGATGAATTTTTAAAGGTGGACTTATTTTGATAGTATCGCCCACCATAGAAATAATGCCCACGATAACCTGAACTACTATCATCACACTGCCATACCCCAAGTTCATCATCCCAATCCCAATCAGAACAACTATTATCATTCGGTTTTGGGGGAAGATCTTGTGCGCAGCCAAATAAAGTGCCAGTCATTAAAGATGTTACGACACCACCTACTAGCCATTTCGTTTTTGTCACCTTCGCACTCCCCTTTTTAAATTCTATTCCTATTATATAGGATGGCATGATAAAGTAGAAGAAAAAGGAAGAAGAGGGATTAAATGCGCTTAGAATATCGACTTAATGATGAAACGAAAGGGTATCCTGCTTTATGGAACTACGCCAATATTTCTAATTCTGAAATTATCGCACGCATGACTTGTGAATATTTTATTAAAGAGAAAAATACTTATGTTGTTACTGCAACTTCGGTTGATCCAGACGGAACAGCGGTTATTTATATTCAAAAAGAAGTTTTCGTCAATGACCCTTCAGACCCTACATACTCCCACATCGGTTTTGAAATTAGAGAACTAAGTGAAACGAGTTCAAGCTTAGTAGATAGTCAAGATGTATGGAACTACGAAGAAATTTTACCATCTCTTCATTCAGATATTATATATATTCAGCGAGACGGCATGTCTATGGAATTCTCCTTGGATTCAAGAGGGATTGATGAAGACAGAAAGTGCTACATTTATTACGGAAACTTCACAGGTGAATCAAGATAATATTGATATATCTATGCAACAAAAAAACCTTACGTATAAAACGTAAGGTTTTTATATAGCCCCACATATGCCGTTCTCTCTAGATGTCCATAAACCTGCTCTCACAGGTGGATGCTCTCACAAATGTTTGTAACTTCCTTCTTAAAAAGATGGCATGTTAGCTACATTTAAATATTGAACTTCCATATTAAACTTATTGGTTTAAGACATGCATAAGCTACGTACACCGTAGGAATTTTATATAAGGTTAGTTGAAATAAGACCCCCGCACGTGCCGCTCCTCGTAAATGTCCAAAAACCCGCTACTCGCAGGTGGATGCCCTCACAGTTACCGTACATCTTCCTCCACAAGGAAGGCTTGATGATGGTCGCTAAATATTGAGCTTCCGTATAACTAACATCGGTTTTAGACATAAATAAGTTACGTACACCGCAGGATGTATTATTTACTTGTCGTTATATTATCACATTGTTTCCAATGTGTAAAATACAAAGTTTTTCGAGCAATCTCTTGCTTGTGACCTTATTTTAATACAAATTATTTTTGCATGCAAGTGATTAATCTTCTTCTTTTGCAATTTGATTTTCTGGATAAGAAATCCAATCACTCCAGCTACCTGCATACAATTTAACATTTTGGAATCCAGCCAATTTTAACGCAATGATATTTGGACATGCCGTAACACCAGAACCACAATATACAATGGTTTCCTTATCTTTCGACAGATTTTGGAATCGTTCTTGTTGCTCAGCTTCATTCTTAAATTGTCCTGATTGCAATATTCCATCCTTCCAAAAATAGTTTGTTGCTGTCGGAATATGTCCTGCTTTATGATCGACAAGTTCCTCTACACCAGCATAACGTTTTGGCTCTCTTGAATCAATTAACGTAACATCTGCACCTGCCTGGATATTCTCTCTTACTGTTTCCATCGATACAAGCATATGATCTTGTATGTTTGTTTTAAATGTTTTTCGTATAACAACAGGAATTTCCGTTGTTGTCGGTAGTCCCTTCTCTTTCCAAACCGGGAAACCACCATCTAATATATATACTTTCTCATGTCCTACATAGTTATATAACCACCATAAACGAGCAGCATTTGCACCAGCTTGACTGTCATACGCAATTACTGTCGTATGTTCATCAATACCAACCTCCGAAAGCTTGTCCGCAAACTCTTCAATGCTTGGCAACGGATGGCGGCCACCATGTTCTGCTATAGGACTTGATAAATCTAAATTCAAATCAAAATATAACGCATGAGGAATATGTTCTTCTTCATACTTTTCTCTACCCCAATTAGGATTCGCTAAATCAAAACGACAATCGATTACACGGACGTTCTCATCTTCTATATGCTCACGTAACCATTCGACTGTAACTATCATCTTTAACGACCTTCTTTCTCTTGTAAACGACTTACATACTCCATAACCATTTCTTCTGTAACATATTTACGCTGCAAGGTAACACCATTTTTTGCAAGATCATTAATTTGCTTTGTTACAACATTAATGACATCAACCGAAAATTCTTTCCCATTTGACGCAAGAGATACGGCTGCTTCAATAGCTGCTTCACGCTGCGCATCTAATTGTAAACATGCTTTTACACTTTCATTTTGTTTACGAGAATGTGCTGTAATTGCTTTATGTACTTCCATCTTCTCTTCCCCCTAAATAAGTTATACGTTCTAATTCAATTCCATTGCAAGCCGAATCATATCACGGCATACAATGCCATTTTCAATAATCTCTTCTTCATAATGCTTCGAAAAGTAATCAAAATCAATAGAAAAAATACGAAATCCACATTTTTGATATAAAGCAAGTTGTGAAACACTAGAATTTCCTGTACCAATTTCAAGTTTTGACATACCATATCCTTTAGCAGTTTCTACGGCATGCCTTAATAGCTTCTTCCCAATCCCTTTTCCTTGCAAATGCTCTGCAACCGCAATATTCATGATTTCCATCGTCTTCGGCCTTGTTTCCAAAAGAACATACACACCGATGATGCTGCCCCCTTGCTTTGCTACGTATGTTAACCCTCTTTGTACATATATAGCTATTTGCCGTTCACTTGGATCAGCAAGTAGCAATAAAGACTTCGGTATAGCCTCTTTTAAAATACGTTCTATTACAAAAGACATAAAAAATCCCCCCATCTCTATTGTTCTAAACCCTCCTTGTCTACCATAAATAATAGAAAGGAGGGATTCACCATGGACAACAATGAGAAAAAATGCAACGTCATCTCTATTGATGGAAAGAAGAAGAAAAGCGACACGTATTCCTATCCAAAATTAGTAGTTGAAAATAAAACATACGAATTTTCTTCATTCGTCTTATGCGGTGAAACACCAGATGGCAGACGACTCGTTCTTACTCATATGATTTCTACCGATGAATTTGCTGGATTTGTCAAATCTTTAGATACTGTACTGCAAAAGAAAATTGAACGAATCTTTTTCTCATAACGACTATATAACATAAATTTCTTTTTCAATCTCTACTAACTGATTGTGCAATTGTTCTTTACTTTGTTCATATAGAGATACATCGATCGTTTCAGCCAATGCAAACAATATACTTTCATAATAGTTCATTACATCTTGTTGCATCACTTTTTGGAATAAGTTCCACTTCATATCCCATTCTTGCTTATAATGATGGACAAATAAATCTTTTTCATCGGCTACATAGTTTGATACAAGCGGTTCTAATACAAATTTAGCGTCTTCTTGCATAAAAGCTTTGTCATTCTTTTCAAAAAAGCTTTTCTCATTTTTAAAATGTGCCAGTGCTTTTTTGAAATCTTTTATTTCAACTGAAGGGAACGGTTCTTTATGTGTAATATCTTTATATTCATACTCAACTGTTCCATTCATAGAAATTGATTGATTTTCTACTTTACAGTTCACTACAATTTCGTCCTTTACACGCTTCATCGCTTCGTCTATCCATTTTTCAAGACGTAATGATGTCGCACGCATTTCTTGTAATAAATCATGCTGAATAAATGCTACTAATTCCATAACACACTGTTGCAATTGTGTTTTCACATTTCCATCCGTTCGAAGTGACGCCGGATTAATAAATTCAGTAAACACATCGTTATAACGTAGGAATAGACGCTGTTGCACGTAATAAAGCAACTCTTTCACTTCATTTTGCATCGCCTGTTCTTCAGCAAGTACACTATATGATGAAATAATATGAAGTAGTTGATCACGCTCTGCTTCATATTTTTTCGTTTGCTTCTCTTTCTCTTCATTCCCCTGCTTTGCACCATTTATCATGTTTACTAAAAGCTGATTTGCCCCTTGCAACGCACCATATAGAGCATGCACAGAAACAAGCATTAAATCTCTCATCATAAAGGACGTAAATGATTCCTCAAACTTAGTAATTCCAGAGTTTTGTAAAATACCATACTTCTCTTTTTCAACATTCTTTCCTTGTTTCTCTTCAAGCGCACATAAACTTGAAATTGCAAATAAACGCGGATTTCTAATACCGTATTGCAGTAGCTGATCTGCGATATAACCTTTTACCATTTCAAGTTCTTCTTCAGACTCTGCTAAATCCGCCGCATTAATTAAGAAGAACATTTTATCAAGGGCAAAAGTATCCTTTACACGCCCAAGCTGAATTAAAAATTCACGATCAGCACGAGAGAATACATGGTTATAATATGTTACAAATAAAATAGCATCTGCATTTTTAATATACTGGAATGCAACATCCGTATGGCGAGCATTAATAGAATCCGCTCCAGGTGTGTCTACAAGCGCTACTCCCTGCCTTGTTAAAGCACAATCATAATAAAGCTCCATATACTCAACGAAGCATGATTTTTCTTCATTCGCTACATAATCAGAGAACTCTTCTAATGTGACTTGTACTTGTTCTCCTAAATAAGTAGAAACTGCATCATACCCTTTTTGTACCGCTCGTAAAAAGCTAAATGTTGTTTTTTGCTTCCCAGTCGGTGAAGGATATTTCATAACTTTATCAATTTGTGCTAACGCCTCATCTAACGTAGTAATCTCATAATGAAACAGCTTATAAACAGCTTTCATATCTTCTAATAGAGCTTGCTTTGATTTGAATTGAACCATTACTGTTCCGTGTGGTTTTTCCTCTGTAACCGGCAATATTTGATTAATCGTTGCCGTCGTCGGATTTGGTGATACAGGAAGTACCTTCTCACCAAGTAAGGCATTGGCAAATGATGATTTCCCAGCACTAAAAGCTCCGAATAACGCTACTGTAAATTGTTTCGTTTCCACACGACGCCTTTTTTCTATCACCTCTTGCTGTACATGTTTCAGCGCTGGCAATGGCTCTAATATCATTTCAGCTTTCTTCACTTTCTCTAATATACGCTGAATATTTAAAGCTGCCGTTCCTTTTATCTCTTCTTCATGAGCCGCTACGTTATCATTTACCATTTCCTGCTCTTGTAGTGTGAATTTCTCACTAACAATTTGTTTTTCACGTTGCAATATCTCCTCTATTTGCAATCCTTCTGGTGTAGCAACACGCTCGTGCCAAACATTTTGTAAATAACTTTCATATGTCTCTAAATTGTTACTGTATTGTAATTCCGTCTCTTTTGCCGTTTGCAACATCGTATATTTTTCAATCTCTTCTTCCATACGAGCAACTGCTTCCTTCACTTTTTGCTTTAAAACAACTGCACTTTTATCAAAAATTTGCTGTGCTTTTGTAAAATAACGTTTCTTCAGTTCATTCGCTACATCCGCTGTATAAAGAAGTAAGTAATCACCTGTGAAACCTGCACCTTGTTTAATGACTTCAGCTAACATTTCTGGTCCAAAAGCGATTTCTAAAGCATATATGTCTTTCCCAATTTCCTCCGTGAACAATCCTTCTTCTTTTAAGAAGGCTACAATAAATTCTTTCACATGAAAATCAAGTTGCGTTTCAACAGTCTTTTGAAGGGCAGAATAAAACGCCTCTACACGTCTTTGTTTTTCTTGCTCCGTCTTTCCTTTCGCAAATAGCAAACCAACTTTAAACTTTGTTAATTTCGTTTCTAAATATGCATTTGCCAATTCTCTCATTTCAAATGGCATTAAATACGCGTTATCTAATATAGCTTGTAAACCTTTTATAAATTCGTTTCTCACATGAGATTCTTTACTAGCCTCGCGATGTTTAGTTTCCGTTAGCTCTTCTTTCTTTTCAACTATTTCTGAAATCAAAAGCGGTGATGCTAACTCTTCCTCATATGTCAAAAGAGCTTTTTCATTTTCAGAAACAATAAACGAGAAATGTTCTCCCATTAAATGTTCTGTTTCTCGCTCCATTCCCTCTCTTACATACTGCTCTTTTTCTTTCATAATAGAAGTAATTAATGTTTCTAAGCTTCCAATTTCATTATGTGGATGGTTCATCATTCGTAATGACGTATAATAAACTCCATCTACTTCAATATCCCAGTTAGAGAACGATTGTTTCACACTATCTTTATAATCCTCAAATGATAATTCATTTTCTTTATGTTTATCTATTTGATTTACAACGAGATAAACCGTTTTATTACGTTGTTTCAATTCTTTAACAAATTGCAAATTCACTTCCGATTGGACGTGATTATAATCCATCATATAAAAAATTACGTCTGCTAGATGTAGCGTTGATTCTGTCGCTAGTTGATGGGCATCATCTGTTGAGTCAATCCCTGGTGTATCAACTAACATAACACCCTCAGGAATTGGTGCATCATTCCGATAAATATGAACACCAATTACCTCATCGCCATCTTTACAAATTTGCTTTAATTCTTCTGCTGAATATGCACCGTCATATTCGTACTGTTCTCCAGATTTAATCGTTACAACAACACGATCAAATCCCTTTTCAATTTTAACGACGTTAGCGCTTGTCGGAATTGGACTTGTTGGTAACAACTGCGCTTTATATAGATGATTCATCATCGTTGATTTCCCTGCTGAGAAGTGACCGCAGAACGCTATCATAAGCTGCTCTCGTTTATATTTTTGAATTACTTCAAACAACTTTAAGCTATTCTCTGCATCGCCGTGTTTTTGCCACTCTTCATAAAAACAAACAAGTTTTTTCATACCGTTTGTCTGTACTATGTTTGTCATCCCCTTGTTCCCCTTTATCCAAGATGTATATACTTTTCCCCGCTAATTGCGAGCTCATAACCAGTGAGAGTTACACATACCCATTGATTACAGTTTCACTTTACTATCATACTAAATTTTCAGCATATTCTCATTAAAAATAAAAAATCCCTTTCATTCTTTTTACAAATGAAAGGGATTTTATGTCATATCACTCATTTTGCTGTTCCTACTCCATTTAAAACATACTTTGCAATAACTGCATATACAGCAACTGTACCTGCTACTAATGCATATACCATACTCATGCACCAACCTTTTTTTGATAATGATTATCACTTTTGAATACATTTTATCATTAAAGAGAATCATTATCAACACTTTTCATAAAGAAAGCTCCTTATAAGAAGGAGCTTTACTGCCTGTTTTGAAAAAGGTTAAAACTTGTTGTGCACTCTTATTATATCTCATCCTACATAACTTAACAGTTTAAAAAAATGGAAATATCCCCTATCCCCTCCATCTTACATTTTGTATAATAAAAGGGAATTACTTAACAAGGAGGAAAAAAATGACACAAAATCTCACACAAGGCGAGAGGATACACTCCATTGATATTATTAGAGGAATAGCTGTATTAGGTATTTTTCTTGTTAACTGGCCAATTATTGCCGGGGTTGACTCACGTGATATTACAGGAATTTACGAAGGGATAGACAGCTATATTCGCCTATTTTACGATATGTTTATTCAAACGAAATTTTATACAATTTTTTCGTTTTTATTCGGATTAGGTTTTTATATTTTTATGAATCGTGCTGAGGCGAAGACCGATCGTCCAAAAACTTTGTTTGTTCGCCGCTTACTTATCTTATTATTATTCGGGTTCTTACATTACGTTCTTTTATGGGACGGTGACATTTTACATACTTATGCAATTACCGGGTTTTTCTTATTTTTATTTTACAAAAGAAAGACACGTACTATTTTAATATGGTCAATTGTACTATTAAGTTTCATGCAATTGTTCACATTATTAGGTTCTCTTGTCATGTTATTAGTGCCGGTAGATGAACTAGGCCTTTCCATAGCCATTATGCCGTTAGAAAACTGGGGCTTACAAATTACAGACAGATTCTATTCATTCTATTCTGAAGCAATAAGTAACAGTCTTATTATGCTGCCTGAAACACTAGGATTGTTTTTACTCGGATTATATGCCGGTAAAAAAGACATTTTCCGCCGTGCTAAGGAATTAGATCCAAAACTTAAAAAATGGCAAATCATTATGTTCATTTTAACATTACCGATGTGGTTTATTATGGTTTACTTCTTTATGAACAATCAACCATACACACCATTTTCACTTATGGGCATTACGATGATAAGCGGAAAGACATTGTTCATCTTCTACATTGTCACGTTAATGCGTTTATTACAAAAAGAAAAATGGCAAACGTTATTACGTCCATTCCAATACGTTGGACGAATGGCATTAACAAATTACATCTCGCATACAATTGTTACATTACTTGTATTCGGGCTATTGTTTAAAAATGATTATCTGGCTCCACTATGGGTTGGACCACTATTCTGCATTAGTTTCTACACGTTACAAATCTTTATTAGCCGCTGGTGGCTTTCACATTACCAATACGGACCACTTGAGTACATTTGGCGTCTTGGTACTTACGGGAAAATGATGCCACTTAAAAAGAAAAGCAAGGTCTCATAACGAGACCTTGCTTTTTTACGCTTCTCTTACTGCACTTTGCATAGACACCGGCTCTTCTTTTACTTTCACTTTACGCTGCGGCACCATATTAAATACGATATTTAAAAGTACTGCTGACGCACTTCCAAGTACAATTCCGTTATCTGTTAAAATACGAATGTTTTCAGGAAGTTGTGAGAATAATGTAGGAACAACTGTAACCCCAAGCCCAATTCCGACAGAACATGCAACAATTAATAAGTTTTCTTGTTTGCCAAAATCAACGCTACTTAACATTTTAATACCATATGCCATTACCATACCGAACATTGCGAGCATAGCACCGCCAAGTACTGATTTCGGAATGATTGTTGTAATAGCTGCGATTTTAGGAATGAATCCAAGAACGATTAACATACCACCGCAAGTATAAATAATAACGCGATTTCTTACTCCAGTTAATTGAACAAGTCCTACGTTTTGAGAGTAAGTTGTATATGGGAACGCGTTGAAAATGCCACCTAACACCATCGCTAATCCTTCTGCTCGATAGCCCTTTGTTAATTCTTTTTCACCGATTTTTTTATTGCAAATATCAGATAATGCAAAGTATACACCCGTTGCTTCCACAATCCCTACACAAGCAACGAGAATCATCGTAATAACTGGTGTTAATTCAAATGTTGGTGTACCAAAGTAAAATGGTTGAATACCATGGAACCAATCAGCCTCTCCAACCGCTTGCAAGCTTACTTTCCCCATAAACGCTGCAACGATTGTACCGAACAATAGACCTAGTAAAATAGAGATTGAACGAATAAATCCATCAAAGAAACGATACATAATGATGATAAATAGTAACACACCAAATGCTAATGCTAAATTTTCAAGACTACCGAAATCCTTACTTCCTACTCCGCCAGCCATATCATTAATTGCTGCTGGAACAAGTGTAACTCCAATTACAGTAACAACAGATCCTGTTACAACAGGTGGAAATAGTTTTACAAGCTTTCCAAATAATTTCGCAAAAATAACAACGAATAACCCAGCAGCAATAATTGCTCCATAAATAGAAGACACACCGTATTGTTTTCCAATCGCAATCATCGGTCCAACGGCTGTAAATGTACAACCGAGTACAACGGGAAGTCCAATACCGAAAAAGCGATTTGATAATGCTTGTAAAATTGTTGCAACGCCGCACATTAATAAATCAATTGAGACTAAATATGTTAATTCTTTTTGATTTAAACCAAGTCCACCGCCCACAATAAGCGGAACGATAATTGCTCCAGCATACATTGCAAGCATATGTTGCATACCAAGCGATGCAATTTTAAATGGATGCTGCTTCATCGTTTATTTCACCTCCGCAGTTTCTTGCTGTACAAATGTAACTGTGCCGTTATCAAGTGATGCAATTTCTGCTAGTGATTCAACACGAACGCCTTGTTCACGAAGCTTCTTTCCTCCATCTTGAAATGCTTTTTCAATAACAATTCCAATTCCTGCAATACTTGCTCCTGCTTGCTCTACCAAACTCATTAAACCTAAAGCAGCCTGACCGTTTGCTAAAAAGTCATCTATGATTAGCACGCGATCATTTTCATCAATATGATTTCGAGATAATGAAATTTCATTTGTTTCTTGTTTTGTAAATGAATATACGTTTGCAACGTACATATTATCTTGTAACGTTAACGATTTACGTTTTCTTGCAAAGATTACTTTTACACCAAGCTCTAATGCAGCCATAACAGATGGTGCAATGCCTGAAGATTCAATCGTCACGATTTTTGTAATGTTCTCTTCTTTAAAACGTTTAGCAAATTCTTTTCCGATTTCTTGCATAAGTACTGGATCAATTTGGTGATTTAAAAATGCATCCACCTTTAATACGTCACCAGATAAAACCTTTCCTTCATTCAAAATCTTTTCTTGTAATACTTTCATGTTTGTTCCCCCTCTTATGCAATAAAAAAACTCCAAAAGCCGCCACCACTCGTTACAAGTGAGAGACGCGCTTTTGGAGTTTCGCAAAAAAGAATGCCAAACAAGCAATTATATTCGTCCTCACTCATAGTCAAAGTATTTACGGTACTTCGGTAGAAACTTGCAGGCCATATCCCCGCGATTATATGAGTGTAGCTAACTATTTATTTTATAGAAGGATTATAACGCACTTTTTATACTTTGAAAAGCATTTATCGAAAAAACACGTACAAATTTTAAAAAACTACTATTTTTGTTCGAGTTTTGCAAACTCTTTCATTTCCAATTACAGCTTCGTTAAAATGATTGGTCCATCTTTTGTAATCGCAATTGTATGCTCATATTGAGCTGATAATTTCCCATCCATCGTTCGTGCAGTCCACCCATTTAAATCTACTTTAGAATATCGCATACCTACATTGACAATCGGCTCAATCGTAATCACCATTCCTTCTTGTAACTGAGGCCCTTGTCCTTGTTTCCCAAAATGAAAAATTGCTGGTTCTTCATGAATCTCTTTACCAATTCCATGTCCCGTAAAGTCTCTTGCGACAGAAAAACCTTCATTTGTTACATAACTTTCAATTGCATAGCCAATGTCTCCTACATGATTACCAATTACCGCCTGATCAATTCCTTTATACAAAGCATTCTCAGCTACTAGCAACAACTTTTCTGCTTCATCAGAAACTTTTCCAACTCTATACGTCCAAGCAGAATCTGAAAGACCCCCATTTAAGTTTACTACCGTGTCAATTGTTACAATATCACCCTCAGTTAAAGGAACATCGGCCGGAAACGCATGACACATTTCATCGTTTACAGATGCACATATCGCATATGGATAACCATTGTAATCTTTCTGTTCAGATGTGGCACCATGCTTTTTTAAATACATTTCAACAAACGTATTAATCTCTTGCGTCGTTATACCTGACTTTATCATTTTCGCAATTTCTTTATGACATGAAGCAAGTAATTTTCCAGATTCATGCATCAAATCTATTTCATTTTTCGTTTTAATTGTAATCATACTACCTCTACCTTTCCTTGCTAAACCTACTATTCGCTACTAAACTTCTATCATACACATCCTTTACCAAAATTTCAAAACCCTCAATTACAACAAGTAAAAAAATATGTATCATATATTTCTAAATCAAAATAAAAAAACAGAAGATCCCTCTGTTTTTTAATCACGTTTACATATATAGTTCATTTTCAAAAACTCAAAACAACTACCATTTGTTTTCTGTATAAACGTTCCAACCACTTCAAATCCCGCCCTTTTATACACTTTTATCGCTCTCTCATTAAATGTCGCTACTGATAGTGTTATATATTTGCATCCGTATTTTTCTTTGCTAAAAGCTAGTCCAGCATTCACGAACTGTAAACCAAATCCATTGCCAGTTATATCAGGTCTCATTCCAAGTCCTATATCAACCGTTCCATCATTCATTTTACAAACAGTAAAAAAACCAATGAGAATGCCATTTTGCTTCACAGAAAATGTATGATCTCCTCTACTCTCACCATGTAAAAATTCAGCTAAATCTTCTTCATCTGCCTCTATATCATAAAAAGAATATTTCCCTTCATAATGCCAGTTATACGCAATTTCCTCCGCTTCTTCTTGCTTCATTACTGTATATGTATAACCCATTCTATCATCCCCTTTAATAAAAAGAGCTGCAATTAAGCAGCTCTTTTTTTACAACTCATAAATCGCTCTATATTTCGCTTCTAAATAATCGGCTAAGTAGTTTGCATTTAAGCCTTCACCTGTTACATCTTCTAAAATTTCAAGCGGCTTTTTCGTTTTACCATATTGGTGAATATGTTCTGTTAACCATTCACGAATCGGTGTTACGTTTCCTTCTTCTAATAATGCATCAAAGTTCGGAATGTCTTTTAACATTCTTTGCTTAAATTGCGCTGCATACATGTAACCAAGCGCATAAGATGGGAAGTATCCAAATGAGCCACCAGCCCAGTGAACATCTTGCAATACACCTTGCGCATCATTTTCCGGACGAATTCCTAAATATGCTTCCATCTTATCATTCCAAGCTGCTGGTAAGTCCTTCACTTGTAATGTACCATCAAATAATTCTTTCTCTAATTCATAACGCACCATAACATGAAGCGGGTATGTAAGCTCATCTGCTTCTATACGAATGAATGACGGCTTCGATTCGTTAATTGCATCATAAAACTCATCGACTGACATATCATCAAATTGACCATCGCTATACTCTTTTAATAAATCATAATTTTTCTTCCAGAATGATTTATTACGGCCGATAAAGTTCTCAAAGAATAATGATTGTGATTCGTGAATACCCATAGATGTACCACTGCAAAGTGGTGTACCTTCAAATTGTTCTGCAATGTTTTGTTCATATACTGCATGACCACATTCATGAATTGTTCCAAATACAGCCATACGGAAATCTTTTTCATCATAGCGTGTCGTAATACGAACATCCCCTCTATTTAATGTAATTTCGAAAGGATGTACTGTTTCATCAAGACGACCTGCTTCAAAGTCATAATTCAATTGCTTTAATAGTTCTAATGTAAAGTTCTTTTGTTTTTCTTTTGAAAACTGTTCCGATAAAGCACTTGTTTTTAATCCTTTTTTAGACTCAGAGATTTCTTTTACAAGCGGCACGATACGCTCACGAAGTTGACCAAATACGTGATCTAAAACTTCTACTGTAATACCTGGCTCATACATGTCTAATAATGTATTGTATTTATATGTTTCATAACCCCAATATGTAATAAATTTCTTTTTAAATTCAACAATTTTTTCTAAGTACGGGCGGAACATTTCGAAATCAGATTTTTCGCGAGCTTCTTCCCACACACTCTCTGCTTTCGCTTCTAATTTCACATAAGCCTCATATTCAGCTTGTGGAATTTTTTTATTTCTATCATATTCTTTCCGACACTCTTCAACCATTTTCGTTGTCGTTTCAGAAAGTTTATCTTCACGTATTAAAGCTTCAAGTTCTGTTAAATAGTTTCCCATCTCATCTGAAGTCGACATAGCAAACACTTCTGACGAAAGCATACCAATTACTTCTGAACGCTGATCTACACCTTTTTTTGGTGCACCTGTTCTTAAATCCCAAAACATTAAACTTAATGCTTCTCCGTAATTCTGTATCTTCTTCACGTATGTTAAAAATTGTTTTTCTACCTCATATGTAGCAACTGTCATCGTATAAAAGCCTCCTTTTTCTACCTCAAACTTAATTCGACACGGAAACATAAATTCCTTTTATAATAGAAAAAAAGCTTGGCAAGCGCCAAGCTTTCTCCTTATAATTCTTTACCTTCTACTGGCAGTACATTTTTCACAGCTGCAACTACTTTCTCATCTTCTGAATCAGATAAGAAGATTGATATAGCACCTTTATCTTCACTTGTACGAATTAAACGCCCAATTCCTTGACGAAGTCGTAAAATCATATATGGTACATCTACATCCCAGAATGGATCATTTACGTGCTTACGTTTCGCTTCAAACACAGGATCGTTTGGAGGGAATGGTAATGACCAAATAATAACGTGTGATAATGATGAACCAGGAATATCTAAACCTTCCCATAAATGAACCGCACAAAGTACAGTCTCTTCTTCATTTTGGAAACGAGAAACGAGCTGGCTAATTTCCTGATCTCCCTCATATAAGAACGGAACCGACATTTGCTCCTTACTTACATACTCTTTGAACGCTGCAAGCTCTTGCGTTGTACGGAATAATACAAGCGTACGTCCATTTGTTTTTTGTATATTTTCAAGTGTATATTGACACTTTCTTTCCCATTCATTTTCTTTCGTATGCGATAGTAAGTTTACTGCCATTTGCTCTTCGTAATCAAACGGTGAAGCAACTGAGAATGATAAGTAATCTTTTACCCCTAGGCTATTAGCTGTAAACGCGAATGAATCATTGTTCGATAATGTCGCAGAAGAGAAAATATACGGTATTTTCTTCGAGAACACTTTCTCTTGTAATACTTCTTCAACTGCACGCGGCATAATCACTAACGTGAAGGCACCATCACCTTCTTCACCCCAAGTAATTACATTTTTCTCGTGCATGAACAGACGAAGTGAATGTTCTAATACATCTAAATGCTCATCAACAATATTTAAATCATACGTGTTTACTGTATGCATTTCACTTTCGAATACTAATGCATCTCCAACTTCACCGATTTTTGCATAAAGTCGTTTCGCTTCAGCTGTTACTTTTTCTGTCACAGTAATTTCTAAACGATCAGAACCGGCAATTTCTTTTTTGTTTTCTTGTAACACATCAAAGAATCGCTCTGTTTGCCAAATTGTTTCTTCTACTAAATGTGCAAACTCCTCACGAATATCGTTTTGTAGCAATCTCGTTAAAAGTTGCTCCATCATCGTTTGCTTTAAACGGTATGTTAAAGCTTTTTGAGCTGCATATTCTACAAGATGTCCTTCATCGAATACAACGCAGCTACTTTCTGGTAATAATGGAATTTGTCCTTCACGCTTACGAGCATCGTACGTCCAAATATGATCCATATAGAAATCTTGAGAACAAATAATTAAATCTGCTGCTTTACGATAATGTTCACGAGAAAGAGTTTGTCCACAACGATGACGAGAATCACAAGTAAAGCAATCTTGGAAGTAATCCCAATTTACTTTTGACCATTCTTCGTCATTTAACAGTGGAAATTCTTTTCTGTCACCATAGTGAGTAAAGTTTTGCATCGTACCATGATCGAATACAAACTGTGGTAACTCATAATATACGTCTTCAATTACTTCTGGAGCTCGTCCACTCATAACATCTTCAAGTTTACGTAAGCATAAATAATTATCCATTGATTTTGCAAGCCTTACATCAACAGATAGCCCTAATGCTTCAGATAACTTAGCGATGTCCCCTTCTTCTTTCACAAGCTGCTCAATTAACGTTTCATCTGCACAAGCAATAATAGCTGGTTTCCCAGTATAACGCGCGTAACAAATTGCATATAGAAGATATACAATTGTTTTCCCTGTTCCTACACCAGCTTCTGCGAACATAACTTTCTTTTCTTGGAAAGCGCGTTCTAACTGAAACGCCATAAAAATTTGTTCATCACGCTCTTCAAAGCCTTTTTCCGGAAGGATGTCGTAAAACACATCTCCAATCCACTCATTCAACTTATCATAAAAATTATCTTGTTTTCCTACTTCAAATGGTAATCTCTTCTCAGTAAACATCCTTAGCCTCCAACCAAAAAGTTTTTCTATAAAAAGATAATAGCAACTGCTACGCATATGTATGCATTTGCTTTCCCCTGTTGCAATACATAGAAATTCACGAAAAAAAATTTTCCTTTCGAAAAAGGAAAATTTTCTTCTATATTAATGACTTTAAATACCGTTTATCAATCGCTGTTTCATGTGAAAGAGCTGACAAATATTCTTCTTGTGCTTTTTGTATTTCATCTACAATCGCACCTTGACTATCCACTTCTTTTCCGAGCTCATCATACGTACGGTGAATAGCTTTTTGAATCATTGATAATTGGAAATTATCCATATCACTTCCTCCTTTACGCATTACATAATAGCCAGTATATGCGCGCTGGAGGAGTTTTATACTATGAATTACGCGGTGGACGTTTTCCGAAGTATTGGTAGTAATCTGTACGGATAAATCCGTTAAACAGTTTACGCTTCTTCGACGCATCTTTTCCGTAACACTTCTCAAATGCTTCGTAGCTTGTTAATACATACGCTGACCATGTATCTAACGGGCGGAATACTTGTCCCATTTCTTTATACAGTTGTTCAACGAGTGCTTTTTCACTTAAACGTTCTCCGTATGGAGGATTCGTTACAACGTAGCCATAATCCTCTTTTGTTGTGAAATCTTTTACTTGCATTTGTTTAAATGTAATTAAATCGCCTAAGCCCACTTCTTCTGCGTTATCTTGAGCAACTCGAATCATACGATGATCAATATCTGATCCAATGATTTGTAATCGTTGATCATAGTTCGCTAAATCTTCAGCTTCTTGACGAGCTTCACGCCAGTTTTGTTTACCTACCCAGCCCCACTCGTCAGATGCGAAACCACGGTTAAATCCTGGTGCAATGTTTTGTCCAATTAATGCTGCTTCAATTGGAATTGTACCTGATCCACAGAATGGATCAACAAATGGACGATCTGGCTTCCAGTTTGTTAATTTAATTAAAGACGCAGCTAATGTTTCTTTTAACGGAGCTTCCCCTTGATCCATACGGTATCCACGTTTATGAAGTCCAACACCACTCGCATCAATTGTTAATGTTGCAATATCCTTGAGCATTGCAATCTCGATACGGAATAACGGACCATCTTCTTCAAACCAAGTTGTACGTTTATATGTTGTTTTTAATTTTTCAACGACAGCTTTTTTAACGATACGTTGGCAATCCGAAACACTGAATAATTCAGATTTTAAAGATTTACCGATAACAGGGAACTCGCCATTCTCTGGAATATAATCTCCCCAGTTTAATGCTTTCGTTTTTTCAAATAGCTCATCAAATGTTGTTGCTTTAAATTCGCCAACTTTAATTTTTACACGGTCCGCAGTGCGTAACCATAAATTCGTGCGACAAATCGCCTTTTCATCTGCTTCAAATGTTACTTTGCTGTTTTCTACTTGACATTCATAACCAAGATCGCGAACTTCTCGGGCAACTAACGCTTCAATACCCATTGCCGCTGTTGCAATTAAAGTAACTTTTCCCATTTGCATTCACCTCTTATGTATATTCAAACAATAATTAATAGCAATTGGTCCTATTAATCATTACATTTTACGAAAAATTTTCTCATTAAACATTTTAACTCATACTTTATAACTTCATACAAATAAAAAGCCCTCCTCTAACAAAGGAGAGCTGAGTTATTTCATAGTTGGTTCATAACGTTCTGTAAGCCATGTTCTGTTCCTTTGTACTACAAACGGCCCACGCCTCGTACTCCGGTGGCAATCATCTATCTACAGGTTATAAAACCTGTCCTTTCCCGTCGTTCATTTCCTTGGAAAAGATTCCCCTACCATTATTTGGGTTTCTCGCTCGTGGGGTTTACCTCGTTCCACTCCTATCATTTCTTCAAGGACTTCGTCACTGTGGCACTTTAAAGGTAGTCAAACCATATCCGAAAGGACTTAGGTTTTTTCCCTGCCGTTAAACCAGCATTACAGCCAGAATACCCTAGCTTATGAATTGGCTAGGCACGAACACTACAGCCATCTCAGGCCGTGCGAGCATGGACTTTCCTCTACAACGTTGGCGTTGCAGCGATTACCCAAACGTTATGACATCCATTAGTATAGTGGAAACAAAAAGATTTTGCAACGTTTTTTTCTATGTAAAACGCTTAAACCTTTTCCCACCTTACATCATTCGTATAACTTACTTCCAAATACAGCTTTTTCTAAGTTAGATAAGCGTTTTAAAATATCCGTATTCGTGTTGTTATAAACCGGTTGTGCAACTGGTGTTTGTACAGGTTGTTGTGGAACTTGCGTTACTACTAGTTTTTGTTCCTCTAATTCACGCTTTAAACGAGCATTTTGTTGCTTTAATTGCTCAAACTCTTTGTGGAAAGCTTCATAGTCTTTAATGATCATATCAAGAAACTTGTCTACTTCTTCTTGCTGATAACCTCTCATACCTGTTTTAAATTCTTTTTCTAAAATATCTTTCGCTGTTAATTTAATTTTATCCGAAATCATTTTCTTCACCTCAAATTTTTACCAAAACTTTCATTAACTAAATTTTTTCAGAAACAATGCTTTTTGTCAATCATATATACGAGTACTATATTACATATTACTCTGCATTATTCCACTGTTCCTCTTCTATTATATCTTGTAAATCAGAAAAAAGAATGAAATAACTGTGATAATTTTCTATTTCCCCTTTTTTCTTTGCTGCTTCTACAATATATTTGGGACTTCCTGGTTTTTCTTCATCATATACCGCTAAAAGCGCATCACTTTTTTCAATAAAAAATTGATTTTTTAATTTAAATTGTTCTGGGCTTTCATACTTCCGTTTCGTGATACTATCAACATGGTCTGCTTGAGAAAGAATAAATTCGTAATATTCACGATTATCTTCTTTCCAATTTTCTTCTTGTTCTAAAAACGGAGTAAATACCGCTAATTTTAAGTCTGGATATTCTACTTGAATTTCAAAAACAACTTCAGCAGCCCATAATTCTACACCTAACTGGCCGCTTATTATAACCCACTCTAAACCATCTTCTACAAAAGTGGTTAATTTGCGGTGTAATGCCTTTTTTATACACTCCACCCCTGGATGATCATTTTTAAATATTCCAAGTTCAAATGGCTTATATCCTGTTACTGCAATAACTTTCATATCAACACTCCAATTACAAAAAAAGAACTAGCATTTCGCTAGTTCTAACATATCATTTACTTTTTAAATATTCCACCAACGTTTGGTCCGATATTTGGACCTACTGGTGATACATTGTTTGGTAAAAACGGTGATACATTTGGTCCTGGTCCAAACGGTGATACATTCGGTCCTGGCCCAAATGGAGATATTTGATGACCGTGGTGATGATGACCATGGCCACACGGTCCACATCCACCGCCGAATCCTGGGTCGATTGGGTCCACAACATTTACATTTGAATTTGTTTGTGGGAAGAAGTTTTGGTTTTTAATTTGTTGATGATGTACATGTGTTGTATGTGTTGGGAAAATGTGTGGCACCACCGTTGTTGAAAAAGAGTGTGTTACGCATTGTTTCGTCGGATGAACGACAGGAGCAGTTGTACAAATAGGTCCTACAGGCTTATGCCCTCCAAAACAAGGATGACAATGATGCATAGTTTTTTTCTCTCCTCTCTCGTTAAAAAAATCTGATTACACTTTACAGTATGAGAAAAGAGAGAAAGCCGTTTGTTATATATACCCATTTATTACAAGGAAATTTGTCTAGTCCTTTATTTCATATACAATACTTTCATAGACAACCCTTCAACATTACTTACCAAAGAAGCCTCCAACTTGCTTTACAATACCTGTCACCTGATTCATCGCATTCATCATCTGGCCAGCTGTGTTCATCATTTTATTTACATCATAGTTACCATCTGATGTTTTAAATTGAGAAACAAAACTAGAAAACTGACTTGGCTGTTGTTGCTTTTGTTTACTCTGCGTCGGATACGGTTGTTTTGGTGGATAAAACATCCCTTGTTGATTAGCATAGGGCGCTTGTGGTGGCATATAATATTGTGAATTCATATAAGGCTGCTGCTGTTGTTGATTCATGTATGGTTGCTGAGCTTGTGATTGTTGAGCTTGATTCACATAAGGTTGCTGCTGTTGTGGTTGTTGGGCCTGATTTACATAAGGTTGCTGCTGTTGTTGAGCTTGATTCATAAATGACACTTCAAACGGTTGATAATAATTTTGATTTCCATAATAAGGCTCGAAAGGATACATATTATACCGTAAATATGTATCCGTATTATATTGGTACATATTTTGCTGTGCATATGGATACGTTTGCTGATATACGTTAGATTGTTGAAACATGCATTCTCTCCTCCTTTACATAAGTTTCTACATATATAATATGTACCTATAAAATAATATGTGTGATGGAGTATCTGTCTATTTTTGTCGGAAGTTTAAATTTTTAAAAAATTAAAAAAGAAAACCCTTCCATGCTATGATAATTAAGAAGAAGATTCTCATGGGGGAGGAATCAACATGGTATTAGGGGATTTAAAACAAGCGTTTTCTCAAAAAAAGGGGTATTGCACAGAGAATGCAAATGAATTATTAGACTTTGCGAGACATTGGTATCTCGAAGGAAAAATATGCATATCAGATTATCGAACATTAATAAAAGAATTAGAAATAAACGGCGCAACAAAACCTACAACAATGACAGAAGCATAAAAATAACAAGAGGGTTCTCCCTCTTGTTATTTACATTGCTCAACTATATTTTGCAAAGTATACGAAACGGCTTGGTGTGTTTCAAAGAATCGTTTACCTTTACCTTTATTTACAAAGCATTGTAACACATTCGTTTGTAAATTATCGTATACTTGATCAATTTGCTGTACATGTATATACTTTGGCTTTTCTTCTTTAATCCACGTATAAGCTAATTCTTTCCACTTCTCTAATTCCTCATCTACCATATCTACAAACGGTTTCATATCCTTATAAAAATCGTATTCAATCAGTTCTCTTTTTTTTACATTCGCTTCATTATTATACTGCATGAGTTTTTCTGAAGACTGTATTAATGCTTCATTCTTCATTTCTTTCCCACCTTATTATGCACTCACTACGACGTTTTGAAATGTCTTTACCCAATTCCCTTTTTCTTCGTGATGCACTAATTTATTTTCCATATGTTCAATATGCATTTCTGTTATTTCTATCTTATTGCATATTTTTTCACTCGCATCCTTTAATGCATGATTCATTCTAATCCCTATATTCATTTCCAGCAAATCGAGAGAACTTAACATTTGATCCATTTTTTTCATTACATCTTCCTTCTGAACCATCGCCATATACAAAACGCCTCCTTCTTTGCTTTTCCTTTGTCATGTAATTTCGCCGAATGATTCACCACTCCTGCCCACATGACAAAACTAGTTGTTATTCGTCAAAGAAATCATTTCGTATGTCATTTATAGAAATGGTAACAATACAAAAAGGAGGTGTATTACAATGGCAAAGAACAAAAATGAAAAAAAGAAAAACCAAAACAAACAACAAAATAAACCCGAGACTGGCAATCCAAAGCTAGATGGTCCAAACTTCCCTGCTACATAAAGCGAGACTTTATTACGAACAGGTAGATTTCAAATCATCCTTAATCTCCTACTAGCATTACGTTTTGAAATTAAAGTTGTAGCACTCATAGCAGGATTGTTTCAAATTAAGAAGTCCCGTCTTCAAAATGGAAGACGGGACTTCTTTTTTATTATATCATGAACTCATCCATCCTTTTAGCAAAACGATTTACGATAGATAGCCTATAGATTTGTTCTCTCTTTCTTCTATACCATTCTGTTATATTAACTTCCTCTTTAGGTTCTTCAAGTACAAATAGCACATTCATTTTCATATTTGCACAAAACCAATCTCTCATTTTTATTTCTTCATGTAAAATAACAGGATAAATATCTCTAAGTGTTGGCGTATAAGACTTTCGAGTTTCCTGTGCGTAAACTTCATAATCTTCTCTAGACCCAGTATGTGTAGTTTGCAATGCGAATTTATAAAACGAACCATTATAAATTGGATGAAACAATAACCATGCTAATTTTTTTCCTAGTTCTATACGCTGTTGTAACGTTTCAAATTGATAAACCGAAAATCCATACATCCTCCCTTCAATTGTTGGGAAGATAACTGCACTAATATGAAATCTTTCTTGTACTTTAAAAAGTGCAGTATGGAATACATGTTTTTTAAAATATGTGTTCTCAATGACTGGTTTTTGAATTTTATTTTGTTCATTTATAATAAGCGCTGTCATAAGCCTATTCATATCTCTTCTTTCCCAGAAAAGTAACCATTCTTTTTCCATAAAAATTGATACGCTGAAATATTGCAACAAATGAAAGAGAGGTGCCCGTCTCTTCTTACTTTCCTCATACAATAATAGCTGAGGAAATGCATCTAAGAAAATAATCCAATTAGCTTGTTCGTACAGAAGAAATAAATGTTTTTTTACCGTTTCAGGTAATACAGTGGCATAATATCTCCCTTCTAAATCAGTCATATTCCATCCCGCATTTCTCGAAACCATACTCGCTAAAAAGGCCCACCTGATTTCACTATTTCTTAAATAATATTCTTGATAAGATTGTGTCCGAGAAATATTGTCCACATTAGCTATTTCTGTTTTCTTTTTAATATTGCGAATGATCGCTTTTTCTTTCTCTGTACAAAAATTTTTTTCTCGATTTTGTTTAATTTTCATATAATCATTCCATGTAAACATAAATAAGTCATCATACCTTTCATCAAAAAGGTCACATCTTTTTTCATTTTTTGATATAATCACCTTTGTAAGTAATTCTTAGCAAGTTGGGAGTGGACACACTATGACCATTCGTTACCCAAATGGAAAAAGGTATAATCAAGCTTCACAACCTCAAAAAACACCTATAAAAACACATACTTATAGTAATAGAGGTATGTCCCTTGAAGAGGAATTGAATGAAACAAATCAATATTACTTAACCCATAATATTGCATGTGTACATAAAAAGCCTACACCTCTTCAAATTGTAAAAGTAGATTACCCCGCTCGAAGTGCTGCAGTGGTAAAAGAAGCGTATTTTAAACAACCTTCTACGACAGATTACAACGGTGTATACAAAGGGAAATACATCGATTTTGAAGCAAAGGAAACAAAAAATAAAACTAGTTTCCCACTTCAAAACTTCCACCTTCATCAAATAGAACATATGAAGCAAGTGGTTGCTCATAATGGAATTGCATTTGTCATTATTAAATTTACACTTTTTGATGAATTTTATTTATTAGATGCAAAACATATTATTGCATTTTGGAATCGTCAAAATACAGGTGGACGCAAGTCGATTACGAAAGAAGAAATAGAAGAGCATGGATCCTTATTATCATGCGGTTATCACCCTCGGATTGACTATATCCGTGTACTAGACACGGTTTATTTTTCGTGATAGAGTCATCACTAAGGCTCTTTTTTCGACTTTTGGGGGAGAGAATGAAAGGTAGGAGAAAGTATAATGTCAGATAATTATCGTTCTCGTACAGAACGAAATCATGTAAAAAATCAAGAGAAAAAAACAAATAAAGAAGAAAAACCAAAGAAAAAAGGCTCCTTTTTCAAGAAATTCCTTATAGGTTGTCTACTTCTTGGTATCGTTGGTCTTGTAGCCGGCGTTTCCGCTTTCTTTGTTATGGTAAAGGACGCTCCAAAATTAGATAAATCCAAACTTGTTAATCCTTTATCAACAAAGTTTCTTGATAAAAACGGAAATTTCTTCTATGAATACGGTGCTGAAAAACGAACGCATGTTACTTATGATCAAATTCCAAAAGTAGTTGAAAATGCATTCCTTGCAACTGAGGATTCGCGTTTCTATGATCATAATGGAATTGACTTTAAACGAACTACAAAAGCAGTTATGGAAAATGTCACTGGTGGTTTCGGTTCCCAAGGTGGTAGTACGATTACACAGCAAGTCGTTAAAAACTATTTTCTAACGATGGACAAAACTGCTAAAAGAAAAGTGCAAGAATGGTACTTATCTTACAAACTAGAGCAACAATACTCTAAACATGAGATTTTAGAAATGTACTTAAATAAGATTAATTTAGGTAACCGTTCATACGGTATTGCGACAGCAGCGCAAAAATATTATGGTAAAGATTTAAAAGACTTGCAATTACATGAAGCTGCTATGCTCGCTGGTTTACCCCAAGGTCCAAACATTTATGATCCAACAAAAAAGGAAAATGTTGAACGAGCAACAAATCGTCGTAATGTCGTATTATCATTAATGAATCGACATGGTTATATAACAAAAGAAGAAATGAATAACGCCGTTAAGATTCCAGTAACTGAGGGCCTTCAACCGTCTTCAGAAGTAACTGAGATGAAGTATCAAGCATTTTTAGATGCGGTTGTAAAAGAAGTTGAAAAAGAATATCCTGATGTAAATATCGGTTCAGATGGTTTAACGATTCATACAACACTTGATCAAGATGCTCAAGATTACGCCGACAAAATTATGGATGGCAATCTTATTAAGTATCCGGACGATCAATTCCAAGGGTCATTCGTATTTATGGATACACAGTCTGGAGAAGTTCGAGCAATTGGTGCTGGACGTAAAGAAAGTAAGTCTACTTTCAAAGGTCATAATATGGCAACTGATTTAAAACGCCAAGTTGGTTCAACAATGAAACCAATTTTCGACTATGGTCCGGCAATTGAAAATTTACAATGGTCTACATACCATCAATTAAACGACTCAGAGTATACGTATTCCAATGGTAAGAAAATACAAAATGCAACAAAGAGTTACAAAGGTGACGTTTCACTACGTGAAGCTTTGAAAAAGTCATTAAACATTCCAGCTTTAAAGACAGCACAAACAGTTGGTCTTAATAAGTCAAAAGAATTTGCTGAAGGTTTAGGCATGACCTTTAAAGAAGGAAAAGTCTACGAATCAACAGCAATCGGTAGTAACGATAGTTCTCCATTAGAAGTAGCAGGTGCATATGCAACCTTTGGTAATAGTGGTAACTATAATAAACCACACTTCGTAAAAGAAGTAACCTTCCCGGACGGGAAAAAGAAAAGCTTTAAACCGAAAGAACATCGCGCAATGCAAGACTATACAGCTTATATGGTTACTGACGTTCTTCGTGACGTAGTAAAACCTGGTTCTGGTGGTACAGGTCCAACAGCATACGTTTCAGGTGTTGACGTAGCAGGTAAAACAGGAACACAAAACTTTGATGAATCCGTTCTTCAAAAATATGACATCCCAGCTGATGCAAATAGAGATAGCTGGTTTGCTGGATATACGCCACAATACACAATGGCTGTTTGGACCGGTTACGAAAAAGATGGTCCAAAAAATTATGTTAGCGATCGCTCCACTAGAATTGCACAGCAAATGTTCCAAGTAATGATGAGCAAATTCGCTACAGATAAATCACGCTTTGAACGTCCTTCTTCTGTACAAGAAATAAACGGAGAGTTATACGTAAAAGGTGCGAAAAAAGATGCAATTAAACAAATTAAAGTAGATGCTCCTAGTGGTCTGAATGTCACTTTTGATGGCGCTAGCACAGTTACACTAAACTGGTCTGGACCAGCAGAAGTTGATGCATATGCAGCCAGCTATAAAGCAACTGACGGTTCAAGTGGTAGCCTATCAATAAGTGGTACGACAGCTACTCTTGGTGGTATTAAACCAGGTGTTACTTACAGCTTCTCTGTAGTAGCGAAAAAAGGCACTGGAACAAGCCCAGCAGTTGGTGCATCCTTCACTGCGCCTGGCGGAACTCCAGATGCGAAAAAAGCTGAAGAAGAGGCTAAGAAAAAGGCCGATGAAGAAGCTAAGAAAAAAGCTGATGAGGAAGCCCAGAAAAAGGCTAATGAAGATAAAGTAAAACAAGACGAAGCTAAGAAAAAAGCTGAAGAAGAGGCTAAGAAACAACAAGAACAGCAACAAGAACAACAACGTAAACAGCAAGAAGAAGCTCAAAAGAAAGCTGATGAGGAAGCTAGAAGAAAAGCTGAAGAAGAAGCTAAGAAAAAAGCTGAAGAAGAAGCTAAGAAGAAAGCTGAAGAAGAGGCCAAGAAAAAAGCTGAAGAAGAAGCTAAGAAACAACAAGAACAGCAACATCAAAATACCGGAGGAGATACACCTCACGCAGACGGTACTGTTATTACAACAGAGTCCTAATAAACAAAAAAGAAGTCCGTTTCTCTTAACGAGAAGCGGACTTCTTTTTTGTTATCATTTTTTTTACATACAGCTTTTCTATTTCGATATACAACTGCGCTAATTGAATATAAGAATGATAATTACTCGGTTTCTTTATTATGAATGAATATCTTTCCATAAAATTAACAGGTTGCACTTTTAATTTATTCGTATTTATTTGCATTTCATTCAAACTATGAACAGGTTGCTCATTTAGCCAATAGACAACCGATAACAAGTGAGCTGCAAAAAGAATCATTGGCCCCTCAGCCTCTTGCTTATTTCTATTTCGAAACAGTATAGCAATGTCTTCATGCTTATTTTTCCATACATTCAACATCGCTGGAATACTGTTTTCAATTTCCTTCCATGGCTCATACTGTCTTTCAATATCAAATATAAAGTAAGTATTTTGTATTATTTCTTCAAAAGACTCGTCTGTATGATACTCAATTGAATTTACGCTTTCTTTAAAAAATGGTAAGCAGTGAAATTCTTTCGGTATTTCTATAACTCGCTCCATCCCTTATTTCACCTTCATTCGCTTCTTTCCTTCACGACATACTTCTAACAGTCTGCACTCCTCACATTGCGGTCGTTGTGCTTTACAATGATAACGTCCAAAGAAAATCATACGATGATGCGTGACCCCCCACTCATCCATCGGTACTTTCTTCATTAACGTTTTTTCTACTTCTAACACAGAATCTTTCCATCTACAAATCGCTAATCGTTTACTCACTCGCTCCACATGTGTATCAACAGCAATTGCAGGAATCCCAAACGCTACGGAAACTACAACATTCGCTGTTTTCCTTCCTACACCGGGTAATTTCGTAAGTTCATCTCGATCGCTCGGTACCTCCCCATTATAGTCATTTAATAACATTCGGCATAATTTTTGAATGTTTTTTGCTTTATTTCTATACAATCCGATAGAGCGTATATCTTGTTGTAATTCTTCTAGAGAAACACTTAAATAATCTTCTGGTGTTTTATATTTTTGAAATAAATTTCTTGTCACTTTATTTACAAGTACATCTGTACATTGTGCAGATAACGCCACCGCGATTACAAGTTCAAATGGATTATCATGAACCAATTCACAATGCGCTTCTGGATACATATCCGCCATTGTGTCTAAACAATAACGGATTTGCGTTTTGTTAAGCATATTTCTCCTCCTATATTACTGCTCCAACCAATTATAAAAAGGCACTTTTCCAGTAAATTTCGTCTCTTGTTTTGTCATTTGTTGTGCTCTTTGTTGATTCGCTCTAAATTTTTGACCTTGATTTTGAGCCTGATCTACCGTTTTAATTCCATTCTTTTTCCACTCAAATAAAATACGATCAATATATCGGAAATTTAGTTTCCCACTCATTACAGCTTCTCTAAGAGCTGCTTGAATTAAATTTGGATGATGTTGATCTTGGTCCTCCCACATTCCTAACGTTTCACATTCGAACGGCGAAAGTGGTCTTCCAAATTCTTTTTCAAATACTGTATATAAATTTACTTGCAGCTGTTTTTTTTCTTTTTGCTCTTCCTCTATTGATTCATCCATTAAGAAATGTAATATTTTTTCCCATAACGGTTGTAAAGAATAACTTTCGCACATCATTGCTTCTGATCTTTGTCCACCTTCTAGTGATAAAAAACCTTTTTGAATCAACGCTTGAATTACTTCCATACATTTCATTTCCGTTATCGTCATCCGTTCAGAAATCTCTGAAGGAGTCGGAAACGAATTACCTGATTCTAAAAATGTGTGTACATGAAGTACAACCATAAATTCCGTCTCATTTAAACCTAATTTTTTATAATGCATCATAAGCAATTTTGGAATTGCAATGCTTCCCTGCTCAAACCACTGTAGCATCATTTTCTTTTTCATCACCAAACACCTCGCTCTCTAGTATAACACACCTTTAGCTATTTCTTTTTGCCACAATTCGTCAAAAAAACCTCCCCATCAATAGGGAGGTTTTTTATATTACATGAATGAAATATAAAATTAAGCTTGCACTTTACTTTTCATAAATGTATGGATACGTTCTAATGCTTTCTCTACTTGTTCAAGAGATGTCGCATATGATAAACGAACATTATTTGGAGCACCAAATCCTGTACCTGGTACAAGAGCCACTTTTTCCTCTTCTAATAGAGCCTTTGCCCAATCATCAACTGTTGCATATCCTGATAAAGCTACAGCTTCTTTTACGTTAGGGAATAAGTAAAATGCACCTTGCGGTTTAATACAAGTAAAGCCAGGGATTTGAATTAATTTATCATAAATGATGTTTAATCTCTCTTCAAAGGCTTGACGCATTGTTTCCACAGGTTCTTGTGAGCCTGCATATGCCGCAATTGCGCCGTATTGAGCGATTGAAGTAGGGTTTGACGTACTATGACTCGCTAAGTTCGTCATCGCTTTAATAAGCTGCTTATTTCCTGCTGCATATCCAATACGCCATCCTGTCATAGAATGAGATTTAGATACACCATTAATAATAAGTGTTTGTTCTTTTAATGCATTAGAAAGCTGGGCAATTGAAGTATATTCTACGCCACCATAAATTAATTTTTCATAAATTTCATCAGAAACGATTAAAATATCATGTTCTAAACATACTTCTCCAAGCTGTTGTAATTCTTCTTTGCTATAAATCATTCCTGTTGGATTGCTCGGTGAATTAATAATAACTGCTTTCGTTTTCTCTGTAATTGCCTCACGCAGCTGCTTTGCTGTAATTTTGTACTCATTGTCTTCTAAACCTTCTACATAAACCGGCTTACCGCCAGCAAGCTTTACTTGCTCTGGATAGCTTACCCAGTAAGGAGTTGGAATGATAACTTCATCTCCCTCATCAAGTAATACTTGGAATAATGTATATAATGCATGCTTTGCGCCATTACATACAATAATTTCAGATGGATCATACGCAATACCTTGATCGCGAGTAAATTTCTTCACAATTTCTTGTTTTAACGATTGTAATCCACCTGTTGGTGTATACTTCGTATGCCCTTCTAACATCGCTTTATGTGCAGCATCCATAATATGCTCTGGTGTATTAAAGTCAGGTTCCCCTGCCCCTAATCCAATTACATCATGACCCTCTGCTTTTAATGCTTGTGCCTTTGCTGTAATTTCTAAAGTTGAAGACGGTGTTAAAGCAGCTACTCGCTTTGCTAATTTCATTTGTAGTTCCCCCTACATCTATTTTTCAATGCTATATCGTCTTAAAAATTTTCCATCTTTAAATTCAAGATAGTAATAACTATAACGATTGTCATCATCAATATATGTAACTTCCCATAGTGGTACATCATTTTCAAAGCCTAATTTCACTTTCATAATCTCTTTCGGCTTACTTTTTGATTCCTTACTTTCATTGCCGACTTGTTCTAATGTTCTTTGTATAGCCTCTTTTTCAGAAATACCTTCGCTCTTTTTCCTTACTACAGTATCCCCTTTTTTCTCCGGCACCCAAACGATAAGTTGTTCTCCCTTTTCATCTGTACCTTGCACGACTATATATGCAGATTTTCCGTTGTAATAATCAACAGATTTCACCTTTGTAAGCTTTGCTTTTTCTTTAGCAATTTCTACAAATTTCGACTCTTTTGGAATTTTCTTCCCCATTGCTTTATTATAAACATACGCCCCATATATTCCGCTAGCAACGATAACAATAATGATTGCAAAGATCCACTTTTTCATTGTATCACTACGTTCTGTAAATCGTAAATACAGCTGTTTCTTTATCTTTTTCGTCTAATGCTAGTCCGAACATGAGGTCCTGCTCTTTTAACGTACGATTCAAACTATCAACAATTTTATACAAATCAGACGAATATTTAATACGCGTCGTTGATAGTACTTCGATTTTCTTCTCCATGAAAAAACTCCTCCGTTACACAAAAATTTCTAATTATAGAAGAACGCAATGCGGTTACAATAAGAGTACATTCTTTACAACCCCTGCTTCATCACCCATCTATTATAGCAGGACATGTACAGCAAAAAAAGGTTTCAAGTCGAAAACCAACACATTTTGTATACAAGAAGTAAGAAAAATAAAATTCCTCCTACCCACATTTTTTACGCCTGAAGTTTATAAATACTTCAGGCGTATTTTTCTTCCATTTTTATTCATTTGATGGTTCTTCTAATTGTACTAATAATTCTTCTAATGGTCCTTCATAAAGAGGTACGTTAGGGATCGATTGTAGAAATCGTTTTCCATAGGAAGAACTCGTCAAACGACGATCTAACACTACTACCGTTCCTGTATCTGTATTCGTTCGAATTAAGCGGCCGAATCCTTGTTTGAAACGTAATATTGCTTGTGGCAGCGCTAATTTAGCGAATACATCCTCACCTTGATTTTTTAGCCACTCACCTTTCGCTTCCATCATCGGCTGATGAGGCGGCGTAAATGGTAGACGGACAATAACAAGACAACTTAAGGCATCTCCTGGAATATCTATCCCTTCCCAGAAACTGCTCGTCCCTAATAAAATTGATTTGTCGACCTCTTGAAACTTTCGAATTAAGCGGCTTCGACTTCTATTATTCACACTTTGTGTGAGTAATAAATAACCCTCTAATTCATCATTATTTTTTAAATTCGCATACGCTTCTTTTAACATTTCATACGAAGTGAATAAAACGAGCATTCTGCCCTTTGTGGCTTTCGCTATCTTTGCAATATGTTCCGATACAGATTCAATATATCGCTCATTACTTACTTGCTTAATAAAAGGTACATCCGTTGAAACCATTAATTTCATTTGTTCATCATAACGAAATGGCGACGGAACCTTTAAAGTATTTGGAGCGAAATCATGCAAACCAAGTTCCTCTTTTATATAATCAAACGTATCGTTAACTGTTAGTGTGGCGGATGTAAAAATAACACTCTTTTTTTCTGTTAAAAATTCATCAGCAAATCTTTCACCAATATGAACAGGCTGTGCATATAGAACTGTTGAATGAATCGTCCCTTTCGTTTCAGTCTCCATCCAAGTTACATACGAATTCTTTTCTAATACGAGTAACTGTAATGATTCTGCCATCTTTCTCAGTAACTCAATTAAATGCATAAATTCACCTGTTACAACATGCATCTCCCATTCTAACTTACTTTGCAATATATCCACTTGCTTCTCAAGAGCAGTTACTACCCTTCTTAATTCATATATAAAACGATTTGTTAATTCAACGATACTATCCCACAACTTACCTTTTTCTAGTTCTGCGTTATACCTATAGATGAGCGGCATATTATTCGTTCCTTGTTCTTGCTTTGTTTGTTTAAATATAAAAGTACGTAACATTTGGAAGAGTTCATCCGCATCAAACTTAAGTTCCTTCAAACTATAACTTATCATACGGAAAGTTGAACGAGATGCTTGCTCTGATTTTTTCATCATTTTATATACTTTGGACAGTACATCTTCTGTTTCTAGCGTCCCAAGACGAGATATAACCAATTGAAAATACATACAAGAGAACTGTTCACCCAATGTTCTACTCGCAGCTTCTTCAATATGGTGAGCTTCATCAAAAATAATATGTTCGCATGAAGCAAACAGCGGTTCTTCACTTGAAAAATCTTGAAATAATAACGCATGATTTGTGATAACGATATCTGCAAATAAAGCTTTATTCTTCGCTCGCTGGTAAAAACAACGACTAAACCAATTACTTTGCATACCGCCTGGACTATACGCATCACTACAAATACGATTCCAAAGTAACTTTCCGCCCTCAGGAATATTTAGTTCGTCTCGATCACCCGTTTCAGTTTTCAATAGCCAAACTAAAATCTTCGCCTTCGTAAGTGCCATATCATAATTTTTTTCTTCCTCTTGCAAAGCATACTCAAATTTATGCAAGCAAAGATAATGCTTTCTTCCTTTTAGAAGAGCTGCCTCAAATGAAAATGGCATTATTTTTTGTAATAACGGAATTTCTTTTTCTAATATTTGTTGTTGGAGTTGTACCGTTTGTGTACTTATAATGACGGGTTCTTCTTTTCTCTTTGCAAAATAAAGACTAGGAAGCAAATACGCAAGAGTCTTTCCTGTTCCTGTACCGGCTTCAATTAGTGAAAAACGAGAATCTCTTAACGCCGTATATATCTCTTTCATCATCAGTTGTTGACTTTCTCTTCTTTCAAACTTTGGCATATGTGATTCCAATTTATCCATCGTTTTATTCAAGAAAGCATCAAACTTTGATGAACACGTTTCTCCAAGGTTTAAGGAGTAGTTCCGCTTTTTCAGCGCAATATTTCGATGTATTTCATACTCCGCTATATCTTCTTTACCATTCATTACTTTCTTTAAAATATTTTCAGAAAGCACATCAGCTATATCACTTTGGAACACATCGCTTAATTCATAAAGCGATTGCAACGTGACAAGTGGTAACTTTTCAATTTCATTTAAAAATTGTAAAAATAATTCCGCTGTTGCAAGAGCATCACTATCCGCACGATGTGGTTGATCATGTTCTAGTTCATGCTTCTTAGCTAAATCACGTAATTTATAACTATCAGCTGTCGGTAAAAGAATTTGAGCCAATTCAACCGTGTCGATTTTAGGACAATGTATTTCTGTATATCCAGCTTGCCTTAATTCTTCATTTAAAAAATTCCAATCAAAGTGAACATTATGCGCAACGAAAGCCGCACCTTGTAATAGCTCAACAATCATCGGGGCTACATCTTGAAATAACGGGGCTTGTTTTACAAGACTTTCATCAATCCCTGTTAATTCTGTAATAAATGGTGGGATCTCTCTTTTTGGGTTAACAAAAGACGAAAAAATCTCCAATATCTCTCCATCTTCTACTACAACAGCTGCAATTTGGGTAATTTTATCCTTCCCATCTTTCCAGGAGTTCCCTGTCGTCTCTAAATCAACAACGACATAACGCTTACTCATATATGTAACACCTCAATTTCTTACCTTTCAAACAACAATAATTTATATAATGTTACTATACCACGTTTTATCTCATCTTAATGAAAAGATGCACAAAAAAGCTATCTCCGCAATGGAGATAGCCTTTCTACTTATAATATCGTACCCGCTTTTTCAGCACCTAACATTTCAATAATTTGATTATTATCGTCTAGTACTGCAATTTTGGGTTCTTGTTTATGAACCTCTTCTTCCGTAACTAGCCCATAACAAATAATAATTACTTTGTCCCCTGGTTGTACAAGCCTTGCCGCAGCACCGTTTAAACAAACAACACCACTACCGCGTTCCCCTTTAATAACGTATGTCTCTAAACGAGCACCATTATTATTATTTACAATTTGGACTTTTTCGTTTTCTACAATATTTACTGCATCCATTAAATCTTCATCAATTGTAATACTACCTACATAATTTAAATTTGCCTCCGTTACAGTTGCACGATGTAACTTTGCTCTCATCATTGTGCGAAACATAGGTGCTCCCCCTTATTTAACCGTTAATGTTATATTGTCAATTAATCTTACATTTTCAAACTTAACTGCAATAGCTAAAATGATTCGTCCTTCGACTTTCTCTACCATTGTTAATGACGGATATGCATATAAATCCGCATAATCTACAGTGCCTTTCGTATGCGTCTCAATATACTCTTTCACAAGATTTGTAATGATTTCCGGATTACGTTCACCTACCTCAATTCTTTCTTTCGCTATACATAGGCTGCGGTATAAATGAAGAGCCTCTTCACGTTCATCTTGTGATAGGTACACGTTACGAGAACTTTTCGCTAATCCATCTTCTTCCCTTACAATATCAACTGGTACGATTGTAACCGGAATATTGAAATCAGTTACAAATCCTTCAATTACTGCAACTTGTTGAGCATCTTTCATACCGAAATAAGCACGCGTTGGCAGCGTAATATTAAATAGTTTCATTAGTACAGTTGCAACACCAGCAAAATGACCAGGTCTTTGTTGACCGCATAATACGTCCGTGCGCTTCACAACTTCTACTGTTGTTGTTTGTTCTGCTGGATACATTTCTTCTAAACTCGGATAAAATAAATAATCTACACCGTTTTCTTTTGCTACATTTTCATCTCTATTAATATCACGAGGATATCGATCTAAATCTTCATTTGGGCCAAATTGCAGCGGGTTTACAAATACACTTAAAACTACAATTTCATTTTCTTCTCTTGCCTTACGTAATAAGGTAGCATGCCCTTCATGTAAATAACCCATCGTTGGAACAAAACCAATACTCTTTCCACTTGCACGAAGTTCGTTTGTAATTTGCTGCATCTCTTGCACTGTAGTTACGATTTTCATTATTGTTTTCCTCCGTATAACGCTAAGCATTCTTCCTCTTTCATTGTGAACGAATGTTTTTCTTCAGGAAATTGCCTTGTCTTTACTTCAGTAACATATTGTGAAATCCCACGCACAATCTCCTCTTGAACAGATGTATATTGCTTCACAAATTTCGGCACACGATTCACGCCGTATGAGATAAGATCATGATAAACAAGCACTTGCCCATCTACTTTTTGTCCTGCACCAATCCCAATTGTCGGTATTGTTAGTTGCTCTGAAATAAGTTCTGCTAACTGCATTGGTACACATTCTAACACAAGCGCTATTGCACCAGCTTCTTCACATTTCTTTGCATCTTCTATTAATTTCTTTGCACTCTCCGCATCTTTTCCTTGCACTTTATATCCACCCAACACTCCTACAGATTGAGGGGTTAAACCTAAATGCGCTACAACAGGAATTCCTGCGTTCGTCAAATATTGAATCGTTGATATAACTTCTCCAGCACCTTCTACCTTCAGTGCATGCGCCCCGCTCTCTTGAACGATGCGGCGTGCATTCACCATCGTTTCTTGTAATGATACGTGATACGACATAAATGGCATATCAGTTACAATAAACGTCTCTTTCGCTCCGCGGCGTACAGCTTTCGTATGATGAATCATATCCTCTACTGTTACAGGTACTGTTGAATCGTATCCGAGTACAACCATTCCAAGAGAATCTCCAACTAAAATCATATCAACTTCAGCTTCTTCTGCTAATTTAGCAGATGGATAATCATACGCCGTTAGCATTGTAATCGGCTCACCTTGCTCTTTCATCTTCAAAAAATCTGTTTTTGTTTTCAAAAACTACTCCTCCTTTATGCAGGAGAGAGGAGATGGCCGCAATCATATAAAAAACCCCTCTGGCCATAAAAGGGCAGAAGGGTTGTGTGTTAGTCGGCATTATTCATCCCTCTGTCCCAGTCCGTTATTGGATCAAGGCAGAATCCAAGTTATTATTTTTCGTATTACTTCGAATCATGGTGCAGTTCGCTCTGATACTGCCCACATTCGAACTAATTATAGCAAACTACAAAAGGGAATTACTACATTTTTTCGAAAAAATAATTTTTTATTCTTATTACGGTATATGAAATTTAATAAGAGAGTATATATGCTAGAAAGTGAAACTTTAATCAGCCCGATCCCCACCTAACTTCTTTGCTTCCGCTGAATTTTGAGGTGGAGGTCTTATTGCCCAGTAAATAGCGTGATAAAGTTTTTATAGATAATTCAATCCTGAAAAGATACATGTTTTTTCAACGCATGTTAAAAAAGTCCAAGTTAATTTCTTCTGTAATCAATTTAACTGTATAGTATAACTCTTAAACTAATGATGCAGGTTAATGGAGGAAAAGTACTTAACAAAGGAGAATTGCAGATGTCTATGAACAGGTGGTTATTTCGATTCAGCAGTTTGCTTGTAATGATTGTATGGTGGATGTCTTTAGGATCCTTTCATGTATTTGCCTCAGTTAATGTCGTAACACAACCCATCGATGTAACGAACGTGATTGAGGTTGAACTAAATGATGATTACTTTAATCCAAATGTCATCACGATTCCGCTTGAAGGATCAACAACATTACTATTGAAAAATAAAGGTAAAAACGAGCACACCTTTACAGTGAAAAAACTCGGCATTGACGTCGTAGTTGAGTCAGGAAAAGAAAAGAATATTACCGTGAAACCTAAAAATGCTGGTACATATGAATTAATATGTCGATACCATCTCCTTAAAGGAATGGAAGGCAAAGTAATCGTTAAATAACATGCCAGGCCAACTAGACGGAAGATATCTTGAAATGAACTTTAAATATGAAAAGGATTTATTATCATGTTACAAATTTAACTCAAAAATATTGAAATAAAAAGAAGTTCCAAAAGAGGAACTTCTTTTACTTAATTTCGATATCTGCAGAATGAATATGATGTACTTTCCCCTCATGATCCTCCAGAAGTAATACACCATCCTCTGTGATTCCTTTTGCTAACCCCGTAATCGTCTCTCTCATCGTTCGAGCGGTAATTTCTTTCCCGATGCTCACAGCGTAACTTTCCCAAAGAATTTTAATGACAGAGAAACCATTTTGTAAATACTCTTCATATAATTTTTCTAGTTGTAAATAGATTTGTTGCATAAGTTCTGCACGAACAATCGGCTTACCTGATTCAATCGCTAATGAAGTAGCAATGTGCTGAATTTCTTCATCAAAATGTTCTTGCTTTTGATTCGCATTAATGCCGATGCCCATAATGACAGCATTAATTTTATCAGGATCCGCTTGCATTTCTGTTAATATACCTACAGCCTTTTTACCTTGAATTAAAATGTCATTTGGCCATTTTATTCCCACGTCTACACCTGTACATTTTTCAATTGCCTGTGCAACACTAACAGCCGCTAACAAAGTAAGTTGCGGTGCATGATGAACTGGAATCGATGGGCGTAAAATAATACTCATCCAAATTCCTGTTCCTTTTGGTGAATGCCATTTTCTGCTTAAACGACCTCTTCCCGCTGTTTGTTCTTCTGCTACAACGATAGTTCCTTCTTCTGCACCTTCATAAGCAAGTTTTGCTGCAATGTGCTGCGTTGATTCAACAGTTTCTTCAAAATACACTGTTCTACCAATTCGCTTCGTTTGTAGCCCTAACTGAATTTCATTAGCAGTCACTTTGTCTGGCTTACTTGCAATTCGGTAACCTAATCGGCGCACAGCTTCAAGTTCATATCCCTCACTCCGGAGATCTTCCATATGTTTCCACACAGCAGTTCTTGAACAACCAAGTTTATCACTAATCGTTTGGCCGGATACAAACTCGCCATCCGCTTCAGAAAAAACTTGTAATAACTGCTTTCTTATAGTAGATTGCATCCTTGCAGCCACTCCCTTATACGCTCTTTCTCATTAACTACGTTTCCTTTTACAATTGCTTCCTCGATTTTCTGAAGCATGTCAGCAACCCACGGGCCAGGCTTTTTGTTTGCCCAGTTTAATAAATCATTACCAGTCACATTCATTTCTTGACGACCCTGGATTGGCAATGCATGAAACATTGATTGTACTCGTTTAACAGATGTAGGATCATAGCTTTCAATCATCGCTTCATATACTCTCTCTGCCATTTCAGCGATATAAATTCCCGTTTTATAAAGAAGGACTGTATCCCAATCCTTCTCCTTTCTAGTACGGATTGCCAATAAAACTGCAACAATATCTTTTATTTTTTTATTCGAAAACTTCCATTGACGTAAAAAGACAGATGGATGTTCTTCTCCGATACAATATAAGAAAAATGCCCACGCCTCAATATCCGTTTCGAAAGAATCCCATTTATACTGCGTAGCTTTTAACAGTCTCTCTTCTGACATTTGTAAATATGGCAAATGAGAAAATAGCTTCGTCTCTACTAATTCTTTGAGACCTTTCACACAATATGTACCAGTTAACAATTTCTCAAACTCTACTGTAATGCGCTCAATTGCTATATGTTCTAGCAAATGTCCATACGTTTCAATCGCTTGCTTCGTTTTCGTTTCTAATGAAAAACCTAACGCGCTTACAAACCGAATACCACGCATCATTCGCAGGGCATCTTCTTGAAAACGATCCGCAGCATTTCCAACTGTCACAATTTCTCTCTGTTGAATGGCTTCCTGTCCAGCAAATAAATCAACCATTTCGCCTTCTTCTGTCATAGCAACTGCATTCATCGTGAAATCACGACGTTTTAAATCCTCTTCTAATGAACGAACAAATTGAACACTACTAGGTCTTCGAAAATCTTCATATTCGCTTTCTGTTCGAAAAGTAGTTACCTCATAAGGCTCACCATTTTCTAAAACAATTACAGTTCCATGCTCAAGACCAACAGGAACATTTCTTGGGAATATAGCCATCACTTCTTCTGGTAAAGCAGATGTCGCAATATCAATATCTCCAATCGGCCTATCGATAATAAGATCTCGTACGCTCCCACCAACAAAGTAAGCCTCATGTCCTTGTTGTTTTAATGTCTCAATAATAGAACTAGCTTTTTTAAATCTTTCCATTTTTGTCATCCCTTAGTACGTCATAGTAAATCGTTTCATATTGTGAAACAATTTTTTCTGAGCGAAATTGCTCATAAACACTTTCTCTTGCTCGTTCTCCCATATTACGGTGAAGTTCCTCGTCCTTTAATAGCTGAGTAGCTTGATTTGCCACTCCTGTTGTATCGCCAACTTCACATAAATATCCTGTTTCCCCGTGTTGAATAACCTCTGGAATACCTCCAACCCGTGTTCCGATACAAGGTACACCACACGCCATTGCTTCTAATAAAACAAGACCAAAACTTTCCTTCTCTGATAGAAGCAACATTAAATCACTCATCGCAAGTAGTTCTGCAACATTATCTTGCTTCCCTAGGAATAAAACACGATCTTCAATATGTAAATTCTTCACTATCTGTAAAATCGTACAGAATTCTGGTCCGTCTCCAACAAGAAGCAACTTCGCATCTACTTCTTTAACAATTTTAGCAAATGCCTCAACAACATCCTGCACACGTTTCACTTTACGGAAATTCGAAATATGAATAAGTACTTTTTCACTCTCACTTATACCGTATTCTTTCTTTAATTGAGACATATTACGTTTGAAATATACACGTTCGTCTATAAAGTTATATACCGTTTGAATTTCTTTACTTGGTTTTACAAGCTCATGCGTTTCGTTAATTAATGAATGCGAGACAGCAGTAACAACATCCGATTGCTCAATACCAAAACGAATTAAATTATTTAACGAAGGGTCGGAACCTAACACAGTAATATCTGTTCCATGCAAGGTTGTAACAATTTTAATACGCTCTCCGATCATTTGTTTTGCTAAATATGCACAAATTGCATGTGGTATTGCGTAATGCACATGTAAAATGTCTAAGTTTTCTCTTTGTGCAACCTCTGCCATTTTACTTGCTAACGCTAAATCGTATGGTGGATATTGAAATACAGAGTACTGGCTTACCGTCACTTCATGAAAATATATGTTTGGATATACTTTATTTAACCGGAATGGTAAACCCGATGTAATAAAGTGAATTTCATGCCCGCGTTCCGCCAATTGCTTTCCTAATTCTGTTCCAACAACTCCAGAACCACCTACAGAAGGATAACATGTAATACCTATTTTTAATTTCATTTACATCCCCCTAATAAATCAGCATGTAATAAAACCGGTTTCTTACTCATAAATCCCTCGGCATACAAGACTCCAACTTCTTTTCCAAACATCTTCTCACGAGCAATCACAGTTTCAACGTATCCTTCTGTTAACGGTGTCTTAACACCATCACTTCCTGTTGAAAATTGACTTTCATATGCTTCTAATGCTTCCACCTTTATAGAGAGGTACTCACTTATATCTATACAAAAATTCGGTTTATGAAAACCATTAATCATATAATTATAAAAAGACTCCACACGATGTGGTGAAAGTTCCGGCATATATTTACGGATTCCTGCTGAAAAAATAGCCTCTTCCACAAGCTTTGCACAATTTGCATGATCTGGATGACGATCTTCATAGTATGGCGCAAAAACTAGTTTTGGTTTATATGTACGGATCACCTTGACAATTTCACGTATATACTCTTCTTTCATATACAAACCACGGTCTGGCATCGCTAAATTCAGCCTCGTTTTTACTCCCATTATACGAGCTGCGACCTCTGCTTCTTCTTTTCTCAACTCTATCGTTCCATTGGAAGAAAGATCAGCTTCTGTTAAATCACAAATACCTACTTCATACCCTTGCTTTGTATATTTAGCGATGGTACCAGCCATGCCGATTTCAACATCATCGGCATGAGCACCAAACGCTAATATATGTAATCCACTCATAATTGTTCCCCTCATTTTCTTAACTTACGATAATCTAAATCTCCTCGCTCTAATGCGTGCATCAACATTTCAGCACTTGCCATATTCGTTGCAAGTGGAATCGCATATACATCACATAAACGAAGCAATGCATTCACATCCGGTTCATGCGGCTGTGCTGTTAATGGATCGCGGAAGAAAATCACCATATCTAAATCGTTTTTTGCAATCATTGCACCAATTTCTTGATCTCCACCAAGAGGGCCAGATTGATATCTTGTTACAACTAATCCAGTCGCTTCCATAATACGAAGCCCTGTCGTTCCTGTTGCAAATAATTCATGTTGCTCAAAAATTGGTTTATATGCGTATGCAAACGAAACCATATCATTTTTCTTTTTGTCATGTGCGATTAAGGCAATTTTCATCCGTTGTCTCCCCTTTAGTCGATAATATTTTCTAAACCGTACACAAGATGATCAAGGTTCATTACTGTCTCAATTGATAGTTTTACACCTGACATAAATGATGCACGATTGAATGAATCATGACGAACTGTTAACATTTGTCCATCTCCACCGAACATTACTTCTTGGTGTGCAATAAGCCCTGGCAAACGTACACTATGAATGTGAATACCGTCTACATTTGCACCACGTGCACCTGCTAGTTGCTCTACTTCATTTGGATGACCTTGCTGCTTTGATTCACGATTTTGACGAATTAATTCTACCGTTTTTACAGCTGTACCAGACGGTGCGTCTAATTTTTGATCATGATGTAATTCAATTACCTCAACATCTTGGAAATATTTCGCTGCCATTTGTGAGAATTTCATCATAAGAACTGCACCAATTGCAAAGTTTGGAGCAATAATTGTTCCTACTGCTTTTTCTTTTGCATTCTCTGTTAAATGTGCCAATTCTTCTTCTGTAAATCCAGTTGTACCAATAACAGAACGAAGTCCACGCTCAACTGCAAGTGTAACGTGTTGTTTCCCAACTTCTGGTGTTGTTAAATCTAACAACACATCTGCTTCTACTTCATCTAAACAAGTATGTAAATCAGCGTAAATCGGTGCATGTAATGCTGGCATGCCAGGTAAATCAGAAATCTTCTCACCACCATGCTTATAATCCACTGCTGCTACTAAATTAAAATGTTCCGTTCTTTCCATAAGAAGGACTGCTTCATGTCCCATACGTCCTCTTGGTCCGGCGATAATTACTTTAATTTCTTTCATTATTCTTTCTCTCCCTCATCAATACGTGTCCAGCGATCTTTATCACGTGTATTAAATTTATTCATTACAATGTTATGTGCTGTCTCTAAATCAATATTTAAACTATTTGCCATACAAATCATAACAAATAATACATCTCCAAGCTCTTCTTCAATACTTCTTTCTTTTTCAGTTGTTTTCTTCGGTTTCTCACCATAATAATGATTTACCTCTCTCGCAAGCTCTCCCATTTCTTCCGTTAAACGAGCCATCATTGCAAGCGGACTGAAATAACCTTCTTTAAACTGACCAATATATGCATCTACTTCTTTCTGCATATCTTTCATCGTTTTTGCTTCCATACTATTCACCTCTAATCCTTCCTCTTTCATGTTAGCCAATTCATCGCGATTTGACAAATATTATTCCCCGCCAAACACCTATTTGCGACCCTTTTTTGGATAGACTATAATAAAGTGAAACTTTCTTTTGCGCTTTTTGCAAAAGATTAGTTGAACCAATCGGGTTCCTACGGCTGGTTCGTCTTTCTTCAGAGCTTTATCTCCTACCAGCCGTTGGAACGGGGTAAAGTGAAACTTTCTTTTGCGCTTTTTGCAAAAGATTAGCCCATACTAATCGAGTTCTTACTATTTTCACTAGCAACTAGAAATTACTTATTATTATGTTTTACCGTTTCAGCGGAGCAATGTAATCATTACATAATTAGGGGGATTTCTATATGACATCAAAATTGAAGATGCGAAATATTATTTTTATTTTAATCGGTTCCGCTATATTTTCTTTCGGTATTGTCAATATCAATATTGAAAACCACCTTGCAGAAGGTGGGTTTACTGGTATTACACTATTATTGTATTTTTTATTTAAGTTTGATCCTTCCTACTCAAACTTAATTTTAAATATCCCTATATTTTTTATTGGTTGGAGGTTACTTGGCAGAACGACATTTTTATATACATTAATCGGCACATTTAGCGTATCTTTATTTCTATGGATTTTCCAGCGTTACGAAGTGCTCAACTTACATTTAAACTTGCAAAATGATATGACACTCGCAGCTTTATTCGCCGGGGCATTTATTGGTATCGGTCTTGGGATAATATTTAAATATGGCGGGACTACTGGCGGTGTAGATATTATCGCACGACTAGCTCACAAATATGTTGGCTGGAGTATGGGTAAAACGATGTTTATGTTCGATGCTGTCGTTATCGTCGTCTCTATTCTTACCTATTTATCATACCGCGAGGGTATGTATACGTTAGTTGCTGTTTTTATCGGAGCTAAAGTCATTGATTTTATGCAAGAAGGAGCCTATGCCGCCAAAGGAGCGACTATTATCTCAGAGAAAAACGATGAAATTGCTGCCAAAATTTTATCTGAAATGGAGCGCGGAGCAACCTTTTTAAAGGCTGTTGGATCGTATACAAAAGTGGAACGTAACGTACTGTATTGCGTTGTTGCTAAAAATGAAATCGTGAAATTAAAGAATATTATTACTTCAGTAGATCCTCATGCATTTGTCGCTGTAAGTGATGTACATGATGTAGTTGGTGAAGGATTTACGTTAGATGAAAATAAAAACCCTTTACATAATTAAATGTAACTAGAAAAGCGCCTTAGCTTTTCTAGTTTTTTATTACAAGTCTTTTAAGCTTCTCCAAATCCTCATAAATAAGCTCCAATAAACTCCGATTATAAAAAATGGAAGCTGGATGAAAAGTTGGAAAAACATGATATTCATTCTCTGACCATGTAAACTCTGCACTTTGCATATCCTTTAATTTTTGAATGGGCTGTTTTAATAATTGCCCGTGTACATCTGTGATTTTTTTATTTTTTCCTGTTAAACGTTGAAGACCAATATTTCCAAGTGTGACGATAAGCCTCGGATTTATTTTCTCTAATTCATAATCTAACAAAGGCGCATGGGCAACTATTTCTCCTTGATTTGGCGTTCTATTATACTTTTTTTGTATGCTTTCACCATTTCGTTCTTTTTTCTCTCGCCATTTATAAGGTCTACTCCGAACAGCGCTCGTAATATATACTTCTTCCCTCGTAACGTGAATACGCTCTAAAAAACCCATTAATTGTTTTCCCGACCTCCCGCTAAACGGAATCCCATTATGAATTTCTGTTTCACCAGGCGCTTCTCCTAACAACATAAATTTGGGATTTTCAGGACCTTGTCCACTTAAAAAACCTTCTAGTTGATAAGGAGCACTACGCTCTTTCACTTGTTTTACTAAATGGTCTGGATATTTCATTTCCCCCACCGCCTTTCCGCATTACTTCTATTATTTCTATTTGTAATACATTATATAATTCAATCCACACAACAAAAAAAGACTATCAAAATTGATAGTCTTTAGTCGTCGCTACGCTGCATACCAGTATACATTAATACGAGACGTAATAATTCAAATACCGCTACAGCTGCAGCTGCTACATATGTTAATGCTGCTGCATTTAATACTTTACGAGCTTGGCCATATTCATCTGTTGATACGATACCTAACGCTTCAATTTGTTGCATTGCACGCTTTGAAGCATCGAACTCAACTGGTAATGTAACAAGTTGGAACACAACACCTGCAGCCATTAAAATAATTCCTAATAACAATAGTTTCGACATTGTCGCAAATATACCAATCATAATAAATACCCATGATATATTCGATCCAAAATTCGCCACAGGAACTAACGAATGACGAATACGCATAAAGTTATAATCTTGCGCATCTTGAATTGCGTGTCCTACTTCATGTGCTGCCACTGCTGTACCAGCAACTGAATGTCCATAATAGTTATCTGTTGATAATCGAACCGTCTTGGCCGTTGGATCATAATGGTCTGATAAATGACCTGGTGTTTCTTCCACAGCTACATTGTATAATCCATTTTCATCTAAAATTTTTCGAGCCACTTCCGCTCCTGTCATACCTGATGTTGAATAAACTTGTGAATACTTGCTATAGGCACTTCGTACTCTTGACTGTGCATACAACGGTATGATCATTATGATCGCGAAGTAAATTAAATAAAACATCATGAACCTCCATTGAAGTTTTAATTATAGTACTTCTCATTCTATTTTCTTCTGCCACTATTGTCAATGAATAAACCTTACAATCCATATCTTTACTTATTACATTATCTATTTTTAGAATGCACATTACTTTTTCTTTTTTCTCTCTCTCCTTTATACTTTCTCCATCCAACATAAGTTAATGTGAATAAAATAAGTCCCCCAGTAATTGTCATAAACCAAATGAGAGAAGGTGCAATTTCATCCTTTTTTACTGTGTGAAATATCTTTTGCAAATCCCCTTTAATAATCCCTAATTGCATTTGGCCACCTTTCGTTTTTAACATAACGTTACGAAATTCATCCAAATAAGATAAATGAACATTTACACGCTGTACCTCGTTTTCTGGCAAAGCAATCATTAAACTTGGATAAATAATATTGAATTCATTTAAAAATGTATTTAATGTTTGTTGAAACTGCCCAGCATCTTCTTTTTCCATCGCTTTTTCCATTTGAGAAAAGGCATCCATTACTTTCCTTTCTCTTTCCATCCAAAGTGGTTGATATTTCGATACTTGTGCATCAACAGCAAGTTGTAATGCCAACACATTATCCATTTTAGCTTGCTTACCTAAACCTTCTTCAGAGAGCGATTGCTGCGCCTTGTCGTAAGCTAAAGAAATAACTCTAACTTGATCTGGTGTTACTTCATGCTTCTTTTCATTCCCCTTCATTAAAAATTGCTCTGAGAAAAGTTGTAATACTTGTACCGCTTTTTCATCTTCATTACGCTTCACTAACTGTAACGAGTCGTCTAACAACCCTGTTAGCTCATTCCACTCTTCAGCATATATACGTAACGGAAACATTATAATTAGAAATGCTATCAATCCAATTAATGTTCTCTTCATCCCGGTCCCCCCTATAACTACTAGTACAAAATATGTTAATTGGGACAAGAATAGAACAGAACTGAACCGAAAAATATATTATCGTTTTACAAAGAAAAAATTCTCTTTAAGCAGAGAATTTTTTCTTTGACATCCTTTTCTTTTTTACGAAATATCTATATAAGCTATAACAAAGTATACTACCACCTAAAATGAATAATAAAATAGCACACGCAGCATGCATAAAGAACTCCTCTGGTAGCATTAATATAACTGGATCCGTTTCAATATCAAACATCCAATAATCATTACTGAATAAAAGCTTATGGAATAATACAAAGCTCTTTTCAAAATTAATAGCGATTGGTAACATAAGCGCTATCGGAAAAATGATTGTTAAAATTGATCCGTGCAGTAAAAACTTTTCATTTTTCTTTTTTAATAAATAAATTCCCCCTATCACTGCAATCATAATTGTCGCATACATCACATATTGAATCTTTACTAAAATATTTTTAACATCTACAAAATGAATACGGCCATTTGTAGACATATCTAATGTTGGCAAATGTAATGCTCCGTCATAAAACGGGGATAAATATGTAATAAGCACATCGTAATTTCTTTTAATTTCATCCTTCGTCATATCCGCTAAATCAGGAATATTTAAAAAATCAATTTCAAAATAATACAGCCATTTTCCATACACAACTGCCGTTGTTGCGAGTGCAAAAATAGAAAATGCTATGCTATATGAAACAACTAAAGTAATCAATCGATCCAATATTTTTGTACCACTCTTATTTTTCTCCATGTTCTCCCCCTAAATGTTCTAACCATCATAAAGAAAATTGTTTCCTGTGCTCACGTAAGCAACAATAATATGTAATACATAGTACAGCAACGCTTAACCAAAACGTAAAATAACCAATTTCCTCTACAAACAAATGCATAATTCCATATCGTGGCATTTGCCAAAATAAATAATCAATTGCATCGTTATGCAACGTCCATACACCCGCTACTATAAAATGCCATTTTTTTATACGGTAAAATGGAGCATATAAAACACCTTGCACTGCCATCGCAAAGTGCGAAAGCATTAACATGTAGCCCATAAGGCCAATAGGACCTTTTACGTAAATCATAATCGCATTTACAACAACAGCCCAAATACCATATTTTATTAAAGTAACAATCGCTAGCGCTTCTATTAATCCCCAGTTTCTCTTTGTCAAAAAAGCAATTAAAACAAAGACAAAAAAGAGACTCGCCATAGGACTATCTGGTACAAACGGCCAAAATATAGGTGACGTTTCTTTCAGTTGATTTCCGTACCATATAAACCCGTAAATTGTACCTAATATGTTAACAACCAATAAAAATAATAATACCGAGCGTTGTCTTAACATTGCATACAAGTACACCAATCTGTATGTCCAACACCTTTCAAGCAAAGTAATTCATTCACTAAATCCTACTCTATTATAACAAACTTCATCCAACTAAATAGAAAAGCTGACTACAAATTTTGTAGTCAGCTTTTTATTATTTTTTATTATACTTTGCAACGAATTCCGAAAGCTTCTTCAGTTCCTCATCTGTACCTTTAAATACACCTTTAGGCATGGAACCTTTTCCATCTTTCGCAATTTTAGCAATTTCTTCTGGCTTTAAAGTTAAGTTTTGCAGTGCTGGTGCTGCCGCCCCGCCCTGTAAGTTGTCACCATGACATGTTAAACAAGTATTTTTTTGCATTAATTTATAGCCATCATCATTTTTATCAACTGGCGCGGTTTTTACAATTGCTCCTTGTTTCTTTGCAGCTTCCCAGTCGTGGTGTGCTACAGATTCCCAAGTTAAAAAGATAATCGATGCAATTGCTAAAAGCATAAATCCAGTTGCTACAGGACGCTTCAATGGACGTCTTTCTGGACCTCGATCAAGAAATGGAGCTAACAGTAATGCACCAAACGCAATCCCTGGCATAATAAACGCTCCAATTACAGTAAATGAACCGGAAGCATAAGAATACTTTAATAACTGATACAAGAATAAGAAATACCAATCTGGAAGTGGTATATATCCAGCATCTGTTGGATCCGCCATTCTCTCAAGCGGCGACGGATGCGCCACTGTTAAACATAAATAACCGATTAAAAAAACTGCACCAACCATCCATTCTTTTAACAAGAAGTTCGGCCAAAATGCTTCTGTTTTCCCTGGGTATTCAGAATAGTCTTTTGGAATATTTGGTTTCCGAGCTACCGGTACCCGAGAATCTCCTACAAACTTCATCCCTTTGCCGCGATGCATAATCTCCCTCCTTTAGTTCTTTCCCCTTTAATTTAGCAATCTCTTATAGTGGACCGGAAATACCTTGTTTGCGAATCATGATGAAGTGGAAGGCCATTAAACCTAGAAGTGCTGCTGGTAAGAAGAAGACGTGAATAGCAAAGAAGCGAGTTAATGTTTGAGCGCCAACAATTTCGGAATGACCAGCGAGTAATGTTTTAATATAAGGACCAATGAGCGGTGTTTGCTCTGCAATTTGAATCCCTACTTTTGTAGCAAATAAAGCTTTCATATCCCACGGTAATAAATATCCGGTAAAACCAAGACCTAACATAACAAAGAAAATAAGAACACCAACAATCCAGTTTAACTCACGGGGCTTTTTATACGCACCTTGGAAGAAAACTCTGAGTGTATGTAAAAACATCATTACAATTACGAGACTAGCACCCCAGTGGTGCATACCACGAACAATTTGCCCATAAGCAACTTCATTTTGTAAATAGTAAACTGATTCCCAAGCATTTTTAATATCAGGCACATAATACATCGTCAAAAACATTCCAGATAAAATTTGAATTACAGTAACGAAAAAGGTAAGTCCTCCAAAGCAATAGACGAATGCAGAAAAGTGATGTGCCGGGTTTACATGTTCAGGTACTTCATGATCAGCGATATCACGCCATATCGGTGTAATATCTAATCTTTCATCTACCCAATCATAAATTTTATTTAACATCTACTTTGCACCCCCTCTTGGCTTCGCTTTTCCTAGATACAGCGTTCCATCTTTCACTTTAGACTCGTACACATCCAGCGGAGCAAGGGGTGGCGTACCTTTAATGTTCATCCCATCTTTTGTATAACGACCCCCGTGACATGGACAAAAGAATTGATTCGGATGTGCTTTGTCCGAATTCCAGTTAACTGTACATCCTAAATGTTTACATACTGGAGAGAACGCAACAATGTCTCCGCTTTCATCTTTATGAACCCACGCCGATTTTGGTTCTTCAGACTTGTACCAACCATCAACCTGTTTCACTTTAAAATCGAAACGCTTCGGCTCTGTTGTAATATCCTTTACTTGCGCAACAGCAACCATATCTGTTCCGGCTTCTTTTCTTAACACCGGATCAAGCGCAAATCGCGTCATCGGCATTAAAATACCGGCAGCCATAAAGCCTCCTACCCCTGTGAGTGTGTAATTTAAAAATTGTCTTCTTGACACGCGATGTTCTTTCTCGCTCACGAAAATTTCCCCCCTCTATCAGAAATTGTCCCCTCGTGATAAATTATATAAAAAATAAAAACTAGGACACTATCATGATATAATACGCTCATGCACAGGTCAATATCATACTACTCATAATAATAAGAACTTTCTGTTTATTACGAGTTTCCCCACTTCTCTTCCAACATCACCATTATATTTTTTATATGCGCATGAATAACTTCTCTTTTTGCTTGATCACTAAATTGTTCTAATGCTAATGAAGGAAACCAAAATAAATCTCCCTGTAACTCTTGCATATCCTCTTTCCATGAAAAATCACTTGTAACATAAGCAATATGCTTAAAACCTTCGCTTCGTAAATGATTTGTCCATTCTTGCAAACGACCTTTTTCATTCTTTTGACTTTCTACCAAATACGTAAACGCAGGTAGTAAAAGCACTCTTCCTTTATACTCTCTTTCCAATTCCGTGCTCAACAATTCGATAAATTCACCTTGTTCTACAACCATTTTCATTTCTTGTGCTGCCGAAATTGATAAAAGCGGTATTACTCCTGTATCAACATACTCTCTTGCTTGTTCAAACTGTTCCACATCTTTTACACTCCACTTCAAATTCCTTCCCTCCTTCACTTGCAAATGACAGAACTTTCACTTTATATATATTAAACCATACTAAAAGAGGTAAAAAAAGAAAAACTACCCAATATAGGTAGTTTTTCTTGGTGAAAGTCTGAAATTTGTAAAAATTTATTAATCCAAATAAATTCTATAAAGTCTTTAACTCGGCCGTTAATCTATGAAACGCTTCCTTATCTTGCTTATCTAACGCTTCATCAATTTGTTTCAAAAGGCGTTCTCTCCTAAATGAAAATACACTTTCTTCCAAAAACCTTTCTGCAAGTAAACGATCTTTTTCATTTACTTCAATATGCTTTGGTAGATATGGGTTTTCTTCTAATACAGCTACATAATTCGCATTTTGAAACGATGATTTAAAGTTGAGTTGAATATAAATATCCTCATCTCGATTTAAACGAATATCATGAAACGATTTTTCAGCATCTGTTGTCATAACATTTTGTTTAAAAAAGTGAAACGGTGTGTCTTTCACACAATTCGCTGACATCACTAAGCCACGCGGACAATATTTTGCATGCTCTACGAAGTGGACTTTATGCATCAATTGGTCGTGACTCATTAAATAATTCAGAATCCATACACATTCACGCTGTTTCAGTTGGTAATTATTCAAAAACCATTTTACAAAATCCTTCTTCTCGTTTACAGAAACAGGGGTATTCATAGCAATTAAGTCCCTCCTCTGTCTTTCTCTTTTCTTTTTAGATTCAAGAAGCGGCATTCAGTTTCCTTCCAACTTATGAAAAATCCTCTAAATTATATAACAACTCTTCAATATGAATTTGTGTCGGGTCTAGTTGTAATAACTGGGTAAATACTTCTTTCGCCTCTTTTCGCTTTCCTTCTTCCAATAAGAAATAACCGTATTCTTCTAAGAAGTCTGGATGATTCTTAAAAGAAGTATATGCACTTTCATAGTGTTTTAATGCATCCGAATACATTTCTAATTGTTTTTTTGCATACGCAAGGTCCCAAAGTAGTTGTGTATCTGGTTCTCCACTATCAATAGCACGCTCTACAATTGCAATTAACTCTTCGTACTTTTCTTGTCCTTTTAAGATATACGCATATTTTAATGTTGCGCCTAAATGCCCTGGGTCTAACTCAAGTGCTTTTTGAAGAACTTCCTCTGCTTCTACTATTTTTCCTAATTTCGCCGCAATGTTCGCTAACTCTACATAAAACGGAACTGAAAGCTCATCTACTTTAATTCCTTCATGAAGCGTTTCATAGCTTTCTTGAAGCATTCCTTCTTTTTCATAGCTTTTCGCTAAATACATGTACAGTGATGCGTACTCAGGGTCTAATTCTTTTAGTTCTTGCCAAGCACCGATTGCTCTCTGATATTCTTCACCTTGGTATAATGTGAAGGCATATCCAAATAATGAGTGAATATCTTTTTGTTCCTCTAGGCCTGCTTCATAATAAGAAATCGCCTCTTCCCAGTTTCCAATCGCACTTAACGTTTCTGCAAGGCGAAGTGCGATCACAACACCACCCATTACTTTATGTTCAGCTAATAGCGATTCATAATAAGTAATTGCCTTTTGTTCTTCACCTTTACTACTATATAATTCTGCTAACCCAAACGTAATAACAGGTTCATCAGGCATCATTTCTTTCGCCTTTAATAGTTTTTGCTCTGCTACATCATCAAAACCTTGCATTTGGAATAAATCTGCAACAAGTAATAAAGATTGAACATATAAATCGTCATTTTCTGGAATATCATGAAGTACTTCAATCGCTTCATCTTCTTTATCTAGATCAATATATAATTCTGCTAAAAATACAGTGAATTCACTTTCTTCCGGATACAGTAAACGTAAGTCTTCAGTAATCGCTAATGCCTCATCTGTAAATCCAAGTGTATGATAGTAACGAGCGATATCATACTTCTCTTCATCATTTGCAATTTTTAATTGTTCTTTTAATAATTGTAATCCTTTTTCCGCTTCACCATTTTCAATATATGAAACAGCTTGTTCAAACTTTTGCATAAACGTCTCCTTTAATTCTAAAAAATATTCTCTTCTGTTCATTTATCATAAGCAACTCACTGTTAGAACGCAACCTTTAGAATGAGCATGCTTCTTCTTATACTTCTTCTTACAGAGTAGGTAATTGTTCAAAAGGTTCGGATATGACACCGATACCTTATCATCATCTTCTATTGTACCGCTTTCTTTTATGACCGTGCAAATAACTTCTCTCACTAATTATCAAGCCATACAAACCGTGATTTACAGAACAACTTAATTACCAGTCTTCAACCTTTATTTTTAATACGATAAAAAAGGCTCCTATAATAGGAGCCTTCACAATCTCTTAAGAATATGTTTCTTCTTTCTGTACTTGCTCATTTACAAGCTCTTTCAGCAACTCTATAATTTCATCATTTTCTTCTTTCAAACCGACAGTAATACGAATACCATCATCGATACCAAATGCAGCACCAGAACGAACGATATATCCTTTTTTCATTAATCGTTCGAAAGCTTCATTACCTGGTATACCAAGTTTTAAGAAAATGAAATTTGTTTGAGATGGATAATAGATTACGTTATATTCTTTACAAAATGCATAATACTGATTTAGACCTTCAGCATTCTTTTTCACACAATCTTGTAAAAAGGCTTGATCTTCTAATGCAGCGAGTGCTACAGATTGCGCTACAGTTGATGTATTGAATGGTAACCTCGCTACTTCTAGCTGTCCGATTAACTTCGCATCCCCAATCGCATATCCGATACGAAAAGCAGCTAAACCATATGCTTTTGAAAACGTGCGTAAAACCATAAGATTTTCATACTTTTCAAGAAGTGGCAATGTTTGCGGATAGTCTTCTGCTTCCGCGTATTCATAATATGCTTCGTCCATAATAACGAGAGCCGACTTAGGAACTGATTCTAAAAATGAAAGTAATTTTTGTTTCTCAACATATGTACCTGTCGGATTATTCGGATTACAAATCCATACAATTTTCGTTTTATCATCTACTTGCTCTAGCATTGCATCTAAATCGTGAATACCGTCTTTAAGTGATACTTCACGAACTTCTGCTCCTTCAATAACAGCATGGTGATGATATTGTGAAAACGTAGGATTCGCCATTACAACGTTTGTTCCTTCATGTAGTAACGCTCGGCTAATCATTTGAATGACTTCATCTAATCCACTACCAAATAGTAGTTGTTCTGCTTTTACACCTAAATGTTCCGCTGCTTTTGTCCGAAGTTCAAAGGCATATCCATCTGGATAAAGGGCATATTGGCTCGCTAAAGAAGTTAATGCTTCTGTCACACGCGCTGAGCAACCGAATGGATTTTCGTTCGATGCTAATTTCACAATTTTCGATAATCCATATTCCCTTTTTACTTCTTCAATGTTTTTCCCAGGCACATACGCTCTCAAAGTTAACAATTGCTCTTTCACTCTCATTTTTCTTCCCCCAGTCATTTCATTCAATTTGATTACAATACAGTTATAGCCCCTTACTGTAATCTTTTATCATAACCGTCACTATTACGAGAATACCTCTAAATGAGCACTTCACAACACTTCGCTATCATTTTAAACCATATCTTTTTGAAATGCCTCTAACGCAATATGAACAGTCTCATCTGAAATAGATACGACATTCACTACCCCATATTCCTGCATAAGCACCATATGAATTGCTCCTGCATTTGCTTTCTTATCTTGTTTCATCAATTGAACGAGGCGCTCTACATTCAAATCTCTTGGCATTTTTGGATAGCCGTATTTCAAGAACCACTGCTTCATATCTTCATAAGCAAGATCAACCTTGTACACTTGCTCACTTAAAAATATGGCGAATAACATTCCAACCGCTACGCCGTCACCGTGAGTAATATTCCCATACCCTAGCTCTTTTTCAAGAGCATGTCCTAACGTATGTCCAAAGTTCAAATGGGCACGTACACCCTTCTCTGTTTCATCTTGTGACACAACATTTGCCTTTACAGGAATCGCCTTCGTTAATATATGGATTAACTTCTCATCACGAAGATCCGCTAATGTTTGCACTTCTTCTTTTAACCAATGATATAGCTCCACATCACCAATAAGAGCATGCTTTATCACCTCTGCATAACCTGAACGCCACTCTTTTTCAGGAAGAGACTGTAAAAACGGTGTATGATATACAACCACTTCTGGCTGATGGAATGCACCAATCATATTTTTACCTAACGGATGATTAATCGCTACTTTCCCACCTACTGCGCTATCGTGCGCTAATAAAGTCGTCGGAACCTGCACAAAGCGAATACCCCGCATAAAAGATGCAGCAACAAAACCAGCTAAATCTCCAATCATTCCGCCTCCAAGTGCAAGAATTAAAGAATTTCTATCTAATTTATTTTCAAGAGCTGACGTATGAGCCGCATAGAAATTTTCGAAAGACTTCTCTTTTTCGCCACTTGGTACAACAAACGAAAACACGTCCTGCTCCACTTGTAATGCATCGATAACTATCTGTAAATGTAGTGATGCAACAGCTTCATCTGAAATGATCATTACGTTAGATACAGCTGGCTGCATATTTTGAACGATCATTGTTAAGTTTGACAACGCTTCTTTACCAACATGTACATCATATTCTTTTGATTTCGTTTGAATATGTATGTTTCCCATTAAAATCCCCTCGCATATTCATTATGTTTCTCAATATTTTCACGAATTAGTTCCATACGATCTAATCCGAATTGTTCTATTAAAGCTGTTGCTAATTCCCAAGCCACAACCGCTTCTGCAACGACACTAGCTGCTGGCACTGCACAACTATCTGAACGTTCAATGCTCGCTGTAAAAGGCTCTTTCGTATCAATATCTACACTTTGAAGAGGTTTATAAAGTGTAGGTATCGGTTTCATCACACCGCGCACAACAATTGGCATTCCAGTCGTCATACCGCCTTCTAATCCACCTGCATTATTTGTTCTTCTTGTATATCCATGCTCCTCATTCCATAGAATTTCATCATGAACTTCACTTCCCGGTCTATGCGCTGCTTCAAAACCAATTCCAATCTCGACACCTTTAAAAGCATTAATACTCATAATTGCAGCTGCTAATTTCGCATCCAGTTTTCGATCATAATGCACGTAGCTACCTACTCCAATTGGCATTCCTTCCACAATTACTTCAACGATTCCACCAATTGAATCACCATTTGCTTTCGCATCATCAATCGCTTTCATCATTTGGTTACCAGCTTCGTCATCTAAGCAACGTACAGGAGATGCTTCTGTAATACTCTTTAATTCTTCAATTGAACTATACGTAACCTCCTTAGCTTGTACACCGCCAATTTCAATTACATGGCCCGCCACTTTAATACCAAGTTCTGCTAACACCTTTTTAGCAACCGCACCAGTAGCAACACGCACCGTCGTTTCGCGCGCTGACGAACGTTCCAGTACATTCCTCATATCTCTATGACCATATTTAATTGCACCATTTAAATCAGCATGCCCAGGCCTTGGTTTTGTCACTTTCCTTTTTATCTCTTTTTCTTCCTGCTCAGTTAAAGGCTCTGCCCCCATAATTTTTGTCCAATGGGCAAAATCACGATTTTCAACAACGAGTGCAATAGGGGAACCTAATGTTTCTCCATGTCTAACACCACTTAAAATTTGCACTTGATCCGTTTCAATTTGCATGCGTCTACCACGCCCATATCCCTTTTGCCTTCTAGCTAACTCTTCGTTTATATCATCCGCTACTAAAGACAATCCTGCTGGAACACCTTCTATAATCGTTGTAAGTTGCGGACCATGAGATTCACCAGCCGTAATATATCGCATACGTTATTCCTCTTTTCGTATATGTATTTATCTCACTATATTAACTTTTATCATTCTAAAAATATTAAAGAAATTATATCATAAATCGACCATTTTCTTATTCTATATTTCCGATAGGCCTAATTTAAATATCAATATATCATAACAGCTCAAACTTCGTAACTAATTGAAAATAAAAAAAGTGCAAGAAGAATACCCCTATTCTCCTTGCACTTTTTACTATTATCACAGTGATTAAAGCGTTTACAAATTATTTCAAAATAATTAGTAAATCCATTCATTCATTAATTTTGAGTAGTCAACTAATTCTTCTTCTTTAAAGAAAATAGCAATCTCGCGCTCTGCGCTTTCTAAAGAATCAGAACCATGAATAATATTTTTCGCAACAGTTACACCGAAATCTCCACGAATTGTTCCAGGAGCTGCTTCATGTGGTCTTGTTTTCCCCATCATGTTACGCGCTGTATCTACTACACCTTCACCTTGCCATACCATTGCGAATACAGGTCCAGATGTAATAAAGTCTACTAACTCACCAAAGAAAGGTTTTTCCTTATGCTCAGCGTAGTGTTGTCCAGCAATTTCCGGAGTGACTTGCATTAATTTTGCACCAACTAATTGAAATCCTTTTTTCTCAAAACGAGCTACAATTTCCCCAATGAAGGCACGTTGTACACCGTCTGGTTTTACCATTAGAAATGTTTTTTCCATAAAAAATCTCTCCACTTCTGAATTATGTATGTAATTGTATATCCCCACACACATATTATCACCCTTATCACAATTGTGCAATAGTTTTGAAATAGAGAGATTATTTTATTTTTTAGAATAAACATTAAAATTTTCGTTTTCCAATATACTTTGCAACATTTTGTAATGCATACTTTGCTTTTCCACGTGGGAGTGGTTTTATTATTTCTAAAGCTTTATGTAAATAACGTTCACTAAACGCAAATGCTTGATCAATTGCTGGACTATTTTTTACAGCATCAATAATTTCTTGCATTTCACTTGCTGTTGTATTTTCATGTACAGATGTGATTTTTTGACGAAGTACTGGATCTTCCATCGCATATAAAGCAGGGAGCGTTATGTTTCCTTGTAATAAATCTCCACCAGCAGGTTTTCCAAGTTTCTCTTCTGTGGAAACGAAGTCTAAAATGTCATCAATAATTTGATAAGACATTCCTACAAAATACCCATACCAAAATAGACGATTTACTGTATCACGATTAGCACCAGCAGCAATCGCTCCCAATTGACAACTCGCGGCAATTAATAATGCTGTTTTTCGCTTTATTCTTCTTAAATACGTTCTTAAATTTTGGTCATAATTGTATTTATCTTTAATTTGTTCAATTTCACCTTTACAGACTTCTAAAATAGTATGTGATAACGCTTGATGCGCCTCTGGGATTTCGATATTTGTTATACATTCAAGAGACTTAGCGAACAAATAGTCCCCTGTATACATCGCAATACGATCTCCCCATTTCGCATTCACAGTCGCACTGCCGCGTCGTAAAAATGCAGCATCAATAACATCATCGTGAACAAGAGAAGCCATATGAATAAGCTCTAACGCAACAGCAACATGCTTAATCGCATCTAACTTATAATCTCCAAATTTCCCTGCAAGCAACACAAATACAGGACGAATTCGCTTCCCACCAGCTTCAATAAGTTGTAATGCTGCCTCTTCTACTAATGGCTGTTCAGAAGCAACTGTCTTTTTTAATTCTTTTTCTATCACATTAATATCCGATCGTAAAAAAGAGTACATAAGTTGTAACTTCATATTGTTCACCTTAACCTAAAACTTCTTTTTTCTTTTTTCTATTTTGATTCTGGTTTAATACCTAAATGCATCGCTGCTACCCCAAAAGTAAATGGTTTCACTTGCACACGTTCAAGTCCAGCTTGCTCAAACATTTGGGCCAATTCTTTCATCCCTGGGAATGCACTAGCAGATTCTTGAAGCCATGAATATTCTTTATAACTTTTCGCAAACATCTTTCCAAATAACGGCATGATATATTTAAAGTATAAAATATACCCTTGTCGAAAACCAATCATTGTTGGTTGAGATGTTTCTAAACAGATTACTTTTCCACCTGGTTTTACTACACGCGTCATTTCTTTTAATACGTGCATATAATCCGGTACGTTACGTAAACCAAACCCAATTGTTACATAATCAAACGTATTATCTTCAAATGGAAGCTCCATTGCATTCCCATGTAGAAGTTCTACTTGTTTTAATTGTAACGCCTCTACCTTTTTCTTACCGACAGATAACATATTTTCACTGAAGTCTAAGCCAACAACCTTTCCTTGCTCACCTACCGCTCCAGCTAGCGCAATTGTCCAATCTGCGGTTCCGCAGCATACATCAAGCGCTTTACTGCCAGGTTGTACATCCATAATTCGCATCGTTTCTTTACGCCACGCTTTATGTCTTTGAAAACTAATTACAGAATTCATCACATCGTATTTATCAGAAATCTTTTCAAATACGTCATGTACTCTTTCTTCTTTTGATTGTTGCATGCTCGTACCTTCTTCCAATGTAAAATTGCTTATGTCTTCTATTTATCCCTTAACACAGAATTTATTTCATTTACGTCTGTGTGATTTTCTAAAAATTGTTTTTCTTTCTTTCTCAATTCCATCATCCAACCATTAATCACTACTTCTGCTTTATCCCCTAAAGCATCTTGCACCGCTTGAAAAACAGGTGAATGTTGTTTATCAGCATACAATTGAATTTCTTTTTGAAGGCGATTTCCACCTAATACGTATGTGATAAATGGCTTCCAATGTGATAAATGAAAATGATCACATGTTTTTTGAAGGAGCGCAGACTCAATCGTTACTACGCTTTTCATTATGTCATCCGTCGTTTCATGCGCTTTTTGGTATAACATAATTTTGTGTTCATTTATCTCTTTAATTCCTTCAGCAAGTGCACGAATTAAAACAATATCACGATTCATAGACAATAAATAATAATATAGTCCACTATAGTAATCGCCTGCAAGTACTGTTAATTGACGACATTTATGGAATTCAATCTCTTCCTCGCCTGCTTTATTTGATACCCTTTCATGCGTATCAAGCGCAATTTGTACAAGCATAATTGTTACTACGTAATGCTCAATTTGTTCTATATGTAAGTTTGCACTCTTTAAAGCACCATATAACAATGCTATCTTTTCTTCATCAATAAATGGTTCTTCAATATAGTTTATAAAATAAGGATGGCGTAATTTCTCCATCAATTTCTCTTTTATACCCGCATACCCTCCGTAGATGTCACACACAAAAAATCACCCTTGTTTTCTAATTCATAAAACTTATTATAACACATACACTCTATTTTCTATAACCAAAACTTGGCTACACCTACCATTCATGTAAGCAATCTTTCTAATCTCACTCTGTCTAGCTAAAACTATATCATTTATTTACTAAAAAAAAAAAGAAAAGCAGTTTCCCGCTTTTCTTTACTTCGCTTTAATAAACGATAAAATTTCACTGCGCGCTGCAGCATCATTTTCAAGCACACCACGCACTGCTGTCGTTACTGTTTTCGCACCTGGTTTTTTCACACCACGCATCGTCATACACATATGTTCTGCTTCTACTACTACCATTACACCATGAGGCTCTAGTACTTCCATAATAGAGTTCGCTACTGTTGATGTAATACGTTCTTGCAGTTGTGGACGACGTGCAATTGTATCTACAGTACGAGCTAATTTACTTAACCCTGTCACCTTTCCACCTTGCGGAATATATGCAACGTGAGCAACTCCATAGAATGGAACTAAATGATGCTCACACATCGAATAAAATGGTATATCTTTTACTAGTACAAGCTCTTCGTGATCTTCTCCGAATACTTTATGCAAATGCTCTTTCGGATCTTCATGCATACCTGAGAACACTTCTGCGTACATTTTTGCAACACGCTTTGGCGTATCAAGTACTCCCTCACGATTTGGATCATCCCCAATCGCCTCTAAAATAAGGCGTACTGCATGTTCAATTTGTTCTAAATTAACTTTTGCCATCCGCTAGCCCTCCCGAAAACCTAAAAGTGATACGAACACATTCTAGCATATTTATGTTTTTAAAAGCAAAAAGAAGAGTTCCCAAAAAGGAAACTCTTCTTCCCTGTTAATATGTAAGGATTATTTAACCGCATCTTTTAACGCTTTACCAGGTTTGAATGCAGGTACTTTACTTGCAGCGATTTCAATCTCCTCACCTGTTTGTGGGTTACGACCTTTACGAGCCGCACGCTCACGAACTTCGAAGTTACCGAATCCGATCAGTTGTACTTTATCACCTTGTTTTAAAGCTTCTAAGATAGAATCAAAAACAGCGTCTACTGCTTTTGTTGCGTCCTTTTTAGAAAGGGAACTTGCTTCTGCAACAGCATTGATTAAATCTGTCTTGTTCATGCCATTCACCTCCTCCCAAAGATAAGACTGTATAATGATCATAAAATGAGTCTTACTTTCATTTGTAGGCAATTTTTACAAATTCTATACTACAAAGATGTAGATAAATCATTATCAACGCCTATATTATACGATTCTCCTTTATAATTCAATATTTTTAAGGAAATTGTTACTCTGAAAATGTGAAAATCTGATGAAACTTGACAATTTACAACAATGTATTAGATAATGACTGTTTATTTTTCTATTTTATAATCGAAAAAACAAAAAATCCCTCTACAGTGAGAGGGATTTTTCTTATAGTATAATCGCAATTAATCCGCCAGATCCTTCATTAATAATTCTTTCTAGCGTTTCTTTTAATTTATATCTAGCATTTTCTGGCATTAAAGATAATTTCGCCTGAATTCCTTCTCGAACAATCGAGCTAAGCGAACGTCCAAATATATCAGAATTCCAAATTGATAACGGGTCATCTTCAAAATCTTGCATTAAATAACGAACTAATTCTTCACTTTGCTTTTCAGTACCAATGATCGGCTCAAACGTTGACTCTACATCTACTTTAATCATATGAATAGATGGCGCTACCGCTTTTAACTTCACACCAAACCTTGAACCGTGACGAATAATTTCTGGCTCATCTAAGCTCATATCCGCTAGCGCAGGGGCTGCTACACCATATCCTGTTTGCTTAACCATACGCAATGCATCTGCCACTTGGTCGTATTCTATTTTCGCATGAGATAAATCGAGCATAAGCTTCAATAAATGATCTTTCCCTCGAATTTCTACTCCTACTACTTCTTTTAAAATCTGATCATATAATTCATCTGGCGCATATAAATCAATCTCCGCCACACCTTGCCCCATATCAATGCCAGCTAGGCTCGCTCGATCAATAAATTCATATTGACTAAACTGCCAAACAACGCGATCCACATCACGAAGACGTTTTATATCCTTCACAGTTTCTTGAACTGCTTCTTGATAACTTTGACGCAACCAATGCCCTTCATTTAGCACCATTACCCAGCTCGGAAGGTTCACATTCACTTCTAATACAGGGAATTCAAATAGCGCTTCACGAAGTACATTATATACATCTGTTTCTCTTAAACTCTCCACACTCATTGCAATAACCGGGATATCATATTCTTCTGATAAACTTTGGCGTAATTGCTCTGTATCTGGATGATACGGCTGTACCGTATTAATTATCATAATGAAAGGTTTTCCTACTTCTTTCAACTCATTTACAACGCGTTCTTCTGCCTCTATATAATCTCTTCTTGGAATTTCACCAATTGTTCCATCTGTTGTAATTACAACACCAATTGTTGAATGTTCTTGAATTACTTTACGCGTGCCGATTTCTGCAGCTTCATGGAATGGAATAGGTTCTTCATACCAAGGGGTATTAATCATGCGCGGGCCATTCTCATCTTCATAGCCCTTCGCTCCTGGAACCGTATATCCAACACAATCTACTAATCGAATGTTCACTTCAAGTCCTTCATCTACTTCGATAGAAACCGCTTGGTTTGGAACAAACTTCGGTTCCGTCGTCATAATTGTACGACCAGCAGCACTTTGAGGCAATTCATCCTGCGCTCTTTGACGGTCAGACTCATTCTCAATATTTGGAATAACTACAAGTTCCATAAATTTTTTAATGAATGTTGATTTCCCTGTTCGAACAGCTCCTACAACTCCAAAATAAATATCACCGCCTGTTCGTTCTGCAATATCTTTAAAAATATCTACCTTTTCCAAGTGATTCCCTCCCTCAAAATTTTTGGGAATAATTCCGCGTTTATAGTCAACTAATACCTTCTCTAACGTTGCCTATAATATCTGATATAATATAATGGTATTCTAGAAGTTCGGACAATATATCATATAATTTTGTCCAATTTCATATGACTATTAAAAAATATCTTTTGTTTGCATCGTAAGTTGTATAACATAAAAAACCTTTCTTCTAGAACTTATTCACTAAAAGAAAGGTTCATGACTTATGATTTTAAAAAAATTGGTTCTCCGTTCTTTACTGTGTACGGTAAAGAATAAGCTGGTACAAACGGGGAACCTTTCGAAAGTATATTTCGAATATCTTCTCCCTCCGTAAACTGCCCTTCATTTTTTTTCAAAGCGTCATATAAGTCGATTCTATAATCAACAAAAACTTCTCCTTTTTCATTAATTACAAAAGGAAGCCCTTTACCAGAATATGGACTTGTCACTTGTGGCACATCTTTATATCCTAGTTTTTTGAAATCCAATTCATATACACCATCTGAAATTACTTTTTTAAAAGGTGGATATTGATGTTCATCACGATACATCCTAAGTTTTAAAGATAATTCCTGAATTTGTTCAGCCATCCTAACATCAATTAACTTTACTGTTGGATTTGTTTCAACGTCTATTAATACGTATTGATATACTCCTCCACTTTCATATGCATTCCCTGGCGCTTCTTGTATGTAACGCGGAGTAATCTGTTGAAAATCGATTGGATACTTTTGATAAATAGGTGTACTCATATCCCTCGTCTTAATTGGCAATATCCCATCATTTTGCTCCTTAAATGTCACAACAGCTTTTTGAACAACCTGTAGCTGATCTTCATAAGGAACCGCATTTTGCTTCATATTTTCTTTCGGATACAGACACCCCGTTAAAAGGCTCATACAACAAAATATTAAAATAATATGGACTTTTTTCACTAGCATCACCTTTTCATACTAATATAACTTGCTCTGTATGTAGTATTTTCGAGACCATTCCATTTACTGCTGTACAGGTCCACTAAATACAACAAGAAAAATAACAATTCCTGACACAACCATAAGGGTGTACGCTACTAACGCTGTAATCCCTTTCAAAAATTTATTCTTTATTTTATGTCTACTTAATAAAATAAAACTTACTGCAAAAAACATAAATCCAATTGCCCCTAAAGCCAACCACATTTTCATAAGCCCTTCTGACATATACACACCCCTTTTTATTAATCTATTTTTATACTATTTTAACAAATTAAAATCTTTAAACAAATACAAAAAGAACATTTTACTACAAATCGCAAATATGTAACTTTAATCAATAGGTTTTTCAGCATCTTCCACCAATCTAGATAAAAATAAAACCGAAGCGATTATATCTCTCGCTTCGGTTGACCAAATATGCCCAAAAACAGCTCTATTCCCATTCTTTCATGGCTATCATATGCAATCTACAAACTCTTTGTTTCTCATAATTTATTTTTTAAACATTTTGCTTAACGAGCCAAAATCCGCTGGCATATTATTATTAATAATCGCTTTTACAATTTGATCCTCTTGCTCTTTCGGCACTTCACGTCCCGCCATAAGAGCCACTTGATGAATCAATTGACGAAGTACAGTTTCATCACGTAAATTCGCATTTTGCACGGATGATGCTAATTTAAAAATATCCTCTTTATTTACTTTCGCTTCCTTCTCAATATTATTAAAAATGTTATTATCCATTCTTTTCACCCTCTCCTCAAGTTACTCTTCATCCTATGCAAAAATAAATAAATGGTGAAAAGACCCATAAAATAAAAAAGCGACAGAAGTACAAATGTACTTCTGTCGCTTTTCTTTACAGTAAGTCAGGTATAGCTTCCACTTCATGTTTTCGAACACGTCCCATTAATGAGCCTACCGCATCTTTTACGTTATTCCCATTGAACAGTACGTCATATAAAGCAGCTGTAATCGGCATTTCAACTTCCATTTTCTCTGCCAATTCATGAGCAGCTTTCGTTGTTCTTACACCTTCCACAACCATACCCATGCTTTCTAACACTTCTTCTAAAGAATGTCCTTTTCCAAGCATATTTCCAGCGCGCCAATTTCGGCTATGAACACTTGTACAAGTTACAATTAAGTCTCCCATACCAGTTAGACCAGCAAACGTTAACGGATTCCCGCCCATTTTTCTTCCTAAACGAGCAATCTCTGTTAAACCACGTGTCATCAATGCCGCTTTTGCATTATCACCTAATCCAAGACCATCAGTTATACCAGCAGCTAATGCGATAATATTTTTTAACGCACCACCAAGTTCAACTCCAACGATATCTGGATTTGTGTATACACGGAAATAACTATTCATGAATAAATCTTGTACTTCCTCAGCCGCTTCCATACGCTTTGCTGCAGACGTAACTGTTGTCGCTTGTCGTAAACCAACTTCTTCAGCATGACTCGGTCCAGACAATACAACAACATCTTTAATTAAGTTCTCTGGAATTTCTTCCTCGATTACTTCCGAAATACGTTTTGACGTACCAGGTTCAATCCCTTTACTCGCATGAATCCAAGTAATCGGTTCTGTAACAATTTCTTTCATCTCTTGTAATACATCTCTGTACGCTTTCGTCGGTACTACTAGCAGTACTGTATTTACATCTACTAATGCTTCTTCTAAAGAAGAGTAGGCTACGATTGTGCTTGGCAATGTAATGCCTGGGAGATATCGACTATTCTCATGTTTCGTATTCATTTCATCCATAAGTTCTGAGCGATTTCCCCAAATACGTACATCATGTCCATTGTCAGCTAATACCATCGCTAACGCTGTTCCCCAGCTACCTGCTCCTACTACTGTGATTTTTGTCATAAAATCACATCCTCTCCATTAGTCTCTTGCTCGAGCAATAATGTGAATCGGCGTTCCTACAAAACCGAACGCTTCACGTAAACGATTCTTTAAGAAGCGCTCATATGAAAAGTGCATTAATTCTGTATCGTTTACAAACACAACAAATGTCGGTGGTTTTACCGCAACCTGTGTCGCATAGAAGATTTTCAGACGGCTACCATTATGAGTCGGTGTTGGATTCATCGCTACCGCATCCATAATTACATCGTTTAATACGTTTGTTTGTACACGGATACTATGGCTTTCATTTACCTCATTGATAACCGGTAATAACGTTTGTGTACGTTTTTTCGTTTTTGCAGATAAGAATACAATCGGCGCATAATCCAAGAATTGGAAATGAGCACGAATGTTTTCTTCAAATGCTTTCATTGTTTTTTCATCTTTTTTCACTGCATCCCATTTGTTTACAACGATAATAACAGCTCGTCCTGAATCATGAGCATATCCAGCGATTTTTTTATCTTGCTCAATAATTCCTTCTTCTCCGTCTAAAACAACTAAAACAACGTCAGAACGTTCAATCGCTCTAAGTGCACGAAGTACACTATACTTTTCTGTACTTTCATATACTTTTCCTTTTTTACGCATACCAGCTGTATCGATGATTACATAATCTTGATCATCTTTACTATATGGTGTATCGACAGCATCACGCGTCGTTCCTGCGATATTACTTACAATTACACGTTCTTGACCAAGAAGTGCATTTACAAGCGATGATTTCCCTACGTTTGGACGTCCAATTAAAGAGAAACGGATTGTTTCATCGTCATACGCTTCTTCTTCAATCTTTGGAAAATGATTTGCAGCTTCATCTAACAAATCACCAAGTCCTAAACCGTGTGTACCTGAAATCGGGAATGGCTCGCCAAATCCTAATGAATAAAAATCATAAATATCACTACGCATTTCTGGATTATCAACTTTATTTACCGCAAGTACAATTGGTTTTTTAGAACGATACAAAATTTTAGCAACTTCTTCATCCGCTGCAGTTACACCATCGCGACCATTCGTCATAAAAATGATAACATCTGCTTCATCAATCGCAACTTCCGCCTGTTGACGAATTTGTGTCAAGAACGGCTCGTCTCCAATATCAATTCCACCTGTATCAATAATGTTAAACTCATGATTTAACCATTCTCCCGCACTATAAATACGGTCTCGAGTTATACCTGGGATATCTTCTACGATTGAAACTCTTTCTCCAACTATTCTATTGAAAATAGTAGATTTTCCTACGTTCGGGCGGCCTACTATTGCTATTACTGGTTTCGGCATATACTTTCATCCTTTCAACTTGCTTCTGTTTATTATGTAAAAAACCCTTCTTTGTGCAAGAAGGGATTTGCATTCCAGAATATTTCTCAACGTATCAAAACACCTCACATTATAACACACGTTCCTAATGTTTCACAATAATATATACATTCTCTTGTAAGCGATGCGCAATACCATCTAAAATTGCCTCTAAATTATTTGCAACAAATTCTAGTTCCTCCATCGACTCACAAACAAATAAAGGAGCACCACCTGCAAATTTTTCTGGCGCTGTTGTAATAACTGCCAGGATAACGCTTTCTAACATCATCTCTTATCTCCCCTTCCTTTCGGGGCTTCCGATGACATATGGACAGCACTTTCTAACGTTGGTACATTTCCTATGACACTTATCGCTTTCTCTGCATCTTGATCTTGCGGTAAGACAAAAATCCCAACCCTGCCATCCTCTAAATCACGCTTTGCTAACGGTACAAGCGCTGGTGTACCAGAATCTCTATAAATCCCTAACGCCACCGAAACATCGTGTAAAATAGCTTGCCGTTGCCCTAAATTTGAGATTGTCACCATCGCATCAATTGATTTCGGTTTTAATATAAACCCCATGCCATATTTCATAATCTCTTCTTGCCTCACCGGCAATCCAATATTCATAATATAAATATTATCGATATAAAGCCCTGCTCCTTCAAAACGCAGCGGAACATGCTCAATATCTACAAGGTCATGGAGTCTTCTACCAGACATTAATTTTTTCGCAATAAAAAATGCGATTATAGCCATAATTACTCCAGCAATCCATGAACGGAACCCTATATACGCAAACGTCGTTGCAAACGACGTTAACATCGCCAAATAGTTGCGACTTTCAAAAACCAATGCAATCCCTTCAATGTACGTATTTCCACGCGGTACGAGCTCATATCCATCTAATTGTTGAAGTGTATTTCTTTCCATATTACGTACATCACGAAATTGTGTCGCTGCTAACGTAAGAAATGTAATGGCAGAAAAATCTTTTTTCAAAATAGATGGGATTGCAATCGCTCCTAAAGCTGCTGCAATTAACCCCATTGCAATATGAATAATCTTTCCATGTAGCCTCGTCGGATATTGCCGTGTATCCGTCCGAAGCATTAACACCCTTGTAACTGTCCCTGCTATTACGCCGCATAAAATGGCTGGTGTATATTCAGTCATGTATTACCCTCACCTTTCTTTTACGTGTTTTTCTCTTAAACTGTTCCATGTATACTGATGCTTTTGCAATCCAAAACAATACTGCCATGAATAATGTAGAAACGGCGACGATATCAAAAAATGCTAAACTACCGTAATCATATGGAAAATTCAATTTCCGAAAAATAAATGTCACTAGCAACTCTCCTTGTAACATCCCTACATATAGGGAACATAATCGTAATATGCGATCCCCATGCAATAACACCGATGCATACACAAGAGTACTACTTAGCAGAAACACTCTATCCACCACAATCCAAATCGGATCATATATCTCTAACAGATGAAAACTTGTATATAACATCGCAATAATAAGTGCCGAAAGTAAGCTATATAATTTTTTCCAAACAGAATACAGCGCGATCCCTATAAAAGAAATAATACAAAGTAAAAGAGCATTTACTGATACCATGAATGAGGCGATCGTTACATGTAACGGAGAGCAAATTATAAAAATCAATATACAAGCGCCTAACTTCCACCGAATATGGTCCTTTTTCATAAAAAAGGTTACGACAACCCACCCTATCCAAGCTATAAAATAAAAAGTACTTCCATCCATCTACTTCACCTCCTATGTTTTCCATTATGGGAATTTTTTATGAAAGTTAATCCACTTTATTTACGCATAGTTTTTTCTTATAACAGCAACACTTTTAACAAGGAGGTGTTATTCATTATGGGTAAAGATCGCCAAGAACGAAAACTACGAGAATCACGCCGCGTTGAATCTGATCGTGATCAATCACTACAATATCCAGGTGCAACTGGACTTGATACACCAGAGCAGGCTCGAAAACAAAACCAGCACTAATGAATACAAAAAGACGGTTTCGATATTGTACGAAACCGTCTTTTACATAATCATTTTAATGATTTTTATTTATATCGAAATAATATTTTGTGTACTATATCCTCCTATCACTTCTTTTTACCTCCACCTATTTCCTTTAGAAAATCAAGCCCTCTCCAAAAATCTAGTAACTAATCATCTTCATTTTTTAACCTTTTTTCAATTACAATTTTTATAAAATACCAATTCCATTTTATATTACGAGAAAGAAAACAAAACAAAAAAATCAACCGAACGGTTGATTTTTTATCTCCTACTATAATGCGCAGTATCAATACCACGCTGCATTAACCAATGATATGTTTCACCTTTTACAACAAGAGGTACAGATTGCAACTCTTCTATCGTCTTTGCACCAAGAGCTGTCATAATAAATTTCAAATCTGTATGTAGAAGCTCAATTTCATCCACTAATTTCTCGATACCATCTTGCATTAAAATACGTAAAAAGTAACCAGCAAACGCAGTTGTATTCGCCCCTAATGCGATTGCTTTCGCTACGTCAAGCGCTGTCTGTATACCCCCTGATGCAATAAAAGAGAGGTTATTATTTGTAGAGGTTGCTTCAATAATCGAGGTTGCTGTTTGTATGCCCCAGTTATTAAAATAAGAAAGCATTCGCTGTCTTCTTTCATTTTCAACAGCAGCAAAATTCGTACCACCTTGCCCACCAATATCAATTGCCGTTACACCTACGTTCGCTAACTGTTGCATTGTTTCCTTGCTCATCCCAAATCCAACTTCTTTTACAATGACAGGAACTTTACTATTTAAAACAATTTTCTCTATGCGCTGAAGTACACCAGTAAAGTCACGGTCTCCTTCTGGCATCGTTAACTCTTGTATGACATTTAAATGAATTTGCAATGCATTCGCTTCAATCATATCAACGGCACGCTCTGCCTGCTCGATAGTTGCCTCACTACCTAAATTAGCAAAGAAAATACCATTCGGGTTTACCTTTCTAATCACCTTATAAGAAGCAGCCTCATTTTCATCTTTTAACGCCGCCATTTGCGACCCTACAGCCATAGCAAGGTTATGCTGTTTCGCTACATATGCTAATTGCTCATTAATATGTAACGTTTTCTCTCCTCCACCACCAGTCATCGCATTGATAAAAATCGGCGAACTTAGTGAAAGTTCGCCGATTTTTGTTTCACATGTTATTGTGTCATAATTTGAATTTGGCAAGCTTTGATGCACAAAATCAATATCATGAAAGCCATGCGTACGAGACTGACCAGTAGAAAGAGCGTATTCAATATGATCTAATTTACGTTTTGCCCTTACCACTTGTACCCCTCATTATTTCTTTAATTTTTTCAGTTGTTCACCAATAATATCACTTAATTGGAAAGTAGCAGAATCAGCATTTGGCTCATACTGACTATAATCTTCAATTACATTATTTTCCTCAAGCGCTTCTTTTATACTTAAAGAAATACGTTTCTCTGCTACGTGAACTTCAAGTACTTTCACTTTTACTTCTTGTCCCATTTCCAATACTTCATTCGGGTTTTTCACGTGACGATTTGCAATTTGAGATACGTGTACAAGTCCTTCAACGCCAGGTAAAATCTCAACGAATGCACCAAATGTAACAAGGCGTTTTACTACTCCCTCACGAATATCTCCAGCTTTTATTTCGCCAGCAACGTTTTCCCAAGGTCCTGGTTGAGCCGCTTTAATTGATAAAGAAATACGTTGTGTATCAGCATCAACAGATAACACCTTTACCTTAACCTTTTGACCTTGCTCTAATACTTCAGAAGGTTGCTCTACACGTTCGTGTGAAATTTGTGAAATGTGAACTAAACCGTCCACGCCACCAACGTTAACGAAAGCACCAAAGTCAGTTAATCGTTGCACTGTTCCTTCAACAACGTCACCTTCTTTTAATGAAGAAATTGCTTCTTTTTTCTTAGAATCTAGTTCTAATTCTACTACCGCTTTATGCGAAAGGATTACACGATTTTTTTCACGGTCTAATTCAACAATTTTCACCGCTAATGTTTTACCTTTATAGTCAGTAAAGTCTTCTACATAATGTACTTCTACAAGTGAAGCTGGAATAAAACCGCGAACACCAAGGTCCACAACTAATCCGCCATTCACAATATCTTTTACAGTAACATCAAATACATGACCAGAAGTAAATTTCTCTTGTAATTCTACCCATGCTTTTTCTGCATCAACAGCACGTTTAGATAAGACAAGATCATCTTCTTCTAATTTAATAATTTTCAACTCTAGTGTTTGATCTAATTCTACAACATCGCTTGCTTTTTCAATATGAACGTTAGCTAATTCACTAATTGGAATTACGCCATCTGTTTTGTATCCAACATTTACAAGCACTTGTTTCTCTTCAACTTTCGTTACAGAACCTGTAACAACGTCACCAACTTGTAATTCTTTTGAATCCATAACTTCTTCATTCATTTTCTCTACCATGGAAATACCTCCCTACAGAATTGACAAAGCATTTTTTTATGTATATACGAAATGAAAACAAAGTTTTCATTTGCATGTTTAAGAATTTCTCATCACATACTCTTTTTCAATACCATTCACAAGAAAATATATTAAACCTATATAAATAGTATACAGCAAAACCAGCTTGAAAAAAGTATGTTTTGAAATATAATAGCGAATATATTCTGACAGTTTTATTCCTCTTTAACTAACTTCTTACAAATCAGCTCATTTGTCAAGGAAAGAGACTCACAATTCACGTATCCTTTACATTTCTATTTCAACAAAAAAAGAAAGAGGATTATCCCCTTTCTTTATTTCGCAAACACTCCTGAAACAATACTCATAATTTTTTGGACAACTTCTTCAATTGATAAAGAAGTCGTATCTAATTCCAATGCATCATCAGCCTTTTTTAGTGGAGAAACTTCGCGTTCTGAATCTAATTTATCACGCTGAGCAATTTCTTCTTTTAGCTGCTCTAAATTAGAAGCGAAACCTTTATTTAAATTTTCTAAATGCCTTCTTTCCGCTCTTTCTTCAACAGAAGCAAGCATAAAGATTTTCACTTCAGCATCCGGTAATACATGTGTACCAATATCACGGCCGTCCATTACAACGCCGCCTTTTTTCGCTAACTCTTGCTGACGACGTACCATTTCTTCACGAACAAGGCGATGCTTCGCTACAATAGATACTCGATTCGTCACATCAGGTGTACGGATTACTTCAGAAACATCTTGTCCATTCAAAAATACAAGCTGCGTATTTTCTCCTTGCTGAAATTCAATATTTACATTCTTTACAACTTCCATTAACTGTTCTTCATTTTCAATATCTACTTTTTGTTCAAGGGCTGCATATGTAAGCGTACGGTACATCGCGCCTGTATCAATATAAACGTAAGAAAGTTCCTTCGCAACAACTTTTGCCACTGTACTTTTCCCAGCAGCTGCTGGACCATCTATAGCAATTGAAATTCGTTTATCCATTGTAACACCTCATTTTTTCACTTATAAAACAAAACGAAAAGCAGGTGTTCACCCTGCTTCTTCTCATTTGCTTCACGTCATTAAATCCTCAATTATTGTAGCATAATCCTTCATAGAAGAAAATGAAAACTACCTATTCACCTGCAAGATTTCTGCTTTATTTTTTACCATGACACCTTCGTAATAAACAATTTTAGATAAATATTTCACTGATGACTTATGTATAAATAACAATTGTACAACAGAAAGACAAATGAATTGTATTATTAATATACGAATAAAAATTCTCTCCATCTTTTTCAACATAATTGCCCCTCCTATACTATATTTGCACATTTCGTTTCGTGATTTTATACATCGTACATATAGCAGTTAATTTTATTGTCATTTTCGAGGCATACTTTTATACATTTCCATTGTCGAATTTACTCAAAACATGTTATGTTCTAAATGTATTTTTTACTTGAAAGGGGTATAAGCATTGAAAAGAATCCTAGTTTTACACACAGGTGGAACAATTGCAATGGAGGAAGATAAAGAAACTGGGGTCGTACAACCAGGTGAAAAAAATCCTCTTTTAAAATTCATTCCTGATTTAGAAGGCGATGTTGATTTAATCGTTGAAGATGTGTTCCATCTACCATCTCCTCATATGACACCGAGCGAAATGTTACAATTACAAGTCATCATTGATGAAAGAGTAAAACAAGACAACATTCATGGCGTAGTCATTACGCATGGTACGGATACATTAGAAGAAACAGCTTATTTCTTAGATTTAACAGTACAAGCAACCATTCCGATTGTTGTGACAGGTGCAATGCGCTCTAGCAATGAGTTAGGTGCTGATGGTCTATATAACTTCTTATCAGCTGTAAAAGTTGCTAGTTGTGATGAAGCTGCAGAAAAAGGTGTTTTAGTCGTATTAAACGACGAAATTCATTGCGCTACAAATGTAACGAAAACACATACAAGTAATGTCGCAACATTCCAAAGCCCACAATATGGACCAATTGGAATGGTAACAAAACGCGGTGTTGTCTTCCATCACGCTTTAGTACATCACGAAACATATACGATAAACAAAGTATCTAAAAATGTAGTTGTTCTAAAAGCATATGCCGGCATGGATGATACATTATTAGCAGCAATCGAAAATCTTCCTGTAGACGGTATTGTTATCGAAGCGCTTGGACAAGGTAATCTACCTCCAAGAACACTTCCTAGTCTAGAACGATTATTAAATAAAGGTATTCCTGTCGTATTAGTTTCTCGCTGTTTCAACGGTATCGTTCAAGACGTATATTCGTATGAAGGTGGCGGTAAACACTTAAAAGATATGGGCATTGTATTCACATACGGCTTAAATGCACAAAAAGCACGCATTAAATTACTTGTCGCATTAGAGAATACAAATTCTCATGAATCCATTCAAAATATGTTTATGCACGAATAAAAAGGAGCTGTCGAGGTTTTCCCGACAGCTCCTTTTTATTTTTCTCTTGATGCAATAGTTTGTGCAATCGCATCTCCATGAAATCTACCGTTCTCGATAAATATTTCATTTGCATTATTTCCAGCAGCTATGACACCTGCAATGAAAATATTTTCAGCATTCGTTTCCATTCTATCCTCTGTATAAATTGGACGTCCTGTTTCTTCATCAATCTTAACACCCATCTTTGTTAAGAAGCTATGATCAGGATGATAACCAGTCATCGCAAATACAAAATCATTTTGGATTGTAAAATCTTCACCATCAACTGTAAACGTTAATGTATGCTCAGTAATTTCTTTCACATGAGCCCCGAAATGCATTTGAATTGTGTCATTTCGTACTAACGCCTCAAATTCCGGCAAAATCCAAGGCTTTATGCTTGGTGAATACTCACTTCCACGATACAGTACCGTTACACGCGCACCAGCTTTAACAAGTTCTAACGCGGCATCTACACTCGAGTTTTTCCCACCTATAACTACTACATCTCGATCAAAATAAGGATGCCCCTCTTTAAAATAGTGAGCTACTTTCTTCAATTCCTCACCTGGAACATTCATATAATTTGGATTATCATAATATCCAGTTGCTACAACAATATATTTCGCTATATATATTTCTTTACTTCCGTCACGCTTTGTCGTCTCAACCTGAAAAACTTCTCCATCGTTTTGAACTTTCTCCACTCGCTCAAAAGCATTTACACGTACAGATTTACGTTTTACTACTTCACGATAATACGCAAGCGCTTGATTTCGAACTGGCTTACGATTTTCTGTAATAAAAGCTACATCACCAATTTCTAATTTTTCACTAGAAGAGAAAAATGTTTGATGAGTTGGATAATTATAAATGGCATTTACAATGTTTCCTTTTTCAATTACTAACGGATTTATCCCTACCTTTTGCAACGAAATCGCTGCCGCTAATCCGCACGGACCGCCTCCGATTATAATAACTGTTTCTTTCTGCATACTCGTCCACTCCTAGTCTTCTACCAATACACTATTTATAAAAACAAGAAAAAACCTACTTACAGCAGTAGGCACCTATCTTTATTGTATTCATTTTTCATATATTTGTCATCTAAACGAAACGTACATCCGATAGACATCTGCTAAAAACTGCTGAAATTTAATACCTTGTTTCCCTAATACATTCTCAGGATCAATCTTTCTAGCTGGATCAAGCGTTTTATGTGACACGATATCTTTTTTCGGATTTAAGCCAAAATTTTGGCATAAATACGCATGATACCATGTAAAACGATTATATGCTTCCCAAAAGTTAACATCACCGCCATAACAAAGTTCCACTCCAATGGCCGCCTTATTCGCGTCATAGCCGTATAAGTCATTATCCGTCGGCACACCATATCGAACATGATATGCAACTTCATTTATAGGAATAATCTCCAATATTGTTTTATCATCTATAAATGTATGCGCCGAAGCTTTCGGTTGTAATTCATTAAAGTAATCTCGATTTCCTATCGCATTGCTTCCAGGATTCCCCGTATCATGACTTACAATAAATCTCACTTTAGTTAGAGGAATCCCCGGTCGTGAACTTCCATATCCTATATAGTTGCGCTCTATAGGAAACATCGCCATTGCTACCAACTCCCGCTCTAGAAGATTACCTTACTTCCTTATATATGTATTCGGTAGCAATGTCCTTATCGCATATTTCTTACGCGAAGAGAAAATCGAAAATATTTGAAGTGAACACCATAAACAACAAGATACTTACAGCCACTCCATAAAAACCGTAAAACCAAACACAATCTTCTTTCGTATCTAAACCGAAAAATTTGTTTACCGATTGTAATAATGTGCCACGCTTGCTTTGTTTGTTTCGTAATACTTCCACTCGCTCTACAACATCTGCTGGCATCATAAATCTTTGGTCTACTGTCATTTTCATCATTTATCTCTCCTTAAAATCATTTCCGTTTTGTTTATCTAAGGAGAGTATAGCACGTTTGTTCGCATAGAACAAGCGTTCTTTTTATTTTTATTTTATTTTATTTTTCAGCAAGCCAAGTAAAAATTGAGATTACAACGGCAATAATCGGCCCTACTACAACCATACCAAATATCAAAAACAGTAGCCCTTCCCCGAATATCCGAACAGTACTTATTTTTCGAGCTTTCACCGTTCTTGCAAGTTCTCCCTCTAACCTCTTAACCTTTTCTTCTAATTGTTCTACTCGTTCCAGCATTTCATTCTCCATATACAACACCTCATTTAATACTTCAACAAAAAAACGTGATTCCCTCGAAAGGAAATCACGTTTTCTCAAGATATAATATTTTATACCCAACCTCTGAAGCGGCTTGCTTCAGCCATTTTACGAACACCAATCATGTACGCCGCTAAGCGCATGTTCACTTTACGAACTTGTGCTGTTTCATAAATAGAATCAAATGATTTTACCATTACTTTTTCTAAACGTTGTTCTACTTCTTCTTCAGTCCAGTAGTAACCTTGGTTATTTTGTACCCACTCAAAGTAAGATACCGTTACACCACCAGCACTTGCTAATACGTCTGGAACAAGTAAAATTCCGCGATCTGTTAAAATTTTAGTCGCTTCTAATGTTGTTGGACCATTTGCAGCTTCAACAACGATTTTCGCTTTAATATCATTAGCATTTTCTTCTGTAATTTGGTTCTCAATTGCAGCTGGAACTAAAATATCGCAATCAAGCTCTAACAATTCTTTGTTTGAAATTGTATTGTTAAATAGCTTTGTTACTGTACCGAAGCTATCACGACGGTCTAATAAATAATCAATATCTAATCCGTTTGGATCATGTAAAGCGCCGTAAGCATCTGAGATTGCAATAACTTTCGCACCTGCATCATGCATAAATTTAGCTAAGAAGCTACCAGCATTACCGAACCCTTGAACAACAACGCGTGCACCCTTAATATCAATGCCACGTTTTTTCGCAGCTTCGCGAATACAAATTGTTACACCTTTCGCAGTTGCTGTTTCACGTCCATGTGATCCACCTAATACAAGCGGTTTACCTGTAATAAATCCTGGTGAATTAAATTCATCAATACGGCTATACTCATCCATCATCCATGCCATAATTTGAGAGTTTGTGAATACATCTGGAGCTGGAATATCTTTCGTCGGACCTACGATTTGGCTAATTGCTCGTACATAACCGCGGCTTAATCTTTCTAACTCACGGAATGACATTTCACGTGGATCACAGATAATTCCACCCTTACCTCCACCATATGGTAAATCAACAATACCACATTTTAAACTCATCCAGATTGAAAGTGCTTTCACTTCATTTTCTGTTACATTCGGATGGAAGCGAATTCCACCTTTCGTTGGACCAACAGCATCATTATGTTGTGCACGATATCCTGTAAATATTTTAACAGTCCCGTCATCCATACGAACTGGTATTTTCACTGTCATCATACGAATTGGTTCTTTTAATAATTCATATACTTCGTTTGGATAACCCAATTTTTCTAACGCTTCACTAATAACAATTTGTGTTGAATTCAATAGTTCAAAATGTTGTTCCCTTTGTTGTTGTGTTTTTGTTTGAGTTCCCTTTTCGGCTACCATAGTAAGTAAACCCCCTGTAATTTCACTTGTTTAGTAAACCTTCATTGCCTAGTATACACCCTTAAATTTGGAATGCAATAGAAAACGCTAACAAATATATACAAACTATTTTCTGTTGCAAGCGTTTTCACTATTATTATAGTCCTTTTATTACTTTTAGAAAAGTAAAATACTTAAATATTTAAATATTTTTTATTTTCCTCAGCGACGCTCCCATAAAACTGCATATTTTATTTTCAAAAAGTATGTTCGCGTATTTACTATCATCCCTTCCCTTATCCAAATAAAAACAAAACCTCAGCTATGTTGTATTAGCTGAGGTTTTGTTTTTTCACAAAGTAATTGTGTATTTGTTCTATCGCGTTAAAATCCATTAATTCTTTACCGTACTCCATGATGCGATAAATAGTTGCTGTAGACGGATTGCCGTATTCCGCTAAAATAGCTATAAAATCCGCTTTTAACAATTGAATTTGTTCCTCTTCTTCCACCCAAAGATAGAAGCGCTCATCCCACGTATATAGCTTTCCGCCAGTTACACCAAGGTTATATAAGCGATTCGACAGGTTAATTATATCATCTAGCGTAGCAAACTCATATAATATATGTTCACTTTCATCTAGAGTCACTTGCATTTCAATAAACTCGTCACGGAACTCATCATCCGTATCCATTTCTTGATTTTCTTTCGTTACAATTACAACCATCCCTTGTGCTTGTAGAGAAAACACTTCAACTGCAATCGGACCATCTGCTTCAAATCCTAATTCCTTATTTGCTTCTTGCATCATATCACGAAATAATTGCTGTACTTTCGGCGCATTTCTCCATAAATCTTCTTTCGTTAATCCTCTTTCAGATAAATCATCAAATGTTAGAAAAATTTTTATCTTATTGTAATTTAATCGTTCCAGCCTCATCTCATACCCTCCCTACGTAACCAATGCATCTAATTTTTATTATATGAAATAGAAAATAGATGGTTCTTTTCGAACAACTATTCCGACATTTTTAACCATTCATCCCATTCTTCTTTCGTATCACCAATTAAGATTGTTTCAATGTCCAACTGGTTTAGAACGCCTAGCTTTCCGATAAATCCAACAGAAAGAGATTCCCTTTTTTCTTGTAATACATTTATAAAGTTCATCGTCTTTTTCATTTCTAGTTCGTCAGCAAAAGATACAAACACATATTTCGGCTGTATTTCCTCTACCGCTGACAACATACCATCTTCAGCTAAGCTTGTCCTAATATATATCGCCTCATATCCTTTTAAGCGTAAATAAGTTGAAAAAATAAATCCTTTCAATGCATTCTTTTCTAACACAATAACTTTGTGTAAAGAAGAAAACATTGAGGCATTGTGATACACCATCCCTAGACGCGTTTGTAAAAATGATAGTGCATATTGAAATTGCACCATTGAAATCTCATTATTATTTTTTGACGTTAATAATTTGTCTGTCACTCGAAGAACGATACTGGCAACAACCTTTTCTGTTGAATATATACTAAAAGCTTCGTTTAATAATGCAGCAATTGTAATTTCATCAAATTTTAACAAAGCTTGTAGCAAATCGTCCACTAAAACAACTTCTTTATCGAAATGTATCTCTTTTTGAACTGTACTCTGCAAACGATTCTCTTCTAATAACTGAACTGCTTGTCCAATCATCATACCGGAAGAAACTTTTTCCATTAACCATTTTAAAATTTGAATATGCTCTTCTGTATATAAACGATGCCCAGCTTGATTCCGCTTTGGGGCAATAATTTGATATCGTCTTTCCCATGCGCGAAGCGTACTCGGCTGAACTCCAATTATATTTGAAACAGCTTTTATATTATATTTTCCACTAAGAGTTGGCATCATTTCCCTCCGCACAATGTAATAATATGTGTTTGAGCAGGCGCTCGGAAACGAAGTGGTATCAATGTTGTTCCGTACCCATTACTAACAAAGAGAATCGTATTCAAATGGTTATATACGCCACCTTTTAAATATTTTTTAGATGGGAATAATCGGATTTGTCCTCCATGCGTATGTCCACTTAATACAAGTGAAATCTGTTCATTTCCAGACATCTTTTTTATTATATCAGGGTTGTGACTAACTAAGATACGAAAACCATCTTCTTTACAATCCGCCAATGCCAAATCTAAACGATCACGGTGCAATCCAACATCATCTATACCGAGCAAACAAATTTTCTCGCCTAATTCAGACTCAAATACCACTCTTGTATTATCTAAAACTTTTACGTTATTTTCTAATAATAAAGCATCTAATTCATGATATTCTATCTCATAATCATTGTTTCCCCACACAAAATATACAGGAGCTATCTCTCTTAACTTTTGAATATTGGCAGAGATTTTTGATAAAGAGACTCCTTTCTCTGCTAAATCTCCTCCGATAATTACGAGATCTACTTTTCCTTTTACTTGTTCAATTAACAAATTCGAAATGACTCTTCTATGAATATCAGAAATAAAAAACACATTTACTTTTTGAAAACTTTTCGGAAATTCTTTAAATACTAAAGTATGTTCCAACACTGTATTACGCATCGCTTCTTTATACATCACAAGAAGTAATAAAATCCCCATTCCTATGAGAGTACTGAATAATATAATCCATATCATATTTTTTACTCCCCTCATCATAAAGATAACCCTAGGCTTTTATAACAAACTGCGTTCGCCTAATTCACTAGCTCTCTTGCTTTGTGGACTTATCTTTTATCGGAATTTTTAATTCTTGACCTGCACTCACTTCATCTTCTTGCAAGTTATTATACTTTTTAATTACTTCAACCCCATTTTCATCTGAAAAATATTGCTTCGCTATACTTTCTAAAGTTTCTCCCTCTTTCACAGTATGCGTTATCGCTTTTTCAGACTGTTTCTGCGACTCAGATTTAGCTGAATCAAAGAAGATTACTTCAAACGCACTTTTCCCGGCATTATTACTATCGCCCTTCACCTGAATATATTTATCCGTATACCACAAAATACTAATCGGCAGCAGAATGAATAGAAATGTTAAAACCCGGACGAAAATATGATTTATTTTAAACTTTTGTTTTTTCTCTTTATTTCTATGAATTTCACTACGCGGCGGTAAACTTTCTTTTTCTTCTACTCGCTCAACTTCTAATTCCTCTTCAAAATCAGGAATTCGTTTCCTCATGTTGTTCACCACCACCTTCCATTTATTTTCTTAATTGGAGTCCCATTATAAAATCAACAAGAAAGTGTGCAAAGATTGTTATAAACAAATTCCCTGTCCATTCAAATACATAACCAAAGACAAAACTAATGAAACAGACGAAACAAAACAAAAATGGCTTTGTTATATAACGAATATGTAACACTGCAAATACGAAACTCGCAATTACAATTCCAAAATGAGTCTGCACTACACCTCTAAATAAAAATTCTTCTGCAAAACCGATTACGAACGTAATAATGAGTAAATGCAGAACCGACATTCCTCGAAACATCTTATCGTTAATACCACCATCATCAAACCAAGACTCTGGAAACACTCGCATTGCAACATAATCTAATAACACAATACCAATCGCTAACAAACCACCTATAATAAGTATAGATACTGGTTCCCATCTCCATAAATTAAACACTTCTTTTACATCTTGAAATAATATATATGCTAGTAAACAGCCAATACCGATAATAATTAACTGTGTTATATATAGATTCAGCCTTATTTCCTGCGGACTCATATCTTCAACATTATGCCTTTGAATGTTCATCATTCCCCCATCTTTTCTAGGCCGAAAAGCTTTTGTAACTCTGTTTCCCAATTATAGTCGAAATCCGATTGTTGCGCTCGTCTTTTTTTATAATCTTCTTTTGTAATACCACAATAATCACAGCAATTATTTAACTCTTTCTCTTTCCTATAACCGAACTGTTGCAACACATATTCACGTCTACATCCTTTAACTCGTATCCATGACTTCATATTTTCTAGCTCACTATATTTATTACGCAACCTTATTTCTACTTCAGCTATTAATCGGTTCATAATTTCATCTGACAAACTCTCTAATAATAATCTTCGTTGTTGTATAATTCCAACCTGTTCGAGATGATAACGAACGAAACGCCAATATTGCTCATTAAATCTTGCTGCATTATAACAAATTTCTTCTACATCTTCTATTGGTAATTCTTTCGTTTGAAACATTCTTTCTTGTAGTAAAGAAAATAAAAATTGTATTTGCGACTTACTTGGCAATTCATCCTCAATGATTGAAATTGGTAAATCATGATCCAACGGACTACACAATAAAATAGCTATACTCGGTTCGCCATCTCTTCCAGCTCTTCCGATTTCTTGTAAGTAAGAAGCTATATTAGTTGGATAATGAAAATGAATAATATATTGCGTATTCGCCTTATTTACCCCCATACCAAATGCACTTGTACATATTACAAGCTGCAATTGATCGTTCATAAACTGTTGTTGAATTAACATACGCTCTTCATGTTCCATACCACCATGATAAAAAGCTACACCAGTAACACCTTTTCCTCTCAAGTATTCCGTTAACCTTTCTGTCCACGCTCTACTTGAACAATATACAATTCCCGGCCCTTGTAAATACATCACCTGCTCCAAAAGCGCCTCTTTCTTTTCTTCTATCGTCTCTACAAATTGCACCTCCATTGCAATATTAGGACGGTCAATAGAGTATACATGTTCCGCGGCACCCTTTAAATTTAAACTGTCTGCGATATCTTGTAGTACCCCTTTTGTCGCTGTGGCTGTCAATGCTAATACTGTAGGAGAACCAATATTTTCAATAACTACATTTAGTTTCTTATAGTCCGGTCTAAAATCATAACCCCATTGAGAAATACAATGAGCCTCATCAACAACAAATAATGAAATATGAATTTTCTTCAATTCCCTAATTAATAACTCCGACTGTAACATCTCTGGTGAAACAAAAATAAATTTATATGAAGATAATTTTTTCATCGCTTCTCTTTTTTCATTTAATGTCCGAAAACTATTAAATGCTATCACTCGGTTTTTCACAACATACTTTAATTGTGTCACTTGATCTTCCATTAAAGATAATAACGGTGATACAACAAGCACTGTTCCTTCTCGCATAAGCCCCGGAAACTGATAGCACATAGATTTCCCTCTTCCAGTCGGAAGCATTGCTATCACATCTTTTCCTTCTAATAAATCTGTAATAACTCCTTTTTGACCTGGACGAAATTCAGAATATCCAAACCACTTATATAAATATTCTTCAAGTTTCATTTACACCCTCCATCCGCGCTAATACAAGACGAACTTCAAAATAAGAGATATCTTCTCCAACCGCTTGTTTCAAAACACGTAACTTCCGCGTTTGTAATGCTTCAATTACTCTTATTACTTTGTCTACCTTTTCTTTTTCCATAAACACTTCAATAGAAAAATCTTTTTCTCGCAAAGCAATTTCAACAAAATGATCTTCTATCGTTGCAACCTTTAAATTCCGAATCGTCGCTATTTCTTCTAAAGAACGCCCTTGTCTCCAAAAATTATATGTTTTTTTCGTGGATAAACTAAATAATTCAGCTCTCTCATTTGGATAAGATATAATTTCAGCTAATAGTGGAAATTCATTTTCTTTATCACGAACTTCTTGTATAAAGAAATGCATTGTACCCCAAAATAAAAAATACACCCTGAATATATCTTGTTTCGTAATTTCTGCTAATTGTTGCAATGTACAACCAATACGTTCATAGCCCGTTAGTCGATATGTTACAATCGTCGCTTCTATCGCATTACTCTTTTCCAAAAGATTATGTACTTCCGTCCATAGTTTCCTCGCCAACTCACTTCTTTTATATGGCCTTCCTGTTAGAAAACGTTTTACCCACATCATTATTTCTGTATCTTGTTGAATTGGGATAAACTTCGTATTATTCTGTTGTAAATTTGATATGGTTTGAATAATCAATGATAATCTTTTCCAAAATGTTTCACCTAATTCACCATAATGTAAACCATGCAAATGTGCTGGAAAAGCATAAACTTCCTCCCATTTATGTAACTGCATTTTACCCGTAGGTGTTAACACATATGTATTTTCATGTATTTCTTGAATAAAATCCGCTTGCAACAACTTTACAACTTCACCATCATAGTCATTTCTATTTAATGATTTATATATTCCGAATAAAAAAGAAATCCGGAACATATTTCCATCTTGTAAAGTTTGCGAAGAACGTTTGCCCTTTAGTAAATAATAAATAGAAGAAACGGTTCTTTCACCATTCAATTGTTTTAAACAATGCAACAAAGTATATTGTATTTGCATGACCGCTTCCACCTTCCAATCTTAACTTCATTCTTTTCAGTACAATTACACTATCTACTGTCGCTCATTAAACTTATCATATAAGAACTATATACTTGTATATATTCTATTGTATCAAACGAAATCACATTTACGTATTTTGAAAATCTTATGACATAATTCAAAAATAAGTTGACACTCTAATTGATAAGCATTATCATTATAATTTTATGTTGAAAAGTTTCACAAACCGTTTTACAATAAGGTTATAATTTTTATGGCGAGCTTTTCACATACATATTATCAGGAGGGAAAAAAGATGGCAAAATATACAATCGTTGATAAAGATACTTGTATTGCATGTGGTGCTTGTGGCGCTGCTGCACCCGACATTTATGACTATGATGATGAAGGTATTGCATTTGTAACATTAGACGATAACCAAGGTATCGTTGAAATTCCAGATGTATTAATTGAAGATATGATGGATGCATTCGAAGGCTGTCCAACTGACTCAATTAAAGTTGCTGACGAATCATTCGACGGAGACGCTTTAAAATTCGAATAGTCTTTTATTAACTTCAAAAAACGCCCCTCATATTGATGAGGGGCGTTTTTTGTATCTAAATTTTATTTTCCTTAATAAAAAACCATTAGTAGTTCCACACTACTAATGGTTTTAATATATATTATGCATTTTTCATTTTTGCAAACACCCATACTTTCAGGCGTGAGAATAATGCTACAAATACAATTGTTACAACAATTCCTTTAATTAAATTAAATGGTAAGATTGCCGTTACAACCGTTGTTCTGATAGCTTCGCTAGACATAGCCGGTGAATTTAAAAACCAAGTGTAAGCCGGGAATATGATGATGTAGTTTAATACACTCATAATAAGTGCCATTGTAATTGTCCCTAGCATTAATCCTGTCGTTAAACTCTTCACAGTACGATACTTTCTAAATAAGAAAGCTGCTGGTCCAATAAATAAACATCCTGCAATAAAGTTTGCAATTTCTCCAACTGGTACTCCTGTTAAACTTCCTTGAATCCCGTAATGTAAAATGTTCTTTATCGCCTCTACAATCACTCCTGCTAATGGTCCAAAGATAATTGCTGCAATTAGAGCTGGTACATCACTAAAATCAATTTTCAAAAATGGCGGAAGCCCTGGGAACGGGAAATCCAACATCATTAGTAAATATGCAATACTACTTAGCATCGCTACACTCACCATCTGCACTACACTGTTTTTTTGTTTCATCTTTCTCTCTCCTTTTCCATCGATCATCTCATGGAAAGTGGAAAGGTTCTGCTATGCCTATTTTTTCATAGAACGAAAAAACCCTTTGCGTTTTACACAAAGGGAGAATTTAAGGCACATCAAACAGACGTTCAAATCCATATCTTTTTTGAACGCTTGAACCTCCATCTTCTCCCATCCAGACTATACTGTCGGCTTTGGAATCACACCAAATCCTGCCTTAACGGCTCGCGGGCTTAGAACAAAATCATAAATAGTTCATCACCGCCGGTCGGGATTTTCACCCTGCCCCGAAGATAGACCGATATTCTATTTTCCCCTTCATTATACAACAACCTCATAACATTGTGAACTAAAAAATTGTAACTTATTTAAAATTAGTTATTTATTTTTCGTAACAACAAATGAATTGCGAAATATTTTACAATACAATCCATATTTTTTATTATTCGGCATTTCTCTTTTGAATTACCTAGTCATATATAATTAAAAGTGATAAGATATTGAATTGTTAAGATAAGAACATTTTCTGAGTTATGGAGGAAATGTCATGAAAAAAGAAAAGAGACATTCTATTCGAGAAGCAATGAAAAAAAACTTAAGAAAAGAATACTTTTACTTAAAAAAAGAATTACTTTTCTACTGCCCAATTGATTTAGGCACATTCTCAAACGAGACATACTATGCTACTTTCGATGAAGATGGCATCAGTATTTATCAGTATGATAAGAAAACAGAAAGTAAATTAAAATTGTGTGAGCGTCATCCGTGGAAGAGTTGGAGTAAAGTGAAGATTGATCACTATTTGACAACTTCTCAATTTATTTTTCAGGGTGAGCGAAATTGGATCTTATCTCTTTTTCAAAAAGGAAAAGAAGCTCAAAAAATTATTGAAGAGCATACATCTTTACAAACAGAAGTTGTTTCCCGCTCTTTCTTAAAAAAACTTCCTGGCTTTCGTTCTAATACACCACTGAATAAATACATCGGTAGCATTTGTTACACTGCACTTATTGCATTTTTATTAAAATGGATGATTCCATTTCAAGCACCACAAATCGCCCTGTATTCTATTTCGATTGGTTGTATGCTTCTTGGCCTACTTTGTTTGACAATCGGTTTAATTGAACCGACTATCGTACTGTTTCGAACAAAAGAGAAAACAAGAACAAAAGTTTTTTACTTATATAGCTATTTAGCTATTTCTGGATTTATATGTGTCTTTATTTTTTGGTAAAAGAAACCGTCCCAAAATAAATTTTGGGACGGTTTCTTTTAAATATAGATACTCTAATTCACTCAATACTTCTAGGAGAAGCGCCCATATAATTTCATTTACATTGAACCTTATTTAAGAATATTCAAAGTTTAATTTTTGAGACGTTGCCTTTACTTAACATATAATTGTTGATTAGGATAAATTAGCTCTTGCTGCAATCCATTTTTTTCTTTAATTTCCTTAAGTGTCATACTAAATTTCCGTGCAATACTAACTAAAGTATCCCCTTTTTGTACGACATATAATGATGAAGAAACAACTTCATTTCTTTGTTCACTTAAAACAAGCAATGGGTTCATCGCATTCTTTTTCGCCATCGTCCATCTTCCTTGATGAAGTTCTAGATGTAAGTGTGCACCTCGCGATTCTCCCGTGTTCCCTACTTCTCCAATTTTTTCTCCTTTTGAAATATAATCCCCTTGAACTACATATCTCTTATTTAAATGTGCATACACAGCCTCATATTCTCCATGTTTAATAAATATAACGTTTCCATAACTACTTGAATAATAAGACTTTGTTACCTTCCCTTCTTGAATAGCTGACACAGGCGTGCCGATCGGTGCCGCTATATCTATACCGTAGTGTTTTCCGTGTCTTGTCCCAAAATAATCACTTATCTGTCCTTCAACAGGCCATGCCCATTGATTTCCCTCTGCGTACACATGTAATTGAGATAAAAGCAGTACTGTCAATAACATAACGCCGTATTTTAAAACTTTCATATACATCCTCCGTTTTCTAATTACCACCATACCTTCTCTATTTTGGTATATTACAGAAAAAAGTATACAAAAAAGAAAGTGAATCACTCCACTTCCTTCTCTTTCTTATCACGAAAAACGATTGCACTGCGATTATACTCTACATCTTTTACTTGTAATCGAGCGTTTATTACTCTAGCTACTGCAAATAAATAGTCAGATAATCTATTTACATACTTTAGAACAACTTCATTTATTTTTCCTTCTTTTTGTAAGGACACGATACATCGTTCTGCTCGCCTTACAACTGTACGTGCAATATGAATAGTAGCTGCCGACTCGCTTCCACCTGGTAAAATAAAGCGCTCTAGCGGCGGTGCTTCTTCTATATACGAATCAATCCTACTTTCTAAGTTTTCGACCATTTCAATTTTTACTTTATAAGGTATCTTCTCGCCTACTATCGCCAAGTCTCCCCCGCAATCAAATAGTTCATGTTGAATCGTTTCAAGTTCATTGTAAATATCTCCGAAAGGCCCGCCTTGTAGTTTAGTCATTGCATATCCGATATGAGAATTCGCCTCGTCTATTGTTCCATACGCTTCCACACGGATATCATCTTTATCAACCCTACCACCTATTACACTTGTCGTTCCTTTATCTCCTGTTTTTGTATATAATTTCATTTCTTCACAGCACCTCTCTTGTTATTCTTTATTCGAGCAACATAGAAAAAAGTTCTACCATTCTTTATTTAATTGAGTTTACAAAAAAATAAAAAACAGCAGAACTTTATTCATTATCAACTTTAAAAACGTATATCTAAATTATACGATTCGGTAAATAGACAGAAAATGTAGTTCCTTCTCCAACAACACTTGATACAGAAATTTTACCATCATGGCCTTGAACAATATTTTTCGCAATCGCAAGCCCGAGTCCTGTTCCACCTTTTTTCCCACGTGTTCTTGCTTTATCAGCTTTATAGAAACGATCAAATAAAAATGGAATATCTTCTTCTGGAATACCAACGCCCGAATCTTGTACTTCAAAAATGAGACCATTATTTTTCGTATCAATTACAAGTGTTACATGTCCGCCTGCGTTCGTATGACGTATTGCGTTATCAATTAAATTCGTCAATACTTGTTCCATACGATCTGCATCAAACGGGTATTGTTCAATTGGATTTTTGAAATCAACTGTTAGTTCAACTTCTTTATCCTTTGCGATCCCTTGGAATTTACGACCAATTTTTTCAACAAACGGATGTATGTCCACTTCACCTATATGTAACTCTACATTACCACTTTCCATGCGTGCTAAATCTAATAATTCATTTACAAGTTTACCTAAACGAACGGATTCATCATAAATGATTTGAACAAACTCATTAATTTCTTCTTTCGTTTGCACAATATCATCTAAAATTGCTTCACTATACCCTTGCAGCATGACCATCGGTGTACGAAGTTCATGCGATACATTCGCAATAAAGTCTTGACGCATCTTTTCAAGACGACGTTCTTCCGTCATATCTCGCAGTACTGCTACAGCCCCGCGAATTTTCGTTTGATTGTAGAGCGGCGTCATAAGAACTACATAGTTCCCTTTTTGTAAATTAATTTCAACAACTTGTTGTTGTTCGCTTTCTACAACGAGATGGAATAGTTCAACAAGTTCAGAAGGCAGTTTTTTACTGAGCTCTATCTCTTTTTCTTCTTGCCAAACTTGTAAGAAATGTTCAGCCGGCGGATTGATTACTACAACTTCACCTTCTTGATTTAATGTAATAACCCCATCTGCCATACTACTCAAAATACTTGCTAACTGTTCTTTCTCTTGCTGCAGGGCATTCATATTAAACTTCAACTGTTTCCCCATTTGATTTAAGGCCGTTGCAAGCTCACCAATCTCGTCCTGAGATACCATAGGAGCTTTCGCATCAAACTTCCCACGCGACACTTCAAAAGCAACCTCACGCATTTTACGAAGTGGTGCTGTAATTCGAGTAGATAAGAAGAATGCAAAGAAAGTTGTTAATATAATCGCAATCCCTGCTGATAAGAATATAAAATCAGTCGTTCTTTCCATACCTTGTATCGGCACTTGTAAAGATTCGTACACAAACACTGCACTTTGATTTTTTGATTGCACTGGTTTTCCGACAATCATAATATCATTTTCAGTATTTTTATTCTTTCTACTATTAGAGGCTTTTCTAATGTTATTCTTAATTTCTTTTTTGTCTGTAAACACAGCCGCTAATTCTTTATCTTCTTTTAAGTCATCCATTGTAAGAGTGACTAAGCCTTCTTGTTTCGGTGAAGAAGAGATTTCTTTACCATCTTCTACAATAATAATCCTTGAAAGTGGATCAGAGAATTTGTAAGCGATATTCTCAATCGTTTTTACATCGGCACCTTCTTCAATTAACTCTGAAACACTTGTTGCGACTTTTTGAAGCCTAGCTTCACTCATATCAACATAATACGTTCTAAAAAACTGTGAAAGTAAAATCGCAACAAATCCAAGAACAAACGAAACGAGAAGTAATATGGTCATCCATAACTTCCCTACTACACTTCTCCAAAGCATCAGTCGTTCACAACCTCAAATTTGTAACCTACACCCCAAACAGTAACAATCATTTTCGCTGCATCTGGTGATTTTTTGCTTAACTTCTCACGTAAACGCTTTACATGTGTATCAACTGTACGTAAATCTCCGAAGAATTCATATTGCCATACTTCTTTTAACAGTTGCTCACGATCGAATACTTTATCAGGAGCTTTCGCTAAAAATAATAGTAACTCATATTCTTTCGGCGTTAAGTTTACTTCATTACCATCTGCAGTAACACGGTGTGCATCGTTGTCAATTGTTAAGTGCGGGAATACAGTAACATCTTTTGTCGTTGTATCTTGTGTAAAGAATGTTGTTGGTACAGCACGACGTAATACCGCTTTCACACGTAGCACGACCTCACGTGGACTAAATGGCTTTACAATATAATCATCTGTTCCAACTTCAAATCCTTGTACTCTATTTACTTCTTCACCTTTTGCTGTCAGCATAATAATTGGTGTCGCTTTCTTCTCACGAACCCCTTTACATACTTCAATGCCATCTTTACCAGGCATCATAAGATCTAATAAGATTAAATCGTAATCATTTTGTAACGCCATTTCTAAAGCTGTATCACCATTATCTGCTTCTTCAATTGTGTATTGTTCTCTTTCTAAGTACATTTTCAATAAACGACGAATACGATCCTCATCATCTACAATTAAAATTCTTGATTCATTTTCCATCTCTACCCGCTGCGTACTCTCACTTCAGCGGTTCACACCTACCCTTCTTTACTATTATGTTGCGCTATTCTCGTTTATTTAAGCAATCTTCTAAATGTTTCACTTCCCATATTATGCTTCACAAGAATAATAAATTTTGTTCAATTTTTTTCCAAAACTATGTATTTTTTTTGAACAGTATATAATGTCCTCGACATCATTTTACAAAATCAACCGCTACTTTGTCATGTTTTTCTCAAAAAAGAAGAAAAGTTGACAAAAATAAAATAGGAAAGTGACATGCACTCTCCTATTTTATTTCTCTATGCATATGAATGTAAACCGGCAATAATTAAGTTTACTACAATAAAGTTAAACATAATAATTGCAAAACCAATTACTGCAAGCCAAGCTGATTTCTCTCCATGCCACCCTTTAGATAATCGTAAATGTAGTACTGCAGCATAAAAGAGCCACGTTATAAGTGCCCAAACCTCTTTCGGATCCCAGCCCCAAAAACGCGTCCACGCTATTTGAGCCCAAATCATTGCAAAAATTAACGCTCCTAATGTGAAAACTGGGAATCCAATTGCAATAGATCGATATCCGATTTCATCTAGTAAATCACTATTCGTATTCTTTACTAACGGCTGAAGTGCTGCCGATACTCGCTTCCGTAAAACAAGTCTTAATACAATATAAAGTAATGTTCCAACTAACACTGACCAAATAACAGTATTTAATTTCTTCGCATTTACAATCGCTGGAACTTCAACTGCCGGTTCTAATTTATTTTCTGTCAGTAACTTCCCTTCATGCGGTCCAACTAAAGCCGGAAGATTGTACTTCATTTCCAGTTGCTGTTCATTTTTATCAACCCATTGAAACTTCGCTTCATATTTCATACTAGAAAATACCGTTGTTACTCCAATAAATCCAACTGTACAAACAAGTGTAAATACTACCGTCTCTAGCCAAAATGTCCGTTTACTTCTCGTTGATTGATCTACATTTTTTAATAAATACATAACGCCCGTAATAAAACTAATCGCTAAAATTGCTTGTCCTGCTGCTGCAGTCGTCACGTGAATATGTAACCAATTACTTTTTAAAGATGGAATAAGCGGAGATATTTCCCTCGGAAACATACTTGCATAGGCAATTAATAAAAGCGCAACTGGTAATGCAAATAGTCCAATTATACTTACACGGTACATAAAATACATTACAATAAATGCTCCTACAAGCATCATGCCGAAAAATGTACCGAATTCAAAAAAGTTACTAACTGGTGCATGCCCTGATGCGATCCACCTTGTAACAAAATATACTGTTTGTGCTATAAACCCTAAAATTGTAATTGTTATTCCTACATTTGCCCATTTATGACCCTTTTCTTTAATGGCTCCACCAAAAAATAGAGTCGCAATTAAATATAAAATAAATGCGGTAAAGAGAAAGTTACTACTTATTTGCACCATATCGTTTCCCCACCTTAACTAATTTTTTTATCGATTACTTTATCATTTGGCTGTGGAATTGCTGTACCTTCTATTACTCTTTCAATATCTTTCTTTAAACCGAACCAATTTTTATTCGTATGCCCTGCAATCCACCATTCATCATTAACACGTTGTATCCAAATACGGCGATGATTCCAATACATACCTTGAATGACACCAACCATAAATATAAACCCTCCAATACCGAGAATCCAAAGCGTTAAATCTTTTCTTACAGTAAGTGCTGTTGCATTTTGCATTTCAACACCTGCAAACGACATTTTATATTTGTTGTTTCCATCAGGTTCTATATTTTGCTGAATACCAACAAAACTCACTTCACCATCTGGTGTTTCAGGTGTAAACATTTTAAATACAAATGCAGGATTGTTCGGTAATTTCGTTTTTGTATTTGGTTTTCCATTCTCATCAAAATAAAAATCAGGAAAATAGCTTAATAGTTCTAGAGAATAACCATTTCCTAAATCATATTTTTCCTTAGGATTCGTTAAATCTACTTTAATCGGTCCCCATTTTTGATTATTTTCTTTATTTTGCAAGTTGAAGGACATACTTTTAAATTCACTTTCTTTATAATCCACTTGATACACTGCAAATTGATCAAATTTCAGTGGTTCATTTACTCGAATTTCCGCTTCTTTTACTTTTTCCAACTTTGGTTTTTGCCCTGCTATATTTTCGCCCACAGCTTTATATAATACAGCATTCGTTTGGAAGTTTTTCGCAATCATTTTATCGCCTACACGATCAATCGCTTCCTCAAAAACTTCCTTGTCCTTACTTTTATCATAAACTTCTTTTATAAATTTCTCGTTTTTTAAGTAGTATTGTCCATCCGTCCCTGGTATTTCTTTCGTTTCACCATCACGTAACCAAAGTGCTTCGTCTACGTACATACTCGGTAAAAAACGAAGCATCGCACCGAATAAAAAGATAATAAGACCGATATGATTTACATATGGACCCCAACGCGAGAAGCGTCCCTTTTCTGCTAAAACGTTTCCGTCTTCCACTTTCACGTTATAGTTTCTTTTCTTTAAATTCTTTTGCACTCTTTCCAGGTCACCATCTTTCGGTGTACCAGTCCCATATAATCTCTGTCTCTTTAAAAAGCTAGGATGTCTTTTTACGCCTTGCTTTTTTAAAGCTTTATAAAGTGGAATAACGCGGTCTAAACTACATATCACAAGTGAAATACCGATAGAAGCAATCAAAATCATATACCACCATGAACCGTATAAATTATTAAATCCTAATTGATAGTATAATTGCCCTAAAAATCCGTATTCTTGTTTATAATATTCAGCTGGTGCAATCCCTGGAGTTATGTACATTTCTTGCGGAAAAATAGTTCCTATCGCTGATGCAGCTAAAGTTATTACGATTAGCCATACACCCACTTTTACAGAAGAGAAAAAGCTCCAAATTTTATCGACTATCGTTTTTGTTTGCGTGAGAGATCTCCGTGCACTCCCCTCATAGCGCATATCCAATAGTTTTGCATTTTCATTGCTTTCAAATGGTTTCCCGCAAGCTTCACAAAAAACGGTTCCTATCGGATTAACATGTCCACATTCACATTTAATTTCTTTCAACACTCTCACCGCCCCTGTCTCTATATGTACTATTGTATATTCTAACCTCGAGTTACCGCAATACTCAGAATTTTTAAACCAGAGGCACTATAGACACGCACCTCTTATGTAAAGGCTTTCTTTATTACGGAGTAATTTTCTTTAAATACCCTTCTAACTGTTCTTTCGTTTGTTCACCTATAATTTGCTCCACTACTTTTCCATCTTTATCAATCAAAAAGCTTGTCGGTAATGGACCTACTCCATATGTTCCTATAATCTTTTGTCCTTTATCAATAGCAACTGGGAATTTCAAACCATATTGGTTCACAAAGTTCTTTACTGCAATATCCGTTTCATCTGCATCTAACGCTATGATTTCAACGCCTTTTTCTTTATACTTTGGATATAATTCATTCATATAAGGCATTTCTTTTTCACAAGGTTTACACCACGTACCCCAAAAGTTTAAAAATACACCTTTTCCCTTTAAATCTTTTAGTTCAATTTTCTTCCCTTCTAAATCCGTCACAACAAAGTTAGGTGCTTCTTTTCCGATTTGCATTTTCTCTTTATTAGCAAAGAATCCTTGATAAAGGGTAAATCCTACAGCACCACATAAAATGAGTAGAATAATAACGCGAAATAATAAGCGATTTTTCTTCATATTACCTCTCCTCTCCTCGGTAAATGTTATGTATTATCTTCTGTAAATGTTGTATTGAATAAATCACCAGCAGAGCACTCCACTGGTGAATTTTTAACTCTATAGCTTATCTTGGCTTTGTAGAAGCAAGCGCGCGTAATTGTTTCACCTCATGTGGTGTCAATTCTCTCGCATCACCAGGTCGCAGGCTTCCTACTTCTAAGAAAGCATAACGTTCACGTTTTAATTTCACTACTTTACAGTCTAACGCTTCAAACATACGACGTACTTGACGGTTACGTCCTTCATGAATTGTTAATTGTACAATAGCCATTTCTTTACGCTTGTCCCAAGAAATAATTTTCACATGTGCTGGTGCTGTTTTACCGTCTTCTAGTGCAACACCGCGTTCTAACATGCGAATTTTCTCACCTGTTAATGGGCCTTTTATTTTTGCAACATACGTTTTTTCAACTTTATATTTAGGATGCATTAATATATTTGCGAAGTCCCCGTCGTTTGTCATTAATAATACTCCTGACGTATCATAATCTAGACGTCCGATTGGGAATAAACGTTGTGTAATTTCAGGGAAAAAGTCTGTTACAACACTTCTACCTTTATCATCTGATACACTTGAAATTACACCAGTTGGTTTATATAGTAAAAAATAAACAGGTTCTTCTTTTTCAAGAGGGATGTTATTTACTTCTACTTTATCTTGAGGAGTTACTTTTGTTCCTAACTCTTTCACTATTTTTCCGTTAACTTTCACTTTTCCTTGCTGAATTAATTCCTCAGCCTTTCTTCTCGATGCAATACCTGCTTGCGCAATCACTTTTTGTAATCGTTCCATTTCTTTTTTTCACCTCGAATTTATCTTACCTTACATTAGAAAGACTTGGCAACCGCATACGCTTTACGGTTATTCGCTCCGTCTCACTTAAACAACATAGCGATGATATTAAACATATAAAGGTCAAATCATGTTTTTATCCTTTATTATTGTCCATATTTTTCATATTTCTCACAATAAAAGTTCATCATTTTGTCAAAAATATCACATAAAAAAACCACTATTAAGCTACACCTTAATAGTGGTCGTATACGTATTATACGCGAAATAGCATAAAAAATGAATAGCTTTACTGAAACAATAGGGAAACAAAGACAATCGAGCAAATAATTCCGATTAAATCTGCAAAAAGACCTACTTTTAATGCATCTCCCATTTTTCTAATACCAACAGCTCCGAAGTATACTGTTAAAATATAAAAAGTCGTATCTGTACTCCCTTGCATCGTAGAAGCTAATCTCCCAATGAATGAGTCTGGCCCATATGTGGCAATTAAATCAGTCGTAATACTTAGACCAGCAGAACCTGAAATAGGGCGTATTAGTGCTAATGGAACGATTTCTGCTGGAACATGAATTAAATCTAGCATTGGCTTCATTACTGATATCATTGCATCTAGCGCACCTGAAGATCGGAATATAGAAATAGAAACAAGCATTCCAACCATAAACGGTAAAATGGAAATTGCAATTTGAATCCCTTCTTTTCCTCCCTCAACGAACGATTCATACGTCGGCACTTTCTTTATCGTGCCATATAAAAGGATAAAACCAATTACACAAGGGATTACCCATAAGGAAATTGTATTTACAATACTCATTTTTTCCGCCCCTTTCTACTCCTTCTTCGGTAAAAATAGCGGTCAATCCAAATCGCTCCAATCATAGAAAGTACTTGTGCAATAAATGTTACCCCAACAATTTCAGTAGGATTGGCTGATTCATACGTCATTCGAATTGAAATGACTGTCGTAGGAATTAATGTAATAGCTGATGTATTTAATGCTAGAAACGTCACCATAGAACGGCTCGCCGAATCCTTTCCTCCATTTAACTCTTTTAGTTGTTCCATCGCTTTAATACCAAGAGGGGTTGCTGCATTACCTAGACCAAAAAAGTTTGCCATCATATTTGATAGAATAAATCCCATGGACGGATGATCCTTTGGTATTTCTGGAAACAACCTTTTTACTATCGGCATAAAAAGTGAAACTAATTTTTTTAACAATCCGGCTTCCTCTGCAATTTTCATTAAACCAAGCCAAAATACTAAAACACTAATAAGTCCTATACAAATCGTTACTGCATCTTTTGCTCCGTCAAATACAGCCTTATTCACTTCTTCCATCGTTCCATTTATCATGGCGTATACAATCCCAATGACAGCCATCGCTACCCATACGAGATTAACCATCGTTCCCAACACCTATCATGTAAGAAAAAATTTCTTTCACATTATTCCAGTAAAGTCCCGTTGTAGCTACTAACTTCCGTTTACTATAAAATAAATTCCGTTCTCCAACTTTCTCATTGCCAACATAAACGTCTGTCTTTCCAACCTTTACTCCATCCTCAAGCGTTATACTTTTATCCAGTTCAACTTTTAATAACACGTTCTTTCTTTCCTCTTCAGTTAACGGCACGGAAAAACTATTTTTTGTATAAACATGGTTGGCATACTTCTTTTCATTTATTTCAGCAATTGCTCCTTGTCCTAAAACTTTCGTTTGTTTGAAACGTTCAAAACCTTTATCAAACAAATTCATATGATCATCCCAATCACTAGAAGCACTCAAAGTTACGACAATTAAATCTAGTCCATCTTTTGATGCCGTTGTAACAAGCGTTCTTCCTGCTTTCTTCGTAAAGCCAGTTTTTCCTCCTGTTGCAAATTCATAATAAGACGTTACCAACTTATGTTTATTTTTCCACGGGTAATCCCAAGAATCGGATTTATACGTTTTTGTTCCAAAGATTTTTTTAAATGACTCGTTTCCCATTGCATACTTTGTTAATAACGCCATATCGTAAGCCGACGAATAATGTGATCCATCTCCATCTAAACCATGAGGGTTTGAGAAGTGAGTATCTTTCATTCCAATTTCTTTCGCCTTTTCATTCATTAAATATACGAATCCATCTATACTCCCACCCACACTTTCAGCAATTACTTGCGCTGCGTCATTACCAGATCTAAGCATGAGTCCGTATACTAAATCTTCTAACTTCACTTTTTGTCCAGGCTTTAAATAGATTGCTGATCCTTCCACCCTCACCGCTTCATTGCTAACTGACACCATTTCTTTCATCTTCCCTGATTCAGCAGCTAACAAGGCAGTCATAATTTTTGTTATACTAGCAATTTTTTGAGGTTCATGTTCTGCTTTTCCGTATAATACACGACCAGACTGTTGCTCCATTAATACAGCATTTCGAGCACTGACATTGCTGTTCATCTTTGCATATGTAGGAATTGGCATAACGCTTGCGTACATAATAAGAAGCGTAATGATTACACAAATTCGTCTCATATTTCCCCCCACGTCCTTTTGGCACTTTTTGTACAAGTGTATGCTTGGCCTTTTAAAATATGAACGAAATCTTCCTTCTGCTTCCATTAAAAAAGACGCAGAGAATTTGCGTCTAATATGGTGTCCATTCAATTTGTTTCGCAGTTTCAAACCTTTTTTCTACATCAGGCCAATTTACAACATTCCACCAGTTTTTAATATATTCATCTTTTCGATTTTGGTATTGTAAATAATACGCATGTTCCCAGACATCTAGTACAAGGAGTGGTATCGTATCCCATTGTGTAAATAATTGATGAAGTGTACTTTGCAAAATTTCTAACCTTCCAGACCGGGGCACCCAAACGAGAATTGCCCAACCTGAACCTTCTACTTTAGAGGCCGCTTCTGTAAAATGTTTTTGGAAACGTAAAAAGCTTCCAAAATCTTGTTCGATTTGTTGTGAAAAAGCACCTCTTGGACTTCCACCACCGTCTTTTTTCATGTTATTCCAAAATATCGTGTGTAAGTAATGACCTGACCCATGAAAAGCCGCTTCTCTTTCCCAATGCTTAATTAAATCAAATTGATTTGTTTTTCTCGCTTCTTCCATCATCTTCTCTGCTTTATTTAACCCTTCCACGTAACTCCGATGATGTTTATCATGGTGTAACATCATAATTTCTTTAGAAATATACGGTTCTAACGCATTATACGGATAAGGTAATGGCGGTAGTGTATGTCCTCCAATTGGAACAGCTCGTTCGCTATCCCCTCTTTCATATAATTCATATTCCTCTTCTTCTTGCATAAATACTTCCTGCAAGTGATGCTGAATATGTTCTACATCATCACTTATTTCATACATAAACTCTGCATCTGTTTCATACTCATGCTCTTTCATACGCTCTAACAACGTCTGAATTTTATAAGCAAGCATATGGACATCATACACTTCCATTGCGCGGCTATCTAATACGTGAAGAACACTTTCACACCAATTTTCTACTTCATGAAAGTAATCTGTAAATACACCTTGCTGATTCATGTTGCACCTCCCTAATGCTATCCACTTAACTATATTCAATGAAAATCCCTTATATAACTGTACAAAAGGAAAAGAAGCTAAGTCACCTTAGCTTCTTTTCCGCAATCAATATTTGTGTAACATCTTTGTCTGATAATCCGTCTCATAATATTCTAGTTCTTCACGCATCAATTGAAATTTACCTTCTAAACTCTTCATCACTTGCCCCAAAGATGCAGGTGGTGTTTGTTGAAAAACGATAGAATTTTTTCCTGTATATGCAGACCGACTATTTTCATACCAATAATCACTCTTCGGTGAAAAAAACTCTGCAATTACTTGATGGTAAATCTTATATAAAATTTTTTCAGCTGCTGTTTTTCGAAATGGCTGACTATTCAACAAAACAAAACATGCATCATGTCCTTCTTCGCAAAAAACGAGAAGTCGTCTCATTGATGCTAATAACCCTTTATAATATTGCTCGTTCCCTGCCGGTGTCTCCTCTAATAAAGAAGGTAACGTATGATAATTTACATAATTGGTTATTAAATGAATAGCATCTTCTAAAAATATAGAAACTTGTTCTGTTTGATTTTCAACCATCAAATTAGACATTTTTTCTCTCTCCTTTGCCATTTCACGCTATTTCTACTCTTTTATTTTTATGTAATTCAGCCAATATTTCTTGTACTTTCAACACCGTTCCCTCATCAAAATATTGTTGAAATTCTTCCATATTATTTAAATACAAACGTTTTTGCGCACGAAGCTCCCTATCTTTCACTAAACAACATATCGCTACAATATCGCGCAAATATATGTTTTGTTCTTCTACTTTATACACTGGATTTCCTTCAAAAGGAGTAATTTCTTGTAAAACTTCTTCAAAATATCGAACGTATAAAACCGAAAAAGTTTTCTCTTTATCATTTAATATATATGTCACTTCAGATCTGTTAAAAAAATCCTCTGATGTATTAGGTTTCGCTTTTTCTAACTCATATCCTACATAACCTTTTATAATCATATACTCCCCCCTCCTCCTTCTTTTATCTTATTCTAACTTAATTTTCTGATAAACAAAATATTCTTTTAAATATACCTATATAAAAAATAGCTCCCCTATACAGGAATTTACCTTTTTATTTTTCTTGAAGTTTGTCATAATAATATTATTGTCTCAGTTTTCTTACACAAGGAGAGTTGTATTTATGTCGTTTTCATGGAAACGTTTCTTACAAATCGGGAAAATTATCTTCCCATTTGTTGTATTAACAATTGTATTCTTTCAAGCAAAAAAAGAATTAGCGGGCATTTCTTTTTTAGAAGCGATTGATACAATTAAAAACATTCCAACTGGAGGAGTCTTTTTAGCAATTACACTTGGTGCATTCGCTGTATCAACAATGTTCTTTTATGACTATGTTATGCTTCGTTACTTAAAAGCTGATATTCCTGTCCAAAAGATTTTCCGTATCTCGTGGATTGCTAATACTTTAAATGGATTTATCGGGTTTGGTGGTCTCGTTGGAGCCGGCGTACGCACAATGCTTTATCGTCCATACATAAAAGAAAATGGAAAACTTATTAAAAGTATCGCTTGGATGACAACTGCCTTTATTAATGGATTAGCCATTCTTTCATTTCTTGGTCTTATCGGAATATTAGACACGAGATTTATTTTGCATGAAAAACCATGGCTATGGCCTGTTCTTATCTTCTTCGCTCTTTTCGTTCCTATATATATCGGGTTTTCTAAATTAAAAAATAGAAAAGCGACGCAAACAGAGGGACAAGAAGAAGAGGAGAAAAACCCAACCGTTTTATACTCATTAGTTTCATTAGTCGAATGGGTATCTGCTGGTATTGTTATGTACGTCATATTATTATTATTTGGCATTGAAATCGAATTCCAAAAGTTTTTAGGCGTATATGTCATTGCTGCTTTAGCTGGTGTCGTTAGTCTTGTTCCTGGTGGCCTTGGATCATTTGATCTTGTCTTCTTAACTGGGCTTGGGCAATACGGCATCGATACAGGTGTTTTACTCCCTGCTATGTTATTATATCGTCTCGTCTATTACATCTTACCATTCTGCCTTGGTCTCATTTTTGCAGCTTTTGAAATGACAGGAGTAGCCATTAAAAAGTTTGAAGATAAACCTTTTATTGCGCCTGCATTAGAGACAACTGGTGTTATATGGACTTTGCAGCGTGACTTTCTAGGAAAGTTAGGTTCTTGGGCATCTGCTGCTTTAACAGTATTTGCTGGCTTAATGGTTATTTTATCAACCATTCTACCGACAAGTATAAATCGGGCACACGCCTTACATATTCTAGCTCCAAAACACCTTATTCAATTTTCTTTTAGCTTATCGCTAACATTCGGTATTCTCCTACTCATTCTTTCACGGGGGATATATTACGGAACAAAACGTTCTTATTATATGACGATTGTTTCTTTAATTGGAGCGGCTATTTTTAATACACTAAAAGGAATTGATGTTGAAGAAACGTTTATTTTATTAATCGTACTCGCTGTATTGTATATGCTTCGTAAAAGGTTTGTACGTGAGAAAATGGAAGTCTCACTTTCCGATATCGTAAAAGTTTTTATATTCCTACTTGTAACGTTATATTTATATAAAAACTTAGGTATTTTATTTGCAGGTGCAAAGGAAGCTTTCAAACCTGATTTTGTCGTTCGTAATATTACACAAGTGAAACGAAGTGCATTAGCAGCTGCCTTTTTTGTTCCTACTTTTTTACTAATTGGTTCACTCATTGCAAATCGTTATCGAAATGAATTTCCCGGGCAACCAGCTAATGATAAAAGATTACAAAACTTCTTAGATGAACATGGTGGAAACGTACTTAGTCATTTAGGTTTTTTAGGAGATAAGCAGTTCTTTTTCAGTAGTGATGGAAAAGCACTCATTCTCTTCTCAATAACTGGAAAACGACTTATTGTACTAGGTGATCCAATTGGGGACCCTTCCTCCTATCGTACTGTACTGCAAGAGTTTTTAGCTGAGGCTGATCGATTTGGATACATTTGTGTATTCTACCAAATTGAAAGTAAATGGATGAGTTTATATCACGATTTTGGTTATAACTTCTTTAAGCTCGGTGAAGAAGCTGTTGTTGATTTAAATACATTTACAATAACAGGAAAGAAACGCGCTGGCATGCGAGCTACTTTCAACCGTTTTGAAAGAGAAGGCTATACATTCTCTATTCACGAGCCACCTTTCTCAGACGAATTATATGAAGAGTTAAGAAAAGTTTCAGATGCATGGCTTGGTGGAAAAAAAGAGAAAGGTTTTTCACTCGGATACTTCGATCGTGAATATATTAGTCGTGCTCCTATTGCAACATTATCTGATGCAGATGGAAAAATTATTGCATTCACAACATTCATGCCCGTATATCAAAACGGATCATTATCTGTCGATTTAATGCGATATTATCCAGATGCGCCTAGCGGCATTATGGACGCAATTTTCATCCACTTATTCCAGTGGGCAAAAGAAAATGAATACCACTCCTTTAATATTGGTATGGCACCACTTTCAAATGTTGGTTTATCCACACAGTCTTTCTGGTCTGAACGAGTGGCTGCTGCAATCTTTAATAACGTTCGTTATACGTATAGTTTCAGCGGATTACGCCATTTTAAAGAAAAATATAAACCAGCATGGAGCGGTAAATATTTAGCATTTAGGAAGAATCATTCTTTACCAATTACAATGCTCTCTGTAACAAAATTAATAGGAAAAAGAAAAAACAGCTAAATTCTTAGCTGTTTTTTCTTTTTTGAACTTGTACAATAAATTCTTTTTCATACTTCTTACCATTTATATAGAAATTCCCCCACATTTTATACGTGCCCTCGGCAGGAAATGTAATCCGGTATTGTAATTGCTCATCCGTATCTACAGGCATAGCGTATAAAAAGTTCTCCTTCGTTTCATCCACGATATAGAGTGACTCTACTTCTCCTCTCTCTGAATGTAATTTCAATTTTTCACCCTTTTTCGCTTGAAACTGAAATGTTAACGTAACTGGTTCATTCGGATGTAATGCACCAAATAAAAGAGAAACTTCATACTCTCCTATTTTTTTTGTAAGTACACTGTCGATTGGAAATTTCACTTTTTTCTTATTGTTCTCCTCTTTCGTTCTACCAAAATCTTTCCTAGCGAATGACTCTACGGACTTATTTTTATCTTCGTATAAAAATATTGTATATTCTTCGTCTTTCGCTATTTTGGAAGATAACTTATATGACCCGTTCCCTGCAAATGTAGGTTTAATTTGTTGTATGTGTTTTAACTGTCCATCTACAATCACTGCCCGAATTTGATCATTTACACCACGAATTTCATTATTCTTTTTGTTTAACAACTGAAATACAATATCTACTTTCTCATTTCCCTTTCCATTTGACACATCCCACTTTACTTCCTGAACATCTCCTACAGTCTCTTCGTTTTCTTGATATTTTTTTATGTAAAATCCTCCTGCCACAATAAGTACTAACGCAATAAGTCCAATGACAAGATTTTTCAAAACATCACCTACCATTTTTATTGTCTCTGTTCATACAAAACTTCTTAAGGTATATATTCTAGATTATGATTTATGAAATCCTCCTATTTTGCACATATTACAAATAATAAAAAGATTTTAATTGAAAGGATTCGTAGTGTATAATGCAAATGATATTGATTTCTATCAATACATTATAAGGAGGACTTTTCATGAGTGTACATATCGAAGCAAAACAAGGCGAAATCGCTGAATCTATTCTATTACCTGGTGATCCATTACGTGCAAAATATATCGCTGAAACATTTCTAGAGGATGTTACTTGCTATAATAACGTACGTGGTATGTTAGGTTTCACTGGAACTTATAAAGGAAAACGTGTATCTGTTCAAGGTACAGGTATGGGTGTTCCTTCTATTTCTATTTATGTAAACGAATTAATCCAAAGCTACGGAGTTAAAAATTTAATTCGCGTTGGAACTTGCGGTGCAATTCAAAAAGATGTAAAAGTTCGTGATGTTATTATCGCAATGACGGCTTGTACTGATTCTAATATGAACCGTTTAACATTCCCAGGATTTGATTTTGCACCAGCTGCAAACTTTGATCTTTTAAAGAAAGCTTACGATGCTGGAACTGAAAAAGGATTACACGTTCGTGTCGGTAACGTTTTAACAGCAGATGTGTTTTATCGTGAAAGCATGGACATGGTTAAAAAACTTGGAGATTACGGTGTATTAGCAGTAGAAATGGAAACAACTGCTCTTTACACATTAGCAGCGAAATACGGTGTAAATGCATTATCTGTATTAACAGTTAGCGATCACATCTTCACTGGCGAAGAAACAACATCTGAAGAGCGTCAAACTACATTTAACGAAATGATTGAAATCGCTTTAGATGCAGCAATTCAACAATAATACACTAAAGAACTTGTCATACGTCTGGCGAGTTCTTTTTATGTGACTTTTTATAAATAACTATTTTATAAAGAGACAGATTTCTCCCCTCTACTTTCTTGTAACGTTTGTTATAATAAAGTGAAACTTTAATCAGTGGGGATTTTTCCCATTCTCCATTGATTATTAGTTGAACCAATCAGGATTTTACGGGCAGTTGATCTCCCGCCTAACTCCCTTGTATTTGCCGAATTTTGAAGTAGGAGTCTTATTACCTGTTAAGGCGGGATAAAGAAATCATTTACAGTATTTCTCATAAGAGGTGACGCAGTGAAAAACAGAAGTATCGTCTTTAAACTATTTTTATTAACATCAACTTTATTTACAATAATATTCCTACTTTTTTTCCTAGGACAATCTCTATTTTTAGAGAAATTTTATATTAATAAAAAAGTAAAAACAGTTCAAACTGCTTTTGAAAAATTCGTAGATAATTATGACAAAAGTGATAAAAGTTATGAGAAAGTTAGAAAACTAAAACAAGAATTTCATGATAAAACAAATGCCGATATGCAGTTTTTGGATTCTAACGGTATTATTAAAAGTGATAACAATTACTATATCGATGTATTTAATCCCAACAATAATAAACAGTATTCCATTCCACTCAATAATCTTTTAACACCAGAAGAATATAATAAATTCGAAAATTTAGGTTTAAAAAAAGATGTAATAATTAATGTTGATGGAGTCGTACAAGAGAATAATATAATCACACCACAAAAATTAGGAACGAATTATAATCAATGGCAAAACGAACATTTCTATTCGGATTTTCAGTCAATTAATGGTAATCCTTCCAAGAATAGACTTACAAGCCGATACAAATCTACAACTCGCATCGTCTTTACAGGTGTTATAACTAAGTTACAGCTCCCATCAAAAGCTGAGGTTCGTCTTGCAAATGATATTGAAACATTACAAGCCGTTCAATATTTTGCAGATATTATTAGAGATGGCACTTCTAACTCGAACCAATTAAACACGTTCATATTAGATGGCGGAGAAAATATAAAAAATAGTATCTTTGTAAAACCGATTATAGAAAACGGAAAGATTACAGAATATGCTTTTGCGATAGCATCTTTGCAGCCCGTTAATGAAGCGATGCTCGTTTTAAAAGACTATTATGTTTATGCCTTAATCATCGTGTTTCTCGTTATTATTTTGTTATCCTTCTACTACTCAAAAATCATTGTTAAGCCATTAATTAAAATAAATCGTGTTACAAAAAAAATGGCTAATTTTGATTTCAGCGAGAAATTACCTGTTACAGCTGACGATGAAATTGGCGGGCTTTCTGGCAGTATCAATACATTATCTGTAAATTTAAAAGATCGAATCGATCGATTAAATGTCGCTAATACAAAGTTACAACAAGATATTGAACGTGAACGTCAATTAGAAAAAACAAGAAAAGAATTCATTTCTGGCGTGTCACACGAATTAAAAACACCACTGAGTGTAATTAGAAGTTTTGCAGAAGGAATTAAAGATGGTGTTAGTAAGGATACTTCGTATTATACTGATGTTATTTTAGAAGAAACAGAAAATATGAACAGGCTGATTGTTGAAATGTTAGAATTAGCAAAGTTGGAATCTGGTACTTACAAACTAGATATGACGACGTTCTCAATCGGTGAATTAACGCAACAAGTCTACACAAAATTATTATTTAGCATGGAAGAAAAACATTTACAAGTGAATGTCGATGCAGACCCTTCTATACTTGTTAAAGCAAATCGCAGCCGTATTGAGCAAGTAGTTGTGAACTTACTAAGTAATGCAATCCGTTATACGCCAGATGGAGAAAAAATACAAGTCTCTATTATAGAAGCAGAAGATACCGTAAAAGTCGAAATCGAAAATACAGGAAACCCTATCCCTGAAGAAAGTCTTGAAAAAATTTGGGATCGCTTCTATCGTCTAGATGCATCACGTAGCCGTCACACTGGAGGTACCGGTCTCGGATTATCTATTGTAAAAAACATTTTAGACCTCCATCATGCCGAATACGGTGTGTATAATACGACTAACAGTGTTGTATTCTATTTCAATTTACAAAAAGTAAAAGAAGTCAAATAATTTGTCTTAATTTCACTAGGAGTTCACATGAAATTCACACTCTCCCTTTATAGTAAGAAACAAGTTAATCCTTTCCTTTACACATATAAAAGAGGAGAGTGCGTGAAATGAAACAAGCAGGACAACCTATTCAAAATGAAAAACAATTAGAAACTATCAAAAATATACTTTTACAATCTTCGAAACGTGATGGCTTATTATTCGTATTAGCTGTAAATTCTGGCTTAAAAGTAAGTGAAATCTTACAATTAAAAGTTAGTGATGTAATCGATGAAAATGAAAATGTTCGCCATTCCATTTTATTTTACAATGAAAAAGTGAAGAAACATAAATGGTTTGCTGTAAATGAAGACTTACAGCACGCAATCGAAGACTACATGAAAGAACGTAAAACTTGGAAACGTAATGAACCATTGTTAAAATCTCAAAAAGGAACAAAATCTATTACGAGACAACATGCATGGTACATTTTAAACAAAGCTGCAAAAGAAGTTGGATTAGAAGGGATTAGCTCACATACACTTCGAAAAACTTGGGGTTATTGTGCATACAAATCAGGTGTTGATATTGCATTTTTACAACACTTCTTTGATCACAGTACTCCATCAAAAACTTTAAAGTATATCGGTATTGCTTAATAACTCTTATACATAAAAAAGGTTACCATTTGAAAATTTGGTAACCTTTTTTATATTTCATATTCTCTTTTCTTGTCTCTCCTATACTGTAGTGGTACTCTAATACTAAGGGGGAGAAATTATGAACACACTTACAATTGAATTACCAAAAGAAACGGCTGAAAAACTTGATTTATTAAAACAAGCTTATGAAAAGAAAACAGGTGCTTCTATCTCTGAGAGCACTCTCGTTCAAACACTTATCTCAAAAGAATTTATCCAGGCGATAACTCCTTTTGATTTACAACAATTTGTCAACGGAAAAGAACAGCATTAATGCTGTTCTTTTTTTATCTCTATTTAAAATATACAAAGTTTTTTATATATTTTTAGAAAAACCATTGACAATGATAATGATAACCATTATCATTTATTATGAAGCCAACAATTGATGAATCAACCAAACGCTCAGTAACATTGTTACCCCTCTTTTTCATATAGAAAGGCACTGTACATTCCCCCTGTTTGTACAGTGCCTTTCTTGTTTATTATCATTCAAAAAAATTTAATTGCTCCGGCTTCGGCTCACCATATGTAATGTTCATCATTTTCATAAGCTGTTTCGCATTATCTGCTGCATCCCCACCTGAATTGTTGTTAAACAGTACGTATATATCCTTTGTTTTCTTTTTTAATTGCTCTAGTCGTTCAACCCATTCTTCCAGTTCTTTATTGTTGTAGCGATATAAACAGCGAACCGCTCTCCAATTTTCCCCTTTATCAAGCCAACCATGAACATTTCGACCGTGAAAACGTATTAATGCCATGTCTGAATTCGTAACCTCTAACACGAGTGGCACAGAACCTATCCCAGCCTGTGGTTCATCACAAATTGTATGAACCCATTTCTCCTGTTCTAGAAACTGTAACGTCTTATCTCTCATTTCTGGATAAAACCATGTTTGATTTCGAAATTCTATTGCACATGGTAAACCTTCCATTTTTTCTTTCGTATATCGAAGAAAATCTACATTTTTCTTTTTGCAATCAAACCATGGTGGATATTGAAATAAAATTGTTTTTAATTTATCAGCTTCTAATAAAGGAAGAATAGACTGTTTATACAAATCAAACATCTCATCGAACGTAGAAAAAGGAATTTCACCTTTCATATGTCCTGTCATTCCTTGATACGCTTTTACGACAAAAGAAAAATCTTTCGGCGTTTCCATTGCCCATTTTATATAATTTCGTGCAGGTTGCATCGCGTAAAATGAACTATCCACTTCCACAATAGGAAAATACTCGCTATATGTTCGTAATTTATTTCTATTTTCATAGGAATCTATGTATAAAGAATTATGATCTCCCCATCCTGTCACTCCAATGAACAGCACATATATCCCTCCCTTTTTAACTTCATCTTCTATTCACTTTCCAAACACTTTGCATCATGTAGCCTTTTCTTTAAGAGTATCCTTATAAAAATATGATATACTATATGGAAGAATTTTTAAAATGAGGGGTTATTTATTTATGCTTCCAAACGATGCTACTGTATCTCATGAAAAACGAATTGAAGAACTAGAAAATAAAGTACGTTTTTATGAAGAACTTGTGAATCAATTACCACATCATTTCACATACAAAAATCCACATATTGGTTTACGAATAAAGAAAACCAGAACAACTCATTCCATTCAAGAAATACCAAAAGAAAATAAAGAAGCTAATTTTCAACTTACTTGTGATTCATTATTTTTATTTGAACAACTTGAAAAACACTTTGTTCATATTTTTGATGCCTTTTCACATCATGTAACCTTTGTCGATAGTAAAGGGAATATTACTTTATGTAATCAAGTTGCCGCAGATGATTTCGGTGTAATACGCAATGATATTATTGGAAAACCAATTCAACAATTACTAAACTTGCCGGAAGAAAAAATTAAAGCAATTGAAACATTAAGAACGGGAACAGAAATATATAATGAAGAAGTTTTAGACAAAAATTACGGTATTATAAATAACCGAATTATTCGTGATTATAACGGTGAGATTTTTAGAGTTATTAGTGTCTTTCATTATTTAAATACAGAACGTGATGCAGAGAAGTTTTCGTTAGCAGGGCGAATCGCAGCTGGAATTGCACACGAAGTACGAAATCCTCTTACAACAGTACGAGGATACTTACAATTTTTACAAGAAAGCGTTTCTACATCAAATCAAGAGTTATTTAAAAACTTGCTTATCCCTGAATTAGATCGTGCAAATAATATTATTACAAAATTTTTAGCTGTTTCAAAAACACGGGAATTTACAAGAGAACCGTTTCCGATCAATACATTTTTACGTGACTATATTCAACAGTTACTAGCTAGTGAAGTCTCCTTGCATAACATTTCAATTGATTATAACTTCTCTAATGAATTAGATGATATTTTAGTCAATATTGATCGACATGAACTTGTTCAAGTGTTTTTAAATCTATTTCAAAATGCCGTCGATGCTCAAGGCGACAAACCTCTTTCTATTCAAATCACTAGTTATCGCCTTGATAACTTCGTTCGGATTACTTTCACAGATAATGGAATTGGTATTCCTCCAGCTATTCAAGAATATATCTTTGATCCATTCTTCTCAACGAAGGATTCGGGAACAGGACTAGGCTTGTCAGTAACAAAAAAAATCATCCAAAATCATAACGGTACGCTCAAAATGACTAGTGCTCCAGACGGTACAACCTTCACTATTTCTATTCCGATTTTACCTAAAGTAAATCGTGAAGCAATTAACTTATAAAATGATAATGCTGTTCTATGAACTCCCTTTAATTGTTAAGCAAACTCTAACAATTAAAGGGAGTTTTTTTATGCTAATTTATTCTCTTTAAAACATATAGATTTTTCTCTACTTTTTTATTATTCGTGTTAGGTAGGTAAACTTCTTATTTTTTGAGAAATAGTAGTTTGTCCATCACGAATTTAATTTGAATTTCATTTTAATATATAGTAACGACTATTTATTCTATGAAAGAAAGAAATGAAAAGATGAACAATAAAAATAAAGGAAAAGTATTTTATGGTAATGATTGTTGCGAAGTAAGAGCATGTAGCCATATTAACATCTCTAAGTCAGAACTTACAGAATTTGTTAGACTTCTTCAAGCTCTTGGTCAAGCTATTCAAGCTGTCTTCCAAAACCCTTCTCAAAATAATATTGATAATCTGATTAACGTCTTAAATAATCTCCAACGATTCCTCAATTGCTTAGATTTGTCTCCTGCACAAAAACAAATTGCAAATTCTATTATCGCTAATCTGTTAACTATTTTAAGAACAACACCTTTTTCATGTGGGGCATTATACGTTGAACTACAAAGCCTGCTTAATTATTTATTGTATATCGCTAAGTTATTCAAAATTGATTGCTGTGCTATCGATAATCTCGTTAAACTCATTTCAGAAATTCAAGCTATCTTAGTTCAATATGGATCTGGTTGCCTAGGTGGAGGAACTACTGGTGCTACGGGGGCTACTGGTGCTACTGGACCTCAAGGCGCTACTGGACCCCAAGGACCGGCGGGCGCTCAAGGGCCAGCGGGTGCTCAAGGCGCTACTGGCGCTCAAGGACCTCAAGGTGCTCAGGGACCAGCAGGTGCTCAAGGTGCTACTGGACCTCAAGGTGCTACTGGCGCTCAAGGTCCAGCGGGCGCTCAAGGTGCTACTGGACCTCAAGGTCCAGCGGGTGCTCAAGGTGCTACTGGACCTCAAGGTCCAGCGGGCGCTCAAGGTGCTACTGGCGCTCAAGGTCCAGCGGGTGCTCAAGGTCCAGCGGGCGCTCAAGGTGCTACTGGCGCTCAAGGTCCAGCGGGCGCTCAAGGTGCTACTGGCGCTCAAGGTCCAGCGGGTGCTCAAGGTGCTACTGGCGCTCAAGGTGCTACTGGCGCTCAAGGTCCAGCTGGTGCTCAAGGTCCAGCGGGCGCTCAAGGTGCTACTGGCGCTCAAGGTCCGGCTGGTGCTCAAGGTCCGGCGGGCGCTCAAGGTGCTACTGGCGCTCAAGGTCCGGCGGGCGCTCAAGGTGCTACTGGCGCTCAAGGTCCGGCGGGCGCTCAAGGTGCTACTGGCGCAACAGGACCAGCAGGTACTCCGATTCCTATAACTACAGCTGTCTTAGGTAACACAAATGCACAAACAGTATCACCAGGAAGCAATATACAATTCAATGAAACATTCGAATTAACAAACCTCTCCTTTAACGGCTCTGATACTCTAACTGTTTTAGAAACTGGTGTATACGATATTAACTTCTCCGCATCTACAACATTCCCAGGCTCTTCACCATTTGGTTTCGGTCTTTCATTTAATGGCCAACCACCTAGTCGTAATTTTTCAACTAACGTTATCGGTAGTGCGGTTTCTTTCTCAACGATTATTACTTTAACAGCTGGTACAACAATCTCTGTACAACCTACAGCAAATACTATCTCTATTCCAAATACAGGTGAAACAACTGCAGTACTAACCGTCTTCCGAATTTACTAATTTTCGTCAAATAATCATATTTATAGTTATATGTTTAATTGATTGTCTATTAAATCTCTCTTTTAATAAAAAGGAGCACTTATTTGGGAGGATAAGTGCTCCTTCTTTACGTTTCTTTACCTCAAATTTACTCTATCTTAATCCTCATTTTGTATGATAAATAATGAAGTCAAAGATATGAAAGAGGGATGAAAAATGAGAGTTATGTCACTGATACGCATTTGGATTGCTCTTATGGTATGCATTATTTTATGTGTAGGATTTTTTTTAACTCTAAAATACTCCACTATTTCAAAAGCAGAGAGAAAAACAGTTCCATACAAACTTTTGTATACGAAACAAAACGACATCCTTTATTCCAATTCCACAAATAATGAAAAAAAAGTTATAAAAGGAATGCTTATTACGAAAGCTTCTAATTACGAAACTCTACTTCAAATTGCTGAATCGATTAAAGATCAGTATACAAATAAAGGAATTGATGAAATCACGCTGTCTATCCATAATGAAAATAATGGTAGTTATGAAGAAGAATTACCTTACGAACCGATTAGTAAAGGAAAAATAATCGTCACATACGATTCTCAATCCTTTGGCAGTACGAATATTACTCTTAATGAATAGTAGCATTTATCTCACTCATTATGAGCTCACTTTATTTTTCACACGAGAAAGAGGCGAATAATGAAATTCGCCTCTTTTTTTACCATAATGATGGAATCCACTCTTTCACTTTATCAAACCACTCTTGCTGTTCTTTTTTCCTTTGTTGCTCTTCTTCTTGCCTTTTCTTTTCTTCTTCTTTTCTTCGCTTTTCTTCTTCAATTGTTTGCAATTGTTTTTTATAGTCCGCCTCAGATATTAACGACAATTGGAACGCTTTTTGGGCTGGGTTTGCATTTGCTTTTTTCATGATGTCCCGGAACATCGTCGTCGTAATTTGACTACCACCTGGCACATAATGCTCGCTATCTGTTTTGTCATATCCCACCCAAATCGCACCTACTAAATCTGGTGTGTACCCTACAAACCACGAGTCCTTCGCTCCTACGCTCGGACCATTTACAAGTTGAGTCGTCCCTGTCTTTCCTGCTGTATCAACATTATTAACTTTCGCTTTTTCACCTGTTCCCTTTTCGACTACACCTTTTAATAAATACGTCATCTTTTGAGCAATTTTTTCACTCGTCACTCGTGTCTCTTTTTTATACCATTTTCCTATTATTTCCCCTTCAGCATTTTGAACTTCTCTAATTGCATGAGCCTCTACTTGAACCCCATCATTAGCGAATGTACTATATGCTTGGGCCATTACAAATGGAGATGTCCCTACATGCATCCCACCTAAAGCAATTGGATACGTACGGTCTTCTGGTACTAATGGAATACCAAATCGCTCTAAAGATTTCAATCCTTTATCTAATCCTATTTGCTCTAATAACCACACAGCAGAAACATTATACGACTTTGCTACCGCTTCATACATTGTCACATTACCATGAAAAGCCTGATCACTATTTTTCGGTTCATATTCTTTAATATGAAATGGTTCATCCTTTAATATATCGTATACCTCATACCCTTGTTCTAAAGCGGGTACATATACAGCTAGAGGCTTTAATGTTGAACCTGGCTGTCTTTTTAATTGCGTAGCATGATTAAATTGTAAAAACTGATATGGTCCTCTCCCCCCAACTAAAGCTGGAACACCGCCTGTTTTGGGATTTATAAGGACTACACCCGTTTGCATAAGTTGATCTGAGCCACTATCTTTAAAATAACTATCATTATTCACAACATCTTCTACAGCTTGTTGTTTTTTCGGATCCAACTCTGTATAAATACGATAACCACCTGCTAAAATTTCATTTTGTGTTAATTCATACTTATCCATCGCTTCCCTAACTATATAGTCTACATATTGGGAGTATTTACCTTTATATTTATCATCAACCCCACGTTTTAATACAAGTCCTGACTCTTTTTCTTTATTGTATTGCTCTTCAGAAATATATCCTTGTTCCTTCATTAAACTTAATACGACATTACGTCGTTCAATTGATTTATTAAAGTTTTTATAAGGCGAATACGCAGACGGCGCTTTAATTAAGCCCGCGATCGTTGCAGCTTCTGAAATTGATAAATCTTTTACCTCTTTATCAAAATAAGATTTAGCTGCCCTCTTTATCCCCCAAGCACCTTCCCCAAAATAAATTTGATTCATATACATTTCAATAATTTCATCTTTTGTATAAGTACGTTCTATTTTTTTCGTTAAAAAGTATTCCTTTATTTTACGAGAAAATGTACGATCTTGTGTCAGAAATACATTCTTCGCAAGCTGCTGTGTAATTGTACTTCCCCCTGCTACAACTTCTCCTGCTGTAATATTTTTAAAAACTGCACTTATAATTCCACTATAATAAATACCATGATGGTTAAAAAATTCCTTATCTTCTACTGCAACAATTGCCTGAACCATAATATCAGGAATATCTTTTCTTTTAACGCCTTCTGTTTTCGAAGAAGCTAATTTAGTTGCGACCTCATTATTTGCATCATAAATTAAAGTCGGTTGTGGAACAGCTTGTTTTAATTCAGATATGTCTTGAATGGAAATTATTATATTTACAGCAATAAATATAGTAACGAGTACACTTCCCAATACAATTAATGAATTACGAAGTTTCTTCCTCTTATTGAACCACTCAAGCATTTTTTTAAAATGAGTGTTCTTCAATTTCATTCGTTCACTTCCTTCATTTATTTACACTCTTCTTTTTAAAAGGAAGAATATACCGCCTTTTAAATTTATTATAATAACGTAGTCATTCCTATAGTGTAAAGCTTTTCTTTTACATTCATACTTTTTGCAAGAAAAGGACATTCTACAAGTAAGATATTCACTATTGGATATTAATATTATTAATAGAACAACGAGAGTTATGTTAAGTTTTTGTAAACTTTTCGATAAAATGTTTTAAAAAACGACAGTTTTTTGTTAGAATTGATTAGCCAATATATTTTACATATATTACTTTTGTGGGGGTAACAATAATGGTCTTTAAATCAAAAAAAGATAAATTTTCTGAAATGTTAATGAATGTTTCCGAAAATTTAAAAGAAGGCGCGCAATTTTTCGTGGAGTATAAAATTAAAAATGCTAGCGATTTAAAAGAGTTTTCTATGCGCATGAAAGAGTATGAGTCAAAAGGTGACTCATTTATTCACGAAATCATTATGGAGCTAAACAAAGCGTTTATTACTCCGATTGAACGTGAGGACATCCTACAACTTGCAATGAGTATGGATGATGTATTAGACGGATTAGATCACAGTGCTGGTCTGTTCGAAATGTATTCTATTACAGAAGCTGATGAATACATGATTAAATTCGTAGAAGCAATTAATCAATGTGCAATTGAAATTGCACATTCTGTTGAACTACTGTCTAAAAAGAAGTTAGTCGACATTCGTACGAACGCAATCAAGATTAAGGATTACGAATCACAATGCGATGATATTCGTCGTCATGCGATTAAGCACTTATTCTCTCGTGAGAAAGATCCGATTAAGATTATTCAATTTAAAGAGATTTACGAAGAGCTTGAAGAAGTAGCTGATAGCTGTCAAAGCGTTGCAAACGTATTAGAAACAATTATTATGAAGAACGCGTAAGGAGTTTGATCATGGATACACTCTTGATACTGACCGTTTTAGTAGTCATTTGCGCTTTAGCTTTTGACTTTATCAATGGATTTCACGATACAGCAAACGCTATTGCAACGGCTGTTTCAACGAAAGCTCTAAAGCCTAGACATGCAATTATTATGGCAGCTATTATGAACTTTTTAGGTGCAATGACATTTACAGGTGTAGCAAAAACGATTACAAAAGATATCGTTGACCCATTTGCTTTACAAAATGGTTCTCTTGTAATTTTAGCTGCTTTACTTGCGGCGATAGCATGGAACTTAATTACTTGGTACTACGGTATCCCAAGTAGTTCTTCGCATGCAATTATTGGCTCAATCGCAGGTGCAGCCATTGCTGCTGCTGGTATTAGCTCATTAAACCTTAAAGGATTCATTAAAATTCTTGAAGCTTTAATCATTTCACCAATTATCGCTTTCGTTATTGGTTATATCGTATACAGTATTTTTAAAGTGGTCTTTAAAAACTTTAACTTAACGAAAACGAACAAAAACTTCCGTATATTCCAGATTTTCACTGCAGCATTACAAGCCTATACACACGGTACGAATGATGCACAAAAAGCAATGGGTATCATTACGATGGCTCTTATGGCTAATAACTATCATACTTCTAGCGATATTCCGTTCTGGGTACAATTATCTTGTGCTATCGCAATGGGGCTTGGTACTTCTGTCGGTGGATGGAAAATTATTAAAACTGTCGGTGGACAAATTATGAAAATTCGTCCTGTAAATGGTGTAGCTGCCGATTTATCATCATCACTTGTTATTTTCGGTGCAACATTCATTCACTTACCGGTTAGTACGACGCACGTTATCTCTTCTTCTATTTTAGGGGTTGGTGCTTCTCACCGTGTGAAAGGGGTAAAATGGGGAACTGCAAAACGTATGTTAATTACATGGGTTATTACACTTCCTATTTCAGCTTCTTTAGCTGCTCTATTTTACTACCTATTACATTTTGTTTTCTAATCAAAAGTCGTCTTCCTTATTTTTCTAGGAAGACGACTTTTTTGTGAACAAGCCTATTTCTCATTAAAAAGCGTGTATAATAATTGGTGGATAAGTTATTTAGAGGAGTTGGCAATTTTGGAATACATCATGTTACTTTTCATCGGACTAATCGCCGGGACAGTCGGCAGCCTAGTTGGGCTTGGAGGCGGAATTATTATTGTTCCGTTATTAATTGGATTACACAGTTTATCACCACAACTTGCAGTAGGGACTTCTATGGTAACAGTCGTTTTTACAGGGCTATCTTCCACCCTTACTTATATGAAGCATAAACGAGTAGATTATAAAAGTGGACTTATTTTATTTATCGGAAGTGGCCCTGGTGGTATTATCGGATCATGGGCAAATAAATTTTTAAACCAAGACACATTTTCTTTATACTTTGGGGTTTTCCTTATATTCGTCTCAATTCTACTTATGCTTCGAGACAAATTAAAACCTCTTTCCCTCTCAAATACGTCTGTAATTAAGCGTTCTTTTACAGATAATGATGGAAATACTGTATACTACCAATTCCCACCGTTTCTTGCTATCTTTATTGCCTTTATAGTTGGGTTTATATCTGGGTTATTTGGAATTGGTGGCGGTGCCTTACTTGTTCCAGCAATGATGCTTCTTTTTGCATTCCCAGCACATATTGCAGTAGCAACTTCAATGTTCATCGTATTTCTATCAGCAATTGTAAGTTCTGCAACTCACATCTCACTTGGAAATGTCAGCTGGATTTATGCATTAATCCTTATTCCTGGTGCATGGATCGGCGGAAAAATCGGGGCTTACATTAATACAAAACTAAGTGGTAACGCCGTAATTAATTTATTACGTATTACGTTAATTATTCTTGGAACTAGATTAATCATTATTTCCCTTTTATAACGTATTCTTTTTAGAATGCGTTTTTCTTATACGCATGAATATAAAAATCCTCCGAGGAGAACAAATAAAATTAAACAAACAAATAATAACATATAATTTGAAATATGTACTTTCTTCAAGTTGACCACTCCTATAACTGCGACTGTTATCTTTATGATAGCGAAAAATTAGTTCACTTGCAGTTACAGAGTGCTAACAATGCAAAATCAATTATTACAAATTTTATCCTTATATTTCATTTCTTTGTATATTCTATCGATTTAATAAAAAAAGATGTCATATTGACATCTTTTTTAGTGAAGAAGTGACCATCCCATAAAGTCTTCATGTACTTGGCACGCCCTCTTATCATTTCGATCATATAATTCAGCATAACTATCTGTTTCTTCATCATAAGCCATCGTATAAATAATTTGGCCGTCTACTTCAACGGATAAAACGACTCCACCTTTCATCTCTTCTACATGAATGATAGCATTCGCCGGAATTCTCATATCCGTCATTCTCATCGCATCTAACAATATACTAAACCCCCTACAGCGTATTCATTGCTAGTACTATTACACACTAAATAGTATACTACTGTAATAGCATACATTTCGTCAATGAAATTGCTGTTGAAATAGCATATTGTCTATATACATATACGCTAAAATAGAAGAAATAGAAACATATTAATGGGGGGCTAACATTGATTCTACACAAAGGAGATGTACTATTCCGTCAAGGCGAGGACGGTCCTTTATACTTTATAAAAACAGGCTTATTAAAAGTAGTTCGGCTAGAGGAAGACGGAACACCATTTTTATTCAACATTATCGTTCCAGGTGAAACGATACCTCATCATTCTTTGATTTCACCGAAAGAATATCACGGTACAGCTATCGCTTTAATAAAAACAGAAGTTGAACCGATCACTAGTAGTGAATGGTATGAGAGACTTCAAGCAAATCCTGAATCATATGCCAACATCGCTATGCAATTGCAATCGAAATTAAGAATGATGCAACAACGAATTGATCAATTGACAACCGTCTCACCAAAAGAACGTCTTCATCGTTTACAAGAATGGTTCACATTATATTTAGATGACATTCCTATATATGAAATATTAACACAAACTGAAATTGGTCAACTGATAGGCATACGCCGTGAAACAGTTAACCGTTTATTACGAGAACAAATAAAAAACGAGGTAAAATAAATACCTCGTTTTTTTGTTTATTCTCATTCGTCTTATTGTAAGCTTATCGCTGGGCCGAAAAATTCATAATGAATATGCTCTTGTTTCACACCTAAATCAGTTAGTGCAGCATTTATATGCTTCATAAATGCTACTGGACCACAAAAATAAAATTCTGCTTCAGTTGTCGGAATAATAGTTTTTAACCATTCGCTTTCAACGAAACCTTCTTTATCAAAGTTCTTCATTTCTAAATCTTTTTCAGTCGGTGCAGAATAACAAGTATATGCTTTAACTTGTTCATATTCATTTTCTACTGCCTTAACGTGTTCTTTCATTGCATGTGTATTACTATTTATTGCTGCATGAACAAAATATACATTACGTTTTGAATCTTGTTCAATTAACGTATTTAACATACTCATCATCGGTGTAATCCCTACTCCACCACTAATTAGTACAACTGGTAATGTTGAATCCATATTTAACACGAAATCTCCCGCTGGTGCACTTACTGGTAAAACATCTCCTTCTTTTACATGTTCATGTAAGTAATTAGACACTTTACCGTCTGGTGTATCTACACCTTTTTCTTTCTTTACACTAATACGATAATATTCTTTCCCAGGTGCATCGGATAAACTGTATTGACGATTATGTGTATATGTCTCACCTTCAATATTGATTTGAACCGTTACATATTGACCTGGGATGAATGAAGAAACTTTCCCTCCATCTTCAGGTTTCAAATAAAATGACGTAATAACATCGCTTTCCTTCACTTTTTTAACAATCACAAAGTTGCGGAAGTCTTTCCATCCACCTTCTTTATGTGCAGCTTCTTCATACATCTCTGCTTCAATGTTAATAAATGCATCAGCAATGACACCATATGCTTCTCCCCATGCATTTAAAACTTCATCAGGTGCACCTGCGACTTCTTTAATGGCACGTAGTAAACATGTACCTACAATCGGATAATGCTCAGCTTTAATACCTAAACTTCTATGCTTATGACCAATTTGTTTTACAACTGGAATAATTGCTTCTAAATTATCAATGTACGTTGCAGCTGCATAAACAGCATTCGCTAACGCTTGTTGTTGTCTTCCCTTTTTCTGATTCGTATGGTTAAAAATATTCAATAACTCCGGATGTTCTGAAAATAAAATTTGATAAAATCTCGTTGTAATTTCAACGCCTTTTTCTTGTAATAATGGTACTGTTGACTTTACGATTTCAATTGTTTTTGCACTTAACATTGTATCCCACTCCTCTATTTCCTTAACTGTTTTTAGTTTAACTGAATCTTATAATGCAGATTGTGATTTTAATCACTATTAACACGTTGTTTTTGTGAATAATATATGAACATTGCATTTACAAAAGAAAATAAGCTAACTAGAATTCTAGCTAGCTTATTATTTTGTTTGTATAGCTTGTTCAATTACCTTTCTATCTTTCCCATCACCAAACTCCGTATACCCCCAGATATTCGTTTCACCTCTATATTTATTTACGATAATATCCAAATCATGATATACACGGTGGGCATACACTACATACTCAATATTTTGAAGTTCCACACCTTTTTTTACAATTTCATAGCTTCTATTTACATCGCGTTTTATTTTTTCATTCTTTATTTCCGTATGTATATTTTTTAAAGATGGTTCTTGTTGTTGAAACCATTGCTTAAATTGCTTCCAATCCCCGTCTGTATAATTCTCTGCTTTACCGTAATTTAAGAAATTATTATAGCTTTCATGTGTCATTCGAATAAAATCTAGCACTTTTGTCTCTTCTTGCACATCTTCTACTTGAGCTATTGTATTTACCTCAGCAGGCTTATTCGCATAATGTAACAGCACTTTCATAAGACTATAACTCGCAATGATCATTACGATAATAATCCCGAATACACTTAACAATTTCTTCATATACAGAACTCCTTCTCTACTAAAGATATTACAATGTATGACTATACTTGTAACATTCTCTCGTAGAAATATAATTCCTGTATTAATTCTTCCTATCATTTCGACAATATTTTTCTACACATTTCGTCTTGGCAAATGCTCCTGTAAAACAATATAACCTTCATAAGCTGTATAACCAAGTATAGCTATTAATCCGATATAACAAGCAAATACTGTCCATTTCGTTTTCGTATCCACTTTATAATAGTTTTCTTGTTGTTCCTTTTCTGTTTTCCATTCATTTAATTTTCTTTCTGACGCTTCAAATGCTTCTCTTATGTGAATAGTATACTCATCTATTTCATCTTCATATGGAACATAATCTAACGGTTCAAACTTCGGTAAAAGATACTCTAACACTTCCATTTTTTGAAGTTCACCTATTTGTAACTCTTTTTCCCGTTCACTTTGTCTTAATGCATTCATCTCATGATGCATCATGTATATAGTCCGATGTACAGCTCCAGTTTCTTTTAATTCCTCTTCAAGCCTAGCAACATATTCTTTCATTCCATCAATTTTATGCCCTAATTCCTTAATCGGCTCATCTCTCTTTATCACTCTGTATAATTCCATACAACCGATAATAACAATAAATCCTCCCAAAATACTTTTAAAGTAAATTGAATAGCCAAGTAATAAAATAAGGCCTGCTCCCCAAATTTTAGTACTGACAACTGAAATAATTCGCCCACCATCTAGCGGCGAAACAGGAATTAAATTAAAGAAATTAATCATACTTCCAAGCAAAATAACAAGCGCCCAAAACGGCTCTTGCGTCATTATATAAAGTGGGATCGCTGGTAAAAATGAAAGAAGTCCGAAAAGCGGCCCCATATAGGCGATGTAAGCTTCATCTTTCGCATTTTTCGGCATCTCTTTCATTCCAATAAGGGCCCCCATAAACGGAATAAAGATTGCTGGCGATGTTGGGATCCCCTTTCTTTTCGCAGCCCATAAATGGCCCATTTCATGAACAAACAACAAATAAATGAGCGCCACTCCAAATTTCCAACCATATAGAACTGCGTATGCGCCAAGCGATAGAAACATACTAAATACCGTTGAAAACTTTGCTAATTTAAAAATTGCAAATACCCACTTTAACTTAGACAGTAAAAATAGACCTATCGCAACAATAATTCCCCATAATCCTTTTTTATTATTTTTCATATTCCTCTCCTTTATCTCTCATTAATGAATCATATTCATTCATCAAAGCTTGTTCTTTTCTCTATTATGACATATTTTTTTCTATTGTTAGAAATAATGTTTATTTAATCCATTTTTAGCCAAAAATATAAATAAAGGAGGTATATACGAATGAATTTACAATCTCTCATAATAAGTGTTTTATCATTTTTAGCTTCAACTCTTATTTTTTATACAGTGAGCTATGTATTATTATTAGATTGGTTGCCAAATCACTTACTTATCACTCTTATCATTCTTTCCGCTCTTATGATTTCATTTCTTATTACACGAAAATCAATGAATGAGCCATCTGCAAAAGCAAAATAATAGAGAGGGTGTTCTTCCCCCCTCTCTATTATCATTTCCTAGGAAAGGCTACATACAATTTCAATTCAGCTACAGCCAATAAGGATCTTATCTCAAAATTCAGTTGGAACAAAGAAGTTAAGCGGGAATCAACGCCGAATTGGCAAAGACTATTAATCAACGAAAAATGAGCATCCTCTGCCGATTAAAGTCTCACTTTATCTTTGAAAATTCATTTTTTCACCATACTCTTTAACGATTTGAATTATATTTTGAAACACGCCTATTTTTTCTTTTTCACTGTTTAATATTTTCAAATCATACTTTTCGTAATATGTTTCTAATGATTTTAATTGTGATTCTGAAGCACCTTTTATCGGAACAGTAGCATGCAATTCATATTGCTTATACCCTTCCTTTACTTTTTCACCTAAAATCATTTCACTCTCTTTTGCTCCAATTAATTTTTGAACTTTTTCTGGGAAAGTGAGTTGCAAATAATACTCTCGTTCCTTCACTAACTTGTTATATAGTGATTGTGAAATCGTATACCGTACCATATAATTCACGTTTTGATCGCCCGCTTTAATATGAAACGCAGTAATCTGCAAATCTTTTTTTGTTACTTCCGTTAAAGGACCTACCTGCATCTCATCTTCTTTTTGTTCTGAAACATTTGGAAATATAGCCAAAAGCTTTTCCGTATCTTTTTCATTCAACATATACATAGCTTTCTTATATTGCACCCATCCTCGTCTATCTTCTCCCCTTAACCATGCATAATAAGTTTCTTTTTTCCCATCTCTACTAATTTGTATTTCATATTCAGGTTCACCGAAGCTTCCGGTTATTTCTTGTTTCTCAGCTTTATCCAAAATGTCTATTACTAACTTCGCTTCTGATTCCTGCAACTTTTTCTCTTTATGTTTTTTTTGTATAACGGTTACCCCAATTGTTTCTTTCACTTCATTCACCGTCTCTTCTACTTTTTTTGTTTCTTTTTTTTGCTCAGCTTGACCACAAGCTGCTAGTAACATAACAAATAACAACAATACATATTTCCCTTTCAAATTAATCCTCCTTTTACGATAAGAAATTCTTATAATCTTCATACATAAAACAAAAACGTGACATCCTATTAAATAAGTTATACTAATCATTGAAAGGAGGTCTTTATCATGTCCATTAATTTTCATGATCCAAATAATAAATACACATACGCAACAAGAAACGCTCATATTTCTTGGGCTGAAATGGTAAAAAACATTACAGACATACAAAACAAGCAAATAATTGATATTGGCTGCGGTGGCGGGATTTATACGAAAGAACTTGCTCTTATGGGAGCCAAAAATGTTGTGGGACTTGATTTTTCAAAAGAAATATTACAAGCTGCAAAAGAAAATTGCGGCAACATTCCAAATATTTCTTTCATCCACGGTGATGCACATAATATCCCATACCCTAATGAAACATTCGACATAGTTATTTCTCGTGCAGTTATTCATCATTTACAAGACATTCCTACATTTTTATGTGAAGCTTCTCGTATATTAAATAAAAACGGTGTACTTATTTTACAAGATCGAACGATTGAAGATTGTACAGTTCCAGGAAGTCCCGAACACATTCGTGGATATTTTTTCTCTATATTTCCAAAACTCATTGAAATAGAGTCAAAAAGACGTCCAAAAACCAACACGATACAGAAAGAATTACAAAAACATTCTCTTCACGTGCTTCCCACACAAACACAATGGGAAGTACGAAAAATACATGATTCTGTAGAAGCATTGCTACAAGATTTATCTCCTCGAACAGGTCGATCCATTCTATATGAGTTAACAGATGATGAACTTTCTCAACTTCTACAACATATACAGACCGCATTACAAAACGTCTCTCCTATTATTGAAAGAGATCGATGGACAATTTGGAGCGCCATGAAGTTGTAAGGAAGGAAGCCTCACAAAATAATGTGAGGCTTCCTTTCTTTCATAATCTAATTTTGCAACACTCTTGATATCCTCCACTTCTGGCCTGTGCACTTCCACACTTCGGACATACTAAATATCTAGACTGATTTGTCAACAAACTACCTTTTTGAAAGAGTAAAACTTCTGCTTGTTTAAACGAACGCGAATAATATAACCACATAAAACCAATTATAGCAATAATGCCAAATAATACTCCCATCGCAAGCATTTCAGTCACCTCTTTTGGTTTGTTCTTTCCAGCAAGTGGATTGTTGTAATATTCTCTGTAAATTCAAATAATCCCTTCTTTACTCCTATAAATATCAACTTTCTCTATAAATTTTACAATTCTCCACAAATTTTTACTCCCATTTTACAATTCATTATTCCTTTTGCAACAACGAATATTACTTTCGATATTTCCGTATATAAATATATCTTTCAAAAAACATATTGACTTTCTAAAAAAAACATGCAACAATACTGTCAGAATACTTGAATAAAAATTCATTGACGAGAACGAGTACGTTATAGAACTGTTCCCCAGAGAGTTGGCGATTTGCTGAAAGCCAACGTTCAGTGCGTAACCGAAAATCATCTCCGAGAAGTAGAACCGAATGTTACAGTAAGTTCTTACCGGCCGTCCCCCGTTACAAGGAACACGTATCATGTTGTACGTTGCAAAGCCGTATACATATAGATTTATTTCTACATGTGTAAATTAGGGTGGTATCGCGGGTAAATATAACTCGTCCCTTTCTTTAGGGACGAGTTTTTTGTGTTCTTACAAATGAATTTAAAAAAGGAGGAAAAACAATGAACACTGTATCAAAAAAACATATTTTTTTCACGGGTCTTATGCTATTTTCTTTATTTTTTGGGGCAGGTAATTTAATTTTCCCTCCCATGCTTGGACAAAACGCAGGTGAAAATTTTTGGCCAGCAATGATTGGATTTTTACTAACAGGAGTTGGCTTACCACTACTAACTGTTATCGCAATTTCTCTATCAGGAAATGGGATGCAGCAACTTGCAAGTCATGTCCATCCATTATTCGGAATTTTCTTTACAGTAGTTGTATACATTGCCATCGGTCCATCCATGGGCATCCCACGTGTTGCAAATGTTGCTTATGAAATGGGTGTTAGTTCTTTCTTACCAGAAACAATCCGCTCTAGCAGCCTAGTGCTATTTGTATATACAATCATATTCTTTACTTTCGTATTTTGGCTGAGCTTAAATCCATCTAAACTTGTCGATCGTATTGGAAATATATTAACACCTATTTTATTAATCTCAATTTTCTTATTGTTTGTTAAAAGTGTCTTTACACCACTTGGGCAATCAGGACCAGCTATGCAAGAGTATCAAACTTCTCCAATCTTCAAAGGCTTTATGGAAGGGTACTTAACAATGGACACCATTTCAGCACTTGCATTTGGAATTATCGTTGTAAATGCAATTCGCTCTAAAGGTGTGAATGATCGTAAGTCCATTGCCATCGCCACAGCAAAAGCAGGGCTTATTGCCGCTACAGGACTCGTACTTGTATATGGTGCACTCGGCTGGCTGGGGGCAACTAGTGTCTCTCTCGGATATGCAAAAAATGGTGGACAGCTACTTACTGTTATCGTACAACAATTATTCGGTCCGTATGGTTTGCTCCTATTATCTCTTATCGTTACACTCGCTTGTTTAACGACATGCGTTGGACTCGTATCTGCGTGCAGCCAATATTTTTCAACATTATTGACTACATTTTCATACAAAACATTCGCGAGTATCATTTGCGCATTAGGATTATTAGTTGCCAACTTAGGTTTAACGAAAATTATCGCAATCTCTGTTCCAATTCTACTTGTTGTGTATCCAATTGCGATTGTACTCGTACTACTATCGTTACTTCATAAATACTTCGGTGGATATCGCTCTGTTTATGTATGTGCTTTAATCGGATCAGCTGTAGTGAGCGTATTTGATGGATTAAAACAAGGTGGTATTTCAGTTTCATTCATCACACCATATTTTGAATTTATCCCTTTATATAATGAAGGAATCGGTTGGCTAATACCAGCATTAGCAGGAGCTCTTCTTGGCCTTACAATCGCTAAGTTAAGCGGTACGAAAAAAGTTCCATTACTAATCGAATCTAACGAAGTAAAAGCCTCCTAAAAAAACTCCCAAAAGGGAGTTTTTTTACATTTGATAAGCAGTATGATTAAAACTGCTTATTTTATAAGCTTTCGTATAATATTCAATATTTGTATCAACTGTTTCTACCTTGACAACATCATAGCGCTCTTCTTGCTTTACTAAAAATAAATAGTATTCCTCTGTTGCCTCAATAATCGCAATTTTATCTGTTTCAACATTATATTGTTCACAAAGTGCTTGTAATGCGTTCACATACTCCCCTAATTTTTTAGACTTATCCATTCCGAATATAGTTTGAACTAACATATACATTCTCCCCTTTATATGTACTGTTAACACCTTAATGATAACGCTTACATTATTTATCGTCAATAAAAACATTCGATGGTTTTAACGCCAAATCTATATTGTAGCGAGCCAATAATCAGCGAGGAATTCCCCGCCAATTAAAGCTTCACTTTATCACTTCGTTAATTGATGCCTAAATGCATAAATAACTGCCTGAGTACGATCACTTACATTCAATTTATTTAATATGTTACTCACATGTGTCTTTACCGTTTTCAGTGCAATAAATAACTCGTCCGCAATCTCTTGATTACTTTTTCCCTCTGCAATTAATAACAAAATCTCAAACTCTCTTTCCGTTAAGTCATCATGCAAAGGTTGCTCTTTCTTTTGACGCATACGGGACATCATTTTCCCGGTAACTTTCGGCTCTAATACTGTTTCTCCATCATAAGTAGCTCGTACAGCATCGGCAATATCACTTGCTCTTGATGTTTTTAATAAGTAACTGGTCGCACCAGCCTCAATAACAGGGTACAATTTTTCGTCATCTAAAAAGCTTGTTACAACTACAATTTTTGCTTCTGGCCATTCTTGAATAATAGCACGTGTTGCTTCGACGCCATCCATCTCATCCATAACAAGGTCCATTAAAATAATATCCGGTCTTAATTGCAATGCTAATTCTGATCCTTTTCGTCCATTCTCAGCTTCCCCTACTACTTCAATATCTGGCTGTGTAGATAAATATGCCGATACACCCATACGAACCATTTCATGATCATCGACAAGCAATACTTTGATCATACTTCTCCCCCTCTCTCAATCATAATCGGTACTTTTACTTCTATTTGTGTACCTTTGGCCGGGAAACTAAGCACCTTGAGTGTCCCACCAATTTCATGAACACGCTCTTGCATCGATCTTAGGCCATATGAACCTGCCTTATTAACGCCTACTTCAAACCCAACGCCGTCATCAATAATTTTTAAAATCGCATATTGATCAATTTTTCGAAGGCGCACTTCTGTTTTCTTTGCCTTCGCGTGTCGCAACGTGTTTGATAACGCTTCTTGCACAATACGGAATAAATGATCTTCTACACCTTTTTTTAATTCTATTGGCTCAATAAGCCATTCAATTTTCATATGTTGTTTTCGCGATAATTCCGTTAATAATTCCTCTATACCTTCTGTCAGTTTCTTACCTTCCAATTGTACAGGACGTAAATGAAGGAGCAATGCTCTCATTTCTGATTGAGCATTTACAACCATATTTTCAACAAGTTGTAATTGTTTTTTTGTCACATCTGGAAATTCAGTTATTTGTTCATTAATCGCTGACATCATCATCGACATTGCGAAAAGCTGCTGACTTACTGAATCATGCAACTCCCTTGCTAAACGATGCCTTTCTTGAGAAATCGCTTCTTGTCTCATCTCTTCATTCCAATGAGCTCGTTCATTCGTTACTTTTTGAAAGAGTCCAGCTTGCTCCTCTAATCGACGAGCCAAAACGATTACTTTTCGTTCCACTTCATGAAATTCATCATCTGCAGTAAACGAAACATCGCTCGGAAAATTCCCTCGCTCTACTTCAAATAGAAACGTATTTAATCCTTGTATACGCTGCTCTATATAGTAACCGATTGCATATCCTACAATTCCCCCGATAAGTAAACTTGTAGTCATAATAAACAAGCCAATTGGAACAGAAGCGATGGATTCCTTCCATAATAAATCATACACTTGTTGCTCGCTTTTCCATACATATACAATTGTACAAATGAGTGCGATACTAACTGAGGACAACATAGAATAACGAATATACATCCACGAAATATTTTTTTGTTTCTTCATTATACTTTCCTCACTTCCGTGTCGCCTACGACAAGCGAAGAAATAATTTTAATACGACGAGGAGCCTCTTTATACTGCTCTGTTCTAAATGTAACATTGCGGTTAAACCCTGTCTCTTCATGACCTGGCAAGAGCACACGTCCGACAATAACAGAATGATTTAAAGAAAGTTCAATATCATATGGCACATATAAACGAATATTACCAACGACACCCCGAATAACAATTACCGTTTCCCCTTCTGGAATCATAGCAGTAGTTAAATCTATTTCCACATCACAAGCACCGTATTGAACATTAATATCCTCAAGTTCATAAATATGATCCATCATTCGTACATTGCCTACAAACATATTTTTCAAATATGGTTCTGTACGATATATTTGCTTCTCTTCGTCTATAATCCCTTTTTCTTTAATTTCAACCTTCATCGCTTTTTGCTGATGCCCTTGTTGAATCAATTGATAACCAATTAAAGCTAAACAAGCAAATACGACAAGAACAAATGCTGCTGATGAAAATAAGAAGAATAAAAATACGATACCACCAACAAATAAAAATACATTTCCCCGTACATAACGATTCTTTTTACGATAATGCCTTCCAAACATAAGCATAATAAATGCAAAAATGAGACCACCTGGTTCAAAATGTCCAAGTATCATATCAAGAAAAAGACCGAATCCAAATATGATGAGGAGCATCCCCATTAATTGTGTCTTTGAAAAATGTTTCTTCATTTCAGCTCCCCCCTTCTTGTCACATATACATAGAAGAAAAGGCATTGCTTTCCAACACCTTTTCTCCTATCACTATATCATAAGCCTGTTTTATAATATACTACTATTATTTTGTTAACTCTTTCGTTAACGATACATCATTCTTTTCTTTCATTTCACGCTCAAGTTTTGCAATTTTCATATCAAATGTGTCACGCTCATGTTCTTCATTCATACGAGTTTCTAAGTCACGAATGTGATCTTCAATTTCTTCAAATCGTAAGAACGGATTATTTTCATCCATTTTATGCATCGCAGTATTCATACGACGATTTGCATGTGCCATATTTTCACGTGCCATTAGTTCCATACGCTTTGCGTGCATTTCTTTTAATTTATTTTTCATTTCAGAAAGACGACGCTCTAACTCATCAATTTGCTCTACAACACCTGCATACATTTCTTCTAATCGAGTTACTTGCCCTTCATAATAAGCTACCTCTTCTAACGCACGTTCGTGCAATTGTAATTCGCCTGCTTCTTGAGCAATGATAGCTTGCTTTGATCTTTTGTTAACGAAATAACGTGCTTGCTCAAGCTCACGAGCAAAGTTAGATTTTAATGTTTTATGACGTTCAATTAACTTCTCAATTTTTGTTATTTCACGCTCACTATCACGTAAATATTGGTTTAACATCGCAATTGGATTTTTTCTTTCCTTCTCATCTAACACGTTATGAAAATCAGCTAAAATTGCATCGCGTACACGTCCGAATAAAGATTGTTTCATTATAAATCTTCCTCTCTTCTACTTTATTTATAATTTGATTTATTGTTTTAGTTTTTCATTAATTTGTTCCACTCATCTTCAAAGTTGCTATATGGTTTAGAACTTTCTGGAGCAGATTCAACAACTACATCTTTTTCTTTTTTCCACTCACGGTATCCGTAGTATAAAACCACTAAAGCAGCGATACCGATTAATGCTGGTGAATGAGAAAGCGCAATGGATAAACCGATTAAACCAACAATACCCCAAGCTAACTTTCCAAAAAATGACTTAGCTCGCACAAATGATTTATAGCTCCAATATACAACTCCTGCTCCGATTGCGAATCCTACAATACCAGCAAGACTACCAAGAGCAATTAAAGCCAAAATACCGGCTGCGATAAACGCTAGAAATTGTTTCATCTTGTGCTTGCCTCCCTTCGATTTGATACTCTTATCTTAACTATTTTTTCATCTTTCCATAACGAGCTTAAGAACCGTTTTTAACTCAGACTTAAGACCGAGTCATATTCAGCCCTTTACGCAAAAAAACGTGCAGAGTTTATTCTCTGCACGTTTTTTTAATTACTAACATTCATATTAAATTAAGCTGTTTTATGATACTCTTTTTTCTCAGCTACTTTCGAAAATCTTGGAAATCCAATTAAAATAGAAACAATCCCACATACTCCAACTAAGATTGGATAAAATGCATATGGCAACAATTCAACCGGAGATAACGCTGCAAATCCTGCTGCCGTTAACATTTGGGCACCGTACGGAATTAATCCTTGTACACAACATGAGAAAAGATCTAATACACTCGCTGATTTACGAGGGTCTATTTCATATTGATCTGCAATATTTTTTGCAAGCGGGCCTGTAAAGATAATCGAAATCGTATTATTCGCTGTACACATATTCGTCATACTTACTAAACCAGCAATACCAAATTCTGCACCTTTTTTCGAACGAATATTACGTGTTAATACATTCATTAAATATTGAATACCACCATTATATTGGATTAATTCAACCATACCGCCAATTAATATAGCAAGTAATACTAACTCCATCATACCGCCCATTCCAGTCGTTACACTTTTAAAGAAACTTTCTAACGTGTAACTTCCATCTATAAGACCGATAACACCAGATAATACAGTTCCACCAGTTAATACAATAAGTACATTCCAGCCAAGTAGCGCTGTAATAAGTACTCCTGCGTACGGTAAAATCTTTATCCAATCAAAGCTATGTGCTTTAATTTGCGTGTCACTTCCTGAAGTAACTATTACTAATAGTACAATTGTAATAATAGCCGCTGGTAACACAATTAAAAAATTCGTTTTAAACTTATCTTTCATTTCTGTTCCTTGTGAACGAACAGCTGCGATTGTTGTATCTGAAATAAATGATAAATTATCACCAAACATCGCTCCCCCAACAACAGTAGCCATTGCAAGCGCAATTGAGATATCAGTTTGACCACTAATACCTACAGCAATCGGCGCTAATGCTGCAATTGTTCCCATTGAAGTTCCCATTGCTAATGAAATAAATGCACCAATAACAAAGATTCCAGCTACGATAAATCCTGGCGGTAAAATAGTTAACGCTAAATTAACAGTTGAGTCTACTCCGCCCATTCCTTTAGCCGTTTCAGAAAATGCACCTGCAAGCACAAAAATTAATACCATAATCATAATATCCGGATTTCCTGCACCTTTAGCGAACCGCTCGACTTTCACATTAAAACTTTCTTTACGATTCATCACTAAAGCGACTCCTACAGCAATTGAAATTGCTACAAGTATCGGCAATTTATAGAAATCACCTGTAATAATTCCAGAACCAATAAATAGCGCCAAAAATATCCCAAGTGGTAATAAAGCTAAACCATTTCCTCTCGTTTCTTTCAAAGTACCATCTCTCCCTAGTTTCAACCTTTTTCTAATGAATAACAAAAGACCTCTTCCGATGAGAAGAGGTCTTATACATCTATAAGAAACGCTCTTCTCATCTTTCAAGCACATGCTTGCTGGATTTGGCACAGCACTCTGAAATCGAGTCCGCTGCCGAGGCATCGTAGGGCCAGTCCCTCCGCCTCTCTTTATAAGAAGGTTTCATATTTATTTTTTAATAATAATTTCTTCCCTAACTTTACTCGCTTACAAAACAAAAGTCAATTATTTTTTGTATAGATTTTTTTGGTAATTATACAAAAATTTGAATACAATAATCATTTTAACTTTTCGATTTCTTCTTCCAATATTGAAATCCAATAAAATTCACTATTTTTTATTGCTGCTAATATCCATTTCGTAGTGTACCAAGCTAACTCATACTCTTCCTTCGTGACATCGCCACTTTTATAAGCATCCTCTAGCTCCTCTTCATCTAATACATACACCTTACCGCTAGGTAATAATACTACATCTAAATATAAATCATCAAAATACGGTAAACCACGATCGTCTATTTCATATTCTTTCGTCACATCAATATAATATTGCACTAAATTGTGCCTATCATCTAACATAGCTGTAATCGCAAAGTTCTTTCCATTAATGAAATATTGAACCCACGTATACCCATCACTTGCAATACAAATTTCTTTACCATCATATTCTTTACAACTAGGCTCTCTCACCTTTTTTATATCCAGTATTCCGAGCATTCCCTCTTCCACTTGCTTAAGCCTATAACTCTTTTCTATTAGTCTTTTCCACGAAGAACCGTCACCATATTTACGTTTCATTATGTATACTCCTCTTCTATATACAGAAAAGCTCCCACATATTATGTGAGAGCTTGTTCATATTATAATTAAGCAGCTTGACCCTTTTCAGAAATCTCTTTTAAATAAGCTTGTCCTTTTTCAGCGTCATATTGACCTTCCCACTTAGACATAACTACAGCTGCTAAAGAGTTTCCTACAACGTTAACTGCTGTACGAGCCATATCTAAAATACGGTCAATACCAGCAATGAACGCTAAACCTTCAGGTGGAATACCTACTGTACCAAGTGTCGCTAATAATACAACGAATGATACGCCCGGTACACCTGCGATACCTTTTGATGTAACCATTAATACAAGTAATAATGTAATTTGTTGTGTAATAGATAAATCAATACCGTACATTTGCGCCAAGAAAATAGCCGCAATTGCTTGATATAAAGTTGATCCATCTAAGTTAAATGAATAACCTGTCGGAATAACGAAAGATGTAATTGCTTTCGGACAACCGAATTTCTCCATTTTCTCCATGATTTTTGGTAAAACTGTTTCTGAGCTTGCTGTAGAATACGCTAAGATCAGCTCGTCTTTTAAAATCTTAAAGAATTGGAAAATGTTAATTCCAAATATTTTCGCTGTAAGTCCTAAGACAACTACGACGAAGAAGATCATTGCCCCATATACGACAATTAGCAATTTCCCTAATGGAATTAATGAAGCAAGACCAAATGTAGAAACTGTAACACCAATTAGTGCAAACACACCAAATGGTGCAAATTTCATAACTTGGTTTGTTACATAAAACATTGCGTCAGCTACACCTTGGAAAAATTGAAGAACTGGTCTTCCTCTTTCACCAATTGCTGCTACACCTAAACCAAATAGTACAGAGAAGAAGATAATAGCAAGCATATCTCCGTCAGCCAATGACTTCATAATGTTTGTTGGAACAATATTTACAAACGTATCTGCAAATGAATGACTTTGTACTTGCTCTGTCGTATGTGTATATTTCGAAATATCTGTCTTTGTTAACTGCTCCATATTTACGCCTTTTCCTGGTTGGAAAATATTCGCTATTAATAGACCAACAATAATTGCAATTGTTGTAATAATTTCAAAGTAAATAATTGTTTTTCCGCCTAGTCGACCTAGTTTTTTAACATCGCCAACACCAGCAACCCCAACAACAATACTTGCTACAACAATCGGTACAACGATCATTTTAATTAATCGGATGAAAATATCACCAATTGGTTGTAAGTACTTCACAACAGCTGGATTATCAAAGAAAATCGCCCCAACCGCAATACCAAGCGCAAGCCCTATTAATATTTGCCATGCAAGTCCTATTCTTTTCATATTTGTTGTAACCCCCTCTTCGATGTGTCACTCTATCTCTCATTCTATCTCTATAAAACTAAGAAATTAAGAGTATTACATATTATTCGACAATTCACTACATTTTGTCCCTGTTAAAAATCATAAATCAAAATTTAAAATCTGACAACAAAATAACTTTGCCCGAATGCAAATAATTTTCTTGACAAAAAATAAACCCATGTTAGAAAACCTCACATGAGAACGATTCCTTACTAGTGTTTTATTAGCTTTCTAAGTACTATTTCACTCCATAAAAACTATTACTTTCCTCCTGTATTTTACAGACAAATCCCAAAATATACCTTTATTACAGCCATAAATAAAATGTAAGTACTATGACAATTAAAGTTGAAAAATGATAAATTCCGACAAAACTTAGCAATTTTATAAAGTTTTCTTTACATTATGATTACAACGATAGACACTCTTCTTCTTATGATATATAACATTCATAGGGAAAGGAGTCAGACAACTATGAAAAAGAAATTTGCAGCGTTTAGTGTTTTAGCAGCAGGAACGATATTTGCTTCCCCGTTACTTTCACCCGTATACGCTGAAACAAATCAAGATAAATTATCTAACATTCAATCTGAATTAGAAGGCAAACAAAGTGACTTACAAAATAAATCAGTCGAGAAAGAACAAATAGAAAAAGAAATTCAAGAATTACAGAAGAAAATCGATGAATTAACTACTTCTATTAATAAAAACGAGGCTGAATTAAACGATACAAAAAAAGAAATTAGCAAAACACAACAAGTAATTACTGACAAAAAGAAACATATAGAACAATTACAAACAAACATAGATACACGTCAGGAAGTTATTAAACAACGATTACAATCTATGCAAGAAAAACCGCGTACAAATATCATTACAGAAGTATTAACAAACTCTACAAACATTGCTGATCTTGTTGATAATATGTACTCCGTAAGTTTAATATTAAACAACGATACAGATATTGTAAAAAAACAAACATCTGATCAAAATGCTGTAACTACAGAAAAAGAAGCTGTTGAGAAAAAAGAACAACAACTGAAAGAATCTGAGCAAAAACTAGAACAAAAACAACAAGAATTACAAAATAACCAACAGCAGCAACAGACTCTTATTAACGATCTACATACGAAAGTAGCAAAAGTAGATTCAGAGATTGAAGGATTAGAAGAATCCAAAGGCATTTTAGAAAATCAACGTCAAGCTGTGCAAAAAGCAATTGAAGAAGAAAAACGGGCCGAAGAAGCTCGTAAAGCGGAAGAAGCTCGCCAGGCAGAAGAGGCTCGCAAACAACAAGCTACTAAATCTGCTCAAGCAACTCAAGCAGCTCCAACACCACATGATACAAACATCGGTGGCTTTATCAAACCAGCAGCTGGATCAAAAACTTCCGGATTTGGTGTACGTTCTTTAGATAACCATAAAGGAATTGACATCGCCGCTTCGGGAACGGTTCCAATTATCGCTGCTGCAGATGGCGTTGTTATTCGCTCAGAATTATCATCTAGTTACGGAAACGTAGTGTATTTATCTCACCGTATAAACGGAAAAACATATACGACAGTATATGCTCATATGAATAGCCGTTCTGTATCGAATGGACAAACTGTAAAACAAGGCGATCAGCTTGGATTTATGGGGAACACGGGCCAATCATACGGACAACATTTACACTTCGAACTTCATCTTGGAGAATGGAATGTCGGCAAGACAAACGCAGTCGACCCATCTCCTTATATCGGATTATAAAAAACCTCGGTACCTACCGAGGTTTTTTATTTACACTTCACACAATATAGGCATTCTACATAGACTATAACTAAATGCCTATAGTTTACGAGGTGATCAATATGAATACGCAATTACAACAAAAAATAGAAGAAGCTAGAGCGACATTTATCGGCCGGATATTTACATTTGGCGGATCAGTTTTATTTTTAATCGGTTCATTCCTCGCAGTCACCACAGCCTATAAAGCGTATAATCGTCTATTACATTCAACAACATAAAAAAAGACGGGAGATCCCCGCCTTTTTTTATGCAAACATTTTAAATACACCTATCACATTTAAAAATACAATTATTACAGTTACCGGAATGACATAACGAAGTAAGAAGAACCAAATGTTAAATAACGTTTTCCCCTTCGTTTCCGTCACTTCTAATTCTTTCATCAACAACTCTTTACTCATTTTATTTGGTACAAATAATGAAATAGCTAGTACTCCTAACGGCAGCAATACGTTACTTACCGAAAAGTCGACTAAATCAAAGAATGTTTTCCCAAATATTTTCACGTCACTCATAATCCCAAATGATAACGCTGATGGAATACCGACTGCAAAAATAAGAATACCAATTAATAATGATGCTGACGGACGCTTCTTCTCATTACCTTTCGCAACAGATGCTACTACAATTTCAAGCATTGAAATTGCTGATGTTAAAGTCGCAAAGAAGAATAAAATTAAAAACATAATAAAGAAAAATTGACCAAATGGTATTTTTGCAAATACTGCTGGAAGGACGATAAACAGTAATCCCGGTCCTTCAGTCGGTTTAACTCCTAATGCGAAAATCGCTGGGAAAATTGCTAATCCTGCAAGTACTGTAACAAAAACAGTTAAACTTACAATAGATGTTGCCGATTTCGCTAAATGTTCCTCTTTCTTCAAATATGAACTATACGTTACCATTACCGAGGCACCTACAGTTAGCGAGAAGAAAGATTGTCCCATCGCATATAAAATTGTATCTGCTGTAAGCTTTGAAAAATCTGGTTTTAAGAAGAACTCTACTCCAGCAAAAGCACCATCGAGTGTTAACGCACGAACAATAATCGCAATAAATAAAATAAATAATAGCGGCATCATGTACTTACTTGCCTTTTCTATACCTTTCTCTACACCTTTACTTACAACAAAAATCGTACAAAGCATAAAGATAAATTGCGCTCCAATCGCACTTAACGGATTTGAAATCGTTTCACCGAACAATTGTCCATAATCAGCTACTCCATTCCAGAAACTTCCTGTCACACTATAATATAAATAAAGTAAAATCCATCCACCTACAACACTATAAAAAGATAGTACACTAAAACAAGTAACAACTCCCATACGACCAATCCAAGGATATAATTTGCTATTTGGCACTAGTACTTTATAAGCTGTGACCGCCTCTTTTTGCGTACTACGTCCAATAACAAACTCCGCTATTAGAAGAGGCATACCTATAAATAAAGTTAACAGTAAAAATACAAGGAAGAATGCGCCTCCCCCGCCATTACCTGCAACATATGGAAATTTCCATATCGCACCAAGACCTACTGCGGCTCCGGCTGCTGCGAGTACAAAGCCTATTTTCGACGTCCATTGCTGTGTTTCTTTCATCATAAATTCTCCTTTTCTGAATATTTAAACTTTTGTTAATTATACACTTTCATTTCATACTCGCACACCTCCTTTAGAAAATAAAAAAGTCCCCTACACGCAAATATGCATGTAGAGGACGATATATGTAATGTAAATACCGTGGTACCACCTCAATTGGATTGATAAATCCCACTTGTTCAAGTACAGGAATAATTCCGATACTCTATCCTTTTAACGGCGGAACCCGGGTTGCCTACTACAATGTTCAACATACCTCTCGCAAGCCCATTCTGTATAATTTATCGTACCGGGCTCCCACCTAACCCCAGCTCTCTGAACGCATCAAATATACGTACTCTTCTTGCTCATCGATTTCATCTATTGAAGTTACTTGTGATTATAAATTATATTTTTATATTTGTAAAGCGCACTTTATCTTTTATTATTTTAAAACCTTTCCCTCTAATTCTCGCAAAAAACTTTCTCTTTCTCTCTCGTTTTGCACATATACTGATTTCAACACTTCTTGGAGTAATATATTTCGTTCTCTCTTTTCTAACTGTAAATCTTTTAACTTCACCCTTACTTCATATAAAAAATCTAAATACGATTCATATGTCTCATCATATTTATTTGCAATCTCATCTCTAATTTTTTTTGCGAGCTTTGGGCTCGCTCCCCCAGTAGAAACTGCTATATTAAGCAAACCATGATGAATCGCTGCTGGAAAGTGAACATTACCACTTTCCGGATTTGTAATAACATTTACTAATTGATTCTCTGCGGCATCTTCAGCAACTTGTTCATTTAATATTGAATCACTACTCGCTGCAACAACTAAAAAAGCATTTTTAATATCACTTTTTTCATATTCTCTTTGATACCAACGAATTTTCTTTTCTTCCACAAGTTTTACTAAATTCGCATCTAATTCTGGACTGATCACAACTATATCCGCACCTTGTTTGAGTAAAGGAATAATTTTAAATCCTGCAACTTTTCCCCCACCAATAACAACAACGCGTTTCTCATTAACTCGCACTGTAAGTGGATACATACTGATCTCCTTTCAATAACTCCGTCGTTTTCTGAATTAACATATCTTGTAACGCTTCATTCTTCCCTAAATATGGACTGATTTTTATCTCTTCCAATGCATATTGGCGCACTTCTTTCTCAATATGTTTCATAAGTAAACCTGTAAATAACAAATAAGGTAGCACAACGATGTTCTCCACTTCCCGTTCTACAACTTCCTTCAATTTCCTCTCAAATTTCGGCTCCGCAGCCGCTAAATAACAAACCTCAACTTTTTTAATTTTCTCCTCAGCTTGAAATAAAGAGGCGATCCATTTTATATCTTGTAATACTTCAGGATCACTACTTCCTCTTGCAACGAGCAGAAGGGTCACTTCAGCCTTCCCTTCCTTTTCAATACCACTTCCGTTATATACTGATTTGATAAGTGTTTCTGATACACCAAACGGATTACCATAAGTCACTTTAACATTCGGATATTGATTCTTGAGCTTTACCAATTTAAATGGAATATCTTTCTTCACATGACCTGCCGCTAATAAAAAAACAGGGATGGCAATAATCTCCGTGGCCCCACGCTTCACACATGTACGAAAACCATCTTCAATAGAAGGATTCGCTAACTCTAAAAAACAAACTTCTTGAATATTCGCTTCTATACGACTCATACACGATGTAATAAATTGAATCGCCTCTTCTTTCGCTGTCTTCAAACGACTTCCATGACATATATATAAGACGGCTTTCATTTTACAACACTCCACTTACTTGATAAGCATTTTCCGTTTGCTTCTCAAACCAATGGATTTTTTCTCTAAAACGGACAACTTCTCCAATTACAATCATGCTCGGATTTTGAATTTGCTCTTTTTTCGCAACATCTACAATTGTTCCTAATGTCCCAACAACTGTACGTTGCATAGACGTCGTCCCCTGCTCAATAATAGCAGCTGGCGTACTTTTATCTTTTCCATGCTTCATAAGTTGCTCACATATGTAGGGCAAATTACTAACCCCCATATATATCGCTAAAGTCTCTACACCTTTCGCTAAACTTTCCCATTTCACTTCTTCTTCAGCACCTTCTTTCCTATGCCCAGTCACAATAGCAAAACTTGCACTTGCATCACGGTGCGTCACTGGAATACCAGCATAAGCAGGTGCAGCTATTCCAGATGAAATACCTGGGACGATTTCAAATGGTACACCTTGCTTTGCTAATGCTTCCGCTTCTTCTCCCCCTCTACCAAATACAAATGGATCGCCGCCCTTAAGCCTCGTTACTACTTTCCCTTTTTTCGCATACTTAATAAGAAATGTATTAATTGTTTCTTGCTTCATCGTGTGATAATTCGGGAGTTTCCCGCAATAAATTAAATCCGCGTCAGGCTTTGCGTGTGAAAGCAGCTCTTTATTCACAAGGCGATCGTATAAAATAACATCTGCCTTCTCAATACATTTCAACCCTTTAACAGTAATTAAATCTGGATCGCCAGGACCCGCTCCAACAATATAAACCTTCCCCATCATCTCTCCTCATTTCTACTATTAAAATGAAACTTCCATTCGTATATAAGAATGGAAGTTTTTATTTTTTCGTATTACTAATCTCTACTCATGAATAACAAATGCTGCACCTTTTCGAATCTTCTTTTTTTCAAACAAAGAAATCTCTTTTACCTCTGGCAACGGTAAAAAATGTTTTTCAAGCTCAATCTCCGCAAGCTTAAATGCCTGTTCTTCACTTTGAGCAACAACAACAATCGGAACAATATCACTCACTAATACAGCTTCAAATCGATATAAATCCATATTGTCCCCCCTAAGACGCTATGACTTCTTCTAACACGTTATTTAACGCTATTTGTAATGTGTCTACACCAACACGACCTACAAAATCATAAAATGTTTCGGCTGGTAATTTATTCTCTTTGAAATAACTTATAAATGATGCGAGTACATCAGGTAAATCCTCGCCATCTATTTTTCCTTTTAACTTTTGATTGTAGGCACCGCCATCTAACAACGTTCCACCTACATATATCTCAAATGCTTCAACAATTCCCTTTTCCTTCGTTTTCATTTTCACCCCTTGTAACCCAATGTCAGCAATTTGACGTTGACCACATGAATTCGGGCAGCCTACCATATGAATTCGAACTGGAACATCGAGTGCAATTTGTGTATCTAAGTATTCTGCAATTTTTCGTAATCTTTCTTTCGTTTCTACTAATGCAAGATTACAATATTCAATACCGGTACATGAAACCGCATGACCAATAAATGATTTTGGGCTTGCAGATATCGCTTCAAACAACGGTTCACTAAGTAATCCTTTTACATTTTCCGGAGGAACGTTCGGAATAATGAAATTTTGTGAATTACATGTACGAATTTGTCCATTTCCATATTGCTTTGCGATTCTTGCAATCTCAAACATTTCTTCTGCATGTAAACGACCTACCGGTACATTAAAACCTACATATTTTAATCCCTCTTGTTTTTGGTCTTGAACACCATAAAAATAGCCTGCATTCCATCCTTTGAGTGCACTTTCCCCTTTACTTTGTAAAGGCCCTGTATACTCTATTAGTTTCTCTTTAAATTTCTCTGCTCCCCAGTCCGCAACAAGAAATTTCAAACGGGCTAAATGACGTTTCTCACGATATCCAAAATCACGGAATATAGTAGCAATTGCAATTGCCACTGCCTTCACTTCTTCTGGTAAAACGAACACATCTAATTCATCAGCTAAATATGGACGGGCTGATAATCCTCCGCCTACTTTTATATGAAAACCAACTTTTTTCTCACCATCTATTTCTTTCGTAGCAGGTGTAAATGCAACACAGTTAATCTCTGCGTTTGCTGAGTTATAAATATTAGAACTAATAGACATTTTAAATTTACGTGGCAAATTAGAAAACTCTTCATTATGTTGGAAATAGTCATATACCTCTTTCACAATATGTGTCGTATCAAATAGTTCATTTGCATCAATTCCAGCAAGCGGATTACCTGTAATATTCCGCGTTATATCACCACAAGCCCCCGCTGAAGATAATCCAACTCTTGCTAATCTTTTAAAAATATCTGGTATTTGCTGAATTTCTAACCAGTGAAACTGAATCGCCTGTCTCGTAGTAATATCTATTACATCACGTCCATAATCCTCAGCGATAGAAGCAAGTACTTCTGCCTGCGCATTTGTAATAATCCCTGACGGAATATTTACCCGCATCATAAAATAACCAGCTTCTTTTGGACGTTGTAAATACAATCCCGCCCATTTAAAGGCATCCCACTCTTCTTTCGGAATAGATTCAAATCCATTTTCCGCATAGTAAGGAATATCATTAAAAATTTCTAATCCATCTTTTTCTAATTTATTTTTCTCCGTTTGATTTAGTTTTTCATTGTTAGCCCATACTTTTTCATAACTCATTTTTAAATCCCCCTATATAAAGTGAAACTTTAATCAGTAGAGTTTTGTTCATCCCACGCTGATTATTAGCCTTAACCAATCGGGTATTTACGGGCAGCCCGACCCCCACCTAACTTCCTTGCCCCAATCGAACTTTGAGGTAGGAATTTTACTTCCCGGCAAATAGCGGGATAAAACTACGCTCTTGTAAGTACTTCACGATTTGTTCTGCACATTCTTCAATAGAATATTTGTGCGTTTCTACAATTAATTCTGCTTGCTCTGGCTCTTCATAAGGCGAATCAATACCTGTGAAATCCTTAATATCACCTTTTCTTGCCTTTTTATAAAGCCCTTTCGGATCACGTTTCTCACACTCTTCAATCGGACACTTCACAAAAATTTCAATAAATTCATCTGCCGCTAATAAATCTCTTACTTGTTTGCGGTCTACTCGAAATGGTGAAATAAATGCTGTAAGGACAACTGTTCCTTGATCTACAAATAACTTTGCCACTTCGCCAATACGTCTTATATTTTCCATGCGATCACTTTCAGAAAATCCTAAGTCTTTATTTAAACCGTGGCGAATGTTATCCCCATCCAGCACATAATTTCCAATATTCTTTTCAAACAGTTTACGAGCGACCGCATTCGCTACTGTAGATTTACCCGAAGCTGATAAACCAGTAAACCAAATTACAAAACTGTGATGTCCATTCTTCACTCTTCTCTCATCTTTTGAAACCGAAGCTGTATGCCAAGTAATATTCGTATCCATCTCGTTCTCTCCCTATTCTGTTACTACTTCTTTTTTTAAACCTTTAATTAGCACTTCTACTACTTCTTTACGACTAAATGTACTTGGTGGAATCTCACCGTTTCTTAATAATTCTCTTACTTTCGTACCTGATAAAATAACATGATCTTCTTTTCCGTGCGGACATGTTTTTGTTGAAGCCATCGCTTCACATTTCGTGCAGTAAAAACTATGTTCAAAGAATAGTGGTGTAATGCCTAACTCTTCTATCGTAAAATTCGTGAAGATTTCTTGCGCTTCGTATGTTCCGTAATAATCTCCTACTCCGGCATGATCACGTCCTACAATAAAGTGGGTACATCCAAAATTCTTTCTTACTAACGCATGAAATATCGCTTCTCTTGGTCCTGCGTAACGCATTGCAGCAGGAAATACACTTAAAAAGACACGATTTTTCGGATAATAGTTTTGAAGGAGTACTTCATAGCTTTCCATTCTTACATCAGCAGGAATATCATCCGATTTCGTTTCTCCTACGAGTGGATTTAAAAAGAGACCATCTACAATTTCAAGAGCAGATTTTTGAATATACTCATGGGCACGATGTACCGGGTTTCTCGTTTGAAATCCGACTACTGTTTTCCACCCACGTTTTTTAAATTCTTCTCTCGTTTCAATTGGGTCTAAATGATAAGAAGGAAATTGATTATTTTCAAAGCGTTTTGTTAGAATAATAGTTCCTCCAACGTAAACGTTTGGTCGTTCATATAATTTTTTCACTCCTGGATGAGCCTCATCCGTTGTTTTATATACAAGTAACGCTTCTTTTTCTTTATCTGGTACGAAAATATCTTCTATTTTAATAGCACCATATATATTTCCATTGTTGACAAGCTTTACTTCCTCTCCGGTCTTCAGGCTTTCTGCGACTTCTTCTGTTACCGGTAATGTAATTGGTATACTCCACACACTACCATTTGCTAAACGAAGCGTTTCTACGACTGAATCATAATCTTCCTTCCCCAAAAAACCAGTAAGCGGGCTATATCCACCTGTCGCCAATAGTTCTAAATCACTTAAAGCAATGTTGTCTAATTTAATTTCTTTTTCAATTTGTGATATATCATATGTCTCATCTATACGGTTTACTAATTCGTTTACTGTGCTCATTTTCTATATCCCCTCTTAGCTTTATTTCAAGATTCATCTTATTGATAATGAAGACCACATTCGGTTTTCACTTTCCCAGCCCATCTACCATCTCTTGAATCGCCACCATCCCCTACAGGTAAAGTACATTTCTCACACCCAATACTTGGATAGCCAACATCATGCAACGGGTTATACGGCAAGCTATGTTTGTATACATATCGCCAAACTTCTTTCCACGTCCAATGAATGAGTGGACAAACTTTAATAGATTGAAAACGATGATCTTGATTTATAAACTTTGTATGCTTACGTGTTTCTGATTGTTCCCTTCTTAAGCCCGATATCCATGCTTTTTCCACGACTAATGATTTTTCTAAAGGTAAAATTTTTCTAATCTTACAACAAAGATTCGGATTGCTCTCCCACAGTTTTTCACCATGCAACTTCGCCTGTTCATCAAGTGTAAGTTCTGGCTGCTTTTCTATAATATTCAATGAAGGAAATCGTTCCCTCACTCTTTGAATTAATTCATATGTTTCTTGAAAATGAACATTTGTATCCAAAAATACAACTTTAGCAGATGGATTTACTTGGTTTATAAGGTGCAGCAATACCATACCTTCCACCCCAAAGCTACATGCGTAGACGATTTCATCTTTATACTCTTCATAAGCCCAATTTAATACTGATAACGCGCCTTTTGTTTCATCTTCTTCCGAAAACGAAACAACAATTTCTTCCCACGTTTCATACGTCAACATGTTTTTTCCCCCTGTAAAAGCAAAAAGACGGTTTTAACCTAATGAAAATAGGTTAAAACCGCCTCTAGTTTTTCTAGTCAGCGCTTTTCACTTTAAACGTACTTTTTCACTTTTCTCTAACTGAATTACTTTTCCATCTTGCACAACAATTGTAATTGAGCCATATTTCATATCAGCAAGCATCGCTTCAATCTTCTCGGATACTTCATCAAAATGTTCCCGTACACCCACGCGAACAGCCCCCCTTTTTATTCATAAAAAAAATCTTTCCCATTTCGAAAAGACTGTTCGGTAATATATTTTACCTTATCTTTCAAAATGGATTCCATTTTGCTGGATTTAGCACCTTGCTTTCTATAAGCAGGTTGCCGAGCTTCTTCGGGCCAGTTCCCTCCGCTTCTCTTGATAAGCTTTGTATTTGTATTTTATCACAATTCTGATTTTTTTCAATCCTAGTTTTCCGATATATTTTAATTATTTTATTTTACAAAAAAGGAATTGCCCATCCGAACAACTCCTTTTTCTATTTAAACAAGCTCTTTAATACGTATGCGATCGTTCCCAATAATATTTTCATATGTTTCGCGTTCCACAACTACTTGCGATGTTCCGCCTTTTGCAAAGACAACGGCTGGTCTTCGAATCCGATTGTAATTATTCGCCATCGAGTACCCGTAGGCTCCTGTACAGGAAACTGCTAGTAAATCAGCAGAAGCGACTTTCGGTAAATGAATATCCCAAATCAACATATCTCCGCTCTCACAACATTTCCCCGCAATCGAAACGAGTTCCTCATTCTCATCATTCCCTCGATTCGCTAACATTGCTTCATAACGCGCACTATATAAAGCAGGTCTTAAATTATCTGTCATTCCACCATCGACTGATACATATTTCCGAATACCAGGAATATCTTTCACAGACCCAACTGTATAAATTGTTGTCCCAGCATCACCTACAATGCTACGGCCTGGTTCAATCCATATTTCTGGCAATGGATATTCACATACAGTAAATTGTTCTCTCACTGCACTTGTTACAGCTCGCACATATGTCTCAAGAGTTAACGGTGTATCCGACTCTGTGTAGCGTATTCCAAATCCCCCGCCTACATTTAACACTTTTACTACATAGTTTGTTTGCTCTCTCACTTCTTCTAAAAATTGGCGAAGAACTTCAATCGCTCGAACAAAGCCAGCTGTTTCAAATATTTGCGATCCGATATGTGAATGAATCCCTAGCACATTATAATTGGATTTTTGTAAAGCAAATCCAATTGCCTGTATCGCTTGACCGTTTGAAACGCCAAATCCAAATTTCGAATCATCTTGGCCTGTTGTAATATATTCATGTGTGTGCGCCTCTACTCCAGGCGTTACACGAATTAATATGTTCACAAACTTTCCATGTTGCATCGCTAAATCGTGTAAAACTTCTAATTCAAAGAAATTATCTACGACAAAACAACCGATATTCGCCTGAAGAGCCATCACTATCTCTTCTTCTGTTTTATTATTTCCATGAAAATGAATACGTGATGCTGGAAATCCTGCTTGGAGCGCAGTATATAATTCTCCTCCAGAAACAACGTCTAATGACATATTCTCTTCACGAGCTACTCGGCACATCTCCATGCACAAGAACGCCTTGCTTGCATATGCTACTTGATAAGAGAAACCACTTTCTTTAAAAGCACGATGAAATGCTCGGCATTTTCCTCGAATAGACTCTTCATCGTATACATAAAGTGGTGTTCCGTATTGCTTTGCTAGCTGCGTCGTATCGCACCCTCCAATTTCTAAGTGTCCTTGCCCATTAATTCGGCTTGTGCCGTGTAAATACATTTAAATTCCTCCCTTATTTCCTCTAAAACTCATAACCCCAATCTTCTATTCATTGCAGCACGCTTTTAGATAGACAAAAAACGCGCGGAACAATGTTCACACGCGTTTCTTATTAGGAAAAATATATATTGAAAAAATAAACGAGTTGTTATCTCCTCAAAATAAGAAACCGCATCAACATCTCCAAATAGCTCTCCATAAAATAAATCTTATGACAGTACTACATTTATTCAATGTAGTCCCAATATATGAATAAGATGGTTATTCTTATATTTCGGCAATAGTCCCTTTCAGCCTATGATCACAGATTCCATGAAATCTCCCATAGCTTACTCTTTCCTATCGCGGCCTCTACCTTTGAGAGTAGATGAGGTAAGTCTATTTAATTTTCAAACATCTAATTGTTGCTATTAACAATACCAAAGGACCATTTTATTTGTCAAACAATTTTTTATATTGTTTTTTTACAGTTTAATTTTGCATCATTTGGTAAGCGCTTTACTGAAATCTTTTTCACTTCCCATTCGCCTTCTTCGTTATTAAATGTAATCGTTACCTTCTCAAATGGGGGAGCAATTTTCCCAGCAACACGTTCATACTTTGTCACTTCAATACTTGCTTGAAATAAATATGTACCGCTATACACTTTTTTTAAACTAATAATTTTAGGACATTGATACGGTTTCAAACTTCCATATTGTTTTTCAATTGCTTTATTTATTTTTGGAAATAAAACAGAATAAAGTGCATCTTCCATAAGAGGTGCATCATATTGAGCTATTGACACACTCGGTGAGGTAAAAAGTATAACACTACTACATGCTATAAAATATAATAATTTTCGCATTATAACCTCCGTATTATCACGCGATTCTTTCTGCGTACGATAATTATCATACATAGAAATTCTGTTTTATTGTCTCCCACCACTCTTTTTCTACTCGATTATTATAAAAAAGCCCACAACTCTCTTTTATTTTCGTATAATGATACTCATAGTATAATAATCATAATAACAAAGGACTGTTCGTATATATAAAATGAGTCGTTAAGCAAACTGACTCACAAGAACTGTCATGCTTTTTAGGAGAGGAGTATATTATGCTACAACATCTGTTTCCAAAACTGCGATTTGCACTCGTTGCAGTCGTTTTACTATGGATTAAAACATATATTGTGTACAAGCTAGCATTTGATATTAAAATTGATAATTTCTTTGAAGAATTCATGCTTTTTATTAATCCACTAGCTGCGTTACTTTTATTTTTCGGCTTAGCTTTACTTGCATCTAAGCACCGAAACCGAATTATAATTGGAATCAGTTTTATACTGTCATTTATTTTATTTGGAAACGCAATGTTTTATGGGTTCTATAACGATTTCGTTACTTTCCCGGTTTTATTCCAAACAAACAATATGGCTGATTTAGGGACAAGTATAAAAGAACTCTTTACGTACAAAACATTACTTTTATTTGCAGATGCAATTATTTTAATGTTTATTTCGCGTAAATTCCCATCATTTGGCGACAAAACACCACTTTCCCGCTCAGAGAAGCGAACTTTCTTTAGCGGTGTAACAGCTTTATTAGCACTACAAATTGTTGTATCAGTTATTTATAAACCACAAATGTTCTCGCGCTCATTTGACCGTCAAACTGTCGTAAAGAATTTAGGTTTATACACATATCATCTATTTGATATTACACTTCAATCCAAGTCTTCAGCTGAGCGTGTATTTGCAAGTGGGGATGGATTTTCTGAAATCAAAAACTATACAGACTCAAAAGACAAACAAGTTGATAAAAACTTATTTGGAGCTGCAAAAGGTAAAAATGTAATTTTAATTTCAATGGAATCTACACAAAGCTTTGTTATTAATAAAAAAATAAATGGAAAAGAAATTACCCCATTTTTAAATGAATTTATTAAGGATAGTTTCTATTTCGATAACTTCTATCATCAAACTGGACAAGGCAAAACTTCTGATGCTGAATTTATCGTTGAAAACTCACTTTATCCGCTAGATCGTGGTTCTGTATTCTTTACTCATGCAACAAACGAATACACAGCGACACCAGAACAATTAAAGAAATACGGATATTCTTCTGCCGTCTTCCATTCAAATGATAAAACGTTTTGGAATCGGGATGTAATGTATCCTGCGCTTGGATATGATCGTTACTTTAATTTAAATGATTACGCAGGAACGGAACAAATGTCTGTCGGTTGGGGATTAAAAGATAAACAGTTCTTTGAACAATCTATTCCAAAGTTAAAATCTTTACCGCAACCGTTCTATACAAAATTTATTACATTAACAAATCATTTTCCGTTTCTTCTAAATCCGGAAGACCAATATGTTGATGAATTCAACTCAGAAAGTGGTGTTGTAAACCGCTACTTCCCAACTGTTCGTTACACAGATGAAGCTCTTAAATTATTTATTAAACAATTAAAAGAAGAAGGACTGTATGATAATTCCGTTATTGTCATTTATGGTGATCATTATGGTATTTCCGAAAATCATAACGCAGCTATGGCACAGTTCCTAGGAAAAGATACTATTACACCATTCGATTCTATGCAATTACAACGAGTTCCTCTTATTATTCATGTGCCTGGTCAAGAAGGCAAAGTTGTTTCTAAAGTATCTGGTCAAATTGATATTAAACCAACGCTCCTTCATTTACTTGGTATTAAAACAAATAAATCCGTTGAATTTGGAACTGACTTATTTATTAAAGAAAAAGACCCGCTTATGGTAATGCGTGATGGTAGCTTTGTTTCTGAAGAGTATGTTTATACAAAAAATATGTGCTACAAAAGAAGTACGGGTGAAGAAGCTGATATGACGCTATGTCAGCCGTATATTGAAAAAACAAAAACAGAATTAAAACTCTCCGATAAATTAATTTATGGAGATTTATTACGTTTCGATCCTAATAATCAATATAAAACTGGAACGATGACAACGAAATTTGAATAGTAAAGGAAGCAACTTTATACAAGTTGCTTCCTCTTTTTATTTTCACTTAATTTTTAAATCATCCTTCTATGAAATCTTTCACAAATTGGTAATTTCTTTCGTATGAGGAATAAATTTATGGTATGATAAAATAAGTAAACTTTCATACACTAATTAAGAATTTATTACAGAAAGCAAGGGATCAGATTTTGTATAGAGCAGCTATTCCAAACTTATTTACGCTCGGAAATTTATATAGCGGATTTTTATCAATCGGCTATGCATCTTTAGGATATTATAAATCAGCTGCTATTTTAGTACTTATCGGGATGATGTTAGATAGTCTTGATGGTCGTGTTGCTCGTTTATTACGTGTTGATTCACAAATGGGAAAAGAGCTCGACTCGCTTGCAGATGTCGTAACATTTGGTGCAGCACCTGCTGTTTTAATGTATTACACATCTTTCTCAAACTACGGAATCATCGGATTATACATAGCGGGATTATTCCCTCTTTTCGGAGCATATCGTTTAGCACGATTTAATGTAACACCATCTTCTACTTCAATGAAATATTTCACTGGAGTACCGATTACAGCAGCGGGAGGGCTTGTTGCTTTCTTAACATTATTTTCACATACCATTCCAAAAATCGTTCTTATTACCGTATTTGTAACGTTCGCATTTTTAATGGTGAGCCGCATTCGTATCCCAAGTTTAAAAGATGTACCAATTCCACGATATAGCATCATTATTACACTATTTTTAGTTGGAATCATTATTACAATGTATCAAACAGGATTTGGCAATTTTTCTGTTTTCTTATTCATTGCCATTCCACTATATATTTTGTACATGTTATCTCAATTCATTAGACAAAGACCGTCTAAAAAAGCGAATAAAGAAAAATAAGAAAACCTTCCGAGTCCGGAAGGTTTCTTTTTATTTTGTGACTAATACCTTTTGATTTACAGGTGTTACTGGCTCTTCGCCGTTTAATACAGCTAAAATATTTCTGACAGCCATTTCAGCCATCGCATCACGAGTTTCAAACGTTGCATTCCCTACGTGTGGAGCAAGTACTACATTCTTTAACTCTTTTAGCTCTTCTGTAATTTTCGGTTCAAATTCAAACACATCAAGAGCTGCCCCTTCAATTTCATTCGTTTTTAATGCATAAGCAAGTGCTGCTTCATTCATAATTGGTCCACGTGAAGCATTTACAATATACGCTGTTTTCTTCATCATTTTAAACTGCTCTTCATCAATCATATGATGTAATTTCGGATTATAAGCACAGTTAATTGTAATAAAATCTGCTGTTTGTAATAATTTTTCCAACGTCACATACGTTGCTCCCAGTTCACTTTCAGCTTCAAACTTACGATTTGGCCCTGTATATAAAACATCCATTCCAAATGCTTTCGCACGTTTTGCAACAGCCTTCCCGATTTCTCCAAGACCAATAATTCCGATTGTCTTACCGTGGACTTCTCGTCCTAAGAAAAATAACGGTGCCCACCCGTTAAATCCAGTCGTACGACATAACGTATCCCCTTCAGGAATTCTACGCGCCGCTGCTAAAAGAAGTGCAAATGTTAATTCTGCAGTCGCTTCCGTTGATACTTTCGGTGTATTCGTAACTGCAATTCCTTTTTCACCCGCATACGTGTAATCAATATTGTCGTAACCAGCACCATAGTTTGCAACAATCTTTAAATGAGACGCTGCATCAATAACTTCTTTTGGCACCTTTGTCGAAAGTAAACTTAACAATGCATCTTTATCTTTTACACGCTCTGTTAATTCATCTATAGAAATTAATTCCTCTTTATCGTACATTTCTACATCATGATCTTTTAATAGTTCTAATCCAATTTCCGGAATTTTTCCCGCTACTAATATTTTTGCCACTACTAACACCTCTTCTATAGAAAATAAGATATCTCTTATATTTCATTGTAAGAAATCCACATATAAAAACCAAGGAATTTGATTATAGTTTTGAAAATCGACACTTTTCCATGAAAAAAGAGGAGATGCAACTCTCCCCTCTTCTTACGCTTTTTCCTGCGATTCTTTTCCGAGCTTCACATCAATAGTTCCTTCTGCAACCGTATCGCTAATTTGCTCCTCAATAACCGATTGAGATGCAGAATTCGTTTCAGAAGTATAAGCTTGTTGCTGTGCAACTTGTACATTTTGTTTATTTTGTTGTTTCGCCATTTCTTACCCTCCTTTTCATTCTTTCTTATTTTGAACAAAAAGGGTGGTTTTCATCAAAAAATTGCGTTTCATTTTGAATTTGTTACTTCTTCTTCAAGCGACCTCATTACTCTTGCTCGCTTCGTAAATGTTGCAACCTGAGTAACACCGTGCGCTCGTAATGTTTGTACATTCTCTTGTACATAGTTCCCTAAATCATTTGGATAATGGGCATCCGAAGAAATCGTAATTGGAACACCATACTTAGCTAATACTTGTAAATATAGTGGACTTGGGCACATTTCACGAACAGGATAACGATAGTACAATCCTGCATTTATTTCTGTTGCCGTATTCGTTTCTACTAACGCACAGGCAATTTCCTCATAATAAGAAAGCTGTTCATTCTCATCCAATCGATAATTAAATACCTTTATATTATCTAGATGAGCGATAATATCAAATAACTCGGTACGAATCGCACTCTCAACTGTTTTAAAAAACGTATCGTATAATGCGCGTAGGTCATGCACCTCAAAATATTCTTTCGTATCTGGATTATCAAATCCCCAGCCATTTAGAAAATGAACGGAGCCAATTACATAATCAAAGTCTCCTAGCGCTAATAATTCTTTTAACTCTCCTTCACAACCAATAAAATAATCCGCTTCAATTCCAAGTTTAAGTGTGACACCTCTTTTACTCCATCGTTCTTTCGCCTCTTCAATTGCCTTTGTAAAATCATACAGTGAAACTACCCTTACTTGATCTAACCATTCTTTCTGTATACGACCGAGCTTAGAATCACTAATATCTACATATTTTTCATAATATCCTTTCGCTTCATGAAAACGATATAGATGATCAACAATTCCCACTTCTTTTATTCCTTTTCGCACAGCTTCTTCTAAATATAGATCTATCCATTCTGTTGTAAATGGCCCTTCCTTCACACGTTTTTGCAAACGCTCTTGTGTTTTCATAAGCCAATCCATAGAATGCCTTTCTTGAAGCGGTTCATAACATTCCAACGCTTCATTTATTTTAGCAAGCCATCCTATTGAATACGGTCCTTCTTCTAAGTGAAGATGATAATCTACTTTCATATACATTCCCCCTTATAATGTATCTATTTCCCTTCTATCCCCAACTCTCGAAAGCTTTCCATTTCGTTCTTTCACCTCTCGCATGACATCTTCCAATGCGATATTTTTTTCAGCTAATAAAACGAAACAGTGATAAAATACATCAACCATTTCTTTCACTACTTCTTCTTTATCATTATTTTTACATGCGATAATTACTTCAGCACACTCTTCACCAATTTTCTTTAAAATTTTATCTTCTCCTTTTGAAAATAAATAATTTGTATACGATTCAGGAAGTGGGCTTTCCTTTCGTTCTTCAATTGTTTTATACAGCAACTTAAAGGCATTTTCCATATGTATCCCCCTATATAATTTGATAGTGAAAACATGTCTTCTCCCCCGTATGACAAGCAGGTCCTACTTGTTTCACATTCACAACAATTGAATCTTGATCACAATCTAAGTATAGAGATTGCACATATTGAACATTCCCTGATGTTTCTCCCTTATTCCATAACGACTGCCTCGAACGAGAGTAAAACCATGTTCTTTTCGTCTCTAACGTTTTTTCATATGCTTCTTCATTCATATAAGCTAGCATTAAAACTTCTTTCGTACCTTCTTCGATGACAATTGCCGGTATTAATCCTTTTGAAAAATTAGGTTTCATAACCGCACCTCAACATTTGCATCTCTTAATTTTCGCTTTACACTCTGCACTGTCGCCTCACCATAATGAAAGATGGATGCCGCTAATGCTGCATCAACTGTTGTCTTTTGAAAAACTTCTATAATGTGATCCGTATGACCACAGCCTCCTGATGCGATGACTGGAATGGAAACACTTTTTGAAATTTCTTCTGTTAAACGAAGATCATATCCACTTTTCGTTCCATCTGCATCCATACTCGTTAACAAAATTTCACCCGCCCCGAGCTTAACAACACGCTTCGCCCATTCTATGGCATCCATTCCTGTGTCAACTCTTCCGCCGTTGACGTATACGTTCCATTTATCTTCTGCTACTTTTCTAGCGTCAATTGCCACGACAATACATTGTGATCCAAAGTGTTCTGCGCCCTCTTCGATTAGCTTCGGATTTCGCACTGCCGCTGAGTTTATTGAAACTTTGTCTGCTCCAGCTCTTAGTAAATTGTACATATCTTTCACACTTGAAATCCCCCCGCCAACCGTAAGAGGAATAAATACTTTAGCTGCTGTTTTTTCTACAACATCTATAATCGTTTTTCTTCCTTCATGAGTCGCTGTAATATCTAAAAATACGATTTCATCTGCCCCTGCCACGTTATATGCTTCAGCTATTTCAACCGGATCACCGACATCTTGTAATCCTATAAAATTTACACCCTTTACGACTCGCCCTTCTTTCACATCTAGACATGGAATAATTCGTTTCGCTAACATAACTTCGTTACCTGTAACACTTCTTCTAAATCAATCGTTTTCTCGTAAAGCGCCTTTCCAATTATGACACCATATATATTCATATCATTTAACTTTTTCACATCTTGAATAGATGCCACTCCTCCAGAGGCAATGAGACGAATGCCCACACTTTTTTGAAGTAACGCCAATTGTTCAAAATTTGGCCCTGCAAGCGTCCCGTCTTTCGAAATGTCTGTAAACACAATCGTTTGAACATCTAAACTTTCCATTTGTTTCGCTAAACTAATATAAGAAATTTCAGACAGATCAAGCCAACCTCTCGTTGCTACGAAGCCATTTTTCGCATCAATTCCAACAATGATTTTCTCTTTATATAGACGAACTGCTTCCTCTAAAAATGACTTATCATAAAGAGCTGCTGTTCCTAAAATCACTTTTTCTACACCTACTGACAATAACTTCTCCACCGCTACAAGTGAACGAATTCCTCCTCCCACTTGCACAGGAATACGTACCGCCTTACAGATTTTTTCAATGACGGGCAAATTTAAAGACTCGCCAGCAATTGCACCGTCTAAATCAACAATGTGTAGTATTTCCGCTCCAAGCTTTTCAAATATGATTGCCTGCGCTACCGGATCTTCATTCATCACCGTTTCTTTACTAAACTCTCCTTGATAAAGTCTAACGCATCGTCCTTCTTTTAAATCGATAGCTGGGAAGATTTCCATGCTTCTACCACCCCTTGAAAATTTTTTAATATTTGCATGCCAATTTCACCACTTTTTTCTGGATGAAACTGTGCACCAAATACATTTCCTTTCGCTACAAACCCTGGTACTTGCATTCCATAATCACTTACTCCGCATACAATTTCATCTGGACAATCCGCGTAATATGAGTGAACATAATAAACGAAAGAACCATCCACTAATCCATTCCAAAGCGGAAATTCTCTTTCCTTCCTTAATTCATTCCATCCCATATGAGGAATTTTATACGAAACTTTTAACTTACGAATTTCCCCTGGTAGTAAACCTAACCCGCTACAATCTTTTAGTTCCTCACTTCGTTCAAATAAAAGCTGCATGCCCAAACATATACCGAGGAGAGGTTTTCCTATATCACAAACCTCTTTTAGTACACACACTAAATCTCTTTCTTCTAATACGTCCATCGCTTTCGGAAATGCACCTACTCCCGGTAAAATCACGCCATCGCTTCTCAATATCTCTTCTTTATCACTCGTTACAATGTACTCTGCCCCAATATATTTTAACGCTTGCTCTACACTGCGAATATTCCCCATTCGATAATCTATAATGGCAATCAATTACAACATCCCTTTCGTTGAATTTACACCAGTAATGTTGGCATTTTTTTCGACCGCTTCTCTAAGCGCTCTACCAAAAGCTTTAAATACTGCTTCAATTTTGTGATGCGTATTACTTCCGTATAGAACGCGCGCATGTAATGTAATATTGGCAGCATGTGCAACTGCTCTAAAAAATTCTTCCGTCAATTCTGTATCAAAATCCCCAAGCTTCGGATTTGTTAATTCCCCTTGAAATACACAATATGAGCGTCCACTTATATCAATTGCGACAAATCCTAAAGATTCATCCATCGGTACGTACGCTGAACCGTAACGATTAATTCCCTCTTTGTTTTGCAATGCTTCTTTCAAGCAATTTCCGAGTACAATTCCAACATCTTCAACGGTGTGATGTGCATCGATAAATGCATCCCCTTCTGCTTCAACTTGCAATCCAAATCTTCCATGTCTAGCAAATAAAGTAAGCATATGATCGAAAAAACCAACCCCTGTTTGAATAGATACATTTGTACTTTCATCAAGCTGCAAATTTAATTTAATTTTTGTTTCTGTCGTCTCACGTACTTGACTGGACTGACGCATTATTTTTCCTCCTCAAACCTTATTTGGATTGCTCTCGCATGTGCATGTAACCCTTCTTTATTTGCAAGCTCTACAATGTGATGCTGTACATTTTTTAATGCTTCCTCCGTATAAGAAATAAAACTTGATTTTTTCACGAAATCATCGACTGATAACGGAGAAAAAAATCTTGCCGTTCCGCTCGTTGGTAATACATGATTCGGTCCCGCTAAATAATCCCCGAGCGGTTCAGGTGCATATGACCCAAGGAAAATAGAACCTGCATGTTTCACATAATCTAGAGCATTCATCGGTTCTTTTATATGTAACTCTAAATGTTCTGGAGCAATTTCATTTGATAACTTTAGTGCCTCCTCTAAAGAAGGAACGATAAAGATGGCTCCATTTCTATTTATTGATTCACGTGCAATTTCACTTCTTGGTAACATTTCTAACTGTCTTTCTATCTCTTTTTCTACTTCTTTAGCTAGTTCCATATTCGTTGTAATACAAATCGCCGTTGCTCTCTCATCATGCTCTGCTTGCGATAATAAATCCGCTGCGATATATTTTGCATTACCTGTTTCATCCGCGACAACTACAATTTCTGATGGACCAGCAATCATATCAATATTTACTATTCCGTATACTTCTCGCTTCGCTAGAGCGACATACAAATTTCCCGGTCCAACTATTTTATCCACTTTCGGAATCGATTCCGTCCCGTATGCTAAAGCAGCAATTGCTTGCGCGCCACCTATCGTATAAATTTCATCTACTCCCGCAAGATTTGCAGCAGCTAATATATGCGGATCAATTCCTCCTTTCCTCGGCGGTGTTACCATTACAATCTTTTTCACACCTGCGAGTTTCGCCGGCAATACATTCATTAATACTGAAGAAGGATATGAGGCTGTCCCACCCGGTACATATACACCTACATTTTCTAACGGCCGAATGAGTTGCCCTCTAATTATGCCTTTACTTTCACAATCGAATATTGAGTGCTTCTTTTGCTTTTCGTGATACGAAACAATGTTTTTCTTCGCCTCTTTTAAAGCTTCTAAAAATGAATTCATTACAAACATACTCGCTTGCTGTATTTCTTCTTCACTTACACGAAAATCTTTCATCTCTACACCATCAAACTTTTTTGTATAGAAAGATAAAGCTTCATCTTTCCCTTCCCTTACATTTCTAATGATTTCTCTTACACTTCTTTGAACAGTTTCTTCTATTATATTAGCGTTTTCTCTTAGCACTTTTACTTTAGATAATGCCTCCTTAAAGTCTTCATAAATGATTTTCATTTTAAGTCCTCCTATTTCCCTGATAAGATTTCTTGCTCCATCATATTTATAATACTGAATATTTCGTCTTTTTTAGTTTTTAAGGCTGCCTTATTTACAATCATCCGAGCCGATATAGAGTGCATTTCCTCAAATACAATAAGTCCATTCTCTTGTAATGTTTTTCCTGTTTCAACAATATCTACAATCGCATCTGCCAATCCAAGAAGAGGAGCGATTTCTACAGAACCTTCTATTTTAATTATTTCTACATCCTCTCCCTTATCATGAAAATAAGTAGAAGTAATATGCGGGTATTTCGTAGCAATTCTTTTCTTCCGGTAACTCTTCGGATTATACGTAGGAATAGAAGCAACACAAAACTTACAAATCCCCACTCCTAAATCCAGCATTTCATAAATATCTTTCTCGTTTTCCATTAAAATATCTTTTCCAACGATCCCAATATCAGCTACCCCATGTTCTACATAAGTAGCAACATCAACCGCTTTTACTAAAATAAATGAAACATTTGTATTTTTACTTTGAAATACAAGCTTCCGACCTTTATTTTTGAGATCGGAACAATCAATTCCAATCTGCTCAAAAAGTGGAATGACATGTTTTTCTAACCTTCCTTTCGTTAACGCAATTTGAATGTTACGCATGAAGCCTCTCCTTCTTTCTGGACTACCCATTTCTCATTCCATACATATTCCACTAAATATTCATTCTTTGCCTCAACGACCGTTCCTATTTTATTTTTTCTTGCAAATTGAAAGGTATCGCTTAAATTAGAGAATAGAGATAACCAAGCATTTTTCCCATCCTTTCGAAGTAAATTTCGTAACCTTTCTGCTTCCGCTAATCTATTTAACTCATAATGAATCACAATATCAATTTGATTTCGTTCATATGGTTCTTGCTGCTCTTGCAGCGCCTTCACAATTTGATTTACTTGTACCGCGAGTCCAACAGCTGGCAGCATTTCTCCAAAATTCCCAATTAGCTCATCGTATCTTCCGCCACTAACGATTTCTTCTCCAATTTCATATATATATCCTTTGAAAATAACACCTGTATAGTAATCTAAGTGTTGAATCATGCCCAAATCAATTGATATGTAAGAACCATATCCTAACGTTTCAATTGTTTCATACATTTCTTTTACTCTTGCAATTGCCATTTTCATTTCATTACTTGAAGCAAGCTTTTCTGCCTCCTCAATAACTTCTAAATTTCCAAATAGCCTTGGTAATTTCTCAAGTAATCTTACTGTCTCATCGCATCGATCTAATTTCTTTTCTCCGATAAAATTTGAGAGGGCAGCATAATTTTTACTTTCTATATACGTTCTAAGTACCCTTTCTTCTTCATCATGGATGGAGAGCTTTTTTACAATACATTTATATAACTGTACTTGCCCAATCTCAATTGTAAAAGATTGCACCTTCAACTTTTGAAGTGCTTGAATGACACTTATTACACATTCAATTTCAGCTCTTACATTATCAATCCCGATAACTTCAATACCACTTTGTACGATTTCATTATATTTTCCAGAATGGGATTCATTCGCTCGAAATACATTCCCGCTATACGTCACTTTAAGTGGCGTATCCCATCTCTGTGTTCCAATCACTCTTGCTAAAGGAATTGTCATATCTGGACGTAAAACGATAATCCTTCCCTTCTCATCAAAAAATTTATACATCTTCTCTTCATCTATCGGTCTATTTTGAAATGCAAAAACATCATAAAATTCAATTGTAGGTGTTCTTATTTCCTCATAACCTCTCTCTAAAAAAGTAAGCCTTAATTTTTGCTCCACTTCTTCAATTAACGTACATTCTTCGAATAAATAATCTCTCGTTCCATTCGGGTTCGCCCGTTTCCATTTTGTCATCTAAATTTTCACACCTTTCCCCTTCTAATGTATGCCTATTTCATTCACCTAAGCCGAAAATAAAAAGAGCCTTGTAGACAAAATACCTACAAGGCTCTTCAGTAGAGTGTAGGTACAACGGGAATAACCCTTGTACCTACACGTTTTCACGCTAGGTTCAAGGGTTTCATGTATGATGATGTAGTTGTGTAAGCATTGTAATAGATTTTATTGTATTCATAATACTTACTCCCTTTCTCCTCTGATTTTCACATAGTATATAACAGTTAATTTTGAATGTAAATACATTTTTAATATTCCGTCACTTTTTTTAATGTAAAGCCACTTTTCTTTCATACTCTTTTATTTCTTGTTCATATTGCATTGTAATACTAATTTCATCTAAACCATTCAATAACTTCTCTTTCCACATTTTCTCGATTGTAAAATGGAATCTGTGCATATTCGTTATAATTATTTCATTTTCTAAATCAACTGTGATTTGTTCCCTCGCATCTGTTTTTGCAAGTTGTTCACGCATATCTTTGTCCATTACAATCGGTAACATGCCATTCTTCATACAATTCATATAAAAGATATCGGCAAATCCTCCAGCGATAATAACGCGGAAACCATAATCAGCAAGCGCCCATGGAGCATGTTCTCTAGAAGAGCCACATCCAAAATTATCACCTGTGATTAATATGCTGGCTCCTTTTCTTTCTTGCGCATTAAGCGGGAAATTAGGGTTTTCTTGGCGATTATTATCATATCGCCACTCATCAAATAAAAACTTCCCAAACCCAGTTCTTTCAATTCTCTTTAAATATTGCTTCGGAATAATTTGATCTGTATCAATGTTATCATTCATCAGTACTGCGGCAGTACCTTTATGAATACGAAATGGCTCCATCATAACTCTCCTTTCTAATATCAACAAAATGACCATGTAACGCAGCCGCTGCCGCCATTGCCGGGCTAACTAAATGCGTTCGTGCTCCCTTTCCTTGTCTTCCTTCAAAATTGCGATTTGACGTAGAGGCACAATGTTCTCCTTCAGGCACTTGATCTGGATTCATACCTAGACACATTGAGCATCCGGGCTCTCTCCATTCAAATCCAGCTTCTTCAAATATGCGATGTAATCCTTTATGCATCGCTGCTTCTCTTACCCTTTGAGATCCAGGTACAACAAGTGCTCGCACACCTTCTTTTACTTTTTTACCTTTCACGACAGATGCAGCAATTTCTAAATCAGAAAGCCTAGAATTTGTACAAGATCCAATGAAAACATGTTGAACTGGAATGTCATACGTACTTTGTCCAGGACTCAACCCCATATAAGAAAACGCTCTTTCGTCATTTGCATCATGCTTTTCTGGCAATTTCTCATCAATCCGAACACCCATACTAGGATTTGTTCCCCACGTAACGTACGGCGCTAAATCCGTAACATCTACTAGAATATGTAAATCATAAGCTGCATCTAAATCTGTATAAAGTTCTGACCATTTTTCCTTAATAGATTCATAGTCTTTCGGCGCATATTTACGCCCTTTTACGTAAGCAACCGTTTTTTCATCTGGCGCAATAATGCCAGCCTTTGCTCCCCCTTCAATTGCCATATTGCAAAGCGTCATCCTCTCTTCCATATCCATAGCATGAATGGTCTCTCCGTAAAATTCCATTACGTAACCTGTTCCAACTGCTACTCCGTACTTTGAAAGAAGGTGTAAAATAATATCTTTCGCATAAACACCTTGCGGTAACTTTCCTTTTAACTCAATGCCCATCGCTTTCGGCTTTCGTTGCCATAACGTTTGCGTTGCCAATACATGTTCCACTTCACTCGTACCAATACCAAACGCTAGTGCGCCAAAAGCACCGTGTGTTGCTGTATGACTATCACCACAAACAATCGTTTTTCCTGGCTGTGTGAGTCCAAGTTCTGGTCCTATAACATGAACGATCCCTTGCTCTTCATCTCCGATATCCGCTAATGGCACCTGAAATTGTTTACAGTTTTCCCGAAGTGTATCTAGTTGCTGCTTCGCAATGCGGTCGGTAATATTCCAAACATCTTTCGTTGGAATATTATGATCCATCGTTGCAAATGTTAAATCTGGTCTGCGGACTGTTCGATTTGTAAGCCGCAAGCCTTCAAAGGCTTGCGGTGACGTTACTTCATGAACAAGATGTAGATCGATATATAATAAATCCAATCCATTTTCATTTGTCGCAACTACATGTCTTTCCCAAAGCTTATCTAGTAACCTTTTCCCCATTATCTTCCTCTCCCTACTAACGCTTGCTCTTCCATTTCTTGAATAACTGCCTTTGTAAATGAAGTTGTCGTTTCAGTCCCCCCGATATCTGCTGTACATTTTCCAGATTTAAGGACTGCAGAAACTGCTTCTTCAATTGCACATCCTTCTCTCGTTAATCCGAACGATTGCCCAAGCATCATTGCAACAGAACGCATCATCGCAATTGGATTCGCCTTATTTTTCCCCGCAATATCCGGTGCTGATCCGTGAATAGGCTCGTATAATGAAGGCCCCTTTTCAGCGTGACTTGCTGATGGAAGCATTCCTAATGATCCAGCTAATACTGAAGCCTCATCACTTAAAATATCACCAAATAAATTTTCCGTTACAATAACGTCAAATCTTCCTGGATTCCGAATTAATTCCATAGCCGCTGCATCTACTAAAATGTGTTCTACTTCCACATTTGGGTAGCGAAGTGCTACTTCTTCTGTCACATTTCTCCATAGTTTACTAGACTCTAAAACATTCGCTTTATCAATAGATGTTACTTTTTTCTTCCGCTTATTTGCTAATTGAAAGGCATACGAAACGATACGTTCAATTTCATGTCGATGATACGTAAGTGTATCTGTCGCCACTTCTTCCGTTCGCTCTTTCGGATAAGAAAAATAAATTCCGCCTGTTAATTCACGAACGACAACGAAATCAATTTCATCAGCATTTTTTAATGGTGATAAATGTGCAGTTGCACTTTCTACCGTTACAGGGCGAACATTCGCAAATACACCGAGTCCTTTTCTTAATGCTAATAATCCTTTCTCAGGCCTTTCTTTCGCACTATCCCACCTTGGTCCACCTACTGCTCCAAGTAAAACCGCATCACTCGCTAAACAGGCGGCAAGTGTTCGCTGTGGTAATGGTTGCCCAGTTAAATCGATAGCAACACCACCAAAGTACTCATCTTGCAAATGAAAATGATGTCCATATAGCCTTTCTACCATATGCAATACTTCCTTCGCACTTTCCATAACTTCTGGACCAACACCATCACCAGCTAAACAAACGATACGTTTTTCCATTTTTAACACTCCTTTTAACTGAATTTTCAGAACCTTGATTTGATAGGTGAGGAAAGCTTCTCTCGCCTATCAAATATTTATTTCACAAGCGCTATAAGAGATTTTAATTTCCCTGCTGCATGGACATAAGCTCTCGCCGACGCTTCCAATACGTCTTGCGCAACTCCGAAACCTGATATTTGGTGACTACCTTCTTTTAATTCAACATGAACGTGAGCAAGTGCATCTTGACCTTGTGTAATAGATTGTATGCGATAATCTGCCAATTCACATTCTAATCCTAAAATTCTTTGAATCGCATTGTATATCGCTTCAATACTACCAGAACCAGTGGCTGCATCTTCATATACATTTCCTTCCTCATCCTTCAGCACAACTGTTGCGCATTGTGTACTATTTGATACGAAATGCACTTGTAATTGCGTAATGTTATATTGCTGGGCTGCAAATGCTGCTTCACCAAGCATAATTGCGCGTAAATCTTCCTCAGTAATTTCCTTTTTACGATCCGCCAATTTTTTAAATGCTTCGAATGCCGCATCTCGCTCTTCATTTGTAAATTCATAACCAAGTTCTTTCATTTTTTCCGTAAACGCATGACGGCCAGAATGTTTCCCAAGTACAAAGAGATTTTGAGATTCTCCTATAAGCGCTGGTTCGATAATTTCATAAGTTGTTACTTCTTTTAGAACCCCATCTTGGTGGATGCCTGATTCATGAGCAAATGCATTCGCTCCAACGATTGCTTTATTTTTCGGTACAACCATACCCGTTAACCTGCTTACTAATGTACTCGTTGCCTTAATCTCTTTTAAAGTCATCGAAGGTTCTGCTTTATAAAAATCTTTTCTAATATGAAGAGCAACCGCAACTTCTTCTAACGCTGCATTCCCTGCTCTTTCTCCAATGCCATTAATCGTTCCTTCTACTTGCAATGCTCCGCCTTCAACCGCAGCTAACGAATTTGCTACTGCCATACCAAGATCGTCGTGACAATGACAAGAAAAAATCGCTTTTTCATATGATGGAACGGATTCTTGTAAGTATTTAAAAAGAGAATAATATTCTTCCGGATTCGTATATCCAACTGTATCCGGAATATTAATTACATTCGCTCCTGCGCGAATCGCAGTTTCTACTGCTTCAGCTAAAAATGCTCTCGATGTTCTTGTCGCATCTTCTGCAGAAAATTGTACTGTCGGAAATAATGATTTTCCAAGCGTAACCGAACGATGAATACTATTTAACACATCTTCTTTTGACATACAAAGTTTATATTTCATATGAATATCACTCGTAGCTAGAAATACGTGTAGACGAGGAGATACAGCACCTTTCACAGCTTCATATGCTCTTCGAATGTCACTTTCTTTCGCTCTAGCTAAACTCATAACCGTAGCATTTTGAATTGTATTCGCGATGCGTTTTACCGATTGGAAGTCACCTTCGGAAGCTGCCGCGAATCCAGCTTCCATTACATGAATACCAAGCCTCTCTAATTGTCTAGCAATTTGTAACTTCTCTTGTTCATTTAAATTTACTCCTGGTGATTGTTCGCCATCACGAAGCGTTGTATCCATGAACAAAATCTGCTTCATATTATTTAATCCCTACCTTTACTCGCGGCTGTACGAATGGCATCATTTCACGTAATTTACGTCCTACTACTTCGATTTCATGTTCATTCTCTTTCTCATTTGTCGCGTGGAAATTTGGTCTTCCTGCTTTATGCTCTGCAATCCAGCCTCTTGCAAATGTACCATCTTGAATTTCTGCTAATACTGCCCCCATCGCTTTCTTCGTATCTTCAGTAACAACGCGTGGTCCTGATACGAAGTCTCCCCACTGCGCTGTATCTGAAACTGAATATCTCATATTTTCAAGTCCACCTTCATACATAAGGTCAACGATTAGCTTCAGTTCATGTAAACATTCAAAATATGCAAGTTCAGGCTGGTATCCCGCATCAACTAACGTTTCAAATCCTGCTTTTACAAGTGCAGTTACTCCGCCGCAGAGTACAGCTTGCTCTCCAAATAAATCTGTTTCTGTTTCTTCTTTAAACGTCGTTTCTAATACACCAGCTCTCGTTGCTCCAATTCCGTCAGCATAAGAAAGTGCTTTTTCAGTCGCAACTCCTGTTGCATCTTGATATACTGCAAATAATGCAGGAACAGCCCCTCCCTCGGCGAACGTACGGCGTACGAGATGCCCCGGTCCTTTTGGCGCTACTAGAAATACATCTACATTAGCTGGTGGTTTTACTTGATCAAAGTGAACATTAAATCCATGTGCGAACACGAGAGAGTTTCCAGCCTGTAAATTTGGTGCAATTTCAGCTTCATATACTTCTGGTTGTAATTCATCAGGTAATAGAATCATTACTACATCAGCTTTTTCCGCTGCTTCTGCTACTGTATATACAGAAAACCCATCTTCATTCGCTTTATCCCAAGACTTACCTTTTCTTAAACCTACTACTACATCAAATCCGTTATCACGTAAATTTTGCGCATGCGCATGACCTTGCGAGCCATATCCGATGATTGCTACTTTCTTTTCCTTTAATACATTTACTGTTACATCTTTCTCATAATAAACTTTTGCCATTTTCATTTCCCCCTATATTTAAATGATTATTGAATTAACATAACTTGCTTATCTTGTTTTTTCATACTACGTGTAAATGCTGTTACACCTGTTCTAGCAATTTCTTTTAAACCGTATGGACGAAGTAATTCAATTAACGCTTCTACTTTATCTTGCGTACCTGTTACTTGCACAACTATGGAATCCTTCCCAACATCTATTACAGCGGCTCGAAATGGTTCAATTAAACTATATAATTCTGCCCTCGCTACAGAAGTTGCTACTTTAATAAGAGCAAGCTCTCTAGCAATCATTGCTTCTTCTGTAATATCTGATACTTTCAGAACATCGATTTGCTTATGAAGTTGTTTAATTAACTGCTCAACTTGCTGTTCACTTTCAACGTGTACAACAATCGTCATTCGCGATATATCTGATGATTCTGTATGACCTACTGAAATACTTTCAATATTAAAATGTCTTCGTGTCATAACCCCTGTAATTCTGTTTAACACACCACTTTGATTTCGAACTGTCGCTGTAACAATTCTCTTCACCCTTTTTCCACTCCCTCCATTTGGTGAACACCTTTTCCTGGTGCAACCATCGGCATAACCTTCTCTGATTGAAGTACACGACAATCGATTACGACTGGCTCTTGTAATTCGATCGCATGCTGGATTTGCTTCTTTGTAAGAAGTGGATCGTCAATACGAACACCTTTTATACCATACGCATTCGCAAGAGCGACGAAATCTGGTTGGCATGGCAATAAAGAATGTGAATATCTTTGATTGTAAAATTCATCTTGCCATTGTCTTACCATTCCTAAAGCTTCATTATTTAAAATAAATACTTTAACGGGTAAAGCGTGTTCTTTTAATACACTTAATTCTTGCAGAGTCATTTGAAACCCAGCATCACCAACAATTGCAATAACTAATTCTTCAGGCTTTGCAATTTGCGCACCGATTGCTGCTGGAAATCCGAACCCCATCGTTCCTAATCCGCCAGAAGTTACCCATTTATCTGGATTTTTCAACGGATAGTATTGTGCTGTCCACATTTGATGTTGCCCAACGTCTGTTGTTACAATCGCTTCTCCTTTCGTGATTTCATATAGCATATCAATCGCGTATTGAGGTTTAATACTTTCAGAATTTCGTTTATAAGAGAATGGGTACTTTTCTTTTCTACTCTTTAATAAAGAGAGCCATTCATGATGATTTTCTTTCTTTCCTTCTGATTGAAGCAATACTTCTAACGCCCGCTTAGCACTTGCAACAATAGGAATCTCTGTTGGCACATTTTTCCCGATTTCTGCTGGATCAATATCGATATGTGCAACAGTCGCCCCTTTAGCAAAAAAAGCTAAATTCCCAGTAAGACGATCGTCAAATCTCGCACCTATATTAATGAGTAAGTCGCATTCATATAACGCCATATTGGCTGTGTAAGAACCGTGCATTCCCCCCATCCCTAGAAATAGCCCCTCATCTGGCGGAAAACCACCAAGTCCAAGTAACGTATGCACAACAGGGATTTCATATTTACGGGCAAAACTTGTCAATTCTTTCGAAGCTTTCGCATGCAGTATACCTGCTCCAGCTAAAATTAACGGTTTTTTTGCGGTTTCAATTGCTTGTAGTAATTTGTTTATTTGAAGTAGATTCGGTTCATAATTAGGGTTATATCCTGGTAAATCCATTTGTACATTGCTACATCGCTCACCTTTCTCGACTACCATATCTTTCGGAAGGTCAATAACGACTGGTCCTGGTCTTCCTGTTTTAGCAATATGAAATGCTTCTTTAATAATTCGAGGTAAATCTGAGGCCTTTCGCACTTGATAGTTATGTTTTGTCACTGGCATCGTAAGTCCCATAATATCCGCCTCTTGAAAAGCATCGCTCCCAATTAACGTTGTTGCTACTTGGCCTGTAAATACAACAAGTGGCAATGAATCAATCATCGCATCCGCTAGACCCGTAATTACATTTGTAGCACCTGGTCCACTCGTTGCAATTACAACCCCTGGGTTCCCTGTAATTCTGGCATACCCTTCAGCAGCGTGAATTGCCCCTTGCTCATGCCTTGTTAAAATATGCGGAATTTCACAATCATACAGTGCATCATAGAGAGGTAAAACGGCACCACCCGGATAACCGAAAATCACTTTTACGCCTTCCTTTTCTAGCGCTTCTAACAATAGCTGTGCACCAGTTGCCAGTTTCTCTTCCGTTTTTGAAGACATTGTTCTTATAAGCCCCCTTTTTCAAACTTTTATACAATAAAAAAATCCTACGTCCACACTCCAGCTATGTGCTGAAGGGACGAAAGATTTCGCGGTACCACCCTTCTTTGCAAGAATACTCTTGCCTCAGTGATCCATAAATGGATCTAGCTAATAACGGAGCTACCGTCTAAGCCTAGACAAATCCTTTAGCTTAGCACTCAAGGGCGATGTTCGTCGACGTGAACCATCGGTTTTCAGCAACCACCGACTCTCTGTGAGGCTTCACAATCAACTACTCCTCCCTATCAACGCTTTCTTATGTTAAAAAAGTTGTTATCCAACTTTATTTTCTTCGTAAATTTTCTCTCCATCTTCTACAACTAACTTACGAAACTCTTCTAATAAACGGTTCGTATGTGGACCTGTTTGCCCTAAGCCAATCGTTCTACCATCTACTGTCGTAACAGCAATAACTTCAGCAGCTGTTCCTGTTAAAAACACTTCATCAGCTACATATACATCATGTCTTGTAAATAACTCTTCTCTTACGTCATATCCAAGTTTTTCGCCGATTTCTAAAATGGCGTTTCGTGTAATACCTTCTAACGCTCCAGCAGAACTTGGTGGTGTAATTAATTTATTTCCTTTAACAATAAACACGTTATCTCCTGAGCCTTCAGCTACATATCCTTGATCATTTAACATAAGTGCTTCTTGTACTCCAGCTAATTTCGCTTCAATACGAACTAAAATATTGTTTAAGTAATTTAAAGATTTTACTTGAGGGGATAAAACATCGGGACGATTTCGGCGCGTTGCAACTGTTACAACTGGAATCCCTTTCTCATAATATTCTTGTGGGAATAAAGATAATTGTTCTGCAATTACTACTACATTCGGCTTCTTACATGAATCGGGATCCAATCCAAGATTTCCTGCTCCTCTTGATACAACAAGGCGAATGTATCCATTAGATAATTTATTTTGTCGAATCGTCTCAACAACAATATTTGTTACTTCATCTAATGAATATGGAATTTCTAAAAGGATTGATTTTGCTGATTCATACAACCGGACAAGATGCTCTCTCAAACGGAAAACATTACCGCTATAAACTCTAATTCCTTCAAACACTCCATCGCCATATAAATAGCCATGATCATATACTGAAACTTTTGCCTCATCTTTTGGAACAAATTCTCCATTTAAGAAAATCCATTGCTCATTCACTAGAAGCGCCTCCTATGTTCTATGAATTTTTTATTGTTTCCTAGTTTACTCTCCTTTCTAAATAAATCAAGTGAATTTTTAGAAAATTTATAATTTTTAATCGTACGTACTTCTTTACTTATATTGATTTAACAACATTGTTAACGTTTACAAAAAGCCAAAAAATTTTTTTCGCCAATTTCCACTAAAAAAAATATTTGTTTAAAAGAAGGATTTTCATCAATTGATACGAATCTATTGTATTCAATAAACGAACGTCCGATTTTATAAATCCGGGAATATATAACGACTTTTGCTGAAAAAGGGGGGAAATAACAAAAATAGCGCTGTCTAAAAATAACATTCATATTTTTCATTTCGTAATCATAATCCTATTTTTAAAAAACAATTTGTCAAAATGAAGGAGGAAATAAATATGGCGTGTGTACAAATTAAAGGAACGAGACAAGAGGTAGTAGAAATGCTGCGATTATTTGATCTAATGGATACGAAAGGTTTTTGTAAATTCGATAATTACGTAGAGGTAGAACCAAATACGCAAGAACATAATCATTTTATTGCTTCAATCGACATCCATTCAAATACTTCTTCTGCCCAAGATACATTAAACGATCAATTCGTTAGTCAAATGCTTACTGGCGTATATAACGACTAAACAAAGATTTACTTCCTACCGTCTTTTCATAAATGCAGTGAACTTGAGCATACTAGCAATTAGATGGTAGGAGGTGAGAATTATGGCTAGAATTGGCGTTGAAAACTCATTAACAGACGTTCAACAAGCTCTTCAGCAACAAGGTCATGAAGTTGTTACACTTAACTCAGAACAGGATGCACAAGGGTGTGATTGTTGCGTTGTAACTGGGCAAGATTCTAATGTGATGGGCATTGCAGATGCATCAATTAAAGGATCAGTCATTACAGCTCACGGTTTAACAACGGATGAAATTTGTCAACAAGTTGAAAGTCGCACTTAAAAAATGAAAGAGGACTCCTTTTAAAAGGAGTCCTCTTTTTTATATTCACCTAACGGGAAAGTAACATATACTGGATGAAAGCCCTACCTCTCTCTCATCATTACGGTTCCACTGACCGCTCCTTGATTCACTAGTATACATATATAGCTTACAAATACAATTTATAGGGTTTGTTCACAAAAGTTGTTGATAAAATTACCCGATCTTTCGCAAACTTTTCGTATTGCATTCATAAGAGATATTTACTTTACACTAGCTGTAACCGAGACACGAATTAAAATTCTAACACCAATACAATAGCTTGTCAATATTTTTCCGCAAATTAAAAACAGACATTAACGGTTTGTCTGTTTTAGAATGGAGCTTTTTCTTTTATTACATATACAACAAAGCCGCTTACTAACATAAATAAGCCAACTACTAAGTTTTTGATATTAATCATAAATTCCTCTCCCTTATTCCACACATCATATATATTTACATTTCAATTATTCCGATCATCCTAAAGCGCACTTTTTCTAATATATCATAATTCCTAAAAAATGCAAGTTCACTTTTGACGACCATTCACAAATTTATCTACAGTGCTTGGTACAGTACTTAAAGCCTTTTCAATTAAATGTGTACTGCTGTTGAGATGTAATACTTGCACCCCATTAGAACCAACTACTAAAAAAGCTACTGGACTAATAGAAACCCCAGCCCCGCTTCCTCCTCCAAATGGATGCCCTTGCTTGTTCTCTTTATGCTGATTTTGCCCACCGTTATGTTTTTCAGTAATGAAACCCCCTTTAAAATCACTTCCACCAGCTCCAAAACCAAAAGCCACTTGAGATACTGTTAATACAACATTTCCGTCAGCTGTTGAAACCGGGCTCCCAACAATTGTATTTACATCTACCATCTCTTTTAAATTTGTCATTGCCGTTTTCATTAAATTTTCAATTGGATGTTCCATTATGTATTGCACCCTTTCCTCATTATTCCTTTTTATACTTTCCAAAATAGAGGAAGTCATACTAACTTTTCCTATTTCAAGAAAACATTTTCCTCCTTTTAATAGATATTACTGCCCGTTAATGCGGGATAAAAAAGAAAAAGAGATACATACTACTATTGAACCTTGTTATGAAAGGAGCCATGACTTTGACTGAGAAATTTGATGATTATAAAAGAAGAGATAGAATAGATAGTGATTATAGTGACTATAAAGAAGAGTATGCCGCTGAGGTTGCACCACAACGCATTGATTATGATTACGATGATAAAGACGATAAAGATGTTGTAAAATCGTCCGCTGCTGGATCAACTGCTGGTTTTATCGCTCTTGCGCTATCTATCTTATCGCTATTTACATTCCCAACACTATTTGGTCTTGTTTCTGTTTTACTCGGTATTTACGCTTATAATCGCGGAGCTACTGTAACTGGCGGTATCGCTGCAGTTGTCGGTGGGATTGCTGCACTTATCGCAATTTTATTCCGAGTAGCACTTATTGGTTTATTGTTCTCCCTTTTCTAAAAAAGAAAAAGGTATCTCGCTTAACGCGGGATACCTTATCCTGTAAACACATCTTCCGATGGATATTTTATTTTTTGTTTTGCTGGTCGCGCTAAAGAGAACACAAGTGTTAATGGTCCAATTAATCCGCAGAACATAACAAACATAATAATACATTTTCCGAATGCCGATAGCTTTGCAGTAATTCCCATCGTTAATCCGACTGTACCAAACGCTGATATTGTCTCAAATAATAATTGAATAAAGCTGAAGTTTTCTGTAAGCATTAATATAAATACCGCTGCAAAAATAAGTATTTGACTGGCAACAGCAATCGCTAAGGCCCTCGTTACTGTCGACATTTTAATTGTACGCTGAAATAAAACAATTTCCTCCTTTTTTCTAAAGAAAGAAAGGACAGATGTAATTAAGATAACAAACGTTGTTAATTTAATTCCTCCACCTGTTGATACACTTCCTGCACCAATAAACATTAAAATCATCGTAAATAATATAGATGATTCTTCCATACCTCCATAGTCAACCGTATTAAATCCAGCTGTCCGCGGGGTAATACCTTGAAAGAAGGAAGCCCATAGTTTTTCATTTAAAGATAAATTCCCTAACGTCTTCACATTATTATATTCCAATACAAAAATTACAATCATTGCTATAACATTTAGCACTACTGTTCCAATAATCATTATTTTTGAGTGAAGTGATAATTTTCGAAAACTGCGACTATACCATATATCAATTAATACGGTAAAACCGAGTCCACCTATTACAATTAAAGAGCAAATCCCAATATTAATAATGGGATCTCCTACATATCTTGTTAAATTATCTGGCCATAAAGCAAAGCCTGCATTATTATAAGATGCAATTACATGAAAAATACTATAGTATAAACCTTTTCCAAAACCAAACTCTGGAATAAAGCGAAACGATAAAAAGATGACCCCAATAAGCTCAATACAAATCGAAAATATAAAGACACGCTTTACTAATTTTACAAGACCACCTATATTTGTTTGATTAAACGCTTCTCCAATTAATAAACGATGGCGTAATCCGATTTTTTTGCCTAATACCCAAACAATTAAAATGGCAATTGTCATAAGACCTAGACCACCTGTTTGAATTAAAAACATAATAACAATTTCGCCAAACATCGTAAATGTACTTGCTGTATCCACTACTCCCAAACCAGTTACGGTCGCTGCTGACGTTGCTGTAAAGAAAGCATCTACCCAACTAATATGTGCTTTCGTTGCGAATGGTAACTTTAATAACAAACCGCCAACCACAATTAAGCAGAAAAAACCTAACGCTAATATTTGTGGTGGGTTTAATCGTATAAGACGATTATACAGCCCTTGTTTTTTTGTTACTTCCATATCACTAACTCCCTTATTAAAGTGAAGCTTTCCCCTCATAAATAAAAAGCTTTTTAAAAGCCCTTAAAGAATTAGGACAAACCTTATATTCTTATAATATAGTTGAGCATAATCCTTTTTTTCATAGATTACAACTTTTATTTATATTCAGACTTCTTTTTCTTTTATGCTGGAAAACTATATATCCTAACTCAATATTGCTAGCAATAACAATTTCATATGTACTATTTTTCAAATCCCCATATCTTTCACTCTATGTTCACATAGAGGTCACATTCACCTTTTATAGTATATGTATCGAAGCTGTTCCTCCCTAATTTATAAGACATTCCCCAGTGTCTTTGAATAGCTTCCATCCCTAATTAAATTGACATAAATTGTCCCCTTCCCTTGACCATCTTATATGTGATGGTCTTATTTTTTTGTCTTTCTATCTTTTATTTAAAACTTCCTCTCTCTTTCACTCGATGTTCACACAGAGGTCACATCCACCTTTTATAGTATATATATCGAAGCTGTTCCTCCCTAATTTATAAGACATTCCCCAGTGTCTTTGAATAGCTTCCATCCCTAATTAAATTGACATAAATTGTCCCCTTCCCTTGACCATCTTATGTGATGGTCTTATTTTTTTGTCTTTCTATCTTTTATTTAAAACTTCCTCTCTCTTTCACTCGATGTTCACACAGAGGTCACATCTACCTTTTATAGTATATGTATCGAAGTTGTTCCTCCCTAATTTATAAGACATTCCCCAGTGTCTTTGAACAGCTTCCATCCCTAATTAAATTGACATAAATTGTCCCCTTCCTTGACCATCTTATAAATGATGGTCTTATTTTTTTGTCTTTCTATCTTTTATTTAAAACTCCCTCTCTCTTTCACCCTATGTTCACATGAGAGTCACACCTATCTTTTATAGTATATGTATCGAAGTTGTTCCTCCCTAATTTATAAGACATTCCCCAGTGTCTTAAAGCAACTTCCATCCCTAATTAAATTGACATAAATTGTCCCCTTCCCTTGACCATCCTATGTGATGGTCTCTTTTATTTTCCAAACACAAAATCAATCTATCTGTACTTAAATAAAAACCTAAAAATTCAGAAAATATTGTCAAATTAGGTATTTTTTCGGTTTAATTACTTTAGGAAGGAATTTCGCAAAAACAAAAGGGGGATTTTATTGAAACAAACAAAAGCAATCTTAATCGCATTATTTCTAGGCCTAGTTGTTGGACTCACTCTAAATTTAGCCGCTCCATCTATCTTTGAGCCACTAAATCAATATGTGTTCAACCCAATTGGTCAATTGTTTATTCGACTTATTAAAATGCTAGTTGTTCCTGTTGTATTCATTTCTATCGTACTTGGTGCTGCCGGCCTTGGAGATCCGAAACAACTTGGAAGAATCGGTTTAAAATCAATTTCATTCTTTCTCGTAACAACTGCGGTTGCCATCTCTATAGCGGTTACATTTGCACTTATTATAAAACCAGGAGCTGGCGGTAATTTTAAAACAGAAGGTCTTAAGTATGAAGGTGCAAAAACTGAAACATCTTTCGTCGACACATTGCTAAATATCGTACCAGATAACCCAGCAAAAGCGATGGCTGACGGAAACATGTTACAAATCATTGCCTTTGCCGTATTGATTGGACTCGGTATAGCTATTTTAGGAAAACGAGTTCAAGGTATCCATTCATTACTTGAACAGGGCAACGAATTAATGATGTATCTCGTTAATCTCGTTATGAAATTAGCCCCAATTGGAACATTCGGTTTGCTCGCTTCATCCGTTGGTAAAATGGGGCTTGCAGGCGTCGCTGCGATGTTCAAGTATATGATTGTCGTTATGTTAGTACTCATTATTCACGGGGGCTTTGTATATGGTGGCTTATTAAAGGTATTAGCAAAAGAAAGTATTGTTCGTTTCTTTAAACATTTCGGACCAGTAATGGCAATTGGATTTAGTACATCTAGCTCTAATGCATCGCTTCCATTTGCAATGAAAACAGCACAAGATAAGCTTGGCGTTCCAAAAGCGATAAGCTCATTTGTACAACCACTAGGGGCAACTATTAATATGGATGGTACTGCCATTATGCAAGGGGTGGCAACTGTATTTATCGCTCAAGTATACGGAGTTGAACTTACATTACCGCAATTAGCTATGGTCGTATTAACTGCTGTACTAGCTAGTATCGGTACTGCTGGTGTACCAGGTGTTGGACTTGTAATGCTTACAATGGTTTTAAATCAAGTAAATCTACCAGTAGAAGGTATCGCTTTAATTATCGGTATTGACCGTATTCTAGATATGTCTAGAACAGCTGTAAACATTTCTGGGGATGCAATTTGCGCAATGATTGTCGCAAAATCAGAAGAAAAATATAATACTGATCAATCGGCAGCATCGTAAATCAAAAAAGGAGTGAATATATTCACTCCTTTTTTGATTTACTCCCTTTTTTAGAACGATATTCTTTCCCTTTATTATCATTACCAGTTTCAAATTCAGTGCTAAATTCCTGATTAAACTGGCCGGACTTTGGTGATCCTTGATTACCGCTCCCTTTACTACCGTTACGATTCGTCATATTTCTCCCTCCCTTCCTTGTATTAGTAGTATGGCGCTCTATCTTTTTTCATACACATTTTATTTTTTAACATCTATTACACACGAAAGAAGACCTTCCATATATAAGGAAGATCTTCTCTTTCATCACGTAAGCGTTTTCTTGTTTATAATCACTTAAATAAGTTTTTTGGAAATCGAAATCATTACATTCATTTCATCTTCTGAAAGTGTAGAGAATCTTTCTTGTAAATATTGTTTTTTCGCATCTTCCATTTTCGCAACTAAATCTTTCCCTTGTTCTGTAATCTCTAAATACACAACTCGGCGATCTGATGTAGAACGTGAACGAGTTACAAAACCTTTATTAATTAATTTTTCTGTAACAGCTGTAATATGACTATTCGACACATTTAATTCATTTGCTACACGCGATACCATTTCTTTATTCGTACGATTTAATATTCTCAGGACGATGAATTCATTCCACGGTATGTAACCACCGAATATTTTTCCGATATCATTACGCAATGTGCGAAACATAGCAAACACATTTGTCGATAGTTCTTCCATTAATTGCTCTCGATTTTGAGACAACTTTGACAGCTCCTTTTATTTCATTTAGTTAAATAAAAACCTTATTAATAATTTTACATGAAATCTTACTTTTTGTCACCTTATTTTCCCATAATTCGTAGTTTTTTAATATGTATTTCATGATAAAATGAAGTTAACTTCCAGAAAAAGGGGGTATTTTAATGCATGAGGAGGAAAAATTCTCAAATCTCAGCCTAAAAGATAAAACGATTATCATTAGTATTATCGCTCTTTTTCTCATTATAATTTTTGCATTTATATTTTTTGTATATGTAGGAATCTTTCAAATTACAGGTATAGAGTATAGTTCACGTACTGCGTTACTTCTCTTTTTTTATTAATCACTTTCTTAGACAGTATTACATTTTTCATCTTCAGTTTCTTCAAAGCGCTGCTATATCCACTAACACAAAACATGCCAAATTGGATTTCTATTACTCTTTTCTCATTCATTGAAATTACACTAGATTGGTTCGTCATTCATACTGCTGATGATTGGATAGAAAGCGTACAAATGTCCAACATAGCTGAATTATGTGTCGTACTATTCTTTTTCCTCTTAAATAAATTATTAAGTGACGAGAAAGAGTAAGAATACAAGCTTTTCTATATAAAAATTGGTACAATGAAAGCAAATCTTACTAAAGAGGTGTTAATTATGAACTTACAACAATGGGCTGATAAAGGTATGTCCTTTGATACATATGTGAATGAAATGCAAGTAAACCAATACGAGCTACTACACATTTACAATAACTTTTTAATTCCAAATGAATTACTTCCTGTATTAGAAGAACGTCAAAATGACGGCTGGCGTGTTATCGTATTAACTGCTGATTGGTGTGGCGATGCTCTTTTATGCGTACCTGTTATGAAACGAATTTCTGAAGTTGCAAATATTGAAATGAGTTTATTAATTCGCGACGAAAACTTAGAATTAATGGATCAATATTTAACAAATGGAACAGCACGTGCGATTCCAATCTTTATTTTCATTGATAAAGATGGAAATGAACAAGCCGTCTTTGGACCACGCGCTCCAAAAGTACAAGAATTAGTAACTTCAATGCGCGCTACATTACCTGAAAAAGAAGATCCAACATTCGAAGAAAAACAAAAAGAAATGTATGCTAATTTCCGTGCTACATTAGCTGATGATACTTCTCTTTGGGAGCATGTAATGGAAAATATGGTGGAAAAAATAGTAAAATAAAAAAACCTGCCGAGCTCGGCAGGTTTTTTTATTACATAATGAAGAAATAGAATACCGCAGCTAAAATGAAACGATAATAAGCGAACGGTGTTAATTTCACACGAGATAATAATTTCAAGAATGAAACAATTGCAAGCATCGCAACAACGAATGCAGTTACAAATCCTGTTACAAATAGCGTTATATCTGCTGAGCTTAATACATCCCAGCTTTTAATTAAATCTAATCCACTTGCAGCTACCATCATCGGTACCGCTAAAATGAACGTATATTCAGCTGCCGCTGTATGCGACACGCGAGCTAATAAACCACCACTGATTGTAGAACCAGAACGAGAGAATCCTGGCCAAAGAGCTAAACATTGAAACATTCCAATTGTAAATGCCTGTTTATATGTGATTTCATCTAACGTTCTTGCTGTACTTGGTTTTGAAAACTTCTCAGCAACAATCATTAAAATACCACCGGCTACTAAGCTAATAACAACTGGTCCTGGACCAAATAAAACCTCTTTAATAGTGCTATGGAATAATACGCCAAGTATCCCGGCAGGAATCATCCCGATAATAATATGTAATAAATTTAACGATGGTCCGTCTGTTACTTTACCTATTCCAACTAACGACCATAGACGCTTCCAAAATATAACAACAACTGCTAAAATCGATCCCAATTGGATAACAACTTCAAAAACTTTCGCTCTCTCATCGTCAAATCCAATTAAATGTCCTGTTAAAATCATATGTCCTGTTGATGATACTGGTAGAAACTCTGTTAACCCTTCAACAGCACCCATGATTAAACCAATTAACCAATCAGCCACAAGTAGTGCCTCCTTAATAACAAATAATATGTAATTTTTTCACACCTTATCATAATACCTTATCCCTTTTCAAAGTGCATCCTTTTTTTATTGGTTTCATATGTTGTAGGCGCGTATTTCTTTTCTAATCTTTGATTAAATTGTATGATAGTAAGAGTTTGTTTTTTTATATGGAAAGGGGATTTTATGAAAGAAACTACTTCATTTTCACAAAAGTTAAAGCAATTTGTATTACTATTTTTTCCGATTTTCGTAACGCAAATGTCATTATTTGCGATGAGTTTTTTTGATACAACAATGTCAGGACATGCAAGTCCAACTGATTTAGCAGGTGTTGCAATTGGAACAAGTATATGGCTTCCAGTTAGTACGGGATTAACAGGAATTTTAATGGCTACTACTCCCATTGTTGCACAACTCGTCGGATCCAAGAAAAAAAAGGACGTTCCCCACGTTGTCATACAAGCAGTTTATTTAGCAATTTGTGCTAGCTTCGTTGTTATCCTCATCGGTTTCTTCGTCGTTTCACCTATTTTAAACGGCATGCGCTTAGAAGAACCTGTGGAACGAATTGCAGCTCAATTTTTAAGTATTATCGCAATAGGAATTATACCTTTATTCACTTACACTGTTTTACGTGGATTTATTGATGCATTAGGAAAAACTCGCACAACGATGATTATTACATTACTATCATTACCAATTAACGTAATATTAAATTACCTATTAATTTTTGGTAACTTCGGTTTCCCAAAGCTTGGTGGTGTCGGAGCAGCAATTGCTTCCACTGCAACATATTGGTGCATTTTAATTATTACAGTCATTATTATTCAGACGAAAGAGCCTTTTGCCTCTTTCAACATTTTCAAACAATTATATCGCCCTTCTCTTTCGAGTTGGACAACATTCTTAAAGCTTGGCGTTCCTATCGGATTTGCTATTTTTTTTGAAACGAGTATTTTCGCTGCGGTAACGCTCATGATGAGTAATTTTAGTACGACAACTATTGCAGCTCACCAAGCAGCTATGAACTTTGCTTCCTTGTTATATATGACTCCGCTAAGTTTAGCAATGGCAATGACTATTGCAGTCGGATTCGAAGTTGGAGCAAAACGTTACGATAATGCAAAACAATACGGACTGATTGGAATTGGATTAGCCCTTGCCTTTGCTTTATTATATTCAATTCTTCTCTACTTCTTTGATAATCAAATTGCTTCTATTTATACGACAGATGCAAAAGTTCATCATTTAGCAAAAGAATTTCTTATCTTTGCGATTTTATTTCAAATTTCAGATGCAATTGCAACCCCTGTACAAGGAGCTCTGCGTGGGTATAAAGATGTAAATGTTGCTCTAATTATGACTTTAATTGCTTATTGGATAATAGGTCTACCACTAGGTTACATATTAGCAACATATACAGAATGGGCCGCAAAAGGTTATTGGATCGGTCTTATTATCGGTCTAGCATTTGGCGCTGCCTTCCTCCTTATCCGTCTCTTTCAAGTACAACGAAAATATACAACACAAAACAGCCGCTAATAATAAAGCGGCTGTTTTCTTTATGCATATTTTTTCTTGTAACGTATAATATAATGAAAAAGAAAGGTGGGTACATATGGACGACAAAGAAAAAAAGCAATCATTCGATGAAGAATTTGCCCCTGAAATTTCACCTGGATATCGGCAAGATGTACATAAGCCACCTAAATATAAAAACACTTCGTTTTTAATGGGCATTACCATTTTCGCTGCTGTATTACTCATACTTATCATTTTCGTTTATTTTTGATGAAAGGTGGCCTATTATATGAAGAAACAAAATTCCAATCGTTCCAAAAGAACTGTTAAAACACAAAAAGGATATGCAGGCGATTCTGTTCATACACTTAAACAAGTGGAGCAAGGAAATTTATATATTGCTCAAAAAGAACTTGGTCAACAAAATGAAAATCTTTAAAGGTCCTTGATTCCTTGAGGGCCTTTTTATTCCGCATTAAGTAGTACACCCCCAAATGATCTATTGAGCAATGAATTTCCTTTATTGTACGCGCTGCTTTTGTTCTAGCACCATAAATATATTATTAACCTTTACAATTTTCACTTCATAATTCAATTTCATTTCGCTTCTCTTACCATTTTCAGTACCCGCAACGTACGCTACAGCTTGATAGAGAAAACTCTCATCTGTCTCTTCACGTATCTCCTCGCTTGTAAATTTATACTCTAAATCTTGAAAACGATTGGGATAATAATTTTCTATTAATTGTTCATACCCTCTATTTAAAAATAGTTCTTCACCTTTTCGTTTCACGTCTTCTTTATTATTAAACTCAAACACGGATAGTTGCTCGGTCACAAAATGCTCTCCTACCTTTTTCATTTCATTATGAGTTAAATTTTCTATACTTTTGTTCTTTAATTCCTTATTTAACTCGTACTGATCAATCGGTTTAAAGGTAGCAAAAACCTCCTCTTTATATGACCAAAACAATACAAAAGCGATACATAGAGAAATGATTAACAGTCTTTTTTTCGTAATACTCCCGCCCTTCTCCATAATGATAGCTATATTTTAACATATAGAAAGAAAATTCTGATATCATAAAGTAGAATAACTTAACTCAGAAACGAGGAACAATTATGGACTCTTACAAACATTATATAAAAGAAGCTTTGCCTAATCTTTCTATACATTCATATAAACAAAATGAAGAAGGTTGGGATAATGTAGCAATTATAGTAAATGATGAGCTACTGTTTCGTTTCCCGCGAAAACAGGAATATGCAATGCGAATTCCGTTAGAAAAAGAACTATGCACACTTCTCTCTTGTTCACTACATGAAATTAAAGTTCCAAAGTATCACCTATTCTATAAAAAGGAGACTGATGCTATTCCGCTTTGTAGTTACTATACTCTCATTCATGGTGAACCTTTAAAAACAGAAATAGTTACTACACTAGAAAAACAAGAACGAAAAGCACTTATTACACAATTAGCAACTTTCCTTGCTGCTCTACATAGTATTCCTCTAAAAAGTGTTACAGCGTTAGGATTCCCTATTGAAAAAACACTTACCTACTGGAAAGAGCTACAAACTAAATTAAATCAGTATGTTACTAACAATCTTACTTCGTTCCAGAAATCAGCCTTAAATCGTTTATTCGAGAATTTCTTTGCCTGTCTAGCTACATCTAAATTTCAAAATACAATCATTCACGCTGATTTTACACATCATCACATTTTATTTAACAAGCAGAACAAACGCATTTCAGGTGTTATCGATTTTGGTGATGCGCAAATTGGCGATCCTGCTTTTGATTTTGCAGGACTATATTATGATTTCGGACATGAGTTTACTACATCTGTATATGAACAGTACAGTACACTTATTTCTCATCATGATCCATTACTCATTCACCGCATTACTACCTTTTATCAATATAGTCCTTTACTACATAATATTATTTATAACTTTGAATCAGAGAATGAACTCGAATTCATTACAAGTACAGAACAACTAAAAACGATATTACAGGGATGAGATTACATTCTCTCCCTATATACTCTCTCCTCATACATCATTAACTTTTTATCCATTTCAACAATAACTTTATACAATTGAAATGCCTGTAAAATTTGCAGTTGAATTTCAAAAGGAGCATTTTGTTCTTTTAACCATTGAAATACTTTCGTTTCATCTTTCATTGATTATTCCTCCCTTTATCCCGCTATTTGCCGGTAGCCCGATTGACCCCTACTGATTAAAGTTTCACTTTATTAAAATCTGCTACAAATATACCGTAAATGATGAAAAGCTTTTCATGTCAATAACAAAAAAGGATGCAAAATTGCATCCTTTAATGTACTATATTTTTCTTCTGTTTCGCTTCTTTCTTTACTTCTTCCCCTTGGCATTCACTACGAAACGCACAACTTATACACTCAGAACGAAAATGACGCTCTGTATAATGCTCAGGTTGCTGTAACATTTCTTTCATTCTAGATAAATCAGCCATTCCAGTTATAATATCTTCCTGTTTCGGAATGTACTCATACTTAGTTCCTTCTATTAAATTAATAACTTCAATTTTTCCTGGAAGAACGCCGAAAGCTTTATAACTGAATACTGTCATTAGCTTCTGACAAAGAGCAAGCATTTCCTCATCCGCATCGACAACATACTTTTTAATTACAAACGACTCAGCATTCCACTCACCAACTTCAAATGTCAATGACATGTGGACACCTAACTCTTCCATATATGTTTGAAACTTCTCGTATAAAAACAATGGTGGTGTCTGACTATCATCCCTTTCAACAAACTGTAATAAGTGATCCGTTAGCTTCGCTAATACAATATAGTACTCCGTCTTCGAAGCAAACATATTAATCCTTACTTTTTTCCAATACTTTTCTATTAATATTAAAAGTACAATTTTCGTTTGTTGACCCGCAGGTAGCGTGTAATACTCGTTAATAATTTGATTCACAATCATTTGCGCTATTTGTTGCCATTCAAATGAAGAAGGTTCTCTTCTTTTTATATGACGAAAATAAAATTTATGCGGACACCGCATAAAATCATACAAATGATAATCTGTCATCGTTTTGATTGAGATTTTCTCATGCACTTGCTCTTCAGCTCCCTTCTGCCATTAAGAAAGGTGTTTTACAAATTCAGCTCCAAACTGTAAACATTTTTCTACATCTTCATCTTCTGGCGTTAATTCTACTTTTAGTCCTTTTAACACAACTGTTGCCCCGCGCTCTTGTAGCTTTTCTATTAAAATGTCAACCGCCACTCCGTATTTCGGATAAGCCGAATCACATGATCCGAATACTGCCGCTTTTTTCCCAGTTAAATCAATAGAATCCATTGCATCATAAAAATCTAAGAAATCATCAGGAAGATCACCATCTCCCCATGTGTATGCACCTAAAATAATTCCATCATACTGTTCCAATATAGAAGCTTCTGGTGAATCCATAATATCAATAACTTCAATTTCATTTTCTGTTTCACGAATTACGCCGGCAATATGATCAGCCATTTCCTCTGTATTTCCACTCATACTTGCAAAAATCATTACTAACTTACTCAACTGAACCTCTCCCTTTACTTTGTATCTCTTTTTCTGTTTGAATGCTCTTCTTCTCATCTACATATTCAGACCGAATTACATTTCGTTGCCATTCCATATGCTGATCAACATCTTTATTTTTATCTTTTAATCCCCTCCGTAGAAGGTGAAATTTTTTTCTCATTAACATGTCGCATCCATCCTATTGATAATAATTATCAATTTCAACTATATTTAGATTAATTGACATTGATTATCAATGTCAACAACTATTTTAAAAAAAATGATTAAAATGTACAAGCTTGTCCGTTAGCTATTCATATACTATAAATGAGCATAGTTCTTTCTCAGCCCTCTCTGACGGAAAGAAATAAAAGCAACTGCGATAGAGCGCAGTTGCCTTTTTTTGTTTTTCTATGATTTTAGTAATCTTATAGTAGTCTCTAAGAATAGCTCCACTCCACAAATTAATGCTGATTCATCCACGTCAAATTTCGGATGATGATGTGGATAACAAGTATATATATTTTCATTACCTGTTCCTAATTTAATGAAACAACCAGGTGCTTTTCTTAAATATGCTGAAAAATCTTCCCCACCCATAGAAGGTTCAAGCTTCACAACACGCTCATTCCCAAACAAATGTAGTGCACTTTCTTCTACTATTTTCGTAATATATTCATCATTAATAACCGGATCATATCCATATCGATACGTATATGTATACGATCCTCCATGTGCTTCTGTAATTCCTTTCACAATTTTTTCGATTTTCCCTTCTGCTTCCACCCTCAATGCTTGATTAAATGAACGAACAGTTCCCATTAAAGTTGCTGTACTAGGAATAATATTGTCAGCCACTCCCCCATGAAACTGCGTAACTGAAACGACTCTTTGCATGAAAGCACTTGTATTTCTAGATACGATATGTTGTAGATTTGTAATAATCTGCGCTCCGATTGCGATAGGATCAATCGTTTCTTCTGGCCGCGCCGCATGCCCTCCTTTGCCTTGGATCTCAACTGTAAATACGTCTGGTGCTGCCATCATCGGTCCAGATACAATTCCTACATTCCCACTTTCCAAGCCAGACATAACATGTAAACCTATTACATAATCAACACCGTCCATAACACCAGCCTCAACCATTTCTTGTCCACCACCAGGGTATACTTCTTCTGCATGCTGAAAGAATAGACGAATTTCTCCTACAAACTCTTCCTTCATATTATTAAGCACCTCTGCAGTGCTTAATAATATAGCTGCGTGAGCATCGTGCCCACATGCATGCATCATTCCTTTTTTCACAGATGTATAAGATTTACTTGTCTCCTCTTGAATTGGCAAAGCATCTATATCAGCTCGAATCGCAATTACTTTCCCTTGCTTCACACCCCTTTTGATTGCTAGTACACTATACTTCGTCGGTCTCGTTACTTCAAAAGAAGAAAATGAGCATAATGTATCATATATAAATTGCGAAGTTTCTTTTTCATGAAATGATAATTCCGGATACTTATGAAAATGCCTTCTCCATTTCACGATATTTTCTTCCGAAATTAGACTCTTCCACACTCTATTCATGATAATTTCCTCCTTTTCAAAAGAACTAGAAATTTTAAATTTTACTCCGTCTTAAATGATTAATAAAAACAAATACTGCATTTTTACGTATTCTTATAGTCCACTTTTATGTATTCACACAATCCACTTTCTATTTACATGTCAAACCCATTACAAATTCATGCTGAATGTAATATAATTGCTAAGTTAGGGATTTTCTTTTTTAGTATTTAGTGCTAATATCAGAAAAGAGCCTTTTGACTTATTTTTACCTAAAATGTGGGATTTTGTTTTTTTCACAATAATGTAGGACATGATACCTACAAAGAGCTATTATTTCATTAAGAGAGGGAAAGACATGGAAAGATTAAAAGAGATATGGTCTCGACCACTCACACAATGGGTTGCAAAGACGGTTTATTATCTTGCAATTTTATTTGCATTACTTTGGTTGTATGGATTCCATGATACAAACACAAGTACATTTATTTACAATGAATTCTAGGGTGGGAACGTTATGAAGTTATTAGAACAAATTGAAAAGTGGGCTGCAGAAACGCCTGATCAAACCGCTTTTGTTTGGCGAGATGCGAAAATTACGTACAAACAATTAAAGGAAGATTCTGATGCGTTAGCACATTGGATTTCTTCTGAGTATCCAGACGATCGTTCACCAATTATGGTGTATGGCCATATGCAACCTGAAATGATTATTAACTTTTTAGGATGTGTAAAAGCTGGACATGCTTACATTCCTGTAGATTTATCTATCCCAGCTGATCGTGTACAACGTATTGCTGAAAATTCTGGTGCGAAATTACTTTTATCGGCAACAGCAGTAACTGTAACTGATTTACCAGTTCGCATCGTAAGTGAAGACAACTTAAAAGATATTTTCTTTACTCATAAAGGGAACACTCCAAATCCTGAACATGCGGTAAAAGGTTATGAGAACTTCTACATTATTTACACATCAGGAAGCACAGGTAATCCGAAAGGGGTTCAGATTACTTATAACTGCCTTGTTAGCTTTACAAAATGGGCTGTAGAAGATTTCAACTTACAAACAGGGCAAGTATTCTTAAACCAAGCACCTTTCTCATTCGATTTATCTGTAATGGATATTTACCCATCATTAGTAACAGGTGGTACACTTTGGGCAATCGATAAAGATATGATTGCGCGTCCAAAAGACTTGTTTGCTTCTTTAGAGCAATCGGATATTCAAGTATGGACTTCCACACCTTCTTTCGCTGAAATGTGTTTAATGGAAGCATCTTTCTCTGAGAATATGCTACCGAACATGAAAACATTCTTATTCTGCGGTGAAGTGTTACCAAATGAAGTAGCTAGAAAATTAATTGAGCGTTTCCCGAAAGCAACAATTATGAATACGTATGGTCCAACAGAAGCTACTGTCGCTGTAACAGGTATTCACGTGACAGAAGAAGTGCTTGATCAATACAAATCACTTCCAGTTGGCTATTGTAAATCAGACTGTCGCCTTCTTATTATGAAAGAAGATGGCACGATTGCACCTGATGGTGAAAAAGGTGAAATCGTAATTGTCGGTCCAAGCGTAAGCGTTGGATATTTAGGAAGCCCTGAATTAACAGAAAAAGCATTTACTATGATTGACGGTGAGCGTGCCTATAAAACAGGCGATGCTGGCTATGTTGAAAATGGTCTTCTATTCTATAATGGTCGTCTTGATTTCCAAATTAAGCTGCATGGTTATCGAATGGAATTAGAAGAAATTGAGCATCACCTTCGTGCGTGTTCTTACGTAGAAGGAGCAGTTATCGTTCCAATTAAAAAAGGTGAGAAATACGATTATTTATTAGCGGTTGTTGTTCCTGGGGAGCATTCGTTTGAAAAAGAATTCAAATTAACATCTGCAATCAAAAAAGAACTCAATGAGCGATTACCAAACTACATGATTCCACGTAAATTCATGTATCAATCTTCTATTCCAATGACACCAAATGGAAAGGTAGATCGCAAAAAATTATTGAGTGAGGTTACAGCATGACCGCATATGGATCATTTTATTTTTTCGCTATAGTGGGCATTTTATTAATACCTACTATCATAGCTGGATTAAAAGGTAAAATGTTGCGTAAATATAATGCCGTTTTAACATTAGTCATGATTGCTATTATCTTCTCGGATAAACCGAAGCAAGCGATTATGTTAGCCGCATTTATTATTTGGCAATATGCCCTTATTAAAGGCTATTTAATTTTAAGAAAACAAAATAATAGTACATTCATGTTTTGTGTAGCTGTTATTTTATCGATTTTGCCACTTATTTTGGCAAAAGTCGCACCATTTGTACCTGAATTGCATTTTATTGTTTTCGCAGGTATGTCTTATGTAACATTTAGAGCTGTACAAATGGTCTTTGAAGTTCGTGATAATTTAATTAAAGAACTTTCCTTCTTTAATTTCTGGGAATTCGTTTTATTCTTCCCTGCGATTTCAAGTGGACCTATCGATCGTTACCGTAGATTCCAAAAAGATATTCAAAAGCCGCCTAGTGCTGAGGAATATCAAAAGTTACTATATACAGGGTTTAACCGTATTTTCCAAGGTTTCCTGTATAAATTTATAATCGCGCACTTGATAACAACATATCTTGTAAAGGCTGTATTCGCCAATCAAGATACACTTTTATCTAATGTGATTTTTATGTACGCTACTAGCATGCAATTATTCTTTGACTTTGCAGGTTATAGTGCGTTCGTAATTGGTATCAGTTATATGATGGGAATTAAAACGCCAGAAAACTTTAATAAGCCATTCCTTAGTCGTAATATTAAAGACTTCTGGAACCGCTGGCACATGAGTTTATCATTCTGGTTCCGTGATTTTATTTACATGCGTTTCGTCTTTTTTGCAACGAAGAAAAAGTTAATTAAAAACCGTTACACAATTTCGTATATCGGTGCATTTTTAAACTTCTTCATTATGGGAATTTGGCACATCCAAGGAAGCGCTGTTGCGCAGTATGTTATTTATGGTCTATATCATGCCGCACTGTTTATTTTATTTGATATTTTCGAACGAAAAAACAAAAAGCATAAGTTTTGGCCAAACAATAAATTTACACACGTCCTTGCGATTGTAATTACGTTCCACGTTGTATGTTTCGGTTTCCTAATTTTCTCTGGACACCTTAACAGATACTTTTAATGCACCCTTCTTATTCCATTAAGAAGTTGCACATATAATATATTTCGGATATAAAGGAGATTTTAAAAATGGCAGAATTCAAAGAGCAAGTATTAGATATTTTAGAAGAAGTATGTGAAAACGATATTGTGAAAGAAAACTTAGATGTTCAATTATTTGAAGAAGGTATTCTTGATTCTTTCGCTGTAGTATCTTTATTAGTTGAATTCCAAGAGCGTTTAGATATTGAAGTTTCTATTTCTGATTTTGACCGTGACGAGTGGGCTACACCAAACATGGTTATTAAAAAGTTGGAAGAAATCCGATGAACAAAGCAAAATTTGGTCCGATGCTTTTAGCATTGGCCCTTTTTGCTGTATTCTTACTTATTCCAACGCGCTTCCTACTTCCACTTTTAAGTGATGAAAAAGTAGAACAAGCTGCTACTTCTTTAAAAGAAGAAAAAATTCAAAGTATGATTTTACAGCAAAAGATGTTAGCAAATCCAAAATATCTTCCGATGTACGGTTCATCGGAATTCGCACGTATGGATGCTTTCCATCCATCTAATTATTTTAAAGTAAAGCCTGAAGGGTTCACACCATTCCTTCTTGGACGCGGCGGAACACAAGACCTAGTACATGTGTTAAACTTCGCATCTACAATGGATCAATTGAAAGATAAGAAAATGGTATTCGTTCTTTCTCCGCAATGGTTTGTACCACAAGGTATTGATGAAACGCACTTTGCACCTAACTTTTCAAAGCAACAAGGTTACCATTTCATTTTCAACAATGATTTAAAACCTGAAATGAAAAAACAAATTGCAAAGCGTTTATTAAACTTTGAGATTGTAAAAAAAGAAACTTTATTAAAAATTTCGCTTGAAGGCATTGCTTATGATGATACGAAGTATAAAGTAAAAGCACTTGCTGCTAAACCTTTCGCTTATATTTATCGTAACATTTTAGATCGTAAAGATTTATTTACAGCTATGTTTAATATTAAACCGCACAAAGAAAAGCTTGATCCTTCATTAAAACAAATGAACTGGGAAGAGGCTCGTAAACATGCGGATCAAACAGGTGCAGTAGAATCTGGATCTAATGAATACGGTATTGAAGATGATTATTTCAATAGCAAAATTAAGAAAAAATTAAAGCAACGTGAAGGTTACTTAAAAAATGATGCTTATGACCAATCGCCAGAATATGAAGATTTACAAATTGTACTTGATTTATTAAAACAATCTGGTGCAAAACCGCTCTTCATTTCTGTTCCTGTCAAAGGTCCTTGGTACGACTACGCTGGCTTCCCGAAAGAACGCCGCGAAGCATACTATAAGAAAGTTCATGAGCAAATCGAAAAAGCTGGTTATCCAATTGCCGACTTCTCAAATCATGAATACGATAAATACTTCTTAAAAGATCATATGCACTTAGGTTGGAAAGGCTGGGTTTACATCGACGAAGCCATCCAACAATTTTATAAAGCAAACTAATGAAAAGACCGCTTGAATTACTCAAGTGGTCTTTTTGTATATATTTTGTAATTGCTCGATTGCATTCTCCGCTTCTTTCATAACTCGCTCCACTACATGCTGAGCTGATTCGATTCGTGCCAACGATGCTGCCTGTCCTGCCCAAAGTGACATATATTCTTCCTTATTTTGCTTCGCTGCCTCTTGGCGTATTTTAGAAGTTAATACGTTTTGCACTGGATACATCGGAAGCCCTTCTTCTTTTCCTTCATGTCTCTCTATAAATTCATTCCGGATACCCCGTGCATATTTCCCGGAAAACGCGCGAGTTACCGTTGTGCTCGTATCTGTACTATGTAAAACCGCTTCTTTATACACATCGTGCGTAATACTCTCTTCACTTGTTAAAAAGGCCGATCCCATTTGAACACCTTCTGCTCCTAGTGCCAATGCCGCAACAAGCCCTTGTCCGTTCATTACACCACCTGCTGCGACAATTGGGATATGCGGAACAGCTTCTACTAACTGAGGTACTAACGCAAAAGTACCAATCATAGCATCTCGTTCTTTCCCAATAAACGTTCCTCTATGCCCTCCTGCTTCGCTACCTTGTCCGATAATAATATCTACTCCTAGCTCGGCAAGTACTTTCGCTTCCTTCACATGGGTAGCTGTTCCGATAACTTTTATTCCACTTCTTTTTAAATCATTTATTTCTTCTTTTTCTAACGTTTGAAATGCAAAACTAACGACCGGTACTTTTTCATCTAATAGCACTTGTAATTGTTCCTTATAGCTTTTTGGAAGCTTTAACGTTCCTTCTACTTCTATACCTAATTCTCTATTCACTCCGCTTAGTAATACTTTCGCCTCATTTACCTTCTCTTCTTCTATTTGTATCTCTTTCGTTACAAGTAAATTAACACCGAAAGGCTTATCTGTTAGTTCTCTTATTCTATAAATCGCTTCACGAATTTGTTCTGGGCTCATATAGCCCGCTCCAAGCGTCCCTAATCCTCCGCTATTACTTACTGCTGCAACGAGTTCTGGCGTCGTAATCGCGCCTGCCATACCGGCTTGAACAACGGGATACTCAATTTTTAATATGTCTGTTACTCGACTTGTAAACATCATTTTCCCTCCTATTTCCCTTATATCTTCTTTATTTGATAAGCTTTCCCCTGCTTTTGCAAGGGTTGGACCTCAAATGAAGCGAATATATTGAAAGAGAAGGAGGCTGAGCTTAATGATTTATCCAAATGCATTAAAACAAGGTGATACAGTAATGATTATTGCACCATCTGGTCCACCTACAACCGAAAATGTATTAAAAGGTGTGAATGTATTACAAGAGATGGGGTTATCCGTAATAATCGGGAAGAGTGTTCACGAGAAATATGGATTTTTAGCCGGAAGTGATCAAGTTCGGCTTGACGATATACATGAAGCATTTACAAATAATGAAGTGAAGGCAATTTTTTGTGCACGAGGTGGTTATGGAAGTGCTCGTCTTCTTCCTCACATTCAATATGAAGTTATTAGGCAGAATCCAAAAATCTTTTGGGGATATAGCGATATTACAGCTTTACATACTGCTGTTTCACGTTATGCAAAGCTTATAACATTTCATGGTCCGATGATTGAAGAACTAGGAAAAGGTATTGATTCCCTATCTTTATCCTCTTTTAATCAGCTATTCCATCCGTATTCAACCATTTTATCTGCATCAGAATGTATCGTACCTAGCTCTCACAGTACAGTTACAAGTACGTTAGTTGGAGGAAATTTAGCTGTGTTAGCAAGTATAATTGGCTCGCCCTACGAGATAAATACGGACAATACACTTTTATTACTTGAAGACATTGGTGAAGAACCTTACCGCATTGACCGTATGTTAAATCAGCTACTTTTATCTGGAAAGTTTAATGAATGCAGGGGCGTTATTTTCACAAGTTGTCACGACTGCACTCCTTCAAAGCCATCTCAATCATTGCAAACAATATTATATGAATATTTCGCGCCATATCATATACCTGTCCTATTCGATTTACCAATTGGACATATAAGTCCAAACATCGGTATTCCACTTGGAGCTACAGCGACAATAAACACGAATAATAAAACAGTCTCTATTTCTTCTGGTATAGCCACTTCATATTCAAATTAAAAAGTAAAAGGAAAAGCGATTACGCTTTTCCTTTTACTTATAATAATTAAAAATTCGTCCAGATGCGATATCTGCAATTTCTTCTGGAATAAATGTTTTACTTATATCAGTGCCAACATTTAATACAGCTGTAGCATCTTTCTCAATGCTACCAAATAACTCTTTCCCACGTATCGTAATAAGGGGCGTTCCTTCTGGCAACACATCTTTTACAAATTCCATTTGTGTAAAGAACGGAACGATCCATCTACCTTCTCCTTGGAAATGACGCAAACGAAGTATTCCTTCTGTTGCCCCGTCCTCTGCTTCTAGTGAACCAGCAACATAAAACTCAGTAGATAAGAGCAATTCATAAAATTCCTTTTGCTTCTGTTTATCATCCCCTGCTACAACAAGTACCTCTTCTAATTTCTTTACTGAAATTTGCTCCATATGATGCCACCCCTATTTTCAAAATGATTGTACTTAGATTATACGAAATATTCTTATTTTTTTCTACATAATTTGCAATTATTTTCTTAAAATAATTTTAACACTTCTTTTGTTGTCACAATCGTAGCAAACTCTTCATGTAAATTTACAAGTGTCATATTGTGAATATCTTCTGCACTATACTCTTTACCATCTAAACCTATACGGTTAAAAGTAGCTGTTGCATCACTCACTAAATATGTTGTAAATCCTAAATTCCCTGCCATTCGCGTCGTAGTTTCCACGCAATGATTTGTCGTTAATCCTACAACCACTACTGCATTACATTTGTTCTTTCTTAATTGCTCTTCTAAATTTGTCCCAATGAACGCGCTGTTAACGAATTTCTGAATAACCACTTCACCAAGTAGTGGTTGCACTTCTTCTTTAAAGTTTACCGTTTCCGCTCTCTCATAAAACATTGACTGAGCATTTTCTTTATTTACATGTTGAATATGAAAAACTGGTCGTTTCCTTTTTCTCCATTCTTCTAACAAAATTCTCATGTTTTCTTCAGCAAAAATATTATTTCTCTCGCCCCAATCTGGTAATTGAAATGCCTTTTGTACATCGATTATGATAAGTGCTATTTGATTTGTCATCATTTCCCCCTTAATTTGGCTGTAATTGAAATAGAAAACCAAGTTGTTGTGACGCAGTAATAAAGCAAACATAGGCGCAAAGCTCTACAATTTCTTTTTCTGTCCAATATTGTTTTAAAGCGTGAAACATAGTATCATCTATTGCTTTTCGGTCATGAACAAATGTATGCGCAAAAGTAACGGCTACACCAATCTCCTCTGCCTTTTGCACATCATCAGGTCTTCCCTTTGCCATACAGTACGGACATTCATTCCCATACGCTAATGTTCTTCTCACTTGCTCCTTCAACTCTGCTGAAAGAGTTCCTTTATTGTACAGTGTATCTTCTAACTTACTCCACGAGTGTAATATATCCGAATTATGCCCTAATAACTTTTGAAACTTTGTATCTCCTACATTTGATAATGAAATTCTCTCCATCATTTTCCCTCCTATTTCCTTCTGTTTTATTGTAAAATAAATAACGTTCACTTTACATTTCATATGAATCTTAATTTATATTTTTCCTTTACAAAAATCATTATTTTACTGGAGGTGTATTTACAAATGCAACTAGACCGTGTTGATCGAAAAATTTTAAATGAATTATATAATGATAGTCGCCTTTCTATGCGTGAATTGGCGAAACGAGTAAACTTATCTGCTCCGTCTACTGCAGAACGTGTTCGTAAACTTGAAAGTGAAGGCGTTATTCAAAAATATACAATCGATATCGACTATAAAAAAGCAGGACTAGTTTTAGATTGTATTTTAGAAATCACTTTAAAAAATGGTGATACAACACGTATGCAACAGTTTATTCAGTCTTATCCATCTGCAAGTTTTTGTTACCGAGTAACAGGAAGCTTATGCTACATTGTAAAAATTTCTGTTCCTTCACTCGTTGAACTTGAAGAATTTATCAATGATGTTTCTTCATATGCAACGACAGTTTCTCATATCGTATTATCAGAAGTATCTCTTACTCCTGATATTGAACATATCTTCCCAGAAGATTAATTTATTTTTATTCATAAATTATAAAAAAACCCCTTACATTAAGAATAAAAATAATATATTATGTATTAAAATACATAAAGTTCGAGAAAGGGGCTTTACATTGAAAATCTGGTTTTATGAAAAAACGGCACAATTAGATGACTTGCTTGGTATTTGGGACAATGTTCCAACCATCCCGCGAATTGGTGAAAAAGTGGAGATTTTGAAGACGGTCCGCACTGTTACAGATATTAAATATGTAAAGAACGGTAATAATTTTCGTGTGGAAATTATTACAAATTAAAAAGTAGCTCTTAAGGAGCTACTTTTTAATTATCTATTATGTGCTTTCTTTATAACGATTTTATCGTCTTCTACAGATACTGTTACATAATCATTTTCTTCTAACCGAAGCTTATTTACAGCCTCATCTGGTAACTCTATGGCCATCAATCTATCGGTTACGATCACTTGACTATACACTTCATTTTCTTGTGATGAATTCACTACTTTTTGCTCATTTATAAAACGTACTGGTGGCACGCCAACTTCTTTTACTGTACGCCATTGTTTCCAAACATACGGAATTAACCATAGTAATCCAACAACTGTAAGACCGATACCAATCCATAAATTACTTTGCGCTTGTAATTCAGTAATTGAGATTGTACCACTTTCTTCTCCACCGAAAAATTGCATACTTGTTGCAATCAAATTATTTAGAGCGTGCACAGCTATATTCGTCCATATATTTTTTGTCTTTATGTATAAAAGACACATAACGACACCAAACATGAACGCACCAATAACATCAAAATGTCCTAGGCCAAAAATAATTGAAGATATAATTACAGCTTTTTTAATTCCCCATTTATGAGCCATTCGCTGTAAGAAAAATCCCCTAAAAATAACCTCTTCCATAATAGGTGCTAACACACATGCTGAAATGAAAGTAAATATCGTCATATATACGTTACTCGTATTAATAACATTTCCGTCTTCTAGCATAGTAACTAAGAAATTCGGTAACGTATGTGCTAATATGTAAAATTGAATCTGAGATATGCCAACTGAAAAAATCATCCCCATTATCGTTGCTAATACAATTAAGCCCCAAGATAAACGTCCTGGCTTATCAAAAAAACTGTTAAATACAACATTATTTTTATTTGTTTTTACGTATAGCCAAAGTAACGGAAATACAAAAAATACAGTTATTTGTGAAATAACCTCCATCGTATTCTCAGAAACATTTGCTAGACCTAATGGTATCATTATAAGGAACACCCCTATAATCATCCATCCAAAAAAGCTACGTAGCCTTATACGTGAAAATGCATAGTGCATATAGAACACCCCCAAAGATAGTAAAAATAAAATAAAACTTTAATCAGTACTTTATAGGCAATCCTTTCCCTATAAATAGCAGGATAACTAAATTATAATATGAATATAGTTGAAATCCTTCCTATTTTTCTCAAATCATTTCAAACAGCATAGCTCTTAAAATACCATATCGCTGTTCTTCAAGTTGCAATCCAAGTGAAATTTATGTAATAAAAATCCCCGTTTTTACAAGCGGGGATTTCTTTTATTATAATACGTCACGTTTTTGGAATAATGCACTTGATGCTACAAGTAACACAACAAAGTATGCAGCTACAAGTAATAATGAAGTTGTAAACGTAAATTCTGTAAATGTTGGTTCTATTCCACCATTGATTAATTTATTACTATCGTAAGCTCTTAAATCCAAATGGTTGAATACTACAAACTTCGCTACACCTTTTGCAAACATTATTAATACCATGTTAATTGCACCTTGTAAGAAGAATAGGAACATCGTAATAATTAATGGTAATACAGACTTTCTAAAGACATTTGCTAGGAAAAATGCAAGTGTTGCAAAAAAGAACGGTGAAAGTAGTTGATATAAAGTGGACTTCATTACGATTCCTAACGTTAATTCTGTTTTACTACCATCCATTACAATACCGCCAATAATCATTGCAATTAGCATACCAGCTAATACGATAAATAACATTGCTAATAACACTGTAATATATTTAGAAAATAAAACTGCAAGTCTTTTTCTTGGACGGATTAACAATTGTTTAATTGTACCCTTTTGGAACTCATCAGTAAGAGTACGGGCAGCAAGTGTAATCCCAAAAATCGTTGTAAATAAAACAATTAAGCCAATCTCTGAGTTTGCATAATCTAAATATGATCCCTTAAACTCATCACCTTTTCCCCACTTCAACATTGCTAAAGTACCTAAAATTTCGAGTGCCGCAATGACACCAATTAAAATATACATACCTTTTTTCGCATGCAACTTTAAAAATTCATTTTGAATTAATTTAAACATTATGCTTTCACTCCCCCAGTAATCGCTAAGAACTCATCCTCTAACGTTTTATTTTGAACAGTAACTCCGTATACAAGCACATCAGCATGAACAAGTTTTTTTACAAGTTGCGGAATGTTGTCTTTTGTTACAGATGCTACAATTATATTCCCTTTTGCTTTACCTTTAATGATTTCATTTGCTTTCTGAACTTCATCTACTTCAAACGCTACAACGACTGCCTCATCATGTTTCACTTTTTCATGTAAGTTGTACTCTTGTACAAACTCACCTTGTTTAATAATAACAACGCGATCACACATTAATTCAATTTCACTTAATAAGTGACTTGATACGATTACAGCAATATTCTCTTCTTTCGCTAAACGTTGTAAATAATCACGAATTTGGCGAATACCAGCTGGATCTAATCCATTTGTCGGCTCATCTAAAATTAAGATTTTCGGCTGATGAAGTAATGCTTGTGCAATTCCTAAACGTTGTTTCATACCAAGTGAATATGTTTTCACCTTTTTATGAATCGCATGCTCTAATTCAACAAGCTTTACAATCTCAGCAATACGCTCTTTACTAATTGGAGTAATGGCCATGTTCGCAAAATGCTTTAAGTTTTGCATTCCTGTCATATAATCATATAGTTCAGGATTTTCTACAATCGCTCCAATTTGCTCTAGTGCCTTTTCACGCTCCGAGCGAATACTATGTCCACAAATTGTAATATCGCCCTCTGTCATTGAAATAAGACCTGTCATCATACGGATCGTCGTCGTCTTACCGCTACCGTTCGGTCCAAGGAATCCGTATACTTCTCCTTCACGAACCTCAAATGATAAACCACGAATAATTTCCGTTCCACCAATCCTTTTTCGAACATTCTCTAACTTTACTACTACGTTTCCCAATGCTGATTCCTCCTTTAGACTTCTAGTTTTTTATCGACTATGTGACCTGTAACTACTAGTAATATAATTGTTAATAAACAATTAAAAAATAGATTTAAAATTGTAACCTCTGTACCAGAATAAAATGATGTATTTAAAAAACCATTTTGATCTATAAATCCAATATTATTTATAGCAAACACATACTTTTCTATTTGCTGAAAAATATACGTTATTCCTCCATTAAATACGGTAAAAATGACGAATAAAACTAAACAAGCAACTTTATTCATCGATGATTTCACATTTAATAGTTTTACAATTACTATAATAAAATAAATAGAAACTAGCATATTAAGAAAATCTAGTCCCCATAAGAAAATAGATAACATATGATGTAATATTCCATAATTATATAAACTGTGTATTGCTTGCTGAATACCTAAATTAGTTTTTCCATTGTAAATATTTAAAGAAAAATAGTATAGAAAAATGATTCCTATTCCTAGCAAAATCATAAAGAGTAGTACACAGAATAAAATATTTGCACATATGTACTTTTTTGCTGAAATAGAAGTATAACGTAGCATAGAGTTTTTTAACATTTTCCGAAAAGACGATATACCTGTTAAAAGAATTGCAAATCCATTTATACCTAGTACGATAAAGAATATAATAATAATTATATCTTGCCTACCTGAAATTCTAACTCCTGAAACTCCTTTCATATTAAATAAAAGAATTAATGAAACTGTAATAAAACCAAAGTAAATAATGGCTATCTTTCTCTTATTACAATTATACAGATAAAGAAAAAGCTGACTCATTTCTCATAGGCCTCCTTAAACAGCTCATGTACTGCTTTACCCTTTTGAAATCGTAGTTCTTCCACATTTTCATGTAATATTATTTCTCCATCTTTCAAAAAGATTACTTCATCAAATATATTTTCGATTTCTCTTATTAAATGAGTCGATATAAGTAGCGTACAATCTTCACGATAAAATTTAAGTATTAACTCAAGTACATGTTCTCTAGAAACAAGATCTATCCCGCCCAATGGCTCATCCAGTACGTATAGCTTCGCTTTTCGAGAAAATGTTAAAATGATTTGCAGCTTCTCTATCATACCTTTTGACAATGCTGTAATTTTTTCTTCTAACGGTATTTTAAATTCTGTAATCGTATCTACCGCTTTTTGAATATCGAAATCTTTATAAAAATCCCGGTAGAAAAATAAAGCGTCTTTTACAGTCATCCAATCATCAAAGACTGGCTTATCGGACATGAATGAAACGATTTCTTTCGTCTGTAATCCTACCTTTTTACCGTCTATTGTGATACTACCTTCAGAAGGGTGTTGCAAGCCTGCAATCATTTTCAATAACGTCGTTTTCCCGCTCCCGTTATCTCCAACAAGCCCAACGATTTTCCCTTCCGTAATCTCTATGTTTAATTCACGGATCACTGCTTTTAATCCGTATCTCTTCCATAAGTTTTCTATTTTTAATAGCTCTGTCATTGGCTCTCCTCCCTCTTATCATGTAATGAAGAACGAAGAATTGTAAGAATTTCTTCTTCTGAAAAACCTAAATTGTCCATTCCATCTATAAAAGAATGAAGTAATTCTTTCGCCATCTCTTTTCGCAGCTCCATAATTTTCTCCCCTTCATTCGTTACATACCGTCCCATTCCTCTACGTGTTACAACAACTCCATCCCGTTCTAGCTCTTGAAATGTACGCTGAATCGTATTTGGATTCACTTGTAATTCACTCGCTAATTCACGGACAGAGGGAATTTTATCACCAGGCAATAAATGTCCTGTTACGATCTCTTTTTTTATGTATTCCATTACCTGAATGTAAATTGGTATATTTGGAGAAAACTCTATTTTCATTTCTTCCCTCCTTTCGTATCGGTGTACTAGTTAAATAATACACTGATACAAAAAGTTTGTAAATACCCATTTAATTACAAAAAGTTCTATCCGTTAACCGAATAGAACTTCCCAAACATAAATCGCTATATAGAAATAATAGTGTTATGTAAACAAAATTATAAAGAAAAGCTGTCTTATCAATGAATAAGACAGCTTTTCTTTATAATCCTATATTAAAAGTTAAACACGAAGTCATCGTCAGCTAACTTTTCAACGTTCGTTGCTTTTACGTAACCATTTCCTTTTACAGAGAAGAAATCATGGTTTTTCGTATCTGTACGTAAACCATTTAAAACGATTGGGTTAATTTCTTCTTCTTCAAACTTCGGCTCAAGTCCTAAGTTCATAAGCCCTTTATTCGCATTGTAACGAACGAAACGATTTACATCTTCTACAAGACCGATAGAAGTGTAAATTTCTTCTGTATAGGCCATTTCAATTTCATATAGTTCCATTAATAACTCTTGTGTTTCTTTTTGCACTTCTTGTTGCTCTTCTGCAGAAAGTTCTGCGAAGATTTGTTGTGCTAAAATACCGACGAATACGCCGTGTATTGACTCATCACGAATTATCAAGTTGATAATCTCACCACTTGCTGTTAGTTTTCCTTGACCAGCTAAGTAAAGCGGATAGAAGAATCCACTATAGAATAAATAACTTTCTAAGAACACACTTGCTACCATTGCCATATATAGCTCTTTTTTCGTTACTTCAGGCTTTAACAAACGACGATAGTAACCAGTAATAATACCGGCCTTTTTCTCAAGTAACGGATGATTGTCTACCCAGTCAAAAATATCATCAATTTCTTCTTCAGTAGCTAACGTTGTAAAGATATGACTGTAACTCTTCGCATGTACTTCTTCCATAGCTCCCATGAAAGCTAATACACTTTTCGCTTGTAAATTTTCAAGATGAACAAGTACAAGTGGCATTCCTTCGCCACCTTGTTTCGTATCTAAAAGTGTTAAACCACCTAATACACGCTTATAAGCAATTTGCTCTTCTTTCGATAATTGCACCCAAGTATTTTTGTCAGACGAAACCGCAATTTCTTCTTCTGTCCAAAACTGAGCGATGTTTTGCTTCCAAAACATTAAACTAAAATCATCTTCTTTTTTGTTCCAGTTTACCGCACGCATTAAATCGCCCCTTCTCTAAATATGATAACTAAGCATGAGCAGGGTTCAGAAAACCCTGCTCATCATGTCTCACTTTTTATATTAAACGGTACAAGCCACACACTCTTCCACGCTTAGTTTACGTGTTCTCGTATAATACAGACTCTTTAAGCCTTTTTTATGTGCATAGATGTAGTAACGTGCTAATTCACGTGTTGAAATATCACTATTAACGTAAAGAATTGTACTAATTCCTTGGTCAATATGTTCTTGAATTTCTGCGATTAAATCAATTAATTTAAACTGATTCATATCGTAAGAAGATTTATAGTACCAGAACGTATCTTTTGATAAATACGGCATTGGATAATATGTTGTCGCGTTCGCATATGTTCTTGATTCGATTTGACTTACGATCGGCATTACGCTTGAAGTTGCATTTTGAACGTAACTGATTGATTGTGTTGGAGCAATGGCAAGACGATATGAGTTGTATAAACCATTCTTCTGCACTTGCTCTTTTAAACTTGTCCAATCTTCTTTTGTCGGAATATGAATTCCTTCAAATAGTTGCTGAACTTTTTCAGTTACAGGACTGTAATCTGTCGTTTCATACTTTTCGAAGTATGTGCCATTCGCATAATCAGATTTATCGAAGTCTTTAAATGTCTCGCCTTTTTCTGTAGCGATTTCCATACTTTTCTCAATAGAATAGTAATTTAACATCATAAAGAATGTACGAGCGAATTCTTTCGCTTCTGCACTTTCATAAGCGATTTTATTTTTTGCTAAATATCCGTGTAAGTTCATTGCTCCAAGTCCAACTGAATGAAGCTCGTCATTTGCTTTTTTCACAGTTGGTGCATTCGGAATAATCGTCATATCAGAAACAGCTGTTAAAGCTTCCATTCCCGCATGAACTGCTTCACGAATTTCTTTATTTTCCATTACGTTTACGATATTTAACGATCCTAAGTTACAGTTAATATCACGACGGATAATGTCATCTGTACCGTAATCATTTATTTCTGAAGTTTCTTGAAGCTGGAAGATTTCTGTACATAAGTTCGACATCTTCACAGTTCCAATATCCTTCAATGGATGTTGATTATTTGCATTTGATTTAAACATTAAGTATGGGTAACCAGACTCAAGCTGAATCATAGCGATTTTAATAAGCATATCACGTGCACTAATATCTAGTGGCTTCTTCTTCACTTTCGGATTGCTCATTAATTCATCGTACATTTCATCAATGTCAATATCATCTAAATGCTTGCCATATTCTTTATAAACCGTATAAGGCGCGAAAACATGGAAAGGTTCGTTTTTCTCAGCAAGCTCAAAGAACTTACTTGGAACGATAATTCCGATTGATAGAGACTGAATACGACTCTTCTCATCGGCATTTATTTTTTTTGTATCAAGGAATTCAATAATATCCCAATGGAAAATGTTTAAATATACTGCACCGGCACCTTTTCGTTGGCCAAGTTGATTCGCATATGAAAACGAATCTTCAAGCAATTTCATAACAGGTACTACACCACTTGCAGCGTTGTCGATACCTTTAATTTGCTCACCACGTGCGCGTAGCTTAGATAAGTTTAAAGCTACTCCCCCGCCGATTTTCGATAATTGCATCGCAGTATTAATGTTAAAGCCGATCGAATTTAAGCTATCGTCCATCTCTAACAAGAAACAAGACACCATTTCTCCTCTTCTGCTTCTTCCCGCATTTAAAAAGGTTGGTGTCGCTGGTTGGTAGTTTTGTTTTACAATCATGCTTGCGAATTGTCTTGCCTTCGAAACATCACCGCGTCCTAAGTATAATGAAACAATTGCTACACGATCTTCATAGCTTTCTAAGTATTGTTTTTGATCATTCGTTTTTAACGCATAATCTTTGTAGAACTTAGATGCTGCCATATAAGATTGGAACTCGAAGTTTTCACCATAAGCGATGTTATATACTTCCTCTACTTCCTCCAAGCTATACTCGTCCAGAACGTTGTAATAGTAATCATGTTCTTTCATATACTCCATTCGCTCTGCCACGCTATTAAAAGGAACGGTATTCTCTCTAGCTTCTTCCATAAAGACTTCTAATGCCTCTTTATCTTTATGAAGCTGATAAAAACCGTCCTGCATTTGCGTGATTTCATTATTCAGTTCAATGTGTCGCAATCTCCCGCACCCTTTCCTTAAAATATTCTACATCGTTATTTGTTCCAGATAACTCAAATTTTGATACAATAGGCACTTCATATTTAGTAGAAATCTTGTCAGCACTTGCACCGAACATGTCTCCCCAGTTACGATTGCCGCTTGCAGATACGCCTTTTAATTTTTCATTATTGCGCTCTAAAAAGTCTAAAACACGTTCTGGTACATTGCCAAAACCTGTTGTATACGTAATAAGAATAAAGTCTTCATCTATTACTAGATCTTCATCAATTTGAACGGCCGGCATATTTAATTTGTGAATGAAACGCTTCACGTTTCCTGTCATAGAATCATATGCAACTAACATTTCCGACCCTCCCTCTCAAATCTATATTCTCTATATGTTGTTCTCGATTTCTCTATATATTGTATTACGTTTCAAAATAAGACACAAGATATATGTATAAATTCTTTCTTTTTTTAACTTTTACTTTTCGACATGATAGCCGTTTTTTTTCAATACAATGACTATGAAACAACATTCTAAAACTCATGTCAATAAAGTGCTTTTCAAAAAAGTTGTCAACGAATTTAACCTTATTTTTAAAAAAGTTAACAATATATTTTGTCATAAAACGGTAGATGCTGAAGAAATATATTTCTCCAGCATCACGCAAAAAAGAACAGATATAAAACGATAATCTGCTCTAAAAAACGATTACATTTATCAAATTTACCTTATTAAATATATTATACATATACTTTCGTCTCTCGTTACATACTAAAAGATAACTATTATAGAAAAAGATTATTATTATGGAACTTCAATTTATTTATGAAAAGTTTATTCAGAGTGCTCAATACGCAAAATATCTTTTACAAATATGTGATGTGGATTTTCATCTTTATCAAGCATTGTACATACAGGAGCCTCTTCATCAAAGTATACAATCATTCCTTCTACATACTGATATGTATGTTGAACTTGTACAGTTACTTTAATTTCTATCGCTTCTTCATATGCTCTTTTTATTTTCTGAAGCATTTTTGCTGAACATTTTCGTTTCTCTGGATACATAACCATTCCCATAAATCTATTGCCGGCTCTATCTTTCCACATATAATCCCAATGTGGTAAAATGCCTTGTTTAAAATCGCCCATAATTCCCCTCTCCTTTATCTTTTATTTATCCCGCATTAAACGTCCAGTTGGTGAAGGTTACTAATCAGTGAGGGATGCCCTGCTGATCAAAATTCCCCTTTATGAACGTGGCGTTTCTGAATATGTATAAATCACTTGCCCGCCTCGCTGTGCGTTACCAATGAAATGCTTAAAGTCTTCTCTATTTACAACAACTTCTCTGAACGTATAAAATACATCTTTCGTAACAACATACTCCGTTATTTCACCATTTTTCAGCTGATCTAAAATTGTATTTGCTAATTCTTTATCCATGTATTTCACCTCTCTGCAATATTTTATTCTATCGTATATTCTATAGGTCAACAACTGTAAAATTATCCCGCTATTTGCGGGTAGTCCGATTGGTGTTGACTACTAATCAGTCGTGGAATGAACAAAAAATCTTACTGATTAACATTTCACTTTATCTTGTTGTTATGCCATGATTTTATTTTCGTTATTTCGCAAACAATATCGTTTTACTATATGTCCACTAAATATCATATACTAACATAGCTACTTCTCTATATCAAACATTTCGGCATTCAATTATGCAAAGTTCCATACCACTATGCTACAATATACAAATAGAACTAGGAGGGATACTATGATTCGGAAAGCAAAAAAGACAGATGCAATGGCAATAGCTCCTTTATTGTATAATGCTCTGCATGAAATTGCTGAAAAAATCACAGGTAGCACAGTTGAAGCAGAAGTATTACTAGGACTTGAGACATGGTTCTCAAAAGAAAATAACCGTCTGAGCTACGAAAACTGTTTTATTTATGAACAAGACGAGAGTGCAGTTGGAATTATTGTCGCTTATCACGGTAGTGAAGCAACACAGCTTGACGCACCAATTGTACATCACTTAAGAGAATTACATAAAGATGAATCGATTACGTTAGAAAAAGAAGCTGAGCTTGATGAGTATTACATTGATACATTATCAGTTTCAAGTGCACACGGTGGAAAAGGTATTGGTTCTAAATTAATTGAAGCTGCCGAAATCTATGCAACTGAAAAAGGGCATGAAAAAATCGCTTTACTTGTTAATTTAGAAAACACACGCGCCTATTCACTATACGAAAAGTTAGGTTATAAAAAAGATGAAATTGTTATGCTAGTAGGCGAACCTTATGCTCATCTCGTAAAACCATTAAACGTCAAAATTTCTATATCTTAAAAAGAAAGCACACGATTTATATAAATCGTGTGCTTTTATGTTAAATTCGTATTTAATATATTTCCATCCATCGCCTCGTGAAACGTATATGTTGTACATCCCCATGGCTTTCTATGCAAAATAGGAGAACCAGACCATCCCATTGCCCTCAGCTCCGTTCCAATCATCGAATTAAAATAATTATGACCTACAAGAGCAATACTTCCATGTACGAGAGCATAACGATGTAACAGGTAAGCCGCTTGCCTTGCCCTCTCTCTTACTTCCTTATAAGACTCAACATCTTTATGGTAGCCAAGTATCCATAATGTGCGCCCAATGAACATCCATACCTTAATTGTGCATTTCAACCACTTCGGAGCAAAAAAGTATGAAGGAACTTCAGCTTCTCTAAAAAGAGAGTTTTGCATAAAAGATAAAGAATCCGTTAATTCAGCTGCTGATTGTACAGCACGCCTTTGATCACTTGTTAAGACAAATTTCGCTGCTTCAATTGCCTCTATTGTTTCTATCGGCATTTTAGCTTTTTGTATCATTGACTCGGAATCATACTGTTTCATCCATTCGTGAAATGAATTAATTGTCACCGGTTCTCTTATACGACCTAAACAACCATGACGAATAAAAGAAATCTTCATTCTTTTCACTCTCCATTCATCACTTACGAACTCTATTATGCACTAGTTCTAAACATCATACCACGCAAGAAAAGAAAGTCATATACCTTTACATCTCCCCACCACTATCATGCGTTATCGAAGCATGGATACCATCCATCCCATCAAAATATGTACTCGTATCATATTGACGAATCTTTTTTAAATGCATATAAGAAAATAAAAATAAAATTAAAGCTATAACACTCCCCACAAATTCAAACATCATTTTACCGCCTCTAATTTCTCCCACTTCAGCAGGTTATTCTACTTTTTCATTATACCTCGATATAAAGATTCCCGCATTTTTGCTATTTTTTTCAAATAACATGGATTTTCTACATATTTTCTTACAAAAAGTGAATATTTTTCGAATTTTTACTTTGGAAACATTTACAAAGTAGGAAATATGGTTCAAAATAGGAGGAAATAAAAAAAACCCAAATTTATTCTTTTTTTGGGAAAACTGTAACAAGGAGAGTTGCTTATGCAGATCGCAGAAACTGGAGATATCATCGAATTTAAAGGTGGAATGCAAGGCCGTGTTCAAAAAGTAAATCAAAACTCTGTTATTGTTGATATAACAATTATGAAGAATTTTAGAGAACTAGATATGGAACCTCTTACAGTTGTAAGTCATAAAAACTATACTGTCATTAATCAAAATGCATAATATAATAGAAAGAAAGGGCCTGTATAGTATACAGGCCCTTTCTTTCTATTAACGATTATCAATTGTTTCCGGATATAGATCGTGGTTCATCATGCGGTAGTCAGCCATTTGTTCATACTTCGTCCCTGGGCGACCGTAGTTGCAGTATGGATCAATTGAAATGCCACCACGTGGTGTGAATTTCCCCCATACCTCAATGTAACGTGGATCCATTAATTTAATTAAATCGTTCATAATAACGTTCATGCAATCTTCGTGGAAATCACCATGATTGCGGAAACTAAATAAATACAACTTTAAAGATTTACTCTCTACCATTTTTTGCTCTGGAATATAGCTAATATAAATTGTTGCAAAATCTGGTTGTCCTGTTTTCGGACATAAACTTGTAAATTCAGGACAATTGAATTTTACAAAATAATCACGGTTTGGATGATTATTATCAAATACCTCTAATATTTCTGGGCTATATTCAAATAAATATTTTGTATTTTGATTTCCTAATAATGTTACATCTTTTAAATCTTCATCTAATCTTCCAGTCATTTTAAACATCCCTTCTCGTTATACGCCGCGTTTATTTCCCCATACTAACGCATGAAGCTGAGGCAATACTTTTGCATCATTCATCTCTTTACAATTTACAGCTTTATCAATCAGCCACTCATACTTATCTAATAATTTTTTAATAAGCATCGCATCATCCACTGTTTTTGTATCATCGTTTCCTACTTGCAGGAAAAATGGTACACCTGGATAACGTTCGTGCATCTTAACTGCATATTCAAAATCATGATCATCGAATACTACTACTTTTAAACTAATATCTTTTCCTGCTAGTTTCTGAATAATAGCATCTAACTTCTGAAAATCTGTTTTCATCGTCGAACTTGGTGGTTTTGGAGAAATTGTTACCTCATCAATTTGAAGTAACCAATCTTGCCATTTACTCCCTTGCGTTTCAATTGCCGTTCGCATTCCATTTTCTTTTAATATTGAAAGAAGAAACTCAATATTTTTCAGTAATGCCGGATTTCCGCCTGAAATCGTAACATGAGAAAAATTTTCTCCTCCAATTGCAACAAGCTCATCCCAAATATCTTCTGGTGTCATCTGTCTAATTTGATCTTTAGCTGATCCATCCCACGTAAAAGCAGAATCACACCAAGCACAGCTATAATCACAACCAGCTGTACGGATAAACATTGTCTTTTGCCCTACAACCATTCCTTCACCTTGAATAGTCGGACCGAATATTTCTAAGACAGGGATTTTACTCATCAAGCATCCACTCCCGTCTTACTTCCGCATAACTAGTCGGCGTCTCAAATAGACGAACAAATTCAACGCGGGCTCCTTTATATTCGTTCACTCGATTCTCTTTTGTTAGTGCTTCTGCCATCTTTTCATAAATCCAAACGACCATATTTTCAGCAGTCGTATTCATTGCAGGTAACGTTTCGTTTAAATAACGATGATCCAAATAAATTTCGATTTCATTCTTCCAAATTTCTTTTATATCTCCAAAGTCAATTGCAAGACCTATTTCATTTACATATCCACTAATTCCAAATACAACTTTATATGTGTGACCATGTAAGTTTTTACATTTCCCTTCATAACAGTGTAAATGGTGTGCTGCATCAAATGTAAATTCCTTGCTGACCATTACTCTTTTATTATGGTATTTGAGTTGTTTACGCTGAATATCCTTGTCCATTTTTTGCAAATTCTCTACGATGCGAAATCCAAAAAAGTTATCCATTAGTTGTTCGCTCCTTCGCGTTCCTGTAGGTACGTATCTAATCCTGCTTTACGAAGTTGACATGCTGGACATTCACCGCAACCATCACCAATGATTCCGTTATAACATGTTAATGTTTTTTCCCGAACAAACTCAAATGCTCCAAGTTCATCTGATAATTTCCATGTTTCAGCTTTATCAATCCACATAAGTGGCGTGTGTATGACAAACGGGTAATCCATAGATAAATTTAAAGTAACGTTTAACGATTTCACAAACACGTCACGGCAGTCTGGATAACCACTGAAATCAGTTTCACATACACCTGTTACAATATGACGTGCTCCAACTTGTTTTGCTAATACAGCAGCAAATGATAGGAAGAGTAAATTTCGTCCATCTACAAATGTCGATGGCAATTCACCTTCTTCATGTGTAATCTCCATATCCGTTCTCGTTAACGCATTTGGAGCAAGTTGATTTAATAGACTCATATCTAGTACCGTATGCTTTATTCCTAGCTCTTTTGCAATTTCCGCTGCACAATCAATTTCTAGCTTATGACGTTGATTGTAATTAAATGTTACAGCTTCTACCTCTGCAAACTGCTCTATTGCCCAAAATAAACATGTCGTACTATCTTGTCCTCCACTAAAAACAACAACTGCTTTTTCTTTTTTCATTTCACTCATTCTCCTTCTCTACTATAAATAAGAAGAAAGAACGTTCTTGAACTGTCACAATAAAAAAACAAAACAATACCTAAGGATATTGTTGTTTCCATAGTTTTTTATAGAGGGAGTTCGCGAACCTCTCCCGCGCGGTGCACGGAATTTCTTCTTTCATTGACACAGCTTATTGTAACATATTGTATACTAGCGTAAAAATTTCTGATTTTTCCGCTATTTATCATTTCATTTCTTTCATTTTATAGTATGATTAATTTAATATAAGAAGAGAGGAGGCATCCCACTGAAATCCTTTATTATTTATCTCTTTTTAAATATATTATTCATCCTGATTACAATGCTCGTATATCATTTATTTTGGAATCAAAAAGGGAAACGCTCTCCTAAATTAAATTCAGCTATATTCATTGTACTCTGTTGCCTCGCTACCGTACTCTGTATTACATTTGCAGCAAAAACAAATAATGGTTTTCAATTTGATATGCGCCATATTGTATTAATTGTCGGTACATTAACGGGAGGGCCTATTGCTGGTGGTTCTATCTTAGTCGTATTAAACATATATCGCTTATTATTAGGTGGGATCGGTGTTTTCCCATCTCTTATCGGTTCTGTTCTTCTATTTATTGTTCTACTATTAACATATAAATTTTTCAATCGAACTTCTAATCGTATAAAAATAACACTTGCTATTATCTACAGTCTCACATACGGATTTAGTTGGATACCCTTCTTCCTTTCAAAGGTTACAAATAAGACTGATTATATACCGCATATTATTGTGTATGAGTTATGTTCAATGCTTGGTACGATTCTAATTTTATATTTACTACACATATTACAAACTCAAGTTCGTCTCCAAAACGAACTTATAAATGCTGAAAAATTTCATTTAATTGGTGAAATGGCAGCGTCTATCTCTCATGAAATTCGCAATCCATTAACTTCAACAAAAGGGTTTTTACAACTGTTACAATCAGATACATGCACTGAGCAGGAACGAAAATTATATATCGACATTGCCATTAACGGCATTGAACAAGCAAATCATGTTCTTACAGATTATTTAACCTTTGCTAAACCAAGCATTGAAAAAGAACAAACATTACAGTTAGAAGAAGAATTACTACATGCATTGTCGTTAATTACACCGCTTGCTAATTTAACAAATGTACGTACTCATTATATAAAGCAAAGCACTTCTTTTTTTATCGCTGGAGAAAAGCAAAAACTAAATCAATGTTTATTAAATATTTTAAAAAATTGCATTGAGGCTATGCCAAAAGGCGGTGATCTTTATTTCACATTAGTTCCTGATCATAAGCATATTCAGTTATATATAAAAGATACAGGAGTCGGTATGGATTCAGAACAAGTAAAACGTCTTGGCTCGCCTTTCTATTCAACGAAAGAAAAAGGCACTGGACTTGGAATGATGGTCGTATTCAGTGTTGTTCAAGCTATGAATGGAAAAATTGATATTATAAGTGAAAAAGGAATCGGTACAACCTTTTTATTAACTTTTCCACTCATACAAAAAACGTGATGAAATAATCATCACGTTTTTTCTGTTCCTTCAACTAATTCAGCAAAAGCTTTCACTTTTCCGTGCGGTTGTTGATTTTCTTTACGCGCTTTCCAGGCGCGCTCTTCTTCTCGCTTCTTCTTAGACATATTTTTTCAACTCCTTCTTTTCTTTCTCCATGTAGTATTCCAAAATAAGAAAGAAAACTATGCACGTATCAAAAAAAGAAGTGGTTTCCCACTTCTTCCACTTTAGCGCTGCAAAATTGCATGTTTCGCCTCTTTTAATTGCGTAAGATGTCTTTGTTCATGCAAATCAAGAAATTGAACCCATTGATACAAATTCAGATCATTAAAAACAGGATGCTTTAATCCATTTTCAAATAGATCTTTTTCATCTATAACACTATGAAGCGCATGTAATAGTTCTTGTCGTGAATGTTCTAGTAATTGAATTCCTTGCTGTTTTTTCATTAAAGTTTCTGTTGGTTGCATTTGCTGAGGAGCTTCTCGTTTATGTGTGCGATCAATCGTAAGTTGGAGGTCTTTAAATGGAGTCATGTTTCTTTCATTTTTTTGTAAAGCATATACAAGGGCAGACGTGACAGATTGTTCAACTAAATGCAAGTGGTGTAAAATTTGAATAATACTCCATTTATCACGGCGTGGCTTTACATTCACTTCTGTATCATTTAACATTTCAATTTCTGATAATAGCGTGCTTCGAGTAGACTGTAATGAGCTTACTAAACTTTCTAAACTCACATCCATATTAGATTGAAGCATACTTCTTTCCCCCCTTTTTGTTGGTGAAAAGAGGTGCTCCTTATTAGAAACACCTCTTTAGTATTCTGAATTTTCTTTTATTATCTCATCATTTTCCCATTATGTCGATGTTAAACATGTGAAAAAAAGCGCATGTTTTTTACAATTTTGTGTCGTCAATCGCATGTAACCATGCTTCAATTTCTGTAATAACACTTTTCACACAGCCTTCAGCAAATGGTGATGTTAAATTTGCAACTTCTACTAATTCTAAGAACGATTTACTTCCACCTTGTTGGCACAGATTCACATAATCTTCCCATGCCTCTTGTCTATTATCTCTTGCACGTTTCCAAAATTGTAGCGCACAAATTTGAGCAAGCGTGTAATCAATATAATAGAAAGGTGAGCTATAAATATGCCCTTGACGTTGCCAAAAACCACCGCGCTCTAAATAATCATTATCCTCATAATCACGATGCGGTAAATATTTCTTCTCTATGTTACGCCACGCTGTCTTACGCTCTTCAGGTGATGCTTCAGGATTTTCATATACATAATGTTGATATTCATCAACAGATACACCATAAGGTAAAAACAGAAGTGCTGAACTTAAGTGAGAGAAGTAATATTTATCTGCATCTTCTTCAAAGAATAGCTTCATCCATGGCCATGTAAAGAATTCCATACTCATAGAGTGGATTTCACATGCCTCATATGTTGGCCAATTATATTCTGGAATTTCAAATTTACGACTTTCATATACTTGGAAAGCATGACCTGCTTCATGTGTTAATACATCAATGTCACCAGATGTTCCATTGAAGTTTGAGAAAATAAATGGCGCTTTATAATTCTCAATATATGTACAATATCCGCCACCAGCTTTTCCTTTTTTCGCAACTAAATCTAATAAATCGTTATCTAGCATGAAATTGAAAAATTCATCTGTTTCAGCCGATAACTCTTTATACATCGTCTTTCCATGATCAACAATCCAATCCGCATCTCCTTTTGGAGTTGGGTTACCTGTAGCAAACTCAAAGTTTTCGTCGTAATAAGCTAACTTCTCTACACCGATACGTGCTTGTTGTCGCTTTCTTAATTCCGTTGTAACGGGAACGATATAATCCAGCACTTGCTGACGGTAATTAGCCACCATCTCCGCATTATAATCTGTACGGTACATTCTTGCATATCCAAGTTCAACAAAGGTTTTGAAACCTAAAGATTTTGCGATTTTCGTTCTCACTTTAACAAGCTCATCATAAATACGATCTAGTTCTTCCTCATTTCCAGCTAAAAATCCGTAGTATGCTTCACTTGCTGCTTTACGTTCGCTTCTTTCTTTTCCTTGCATAAACGGAATCAATTGCGATAACGTTCTTTCTTCTCCAGCAAAGTCAATTTTTGCGGATGCTAATAACTGTGTATATTGCGACGATAATTTATTTTCTAATTGTAAATCTTTCACGACTTCATCTGAATATGTTTTTAAATCACATTCTGCTAGAGCAAATAATTGTTTTCCATAATACGCCTCTAATTCTTCACGAAATGGAGAATTAATAAGTGCCTTATAATATTTTGTACCATATCCTTGTACAACTGGAGAGAATTCATCAAAGAAATCCTGCTCCTCCTTATAAAAAGTATCCGTCGTATCAACAGAATGGCGAATGTAACAAAGGTTTCCCATTGTACCAAAATCGTTGCGAATTTCATTAATTGAATGAATGACTTGTTTTTGTTCTTCTACAGTTTTTGCGTTATCAAACTTCTCTAAAGCAACAGTAAATTTCTCTTTTAACTCTTCAATATTTGGGCGTTTATATTCATAGTCTTTAAATGACATGAACGAGCCTCCTCTCCATTACATACCTTTATTATAATTCAATACGTATTCTCGAATTCCCTCTTAATTTTCAACAAAATTCGGCAGTGACTACTCTGAGTTCATTGCAAATAAAAAAGCCCTGGATTTATTTATCCAAAGCTCCTTTGGAACATATTATTATTTTTCATACTTCCCAATTTTTTTTAATAGATCAAGTAATTCATCTTTTTCATCTTTCGTTAACATTTCAAAAGACTGATGTATAACTTTCTCATGCCCCGGAAAAATAGAAGCAATAAAGTTCTCGCCAGACTCAGTTAATTGCGCGTAAATAACACGTCTGTCATTCGGACATGGGATTCTCTTTACTAATCCCTTTTTCTCCAGCTTATCTACAACATATGTAATGCTGCCACTGGCTATTAAAATGCGCTCACCAATTTGCTGGAGTGGTTGACCGCCTTTATGATATAGCAGTTCTAATACAGCAAATTCAGTTGGATTTAACCCGTTACTTTGTATAGATTTATTTGTAGTATCCATAACAGAACGATGTACACGAGATAATGCAATAAATACTTTTAAAGATTGAGAAATATCTTCTCGTTCATTATTTGATGTCATAGAACTTTCAACCCTTCACTTAAATTCTCAGCAATAAAAAGAAAATGCCACTTCATACTTCATGTGAATTCCGAATGAGCATTCACTCATCCATTTCCTCTCCCCTAATATATTAAGAATCATTCTTGAATAAAAACATGACAATTTTAACATAGTTTATATATAATGATAATAAAAAAAGAAGGAGTACCACATTTGAAAGTCAAATTCCAAAGCATAATTATATATATATTGCTTGTTATCCTACCGACAATAGGGATTGGTGCTACATTTTATTCGTATCATACATATAAAATGAAACAGGAAAACAAATTATCCGCTCATACAGTTCTCTTTTTATATAGAGATTATTTAGATCATCATCTTGGTGAAGCAATTTCTGCTTTAGACATGCTTGCAAAAGTTGTAGGCACCGAGACTGGTAATATAAACGGCATTAAACAAATTGTACATGATACAGATGGGAACGATGCACGCTTCTCTGGTTTATATTACGCTACACCAGAAGGGGTCATTACAATCTCATCTGAAGATGAATCAAAGCCTATAGATGTTTCAGACCGTAAATATATTCAAGACGTGCTACAAACTAAAAAAACCACTGTATCATCAGTCATTACTGATCGCGTTCTTGGACATAAAGCTATTATGATTGCTACCCCCATATTCAATAAACAGAAAGAGCTCTCAGGATTATTATTAGCTAGTTTACGCTTTGATTACATTTCATCTTCTTTAAATGCCATTAAACCACAATACCATTTTGAGGTAACTGATAAACATGATGTAGTTTTTCTAACCGATGATAATAACGACACAAGTGATACGCATTCTAATATGCTTACTACCCCACTCCAAAGATTAAATTGGAAGGTCTCTGTTTCTCCATTACCTATTCATCAGAAAACCTTATACCAGTGGGTTGCAATAGAGTGTATCGCTACTTTATTTTTAATATCTATTTTATTTTTACTTGCTCAATATATGTTGTTAAAACGTCAAACAAAACTTGAAAGACAACAAAACGAACTACAGAAAATTGAATTAGTTGGAACTTTTGCAGCAAGTACAGCACACGAAATCCGTAATCCTCTTACTGGAATTAAAGGACTCGTCGCTCTATTAAAAGAGAAATATAAAGATGAACAAGATCAGTTCTACTTTTCCGTAATTGAACAAGAAATAGAGCGAATCAATGAAATTGTAAGTGAATTTCTTATTCTCGGAAAGCCAACCGCCATCATCGAACAAACATATGATGTAAGAACAATTCTAAATGAGGTAGCATTAATTATTCAATCTGAGGCGAATTTACATAACATTGTATTCCATTTACATTTGCCAGACCATCCTGTTCATATCCGTTGTTCGAAAGACCATATGAAACAAGTGGTTTTAAACATTACAAAAAATGCAATTGAGGCTATGACTTCTAGTGATACACTAACCATTGTAGTAAAAAACAATGAAACACATGCACAATTGCAGATTATAGATACTGGGAAAGGGATTCCACAACATATTCAAAAACACCTCTTTCATCCGTTCTTTACTAATAAAGATACTGGAACAGGTCTTGGACTTGTCATATGTAAACGAATTGTAGAGATGTATAATGGGCATATTTTTATCGACAGTACAGAAAATGAAGGAACGACAGTTCATATCGAAATTCCGTTACACATAGTATAATTATCCTTATCCTATAAGGGTAATTATACTTATTTCATAAAACCAGCCACAAGCATTCGCCAAAAATTATTTGATTTTCCTTCATACCCGATTTGGAAAATAGGTATTTTTATAATTGAAAACCATTTCGGTGTTTGTTTTTCTTTATAACATTGATATTGTAAAATAAGCTTGTCCAATTCTTGACTAACTTGAATTGTCTCCCTACTATTTAGCCCACTTGTTAATCCTAGTTGAATCATTTCTTCACGTTTCATATGAATATCACGTGAAAGCTTTTCTAATGTGTACTTCCTTTTTACAGTAAACATCCATATCCCCCTTATTATACTTCCATGCTCTTAACTTCACTTCTCCATTGAATTTTTTTAACTACTTAATCATATGCAAATTTGAAGAATCAGAAAATTTAACATTTTCTCCCTGTAATTTACAAATCTTTACCCTCACTTTGAGAATTATTACAAATTATTCTATCTTTGTAAATACATTCGCAATAATAGACATTTTTTTCATCTTCTTTTTTTATAAATTCTACGTAAACCGGGGATTCTTAATTTTCCACCTACTTTTCTTCGACATTTTTTGTTTAATTTATATAAAAAAGCAAAACATAATGATGATTGATAAAGTGAAACTTTCATCAGTGTTTTTTGTTCAGCCCCACTGATTATTAGCATTCATCAATCGGGCGTTTATTGGCAGTGAATCTCCCACCTATCCAGCCCAATGTTGAGGTGGGAGTCTTACTACCCACAAATAGCGGGATAACAAGAGAAAGGAAATATTTATATGCGAAAATATACGATTGCATTATTCATCATTGTTTTGTTTTTACCGTCCTTCTTATTTCCTATTCAAGCAACTGCTCATACGAATAAAGTTGCTATTGTCATTGATGATTTCGGTAATAATATGAAGGGGACTAATCAAATGTTGTCACTTCCAATTCCACTAACTGTTGCTGTTATGCCTTTTCTTCCTTCCACAAAAGAAGATGCAATAGCTGCCCATAAGAAAGGCCATGAAGTTATTATACATATGCCAATGGAACCTATTAAAGGTAAAAAAGAATGGCTTGGGCCGAAAGCCATTACAACCGATTTAAGCGATGAAGAAATAAACAACCGACTTGAACAAGCGATTCAAGAAGTTCCGCATGCAATTGGAATGAACAATCATATGGGGTCAAAAGTAACAGCGGATGAAAGAATTGTTCGCCTTATACTTGCTGCTTGTAAAAAACACGGTTTATTTTACCTAGATAGTAAAACGAATCCTAAGAGTGTCGTCCCAAAAATCGGAAAAGAATTAGGAGTTCCTATTATTGAAAACCAACTATTTTTTGATGATGTGTATACAGCAGGACATATTTCAAAACAAGCCCAATTACTCATCAAAAAAATTCAAGAAAAACCCATTATGGTAGCTATCGGGCATGTGGGCCCCCCAGGTGAAATTACATCACGCGTTATTGAAACTTCTATCCCTAAAATTCGTGAGCATGCAGACTTTATTTTTTTATCTGATCTAGCATTATCCCCGCCTCCTGTTTCAAAATAAAGTTCATTACTCACATATAACCAGCCCTCACCAATCGGACTTTTACGGGAAGCCCCCCATTGCTTTCACTGAATTTTGAGGTGGGGATCTTACCGCCCACAAATAGCGGGACAAAAAAGTACCTATCTGTATATAACAGATAGGTACTTTTTTAACTTAAATATAATCTACATGACTCACTCTGAATCCTTTTTTCTCTATTTTTCCGATTAATTGCTTTAATCTTCTTTCATCTAACTCATCTGATATATTTACAATAACCCGACGGATATATTGATCACCGTTATCGAGTGTAAACAAACCACCGATATTATATGCTTTTAACAATGTCCCAAGCTCTTTAATCGTCCCCTTACAATCTTGTGTTGCAATTGTTAATATATAACCACCTGTTCGCATACCAAATGAATCTTCAATAACATCAAATATATTCGAATGCGTTAACATACCGACAAATTCATTATAATCATTTAGCACGGCTAAAAACGGAAGCCGACGAATTACATAAAAGGCTCTGAAGAAGGAATCCTTTTCAAAAATAAATGCATTAGAATTGTCAAGCATATCTCCTGCACTTACATGATCTAATCCGCTATTGCATTTTTTTTCTAATAAATCTACTTTATAAATAATCCCCGTGAATTTCTTCTCATCTTCTGCTAATACCGGGATGGCTCGAAATCCCGTTTCGTTCATCATTTGCAGTGCCTCTTCACCAGAATCATTTATTTTGCAAAATGTTACTTGCTGCTTTGGCAGAAAATGATATTTAACTCGCAAAATATGTTCCTCCTTACATGTCAACATGTAATCTATATATAATAAGGAGACCTATATTTTATGAGTGAAATTATTTTTAAAACGCTTTCATTTATTTATTAACTTGTATCCATATCACATACATTTTTATATAACAGAGCTCCTTGCGCCCTTAATCATTAATAACTTTACATGATAGTTCATTAAATATTCTATACCCTCTAGCCATTTTTTTGATTCTTCTGGCGTTTTCCCCCACACAATCATGCCGTAATTATGAACAAGAACTACTCCTCCACCTTCAATGAAATTCGGAACATTACTTTCTAATAAATCAGCGAATTTTTTTTCATCTTCTACAATTGGAATTGTCATTTCTGTTATACCTTCTTTTCCGAAAACACGCTCCACACTGCGTTTATCGAACGTTACTTCTCCTTCTTCTCCATATAACTCTGATATTAAATGACTATCTACAGTCTGCACTTGTAAAATACATCCTGCACTACTTTTTTTATAAATATCTGCATGCATAAATGACTCTGCAGCTGGTTTTTCTTCATTTTCAAATACTGACTCGCACATGCAATTTACGACAATAAAATCTTCTTCCGAAAATAGCCCTTTATCTCTTCCCTCAACATTTACTAAGAATGTTAACGGCTCTTTTGACGTACATAGCGATAAACTAATTTTGGTACCATAAAACCAATCACGAAGTGCCAATTCAGATTTCACATCTTTTAATTCATTCCATCTCTTCAGAAAAAATAACATTTCGTCACCCCCGGCATAATATTCATATAAGGTTCGAATCCTTTCTATGTAAAAGGAATATTTTTTGATTATTCTAAAAATTTAATTGAATTATCACATGAGAACGCTTTTTTGTCAATATAGTTTCGTGGTTCTTCTTTAAAATAGGCTATTCATATGTCTATACTCCTATCTATTTCCTATTTCATTTTGCACATAAAAAAATACGCTATTCTTTAATTAAAGAATAGCGTATTTTCCTCATTTTTTATCCCGCTATTTACCGGGCAGTAAGACCCCCACTGATTAAAGCTTCACTTTATTTCTTTATTGCATTATATAAAAACTGTGCGTATTGTTCACGTGTTACGAAATTATCTCCTAAAAAGTTCCCTTCCCCGTCACCTTTTGATATTTTATTATCTACTAAAGCTTTCACATATCCTTTCGCCCAATGGCCATTTGGTATATCTTTAAAATTCTCTGCACTATTTTCATTTTCTTTTAACTGAAATACTCTTTGTAGTACTACTGACATTTCATATCGAGTTAATACTCCATCTGGACGGAATGTATCATTTCCATACCCTGTCATAATCCCAGCTTGAACTACTGCATCAATAGCCGTTTCATACATATTTCCTTTCGTATCTGTAAAGGTCGTTTTTGGTTTTAGATTATTTTCTAATTTTAAGTACCTTTGTATTAGAAGTGCTACTTGTCCACGAGTAATGTTATCCCCAAATCCAAATTCACCATTTCCATAGCCTATAAATAACTTTTCTTTCGCTAAGTAATTAATTGCTTCTTCTGACCAATGTCCTTTTGGCACATCTTTAAACTCTACCACTTCTGTTTTCTCATCTTCTTTAGATGTATTACCGTCTTTACTTTCTACTACATTTTGAATAACAGATCCTGTAAAGAAGATTCCTGTATCCGCGAATGGATCTTTCACACCAAATTCATATACTTTCTCACCTGGTGTACTCCATTTCACTACACCATTACTATACGTACCGTTATCGCTCTTCAGACGGATTTTCGTAGAAACCTCACCATCTTTTTCATATATAGGTACTTTTACTTCTTTATTTACTTCTGTTTCCTCTAAAAATACTTTTTGATTTTGGACATTAATATAAGCCGTCTTACTTAGTTCTATAACTGGTCGGACATCACGGATTTCATTTGCAACAAAACTTAGAAATACTAATTTTTTCAAATTGCTCACTGGTGATAAGTCTGAAATATAATTCGCTTCTAAATCAAGCTTTTGTAAGTTTACTAGACTTGATAATGGCGTAATATCCTTTAACTCATTGTTAGGTAAGTGTAATTGTTTTAACTGTGTCATCTTACTTAGAGGAGTAACATCTTTTATTTCATTTTTCCCGATCCACAATTCTTCTAATTGCTTCATTTGCTCAATGCCGGATAAATCTTTAACTTTATTACGTGTTAATACTAAATCTGTTAAAGGTAATGAATATAACGCTTTAATATCTTCAATTTGATTACCTGCTAAAGTTAAGTATGTTACATTTTTCAAAGCGCTTAATGGAGCAACGTTCGTAATTTTATTATTTGCTAAATTCAAGTAATCTAGTTGTTCCATTTTCGCTAATGCTGTTACATCTTCTATTTGGTTGCCTGATAGATATAAACTTTTTACATTTTTCATTTCAGTTAGTGGTGCAACGTTTGTAATTTTATTATTACTTAAATCAAGAGATTCTAAATTATCCATCTTAACAAGTGGCGTTACATCTGCAAATTCATTACCACGCAAAGCTAAATGATTTAATTGCTTTAAGTTCGCAAAGAACGACGGGTCTTTTATCTTCGCATTCGCAACTGTTAAAGATTTTAAATTTGGCATATATTTTAATGCACTATAATCAAGTATCTCATTTGTATTTAAAAATAAATCCTTTACTTGTAATAACTCTTCTTTCGTAATTGGTGTATTTAAATCTTTTCTATTAAATACTTTTTTATTCACAAGTTCTCTTAATTTGTTATCTGTTATCATATTTTGATTATCAACTGGATTATCCGTTTCCGTATTGCCTGAATTAGAGTTATCATCTAGTTTCTCTGTTTCTTTGTTACCTACAGTTGGATCTTTAATTTCAAATTGAACTTGATATTTGTGATCATATCCAATAGCTGGAATAAGTATATGCATTTGCATATTGTGCTTCTTCTCAAACTCGCCAATTTCAAATTGGACTACTTTCGTTCCGTTCTTCCTCTTATCTTCTGACAAAACCTTCACATCATGAAATACACCAGGCTGGTTTCTATCTTCTATTCTAAGATATTGAAAATAATCGCTATCTTGCATTGTTACAGTGACAATTTTTTTACCAGCTGCAATCGTTACTTTAGGATCTTTTATATATTGAGAAACCATAGATGGCTCGTCTTTTTGGTCCTTATATATTTTAATTTCAGTATCATACGTGCGATCACTCGCTGCTGCTACCGATTGATTTGCTTCAACTTTTAATGCCGCTAATGCTGGAGTAGAATACGTAGCAAATGGAATTGCTAATGTTGTCGCTACTACTAGCGCCTTCATATAATTTTTTTTCAAAATAATATCCCCTATCATATATAATTTTTATAATTGATAACCCTTATCAATTACCCACAAATAAATGATAATGAATATCATTATCATTGTCAATGAGAATATTACATTAAATTTATATTTTTAAAGATAAAAAATAAAAAGCCCTTTATTCAAAGGGCTTTTTTACCTATCGTATGAAGAATTTCACTTTTTTCCTTCTCATTGATGACACCAATTTTTTGCAAAATATTCGCGTACAATACAAGTTTATTATATATTCGTTCTGACATGTTCTCCCTTCTTTCCTTCGGCCAACTTTTTTTGTATTGGTAAATTATATGAAAGAGATGAGAAAATGTGTCCACTTTTTGCATAAATGCAAATCTTTTATTTTACGATTTGCAGACAATAAAACTCCCTCCTAAAAATTAGGCGGGAGTTTAGGTACTTTCACTTTATTTAACAAACTGTCCACTGAATATTATGCTTCATAAGTTCTTCTTCAAAACTATATGGCATTTTTTTATCACAAATTACATGTTGAATACGTGAAAATGCTGCTATACGATAATTCCCTTTCACGCCTACCTTCGTATGATCACATAAAATATATGTCTTCTCAGCTAATTTCATCATCGCCTCTGACAATTTCGCTTTCTCTAATTCAAAGCTGGAAACTCCAAAACTAGGTAATAACCCATCAATCGAAACGAACGCTTTATGAAAATGGAATTGCTGTATTACTTGCTGAGAAATAGACCCTGATACACGCGAATGCTTTGGAGATACTTTTCCACCTATAAATAAAACTTCACCGTGAAACATCTTTTTATTAATAGAAGAAATTAATTGTGTTGCGACTGGAAATGAACTTGTTACAATCGTTAAGTTTTTACGATGAACAAGGTATGGAACCATTTGAAGCGGTGTACTTCCATCATCAATTGCAATGACATCACCATCTTCTACAAATGTCGCTGCTTTATAACCAATTCTTTTCTTCTCTTCTATATGTAGCATTTCTCTTTCTAACATTGGCGCCTCTACCCCAGCGCCTGGAAGTTGAACAGCTCCACCATACACTTTTTTCAGCTTCTTTTCACGATCTAATTCTTCTAAATATCGACGAATCGTTTCTGTTGATACAGCAAATTCTCTCGCTAATTCTGAAACCTTTACTTTTCCTTTAAATTCTACCTTTTCAAGAATGGTTCGCTTTCTTTCTTCTCCTACTACAGACATAGATTCACCTCATTTATATCTCCCTCATAAGCTTCCTTGCTTATACAAAGTTATAATTTTCTTTGTAAGTAGAAACTTCTTCATGAATATGAATACCGCGCTTTGCTAGTTCATCAAAAATTAATTGTGGATTTTCAAAAGCTTCTTCAGGCGTAACAACACCCACCCTACTTACATTTCCAGTTGCAATTAACTCTGCAGCAATCCCAAATGGAATACCGACGTTTCTCGTATACGCCCTTAATTTTTCCCATCCTACAACAGAACCATCAGATAACGGATGTGTATGATATAACACATGTCTTTGCTTCTCATTATTTTTCATACCTATTACTTCTACATGAAGTGCATAACCATAAAGCTCTGTTTCTTGTCCTTCTTTCGATTGCAATAAATACTGCGAAATACAATCCATAATGCCTATTTCTTTCCCGTTTATTTCAATCTGATCATTACGCAATATGCCGTAATCATATAAAGCACGTACAAGTTGCATATTTTGCTTCGGCCAAGTTCCTCTCGTCTCTATCAGTTTGACACCTTTATTTTCTAGTGCCTTTGCTAACGTAATCGTTTCAGAATGCGGAATGATATACTGCGTTTCCTTACCATAAGGCGCTGGCAATTCTATTTCTCTCGGACGCGCAAACGGAAGTACTTGTTTAAATTCACCATCTTCATACACTGTACGCGATGGTAAATGTGGATCATATTCATATGTCGTTGTCTCTGTAATTGAAGCAGAAAAAGCAATCGGACGATACGAACCGTGACTTACGCGGACAGACTCTACAGTATCCAGTTGATTTGCTGCATGCATTGCCATCATTTGCGTTACACCTGGCGTCATGCCAAACCCAGGCAAACATGTTTTTTCATTTTGAACAAATATAGCATGCGATTCATTTTCTTCACCAAATCCATTTAGGTTCACACCGTGGCAGCCTGCTTCTGCAATACAGCGAGTCGACAATCCGTTTAGCTTTATCGTCGTACCGTCCAATACAATGTCATAACCTTTCATTTTTGCAACCGTATCCTCGTGATTCGTTACATCTACTTTTACAAAATCAACACGAGGATCGTTGAGCCATTCTACTACTTTACAGCCCTCTTCCTCGTTAAAATCGGCTACAGTAATCGTCTCAAAAGATGAAAATTGAACTAAATCCCAAATAGCTTCACGACAAATTTTACCTGCTCCACCTAAACAAAATACTTTCACCCAATAACAGCTCCTTTAGCAATACTATCAACTAAGCGATTAATATCTTCTTCATGTACATCACCTATATTTCCAATCCGGAACGTATCTACTTTCGAAATTTTCCCAGGGTAAATAACAAATCCATAGCATTTTAATTCGTTATATAACTGTTGAAACTCGAACTCCCCTTTTGGATAAATGAAAGATGTAATAATAGGAGATTGATATTTCTCATCTACTAGTGGCTTAAATCCGATTTCTCCCATTCTATTCACTAGTAGTTTTTGATTGTTGTAATATCGATTGTAACGCGCTCTTACTCCACCCTCTTTTTCTAGTTCAAGTAGTGCTTGATAAAAAGCATGTACAACATGTGTAGGTGAAGTAAAACGCCATTTCCCATTTTGTTTTTCCATCGTTTCCCATTGATCATATAAATCAAGAGATAAAGAGCGTCCTTGCCCTTTACACTTCAATAATTCATCACGTTTTGCGATTACAAATCCAAATCCAGGAACCCCTTGAATACACTTATTCGCACTACTAATTAAAAAATCAATTTGTAAATCAGCAATTTCTATTTCAATCCCGCCGAAACTACTCATCGCATCAACAATTGTAACCTTTCCATACTGCTTTCCTAATCTACATACATCTACAATTGGATTTATAATGCCTGTCGTTGTTTCACAATGAACAACTGCAATATGCGTAATCTCTTTATCTTCTTCCAATAACTTTTCTACTTCTACAATATTAGTAGGTTCCCACTCTTCTGTTTGGCTGACCACTACATCAATCTGTAACATCTCTGCCATTTGTACAATGCGCTTACCGTACGCACCATTTGTACAAACGAGAAGCTTCCCATTTCCCGGAATAACAGAGCCAATTACTGCTTCAACTGAAAACGTACCGCTTCCTTGCATTAACACTGTTGTATATTTCTCTTCTTCCTTCGTCGCTAACGATACAAGTTTAGCTCTTACTTCTTGCACCATCGTATTATATTCAACATCCCACGTACACCAATCGTATAGCATAACTTCTTTTACTGATTTTGTTGTCGTTAATGGTCCTGGTGTTAATAATAAGTAGTGATTTTCATTCATGATCCCGTACCCCTTTTATGAAATAATAAGTTCTTGTTTCTCGATATGTTCCATTACGTTTTCGAGCTCCTGCATCGTTTCAATCGTAAAATGAGCCCCATTTTCAACAAACCGATTACGAACTATTTCTATTTTTTCACGAAGCTCTACCGAATCCATACTCTCCACTTCCTCTTCCGTTAAACCGAGCTCACTACTTCCAAGAATTACACCAACTGTCCACATTCCAGCATTTCTACCTTCTTTCATATCTGATACTGTGTCCCCTACTTTTATCATATGGTTCATCGGATACACACCAAGTTCCATTGCATTTTTATAGCACATCCATGGGTATGGGCGGCCTGCTGGAACATCATCTGGCGTAACAAGAAAATCAGGTTTATATCCTTGTAAAGCTGCTTCCTTTGCTACAATATCCATCATTTCTCTCGTATAACCAGTTGTTGAACCGATTTTAATGCCTCTCTCACGTAAAGAAGCGATTACTTCTTTTATTCCATCAATCGGCGTAGCATAACTTGGCAAAATAGAAAAGAGAATTTCTTCAAACTCTTCATACATCTCATGAATGTCTGCTTCTGTTGGTAAGTGACCAAAGACATGCTTCCACTCATCCGCAATACGAGGCATTTCTGTTAGTGCCCTTACATGATCTATTTTTAATAATCCCATTGGCTTACGTGCTTCTTCTGCTGTAATTTCAACGCCGCGTTTATGAAAAATCTTCATGAATACTTCTAGTGGTGCAAAGCATCCGTAATCAACCGTCGTACCTGCCCAATCAAAAATAACTGCTTCAATTTTCATTCTGTCCATCACCCTTCTTACTTATCTTTTTTGCCATTGTGAAGTTCGGTTACGAAGTGCTTTCGTTCCCCATTCATATACAACTCTCACTACAATATTTGTAACAACAATAAGTACACTCATTGCAGCTGCTGGCGCTACATTTCCTGCATCATCCATATTTACGATTGATACGGCAGCTAGTTTAAAATCAGCTGCATATAGGAACACAACTGCCGATACAGTTACCATTGAATTTACGAAGTAGTACATTACCATTTCTAAAATTGCTGGTAAACACATTGGTACTGTTACTCGGAAGAATGTTTTATAAAACGGAATACCCATCGACTGTGAAACAAGCTCAAACTCTCGGTCTAATTTCTTTAAGGCAGTCGTTGCCGTAACAAATGTTACAGAATAAAAATGAATGATATTTACTAGTACTAATACAGCAATTGTTCCGTATAAAGAATGAAACGGATTCGTTACTGATAGTCCAAGAATTTGAATCGTTGGTTGACTAAAGAAAAAGACATATCCTAATCCGAGTACTAAACCTGGTATCGCTAACGGCACTATAGAGAAAAAGTAACCTGTTTTTCTGAAAAATTGTAGCTGGTCTATTTTCTCAATTGCATATGCGAATACAAATGTTAAAATTGCCCCAATAACTGCTGTAACTGCTGAAACAATTACGCTATTTTTAAATGCTTCAAGTCCATCTCCTGTTAAACTTGAAAAATTAAAATGCTCAAATGTAAAACTCATATTATATGGCCATACTTTCACACTTGCAGCAATACCAACTGCAACAAACAATAGAATGATCATAAGGGTAATCACACTACAATATATGAATGAGATTACATCTCTTTTCTTATTAGCTATTATTCTGTATGGTACTGCTTTTGAAGATAAGAAATTCGCCTGCTTTCTTTGCGTAATACGATCAACTACAAATGCGAATATAGCTGGGATTAATAAAATCATTCCGACAGTTGCACCCATCGGCATATTTTGCTGTCCAATTACTTGTTTGTATACGTCAGTAGCAAGCACATTATATTGCCCACCAACAATTTTTGGTGCCCCAAAATCAGTAAAACTAAGTGTAAACACAACAAACATTGCACTAATTAATCCGTACTTTACACTAGGTAAAGTAACCGTGAAAAATTGCTTTGTTTTACTGGCTCCTAACATATTAGAAGCTTCATATAAACGATAATCAGATCCTTGAAAGGCAATTAGCAATATGAGAAAGGCTTGCGGAAATGTATACATAACTTCAGCTATTACAATTCCTACTGGTCCATATAAAGGGATTTGTATACCTTCAAATAAACCAAACATTCCTTTCGTTACTAGCCCTTGATTACCAAATAAATATGTAAGTGCTATACCGTGCATCATCGTTGGTGCAAACAATGGTAATAACGCTACATACTGAAATACGCGCTTTCCAAAAACATTCGTACGGGCAATTGCATATGCGTAAACGAATGCGATTGCAACTGAAATAATTGTTGTTGCGCCCGAAATCCATACTGTATTTTGTAAAGACTGCACTAAAGTTGGTGTTGTGAAATATTTACTGAAATTCGCTAAACCAATGAAAACTCCATCTTTATTATAAAAAGCTTGTGTAAATAGTTGTAATAGCGGTAATACAAGTATGATAAGGAAGGAAAGAATCATACCGATAATTACGAGCCTTTGGATCCATTCCTCTTTCCCTATACTTCTCTTAATCTTTTTTTTCGTACTTTCTACCTTATAGTTTTCTAACATCTCCATCTATACAATGACCTTCTTTCCATATGACAACATATGATTTTCTGAGAAAGAGATTTGAATCGGCTTTCCTTTTCTAATAGCCGTTGCTTCTACTTCTGATGCTAATATATCCACTACAATTTTCTCATTATAAAGGTGTGTGTTTTCTTCTACGACTCGCACTTCCGTCCGATATACAGATCCGCGAAATTCCATACTTTCCACAACTGTTTTAATACCGTCCTTTTGTACAATTGTTACATGTTCAGGACGAATTGCATGTTCTTCGTTATTTTTCGAAAAGAAATTAATAGAACCAATAAAATCTGCCACAAACGGATTGGCTGGTCTTTGATAAATCTCCTCTGGTGTTCCAATCTGCATAATTTCCGCATGATTCATTACAACAATTTTATCAGCCATCGTTAATGCCTCTTCTTGATCATGCGTTACCATAATCGTCGTTATTCCTATTTTCTCTTGCAAATCACGCATTTCCCTACGTAATTTTTCACGCACTTTTGCATCTAAAGCTGATAACGGCTCATCGAGTAACAAAATATCTGGAGACAGAGCGAGCGCACGTGCAAGTGCTACTCGCTGCTGTTGTCCACCAGACATTTGAGCAGGATATTTATCTTTTACATTCAGCAAATCTACAAGTTTTAACGCATCTAGCGCTTTCTCTTTCACTTCTGCTTTCCCATATTTTTTTGTCTTTAAGCCGTATTCAATATTTTCAAGTGCTGTTAAATTCGGAAATAAAGCATACGATTGGAAAACCATTCCGAAGTTTCTCTTCCCAGAAGGCAATGCTGTAATATCTTTTCCATTCACAGCTATACTGCCAGTCGTTGGTTCCTCTAGTCCCGCTAAAATGCGAAGCAACGTCGTTTTCCCACAGCCACTCGGGCCTAATAAACAAACAAACTCATTTTTGTTCACAGTAAAAGAAATATCTTTTAACGCTGTAAATGCATCAAACTGTTTTTGAATGTGTTGAATTGATAAATATTCGCTCATTTTTCTCTCTCCCACTCACTTACTTTTTCGGTTCTGCTTTTTGGCCAAACTCTTTTTCCCATTTTTCTAAAATTTTGTCACGATTTTCTGCTGCCCATTTAAAGTCATTCTTTTTATATAATTTTTCAGTAACATCTTTCGGGAATCCCTCTGGAAGTTTATAATCATTTTTAATTGTCGCAAATCCATTTTTCTCAAAGTATAACTTCATTACATCATCAGTAATTGCCCAATCTAAAAATGCTTGTGCTAATTTATCATTTTTCGCATTATCTTTCTTAATAAGTGCGTTCGCTTCTACTTCCCACCCTAATCCTTCTTTCGGCAGTACAACTTCAACTGGTGCACCTTTTTGTTTCTCTTTTAAAGCACTATAAACCATTGATACACCGACTGGATATTCACCTGCTCCTGCTAATTTCGCTGGTTTTGATCCTGAATGCGTATAACTTGCCATATTATCATGAAGTTTCTTCATGTAATCCCAGCCTTTATCTTCACCCATGATTTGTAGCCATGCAGAAACTGTTAAAAATCCTGTTCCAGATGATGCTGGATGTGGCATAACAAGTGTTCCTTTATACTCTGGTTTCGTTAAATCTTCATATGATTCTGGCATCGGTAAATTTTTCTTCTTTAACTCTTCTTTATTTACAGCAATCCCCGTCATAAATGCAGTATTTCCTACCCATTTTTCAGGTTGCTTGTCATCTTTAAATTGTGGAAGAACACGATCTGCTCCTTTTGGAGAGTATCCTTTTAACATATCTTTTTTATCTAAAGCTAATAGACTTGATGCCGCAGTTCCCCATACAACATCTGCTTGTGTATTTTTCCCTTCAGCTAGCAATTTCGCAGTAATAACTCCTGTTGAATCACGTACAATGTTCAATTTCACATCAGGATATTTCTTTTTAAAGGAATCAAGATAAATTGGTACAAGCTCTTCTTCAATTGCTGTGTAAACAGTTAATGATCCAGATAATTTGTCATCTTTCACTTTCGCTCCAGCACTTTCTTCCTTCTTTGCACCACACCCCATTAATAACGAAAATACCATTCCAGTCGCTACAGCTTTAAAGATTGTTTTTTTCACTGTTTCTCTCTCCTTTTACAAATCTTATGTACAACTCAAATATAAACAACTAGTGTAAAAGCAGTATTAAACCAACATTAATCTTTTGTTTGTTGTTTGTTTTTGTGTAATACGTTGCTACTTCTATGTTTTTTCGCATTTTTCTGCTAATAGAAAACACTAAATTTACAAATAATTAAAAAAACCTTTATAATCCCACAAAAAAATGAGGCGTTTGTAAAAAACGCCTCATTTTTGTTTCCCTTTTTTTGAATTACGATTAGCATACTTTGCGCTATTTTCTCCTTCATACTCTAATGCAAATTCTGCATCTGGTAAGCTTTCTTTCGGAGTTTTATTATTATTGATTGCCGCATTTTGTTTCACTTTTCTTTTTACCAATACATTCACCTGCTCTCAAGAAATCACTTTCTACTCTAGTTTGAAACAACTTAAAATAATTATTACTGGCAAGTGTTAACAAGTACATAAGGGGCGTTAGATGGAAATACTACAAATGAAGAAATCATTATAAAAAGGAGCGATAATTTTGAAGAAAAAAGAAAAGATTCAATCACCAATTTTAGACGAAACGCTCCCGCATCAAATGAATTTTCCATCTTTTAAAGGAACAGGAAAAACGATGCAACAACCTTTTGTGAATCAATATAATGTTGTAATTGGAGACAGTAAATATAATTCCGAGAACAGTCCGCTTAACAATTGGAGTGATGAAGTAGATCCTGCCATTATGGCTGGCGATGAGTGGATCCATCCGACAAATGATATTGGGTGGATTTCAGAAGAAAATCAAGAGTTACTAAAAAACGAAGTGGATAATAAAAATGAAGCTTTTATGCATCCACAATTTGGAATTAACGACTAAAAAACCATTCTACCTAACGTAGGTAGAATGGTTTCATACTATCCAATAATAATCCGCTCTTTCGGGTATTTATAGCGAGGTGGTTGTTCCCTTCCACCACTAGCTAAAATAAATGTTAAAATACCAACGCGTCCGATAAACATAAGCACAATGAGTACAAGTTTCCCAACAGTTGTTAAATCAGGCGTAACACCTGTTGATAGTCCCGTCGTTCCGAAAGCAGAACAAACTTCAACAATTAAGCTCATAAGCGGTACATTTTCCGTAATAGATAAAATGAATAGCGCAGTAGCACATAACAAAATCCCCATCGTCATAACGACAGATGCTTTTAGTACATCCTCTTCATGTAGCTGACGTTTGAAGACTCTAACTGTTCTACCGCCCCTTGCAAAGGTGTATAGTGACAATATACTAACAGCAAATGTAGTTGTACGTATTCCGCCCCCAACCGAACTGGGAGATGCCCCTATAAACATTAATATACTCATAAATAAAAGCGTCGGTTGTGACAATTCACGTATATCCATCGTAGCAAGTCCACCACTTCGCGTCGTCACAGATTGGAATAATGTATAAAATACCGTTTCATGCCATGACTTTCCTACTAAAAAGTGATTTCTCTCCAGTAAAAAAATCATAATTGTACCAACAACAACGAGTGCAAAAAATGTTGTTGTCGTCAATTTTGTAAATAATGAAAAACGAAATAATTGTTGTCCTCTTTTACTAAGGAATTGTTTCACTTCCATTAGCACAGGGAAACCAATCGCTCCTAAAATAATTAGTAACATATGGATCATTTGAACAATATAATCTTTTTTATACGGAATTAACGATTGTCCTGTTAAATCAAATCCACCGTTCGTAGTCGCACTAACTGCTGCAAAGAAACCGTGAAAATAAGCTTCTTGCCAAGTCGGAAAGTAAAGTAAAAATCTTGTACCTAATAGGATTGCTCCAATAAGTTCTATCGAAATAATTACAATTAAAATAGAACGCATCAATTCTACAAGACCCGATAAATTTCCTTGATTATGGTCTGCCATAATTAATCTTCTTCTTTGCAAACCAATCTTTTTCCCCGTAATGATCCAAACAAATGTACCAAGCGCCATAATTCCTAAGCCGCCTAATTGTAAAATAAGGGCTAAAACAATAATTCCTGCTGTAGTAAACGTATCTGAAATCGTAATAACAGACAGCCCCGTAACACTTACCGCACTAACCGATGTAAAAAGGGCATCTATAAATGTCCATTTCACACCAGGTTTCGTAACAAACGGTAAACTAAGCAAGATTACCGATACAACTACTGCTAATAAATAAAATAAAACAATGAGTTGTACTGGACGTAATTTTTGTAAAAACTTTTTTATATCTCTCATTCCATCACTTCGCTACCTTTTTTCTATCGATTAAATAAAGAAAAATCTTCCCTTTCTTTATTTGTAAATAACTGTTCAAATAATTTGGCAAAGACCATTCCATATACAGTTCCATTACCTCCATACGGCAATGCGTAAAACAAATTATGTATCTTTTCGTCTTCTTTTAAAATGGGGAGACCATCATGAGTACCACCAAATGCTGCTGCCCAATAGTAGTCTGCCTGTATATTTTTATACTGCGGGAACATCTCTTTTACAATATTAATAAGGATATCACGCTTATGCAATAATTTCGTATCACCGATTGTTTGAATTTGCATCGCTTCATCTAATCCGCCTACAATAATGCGGTTTCGATACGTTCGAAAATATAAGTAAGGCCGTTCCGTTTCCCAAATTAACGATCGCTCATGCCAGCCTTCAAACTGATCTATTTCATTTGTTACAATTGCATAAGAAGTTTCTACTGTTGTATTTTTTTCTTTCTTTCCAAAAAGCGCTTCATAACCTGTCGCCATAATAATATTCTTTGCTACAATTTGATTTCCTGTTTTCGTGTAACAAATTAAATCATTTTGGCGTTTTTTTATATGTATTGCCTCTGTATGTTCATATATATTAGCTCCTATTTGGTTTGCTTTATGCAAAAAACTATGCGCTAATAAATACGGATTCACCTCAGCATCACCTTGCGTATATAACGCTGCTTGTTTTGCAAAAGAATAACGTTTCTTAATATCAGCTTCTGTAAAATATTCAACTGGAAATCCATAATTCTGTAACGTATTATATTCCTCTTGTAAAAATGAGACATCCTCACTTTTACTTGCATAATATAAACTATTTCGCGGAATAAAATGGGGATCAATATCAAGAGTCGGTATAACCTCTTCCATTGTTCTTAGCGCTTCATAACAAAGCTTATATGCTCGTACCCCTTTTTCTTTACCAAATGTATGGATAAGGGAGGTTAACGATTTATCATGAAGGAATTGTAGTAAACCTGTATTAGCAGCTGTGCTACCACACCCAATTGCTCTTTTTTCAATAAGCGTAACACTCATGCCAATTTTCGCTAACGAATGCGCTATATGAGCACCAGCTTCGCCGCTTCCGACTACGAGCACATCACATATCATATCATTTTCTAACAGCGGATAACAAGGTACAGAAACTCCTGTATTCCAAAACAACTTACCGTTCATAAGTTTCATAATTATACTCCTAAAATATAAGTTTCTCCTTTCTATGTTTTGTTATTTCCCATAAAAAAATCCAACTAACATAGGCTAGTTGGATTTTTTATTTTTAATTAGAACGCTCTTCAAGCCAATTTCCAATCGTCGGATATGTTTGTTTTACAGCTGTTCCACCGTAAACGATAGACATATGCCCTGTCGGTAAACATACATATTGTTTATCTGTGCTAGAAATATGGTCTAGTAATGCTTCTACTTGACATGGCAAAGCGATATGATCACGTTTCCCGGAAATATTTAAGACATTCGCCTTAATATTTGCAAGGTCTACCTTTTGTCCGCGAATAACGAGTTCACCCTTAACCAGTTTATTATTTTGATAAAAATCACGAATCCACTGTCTGTATGATTCACCTGGGAACGGAATACCATCACCAACCCACTTTTGAACCAATCTCCAGCTTTCGACGAAGCGCTCATTCTCTGAACGATCTACTAAAGCAACATATGGACCGACAAAGTTTGTAATTGGTTTTAACATTTTGTTTCCGAAATCAATCATTTCTGGCGGAATATTTCCAAATGTATCCACCGCTTTATCTAAATTGAAGTATTTCTCATCTAACAAAGGACCATACAATCCTGTTTCAGAGAAATCAAAAGGACTTGTCATGAAAATTAAATTACGAATTGGCATGTGCGGATGAAGTGCTGCATAAATAGAAGTTAGCGTTCCACCCATGCAATAACCAAGTAAAGAAATCTCGTCCGATTTTGCAGTTCGCATTACTTTTTTTACTGCTTTTGCAATATAATCAAACACGAAATCATCAAATTTCAAATGACTATCTTCTAAACCAAATGTGCCCCAATCAAGCATATACACATCAAAACCACGATCCACTAGATATTCCACTAAACTATTTCCAGGAGTTAAATCCATAATATATGGTTTATTAATAAGAGCATATATTAACAGAATTGGAACTCTTTGTGTTTTTTCTTGTTTTGGAATGTAGCGATAAAGCTTCGTCTTATTCTTCGTCCAAATAACCTCTTTCGGCGTTAATCCTACTTGTGGCTCTGGTTCACGTAATAAAATTTCACTCGCCCTTTTCACTCGGCGGTATGCTTTTCGGTACTCTTCTGGGTATAGCTCTAATTGCTTTTCCCATTCTGTTGCGAATGTAGTCATTTTTTTATCTCCTTTTTGGTCGATTTCCTTCTTAAAAAAAGAAGTGCATTCCTGCTATGGATATGCACTTTTTTCTTACTTCATTACATATATAATCCGCCGTTAATGTTTAATTGCTGACCTGTGATATACGCACCGTCACGGCATAGGTATACTACACCTTTTGCAATTTCATCAGCTTGACCAAAACGTTTTTTCGGGATTTTTGCAACGATTTTTTGACGTACTTCTTCTGGCACTTCTGCTACCATTTCAGTATCAATAAATCCTGGGCAAATTGCATTTACAGTGACATTTGTTTTTGCAAGTTCTAACGCTAATGATTTTGTAAATCCTAACATACCCGCTTTTGCTGCTGAGTAGTTTGTTTGGCCAAATCCACCTGCTTGACCAATAATAGAAGAAATGCTAATAATTCTTCCTTCTTCCGCTTCCGTTATGTATGGAAGAACCGCGCTTGTCGTATTAAATACGCTACTTAAATTCACGTCAATTACGCGCTCCCAATCTTCACGATTTAACTTTTTGAATGTACGATCTCTTGTAATACCAGCATTATTAACAAGAATATCAACTTTACCAAAATGATTCACAGCTTCTTCTACAAGTCGGTTTGCATCTTCTACTTTAGAAACATCCGCTTGCACTGCATAAACGTCATGTCCGTCTTTTCCTAGTTCATTTACTAAGTTTTCAGCTGCTTCTTTACTGCTATTATAGTTAATAACTACTTTCGCTCCCTCTTGTGCTAATGCTACTGTAATTGCTTTTCCAATTCCTTTTGCTCCACCTGTTACGATTGCTACTTTTCCATTTAATTGAACCATTTCTTTTCCCCCTTAAATGAATTTGTGAACGATTGTTATGAATCATTTTGGTACTCATACTGTAGAGTCCCTATATAATTATGTTTCGCTGTTTACACGTGAAAAGAGATTCTCCCTCTCTCTTTTACCTGTTATAAACAAGCGCTTTTATCATTTTTTATTTTCCGGCTTATTCGCAGGCTTTACCTCTTCTTTTACAGGTACTTGTAGTTTAGCTAGTACTGCATTTTGCTTTTCTAGCAATTCTAAAATTTGATCAACTTTTGTTTCAAGCGTACGAATATCTTGTTTCACTTTTGTCACATCACGCTTTAATGTAGGAGCTTGTCCTAAAGAATCTACTTTCTCCTCTAGAAACTCCTCAATGTTATCTACTTTATTTTCTAAGTTAATAACAAGCGTAGCTACTCTTGCGATATCCTCTTTCGTCGGCACATTTACTTGTTCTAAATAGTTTTTTGTCGTATCATTTAATGCTTTTTGATAAAACAAATTCAAATCTAGAACGCTGCCCATCCAAGCAGAATATTCTTCTGTTTTAATTGTTTCATTGAGCGCTTTTCCCCAAAATGTTTCGGTTTGTTCATAAGCATTTTTCCATGCTTGTAGTGGATCGAATTTTTGATCAATCACTTTACCTACACTCCCTTTTTCGTTTTTGAAACAATTCAACCTATTCACTATTTTCTAATATTCTGAATAAAACTTCAAGTCTATATTTTATTTTTTTCTATTTTCTAACAAATGTGTTGACTTTAAAAACAGATAGGTGTAAATTGCACTTATAAGCAAAAAATTCCATCTAACTGATTCATGAGGTGATGCACAATCATGCTACAAAATGAACCAGAACAACGCGAAAGTTTGGAGAACAACCAAGCGAAACAACCAAACTCCATGCCAAAAAACTTCTTAGTTCCCTTCTTACTTCTCTGTCTAAAAGACTGGAGTCTTCATGGTTACAAACTTATTCAAATGCTAATGGATATCGGCTTTTCTTCTGTTGACCAAGGTAATGTTTATAGAACACTACGCAAATTAGAAAAAGAAAACCTTATTTCTTCTACTTGGGATACAAGCGATGGAGGGCCGGCAAAAAGAATTTATTCTTTAACTGAATATGGAGAGCAATATTTAACAACATGTGCGACTTCTTTTGAACATTATCAAAATATGTTGCGGACGTTTTTCACGTTATACACCAATGCATTCTTTCCATTTTCTACTTCTCCAGAAAAGGATGAAAAGGATTCTTCATCTTCACCTGGTGGTACAGCAGAGTAATCTGCGTTCACAATATGCAAAAAAACATTTGGGGGTCAAACAATGGAAACTAAACCATACGAATTAGTCGATGCATTTTGGAAAAACTGGTCTCAATCACTTTCCCTTTTTTCTTCAGCTGGGAAACAATTAGAGCAACTTACTTTAGAAACATTAAAACAACAACAAGACGCTTTGCATAAATTAACATCAGGAGTAGATGAACTAGAAAAAGAACTACAACAATTCACTGCTCAGTTCAATAACCAATATACAGATTACGTGAAACAATTAACTGGTAACTCCTTAAATGATCAAATTAACGAGTGGCAAGACAAGTGGAAAGAACTTTCTGCTCATATGCAGCAACTTACTGTTTCTCCTACAAAAACATCTTTGTCAATTCTTACACAAACAAGCGGTCAATTTGAAGAAACAACAAAACAATTTATTGAGCAACAACAATTACAACGTGAAGAGGCTCAAAAACAGTTAGAGGGTTTTTTGGAAGAGTTCAAGTCAAAACAGTTGGAACTCGCAAAAAAGTTCGAGGAAAACTCAAAAAATCTATTTACTTCCATCAAATAAGAAAAATGTGGGAGCTAACTGCAGCACAAACAAAACTCTTTCTTCCTCCTACTACATCAAGATGGCTAACATTTTTCGATATGGAAAAGAAGGAGGACAAAATGAATCCATTTCAAGAAGCACAAACTGTTCCGGAGCTTCGTTATGATGAGATTCAAGTCGGTGATCAAGCATCCCTTACAAAAACAATTACAGATGAAGATGTTATCAATTTTGCAAAATTGACTGGAGATGTGAATCCTATTCACATTTTAGATTCTTTTGCAAAAACGACAATGTTTAAAGAACGTATTGCTCACGGTATGCTCGTTTCGAGTTTTATTTCTACCATCCTTGGAACGAAACTCCCAGGCAAAAATACGATTTATTTATCCCAAAATGTTTCATTCCGTGCCCCTGTCAAAATCGGTGATACACTTCGCGTTGTGGCAGAGGTTATTAAGAAGCGTGACGATAAAAAAATCATCACGTTGCAAACAAACATATATAATCAATCGGATGATATTGTCGTGGAAGGTACAGCGACAATACTGAAAAAAGAGTAGCAAATTTGCTACTCTTTTTTTCTATCCAAGAACTTCTAATCGCACCGATTACTTCCGCGTATGAGTATGTCATTTCCACATAAAATAACGTTACCAGTTTAGATAAGAACTTAGCTGAACTGGACTACTCATAAGGATGTGTATCAACATGGTAAAAACAAACAAATTATTAGTTCCAGGTGCAGAACAAGCGCTTGAACAATTTAAATATGAAATTGCACAAGAATTTGGTGTAAGCTTAGGTTCTAATACAGCATCTCGTTCTAACGGTTCAGTTGGCGGTGAAGTAACAAAACGTCTTGTTGCTTTAGCTCAACAACAATTACGTGGATAATAATATAACATATGGCTTAGAGGCAGATATTATCTGCCTCTTTCTATTTTCAACATACATAATAGTGCTTTTTCACATACTAATCAAAGCAAAACGAAAGGAGCAATATGTGACATGAAACGGATTAATATTAGCATGAGCCCTCCCCGCGTTCTTACTTTATCTTTTATTGTATTATCAGTTGTCGGCACATGCTTATTAAAACTGCCAATTGCTACGACAACGTCCATTTCATGGCTCGATGCCTTATTTACAACCGTTTCCGCTTGTACTGTTACTGGACTTGGTGTTGTGGATACTGGAAAAGTGTTTACTTTATTTGGACAATGTGTCATTTTAACGCTTATACAAGTTGGCGGGCTTGGCATTATGAGCTTTGCGGTCTTAATTGCTATTATGCTCGGAAGAAAAATCGGTCTTCAAAACCGTATTTTATTACAACAAGCATTAAATCAAACGAATATCGGCGGCGTTATCCGTCTTGCCAAAGCATTATTTTTATTCTCTTTTACAGTCGAATGTATCGCTACTTTAATTCTTTCTTTTGAATGGGTACCCAAATATGGGGTTGCCAAAGGGATCTATTATAGTTTTTTCCATTCAATCTCAGCCTTTAACAATGCTGGTTTTTCTGTGTGGAACGATAATTTAATGTCCCATTCTCATAGCATTCTTGTCAATTTCGTCATTTCCTCTCTCATCATTTTAGGTGGAATTGGTTTTACAGTAATTGTAGACATAAAAAGAAAGAAAAACTTTAAAAACCTTACACTACATTCAAAACTTATGCTCACTTCTACTCTAATCGTCAACATTATTTCTACCCTTTTTATTTTTATATTCGAGTTCCATAACTCCCTTTCTATGAGAGGTTTTACCCCATTTGAAGAAGGAATGGCCTCTTATTTTCAAGCAATTTCAACACGAACTGCCGGGTTTAATACTGTTGATATTTCTACATTGTCAAAACCTTCCCTCCTATTAATGATGCTCCTTATGTTTATTGGTGCTGGTAGTGCTTCAACGGGTGGTGGGATTAAGTTAACAACATTTTTAATCATATTTTTTGGCGTATTTAAATTTTTACAAGAACAAGAGGATATTGTCGTATTTAAAAAATCCATTAAAAATACTCTCATTGTCAAATCATTAACCATTACTATTATTTCCATTTCATTTATCTTTTTTGCTATTTTAATTTTGAGTATTACTGAGCGAGTTCCTCTATTGATGAGTGCTTTCGAAGTATTTTCAGCATTCGGCACTGTTGGCCTCAGTATGAACTTAACACCCCACTTAACTATAATCGGAAAAGCTATTATTATCTTTATGATGTTTTTTGGGAAAATGGGTCCTTTAACATTGGCTTTTTCATTTGCTCGTAAAAAGAACCGGAAAATAAAATATCCTAATGAAGATATTTTAACAGGTTGACAACCGTATCAATTATCCATATAATGAGAATACAATAACATATCTCCAAAGGGGAGTAGCGTCCAAGAATATTTCTTGGAAACAAAGTCGTCATTACGTAGAACTTAGTTCTTCCGGCTTTGTTGGCATTTTTATTACATATGTCTAGCAAGACCTTTGCCTATTAACGGCAGAGGTCTTTTTTGCATTCATTTCCAAATTCTTCCAAAGTTAATAGGCAGGAGTATGGGGAAACTAAATAGTGGGGAAATTCTTCACTTATTTAGAACTTATAGAGATGAGAGGAGAATGTACATGGATGTATCATTATTATTGGAGTATGGTTGGGTATTACTCATCCTAATTGCACTTGAAGGGATTTTAGCGGCTGATAACGCTCTTGTTCTTGCAATTATGGTAAAACATTTACCAGAAGAAAAACGAAAGAAAGCACTATTTTACGGATTAGCGGGGGCATTTGTTTTCCGATTTGGATCGTTATTTATGATTTCGTTCTTAGTCGATGTATGGCAAGTGCAAGCAATCGGTGCCATCTACCTTATGTTTATCGCTGGTAATCACTTATTTAAAACATATGTGAAAAAGAATACAGATGAAGAAACAGAAGAAAAAGAAGCAAAGAAAAAACAAGAGAACTTCTGGTGGACTGTATTTAAAGTTGAAGTTGCTGATATCGCCTTCGCAGTTGATTCAATTTTAGCTGCGGTTGCACTAGCAATGACTTTACCAAAAACAGGATTAGGTACAATTGGTAGTCTAGATACTGGGCAATTCGTTGTTATCTTTGTAGGTGGACTTATCGGATTAATCATTATGCGATTTGCAGCAACTGCATTCGTACAAATCTTAAAACGTAAACCAGGACTTGAAACTGCAGCATTCTTAATTGTAGGTTGGGTTGGTGTGAAGCTAGCAGTTTATACATTAGCACACCCTGCATTAAATGTAATTCCACATTCATTCCCAGAATCCACTCCGTGGAAGCTTACATTCTGGATTGTATTAGTCGGAATCGCAGTTGGTGGTTGGTTCTTCTCAAAAGAAGTAGAAGTAAAAGTAGAAAAGAATTTAGACGAAAAAGCGCTGTAATTACAGCGCTTTTTCTTTTTCCTTTCTTCCTCTCAATGTCCAGAAAAAATTCCATTATACTACCTTTTGTAAACGTTTTCTTAACGTATGTATGTCCTTTTTGTGAAACATTGCACAAACTTATTGAAAGTGAGAACAATTCCATGTACTTTATTCATATAAGGAGTATTTATAGAAGATTTACTAAAGGAGCGTATTACTCATGCTAGAACAAGGACTAGATTATGTTGTCAAACTGGCTAAAAGCAAAAAGAAAATGCTAGATACAAACCCAATGCAATATTTCATTCGTGCTGCACTTGCGGGTATTTATATCGGTTTTATTATTGTACTATGTTTTAAATTAGGTAACTTTTTTCACATTGCAGATTCACCAGCAACTTATTTAGCTACTTCTATGTTTTTCGGGATTGCTCTCGTACTTATTATATATGGCGGTGCTGAATTGTTTACTGGAAACACAATGTACTTTACTGTAGCAACTTTAAGAAAAGAAACAACGATTTCTGATACACTTCGTAACTGGGTTGCTTGTTATGCAGGTAACTTAGCCGGCGCGTTATTCTTTGCCTTACTATTTTACGCAACTGGAATTTTTGAAGCAATTGATCACGGTCACTTAATGAATAAAGTCGTTGAAGGAAAGATGAACACACCTACAATGCAGTTATTCTTTAAAGCCATTTTATGTAACTGGCTCGTATGTCTTGCTTGCTTCTTACCATCTCAGGTTAAAGGCGACACGGCAAAAATAATGGTCATGATGCTACTTGTTTTCACATTCTTCTTATCTGGTTACGAACATAGTATTGCAAACTTGTCACTCTTTGCTTTATCTTTAGTTTCACCACATCCTGAGACAATTTCTTTTTCAGGTGCTATTCATAACTTAATTCCTGTTACAATCGGTAACATTATTGGCGGATCAGTATTTGTCGGTATGGTATACCACTACTTAACAAAAAAAACACCTGAAATTCAACAGGAAGAAACTGAAATCGCAGCAGCTCAACAAGAAGAGATTATTCCTTTACAAGCACATATGAAACATTAAAAACTCCAAAGTTTTACTTTGGAGTTTTTAGCTTCCCACGTATTTAACAACAAGGTGAGGATTAATTTCTCCTTCTTCCTTTCCCTTATCCATTCTCTGTTTCATCTTGTGCATACCGATGACATCATTCGTATGAAGGTGAATTTCATTTACATATAACCCCTCTGTACAAAAAGCTTCTACAAAATCCAGTCCATTTTTTGCTCCCCACCCCATATTAAAATCAAGGGAAAGAATATTCACATCATAATCCCGAACCATTTGCAAAGCACATTCTACTGTAGTTGCGGGCACATACCCGAACGGGCAACTTCTTTGATCATCCATATATACGTTCATTTTCTATTCCCTCTCTAATTTGAATATGCGGCCAATACATAACATATTGCCCCAAGACTAATAAAAGGACCAAATGGAATTGGTTTTCGTACTTCTATACGTTTTAATACGATACCCACCCCAAAGAAACAAAGACTGAAACAAGATGCTAAAAATAAAATGATAAAAACGCCTTTCACTCCTACTATAAACCCAAGTAACGAAAGTAGTTTTATATCACCTCCGCCAAGCCCTTCTGGATATATCTTTTGCATGCAATATAACAAAATGAATATAACACCACTACCAACTATACTATCTGTCCAAGTAACTAATTGTACAAAAACACTTTCAAGAATGAGTAACACGGCAAACGAAATTAAAATACAATCAGGAATTAACATATATAAGTAATCTGTAACTGAAATAATAAGAAGTAGCGAAAAAAGGGATAAAATGATAATAAGCTCTCGTTCTATTCCAATCATATACACGGTAAGAAGAAATATACTTCCTGTTATACATTCAAATGCTACATACATAATTGGAATTTTCCTCTTACAATTCGTACAACAGCCTCTTTGTATATAAAATGAAATGATGGGGATTAGTTCTTTTGGCCTTAGCACATATTTGCAATAATAACAATGTGAACGCGGGGTAATAATAGACGCACCTAATGGAACCCTCATCGCAACTAGCATAAAAAAAGAACCAAACACCATCCCTGCTAACAGTGCATATAAATAAGTGAACATCCCTTCCTCTCCTTTCCCAAAAAACATAGCAAAAAAAGGAGAGAACTTCTACTTCATATTATCCTTTATTCTACTAAAAAGCAGGCCATTTTCTGGCCTGCTTTCCCCTCTTTTATACGATGAAATATACTGCTTTTAATGGTCCATGTACTCCGACAACAAGATTCATCTCAATGTCAGCCGAGTTACTTGGCCCTGTAATAAAGTTAATACAAGATGCCGCTGTCTCCCCATTTTCTACGCGTAAGTTCATATCCTGAACTGCTTGTGTAATACGAGGCACAAGTGTTTCACGTGGAATAATAGCAAAATATACAGTCGGTAAAAAGTGTAAAGAACGTCCTTGCCCTTTATGACTTTGTACAACAATTGTACCAGATTCAGCTAATGTATAATCACTAAATGCAATACCAATATTCGCTTTTTCAGCTAAACGCATATTTTCGTCTTTTCTCTCTGGATCCCATACGTTTACTTCAACGTCTCGCTTTGGAAGTTCTTCTTTAAATAAAGATGTTAAACCATATGCATCAAAACGCTCATCTGCTGATAATAAAATAGGTCCACCGCCGTTTTCCATGATTACTTTTTGAAGGTCTTCACCTAATCGGTCATTTGTCGTTTCTACTACAGTTGTATGAATGTTTGTACATTGCTTTTTAAACACTTCTAGTAATTCTTCTTGTGAACAATCTTTTAACGTTTCTATATTCACATTACTTTTCCATACTGGTCGCTCTACACCTTCTGTTTTACGCGCGCGCCCAAGTTCTTTTGCAATGTTATCTAGAAAGGCATCACGGTTTTGAATTAATCCTGTCATTATTTATCCCCGCCTTTCTTATGATCTTTATACCAATCACGGAATCGCTCTTTACTTGGAGCTGGGAATTCCCGAATATCCGTCCAGTTTTTAAGTGGTCCAACACCTTTTGATACACGATTACCAGATGTAAATGGACTCATTGCCGCTGGTGCCATTTTTGATCCCATTTTATATAAAGCAGCTGAAGAAGCACCCATACTAAACATTTTCATCGCTAGTTTTTCTGCAAGTGGTGCACGACCTTCTTGCTCAACAATAACTTGACGATGTTTTAATAATAAATCATGCAATGGAATTTTTACTGGACAAGCTTCTGTACATGCTCCGCATAAACTAGATGCATAAGGAAGCTCTTTGTAATCATCATATCCACCTAGAAGCGGTGTTAATACCGCACCGATTGGTCCTGAGTAAATCGATCCATATGAATGTCCACCAACGTGACGATATACAGGACATACATTAACACAAGCAGCGCAACGAATACATTGTAATACTGAACGGAATTCAGATCCCAGAATTTGAGAGCGACCATTATCAACAACAACTAAATGGAATTCTTCAGGTCCATCAACTTCCTCTTCTTGAATTGGTCCTGCTACTGTTACATAACTTGTTAATTTTTGACCTACTGCACTACGACATAGTAAACCAACTAAAACATCTAATTCTTCCATTGTCGGAACCATACGTTCCATACCCATTACCGCAATTTGTGTTTTCGGAATTGACATAACAAGATCTGCATTACCTTCATTCGTTACTAAACAAAGAGAGCCAGTATTTGCAACAGCAAAATTACAACCAGTTACACCAATTTCTGCATCCATAAATTTCTCACGAAGTTGTTTACGAACAAACTTTGTCATTTCATACGGGTCATCAGAATTTTCATAGCCTAGCTTTTCTTTAAATACATCGCGAATTTGCGTTCTATTTTTATGAAGTGCAGGTGCAATAATATGTGAAGGTGGATCGTTATCTACTTGCAAGATATACTCTCCTAAGTCACTCTCTAACACTTCACAGCCAATCTCTTCAAGCGCATGATTCATACTGATTTCTTCTGTTACCATCGACTTTGATTTTACTACTTTTTTCGCTTGTTTCTTTTTGGCAACGTCTTGAATATACTTTGCTGCTTCCTCTTTCGTCTTCGCAAAGTACACGTGTCCGCCTCTTTTTGATACATTTTCACTTAACTGCATTAAATAATAATCAAGATTTTCTAACGTATGTTGACGAATTTGTTCACCTAGTTCTCGCCACTCTTCCCAGTTTCCTAATTCATCTGCGGCTTTTAAGCGATTCGTATATAAACGCGTTTGTGCAGAAGAAACTGCTCCGCGCATAAACGAATCTTGAATTCCATCACCAACGCGATCATTAAATTTTTTCTCACTGATTTTCATAGACATAGCTTATGTTCCCCCTTCATGAGCGACTATTCAGTACCTCAGCAATATGCATTACTTTTACTTCTTTTCCTAAACGCTCAATACGTCCGCCAATGTTTAACAAACACCCACAATCTGCACCGATTAAATAATCTGCACCTGTTTCCATTACACTATCTACTTTTTCGTCTACCATTTGCTCAGAAATTGGAGTCATCTTAACTGAAAACGTTCCCCCAAACCCGCAACAATTTTGCACGTTTGGTAAATCTCTCACAGTTAATCCTTTTACATTTGATAATAAAATTCCTGGTGCTTCTTTTATTCCGAGCATACGTGTCATATGACATGATTTATGAATAGTAGCTATCCCTGGTAAACTTGCACCAACATCTGTAACTTTTAAAACATCTACAATAAACTGTGTAAATTCATAGGTTTTATCAGCAACTTTTTGTGCACGTTTAGCCCACTTTGGATCATCTTTGAAAACATGCGGATACTCATGAAACATTGTCGCACACGAACCAGATGGCGTAACGATATATTCTGCATCTTCGAAAGTTTCAATCATATGTTTCATCGCCTCTTTTGCTGCTTCTACATGGCCACTATTATAAGCAGGCTGGCCACAACAAACTTGTGCTTCTGGAAATTCAATTTCACAACCTAAACGCTCCAACACTTCAACTGTTGCTTTGCCGACATTTGTTTCGAACATATCGACTAAACAAGTAACAAATAAAGTAACTTTCATAACTATTACTCCCCCTTTTTACAACTTCGCCAACAAACATATGGTCATCAGATGACTGAGTAGAGAAGAAATAGGCTCAACCATGGCCTATCCTCTCCCTCTTCTAAAGAAAACGCTTACTTAATCTTTCTCTATTTTATCAGAAAATTAAATTTTTAAAAGATTAAATTACGAATTTATATCGTTTTTACCTGTGACAATATGTTCTACATTTGTTAAATGATCTAGCATTGCTTGCTGCGCTAATTCTACATCTTGTTTTAACACCGCATCATATATAACTTGATGCTCTTCTATAAGTCGTTCTGATGTCGTTTGTTCACCATATAAAATAATGCGTCTTGATTCACCAATCGTTTCAGCAATCATCTCTGAAACATGATTCATGAGTTCAAGCAAAATGTTATTATGCGAAGACTCTGCAATTCCCATATGGAATTGAAAATCGGCTTTTTCGCCAGCCTTTTCATCTCCAATGCTCTTTGCCATTTCATCTAACCAATGTTTCATATTTTGTAAATTATCTTCCGTACGTTTTGCCGCCGCTACTCGAACTGCCCCCACTTCAAGCACCTTTCGTACTTCTAATAAATTCAAAATATCTTCTTTCTTCATTAATAATCTATTGTTTAATGATTTCGTTAATGAAGAAGAATCGAAGTTCTTCACATATGTACCTTCTCCTTGTTTCATCTCAATTAAGCCCATCGCTCTTAGCGCACTTAGCGCTTCACGAACAGCAGATCTACCAACTTGAAACTGCTCAGCTAATTGATGCACAGGGAGTAGTTTGTCACCAGGTTTTAACGTACCATTTTTAATCATTGTTAAAATAGCTTCAGATACTTCTTCGTAAATTTTTTTCGGTTTAATAGATTTGTACTCCAGTTAAATCACCTCAGTATCTTCCAAACAACAATTGAAACGATTTATAAGAACTTTGCATCATAACTATTTTAGACCGAATTGATAAGAAGTACAAATGTTTTGTTCATAAAATAGTCAAATTTTCGATATTTATTACATATTAATTTATATTTTTACGTATAAAGTGAAACTTTAATCAGTAGGGGTTTTGTTCATCCCCCACTGATTATTAGCCCTCACCAATCGGGCTTTTACGGACAGCAGGGCCTCCACCTAACTTCTTTGCTTCCGTTGAATTTTGAGGTGAGGGTCTTACTGTCCGGCAAATAGCGGGATAAATATTTTCTTCAATATAAAGAACATGTCCTAAAAATTAGAACATGCCCCCCTCATCCTGTACATTCAGTTTAATAATAACCGTTGTTCCCTTATCTTTTTCACTTTCAATTTTCCACTGTCCACCATGTATATGAACAATTTGTTTCACAATAGCAAGGCCTAAACCTGTTCCACCGTGTTGACGACTTCTCGCTTTATCAACTCGGTAAAAGCGTTCCCCAAGATTCTCCAAATGCTCTATATCAATGCCAATTCCTGTATCTTTTATTTTCAATTCACAGTAATCATCGATTTGCTCTAAAGTTATAACGATATTTCCGTTTTGATTTGTATACCGTATCGCATTATCTAACACATTATGAAGCACTTGTTGCATACGATCCTCATCAATCATGACAATGATCTCTGGATTTAAATTGGTTGAAATATGAAGTTCCTTTTCTATAAACTTAATCTCATACGTATCTAATACGTCTTCAATCAGCTGTGAAAAAACGATAGGTTGCTTCTTTAACGGAAAGTGCTCACCTTCTAATTGTGCTAAGTCTAACAAGTCATGAACGAGACGCTGCATACGACCTGCTTCTTTATGAATTAGCTGCGTTACTTTTTCCTGCTGCGGTCCCTTAGCAACGCCATCTAAAATAGCCTCGCTATACCCTTTTATATAACTAAGTGGTGTTCTAAGTTCATGCGAAACATTTGCTAAAAATTCCTTACGCTTTACATCTTCTGTTTCTAATGAATTGGCCATTTTATTAAATGCTTTTCCTAGTCGTCCAATCTCATCCTCTGAAGAAACTGTAATCCGCTCCGAGAAATCTCCCGTAGCCAAATGATTTGCAACCCGTTCCATTTGCGAAAGTGGCTTCGTAATTGCAATTATAATTTTTCTTCCAACCCATATAGTAATTAAAATCATAGCAATTGCTAACGGTGCTAAAATAAGACCCATATCATAGATTAAATCTTTTATACTTTTTAAAGGAATATACGAATAGACAATTCCGACTAATTTTTTATTTTCCAATACAGGGATGACAACCCCCATAATATTACGGTCAAAATGTTCTTCATATCCTATTTTTGTCACAGTTTTCCCATCTAATAGCGTTTGCCTATCTCCTTCACTTATAAGGGAATGATGATGCACATCAAAAGGCAAACATGCACTTAAATCACGCGGATTAGACACGAAAATAACGTCTGAACTAGATATTTGATCAAACGATCTTACTTTCTCTTCAAAAGTTGATATTCCTTCGTGCTTATCATATTGGGCAGCAAGATTTTTTCCTTCCATTACTAATGAACCTTTTAAATTATCAACGTATAATTTTTCATACGAGTATAAAGATACGAAATAAAGAAAGGACACTGTTACACATACTGCACATACTACTGTAAGCCAAAGTTTTTGTACCATTGTAAACATACATTACACCTCGAATTTATAGCCTACACCCCAAACAGTTTGAATGTAGTTTCCACTTTCTCCAAGCTTCAAGCGCATCGTTTTCACATGCGTATCTACTGTTCTTGTACTTCCGGCATAATCATATCCCCATACCTTTTCAAGTAATTGCTCCCGGCTAAATACTTGTCCTGTATGTTGGCAAAGAAAATATAGTAAATCAAACTCTTTTACAGTAAGAGAAATCGACTCACCATCCGCCTCGATTCGTCTACTTTTTTCATTGATAAGAATTGGTCCAAATTGAATCTCTTCTTGCTGTTCTTGCTTTGTATATCTTCTTAGCACAGCTTCCATACGGGCAACCAATTCACCAGGACTAAACGGTTTTACAATATAATCATCTGCTCCCATACGTAAACCGTTCACCCTATTCCACTCTTCACCTTTTGCGGTTAAAAATATAATCGGTACATCTGACGTTTTTCTAATTTCTTTACAAACTGAAAGTCCATCCATTTCTGGCATCATAATATCTAATACAACGAAGTCATAATGATCTGTTTCTATTTTTTTAAGAGCCTCTTTTCCATTTTCAGCTTCTCCCCACTCATATCCGAAGTTATCCAAATACATTCCAACAAGCTGCCTCATATCACTTTCATCATCTACAACTAGCACTCTATATTTATTCATTGTCCTTCCCTTCCCTCTCTATGAGTTGAAACGGTCCTTTTCCGACTTTAATTGTTTGTTTTATTTTCAAATTCTTCATATCCATAACGCATACTTCATCACTATCATAACTTGCTACATATCCTTCTGCTCCGCTCTCCAAAAATGCAAATGGATTCGACCCTACTTCTACAGAAGCTATTTCTTTATATGTGCTAATATCAAACTTTCTAAGTGTATTCGACCCATGACTTAATGCATATACGTACTTACTATCCTTCGTTATATTCACAGGCATAAATGGAGCATGTAAAGAACGTACCATTTCTCCACCCTGCAAAGAATATACTAACACTTTCTCATTTACTTGATTTCCATCACCATGTCCGCCAATCCATATTTCTTTCCCATCAGGACTAATCGTTGCTCCTGTTGATGCTGGTGGAATCATAAAGGATTGAACAACCTCTTTTTTCTTCGTATCAATTGTCGTTAGTTTCGTATCATAAAAGTTTAATACAGATAACCGATTATGATACTCTACCATCGTTATAGGTCCTTTGCCTGTTGAAACATTTCCTGTCTCTTTCCCATTTATCGTAAAGAACCTTACCTTTTGAACATTTTGATCGGCAGCAAATAATTGTTTTTTATCTTCTGATACGACCACATTTACAATGCCCTTTCCAGTTTTATATTTTCCCACTTGCCTTCCTTCCGCTAGTGAATATACATACATATATTCTAATTGCTTACCGTATACAAGTATTTCCTCACCATTTGGAAGCAGTGTGATTCCAGCCATTGGCTCATTTAGTTCCCATGTCGTGATTAACTTTTTATCTTTTTTATCAATAAAACTAATACTGCCTTCTTTTATATTCGTTGTTATAATAACATTTTTATCTTTAGCAATTGGTGTATATGCACTTCCTTGACACCCTACTAATAGAAATAAAAAACAGAGAAGAAAAACATACTTTCTCAAAAGATTCCCTCCATCTTCGGATGATTTCGTTATAATTGTAAAATAACAAATAAATGTGTGGAAAGTGTGAAATTTTCCTTTCTTACTCAATTTACATATATAATGTACAACAAATAGAATTTGAGGTGTGTCAATTATGCTATTTCCTGATTTAGCGAATAAAATTGTACGAGAAGTACGCAGACTAATTACAGAAAATATTATTATCATTAATATAGAAGGCGTTATTATCGCAAGTACAGATACAGAAAGAATTGGTCAATTTCATGAAGGTGCACTCCGCTGCGCCAAACAAAAGAAAACCGTCATCATTACAAAAGAAGATGAAAGGCAATTGCAAGGTGTAAAGGCTGGGATGAATCTTCCTTTATTATTTCATGATGAAGTAATTGGTGTCATTGGAATTACAGGAGAACCTGAAAATATTTCACGATACGGCGAAATATTGCGTAAGATGACGGAATTATTAATTCATGAAAACTACTTTTTAGAGCAACTAGAACTTGAGCACCGTTCTTATGAAGCTTTCGTCTTTGATTGGCTTCAAAATACAGAGTGGTCCCCGAGTTTTCTCGATCGCGCCAAAACACTTGGCATTGATTTATATAAGAAAAAACAACTTATTTTGTTTTCTATTGGCAAAAATGACACGATGCTCCAGCGTAAAATATGGCAACACATACGTAATATTTTAACAAAAGAGCATCTATTTGTTCGTTGGGGAAATGATCGTTTTATTTTATTTACAGCAACGAGCTCCAAAGAGCAAACTTATCAATTTTTAAAACGGTTAAAACAAGACTGCGAAACTTTATTTTCTATTCCTTTATATATCGGGATTGGCCAAACAGTTACCTCAAACAATATGAACATATGTTACGAACAAGCATTACGCGCTCTTTCTGTATCATTGGAAACGAAAAAAATTGTATTTAATGAAGATTTACGTTTAGAAATGTGTTTACAAGATATTTCTGCCGAAACGCGTGAACAATTTCTAGAGCGTACCATCGAAAACTTATTATCATTTCCTGAGCTTATGCATACTTTGCGCTTATTTATCGATTATAACCAATCTTATAAACAGGCGGCTAAACAATTACATATACACATTAACACATTACATTACAGGCTAAAAAAGATTGAAGAACATACAGGACTTGATCCAAAACAATTCAAAGACTTAAACGTTTTATACTTCGCACTCCTCCTATTAGATGATCATACAAAAAAGAACGATAAAACAGATTAACCTTTAGATGATTATACATAGAAAGAATCCCTCGACTTTTTTATCATTATAATGAAAGCACTGTTACCACGTTGTTTATTATAACTAAACACGTTAACAGTTTGAGGGGGATTTCCAATGTTAGAAAAACAAATTATTCATTCATTCGTATCTATTGTTGGCGAAGATAATGTAGATACATCCAATATGGGGCGTTTAACTTATAGTTATGATGCCACTCCAAACTTCCAAGCAATGCCTGATGCAGTCATTGCTCCTCGTAATACAAATGAAGTAGCTGAAGTGTTAAAAGTATGTAACACTCACAAAATTCCTGTGTATGTGCGCGGGTCTGGAACAAATCTTTGCGCAGGAACATGTCCACTTGAAGGCGGTATCGTCCTTATTTTCCGCCATATGAACAATATTTTAGAAATTGATGAAGAAAACTTAACAATTACTGTACAAGCTGGTGTCATTACACTTGATATTATTAAAGCGGTAGAAGAAAAAGGTTTATTTTATCCACCAGATCCAAGCTCGATGAAAATTTCTACAATCGGCGGTAATATTAATGAAAACTCAGGTGGATTACGCGGTTTGAAATACGGCGTAACACGTGATTATGTAATGGGGCTTGAACTTGTCTTACCAAATGGCGATATTATTCGCACTGGTGGTAAATTAGCAAAAGATGTAGCTGGTTACGATTTAACTCGTTTATTTATCGGTTCTGAAGGAACACTTGGCGTGGTAACAGAAGCTATATTAAAACTTGTTCCTATGCCTGAAACAAAGAAAACAATGCTTGCACTATATGAAGATATTAATGAAGCTGCACGTGCTGTTTCTTCTATTATTGCAAATAAAATCATTCCAGCAACACTGGAGTTTTTAGACCAACCGACAATTGAAGTAGTAGAAGAGTTTGCGCAAATCGGTTTACCTACAGATGTAAAAGCAATTTTATTAATTGAACAAGACGGCCCTCCCGAAGTAGTCAATCGAGATATTGAAAACATGGCTAATGTTTGCCGCTCTATGAATGCAGTTGATGTTCGCATTGCAAAAGACGAAACAGAAGCAGATGCGCTTCGTACCGCTCGCCGTAGTGCTCTATCAGCGCTCGCACGATTAAAACCTACTACAATATTAGAAGATGCGACTGTACCACGTTCACAAATCGCTCCGATGGTTGAAGCTATTAATGCCATTGCAAAAAAATATAATATTCCTATTTGTACGTTTGGACACGCTGGTGATGGTAATTTACATCCAACTTGTATGACAGACGCTCGTAATGCAGAAGAAATGCACCGAGCTGAACAAGCTTTTGCTGAAATATTTGCGAAAGCAATTGAACTTGGTGGCACAATTACTGGTGAACATGGTGTTGGTGCAATGAAAGCTCCATATTTAGAAATGAAATTAGGTAAAGAAGGTATTGCAGCTATGCAAGGAATAAAGCAAGCTTTCGATCCAAATAACATTATGAATCCTGGAAAAATGTTCGCGAAAGACACTCGAAAAAGAGTGGTGGTTGAGCAATGACCACATTAAATAAAGAAAATATTCAAAAAGAATTTAAAGAACGATTAAGTGAAGATGAATTACTAAACTGTATGCGATGCGGTTTTTGTTTACCTACTTGTCCTACCTACATTCAATCCGGATATAAAGAGTCACATTCACCACGCGGACGTATCGCATTGATGAAAGCAGTCGTTGATGGTTTAATCGAACCAGATGAAGATGTTGAACATACATTAAACGTTTGTCTTGGTTGCCGTGCTTGTGAACCTGTTTGTCCATCTGGTGTAAATTATGGACATTTATTAGAAGAAGCTCGTGATATTATTAATCAAAATAAAAAATTCTCAGTGCCAGTGAAAGCTGTTCGAAAAGTCGTTTTTGAAGGACTATTCCCCCATCAAAATCGAATGAGAACATTAACTGGACTAATCGGATTTTATCAACGTTCTGGTTTACAAACGCTAACACATAAAACAGGGATTATGAAGTTATTCCCTGAAACACTTGCAACGATGGATCTCGTTTTACCAAAAGTCCCTAAAATGAAAGCCATGAAAGATCGTCCTTCATTTTTACCTGCAGAAAGTACAAAGAAAAAACAAGTTGCATTCTTCACAGGCTGCTTAATGGATACGATGTTTTTAGAAACAAATAACGCAACGATGAAACTTCTTCAATTAGCTGGTTGTGATATCGTTATTCCAAAAACACAAAGTTGCTGCGGTGCATTGCATGGACATGCTGGTGAAAAGAGTGGAGCAAAAAAATTAGCAAAGCGAAATATAAAAGCATTCGAAGATTTAAACATCGACTATGTTATTACGAATGCAGGTGGTTGCGGGGCTTATCTCGTAGACTATGATTACCTTTTAAAGGATGATCCGGATTGGGCTGAACGTGCTAAGCAGTTTGTTTCTAAAATTAAAGATATTACTGCTATACTAGTAGAACTAGACTTCCATAAGCGAACTGACTTACGACTCACACCGCAAGTTATTACGTATCAAGACTCTTGTCATTTACGCAATGTTATGCGCACATCTTCTGAACCTCGTATGTTACTAGAGGCTATCCAGGGTGCAACATATCGAGAAATGAAAGATGCCGACCGCTGCTGTGGCTCTGCTGGTATTTACAATATTGTTCATTCAGAGTTATCAATGGAATTTCTAGATTACAAAATGGACCGTGTGCATGAAACAGACGCAGCAACCATTGTTACTGCAAATCCAGGTTGTTTATTACAAATGAAATTGGGCATTGAGCGAGAAGGGCTTTCTCATAAAATGAGAGGAATTCACATTGTGGATTTATTATTAGAAGCAATTGAAACTAACTCGTAATAACTCGTAACATACGTAATAATAGGAAAACGGCTATCTCCTTCGTCTATGTAAAGAGATAGCCGCTTTTTTGTCTGCTACAACATTAAAAATATGTTACTTTATTATAAAAAAGAACAACAGAAACATTACAGTTTTGTAAAAATCAATCCATTATATTCCTCAAAAAAACGTTCAAACCATTGATACAATAGGATTCTTCATTTTCTATTTAGGTAACTTTATCCAAAAACCCCCTCTTAAAACCAAGTATAAAAACACTATAAATTCCTTTTATACTCTATATTTCTCTTATTTTTGCCCCCTTCTTCTCTTAGGATAAATTAGGTAATTTTAAAGTCTATGAATTTTTTTCCATCTTTTTTCTCGCAAATTGTATGCTACGATGAATTTGTCAGTCAGACAGGCTGTCAAAAACAAATCGTGTGAAAACAAATTAAAACTTTATATAGGGGGACACACATCATGAAAAAGCGTGTTTTATTATCTGTAGCTGCTGCAACAGCTCTTACTTTAGGAGTATCTTCTCTAGATGCACAAGCTGCAACAGTACAACCATCTAACGTAAAGGTTCAAAATATTCAGCATTCAAAAGTAATGATGAAACAAATGAGCCAACAAGAATTACAAGCATTCTTACAATCTATGGGAGTTGAATCATTAGCACAATGGCAACAAGGAAACTTCCAACCAAACTGCTTCATTCCTGGTCAACAACCTACTGAAAATGTTGTAACTGAGCAACCAACAGCTAAGCCAGAAACTCAAAAGCCAGTTGAGCAAAAACCTGCCGAGCAAAAGCCTGCTGAAGAAGTTCAAAAACCAGAAGCTCAAAAGCCTGCTGAAAACAACAATACTCAAAAACCTGCTGAACAAAAACCAGCTGAGCAAAAGCCTGCTGAAGAAGCAAAATCTTTAAGCGAGTTTGAACAACGTGTTGTTGAATTAACAAACGCTGAGCGTGCAAAACAAGGCTTACCAGCACTAAAAATCGATACTGAATTAAGCAAAGTAGCACGTATTAAGTCTGAAGATATGCAAAAAAACAACTACTTTGATCATAACAGCCCTACATACGGGTCTCCGTTTGACATGATGAAGAAATTTGGTATTTCTTATACATCTGCAGGTGAAAACATCGCTCAAGGTCAACGTACACCTGAAGAAGTAGTACAAGCTTGGATGAACAGCGCTGGACACCGTGCAAACATCTTAAATAACGGCTTCACTCACATCGGTGTTGGTTATGTAGAAAGCGGCAACTACTGGACACAACAATTTATTACGAAGTAAATAAATTAAAAGAGTCTTCTCATAATGAGAAGACTCTTTTTTAAGTTTCATAGCTTTCTATTATGTATGAATAGAAAATATATAACATAAACAACATAGATCCACAGCTTATTACACTAAGCAATACATAAAATCCCCACTCTAAGTTCAAAAACAATGAAAACAATATGCCACATGCCATCACTTGAAAAATCCGTCTACTCACTAAACAAATTTTTTGTAATTTAATTGGGTCTTTTTCTTTTTCTTTGCCTTTTATTTTCTTAAATTCTTTACTCAGCATAAAAAGAAACATACTAATCCCAATCGTTAATCCTGTTTGAAAGGATATCAAATCCTCAAAATTAATAAAGAGGATAAGCATATGAATAAACAACATAAATAACGTAATTTTCTTTATAAATCCGTCTATAATACAATGCTCTCTTTCATTAAACTTAAATATATTATGTGAAATAATATACAAAAATCCATATGAAAAAATAATAAAACAAGGAATAAATGCTACAACAACGTGTTTACTCATAAACACGTTTGGCTCACCATTTACATTCCAATGTACTGCCATACGAGTTGGTAAATAGGGATAGAGACATAGAGTAACTAAAAGACAAGCGAAAAATATTCCAAGTACATACTTATATTTGATCAAGTGATTCTCACCTCTCTTTTCTCTTAACGGCTTCGCTTCTTTTAGAGAAATCCCTGCAAAAATCTACTTTTTTCAAATTAAAACTTATACTTTACGCATTTTCTTTTTGAAATTCTCTTATTTTATTATCTAACTTTGTAGGAAACGGCACATCAACTTCAATCGCTTCTTTCGTAATTGGATGTAAGAAATTTATCTTCATCGCATGCAATGCTTGACTGGACATATATTTTGTTTGTCCACCATATAATACATCCCCAACTAGTGGATTACCATTATGGCTCATATGAACACGAATTTGATGCGTTCTACCCGTTTCTAATTGTAACGTTACAAAAGTCGTGTTTTGCTTCTTAAAATACTTTTCTACTTTATAATATGTGATAGCTTGGTCACCTTTTGGAGAAATACGACGCCTTGTAGCATGATGGCGATCCCTTCCAATAGCAGCATCAATCATTCCTTGTTTCTTCTTTACTTTCCCTTCAACGAGCGCTGCGTACGTCCTTTTAATTTTTCGTTCCATTAATAAACGATCCATAATTGCACCAGCAATTCTATGCTTAGCAAATACGACACCACCTGTCGTATCTTTATCTAAACGATGAATATGACGCACCTTCGTCTCTAAACCTTGCATTTGAAAATGAAAAGCAACAAGATTTGCAAGCGTCCCGGTTCCACCTTTTTCAGCAGGATGTGTGTCCATTTTCTCTGGTTTATTTACGATGAGTACGTGATCATCTTCGTATACTACATGCAATTCACCATATTCTGGATCCACACCGTACTCTTCCTCCGCAAACATATGAACTTGTAACTTATCGTTCTCTTTTAAAAGCTCATTCCATCTTCTTTGTTCTCCGTTAACCGTAACACCTTTTTCCATACGAAGCTGATGTAATAGCTTTTTCGGTATTTCCCATTCTACTTTTAATACCGATTCAATACTTATACCATTCCATTTAGCTGGAACGGTAATTTCACACCATTCGCCCTTTTTCTTTGTTTCCATACTGTTTATCACCTTATTTCTATTGATTCTCTCATTGTAACGGAAAACACACTTTGGTGCACCGTCAAAAATAGAGGACAGTCTTATAATAGACTGCCCCTCAAGCTCTAAGTCTTTTCATTTCTAACAATACTTCTTCAGCTTTTTGTTCATACGATAAATCTTTAAAGAAATCCGCCAACCTTTTATAGTCATTGTAAGCATCTAATAAATCGTCCATCCTTTCTATTTTCATCACTTGTTGTTTTTGTTTCATTTTTACTGGATAACGATAACCTGACACTTCTTGTATTTTGTAATACTCATCCTCTACTTGAACGACCTTTACAAGTTCTTCCTCCTCTGCATCCATCGTATACCCGTCAAATTCTCTAAGTAGTTCATAAATGATATGAGTCCATTCATCTTTTGGATAAAATCCCTTTTCTAACCGATAACCGACAATGCGATACATATGCCCATCGTTTTCTGCAAACTGTACTGTATCATTTAACTTAAACTTAAAATAACGAAACATTGCCTTCACCTACTTGTATGTAATGTTCTTATCACATACTATTTGCAAAATGTAGGTCTTGCTATTCATAAAAAATGCTCATCAATATGATGAGCATTTTTTTACGATGATTTTTCTCGTTTTTTTCGAAATGGTAACCACCAATTCCAGTCTCCAAATAACTTCATTAAGCTTGGAACGAGCATAAGACGAATAATTGTTGCATCAAGAAATATTGCTAATGCCACGCCAAGCCCCATCTGCTTTACTGGTAAAATATCAGTAAATGCGAATGCACCCGTTACAACAATCATAATTAATGCAGCTGATGTAATGATTCTACTTGTTGAAACGAGCCCTTCTAACGTTGCTTGATCGTTATCTCCTGTTTCTTCATAGAGCTCGTGAATACGTGAAATAAGAAATACTTCATAATCCATACTAAGCCCAAATACGAGGCCAAAAATGAAGATTGGTAAGACAAACAGAACCGGACTCGCTTCTAAACCGAAATGACCACCTTCAAATAACCAAACAACAATTCCAATGGTTGCACTCAAACTAAGTATATTCATAATAATTGCCTTAATTGGAATGAGTATAGATCGGAATGCAAATAATAATATAACAAAGGTCGATCCAAATATAACAGACATACCAATTACAACTTTATCTTTAATTTCATCTTCTAATTCTTGTTGAAACGTCGTCATTCCGCCTAGATAATACGTAACATTCGTTTCTTTATAGTTCTTTTTAAAGTCACGCACCCACTGTTTTGCAGTCTCTGTACGTGGTTTTGTTTTCAAAAAGACTTCTATCGTCGTCTTATTCCCTTTTGTGTATGCTTCAAATACAGGGGTTAGTTTCGCTGCTTCTGGCGACTGCAATATTCCAACAACTTGATCTGCTTTCATTCCAGTTAACCCGTCGTATAAACTTCTTACTTCATATACTTTCTTATCATCTTTTAACTTTTGGACGACTTCTTCTATCTTTTGTAGACTTTCTTTTTCTTTCATATCTTTTTTCGTCTCTACAACTAACGTAACATCAGCGTGTGTTTTGACAGTTTTATTAAATGCTTCTTCATACTTTTCATATGCAATCCTTGTATCACTCTTTTCAGGTAAAGCTTCAACACTAGGGAACTGCAAATTAGCTGTACGTAACGGTAATAAGCAAATAACAATAAATGTTGTAACAACAACAATCATTGCAATTGGATGTTTCATCACAAATTGTGCAAATTTACGCCATGCTTTTGCCGGCGTATGTGCTACTTGATTCTTTTTTAATATCTTTTTACCGATTAACGATAATAACGCTGGAAGAAGTGTGAGTGAGAATAAAATGCTCATAATCACAACAATCATTCCGCTAATTGCGACAGATTGAATATAATCTATCTTAAAGAAAAACAAACCGGATAACCCAACAAATACGCATAATCCTGAAAATACAATTGCACGTCCTGCCGTCTGATATGTAATTGCTATCGCTTCTTTTACCGTTCGTTTAGCAACTTCCTCTCGAAAACGGTTCACAAATAATAGCGCAAAATCAATAGATAGTGCAAGTCCAATCATCGGTGCAACGTTTAACACGAAAATAGATAGTTCTTTATCCACACCGATGAAATATAATATACCCATCGTGCTAATAACACTAAGCGCTCCATTCAAAATCGGTAAAATTGATGCCAAAAGGCTACCAAACGAAAATAGTAATACAAGAAACGCAATTGGTAATCCAATCATTTCTGCTACTTTTAAATCATTTTGCGTTCTTTCATTAATCTCTTGATTAATTTTCGGAAATCCTGTAGGTGTTACTTTTAATGCTACATTACTTTCTTTCTCAATCTCATTAGCAAATTGTAATGTCTTTTCCAGTCTTTCTTTATTTGTTTTCCCGGAAAATAAAATTGTCGCATAACCGATGTCATCTTGTAGCATTTCTTTATTTTGGATTGGGTGATGGAAAGATTCATAGTTCTCTTTCTCTTGAACATTCTTTACAATTTCATCTATTCGCTTTTTAAATTCCTCATGCGAAGCATCTTTATTTTTCTCAAAAACGAGCAGAAGCGTATCTTGAGACTTCTTAAAATCTTTATCTAAAATTTCTTTTGTTTTTTGATAGTCGCCTTCCGTTTGGAAACCGTCACCACCTAATACTCCCGGTAGCTTTGGAGCAAAAATCCCAAGTGCGATTGCAAGCAACAGTAACGCTACAATTACTGTATAACGAAATTGATACAAAAAAGCTCCTAACTTCCCCCACTTATCAACTTTATGAACATTTGTCTTCACACATTTTCACCTACTTTAAATAATTCAATTGTCACTTATACTGTATCATATCTTTATACAAACAAAAAACGCCTAGGAACACTATAATGATAGTTTTTCCAGGCGTTTTTTCTATCTCTCTTTATTAAGCCCCAATCTCTCAGTAAGTAAACGATGATAGTAAATAGCGATAACTAACAAAATACCACCTACGCAGTAACCAGCTAAAATATCAGTTGGGTAATGTACATTTAAAATGACTCTACTTAATCCAATCGATAGGATTACTATACCCATCAAAATCGTTATGACACATTTCCCAGCTATGCTTTTCAAATTAGCAGCAATGATATAAGCAAGAAATCCAAATGTCATAATCGATAGCATTGCATGTCCACTAGGAAAACTATATCCAAGTGCATCTAACGCTTCATTTAATGACGGACGTTCTCTCTTTACAATCTCTTTTATCCCTTTATTCACAAGATGTGTTATTAAAATTCCCATTGGATACACAATCATCGCAGCATAATAACGCTTCTTCCAAAAAACAAGCAAACTTATAACGAGCGTAGCAGCTATCCCAATTGCTGACCCCAATTTTGTAAAGTACGAGAAAAATGTAAGGGAACTTTCCGTTTGTAGCCCTTTTACTAATCCGCGGACATATGTATCCATTACTGTAACGCCACCTGCATGTACGCGCCAAGCAACAATACTAAATACAGCAAATAATAAACCGATACATATTACCTCATACTGATGTAACTTCTTCTTCAAACGATTTCCTCCTACTATGAAAAAATGCGATTTCTACTTTAGAAACCGCATTTTCTTACTTATTTACCTTTTGTTTTTAGCTCTGTCCAGTAACGATCATAGTCTTTTAACTTATCGTCTACATCAACAAGCCATTCTGTACGATCTAACTCTTCTTTCGTTAAGAAAATCATGTGATTATCACGGTATTCTTTACTATGAAGAGGATGAGCTTTTTCATTTGGATTACTGTAACCAATTGACTCGTAGTTTTTCACACTTACTTTTTCATCAAGTAAGTAGTTCATAAACTTCTCAGCAAGCTCTTTATGTTTTGCACCTTTTGGAATTGCTAACGTATCAGCCCAAATTGTGCCACCTTCTTTTGGTACAACGTATTCTACATCTTTATTATCTTTTGCGATAAATGCTGCATCTCCAGACCAAACTGTTCCGATCCAAGCATCTTCTGTAATGAATTTTTGTTTAATGTTATCTGTATCAAATGCTAATAAGTTTGGAAGCAGCTTCTTTAAATCATCCGCTGCTGTCTTTAACTCTGCATCTTCTTTTGTACTGTTTGAGAACCCGTGCTTCTTAAGACCCACTCCTAATACTTCACGAGAATCGTTTAATAACGTTACATGTCCTTTATATTTCTCATTCCATAAGTCAGCCCAGCTTGTAGGTGCTTCTTTCACATACTTTTTATTGTATGCAATCCCTGTTACACCCCAAGTGTACACTAAAGAATATTTATTCTCTGGATCAAACGCAGGTGTTTTGAAATTAGAAACCATGTTTTCGATATTTGGGATATTCTTTTTATCTAACGGCGCTAATAAATCCATTTTTGCCATTGTTTTAACCATGTAATCAGATGGTTGAATTAAATCATACTTTGCGCCACCAGCTTGTAATTTCGCAAGCATTTCTTCGTTACTTGCGTACTTATCATAGTTAATTTTCACATTATACTTCTTTTCAAAATCTCTTAGCACTTGCTCATCAAAATTGTCAGCCCAGCTATAAATATTTAATTCTTCTTTCTTTTCACCACAACCAGCAAGCACACCAGCAACAAGGCTAAAGCTAATTGCTGCGCCAGCTATTCTTTTCATTAATTTCATCGGTTTATTACCCCCTCGTACTTTCTATATCGTTCGTATTATAAAGGAAGGTGTCCTCCAGAGTTTTCTTCACCATCTGCACCTTTGTTACGGAAGATTTCAGATAGAACCATTAATCCTACGATAGCAACAATTAAAATTGTAGAAAGAGCATTAATTTCTGGTGATACTCCGCGCTTAACCATACTGTAAATGTATAATGGCAATGTTGTTGATCCTGGTCCTGATACGAAGAAACTAATTACAAAATCATCAATTGATAATGTGAATGTTAATAATGCTGCTGAAATAACTCCCGGTGCAATTGCTGGGAACGTTACAAAACGGAACGTTTGCCAAGGCGTTGCTCCTAAATCATTTGCAGCTTCTTCTAAGTCACGTCCCATACTTGAAAGACGCGCAGCTAAAATAACAACAACAAACGAAATACTAAATGTAATATGTGCAATAATAATCGTTGTTTGTCCAAGTTCCATTCCTAGCTGACTGAAAAGAATTAGTAAAGATAATCCCATTAAAATATCAGGAATTAAAATTGGTAAATATACAAGGCCATTAATAGCCCCTTCGAAACGATATTTATAACGATGTAAAGCAATCGCAAAGAATACACCAAGTACCGTTGTCACAATCGTTGTTATAACTGCAATCGTAATACTATTTACAAATGCATCAATAACATCTTGTTTTTGAAATAAATCTGTATACCAATGGAATGTAAAACCTTCCCACTCCGCATTAATGCGAGAGTCGTTGAAAGAATAGACCATTAAAACCATCATTGGAAAATACAAGAATAACAAAATTAACCAAGAATAAGAAACTAAAAACTTCTTCATCTTTGCCTATTCCCCTCCGTTCTCATTATATTTATATACTTTCGTTGCACGATAATATAAGTAAATTAACAGAACAGAGAATAGAACAACGATAATTGATAACGCAGATCCAAACGGCCAGTCACGTGCACCTAAGAATTGGTTTTGAATAACGTTTCCGATTAATGCTACTTTTGATCCGCCCATCACGTCTGATACAACAAACATTCCGATAGAAGAAACGAATACTAAAATAGAACCAGTCGCAATTCCTGACATTGTCATCGGCACTGTTATATTCCAAAATGCCTTTATTGGTGTTGCTCCTAAATCATAAGCCGCTTCTAGCTTACGCTTATCCAGCTGCTCAATTGCTGCATATACTGGTAAAATCATAAATGGTAATAAAGAATAGACCATTCCGAGTATTACAGAAGGCGTATTATATAATAAATTTAACGGTTCACTAATAATGCCGAGTTTTAATAACAACGTATTCACAAGACCTTGTGAACGTAAAATAACAATCCATGCGTATGAACGAACAAGAAAGTTAATCCAAAACGGGATCGTTGCCAATAATAAAAGAATAGAACGATATTTGCGGTCAACAATTGTAATTGTATACGCAAATGGATAACCAATTAATAAACATATTACTGTAGTAATAACTGCAATCTTAACAGTTTCCCATAACGTTCCTAAGTACAATGGATCAAACACACGGGATATATTCTCCAGCGTAAATTGCATTTCTACTGTCCCGTAAGCTCCGCGCTGCATGAAGGCGAATCCTAATACGAATACGAGCGGGATTAGGAAGAAAATTAACAGCCACGCGACTGTAGGTAGTGCGAGTAATTTCCCTTTTTTCAATTTAAGGTCACCTCGTCCTCTTGCTCCCAGCCTACATATACATTATCTCCAATGCTCCACTGCGCTGCCTCTTCAGCAGTTTGATATGCCATTAGTAATTCTGATGTTTTCTCATCACGTACATAAAGCTTCTCCATATTTCCGACAAACTCGATATCTTCAATATGTCCAAGATGGTATTCTTTTAAAATTGGTTCTTCAACCGAACGTACTTTCACATTTTCAGGGCGAATTGCTACATAGCCTTCCCCATTTTTCACAATATTATTTTCACCGATGAATGTCGCAACGAACAATGTTTTCGGCTTATTATAAATTTCTTTCGGCGTTCCAATTTGTTCGATATGTCCTTTATTCATAACGACGATACGATCGCTCATGCTCATTGCTTCTTCTTGATCGTGCGTTACGTATATAAACGTAATTCCTAAATTACGTTGTAAGTTTTTCAATTCACGTTGCAAGTCTTTTCGTAACTTAAAGTCAAGCGCTCCAAGTGGCTCATCTAATAGTAATACACGCGGATTATTTACAATCGCTCTTGCAATTGCAACACGCTGCTGTTGTCCACCAGAAAGCTTAGCAGGTTTACGATTACGGAACTCAAGTAACTGCGTTAAACGCATTGCCTCTTCAGCACGCTCTTTCTGCTCTGCTGCTGATACTTTCTGCATTTTCATACCAAAACAAATATTCTTCTCTACTGTCATATGTGGGAATAGTGCGTAATGTTGGAACACTAGGTTCATATGACGCTTATATGGCGGCAAATCGTTAATTCTTTCATCATCTAATAAAAGATTCCCTTTAGTTGGAGTTTCAAATCCTGCGATCATACGAAGTAAAGTCGTTTTCCCGCAGCCACTCGGCCCTAAAATTGTTAAAAACTCTCCCTCTTTAATATCTAAAGAAAGAGGTGGGATAATCACTTGATTTCCAAAATGTTTTTCAACTGCTTCAACTTTAATAATCTTTTTCATTTTCCCGTCCTATCTACCTTAAATTTTAAATTTTTATATTCATGAATAAATATTTATGTTCTATAGACTATTTTTTGTTTCGATCCAAACAAAAATGGTTATTTAGCAAGCGTTCGTTTCTATTCTTTATGTAGTATGTTTGATTCATTTTCGCATGATACATAACGTCGAACAGAAAAACCCCTTCCATCGCGAAGGGGCTATTATCATACGGCTACGCCTACTGATAAACACCATCATCATTTTAACAACTTTCGTATGAATTTTAAAGCACTTTTTGTAGAAGAGTAACGAATTTTCATGTCGAATGCTGTAGATTGGGCTAAAATGCTTTTATAATGTGAAAAAGTCCGAAAACTTTCTTCCCCATGATAACCCCCTAATCCACTACTTCCAACACCCCCAAAAGGTAAATATGGCGTGGCAAGATGGTAGACAACATCATTAATACAGCCTCCACCATATGAAATATTACTCGTCACTTTCTTTTGTACTTCTTTATCTTCCGAAAATACATATAACGCTAACGGCTTCGGATGTTGCTGGATTGTGCCAATTACATCTTCTATATTGTCGTACTCTATGATTGGTAAAATCGGACCAAAAATTTCATCTTCCATAACAGCATCTTGCCATGTAACATCCGCTAGTACTGTCGGTTCAATATGTAATGTATCTTTCTCATAGTTTCCACCAATTACGACTTGACCATCCTGTAAAAATCCACATAATCGTTCAAAATGACGCTCACTTACAATACGCACATAATTTTCATTTTGCAAAGGTTCTTTACTATACTGCTCTGTAATTTCATGTCGCAGTGCCTCAACTAGCTGTTCTTTCACGGAAGAATGCACGTACATATAATCAGGCGCTACACACGTCTGCCCTGCATTTAAAAACTTACCCCAAACAATTCTTCTTGCTGTCATCTCTATCTTTGCATCTCTATGTACAATACAAGGACTTTTCCCGCCAAGTTCTAACGTAAGCGGCGTCAACTGTTTCGCTGCTGCTTCCATTACAACTTTTCCAACGCCAACACTACCAGTAAAGAAAATATAATCAATTGGTTCCCTCAGCAAAGATGTACTCTCTTCAACGCCACCTTCTACTACCGCTACAAGCTCTTCTGGGAATAATTCACCTAACATTCTCTTAAGCACTTTTGAAACGCTTGGCGTTAACTCTGACGGCTTTAAAACGATTGTATTTCCAGCTGCCAGTGCCCCTACAAGTGGTGCAATTGCTAATTGAAAAGGATAGTTCCACGGTGCAATAATAAGCGTCACACCATACGGTTCTGGCACTACTTTTCCTTTTGATCCAAAATGAGTGAGTGCTGTTCGAACTCGCTTCGGTTTACTCCATGATGACATATGTTTCAATTGAAAGGAAATTTCTTTTAATACATATCCAACTTCCGTTGTAAACGACTCGTGAACTGACTTATTTAAATCTAATTTCAACGCCTGAAATATTTCTTCTTCAAAATGCTGAATGCCTTCATAAAGCTTCTTCAAATTATTCTTTCTTATTTCGATGCTTCTCGTATGCCCTTTTAAAAAATATTCCTTTTGCCTACTTACAATAGAGGAAATACTCATTCACTCACCTTCTCCCACTATTTTTATCCAATTCTTTCATTATTTATATAGACTTCATATATAACAAATTTCTATTCTTAAAGTTACATTATATATGACTTTTTCAGCTATATAAAATTCATTGCTCACAAAAAAACTACCGAAAGAAAATCTCTCGGTAGTTTTACTGTATTAACGATATAAACGAACAGCACCTGCAGAATTATCATCAGCTTGTCCTACTACTTCAAATTTCAAACCAAGCTTCGGTAAAATACGTCCTGCATCTGGAATCTGTTGATTAATATACGTTTTAGAATCATCAAACTTCGGTACGCCTGCTAAGCCATCATACGTAAATGTTCCACGCGTTGGAGATACAACTTTCCAAGCTGGTGTTTTGTCGAATGAGAACGCAGCATCAGCGATTTGGAATCGTGTACTGCTCTTAACTGTTGGTTTACCATTTAAAGTACCAACAATTGCTTCTGGATGAGAATCAACAACACCAAGGAAACCGTGTCCTGGATGTACACCAACCCAGTTATCTGTATAAGCTGAATCTGCATACCATACAACCATACCAGTGTTAAATACTGGACCGCGAGCAAATTTCAACGCGTTATCTGCCCCAGCATAGTTTCTCCACTCAACATAGTAGTTATGTTTTTTCTTTTCTGTTCCGTTAGATACAACGAAACCATCTAATTTTAATTGTGGTGTACCTTCTGCATCATCAGAGAATACTACTTTACCATCTACTGTTAATGAAGCATTATCAAGAGCGAATCCATTTAATGCTAAACCACCATCAGTAATGTAATCAAATGTTAATTTTACTTTCTTGCCTTTGAATTGACTTAAATCATATGATTTGTCAATCCATTTTCCATTTGTCGAATCTGCATTTCCACTAGTTGCTTTCTCGCCAAGTCTTTCAATTAACGTTTGTTTACCATCTTCTGTTACAGCGTGTACTTCAAGGAAATCATAACCTGCTTCAATCTCATATAATGACTTGAAATCAAATTTTGCATTCGTTGCATTCGTTAAATCGAACAACGGTGTTTCCATCTTCGTATGAAGATCGTCACCTTTTGTGCTGTAATAATATTGTTTACCAAATGCTGGCTCAATTGTTTTAACATCTTTATCTGGTAAGTTAACACGGATCATACCTGGTCGATCTGATTTCGTAACACTTTGGTCCAAATATGTCGCTAGACCGATACCTTTATTTAATTTCTCGTAATCTACTTCTACGATATTTGCCCAGTTACCACCAATTGTTTTTTGGAAAAACTCTTTATTTTGTGGTGAGAAACTCGTTGGCGTCGTTCCTGCGATTTTACCAGCCCAGCTTCCGCCACTCATAATAGACCAAGCTTCAATCGGCTCACCTTGACCACTATATTGTGTATCGTACTCATCTGGAAGACCTAAATCGTGACCATATTCATGTGCGAATACACCAACCGCTCCATCTTCTGGTTCAATTGTGTAGTCGAATGCTGCCATCTTTCCGCCCCAATATGGAACTTTCGCTTGTGTACCTTCAATTGGGAATGGCTTTGGTCCAACTGTCCAACGGTGCGACCAAATTGCATCATCGCCTAATTTACCACCGCCTGCTTCTTGTCCAACACCCGCATGAATAATCATTAAGTGATCGATTAAACCATCTGGTTGATTTTTATTTCCATCACCATTTACATCGTATTGATCAAATTGATCGAACTCTGATAAATCAATACCACTATCTACAGCTGCTTTTAATGCATCTTTTACTAAATCACGTGGTCCTTTTGGTCCTTTATTATCATGACCTGTCGCACCATCTGCACCGTAATCAGCAGCTTTACCAGGAACTGTTAACCATTTTGTAACTGTTCCGTCTACTGTATAACTACCGCCAGATTGCTCTTCGTAATATTGTTTAAACGTTTCGATTTTGCTTCCATCATCTAATGCGAATGGCTCATTACCGAATAACATTTTTTCATAATGTTCTTTATTAAAATCGTTAGAATACATATATCCAGGCTCTTTGTCGATATTATTATGTTTAAAGTCAGCGTACTCTACAAGTAAAACGAGTACTTTGTCTTTACGAACTTCACCGTTATAGTCTTTTTGTTTTGCTGGAGAAGTTGGCACTTTACCATTTAGTCCGCCTTTAACTGGGCCTGACGCTGCAGGTGCCCCTGTTGCTGGTTCATTTAATTTTTCTTTCGTGTCTGCTTTCGCATCTTTTACTTTCTTTAAAAAGTCGGATGCATCTTTCGTAAGCTGGTCCCCATTTGCTGCTTCTTTTCCAGGATTTTCACCCTTTTTGTTCTCTACATACTTTTCGACTGCTTTCTTTGTTTCTGTCTCTGAAGCCTTCGAATCAATTACCCCACGTTTTTTTAGCGCATCTGCTAAACGTTCTTCCGGAATTAAATGATCATCAACTGGGCTCGTAGCTGTTTTATTCACAGGCGTTTCAGCATATGCAGATTGAGTGCCAGCTCCGAATGAAAGGCCTAATACAGCTGTCAAAGCGATTGATGACAAAACTTTGAACGGTTTCTTGTTCATCCCATATTTCCTCCCCTAATAAATAATATGTATTACAAATTGAATTTTATTAAAAATTCAATATTTTTTCAATATTTAGTCACATTATGTAATGTTTTTAATATATTTGTAAAAATTTCATAGTTAGCATACGAATATATCACAATTCAACAATGTTTTCTGAAAATATTGAAAGTTTTTATCGAACAATTTATAATTTCCATAGAGGGAGTTTAATGGGGATTTTATCTTTGTTTCATCTACACAATATTTGATAATTCACTATATAAAACACAAAATCCGATTGCATTATCATGTATTTTGTAGCAGCAATTATGACCGATAATTAGGGAGGAATTACATTTGTACAAAGATAAGACAGACGCACTGGATCAAGAATGGATTGATTTAATACTTGAAGCTCTAGATGCTGGTATCGCCATGCAAGACATCGAGCAATTTTTCCAACGTATGAAGCCATCCAGTCAGGCTCAATAGGTTTGTTCTTTTTAACGAAGTTTATGTTATAATAATGACATCATAAGACAACTACATATTGATAGAAAGGTGCGCAAATATGATTGGAGAACGTATAAAACGCCTTCGTTTACAAAAAGGTATTTCATTAACTGAACTTGCCGAAAAAGCTGGCGTTGCTAAATCTTACATTAGTTCTATAGAACGAAATTTACAAAAAAACCCTTCCATTCAGTTTCTTGAAAAGATCGCAGCAGTTCTACAAATTCCAGTTGATACTTTACTTCATGATGAAACAACAAAGGAAACTAACCTAGACTCCGAATGGACACAACTTGTTAAAGATGCAATGAACTCTGGTGTCTCCAAAGAACAATTTCGTGAATTTCTTGAATTTACAAAGTGGAAGCAAAATAATAAATAGAAAGAAGTGCTTACAATCAGCACTTCTTTTTCTTTATAAAAAAAAGCGGGAATACCCGCTTTTTCATTATTTTTCTTCCCCAGCTTCTTGATTAGCATTGAATGTCCATTCTAAATTCAATGTATCACCTTGGAAGATATTTTGGTCTTTTCCGTCATCTACAAATTCAAATTGCACCCATAGATAATCCTCTGTACCAGCTGCTAATCCACCCTTTTCTCCCCACTCAGGAGCAAAGATGTCTTTAGCTAAAAGATCTGGATCAACTTTTTGTAAGTCTGCTAAAGTTGTTTCGTATACAGGCTCACTTTGTTTATCCCAGTTCCAAAGGAATTTTACTTTAACGTGCTTACCAAAGTCTTCACCAGCATTATCACCTTTTGCATCTTTAACAGTATACTTTGTTGCTAATTTAACGTCTTTAATAGTTAACGAACCGCTGTTTTGTAATAAGAACTCTTTCTTAACAGAATCCCCTGGTTTTAAATCTTTAATATCTACAAGCGTCTTAGGGTTTAATGTAAGGTCTAACGTCCCAGCTGCAAATGTATTGTTTGATACTTCTTTATCGCTAAAGAATGCAAATGTTCCTCCACCAATTAAAGCTAACCCCAATGCTGCTGATGCAACTCCCATACCTAATTTCTTTTTCAGACTCACAATCAATTCCCCCTAGCTTTTTTTTATATTTTTATCACTTATTTTTCAATAAGAGATGTAAAGAAAACTATATTAGCTTAGCTAATATGTGTTCTTTTTTAAAAACCTTATGTTCATTATAACGAACAAAACTATATAAACACAACACATATTTATTAATATTTTCAGTTATTTTTATTTCTCAATATTATTTAGACTTTTCAGAAAAATGAATGATAATTTATATCTTTTTTCACACTCAAATCATTTAATACTATAAGAAAAAGCAAAACAAAGAGGTGAGGGCTAACTTTCCCTCACACTCGTATAAATATTACTAGTCTTGCTTATTCGTTCACACTCTCTTACACCACATTCTTGTTTTCCGGCTGTTTCACTAAAGCAGTTACTCCGCTTTCTTCTGCTCTTCTACTTTCTTTTGTTCTTCTACTTTCTTCTGTTCTTCTACTTTCTTTTGTTCTTCTACTTTCTTCTGTTCTTCTACTTTCTTCTGTTCTTCTACTTTCTTCTGTTCTTCTACTTTCTTCTGTTCTTCTACTTTCTTCTGTTCTTCTACTTTCTTCTGTTCTTCTACTTTCTTTTGTCCTTCCGCTTCAATTGCAACGTTTAATTGTTGCTGAAGAGCCTGAATTTGCTCATCAATAGCTTTCAAGCTAATTTCTTTCTCAATATAGTCACGTTTCTCTTTGATACTGCGAAAGCCTTCATTTACATATACGGACACTTGCTGCATCGACTCATCTTTATTTACCTTTAATTCTTCTTGTATTTGATTGTAAGGAGCTTCTATTTCAGTATATACATTTTGCAGAGCTTCCTTCTCAGCAACAATTTTCTCACGCCCTTGTTGCCATACAGAAATCGCCTGTTTTATTTCTTCAATAGAAGTTGCTTTCGATTTTCCCTTCATCGTTCCATACTCACGCTCAATAAACTGTTTATGTTTCTCAGATTGCTCTTTTAACGTATTAACTGTTTTCGGAAATATAATTGCTGTAGAAAGCGTTGCTTCTACTTTCGTTTCATGAATGAACGCCGCTTCTGTATGCGTCATAATTTGAGATCCTAAATAAAACGTAATAGAACACATACACGGCAATATAAGCATTTTTTTAAAATTACGCGGTCTTTTCAGCATCTTAATCTCTCCCATCGAACATTACGTTCTTTATACAGAACATTACCTATATTATAGTAAAGAACTATTAAAATTGATAGACAAATACTAGAAAAATAGAAAAAGGGCTATCCATGTGATAGCCCTTTTTCTTATTATCTTTCTTCACCTGCTGTTTGTTGTGCATCAAACGTCCAATTTAATTGTAACTTATCGCCTTGGAATTGATTTTGATCTTTTCCATTATCAACGAACTCAAATTTCACTTTGAATTTATCAGATTTACCTGCTGAAATACCTTTTTCATCCCAGAACCAAGCCGATAAATCATTATCTACAGCTGTAAGTGTGTCACCTTTTAATTTATCTAAAGTAGTTTGTTTCACAATTGTCTCATGCTTATCTACATTTTTTAAGAATGTTACTTTAATATGTTTACCAAAATCATCTTTATTATCTTTCTTTACATCTTCTACATTATAATCTGTTTTCAGTAGAACCTTTTTAATATCTAAAGAGCCTTTATTTTCTAGTTTAAATTCTTTTTCAATTGTATCCCCAGGTTTTAAATTCGATACGTTAACAACTGTTGATGGATTTAATGCTAAATCCAGTGTCCCAGCCGCAAATGTATTGTTTGACACTTCTTTATCACTGAAAAATGCAAATGTTCCTCCACCAACTAACGCTGCTCCTAGTACTGCTGATGTAATACCCATTCCTAATTTTTTCTTTAAAGTCATGTCCATATCCCCTTAATATATATATTTGTTAACTTCCTAAACGGAAAGTATAACCAAACGAACTAGACGGATTGTTCTACTTTTTTATCTTTCTTTTCTCCGTCAATGCTACGAATAGCCCCAAAAATAGAAATCGCGGAATATCCAAGTAAAAAGACTCCTGGAATAATAAGAAGTAATGCTGCTCCCGCTTTTGAATTCGCATAATTCAGTAAATAACCAACGTACGGAACTGTAATATCTGCATACTTTCCAACTACATTTTCTGCAAGTACTGGCTCTAAATCTGGTCCGTTGTTGTTATCCCCTTTTGTTTCATACATTACTTTTCCATTTGTATCTTTCACACCGATAATACGGTGAGTGATAATTTTTTGATCTTTCTCTTTAAAGGTAATAACATCACCTTTTTGATATTTAGAACCATCTTTGTTTGGTTCTATTGCAATGATTGATCCCGTTAAAAACGTCGGCTCCATTGATCCTGAAAGAACGCTCTTAAATTGATATCCCATCACTGTCGGATCACCACCGCTTGCTTTTGAAGAAATAACTACAAAAGCTAAAAAAACCATCAATGCAAATAAAACAAATGAGATCGCGTTGCTAATTATCTTCCATATTAATTTCATCGTCTCTCTCCCTCTCCGTTGTTTTATATTATTTGAAGTATGCAATGTTCATTTACCCTCGTTCTTTAACAAGAACACAAGTAAATGATATAACGAACTTTAAGTTATTGCAATAAGAAAATTTACAATTATTAGTTAAATATCTTTTTAGCATATAAAAAAGACTGTGACAAAATCTCTCCACAGCCTTTTTACTACTACGTTATTTTTCTTCTGTTTTCATTCCTTTTGTATTTCGGCGTAGTACTACATATAAAATGGCTCCAAATAGTACAAGGGCGCCTATCCCAACACTTATTACTTTCACATCTAACTCTTTTTCTTCAGATGCAATTGTATCTTTTTTAGGCATCGTAAAAGTGACATCTTCTGTCGAAAGAACGTTTACCGTCGCAATTGTTTGATTATTTTTCGTAATATCAACTGCACCAACTACCTCACCACGATGTATTCCTTTATGATATAAAGATTCTTTATCTAATGAAGCCGCCCGGAAAATAGTTTTCACATTTTTCCCTTCATCTTTCTTAAGCATAAGCTCCGCACTTTGTTCCAACTCAGAATTAACATCTTTATTTAAATATGTTGTTTTTTGATGCCAATTATGTTTATCCAGCACCATTTGCTTCGTAAATTGACCGAAAGAATATTCCGCCATCTGCTTCAAATCTTCATAAATTTCAGGTCTTTGAGAAGCCATTACTACGCTTATAATACGATTTCCATCTTTCTCATTTAATAAAACAAGTGTATTACGCGCTTCATTCGTAAACCCTGTCTTACCGCCAATGCTATATGGATTTTCAAAAAAATTAGATTTATTAAAAATAGACACCGTCTGCCTAGACGTCGTAACTGTCGTTCTTTTCGTATTCATCGCTTGTAAAATTTCAGGATACTTTTGCACACCCTTCGTAATCATAGCCATATCATACGGCGTCGTATAATGGTTCGGATCATGCAGTCCATTCGGTGTTACAAAGTGGCTATCTTTCGCCCCTAATTGCTTCGCTTTCTCATTCATCATATTAGCGAAATTCTCAACACTCCCGCCAATCCGCTCCGCAATCGCATACGACACATCATTCGCACTCAGCACCATTAAAATCATAAGCGCAGTATTTCTATTAATTGTCTCTCCAGGTTGAAACTCAATTTGATAATTACTCTTCTCTTGATCTAATGCTAATTGTGAAAATGTAAATTGATCCTCTGGCTTTGTATGCTCCATGAGTAAAATCGCTGTTAACACCTTCGTCGTACTAGCAGGATATGCTCGGTGATATGCGTTTTTGTCATACAAAACATCTCCTGTTTTCGCATCAATTGTCGTTGCAAACTGACTAAAAACATTCGGTCCTTCTGCAGGTGGTGGTGCAACTTGTTCTGGATTTACTCCAATATTCGTCTCAGCACGCAATGTCATAGGTGTCAACAAAAACAAACAAATAACTGTAATAAAAACCAAAATTTTCTTAAAATTTACCATATGACTCTCCCTTTTCCATTTACTCCTCTAACAAAATAATAAATCTACCAATCATATGTAATTTGTATTAAACTGGAAGAATTTTCACTATTTTTTACTATATCATATTTTTACGATAAAGAACATAAATATACAATAAAAATAAGAAGGAATTACTCTTTCTTATCCTTCTCATCAATCAACGAATCTATTAACTTTTGACTAGCTTCCTCGGGCGTAATCTCATCCGTTATCCCCATAAACGACCAACCTTTAGAATCGACCCACTCAACAAACTCTTGTAAAAATTCATCATGTGTAACATCCACATCAAGAATCGAGCCATTAATCGAAATCGTTCTATTTTTAGACACGCGCATCTTGAATGTTTTTCTTACCATTACAACTTTTCTCCCTCTACTTCTGAATATTTATAAAGTGAAACTTTAATCAACCCTCACCAATCGGACTTTTACGGCCATCCCGACCCCAACCTAACTTCTTTACTTTTGCTAAATTTCGAGGTAAGGGATCTTACTGCCCGCAAATAGCGAGATAAAATAATCATGTATCTCTGTTATACATGATTTTCAGTAAATTGTAAAAAGGATATATTGGCCAATTTAAATAGCAAAAATGAAAATCTCTTACCTACGTAAACGTAATACGACATACAATCGCTCATAAATTATTAAATAAATCCATAAAAATATACACTTTAAAACATAATTGAGTAAGCCATTCTAGTCTTTTGGAAGATATTATCTAAAATAGTATACTAAACGGATAAAGGATATTTGAATAAAGAAACTGAGGCTTTCTATTTAGCTGGACTCTTAAATTGTAGACTTAGAGACTGATGCCGGAATTCATATTTAATTTCTATTTCTGTACATAATATCGTAAGAAAGAAGGTAGTACTGTGAAAACAACAGAAAATTTTACTGACAGGGCCGATATATATGCAAAATATCGCCCTAGTTATCCTAATGAATATATTGATTACTTGCTTTCAGCTAACCAACTGAAAGGGAATCGGATTGTGGCTGATATTGGTTCAGGTACGGGGATATTTAGCCACCAGCTGCTTGAAAGTGGTTTACATGTTATTGGAGTTGAACCAAATGATGATATGAGGAAGATCGCTGAGCAATCGTTAAAACTATATTCTCGTTTTCAATCCATAAAAGCAACTGCTGAACATACCACTTTAAAAGAAAATAGTGTAGATTTAGTAACTGTTGCCCAAGCATTTCATTGGTTTAATAAAGAGGCTTTCAAAATCGAATGCCAACGAATTTTAAAACAAAAAGCAAATGTTGCTCTTGTTTGGAATAGTAGAGATTTAACTAGTCCACTTATTAAAGAGAACGCAGAAATTTGCCAGAAAACCTGTCCAAACTTTAAAGGATTTAGCGGTGGAATAGATGAAACTCCAGAAGTATTTAATAGCTTTTTTAAGGATGGAAAGTATGAGTTTAAAGAATATCAAAATGATTTACTTTTTGATTATGAAGGGTTTTTGGGAAGGAATTTATCAGCTTCTTATGCTCCGAAAGAAAATGACGAACAGTATAAAAATTTTATTTTTCTCCTATCAGAGCTATTCGAAAAACACAGTAAAAATGGAAAAATTATTCTCCCGAATTTAACGCGAAGTTATCTAGGCAATGTATAAACAGCCTGATACAAAGAGACTTTGATCGAAATTAAAACAAGCCTAGCCCCTTCCCACATGTACAACGGGGTTAGGCTTGTTTTGTATTTTACCACATCAAATTCAAATGACTTTCGTACAATAAAGTAGAATCTATTAGAAAACACCTTAAAATGAGGAGGAACTCAATGGCGCGTTGTACGTATTGTAAAACGAAATGGAAAGTAAAAGACGTATGGTCGATACTCTTGGCATTTGAAAAAGATTGTCCGTATTGTTTTGGGAGGCAATATCTATCAAAGAAAACAGTGAACGCTATGCCAGAACTTATAAGCTTACCTTTACACTTCTTGTTCCCTTTTCTTGTTGATTTGAGTGATGAAGGTCCTTTGGATTGGTATCGGAAATAATATAACCTCTACATCCAAAGACTACTTTCTACTAAATTCGCTTCTCATCATTATCCCTTCATACATTACTCTCATAATCGCTTATACTTTCCCTCTTGAAGATCCCGTAGCTCAGCAGAAAGGGCGTCCCCTGGACAAGGTTTATCAATTATGACTTTAATAAACGATGATATATGTATAAGCATTAGGTTCCAATCAAATATTAATTGAAACTCAACACTGCTTGTATTCTGTAATTCAGAATACAAGCAGTGTTTTTTATTATGCACTTTTGCATACAGTATGATTTTCTCTTGTAAATAGATAATAATGGTATATAATAAAATCAATGTTTTACCAATAAAAGGTAATAAAAAGTAGTGGGATAAGCAATTAACCAAAACGTATTAACAGATTTGTTCTATGTAAATCATGATACATATATGGAATCAAAACTATGAAATTTTATGTAGAGATTAGATTACTACAAGATGAAAGATTCATAGCGAATGCACTCGAGGAAAAAAGTGTTCGATTAGATTAACGTTATAAAACTACTTAATGTGATATCTATGGAACGAATTGAAAATATACTTAGGGGGAATTTTAAGTGAAAGCATTTGGTAAAGTATTATTAACAGGAGCTTTAGCTTTAGGCGGTTTAACAGCTATGAACATTGATACACCGAAGGCAAATGCTGACGGAGCAAGCGAGTTCTGTCGTTATATTTGTGGTCCTAGCGAAACGTTGAATGGTGTTACAGTTCAAGTACACGCTACAGAATATAGCTTCGGTCAAAACGTAATTGCAAGAATTACAAATGAACGAGCTGAAGATATTCATTACAATGTCAGCATCGAGAAAAAATATGGCGATAACTGGGGAGAATATGATACTTTCTTCCATTGGCAAAATCAATGGGTTCCAGCTGGAAGTAATGATGAAATTTCTACTTTCACAGGATATGGCGAAAACATTTCAGACAATGGAACATATCGCTATAAAGTTGAAGTTTTAAGTGCTGACGGTTCTGTAGATACAATTTACACAGCAGGAATGACAGTTACAGGACGATAGCTCATGAACGAGCTCTATTATTTATGCTTGTATTTTTGATAATATCATTGATAATTGCGGTGATATTATTATTATTATTGAAATAAGCTCTTCGGGGCTTATTTTTTATATACAAATTGGAATAGTAATATTCAGAAAATTACATCTTTACACTATTGAATTTTGTTGCTATTATAGGAATACATCAAATGTTACAATATTCAATAAATTATACAAATCCTCCGATTACACGAATGAAATGAAAACACATTGCTGGTCGTAATATTTATAGTTGGGATCCCGTAGCTCAGCAGGGAGAGCGCCACCTTGACAGGGTGGAGGTCGCTGGTTCGAGGCCAGTCGGGATCATAGGAAAAACCCCTTGATATTCAAGGGGTTTTCTTTATGTAGCAAATAAATGATTATTATTAAAACTAAATTCCCCCCCTACTTCTTGTCTTCATTTTGGAGAAAGACATAAATTATATCAATCATCGCTCTGCGTTGTTCGCCAGAACTCGATTCTTTACTCTCTTTTGGGATCTTTTTAAAGTTCTCTTTGAAAAATAGCTTAATACAATAATTTATATATAAAAATTATCGTAACAACAAAAAACTACATAGATTAACTATGTAGTCTTTTTAAATATGAATAAACCAATCCTATTTTTGCCCTAACTTGATTGCCTTTTTGATATTACTAAATGCACCTTTACCATATATTAATACGCCACCGCGGTAAACACGACTCGTTAAACCAATCATTATACATATTGTTGCGATTAGAATCCCTAATGCTAGCGCAATCTCCCATACTGGGATATTAAGGAATCCAATTCGTACAAGCATAACTATAGGAGTAAAGAAAGGTACATAACTAGTAATGGTAACAACCATGCTACTTGGATTTGACATTCCATAAATTGCGATATACAAAGCAGCAAGTAACATAAACATCAGCGGCATAACAGCTTGAGAAGATTCCTCTATACGCGTAATGATAGAGCCAAATAGACAAGATAATGAGCCATATAATAAGAATCCTAATGTGAAGAATAGAATCCCATAAAACACTAGAGTTGGAGCAACAGAATTTAAATCAATACTATTTAAAATATCATTTTTCGAATCATTAATTGCTGTTTTATATCCAACAGTTGCGACCAAGCCCCAAATTATGATTTGCGTAATACCAGCCGATAATGTCGAGAATAGCTTCGCATATAAATGTTTGGTAGGCGAAATACTTGAAACAACTAACTCCATAACACGAGAAGATTTCTCTGTTGCAACATCTGTCGCTAATTGTGCAGCATACATTAATATCATTACATAATTTAGCATGATAAAGACATTAATTAAAATCCCTACACCCTCAGTATGTTCTCCATCTTTAACCTTATCTGAAACCGTTTTGGTATGAATTTCTACTGGCGTTGTTAACACCTTTAATTCATCTTGCGATAGATTCAATTGCTGGGCGAAGTTAGAAGATTGTATTTGAGATAAAATCGTTTGAACCTTGCTAACATCTTGCTGATTTACATCCGTCTCAGTTATATACGTAGCCTTTAATTGTTTATTATTCAATTCCTCTACAACGATTGCATATGTATAATCACCATTTTTAACACCTGATTCTGCTTTTTGTTTATCCGTGCTACGTTTAACTTGTATCTTACTATCGACATTTTTAAACACTTGATGAATGGTTGAATATAATTCTTCTTTTTCTGTAACAACAACAACTTGATCGTCCTCGTTACCTGCAAACAAGTTATAAATCTTGTCAAAATTCATCAATCCTATAATTAACATAGAAACTATTATTGTAATAGCAAAATATGATTTTGATTTCACTTTAGATTTATAGTTTTGTAAAAAAATTGTCCAGAAACTACTCATTTTGTGCACCTACTTTCGCAATAAAGATATCATTTAATGTAGGCTCTTCTACTGCAAACTTTTTAACATACCCTAATTTTGTTATCTCTTTAAATAAAACATGTGACACTTCTTCATATGAAATTTTAAGAGTAACTGCATTTTTACGTTTCTTCATACTTTCTACACCTTTTATTTCTTTCAAATGGTCAAAGTCATGATCGCCAACGATTACAACGTTCTTTTTACCAAAATCACTTTTAATTTTGGCAATGTCACCCTGAACAACAGGTACACCTTTGTGCATAATACAAATGTGTTGGCATAACTCTTCCACATGTTCCATACGATGTGAACTAAAAAGAATTGACGACCCTTGTTTTTGCATATCAAGAACAGCGTCTTTTAACATTTCAACATTTACTGGGTCTAAACCACTAAATGGTTCATCTAAAATTAAGAGTTCAGGCTTATGTATAATCGCTGTTATCAGCTGGATTTTTTGCTGATTCCCTTTAGAAAGTTCTCCTACCTTTTTGTTCAGATGCTCAGTAATATTAAAACGCTCCAGCCAATAGTGAAGTTCTTTTTCTGCATCTTTACTTTTCATGTTCTTTAGTTTTGCAAAAAAGTTAACTTGTTCTTTGACAGTCATTTTCGCATAAAGACCACGTTCTTCTGGTAAATACCCAATTTTATCTGTAACACCATAATTTATAGGTTTACCATTCCATGAAATGGTCCCACTTGATTTCGATAAAAGTCCAAGTATCATTCGAAATGTAGTCGTTTTACCTGCTCCATTCCCGCCCAAGAATCCAAATATTTCACCTTTTGGTATCTCGATATTCAAATTATTCACTGCAACATGCTCGTCAAATTTCTTTGTTAAATCTTTAATTAGTAAACTCATTATCCACACCCTTAATTCCCAAGATGATTTATTTATACAATTGTATATCCATAGTCAACCACAATATTTTGCCCTCTAATGGCATCGCTTTTATCAGACATTAAAAATAAAATGACATCTGTTACATCTGAAATTTCAACAAATTTTCTATATGGAATTTTTTTCAATAACTTATTTCCTTCAAAGGACTTCAAATAACTTTCGTTATTATTGTTTATGCTATAGGACAGTGAATTGTATACCACTGTAATGATTAATTTTTTATCTTTCAAAAATTAATTATTACCAACAAATGTTATATTTCGCATTATAAGGTTAGCATAAGATTTAAAATATTTAATATGCAATTTTACATATTTTAAAACTCTCAATTATTTACATAGCGTTGACCATCTTTATTTAAAGCGGCCCCCCACATTCACAAAATTCACTTAAAACAAGAATTTGTTTATCCATACTTTTTCTTTAATTTTTCATGGAAGAACTGAAATTAATTAGTACCCCTGTTAAACACCTAAATCTGATACTTAAACTAACTAATCTTCCTCTAATAAATTGTTGTCTTATTTAACTTCACAATTAATAGTATTCAGCAGACATAGTCACAACATCTTCGCACACCTCCTCATTAAAACTGAAGGAAAACTAATTAAAATCTGGTCCAGAAATTTTACCTTTCTACGCTATAGGATCCGCATAAGAAAACATAGAATACAGTACCTCCTCTGTTACAACTAGCTTGATGTATTAAATCAAAGAATCATAATATAAAATTTATAGAATTAATACCGTGAGTTCAAACCTCTCCAGGTTCATAAAAAAGAGACACCATATCAACCTTTTACGTGATATGGTGTCTCTTTTTTATCTCATTCAATTACTTCCCACCAAACATCTTCTCCAAAGACTTCGCATTGGCAAACAATACTTCTTTCAAGTTATCGTCAGCAACGATTTTATAGTCGCCATCTTTGTCTTTCTTTAAGTTCAATGTAACTTCGCGAGTTGCCATTGCTGCATCTTTATCCGTTAAGTTTTTGATGATAGTTGAGGTCATTGTTTTTTCGATTGCTTTTTCAGATTGTTCTTTGTCTTCACTAAATGCGCTAGCGAAGGCCATTGGCATAACTTCTCCCACTGCTTTTGTTACAGCAACGGATAGATCAGCAGATGTAATTTTTACTTTCACTTCTGCTTTGTCATCCTTTTTCGATACTTCTTCTAGCTTTTCAAATTTAAAGTTCTTTGTAATTGCACTTAGCATTGCTTTTGCCTCAGCATCATCTGTTTTTTCATTTAGTTTATTAAATTCTTTGTCACTCTCAACAAATGTACGAGCCTTTTCTACATCACCTTTTTGTATCGCTGTTAAAAATTCTTCTGTAGTATCTTTCGGATTTGCACACCCTGCTAAAACACCTGCTGTTAATCCTACTACCATCATTAATAGCAATAATCTCTTTATTTTTTGCACGCTCATTCTCCTCTTATCTTTTCTAGTAAGTCAGCATCATACAATATTATGAAACTGACATTACAAACATTTTTTAGTATAGCATTTATATGATTCGTTTTCTATTAATTCCCAAAAGATAAAGGGCCTTGCAGCATTCCTACAAGGTCCCTCTTCTATCAATCTGTATCCGTAGCACAAATGAACCATATTTTCTGTTCCCTACTATCTAACACCATCCAAGTAACATCCCACGCAACATCGTAAAACCAATCTGTCCAAGGGCGATAGCTTTCGAACACTTTAATATCTTCGTATCGATCTTGGAACATATATTGACATACATTGACTGCTAATTGTTTTGCGATAACTGGTCGTTCCTTAAACCCTTCATATGCTCCGCCCCACAAAATTTGCGTAGCAATGCTACCATCAAGCATAACTGCCAGCTGCTCTTTAAAACGAAACTTATATTTGTCTGATGTATGTATTTTTAACTCTTCTAAGTTATTGATTATATCTAAAGAGTTGAAGATTCTTCTAAAGAAGTGCTCATGTCCATCTTTCGAATGTGGTATTTCTTTAAAAAAATTTTCGTTATGCACTTTAAAACAGCTTATTATTGCTCCACCAATTAAGTTTTGTTCCTTAAACGTGTTTATAAGTTGCTCAACAGATGAGTTATTCGTGTCTATTTTTTCAAACGTTCCCTCTTTCCATTTCATAACGCCCACTACTCTCTATTAAAAATTTGTTTCTTCATTATAAATAGCAAAATAAAAACCAGCAACTTTAAGGTTGCTGGCTTAGCTCTTATTCATATTCGAAAAAACAATAACAACTGCTCCAAACAAATAATGCCCTACTACCATCCACATACTCCAATCAAAAATCATAAACAATAACCAAAGTGATATATTCATAGCAGCAAATAATAAATATAAAATCTCTCTTTTGTATCGCTCCTCTATTCATCAAAATGTAAACAGCACCGATAGGAGGAAAAAGACAAATATTTTTCTTAACACCCACGGATACGAAATTACTGTCTGCATATGAATCTCCTTTTCATCATAATACTTGCTTCAAAATCGGCCTCACTACCCTATATTTATCACTATAAGCTTCCTTTATGATTAAAGGCGGGTAATCACTTTTTTCTTCCTCAATCATTGTGAATACTTCTGTTTTCTCTTGTAATGTATTAGATTCTTTATTTTTAGTAGGGTTTTTACTTGTTTTAATTTTCTTTGTTACTTCGCCAAGTTTTTGCCCAACTTCTTCTATTTTGGTAGATTCATTCGTAACATAGTATTCTTGTTCGTCCCATACTAACATAGGTGGCACTTGTTCTCGTTTGTTACATATTATATAAGTAGTACTAGCTACAAGTAGTAGACAAGTTAATAAATAGAAGATAGTTTTTTTATTCATATACTACACTCCTTATCTATCATTTCATTGGATTATATAATACAAGTCATTTATAGTAAATGGATTTAGTGGTAATTTTTAGGTTGAACAATAAAGAAAAAACCTTACCGAAGTAAGGTTCCATTTTTTAATTTTATAGTGACCGACTTATTAAAACAATCATTACAATAATCGCAATAAACATAACAACTAAACAGCCGATCATTTTATAAAATCCTCGTTTCGTTAACGTCCCGCCTTGAACGTCTTTACGAATAAATAAGAATACTGCTAAAAATAATACAAGCCCAATGCCAAAAGCATACATCATTTGCATATGTTAATCTTCCTTTCTCTCTTCCATCTTAATATCTTTTTGCCAAAACAACAAATGAGATAAAGACGGTACTCATCGTAAGTGCCATAAGTATATTCAATAATTCAGTAGCAGATAGTGTAAGTATTTTTAAGTTTAAGCCGATAGAGAAAAGAAGATAATATGCCGTTAACGCAAAAAAACTGAAGAACATTCCTTTATAACGAATGAGTTTCATTCGCTCATCTTTTTCTTTAAATTGCGGGTGTAAGTAACTAAGGCAGAAACACATAACCATCATTGCAAGTAATGTATAAGTAGGACTTGGCGGTGCAGAATGCGTCATTATACCTGTTAATATCATAAATCCACTCATAAATAGAAAAATAATCCCCATAATTACAAAGTACTTTTGTGAATAATTCATCCCTATTCCCCCTCTTCTTTTCCTTCATAAATAAATACATGTTCTATCTTTGTCTGAAATGTTTTCGCTATTTCAAATGCTAGCGGAAGTGATGGATCGTATTTCCCTTTTTCAATTGAGATAATGGTTTGTCTGGAAACCCCGAGTTTCTCAGCCAGTTTTTCTTGAGATAGTCCAAATTTCTTTCGGTATTCGACCATTTTATTTTCCAAGGAAATTTCTCCCTCCTCCCATATATCGAGTATATATGTAAAGTAAACTTTACGTCAAGGTTCCTTTACATTTACCCCAATCATTTTTCACTCTATTTATATAGAAGAAACTTGTTCGATTTGAGCACGTCTATTTTGTAATAAAACATGGAACACTGTATGTAATCGTTACTATATTTCCTCCTCACCTTTTTTAAAATTTAATATCTTCATATTTGTTTTATCCTTTTAAAATATTTCATTCTCTTCTTTATTAGATGAAATGTGTTATTGGTTTTACGGTGTTTTTTGGCATATTTATAGAAACTAACGGGTTATGAACCATTTTTTATGTTTAACAACTTTTTTTGTAGAAATCCTTCATTTTCCTTTCGATATTTAACACTATCGAAATAAAGTTTACGATAAATTCATAATTTTTTATTTTTTATACTATATTCCGTTATATTGTTGTATAATATCTATGAAAGCGCTTATTATTTCAATATACATAATTCAAACTAAATTTTATCAAAACATTCTAACTATTATACCTATATTTAAATGCAACAATTATAGCTATTAGTATAGGCATACCAAATATATCCACCCCATTTTTCTGTAAAATTACTTTATAAAGTGAAAGATTAACTTGGGTGATAAGTTATTGTGAATGTTTTTTTACAAAACAGATAAGTAATAGTGTTTGGTATTATGTAAATTATTGTAATAACATAAGAGTAAAGAAAACATTTACATTGATTATTGATTCATTACTTATTGAAAAAGAGCAAAATGCACCTTTGTATGGAAAAGGATTATATGCATTGGGAGGTTTAAACAAATGACGAGGAAGAATACAACGACAAACCCTTGGGCCAAGTTCCACGGTCCGAACCTTGGTTATGTTATTGAGCAGTATGATCTTTACGTAACTGGAGCAGGTTCTGTTGATCCGGAATTACAAGAGCTTTTTGAAATTTTTGGAGCTCCTTCGTTTCAAGATGATGTCGTAACAGGGGACAACACAGCAACACATTTTTCTCCTCAAAACACAGGTAACATTGAAAAAATTCTTAAAGTCGTTCAACTTGTTGAGCAAATTCGTTCTTTCGGGCACACGTTGGCTCACATTAATCCGATGGAAGATGCTGCAAATGGACAATCACTTCTTGAGAAAGCAATGAGTGAACTGAGCGATGCTGACTTGAAAGCGATTCCAGCGAAAACAGTATGGCAAGATGCACCAGAAGGTATTCACACTGCACTTGATGTAATTCATAGATTAAAAGACGTTTATACAAAATCTTTAGCTTATGAATTTTCTCATATACAAGATAGTGAAGAACGCGCGTGGTTGCATCAAATGGTGGAATCAAATTCATTGCGTCAACCACTATCAAATAAAAAACGAACTGCTCTTTTAAAACGTTTAACAGCTGTTGAAGGTTTCGAGCAATTCTTGCATAAAACATTCGTTGGGCAAAAACGTTTCTCTATCGAGGGCGTTGATATGCTTGTACCTGTTTTAGATGAAATTGTTCTAGAAGGTGCTAAGAACGGCGTAGAGGATGTCATGATTGGTATGGCTCACCGCGGTCGTCTAAGCGTACTTGCTCACGTATTAGAAAAACCATATAGTCACATGTTTGCTGAGTTCAAACATGCAAAAATAGAAGGCGCAGTAGCCAATTCTGGCTGGACTGGCGACGTAAAATACCACCTAGGTAGAGAACAAGTCGTTAGTAACGAAGAAGTTAGCACTCGCGTGACATTAGCAAATAACCCGAGTCATCTTGAGTTCGTGAATCCTGTAGTAGAAGGTTTCGCACGTGCTGCTCAAGAGAATCGTAAAAAATCTGGTCTTCCAGATCAAGATACTTCAAAATCATTCGTAATTTTAGTTCATGGTGATGCTGCATTCCCTGGTCAAGGTATTGTATCTGAAACGTTGAACTTAAGCAGATTGAACGCGTATCAAACAGGCGGAACGATTCATGTTATCGCAAACAATGCAGTTGGTTTTACGACTGATAGTTATGATTCTCGTTCTACGAAATATTCAAGTGACCTTGCAAAAGGTTTCGATATTCCTATTGTTCACGTGAACGCTGATGATCCGGAAGCTTGTCTTGCTGCTGCTAACCTTGCGATTCAATATCGCATGTTGTTCAAAAAAGACTTCTTAATCGATTTAATTGGTTACCGCCGCTACGGTCATAACGAAATGGATGACCCAGCAGTTACGCAACCACAAGTGTACAAAAAAATTAAAAATCACCCAACTGTAAGAGCAATTTATGCAGATCAATTACAAGCTGCTGGTGTTCTAAATGCAGATGAAGTTGAAACAATTACACAGTTTATACAAGAGCAATTAAAATCCGACTATGCACAAGTACCACCAGCTGATACGGGTGATGCAACAATTCACGTTAAAGTGCCAGATGTTGTTGCAAAAGGTATTCAACCAATCGATACTGGTGTTGAGATTGACTCACTTCGTGCAATTAATGAAGGTCTACTATCCTGGCCAGAAGGATTTAACGTATATCCAAAAGTGAAGAAAATTCTTGAGCGCCGTAAAGATGCTCTTGAAGAGAACGGTAAAATTGAATGGGCACTTGCTGAATCGTTAGCATTCGCTTCTATTTTACAAGAAGGTACGCCAATTCGTTTAACTGGTCAAGATTCACAACGTGGTACATTCGCACACCGTCATATAGTATTACACGATACTGATACAAACGAAACATATTCACCGTTACACCGTTTACCAAACATTAATGCTTCGTTCTCTGTTCATAACAGTCCGTTATCAGAGGCCGCTGTTGTTGGTTACGAATATGGTTATAACGTATTCGCTCCAGAAACTCTTGTTATGTGGGAAGCGCAATATGGTGACTTCTCAAATACTGCGCAAGCATTATTTGATCAATATGTTTCAGCTGGAAGAGCAAAATGGGGTCAAAAATCTGGTTTAGTTCTTCTATTACCACACGGTTATGAAGGTCAAGGACCAGAGCACTCTAGTGCACGTCCAGAGCGTTTCTTACAGTTAGCTGCTGAGAATAACTGGACAGTTGCAAACTTAACGAGCGCGGCACAATACTTCCATATCCTGCGTCGTCAAGCATCTATCTTAGGAACAGAAGCTGTTCGACCATTAGTACTGATGACGCCGAAGAGTTTATTACGTCACCCACTTACGCTTTCAACTGCTAGTCAGTTAAGCGAAGGACGATTCCAACCTGCTTTAGAACAAGAAAACCTTGGTATGAAACCAAATAAAGTAAAACGTCTTGTTTTAAGTACAGGTAAAATGGCGATTGACTTAGCAGCAGAAATCGAGTCTGGTAAACACGAGTACAACTTAGACGAAGTTCATGTCGTTCGTATTGAGCAATTGTACCCATTCCCTGCTGAGAAAGTTCAATCTATTATTAAACGCTTTAAAAACTTAGAAGAAATCATTTGGGTTCAAGAAGAACCTCGTAATATGGGCGCATGGCATTACATGGCTCCAATTCTGTTCGAACTTGCTGGAGATAAAGTGAAAACAGGTTACATTGGACGTCCTGATCGCTCTAGTCCATCTGGAGGCGATCCATTCGCTCACAAAGCTGAGCAAGAACTAATTGTTGCACATGCTTTAGATGTGAAGTATAACTTCCGTCAAGATAAACAAGAAATTGAAGTTTACAGCAACTAAAAAGTAACAATGAAGGTTTCTAGCTTGTTCCTTGGGCAGAATATCTGCCCAAGGCCAGGCTAACAAATGGAGATTACCGAAGACAAAAGAAGAAAAAACACACCGTTAGGCAAATAAGGGGAGGACATTTAAAATGATCGAAATTAAAGTACCTGAGCTTGCAGAATCTATTACCGAAGGAACTATTTCACAATGGTTTATCAACGTAGGCGACAAAGTTGAGAAAGGTGGCAGCGTTGTTGAGCTTGAAACTGATAAAGTCAATGTAGAAATCATTGCAGAAGATTCAGGTATTGTATCGAAGTTACTAGGCGAACCTGGGGATACAGTTGAAGTTGGCGCAACTATCGCAATTTTAGATGCTAATGGAGCACCAGTTGCAGTAAGTACACCTGCTCCAGCTGCTGAGCAACCAAAACAAGAAACAGCTGAAGCACCGAAAGCTGCGGCTCCAAATGCTGAACAAACTACGGGTCTACAAGGCTTACCAAATACGAACCGTCCTATCGCATCACCAGCTGCTAGAAAAATGGCTCGTGAATTAGGAATCGACTTAAACGACGTACGTAGCACAGATCCACTTGGACGTGTGAGACCACATGATGTACAAGCTCATGCTGCAGCACCAAAAGAAGCACCAGCTGCTCCAAAGAGCCCAGCTCCTGCTCCAGTTGCAAAAACTGAATTCGAAAAACCAGTTGAGCGCGTGAAAATGTCCCGCCGCCGTCAAACAATTGCAAAACGTCTTGTAGAAGTTCAACAAACATCTGCAATGTTAACAACATTTAACGAAGTTGATATGAGCGCGATCATGGAATTACGTAAAGAACGCAAAGATGCTTTCGAGAAAAAACATGATGTGCGTCTTGGCTTCATGTCATTCTTCACAAAAGCAGTTGTTGCAGCATTAAAACAATTCCCATTATTAAATGCTGAAATTCAAGGTGACGAGCTTATCATCAAAAAATTCTATGATATCGGTATTGCTGTAGCAGCTCCAGATGGATTAGTTGTTCCAGTTGTACGCGATGCTAACCAATTAAACTTCGCTGAAATCGAAAGTGAAATTCGTAATTTAGGTATGAAAGCACGTGATAACAAACTTTCATTAAAAGAACTACAAGGTGGTACATTTACAATTACAAACGGTGGTGTATTCGGTTCTCTAATGTCAACACCAATCCTAAATAGCCCTCAAGTTGGTATTTTAGGAATGCATAAAATCCAAGTACGCCCAGTTGCAATTGATAACGAGCGTATGGAAAACCGCCCAATGATGTACATTGCTTTATCTTACGATCACCGTATTGTTGATGGTAAAGAAGCAGTTAGCTTCCTTGTTGCTGTTAAAGATATGCTTGAAGATCCAAAGTCATTATTATTAGAAGGTTGATAGATTAAAATCTATTAAAGGCTGTAGAATGAATCATTCTACAGCCTTTTTTTATTGTGTTCATACGGGACAAATTTCATGACATAAAGTAATAATGTATGCCTAAACGTAAGGAGGATTAAAATGAATAACCTTCCAATTCATGCAAAACTTAAAGTAAATAAGGATACTTTCTTCCTCCCCGATTCAAACGGGGGTGTCTATTTTCGAAATAACGCCAGTTCATTTCGCATGGACGGTGATGGAATTTATGACTGGATTGAAAAATTAATTCCCATGTTTAACGGTAATTATTCTTTAGCAGAAATAACTGATGGACTCCCTCTCCCCTATCAAAATCGTGTATTTGAAATTGGAGAGGTTTTATATGAAAATGGTTTCGTTCGTGATGTAAATCAAGATGCACCTCATGAATTAAACAGTACATTACTCGACAGATATGCTTCACAAATTGAATTTTTAGAAGCTGATTCTCATTCAGGTGCTTTAAAATTCGAAACGTACCGCGGGGCAAATGTACTTGTACTTGGTTCTGGGGATATGCTTACTTCCTTAGTTTCTTCTTTGTTAGAATCTGGTTTACCTACATTTCATTACCTCGTTACAGATCGGGATGAAACAAACTATGACAGAATACATGAGCTAATAGAACGTGCATATGAAGTTGATAACAATGTACTTGTTCAAGAAATCGATACTACAATTGACCGTCCCTTGCATGAAGTATTCGAACCTTTTGATTGGATTTTATATGTTTCCCAAAATGGAGACATTGATGGTTTACAAACAGTTCACACTATTTGTAGAGAAACGAAAAAGAATTTCATACCAGCTATTTGTTTATCTACACTCGGTATAGCTGGGCCTGTCGTAACGGAAAATCGTGATGAATGCTGGGAATCCGCATGGCATCGACTACATGAAACGAATTTACAAAATGAAAATTCATCTGATTCCTTCTCACCAATTACATCTGCAATGTTAACAAATGTAATCGTTTTTGAATTATTTAAGCATGTCGCAGATGATTCACATCGGGAAAAAGAAGCACAATTCTTTTTATTAAACTATGAAACACTTGAAGGAACGTGGCATTCTTTTATAAAACATCCTCTTGCAACTGATGAAAGTTTTACAATTGATACGATAGAAAATCTTTCTGAAAAACTTGAGCATCGGTCGAACCAACATACTTCAACTGATGTATTCCGATTTTTTGACTCATTAACTTCTAAAGAAGCCGGTATATTCCATGTATGGGATGAACAAGATTCATATCAATTACCGTTATCACAATGCTATATTCAAGTAGCCACTCCACTATCAGATGGCCCAGCTCCCCTTCTACCTCTTATGACTTGCAGTGGATTGACTCATAATGAAGCACGCCGAGAAGCTGGTTTAACAGGAATTGAAACATATGTAGCAGAAATCATTCACCGCCTTATTCCTGAACATAACGATATCGGTATCGGTGCTGGAGAAACGATGACAGAAGGATTTTACCGGGCACTACAGCAACATTTAAACAATAAACTGTATGAGCGGCAGACACATATGCTAGAAGAACTTACAACGATTGATTTAACTGATATTCACGATAAACATTGTAGATTTTATTACGAAGCTCTCTCTACAATTCATGAAACACCTAAAATCGCAATGAGTGAAGAGATTCTCAGTTTTCCAGCCGTTTGGGTTGGTATAAATGATAGATGGTACGGTGCATCTAATATTAATATGACGTTAGCGTTACGAAACGCACTACAACTATCACTCTTTCACGTTCAAAATGAAGAAATTCCTTACAGAGCTAATATTTTGTATGACTCATCTATTATTTTATATGACACTGATTCTTTTAGGGTGGAAATACAAGCGGAAGAAGAAATTCCAAGCGTACAATCTTTACAACTCGCCTTACAACATTTAGAAGAACATAATTTTTATCCATTCGTATTTGATTTAGCGATTGAACCATTTTTGAAAGAAAACTTAGACGGTGTGTACGGAGTATTAATTGCAAAGGAGGACGGTCTATGACTCAAAATATATTGCTTATAGGGGATGGCCTTCTTGCAGACTATGTACATGATCAATTATGCAAACAATATTCCATCATTCGTCAGCATACCCTTACAGAAGAACTCCCTGAAAATATTTATCTCGCTCTCGTATTACATGATGGATCTCCTTCTACTATTCATCATGATGCTGAGCTAATTTTTCGGTCAAATCATATTCCGTGGCTACGTGGTTTTACTTCATTTGGCGAAGGTATTATCGGTCCTTACATTCATCCTCTTACGCCCGGATGTTCCCATTGTTCTGATGGACGCCGTTTTATCGCTGGCTTTGATCAAAAAGAAATGTGGGAACTACAGCGGAAATATGCCTTTAAAGCCGAAAATGGAACGAGGCGTGATGTACGTGCCACCCAAAATGGAATGTTACAAATGTGCCATCTTATTTGCGCAGAAACAGAAAAAATATTAACTCATAACCATTCTTCTTTAGAAAATGAACTTATTTTACTAAACTTACAAACATTACAATGTACGCGGCATTCTTTTCTTCCAGATCCTCTCTGTCCTGTATGTAGCAATTTACCTGATGATACTGCGGATGCGGCGGAAGTTTCTTTACAACCGAGTTTAAAAGTAAGCACCGAAACGTATCGCTGCCGTTCCATTCATGAATTAAACACATTTTTAACGAAAGACTATTTAGATTATCGGATTGGTATGTTGAACGGCAAAATGCAGCATTCTTTATTGCCATTCGCTGACGTCATTATAAACATGCCATTAATGTTTGGAAATGAAGGTGTTGCAGGCCGAACTCATTCATTTGCAGTGAGTGAAGCAACTGCTATTTTAGAAGGTTTAGAACGATATTGCGGTATGTCGCCTCGCGGGAAAAAGACAAATGTGCATGGTAGTTTTCATGATTTAGAGGAACATGCACTAAATCCCCTCACACTCGGTGTACATACAAATGAACATTACAATCGTGATAATTTTCCATTTAAGCCGTTTGATCCTGATTATGAGCAAAACTGGGTATGGGGATATTCTTTATCACAAAACAGACCGCTTTTAGTTCCTGAATCAATTGCTTATTATAGCCTCGGTCATCGAGATGCTTTCGTGTATGAAACATCAAATGGATGTGCAATTGGCGGTAGTTTAGAAGAAGCGATTTTTCACGGCATTTTAGAAATTGTAGAGCGTGATGCCTTCTTACTCACTTGGTATGCCGAATTACCTCTTCCCCGCCTTGATCTGAGTTCAGCAAATGATACAGAATTACAATTAATGATTCAGCGGTTACGTACGATTACCGGATATGAATTACACGCTTTTAATGCGACGATGGAACACGGCATCCCGAGCTTATGGGTAATTGCAAAAAATACACGTGAAAATGGAATGAACGTTGTTTGTGCGGGAGGCGCTCATTTAGATCCTATTCGAGCTTTAAAAAGTGCCATTCAAGAAATCGCAGGCATGTTACTTATAACAGACGATGAGCTCGAGCACAAAAGAGAATACTATGAAAAATGCTTACAAGATCCTTATTTCGTTAATAAAATGGAAGACCATAGTATGCTGTACGGATTGAAAGAAACGGAAGAACGTCTTCACTTCCTTTTACGAGAAGATGTACCGGTGCAAACGTTCCAAGAAATGAATGTATCACAGTCATTTGATATGGATTTAACATCCGATCTCCACCAACTTTTAAATCGTTTGCATCAATCTAATCTTGAAATAATCGTTGTAGATCAAACCGTTCCCCTTATAGAAAAGAACGGACTACACTGTGTAAAAGTCATTATTCCAGGCATGTTACCGATGACATTCGGCCATCACCTTACTCGTGTTACAGGATTAGATAGAGTCTATACCGTACCGATGACACTTGGATATAGCACTGAACCGTTAACAAATGAACAATTAAATCCACATCCGCACCCGTTTCCATAGTAAAGGAGGGATTTCATGCAGCTAGATACTTTTTTACATCATCTCCATTTCTCTATTGATGAAATTATGCCGAATCATGAGGTGGACTGGAAAGACGCACCGCTTCCTTATAAATTATATCGAAATGTACCTACCATCCCGCTCTCCTTAGAAATCCCATTATCTTTATCGAACTCTTCTACTACACCTACTCTAAATGAGATTGGTCACTACCTTTGGTATTCATTTGGTGTAACACAATTATGTCAGCTAAATAGCGAGAGAAATGTATTACGCAGATCCATTCCTTCAGGCGGTGCTTTATATCCGAATGAATTGTATATCTATTTAAAGATTGACGATTATCCAGACGGCATTTACCATTATGACGCCGCGCATCATCGACTTATTTTACTTCGCGAAGGAAATTTCGATTCTTATTTAGCAGACGCACTCGGTAATCGCTGTAATATACATGATTGTTTCGGTGCCGCATTCGTATCCACTATGTTTTGGAAAAACTTCTTTAAATACAATAACTTTTCATATCGCCTTCAAGGATTAGATAGCGGGGTTCTCATTGGACAATTACTAGAATGTGCAAAACAGTTCGGTTATACGAACGGCGTATACTTTCAATTTCTAGACCGTGCACTGAACCATTTACTCGGATTGTCAGAAGGTGAAGAAAGTGTGTATGCCGTTATTCCTTTAAGTACAGAGCCAGAAACTAATTGGTTTCACAATGATTACCGTGAAAATAAAACAGTTACTTCTCATGAGTTGTTGCAACAAATTCCGCCGCTCGCACATGAACATTTCGTTCGCTCAAAACATGTAAATGAACATCCGATGATAACAAAAATAAATGAAGCTTCTATGATTGAATCGACAGAACACTTCCAAACACTACATCATGAAGAGCACTATCAACATAATACGTACGCTGTACAGCTACCGAAAGTAGAACGGTTATCGTATGATTTCCTACAACTTTGTAAAAAACGATATTCTCCTGATGCGGACTTTATTTTAACGAAATGGGATGCAGCTGAGCTCGCTACTTTACTACAAGAAGCGAGCCTCTCCTTCCCCTATTACAGCGACCTTGATGGTAAGTATATAAATGAAAATGCACGCGTCTCATTATATGGATGTTTCTATAACGTAAAAGATATAGAAAACGGCGCTTACACTTATAACAGTAAAACACATTCCATACAACCACTTCGATATGGGGACCTTCGTTATCTCCTTCAATCTAGTATGACGATGGATAACGTAAACCTTTTTCAAGTACCCCTTTGCTTACATGTAGTCGGAAAGAAAGATTACTATACAAATGCATTAGGCTATAGAGGATACCGCATTCACCAAATGGAAGCTGGTATCCTCGTTCATAAACTCGTTTTTGCTGCAACTGCTATGGGGATGGGCGGGCATCCTTTACTAAGTTTTGATACAAATTCATGTGATCAATTGTACGGAATTGATGCTGGAAATGAAACGTCTCTCATTCAAATTCCTGTTGGGGCGTATCGGGCGCGGAATTGGTTAAAAGGGGCTTTGCATAATTAGAAGCACGCCGGTAGACGGCGTGCTTTTTTTAAAGGACTTAATTTATAAAAAGCGAAATGAGTATATATTCTTACATAAAAGGAGAATGTAACTTGAACATTTTACAACGATTAATTCAGCAAGCAAAAAACCCTCGCGGGACAATTGGTTCTTCCATGCTTTGTATTATGAACGCTGCACATATGAGACTAACAAATTGGGGATTACAGAAAGTACATATAAAGACAGATGCAGTCGTATTAGACATCGGCTGTGGTGGAGGCAAAACCATACACACTCTTTCAAAACGAACTCCACTTGGGGGAATATATGGGATTGATTACTCCGATCAAGCTGTGAAAAATTCTATACAGACGAATGCAAAAGATGTTCAAAAACAAAAAGTAATTGTTCAACAAGCAAGCGTTTCTTCTATTCCACATCATACGAACTTCTTCGATCTCATTACCGCCTTTCAAACTCATTATTTTTGGCCTGATATTGAACAAGATATAAAAGAAGTATTTCGCGTCTTAAAACCAGACGGCTCCTTTTTATTAGTGGCTGAAACTTTCAAAATTCAATACCATATGGAGAAATTTAAAACAAATGAAGAATTAATAAACCTATTTTATAAGACAGGATTTACAAAAGTGCAATGTTATGAAGAAAAAGGGTGCCTTTGTGTAATAGGAAATAAGTAAAAAAGCAGACCTTTATGGGCCTGCTTTTTACTAGATTAACTTAAAAATACTCTTAATTTGTCTAGCAAATAACCAATTTTTCGTACCGTAGTTATCATTTAAACTATCTAAATTAATAGATTGTCCGTTAGTAAACTTTAATTCTAACGTTGTATTTTTGTCATTTGTTTTTAAATTATTATTTGTAATGTCATCATACTTTAATTTTTCAATCTCAATATATTCGTCTTTTTCTTGTCCAATCACGACATGGTCTTGGAAGAAGAAAAATACTTCTACTTTTTTACCGAAACAAAATACATTTTTCGTATAAATTAATGTCGCGTTATCAAGTCCGACACATACTTCTTTCATTTCTTCCACAACGTGTCCAAAGTCTTCTTCATGTCTTGCATTTGATTCAACAATCCATTCTTCGATTGTTTTCATATTAATTGCCATACTGCGCCCCCTGGTTCGTTCATTGCTTCGTTTAAAAAATAAATACTATATGAAAATATAAGCGATTAGTAATATGTTTTCAAGGGGGAACGGTATATTCAAAATAAAGCGAAACTTTAATCAATAGGGGTCTTGATCCCCACTGATTATTAGTTGAACCAATCGGGCTTTTGCGGGATAAAGTTAAATTTCAAAGTAATATAAAAAGAACACCAATTTCATTAAATTTTAAACGTTTGAACGAGACATTCTTCATCATCAATTAACTGCTCTTTCTCATCAAATTCAATGTTCAGTTTTTTATATACGTTCTTCCAAAACGACACTGCTGGTACATTTTTTAGAAGTTCGATAACGAAATATTGTCCTCTTTTCTGTTCTAGTAAATTTTCAACAGCTTGTTTACCGATTCCTTTTCCTTTATGTTGATTCAATATGAAAATATCATTAATACCAAAATCATTTTCCTTCTTCAAAAACGGACGTTCCAGTAGTAATAAGAACCCTGCAATACTATGATCAATTTTTATAAAATACGGCGTGATTCCGTCATTTACCCAAAACATATGCAAATCTTTGTATTCAAAAAATCCGTTCGCTCCGATAGTTATATTCATAGTGAACTTAGAAAGGTCATGAAGATATAAAGCGTACAGATTACGTAATATTTCTTTTTCTGATTCTTGAACTTTTTGAAGTGCTACAATCATAAAAAAACTCCCCTTCCACATATGTAACTATTTCCCGATCCTCTTCATTCGACAAAAATGATAATTCCCCTTTAACAAAAAAATAGCACTTTAAAAAGTGCTATTCTGCTCTCCTTGCCGCTTGCTGAATTGGATCCCAAACGCTGTTATATGGTGGTGCATAACTTAAATCGACATCTTCTAAATCATGAATGCTCATTTTATTGAAAAGTGCCATCGCGATCACATCAATACGTTTATCTACGCCTTCTTCTCCAATTACTTGCCCGCCCAATAATTGTTTCGTATCGGAGCGATATAGTAATTTCAAGTAAAGTGGTTTTGCATTTGGATAATAGCCCGCCATATTTGTAGAATCTACTTTGACCGTTTTATACGGAATGTGTAGCCCTTTTGCTTCTTTTTCATTTAACCCTGTTCTTGCGAGTGTCAAATCCATAAATTTAATAATGCCTGTGCCTAACGTACCTTTAAAAGCTCTTCGTTTATCAAGCATATTCAGTCCAGCAAGTCGCCCTTGCTTATTGGCAGTCGTTCCGAGCGGGATATGATCATGAATTTCCTTTATAACGTGGTAATGTGTTGCGCAATCACCGGCTGCATATACGTCTTGCACATTTGTTTGCATATATGCATTTACTTCGATTGCTCCTTTATGATTCTTACGTATATTTGTCCCTTCAAGAAAATCAGTATTTGGCTTCACTCCAACCGACACTAAAACAAGATCTGCTTTATACGTACCTTTATCCGTTTCGATTGCTTCTACTCGTTCATTTCCTTTAAATGCTTTTACATTTTCATTCGTTAAAATTTCAATATGATGCTTATCTGCTTCTTTATGTATGTACTCTGCCATATCTGCATCATAAATCGTACCGATATGATCATTTCGCTCAATCATTCTTACTTTCTTACCAAGTTCGACGAATGTTTCTGCCATCTCAAGTCCAATGGCACCACCGCCAATAATCGTTACATCTTCAACTTTATTCGTTTCTAGCGTTTTTAATATGCGCTCAGCATCAGGAATTGTTTTTAAAAGATGAACGCCTTGTAATTCCCGTCCTTCCCATTCTGGCATAACAGGACGCACTCCAGTCGCAATTAATAATCGATCATACGGAAATTCAAAGACATCCTTCGTCTTCGTATGCTCTGCGTACACCATTTTCTTTTCCGTATCTACTTTCGTTACTTCATGACGCACTTTCGCATCAATTCCATATTTCTCACGAAACGTCTTTACGTTGCGCGCGATTAACTTTTCAGTTGAAGCGATAGCACCACTAATAACATAAGGTAATCCGCACTGAGCGTATGAATAGATTTCACCTTTTTCTAGCGTCACAACATTTGCAGTTTCATCGTTTCTAATAATTTGCATAGCTGCACTCATACCAGCTGCATCTCCGCCAATAATGACATAGTTCACTTTACCACTCCTTCTTTTTTTACATACTCTTTACGTTTTCCATATTTTATAGAAATAACACCTACTTCCATTGTAAAGAAAGAGAATTTCATCTTCAAATTTGGTGCACAAACCTATGCTTGAATAGGTAACCGTCGTGTCTTATATACAACATGTTTAATATGCTATAACAGTAGCTATTGAAAGTAGGTGAAACATACATGTGCGCCGGCCTTCTCGTCCAGCTTCCAGAGGAACCGATAGAACCGAAACCCGCCCTCCCGCTTGAACAGGAGTTTACCGTTAGTGTAACTTTATACAGTGCTCGTGCTTGGTTATCTGACAATGACACTTTCTCACAAACTATTTGGAAAGCTACCCGCTTCGCTTCTGCATCACACACTCGCAAGGCCATCTTTCCAGTCGGTACTGTTAAAATTATAAATTTTTCTGACGATACAATAACAGTTACTGCATCATCAGAATCAGATAATACGCTTAAAATAATCGTCCCTCCTCATTCCGAAGCTGCTTTAACGTCTAGTTCTTTATCTGATGTGCAAGCCAGTACATCAGGGGGAGCAAGTAAAGTCACATTTCTCTTTCATATCTTTTTCTCTAGGGATCCTGGTCCAGCTAAATAATCATAAAAAGGTACAGTAATATACACTGTACCTTTTTCCCGCGCTCTATTCTCTTGATTTAATTAGTTCAATATTATAAGTTTCGATATCTGTTAACTTTCCTGTAAAATAAGGATTTTCTCTATACCAAGACTGTTTTGCAAAATACGTTTGCATATCTTTCGTTTGAAAAATATGTCCATGCCTTGCATATATTTCATTTCTAGCAATTTTCAACTGCTCTTTCGATAAATATGTTAAATCTGTGCTCGTTAATTTTCGAATATCACTATCAGGAAAGATGAAACCATTATATACATACCCAGTCGTAGGTGGCGGGGTAACATTATAAACAACTGTTTTTTCTGTACTTTTCGTTTGGAATGGAAGATTATAAGACGAAAGTGCCGTTACCTTCTCTACTTTTGTCGTTTCCCGTCCGCTTTCTCCATTTCGTTCTAAATAAATCGTCGCACTTCCATCAGTCGCTACAGGCCCCCATGTAATTTCTTCTCCTGCAAGCGCTGTAACTGGTTTTTGATTTACGTACAATGTTGCACCAGGCGCGTTCGTTTGAACTGTAATATATTGACCTTGCAACGTTAAATCTATCGTTACGTTATTTTGGCTTTGTTTCATAAGTACAACCTTTTCCTCACGAGATAGTTTTACATAGTCATTTTTATATTCTGATTGAAACACTTGATTTCCCGGAAGAAATGGCCCATATTGCTTCTCAAACTTTTTGTCATCTGTCTTATCAATTTCTTTTCCGTTCATTTTTAACGATACGCCTTTTTCATTTGTAAGCAAAGTTGTATAGTACGTCTTCGCTTTCAATTTATATCGATCAAATATAAAGAAATACTTTCCGTCTTTCGTTAATGAAAAATCAGCTCTTTCTATTCCGTCCCGTTGTTTTTCACCTTGTCTCAAATACTCTTTTAATTCATTTACGTAAGATGGATTTTCTTTTATATATGAAAATAGAGGCTTTACACTCTCTCTCGTTATCGTAACCGATGGATCATCTGTCGTAACGATCTCAGCTAATTTCTCTCCGTCCCGCTCTTGTAAAATCGTAATCATCCGGTCTACTTGTGCCACCTGCGTATAATACGATGATCCGTACAAATACAATCCAATAATCGCTATAACAAATAGTGCTAACAGTGTAATGCCAACTTTTGTACCACCGCTCATGTTCTTCTTTACTACAGGACTTCCCCTCTTCGTCCCACAGTTTTGACAAAATTGCACACTATCTTCAAACTGAACTCCGCACTTTGTACATACATTCATTCAGTCAACCACCTTTTCATTAGAAGCCAGTTATTCCCTGTGTTAAGGCTTGAATTATCGTGCTAATGTAAGACCAAAGTACAATGAACGTTGCAATTCCAATTAAAACATTTGCAATAATAAGTGTGTAAACGAGATCTAATCCGCCATTGTCTAGTTTTAATACGGCTACAGTTATACTAATCCCTATATAAGTTGCAACTACCGATAATAATATCGGTAAGAAAAAGATTAATAAAAAACTAAAAAGAAAAGAAAGAACTAATATGACAATAGCCGGCGTCGCTATCGTTCCCCATATACCAAATACTTCAAGAAACGAAAAAGATGATTTCATCATCTTACCACTTACAAAAATAATAAATCCGACAAATAAAGTTAAAATTAATAAAAAGAAAAAGACCGTTATAGATTCTCCAAAAAACGTGGGAGTAGATATATCTGGTGCAAATGTTCTCGTAACTGCTGATGCTGCACTCATCATTCTATAAAAAATACATGCTCCTAAAAAACAAATAAGAACAAGACTTACAATTCCATTTCGCACTTCAATAGTGCCGCTTTTCATAATCGCTGTCGGTGCTTGTAATGCATGTTTAAAAAATTGAAAATAGCCGCTCGCAAACCGCTTCGCTTGTTCTACCGTTTCATTTGGACGCGTTTCCTTTTCTTGTGCCGCGCGCGCTTGTTCCTGCCCTTCTTCTTTGCCACTACTTGCCACTACTTCTTCCGTTAACGAATGTCCACAATTCCCGCAAAACTTTGCCTCTACTGCATGTTCTATATGACATGACGGACATTTCATTCTCTTATCCCTCCTTAAGCATATACCTTATAGGGTGTTACAAGTTCAATATATGAATTTGTACATAAAACATGACTACAAGAAAAAGATTCTGAAATCCTTCTTCCGAAAGAAAATATATGTGCTAGCAATCTTGAAAAAAAATGCTATTATGAAACAGAATAAATAATATTTTTAACAGATTGGATGAAAGAAAATGGAATTGGTAAACTCAATTTTTCAAATACTCCTTACAAGCGTAATCCAATTATTATCTTTAATTGGCGTTATCATTGTAATTGGATTTCTATTAGGCTATTTAGAATCTCTCACACGCATGTATTGGTCGAGAGCTTTTGGAAGAAAAGGATTCCTATTAACGGCTTGGATCGGTGTTCCGATTCACGAACTTGGACATGCCATTATGTGCGTACTGTTCCGTCATAAAATTGTGGCGACTCAGTTCTTCCCAACAGATACAAGTCAAGGGGCTTTAGGTTATATACAACATCAATACAATCAAAAAAGTGTGTATCAACGAATTGGGAATTTCTTTATCGGCATTGGGCCTATTATTTCTGGTATTACTGCATTAATCCTTTTAATGCGCTATTTCGTACCAGAATCATATTTTTTATTTAATACAACTCTCGAAAAAACGATTGCTTCTACTTCTATTAATGTAGAAATGATTCAAAACATGCTCTTGTCGACGTTTGTATTATTGAAAAGCTTATTTACAATCGGCAATTTATTGAATCCTTCCTTTTGGTTATTTTTATTTATCGCCATTTGCATTTCCGCACATATCGCTTTAAGTAAACCAGACATTAAAGGATCAATAGACGGTGTTGTCGTCATGTTTATCGTGTTATTTTTATTCAACATAATAGCAGGACTGTTTCAATACGACAGTAATCAGCTAATTGGACAGGTTATGAAATATAACATGTATCTCATTGCGTTTTCTAGTGTGGCACTGCTGTTCTCTTGTCTTTCTACACTCGTTAGTTTTTCGTTTTATAAAATAAGAAGAGGGCGTTCCTTTTGAACGCCCTCTTCTTATTAATTATTCCCCTTATAATCACAATGCTCAACAGGCACACGAGCATGCCCCTCTTCATCGGTACACCATGACTGTGATTGGAAGGCAAGAAAGATACCAATCCATTCTTCTTCCTTTTCAAAGTGAATGAGTATTCCTCCATCTTGCCAGATGCCATCATCACCTTGCCATTTTTCTACATTCCCTTGATTCATGTGAATATCATGTATACCGTTTCCTGGTTTGAAATGAAAATAGGAATCTGGTGTATTTTCTTCTGGTCCCCATCTTTCGCCAAACGCGTAAATAATTGCTTTTTCTTCCATCGCTCGCTTTATATAACGTTCTATTTTTTCGTTTAAATCATTATCTGCTCCTGCTTTTTCGGGAGGCAAAGGAATCATTTGTTTTGAGTCAAATAGATTTCCTCTTACATAATCTAAAGCTACTTTCGGTTCATTATTTTTTACTTCCGTAAAACCAAATGGTAATGTCGGTAAAATATGAATCGCCTCTGACCTAATATTGTTACTCGCAAAATATAAAACTTCTGACGGATAACTTTGCGACTTTACGTTAATAGCAATACGATAATCTACTCCAGTCTCGCCCTGTAAATGAACTTGATAATGAGGTGTTTTCCCTTTTCCAATCTTTGATTGTATAACTGTACCTTTTAACACACCGTAGTTTTTTAGGGGCATACATTTCATCTCCTATTCATTTAGTAGAAGCTATTCATATTTAAATCATTATCCACTCATAAAAAAAATCCTCCTATGTTAGGAGGATTTTTAATTTCTCAACATATACCAAACAATAACTTCTACCATTACAAGCAAAACCGCACCAAAAATCATTAACGTCGTCTTCTTTAATAGTTCATTTTCACGGTAAGGGATATTACATAAGTAAGCACCTAGTGTAATCCGTGATGGACAAGCGATTGTCGCTACTGATGATGCGGTGTTTTGAAGTGTTGTGACATATTGCCACGGGAGTGCTACGTTTTGTGCGGTTTGCATTTGTAGTTTTATAAACATTGCATTTGATCCTGCGTTACTACCTGTTAAAAATCCACCAATAGCGCCAATAAACGGCGCAACGAAAACGAAAAATGTTCCAAATGTATCACCAGCTGTCTTTGCGAGTAATGAATGCATGCCTGATGCACCCATTAGTTCTGAAATGGCGATAAACATTGTCGTCGTAATCGCAAAAGGAATCCATTGTTTGATCGTTTGTGAGAGTGATTGTTTAATAATATTAGACGGGATGCGGAAGAAAATAATAGTAAATAAGCAAGTCATACCGAGCCAAAATCCTGGTGAATATAGTAACTCTAGTTTGTAAGAGTATGATTTCAAATCAAGAACCGCATATGATCTGAACAAATCATGTAATGCTGGAACGAGGCGAGAAAGTAAAATACAAACTGTTAGAAATATATAAGGGCTAATAATTTTTATAATGGATACTTCTCTCTCCGTTGCAGCCGCATGCTCTGTTATAAGATTTTGCCCACTTTTTCCTTTTAATTTAATGATAAAAAAGCCAAAGGTAATCGTAACGATAGAACTTAATATCCCGGCTAGTTCAACACTTACGTACGCATTAGAAAGATAAATTCCGAGAGAAAATAATAGAAAGAATCCTACTCCTTCTTTCCACTTTTCTATAACCGCTTGCCAGCCGCCAACAACGTGTAAAGAAAGAATAACGAAGTAAGCAAACATCGGAATACTTAATAGCGCTGTATTTGTGCCAAGTGTTGTAAGAGGCATATTTATTAGCTGCGAACCGATAATCGTACCAGTTGCCATTGCGCCCCATGAACTAGCTAGTAAGCCGATGAATGAGAGTAGTACAGCTTGAAATGGTTTATATCCTAGTGAAAGAAAAATAGGTGCTGCAACCATGAAGCCGATACCGAATCCACTTACTGATTCAATAAGCGGGCAAATGCCAAAACACATAAGCAGCATTTGTAATAAGCGATCCTGAGTAACTTCTTCTAGAAAACGTGCTACTTGATCGATGTACCCCATTTTGTTCATGAGGTGAAATAAAAAAATACCGAAAAATAAAACGTACCCGACAATAAAACAAATTAACCACCCTTTAATCGTTGCGTGCACAGTTTCACTTATCCCTAATTGAAACGTTGGCGAGAGTAAAACGATTCCAACACATACAGCATAAGAAATTAACGAAGACCTTAATGACGTTTGTTTAAATAAAAATAAACAAATGAAAATCATCATAATTGGGATAAGTGCCAACAATATGGCCATGTTATCATCTCATTTCGTTTAAAATACAATTTTTAACTATTATATAACAGATGCTATAATTTTCAATTGTTTTTAAAACAGATTCAAAAAAGGAACCAAACGGCTCCTTTTCATTCACTCCCATTTTCTATTATCCTGAAAAACTGTCTGCTTTCCGACTATTTCTTTCAACACAACAAACACAATGTAAGTACATATTGCTTGCAATATAATATTCCAAAATTTCATTAATGTAAATGAATGAATCCGTAGAAATAATTCGTTTAATAATACAATCGAAACGATACTAAATAATTCTATACTAATCGAAAATAGACATATTTCTAAAATAGACTGTTCTTGAATGCGATTTAAGTTGGAAAAGATGAATACATATCCTAAAAATAGAGCCATTAACTCTATTTTCGTCATGCTAATGAGCCAAGCGTATAATGGTACAGTTAAAAATAGATATAGTAATTTACGTCTTAGCATGCCTTCTCCCCCTCTGAATTATATGTATTTTCTGTATATTTTAACATTTATTACGCAAAACAAAAAGAAGAGACTACGCCTCTTCTTTTTGTTTTGTTGCATATATTAATTCACATATTTCTTCTCGCTTTTCAGTTTCTAAAAGCTCAATGATCTTACTTCCAACGACAACTCCGTCGCATATTGTAGCCATTTCTTCTACATGTTCTTTTGTTGAAATGCCGAATCCAGCGACTACTGGTAAGTTGACGTGTGATTTTACTTTTTCTAAGTAACTATGAATCTCCTCTTTAAAGTTTTGACGTACTCCCGTTACGCCCGCTACTGTAACAGCATAAACGAACCCTTCTGATTCACTCGTGATTTTTTCAATTCTTTCAATAGGACTCGTTACGGTAACGAGTGGAATGAGCGCAATGTTTGCCTCTCGAAGTAACGGCGCAATAATATTTTGTTCTTCATACGGTAAGTCTGGAACGATAATACCATCCACACCGGCCTCTAAGCACTTCTCTACAAATCGTTCTTTTCCGAATGCGAGTACTGGATTTAAATATGTCATGAGTACAAACGGAATTTGCACTTCTTTCCTTACCTCTATTAATGCTTGAAAAATACCTTTTACTGTTACACCGCTATCTAGCGCTCGTTTCCCTGCTCTTTGAATCGTTGGACCGTCTGCGACTGGATCCGAAAACGGAATGCCGATTTCAACGATGCTCGCTCCTGCTTCATCTAAAAAACGAATTCTTTCTTTTAATTTTTCAAAGCCACCATCTCCGCCCATTACGTACGGAATAAATGCTTTCTTACCATTTTCAAACGCTGCTTTAATTTTTTCTACTCCCATTTTTTACACCTCTTCCATATAACGTTTTATACTCTCTACATCTTTATCCCCGCGGCCAGATAAACAAATGACGAGCCCTTCGTCTGTCTTCATTTGCGGCGCTAATTTTAATGCGTATGCGACAGCATGTGAACTTTCTAACGCCGGGATAATGCCTTCTTTTTTCGTTAATAATTGAAATGCTTCTAATGCTTCTTCGTCTGTTATCGACTGATAAGAAACGCGGCCAATATCTTTTAGCAAACTATGTTCTGGACCAACACCTGGATAATCAAGTCCTGCTGAAATAGAGTGTGCTTCTTGAATTTGCCCTTCTTCATTTTGCAGAAGATACATCATTGATCCGTGTAAAACTCCAACGCTTCCTTTCGTTAAAGTTGCTGCATGCTTTTCTGTATGAACTCCTTTTCCAGCTGCTTCTACGCCGTAAAGAGCAACTTCTTCATCATGTACAAATGGATAAAACATTCCCATCGCGTTACTCCCACCACCAATGCAAGCAACAACTGCTTCTGGTAATTTCCCCTCTAATTCTTCATATTGTTTCTTCGTCTCATTCCCAATTACACTTTGGAAATCACGGACAATTTGCGGGAATGGATGTGGTCCGAGAACAGATCCCATAATGTAGTGCGTATCATGCACATGTGAAACCCAGTAACGAAGCGCCTCATTTACCGCATCTTTTAATGTACCGCTACCTGCCGCTACACTTTCTACTTTCGCTCCGAGTAATTCCATTCGGAACACATTTAATTTTTGACGTCTTACATCTTCTTCTCCCATAAAAATGACGCATTCTAATCCGAGAAGAGCACATACAGTAGCTGTTGCAACTCCGTGTTGTCCTGCTCCTGTTTCAGCGACAACTTTTTTCTTACCCATTCGCACCGCAAGTAGTGCCTGACCGATTGTATTGTTAATTTTATGAGCTCCTGTATGATTCAAATCTTCACGTTTTAAATAAATCTTTGCACCTCCGCAATACTTCGTCAGATTTTCAGCGAAATAAAGCGGTGTTTCTCTTCCGACGTACGTTTTTAAATAATGATTTAATTCCTTTTGAAATGCCTCATCTTGCATCGCTTCTTTATATGCTTCTTCTAGTTCTAGTACAGATTGCATTAACGTTTCTGGAACGTATCGTCCTCCGTATATACCGTAATGTCCTTTTTCATCTGGATATGCGTAGTTCATTTGGAACACTCCTTCGCTTTTATAATAAATTGTTTTATTTTCTCTACATCTTTCTTTCCTTCTGTCTCTACTCCGCTGCTCACATCGACCATATAAGGCCGAACAGTTCGAATTGCTTCTTCTATATTAAGAGCGTTTAATCCACCAGCTAATATCGTTTTCTTTCGCAATTCTTTTGGCATATGCCCAAGTAGTTCCCATGAAAATGTCTTTCCATTTCCTCCATGAAACTTTTCTTTCGGGCTATCAAATAATATATAATCCGTTTCATACCCTTGAGCGTTTTTCATATCACTTTCTGAAGTTACTCCTAGTGATTTTATAGACGGAATATTCAATCTTCTAATTTGATAATTATCTTCATCTCCATGTAGTTGTACATGTGTTAACCCGCACTCATCTGCAATTTTCTGGATCACTTCTACTGATTCATTTACGAAAACACCGATTTTTAACACGTTGGCTGGAAGCTCCTGAATGATTTCTTCCGCTCTCTTTGGAGTGATTTTCCGCTTACTTTCTGCAAAAACAAATCCGAGTGCATCTGCGCCGTATTCGCAAGCACGTTTTGCTGTTTCCATATCAGTGATGCCGCAAATTTTCACTTTCATATATTCACCTTACAGTCTTCAAAAAAGTTACTAATAGAAGATGATGTCATAAGTGCCTCTCCAATTAATACACCTTTTGCTCCTGCTTTTTTAACACGAATAATATCCTCTTTTAAATGAATCCCGCTTTCACTAATCCAAAGTAGTTTCTCCTCATTCAATCTTTTTCCAAGCTTTTCAGTTTGGCTTAAATCTACTTCGAACGTTTTTAAATTACGATTATTAATGCCAATAACGTGCGGATTTAATACAATCGCAGTTTCTAATTCCTGTTCATCATGAACTTCAACAATCGCTTCCAATCCTTTTTCTAACACGTAGCTATACAACTCTTTTAACTTCTCTTTCGTTAACGCTGCTACAATTAGTAAAATAATATCTGCTCCCGCTTCATACGCTCTATCGATTTGAATCTTATCGATTATGAAATCTTTACATAAAAGCGGAATGTTACTTTCTTCTCTTGCTGTTTGTAAATCGTGAAACGATCCTTTAAAAAATTGACCATCTGTTAAAACAGATACTGCTCCTGCACCACATTTCTCATATTTTCCCACTTGTTTTCGTACGTCAACGTGTAAATTGATATCTCCTTTTGATGGTGATGCTCGCTTTACTTCTGCAATGACAGTAAACTGCTGTAACGCTTCTACAAGTGAATGTGTCTTTCTTTTTGTTTTTACTGGTGTATATATTTCATATAACTCCGCAACTTCCTTTTTCTTCTGTTCTACAATTTTATCTAAAATCGTCCCCACTTTAGTTCACCCTTTCTAATTTTTCGTTGCTTGCTACAATTAATAAGTTTAATTTGGCTAATGCTTTTCCAGAGTCAATGCTATGTGCCGCGAGTTTAATTCCTTCTTCAATCGTTTCCGTTTTTCCATTTGCAAAAAGAGCTAGACCTGCATTTAATAAAACGGTATCGCGATAAACACTCTTTTCTCCGCTCAATACGCCGACCGTAATCTTTGCATTTTCTTTTGAATTCCCTCCTCTAATCTCTTCATTTTTCACTCTTGAAAAACCATACTTTTCTGAATCAATACTCATTTCTACTATTTCATTATCTTTTAAAATGACAACATGATTCTCTCCTTGTAATGATGCTTCATCTAAAAATCCACTTCCGTTTACGACAAGCGCTTGTTTTCTTCCCAGCTTCTGTAATACTTGCGCAACTGGTAGTAACATATCTCGTTTATAAATGCCGACAAATTGTGTTTCTAAATTTACCGGATTTGTTAAAGGACCAATTAAGTTAAAAATTGTCGGCACATTCAATTCTTTTCTTATTTTCATAATGCGTCTTAATGCTGGGTGCATCGCTGGTGCGAATAAAAATGCGATGCCGACATGCTCTAATAAATAATCAATTTCGTTTGGCGTACTGCTAATATTTACACCTAATTCTTCTAATAAGTCCGCACTTCCTGTTTTACTAGAAACAGCTCGATTACCATGTTTTGCAACCTTTACGCCAGCTCCTGCCAGTACAAATGCCGATGTTGTACTAATATTAAACGTTTGGGCACCGTCACCACCCGTTCCGCAATTGTCCATTGCTCCTTGTATATGGTTCGAAAACGGCAATGCCTTTTCGCGAAGAGCTCGAACAAGGCCGTATATTTCTTCTGCAGTTTCACCTTTCGCTTTCAGTAAGACTAAGAAAGCTGCAATTTCACTTTCTAATATGTTTTCACTTAATAAAAGTAGTCCTGCTCTATACATTTCCTCTTCTGTTAAATGTTGCCCCTCCACTAATTTACGAAGATAGTTATTCATACTCTTTCCTCCTCTTTTACTTCTGTTAAAAAAGCACGTATTAACTTTCCGCCTTCTTCTGTTGCGATTGATTCCGGATGAAACTGTAATCCGAAGAGCGGATAATAATTGTGACGGACTGCCATTATTTCTCCGTCGTCCATCGCTGTCGCTAATATGTCAAAACACTTTGGCAAGCTCGTTTGCTCTGCAACAAGGGAATGATAGCGCATTGCCGTTAGCGGCTGTGTAGCGTATGAAAAGATTGACGTTCCGTTATGTTTCACACGCGATGTTTTTCCGTGTTTAATACGTTCTGCTCTAACAATGTCTCCTCCAAATGCAGCTATGATCGCTTGGTGGCCTAGACAAATCCCTAATATGGGAACGTTCTTATAAAAATGGCGGATGACGTCGATACAAATGCCAGCATCCTCTGGTTTTCCTGGTCCTGGTGAAAGTACAATTCCTCTTGGATTCATCTCTTCTAACTGTTCTACCGTTATTTCATCATTTCTTACAACTACAATTTCTTCTTCATGTTCGCCTAACAGTTGGTACAAGTTATATGTGAACGAATCGTAATTATCGATAAGTACAATCATTTCATAACCTCCAAAAGCGCTCTCGCTTTATTTAATGTTTCTTCATATTCAGCTACTGGATCTGAATCGTAAACAATTCCTGCTCCTGCTTGAACGTATGCTTTTTCATCCTTTACGACCATCGTTCGAATGGCGAGCGCCATATCAAGTTTTCCTGAAAAACTAACGTATCCAACTGCTCCGGCGTATACATTTCTTTTTTCATTCTCTAGCTCATTTATAATTTCCATCGCTCTAATTTTCGGAGCTCCCGACACTGTTCCTGCTGGTAGACAATACGCTAACGCATCAAATCCACTCATTTGTTTTCGCAATGTTCCGTAAACTTCAGATACAATGTGCATAACGTGAGAGTATTTTTCTACTTTCATATATTTATCTATCGTAACCGAGCCGATTTCGCTCACTCTACCAATATCGTTTCGCCCAAGATCTACAAGCATCATATGCTCTGCTCGCTCTTTCTCATTGTCTAACAGTTCTTTTGCGATTTCCTCATCTTCCCTCTTCGTTTTCCCTCTCGGTCTTGTACCAGCAATTGGATTCGTCATCACTTTATTCTCTCTTACTGATAGCAAACTTTCCGGTGAAGAACCGAGTACAACATAATCTTGAAAATCGATATAGAACATATATGGTGATGGATTTGCAATTCGAAGTTTTCGGTATAACGCGAATGGATCACCAATACATTCACTTTGTAAACGCTGTGACAGTACGACTTGGAATATGTCTCCGGCTCTTATATGTTCTTTCGCCATTTCTACCATCTCACAAAACTCTTTTTCCGTTATAGAAGAAGTGAATGATAATGTGGATTGTATTGCATTTACTTCAGTTTCTTCTCCTTGTAGCACTTCCTCTTTGTATACTCGTAGCCTTTCGTATACTTCCTCATAATCTGCTGAATCATCTTCCCTGCATACATATACAAACGACAACCTTTGGCGTAAATGATCGTAAACGATAAACTCACGATATAGTAAGAGGTGTACTTCCGGAATATTTAATGGGTCGTGTAAATCCGCTCCAATGTTTTCATACTGCCGAATGACATCATATCCAATATAACCAACTGCTCCTCCGCAAAATGGAAATGGGCTGTCTACTTGTGATGGTGCGATTATTTCTTCTAACACTTGTAGTACGTTACCTTGTAACTTTTCTGCCCGGCCGAAAATCGTTCGTTCTACTTCCGTACCAACGCTTTTTACTTCTCCATAAGGATTACATCCTAAGTAAGAATAACGCCCTTTATCTTGATGAAGCTGTGAACTTTCTAATAAAAATTTCTTCTTTCCTTTCATACGTCTATATAAAGAAATTGGCGTAATGCTATCTCCTTCTTCTTCAGTAATTACTAAAAATGTCTTTCTCTCTTTTTTTTGTTTTATAAATTCTTCTTTCGTCATCATGTCCTTCACCTCACTCTGAAAAATAAAAAAGTCCCCTACATATCGAAAATATGTAGAGGACGATAAATATACCGCGGTACCACCTCGTGTTGGATGCAAAAGCATCCCGCTTTGTTCAGGTACAAATTTTATACCTTATCCTTGTAACGGCGGAACCCGGGTTGCCTACTAAAAATAATTGTTCAGCATACCTCTCGTAAGCCCATTCCGTATATGGCACCGTACCGGGCTCCCACCTATTCCCGGCTCTCTGTAACGTCTCCAATATACGTACTCTTCTTACTTAAACGATTTCATTTATTTAATTTTTTATACACAAAAAGGGAGTACTCATCCTATAGAAAGGACGGGTACTCCCGTGGTGCCACCTTAATTCGTTACAAATGTAACGCACTTTACCGTATCAAAAACAATACGTGTCTCTTGTATCGATGAGATCATGTCGCCAAAGCCTACTTCTTTCGTTTCGGTTTGGAAGCTCCGAAGCCCATTCCACATCAATTCCATACTGATTCGCACCAACCATCAGCTCTCTGACATGTTCATCATGTGTACTCTTCTTCATCAACGCTTGCATTTTTTTAAGTTGCACTCATTATAGACCTGACTTTTTTCACAAGTCAATACTTTTTTAAAAATTTTATTTTTCTTTCCTTTCAATATTATATTGACAAAACAACCTCTTTTTATGTAAATATAATAAATACTCTATTAAAAATAAGGTTTTTTGTATGAATATTATATATTAAAAAAGTAAAATGACATCAAAAAACGCTTACATTTCTGAAAATTCGTATTTCTATATGGATTTTTCAGAATAATCATGATAGATTATAAAGTGAAACTTTAATCAGTAGAGGGGGGTCATCCCCACTGATTATTAGTTGAACCAATCGGGCATTTACGGACAGTTGATCTCCCACCTAACTTCCTTGCCCAGCCAATTTTAAGGTGGGGGGTTTACTGCCCGTTAATGCGGGATAAATATGCATAACGCATCAAAAGACCTGACAAAAGAAAGGGGAACTACATGAGTACGCAGATGTTAACTTTAACTTCTATCTCTATTTACATGCTCGGGATGTTAGTAATCGGCTATTTCGCCTACAAACGAACGTCCAACTTAACAGATTATATGCTTGGCGGGCGTACACTAGGCCCCGCAGTAACAGCATTAAGTGCTGGAGCATCCGATATGAGTGGTTGGCTTTTAATGGGATTACCCGGTGCAATGTTTAGCGTTGGATTAAGTAGTAGTTGGATTGCGATCGGCCTAACACTAGGCGCATACGCAAACTGGCTTTATGTCGCTCCTCGCTTACGTACCTACTCAGAAATTGCAAACAACTCTATTACTATTCCAGAATTTTTGGAACACCGTTTCCACGACAAATCTCATATGCTACGCTTAGTATCCGGACTTGTTATTATGATTTTCTTTACTTTTTATGTAGCTTCAGGATTAGTTTCAGGCGCTGTATTATTTGAAAATTCATTTGGCATGAACTATCATGTTGGATTATTCATTGTTGCAGGCGTTGTTGTCGCTTACACATTATTTGGTGGTTTCTTAGCAGTAAGTTGGACAGACTTCGTACAAGGAATCATTATGGTGGTCGCTCTTATTCTTGTTCCTATCGTAACAATTATGAATTCGAACGGACTTGGACCTGCATTTGATACAATTCGATCTGTAGATCCAACACGTCTAGATATTTTTAAAGGTGCCTCTACTTTAGGAATGATTTCTCTATTCGCATGGGGCCTTGGTTATGTCGGACAACCTCATATTATCGTACGCTTTATGGCAATTTCTTCTGTAAAAGAACTTAAAAGTGCACGAAGAATTGGTATGAGCTGGATGATTTTCTCTGTTGTTGGAGCTATGTTTACTGGTCTTATTGGTATTGCTTACTATTCACAACAAGAGTTAACATTATCTAATCCAGAAACAATTTTCCTTGAACTTGGAAAAATTTTATTCCACCCACTTATTACTGGATTTTTATTAGCCGCTATTTTAGCAGCGATCATGAGTACAATCTCATCTCAGTTACTCGTTACTTCTAGTGCCGTAACGGAAGACTTATATCGTACATTCTTCAAACGTTCTGCATCTGATAAAGAACTTGTATTTGTCGGTCGTATGGCTGTGCTTGTTATTGCCTTAGTTGGGTGCGCTTTAGCGTTTAAACAAAATGATACGATTTTAGCTCTTGTTGGGTACGCTTGGGCTGGTTTTGGTTCTTCATTTGGACCTGCTATTTTATTAAGCTTATATTGGAAACGTATGACGAAATGGGGCGCGCTTGCTGGTATGATTTCTGGTGCCGCTACTGTTATTATATGGACTCAATTCAAATTCTTAAAAGATTTCTTATATGAAATGATTCCAGGTTTCGCTATTAGTTTACTAGCCATCGTAATTGTTAGTTTACTAACACAACCTTCAAAAGAAGTTGAAGAGCAATTTGAGGATTTCGAAAAACAACATCGTCATAATTTATAAAAAAATCTCTGCTGTTATCGTAACAGCAGAGATTTTTTACAGTTCGACAATCTTCTTATCAAATTTAACAAATTCTTTATGTTTCGTTAAATTTAACATAACACTACTCCTTTATAGTATGAGTATCAGCACTTATACAGAAAGGGGACTCCAACATGTTAGCAGCTTTCCAGCAACAACAAACACGAAAATTTTCACCTATCACAAATACTTCTGCGTCTTGTTTAAACATGCAACCTAACCCGCCTAAAATTTCAATTGCTCCTTCTGTTATTTCAGTCATTGGTGTTCATATGGAAAAACATAAATTAAAAATAAAAACGGGACAAAACATTGTGTTATCAGCTTCCATTTTGCCAATACAAGCAACGCATAAAGAGCTTATTTGGTCAAATATGAATTCTGATATCATCACCCTATATCCAAAAGGCGACACCGTGACAATTACTGGAAAAAGCGCAGGTAGAGCAGTCGTAATTGTCACAACTGCTGAAGGCAAATTCCGTGACCTATGTGTCATTCATGTACAACCTTATATGACAAATCCAAAGTAAAAGAGTGGCTTTGTAGCCACTCTTTTACTTGATTTCAATATTTGAGTTTTTACTTTTTACAAGATTAATAAATTGTTCTTTATTTCTTGGAGAAATAATTTCTGCTTTATATGTATCGTAAACAATTTCAAGTCGGTCAAATGATAATGCATGGGCTGCTATTGGATTTTTCGTATTTGAAATTTGTTTTATATCTCGTATAAAAATACGTTTTTTAATAAAACCTGACCTAATGATAATCATTTCCTCTTCCACAATATATTTGGTTGAAAACCACCCAAAAATAAATACTATGGCTAACGGAATCGTAAAAAATAAAAGAAAATATTCTCTCTCTGCAAATATAGGAGCAAAACACGCTCCTATGACAACAAAAAAAATCGGATATAACCATACATCTTTTTTTGATGGAAATTCCACTAAACTTTCCCCCTCTTGATTTAAGTCAATGAATCTCCTCCTCTTCCCTATTACAATGAAAACAATATTAGAAAAGGAGGACGTATTATGACTGAACGAAAGTACGCCTTATTTGCTGGCACCTCTCTTCTTGTTATGGCATTCATTGCATTTTTTTCTTACGGTTTTGTTCATGGAAATCTCGTTGTACAAGGAGATGCGAGTACAACATTCCATAATATCCAAACTTCAAATTCACTTTTCAAAGCAGAAATCTTCGGATGGATTACCATTTTTATTACTGATATTGTCGCCGCATGGGCTCTTTATTTCTTTCTAAAACCAATTCATACTAGCCTCTCATTACTAGCAGCTTGGCTTCGTCTTATGTATACAGCTATACTTGGGATTGCAATATTCAATCTAATATTGGCATTGTTGCTTTCAAAAAATACAATTGCGAATCCAGAAACATATACGATGTTGTTTCTCAGTGCATTCGAATACATTTGGTCTGTAGGATTGATCATTTTTGGATTGCATCTTTTCGTTTTAGGATATGTAGCTTTTCTCTCTAAACAGATACCAAAGTTTATTAGTATACTGCTGTTCATTGCTGCTACCGGTTATATGCTAATTCACGTTATGAATACAATGTTTACACAATACGATACAATGATTTCAATCATACAATCACTATTCCAATTACCTATGATTGCAGGTGAATTAGGACTTGCGATATGGCTACTATTGAAAGGTGGTAAACACTCTAATTAAGCCGTTTCTTAATTCTACTTAATGATTCTGGTGTCATGCCAAGATAGCTTGCTAGCTGATATTGTGGAACGCGATTAATTAAATACGGGCGTTTCCGTAACAATGTTTTATATCGCTCTTCTGGTGTCGATGAGATAAATACAGCAAGTTCATCTTGTACTTCACCGAAATTGTACTCGATCATTTTACGCGTCATTTCTTCTAATTGTGAATACTTATTATACATGTCCTTTTCACTATGTAGATCACCAACAACTACAGTACAATCTTCTAAACACGTTAACGTATATGATGAAGATTTATCTTGTTTATGATGATTGAAATTCGAAATTGCCTGTTCTTCTGTATAAAAATTTGATGTAACTTCTTTCCCTGCTTCATCTATACTATGTTGCCTAACACATCCTTTTAATACAAAATAACATTTTAACGGAACATTTCCTTGTCTTAGGAGTACTGTTCCTTTTTTATATTCTTCAATTTGTAATTCACTGAGGATCATTTGCTGCTCTTCTTCACTTAATGTTGTAAGATTCTTCATATACTTCTTTAATATCTCTGCCATTTCCCTCCCCCTTCTACGCCCGTATTTCTAAAAAAAAAAGAGAAGTATCACAACTTCTCTTTTCTCCCCTAACACTATAATTCCTGTGTATACACCGGCTCGTTTACGACATTTTTTGATGTTCGCTTTTGTTGCTGCAGTAAGAAAACAGATACACCAAACAATACGAGCATGCTACCGATAATTTGCATTGCATTTAATTTTTCTCCAAGTAAGAAGAACGCAAGTATAGATGCTCCAACAGGTTCTCCTAAAATACTCATTGAAATTGTCGTTGCATTTACATAATTTAATAGCCAGTTATTAATTACATGTGACACTGTCGGCACAACCGCAAGTAAAAGAAAAACGGTCCAATCCCACTTCGTATAACCTGTAAAGGGTACTTGCAATATGACATTATAAATCCCCATAAAAAGACCTGCGAATGCAAAGACTGTAAAGCTATAAATCCAGTGTGATACTTTCTTTACTGTCGTTTGCCCGATAAATAAATAACCGACAACTGCTATTACACTTAGAAAGGATAATATGTCTCCATAAATTGCTTGCTTACTTAAACCTAAATCTCCCCAACCAATGCACATTACGCCTAGAATAGCGATTCCCATCGTTGCAATGGCTGAATATGTTGTTCTTTCTTTGAACAGAAAAAAACCTCCAACTAAAGATACGATCGGTTGAAGTGCCAAAATAATTGTTGAACTAGCAACTGTTGTATGCTTTAAAGATTCAAACCATAAAAGAAAATGAAGTGCTAAAAAGAAACCAGATCCAATTAAAAAGCCCCAATCTTTCATTTGAATCCTATTAAATTCCTCTCTTTTTTTCCATACGATAGGCAGCATAATAAGTACGATAATCCATAAGCGGTACATACTTAATATTGAAGATGGTGCTGAGGACATCTTTACAAAAACTGCTGCAAAGGAAATAGCAATTATAGAAATAGCCAATGGTAGTGCGATTGATTTTTCTTGTTTCAAATCCTGTCTCCCCTCTCACCTGTCAAAAATCCCACTTCATTATATCCGTTTTCTTTCGTAACTTAAATACTAATTTTTTAGATTCTTCGTACCATTATGGTAAAATAGAAATTAAGGCACCAATTAGTGAATATTTATTTCCTTTTTCACTACAAGCGTCGCTCTTACAATCGTTACAGTAAATTTTTATTTAGGGGGATCTACATGAGTCAAACAATAGGGAGAATTGAAGAAATTTCATTTTATAGCGCATCACTTCAAGAAGACGTTACGCTTCTCGTTTATTTGCCAGTAAATTACACACCACTGCACAAACATACAGTTGTAATTGCACAAGATGGTAGAGATTATTTTCAGCTTGGTAAAGCGCACCGTGTAATTGAGCGCCTTCGTGAAACTGAAGAAATTGACCGTACAATTATTGTCGGTATTCCATATAAAAATGTACAGGATCGTAAAGAAAAATATTTCCCAAGTGAAGTGAAAAATGCTGCATATATTCGTTTCCTTGCTCATGAACTTGCACCATATATTGATGAAAATTATCCAACGTACCAAATGGGAAAAGGTCGTGTTTTAATTGGTGATTCTCTTGGCGGAACAGTTTCCTTTATGACTGCACTTATGTATCCGCATACATTCGGTAAAGTCGTTATGCAATCACCATTTGTGGATGAGACAGTGATGAACTTAGCAAAAGACTTCAAAGATCCACAAGCATTAGAACTGTATCACGTCATTGGTACAGAAGAAACGGCTGTAAAGCGTACTGATGGACAAGTATCTGATTTCGTAGAACCAAACCGTGAGTTAAATACACTTCTCACAGATAGAAATTTCATTACGCATTACGAGGAGTTTGAAGGTAATCATACTTGGAAATATTGGCAAACTGATTTACCGAAAGCCTTCTCTCATATTCTATCAATGAAATAATAGAGAGCAGTATTCAGAATAATTTGATATAATAGATAAAGAGATTTATTTATCTCAAAATCTAACTAGACTTACAAAGGGAGGAATTGGAACATGAAATTAGGCATTGTAATTTTTCCATCTAAAATGATTCAAGATAAAGCGAACGGATTGCGTAAGCGTTATGACCCGCACTACGCATTAGTTCCGCCACATATTACATTGAAAACACCCTTTGAGACGCAAGATGAACAATTAGAATCGATTGTAAACGAGCTACATACAATCGCAGGTAAAACGAATCCTTTCACCCTTCATGTTGGGAAAGTTGGTTCATTCGCACCTGTTAATAACGTCCTTTATTTTAAAGTAGAAAAAACACCTGAACTTACTTTCTTAAATGAAGAAATGCATGGCGGGTTATTCACACAAGAACGCGAATATGCTTTCGTACCTCACTTAACAATCGGACAAGGCTTATCAGATGCAGAGCATGCTGATGTATTGGGTCGATTACGTATGAAAGATTTCTATTATGAACAACCAATTGATCGTTTCCATCTTCTATATCAATTAGAAAATGGAACATGGACTGTACACGAAACATTCCACCTTGGAAAGGGGAACAACTAATTTGCACGCACAGATTGTACAAACGGACGAACAACTAAGAGATGCATTCTCTGTACGTAAACAAGTGTTTGTAAATGAACAACGTGTCTCTGCTGAAGAAGAGTACGATGAGTTTGAAGAAACTTCAACACACGTTGTTATATATGACAATGATGTTCCAGTTGGTGCTGGACGTTTTCGCACCCTTGATGGTATAGGGAAAATGGAACGCATTTGCGTGCTAGGTTCCCATCGTAAAAAAGGTATCGGAAAAATTGTTATGGATGCGCTTGAAGCGTATGCAAAAGAAAATTCGCTACCAAAATTGAAACTTCATGCTCAAACACATGCTGAAGATTTCTATAAAAAACTTGGCTATGTAACGAGTTCTGATGTATTTATGGAAGCAAATATCCCGCACGTCGTAATGATAAAAGAATTGTAATTTGAAAGCAGGAGGTGACCCCTCCTGTTTTTTACATTGCTATTTTCTTTTTCTTCCGCTAAAGTTAAATGTTGATGCTATAGTTTTGAAGGTGAACATATGACACAAGAAAAATTTTCACAAAAATCGTTAACACACGCCGATATCCCGCGTGCGACATATCATATTCCGAAAACATCTACCCATTTAATTATGGAAGAAGATGTAGATGCGGCTTATTTCCGCGCTCTCGAACAACAAAATGTTTTTTTAAATGAAAAACAATTAGAAGCCGTGCGCACAACAGAAGGTCCTGTTCTCACACTAGCTGGTGCTGGAAGCGGGAAAACATCTGTTTTAACAACTCGCGTTGGTTATTTAGTAAATGTAAAACAAGTTCATCCACGAAATATTTTATTACTTACATTTACACAAAAAGCAGCTGAAGAAATCCGAAGTCGTGTTGCGAAGTTACCAGGTATGGATCATGCAGCAAGTAGCTATGTTGTTGCTGGTACATTCCACTCTGTTTTCTTAAAATTGCTTCGTAGTCAAGGGTATAATCAGCAAATTTTAGCAAATGAAAAACATAAACAAATTATGATAAAGAAAATCTTAAAAGAATTGCGTTTAAAAGACGATTACGATGCGGAAACGATACTCGCGATGATTTCACTTGAGAAAAACAAATTAAATCGTCCGAAAGATGTAAAAGCGAAAACACCAGTGGAACAAGAATTTAAAGAAGTATATGAACGTTTTGAAGAAGTAAAACAACGATACAATTATATTGATTTCGATGACATCTTATTGGAAACATATTATATGTTAGAAAATAATGCTCCTTTACTAACTCAATTACAACAACGTTTTCACTACATTGAAGTAGATGAGTTTCAAGATACATCGTATGCACAATATGAAATTGTAAAATTGTTAGCCACACCAAGAAATAATTTGTTCATCGCAGGTGATGATGATCAAGCTATCTATGGCTGGCGAGGGGCAAGTCACCAAATTATTTTATCTTTTCCAAAAGAATTTGATAACACAACAATTATTGCACTAAATACGAATTATCGATCCAATCCCTTTATCGTCGGGCTTGGAAATGAAGTTATAAAATTAAATCAAGAACGTTTTGATAAAGAGCTATACTCCGTTCGGGAGGAAGGTGTACAACCTTTTTATGCAAGACCTGCTACGACTCTTGATGAAGCAAATCAAATTTTACAGCTCATTCAAGAAAAAGTGGATAGCGGTGAACGAAATTATAAAGATTTTTGTTTACTGTATCGCACACATTCTGTAAGCCGTTCGTTACTTGATCAGCTTACCATTCATAAAATCCCGTTTATTAAACACGGGGCGAGCCAATCATTTTATGAACATTCTTTAATTAAGCCTGTATTAGATCATTTAAGACTCGTGATTGAGCCATTTCGACTAGAATCACTTTCAAACATATTGCCGACGATGTATATCGGACGTGATGATTGTATTTCATTTATTGAGCGTGAACAATGGAAATATGGTGAAGGCCGTTTTCCTTCTCTTCTTCATTTCTTATTATTAAATCCGAGCTTAAAACCTTTTCAAGTGAAAAAGGTAAATGAGCGTATTGATTTTATTAAATTTATTAAAGAATTAGAACCGAAAAAAGCATTAAAAGAAATCATTCATGGTAAAGGAAAATATTTAGAGTACTTACAAAGTAACGATCGCTCTTCCTTTACGATGCATAAAGACATACAAGAAGAAATGTTGGAAGAATTAATGGAGTCTGCAACTCGTTTCACCGATATTCCAGCTTATTTACAATTTATTGACGAAGCGATTCAAGGTCAAAAAGAAATGGAAGCATTAAAAACAATGCCGCAAAAAGATGCAGTTTCACTTATGTCAATTCATAACGCAAAAGGCCTTGAATTTCCATGTGTCTTTTTACTTGGAGCGAGTGATGGGATCCTGCCGCATACTTCTTCTTTAAAAGATGCAAATGATCGTGTTACGGAAACTTCTGAAGCATTAGAAGAAGAACGCCGATTACTTTATGTCGCCATTACACGTGCGAAAGAAGAACTTTACATTTCTTCTCCGCAATTTTTCAGAGGAAAGAAATTAGATATATCTCGTTTTTTATATACTGTGCGAAAAGATTTACCTGAAAAGACATCCACTAAATAAGGATGTCTTTTTTTATAATGCGTTATGTACATCCCTCCTATATAAATTCCTTATTTTTATCATAAGAATTAACGTAATATCAACCATATCCCACTCATATTGTAATAGTGTATGTCAGAACTCACGAGAAGGAGTGAACATAATGAGCTGCAATTGTAATGAAGATCATCAACATGAGTGTGATTTCAACTGTGTATCGAATGTTGTTCGTTTTATACATGAACTACAAGAATGTGCAACGACAACATGTGGATCTGGTTGCGAAGTTCCATTTTTAGGTGCACATAACAATGCATCAGTAGCTAATACACGTCCTTTTATTTTATACACAAAAACTGGAGAACCTTTTGAAGCATTTGCACCATCTTCAAGCCTTACTAGTTGCCGATCTCCTATTTTCCGCGTAGAAAGTATAGATGATGATGACTGTGCTGTATTGCGTGTATTAACTGTAGTTTTAGGTGATGGTACCGCTGTACCACCTGGTGACGACCCAATCTGTACGTTTTTAGCTGTACCAAATGCAAGACTAATATCAACCTCCACTTGCATTACTGTTGATTTAAGTTGCTTCTGCGCGATTCAATGCTTACGCGATGTTTCTATATAAAACTAAATACTGATTTAAGCATGGATTGGGTGGCAGAATTATCTGCCACCCAATCCATGCTTAAAGAGTATTATTATGTAAATTTCTTAAAATTGGGAACTTGTCTAGAACATAGAACCTGTCCTTTTCATTAACTGAAAGTAGAAACAGATAAAGGAGTGAAAAACATGTTCTCTTCTGATTGCGAATTTACTAAAATTGATTGTGAGGCGAAGCCAGCTAGTACACTACCTGCCTTTGGTTTTGCTTTCAATGCTTCTGCACCTCAGTTTGCTTCACTATTTACACCACTATTATTACCTAGCGTAAGTCCAAATCCAAATATTACTGTTCCTGTAATCAACGATACAGTAAGTGTCGGAGATGGCATTCGAATTCTACGAGCTGGTATTTATCAAATCAGTTATACATTAACAATTAGTCTTGATAACGTACCTACTGCACCAGAAGCTGGTCGTTTCTTCTTATCATTAAATACGCCAGCTAACATTATTCCTGGATCAGGTACAGCAGTTCGTTCTAACGTTATTGGTACTGGTGAAGTAGATGTATCCAGTGGTGTTATTCTTATTAACTTAAATCCTGGTGACTTAATTCAAATTGTGCCAGTTCAGTTAATTGGAACTGTAGACATTCGTGCTGCAGCATTAACAGTTGCACAAATTAGCTAGTAAAAAGCGGTATTTCTAATACAGAAATACCGCTTTTTATATATAATAAAAAACACTCACAGTAGCATGAGTGTTTCATTCTTCATATTGTTTTATTGTATTCTTCTTTTTCCCGCAATTGCAGCCCTTTTTCTTCACAAATCCTTGTTGTTGTAATTGTTCTTGATATGCCTGTTGTTGTGCTTGGTGTTGTTGCTGTATATGATACCACTGCTGCAGGTCATATGAATTTTGCCTTGGATTATTGCTCACAGCAAACATCTCCTCTACTGTCAATTCTGTCTATTTACTATATGAACAACTCTTTATTTCCGTTCCCTCATTCTTTTAAACTCCGCTTTTTCTCGTATTATGAAAATATATTATTCTCCCATAAAATATCCTGTAATTGTTTCAATGATTGCTGCTGCTCCTGCAATGGCTAATAATGCAAGTAACGGCTCCGCAACGATAGGAATCCAATTATATAAAACTAATAAAAAAGCACTAACCCATACACCTGTACACCAATAACAGCTTAATAATTCGCCAATCCACTTTCTTAATCCATTACCTTTAACTTTTGTAAACGTTGATACACTTCCATCCGGCTCCGTAATCTCTAATTCATCAATAAATGGTCTTCGCAAAAAGGCTGTTATTTTATCATATACAATTAAACGAGTGAGCCTAAAAGCAGCTAACGCAAAAATAAAAAATAAAAGCCAGCTTGTAAACAGCATAATTCCACCTTCCCTTATCCTCTTTCGCCTATTTAAAAAAAAAGGTCTTGAGATTGTGACCAAATCTCCTCGACTCCAATATCTTATTAATGTAAATACAAACAAGAAGATAAGGAGTGACATTAATGAGTTGTAACGAAAATAAACACCATGGCTCTTCTCATTGTGTAGTTGACGTTGTAAAATTCATCAATGAATTACAAGATTGTTCTACAACAACATGTGGATCTGGTTGTGAAATCCCATTCTTAGGTGCACATAATACTGCATCAGTAGCAAATACACGCCCTTTTATTTTATACACAAAAACTGGAGAACCTTTTGAAGCATTTGCACCATCAGCAAGCCTTACTAGCTGCCGATCTCCAATTTTCCGTGTGGAAAGCGTAGATGATGATAGCTGTGCTGTGCTACGTGTATTAACTGTAGTATTAGGTGACGGTACTCCGGTACCACCTGGTGACGATCCAATTTGTACGTTTTTAGCTGTACCAAATGCAAGATTAATATCGACAACTACTTGCCTTACTGTTGATTTAAGCTGTTTCTGTGCGATTCAATGCTTACGCGACGTTTCTATCGTAAAGTAAACTAAAAAACTATTGGGGTGGTAGAAGCTTTCTACCACCTTTACATATTTAAAAGCCGGCCATACTAATCGATTGGATATCATCTATAGACAACCTAATATCTCTCATACTATTTTGCGGCATAATAGATACAATGCCATTACGATACGATATGATCGATCCAATATAAGAAACTGTAGCTGTTTTTATTCTGCACCTTACTTTCGGAATGTAATGAGGGCGGTTTAGTAAAAAATGAATTTTTTCATCATTATTCATATCCTTAAATGATTTATTATACGGGACAGTTCTTACTGGTTCTGGTTCTTGCTCTTCTTGTTCTGCATGTTCTTCTTTTTCCTCTTCTTCTATTTTTTCTTCCACTTGCTGCTCTTCTTGTTGTTCTTGCTCTAATACCTCTTCCACAGCACTGCTTACAATATTTTCTTGTCTATTACTTTGCTCTTTTTGATCTTCATTTTCAAAGTTTGTCAGGATAATCCTTTTTATTTTCGGTGCAGCAAGTTCTAAACTTACTTGCGCAATATATAACAACGGTTTTCCAACTGTTGAACTTTTATTTTTATTCTTCACACTCGTCCCTCCCACTTCCATACGTAGCTGAATAAATCGTGTACTATTATAGTTATATTCATCACGTGGTAAGAACTTTCGTTAAAAATCGTTCTTTCTCAGAACAAATAAAAAGGACAATCTCAGCATTTAGAGATTGTCCTTTAAAAATTAATATTATATTTATCCTAGGATATGATACCCTGAATCAACGTGAATGTTTTCTCCTGTTACTCCACGTGCTAAATCACTGAATAGGAATACTGCTGTATCGCCAACTTCTTCTGGAGTTGTTGTACGACGAAGTGGTGCGCGCTCTTCAATTTCTCTTAAGATTGAGTTGAAATCGCCTACACCTTTTGCAGATAACGTACGAATTGGTCCTGCAGAAATAGCGTTGACGCGAATACCATGTTGACCTAAATCGTTCGCTAAATATTTCACGCTCGCTTCTAATGAAGCTTTCGCAACACCCATAACGTTATAATTTTTCACAACGCGCTCGCCGCCAAGGTATGTTAATGTTAAAATATTTCCGCCTTCTGTCATTACTTTCTTCGCTTCTCTTGCTACAGCTGTTAAAGAGAATGCACTAATATTTTGTGCAAGTAAAAATCCATCGCGAGAAGTATCTACAAATTCACCTTTTAAGTCATCGCGATTTGCAAAAGCAATACAATGTGCTACACCGTGAATAGTACCTACTTCTTGTTTAATTGTTTCAAAGCAAGCTGTAAGTTCCTCATCATTCGTTACATCACAAGGTAATACAAGTGATTCTTGTCCTTCTAATGTGTCCGCTAATTCACGAACATTTCTTTCTAAACGTTCTCCTGCATATGTGAATATTAATTTTGCACCTGCATTATGCAAAGAGCGAGCAATTCCCCATGCAATACTTCTTTGGTTCGCAACGCCCATAACAACAAATGTTTTCCCTTGTAATAGTTCCATGATATATCCTCCCAGAAATACTTATACTTGTTATTAGTACCTGATACTATAATTATAGTACCATAAAACCGCTTAAAGGCAAACAAAAAAGTCATTAACAGAAATTTGTTAATGACTTTTGGTTTCTATAAAAAAACGCTCTAATCCTTCTTCCCAAGAAGGCATTTGTGAAAAACCATTTAATCGTAGCATGTTATGTTGAAAGATAGAATATTTTGGCCTCGCAGCTGCAGCCCCGAATTCTTCCGTTGAAACAGGTAATACATTCACTTTCATATTTGCATACGAAAATATCTTTTGTGCAAATTCAAACCAAGAGCATGAGCCTCTGTTTGATACGTGGTATGTACCGTATAAAGAAGTATGAATGAGCTTATTAATAACCATATTTAAATCCGCCACATACGTAGGCGAGCCAACTTGATCCGCTACAACAGATATTTCATCTCTTTCTTTTCCTAATCTCATCATCGTTTTCACAAAATTATTTCCATATTTACCATATAGCCACGATGTGCGAACGATAAAATATTTATTATGTAACTCTTTGACGAACTGCTCCCCTGCATACTTAGAGGCTCCATATATATTTATCGGCGCTGGACTATGAAATTCGTCGTATCCATCTGGTCTGGCACCTTGAAATACATAATCAGTACTAATATAAACTAGCTTCGCTCCTACTAATTGTGAAGCAACCGCTACATTTCGAGCTCCGATTGCATTTATTCTATATGCAAGATCCTGTTCTTTCTCCGCATGATCTACTTTCGTATAAGCAGCACAATGAATAATTATATGTGGTTTTATTTCTTGTACTACTTGTTGTATTCGGGATATATTTGTCACATCTAATAACTTTTTATCAAATGGATATATATCATATTCTTCAGAATCTAACTCTTCAAATAGTTGCTTTCCTAATTGACCGTTTGCTCCTGTTATGATAACCCTCTCTTTCATTTAACATGCCCCTTACTGGTCTTTTAGTGGTTTCCACCATTCCTTATTCTTTTCATACCATTTCACCGTCTCTTGTAATCCTTGTTCAAACGTATATTTCGGTTCCCAATCAAATTCATTCTTCATTTTCTCTGCATCAATCGCATAACGACGATCGTGCCCTAAACGATCTGTAACATATTCAATGTCTTTTTTTGTTTTTCCTAAAAGAGTAATAATTTGTTCCACAACTTCTACATTTGTTTTTTCATTATTTCCACCTATATTATATACTTCTCCTACACGTCCCTTATGCAGAACAACGTCAATCGCACTGCAATGATCCGTTACATGTAACCAATCTCTTACATTTAAACCATCACCATATAACGGTAGTTTTTTTCCTTCCAGTGCATTCGTAACCATTAACGGAATTAATTTTTCTGGATACTGGTACGGCCCATAATTGTTAGAACAACGCGTTACTATAACCGGTAATTGATATGTTTTATAGTAAGATAAAGCTATCATGTCCGCGCTCGCCTTACTGGAAGAATATGGACTATTTGGAGCTAACGGCGTTATCTCTGTGAACTTCCCTGTTTTCCCTAAAGAGCCATACACTTCATCCGTTGATACTTGCACAAGTTTTATATGCGAATATTTTTTAACTAGTTCTAATAAAGTGACCGTCCCAATTACATTTGTATCATAAAAAGGAATCGGATTTTCAATACTACGGTCCACATGTGATTCAGCTGCAAAATTTACAATCACTTGTACGTCTCGCTCTTTTATAACGTGTTCTAATAGCTCTCCATTTTGAATTTCTCCTTTTACAAAAGAGTAATTCGGGTGATCTTGAAGAGATTTTACGTTATTTAAATTTCCACTATATGTTAATGCATCGTAATTAATAATTTTATATGTTTCATAACTTTGTAGCATGTAATGAACGAAATTACTTCCAATAAATCCAGCCCCACCTGTTACTAATATATTCATAAACAACGCTCCTACTTAAAAACTATCTTCATATTCCTCTAATAATGGTAATATCTGATCCTTACCAGACAATATAGGATCGGTTACTGGCCAAGGAATTGCTAAATCTTTATCTTCCCAAAGTAATCCAGAGTCATGCTCTGCGCTATAATATTCATCTACTTTATACATAACGATAGTATGCGGGACAAGCGTGCAAAATCCATGTGCAAACCCTCTTGGCACTAGTAATTGCCGATGGTTATCTGCACTTAAAATATACCCTTTCCATTGTTTAAATGTTGGTGATTTTTTTCGTAAATCAACGATAACATCATAAATTGCCCCTTGCATAACTTGAATGAGTTTCGTTTGTGCTTTCGGTTTTTTTTGAAAGTGTAGTCCTCGAATCGTTCCAGCCTTAGCCGAATAAGATACGTTATCCTGTACAAATGAATACGTAATCCCTAATGTTTCTAGCACCTGCTTATTATAACTCTCTGAAAAAAAACCACGCTCGTCTCCAAATAACCTCGGTTCTAACAATTTTGCATCGGTAAAATTTGTTTCTATAACTTTCATATTCTCACCTATTCTCCGTTAAACTGTTTCCCAAAGTTAATATCTCGCGCTAACGTATTCGCCTTTTGAAGCGAAGCATGAGTTCCCGCATCAGTCCACCAGCCGCTCATTTCATTATAAGTAAGTACCCCTCGTTTTAAATACCAATTATTTATATCTGTAATTTCAAGTTCTCCCCGTGCAGAAGGTTTTAATTCTTTAATATAAGAAAAGACTTTCGAATCATACAAATAAATTCCCGTAACCGCATAAGAACTTTTCGGCTCTTTCGGCTTTTCTTCAATTTCAACTATTTTTCGATTTTGAATATGTGCTACGCCAAATCTTTCGGGATCTTCTACAGATTGCAATAGCACTTTCGCACCTTCTTTTTGATTTGCAAACTCTTCAACATACGGAAGAATATCATCTGAAAAAATATTATCCCCTAATATAACTACCATACGATCATTCCCGACGAAATCTTCACAAAGCCCTAACGCCTGTGCAATACCGCCTGCTTTATCTTGCACACGATACGTAAAGGACACGCCAAATTCATGACCACTTCCTAAAAAGCTAACAACATCCCCCATATGCTCTTTACCTGTAATAATCATAATATCTGTAATATCACATTGTTTTAGCTTATATACCGCATGATAAATCATCGGATACCGACCAACAGGAAGTAAATGTTTATTCGTTACTTTCGTTATTGGATATAATCTCGATCCAGTACCACCTGCTAAAATAATTCCTTTCACTTTACATCTCTCCTTTATGATGGAGATAATATATCTTTGTAATGTTCTACAAACACTTTCCGGTACTTCTCATATGTATCCGCATCAAACTCATCCCCGTTGTAATGAATACACCATAAATTTGCTTGATTTGGGATACCGATTAAATAACCAGCCCTTTGAAACTCTAAAGACTGTGACACATCATAAAAGTGAAACCCTTGAAACAAATCTTCTCGCCACGGAATATCATACTGCGTTGCCATGAATAAACCATCAATTGCCTGAACTGACAAAAATGGTTGATTACCATAAAAAACCTGATCTAAATTTAATAATTGATAATTCTGTCTTCTATACTCAATCACTTTCCCTACTAAATTTTTTCCTTCCCACCATATCCCGTTATTCGGTAAAAACTGAGCTCCAGCGACTCCTATTAAACCAAGCTTTTCATTTTCTTTAAAAAGAGATATAAGTGTAGAAAACATGTCTCGATTAATAAGATATGTATCTTGATGTATATACACTTTGTATTTCGCTGGATATGAAAGGGCTCGGTTGTATGCACTCGCCATACTTTGTGCATCTCGTATCGGAAAAATTTGTACGACATAACCAGGGGGAACAAAAATGTTTCTTATTTGGCTCTCACATTGTTTGAAAAGCTCCTCATTATTTACACAAACAACGACTAATATTGTATGATCTTTCATTTTTGTCCCCCCTTTTATTCTTCCTTATTTATATCTGACATATAGTGTTCCACAAATATTTTTCGATACTTTTCATAGTTCGTCATATTCACATCAAAATGATAATGGATACACCAAGCATCGCGCTGTACAGGTACACCAACTGTATATCCTGCTTTTTTAAATTCAAACGATTGAGATACATCATAAAAATCAAATCCGTTAAATAAGTCTTCTCGCCACGGAACATCATATTGTGTCGCCATTAATAAACCATCAATACATTCTACAGGAATAAATGTTTTTGATTCATGATACGGTTGTTCTAAACTTGCCATATAAAACAAATCATTCATATAACCAATGACCTTTCCTACAATTCCACGCCCTTCGTTCCATACACCAGTTGGAGGAACATATTGCGCTCCAACCATCCCAATCATACCAAGATGTTCATGTTCCTCAAATAATTGAAGTAATCCGTATAAAAAGGCTCTATTTATAATAAAAACATCTTGATGTATATACACTTTATACTTTGCTGGATGCGAAATGGCTTGATTGTATCCACTCGTCATACTTTTCGCATTTCGAATCGGCATAAATTGGACAATATATCCTGGCGGTACTAACAATTGCAATATATGTCGCACGCAGTTTGCATACAATTTCCGATCATTTATACATGTAACAAATAATATTGTTTTGTCTGCAGCACTCATAATTGTGATTTTTCAGCTTCAATAATATACTGAAATACAACTGTCTCAGCCATGAAGCCACTTCCAAGACGATATTTTTTACAAATTCCATATAACTCCTCAATAAGTGGTTCATACATTTTATGATCAACATATACACGATCTACTTTACTAATTGAATATCCTGCTTTTAAAAACATTCTTAGCATTTCATTGAATGTAAAGAAACGAATATGTGTTTTATCTAATAAACCATATTCTGTATACGTCCAATTTCCAGCAAGTAAGGGAGCTAATACTGAAATATGAGCAACGTTTGGTATACTTGCTAAAATCACACCATTTTGCTTTATATATGGCTTTACTTTTTCTATTACAGCCCACGGATCAAATAAATGCTCTAATACATCCCCAAATATGACGCAATCAAATTGCCCCTCCTCATAAGGAAGATCTATTTTTTCTATATCCCCTAAAATAACATGATCTAGTCTTTCTTTCGCTTTTTCTGCCGCCTCTGGAAATGCCTCAATTCCTGATACACGTGTACCATTTTCTTTAATAGCCGCTCCCAATGCACCGCTCGAGCAACCAATATCAAGAACTTCTTTCCATTCCTTTTTTATATGCTTTAATAAATTCGGATTCGCTGCATTATAATAATGCTCGGATTTTTCTTCATATAAAGAACTTTTTTCGCGATTCATTTCACACACTCCTTATGCAAATTGAATTAGAAATATAAATCTCATATGAATTCTATAAAGTGCAGATTTTTTTCATCCCCCAATGATTATTAGCCCGCAAATAGCAGTATAAAATATTTTTTTTATATTGGTTACGTTACTGATACTCTAATATATAACCAATCTATTAGAGTTAGAATAGCGATAAATCATTTCTAAAAAACGAAACCTATTACACTTTATATGGTTTATCAAAAACTCCCCGAAAATATTTACGGTTATATTCAATTGCAGCATTATTCGGAACATAAGAAGCTGCTAATTCATTGTAATAATACGCTTTATCCTGCTCCCCTAACCTGCTATAACAAATACACATTTGTAAATAGGGTAGCCATGTGTAGCTAGCTGGACTATGGAAAGGGCTTTCCGTTGCCATTGGTACTTCCGTAGCAAGTTTAAACCAAAATATCGCTTCATTATATTTTTCTTGTTCCATATATATATATCCTATTCTTGTACAATTCTCTCCTCTAGGGACGTCATACCGAAACGACTTCACACAAGATTCGATTGCCTTCTCCCACATTCCGAGCTTTGCATAGCAATCTCCTAACTTACCACATGCATAAATTTTCTCTTCATACCATCCTTCGTCTTGATTAAGAAATGTTTCATATAGAAGAACTGCATCATCATATTTTTGGTTATCCGTAGATTCATTTGCGTAATAAAATAAATCTCTCGGACTTAATTCTTCACCTGCCGCTACAGTATTTTGAAAAATTTTCAAATTACGATTTGTTACTTTTTTTTCTTTTTTATGTGTAATAGCAACATTACTACTAAAAACCTCACCAGAAATAGCTAAATACTCATGAACCTTTCCAAACCATTGAAATTGTTTTTCACGCTTTACAAGTCGATTTCTTTTTGTACAATATAAAGGTTTCCCGTTAGAATCCATTGCAAGGTGATAAGGCATCGAAACAGCATCAATTTTAGGATCTAATTCTCTTTTTAAAAGTTTCAATGCTTCTTGAGCATCTTCTAATAATACGTCATCTGCATCTAGCCACAATATATACTCTTGCGTCGCTTTTGAAAAAGAAAAATTTCTTGCTGCTGCAAAATCATCAATCCACTGGAAATCATATATGTTAGAAGTGTATTTCTCTACGATTTCTTTCGTTCGATCGACGGAACCTGTATCAACTACTATAATTTCATCCACAATTTTCTCAACTGTGTCTAAACAACGGGCTATTGTCTCCTCCTCATCTCGAACAATCATACATAAACTGATTGTAATTCCTTGCTTGTTCAACATAATCACCCTCTTCCAAATCAATCATATGTTAGACATATACTAAACTTTCCATTTTTTTAAATTGTTCAAGTAGTTTAAGATTTCTTTTCAATAATTCAAATGTCCGTGTCATTTTCTTTCGGTTTTGCATCTACTATATAATGAACGCTTTATGGAGGTGAATTTATGTCAAATAATAATTATTCAGATGGATTAAATCCCGATGAATCTTTATCAGCTAGTGCATTTGACCCTAATCTTGTAGGACCAACATTACCACCGATACCACCGTTTACCCTTCCGACTGGGCCTACTGGACCGACCGGACCGACTGGGCCGACCGGGCCTACTGGACCTACTGGGCCTACTGGGCCTACTGGACCTACTGGTGGCACTGGGACTACTGGACCTACGGGGCCTACTGGTGGCACTGGGACTACTGGACCTACGGGGCCTACTGGTGACACTGGAGCTACGGGACCTACGGGGCCTACTGGTGACACTGGGGCTACGGGACCTACGGGGCCTACTGGTGACACTGGAGCTACGGGACCTACGGGGCCTACTGGTGACACTGGGGCTACGGGACCTACGGGGCCTACTGGTAACACTGGGGCTACGGGACCTACGGGGCCTACTGGACCATCCGGACTAGGGCTTCCAGCAGGATTGTATGCATTTAACTCCGCTGGGATTTCTTTGGATATTGGACTTAATGCTCCAATACCATTTAATACTGTTGGATCTCAGTTTGGTACAGCAATTTCTCAATTAGATCCTGATACTTTCGTAATTAGTCAAACTGGATTCTATAAAATCACTGTTATCGTATACACTGCAGCAGTAAGTCTATTAGGAGGACTTACAATCCAAGTAAATGGGGTATCTGTTCCAGGTACTGGGGCCACTTTAATCTCAGTTGGAGCACCTATCGTTGTTCAAGCAATTACGCAAATTACGACAACTCCATCATTAATTGAAGTAATCGTTACAGGGCTTGGGCTATCATTAGCTCTTGGTACAAATGCATCTATTATTATTGAAAAAATCGCTTAATTTTTTACTTAGCAGTAAAACTGATATCAGTTTTACTGCTTTTTCAATTTCAAATTCAATCATGAAACATTCGCTATCTACATAATCATATTGTTGTATGACATTTTGCAGGAGGCACAAATATGGAAAGTAAATCTGCTGTTCAGCTTTATCTCGAATTGCTAAAGAAGACCATTTTATTTGAAATATGGTTAGAATATGAGGCATACTTACCCGCATCTCTACATATTTCAAAAGAACTAGAATTCGAACCAGTTACAGTCCCTCTCCCTTTATTCATTAAGCAATATGCCGAAAACCATAACTTAAAAATTGTAAAACCAAATGTCTCAAAAAGTGAACGTCATGATGGCATGGATTGGCCAAGAGCAGCACATAGCATGATTGGTCGAGAACGTATGAACCAATTACAAGAGGCAATGGAAACCGTTGTTCGTGAAAATATAGAAGGTGATTTTATTGAAACAGGCGTATGGCGCGGAGGATCATGCATTTTTATGAATGGTTTTTTACAAGCAAACAACATTACGAACCGTAATGTGTGGGTTGCAGATTCATTTGAAGGTTTGCCAGCACCGAATCTAGAACAATATCCAAAAGATTACGGTGATTATTTACACACATTCGATTACTTACGCGTCTCTTTAGAACAAGTACAAGAGAATTTCAAAAAATATGATTTACTAAATGATCAAGTGAAATTTTTAAAAGGTTGGTTTAAAGATACTTTACCAACAGCACCAATTGAAAAAATAGCAATTGCACGGCTTGATGGTGATATGTACGAATCCACAATGGATGGTCTCGTGAACTTATATGATAAAGTTTCTAAAGGTGGCTATATAATTATCGATGACTACGGGCTACCGCCATGCGCTGAGGCTGTGACAGACTTTAGAAATCAACGGAATTTAAAAGCCCCTATTACTAAAATTGATGTATTTGGCGTTTATTGGAGAAAAGAATAAAAAAAGATTTAATCTATAGGAGATTCTATTTTCACTCATCCTTCTCTCACTTCTAATCCAATTAAGTATTCTTTTTCGGAATCTCCTTACATATAACAATTTTTTTCCTGTGTTCTCTCACTACAAATTGAAAATTTTATTAATAGATTTACTGCATCTTCTCATACAAGAAAGGGGTATACTCATGAGCGAACTTAACAAAGAAATGACTTTACTCCCCCCTCCTGAACTCGTCCAATATGTAGGTGGCGACTTCAAAAAAGTTGGAAAAGAGTTCCTAAAGCATTTTATTCAAATTGGCGCTTTAAAATCAAATGAAAAAGTATTAGATGTAGGCTGCGGCGTCGGCCGAATGGCTGTACCATTATTGAATTACTTAAATGATGATGGAGCGTATTATGGATTTGATTTGTTTAAAGATGGAATTACTTGGTGTCAAAATAACATTTCAACTATGCGTAATAATTTTCACTTTGAACATGTTGACATATACAATCAATTCTATAATCCAGAAGGAAAAGAAGATGCCTCTCAATATCGTTTTCCCTATGAAGACGGGACATTCGATTTTATCTTTTTAACTTCTGTATTTACGCATCTTCTCCCAAAAGAATTAGAACATTACGTATCTGAAATTGTACGTGTATTAAAAAAAGATGGGAGATGTTTCATTACATTCTTTCTTATAAATCCTGAATCGTCCTATTATTTAAATGCAGGACAAAGTACATTAGGTTTTTATCATCGAATTGAAAATTGCTACGTTGTGAATAAAGATATTCCGAATTTTGCAGTTGCTTATCCTGAGACAGATATTTGCAATCTATTGAATAAGTACGGCCTAGAAATAATTAATAAGCCGCATTACGGTTTATGGTGCGGCAGAAATGAATATACAAGTTACCAAGATATTGTTCTTACAAAAAAAAGCTTCTGAAAGGAAGTTATGTATGATGAATGAAAAAAATCCACCTCTCGTTTCCATCCTTATTCCCACTTATAATCGGCCTCATTATTTTAAAATCGCTCTAGAAAGTGCATTGGCACAAACTTATTCAAATATTGAAATCATCATCGGAGATGACAGCACAAATGATGAAACAGAAACTTTAATACGCGAACAATACTTACCAAATTATAAAAATATAACATACATTCGAAATATCCCTACTCTAGGACAATTTCACAATGACCTTATGCTCATAGAAAAATCAAATGGTGAGTATATAAATTTTTTAATGGACGATGACGTGTTTTATAAGCATAAAATACAAAAAATGATGGCCTATTTTGAGCAAGATCCCAATAAAAATCTTGCTCTTGTTACTTCTTATCGAGTACGTATTGATGATCATGGAAATCTAATCGGTGATTCCCATCCAACACAAAGGTTATATAGTGAAGACACTCCATTAAACGGGATATTTTTAGGTAATTGGATGTTAAAGGGCGGGCACAACATTATCGGTGAGCCTACAACTACTTTGTTCCGAAAAGAATTGCTCACTGATCCTTTTGGTACCCTTAAAGAGCGACAATATTCTTGTAGTGTTGATATGGCCTCATGGATTTCTTTACTTTCTAAAGGAAATGCAATATACATTTCTGAGCCTTTAAGTCAATTTCGCTACCATGCAGGACAACAAATACACAATAAGCTCCTTCAAGGTTGTGAAGATTTCACACACCTTGTTATAACAGCAAAAGAATATGGCTTTTTACAAAATACTACGGACTATAGAGCAGCTCTACTTAGTGCTTACCAATGGTGTAAAAGTTCCTTAAAATACTATCTTCATCAACTAGATATTTTTCCTGATGCACATGTACGTCTTTCCCATTGTTTGGATATAATTATTAAAGAGTTAAACAATTAAACTACTCTGCAAAATCAAAAGTGTATGGGCTATATGCGAATCATTCGTATAGTTCATACATTCTTTCTCATACTATAAAATCCATTACTATAAAGAGCAGTAGAAAGGAATACCTACATTGAAAGATCCAAATTCTCAATATCAAATAGACTACGTATTACTATTTATTTTATTTGCCATTGGGATTGTTAGTTGCTGTGCTATTGCAAGTGCGCAAGCCTCTTTACCACCATTTTTACAAAACGTCAATTTTGTACTAAAGCAAATCCAATGGTACTTCATTGGATTTATAGCCATTGGTGTTATTATGATTATCGATTTCGATCGTTATCAAAAAATTGCTTGGTATTTGTATAGCTTTGCAATGGTACTACTTATAGGACTAGAACTTCAAGTACCAGGTGCCGTTACAATTAAAGGCGCTACTGCTTGGTACAGGCTCTCAGGCATCGGGAATTTTCAGCCTTCTGAAATTATGAAATTATTTTTAATTATCGTCATTGGACGAATTATAGCAAATCATAATGAGAAATATTTTTCCAGAACAGTGCGTGACGATTTTTTATTACTTGGAAAAATATTTGCGACAAGTTTGCCACCACTACTACTTATTGCAAAAGAACCAGATTTAGGAAACACAATGGTCATTTCAGCGATGCTTGCAGCAATGATACTAGTTTCTGGCATACGATGGCGTTTTATTTTCGGATTAGTTTCAGGTACTTTCGTCGCTGGATCTACATTAATATATATTTTTTTTACTCACACAGATTTCTTTAAAGCACACATTTTAAAAGAATATCAACTAAATCGCTTCTACGGATGGTTAGCACCTTACAAATATGATGCACAAGGCTATCAATTAAGACAAGCATTCTTAGCGACTGGATCCGGAGAAATGCAAGGAAAAGGGTGGGAAAATGGACAAGTATATTTTCCAGAACCACATACAGATTTTATTTTCACTAATGTCGCTGAACAATTTGGATTTCTAGGCGCAAGTGTCATTATTTCACTTTTTTTCTTACTCATTTTTCGAATGATTCATATCGCTTTAGAAAGTAATGACCCTTTCGGTAGTTACATTTGCGCTGGTACAATCGGAATGTTTACTTTCCAAGTATTCCAAAATATCGGGATGACAATCGGATTACTTCCCATTACAGGGATAACATTACCTCTTATGAGCTACGGAGGAAGTTCACTACTTACATACATGATTGCGATTGGATTCATTTTAAATGTTCGCTCAAGAACGAAAATCTTTATGTTTAAATGAACAACAAAAAAACGCTATATTTTTATCTCTATCCTTTTTTAGATATACTAATGAAAAATACGATGGAGGTTTAAATATGAAATATGACATTATAGGAGATATTCATGGATGCTTCCAAGAGTTTCAAAATTTAACAGAGAAGCTAGGATATAACTGGAGTAGCGGTCTACCGGTTCACCCTGACCAACGTAAACTTGCATTCGTTGGCGATATTACAGACCGTGGTCCTCATTCATTACGTATGATCGAAATTGTATGGGAACTTGTCATACATAAAAAAGAAGCTTATTACGCTCCTGGAAATCACTGTAATAAACTATATCGATTTTTCCTTGGACGTAATGTAACAGTCGCTCACGGACTTGAAACAACTGTTGCTGAATATGAAGCACTTCCTTCTCGTAAGCAAAACATTATAAAAGAAAAGTTTACCACTCTTTATGAACAATCACCGCTCTACCACATACTAGATGAAAAAAGAGTAATCGTATGTCACGCTGGGATTCGGCAAGATTACATAGGAAGACGAGATAAAAAAGTACAAACCTTTGTATTATATGGCGATATTACAGGAGAAAAGCATGCCGATGGCTCACCTGTCCGTCGTGATTGGGCGCAAGAATACAAGGGGCAAGCTTGGATTGTATATGGACATACACCAGTAGCAGAACCTCGATTCGTCAATCAGACAGTCAATATTGATACTGGTGCTGTATTTGGTGGCAAATTAACCGGATTACGTTATCCTGAAATGGAGACTATCTCTGTCCCTTCTTCGTTACCTTTTGTCGCTGAGAAATTCCGTCCAATTTCATAACTACCTTACTTAGCATTATTTAGGCAGATATCATATAAAACTAGGTAAAGTAATTAAAAAAAGATGCAATAAAGTGCATCTTTTTTTAATTACCCTACATATAATGTCGCAGGAGGTGACAGAATGAAGAAAAAATCTTCTAAACAAAAAAGAAAATTTCCCCCTTTATATCTGCCCATGTACGGAATTAACAACTGGTGTAGTATTCGAGCTGCAGCGATAGAAGAACTGGAAGAACAAGAGTCATCAAAAAAAAGCAAAGTAAAACCAACATATGTCTCTTTAGAAAATGCTGTGATGAGCCGCATAATCGATCGTAAAAAAATAAAGATGCAACAAAAAAATAAACAGCTCTCAAATCAAGATGAACAGGTACTACATTCTAACCAAACAGAAGAAAAGGCGGAAGAAAATATTTCTGTAGCAATAAATAAAAAAGTGGAACCAGAAATTCCAGCTGCTATTATAAACAAAGTAAAAAAAATAAAAGAAGCATTAGCTTCATCGAATGATATACAAACTGAAAAACCACTCATAATTGAGACACCTACACCTGAAAATACAAAAGTTAAAAGGGGCGGCCGATATGCATATGCGGAGGGGCTTCACTCTCATGCGGAAGGCATGGCAGCACATGCGGAAGGCTTATTAACGCACGCAAAAGGTTCTTTCTCTCATGCAGAAGGATCAAACTCAAAAGCAACTGGACATAGTTCGCATAGTGAGGGAAGTGAAACGACAGCAGGCGGTGCTTATTCTCATGCGGAGGGTAAACAGACGATTGCTTTAGGCGAAGCAGCACACGCAGAAGGAACCGCAACTATCGCTAACGGATCCTCTTCTCATGCGGAAGGTCATCATACATCAACAGCTCATTTTGCAGGTAGCCATATTATGGGGCGCTTCGGCACTGCAGAAGAAGCTTATTCTTGGTTTATTGCAAATGGTGTAAACGACACCGACTATAATATCGGTGCTAAATGGCTTGCCCATAATGGAGAAATGTACATTGAGGGCGCGTCTTACAATGCAAGCGGAACGGATTTTGCACAAATGTTTGAAACAGAAGGTCATAAACCTATTGATGTCGGTTATTTCGTTACATTTAGTAGCGAAGAAAAAATTCGGATAGCTACTTCACACGATTCGTTCATTTTAGGAATATCTAGTGCAACCCCTGCACTTATAGGAAATAGCGGGGCTTTAAGTTGGCAAAAACGCTATAAAACAGATAACTTTGGGAAACGCCAATATGTATGGACGGAAACAGAAGAAATACAACCTCTTTTAAATACAGAATGGGATCCAGCTTGCAAATATGTAGCAAGAAAAGATCGCACCGAGTGGCTTCCTGTCGGATTAATTGGGCAAATGTTAGTACGTGATGACAGCACTTGCGAAACTCATGGATATTGTCGTCCAAATGACAATGGCATTGCTACAAAAGCCGAAAGTGGATTTTTCGTTATAAAGCGTACGGGTGAAAACCAAATTTTAATATTATTCCGCTAAGAAAAAAGGGAACAAAATTCTTTATAATATAAGAATTTTGTTCCCTTTTTAAGCATTCCTAAGTAGCTCTTGCATATCGCTTGGAATTTTTATAGTGAAAGACATTTCTTTCTCTAAAATAGGATGATAAAACGTCAAAGATTTACTATGAAGTGCTTGCCGTTTCATTTCATCCCTTCTTCCTCCATATAAGTTATCACCAAGTAATGGATGTCCTATATGAGCCATATGTACACGAATTTGATGCGTTCTTCCTGTCTCAAGCTCCAGCGCTACATGTGTCTTATCATATGTACTATCAATTACTTTAAAATGAGTAACCGCCCTTTGTCCATCCTCACAAACCGTTCGCTCAATAATGCTATCAGATTTCCGACCAATTGGTGCATCAATCATTCCTTCTCGTTCTACCATCTCACCGTGAACAATTGCTTCATACGTTCGTTTCACAGCTTTTTGTTGATGCTGCTTAGATAAAAGATGATGCACGAAACGATTTTTTGCAATAAGCATAAGCCCTGAAGTATCACGATCTAACCGTGTTACAATGTGCACTGTACTTGCCAGATGCTGCTTATCATAATGAGATAAAATCGCATTGGCAACACTCCCTGTCGGATGTTCTCTAGACGGAATCGTTGACATGTTCGCCTCTTTATCAATGATAAGAACCGCATCATCTTCATATACAATGCATAAAGGGATATCTTCTGCCATCATCCCTTCGCTTCTTTCCTCCACTGGAAAAAAGACACTTAATTCTTCACCAGCGCGCAACTGATGACGAACACTCGCATGTTGACTATTTACTTCAATTGCCCCGCCGTGAAACTTTATATCCGTTAAAGCGGCTTTAGAAATACCTTTCGTTTTCAAAAATTCCCTAACTAAAGTTCCCTCTTCAGCCAGCCCTATATCCCATTTCAATGTAAATCTGTTCAAATATATAACCCTTTCTATTTATCTGCAACAAACGAGTCACGAACTCGTTTCCAGAACGGGAACGGGCGGAAACGAACAAATCGTACTTTCTCGTTTGCTACGCGATACTGGATTGATTTCACATCTTGATGGACCATTGTTAAATGATCCACTGTAATTTGTAAGTTCATTCCTGCAGCCGGCTTTAACACACATGTATGATGCTTCGGCAATACGAGTGGCGATCCTACAGTACGAAACACACGATTGTTAATGGACGCCATTTCTGCAATTTGAATCGCTTCAATAGATGGGTGAATAATTGCTCCGCCAAGCGCTTTATTATACGCAGTACTTCCTGAAGGAGTAGAAATACAAAGGCCGTCCCCGCGGAATGTTTCAAAATATTCTCCGCGTATTTCTACTTCTGTTACTAATGTACCTTCTGCACTTTTTACAGTCGCCTCATTCATCGCTAAATACTGTGACTCTTTACTTCCATTCACATAGCGAATAATAACTTCTAAAAGCGGATATTCCACCACTTGGAATGGTGTTTTTGCAATCGCAATTACTAATTTCTCTACTTCTGTCGGTAACCAATCTGCATAGAAACCTAAATGTCCTGTATGTACACCAACAAATGCTGTTTCATCCAATCGATTATAATAACGATGAAACGCATACAAAAGCGTTCCATCTCCCCCAACAGAAATTACAATATCGGGTTCCTTTTCATCCATTATAAATCCAAAATCTAGCAAGTACTCTTTCATCGTGCTTGCCAGTGTATCTGATGATTGATCTCCCTTTGACATAATTGTAAATTTCATCGCCCAACACCCTTTAGTTTATGATTCGGAATCTTTCGTTTCTTGCTTTCTTGAAAAAGCCTTTTGCGCTTCTTGAATTTCAAGACGAATAGAAGACATTTCTTCATCTAATAAAAACGCCGCTTCAGCTGCACGTTGCAGGCGTATTTTAATATCTTCAGGAAAACGTCCACTATATTTATAATTTAAAGAATGCTCAATTGTTGCCCAAAAGTTCATTGCTAGCGTGCGTATTTGGATTTCTACCAATACTTTTTGTTCACCCTGAATCGTTTGAACAGGATAACTAATGACAACATGATAAGAACGATAACCGCTATCTTTCTTTTGCGTGACATAATCACGTTCTTCCACGATTTCAAAGTCATTTCGTTTTCGAAGATATTCTACAACAGGCTTAATCTCATCAACAAATTGACACATCATTCTAAGCCCAGCAATATCCTGCATATCTTCTCTCAATCGGTCTAGCGGTACATTTCTCTTCTCCGCTTTATCAATAATACTTGCAACCGACTTTACCCTTCCTGTTACAAACTCAATTGGAGAATGCTCTGTTAACATTGCAAATTGAGTACGCATTCCTTTTAGTTTCACTTTCAGCTCTGCCACCGCTTGGTGGTAAGGTGCTAAAAATTCTTCCCAATTTCGATTCATTTCAACCACCACCAAAATCAATCCATTTGCTTATAGAAATACTTTTTCTACAGCAGTTACTAATTCTTCTCCGTAATTTGCATTACCTTCAATATTTTCAACTAAATATTCTACTTCTTCTTTTAATCCTTCTAATTCCATTTCAATGTCATTCACGCTAACGAACATAACCACATCGTTATTCATCGCTTCATGCATTGCTTCCCAGCATGTGTGCGGAATACTTACATAAATGAAAGATGATTCATTTTCTAAGATATATAAAAATGATAAATTGTCTGAGTCTACAAGTACGTGATTACGTGCACTTAACTCCTTTACCTCTATTTCACTATTTTCCGCACAAAAAATAAGAGCATTCTCTCTCTTTTCTACGCTCTTAACTTGGATTTTATTTTGCATGCTCTAACTCCTCCATCTCAACTTCCTGTCTTACTTAACAGTATTATTGTATCATAACATGGACGCAAACAAATAAAACATTGAACCAAATTTATGAAAAAGCGATAATGTGTAAAGAATTATTTTTCAAAAGGAGATTATACAATGACACAAGAAATTGAAATTGAATTCAAAAATATCGTTACAAAAGAAGAATTCGATACATTATGTAAATCGTTTTCTATTGAAGCATTTACGAAACAAGTGAATCACTACTTTGAAACACCTGACTTCTCGTTAAAAGAAGCTGGCTCTGCACTTCGTATTCGTCATAAAGGAGAAACTTATACGTTAACGTTGAAACAACCTGCAGAAATCGGTTTATTAGAAACGCATCAAGTCGTAACAGAAGACGAAGCAAAAATGATGATGGAATCAAACACAATCATTCAAGGAGCAGTAGTAGATCAATTACACAAATTACAAATTCCTGTTTCTGCTTTAACATATATGGGTAGTTTAACAACAGAAAGAGCAGAAACATTATTTAAAGGCGGAACGCTTGTCTTTGATCATAGTTTCTATTACAATCACGATGATTATGAAATTGAATTTGAAGTACAAGATGAAGAAACAGGAAAAGCTGCATTTATTCATTTATTAACGCAACATAACATACCTGTTCGCCATACAAATAACAAAGTAAAACGCTTTTTCCTTGCCAAACAAAACAAAGCACGCTAAAGTGAAAATTCCACTAGTGAATATGTTTCACTAGTGGATACATCTCACTAAAAAAGTTTACACCCGTAGAATAAGCAAAGAATCTTTGAGAAGACTGTTTATTTGCCCTCTCGAACATTCCATTGCTACAATAGATATACATTTCATGGAAAAAGGAGTTTATAAAGGATGAGCAAGCAACCGATGACACCATTTGAAGCAATTGGCGGTGAACAATGCATTGCAATATTAGTAGATACATTTTATTCCTATGTCAGTAAACACCCTGACTTATCTCCCATCTTCCCGGAAGATTTAACAGAAACCGCTAGGAAGCAGAAGCAATTTTTAACACAATATTTAGGTGGTCCTAATTTGTACACTGAAGAACATGGTCATCCTATGTTAAGAGCACGCCATCTTCCGTTTGAGATTACTCCAAAACGAGCAGAGGCTTGGCTATCATGCATGGAGCAAGCAATGGATGATACTGGAGTGCATGGTCATATAAGAGAGTTTGTCTTTGAACGTTTAGCATTAACCGCTCAGCATATGGTTAATACTCCAAACGAAACAGGTGAAGTGTAATGGATAAGCAGGAAGCAAAGCATATAAATATGCCATCTCCTTCCGCATGTGAGCATAAGTCTGTAGAAGCATATTTATTTATTGATCCACTTTGTAAAGATTGCTGGGAAATTGAGCCTTTTATTATTAAACTATGGCTTGAATACGGGAAATACTTCTCTATTCGTCATATCGTAACAGGAAAAGTGGATGGAACGAACGCTTCCTCACACAAATGGAATAAACCTGCTAATATTCGATTTGTGTGGGAAAAGACAACAAGTTTACAAGGTTTTTCATGCGATGGAAAGGTACATATGCAAGAAGCATCTTCAACACCATATTTAGTTTCGATGGCAATTAAGGCAGCGGAGTTGCAAGGCCGAAAAGCAGGTTCGAAGTTTTTGCGAAAACTCCAAGAATACATTTTCCTTGAAAATGTATCAAGCCCTGACTGCGAACTATTACTTGCATGTGCGAAAGATAGCAATATTGATGTAGAAGAATTTAAAAAAGATCTACATTCTGCTAGTGCAAAAAAAGCTTTCCAATGTGACTTGAAATTCACGAATGAAATGCATATTACAGAAATACCCTCCCTCGTCTTTTTTCATGCGAACTCAGATGAAGAAGGTATTAAAATCGCTGGAAATTATTCCTACGATGTATACGTACAATTATTGAAAGAACTTGTAAAATGTGAAATTGAGCCAGAACCATTACCACCTTTAGAAGTGCTACTAGAAGCAACACAATTTATATCTTCAAAAGAAGTAGCATTTATTTATGACTGTCCGCAACAAGAAATTGAGCGCGAACTTAAAAAATTACAACTGAAACGAAAAGTACAAATGATAGAAGTAAAATGCGAACGTTATTGGAAATGGATAGCAAAAGAAAAAGACCTGGTGTAAACACCAGGTCTTCTTCTTTACGGCTTATAAAAATATTAAAGGGGATGGGAGAAATTTTCACGTTCAAACAAAGGGGTATATGTTTGTATGTGAATTCGTTCACGCTTATTATATTACAAGATTCGACGTCAGATGACAACCCCTTTTGTCGAATTTCACACTTTTGTCACATTCTAAACGTTTTCATTTTTGAATAAGCTATAAAAAAGGTCATTTAGGGGGTTTATTTATGAAAAAATCTTATATTGCTCTTCTCTTTCTAGCTGTCATCGTTTCTTTTTTCTTGTACATCCTCTCTCTACTACAAGCTTTTCCTAAAATTATTGCCTTACCTCTTTTATTCGGAATCATTGTTATCACTCTCTCTTATTTCAATCATAAAAAACGATTCAAAGGGTTTTAATTTCAAAAATCAGCCGTAAAACTATCCTTTCAGTTAGAAAAAACAAAGAAATTCACCTTGTTTTTCGACATATATCGACATTTAATCTATTCAAAAAAAGACGAGGATACAATCCCTCGTCTTTTTTCATTACTTTTCTTCAAATAATAATGCTTCTAATTCATTTAATTTCTCTTCAAATACTTGTAGTGCCTCTTTTACTGGTTCAGGAGATGCCATATCTACTCCTGCTTTTTTCAGTACTTCAATTGGATAATCAGAGCTTCCTGCTTTTAAGAACTCGTTAATATAACGTTCTACTGCTGGTTGTCCTTCTTCTAAAATCTGTTTAGATAGAGCTGTCGCTGCACTAAATCCTGTTGCGTATTGATATACGTAATAGTTGTAGTAGAAGTGTGGAATACGAGACCATTCTAAACCAATCTCTTCGTCGATTACTAAAGCTTCACCGAAATATTTCTTATTTAAATCATAGTAGATTTCCGTTAGCATATCTGGCGTAACAGCATGTCCTTCTTGTACTTTCTTATGAATAATATGTTCAAACTCTGCAAACATCGTTTGACGGAATACAGTACCACGGAATCCTTCTAAATAATGATTTAATAAATATAGACGCTCTTTCTTATCTTCTGTCGTTTTTAATAAATAATCATTTAGAAGCGCTTCATTACAAGTTGATGCCACTTCTGCTACGAAGATGGAATAATCACCATATACGTGTGGTTGTGTTTTTCTTGTATAGTAACTATGCACCGAATGACCAAACTCATGAGCAAGTGTAAATAAATTATTTACATTATCATGCCAGTTCATTAAAATATACGGATTTGTTCCATATGCACCAGATGAGTATGCCCCGCTTCGTTTTCCTTTATTCTCATACACATCTACCCAGCGATTTTCATATGCTTCTTTCAAAATATCAACATATTCATCACCAAGTACGTTTAAAGATTTTAATAAAAGGTCTTGTGCTTCTTCGTATTTCACATTCATTTTCACTTCTGGTACAAGTGGTGTATATAAATCATACATATGAAGCTCATCAAGTCCTAATGCACGCTTACGAATATCGATGTAACGGTGTAATAAATGTAAGTTGTCATTTACCGTTTCAACGAGTTGATCGTATACTGCTTCCGGAATATTATTATTGCTCAGTGCAGCTTGGCGAGCAGAATCATATTTACGAACACGCGCATTGAAATTATTACGTTTTACTGCTCCACTTAGCGTACTTGCGAATGTATTTTTAAATTTCCCATACGTTTCATATACAGCTTTAAATGCATCTTCGCGAACACGAGGATCATCACTTTCTAAAAACTGAATGTAACGGCCATGTGTAATTTCTATTTCTTCTCCGTCTTCACCTTTAATAGATGGGAACTTTAAATCCGCGTTATTCAACATACCGAATGTATTGCTTGACGAACTCATTACTTCAGATGCTTCCGCTAATAAAGCCTCCTCAGCTTCTGATAATACGTGCGGGCGTTGACGTGTAATTTCTTCTAATGCATGTTCATATACACTTAAATCTCTATTTTCCTTCAAGAATGTTTGCAGTGTATCTGCTGAAATCGATAAAATTTCAGGCACAATATACGCTGTGCTACTAGATACTTGTGAATATAAATTTGTTGCACGATCATTTAATGCTTGATATACAGAGTTTGTTGTATCTTGATCGTAACGCATATGAGCATATGTATATAGCTTACCTAATCGCATTGAAATTTCATCTTCATATTGCAATGCCTCAAGTAAATTGTCCGCAGAGTCACCAAGTTTCCCTTTAAATTCAGTTAACTTCGGTAATAGCTCTTTAATAGCCTGGAATTCTTTTTCCCATTCTGCATCCGTTTGGAAAATATCTTCTAATCGCCACGTACTTGCTTCTTCAATCTCGTTGCGATCTGGTAATGCTTTCGTTTTGTTTTGTTCAGACATTCTTTAAGCCCTCCTTTAAATATCTCTACTTAAGTACAATTCGTTTTTTCTTATGTAATTCCTTCACAATCATTCTTTATTATATCCCCTTTTCCTCCTCTCATGTTAAAATTTGCCTCAAATAAAGATAGCGCATGTATTAAGCAAATCTCATCATATTTCATAATTTCCTCCTCTGTTTTTAACATCACTACATCCCTTATTTTTCGGTACGTATAACTTCCCGCTTTATGCAATACACCTATATAGCATAAAAATGTCATATATTCAGTAACTGCCACTTTCCATGTGTGCTGTGAAAAGTACGGAAGTATCCGCCTTTTCGTATACCTTTTTACATAACTACACACATATTGAAGAGAAATACACTCTCCTACTGCAAGCCCCCCTATACACTTCATATATAGAAAAGCTTGCCATATAAATGGGTTTGTTTGAAAAGCAAATCCAGAAGGGAGTGGAACACCAATTTCAGAAGGAAAACTCGCTGGGGTACATTTAAATTGATATAAGAGGCGTAATAATGACTTATAATTATAATTCCAAATCGGCAGGGAATTTTTGCGGAAGTAGTTCTTTCTCTTCTTCCACTCTTCCCTTAGTATCTCTTTCTCGAAAGGAACGGGAGAAAAAAGCATTTCAAAAGTAGTTTTATCGATTGGTAAATATACAGTATGCGCGAAAAAGATGTTTGTAGAAAATGGAGTGACAAATGCACATTTCATAAATGATTTCTCTTTCGAACAGAAGAAAATAAGAAATGGTTGAGGATAAGATTGTAAGGAGAAAGCCATAAGTGAGGAGAATTTCATCCAATATGCAGATTGCTTTTTCAATTGATTTCCACCAACGATCCAAATGACCTGTATACCAGCTCGCCAATATGAATAGGTTCTTTTGTACAGCTGTTCTATAGCAAGGTTTGCACATTGGTATTCAATTGCAATTTTTCTGCCCGCCCTCTCTACAAAAATATCTGGTCGTTGCTTAATTTCCGGAAGGTAGTACTCTATATCCACCTGAAAGTTTTGACGTTTGAACCATCTATATAACAATTCTTTACCGTGCATATGATACGTTGATTCCGCTTCATAAAAGGCAAGACATGAATCCACTTTTTTATGAGCAAAATGCCAACTTTTTTGTTTCCCTAATTTCATTTGCACTTCCTTTCCACAAGCTACACAAAAGAATCGTTCCTGTTGGCGCATACGGCGCAAAAGCTCTTCATTACAATTATAGAGTAAATGAATTTTTTCTCCGTTTTCTCTTTTAGCTATAAATATCGGAATCACACCCTTTCAGCTCCTTATATTCTACAATTTATTACAAATTCCTTTTAAAAAAGAGATGTCCCAATTTCGGACATCTCTTTTTATAATAATGGCGATAATAACCGGTACGTTGATTCAACAATTCGTCTATGCAGACGCCTTTTATGAAAACGATCGACGTGAATTTCACTGGATTCTTCTAAATCGTCTTTAAAGTCTTGAACAAGTCTTTTAATGCTATCTGTATCATATAAAAAGGCATTTACTTCAAAATTCAAATGAAAACTTCTCATATCCATATTAGCTGTCCCAATTGAAGCTAAATCAGAATCAACGATGACAATTTTACTATGAAGAAAACCTTTTTCGTATTCATATATCTTTACTCCTGCGTCTAAAAGCTCTGGGAAGTACGATCTCGATGCGTAAAAGACAGTGCGCTTATCAGGTTTACTCGGCATTAATAAACGAACATCAATACCAGCAAGTGCAGCAACCTTTAATGCGGATAAAATATCATCATCCGGAATAAAATACGGCGTTGCAATCCAAATAGATTTCCGAGCAGACGCAATCATTGCGAAATATAAATGCTTAATCGTTTCCCACTTATTATCGGGGCCGCCTGCGACAAGCTGTACTCCTCCCCAATGATCACCCTCAACTGCTTTTGCTTGTAAATATTCCGGAGCTAGCACAGCCTCTCCAGTCATATAAAACCAATCTTGAAGGAAAATAAGCTGTAAACTTTGAACCGCTTCACCACGTAAATACAAATGCGTGTCTCGCCAAAAGCCAAAATATTTACTTTTTCCTAAATACTCATCACCGATATTTAATCCGCCTACAAACCCTTCGTTCCCATCAATCACAACAATTTTCCTATGATTTCGATAATTAATCTTATCGTTTAAAATCGGAAAGCGCACAGGAAAGAACGGAATCATTTCTACACCTGCATCGTTTAATTCTTCAATATACGATTTCGATAACTTAAAACTTCCAACCGCATCATATAAAAAGCGAACAACAACGCCCTCTTTTGATTTTTGTATTAAAATATCTTTAATTTCTGTTCCTAATTTATCATCACGCACAATGTAATATTCCATATGAATGTGATGTTTCGCTCGTTTTAACCCATTTAAAATGGCCTGAAACGTTTCATCTCCATTTGTTAATGTCCTCGTTTCAGTTTGAAATGAAATATTTAAAGCACCTAATCGATCCGCTAAACGAAATAACAGTTCTTGATGCTTATGATTGCGTAAAATTCGTTCTTCGTAATCTTCATGCCCTTTATATTGTAAAAACGCCTGTTCATCAAGTAACGCCTTCTTTTGAAACATTCTTTTTCTCCGAAAATTTTGCCCAAATAATAAATAAGCAAAGAAGCCAAATACCGGAAAAATCCCTAACACAATTAACCATGTAAGTGTTTTAGATGGATGGCGATTTTCTAAGAAAATAACGCAACCAATTAAAAACGCAGATACTGTAAATAAAATACTAATAATACCTAAAATCGAAACATCTTTTATCCCAATCACATCTGAATAAAATGCTACATCAATAAACATACGTAACGAAACAAATAATGCGAACAATAGCAGGATAAAGAAAATCAGCTTTAACGTATTTTTCATCTCTTACCTCCTAACTAAGAAAGCTTTCCTATTCTTCATATAAAAAGCCGATTTCATACTACAGAAATCGGCCTACGTTTTAGCAGGAAAATTATTGCGAATCGTTTCAAGCGCATGCTCTTTCACAATTTGTTTTCCATACTCACTTACACGATGAATTGTTAAAGTTGATTCTTCCCCATATTCTAAAACAATACTTAAAATACGATCGATTTCTTCTTCATCATGTAGCACTTCATCGAATTCCACATATACATAATAGCGGTCCTCAAATGAATACAGCTCATCTTTTATATCTTCAAAGATAAGACGATGACTTAATGAAATGACATCTTCAAAATCATTAAATTTAATTAAAAAGCCAAACGTACCATCTTCATTAAAGTTTGTTCCTGTTTGTTCTTCTACCTCTTCGACTAACTCTTGTTGGAATAATGATTCAATGCCTTCATCTAGAGGAATATCTATAATTTTGTCTACCCCTATCGGTAGTTCCAGCTTTTGCCCATCCTTTGAAAGCTCTGCTTTCGTGACAAGTACTTCAATCCCTTTATCGACTGCTTGCACTTGGATCCATAACGGCCCATCAATAAAGAAATCGTCATGATCACGAGCTTCGTCCATCATCTCCCAAAAGAGCTCTTCACTTCGTTCGCGATCATACCAAATTTCTTCACGATTAAATCCTCTATCCTCTATATCAATGTACGTAATAAAAAATTTCATCGTATGATCATTAATTCTTTCAATATCCAAAATACAACTCTCCCTTCCTGCTTAGAATTGTTATGAAGGGATTCCCCACTCATATGACAAATCAATAGATTCTTGTACTCTCATTTTATGATAAGATTCTCCAGAATGGAAATAAAATCGATTTATTTTACAAAAATAGTTATATGCCTATCTTTACTCGATCAACTACATAAATATATTATTATAGCGATTTCTTACTTACAAAAAATTTGGACATACATTTCCACATTCCCCCGTACACTGTAATAAGGTGAAACTTCTATTAGAAGAGATTATTTAACAACAACTTTCTTCATCACATACATACAGTTCGCTTATTAAAACATCATAAATGGAGGCAGACGAATGGACTTAGAGTTTTTAACATCCGTACTAATGATTGTCGGTATCGATGTTGTATTAGGTGGTGACAATGCAATCGTCATCGCACTAGCTAGCCGAAATTTACCTGAATCGAAACGAAATAAAGCTATTTTAATCGGTACTCTTTTAGCAATCGTACTAAGAATTGTCCTTACTATACTAGCTGTCTATTTACTCGACATTCCATTTCTACAATTGATTGGCGGGGTTTTACTTACATTAATTGCAGTCAATTTATTAACTGATGATAGCAATGACCTTTCTGCCATTCAAGGAAAAACAACTTTATTTCAAGCTGTGCGGACAATTGTTTTCGCGGATCTCGTTATGGGGTTTGATAATGTTATTGCCATTGCTGGTGCAGCTCACGGGAGATTTTTACTCGTCATAATCGGCTTACTCATTTCTATCCCTATTATTATTTGGGGCAGTAAACTTATTTTAATACTTATGGAACGATTTCCATTCCTCATTTATTGTGGTGCAGCAATTCTTGCCTATACTGCAGGGAAAATGGTTACACATGAAGACAGACTTGCAATCTTTTTTCATAACAACCCAAGTTTCACCGCAAGCATTCCTTATTTGTTCATTTTCACTATTTTATGCATCGGCTTTATCGTAAAACAAGTTCGATTACGCAATGTGAAACATTAAAAAAAACCTTCTACTATATAATAGGTAGAAGGTTTTCATATTATTATAATTAATTTACAAGACGTTGTGCTTCACGTAATTGGAACGTTCTTACTGTACGTGGTAAGAAACGGCGAATTTCGTCTTCGTTATAACCAACTTGAAGGCGTTTCTCGTCAATCATAATTGGACGACGTAAAATCCCCGGATAGTCACGAATCATCTTATATAAATCTTGAAGTGGTAAAGATTCTAAGTTTACATTCAATTCTTGGAAAACTTTCGAACGAGTAGAAATAATCTCATCCGTTCCGCTTTCTGTCATACGTAAAATCTCTTTAATTTCCTCAATCGTTAATGGATCTGAGAAAATATTACGTTCTGTATAGGGAATATGATTTTCCTCTAGCCATAATTTCGCCTTTCTACAAGACGTACAGCTTGGAGAACTATATAATGTTACCATACAAAGCTCACTCTCCTTAAAGAGTACAAATTCTGTACTAAATACAGTTTTAATTTCTAACTTCAGCAATTTTTCGCGATAACTTGTCTTATTGAAAAGTACAAAAATCACATTTCATGTAAGCAACAACTTATAATAAACAACAATTACTTTTAATAAGTAACTTCTATAATCATTATACAATAGATTTTGCAAGAAATATACAGTAAATTTCCTGCTAGTTGAGAAAACTCTTCCGTGTATTCCACTGCTATGTAACATGATTACGCTCAATTTAGCTGTACTTGAACAATAACTTTCAACCCTTTTAATACTTATTTCCTCTAGATTTTTCATATAATATATAGTTATTTATCTATAATCTTCCCTATGAAAAAGAGAACGTTTTCTTACTTTTTCCTGATAAATCAATTAAGAAATGTAAGACTATATAAATGAGAATAAAAAAGAACGTTTGTTCTTATTTTAACAAACATTCTCCCTCCTGTCTACACGATTTCTAAAGTAAATTAAATATTTTTCTGACATTTCTTTCTTTTTCATTTTTTATCTCATACAATAAACATACAGACAGGCAAAGGGGGAGTTTGCAAATGATTGCTTTTTTTATTGATTTTATTACGGTTGCTGCCCTCATCATCGGAATAACAGCATTGATTGGTGTCATTACAAATAGCATCGGTGAAAAGCTCTTTGGTGGAAAAGAAAAAATGAAGTTTGTTAACAAGAGTTTGGATGTACAATCTGGCTGGAACCAAGTTGGCGGAAAAGGCATTTATAAAAAACGCACGTATTAAAAAAAAGCAGGTGGTTAGCCTGCTTTTTTTTATTTTCCTACGGTTGCCCACTTAAAGCTTAAATCTCCGCCATATTTATGGTTGTACATATCTTTAATTGTTTCTCTTTGTAAGTATGCTCTACCACGTTGATATACTGGAACGATTGCAGCGTCATCAAGTAACATTTTTTCTGCTTCTAATAAGTTCTTCCAACGAGCATTTACATCGCTTCCATCTTTTTTCGCCTTCATAATGATTTCATCGTATTTCGGATTAGAGTACTTCATCTTATTTTGTGACCCATCTGTTACAAACATATCAAGATATGTAATTGGATCTGGGAAGTCCGCACTCCATCCAGAGAATGACATGACATAATCACCCGCATCTTCTAATTTTAGTTTTTGTGCGAATGGTTGTTGTTTAATTTTTACTGTTAAACCTGGTAAATTCTTTTCTAATTCACCTTTTAAATATTCACCAGTTTTCTTTGATAACTCTACATCTTCATTTAATAATTCTAATTCGATTTCATTTTTACCAAGTTCTTTTTTACCAGCTTCCCAATATTTCTTCGCTTCTTTCACGTTCGGTTTTACAATATCCCCGTTTACAGCACGGAAATCTTTTTTATCTGGTCCTTTAATGAAGTTATCAGGAATTAATCCTGTTGCTGGCTTAGAACCGTTATTTAATAATGTATCCACGAATGGCTTACGGTCAAAAGCAAGTGAAATTGCTTTACGAATATTTTTATTTGCTAAAGCTGGATCTTTTTGATTTAAACGTAGGAAGAATACAGATGTATCTTCTACTGTTTGGAAATCTGGTTTTCCTTTATATTTATCGATAAACTCCGCTAATAACGACGCTCGATCAATTGCATTTGTTTCATATAAGTTAATTGGCGTAGATGTATCTTTTACAATATTAAAGTTTACTTCTTCAATCTTCACTTCTTTATTGTCCCAATATGATGGGTTCTTTGTCATTTTAAAGCTACGTTCATGCTGCCAATCGCTTAATGTAAATGGTCCGTTATAAAGTGTAGTATTTGCTTCTAAACCAAACTTTGCACCTTGCTCTTTAACAAATTTCTCATTCACAGGATAGAAGATTGGATATACCATTAAATCTACAAGATATGGAATGGAATTGTCTAATTCAACTTCTAATGTGTAATCATCAATTGCTTTTACACCTAGTTGATCAGGACTCATCTCTTTTTTATTAATTTTCTCTGCATTTTTTATATCGTACATAATATAAGCTGATTTCGCAGCTATATCTGGATTAATCGCTCTTTGCCATGCGTATACGAAATCTTTCGCTGTCACAGGCTCACCGTTTGACCATTTCGCGTCTTCACGTAACTTAAACGTATACTTTTTACCGTCTTCTGACTTTTTAAATTCCTTCGCTACACCTGGAACTAGCTTATCATCTTTTCCTAAAATGTATAAGCCTTCCATCGTATTGTTCATTACTCTTGAAGAAACTGCGTCAGCTGATAATGCTGTGTCCATCGTTGGAATTTCTTGTGTTTCAATTAAGTTAATAACTTGCTTCGCACCGCTTTTCCCGCTATCCCCTTTTGCGTTTGCCTGCGGTTCATCTTTTTGATAGCTACATGCCCCTAACATCATGCTCATCGCTACTGTTGATGCTACAAAAACTGGTATCTTTTTTTTCATACTTCCACCCTCCAAAAAAATGTTAGCCCTTTCATTTTCAAACAGAAAGAAATATATATATGTTCTAATAATTCATATTATACACACAAATATATTTTTTGTATATTTATATTTCTATTTCATTAAAATTTCCTGTTAAAAAATAAATCTTTGTAAACGTTTCATATTGCTGATTATTATTACTAAAGTGTTAAAAACAATATTTTTTATACTTTTCTAAATTATCAGAGAAAAATAAATTTTATATTTTATAATACTTTATGTATAATTATCCCAACCTTTTTAACATAAAATAGCAGTCCCTTCATATTAAAAATATGTAGGCTAAAATGAGTGCAAAGGATAAGAAAGTATGTTACGATACATTTTGCTAAAAATAGATATCGGTAAAGAGGGGACGGACATGACAGCAATTCAGGAAAAAAATGGGCCGACAGAGAAATTAAGTTTATTCTTATTAACATGGCCTATTTTTCTAGAAGTTTTTCTTTTTATGTTGATGGGGATCGCTGATACTTTCATGTTAAGTGCATTATCAGACGATGCTGTATCTGGGGTTGGTGCAGCGAATCAATATCTCCATATTGCGATTTTGGTATTAGAAGTCATCGGGAACGGCGCTGCTATCGTTGTATCTCAATACCTCGGTTCCAGACGCTTTATGGAAGCATCTAAAATATCAGCATTAGCCGTCACATTAAATTTAATAGTTGGGCTCGTTATAAGCGCTGGTTTTCTTTTATTTTCGAAACATATGATGCTCGCAATGAACTTACAAGGCGATGTACTAACGTATGCGCAAAACTACTTATCTATCGTCGGAGGAGCTATCTTCCTGCAAGCTATCATTAACTCATTAGCCGCAATTATCCGTGTACACGGTTTCACAAAGCAAGCGATGTTTATTTCACTCGGAATGAATATTATTCATATCGCTGGAAACTACGTACTCATTTTCGGGAAATTTGGTTTCCCTGAGCTCGGTGTACAAGGGGCTGCAATTTCTTCCGCTATCAGTCGATTGATCGCACTTATTGTTTTCTTCTGGTTACTATACCGCGTTATGGAATATCGCGTGAAATTACAATATTACTTCACTTTATCCAAAGAATACATTGGGAAAATTTTAAAAATCGGTATTCCATCTGCATTTGAACAAGTGATGTATCAAGCTTGTCAAATCGTCTTCCTTTATTACGCAACGTACTTAGGAACGGAATCATTAGCTGCTAGACAATACGCTACTAACATTTCCATGTTCACTTATTTATTTGCAATTGCGATTGGTATGGGAACAGCCATTATTATTGGCCGCCTTGTTGGTGGTGGCGAAAAGGATGAAGCATACGAACGCTTATGGAAAAGTGTAAAATGGGCGATTGGTGTAACTCTATGTATGGTCGCTCTCGTTATTACATTCCGTACACAATTAATGGGACTGTTTACAGATAATCCGCACATTATCGGGTTAGGCGCAAGTGTTCTTTTACTAAGTGTACTACTTGAAACAGGACGTACGATGAATATCGTCATCATTAATTCGCTTCGTGCAGCTGGTGATGCAAAATATCCTGTTTTAATCGGTGCATTCTCTATGGTGTTAATGAGTTTACCACTAGGTTACTTTTTCGCCTTTCATTTAGATATGGGGCTCGTTGGTATTTGGCTAGCGATCGCCATCGACGAATGGACGCGTGCCATTATTATGTTCTTCCGCTGGAAAAGCAGGGCGTGGGAACGTTACGCACTTGTGAAACCAGAAGAGCAAGACGAGATTGGTTCTGTTCAGGCACAGTAGTACTTGTTTGATCATGATGTAGTTATTAATAAATGCAATTTATATCGACTTACCGACAACTCATTTATATAGTATAGAAAAAAGCCATCCTTCCTTAATGGAAGAATGGCTTTTTTTATTATTGATAAATCTCTTTATATTTCTTATACTCTGCTTCAGAACATAGTACGAAATGTCCTGGGCGAATTTCACGCATTGTTGGCACTTCGCTACCGTAATCATGCTGCGATGAATCGTATACGATACGTTTACGATTGCGCTCATAATCTGGATCTGGTAGCGGAATTGCTGATAATAGTGATTTCGTATATGGATGAACTGGATTCGCATATAACTCTTCACTTGTTGTTAGCTCAACGATTTGACCACGGTACATTACACCGATGCGGTCACTAATGTATTTTACCATTGATAAATCATGGGCAATAAATAAGTATGTTAGACCTTTTTCTTTTTGTAGCTTTTTCAATAAGTTTACAACTTGCGCCTGAATCGATACGTCAAGTGCTGAGATCGGCTCATCGGCAATGATAAATTCTGGTTCTACAGCAAGCGCTCGAGCGATACCGATACGCTGACGTTGTCCACCTGAGAATTCGTGCGGGAAACGGTTTGCGTGCTCTTTATTTAAACCAACTGTGTTTAATAGTTCATGAACACGGTCCATGCGCTCTTTTTTACTTTTCGCTAATCCGTGAATATCAATACCTTCTGCGATAATATCCCCTACTGTCATACGAGGATTTAATGATGCGTATGGATCTTGGAAAATCATTTGCATTTTACGGTTGAATTTCTTCAATTCTGCGCGTGATTTCTTACCATGTACGTTTTCACCATCGAACAATACTTCACCAGCAGTTGCATCATATAAACGAATAATCGTTCTTCCAGTTGTTGATTTACCACAACCTGATTCTCCTACAAGACCAAATGTTTCTCCGCGGTAAATATCAAATGAAATATCATTAACCGCTTTGACAACACCACCACTCACGTCGAAGTGCTGCTTTACATTTTTTACTTCAATTAATTTCTCACGTTGTTTAGTCATGTTGTTCACCTGCTTTCATTTGAAGAATACGTTTTTCAACGACTGCCGGCGGTTTTACTTCTGGAGCTTGCTCGTGAAGTAACCAAGTTGCCGCATAGTGTGTATCACTTACTTTAAATAAAGGTGGGTCCATTTCAAAATCAATTTTTAGTGCCTGTGGGTTACGTGGTGCAAAAGCATCACCCTTTGGCGGCTTTAATAAATCCGGAGGCGTTCCAGGAATTGCATATAACTCTTCCTCTGAGCCATCTAAACTTGGCATAGATGCGATTAAGCCCCAAGTATATGGATGTTTCGGATTATAGAAAATTTCATCTACAGTTCCAATTTCAACAACTTTACCAGCGTACATAACTGCCACTCGGTCAGCAACGTTTGCTACTACACCTAAGTCATGCGTAATGAAAATAATTGCCGCTTCTGTTTTTTGCTGAATGTCTTTCATAAGTTCTAAAATTTGTGCCTGAATCGTAACGTCTAGCGCTGTTGTCGGCTCATCGGCAATTAATAATTTCGGGTTACAAGCTAACGCCATCGCAATAACTACACGCTGTCTCATACCACCTGAGAATTGGTGAGGATATTGTTTTAAACGAGCTTCTGGATTTGGAATACCTACAAGGTCGATTAATTCTAAAGCAACTTTACGTGCGTCTGCTTTACTCATCCCTTGGTGTTTAATAAGGCCTTCCATAATTTGATTTCCAATTGTCATCGTTGGGTTTAATGATGTCATTGGATCTTGGAAAATCATCGCGATATCTTTACCACGTACTTGCTGCATTTCTTTTTCTGTTAATTTCGTTAAGTCACGACCTTCAAATACGATCTCACCATTTTTAATGCGTCCAGGAGGATTCGGAATTAATCCCATTAACGCTTTAGAAGTAACTGATTTCCCTGAACCAGATTCTCCTACAATCGCCAATGTCTCTCCTTTTTTCAAATCAAAAGTAACGCCGCGTACAGCTTGTACTTCACCTGCATGTGTATCAAAGGAGACTTGTAAATCTTTTACCTCTAACAATGTTTTCATCTTTGCCTCTCCCCTCTTTTACTTACGCATTTTTGGATCTAACGCGTCGCGTAATCCGTCTGCCATTAAGTTAAACGCTAAAATTAATATACTGATGACAACCGCAGGGATGAACATCATATGCGGATACGTTTGAATAGATTTATAACCATCATTTACAAGAGAACCTAGTGACGCAAATGGTGGCTGAATTCCTAAACCGATGAAACTTAAGAACGCTTCACCAAACACCGCTGATGGAATTGTAAACATTGTCATTACGATAATAGGTCCCATTACGTTCGGGATTAAGTGTTTTACAATTAATTGTGTATTTGTTGCACCTAATGTACGAGATGCTAATACATATTCTTGGTTTTTTAATTTCAGGATTTGTCCACGAACGATACGCGACATCCCTATCCAACCTGTAATTGCCATTGCGAGTGTAATTGACCATATACCAGATCCCATAATGATTACCATTAAGATAACGATGATTAAGTATGGAATACCGTTAATAATCTCCATAATACGTTGCATAATATTATCTACTCTGCCACCATAAAACGCTGAAATACCTCCATATGCAACCCCAATTACTAAGTCAATTGCTGCTGCTAAAAGAGCGATATATAATGATACGCGTGTACCTTCCCATGTTCTTGTCCATAAATCACGACCAAGATCATCTGTACCAAACCAGAAGTACTCTTTAATATCACGTTTTTCATATTGGTCAACACCATATTGATCTGTACCGTCAAATGGTAACCAATGAACATTTTCAATAACAGGAATTTTCGGTGGCATTTTCGCACGACCTAAATCTTGCTCTTTATACGAGTGTTTACTTACCATCGGTCCAAAAATCGCTAGTAATATAATAAGGCTTAATAATACGAAACCAATCATCGCACCTTTATGTTGGAACAAACGTCTTCTTACATCTTGCCAAAACGTTAAGCTTGGACGGGCAATGACTTCATTATCAACATTATTTTGATTGGCTTGTTGAAATAAATCTGGAGATAATTTTTGTACATCTTTCATCATTTTTTCCCTCCCGCTAAACGAATACGAGGATCAATAATTCCGTATAAAATATCAACAATGAAAATAACTAAAATGAAGATCGCACTATAGAAAATCGTAGTTCCCATAATAACTGTATAGTCATTCACTGTAATAGATTTAACGAATTGTTCCCCAAGTCCTGGTACAGCATAAATTTGCTCGATAACAAGTGTTCCTGTAATTAATGCCGCAACCATTGGTCCTAAAATTGTTACTACTGGAATTAATGCGTTACGAAGTGCGTGTTTGACAATGATAACGCCTTGGCTAATTCCTTTCGCTTTTGCTGTTAAAATGTAATCGGCTTGCATAACTTCAATTAATTCTGCACGAGAGAAACGTGCGATTGTTGCGATAACTGCCATCGATAAAGCAATTGTAGGCATTACTGTAAACTCTGGTCCTTTCCAGAACGCTACTGGGAACCAACCAAGTTTTACCCCTACGAAATATTGTAGTAAAGCAGCGAATACGAATGATGGTACCGACATCCCGAGTACGGAAATAATTGTCGCTCCATAATCGACCCATGTATTGTTACGAAGTGCCGCAACGATTCCTAAAATTAAACCTATAAATGTTCCTAATATAATCGCTTGTAAACCAAGCTGTGCTGATGGTCCAATGCGATCCACAATCATATCTGTTACTGGACGGTTATCATATTGGAATGATACCCCTAAATCACCTTTTGCTAAGTTACCTAAGTAACGTGCGTATTGAACTGGTACCGGATCATTTAAACCATATTTTTCCAGAATGATTTCTTTTTGTGCCGGTGATAGCTTCTCCTGGTTTTTAAGCGGAGAACCCGGAAGTAATTTCATCAAAAAGAAAGTCAGCGTAGTAATTAAAAATAATGTCAAAGCCATGTACACGAAACGTTTTAATACATAACGTCCCATAGTCAAGCACCTCCCCGTTTTTCTCAAAAGCAATAAGATAGTTTAAAATATTCTTACTTTTATTTTTTTAAAATAAGAGCATATGCCCATCATAGGCATATACCCCTGTAAACGATGGAAAAAAAGATTATTTTTGTTCAACAGATGCCCATTTGTAAGTTAATCTACCACCATAGTTGATTGGTATAATATCTTTTACAGCATCTTTTACTATATATGCTGAACCTTTTTGGAAGATTGGAGTGATAACTGCATCCTCTTTAATTAACATCTTCTCTACTTCTAAAAGGTTATTCCAGCGTGCTTGTAAATCTTTTGTATCTGTTTTAGCTTTTAGAATTAACTCATCATATTTCTGATTAGAATACCCTGTTTTATTTTGAGAACCATTTGTAACAAACATATCTAAATATGAGATTGGATCTGGGAAATCTGGGCCCCAAATACCAAACGCAATATCATATTGCTGAGAATCTTCTAATTTATTTTTTTGTGCAAATGGCTGCTGTTTAATTTTAATTGATAAACCAGGTAAGTTTTTTTCCATCTCACCTTTTAAGAATTCACCAACCTTTTTTGCATCTTCATTATCAAAGTTTAAGAATTCTAGTTCGATTTTATCAGTGCCAAGCTCTTTCTTCGCTGTTTCCCAAAGCTTTTTCGCTTCTTTTGGATTCGTTTCAACTAGCTTTCCATTTTCAGCTCGGAAATCTTTTTTATTCGGACCTTCAGCGAAATCTTTTCCAACAAATCCATAAGCTCCAATCGCACCATTATTTAAAATAACTTTCGCAATGTTATCACGATCAAAGGACATTGAAATTGCTTTTCTTAAGTTTTTATTACTTAAGTATTGATTACTTTGATTAAATCTTAGGTAAGCAACCCCTGCTTCTTTTCTTGTGTGGAATTCTGAGCTTTGTCTAAACTTATCAACAAATTCTGAAGTTAGAGCCGCACGATCAATCGAGTTTGTCTCATATAAATTTACATCAGTTGACGTATTTTTTACAATATTAAAGTTAATCTCTTCGATTTTAACCGTTTTATTATCCCAATATGATGGGTTCTTCTTAAACTGGAAGCTTTGCTCATGTTTCCAATCACTCATAACAAATGGCCCATTATATAATGTTGTATTTGCCTCTAACCCAAACTTATCACCTTGTGCTTTTACAAAGTTTTCATTTAGTGGGTAAAATACCGGATAAACTGTTAAATCAACAAAGTAAGGAACGGGATTGTCTAATTCCACTTCTAATGTATAATCATCAATCGCTTTTACACCTAATTGGTCAGCAGGTAATTCTTTTTTATGAATTTTCTCTGCATTTTTAATATCAAACATAATGTACGAATACGTCGCTTTTGTATCTGGATTTACTGCTCTTTTCCATGAATACACAAAGTCTTTTGCTGTTACAGGCTCCCCATTCGACCATTTTGCATCTTTTCTTAATTTAAATATGTATTTCTTTCCGTCATCTAGCTTTTGAACATCTTCTGCAATTCCAGGCACTCTCTTTTGATCTTTGCCGATACGATATAAACCTTCCATCGTATTATTTAATGCTGTAGAAGATGCAGAGTCAGATGCTAGCGATGCATCCATTGACGGAATTTCAGATAACTCTGTTAAATTAAGAACCTGCTTTCCGTTACTACTACTCGTAGTGTTTTCTTTCCCTTTTGCTTTTGCGTCATCTTTTTGGTAGCTACACGCACCCAGCAACATACTTGCAGTTAAAGTCGATGCAAGTAATAACGGTATCTTTTTCTTCATGTTGTGTTGCCTCCCCTAATTGCACTTCCTGTACCCTCACTTGTTAAAAAGTAGAATTGAAAGAATAATCTCCAAGTTTCTACAATTTTCATTATACATATAATATAACAATTGTGAATATAGTTTTTTGTTTTTTTGTTAAAATTTTTAATAAAATGTTTATATTTTTATTTTTTTTGTAAAGGGATACGTTAACATTGATACCATCATCTTGAAATCAGACCTTTAATTGCGTATAATTTTCAAAAAATTAATTCTAGTACATATTATAGCTTTTATAGTATAATAATTCTAGTAATATTTTGACGGAGGGGAACATTTTGAATAAAGTTTTTTTTCATACTTGTATACTAATTTTCATAGCGATAATCGCTTCTAGTATTGGCGCATTCCTCATTTCATCGCAATTTTTGTTGAATTTTGTCAACATCTTGTTTTATATTGCACTGTTTTTTATTCTTATCGGCGGTTTTTTATACATATTTCAAAATGGTTTTTTCAATGTAACCATTTACGCATTCCAAAGAGTATTTGGTACGAATAAAAAGATTGACTCTTTAATTGAAGAAGTCGAGGAACCTACAGATAAGAAAGAACGTATTTATAAAACATATTCATTCAAATGGACATATCCAATTTGTATTACAGGTATCGTTCTTGGGTTGTTCTCGACCCTTATTAGCTTTACTATTTTGATGTAGTTTGCAAACACTATCCCATATGATATAATAATCAGCAAAACATTTTGTTATAAAACTTTAGTTCTTTCATATTAAAAGAGCTCAAGTAACAATAAATAAATTTATATGTATGCGATGATAAAGAAGAGTACATATTGAGGCAATTTCAGAGAGCTTGTGGTCGGTGTGAACAAGTAATTGTACAGTATGGAATGGGCTTTTGAGCACCAAACCGAACCGAAAGTAGTAGGCTTTGGCGTTATATCCAAACGTTATTATGGATTAGAGAGATTTCACAGTAGTGAAATAATTAGGGTGGTACCGCGGTCCATTCGTCCCTATAGTTTTTGGGATGAATGGGCTTTTTTGTTTGCCTTCTCTTCCCCCATCACGCATTCAATTTTAGGAGGAATTACTTATGTCAGTTATCTTTTCTGGTATTCAGCCAAGTGGAACGATTACACTTGGAAACTATTTAGGAGCAATGAAGCAGTTTACAGAGCTTCAAAATGAACACGACTGTTATTTCTGTATTGTAAACCAACATGCGATTACAGTACCTCAAGATCCCGTACAACTTCGTAAAAACATCCGCAGTCTTGCTGCACTTTATGTGGCATGTGGCATTGACCCTGAAAAAGCTACTTTATTTGTACAATCAGAAGTACCAGCACACGCTCAACTAGGTTGGATCATGCAATCTGTTGCTTACGTTGGAGAATTAGAGCGTATGACGCAATATAAAGATAAAGCTTCTGGTAGAGATTCAGTTCCAGCTGGATTACTTACGTATCCACCATTAATGGCTGCTGATATTTTACTTTACAATACTGAAATCGTGCCGGTTGGTGATGATCAAAAGCAACATATCGAATTAACACGTGACCTAGCAGAGCGTTTCAACAAACGTTACCGTGAAATCTTCACAATGCCTGAAATTCGTATTCCAAAAGTAGGAGCTCGCGTTATGTCATTAACAGAACCTACGAAAAAAATGAGCAAATCTGATCCGAATCCAAAATCAATGATTAGTATGCTTGATGAGCCAAAAACAATTGAAAAGAAAATTAAGAGTGCTGTTACTGACTCTGAAGGTATTGTGAAATTTGATAAAGAAAACAAACCTGGTATCTCTAACTTATTAACAATCTACTCTTCATTCTCTGGAAAAACAGTTGAAGAAATTGAAGCAATGTACGAAGGAAAAGGATACGGCGACTTCAAAGGCGACCTAGCGCAAGTAGTCGTAGAAGCAATTCGTCCAATCCAAGACAAATATAACGAACTTATCAACTCACCAGAACTAGACGAAATTCTAGACAAAGGTGCAGAAAAAGCAAACCGCGTTGCATTCAAACAACTACGCAAAGTAGAAAACGCAATGGGACTAAGCAGAAAACGTAGGTAACATATAAAGCGGAGGCGGCTAGTTTAGAATGTGAGGGGGATGAAGCTCCTGACGTAGAGGCGCTTTTTGCCTCGCAGGAAGGCGCGAAGCCACCGAACATTCTTGCCGCTGGAACTAGATTACTACAAAATTAAAAAACCGCCAATTGGCGGTTTTTTAATTTACCTTTTGCTCATTTTCCATTTCCCATAACTTTTCAAAAAATGGCTGTCCTTTTACGAGACGCTCGCATAATTGTTCATGTTTCTCAGACCAGCCAGCTTTCGCTTCATCATACAGTCTAGCCCAAATATCCTCGAACTCCATATGTTGAACCGTTCCATATGCTGATGGATCCCACTCTGTGTACCAATAGCGAATCTCCGCTGTATTTTTCGTTGTATGTAATTGATCTAACGCCATAAATAATAATTGTTTCAGCTGTCTTTCTTTACGAGTCAAGCCATTCATAATGAAAGGCGATGGTGATAAAATGTGGTGTTCTTTTTCTGTTTCTTCTACTTGGAACTCATACTTTTCTGCTTGTACGTTTTCTACCATCTCATATACCATCTGCTCTTGGCGTGGTATAAGTCTGCTTTTGCGAATTGGTACATTGTAACCAATTGTGTCAATCGCAATAATTCCTTTTCCATCTGTAACAACAAAGCAATACTCTTGCTGCAAACGTTCATGATTTTTACGAATATAAGCCTTATGATGTACGTCTTCCAGCATTTTTTGCGGAAGCTCTAACAATTCGTTCTCGATGTAATGATATAATGTGGCATCTACTTTTAATAATGGCACTTGATCTAATAGCTCAATCGTATCATCTTTCCGCCATTCGTAAAAATGACAAACGTTATACCCATTCTCTTCACCTTCAAACCAATTTACCCATACATCATGTAGATATAACATTCACTACCCCTCACTTCACTACTGTTTGTACCAATCATTATGTTCATTTTTGCTTAACTTTATTCCACTTGAGGAAATATATTCTAATTATTATTTTTTCTTCTATTAATACTAAAAAAAACAGGAAATAGAATTCCTGTTTTTTTATATATGAAATGTATTTGCTTTATTCAATATTTCTTTTGCATCTATAGATAATAAAGAAAGTGTATCTTCTCCTTCCAAAGTTACACAATCTTTGACAATATGAAATCCAAGCGCATAGCCAAGCATCTTCGGATAAGAGTGAAAGCCATTTAATAAGATGTCATGTTCCCTTGTTCCTCGTTTTATACTTATTCTTTCATGTACAACATTTTTCCAATAATAAATAGCCTCTTCTTTTGAAAGATACGCCGTCCACGGTGCATTGTTTTTTTCTGAATATCTTTCCGTCACTGCTTGCTCAGCTAGCCCTTCCATAATCATTGTATCAAGTAATGTATATTCTGTTTCTTTCGTCTCAATTTGATGTAACCTGCATATGTGATGGTATTCATGCGCCAATAACACTTTTAATTCTTCTACCGAATTCCGTCCACATACGAATAAGAAAATAACATGACGCATAGATAATCCAGCCCTACCGTTATACTCTTCTTGCACAGTTCGATTATAGGAATCTGATAATAAAATAAAGACAGGGACATCCGGACCTTTCAACCAATTTTTCAATTTATCATACTCCAGGCTCAACTCTTTCCAAATTTCCTTTTCCTCTAATTCTTTAATTTCCTTTTCCCCGCGCATGATCGGGCGATACATCCCTTTTGAAATTAAAAAGCGATACAACCTTTCTTTTGGCAACGGAATATACTTCGTAAATTTCTCACAAAGTTTTTCTGGCCGTCCATAATATAAATGTAGCCATTCAGCTGTTTCAACAATCCCCATCTTTATCCCTCCTTTTTCTTATGTATATGCTACAGGAGAAAAAGACGTAAAAATAAATAAGGAGTTTTTTCGCAATATAATGCGGAAAAACTCCTTATTTTATCTATTATTTATACGATTTAAATACTAACACTGCGTTATGACCACCGAATCCTAATGAGTTACTTAATACTGCATTTACTTCTTGATGTCTCGCTTGATTCGGTACGTAATCTAAGTCACATTCTGGATCTGGTGTCTCATAGTTAATTGTTGGAGGAATTACTCCGTCTGTAATTGATTTAATAGAGAAAATCGCTTCAACAGCACCAGCTGCTCCTAATAAGTGACCTGTCATTGATTTCGTTGAGCTAATTGCTACTTTATACGCGTGCTCACCGAAAGTTTCTTTAATTGCCATCGTTTCATATTTTTCATTCGCATCCGTACTTGTACCATGCGCATTAATGTAATCAATATCTTCTGGCTGTAGGCCTGCATCAGCTAAAGCTTGACGCATTGCACGCACTCCGCCTTCACCACCAGGAGCAGGCATTGTAATATGGAATGCATCACCAGTTGCACCGTAACCAGCGATTTCCGCGTAAATGTGAGCACCGCGCGCTAATGCGTGCTCTAATTCTTCAAGAATTAGAATACCTGAGCCTTCACCCATTACGAAACCGCTACGGTTTTTATCAAATGGACGGCAAGCCGTTGCTGGGTCTTCATTAAATGTTAATGCTTTCGCTGAGCTAAATCCTGCGAATGCCATACTTGTTAGCGGTGCTTCTGCTCCGCCTGTAATCATTGCATCAGCATCACCACGCTGAATTGCTTTAAATGCATCACCAATTGAGTTTGCACCAGATGCACAAGCCGTTACAGAACAAGTGTTAATTCCTTTTGCTCCTGTTGCGATTGATACTTGACCTGCTGCCATATCTGGAATCATCATCGGCACGAAGAATGGGCTCACGCGGCGTGGGCCTTTCTCAGTAAAAATCTTAAATTGTTCTTCGTATGTTTCCATACCGCCAATACCAGATCCAATCCATACACCAATTCGAGGTCCGTTTTCTTCTGTAATTTCAAGCTTTGCATCTGCAACTGCCATTTTCGCTGCTGCTACTGCATATTGTGTAAAGCGATCCATACGGCGCGCTTCTTTTTTATCAATATATTTCTCGACTTCAAAGTCGTTAATTTCCGCTGCTACTTTTGCTGGAAATAGTTCTGGATCAATTCTTGTAAGTCGCCCGATTCCAGATACACCCTTTTTAATGTTTTCCCATGCTGTTTCAACATCTGTTCCGACCGGTGTAACAGCTCCTAGTCCTGTAATTACGACCCTCTTTTTTTCCATACAAAATACACTCCTTTTTTTCTCTCAGTCCTTATTTACCCCAACGAAGAGCAACTGCTCCCCATGTTAATCCGCCGCCAAAACCAACAAGTATAATTAAATCACCGTCTTGAATACGTCCGTTTTGCAATTCCTCTACCATTGCAATCGGAATTGAAGAAGCTGATGTATTACCAAACTTTTCAATTGTCATACTCATTTTTTCTTGTGGTAAATTTAATCTCTCTCTTGCAGATTCCATAATACGAATATTCGCTTGATGCGGTACTAAGAAATCTACATCCTCTTTTGTAAGACCAGCCTTATCCAGCACGCGAAGGCAAGATTCACCAAGTTGACGAACGGCAAATTTAAAGACTTCTCTGCCATTCATCATAACATACTCGTCTTGATATAGATGCTTACCGCCGCTTCCGTCTGCTCCTAATTCGAAAGATAGAACGCCTCTTCCTTCTGAAACTGCTCCCATTACGATAGCACCGGCTCCGTCTCCAAATAATACCGCTGTATTTCGATCATTCCAGTCTACAATTTTAGATAGCTTATCACTACCAACTACTAATACGTTTTTATAAGTCCCCGTTTGAATAAATTGCTGCGCTGTAATCATTCCGTACATAAAACCAGCGCATGCTGCACCTACATCCATTGCAGCTGCATGTTTCGCTCCAATCGCTTCTTGAATGACACAAGCTACTGCTGGAAACGCACGATCTGGTGTTACTGTCGCCACTAAAATAAGATCGATATCTTCTCCGCTAACCCCTGCATCTTCAAGTGCTTTTTTTGCAGCCTCTACGGCCATATATGAAGTATCTATTGTATCATCGGCAATGCGTCTTTCTGCAATTCCCGTTCTCGTACGAATCCATTCATCGGATGTATCCATTATTTTCTCTAAATCGTGATTTGTGACTACTTTTTCTGGCACATATCTTCCGATCCCTAAAATGCCCACGTTCACATCGCAGCCCTCCGTTTTATATCAATTATTATGACTTGGTACTAATTTTAAAACATAAATGTATTTTTGTCTAGAATATATTTCGCATAAAACAGAAAGCTAACGCATTATCCACTTTATTTTTCATTAAAAGAAACAGAATCATACCTTTTCGTGTTTCATTCCAAATAAAAAGGCCCGAACCGCTTCTACTCACGATTCGAGCCTCCCCTCCATCAAAAAAGAAGGATTTTATTCTTTATCTGCTTTCCCAAGCTCATAAGCTTCGTTCATAACTTTCATTAACAACTCTAACACCGGCTGTGCCTTCTCCATATCAAGTGCAATTCCATTATCATCTAAAATTGCCTTTGCTTCCGGTAAATGCTTCATTGCGATTTGTAAAAACTGCATGCTTTTTTCGTTCATATTATACTCTTCCTCTCCATTAAAACTTTCACATACAATAGTGTAACACGCGTGCTACTCTTCGTATAACTCTTTATATTTTTTCATGTGTGCCAGTTGCTTATTTAAACCGTATTCTAACGGGGTATTTCTTTTTATCGAAATTACCTCGATAGCCTCATCTCTTATTTCATTATTATTTTTATTTACTTTATCATCCGCGCGTAAAAGATTCATACCTTTTTCCCATAATGACTGTTTACCACTAAGTAAATTGTATATACCAAGATGCGCCCCGTTCGTTCCATTTTCCCATAAGTATTCACATACATCTTCAATATAAAGTAAATCACTTCCTTTTTCCTCACTCGTACAACGGCACTCTTTCTCGTCTAATTCTGATAAAATGAGCTGATGATACATCATAAAGGATGGTTGCCACGGTCCATATAATGTAGGAACTCGAAATACACTATATTTTAAATTCCCTTTTTTCAACCCTTCTTCTACTTTCAAAAATATTCGCTTATTTTCGGATTCACCTGTACTACTTACTTCAATAGAAGAAATTAAATTTAACTTCACTTTTTGTTCTTCACACATTCTTATAATTCGCTTTAAATATTGTAATATGACTCTTTCATTCCGAAATCCACATTGCTGATTTGGCTCATATAAGCAAAAGTAGACAGTATCGAATCTCTCTTCCTCTACCGATCTCCATCCATCTTCATCTCTTATCGAATAATACGTAAATAACGCATTTCGCCCAATTAACAATAACTTCTCTTCATTAATTTTGGTCATACTATCGAATTCATCAAAATCAAGACCATACACTTCTACTTCTTCTGCGATCATTTTATTCACAAGGTGATAACCTACAAACGTAAGTGCACCTATTATCAGCACGCGTTCCATACCACCAACCCTTTCCCTTTGAAACAAATAGCTCCTCATTTATGTATATGGGAGCTTCACAATTCTTCTTCATATTTTTTAAAGAAATCGGTCGTTTGCCTAACCATTTTATATTTCACATCTTGCAGATGGAATAAGACAGAAGTATCACATTGATTTAATTGCCTCATTTTCTCATATCTCCGCAACTGCTGTTTTCTTCCTCTTTTTTCTTGTGTTGATACGAAAATTTTAACAGGTACACAAGATGGAAGAAGCGTAAATGATTTCTTATTTATTTTTAAATCTAATTCTTCTTCTTTGGAATCATACGCCAAACTTAATTCCTTCACGAGTCTCTTGTAAAAAAACTTATGCTCTTTCTCAAAACCCACATATTCTGGTAAATCTAAACACGGATTTAACATAACAACAGAACGAATACATTCAGGATATTTGTTCATCATTTCAAGTGCCACAAGCGCTCCCATACCATCTGCCATAATGTGCATCTTCGCATTTAACGTCTCTTTTCTCAAAACAACATCATATAAACGTTTTGCCAGACGAACAGATTGATCGTTCCCCCAATGTCTTCCGTATAAATTAGAGGAAAAGACCGTGTAGCCTTGCTCAATAAGACCATGTAAGAAATAAGATTTACCCGCATGTTGTGTCCATAAACTTGTACCATTCTCAATAAAGTAGTTATAATCACCGAGGAGCATAACAGAAAATCCATTTGGCTTCTCCGGTAAATAAATGACACATGGTTCTTTTTCTAAGTAAAAAAAACGTTCCGTAATACTCATTTTTCCCCCGCCTTATTTTCTAAACATATAAAACCACTCTTTTATAATGTATGAACGGAATGCAAATTTGCGTTGAAAAATCTACAAATATTTTTCTATATTCTTTTTTCAATTGTGTTACAATAAGGACAGATTGAACGAATAGAGGTGTAAAATATGCGTTTCATTTGGGCATTAATTTGGTCGTTCTTACTTGTACATATGATGAGCTACGTAATTGGCTCTATGACTGGCGGTACATACGACTTTAACCAAGCGTCTATTTTCTCAGTTGTTCTTGCTGTATTAGTACTCGCAATTTCAGCTGCAATTCCAAACGAGCCAGTAGAACAACACTAAAAAAAGAGTCCGGATTTTATCCGAACTCTTTTTTATTTTCATTTCACATGAACGACTAATTCGTTATTTTCTACATCAACAACTACGTGACTATTGTCTGTAATTGTTCCTGCAATTAATTCTCTTGCTAATTTCGTTTCCACTTGACGTTGTACGTATCGTTTTAATGGACGAGCTCCGTACATTGGGTCGAAACCAGCTTCTACAACAAATTCTTTTGCTGCATCTGTTAATTCTACTGTAATGTGACGGTCAGCTAGACGGCCTTGTAGTTCTTTTACAATTTTATCAACAATGCCTTTAATTTCATTCGTTGTAAGAGGTTTGAATAAAATAATTTCATCAACACGGTTTAAAAATTCAGGGCGGAAATGTCCTCTTAATTGCCCCATTACAAGGTCTCTTGATTCCTCTTTAATCGAACCATCTTCTTCTAATCCCTCTAGTAAATGAGCAGATCCAATATTTGAAGTCATAATAATAACTGTGTTTTTAAAGTCTACTGTTCTTCCTTGTGAATCTGTAATGCGTCCATCATCTAACATTTGTAATAAAATGTTGAATACTTCTGGATGTGCTTTTTCGATTTCGTCTAACAAAATAACTGAATATGGTTTACGTCTTACCGCTTCTGTTAATTGACCGCCCTCTTCATATCCTACATATCCAGGAGGCGCACCAATTAAGCGTGACACAGCGTGTTTCTCCATATACTCAGACATGTCAATACGAATCATTTGCTCTTCACTATCGAATAAAGACTGCGCTAACGTTTTTGCAAGTTCTGTTTTACCAACACCCGTAGGGCCTAAGAAAATGAAGGAACCAATTGGACGATTCGGGTCTTTAATACCAGCGCGTGCACGAAGAACCGCGTCTGATACTAGGCTTACTGCTTCCTCTTGTCCGATGACACGCTCTGATAAGATTTGCTCTAAGCGTAGTAATTTCTCACGTTCGCCTTCAACAAGTTTAGCAACAGGAATACCAGTCCAGCGTGAAACAATATCTGCAATTTCTTCTTCACTTACTTCCTCACGTAATAAACGATTTTCTTCTTTATTATGCGCGCCCATTTCTTCCGCTTCTTTTAATTCTTTTTCGATTGCAGGAATTTTCCCGTGACGAAGTTCGGCTGCTTTATTTAAATCGTAATTACCTTCTGCTTCTTCTAATTCACGGCGCAGACGTTCTAAATGTTCACGTAAGTCACGAACTTTGTGAATGTCTTCTTTTTCTTTCTCCCATTTCGCTCTCATACCACTTGCAACTTCTTTTAAATCCGATAATTCACGTTGCAATGTTTTTAGACGCTCTTGGCTACCACGATCCGTTTCTTTTCCAAGAGCCGCTTCTTCAATTTCCAGCTGCATAATACGACGCGTTACTTCATCTAATTCTGTCGGCATAGAATCGATTTCTGTACGAATTGTTGCGCACGCTTCATCAACAAGGTCAATCGCTTTATCCGGTAAGAAGCGATCTGAAATATATCGATCTGATAAAACTGACGCTGCTACAATCGCACGGTCATGAATATTTACACCGTGATAAATTTCAAAGCGTTCTTTTAATCCACGTAATATGGAAATCGTATCTTCAACAGTTGGTTCTTCTGCTAATACTTGTTGGAAACGTCTTTCTAGTGCTGGATCTTTTTCAATATATTTACGATATTCATCTAATGTTGTCGCCCCGATACAATGCAGTTCACCACGAGCAAGCATCGGTTTTAACATATTTCCTGCATCCATCGCACCTTCTGTTTTACCAGCTCCAACGATTGTATGAAGTTCATCAATGAATAATAAAATGCGTCCTTCACTCTTTTTAATTTCATTTAATACAGCTTGCAGACGCTCTTCGAACTCACCACGGAATTTCGCACCTGCTACGAGCGCACTCATATCTAACGCAAAAATCGTTCTATCTTTCAATCCTTCAGGTACATCCTTTTTCACAATACGCTGTGCTAATCCTTCAACGATTGCTGTTTTACCAACACCTGGCTCACCAATTAAAACAGGATTGTTTTTCGTTTTACGTGAAAGAATGCGGATAACGCGTCGAATTTCACTATCTCGGCCGATAACAGGATCAATTTTCCCGGCTCTCACTTCTGCCACTAAATCACGGCCATATTTTTCTAACGCTTCATAAGTTGCTTCTGGATTTTGACTAGTCACTCTTTGATTCCCCCGAACTGTCATTAAAGACTGTAATAAGTTATCTTTCGTAATATGCAATCTTGCAAATAATTGATTTATATCGCCTTTTTCTTCGGAAAAAGCAAGCAATACATGTTCGACTGAAATGTAATCATCCTGCAGTTTTTCTGCTTCTTCCCCTGCTCTTACAAGCAGTTGTTGCAGAGCGCTCGTTACATACAATTTTCCAACTTCTGCACCGCTTCCCGTTACAGAAGGTTTCTTTTTAATTAAGCTTTCAGCGCCTTGCTTTAACGCTTCTATATCAACATTCATTTTTTGAAATATACGTACTGCTAATCCATCTTGCTCTTCTAATAACGCAAGTAATAGATGAACAGTATCCACCTCTTGGTGATGATGAGATACCGCTAAAGATTGGGCACTCATAATCGCCTCTTGTGTTTTTGTTGTCATTTGATTTAAGTCCATCTTTACAGCCCTCCAAAAGTTTGACTTTCTTTGACCTTTGATTTGATTATACGCCAACTGACTTTTTTATACAATAATTTTGCCTATGTATTTTCAAACTTATTATTGGAAAAAGAAAAAGGAAGCATTCATTATATTGTTTTAAAAATACGGTAAATGAAATTATAATGTGTAACGACAAAAAAGCCGCAATAACGATTGCGGCTTCTGTTACGGTTTTCTTTTATATGTCCACTGACGGTTATGATTCGTATTATCTGGAAACTTTTCACCGGCAGTTAATTGTACCATTTGCGGATTTTTCACCATACTTCCCGTTTCACCAATTTCTACATAAATACCATCATTCGGCGCTTTTTGTCCAGAACGAAACCTGCGATTTTGTCCCATTTTCATTCTCCTTCCATGACGTCTTTGCCTCATTAGTATATCCATTTTAAAAGAAAGGTTTTCTGTCATGTTTAGGAAACAGTACTACATCTCGTCCTTGTACATATATATGAATGATACAAGCGTAAGCAGGGATTTCTTTCCTACTTGTAGAAAAAAAAAAGAAACCAACCTACTCTAGGCTAGTTTCAAAGGAGAGTCAAACATATACGAGAAGATTACATGTTCATTATAAGTCTCATCACACGAGCAATGTAACCCTTTTCACAATTTGTACATAATGAAAGAAACATTGTTTGAACTTTCTAAAAAGATGTTGACTTTTCTTAATTTCCAACGATAAATAGTAGACACCGCAGCACTTTGAGACGTAAGATGGATATATAGTGAAATTTCCATCTATGGTGATTTCACCGAGTCTAACCTCTTATTTCTGCATATTAAAAACGGAAATACAGATAGATACAAAAAAATTATTATAAGAGGTGAAATTATGAACAAACAACATTTAATCGCATTAGACTTAGACGGTACTTTATTAACAGACAACAAAATAATTTCCACTCGAACGAAACATACAATTGCAAAAGCAAAGGAACAGGGACATATTGTTGTTATTTCAACAGGACGTCCATTCCGTGCTAGTTATGATTACTATAAAGAACTTGCTCTTAACACACCTATCGTAAACTTTAACGGTGCTTACGTACATCATCCTCTTGATACAAGCTGGGGAACACATCACTCTCCTCTTGAGCTAGCAACAGCGCAAGAAATTGTACGAGCTTGCTTTGATTTCGGCGTAAAAAATATATACGCGGAAGTAATGGACGATGTGTATGTTCGAGAAATTGATGAAGATAAAAAACATATTTTCGAATTCGGCTCTCCTAAGATTTTTACGGGAGACTTATTAAATATTTTAAACGATCATCCAACTTGCTTATTAATTGATGCACATGACGAGCATTCCACTGCAATTCGTCAACATTTAACGGATATGCACGCGGAAGTAATCGATCATAGAAAATGGGGCGCACCTTGGCCGATTATTGAGATTGTGAAAAGCGGATTAAATAAAGCGGTTGGATTACAAAAAATTTCTAGTCATTACAACATTCCACAAGAGCGAATTATCGCTTTCGGTGACGAAGATAATGATTTTGAAATGATTGAATTTGCTGGTCACGGCATCGCAATGGGGAATGCCATCCCTGAATTAAAATCACTCGCAAACCATACGACGTTAACGAACGAAGAAGATGGAATTGCTTTATATTTAGAAGAGGTTCTTGGGTTGTAATCTAAAAATTCCCTACTTATAGTTTCCTGCCAAATGTCCATACTATAAGTAGACGCAAGAGACATCGCGTCGATTGTTTTCAGCTAAATAAAGGGGGTTTTTCGAATGGGTAAAAAGAACAAATCAAAGCGTTTTATCCAACAAGGAGCCGATGCTGTTATGAAGCATGATGCAAGATTCCCGTACAGAGGTACATTAGCTGAGGCAGAAAAGGCAAGAAGTAACTCTTCTTTTGGAGGGGTTTAAATGGGGAACTTACTATTCCAACAAGCTAGAAATGCTGTTGAAAATGCCGTATCTTGTTCAAGCGGTACTGAGCAACAAGATCTCGTATATAGAGCAAAAAATGCTTTGCAATCTGCTTACGCAAACTCTTCAACTGCTGAAAAAGTTCAGCTCCGTGAAATGCAAGAGCAATTGCAAAACATTACGAATGTACATTAAAAAAGAGGACCAACTTCGGTCCTCTTTAATCTTTCCGAAACAATCCGAACACCCCAACTGTTTGCAGTATATTTGTAAATGCACCTGGGTCCACTTGTTTAATAATCCTCTCCAATTCGTATAACTCGTAACGGGTAATAACCATCATTAACATTTCTTTATTTTCATTCGTATAAGCACCTGTTGCTGGTATCGTTGTAATTCCTCTTACTAATCGCGAGTGAATCGCCTTTCTTACGTCCGCCCCATTCTTCGTAACAATTAATGCTGTAATCTTTACATGACGAGTATGAATTGCATCAATAATTCTCGTCGATACATATAAAGTCACTAACGTATATAACGCTTTTTCCCATCCATATACATAGCCAGCAGCGATAATGATAATTGCATTAAAAAAGAAAAAGTATGTACCGACAGGCTTATCTTTTATTTTTGATAAAATCATGGCGATAATATCTAATCCACCTGTAGAAGCACCCCACTTTAAAGCAATCCCTACTCCAATTGCCGAAATAATCCCGCCAAAAATCGCATTTAATATGATATCATTCGAAACCGCTCTAACAGGGATGATTTCTAGAAACAAAGTCATAAATATAACACAAAGAAAACTAAAAAAGGTGAAGGCCTTTCCAACCTTTTTCCACGCTAAAATAACGACAGGAATATTAAATAAGCTAAACAATACTCCCGTAGATATGTGAATCGATAAAAAATCACCTAATATTTGTGATAATAATTGAGACAATCCAGCAAAGCCGCTCGCATACACTTTCGCTGGCGTTAAAAATAAATTCATCCCAATCGCGTTTAATAAACCTGCGATGATTACAACGATTAACTTCTTTATAAGTTCAGTATAATTCAACTTCAAATCCATTTCGAATCCACCTTTACCCTTCATAAATGCACCGCTATACATAGTCTTTACGAAAAAGGAAATGATAAACGTACAACGTTTAGAAATGGAGTTGATACATATGCCACATACGAGTGATAACGACAAAAAAGCACGCGATAATAATGCAAAACGCACACAAAAAAATGAGCAAGAGCAAAAAAATATTCAGCAAGGTAAACGTGCATACTCTAAAAAGACCGATCACCTTTGATTCCATCGTACATCAACAATTATGTTGATGTACTTTTTTACATTTTAAAGGAAAAAAACATTAAAAATTCACTTCATGTTCACTTCTATATTCTACAATAGCGATAACATATTCGGATGAGGTGTTGGCATGAGAGGGAAACATATTTTCATTATTACTGCACTAATAAGTATATTGATGCTATCTGCTTGCGGACAAAAAAACGGATCAGCTACAGTCGCCACAGCAACAGACTCGACTGTTACGAAGGACGACTTCGAAAAACAATTGAAAGATCGTTACGGAAAAGACATGCTATACGAAATGATGGCACAAGACGTCATCACAAAAAAATATAAAGTACCTGATGAAGAGGTAAATAAAGAAGTAGAAAAAGTAAAAAAACAATATGGAGATCAATTCAAAAAAGTATTAGAAAATTATGGTTTAAAAGATGAAGAGGATTTCAAAAATCAAATTAAGTTCAAACTTGCTATGAATGAAGCGATTAAGAAAAGCATTACAGAAAAAGACGTAAAAGACCACTATAAGCCAGAAATTAAAGCGAGTCACATTTTAGTAAGTGACGAAAATGAAGCGAAAGAAATAAAGAGTAAACTAGATGCTGGTGCTTCATTTGAAGAATTAGCAAAACAAGAATCACAAGATCTGCTATCAAAAGATAAAGGTGGAGACCTTGGATACTTCAATTCAGGTACAATGGCTCCTGAATTCGAAACCGCTGCCTACAAACTAAATGTTGGACAAATTAGCAATCCCGTAAAATCATCAAACGGTTATCACGTTATTAAATTAACTGATAAAAAAGCTTTAAAGCCTTATGATGAAGTGAAAGACTCTATTCGCAAAAACTTAGAGGAAGAACGTACTGCTGATCCTGTATTCAGCAAAAAATTGTTACAAGAGGAATTAAAAAAGGCAAATATTAAAATAAATGATAGTGATTTGAAAGATACGTTTACTCTTGTTTCACCGCAAGGAAATTAAAAAAGCACAACCTTATCTTTTTAAATAAGGTTGTGCTTTTTAATCTTCTATCTTATTTCTTAAAGTAAGTCCAACCTTCTTCTTGGTAAACTTTTTCTTCTTTCATCAATTTACCAAGTGCGCGCTTAAATGCAGCTTTACTCATGTTAAAGCGTTCTTTAATATCTTCCGGATGGCTCTTATCCCAAAACGGCATTGCTCCGCCTCGTTCTTCCATATATGCATAAATTACTGCCGCATCGTCTTCCATTCCTTCTTCTTTACGAGGAAGAAGTGAAATGTTAATTGTACCATCATCTTTCACGTCAATAATACGGCCCGTTACACGCTCACCGATGCGAACTTGTTCTTTTCTTTCTGTATGGTGTAAGAAAGCACGGAAATGCTCATCAGTTAGTATGAATGAACCAACTTGAAGCGAACGATATACACGTCCATTTACGTTTTTATTACGCATAGATGGCGTTGCATCTACGATAATTTCTTGCATATCACTGTCTCTTGCCGGAAGAGCAATTAAACGATCACGATTCGTTAATTTTAACGTACAATATAATTCGTCGCCTACTTCTGGCCATACTGGCATATAAATCGGGAACTCATCAGCTGGAATTAGTATATCTTTTGACACACCAATATCAACAAACACACCTAAACTAGGAATGACTTCTACAACCTTTACCCAGTTCCAATCATAAGTTGTAATAATCGGTTCCTTCATTGTTGCTGAAATACGATTTTGGTGATCAAGGTATAAGAATACATCAATCGTATCGCCTTCTTCAATTTCTCCAGCTACTTCGTTTTTATGTAGGAAAATTTCTTCTTCTTCATTCCCAACCATATATCCGATTTCCGTTTCGCGTAAAACAGTTACCTGTTCAATCGATCCTATTTGCAAATACATATTTTTTAATTCCCTTCTATATATATAAAATTATCTTTTTTATCATTCCAAACAAAAGTTAATTATAACATGATTTTTCCTGTATTTGTCCAACTGCCCAAAATTCACTATAATAAAATGAGGTTCCATGAATATAAGTACGAAAACACTTAAGTCTAGACTCGTTTTCAGCTATACTTTAGTATGTACAGTACATAACAAGATTAGAAATTTATTTGGAGGTGCTAACTATGGCAAAAGATAGTTCTTTTGACATCGTTTCGAAAGTAGAATTACCTGAAGTAACAAACGCAATTAATATCGCATTAAAAGAAATCCAAAACCGATATGACTTTAAAGGAAGTAAAAGTGATATTAAATTAGAAAAAGAAGTACTAGTTTTAACTTCTGACGACGAGTTCAAATTAGACCAAGTAAAAGACGTTTTAATTTCTAAACTTGTAAAACGTAACGTTCCAATTAAGAACTTAGATTACGGAAAAGTTGAAGCTGCAACTGGCAACACTGTTCGCCAACGTGCAACACTTCAACAAGGTATCGATAAAGATAACGCTAAAAAAATTAACAACATCATTAAAGAAATGAAATTAAAAGTAAAAACACAAGTACAAGACGATCAAGTACGTGTTACAGCGAAAAGCCGTGATGACTTACAAGCCGTAATCGCAGCTGTTCGTAGCGCTGATTTACCAATCGACGTACAGTTCATTAACTACCGCTAAAAAAAACTCCTCTTAATTAGAGGAGTTTTCTTTTTAGCCTTGCAGAGACAATATTACAAGAACAAACCATAGAAAAAGGGTATGTGTGGTAAAAATCGCTAAGTAAATTGAAAATAAGGAAAAGACACCTTAAGACGTTTTCCCTTCATTTGAATTACTTTTCTTAGTAATTACATCCTAGGCCAAAGTCATCTTAAAAATTGCTATAACTCATAATTCCTCTCCTCGCCAAAACGTAACAATTTATGAGTATAAGAATATTTTCCAACCTTTAATGTAATGTAAAATTAATAAGTATTTTAAAAAATGTTAATTAAAAAAGAGTTAGAAGTGGTTATTTGAAGAAATTAATATTATGGTTTTTATTGGCCACATTCTCCCTAAATACTGTAGGATGTTCTAATAATACGAATACACTAACGGATAAGTCTAACTGTATCAACAAAGCTTGGTACAAAAAAAATATGTCATGTAATCATTTAAAAAACATTAAATAGTTAATGATAAAGGTCATAAAAAAAAAGACACCTCAAAGTGCCTTCCTCCGACTTGAACCATCTCAATTTTAACAATATTTGGTTGTAATTAAAAAGAAGCATAAATTGTTAATAAAGATGCAGACTTCAAAATAAAAAGTACACTAAGTAAACTCTTATTCAAAAATTTATATTAAACACTAATATTTTAGAAGCAAGTTTATAGGTGTAAAACCTACAGGGATTTCCCCTGTAGGTTTTATTATATTTCAAGTTATTTAAAATTGTATTATGAGTGGCTTTTTTCAGTTTGGTTTTCAAAATATTTTTCTTTAACCATTTTTATCAAATTTTCTTTTTCTGTTAGTTCCAATATAAATAATGCTTTTTTCATGTTATTTGCAATATCTTCTTCATTCTGTTGTTTAAATCTTAATAAATTCCATCCTTTTAAATACTAAAGTTCACCTAATAAGTATAAAGTATTTAGATTAATAGCTAATTTGACTTTGTGAACATATTCCATGACATAATTCGGATTGTGATATATTTTTTTAATTCTAAGCTCTTTAATGGTAATACCCAAATCGTAAAACTCCATTTTTCCACCTACTATTTAGCACTATATTAGTATAAGAGTATTCTCTAACTTTTAATGTAATGTAAAATTAATATAGTTGCAATTATTGTTCGTTTCAAAGATCTTTCTCTATCCGTATGGACACAAAAACAGGCTAGGAAGAAGACTTTCTCCCTAACCTGGCCCCACCGAACAAACTTACAAATCCAATAAGAAGACATGAACATAGAGTGCGTAACTTCTCATCTCATCTACGTTTCCTTTTAACTGCAATTAAAAACGCAATAAATAATACATTCACACCAACGATTAAGGAGATAAATAACCAATTCACACCTGTTTCTCTGTTAACTTTATACACGTTTGATTCTTCACGCTTTAAAACGAGATAAAATTTTCCGTTTTCCTCTCTTATAATTTCATTCTGCAACAATCCTCTTAACTCTTGTTTTTCACCAATTGCACTTGCAGGTAAGGAGACTTTTTGTGTTTCTTTCGTATTATTAATTGCTACTAAAGTTACTTCATCTTTATATTTTCGTTTTAGTATGCTCATCCCGCTCTTATCATACAGAAGCTCAAACGTACCACGTCGTAAAGACGGTCTCGCCTGCCTAAGTTCACCTAGTTTTGTTATGTGCTGCATAAATTTTTCGTCTGACTTAAAATCCATTAATCGTCTATTATCGGGTACACTTCCTCCATCTAATGCAATTTCAGTTCCGTAATAAAAATTCGGAATCCCAGGTGATGTTAACAAATATGTAAGCGCCAGTTTTAAACGTGATGGCGGATAATACATATTTTCTTTTGCAATACGCGCATATCTTTTTGTTTCTTGATCATCTAAAAACGTAACAAATTCCCCTTCTTTTTTACTCACATCGTATAACGATTTCACCGATACATCTGCTTTGGAAAACGATTCTACTATTTTTTCGTTGTATTCGCTATCCTCCTTTGTCATAATACGAAAATCTTTCTTTATCACTTGCATATCTTTTTGCGCGTTATCCCAAAAGGAACGCGGCTTTTTTTCACTATGTATAACATAGCTTCCGTCTAAATTAACTTCTTTTATCCACCATTTCATTGCATCAATTACCTGTCGTTCGTTTTCTCCAAGTGGAAATTGAAATACAACTTTCATTCCTTTTGCCTGAGCTTCTTTTACAAGTTCTTTTACATCATTTTCTGTCCCGAAATGTTCATTTACTTTTTTAAAATTTCGCACGTCTAATCCATCGTACTTTCCACTTTCAAAAAGTGGCGAAAGCATAACGGTAGTAAAACCCATTTCTTTTATGTAATCCAACCTTTTTATAATTCCTCTTATATCCCCGCCTTGATACCCTTCTAAATTACCGACTTCTAATTGTTTGTCATTTTTCGGTTCTCCATTATTGAAGCGATCAATCATAATGGAGTATATAACTTCATCTTTCCACTCTCTTTTTTCGTCTGCAAAAGTATGTATTGGTACAAACAAAACAAAAGCTAAGCAAAAACAAATGAATAGTTTCCTAGTCCGTATTTTTCCCACACGCATCCCCCAAGTTTTTTAATTGTAAGAATATTATACCAATTTTCTGGATGAAACGCATATGTCGATTTCAACCCTCACAAAATAATATATGTTAGATTTCCTAACATCATGTATATAATTTTCTGAATTTTTAGTTGATTTTTAGTTTAATTTCGAATATGATATGAAACATAACAAAATGATGTTATTTTTTCTAACATTATAGGAGGGAAAATCATGAATATGGGAGATACGGTTTTTATGTTTGTAACGACAGTAATGGTCATGTTAATGACACCAGGATTGGCACTTTTTTATGGAGGTATGGTTCGCAGCAAAAATGTACTCAGTACAACGATGCATAGTTATAGCGCAATGGCTATCGTTTCGATTCAATGGATTGTTATCGGCTATTCTTTATCATTCGGACCAGATTGGCACGGGATTATCGGTACACTTGATTGGTTCGGGCTAAACGGAGTTACCTACGCACCAAATCCAGACTACTCATCTACTATTCCTCACAATTTATTCATGATGTTTCAACTCATGTTCGCCATTTTAACTCCAGCTTTAATTTCAGGTGCATTCGCTGAAAGAATGCGATTTTCTGCCTTTCTTATTTTTATCCTTCTATGGACAACGATCGTTTACAATCCTGTCGCTCATTGGGTATGGGGCGTCGGCGGGTGGCTAAGGGAACTTGGGGCACTAGACTTCGCTGGCGGAAACGTCGTTCACATCACTTCCGGAGTTGCTGGTCTTGTATTAGCTATTTTCCTTGGAAAACGAAAAAACATAAATGGTTCTTCTCCTCACCATTTGCCATTTACAATGTTAGGCGCAGGCTTATTATGGTTTGGCTGGTTCGGTTTTAACGTCGGCAGCGCATTATCCTTAAACGACGTAGCTTTAACTGCATTTATTAATACAAATATAGCCGCTGCTGCCTCCGCTCTAACTTGGATGCTTTCTGAATGGTTCTTCCAATCAAAACCGACTGCGATGGGAGCTGCTTGTGGCGCCGTTTCCGGTCTAGTCGCTATTACACCAGCTTGCGGGTTCGTTACACCTTTCTCAGCTCTTCTTATCGGGGCAATTGGTGGTATATTATGCTTTGGCGCCGTTTTCTTCTTAAAAACAAAATTCGGGTATGACGATACACTTGATGCCTTTGGATGCCACGGCATCGGAGGAACTTGGGGCGGTATTGCAACAGGACTATTTGCAACTACTACCATAAACGGAGATGGTGCAAACGGATTATTTTACGGAAATTCCGCTTTACTGTTTAAACAATTTATAGCGATCGGTGCAACATATGCATTCACGATCATCATGACGTATGCCATTATTAAAGCGATTAACTTCTTCCTCCCTGTTCGGGTTGATGAGCACCAGGAACACATGGGACTTGATATTTCGATGCATGGCGAGAAGGCTTATGAACATGCAGAACGAGTAAACTAAAAAAGAGATGCAATCTATTAGTAATAGATTGCATCTCTTTTTTGCGTACTAGGCAACATACCCCACCTAGTATAAATGTAAATATATCATCGGTTTTTTGGATATATCAACGATTTTTCAAATATATCGATTGTTTCTTTCAATATATCAACGGTTCGACACAACATATCGATTTACAAACAAATTCCGACATAATTTACAAGCAAAATACCCCACATAACTTTATACAAAAAAGACGACCGAAACCCGGTCGTCTTTTCCTATTTATTTCGGAGCATTTCCTACATATTGCGTAATATCAACATTTAATGCCTGCGCTAAACGCATACCGTATTCTTGATCTGCACGGAAGAAGTTACAAACAGCTAGTAATTTCGTGCGTTCATTTACGTCTTTTAAGTCATTTGTTAAGTTTGCAATTAAGTTATCTTGCTCTTCTTTAGAGAATGAACGGTAACGCTCACCTGCTTGTTTGAAGTCATTTGGTTTCTCGATTTTTTCACGAGATACATAGCCTTCTACTTTCATAGTTGAATCGCGGTAAGCTGAGTCTTCAACTGGATTCTCTGCATGACGGCTCGGTTCGTAGTTGATTGTAGATGGGTTTTGATTCACTTGCATCGCACCATCACGTTGTTGATTATGAACAGCTGCGTATGGGCAGTTTACAGGAATTTGTAAGTAATTTGCACCAAGACGATAACGCTGTGTATCTGGGTAAGAGAATAAACGACCTTGTAATAATTTATCTTCCGATGGCTCAATACCATTTACAGTTGCACTTGGAGAGAACGCTACTTGTTCTACTTCTGCAAAGAAGTTTTTCGGATTACGATTTAACGTCATTCTCCCTACTTCCATTAATGGGAAGCGATCTTCTGGCCACACTTTCGTTGGATCTAATGGATCAAAGTCTAAAGAGTCCATTTCATCTAATTGCATAACTTGTACGTGTAAATCCCATTTCGGGTGATTTCCTTTTTCGATTGCGTCGAACAAGTCACGAGTTGCATGATTGAAGTCTTTCCCTTGTACTTCTTGCACTTCCTTCGCATTTAAGTTACGTACACCTTGCTGTGGTTTCCAGTGGTATTTAATATAAACAATTTTACCTTCTTCATTAATCCATTTAAATGAATGGACGCCGAAACCTTCCATTTCACGATAACTTGCTGGTGTACCGTAATCAGAAAATACCCATGTCATCATGTGTGTAGATTCTGGAGTTAACGTCATGAAATCCCAGTAACGATCTGGCGTTTGAATATTCGTATCAGGTGCTGGTTTTAAAGAATGTACCATATCAGGGAATTTAATTGCATCACGAATGAAGAAAACTGGTAAATGATTACCTACGATATCGTAGTTTCCTTCTTCTGTATAAAATTTAACAGCGAACCCACGTGGGTCACGTGCTGTTTCAGGAGAACCTTGACCATGAATAACCGTTGAAAAACGAACAAATACAGGCGTTTCAGTTCCTTCATTTTGTAAAAATGCCGCTTTCGTATATTGCTTCATACTATTTTTCGTTACGAATACACCGTGAGCACCTGCACCACGTGCATGCACAACACGCTCCGGAATACGTTCACGATCAAAGTGCGCAAGTTTTTCTACTAAATGATAGTCTTCTAATAATACTGGTCCACGACGACCAGCTGTACGAGAATTTTGGTTATCTCCAACTGGAGCACCTTGGTTTGTTGTTAAGCGATTATTTGGATTCATCTAGGGGGATCCTCCTCTTTCTTTCATAGTAATTATTATTTATTTAAAATTATTATAAATTAATTATTATTCAAAACTAAACCTTTGTCAACTATTTCCTTCACTTTTTTTGAAACAATTTCAGCCAAACAGTCGATAAATGCAGATTGTGCATTCGGCATACTTGGTCTAAAATATTTGGCATTTAATTCATCAGTTACAACTTTACATTCATAATCGTTGTCATATAAAACTTCTAAATGCTCCGCTACAAAACCAACTGGGCAATATACGAAAGATTCGTACCCATGCTCTGCATATAAATCTTTCGTTAAATCTTGCACATCTGGACCAATCCATGGATCAGGAGTATTCCCAGCACTTTGCCAACCGATTGTATAGTTTTGAATATTTGCAGCTTCTGCAATTAAATCTGCCGTATGCTTTAGTTGTTCTACATATGGGTCTCCTGCTGCAATAATCTTTTCTGGCAAACTATGCGCTGAGAAAATTACGACTGCTTTCTCTTTATCATCAATTTCTGTAAACGTTTCTTTTATTTGGTCTGCCCAATACGAAATAAATTTCGGTTCATCATACCATTGTTCAATTGGTTCAATAACAGGACCACCGATTTCTTTTGAAAGACGAATAGCACGGTCATTATACGCTTTAATGCTAAATGTAGAATAGTGCGGCGCTAATACGATACTAATCGCCTGCTCAATTCCATCTCGCTTCATTTCCTCTACAGCATCTTCTATAAATGGCGCAGTATGTTTTAAACCTAAGTAACAAGTAAATTCATACTCTGTAAATATGTTATTCATTGAATCTGTTAATTTATGCGCCTGCTCTTTCGTAATTTTTGCAAGCGGCGAAATTCCACCAATCGCTTTATAGCGCCCAATTAAATCTTCAAGCGCTTCTTCTGACGGCTTACGCCCGTGACGGATATGTGTATAATATGCCTCTACATCGTCTAATGATTCTGGTGTTCCATACGCCATTACGAGTAAACCTATTTTTTTCTTTGTCATCTATATAACACCTCAATTTTATAAATGAGAATCCTTTTCAGAACGTTCGTTTCCAATTATAACAAGCAATAATAAGTACGTCAAAATAATAATTCTAATTAAGTATTATTTATAAGGTGATTTTTAATTTTATATGACAATTTATTTAATAAAAAGCGACTTACATAAGTGTAAGCCGCTTTTCCCTTATTCCTTAATATTTACCCCATATTCTTTAAACCAAACGTGAATTTGTGCTAAATGAGCTAAAAGCTGTGGCCCAGTCATCAATTGACCAAACCATGGTGTTTGAAATGCACTGCCACCAGACTGAATTAATCCGTTCAACTGCTCTTTATCAAACAATTCGTGTAAAATTGAACCTTTATCCGTTAATAGATTTTGAAGCCATACTGTTACTGCTTTTGTATAGTGTGGATTGTGTGTTTTCGGATAAGGGCTCTTCTTTCTATATAAGATGTCATGTGGAAGTACATCTTCTAACGCTTTACGTAATAGACCTTTTTCGCGGTTTTTATACATTTTCATTTCCCAAGGAATATTCCACGCATATTCGACAAGGCGATGATCTGCAAATGGAACACGTACTTCTAAACTTGCCCCCATACTCATGCGGTCTTTTCTGTCTAATAAAGTTGTCATAAACCATACCATATTTAAATAAAATAATTGGCGTCTTTTTGCTTCTAGCGGACTTTCTCCCTCTAAAATAGGAACTTCTTGAATCGACTCTTCATAGCGCCTTTGTACATATTGTTGTAAATTTAATTTATTTCTCCATTCTTTCTTTAGCAGTTGTTCACGTGCTTCTGTAGAGCGCATCCACGGAAAGGCACTCGATTGTAAATCATCTTCTCTATAAAACCACGGATATCCACCAAATATTTCATCTGCACATTCCCCAGATAAACCGACGACAAAATCTTGTTTAATTTCGCGGCAAAACCATAATAATGACGAATCGATATCTGCCATACCAGGCAAATCACGAACGAGTACTGCTTCAGTTAAATACTCTGCTAATTTTTCATTCGAAATGACGCAGCGATGATGGGTTGTTTGAAATGTCTCAGTCATTAAATTAATAAACGGAGCATCTGAATTTGGCTGGAACGCATTCGCTTTAAAGTATTTGTCATTATCTTCGTAATCAATAGAATACGTGTGTAATTGCCCTTTTCCTGATCTCTCGTATTCTTTCGCTGCGATAGCTGTAATAGCGCTCGAATCTACACCACCTGATAAAAAAGTACATAGTGGCACATCAGAAACAAGCTGTCTTGTAATGGCATCTTGTAATAAAAAGCGCGTTTTCTCTACTGTTTCTTCAAAAGAGTCTTCATGTTTTTTACTTTCTACATTCCAATATCTCCATATACATAAACCGTTCTTTGAAAATGTCATCGCATGACCTGGACGTAATTCTTTTATACCAGCATAAATACCATGGCCAGGCGTTCTTGACGGTCCGAGGCCGAATATTTCGGATAACCCTTCTAACGTTACTTCCTCCTTCACATCTGGATGAGCCAGTATCGCTTTTAACTCTGAACCAAATAGTAATCGCCCACTATCATATTTATAAAATAGCGGTTTTACACCTAGTCGATCTCGCGCAATAAATACTTGTTCTTTCTGTTCATCCCATACAGCAAACGCATATATACCGTTTAAATGATCGACACATTCTTCTTTCCATTCAATATAAGAAGCTAATAATACTTCTGTATCAGAATGACCTTTGAACGTATATCCTCTTCTTAATAATTCCTTTCGAATGTCTTCTGTGTTATAAAGTTCACCGTTATAGCAAATGGCGTAATTCGTTTCATCTTTTAAACAAGTCATCGGTTGTTTCCCGCCCTCAGGGTCAACAACGATTAATCGTTTATGCCCAAATGCGACATTGCCTTTAATCCAAACTTTATTATCATCCGGACCACGTTTCGCTAACGTCTCAGCCATCTTCGTAACGACATCTCTTTCTCCTTCTAATGAGCGTTTATAATCCACCCACCCTGTAATCCCGCACATATAAATCATCCTTCCATCTTATTTCTTTTCTTGAACGTGCAGTAATCCCCACCCTAAGAGTGCGGATCAAAAAATGGAAAACTTGACAATAACCTACTATCCACATATGGAATAGCATTCTCACTCAGTAAAACGTGTTTTATTGTATGCCCACCTATGTCTAGATGTGTCTAGTTATAAAGAATGCACGAACTGTCTATAACAGGAATAACTACTTTTCATAAAGGAGAAATCATGTATGATACAACGTAACCATATTTTATATAACCAGCCCCGCGCTCATACAGTCGGTAATGTAGAATATATAAACAATGAATGGGTATTCTTTGATGATGAAAATGATGAAGCATTTTTATTAGAAGATATTGCCGAAGATGGTTTTGAGATTTTATATAACAACAACTGGCTACCAGCTCGTTTCTATGAACAAGATATATTACAAATCGCCAACGAACAGCACCACCTGCAAAACGGGGAAATGATACGTATTCGAAAAAAATTGCTTCTTAGCTATAATGAATGGCTCGAGGAATTACCTGACTCTGTGTTCACATTATTAACCGAATCATTGCAATCACTTCACTACTCTTTATATGATTGCATGTATTGTCATAATTATTTATCTTTCTTACCGAAAGAGGAGTCACGTGAAGGAGTAAATATTCTTTTGTTTGATAACGAAGAGATGATCTGTACACTGCAGCACCATTTCGTCCGTCACACTACATCCAATAAAAATATGTTCCGTTTTACGAAAGTAAATGGGGAAGAATTGCATATCGATGCGACATAAAAAATAAAAACCACCTTATCTCCCAAGTCTTTGAGATTATAAGGTGGTTTTATTTTTTATTAGAATACTTTCCAGCCAATCGGTAATTTCAGCCCAAGGTAAAATACTGCTACTAGCGCAACAATAAATAAGCCCCAAACCGCCCCTGTTGGTTTGTTTTTGCTCATTTTCACAAGAACCATTTCCATTCCACCGATAACTAAAATACCAGCTAACATTTTTAAGCCGTACCACATGTGCATGCTACCTGTTGCTGTCTTCACAATACTCATGTACAACATGAAGCCTGTCACAATAATGAAGATATACACTAGGCGAAGCCCCATATGTACACCTTTACCTTTTCTCCCTGCTGAATAAAGTGAATACGCAACGAAGAATAAAATTAAACCTAACGCCCATGCTGTAATATGCATATGTACCATCGTATCCCTTACCTCCTCTTTTCACACTTTTTCACTCTATATGATAACATGTTCATTTATTTTCAGGAAATGTTTCGCTTTTTTACATTTAAATGCTATAATATTTAGAGTATTTACAAACTTCTTGTAATAACAAAAGGGGGAACAATCATGATTCAAACTAAGGATATTATCGAACTTACAGACACATACGGAGCAAATAACTATCACCCACTTCCAATCGTTATTTCTAAAGCAGAAGGTGTTTGGGTAGAAGATCCTGAAGGAAACCGCTATATGGACTTATTAAGTGCATATTCTGCAGTAAACCAAGGTCATCGTCACCCGAAAATTATTAACGCTTTAATTGACCAAGCTAATCGTGTTACGTTAACTTCTCGTGCTTTCCATAGCGATCAATTAGGTCCTTGGTACGAAAAAGTTGCGAAACTAACTAATAAAGAAATGGTACTTCCAATGAATACAGGTGCTGAAGCTGTTGAAACTGCAATTAAAACAGTTCGTCGCTGGGCTTATGATGTGAAGAAAGTAGAAGCAAACCGTGCTGAAATCATCGTTTGTGAAGATAACTTCCACGGACGTACAATGGGTTCTGTTTCTATGTCTTCAAATGAAGAGTACAAGCGTGGATTCGGTCCAATGCTTCCTGGCATCGTTGTAATTCCTTACGGTGATTTAGAAGCATTAAAAGCCGCAATTACACCAAACACAGCAGCATTCATTTTAGAGCCAATTCAAGGTGAAGCAGGAATTAACATCCCACCAGCTGGTTACTTAAAAGAAGCTCTTGAAGTATGTAAAAAAGAAAACGTTTTATTCGTAGCAGATGAAATCCAAACAGGCTTAGGCCGTACTGGTAAAGTATTCGCTTGTGACTGGGACGATGTAACTCCTGACATGTACATACTTGGTAAAGCCCTTGGTGGCGGTGTGTTCCCGATCTCTTGTGTTGCAGCAAACCGCGACATTTTAGGTGTATTTGAGCCAGGTTCTCATGGTTCTACATTCGGCGGTAACCCACTTGCATGTGCTGTTTCTATCGCAGCTCTTGAAGTTTTAGAAGAAGAAAAATTAACAGAGCGTTCTCTTCAATTAGGAGAAAAATTAGTTGGGCAATTAAAAGAAATTGATAACCCAATGATCACTGAAGTTCGCGGTAAAGGTTTATTCATCGGTATCGAATTAAACGAGCCAGCTCGTCCTTACTGTGAACAACTAAAAGCAGCTGGTCTACTATGTAAAGAAACACACGAAAACGTAATTCGTATCGCACCACCTCTAGTAATCTCTGAAGAAGATTTAGAGTGGGCATTCCAAAAAATTAAAGCTGTATTATCGTAATAATAGAGAGGTTGTCCAACATGTTGGGACAACCTCTTTCTTTTTATATTCAATTATATTAAGATGAAATTGTAATTTTCTGTATTTTAAATTCATAAAGGAGCTGCGATATGCTACTAAGATATGGTAAACATATTAACTATTTAGCTACAGCTTTTATTTTAGTTACATTCTTTAGTTTCCTACTTTCCACAACATGGCTTCATTACTCAACTCCTACTACACTCACACTACTGAAAGCATCATTTTGGACTGCTGTTATTCTTACTATTATTGGATTTGGACGAGAAAAAAGCGCACTTGCGGTTATATTATTTGGCATTTGTACACTTGCATTAATTGGTCTTTACACTTTTGCCGTTATAGATTATCTCTATAATCCGAGACCATAGAAAAGAGCTATCTTTATACAAGATAGCTCTTTTCTCATTTCACTACATTTCGCAAAGTACCAATTCTTTCCACTGTAATGACCACTTCATCACCAGCATGTAAAAACCTCGGTGGTGTAAAACCTTTTCCGACACCAGCCGGCGTTCCTGTTGCGATAATATCGCCTGGTTCTAAAGTCATTCCTTTGCTTATCGTTGAAATAATTTCTTCTATTGAAAAAATCATTTTATTTGTGTTGGAAGTTTGCCTTACTTCTCCATTTACTACCGTTTCAATGTGTAATGCATTCGGCGTTTCAACCACCGATTTATGAATTAAATAAGGTCCCATCGGACAAAATGTATCGAAGCTTTTCCCAAGGAAAAACTGTTTATGTTTTCTTTGAATGTCTCGAGCTGTTACATCATTTATAATCGTATAACCAAAAACATGCTCAAGCGCTTTTTCTTTTTTAATTTGCTTCCCTCGCTTACCAATAATGATAGCTAGTTCTCCTTCGTAATCTAGTTCGTCCGTTGCATGAGGGTGACCATTAATTTGCTCATTTATGCCAATAACTGTTGTTGGTGCTTTCGTAAAGATCATTATATTTTCTGGAAGAGACTCTACTCCGCCCATTTCTACCGCATGCTCACGATAGTTTTTTCCAACGCACAAAATATTCTTTCTTGGCCTTGGAATCGGCGCTAATATTTTCACCTCTGTTAACGGATAATAAGCCGCTTCCCCGTTCTCTTTTGCCCAATTTACAATTTCACATACTTTCTCAAAGCATTCAGTCCCTCTTTCAATACACTCTAACATTGTAATAGGGATTGTAACCTTTTCCCCTTTTTGTCTTTGCGCTTCTCTTAAGTGTAATACCTTTTCTTCTTCTTCATCCACAATACCTACAAATACCTTTTCTTCTTTCTTCGCCGTTACAAAACGCAATATTTCCACTCTCCATCCTAAAACTCATGCCCTTTAATTGTATTCGCATCCGCAAGAAAAAAAACCTTCTCATGCACGCTAATTTTTACAATATTCTTCTCGCATCTTATTCGTTACTTATTCATTATTTAGCATAAAATGTAGAAATTTTACTTTTTTTAGCGAAGGCATTTCTTTTTTATGAATTTTTTGTATAATATGTACTACATATATACTAAAAATTTCATTTAGAGATGGAGCCGATTTCAATGTTTGAGCAAGCTATTGAAAAAAAACGTGAAAAAATGATCTATTTTGCTGAACGCTATGGAATGACTTCTCAAAGAACAGTGGATTGTAGCCAAGAACTGGACAGGCTCTTAAATGTAATTTGTCATGTACATACGGATTTACACCCTACTCAAACGTTCAACACACACACGCAATAACGCGTGTGTTTCTTTTATTTCAAAAAAACACACATTTTATTGGAAACGCCCATACAATAGTAGAAAAGAAAATTTTAAAAACGAAGGGTGTTTTGTATGCCAGCTATGGTCGGACATATTCGTATCGTCAATATTGGATCAAGTGGTATTTTTCATATTGGAGATGTATTTGCGATTAGGCCTATTAGTTACTCACGTGCTTTCGCCGGGGCCGGTTCTTTCAACGTTGGAGATAATGTTTCTGTCTACAATTATCAAAGTGCAACGACTGTCAACGATTCAGATGTAATCGATCAAGCGATAATTGGCTCAACTTAAAGGAGGCAATTGAATTGAATTTTTATGTAAACCAAAGTATCATCATCAACAGTATTAAAATTGATAGCATCACAACCTCTTCTGTATTCCAAATTGGTACTGCCGGAAGTATTAAAGCCCTATCTAAATTTTCAAATACAGGCGGATTTACGGAGCCACTTCGCCCATTACAGGCAAAAGGACAAATTATTTCTATCAAACCATCAACTAGTTCTTCTTAAGACATCCTTGTCATAAATATATAGCAGGAATATTTTTACCCTCCCTATTGAAAAGGAGGTTTCACAAATGAATCAAGATATATATACTTACTTACACCAACTTCAACAAGCTCTTCAAACACAACAAGCAGCCATCCTGAATTTAGAAAATCAAGTGCGACAACTCCAAGAAGAGCTTAACGAATTAAAAAATCGCCCCTCCTCTTCTGTAGGAAAAGTGGAATACAAATTCGATCAATTAAAAGTCGAAAACTTAAATGGTACTTTAAATATTGGTTTAAATCCATTTTCAGCAAAAGGACAACAAATTGAAGATTTTCAAGTGGATACAGAAACATTGAAGGTAAATCCTGAAACCGAAACAAACCCAGACTTTTATCAAGGTATCCTTCAAGAAATGCATCGATACTTAGATGAAGAAGCATATAATCGTATTCTACATTTTGAACAAGAAGAGAGAACACCGCTTGATGAAATGTATCGACAAATGATGGTGGATGACATAAAAAAACAGATGGAGCATCGACTCCCTTATTATTTATCACAAGTTCAATCATATGAAGGTATTTCAACAGATCCAGATTATTTACGAGATATCATTATTCAGGCAATGAAACAAGATATTGACAAAGCCTTTCTCTCCTTTATTCAGCACATACCGGGAAATTTCCGAAAGGAGTAAGTATGTATGAACCTTAACGTTGTAAACCGTGAGTTAAAAGTCGGACAGATTAAAATGAACGGTGTATCATCGTCCGCACTCTTTTTAATTGGAGATGCAAATCTCCTCATTCTATCTTCTATTCTCGATACACCATTTGAAACAGTTACAGAGGGTCCATTTGTACCATTAGTAACAGATGTCCCTCCTACTCCAGGTTAAGGAGACTGAGAAATTATGTTGCATCATGTGTCCATTGTCCAAAATGTTTCTATTATTTCTTTAGGGATTACTGCCGTATTGCAAGTTGGAGATGCGAACCAAATGGAATTAAAAAGTAGAGCTCTTGCCGTCCACCGTGAAATTCCTTGTTATATAAGGGGAGAAGGTCGTTTTGATGCTTTTGAAATCTTTACAGATGAACACATTACAATTCCAAAACGAACGACAGATGTAAAATTAAATATTGTAAATGAATGCCCTTTTATTGAAGTTAATAACGTTGAATTACGGACACTTTTAAATTCTGGTTGCTTTCAAATTGGAAATGTTGATTATGTTTTTAATAACTCTCGTATTATGCAAATCCGCCAATATATTACAGATGAACCTTCCGCACAATAATTCATATAGTAATTAAAAAGCTTAGTAAAGTAGGTGGATGGTATGCCTTCGGTTGTAGGAAATCTCGTCGTTCAAAACAGTAACGGCTCTTTCAACTTAGGAGATTTTTATAACGTGTCTCCGAAAGAAAACACGAAAGCCTATAACGGATCTGGAGCTTCCAATGTTGGGTTTGTTGTGAATACTTTTAGCGGTGTTAGTGCAACAAATACATTTGATTCTGATGTGGCGGATCAAGATCAGATTGGAACAGCGTAAAAAAAGTAGGAGATATTCTCCTACTTTTTTCTTTTATCTAATTCAAATTATTAGAATGAAATTTTAATCAGCAAGAGCTTTACTGTTCACAAATAGTAGTATAAACAAGTAAGTAGTGAAGAGGCACTATTTCATTTTATTTAAATGATAACCCACTCTCCTCCAAAGCCCTCCTAAGCTTCGGCAAAGACGCAGGTCCCATACCATGCAGTTTTAATATTTCTTTTTCACTATATTTTGAGAGTTCTTCTACAGTTTGAATTCCGTGGTGCTCTAATGCCCTTCTTGCTGGCGCTGAAAGAAGAGAGAGAAAACCTTCTTTTGGTTTTCTCTCTTTCTCACAGGTTGGGCAAGTTGTACAATCGCTACTTTTATAATACTCGTGTCCCTGTTCACAAGTTCTTAACGTTGTCATTTTTTATAGCCCCTTTCTGTTGTCTATCCTTCAATATTTACAACGTGATTCCCATCAAAGAAGTATAAACATTTCTCTTTGACAGGATGTTGTAAGCTTTTCTCGAGTGCTTTTGCATATAACGAAAGTTGCACTTTATATCGATCTTCTAAAATTGGTTTTGCTTGTTCGAATCCGCCTGGGAATTTCCCTTCAATCGTATCTGTTTTGAAGTCGATTAACGTAATGCCATCTTCCTCTTCAATCATGCAGTCGATAACCCCTTGGACAAGAATCGTTTCTTCACTCTTCCCTTGCCAATCTTGATATGCTTCTTCTGCTGCAAGCATCATCGTAAATGGTACTTCACGCTCAACACTTTTCGCCGCTAATACCCTTTTACCTAAGTCACTGTCAAAGAATGAAATTACTTTTTCAATTGCTATTTCTTCCGCCTGCTCGAATGTTAATAATTCCTTATTTACCATTCCTGCGATTTGTTCTTGTAGCGTTTCGGCCGTAATCGGTTTCTTCAAATCTACATGCTGCATAACGGCATGGACTGCTGTTCCACGCTCTGCGTACGTTAACCCTTTTTTCTCCATAAAGCGCGGACGTGTTTTAATTGGTGCACGTAGTTTTTTAATAAAGGCGTTATCGCTACCTTCTTCAGATTGATAATTTCTCTTTATTTCTGTAACAGATTGCTTCGCACGATGAGATGTCGCATCCTCATATCCGTACTTCCACATTAATCTGTCGTACACTTCTTCTTTCCGTTCACTTTGCAGGGGAACAGCCTTTTTCTCACGAAGCGCTTCTAACAATTCTTGTTTCTCTTCTTGAACTGGCTCTGGTGCAAGTAGCGTGTTACCGTCCACAACTTCTACTTTCCAGCTAGTGTCATACCCGTAAATTTCATCCGGAATGCTTCCTTGTCCTAATTCAAGAAGCATTTCACTATCACGATGTCTATATAATGAAGGTGCAATCCAGTCTAAATAACAAGACGCTCCGGCACGTATGTGATCTGGTAATAACCATTCATTATGTTCCCTCGCATCAAGCCATTTTTCCATTTCCTTATTTGCATCCTTAACTGTTCCGATTAAAATTAACTTCTCTTTCGCACGCGTTAACGCTACATATAATACACGCATTTCTTCCGCGATTAATTCCATTTTCATTTTGCGTTTAATTGCAAGTTGCGATAATGTCGTATATTTAATTCGTTTACGCGGATCGATAAATTGTGAACCGAAACCGAAATCTTTATGCAGTAAGAAACGCTTCATTAAGTCTTGGGTATTAAAACGACGACCGAGTCCAGCTACAAATACGACCGGGAACTCTAGCCCTTTACTTTTATGAATCGTCATAATTCGAACGACGTCTTCTTGTTCACCGAGAGCTCTTGCCGTACCCATATCATCACCGCGTTCTAAAATACGTTCAATAAAACGCAAGAAGCGGAATAATCCTCTAAATGATGTTGCTTCATATTGTCTTGCGCGGTCATATAGTACGCGTAAGTTTGCTTGTCTTTGCTTTCCTGCTGGTAAACCGCCAACGAAGTCGTAATAACCTGTCTCACCGTACACTTTCCAAATTAAATCAGAAAGGGATTGTTGACGGGCAAATTCACGCCATCCTTGCAGTAAATTATAAAACCACTCTAATTTATCATGAAGTTCTTGCTCTTCTTCAAGCGGTGCTCCTTTTAAGAACGAGCTCATTACTTCATAAAATGACCCTTTCTTCCCATGAGCACGAAGCGTCGCAAGGTCTTCATCATTTAGTCCCACAATCGGTGAACGAAGTACAGCTGCAAGCGGAATATCTTGCATCGGATTATCAATAACGCGGAATACGTTCATCATAATATTTACTTCTGTCGCTTCAAAATAACCAGTCGCAAGGTCAGCATATACTGGAATTCCTTGCAATTTTAACTCTTCCATAATTTGCGGCGCCCACGGCATCGAGCGGAGTAAAATAACGAAATCACGGTATTGTACAGGGCGCATACTATCCGTTTTACGATCATACACTTCATAACCTGAATCAACCATCGCTTTAATACGCTGCGCCATAAGACGAGCTTCTAGCTGTGCTTTTTCGACTTCTGCACCTTCTTCTCCATCCATTACTTCTTCTTCCGTTTGCTGAATACATAATAGCTCTGCCGCTACATCTTCACCTTCTGGATAGCTAGCACCTAGCTTTAATTCAGCGTCAGCATCGTAATCGATTTCCCCAACTTCTTCGCCCATAATTTGTTTGAAGATGAAGTTCGTTCCTGCTAGCACTTCATGACGACTACGAAAATTTTTCGCTAAGTCAATCTTCATTCCGCCGCCCGATCCTTCTTGCGTAAAGCGTTTATACTTTCCTAGGAATAAGCCTGGTTCGGCTAGTCGGAAACGATAAATTGACTGCTTTACGTCGCCAACCATGAACAAGTTTCCTTCACTCTCAGAATCTTTCGTTACGAATTTAATAATGGATTCCTGTACAAAGTTCGTATCTTGATATTCATCGACTAACACTTCAGCAAATTTATTACGATATTGAAGCGCTACTGCTGAAGGATTCATTTCACCATTTTCACTTTGTTCACTTAAAATTTGTAAACAGAAATGCTCTAAATCTGTGAAATCGACCATTCCTTTGTCTCGCTTCATCGCTTGGAAACGCTCTGTAAATACTTTTACAAGTTGAACAAGCTTTTCTAATACTGGGTGCATATCTTGAAAATCTCGTAAGAAACTTTCAGGTTTGCGGCTAAATAACTCTTCCTGTAATTTCTTCACTTCATCTTTCGCTTTATTACGAAGAGAGTCTACTTGTTTTACAACATCTTCATTGTAATCACTTTTCTTAATACGCTTTAACGTTTGCCACGATACGTTTTGCATCGCTTCATACAAACTTGTCCACGACTCACGAGCAGCTGATGATAGCGTTCCAAGTAAAGCTACATCTGCTTGCAGGGTTTCAATGCGAGGCGCTGGACCTTCAGGAAGCATTGCGAGTTCAGTTGCCTTACGAATATGCTGTTCCGCTGTTTCAAGCTGGAATTTCACATCTTCTAATAAATAAGAAGCATATACTAAATCCTCAATTGTCTTTCCTTCTACGTCATATGCTTCTACTAATTTATCAAGCCATTTTTCCGGATTTGGATGCGCTCTTGATTCTGTATGAAGCGCTAAAATCATACGTTGTAAGTCATCATCACTACGGTCACTCGTATAACGATCAACGAGTTCAAAGAATATCGTATTATCTTCGATGCCATACTCTTCTTCTAATATGTCATCTAGCACTTCTTCTTTTAACAATTCATTTTCTGTTTGATTCGCAATACGGAAACGAGGATCAACATCAAGCATGTAGTAATATCCTCTAATGACTTGTAAACAAAATGAATGAATTGTTGAAATGGAAGCTTTATTTAATAGGCTCAGCTGCTTTCTTACGTGTTGAGAGCCTGGTTCATCAATTAATACCTTTTCTAACGCTTCTCCGATTCGGTTTTTCATCTCTTGTGCTGCTGCATTCGTAAAGGTTACAACGAGCAGGCGGTCGACATCGACTGGATTTTCTTCATTAATAATCTTCTTGATAATACGTTCAACTAATACTGCTGTTTTACCTGACCCAGCTGCAGCCGCAACTAAAATATCACGTCCGTTCGCTACAACAGCTTTCCACTGGTCATCTGTCCATTGACTACCTTCTGGTTTTTTAGGCCAATTTTCTATCATTCTCCGCCAACCTCCTCTCTTATTTTATCCATCGCTTCGCTATCTTTCATATCTTTTAACGATCGGAACTGATTATCTTCAAGTGACTCATCAAATTGACAAACAGATTTGAAGTTACAGAACGTACATGCTGCTTTATTTCCCATTTTATAAGGAGCAATATCGATAACACCTTCTGTAATATCTTTTCCGATATTTTCAAACGTATGGTGTACATATTTTTGCAGTACGTTAAACTCTTGCTCACTTGCAATACTTGAACGCGCACTAAAGCTACCGTCTTTTTTCAGGCCAGCAGAAATAATATCTGAGCTTCCTGTTGAAAGTTTGTTATCCATTAAACGAACAACGTCAGCATCTCCTAATACGAGTCCTTTCATTTTAAATTTCTTTAAAATTTCTTTTTCAATTTCAGCTTCAGATGCGTCACCTTTCATCTCAACGATTGGGTTATGAATATGGAAATACAATACACCAGCTGGTGATGCTGCGTGGCCTTTTTTCATCCACGTCTGTGCATTCGAAGTAACAACATCTAAATACGTTAACATTTGAAGTGCTAATCCGTAATACACTTCCGTTAAATCTAACGCTTTTGAACTTGATTTATAATCAATAATACGTAAGAACGTCCCGTTTTCATCTTCTGCCTTATCAACACGGTCAATACGGCCGACTACTTCCATCTTTACACCATTTGGTAATGAGAATTCCATCGGCGGAAGTGACCCTGTACCTCCCATACCGAACGGCACCTCTAAATCAACTGGTACGAATCCGCTTGACTTCGCATGTTCACGAAGAATGATTGACGTACGGAAAATGATTTGTTGTAGTTTTTGTTTTAAATAGAAATGACGGTTTGAACTTAATAAAATTTGTCGTTGTAATAACGGCGCAATTTCTTCTATTACTAAAACAGAAAGATGCTCACACTCTTTTATGGATAAATCCGCCCAAGTGCGGTTTTCACGCAATAACTTGTCCGCAATTTTCTTTAATGCCGCATGGAATAATTCGCCGATGTCTGGCGCATCAAGCTTGAAAATATCACGCTCTCTAAGCGATAAACCGTGCTGCGCAAAATGAGCGTATGCACAACGATTAAATAGTTCCATACGAGAGACGCTTCCTTTAATTATATCTCCGTATAAATCTCTACTTACTGCTGTACTTAGTTTCTTCGCACGATTTCGGTAGAATAAACTTGATAAGACGCGGCTACTTTTTTGTTTCCATTCATCTGAAGTTACGTAGAAATTATATACGTCCCACCAAAAGTCTAAATTCCCTTCAAATCCGTATCGCTTCCACGTTTGTAGTTGCTGCATAACGTAAGATAACGTTACTTCTGGCGTTGCTACATATGAAATTTGTTCTGAACGTGATAAATCATTTACGTCATTCGTAATAAATGAATCTTTCACATTAGGGAACATTCTTTTTATTTTCTTAATAAAGCTAGACGCAAGTAACGTCTTCCCTTCTTCATCTGCAAGCGGGCATGAAATGTATAACTTCTCAGATGCTCTCGTTACCATTTGATACATAACGAACTGTTCTTCTAACAAAGTTTGTCTCGTCGTTGGCGCTAATTCAATCCCTGCCGCACCAAGAACTTCTCTTTCCTCATCAGAAAGCATACCTTCATCCATAGGTGCTGCTGGAATGACCCCCTCATTTACACCTATAATAAACGTTGCTCTCACATCAGATAATCTGGAGTGATCAATATTAGCAATTAACACTTGGTCTAATGAAGGCGGAATGTTAGCAAATTGAAGTGCCTCAAGACCTGTCGACATAACGTCAGTAAACATAGAAAGAGACATTTTCTCTGCCCCAAGCATCTCTACAAATGTATCAAGAAGGCTCATTACTTCTTCCCATACTTGTTCATGATCTGTCGCAAATAAGAAATCTCCACTTTCTTCTGCACGTATACGTAATTCTTCTAGTTTCTTCGGAACATCCAGTTCTTCTAAAAACAAGTAAACTGCTTCACACATTTGCATAACTGTTCCTGCACGCTTTAACCTTTTTTGCATGCGAATAACAGGTGTTCTTACAACGTCACGTAGCCTATTTATTTTCTCTTCCATTTCACGTTCACTGTCTGTAATCATCCCGTTCGTATCATCAAGAGAACGATAACGGCGATACATCCATGGATCTTCAGCAGTCCATCTCTTTCCTTGTACACCGTACGCTAAACAGTAATTTTCAAATTCATCCATTTCTTCACGCATCGCTTCTTTTCTTACGTCTAATGGATATAAAAGCTCTGTTTTCACGCAACGGAACACCGCATCATAACGCCAATTCCCACTAATAATCTCGAGTGCAGAACGAATACATTCTACCAATGGGTGGTGTGACATCGGGCGCTTTTCATCGATGAAGTGCGGGATATTGTAATCTGTAAATAACGTTCGCATCACATCGTAATAACTTTCCCCATTACGAAGAAGCACTGCAATATCTCGGTAACGATATTTTTCATCCGCAACAAGTTTACGAATTTCACGAGCAACACCTTCTACCTCCGCTCGTAAATTCGCAGCTGTACTAATCGTTACACTCGCTTCACCGTTAAATTTTTCATTCGGACGCGCTTCATAATGAGCTTCTAAATGCGCTAATGCTGGAGAATGAAAACGCGGCTGTTCCATAAGTGGAATTGTTTTTTCAATTTCTATTTTCTCTTCACGCGCTACTTGTTTTATTTTTTCATACGTTAACGTCGTTTCATAAAATAAATCGAGTTCATTTACTGGTTGCGCTAACGTTTTTTCATCTATCGTTAACGTGATCGTAACTTTCGCTCCGCAAATCATAAGCTGTCTTACAATCTCTAACTCTTGCGGGGAGAATGAATGAAATCCATCTATATAAATTTCCGCACCATTTACATATTCAGATTGCGGAAGCTTTTCCACTAGCAATTGCAGGTAGTCTTCTGAATCTAAGTATTTTCCAATTAAAGCACGTTCAAAATCATCGTATAGTAACTGTAAATCATACACTTTATTCGCTAGTAACTTTTGTTCGGCACTGCTACTATGCGCATCTAATTGTTGCCACATTTCATATACGTTAGATGGCGTTACATTGTAACGTTTAAACTCCGCGATCATACTGCCAAGATGTTCAAAGAAACCATTTTGCTCCGCTGCTTTTTGGAACACCGATAATCCATCTTTACGAGACTCTACAATTTTACGGAGTAACATATGTACACCAGCTTCATCAATATGAAGACGACTCGCTCCGCCAACTTCTTGCAGCACCTTCCACGCTAATCGTGAAAAACTAAAAACTTGTGCCCGAATAGAACCTCTTACATCCTCACTTCCAATTAACGCCTGCTGCGTCTGGAATGTCATCTGTTCTGGCACAAGATATAATATTGTTTTCCCTCTCGGGCGCTGTTTTAACTCTTCTTGCACTTCACGTAAACAAAGTGTACTTTTTCCACTTCCCGCTCTACCAATCACAAATCGAAGTGACATGTAACCCCACCTTTCACTTACATAACGAACGTTAGTTTGCTACTATAATTGTATTATAGTACACGAAAAAAGACAAACTGAGTTGTTTGTCTTTTCTATACTTCTACTTCATTATATCAACCTTTTGAAAAATTCGTTTGCACCTCTTGAATTGGCCAATATCGCAAATCAACTTTGCCGACGACTGTATCAGCTTTTACAAAGCCAAAGTGTCTACTATCCCAGCTCCCAAGCCGGTTATCACCTACTACAAAAATAAACCCGGGTGGCACCAGTTTTTCTTTCGTTAACTCTTCTAATGTAAAGTCGCCTGTTAGTTGCCTTCCATTTATTTCTTTCTTATACTTCTCTAAATACGGCTCATCAATAAATTGTCCATTTATATATAACTTATCATGCTTATATTCAATATGATCTCCAGGTAAACCGATAATTCGCTTTACATAGTCCTCTTTTTTATTCGCATGAAACACCACAACATCAAATCTGTTCAAGTCCCCAACTTGATAACTCACCTTATTTACAACGAGCATATTGCCATCTTGCAATGTCGGCATCATTGACTTCCCCTCTACAACATACGTTGAAAAGAAAAACGTTCGAAAAAATACAGCTAATAATACACCAATTAAAATTGTTCGTATCCACTCTATGCCTTCTTTTTTCAAAGTTTTCTTCATCTGCTTCTCCCCTTATCCTTTAATACTGAAGCTTTCCTTTACAAAGAAGACTCTTCTTAATGTAGTTCTAATTTTACTTCAATTTTCTTACCGACATACCATAAAATAAAAATACCAATCGCTACAATGACTGATTTCACCGGATTATGAATAAATGACATTAAATCATGACCGATATACGTTAAAATAAAAATCATCACAAGTTTTCCGAATGCTAACGCTAGTCCAAACTGTTTTACACTAATTCGGGATAAACCAGCGACAACATTTATGAGCGCTGACGGTGTAAACGGAAAACAAAATATAACAAAAATCGGTGCGAATCCTTTCCTTTCAATCCACCCCATTGCTTTTCGTACTCTCTCATGCTTATTTACAAACGAAAAGAAACGGCTGCGGCCAAAATGGCGGATGATGAAAAAGACAAGTAATGCACCCATTACTGATCCAATCCATGAATAAAGAAAACCGAGCCAAAAGCCAAATGCAACAGCATTCGCCAGTACAAATACAATAAGCGGTAATGCTGGAATCAACGCCTCTATCATCGGTAAACCAATACCAAGAAGTGGTCCGAACGCTTTATAACTCTCAACAATATGATCCATATTTTCTGGTGAAAAATACTCTTTGATTGTCTGAAAATCCATTCTACACTTTACCCCTTTACTCTAAATACTATCCCTACTGTATCATCGCTTATATGAAAGAGGAAATGGTAGATACGACATATGGAGATGTATTTATTAAAGTTTCCATATCTTTCATAAGAATTCCTTCATTATTTAGCTATGATAATCTATCAATATTTGACAAGATATTACATATTAATAACACCCTATCCAACAATATTCTTATATCCCTTCAAAAATAGTATATTGCAAATAATTTATTTAACTATAAAAAAATAGTATTTTTTACATTTTTTATTAAAATAACATCATAAATCTGCTATACTTAATATCGCAATATATTTATTTTATGTTTTTAGGAGGAAATACTTTGAAAGACACAGTAAAATTATTAAAATGGGTTACTGGTGCCTTAGAGGCTTTACTGGGAATACCTGTACTCGGAGGAACTATTGTTGTTTCTTTACTTTGGTTACCACTTCTTTTCATGCTAGTATTACATATCGTTACTTTAGTATTGGCTAAAAAAGCTAATATGAGTGCTAACGGTAATGTGCTAGGAATTGTAACTTCTTGCCTTGCATGGATTCCGTTTGTAGGAATGATTTTGCATATTTTATCAGCTATCTTCATTATGATGGATGCTGCCCGTAAGGAAGAAACTTATTAATATTTAAATAGCAAAAAAGCTGTCCTAGAATGTCGCTTAAAGCAACATTCTAGAGGCAGCTTTTTCTATATTACACTTCATCTTCTCTAACAACATACACCTTCTCATAAGCGGGTCTTAATGTTGATTCCTCTTTTTTATCAATCTCTTTAAAACAAGGGCTCCCTTGTTTTTTCCTACGATCTTCATATTCAGTACGTAATTTCGCTGTACGATTTTGTTGATTTTCAAAACTAGTTTTTGATATTTCTAATTTCACAGCAAAGCCATTTATAAATCTAATAATAAGATTTCCATCTTTTAATTCTTTATTACTTTCAATATAAAAATGAGACAACCAAGCGCACTCTTTTCTAGAGTAAGAATAGGTAGGAAAAAAATAAAGTTGATCTGTAGGACTAATCGCAATTGGTGCTTTATGTGTAATATGAGTTAACTCTTTCGTTCCTTCTTTTCTGCCTAAGAAACTCGAGCCATGCTTGCGGCAACTTCTTTCTATAATATCTAGAGGTTTTTGAAATACGAAAAAAGAATCATTCATTTCAACGACTCGAGTAACAATTTTCTTTTCACTTAGAATAACAGGAAGTAAGGCCATCGTATTTTTCGTTACAACATAATTTTCGACATAGCGTTCCACTTTACTTTCCATGCTCTATTATCTCCTTTTTTCCATTTATATTAGCAGCTGCATATATAATTTTAGCACCTATGAAAAGAAAACGGATTGCATATTCCACTATTTTACATAGATTTATTATTTATCAACCATTCTTTAAATTTAAAATTAACTATATAATAATAAAAAGATAATAATGTACACAAAAAACATTTATACTACTATAAATATTTGAAATCACTTCCTCATTTCACATCATTACAACAACTAACTTTGCTATAATTAAAATATAAATCCAATATATGGAGGGCCACTATGGAAGAAAAAGAAATCCAACCATCGATTCAAATGAAAAATAGCAGCGTCATTATCGTGAAAAACTCAGCTAGCATTATATTCGGTTTATTTTTCATTCTGCTATTCTTTGCTAAACCGTTTCGTAAATCAAAATGTCCAGAATGTAAAAAACGTGAGAAGAAAAAATCAGGGCAAGAACAATAAAAGGCCTTCCTTTATGGAATGCCTTTTTACATTTGTAGTATCATTTTATTTATTCTTCTTCACTCTAAAAAAACTATATTTTCTTCCAAGGTTCTCTACATCTTTTTTGATTTGTAATATGATCCTTATCTAAAACATGAGAAAAAGTATTTGTACTTGTTACTCGCTTTTAATTTTTATTAATAACTTCAAATTTGTACACCTTTATCCATCACTAATAATTCGTTAATTAGTTAACTTTATAATATAAGTTTTGTATATAATTTCATTCAAAAACACAATATATATAAGTGGTCATTTTATAATTACATTGCTTTTTATCGAATTCCAAAAAGGAGCTGTATACTATGGATAAAGAAAACCTATTAAGCCAGCAGGTTAATAGCATCCCCTCAGATGCTCTGAATACCCCTAGTAAGGAACAAGAACAACTGTTAGAAACATCATCTCAAAACGTACAAAATTCCAACAACAATGCTAACAAAAAAGATGTTACTCAAGGTCTACCTGGAAAAGAACCCCTTATTTCGATGAAGAATACAAATTTATAGTTATTTACTATCATACGCAGTAAATGCTCTTGCTGAACTAATTCTTCTACAGAAACTAATACGCATTCCAGATAATTTTTCACCCGTTGTAACATAGAAAAAGAGATTTAGATATAAAAACAGGCTCTGAAAAAACTTTCCCCACAACAAAAAAAGGATGGCATAAGCCATCCTTTTTTCCATCATCAACTATAAAATTATAGTTTGATTACGTTTTTAGCTTGAGGTCCACGGTTACCTTCTTCGATTTCGAAGCTAACTTTTTGGCCTTCTTCTAGAGATTTGAAACCTTCAGTTTCGATTGCAGAGAAGTGTACGAATACGTCGTTTTCGCCTGGAACTTCGATGAAACCGAAGCCTTTTTCGTTGTTAAACCATTTTACTTGTCCTGTTACTGCCATGATTATTTCCTCCTAAGAAAATACAAATTTAATTTTTTTAGTCTTCCTGTCTAAAAAAAGAATCCACACATTATCAAATACGAAACATAAACTAGTTCTCACATACTTTTTCTCGTTCGTTTTCAGCACTTGATAACATATGGATTGCTTAATTTAACTATTCAACTGACATCATCATAGCACATTAAAATAAAATGTACAATCTTTTTCTAAAATGGAATTTCTAATTTTTAGTATTTCTTATAAAATATAATTATCTCTATTCCAAATAAGGAGGAATTTATGAACAACAAAATTCCTAGAAAAACATTAAAAAGAATCGAAGAGGATATTGAAAATAATAATCTTGGAAAAGCAAGAGATAGATTGCATGGCCTCATCTTTACATACCCAAATGAATTACATCTTCGAAAACAACTCGGAGATATTTATTATACATTACAATATCCAGAAATGGCTGGACGTTACTGGTATCTAGAGAAACATAAAACAGACATTATGCATGAATCATGTTTATTATTTGAAAAATCAATGGGAAATAATCCTCATCATATTGCACGTGCTTTAAAGTTTAAAGGCGATTCTAACCATATAAAAGGTTTGTATAAAGATCAACCTTTATCTTCAGTGCAGAAGAAAGTAGCAGAGGAGTTAATTTATGAGTATAAAGAAACATGGCAAGATAAGCTAGTTCCTTTTGGCTGTCTAGCATTCCTTGCTTGCCTTCTCTTTTCTGCCATTGTTGGTCTATTTACTATTTGGAATTGGATTTTTTAATCACAGGGGGAATTTTCACATGTCAAACTACGCTAAAGAAGAAAGGCTAACAGGGGGAAACGTCTCAAACGTATATCGTTCTGAAAATACTGTTCGGCGAGAGTTAAAGCCGGGCGGTGAAAAGATTCATAAGCTATTGCAACATTTAGAAAACAAAGGATTTCATTATGCTCCAAAGTTTTTAGGTGTAGATGAAAAAGATAGAGAGATTTTATCCTTTATTGAAGGAGAAGCTGGCAATTATCCTTTAAAAGAATATATGCGATCTAATGATGTATTAAAAGAAATCGCAAAGATGCTCCGCCTTTACCATGATGCTGTAAGTGATTTTCCGTTATTAGATGATTGGAAACCGATGGATCACACGCCAAATAACATTGAGGTTTTATGTCACAATGATTTTGCCATATATAACATTATTTTTAATAATGAGAAGCCAGTAGGGATTATTGATTTCGATGTTGCTGCTCCTGGTCCAAGACTATGGGATATAGCTTATACACTCTATACTTGTGTGCCTTTAAGTAGAGTGTATTATACAGAATCCGGTGAAGCCGTTCATTATGACTCATCGCAACATGCAGATCGTATTAAAGAGAGAATGAATTTGTTCGTTCAGTCCTATGATAAAAATATGGATGAAGATTACTTAGGAATGGTGTTACTTCGATTAGAAGGGTTATGTACATATATGAAACGAAAAGCGCAAGAAGGCGACTTGAATTTCCAAAGAATGATTGATGAAGGACATCTAGAGCATTATGAGAAAGATATGAAGTTTATTCGTGATCATAGGGCTGAGTGGAGTTGATTTAGTAATAAAGAAAAGGAAGTATCATTTTTGCCGATAAATCGATATCTCTTTTCGAATCGTTCACAAACTAACAAGGGGCACCTTTCAAAAAGGTGCCCCTTCCTTTTATTTCGTAAACTGTGCTTCTTCTGTAGATCCTTTTAACGCTGTCGTTGATGAAGTTCCGCCTGTAATCACTTGTGCAACTTCATCAAAGTAACCTGTTCCTACTTCGCGTTGATGACGTGTTGCAGAGTAGCCGTGTTTTTCAGCTGCGAATTCTGCTTGTTGTAGTTCAGAGTATGCTGCCATGCCGCGCTCTTTATAGCCACGTGCTAGTTCAAACATACCGTAATTTAATGAATGGAATCCAGCAAGTGTTACGAATTGGAACTTGTAACCGTAAGATGCGATTTCCTTTTGGAAGCTTGCAATTGTTTTTTCATCTAGTTTTTGTTTCCAGTTGAATGAAGGTGAGCAGTTATATGCAAGTAGCTTCCCTGGATGCTCCTTATGAATTGCGTCCGCAAATCGTTTTGCATCTTCTAAATTTGGTTCCGACGTTTCACACCAAACGAGGTCTGCATACGGTGCATACGCTAAACCGCGCGCAATTGCTTGATCAAGACCTGCATTCGTACGGTAAAATCCTTCTGGTGTTCTTTCTCCTGTAATAAATGCTTTATCAACAGGATCGATATCGCTCGTAATTAAATCAGCTGCATCCGCATCTGTTCTTGCAACGATAATTGTCGGCACTCCCATTACATCTGCTGCAAGGCGTGCAGAAATTAAATTGCGTACTGCTGTTTGCGTTGGTAGTAGTACTTTTCCGCCTAAATGGCCACATTTTTTCTCTGAAGATAATTGATCTTCAAAATGCACACCTGATGCACCTGCTTCAATCATACCTTTCATCAGTTCGAATACGTTTAATTGTCCACCAAATCCAGCTTCTGCATCTGCTACAATCGGTACGAAATAGTCTGTATCATCGCTTCCTTCCATATGCTGAATTTGATCCGCACGTTGAAGCGTTTGATTAATTCGTTTCACTACAGCAGGTACGCTGTTCGCTGGATATAAACTTTGGTCTGGATACATATGTCCAGAAAGGTTTGCATCAGCTGCTACTTGCCAACCACTTAAGTAAATCGCTTTTAACCCAGCTTTTACTTGTTGCATCGCTTGGTTTCCTGTTAATGCGCCAAGTGCGTTAATATAGTCTTCTGTATGAAGCGATGTCCAAAGCTTCTCCGCACCGCGGCGCGCTAATGTATGTTCAATATCAATCGATCCGCGCAGGCGAATTACATCTTCTGCCGAATATGGACGTGTAATCCCTTTCCAACGCTCATCTAATTCCCAGTTTTCTTGTAATTTCTCGATTCTTTCGTTTTTCATTTGTTCCATCCCCTTCTCATTTTTTATAAAATTTCATAACCCGGTAATGTTAAAAATGGTACGAATTCATCATTTCGAACGAGATTTGTAAACAACGTTGTCGCCTCTTGGAATCTCCCTTTCTTAAAGGCTTCCTTACCAATCTCTCTTTCTATTTTTGCTAATTCTTCTTCTTTTAGCTCTTCCATTAATTCAAGCGTAATATTACGACCATCATTTAGTTTTCCACCTTCATGACGAATCCATTGCCATACTTGTGCTCTTGAAATTTCAGCAGTTGCCGCATCTTCCATTAAGTTATAAATGGGTGCTGCTCCCCGTCCGCTTAACCAAGATGCAATATATTGAATACCTACGCTAATATTCATGCGAAGGCCCTCTTCTGTAATCGTTCCCACTGGTACATCTAGTAAATCGTTTTCTGTTACATATATTTCTTCACGTTTTCTAAAAATTTGATTCGGTGTTTTCATAATGTGATTAAATACTTCCATTGCAACCGGTACAAGTCCAGGGTGGGCAACCCAAGTCCCGTCATGACCGTCTAAAGCTTCGCGTTCCTTATCAGCACGCACTTTTTCAAAAGCTGCTTCATTTGCTTCTGGATTATTTTTAATCGGAATTTGTGCCGCCATTCCTCCAATTGCTGGTGCATTACGGCGGTGACATGTTTGAATTACTTTCAAAGAATACGAACGCATAAATGGCGCCGTCATCGTGACTTGTGCTCTATCTGGTAGTAAGAATTTATTATGATTACGGAAACTCTTTAAAAAGCTAAAAATATAATCCCATCTTCCGCAGTTTAAGCCAGCAGAATGATCTTTTAGCTCATATAAAATTTCATCCATTTCAAACGAAGCGTGAATCGTTTCCAGTAACACAGTTGCTTTAATCGTTCCATTTGGAATGCCGATATATTTTTGAGCAAATACGAATACATCATTCCATAATCTCGCTTCTAAATAACTTTCCATTTTTGGTAAGTAAAAGTATGGGCCGCTCCCTTTTGCTAAAAGAGCTTTCGCATTATGGAAAAAGTACAAGCCGAAATCTACTAAGCTACCCGACATATTCTTCCCATCAACTTGCATATGCTTTTCCTCTAAATGCCATCCTCTTGGACGTACAATGAGTACAGCTGTTTTCTCATTTAATCTATATTCTTTCCCTTTATCATTTTTATGTGAAATCGTTCCCTTTACTGCATCTCGTAAATTGATTTGACCTTCAACTGCGTTTTCCCAAGTTGGTGCATTCGAATCTTCAAAATCCGCCATAAAAAGATGCGCTCCTGAATTTAAAGCGTTAATGACCATCTTTCTATCTACCGGTCCAGTAATCTCTACGCGGCGATCCTCTAAGTCTTTTGGCAGCTTGGCAATTGTCCAATCCGCTTCACGTATGTGTTTTGTTTCTTCTAGAAACTTCGGAAACTCCCCTGCATCAATTCTCTTTTGTTTTTCTACACGTTTTTGTAAAAGTTCTATGCGGCGCTCATTGAAATTCTCATGTAGTTCCTTCAAAAAACTAAGCACCTCAGGTGTCAATATTTCGTTGTACGCTGGTAACATTTCTCCAACGAGTGTAACCCGTGAAGTTTGCGTCGACATATTAGCATCCCCTTCTTAAACTGTTTTATAACAGATTTGATTTCATGTTTTATATTATATAACAAATCTTCAGAAAAGGAAGTTTTTTTTGAAAATTCATTTCATTTTTTTTCAAAACGCCATTCTTTCGTGCTTTATTTCATACAAAAAAGGCCGCTGTTATACAACAACGACCTTTTTGTATTATTTTTAAATTTCACTTTGACTAGTTAAACTTTATTACTGCCCTTGTTCCATATCATGCAATATTGCTCTATGTAAAAACTGTGCGTATTGTTCTCTCGTTACCTTCATAGACGGACCGAATTTACCTTCTCCGATTCCCATTGTAATACCATTTGTTTGTACTGCACTAATTGCATTCGTTGCCCATGAATTTGCTGAAACATCATTAAAGTTATGAGATCCCTTGGCCTGTAAGTCAAAAGCATTCGTAAGAACTTGTGCCATTTCCGCACGCGTTAACGTCGCCTTCGGTCTAAAGTTTCCATTCTCGTCTCCCTGGAAAATTCCCATTTCCGTTAAAGCCAATATCTCCTCGATAAAGCTTGTTGAATTTTCATCAATATCTCCATATGGGTTTTCATATTCATCTTGTTCTTCCATATCAAACACACGGTAAATTAAAGCTGCAACTTGCTCACGTGTTACATTATCCCCAAAACCGAATATTCCATCGCCATATCCCAAAATAATTTCTTGTTCCGCTAATTCATGAATTGCCTCATATGCCCAATGTCCTTTTGGTACATCTTTAAATACAATTGTATTTGTTTTTTGCAACGGTGCACTTTCCGCTTTTACACTGTTACTCTCTGCTGAGAATAACACCCCACCCATAATTGTTAATGCTGTAGCTGTTTTTAATAATTTTTTGCTCATCAAATTATCTCCCCAATATGTATATGTTTTTTTAAAAATATACAGAATAAATGGTATAGTGACAATATATTTTTCGACACATTTCGTGACGGTTTTGTGAATCATATTACACATCATGTCTTGTTTATGAGGTTGATTATAAAGCTTATGTATAACATTAAAAATACAAATAAACGAATAATAATTCTTTTTTAAACAAACAAAAAAGCACAAATATTTCTATTTGTGCTTTCATATTTCACTCTATTTCCAATCCTCTTTCAAATGATAATTAATAATCGCATTATTAATAAACTGAGCATATTGTTCTCTAGGTACAGGGCGATTTAATTCATACATGCCATTCCCAGTTCCTCTTACAACATTATTAGATTGTAGCGCACTAATTGCATCTTCTGCCCAGTGGCCTTTTGGAATATCTTTAAATGTATGTTTTTGTTTCGTTTCAAAATTAAATGCTCGTTTTAAAATGACAGCCATTTCCGCTCTAGAGATTGGTGCTTTCGGCCTAAAATTCCCTTGGCCATCCCCTGTAAAAACACCACGTTTTGTTAACGCCAAAATTTCCTTTTTAAAAGTTGTTGTACTATCAGAAACATCTTTATATGGATTCGCTACTAATCCTTCTTCTTTTATCTCAAGTGTTCTGTAAATAGTCCCAGCTACTTGTTCACGTGTTATAAGATCACCAACACCATACTTCCCGTTTCCATACCCTAATATAATTTTATGATATGCTAAATCCATAATAGCATCATATGCCCAAAATCCGTATGGAACATCTTCAAACACAATCATTTGTGGATACTCTTCCGCTTTTACAGGCGTCACATTCGTCCCTGCAAATATACCTCCTGCCATTGTCGCAATCATCATTACACCCAATATTTTTTTCTTCATTATCCTCTCTCCCTATTTCATTCAAATAAAATGAATTTCATTGTTTCAGGAGTACTCTTTTTTGGTGAATGTAAGATAAAATGCAAATCTTCTAGGAGAAATATTTCCACTACCTTTCTGCTTTATGCCTTCTTCTTTCTTTTTCAAAAAGGAAGTTGTCACATCTAAGGTGTTATATACTAAAACATTCTACAATTTCTTTATAAACTCCTTTTCACTTTACAACTTCCCTTTATTGGGACCTAAAGGAGATACCTAATGGCGATTACTATATTCATGATTTATATTTCAGAGGTAGCATTCCCTTCACTGATAACTCGCCTTCTCTTCCCTTGCGAAAAGTTAGTGCCATCCCTACAAATATAAGGATAATCCCTATTACTTGCATCTAAATCCGGTCTAATAGTTTGGCAACAGCAGGATCTAAAAACACTAATACAGAAATGAGTCTCGTCGATAAATCTCTTAAACTGTCAAAAAATAAGTAATATACAAATCTAGTATGTATAAGTCCTGTAGCTGTAATCATCGCCTTGAAAATGCCGGAAATCTACGAATAGTAGTAATAAAAAAAGCATCCTTTTTTATTAAAAGAGGATGCTTTTTTTATATTTATTAACACTCAAATATGCTACTACTTTTGAAGAGTAAATTGGGCAACTATTTGTTTTAATTTTCCTGCTGCATTATGCATATGTTCAATTGAAACCGAAATCTCTTGAACAGATTTTTCTTGCTGTTGAATAGACTCTTTTACCCTATCAGTTCGGTCAGATGATCTTTGGGAAATTTGAGCCATGTCTTCTGCAGAAGCCGAGATTTCCTCACTACTCGCTGCAATTTCATCTGTAGACATAGATACCGTTTGAATTTGCTCAGATACTTGTTGTACTTTTTCTGTAATTGTTCCAAATACTTTTTCTGTGTGCATTACTACTTGTGTACCTGCCTCTACCTCATTATCTACTTTCCCCATCATATGTACCGTATGGTTCGTTGTTCCCATAACTTGAGTAATAAGATTCTCAATTTGTTTTGCAGAATCACTAGATTGTTCTGCTAATTTCCGCACTTCATCTGCCACAATTGCAAATCCTCTACCACTTTCACCAGCACGTGCAGCCTCAATTGCGGCGTTTAATGCTAATAAGTTAATCTGAGAGGTAATACCTTGCATTACATCAATGATTTTAACAATTTCTTCTGATTGTTCTTTCATAGTCTCTACTTGTTTCACACCGCTATGTACCGAATTTTGGATTGTATCCATCTGTTGAATCATTTGTTTCATTAATTTGTTACCACTCTCTGCATCTAATGCTGATTGAGCAGATAATTCATTTACAGAGGATGATGTATTGACTATACTCTGCATTCCTTGTGTCAACTCTTCCATCGCACCCGCAGTTTGTTCCATTGCTTGCATTTGACTCTCTGCGCCATTTGCGACTTCTTCAATATCCATAGTGATTTTTTTTGCTGCACTACTAGATACTTCTGATGCAGATGCTACTCCGTCTGCATGTTGGAATAGAAGCTGAATATTATTCTCTACTTCTTGCATATTTGTTCTTAGCCCTGCAATCATCTCGTTAAAATTACTTACTAATACACCTAATTCATCCTTAGCAGTATAATCACCATGTACGGTTAAATCTCCTTCTTTCGCTCTTTCCATCATACGACTAACCGTTTGTAAAGGTGCAACTATAAGCTTACTAATAATATAACTTACTATACATATAACGATTGTAGTAACTACTACAAGAATGATAAAGGTAATAACGGATCGATCAATCATTTTTTGAGAATCTTTAAACACTTGATCAGCTAAGTTTGAAACATACGATTCTAGATCCACTGCATAACCAGCTAACTCTACTCCCTTTGGTTTTAAGTCTTTTTGAAATTCGTTTACCATTTGAGATTCATTTGTTACCTTCGCTTTGTCAAACAACTTCTTGTATGTCTCCATATAACTTGGCAAAGATTTCTTCATCTTTTGAAACAACTCATCCTCTTGCTTACTTAAATTAACGCCATCATCATATTCTTTTAATAAAGAATCATATTTTTTAAGATCCTTTTCAATATTATCAATTATCCCCTCTTTATTTACCACTTCATTTTGTGACGCCGTAATTAATTCTAGTAAGTTATATTCTAGTGAATTTTGTGTACGAAGCATTCCTTCTAATAAAATTGCGGAATTTTGATAATCATCTACTACAACCTCTGTATCGTGCTTAATCTTATTAATGGAATTAATTGCTACACTGCTCATAATTACCATACCTAAAACTGCTAATGAAATAAGCGCTAATAATTTATATTTCACTTTTAAATTTTGTAAAAAATACATTTTTTCACCTTTATTCCTTTATATATAGATTTTTAGAATTTTATAGCTTATTATTTACAAAATCACAGTAAAAAGCAATGATAAATATTCCCAATATAAAACTTATTTTTCTATAAAAAAAAGTAGCATAATAGCTACTCCTTTTTTCTTTGTTTCTCATATTGTTCAAACGTATGAATTCTTTCAAAAATTGGTGGGTGCGTGTATAAGAAAAACTTCACTAACGCAGGCGGATTTACTTGGCTTAAACTTGTTTTTGATAAATATTGAAAAGTTTTCACACCAGATTTCCCATCCTTCGTCATATTTAAAGCATATTGATCTGCCGCTCTTTCTTCTATACGTGAAACGTAGTTTGTTGCTGGTTGTGCTGCAAAAGAGAGTACAGAAGAAATTAAGAAAAATAAAGGTAAAATGGAGAAACATGCTACTTTTGAAATTTGCAATGTATCTCCCCATTTGCGAATACACATATTTATAATACGACTAATTAAAAACATACCTATAAACGATAGCAATACATAACTTGCAACGCCAAAATATATATGCTTCATAACATAATGCCCCATCTCATGGGCCATGATAAATAAAATCTCTTTATCTTTTAACTGCTTAAGCGTTGTATCCCACATTACAATACGGGCGTTAGGGCCAATTCCTGTTACGTAAGCATTTAATGCATTCGTTTTTTCTGACATATTTACTTCATATACGTGCTTAGCAGGAATGTCCGCTTTGTCTGCTATCGCTAAAATTTTCGTTTCTAATTCTTTATTTTTCAGCGTCGAAAAGTCGTTATACAGTGGGTCAATAACGACAGGCTGTATGAATGTTAAAAAGATTGTAAATGGAACAGAGAGCGCCCACCCTGCTAGCCACCATCTCTTCGGAAATTTACGGATAAGCCATAATAGAACGGTCACTACAATTAACATAGTCGCATAACTTTCCCAAAAACCGATAACATGATCTTTAATCCAGCTTTGTGTGCTTTGCGTTGAAATGCCGTAATCAACGGACACTTTCCGGCCAATCCATTGCATCGGTAAGGCAAGCACTGTTGTCAGTAATGATAAATAAAAGAAATAAATCGCAACTTGCAAGACACTTATTTTAGTCGTTTCCTTCGACCATTTCTCAAACTTTCTTGAAATACCTAGCACAAGTACAAACAATAAAATAATCCATTCAAGAGGCGTCGCTAAAAAGTATAGTAAATTTTTCACGCGCGAATAATCTTGGCTTAGCGTAAGCTCTCTCGCACTCATAAACGTTTCTGGATCTGCACTTGTTCCTTTATACATGTCCGGAATAACTTCATGATTCCATCCAAATAAATACCAATATATAAGTAACGCAAATCCAACGTACAAAAAAAGCGACCAACCAATAACCTTCCTCACGCTATTCCCTCCTCTATGCTGCCTGTCTATTATTATTGTAAGTTCGTACACGCTAAATTAGAACAAGCTTATTATGTGAATTGCTCGAGATCCTTTTATTTACATAAAAAAACTCTTCTACACAAGAAGAGTTTTACCTATCTTTAAACACTTTCTTTAGTTCATAATCCGGAATAAGGATCGCACGTACAAACCAACACACGTACCCTACTTGCTTTTTAGATAACATAAAAAGCCTCTTTAAGGAAGTACATCTATTAATAAATTAAAATCTTGTAAAGAGAAAGAACTATATTTCATAATACCTTGTACAGCTAAAAGTAAAACAAGACCGATAACACACATATAATTAACGCTTTCTTCATTCTTTTTTTCAGTAACCACTCCACCACTTATACATAAAATCCCTAGCAAATGAAGCGCTAAATACATGAAAAAGTAAGCTTCCTCCCAGCGCAAAATAACATTCACTGTCGTTATTAACACTAGACTAAGTAAAATCAAATAAAAAAACTTATTTGATGATATCGTTTCATTCATATAATTTTATACATCCCTTTCAAATTTTGAATTAATGATGTTTCAAAGCTATAAAGTAAATGATTGTTTTTATACCATAAAACAAAAGGAAAGCCACCATTACTTTCTCGAATACTTTATGAATCCACATATACTTCTCTTCATTCTTTCTGAAGATGCGCTTCATCATTTCTTCTACAATTAGACCAAATATTAGTAAAACCCCGAACACAATAAGAAGAGAAATAATATTTTCTTTTAAATGAGTACTAGAAAATAAGTAATACTCTGGAAACACAATCGTATCTACTACAGGTTGAAGCCAATGACAAACGCTTTTATCACACATATCTGTAATAGACGTAGCATCTATAATGTCTTTTAATATTTTTTCAACCGTCTTCTTCATCTCATTTACTCCCCACTATATCTGAAAAGCTCTTTTCCTGCTCTGCATATATAACTGGCACTTCTTTACTCCAATATTTACGATTAACAAATAAAAAGATAAGTACTAAGTTTAATCCTGTTATAAAAATAATAAGTCCAGGAAAGAATGTCGTGTAATTTGAGAAATCAGCAAAACTTATAATTTTTTCTCTACTTATTAAAAAAGACGCACCCATTACAAATGCATTGTTTAACATATGTATTGCAATTGGCATGAGTAAACTTTTCGTACGAATATATACGATTGATAATACGATGCTGAATATGGCTGCACCGAGGAAATCAACATGTAACAACGCAAACAATATTGCTACAACGATGGTCGCTATGCTCGTTCCCCATTTTGTTGCAAAACGTTGAAGTAAAAATCCGCGAAAAACAAACTCCCCGATAATTGGTGCGATGAATACGACCCTAATGACTTGATATACATATCCCCCAGTACTATCTATAATCGGTTCATGCAGGGCATTCATAATAAAGTCCGGTGTAATCCATGAAAAACTATACATATACAAAATAAGATACCCGTAACTAAACATGCACAACATAACCGTAATGTATAAAACTTGCACCAAGTTAAATGTTTCATTTTTATTAACAAACAATGAAAATGAAATGCGATGCTTTCTATACTCATAAAAAATCCATACGATCGGAAGGATATAGAATATAAGGATATTTATAAAAGAAGAATTTTGTATATGAAATATACTTGTTAGCAAATCGCCACTACTTCTCGCTATTAAAATTAATAGTGCAAATACAATTAAAAAATATCTAGCTCGCATCACTTGAAACGGATTCACACTCATCTCCTCCCCTATGTTACTTTTATCATATCATTTGATTCTTAATTTTTTGCGAAAGAAAACCTTAAAATTTCCTTAAAAATTCCATAAGTTACAAAATGATGATATGATATTCGAGAAAATTAGGAGGGATTTTTATGTACCAAGCAAATATTTTACTTGTTGATGATGAAACAGCAATTTTACAATTACTAACTACCATTCTTGAAAAAGAAGGTTTTTCTCATATTACAACTGCAACATCAGCTGAAATAGCTTTATCTCTAACTAAGCAAAACAATTACGATTTAATTATTTTAGATGTAATGCTTCCTGGACAATCCGGTTTTGATATTTGTCCAATCATTCGCCAACAAACAGATTGTCCAATTTTCTTCCTATCAGCAAAAGCATCTGATTTAGATAAAATATCCGGATTTTCATACGGTGCGGATGATTATATTACGAAGCCCTTTAATCCATTAGAAGTAGTAGCACGTATGAAAGCACAGCTTCGGAGACATATGAAACAAACCGTACCACACGAACAAAAATCACACTCGATTTCATTTGGCAGATTTGAAATTGATCAGCACTCTGCAGAACTGACAGTGAATGGTCACATTGTCGAATGTTCCGCTCAACTCTTTCAACTACTACTCTTCTTTTGCGAGAATCCAAACTACGTATTTTCGAAAGAGGAAATATACGAAAAAGTTTGGGGAGCACCTGCCTATAATGGCGATGACAACACTGTTATGGTCCACATTCGAAAACTACGTGAAAAAATTGAACACGATCCAAGTAAACCAGAATATATAAAAACCGTTCGCGGGCTTGGTTATAAGTTCGTTACAAAGTAGGGTGACGATATGAATTTTAATAAACGACTTATTATTCAATTTATCATGCAACACGTTTTTGTTTTAGTTACATTACTTATCGCTGTAGTTGCTGCTTTTACTTATTTAATTTTTCTTCTTACTAGTACTTTATACGAACCTAATATTCCAGATTCTGATAGTTTTACAATTTCAAGATACATCTCTTCAGAAGATGGGCATATTTCGTTACAATCTGAAGTGCAAGATTTAATAAAGGAGAAAAATGATTGGCTCCAAGTTGTAGATGAAAACGGAAAAATCCTCTACCACTTTAATACACCAAATGATGTTCCGAATGCTTATACGAAGACATCTTTAGTCGCATATATACAACATCATATCGAAAGTAATTATAAATTTACATATTGGGAAATTGAATTAGAAGAAAAGAAAGTACTTGTTATTTATGGTGGTATGTTAAAAAGCAATGCGTTACTGACAGCAATTCAAAAGGATCACTCCTCTTTAACGATGGATTCGTTTACATTAACAGATCAAGAAAAACAGTTACTGTCTAAAGAAAAAGCAGCACTTCAAATATTTAATCAAAATGGCGAAGAGGTTTTTGCCTATCCAGCTGGAAAGAAAAAAACATTTTCAGCAATACAAATCGCCCTTAATGAAAAAGAACCGTGGAATCATAAAGAAAACACGTCTAGCTTTTACGATGCAAATAGTGGCAACCTTCTCGTTGTGACTGCGAAAAATGATCACTACTATCCAGATGACGAAATTGAAGATGTATTTACTAAGAAGTTTCTCATCGGATGCGGATTAATCCTTCTTATCGTATTTGTTTATTTAGTCATTCTTTCTATTTGGTACGGTAATAAATTCGGGAAACCGTTATTACATGCGATGCGCTGGCTTAAAAATATCGCTGGTGGAAAGTATGAAGAACCCATTAGTAAAAAAGGAAAACCTGTCAGGTTCCGGCGATCTGGTAAAGAAAAATGGTCATTCCGTTTGTTTAGAGATGTAACAAGTTCACTAGAACACCTTTCTATTACACTCAAAAAAAACGATGCGATGAGGCAAGTACTTCAGCAAACACGAGAAGAATGGATTACCGGTCTAACGCATGATTTAAAAACACCACTTAGCTCTATATATGGCTACGCATTATTACTCGAATCGAATCAATATAACTGGACTGATCGTGATATTCAGCAATTTGGTAGTGTTATGAAAGAGAAATCTCAATATATGACGACATTAATTGATGATTTAAGCTTAACGTATCAATTAAAAAATAACAGCCTTCCTGCCCAACACGTAAACGTTGAAATCAATCAGTTCGTCCAAAAAGTATTATTGCAATTTATTAATAATCCAACACTTCAAAATCAAAATATTGAATTCGTACCGAGCTCAAATAAAATTCAATATTTCATTGAAGAAAAATGGTTCCAGCGTATTATCGAAAACTTACTAGTAAATGCTGTAAAACATAATAACGAAACAACTACTGTCATCGTAAAATTATCACAAAACGCTAATTCCTTTACACTCTCCATTTCAGATGACGGAAAAGGAATGGATGAAAAAACGAAAGAACTTCTATTTGAACGATATTACCGCGGAACAAACACAGAAGAAAGCAACATCGGAACTGGACTTGGCCTAGCCATTACAAAACAGCTCGTTCATGCTCATAACGGGACAATTTCCGTTGATAGTGCACTCGGAAAAGGAACGACGATTATTCTTGTATTTCCGTTTCGTTCGTAGGAAAGACGCTATGTGGCGTCTTTTTTTCTTTTCTGGGAGAATTTTACGGTATATGAAATTATGCGGATCGTTTTTTTTTGAGGTGTTTTATCGGTATATGAAATTATATCAGCGATTTTTTGAATATATCAGCGCAACTCGAATTATATCAGCGATTTTCTAGATATATCGACTTACCGAAAAAAACGACAATACTAACCTACTTCCTCTACTACTATACAAATTAAAAATAACCCTTCATAACTCACTATGAAAGGTCACTCCATATTTCAGCTATTTCCCTACTAACACAAACACATTCTCATCAGGTGCTTCCATTACTGCAACATGTCCTGATTCTGTTGGAAATGGTTCGCGAATCCATTTTACATCTTTATTATCTTTTAAACTTTCATACGTTTGTTGTACATCTTCTACTAATACTTCGACTTCCGTAAAATTAATATCCGGATGATTGCTTATTACTAACTCCGAACTTTTCTCATCTGGAAACTTCAATCCTATTAACGTCCAAATAACCCCTTCTTCTAATTCTCTTTCTATCATCCAGTTTTGCTTCATTCCCATTTCTTTATAGAAAGAAACTGATCTTTCTATATCTTTCGTATGTATAGATACACATTCTAGTTTTTTGAACATTTTCCCATTTCCCCCTTTATGAAAAAGCGAACCATCTCCCAACGATTCGCTCTTACCCTATTATTTTTTCTTCACCGGTATCCAAAGCTCTACTTGTGCAAACTCACTCTTATCTTCGTGGCAACGCTCATCGTACAGTTCAAACTCCGTAACGCCGCAATGTTCATATCCTGAATGCGGGAACCATTCTGAGAATACTGCATTCCAAGTTTGGTGAATAGACGATACCATTTCTTCATGAGGAACTTTCGGCGTTGTAAATACTGCATATGTTGCTGCCGGGAAAGTACGCTTCGCAATTTCATTTGGTACATTTTCAAAGTCTGTAACTTCCATTCCGATAATGTAAGTGAAGTCCCCTGTTTCTAAATTAAAATCAGTACATAATCCAAGCTCTACCCATTGGCTCGTATCTTTACGATTGGGAATTGTTGTCCCAAGATCTTTTTGTAAATATTCTTGCCAAAATACTGGAATGTCTTGATGGTTTTTCCCTTCTTTACTTGTCGTCTTCAATTCATAACCCGCCACTAAAAATTCTGGTTTATTTACAATACGATATTCCATTTGTATGCCCCCTAAATACGGATTTAATTTCCTTTGCTTTACATTCACTCTGTAATACATCGGTGTTTCGATTTCTTGTTTTCGATATTCACTCGGTGTCATTTGAAATAATTTTTTAAAGGCTCTCGTGAACGTTTCGTGAGATTGAAAGCCATGTTCAAACGCGATATCAATAACTTTTTCATCCGTATGAGAAAGTTGATAAGCTGCCCGGGCTAACCTCCTCTTTCGAACATACTCCATTACTGTATCACCTACTAATGCCTGAAATACACGGTGAAAATGCGACTCAGAAAAACCTGCAATGCGAGCTAAATTACGCAGCGTTTGTTTTTCCATTACATCTTCCTCAATATAATCAATTGACCTTTGAATTTGTGTTTCATAGCTTTCCATCTCTGTTCACCCGCCTTATATGTATTATGATAAAAGAGAACGCAATCCAATTCTTGACGTTTTTTACTATAATTCCATAAAAAATTGTAACTTTTTTATATGTATTTCGTTGTTATGTATGAAGGGAGGGAAATTAGTGAAACGCAAACAATCATTAGAAGACATTTATTCAGATCATATGCATGATTTATTTCGCTATCTTCTCTCCCTAACCGGAGATTCTCATTTTGCTGAAGATCTCATGCAGGAAACCTTTTACCGCATGCTCGTCCATATTGATTATTATAAAGGCGAAGAAATTAGGCCGTGGTTATTTACAATAGCCTACAACGCCTTTATCGATTGGTATCGAAAAGAAAAAAAATATAAAACAACTACAGTGGAAGAATTCCATTTACCAAACGTGCCAAGTACAGAACATGAATATTTCGTAAAATTTGAGATCGCTAGTTGGTTAGAAAGTTTATCTTCTATTCCGCTCGAAAGACGAAATGTCCTACTACTACGAGATTACTACGGATTCTCGTATAAAGAAATAGCAGAAATGACCGGTCTCTCATTAGCGAAAGTGAAAATTGAATTACACCGCGGACGGAAAGAAGCGAGAAACATAGAGGAGTGATACAGATGGGATGTGCAGAATTTAAAACACTATGGGAGAAGTACGAAAACGGAACGCTCACACGTGATGAACAAGAAGAATTAGAAAATCATATAGAGACTTGTGAGGAATGTGAAGTGTATTTGGATGAATTGCTTACGAAGAGTGCACCGATCAAGAAAAGACTACCACCACAAAATCTTAATGTCCCATTTTGGAAAATAAAATGGAAACAGCGTTGGCAAACTGTTAGTTTTGTTCTTGCGGTTTGTATAGCAATCTATTTTGCCGATCATTTTTCATCTTCTCTTTACTTCAATAATATGAAAAAGTTAGCTGAAGTAAATGAGATTCCAGCACTCGCACTAGAAGCAACAATTCCAAATATTCGTTCCACTGGAGGCAGTACAAAAATCAAACCCTTTTTCCGTACAGAAAATGAAATGAATTTAGTTAAAACTGTCGGCAAAAAAGAAGTTCAATTCGGTACAGTAACAACGAAAAGCTTCTTATCGTCTGTAACTGTTACAAATAAATCTTGGGCAAACAAATTGAATTACTCTAAACTTTCCTTTGTTCATCCGAAAATAAAGCAAGGTGATCATTTGAAAGAACCATCTAAAAAAGTGTGGGATACACTTGCAAAAGTACATGAGGGAACCGTTGCAGAAGTAGCGATATCTTTTGACAAACTTTACACTTTACAAGAATTAGAATCTATTCTATATAGCACATTTGAAGCACAAGAAATGCCACCAACTCCTGTATGGTACGCTTTAGACACAGGACAAGAGAGAATAGATGAGGAAGATTTCATCCTACATGGCGGAGAGGTTATCGGATTTCCAGAACATATAAACCTCCCTGATAGTGAAGCAGAACGACCGAAGACAAAAGAAGATGAAGTACTCGAAATGATGCGCATTCTTTCTGAGCATAAAAAAACTGTAAGTAAAACTACTTGGACTCTTGAAAAAGAGCTGAACTTAGATAAGCGTTATGAGTATGTAAAAGAGAACGGTGTAAAAGTATACGGAATTGTTATTACTGGCCCATCGAAAGAGTTATTAAAATTACAAAACTCCCCGCACGTACGTTATGCGACTCTTGGAGATATTGAGATTTGGAATTGGTTTGACCAGTAATGTGAAACAAGTAGAGCATCTAGAAGTGATGCTCTACTTGTTTTATTCCCTCTCCACAAACTTCCAAACTAAAAATGCTGCACATAGATAGGAAAGCCCAATAACTAAAAAACTATAGCTTGCCCCTCTGTACCAATTCGATGATTCATTTAAAATGATTCCCATAATCGCTATACCGACTAATGCACCAATTTGACGATTTACATTTAAAGTTGCTCCAGCCATATTGCCATTTTCACGACCGGCAGATTTCATTACAATTGTAGTCATGGCAGGTACTGCTATACCGATTCCAAGATTAACAACACTGTAAATGAGTGCAATTCCTATATAACTCACATTTTTCACTAGAAACATTAATAATACAGATCCTATACTAGCTATAAATAACGCTATGAATAATAGCAAGTTTGAGCCAAACTTAGTCACCATTTTTGCAAATAATAAATTTCCAATAACAAATACACTCATCATCGGCAATAGTTGTAATCCTGCTACAAATGGACTTGCTCCGTATGCTTTTTGTAAAAAGAGTCCAAACATAAATATTCCGCCAAATAAAGCAAAGTTTATTAGAAACCCAACTATATTCGCTGAGGTAAACGTCTCGTTTTGGAACAACACTCTTGGCACAACCGAGTTTTTTGACTTTCGTTCTGCATAAACAAAGAGAATTGCGGTTAATACCGTCCCTACTATTCCTCCTAAAATTTGAGACGAGGACCATCCATAACTTGGACCTTCAATTAGAGTAAACGCCAATAATGTTATTGCAATTATACCGATTAAATGATTCGCTACATTTATTTTCTCCTTTTCCGGTAAAACATTTGGAATAATTACAAAAGCCACTACAATACCAATCATCCCAATTGGAAGGTTTATAATAAAAATGCTTCGCCAACCAAATGTATTTACTAAAAGGCCACCAATAAAAGGACCCGTACCAGAAGCAATGGATACAATTGCCGACCATATACCAAACATTTTAGCTCTCTTCTTTTCATCCGGGAATGATACTACTAATAAACTAAGTGAACTTGGCATAAATAAAGCCGCTCCAACACCTTGAATTACCCGCCCCATAACAAGAATGTTCCCAGTTGTAGCAATCACACATAAAAGAGATGCGAACACAAAAATAATTAAACCAATCATATATATTTTTTTTGCTCCAAATCGATTGGCTAATGACCCCCCAGCCAATAATAATGCCGCAAAAGATAAAATATATCCGTCGACAATCCATGTCGAACTATACAATGCCAGTCCTAATGTTTCTTGAATATTCACCACTGCAACATTTACTACTGTTACATCTAACGTTGCCATAATAAATCCCATTGCCAAAGCGAATAAAATGATAATACCCGATTTCTCTTTTGTTTGAACATCTGAATTTCTACTAGCCACCCCACCCACTTGCTAACTCCCCTTTCAAAAATTAGTAATTTACCTATATATTCCTTTAGAACTATAATAAAGAAAGTACTTTAATTATAAAATTACTGATTTTTTATATAGTACCTATACTTTTATATAGTAAGGAGTGTTTATATGGAAAATAAAAACGATGAAATTTTATTGAAATGTCCCATTGAAAAAACAATGTCTGTAATAGGTGGAAAGTGGACTTTCTTAATTTTAAGAGATTTGTTCTATAGTCCTAAACGTTTTGCTGAGCTTGAAAGACGTCTAAGTGGCATTAGCCCACGCACACTCTCTCTTCGCTTAAAAGAACTTGAACAAGAAAATATTATAAAGAGAAAAATCTATTCAACTATGCCACCTCACGTGGAATATTCACTAACAAAAAAAGGCGAAACACTCCGTCCTATTTTTGACGCGATGAAGGACTGGGGAAATGAGTGGAAAATATTAGATGAATAAAAAGAAGGTATCATCTTATGTGATGATACCTTCTTTTTGCTAATCCGCAATCACTTTCACATACATCCCTCTCACCGCTTTTTCATAAGCGATATCACTCATCTGTCTTATTTTTTCTGATACAACAGACGACTGAACAATTTTCCCTTCACGAAGTAACAGCGGATCAATAAGACGCACTTTATTTTTCTGATGTAAATCATAATCATTTCTATCTTCTTTTACTTTTACATTTTGATGAACTTTGCTTAATAAAGCTTCTACTTCGGGGTCATTACATTGCTGCAATTTCGAAATAAGCTCCTCATCTTCAAGAAGAAAATCATCTGCATGAATAATCCTTTTATGAAGAGCTACCTTTAACGTTTTCGCTAACATATCATTTCCGTAAATATTCATTGGTTCCATAAAGAAATCGATTACTTCTTTGTAATACGTTTCTGTAAACCATTCCGCTATTTCGATATTTTGAAGAACCATTTTCCCCTCTACTTCGATGACATCCTCTAAAAAACTGTGAACTTCTTCTAAAGAAATATACCCATATGTATACATATCTCGTAATGTATAATCCACTCGGTCTGCGCATAATTCTGGTGCTGACCTTTCTAGTAATGCCCACTTCGAATCATCTAATAAATTATCTTCATAGTTATAACCATGCTTCGCAAGGATCGCTGGAATTTCTGAGTTTTTCACAACAGAACTAAATATCTCTTCATGATAACTTTCATCTTCATTATCAAAAACGTAATCAATTACGTGGGAAAAAGCAGTATGCGATACGTCATGCAGTAAACCAGCAATCTGTTCTTCTACTGAACCACCTAGTTTTTTAACTAATAACATAACACCAACTGAATGATCAAAGCGCGTTACATTCCATTTCTCGTTCATTAAGTAACTTGCGCCTGCTTGATGAATTCCCTTTAATCTTTGCATAGACTTACTTAAAATTAATTCTTCTAGCACTGCATCCACTTCAAATTCTCCGTATAGTACATCTGATATGATCACTTATAATCCCCCTTTTCAAGCAAAGCCTTTTTATATTATCTTTTTTTGAAGAAGCGTAAATATGCTATTCTATAATTTGAATATAAACGTTTTGTTTTTATAAAAAACAGGTCCTCTTATTCTTATCAAATTTAATCAAAAAAAGAAAACATTTCCACGACTCCTCTTTTTTGTTTTAATAGATTTATACATACATATTTATTAAAGAAAAAAGCAGCGAATAGAGTCAATTAGAAACTGACTTACAATTATAATATGAAAGGTCGAATAACTATGGACAGTTATTTTCCAAAATCGGGGAAGTTAATTGGCGGTATCATTATGCTTATTATCTTGCTTTCATCTCTTTGGCTTATATGGATTGGAGAAACGAACATTCGTTACAGTGGAGATCATAAGGGCACAATCCCTTTTTGGTACAAGTGGATCCCTGTTATTGTCGGTATACTCCTTGTCCGTTTCCTACCATTTCATCATAAAAACTATAATCCCCTTCAACAATTTGAACCAAGGCGCATCATAATTCAAACTGCTATCTTATTCTTAAGTGGCTCCCTCTTCACGATTTGTCTTCTCACCACGAACTTTGAAGGAATGGCATTACAATTGTGGTTTATGATATTTAAAATTATTTTATTATTATTCACTCCATTAATGCTGCTTTTGTTTTATAAAAATAACCCCGAAAAAGAACGACCAAAATCAGTAAAATTAACAGGGGATATTAGATGGCATCAGTTTACACCACTTATTGTCATTATAATCTGGGGTTACTTCAACTTCTTTTCTATATTCTCTACACCATTTGTTTCAATGAAAATGGAACCCACGATTTTAATCTCCATTTTACTTGTAGGGTTTCTTATAAATAGTGTACTTGAAGAGATTTTTTATAGAGTTTGGTTGCAAACACGTTTGGAATTATTACTAGGTACTTGGCCGGCTATTCTTCTTACATCATTGTTATGGGCAAGCTGGCATATCGCATTACATGGCTCTGGTCATTGGGATATTGATACAGCTACGGTCATTGTGAACCTTGGTATCGTAGGTCTATTCCTTGGATATTTGTGGGCGCGTTATCGTAAGGTATGGGTAATTATTATTGTTCATGGATTAATTAATGCACATCCACAACAACTAATTGAGATTATATTTAAGTAAAGAGCGCGATTGAGAAATAAAAAATAAAAGGGATTATACATGATTAATATGTATAATCCCTTTTATTTAACCTTATTCAAACGTAACTTCTACCTGCACAATCTCCGACCTACTACCAAGTCTAAGCGGTGGTCCCCAAAATCCAAATCCAGAAGAAACAATTGCGTGGAACGCGCCTTTTTGTACGTATCCCCAGTCTAGCTCGTACATTCTTCTCGTTACAATATGATTGGGCGCCATTTGTCCGCGGTGCGTATGACCGGACAACAATAAGTCTACACCAGCATCCGCTGCCTGTTTCAACTCAAATGGCTGATGATCCATTGCGATAACTGGCATGGATTTATCCACTGTACTCATAAGTTTTTCAAAGCTTTGGCGATCTCGCTCTGTTTTATCTCTTCTTCCAACGAGATAGAAATCATCTTCAATGGTGATTACTTCATCTAAAAGAATACGAATATCAATCTTATCCATCTCTTGTAAAAACTCTGGAACCGCTCTGCCGTAGTATTCATGGTTTCCTAATACGCCATATACACCTAATGGTGCTTTCATTTGTTTCATGATTGGTCCCATATTCTTTTGAATGAACACACCTGGATGATCATCGATAATATCACCTGGCAGCAAAATAATATCAGGTTCCATCTCATTTACATGACGAACAAGTCTTTTTAAATGTGAAACGCCAGACAGTTTACCGAAATGCATATCAGAAGCCATCGCAATGCGTAAACTTTTACGCCCCTCTACTTTTTTCGGTATGTGCACTTCGTACTTTCTTACTACCGGACTATACGCATTAAATACTCCGTACGCAAAGATAAAGATAAATGCAGCTATCACAGCCGCCCCTGTCCAAATAATTGCCGCTTCTTTCTCTACTGAAAAATGTAAAAGAAAGACCATAATATCAGCTAATGGCAACAACATAAGCGCATATTGTATGACCGCAAACCAAATCGAACCTATCGTTCGCAGAAATGGCAGAAACTTAAACACTTGCACGAGGATGTACGCATATGAAATAAATGCGACTATGAAAGCATAATATCCCCAAGATTCCCAGCCAAATACCGCATGAAGCCAAACCCATCCGTTCCAGCCGATGTAAAACATAAGTAGTGTGTATATAATTAATATGGTAAATATATTGAGATAACGAAGATTCTTCACAGCCAGCCTCCTTATTGATTTCTTCTATTATAACTTGTTATGCACTTATAACGTAAATATTAAGCACTTCAATCTTCCCAATAAAAACATTGGTAAACATATCGTCTTAAAATTTTTAGGAACGGCTGTAATGGGCATTTTAGAGTCTTAAGTGTTGGATGAAATTCTATTATCTTTATCCTTCAAAACTCACCTATGCAATTATGCATATACATCTATTCCGTTTTATTTTTATGTTACGATATGAATGAAATACGACATATATCGACAAAGATAAAAGGAAGTGATTGTATGAAACGTTCTAAAACATATTTAAAATGTTTAGCATTATCCGCTGTTTTTGCTAGTAGCGCTGTAACTCTTTCAACACCTGCTGCTTATGCTCAAACAACATCACAAGTTGTAACAGATATCGGACAAAACGCAAAAACACATACGAGCTATAATACATTTAATAATGATCAAGCTGATAATATGACAATGTCTTTAAAGGTAACTTTTATCGATGACCCAAGCGCTGATAAACAGATTGCCGTTATTAATACAACTGGTAGTTTTCTAAAAGCAAATCCTACTATAAGTGATGCACCTATTGATAACTACCCAATCCCTGGCGCTAGTGCAACATTACGTTATCCTTCACAATATGATGTTGCATTTAACCTTCAAGATAACAGCGCTCGTTTCTTTAACGTAGCGCCTACAAATGCTGTAGAAGAAACGACTGTAACATCTAGCGTATCTTATCAACTTGGTGGCTCTGTTAAAGCTTCTGTAACGCCTAATGGCCCTAGCGGTGAAGCTGGTGCAACTGGTCAAGTCACTTGGTCTGACTCTGTAAGCTATAAACAAACTAGTTATAAAACAAATTTAATTGACCAAACAAACAAAAACGTAAAGTGGAACGTATTCTTTAACGGATATAACAATCAAAACTGGGGTATTTACACACGTGACTCCTATCATTCTTTATATGGAAACCAACTTTTCATGTACTCTCGCACATACCTATATGAATCTGATGCAAAAGGTAATTTAATACCGATGGATCAACTTCCAGCATTAACAAATAGCGGTTTCTCTCCTGGTATGATTGCTGTTGTTATCTCTGAAAAAAATACAGATCAATCTAACTTACAAGTCGCTTATACAAAACACGCCGATGACTACCAACTTCGTCCAGGCTTCACATTCGGAACTGCAAACTGGGTTGGAAACAACGTAAAAGACGTTGATCAAAAAACATTTAATAAATTGTTCACACTAGATTGGAAGAATAAGAAATTGGTAGAGAAAAAATAAAGTAAAAAAAAACGAAGGGACTATTTAGACTCTTCGTTTTTTACTTATTCATAATAAGATCCCGCGAGTAATATCGTCGCTATGAAATTTTATGATATATTTTTAGGCATCTCTTCACCTTTATTTTGAAAAGCATCCATTAAAATATCAATGCTTTCATCACTTATAATCAATTTATCCCCTTTTATTTCCTCTTTATAAAAAGACATATTTTCTCTCCTTTACTCTCTTATACATATCCCTTGAAGACTCTCTTTTTCTTTCTATCACACTAAACCACGCACCACTTCTTCTAATAATAAATTCAACCATTCATCCAATTTGTTTCAAAACACTCTAATACATTCAGCCTTCTTTCCATAGTACTATCTCGACATTATACTCATTCTTTAGAAAAGAAAAAGCACTTCTCATTGCTTCATCTACTACAATAAGGCTAGAATAAATTAATCCTCTTTGAGCATCGTCATATCCAATGAAATGTAATACTTCTTTTGTATATAACATGAAATCTTCTAATTCTAATTGCACACCAAAGTCCCAATTTTCATGTGCATACCATACAATAATCTTCTTAGACAATAAACTAGTTAATTCACGTTCAAATTCTTTTATTTCATTGATAACTTGTTCAGCATTTAATTCACTCATAACTTTGATAGGATTCGGTGTTTCATCAATTAAAAAGTTTACTAATGAAGCAATTTTCTTCCCGCTAATAATCTCAAATTCTTTTATAGACGGACATAACATTAAAAACTTTTCTCTAGTAGCCTTTTCCTCTACCTTTTCTCTTAACATTGCAATTTTCTTTAGACGTTCATTCACATTTATCACCTCATACATTCAGTAAATTAACATAATAAAGCGTATCATCCGTTTGAAAATACATAACCGATCCGCGGCTATAATAATTAACAAATTGAATCGGCTCTCCAAAATGTTCATAGTATTTTTTCTGAATGTCACTTAATTTATTTTTTCGAAAAAAAATTCATTTATGCTCTACAACCCTCCTTCTACTATACAACCTTGTTATTAAAGATAGATTTCTTCTTTCCAACTACTGGATTTAGATTGAACTACTATTAGATTTTCACTTTCCCATTTTAATGTACCCAAAAATCTTGCATACACCATTTCATTCCCTACCTCTTCCACCAATAATTGATCTCGAATCTTTAATCCCTTTTCATCATACACTTCACATCGTAGCTGGAAACCTTTAACACGATGAATTCCTTTTAATATGGCTATCTTCTTACGGCTTGGGCTTTTCTTAGGTGTCTTCCCAACTAAAAATATACCTTCATAGTTTTGCTTCACAATCTCTTCTAAAGTCTCCTCTATATACCCTTTAACAATAGATGATGAAAGAGTAGAGTTTTCTTCAAGTCCAGGGACAACATATTGGCGTACTAATTTGCAAAACTCTTTGTATTTCTCTTCAACTGATTCCAGTGTTAAGAAATTCATAAAATCATAAGGAACCAGTATACTAATTTCACCCGATGCCCTATTCACTTTATATGAAACATCAGTGTGCTCCTTAGCTAAACAATAAACAGTAACTTTCTCAATTTCTTTTAATCCCATCTCAAACTCGCTAACTTTCTTTGCGAAAATCAACTCAAAAATCCTAATTTCATGTACAAGCAAATAATGTTTTTTAGGACGTTTTTTTTTCCAATCGTAAAACTTTACTTCAAGCAATATAATTCACTCCTTTAAATTTATCACCATGGCATCAGGGACCTATGATACCTTTTATTAATTTATTAAACTGTACTCCTTTTTCATTCTACCTTATCTATATTTTTAATATGCTTACTCACAACGCACGCGGTGACATAACAGCCATAAATACATCACTTCTCTCACCTGGTGCCATATACATTCCTTCTGCATCTAAATATTCAATGGAAAAGGCTGCTAGCTCATACGCCATTTCTTGATCGCATTCAAAAAGTGGATTTATAAAAACCTCACTTCCTGTAATCTTTTGTAAATCTTTCAAACAGTTAGACTTACTTCTTGTATAATCAGCCACATTCTCATTAGCCCAAGACCACATCCAACTGTTACTCTTTCTAGACCAGGACCCTATAAAAACAACACTAAATTCAAGTAACACTTGACCATTTTTTTTAAACTGTAATATACATTGATCTTGATCATACCAATACTCATCAAAGTTATAGATATTATAATCCGAAATGAATTTTTGCTGTTTACTTTCTAATTTGTCATAACACATAACAAGATAATTCTCGAATTGTTCATCCGTCATTGCCAATTATCACACGCTTCCTTCCTTCAAGATCCTCGCTACAAACAATATATCTTACTCTCTCAAAACCTATATAAAGTGAAACTTTAATCAGCCCTTACCAATTGGGCTTTTACAGGCAGCCCGCCCCCCACATATCATATACGTTTCTACCACTAAGCTATCTTAATATATACAAAGAAACAAGAGCTTATATAAGCTCTTGTTTCCATAAATAGTTTCTTTACTCAGTCCAATTTATTTTATCACGATAAATAAATTCAATATTACACAAATGCACCCCAACCATCTGTATATCCCCCAAACTCTTCACCCAGTTTATTCAATTCCTTTTGCATCTCTACGATATCCTCATAAATTAAGAACATTTCTTTAGAACAAGTACATGTCCAATCTTCAAATTCTTCATTATGTACAATAAACTGATTAATCCTCTCTTGAACAAGTAAACTTAAATTATCAACATTACGATTATAATCATCAAATAAATCTGTTTCATAAATATCAGTTACATTACTAACACGATATATATTTGCATCTTCAATACGTTGAACCTTTTCGAATGTAAACTCCATAATACACCTTCTTTTCTCTCAAAGTTATATTTATTCCCATCCTATTCTCATTTAATAATATTAAGTTTATTATTCCTAATTGTTTTTATAAATCAATAATAATCTAATTCTCCTCATAGAGAATCCGCTTTTCACCTTATAATACGCTACTTGTAGAGTACGCATACCGTTCCCTTTTTCATATCTGTTTCGTATAACGGATTAATGTTGTCTCCATTAAAATCAAAATTCCGAATTATAGGCATTTAAATCCCTAGCTTCTTTAAAGTAATTTCTAAATTTATCATCAATATTTATATCGTTACTTAATAACAACATCAAACTGGAATCCCAACAAACAATTTCAAGTTTTGCTTGAGGGTGCTGGATATTTGGACTTGGTACCCAGAGTCCTTCGTTTCCATTTGCATAGGGCTCTACAAGCAAATTATTAATATCAATGTTTATAGATTTATCAAACGCAGATAGTACGCCCCAAATAAATTGAGGATTATATTTATTTACGATATTTGAAAGATCTTCACCTGCTATCCAAACTATTGGATGCGACATTTTAGGATAATCTCGGATAAGTTTCTCTTCCTGATGTGCGACAATCTCCATGTCTGTTATAAGCCAATTAAACTCTTTTTCCCTACCTTGAAATGAGTCAAAAACGGAAGCTAAAACTGTATGTTTAGATCCATATAAAATGAAGTTCATCCAATCCCTCCAATTAGTAACAATCGATAAATTAGCCTTCTTGAACTTATTATGTGTAGATGATTAAACAAATACCAATGAATACTGTTACCATACACAATATAATAGTTGTTGCAGTATCTAGCAAAATGCTTACGGCTAGGAAAATTATTGATTTAAGAGCAAAAGAAGGTCCTTTTTCTTTCCATTGCCGATAGATTTGTATCATTGCATAAATTAATGGAATCATACCACCTATAATCAGAATAATCCCTATTATTTTCCCCATGTTTCCCCTCCTTTTAAAGATTCGAATCAATAAATATACTATATAATCATACGCCCTCAGAATATATCCTTATATTTTTGGGGTTATTCTACACATGCAAAACTCTCTAATCATAGCTACACTCGTATTAAGCGCATTGTTAAAAGTTATATAATCTTTCATTCTGTAATTAACGTAACTTTCCATCTGCTAAAAACTTTGCAATACAGCTTAACATTTTCTAGGGTATTAAATTTCCTAAGATATCAATTAGCTCTTCTAATGCTCTTCCCAAATCGTTTATATTGTCTCGTTCATCAAAACCTTTTTCCATTAATTCATCTACTATAATATCTCTCAATTTATTTTTTCAGTTTCTATCATACTTAAGTCTTCATAAACATTTAACCATAGTAAATGTTTATTTTGTGATTCTAATGTCTGTTTCAATAAAATCTGCATCTCTTTATTTAATTTAAACAACCTTATCTTCTCCTTTCCCAGTTTATTTTGAACCCTTAGCAAAAGTTGTAATTACTTTACCTTTTTTATTTAAAACTACTACAGCCTGTTTACTAGTAGATTTAGTTCTACCACCACTTTGTATAACTTTTTCGCCAGTTTTAACGGCATTTAAAATGGCCTTAGATGATACTCCTATACCATTACGACCAATTGATTAATTTATAGCATATTTAAGTATATTCAGTGATTTGACCTGCTACTGTTTTCTTATATTTGTACTTTAATGGCTGCTTTACAGCAAGCTTAGCTACTGGAACAAACCACGCTAAATGACCATCTGGATCTACTCTGCATACGTATATCCATTTTGCGTCACTGGATCAGGATTCACCGATAAGGACACACCATGGTCTGGATTGTAATAACGTGCAATCAGATAATACATGCCAATTTCTTTATCATACATGTATCCCGCATATCCAAATGGATTATCTGCTGCGATACCTTTTTCGTCACTCTTTAATGCGTTACCCCACGAATACATTGCTTTCACCTTGTTTTGTGATCGCTACAATTTGGTCATCTTCGTTCCATGTATACTTATATTTTCAATCAGATGTACGATTGCCATTCGCATCATAAGTTAAAGATTCGTTTCCGAATTGTATAAGTTTATTTCCCATAGCATCAGCAGTACACATAAGGTTTTCTGTTTATTTAAAATAAAAAAGTGTATCTCAAAATCAAACTATTTGTTTAGATTTTGAGATACACTGAATTTACTTTTCTTTTTCAAAAACAACAGCCAATAATTATCAAAGATATTCTGATTAATAAATTAATTTTATTAATCAAGAACGACCTATATGGAGTAAAGGCTGTTATGATTATATATTAGACTTACTACTAAAATCGTTACCACCCTATAACGTCTCTTTTTCAGCAGAAATACCAATAAATGTATTTCCATCTCCATTTTACTAATTATCTTCCCCTTTTCTTTTATAAAATCCCACTGGCTATCCCAACACACATACATAGAAAACAGTCTGCAAGAACGATAAGTTGTGAGTAGTTTACTGACGAGAAGATTCATAATCAAATATAACACATGATAGTATTACCAAAAATACTACACCACCATATTGTATAGCAAGAGGAATACCATTTAAAACAGACCCTAATATGTTTGTAAATGTAACAATAAAAAGTAGTGTAAGTATCGTTAACATAAGTACGGCTGAAAATAAGTAACCTTGTTTGATACATTTAAAAATCCAGCCTATTCCAATACATATTAAAATTATACGTACTGGATACTTTAAAAGTATCGAAAATAAATTCTCTACACTATTAAAATTCATCATCATATTCACCAAGATCACTTTCTGAATTTTTTATTATTTTAGCGATAGTTTTTATATGCTTTTTTATACCCTTTGTATGCTGCCGAACCAAAAACATAAGCATCTTCTATTAATCCAAAGCCCCAAAATGCTTTGAGACCTACTTTTAAACCTGCTTTTCTAGCAGCTTTATTTACATATGCTTTGTTATAGACCGGCTTATTTTTATTTATATAATTCTGTTTACCTGTAGCATACCCATAAAAATACCCTGCGCCCAAAGCCAACCCTTTTCCAATACTCAGATAACTATCAACCCACGCTTTCCCACCAGCTTTCGCGCCAGCCTTTGTTGCATACCAAATACGTTTTGCTTTCTTTTTCCATGCTTTATGCCCATCCGGATCCACCATCATCACCGGATTATTATCCGCATACGTATACCCATTCTGCGTTACTGGATCATCCTCATCACCTGAATCTGGATCCACCGATAAGAACACACCATGATCTGGGTTATAGTATCTCGCAATCAAGTAATACATACCAACTTCTCTATCATACATGTATCCCGCATATCCAAATGGACTGTCCGCTGCGATTCCTTTCGCTTCGCTCTTTAGGACGTTCCCCCATGCATCATATTCATAGCTTGCGACTATTTGTCCATCCTTGTCGGTCATTGCTATTACGTCACCGCGCGGGTTGTAGTGGTAGTATACCGATTGACCTTGGATTTTCATTGCTAGGCGGACGCCGTCTTTGTTGTAAACGTATTGTCGGAGGACTTTTCCGTTCCCGTCTGTTTCGTATAGCGGGTTAATGCTGTCACCGTCGTAGAAGTAACGGGTTACTTGTCCGTTTACGTTCTTTTCACCTTTTCTCGTTAAGGCAACAAGTTGATCTATCTCGTCCTATATAAGTAAGGACATAAAGTTATGTCCCTACTTACTATCATCGTACTTCCAATCAACTACACAATTTCTATTAATAAAAGAAATCACCTAGTTTTATAAAACACAAATGAGCAACAAACAGCCAGCGCAAAAAAGAATAAAATCAAAATTTTAATACCCCAACTTAAAAAGTTAAAATATGGAGTGAAGATTATAACTATTATATATATGAGCCATATTACTGTAATAGTAAACGGAATGTATTCTCTTGATTTTAAGAACATTATTGACAAATATAAAATCCAACCTATCCCTATACTCCATGTAATAATTGTTCCACCTTCAATAAAAACCATCTCCTATCTTCTTTTTTTCTTCTTAGGCCTATAATTTATATAGGCTTTTTTATACTCTTTTTGATATTCATACAAGAAGATGCCTGCGTCCGCAGCAAACCCATATACTCCTACAGCTTTACTACCTCTTACTATAGCAGCCTTTATTGCTTGTTTACCTGCACCTTTCAACACACTTTGCATCCCTTTTCGATTTCCAACTTTTACTTGAGATGCCTTTACCTTTGATTTTGTTTTAGATTGTTTCCACCCTTTAGATGCTCCCGTTATAAATGGTCCCAATTTACTAACAAAATTCCCTCCACCCATAAGATTAAAACTATAGCTCTCTGCCCAACCTTTTATTCCGGCTCGTACTGCTCTATCATTGGCATAAGCCGTTCTCTTATCATAAACCCACAATTGTGTCGTTCCCCAAGGACGATATGCCCAATGCCCATCCGGATCCACCATCATCACCGGATTATTATCACCATACGTATACCCATTCATTGTAACCGGATCATCTTCATCACCCGGATCTGGATCTACCGATAAGAACACACCATGGTCTGGGTTATAGTATCTCGCAATCAAGTAATACATACCAATTTCTTTCTCATACATGTATCCTGCATACCCGAATGGATTGTCTGCTGCGATACCTTTTGCGCCACTTTTTAATACGTTACCCCATGCATCATATTCATACGTTGCTACAGCTTCCCTATTTTGATCTGTCATCGCGACTACGTCACCATGAAGAAGTTGTAGTATACTGTTTGTCTTCGTGATTTCATTGCTCAACGTACACCATTTATTAAATGCATATATTGACGAAGGGCAGTCCCATTTCCATCTATCCCATATAACAGGGTGATACTCTCTGCCTTAGGAGTAATAGGTTATTTAAAATAAAAAGTGCATCTCAAAAATTACCTGTTTAATTTTCGAGATGCACTGAATCTATAAAACTTTATATTCCACTCATCATTAAAAAGAATATTAGCAATGAATTAATTTTATAATCCTAGAACGACATGTATAAAATATTACTACTTTCAATACTTGCATTGTCATTCCTTTATTGCAGACCAGCATAGTTTTCAATTAAAGCTTTCCTATACCTTTTTCCTCCATCGCGAAAAATTTCTTTATGGTACTCCTCCGTTTCAATAAGAAAATCAGAAAGAGGCTGCCATATCGTTGTATCAATCATCTGATCCCTATAAATATCTTTTTCACTAATTAGCAACGCTACGTCGTCACGAACATCAATCACCAACAATACCTTTCCAGAAGAAAATAGTATATAAAGTACAAAATGATCACGCAGTGAGCATCCGAACTCTTTTCCATCCTTTTCTTCCCGCCATGTGATAATATCCCAATAGTCTTCTGATGATATATTCACATCAAACTTTGCTGCCTTTTTTACATCTTCATCATAATATCCGCTCTTAGTCCAAAATAGAAAAGTTCGATATCGAAAAGTTTGTTTTGTACATATATATGCCGTACGCTCTCCTAAAACTTCGCCTATTTGTTTTAACGAATCAATAAATCCCTCAGCACCAAAATCATAACAACTAAATAACAATACATATTTATCAAGGTCACCCCTGACTACATACTCTGGTAAACTTTTTTCCATATCTACCATCTCGGCAATTCTTTTATAAACAAAACTATACTCTTCCTCGGTAAGTTGAAATAAGCTATCTATTTTTCTCAACCTTTTTCCCCTTTCCCTTTAACCTAAATTTAATAACATCTTTCTTTTTTTTCTTCCCTCTTCCATAATACTCAGCAGTATTCTCACCATTACTCGATCCATTGCGAGTAGTTATTTTCCTTCCGTTTTTAGTAAAATTCCTAATTTGCAAACCATTTCGGTAAGTTATGTCTTGATTCCATCCTGCTTTTCCTAATCTATTGTGTAATTGGCGCAGACTTATATTAACCCTAAAATTTGATACAGAATTTCCAACTGTAGTATTAGTAAAATTAAGCTTTTTGCCATATTTAAATGTATTATATGCTAATTTCGCACCTTTATAAGCTGCTCCACCAACTAATCCGACACCAACAGCTACTGCAGCTGCTTTCCAACCATTCTTTTTATACGCTTGATACCCATCATAAGCTGCGAATCCTGCGTTTAATACCATCCATGCAAAATGACCATCTGGATCGGTTAGCATGACTGGATTATTATCCGCATACGTATACCCATTCATTGTAACCGGATCATCTTCATCACCTGGATCAGGATCCACTGATAAGAACACTCCATGATCTGGATTATAATAACGCGCAATCAGATAATACATGCCAATTTCTTTATCATACATGTATCCCGCATATCCAAATTTAAATAAAAGAAAGAGTAAAGTAAATATAATTTTAAAATTCAGAATATTTCGTGTACAAAATCCGACAATTTAACAACATTTTCCTAAACATAATCACAGAATACTTTTTTTATTATATAATTGAAGTTTAAAGATAAATAAATCTATCATAAAAAAGAAAAGACGATTTCTTATCTCATTAATGCTTGTAGTATCCCCACCCCATTTAACGATTGATAAAATAAGACAAGGGCCTTTTGGAATCATCGGTTAAACTTGCAATTTAGTTGAAGAAGGAACGTAACTGATGATGCGGAAAAACGTAGTATATAGAAGACTATGTAAGGAGTTTGTCATATGATTGATAACAGAATTTCGAAAGATTATGATCATGAAATAGATGATTCTTTAAAAGAAATTACAGATACAACCATCTTACTTAATTTTCAAAAAGCGATTGTAAGTTTATATCCTCATCTAATACCAATTCATGCTTTTGCCTATGACGCATGGGATGATATTGTAATGCCATTGTTTTATGAGATGGTATATAAAACTTTTGCTTTTAAATACGGGATAGATATTAACTTTAAAGAAACTCATACCTATATGTTTTCGCTTAATAGTTATAAAGGGATACATCACATCGAGTGTGTTCCAAAGTGCACGACATTTAAGATTTATATTAACGAAGAATGGATTGAAATGGATAATAAAAGTTTGAAAGAAAATGTATTTGTATTTAAGTCATTTGGGGATGGATTGCATTTTCTAACTGGTGGAATTGAAATTGAAGATGCTTATCGTGTAGGATTTGACCTTGTTGAGGTTGATATTGTTTCTACCATAACAGGTCTTCCATCTAAAACAAGTATTTTTATTGATAAAGAGCATGTAGACTTTGTGTTTGTCGCAGAAACATATGATACAAATATACAAAATTAAAAATTTTATGTAAGAACGTAGGAAGAATATCTTCATTACTACTCGTATCAAATAGTTGTTTGAACACGCTCCGCTATTATATATACAAACTTCCGACTACATTTCATATGAGAAAAAGTTATTACGATAAACAAAGAAAAGGTCTCCTAAAATATCTTTTAGGAGACCTTTTCTTATTAATAGATTTTGTAATTTAAGAGTGAACACTCTTAAATCACAAAATCCTCCGGAATAAACACCTTCACTTCTTTCGGCTGTACGTATACAACATCACCAGCTTGAATGCTGAGATGCTTGAACTGTTCTTTACTTATTTCTGCTTCTAAGTACTCATCTGTTCCATCTCGTTTTAATTCTACATATACGACAGGTCCAACTGCGTGAGAGTATGATACTTTGGCCGGGATTGCATCTACGCTTTGTTTCGTACGAGAGATTGATAAGTCATGCGGCCTTACGTAGGCTATTCCATCTACGTTGGAAACGTGCTTATGCTCTGGTGCTTCTAGTTCGACCGATCCTACATTTAGCTTTCCTTTATGAACGCGGCCGTGAAATAAATTTACATTTCCTAAAAAGTCATATACAAACGGACTTGCTGGGTTTTCATATACTTCTTCCGGTGTTCCCATTTGTTCAATGCAGCCTTCATTCATTACAACGATGCGGTCTGCAACGTCTAACGCCTCTTCTTGATCATGTGTCACGAATACGCTCGTAATTTGAAATTCGTCATGTAATTTTCGGAGCCATCTGCGTAATTCTTTTCTCACCTTTGCATCAAGTGCACCGAACGGTTCATCGAGTAATAAAATTTTCGGTTCGACTGCAAGTGCCCGGGCTAGTGCAATACGTTGACGTTGTCCACCAGATAATTGCGCTGGATAACGTTTAGCAAAGCCATCCATTTTTACGAGCTTTAATAATTCTGTTACCTTTTCTTCTATTGCTTCTGCTGACGGTCTTAAGCTTTTCTTTCTTACTTTTAAACCGAAAGCGACATTCTCAAATACATTCATATGCTTAAAGAGCGCATAGTGCTGGAAGACGAAACCGACTTGCCTGTTTTTCACGTGAATGTCTGTTAGATCTTCCCCATCAAATGAAATAGAGCCTCCATCCGCTTCTTCTAATCCTGCAATAATGCGTAATAACGTCGTTTTCCCAGAACCTGACGGGCCTAATAAGGCAACAAGTTCACCTTTTGGAATATCCAAATGAATGTCTGTTAGTGCTTGAAATGTACCATATTGCTTTGATACACCTTGAATTTGAATACTCACCGTAATCCCCCTCTTATTGTCGTTTTTCCATTCGCCATTCAATCCAGTTTTTTATAACGAGTGTAAACACTGCAATTAATGACATTAACGTCGCTACTGCAAATGCTGCTGAAAATTGATATTCATTGTACAAAATTTCAATATGGAGCGGCATCGTATTCGTAATGCCACGCACGTGACCTGATACGACAGAAACAGCCCCAAACTCACCGATAGCACGGGCATTACATAGAATCATGCCGTATAAAAGCCCCCATTTTATATTTGGAAGCGTAACGCGCCAAAACATTTTCCAGCCACTTGCGCCAAGTGATAAAGCTGCCTCTTCTTCACTTTTCCCTTGCGCCTGCATAATCGGAATTAATTCACGTGCAACGAACGGGAAGGTTACAAAGATTGTTGCGATAATAATGCCTGGTACAGAGAAAATGAGTTTCACTCCATGTTCAAGTAACCATTCGCCAAGAGCACCCCTCGGTGTGAAAAGTAAAACGAATACTAATCCTGCGATAACTGGTGACACAGCAAACGGTAGTTCAATAAGAGAGAGTAATACTTGTTTTCCTTTAAACTGAAACTTTGTAATAAGCCACGCGGCCGCTACCCCAAATATCGTATTAAGAGGCACAACGATTAACGCAACGAGAAGCGTTAATCTAATTGCTGAAAATGCTTCTTGATCTGTAATAGCGGCAATGTATACATCCATCCCTCTTTCAAAGGCTTTTAGAAAAATAGTTATGAGTGGCAGTAATAGAAAGAGAGATAAAAATAAAACTGTAATCGTAATTAATATGCCTGGTACAAGCTTAGATTCTTTTTTAGCTGATACGCTTTTTACTATTTTCTTTTCTAATACTGTTGGTTCCATTTTCTCTCCTCCTATTCACTTTTTAGTTCATGCCTTCTACTCCAGCTTTGAATCATATTAATAAGAAGAAGGAAAAGGAGAGAAATAATAAGCATCACAGTCGCTACAGCTGTTGCCCCCGCGTAATCATATTGTTCTAGTTTCGTCATAATCATCAGTGGTGCAATTTCTGTTTTCATCGGCATATTACCTGCGATGAAAACGACAGATCCGTATTCTCCTAATGCTCTTGCAAATGCAAGTGAAAAACCGGCAAGAAGAGCGGGAAAGATCTCTGGTAAAATGATTTTCACAAATATTTGCAAGCGGGATGCACCTAAACTCGAAGCCGCCTCTTCTACTTCTTTATCAATATTTTGCAGCACTGGTTGCACCATTCGAACGACAAATGGTAAACCGATAAAAGTAAGCGCAACGATAATTCCGAGTGGTGTAAAAGCTACTTTTATATGAAACAGACTAAATATTTTCCCAATCCATCCATTTTCCGCATAAAGCGTTGTAAGTGTAATACCAGCTACAGCTGTCGGAAGTGCAAACGGTAAATCAATAAGTCCATCTAATAGTCGTTTCCCTGGAAATTTGTAGCGTACGAGCACCCAAGCTATTAATAAACCGAAAATGGCATTTACAATAGCAGCTGCAAATGAAGTTGTAAAACTAACTTGATAGGAATGCAACACACGCTCGTTCGTTATAACCCCAGCGAACTTCTTCCAACCTAACTGTGAAGTTTGAATAAATACGATAGAAAGTGGTATAAGTACGAATAAACTCATGTACAACATTGTAAATCCAAGCGATAATCCAAACCCTGGTAAAACACGCTTCTTCCTCATCCTCTTTCACCTCATCCCCCTTTAGCAGTACGCATTATTTTTGATAAATTTTATCGAATACGCCGCCGTCATTAAAGTGTTTTTCTTGTGCTTTTTTCCAACCACCAAATAGTTCATCTACTGTAAATAATTGAACTTTCGGAAATTGGGATGCATATTTTTCTGCTACTTTTTCATTACGCGGACGATAAAAGTTTTTCGCCGCAATTTCCTGTCCTTTTTCTGAGTACAAATATTCAAGATACCCTTCTGCTACTTTTTTCGTTCCTTTTTTATCAACGACTTTATCTACAACCGCTACTGGTGGTTCTGCAAGTACACTAATAGAAGGGGTTACAATTTCAAATTTATCTTTTCCAAGCTCTTTTTGAGATAATAACGCTTCATTTTCCCATGCGATTAATACGTCACCAATTCCTTTTTCAACAAATGTTGTCGTTGCTCCGCGCGCTCCTGAATCTAATACTTCTACGTTTTTATAAATTTGGCTAACAAACTCTTTCGCCTTATCTTCACTATTATTATATTTTTTCAATGCGTATCCCCACGCCGCTAAATAGTTCCAACGTGCTCCGCCTGATGTTTTTGGATTTGGTGTAATGACAGACACACCTTTTTTCGTTAAATCATCCCAGTCTTTAATTCCTTTCGGGTTTCCTTTTCGAACAAGAAATACAATTGTTGACGTGTATGGAGTGGAATTATTCGCAAGTCGCTTCTGCCAATCTTCTGCTAATTGTTTTTTCTTGCTAATGGCATCAATATCATAAGCAAGTGCTAGTGTAACAACGTCTGCTTCTAAGCCATCAATAACAGAGCGCGCTTGACTTCCAGATCCCCCATGTGATTGTTTTACATTTACTGTTTGCCCATGCTTCTCTTTCCAATACTTCGCAAATTCTTTATTAAAATCTTGATATAACTCCCTAGTTGGATCATAAGAAACATTTAAAAGCTCAACTGTTTTTTTATCTCCACTTCCTTCAGAATTACTAGTGGATGTTGCCGAACCACACCCTGATAAAAGTACAACTGCTGATAATAAAACACCTGTACTTTTCATAAACGCTGTCTTACCCCACTTTTTCATCGTTAAGCCCCCTTAGTTTATACAATAGAAAAAGGCACACAATATATTCACAAATGTGAACATTGTGCGCCTTCAGTTTATCTGATTAGCTTCTAATGTATTGTATTCGATTTCTTTTCATTTTAATTCTGTAATTCATATGTGTCAACTTGGAATTTGAATTTTCTTACTAAACTAAAATATTGGCATACTTCGAGCCCAATGATTTTTCAAATCAGCAAATTCTTTTGGTAACTTACTATTTTCATTCCATTCTAATTTATATGCATTTACTAACACCGTAGCCATTTATTCACGGTTCATTACTCCATTTTGATTAAAATTACCGTTCTTATCACTTTCAGAGTTCATTTCATCCATAATATCACAAATAAGATATTGCACTCGCCGTAAGCGTTAATTCCTTCTGTTCTACGTATATCTCCTCCTTGTTGGTCATATGAAGGTTTAAATATATGGCACCACCGCTTAATCAATACACAAAAAATGAGGCAACCACCTTCAAAGATGGTTGCCTCATTTTTACACTTGCATCGCTTTCTCTCTCAATGCTCTTCTTAACAACTTACCAGTCGTATTCTTCGGCAATTCTATTAAAAACTCAATGCTTTTCGGCACTTTATATTTCGCTAAATGTAACGTGCAGTAATGCATTAGTTCTTCTTCTGTTACGTTCATTTGTTTCAGAACGACGTAAGCTCGCACTGCTTCTCCTAAGTTTTCATCAGGAACACCGATTACGACAACTTCCGCTACTGATTCGTGCGTATATAATACTTCTTCTACTTCACGAGGGTATACGTTATAACCGCCAACTAGGACGATATCTTTTTTACGATCAACGATATAGAAGTAACCTTCTTCATCCATTTTCGCCAAGTCACCTGTATATAGCCAGCCGTCTTTCAATGTCGCAGCTGTATCTTCTGGTGCATTATAGTATCCTTTCATAACGTTAGGTCCGCGAACGATTAATTCACCGACTGCGCCGACAGGTACTTCTTCCCCAAGTTCATTTACAATTTTATTTTCTACATGCCAAATATTTGTGCCAATCGACCCTGGTTTACGAGGACGATCTAGCGGATTGAAACAAGTAACTGGTGATGCTTCTGATAAACCGTATCCTTCTGAAACAATAACGTTAAAACGTTTTTCAAAGTTTTGCAGAAGAGCAACAGGCATCGATGCACCACCGGAAATACAAAGGCGAAGCGTCTTCACATCTTCTGCGCTTGCTTCTTCAAATAAATATAAATAATTGTACATCGTCGGTACGCCAGCAAAGATCGTTGGTTCATACGTACGACAAATACGGAATACTTCTTTCGGACTAAATTTCGGTAACATTAAAATCGTTGCCCCGTTCACAATCGGTGCATTTACCGCAACTGTTAAACAGAATACATGGAACATAGGCAGTGCCGCAACAACGCGGTCATCAGCCGTATATTGTAAATACGAAGCCACATCGCTCGCATTACTATATAAATTTTTATGTGTGAGCATAGCGCCTTTCGGTTTTCCAGTTGTGCCCGAAGTGTATAGGATAACCGCTACATCTTCTTCATCTAGTTCAGGACCTTCGTAAGTTGTATCTCCAGTCCCCACAAAACTAGTAAACGTTTTCATTTTTTCGGTTTCTGTATGGTTAAAATCTGATGAGGTTTCGCATATGATGATGTTTTCTAATGAAGGAAGTCTTGTTGTAAGAGATTGTATAACAGGTAGAAGGACGTCGAGTACGATGATTGTTTTTACATCTCCATTTTGTAAAATGTAATGCATTTCGTCTGCTGTATAAATTGGATTAACTGGAATAACAGTTGCTCCGGCTTTCATTGTTCCGTATAAACCGACCAAAAAATGTGGTGAGTTCCCAACAACTAATGCGACATTGTCCCCTTTTCCAATGCCCATTTCTGCTAAATTGCTAGAAAACCTTGTGACCATTTTGTTTAATTGGTCATATGAGACCGACTGATCCATAAATATATAAGCCGGTTTATCCCCCTTCTTTTTTGCCGTTTCAGCCAAAGATTGAACGAGATTCACAAAAACCCCACCTTTATAAAATTTAGAATATTTAAAAATTCTAAATTAATTATATTAAAAGAAAATTAAAGTGGCAAGTGATATTCTATTAACTGCATATAGACAGATCACCTTCTCTTAGTTTACTTTGGAAAAATAAGGGGATTTTATTTACAAGTAATTTATGAAACTAGACCAGAAATCATTTTAGGATAATATGCATTCATCTTTTCTCTAAGTTTATTAAGTTCCTCTTTATTTAACGTCGTATGCTCGCCGTGCAAGTTAAGAGCGTCCGCTCCATCTTCATGAAAATACACCGTAACATATAACGTCGGTAACCCTTTGTTGTTTTCATCTATTGATAAGACGACATCTGGCTTTTTATTAACAGTGCTGAATGTTTCATTTCTTTTCCACTTCTTATTTTGAAACATGTCTTGTATATCATGTATCTTTCGTTTGTTATCTGTATGCGTAAAATATATAACATTATCCTCAGCCGGTTTTCCGATAGACAAAATTGTACGACTTGAGGGCAATCCACTGTTACACGCTGTCATTCCGATGACGAAGCTGAGTAATAATACAACGTACATCACCCTTTTCATATCAATCCGCCTCCTTTTGAATATATATATTCCTTTATAAGAGGCAGATGTCCTGTGATTTTATGTTTTGTGGTAAATGAAATTATATGAGCGATTTTTCAGTTATATCAGCGCAACTCGGTTTATATCGGCGATTCTCCAAATATATCAGCGCAACTCAATTTATATCGGCGATTTTTCAGTTATATCGACTTACCGACAAAACCTGACAATCTACGCGAAAAGAAAGAGGCTGCCCGTTATGGAAGCCTCCCTCATTTTTAGAAGAATAAATGTAAGAAATCTTCTGTTGTAATGTTACCGAAGTAGCGTGCGATATCTACGCCTTCTAAAGCTGCAGTGAATGCATCTTTATCGAACTGAACACCTGTTAGACGCTCTTCGATATCATGAACATCTAGTGAACCGAAGAAGTCGCCGTAAATTTTACATTCTGTTACTGTTCCTTTTTTCACTTCAAGACGAACATCAACTTGTCCAACTGGGAAGCGGTGTGAATGTTGTAAGTTGAACTTCGGTGATTTTCCGTAGTTCCAATCCCAATTTTGGTAACGTTCTTCAGAAAGTTTGTGGATCTCTTTCCAATCATTTTCTGTTAATTCATACGTTGGGATTTCTGTTTCTCCTTCGAAAATTGTTTCTAGAAGAAGTTGTCTAAACTCCTCTGTCGTCATTTCTTCGTTTAGGAACTCTGTAATGTTCGCAACGCGGCTACGGATTGATTTAATACCTTTTGATTGAATCTTATCCATTTTTACTTTTAACGCTGATACAACGTGATCGATTTCAGAGTCAAATAGTAACGTACCGTGGCTGAACATACGACCTTTCGTTGAGAACTGCGCGTTACCTGAAATTTTTCTACCTTCAGCTAAAATGTCGTTACGACCACTTAGTTCTGCCTTTACACCTAATTTACTAAGCGCTTTCGTTACAGGCTCTGTGAATTTTTTGAAGTTGCTGAAACTGTCTCCATCATCTTTCGTAATAAAACTGAAGTTTAAGTTTCCTAAATCATGATATACTGCGCCTCCGCCTGATAGACGACGAACGACATGAATACCTTTTTCTTTTACGTAATCTGCATTAATTTCTTCTACTGTGTTTTGATTTTTACCAATGATAATCGAAGGCTCATTAATGTAGAACAGTAAATATGTTTCGTTAATATCTAAATTCTTCACACAATATTCTTCGATCGCTAAGTTTATTCTAGGATCTGTAATTCCTTTATTATCAATAAATAACATCGTATCACCTCATGAGTTCCATACGTAGCCACTATGCGCTAGCGTAATATGGCCACTGAAAATTTGTTTTGCTTCTGTTACTAAATCAGATGGGTTGCCTGTATGCGGTAAGTGCGTTAATAAAAGTTCTTTTACATTCGCATCTTTTGCAATACTTGCTACTTCTGTACTATTCATATGCCCTGCTTTTGCAGCCTCTTGATGTGCATACATATTACACTCACAAATGAAAAGATTAGCATCTTTCGTGAATGGAATGAATTCAGGAATATAACTTGAATCAGCGCTGTATACTACAGCATCATCTCCAGCTGTAATACGCATCGCAAAGCATGTAACAGGATGAACAGTTTTTAAGAACGAAATCGAGAACGGTCCAACTTGAAGTGTTTCTTCTGGATTGTACGCGATTCCTTTCGTATGTGGTTCATGTGTTAAAGAATGGAATCCATTCTCGTCAAACGTATGACCGTATATTGGTAATTCCGGTAGTTGCCTTGTTGTCGCACTCGTAATTAATCTCGCATATTGCAATACCCCAATGTCCGCAACATGATCGTGATGATAGTGTGACAGTACAACTGCATCTATATGAGATGGTGTTATATATTTTTGAAGCTGTGCTAGTACACCACTACCACAGTCTACAAGTAAACGAAAACCATCGTGTTCAAACAAATACCCCGACGTTGCTTCTCCCGCTTCTGGAAAGCCGCCCCAAAAGCCGACAACAGTCATTTTCATATGTATCCATCCTTTCTAAAACCGAGTAGGAATGCAGTTTTTCTCCGTACTTGAGAAAGTTTTTTACTTACATCCTACATTGTTAACTATAATCCATTTCCTAAACTTTTTCATTAATTTTCAATTTTGTTATAAAACAGTTGTTGACTTTTATTTTTTGTACTAATACAATGATAGTAAGAAATGGAAATGGAGGGATTGACATGATCGATCAACCAATGGAGTTTTTCAGAAATTTACCGACGAAAACTTGTGCGCACTGTGGGAAAGAAATTGATGAGCAGCACGAAGCATACCATAACAAATGTGACGATTGCGTTCACGAAGAATAGTAGTTTGTGAACATAAAAAAACCTAGCAGACATAGTCTACTAGGCTAATAACATCTTATCCTTCATCGTTGAACCTTTCACCAAGAGCTCCAGTTCAAACTCATACAATTCTTTTTTTCGATAATTTTTCGTATGGATTTTATCCATCATTAGGTCGACAACTTTTCGGGCCATTTCATCAATTGGCTGTTCAATTGTCGTAATACCTGGTTCTGTAATCTGCGATAATATTTGATTATCAAAACCGATAACAGCGAGATCATCTGGAATGCTCCAGTTATGGCGTTTCGCCTCTGAGATAATTCCAGCTGCTACCTCATCGCCTCCTGCCAAAATCGCGGTAGGATTTTTTTTGTCCTTTAACACTTCATGGAATATTCGTTTTCCATCTTCCCAAGAGAAAGCGTTTTCAAGAAAGTCAATCGCTTCTACTTGGCGGCTCTTCTCAGTTATTGCACGTAAAAAGCCCATTTTTCGCTGCTGGCTAACGACTTTGGTTTCGTTACCACGGCAAAAAATAAGATTACGATATCCTTGATCTAACACATGCTTCGCAGCTATGTATGCTCCTTGCGCATGATCAAACTTCACTGTTGGAATATTTGCTTCCTCAATATATTCATTACACAACACGATTGGACCGTGCTGTAAGTATGGCTCTACATCTTCCCACGGATTTTCTAGTGAACATAGAATAATCCCATCTACTTGCTTCGTAGATAATAATTGTAAATACTCCATCTCTTTTTCCGGTAAATATCTTGTTTGACAAATAATCAGTTTATATTTATGTTCAGAAGCAGCAATCTCGATTGCTTCGATAAATCTACTGAAGAAAGGATTTGTAATCCTTGGAACTAGCACCGCAATTGTTTCCGTTTTTTGTTTACGAAGCCTTCTCGCCGCAGAATTAGGAACGAAGCCTAAATGCTTCATTGCTAATTGAACCCTTTTTTTCTTCTCATCTGAAACATATGGATGATTATTAATCACCCTAGAAACCGTTGTCCTTGATAACCCCGCTAATTTCGCCACGTCCTCTATAGTCGACACGAAATTCTCCCCCTTTGCATGAAAACGTTTTCTTAAATTGATTATATAGTATATTATTGGAAACTGCAATATCGGTTGTTATGATTTTACTATATTAATATTATACATAGGTAAAAGTCTGTTAATGCAGGGGCAATATACTGCTTTTAGAAATTTACGTTATGTACATTCCTTTTCTTAATACCATATATCCTTTATTCAATATAAAACCCCATCAATACGTCATCTCCATATGATCCATCCTCATATTTAATTTGCTTTCGTTGTCTGCCTTCTTCTACAAAGCCCATACGTTTGTACACTTTAATTGCCCGATCATTAACAGAAACTACACCTAAACAAATTTTTTCTAAACCTTTCTGCCCTTTCGCCCAACTAATAAGAAATTCAATTAATTTCGTGCCTATGCCTTGATTACAATACGCCTCTTTAATCCCCATTCCCATTGTGCCTGCGTGTTGTAACCGTTCTAGTTCATATCGGTTGAAAATTAAAAATCCAACTACCTTCCCATCTACTTCATACACGATATAAAGATTACCTTTCTCATTACTTTTCCGTATCTTTTCTCTTTCTGCATTCATATCATTCGGTAACTTCTTTGGGGATACTATGAAAAATTTTGTAGTAGTTTCCGATAATATAATTTCTTTTCTAATATTCATAATTGCTTCTGCATCACTCTCTTTTACTAACCGTATCATTGAATCACCTCGTACTTTTTCTTTTGAAAAATAATATTACAACTATAAAACGCCCAATATGCAATATTACATATTGAGAATCTTTTTACTCTTGATACAATATTCATACATCAAAATAAAAGGAATGTATGCAATGAATCCAATCTTAACAGCTGCAAAACAACTATTACATAAAGAAGAAAAGGTTTTATCTACTTTAAAATGTTCACTTACTGGCTATATGATTACGCATAAAGTCCCGTATCCTGGCATGTTACTTGCTACTAATCAAAGACTTCTCTTTTTTAGCCAATATAAAAACACATTCATTGCCGAATTTGATTATGAAAAAATTCTATCCATAGAAACGAAGAGAAGAATCTTTGACAAAAAAATAATATTTTACTATGAAGATGAATATATAACGCTTGGATACATTACAAGTTCGAATGTTGAAGCGTTCATAGACTTACTACAAAGAAACAGCAAGACTAGCACAGGCTTATAATCAGCGGGGATCCCCTCGCTGATTCATTATTTTAACTCCTCCCACTTCGTCCAAACTTCTCTCCCGTTTATACGGTACATATTATCCTCTCTATCCATAAACCTATGTACAATAAATTCACGTCTAATTGTACAAAAATCATCATGATATTGTTTTATAAATGTATTAATTTCTTTTTCTGTATATTGATTTTCAGCATTTAACTTGCTAACTAAATGCTCTAACAATACTAGTTTTTTCTTTTTTTGACCTGGAATCGATTTTAAACGATCCTCTTTATCGAAAAAGTTACGAATGGTCGTATCCCTAAATTTCATTTCACTTTCAGTCATTTTGTTGTCCTCCATCAGCTTTTATGTAATACAACTTTATTGTTTTTCTTTACCGTTTTTCTTTATTTTTTCACTTAAAATATCAATAAAGTAATATCCACTAATTAACACATAGTAAGATACAAGTATCCCTATTGCATCTTTCATACTTGTATATTTTTCTTTATGAAACAAGATAGGTGAAAGGGCGTAAACAAGAAAGATTATTAGCGGATTTACGATAAAATAATAAGTAAGATTTCCTCTTATCATATCAGCTCCTCTACCCTATGTTTCTCTGTAAATTGTTGTAATTCCTTTTCTTTCGTTTCTATAGCTTTTAGAAAGATTTATAGATGAACTAAGGAAAAGATGCCCTCTATTAAAAGAAAAAAGCACCAAAAAGGTGCTTTTTTCTACGCTTCAACCGATTGATTTTCAACCACATTTTTAAATTTTCGTTTGTGCATCAAAGTTAAGGAAACGATCGTTCCAAGTGATAATACAAAGATAAAAATCATGAGTACTCCTATGTTTTGCCACATAAAGTTAAAGTCTCCACTTGATACGACTGCTTTAAATCCTGATACAGAGTATGTCATCGGTAACCAAGCATGAAATGGTTGTAAAAACTTCGGAATCAACTCTAGTGGGAATGTTCCAGCACTTGTTGTAAGCTGCATAATTAATGTTATGATGGCGATAAAACGCCCTGCATCACCGAATGCTGTTACTAAACATTGAATTAATGCGATAAACGCTAAACTTGTAATGATGCTAAAGAGTATGAAGTATGGAATGCTTTGTACTTCTACACCCAATCCGAACAGTAATATGACATCTGCTACTATTGCTTGAATAATACCGACTGATAATAAAACACCGAACTTACTAATAAACCAGCTAAATTCTGATTTTGGAACGCCTACTGTATCACGTAATGGGTATACGATTGATAATAGTAGAGCCCCAACGAATAAACCAAGTGATAAGAAGTACGGTGTAAATCCAGTTCCGTAGTTTGGAACTTCCGCCATTTTCTCCGTCTTCACCTTTACAGGGCTTGCAAACATATCATACGTTTTATCTGTTCCTTTTACTTCACCAGTTTTTTCTGCCCCTTCACCAAGTTTCTCAGCAAGTTCACCTGAACCATCGTTTACTTTCACTAGTCCATCAGTTACTTTTCCTGATCCGTCTGCTAGTTTATTTACGCCGTCGATTAGCTGGGTTGAGCCATTTGATAATGTACCTAAGCCTGTTGTTACTTGACCGGAGCCATCTGCTAATTGATTTACTCCACCTGCCATTTGATTTGCGCCTACAGATAATGTACCTAAACCGCCTGTTACTTGGTTTGATCCATCTGCTAATTGATTTACTCCACCTGCCATTTGGTTTGCTCCTGCAGATAATTGACCTAGGCCGCCTGTTACTTGGCTTGATCCATCTGCTAATTGATTTACACCACCTGCCATTTGATTTGCTCCTGCAGATAATGTGTCTAAGCCTGTTGTTACTTGACCAGAGCCATCTGCTAATTGATTTATCGCATCTATTAATTGACCAGACTCGTTTTTAAATTTATTTGCGCCTTCTTTAGCAGTATTTAACTTCGCACCAAACCCTTGGAATTTTTCAACAAATCCTTTTTGTGCACTGGATAATTGCTCAATACCAGCAGTTAAGGATTGTAATTCCGCTGCATTCGGCAGTTTGCTTTGTCCATCACCTGTTTTTTGATTTATTTCGCTTTTTAATTGTTTTACTTCTTCATTTAATTTATTTGTTCCACCTGCTACTCCGGCAGCTTTTTGCTGAACTGTCGCTGTACTTTTTACAGCACTTGCTATGAATGGTTGTAATTGCTCTTGATATTCTTTTGGTAAACTTTCAATTTGCTTTTGTAAAATTACTACCTCTTGCGCTGCATTTTTTGCATCTCCTGCTGTTGATTGCGTAAGTTCATTTAACTGATTTACATTCGCCCCAGCCGCATCTATTTTCTCATTTACTGTACTCAATATAGAAGGAACTTTCGACTGCATTTCCTCTAAGCCTGCAGCAGACTTTTGTACGTTACTATTTAAATCTTGCAATCCCTTTTGAATTTCTCGAGACCCTTTTTCTAATTGACTTTGCCCTTCAACAAGTTTCCCCATACCATTTGATAGATCAGTTGTTCCTGTTTTTAATTCACCGGATTTACTTACTAATTTGTTCAAACCACCGGTCACTTTCTCAGATCCATCATGCAATTCACCAATTCCTTTTTGCATTTCACCCGTTTTGCTATTTAACGTATTTAAACCGTCTGTTACTTTTCCTGATCCATCTACTAATTTTCCGATACCTGCTTGCATCTCACTTGTTTTACTATTTAACGTATTTAAACCGTTCGTTACTTTTCCTGACCCATCTACTAATTTCCCAATACCTATTTGCATTTCACCTGTTTTGCTATTTAACGTATTTAAACCTGCTGTTACTTTCCCAGATCCATCAAATAGTTTCCCTACACCTGTCTGTATCTCCCCAGATTTCCCTTGAAGTGTATGAAGGCCATCCGTCACTTTACTTGAACCATCATGTAATTCACTTGATCCGTCGTGTAGTTTACTTGCCCCTTCCGCTCCATCTGCTAATCCTTTTGAGACGTCTTTAATAGAATCGAACATTTTCTCTGCATATGTTTTCGTTAACGTGCTTGATACTTCAGTTTTAATCTTTTCAATGGCTGTTCCTCCAATTTGTGAAGATAAGAAGTTTAAACTTTCGTTTGGAATGTACTCTAAGTTTAATGGCTTTGGATTGTCTTTTAGTAACGTTGTTGCGTTACTTGAGAAGTCATCTGGAATGCGCACTAACATGTAATACTTTCTACCTTCCATTCCTTTCTTTGCTTCTTTTTCACTTACGAACTCCCATTTAAAACTTTTATTATCTTTTAAATTATCAACGAGCCCTTTTCCGACCTCAATTGGTTTCCCATCAAATACTGCGCCTTTATCTAAATTGACTACTGCAACTGGTAAGTCATCTAACTGTTTATACGGATCCCAAAAGGCCCACAAAAACATCCCTGCATATAAAATCGGTACGAATAAGACCGCAATAATTGGAATTAATATTTTTTTACTTTTTATAATTTCCGTGAACTCTTTCCGAAGTAACTGATTCCCTTTCATAATTTCTCCCCCTTTTATAAAATGACCAAAATGTTCATATGGTCATTTTTACCCAAACAAAAAGGCTATACTTGTTCATACATATGCCTTATCCCCGAATTTATTACTATGCAACTTTTTCTCATTATGATTATAATTTTTCTATATCCCCCCTTAACTTAAATATATGACCACATTGTTCATTTGGTCATTTTTTATAAAATTAAAAGGATTATCTTAGTTTGACAATCCTTTTAGTAAATAAAGTTCAAATAACTCTGCAATTTTTTCTTTTTCTAGCGGTTCATGATTTTTTTCCCAATCAAAAATAAGCGATACATATAGACGAAGCATAATAAATGCTGTAATTTCTGGATCACATTTGCTAATTTCACCTTTTTCAATCGCAATCTTTAAATACGATTGAATAACAGAAACGATTTCCACATCAACTTGTTGCATAACTTCTTGTACTTCTTTCGTTCCCATATCGCGCTCTTCTTGAATTAATTTAATCATGAGCTGATGTTCTTTTCTAAATTCCAAGATGCTATATAATGCTCTATGTACATTTTCAAAAAATGAAACATCTGAACGAATTGCATTTTCTGCAACTTGCTTCATTTCTGTAATTAAATTAGAAATAATTTCACCAAATAGCTCTTCTTTATTTTTGAAAAAAGTATAAATCGTTCCTTTTCCTACATTCGCTAACTTCGCTACTTGATCCATCGTTGTTGCTTTATAACCGAACGCTGAAAAAGACTTTGTTGCAGCTTCAATAATAGAACGTTTTCGATCTATCGCCACATTGTCACCTCCAAAAATGACCAATTGGATAATATAGTCAATCAGTACATCTTTGATATTACCACACGCTTACATTCTATACAAGTTCTCTTTTTATTATTTCCAGTATAAAAAAATTCCAGTCAGTGTATATCATACTGTCCATAGTTTATCAGAAGAAAAGAGAAAAGGAAAAGGTGTTCTTGAGATATACATCTTAAGAACACCTTTTTATTATTTCAACATAGAAAGCATAACCTTCTCTAGCTCTTCTTTATTTACATTCTTATCAAATACTGCTTCTCCTTGCTTCTCTAAACTATGATTAATAATGACAATTTGATATGCACTATCTTTCCCTTTTGCTGGAACAATCATCTTCATACCTTGTAAATTACTATCCGAGTGATGAGTAGCATAGAATATTTGATTCCCTTCTAGTTCGTACTTTTCTATATTTTCAGGCACTATAAACTGGTGGCTAAATGGGTCTTTGCTTTTCCCAAAAACTTGCGATTGAGAAATTGTATAATTTCCTTTCCTGTTTGTATATTCTAAATTAATAATTAATTCAGGTCTTCTCTTAATAAAATAACTTACATTTTCATTCTTCAGATTGTATCCTTCAATTGTGTACGTCGGCTTCTTAATTTGAAAATCAACATGTTCCTGCGCTTCCTTAACCGTATAATTTAAAGATTCATGCACTTTGTCATCAAATGGTTTTGCTTGATCATAAAGTGCATATAATTTGTCACGATCGGCTTTTGATAAACGCTCTTCTCTAAAAAATGTTGACTCGTAGTCAGAATCTCTCGGAGCCCCTTTTTTCTGTATATTAATAATTTCTTTAGATAATTTTATGTACTGCTGGAATTCATCTTTTGTTAAAGCCTTTTCAGCTAAATATATATAATCTGTCTTTTGTTCATACACTCTTGCTGAATAATGATATTCTTTTTTCGCATGTTCTTCTGTACCATACAGCATATCTACAGCATTTTGGAAAGCATCCTTTGACTGCTCTACTTTATCCTCTTGCTTTTCTTTTCCTTCCGTTGTACGTGCGTTGAATAAAGAAAGGGATGCTATAGCAACTATAGCAATAATCCCAAGTAAAGAAAGACAATACGATTTCTTTTGGAATTTTTTAATCATAATGATTCTCCTTTTTAGTGTTCGTTTATTTCTACTTAAATTTGCTAGGCTTGGTACTTGATAGGAATAGTGTTCTAAGAGGGTAATAATTGTATGACCGTATGCAATTTGCTCCTCTTTATCAATAAAAGTAAGTGCATATGCATCACAGGCTAATTCTTGATCTTCTCGCATACAAAAATAGGCATACCAAAGAATCGGATTGAACCAATTTAATAGGATTAAACTGTACATAATCCAATTTACAGCTACGTCGTTTCTTTTAATATGAGCTAACTCATGGTAAAAGACATATTGTAATTGTTGCTCATTTAATACTTTCATATGTTTTTTTGATAGTAATACTTTTGGGCGGAAGAAACTAAACACAGTTGGACTTGCAATCTTTCCCGCTAGACGTAACGAAACTGCCTTCTTCGTTTTCATAGATTGCTTACAGCGATTAAACACTGTAATGGCCTGTTCATCCGTAATATCCGGTTGTTTCTTTATGTAAGAATATAAACGTCTATTTGTAAGAAACGTGATGGCTGCTAATACGTTTACCCCAGCTAGCCAAACATACAAAGCAATTTTGTATAAAGACAATGTAGTCTGTTGTTCCGAACTCGCGTTTACTTCAGGTTCACTATTTTTTGTCACAGTTTCAGAATTTGATTCCAATTCCACTTTTCGATCGCTTTCTATGTTCACTATATTCTCAGTAGCCGGCATATTTTTTGGAATAACTTCCGATACGCTAGAACTATAAGAAAGTAATGAGTAAATGCTATAAGAGCTATCTGGCGACCACGGTAAAAGGAGTCTTATCATTAATACGATCCACAGCATATATTGCCATCGGGGGGTTAATTTATTTCTAAATAGAACTTTTATACATAAAATAAATCCAACTAATATGCTGGCCATAAGTGACGTTTCTATAAGCCAATCAAAAAAATGAGGAAGGTATACATTTATAAGCGTGTTTATCATTTTTATCGATCCTTCCTCTTATTCTCCTCTGTCTTCTCATCTAAAATGCGTTTCAGTTCATTAATATCTTCTGAAGACAATTTTTCCTCTTTTAAAAAATTAACAAGTAACGGTTTAAACGCTGCACCGCAAAAACGCTTTAGTAAAGATTTCGTTTCCACTTGCAAATAATTATCTTGTGATACTAACGGATAATAAGCATACATTCGCCCTTTATCTTGATGGTAAGAAACGGCTTCCTTTTGTACTAATCGATTAATTAATGTGCGGATTGTTTTCGGTTTCCAGTCCATTGCATCTTCCAGTTCTTCTATAATTTCATTCGCTGTTTGTGGAGAATTCGACCAAAGTACTTTCATAATTTCTAATTCCGCTTCAGATATTTTAGGTAATTGATTTGTCATCGTATGTTTCACTCCTAAGTATTACATTTGTAATCTACAATTAAGATTACAAATGTAATACTTAATTGTCAACCATATTTTAGAAAAATTAATTTCAGCTAAACCTTACTTCACAACAACAAAATTCCTCTTTTTCAAATAATCAAATAAAAAAACAAGAAAATCTTTACAATTAATAGTAATATAGAAAATAGACAAGTTTATCAAAATAGTGGAGGCTTTTTCAGTCATGATGCGTGCGCTTCGTTTAAATATAAAGCAAGCTTTTTGTAATCGTGTTTCTTTAATTATTATGTTCAGTGGATTTGTTCTTATTTGTATTTATCATTATTATTATGTAATTCGTTATTTAGGAGACGCTGCGAATGGACCTATATCGACGGATATTAAATGGATTGGATTTCGTGGTAATGAGATGGATGTTTATTTATTATTAATGCCAGTTATTGCGAGTCTTCCCTTTAGTACAAGTTATAACTCGGATAAGTCCGATGGTTTTAAACCGTTTGTCAGTAAAGAAATTTCTTTATTTTCTTATTCAGTAACGAAATATATCGTTACATTTTTTTGCGGCGGACTTCTTTATACATTTCCATTCATCTTATCATTATTATTTTGCAAATTAACCATTCCAGACGGAGTACCAACGGCTGGTTCAGGCATTATAAATGATAACGGGATGTTCGCAAACTTATATGAAACTTCTCCCATCACTTACATTGCTGTATATATCGGAATTAATTTTTTATTTGCAGGTTTGATGGCTCTTTTAGGACTTGCTGCATCTGCATGGTCCCAAAAGGACTATATGGCGCTTCTATTTCCATTTGCAACTACCTCTATTCCTTACGTCCTGCTAAATACGGTACTCCCTACAATAGGCGGAGCACCTATTCATTTATATGATCCAAGGCAGCCGCTGCATGGCATGTCGCCATATATTTTGACAATACAATGTACCTTCTTCCTCCTCGTTAGCTTAATCATGTATATACAAGGAGTAAAACGTGATAGAAAAAAATATAGAAGAAGGTTGCAAAGAAGAGAGCGGTGTAGAAAGGCGTTTCAAGTATAATAAAACCCTAATTTCCTTACTATATTGGAAATTAGGGTTTTATTTACTATTCACTTACGGTGTACCAGCCAATCCCCATAAAATAACAACCGCTACAAAATAAATCGCTTTAATCGCTACTACTAAACATAATGAAACAATTGCATATTTACTTAATTCTCTTCTTGCACCTATTAAAGTAAAAATAACCGCCAAACTAAATGTTATATAAGAAGCTGTTATATTAATTAAGTTATACGTAATATCTAAATTGCTTGTAAGTCCTGTTATATCAGCTACAAACTGAAGCATGACGATCGTACTAAAAAAAATTGCAAGCTGATTCATTAACTTTCCATTTATTTGTAACTGCATTGTTGTCCTCCTTTAAAAAACTAAATATTCAATTAATTTTATCATTAGATTACAAAAAAAGGAATCATCTCTTTATACTATTCTATAACAATGAAAAAAAAGAACGCTTAGTCACCTAAGCGTTCCTTTCTTTAAGAAGCTTTCTTCAAATCAATTTGAGCAAGTACTGGGTCATGGTCGCTTACACGTCCGTGCTCTTTCATTATGTTTGAGTTTAAGTGCACTGGATCTACAATTGTGTGCGGTGCGATGTTGTTTGTTACTAAAATATGATCTAACACTTGTGCATTTCCTTCATGAATGTAAGTGTAACGATTCTCTTTCGGCACTGTGTTTAACATATCTTTTAAGATTGTTCCCTCTAGTGCTTTTAGTGGTTTAGAGAACTCGAAATCGTTCATATCACCTAACACGACAACTGGTCCATTCGTATTCTTTTTCTGAATTCCTTGCACGAAATGATTTACTTCTTGTGCTAACTGAATTCGTTTGTCTTCACTTTTTAATACGAGCGGCTGCACTTTTCCAAATGGCGTTGCATCTCCTAGTTTTGAGTTTAAGTGATTTGCAACGACAACAATGTTTTGTCCTTGGAACGTAAATTCTGCCGCTAACGGTTTACGGGTACTTTCAAATAATGGATTTTCGTCTCCAATACGAACAACATTTTTATCAAGTAACTTTGGTACCGTCGCTAATTTCACGCGTGATGGATTATAGAAGAAGCCGACGCGAATATTCGCTCCTGGTGCTCCTCCGTCTTGATTATTGTTTGGAGCGATTTCTACATACTCGTACTTCGGTCCACGAATTTCTAGGACTGCATCAATGATACGTTTTGCGCTTAATGACGCATCTGTTGTACCGTCATTAATTGATCCGTTATTATCTTGCATTTCCTCTACACCGATAATATCTGGCATTTTTAAGTTGTATTTAATAGAATACGCTAACGCTTTTACCTTTTCATCTGTTGTTTCTTTTTTATTCGCTGAGAAGTTTTCAATGTTATATGTAGCAACCGTTAACTTATCAAGACGTGGCTGAATATTTGCGCCTACTTGCTTAAATCCACCATCCACTACAGCTGGCAGTTCTGTTATTGGCGAAATACGGAAAGAACCGTAATCATATCCTACTACCCCTGTTATATCTCCAGTGAAAGTATCTCCTACTTTTGCTACATAATCGCGAGGTACTTTTACAGAAAGACGCTCTGGGTTTAATTGATTTTCATCTAATAGAGGTGTCCCATATTGTGTTACTATTTTATCTCCACCATTTTTTACTGTTACATATAAATTCCCGTTTTTCTGAGGTGTAATAATTTTTGGTGTTGGCATCGTAACACGCATACCTTCTATACTTTCATAGAAGTCGATTGCATCTTCATTTGGATCAAATAAACCAAATGCATCATTATCAATAATCTGGTCCGGGATTTTCACACCGTTTTCTCCAAGTACAATCGGTGCTGGTAAAGTTTGATTTTTTGCGATTACAGCAACGCGACTCGCCTTAATTTCTGTCGTCGTTAAGTCTGTTTCAAATCGCTCTGCATATCCTGGTCCAACATATTCTTCTACTACTCCATCAACTTGAATAAGATCCCCTACTGCTACATTCGCATCTTTTTTATATACGTAAATACCTTCTGAAGTAGCTGGATCATTATCCGGCTGATTATCTTCTATATAAAAGCCGTTTTTATCAAGCGCTGTGACAACGCCTTCCACATTGTTTACTTTCTTCCCGTTGTAAGGAGAAATATGTGATTTTCCTTGAATGTCATGAATACGAACTGGTTCATTATTTACGATAATAAATGAAAATGTCGAAATTGCTGAAGAAGTAAGCCCTTCTTTTTCCGCGATTGCTTTCACTACACTATTTTCAGTCATTACAATTTGTCCATTATAACGAACACTTTTATTAGTAGGATTAGAGCCATCTAACGTATAGTAGATTGTTGCCCCTTCTGTATTCGTCGTTAATGTTATCGCTGTTCCTTTAGCAACTTCTCCGCCGTTCGGTGAAGCTACTACATCGCTAACACAGTTTTGTCCTTCACCTTGAAACTTATAAGCTGTTACTGATTTTAGACCTGGGTTACTAAAATATAATTCAAGAGTCCCAGTCAAACTAACTTTCTTCCCGATATTTTCAGGGTGATCTTTTACATTCACTGCCGTTCTCACATCACCTTTTGGCAACTGAACGGGCATGATTTTGTCTGGATTCGTTTCGTTTGGCGAATCTGCAATTGCTACGTTTGTATCATCAAACTTAGCTGGATCCTTCGTATATTTAGAAGAACTTTGCGTATATCCAACAATATATCCTTCCACAATCCCCTTCGTTTTCCCTTGCTGCTTAAATACTTGAATTGCTTTTTCTACTGACATAGAAGCAGTTTCTTCTGCTTGCGCTAAAGTTCCAGTAAATGAAAGCAATAGCAAGAATGATAAAAAGACGCTTAACAATTTCTTCACAGCCATTTTCCTCTCCCTATTTCATATTTTCTCAGCATTTCTATCATAACAAATGATTCGTTATATAGAACTATATTTCGACAAATTTTACAAAAGATTTATTTAATTTACAAGCTTTCAAACTATAATACAAAATAATAATTTTACACCTTCTACAAATGCACTCTATAATGTTAGGGAGAGAAAACAGAAAATATCGACATTTGATTGGCATGTAAAATGGATTCATTTGAATAGGAGTGATTGGATGGAAGTGCAAACAGAAACATACCGCGCAGCTATGAATGGAACATTAGAACGTCATTTTTCAGATATGATTGCTGTTATACCAACTAGAATTACAATTGAGCAGTTAAAACACCGACTAGAAATTATCGCTACTAAAGTTGATGAGTTAAAAATTGTTTATAGTGATGAGACAAGCCTTATTGTTGAATTACATATGGGTGAAACAGTCATACCGTATGAACTGCATATTGATGAGGCGAACGACCCAGAAGAATATAAAATGTACAATAGACAAGATTCTACAATTGTAGATCGTAATTTTGAAGATGTGGCTTTCGGCACTGAAATTTTCACTCGTACGCTATTTGTAGGCGATGTACTGGACTGCTTTTTCCAGCAGTTACAGTTTTTATGGAATCTCGCCCCAGATTTGTTATTTGTAATCGATTCAAGTGCAGCAATGAAAGTGATATCTACAAGCTATATTGAATATCACGTTGAAAATGAATTATTACCTGACATTCCTGACTTGTACGTTATTCATTCTGTTTATGAAGACGATAAAGATGATGAGCCTACGCAATATTGGTTTCATACACATGGTCTTTTAAGAGCAGGCGTAACTGAAATAGAGTTAATTATTCCAAATCGCATTTCTTCCTACTACGGCATTGGCGATCTCTTTCAAACATTTGCTAATAATGCCGTTGAGAATGGACAAGTCCCTATGAATGAACCTATCGTTATCGCGCATAGTCAGCAAGGTTCTATACATACAGTCGCTGTTCCGTGGGAAAAAGGATTATCTTATATAGGGCATAAAACGAGTATGGACCAATTATCTTCAATCGAGGATGAGGAAGTGAAACTACAACCAATAGATGCACAAAATACATTCTTAGGCGGAATGGATGCCCGAGATGAATACCATCAATCTCCATCCGTTCTCTTATTCAAATTTAATACTTCAGAAGAATATATTGAAAGTTTTTTCAAAGAACACGAGGAAGCTACAGGGCTCATGTTCTATAAAACAAATAGTGAAACGGCTCGTATGGCTTACAATGCGAAAAATACTTTCGGGTATTTCAGCAACATTTTTCATATTGAACAATCAAATGAAGATTTTCGTTTCCTTGCTAAGTTTGATGTCTCCTACGAAGAAGGAAAAAGTGAACATATGTGGTTTGAAATGCAAAACATTACGGAAGATTTCATTCAAGGAATACTCATTAATGAACCATATTTTATAAAAGATATGAGTGAAGGAAATAGTTATCATTTAGATTTTGATAACTTAACAGAGTGGGTTATTTATGCAGGAGATGCCGTTATAAAGCCAAATAACTTATATATGTTTATTGGCGAATAAATATTTTATATAATAAACGAAACGCCTTCAATATGATTGAAGGCGTTTCTTATAGTTTATTGTGCGATTAATTCAGCATCTATTACTTTCTCCAAATGAGATAATACACGCTTTGCAGCTTCCTCACCTTGATTAATACAATCTGAAAGTCCAGCACCAGCATAGGAGCTACCTGCCAAATATATACCAGGTAACTCTTTCTCCATAAATGTCGTGAGCTTTTTCATTCGCTCGTTATGACCTACTGTATATTGGGGCATCGCTTCTTTCCAGCGACTTACGATTGTAAACTCTGGATCCTCTGTAATATCCATCGTCTTTCTTAAATCTTCTAGTACAAGCTGAACGAGTTCTTCTTCAGTTTGTTCTACAACCGCTTCATCACCAGCACGTCCAACGTAACAGCGAAGGAGTGTTTTTCCTTCTGGCGTTGTATGTGGCCATTTTTTATGCGTCCACGTACATGCTGTAATAGTGTAATCGCTATTTCGTGATACGACAAATCCTGTACCATTAATATCGCGCTGGATTGCGGACTTTTGGAAAGCAAGTGCGACATTCGCAACGGATGTGGATGGAATATTACGGAAGAAACGAAACTGCTTGTACTGAGCAAACATGGACGGCAATACTTTATGCGAAGTTGCCACTACGATGGCGTCCGCTTCTATTTCTTTTCCGTTACTAAGAGTAATCGTATAACCATCACCCTGTTTTGCAATTTTTTCAATGCGAGTTCCCTTTATTATCGTACCTTCATGCATCTTTGCTTCGAGAGATTTTACGATAGATTCTAAACCTGTTTTCACTGTTTGGAACATTCCCTTTTTCGGTTCAGCTTTCTCTTCTTTCGGAGCGAGCGTACGCATACCGAGTGAAATACTGCGATGTTTCTGCTCAATTTGATACATTTGCGGGAATGTTGACATTAAGCTCATTTCATCAATATCCCCTGCATAAATACCCGATAGTAACGGTTCTATTAAGTTTTCAACCACTTCATTTCCAAGACGATGTCTGAAAAATTGTCCGAGTGATTGGTCAGATACTGGCTTTGACCTCGGCATTAATAAATCAAAGCCAGCTCTTAGTTTACCAATTGGGGAGAACAGCCCGGAAAATAGAAACGGCGTAATTTGCGTTGGAATTCCCATCATTGATCCATTCGGCATTTTATGTAACCGATTGTTTACGAGGATAAATGATTGACCGGCTTGATTATTTACAACTTCATCGCCGAGACCTAATTCTTTCACTAATCTAGCTGCACTTTCTTTTCGTGCTAAGAAAGAATCCGGTCCGCGCTCAATTGTAAATCCATCTTTTCGAACGGTTTGAATTTTTCCGCCAAGTTTACCCGATGCTTCTATAAGTAATGTATCAATCGGCAAGTTTTTTTCATGAATATTTTTTTGTAAGTTATACATTGCTGTTAATCCAGTGATGCCTCCGCCGACGATCACAACTTTTTTCCTCAAGCAGGCTCCCCCTTTCTTCTTACAGTACAGATTCTTTTTTCTTTAATACAACATCTGTTAAACAATCAATAAATGCGTCCGATGCATTTGGCATTTCTGGACGATAATATTTCGCACCAATTTCATCCGTTACAACTTTACACTCAAAGTCGTTGTCATATAAAACTTCTAAATGTTCCGCAACAAATCCAACTGGTGCATATACGAATGAAGTATAACCGTGCTTTTCATTTAGTTCTCTCGTTAAATCTTGTACATCTGGACCAATCCAAGGATCTGGTGTGTTTCCTGCACTTTGCCAGCCTACTGCATAGTTTGCTACTTCAGCTCCGCGCGCGATATAGTCCGCTGTTTCATTTAATTGATCTGGATATGGATCGCCCATTGCAATAATTTTCTCTGGTAAACTATGTGCAGATACGATTAATACTGCTTTTTCACGCTCTGCATCTGACATACCGTTATATATACCCTTCACTGCATCAACCCAGTACTGGATGAATTTCGGCTCTTTATACCAGCTATCAATGCCGTGAATTGTTAAGTTTCCAAGTTTCTCAGCTTCTTCTTGTGCTCGTCCAACGTATGATTTCACGCTAAACGTAGAATAGTGAGGTGCAAGAACAAGTGCGATTGCATCTTGTATTCCGTCGTTATGCATATCTTTCACCGCATCTTCAATAAACGGTTCAATATGTTTTAAGCCAAGGTACATATGGTACTCTACTTCATCTTGTACTTCATTTAAACGCTTCTCTAACTTCTTAGCTTGCTCTAATGTAATAGTAGCTAAAGGAGAAATACCACCAATTGCACGGTAACGCTCTGTTAAATCTTCCAGCATTTCAGGACTTGGCTTTCTTCCTCTGCGAATATGTGTATAGTAACGTTCAATATCTTCTTCTTTATATGGCGTTCCGTATGCCATTACAAGCAAACCAATTTTCTTTTTCATACAGCAATTCTCCTTTACTTCGCTAACTGCCCTTTAGAGTATTCATGAATAAATGTAGTTAAACGTTTTAATGTATCTGGATTTACTTCTGGGAATACACCGTGACCTAAGTTAAAGATATAACCCGGCTGTTTCATCCCTTGATCTAAAATACCTTTTACATGTTCTTCAATAACAGACCATGGTGCAAGTAAGAATGAAGGGTCCATATTACCTTGTACCGCCTTATGAACGCCACGTGCACGTGCTTCTTCAATCGGTAAGCGCCAGTCTAAGCCGACTACATCAAGCGGTAAGTCGTGCCACTCATTCACTAAGTGTGCAGCTCCTACGCCGTGCATAATCATCGGTACACCCATCTTACGAACTTCTGCAAAAATACGCTCCATTGCTGGTTTAATAAATACGCGATAATCTGCTACATTTACTGTTCCAACCCAAGAATCGAAAATTTGAACTGCTTTTGCTCCTGCGTTAATTTGCGCTTTTAAATATGTAATAACCATATCTGCTAGTTTATCCATTAAAGCGAACCAAGCTTTTGGCTCTGCATACATGAACGCTTTCGTATTATGGTAGTTACGAGATGGACCGCCTTCAATCATATAGCTCGCTAATGTAAATGGAGCTCCTGAAAAACCGATTAACGGTACGTCTAACATTTCTGTCGTTAATAAACGAATTGTATCTAGTATGTACGGTACGTCATCTTCTGGATTGATTTCCCCTAGTTTTTCTACGTCTTGTAAAGAACGGATTGGATTATCGATAACTGGGCCAATACCTGATTTAATTTCTACGTCCACACCAATTGCAGGTAGTGGTGACATAATATCTTTATAAAGAATTGCTGCGTCTACGTTATATTGATCAACCGGCAATTTTGTAACGTAAGCACATAACTCTGGATTGTGTGTAATTTCAAATAAAGAATACTTTTCTTTAATCTTTCTATATTCCGGCTGTGAACGACCTGCTTGACGCATATACCATGCTGGTACATAATCGGTACGTTCCCCCCTACATGCTTTTAAAAATGTCTCATTTATAGTTCTTACCAAGACCGTTGCTCCCTTCCTTACCAATGCTTCGAATACGCTCGATATTTATCTTTTTTTACTATACAGCTTGTAAAAACAAAATGCATAATATTATGTACGTTGTTCATTAAATTGACACAAACATTCTTAAAAACGCTTACTTTTTTCACAACATTCTTATTATAACACAGAGAAAAACTATGGTTTAGCTACTTTTGACTTTTCTCCTTCGCGATTCGTTTGTGTATTATATGGTACAACGTAAAAGCTCGGTTTTGAAAATATGTTAACGAACTTTTCCTCATATTCTCCAGCACCGTTTACAGTGCTAACATGCATATGAATTCCATTCTCCACTCTATAGATTCGGTACATAATTCTGTTATCTGGAAGTGGCGTCCAGCTTAATTTTGCTTTAAATAAACCGAAAGGACTAAATGATAGTTTCATTTTTACATCTTCAATTCTTCGCAGCCGAATCGGAGCACCGATTGTTTCCACACCTTCAGGCTTCATAAACTTCTCTTTATGTTCTACATTAGCCTTCGTTAAAATTTTCTTAAATAATTTTGTCGCAGATGCACTTTCTCCTTGCAACTGATGCTCCTTATCCGTACGGTCATAACCAATCCAAACAGCGCCTACTAAGTTCGGTGTATAGCCGACGAACCACATATCTCTTGCTCCCTTATCGTCATTTGGCAATGAAGTTGTACCTGTTTTCCCAGCTAACGCACCGTTATATACACCAACTCTCGCTGTTCCTTCCTTCACAACCCCTTCTAACATTTTCGTCATATACCATGCTGTCTGCTTCGAGAAGATTTTCGTCTCTACTTTTGGAGATTCCCCAATGACTGCACCGTGTCTATTTAATACTTTATCAATAACGTGTGGCTCGATAATATTTCCATTTGCTAAAAATGAACGATACATTTTTACAAGATCAAATGTTGAAACGCCATTTTTCAATCCGCCAAGCGCTGTACTTAAACCAGCATCTGCAATATGGACATTTCCTTTTTCTAAATACTGCTTTCCTTCTTCTACCCCTAACTCATTTAATAAAGAAACTGCTGGTACGTTTGCCGACTCTAAAATCGCATCATACATCGTCATTTCTTTTGAATACTCATGATTATAATTTCGAGGTTCATACCCTTCAAAAGAATTTCTTTCATTTGTTAATAAAGAATACGGATTATACTTTTTCGTTTCTAGTGCTGGTGCATAAACGATAAGTGGTTTTAAAACAGATCCGGGCTGCCTTTTGGCAAAAACACGATTAAATCCTCTCGGGACGTACTTTCTTCCCCCAATCGCCGCTTTAATCCCTCCCGTACGATTATCCATTAATAAAAATGCACCTTGAGCCCCCTCTTCTTTCCCAGGAAAATTCCTTGCATCTTGAAACTGGTTATACGCTACCTTTTGAATTTTTTCATCCATTGGTACGACAAACGTATATCCCCCTCGGAGTACCTCTTGATGAGACAACCCGTATAAACGAGCGGCTTCATCTATGACCATATCAATATACGGCATATATGCGAGTTCATTCTCATCTAAGTTTTTATAAAGAGCAATTGTCTTTCCTTGATAGCGAACGCTTTCTTCGGCAGTCAAATAGCCTTGTTTATGCATAAGTGACAACACGAGATCGCGGCGTTCCTTACTCTTCTCTGCAGAGTAGTACGGTGAATATCCGTTTGGTGACTTCGGAAGGCCTGCAAGCATTGCCCCTTCCTCTACTGTTAAATCCTCAACATTTTTATTAAAATACAACTTTGCTGCCGCTTGAATACCGTAAGCCCCATGACCAAAATAAATATGATTCATATACATTTCAAGAATTTGTTGCTTCGTATATTTTTGCTCTAATTGAAGAGAAATTGCGACTTCCTTCAATTTGCGCGTAAATGTTTTTTCACGAGTTAAAAAGACATTTTTAGCGAGTTGCTGCGTAATGGTACTACCGCCCTCTACCTTTTCTCCGGCTAACGTATCTTTATAAAGAGCCCGGAATATAGACGGATAATCAATTCCTTGATGCTCATAAAAACGGGAATCTTCCACCGCAACAAACGCTTGCTGCACATACTTCGGAATTTGCTCGACTGGTACGAGTTCCCTATTTTCTACGTATAATTTCGTAATTTCTTTTCCTTTCTGGTCAACAATACGTGATGAAGAGTGGAAAACGAGCTGCTTTTCATCCATCATATAGCCACCAGCTAACACGATAAGTTTATAGAGTACAATTGCTACTACAAACGTTGCGACGCCGCCTAATAAAGTCCACTTTACTTTCTTCATACATCGTCCTTCTTTCCAAATGATGGTACATTTATTATTTGAAAAAGAAGTATCTTTATGTATATAATCTTCGAAGTTTTTTAAGAGAGTTGATATAATAGAAACAAACTATTAAGGGGGCATTAAAATGAAGGCTATTATTTCATACGAAACACCTCTAGAACAATCACATTTCACTGCAAAAAATGATGAGAAAAATATATTTTATAAAGAAAATACAGAAGAATCTGTAGAAGGTTCACTTCAGTATGACGTACTAGATGCTGTCGGTGAATTTAAAGGACAATCTGGCTATATCGTTTGTAACAACATTTCTGTCACAGACGAAGGTCGCCTAGTATTTGAAAACCGCTTTAAAAACCGCGCAGGCCTTATTGAAAACGAACCAGGATTCCAAGCGATCCGTGTTTTACGCCCATTAAGTAACGATACATATGTCATCTTAACGATGTGGGAAACAGAGCAAAACTTTAAAGACTGGACAGAATCACGTTCATTCGAAAATGCTCATAAAAAACGTCCTGCACAAGCAGAAGGACAAGCTCCAGCGCATCCACATGCGGAACAGCAAAAGAGTATTTTCTCTCGTCCTTCTTTTGTGACTACTTTTGATGTGTTAGTTTAATTTTTTGGAGTTTAGAGTTCGGAAACCACGGTATGCGAACTTATATCGGCGATTCTTCGAATATATCGACTTATCGACAAATCATGACACAAAAAGGAAACACCATTACACACCGGTGTTTCCTTTTTCTTTGTACCAATTATATATACGAAGTGAATCTTTTTTTCTCATATGCTTTACTTCATAACCGCGCCCGGCTACCGCTACAAGAGTTGTACATAATTCATCTTTTCTTTGAAAATACGATTGATCATAACCTACTACTTGAACATGTCTTCTTCGCATTATTCCTGTATATTTCGAAAAATTACGATATACAACCGTTAGTTGATTTTCTCTTAATTCATAACCGCCACTTTTATATCTAGCATACGCAAGTAACGAAAACACGATAAATAACGGTAAAATAACAAACAACGCAATATATTGTTTAAAATATATACTCACGCTGGCAATTAGAACTGTGAGTATGATACTTATTGACCAGCCCATAATGAAATAACGATGCAACGCTGTTTTTGGTAAGTGAACGATCTCCGCTTCGATTTCATAAGGTAACTCTAAATATGTGAGCAGGTGCTGTACATCTTTTTTCTTCATAAATGGATGCAACATTACTTCGTTACTTGCTGCTCCAATACTTTGAATTGCTTCCACTTCAACAGCACAATAACCAAACGGCTGGCGAAGCATACCTTCTTTTACAGTAATCGCTTGAATGCGGTGCAATTTTAAGACAAACTCTTTCTTTTCAAATAATCCTTGAACGATACGAATCTCTTCCCCTTTTCGCTCAATTTTAAAGTTTGCATATTTCAACACATATCCAGCCGTGGAAATAATCCATGAAATTACCATTAAAATTAATGCAATTACAATTAGTTTATAAACACCGTTTCCCATCACATACGCTTCTACTTTACTTGTGAATCCTTCAGGAAGAACAAAATCAAACTTTGTGTAAAGAAGTACTAGTCCAGAGAACACTAGTCCGAACCGACCAGATGTAATCGCTGCGGCTAAAACCTCTTTCGTTGTTAACTGATAAACCGTCTTGCTTTCTTCCTCTTCTATTTCTTCTTTTACAGTAGTTTCTTTCTTATGTAATAAAGAGATTAAATGTTTTGCCTCGTCTTCTTTAATACCAGCCAACATCACTTCTGGCTCACTACCGCCGCCTGCTACTTCTATATTTAGCTTCATAAGTCCGAGCATTTGATAAATGGCGTTAGAAGATGTACTAATATTTTGTACACGCTCTTTATTTAAATAGCTTTCCTTCTTTACAAAAACACCGTGCTTTATATGTAAAATATTATTCTCAATCCAGTACACTTTAAAATACCATTTAATTGCTGAAAAAATAGCCATGATGAATAAAACAACCAGAAGGAAAAGATAAAATAAATACCAAGGTTCCACTTGTTCATCAGGTTTAAATAAAACAAGAATAATAAGTGGCAACAAACTCGCAACCCTAATACCTAACAATATCGTGATCGGATGTTGCCTCTTATACATCCTCATCACTCACTTTCGCAAGTTCTCCAATTTGTCTTTTCAGCTGTTCTGCTTCTTCTTTCGTTAAACCTGGGATACTATGAGAAGTTGCGGCTGTTGAAATGTGTAATTCTGCTAAATTATACTTTCTCATAATCGGCCCTTGCTCAATCGTTACGTGCTGCACACGGATCATCGGAATAAGTACGCGTTTTACAACGAACATTCCCTTTTGAATCTCAATCTCTTCTTCATTTAATCTGTAACTATAATAGCGCTGACGTAAATTTGGAAACACAAAATAATCAAGTGGAATAAATATAATGGCTCCTGTTACTAATAGTCCAAACAACCAGCCCCACCAGTTAAAGTTAATCATAAAAAAGAAATACGCAATTACGACTGTTAGTATAACTGCCGCCCCAATTAAAGCGTGAATCCTCCACACTTTCAGCATATTAGAATGAATCTCCCTTTCTAACGGCTGCATCTCATCACTCCAATTCTATGAATTTATTACTTATATATTATCAAAAAATAAGGTTTTATATACAATTTTGTAAATTTATAGTCAAATAAAAATAGTTGAATCAAAAGCATGTTAAAAAACATACCTCAGTTTTTAAAATTACATATTATAAATATGAATTATATTGAACCAAATAAACCCTGCATGATTCATGCAAGGTTTATCGTTTTATACACAATATATTTCATTATTGTTGAGATATACTAGCATCGCTTTCAATTCGCTTTTCTTTTTGGCTCAGTTTTTTATCTTTAGATTTTTTTAATGTTAAAGTCATGCCAATAAAAATAAAAAGAATTCCTGTTATTTGCATTAAAGTTGGACGGAATCCAGTAAGTACAGTATCTAATAATATTGCCACTGCCGGATCTAAAAAAACTAATATTGAGATTGTTTTTGTAGATAAATGGCGTAAACTATCAAAAAACAGATAATACACTATCCCTGTGTGAATAAAACCAGTAGCTATAATATATGTCCAATTACTTTGAGTGAGGCCACTAAAAGCATCTAAATCTATAAATGGTATTAAAAGAAATATCCCCAAGAATGTTTGTAAAAATGTCATTGCATACGCACTCATTTTGTTAATCCCTTTACCAAATAAAGTTGTAAATGCATAAAAGAGAGCTGCAAGAAATCCCCATATCATACCCGAAGACATTAATGAACCGAAAGAGAAGCTTCCATCGATACCAGCAATTAATAAAGCTCCCACAAAACACACAACTATTGAAATGATAGATATTAATGTTAATTTTTCTTTAAAGACGATACTTCCAATTAACAGTACAATTACTGGTGCAAGATGATAAACTGAGATAGCAATTGTAACTGACATATTTTCAAAGGCTTTAAATAAGAAAACCCAATTAAATACTAAGAAAAAACCACATATTAAAACTTGAATAACTTCTTTTCGTTCCCATTTATCTTGTTTATATTGCCCTGTAAGCAACCAACATACACTTAAAAATATTGTCGCAAAAATACACCTTACAAACACTAATTCAAACGAAGGTAAGTTTGTTTGAACAGAAAAAAATCCAACTGATCCAAAGATAACCATTGATGCTATCATCTTTAAGGCCGGTACCGTTTTCTCTTGCTTAAAACTTTTTTGAAGCAAATTAATTCCCCTCCAATAAAAACTCGGTTTATAGTGAGAAAAACACCAGCCTAAAAAAGGACAGGTGCTTTTCCTCAAAAACACTCAATTACAAATTTTTCCCTGCAGTCCAACCACCATCAATTACAAAATTAGAACCAGTAATAAAGCGGGCCTGATCAGAAATCAAGTAATCAATACATGAAACAATATCCTGCGGCAACCCCCAAGTATCTAAAGATTGATTACTTTTTATCATAGACATCAAGGATTTATTACTAAAGTATTCTTCTGTAAGTTCAGTTCTAATAACACCGGGAGAAATACTATTTACTCTTATATTTTGCTTCCCAAATTCCATAGCCATCTGTTTAGTCAATCCGATTAAGGCATGCTTTGATGCCACATAAGCAGCTCGCTCTGGTTCAGCCATTAATCCAGAAACCGATGCTATATTCACAATACAACCTTTTATTTTCGATTCACACCATCGCTTAGCTACTTCCCTAGAAAGGATAAATGGGGCTACTAAATTTACATCAATTACTTTTTTAAACATATCATCGGATAAATGTAAAACAGGTGTTATCTCTCGAATACCAGCTGCATTTATTAATATATCAGGAGAAAGCTTTTCTAAATCTAATTGAGTAAAAAGATTATGAATCGCTTCGCTATTACTTAAATCAATTTGCACTACTTTCAAAGGCATATCTGTTTTCATATAATCTATTAAGTTATTATTATTAATATCAAGAGCTATTACATGAAATGATTTTTCTAAAAAGTATTTTATACAAGCATGACCTATACCGCTATTGGCTCCAGAAATCATAATTATTTTATTCTCTCTCATTTTGTCTCCTTATAAGAAAATGTTACTAATAAAATATCACGAAAAGCCTCCGTACTACATTCTGTTCCAAGTGGCGTTACGGCATGGAAGACCTTTTGTCCAAATACTAAAGTTTCTAACGGCTCCTTCAAACTTATAAACTGATTAATTTCCCGAGGAGAATTAGCTATTAAATTATCTCCACCAATAGCTGTATTACTTAAATTCATAAGGTGTAAAAACACTACTGGTTCATCATCTTTATGTAACCAAATAGGTGAACTAAAAGATGGTCTTTCTTTAGTAGCTTTATATCTTACTTGATGTAAACCTATAATTAAGTCTTTACTTGTATCTATTATATTTGTTTTAAATGCAAATTCAGTATCGAAACGCACCATATTTTGAATTAAAGGATTATATAAAAAGCTATCATTTATGCTATTAAACTGTCTAACTTTCCCGCCATCATCATAGTTATATTCTTTAGATTGGAAGTAATCATTACTATTATCTAAAATATAATCTGGTGAATCAACATACTTTATATACCTTGAATAAGATCTAGCACGGCATTCACCGTACGCATCATCTTCCAAATTATAATAATCTAACTGTGCTTGTGTTAATAAGCGATGATTCTCTTCCTCTTGTAAAAAGATTTCATTTGAGATTTCAAGAAACCCTTTAGATTCAAATTCATGTACCTTTTCTTCTATGCTAAAGCCACTCATTTTACTAAGAACAAACGTCATTATAAAAACCTCCACACTATTGTATTTTTCTATCTCACCCTATGTTAGAAATGCAATAAGTAACCGAGATTCTTGCTTAATAAAATTAAAAATTATGATATTCAATTAATACACCAAATGAAATATATGTAATCCATTAAAACTATTTCTTAAGCAATATTATATATCCTTTTGGACATTATTTCTAATTATCTGAAGATTTATCAACATTAGTCTTAATATTCGGAACTAAAGAAATAACTTTTTCAGGAAGATAAAACTGCGAGTATTGCAATTATTTATGTATATAACTTTTTTTAAAATTATATTTTAAATATAGCTAGTTTTTTATAAATTTTTTGATATAATTACATACGGGAAACGGGAAGAATTTTGTCTTCCCATGTGTTTTTATTTGCATCTAGTTCTTTTGCTAGATGCTTTTTTTATGCTAAAAAAGGTATCCTCAAATACTTTGAGGATACCTTTTCACTTTTATTATCTCTGCTGTTTTCTACCTAATACGAATAATCCAAAACTCATCATTACAAGAAGTGCTCCCATATATGGTTCCACAGGCATTTTCTGCCCTGTCTTCGGTAATTCTTTTTCCGGTTTTTCTGAATTCGGTGTTCCAGGCTTTTCTGGATCTGGTGTTCCAGGTTTTTCTGGATTCGGTGTTCCAGGCTTTTCTGGATCTGGTGTTCCAGGTTTTTCTGGATCTGGTGTTCCAGGTTTTTCTGGATCTGGTGTTCCAGGTTTTTCTGGATTTGGTGTTCCAGGTTTCTCTGGATTCGGTGTTCCAGGTTTTTCTGGATCTGGTGTTTCTGGACCTGGTGGTGCTAAATGATTCAATTTGTTTAATACTTCTAATTGAACTGCATTTATCATTCCATTTGTAATTTCAAATGGAATTGGATTAGTTAATTTTTCATATCCTTTTGGTGCTTCTACTTCTACTAGTGTGTAGTTACCTACAGATAGATCTGCGATTTTTGCCTTTCCATCTTTATCTGTTGTTACTTTCACTACTACTTTTCCCTTGTCATCATGAACTTCAAACACAGCTCCTGATAAGACTTCCTTGCTTTCAGCGGCCATTTTTGTAATCTCCACTGAACCTTTGTCTAACTTTTCATTCTCTACTTTCAATGATAAGAATTTTGTCATACCTTTTTTAATTTCGAATGATACTGGTTCCGTTAACTTCTTGTAACCTGGTAAGCTCTTCGTCTCTACTAATTTGTATTTTCCTACTGATAGATCTGAAACTGTTGCTTTTCCTTCTTTATCTGTCGTTACTTCTGTTACTACTTTACCTTGCTCATCTTGTACTTCGAAGACTACGCCTTCTAATACTTTTTGGCTATCTTTATCTACTTTTGTTACTTCTACATTTCCCTTGTCTAACATTTCATTTTCTACTGTTAAAGCAAGAGATTTTGTCATGCCTTTTTCAATTTGGAAAGTAATCGGATCTACCAATTGCTTATATCCTTTTGGTGCTTTTACTTCTACTAACTTGTATGTTCCAACTGATAAATTAGTAACTTGTACTTGTCCTTTTTTATCTGTCGTTATTTTAGCAACTACTTGTCCTGCTTCATCTTGAATCTCAAATACAGCATCAGCTAAAGCATCTTTCGTTTCTTTGTCTACTTTTGTAATTTCTACATTTCCTACATCCACTAATTCATTTTCTACAGTCAATTGTAATGCTGTAACTCTACCTTTTTCAATTTCGAATGAAACTGGCTTTTCTAGTGGTTTGTATCCTGCCGGTGTTTCTACTTCTACTAACTCATACTTTCCAATAGATAAATCTGAAACGTTTGCTTTTCCTTCTTTATCCGTTGTTACTTTTGCAACTACTTTTCCTTTTGAATCACGTACTTCAAATACAACATTTTCTAATGGTGCTTTACTGTCTTTATCTATTTTTGTGATTTCTACATTCCCCGTATCTACCATTTCATTTTCTACAGTGAACGTTAAAGATTTTGTCATACCTTTTTTAATTTCAAATGGTACAGGCTTTTCTAATTTTTTGTAGCCTGGTAAACTCTCTACTTCTACTAACTTGTACTTTCCTACTGATAAATCTGAAACTGTTGCTTTTCCAGCTTTATCTGTCGTTACTTTCGTTACCACCTTGCCTTTGTCGTCTTGAACTTCAAAGACTACACCTGCTAACGGTGCCTTATTATCTTTATCTATTTTTGTAATTTCTACATTTCCCGTATCTACCATTTCATTTTCTATTTTTAATGATAGAACTTCTGTCATTCCTTTTTTGATTTCAAACGATACTGGTTCTGTTAATTGTTTGTAACCTGGTAAGCTTTCTTTCTCTACTAATTTGTACTTTCCTACAGATAAGTCTGAGATTTTTGCTTTACCATTTTTATCTGTTTTTACTTCCGTTACTACTTTGCCTTGTTCGTCTTGTACTTCGAAAACTACGCCTTCTAATACTTTTTGACTATCTTTATCTACTTTTGTAATTTCTACTGAACCTTTGTCTAACTGTTCATTCTCTACTTTTAATGATAAGACTTCTGTCATACCCTTTTTAATTTCGAATGATACTGGCTCTGTTAATTTTTTGTAGCCTGGTAAATTCTCTACTTCTACTAGTTTGTAACTTCCTACAGATAGATCTGAAATTTTTGCTTTTCCTTCTTTATCTGTTGTTACTTTCGTTACTACTTTGCCTTTTTCATCTTGCACTTCGAATGTTACGCCTTCTAATACCTTCTGGCTGTCTTTGTCCACTTTTGTAATTTCTACTGAACCTTTATCTAACTGTTCATTCTCTACTTTTAGTGATAAGACTTCTGTCATGCCTTTTTTAATTTCAAACGATACTGGTTTTGCTAATTTTTTATATCCTGGTAAGCTTTCTACCTCTACTAGCTTATATTTTCCTACTGGTAAATCTGAAATTGTTGCTTGTCCTTCTTTATCTGTCGTTACTTTTGTTACTACTTTATCTTTTTCATCTTGCACTTCGAATGTTACGCCCGCTAATACTGCGCCACTTTCTTTGTCCACTTTTGTAATCTCTACTGAACCTTTATCTAACTGTTCGTTCTCTACTTTCAATGATAAAACTTTCGTCATACCTTTTTTGATTTCGAATGATACTGGTTCCGTTAATTTTTTATAACCTGGTAAGCTCTTCGTCTCTACTAATTTGTATTTTCCTACTGATAGATCTGAAACGTTTGCTTTTCCATCTTTATCTGTCGTTACTTCTGTTACTACTTTGCCTTTGTCGTCTTGAACTTCGAAGACTACGCCTTCTAATACTTTTTGGCTATCTTTATCTACTTTTGTAATTTCTACTGAACCTTTGTCTAACTGTTCATTCTCTACTTTTAATGATAAGACTTCTGTCATACCCTTTTTAATTTCGAATGATACTGGCTCTGTTAGCTTTTTGTAGCCTGGTAAGCTTTCTACTTCTACTAGTTTGTAATTCCCTACAGATAGATCTGAAATTTTCGCTTTTCCTTCTTTATCTGTTTTTACTTTCGTTACTACTTTGCCTTTTTCATCTTGCACTTCGAATGTTACGCCTTCTAATGCCTTCTGGCTGTCTTTGTCCACTTTTGTAATTTCTACTGAACCTTTATCTAACTGTTCATTCTCTACTTTTAGTGATAAGACTTCTGTCATGCCTTTTTTAATTTCAAACGATACTGGTTTCGCTAGTTTTTTATATCCTGGTAAGCTCTCTACCTCTACTAGCTTATATTTTCCTACTGATAAATCTGAAATTGTTGCTTTTCCTTCTTTATCTGTCGTTACTTTTGTTACTACTTTATCTTTTTCATCTTGCACTTCGAATGTTACGCCCGCTAATACTGCGCCACTTTCTTTGTCCACTTTTGTAATCTCTACTGAACCTTTATCTAACTGTTCGTTCTCTACTTTCAATGATAAAACTTTCGTCATACCTTTTTTGATTTCGAATGATACTGGTTCTATTAATTTTTTGTAACCTGGTAAGCTCTTCGTCTCTACTAATTTGTATTTTCCTACTGATAGATCTGAAACGTTTGCTTTTCCATCTTTATCTGTCGTTACTTCTGTTACTACTTTGCCTTTGTCGTCTTGAACTTCGAAGACTACGCCTTCTAATACTTTTTGACTATCTTTATCTACTTTTGTTACTTCCACATTTCCCTTGTCTAACATTTCGTTTTCTACTGTTAAAGCAAGAGATTTTGTCATGCCTTTTTCAATTTGGAAAGTAATCGGATCTACTAATTGTTTATACCCTTTTGGTGCCTTTACTTCTACTAACTTGTATGTGCCGACTGATAAATTAGTAACTTGTGCTTGTCCTTTTTTATCTGTCGTTATTTTAGCGACTACTTGTCCTGCTGCATCTTGAATCTCAAATACTGCATCAGCTAAAGCATCTTTATTTTCTTTATCTACTTTTGTAATATCTACATTTCCTGTATCCACTAATTCATTTTCTACTGTTAGCTTTAGCGCTGTTACTCTACCCTTTTCAATTTCGAATGAAACTGGCTTTTCTAGTGGTTTGTATCCTGCCGGTGTTTCTACTTCCACCAACTCATACTTCCCAATAGGTAAATCTGAAACGTTTGCTTTTCCTTCTTTATCCGTCGTTACTTTCGCAACTACTTTTCCTTTTGAATCACGTACTTCAAATACAACATTTTCTAATGGAGCTTTACTATCTTTATCTATTTTTGTTATCTCTACATTCCCTGTATTCACCATTTCATTTTCTACTTTTAATGATAGAACCTCGGTCATGCCTTTTTTGATTTCAAATGATACTGGTTTTTCTAGTTTTTTATAACCAGGCAAACTTTCTACCTCTACTAATTCATACTTTCCTACAGGTAAATCTGAAACATTTGCTTTTCCTTCTTTATCTGTCGTTACTTTTGTAACTTCATTCCCCTTTTCATCTTGGACGATGAATGTTACTCCCGCTAACGGTGCTTTATTATCTTTATCTATCTTTGTTATCTCTACATTTCCCGTATCTACCATTTCATTTTCTATTTTTAATGATAGAACTTCAGTCATGCCTTTTTTGATTTCAAATAATACTGGATCTGTTAGTTTCTTATAGCCTGGTAAACTTTCTTTCTCTACTAATTTGTACTTTCCTACTGATAGATCTGAGATTTTTGCTTTACCATCTTTATCTGTTTTTACTTCCTTTACTACTGTTCCAGCTTCATCTTGCACTTCAAAGACTACGCCTTTTAATGCTTTTTTGTTGTCTTTATCTACTTTTGTAATTTCTACTGAACCTTTATCTAACTGTTCATTTTCTACTTTCAATGATAAGACTTCTGTCATACCCTTTTTAATTTCGAATGATACTGGCTCTGTTAGCTTTTTGTAGCCTGGTAAACTTTTCGTCTCTACTAATTTGTACTTTCCTACTGATAAATCTGAGATTTTTGCTTTACCATCTTTATCTGTTTTTACTTCTGTTACTACTTTTCCTTGCTCATCTTGCACTTCGAAGACTACGCCTTCTAATACTTTTTGACTATCTTTATCTATTTTTGTAATTTCTACTGAGCCTTTGTCTAACTGCTCATTTTCTACTTTTATTACTAAAGCTTTTGTCATACCTTTTGTAATTTCAAATGGTACTGGTTCTGCTAGATTTTTGTAACCTGGTAAGCTTTTCGTCTCTACTAATTTGTACTTTCCTACTGATAGATCTGAAACGTTTGCTTTTCCTTCTTTATCTGTTACTACTTTTCTTACTACGCCATCTTTCTCATCTTGGACTTCAAATTCGACACCGGCTAATACTGCCCCGTTTTCTTTGTCCACTTTTGTAATTTCTATATTACCTTTGTCTACCATTGCATTTTCCACTTGTATTGGGAATATGCCGTCCCCTGTTACATTTACTTCGAACTCTGTTTCTTTTAATTGGTAGCCTTCAGGTGCTTTTGTTTCTTTTAAAATATATTTTCCTGGTGCTAACGGTTTAGAGATTGCCTTACCATCTTTATCTGTAACAATATGTTCGACTACTACACCGTCTTTTACTATATCAAACTCTGCATTTGCTAATGGTTTCTCACCATTTTCCGAATCAATTTTCTTTACTTCAATTTGACCCTTTTGCATAGTATTTTTAATTTCAATTGTTTTTGTTTCTCCAGCTTGAAGTGTAACCTCTACTGGACTTGTTAATTTTTGATATCCTTCTGGTGCTACTGTTTCATATACTTTATACGTCCCAGGAGCTAAAGTTTGAGGTACTGAAAAACCTTTTTCGTCCGTTTTCAGTTTTGCAACAACTTCATTTGCACTATTTCGGACTTCAAATTCGGCAGCTTTTAACCCTTTGTTCGGATTCTCAGAATCTATTTTATGAAGCGATACTGTACCATCTTTTGGAGCTTCAGGCGGCGTAATAGTTACTTCTTTTGATGTTAAAGTTTTATCATCAAAATGTAATTCCGCTTTATTAGGAATCTTCTTATCTACGTAAGAAGATAAGTCTGCATTATTTTTGATTTTCGCCTTGATACTGAGATTAATTATCTGGTCTTCATACGACTTATAGTCAAAACTCTCACCAAACGTAAATGTTACTTCACTTCTTTGTTTATCTATATTTAACGTTCCTTTAGAAGTAATATCTTGGCCATTTTGATCATACACTTTTGCCTCTAATACTTCTAAAACATCTTCTAAATCATCACTAATTACCATAGATGTGTATTTAGGAGGATCGTTCGGTATGTGTGTACCAACTTGGTATTGAATAACTTGATCCATTTTTGTTAACTGCTCATTCTCTACAAGCTTGCCATTCTCATCAACTATATTTTTTTCAATGCTAGGTGGATTATTGTCACCTGAACCGGATCCTCCCCCACCACTTACAAATACTTGTCCTACTTTTTCTTCAGTTTTAATATTTTTACCTTCTAATTTCACAGTATTTTTATGAGGCTTCGCAGCAGGATTTGTAACCTTTGTTTTATATCTTAAAATATAGCCTTTTGAACTGTCTGGAAACTCAATTGTAAATCCAGCCTTTGTTGCATTAATTTTAATGTTAGATAAATCTGCTGGCTTAATATTTGTTGGTGCATAACCATCTTCAAATACAGCCTCTTCTAATACTACGCTGTCTGTAATTAACTCATGTCCAGGTCCTAATGTATCTGTTAATTTAAGATCTTGCATTTCTGTTCCAGTTGCATTTACATATACAAGCCAATCAGCAATCGAAGGATCTTCTTGATTATAAGAACCCCATTTCAATAGATTATCTGTATTGGGCTGTGGCTTCGGTCTCTCTGTCGTATTACTTACATTTACTTCTTTATTAACGATTTGACCATCAACGTTAAATTCTAATGGAATTTCTTTAACACCATCATATGCTTCTAAACCAAAGTAGAATTCTACGAATAAAGAACCTTTAATGTTATTCTTTCCTTCTACGTAATCACCCATAGTACACGTTAATAGACCCTTTTTCATCTCACATGTACCAACTGTTTTTCCTTCAGCATCTTTTAAAGGAAAACTCATATTCATAAGGTCTTTTCGAAACTCTTTTGGCATATCAATTGTGAATTGATCTCCACTTTTTATTTTTTCTTTAGCTGACCACTTCACTTCTACTTTCATACCATCTGAGGCTTGATACGGTTCAGATGTCGTGCCATCAGTACGGGAAATATTAATTTCGTCCACTGGACTTTTCATCACAGCAGCTTGAATAACTGGAGCCCACACATTCAGCACTGAAAATAATACTAGAAAAACTAATGAAACCATTGAAATATGCCTTTTAGTACTTTTCATTTGCATAGTTCCCTCCTATTTTTTTATATTTATATAACAAAAAAAGACCGTCCGGTTGCATCAAAAATGTGCAACCAGACGATCTTAGTAACCAATATGTATTACCGTAGACTCTAAGCTTTGCGGCCTATCCTTTCGAATAGTGTGCTAAAAATATCTTTTATTCTTTTTTTGTTTCATTTTCCTCTTAAACCAAATATTACTATACCGTCTGGACGGTTATAATTCAATACTCTATAAAATTGTTCTATTTTTCTAATAAAAAAAACAATTCACCACTACATTAAATAAGTAATGGTGAATTGTTTTCGCATTATATAGTTCGTATATTCTATTTATATGAATTACTAATAAGAGCTTGAATCACTTTTTCTCTTAACTCGGGGCTTAGTCTGCCAACCCCTAAATATTCCGAATACCATAATCCATCTGCTGCTAATCTAATAATTGTTGCACAAACTGAATCTATCTCATCGTTTTCTATATTCTTTTGCAGTTGCTGAAATGATTGTTGTAATGGCTCAAGTAATTCAGGTTTTAACATGAATGCTGCCATCATACTACTAGACAACTCTTCTGTTCTTCTCTCATTACTTAATCTTTCCTCTACAAAAGAGCGAACCCATCTCCCTTTCCTCTCTGAGTCTTCCGCTACTTTATTGTAAATAGCGCCCTCATTATCCTCTATCCCTCTGACTATCATACCTTCTATTAAAGCTTCTTTATTTGCAAAGTGATACAATAATCCACCTTTACTTACACCCGCCTCTTTTGCCACTGCTTCTAAGGTTAATTTAGCAACCCCTTTACATTGCACAATTTGAGAAGCGGCCGCCAAAATCTTTTGCCGCGTTATGCTGATACTCATTCCTTTTTAAAACCCCATTTCTACTAAATTTATATAAATACGAATCTTATTTTTAATATTGTTGATTACTACTAAGTATTTTCTTTATACAACAAAAGCTGCATTACCTTTGAATTTTTAGTTACTTATTCTATTAAAAATTTCCATATCATTCAATATGATAACATCAAATACATAACATTGACTATACATCTATACTTTTATATTCATCGAAAATATATCCATAAACACGAAATGTATAAAAATTGATTATCCTTATACATCTAATCTATAATTTAAAGAGGTTTATATTTTCATAAAAATAAAGTGAAATTTTATAAGGATGATTCCATTGAAAAAATTTTCTATTAGTTATTTAATATGCTTACTGTTTTTTTCTATCATTGTGAATGTTTTACAGTATACAAGCGTTCCAAATTATGCGGATTCATGGGGGCCGATTTGGGTATCTATTATTATGCTTTCAATTCTTGGAAGTATTCCTGTTCTTATCGCTTGTTTAATAGGCGAATTTTGTTATAGAAAAATAAAAGGAAGTCACGAATTAAAAATCGGTATTCCTTTATTTATAGTGTTAGGTATTTCCTACAATCATTTCTTCTTTATGTTGTTTAACGACCGATATTTTCTATCCTTTAATTTAGAAGCCTTTTTGGAAACAGGCCTACCTATTACGTTATCATCTTTATTATTTTACCTTATAAGACGCCGTTAATTCTTTCATCATTACATAAAAAAATGTTATTACTCTTGTTACATCGAGTAATAACATTTTTATTTAAATCTATTTAACTAATTTGCTTCCAACTAGTATCCTTCACATCTTCGCTAGTCGGCTTTCTAACTGATTTCACAAAACATTCCTCGCAAGCACCAAATGCAATGAAGTTTTTCTGTGCTTGTCTTAACGAGACTTCATTTGCCCCGCCTTCAAAGTCAGGATCGTTAAACTGTACCTCATCATCTTCCCAGTAACATATATTACAAATTTCATATGTACCTGGTGGTTCTTCTTCTATTGTTCTATACCCGCAGCACGGACATGTATATTTCATTCCGTTACTCCATTATTCATTTCTTTTTTCTCCCATATATTCCGGCCCATAAAGAATGTAACAGCGCAAATCATAGTTATTACCATGAAAGTAGTATTAGAATCCTCATATGTAGTTGGAATTCCAATCGTTACAGAAACAATACTAAAAGCTAAAAGTAAATATAATAATAAAGATAGAATATAGCTTAGTTTAAATCGTAAAATGATACCTCTAAACAATAGCTCACCAAGTAGACAGCCACCTAAAATGATAGGTACTCCGAAATATAATGTAAGGACTCCCATTTGCGCAGTAGATTGAATTATCTTACCGATTATGTTCGGCGAAACCAGCTCACTATTGTTTCCCATCCTATCATATAAATCAAGTGCCGTTACTGAAATAAAGAAACTTAATATAGAAAACGAATACGGTATTAAAAATTTGCTCACTCTCATTCACCTCACTTTTTTTGTTTCACATATATTATTCATTACTTTCACAAAAAAAATAGCCCTCTATGCTAAAACATAGAGGGCATAATTTTTATATAAAAACCTATACCTTATCCTGAAATCCCCCCTAAACAGAACATCTAAACTATCTGTGCCCTATATTCTTTAGGGGATAGGTGGTTATTAGAAAGTAGTGCCTTCTTTTTTATAATATTCTTTTGAAATCTCTTCATAAAATGCGGCTGATGTCGCGTAGAAATACGGTGCTAACCATAAGAAACCGATTCCTATAGTAAGAATACTTAATATGAACCAGCCTAAGAAACTTAAGCATAGTAAAAAGTAATCCATTTTATGTCCATTCATCATATGACGACTCTCAGTAATCGCTTGATTCGCTGTATATTCTGGATGATCATTCAAAATAAAATATGTCATAGAATAAGAAAATGATTTAATAATACCTGGAATAATAAGAAGTAATGTCCATAGAGTCAAGTATACATACATTAGTAAATATGTTAAAAACGACTTCATCAACTTACTTCCATCGCTAAACCATCTAAATATATGACCAATGCGAGCATCAGTCCCACGAATTGCATTTAAAACAAGATAATAGGCACCTATTGTTAATGGACCAATAACAAGCATTACTATAATACTTACTGTAAGTGAATCACTTGCCTCTTCCCAACCCCAAAATATCGAGAAAATACCTGTTGTTAGCATTTCAACAGCTCCAATAAGGATTCCAATTAATAAAGTTGCCCCTACCGCTAATCCCCATCTTCCTTTTAATGCATCAAGTGCTTCTCTTTTCAACTGACTTATCATATATAACCTCCTAATACTATTTATATTTTAGTATACCATTTATATCAAAAATTCCACAGATTTCCCTGAAATAGAAGCATACTCCTTTTTGCATACGTATTAATACATGTGTGCTGTAGTTGTACTAATATATGGATTAAACGACTCTTTTCCCTATAACAAAAAAGCTTGCCCTTCAGAATAGGCAAGCTTTCTCAAATTATTCCTCACTGATTCTCTTCTTATACCAATCCTGCATTCTCTCCGCATCTTCTACTCTCGTATGCTCTAATTTGTAACTAGATGATGCACTAGAAAACTTATACGTACATAAATCCGCTCGGCGCTGGAAATATGATTGTGTCTTCTCCATTGATTGGACATGTCTTCTTCTAATAAGTCCTGTATATTTTCCGACGCTACGATAGACAAGTGTAATTTGTTCTCCGTTAACACTGTAACCATTTGTTTTAAATGTTGCGTATCCAAGTGTAAAGATGAGGATCGCGAGCGGAATTAATGCCCACATGATGAAGTGCTTTTCAGAGTATATACTTATTCCAGTAAGCGGGATTGCGAGCATAGCGAAAAAGATAAAACTATCAATGAGATAACGGCGCAATGCTGCTTTTGGTAATGCAATAATGTTTGCATTCAGTTCGTATGGTAATTGTAAATGGGCGAGTAACTGTTGTACTCGATCTTTTCGAATGATTGGGTGCAGTGTAACCTTTTCTTTTTCGTCACTCATTCCTTTACTTTGAATGACTTCTACTTGCACAGCACAATAACCGAATGGTTGGCGTAAAATACTTTCTTTTATCGTAATACCTTGAATACGATGCAATTTTAGTACGAGCTCTTTTTTCTCAAGCAATCCTTGCGAAATGCGGACTTCGTCATTTCTTCGATTCACTGTGAAATCGCCATGTTTTAACGCGTAACCGATTGTAGATATAATCCAAGAAAGAACGAGTAACATGGCTACCATGAAAATCCAGCCATATATATCATGTTCCATTACATACGACTTTACGCCATTCTCTATCCATTTCGGAATGTACTCATCTACTTGGTGATAAACGAAAAAGATTAAAGAGAATAATAGTCCAAATTGACCAGATGTAACAGATGCTAATAAAATCTCTTTCCAAGTTAATTTATATTCTGTCGCTTGTTTTTCTTCTGTAACAATTTCTTTTTCTACTACATTTTCTGCTGCTTCGTCTAATGTTCCTTCTGCTTTCACTTCTGGAGTTGGCTCATTTAGCAAAGTAATAAGCTCCGCCGCTTCTTCTGCCGTAATACCAGCTAAGCTAACTTCTGCTTCATCGCCCCCACCAGCTGTTTCAATCTGAATTTTTTTCAAACCGAGCATTTGATATAGTACGTTAGAACTTGTATTAATCGTTTGAACACGTTCTTTATTTAAGTAGCTCTCCTTTTTCACGAAGAGACCTTTTTTCACATGTAATACGTTATTTTCAACCCAATATGTTGTGTAATACCATTTTTCAAATGCTGAAAAAACGGTGAGTAAACCAAATGCTGCGGGAATTAAATACCAAAACGGGAATTTTCCGTTTAAGCTAAACATGAAAATAATGAGTGGTATAAAATCTGTTATTTTTAATTCTAATAACATCGTGATTGGATGCTGCCTCTTATACATCCTCATCACTCACTTTCGCTAATTCTGCGATTTTCGTTTTCAACATTTCTGCTTCATACATCGTTAAGCCTGGGATGCTATGAGAAGTTGCTGCTGTTGAAATGTGTAATTCTGCTAAGCCATATTTTCTCATAATTGGTCCTTGTTCAATCGTTACGTGCTGCACACGAATCATCGGTACTAATACGCGCTTTACGACCAAAAGACCATGCTGAATTTCAAGCTCTTCTTCATTTAGTTGGTAGCTGTAATAACGTTGACGTAGTTTCGGGAATAAGAAGTACGAAAATGGTGCGAACACAACTGTCAGCCCAATCATTACATACAAAATCCACGCCCACCAATCAAACTTTATCATGAGGAAAAGGTAAGCTAAAATGACGAGTATACCGATCCCTTCTTCAATCACAGCACGAACTTTCCACACCTTGACCATGTCAGGGTGAATTTCATTTTTCAATGGATCCATGTAACCACTCCAAATCTAGTAATCTAATATATGAATACTCTTAATCTACATTTTACATAACTTTACAGAAAATTGAAATTTAATCTTCTTTCTTCTCAGGAATAAAATATCCGAACCAAAGTAACCAAATGAAACCGATTAACTTCATCCAACTTCCATCCGCTTGAAAAGCTTCAATCATACCTGGTATTTTATAAATCCCAATAAATCCAAGAAAACCGAGCCACCAGTTTTTTTGCATTTTCATCTTTACTCCTCCTTCATGACGTTTTTCACATTTCGAATCCAAATTTCTTTATACTTTAAATGGAATCCCATGAGCATATAGTTGCTCATATTATCGATCACAAGCGCTAGCGTATGAGCATTTTCTTCCGTTTCATGTTGTGACACAACGCACAGTCTCGCGCCTTTCTTCAATAAATCGTGGAAACCATGTAAAAAATCCTCTTGTATTTCAAATAAACGTTTCTGGTACTTTTCATTTCGCGATGCAGTTACGATAAATTCATTGATAACGCGTAGTATTCCTTCTTGCCCTTCATACTCAGAGAGCATATGTAAACCATCTGCGATTAGCTTTTCTGCAAAGTTTTCTTTCGTATACTGCTCTTTATCGAAGTAATTTGCAAAATGATAATCAGAAAAAATCTCTTCAAATAAAAAATCAACTAACGCTTCTTTAGAAGAAAAATGATAGTAAATAGCCGGTTTTGAAATACCTACCTCTTTCGCAATCATGGAAAGACTCATCTTCTCAATGCCGTGTTCTGCCATAAGTTTAAACGATGCCTCTACAATGTTCTGCGATGTTTGTAAATTCTTCGTCATATTGTACCTCACTTATTTTTACTTACCGGTCGGTAAGTAAATTATAAAACAAAACGAAATGATTTTCAATTTAGTTAGCACTACAGAAGGTGTTTATTGGAAAATACAGAAAGTTATAAAGTAAAAGCAATATATAGCAATAAGGAGGATATCATATGGGACTTGGTGGTAATGGCGGCGGTGAAGCGGGAAAAGCTGGTAAGAGCTGATTTTCATTAATCATTGTACTTTTTATCGTATTGATTATAGTTGGAGTTAGCTATATCGGACTTAGCTTCTAAGAAAAGGCGTCCTACATTACACATGTAGGACGCCTTCTTTTTAATCCCTATTCAGCAACCGCATACGATAACAATTCATCGTTACTTCCCCAAGTCTTTGCAGTAATTGATAGTTCGCATACGCGCCGACCGGGGCACCGATTATTGGTACGAGCTGAAGCATTTTTGCTAAATCGATATAGTCTCGGTACTCTGTTTGGAACTTTTCCCAGTCCATATGATTTTCTTCTTCTGTATCCCACGTTTCGATGGCTTTCCATATTTCTTTTCGGTGGTCGTCACTTGAAAAGGCAAGCTGGAAAACGTGAAGGATAAAAAGGCGCTCTTCTTTGTCGCTCGTATCAAATCCGTACAATGTTGCTGCATCGAATAAAAATTTAATTTTAATGCCGAGTAAAAGCGGAAAGTCAGCAAGGCCAAGGAGAATACCGCCTGCTCCCGTCCCTGCTCCTTCTGCCGCTGCTATTTTTTTGTACTCATCCATTTTTTTACGTACTTCATCGTCTCGTCTTTGCAATGACCAGTTCGTCTCTTTTAATTTCGGCTTTATAAAGTTTGATCCGGCGCTAATTGTTTGTACCATCATCCGAATCGTTTCTGTTAATACTTTTTGCACTTTCGCCGGAATAAGCTGTTGTACTTTCGTCTGCACTTTCTTTGAGAACCGTGTCATCATAGAAGAATCTTTCATGAATGTAGCTTTCCATTGCTCCAGTTCTTTTATAACCTTTTCTTCATATGTAATCATAGGTTCATTCCCTTCAATTTAAACGCTCAATACGTTTTGCCCCGTATTGATAAACGAAACCGATACTAAATACTATGCTTACGACTAGTAAAATTCCCGTCATTATGAAATCTTTCGTCGCAAGTGCAAATATAACTGTAAAGATTACGCTCCCGATGATTAGAATCGTATTTAATAAAGTAAGAAAATCTTTCTTCTTTTCATCTACCTTTACTGGATACAAATCAAGCCAAATTTTCATGCGGTGATGTTTCCATAAAGTTAATAGCTGATAACCGATTAAGTATAGGAAAATAAAACTTACGATAAATCGTCCATATAAAAATGGAATGAAGTAAAGAATAACTCCGCCAAGAGCGAGCAGACGCACATATAATCCAAAATAGTTACCTGATCTTAAAAATGTTCTCGTATATAAGTATAAATATGTACGCTTTTCGCCGATTATCGACAGAATGAAATCCAGCCATTTTCGGCGAGATACTCTTTCTTTTAATGCTGGTACATCAACGAACATATTCGCAATTCGGTACAGCAGCATCATTTTCTTACCTTCTTCAGAAATTAAATACTCCCAGTTTAGCGGCTTTCCTTTTACCATTTGATGCATGATAGCAAGATATAACACCATGAGCAGAACGATTCCGCCAATGAAAAGAACTGAAGTACGTTCTACAAGGAAATATACAAATAAACTGTTTAAGATAAAACGAATAAACCAATCAGCCCTTTGTATATTTTGATCTGTTAAAAATGACTTTTCCCACGCTACAAATAAATTCCACGCTTTTACAATGACAAATGCGAGGACAATCCAAATGTATCCAGCACCTGTTTGCTTCATTTGTTGGAAGTATAACGGAGCAAGCGCAGCTGCTACGATTGCGATTATGTATAACTGAATCATAAATGTAAAAAGAAATGCCTTGGTGAAGTAAGGTTTTAACTTTTCTTCAACTGGCAGTAAGTAAACGAGATCCGCTTCTTTTAATAACGTTTGAATGGATCCAGCTGTTAACACGAGTCCAAGCAACACTGCCATAACAAGCGCTGTCGGAAACGAAGGTGTTAACGTTTGTAACCATTGCTGGTAATAATACGCTCCTGCGCCGATGATAAATACAAAAATAAATTTCAAATGATCATTAAATACGTATTTACTATATGTACGAACTTCTTTTAGGAAGTGACGAAATCGTTCTTTCCATAATGCTGTGCTATTCATAGTCTTCTTCCTTCGTTAATGCAATATAAATATCATCTAACGTTGCACCCGGCATATTAAACTGTGATTGTAGTTCAGCTAATGTTCCCTTCGCTCTTACTTCACCTTGATGCAAAATAATGAACGAATCACAATAACGCTCTGCCGTCGCTAAAATATGTGTGCTCATTAAAATGCCGGCGCCACTCTTTTTCATTTGATCCATCATTTGAAGAAGTGATTGAATTGCTAACGGGTCTAATCCAACGAAAGGTTCGTCTACTATGTAAAGAGATGGCTCAACTAAAAACGCGCTCATAATCATTACTTTTTGTTTCATCCCTTTTGAGAAATGAGATGGAAACCATTTTAAACGATTTTTCATGCGAAATTCATGTAATAGTTGTCCTACACGTTCTTCATATTGTTTTTCATCGACACCGTACGCCATCGCTGTTAGCTTCAAATGTTCTTCTAGCGTTAGCTCATCATATAATACAGGTGTTTCTGGGATGAACGAAAAACTAGAACGGTATGCTGTCATATCATCACGAATTGTTTTCCCATTAATTGTGACAGTTCCTTTGTTCGGTTCCATTAAACCGATAATATGTTTAATCGTCGTACTTTTACCAGCTCCATTTAAACCGATTAAGCCGACAAGTTCGCCTTTATTAACAGAGAACGAAACATCTTTTAATACAGGTCGTTTCGTATATCCTCCTGTAACATTTTCTACACGCAATAACTCGCTCATACGACACCACTTTCTTCATTAGTATTCATTCTATATTCATCTTACCAAAAATTATGCTGTACTACATAGTATCCATGTACTCAAAAAAAAATTTTAAATTTATTAGCATATATTTTCCCGAAAGCGGACATCATAATTAGTGAAGAAGGAACACATTGAAAAAGCGACCACCAATTGATGAGTACAACAACATAGTGAAGTCATCATGAAATGGGGTGTCCATGTTGGACAATGAAATTTACACATAACCAGATTATTTGTTTCATTTTCGAAACGGGGTGTCTCTGAAAGAGCATATACTGTTTTAAAAAATAAACAATTTCATTTTAAAAAAGATTGCAATTCATTTCACTTGAAAATGGGGTGTCTACGGCAGAAACTTTAGCCGATTTACCGTGCATTTCTTAAATAAATGAGGTGTCTGCGAAACGTAAATTACGATAATGCTTTTTCAATCCCTCTTCAGAAAACAGGAAGCTGAGTCAGCTTCCTGTTTTTCGTGTTTGTTCTCTTATGTAATTATGGTAAAATACGGCTAAGGATATTTGAAAGGATGAGATCAATGAATCATACAGCAGACAATTGTATTTTTTGTAAAATCATTGACGGGCAAATCCCTTGCTCAAAAGTATACGAAGATGAACATGTGCTTGCATTTTTAGATATTAGTCAAGTAACAAAAGGACATACTCTTGTTATTCCGAAAGTTCACAAACAAGACATTTTTGCGTTAACGCCAGAAATCGCATCACACATTTTTTCTGTCGTTCCAAAAATCGCAAATGCGATTAAAGCAGAGTTTAATCCAGTTGGCTTTAACCTACTTAACAATAACGGTGAAAAAGCTGGACAAACTGTGTTCCACTTCCACCTTCATTTAATTCCACGCTACGGTGAAAAAGATGGTTTCGGTGCTGTTTGGAAATCACACCAAAATGAATACACTATGGAAAATTTACAAAACATCGCAAGTACAATTGCAAATAGTGTGAAATAATGACACTATAAGAAGGCGTAATACATAACAAGCCACTTCCCTGAAGTCATCAAATTCCGCATGGCTTGTTTCTTCACTTAAAATGCTCAGGGATGATTGTTTGTGCATAGCACATATAAGAAAGATATGCATATTGTTTTACATCATGAATACGAACAAAAAATAAGGAGGTCTCCTTTTATGTCAAAAGCTAAATCCTTTATTACAGGTGTTATTTGCGGGGGAGCAGTTGCTGGACTAGCCGTTCTTTTCTCAACTCCTTCTTCTGGTAAAGACATGCGCGGCAAGTTAAAAGAAAAAGGAAATGATATTAAAAAGACTTTAGCTGATATTACAGCTGATACGAAATTATTAAAGCGTCAAATTGTTGAAACTGCTTCAGAAGGTAAAGAAGTGTTTCAAGAACTAAAAGATGACATGCAAGACACGCTTTCTAACTGGAAACAAGATATTTCTCAAAACAAGCGCCATATTGAGAAAGAAATTTTGGACATCCAAAAGTCAATTGAGAAACTGCAAGAAGCTGTTCCAGAAAAAGCGTAAACAAATTCCTGCTTAGTTTTTTGCATATAACAAATATTTTTTATATAAATTGACCTTGACACGGCATATCGTATAGATATGCCGTGTTTTTATGCATTTACAATATATGTTATCAATTAACATGTAAGGACAACGCATGTATTCACGACTCATAAAACGCTTCCATAGTTATGCATGATTTGTATAGAATGTCATTTTGTTAAAAAATTTTCACAATTCTTACAAAAAGACTTTATTAATTTTTATTTTACTGGCATAATAGATAGTAATGAAAAAGAATGTTAAAGTGGGTGAGTAAATGAAAAGTGGAGAAAAAGATTACTCGGTAAAAGAAGCGATGATTTTCAGCCAACGCATTGCTCAATTATCGAAAGCGTTATGGAAATGTGTAGAGAAAGATTGGCAGCAGTGGATTAAACCTTACGATTTAAATATTAATGAACATCATATTTTAACAATCGCTTATCATTTAAAAGGGGCTTCTATTTCTGAGATTGCTAAGTTTGGAGTTATGCACGTATCAACAGCGTTTAACTTCTCGAAAAAGCTGGAAGAACGCGGCTATCTTGTATTCTCAAAAAAGGAAGATGATAAACGAAATACGTACATTGAAATTACAGACAAAGGGGAAGAATTACTACTTCGCTTAATGGAGGAGTATGATCCTGAAAATAATTCAGTGTTTAATGGGGCTCTTGCACTTCGTAATTTTTATGGGAAGTTCCCAGAAAATATCGAACTGATTGCAATCCTGCGTAATATTTACGGACAAGACTTTATCGATATTTTTGAGAAATCATTAGAAGATATTGAAGAGAACTTTACAGAATCCGATCAAAAGTTAGTTAAGAAATAATCTATTTATTTTTTCGCAATCATGCTTAAGAATTCATTCATAAGCGGCTTAAATAAACCTTGTTTTGCTAGCGCTTCCGCAGTTTCGTGTACTTCGAGCTGATGTGGAAGCGCTTTTTCAAATTGATCTAACAGCGCATCGAACAAAAGAAGCCCTTCTGCTTTCTCCACTACATATCGCTCGTTCAGTTTTTCACAAAGATTTAGTATACGTTCAATATCTTTTTTACGAGCTTTTTTCTTTATGATCAAAGAATAAAATGGACACTTCTCTTCATCAATCATTTTAAATAGTAGGTCTACGTAGTATTCAGCTTGTTCTAATCTTCTAACAACGTCCATTTTCTCCCTCACTTTCTAACACAAAGTCTTCTATTTCTGAATTTTGTAACACGAACAAAATATCGTGTGATACAATATATGTATATGTATTTTAGCCAAAAGGAGGTCTCGCCTCATGACACTTATAACAGTTGTTTTTGTCGCATTCGCACTTCTTGTTATATTTTACACGAATTTCATGACACATACACTGTGTGAACGAAAACAAATAGCTGCGAGCCGCCAGCCCGGTGTCTTTCGGGTTATTAATGTATGTATAACAATTTTATTAATTTCTAGTTATATAGAAATTATATTTCATGGAAAGTGAGGAAGGAAAGCCCCTTCCTCACTTTTTTCCTCTATAAGCAAATTATACCTACAATAACCAATAAAATAAACAGTACAAGTAATAAAATAAGTTGAGAATTCATCCCCATCCCCTCCTCTATTCTGTATATGCGGCATACGCCCAATATGGCACACTTTCAAAATCTGACACGTACTGGTTAATTTTTCTTTATCAATATGAAAACGCGTCGAAATATGATATATTAAATTTTGTACATATTGCTTATACTATAAAACAAAACATTCATCAAAACTTTATCCTCAGCCACGGTAAGCCCTGTTAAGCGCGCTTTACCAATATAAAAAGCAAAAGTATCAGTGAGACTTAATCGGGCTCTTATGAATTTAAAATTCATCGGTGTAGGATAAATTAAAAATACATAATAGTAGGAGTGTTTATCGAATGAAGAAAGCTATGCTTGCCTTAGCCGCAACAAGTGTAATCGCATTATCAGCATGTGGAACATCATCATCAGACAAAATCGTTACATCTAAAGCTGGTGACATTACAAAAGAAGAGTTCTATGAACAAATGAAAAATTCACCAACTGGTAAACAAACACTAAATAACATGGTTATGGAAAAAGTACTTATTAAAAACTACAAAGTAGATGAAAAAGAAGTAGACAAAAAGTTTGATGAAACGAAAAAACAAGTTGGTGATCAATTCGATACACTATTAAAACAACAAGGCATGAAAGAAGAAACATTTAAAAATACTATCCGTGCCTCATTAGCTCAAGAAAAAGCGATTGAACAAGCAATTACCGATAAAGATGTAAAAGCAAAATTCGAGGATTATAAAAAAGAAATTAAAGCAAGTCATATCCTTGTAAAAGATGAAGAAACTGCTAAAAAAGTGAAAGATGAACTTGCTCAAGGTAAATCTTTCGAAGAATTAGCAAAACAATACTCTGAAGATACAGGTTCAAAAGAAAAAGGTGGCGACTTAGGATTCTTCGGACCAGGGAAAATGGTAAAAGAATTTGAAGAAGCAGCTCAAAAGTTGAAAAAAGGTGAAGTAAGCGAACCTGTAAAAACACAATTTGGTTACCATATTATTAAAGTAACTGATAATCACGCAGATGCAACTTTCGATAAAGCAAAAGCTGATATTAAAAAATCACTAGCTCAAGAAAAAGTACAAGATGGACAATTCATGAACGACCTTATGATGAAAGAAATCAAAAAAGCTGACGTAAAAGTTGACGATAAAGATTTAAAAGATCTTTTCAAAGAGCCAAAAGCTGACGATAAAAAAGACGAAAAGAAATAATGAAAAGCTCGGGCTAAGCCCGAGCTTTTTTATATCCCCTCTTCCAGGGGGAAATTGTATACAGATTGGGTAAATGAAATTACATGATTGACTCTTCGATTCTATAGAAAGGATAATGTCTTTTTCATTTTATGGATAGTGTAAAATCTTAGTTAGTTTTACCCTATCTTCGTTACCGAAAGTTTATTTTGTCATTCGTTTAACTAAAACCATCTTTTATGCATTTCACTTAAAAACATTTCTGTGATTCTAAATCCTGAACTTTCCCCTATAATAGAGTCAATCCCACAATGCGGACAAACTGCTGTGTTATCATCATCCCACCACTCTGTAATTTTTTCTGGATGGAAAATTTCTAAACAATAGAAACAACCACATATAACATCCTTTTCTAAGTGCTTTCTATTACGAGAACAAAAACGATGTGCTTCCTCAAAATATTTTTCCATCAGTATCCCCCTATTCCTGATTGTTTCTATACTTTACTTAGATCATCCTCGATAAAATCGCAACTCTTTCTTACAGAAAAACAAAAAATCCCTTGATTCACAACGCGTGGAACCAAGGGTTTATCTCATCATTATTGATTAAATTAAGAAACTATGTTAAATTAGTACAGAAACACGTTTCCTAAAATACACAGAACGTATTTATCCGTATCTTAATTGTACAACAAAACCTTTCTTCAGTCAACCTCTATTTTTCACTTTTAAAGGAGTGCTTACGTATGAACAAAAAACTTGATCTAGAGCAAAAACGATTGGATACCGTAATCGAAACGATTACGCAGCAAATTGATAAGCTGGAAAACGAAACTGGCAGACGCCGGGCAGAAGTAATCAACATCCGTAAACACTTCTGGGATGACGTTAAAGTGAATACAGATACTTTTGATGATTACCTTGAAACAGTTATCAACTTAAGACAACAAGCTCAGTCACTAGCTGTTACACAAATCACCCATAAACACACCTTTAATCGACTTGCCGCGCTGCGACGTATGCAAAAAGCACCTTACTTCGGACGCATCGATTTTACTGAAGAAGGCGAACCTGCCGCAGAACAAATCTATATCGGTGTTTCTACCCTTACTGATGCAAGCGGAGAAAACTTTCTTATTTATGACTGGCGCGCCCCAATTTCAAGTGTTTATTACGACTATCCACCAGGACCGGCTGAATACAACACACCAGGCGGCGTAATTCGCGGTAATGTGGAGAAAAAATTACAATACATTATTCAAAATGGCGAGATTGATTCCATGTTCGATACGAGCCTCACAATCGGTGATGAAATTCTGCAACAAGCGCTCGGAAAAGGTACAAACAAACATATGCAGAGCATTGTCGCTACGATTCAGCGTGAGCAAAATGAAATTATCCGTCACGATGAAGGCCGACTCCTTATCGTTCAAGGAGCTGCTGGTAGTGGTAAAACATCAGCTGCCCTACAGCGAATCGCCTACTTACTATATAAATATCGCGAATGGCTAAAAGCGGATCAAATTATTCTCTTTTCCCCTAACTCTATGTTCAATAGCTACGTATCTAACGTACTACCTGAACTCGGTGAAGAAAATATGCAGCAAGTAACATTCCAAGAATATTTAAACCATAGACTAAGTAAGTCATTTGATGTGGAAGATCCTTACGAACAATTAGAATATATGCTAACTGAAACAAATAGCGCAAATTACAAAATTAGAAATACGAGCATCCGATTTAAAGCATCCACTCAATTTTTCGAAATGATTAGAGCGTACAGACAATCTCTTGAAACTTCAGGCATGCTATTTAGAGGAATGAAATTTAGAGGGAAACTAATCGCCTCAGCTAAAGAAATTACAGAGCAATTTTACAATACTGACTCCTCCCTCCGCTTCCATAGTCGAATTGAGAAGTTAACGGATTGGCTAAATAAACAAATAGATGCACTTGAAAAAGCAGAACTGAAAAAGCCTTGGGTAGAAGAAGAAATTGAATTACTTAGTAAAGATGAATATCAAAAGGCTTATAAATACTTGCAGAAAAAAGGCGAGTTTGACGACAACTCTTTTAATGACTATGAGAAAGAAACGAAAGTCCTGGGACGTATGATTGTCCGCAAAAAATTGAAGCCGCTTCGTAAAGGCGTTCAAACACTGCGCTTCATCAATTTCACAGGAATCTATAAACAACTCTTCACAGACGCATCATGGGTTACTGGAGAAAAACCAAAAGAATGGGATGACATTTGCTCTCTAACGGTGAACATGCTTGATGAAGGAAAGCTATATTACGAGGATGCGACTCCATTTTTACTTTTAAAAGAATTAATTGAAGGCTTCCAAACGAACAGATCGATTAAACACGTACTCGTAGATGAAGCGCAAGATTATTCTCCGTTTCAGTTCGAGTTCTTAAAACGTCTCTTCCCTGCTGCAAGAATGACGGTACTCGGAGACTTTAACCAAGCGATATTTGCCCATGCAAGTGAAACAGTTAATTTCAATACACTTACTAACTTATACGGACCAGATGAAACGAACGGTATTAACTTAACTCGTAGCTATCGCTCAACAAAACCGATTATTGAATTTACACGAAATCTCGTACCAGAAGGAAAAGACATTCACGCCTTTGAACGTGACGGCGAGAAACCTATAGTGACGAAAGTAGCTGATTACAGCGAACTTCATGAGCATATTACTGCTAAAGTTGCTGAACTACAAAAACAAAATCACAACACGATCGCAATTATATGTAAATCCGCAACTGAAAGCGCCGCTGCATACGAAGCACTCCGTCATATCGAGAATATTAAACTCGTGAAGAGTAACTCAGCCGAGTATGAGCAAGGTATTGTCGTGATCCCTGCTTATTTAGCGAAGGGTATTGAATTTGACGCTGTTATTATTTATGATGCTTCTGAAGATGTATACAATGATGAGAGCGTACGTAGATTGTTCTACACCGCTTGTACGCGTGCGATGCATGAGTTACAACTTTATAGCGTCGGCGAAATTAGTCCTTTTATACTTGGGGCTGATTCAGAGAGTTTTGAGCTTATTACAACACCTTGATATGAATCAAGGTGTTTCTTTTTTATGCAGGATTTACACCTTAAAAATAGAATATATCAGTTTAGAAAAAGTTAAGGAGTGAAAAAATGAACCATTATTTTATCGCTATTTATGACGGTGAATTTCCTACCGAAAAATTACATACCATTGTACAATCTAATCCCACTTTGATCGACCTAAACATCCGCACCATTTCAATCCCATCACCAAGACCTTTCACCATACTAGTTGGCGAAGAACACGATGCACTCACAACTGGACTTACAGACAAATACCACTTATTAACGAAAGAGTTGCAAGCGCTTGAGCAGCAAGAGAAATACTATTACGTATACGATTATAAAATTAGAAAAACCATCGAGAATCCCAACCAAAAATGCTTTCCATTAGCGAAAATCAATATAAGTGTTACGAAATTCCATCAGATGATTCAAAAAGTAAAAGACTTAAAACGACCTGTATTTGCAGGTTATAACATCATTTCTCATGATGCAGACATACTTACCGTTGATGTACTGCTATCTTCACCATTATTAGATCCGAACACTTCCGAAAAAGATGCGGAAGAATACGCTTATTTAAAGCAATTAGCTGAATCAATTTCTCATTCTAAATTATGTACTTCTATTAAAGGAAGTTCACTTATTTAAATAGAAAAAGAGGGTTATTTATCATAACCCTCTTCCTACTATCTATTTACGTTTTTGAAACAAAACGATTAAGACTGGTAATATTGTTAAAGCACAGAATAAAGAAAGTGTCGTATCAATAACAGTTGTAATACCAAATTCACGTAAAACCGGGAAGTTAACAAAAATTAACGTTGAAAACCCAACAATTACTGTTAATCCTGAAGCGGTAATGGCTTGCCCTACTTTTGAAAGAGAAACACGAATTGCTTCTTGAGGAGACAGTCCCTTTTCCTCTTCTTCACGGAATCTTTCCATAATAAGAATCGTAAACTCTGTTCCAATACCAAGTACAAGGCAGCTAAGCGCCGTCGTTAGCGGATTATACGAAATATCAAGAAGTTTTAACGCACCCGGAGAGAACCCTAGTACTAAAACAATTGGTATTAATGGATATAACGCATGTTTTACGCGGCGATACACAAGGAATAAAGATAGGAAAATAATGAGCAGCCCTGCGCCAATCATTAGTCCACTATTCGCACCGATGTTATCAATACCATACAGCATCATAACTTGCGCGCCCGCTGGCTTGATTTTCACACCATCTATCGGCTTCATGTCCTTTGATATGTTATGCATTAATTTTAATTGATCAGCAGAAGAAAGATCTGGATTCACTTGGAACTTAACTGTGGCGTACTTTTTGTTCTTACTTATAACAGTTTCTTTCAGAGAATTTGGTACGTTTTTAAGTTCATTTTCTACTTGCGAAGCGGATTCTGATAGTATATCTTTCCCATTGATTTGTAGAATAACGCTAGGCAGTGATATAACATCACTCACATCTTTATATTTGTTTTCTACCTTTTCACTTTCGCGTTTCATCCAAGACATCACTTTCGGTTCCGTGACGTCCTCTGCTTCTACTAAGTACGTAATATACGTTGTAGAGCCAACTATCTTTTGTAATTGTTTCGTATTTTTTAATGTCTCCATATTTTGCGGAATCATTTTTGTTAAGTCTGTTTCAGTCGGGATAGACTTCTCTGCCATAAATCCAAGACCAGATAAAATAACAGAAACGATTAAAATAGGAATTGCGAGTTTCATAGCTAGATTAGCATATTGATTTAAGAAGCGTGATAGCATTGTGTTTTTATCTGCATCACTTTTTAGTTTAGGCGCTTCCTTTTTACGATCTAATAAGTAGAATGTTGAGAACATCAATAATAATTCAACAACGTAACAGAATAAAACACCAATCGCTAATGTTAAACCAAATTGCTGCATCATCGGCGCTTTCGATAAATACATTGTCAGGAAGCTTAAACTCATAATCACAACTGCAATCCCTACGCCAGGTCCAATGTGACGAACGGCATTTCGTGTTGCGCGTTTCGCATCAAATCCACTCGTTTTAAATTCCTCTTCATATCTGTTATGAAATTGAACACCAAAGTCAGTGCCAAGGCCTATAATGATTGGTAATGTCGCCATAGTTGCGAGCGTAATCGGGATTCCAGCCCCCCCCATGAAACCAAATGTCCATATTAATCCGATTAGCACAAAAGCTAATGAAATAACGCGACGTCTTACAGGGAATACGAAGAATAGTACGACAATCATTAATATAACCGCTAAACCGAGCATAATTCCTAATGTCGTTATAACCTCTTCTTGTATATCACCTAAAATAGCAGGCATTCCAGCCATTTTCACTGTTACACCCTGACTGAAATTCGTATTTTCAATAAGTTCGTTTAGCTCTTTATTTATCCGTACATACGTCGTCATTTCTGTATTATTCGATGTGTGCAGCTGAATCACAACGTGTTTTCCATTCTCAGGAATGAGTTGTTTCAGTTGGTCTGGCACTTTCCCTTTATTAGAAAAGACGATTTCATGAAGTAAATCATTATTCATATTTTGAACGTTTGGTAGAGCTTTCATCATATCTCGTTGCACGTTATCTTTTTGTTGCTCTGTTAACATGCTTTGCGTATACTTTGTGATTTCATCGTTTTGCTTTTCTGTTAAAACCGATTGTGTTATTTTCTCTTGCTCATCAACCGTAGGTTCATGGCCGAGCGCGATTAATTGTTTTTGTATTTCTTGCATTTGTTCAGCTGTAAGTTGTTGCTGAATAAATACTCTCATTTTTTCACGTTGCTCATCCGTTAAGCTATTTTTTACACTACTATTCATTTCGTTCATTTTTTCGCTTGAAATAGAATTTTTCAAAGCTGTTTCTAGTTTCGGATTTGTTGCTCCTGTATCAAATGCCGAAAAAGAAGGAGACGGAGCAGCTAACATTTCATTTAATAAACCTACATAATGCGTCGATCCTGTAATATCTTTTATACCTTCTGCTTTTGTAGTGAACTCTACAATCGCTTTGTTTGTTTCTTGCGAAAGCAATTTATTACTATCTCCACTAAGTAATACGTATATACCATCTCCACCAAAATGTTTTTGGTACGTTTCCGTATCTTTATAAACATCAGATGTATTACTTAGAAATACATCATTCCCCATCTTCATCTCAAGTTTTGTTATACCAAATGCGAAAAATATCGTTAAACATAATATAAGTGCAATATTCATCTTTGCGTACTTGATGATGAAACGTCCAATTGTATCAAAAACCTTATTCATATTTTTCTTTCCTCCTCTGCTATGCTCAATAATTTATCATAGGCTTTGGAGGAAAACGATGAATAAAAATGAATATACGTCTCAAAATGAGACATATGTCTTATTTTGGTTCATTTATTAGAAAACTATTAACGATCTGGATGAGTTCTTCTTTTGAATATGGATATTCATTATTTACCCATTTTTTTACGATTTCACAAAATCCGCTACAATAAAAATCACATAGCACATTTGGATAATCTGAATTTCGGATTTGCTTTGAAAGGGGGTCGTTATATCGCATTGCATTTTCACATAAAACCTCTGCGCCAAATTGGATCAATTTATCATATAATTCACGGCTACTATTTTTAGTCGTAACGTTAAAAAACAACGTACGATTCACATCTATGTAGTCAATTACTGCTTCAAAAAATGTACGTTCTAAATTTAAATCTTGCTTAGCTTGTTCAAATAACTCTATGACGACAGCATTTACCGTGGCACTAAAGAGCTCATACTTATCTACGTAATAACGATAAAACGTACTTCTATGTATCATTGCTTTTTCGCAAATATGATTAATCGTAATCGCTGAGAATGGTTTTTCTCTTAATAGTTCCATGAAAGTGTTCGTTATTAAAATTTGTGTGCGTAAACGAGTGAGGTTACTCAATTTATTTGTCCTCCCTATAAATTTTTCTGTTCTTTTAGTATGCCGTAGTTGATTATAATAGTGAATTCTTTTTACATATAACAAAAACACCTTGATCATCATCAAGGTGTCCTCTTCATTCTAAATGACATATCTTTACGCCTATATACACTTAACACGATTCCCATTAAAAGTGCATGAAATACAGTTGGTGTTAATCCATAACTAATAAAAGGTAATGATATAGAAGCACGCGGTAATAATCCTAAAATCATGCCAACGTTACAAATAAAATGGATTACAAAAAGAGTCACTCCGCCAACGAGCAGCAATTTACCATAACCGTCATTTATTTTATAAGCTATGTTCATTATTCTTACTGCAAAAAGAGAAAGAATAATGACAAGAACTAGCGCAAGCACATATCCATAATAGTAAGTCAAACTTGCAAATACAAAATCAGTATGCGCAGCAGGGATAGACTTTATATTTCCATATGTACCAAACCAACCTGCCGACGACATCGCCTCTTTTAAACGTAAATACCATAGATCATGCTCTGGGTTTAAAAACCCTAAAACTCTAGCTATCCGGTATTCTTTTACAGCAGGCCAGGAAAATAAATCCCTAATAATGAAGAGAAAAATTGGTAAAATAGTAATGAGCCATGCTGTTTTCTTTCCTAGCTTACTCCACCAAAGCATAACGAATACCATCGTAATATAAATATAAATCGGCACCATAATTGATGTAGTTAAAAATAGATATAAAGAAAATACGTACAGCATGAAAAGATGTATAAACTTTAATCTACTGTTATTAAAAAATGAAGCCCAGGCTAGAAAAAAGAATGGTATTGTCATTAAACAGTCAATTTTGATGGGACCAATTTTTATTAACGCTTCCCCATTCACAGAAATAGTCGGAAAACATTTTATAGCTAACAAGATAAGTACACCAATTGTATAAAACAGCCACCCGAGTCTCTCTAACTTCCGATAATCAAATAGCATCATCCCAATCGCTGTTGTAACACCAAGAATTACAAATATCACCTTATTCATTAATAAGTCAGCATGTCCAAGAGCTAAAACTGGCAAAAATCCTAGCCCCATCGCAGCCACTAATAAACCAATTAAGAACCAATCAACCTTTGGCTTATGTAGTTTATTAAGTTCCTGGCCAAGCTTGATTGGACTTCCCATTTGTTCAACGGCCTTATCTTCCGCAACTTCCTCACTTAACCCTTTTTCTACCCACATATTCTTGGCCTGTTTCAAGTGAAAGTCTAGTTCTGTTGCCACCAAGTCCTTCGCTTCTTTTGATTTTATATGGTTCGTAACTTCTTTTAAAAAATGCTCCCCTTTTTTATTCAATTTTTTCTCACTCCTGTACTAATCCTTTTAATATAAATCGCGCCTTCATAGCATTTTTCTCTACCTTTCGCAACATCTTGTTTCCTTTATCATTTAATTGATAATATTTAGCTCCTGCGTGATCCCAGCTAGATTGGATAAAGCGGTTCTGTTCTAAACGATGTAATAAAGTGTATAGAGACCCTTCATCACCTTCGAATTTTTGAATCCCTCTCCCTCTTAGCAACTGCATCAATTCATAACCTGTTTTTTCATTCATAAGAAGTTGTAACACCGCTAAAAGGATATCTTCTTCCTTTTCGGATGATTGCTTGATTTTTTCGCGCACCCGCTTTCGATGTTGATTAGAAAAACTCAAATGTTTAAACGTTGTGTTCTCCATTGATTTTCGCAAGCCTTTTAATCGATCTTCCATTTGATTATTCCTCCAATCCTTCCTTCAAAAGCTCCTTCGCTTTTTTCAATCTCGTTTTTATCGTGTTTTCTTTCACGTCTATTACCGTAGCAATCTCTTTAATTGATAACTCTTCATAATAAAATAGATAAATGACTTCTCGATATTTTATCGGTAAACTCATTACTGCCAAAGCCAACCTACTATCCTCCGCATTTTGAATGACAGTTTGTTCGACACTATCATTTTGAACCCCAATATACACAGATTCATCCTCTGTAACGATTACCTTTTTGTTATACCAACTTTTTATATAGTCCTTACAATGATTAATCGCAATTCTCCATAGCCATGTTTTTAAGTTTGAATTCCCTTTATATGTATGAAGAGATTTATAGCATTTCACAAATATATCTTGCGTTAAATCCTCCGCAATTTCTTTATTATTCACATACGAATACACAAGCTGTAAGACTTCTTGTCCATACTTGTTCATTATTTCGTCGATAAGGTCCTCCTTATCTTCTATTTCAAACGCTTCTATCGTTAATTCATCCACCACATCATTTCCTCCTTCCCATATATTAGACGACGCACTGTATGGAAAAGTTTTATAAATACATAAAAAAATATGGATGGTAATGTCCATACCGTTTTTTTATGTATATTTATTTGCTTCTTGTCCCTTGATACTTATGCTCTGCTTAAAGATAGGAATTTTTATCCATATGTCTTGTTCCCTATTTTAAAACATAATACAATGGAAATGTAACTTAATAAGCTATAACTAGTAGGTGTGGTAATCATCTCTTCCATTTTGAAAAAAGGGGGGAGGTGATAAAATGATCGCGATGTTTGTAATTAAATTAGTGTACGGTATCCTAACCGCAACTGGCGTTATCATCGGTAGAAGATACGTCGGTCCGTGGCTAATTTCTGTATACAAAAAAGCGAGAACCACCCTACTTCGTGGAAAAGGTAAGGGCGGTTCTCGGCTAAAACGTTAATGTAATTGTCTTATAACCGCACCTACTACCACCACAATAGCAAGTTAGGTTACACAAGGCAGAAGTTTCTCAGGCTTCTGTCTTTTTTATTTTATGCAAAATTCATACTATATACTCTATCATCATTGTAACACATTTTATTTATTTTTAGTCAAGAGAAAAACCACCTAAAGGCTCTCCTTCAGGTGGTTCTCTATTTTATGCTAACGCAGCTGCTTGCTCTTGTTGATCTAGACTTTTTCTAGTTCAGCTGTGCCGCTCTCATCATTTATAGCACCAATAAAGACGGATTATGGACCCGCTTCATAACAGTAGGATTAAACAAGGAACAACACCTATTACGAATATAAAAAATCCTCTCACTACATAGTACCTATGTTTTCAGCGATACTCTATTACCATCAAATTAAATTTGTATAATTTAAACTACAGAATAGCGAGCTAATTTTCAAATATCTTCTTTCGCATAACCCTAAATTTATTATCCAGTTGCATTATGCTTATAAATAAAAGATATCCTACCGACGCACCGAGCATATTTATAGCAATCCGCCACACATCAAAAACATCAGACAAAGTTAGTAAATGTAATATCTCCCAAACAAGAAAGGTTATAACATACCACTTACGAGCTTTCTTATAGTTAGTCACTTTATTAATCAGCACTGGAACGAAAAATCCGAATGGAACTACTAATATTATATGTTGTAAAACGCTTAACCAATAAGTTGAGTTTCCCCAAGGACCTGGATGTGCAATAAAATCTTTAACTTGCCAAAGTGTTATTCCAAAAAGTTGTAATAACGTTTCTAAATCAGATATATGTAAAAATTGCTGCCAAAATTCAATGGGATGATAGACAGTCCCACCACCTGTCAAACTGCGAACAGAGTCAAATGTAGAAGTTGAAATAAACGTTCCTAAAAAGACAATAAAACAAATGATTATATAAGGAATACATAAAATTTTTGATAATACCTTTAATGGCCTAGGAACTTCGTATACCGATTTATTAATCTCTACGCCAATAACTTTTGATTCTCCAAAACTTTGAATCGCTTTATAAATCGCTTCTTTTTCATTCATACCTTGCTCCATATATTCTTCTTTCAAGCTGTTCAAGTGATCATACATTTCTAGAAATAACTCATCCTGTTCAATATCACTAAGTTCTGAATAGGCTAAAATAGACTTAATATACTCATCAAATTCACTCATAAATAACTCCTTTCTGACAAGCTTGAATTAATGCTGTTACACTCTCCCAAGAGTTCACTTTCTTCTGCAATTCTTTTTTCCCTTTATCTGTAATAGTATAGAATTTCCTTTTCATCCCATTCTCAGATTCATTCCAATAAGATTCAAGAAACTCCTTTTTCTCTAATCGCTTTAAAGCAGGATACAAAGTTCCCTGTCCCATACTATACAAATCTTCACTTGCATCCTTTAAACTTTGAGCTATTTCGTAGCCGTATGTATCACGTTTTGCAATGATAGAAAGTAATAAAATATCTATACTTCCCTTCAAGATTTCTTTGTCCAACAATACCACCACCTTATATACATAGTATAACAACATATGTCGTTATACAACATAGTTAGAAAAATAACCCATAAAAAAACCACCTAAAGGCTCCCCTTCAGGTGGTTCTCTACTTTATGCTAACGCAGCTGCCTGTTCTTGTTGATCTACAGGAATTACAGCGTCTGTTAGTGCTTTTTCTAGTTCAGCTGTATATTTCATTTGTTCTTCTTTGCTCCAGCCTAGTTTCGCAGCCATGTAGTTGATTACTGCTTCTTTCCACTCGTATACCCAGTGGATGTTGAAGAATACAGCGCCTCTGCGGCGTACGAAGAAGTCAACTGGTTTTGCTGTCATTTCGTAATCCATTGCGTATACAAGTGGGATTAGAACTTCAAGCGGCATGTTGTATTCTTTCGCTTCTTCTTTATGTTTTTTCGCTAAGTCGAACAGTACATCAACGTTAGAGCCGTAGAATTTCGCGAACTCTTCTGCTTGTACTTTCGTTAAACCAGATTTCGTACCTTCGTCTGCTTTTTTCGCAACAAATGCTGGGAATCCGTGTGAACCATCTACATGTCCACCAGAGATTGGCATATGTTTCGTATCGCTCTTCGGATATGCGCTATGACCTTCTTTTTGTAGTAAGTTCGTTACGTAATCTACTACCATTTCAGCCATTTTACGGTATCCTGTTAATTTACCACCTGCGATTGTAATTAAACCAGATTCAGAAGTCCAAATTTCATCTTTACGAGAAATTTCAGATGCATTCTTACCTTCTTCATAAATTAACGGACGTACACCAGCCCAGCTTGATTCAATGTCTTTCTCTGTAATTTTCACGCTTGGGAACATGTAGTTAATCGCATTAATGATGTATGTGCGATCTTCTGTTGTCATTTGTGGTACAGCTGCGTCTTTATCATAGAACGTATCTGTTGTACCTACGTATGTTTTTCCTCCGCGAGGAATCGCGAACACCATACGTTTATCTGGTGTATCGAAGTAAATTGCTTGCCCGAGTGGGAAACGTTTTTGATCAATTACTAAGTGAACACCTTTTGATAACTGAAGTACTTTTCCTTTTTTCGAGTTATCTTTTTCACGAAGTGTATCTACCCAAGGACCAGCTGCGTTTACAATTTTCTTACCGTAAACTTCATATACTTCACCGTCTAGTAAATCGATTACACGTACACCGCATACTTTTCCATCTTTATATAAGAAACTGTCTACTTTTGCGTAGTTAACAGCTTTCGCACCATGCTCAATTGCTTCTTTCATTACTTCAATTGTAAGACGCGCATCGTCTGTACGATATTCTACGTAGTAACCGCCGCCTTTTAATCCTTCTTTTTTTACAAGAGGCTCTTTGTTTAGCGTTTCTTCACGGTTAAACATCTTTCTGCGCTCGCTTCGTTTTACACCTGCTAAGAAGTCGTATACACGAAGACCAATTGATGTACTAAATGATCCGAACGTACCGCCTGTATGGAACGGAAGTAACATCCACTCTGGTGTTGTTACATGGGGACCGTTCTCATATACGATCGCACGCTCTTTACCCACCTCTGCTACCATTTTCACTTCAAGTTGTTTTAAATAACGTAGACCACCGTGTACAAGCTTCGTTGAACGACTTGATGTACCTGCTGCAAAGTCCTGCATTTCAAACACAATTGTTGATAACCCGCGTGTTGCTCCATCTAATGCAATACCAGAACCAGTAATACCTCCACCAATTACGATCACATCTAACTCTTGTTTATTTACTCCGTTTAATACGTCTTTACGTTGTTTACTTGAAAATTTCATGGTAATTCCTCCCTTTGATAACGAAAAAAGAGACCACAAACTCCGCTATAGATTTCGCCTCTATAGCGCGTTGTGGTCTCTCCAAATCTCCTACCGAATTATTAACTTGTCACCATTATAACACTGTTTATGATTATTTGAAAGCTTTTGTTGCTTCAATTGCTTTTTTCCATCCAGCATATAGCTCTTCGCTTGTTTCCGCTTCCATCGTTGGTTCAAAGCGTTTGTCCATATGCCACTGTGATTTAATTTCATCTTGGTTTTTCCAATATCCAACCGCAAGACCCGCTAAGTATGCTGCACCTAAAGCTGTCGTTTCGTTGATCACCGGACGCTCTACAGGAACATCTAAAATATCACTTTGGAACTTCATTAAGAAGTTATTTTTAACCGCTCCGCCATCAACGCGTAATGTTTTCAGTTCAATACCTGAATCTGCTTCCATTGCGCATAATACATCTTTCGTTTGGTAAGCTAAAGATTCTAGCGTTGCACGAATGAAATGCTCTTTCGTCGTACCACGTGTTACACCAAACATAGCGCCGCGTACTTCACTATCCCAGTAAGGTGTTCCTAGTCCAACGAATGCTGGTACAACGTATACACCGTCAGTTGATTCAACGCGAGAAGCATATACTTCACTCTCACTTGCATCTTTAAACATGCGCATTCCGTCACGTAACCACTGAATTGCAGAACCTGCTACGAAAATACTTCCTTCTAATGCGTAGTTCACTTTACCATCTATTCCCCATGCAATTGTTGTTAATAGACCGTGCTCAGAAGCTACTGCTTTTTCACCTGTGTTCATTAACATAAAGCAACCAGTTCCGTAAGTGTTCTTCGCCATACCTTCACCGAAACAAGCTTGTCCAAATAAAGCTGCTTGTTGGTCACCAGCTACCCCTGCAATCGGTACATTTTGACCGAAGAAGTGGTAATCAATTGTTTCTCCATATATTTCAGATGATGGACGTACTTCTGGAAGCATACTCTTTGGTACTGTTAACATGTCTAGAAGCTCATCATCCCACTGTAAGTCGTGAATGTTAAACATTAACGTACGTGATGCGTTTGAGTAATCTGTTACGTGTGCTTTACCACCAGATAGTTTCCATACAAGCCATGAATCAATTGTTCCGAATAATAGATCGCCGTTTTCTGCTTTCTCTCTTGCACCTTCAACGTTATCTAAAATCCACTTTACTTTCGTTCCAGAGAAGTATGCATCAATTAAAAGACCTGTTTTTTCGCGAACCATTTCGCTATAACCTTTTTCTTTTAACTCATCACAAATTTCAGCTGTTTGGCGAGATTGCCATACGATTGCGTTGTAAATTGGTTTACTAGTTGTTTTATCCCATACAACCGTTGTTTCACGTTGGTTCGTAATACCGATACCAGCGATTTGTTCTGGTTTTACATCTGCTTCGCTTAAGCAAGTTGCGATAACTGCTAAAATAGATCCCCAAATTTCTTGTGCATTATGCTCTACCCAGCCCGGCTTTGGAAAATGTTGTGTAAACTCTTTTTGAGCTGAATGAACAATTTCACCTTTTTTATTGAATAAAATTGCACGTGAGCTTGTTGTTCCTTGGTCTAATGAAAGAATATATTTTTTCATATCGATTTCCCCCTTATGCTACTTTTCTACTATTTGTATTGCTTCCGCTTTTTTTACTTGTCATATAAGAGATTGCTAGTACAATCACAGTTGCGATAATCACATAAATAAGTGCTGAATTTTGTTTTCCTTCAAATACAACTTGATGGAATAAACCTGCAAGTGATCCACCTAAAATTGGACCAACTACTGGAATCCATGCATACTTCCAGTTTGAACCGCCTTTTCCTGCAATCGGAAGGAAGAAGTGTGCGATACGCGGGCCTAAATCACGTGCTGGGTTGATCGCGTATCCTGTCGTTCCACCTAATGATAAACCAATACTTACAATTAAGAAACCTACGATAAATGGATTTAATCCATCTGCAAATTTATTTGCACCAATTGCTAATATACCAAATACTAAAACGAATGTTCCAATCATTTCACTTAAAAGGTTTGCAAATGTGTTCGGAATTGCTGGACCTGTTGCAAATACGCCTAACTTTGTTCCTGGATCTTCTGTTTCTTTCCAGTGTGGTAAGTAATGTAAATATACGATAACTGCCCCGATAATTGCCCCAATCATTTGTGCTACGATATAACCTGGTACGTCACTCCATGGGAACGCTCCCTTAAATGCTAGTCCTATCGTTAAAGCTGGATTCAAATGTGCCCCACTAATTGATCCAACCGCATACGCTGCAACCGCTACTGCTAAGCCCCAGCCCATTGTAATAACAATCCAACCTGAATCTTTCGCAAACGATTTCTTTAAACTTACACCAGCACAAACGCCGCCACCAAGTACGATTAACAACGCAGTCCCTATTAACTCTCCTAAAAATGCTGACATAGTATCCCTCCACAATCAATTTAAACGCTTCCAAATGTGATAGAGGTAAAATGAATGGCCATTCGTTTTTGTCAAAAGAAAAAGACCCACAGCTTTGCACGCTTCTACATAAATTTATATAGAAACAATGAAATGTGGATCTCTTCTTTTCTCCGTCACGTTTATTAACTTGTCTATAATGTTAACCTCTTATGAAAGCGGTGTCAACAGAATTTTTTCACATTTTCGTCACTTTTTTTGGTAATGTTTCCATAGTTCGCGTTTTGACGTCGTAATCGCTGTCGCACCAGCGTTTAAAGCTCTTTCCACATCTTCTACAGTACGAATAAAACCACCTGCTAAAATCGGTACACCAGTACGCTCTTTCACTTCAGCGATAATATCCGTCATTGCTCCTGGAAGCACCTCAATATAATCCGGTTTTGTCTTATCTAAAAGATTGCAGCTCTTCTCCATCGCACTCGAATCGATTAAAAAGATGCGTTGTATTGCCACAACACCTTTTTGCTTCGCCTTCATAATAACGCTCGCCTTTGTCGAAAGTAACCCGTACGGTCTAAACTCCTGACATAAATATTCCGTCGCATGCCCATCACTCTGCAAGCCATGAATTAAATCCACATGTAAAAACACCTTTTTACAATATTGCTTCGCAAGTGATATAACACTCTTCAATTGGCCGACATGAATATCTAAAATAACGATATATTCATACGAACTATGTAATAGCTTTTCCAAATCTTTAATTTGCCTCACTGCCGGCAAAATTTTCTGTTCATGAAATTCCATTCTAAATGTCCCCTTCTTTATGTCATCCTATCCTTTATAGTACACAATTTAAGTGAAAAGAACAGCCAGTGTTGGGGATTTCTTTCAAACCTTTCCTCTATTTATATATTTTCTTCAACTTATCGGAACCTATACCACCTATAATCATGAATACAAGGGGCAAAAGATTCATTACATATGGCGCATCTGCTACAATTGTAATACTTGCTCCAGCAAACTTATTTAGCATCCATACAACGATTTTTGCAATAAACAAAAATACTCCTATCATAAATAGACTATCAAAAAACACCTTCCATTTTGGATACGCCAATTGCTTACTATCTTCAATTATTTTCTGCGTCAATTCTTCATCACTCCTTAGCAGTTCATTAATTGTAATACCGAACAGATCACTTAAATGAATAATAATTTCAATGCTCGGATAGTTCTTTCCCGTCTCCCATTTCGAAACAGATTGCCTGCTCACATGAAGTTTTTCAGCCAAATCATTTTGCGACCAATTTCTTTTTTCCCTTTCTTCTTTTAAACGCTCACTAAAAATCATACTGTGTTTATCACCTCTCTATGCCCATTATGTTCAAATAAATGATGAAGAGTAAAGCGAGTTATTGTTGCATTTCCTACACAACTTATACGTTACAGCTTATAATGGCGCTCTTTTATATGTATCTTCCCTATACTATGCTCCAATAATAATTTCCCGAACAATAATACAAAGAACGGATACTAATAAAGACTAGATTAGGCATAAAAAATACGCCATCCCTTCTTATCAGTCTCCAGAAAGAATAACGCAAATTTTCATTTTTACTCATCATTTTTCGGACTATATGAAAACCCCGGGTATTTCACAACAGGCCACTTCTCCTTACGCAGAGAATCCATTACTTGCGGGCCAACATGTATATTACTCTCCACTATTTCTTTAGGAGTCAGTGCCATCCATTGATTTAACGATACATCTTCAAAACGATTGCTTCTGAACATCTCTAAAAACCATAATGTTTCGGTACCTGTATTTTGAATATAATGCCCCGTCGCAAACGGTACATATCCGACATCGCCAGCTCTATAATCAAATGTACGAGCGGTACCATTTCCAAGAAACACAGTCATTCTCGCTTCCCCTGTCAAATAATATTGCCATTCATCATTATTCGGGTGCCAATGAAGTTCTCTCATTCCACCAGGCTCAACCTCAACGAGCGCTGCTGCGATCGTTTTTGAAATAGGGAAATTTGTAGAATCTACAATTCGAACGCTACCACCAGGAGTCTTAATTGGCTTTTGTTTTAACAGTTCATGTTTAAATGTTAAAGGAACTTCCCCTTTCGGTGATTGAACTTCCTGACTTTCAAGCGAACCTGGCACCTCTCCTTGATAAATATAAACTTGACCTGAAGGGATAGAATGAAAAGCACTCTCAGGTACTCCAAAATTAGCCGACAACACTTCTTTTGGCGTATGCGCAAACCAATCAGAAATAGCTAAAGTAGATAAATCAGAAAAATGTCCATCATCGAAAACAAGTAGAAATTCACAATGTTCCAATCCTTGAATGGAATGCGGAATACCAGGCGGAAAATACCAAAGATCACCTGGTCCAACATCAGCAATAAAATTCCGTCCATTTTGATCAACAGCCGTTATGCGTGCCCGTCCTAAAAGCATATACGCCCATTCCGCTTCTTTATGCCAATGAAGTTCTCGTATTCCACCGGCCGTTAAGCTCATATTTACCCCAGCAATCGTCGTCGAAACTGGTAGTTCCCGAGCAGTAATCTCCCGAGACCATCCGCCGTGTTTCAAAATCATAGAAGTGTCCGAGAATGAAAATTTCAAGTTAGGAACTAATCCTGCATCCGTTATAGGCGGAACAAGCATATTCGGATTTTGAATATCTCGCATAACATTACGAGGTCCAGAATCAATTGCACCTGCTCCGTCGCTGCGGATTGGTTGTGGCACATTCCCTCCCGCTTCATTAACAGTACGTTTCTTCATGATTACACCCCTTTTTCATCCGGTTATTAGGTGAAAATCCTCCACCATAGTGTATGAATTGGGCTTTAGATGGTTACAGTTACTTTGGAGTTACATCAACTGCCTATCATTATCGTTTTGTTCATTTCTCAACTTATACTAGCATGGACAGCGTCTGGAAAGATAATGAAGAAATTAAATTAAAACTAATAAAAAACCCTGTAAAATTTATTACAGAGTTTTTCACCAATTATTTATTGTTTTACATATCGAATACGAATATTATCGTCCATATGATAAATTTGTAATGTGTTTCCATCATAGTTTTGCAATTTATACATGATACTATCATTTGTTAACTTTACTTCTTGACCGTCTTTAACTGCTTTTGTTACTTTTAAAGATAACTGGAATGATGGGACATCCACCGTATATGTTCCTGTTAAATAGTTATCTTTATTCGGATAAGAACCATTCGCATAAGACTCAAATGTTTTATCACCTTTTAGTACTAGCGTAGTTTTTACGCCACTGCCGTAATCAATACCCCAATTACCAATAATCTCAGTACCATCTTTAATGTTCTTCTGCATGTTGCTATAACTAATTCCTAACTCTTCACTTGTACCAACTGTATCTACAAATACCCCAGTTTTTGCTTGACTTTTATCTGTTTGAGCCTGACTGCCAGTAGTTGGGTTTGCCTGTGTAGAACTACTTGTTGTACTAGTAGATTTTTCCGTGGTTGTATCACCTTTTACTTCAGCCCTTAACTTATCAAATGTAGGTTTCCAAATACGTTTTGCTTCCTCTAATTTTATATTTGCTTTATTTAAGATTTCCTTATCAGTCTCTAAGCTAAAACCTTTATCGTTGAATAACTTCTCTATTTCACCGAATGTTTCTCTTAGTTTACCTGCAGCTCTTTCAATCTCTTTTTGGTCTTCTTTATGTTTTGGCGGTGCAGAAATCTTCTCTATCTTATCAAATACTTTATAGATGTCTTTAACACTATCTAATACCTCAGCTTTTGATTTACTTCCGTTTCTCAAATCCTTTACAGATGCATCATAGTAATCAAATCGTCTTAACATATCCTGTTCAATGTCTAATAAATATTGTGCATAATCTTCATCTAAAACTCGAACCTTTTGAACATCTTTACTTTCTTCTTTCGAATTAGTTGATTTTTCTTTTGTTCCAGAAGACTTAGCTTTACTTGTTTCTTCTGTCTTTGCTTCTTTACTTGCCGAATCTTTTACTGTAACACAACCACTTAATAATAATGTAACTGGAACTACAGCAGCCATTAGTTTCTTCACTTTCATACCTCATACTCCTTAAAGTAATTTACTCTTAGTTTGTTTTGCTACCGATACTCTTCGCTGCTTCTTCAAACAGTTTTGAACCTTCTTGTGCTTTACTTAATGATTGATGCATTTTACTCTCGTCTTCTTGGTCTAATGCATCAAAGAGAAGTTGGAAACAATCCGCATACAGTTCCATCGATTGCTTTATCTTCACTTGTTCTCCCTGTAATTCAGGAGGTGCTTGTAGATTCTTCAGTTTCGTTGTGGTTGCCTTTGCTCCACCTAAACTCAGTTGTACTTCACTTTTCTTTTGTTTGTATGATTTTACGTCTGAATCTGCTATTCCTTCAATTAATTTCATTGTATTTTCAATTTGAGTAGCACTATTTATGATATCTGCCTTGTACCTTTCAACATCTGAACCAGTTACCTTACCAGTTGAAGAAGTTGAATTATTTGAAGAAGAACTTGGTTGACTACTTGATGAGCTACTATTTGTACCTTCACCTTTCGCTACAGATAAGCTATCCTCTTTCTTGCTATCAGTTGACTTACTCTCTTTTTCAGAAGTCTTATTCTCTTTCTCTACCTTTTGCGTCTCTTCTTTCTTTGTTTCAGCTTTCTTACCATCCGTTTCAATTGTAATACAACCACTCAATAACATAACTGGTAACGCTAAACTTACTAATTTCTTTGCTTTCATGATTACTAATACCCCTTTATTTGTAAAATGTAGTACAAACAAGTTAATATACTTAACTAATAAATTTCCCCCGAATAATTCATTAAAATCTATCGCCCATATATTACCTGTATATTCATAATCTTTCCATATATATATACCATTTTACAAAGAATTACATATTTGGTCAAAGGGATTTATGTAGTCCTTAAAAGGAAATTTACTAAACGAAAAGAAAAAGACTACCACCTAGATGTAAAATCCTACTAGGTGGTAGCCTTTCAAAATTTTTATTAAAGCAATACCGAATCTTTATCACTATCCTGATTACGTTTCTCGCGCTCTTCTTCTAAGCGCTTCATATACACTTCGCCTTCTTTTTCGATAAACTCATTATCCATATCTTGCTCTTTTTTCGAAGTATATAAAACCATGTAGCCACTTAGTACAATCCCGACAATTACAAGATACACCCACCATGGTAAAGTTTCCAAATCACTTCATTCCTTTCCTTAGACAAGCCTTATTAGTTTCACTTTATGAGGAAAGAAGTGGATTTATGCTTAAAATTTTTATTGTGGATGCTTCGCGAAAAATGCTTGTACATATTCCATAAACTCAATTGGTTCCTGACGAAACGGTGCGTGGTATCCTTTTTCAATAATATGAAACGTACTATTCGCAAATAGCCCATGATACAGTTCACCATTTTTCCAAGAAACACTCTTATCATGTCGTCCCCATATAATTAAAGTCGGTACCTTAATTTTATCAGCTTCCATCGCAATGCGGCGCTCTCTCATTTTCGTAAGCTGATCATAATGCTCTTTATCATCACGACTATTTTTCACTTCATTTTTATTATACTTCGCAATCTCAGTTACAGTTTGTAAGTCCGTCGATAGCGGTGGTACTTCATAACTTTCTTTTTGCTGGAAAGACTCTATCCCTGTAGCATCCGCCAAGATGAGATGCGTCACTGCGTCTGGATATAAATACGCTAAATTGAGGGACATCTCTCCGCCCATTGAATGGCCGAGCACCGCAAACTGATCGTATCCGAGCTTCTTCATTAACTTATAATATAAATTCACTTGCGCAGGAAACGAATACTGAAAATCAACTGGCTTAGAAGAACGCCCAAACCCTAAAATATCAACCGCAATAATCGTATGGTCTCGCACTAGTTCCGGATAAATATCACTAAACCCATCAGAAGAACCACCAAACCCATGCAACATAAGTAAAGGAGGTTTTCCCTCACCAATTTGTTTAAAATAAATCGTCTGTCCATCAATCTGCGCGATACTCTCTTTCGTATTCAGCTTCATCATAACAGTATCTTTCACTTCTCCAACCTTCGCAATCGGCTTCTCAACGAAGTTACAAACAATTAACAAAACGAGCACAATACCGCTAATCATATAAAACTTAAACCTTTTCAAAGTTCCCGTCTCCTTTCTCTTGTTGCTATTTAAAAGTTTTTACATTTTTTGGTTATTTTATAATTAATTTTAATTGTAACTACAACAGTTACAATTATATCAAAAAAATATTACTTACTGCTATTAATGATGGTTATTTTGTAACTATTATAGTTACATATTTTAAGTAAGTCAATTGTTTTACAACTAAAAAGAAAAAAGAGACCTCATTGTGAGATCCCTTTTTCTCTTTTAGCCACCATAATCACCATGTTCAGCTTTCATTAGTGTTGGACTTTTTTGATGATCTGTTGAACTATACACCCCTAAAGTCAGTGTAAATACTGTTACAATCCCTAATAATTTAATTACCACTTTTTTCATTTTAAAGCCCCCTTATCAAAAAGTTTTTCTCTTGCTTTTTTACTAAAATAAAAATACTTACTTGCCTCTTCCCAAAGGTTTTCTTCATAAAATTTTACTGCTAACTTTTCCTGATACTCCTGAGTATAATCATATAACTCTTCTCTTTCAAAATACGTAATTCCTCTAAGAATAATGTCCTCTAATTCTTCCGCTTTTACACCTTGATTTAATGCATTTAAAATTTCATAATGGTGTTGATATCCTTCAATTTTCGAATCTCTACAAATCTTCAATCCTTTTTCTATAAGCTTATTTGCAATCTCATGCTCTTTTAACTTGTAATGCTCTTTTGCTTTTACATAAAGAGCTTTATAATGTTGGGGAGATTTTTCTACTACTTCAGTAAGATAACGAATTGCCAATGCAGATAAATTTTGCGTAGAATACATCCATCCTAAATTATGACGAACCATAATAATAAATTTTTCTTCACCAATTTTTTGGAATTGATCCATAGCAGCTGTGAAATGCTCTTCAGCTAATTCCCATTCCTTTAAGTTCATACAGGCTAAGCCTAAAATATTATCACAAAAAGCTACATTTAATTCATATCCATCATGATTTAAATACATATCCTTTACCTTCGTTGCATGTTTAATAGATACCAAAGCTTGTTGTGTATCATAATGAAATGTAGCTAACTTATAATAAAATTCAGCCTTTTCTAATTGATCAGGAACATACTTCAAAAAACTTTCAGCCTTTTCGTAATGTTCTTTAGCGAGATGAAAATTTCCTAACTCACTAGCATGTATTGCTTTAAAAAAGTGATAATAATAAGTTAAAAAATTATCTGTTGGTTGATCAAACGAATCTATCTTGTTAAAACTCTCTTGAGATAAGCCTAGATTATCTATTAAATAGTTATATCGAAATTCTAGCAAATAATAATAAAGTAATAGATTTTGGTCCTGCAAACCTTCTCCAGTCTCTTTTTTTAGTTTAGTAAATTTAAAATCAATTTCTTGTTTTAGACGTTCTGCATTACTTATACGTCTAGATCTAATCTCTAGATACCATTCATTCAATAGCTGCGTCAGTTTTTCGTTTGTAGTAGATGTAATCATGAAACCCCTCCTAATCATTTGTTATGTACTCTTCTACAAATAATAACAGAAAATTCAAATATCTATTCCGATCATCCTACAAATAAATATTTCTCAATAATTAACTGACAATTCATTAATTATTTTATGAAGATTATCCACTTTGATAATTACCCAAATAAAAAAGCAAGCAATTCCAGCACTCCGCTAAAACTACTTGCTCTCCTACTTATTATCTCTATTTTTACTCTTTAATAAATTCCTTCGTACTTCTCACTGTATCAATTGGACGAACTAATTTTTCAATTTCTTCACGTTTTGGCTCTAGGAATGGAGGTAAAGATAATTTTTCGCCAAGCGTTTCGTATGGCTCATCTCCCATAAATCCTGGGCCATCTGTTGCGAATTCAAATAAAATTTGTGGTGCAACTCTTGCATATAATGATTCGAAGAAGTGACGGTTTACATATCCAGATGAAGGAAGTCCTACGCTACTGATTCTCTTAATCCATTCTTCTAATACAGCGCGATCTTCTACGCGGAATGCCGCATGATGCACTGTACCAAAACCTTGTTGTGCTTCAGGAAGAACTGTATTATGTTCTACAATAACAGATGCACCGTTTCCGCCTTTGTTCACTTCAAATAAATAGAATTCCCCTTCTTGCGCAACCTCTTTAAATAATAGAACTTTTTCTAACACTTCTTTGAAGAAGCTAAAGTTTGCAATACGGATAAATACAGGTCCTAAACCAGTGATTGCATATTCTAATGGTACTGGCCCGTTTTGCCACGGTGTACCTGATTCGATTCCTTTATCAAGTTCATCTGAGATTAATTGATATTGTTGGTCATCAAAGTCAACGAAAGAAAGAGTTTTCTTACCAAATTGCTCTTTAATTCCTGTATGTTCTACTTCAAGACGGTCAAAGCGTTTCACCCAATACTCTAATGCTGCATCAGTCGGAACACGGAATGAAGTTTTTGAAATTTCATTTGTACCGTGTACTCCTTTCGGAACACCTGGGAAATCAAAGAATGTCATATCTGTTCCTGCACTCCCTTTATCATCTGCAAAGAATAAATGATACGTTTGAATATCATCTTGGTTTACTGTTTTCTTAACTAAACGCATTCCTAAAACGTGAGTGAAAAACTCATAGTTCTTTTCTGCACTACTTGTAATCGCTGTAACGTGGTGAATTCCTTTTAATTGGTTCATTTTATATTCCTCCAATGTTTTTTAATTTATATTTTCTCTCCTATTACTTCTCTTCAATAGGTGCTAAATTCGCTTCAATCTCTGCACGCTGATCTTCTAAGAACGGTGGTAAATCAAGTTTTTCTCCTAAATGTTCCACATCTCCATCAACTGTAAATCCTGGTCCATCTGTCGCAATTTCAAAAAGGATTCCGTTTGATTCACGGAAATATAAGCTTTTAAAGTAGAAACGGTCGATGATTCCTGAAGACTGGAAGCCTCTTTGTTTCACCTGTTCTTCCCAATAGGCAAGCTCTGCATCGTTTTTCACGCGAATTGCTAAATGGTGAATGCTCCCTCGGCCCGGCTTTTCAGTAGGTCCATCTAAATATTTCACAACGATTTCTCCAAAAGCCTCTCCTTTAATGGATTGAAAAATTGCTTCCTCTTCGCTGCGGCTAACCTCTGTATAACCAAACATCTCTGTAAGTGTACTCGCCATTTTATCAAGTCTACGAACTGTCATTTCCACAGAACCCATTCCTTGAATTTGATGCTTTGCAGGAACTTCTGATTTCTCCCAAGTTTCCCAGTGCTCCACTTTTTCTCCTTTTGAAACGAGTAGTACTAAGCGAAGACCTTCAGCATCCTCAAATTGCAAAGCAGGACGATTTGCATATGTTGTCATTTCACTATGTTTCACATCAAATTCCTCAAATCGCGCTTTCCAGTAATGCAAACTTTCCTCTGAAGGAACAAGTAATCCAATTCGAGTAATCGCATTCGTACCGCGATATGTTCTTCCTACTAATGGAATTTCAAAAAATGATAATTCCGTACCTGGACTTCCTGTTTTATCTCCATAAAATAAGTGGTACATTGACGGATCATCTTGGTTTACTGTCATTTTCACACGACGTAAGCCAAGCACGTTTTTATAAAAGTGATTATTTTCATTTGCATTTTTCGTAACCATTGAAATGTGATGATGCCCTTTAATTTCATACATTGGTTATTCCTCCGTTTCGTTTTACTAGTCAAGTGACAACTAAAAAAATAACATTTCCCACAACTAATATGGTTTTTAGCTTTTCAATTTATTCTTAATTATGTTTTTGTAAATTCATCTTAGTTTTTACTGTAGAAGTTACTTTGTTTTTTAATCGAAAACAACTGAGTGTATGTTTTTCATATGACTCAATCGCTTTCGGTACTATCACTTTACACCTCAAGTGATTGAAAAGCAAGTGAAAAGTCTCGAATTCAAGATTTTTTTGTTAAATAACATTTAGGGTGTAAAATCATTAATTTCTGGATAGCGTCACATCACTATCAAGCTAAAGACTCAAAGCTCTCCATGCACATCAAGCTAACAAGAATACACTACCCCAAAACGATAAAAATGAACTTCGTTGCTATAAAAGACAACTTTTTTGTTCCGAGGGAATTATAGAATTTTATATCTTTACAATTATTTATGGGGAGTTAATTCATTTTTTTCAAGAATAAGTAATTTCTTAAATAGAAGTTCACGTACCTCTTCCTTATGATAATTAATTTTTGTTGATTGATAAGAAATTTAATGAATGATTATTCGAATATGCTTTCGTAAATGTTAAATGTAGTTTTTGGATAATGTTTGGTCAAGTTGATACTAATACCCTCGATAAACGAAAGAAAATTAAGAGTGTTCCGAGAAAAAGTAATTAAAAAACGCTCTTAATTTATTTAATTGAGTTATCATTTTATTCAAAAATCTGATTATTTATATAATTGACATTCTATTAAAACGCTCATTTACAGAAGAACATTATTCAAGTGAAGCCCTCTATAATTCAATTACAACTCCTTGAAAGTTTATGATACTATCCTGATCACACTTTTTATATTTAATGTTTTAAGGAAAAAAGCTATACTATAAGCGAAACTAAAAATCAGAAAGGAAATACCAGAACATGGAAAATTATATGCTATTTATCCTTACAGCACTCCTTATTATAATGATGCCTGGTCCCGGTTTTGCTTTAGTTACAAAAAACACTATCTCTCATGGTAGAAATGGTGGGATAAAGACCGTCTTAGGAACGGTATCTGGAATGATGATTCATACAATAATGGCTACACTAGGGCTCTCTGCTATCTTAATGAAATTTGCTATGCTATTTACATTAATAAAATATGCTGGGGCATTTTATTTAATTTATTTAGCTGTAAAGTCAATTAAAAGTGCCTTTTCTAAAAAAGAAGATATGTCAGGTTCAGTGGAAATAAACTCTAAGGATATTGGAACGGTTAAAAGTTTTAGACAAGGATTTACCACGGCAATCTTAAACCCAAAAACGGCTGTATTTTTCCTTAGTTTTCTACCCCAATTTATTGTGAGTAATCAAAGTCATTTCTTCCAATTTCTTTTGTTGGGATTCACATTTACGACTTTGACAGCAATATGGTATTTACTTTATATCTCTCTAATACGTCAATTAAGAACTTTTTTAAGAAAAGAAAAGGTGAACCGTACAATAGAGGGTATTACTGGCACAGTATTATTAGTATTTGGAGTTAGGCTATTTTTCCAAAAATAAATATGTAATAGAGAGAGTTTAAAACTTTCTGTTTTTCCAATAAATGAATCAATATAAAAAGTATGGCTTTCAAACAGTAAAAAAGTGAACAAACGGGTGTGTTTGTGGAATAAGCTTCAATAAAATAACCAAACTTTTTATAAAGAAGTGAATCGATTATATTAAAATTGATATAAAGGCGTTATCCTTTCCTATGATTTCTCAGAAAGAATAACGCCTTGCTCTTTTTAGAGGGTATTTTGTCTAGTTAGCTTGATAGCGATGTGGTTCTATCCCTTATAAAGTGAAACTTTAATCAGTGGGGGTTTTGTTCATCCCCCACTGATTATTAGTTGAACCAATCGGGCTTTTACGGACAGTTGATCCCCCACCTAACTTCTTTGCTTCCGCTGAATTTTGAGGTCGGGGTCTTACTGCCCGTTAATGCGGGATAAATGTTACAAAAACATTTATAATAGCTCTAACTTGCACAATGCTTCCCGTTAATATAATACGCTGATTCTGTGAAAACCGTAAATACAACCTCTACTTCTGGAAGTCCAAAATCCATTACATATGTAGTAATGGCCTTGGCAAATCGATTACGAATTTCCTGTCCACGCTCGAACCATTTCACTTCAATAAGAGGAAACGCTTCTATTTCTTCTCCATTGAATACAAACGTAGAACTTGGTAGTTCCAACGTAAAATTATCCGTACCACACTCACAAATCTCTGCGAGCTCTTCTACTAATGGCTTGCTTATGTGTTTTAATTGTTCAGTAGTAATTCCACGAAACACAATATGCGGCATGTAAATCCCTCCTTTAGATAGTTTTATATTTGCCCACATCATAGCACAATTCTCCCACCTTTTAACAAAAATAGATGCTAAACAAGTTTCAACTCTTATTTTTAGGCCTGTTATACAGGCTGAAGCGATTCTAAGTATCTGCCATATTAAAGTTGATATGCTCCCATTCTAGTGGTGAGATATGTTTTAATCGTTCTTCGTTAACCCCATGCGTACTTCTTAACTATTTCATTTAATTTTTAATAAAGAAAACAGCCTCACTAAGCTTTTAAAACTTAATGAGGCCACTTTATTCACACTTTTAATTATGGAACGTCGGTTTATAGAACGAACGATTATCAAGAGCAAAGACACGCTCTGTGTATTCGCCTGGTTTTGTGCGTCCTAATGCGCGGTCCATCATGTTCATTTTTGCATCTAAGTTATCGATGTAGTGCAGAATTTCTGCTTCTTTTACTAATGGTGGTTTTGGGCTACCCCATTCTGCTTTTCCGTGGTGCGAAAGGACGATGTGTTGAAGAATTAATACTTCTTCTGCATCGATTTGCAATTCGTCTGCTGCTTTACCGATTTCGTTTACCATGATAGAAATGTGGCCTAGTAAGTTTCCTTCTAACGTATACGTTGTAGAAATTGGACCAGATAGTTCAATTACTTTACCAAGGTCATGTAAAATAACGCCTGCATATAGTAAGTCTTTATCTAATGATGGGTATAGATTTGAAATAGCTTTCGCTAAATCTAGCATCGATACGACGTGATAAGCTAGTCCAGATACGAACTCGTGATGGTTCTTTGTCGCTGCTGGATATTCTAAAAATTCGTTTTGATGCTTATTTAACAAATGTCTTGTTAGACGTTGAATGTTCGGATTTCTCATTTCAAATATGTATTGTGTAATTTTCTCAACCATATCTTCTTTTTTCACTGGTGCTTTTTCTACGAAATCCGAGATATCTGTTACTTCATTTTCATTCGCAACACGGATTTGTTTCACACGTAATTGAATACGTCCTTTGTAGTTTAAAATATCACCAGCTACTTTAACGATTGTTTCTGCTACATATTGTTTCTCAACTTCTGGTGATACGTCCCATAGCTTCGCTTCAATATCTCCACTTGGATCTTGTAAGATTACTGTTAAAAATGGCTTTCCATTACTTGCTAGACCTTTTGTCGCTGTTTTAATTAACAAGAAAACATCGACTTGTTCACCAACTTCATATTCTGCAATTTTCTTTTTCATTCGAATTCCTCCACCAAATCAGTTACTTTTAGTATAGCATATCACAACTCATTTTCTTTACGCTTATGTGTTAATTTTACAATCTGTTTTTCTGTAAAATACGCGAGTAAATGCGCATGACATGTAAAGAAGATGACTTGTCTATCTTTTGCGATTTCCTTTATTAGTTCAATCGTTCGGTCCGTTCTTACCGCATCAAAGTGCACGAAACTATCATCAATAATAAATGGGTAATCATGTTCAAATGTTTTCGCAAGTGCAAATCTCAGCGATAAATATAACTGCTCCGCTGTCGCTTGGCTTAGTTCATGACTGTAAAAACGTATACCGTCGTTACGTTCAACAACGAACGGCTCCGCCTCTGACGGTGAAAAGATTTTACTATAGCGTCCGCCCGTTAAATAGACGAAATACTCTTCTGATTTTTGTAAAATACGAGGCAGATGCACTTCATGATAATATTGCTTCGTTTTCGTTAACACCGTTTTTGCGGCCGCATAAGCAGCCCACTTCTTTACTTGTTCACGTACTTGCGCTTTTTTCATTTCCCACTCATGCATTAAATCGCCGTACGTACTACCTTCTTCTAAATTCACAATTTCCATACGATGTTTCGCAATGCGCTCTGTCAGTTCTTTCTCTTGCGCCAGACAGTTTTGCACGACTGTAATTTCTCTCTTTAATTTCTCTTCATAACCGTCAGCTTCGTAATGTTCAGCTAATGATAAACTCTTTAAACGCTGTTCTAACAGATCAATTTGCGGTAATAAACGCACTACTTGTTTCTCAGCATCTTCACGTTTTTCCGCCAGTTTACCCGCTTCTAAAAACATCTCTTCATCTGTAGTCTCTGCAATATTCCATAATGCATTTCGTTCTACTAACAGTTGTTTCAATTGTTCTTGCATAAACTCATATTCTTCTTGCCATTCCGCCAGTTTTTCTTTTAACTGCTTACAAGTTTGGCGCTTCTCTTTCTCATTTTGCATACGACTTTGTGCCCCGTGTAGCTTACTATACTCCGCACTACCAATAACAGCTTCTAGTTTCTGTTCAAAATGCGAAATCATTTCATATAATGAAGATTTTCGCGTACCTTGCTTATCTAATTCACGATATAATTGCTGCATTTTTTCAATACGCTCAAACGCTGGCAATATGTGTGCATACGTATAAAATTCTGGGAACATATAGCGCGTTTTATATGCATCTACTTGTTCTCCCGCCTGGAACGTTTCTCTCTCCCATTCCTCATACGATGAAACGACTTTATCATAAGCTCGCTCCATTTGCTGCAATTTATAAGACTCACGCTCAAATAGCTTCCGAACCTCTTCATCTTTTTCTAACTGATAGCGCACAGACAGCGCTTCTTCACTTTGTCTCCCGCCAGCACTTTGCTGAAGAGTAAGAAGCTCTTCTTGTAATCCACTTGACGGATCTTTATATAAAACAAGGGCAAGAACAATCCCTACAAAAACAATAACACTAATAAATAAGAGCGGGCGGTTATCAATAAATAAACTCGTGAATAAAACAAGCGTGTTAATAAGAAGTAACAGAAGACAAACTCTTTGCCACTGCTTTTTCTTTTGCATAGCTGCTCCTGCTTTTTCCTCATACTTGCGCTTCATTCTCTCTGCGCCCATACCGATAAACGCCGCATCTTGGAACGATTTCTCTTTCTCAACTAACGTATTTCGCTCTTCATCCACTAACATTTGTTTCTGAATCTGTCTTATATTTTCTTCTTGTTCTTCTAATTGCTCTTGCGCTACTTTAAAACGATCATCAAGCTGTGCTTTTTTCGTTTCTAATTCGCGCGCCTTTTGCACTGTTTGCGTAATCAGCTCTTTCGTTGCCAAACTCATATCAAACGAAAGGACTGTTTCTTTTTCAAAAGTAGCACCGATTTGTTGCTCTAGCTCTGCGATTTCTTCTTTTATATTCGCAATACTTCCTGTCATATCACGCATTTCTTGGCGTGCATTTTCATACGACAAATGCTGCATACGAAGTTCTTCTACATAACTTTCTTTTTGTAAAAACTCTTCATCTATTTGAATCGAGTCAATTTCCGATTGCACCGTCTCTATTTTCTTATGGAGCGAATCAACTTGTAACCTAAGCGGCTCCATCTTCGCCTTAATTGCTTCATAGCGCGCCGTTCCTTTTACAGGAAACTGCCCTTTTTCATTTTCTAACACTTTCTCATGCGCACGCTTTTCAATAACGAGTGGCTCAAGCGCTGCTAATATTTCATAATCTTGCTTTCGCTTTTCTGCATTCTCTTTTTCCACGCGAACAGAAGCAAGCTTCTCTTCACTTTCTTTTAACTGCTCCACTTGTTTTTCATACGTGCCAATTTTTCCTTGCCACTCTTTCATCTTCTCTTCAAGCTTCTTCATCTCTTGCAGTGACACGTTAATTTCCGGTTTACGCCCACTCGGTTTAAAGCGTTGATCCATTTCTTTTTCTAGCTTTTTATCTAACTGTAATAGCGCATCGCTTCCGACTGCACTTGCCGAAAATAAATAATTGCCAATATCCGCTTCGCCGAGCTGATGAATATTTTGAAGACCATGCATATCAAATGAAAAGACCGATTCAAATAAACTTTCATTCACCCCGCTTAATATATCGTTTAAAATCTCCTCGCCGCCCGTTTTCCCGTCTTCAAAATAAACGGTTACCTCGCCAGCTGCCGTCTTTGGCAATCGTTCAATTTTCAAACGGCCGTACTGCTCTGTTTGCACAGTCAGCGCACCGCCATACTTCCCGCCTTCTTTCGGCTCATAACGGCGCTGTCCTCTCGTCGGAAAACCGAACAAAATACTTTTCATAAACGAGCGAATTGTCGATTTCCCCGCTTCGTTTTCACCGTATAGTACCGTCAGCAAGGAAAGATCCATTTCCACATTTTCTAATTTTCCGTACCCATAAATATGGAGTTTTTCAATTCTCATTTTTTATCCCTCTCTTGCTGGAATAATTGTTCTAAAATAATATTTTCTGCTTCCTTTTGAATCTCTTTCTTCTCGTCTTCTGTAAAAGATTCAATACTATTACGCGCTACAGGAGATGTCCAAATGGTGCGCAACACGCCGTCCATATTTGTGAAAGCTTCTAGCTCCTTTAGCACACTACCGACGAAATGATTTTCCGCTTTCAAACGTTCGATTTCCGCAAAAGAAACCGTCTCATTTTTCCACTTCATTGCATATACGAAATCTTTTCGCTCTTCGCCAGATGCTAAAATGTGAAAAATCTCTTCCACACGCTTTTCGTCACGCACATAAGGAGAAAGTGGGCCCTGCCCTGTGAATACGACAGTTAAAAGCGTCCCTTCCTCTTCTCTTCGGCACTCATTCATCGCAGTTGACATGCTCGTCATAAGTTCATCAACAGTTTCAAGTCCATCAATACAAACTTCGATCTCATCCCATACAACATCTGCCGTATGGAAAAATGAGCAATGCGTTCCTTGTTTCGTAAGTTCAATAAGGTACGCACCCTTCTCACCTGTTTCCTTACGATGACGACCTTGTATGTTCCCTGGATAAATAATGTATGGCTCTTCTGATAAAATTTCACGTTTATGTATATGGCCAAGAGCCCAATAATCAAACTGTTTTTCTTTCAACTCACGAATTTGAAACGGTGCATAGCGATTATGCTCTGCATCTCCTTCCACACTTCCGTGAAGCATGCCAATATGAAAAGGCGCATCACTCATTTTCGTATACTGCGCTGTCATATTATCCGTTACCGCTTGCTGCAAATAACTAAACCCATAAATAGAAGCTAATAGCTCACCATTTTTATAAAATGATTTCTCTTCTACATAAGGATCGGTAAACACATGAACATTTTCCGGAAACTCAATTGCTGCCCAGCTTCCCCCTAAATGATCATGGTTACCGTGAATAATAAAAACAGGGATATCGTACTGCGAAAGTCTCTTCATTTGCTCACGCACAAACACTTGCGCCCTCAAACTTCTCGTCTCCGCATCATACAAATCCCCAGCTAGTAATACGAAATCAACGCGCTCTTGAATCGCTTTATCAACAATACGCTCAAATGATTCAAACGTACTTTGCTTCATTCTCTCCCAAACAGACTGCGCAACATTCATCTCCATTCCTTTAAACGGACTATCCAAATGCAAATCAGCCGCATGTATAAACTTTACTTGTTTCACAAATAACGATCCTTTCTATCTTTCAAAAGTTTCATTTTATTAAAATTAACATCGCTGAAAACTAATCATCATCGAGAATGAAAATATTCTCGATGATTAAAGTTTCATTCTATTTTACCACGCAATGTCATATATTTCTTTGCATATTGTAGCGTTTTATGTCAAAATAATTATAAGATTCTGATTTTAATTATTGGAGGGAATTTTCATGGGAGTATACGTTCTAACAGTCTTTGAAAAAGATGGTTCAAAAGCATTAGACGAATCATTCGAGGCGGCAACTGAAAAAGAAGCAAAAGCAAAAGGTGAATCTATTTTACAAGAAAAAGGATTGCATGAAAAAACACATCGTTGTACATCTTCTGCAGGTAAGCTCGTTTTATTCCAGCGCTAAAAAAAAGAAGCGTCATCCGCTTCTTTTTCACTCTACTATATCTTCGTCACACCACGTAAACACCACATCTAGAATGCGATTACCAATACGTACGCGTTTATTCCATTTACCTGTTTGGATCTGATGTTGCAATTCAGCTTTCATCTTTTCCGTCCAGTCGTGAATCGTTTCACTACCGTCGTACGGATATACGCCTGGAAACTCTTCCTGCAGTAGATGCAAGCTCTCTGCATCAAAATGAAAATGGAAGAAGTAGTTTGCTGTAAGCGATGGTTCTTGCAATCGTAAAAAATGATCATCAATTTGCTTTCTATTTCTATAGAAAGTAAAGATATTCACTTTACCGCTAGTAATTTGGTCAATTTGAATTTCGTGCTTCTCTATAATCACGTCTTGTCCACCTCGTTGTATACTATCTTTAGTATATATGTCTTTTGCAACAAAGTTAACCATTTTCGCGCGAAATTCATTTCCTTCATTATATTACCTGTACCTCCATATGCAATCAGAACAAATAAAAACAAAGTTGAAGGGGAGCGATCACATGTATTTCGGAAGCAAAGGTTGGTATGTAAAAGAACTTAAAAAATTAGGTATCCGTACTTATGAAGGTAAAAAACTAGAATCGTATCGTACGCATGTGTTATCTAGTTTACTTGAGAGAATGAAGAAAGCTTCGGCTTAATAGAAAAACACCTCCCGAATTCGCATACTAAGTATGCAAATTCAATGGAGGTGTTTTTATCAGTTTTCATAAAAGATTTTTTGCTTCCGCTGGAACGGATACGTTTTAATCTCAGCTGTATCTAAATCTTCATTGAATAAATGAATGGCTATAATTTGTCTACAATCGTAAGTATGGTAATAATATGTTCCAGACTCCATACACATTGCACTTGTATAGATCGTATTATCTAATATACCGTCTTCTGTTATTACTGCCCCCTTAGGAACCTCACAATTTGATAAGATATGAAAAATAGCCGATATCCCCTCTTCTTCGTTCTCTATACCTTGAATGTTTTGTTTGCCATATGCTGCCCGTACAAATCTTGATGGCGGGGTGAAATCTCCAGGAAGCCCCATCGTTCCTGAACCTTGGCCAAAAGCACTTAATGGTACATCTCCCCACTCAATTGGCGCAAATGGCTGCGATTTAAGTCCAATATATTGTCTTAAATTTTGTAAATGCCAATTAAACTCGGGACTATTAGTCATCACTCCTATTGGATTGTCATACACCTTTATTCCATCAGCTGTCGGCTCAAGTACAATACACGCTCCCGATTTGTCTGCTAAAATCCAATGTAGCGGTGGCGTAATTCCTAAAACTGGTAATGGCACATCTATAAAGGCAATGTTATCAATATATTTTCTTAATTCTTCAACAGAATTGAACTGCGTGAGGCTCCAAGTCACAAAATCAAATGGCGCTACATTCGTTTTATTGCTATCTATATGATTACTATAAGTAGCGAATCCTGGGAAATAGAGAGTTGCACATGTCATACCAGCTTCATTTACTCCGTCCGCCATCATGACCCTTCCTCCAAAATTAATTCCCATTCCGACAACAGCCTTTTTCGCTCGGATCGTTTCACCAGTTATATTGTTCCACTGATAACGCCGAGGAATGATTATTACTTCTTGATTCATATCTAATGTGAAATCCATTGTTCTCCCAAAAAGATGCTGGAAATTTTTTGTTTGTAACGTCAAACTAGTACACATGAAGAAATCCCCCATTTTATAGTTCTATACACATTTTATAAAATTCTGATAAATACGTAAATTAAAAACCTATTTATCACTAACAAAATAACCACCCAAACCAAAAATGCTATAATAAACCCAATCAAACTAAGGGGGCAAATTACTTTGCTTGGAACATGCATTCAATTTCATAAGTTTGGCAATCCAAAAGACGTATTACAAGTTGAATATAAAAATATAGAACCACTGAAAGATAATGAAGTTTTCGTCCGTATGCTAGTTAGACCGATTAATCCATCTGACTTAATTCCCATCACTGGAGCATACGCACATAGAATCCCTTTGCCTAACATACCTGGTTATGAAGGTGTTGGTATTGTAGAAGATGTAGGCGCTTTTGTTTCTCGAGACCTTATTGGTAAACGTGTGTTACCTTTACGCGGGGAAGGTACTTGGCAAGAATATGTGAAGACATTAGCTGATTTTGTAGTCCCTATTCCTGATTCCATTGATGATTTTACAGCGGCACAAATGTATATTAATCCTCTTACTGCGTGGGTTACATGTACGGAAACGCTAAACTTAAAACGGAATGACGTTTTATTAGTAAATGCTTGCGGATCCGCTATTGGCCATCTATTTGCACAGTTATCTCAAATTTTAAACTTCCGATTCATTGCGGTGACAAGAAATAATAAACATACAGAGGAATTACTTCAGCTTGGCGCTCATCATGTAATAGATACTTCCACTGCCCCGCTTTATGAAACAGTTATGGAGTTAACAAACGGGATCGGTGCGGATGCTGCAATTGATTCTATCGGGGGACCGGATGGAAATGAATTAGCTTTTTCCTTAAGGCCAAACGGACACTTTTTAACGATAGGTCTTCTATCGGGCGTACAAGTAAACTGGGCAGAGATTGTCACGAAAGCAAAAGTGCACGCGAACATATTTCATTTACGACATTGGAATAAAGATGTGTCCGCATATAAATGGCAGGAGACGTTTCGTCACTTAATTCGCTTAGTGGAAAATAAGCAATTACGTTTTATGACAGTACATTCTACATATGACTTAGCGGATGTGAAAAAAGCAGTTGATGTTGTGCAATCTGCGGAGAAAACGAAAGGGAAAGTGTTTTTGACGAGTTATTAAATTGAGTACATTCAACTATCAATCCATTTAGTAGCATAGAATTTTAAGTAGCTTATGTAATTTAATTAAAAAAGCAAAAGGAGATTCTAATATGTGGTTACTCACAGCAATTACGCCTGTTGTAATAGCCGGAGGAATTGTAGTATATGTGATTAGAAGTCTTAAACATAAATATAACAACGGTAACTTAGGTAAGAAAAAATCAAAAAACGCTCAAGTTTTATTAGATAGTTTAATACCAATAGGAATGCTTTTAGGGTGTTTGATCGGTATTATTGTTGGCATATTTTCTCCTGATTCATTACTACTTTCAGTTAGTTTAGGATCTGGAATAGGCTATTTATTTGGATTTTTTGCTTATGAAATTTATAGCAAGACAGGAAACAATTTTTCCTAATTCAAAAGGAATAAGCGGGACAGTACATAGTAATCATATGAAATATGTAACTGTCCTTTATTTTTGCATCAATGTTATCACCTTACCTTTCGCCTACTATACACCTCTTTTATTGATTTTTCTCTCCTCCCCTTTTTGCATATCCGCTTTTTTATTTTCATTGGATCTATATCCAAAGTAAAGTAGCGCACATGTAATAACAGAACCTACAATGTATCCTAAAAAACATCCTAACCAAAACATAGTTTAACCGCCTCCATTCATAATAAATTTTATGTAATATAACTCTTTACATACTCCATCGTTTATTTCTATTAACTATACACTTTCTAAAATTATTCATACCACTAATTCTCTTCGTACCTCAAATAGCAATTTTATTATTTGTCATAAAGTTAACACCTTCTTTAAATACAAAAAATTCCATTTTGTTGCTTTTTCTTAAGAAATAATATACTACATTTGAAATAAGCGAGCTAGTACGTCGGCCCTTCTCTATTTTAACTTTAGTCATGAACAAAAGAAAAACAAAAAACCCCCTCAAAGCATAAACTTCAAGGGGTGAGCCTGTTTTTTATTTACTTATATACGTACAGCTGTACCACTTACAGCAACCATTAACATTCCATCACGAACAACTTCGTAATCTACGTCAATACCAACGATAGCGTTCGCACCTTTTTGTTTTGCAAGTTCTTTCATTTCATCCATTGCGATATCACGAGCTTCTTTTAGCTTGCTTTCGTAAGAACCAGCACGACCACCGACAACATCACGAACGGAAGCGAATAAATCGCGGACAATATTTGCACCCATAATAGCTTCACCATTTACAATATCGATATACTCAATAATTTCTTTACCTTGAATTCCAGACGTTGTTGTTACAATCATGACTGACACTCTCCTAATAAGTTGTAGTTTTGATAAGCTTTCTTATGTCTTTATTATGACATGGAAAAAGTATCTAATCCATTGAATTACCTTACAGGAATGTGACAGTTTTGTAATAATAAAGCGCGCATTATGTTTAATTTTAATAAAGAGCTTTATTATTGGGATACATAAACGATTCTCTATTTTCTTTCCAATCCTTTTCTACTTCTTTAAAAGTTGGTCGCCCTAATTCTTTGTTATTTTCATGTTTGCTAAACCATTTTTTCACATACTGGTCTCCATTTTTATTTTGAACTGTACAAAAGAAACTATTACTGCTATCCTTTAATATTTTTACAATCACGAAAAGGCACCTCTTCCCTTTTAAATAACATGATAGAACTTGATCTTTTACTATAAGCCCTTCCTCTCTTATAGTCATACGACTCCTCGGCCGCGCCAAAGTTGTAAGATCAAAAAACGATATTCACTTTGTTTACATTTTTCATCATTTTATTTAAAGAAATCAGAGTTATAGGCATTATGCTTATCAAATATTTTATAGATTTCTAACTTATCGTCTAATTTTGCATCTACTAAAATTAATATATTGCCATCGTAAATATATTCTTCATACTTTTTAGCATGTTCTTCTGGAATTCCTAACCCTATAAATGCTCCTATTAAACTTCCAGCTCCTCCGCCAATACCGGCTCCTCCAATAGCTGCTGCGATCGGTCCTGCTGCTACGATTGGACCCATTCCAGAAACGGCAAGTATACCAAGACCTGTTAATAAACCACCGAGTCCGCCTGCTACACCTCCTGCTACAAGCCCTGTCGCTGAAAAAATATCCGCTTTATGTGCAGTTTCATGATTTACTTTTTCACCCGATTTTTCTTCAAGGTGTTCAATTTCCTTTTGATCTTTCGCAATAGCTGAAATGTTATCTGCTGAGTATCCTTTATCATTTAATTCATTAATAACGAGTGCCGCATCATCAATTGTTCTAAAAACACCTACTATTTTTCTATCTAAATTCATAACTATTAACCTCCTAAAGTTTTATGTAATGTATCTTTATTTTTCTTCATTTCTGTATACACTAATCTTCTTATTAACATAACCATTTACGAAGAACGCGAATAGTAAAAGCACTACAAGTGAACTACTTAACAAGTAAATTAAATCAAATGTAATATCAATCATCATTTCATTCATGTATACCAGGCTCCTTTTTATTTAAAGTAAAAGTATATTTTGATAGACTAATCTACTAAACATAGACATCTTACAATTCATCTTCAGTCAATCTCTTTGTAGTATATGTATACCCTTCCTAACCTTTTCTAAACGTAAAAAAACTATACTTATATTTTTTCTTATTTATATGTTTAACATTTTTTAAAACGGGTATGTTTATATTGTTATGCTTACTATATGGAAAGGAATATTACGATGAACGCCATTCACTCTACTACTATTTCTTATAATGAAACACCTACAATAACTCAGATTCATCATTTTTATGCTTTAATGACAACATTTCAAGCTAATTTGTTTATAAGTAAACATGGAACAATGACATCAATCAAAAATTTAAGCACTCTAGTATCCTTTTTCCTTACTGTAAAAAAGAAAGATCTTATATTATTTATTTTTGAAGGAATAGATGCAAAAAGAGCTTTAAGAACACTCTTCCCTTCTTAGAATTTTTCTTACCCTCTATTCCCTCGTTTACTACCTTTCATATATGTTTTTATATTTCAACATGATTTCCTCTATTAAAAAAGAACCCCCTAATACAATAGGGGGATTTCTAGTTTGGCCTTATGAAAACTGATATAATATATATTACGTTTTTCATTCTTTAAAATAGAAAAGTTTTAATAACCTTGAAGGTAGGAATTTTTAATGAACTCGAAAGCAAAATTTAGTATTCGTTACAAAATTATGGCTGGTTATTTAGTTATCATTTTGTTCTTACTTGTTTCTTTCATTATGTTAAACAATGAGATTTCCAACTTACAAAAATCTCGTAATTTTATTATTGATCATGATTTTAAAGTTCTCAATTTAACGAATCAAGTGGAGAAAGAGTTACTCACAATTGAAAATAAAGCGAAAGGGTTTATCATTTCTAATAACCCTAATTACGTGCAATCCCTTAACTCTGCGGAAAAGGATTACGAAAAACATTATCAAGATCTTTTGGCTTTATTAGAGGATAACCCCTCTCAGCAAGAAAAATTAAAACAGATTAACGAAAACATTACTAGTTGGATTAATAAAGAGATTCACCCACTCATTACAAATAATAATAGTAATAATGTACAAACAATTGACACGACTCAAATTCAGTCATTACAGTCGCAGCTAACTAACTTTCGGAGCACTGAGGAGCAACTAACGAAAAAAAGAGCTGCACAATTAGATATTGAAAATAATAAATTAGAGATTTGGTTATACAGTTTATTATTCTTACTTTCTTTTATTTCCATTATCGTTTCACTCTATATTTCGAATTCCATTACAAAAACGATTAAAAATGTAATTCAAGCTATTAAATCAATTTCTTCTAAAGAAAAAATTACGGAAAGAATTCATGTAAATACACATGATGAAATAAAAGATCTTGCTCATACAACGAACCACTTACTAGACGAAATATCGAAAAGAGAGTGGTTACAAACTGAGCTTGCAGAATTAATTTTAATGTATCAAGGTGTATCTTCTATTGAGATGTTAGGTAAAAAAATTCTTAGTGGAATTATACAAAAAACGCAAACTTCTTGCGGTGCATTTTATGTACGTGAAGAATATGAAGAAACTGTCTACTATGTGAAAAAAGCTTCTTTCGCCGATCAAGGTGCTGATATTGGAAAACAATCCATTAGAATGGGTGAAGGTTTCATTGGACAGTCTGCCTTAGAAAAGAAAAGTTTTATTCTCAGGGATATACCCGAAGAGTTTCGTTATGTCACTAGCGGAGTATTAGAAATACGTCCTAAAAATCTACTAGTCATCCCTATCTTATTTGAGGATGAGGTGATTGCAGTAATGGAGTTAGTAAGTGTAACTGAGATTTCAGACTTACATCAAGATTTAATTCAACAAACTATTGATAATCTAGGTTTAACAATCCATAGCATTATAGGACGTATGCGAATTCAAACTCTTTTACATGAATCACAAGCAATGACAGAAGAGTTACAAGTTCAATCAGAAGAATTACAAACGCAAGCTGAAGAACTACAAATGCAAGCTGAAGAATTACGAACAACGAATGAACAATTAGAGTCTAGAACTGAAGAAGCTGAACAAAAGACAGCTGACTTACAAATTACCAAATCAGAATTAGAAGAAAAAGCAAGCGAGTTGTTACGCAGCTCAAAATACAAATCTGAGTTCCTAGCAAATATGTCACATGAATTACGCACACCGTTAAATAGTATTTTACTATTATCTGAAATGTTAAGAGAAAATCATGATAATCATTTATCGGATGATGAAATTGAACTAGCAACTGTCATTCATTCATCAGGAAAAGACTTACTTACTTTAATTAATGACATACTAGATTTATCTAAAGTAGAAGCAGGCAAACTAGACATCATTTTTGAAGCAACGAACATAAGTGACATGGCAGCCAATATGCATCAAAACTTTTTACATATAGCTGCACAAAAAAATGTCGAATTTACGATTGAAGACAGTGATACGATTCCTGATCTGTTTTATACAGATGCAAAACGGATTGAGCAAATTATTAAAAACTTATTATCCAATGCATTTAAATTCACGGAAAAAGGATCCGTTTCTTTACATTTCGATTCAATAGAAACAACCAATTTAAGTCATGATATGCAGTCTATAAGTAAAGATTGGATTACAATTTCAGTAAAAGATACTGGTATTGGTATCGCTAAAGAACAGCATCAACTTATTTTCGAAGCCTTTCAACAGGCAGATGGAGCAACGATTCGAAAGTATGGTGGTACAGGATTAGGTTTATCTATTTGTAAAGAGTTTGCTAGATTGTTAGGTGGTTGGATTACGTTAGAGAGTAATGTAGGAGAAGGTAGTACTTTCACGGTATATATTCCTAACCTTCCAAATGGATTACATGATATACAGTTATCCAATTTAGAAGTCGCAGCAACGATAGAAGATGTTATTCCTGCTGAAGTTGTTGAAGAAACTATCCTTACTACCGAAACAAATAACGTCTTCCAAGAGAAAACCATTTTAATTGTCGATGATGATCATCGAAATATATTTGCGTTACAAAATGCATTAAAAAAACAAAACGCCAACATTATTACTGCCCAAAACGGCATAGAGTGTTTAGAAATACTAAAAAGCAATACAAATATTGACCTTATTTTAATGGATATTATGATGCCTAATATGGACGGTTATGAAACGATGGAAAATATCCGAATGAACTTAGGGTTACATGAAATACCTATTATCGCATTAACTGCTAAAGCAATGCCAAATGATAAGGAAAAATGTTTATCTGCTGGCGCTTCAGATTATATAAGTAAACCATTAAATCTACATCAACTCTATTCGGTAATGAGTGTATGGTTAATAAAATAAGTGAGGTTTAGTTGGAGTGGAAAATAAGTATTATAATTTTGATCCATCAGTAGATACGGATGAGCGCACGAACTTAGAAATTGAATTACTATTGGAAGCGGTATTTAAACTATCAGGATTTGATTTTCGCCAATATGCTCGCACATCTATTTATAGAAGGATTTGTAATCGAATGCAGCTCTCTAATATCCCAACCATTTCAAAATTAATTGAAAAAGTAATTCACGAGGAAGGGGTTTTAGAACAGTTATTAAATGATTTCTCGATTAATGTAACTGAGATGTTCCGTAACCCTGCCTTTTTTAAAGCGCTAAGAGAGCATGTTATTCCTGAATTGAAAAAGCAACCTGAAATTAGAATTTGGCATGCTGGATGCGCAACTGGTGAAGAAGTATTATCGATGTCCATCTTACTTCACGAAGAAGGATTAAGTGAAAAGTCGGTTATTTACGCAACAGATATGAATACAAATGTGTTAGAAAAAGCAAAACAAGGCATCCTCCCGTTAAATAAAATGCAAACTTATACGAAAAACTATTTACAAGCTGGCGGTACACAAGCATTTTCTAACTATTATTCAACAGATAATCGTTTTGCTTATTTTAATCCTTCACTGTTACAAAACATTATTTTTGCACAGCATAATTTAGTAACCGATCAATCTTTTAACGAGTTTCATATTATACTTTGTCGTAACGTTTTAATTTACTTTACAAGTAAACTTCAAAATCAAGTGCAGCAACTATTTTATGAAAGCTTAAGTCACAATGGATTTCTATGTTTAGGAAATAAAGAAACTCTTCGTTTTTCAAATATAATGCCGCATTATACCCAATTTAATCCTAGTGAACAAATCTATCAAAAAATACAATAAAAAGCGTATGAAATCCTCTGTTTGGATTTCATACGCTTTTTATTTCGCATTCGTTTGTATCATAATTAGACACATATCATCTGATTGCGCTTTCTTTTGTTCTTCCTTGTAAAACCCTTCTATCTCGCCTTCTAAATCTCCCCATTTTCTTTCTGTAAAAGTACGTAATTTCTCTTCAGACTCAAATTCATCATTTGCAATTGCTTCAAGAACACCATCTGTAAACAATAATATTTGAGCGTTCTTCTCAAAAGGTATAACTGTCTTTTTAACTTTTATTTCATCAAAAAATCCTACGGCACAACTCCCGCGATTTAGTTCAACCATATTTGTTTCATCAACTAAAACGTATCCAGAAGGATGCCCTGCGTTTACATATTCAATCGTTCTCTTTTCTGTATCTACTACTAAATATATCGCTGTAAAATAATATGGAATATCGTCATTCTCATTATGTAAAAGAGTCATATATTTATTTAAGTCTTTAATGACAAGTTCTGGATCGATTAAAGATTTAATCGTTTCACGTAATACAGACGAAATAAACATACAAACTAATGAAGCAGATATACCATGTCCCATCACGTCTAATAATATAATACCGTAGCGGTTTTCATCGATTTTATACCAATAATACATATCTCCAGCTAATTTAAATGAAGGTAAGTAACTTGCTTCAATTTTTATATAATCTTCTCTTAATGGGCTACTTAATAAGTTTCTTTGTACTTGCGTAGCTAAATCTAGTTCATTCCGAAGATTTTCTTCTTGTTCTTTATGCCAATTTAATTCCGATTTCAAGCGTAACGCTACACGCATACGTGCTAATAGTTCAACTTTATTTATAGGTTTCGTAATATAATCCATTGCCCCCATATCAAGAGCTTCGGCCAACTTATTGGCATCCTCTAAAGCTGTAACAAAAATAATAGGAATATCTTTAAACTTCTCCTCTTTTTGTAATCGCCTACAAACTTCAAGTCCATCAATTTCAGGCATCATAATATCTAATAGTATTAAATCAATTTCATTATGCCTGGAAGAATCTTTTCCAAACTGTATGTATTCGAAGAGCTCTTGTGCAGAATTGAGCGATACAAGATCATGATATCCGGCTTGTTTTAAAATCTTCTCAATTACAAAGATGTTAACCGGATTATCATCGACAATTAAAATGGACACAAGTTATTTCCCCTTTTCTTATTTAAAATGTAAATCTATTATCATTTTCTATTTTTCTAGTATTACATACTCAGTTACAAAATGAAAATTTCTTACTCAAACATATTTATACAACAAAAGAACAAACCCCTAGAAATAGGAATTTGTTCTTTCACTCTATAAATTTCTACTTTTAATTTAACACCATTGCTTTATCATTTAAAAGACGATCTAATTCTTCCATATGATTAGTTTCATCTGCAATCATATCTTCTAACTTTACAACTAACTCTGTCATATTTAATTTCGCTGCCTGTTCTTTTCTCGTTTCATAACGCTTAATTGTTTCATATTCTGATTGTCTAGCGGATTCTAACATTTCTCTAACATCTTCTACTTGTTTCACTGGTAAAGGGATCGTAGTAGGTGTACCACCTAGCGTCTTAATTTTCTCCGCTAAATATAGGGCATGTCCTTGTTCATCACTAATTTCAGATTCAAAGAAAGGTTTTAACACTTGTCTATATATACCAGAAACTGTAGCTGCATTATGGTTATACATAATAATTGCTGAGTATTCTCCTGCTAAATCTTCATTCAATCCTTCGATTAGTTCTTTCACATCGTGTGACATTTTCATATCTCCTCCTATACTTAATAAGTACCCCTTTTCTCATGTTTTAAACATAATTATTTTAAATTTTTATGTATCTAAAAATGCGGCTTGCTTCAATTTACTTATCGCTTGTCTTTTAATACGAGAAACGTGCATTTGCGAAATACCTAACCGTTCTCCTGTATCTTTTTGATTTAAATTTTCTCCAAATATATAATGAATAACACTCTTTTCCGTATCATTTAATACGTTAAAAATATCCTTTAAAACGAGACGCCTTTCTGTCTCTTCATATCCTTGCTCTACTTCACCTACAGATTCAATTCTCGCTACCGAACTACCATCAGATGAATTTTCAACTACATCATCTAAGGAAGATACTCGATAATTATTTTTTGCATCCATAATCTCTAGAACTTCCTCTTCGGATAGTCCTAAATGATTTGCGATTTCTATAATCTTCGGCGAACGTTGCAGGTGATCTGTTAACTCCTCTATCGCAAGTTTAATTTTCCCGCCCAAATCTTTAATTCGTCTTGGAACGTGAATGCCCCAAGTTTTATCGCGTAAATACTTCTTTATTTCCCCTACTATCGTAGGTATTGCAAAAGGCTCAAAAGCATTCCCTATCGAATAATCATACCTTCTTATTGCGCCTAAGAGCCCTAACATCCCTACTTGTATAATATCCTCATGCATCGGCCCGCCTTTTGAATAGCGATATGCAATGGAATATACGAGATTTTTATAATGATCAACTAACCTTTCCTGCGCTTCATTACATTGGTTTTGTTGGAATTCTGCAATTAGCTTAATAACATCTTCTTTAGTAAGATTTGTAGGTTGAGATTGGATTTCCATCATTCTCCACCTGCTCTCTTTGTATATATTTTGTCATTAAAACTGTCATGCCCTCATCATGCATAATTTGTATATCATCCATTAACGTATTGATTAAATATAAACCTAAACCATTTTCCGGCAAATGTTCTACTGGTTTACTAATATCATACGGACCAACTTTCCTTTTTAAGTTATTAAAATCAAAGCTAACCCCATTATCCGCAACTATAATTTCTAATCGATCTTCATATAAGCCAAAGACAATTGTAATTTCTCCAACGTCTTCTTTGTATGCATGTTGTACAATGTTTGTACATGCTTCACTAATAGCAATTTTCATATCTTCTATATCGTCATAAGCAAAGCCCATTCGATTCGCAACACCAGCCATTGTTAAACGAATAATAGCCACATATTCTGCCTTTGCAGGAATTTTCATTTCTATCTTTTCAAATCTCTCCATCATCCCTAGTCACCTTCTTTCTACTTTTTCAAAATCGGAATTCAAATTTAATATTTCTGTTAACCCTGTAATATCGAATAATCTTTTTAATCTTTTAGATACACCGATAAACTCTAGTTTTCCATCATTTTTCTTAACTGCTTTTAATAGCGCTATAAAAACACCTAAACCAGTACTATCCATATAATCTACGTTATGAAAATCTACTACAATCTGAACCTCTTTTTCGCTTGCAATAGGCATAATCTTATTTTTTAAATCTGATGCCGTATATGCATCAATTTCACCATTAAGTTGTACCGTATAACCTACATCATTTTGCAAAATATTTATTGCCAAATTCATCATTTCCGCCCCCTTATCTCGAACTTTTACTATTTAATTACCCATAAAAATTAGTTTTAAACATATTTTTTTATTTTCATTATAAATAAATTTTCTACACCTTTCTCGGCTTAACACTTAAAAAATACTACCGAATGTTTAAACCTTATAATTTTGTGTATGTATAATGTATAAACATTATTTTTAGGGGGATCTATCTATGGAAGAGCACAACTTTAAAAAGGGAGATTTTGTTCAATTTTCTTATCGACACGATCATGCTACAACGTTAGTTGGTTCCATTATTAACATACTAACAAATACAATTGTAGTTGATATAGGTAATAGCGAGGACCTATATCATATAGAACCGAGGCAAGTCGTAAGAATAAATAATTGTGAAAAAGTAACGATGGTTTAATACATGATAGAAAGTGTAATTTTAATAAGCGGGGGCCTTCATCCCCCGCTCATTTCTATGTAGATTACATTAAAAAAGCATCCAAATTAGTTTAATTGGATGCTTTTTTATGTATATTTATCAGTTCATTCACTTTATAGTTATATATAATAAACTTAAGATTACTATTCATTATCATACTTACGCTTTCCGTAGCATTCTAGAGAAGAATGTAACGATTAAAATAAAGACGATTGCACCTAATAACGCTGGAAGAACAAAAATGCCTCCCCATTCAGGACCCCAATGACCAAATAACGCACTACCTACCCAAGATCCAATCAAACCAGCAATCACATTACCAACTATACCTAAAGGAAAGTCTTTTCCCGTAATCATTCCAGCTAACGCACCAATAAGTCCACCTACAATACACGTAATAATAAGTCCCACAATTAGACCCCCTATATATTTTTATAATGGATTTATCAAGCTTTGGTGTTTAACCAAAGCTTGATAAACATGTATTATTCTTTATTATCCAATCCATCACTTATCTTTTGTTTCACTTTTCCGACTTTTTCTTTTATAGTTCCCTTCGTCTTCTCCCACTTCCCTTCATTTTTCAACTCTCTATCTTCTGTAACTTCACCAATTCCTTCTTTTAATTGCCCTTTTTTCTTTTCAACTTTACCAGTAATTTGTTCTTTCAGCCCGCTCTCACTCATATTTCCCATCTCCTTTTCGTAATAGATTTATAGATGTAAAGGGTACAAAATTAAATAGAATACATGCATCTTCTTTCGTGTAACCATTCACCGACTCTTTCTAAATCCTTAACGAATAACAAGATTTTCCCTTCATCTAGCTTTTCTTCGTAGAAGTTTGCTTCTTCCTCATTAAGCCCTAACTCCTGCATCTTATTTCTTAACTGATCTCCCGTTTTTTGAAAGACGTTAATAATGCTTGTCCCAAGTCCTTCCTCTTTTATTCCAATCGTGTTCACGTCTGCATTATCTGCGATTCTATCTGTCCTCTCTTTCTCATGTGTTAACACGTAAATATCTTTTTGTTCTATTCCTTTCTTCACTAGATCATTCGCCGCATTCATGACCTCTTTCTCCGTAATAAATTCATATACAAAAGGTTTACTATACTTCGTTTCCATCTTTAACTTCCTCCTTTAAAATGAATTATTTGTTATATTATATGTAGTACACCTATTTTCGAAATGTTAAACATAAAATATGAAAAAAATTATGTGAATTTTAATTTTAATAGAAAATGAACAACATCATTTACCACTTTAAAACATCTTCCCCTTACAATAACTACCTAAATTAACAGAAAATTGTTATAATTAAATTCAAGGAGGGATACTATGAAAAAAATCATATCTATATGCGCTCTAACCGCTCTATCTTTCACTTTAATAGGTTGTACAAGCACCTCGGCTACAGATAAAGCTTCACAAGTTAAGCAAGAACACACACAACATACCTTTCAATTAAACTCCGCAAATATTTCAGACATTGAAATACTAAAAACAACAAATCATACTACTTCCAAATCTCAAACAGATAACGAAGAAATGATAAAATCTATCGTTTCAGCAGTTCAAAATGGAACACCTAAAACAATCACTTTAGATCAAAAAAAGAGAGAATCTGCACATTCTACTATTACCGTTACATATAAAGATGACTCAAAAGAAGAATTTCTTGTATGGGTTGATAATAAGGAACAAATTACAATCGCTAAAAATGAGAAGAAAGATAAGGTAGAAGGTGTGATAGTGAATATTAAAGATGCTAAAATGATGAAGGATTTCTTTTAAAATTCTAGTTAACGTTAAAAAAAGAGTAGGATTACATCCTACTCTTTTTTTAATCATGCTCAATAAATAGACTTTTATAAAAGCTATTTAAGGTCTAATTTTGCTAAATCATGTTGTAAAACATTATTTCCTTCTTGTGGGTTAAATACGATTGCACTAAGACCAAAAACATTCGTAACAACATCTCTATCTTTCGGACGAATGATTCTTACTTCATAAGCAAAAAGTGCTGAAGGAAGAGCTGCTGAACGAAAAGTAACATATCGATTAGGTGGCAATGTTTGCGTTGAAGGGTCTATTAATGGTAACAATACCGGAGAACCAGATGACCAATCAAACATTTCAACAGTTACTCTACGAGTATCGTCGGGATCAACATTCATAGCATCCACAGTAAGAAATAACGTAGCGGAATGTCTACGTAATATACCCGTTGATAAAGTTTCATTATGATGTTCACAGCATTTTTTTGGAGGGTGACCATAGCCATAACTCATACCAATCCCCCCCTTTCATTTACAATTAAGGACAAGTATTCCTTATAATATATAATGCTAGTATTCTTTTATTGAAAGGTATAAAAGCGGATTTCTATCTATATTTTTGGATATTTTATTTTTCATTTATTCGCTTTTAAAGAATGATATAGACTCTCCTATTTTGCCTTTGAATTCCTTCTAAGAATATATTCTACCCTCATCAATCGAGGTCTTACTCCCCGACAAATAGCGGGATAAATCTATTTTGAAAAGGACCTGCTCCATTCATTCGTAAAAGCATACAGTAAATGGAATCCGTTAAAACACATGAGTGACCCCTTGGTTTTCCCTTCCTATTAAAAGGAGGAACTGTTATGGGCTTTGGTGGTAGTTGTGGTGGCTGTGGCTTCGCTGGAGGATTTGCTTTATTAGTTGTATTGTTCATTTTATTAATCATCGTTGGAGCTGCTTGCTTCTGCTAAAAAACTATCGGAAAAGACACTTTTATATGAGTGTCTTTTCTTCATAAAAAATACGCAATGTGCAGTTTAAGTGTAAGATGTAGTATTACATCCCCCTCCAAAATGAACTTCGATACTATAAATTTCGTTTAGGTGCAATCTTAAAATTTCAGTTTAATAGCAATATGGTGAAACTCTATTCCATATAATATTGCTATTGCAGAAAAGTAAAACAAACTGGACAACCTAGATTTCAAACTGTAAGATTAGATGTTGGTGAAATTGGGCAGCAAAGCATATATAGAAAATAGGTGTTAATTTTGAAAATCAATAAAAAATTCGAACCAATAATTTTTAATATCTTTATGATTTTAGGTATATCTAGTATTATCTCTTTCGTCATGGTTTCAATGAATGTTGGATATACAGCTTTATTTCTCAAATCATGGATGAAAACATGGGGAATTGCTTTCGTACTTGCATTTTTAGCTTCTAAATTATTACCCTTTGTAGTTAAAAAGATAATGAAAATCTTCACTTTTGTTGAGAATGATGCTTAAGAATAAAGTGATGTACTGCGTAGGTTCATTCCATTTAAAAGAATTTATTATCACAAAAACTTAACCTAGTAAATTTTTTTAAATCGAAGGAAGACATCTTACAGGTTGTCTTTTCTTTATAAGTAAAAAAAGCCCACCTATTTCCGTAGGCGGGCTTTATCTTTATTACACAATACGAAAGTATACTCTCTTTTTCACTGAAATTTTATGTAATTTTACATATTCATGAACATACATGTCTTAATGGACTTTATCTATATACTCATGGCAGTAATCCATTGAAAATGTATCTTCTTGAAAGCAAAACTCTCTTTTAGAAAAAAAAGACACCCTAAAGTTCATTCCTCCGACTTGAACCTCTTTAATTTTAATAATATGTATTGGACTCCCATCCAACTATTATTTTACTATGTTAAGTTATTTTTGTTTATTGAGAAATACAATAATTTATTTATGTTGGTCGTCTGTATGGTCCATGCAGCGATTAACAAGAGGGCAATAGCAGTGATTACTCAGTTCCTCTACCTTTTGCATAATTAAATAACCATGTGCTGGCTCTAATAAAGCTAAAAGAACGTAATACGTTGTTTCCGTTAATGGTAAATTTTTATCTCTATTCATAAAGACCTCCAATGTAACGATAACTATATAGTTAAACTGTATATGTCAAATGCAGAAATAACTTTATAACCCATAATAAAAACGCTACCTTATAAAAAGGTAACGTTTTTATTATTATCCTTGCTTATTCTTCGCTTTCATTTGCTCTTCATAAACAAACTTCGCGGTCATAAAGTCGTTAGAAAAATCTTTCAATGCATTCTTCATTACATTTAATTCTTCTTGTGATTTAATTTCAATACTGTTTAAGAAATCAAATGCTTTTGATTGTTCCTCCGCAACAAAGTTTTGTGTCATATAATCATCTTGGAAGTCTTTCTTCGCCTTTTCTTTTACTTTATTCATTGCCTCTGTTTTGTTTATGCTTTTCATTGGATTTTCGAATGCTCCAGTAGGTTGTTCTGGTTTTGGCTCTTCTTTCTTTTCCGGCTGCTGCGCTGGTGCTGGTTGTTGTGGCTCTTGCTTTGGTTGTTCTTGTTGAACCGGCTGCTGCGCTACTTGTTGCTCTTTTTTCGCTAACTCATCTTTTAACTTCTTCACTTGCTCATCAAGAGATTTTTTTTCAGTTTCTAACACACTCATATCACTTTTCAACTTTTGCGTTTCTTCAAAATGTTCATCTACTAATTTATTATATTCTTTCTCAGAGTACATTTTTTCACTGGTTGATGTCGTTTTCTCTTTCGTAACAACTACATTAATAATTACAAATAAGGCTACAATTCCTATTAACGCAGCAAAAATCTTCTTTTTGTTCATGATTAATCCTCCAAAATGTAAAATTTCAAAAATTATCATAACAGACCAATTCGTTTTCAACTGTCATATTTTGTCGAATCAATATAATAAAAAAAGCATCTGAAACAGATGCTTTTTCTCATTCTTAATACGTAAACGTAATCGTCACTAAAGAATACCCTTCTTTCGCATTGTAAGGCTCCGCTTTATAAGAAACTCGATTTGCCCCTTGCGGATAATCGATTTCGCCAATTGCCTTTTTCACATCTTGCAGTGCACCATTCATTGATTGCTTGTACAGTACTTCAATTTTTTCTGGTTTCGCACTATAGCGCTGCTGCATTTTATTTTTTAATTCGGTATAGTTGTTTGCGATATATTCAGTTCCTAAATAGTTTAACTTTGTATCTTTTAATATTTGCTGATATGCAGGCGTTTTCGTACTACCTGCCGCAATTTTGTTTGTCAGTGTACTATAATAATTTGTTGTAGCTTGCGGATAGTCTCCGCGGTTCCACTCATGATTTCTTGCGATTTGTTCATCTGATAAATTGAAATACGAATACGTTACGCGGCCCTGTTCATCTGGAACCGGATCATCGAATGTTGTATCAAGGTGATACCATTTATTTTCGATTTTCACTAAATTCCAAGCATGAGGTTGTCCGTCCCCAGTTCCTGTCACGAAATGATTTTCAATTCCTGCTTCTTTTAATAATTGATACGTTAATAGTGCGTAACCTTGGCAAACCGCAGAACGATTTACTAGTGCTTCATATGCTGTGTAAGCTTTATAAGACGTATCATAAGAAACATGTTTTACTACGTAATCATGAATCGCCTTCACTTTTTCGTGATCATCCATTCCAACTTGAGTAATAGAAGAAACGATTGCTTTCGCTTGTTTCATGACATATTCCGTCTGTTCTTTCGTTTCACGATATGTAATCTTAAGCGTAAATGTATAATTTCCAGGTGATCCAGAAAGTCCATATGAAACATTCGATCTATTATTATTTGTATACTCATTTTTACTTGCAACTTCTTTATATGCGTTAAAAAGTGTATTCATCACTTCGTTTGTATTATTGTTTTTCGTTTTATATGGAAGTGTAATATTTGTCTCGTATGTATTAATACGCTTTTGTACTTCCCCTTTAAACGCTGTTAATAATGCCGCATCTCCTGTATCTTTCACATCGGCATTTTTATACTTTAAAGTTTTATATAAAAACTGCGCATACTGTTCACGTGTTACTGTGCCATACGGTTCAAAATTCCCGTTCCCTGTGCCATCTGCGATTCCATTTGACTGCACTGCACTAATTGCGTTTTCTGCCCAAAATGGATTTGGAACATCCTTAAAGGTATGTTTTTGTTTTGCCGCAAGATGGAAAGCATTTGTAAGAATTTGTGCCATTTCCGCACGACTCACAGAAGCTTTCGGTCTAAATTGGCCATTTTCATCACCTTTAAAAACTCCTAAATTCGTTAAAGTTAATACCTCTTCTGGAAACATTGTAGAACTTTGATTAATATCACCGTAAGGATTTTTAAACGTAGACCCATCCTTTAATACGTAACGAGTTCCATCATTACTAAACGAACCGCCTTGTTTATTAGGTACTAACACTCGATAAATTAAAGCCGCAACTTGCTCCCTTGTCGCAACATCTCCAAAACCAAATATCCCATTCCCATAACCGGAAATAATATTTTTACTCGCTAAATCTTTAATCGCTGGATATGACCAATGTGATGTCGGCACATCAGAAAAAACACCCACTTCAGCAGCTTTTACATCGCTGCCATTTGTATATAACAACGCACCACCAATCAGTGATAATGATGTAATTGATTTTAATAGTTTTGTATACATAATGTCTTCTCCCAATACGCTCTCTATTTTTGTTGGTTTATGTCGAAAAATCTAAAAATATGACAAAATATATTATACAATTAAAAGTTTTTGAGGGATATATTGAATTTTAAAATATGCAAAAATTCATATTGTTATAAGGATTCATAGTGATATTATGTTATTTTACTTGCGAATATATAAATAAAAAAACGCTCATTTGAGCGTTTCATCTATATAATTATTAGTTACTTTTTCTTCACTTAGAACTCTTCTTCGGTAATCATCCTTCGATCTAACAACTCTTTATACTTCAATATTTCTTCAACCCCACGGCTCTCCATGCGTATATTGTATAACATTTGTTGTATTGACCTTTGATTGGTCCGTTGAAACATTTACTCCATTTAGAGATAATTCTATTGAATTTTTCACTACTAGTTACAAAAATATCTTATAATTTATATATAACAAATTAATGTATTAGGAGTAGATAAAATGCCAGTTACACTCGAACTTATTCTTTTCATTCTTATAGCAATTAGTGCTGTTGGCTATTTAATAAAAGAATTTCAAAAAACTCGGAAACGAACACTTGGAATTTCACTAGAATTTTTAGTTCTTTTCTGGTCAATATGGAGAATATCAACTATTATAATCTAATTTATAAAACATAAATTCCTTCGAATGAAGTGAAACTCTAATCAGCGGGCGTTTTATGGGATAAATTTACCAGTATTTTTACCACAACATTCATGTTAAAATCCCTTGTGAGTACGACATAACTCGACCTTATGAAGCTCCGTAGCTTTTATCGCGGAGCTTTTTTTATTAAAATTAACGCTTTTGTTCACTTTTTTGATACATTTACGAAACATTCATATGTTACGTTATATAAGTCCTTTTTTAAATCTTATTCATTCTAGCAAAAAGTCCTAGTCCCCCTAGGGCTTTTTTGCATTCAAACAATGAGTTGTATTTTTTCTCAATAACCGAAACTACTTAACGTGGTAAAATAATAATTGGACTGGAATTTAATACCATATTACAATGGATCAAATCGCAAAAAGGCACCTTAGGGTGTCTTTTTTATAGAGAATCAGTTTAAAAACTAAAAATAAAAGAACCTCAATAAATGAGGTTCAAAAAATCCACTATTTTAAATTACCTTCGTAAAAAGCAACTCCATTTTGAACATGTTTTAAGTACCACGTAATCGTCCCGCCACAAACATTTTCATTAAAACTATTAGCATATACTCCATTTGAGTAATAAAGAGTTCTTTTGAATTTACCATTAGAATACTCATAAGGAATTGAGCATGTTGCTTGCTTCGGAGAGCTCACAGTTTTTTGCGTATCAGCTGAAGCTGCACCAATTCCCCCTGTTAATGCAATACCTGTTGCTACTGCCCCTACTACTAATTTCTTGAACATAATAAATCCCCCTTTAATAGTTTATATAGCTTACAACTTAAATGTATCACTTTTGTAATTTATGTAAATATCTTGAATATGTAGAAATATTTATTTGGTTATTGGTAATATTAGGATTTTATTTTATCAAATGGATAATAGAGGGATTAGAAAAGCATGTGAAAATACAGATAGGTTTATATTAAATGAATATGGTTCAAATCGGCGAAAGGAACTTTTGGTGTCTTTTTTGTACATAAAAAAATCTCACCATCTTATAGAAACGATAAGCCCTTTAAAACAATAATTGCAACTATATTAATTTTACATTACATTAAGGTTAGAGAATATCATACTAATAAAGTGTTAAATAGTAGGTGGGGAAAATGGAATTTAACGATTTGGGTATTACCATTAAAGAACTTAGAATTAAAAAAAATATATCACAATCCGACTTATGTCACGGAATATGTTCACAAAGTCAAATTAGTAAGATCGAAAAAGGTGTGATTTATCCATCTAGCATATTATTATATCAATTATCTGAAAGACTTGGTGTTGATCCAAATAATATATTTGCACTAACTCAAAACAAGAAATTAAAATATATAGAAAATGTAAAATACGTAATCAAAGATTGCTTAAAGCAAAAACAATATAAAGAACTTTATGAAATAGTAAAAAAAGAGAAAAACTTAAATAATTTTCAAACAAAAGAAGATAAACAATTTCTAATATGGCATGAAGCAATTGCTATATTTATGGTGGATAAATCAATAAAAACTGCTTTAGATTTTTTAAATAATGCATTAAAACTGACTTTAACTAATTCTGATTTTTTATCAGAAAGAGAAATAGATATTATGCAATCAATGGCTATATTTTATGCGGAAAATAAAGAGTATGAAAAAAGTATTAATATATTAAAAAGATGTTTAACTAATTTTAATAAGTTAGATTTTCCTAGAGATAAAGAAATTAAATTAAAAATCATGTTAAATTTAGCAAAATGTTTAGACTTCACATATCAACATGAAGAGGCAATAAAATACCTTGATAAGGGCATCAAATTAGCAATTAATCTAAATACTTTATACCTATTAGGTGAACTATTCTATTTAAAAGGTCAGTATTTATTAAAAATTAAACAACATAATGTAGAAGATGTTATTTATAACTGGAAAAAAGCATTGTTTATATTTGAACTAACCGAAAAAGAATATTATACAAAAACGCTACCAGATCAACTTATTGAAATACAAAATAAAAAACACTCATAATTTCGTAAAAACTACTTACAAATCCCACAGAAAAAATCCTTATAGCTTTTAAACTTAGATCGATAATATTAAAATAATTTAAGTCGGCGGAAGGCACCTTTTGGTGTCTTTTCTTTATTTTTACAAGGACCTGCTCAATTAATTCTTAAAAACATACTAAGAAACATTGTTTTATTTATCCCATTTTCATTCATGCTATATATAAAATTCTTTAATAAATCCACCTCAAACATACTTATATGCATAGGAGTATGTTTGAGGTGGAACTTCTTCAAATACTAGTTCCTTTTATAAACCGTTTTTTGATGTTGATGACATTATTCTCAATACAATAGAATGAATTATGGGAACATATTTAGCAATATATATCAAAAAACAATATTAAGAAAACCCCCTCCACCTTAAGGTAGAAGGGATCTTCTAATTTCTATTTCAAACTACCTAAAATTTCTGTAAAGATAACCCCAAGCGTATGTGCCCCTGCATCTGGATATCCTAAACTTCTTTCACCAACTACCGCTCCTCTGCCGAATGATCTTTCAACGATAGATTATATGCCTTGAAGTGCTGTTTGCAACATTTCAATTCAGATATACGACAGTAAAGAATACATCATCACTGTGTCAGCAAGCAAAAGTGTATTCTGCATTCCTGAAAACAGTAGATGGCAGATTATGACCTACTGAATCTGCTAAGAAAGAATATACAAGAACATCCTTAACATCCTCTTTATTTCCACTAATGATGACATCAAGAAAATCTTCTATTTGGAATTCTGGAGTAAATAACACAATCTTAGTTGTTCTGTTTGGTTCTAAAGAAACAAAAGTACGAGAGATTTCAACTAATTCATTTTGAGTTGGGAAAAAAGTGTTTCGACTTCTCTTAACAGTTACCGTTACATTACTAGTATGGCAACGTGAATCATTGTTTAACATAATGTTGAGAGCAGTTGGAATAATCCCATTTTCAGAGACTGGAACTCGAAACACTCCAGTAGATTTATGGGCCATATAATCACATCCTTTCAAAATAAAATATATTTACAATATATTAGATGCAAAAAACGTTCATTTTGATATGGACAAATTACATGATTAATATATCTATAATAACCCTCGGTATTACTAAGCCAATGTTTTTTAAAAGATTAACAAATATCGCGAGAACCAATCGAATGTATATTAAAAGTAAAAAGAATAAGTTGTCTAAAAGACCCCCTATTTTGAGCCAATAATGAGACATTATGTTAATCTTATATGTATAGCTGCACAAAATTGAGAAACTTAAGGAGACAGATAAATTTTATGAGAAAATTATCTATATTACTTACTTTCATTCTAGTATTAGTCAGTGTTACGGCTGCTTGCACACAAGATAAAACAGATAGTGCCGTTGAAAATGGTCCAATAGAAGAACCAACCGCAAAAAATGAAAATGAAGAATTAATAAATTTTGAAGAAAAAGAAGAGATGAGCCGCTTGGAACAAGGTATTTTATTAGTTGGCGAGAGTGTTAAGGGAGGCTATTACTTGGCCGCTGTTCAAAGTGCATATTTAAATGCTAGCAACGATTCCGTCATTGTTAATGTCTCTGTAAAAAATGTACGAGGTCAAACGATTGGACTATCAGAATTAAAATATAACTTAAAAGATGAAAAAGACGGAAAGATCTATAAAGGAAAGGTGCTTGATCAAAACCCTTCTGATATACAAGTTAAACCAAATGAAACGGTAGAATTGAAAATAGCTTTTGAAGTACCACATACCGTAGATGAATATATGTTTTATATTGAAAGCTCTTTAGACCCTCTACAAACATACTGGAAAATTGATAAGCTGCAATCACAAACAAACTAAGTCTAAAATAAGCAAAAAGCAATGAAAAATTTGATATAGATACAAATGAATACTATATAAACGTAAGACCATCGATTTAATGAATCGTTGGTCTTTTTCAAAAAATGCCCCATTAAAAACTAAGAGATAAAAAAGAACTAATCTCTAGAAGAGATTAGCTCAATATATCCAAAGCTATTATGGTACATAGTTTTATGAGCAAACGTTATATAATGTTGTATGGGATACATAACCTGTCATCCCTTTATATGTAACTTTTAACCACTGTTTAGAATTACTGTAATGACCTTGAACATATTCACCAGTTACCCATGTTCCAGTAATTTTCGTACCATCATTAAATGTATGTAAGACAGGTGAATCGACAGTATAACCACTGCGCATCTTTGCACCATATACACCTACCGTACCTCCCTTTGCACAAGCTGCTACTACATTTTCATTTTCAGTAGCATTCGTAGCCGCGAAAGCAGAGCCGTTAAATGTAAATAAAGTAAATATAAAAGCTGTTAGTACTGTACAAATAGATAAACGACGTAACAAAATAAATTCCCCCTTTTTTTATAATTTACTTCTTCACAAATGATTATCTTAAATATTCTAACTATTTTCAATATATTAATGTTGAGAAATATTAGTTGTATTTTTGAAATAAGATTTTATCAAAAACAGTAACAAACTCATATTTTACTGAGAAAGAACCGAAAGAAGTCTTCTACATATCAACTATATAAAAATCCCTCCACCTTAAGGCAGAGGGACTTTCTAATTATTATTTCAAACTACCCGCAATCTCCGTAAAGATAACTCCAAGTGCATGTGCACCTGCATCAGGGTATCCTAAACTTCTTTCACCAACTGTACCAGCGCGGCCCATGCGAGCTACGATTTCTTTCGTGTACTCTGCGCCTTTAACGGCTGCTTCTGCACCTTTTTCAAAGGCATTTTTCATGTCTTCTTTGTTTGAAGCGCTATGTAACCAAGAATCTACACATGGAGCAAGTGCGTCAACTAATGTTTTGTCACCAACTACCGCTCCTCTACCGAATGATCTTTCACCGATAGATTGTATGCCTTGCAGTGCTGCTTGCAACATTTCAGCGAATTCTTTCACTGTTAACTCACGCTTCTCGCCTGCTGCTTTACTAGCTGCGCGGAATGCACCGCCCCAAATTGGACCAGAAGCGCCGCCGCAATGTTCCATAATAATCATCGAACAACCGTCAAGGAATGATCCAATCGTTACATTTTCTTGTTCTACAATCGAATGCCACTCACGTTTTAATTGCTTAAATCCTTTTGCAACACTCATTCCGAAGTCGCCGTCACCTGCATGTGTATCTAACTCACAAAACGGTACTTCATTTTTAATAATAATATCGCTCATTTTATCAACGAGATAAATCATGTTGTTTAATATAATGACATTATTTTTAATAACAGCGTGCTCTTCCGCTGTTTCTATTTCAAATGAAACTTCCTTCTCTTCTGCCTCTTCAAGTACATTCACGTACTCTACACTTTCAACTGGTCCATCTACTTTAAACGCTGGTGTATTACATTCTTTTGATAGTAATGTTTTTAGCTCTTCATCTAACTTCATTACCGTTAAAGACATACCAGCCATATCAATACTTGTCATATAGTTACCGACGAATACTCTATTAATTTTAATGTTTCTAGCTGCTAGTTCTCTCGTAACTGCGTTGTTAAATAAGTAAAGTTCTTGAAGTGGTGTTCCGCCAAAACCGTTAACTAGAAGTGCGATTTCCTCGCCATCTTTTACTCCTAAATCTTTCATTAAATCATTTGTCATACGGTTAGCTAATTCATCCGCCGACAGCATTTTTTCACGCTTAATTCCTGGTTCGCCGTGAATACCTACGCCGTATTCCATTTCATCTTCCGCAAGTGTGAAAGTAGGTGATCCGCTCGCTGGAACTGTACAAGACGTTAACGCTAAACCGATTGTGCGCACGTTAGCCGCTGCTTTTTCTGCTACAGCTTTCACCGCTCCTAAATCCATACCTGCTTCCGCTGCTGCGCCGGCAATTTTATGAACTAAAATAACTCCCGCAACGCCGCGGCGTCCTACTGTATATAGGCTATCTTCTACCGCAATATCATCGTCCACTTTTACGTAGTCGACTTCAATTCCATCTTCCGTCGCTAAATGCGCACCGTTTTTGAAATTCATAATATCGCCGCTATAATTTTTAATAATTAATAACGTACCTTTTTTACTAGCTGTCTCTTTAATCGCTTGGTAAACTTGAATTTGCGAAGGAGAAGCAAACACATCTCCGCACACTGCCGCATCTAACATTCCTTTTCCGACTAATCCTGCATGTGCCGGCTCGTGACCACTACCGCCTCCACTAATTAACGTTACTTTATTTTCGTTCATTTCTTTCTTCTTAATTACTTTATATTTTTTCAAAAGCTCAAGCTCTGGGTGAGCCATAACCATTCCGTTACACATTTCCATTACTAATGTTTCTGGTTTGTTTATAATCTTTTTCATTGTAGTTCTCCCTCAATTCCTTTAATATATTGTGATATATTTGAAATCTTCTTCTTACTACTCATGTTAAAATGAAAGCGTTTTATAGTAAACGGACAAAATGGACAATCTGTCTAAAGACACCGCTCTCATTTATGGGTAGGATTTTTATATTAATAACATTCTAGGGATGATTTAGATGACCTCTTCTATAATTTCTAAAAAGATAATCGCGAACTCATTGAAGTATTTAATGGAAACAGAGTCGTTTCATAAAATATCAGTGAGCGATATTATGTTACACTGTCAAATGCGTAGGCAAACTTTTTATTATCATTTTAAAGATAAATTTGAACTATTAAGCTGGATTTATAGAGAAGAAACGAAGGAAAACATTATCGATTTTCTTGACTATGAAACATGGGAAAACATTTTCGATTTATTATTTGATTACTTTTATGAAAATCAAAAATTTTACCGAAACGCTTTTAAAGTCATTGAGCAAAACTCGTTTAATCACTATTTATTTGAGCATACGAAAAACTTATATATGAAGATTATTGATGAATTATCTGTGAGCTGTGGATTCAGCCTTTCTGATGAGACTAAAAATACGATTGCCTCCTTTTATAGTCACGGCTTCGTTGGAACGATAAAAGATTGGATTGAAAGCAAGTGCGAAGTAGATCCGTCCTTTATGTCTTCTCTTATGAAAAATATGATAAACAATCAATTACTACTATTACTTGAGCAATCAGCAAAGTAATTAAAGGGTGGCAAAAGCAATGAAAAAGATTATGAATGATGTACAAAATATCGTTCAAGATATGCTGCATGGCTTTTATTTTGAACATAACGACAAAGTAAATTACGATGAAACAAATAACATCATTTATGTAAAAGGTATCGAAAAACTGAAGCAAGACGTCGCTATTATAAGCGGCGGTGGTAGCGGACATGAACCTGCTGATATTGGTTATGTAGGAAAAGGTATGCTTACAGCGGCAGTAAACGGCAATATTTTCACTCCGCCTACAGTGGAACAAATTGCGGCGGCAACTCGCCTCATACCAAAAGATAAAAGTATACTATTCATCATCAAAAACTTTAAAGATGACGTAGAAAACTTTCTAGCAGCAAAGCAAATTGCTCAAAAAGAAGGAAGAAAAGTTGACCATATCATCGTAAATGACGACGTTTCAATTGAAGATGATGCTTCCTTTAATAAAAGAAGACGCGGCGTAGCTGGCACTGTTTTCGTTCAAAAAATATTAGGTGCGGCCGCTCTTGAAGGTCACTCTTTAGAAGAACTAACAACAATTGGCCGTTCTGTTACAGAAAACTTACACACATTAGGAGTTGCTCTTTCACCTGCAAACGATCCAGTGAAAGGAAAAGCTTCCTTCACACTAAACGAAGATGAAGTGTTTTATGGCGTCGGTATTCACGGAGAAAAAGGTTACCGTAAAGAAGCACTATCCTCTTCTGAAATATTAGCGATTGAACTGATGAACAAACTAAAAAGCATTTATCGCTGGAGAAAAGGTGACAACTTCGCTATTCTCATTAATGGATTAGGTGCGACACCATTAATGGAACAATACATTTTCGCAAATGACATTCGTCGTTTGTGTGAGCTGGAAGGATTGCAAGTGACATTCGTAAAGGTTGGTACGCTGTTGACTTCTTTAGATATGAAGGGTGTTTCGCTTAGTTTGCTTAAGGTAGAGGATTTGGATTGGGTGAAGTGGTTGAAGGCAGATGTTAGAGTGGGTAATTGGTAAGTAAAAATCATGATGATAAAAGCCTTTAACTATAACAAGTTAAAGGCTTTTTACAAATTGAAATATCGCACGAGCGTTCAAAAGAAATTCGTAATCACCTCACTGAATGATGACAGGTCTTCCAAATAAAGCTGGATGATAAATTAACATCGCCCCTACAAATGAACACACTAAACAAAAAATAGCCTCGTATTTTATAACTAGAGAAGAGTTGGTATCAAGCTTTTTCCCCTCTCTTCTTAATATCATTTTAAAAGCTCTATATAATAAATACCCAATAATTGCCCCGAGGGTATTCGTAAATAAATCATCAATATCTGTAATTCTATTATTTAGTAATTGATTTAACTCAATTGCCAGTGAAAAAAAGAATCCTGCACATACGGTGTTTTTTATTTTTTTAAACTGCGGCCAAATCATCGGTAATAAAAAACCTAACGGCATAAACAGTACAATATTCAAAAGATACGTAGTACTACCTGCCGTATCAAATAGAGTCAAGTTGATTTGACTTACACGAATCCACGTTTCATATCTACTTATATCCCATACAGTCGCGATCTGCGTCACCCTATACACTAACGAAAGGTAGAATAGAAAAACATACACCCATAAAAAATGCCGAATAGATATAATTCTTTTCGCTTTAAAATAAACTCCAATTTGAAACACAATACAAAAAATACTAGTAAAAAAGTACGTATACAAATAACTAATTAAAACTTCTGTATGCATGTAGAATCCCCTAACTTTACATTTTCATCTATGACTTTGTCTTTTTTAGTCTCCTTCATGATGTAACTCATTTATAGCATAGGAAAAACTTTTAAAATAAAGAGTGGGATAAACATAAAATTTTTCTTAAATCTTCAGTTGGGTTTTATTATTACTCTTCTTAGATATCCGCCATTGATAGCTAGGCAACAACATGCTTAAACCTAACAATACTATCATTTTTGCACGTAATCCTCGTAGTACTTTAACCGATAAAGCATATATAAAATCATGTGAATCATTTGTTCAGTTAAAACATGAAATTAAGAAATATATGACGTACTATAATCACTCTTGCTATCAATAGAATTTAAAAAAGATGACTTCTGTTTGCATACAGAAATCATCTTTTTTAGGTTGCCTAACTTTTTTTAAAATGTCCTTTACAAAGGGTACAGATCAAGAGCACCTTATTCCTATTCGAGGGTATAAACTATACCTTCTTCCCTTAAAATCACACAAACCCATTTACAAATCTATAAAAGTAGATATAATATCCTTATGGAACCTTCATTAATTTATAAAGCATTGTCAAATGAAACAAGATGTCAAATTTTATCATGGTTAAAAAATCCAGAAAACCATTTCGACGAAAAACCTTATTTAGAACAGGGGATTAATTTTCAGATTGGAGTGTGTGTAGGAGATATTCAGCTTAAAACTGGCTTAGCCCAATCGGTTATTTCTAGTTATTTATTAACTATGAAAAAGGCAGGACTACTAGACTCTGACCGAATTGGAAAATGGACATATTATCGTCGAAATGAAAAAACAATACAAGCGTTTTCTGAATACGTTCAAAATGAATTATAAAGTAAAAGCAAATAATCAACCTACCAATTGATTATTTGCTTTCACACATTCTGCTTTTATATAGCTGCCCAATACATTCTTTTTAAAACTTCGCTACCTATAAAAGAAAGAAACATAGAAAGGAGCATTTTTTTAATATATCATATCTAGTTATTTAGATATCTGTTTTTGTGTTTAACATTACATAATTTTAATACTATTGACATCCAATCATGCTCATTTCTTTGTTAATAAATCGATTTCACTTTCAAAATAATAATAAGAATGGAGAGTTTTACAAATGAAAAAAGTAAGTCCTTTACTTATTCTTACACTAGCAATAGGGGTGTTTGGAATTATTACTACCGAGATGGGTATTGTCGGTGTATTACCACAAATCACTCAGAAATTTGACATTTCAACTGCACAGGCAGGATTTTTAGTAAGTATATTCGCACTAGTCGTTGCTATTTCTGGTCCGTTTTTAATTCTGCTCGTCTCTAGTATTAATCGTAAAATAATTTTATTAATAGCAATCTTTATTTTTGTTATTTCAAATATAATCTACTCTTATACAACACAATTTGAAATCATGCTTATTTTTCGTATTTTACCTGCAGCACTTCACCCACTCTTCTTTTCAATCGCTCTTGTAACTGCTGCTAAACTTGTCCCTCCTGAAAAGAGTGGTCAAGCGGTTACAAAAGTTTTCATGGGAATTACGGTTGGCTTTGCACTAGGTGTACCATTAACCTCTTACCTTGCAGATCAATTTTCATTAGAAATTGCTTTCTTATTCGGAGCGTTTATTAATGCCCTTGCATTCATTGGAATACTAATCTCACTTCCTTCTATGCCCGTTAAAGAAAAAATGTCTTTCGGCAAACAAATTCGTATACTCGGCAAACCAGGGTTATGGTTAAATATTTTAACTGTCACATTCCTTTTTGCAGCCATGTTTTCCGTATACAGTTACTTCGCCGAATACCTTGCAAAAGTAACTTCCATGAATGGATCGCTCATCAGTATCATGCTATTCATATTTGGTATAGTTATGATTTTAGGCAATCATTTATTTGGTAGTCTTCTGCAAAGAAGCATAGTAAATACAGTAATATCGTTCCCTATTTTATATTCTATTGTTTATATATTGGTTTATTATTTAGGTTCTTATCTTGTTCCAATGATTTTTATGGTATTCATTTGGGGAATCGTGCATGCTGGTGGATTAATTGTTGGTCAAACATGGTTAATAAGTGAAGCAAGAGAAGCACCCGAATTTGGTAATAGCCTATTCGTTTCATTCTCAAATCTCGGAATTACTCTAGGAACAACTATTGGAGGCTGGTTCATTTCAAACTTAGGTATTCACCAACTTATTTGGAGTGGATTTATATTTACACTACTTTCATTTCTATTAATTATAATAAAACTAAAATTTTTCACTTCTAATAACCTAGCTTCATTATCAAGCTAGTACATTTCAGTTCCAAATTGGATAAAAAACATTATAAAGTGAAACTTTAATCAGCTCTCACCAATCGGGTGTTTATGGGCAGCCCGGCAAATAGCGGGATAAATTCTATATAAAATACTGGTTATTCTTCTTATAAGATTTTATAAACTATAAAGTATGACACTCAGAGCCTTTAGTTATAAATACAAGTTAAAGGCTTTTTATATAAAAATAGCCTTAAAAGGTGCTAATTTTATGGAACATCATCAAAATAGAATACTAAAAAAGGTTCCATTGCTGGAGCACTCAAAAAATAATATAACTAAACGAATTAAAACAAGGAACAGACAATTAAAATATACAAATAAAATATAAATAAATCTATATATATGTAATATTACATATAAAAATCCTATTTATCGCTGCTATAATAAACTTACTCGATGATTGTTATATTATTCATAGGTTATACCTTCTTAACACCAATTTTACAAAGAAAAAAAGACATCTTAATTGATGTCTTTTTTTCTTATATGATAACGACGCAATACAATTAAGATAATTCCAGTCAGAAGAATGCACCTTAGGGTGTCTTTTTTTATTTTCCAAAGGACCTGCTCAATTATTGCGTAAAAAACATAAAGTAATTTGAATCGGTTAAAATACATGAGTGTACCCTTGTTTTCCCCTCTTATTAAAAGGAGGAACTATTATGGGTTTTGGTGGTAGTTGCGGCGAAGGCTGCGGTTTTGCTGGAGGATTTGCTTTATTAGTTGTACTGTTTATTTTATTAATCATCGTTGGAGCTTCTTGCTTCTGCTAAAAAACTATCAGAAAAGACACTCTTATATGGGTGTCTTTTCTTTATAATAAAGTGAAACTTTATTCCTCCGCATCCCTCATACTGTAATACCCCAAATTAATAATAACCAAGAAATATCCACTCATAATTCCAGCAGCGAATGTCCACATGAATTCATCGTGTTCAATTTCATACATAATAATCGCGCCGAGTATTGCGGCTGCGAACCGGTTCATCATTCCGAGCATCGGTGCTTTTTCTTTTTTTACAATGCTATCTCCGAACTTTTCAATACGCCTTCCTAAAATCCAGGCACAGTACATACTCACCAAAAGGCCAATGCTTATCCCTACAAACTGGGCTGAAAAAGGTGTCAGCAACCATCCCAATAACATTACGCCTAGCAAACAATACATTTGTATGTTAAACGATTTTAGTGCCATACGAATCATGTTATTCTCCTTTATCTTTCTCATTGTAATTCCGTATCATCAATCCAATCTTCCAGGCTTCAAGCTTTCAGCTATATCTTTTTTAAAATGAGGGAATTTGATTTTGCTCACCATTAAATAAGCGAGTACGCATGTACCAAACGCCACGGAAACTGGATTCTTTAAAAAACATAAAATGAGGAGACACATCGCCGCAAATGGAATCGGCATACCGATAAAGGTCGGGAGTTTGCTTTGCTGTGTGTTAAATCTTGCAAGCCGAAGCATTCCGCAAATACTATAAGCAAGCGCACATATCATCCCGATAGACTGCAAATCTTTTAACGCGACACTATATGCAAGAATAGACGGTGCCACACCAAAAGTAACTAAATCCGCAAATGAGTCCAACTCTCCACCAATTTCCGAAACAGAATCCAGTTTCCGAGCAACCATGCCATCAAAAAAATCAAACAACATACCCGTAATAATAAAAACTGCTCCCAAATAAATATCGTGAACGAAAACAGCGTAAATAGCTAAAAGCCCACATATAAAATTTGCTATCGTAATCATATTTGGTATGAAACTCATAATACACTTCTCCTCCTTTCTACTAATTGCTTCATCTACGTTCTTACTCATTACAATTAAGATCCTTCTGCTTTTCTTCCAATATCACTTTATTTATTTTCGTTAACGTCTCGGTCATTTGCTCTAGGGCATTTATATCGATTTTAGAAAAATATTTCTCAATTAATACATCATCTAACTCAGACAACCGCTCTATATACTTACTACCGTTTGGACCAAGTGTAAGAAAATACTCCCGTTTATTATTAGGGTTTACTTGTTTTGAAATCATCTTCTGTTTCTCCAATTTCGATAAAACTTGGCTAACGGCACTTTTTGATACATTAAAAGTAGTCGCAATGTGATTTGCTGTCGTGTTTTCATTTAAATTAATATGAAATAGCATGCTCTCTTGCTGTCCGGTAAGACCGAACTCATCTTTTAACTCCTGGAATAGTAAAATGTAGAATTCATTATAAGCTCGGTTCATTTCATTAATTACTTCTTTATACGTTCTAGTCATAGCGTTATTCCTCCATGCTTTTATTTCGTTTCGTTCAATAGTTAAGTTCACTTAACTTAACTATAGTATACCGTTATGTTCGTGTAAAGGGAAATATAACTCTACACTTTATCAGTTGTGCTTTTAATGTATGTAAAACTTTCTCTCTCTCTTCATAATCTTCTACATCAGCTTCTTTCCAAATCTTAAGATTAGCCCCCTCCCCTTTCTCCAGTTATATTGCTGCAAGACCAATGTATAAGACATAGCATCTAAATCTTCATCTATATCAAGCTCATCTAAACACTCTTCTAAAACAAGTTAAGTCACTGCTTCCTTCATCCAAATACCCAATTAATCGTTCTGAATAATCAAAAATAAAAACAATTAAATTCCATATAGACCCATTACTGGTTAAAATGTTATAATAAAATCACCCTACATAGTTACTCATAGCCAGACTGAGGAACTAGCGTCTTATTAAGTAATGCGCATAACTAAAATAAAAAAGACACTTTACGGTGTCTTTTTTATTTATATTCCTAGGAATTATCTCTTTTATAAACACACTCTATCAAACAGTAAAGGAGACAAACAGATGGAACATCCTGTTGCAAGAGAATTACGTTTTATACGGGTATGTCTTATCATTTTGATTATTGTCATTGCATTCTGGGACCGGGAGAAAACTGTGGAAATTACTGATCACGGTAGCGATCCTATTTTAAACACCAGCAATATGACCCAAGTTGGTGAGAATACATTTGCATACAAAGACGAATCGAATCAAATTAAAATATTTAAGTTTAATCCAGATACAAATGAAATAAAATTAATAAAAGAGTTTTATGCTAACGAATATTAATTACATGAATTAAATAATTCAAATCTGTAGAAGACACTTTAAAGTGTCTTTTTTTTATGAACTACAAAGTATGAGAACCCAAGCCATTACGACTAAGGCTTTTACTATATAAAAAATAAAACATAGTAAGAATAGAATACTCACTTAAATTATTTTTCACTTCACAAACTACATCCAAAAAGTTGGATAACTTCTTTTACTACTCATATTATTAATAAATAAAGCAATAACTACAATAACAACGGAGCCAATTAAAACTGGTGTTACTAAATAACTCCAACTATTTGCTCCTAAAATAACGATAATCGGATCGGCGCCTGCCGGAGGATGCGTCGTTCTCGTTAACATCATAACGGCTATTGCCATCCCCACCGCTAAAGCAATTGTCCAATATTCATTCCCAAACAAATGATATATTGATAGACCAATGAAAGTTGAAATCAAATGTCCTCCAATAATATTACGCGGCTGAGATAATGGCGCATTCCAAACTCCAAACGCTAATACACAACTCGCACCAAATGGAGCCATTAATAATTCTGTAGAGGTTATGCTCGTTAAATATGTTAAGGTAAGAATTGTTAAAAATCCCCCTAGTAGTCCCGTTAAAGAGTCCTTTACATTTACTTGTAATGGGCTTCTTCCTTTCCCTTTCATTTTTGTAAAATATCGTACACTTATTGGTTGAGGATCTTTCTGCTTAGTTGCTGTTATATTATCCATCGTTCTCCTCCTTTATTTACCAACAATTATAACTCGACATAACTAACCTGTAAATATTAATTTAAGGGGTTAGTTATAAAATACAAAAAAAGAATCAACTGTTATAAGTTGATTCTCTAAACTTCTTCAAATTTTCGATCCTGAAATTTTGCTACCTTTTTCCGGTTCCCACATATTTTCATAGAACACCATTTTCGTTTTCCACTCTTATCTATAAATAATAAAACACAGTCAGGATTTGAACACCTTTTAAGGGAAATAAGCTTATTTTCTGCTATTAACGTTAAAGCGTCAAATGCAATTAACGATGCGAGTACATCCTCGATTTCTCCAACTGGGATAGATACTAGCTGCTGTTCAATGATTTTATATGTAAATGGTGCCTTCTCAATTTGTTTTTCTAAATACGTAATAAAATCATTAGAAATTTCTTGCTGATCAGCAATTGCCTCAAACTGTTTTCTCAATACTTCCCTTACCTCTAATATGCTAGATGTAACTTGATCCATTCGCTTCTGAATTCCTATAAGTGTTTTTTCATTCCAAAAAGGAAGATTAACCTTTATTACATGTAGCCATTCTAATACATCTTCATCTGTTATTAATAAATCATAACGTTGTCCACGCCTAACTAGCTCTGTATTTACTAAATCTAATGAGGGATTTCCAGATATAAGCGGGAATTGTTTTGTTTCCTGCATGTACTCATCACCTTCTCTTTAAACAATCATATTCCAGATTAATACAGAAGTGCAACTTTTTTATAAACTACAAAGTATGAAGATTAAAGCCTTTAGCCATAATTACGACTAAAGGCTTTTTGTATGTAAGTAAATGAAAAAGGAGCTACTTTTATGGAACATAATAAAAATGGAATGCTTGCTTTAATTGTTTTATTTTTAGGATTAGCATTTTTTGTAAGTGGAATGGTTTATCATTTATGGGGCTCATTTTAATTTCAACTTTTAGACAGATAAATAATTCGAATCAGAGAAATGTACAACACTTTCCCTTTTCCTTCCAAAATTAATATAATAAGATATAAAATGTAATACATATACAAATATATATAGCACTCATTAAAAGTGCTTCTATTTTGGAAGGAAGAAACAAACGATGAACAAAAAGTTATTAGCATCATTATTATGTAGCACATTCTTGTTTGGAGTATCAGCTTGCAGTTCACATGATGCGCCTGCGAAAAATGAGCAGGCGACTTCTAAAAAAACTGAGAATGACAAACTTAGCAGCAAGGATCCGCAAAAAGAACTTCCTACCAATGTAGATTCCTCTGATGTATACATGTCAATGGGATCTGCCGAATCATTAGATGTTCTAGGGACTGGAGAAGTTAAAGCACAAGGTGTCTTTAAAGTATTAGACATCGCCGTTTATAATCGTAAAGAAGAACCCATTACACTAGATATTAACAACTTTAAATTAATTGATGGATTTGGAAGAGAATATCACATTTCCAATGAATATCAGTCAGTACTTAAAGCTGCGAATATCTCCACATTCAAATTTAATATTGTTAATCCTAATGAAAGTTCGGAAGGAAACATTGTATTTGATGTACCGAAAAACACGCAAGGATTAACTTTAAAAATTAATAATGATAAGTTAGATAAAGAACTCCAATTAAAAGTGGAATAGGCCAATAAATGCGTCTCCCTTAACATTCTCTATTGACATAAAAAAGTACAGTCCTTTCCACAGCAGACTGTACTTTTTTATTTATCATTTCACATAACATTCCCTAATTTTTTTGACTAGATGCTCTCCAATCACGAAAAGATGTTGGGCGTCCAGAAAAAGCTCTTTGCTTTGTAACAGATGGTTTTTCTTCAGGAGTCATTGTTTTTTCTTTAAGAGTCGCTGGTTTTTCTTTAAGCGTCACTGATTTTTCTTCAAGAATAGTCACAGCTGTTTGCATTTTCTCTAACTGTTCTTTCAACAATTGTTGTTCAATCTTTAAATCCGTAAGTAAACGTAAAATCATCTCAGAATTAGCCATAAGATCCTCCTTCCCCCAATACACAGAATAAAATACAATATGTAGCAGACGAAATACCGGTGACAAAAATAAGGTCGTCAACTCTTTTTAACTTCCAAAATCCTTTTATTTTTTTAAGGACCTGCTCCATTCACCCTTAAAAACATAAATTAAATTAAATCCATTAATAAATGGTCTTTATGGAAGGAGGAGTTAATATGGGCTATGGAGGTAGTTGTGGTGGAGGCTGTGGTTTCGGCGGCGGATTTGCCTTACTTGTTGTGCTCTTCATCTTATTAATCATCGTTGGCGCTAGCTGTTGGGGCGGCGGATTCGGCTGCTAAGGAGAGGCACTCTTGAGAGTGTCTTTTTTTTGATATGTGGCTCATATACATATTGTTCAAATCTATATAATTTTTAAAAATATAGTTTTAAAGCATATTTCTCAATGAATACAAAAACTTAACATGGTAAAATAATATTTGGATGGGAGTCCAATATATTATTAAAATTAAGATGGTTCAAGTCGAAGGAAGGCACCTTAGGGTGTCTTTTCTTTATGACTTCTATCATCAACAAAGGGTGATACAAACTATTACATATGTTTGTACCACCCTTTATTGATGCGTTTAGACTTCACAGGTGTTGAAGCTTTAGACTTCTCCCTTAGTGTACCCATATTATTAGAACATCCTGTAATCTGTAGACAAAATGTAGCTAATAAAAACAATATTAATAATTTCTTCAATAAATCCTCCTACATACATAAAACACCATATGTTACAAAATAAACATAACATCAACTCTTTATAAAAACAATACAATCCTCGGTCCTTAAGCTATCTCTTAACATAAGAGTACCGCCACATATTCATCAAGCTAAGATTTTAAAATATCCTCTACTTAAGGAATTTGTAAGTATCAAGTAAGAAAAACGAGAGCTTTGTTTCGTATAATCAAAATATAAAGTGAAGGAAGAAAGATTATTTCTGGGATTAATATGCATGTGACAAGAGAAGAAATCTACGTTTTTTTAGAATAATAATATGAGTATGTCCAAGTTTTGGAGATTGCTTGCAAATATTTTGAAGTTTTCGCACCAGAATTCTAATTACCATACCTGTTTTTTACCATCACATATTGGAGGTTAAAACATGAATAAAAAAAAGAAAATACAAAGATCAGTACTTACCTTTACCCTACTCTTTTCTTTAGGCGTTTCATCTTTCCCGCTTACAACAACTATTCACGCAGATACACGTGAGAAACAATCTGCTGAAAAGAAATTAATCTCTTTAACGGAGCGTACATCATTATTTTTTGAATATCTCCAGCAAGGTAAGTATGCAGAGGCACTACAGTTGACGTCTACTGCTTTTCAATCCAAGTTTACAGCAACCACATTACAAAACTGGTGGACACAAAGTGGCTGGAGCGGGATAAAAAGCATGGGAACCCCTGTGATAAAAGAACGAAACTTGGTCCATCAGACGGTAGAAATTCCAGCAGCTACCGAAGGAACTACCATACCACTACTCCTTAAATTCACACCTGGCGGGAAAGTAGATGAAATTGGAGAAAGGCCACCCGAGGAATCTTTTACCATCCCCCATCCTAGCTATGATCAACCTAACTCCTATCAAGAACGTGAAATCGTCATTGGAAATTCTACCTATCCGTTACCAGCGACATTAACAGTTCCGAAACATAAGCGTGGTGAAAAGCTGCCCGTAGTTGTTCTTGTTCATGGTGCTGGCATCCATGATCGCGACAGCACATACATGGGAACAAAAATCTTACGAGACATTGCGGTGGGCCTTTCATCCAACGGAATTGCAGTGTTGCGCTATGAAAAACGTACCTTAGAACATGCATTAAAGATGAGTGCAGAACCCGTTACGTTAGACCGTGATACTACAGATGATGCTATCTATGCAGCAAAATCCGCAGCGCAGCAGGAAGGCATTGATCCAAATAATATTTTCATTCTTGGACATAGTCAAGGAGCCGGTACAATGCCACGTATACTGAGCAAAGCGCCTTCCTCACTTGTCCGAGGAAGTATCTTACTCGCACCACCTGCACGCCCTTTGACTGACATTGCCATTGATCAGTATGAATACCTTGGGGCGTCAAAGCAAGAAATCGATGAACTAAAAAGACAGGCTGCTTTTATTCAGGATCCTACTTTCAATCCTGACCATCCGCCAGCTGGCTACAATTTTGGGTCACCTCATTTTATGTATGATGTTTCTAGGTGGCGTCCAGTTGAAGAGGCAAAATCACGAAAAGAGCCTTTACTCATTTTACAAGGAGCACGCGATTATCAAGTAACAGTAAAAAATGAATATACAAAATGGCAAGAAGGGCTTGCAAACCGCGGGAATGTTCAGTTCAAAAAATACCCGAAATTGAATCATTTCTTCACGGAGGGTGACGGAGAATTAAGTCTTCCTAGTGAATACGAAATCCCTGCTAACGTTCCCGAATACGTCATCCAGGACATTATTACATGGGTTAACGAGACAAAAAAATAAGAAAACATCAAAAGCCTTCATGCAATTATCATTGCGTGAAGGCTTTTTGAAACTGGTGATTCAGAGATAGCTATTATAATGCATCAAAACAAAAATTATATTTTTCTACGTACTAAATAAAACGCTAAGGAACCCATAATAACAGGTGCAACGAAGTCAAAGAAATATGAAAAAGAAAAATTAAAAAGAAAAAGAAATGGTATAAGTGTATAGATAACGGCTAGTCCTATAAATAAAGGAATTCCAAATTGAAACTCTCGACATCGTTTAATTTTCCTATATAAAACTTCCCCAATTAGACAAGCTATAAGAGCTGGTATACTACCATAAGTGACGATAGTTTTTATGAACCCCTGTAAAACGTCTGGGTGAATAAAGCTAGGATTAAAAATATATGAAATTAAGAACCATCCAAAAATAAAAGCAAATAGACTTGCAGCATAACTAACTACAAATTTTATCAAAGTAAGCAACGTAATCATCCTCACAATTCCCTAATATTATCTTCATTTTATCATTTTCTCTTAAAAAGATTCCAAAAGGGTATACTTGCCCTTCAGCTTTCTTTTTTAACGCTTGTTCAAGACGTATTTTTTGATGTTATTTTGTATAAAAAACTTTTGGGAGCAACCTGTTCTGTTAGGTTGATAGCGATGGGGTGCCGCCAGCATTTCGAAAAAAATCACGCTAAACAAAAAACTATAACAAACTTTCCATATTGGCAACTAAATTACATAAAAAAAGACACTCTAAGGTGCCTTTCTCCGACTCGATAACCACTTTAATTTTACTAATGTGTATTGGACTTTCCATCCTCATCAATGAATGGAAAGTAGAGATGCTTCAATTATGTACCGATCTGGAGCGTCTCCTATATAGTCAAAAGGATAACAAGTTGTTAATGTTAATGTCGGCTCACTTTTTTCTACAATAACTGTTCGATCTTCTGAATCTGTTATCCAATGCTTGTTAATTTCATATGTATATGTTTTATTTTCATATTCCACGATAAGTTGGTCATTTTCCTTTAATTGACCAAGCTCGGTAAAAACAGTATCTCTATGTCCACTTAAAACTGTATGACCATTTCCAGATGGTGTAGTAGTTAAGTCACTAACAAACATACCTACACCCTTTTTTAGTACTTTATCATCGGCTCCCCAATATATAGAGTATTTCTGTTGTATTTTAGGGATAATTAAATATGCTACTTTATCTCCTAACTGATGGTTTACCTTTGAAGCAGGAATTTGTACAGGTTCTTCTTGTAATGAAGTGTCAGTCTTTATCTCTGTCCCTGCTTGATTGATGTTTTGCTTTTCATTTTCTTTAGAAGGTGTGGCGGTCTCATATTGTTTAGCCTCGTTAGTTGTCAACGACTCTGCTGATTGTCTAGCACTATACCATTCTAGAAAATAATAGGAAAAGATAGTAAGTCCAATAACAGTTAAACATAAGCCTATCCATTGTTTTTTATTCACTCTTATCACTCCATTTGAAAACGACAGGATTTCTCCTGCCGTTTTAAGGAACTATTTTATGCGTTTGTCTTTTTACGACGGAACATTAATACAGATCCAGCTAATGCTAATCCTAAGCTTGCTAACATCATTGTAACACCGTTTGATGCTGTATTAGGTAATTTTTCACCTTGTTTTTTCGTTTCTTTTTTCACAACTGTATTAGGATTTTTCTTTGTTTCTTTTGCAGTTGTTTGAGGCTTAGTTTGTTCTTGTTTATTATTTGTTGTTTGGTTGTTTTGTTTTGAATTCTCTTGCTTAGTGTTTTCTTGTTTAACAGGTTCTTGTTTAGTGTTTTCCTGTTTAGTATTTTCTTGTTTAGGTTGTTCTTGAGGTTTATTAGTTTCTTTATTTTCTGTTGTAGTATTTGTGCTCTTTGGATATTTATAATCTTCACATGGAATGCCGTCTTTATCATTATCTAAACGGTGCGGATCATTTCCAACACCATATCCATTTTGATCCCAGAATGCTTGAGCATCTTGTTGACTTTTAAAATGGCCACAGTTTTTTGTATCATTAGGACTTTTAGCTGCAAATGCAGAAGAACTGTACCCCACTGTTAATAGTGTTACCGCTGTTGCTGAAGCTAATAATTTTTTCATAAATTCCTTTATCCCCCTAAATGGTATGTATTTACATTGAAATATTTTACATTCAAAAAATTAAAAATACAATAATAATTTGTAGATAAATGTAAGATTTCTAGATAATAATACCAAACTATTAATTCATATATTATCATATTGTGTCGAAAGAAAATAAAAAAAGAACCAAGGCCCTCTTTAATAACTACTAATAACCATAATCACTATTCTCACAGTACTATGAATTTGATTTATCACAACAAATATATGTTGTTTGTTGGATAAATAATGGAATCAGTAAAGCGTTAGCTGTAGTAGCATTTGAGACAGTAATACTTTGAACATCCTCAAATAAGAAAGTTTTTGTATCTCTTAGTTTTAATGTAATTGTTACATTTTTATATGTCTAATGAGGAAAAAGTATACTGTATAAAGTATACAGTTGGATATTATCAGGAATCATTTTGCACGAAAGAAAAGACACTCCATATGAGTGTCTTTTCCAATAGTTTTTAGCAGAAGCAAGAAGCTCCAACGATGATTAATAAAATGAATAACACAACTAATAAAGCAAAGCCTCCCGAGAAGCCACAACCGCCACAACTACCACCATAACCCATAATAGTTCCTCCTTTAGATAAGAGGGGAAAACTAAGGTTCACTCATGTATTTTAATGGATTCGTTTCATCTTATGTTTTTTCGTATTGATTGAGCAGGTCCTTTCGAAAACTATTCACATATTAACTATATTTTTAAAAATGAATAATTCAACTATAACAATAAATAGATAAATTAATATAATGTATTAATTCTAAAAGAAGGGAGGAATAGCCATGCAATTAGTTTGTTTTAAAATAGTAAGTGGTCAGTATTTCTTGTTTGTAGAAGGTATTCAAATTCCTGTACCAATTCCAGCAGTTGCTGCAGCTTTATTAATTGGTTTAGGAGTAATTCCACTTTGTTCTTAATGTAAGGAATTCGGATCATTCCTATCTTTCCATTGGAAAAGCCTCAAGTATATGAATACTTGAGGCTTTCTTTATATCAAAGAAAAAACACCTTACAGCGCTTGAAGATCTCCTGATTTAAATAATGCGGCCGTTACATCATCACCGAAAGTATTGAAACAGAATACTTGCTCGTCTACCTTATCCATTACTGTAGCTTCACCTATCTTGCCACCTTGAAGTTTAATAAAATAGTTATGTTCTTCTAAAATTTCACTAAAATCTCTATTTGCCCATCTTTCAGTAATTGCTAATAGCTCTTCTTTATTCTTGAAATTGTTTCCGTTTAGAATGTTTCTTACTTTCTCTGCATTCTTTTTGGACATAGGGGTTGCTCCCTTTCCTTCACACGCTTTTACTTTTTGATGAGTCATGCTATGCATAGCTGAAATCACTTCTTCTTCAGTAGAAGTTACTGTAATGTGAAGTTGTGCATTTGAGCCTTTCACTTCTGCTTCATTCGATAGTATGTCTTCTTTATTAACCTCTGCAAAAACATGGTCCTCACTCTCAAGCGGGACTTCAGCAAACTGTAACATTCCATAAGTCATACCAGTTGCAAGTACTACTACACCTATAATAGATGCTAGCCAATACGTTAGCTTCTTGTCCATCTTCATTTCCCCTGTCTTCGTTTAAATATATTAACTAAAGAATACCATATTTAATTCCTTTTTATTGAAGAGGCTCTAATTTTTACTATAAAAAACGTGCAAATCGTTTAATGCAAATATAATAACTTCATAATCATCGCTATGCCTATTCTCATAACAGGATCTATATACGATATCACTAAATCATCTGGTGAACTATTGGTTATTAGTACGGCTTTGCATCATTATTCTCAAAAAGGATAATTATTGTACATACCAATTCTTATGTATAAAGACACCCAAAACAAGTGTTACGAAAAAAATATAAAAAAGACATCTTTTCTAGGGAAAGATGTCTTTTTTATATAAACCTTAATGTTCGTTCTGTAAAACCCTCGCTGCCTTTACTCCTTCTTTCTCTTCTTTTAAGAATAACGATACGATAAATGCAACAATAATAAAGATTAACCCAAGTGCAAATGCACCTTGGAACCCTGACGTTAAACCGTTTAACTTCTCTACTGGATCCAGTGGATTTGCGGAGCTTTCCATATACTTAGTTGTTCCTGAAGACATTTTCGAAATAAAGATAGCTGTTCCAATTGCACCAGCTACTTGTTGCAACGTACTAAATAGTGCTGTTCCGTGCGGATATAAATCTGGTGTTAATTGATTTAAACCGTATGTTTGTGCTGTCATGACAAACATGAGTCCAACCATTAATACGCTATGCATAATAATAATTTGTACCATTGATGTATCAGGAGTAATGCCTTTAAATAAGAACATTGCTATCCCTACTAACACAATACCGGGAACGATAATAACTTTCGGACTAAATTTATCAAATAGTTTACCTGCGATTGGTCCCATTATGGCGCTAATAACACTTCCCGGAAGCATGATAATTCCTGATTTAAAAGCTGTAACGAGTAAAACGGTTTGCAGGAACATCGGTAATAAAGTCATCGTTGAAAATAACGACATCATCACAATGACAATTAATCCAACTGATAATGTAAACATCGGAACTTTAAATGCTCGTAATTCTAAAATTGGATTCTCAATTTTCAATTGTCGAACGGCAAAAATACATAATGAGATAAGCCCAACAATTAAAGTGCCATATACTTTTGCATCGGACCATCCTAAATCACCCGATGCACTAAAGCTATACACAAGCCCGCCAAATCCTAATGTCGATAAAAGGATAGATGGGTAATCTACTTTTGGCCTTGTTAACTCTGAAACATTTTGAATGTACTTCATCCCAATCATAATGGAAATGATCACGATAGGAATAACAATATAGAATAACCAGCGCCAATTTAATGAATCCACAATTACTCCAGATAATGTAGGGCCAATTGCCGGAGCTGCCATCATCACGAGTGCGATTAATCCCATTGTCGCACCACGTTTTTCAGGTGGACAAATGATTAAAATCGTATTCATTAATAACGGTGTAATTAACCCCGTCGCTACAGCTTGGACGATACGGCCAATTAATAAAACGGAAAATGTCGGTGCGAATCCCGCAATTAATGTACCGACTAAAAACGTTACCATAGCGATCAAAAACATTTGTCTCGTTGTGAGCCATTGCTGAAGTAATGCTGTAATTGGAACTAAAACCCCAACTACTAACATGTATGCTGTAGAAAGCCATTGAATCGTTGAAGCCGTTACGTCAAATTCTTTCATTAATACCGTTAACGCATTTCCAAGTAATGTTTCATTTAATAATGCAACCATTGCACCTAAAAGTAATGCAATTAAAATGGGGGTATGTTTCAAATTAGAAGTATCAACTTTGCCACTTGCAGGGCTCTTAGTTGTCATATTCATTTACAGATTCTCCTCCTGTTTCTTACTTAAAAAACTTTAAATACACCAGAACACATGTAATATAATATACATATGTAGATTAAAAAGGGAGAATCAATTTTCAGCCACTGTATATTTAATCTACAAAAAAGGAGAATTGTAGATGAATGATAATGAAAAACAACTTGATTTACGTATTAGACGTACACATAAATTACTGTGGGATTCCTTATTTGAATTAATGACGCAATCAAAACAGAAATATAGTACGATCACAATTAACCAAATATGTGACCGCGCAATGGTACACCGAACAACCTTTTATAAACATTTTGAAGATAAAGATGCTTTATTAACATTTGGATTTAAACGATACGGCAAGATGATTGCTGAAATACCGGTTTCAGATCGATTAAGTAAACCATTTCAAGTAATGGAACAATTTCTACATCATGAAGAAATCGGTAAAATATTAGAAACACAAATGTCTGATGAACAATTTATTAACCGGACACAGCATTTAAGTCATGAAACGAGAAAACAAGAAATAGAAGCGTTAAATCAACTTTGCAAAAATCATACGATGCCCAGTGATTTAATCATTGAATTTTATTCAGGGGCAATCACCTCATTAAGCGCATGGTGGTTTAAAAGTGAAAGAAAAGTTTCTGCTGCTGAAATGGATATGTATCTCCATCAACTTATTAATCGGGATATTTTTCAGTTTGAAAAGGAATAAGACTACACCTTTTCAATCATGCAATAAAGTGAAACTTTAATCAGCCCTCACCAATCGGACTTTTACGGACAGTTGATCCCCACCTAACTTCTTTGCTTCCACTGAATTTTGAGGTGGGGGTCTTACTGCCCGTTAAAGCGGTATCAAATTGACCAAAAAATAGGAATATGATATATTTTCCGTAGAATACTATATAAGTGTGACATCAAATAAAATGGCATATAATAAAAAGAAGAGATGCGCTAACATCTCTTCCTTAACTGCTACCGTATGGGTGGTAGTTATTATAAGCTATTTCTTTTTACGAAACCCACCCTTTTGCTTCCTACGGCGCGGAGTGGGTTTTTTGTTGTCTTTATCCAGAAGTTGCTTCCGCAAAAAATACGCTGAAACTTCACGCACAGTCGCTTTGACAAACTCTTTTACAAGGTCAAACAAAAAGTCCATATTATCACCCCCTTTCCTTCCAAATGGAAAGAAGGGATAACCACCCACCCTCACAATATGCAGTTGACTTTATTCTATCAAATGATTGTAAAGATATTATGTAAACAAAACAAATGAAATTTTACATAGAAAAAAAACCCTCCAAACTGGGATTTTATATACATACGATTATTTACCGATCTTCTTCAAATCCGAACTTTCAATAATCGAATGAGCATATCCATATTTGCCAACTCGCACCAACGCTCTTCCTAATTTTTCTGAAATTATTACACTAACTAATCTCTTCAATAATGGATTAAAAGACTTCATCACATCGTACATCATGTTTAGATTTAACTCCGCTAATATGTTTGCGGCGGATAACATTAAATCAATGAAATAAAACGTCGATAAATTTAAGTTACAAATATTCAGAATTAATATTAAAATAAAAATGGGGATAGGGGTATGGGCTTATAAAATTTATACATAACGAGGGAATAGAAATGAAACTACAATTAAAAGCGGATTTAATGTTACTACTAGTTACATTTTTTTGGGGTGCATCCATCCTACTTACAAAACTTGGACTTGATGGCATAGAAGAATATAATTTAATCGCATTACGATTTATTATCGCTTTTCTTTTATCAGGTTTAATATTTTACAAACATTTATTCAAAGTTGATTTTAAAACTGTAAAATATGCATTTATACTTGCTTCTGTCTTATTTATCGTTTACATTTTCGCGACTTTCGGTACAAAGTATACGAGTGTTTCTAATGCTGGTTTCCTACTATGTCTCACAGTCATTTTCATTCCAATATTATCAGCTATATTTTTAAAACACATTCCGGAAAAGAAAGTTATAGTAGGAATCATTTTAACGATAATAGGAATCGGCTTATTAACATTAACTAGCGAATTCAAAATCGGTAACGGCGATATATTTTGCATACTGTCAGCCTTATTTTATGCCATTCACGTCATCATTACTGGAAGCGTAACGAAACATGTGAATTCCATTGCACTTGGAGTCATACAACTCGGTTTCGTCGGCCTATTTAGTCTTATATTTTCATTCATTATAGAAACGCCAAAACTTCCTAGCACGATCGACTCATGGCTAATCATATTGGCTTTAAGCATATTTTGCACAGCGGTCGCATTCATCGTGCAAGTAATTGCCCAGCAATACACGACGCCTACCCATACAGGTCTTATTTTTTCATTAGAACCTGTCTTTTCCGCAGGCTTTGCTTTCGTCTTCACAGGTGAAACGCTGACAGGAAAAGGATACTTAGGGGCTACGCTTATATTATTGAGTGTGTTAATTGCTGAGTTGGATTTTAAGAGTTTGTTGAGGCCTAATTATAAGAAGAATATAGAGTAAACATTTCAATATAATCAATAAACATACCCCAGAAAAATATGAGTTTATATTATTTTCATTCTCTTCACTTAGATTTTCTTTTTAGATGCTATCTTCAAACAAGGTAGCATCTAAAAAATGTTAAAAGGAATCTCTCCTTAGTATCTTCTTATACTCGATGTAGTTTGCATACTTGACCTTTTCTACGTTCTTTAATTACTTACTGAATATAGTCATACAGATTTTTCGCTAACAATAAACAAGTTACTGTAATGAAAAGAGCACGAACATACCCGCTTCCTTTTTTTATAGCGAATTTGGAGCCAACAATCCCTCCAGCAATTTGAGCAATCCCCATTATTAAGCCATACGCATAATTTACTTGCCCTACATACATAAACATCAACAATGCACCAACATTACTTCCTAAATTAAGAAGCTTCGCATTACCTGCTGCTTTTAAAAAATCATAACCAATAAATAAAAGAGAAAACATTAAAAATGAACCTGTTCCCGGACCTAGAAATCCATCATAAAAACCAATAGCAAAAATAAAAAAGGTAAAAATAATGACGTGTCGACCAGACAATTTTTTATGAGTGGAAATACTTCCCCAATCCTTCTTGAATATCGTATAAATAGCGACCGCCCCAAGCATAATCAGCATCAACGGCTTCAGTACTTCTGGATTCATTAAATGAACGGTCCATGCCCCTATTATGGAACCTATGAAAGTGAGCGGAACTAATTTAAACGCCGATTTCAAATCAAGATTACCAGAACGATAAAACACAATATTACTAGTTGCACTTCCCATTGTCGACGCTAGTTTATTCGTAGCTACTGCACTTGCTGGATTCAGTCCTGTAAATAATAAAGCTGGTAAAGCAATGAGCCCACCACCACCTACAACTGAATCAATGAATGCAGCTAAAAATCCAAAAGCAATCAAAATCATTAATACAGATGGGTCTAAATAAAAATCCATACTATTAACCTCCCCTTTAGTCACTATTCGAATAGTAACTAATAATTTGCTAAATGTAAACAGTTATTGTAACGTTAAAAAATAAATGCAAACATCGGAGGACGAAAAAAGTGGACTACATAGTGCAACAGCTTAAAAAAATTGGTTTCAATGAATATGAAGCTAAATCTTATGTATCTCTTGTTAAACAAGGGCCTGTCACAGCCTACCAAGTGAGTAAGGATTCGGGTGTCCCAAGAGCGCGAATTTATGAGATTTTAGGTAACCTTGTAGAAAAAGGAATTGTCATGAAGGAAGAAATAAATGACACCACTCGCTATTCACCTCTACCTGTTGAAATCTTTTTACAGAAGGCGCAATCAGAATGGCAGTCTACTTATGAAGGAATCAGTGATTCATTAAAAACACTAGAAACTTCCGAGGAAAAAACGGATAATCGAGTGATTACTTTAAAAGACAATCAAACAATCATTAGCTATTGTCAGGCATTAATAAAAAAAGCAGAACGACGTATTGTCATTTCAATGTGGGATGAGATGTATGAAGCGTTAAAAGAAGATCTATCTGAAGTAGCTGATAAAGTTACAATACAAGGTATTACCCTGCATGTTGAAAATCCAATTAAAAATCTAGAAGCCCATCGCATAACACCTTATACAGAAACCTTGTCTACAGATCATTGGTTTATTGTATCGATAGATTCTAAAGAGATGATTTATGGACCATCACTTGAAGAGCGTAATATTGCTTTTTATACAGATGACCCCGTTCATATATACTTATTAGAGGATTATGTATGGCATGATGTGTTAGTAAATCGACTTGTCCGACGTAGCCAAGATGACTTGCAGCAATGGATTACTGCAGAGAGAAGATCTTTCTTTATGGGGAAATGAGGAACATATTCAAGAGCAAACCAAAAGATTTGCGTATTAAACCTAACAACTTCTCCGTACAAAAATAGCCGACTATTATATAATAAATATTCGGCTATTTTTGTATAAGTTTATACAGACGCTGCCATTACCCCAGCGATTAATGAGATAAACGCTTCTCCCACTCTTTCACCTTTTCAATTGTTACATCTAATTTTTTAGCTATTTCTTCTACACTCATTCCTTTAAAGAGCATTCCAGCTGCCGAAAGTGCTTTATCAATTTCTTCTTGCTTCTCTTGTTCATATAAACGACCTACTTTTGTCATCCGTAACCACTCCTTTACCTTTTTCGCGTAGTCTTCATCAATAAATTTATCTGTAGCTACAAGAATCCCAGCAATAACTTGAATTTGTTCTTGCTCATCGGAGATACACTTTGCTACTTCTATCGTTTTTTTAATTAAAATTTGTCTTTTCTCTCTACTATGCATAAGTGGTACAAGTATTAATTTCATGGTTTCTTCATCCGTCAAAGATTTTCCTTCTTCCATTTTTCTAATAATCTTTTGAAGAATGGCATCACCATTGTATTCATTTAGTAAAACCGCTTTAGAATTTAAACGTATACTACATACATCTATTTCTTCTATAGGATTCATTACCTCACTTGTATAAATAACTACGATTCGAATATCCGGTAACTCTTTCCTCTTATTATAGTAACGATACATAATTTGATTCGCATAATCCATATACTTCAAATGGTTTTCGAGGAAACGGGTATTACTTTCATACTCTAACATTAAAATTGAACCATCTTCCATTTCAAATAAAGTATCTGAGCGCCTTTGATCTGCACGAACTCTCGAAAATTCATTTAGCAACAATTCTTTTATTCTTGGATAACCTTTTAACCCATATGCTTCAAGCCCTTTATCCCTATAACATTCACTTAAAAACTTCATCAGAATATCTTTATTATGATAAGAAATATCATTCCCTGCCAATAGCTAATCCCCCTTAACTATTAGTTACCATTTTCTTTATTATATAACTTATAAAATTAGCGTTACAACTTTGGTTCACATGCACATGCTATTTTCAAAACACCTTCCTCTCACTACTTCTCCCCCTCCACAAACCGCCCAAACTCCTTCAAAAACCTCAACTTAAAACTCCCCACAGGTCCATTCCGATGCTTCGCTACATGAATCTCCGTCATCTCTTTCTGCATCGTTTCCTTATCGTAATAATCCTCTCGATACATAAGCATAATGACATCCGCATCTTGCTCAATTTGTCCCGTCTCTCTTAAATCAGATAAAAGCGGACGCTTATCTTGCCGTGACTCTACAGAACGAGATAACTGTGATAACGCTACTACACAAACATTTAATTCACGTGCTAATAACTTATGCTTACGAGAAATCTCACTAATCTCTTGAAATCGATTGCCCTTATGCTTCGGATTGCCCATAATAAGCTGCAAGTAATCTACAATAATTAAAATCTTTTTATCACCGTGCTTCCTCTTTAACTTACGAGTTTGCATCCAAATATCTTGCACCGTAACACCTGCATTGTCGTAAATCTCAAGTGGCAACTCACCAATCTCCGCAAACGCCTTACTCACCTTTTCCCAATCTTCCATCGCAAAACGATGCTTCGGATTTTTCAGTCTGCCTCCTGACACTTCACCTACGCAAGACGCCATCCTTTTTAACAATTGCTTACTACTCATCTCTAACGAAAACAATCCAACCGCCGCTCCAGACTTCGCCGCATGCAGTCCAACATTAAGCGCAAACGCAGTCTTCCCCATAGAAGGACGCGCACCAAGAACGACAAAATCACCTTCCTGCAATCCGCACGTCATCTTATTTAACGATGTATAACCAGTCTCAATACCAGTAATCTCTTTCACATCTTGATGAAGCTCCTCATACAAATCAACTAACGCATCCTTCAAATCAAACTCACATACAGAGTCTTTCTCCTCTAACTCACAAAGTGCCGTAATCGTCTCACCGATAACTTTCTCACTCTTCTCCGCAATAAGACGCTCCCCCATCTTGTGCCCTAGAACACCAGCCTGATACATTTTCCACGCACCTCGAACAAGCCCCTCATAATAAGAGAAGTTGGCAGTTGTAGGCACACCATCCATTAACCCTATAAAATACTCCATTCCCCCGATCCCCTCTAAAAACTTCGGATCTACCCGAGAAATGAACGTCACAAGATCAATCGGTTGCCCCTCGCCTTCCATCTTTCGCATTAACTGAAAAATAGACTTATGCACCGGCATAGAAAAATACTGCTCCGTCAAACGGCACTCCTTAATAAGCTCTCCATCAATTAATAGAGAACCTAACACCGTCTCTTCCGCCTCCACATTTTGAATACTCATGGCCGCCACCCGCGCTCCGCTAAAAAGCGCTGCAACTCTTCCTCAGATGGCGCATTCTTCTCCCACTCCTCACACCTCGCCAAAAACTCCTCCGTCTCCCCCGTACTAGCAGACGACTCCTTCTTCCTAAAGTTCGCCGTATCTGCCTCAACCTCACACAATTTCGTAAAACCTTTCCCGTGCCAACCTCTCAAAATCCCCTTCACATAAGCAACCGTCCGCTTATTATTCTCAAACGCAATTTGAAGAGCCTTCAGCACAAGCTCCTCTGACAAATCTTCCATCCACGCACTCAGTTCCTCCACCGCATGAGGAGACAAACTACCGAAATGTTGCTCATAAAAAGAAAACACGCGACTTCCCGTTTCTTCCTCTACAACCTCTTCTTCCTCTGTCTCCTCACAAATCGGCTCAACATCATCCACAGCCAAATCATCAGGCATACCGAAATGTGCTAAAAGCATCGGAACACTCAGCTCTTCCTCAGCGCACTTCTGAAGAAACATATGTACAAACTCCTTATTCTTCACACCCTTAAGCTCACGAAGCACACACTTCTCCACATTCGTATTCGTCACAGGATTATAACGAAGCCAATTCAAAACAAATAACTCCCGCGTATCCGCATCATAAAGAATCTTCCCATAATCAATGAAGCGCTGCACAAGCTTATCAACAGTCTCCCGATTATAACCCGTCTCCATCTCAGCTAACCGCTTCGGAAAAGGAAAAATCCCACACTGCGTCGTCTTCGAACAAGTTAACAAATACACATAAAAGTACCGCTCCTCCGGCGTCAAATCCAAAACAAAATCATCCTGCCAAAAATTCACCTGCACATTACGATACACCGCCATCCTAATTCCTCCCGTCTCCGTTCAAAAGTAAAAGCCCCTTCATAATATATATGGGAGACTGGCCGGGTTTTTGGCGTGTTATTTTAAATTTTTTTTGACTACTACTACGGTGTTTGTTGTTGTTTTTGTTTTGTTATGTTTTTTCTTAGTGATTTATTACTTGGGAGGGGCTTGCAAGGGGCTTAGGAGGGGCTAGTTATCGGTTACTTTGATTAGAAAGACTTGATCTGAGAAGCCGCCTCGTTCTTCTGCTTTCTTTTTGCGGATGTTGTTGATTTCTTCTAGTGTTGTACCTTCGTGTTCGGCTAGGGCGTTTATTAGTTCTAGTAGATCGGATAGTTCTTCTAGTTTATGTTCTTTTGTGTCTGCTTCTAGGTATTCGGTTAGTTCTTCTTGTGTTTTTTTGCAGATTTCTTTTATGTATTCGTCTTCGGGGAGAATTCTTGTGATGGGTGTTTTTCCGTTGGTTTTTATTATTTGTGGGATTTTGTTTCTGATTAGTTTGTTGTAGGTTGGCATGGGGGTTTCCCTCCGTTTGGTTTTTCTTCTATTATAATGGAAAAGCAGTTTAACTAGTTGTTAAACTGCTGAATTGCTTCTTATTAATTAATATCAATCTTTTCTACTAACATTGCTGGAATACTAATTTCGCCACCCATAGTAGATTTATAAGTATATATACCTGCAGATTTACCTTTAACAGTAACATTATCTTTTTCTAACACTCTTGAATTTAAAATGTCACTTTTATAAACAACGTATAATACTTTATCATAATTTCCATTAACTGCTACCCTTAATTGCGTCTCGCCTTTTCCTTCCATTACTTGAAGGACTTTTCCTGTAAATTTAGCTTTCTTTCCTTTAAACTCATCCGGTGTTCTAGCTAATTGATCATATGTAATTCCTGTTTCATATCCAATTCGCTCTTCTTCCTCTTTTGCCGCTTTCTCCGCTGCTGCTTTCTCTGCCGCTGCTTGTTCTGCTGCTGCCTTCTCCGCTGCTGCTTTCTCTGCTGCCGCTTTCTCTGCTGCCGCTTTCTCTGCCGCTGCTTGTTCTGCTGCTGCTTTTTCCTCAGCTGTTAACTCTTTCTTCTGCTCAGCTTTAGCTGGTTTAGCCACAGTTTTTGTCTCTTCTGCCTTTTTCGTATCATCAGCAGTTACACCAACCAAAACAAGCATTGCTATTAAACCTATTCCATAGAACTTTAACACACTTTTTCTATTTCGTTTTCCTTCTTCTCCCCATCTAACTACTAATTGAGGTTTAATAATCCCAATAATTAATGCTATTAAGCATACAACAAATAATAATGCAAATAAAGTATTCAAATCGTCTAGCCCTCTCATTCTTTTATTTAATTACAATTAATTTCATTCAAACTATATATTACCATGTTTCAATATTTTTTTTAACAATAAATCATTTAATTGATTTGTCAGATAATAAAGTTTTAATTTATCAAATGAACTGCCTATAAAGGCACTAATAAAAGTAATAAACAAAAGAATACAGTATGATATGAAGAATCGTTTTTAACCTTAATAAAATAAAGGGACAGCTTTCCTATTTTATTACTAATGAGGAAACTGTCTACTTATGGACTACATTTTATTCATAGCTTCTTTTATATACTGTTCTTCCTCATTTGTGAAAAGAGTAGGGAATTCGGCTATTGAAATTTTTGATTGTTTAATTACACTCACTACCTCACTTTGAGATATATCAAGATAGTCAGCTATCTTTTCTATTAAATTGAAAAATTCCTTCAAAGTAACTTGAACGTCATGATGACTCGGATTCTTCTCTTCTTCCTTATACTTTTTCAACTTCCCTATCACATCCATAAAACGCCGATCAAACTTTTCTTTTAATTCCTTATTATTATAAAACGCTTGAACACTCTCCTTTGAAAAGTGTTCCTCTAACCATTCCTTATTTTCTTTCTCCCATATAAAAGTTTGCAAAAACGAAGAAAACAAAGCGACATCCACTCGTTCTTCCTTTTGAAACTTCTTCGTCATCTCATCCATATGCGAAAGTACCTTTGCAATTCTTTCTTGCTCCGCCAAAAGCAATTCCCTTTGAAAATGTATTTGTCTTAAAAATTCTTCCGTCCCTATATCACGCTGCAATATAACATTTTGAATTTCACTAAGTGAAAAACCGAGATGCTTAAACGATTGAATTTGCTGCAGCACATACAAATCATCTTTCGTATATAACCGATGCCCACCCTCAGTATAATCGCTCGGCTTTAATAAATTAATCTTGTCATAATAACGAAGGGTCCGCACCGTAACATCCCCAGCACTTGCAAACTCACTAATCATCCACGCCATATCATCACCTACTCGCTAACTTCTCTTTCACATACTGAAGCATATAAGAAAACCTCATCTCATTCTTCCTACAACATTGAAACAAGCCTATAACAAGTAACAAAAAAGGAACATTATCTCTATAACGATTTTCATACTCACTAATACCATCATAAAAGTACTCATATTTTCTTTTTCGTAAAACGATATAAATCGCAATAAACAGCACTGCAATCATAATCAAAAGTCGCTTTCCCCTTATTTCCCCTTCTTGTTTCATCACCTATTCTCCTTCCACCGTATACTTATCTTCTTTAAATAACGGAATTCGAATGAAATAACGATATGGTTCGTCGCGTATTACTTTCCACGCAATAATAATTACTTGAACTACCTCAAAAGCGAATACGATCCAAAATAAAACATCACTAATACGTGAACTAATATTAAATAGTAGAAAGATTAACAAATGAAAGTTGAACGCCTTTCGGCAATGATATTTGTACACCTCACTTTTACGTGCCAGTGTGATGTACATGAGTAGTGGTGAAAAGATTCCTATCGCGGCTGAGAGTAGTAGCATGATGATGGTGTTTCTTTTTTCTTTTGTGGTGGTTTTCATGAGTGGTTTGGTCCCCCTTTTTGATTTGTCTTCTTTAGGTTAGGGGGTGACGTTGGGGGAGGTGCAAGGGGAATTTTAATTTAAAAACAGCAACACTTATTTCAGTGTTGCTGTCCTTCTTTCAAAGTATGTATGAAGACGATATTCACATATCTCCTTCGTCCATTCGAATAAGATCTCTTCATCTTCTTTTCTAACATCCATATTTAGAGAAAAGAAGTTTTCATCAAATGATAATAAACCTTTCGAACTACCACTCCATTTTGTCATTGGCATTGTAGCGATTAGTTTACTAACTTTTTCTTCATCATATTCCCACATACGTTGTGCTTGCTTGTCACTAAAATCTATTTTCTTGCGGTATTCTTTTTCCATTAAAAACTGATAGAAGAATGGTGCAACTTCTTCTGATGAGATAGGATGGTACCATCTTTCTTTTCCACGTTGCAACATCGCCAACAATAATAGCATTTTATAACTTTTTGCCATTCCTGTTTTTTCAACTTCTTGCAACCACGCTTCACAATGTAAAAACACTGTTTTTTCAAGTTCTGTTAATTCATCATTCCATGCTAAAAAGCCAACATATGATTTAAACTCTTGGCGATATTCTTTACTCTCTTCTATACCAAGTTTATGTAATTCTAAATATGTAGGTCGACGTCCAAGATCCATTTTTACAGTTTGATAGCTATGTTGCAATTTTTCTTTTCTCGGCATTTTCTTTTTCAGTAATTCATCTAATAACTGCTTTGCTTCTAATTCAAATTCTACTGTACATCCATCTGGCAATATATTTTGTGTACCATTTCCTTTCGTCTTTCCATCATCCACTCGAAGCATTTGCATTTTTATATCTGCATTTCGATAATTTGCAATTAAATCAATTACAACACAATACTCCTTATGCTCATGCAATCGTAAACCACGACCAATTTGTTGCGTGAAAATTGTTAATGATTCTGTTGGGCGAACAAATAAAAGTGTATCGACAGATGGAATATCAACACCTTCGTTAAATAAATCTACTGTAAAAATAGCATCTAGTTCATTATTATCCAGCTGTTTAATCGCATCTTCTCTCGAAATATGTTTTGTTTCCGAATGAAGTGAAATTGTACTATAACCGCTCTCATTAAAATATATAGATAAAAAGACTGCTTGCCTAATACTAGAGCAAAAGACAATTGTTCTAGTTTTTTTATATTTCTTCCAAGCTTCTAAAATATTTAAGGCGAGTTCCTCTCTCAACTGCACTTGCTCAAGTTCCTCACGATCATACTTATTGCCTATCCAACGTATTTGTGAGTAGTCAGTATCATCATGTACTCCATAATAGTGAAATGGAGATAACCATCCACGCTGAATCGCTTCCATAAAATCAATTCGATATGCAACGTTCCCATCACAAATCGAATAAATATCACGAAAATCATTTCGATCTGGTGTTGCCGTTATTCCCAATAAGAAGTTAGGATCAAAATAATCTAGTACTCTTTGATAACTGTTAGCTGCAGCATGATGGAACTCGTCTACAATAATAAGGTCAAAATCATTAGGTGAGAAGTTTTCTAAGTGACGCTTTCTACTCAACGTTTGAATAGATGCAAAAACAACATCCTTCTCGCCTTCCTTTTTCTTTCCATTATAAATCCCCGTAGTCTTATTATCGATTACACGTAGAAAAGATTTTTCTGCTTGATTTAATATTTCTTCTAAATGCGCAATAAATAAAACTCGCTTAAAGCGTTTTGCAAAAAAAGCAGCTAAATAAGTCTTACCAAGTCCAGTTGCCATAACAACCATCGCTTTGTTGTATCCTTCTTCCAATACATTCTCTAATTGTTCCAATGCAGGTAATTGTGCAAAGCGTGGTGCAATCTTTGTTTCATATACAGCTGATTCCTCTAATTCAATTTCTACTCCTGATCTCGCAGTATAATCCTCTTGTCCCGAGGGAATCATCATTTCAATCTCTTCTTGCTTTGTCCAAGTTCGGACTAAACTTGAATGAGTTGTATGAAATTCTTCATACTCTTTACGATATTGTTTAATTGTTTCTATATTAATAGGCTGAGTTGCTTCATTCATATGAATATGTAAAAATTGATCAATCGCCTCCGAAAAGGCTCCCTCTCCAACACTCTCTTTCACAAGCAAGCTCCATTCCACACCACTTGTTAGCGCGGAACGAGACATATTAGAAGAACCAACAATCATAACTCCTTCGCTCTCATGCTCAAATAAATAAGCCTTCGGATGAAATGATTTTCCTGCACTCCTCCACAGTCGAATATCAATATCAGGATGAATTTCATACAATTTCTCTAAAGCATCTGGTTGCGTAATATACAAATAATCTCCTGTACAAATCTTAATATCTACATTCTTTTCTGCTGCTTTCCGCAAAAAAGAGGCTAAGACATCTACGCCTGATTTCATAACAAACGAAGTTAAAATATATATCGATTTTGCATCATCCATATAGCGCTCTAGCTTATGGATCAAATTATTCGTAACGAGCTGGACATTAGTCATCATGTACCTCAACTAAAAAAATTCTTTCCTGAAAACCACCACGCTTTTCGGCCTTCTGTTTACGTACTTGCTCAACATCCTCTAACGTTACGCCTTCATATTGTGCTAATGCATTCACTAACTCTAATAAATCAGCTAATTCTTCTACTTTATGCTCTTTACTTTCAGCCTCTAAATACTCAGCTAGCTCCTCTTGTGTTTTCTTGCTCACTTCTTCTATATATTCTTTTTCATTCAGTATTCTAGTTGTGAATGTCTTTCCGTTATTCTCAATAATTTCTGGTATGCGATCTCTTACTAATTTGTTGTAGGTTGGCATTTGAATCCCTCCAGGATTAGGGTTTTAATGCTCTAATTATACCATATAAGATTTAGTCCTTTTCTTTCTGTTTACATGGGATAGCTACTTAAACCATACATTTTAATCCAATAAATAAGGCTGTATCAAAAACATACTACGATGTCATTTTGATACAGCCTTATCTTATCTACTAATACTACTATCACACTAAGCATTTTTGAGCTATACAAGCATTAAAAATTCAATCTACCTACAAAACATTACTATCCTTTAAATAATCATAAAGCTTATTATCAACCGATTTCTCCATAATCATATTCATCGTAACAACCGGTAGTTCTTTTCCATTTTTATCTTGCATTTCAGTTTGTTCTACACTTGCTTTATCAGGTCTCGCTTTTCCTAAATAGTAAAAGTCGCTCCCCTCGTCATCATCTTTTTTCACAAAAATATGAACATCAATATTATTTTCTTTAGCGTCAATAATTGTTTGAACTTCCTTCGATTTTAATGTTCTATTACTTCTTGTATACCATTTAAGAACATCTTGATTAAGGAATTCATCACCGTAGTCCACACTGGATTCTACCTCATCATTTTTATGGTATGTGATAAATATTGGACAAGTATAATATTTTGTCTTATAACCATACATAGTTGAGCTCTCATCATTATGCCAATTTAAAAGTTTACACACATCTTTTCTTGAGTATTTTTTATATACAGTAAGGTTACTATCACACTCATAGTTTTTGCCCTTTTCTTTCGAACTTCTAACGATGTCCATAACCATATACTTAAAGTATTCATTTTGTTCTAAGCTTTTTCGAATAGAATCATTAAACATATATATCTTATTGTTTTGTAAAGAGAGAATTGGCTTTTCTCCATATTTCTTTTGACTGTTTTGTGAGAAAAACTCTAATTCAAAAATTCGTTGTACTGAAGTAATCGTTTCATCATCTATTAAGCAATTAGATTGTTCAAGTTGTTTTACATACTCATCCTTATCAACTTTTTCTTTCTTTAATAATAAGTCTAACAAAACGATTTCGTTTTTACGTTTTCCATTTAATACTTCCAATGAAAGCATTGTTAAAACTTTGTTTTCGTACTCTGTTAATGTAGGCACATCTTCTTTCATTTTCAATAGGAACTGATAATAGTTCGAATATCCATCTACAAGTACAACTGGATCAATAGAATGGTTTACTATAAAGTCATATAAATATGGAATTCTTCCTATTCTATTTTTCAACTCACCAAACGCTTCCTTTAATACTTTCATTGCTGTTAAATTACTATTATTAATAGCTTTAAAGATTTGTTTTTTCGCTATCTCCTCAAAGTTAACTGTTGAAATACCTTTAATATAACTCGTGTCATTTGTATATCTGCGTATATTATCTTTATTTTGTGATCTATCTCCTGAAAGGGCAATTGGAATTAAATAGTTGTTTTTATAGTTTCCAATGAAATCAATAATCGTAACAAAATCTTTCGAATCATGTTTCCGAAGTCCACGCCCCAGTTGCTGTATAAAGATAATACTTGATTGAGTTTGTCTTAACATAACAACTTGATTCACACTCGGAATATCAATTCCTTCATTAAATATATCTACCGTTAAAATATAATCAAGTATGCCATTTTCTAATTGATTCACGCGCAATTCTCTTTCCTCTTGGGAATGATCTCCTGTTAATGCAAATGTGCGAAAACCTCTATTATTTAAGGCGTGTGATAATTGTTCTGCTTCATCTTTTCGGCTGCAAAACATTAGTCCTGTTACTTTCTCACCAGAAAAACCATAATATTTTACTTTTTCAACTATATGATCTACTCGTTCTTCCGTAACAAGTTTAGATAAAACAGTAGTGTCATCTATCTTTTCACCATTATATTCAAAATCAGTTACTCCAAAATAATGGAAAGGACAAAGCATATCTTCTTCAAGTGCTTCTTGCAATCGAATTTCATAAGCAATGTTGTAATCAAATAGCTCATAAATATTAAAATTATCTGTACGTTCAGGTGTAGCGGTCATTCCCATTAAAAATTTCGGTTTAAAATAATCAATAACTCTATGATAAGAACCAGCACCTGCTTTATGAACTTCATCTATTAAAATATAATCAAATAACCCAGGATCAAATTGCTGTAAATTTTCTTCTTTTGAAATGGTTTGGATCGTCGCAAATAAATATTTAGCATTTATTTGTTTATTTGACCCTGATAAAATTCCAAAGTCCTCATCTATCCCACCAAGAACTTTTTGAAAATCAGATTTCGCTTTATTTAATATTTGCTCTCGGTGAACAATAAATAACATCCGTTTAGGTGCAAAATTTCTGACATCAAATGCTGAAAGATATGTCTTCCCCGTTCCTGTTGCAGAGATAACTAAGCCTTTTTCTTTTCCGGCGTCTCGAATAGCTTGTATTTCTTGTAACGCAGCTTGTTGCATTTTATTTGGGGTAATTTTCAAAGCTTCTTCAATTGAATTGTGATATTGACCAGGTAATTCTATAACTCGATCTAGTAACTTATTTTCTGCAGCTTGCTCATATATTGTTTCGTAATTTGCAATCAACTCTTCGGTTAATACTTGAGAATGCTCCCAAACTTCTTCAAATTGGTTTTTAAAATGCTGTACAATCTCTCCATCTTCATGCGATGTTAACTTAACGTTCCATTCATAGTTTACCTTCAAAGCATGTGCAGTTAGATTTGAACTACCGACAATTAATGAACAATGTGTTTTATTATCAAATATGTATCCCTTTGAATGAAAACCAGATAAGTTTGTTAATCTTACTTCTACATTTTCAAGTTTCATTAATTCTCTAAACACTTTTGGTGTATTAAAATTTAAAAATGTAGATGTTAATATACGTCCTTTAACCCCTTTTTGTTTAAGATCAAGGAAATGTGATTTTAAAGTCGCCAGTCCACTTTCTGTAATAAAAGCCACTGAGAAAATAAAGGATGTACTGTTTTCAAGCTCCTCCAACAATGAGCTTAAAACATTTTCATTTTTTTTCGTATTATTTACTAATAACTTAGGTTTATATATTCCGGGATGATTATGTTTTTGATCAATAAACCCTTTATATAAAGACCCCTCTAATTTTTGAATAAAATCCTCCATATGATCACCATTTATGACAATTTTTTATATTAATTGTATTACTCACTGATTTAAAGTGCAAATTTATTACAAACATAAAAAACTATCCGTATAAAACGAATAGTTTTTTTAAGATTACTTTACAATCGATTCTTTTGATAATTTCTCAATAGTTGGGATATCCGCAGGTGCCCATTCTAAAGCTGATAGCTCATTCGGATATAACCATTTAATTGCTACATGCTCAGTTAAAACCGGACTTCCTTCAACAAGTTTACAATAAAAAGTTTTCAAATGAACAATACCAAAATCATACTCATAGGCTGTATAATCAATTTGTTCACCAATCTGCACGCTACAATGCATTTCTTCATCAATTTCACGCTTTAAAGCCTCTTGAGGTGTTTCTCCCTCTTCTATTTTCCCACCTGGAAATTCCCACATAAGAGGTAGCGATTTAGATGGTCCTCTTTGCGCACATAAAATTTTCTCTTCTTGGACAATTACTGCTCCAACAACATAAATATTTTTCTTCATTATGTCCTCCTTAAATCTCACAGAAACTCTATACTTTATGTTTCCACACTTTATAGACTGAAAAATGCCTTTTATATCTTTTAACGACTAATATATTTTTAATCAGTAAGCTAGATTTTATCTAACCCTATCTAGCCCTTTTAATGTAATTAGCCTAACACTCTCATCTCTTTTATATTATATAGAAGTAACTACAAAAATAAAGCATGATTGAATACTTCCCTCTTAAGCCTCTTTTTTCACCATCTCTTCATACCTAAAATTACTCTCCTCCAAAAACCCCCTACTCTCCCCACTATCCTTATAAAAACTCTCCCAACCCCGCTCCCTCAAAACCCCCTTCCAACTATCACTCTCAACCATCTTCTTAATAACACCATCCCAATAAGCAACCTCTTCCTCCGTCATATCTTTTGGTCCCATAATTCCTTTCCAGTGCTGGAATACAACGTCGATCCCTTGTTCTTTCCATGTTGGGATTTCTGATAGTCGGTCTAGTCGTTTTGGTGCGGATACGGCTAGTATTTTTATTTTGCCGGCTTTGTATTGTTTTTCGGCTTCGGATAGGGTCATGGTTGCGGCACCTATTTGTTTGTTCGTTAGGGCGTTTATGATTTTTTCTTTGTTTTCGTAGACGAAGAATTGTAGTTCGGCTGGGTTTATGCCGAAGGCTTTGCTTACTTGTACGAAGGATAGGTGATCGTCGTTTCCTAGGCCGGGGGCAACGCCGATTTTGAAGTTTTTCTTGTCTTGTTTTAGTTGTTCCATTAGTTGATTTGCGGTTTCTACGCTAGAGTCTTTTGATACGACAACGACTTCCCAGTCCGATGCAAGTGTCGCGAGCGGCGTGAAGTCTTTATATGTTAATTTACTGTGGCCTAGTAGGTTGTTCGTTATGAGTAAGCTTGAGTTAATCGCTAGTACGTGACCGCCTTTTTGTTTCGTATATTTCCATCCGACATCACCGCTGCCACCTACTTTGTTTGTGACTGTGATTGGTTTTGTGAAGATTTTTTCTTCTGTTAGCGTTTTTTGCATCGCTCTCGCTGTTAAGTCCCATCCTGCTCCTGGAACGTTTGGCGCAACGATTTCTACTCCCTCTATGTTTACTTTATTCTTTTGGGATTTTTCCGAGGAACAACCAGTTATTGCTCCTGTCATGATCCATATACATAGTAATAATCGTTTTTTCATAGCCCTCGTCCTATTCGGTATTTTCGTTCTGGTCGTCCGATAATGCCGTATGTGTACTCTACTGTGCATTCGCCGGTCGCTACTAAGTATTCTAAATATCTTCTTGCGGTTGTTCTGGAGGCCCCCATTTGTTCTCCCATTTCTTCTATTGTAATGCCCTCTTCGAATCCTTTTATAATGCCTTTCACTTTTTGCAGTGTTAACGGATCAACACCTGTCGGTAAGTTTTTTATGTCTTGTGTTTGCGAAGTGCCGAAGAAATTATCGATGAGTGCTTGATTTACTTCATGGTTACTATGTAATAGTTGCTTCTTTCTTTTATAGTCTTCAATTGTGCGAACGAATTTTTCTAACGTAACCGGTTTTATAAGGTAGTTGCTTACGCCGTTTCGAATTGCTTTTTCTAGCATATAGTTTTCATTCGCCGCCGTTACCATAATGACGTCAACGTTTGGAAAATCAGCATGAATTTTTGGCAATAAGTCTGTTCCAATTCCATCTGGTAAGTAATTATCTAATAGAAGCAAATCGATTTCTTCCCTTTGTAGTAGTTCCATCGTTTCTTTTGCGTTCAATGCTTTTCCAATCACTTTTACATCCTTTATTTTCAATAAAAACTCTTCCTGAATTTGCGCGACGCGGAAATCATCTTCTGCAATTGCAACCTTCAACATGTGCCCATCCCCCTGTTTGTCATATACTTTCTCTCAATGTTTTCGGAAGGTAAATTGTAAAAATAGCTCCCCCATTTTTCTCGTTTTGAATTTCAATTGTTCCCTCTAGTAGATCTACCATTTCTTTCACGTTTGCTAGCCCGTAACCACGATCAGTTCCTTTCGTTGAAAATCCTTTTTGAAAAATGGTCGTTATTTTTTCTGCCGGTATCCCTATCCCGCTATCTATCACTTCAAATACAATATCGTGTCCAATATCCGTAACAAAGAAGGAAACACTCTTTTCCTCTCGTTCATTCACCGCATCAAATGCATTGTCGATTATGTTTCCAAGAATCGTAATAAGATGCGAAACCTTTATATGGTCTGGTAACGGATGAAGCGCGCTATCTCCTTCAATATGAAAATCGATTTTCTTTTCAGACGCTGTTCCGAGTTTTCCTAATAAAATAGCTTGTACTTTCGCATCGTGAATTTGATGGAATAAAATATGATTTTGGCTTTGATGAATATTAGATTCTTGTTGGATAAATTCAATCGCTTCTTTGTAGTGCCCTAACTGAAGTAATCCTGATAAGACGAAAAGTTTATTTGTAAATTCATGCGTTTGAGCACGTAAGTCCTCAGAATACTTTCTTACCTCTGATATCGTATTCACTAAGTTTTGCAGTTCTGTTTTATCTCTAAAACTACATACAACACCTACCGTACTGTTATTTTCGAGTATCGGCGTCATGTTTAAAATAAACACTTTATCTTGAAACGCGATTTCTTGATCGCTTTCTAACACTCGTTCCATATTAAATTCCGGTAAAACCTTTGAAATGTGTTGCTGCATATAATCATCATTTACATGTAGCATCTCTTCTGCCGACGTATTCATCATCGTAATAAACCCGTTTTGATCAATAGCGATAATTCCTTCTTTTATAGATAGTAATATTGCACTTCGTTCCCGGTATAGCGCTGCAATTTCATTCGGCTCTAAACCCAGTGTATCTTTCCGAATGCTACGCGCTAAAAGAATGCCACCAACAATTCCAGCTAGTAATACAGCTAAGGAAAAGAGGATAATTTCTTTCGTTCTGCTTAATATGTTAGATTCGATACCTTTTATTAAAAACTCTACTGTCACAACACCTACGACTTGATCATAGTCTCCGTTATGAACAATAATGGGAGCTTTCGCCATTAAAGCCGGACCACTTTCACCATTTCCTTCAAGCGTATAATAGCCACCAAAAGTGAGTGCTTCATAGTTATATGGATTGTTACTCTTTGTGCCAATTAAATCCGAATTAGAATGGGAATACATAACCCCAAAGCGATCTTCTATAATGACATAATCGGCACCAGATTGCTCGCGAACTTGTTCCGCAATGGATTGAATCGTACTTTTATGCTCGTTATTTTGAAAAGCTTCTTTTATAGCGGGCATAAAAGAAAGCGACTTCGCTGTTTGCAGTGCTAACTGTTCCACTTGTCGCTTCGTATCAACGGACTGAATGTAAACAAAGATCCCCGCTAATAGGAGAACGATAAATAAAATTAACGCAATAATTAAGCTTACTATTTTCGTTTGTAATGACACTTTGCGTGATTTTTTCATGCTTCATATCCTTTGATAAAATATTCAAAACTATCAATCTCCTTTTTCTATTATTATGACAAAACTGAAAATGAAGCAACTATTAAAAATATCCATGTACATAAAGTACAAAAAGAATAAAATTGTCATAATATTGAGATTTTAAATAAAGAACAGTACAATTCAAATACAATGAACACGCTTTCATATATACCTTTTATGACTAAGCAAGAGGAGGAATTAGTATGGCTCAAGCAAAATCTAACCGAGTCGCCGGCAATATCTTTAAAGGTTCTGTCGGTAATTTAATTGAATGGTACGACTGGTACGTTTACTCTGCTTTCGCCGTTTATTTTTCAGCAGAGTTCTTTCCTAAAGGAGATCCAACGAGTCAGTTACTGAACACAGCGGCTATTTTCGCAGTTGGATTTTTAATGCGCCCTATCGGCAGTTTATTAATGGGACGCTATGCAGATCGGCACGGACGCCGGGCGGCATTAACCCTCTCCATTACGGTTATGGCCGGTGGTTCTTTAATTATTGCCTGTACACCGAGTTACGAAAGTATCGGTATTATGGCCCCTATTATTTTAGTTCTTGCTCGTTTACTTCAAGGGTTGTCACTCGGCGGAGAGTATGGAACTTCCGCAACGTATTTATCTGAAATGGCTAGTAGTGGACGCCGTGGTTTTTATTCAAGTTTCCAATATGTAACCCTCGTTGCTGGACAGATGGTGGCGTTAGGTGTTCAAATTGTTCTTCAGCAATTACTAAGCGAACCAGATATGAAAGCTTGGGGATGGCGTATTCCATTCATTATTGGAGCGATGGGTGCAGTAGCTGTATTATGGCTTCGCCGTACGATGGATGAGTCGGAGCAGTTCTCAAACATAAAATCACAAAAACGCGAAAGCGCAGGAACCGTTCGTGCACTTATGAAACACCCGAAAGCAGTATTAACAGTAGTCGGCCTAACATTAGGAGGCACTGTTGCATTTTATACGTACACAACATATTTACAAAAGTTTATGGTAAACACAGTCGGCCTTCCGAAAGAAGTTGTAAGCTGGATTAACTTTGTCGCACTACTTATTTTCGTCGTACTTCAACCAATTGCAGGATTACTATCCGATAAAATCGGACGCCGTCCACTATTAATGGCATTCGGTATTCTCGGAACATTACTAACAGCACCGATCTTCTTCTTCATGGAAAAAACGACAGAACCAATCGTAGCATTTTTACTCATGATGGTCGGTCTCATTATCGTTACTGGTTACACATCAATTAACGCAATTGTAAAAGCAGAACTCTTCCCAACTGAAATTCGTGCACTAGGCGTAGGTTTACCATATGCCCTCACAGTTGCGATATTCGGCGGAACTGCTGAGTTCATCGCATTATGGCTAAAAAGTATCGGAATGGAATCACTATTCTACTTCTACGTAGCTGGATGTATCGCGATCAGCTTTATTACGTATTGGCGTATGGATGAGTCATCGAAGACTTCGCAGATTGAGGCGGAGCTTGGTGGGGATAAATTAGTTAACAATAAATCTAGTTAAAATTATGTATTCTATTATCTTCGTTTATCTGAAAAAGCATAATTCATTAATATGCAATTTAAAAACCTCTACTTATATGTAGAGGTTTTTGTATGACGAAAAAACACGTAGTTCCATTGTTATTTTACAAACCCCAAATTCTTCCTCATCTTAAAGTGGAACAAATTTATTACTTAGAGTGTCTAATAAGTGTATTTCTAATATGAGTTGTCCAGATTGGATACAACATATCCCGTTTGACATCTATTTTTATGTATTACAAAAAAATGAAAGGACTTATTATTCCCAAAAGTAAAAAACATGTATTGTAATACTTTCACAGGTGAACCATTACAAGTGGAAACAAAAAAGAAATAACGCAAACTGTGACTTATCAATCATATAAAGTGAAAATTTAATCAGCGGGGGTCTTACTGCCCGGCAAATAGCGGGATAAACGTTTTGGATGTCATTTAACCTGTGAAATTTCAGCTGCAGTAGTATTGTTACCTTATGTCATCTTTAATTACATCGGTATTTAGAATACCTAGACAAAATCCATATATTCTTGAAAGAGGTTGAAAATTTATGTTCGTTTTAAACAAGTTCTATAACATTTTACATTACAAAAAGATTGTACCTGTAGTATTACTTTCATGTGTATCACTTATAGGCTGTTCCAATAGTAATGCTCAATCTGAACCACCTAAACAAACGAATCAAGCTAATCAAATTAAACAAGAAAATACAGGAAGTCTATCTTTTGCTAAACTTGAAAAAGAATATGATGCTAAGCTTGGTATTTATGCACTGGACACAGGTACGAATCAAACGATTGCTTATCATTCAGATGATCGTTTTGCGTTTGCATCTACATCTAAATCATTAGCTGTGGGCGCTCTTTTACGCAAGAACTCATTAGAAGCTCTTGATCAAAGAATTACGTATACTCATGAAGATCTTTCTAATTATAATCCAATTACTGAAAAGCATGTTGATACAGGAATGACGTTAAAAGAACTTGCAGATGCTTCAGTTCGATATAGTGACAGCACAGCACATAATTTGATTCTTAAACAGTTAGGAGGTCCCTCTGAATTTGAAAAAATCTTGAGAGAAATGGGAGATACTGTTACTACTTCAGAACGATTTGAACCTGAATTAAATGAAGTGCATCCAGGAGAAACACATGATACCAGTACACCAGAAGCAATAGCTAAGACGCTTCAATCATTTACATTAGGGACTGCACTTCCAACAGAAAAACGTGAACTATTAGTAGATTGGATGAAGAGAAATACAACTGGAGATAAATTGATTCGTGCGGGCGTACCAAAAGGATGGGAAGTAGCTGATAAAACAGGTGCGGGATCTTACGGAACAAGAAATGATATCGCAATTATTTGGCCACCAAATAAAAAACCAATTGTTCTTGCTATACTTTCTAATCATGATAAAGAAGATGCTAAATACGACGATAAACTTATTGCAGATGCAACCAAAGTCGTGTTAAATACCTTAAAAGCTACGGAATAGAGGATAATAGGTTAAAAGTTTTCTATTTTAGGCGGTGTTTTCTCTAGTAGGAGTTGCACCGTATTTTCATCAACTAAAAATTTAATAGTGCCCCCAAAATGAAGTTTGGTGCTCCCCCTAAAACATCTGGACTGTAATAGCCAATTAAAAAAATGCAAACAAAACGATCCTTAATCAGTCTTTTTGTTTGCATTTCCTTTTTCTAAAACCACAGAAAAGATAAGTACTATAGTTAACAGCATAATAAACCTTACTTCACTTCCATCACTTACAAAAAATGAATACAAAGTATATATTAAAATTAATATTCCATAAATAATTTTGTGCAATGTACTCCCTCCTTTTTGCCCTATATATTTTAGTATAAAAGTTTGATTCAAGTCCTATATCCAAATGAAAATAAAAATACTTTTCTCTTGTTCATTTATCTATTTTCTTTTTATAACTCAAACTTCTTCGAATCGTACTTTTCTAGAGTTCGCTGCAATTCATCTTGTTCATATGGAATATGCTTATCTGTCTGTACATCTTCAACATTTGCTCCACCTGCTAATAATCTCCTGTACTTAAAAGAGTGCCCTGTTAATACTGTTTTAATCATTTTGTATGCCCTCCTTTTGTTTGATTACTTGTATCATAAAACAGGTATCTGAAGTTGATATGTAGTCTATCTAGAGTGTATGTAAATTTAGAAAATCTCTAATAAAATGTTTGTATTGTAACGTTACCACCAAAACTATTGCCCTAAACACCATGATTTGAAGAGATAGGCCCCCATGTTCTAGTCTCAATTCCTCCTACAGTTCTATATTCAGTAAAACTGGTTAATCCCTATAATATAAAAAGAGCACCACTTTTTGGATGCTCCTCGTTATAACTATATATTATTTAATTTCCTTCTTTTGCTGGTACCATTTTTCCTTCTTGAGAACCTGTACCCTCTGTTCTTTCAACTGTTTTTGCGTTTCCTTTAGGAGTTGCTGGCACTGCATCTTTAGGTAAATCAAAGTTTTGTGAGAAAGACGTTGTTCCATCTACACTCTGTGTAATTACTTGATTTGAACTATCTTCATTTGACTTTAAATTGTCCATTTTCGCATCATCTGCACCTCCCGCTACCAATCCTGTACTTAAAAGTGCTCCTGCTAATAATGTTTTAATCATTTTTCATTACCTCCTGTTTATTTGTAATATTCATCAAAAAAGTATCTAGAGTTAATGTTTTAGTCATTATCTTTATCTACTTGCTTTTTGATTACATTTAGCATAAGACAAGAATCTATAGTTGATATGGACTGCATCTGGAGATTATGTAAAGAAAAATAGATGATCAGTTGTATATCCTAATGGATGCTTAGACAAGATTGAAACTTTATATGAATTTGAATAATTGAGTTCCCCTTTGTTTTTGGGTGTGAGGGACTAACCCTTTCTAATTTGAAAGCAAACTTTTTATTAATTGAAGAATTAAAAGAGGTGGGGATCTTACTGCCCATTAATGCGGGATAAAAGAAAACCGCCTGAAATGATGTGTAATCGAATAGTAGTACATAAAAAAATACAAGTAACAATAAATTAAATCTCGTTAAAACAAAAAGGAGATGTCCCAGGCATGGTACTAGGACATCTCCTTTACTTATCTAAATTTCTAAATTCTATACAGCACTATCAATTAAACAATTATTAAATATATCTTCTATCTAAAACACCGTATTATCATTAGCTGCTTCACTTGGAATCTCTTGAATTACATCCCAGTGTTCGACAATCTTTCCATCCTTGATACGAAATATATCCACTATAGCAACTCCCTTATCTTGAGAATTAGTACGAGAGTGTACATGAAGAGCAACTGTATCCCCTTCAGCTACTACACGTTTAATCTCTGCAGAGGAATTAGGATTTTTAACAAAATCCTCCTTAAAGAAATCCATGAAGGCTTTTCGTCCATCAGCAACAAAAGGATTATGTTGCTGATAATCTTCACTAACATATTTAGGGATAATATCGATATTATGTTTGTTAAAAACTTCATTATAGAAATCAACTACCATCTTTTTATTCTTTTCATTTTCTTTCACTTCTTTTGATACAGAAGCAACATTCTCGCTCTTTATTGAGTTCCCTTTGTTATTACCGGTGAAAGCTTGATATACCAAAGTCGAAACTACTCCTAAAATAAATACAGAAATAATTGTTATGATTAAACTTTTCTCTAATTTCATATATACCTACCTCTTCTACTTAAATAAGTTTTCTTCTATAAAAAGTTTGAAGAAGGAGAAACCTTCCCCAAAATGTAATGTTAGGGGTAATGTTAGGAATTTCATTTATCCTAGCCCCCCTATACAAGACATATTAGAAACGATTAGCTCTAACTTAATACCTCATTAACAGTTGCACTGTCCACAATTTGAATAAACTTCTTAACCTTATCGTTCTCATCAAACTTATAAAGATGACAAAAATCTGCTACAAATGACTTCCCTGTAGCTTTATATGTTCCACTATATTTTCCATACACAATAACAGTATCGTTATTAAAAGTATAAATTTCATCTTTAGCGCTATAGTCATCCCATTCCGTGCCAAGACGTTCATGTACGTTTTTCACTACTTCATCTGGACCTATATAAGTACCTGCATATGGAAACCCAGCAGCTTCTGTCCAAGATACATTTTCACTTAAATACGTTTTGAACGCATCCAATTTCCCTTCGCCAGTTAACACATACGTTTCATGTAATAGTTTTTGATATTTATTCATATCATTAACCCCAAGGCATTTCTTTTGTTACAACTTTTGCACTTAATTCTAATACACCTTTATTTGCATAGTCTGGATATGCTGCTTCAAGTTTTGCCACAAAATCTTTTGAAGTTCCACTTTCCTCAGAAGCTTGAACCGCAGTTCTTAGATAATCCATTGTCGCAGTAAGTGCTTGATTATTTAGGGATTTTTCGATTGATCCATGGCTAGGTACAATTATGTCAGCATGTAATGCTTGTAACACTTTCAAGTTCTCAATCCACGCCTCCATCGCGGCTTTTGAGCTAGTATCCGCTAAGAATACATGTATTTCGTTAAATACATCAATACCACCAATTAATACTTTCAGCTCTTTATTAAATAAGCTAGTTCTGTAATGATCTAAGCCTACTAGTTCAAATGTTAGCCCCTGAAAATCAATTGTGTTTTCTTTAAACACTTGAGGTAATACCACGTTACTTGGTGCATTTTCTCCAAGGACGTCTTTCCAAACTTTTAATTTCCCTAAGACAGAATGAACGATATGTTCAACAGTAGACTCTGTTGCATACGCTATAGCTTCTGGGTAAACGGCTTTAATGCTCTCTAATCCAAAGTAGTAGTCTGGATCCCCATGAATAATAAAGATTTGATCTAGAGATAAGTTGTTTTTTTTCAAATACTCTACAATTTCTTTCGAATCAGATTGAGTAAATTTTGAGTTTATTAAAAATGCATGTCCTGCTTTCTCAACTAATGTTGCTGTGACCATAAAGCTTTTTTCATCCGAACTAAACACCGTTAATTTCACATCTTGTTGATTTGTATCGATTGTTTTAAACATAGTATGTTATTCTCCTTTTGTTAAAGTTATTAACTAATTATCATATTTTTATCTTGTTCCGATAAAGTGAAACTTTAATCAGTGGGGGTTTTGTTCATCCCCCACTGATTATTAGTTGAACCAATCGGACTTTTACGGACAGTTGATCCCCCACCTAACTTCTTTGCTTCCACTGAATTTTGAGGTGGGGGTCTTACTGCCCGTTAAAGCGGGATAAAATCTCCCACTCCCATTCATCTGAAAGTGTAATAGTACTGGCGAATATTCCGGAGATGAATGTCAGGTGGCCTAAGATAACATGTTTGCTACTATATCCTAAATTTTCTTAATATAAATTTTTAAAACGCGCTTCAATTTTATCCGGCGTCATTACGCCACCACCAATAGGAATAATTTGATTATCCTTTTGTAAAAGTAAGGAAGGATAGCTATTAACACCAAGCTGTCGAACTTTATTGAAATCATTTTGGACATCTATTATTGTTTCTTGAGCGTTTAAACGTTCTAATACTTGTTCAGGGTCCAAACCATGCTCGATTGCAATTTTGCGATACGTTTCAGGATCACTCAGACTTTGGCCCTCATAATAAAACGCTTTTTGCATAGCCGAAGTGAATTCTAATAAACGGTCTGGCGCTAATGAGCGTAAAGCTGAAAAACCAATTGCAGCATCTTTCGAATTCATTTTAAAAGTCCCTTCCTCCACCAATTTTTGATATGAAGGACCAAATTCAGCACCTGTAAGTTGATTAATTCTTTTATTTCCTTCTTCTATATATGAGAAGTTTTTCATTGGTAAATTATCTAAAAATAACCCTCCACATAAAACCGTTAATGGCACTTCAGTGTGGTTTTTGTAAAATCCTTTAATACTTTCTGAAAAACCATAGCACCATCCACAATATGCATCCCATACGTAAATAAGGTTATCTTGTTTCGTCTCCATTTAAATCTCCTACCTTTTTTTTATTATCCAGCTCAACTAAATTTTTGGTTTATATAAGTACATCTTTTTATACCTTGTTCTTTTTTAGATACCTTACTATATTTCCCCAAAACTAATATTTCCAAAGAAAGATCCACCAAGGTTTTTTACAAAAGATAACGTTGCACCTTATTGCCCCGTAACAGAAAATACTAAAGCTTAGAATATGCATTGATTTGAATGTGTTAGTAACTTTCTACACCGAGTGGCAACGTATGGACCACCATCCTTAATTAAATATATAAATCATATTTTTAGCAGATATTAGTTGTAACTAAAATGATTACATCTTTATGTAACTATTTTAGTTACAACTAATATAGAAGTCAATTCTTTTTTTCGAAAACATTAAATTTCTACATTAATCTACAACCAATCCCACTCTTAAAAAAAATATATCAACGATTATTCGATTATATCGATCGTAACTCCGAATATATCAACGTTTCGACACAACATATCGATTTACCGACAAATTTCGAGCGCGTTATCTCCTAAACTAACAACCAATCCCACATCACGTTCACCTACAAAGAAAAAAAGCACCAGGTCCCCCTAGTGCTCTCCCTCTAAAACAAATGACAAGCCACCTGATGCCCCTTCGCAATCTCAACCATCTTCGGTACTTCCTGCGCGCATTTTTCAGTGGCGAATTTGCATCGCGTTCTGAATTTGCAGCCGGATGGTGAGTTTAGTGGGCTTGGTACTTCTCCCTCTAGGATGATCCGTTCTTTACCAGTGTTTGTTGGATCTGGTTCTGGCATAGATGAGAGTAGTGCTTGTGTGTATGGATGTGCCGGTTTTGTGTATAGGTCTTCACTATCGGCAATTTCTACTATGTTTCCTAAGTACATGACTCCGATTCGGTCTGATATGTGCCTTACCATCGATAGGTCATGTGCGATGAATAAGTATGTGACTCCTGTTTCTTCTTGGATGTCTTGCAGCATGTTTACGACTTGTGCTTGGACTGAGACATCGAGTGCTGAGATTGGTTCGTCACATAGGATAAAGTCTGGTTTTACAGATAGTGCGCGCGCGATGCTAATGCGCTGGCGCTGGCCTCCACTAAATTCGTGCGGGTAGCGATATAAATGTTCTTCTTTTAATCCTACCTTTTTCAGAAGGTCTAAAATGATTTCTTTTTGTTCTTCTTTTTCGTAGGAACCGTGAATATTCATTGGCTCGCTAATAATTTGGAATACATTCATTGCCGGATTTAATGATGCGTATGGATCTTGGAAAATGATTTGCATTCGTTTTCGATATTCTTTTAGTTCACTTTCCTTTAAACTTGCGATATCTTTTCCTTCAAATAAAACGTTACCTGAAGTGACATCGTGTAAGCGAATGATACTTCTTCCTGTCGTTGATTTTCCGCAGCCAGATTCTCCTACTAACCCGAATGTTTCACCTTTTTTAATGGTGAAGCTAAGGTCATCGACTGCTTTTAATTGCTCTGTTTTCCTGCCAAATAGTCCTTTTTTAATAGGAAAATACTTTTTTAAGTTCCGAACTTCAATTAAGTTTTCTTCATGCATGGAAATCACCTACTGTCTTATCGTTTAACCAGCACATGGAACGTCTTTCGTTTCCGATTTCAAAATATGGCGGACGTTCTTTTTCACAAATGTCCATCGCATGCGGGCAACGCTCTGCGAATGGGCAACCTTGTGGCGGGTTTAATAAGTTTGGCGTTACACCTTGAATAGGAGCGAGTCTTTCTTTTACGCCGTTCGCTATTTTTGGCAAAGAGTTTAATAGCCCTTTCGTATATGGATGATTCGGCGATTGGAAAATATCAAGTACAGGTCCTTCTTCCATAATAAGCCCGCCGTACATAACGATGACGCGCGCACAGTTTTGCGCGACAATTCCTAAGTCATGCGTAATAAGAAGTAACGCCATATTCGTTTCGTTCTTTAAGTTTTTCATTAAATCTAGTATTTGTGCTTGTATCGTTACATCAAGTGCAGTCGTCGGTTCGTCCGCAATGAGAAGGTCCGGGTTACACGACATAGCCATTGCGATCATAACCCGCTGCTTCATACCGCCGCTTAGTTCATGCGGATATTGTTTTACCCTTTCTTCTGGCGACGAAAGGCCGACTTGTTTTAACAAGTTAATCGCGATCTGCTCTGCTTCTTTCTTTTTCACTTTTTGATGACGTATAATTACTTCCATCATTTGTTTCCCAATTTTCACGACCGGATTTAGCGCTGACATTGGGTCTTGAGAGATAAGTGAAATTTGATTTCCTCTAATAGAACGTAATTCTTTTTCAGATTTAGAAAGTATGTTTTCATTATGAAAAAGGATTTCCCCTTCTTTCACTTTTCCTGGTGACGTAACGAGAGACATAACAGACTTCGCCATTACACTCTTTCCGCTTCCAGATTCCCCAACGATACCGACTACTTCTCCTTTATTTAAGCGAAATGTAACGCCGCGAACCGCTTCAACTTCGCCACTTTCTATGAAAAAAGAAGTCTTTAAATTTTTCACTTCTAGTAGTTTTTCAGACACGCTTCTCACTCCTTTCACTTAACACTTTAGTTTTCATGTCCGGCTCCTTTTGGTGCGAAAGCTTTCTTCAACGCTTCACCAATTACGTTAAAACTCAGTACCGTTAAAAGGATAAGAAATCCTGGGAAGAGCGTTAAATACCAAGCTTCACCAATATATCCTTGCGCATTGTTTAGCATGCTGCCCCAAGAAGAATCTGGTTCTCTAATACCTAAACCTAAGAAACTAAGTGATGATTCCATTAAAATCGATGTCGCAATCGTTAATGTCGCGGCGATAATAATGGTTGATAAAATGTTAGGAATGATATGTCTTACAATAATCATAAGTGATTTTTGTCCTGATACTTTTGCGTATAAAACGTACTCACGCTCTTTTACAGATAACGTTTCTGCCCTTACAATGCGCGCGGTGTCCATCCATGTTAGTAATCCGATAATAAGAACTAACGTCGTAATTCCTGGTTTTAAATACGCATTTAATAGTAGCATTAAAAAGAATGATGGAATTGACATAAGTACTTCAACAACTCGCATTAAAAAGTTGTCTAACTTTCCTCCAAAATATCCGCTAATTGTTCCGACTGCGGTCCCGATTGTAATAGAAACAACCATCGCAAGGAAACCGACCGCAAGTGAAACTCGTCCGCCATATAACGCTCTCGTTAAGTAATCCCTTCCGTAATCATCCGTTCCGAAAGGATGACTCATACTTGGTTCTTGTAAGCGATCTGGAATTGACATTTTACTAGGATCGTACGGCGATACGAATGCGAAAATTGATGCGACCGTTAAAACCGCAAGTATAATAACTCCCATTGCAACAAACTTATTTTTCGTAAAGATATGTTTGATCGTTTGAAATCTCCTATTATTCATTCCAAATCACCCCCTCATTCGAATGCGCGGATCTACTACGCCATATAAAATATCAGCAATTAAGTTACCGAGAATTAACATGAATGATGATAGTAATGTAATTGCCATGATAATCGGATAATCAAATCTAAAAATAGCATTTACCCCAAGTGAACCAAGACCCGGCCATGAAAATACTGTTTCCGTAATAAATGCTCCACCTACTAAACTTGGAATCGATAATCCGAAAATTGTAATGATCGGTATTAGTACATTTCGAAGTACGTGATTAAATAACACTGTTTTCTTTGAAGCGCCGTACGCATATTGAATTTGTACATATTCTTCTTCTAATTGCTGAATCGTACTTGAACGAATATATCTCATATAAACAGATACGTTTTGGAACGCTAGCACCATACAAGGTAAAATGCCGTGTTGCACAATATCCCAGACAGAATCTTTACCAACGGTGCGCATACCCATACTCGGAAGTAGGTTCAATTTTAAAGAGAATAAGTAGACTAATAGTAGTGCAAACCAGAAAACCGGCATAGAAATACCAACGTATGAAATAAAGTTTACAATGCGGTCAAAGAATGAATTCTTTTTCACACCTGTAAATAGTCCAAGCGGTATTGCGATTAGGAATGAGACGAGTAAAGATGATCCCATTAACCCAATTGTTGCAGGTAATCTTTCTGTGATAAGTTCCAAAACAGGACGATGATTTTGAAGTGAGTAACCAAAGTTTCCTGTTAAAATGTTTTTTAACCATAAAAAATACTGCACGTAAATTGGTTGATCTAGTCCTAAACTTTTGCGAATACGCTCCACATCAATTGGACTCATGTTTGGCGTTACAAAGTTTCGAACCGGATCCCCCGGTGCTAGTTTTATTAATAGAAAAGAAATAATAGAAATAACAAATAAAAGCGGAATTGCATTTAAAAGCCTCTTCGCAATTACTTTGTACACAAACTTCCCCCCTCAAGCTAAAGAAGCTGATTTCCACCAGCTTCTTTATTGTTTCTTATTTCACTTCATAAATCTTAGATAGATCTTCAAACATGGTGACAGGAATTGCTTTTGCTTCTTTTAATCCATCAAACTTTTTATCTACTGCAATAACTGCTTTCGGATACGCGATTGGTAGATAAGGTACGTCTTCTCTAGCTGTCTCTTGAATTTTATGGTATAGCTCTGCGCGTTTTGTTTTATCTATCTCAACTGCAGCTTCTTCCCATAACTTATCGAAATCAGCGTTTTTATATCGTGCATAATTGTATTCAGCATTGCTTAAGAATAAGCTCTTATATGAATCTGGCTCAGGTCCCATTATGTAACCACCAAATGTAATGTCATATTCTTTATTCTCTTTATCTAAGCCTTTTTCACTTGCCGCACTAGCATCTAATGCATTTAGTTCAACTTCTAAGCCAACTTCTTTTAATTTTTGTTGTGTATATAACGCTAAGCTTTCCATAATTTTATTATTCGTTACATACATCACACGTACTTTTTCTTTATCTTTCACGCCAGCTTTTGCTAATAAATCTTTCGCTTCTTTTTTATCATACTTATAGTCTTTAATATCTTTCGCATAATACATAGCGTCTGGCGTTAAGATTGAATTTGCTGGTTCTGCAAATTCACCTGAAACGAATGCTGAGTTAATCATTTCTTTCTTATCTAACGCATGCGCAATTGCTTGGCGCACTTCTTTTTTCTTCATAAGCTCCGTATTCATGTTATAAGATAAGTAGAATAATCTACCTTCAGGGAATGTCACCATTGAGAAGTTCCCAGTGCTATCTAGTTTCTTAAAGTCTTGCGGCTCAATCATCTTCATGTTGATTTGACCATTTTGCAGTGAAACATTTGCTGTATTACGGTCTTTTACAACTCGGTATACGATAGAGTCTAATTTAGCTTTCCCACCTACATAATCATCAAATCGATCTAATGCAACGTACTCATCTGATTTATACTCTTTAAACTTAAACGGACCTGATCCTACAGGCTGTAAGTTTTTCTTACTCTTCGCTAAATCTGCTTCCCCTTCAAATACATGTTTCGGAATTGGGAAGAAATCATTCATCACACCTTCGAAAGATGCGCTTACTTGTGGTAAAACGAATTGAGTTGTTAACTCATCTACCTTTTTCACCTCAAGCGGCTTTCCTTTAAAAATAAAGTTTTCACGACTTGAGCTATTTTGCTTCTCATCCAAAATAGATTGGAATGTAAATGCTATATCGTCTGATGTAATTTTCTTACCATCATGCCATTTCAAATTATCTTTTAACTTCAGTGTCCACGTTAATTGATCTTCTGAAGGCGTAAAGCTCTCAGCAAGAACAAACTTTTTCTTACCGTCTTCCATATGATATAGCGGCGCATATAAAGCCTGCTGCACAGTTAATGACACACGATCATTCGCATAAAGCGGATTCATCGTATCTGGATTATCGCTAACACCAATCGTTAACGTTCCTCCATCTTTCGGAGTCCCTGATTTACTAGTGCCCGCTTGCTTCGAATCTTTTTCCCCTGAACAAGCAGCTAATGCAATAAGTAGTATTAGAACAAATGGTAATGCAAATAATTTCCGTTTCATCTTTCGGCCCCCTCAAACTAGTTATACCCATAAGAAAACTCGGAATTAATCCCGAGTTTTCTTATAAGTTTTAAATTACCACTACCTGTATGTAAAGTCAAACTTTTTTGTAAAACTAGAAAGTTTGAAATCTATTAATGTATTCTTGCGATAAACTATATTTATAAGGATGATAAAATAAAAAAACCTCGAATAGATGGCCTCTTAAAATGAATAAAAAAACTAGAAACTTACAGAAAACACCTCTAAAATGATTGTTATATATGACCGAAAATATAGAATGGGATTAAAGACAAAAACACATTTAGGAGGTTATCATGACATTTGATGAATTGAAAAAAAATAAACCAACAACCTCATGGGTTGAGTATGATGAAGATGGGGAATTTTTTACTGAAGAAAATATAAGTGCAACAAATACAGTTCTTGACACTTACATTAACAATTTACAGCGATTAGGAGAGAATCCAACCGAAGTCGAAGTAATGCAAGTTGTTAAAGAGGTAGTTATTAAATTAAATGAATTAAATATCGAACATGACCATTTTATCGAAACAATGGAAAGAGAAGATCTCTATGAATTTATCGATACAGCAGCACGAATAGCTGGCTTAGAATCCGAGGAAGATATAACAGAAGAATGGCGTGAATGGTAAAAAGTTGCATCTCTAATAATTAGAGGTGCAACTTTTTCATATACCAATTGAATGAATGATTTGATGTCCGCGCAGAATTTATATATTTCAACATAATATTAAAAGGCTTCAATTATAAATACTAGCACACCCATCCTGACAAAAAATACCACCAAAAGGCAGTCTCAAAACTCAATCTTATTCCCTACTCCTTGCTTCACCGCTTTCTCATACAAATACTTCGCAACGATAATATCTACTACCGCTAAACCAACTGATTTGAAAATAGTAATCTCTTCATCATTTTCGCGGCCAGCTTTTTCTCCGCTTATAATTTGACCAAGTTCAGCGTGAATGGCGTTTGCTTTGAATAGACCTTCTTTTATCGGAACTTGAAGGTCTCCTGTTTCGTCTAGTGCTGCTTCTTTTGATTCGACTACTACTTTGTTTGCGCTTGTGATGGCGTGTGAGGGTAGTTCTTGCATGCTCGGTCTGAATGAGCCGACGGCGTTTACGTGGACGCCTTTTTGTAGTGTTTCTGAGAAGACTGGTGTGGTTGCGTTCGTAGTTGTGACGATGATGTCTGCTTCACGTATTGCTTCATTTGGATCCCTGTAAACGTAAGCAGGTTTACCAAATTTCTCTTGTATATGTTGCGCAAATGCATATGCTTTTTCTTCTGTTCGATTGTATAAAATGACTTTTTCGATATCTCTAACTGCAAATATTGCTTCGGCAATTCCTTTCGCTTGTTCGCCCGTGCCGATAATGCATAAAGTTTTTGCGTTATGACGAGCTAAATATTTTGTCGCTACTCCTGATAAGGCGCCTGTTCGGATCATCGTTAAGTACGATCCTTCTAAAAGTGCAAGCGGTTCTCCCGTTTGAAAGTCTGATAGCATCACAATCCCGTTGATCGTTTTCTTTCCTACCTGTTTGTTTTGCGGGACTACCGTTACTATTTTTATCCCAAGCGCCTCAAGCCCTTCCGCTACTGAAGGCATAATTAATGCCGTATTTTGCTCGTTCGCAAATGGTAACGAACCTCTTATTGGTGTAATCGTTCTTTCTGCGGAAAATTCTTTTAAAGCAAGCGCCGCGTATTCAATAACTTCATTCATATTTACTAAGTTTCTTTGTTCGTTCGCGCTTATAACTAGCATATCTTTCCACCCCCTTCTTCTATCCTATCAAAAACCCTCGGTTCAAATCATCTCTCGGATCTACAACGAACTGATGAAATCCTGTAATAGATGCATGCCCCGTTACTTTCGGAACGACAGCTTCATATGTACCTACTGCTGTTACCGACAATACTTCTCCCTCGAATTTCCCGTCAGTAATGCATTCGTGGACGAAAATTTCTTCCTTTTGTAAGGCATCTTTTTCAAAAAGAGTTGCGATTCTCGCTGAAGTTCCTGTACCGCAAGGAGAACGGTCTACTTGCCCATCAGCAAAAATCGTTACATTTCGTAGCGTAGCACCTTTGTCTTTCGGTTCATCTGAAAAGATAACGCCGTATATTCCTTTTAATCCTTCTTCAAGTGGATGTTTCACTTCCATTTTGCTCTCTATATAATGTTTAATTTTACCGCCCCACGTTTGAATAGCGGGCAAGTCTTTAAAATCAACCTTCAAACCAAATTCTTTACAGTCTACAACAGCGTAAAATGCTCCTCCAAACGCGATATCTACTTGAAATTCATAGTTATCTATTTTAATAGGAACGTCTTTTTTGTATACAAAGGAAGGAACATTTTCAAATGATACAGATTCTACTTCACTCCCGTTATATTTTGCATACGCAACAACTTCCCCAGCAGGGCTATCAATAATGAACTTTTGTTTTTCACCCTTTACTTCAAACATGCCTGTTTCAATTCCAACTGTAATGACAGCGATAATGCCGTGACCACACATCGTACTCCATCCTTCATTGTGCATAAATAATACGCCAAAGTCAGCGTGAGCACTTGCTGGCGGTGTAATGATACAACCGTACATTCCGTGATGCCCTCTCGGTTCATACATCAGAATTTCACGAAGGTAATCCAAATGTTCCATACAGTATGCGCGTCTTTCCAGCTGCGTTTCCCCTTTTATTTCTGGCACGCCGCCCGTAATAATTCGAAGCGGCTCCCCAGCTACGTGTGCATCAATCGTTGTATATATTTTACTAACCTTCATTTCTATCTCTCCCCTATACGTTGATACTATTTCCAACGCAAGTATCATGCCAAATCGTATAGCATTACTTTTTTCAAATCCCCTCAGTAATGTGTATTCTTTTTTCAACAAATTCATATACAACTGTCTACTTTTTTATACACGGCTTGGATGTTACGTTATAAAACACCTCGATAACTTTGCAATTCCTCTCGTACACACATGTAGGATTCCTTTTACCATTATTATTTTCAATGTAAAGTTACTTCGTCCCCCAACATATACTGTTCAAAAGCAAAAAGGAAGTGATCCCATGTATTACGGAACAAAGGGCTGGTACGTAGCTGAACTAAAAAAATTAGGTGTGCGCTATCATGAAGGAAGAAAACTAGAAAGTTACCGCGGACACATATTACGCAATTTATTAATCGCACAACAAGAAAAATTAAAAGAACAGTAACATTCTAATGTAACGATATCGACGATTCTCGGAATATATCAGCGATTCAACACAATATATCGGCGATTTGCCATGGAATATCGACTTACCGACAAATTCCGCTAATTCATCTATCTACACCACCAACCAATCACACATCAAACTACACTAAAAAGGTCACCCAAACGGGTGGCCTTCCTTTCTTATTCACAAACAAGAATTTGTCTAGTAAATGATCCTTTTCTTGTAATACAGCGATCTGTAATTTCAAATCCTGCTTCATGGATCATGTCGTCCATTGTCTCCATCGTTACAACGACTACCTTTTTAGCGATGCGGCGCGCACTTGAAAGAATGGAGAGCTGATCTTCTGGTGTGGCATGCGTAAATAAGTCGTATGGCATATCAATAATGGCAACGTCATAGTTCTCAGTAATTTCCTCGATTGGTCCTTTTGTTACTGTTCCTTCAAATCCGAAATGTGCGATGTTTTTTCTCGTTCCAAGAACTACAAGTGGATTTATATCTCTACCAACGATGTTAATCCCCATAGAAAGTGCTTCTACTACTACTGTTCCAATACCGCAGCAAGGGTCAATTGCTCGTACTCCTTCTGGATTTGGTACAGCGATATTTGCAACCGATCTCGCAACACGTGTGCTAAGTGATGTCGAATAACTATGCGGTTTTTTTATGTGATGATACCAAACTGGTTCGCTTTCTACATAGTGCCCGAAGTACCAGCGTCCTCCAAGAGGAACAATCCCGAATACACGCTCTGGATTACGAACATCCGCTTCTCCTTCAATATGCATGCCAAGGTCTCGTTCAATAAGACGTCTTTCTCCATATTCAATTTTATTTTCTCCAACGAGGTCATTGATTTTAACGAAGATAACTTTAAACGACGCCCCCGCTAAATCAATTTGTTCCACTTGTTTTAAAATGCTTTCTAAGTCGTCTCCTTCATACATAACTTCAATTCGCTCTTTAATAAACGCACTTCTACTCGGGTCAATTTTGACATCACTTTTTAAAATATTAACGTGGGACTCCATTCCAAAGAACGAGCGCATTTCCAAGTAACATAAAGCACGCTCCTCCTCACGAAATGCATACGTATATATACAGGCAGGTGTTTTACTATGATTACTCAATCTATTATCATCCTTTATCGTTTAAAATTGTTATGATTACAATTATTCAAATACTTTTCTTTTGTATATAAAATTAAATGATATCATATGCCGGAAATAAAGAGAAACGTTAATAAATAAAAGAGACTGCCAATGGCAATCTCTTATTATTTATTAACGGAAAGAAGACACGTTGTTACCCATTTCTTCATAGTAATCTAAAATACCTTGATAAATAGCTTCCGCTGCACTTTGTCTCTGCGCTGGTGTAGCTATTTTATCTGCATCACTTTTATTATCTACAAATGCTAATTCTGCTAATACAGCTGGCATTGTATTTTCTCTAATTACGTATAAATCGCCTTTTTTCACACCACGATCTTTTGTTCCCAGTGCATCTACAAGACGCTCTTGAATTTTTTCTGCTAATAAACGACTTTCTGATACGTTAGGATTTGTTCCTCTTGCTGTCGCTGATTCATAGTAGAATGTTTCTGTACCTTGTCCATTTTTCTCTTCCGTGCCATTACCATGAATACTTACAAAAATATCCCCATTATTTTTTTGAGCAAATTCTACACGTTTCTTTAAAGAATCAGAAGCACTTGTTCCTGGACGTGTATCATCTGTACGAGTGAATAACACAGTAAATGGTGTCTTTTTCTCAAATATTTTCTGTAATCTCAATGATACATCTAATACAGTTTCACTTTCTTTCTCATAATAACCTGGATTACCTGAATCCGCTCCACCATGACCTGGATCAATAATAATCGCTTTTCCTTCTAAGAAGTTACCTTGCTTCACTGGATTTAATTGATTTTTATTAACCCATTGGAAACCAGCGCCCATGCGGATACGAATCCAGCTGCCGTTCTCTTCAATAACAGTTACTTGCTGTGCGTTATGTGTTCCCATTACTTTTGACGAAGAAGAAGCTTCTGCATAAGTAGTGAATCCTTCATTAATAACTTCTGTTTTCTCTACTAAAGGTGTCCATTTATCACCGTTACTTGTTGCAATTTTGATCCATCCATCTCGTTCTTCTTTAATTTCAACCGTTTGTGGGTTATGCTGATTTGCACTAATCCCAGAACTTAATGATGGTGCGTGATATGTAATGAATTTTCTATCTATGTACATTTTCTTTGTTTCTACTGGACGATCACTATTCTTGCTAAATTTATCTGTTTGCGCAGTAAGCTGAGCTGCTTGTTCACGCGTAATAGAATCATTCGGTTTCCAGCCATTCTCTGTACCTAAAGAAAGTTTTAATTCTACTAAAATATTAACTTCTTCTTTACCCCAATGATTCTCTAAATCAGCGAATTTTGTAGGAACTGGTCCTGTTACTTTGCTTTTCAGATTATATGCTCTTACAAGCATAGCTGCCATTTCAGCACGAGTTACTTTTCCTTCAGGATCAAATACTCCTGGTTCTCGCCCTTTAATAATATTCTCTTTTTCCATGGCTGCAATAAATGAAGCTGCCCAATTATTTTTTGCATCATTATAAGACGGCTTTGCATTCGGATCTACTTTAGCACCAATTGCTGTTGCGATAATCTTTGCTGCCTGGGCACGTGTTAAATTTCCGTATGGCATAAAGTTACCATCTGGCATACCGTTAATTACATTTCTCTCTACTAAATAATAAATTGCGTCTTTCGACCACGCACTATCTGAAACATCAGGAAATTTCTTCGTTTCTGCTAAACTACTAATTGGATGTGCTAGTAAATTTGCTGCTAATAAACCTGCGGCTATTGCTTTGTACTTCATGAAAAATAAATCTCCTCTCAAAACTTCATATTCATACAATTTTTTTATTCAAGCTAACTAAAAAATATTAACTATTAATTAATTCCTTTCATAGTGTATAACATTATATATCTATAGTAAATACGTTTCCGGCCGTATAACAAAAATCGTATATATATAACTTATAATGAATGTATATAAAATAAAACTTTAATCAACCCACAAATAGCAGGATAAAAAAACGATTAGGACATGTCTCCTAATCGCTTTGCCAAATAAAAAGCTGATTAAAAATATTATTTTTAATCAGCTCTCTATTATCTATGAAATTATTCTTCAATTAAATTAGACATTACATATGCATACACTAATGCTTCTGTATGCGCAATAGAACTTTCATGTGTACGTTCAAATGCGTGAGAAGAATCAATACCCGCTCCAATTAAAGCATGTTTCACATCAAATCCCGCGCGAATCGCAGCTGATGCATCAGATCCGTAGTATGGATAGATATCTACTTTATATTCAATATGATTCGTTTTCGCAAGCTCTACTAAATGTTTACGCAGTGCGTAATGATACGGGCCGCTAGAGTCTTTTGCACAAATAGATACTGTATATTCATCAGATGTTTGTCCATCACCTAACGCTCCCATATCAACTGCTAAGTATTCAACAGTTTCTTCTGGAATATTAGAATTACCACCGTATCCAATCTCTTCATTATTAGAAATTAAGAAATGCGTCGTATATGGTAATGTTACGTTTTCATCTTGTAATCTTTTAATTAATTTTAATAAAATCGCAACACTTACTTTGTCATCTAAATGACGTGATTTTATGTATCCACTCTCTGTAATTTGAACGCGCGGATCAAATGACACGAAGTCTCCTACTTCAATTCCTAATTCGCGTACTTCATCAGCTGAAAATACGCGCTCATCAATACGAACTTCAATATTTTTCTCATCGCGTTTTGCTTCACCTGCATCTTTATATACATGTACAGATGTTTGATGCATTAAAATCGTTCCTGTATACGTCTTGCCACTTGATGTTTCAATTTCGCAATATTCTCCTTCTACAGAGTTCCAGCGAAATCCACCAATCATAGAAAGACTCAGGCGACCATCAGGCTTAATTTCTTTCACCATCGCACCTAACGTATCAACGTGTGCCGTTAATAAGCGGTGCTGCGCATCATTCTTCCCTTTTACCGTTAAAATAAGAGCACCCTTATTATTACGTTTCGTTTCTACGTTCCACTCACTTACATAGTTTTCAATGAAATTAATAATTTTTGCTGTATTTCCAGATGGACTCGGAATAGAGACAAGCTCCTTAATCAGTTCCATCGTTTCTTTCGTATGATGTGCCATTGTCGTTTCCTCCTCACTTTCTCTACTATTCAGTATACAAAATTCGCCAGAAAACCTCTACTTATATAGCTTAATTTTCTAAATTGTAGTAAAATTCTTTTTAGTATACAAAAGGAGTCCTGAAATATGAATATATCAAAAAAATATATACACATTGCACTCATTTGGTTTTTAGCATCATTATTTTGTTTACAAATCTCTTATGCCATTCATACTACTACTTCTATTACAATCGGCTGGATATTAACAGCTATCTTCTTCATTATTAGCTTCATTGCAACAAAAAAGCATAGCGTTACTCATTAACGCTATGCTTTTCCTATAAAACTATTCTTCTGAAACGTCTAATAAATAAATACCTCTTTCAAATCCACCGCGCTCTACTTCTTTTTTCTTACGAAGGCGTTCCACATCTTCAATCGATGCACCTTCTGCACGTGCTAATGAAATGATAACTTCTAGCGCATCCGCAAGAGAATCTAGCGCATGTTCGCGTTCTTTCATAGAAGCAAATTCACGAATTTCTTCCGTTCCAATTTTCGCTAAAGCTTGTATGTAGGCTTGACCTGTTAATTTTTGTGCTGTATATGTTTTTCCAGACATTAAAATCTTCTCTGGAACACGATCTCTTACTAACTTGTTATATGCTGACATCATTCATCCTCCTATATTTAATAACATCCGAGCTCTGCTTTATAAAAAAACCATTTTTTCTTCACGCATGCACTTAACATATCAATTCCTGATCCATGTGCTCTTACATGCGGAAAAAAATAGTGCTCTAAGTCTTCGTCCTTACCATATAGAGTTTGATACTCATCTGGAATCGCTTCTTTTTTCACATCTTTTTCTTTCGTCACCCCGTCAGAAAATGCAACACTTGGATGTCCCTCAAAAAATAACGCAGTCCGAACTGCCAAAGATGGTGTACTATGCAAAGCAGAATATGTAAGCAAAATAATAGTGATAACACCGATCATTTTCTTCATGTATTACTCCTTAAAAAAAGTGCTAACACAATTATACTAAAATGTGTTAGCACTTTCTCCCCTTTATCCCGAATTAACGAGCTAATAATCAGTGAGGAATGGACAAAATCCTCACTTCACTTTATTCCCCTTTAAATGCTGGTAAACGTTTCTCTAAAAACGCAGCAATTCCTTCTTTATGATCCGCTGTTTGTCTCATTGCATATTGACCACGCTTCTCTAATTGCAATGTTTGCTCTAAATTAGAGCGATTTACTTCACATAAAATTTGCTTCGTTTGAATCATCGCTTTAATCGGTTTTTGTGACCATTCATTAATTTTTTGCTTCACAGCCGTTTGGAAATCTTCGCCGATTACTTCATCAATTAAGCCGATATCAAGCGCTTCGCTCGCTGATAATTTCTTACCTTCCCAAATAATTTGCTTCGTCATATTTTCACCAACGCGCTTTTGAAGGAAGAAATGACCGCCTCCATCTGGAATTAAAGCGATTCCAATAAAGTTCATCGCAATAACAGATGATATATCCGCCATTACATAATCAGCTGTTAACGCAATACTTAATCCAAGACCTGCAGTTGGTCCATGAATTGCACTAATAACAAGCTTTGGCATCGTATATAATGTCACGACAACTTCAGAAATGGTATTCATAATGCCATCAAACTTACTTTCATCATTACTTGAAAGCATCGATTTAATATCCCCACCCGCAGAAAAACCACGGCCGTTCCCGCATAACACAACGATATGCGCAGAACTTTCCGCTACTTCTTTCAACTTTTGTAATAACTCTTTTAAGGTTGGCTCATCTAACGCATTTAACACCTCTGGGCGATTGACCATAACCGTTGCAACGTGGCCTTCATATTTCACAACGACAGATTCTGTTTTACTTGTTATTTCCATTATATATACCCCTCTTTTCTCCATAAAGATTATACTTATATAATTATAGAGAACCATTGAAAAATCCTTCTTTTTTCTCAATTTTCTGTCTAATAATCTCGCAATTTGTACATATACCGTATAAAACATACAATTCCGTTGAAAAATATAGAAATTAAAGTCGGTTTATCCATGCTTTTCATCTATTTACCATTACAATGAAATGGTGTATTCTTAAGTTTGATAAAGTGAGACTTTAATCAGTGGGGGGTGTTCATCCCCCACTGATTATTAGTCCTCACCAATCGGGCTTTTACGGGCAGTTGATCCCCACCTAACTTCTTTGCTTCCACTGTATTGTATTTTGAGGCGGGGTCTTACTGCCCGTTAATGCGGGATAAAAAAACAAATATTGAAATTCATTCGCCTTACTATGTAAAAAAGGCTTTATACCCATCTTTTGGGTGTTGTAATAAAGGAATGAAGAACTGGAGGAACATATGGTTAATAAGTTGAAACAAACGGATAACTACTTCCCACATTTCCTATTGCTATTCATTGTGTTTCAACCAATTTTAGATTTATTAACATCTTTTTCAATCTATATATTACACATGAGCGCAACAGTTGGAGTTGTAGTCCGTTTCGCCTTTATGCTTCTTGCATTAGGATACCTACTTCTTCATCACAAACAACAAGATGCGAAAAAGTACATCCTCTATTTATGTTTACTCGGAATCGCACTCGCAATCGGTCTTGTAAATAATATGATGGTTAAATCTCCAGTTTCATTTGGAGAAGAAGTTAAATTTATCTTAAAGAGCGTATATCCAATTGTGCTACTGTTTGGATATATTATCGCCTTTAAAGAGCTAAAAAATAAAGAGTATGTATTTCATAAAATCATTACATATTTCTTATATGCAACTTTAATTTTAAGTATCACTATGATTGTCGCAATGCAAACTGGAACGGATTTCCCAAGCTATCCTCACTCAAAAATTGGTTCAAGAGGTTGGTTCTTCGCTGGAAATGATTTAAGTTCTCTTTTCGCCATTATGTTCCCAATCATTGTCTTATATTCGATTCATAAAACAACTTCTTTCTCGAAAATATATTACTGGATTCCAACAATACTTGCGATGTATGCAAGTATTATGGTCGGAACGAAAGTCGGATATGGCGCAATTGTTATTACATTAGGCGTAGTACTTTTCTTCTCATTCATTGAATATATGATAAATCGTAAAAAAGAAGGAAAAGGATTCACACATATTGTAAATACCGTTGTTGCCGCAGTTATACTAGGAGGTTTAATTGCTCTTACACCGCATACTCCTATCGCAAAAAATATGGGCATTCACATGCAAATATACGAATACAAAAAATCAGTACAAGAAGAGAAAGATCGAAAAGAAGGAAAAGTAATTAAAGAAGATCCAGAAGATGCAAAAAAACATGCAAAAGGTGAACTTACAGATTCTGAAGTAAAAAGTTTAATTTACAGCGATCGCGACAAATTCTTAAAAACATACAAACAGTACTATAAAGACGCACCGCTTTCACAAAAACTATTCGGAATGGGTTACGCTGGTAACTACACAGATAAAATTAAATTAATTGAAATGGACTTCCATGACCTATTTTTCGCATTTGGAATTGTCGGTTTCCTTATTTACTTAATACCACTTCTATACTTTGGTATTAAATTATTCATCCGCATGATCACAAACTTTAAGAAAATCATGACCGTAAAGTATATGCTATTAGCGAGCACACTCATTCTATCACTTGGCATCGGCTTTATGTCTGGCCACGTATTAACAGCGCCAGCCGTTAGTATTTTCTTCGTTGTTATACTCGCTTATATCATTGTTGATTTTGAAATTGAATAAAGTGAAACTTTAATCAGTGGGGGATTACTGCCCGTTAATGCGGGATAAAAAAGAAGGTGCTACGAAATATTAGTAGCACCTTCTTTTTTATTTAATTAATGTTTTACATATTCTAAGCTTTCTTTTGCAATATACGCTTCTGTTACAGTAGGATTATCTGAAATAATTTTAACCCACGATTTTCCATTTATTATTTCTTCACCAGTAACTGTAACAACTACATTTGTATTTAAACGATACAGTCGCTCATTTGATATACTAGGATTCTTTTTCACTTCCACGTTATTCATCACACGTGCAAGTTTGTACTTGTTGTATTCTTTTTTACCTAAATAAGAATCAAAACGGTTCATATGCCCCGCTACTTTTTTACCCCAGTTCGCATCAGATGCATATTTCGCATTTAAACCAGCAGCTTTATCACCTGTATATGTTGCTGTATAACGCCAATGTCCTGGATTTAAATATCCTTCATTCATGTATAATTTTGCTGCATGTTCAATACAATCTTCTTTTGAATTGAATGCTTCTCCGTTACCATATGGACTATCGTCTGTTGCTTTTAAACCAAATAAATTATTTTTGTCTTTTGCAAGAGCGCTTGTTCCATAATAACTTTCATGAATTGCTAATGAATATAAGAATAATGCATTTACATTATACTTGCTTTCTACTTCTTTAAATTTCTTTCCTAAACCAATTAATGGAGAGTCTGGCTTAATCGATTTCACATAACTATCTAGTTGTTCAGCTGTATAATCTGTTTTCGAACGTAATGATAAATAATTGAAATATTGATAGAAAGTTTCGTCTCCAAATGTCTTTCCATCTACACTATACATTTGCTGTCCTTGCTTCATGAAAGAAGGTGCCACACCATATCTAAATTCTGTATATCCAGGTGAACTTGTATTATATGTATAATATTTATGGTATAAATATCCATCTGATTTCACATAATAAGACGACTGTTTCATTTCATTTGTAGGAATTAAAGTGATTTCATTCTTCTTCACATAACCTGTCAAACCAGAAAGTTGAACTTTCACACGATCTTCGCCAACTTCTAACACTTTCAATTCTGTTCCATACTGAATATACGTATATACTGTTGACAAATTCTCATCATAAATATTAATGATGTTTTGCCCAGTTATTCTTTTCGCACTTGCAAAACCATCTTTAATCCATAAAAATTCGTTCTCGTATTTCACCGCATTCATACCTTTATTTTGAGCAGCCATAACCGCTTCTTTATACGTATTATAGCGCTCTACTTCTTGCTCTGTTCCATTTTCTCTTACATTTGTCACAACATATTTCTTAGTTTCTACAGGATTGCTATTTCCGTTTTTTTCAATCGTCTGAAGCATGCGATCCAACATAGCTGAAGCCATCCCTCTTGTAGCTGATAAATGTGGTCTAAATGTATTATCTTCTGGATACCCTTTAATAATTTGAGTAGCCACCATAACTTGCACATGCTCTTTATAGTTAATACTATCTTTATCAGTAAAGGTAAGCGGACTTACAGCTACTTTAATATTTTTATAGTCTAACGCTCGCTTTACCATTATCGACATTTCTTCACGTGTAATCACATCATTTGGTGAGAATGTCTCGTTCGTACGACCATTAATAATTTTCGCTCCATATGCTCTACTTACACCATCATATAAACCGTAAGTCTTCGGCACATCCTCGAAATTCGAATCAGCTTTCGGTAAATTTAAAGCCCTTGCTATGAATGTAGCAAACTCTGCTCTTGTTACTAATTTATCAGGCGCATATACATTGTCTCCATACCCCATTAAAACTCCTTTAGTAATAAGTGAGCGCATATGCGTCTCAAACATATGTCCTGTAATATCATCATTTGCCGCATAACTTGAAATAGGAGTTAAAAGTAATGATCCCGTTAATGCCACTGCTGTTATACCTTTTGAAAAAGTCTTCAAGGTTATCCTCCTCGTAATCTACGAATTTATTATCACAAATTTGATTATATAATAATCACAATCATTTTAGCATAATAAATAGGAATTAAAATAAAACGTTTTTTAATTAGAATTTTCATTAAATTCAAAACAAATTAAAAGACACTTTACTTTTTTAATAAAGTGCCTTTTTCCATATGATCAATGAGTTTCTTTGTTGCCTGTTTGCCTTGCAACCGAAGCTCATCTATTGTCAATTGTAACTCTTGCTGCACAGTTCCTTGTTGCATTAATTGCTTTTTCGCAATTTCATATAAATATTCAGCACTCCATTCGCCATCCACACTTCCTATAACTGGCTGATTCACTTGACTTAAAAACGAATCAATTTTCGGATCGTATGAAATCCCGACCATTGGAGTTTTGGCTACAGCAGAAAAAACTAGTGCATGAAGACGCATACCAATTAGTAATGAACATTGTGATAAAATGAATATTTTCTCGTCGATATCCATTTTATATGGAAGTATATACGTCTCTTCTCCCATTAAGTCTACTACTTCACGCGAAGCTTTTTGATCAAATGGCTCATGCATTGGAACAAATAGAATTTGGTATCCTTCTTGCTTTAATTTTTTTAATGCCGCAGCTAATTTTTTTATATAATCTTCTTTTGCATTCCAATAACGCACACTAACCGCGATTACTTTTCCATGTATCGAATGCTTTTGCAACCAATCCGATTGTTTTGTCCGTTTCCATGTTAAAACAGGGTCTGGAACAATTTCAATATCGTTTTTTATGCCAAGTCCTTTTAAATATAAAAACGAATCCTCATCTCGAACTGATACATAGGAAGCTTTTGACAAGTTCCATTTTACTAATAGACGATTATATCCTTTTGTAATTGGACCTATTCCTTGTGAATAAATATAATACGGCTTTTTTAATAATCGAGCGAGTCCCATAATACCCGTATAATATAGAATACTCTTCGTACTTGTCTGATCTTGAAGAAGGCTCCCGCCACCACTAATAACTCCATCACTGTTTTTGATCGCATGATAAACAGCTTTTATATCCCAGCGATCTACCGATTCTACACCATACATTTCCTTTGTATATTTAGAATCATTTGATAGTACTACTAGTTCTATATCCGGGTTCTCTTTACTTAACGATTCAATAATTGATTGTAGAATCGCCTCGTCTCCAACATTATAAAAACCATAATATCCTGATAAGACTAAACGCACCCTAAATCTCCTCCAAAACTAGGTAACCGTTTATTTCATCTAACATAAACTGGTACCCATTCCTTACCTAAACACTTAATACCCTACATAGTTTCCTCTTTATCAGCTCATATGAATTTTAATAAAAAATTAAATTTTATATTTATCTTTTCAAAAATGGTATTTTTTTTATTGATATCCATTTTAATTTCAAAGCACATACACCATACAAAATGGTTGTAATACTTAATGCTATACCACTGAATAATAACGTCATAATTCTTGAAGATGTAACATCTATCACATTAAATAGTTCATACAATCCTAGTCCTAAAATAGATGCTATTGCTAGCACACCAAAAAAGCTTTTTAAATGAATAGAATAGGCAATATAGCTTCGAATATACAAATGATTTACAATACAAATCAATACGTAAGTAATGAATGTACTATACGCCGCTCCATCTATGCCAAACTTCTGCACGAACATTATGTTTAACACGACTTTCACACAACTCGCACCAATAACAATCCATGCAGCTTGTGCAGAACGATTAATGCCCTGTAAAACACCTATTGATAATACCATAACCGCAGTAAAATACGAACTGCCAATCATAACTGTTAACATACTGCTGCCTTTTACGTCTGTGAACAATCCGACATTTAACGGTACTGTTAATGCCATCAACCATATTGTTAACGGTGCTGTCAAAACATGCGCTAGTCGATTTGTATTTTGAATTGTTATTTTCGCCAAATTTATATCTCTTTTGGCCAATGCGGAAGTTAAGAGTGGTATTAACGGAAATACAATTGCACTTGCAAAAATAACAATTATTTGCGTGAATGCAAAACCGCGACTGTATATTCCAAATTGTTCTTGAATTTCTGTTGATGATCCTTGTAATACATGCGGTATTGTAAGCGAGTCTACTAAATTTAAAAGTGGCATTGATAAAGCTCCGATAGCGATTGGGATCGATACCCTCAATATCTTTTTGCCGTTTTCTCTTAAATCTCGGAGTGAATAGGAATTGCTTTTATTGTAGTATGGACTTCTATTATATTTTATACGCAAATATATAAGCGAACTAATGACTCCAAGAAAAGAGCCAACCATCGCACCACTAGTAATAACAGTATTACTCTTATCCCATGATACTAGTATGTAAGCAATTATTAACATAAAAAACACACGTACAAATTGCTCAATGACCTGTGATACCCCTGTTGGTTTCATATCACCGAAACCTTGAAAATACCCTCTATAAACTGCCATGTATGGCGCAATGAGTAATGCTAATGAAGTAATAAGCAACGGCATTCTAGTTTCTTGTCCACCAAGCATATTTGCAATTTCAATAGAAAATAATACAATGACTAAACAGCCGAAAACGCCAAATGCTATCCCAATAATTGACGCTGATTTAAATAATTTCGCAATTTCCTTTTGCTTATTTTTTTCGTTCAACTCTGCAATTAGTTTCGAAATTGCAAGTGGAACTCCGGCTACCGATAATGTAAGAGCAATCATATATACAGGAAAAACAAGACGGAAAATACCGAGTACTTCATCTCCTGCAATATTTTGTAATGGAATTTGAAAAAAACTACCAAGCAATTTTGACAAAAAAGTTGTAATTGTTAAAATCGCTGCTCCTTTTACAAATGTTTTATTCATATTTTTTCTCTTTTCTTTTATACATATACTCTCAAACATATTGTTTTAAACGATAGGGATTCACTTTATCCCATTGGTTATCATAACAAATTTATTATAGGTTGAATACTTGGTTTTTTTTACAAAATAGAAAAGAGAACCAATTTACGCCTATCTCTTCACACTCTAATTTCTAATTCCTTCCATTATATGTACACATTATAACTGTTTTCGTTACTCAAAAAGAGCTCTTCTCTATCACTGCGGTACATATTACTAAAAACATTATAAGAATATCCCACAACTCTACATTATAATGTATGTAAAATTGTGAGATATTCTAATTACCATCTAAGCACTTAAGATTTTCAATTGTTCTTTCTGTTCATCGCTTGCCATTACTATGATTGTTTTTTCAATACTCGGATGTACTTGCTCAAGCTTTACACTTGCTCCTACTTTATTTGATTGCTCAACAAAATTTAATAATGCCATAGCTCCTGATACATCCATATAACGCACATCTTTCATACGTAAAACAACCGGTGACTTCACATCTTGTAAAGTAGAGAAAATACGATCTACTGATAGGAAAGAGAGCGGCCCTTGAATTGTGTATGTTTCTTCTCTTTCTTTTACGATAGAAGTTTTACGTTCTTTACATTTCACCATATATATGATGAACGAAAGAATAATACCGAATGCAACAGCAATCATTAAATCGAACTTCACCGTCACAATCATCGTTACGAGCATAACAACGACATCACCTTTAGGAGCGACATGCATCTTTTTCATGCTTTCCCAGTCGAACATTCCAATACCAGTTAAAATTAAAATACCTGATAGTACAGCAAGTGGAATATATTGTACGACCGAACCAAGACCCATAATAAAAATGAATAAGATAACACTATGCATACATGCCGAAAGTGCCGTTTTACCGCCACTTCTTATATTCACGATAGACCTTACAGTCGCACCTGCACCTGCTAATCCGCCAAACAATCCGCTCATCATATTACCGATACCTTGTCCAACGAGCTCTTTATTACTTTTATGACGTGTACCTGTCACATTATCCATTACGACCGATGTTAACAACGAGTCAATCGATCCTAATAAAGCAATACTAAGCGCTGGTAAAATAAGTGCTGCTATTCCTGTTCCACTTAAAGATGGAATATGAAGCGTAGGCATCGCTTCTGGAATGGTTCCAATCTTTTCAATTACTTTGTTTAATGAAAGATTTCCGATAATCGGTAAATTTACTGTAAGTCCTTCGAGTAGGGAAGAAAATAAAGGTAGCAAAGCTGTCACACCGACTAGTGCTACTAAACTAGACGGAATCGCCTTAATCCATTTACCAGAAACAATCATTACAATAATCGTTAACACAACAAGTAGAAAACTATTTTGTACGTGCTTTATTTCGCCTAAAATAATGATTAATGCAATACCATTCATAAATCCTGAAACGACAGGATACGGAATATATCGAACGTAAGAACCGAGCTTACATACACCGAATAAAATTTGAAATAACCCTGCCATCATAAAGGCAATAAAACTTGCCTCTAACCCGTGCGTCGCAATAACTCCTGTTGCGATAACGGTAATTGGTCCAGTTGGCCCCGTTACTTGTCCAGGTGTCCCGCCAAATAACGCTGCGAATAAACCTGCAAAAATCGCACCATACAATCCAACAAGCGCTCCCTCAGACGTTCCTGTCGCAGCAATACCAAATGCAATCGCAAGTGGTAACGCAACAATCGCAACAGTAAATCCTGCTAAACATTCCTTTGCTATTTTTTGAAACATAAAAAAACCACCTTTGTATAAAGTCCATGTTCCATTGTACACCTAAAAAGATACATTCGTTAGTTCACTTTTTACATTCTCGTGACGTAAACGTATTCAATGAAAAGTTTCCCCCTTATCTTTGGAAACAATTGCAACTATGCTATAATGAACAAATTAAATCTTTTACTATATACTTGGAGGCACTATGCTAACTTTTGAAGAAAAATTATCGATTATTGAATCTTTCCCAGAACTAGAAAGAAAGAACGTATCATTAAAACGTGTAAACTTCCACTTTGAAGAAAGTCGTTTAGATAAAAAGAACGTTGTATTTCATTTACACCCAAATGGAAATGGATTTGTGTATGCAAGCGGTATTAACGGTTACAAAACGGATGATAAAGGTATGGTTAACATCCGTGAGTTTTCAGCAGAAGAATTACGTTCAGTAATTGAGAAATCAATTGACCTTCTATCACAAGAAGAAGTAGTAGCACCTGTAGAACCTGCGAAAGAAGAAGAATGGCAGAACGAAGATGGTCATATTCTTACTCTTATTTCAGAGGATGACATGTGGAACGTGTACGCTGGTGTAAACTTAGACGGTACATTCAACTCTTATCCAGAAGCTGCGGAATACCTTGATGAAGAAGGGTTTTCACGTAAATAAAAATAGAAACCTATTTCATTCAACGACTTTTATAGTAATCGAAAAAGACACTTAAGGTGTCTTTTTTTGTTATATAAACTCCTTTCTCACACTATCTCTATTAATTTTCATAAAATGATTCAGAGGAGGTTTATATGAATACAACTGCTAAATTAATAAATTGGAAAGAACATGGCGATATGATTATTCTAGAATGTGAATTAAATGGAAAACGCTTCGAGATATCAACATATAAACAACGAATATATAATGCACACCTTTTATCAGCTGACGTTTATATTCGTTTAGATTCATCTGATAATATAATTGGAATAAATATCTATAAAAAGTAAGAAAAGCCCACTATTCCGTAAGCGGGCTTTATCTTTATTACAAAATGTTAGAGTATACTCTCTTTTTTTCATACAGTTTATGTAATTATACATATTCATTAAAAAATACACTAAATGAATATTACATGTAGTAAAATATAACTTGTGGGCACGTTCTATAAAGCAGATTCTTTTAAAAGGCGTAACATATCAATTATTATAGGGGATGTGGCGTCACTTCGATATTGATCTCAAATCTCTTGTCTTTTGTGAACTAACAATCTAGTGTATATAGACGATTCTGCTTTATAGTGTGTGTTTACACTCATAACAAAGGGGTAATGGTAATACGGATAGATTCCGATTCGTATGAAATGAAATGGTTCAAGTCGGAGAGAGGCACCTTAAGGTGTCTTTTCTTTTTGGACATTACATCCATTTTGTTTTTCCACCTTATTTCAAATGCGCTAATTAACCTTCACCAAGAAGAAATGAGAATTAAAAAAGATATTGTTTCTTCTGTTTAATACAGAAAAATGAAGGATACCCCATAGATATGGGGCATCCTTCATTTTCTATTTTTTCGCACCTTTCAGTGACTCCCTCAGCACAAACTTCTGCAACTTCCCGCTCGCATTACGCGGAAGTTCATCTACAAATAAATAATGACGCGGACGCTTATAATCTGCTAATTCGTCACTTTCTTTGCAATACGTTTCTAAATCAGCTTCTGTTATTGTTTCATCTTTCTTCACAATAACTGCCACAACGCGCTCTCCCCATAATTCATCTGGCTCACCAAGTACCGCCACATCTAATATACCGGGATGACTATGAAGGAAATCTTCAATTTCACGAGGGTAAATATTTACGCCACCGCTAATTACCATATCATCAACACGATCTGCAACGAATAAATAACCATCCTTATCAAAGTATCCTAAATCACCAGAATGATACCATCCTTTATACATCGATTTTTCATTTGCCTCTTCGCGATTATGATAGCCAGCCATCATAGTTGGGCCGCGTAAAATAATTTCTCCTACTTCATAAGGAGGTAATACATCATCTGGTTCTGCCGGTGCATCCTCGTTCGGTTTCACAATACGAACTTCATGACTAAAGCATGGCGTGCCTGCTGAACCAGCTTTCGTAATTTGATCCTCCTCTACGAGAAACGCCACAACTGGTCCCATTTCTGTCATTCCGTATATTTGAACAAGGTCAATATAAAGACGTTCTTTACATTCCTTCACTAACGCCGGTGCCATTGCCGCTCCGCCATATATACCGATTTTCATTGAAGTTAAATCATACTGAGTTAAATCTTTTTGCAACAACATATTCCACATCGTCGGTGCTGCAAAGAACGTCGTAATCTTTTCTTCTTGAATCGTATGTAATACTGTTCCTGTATCAAAATGATGCAAAATGACATTCTTTCCGCCAACTTGAATGCGTGGTATGATTCCGGCATTTAATTCACCACAGTGATATAAAGGTGCAACAACAAGCCCAACGCTATTTCTATTATATTTTAGGAAATACGTACAAATCATACTATGCTCAGCCATTTCACGATGACGATGTAATACGCCTTTCGGATGACCTGTCGTACCGCTCGTATAAAGCATTGAACAATAATCCATTTCATCAATTTCGATATTTACTTTCTCAGAAGATGCTGCATTCACTTTTTCATGGTAGGAACTTGCATAGGAAGGTTTATCGTTTTCTATAGACCAAAAAGATGTATTTGGAAAATCTCGTTCAATGATAGCAACAGTTGACTCAACTGCTTTTTCAAAGACAACGACTTTCGAGGATGCGTCCTGAAGAATATAAGATACTTCTTTCGCCTTTAAGCGGAAGTTAATCGGGTTAAAAATCGCACCAATTTTCGCACAAGCTAAGTAAACGTTTACAAATTCATGGCAGTTATATAAGTAAACAGATACTGTATCTCCCTTTCTTACTCCGTCTTCTAATAAAGCGTGTGCCGTTTTATTTATTTGTTCATCCCACTGTTTATATGTCCAGCGAATATTTTTTTCAGGTTCCACTAACGCCTCTTTATTCGTATACTTACCAACAGATAAATCAAAAATTCTCCCTATCGTCATGTACATGCCAACAATTTCCCCCTTTTCTCTTTCATAAATCTATCATTTCGTCCATAAGTAGACATTGTCCTTCAATGTTTTGACTAATTTTTCTGATTATTATCGACATAGTTTTACAACACGTGCAAATCGTTGGCACATGAAATTATATCAGCGATTTTTCGAATATATCGACTTACCGACAAAAACTGACAAGATATAATCGGCCCCCGTTACTGCAGGATAAAAAGAGGTTGTTCCGACTCGGAACAACCTCTTTCTTCTTATGCGAATAGCTCTTCTAAAATTTTCAATTTATCTTCTGTATATTTTACGAAGCCATCGTTATATGATTTTGGATCTTTCGGATTCGCGAAGTGCGTAATTGCCCCCGTCTTCGGATGAACAAATTTACTTGATGCACCGCAACCAAGTCCGATAATTGATTGTACTTCTTCCATAATGACAATGTTGTAAATACTTTCTTGCGTCGGCATTGCATAACCAACGTTCTCTAAGTTACCTAAAATATTCTTTTGACGATATAGGTAATATGGTACGTAATTATGCTTTTGCGTCCACTCTTCTGCTTCGTGCATCATCGCTGTAATTTCTTCGCGACCTGCTACTTTATATTTACGTTTGTTTTGCGTCATTTCAGAAGCACGTTTAAATGATAACGTATGAACTGTTAATGATTCTGGCATTAACTTTTCTGTTTCATCTAACGTATGCTTGAAGATATCTAACCCTTCACCAGGAAGACCAATAATTAAGTCCATATTAATATTGTTCATTCCCATTTCACGAGCTAAATGGTATTTCTCAATTGTTTCTTCTACAGTATGATGACGTCCAATTGCTTTTAGTGTCTCTTGATGATATGACTGCGGATTAATACTAATACGGTCAATGTTCCATTTATTTAACACTTCTAGCTTTGCTGGCGTGATCGTATCTGGACGACCTGCCTCAACTGTTACTTCACGTACATTTTTCACGTCTGGGAACGCTTCGTACATTTCTTCATACAGCATATCCATCTCTTCTGCTGTAATACTTGTAGGTGTACCGCCGCCATAATAAATCGTCGTAACTTTCACACCTTTTTCTTTTAAAAACTTACCAATTTCACGAACTTCATAATGTAAACCACCTAAGAACGAATCAACAGACCCTTGGCGTCCATTAATCGCATAAGCCGGGAATGTACAGTATGCACATTTCGTTGGGCAAAACGGAATACCGATATAAATACTTACTTCTTCTTTCAAACGGTATAAATCCGGAACAACTGCTAATTGGCAATCAACAATACGCTGAAGAAGTTCAATTTTCTCTTCATGAATTAAATAACTTTCACGAAGTTCTTGATGCGCTTCTTCTTTTGACATACCATTTTGAAGCATTTTATGAAGAAGTTTCGTCGGACGTACTCCCGTTAAAATACCCCAGCTTTGTTCAAGTCCAGTTAACTGCTGAAGAACAGAAAGATATACATAAGAAACAACGTGCTTCACTTGCTTCATACGCTCTTTTTCATCTGTGAAAGCAGATAAATCTTTCGAGAATGTTTCTTCATACACATTTCCTGTGCTAACATCCGTTAATCGAGCGGATGCTTTCACATTATCCTCAATGTGTATATCAACGATCAGATTCGCTTCCTCTTGTTCAAATCCAATCGTACTATCTTCAAAAAATAAGCCGCCAATATTTTGTAGCGGACGTAAAAAACGATCATCTTGTAACGTTTTAATTGAAATTAACACATTATCACCTTTTCATTTGCAAACTCTCTTTAGTTTACTTGAAGGGCGTTTACAGGTCAATACAGAAGGTTTTACCTGTTTCTCTTACATTTTTTCAAATAATTCTTTTTATGAATATCGCTCATGTATATAGACATCATCATTTTCTCTTGTTAAAATTTATTAGTGTTAAAATCGATACATAGTGAAAATACAATATAAAAGGAGGACTGTTAACACTAGATTCCACAATCTAATGTGTTAAAAACAAATATGAAAAAGAAATTTTATAGTGTTTTAACTCTCTCTCTTGCATTACAAACTGTTCTTGCACCTACTTATTCATTTGCAGAGAGTGCTGAAAAATCCGCCGAAGTATATACGGAGGATCAAGTTTTTAAAAGTATTAAAGAACATGTTAATGAGCATAGTACTCATGAAGAAGATATCGAGGTTACTGGCCAATTCCTACTATACACTTCAAAAAAACATTCATTATATACCGCGAATGATTTAAAAAACAAATCGAATATCGAGATTACAGAACAAGTCGTAACGGCGACAAAGAAAAAAGGAAATGCTTACTACATAACGACGCCAACTGGCGCTGGATGGATAGATAACAATGATAATAGCTTAGAAGTTCAAGAGATTCATAAACTATCTAACCAAAAATTAATCGTAAAAGAAGAAGCTTCCATACATGCCCTTCCGTTCCAATCGTTTAAAGAAGAAGGGAAACTACAACCACAAGTCATTACTCCTACTGAACAAGCTGGAAATTGGTTTAAAGTCCAAATAAACGAAACAGCAAAATGGATTTATGCACCTTCTGCTACATTTGAAGGTACAAAAGCTTCATTATTAAAAAACAGTCGTACTGCTAAAAATAGTTTATTGAGATCGCCAGAAGCTCTACAAACAAACACTATTTATGGCGTTACATTTAAAGAAATGATTGTCCCAAAAGGAAATGACGATATTCGCCCTGGTTACCCGATGGTACCTAAATATATTACCATTCACGAAACGGCTAATACAGCGAAAGGTGCTAATGCTCTAAATCATGCAAAATTCTTAGATAACCAAGCACGCGGAACAGCTGATCGCGCCGCATCTTGGCATTTCACAGTAGATGATAAAGAAATTTATCAACATCTTCCAGTAAATGAAGTTGGATGGCATGCTGGAAATAAAACTGGAAACTATGAATCTATCGGAATTGAAATTGCCGTTAATCAAGATGGAAACTATGAAAAAGCGGTAGAAAATGCCCGTAAATTGGCGGCTTATTTAATGAACGACTTAAATATTTCTCTAGATAAGGTCCAAAAACACCAATTTTGGTCAGGAAAAAACTGCCCTGCGTTTATGATTCAACGCGGACAATGGGATGCTTTCTTAAAAGGAACTGAAACATACTATAAAGAAAATCAAAAAAATCCAGTAACTGATGACATTACAGGTGGCTGGTATGAACAAGACATTCGTCAATTAGCAGCTAGAGGCATTATGCAAGGAGAAGGGAACGGCCAGTACTTCCCAGAACGTCTTGTAACGCGTGCTGAATTTGCTACACTAATTACTCGTGCTTTACAATTACCAAGTGGAAATGCTAATTTCACAGACTTAGAACAAGTACACCCATCTTTAAGAGACGGTATTAATCGTGCAGCAAGCGCAGGCATAATCCGCGGACGTGGTGATAATACATTTGATCCAAATACTACAATTACACGCGAAGAAGCTGTTATTATGATTGATCGCTCTCTAAAACACGCTGGTATTTTTGCAAAACAAGTTGAACTACCATTCGTAGACCAAAACTTAATTTACGCTAAAGAAGAAGTACAAAGAGTGTATGGATATGGAATTGTAAAAGGTAATGAATTTAATCAATTCGTACCAAAAGGACCATCACAACGTGCACACGCAGCTGCATTTATAAACAGAATGCTTAGCGTAATTGAAGCTTAAAATATTTATCATTCCATGTAGATATTTTCATTTTATCTGTATTAATTTAAAAGGCATCAGAGATTGTATATCTCTGATGCCTTTTATACATCCGTTAACTATTTTTAGCCATGAATCTTAAACGTATTCCTAGTAACAGAAGCATAAAACCGATGAATGGAACGTAATTCGTATTGTGTCCTGTAGCTGGAAGTTGTTGATTATTAGAAGAACCTTGTCCTTTTTCTGGTAAATTAGGTTTTTCTACTCCCTCACCTGGCTTTTCTGTTCCTTCACCCGGCTTTCCTGTTCCTTCACCTGGTTTTCCTGTTCCTTCACCTGGTTTTCCTGTTCCTTCACCTGGTTTTCCTGTTCCTTCACCTGGTTTTCCTGTTCCTTCACCTGGTTTTCCTGTTCCTTCATCAGGCTTCTCTGTTCCTTCACCTGGTTTTTCCGGATCTTTATCTGTATCTTTTTTATTTGTAATTTGAAGCTTTACAACTTCAATTTTTTCATTAGAAATCGTAAATTTCATTTCCTTATCGGATAAAGTATATCCTTCTGGCGCTTGGATTTCTTTTAAAGTGTAATGTCCTGGTTCTAACTTCTTAGAAGTCGCTTTACCGCTCTTATTTGTTGTTAATGTGTCGATTTTTATTCCGTCTTTCCAAATTTCAAACACTGCGCCTGCTAATGTTTTATTTGTATTATTAGCATCTACCTTTGTAATTTCTAATTGACCTGTAATTTCTTCTTTCACTTTTTCATTCATAACTTCTTGTTTTACTACTTCATTTGCTACAACGTTTACTTCTACTGTTACTTCTAACGCCTTATAACCTTCCGGCGCTTTCGTTTCCTCTAACGTGTACTTTCCTGGCACTACGTTTTCGAATTTCACAACACCGTCTTTATTCGTTGTTTTCGCTTCTCCAACTACTTGACCAGCTTCATTTTTTAGTTTAAATTCTGCACCTGCTAGAACTTTTCCACTCTCTGCATCCTTTTTGGTTACTTGTAAGGTTCCTAGTTCTTTTGCGTTTTCTATTTGTACTTCTACTACTTTGTTTGCTTCCACAACGACTTCAATTTCTTCTTTTAGCAATTTATATCCTTGTGGTGCTTTCGTTTCTTTTAATGTGTACTTTCCTGGTTCTAATTTCTGAGAAATTACTTTACCTGTTTTATCTGTTCGTAACGTATCTACTTTCTTGCTGTCTTTATACACTTCGAATTCTGCATCTGATAATACTTTCGTTTTATCTTCCGCATCTACTTTCACAATTTCAAATTGACCTGTTACTTTTTCATTCGTAACCTCTTGTTTTACTACTTCATTTGCTACAACATTTACTTCTACTCTTACTTCTAACGCCTTATAACCTTCCGGCGCTTTCGTTTCTTCTAACGTATACTTTCCTGGCACTAAGCTTTCGAATTTCACAACGCCGTCTTTATTCGTTGTTTTCGCTTCTCCAACTACTTGACCAGCTTCGTTCTTTAATTTAAATTCTGCACCTGCTAGAACTTTTCCACTCTCTGCATCCTTTTTGATTACTTGTAAGCTTCCTAGTTCTTTTGCATTTTCTACTTGTACTTCTACTACTTTGTCTGCTTCCACAACGACTTCAATTTCTTCTTTTAACAACTTATATCCTTGTGGTGCTTTCGTTTCTTTTAATTTGTATGTTCCTGGCTCTAATTTCTGAGAAATTACTTTACCAGTTTTATCTGTTCGTAACGTATCTACTTTTTTACCATCCTTATACACTTCGAATTCTGCATCTGATAATACTTTCGTTTTATCTTCTGCATCTACTTTTACGATTTCGAATTGACCAAGGCTCTTACCGTTCGTTACTTTTACATCAATAACTTTTTCACCGTCAACTGTTACATGAATTATTTGTTTTGTTAACTCATAACCTTCTGGTGCTTTTGTTTCTTCTAACGTATATTCACCTGGCACAAGTCCGTCTACTTTAACCGTTCCAGACTTATCTGTTGTAATTCCTTCTTTTACAACATTTCCTCTCGCATCTTTCAATGTAAATTCTGCGCCTGCTAAGCGTTTCGTTTGATCTTTATCATCCATTTTAATAATTTGTAGAGAACCTAAGATTATTTCGTTTTCTGCCTCTACTTTTACTACTTCTTTCTCGTTTTGAATTGTTACTTTCCATTCTTTATTTGAAAGCTTGTAGCCCGCTGGTGCTTTCGTTTCTTTCACTGTGTATTCACCTAACGGTAATTTTGGTGACATCACTTTTCCACTCTCATCTGTTTTCAGTTCCGCTACCTTCTTACCACCTTTATACACTTCGAATTCTGCACCTGATAACAATTTCGTTTTATCATTCGCATCTACTTTCACGATCTCGAATTGACCCGTTACTTTTTCATTCGTAACTTCTTGTTTTACTACTTCGTTCGCTACAACGTTTACTTCTACTGTCACTTCTAGCGCCTTATAACCTTCCGGCGCTTTCGTTTCTTCTAACGTGTACTTTCCTGGCACTAAGTTTTCGAATTTCACAACGCCGTCTTTATTCGTTGTTTTCGCTTCTCCAACTACTTGACCAGCTTCGTTCTTTAATTTAAATTCCGCACCTGCTAGAACTTTTCCACTTTCTGCATCCTTTTTGATTACTTGTAAGCTTCCTAGTTCTTTTACATTTTCTACTTGTACTTCTACTACTTTGTTTGCTTCCACAATGACTTCAATTTCTTCTTTTAACAACTTATATCCTTGTGGTGCTTTCGTTTCTTTTAATTTGTATGTTCCTGGTTCTAATTTCTGAGAAATTACTTTACCTGTTTTATCTGTTCGTAACGTATCTACTTTTTTACCATCTTTATATACTTCGAATTCTGCATCTGATAACAATTTCGTTTTATCATTCGCATCTACTTTCACGATTTCAAATTGACCCGTTACTTTTTCATTCGTAACTTCTTGTTTTACTACTTCGTTCGCTACAACGTTTACTTCTACTGTCACTTCTAGCGCCTTATAACCTTCCGGTGCTTTCGTTTCTTCTAACGTATACTTTCCTGGCACTAAGCTTTCGAATTTCACAACGCCGTCTTTATTCGTTGTTTTCGCTTCTCCAACTACTTGACCAGCTTCGTTCTTTAATTTAAATTCTGCACCTGCTAGAACTTTTCCACTCTCTGCATCCTTTTTGATTACTTGTAAGCTTCCTAGTTCTTTTGCATTTTCTACTTGTACTTCTACTACTTTGTCTGCTTCCACAACGACTTCAATTTCTTCTTTTAACAACTTATATCCTTGTGGTGCTTTCGTTTCTTTTAATTTGTATGTTCCTGGCTCTAATTTCTGAGAAATTACTTTACCAGTTTTATCTGTTCGTAACGTATCTACTTTTTTACCATCCTTATACACTTCGAATTCTGCATCTGATAATACTTTCGTTTTATCTTCCGCATCTACTTTTACGATTTCGAATTGACCTGTTACTTTTTCGGGGATCTTTTTATTCACCACATCTACAGTCACTACTTTATTAGCCTCTACATCAACAGAAACTGAACTAGATGATAATTCATATCCTTTCGGTGCTTCTACTTCTTTTAATGTATAGCTTCCAACTGGAAGTTGTTTCGATAAGGCTTCACCTTTATCATCTGTAACAATTGTTTCCACAACTTTCCCATCTTTATCGATAACATCAAATTTTGCACCTGGCAGAAGTTGACCAGATTCACTATCTTTTTTCAATAATTTAAATTGGCCATTCTCTACTTTTTTCGTATTCTTCATAACAAGTTCAATTACGTTTGTATTATCAATTGTTACTTTGACTGGTGTATCAACTTTTATATATCCTTCTGGTGCATTTATTTCTTTTACAAAATAGTCACCAAGTGGTAAATCTTTAACTTCCGCAATACCCTTTTCGTTTGTTGTAACAGTAGCCACAACGTTATTATCTTTGTCTATAACATCAAATTTCGCGTCTTTTAAAACAATGTTTTCATCATTTTCATCAACTTTTTTAATTTGTAAATGTCCTTTTTCAGCTGCTGGTTTATTCCACTTTGGCCAGTTAAATTTAAAGTTATGAACTTCAAAACCATCTCTTTGGTGTAATCCTCCAACATAGGCTTGTCCATTAATAGAACCACCTTTTGTTTCTACAACTGCATTAGGTGCAAACACACTACCTACTACACCATAACCTTTAGTTGTTATCTTTGTAGCATTAGGAAATACCCAAATTACTTTACTAGCTAACTCAGTAAAAGATGAATTAGGGTCGTATGCTTGAGATGTATTAATTAAATCCGTCGCCATCCCAGTATTTCTTGTATCATACAAAATTGCACCGCCACCAAAGCTCACTTCTTCTGCATCCGAATAAATAACAATAAAGTCTTTATTCTCTACATTCGGAAGAAAAACGTCTTTTACATCAAATGCTTTCTTTCCCGTCTGGCCTGAAGAGACATAAATATTAGGGTTGTTTACATCTTCACCGATTCCAAAGCTCATATTAGGTTTTGGCTTATCAGTGTGTAGTTTACTTGCATCCCCAATTACACCATCAACGTCTTTTCTAAATTCTTTAAACTTAGCATCAATCTCCGCTTGCTCTTTATAAGAGATACGGTCATATGACGTTTTCATTGCGCCATCTGGGTCACCGTCTTTTGTCATCGCCACTGTTCCATCTTGAATAATTACTTGTCCTGCTCCCGCTTTCGTAAATTGACCGCCTAGTAATAATGATGGATATCCTTCATCTACCCAAGTTGCTCCAGCTAAGTTATTTGCTCCAGTTGCAGCCGCTACGACTGTATAACTTGATGCGTTCATATTTTTCTCAACAGCCATCGCACCTTCAATATCCGCACTCGTTGCACTATGATCTCCAAAAATGATGGCGTTGTAATAAGATACATCACCTAAACCTTTTAATTCTGTTGTAGCTGCCTCTGCTTTAAATGGTAAATGGATTAAAAAATTCATACATATTAGTAATACAACTATTAAACTACTACTTAACTTTTTAATTTTTTGATTAAATGATTTCCTCAAGAAATTCATTCCCCCTTTTAAACTTCCTAAAATCACAAAAAGAAGCACATTTCATATGTACCAGGTCTTACTCACATTAACTTAAAATAATCCATTTAAATACAACAAAGGAACGCTACAACTACTTAATAAAATTACTACAATTCATTTTTGAAATAATACGTGAACTAAACTGTCATGCGGAAATACTTTTACGTATGGGAGCCCAATAAAATTAATCTGAAGAATATTTCATGTGGTGTAACTATTTTGACAACATCATTCACTTTACATTAGTTTTCTAAAGGATTCAAGTGAATTGTATAGATTTCATACACAATTCACATTTTAAAACGTTTTCATCCCTTTTAATAAGCTCAACAAAAAAACGTAGCCAAAAAGCTACGTTTTTCTTTCATCGTTTCGGTGTATTTTTATGATTCTTCAAAAATGGAAGCGGGAATTGCTTACGGAAATGCTCTTTAATCATGTACTCTACACCGTTCTCACTATTTGAACGTGTAATCCAATCTGCCGCTTGCTTTAATTCTACAGGTGCGTTCCCCATCGCTACACCAAGTCCCACGTTTTCAATAACCTCTAAATCTTCCATACTATCTCCAATCGCAACCATTTCATTTAGCGAAATATTTAAATGCTCTCCAAGCAATTGTAATCCGCGTAACTTTGATACATTTTGCGGCAAGATTTCTATTCGTTTTGAATCACATTCAACATACTCTACATCTTGGAATGCTTTTCTTAATGTGTTCAGCCCTCTTTCTTTTTCACCCTTAGTTTGGAAAAGAACATCAATTTTTGGCGCCGCTACCGGATGGTCACGAAGCGCGTCACCTAACGAATCTACAAATTGAACTGGATAAAATAACGGATCTGCGCTTGATAATACAGTGCGCGCAATTAAGTTTGGTGTATTTCTCTCACGATTTCCTATCGAAAACCGTTCATGAGAAATACGTACGTTACAATCAAAGTGCTCTAACACTTGCACAATGTTAAAAGTCTTCTCTTCAGATAATCTTCTTTGAACGTACGGCTTATCTAACGTTGCTGAAACGAAAGCACCACCATGTGTCACTAATATAGAATCTAATTTTAACGCCTTTGCTACTTTATAAGCGGATTGAAAATTACGGCTCGTAAATAACGTAACGTATACATCTTTTCTTTTCACAAATTCAATTGTTTCTCTTAATCCTTTTGCAATTTTTCCATTGTTGTATAGTAGTGTCCCATCTATATTAAGAGCTAGTAAGCGATAAATCATGTCGCACTCCCCCTCTTCGCTGTTGTACTCTATCCATAATTTATGAAATACACCCGATAAATAGAACGAGTTAGAATTACTACTGAAAATTTGGTTTACTATATACATATACACTTAGCAAAGGAGATAGTACAATGCAGGCACCTCCTTCCTTTTATGAAGGCGATACGTTAGAAGTAGCAAAAAAATTACTCGGGCAAAAACTCGTTCATATTGTAGACGGAATAAGGCGAAGCGGAATCATTGTAGAAGTAGAAGCATATAAAGGCCCAAATGATAAGGCCGCACATAGTTACGGCGGCAGACGGACAGACCGCACAGAAGTAATGTTTGGCGCACCAGGGCATGCTTACGTATATTTAATTTACGGTATGTATCATTGTTTTAACGTTATTACAGCAACAGTTGGCACCCCACAAGGTGTTCTCATTCGAGCTCTTGAGCCGGTAGATGGAATAGAAGAAATAAAACTAGCGCGCTACAATAAGACCAAAATTACAAAAGCGCAGTACAAAAATTTAACGAACGGTCCTGGCAAACTATGCCGTGCACTTGGCATCACTTTAAAAGAACGCGGTGTATCGTTACAAAGTGATACGTTACATATTGAATTAGTTCCAAAAGGAGAACACATATCATCACAATATAAAATAACAGCAGGACCTCGTATTAATATCGACTATGCAGAAGAAGCTGTACATTATCCGTGGCGTTTTTATTATGAGGGGCATCCGTTTGTTTCAAAGAAGTAAGCAATATCAACGATTTTTCAAATATATCTATCATAACTTACAATATATCAACTGTTCGACAAGAAATATCGATTTATCGACAAATAATAACATTACGAATAAAAGAAGACTGTTCCAAAATGGAACAGTCTTTCCCTTTTACTCTGCACCTTCCGCAGTTGCAATATTATCCTCTAAGTTTTCTCTTGATAATTCAGCCGCCATAAAATCAGCTGTTTCTGGAAGTGCTAAATGCATATGAGCTTTTTGACAAATTTGGATCGTACAGTTTTCTATAACATAGTCGAAAACATGTCCACCCCCGCTTCTTTCATCATCAATATAATGTAAGTGGAATCCAGCTACACCAATACCTTGCGCATAATCTGGTGTCCAAAATCCAGCAAGCGTACCTTCTGTATTTTCAAATGAAAAGATTGGTTGTGATTTCGTCACTTCAACGAGCGGTGTATACGGTTTTTCTTGTCTTGGAACAGTTCTCGTTCTTACTTCACGGAACGTACCGTCCATTCGAATACCGTAAAATAAGTTTTTACTTGGCATTAATTCATGTAATAATGCTTCAACTTCTTCACGATTCATCGGACGCTCTACCGTATAACTCATTTCTTTTTCAAAAAACGTTACAGTCGCAAATGGTGTTGTTTCTTCTGGTTCTACTTTTTCTGCTGAACCGTCTGAACGTAAATGATAAAATTCATTATCAAATGCAATCATTTCACCATCTAATTGATCAAATGTGCCGATGCCGAAATCACCATGTTTTTTCAAATCTTCAAAGCTAATCACACCATCATATATACCATCTAATAGCGCAAGCATTGTAGATGTTTGATATACTTCATTACTCGTTTTCGTTTTTTTTGCATCAATATCAATTAATTGCGCAACAGTCATCTCAAATCTGCCTCCATTAGTTTAATTGGTTTGGTAATAATTTTTCGCTTAATTTAATATTGTCACGATAGTCAATTGGAATATCAATAATGACAGGACCATCTGCTGCTAATGCTTCTTTTAATACCCCTTCTAATTCATCAGGCGTGTTAACACGAAGACCTAACGCCCCGAAACTTTCCGCATATTTCACAAGATCAACATCGCCAAACTCTGTAGCGGATGTTCTGCCGTATTTCATCATTTGTTGGAATGCAACCATATCATATGTGCCGTCTCTCCAAACAAGATGGACGATTGGAGAATTTAAACGTACCGCCGTTTCTAACTCCATCGCTGAGAATAAGAAACCACCGTCACCTGATACGGAAACTACTTTTTTACCTGGTTCTACTAAAGTAGCTGCGATTGCCCAAGGAAGTGCAACACCTAACGTTTGCATACCGTTACTAAATAATAATCTACGTGGTTCATAAGAACGGAAACATCTCGCCATCCAAATAGAATGGGAACCGATGTCACATGTAACGGTTGTATCGTCACTAATTAAAGAACGAAGTGTACGAATCACTTGAAGTGGATGCGTAACACCTTCTGAAGGACGATTTGGAACTTCTGCTTGTTCTGATAATTTTGCGCGTAATCGTTCTAATACCGCTTCTGATTTCGTACTTAATACAAGTTTCGGTAATTTCTCCGCGATGCTATTTACCGTTAAGGCAATATCACCAATTAATTCACGCTCTGGTTGGTAATCATGGTCGATATCTGCTTGATGGTCGTCAAGATGAATAATCGTTCTGTCGCCAAGTTTATTCCAGAACTTTGGATCATACTCGATTGGATCATAACCGATAGAAATCACAAGGTCTGCTTCTTCTAGTAAAATATCACCTGGTTGGTTACGGAATAATCCAACGCGGCCGAAGAAATGATCTTCTAACTCACGTGAAATCGCACCAGCTGCTTGATATGTTTCAACGACAGGAAGTTCTGTATCCGCAATTAATTTACGAACAGCTTTCGTCACTTCATTTGTGCTCGCTCTCATACCGAGTAAAATAACTGGTAATTTCGCTGATTTTATTTTTTCTACTACATATGTAATATCATTTGTGGGAGCGATTCCAAGCTGTGGCTTAGAAAGCGCACCGATAGACTCTACAGTTGTTTCCGCAGTCATAACGTCTTGCGGAAGACTTACTAAAGTAGCTCCCGGATTTGTGGAAGTCGCACTTCGAAATGCATTACTAAGTGCTTCTGGCACATTATCAGGATGCTCTACTTCTACGCTATATTTTGTGATTGGTTCGAATAGTGCAGCATTATCCATAGATTGATGCGTACGTTTTAATCGATCCGTACGCGGCACTGCACCAGCTAAAGCAACAACGGGATCACTCTCCGCATTCGCAGTAACAAGACCTGTCGCTAAATTTGATGTCCCTGGTCCTGAAGTTACAAGACATACGCCCGGTTTCCCTGTTAATCTACCAATAGCAGCTGCCATAAATGCTGCATTTTGTTCATGACGACAAACGATTAACTCTGGTCCTCTTTCTTGCAATACATCAAATACAGAGTCAATCTTTGCTCCTGGAATACCGAAAACATGTGTAACACCTTGTTTAATTAAACAATCAACAACAAGATCTGCTCCCTTTGTTTTTGTCTTCACGTCGTTTGCTTTTACACCTGTACTCAAAACTAATCATCCGATACGATAAACTTAACTAAATCTATACAATTCAATCAAATTTACACGAGTTATTGCTTCATCGTGTTCTCGCAACCCCAAAGGGACGAGGGGTATAACACTCCACACGAGGCAGTATCGTTACCTCCTATTATCAAGCATTTATTTTACCCATCTTGATAAATTTATCGACGCATTTACATCCCTATCGTGATGGCTATTGCATGAAGCACAACGCCACTCACGAATCTTTAAACTCCACTGTCCTTCTGGTTGAACTGAATGGTCGTATTTAACTCCGCAACATGAACAAATCTTGCTTGAGGCGAACCATTTATCAGCTTTTACATACGCAATGCCATACTTCTCGCACTTATATGATAAACATTGAAAGAAGAAGTGTAATTTTTGAAATAAAAATGCTTTCGATAGTTTTTTGTTTTTTAACAGGTTTGAGATAGATAAGTCTTCCACAACAATCCTCATTGGTTTGGTTTTCACCAATTTAGCTGTTGCTTGATGGATATGGTTATTTCGGATATTCGTAATTTTCCTAGATAATCGCAGGTGCTCAGCTTTCGCTTTTTCATATCCGGTAGATTGAATTTTTACACCTTTTTTAAATCTCCTAGACATATCTCTTTGTGCTGACTTTTTCCTTTTCAAAAGTTTTTTAACCTTGGCATCTTTGTTTATATTTCGTTCTTTCATACCATTAGAAGCTACAAAAAGCTCTTTTAAACCAACATCCACACCAATCGACTCATCGGTTAGTTCTTGTGATTCAAAGTCTTCTTGGAACCCTACACTAATCCACCAGTGACGACCGTCAAAGGTAACTCTTGGGTTGGATGGTTTTTTATTTCTTGGTAGTTGTTGGCTTGTTTTCACTTCTCCAATAGACTGAATATGAACTACTTTCTTTCCTATAACCAGTCTTTCATAATTGGCATAAAATCCTTGGATTAAATCTTTTTTGGATTTATAAGAAGTGTGATAACCATTTTTGTACTTTTTGAACGAATGTTTTCTCGCAGTATCAAAATCTTTTGAAGCCTGTTTAGGAACTTGTGCATTAATGTCTTTTAACCACTCATATCTCTTTCGCTTCTTGATCTTTGTAAATCGTTTCTGTAAAGCTAACTGTGAAACAGATTTTCCAAATAGCTTATAGTATCTATCACTCATTCTTTTACAATAGTTATAAGCGAATCTTGCAGCTCCAGCATGGTTTCTAAGCACTTTTTCTTGTTCAGGCGTTGGAATCAGTCTGACTTTCTTCGCTAATATCATCAGAATGTAACTCCTTTAATGAAAGATTTGTTCTTCTGAATCGTAGCGTGTTCCACCAGCATTCTCGTAAGACTACTCGGATGCAAACCTGTTAATTCTGATACTTGACTAACTCGTAAAAATTTCATTATTATTCTTACCTCATTGAATCTACCATAGCACATACGTTCGATAGATTCAATGAGGTTTGATAGATTTAATTAAATGTATCTCGTTCAACTAAGGGCGCAATTCCTTAGCCAGTTCTCTTATGAACTTCTCATGTTTTCACATGAGCGCAGACTATATGTTTATCTCTTTAGAGATAGAGGATTTTTCCATCACCATAGGCTTGTGATGTACTCTCGTCAGTTATACGAGATAGTCGTTGAACGTTCATCCTATCCATTTTGACTTAGATGATTCGAGGCGGAAGACCCATTGTTCTAATGTTTAGGATTTAACCTTGCATCATCTGATTGATTTTTTCTGCTTTCGCGACATTCACGCTCGCTATTTCTAGCCACGTTGTAGTTCAATCAGCTTTAGGGATTGCCCGCAGTTAACCCTCACTACTAGCCAATTACTTGACTAGCAGGGCTTACTGATATATTTAATTAACTTTCGTTATAATTGGTTAAATAAATCGTAACAGTTAGTTACCCTTTATTTCATAATGTGTGTAATAAAGATTTTAATTTCACCTAGTTAATTAATGTGGTGAAGTATCATTTATCATTATATTACAAATTCATTATTTTTCCAACAATATGAATTCGACATTATTTTGACAAGATTTAAAGAATACGCTTACAACCTTTTGTTTATCTTAAAATAACATTTTTATATCTCTTCTAAAAATGCACAAAAATACTTCCACCTATTCACATTATTAACAAATTTATAGTACCTTGCAAAGAATAATAGCAAGTGATATATTTGTAAATAATAGAATAACCATTATTTGGAACGTTATTCACGATTAGTATATCTCCTTTCAAAAAGTAGATATAGATTGTGTGTGCTGTTTAGAAAAAAGATAGGATTTTCAGCCATAATTCATCATTTTATAAAGGAAAGTGATTGTTATGAACAAAAGTGAATTTTTAGAGCAACTTAGTTCTTCCCTACGGAATATGCCTAATTTAGAAAAGGAGGATATTATCTCGGAGTACGAAACTCATTTTATTAGTGGTAAACAAGATGGAATATCTGAAGAGGAAATTTCTAAAAAGCTAGGAAACCCTAAAACTATCGCTAAAGAACTTAATATTTCATATGTAATAAGTAACGCTGACAATAGGCGCAGCCTAAAAAATATTATGACAGCACTGTTTTCTGTTATGAGCTTAAGTGTTTTAAACTTTATATGTATCATTATCGCCTTTTTCGTATTACTCTTTCTATTACCACTTCTTCTAGCACTTATAATTGCTACACCATTATTAATTATTTCACCTATCTTATTAATAGGATTAGGATTCTTTAAAGGGTTTCATCAAATCAGTTATTCCGATGTTTATAATGTATTTATAGCTTTTTGCATCGGCTTACTAATATCCGTCATATCTTATCAAATGATAAAACATATATACTCACTTTTAGTTAAGTATTTAAAATGGAATTTAGCTATTTTACAAAGATACTAATCAATGTAAAAGGAGATTAATATGAAAAAGTATATTTTATACCTACTCACGTTACTTACAATTTTATTTCTATCAGCTTGTTCAAACAGTGCACAACCTAAGGAAGAAAACGATGTACAATCTATTAAAGATGTTGCTATTAAAGTTCCAGAAAATATATTTAGTTCCTCAAAGAAAAACGAAAATATTAGTGAAAACGAAATGAAACAAAATATAAAAAATTATATAGATTATAGTTGGGAGTTATCTGAAAATATTATCCCTCTCGCTTCAACAAATTCTGATAAGAATTTCACAGAATCTGACCAAGAAAATTTACAAAAACTAATTGATTTAGCGAAACAAAACGATATGAATTTCCATGAGTTTATTAGTAATAATAATTTACCTAATGATTATAAAAAACCTTCAAAAGAAATCTATGAATTTATGTCATCATCTACGGCTATTTTCATAGAACTAGATCAAGAATTAGACAAACTCGCCCAAGATGGTAACTTATTCAAAACCGATTTTTCTTTTACAAAGCGCTTTGAGAAAGTTAATGGTAGGAAGCAAAAAGAAATTGAAAAGTTTTTGAACGAAAAAAATATTAAAACTTCAATTAACAGCAATAAAAAAAATTAACAGATGTATTACATACCCCTTTCAAAATAACCAATAAGAAATGGCTATTTTGAAAGGGAGTTTTTGTGGTATAATTATTAAATTCCCTAAACAAAAAAGACACTCCTAAACTAGGAGCGTCTTCCACTATTACGCTTGTTGTTGCGCGCTATATAATTCTTCAAGTGGCTTCATGATAATTTTGTTAACGTCACCGATTACAACGTTTAGGCGTTGCTCAGTTTCCATTAATTTTGTAATTTTAGCATCTTGTTGAATGCGAGCTACAACTTCTTGTGCTTGTTGGTTGTCTTCTTCAGTGATTTCTTGGCCTTGCATCATTTTTTGTTGTAGGCTAAGTTGCATTGTACGGAACTCATCGAATAAGTTCTTTGAAGCTGTGTCAGCTTGAACTGCTGCGTAGCTCTCTTTTAAAGTTTTGAAGTCTTCGTTTTCAGCGATTGCTTTTTGTAATTCATATGCAACATCATGAATGTTCTTTGTCATTTTATTTTTCCTCCTTTAGAAGGCTAGCGCTTTTCATACGCACTGCCTTTTCAGTGCATTTACATACGCACCTCTTCTTACCATATCAAACTATGCAAGAGATGTGAAGAAATTTCACTTTTATTTCTATGTACTCACCTTATTATCTAAGAAACAATAGTAACAATCCTTGCACGAGACCAATCATTCCGCCTAATAACGCTCCTAAATACGTAATCATTTTCAATTCGTTTTTCGTAATAGACAGAACTAAGTCTTCTAATCTTTCTGTTGAGAATGTAGACACTTCTTGCTGGACAATTTCCGCAAGGCGTAGATTATTTAGTATACTCTCTACGTTTTCTGTTCCCCACTTCAAGCCTTTCTTTACTGCACTTGGAACCACTTTTTCAATAATTGTTTCTCGAACCGGCTCACATACTTGCTGAACAGATTGATTTAAAAACTTACTCACTGTTTCCTCTACTTTAACTGCTGACAGCACGGAGCTTACAATCATTTCTTTCTCTACAAATGCTTCTAATTCTTTTACATCTCTTCCTTTTAACTTTTCCCACTCTTTTTGCAGTACGTCAGTTAAAAGCTGCTTTGTACCATCTTGACCTAAAAACTTAATAACTTCTGGCTGCACACGATCCACTACACTTACATTTCCTAAAAACATTCCTACTAAGTTAAGTAGCGTTCCGCGAGAAGCAAAGAAATCATCAATCATTTTTGAAAGACGTGCTTTCCCTTCTTCACTTTCAAAAAAGCTAATTCCTCGCTCTAAAATAAACGCCGAGACATTCGGAATCGCATTCTCTACTTTTTCATTTACAGAATGAGGTAAAGCCTGTTCCCATGTATATGTATAATACTCTGCTAAAAATGCATGAATTTTTTCTGTAATAACATGTTCGATTTTTCGAGTCGCTTCTTCTTCTACATGCGCTACATTCCATTTTTCTAACATATGTCGCAGTGATTGTTCATTCGTAATTACTTTATCCACTTCCACTTGCGCCCAGTGAATTAAACCTTTTTGAAACTCTTCATTTGTTAGTTTTTTTCCAATTCCTTCTGGTGTTAACAAATGTTCTACAACCATATTTCCTAATTGAACAGCAAGTTCATCACGACGCTTCGGAATTAACCCTGGTGTAAATGGAACTTGAAACTTTCCGATATAAATAGGACGATGAGGACGAAATAACATTTTTATCGCTAAATGATTCGTATATCCCCCAATAATTGCTCCGAGTCCTGTCGTCGTTAACATATTTAACCATATATTCATTACAATCAACCTTTCACTTCTCCAAAACTATAGCATATCATCATACGGACAAAAGTATAATGGTATAAAAACGTATTTGCAATATATAGCTTCGCCTATTATGCAAATAGTAGTAAAGGAGTGATTTCGTTGGTTCTCGGTCTTTTAGCTTCTAAACTTCATTACGAACAAACGTATTACACCGAAATCGCTAAACGCGCTCGGCTTTATCATAATGTCGTTGCCCAGTTTACGCCATTTTGTATTGATCCTAAAACAGACCTTATTTCTGGTCTTATTTACGATACAGATACAGGAAAATGGAAAGAGCAAACATTCCCTATTCCTTCTTATATATATGATCGTTATTCTTTTCACGAGGAAACAGACTTTGAAAAAGCAAAATCAATTATTCACTCTTTGCACAATCGTCCTTCCACTACCTTTTTAAATAACACACTTATCAATTTAAGCGAACTACATGATTTATTTCTCACTAATAAAAAACTGTCTCCTTATATACCAAAATTTGAAGTGGCAACGATACAAAACATTTTTAAACTGTTGTTAAAAACTAAAGATATTATTATACGCCCCACTAATACACATTCAAAGGATAACTTATATCGAATTGCTTACAAAAATAAAACGTTTCATATCGATACAGTAAATGAAAAATACCATACTTCTCTTCCATTAAAACGGACAGACGAATTTATATCTTGGTGTAAATCTAACATACGTTCATCCCGTTACATAGCGCACACTATGCTACAACCACCAAATCAATTAACATATCCACTCCACATTCGAACCATTTTGCAAAAAAACAAAGAACAAACTTGGACTGTTATCGGTCAATTTATACAAAAAAGCTCATTTCCTAATCAACTTTTACCCTCAGCAACGGACGATGATTCATTACATTCATTTTCAAAAATTAAATACGTACTATCTAGTACGGGTGTGCAACTATTGCAAGATGCTTTACACGACATTATAAATGAAGTATTCCAAACACTAGATCAGTCTTATTCTTCGTTATTTGAACTAGAACTTTCCACAATTATGGATCAAAAAGGTGCAATCTGGCTTATGTATGTCAACACGATCCCTCCTTACGAACAATACATTCGTCATAGTGATTCATTAGCTGAAAAGATATTTCACGGACCACTTAAATTCAGTCGCTTTACACCATAATGAAAGGAGGTAAACCTATTTTGAAAGAACATATATATACATTAAACATTTCAGATGAACATCCAAATAGTATTACTTTACCTTACGTTTTTTCTATTACGCCACCTATTACATCCCTCTCCTTCGGTATACGTCACATTGCAAGTGAAGAGGTGAAAATTCATTATTCCTTTACTCGCGAAATTATTATCGGAAAACATATTGCCGAAAAACTTTTACTACCTCAATCCACTACTATTCATGCATTCACACAAAACCAAACAATTATTTTCGGACCATTAATCGGCATTTTTACAACTGGCTTTAACGATGATTCTTCTAACCCTTTAGGAAATCGTTCAATTGCTCTCAGTGAGTTGTTAACACCACCATTCTCATTACGACCGTTCGTATTCGTCTTTGGCGTTCAACATATAAACTGGGAAGAAGAAACGATTGAAGGATATTTCTTTCAAGAGAAACAATGGATAAAGAAAAAAGTCCCTTTACCAAATGTCATTTACGATCGATTACCGAATCGACAAGCAGAAAATTATAAACCGATCGTCAGAGCAAAAAGAAAGTTAGAACATGACTACTCTATCCCATGGTTTAACCCAGGTTTTTTTAATAAATGGGAAGTTCATCAACTTCTTATGAAAGACGAATCAATTAGACCCTTATTACCAAACACAGAAGCATTTCAGCATTTTGAACAAGTAGAACGGTTTCTTGGCACGTATAAATCTGTGTACATGAAACCAATACACGGGAGCTTTGGTAGAAATATTCATCAAATATTTTATTCTCAAACAGAGAATTGCTACTACTGTCGTTATCGCGAAAATGAAGAAAATAAACTGAGAAAGTATCAATCATTAGAAACTCTTCTAAACCACGTATTAAAAGGACATGATTTAAAAAAGTTTATCGTACAGCAAGGTATTTCGTTACTTCGCTTTGATGGGCAACCTGTTGATTTCCGCATTCATACAAATAAAAATCATTTCGGTAATTGGATAGTTAGTGCAATCGTCGCCAAAATTGCCGGCAAAGGCAGTTTAACAACGCACGTAAATAGCGGCGGTGATACAAAATTGCTACAAGAACTTTTTCCAGATTCAACGAAACAAGTTCAAATTGAAAATAAATTAAAACATACTGCCTTACAAATAAGTTACGCGCTCGATGAACAAGTAACCGGAAATATTGGAGAAATCGGTTTTGATATCGGTTTAGACACAAAGGAAAATCCGTGGCTCTTTGAAGCCAACTCTAAACCTGGGCGAACTGTATTTCAAGATAAAAAATTAAAAGAACAAAGTGAAATGACGCGCCAATTATTTTACGAATATGCCGTCTACTTAACGGAACATTCTTTACGTGATACAAAAGAAAAAATGTCTCAAATCAAATCCGGGACTTCATCAAACACCGAACATATCCCTTCCCCTATGATTCACTCACAAATACAAAAACAAAAACTTCCACCAAGATAATAAGGTGGAAGTTTTCTATTTACACAAGTTTCACTACAACCTCAGTTTCCACGTTACATACTCCGCAATAAAAAATATGATTGCAATATTCATTTGAATTATTATGCGTTAAACCATCTACTGCACTTAATAATTCTTGATCCATATAGGCACTATAATCGTCTATGTAATCTACAGACTTCCCATAATCTTGGAGTATACTTTGGCAATTTTGACAAGAATATGTTTGTGATTCTAATGCGTTGCAAAGCGGGCAAATCCCCATCATGATTCCTCCATACGTTATCGTTTAAAGCCTCTCTTTTTTAGATTGAAGAGAGCACCTACCCATGCATAGGAGCGATCACTCCATCCCTACTTAAAAATAGAACTATGAAGTTGCTACCGATTTCATTTCAATAAATCATAAATAAGAAGCTAATGATTAGCCTACAAGTAGCAGACTACAATGAGAAAATTATATTTAATATCCTCCTTAGTTTGGCCTGTTTTCTTAAAAATACAACGATTACTCTTATTTCATAATTTACAAAATCAATACGTTTTTTTGACAAAATTTACAAATTATTATTTCGTATATCTTTCTAGGTAACATCCATACTATGAGTACAAACTTAATTACCGATGGATTAGCGCCAACCGGGGCGATAATCTGGTTCAACTCCAGCTAGTCCAACCAAAAAATTTTTATAACTCTAAGGAGGATATATTCCTATGGCAAACCAAAGTTCTTACAATCAATTAGTAGTACCAGGTGCAACAGCTGCAATCGATCAAATGAAGTACGAAATCGCTCAAGAATTTGGTGTACAATTAGGAGCAGATTCTACGGCTCGCGCTAACGGTTCAGTTGGTGGAGAAATTACAAAACGTCTAGTTGCAATGGCTGAGCAAAGCCTTGGCGGATTCCAAAAATAAATATATATGGCAAAAAGGTCTCAGGGCATATACCCTGAGACCTTTCTTAATTTACTGCAACATTTGTAAAAACTTCTTCGTACGTTCTTCTTTTGGATTTGTAAATACTTCTTCTGGTGTACCTTGTTCGACAACGACACCACCATCCATGAAAATAACACGGTTGGCAATTTGATGTGCAAAACGCATTTCGTGCGTTACAATAACCATCGTCATGCCTTCTTTAGCAAGTTCTTTCATTACTTTTAAAACCTCTTGAACGAGTTCAGGATCAAGCGCTGAAGTCGGCTCATCAAATAGTAACACTTCTGGCTCCATCGCAAGCGCGCGCGCAATTCCAACGCGCTGTTGTTGTCCACCTGATAATTGGAATGGATATAAATCCACTTTATCTGCTAAACCAACTTTTTCAAGGAAATAGTTTGCTTTTTTCTTTGCTTCTTCTTTCCCTACTTTTTTCACTGTAATGAGCCCTTCCATTACATTCTGAAGTGCTGTTAAATGAGGGAATAAGTTATGGTGCTGGAAGACCATACCTGTTTGCGTACGAAGATTTACAATATCTTTCTTCGATACTTTTTGAGCGAAATTAAGCTCTTTATTACCGATGCTAATATTACCAGCATCCGGTGTTTCTAGTACGTTGAGACAACGCAAGAATGTCGTTTTACCAGATCCAGACGGCCCGATAATAACAACAACTTCGCCCTTCTCAACTGATAAATCTATATGCTTTAGTACGGTATTATCTCCGAAACTTTTTTGTAAATGTTGAATTGAAATCATAAAAACAAAAACTCCTTTTGTAAAAGGATTATTTTAACGTATAGCGTTCTGAACGCTTTTCTAACATCTGTTGTACGATTGATAATAAGAAACAAATAACCCAATAAATAAGACCTGCTTCAAAATAAACAATTAAAAATTCGTAGTTCATCGCCGCAATTTCCTGCGCTTTTCGGAACATTTCTGTTACTAAAATTAACGATGCTAATGAAGTATCCTTCACTAAGCTAATAAATGTATTCGAAAGCGGCGGGATTGATACGCGCGTTGCTTGTGGTAAAATAACACGTTTTAACGCTTGCGGGTATGTCATCCCAATTGTGTAAGCTGCTTCCCACTGCCCTTTCGGAATGGAAAGGATAGAAGCACGAATAATTTCCGATGCATATGCACCGACATTTAATGAAAATCCAACAACTGCTGCTGTATATGGCTCAACTTCAATATTAAGAGTTGGAAGTCCATAGAAAATAATAAATAATTGTACAAGAAGTGGCGTTCCGCGAATGATAGATACATAGATACGAGCAATCCATTGTAAAATACGACTACCTGAAATACGTGCGAGCGCTGTTAACGTCGCCAGTATAATCCCGATAATAAATGTAATAAGCGTTAATGGAATTGTTGTAAAAACAGCTTCCTTCAGCATAGGCATGAAGGAAGTCTGCATAATATCTATCCAAGTAGACAATCGATCTGAAACCAATGCACTACTTAGATACATTTTCACCGAACCATTTTTTCGTTATTTTGTCATACGTACCGTCTTTTTTCATATCTTCTAACGCTTTATCTACTTCTTGTACAAGCTTATCGCTACCTTTACGGAATAAGAATCCACTTTCTGAAGCTTCTTTTTCAGTATCTACAATTTTAATTTTCGCATCTTTTTTCGTTTCTAAATAATTTAATACTGATAACTTATCATTAATTGTAAAATCAACGCGTCCCGAAGCTAATAATTCTGCTGCTTGGCTAAATCCTTCTACACCAATAATTTCCGCACCATTTTTCTTAGCGATATCTGCATAGTTACTCGTTAAAGATTGTGCTCCTTTTAATCCTTTTACATCAGCAAATGTAGCAGGCTTATCTTTATCTTTTGCAATAACTAATGCCGCTGAAGATGAAACGTATGGCTTAGAGAAATCGTATTTCTTTTGACGATCTTCACGAATACCAACTTCGTTTGCAACCATATCGAAACGTTTTGCATCAAGACCAGCAAGTAAGCTATCCCACTGTGTTTCTTTAAATACAGGCTTTACACCTAAACGTTTTGCAACTTCTTCTGCTAATTCAACATCAAATCCAGTTAATTTATTGCTTGAATCGTGGAACGTAAATGGTGGATATGTACCTTCTGTACCAATTACAAGTTCACCGCTTTGTTTAATCTTTTGTAACGCATCTTGACTAGCTGTATCTTTTTTCTCTTCTTTACCGCAGCCGGCTACAATCCCGATCGCTAATGTAGTTACTGCAAGCACTGAAAATAATTTCTTCATGATTGTAATCCTCCAAGTATTCTGATAGGAATTTAAAAACTATATTGATTGTATGCAATCTTGAACAATTTTTCAATGAAAATGTTCTTATTTAGTTTATCCTTTTTCTTCATAATCAAACAAAAGGGAAAAATAACGCTACATACAAAAAATAAGTAACATTTTTTAATATAGCATTTATAAAGAAAAAGGTAAAACAATACTTCTTATTTAACTGTCGTAATTCGCTAAAGAGTCGACATGTTCATCAATAAAAAAGAACTTGTGAAAATCACAAGTTCTCCTCCATACCTATTAAGCACTCTGATTGCCTTCCATTTGCGTTTTATACATATCATAATAACGCCCACGCTTTTTCATTAGTTCATCATGAGAGCCTTTTTCTAAGATTGTTCCTCTATCGAGTACAATAATTTGATCCGCACTTTTAATTGTTGAAAGACGGTGAGCAATAATAAATGTCGTTCTTCCTTTTTTCACAACTTCTAGTGCTTGTTGAATCATCGCCTCTGTTTCTGTATCAATACTAGACGTTGCTTCATCTAAAATTAAGATAGCTGGATCAAAAGCAAGCGCCCTAGCAAACGAAATAAGCTGACGTTCTCCAGTGGAAAGCGTACTTCCCTTTTCTGTAATTTCTTCATTTATATTGTTTGCAAATCTTTCAGCACCAACATCATGCAATGCTTTTATGATACGCTCTTTTGAAATTTTTTCGTTTTCTAAGCTTACATTGGAAGCGACCGTCCCGCTAAATAAAAACGGATCTTGCAGTACGATTCCCATATGCTCACGAGTTGCTTGTTTCGGCATTTCTCTTACATCGTGACCGTCAATCGTAAGCTTTCCTTTTTCAAACTCATAAAATTGAAAGAGTACATTCATGATAGAACTTTTTCCTGATCCAGTATGACCAACAAGTGCCACTGTCTCGCCTTGTTTCGCTTCAAAAGAAATATTTTTTAACACTTCATCTTTTCCATTATAAGAAAATGATACATTATCAAATTTTACATTTCCTTTTAAACGAGGCATGCGTTCTTCTTCTACCGCTTCCCCTTTTTCCTCTAACAATTCAAAGACACGTTCTGATGCAACGCGCGCTTGCTCTAAGTTTGCAAGCTGGTTCACCATATTCGTAATTGGCGAGAATAATCGTGTTAAATAATCGACGAACGCATACAGTACCCCAAGTGAAATAATACCTGTAGCACTTAATGACGCACCGCCGAAATACCAAATTACTCCTGTGAAAGCGATATTTCTTAATACGGCTACTAAGTTATGCGAAGTTGCTGCATTTAAATTTAAAATTTTATTTTGATACTTAAAATAATCGCCATTTAATTCTTCAAATTCTTTTTTCGTTTCACGCTCTTGACGGAACGCTTGAATAATTGGCATCCCTTGAATGGATTCATTTACTGTTCCGTTAATATCAGATAAACGAGAGCGCATTTTATGATTGTATACAGACGCGTATTTTCTATAAAGAATCGCCCAAACAATTAAAATTGGGATAATTAATAAACATAATGAAGCGAGCTTCACATCTAATAAAAATAGCGCAGCAAATATCCCAATAATATAGATGATACTAGAAACGAATGTTGCCAGCACCGTTACATATAAATCACGAATGGCCTCTGTATCATTCGTCACACGCGAAACAATTTTCCCCGCCGGTAAATGATCAAAGTACCGAATTGGCAACGTTTGAATATGAGAAAAAACATCTTCCCTCATAATTTGAATAATTTTGTTCGCTGCCTTTTGCAAGAAGAACTGCTTTCCGTATGCAAATAATGATACGACTACTAATAAAGCAAAATAGCCACCACCAAGTAATAATAGACGGTTTATTTCTGGCTTATAAAATGCAAATACTTCTTCCTTTGTTAATGCTTTCGCTTTATAAACTTGCACCGCCTTACCATTTTGAACGGTAATCATATCCCCTTTTACAGTACGTGATCCTTCCGCATTTACTTTATTCGGTACAAAATAATATTGAAAACCGACTTGCATCACGCGTACTTCTTTTCCTTTTTTCTCGCCTTGTTCAAAGCGATCACTTCGCTTATAAAAAGCCCCATTATACGAAACAGCATCTTCACTCTGTTCTGTTTCATACCAAGGTTTCTCTATCCCGACGATATGATCGTCAATCATCGTTTTAGCGACGAAAGGACCAGCAAGCTCTGCGATGACGAAAATAAATAACATTAACATCGCAGCAAAAATCGTCCCTTTCACTTTCATCGCGTATTGAAACAATCGTTTTGAAACGCTCATATTTTCACCCCACTATCCGCACTTTCACTTTCACCTTGTTGTCTTTCAAACTGTTCGGCATACCATCCTCCCTTTTGGATAAGCTGAGCATGCGTACCTTCTTCTATAACTGCGCCTTCATCCATAACGAGAATCCAATCCGCATGTTGCACTGCTGATAAACGATGCGTCGTAATAATCGTCGTCTTTCCGCTTCTTTCCGTTCTTATATTTTCAATGATCGCTGCTTCCGTACGAGCATCTACAGCTGATAAAGAATCGTCCAAAATTAAAATTTCTGGATTTTGAATAACAGCTCTTGCAATCGAGATCCTTTGTTTTTGCCCTCCTGATAAAGAAACACCTTTCTCTCCAACGAGCGTTTCTAACCCTTCTGGTAAAAACTCTAAATCCTTTTTAAACGCAGCAATTTCAATTGCTTTCTCTAGTTCTTCTTCAGTCGCTTCCCTATTTCCGAATAAAATATTTTCTCGCGCTGTTTTTGAGAACAAAATATGCTCCTGCGGTACATAACCAATCCAGCCGAGTACATTTTCATTCGTCATTTTATCTAATGTCACATCAGAAACTGCAATATCTCCATCTCCAAGTGGATATTGACGAAGAAGCTGACGTACAAGCGTCGTTTTCCCGCTTCCTGTTTTTCCGACAACCCCAAGCGTCTCCCCTTGTTTTAAGGTAAACGAAACCTTTTTTAAATTTGTTTCAGTTGATGAAGGATATGAAAAGGTAACGTCATCAAACTGAATATAATCCGGCTCTTGCACAAGCTTTGGATGTTTCGGATCCTTTACATCTGGTTCATACGCTAACGTTTCATTCACACGGTCAAGCGAAGCATTTCCTCTTTGCATAACATTAATTAATTCACCAATTGCAAACATCGGCCAAATCATCATCCCTAAATACACGTTAAATGAAACAAGTTCACCAAGTGTTACCTTTGATTGAAATACAAGATATGCCCCGTACACTAAACCGATTAAATAACTAAGGCCAACAAGCATTTTCACAGTTGGTTGGAATAATGCGTCAATTCTCGCTACTTTCATATTTTTTTCGTAGACGTCATCTCCTAAGTGATGAAATCTTTCCTCGTCTGCATTCTCTTGTACGTATGCACGAATAACACGCACACCAGCGATTGATTCAAGCACTTTATCGTTCATATCACCAAACGCATCTTGCGCAACGGTAAATCTTTCATGCAATTTCTTTCCATATATATTCATCGCATACGCCATAATTGGAAGCGGAATAAGCGCTGCAAATGTAAGCTCCCAACTAATTGTAAATCCCATCATAAAAACGATCGTAAGCATGTATAAACTAGAATCCACAAGCGTTAATATACCAAAACCAGCTGTCATAGCGATTGCTTTTAAATCATTCGTTGCCCTCGCCATTAAGTCGCCAGTACGATTTTTTTGATAAAAAGTCGGCGTCATCTTAAGTAAATGCCCCATAAATTTAGAGCGCATCGTTTTCTCAAGTACAAATGCACCTCCAAACAATTGATGTTGCCATACGAAAGTAAGACCATACCCAACGATTGTAACCCCTATTAAAATAAGAATAGATTGCATAATTGCTTCGTTCGATAACGTTCCTGTTTTTATGTTATCTATCGTAACCCCTAACACTTTCGGGGGAATAACTTCAACTATATTCACAATTAAAAGAGCTCCAATGGCAATACTATATCTCTTCCAGTGCTCCCTAAAAAACCATTTTAACTTTAGTAATACTGATAACAATATAACCTCTCCCTTCTCGTTCTCGTTTACCTCTCATTTCTTTATCCACTATCCAGACCCATCACATTTACATTTCGTAACCCATACAATCTCATCACATTTTTCCACCTTCCAAAGTTTTATATAGGAATATGGAAAATAAACAAAAAAAAGCATACCGCCGCTTGACGATATGCACAGGAATGCATAAAAAGCGTACGTTACGATATACGCAACGTACGCTTTTTATAAGACAAAGATGCCCTATATATCCGCACGGGTTGCGTAATGATATAAATGTTTTCTGCCATTTAACAGAGCTAAGCTCATTACATTTACGATTACAATCATTACGCACACCCCCTTCATTTATTTTCCATTTATAATCTTACAACTTTATTGAGTATTCTGTCAATTGTTTTTTTTACACATAAAGTAAAATGCACGAAAATGCAAATGGTTCATGACATAATAAACCAGTTTGAAATAAAAGAATGTTCTGTAAGAAAGGGCATACAAAATAAAAAAAGAATAAGAAATCGTTTTCACAAACATTTCATTTGAAAAATGTTATCAAACCCCCTACAATCACCTTATACTCACTCTTACAAGTTGCTATTTTAGGAGGACTAATCATGACAACTAGCAATACGTACAAATTTTATTTAGACGGAGAATGGAGAGAAAGCTCTTCAGGAGAAACAATCGAAATTCCATCTCCATACTTACACGAAGTAATTGGACAAGTACAAGCAATTACTCGCGGAGAAGTAGATGAAGCAATTGCATCTGCAAAAGAAGCTCAAAAATCATGGGCTGAAGCTTCCCTACAAGATCGCGCAAAATACTTATATAAATGGGCTGATGAGCTCGTAAATATGCAGGATGAAATTGCCGATATCATTATGAAAGAAGTCGGTAAAGGCTATAAAGATGCGAAGAAAGAAGTTGTTCGTACAGCTGACTTCATTCGTTACACGATCGAAGAAGCTTTACATATGCACGGAGAAAGCATGATGGGCGATAGCTTCCCTGGCGGAACGAAATCGAAACTTGCGATCATCCAACGCGCACCACTTGGTGTTGTATTAGCAATCGCACCATTTAACTACCCAGTAAACTTATCTGCTGCAAAACTTGCACCAGCATTAATTATGGGTAACGCTGTTATTTTCAAACCAGCAACTCAAGGTGCAATTAGTGGTATTAAAATGGTTGAAGCACTTCACAAAGCTGGCCTTCCAAAAGGTCTTGTAAACGTAGCTACAGGACGCGGTTCTGTAATTGGTGACTACTTAGTAGAACACGAAGGCATCAATATGGTATCGTTCACAGGTGGTACAAACACAGGTAAACATTTAGCGAAAAAAGCTTCAATGATTCCACTTGTATTAGAACTTGGTGGTAAAGATCCTGGTATCGTTCGTGAAGATGCTGACTTACAAGATGCTGCAAACCATATCGTAAGCGGTGCATTCTCTTACTCTGGTCAACGTTGTACAGCTATTAAACGTGTACTTGTACACGAAAACGTAGCGGACGAGCTTGTTAGCTTATTAAAAGCGCAAGTAGCTGAACTATCAGTTGGATCTCCAGAACAAGACAGCACAATCGTTCCATTAATCGACGACAAGTCTGCTGACTTCGTTCAAGGCTTAGTTGACGATGCTGTTGAAAAAGGTGCTACAATCGTTATCGGTAACAAACGTGAGCGTAACTTAATTTACCCAACATTAATCGACCACGTAACAGAAGAAATGAAAGTTGCTTGGGAAGAGCCATTTGGCCCAATCCTTCCAATCATCCGTGTTTCTTCAGACGAGCAAGCAATTGAAATTGCTAACAAATCAGAGTTCGGTCTGCAAGCAAGTGTCTTCACAAAAGACATTAACAAAGCATTTGCAATTGCTAACAAAATCGAAACTGGTTCTGTTCAAATTAACGGACGTACAGAGCGCGGCCCTGATCACTTCCCATTCATCGGTGTAAAAGGTTCAGGTATGGGCGCACAAGGTATTCGTAAGAGCCTTGAGTCTATGACACGTGAAAAAGTAACTGTATTAAACTTAGTTTAATCTTATAAAAAGAAGCTGATCTATTTTTAGATCAGCTTCTTTTCTATATAAATACTTCCGAAAAACGAAGTATTTCATTCTACTTCCGATTTGGTTTTCCAAATCGAACTAAAACATGCCATAATAATTTTAATTCCTGAAGCACTTCTTCATAAGTGCCACGATCACTCCAAGATAATGGATTGCGCTTCAAATCCACTACAGCAGAGCCAATTATATTTGCATCGATACAATGATTCCTTGCAATGCGTCTTGCTAAAGATGGCATTTTTGAACCTCTAAAATCCATCGGAACTTCGTCTACCATAAGTACAAAACCGATGTGCCAATACAAATCAATAGCATACTTCAGGCAAATTTCTTCTAAAACTCTTCCTACAACCGTACCCTTAAATGAAGGATCTGCAACAAGCACCTCTACGTCTTCTTTAAGAGAAATCTCTCCATGAATCTGCGCTTCAATATAATGATTAAGATTACGGGCTGGCTCTTTGCTTACTAAATCTATAAACGGCCTTTTCAGATTAGCCAATAAATGATTAATTATTATTGTTGGAGTCAAATTTCCTTCACCAATTGCAAAATCTCTTACGAATGCCTCTTCCAAAAGAGCAGCTAAAATCATATCAAACTCCTCATAAGTCCCCTTTTCTTTCGGATCTTGATGTGAATCTAAATATGTATATGTAGAGCGCGAAGAAACTTTTGGAGATAAGAGAAAATAACAGGATCCAAAACGCGGAGCCGGCCCATCTGGATGTAACATCAAATTTAGCGCTCCGTATTTTGGACGTTGATCATTCGTTACGCCTTCTAATTGATATGCCCCTCCAAATATTCTCTTTTCCCAAAGGTCACGTTCACCACCAGGGTAAGCAGATACGCTTCCATTAGATAGCAACGTTTCAAATTGACTTTTATATACTCCTTGTTCAAACAATGCTTCAGCAACACTTTTCATACTCGAATCTAGTCTGTCTGGATGAAAGTGTAAAGCGATCCTTGCATGAGATTTTAAATTAGCGACAGCTTCTTCAAATATTTCATCTGTAATATTACACATGTTAAGTATATGATTAATTGTTGCTTTAGCCCCACGTTTTTCGTTCTCTGCATATTTTGAAATATACTCTAAAGCAAATAATTGAGATCTTGATAATTCCATAATCAAACCTCTCCTTTAATTAAAATGACCTTAATCATTTCAATTAAAAGTGCATTTTTTCCTTCTTATGCAACTAACCTAATTTATTGAACAAAAAGTACTTTAATACAGTCTAATTACAGATACGAGCATTCTTTACGGGTAAATCCACACATTCTACAGAAATGTGATATCCTAGCCATCGCTCAGCAATATGTTCAAATGATAAAACAGATCCCGTTGTAAAAAAACGATGCTTCGGATTCAGATTGTCAGACAAAATTCCTTTGTGCTGTAAAATGGTACTTAACTCTATCGCTGTTTCTTCTGCAGAACTAATAATCGTTACAGCCTCTCCTAGTTCCTTTTTAATATAGGACTCTAAAAGTGGATAATGCGTACATCCAAGAATTAACGTATCTATATCTTCTTTCGTTAATGGAAGTAAAGCTTGTTTCACTTGCTGCGTGACATATGCTATATCTTCTAATCGATTTTCTACAACTGTAGCTAAAGTCGGACACGCATGACTATACACTTCCAAATATGTATCAAGCTCATGTAATGCTTTTTCATACATATTAGATTTTATCGTACCTACAGTTCCAATTACTCCGATTTTCTCTTTCTTTGTTACTTTAATTGCCGCTCTTGCTCCTGGATGTATAACGCCAATAACTGGAATGGAAAGTGCTTCTTGCAGCGCAGTCAATGCAGCAGCTGCAGCAGTATTACATGCTACGACTAGCGCTTTTAATGGAAACTGTTTGAGGAACTCAACCATTTCAAATACGAAAGATTGCACCTCCTCTACACTTCTTGGCCCATACGGGCAACGCTTATTATCACCAATATAATAAATGCTTTCTTTAGGCAATTGTCTTATAATTTCGCTCGCAACTGTTAATCCCCCAACTCCCGAATCTAACACACCTATTACTGAATGTTTATGACATACAGACATTTATTTCATCCCCTTTTCAATCATCTAGCGCCAATAACATGTATTATATTACGAAAATTCAAATATCACATAACAATCCCTCTTACTTTTAATCACAAACTCTTCTCTATAATCTGATTATTACTATATCCATTGACGTATAAAAATACATTTGTTACTCTTAAAGACGTTAATTTAATATTTAAATCCTCATTCGTATCTCGGTGAGGTAGAGGTTGCAATCATTAAGAGTATCATTTCAGGAGATGTAGTGGCATTGATGAAGGAATGAGAAAGGAATGGTTGCCGAAGTAAGTCGTGTCCACCATGCACGCTTGCTGGGTCTGCATTTAATAAGTGCAGAACTGTCACAAACGTTTCGTTTGTGGAGAGCTATCGAGAGGTATGTCGTGGGTTTCTTATAAGATAGAAAGCATGTAGCGGCAGATTACGTGCTTTTTTTGTTTTGTTTGGGACTTCTCTTCTCTACTAAGAAGACATACATATCTCCTCGCTTGACTTGGTTATACTAACTTTGGAGGTATTTTCTATGCAACAAAAAAAATGGGGCTTTTGGGTACTAACAGCTTTCGTTGTCGGTAACATGGTTGGCGCTGGTATTTTCATGGTGCCAAGTACGTTGGCACAAACAGCAAGCCCACTCGGTGTCACTTTAGCTTGGTTAACAACAGGGTTTGGTGTTTTAATGCTAGCTCTTGTTTTCGGTAATTTAGCAATTCGTCGTCCTGATTTAACGACAGGACCACAAAGTCATGCATATGCTTTATTCTCAACACCAAAAAAGAAAAAAATGGCTGGATTCAGTATGGTATGGGGATATTGGGTTGCAAACTGGGCAAGTAACGTTGCCATCATTACATCATTTGCGGGATATTTATCACTCTTCTTCCCAATTATGAAAGATACGCGACTACTATTTTCAATCGGTTCTTTTAACATAGAAGTCGGAAAACTAATTACATTTATGATTTGTTCCATCTTACTTTGGGGAACTCATATTATATTAACAAATGGTGTAAGCGGAGCTGGAAAACTAAACTTCTTAGCAACAACAACGAAAGTAACTGGATTCCTTTTATTCATCGTCGTTACGTTATTTGCATTCGAAGCTTCTAAATTTGGACAATGGTACACACCGATGATTGATAAATCAGGTGCATCACACGGTCTTCTTTCACAAGTAAATTTAGCTGCTCTTACAACGCTTTGGGCGTTTATCGGAATTGAATCAGCCGTTCTTTTATCAAACCGTGCTGTTTCTCCAAAAACGGTAAAACGTGCAACAGTTGCGGGATTACTTATTACAGTTGCGATTTACTTAGGAATTACAATTTTAACAATGGGTGTACTTCACGTTGATAAATTACAAGCTTCTGAACGTCCATTAGCAGATGCATTAAACGCTGCAATGGGTCATGGCGGCGGGAAACTGATGGCATTACTTGCTCTTACTTCCCTGTTCGGTTCTATCTTAGGCTGGATTTTATTAAGCTCAGAAGTACCATATCAAGCAGCAAAAGAAGGTTTCTTCCCTTCCTTCTTCACGAAAACAAATAAAAAAGGAAGTCCAATTTACTCATTACGATTAACAAACATTATGTCGCAAGTGTTCCTATTCTCAACATTATCAGGAACCATTGCGGAAGCTTATACATTCGTTATTACCGTATCAACACTGGCCTACCTCATTCCATATCTCGTTTCACCAATCTTCCAGTTAAAACTAGTCGCAACTGGTGAAACATATAAAAATGAAATGCGGGCAAGAATTACAGATGGCATAGTCGCAGTTATCGCACTTTGCTACGCACTATGGGTTATTAAAACCGGCGCATCCGATATAAAAACGTTCCTTCTCGGAATTGGTTTATTCGTAATCGGATTTGCTTTCTATCCATTAATGAATCGTGATCAGAAAAAAAATAACGAAAAGAAAAACGGGCAAGTTGCATAACGCAATTTGCTCGTTTTTTCTTTTGTAAAACATATATAATAGAACAAAGAGGTGAAAAACATGTCAATCGAATCGCTATGGAGCAGTCGCTTCCAACAACATATTCAAAATATCATTACATACTTTGCACGTATGATTAACGGTTTACTATATAGCTTTATCTTTATTTCATGCGTTGGTGCATATTATTATGCTCAGTTTCTAAAAGCATCTCCTTCTAAAGGAATATCTTTAATAATTATAACGATTGTACTTACATTCATTATAACGAGATGCCCTATCCGTACATTTATTCAAAAACCTGATGCTGTCTATTTACTAGCACTAGAAGAGAAGTTAACATCTTATTTCAAAAAATCTCTTCTATACAATTACATCATTCAGCTTTTCCCATTGTTATTTACGTTCCTTATTCTCGTTCCACTTGCTATGCAATCATTGCAATTAACGGTTCCTTTTTTATGTACAATCTTTATCATGTTAATGATTACGAAAGCCTGGAACATGTACATACATTGGATGTGGCGTGATAGTCACGAAAAAAACATATGGCTAATCATTCGTATTACTTGTAACGCCCTAATCATTTTCATGCTGTTTTATTCCGCAAATGTTCTCATATTAGGCGGATTACTCTTACTACTTGCTTTCCTACTTCTATATACAAAAAAACAGCCTACAAAACGAATACCGTGGGATTACATAATCGAGCAAGAAGAAAAAATGAATGTTCGTTTTTATCAATTCGCTAGCATCTTCACTGATGTTCCGCAACTGAACAAACAAGTAAATAAAAGAAAATGGCTTACAAATTGGATTGAACCTTTATTACATAAAAAAAGAGCAACTTTCTTCTATTTACATACATTAGCATTTTTACGCGGGAATGATTATTTCGGTATATATATTCGCTTAGGATTGCTCGGTGCTTTCGCCTTATATTTCATACCAAATATATACGTAAAAGGCGCTATCGCTTACATCGTTCTATATATGATTTCTATGCAGCTCCGTTCACTGTGGAAATATTTTTCGGGAAATATTATTGTAGCATTATATCCAATCCATACTGAAGAAAGGATGAAGCAATTTCTTAGCTTAATCTTTATATTGCTAAGCATTCAACTCATTGTATTTTCGAGTGTTATACTCATTGCTACAGGTCAATTTTTACATAGCCTTATCATTATGATTGTCGGGTTACTCTGGATCAAATTTATTATTGTACCAAAAACGAAGCAACGCGTTTCTTCGTTTTAACGAAAAGAAATATCTTAAAATCCAAGGAGCAAATAAATTATCTCCTTGGATTTTTTATTTTGCTTCCTCAAACAAGAATCACTGAAACAACCGATATTTTATGATTTTTACATACAAAAACGATAATACATGTTTACGTCCTAATAAAAAGGGTATTTATTAAATTAACAGGGCAAAGAAAGTGGAGGGAATGAAAAAATATGAATTCAAGTTTCACTTTATAAAAGGCATTGCTCAAGGATGATTCTGGAACCGACAATATAATGTAAGGAGCTGAATGCAATGAGTAAAAAAATTGCTATTTTAATAACGGATTATTTCGAGGACACAGAATACACAGAGCCGGTAGCAGCTTTTAATCAAAAGGAATATGAATTAACAACCATTGAAATGGAAAAAGGGAAAACAGTACACGGTAAGCAAGGAAAAAGTGAAGTCGTAATTGATAAAAGTATTGATGATGTTTCTCCAGAGAACTTTGATGCCCTCTTCATACCAGGTGGATTTTCCCCTGATATACTCCGTGCAGATGAGCGTTTTGTACGTTTTAGTAAAGCATTTATGGATGCGGACAAACCCGTTTTCGCTATTTGTCACGGACCTCAGCTACTCATCACTGCACAAACACTTGAAGGACGTGATGTAACTGGATATAAATCTATTGAAGTCGATTTAAAAAACGCTGGCGGAAACTTTCACGACAAACAAGTAGTCGTATGCCAAAATCAGTTAGTCACAAGTAGACAACCAGAAGATATACCGGCGTTTATTGAAGAATCGTTGCGTATATTAGGATAAATACTTTGGTTAACTAACCTCCTTTTATTTACATGAAAATAATTAATCAGTGGGGTTTTATTCGTCCCCACTGATTATTAGCCCTCACCAACTGGTCGTTTACAGGCAATCCGACCACCACAAATAGCAGGATAAATAAAAAGAGGGGAACCCAAAAGTTCAGTTTTAATAATCTTTTGGATTCCTCTCTTTTCTCGCCCCAAAATTCCTTATCACTTTTCATAGGCATTTTTCATATAGTGAAAATGACTATATAATTCCTATCCATAAGTTAAATAATGATTTCGCACATATAAATAAAAAAGATGGGAGCCTAACTATGAACAATAATCCACCTTCTCCGCCCCAAGACAACTCCGAAAACAATAGCCGTGACATTACACTGCAAACATTACGGGTCATTGGACTCATCGTCCTTATTAGTGGTTATATCCTCGTTGCTCTCTCAGAAGTAGTTGAGCTGAAAACCTTATTAACAAATCCGAATGCTAACCCTGATTTAGCTGAAGTTGACCCGTTCTAAAAATTATATAAAAAGCGAGTCCCAGTATAACTGGTTCGCTTTTATATAGTTTCATCCAATTTGAGAAACATTTCTCTCATCCTCATACTTCTCTTTCCCTATTGCCTTCATAAATAATAAAATACTGCTCATACCAACGATAAAGTACAGAGCACTCATGCCCCAAGATGCAATAAATGAACCTAGCATAACACCTAATGCTCCGTTCATTTTTGCCACTTGAAAGACCATTCCGTTAATCGCCATATAAGAACCTCTTGCCTCATTTGGCACCATATCTGCCATAATAGATTGACGTACTGGCACATACATCATCTCACCTACTGTTTGGAAAAGCCCTGCAATTAATAAAATCCATAAACTATTGCTCGTTCCGAGTATTGTAAATCCAATTGTATAAATGAATAAACCTACATATAAGATTTTCAAATCGTTGAAGCTTTTCAGCATTTTTATAAGAAGTGCTGAACATAACACAACTAAAATTGTATTCTCCGCTGAAATCCAGCTCAGCATTCGAATACCCGTTAAATCAAACGTAAAACCATTACTGAAGAAAAATTGTACTGTTTCAAATTCCTTCTGCAAACGTACCCCTAAATAATTATTAATTTGAAACTCTAACGATAATGTACATATACTCGCTGCACAAAAAATTAAAAACGCTCTATCTTTCATTACGACTTTATAACTATCCGCCATATCTTTTAATATATTTTTCTTCTCCACCGTTTTTCTCGCTACATACACTTCTTCCATATATACAGCCATTACATATAAAGTAATAATTGCAACAAGAGTTAATACGATAAACAATTGCAATCTATAGTTTTCAAATAGTAATCCACCAAATATTGCTCCAATTGCAATAGATAAATTAATCGCCCAGTAGTTAATGCTGTACATCACTTTTCGATTTTCAGGTGTACTCACATCAATTAACATCGCCTCTGTCGCAGGATTCATAAGTCCAGAGCCTAAACTATTCACTAACATAAACACAAATGTTAGCCATGGTGAGTCAACGTAATCCGAATTCGCAACTCCCATACAAGCAATGGAAATGACTTGTATACTTTGACCGATAATCATAACCTTTTTACGCCCAAGCCGATCCCCAACATATCCACCGTATAAACCAATTACTAACGAAGCTATGACATTAATAAGTAGTAACGCACCAGCAATCGCACTACCTAACTTTATTGAAAAATAAATCGCCATAAATGGAAAAATCATTGTGGACACAGTACGTGTTAAAAACGAAGTTATAATTCTAATTTTTATATTTCGATGCATACTCCAAAATCCCATTGTTTCCCCCTCCTTATGCTTACTTATTTTACTTTGAAAAAAAGGAAGAAAAAGGTTAGAATATTCTAAAGAGTTTCCCCTTTTATGATAGAAGGAAGTGTATATATGAAAATTATGGACTATTACATTAGACTAAGACTACATGCACAAGATCAACAACATATGCGAAATAGCTTACAAGAATTAGCGGATGTTTTATATTGTAGTACGAAAAACGTAAAGATTTTATTAAAGAAAATGAGCGAGGAGCAATTAATTAGCTGGACTCCTGGGCGAGGACGCGGAAATAAAACAGAAATTCTATTTATACATAATTTCGTAGAAGCGATTGAGTCCTATACAGATGAACTGTTAGCGCAAGAAAAATTAAAAGATATCTTTCTTCTTTTAAAAGAACCCCTCCCCCTTGCACTTCAAAAAAAGATAGAAAATAAACTACATCATCATTTTGGATACGAACCTTCAAATGATATGTACGACATATTAAAAATTCCTATATCGAGAAAGATAGTCCCATTAGATCCGGCTTTTGTGGCTGTAACTACAGAGAGCCATCTTACGAGTCAAATTTTTGATACTTTAGTCGTTTATAACGATGTTACGGAAAAAATGGAACCACACATTGCGCATACGTGGGAATTAAGTGAAGACGGGCTGACGTGGACTTTTTATTTACGAAAGGATGTATATTTTCATAACGAAACAGTTTTAACTTCTAAAGATGTACGATTTTCATTTGAAAGACTAAAAGAAGTTCACTCTCCTTTTGAATGGTTAACAGAAGAAATTGTTCAAATTGAAACACCATCACCACTGCAAATTCGATTTCATTTAGCAAAACCAAATTTATTTTTCTTACACTATGTAAGTTCCATACAACTAGCAATTTTGCCACATGATGCTAGTATTGAAAATCATCATTATATAGGTACTGGACCTTTCAAACTTGCTCATTACTCTGAAGACAATATCGTACTCGAAGCGTTCACTCATTATTTTAAAGAGCGCGCGTTATTAGATCGTATTGAATTTTGGGGTATTCCTGATCATGTACAAATCGATGCTGATTATGAACTACCAAATGAAGAAGAAAATGAAAGGCATGATATACAAATAGAAGAAATAGGTTGTATTTATGCTGGCTTCAACTTTACAAAACCTGGTCCTCATCACGACATTTACTTTCGAAAGGCTTGGAGAGAACTATATGATGTTGAAACGATACTTCGTAGCATAGAGGGAAGACGAACAATTGCTGCATCAAGCTTTTTCCCTGAAAGAAGTAGCCAAGCTTCTAAAAGATCTTACTCTTTAGAAAAAGCAAAAGTTTACTTAAACAAGAGCACCTATAACGGAGAAACGATACATATTTATTTCTTCGCATTTAAAGACAGTGCAAATGACGCACATTTCCTAAAAGAACGATGTGAAAGTTTAGGTATACAAGTGGAGCTTCACCCATTTCTCGTTTCAGATTATATGAATCGTTCTATCGATCAACATGCCGATATTATTTTCATGGGAGAAGTGTTTGCTTCCAATCATGAACTTGCATTCTTAAATGTATTTAAAAATAAAAGTTGCTTCGTAAATCGGTTCATGGACCCACACTACGAAAAACAAATTAACTGTTTGCTAGATACATTTTTACTAGAAGAAAATAAAGAAAAGCGTTATGAACTCATGTATGAGATTGAAGAGTTTTTACAAGCAGAACACATCATTTTATTTAACTATCACGTTTTAAAAAGAAAAACATACCCTTCTTCTTTAAAAAACGTAACAATTGATTCATTCGGTTGGGCAAATTTTGCGAAGTTATGGATACAACCATCCACGTATTAAAGTATGATTTTTTATAAAAGGAGAAGGTACTACATCCTTAGTAGTACCTTCCTCACATACAGATGCAAACTATTATTTAATTACTCCATCTAAGTGATCTTTCAAGTTTAATAAAAACTTCTCAATATCCGGATTCTTCACCACATCATAACAAGCAAAACTCTTTAACGGACTCATACCGAGAAACTTTTGCACGCGGTGTAAATGACTAAGCGTTGATTCTAAACTTTCTCCTTCAAAGAACTTCGTCTTGTCTCCAAATGCTTTTTCAGGTGCATTCCAAGTTGTAGAGAACATATACTCTTTCTCTTTTAATAAACCACCTGTTCCGTATTCATCTGCACCTTTAAAGAACAAACCGTATTCATACACTTCATCCGTATACGTTTTAAATAAGCCTGGAACACTAAACCAGTAAATTGGTGTTTGATAAATAACAACATCGGCCCATAAAAATTTATCCTGTTCTTCTTTAATATTGTAACCATCTTGAATCGTTGTTGTTTTCACATAATGATTCTCGCCTAATAGAGTAACCATATAATCTACTAACGTTTTATTTAATCGTCCTTCCTTTGTACCGTATTTTTCATGTCCATTTATAATAAATATATTTTTCATTACTTTTCTCTCCCCTATATAATCTACTCTTCAGCTATTAAGCCGAGTTGCTGCTGTAGTGTAAGATTATCTTCTAAATGCCAATCTTCCGTTATCTTTCCGTCTTTCACATGTAAAATATCAATTGCAAAAAAATTAATTTTCTTACCATTATGCGTTCCTGTAAAAGAAAGACGGGCTGTTACTTTATCACCAACAACTAATAAGTCTTCAATCTCGCAATGTATATCAGGCACAACTTTACGAAAATTTTGCGCTGCAAACTTTAATCCTTCAATGCCTTGTGGTCGCCCTTTCGGCAATGTATTATCGAAGAAATCTTTAGTAACAGTCTGCGGAATAAGTTCCTCCTTACCTGTATCCCAAAATGCATAAAAACGCTGCGCCGCATGAACCATTTCTGTCGCTTCTTTTTTACTTAGTGAGGGATCAATTGTCATTGCTTTTGGCTTTGGCATTTCTTTTAATAACTGAGCTTCAGTTTTTTGTTCCACACCACATGCTACAAGCACAATACAAATAACAAACAAACTCAGAAATCCAAATAACTTTTTTATCCCCATGGAAATCACCACCTCCTCATATAAATCCTTTATGTTTCGTATTGCTATTGTATATGCACTAACTTCATTTATGGAAGTAGTGATATTTTTTTCATATAGTTACCAAAAGTATAGTTTTGTGATACTATAAAGCAAATTCATCCAAAAAAATTTTATGGAGGCTTGTTCCATGAACAATATAGATCCAGTTGAATTAACGAAAGGTTTACCTGGCATACCTTGTCCTATCGCTAAAACGCTTGATGTAATTAGTACAAAATGGACGTTTTTAATCATTCGCGACCTTCTTATCGAAGGAACATTACGCTTTAGTGATTTACAAAAATCAATGGATGGTATTAGTCCAAAAACATTATCGCTTCGACTAAAAGAATTAGAGTCTCAAGGCATTATAACGAGAAAAGTATATCCAGAAGTTCCGCCTCGTGTAGAGTACACATTAACGGATAAAGGAAAGCAATTAGAGGGGATTTTTATTGAATTAAAACGGTTTGGATTAAGTTTATAAAACAAAAACCCCTTACCGTCGTAAGGGGTTTTATTACTTAGCAAAACTTTCAGCCAACTGTTTCTCTCTCCACATAAATGTAATGCCGAGACCAACTATTAAAACAACGCCTGAAAATGCATATGGATAATGAATATTCATATCAAATAATATTCCGCCCATCGCTGGTCCTGCGATATTACCTAAACTCGTATAAGTTGAGTTCATACCAGCGACGAATCCTTGCTCTTTTCCAGCTGCTTTTGATAAAAACGTCGTTAAAGCTGGACGAAGTAAATCAAATGCTAAGAAAATGAAGCAAGTAACGAGAAGTACAATCCAATAATTAAAGACTACAGTTGAGACGAATGCTAATACTGCACCTACAATTAAACATATTTGAATTAACACTTTCTCACCGAACATGTCTACCAATTTGCCAAACATAAATACTTGCACAACTACCCCAAAGATTGAACTGATTGTAATAATTGCTGCAATATCTTTCGGCGAGAAACCAAATTTATGATCAGAAAATAAGCTAAACACTGTTTCATACGCTGATAATCCGAATGCGAGTACAAATACGATAATAAATGCAATTGCATACATTGGATGTAATGATTTCTTTAAATCACCAATAAAACTTGATTCTTTCGTATTAGAAGAAATCTCTGCAAGTTCTTCTTTCATTAACGGTTCTTTTAAAATAAAGATCGAAATCACACATGCTATAAAGGCAATTGCTGCTGCAACGAAAAACGGCACACGTATACCGTATTCTGCAATAAATCCGCCGATTCCAGGCCCTATAATGAATCCAGTACTAATCGCTGCAGATAAGTATCCCATCGCCTTTGGACGTTCCTGAATAGATGTAATATCCGCAACATATGCCGTAACACCAGGCATAATAAACGCAGCACTAATTCCGCCTAACACCCTTGCTACATAAAGCATCCATACATCTTTTCCCAATCCAAAAAGAAGCTCTGAAACACCAAAAATAAATAATCCAATGATTATCATTTTCTTCCTACCGTAAAGATCAACCCATCGGCCTGTAATAGGTGAAGTAATGAGCTGTGCCATTGCAAATACTGCAACGAGATATCCCATCGTCTTCCCTGTTAAACCCATATCATTCATAAAGGACGGCATAACCGGAATGATTAATCCAATCCCTAGAAAAGCGATAAATATATTACTCAAAAGAATGACCAATACCATCTTTTGTTCTTTTATCGGTTTCTTCACTTTTTAACACCTCTTCCCGTAAGTTCCTCTCAAAAAATAATGCCCAAGAAGCTTTTTCTTTATCCTGCTCTTTGCGGGCTAGTAATGAGTGAAGATGCCTCCACTCATTAGAATTTCACTCTATCCTTCCACACATACATAAGCATTAGGTGAATGACTATCATTCAGTTTTCCTCAAAAATGAACCTACCTTTTCAGACAGGTTCATCTTACTACTTCTTTATATGTAGTGCATGTGTTAAAAAATCTAGTACTTCTGCCTTTTGTAGCTCGACTTGCTCATCATCTTTATGATCATATAAATAAACTTGTTCCGCTGCTGATTCAACAAGAGCGATAAATAACTTCGCTGTTCGTTCTGCGTGAACCGAATCACGAATTTCACCAGCTTCTTTCGCCCCACTTAAAAATTCACTTAACCACATATAAAGAGGCTCATACACAGCTTCCCACTCTTTTATATGTTCTGTAGATGCAAGACCCGCATACATTAAAGCTTGTATTTCACGGTATTCCTCTATAAAGTGAAACACCGCATCGATTACTTGTGCCACTTTATTTGAAAAAGGTACATCTTTTTGTACTTTTTCTTTCACTGCAAGTATCATCTTTTCAACCATCACTTCTGCTATTGCAGGCATAACAGATAGCTTAGAAGGAAAATATAAATAGAAAGTTCCTTGCGCAATGCCAGCTAATTTCACGATATCAGAAATCTTCGTTTTTTCGACGCCCTTTTCCTGAAACACTTCAATAGCTGCATAGACAATTTTCTCTTTTTTATTCATCATCTAAACCCTTTCACACGCATATTGAATGACTGTCACTCATTTTATAAGATAATTGATTGTACTGTCAATGATAGTGAACTCTAAGAGGAAATCATTTTTTTTATAATAAAATCTCCTAATAAACAATTAGGAGATAGAAATACAATATATCTTTAAGAAAGTGCCTTTAATCCTGTCACTCCACATACAATAAGAAACACACTAATAATACGCGCTTTACTTTTCGACTCCCCAAACAAGAACATGTTTAATAAAACGGCACCTGCTGTTCCAATACCGATCCAAACCGCATACGCGACACTGACTTGTAAAAATAAGAAGGAAGTATACAAAAATGCGAAGGATGTAGCAAACCCGCCTATATAAATCGCACCATTGGCTAATGTTTTATCTTTACTATACATTTTAAGTCCTATCACACCGACTATTTCACTAATTGCAGCACAAAATACGAAAAACCAACCCATCTTTAAGCAGCTCCTTCCACAGTTTCTTCTTTATTATCAGCTAGCTTTAAACCGATAACGCCAGCTACAACCATCACGATAAAGAATAATTTTCCTACACTGAAACTCCCGCCGAAAAGAAATACATCCATCAAGAAAGTACCTACCGTACCAGCTCCGGCGAAAACAGCATATACAGTCCCGGTTGCAAGATGTTCACACGCTTTAGAAAGGAAGTGAAAATCAACAGCGATAACTCCTAAAATAATAATCCAATGCCACCAAGTATTAGCCGTATTAAAACCAAACACCCAAAAAATTTCAAAGATACATGTTAATATGACATATAACCAAGCTCTATTTTTCATACCTCTCACCTCTTATGACTGACTATCAGTCATTTTTGTTTTAAAAAAATATACTCTTTCATCAATACTATATAAAAACAACTATCATCCTCATTTACCATTGTATTTGTTCCATTTTTAAACTAACTACATCCTGTCACATAAAAAAAATGACTGAATGTCATTCATATATATTGTACATGAACATTTTAAAAACTGTCAATGCCGAAAGTTTATTTAAAATTTCTTTCATCCGATTTGTATATTTCTCAATAATCTGTCAATAATGCTAGTAACATAATATTTTCTCCACTCCCCCTTGGAGAGATCCCTTGAATGGAGCAGTTAGCTTTTGCTAGCTGCTCTTTTTTATTTGTCCGCACACTATGATGAAATACTCATAGATCAAATCCATTTTTCATCACATAACAACCATCTATTTATTTTCCAATAAGTTTTTGTATGCACTAATTTTATTCTCAAGCATCTTCTCTGTAACCTCTAAGTTTTCTCTTTGAATCTGAATAGATTTCCTATGATCTTCTAGGAGCTGTAAACGAGCTTCTGTTGTATGCTCCCCTTCTGTATATAATCTAGCGTATTCTCTTATTTTCGCTATTGGCATTTGCGTTTGTTTTAATTTCATTACAAACTGCAACCACTTTATATGTGACTCTTCGTAAAGTCGATTTCCATTTGTATCACGATTTGCAATTAATATATTTTCCTTTTCATAATAACGTAGTGTATATGTGCTCACTCCTAATAATTTTGCTACCTCGCTAATTGTGTACATACTAAAACTCCCTTCACATGCTTACCCTCATATATTTTATAACCGTATCAAATTTATAAAAAACATTTGACTTAGAGTATACTCTAACAAATACAATCTAACCATAAATGAATTTGAATTTAGGGGGATTTTATATGAAATACACGGTTATTACTGGCGCAAGTTCCGGAATTGGTTATGAAGCAGCTTTAGCATTTGCATCTCGCGGAAAAAATTTAGTACTTGTAGCTCGAAGACAAGAAGAATTAAACGGATTAAAATTGAAAATTAACGAAATGCATCCGGAGTTGGATGTTGTCATTCGAAGAACTGATTTATCTGTGATTGAAGATGTTTATAAACTTTATGAAAGCCTACAAGCTTTTCAAATTGAAACGTGGATTAACAACGCAGGTTTTGGTAATTTCGCCTCAATTGCTGAACAAAATTTAAATAAAATCGAAACGATGTTACATGTAAATATAGAAGCACTAACAATACTCTCTTCTCTTTTCGTTCGAGATTATTCCATGGTTGATGGAACACAGCTTATTAACGTTTCATCGGGCGGCGGATACACAATTGTTGCTGATGCTGTTACGTATTGCGCTACGAAATTCTATGTAAGTGCATTTACAGAAGGGCTGTCTCACGAACTGAAAGAACAAGGCGCAAAACTGCAAGCAAAAGTTTTAGCTCCTGCTGCAACTGAAACAGAATTTGCGAAACGTTCATTTGATATTGATGAATTCCAATACGATAATGTTGTACCAAAATTCCACACTGCAAAACAAATGGCACAATTTATGCTCGATCTTTATGATAATGATAAAGTTGTAGGAATTGTCGACGGTTTAACGTATAACTATGAACTTAAAGATCCACTTTATAATTTTGCCGTGAGACAAAAGAATTCAAATTCTTAATAACCTGTCCATTTCTTATGGAAATATATATTCCCACTATATATGTAAATAATAGTGGGAAATTTTTCTCTATAAATTTTTCATCCAACATACCGCACCATCGCCACTTCATCACAATAATCCACCTTTGGGCAATGTCTACAATCAATCCATACTTTCTCTGGCAACGTTTCTTTATTTACAAAATCAAATCCACACTTTTGAAAAAATACTGTTTCATATGTTAAGGAAATTACTCTTCTTACATTTATTTTTGTAGCTTCCTCCATTACATGATTTACGAGCATACGCCCTATCCCTTTCCCTGCATATGTATGCGAAACTACTAACGATCGTATTTCTGCAAGATCTTCCCCCAATACATGCAATCCAGCAACTCCAACAATTCTCTCGTCTTCTTTCATAACATATAAACATTGCAAATATTGATAAAGAGACAAAAGAGATCGCGGTAAAACAACTCCCTCTTTTGCATAAACCTCAATAAGACTATAAATTTCTTTCACATCACTCGTCACCGCATTACAGATTTTCATATTACATCCCCTTGCCCTCGATATTAATATTTATAACTTCAAATGAATTTTAATTCATAATTTTATATAATAATACAGCTCTCTTTTCTCTTCGTCAATCACTTTATGCAAACAAAAAACCAAGCAATCTAATTGATGCTCGGTTCCTCATCTCGTATCGGCAATACCGTCGAATATTTAATTTCACGAAGTGCTAAACTTGTCTGTATACGTGTAATACCAAGCTTATTCAGCTTTCTAATAAACTGCTCCAGTTCTTTACGATCACGATTTGCAACCTTTAATAAATAATCGTACTCTCCTGTTAAACAGTGACATTCTAACACTTCCGGCATCGATTCTAATTCTTTCTCCAACACTTCCAGCTTGTCAAATTGATGAATATTTGTACTCATAAAAATAAAACATAATAAATCAAATCCAAGCTTTTCTTGATTTAAAATCGCAACTTGCTTATCGATGAAACCTTCCCCATCCAATCTTTTTATTCTTGCATGCATCGCAGCCGGTGATAAATTAACGCGACGTGCCAGCTCTGCATTACTTACTTGTGACTCCTTCTGCAATATATCTAAAATTTGTACATCCAAATCATCCAACACTTTAATAACAGACGACTCCATTACAATTCCCCCTTTTTTCTTACCGATGATTATTCGAAAAAACACCTTATACCTTACACGAAACTGAATATCATTCCGTAAATATCATTTATAACTAAATATTTTATCGAGTTTTAACCATTATACAAAAGAATATATTACACAATAAAGAAAAATGCTAAAATTATTTACAATTCGTATTGATTACAAAAAAGGGGATTTTAGCATGCCTTATTTTTACGTCTTTTTACTATTACTAACGAGCTTATTATGGGGAGGAAATTTTGTCGTTGGAAAATCACTCGTCGATCATGCATCGCCGATGACACTGACAAATTTAAGATGGATGATTGCGATTGTTTGTTTATTACCAATGGTATGGTTTAAAGAAAAGAAAATCCTTCCACCACGTACCGCAATACTTCCGTTAATATTGATGGGAATTTCAGGGGTCGCTCTTTTTAACATCTTTCAATTTTTAGCATTAGAAAAAACATCCGCTACGAATGTAGGTCTTATCTCTACATTGAATGCAATTTCAATCGCATTATTTTCAGTATTATTTCTAAAAGAAAAAGTAAATACACTCCAAATCCTATCCATGATTCTTTCATTCTTCGGGGTTATCCTCGTCCTATTAAAAGGTGATTTCTCGCTTTTATTTTCACTACATTTTAATAGTGGCGATTTATGGATGATTGCAGCAGTCTGTATTTGGGGAATCTATTCTGTTTGTAGTAAATGGGCAACAAAAACAACTACACCACTTATGGCAACGTTGTACTCTGGTATTTTCGGCGTTATTTTATTACTACCGTTTAACATAGGTAGCTTCACTGTTTCAAATATAAATACTTCTTTCATCACATCACTTTTATATACCGGGCTTATTTCGACAGTTCTTTGTATGGTATTTTGGAATATTGGTGTACAAAAATTAGGTGCAACTACATCAGGTATTTTTCTAAACTTCAATCCAATTTTCACAGCCATTTTAGCATTCATATTCCTCGGAGAAGAATTAACGTGGATACAAATTTTAGGAACAATTGTCGTTGTAACAGGATGTTATTTATTTTCTCATTTCAAAACTGTTGCCGTTCAGCCAACTAGAGCTTTAATGCGAAAACATTCTTAATGAAAAAACATCGTCATCCAAGTGGCGATGTTTTTATTTTCTCTTCATTTCTTTTATATACTGCTTTTCCTCTTCTGGCGATAAACGTTCCGTCGCCTTGCCAGTATCTCCACCTTGAAGGCTCCATAAAAAGTTATGCTCCTCAACAGTTTGAGAAAAATCTCCTTTTTCCCATCTATTTATAATAGAAAATAACTTCATTTTATATTGAAAACCTGTACTATTTTCAATATCTCTTTTTACATTAGAAATTTCCTTTTTTGTCATCTCTACAAATCCCCATTTTTCAGAGGATTTTACCTTTTGATGCACCATTTTATGCATAGTAGACATAATTTCACCTTCACTAATTTGCGGGGCTTCTTCTGCAGCTTTTTTCTCTTTTTCGTTTGCCGCTCGCTCGGTTTGAATATTTGTATTTTCTTTTTCCACATATGCAAGCAATTTCTTTCCGCCAACTATAGAAGAGATGATTACCATAATGGTAATACATATACCTACAATCCATTTAAAAAGCATTAGCTCTTCATCGCTTCCCTAACAATATGACTATCTACATACTGCTTAAACTTCACGATTTTTCCATTTTCAAGCTGCCATACATGAACAAATTCTGCTTCAAATGATTTTCCTGTTTCTTTATAAACTCCAGAATACATACCTTCAGCAACAATTACATCTTTTCCGTTTACTTCATGATATGTATTTACACTTGCTTTATAATCATCCCATTCTGATCCTAAACGGCTAAATACATTTTCCATTATAGCTTCTACGCCTGTATATGTTCCGCCATACGGGAAACCTTCTGCCTCTGTCCATTCCACTTTTTCAGAGAGGGCTTCTGCTAAATGCTTTGCATTCGAAGAAGCTGATCCTTCATACGTGCTTTGAATAATTTCTAAATTCGATTTAGGCATATTACTTCCTCCCGTTTATTTATTTTTACACAAGACGTAACTAATGTAGTTACATCTTGTGTAAAAAAATATTTAAATTGTTTCATTCGTAATTCATTAGTTGTAATCATTATAGTTACAATAATTCTTCAAGTCAACAATTTATAAATAAAATTTACTTCGTTTTCATTACTTTCTCTTTTAAGAAACGATCTACATATCCTTCTGCTTTTACTACGAATAAATACGCACCCATTGATAATAATGCAAGATCTAATTCATATCCTGGATTCTTTCCATCTCCTAATAAACCAGCTGCTCCATTTACCTTTACGATAGCTCCAGCTAAAATAAGAGCGAATAACAATCCTACATATCGTACACCTAAACCGATAATTAATAATATACCACCAACTAATTCTACAGTTGCTACGCCGTATGCAAGGCCACCTGGTAAACCGATGCTTGTAAACCATCCTGCTACATTATCGATACCTGATTGAAATTTTGCTAAACCGTGTGCAAAGAACGTAACTCCTAACACGATACGAATAATTAAATTCCCAATATATTGATTCATTTTGAACTCTCCTTTTTGTTTTGTTATGGTGAACTTTTATTTACAAGTCAAAACAATACGGTATTTTATTTCATTCGTCAAATACTTTTTTAAAGAAAACAAAAAACATTATCCCTTTTACGGATAATGTTTTCTTACAAAATAGTGCTAATTCAAGCTTTTATTCTATCGCATAGAAAAAGTTGAAACATTTTTCCAGCACCAATATAAGGCAGTAAAGAAACGTCCTCTTCCACAACTATTCCAACAACATTCACTTTCTCATCTACAGGTAAATCATGTGTAGCAACTTGCATCTCCCCTGCATATCTACCGTACAATTCATTATCAATTGTAATGCTGCCTTTCTTTCTTACAATTGTATGCATCGGCTGTAAAACCACTCTATTTCCTTCCCTTGATTCTACAGATCGAATAACATCACGAGCCGGATCTAGTCTATTTGTATGCACTTGCTCCACCACTTTTAATACTTCTTTATCAGTTATAAATGATTTGTAACGCAATGGAATAATCCCTCTACTCGCACTAGCTACTTCTTGCATACTTTCCAAACTTGCGCTTATATCTCCAATCAATACTTTATCGACGCCACAATCTTGAACCAGTTCTAAGTACGCTTCAAGCGGGCGCATATTGCGATGTTTTTCTAACGTTGGTAACCCTTCATATAACGGACCACGTTTTTCCGCATCTCCTGGAATAAATGCCATCGTTTTTATTCCGCACTCCTGTAAATATTGATTTTGTTTTTGTAAGAAGGACTTTGCTAGTCCCGTCTCTGGACGTGGATAAAAATTATGCCACGCTTCTACATTCTCTACTCTTATATGTTCTGCAAGTAATTCTTTCCAAAATGGCTTTGTAATCGTACTCGCATTTAAAGCTACTTTCATCTTATGAGATACGCTTGCAATTTCTTTTGGCGCAATGCCGTAATCCATTCTTAAACCGGTAATGCCCCAGTCCAATAGTTCTTCCACATTTTCATATGTTAGCCCTAAATGATGTAACGATTTTGGAGAAACATCAACCATTAACTCCATTTCATGTGCAAGAGCTTGTTTCCCTAATATTTGAATTAACTCTTTATACGTATTTGGGTCATCTTCTGGAATGTGCAGTGATGTAAAAATAGATGTAAACCCATTTTCCTTCGCTACTTTTAGCCACTCTTCTTGTTTCTCTACTCGTTCTTTTGAAAGATAAATGGAAACTCCGATCATATAAATCTCCCTTTCTATTAATAGAAAAAGAGAAAGGAATCCCTTTCTCTATATGTTTTCTGCCATTTCTTCTTTAAATCCGAAGAAGTACGTAAAGATAAATCCGAAAGCATATGCAATTACTAAACCTAAGAAATAGAGTAAATATTTATTGTCAGCAATTAACGGAATTAAAGATAGCCCTGATACGCCAATTCCAAGAGAAGCTGTTTGCATAACTGCTTGGAATGCACCACCGACAGCCGCTCCTAAACAAGCAGTAATAAACGGTTTCCCAAGTGGTAATGTAACCCCGTATAATAACGGCTCACCAATTCCTAAAAAGCCAACTGGCAATCCACCTTTAATTACATTTCGAAGTCGTTTGTTTTTTGTTTTCACATAAATCGCAATTGCTGCGCCCACTTGGCCAGCACCAGCCATTGCGAGTACTGGTAATAAAGGTGTTACGTGTGTTTGATTAATGAATTCCATATGAATTGGTGTTAAACCGTGATGCAATCCGACCATAACGAGAGGTAAAAATGTTCCCGCAAGTACTGCGCCAGCAAATGCTCCGCCAATATTTAAAATAGCATTAATTCCGCTCGTAATACCATCTGATAAGAAACCTGCTAATGGCTGAATGGCTAACATCGTTACGATACTTACAACTAATACAGTAATGAGTGGTGTCACGATAATATCAACTGCATTCGGCACTGCTTTTCGAACTTGTCTTTCCACTACAACCATAAGCCATGCTGCAAAAATAACTGCAAACAATCCGCCCCGTCCGGGCACTAATGCTTCACCAAACAATTTTACGTTTGCCATCGCCGGGTTGAAAATTAAAATACCAGCAATTGCCCCAAGAACCGGTGTCCCGCCAAATTCTTTCGCTGTATTCCAGCCGACTAAAATTCCTAAGAATGTAAAGATACCGCCGCCAATGAGTAGTAACATTTGTAACCACGTTGCATTTGGATCAGCACCAGCATTTTTCGCAAAGTTAGCAACCCCGTTTATAATTCCTGACGCAACAAGCCCCGGAATTAATGGGATGAAAATACTTCCTATTTTTCGTAAAAAGTTTTTCACCGGTGTATTATTTTTCTTCTTAATCTCTGATTTCATCTCTTGCCCAATATCTTCAAGGTGATGATCTGCTACCTCACCAATTCGTAGTCCTGTCAAACCTTCCATTTCAGCTGCTACTTTATTTACTGTTCCTGGACCAACGACAACTTGAAGCGTCTCATCTTCTATAACACCCATAACGCCTTCAACTTTTTTCAAAAGGTCCATATTTACTTTACTTTCATCATGAAGCGTTAAACGTAGTCTCGTCATACAATGAGCAATACTACGAATATTTTTTATTCCCCCAAGTTGCTCCGAAATTTCCTTGGCCATTCTCTCTTCTTTCTTCATAATAGAATCCCCTCCCTATTACTTTATAGTGCTTTCTTCACAAACCCTTTTGCGTATTTTAGTTTCTCCAGTGCTTCCCCATACTCACACTGCAACAACACCATAACAATGGCAGCTTTTACGTTACGTTCTGCCTTTTCATAATACTCTGTTGCTACTTCATAACTAGCGCCTGTTGCTTCCACAATAATTCGTTTTGACCGTTCTACTAACTTTTCATTCGTGGATTGAACATCTACCATTAAGTTTTTATATACTTTTCCTACACCAATCATCGAAGCTGTTGAAATCATATTCAGCACTAATTTTTGTGCTGTACCAGCTTTTAAACGCGTTGATCCTGTTAATATTTCTGCACCTGTCTCTACTTCCACATTTAACTTTGCATATTTACTTATTTCAGCATTTTTATTACAAGAAATACTTGCTGTACTCGCTCCTACGCTCTGTGCGTATTTCAAGCCGCCAATTACGTAAGGAGTTCTACCACTTGCAGCAATTCCAATCACTGTATCTTTCTCATTTAATCCAATACTTTTTAAATCTTCTTCCGCTAACTCTTCGCGATCTTCGGCACCTTCCACCGCCTTAGTAAACGCTTTCAATCCACCTGCTATAAATCCTTGCACCATTTTATCATCCGTGCCAAATGTCGGCGGACATTCCACTGCATCTAGAATACCTAAACGACCACTCGTACCAGCACCAATGTAAATTAAGCGTCCCTCTTCTTCAAAAGATTTAATAACAGTCTGTACAACCTTTTCAATTTGTTCTATCTCTTTTTCAACTGCTAACGCAACAGTTCGATCTTCTTCATTCATACTTTGCAACACTTCTTTTATGCTCATTTCATCCAGATTCATTGTTTTCTCATTACGATGTTCTGTCGATAAATTTTCTAACATATTTCCACCCTCTTTGAAATTATATTTCACACTTTTATTATAACTTTAAGAAACTAAAAATCAATAACTCTTTCTTATTTTATGAAATAAAATTTCACAACATGACATATTTGTGTCAAAGATAATAAAAAAGATGAGTCTCCTCATCTTTTCTTCTACTTTAACTTCCGTAACCGCAACGCTTCTTCTCGCGTCTCCATAAATTGATCCAATACTTTATTACCAATTCGATTGAAAGTAATAACATATAAAGCATCGATCATATTCAATTGCGTCATTCTCGAAGCAATACTCGCAATACGATGATCTTGTTCTACATCTGGCATACAAAGGCGAATATCCGCTTCTTTATATAGGGGTGATGATTGATCTAATTTCGTAATTCCAATAACAGTTGCACCTTGTTTCTTTGCATACTGCGCCATTTCAAGCACATCTTTCGTTCGACCAGATGTTGAAATCGCAACAAATATATCGCCTTCTTTTAAATTCGTCACAAGCGGCAACATCATATGAAAATCAGATAGCATTATCGCTGTAAATCCAAGCCGCGTAAATTTATAAGCCCCGTCCATTGCTGGCGTAGCTGATCCGCCTACTCCGTAAAATATAATTTTATTCGCATTTACAATACGATCTGCAGCTTTCTCAAGTTCCCTCTTATCTATTGCAGTAACACTCGCCTCAATTGCAGCTTTATTCACATAAGTAACTTTATTAAATAAATCATACGGTCCATCTTCTGTATTCATCACTGAAAAATCGTTAATATTATAATCAGCAATCGTTAATTCACGAACGAGTGCTATCTTAAATGCTTTAAAACTTCCGATCCCAATCGACTTACAAAAACGAACGACACTCGCCTCACTTGCACCTGCATTCGTTGACACTTCTTTCGTCGTTAAGTTCGGAACAATCTCTGCATTCTCCATTATGTACATGGCAACCTTCTTTTCAGCTGGTGAAAATTGATCCATATTACTTTCAATTTTAAATAGTAATGTTGAAGCTTTCACTATTTAACCTCCACTTCTTACGGTTGCGTTCACTTATTTTCTCTTGCTTCAAGAAGGTAAAAACCATCATCGCCAGGAGGATGAAACACATTTACAATGCGATTCCCTTTTTGATAAACAGTTCTTTCTCCTTCTGTCCACTTCTCTTTCCAACCGTTCATCCAAATCGCAACATCAGGTAAAAAAGCAGTATATTTCAGCTTCTGACCGTACTCACCATCTGCTTCTTCCGAAAAAATAGAAACCGGAAAATCTTTCACTTTTGATTCTTTCCATGCAGTAAATGGTATACATACTGCAATAAGTACGATTACACCGATAACCTTCTCCTTCGTAATCTTCACACTTCCCTCTCCTTGTCATATCACATACATAGATTTTACCATAATTACAAACCCTTCATGCTATATGATCATTGCTTTTGGGAATAAAAAAAGAGCTTACCTACATCAGATAAGCCCTTCCTCTCTATACAAAATATTTCTTCAAAAGTGGCGGTGTAATAATCGTCGTCAATATAACAACAATAACAATCGCTGTGAAATTTTCTTTCGCTAATAAATTCGCCGTAAGTCCATTTGCAGCGATGATAAGCGCTACTTCACCACGTGATACCATCCCCGCGCCAATACTAATAGAAGATTGGAGGTTAAATCCTGTCAGCCTTGCTCCTAAACCTGATCCGATTAACTTTGTGAAAATCGCAATGAGAGTCATAATAATAATGAACCAAAGCTGGCTTCCAATGCCTTGAAATGTAATTTCCATTCCGATACTTACGAAGAATACTGGAACAAATATTGCATAAGCAATCGGTTCAATTTTATGTTCCACTTCATGCTTATACTCTGTTTGAGAAATAGCAATTCCCGCTGCAAACGCTCCAATAATGCCTGCAATTCCCATCATTTCACTGTAATAAGAAAAAGAAAAGCAAATAATAAGAGCCGCGCTAATTAACGCTTCTGTTACACGAAGCGGGACAAGCATTTTCATAATCCAAGGAACGACTTTCCAAGCAATAAAAACAATACTTACAAAGAAAATAATTTTCTTTGCAATGACAAGTGTTATATTCACATCTTGTGTTCCTAAAAAACTCATTACAAATGCCAATAAAATTACGACAATGACATCATCAAATACGGCAGCACCTAAAATTGTTGTACTTTCTCTCGTATTCATTTTTCCTAGATCACGTAGCGTCTGGACCGTAATACTAACCGATGTTGCGCAAAGTAATAACCCTAAAAAAATGGCATGGGACTGTATTAATCCAAACAGCAATCCTGTTACATAACCACCGATGAAAGGAAAAATAATTCCACCAGCCGCTACTGCAAATGAAGATTTCAAATTCCGATTTAACTCTTCTAAATCTGTTTCAAGTCCCGCCATAAACATAAGTAACAAAACACCAATCTCACTCAGTTCATCAATTAGTTCAGAACTATTAATAATACCGAGTACAGCCGGACCGATAATAATACCGACAATTAACTTACCAAGTACAGAAGGCTGACCCAGTCTCACACTAATGTCACCAGCTAATTTCGTACAAAGTAAAATGACGACAAGTTCAAAATAAAATAACATAGCATCTGCTCCTACTTTAACTTTAATCAGTGGGTCGTTAACCCCCGTCCATTTCTGCAAGTAGTTTCCCCTATTGATCCGCATTTTATTTGTCATATTTTTATTTGACAAAATATTCTGAATTATATTAAGATTAATCCAGCAATTTTAAAAAACTACATACCATAACTGCACCTCCACTTACTTACTCTTTTTTAATGGGCTCATACTATAGTCGCAGTTATGGAAATGAAAAAACGGGGGGAGAGTCCAAAGTGAAGTCATTATTACGAAAAAAAGCGCTTAGTACTGAATCACCAAAGCAGCTAGATAGAACATTAACTGCACTCGATTTAACGTTTTTAGGGATTGGCGCCGTAATTGGGACAGGGATCTTTGTATTAACAGGTATTGTTGCAGCAAAACATTCTGGTCCTGGTATTATGCTATCATTCCTTATCGCTGCATTTACTTGTGCTTGTGTAGCCTTTTGTTATGCTGAATTTGCTTCTTCTATTCCTGTCTCAGGAAGTGTGTATACTTACGCATATATGACAGTCGGAGAAGTCGTCGCCTTCATCGTCGGATGGTGTTTAATGCTCGAATATTTACTTGCAGTCGCGGCAGTAGCTGTCGGTTGGTCTGGTTATTTGCAATCATTACTACAAGGATTCAATATACACCTGCCCGCCATAATCGCCTCGGCCCCCGGCGTAGGAAAAGGTGGTCTCATCGATTTACCAGCTGTCTGCATTTTACTTCTTATTACTGGCCTTTTAAGTTTTGGTATACGTGAAAGTGCACGCATTAATAATATTATGGTTCTTATTAAACTAGCTGTTATCATTGCCTTTATCGTAGCAGGTGCAAAATATGTAAAACCTGAAAATTGGACACCGTTCATCCCATTCGGATACGACGGTATTATTACTGGGGCTGCCACTGTGTTCTTCGCCTTTTTAGGTTTTGATGCAATCGCAACCGCTGCAGAAGAAACGAAAAAACCGCAGCGTGATTTACCAATTGGTATTATCGGTTCTCTTCTTATTTGTACTGTTTTATATATGATTGTATCTTTCGTTTTAACAGGTATGGTTCCTTATACGCAATTAGACGTCTCTGATCCAGTTGCATTTGCATTGCATTTCGTTGGTGAGGATACAATTGCAGGACTACTCGCTGTCGGAGCGATGACTGGAATGACAACCGTTCTCTTAGTCGTTATGTATGGACAAGTTCGCGTTTCGTATGCAATGAGCCGTGACGGTCTACTTCCAAAAGCGTTAGCACGTGTAAATAAAAGAGTAAAAATCCCTTTATTAAATACGTGGATTACTGGCGTTGTTGCTGCTTTATTAGCAGGACTTTTAGATTTACATTTGCTAGCGAATTTAGTAAACATCGGTACATTAACAGCCTTTACATTCGTTTGCTGCGCAGTACTTATTTTACGAAAAACACACCCTGACTTAAAACGCGGATTCCGCACACCTTTCGTACCTGTACTACCAGTTGTCGCGATTCTTTGCTGCTTATATTTAATGATCAATTTGTCTAAAACAACATGGATTAGCTTTGCAGTTTGGCTTATAGTCGGCTTATGCTTCTATTTCTTCTACTCTAGGAAACATAGTCATTTAGCTACCGAAAAAACGAATGATGAAAAGAAAAAAGCATAATAAAATAGCTCGCCGTTTTAGCGGCGAGCTATTTTTCTGTACTATTATATTTTTTCGTTAACGATTGTAAAATGAAAAATATGCCAATGCAAGCTGTAAACCATGCCCAATTTCCTATTGGTGTTGCGTATTTAACAATTCCAATACCTACAAGCAATAGGAAAATAATCACCTGATATATGAGCTTCCACTTTTGCATATATTCCCTCCTTTACTTCGTTCCCTTCTTTTTATTCTTCCATGCATTTAAACTATCAAAGAAAAAGTTAATAAATAACGTTCCTAGTCCTGCTAATAAGAAAGTCATTAAAAATAAAACCCAAATACTTTTCTCTTTTAAGAAATAATATCCTACAAGGAGCACAACCGCGATCCATACATATTCAAGAATTCTTTTTAGCTTTTTCTCTTCCAAATTATTCGCTCCTTCATTCTATACTAATTTTAGTATAACAAAAAAGAAGCCTATCATGATAAGCTTCTTTTCCTCTCTCTTATTTGTTCATACTTTTTTCAACGAGTGAAATCGCATGCTCTAATGTACGATTCATCGTTTCTACCTGTGCATCTTTTACTTTTACATCTTTCACTACAGCTTCGGCCACTGTAATTTTTTGACTCAGTGATTTCACTGAACCGTCCGTTACATTTGCATCTTGCGCTTTTTTCACTACTGCTTTTGCAGATTCAATATTGATTTGTAATTTTTCTTTCGGTGTTTTCGGTTGTTCTACTACTTTAGATTGTACAAATGTTACATTAGCTGTTTTTAATTCGTTATATGTTTGAACGATTTGCTCTCCCGTACTCCCTATATTTTCAAACACTTGTTTTGCATTATTATAGCTTTTCTCTAATTCTTGAAATGCTTCCTTTGAATATTGACCTGGCTTATCTCCAAATCCATACGTTCCAGCTAACACTTCTTTTACTTTTCCAAGCTCTTCAAATAAAGCAGTTACTTGCTCTAACTTCGTACGATTAGAAAACTCATTGTACGCTGCTAATACTTCTGAAGAACTTAACGCTTTACTATATAATTTCGCAAGCGCGATTTGCCCATTTAACGGAATACCACCATTTCCGTTACTATCAGGATCCGCTCCAAATGCAAATGGTACGTTTGGATGATACACTTTCCCAGTAGCTGGCTGACTATTTACTTTTTTACCATCTACGTAAATTGCGACTTCACTTCCGTTATACGTTCCTGTTAAATGATACGTTTTGTTCGCTTCTAATTGAACTCCAACACGTTTATAGCTGCCACCAATGTGAGCCCATAATTCAACATATCCACTTCCTGTAGACTCAAATCCAATTCCGCCGCTCTCTGTATTTTGCAAAATACCTTGGCCACGGATTTGATTCATTGAAAATACCGTTTCTAGCGTAAATGTATTTGCTACTTTTTCTTTTTGTGCTGCTGAAAATGGAAGGTATCCAAATGTATTAGATTGTCCGTTTAACTTCATCACATTCTTTTTCAATGCTTTATCATATTCAATAACCACATTGCCCTTCACATCACCTTTTGTACCAAATGGTGAATTGTCTTTAAATGTACCATCTGCAAAGTTTACATCGAAAACATCAGCTTTTGGTACTTTCACATTCGGGTCAATATTATCTTTTTTCGTAGTAATTTCCGCAGTTAACGGCTGTGCGGTTTCATTACCGAATGAATCGATTGCAACGACTTCAAGTGTATATGTTTTCCCGCCATCTAACCCTGCAAGCGTAAATGTAAGATCTTTTGGCACTGGATCACGGTAAAACTCTGAGAATGCTAACAATTTATTTTTTATTTCACCCGTTTGCTTATCTCTAGCCTGTACACGGTAAGAGTGAACAAGAAGGTTGTCCAATGCTTGCGGGAATGTTACTGTTGCCGCATTTTCTGTTACATTTGATACAGCAAGCTTTGCATCCTTAGCAAAGTAAGGCTTTTCTTTATCACGATCTTCTACATGTGTAAATGTTTCTTTCTTTGCTGGTAATTTAATTTTCCAAGGCTCGCCTGTCCAAGAATTCGTATGGAAATCACGACGATTAATCGTTATTTCTTTATCATCTACTTCTACTAATAAACCTTGGCTTAACGTACTAGCTCCTGGCGGGATATTCCCCTGTACTTTACCACCTTCAACTTCCATATAACTTACTGAAGATGTACCAACTGATGTAAAGTCTTTTTGATGTATCGATCTTGGATCATCTAATGGATAATGTGAATGACCTGAAAACGTAATAACTTGTGGGTATTCTTTTAATACCGCATTAATTTTTGCGCTATCTTGTGTTCCCCATTCATGACTACCGTATACTGTCTCTTTAATGTGTTGATGTAAAAATACAAAAATCGGTTTTTCTGGATCATCTTTTTGTGCTTTCGCCATTTCTTCTTTTAACCAATTAATTTGCTTGTCTGAATAATATCCATGAGTTGTTCCATTCTCTGGAGACATAACAAGGAAGTGATAACCTTTTACCACTTTATGATAATAAATTGATTCCATACCTGTTTTTTCTAAGAAGCGCTTCTGCGCACCTTCTACAGATAAACCGTTCCAATAATCATGGTTACCAAGAGAATTCATTCGCACAGCATCTTTATTTGCATTTTCATTGTACACTTGCATGAAACGATCATATTGCTGCACCGATCCTGTATCCGTGAAATCACCTACAATAACAAATGCATCTTGCTTCGGTGCTAATGTATTAAACTGTTCGATCGCTCTTTTCCAGCGAAACGTATCATCTGTTCCACTATTTTTAATATGCACATCACTTACAACTGGAAAAACTATCTTCTTCTCACTTGATGCCTTTTCTTGCTTTTTCTCTTCCGCCTTGACTGATGTACTCCACGGAAATGATACGAATGCTAATACAAAAACCATTAATAATCCAATAAGGCCTTTTACTTTTCTTAGAGCATTTCTGTCCACGTGAATCCTCCTCATAATAATTGATTCATTACAAGGGCTATTTTATCTAATACATGTTAATGTCGTTTAAATAACAAATGAACTTTATTAGATTTTTGTAAATATACAGTTAATTAGAAATTAAGTCCAACATTCCTCGTACTATTGTATACAACCACCTTTTGTCTAAAAGAGTCTGATCATTCTTTTCCTATGACTATTCACATATAATCTTTTCTATAACGCTAATGATAAGTTAAGGTTTAAGCCTATTAGACAATCTTAATTTTTAATATTTCCTTCTTTTTTTAACACATCGGCCATGCTTTTACATTTAATAGTAGTAAAAGACAACTTAAAAGGAGGGGTTGTATTGAAGAATAAAAAAAATATCGGCTGTTTCGCTCCTTTATCTATTATTTGTCCAGACCCTTGTCCACCGCCCCCTCCTCCAAATCCAAATTGCGAGCGAGTAACAAATGAATTTGCAGGGAATTTCCTCATAACTAATAACACCATCCCCTCTGTCAAAGATGCATCACAATCAATGATACTATGGCAAAGTGATGGGATACTACTTATATCAGGTACTGTCTCGGTTTACAATAGTACTAGCAGCACCGAAGCAATTACAATTCAAATCGTTGGAACAGTAACCAATATTTTCACTGTGTTTCCTGGCAATACAATATCGTACACAGGAAAAGACTTACAGTCAGTCAGTATTATTAATATAACAAGTAATCCTTCACTATATTTAGAAGGCAAGTACTGTTGCGAATTTACATGTTGCTTATAGAATACCAATTTCATTACTTTCTAAAAAAAAGCATACCATTTACGGTATGCTTTTTTATGAAATTGGATAACGTACTGTAATACAAAACTCGCCTTGATTAACAGTCGTTCCTGTCGTAGTAATTCGGACAGTAGTAAAATATCGGACAGTGAAAGTACCACTACTTTGTGGTTGTACAGTAATTGTATCAACTACTGTTGCACCTACTAAAAAATCAACTGTAATCGGGTTGGCACCTACATCATACTTCACGTAGCCTGAACCATATACTTCTTGCGTGATATTATTTGTATATACAATTTGAGTACCAGCACCTGTAATAGACCAGTCTGTACATACTTGGTCTTGCACAAGTGTTTTATTAGAACAACAAGACAAACTGGAACTTCTCATTCCCATTTCGATCCTCTCCTATTCTGCTATGAAAGTGGATAACGTGTTGTAATACAAAATTCTCCCTGATACGTTCCAGCAGGTGTTGCAGGTAACACAACTTGTATACTATCAAAGCGGCGATACGTAAAAGCAATACTCGTTCCTGGGTTTAATGTTTGTGTATCAATTGTACCCCCAGCAGAATCAAGTACCTCTACAGTAATTGGGCCTGGTCCAACATCATATTTAACAAAACCAGTACCAATTACGTTTTGGTTAATATTATTTGTATAGAGAACATTATCAATTGCTGTTGCAACTACAGTAGCAGACCACGGACTACACACTTTATCTTGCACATAATTTTTATCTGGACAACAAGTTAATGCTGACCCTGAGCACTCACAAGACATAGTTGTTTCCCCTCTCTCTTTTATATTCCCTATATGTGTATGTCCCTCAGAGTCTTTTGCCTGTACTATTCATCTATTTTCAAAAAATATTCAAATGACTAGATAGATTCCGTTTTGTTTCTTTTCTTCATATATTTATAGACAAAGATACTAGCCACGATAAGAATAACGCCGCCTAATATCGGTAGCATATATTGCCCAACAACATCTGCTGCTTTTTCCCAATGCGGACCTAATTTCATTCCAAAATAAACATATAAAGTCGTTAACGGGAACATTGCTACAAATGTATATATGCTGAATTTCCATATGTTCATTTTCGCCATACCACATGGAACAGAAATAAGCGTTCTAACTCCCGGTACAAAGCGTCCAACAAATGCTACAACCGGTCCATATTTCTCGAAGAAATCATCTGCTTTTTGAATTTGTTCTTCTTTAATGAAGAAGTATTTCCCGTATTTTATTAATAGAGGACGGCCACCGTAATAACCGAGTGCGTATAACGTTAACGGTCCTGTCGTTCCGCCAAGCGTTCCGGCTAGTACAGCAAGCCAAAAATTCATATCACCCTCGTATACCCAATACCCAACCATGGGCAAAACTACTTCTGCCGGAATAAATTCAAACGTTAATGCTAACACAACTCCAAAATAAGAAAACTGCTTTAAAAATTCGATTATATCTAAAATAATTTGCTCCATATTTTCTACCCCAACTCCTATCCTACGTTTACGTTATGCTTTTCTTGTAATTGAACTGGCGCCATTTTTACAATTCGGTTCAAAATAAATAACACAATTCCAATATCATCTAAAATACCAATAAACGGTAAGAAGTCTGGAATTAAATCAAGCGGCATCGCAACATAACCAACTAAAAACGCAATAGATAAAATTTTCTTCTTTATTGAAACCTCTTTTGAAGTGAAAAAGTCAAATAGGAATGGAACAAATCGGCGAACATGAAATACAACTCTTAATCTACTAATAAGTTTTTTCATTTTTATATCTCCTCTCTTTGTATACAAAAAGGCCCCTACCAAACATGGTAAGGGTCCTAAAAAAGACAATAAGGGGCCTTTACCATTGCTGGTAAAGGTCTCACTAACAACGAAACGTTGCCAATAAAGCCGAGGGTTTCTCCCTGTAATGACGACTTTACTGTAATAAGTTACTCCCCTTTATATACACAATTTTATACAATCACATTAAAATATTTTGGAGGGCTTGTCAATATATTTTATATCCCACATCCTCCTGCTTAACATTCCGTAAAAACAAAAAACGTATAGGAAATTTCTTACTATCTCATAATATACATAATCATTTTTGAATGAAAGGAGAGGCTTCATTTGCATACCGTATGGAAAGGTGCCCTTTCACTTGGACTATTAAATATAGGAATCAAACTATACAGTGCCGTAGAAGAAAACGATATAAAATTTTTAAGTCTTCATAAAGAATGCTTAACACCTATTAAATATAAAAAATTTGCTCCTGATTGTACGGATGAAGAAATTGATGATAAAGATATTGTAAAAGCCTATGAATACGCACCTCATAAGTACATTATTATGGATGAAAAAGAATTAGCTGAGTTGCAAAAAGCTCACGAACCAAGATCTATTCGTATTATATCTTTTGTCCAAAATAACGAAATTGATTCTGTTCTCTACGATCGTTCTTATTTTATAGGCCCTACCTCAGGACATGAAAAATCGTATTTATTATTAAAAGAAGCTCTTGAACGTACAAATAAACTTGGTCTTATCCATATTTCCATTAGAAAAAAACAGCATTTAGCTATTATCCGTAACTTTGAAGATGGACTAATGTTACAAACCATCCACTACCCTAATGAAATTCGCGCTATAACAAATACACCTAACTTACCAAGTAACGAAAATTATCCTATACAAAAACAAGAACTCACCGCAGCAATTAATTTAATCCACCACCTTACAAATCCTTTTGAACAAGAAATGTATACAGATGAATATAAAGAAGCCCTTACCGAATTAATCGAGAATAAAATTGAACAACAGGAAAAAACTGAAACAATCTCTCCAACTCCGAACATCATTAATATTATGGAGACATTACAGGCAAGCATTGAACAAGCAAAAATAAAAAGAGACAATAAAACAGAAAAAGAGGCCAAATAAAATTGACCTCTTTTTCTTTAAAGCGGATTACATTTCGGCATTTCAAGTCCAGACGATTGAGCTAGTTTTAATAAGTAGTAACATTCCTCTCTTGCCATATGATCTGCCATTCTAGCCGATAATACACTTAATACTTCATTCGATAACTCGAGCTCTTCCACTTCATGTAAAAAATGCGAAAATAATTTCAATTCAAGTGAAACATCTTTCGTAAACTTCTTTAATGCTGGAAAATGATGAAGCTCCGTTCGTAAATACCCTGTCATTTCAACTGCCTTTAAGTAAAATTGTTCAAAATGCTTCGTAAATTCTTCGCTTTTCTCTTTTAATCTTTTTTCAACAAGATCTAATCCACCAGAAATAGAGCCTGCATGACCAGCCGCATCCGTTAACCAAACGAGATGATAATGTAATTCATGAAAAACAGGCGGAACTTCCCCTTTCTTCAAAAACTTTAAAACTGCTATATACTCTTCCACTTCGTTTACCATATGATTAATAAAAGTTGGCGTAAAATGAATCGTAATTTTCCCTTCCAACTGCTTCTGTATAATATTTAATTTAAACGCCCGAATCTCCTTAGCGGCTTGTTCTGCCTCTTTTGAAAATGCCATCAGATTCACATTCCGAACTTTATTTAACAAATTCGTAAATGTTTCAACAAAGTAAGTAGCTTTTTTTATATCCTCTTTTTCCTTCGGAGCTAATGCATCCAGTAAAAATTGTGCATGATCAGTAAGTACCTTTAACCAAAATTGATGCTCAAACAACGCACTTTCTTCATAATTTCTCTCCACTAAATCCCCTCCGTCTATTCATCCTTCTCTATCACTTGAAGTTTATATCCATCCGGGTCTTGTACCACAATACTCTTCTCACTTTTGTTTTCTGTGTATGCGATTTTATAAAATACTAACCTCTTCTTTACATTCTCTATGTTAGAAATTGAAAACGTTAGAACATCAACTGAGTCCGTAACACTCTTCTCACGCCCGCCCAAACTGCGCTTCATAATAAAACTAATTCTCGTTGAGTCAGCATCATACCAAACCCCTGTTACATCTAATTGAGGTCTTTCTAAACTAGGTTTAATTCCTAAAATCCCTTCGTAAAAATACAAAGTTTCCTTTAAGTTTTTCACTTCCAATACAATGAATTGTTTCACATTCTCCACATTCATTCCCCCCGTACCTATTACTTTTTTATATGTGTCATAAATGCCTATTATGTCTGAATACAATACGTAGTAATGAACACTTAAGGAGGTTTATTCGTGAATAAATATATGAGATCATTCGTGCCCTATCATAGTCCTCTCGATCCCTGTCCTCCTATTGGAAAAAAATATTATTCTACTCCTCCTAATTTATTTTTAGGCTTTCAACCGCCAAACTTACCACAATTCACACCAAAAGAAGCACTACAAAAAGGGACTTTATGGCCTGTTTTTTATGACTATTATGAAAATCCTTATAAAAAAGGGCGGTGACTACTGTCGTGAATCAATCGCTACCAGAAGAATACTATAAACTTTTACTGGAGCTTCAAGAACTGGACTTTGTACTAGTTGAACTCACTCTTTATTTAGATACACATCCAGATGACACCGCTGCGATTAATCAATTTAATGACTTTTCCTATAAACGGAGAGTATTAAAACAAAAGATGGAAGAAAAATACGGACCACTCCAACAGTTTGGAAACAGCTATTCTAATGCCCCTTGGGAATGGAGCAAAGGTCCTTGGCCATGGCAAATATAAAGGAGAGAAACTATGTGGATTTATGAAAAGAAATTACAATACCCAGTTAAAGTGGGAACTTGCAATCCCGCACTTGCAAAATTATTAATCGAGCAATACGGTGGTGCAGATGGAGAATTAGCTGCTGCACTACGTTACTTAAATCAACGTTATACAATTCCTGATAAAGTCATTGGCCTACTTACTGATATTGGTACAGAAGAATTTGCTCACCTTGAAATGATTGCTACGATGGTTTATAAGCTGACGAAAGATGCGACCCCTGAACAAATGAAAGCTGCTGGTCTTGACCCTCATTACGCTGATCATGACAGTGCTCTTCATTACCATAACGCTGCTGGTGTTCCATTTACTGCAACCTATATACAGGCTAAAGGTGATCCAATTGCCGATCTATACGAGGATATTGCAGCTGAAGAAAAAGCACGAGCAACATATCAATGGCTCATTAACTTATCCGATGATCCAGATATAAATGATAGTCTACGCTTCTTACGTGAACGTGAAATCGTTCATTCACAACGTTTCCGAGAAGCGGTTGAAATTTTAAAAGAAGAACGCGATAGAAAAATATATTTTTAATACACGTATCCTAGCGATATGTGTTTTTTTACGTTAAAAGTTAAATCCTTCCTATTAAACATATAAATAGTATATTTATTCGATTTAATGCATTATTTTTTAATATTTTCAAAATTCCCTATTGCTTTCTAGTCATCAGACCTTTAAAATAATAACAGTTACTCGACAAATTATTTGAATTTTCGACAAAAACACTCATTAGGAGGATTTTCTTTATATGCGTACAACTTTAAAACCAGCGCAAATACTTTCGATTAGTTTATTACTATTCGCAGTTTTCTTCGGTGCTGGTAATATGATTTTCCCGCCCCTTCTCGGTCTTTCTTCCGGAGAAAATATGTGGGTTTCCATTACAGGGTTTATTATTACAGACGTCGGTTTATCTTTACTTGCTATCGTTGCTGTTGCCCTTGCTGGTGGTAGTTTTAACACTTTAGCGAGCCGTGTTCATCCAAAATTCGCAGCAGTATTCGCTATCATTATTTATCTTTCAATCGGCCCACTATTTGTTATTCCACGAACTGGATCTGTATCTTATGAAATTGGGATTGCACCACTTTTCCCAGATCAATGGTATTCTATGTTAGTTTTTAGTGCGATTTTCTTTACAGTCGTTTACTTCTTATCATTAAATCCATCCAAGCTAGTAGATCATATCGGTAAAATATTAACGCCAATTTTACTTGTAATTATTGCAATTATGGCAACAAAAGCGATTCTTTCACCAGGAACGTTTGCAGAGCCTATCGGTGACTATAAAGACATCCCGTTTTTCAAAGGATTTCTTGAAGGATTTTTAACGTTAGATGCAATTGGCGCTCTCGTACTATCAACAATTGTTGTAAATGCAATTCGTCAAAACGGTATACAAGAGAAGAAATCTATCGCAAAATATACAATCATTTGCGGAAGCATCGCTGCTCTATTCTTAACAATTGTTTACTTCTTACTCGGTTATATCGGAGCTTCAAACGGGAACTTAGGGCAATTCGAAAACGGTGGTCAACTATTAGCTACTGTTATGTATCAATTCTTTGGGACAAGCGGTAATATTTTATTAAGTATCGCCATTATCTTCGCTTGTTTAACGACGGCAATTGGTGTTGTAAGTGCATTTGCAAATTACTTCACAACAGTGCTAACAAATGTTTCATACAAAAAGCTTGTGCTATACGTTTGTATCTTTAGTTTCGTTATTTCAAACTTAGGATTAAGCTTATTAATTAAAATCACACTACCTGTATTAATTATTTTGTACCCAATTACGATCATTTTAGTTTTTGTATCATTTATCGATAAATATACGAAACGTAAACCTTCTGTCTACATTGGAGCAATGATCGCAGCATTTATTATTAGCTGTATTCATGCACTTGATAATGTGGAAATGATACCAGGTTTTATCGCTAATATCGTACACACGATTCCTTTTTATAACTTAGGAATTGGCTGGATCATTCCAGCAATAATCGGTGGTATAATTGGATACTTTATTCCGCAAACAGAAGCTACAGGTGAAGTTTCTACAAAATAAAGAAAAGAAGCAAGCATGAAATCCATGCTTGCTTCTTTTTATCTTCTATTATTAAATACAGTATTTGTGTAAGAACGAACAGTTAACATATAATAACCAAAGTAGATTATGATATACACTCCTATACTACCTAGTAGGGGAAGACTATATTCAAACATTCCTGTAAAACCCATCAAACTTAAAAATGCAAAGAACGTATGAACAATCGCAAGAAATAGTGGTACTAAGAATATTGCACCTACTTGCTTTCTTACAGATTCCCTTGCTTCCTTTTTCGTTAGTCCGATTTTCTTTAACATTCCGTACGCCGGTCGCTCTGCCATCGCTTCTGTTATTTGTTTAAAGTATAAAATACAGCCTGTTGCAAGAATAAAGACAATCCCTAAAAATATACTAGCAAATAATAACACTGCACCATCTTGCAATTCAGATTGGCTCGCCTCTTCAAATGATTGGAATTTCACTTCTTTAGGAATGATTGTCCCTAGCTCTTTCGTTAGCGCTCTATTACCGTTTCCTTCAACGATAAATCCACTAACTGTTGAAACATCCTTTCCTTGCTGCAACTTATTAAATAACGAATCTCGAACAACAAGCCCCACTGGTGCAAGTTTCGCACTCATAATTGTTTCCTCTCGATGATCAACGATTGTAATATCGTCCTTCATCCCTTCAAAGAACACATTGTTTCCTTCAAGCGAATTCTTTTCGATGTTATGTGATTTATACGGATCTAATAAAACAACTTCCTTTTCAGAACCGAGAATAACTTGTTTATTGCCTAATATAGAAGCTGATTTATTATAATCTGTCACTTTTATCATTTGCACATTACCATTACCTATTAAATACCCTGTTAATATTTGTTCTCCATCTATCTTCCCTTGCATAGACAGCATAGCTACAGACGTTTCATTTTTAATTGCTAATTCATGTTTTTGAATTTCTTCTCTAACCTTCTTATCTAGTTCCTTTCCAGTTGTTACATACTCATAACTAACTGGATTCATTAAGGTCGCTGTCTTCTGCGCCCCATAATACATACTGGAACTCACCCCAATGGTGCATAATGTTACCGCACTTAATAAAGATAATAACGCAAGCATCTTTACGTTTCCTTTTATTCTGAAGAACAATGAAGAAATCGATAAAATGTTCGTTCCATTCCAATATTTCGTTTTATCTCCCTTGATTGTATGGAGTGATTTCACTGTATATTGCTCAAATAGTAAAAACGTACCTTTTACAATACAGCCAAAAATAAGTAGACCTGTAATAAAAATTGCTCCAAATCCAAAAACTTGTGTAAGTAACGCAATGATATAACCTGTAATTAATAAAACAATCGCTCGTTTTGCCTTCTTACTTGAATACGTAGGTGCCTCTTCTTTTTGATTTTCACCATATAGTAATTCAACTAAACGATGCTCATAAATTAACTTTTTACTTTTCCATGATGCAATAAAGAAAATTGCGCCTATCGTTATAAGAACTTCTACTATAGATACAAATGAAATCGTAAATGTAAAAGTAAACGCACTTCCCATTAACTTCACGAGAAGCCCCGCGCACATATTCGCTATAAATAAACCAGCAAGAATACCTAATACACTTGCCGCACCACCAACTAATAATGTTTCATAAAAAAGTAACTTCGCGATTTCTTCTTTACGGATACCTAGTAAACTATATAGCGCAATTTCTTTTTTCTTCTTTCGCAAAAAGAAGCTATTACAATAAAAAATAAATATCGTTAAAAAGATAATTAACAATATTTGTGCAAACGTAAATGTCGTTTCCACCTTATCCGATTCTTTTAAAAGAGCTACTACACTTTCATTTCGTTTAATCGATACGAATGTAAAATAAATAATAATGCTACCTACTAATGAAATAAAGTATAGAAAATAATCTTTTATATTTCGTTTTATACTACGTTTTGATACTTCTAAAAAATCCATCGTATACCTTCACCCGCTCTCGTATTTCTCTATACATAAAGTGTATACGAAATTGTATTTCTCCCCTATCGATTTTCATTACAGCTCTCTTACGATATTGTAATATAACAAAATAAAAGAACCTAGTTTCCTAGGCTCTTCACATCGTATGTTTAAAAGTAAATAACTCTTCTTTTGACTGCACAGCAGATTGTTCCTCTTCTACAACATCCTTCTTTAGCTCTCCTCCTAACCTTACTTTCATCATCGCCTCTTCGATACTTTTTACAATCATATTTCCTGAAAAAATAGTAAGCCCGAAAAATGTAATTGGGACGAGAGGGATCCATGGATTCACTGTTAATGATCTAAAATAGACTCCAATTAAACCTGACCATTCATGTGTGTAAGAGTCTATTTCTTCTATCGGTCCTAAAAACTGAACTGTTCCGCCAAAGAATATTTCCAGTAATCCTAAGTGCAGTAAAATAGTAAGAGTTTGCGTAAACTGCTGAAAAAATACAAGTATAAACGTCATATAGAGATGCGGGAAAATATGCTTTATAACAATATGCCTTCTCGATCCACCTAATATGCGCGCGGCATCAACAAATTCTTCCGTTCGCAATTTACGAACTTCCTTCGCCACATACAGTGCAATAACTGGCATTACAAGCAGTACAAGTAATACCACTTGAAACGAAGCCCTTTCAAAAAAGGTTGTTGTCTCCTCTCCGCTTCCAAATGTATTTGCAGATTGAAGAAAAAAATACGCAATCATAACTGTCGGAATAACTGTAAAACTATCAAAGAAAGCCTCAATTTTTGAAAATCCTCTTTTTATATACGTTCCGAGTACGACACCGAAAAACACACCTATTACCATTCTAAGTGCCGCAATTAAAATAGATATACCAATCGTCCACTTCGCGCCCTCAATGACTAAATGTAACAGGTCATACCCTTTCCGGTCTGTCCCGAGTAAAAATTGTAATGAAGGTGGAAACGGTGGCACTTGTGGATTTTCATCCGCATCATATTGCAATGTAACTTGTCTAATATGTCCATCATTCCATAACGTATTTCCGATGCTCAAAAGAACTAATAGGAGAAGAAACCCAATGCTTATCCAAAATCTTTTATCACGTTTTATATACGTCCACATATTATAATCTCTCCTTCATCGCAGCCGGAATGAGATAATGAAACAATTTAAATAAAATAAAAATCGGAATATATATAAGAAGCACACTAACGATGAAAACCTCAACTCTAATACCGAAATACGATTTCAAAAACATAAAAATACCACCCGTATTAAAAATCCATTCTATAATATATAAATTAGATAACATAAAAAAGATATTCGTTTTCGCAAAGAATAATGTACTAAGCAACACATTTCGTAAAATATGACGATTTAAAATATGAAAACGCCCCAAACCTTTCGCCTTAGCAAATAGTACATAATCTTTTTCTAGTTCATTTTCAAAACGAAGCACGACCATTTTTACAAACATAATCGTAGTCGGGATGCTCAAACACAATATTGGCAACCCCCTAATCGACTCGCCTCCAATTGAAGCAATTTGAAAAGGTAAAAAACCTGTTTGTTTAAAAAACCATACAACTAAAATTTGTGATACTAAAATAAGAAGGATATCTGGAATGGATTCTAGGAAGATAAGAAATGATTTAATTCGATGTTGTATACGCGGTGAACTACTCATAATTACATAAACAATACAAAATGCTACAAATAATGAAATGAAAAAAGCAGCTAAAAATATAACAATTGTTTCTTTATAATGGACAAACAACTGTGGAAATAAAAATTTATCTCCCACATATTTAAAATTGGAGATGTCCATTAAATTCACAAACACTTCTTGTAAACTCTTTATGTACTGTGATGCATGCAGCTCAAATCCATAAAATAGTTTCGGCAATGTCCCTAAACAAATAATACCCAAAATCGAAATAAGAAATTGAAACGTCACTTCCATCCCATTCAGAAAAAATTTTTTGACCACGTTTTCCCTTCTCTCTTTATATAATTTACTCTCTAATATTATTCTTAATTTTCTGAATTGTAAATATTTTAAGAGTGAAAAATCACTAGGCTATGATCCTAGTGATTCCTTATGCGCATGCCTTTCTCTTTTCGCAAACGGCATATACAAAACCAAACATCCAATAAGCGCAGCTATTTCTAATGAAATAATATAGTAAGGATGCGGCCCTAACATATCAAGTAATGAAGCTGTTTCTGGCTTATGAGCTAAAAACATATAATTACCACCTGTTTTGTAATTTACAAACGAAACAATTGGAATCAATATGTTTAAAAATATCATTGTGCGTTTAATAGATTGTACTGTCGGACGATATCCTTCCACCCAAGTCATAAAGAGTGGTGCCCAAATGAGCAATATATGCGCGATAAAATATTCAATGAAACGAAAATGCGGAAAAGCATACTGCAAGTTTGGCGTTAAAATAGCTTGTGATGCACCAATAATTCCCGTGAAAAATACAATCTCATATATGCGGTAACTTTTCGTTACGATCATAATCGACGCTAATAATAAACTAATCGTACATAATTCAAACGGTAATGAAGTAGCTAGCTCAAAAATCCCCGCTTTCCACTCCCACATATGAAGCCCAATTTCACTACCTATAAATAAAAATGCAATTGCATATCGAACCGTTATATTCCACTCACTTTGACGTAATACATCTTGGTATTGATACAGAAAAAATATCCCCACCAACATAATAAATAATATAAGGGCATGTTGCCTTGAGTATGGAATAAATGGTTTTAATGGGTGTGCGCTAAAATAAGCTTCCATCTTCCTTCCTCCTTTCCTCCATACAATATTATTGTAAGAAAGAAACGACGAGTCAATTCATTTGCTTACACTAGGACAACCTCTACCTTACATTTACATATTCATACCTTACAAAACTGTAAGGTTATTGTAAGCTAAAACGATTTGTCAGATTCTTCACCTCTTCTATACTTAATGTAGATACTAAAACGAACGAAAAGGTGATAAATAGATGAAAAAGAAAAATAAAGTGTTAATTACTAGTGTAGTAGCAATCGGAATTGCAGCTGGATCATACTTTGCATTTGCTGGGGGCGGTTCAGATGTAGCAATGGCATATAGCGGATATAAAGTAACCGAAAAACAAATCCAAAACGCGCAAAAATTTGGTGGCGAAGTTATTCCAAATGGAATTGAAACTATTTCATTCGATCCAACAAAAGGAACATATGAATTAGCTGTGAAAAAAGGCGATGAAGTGAAAAAGGGTCAGCTTCTATTTAAATACAATGATCCGACTGCGAAACAAGGTGTAACAGAAGCAGAAATGCAAAAGAAAATCGCACAAAAAGAAGTAACGTTGCTCCAAAAACAAATTGATACAGCGAAACAAAAATTACAAAAAGATAAAAATGCAGGCCTTCCTGCTGAAGCATTAAAAGCATCAGAAGCCGAAGTTGGGCAATTAGAATCACAAATTGAAATGAAAAAGTTTGAAGTTGAAAAAGCTGATGAAATGATTAAAGCAGCAAAAGAGAAAGTAAACAATCTTTCTGTAACAAGTCCTGCTGATGGCGTAATTGATGATATCGTAAAAACTGCTGACGAAAAAACAGGTATGAGCGGAATTACTCTTCGTCACGCTGGTCAATTTAAAGTAAAAGGTCAACTTTCTGAATATGAGCTTGCTAGTATGAAAGTTGGGCAAGAAGTAACTGTTTCATCAAAAACTGTCGCTGGTAAGACTTGGACAGGAAAAGTAACAGAAATCGGTTCTACACCTTTAAAGAGCATGGATGAAAATAAAACTGTTTCTAATTACCAATTCACTGTCACATTAGATAATAGTGACGAACTACAAAACGGCTTCCATGTTTACGTAACAAGTAAATCTGGCGAAGCAACTGGTACAATTATTCCGAAAAGCAGTATCGTGAAAAAAGGTGACAAAAATGTTGTCTTCGTTGTAAAAGACGGTAAAGCGAAAGAACAAGCAGTTACTGTTGAATTCGAGACTGATAGCGAAGCAAAAGTTTCTGGAGTGAAAAAAGGAGAGGAAATTATCTCTAAGCCTGAAAAAGACTTAAAAGATGGTATGGAGGTTGTCGCCCAGTGATTAACTTAAAAGGCATCACGAAATCCTTCCAAAATGGTGCAGAGTCCGTTCAAATATTACATGGAATTGATGTAACACTGAACCAAGGAGAATTCACTTCGATTATGGGACCTTCTGGTTCTGGTAAATCAACATTAATGAACATTATCGGTTGCTTAGATAAACCGACGACAGGTACGTACGAACTAGCTGGTCAAAACATTTCAAACATGTCTGAAACAGAACTTGCACACGTACGTAATAAAGAAATCGGATTCGTATTCCAAAACTTCATGTTATTACCTAGACTTACAGCACTTCAAAATGTAGAGCTACCTCTTATTTACGCTGGAGTTGATAAAAAAGAAAGACGTGAGCGTTCATTAGCCGCTTTAACAAAAGTAGGCTTAGCTGATCGCGCTACTCACCTGCCGAACGAATTGTCAGGTGGACAAAAGCAGCGTGTCGCTGTTGCACGTGCAATCGTAAATAACCCGAAATTCATTTTAGCCGATGAACCGACGGGAGCACTTGATACGAAAACAAGTACACAAATTATGGACCTCTTTTACGAATTAAACAAACAAGGCTCAACAATCATTATGATTACCCATGACCGTGAAATCGGGGAAGCTGCAGCACGTCAAATTGTAATTCGTGACGGAAATATCGTCCAAGATTGGAGAGGTTAATTTTGAACACGAGTGAAAATATACGCATGGCCCTTTCCTCTATCTTTGCTCATAAGATGCGTTCTATCTTAACAATGTTAGGTATTATTATCGGTATTAGTGCCATTATTACTATCATCTCAATGGGTGATGGTACAAACGCAAAGTTTAAAAAAGAATTAGGCCAAGGAAAAGATAATGAAGTAACGATTTACTACAACAACCCTGATTACGGAACAGATAGTGCCAAAATCACACCTGATATGCTAAACCGTCTGCAAACTGTACCAGGCGTTAAAGATGTATATCCAGACGTAAGTATGAAAGTAAAAGCATCTGCTGGCTCAAAAGATGTAAATCTTGATTTAAAAGGTGGAACAGGCGCCTTTATGAAAGATTCGAAAATAAAATTAGTTCACGGTCGTGAATTAAATGACAGTGAACTAAACCAAGCAATCCCTGCTGTTATATTAAATGAAGAAGCTTTCAACAAATTATTTAGTGGTTGGGAATCAAACCAATACACAGATATAAAAGGAAAGCCTTATAAAATAGTCGGTGTATACGAAACGAAAAACGACTTCGGAATGCCTATGCCTGAAGGTTATACGTCACTTGAAAACGCGCCTGTCATTTCAGGAGTAAATGAGTATGACTCTGTAAGATTAACAATGACCTCTCCGACAGAACGTAAAAGTGTAGAAAAACAAGCTGTTTCTGTCTTAAACGAAATGAAAGCTCCTAAATTTGAGCACAAATTCGAAGCACAAGATTTAGGTGAATTTACGAAACAACTAGACGAATCAATCGGTATGATGAAAATGGTATTCGGTGGTATTGCTGCTATCTCCTTACTTGTTGGTGGTATCGGTGTAATGAACATCATGCTCGTATCTGTAACAGAACGTACACGTGAGATTGGTATTCGTAAAGCACTTGGTGCAACACGTGGTAAAGTATTAACACAATTCTTAATCGAATCTTGTATTTTAACAGGACTTGGTGGTTTCATCGGATTCATGCTTGGTATTTTCTTCGCTTGGATCGTCTCAATCTTTGCTGGATGGCCACTCGTTGTCTCAAAAGAACTTGGACTTCTTGCCGTAGGTATTTCAATGCTAATCGGTATTGCATTCGGACTACTACCAGCCAACAAAGCTGCAAAACTTGATCCAATTGAATGTTTACGATATGAATAAACAAAAACGTAGGAGTTTACACTCCTGCGTTTTTTATTTACCTATTAAATCGAGTTTCTTCTATTATATATATTTCACGTTACAACTATCATTCTAATACTCTTCATTATTTATAGGTACTAAAGCTATTATCTAATCCTATTATTGCAAAAATACTATGTAACAGACGAAAATCAAGGCGTAATTTTTTCCATGCTTCGACTGATTTTGTAACAATTATATCGATATTTCATTAAATTTCACCTCATTTATATCTTTTTACATCTAAAAAGGTTATTATTCCATAACTATCTTTTCATTCAGACAGTAAAATACGCTATTTTTGTAACACTATAGATATCTACAAGAAATATTACCGTAACATTATTAATGTTATTGTAATTGAAATACTACTCATTTTATGTTTTACATGACCTAATACGCCAAAAAACAACAAGGAAGCGCTATCAGGATATTTGTGGAATTGTTACAGAATATTAATGCCCCGTTACGAAAGCTTTGTAATTTTATGTTTTTCGCAAATAAGAAAATAATGGTTGCTATAATGAGGTCAACGAAAACAAATGCAATGGAGGCTATTATGAAAAAATTTATGGGTATAGCAACAGCAGCGGTTTTTGGTCTTGGGATTTTCACAACATCTGCTAAAGCAGAAACGATCGTAACGACTGACGTACTAAACGTACGAGAAAACCCAACTACTGAATCAAAAGTTGTAGGAAAATTATTAGATGGATATAAAGTAAATGTTTTACATACAGAAAATGGTTGGTCAAAAGTTCAATTGAATAGCGGTAAAGAAGCTTTCATAAGCGCTGACTATACAAAAGACACTTACTACGTAACAGCAAACGTATTAAATGTACGTGCTAGTGCAAACACAGATTCAGAGATTCTTGGTAAGTTGAAAAAAGATGATGTAATCGAAACAACACACCAAGTACAAAATGATTGGATTCAATTTGAATATAACGGAAAAACAGCTTATGTTCATGTTCCTTACTTAACAGGTAAAGCACCAGTTAAAGTTCAACCAGTAGTTAAAGCTGAAAAAACAACTACAGTTCAAGATACAGCTAAAGTTCGTGAAGCTGTTAAAGCTCAGGAAGTAGCTGAAACTCAAGCAAAAGCTAAAGCAGTGGAAGCAACTAAAGCTCGCGAAGCAGCTGAAGCTCAAGCAGAAGTTAAAGCTCAAGAAGCGGCTAAAGCTCGTGAAGCAGCTAAGGCTCAAGAAGCAGCTAAAGCTCAGGCAGATGCTGAAGCTCAAGCAGAAGCTAAAGCTCAAGAGGCGGCTAAAGCTCGTGAAGCAGCTAAAGCTCAAGCAGATGCTGAAGCTCAAGCAGCGGCTAAGGCTCAAGAAGCAGCTAAAGCTCGTGAAGCGGCTAAAGCTCAAGCAGATGCTGAAGCTCAAGCGGCTAAGGCTCAAGAAACAGCTGAAGCTCGTGAAGCGGCTAAAGCTAAAGAAGCAGCTAAAGCTCAAAAACCAGCTACACAACAACCTGTTGCAAAAGAAACTGAAACAAGTGCACCATCATCTTCTCGTGAGTTACGTGTTGTAGCAACAGCTTATACAGCAGATCCACTTGAAAATGGTTATAAAGCAGGCGACCAAGTAAAATCAGCTTTAGGCCACAACTTAACAGCTAATCCAAACATGAAACTAATTGCAGTTGATCCAAGTGTCATTCCATTAGGTTCAAAAGTATGGGTTGAAGGTTACGGAGTAGCAATCGCTGGTGATACTGGTGGAGCTATTAAAGGTAATAAAATCGACGTTTTAATGCCAGATAAAGGTACATCAAGTAGCTGGGGACGTAAAACAGTTACAGTTAAAGTATTAAACTAGTTAGTAAAAAAGAGTCAGTCTCATCGTTGAGGCTGGCTCTTTTTTTACTCTATTAAACTACTGAAAAATGACATAGTAAATGAAATTATATCAACGATTTTTCAAATATATCTATCGTAACCTACAATATATCAACGATTTTTCGAATATATCTATCGTAACTTATAATATATCAACGATTCGACAAGAGATATCGATTTACCGACAAATTTTGACGTTAAAAGTACTTTAATATTAAAAAGGCGGTCCAAAATTTGGAACGCCCCCTATCTTCTCTATTCCACACAAGTAAACTGCGTCCAAGCCCCTACGTAATCTAGTAAGAATAACTCCTCTTCCGCAATTATACCGACAATATTTTTCCGTTCATCTATCGGCATTTCTTTTAGAATGATTTGCAGTTCACCCTTATACTTACCAAATGAGTTGTTACCAATTACAACTTGCCCTCTTTCCTGTAGCACACTTTCGCGCACTGGGAAGTCATAGTCTTTGTACTTTTTACGTACTTCTGTAGAACGTACCATATACTCTGTTATGTCGCCGCGTCTTACGTGTAATTCTTGCAGCGTAGCTCTCTTCTCTACTTCAGTCGCTTCGTCTACAAATTGTACTTTCAGCTGTAACATGTATCGATTTAAGTTTCCTAGTTTCTCTAACTCTTCCTCACTCGCATAAGCATTTCCGATAATGACATCATCAATTAGCCCTGTCGCCCATAAATGCTTCGCTTGCACTTCAATTGGTAAATTACGATGCTCTTCTAACGTACATAATCCGTCGTTAATATCCCATGGACCGATGTTTGCGGCATATGATGTAATAAATGCTGCACTGCGAATACCATGCTTTTTAAAGCGTTCACTACAGCGAATGAAATAATCGTACGGAAGACCAGTGAATTTTTGCGGATAAAAATTATGGCAACCAATTAAAGCTGATTTATTCGCTTGATGCGAAAGAATATTTTCTAAGTACGCAATATCGTTACTTACATTTAACTCAATTTTTAAACCGTACGGATTATTCGTCATTTTCGCTTCCGTTAATCCGTCAAAACCTACATCTAAACGAATACCGTCTGCACCTAACTCTGCGAAAAATGATAGATCGCTATAACTAATATCAAGCTGATCAAACACAGCCGGAGCTACATCTAGAATAACTTCCATATTATTATCTTTTGCGTGATTAATAATCTCTTTAAATTCAGATACAATTTCTTCTTTCGGACGATTCACAGATAACAAACAAGTAAATATTCTTGAAAAACCGTGTCGTGCCGCTGCCGAAATATATGCCATATCTTTTTCTTTCGTTGAATGTTCTGGATAAAGTGAAATTCCTAATTTACGCTCCATGCTTTTGCATCTCCTTCACACGTTGTATTAATGCCATACTCGTAAATCTATATTTTGCAGATAAACATGTTGCACATAAAATTGTCGGTACAATAATTACGTACGGTGATTGCAATCCTAACATTACATATGCACCCATTGAACAACCGATAAATAAAACTGATACTAGTAGTAACACTAATAAAGATTTACTTTGTACCCATTTCGAATAATGGGCAATACACTGTCCGACCACGAATGTAATTAAGATGATAATTGCTCCGAGCATTCTGTTTTCTCCTCTCCTGCTAATTGTTGTTTCTCATACATTTTGAAGAATGGATAGTAAATAACGAATGAGATCGCAAAGTTAACAAGTACAAGTACACCAGCCATAATTGTCCAGTCCGTGCTAATAATCGCTGCAATTGGTGCTAACATCGTAAATGGCAGTTTCGCCATCATGAGTGGAATCATACCTGAAACAACTGCGAAATATGATACTGTCGTTGTCACTAGCGGTGTAATAACGAACGGAATAATTAAGATTGGGTTCATTACAATCGGAGCCCCGAAAATAATTGGCTCGTTAATATTGAATAAACCTGGTACGAATGATAATCTACCTAACTCTTTTAGGAACTTAGATTTAGAGAACATAAACATAATTACTAAAGCTAACGTTGAGCCTGATCCGCCAATCCATACGAACCATTGAATGAATTGCTCTGTAAATAAGTTTGGTAACTGATGTGCATTTCCTGTAGCCGTGAACACTTCCATATTTTCAAGAATTGCTGAATCCCACATCGGACGAATGATTGGTCCTAAAATCGCCGGTCCATGTATACCAAATGACCAGAAGAACACGATTAAGAATACTGTTAATAAACCACCGAATAAGTTATTTCCTACTAGTACTGATTTTAATGGTGCGATTAAATATGTAATTGTTGTATTTACATCGAATTTCAAACCGTAGCGAATGCCCCAAAATAAAAGAATAACTACTAATGTTGGAATTAATGCTGCAAACGAATTTGAAACTGCTGGTGGTACACTGTCTGGTAATTTTATTGAAATATTATGCTTAATCATAAAATGATAAATTTCGACTGCAATTAATGCTGTAACAATTGCGCCGAATAAAGACGTTGCACTTAATGTTCCTACTGAAATATATCTCCCTGCATCAATAACACCTGGTACAGCTTTCGTAATTTGAATTGGTTCAACTGATGCTAGTAAAAAGGCGAGTACAGATAATAACCCTGCACTTAACTGATTGAGCTGATAAAAGTTCGCGAGCGAAGCCCCTACACCGAACGCTGCGTATAATGCCATTAGTCCTACTGTAAATCGGAATGGAATATCTAAAATATGGCGAAACGGTGCAATCCATTCCATATATGCATCAATTGGTAAATTTAAAAAGATAACGAAAAATGAACCGACAATCGTTAACGGTAATGTAGAAATAACCCCATTTCGAATTGCCAATAAATGTCGTTGTCCTGCAATCTTTTGCGTTGTTGGCATAATCTTTTGTTCCATAAAACTCATAAACCCATTCATCAATAGCCCTCCTCTTTCTCTCTACTATAAAAGAATGAAATAAACTTTATAACATTATAATGTTTATATTTAAAAAAATATAATTATGCTAAAACTAATTGTTCTGCTTGCTTAAGCACCTTCAAACCATCACACATGCCATAATCTCGTTGGTCTATAATCGCAACTGGTATATTGTATGAATTTGCAAGAAACTCTACAGCTGGAAATAAATATTTCACTTGTGGACCGATTAAAACGACATCGGCTTCTTTTATTTCAAGTTTCACAAGTTCTGAATCAACCGCCTTAATTTTATAATTCTTCCCCTTTTTCTTTGCCTCTTCTTGCATTTTTCTTACGACCATACTCGTTGACATACCTGCTGCACAACATAATAAAATATACATCTTATACTGTCACTTTCTCTTCCACTCGTTTATGAAGAGTAATAAATTCTTCAGCTAGTTCCTTCACTGTAATTGCATTCATTAAATGGTCTTGTGCGTGCACTAACAGTAAACTGATTTCTGCATGATTTCCTCTTGCCTCTTCTTGAATTAAATCCGTTTGAATACGATGAGCTGCTGAAATTTCCTCACTAGCAAGTTTCATCTTTTCACCCGCATTCTCAAAATCTCCTTGTCTTGCAAAAGCGATTGCTTCAAGCGCCGCACTTCTCGCATTGCCACCATGTAAAATTAATGCAAATGGAGTTTGCATATCAGCCATTTTAAATTCCCCCAAGCTATATGTTTTCTATATTTTTATCTTATTATGAAAACGCATACAATTAAACATAAAAAACTTCCGTTATGTAACGGAAGTTTTTATATACTTTTTCAAAATGATAATAAAATCTCTTGAAAATCTTCAATTACCTCGGTCTGAGTAAGTTTCTCTATCGCACTTTGACTAGACATAATATCATATAAAAAATCATAAAGCCTTTGCAAATCTTCATTATTATTGCGCTTTACACTAAATAAAATAATTACTTGTACTTTTTTGTCTCCCCAATCAACAGCTTTTTCAAGTGTGCAAAACATCAAAAAAGTTTCCTCACTTAATAACTGCATCGGATGCGGGATTGCAACTGAATTCCCAACCGCTGTCGGAGACGTATTTTCTCTTTCCATAACAGAAACATAAAAGTTTTCTGGTACATAGCGTTTCTCAGCAGCTTTCCCACATAAAAACTGAATAACATCCTCTTTCGTAGAAGCACTATGATTTAAAAAGATTAAATCTTCCTTAATATATTGCTGCACACTATTATTCACATGCGTAAACAACCGCTGACCAATCGATTTAATCTCTTTATCATCAAATATTGAATTCACTTTTATAACTGGAACAGGCAAGCCACTCGGTATATGAATCGTACTAATAATACAATCTATTTTTTCTTTATAAAGATCTTCTACTTTCAATTGATAATAGCCTGTAATACCTACAATCTCTAATTTATCTCGGAACTGTGATAAAATTTTATATTTTAATAGTTGTGCACTTCCTTGACCAGTCGCACAAACTAATAAGCATCTTTTCTTTTGATTCTGCTCCTGCAAACGGCTCATCGCTCCGCCGAAGTGAATTGCTATATAACCAATTTCACTTTCAGGGATCGATTCACCCGTATATTCACCAATGATATCTCCAACAAGAACCGCAATTTCAAAAGCATACGGATAATTCTTTTTCACCTCTGCCAAAAGAGGATTTCTCGTATTTAACTTATACTTCAAACGATTTAATAACGTTTTTAAATGAGTACCAAATCCAAATAATAATTCTTCATCATAATAAAAAATAAGATTCCGTTCTTCCGCTACTTTAAAAAGGATATGTTGCATAAATGCATATATATCTTTTCCTAATAGCTCTTCTACATTTTCATAGCAATCTCTCGTTGTAACAGCAGTACTTAATAAATGCATCGTCACATATAATACTTCTTCTTCTGGAAATGAAAATTTCAACTCTTTCTCTAAATCTCCTAAAATCTGCTTCGCAATTGTATATTCTTTCTTTATTATAAGTTCTGATTGCTCCGTATGCAGTTCTTTCATATAATGTTGATCTTGACAACGCTTTAATGCGATTGCAATATGAATGACTAAATTATCAATTTCTATATCAGATAAATATATTGTTCCGCCTTCAATATACTTTAATATAATTGAACGAATGAGTGATATATGAGGTAGCGATAAATATGTCTCCGTCTGCTCAAATTGCTCATGAAACGGAGTATGGTCATAACGCGGTAAACCATATTGTGATAAACAAGAACGAATATTAAATTCCTCTCCAACAATACGTATACCATAATACGGTCTCTTCTCAATTTGTAATTTATAGCGGCCACATATATCTGTAACATCTTTCATAATTAAATTGACCGTTGATTTGCTCACATAAATCTCTTCTGCTAATTCTGAAAGCTTCACATATCCCTCTGTCGTTAAAACACGCTGCAGAATATACGCTATTCTTTCTTCATAAGAAGTTGGGATCTTTTCCGTCTGTTTTTGAAATAGACTCACACAAAATTCTTCAAATTTCTTCGTTTGTATAATTTCTAATTCGTACCCAGTCCCTCTTTGCGATTCGATTTTCGCTCCGTTTTCTTCCAATATATCATTTAATAATTTTATATCCTTTTGAATCGTCTTCGTCGATACATGTAAACGACCCGCTAAAAAAGCTCGATTTAACATCGATTTCTCTTCTAAAAACTCCTCTAAAATAGAAATTAATCGCTGATGCACCTTTGTCATAGCTCTTCCTCTCGCTCTTTATATATAAAGGGGGAAAAGCTGCTGAAATCAGTAGTTTTTCCCCTTTATATTCTCTCTATTTCTTTAATGTGAACCCGAATTTATCCCATGCTTGTAAATAATCTAATAAGAAAATTTCTTCTTCTATAATTCGACCAACTACATTTGTTTTTCCTGTATTCACCATATCTTTTAATGCAATTTGTAATTCGCCTTTATACTGGCCATATTGTTCATTATCAATTAATAAATCTCCACGCTTAATTTCACGCGTATTATGAGGTTTAAACTCTTCTTTTTTATATTTCACACGACTTTGTGTAGAACGAATCATATATTCAGATACATCTCCGCGATAAAAATGTGGTTCGTCTAATACGATAATTCTTTCTAATTCTGTCGTTGTATCATATAGTTCTATATCAAATGTTTGTTTCTCTTTATTTAATGCACCTAGTGCTTGTAATTCTTCTTCTGACGCATATGCGTTTGCAATAATAACATCATCAATTAATTCCGTCGCAAATAAATGCTTCGCCTGTGTTGTCATCGGTAATTCACGATGCTGCTCTAATGTACATAACCCTTCTGTTACTGGCCAAGGTCCGTAGGTTGCATCAAATGATGAAATAAAAGCAGCCGTTCTCATACCGTAATCTTTAAATTGTTTCGAGCATTTAATGAAATGATCGTATGATAACCCTGAATAACGATGCGGATAAAAATTATGACAACCAATTAAATTTTCACGATTTGGTCTATGACTCATAATGTTATCTACATACTTCGTACCATTGCTCATATTAATCTCAATTTTCAAACCATACGGATTATAAGTCATAATTGATTCTTCTAATCCTGAGAAACCAACATCTAAACGAATACCGTACGCACCCAATTCATGGAAGAATGATAAATCATTATACGAAATACCTAATTGTTCAAAAACAGATGGACTAATATCAACTAATACTTGGAACCCTAATGCATTCGCATGTGAGATCGTTTCTTTAAATTCTTCAATAATTTTCTCTTTTTCTCCATCCACAGATAATAAACATGTGAACACACGTGTAAATCCATATTTACTTGCTAATGTTAAATACTCCTTATCTTTCTCTACTGTTGAATGTTCTGGATAAATAGAAATACCTAATCGTCTCATATGTACACGCCTCTTTCTTCATCATATTGTAAACCTTTTCAAATATATGTAGTGAAAAAGTATATATCCCCTTCTTGTTCACTACTCCTTTGAATCCGCTTTCTTTAAAGAAAAAACAATTTCTATCATTCTTAACACCTACAAGTCTATACATCTATACTTTACATCTTTTTTTCATAGTTGTGTAGCCTTTACACAAATTTGTCAGTTTTTCACCTTAAAAATTGTTATCCGTTTTCAAGACACCTTCCTTGACTGTTGCATTGGCCAATACATATACTCGAAAGAAAAGAGAAAATTTTATATAGGGGATGAATATATGGGAGAAGCAATACTCGTAAAACGAGAACCGTTATGGACAAAAGAGTTTGTTGCTTTAATTTTTGCAAACTTATGTATGTTTTTAGGGTTTCAAATGTTAATTCCAACCTTACCTGTTTATGTGAAAGAAATTGGTGGCACAAGTTCCAATATCGGATTGGTTGTCGGCATGTTTACCGTTGCGGCACTTTTTGTTAGACCGCTAACTGGGAACGCCTTGCAAAAATTTAATAAAAAAATCATCTTAATGATTGGTACTGCTATTTGTTTACTCGCTATGGGCAGTTACCTTTTCGCCTCAACAATCTTTCTCTTGCTTGCTGTTCGTATTTTACACGGAGCTGGTTTCGGTATTACAACGACTACATATGGGACTGTCGTTTCTGATTTAATTCCCTCAGCTCGCCGCGGAGAAGGCATGGGATATTTTGGTCTTTCTGGAACAATTGCAATGGCCCTCGGTCCACTTATCGGACTATGGCTTATGCAAACATATAACTTCACAATTCTTTTTTTATGTGCATTATCGTGCACACTTGTTTCATTAATATTAACGAAACTACTTCAAATCCAAAAAACGAAACAGCCTCCACAACAATCATCTAGTACTTTTCTCGATGGATTTATTGAGCGTAAAGCTTTACTTCCTTCATTATTAATATTATGTATTACATTAATGTACGGAGGAATCGGAAGTTTTATCACACTATTTGCTACAGAAGTCGGCATAGCTGATATTAGCCTCTTCTTTTTATGTAACGCACTAGCAATCGCTGTAACTCGTCCATTCTCTGGAAAGCTATATGATGCAAAAGGCCATACATTCGTCATCATTCCGGGAGTTATTATAACGTTTACAGGTATTATTTTATTGTCGTATACGACGACAATTCCGAGCTTAATTATTGCTGCAGCATGTTACGGAAGTGGTTTTGGAGCGATCCAACCTGCACTACAAGCATGGATGATTGACCGCGTAGCACCGCATCGACGCGGCGTAGCAACGGCTACATTCTTCTCCGCATTTGACCTTGGAATCGGCGCTGGAGCGATTATATTTGGATTTATTGCTCATTTTACAAACTATGCAACTGTATATCGTTACTCCTCTCTATTACTTATTGCTTTTCTCTTCATTTACATTACAAGCATAAGAAAACAAAAGCATAGCGATAAAAACACGGAAAAAGCTGCTGGATAAATCAGTAGCTTTTTTATCGTATTAAAAAATTGTTTTCCCTCGTTTTGCTGTTATAAAACTACATGCATTTTCCTACATATTTTTTTAACTTTCATCAAAAAATATACGATGAACTCGCAGACGCTTTCCTTGATATTCAACTGAACAACATTATTCTAAAAAGTGTGATTTCTTTACAAAATTAAGATTTATACAAGATGAAAACCAATAAAATACAGCTGTTTCTTTAAGGGATTGTAAACTTTTCTTCCCTTTGTAAATTTAGTGTAAATTTTACTAGCAAACCGTTTACAGTGACTCAAGGTTCAGTTAATAATTACATCGTACATGAAATTTAAGGAGTGGAATGCGTGGAATATAATGTTCAAGATATGATCTTCCAGTTCATTGGTGGATTAGGTATTTTCTTATTCGGGATTAAATACATGGGCGATGGACTGCAACAAGCAGCTGGAGATCGTCTTCGCGATATTCTAGATCGTTTTACAACAAACCCACTTATGGGTGTACTAGCAGGTATGTTAGTTACTGTATTAATCCAATCCAGTTCAGGAACAACCGCTTTAACAGTCGGACTTGTAAGTGCCGGATTTATGACATTAAGACAAGCAATCGGTGTTATTATGGGTGCAAACATCGGTACGACAGTTACTGCATTTATTATCGGAATTAAAATCGGAGAATATGCTCTCCCAGTTATGGCAGTTGGAGCAATCTTACTATTCTTCTTTAAAAATAAAAAAGTACATTCTGTAGGTCAAGTTGTATTCGGTTTTGGTATGTTATTCTTCGGTTTAGAATTAATGAGTGCAGGTATGAAACCTCTTCGTTCTTTAGAATCATTCCAAGAATTAACAGTGAGCATGAGTGATAATCCAATTTTAGGAATTGTTGTCGGTACAGTCTTTACTTTAATTGTACAAAGTTCAAGCGCAACAATCGGTATTTTACAAGAACTATTCGGTCAAGGTGCAATCGATTTACAAGCAGCTCTTCCTGTATTATTCGGTGATAACATCGGTACAACAATTACAGCTGTATTAGCAGCGATCGGTACTTCAATTGCAGCAAGACGTGCAGCATTAGTTCACGTTATCTTTAATATTATCGGTACAATTATCTTTACCATTTTATTAGTACCATTTACAAGTTTAATTCAATATTTCCAAACATCATTAAACTTGAATCCAGAAATGACTATTGCATTTGCACACGGAACATTTAACGTAACAAATACAATTATTCAATTCCCGTTCATTGCAGTGTTAGCATGGATCGTAACAAAAATTATTCGTGGTGAAGATGCAGCGATTGACTTCAAGCCACAACATTTAAATCCAATCTTTATTGAACAATCTCCAGCCATCGCTTTAACTGAAGCTCAAAAAGAGATTATCCGTATGGCTGAGTTTTCATTACATGGATTAAAAGAAGCAAATCAATTTTTAAATACACAAGACAAAAAACACGCAAACATGGCTACTCAATTAGAAGGAGCTATTAACAATTTAGATAAAAAAATTACCGAGTATTTAGTTTTACTATCAGAAAAGCCACTTTCACCTACGGATTCTGAAAAACATTCTGTTTTAGCAGGTGTTGTTGGAGATATTGAACGTGTCGGTGATCATGTAGAAAACCTTGTAGAACTTGTAGATTTCCAAATTTCCAACCGTGTTTCACTATCAGACGAAGCATTAACTGAATTAAACGAAATGCTAGAATTAACGATTTCAACACTGCAAGACTCAGTTGAAGCTTTAACAAACTTCGATACTGAACTAGCTCAAACTGTTATTGCAAAAGAACGCAAAATCGACCAAATGGAACGTGTTCTTCGTAAACGTCACGTATTACGTCTAAACGAACGCAGCTGTTCAGGTGATGCAAGTATCATCTTCGTCGATATGGTAAGTAACTTAGAGCGCATTGGCGATCACGCTGTAAATATCGCTGACGGTGTTTTAGGCGAACAAGGAAAAATCAATTTAAAACAATCATTATAATAAGAAAGAGACGCTAACTTAAGCGTCTCTTTCTTATTATATTTTAACAACTGTTCTTCCTTTTAACTTTCCTTGCAATATAAGTGTAAACTTCTTCTCTAATTCTTCTAATGTACATTCTTCTGTATAAGATAGTAACTCTTTATTTCCCCATTCATTCGCTAAAAGCGTCCACACATCTCTTCTCACATCCACTGGACATTGCACGGAATCTATCCCTAAAAGGCTTATACCTCGTAAAATAAACGGATATACCGTGGTTTGTAGTTCCTGGCCTGCCACATTACCGCATGTCGTTACACAACCACCATACTTTACTGTTTTTAAAGCTGTTTCTAACATATGTCCACCTACAGTATCGATAACTCCGGCGTATATCCCTTTTAACATTGGTCTTCCTGATTCATCATTCAATTCCGCGCGATGAATCACTTTTTTCGCTCCTAGACGTAGTAACATTTCTTCCTCTTCCATTTTTCCTGTCGCTCCTACTACGTTAAACCCTAACTTACTTAATATACTAACAGCTACACTCCCTACGCCGCCTGTAGCACCCGTTACTAAAACATCTCCCATACTAGGCTTGATTCCTGCTCCAATAAGCTTATATACCGACAAAGCAGCAGTAAAACCTGCTGTCCCATACATCATACTTTCCTTTAATGACAGTCCTTCTGGTAAAGGCACGACCCAAGACGATGGCACGCGAATATATTCTCCGAAACCACCAGAGGTATTCATACCTAAGTCATATCCCGTTACAATAACTCGATCTCCTACCTTAAAAGAGTTATCTTCACTACTCACAACTTCTCCTGCAGCATCAATTCCCGGCGTATGAGGATATGTTCTCGTAACACCTTTATTACCAGTAGCTGAAAGGGCATCTTTATAATTTAATGAAGAATAATGAACTTGTATGAATACGTCTCCCTCAGGTAAACTACTTACTTCTCTCTCAACAACTTTTCTTACAAACTGATGATTTTCCGTTTCGTTCACAACGATTGCTCGGAATGATGTATGATTCATTATGCTCTCTCCTTTATCCGTCAAATTCTTCTTTATTATATAGAAGAAATAAGTAAACTTACTCATTTCTTCTTGGCTATATTTCAACAAATCTTACTTCCCTATCATTTTCTCATAATATATATTTTCATTTCTACTAAAAGCCCTTATACTTATTCTACATCTGACAAATAATATATAGAAAATCTGACTTTTTATAAATAAATTGAATTTTTACGAAATGTAAATGATTTGTAATGTTTTTTTTCGCTAAATTTCATTATAATAAGTGGATATGAGTGTCGTATTTCAATCCAAATGAAGGAGTACAAGAAATGGAGCAAAACCCATCTTTGCAAGAAAATACACGCAGTAACCCGAAAAAAAATAAGAAAAAAATAAAAATTATTATAAGCGCTATACTATTTGTTTTATTAATAGGCGGCGGTTATACTTGGTTTTTAGTAAATAAAGCATCTTCTGCTGTTCGAAATGCCGCACACGATTTAGCACGCGGTGATAAATCTGATTTACGAGATAAAGCTGTAAAACCTATTACGAACAATGTCTCTGTTTTAATAATGGGTGTTGATGAAAGCGATGTCCGGGGAAAAGAATATGGTGACGCTATAAGAACAGATGCGCTTTTACTTGCAACTTTTAATAAAGATAGCAAAACTGTTAAACTATTAAGTATCCCACGTGACACATATACTTATATCCCAATAGAAAAGAAAAAAGATAAGATTACACACGCTCATGCATTCGGTTCTGCTAAAAACGGAAAAAATGGTGGACCACAAGCAAGCATTGATGCAGTTGAAAAATTAATGAATGTTCCTGTCGATTATTTTGTGAAATTTAACTTTAAATCATTTATAAAAATCGTCGATGACTTGGGCGGTGTTGAAGTTGATGTACCAGTTGAATTTACTGAGCAAGATAGCAATGATAATGCTGAGGCTATTCACCTAGAAAAAGGTGTTCAAAAGTTAAATGGCGAAGAAGCTCTTGCTCTTGCTAGAACAAGACACATCGATAGTGATGCAATGCGTGGACAACGTCAACAACTCGTTATCGAGGCTATTTTAAAGAAACTAACAAGTGTTGGTTCTGTAACAAAAGTTGGCAACATCATTGATGATATTAACGGACAATTCGTTACAAACTTAACATTTGATGATATGCTTTCATTCTATAAATATGGATCAGATTCGGAAATTGAGAAATTACAAATCCAAGGTGATGATTGCTATATGGCAAAAGGTGACGATACTTGTAGCAAATCTGCTGGTGGTGGTCGAACTTACTACTACAATCCAGATAAAAAAGAATTAGCTAATGTTACAAATGAACTTCGTACTCATCTTGGGCTACCTGCATATACAAAGTCTGACTCAGACTCTGATTCGAAAAAGACAAAAGAATCTAAGTCTGAAAATTCAAGTGAACGCGAATCAAATAACAATGAAGTGAAAAATAAGAACAAAAATAGCAGTGAAGATACAGAAACATCGTCTAACGACAATGAATAGTAAAGAAGCAGTACTCTATGGAGGTAGAGTACTGCTTCTTTTTATTTCTTCAGAATCAAAAATCAGAACTTTCTAACTATCTTTTTTAATATTTTTAAATTATAATAAATAGTAGCAATCTATTCCAATTATCAGGGGGCTCATACATATGAAAGCTGCAGTAAAACATAACATCTCAGATTTTAAAGACTACTTAAAATCCAACGATATATACATGGAAGAAAATATAGATGAAAATGATGGCTCTGTTCATTTTTCAGTAGGATTAGAGACAGAAGCTGGCGCAAAAATTCAACTTATCGCTGCTTTCCAAAACGAACATCCTACGGTAGATATATACTGCTTCAATGTTGCTCACGTGCCTGATGCAACATCAACAAATGATATTTTACATGTTATTAATGAATTAAACACATCTTATCGCTTTGCAAAATTCACATTAAACAAGCAAAATGCAATTGATATTTCAGCATCTCTTGCATTCTCAGAACCAAACTTTAATCCAGCACTTGTCTTTGAACATACGAGAATGCTATATAAATTAGCAAATGACGAATATAAAAACTTAATGAAAGTTATTTGGGCATAAAGTAAAACTATAATCCGTTAGGTTTACGGGCAATAAATAAAAGGATGGGCTGTAAGCAGCACCATCCTTTTATTTTGATATCATATCGATCCACATTTTAACAGCAGTGCCTACAATTAAAGTGGACAATACATATTGCAGTACTTTTTGATTTAGCCTCTTCCCGACTCGTGCTCCAAGTGGCGCAGCAAATATACTGGCAACCGCAATAATTAGAGCTGGAATGATAACTACTTGCCCAGTAATCACTTTTCCTGTAGTAATCCCTATTGAGGAAATAAACGTAATAGCGATAGATGTCGCGATCGTCATGCGCAGTGGTAATTTTAAAATAACTAGCATAATGGGAACTAAAAGGAACGAACCTCCAGCTCCTATAATGCCTGAAGCTCCCCCTACAACGAACGCTAACAAGCTTGCTAACCATTTATTATACTTCACATCTCCACTATTATTTTGTTTCGGTACAAACATCATAATAGCTGCAATTGTAGCTAATGCTGCATAAACAACATTGACTGTATGTTCCTCTAATATGTTAGCACCGAAACTCCCTATGAAGCTTCCTATTAATATACTAGCTCCCATATACATAACTAACGTTTTATTCATGTCATTACTTTTCCGGTATGCCCACGCGCCTGCAAAAGTTGCAAAGAATACTTGTACCGCTGTAATACCGCTCACTTCATGTGACGTATAGCCAGTAAATCCTAGCAATACTGGAATGTATAAGATCATCGGATAATTAATAATCGCGCCACCAATCCCAACCATTCCTGATATAAATGATCCTATAAACCCAATTATAAAAAGTAATACGACTAAGCTCATCTTACATCCCCCGCCTTCTAAAAAGAAGGTGATTTAAATGAATAAGTTTACATTCCCATCCGAAGCATCTGCTAAATATGCCCCTACACCTGCAAACTCTACCCCTTCCATAATCTCTTCCTCTTTTAACCCTAATAAATCTACTGTCATTTGACAAGCTACAAGTTTAATTCCTTGTTCTTTCGCCAAATCAATTAAATCTGGCAAAGGCATTGCGTTATGTTTTTTCATAATGCCTTTAATCATCTTCGGCCCCATGCCAGCAAAATTCATTTTGGATAATCCCATCTTATCAGCACCGCGTGGCATCATTTTTCCAAATAATTTTTCTATAAATGTTTTCTTTACATTCACATGTTCATCTTTCCTTAAAGCATTTAATCCCCAGAAAGTATGAAAAATAGTTACCTCTTGATCATACGCCGCTGCGCCATTTGCAATAATATAAGCAGCCATCGCTTTATCGTAATCTCCGCTAAATAACACGATTGTCGTTTTCTTCTGTTGTTCCATATTGTTCTCCCTCCAATTACCTATAGGGGTATTATTTTTATAAAAATTGTTTCTCCCTATTCTACTTTTCCTTCCCAAGCTAACATACCACCTACCACATTGATTACTTGAAAACCGTAACTTTCTAAAAATTGAACAGCTCTTGCACTTCTCCCGCCTGAACGACAAACGATAATATATTCCTGATTTTTATTTAATTCATGCATACGAAACTCTAATAGTCCTAGTGGAATATTACATGCTTCTGGAATTCTCCCTTCTGCTACTTCTTCTACTTCACGGACATCTACGATATTTACTGCTTCTTTACGTAACAATTTTTCTTCTAATTCTTTTGCTGTCATTTCTTTCATTTTAAAGTCCCTCCTCACAAAGCATTCATACCACCTGAAACGTTTATTACTTGCTGAAACCCTAGTTTTTTCAACATCTTTGCAGCTTGCTTACTTCTCATTCCACTTTGGCAAATAACGATTACTTCCATATTTTTATCTAACTGACCTGCTCTACTAGCTAACTCATTTAACGGGATATTCTGAAATCCTTTCATATGATTTCCTCTATATTCACCTACTGTACGAACATCGATAAGTTGTTTCCCCTTTTTTTCCACTATATTCTTTAATTCTTTTCCACTGATATTTTGCACACCTTTCACTGGTAAAAATCGTGAAATAACAAACCATGCAGCAAGTACAATGAAAAGCGTACTTACTATTGTGTTCATATAACCACCCTCTCTGCATTTATAACAACATTTTTTCCTACGCCTTCTTAATCCAAAATTTCAGCACATCAGCTTCTTCTACATGCTTTACGATGTCATGACCACCTTTATTTGCCCACGCTGGAATATCCTTAACTGATCCTTTATCCGTTACATGTACTTCTAACACTTCTCCAGTTTGCAAAGTATCCATCGCTTTCTTCGTTCTTACAATCGGCATTGGACATGCTAAACCTTTCGCATCTAATACTTGTTTTATATTCATCATCAATTCCTCCAATTTGTTATTTTTATAATGACTCATGCACTGCACAACGATTTGGGCCAATCTCCATTTCACGCTCTTCTTCCACACTCGGATGAATTTTCCCCATATTCGTTTGACGAATTTCTTCATATGCATTTGGCTGAGGTGGTAAATTCTCTGTCACAGTTTTACGAAACTCCACTTCATCAGCAATATTTAATCCTACATTCTCTTTAAATAGATCTTGTAAGCTCGCACTCACAACGCCTCTTTCATCCATTTCACTTATTTTTGAATAATGAGCTGGTAAAACAATTAAATCTTGAGACAGTTCCTTATACAGTGTATATAACGTATTTCTTAAATCACTCACCCAATCTTCAGCCTTACCAGCAAGATCAGGACGCCCAATTGAATCTACAAATAAAATATCGCCTGATAATAAATAAGAATCATCTACAATAAATGACGTACTTCCAATCGTATGCCCTGGTGAGTATAATGCGTCAATTACAATTTTAGTACCCCCCACCGTAATAACAGATCCTTCAACAAGCGGTTCGTATGAGAAAACGACTTCCTCGGCATCTTTTGGCGGTAACCAATACGTACCACCTACCTTTTCAGCTAACTTACGTCCTCCGGAAATATGGTCTGCATGTAAATGTGTATCCATTACATTCGTAATCGTAACGCCATGCTCTTTCGCAAACTCCTCATATGCTTCAACCGTTCTTACTGCATCAATAACTGCTGCTTCACCATTAGAAACAACCATATAAGATAAACAGCCTTTTCCAAGACGATTAAATTGATATATACTTCCTTCCCCCTGTACATCCCCTACTTTTAACGGCTTCACATATTCACTCCAAGCTTTCATGCCACCAGCTAAATAATAAATATTTTGTAATCCAACCTCTGTTAATTGCTCTGCCACAAATATAGAAGACCCTTCTTTTGCACATACTACTAAAACATCTTTATCTTTAGGTAATTCACTTACAATATGATCTACACCATCTAATAAGTCAAAGTAAGGTCTATTAATAGAAGAAACTTGTTTCCCTTCAATTTTCCAATCTTCATAATCCGTCTCATTACGAACATCTAAAATAAATAACTCTCCGAATAAAACTTTCTCTGCCACATCTTTTGCTTGTAACGGTTTAACATTCATTTAATTACCCCCATATGTATATTTTCGTTCAAAAAAATTTACTTCTCTATATTCCCTTGCCACTCTACCATACCTGGAATGACATTTTTCACATTTAAATAACCTTTCTCATTCAACATTTGGCAAGCTATATCACTGCGATTACCAGTTCGGCAAATAACATAAATTTGCTTCGTCTCATCTAACACTGCGCTGTCTAATTCACCTAATGGTACCGAAATGGCGGATGGAATATGGCCAAAAGCAAATTCCGTTGCTTCGCGAACATCTAATACAATGCTCTCTTCTCCATGAGACAATATAGACTGTAATTCTGCATTCGTAATTGTATGAGGATATTTCACAACTTCATTCACTTCATGCTCGTTTGCTTTCCTAACATAATGCACCAATACATCCCCCTCTTGTTTCGTCCCGATATATTGATGTCCTACTTTACTCGCCCAACTTTTTATATCTACCGTAGATCCTTTATCTGTTGCCTTAACTTCAATCACTTGCCCTGGTGCCAATCCTTCTATCGCCTTCTTCGTTTTCACAATAGGCATCGGACAAGCCAAACCTTTACAATCTAAACTCATATCCACTTTTATACTCATAATCGATTCCTCCACAATTCATATACATATACCTGTAGGGGTATACTAAAACGTTTTTGAAAATCTGTCAACACTTACGTTTGACAGATTATCGGCTTTTTACAAGTAATTGAACAGCTTCTTTAATTAACTCTTCATTTGAACCATTACCACTTTCAAACTGTTCACGCAAACACTGCTCTAAATTCGTTCCAACAACGAGTCCAATTGTACGATCAAGTGCAGAACGAGATGCTGTTAACTGTGTAATAACTTCTCGGCAATCTTTTCCTTCTTCCATCATACGAAGCACACCACGAACTTGACCTTCAATACGTTTCAATCTATTTTTCATATCTTGATTATATTCCATTCTATAATCACCTCATTACCATTATGTCACCATTTATAACCTATGACAATATATTATACCCTATAGGGTATTTTGTAAACCCCTATTTTTAATTTTTGTCTTATATGTTCGCAAACCAAAAAATAAAACCTTAATCTATAGATTTTCATCTTCCACTAAATCTTGAAGTAGAAGATGAAAAATATCAATATACAACACGTTCTGGCAATACTGTCCCATACAACTTAAAACCACCATCTACATTCTTTACCTTATATCCCTTTTCCATTAACATACGCGCTGCAACATACCCTCTCATACCAAGTTGGCAAGTGATATATATTTCTTTGTCCATTGGTACTTCATCCAATCGATCACGTAATTCATCTAACGGAATATTAATAGAGCCTTTAATCATTCCCTGTTTTAGTTCATTAGGTTCTCGAACATCAATAAGGTACCCACCATTTTCAACAATGTGATCTATTTCATGCCATTGCACTGTGTCCACAAAACCATCTACTATATTACTTGCAGCATACCCCACCATGTTTACTGGATCTTTTGCAGAAGAATACGGCGGGGCATATGATAATTCTAAATCTGGTAAATCGATTACAGTTAAATTTGCCTTCATTGCCGTTGCAATAACATCGATACGCTTCTCTACTCCATCACGCCCTAAAGCCTGTGCTCCGTAAATTTTTCCGCTTTCTTTATTAAAGATTAATTTTATTAGCACTGGCGTAGCATTCGGATAGTATCCCGCATGAGAATTTGCCTGTACATGTACTACCTCATAGGGTATATTTAATCGTTTTAATATTTTCTCATTTACTCCAGTCGAAGCAACTGTTAAATCAAAAACTTTAGCCACAGAAGTTCCCATCGTACCTTTATATAAAGACTCCGTATGACCATGAATAATATCTGCTAACATGCGACCTTGACGATTAGCTGGCCACGCTAAAGGAATCATCGTTTCTGTTTCTGTAACAAAATCTTTCACTTCAATCGCATCACCAATTGCATATACATATGGGTCAGATGTTTGAAATTTCTCATTTACCTTTATCGTTCCTCTAACTCCTAATGCTAATCCTGCATCTTTCGCTAAACTACTCTCTGGTTGTACACCAATTGCTAAAATAATCATATCTGTTTTTATAAGTGAGCCACTTTTTAAACGTACAACAGTCCCATTCTCTTCTAACGCATCTACACCATCTTCAAAAACAAGCTCAACATTGTGCACCTTCATATGCTCATGTACATATACTGCCATTTCATAATCGATTGGTGGCATCACTTGATTCGCCATCTCTACAAGAGTAACTTCAATCCCACGTTCTCTTAAATTCTCAACCATTTCCACTCCAATAAATCCACCACCAATAACCGTCGCATGACGTGGTTTCTTCTCATCAATATACGCTTTTATACGATCTGTATCAGGTACATTTCGTACCGTAAACAACGCCTTTGCTTCTTCAATGCCCGGAATAGGTGGAACAATTGGTTTCGCCCCTGGTGAAAGAATCAAAACATCATATTCCTCGTTATATGTTTTACCTGTAGTTACATTCTTTATAGTAATTGTTTTCTCTTCTTTATTAATCTTTACCACTTCACTCAATACACGTATATCTAAATTAAAACGCTTTGACATCCTTTCAACAGTTTGTACTAATAATTTTTGTCTTTCTGTAATGACACCGCCAATATAATATGGCAATCCACAGTTTGCAAATGAAATGTATTCACCGCGTTCAACCATAATAATTTCATCTTCCTCACTTAAACGACGAAGCCTTGCAGCTACTGATGCCCCGCCGGCAACTCCGCCTACTACAACAATTTTTCTAGACATATTTCGAACCTCCATATTATTTAATTTTCTCATGTATCACACAGAAAAAACCTATACCTGCATGGGTATATGGTAGAGTATAAAAAATTTAATTTCAATCAATATGTCTTTCTTTCACAAATTTGAAACAAAAAAAGAACTTAGATATTTCCAAGTTCTTTACGAATGAAGCAATCCATCGTTCCATTTTCATACTTCCTATAATCTCTTTGTAAAACTATACTCCATGTTCCCGCCTAGCGCTGCCGCTGTATCACCAGTTTCTCTAAAATCATGTGTATATATTTTTTCAAATGAATCGAAATCTACTTGCTTATAAAATTCAAAACAAGGGAATCCATCATGCTCTCCTTGAATATCAATACTACCATCCTTTTTCACACATACATGTAATAAATAATCTACAGGAGGTGCATATATATTTAATGGATTACTTGCACTCGCACTCATTTTAAATTGCACACCATCAGGATTCCATACGATATTCGTGCACACAATATTTTCAGTACTCGCTTTTCCTGTTCTTTTATTCACAGAACCATCTGGATTCGTAACCTTCTCTGTCGTAATACCCGTGTTCGCATATGAAAACACTTCTTCTTTATAAAAATCCACTACTACCTCTTGCTCAACTCTAGAGCGCATCGCATTTACCGCATACGGTGTGAATTCACGTGAATCACCTTCAAATTGAATTACTTTTCCTGTTTCCATATCCTTCTTAGCCTCAGTCCAAGACATTGGAATAAATACACTGGCTCTAATTTTCACGATATTAGTCATAAGAAACACCTCTATAATTTTATTTTAGATACTGAATGCTTATTAAATAACACAGACCATAATTTCAATCCTAAAACCAATAGATTTCTCTTTTACTTTTCTATTTCCTTCTAAAAAATAGCGCTATATTTATGTTTAGACTGTCGTTTTAAAGCTATATTCCATCTCTCCAGCTAGTGCTGCTGGAGTATCATTTGTTTCTCTAAAATCATGTATATATATTAATTCAAACGAACCAAAATCTACTTGTTTATAAAATTCATAGCAAGGGAAACCATCATGTACACCTTCAATATTCACAGTACCACTTTCATTAGCTTGTATAGTCAAAAAATAATCAGCTGCAGGTGCTGCTGCGTTTAAAGGATTACTTGCACTTGCTCTCATTTCAAATGAAACTTCATCTTCACTCCATACAATATTTGTACATACAATATTTTCTGTACTTGTTTCTCCCTTTTGATACTCAATTGAGCCATCTGGATTTGTAATCTTCACGGTGACGATACAAGCATCTGCATATGTGAAAATTTCTCTTTTATAAAAATCAATATTTACTTCTTGTTCTAACCTTGAACGCTTTGTGTTCACAGCTTGTGGTGTAAACTCACGTGCATCTCCAGCATATTCAAACACTCTTCCTGTTGCAGGGTCCTTAATAGGTTCCAGCGATGCATACGGTGCAAATACACTCCCTCTAATTTTCACGATATTAACCATGTGAAACCTCCATTGATTCTATATTATATAAATCATTATTTGTTCTACCAACATAATATAGTCAATTTGATTGACTATATTATGTATAGTACAATAGACATTACATATAGTCAACTTAATTGACTAAAAGCGCGGAGGTTATATACATGGATCAAACATTTAACAAGTTAGATCTTACTTCACTTTTATCATTATCCTTTAGTACATTAATTACTGAGCTACATGACAGATTAAGTGAATTGGGATTTGAGGATATTAGACCAGCACATGGATTTATGTTTAAACGCATTCTTCCTAATGGAGCGACTGGTATAGAACTAGCTGAGTATTTAGGGGTTTCTAAGCAAGCTGTAAGTAAAATGGTGGATTCTCTTGAGAGTAATGGCTACGTTACACGCAAAACACATCCTACTGATAAAAGAGGTAAAATCATCGTTTTAACCGCACGTGGTTTGTCAGTAATGAAAGCAAAAGAAGAAATAGTAACTGAAATAGAACAGCGATGGATTGAAAACATAGGTGCAGAACGAATGCAAATGCTGAAAGAGGATTTAACAACATTCGTTACTAAAGAAAATACAGAGAAATTATCATCAAATATACGACCTGTCTGGTAAACAAAAAACGAATCCATTTTGATTCATCTTCTTCAAAATGGATTCGTTTTTCTATAGGTGTATTAAAAATCATGAATTTCTTTAAATTTTATTCTACTGACTATATTTTTTACACGTTATATAATTCCATAACTCTCTTCACAACCAACTCCGCAGTATTCTCCTCCGGTGGCATCAATAAATTCGTAACCGGTCCATACACAACAGGGCTTAATTCCACTTCATACCCACCATATGAGAATTCTTCCTTCGTTGGTAAATAACCAATATATCCATTCGTATATCCACCAAAGAAAGCTAATTCATTTTGAAGATTCTCTTTCACTTCTAATGCCGTTTCCGAAAAAGGTTCCATCGGTAAACCTGAAAACATACCATCATTAACTTGAAACAATTGCACTTCTAAATCAATACTTAACCGCCGAATACCTTGCCTATATTTCTCTAATACGATAGTAAGCCATTCGTCCGTATTCACGCCCCACTGCTTCTCGGCTAATCGAGCCATGCTTCGTATCTCATCAAATTCAGGAATATCCTTCAACTTCATTTGCATCATACTCGAAACTGTCCTTAGTTTTACAATTGGACTATATGTAACTGTTGGTAACATCGTTAATACATGTCCACTAAGTATGTAAGCCATTTGTTTTAACGCTTCCCTTGAACCGCGATATTTCGCATTCACATTTCCAGCGGCACCTTGAACGATAATAACAGGGCCGTTCACTATCTGCTCTAGAATCTCTCTCGTCATTCCAGGATAATCCGCTGATAATTCATCACTATCACCTTTTAAAACATTCGGATGCGCAGTACAAAATACTAAAACCCCAGATAACTCCTTCGTTTCAGCATCTCTTATTGCTAACATACCAATTCGTTTATCTACAACACCATCTATATTTGTTCCCATCTTCGCTTTTCCATCAGATGTTCTCTCTCTTCGATTAACCCCAATATCACCTGTCGTAACACCCCAGCCAACTTCACATCGCTTCAAGTTTTTATTAGCAGTAACAGCACCATGCACTACATTATTTACTAAAATCGTTTTATACGACTTTACTAAAGGATGATCACCGACTGTTTCCGGCCCAGAGTGTGTATGTGTATAAACAACAGTTATTCGCTCAAATGGCACATGAAGCCTACTTGCTACTCGCTCACGAATCATATTCGTATCTTCTACTAACATCCCAATATTATCAATACTTATAAACACAGTTTTCAGTTCATCTTTTTCAAATACAAAAACTGTCCCATAAATACGCTCTTCAATATTATTTATTCCTGTCTCTCTATGATATCCGACAAAATCAATACCTACAGGCGGTGTAATATCAACCTTATATACCCCTACTTTGCTCATTTAAATCACTCCATTTCTCTATGTAACTCCCTTTTTTCAAGAATAGCATATTTAACTTGGTTCCAAATAAAAAGAACGGACACAGTATCCTATGTCCGTTCTTCCCCTCACACATACTTCCGATGCACCATCTTCCCATCATAAGAAAACACAACGCCCTTACTCTCCACAATGGACTCCATATGCACCGTTCTTCCCCATAGTTGATGAAGATATGGTAATACTTTTTCTAAGTATTTTAAATCGAGCTCGATTCCTTCGTAACTATGTTTAATGTATAATTCTCCGTTCTTTAAGTAGTCTCCATCTTCTACTACTAAGTACGGGAACCCACCATTTGTCCGCATATTTACGAGTTGATCACGCACATTCTCCCATTCTTTATCTATTACTTTATATTCTTTTCCTTGGCGCTGGAATAAGTACATATCTTCTCGCATAACAAGATCTTTATTTAAGTAGTTTCTTAGGAACGATACGTCCCATTCAATTTCGCGTACTTCAAACATTTTATCACGGCCAGATCCTGGTTTTACGCCTCGTCGTTTCATTTCTTCTGTTGGATTGTTGTACCGTTCTTCAATATCTTCAAACATTTTAATACCGAGGTAGTATGGATTAATGCTTGTTTTTGATGGCTGTACAACACCCGCATTTAATTTTGCAAATTCAATTGCTTCATCAGATGTTAAGTCCATTTCACGAAGTATGCGTTGATGCCAGTAGGACGCCCAACCTTCGTTCATGATTTTCGTTTCAAGCTGCGGCCAAAAATATAACATTTCCTCACGCATCATCGTTAATATATCACGCTGCCAATCTTCTAGCTCACGGCTATATTCTTCAATAAAGAGGAGTAAATCTTTCTCTGGTTGCGGCGGGATTTTCTTCTTTTTACGTATATTAGAGCGTTCTTGTTTTTTATTTCGGTTATCTAAATTCCATAAGTCATCGTATTGTGATACCTTTTTCTTTTCTACTTCTTCCTCTTCTAAATCATCGATACTCCACGCAAGTTTCGGACGCATAAGTGACGGATCAATATGTTCTTGAATAGCGAGCACCGCATCTAAAAATGTTTCTACTTCTGCCTTTCCGTACTTATGCTCATACGCTTTCACACGGTCCGCTGTTGCGGCCATACTCTCTACCATATCTCGCTTCGTATTTGAAAAACGAATATTATTTTTGAAGAAATCACAGTGTGCTAAAACGTGCGCTACAATTAATTTGTTTTGAATTAAAGAGTTCGTATCTAATAAAAAGGCGTAACATGGATCAGAGTTAATAACGAGTTCGTATATTTTACTAAGTCCCAAATCGTATTGTAATTTCATTCTGAAAAATTGTTTTCCAAAACTCCAATGTGAAAACCTTGTCGGCATCCCATATGCACCAAATGTATAAATAATTTCCGCTGGACATATTTCATAACGCATCGGATAAAAATCAAGCCCAAATCCAGTCGCAATTTCCGTAATTTCCGCAATCGCATATTGCAGTGCTTTATCGTCACTTGCTCTCATTATTTTCCCTCCTTACACTTTCCCTTAAGAAAGTGTATGATGAAAAACAAGCTTTCATGAGGATTGATTGCATAATAAAAAGACACCCCCGCAAAAACGAGAATGTCTCATCTATTAACCTTCAATAATCTCCATCTTCTCCGTAATCGGAGTACGAGCTTTTCCTTCTGGCGCTTTATCGAAATAGCCGATATGAAGAATTCCAACGATACGTTGGCCTCTTGTTAAACCGATTCCTTCTATAAATAATGGATTGTAGTTTAATCCGCCTGATTTCCAAACGCAACCTAATCCGCGTTCCCAAGCAAGAAGTTGGAAGTTTTGCATAAATGCACATGTTGCAGCGTAATCTTCATCACGTTGAATTTGACGCGGATCTTCATTTATATATACAACGATTTGTGCAGGCGTGTTTAAGAAACGATCTGATAAAATTTTACCGCGTTTCGCTCTTTCTTCTTCTGTGAAAGAGTTTAATACTGCATCTACTAATTTCTTGCGGCCTTCTCCGATGTATAGTTTACAATTCCATGGTTCACGGTGCTTATGATTTGGTGCCCATGTTGCATCGTTTAATAGTTCAATTAATAGATCTTTTTCTACTGCTTTGTCTGTAAATGTACGAACAGAGCGCCTTTCTTTAATCACATTAGCGATGGAAGTATATGTAGTCATATTTATCTCTCCCTTATTTTTATCTATATGTATAATTTTATCTTCATTATTGATATTGATTTTCAATTTCGATTATACCTTAGTTTTTTACTATTAATCAATGTTTTATGTTGGAAAACTTCTAAAAACGTCATTCCATGCTGTGAATAAAAAAACTTAACTTGTTCACAAGTATTTCACATTTTATGGAAATGATATGTGTACAGTTTTCCACACTATCCATCTAGGAGGAGTTTATATGTACAAAAAAATCGCGGTAAGTATGACTATGGCAGCATTATTATGCGGAGCAATTATCTTCCCGGCTTCCGCTGCCACACCGAAAGAAGTAACAATGCATCACCATAAACCAATTTCAGAAGAAGAAATGCAGTCGCTAGAAAAGCTCGGCTATAACAAACATGAAATTTGGAAAGCTGCTCACATTGCAAGAATGAGTAAAAAAGAAATAAAAGACGTTTTAGCTTACTATAAACAAAATAACTCTTGGGAGAAAACAGCAAAGCATTTCGGTGTAGATCCTAGTAAATTGAAAAAGCATCATATGAATAAAGAAACGAAAAAAGCACTACTGCAAGAATTAGCAAATATGCAAAAATCTACACCAGATGGACTAAAACAAAAAATGAAAGAATATAATATCGGATTACGTCAGCTCACGGTATTAACAATCATCTCTCAAAAGAGTAATACCCCTCTTGATGATGTACTAAAAATGAAAAAAGACGGTATGGATATTAAACAAATCGCGGAAAAATTAAATGTTAAAAGAGAAGATATACGAGCAGAGATGATTAAATTAGTGAAGTCTATTAAAGAGAAGAAAACAAATTAACACGCAAAAAAAGGAAGAGGTATTCACTGCTCTTCCTTTTCTTTATGAACTTTCAACTTTGAAGTATAAATTCCCGTCTTTCCCAAAAACTAACATAAACAAATGATGTAGTAAGGGGGGAGAAAATGTTTCGTTTATCGTCTAAAAAGAAGAAAAAAACAATCTGTTCCATTCCAGAGTTTATCCTCACTATGAAAGAATCTAGTGATTTCGTTTCCTATAACATCGTAGAAGATGGGACACTATGTTTGTTTTATTATAAATCTACAGCTGAATCACTCCTCATTAATCGATTCATTTTAACACCTGTAAAAAGAGAATTAGATCGCATTGAAAATATAAGTGACATAGCAAATATTGTTACACTCGAAGGGATCATCACCAATCCTTCTATTGATGATATTCGTGAAAAATTATTAGTTGGGTATGTACTCATACAGATAAAAAACGATTCTCAAGCAGCAGAATATGCACTTATTCGTGCTGAAAGTTCAGTTTTAGGTACACGATTATATAACGATACCGAAAATGAATATAGTGTAATCGGTCCAAAAGTCGGATTTGTTGAAAATATTGATACAAATACACACTTACTTCGCCGAAATATAGTAACAGAACAATTGGTTTTCAAAGAAGTTATAGTTGGCTCTATATCAAAAACAAAGGTGATAGTTGCTTACATCGAAGGCATTACAAATGAACAACACATCAATACTGCAATGCAGCGCTTACAAGATGTTGACTTTGATGTTCCTTTTGATGCAACTATGATCGAACAGTTTATTAGCGATAATAGTAACTCACCCTTCCCTGTTTTACTACCTACAGAGCGGTTAGACCGCTCTGTGTACGCATTACTGAATGGAGGCGTTGTTATTTTAACAGACGGTTCACCTTACGCATTAGCTGGACCAGCGACGTTACTTGATTTCTTCGTCTCGCCAGAAGATTATTATTTACCATGGATAGCAGGCTCATTTCTTCGAATGGTTCGCTTTTTCGGAGCAGCATTCTCACTATTTTCATCAGCTATTTATACAGCTGTATTAACGTATCACTATCAAATGATTCCTGTGGATTTACTAGGTCCGATTATTTTTTCAAGAGCTAATGTACCCTTTCCACCCATTTTAGAAGCACTTTTTTTAGAAATCACAATCGAATTGCTCCGTGAAGCTGGAGCACGATTACCTACAAAAGTTGGACAAACAATCGGCATCGTTGGCGGGATTGTAATCGGTCAAGCATCTGTTCAAGCTGCTTTAACGAGTAACATTTTATTAATTGCAGTTGCTTTATCAGCACTCGCTTCTTTTACAACACCAACTGTAAAAATGTCTTCTACTATCCGGATACTACGATTTCCACTTATTCTTTTAGCTGGTGCATTTGGGGGCTTAGGTCTTATTGTAGGATTCGTACTCATATTAGCTCATTTAATTCGCTTAAAATCACTTGGATCACCTTATTTATTACCTCTATATCCATTTCGCGGTTTAGGGACAGCAGAAGGACTCCTTCGCCTTCCATTTAGTCAAACTGCAGAACGCGCTTCTTTCCTAAGGCCCAAAAAGAAATGGCGCTATGACCCGAACAAAGCGAAAGAAAAACACGACGGTGAGGAAAAATGAAAAATATTTTATTATGCTTTTCCATTATCATTTTAATTGTTCAATCTGGTTGTACAGAAGCATATATAGTTGATACACAGCGAATGATTCACGTAGGTGGATTCGATATAATAAAAGATAAAAAATTTCGCGGAACCATTTTATATCCCGATTACACAAAGGGCGTACAATCTAAACCAGAAACTCAATCAACGCATGCAGGTACAATTGAAACAATCTCTTCCCTTCTAAACGCCAAATCTCCACATACGATCGCTGTAGGTCAAATGCGTGTTGTCCTATTTGGAAAAGCATTTGGTGAACATGGACTTGGAGATGTTATTAACAACTTACAACGTGATCCTAACATTGGCCGTGATGTGCAGCTAGCACTTGTAGATGGTTCAGCAGAAGAATTACTGAAACATGTCAGAATAAATGGATCACTTTATTTATCTGATTTATTGGAGCAAAATATAAAAAACGAGACAATCCCGCGGACAGCTTTAAATATTTTTTTATATAACTTCTATTCATCTGGATGCGATCCATTTCTTCCTTACATTCAAGTATCAGAAGACAAATCTGCTTCCATTAAAGGACTAGCTTTTTTAAAAAAGGATAAAGTGGCTATGTATACAGATAAAGCAGGATCTTTTTTATTTAAATTGCTCATTAATCCAACGAAAAATGGCCGTTACGAAGTCCCAATACGTCAAGGTAAACATAAAGGCTTAGTCACAACCCAAAACTTATCTGGAGATAGTGTTTGTTCCCTTTCCAACCCCGGTGACATTCCGAAAGTTCACATTCGCCTAAAATTAAATGGACTTATAAAAAATGCCCCTGACTGGCTTGATTTATCAAAGAGTAAAAATGTAACTTACGTAAAAAAACATGTAGAAAAAACGCTTGAGAAGGATTTAAACGAATTAATAAAACAATTCCAAGAAAAAGAAATTGATCCAATCGGTATACGTGAAGAAATTCGTAGTCACTCAAGAAAATGGAGCATGAAACAAATTCAAGATATGTATCCAAACGTAGACGTTGCCGTTAATGTAAAAATTAATATCGTACAATCTGGTATTGGAGAATAGTGAGGTGCTATCATGGCTGAACAAGATAAAACACATACTGTTTCCCCTTATTTCACATTCCTTCTATTACACTCCCTTCAAATTGGGGTAGGTGTGTTAGGATACCAAAGGATTATTGCGCAATATGCTGGGTATGATTCTTGGATTTCCCTTATCGTTGCGGGCATTGCAACTCATATCGTACTATTTTGCATGCTTAAAATGTTAGAAAAAGATAATGATTTAATGAATATTCATACGACATGTTTCGGAAAGTGGATTGGAAAATTTTTTTCCGTATGCTTTGCTGCATATCTTTTATTATTTTGCCTTACTGTTCTTCGTTCATATATTGAAGTGATTCAAGTTTGGGTCTTTCCTACAATTAAACCGTGGAAATTAACTTTACTATTTTTACTTGTAGCTTATTACATAATTAGGGGCGGGTTTCGTTCTGTAACAGGAATATGTTTTTGGGGCGTCATAATACCGATTTTCGTCCTGCTTTTCTTAGTTTTCCCAATGAAATATGCACATGTTCGTAACATTTTTCCAATTCTTACTCATTCACCTTTAGACATTTTAACTGCAGCGAAAGCATCTGCATTAGAATTTCTTGGATTTGAAGCAATCCTTGTCTTTTATCCATTTATTAGAAAAGGAAAATCGTTAAATAAATGGGCACATGGCGGTATTGCTTTTACAACAATTCTATACGTAATACTAGCCATCGTTTCCCTTATGTACTATAGTCAAGGGCAACTACACCATACCATTTGGCCAACATTAACGATGCTAAAAATCATTAAAGTTCCTTTCATCCAAAGGTTTGAGTACATTATTATTTTCTTATGGTATCTTATTATTTTACCTAATCTTTGTTTAACCATTTGGTCTTCTTGTTGCATTAGTAAAAGATCTTTTCACATACCGTTTAAAATCACACTTCCATTTTTTATCGCAGCTATTTTTATTTCATCCTTATTTTTCACAAACCGTGAAAGTATCAACACATTAAATACCGTACTATCTCAAGCGGGTTTATATATTGTATACGCTTATATCCCAATTTTATTTCTATTCCATTCGCTAATATGGCGCTTCAAAAATCAGTCAAAAAAATCTTCAACCGATACACCGTAATCTCTGATACAATTTGATTAATACATTTGTAAAGGGGACAAGCGAATGAAAAAGTATGTATTTTCTTTACTTGCAGTACTAAGCTTAATTCTTGCTGGATGCGGAAGTACTGGTACAAATGACCAAAAATCTTCTGAATCAAAAAAAGAAGAACATGACCACGCATCGCACACTCAGCAAGCTGACATTCAAGAGAAAACAAAAGGAGTCGACACACTTCCGACCTTCCTAGATAAGCTTGATCCACAAATGAAAGATATCTACACCGTCGCTGGACAAAATGCAGAGCTATTAGATTGGATTCCATGCTATTGTGGTTGCGGTGAAAGTGTAGGACATAAAAATAATAAAAACTGCTTTATTCGTGAAATTAAAAAGAATGGTGAAGTTGTTTGGGACTCCCATGCAACGACTTGCGTCAATTGCCTAGAAATCGCAGTTGAATCTGCTTCCATGAAACAAAAAGGAAAATCAACGCTTGAAATTCGTAACTATATCGATAATAAATACAAAGAAGGCTATGGTAAACCAACACCTACGCCAATGCCAAAAGCTTAAAAAACGAGGAAACTCCTCGTTTTTTCTTTTCATTCACTTTTTTTCTTAACAAATTCTTTCAAGTGTATTTCTCCTTACTTATCACACACTATATATAACTCTCGGTAAGGAGGGTACACAGTGCAAACATATAACGACTATGATAAAGCTCTCTATTACACGTATTGCTGTAATTGGGATAAATTACTCGTTCTCATGGTTCAAACGAACGATCAATTATTTTCTAAGCGTATTGAGCATTTTTTACACGCTTATCAATACAGTAAAGAACTCCCAGAAGTTGATAAACAATTGCAGCTCCTATTTCAATATATTGACCACGCATCCCAAAAGTCGCATGTAGAAGAAGTAGAACAAATTCAAATGTAAACTATAGCGCTATTCTCTTCCGGAGAATGGCGCTTTTTTAAAATATTTATATCAATAAAAGTTTCTCCTTATAAAACTTTTATTGATAAACATATTTTTTCTTTCTTTTCCATACCACTTCATACTATAATTTAGTATGTAACTATTATAAGAGAGGTATAAAATATGGGACGAGAAAAAAAGCAAGAATATGCTTTACTTACCGCATGGGGAGCTTCTTTTATCGCTACACTAGGAAGTCTGTACTTTTCCGAAATCATGAAATTTGAGCCTTGTGTTCTTTGTTGGTATCAACGTATTTTTATGTATCCATTCGTTTTATGGCTCGGTATCGCTGTGGCAAAGAAAGACTATCGCATCGCAAATTATTCTTTACCAATCGCAACTATTGGTGCTTGTATTTCTTTATATCACTATGCAATTCAAAAAGTCGCAGCATTTTCAGCTGCTGGGGCAGCTTGTGGACGTGTACCATGTACGGGAGAATACATAAACTGGTTCGGCTTTGTGACAATCCCGTTTTTAGCACTTATCAGCTTTATTACAATCGCTGTTTGTAGCTTTATTGTCATCAAAAACAAATAAGGAGATGAAAGAATGAAAAAAATGCTTATATTTGGTGGTATTATTATCGCCTTGTTTGCGGCAATTTTCGCTGTAACACAAATGGAAGAAAAAAAAGCTTCAACTAGCCAAAAAATTGATAATGCTACTGGTAGTCAAACAGATGGTCCTGACTACTACACAAATAAAATCTCTCTTTCAGATCTTCAAAAGAATTTAAAAGAGAAAAAAGAAGAAACAGTATACTTTTATCAAACATCTTGCGTTCATTGCCAAAAATTATCTCCTGTCGTAGTGCCAATGGCTAAAGACTTGAACGTTGATATGAAAGTTATGGATATTGAAAAATTAGATGCTCCTTGGGATGAATATAAAATTCAAGGTACACCAACAATCATTCATTTTAAAGATGGCAAAGAAGTGAGCCGTATTAGTGGTGAACAGCCGAAAGACAAATTAAAAGAATGGCTTGAGCAAACGAAAAAGTAACGAGAAAAGGAAACTCCTTCTACACATGAAATGGGCGTAAAATCCCACACTAATGTATAAGGAGGGGGTTTTATGCCAGAAGTAAGATGTTCTGTTTCCAACTGTTCTTTTTGGGGACAAGGTAACTTTTGTCAAGCAAGTGCGATCATCGTTCAGCCTGATGCAGATGAAACTGGTCAAACTGAAAATGATTCATATACAGCTGCTGTTTTAACAAATGAGACGCTAGAAAGTTCTGTAGCAACGAGTGTAGAGACTTGTTGTCATACATTTAAGCCTAGATATTAACAATTATTCCACCTCATATACGTGAGGTGGTTTTTTCTTTCCCTCTTCTTGTTTACGTCATCTCTAATTCTCCCTATAATAAAGTTAACATTTTTATGAATACGAAGGTGAAATACTATGGCTAAAACAATTGCAGATATCGCCAAATTGGCTGGAGTTGCAAAAAGCACAGTCTCTCGTTACTTAAACGGCGGATATGTAAGTGATAAAACAAAACTTAAAATCGAAGGTATTATTCAGGAAACAAATTTCTCTCCCAATACATTTGCTCAAAGTTTAAAAGCAAAAACAACAAATTTAATTGGTGTCATCATCCCCCGATTAGACTCCTTCGCTACAATGAAAACACTTATCGGGATCGATAAAACATTACAGGAAAATAACTATCAAATGCTTGTAGCAAATGCAAATCAAACAACCGAAACTGAAATACAAGCAATTGAAAACTTTATAAAACAAAAGGTAGCTGGCATTATTTTATTAACAAAAACATTAACGAATGAACATCAAAAAATTATGGCTAATTCAAACATCCCTATTTTATTCGTCGGGCAAGAATATAAAGATCAATATTGCCTCGTTCACGATGATTATGATGCAGCTTATGAGTTAGGGGCATACGTTTTATCGCAAGGCCATCGACATATTGCCTATTTAGGGATAGAAAAAGATGATATTTCTGTTGGAATAAATCGAAAAAATGGTTTTCAAAAAGCAATTGAAAATTTAGAACCGACTTGCAACGTTTCATATTACGAAACAACTTTCCGCATAGAAGATGCCATGAAACAAGTACAACATATTTTAGATAATAATCGCCCAACTCTTATCGTATGTGCTACAGATAACATCGCTCTTGGCGCAATGAAAGTCATTCACTCCCACTCCCTTTCTGTACCAGGTGATATTTCTGTAACAGGATTCGGTGGATATGATATTTCAGAAATGGTACACCCTAGTTTAACGACAATTGCGTTTGACTATGAGTATGCTGGAAAGCTTGCCGCCACTTCTCTTTCACAGCTTGTTGAAAACAAAACTATACCAAAAATATTACACTCTCGTTATACATTAAAAATCCAAGAAAGCGTTGACAAAATATAAAGGCGCTCTATAATAAAATTAAAACCGGTTCCACATTTTAAAAACAGGATTTTCAACATCATTTCCCTGTTTTTTATTTTAACTTATTGCGGAACCGGTTCCACAAAAGAAAATTTATAGTAAGGGGGAATTTTTATGGATATGAAGCAAATTGCAACTCAAGTAATACAGAACATTGGTGGAAAGGAAAACATTGTTCGTGCCACACATTGCGCGACTCGCCTTCGTCTTATATTAAAGGATGATACGAAAATAAACTCTGCAGAAATCGAAAACATCGATGGAGTAAAAGGTGCTTTCGCAACGACCGAGCAATATCAAATTATTTTTGGAACTGGCATAGTAAACAAAGTATATGATGAATTCTCAAAACTAATTGGAATAGCCGAACTAGATTCTACAACATCAAACGATATACCTAAGAAAAAAATGAATCCTATCGCCCGCCTAGCAAAGACACTATCTAATATTTTTGTTCCAATTATTCCAGCTATCGTCGCAAGCGGTTTACTTATGGGTCTACTCGGAATGTTGAAAGCGTTTAAATTAGTTCCTGGAGATCACTCGCTTATCCAATTACTTGATATGTTCTCAAGTGCAGCTTTCATCATTTTACCTATTTTAATTGGAGTTAGTGCCGCTAAAGAATTTGGTGGAAACATTTTCTTAGGTGCAGTTGTTGGTGGTATATTAACTCACCCAAACTTAACAAATCCTTGGACTCTTTCAAATGCAAAACCCACTGTTTTACATTTTCTTGGTATGGATATTGATATGATTGGCTATCAAGGTACTGTTTTACCTATTTTATTATGTGTATATGTTATGAGTACAATTGAAAAAGAACTTCGAAAACGTGTTCCGAACTCTTTAGATTTATTAGTTACACCATTCTTAACAATTATTATAACTGGCTTTTTATCACTTATTATTATCGGACCAATTGGATATAAAATCGGTGACGGCATTACGTACCTTTTAAATACAATTTATCAATTTGCAGGACCAGTAGCTGGACTTATATTCGGTGGATTGTATTCAGCAATCGTTCTTACTGGCTTACATCATAGCTTCCACGCTATTGAAGCGGGCTTACTCGCAAATAAAGATATCGGTGTCAATTTCTTACTCCCTATTTGGTCAATGGCGAACGTTGCACAGGGCGGTGCTACTTTAGCTGTCTATTTCAAAACAAAAAACAAAAAAACGAAAGAAATTGCAATTCCAGCAGCAGCTTCAGCATTTTTAGGAATTACAGAACCAGCTATTTTTGGTGTCAATTTAAAACTTAGTAAACCATTTATTGCAGCAGCTATTGGCGGCGCAATTGGAGGCGCTTACGTTGTTTGGATGCAAGTGGCGGCTAATGCATACGGTTTAACAGGTATTCCGATGCTTACAATTGTTGCACCTCTTGGCATGATGAACATGATTCACTATATAATTGGTTTCGCTATTGCAGTTATCACTGCTTTTGTTGCCACATTCATTTTATATAAAGAAAGTAAATAATAACGGGGTGAAAACCTATGTCAAAATATAAAACAATACTGCAATCTAATAAAGACGAATTACATTCTTTATATGAAATTGCAAACCAAGATTCATGGAAACCAATTTATCATATCCACCCAACATTTGGATTAATGAATGATCCTAACGGTGTATCATACTACAATGATGAATATCACGTTTTTTATCAGTGGTATCCATTTGGTCCCATTCATGGAATGAAGCATTGGGGGCATGTGAAGTCAAAAGACCTTATTAACTGGGAGCGTATGCCTGTAGCCATCATCCCTACTGAAAGATATGAATCACACGGTGCATATTCTGGTAGTGCTATCGTAAAAGATGGCCTTCTTCATTTACTTTATACAGGGAATATAAAAAAGCCTGATGATTCCCGTGATGCAAAACAATGTATGGCAACAATGGATTCACAATATACGATGACGAAATATAGTAATAATCCTGTTATTGATATAATTCCTGACGGATATACAAAACATGTACGTGATCCAAAAGTCTGGAAACATAATGATATGTACTATATGTTACTCGGTGCCCAACGTGAAAATAAAACAGGAACTCTATTACTATACAAATCACAAGACCTATACAATTGGCATTTCCAAGGCGAAATTACAACAAATTTAAAAGAATTCGGATTTATGTGGGAATGCCCCGATTACTTCCAATTATCAGGGAAAGATGTACTTCTCTTTTCACCGCAAGGAATTGAAAAAGACGGAGAAAACTTTCACAATGTATACAATGTCGTTTATGCTATAGGCCATTTCGATATTAAAAATTTATATTTCCATGTTGATTCCTATTACGAAGCTGATAAAGGATTCGATTTTTATGCCCCTCAAACTTTAGAAGACTCTACTAGTCGTCGCCTATTGTTGGCTTGGGCAGGATCAAGTGAAATCACATATCCTTCTGATGATTATATGTGGGCTCATTGCCTAACACTTCCACGTGAATTAACATTAGAAGATAACATATTAAAACAAAAACCAGTTTCAGAATTAACAAAACTACGAACAACAAAAAAAGACATTTCAGGAGATATAACAGCTGGATTAAATGTATTATCAACGCTTGATGATGAAGACTCCTATGAATTAATTGTTACACTTAAAACAGAAGATGCAAAGCGTTTTGGACTTTCTCTCTTCCACAATGAGGAGGAATGTTTCCCCATTACATTTAATCGGGAACAAGGTACTATTTCTATAAACAGGGGCAACTTCTACCATCAATTTGGCGAAGAATATGGATTTGAACGCTGTAAAAAAATCGATATTCAAGATACGATAGAACTACAAATATTTGTAGATAAAAGCATCGTGGAAATTTTCTTATACGATGGTTCAACAGTCTTTACGTCCCGAGTTTTTCCTCGAAAAGACATGAAACATCATATCGCAATCTTTTCAGATGCAAAACTAAACTTTACCATCACACAATATAAGCTGAAAAGAGGGATTGTATGAGAAATGTCTTTTGTATAGGTGAACTATTAATTGATTTTGTGTGCCGAAATACTAACGTTTCTTTAGTAAACGGTTCAGATTTCGAAAAAAAAGCTGGTGGAGCACCCGCTAACGTTGCTGCTGCGATTACAAAATTAGGTGGATACGCTACATTTATGGGGCAAGTAGGAAACGACCCATTTGGTGAGTTTCTTGAACAAACTTTACAGCGTGCACAAGTCGATACATCCATGCTCATAAAAGATAAACAAACAACACTCGCATTCGTATCCATCGATCAAGATGGCGAACGTGATTTTACTTTTATGCGTGGTGCAGATGGTGAATATCAATTCAATAGCATTGATTTATCAAAAATACAAACGAATGATTTAATACATTTCGGTTCAGCGACAGCTTTACTATCAAGCCCATTAAAAGAAACGTATTTTAAGTTGTTACAATATGCGAAAGATAAGGGCCATTTTATTTCTTTTGATCCAAATTATCGAAGTGCACTCATTACAAATACAGAACAATTCTCTCAAGATTGTCTAACCTTTATAAAACATGCACACTTCGTAAAAGTAAGTCAAGAGGAAGCTACTATGCTCTCTAAAGAGAGTGATTTACAACAAGCTGCACTCAAATTATTAAATTATGGCGCAAAAGTAGTAGCTATTACACTTGGAAAAGACGGTACCCTTCTTGCGACAAATGAAGGTCAAACCATTGTCTCTTCTATTTCCATTCAACAAGTCGATACAACTGGTGCTGGTGATGCTTTCGTTGGAGCAATGTTATATCAGATTTCCCAAAGTGAACATACACTTTCGTATCATTTCAAAGACTTAACAGCGTTTATCTCCTTTGCAAATAAAGCAGGCGCTATCACATGTACGAATTACGGTGCAATTGCCTCTCTTCCATCATTAACAGATATAAAAGCATACGATTAATCGTATGCTTTTTTACATTCCTCTCCAAAAATCATGCATAATAAAAAAGTACAAAATAACGAGAACGGCCGTCCCGCATAGGGTAATGCGCCGATATATACTCTTCTCTCCTTCCCTCGCTTTCACAAACGCCCAAATAAATCCGAAGAATAATATTAAATCAACATATGGAACATAAAAAGAAAAGACGAGAAACGCATATAAATACACGATAAATAAACAGGTCGTTACTAAGAAAACTTTAAACGCAAATTCACTTTTCATAATATAACCGCCCCCTATCTGTACTGTATTATATTCAGCAAAATACAATAGTTGCAGTTAAACTCCAAGTATAAATAAGCTACCGTCTATAATACGGTAGCCATTACGGAACATTGTATTTCCGTTTATATATATTACTTAAAATCGAAGAAGGAATTTGCTCGTAACGAATTTTCTCTCCTTTTTCATCTATAATATACGAATTGTTTCCTATATAATATATTCCATCTTTTCGTTTTGAGTACACCGGATATCTTTCATTTGGCAATACAGTTTTTACCTTTGTTAACTGTCCATTTGGTTCTTGCCAATATATATCCGCGCGGTCTACTAACGTAAGTATTCCAATTTGTTCTTTTTCTATTTTTCGACCATTCCAGCTCACAACGCGATAACCAAGCTTATTCGCTTCATATTCGGGGCTCGTATGAAAACGAGAAATGATTACTTTTGTTTGTAATTGTACTCGGTCATATAACCATTGTATATCCCTGTCATGCATGCGAATACAGCCATTTGATTCCCTACTTCCAATCGTCCATTCCCGGTTTGTCCCATGAATCGCATATTCATTCTTATCTAGCCCAAGCCATCTCGTACCAAGAGGGTTATTCGGTGCACCCCCAGCTATTTTTTTTCGATGGTATTCTTTATTTTTAAATTTCGTTATAATACAAAAATTACCTTCAGGCGTAGGTGTACGATCTCTTCCAGTCGTTACTGGAAATGTTTTTGTGTAATTTCCATTCTCAAAAAAAGACAACTGGTTTGTCGTAAGATTAACTAGTATTAAATGATCTGTATCAGCAAAAGCACTAACCGGTAGGAAGAAAAATAATAGTAAGACGAAACATACCCTTTTCACCTATATCCCCCCCTAGCGCTCACCATAATAATTGTAATTAGCTTTACTTTGCTCTTATAAATGAAAACTATCCATTTACAATAACGCCCCCATTTACATGTATCATTTGTCCGGTAACATAAGAAGAATCACCAGACGCTAAATATACGTATGCCGGCGCTAACTCATATGGTTGACCAGGCCGTTGCATCGGGACATTGCTTCCAAACTGAGAGACTTTCTTCTCATCAAAGCTCGATGGAATAAGCGGTGTCCAAATCGGTCCCGGTGCAACACCATTTACACGAATCCCTTTTTGCACTAATGATTGAGAAAGTGATCTTGTAAACGCTACAATTGCTCCTTTCGTTGCGGAATAATCAATTAAAGTTTCATTTCCTTCGTATGCAACGATAGACGCGGTATTTATAATGACATCCCCTTGCTTTAAATGAGAAAGTGCGGCTTTCGCAACGTGAAAATAAGAAAAAATATTAATACGAAAAGTCTTTTCTAGCTGTTCTGCTGTAATATACTCTAGTCCTTGCTGCGGATATTGCTGCGCGACATTATTTACTAAAACCTGTAAACTACCTAGCTGCTGGACGGTCTCTTGAACAACATCTTTACAATGCTGTTCATCACTTAAATCACCCGGCAACAATACACACTTTACACCTTCTTTCTCAACATATTGCTTCGTCTCATTAGCATCTTCTTCCTCATCTAAATAAGCAATCGCAATATTTGCTCCCTCTTTCGCAAAAGCGATGGAAACAGCTCGTCCAATCCCACTATCTCCCCCTGTAATTAATACATTCTTTCCTTTTAACTTTTCGCTACCTTTATAATTTGAATCTTCAAACTGCGGAAGTGGATTCATTAATGATTCAATACCAGGCTGTTTATTTTGATGTTGCGCTGGCATTGTTACAAAGTTTTTTTGCTGTGGCATAGCTTCTTTCAACTCCTTTTCCTTATAATGTGCATAATAAAAACTGAAATTCACACATCAAGTTACGATTAATATTCGAATTTAAGACACAAAATATGAATTGTTGTAAACTTTTTATACAAAACTATTGCAAAATAGTTAAAAAACGAATATTATATATAACTGTTGTGAAAATTATTCGTAAACAGAAAGGATGTTTATATGTTTAACCTTTCAAAACATAAAACTTCTATTAAAACTGAAATTATGGCAGGTATTATTACCTTCTTAACAATGGCATATATCATTGTCGTAAACCCTGTTATCCTTGGGGATGCAGGTGTTCCATTTGAACAAGCATTTACAGCAACAATTATCGCTGCTGTTGTCGGAACATTATTTATGGCAATCTTTACAAACTTACCAATCGCAATCGCGCCAGGTATGGGATTAAATGCTTACTTCTCTTACTCTGTTGTAAAAGCTCATGAAGGCATGACTTTCGCAATTGCATTCTCTGCTGTATTCGTAGCAGGTATGATTTTAATTTTGTTATCATTCACATCTTTCCGTACAAAATTAATGGAAGCAATTCCTGAAAACTTAAAACATGCAATTACTGCTGGTATCGGTCTTTTCATCGCCTTTATCGGTTTACGTTTAACAGGTATCGTTACAAAAAATGATGCAAACTTAGTTGGACTTGGTGATCTTCACTCTGCTCCAGTTCTACTAGCATTGGCTGGGCTTGGAATTACTATTGTTCTTATGTCTTTAAATGTAAATGGCGCACTATTTATTGGTATGCTATTAACTGGTATTATCGCTTTCTTCACAGGACAGTTAACATTCTCAAACGGTGTTACATCAATGCCTGGATTACCAGAAGGAATTATCGTTTCAAATCCAATTACTGCTGTATCTGACGTAATTAACTACGGATTATATGGCGTTGTATTCTCATTCTTCCTTGTTACACTATTCGATACAACAGGTACATTACTTGGGGTAGCTCAACAAGGTGGATTTATGAAAGACGGAAAGCTTCCAAAAGCTGGACGAGCTCTTCTATCTGACTCATTTTCAGCAACAATCGGTTCTATGTTCGGAACAACACCATCAACAGCTTACATTGAATCATCTGCTGGTGTTGCAGCTGGTGGTCGTACTGGTTTAACAACTGTTACAGTAGCTGTTCTATTCGCACTAGCAGCATTCTTCGGCCCATTAGTAAGTGCTGTTTCTGGTGTATCAGCTATTACTGCACCATCATTAATTATCGTTGGTAGTCTTATGATGGGTTCAGTTCGCCACATCGATTGGGATGCATTTGATGAAGCATTCCCAGCATTTTTAGTAATCTTAAGCATGCCACTTACATCAAGTATCGCAACAGGTATCGCACTTGGATTTATTTCATATCCACTTATGAAAGTGGCAAAAGGTAAATTCCGTGCTGTTCACCCACTTGTGTATGTATTTGGAATTTTGTTTGCTTATCAATTGATATTCTTACCACATTAAAATCCCTCTTCCTGAGGGATTTTTTTATAAATACTGTTTGACAATACCATTCGTTTGTGGAATAATTCAAAATAGTTAAATATTCGATGTCTTATCAAGAGCAGGTGGAGGGATGAGCCCTACGAAGCCCGGCAACCGACCCATTTATGGGCACGGTGCTAATTCTTACAACACATTGTGTTGAAAGATAAGAGTAATATGATAAGGCGTCTTTTCTATATGAAAAGGCGTTTTTTATTTTCACTCCCTCCTCTCTCTTTTTAGTTTAGGAGGGATTTTTTTATGAAAAAATTATGTTCCATCGTACTTATTTTTCTCTTATTTACATTAGCGGCTTGTACAAATGAACAAGATGCTATCTCTTCACAAAAGCAACAAACTGTGAGAAAGGCGACTACAACGGTAGAAAATCAATTACAAACAGAAATTCCAAGCCAAATGAAGAAGCCATTAAAAATCGCATTAATTATGCAAATGTCCATCGGAACTTTTTCCTCTCAATATATTGAGGGTGTCAAAAAACAAGTTGAGCTATTTGGCGGCAGTGTACAAGTCTACAATTCTGATAACGATTTAGCAAAAATGGCTGCAAATTTAGATACTGCTATTAATTCAAAAGTGGATGGTATTTTAATTGATCATGGCCGTTCTGAAGCACTAAAACCTGGAGTAGAAAAAGCGTTACAGGCGAACATTCCCGTAGTTGCGTTCGATAACGATCTACGCTTGCCAGGTGTGACAATTATTGATCAAGATGACTATAGTCTTGCATGGAAATCATTAAAAACGTTAGCGGAAGATTTGAATGGACAAGGAAATATCGCAGTTGTATGGGTCGGCGGATTTGCTCCAATGGAACGTCGCAATGTTATCATTGATGCTTTTTATAAACGGTATCCAAATATAAAAGAAGTTGCAAGATTCGGTACTGCTAGTAATAACACACCGCTCGATACACAAACACAAGTAGAAGCTTTACTAAAGAAATATCCGAAAAAAGGCGATTTACAAGCTATTTTCGCTTCGTGGGATGAGTTTGCTAAAGGGGCTGTTAAAGCACTTGAACAAGCTGGTCGTACAGATATAAAAGTATATGGCATTGACTTAAGCAATGAAGATTTACAGCTCATGCAAAAAGAAAACTCACCTTGGACTGCTACAGCTGCAACTGATCCAGCTGAAGTAGGTAAGGTTCAAGTACGATTTTTATACAAAAAAATCGCTGGTGAACAAACGCCAGATATTTATTCACTAGAACCTTATTTAGTAAAGAAAAATAGTTTACCAAAAGAAAATATAACAATGGATCAGTTATCAAAATATATAAACGGTTGGGGAGACTCAAAAGATGCATATTCCCCTTGGATGAAAAAATTAGAGAAGGAGAAAAAATGATGACGTTCTCTCTTCAAAACATTACACATTCTTATCATGTCACTACACCTGTTCTAGAAGATGTTTCTATTCATATTCAAAAAGGAAAAGTACACGCTTTACTAGGCATGAACGGTGCGGGAAAAAGTACTTTACTAAAAATAGCAACTGGTGAAATTCAACCAGTTGTTGGCGATATAAAAATTGATACTCAGTCTGTTTCCTTTACTTCACCGCGCGATGCAAAAAAGCATGGCATTTCTTTCGTAACACAAGAAGTAGATCACGGGCTTATTCCCGGATTATCTGTATTAGAAAATGTACTAATCGATCATTTAGCAATGCAAAATAAAGTACTATTTTCAAAGTCCAAATTAGTCGCACTTGCTAAACAACATTTGCAAACTGTACAGGTAAATTTAAATGTTTCGGAAGATGTTTCAAACTGTTCATTACATGAAAAACAATTACTTCTTATCGCAAGAACTTTATCTAACAATACAAATTACCTTTTATTAGATGAACCTACTTCTTCTCTTGGACCAAAAGAAGTTGAAACCTTTGGGAAACTATTAAAAGATTTAACATCAAAAGGAATTGGCATCCTTTTAGTTTCTCATCGTTTATCAGAGATTCGAAATTTCGCGGATGATGTAACTGTATTACATAATGGTCAAGTTGCCCTTTCTGAAACCATTACAACGATTACAGATCAACAAATTGTGGAAGCAATGACTGGAAAACAACTTACACTTCCTATTAATACAGCACCAAAAACCGGGAGCGAGGAACTATTTAAAGTACAAGAGCTTCTATTACACGAAGGTCATTCTCCCCTTACTCTTACAATACGAAAAGGAGAAACTGTTGTGATATACGGATTAATTGGAAGTGGAAAAACAACACTTGCTGAAACGTTATTTGGTGCTCGTCATACTTATCACGCAGAAATAGACGGTCAAAAACTAACGATTAAAACACCACGAGATGCGATTAAAGCGAAAATCGCACTTGTACCAGAAGAAAGAAGAAAACAAGGCGTATTTCTTTCGGAAGATATTATAAATCACACAAATTTACATCAATCAGGTTGGAAACGAAAACAAACCGAATTAAATGATGCTACTACAGCAATTTCTTCTTTCGGTATTTCACCAAATGAGCCAAAGGCACTTATTCATTCACTTAGCGGTGGAAATCAACAAAAAGTCTCAATTGCAAAGTGGAGTGGATTCAAACCTAATCTATTTCTTTTAGACGAGCCAACTAAAGGTGTAGACATCGCTGCGAAACAAGACATTTTTCAATTCATTCGCAACATTACAGAAAACGGAAGTTCCGTAATTTATTTCACAGGAGAACAAGATGAAGCGTTGCATATCGCTGATCGCATTCTTATACTGGCAAACGGAGAATTTGTAGGTGAATACTTACCAAGCGAACTATCTCCTGAACAGCTTTTACATTTATCTGAAGGGAGCTATTCCATTGAATCTCGTTCATAAAACGAAAACTAAGAAACTATATTTACCTACTCATCTTTTTTATCAATTTAGTACAATTGCTATTATTATAGGTGTTACAATTTTTTTCTCTATCGTCAATGATTCTTTTTTAACATATAACAATATTAGTGATATTTTACGTTCTATTTCCATCGTAACGTTACTTGCAATCGGCGTTACCTTTACATTGATTGTAGATGGGTTTGATTTATCAGTCGGCTCTACCGCTAGTTTAGCAACAATTGCAGCTGCTTCTTGTCTCGTTTTATATCGACAAGAACTATTAGTCACACTCCTTGTTCCTATTCTTTGCGGGTTATTAGTTGGATTATTAAATGCACTACTCGTTATCCGAATTAAACTACCCGATTTACTAGCTACATTAAGTATCATGTATATCGTCAATGGACTACACTTAACATTTTCAAAAGGATCTTCAATTTATGAAGGAATGTCCGGTGCAACAGGACATTTTATTCCATCTTTTTTATTTATCGGTCAAGGTTCCGTCTTAGGAATTCCAGTCCCTGTCATTATCATGCTTACTGTCGTTTTAATTGCACATCTATTTTTAGAAAAAACAACGTACGGTCGTTTCTTTTATATGACTGGTGGGAATCGAGAAGCTGCTAGATTAGCCGGTATTCCTACTGATCGTTACCGTGTATATGCTTATATGATTAGTGGTTTACTAGCTTCTATTGGCGGCATTATTCTATGCAGCCGCGTTGGAACAGGACAAGTTTCAGCTGGTGCTCCATTATTAATGGATGCAGTCGCAGCTGCCTATATCGGTTACGCAATGTTCGGTGCCAAGAAACCAAATATAGTCGGAACATTCCTCGGCTCGGTATTAATTGGAATTATATTAAATGGACTCACAATGATGAACGTTCCTTATTATGCACAAGATATTATTAAAGGCAGCATTTTAATTACAGCTTTAGCCTTTTCATTTATTAAAAAGAAGCGTAAATAAAAAGAGAGCATCGAATTCGATGCTCTCTTTTCCCTTTGCAACAATCACCCGAAAGCCTCCACGATTACTAAACTATGAAAAAGATAACAGCAGTTAAAAATTATTAATATTTCTCATTCACCTGTAATTCTTTACTATACTTTTGAATGAAAACTGATGAAATAACCATTACTATGCCCACACTAAAACCAATAAGTTGATCTAATAACATTTCATCATGAATAAACCAGCGAAGTAAAAATACACCCCCAAAAATAAGCATCATGATAAATCCAGTATGTCTAAGCCCTTTATATACATTTTCCATATGTATCACCTCTCCACATACTTTTATCCATATTATACCATAATCTAAAAACGTGTATAACCAACATTCGGTATTGAAACCAATAATAAAAAGACTGCAGAGAACTCCATCTCCACAGCCTAATATTTATTTTTGCAAAAACGCCTGCAAATCTGCAAACTGTCTCTTTGCATCTTCATAGCCTTGCTCGTATAAATTTTGTAGTTTTGCTGTATCTTTTTCCATACGATCTACTTGAAGCGGCACTTCTGGGCGAATAACAAATAAATTACCAGCTTGCTCTTCTTTTTCAATATAGTGAAGTGTTTCATTATACACTTCATAACGATTCAACATCGTGTTAACAAGATTCGGATATTTTTTATAAGCTTTTCCTGCAATCCATCCGAATTTTGATTTTTTCTTCGCGTAACCATGATTTCTCGTTAAAATAACGACTGATTTTTTAAATCCATCTTCCTGTGCTTTACGAACTGGAATTGGATCAGAAATCCCGCCATCTAATAACTGCTTACCACGATAATTTACTACTGGTGCAATGAAAGGCAATGAACTAGACGCTTGTAATAAATTTAGTGCATCATCATTCGTTCCTTCTTTCTCAAAATAAACAGATTGTCCAGTTTCACAATCCGTCGTTCCTACAAGGAAACGTTCTGGGCTATTAAAGTATGTTTCAAAATCAAACGGAACATGCTTTTCTGGAATTTCATGAAAAATGAAATCCATATCAAATAGCTGACGTTTTCTCCATAAGTTTTTATACGACAAATATTTCGGATGTGATGCATAATCAATATTGACCGTTTTATTTCTATTTCTTTGTCTGGAAAGATACGACGCTGCATGACAAGCACCAGCTGATACACCGATTACATATGGAAAATATAAATCTTGTTCCATAAAGTATTCTAATATCCCACCCGTATATACACCACGCATACCGCCGCCTTCTAATACTAACCCCGTATTTTCAAGCATGTTACTCTCTCCTCTATATATATTGACTCTTTAATTATTCACCATGTTAAGTATCTTTTTCTATTATATATGAGTTCTTTCAGAAATTATATTTAAAAGACTTGAGAAAAAGGAGTTTTTTCTTCCAATTATATTTCCAAATGATCGGAGACATCCTTTATAAACCTTTGAATAAAGTCTTGCTCTTCTTTCGTATATCCATCTAAAAGTAACAACCACTTTTCTTCAGCTTGCTTATGCAATTTTTCATGAGCTTTATATATTTCATTTCCGCTTTCCGTTAAGCTGAAGAAGATTTCTTTTTGATTATCTAACATTTGCATCTTCTCAACGAATTGCTTTTGAAACAACTTCGTACAAATTTTAGAGATTGCTCCCTTCGTCATGCCCATTTCTGTCGTAATTGCCGTTACATTCATCAAACCATTTTTTCCGATACATTCGATTACATGTAACTCAGATAAAGACATACTACTTACACCTGTCTCACGAAGAAACTTCTCGTTTTGTCGTTTTAAATGTTCTTCTTTTTTATGCAAAAGTGTACGAATGTCCGACAGTATTTCCATTTGCTTCGTTGTATGCTTCAATCCGTTCGCCTCCTAAGTTTCCAAAGAAACAATTTAACTATATACCATTTTAAAATTATTTTTTCATCTTTACAAGTGAGAAAATCATGTTAAAATAAATTTAGTTTCCAAGGAAACCAAAAATACAAGGAGGTTAACAAGATGAAAAAATCTAAACTAACTTTCATTTTATATGTTGTCTGTATTAGTGCCTTACTCGGTTCCTTCGCTCAAAATATTTACACACCTATCTTACCGATGATTCAAAATTCTTTTCACACTTCTCTTTATCTTGTAAATGTAACAGTTTCACTTTTCACATTCATTCTTGCAATTATGCAGCTCGTATATGGACCTTTAATTGATACAAAAGGGAGAAAATCTGTCCTTATCCCTAGTTTAGTCATTAGTACAATTGGTTCAATCGGATGTGCTTTTTCGGCAAACATTTATTTATTTCTCTTTTTTAGAGCTGTTCAAGCTATAGGAATAGCGGCTATACCTGTAGTTTCAGCAACGATTATCGGCGATTTATTTGAAGGAAAAGAACGCGGAGAAGCGATGAGCCTATACCAAATGTTACTTGCCCTCGCACCTGCAATGGCTCCTCTCATAGGTGGATTTCTTGGCAGTATAAATGGTCACTTATCTGTATTTCTCTTTTTATCTACACTTGGCATTATCTTATTAATTATAAACATTTCACTACTTCCAGAAACAAAGCCAAATGTAATTAAGCAGTCTAAAGCACAAAAGAACTACTCTCTTATCTTAAAAAATAAAACTGGATTTTCTATTACTCTTATTGGCTTCATTCAATTTTGTATTTACTTTTGCTTTCTCGTTTTTTTACCGAGCATTTTAGCAAATTCATTTTATCTAGCTGCAAGTGAAATTGGTCTTATGTTTGTACCAATGTCTCTTTCTATCATGCTAGGAAGTTTTTGCTACAAGTTTTTGCAAAAACGCCTCACAACAAAGCAAACTTTATTTATTACGAGTTACTTCAATATTATATGTGTCTTTTTATTCTCTTTCATATATAACATCAATATCCCATTCATCATTATCGTTACATCTTTGTACGGTTTTAGTATGGGACTTTCTATGCCAACTCACACTACTTTATTAACAGAAGAATTCGTGCAAGAACGTGCAACAGCTATCGGTATGTACAACTTCATCCGCTATCTTGGTATGGGCACAGGGCCACTTATAGGTGGATTTCTTTTATTTAACCAAAATTACTTTTGGATTTTCTTCCTAGGCGCAATTATGTTTTTACTTGTAATCTTATATGCAATGAAAATGCTAAGTTTTCATTCTGTACAAAAAGCAAAATAGAGCCCCCAAAAAGGTCGGCTCTATTTATCCTCTTTGATCCGCAACAATATGAATATCAATATACTTTGTTTGTCTCATAATTTCATTTACAATAGAGCCTTTTCGTATTTCTTCCCACCTTGTTCTAGCCGATTGTCCAAGTAAAATTTGCGTCACCTGTAATCTTTTTGCCACTTCAATAATAACATCTGCTGGCTTTCTTCCCTTTGCTTCTTCTAATACAAAACTTGCATCAAATTGATTCGTGAGCGTCTTCCACTCTTCAATTGTTTGTTTTTTACCAGCTGAAAGAGAGTCTATATTTTCTCTTTCAACATTTAATACATACAATTCAGCATTTAACCGATCAGCCATGCGCCATCCCCGTCTTATTAATTTCTCCGCTGTTGAACTGTATTGTACACAAACAAGAATTTTTTCTTTTACGCCAATTGGTTCTATTACTGTTTGGCTAATTTTCTCGTCCATATCATCGGCAACCTCGCGAAGTGATAATTCCCTAAGTGCTCCTAAATTATTAAGCGTAAAGAAATTTTGTAAGCTTTGCTGAATTTTTTCTTCTTTATATATCTTTCCGTCTATTAACCTCTTCCGAAGTACTTCCGGTGTTGCATCAACGAGCTGAATTTCATTTGCTTTTTGTAAAATAAAATCTGGAACTCGTTCTCTTACTTTTACATTCGTAATTTGAGCTACAATATCATGAACACTTTCTAAATGTTGAATATTAAAAGCTGATAATACCGATATACCAGCCTCTAACAATTCCTGCACATCCATATAACGTTTTTTATGCTTAGAACCAGGAACATTACTATGCGCAAGTTCATCCACTACGACTACTTGCGGCGCGCGTTTTTTTATTCCTTCCACATCAAGCTCATAAAATACCTTTCCTTTATACTGTATTTCTTTCAAAGGAACTTTTTCTAAATCAGCAATTGCTTCTTCCGTCTCTTTTCTTCCATGCGTTTCAATTAAACCAATTACAATATCAATTCCATCTTTTTTCATTTCCCTTGCATCAAAGAGCATTTTATAACTTTTTCCTACGCCTGGAGCTGCTCCTACATATAACTTTAACTTTCCGCGATTTTGCTGACGAATATATTCTAAATATTCCTCTGGCGTTCGCCTTTGAAACTTCGATTCATAATCATCTGCATACAAAATAAACACTACCTTTCATTCGAAACAACGCTACCTCAATCCGTTAGATTGAGGTAGCACTGTTACTATTTCATTAATTTTTGTAATGCTAAATTTAGCTTTAAGACATTCACTCGATCTTCTCCAAATAAACCAAGTGCAGCACCTTCTGTTTGATCTTTAATCAATTGATTAAGTTTTTCTTTCGAAATATTCGTTAATTTTGAAATGCGATCCACCTGCACCGAGGCCGCCTTTGGACTAATATCAGGATCAAGCCCTGAACCTGAATTTGTCACTAAATCTATAGGTACTTCTGTTACTGGAACGCTCGGATTTTGTTTCTTCCACTCTTCAATACTTTTCTCTACTCGTTTCTCTAAATCTGGATTAGATGGTGCATAGTTATTTGAACCAGATGCTTCAGCCTTATATTCAATACTAGAAACACGCCCTTGAAAATAACGTGGATCCGTGAAGTTTTGCCCGATTAATTTAGAACCAATCACTTCATTTTTATCATTATATATTAGACTTCCATCCGCATTATCCTTCATCACGGCTTGTGCAATACCAGTAACAATAAGTGGATATACAAGTCCACACAACACTAGAAATGTAAAAGTAATACGGATAATTGGTGATAGTATACTTTGTTTCTTTTCCATCTTTTTCCCCTCTTCCTTATATGAACAAGCCGACAATTATATCAATTACTTTAATTCCAATGAACGGAACGATAACTCCGCCAAGCCCATAAATAAGTAAGTTTCGGCTAAGCAATGCATTAGAACTCATCGGTTTATATGCAATACCTTTCATCGCTAACGGAATGAGTAATGGAATAATAACAGCGTTAAATATTAATGCTGATAAAATCGCTGACAGTGGTGATGTTAACTTCATTATGTTTAGTGCTTCCATTTGCGGAATCGCAAGTGTAAACATTGCTGGAATAATTGCAAAATATTTCGCTATATCATTCGCAATACTAAATGTCGTCAATGCACCACGTGTCATTAACAATTGCTTACCAATTCCTACAACCTCAATAATTTTCGTTGGATTCGAGTCTAAATCAATCATATTTGCTGCTTCTTTCGCAGCTGTCGTACCACTATTCATCGCTAATCCAACGTCAGCCTGTGCTAATGCCGGAGCATCATTTGTACCATCACCTGTCATCGCTACAAGTTTCCCTTTATCTTGCTCTGCTTTAATAACCGCAATTTTATCTTCTGGTCTACACTCGGCAACGAATTCATCTACTCCTGCTTCTTTTGCAATCGTTGCTGCTGTTAACGGATTATCACCTGTACACATAACCGTTTTAATCCCCATTTGACGCAACTGTTCAAAACGCTCACGCATACCCGGTTTTACTGTATCCTTTAAATAAATTAAACCGTAAATACGATTATCTACTGCAACTACAAGTGGTGTTCCGCCCTCTTTTGAAATTAAGTCTGCTTTTTGATTTACATCTTTCGGAATTGTTCCACCTTGTGACCCAACCCATTCAATAACAGCACCGACAGCACCTTTTCTCACTTTCGTTCCGTCTTGTAAATCAACACCGCTCATTCTCGTTTCTGCTTTAAACGGAACAAACTCCCCTTGTTCTGCAAGTTCTCTATTATATGATATAGATTTTCCCTGCACATACTCGATAACAGATCGACCTTCTGGCGTTTCATCTAAAACAGAACTAATAGCAGCCCACTTTCCAACTTGCTCAATCGTTTCATTTCCTACAGGCAATAATGTATGAGCCATCCGGTTTCCAAAAGTAATTGTACCTGTTTTATCTAAAATAATTGTATTAATATCGCCCGCAGCTTCTACTGCTTTCCCTGACATCGCTAACACGTTAAATTTTGTCACCCGGTCCATCCCAGCAATACCAATCGCTGATAGCAAACCACCAATTGTCGTTGGAATTAAACATACTAACAATGCTACGAGTACAGCTGTATCAATTTGAAAACCTAAATAATTTGTAAAAATCGGCAACGTCACAACGACGATCAAGAAAATAAGAGTTAAGCTCGTTAATACTGTATTTAAAGCAATCTCATTCGGCGTTTTTTGACGAGCAGCTCCTTCTACTAAAGAAATCATTTTGTCGATAAATGATTCACCAGGATTACTCGTAATGACAATTGTAATTTCATCACTTACGACCATCGTTCCACCTGTTACGGAACAAAAATCACCGCCTGCTTCTTTTATAACAGGAGCTGATTCCCCTGTAATTGCAGATTCATCTACAGATGCTAATCCTTTGATTACTTCGCCATCATTCGGAATCATTTCTCCTTGTTTTACGATAACAACGTCACCTTTTCTAAGATCAGTTGCTGAAACTTGGACAATGTCTCCATTTTCTTTTACAACATTTGCAAACACATCTTTCTTCGACTGCTTTAAAGAATCGGCTTGTGCTTTACCACGGCCTTCTGCTAATGCTTCTGCAAAATTCGCAAATAAAACTGTAAATAATAGAATGAGAGAAACTGTTATATTAAACCATCCTGGTATACTACTAGAACTGCTTGGAAGAAAAGATAAAATGAACGTAATGATAAATCCAATTTCCACAACGAACATAATCGGATTCTTTATCATGACTTTCGGATTCAATTTCGCAACGGATTGTTTCATCGCATGTGTTACGATATCACGATCCATCGTTTTCGCTTGTCTAACTTCATCTTCTACAGCATGTATTTGTGACTTATTTAATTGTTTTTCTTTTACTACTACCGGTCTCATCATTTACCCTCCATTACTTCAATGTAAGAAATTCTGCAATTGGTCCGAGTACTAACATCGGGAAAAATGTTAATGCACCGACAATTACAATCGTTCCGATGAAGATGCCACCAAATAAACTATTATCTGTACGGAACGTTCCAACTGTTTCTGGCACTACCGTTTTTTCTTTCAACGAAGCTGCCACAGCTAGCATCGTAATTAAACTGAAGTAGCGTCCTAAAAACATAACTAAACCAGTCGTAATATTCCAAAACGGTGTATTATCTCCTAATCCTTCAAATCCAGATCCGTTATTCGCAGCTGACGATGTATATTCATATACAACTTGTGTTAAACCGTGGAAACCGGAATGAGAAATAGCATCCGTTCCTAAATTTGTTGAAAGAGCTAATGCCGAAAATCCTAAAATGAGCAATGGATGAAATAAAATCGTGACTGCGATTAATTTCATTTCCTTACCTTCAATCTTTTTACCTAAAAACTCTGGTGTCCGTCCAACCATTAACCCAGATATAAACACCGCGATAATTGCATACATAATAATGTTTACAAAGCCTGCTCCAACTCCGCCATACACTGTATTTAACATCATATTTACGAGGGGAACTAGACCACCAATTGGTGTTAACGTATCATGCATCGTATTAACAGCGCCTGTTTCAGCAGCTGTCGTTACTGTTGCGTATAGTGAAGAAAATACTGTTCCAAATCGTACTTCTTTCCCTTCTGTACTTCCTTGTACATGTTCGATACCCATTCCATTTAATGCCGGGTTCCCGTTTAGTTCAGATGTCGTAATCGTTATAAACCCTAGTAAAAATACCATAAATAGTGACACGAAAAGGATGCGGCCTTGTTTTTTATTTCCGACCATTCGTCCGTACGTAAATGGAAGTGCTGTTGGTAATAACATCATAAGCATCATTTGCAAAATATTACTCATTTGTCCTGGATTTTCGAAAGGATGCGTAGAGTTTGCTCCGAAAAATCCACCGCCGTTATTTCCAAGTTCCTTAATGGAAACGAATGATGCAACAGGTCCGCGTAAAATACTTTGCTTTGCACCTTCAATCGTTTGTGCTGTAACCGCCCCATCTAACGTTTGTGGTACGCCAAGTGCGACAAAAACTAGTGCCGCAATAAATGCGATAGGAAGAAACACTCTCGTTAACGCTCTCGTAAAATCAACGAAAAAGTTACCAAGTTCTTTTCCAGCAAGTCCTCTTATAAAAGCCATAACGAGCGCTAATGTCGTTGCTGGTGCCGCAAACATTAAAAATGTAATTCCGATTAATTGTGATAAATAAGATAAACCATTTTCACCGCTATAATGCTGTAAGTTTGTATCAGCCATAAAACTAATTGCTGTATTAAAAGCGAGCGTAGGCTCCATCCCTTCAATATGCGCTGGATTTAGTGGCAGCACACCTTGTAATCTGAAAATGAAGTATACGACAACGATCATAAATCCATTTAATAAAACTAATGATAATGCGTACTGTTTCCACGTTTGATTGTATGCTTTTACACCCGTAATTTTAAAAATAAGTTTTTCAAAAGGCCCGAATACTTTATCTAACGTTTTGCTACCTTGAAAAGCTTTTTCTAAATAAATCCCCGTTGGCTTTGCTACTAAAATAAACAAGAGCATTGTAATAATGACTGCAACCCAAATCATAATGAATAATTCCCCCTAATTAAAACTTCTCTGGATTTAATAATGCATACACTAAATACACTGTAATTGCTGCGACAATAACCGATAAGACAATCATCATGATTGCTTTCCTTCTTTCACAACTTTATCTGACCAACTTGCAAGACTTGCCATCGATGCAACTAATAAAATAAAAATCCCGACCATTACAACATCTAACATAACGATCCCTCTCTTTTTGTTAAAATTTACCATTTAAATATTAAAAAAGAACACTGAGCTCTACTCAGTGTTCAAAAAATGAACAACAAAAAGTAAACCTCCTCTCTAAACGCTTACGAGGTTAGCTGTCGGATTCGGGCCTAAAGAGTAGCCCTACTTTCAAAACTGAAAGATTCACCCCAAGTGACGATGCACAAAATTGGTTCCCCCGCTCCATTTCTGGAACTCAGCGATTTTAGGTTTTTTTGGAAATTTTATGAATGATTTATGAGAGTAAATATACTCCTCTATATTTCACTTGTAAAGGGCGAAATTGCTGAAAATAATAATATTTACATTCATTTAAACGCTTACATTGAAGATTATTACTATTATTTCATCTATTTTCTTTATTTCTCTTTTCTTTTCTTAAAAATGACCTTTTAAATATGAAATAAAAAGAGCGAATGACATGAAGTGCATAGCTTGTTGCACTCAGCATTCGCTCTTTTTTATTCAACCTTTATTCTCCTCGTAAAAATGCACGTAAATTTCTCCCACGAATATAAACTTGTGTCAATTCTGCATGTAGCTGCTCATACTCAGTAATATCCATCTCTAAATACAAAGCATCTTTTGATGGTAATATAATATATGGCCCTGGAAAAAGGGGATCAATCTGGACCAATTCTTGAACTCGCTCTACCGATACTGCCCAACGATTTGCTATATCTCCAAGTAATAGTACCTTCATCATTTCTTCCCCCGCCCTATTCAAAAAATAAAAAAGAAATATTATCACAATTTGTAAACACGACAAACTTAGCTCCAATTGTTTCATAGAGCCTCGCTGGATATCGTTTATTCCTTGTAACAACAGTAATAGGTGCTTGAAAAGAAAAACGAATGTGTTCTGTGAAGAAACTAACGATTGGAAGCTCATCCCCTAGTAAAATGACCTTCTTAATACACTCACAAATACTAGTAAAATCCTGCTCCTTACTACAACTATAAGTCCAATCAAACCCACAATTCCTAACTTCAGCCGCTACCTCTTCATTTGCTGTAAAAATAACTAACTCATGTTGAAATGCAACTAGATCTCTTAAACTATTTACCTTACTTTCTTCTCCAACACAAATAAGTGTTAGTTCCATGTACCTCATCCTCCTTAGTATAAAAGAAATCAAACATAGATTGATATTCCCCTATACTAATCAGATCGATGAAGTGATGTATCCATCATGGCACCGTCCTCTCTCAAGACGCTTACGAAGTTAGCTGTCGGATTCGGGCTTTGAGAGTAGCCCTACTTTCAAATTTGAAAGATTCACCCCTAGTGACACTGCACAAATTGGTTCCTCCGCTCCATATAATTGGACTCAGCGTTTACAAAAAAATATATTCTGGCTGATATATTACTCCTGTATTTTGAAAAAGTAAACAGAAAAAAAGCCAGTTATAAAACTGGCTTTTCACTTATCTATACACGCGTTCTATTCACTTTATACGCAAAATGATTCGTCGGTCCATGACCACTACCAATATTCAATGGCTCTTCAATTGCTATACTAATAAATCGTTTTGCTTCTTGAACAGCATCTTCAATTGAGTATCCTTTCGCAAGTCCTGCTGTAACCGCTGAAGCAAATGTGCACCCACTTCCGTGCGTTTGCTTTGAAGGAATTCGCTCGCTTCTAAACTCAATAAATTCTTCTCCATCAAAGAGGAAATCAATTACTTCATTACCTTGATATTCTGCATGTCCGCCCTTCATAAGCACATATTTAGCACCTAATTCGTGCAATACTTTTGCAGCTTCCTTACTATCTTCAACATTATGAATCTCCATCCCAGTTAACACTTCTGCTTCTGGAACATTCGGTGTTATAACGGTTGCTACTGGTAATAAATATTCTTTTAATGCATGAACTGCTTCTTGCTGTAATAATGATGCACCGCCTTTTGCGATCATAACGGGATCTAGCACAATATTATTCCAGCCAAATTTTTTAATTTGTTCTGCAACAATTTGAATTATTTCACTACTAAATAACATTCCTAGTTTCACTGCATCTGGTGTTAAATCCGTACCAATTGAATTCAGCTGTTCTGTAATACCTTCTAACGGAACAGGATATACCCCTTGAACGCCAAGCGTGTTTTGAGCAGTAATTGCCGTAATAGCCGTCATTCCGTATACACCAAGCTCTTGGAATGTTTTTAAATCTGCCTGAATTCCAGCACCGCCGCCGCTATCAGACCCTGCAATTGTTAAAGCTTTATTCACTTTCATCCCACTCATCCTTTTCTATCCAAAATAGCGATGATAAATCGTTTTTGCTTCGCTTATATCTTTCGTTCCATGTACGAGCACACGGCCATCTTTAAAGGCGACTAACCTCTTGTCTTCAACAGAAAATGATAGTAAATATGGATTTACATTTAAATCATTCACGCGACCTTCCAGCAACTCTTTATATTGTTCAAAATTCATTTCCTCTTTATGAGGTGGTCTAATTTGAACTGTATTTCGCCCGCATAAAACTGCTGTTTTTGATGTGTTCTCTTTATTTAAATACGGATATAATGCATTCTCTCCGCATGAAGAACAATTATGCTGGCGAAGCTTTTGCACATTCATACATGAATACTCATTCTTCCACATATCAAACGATACAAGCCCATCTCGAAGTGATTCGTAATCTTCTACTAACAGTTTAAGAGCTTCTGTTACTTGATGAGAAACGACAAGAGATACAGCAGGTGATATAATACCCGCTGTATCACATGTTGCCCCGCCAAGCGGAATCGACTGCAATAAACATGATAAACATGGTGTTTTACTAGGAATGATTGTGTAAGAAAGACCGTAACTACCTACACATGCACCGTAAATCCATGGAATAGAATATTTTTGTGCTATATCATTCACAATAAAGCGTATTTCGAAATTATCAGTCGCATCAATAATTACATCAACGTTTGTAACAAGTTCTTCTAGCTCTTCAGCTGTTACATCTTGAACGAGAGCTTTTATTGTTACATCGCTATTAATCTCTTCTAAACGTTTTTTAGCCGCTATAGCTTTTGGGAGATTATTCTTTACGTCGCTCTCTGCATACAATTGTTGTCTTTGCAGATTACTCCAATCTACATAATCACGGTCAACAATTGTTATCTTGCCAACACCCGCTCTTACAAACATCTCTGCATTTGCACTACCTAATGCACCTGCACCGATAATAAGTACATGCTTTTCTCTTATCTTTTGCTGCCCTTCTGCTCCAATTGGAGAAAATAGTTCTTGGCGAGAATATCGATTATTCAACTACGCTCATTCCTTCTAAAGGACTACTTGCAGTTGCACAGCGCTTACGTGCAATACGACCTGCTTCAAATCCTAAACGTCCTGCTTCAATACTTAGTTTCATTGCCTGTGCCATTTTAATAGGATCTTTTGCTCCTGATACAGCTGTATTTAATAACACGCCATCTGCTCCTAATTCCATTGCAAATGCCGCATCAGCTGGGCTACCAATACCGGCATCAACGATAACTGGTACTGCCGCTTGTTCAATAATGAAGCTCAAATTTAATGGATTTACAATACCAAGTCCTGATCCGATTGGAGATGCTCCTGGCATAATCGCATGCACGCCAAGCTCTTGTAATTTACGTGCTAATACAACATCATCAGATGTATACGGAAGTACGATAAATCCTTCTTTCAGTAACATTTCAGATGCCTTTAACGTTTCTACCGGATCCGGTAATAACGTTCTATCATCACCAATAACTTCTACCTTTATCATGTCACAAAGCCCAGAAGCTTTTGCTAATTTTGCAATACGAACAGCCTCTTCAGCGTTTTTTGCCCCTGCTGTATTTGGTAATAACGTATATTTTTTCACATCAAGTTTCTCTAATAAATTAGGTTGCTTTGCATCAAAGATATCCATACGACGTACTGCAAACGTTAAAATTTCAGCTTCAGAAACGTCAATTGCCTTTTGCTGTACGTCAAAATCAGGGAATTTACCTGTTCCTAATAACAGTCTAGAATGAAATGAAAATGGTCCAATGTTTAACATAATCAACCGCCTCCTACGAAAGTTACAATCTCAATTTGGTCTCCATCAAAAACAGATGTATCTGTATGATCATCTTTTTGTAAAATATCTTTATTACGCTCTACTACAACAATTCTGTTATCTAGTTCTAAATGTGTAAGTAGCTCAGCTACTGTTTTTACACTCGCTGGCACTTCAATTTGGTTACCATTAATTTTTAAATTCAAACTTCCATCCCCTTTCTAAACTCTTCTAGAAAGCAATGAATCTAGCAAATAATTCTCTTGCTTTCCTTCTATTAAATCAGCCATATATTGGCCAGAAATAGGACTTAATAAAATACCGTTTCGATAATGGCCCGTGCAAGCATATAAACCTTTTATTTCTTCATGCTCTCCCATATAAGGAGCTTCATGGTTCGATTGTGGTCTTAATCCTGCCCACGTGCTTTCCCATTCTGCTTCTTTTAAAGCTGGCAATATTGTATAAGCACGCTCTAATATAGAAGTTATACTTTCTAGCTGCACAGTTTTATTGAACGTATGGTGCTTCATTGTTGCCCCAATTACGTAACGTCCACCGCGCTTTGGAGTAATGTAAAATCTTTCTTGAAAAATAGGTGCTTTTAAAAGTTGTTTTCTACTTCTTACCGCAACCACTTCTCCTTTAACTGGATATGTCCCCCAATCGTGGTGAAAATAACTGAGTAACTTCGTGCTCCATGAACCTCCTGCAATAACGACTTTCTCACATGTGACAATACCTTCACTTGTAATAACTCCAGTCACTTTATTATTTTCAATACGAATATCAAACACTTCTGTCTGTTCATATATATCAGCACCTGACATTGCCGCAGAATGTGCGAATGCTTTCGTAAGCTCTGGTGCAATAACATGACCGTCTTTCGGATAATATACTGCTCCTATAATAGATTCGGATAGATACGGCTCTTTTTCCCGCACATGGTCTCCCGTTAGAAAATAGGAATCTTCACCTGTTTTTTGCTGCCAATCCATAATTTGAAGAATTCTTTCCTTCTCATCTTCATTTTGAGCAATACGATAAATTCCTTTTTCTTCATATCCAATATCAATACCCGTCTTTTCACGTAAAACTGCTGCAAGTTGTGGAAATATAGCTCGGCTTTCTCTAGCAAGTTCAAATAGCGGATCATACGCATCCCATTCTGCCTGAACACCAAGTAGACCAGCAGCTGCTTTTGAAGCTTCCGATGCAATTCTTTGCTTCTCTACAATCGCTACTTTATGTCCTCTTTCTGCTAGAAAATGTGCAACTGAACTACCAATTACACCACCACCAATAATCGCTACATCATACTTCTCACACATATTTTTCCGCCCACTTTCTTATTGATTCCTTATAAGATTTCGCTTTGCTATACGGGTCACTACTACTTACAATTCCGGACATAACTGCTATACCGCTTACACCGTTAGTAAGGACATCCACTGCGTTTTCTGGAGTAATTCCTCCAATTGCTGTAATCGGTATAGATAAACACCTTGCAATGTCAGAAATTTCTTCAAGCCCTCTCGCTGGCACACCTTTTTTACAATCTGTCGGAAATACATGACCATAAACGAGTGAATCCGCTCCATTTTTAAATGCTACTATCGCTTCATCTAGCGAATGCACAGAATAACCGACATGCAAATACGAAAACTTTTCTTTCACTGACTTTACATCTGTGCTTCGATACCCTAGTTGAACACGAGGAATATTTAATAAAATTGCAATATCAATTCGATCATTTATGACAATTTTAGAAGCCGGAAAGCCTTCCATTAAAAGACTTTCCACACCTTCATATAACTCCTTCGTACTCTTCTCACGCTCACGAATATGCAAATAATCAATCTCACTCTCAATTTGCATCGCTACATTCACTAACTCTTCGAATGGCATATGGCCATTTGAGATTACGTGGAGCTCATTTTTCATATTCATTCGCCTACTTTAAAATATTTTCGAATAGTTCATCGGCTGGAACGGTTTCTTTCGTCATTCCTTTGTCCTTCAGCCATTTATTTTGTTTCTCCCAAGATTCTTTTGAATCTGATAAAAATGGCTCATCTTTCGTTTCCATCTTCTCTAATAAAATTTTCATACTTTCCTTTTCAACTTCTGGCACAAGTGGGAAGTTTTCTTTTTCTTGATGATTTAATAAAATATTCAATGCTTCATCTGGGTTTTTCTTCATGAAATCATAGCCTTTTTTCGTACCACGTAAGAAAGCTTGCAACGCTTCTTTATCTTTTTTCAACGTTTTATCACCTGTTACAAACACAAGTTCATGATAGTTCGGTACTCCGTAATCAGCTGGATTAAAGTAAGCTGGTTCATGGCCTTCATGACGCATAACCGGTACTTCATGATTAATGTATGCCCCTGTTACCGCATCCACTTTTTTCGTAATTAAGGCTGGTACTAAATCAAATCCAACATCAACTACTTTCACTGTATCAGGATTACCACCAGCTTCTTTTACCATCGTTTTTAAATACATCTCACTTAAAGGTGTTCCAGAATATCCTACTGTTTTTCCTTCTAAATCTTTCGGTGATTGAATACCCGCTGATTTCAGCGATACGACATGATTTAATGGTGAACGTACGACAGCCCCAATTGATTTCACTGGAATTTGCTCATTTGCTCTTGCCATAACAACATCTGGCTGATAATACAAGCCAACTGTCACCTTCCCTGCTGCTGCCAATGTTAATGGATCAGTCGGATTAGAAGGGAATTTAATATTTACCTTTACACCTTCTTCTTTAAAGTATCCTTTTTCAATTGCTGCATAAATAAAGCTATGTACCGCATTTGGATACCAATCTAACATGACTGTTATTTCTTTCTCTTTTTTACTTTTTTCTGATGCTGAATTACTTGAACATCCTGTAATCATTGCAATTAATAATGTAAACACAAAGATGCGCTTTAAAAATTTCATGAATGCTTCCTCCAACTAATGAATTTCTTTTCTAATATGGAAATAAGTACGACGAAGAAAATAGCTAATAATGATAACAATACAATGGGTGCAAATACGCCAGCTCCATCTAACTGCGTCATCATTCTCTTACTGAAATATCCAAGTCCAGCTTGTGCACCGAGCCATTCTCCAATTGCTGCTCCGATAACACTAAGCGGAACTGCAATTTTTAAAGCTGAGAAAAAATAAGGAAGAGCAGACGGCAACTTTAATTTAAGAAAAATATCTCTTTTCGTTGCTCCATATGTAACTAAGAGCTCCTCCCATTCTTTTTTTGTACTACGCAGTCCATCATACGTATTGACCGCAATCGGGAAAAACGTAATTAAAACTGTGACAACAACCTTACTCCAAATTGTGTATCCAAACCATAAAACAAATAGCGGAGCAAGCGCAGTAATCGGAATCGTTTGTGAAGCAACTAATAATGGATAAAATGCTCTTTCCATCCATGTACTCGCATTCATTAACATCGCTAGCCCTACACCTAATACGATAGAAATAACAACACCTATTAAAACGACGTATAACGTTGCAGGTAAATGAACCGTAAATAATATGTCTTTTAGTTTCCATATCTTCATTACAATCGCAGACGGTGACGGTAAAATGTACATCTCATCTACAATTCTTGCTCCTATTTCCCACACAGCTAGTAAAATACTAGAAAGTGTAATAGCAGGAACTAATTCTTTCAATCGGTTCATCACACAAGTACCTGCCTTTGTAACATACTAAGAAGCTCATCTTTCAGCGCTAATACTTCCGGTTTATATAAATCTTTTCGTGTTCTGTTATGATCAAGTGGTACAATCCGCTCAGTCAAAGTCGTTATCGGCTGCTGTTCCACTACTAAAACTCGGTTCGAAAGAAATAACGCTTCTTCAACATCATGAGTAATGAATAAAATTGTTTTTTCCCACTCTTGCCATTGTTCAAACAGCCATTCTTGCAAAGAGGCCTTCGTTAAAGCATCTAACGCGCTAAACGGTTCATCTAATAACAATATCTCCCCGCCCGTTAACAAAGTTCGGATAAAAGATACGCGTTGCCTCATACCACCAGATAAATCTTTCGGATGTTTTGTCTCATATCCTTGTAAACCAAATTTATATAACAGTTCCTTTGCCTTTACTTGTGCTTCTTTCTTCTGTACACCTTGGCACTCTAGCGGCAGAGCAGCATTCTCAATAATTGTTCTCCACGGCAAAAGCATATCTTTTTGCGGCATATATCCTACAGGATGGTGCTTTGTTTCTGTCAGTTCTATCTTTCCAGTACTTACCTTCTCTAGGCCTGTAATAAGGCGAAATAAAGTACTTTTCCCACATCCACTCGGTCCGATAATACTGACAAACTCTTTCTCATGTATAGAAGCATTTAATTCATGGATGATTGGTTTCTCATCGTAATGAAAAGAAACATTATGAAACTGTAGTATGTTCTTGCTCCTCAAATCCCCACATCTCCTTACGATAGGACATATCCCAGAATAAATATTCAAATCGACTGGAATATAAGAAAATCTCCTCTAATCTATCTAGTTCTTTCTCAGACTTTCCAACTGCCATTTCATTTAATAAATCTATTAACCAAATACAAAGATTACCGTATTCTTCCGAACTATATCCTTGAATCCACTCACCAAAAAACTCATGATCTCTTGCTCCAGGAATATCATTTAAACGCTTTCCAATTTCCCAGTAGCTCCACATACATGGAAGAAGCGCTGCTATTAATTCTGCAAGTGTGCCATTTTGAGATACAGACATCATGTAATTTGTATAAGCTAAATTTTTAGCAGATGGCTTTGCAGACTCTATCTCCTCTATAGAAATTCCAAGTCTTTTTGCATATTGTTTATGGATTGTCATTTCGCCATTTAATATTCCATCAATTTGTTCAGCGAACTTTCCCATTACTTGTGGATTCGTTGCTTTTACAACACCAATCGCATATAATTTTGCATAATCTAGCAGATATAAATAATCTTGAATAATATAATACTGAAATTTATCTTTTTCTAACGTGCCATCTCCCATACCCACTACAAACGGATGATTATGACTCATCTCCCAAACCGGTTGCACAGTTTCTAATAATCTATCGCAAAATTTCATTTCTCTATCCCCTTTCAATATATGTATCTAAATAAAAAACCACTTCTATATATAAGAAGTGGTTACAGCAAATAAAATTATACATTTATTCGATGTTCCACTTCCCTTCGCTAGTATTACCTAGATCAGGTGTTATAAGGGTTAAGGATTATTCCTCTCTCAGCAAATCAAGCACCCCTAGTGGTTTCAATATGAAATTTTCAAATAAAAAAGCCCCGTTTCTATACGCAAAGAAACGGGGACTCATTGTTAGTGTCCGAATTGCTTCCCTACGCTAGCATAATCTAGATCAGGTAATAAAAAGGATCAAAGGCTTACGGCCTACTCTCAGCTGGCAACACCAGCTCTCCTAGCAAACTATAAAATTATCACTGTCAGTATAACACCCTAATAAGACATCATCAACTATTTTAATTTTCTTAATTATCAACAAAAAAATTAAAGTTATACAATACATACATTCTATTTTAGAAAATAAAACTCCAATTAATTGTTTAAAAAGGAATCATTATCCTCAAAAAATTTATTTTTATATTGATTTCATATTACATTTATGTGAATACACCCACTATATTATATCTTTATACTATAATAAAATTACAACTATACAACTAGAGGAGGTCTCTATTCCATGAATATGAAAGCTACTGCTTTAACAGCAACTACTGTAGCGATTGCTTCTTTACTTCCTTCTATGGGTGAAACAAATGTACAAAAAGCAAACGCTGAACAATTATCTAATGTTAAAACTGGGTATGTCAAAGTCGATCAAGTAGCATTACATACAGAAGATAACGTAAAGAGCACATCAATTGATACAATTCGCTTTAATACAAAAGTGAACATCCTTGAAACAACTAATGGTTGGTATAAAGTATCTGTTCATAATAAAGTAGGTTATGTACAAAAAGATGCTATTTTACTAAAAAACAAACTTCAATCTAATGATCAATACATCGTCAATGCTAATGCATTAAACGTTCGCTCTGAACCTAATTTAGAATCTTCCATTTTAGATGTATTACCAAATGGCAAGTTTATTACCGTTCAAGAAGATCAAGGCGAATGGTATAAAATATCACATAATGGCCAAACGGGTTACGTACAAAAAGCATTCATCTCTAATGGTTCACAACCCTTAGTAAAAGGAATCACCGTTCAAAATAATACAAAATATACTGTTGCAACACCTAATCTGAATGTACGTAGCAACACTAGTACAAGTAGCGCTCTACTCGGTTCATTACAAAACGGTACACAAGTACAAGTAGTAGAAACTGTAGGAACTTGGTATAAAATTCGTTTTGGCACAGGATACGGATATGTAGCAAAACACTATGTAGTACAAAATCAACCACAGGCTAAAACAGATCAGCCTTCATCTATTCCAGCTGCTTTCAAATTCCCTGCTCAAGGAAGAATTAGCTCAACCTTTGATATACGATGGGAACAAATGCATTATGGTATAGATATTACTGCTCCAGGGAACGTCTCTATCCAAGCTGCTGCTGCAGGTAAAGTTGTGAAATCTTATTATTCAGCTAGCTATGGCAATGTTGTGTTCATTGCGCATCAAATCAATGGGAAATTATATACAACTGTTTATGCTCATATGAAGGATCGCACTGTACAAACTGGTGATCAAGTACAAGCTGGACAATTAGTAGGTCATATGGGCAACACAGGTCATTCATACGGGCAACATCTTCATTTTGAATTACATAATGGAGAATGGAATTTTGAAAAAACAAATGCAGTAAATCCACTGCCATATTTAGTTAGGTAAATTGTATGCCACGCAATATACCTCTTATAATTGAATACGCAGCCTTTTTAGGTTTAATCTGTTGTTTAATCATTTACAATACAAACATTGTATTTTTATCTATTATTATTGCTTTTGTTGCATTAGAAATTATGATGGAATCATTTCAAGTGCAACTAAAACAAAAAATTGCCCATATTTATAACGCTATATTTCTTTTGAGTGCTCTCATAACAAATATAATTAGTAATGGCTTTTATTTATCTACTGTATTTCCAGTATTCTTTATGGCTGTTTTATTATTTGTAGCTAGATATATTAATGTCCCTTATAACCAAAAACAAAAACAAAAACAAGAACAAGAAGCTTAGAAAGAGGAGACACTGTGTACCAATCTTTCAAAGATGCTCCAATAAAATACATATTGCATTTGTATAAGAAAGCCAATACTTTTTTTGGTATACAAGGAAGTTATACTGCACAACTTCTCCTATATGGAATGTTGTTTCTTGTTTTAATCACTTTCTCCTTGTTTTACTAACAAAAAAGGATCTCACATAAACTGGAGATCCTTTTTAATTTATATTAATTTTTCATATCGAAAATATTGTTTATCCACAAGCATATTTTTCATAAATAAAGCTCAGATTATATTTTTTCTCTAAGCTCATTCGTTGTTCGTCATCGCACCAATAGAAAAGAATATCATGAATCGTTGCGTAACGCTTATTTTTAAGAAATAGCCTAAAGAATGATGGTAAACAATCATGTAATTGTATAAATATATAATTGCGTAGTGTTTCTTCTTTATATTCAATGCCCTTACAAATATACAGTAATTCTTCACAATAATATGCATGCTGTGGAACTTGTATCATCTCGAAAAATGGCACATAAGATAGTAGCTTTCCAATAAAATGACCGTATCGATCCATTACTCCTATCGTCATATGCTCCATCATTTCTTTCATTACATATAAATAATCATCTACATGTGTTGTCTTTAATGGGTCTAAGCGATCGGAAATTTGAGATAATACAGCTCTTTGACATGCTAAAACTGCCTGACTAGGTCCATAATATGATAGGAAATCTGTACACTTACGATATTTCCGTAATAAATCATGTGTATATAAATCATATACGAAAGTATTACAATACATTGCTAAACTCATCATATCACTATTTAATTGCTCTTTTGATAATGATTTCGCTCTCTTACACATATAAAAGAATGTAAATTCCAATACTTCTTTATGAGATAATAAATGTTTACAATCGGTTATACATTTCTCATTAAATTTAACTCTATCCCAAATTTCAATATCCCTATCTGTCAATTCACCTATACGATATTTAATAATTAAATAGTTTAAAGCAACTGATTGCGTCAAAAGATCCCATGTTTCATATTCCAATGAAGTATGAACAAACTCAGCTAATCCTTGTGCTATCATAAAAGCATTTGCCTCTTCATACCAACCAATCTCTTGGCATAAGCGAAGAATACGCACTAAAGTTGGAATTTCATCTTTATGAAACTGCGGTAAATTCTTTACTTTATTCATGCCATATACGATAAATGCCGCTAAATTTTCTTCTTTATAAAATTCTTTCTCTTTCCATACTAATATAGTTCGTTCTTTCCCCTCACCTTTTGGGTGACAAGGTACAAGCAAAGAAAATAATTCAGCGAAATTATTTGGTTCTATATATGTATCTGTAACCAAATTCCAATTTGGATCGCCCTGTACAGCCTTCATATAATTCCCCTTCCCTTTTCATCTATGTAGGAAATATTAATTTATTATCGTACCACTAAAAATTAATATTGTTATATTCAAAATCCCTCATAATACTTATATCTATCAGTATATCATCTTTTCTCTTATTAAAAATGAAGAATAACAAATTTAAAAAAACTGTGGAAATTATTAACCATATCCTTATTATATAATGTCTCAGATACATCACGCTAACATATTAGTTTAATCCATATATACTAGAATAATGCATCTGAACTTTATATATAATTTAGCTCTTTATAAGTGACCATTAAAATCTCGGTTAATTAAAGTTTCAATTTACTCTGTACGCTCTGAGATTTCGCTCAAGGCAAATCCAGCTTGATCATCTGCCGATTCCCTTATAGCTAAATCTCCTAGTGCTAACATGCCAATAAGCTGACCACTATCAACTACTGGTAACCGTCTAATTTGATACTGTGCCATTAGCTCTGTAGCTTTTTCAATAGAATCATTTGGAGAAACTGAGATAATATTTGTTGTCATTACATTTGTAATTTTATTAGATCCAGGATGTTTTTCAGCAATCCCTCGAACAACTAAATCTCGATCAGTAACAAGCCCAACAACCTGCTCATTTTCAACAACAGGAATTAACCCAACCGATTCTTCCTTCATTTTTACAGCTGCCTCATATACATTGTCTAGCGGTGTACAATGTACAATATGGGTACTCATTAAGTCTCTAACTCGTGTCATTATTTATTTCCTCCTTTTTATACATACCATAGCTTTTCCAAAATTCCTTTATTTATTTCTGGAAAGTAAAATGATAAAAAGGATCAACAAAATAAAAAAGAGCCAGCATAATGCTGACTCTTTTTTGTATGACCCGTACGGGATTCGAACCCGTGTTACCGCCGTGAAAGGGCGGTGTCTTAACCACTTGACCAACGGGCCATGGCTCCGCAGGTAGGACTCGAACCTACGACCGATCGGTTAACAGCCGATAGCTCTACCACTGAGCTACTGCGGAATAATATATGGTGGGCCTAAATGGACTCGAACCATCGACCTCACGCTTATCAGGCGTGCGCTCTAACCAGCTGAGCTATAGGCCCATATACTTTACAGGGGCAGTAGGAATCGAACCCACACTGGAGGTTTTGGAGACCTCAGTTCTACCTTTAAACTATGCCCCTAAATGATGCCGGCTAGAGGACTTGAACCCCCAACCTACTGATTACAAGTCAGTTGCTCTACCAATTGAGCTAAGCCGGCATAAAAAAATGGTGGCTCGGGACGGAATCGAACCGCCGACACGAGGATTTTCAGTCCTCTGCTCTACCGACTGAGCTACCGAGCCAACATAAATGGCGGTCCCGACCGGGGTCGAACCGGCGATCTCCTGCGTGACAGGCAGGCATGTTAACCACTACACCACGGGACCATTTGGTTGCGGGGACAGGATTTGAACCTGCGACCTTCGGGTTATGAGCCCGACGAGCTACCGTGCTGCTCCACCCCGCGACAATATTAAATTAAAAAATGGAGGAGGTAGAGGGATTCGAACCCCCGCGCGACTCTCGCCGCCTGTCGGTTTTCAAGACCGATCCCTTCAGCCGAACTTGGGTATACCTCCATGAAGGAAAAAAATAAATATTTTATTATTATATGTCTAAACCATTTTTAAAAATGGAGGAGGTAGAGGGATTCGAACCCCCGCGCGATTCTCACCGCCTGTCGGTTTTCAAGACCGATCCCTTCAGCCGAACTTGGGTATACCTCCGAGACATATATTAAATAAAGTGGAGCCTAGCGGGATCGAACCGCTGACCTCCTGCGTGCAAGGCAGGCGCTCTCCCAGCTGAGCTAAGGCCCCATGTTTTTTTGAATATCGGGAAGACAGGATTTGAACCTGCGACCCCCTGGTCCCAAACCAGGTGCTCTACCAAGCTGAGCCACTTCCCGTTAATAAAAGCGCGCCCGAGAGGAGTCGAACCCCTAACCTCTTGATCCGTAGTCAAACGCTCTATCCAATTGAGCTACGGGCGCATATGGTGCCGAGGGCGGGGGTCGAACCCGCACGGTGGTCACCCACCGCAGGATTTTAAGTCCTGTGCGTCTGCCTGTTCCGCCACCCCGGCATGTCATATTGAAAATTGGAGCGGAAGACGGGATTCGAACCCGCGACCCCAACCTTGGCAAGGTTGTATTCTACCACTGAACTACTTCCGCAAGACATGTATGAGTTATTTTATTAAAAGTGCGGGTGAAGGGAGTCGAACCCCCACGCCAAAGGCGCTAGATCCTAAGTCTAGTGCGTCTGCCAATTCCGCCACACCCGCATGTTTTATTAAAAATGGTGAGCCATGAAGGATTCGAACCTTCGACCCTCTGATTAAAAGTCAGATGCTCTACCAACTGAGCTAATGGCTCTTAATGGCTGGGCTAGCTGGATTCGAACCAGCGCATGACGGAGTCAAAGTCCGTTGCCTTACCGCTTGGCTATAGCCCATTAATTAAGAATGGTGGAGGGGGGCAGATTCGAACTGCCGAACCCGAAGGAGCGGATTTACAGTCCGCCGCGTTTAGCCACTTCGCTACCCCTCCGACATATATGGTGGAGGATGACGGGATCGAACCGCCGACCCCCTGCTTGTAAGGCAGGTGCTCTCCCAGCTGAGCTAATCCTCCATTTTGCCTGGCAACGTCCTACTCTCACAGGGACAAGGTCCCAACTACCATCGGCGCTAGAGAGCTTAACTTCCGTGTTCGGTATGGGAACGGGTGTGACCTCTCTGCCATCATTACCAGACTGTATTCATTTAAGACAAGAATCATTTTAACTCATTTGCTTTTAAAAGTCAACAAGTTTTTTATATTCTTTCAAAACTAGATAACATTGCTTCATATTATATGGTTAAGTCCTCGATCTATTAGTATTCGTCAGCTCCACATGTCACCATGCTTCCACCTCGAACCTATCAACCTGATCATCTTTCAGGGATCTTACTAGCTTACGCTATGGGAAATCTCATCTTGAGGGGGGCTTCATGCTTAGATGCTTTCAGCACTTATCCCTTCCGCACATAGCTACCCAGCTATGCCCTTGGCAGAACAACTGGTACACCAGCGGTGCGTCCATCCCGGTCCTCTCGTACTAAGGACAGCTCCTCTCAAATTTCCTACGCCCACGACGGATAGGGACCGAACTGTCTCACGACGTTCTGAACCCAGCTCGCGTACCGCTTTAATGGGCGAACAGCCCAACCCTTGGGACCGACTACAGCCCCAGGATGCGATGAGCCGACATCGAGGTGCCAAACCTCCCCGTCGATGTGGACTCTTGGGGGAGATAAGCCTGTTATCCCCGGGGTAGCTTTTATCCGTTGAGCGATGGCCCTTCCATGCGGAACCACCGGATCACTAAGCCCGACTTTCGTCCCTGCTCGACTTGTAGGTCTCGCAGTCAAGCTCCCTTATGCCTTTGCACTCTACGAATGATTTCCAACCATTCTGAGGGAACCTTTGGGCGCCTCCGTTACACTTTAGGAGGCGACCGCCCCAGTCAAACTGCCCACCTGACACTGTCTCCCGGGTCGATAAGACCCGTAGGTTAGAATTTCAATACAGTCAGGGCGGTATCCCACCAGCGCCTCCACCGAAGCTAGCGCTCCGGTTTCAATGGCTCCCGCCTATCCTGTACAAACTGTACCAAAATTCAATATCAGGCTACAGTAAAGCTCCACGGGGTCTTTCCGTCCTGTCGCGGGTAACCTGCATCTTCACAGGTACTATAATTTCACCGAGTCTCTGGTTGAGACAGTGCCCAAATCGTTACACCTTTCGTGCGGGTCGGAACTTACCCGACAAGGAATTTCGCTACCTTAGGACCGTTATAGTTACGGCCGCCGTTTACTGGGGCTTCAGTTCAGAGCTTCGCTTACGCTAACCCCTCTCCTTAACCTTCCAGCACCGGGCAGGTGTCACCCCCTATACTTCGCCTTACGGCTTCGCAGAGAGCTGTGTTTTTGCTAAACAGTCGCTTGGGCCTATTCACTGCGGCTTTCCGTTAAGAAAGCACCCCTTCTCCCGAAGTTACGGGGTCATTTTGCCGAGTTCCTTAACCAGAGTTCTCTCGCACACCTTAGGATTCTCTCCTCGCCTACCTGTGTCGGTTTGCGGTACAGGCACCTTTTATCTCGCTAGAAGCTTTTCTTGGCAGCGGGGAATCAAAGACTTCGCTCCATAAGGAGCTTCCCCATCACAGCTCAGCCTTCACGATAAGCGGATTTGCCTACTTATCAGCCTAACTGCTTGGACGTGCACAACCAATCGCACGCTTCTTCTATCCTTCTGCGTCCCTCCATTGCTCAAACGATAAAGAGGTGGTACAGGAATATCAACCTGTTGTCCATCGCCTACGCCTGTCGGCCTCGGCTTAGGTCCTGACTAACCCTGAGCGGACGAGCCTTCCTCAGGAAACCTTA
>NZ_CM137247.1:550000-760000 GCF_054509685.1 Bacillus sp. C-3-6 | reverse complement strand
GTTACCTATGGTATTAGCAGTTGTATATTCTATTCTATCATCCTTAATCGTTGCACTCACAGTCGTTCCACTTATGGCTTTTTTACTACTCAAAAAAACAAAGCATCGAAAGCCAAGTTCTTCATCACGATATGTCACTACGTTAAAGTGGTCTCTTTCTCATAAATTCATTATTCTACTTACTGCATTTTTATTATTTGCAGGATCAATTGCAGTCTATATATTACTACCGAAAGCAAACATAAAATCTGAGGACGACACAATGTTATCTATTAACATGACATTTCCAGCCGATTATAATGCTGAAGCTCAAAAACAAAAAGCATTCGATTTCGAAAAGAAATTACTTTCTAATTCAGATGTAACAGACGTTATTTTACGAATGGGATCTAGCGCAGAAGATGCACAATGGGGGCAAACAACTAAAAATAACCTTGCTAGTATATTTGTAGTCTTTAAAAAAGGTTCTGATATTGATCAATATATTAAAGAGTTAAAAAAGGAAAATAAAACTTTTGAGCCTGCTGAACTTGATTATATAAAAACAAGTTATTCAAGCTCTGGCGGCGGCAACAACTTACAATTTAACGTAACAGCTACTAACGAAGCGGATTTAAAAGAGGCGGCTACTATCGTCGAAACAAAACTAAAAAGCATGGATGATCTTTCTAAAGTAAAAACGAATTTAGAAGACTCTAAGAAAGAATGGCAAATTCATATTGATCAAACAAAGGCTGAACAACTAGGTTTAACACCAGAAATAGCTGCGCAACAAGTATCATTCCTTATGAAGAAATCACCTATTGGCGAAATTACAATTAATAATGAAAAAACTACTATTATGATAGAACATAAAAAGGAAAACATTACTAAACAAGAAGATATTTTAAATACAAACATACTATCACCTACTAATGGACCAATTCCTTTAAAAGACATCGCAACTATTTCAGAAAAACAAACGCAAACAGAAATTTTCCATAAAGACGGAAAAGAAACAATTCAAATTACCGCCGAAGCTTCAAATGAAGATTTGAGTAAAGTAAACACAGCAGTAAATAAAGCGATAACTGACTTAGATTTACCTAGCGGTTCAAAAGTAAATATCGCAGGAGCTACTGAATCTATGCAAGAGAATTTTACAGATTTATTCAAAATTATGGGGATTGCAATCGGGATTGTATATTTAATTATGGTTATCACCTTCGGGCAAGCACGCGCTCCTTTTGCAATCCTATTCTCCTTACCGTTAGCTGCTGTCGGTGGTATTTTAGGATTAATCATCTCAAGAACACCTGTTGATATAAATTCCTTGATTGGCGCATTAATGTTAATCGGGATTGTTGTTACAAACGCTATTGTATTAATAGAAAGAGTCCAACAAAATCGGGAACACGGAATGGAAACTAGAGAAGCCTTACTTGAAGCAGGTTCTACTAGACTACGCCCAATTATTATGACAGCTATTACAACAATCGTCGCTATGCTCCCACTCCTATTTGGCCAATCCCAAGCAGGAAGTATGGTATCAAAAAGTTTAGCCGTCGTTGTCATCGGCGGTTTGGCAGTCTCGACTGTTCTTACATTAGTAGTCGTTCCAGTTATGTATGAACTATTAGATAAAATCGGGAGAAAAAGACGCTCCCGTAGGAAAATAAGCACTTCTACAGAAACACCTGATATTTAAAAACAAAAGACGTTATCTTCACAAATGAAGATAACGTCTTTTCTCTACTTAGTCATATAATCCATCATTTTTTCCATATATTGCTCTATAGGTTTACTAGAATCCACAATAAGGTATTCATTATTTAAAGGTCTTTGACTACCATTTAACCACTTTTCAAAACCTACTTCCGACTCCACCTTTTCAATTTGACTGATCATACGCTTACGTGTTTGCAGTCTCCTATTAATCTCTTCCATATCATTAAGATAACACTCAATATATTTATATTTCACACCATGTTTAGTTGATAATTTATTTCCTTTTTCAACCATTCCCTCATATAAACACGGACTATCCAATATAACACTATGCCCTTGTTCTAAATAAGAATCAATCAATACCCATTCGGCATCATACGCAAGCCCACCAACAATCGTTGATTCAATTCCTTTTACTTTTAATGATTTTAACAACGCGGATTTCAAAACATCATGATCTATAATTACAGCACCTGTTAATTTCGCTATATACTTAGAAACTGTCGATTTTCCTGACCCAGGAAAACCTGACATTTGCAGAAAAAACAAATTAAAACTCCTCTCTAAATTACATCTGTTCTTCTTTATAATTAATCACAAATTCAACAACCATTACATCCATTCCTTCTATATTAAAATACAAAAGAACCCCCTACTTATAAATAGAGAGTTCTTCTTTATAATTTATGCCGCTTTTACCTTTTTCGTTGCTTTACTTTTTCTTTTCGTTCCTGTAAAGCGCTTGTGTAATATAGATGCTATCAAGCGTGAAATAACATTGAATAGTAATACCATAATAATTAATACAGCTGCAGATTTTGTCGCAATCAACTTCGCATCTGGAATAACTCCTTCAGAATTTAATTTCCAAATGTGAACCGCTAATGTTTCAGCTGGTCTAAACGGATTTAAAGGATGCGCAGGACTTGAGAAATCCGCTGCTGAATTTAAAATCGGGGATGTTAAACCCGCTGTGTAAATTAATGCTGCCGCTTCCCCAAATATACGACCCGCCGCTAAAATAATCCCTGTAATAATTTGTGGTAATGACGATGGGATAATAATACGAGCGATTGTTTGCCACTTCGTTGCACCTAATCCAAGACTTGCCTCTTTTACATTATGAGGAACTTCTGAAATCGCATTTTCACAAACACGCGTTAAACCTGGTAAATTTAAAATAGTTAAAGCAAGAGCACCACCCATTACTGTGTATCCCCAACCTGTCATTGTAACGAACACTAACAAACCAAATAAACCAACAACAATAGAAGGTAAAGACGCCATCGTCTCTATACATAGACGAACAAAATTTAAAAAACGTCCTTGTTTTGCGTACTCTGCTAAATATATTCCAGCACCTAATCCAAGAGGAATAGATATAATAAGCGTTATAACAAGCATGTAGAAGGAATTGAATAACTGCGGACCAATCCCACCACCAGCTCTTGTATTGCTTGGTTCTCCAAACAAGAAATTAGGATCCCAAAATCCCCATCCCTTTTGTAAAATCTCAAATACTAAGAACACTAGCAAAGCTACAACTAAAGCCGCAACCGCATAAAAGATACCTGTCCAAACTTTATTTACCGTTCTTGCATTCATTATTATCGCTCACCTCTTTGCCCAATCGCTCGAATTACTAAAATAAACAGGAATGAAATAACAAGTAAAATCATCGCTAAAGTCCATAGCGCATTGTTCCAAGCAGTTCCGTTCAATGTATTCGTCATGTCCATTGTTAAAATACCAGTTAACGTCGCTGTCGGACTATATATTCCTTCTGGTAATTTAATCGTATTCCCGATTACCATTTGAACCGCTAACGCTTCACCGAAAGCACGCGCTAAACCTAAAACAACACCTGTTAAAATCCCTTTTTTCGCAGCAGGAACAATCACTCGGCTAATCGCTTGCCATTTCGTTGATCCTAGACCATAAGAAGCTTCTAAATAATCAAATGGAACAGAACGTATTGCATCAGAAGCGATACTAGCAATAGTAGGTAAAATCATAATACTTAATACAACAATACCTGCAATTAAACTAAAGCCTACTCCCCCAAACGAATCACGTAATAGTGGTACTAAAATCGTAACACCTAATAATCCGTATACAACCGAAGGAATACCAACTAACAATTCTAGAACAGGCTTCAACACTTTATTTCCAAACTTTGGCGAAATTAAATTCATGAATATAGCAAGAGCTATAGCAATTGGTGCACTAATAATAACCGCACCTAACGAAACCACCGTTGAACCTACAATGAAAATTAAAGCCCCGAAGGATCCTTGATCAGCATTTGGATTCCATTTTGTCGATGTTAACATCTCAGTAAACGAGATACCACTTTGTGTAAAAGATTGAATACCTTTACCACAAATAAACGCAATAATAGCTAATGTAATTAAAACAATAAAAATACCACAAAACGTAACAAGTGATCTTCCTATATATTCACTTTTTACGTAATTAATTTGTTTTTTCCCCTTCATCACAGGACAGACCCCACTTCACAGATTGAAATGAACAGGACTGGCCTTGCAGCCAGCCCCATAAAACTTTATTACTTATTTAATTTAGACATTGGAATGTAGCCCATATCTTCTACTTGCTTTTCAAAGTCTTTACCTTTTACATAATCGATGTAAGCTTTTGTTGCTTCTTTCGCTTCACCTTTTGTTACCATATACTCGTAAGACCAGAATGGATATTTACCAGACGCAATGTTTTCAACTTTCGGTTCAGCACCATCAATTTTCACTGTTTGTAGTGCACCTTTTTTATCTCCAACCATGTAAGACATCGCTAAATAGCTTACTGAACCTGGAGTAGAATTGATAGCTTGCTCTACTGCACCGTTAGAATCTTGTGTTGTACCCGTTCCATCATTAATTTTCGCGTCTTTCATAATCGTTTTTTCAAATGTAGCACGTGTACCAGATGAAGCCGGACGATTAATTACGTTGATTTTTTCATCTTTTCCGCCTACTTCTTTCCAGTTTGTTACTTTTCCAGTGAAGATATCTTGTACTTGTTGCACTGTTAAGTTATCAACTTTTACATCTTTATTTACGACAAGAGCGAATGCAATACCCGCTACCTTGTTATCTACTAATTCTTTCGCCTTTTCAGCATCTTTTATTTTATCTCCAGACGGAACATCTGAATTACCAATTTGCACTGCACCAGATGCTACTTGGTTAATCCCAGTTCCACTACCGCCACCTTGAACTTGAATAGAAACTTTTGAATTTTTCTCCATGAATTTCTTTCCAGCTTCCTCCGCAAGAGGTAGAAGAGCTGTAGAACCAGCTGCTGCAATCGTACCTGATAATTCTTGTTTTGTATTATCGCTTCCTTTAGCAGTTTCTTTACTAGTTGTATCTTCTGCTTTCCCACACCCAACTAATGCTCCTGCTACCACTAAAGCTGCTAAAGAAAATTTAATACCTTTTTTCATAACCATGTCTTGTACCCCCATTTGGATTATCACTTTTCGAATTCATTTTCTTTCGAACACAAATTCATTGTAGGACAACAATATTATGTGAGTGTTAAGCAATTTTTAATTTTAAGTAAATGACGATAATCATCCTTAAAAGCTAGGAATCCCAACATTTGTAGTTAAAGAAGCAAACAAAAACCACACTAACTATGCTGTAATGTAAATTTATTCTTAACAATGTAAATTCAATGTAAATGTTTTTCTCTCTTTTTCCCTTTTAGTTAAAGTTACATTTACAATTCCGCTGTATTTTGTAACTTTTTCACGCCTAATTTATGCACATTAAAAAGAATTTCAGTAATATTTTTTAGTACAACTAAATAAATTGGAACAATTCTAAAATTAAATGAATATTTTTAAAGTACTAATTGACAGCATCATCCAATGTAGTCTACTATATTACTAACAAAAAGTTTACCTAAGGAAACTTTTTAAACTAACACTAAAAATATAGAGAAGAGGTAACTTTTATGGTATCGGCTAATACTAAACCCCTTTCCGAGTTTAAAACAGGGGAGTTTGTACAAATTGAGAAGATACAATTAGAAGGAACTATGAAACGACGTTTATTAGATTTGGGATTTATCCCAGGGGCAACGATTAAAGTATTGCAACGCAGTCCACTTGGAGATCCGGTCGCTTATCAAGTGAGCAACACAACTATTGCACTGCGCAAAGAAGAAAGCTCCCTTATTTTCGGGGTATTAATAGGAGATGATTTCAGATGAGCAAACATCGTATTGCTTTAGCTGGTAACCCGAATACCGGGAAAAGTACATTATTTAATACTTTAACAGGTTTAAAACAACATACTGGAAACTGGACGGGAAAAACTGTTTTAAAAGCTGAAGGAGAATATGAACATAACGGAAGTAATTATACATTAATAGATTTACCTGGAACTTACTCACTATACTCAAATTCCGCAGACGAAGAAGTAGCGAGGGATTATATTATATTCGAAAAACCAGAAGTAACTGTAGTTGTCATAGATGCAACTGCTATGGAAAGAAATTTAAATTTAGCACTCCAGGTGATGGAGATGACAAATAATGTAGTCATTTGCATTAACTTAATTGATGAAGCCGAGAAAAAAGGCATTATTATTGATGAAAAGAAATTAGCAAAATCACTTGGTGTACCTGTCGTTAAAATTTCAGCACGTAACCGAGTAGGTATTGGTCATTTGCTAAATGCTATTGCAAAAGTAGCAAATAAAAAACTAATTCCAACACCAATTAAAATTACTTACAGCGAAAAAATCGAAAATATGATTCAGGAATTAGAACCACAAATTTATAAAGTGTTCGGTGATACGTATCCAGCACGTTGGATTGCGTTACGTATATTAGATGGAGATAAAAATTTCTTAACTACACTTCAAAAACGCCATAATGAACCACTTGTAAGGGAGGTCGTAATTAATGGAATCTCACTCAGCCAGTAAAGCTCTTCCATTAGACTATATTATTCAACATGCACAAACACTTTCAAAAGAAGATATACGAGATGATATAGTCGGAGATATTTACCGAACATCTGCAAGCATATGTAAAGAATCTGTCCAATATACAAATACTGATAAATTATATCGTTCCGAAAAACTAGATAAAATTTTCACATCTCCAATCTGGGGATTCCCAATTATGCTCGGTATTTTATCTATTATTTTTTATCTTACAATTGCAGGCGCTAACGTACCATCTGATATGATTGCCGAATTCTTCGGATGGGCCGAAGGATATTTAACATCTTGGTTCCAAGCAGCGCATGCACCTGAATGGTTACATGGCATTTTAATACTTGGTTTGTTCCGTGGTATCGGTGCTGTTATTAGCGTTATGTTACCACCTATGGCAATCTTTTTCCCTATGTTCGCGCTATTAGAAAACTACGGATACTTACCACGTGTCGCGTTTAATATGGACCGCTTATTCAAACGATCCGGCGCACACGGGAAACAATCTTTAACAATGGCAATGGGATTTGGTTGTAATGCAGCAGCCATTATGTCAACACGTATCATTGAATCACCACGTGAACGTATGCTAGCAATTTTAACGAACAACTTCGTTCCTTGTAACGGTCGCTGGCCTATGTTAATTTTAATGGCTTCACTATTTATGGCTGCTGGTTATACAGACAGTATGCAAACATTGGTTACTGCTGGCGTTGTAGTTGGAATGGTTGTAATTGGTGTTATTATGACATTAACTGTTTCTTGGGTACTATCAAAAACAGCCTTAAAAGGGGTTCCAACTCACTACACACTGGAGTTACCTCCGTACCGCAAGCCAAAAGTTTGGAATACAATTGTTCGCGCAACACTCGATAAATCAATCTACGTTTTAAAACGAGCTATAGTTGTTGCTGCCCCTGCAGCTGCATTAACTTGGTTACTTGCTAATATTTTTATCGGTGACACAAGCTTACTTATGTATTTTGTAAATTTCCTAGATCCATTTGCTAAAATGTTAGGACTTGACGGGTTTATTCTAGCTGCATTCATTCTTGGACTACCCGCTAATGAAATTGTAATCCCAATTTTATTAATGTCTTACTTATCAACTGGGGCTTTAACTGAAATAGATGATTTTAATCAAATTAAAAATCTATTCCTAGAAAATGGTTGGACTTGGTTAACAGCGTTAAACACAATGTTGTTCTCACTTCTTCATTTCCCGTGTGGAACAACACTGGTTAACATATACAAAGAAACAAAAAGTGCAAAATGGACATTCTTATCGTTTGCAATCCCTACCGTTATCGCCATTGTTGTTACATTCCTCTCTACACAATTGGTACATTGGTTAGGGCTTGTATAAAACAAAGCATACATAGAAGGCATCCCCCTTCACATATGCTTTGCCCGAAAGAAACCTGAAAATCATTCAGGTTTCTTTTTTTGTACATCAGTATTCCACGGCTGCGCTCCATACGTTGTGAGTTTTTTATGAATGAAATAAATAGCCCCCGGCAGCACCGCCATTAATATCGTGCAACTAATTCCTAATCCAGTAAACAACTTTCATCACCTTATTTCACTCTTTTCGGTAAAGCTGAACCTGAATGTTCAATTGTTGGATGAACGTGAACAGTAATTTCAGCATTACTAAAGTAATTTTCGCCTTGATCCCAATTCTTACTTATTTTTGTCCATTCTTTATAATTATGTCTCTTATACACTTCCCCTAACTCTAATACATCTACCTTATATTTTTTTTGAACAAGCTTAATCGATTTTTGAATACGCTCCTCCATTTCCTCCGATATATCCTTCTCTAAACGCTTTTCATTCAAAACCTTTTTATGATCACTAAAGTGCAACTCAGCTATTGTACCTTCCAGAAATAAATGAATATTAAATTTCGGTTTTGTAGCATTCGTTGTGGATACTTTAATTTTTCGACGTAACTTATGAATTTCATATGTAATAAGTTGATTCTTTTTACGGATGGTAAAAAAACCTCCAATTTTTTTACCTATTATATAATTCATCCCTAATGTTTCTTCCCCACTCAAATTGCCTACACACTTATTATCCTTTCCACGAAACAATGCTGCACCGTTCATTTGTACTCCTTGCTTTGTTAGTTCCAGAATAGGCAATACAAAACTTCGGTTAGAGATCATCTTTTCCTGCACCTCACCAATTCTTGCAGCCTCAATCATTTGGGCATTTTTCGGAGGGTGTTCAGCTAACATATCAATATACTGCGCCGGTAAATTTTCAGGCTTGGCACTTTGTTTTAAAATAGCTTCGGCATTTTTATTAGAAACGAACAAACGAATATTTCTTCTCATCTCATGATCGCGAATATATACATCTAACGTATTTTGTAAAATGTATGGATGTGAAAGTAATTCTTCAGAGAAAATAATCACCTGTATATGAGGGAAAAATAATGTACGACTAATTTTTTTTGCGATTATTCTTATTTGTTCAAATACACTATCTGCTTTTGCACTAACATTAATATAATTTTCGCTATCCCCACCCCCTTGTCCGCCCTGTTGAGACAATTTACTAGGGAGTACCATCTGATAGGTCCCTTTCATAATTGGATTCGCTTTCTTCTCCTTCACGATATCGTAAGCCGCTCCTACTACAAATCCTCTTTCTTCTATCTCTTCTAACTCAGAACACCCACTCATAAATCCAGTTAAAGCCATAACCATTATAATTTTAAGAAGGTGTTTCATTGCCACCATTCCTTCTTTTTATTTTATATACAATCAAAATGAGCAAAGGCGCTAACACAACAACTCCCATATCTATCCAAGCTAAATAAGTCCCATAACTTGATAAAGTATTCAAACTACTAGGTATCATATTCACCATAAAAATAATAGGGGCACTTACGAAAATAAAAATATGTTTCTTCACTTTCGGAAACATAGCACAAAACAATAAAGATGCGACGTCATAATACATTGCTGTAGTGTTATAAATAGTAATAATCCAGGTCGTAAAAAAAATCGCATCAAACCTTTCTAAAAACCCTCCACCAATTTCAATTTCTTTCCCTAATTCAATTGTTGGATATGTCAATCCACGTGTTGTCATATACGTAAAAACACTAATACAAGTTACATAAATTAAAATGTATGACAGCACGTTTACCATCACTGCTTTCGCGACTGCCATTGGCGCTTTTTTCGCTGTCTTATCATTCAGCAACACCGCATAAAACAGAGCTACTTCAAATCCAATAAACGTAAAAACAGAATTTTTAACTCCAACAGCATATTGACTTACTTTCGTTTGAAAAGCTGGTAGTAAATTATTTATTTCCATTAAATTTATATTCAATAAAGAAAGGAGTACTATCGCAATTAAAACAATAGGTAAGAATAAAACACTTAACCTTAATAAGGCTGCTCTTGATCCTGCTATTCCATAAATAACAACTAATAAGAAGAAGAAAGACAGTAGTTGTATTGGTGTATCACTAAATAAATACGTTTGAGAAATAACTGAAATCATTCGCGATTCATATGCTGTCAAAGCAGCAAACGTTAATACTAAAATACTACTAATTGTGTATGCAACAGGCTTCGTCAAATGCGCACTCGTATATTGAACAAAATTTTGTTTCGGAAATAAGATAGCCACTCTCGTCACAAACCAGCCTAAAACTGCGCAGATCACTCCACCCAAAAGCAAAATAATCCAACCGTCCGAAAATAAAGTTTGGTTAGCGATATCTCTTGGCATAGACAATGCCCCTATACCAATAATAGTCGATGATACCGCAAATCCAATTTCCCGAGATCCAATCTCTTCATCGCCATACTCAAATGGTTTCAATTATTTTCGCTCCTTTGGACGTATTGTAGAATCTTTTGTTTGTAAGTACTCTGGTCTATCTTTCAACATCGATTTTGGCATGCGAATAAATTCTTCTTTCCAATCTTTATAAAATGCAGGAGCAATTGGAGTTGTATACGGTATACCAACACTTGTTAAATTTGTAATATGAATAGCAAGTGCAATCAGAGCTAGAATGATCCCATACAACCCAAAAGCCGTTGCAGCTAATACAAAGACGAAAAGTAAAATTCGGAACGTAATCGTAATACTATATACAGGAAGCGAAAACGTAGCAATCGCAGTAACCGCAATAATAATAACTAAAAACGGATTTACAATCCCTGCATTTACCGCAGCTTCTCCAATTACAAGACCTCCTACAATCCCTATCGTTTGTCCCATCGGTTTCGGCAATCGGATTCCAGCTTCCCGTATTAATTCCATAGTCAAGGCCATCATTAACGTTTCAATATATGCTGGAAACGGAACACCTTCCCTCGCACCCGCAATTGAATAAGCCAGTTTAGAAGGAATAAGTCCTTGATGGTAAGATACAAGCGCTACATACATAGCTGGTAACAAAACCGCAATTATACCTGATCCCATACGTAAAAATCTTAATAACGTTCCAATCACCCAGCGCTCGTAATGATCTTCTACAGATTGAAAAATATCAACAAATACGAGTGGCGCGATAAGAGCAAACGGGGATCCATCTACTAAAATGGCCGCCTTCCCTTTCGCTAATGAGGCTATAATATTATCAGGCCTCTCCGTATTCAAAAATTGTGGAAATGGGGATAAATTATTATCCTGAATTAATTGTTCAATCGTACCTGTTTCCAAAACGACATCTGTCACTATTGATTGAAGACGGCGATCTAACTCTTTTACAATGTGAGGATTTATAATATCTTCTATATATACTAGGGTTACTTCTTTCTGCGATCGCTTCCCCATAATATAAGATTGGAACCTCAACTTTGGATCGCGTAAACTGCGTCGGATTAACATTTTATTCACATTAATATCTTCATTTAATCCAACTCTCGGTCCGCGTATTAAATCTTCTGTCACTGGTGGCTCTAAACTTCTCTTCTCCCAAGCCCTACTATTAATAACGATAGCAGTTTGAATATTATCAATTAATATAACTGTATCTCCCGCTAAAATCGCATTCATAATATCTGGAAACTTCGTCTTTACACCCACTTCTGCGATAGAAATAAAACGATCCAATAACGTTTGAACAACAGCTTCCTCATTTTGAATTTCTTCGTATTGCAGTGTGCGAATGACATATTTATAAACATTATCCTTATCTGTTAATCCACATAAAAACACAACCGCACAACGTGTAAAACTCCCAGCAAGAGCAACTTCTCTAATTGTTAAATCATTAGGTGAACCTAACTCATCCCTAATTTCTTTCATAACTTCAAATAAGTTACCTTCAAGCTCTAACAATTTCCCCACCTAACTTCCTTTTCAACAAGTTTTTAGTTAGATTCCGCTAATAGAAGAAAATATATACAAAAAAGAGCTATCTCTTTGCAAAGATAGCCCCAATAAACGAATTACTTTTCTACTATTGTAGTGTTTTTCTTTATAAATACACCTTTTGTAAATCCACTAACTACAAACATCACAATCATATTAATTAACAATGCGACTATGCCCACATTCAAATCTTTTATATACTGCGGAAAACTCGGAAACATCGTAGCTATAGTTGAGCCAGATAAGGTAATATATGCGACCACTAACAGCCCAACTCCCATTCCTGCAATCGCTCCTTGCTTCGTAACAATTTGGCGTGGAAACAAGCTACATACAAGTGCAGGGAAAAGTTGCGTAACGATACTGTACCCCATTAAGAGAAGCGCTCCTATTGTTTCCCCTCCTTTAAATGTAAATAAAACTGCCACGAGCGTTACTACAGGCACAAATAATTTTGCCATCTTAGCAACTTGTCTATCTGAAGCAGATGGAACAATCGTTCGATAAATATTTTTTGCTAACAGTGTAGAAGCCGCCATAACAAGCATAGAGCCTGGAACCAATGCCGTTAATACTCCCGCACTACCAATAATCCCAATAAACCAAGGATCAAAAGTTTGTAAAGCAAGACGGACTAACGAAAGATCTACATCCGCTCCCTTTAACCCAGGAACTTGCAATATAGCAGCAAACCCTGCGAAAAATACGAAAAGTAACACTAAAGAATACAATGGCATAATTGCTGCATTTTTACGAAATACTTTTTCATTTTTTGCAGAAAAAGCAGAAGCAAATGTATGAGGCCACATATAGAAACCGAGGGCCGTTAATATAATAGTAGAAACAAACCAAGAAATACTCATTCCTTCTTCAGGTAAAGATAAAAATCCTGGTTTCGCTGCTTCTACAGCTTCAAACATCGGCTGAAATCCTCCATAATAATGATACGGTAAATATATACCTAAAAACATAACGATAAACAGTATCATAATATCCTTCAAAGCAGCCGTCCAAGCTGAACCGTGTATACCTGAAACCATTACATATATAGTTATAACAATAGCACCAATCCAAACCGCAACAACAGGTGATACCCTTCCGTAAGACGCTTCTGAAACGATAATTCCCAGTCCCTTTAACTGTAAAACAAGATATGGGATGATGGAAACAACACCAACAATTGAAACAATAAGTCCAAGCGCCTTACTTCTGTATTTCTTCGCAAAAAAATCCGACTGCGAAACAAGGTTATGCTCTTTTGCATACTTCCAAATCGGTGGCAATAAAAAATACGATAAAAGATAAGCTAAAGCACCATAGCCTAAAATATAAAAGGTAGGTGCGCCTTTACTATATGCCCAGCCGCTTCCTCCTAAAAATGTAAACGTCGTATAAATTTCACCTGCCATAAGGAGAAAAACAAAAATAGTGCCAAACCCTCTTCCTCCAACTGACCATTGCTCTAAATTCATATCTTTTCCATGTTGTGCCCGAATCCCTAAAAATAGTGCGAGAAACAAAAATAAAATAATGATAAGTAATGCAGTCATTTTACATCCTCCTTATTAGCAGGATCAAACACGTACACAAGCCCCATACAAAGAGATGTAATAAACACTGATAATAATACCCAAAATAATAAAAAGGGCATCCCTAATACGTAAGGAGTAACTGAATTCGCAAATATTGGCCCAACTACTAAACAAAGAACTGGAATAAGCGCTAGGATGTGTATTTTCTTCATCTCATTCTCCTTTACTTATAAAGTTCATAATGGCTGATACAAAGACTTCCACTCCAATCGGTAATGCATCTTCGTCAATCGTAAAACGAGGGTGATGGTGAGGATATATAATACCTTTCTCTTTATTTCCTGCTCCGATAAAAAAGAATGTCCCCGGTGCCTTTTGTAAAAACGCTGAAAAATCTTCTCCAGCCATCGTTGGCTGTAAACGAACAACTCTATCCCTTCCATAAAGTTGTAATGCCGTTTGTTCAATAAGCTCTGTAGCTTCATAGTCATTTACAACTGGTCGATATCCATATTCATATGAAAATGTATATTTCGCTCCGTAAGATTCCGTAATATACTTCACAATCCGCTCAATCTTCTTCTCTGTTTCACCTCGTAATTCATGTCTTAAACTTCTCACTGTCCCTTCAATCTCGGCTTGCTCTGGTATTACATTATGAGTTGTCCCCGCATGAAATTGCGTAACAGATATTACGAGCGAATCTAATGGATTCGTGAGGCGAGATACAATTTGCTGAAGTTGCGAAACGACTTGTGTTCCGATTGCGATACTATCCACCGTTTCATGAGGGATTCCAGCATGTCCACCTTTTCCCTCTATCTTAATTTTAAAAACATCCGGTGCAGCCATTGCAGGACCATAAATAACACCTATTTTCCCAACCTCTAACGACGCCCAAAGGTGAGCACCAATAATATAATCCACACCTTCCATTACACCTGCAGCAACCATCTCCTCTGCACCACCAGGAAAATTTTCTTCAGCATGTTGGAATAGAAAACGAATCTCCCCTTTAATCTTCTCTCTTTCTTCCACTAACTTATGTACGACTCCAAGTAATATCGCTATATGTCCATCATGACCGCATGCATGCATCACACCTTTATATGTAGAAATAAAATCAAACTCATTTTCTTCATGAATAGGAAGAGCATCCATATCGGCTCGAACCGCAACTGTTTTGCCCGGCTGTTTACCTACTAATTTTGCCATCACACTATATTTAGTCGGCCGTGACACTTCTAAATACGGGGATTTTCGAAGTATGTCGAACACAAACTGCGATGTTTTTTCTTCTTGAAAAGATAACTCTGGATACTTATGAAAATGCCTTCTCCACTCAACTAACTGATTTTTTGACAAAACAAGTTCCTTTGCAACATCCATACCCCTTCACTCCTTCTTCACCAAGTTAAATGTTATTATAACGTGAATTGTTAACTTTTAAAAGAATCTTCTGAATTTTCAGTGATGATAAACTAAAAAGAAAAAGCCATCCAAAAGATGACTTTTTCATTATCATAAAATAGTAATTGCTTGTTTTCCCATTTGCTCCCAAGCTTTCTCAAATTCTGCTCGTGGAACAGCCAAACGCGGATTATTTTTAAGAGGATCATTTACATATACAAAGTTTTGATCATATCCAATTACTACTGCACTATGCTCATAATATGTAATTTTCACTTCGCCCGAACTCGTATTCCATGTTTCAAAACTACTTTCAGCTAGCGGCTTAAACGTCGTATTGATAATGACCCATACCGGTGAACCAGAACTAATTACTTTATATATATCTTGCATGTCTCTACCTGTTAAATTAATTACTTTTTCAGGAACATATTTTTCTGCTAAATTAAAAATCGGTTGATTATATACACCATATCCAGGCTCTGCCTTTGTGTAAATATTTCCAACAAACCCTTCGTAAGGATTTCCCCGTACGCCATTTTGTTCAAATGGAACGCGATGAATTTCGCTAGCAAGTTGCATCTTATCTACTTGTACACCTTTATATTGCAGCAACATAGCTAAACTTGTCACTTCACATCCTCGAGGTAATTCTGGTAATTGTTTAATAAACGGAACATCTTCAATCATAGCTGCTTCTTTCATTTCAGATAGAAACTCTAAGCGTAGAACTTGCGCCTTTTGCATGATTTTATCTTTTCCTATAAAAAATGCAGCAGCAAGTATAATCCCAAAAACAAAAAGATATTTTAACTTTTTCATTATAAACAAAACTCCATTAATTATTATTTTACAGACACAACTCTTATCATTGTACCCTTCTTCTTACTAGTTTGCTAGAAAGATCATGTGAATTATCGCTCATAGAATTAATTATAAAAATTCTAATTATTTTTAATAAAAAGAAAAATAAATATACATTTCTAGAATATTTTGCTAAAATCAAAATTGTTAACATAGTGAAGATATCACCATGTTAACAAACATTCTTAGAGTATTTAGTCATAGTTCGTTTTTTTACATACTCCATTCATTTCATAGCAAATAAACCGAGTGTGTTTTGCATCCCCCACTAATGATTAAAAACTCAGAATAAAACGAAGTTCACACATTCAAGAAAATACGGGGTGAGGGGCATATGAATCAACAAATTGAACAAACAGATTTAAAACGAACAATGAAAAGTAGACACCTATTTATGATTGCACTCGGCGGCGTTATCGGAACCGGTCTATTTATGGGATCTGGTCAAATCGTCCATAATGCCGGACCTGGTGGTGCTATTCTTGCATTTTTAGTCGGTGGATTTGTTATGTATTTAACGATGTTATGTCTTGGTGAATTATCCGTTGCTATGCCAGAAGCAGGTTCATTCCAAAGCTATGCAAGCAAATTTATTTCACCTGGTTTTGGATTTGTTGTCGGTTGGATGTATTGGCTAAATTGGGCTGTTACGGTGGGAGTAGAGTTAACAACTGTAAGTATTTTAATGAAACGCTGGTTTCCAGACGTTTCTTCATGGATTTGGTGCGTTACATTTGCAGCAGCACTCTTCCTCCTAAACGCTTTATCAGCAAAAGCATATGCAGAAGCAGAGTTTTGGTTCGCAAGTGTAAAAGTCGCGACAATTGTTATTTTTATCGTACTTGGTGGCGCTGTTATGTTCGGTCTACTAGACTTTAATGGAAAGCCAGCTCCAATGCTTCATAATTTCACTGAAAATGGCGGGCTATTTCCAAACGGCGCATTAGCTGTTCTTCTTACGATGATTACAGTAAATTACTCCTTCCAAGGAACAGAATTAATCGGAATCGCTTCAGGAGAAAGTGAAAACCCTGAAAAAACAATTCCAAAAGCAATCAAAAACACAATTTGGCGAACTCTCTTCTTCTTCGTCTTAGCGATATCAGTTGTTGTAGGTTTACTCCCATGGCAAGAGGCTAATCTAGTCGAAAGTCCCTTTGTACTTGTTTTTGATGTAGCCGGTGTCCCATATGCAGCAGACATTATGAACTTCGTTATTATTACAGCTGTATTATCCGTTGCTAACTCTGGTCTATACGCAAATTCTCGTATGCTTTGGGCGATGGCAAAACAAGGAATGGCAAGTCCAGCATTTACGAAATTAACTAAAAAAGGTGTACCGCTAAATGCACTAATTTTCAGCCTAATTTTCGCTAGCCTTTCTTTATTAACAAGTGTATTTGCGGCAGATACTGTCTTTCTAGTTTTAACCTCTATTGCAGCAATGGCTGCTGTTGTCGTGTGGATGTCAATCGCCGCTTCACAGTTTTTCTTCCGTAGAAATTTCGTGAAAAATGGTGGCGACATAAATGATTTAAAATATCGTACACCGCTCTATCCGCTAGTTCCAATCGTAGCGTTCTCGCTCAATTTCATTACATTTGTTAGTTTGGCTTTCATTCCAGATCAAAGAATTGCTCTTTATTGTGGCATTCCATTTATGATTATTTGTTACATTTTATACCAAGTTAAATATAAAAAAGTTGTCACACTTGAACAGCCACGAACTATCACACGAGAAATAAACTAAATATACAAAATATTCAGCTATCTTTCTTATGATAAGATAGCTTTTTTCTATTTCTTGGATATCCTGGTATAACTTTATTTATCTTAAAATTTTCACAATCACGTTTTTCTCTGGAAAATAGTTTACAATGTAATCAAGTTACAAATGATATTCACCTTAAAAAGTGTGCATTTGTGTCTATTTTTTAACAATATATCAAAAACTATTGCCTTCTATAAATTAATAGGTTTATATTGTTTTATTGGCATAGTTTCAATCCAAGGAGAAAGGAGATTTTCAATCGTGCAACTAAAGAAAGCGTTTTGGAAGTTGGCTTCGCTTCTTCCGTTATCATTACTTCTGTTCCTCGGTGGCTGTGATAAAAAACTCGCAGTATTAAATCCGCAAGGACCTGTTGCAAAAGCACAGTATGATTTAATTGTTTGGTCATTCTTGCTTATGTCATTAATTATCGCAATTGTATTCATTCTGTTTACAGTCATCTTGATTCGTTATCGTGAAAAACCAGAGAATATGGACTATGAGCCACCTGAACAACACGGTAACACATTACTAGAAATTATTTGGACGCTTGTTCCTGTTATTATCGTTATCGCATTATCGATTCCAACAGTAAAAGCAACTTATGCTTCGGAAGAGGTTCCGAAAGAGTCCAAACATATTAAACCAGTTGAAATTTATGTTACATCTGCAAACTGGAAATGGTTATTCAGTTACCCAGAGGAAAAAATTGAAACCGTTAACTATTTAAACATCCCAGCTGGTGTACCAATTCAATTCAAACTGACTTCTGTCGGCCCAATGAATGCTTTCTGGGTACCAGAACTTGGTGGTATGAAGTACACAATGGATGGCATGATTATGGATCTTTATTTACAAGCTGATAAGCCAGGTTCTTACCTAGGCCGTAGTGCGAACTTCTCTGGTGAAGGATTCACACACATGGAGTTCGAAGTTGAAGCGAAAACTAAAGAGAAATATGACAAGTGGGTTAAAGAAGTACAAGAAACTGCTCCTAAACTAACAGAAGCTAAGTACAACGAAATTGTTAAACCTGGTGTAGTTGGTCGTATGACATTCTCTAGTCACCACTTAAGTTATGTAGATCCAAAATCACTTGAATATTGTGATTACAACTACTACAAAAACAAAAAATAATAGCTATTATTCCAACAGATTGGAGTGAACACAGTGAAGCTTGATGAATTCTTTGTCACAGGTGACCCGATTATTTACGGTGCAGACGCTTCTATCGTTCTTGTGACATTAGCAATCATTTTCGTACTAACAAAGTATAAAAAATGGAAATGGCTTTGGGACGAATGGTTAACAACTGTTGACCATAAAAAAATCGGAGCCATGTATATTATTTCTGCGGTTATCATGTTATTCCGTGGTGGTATGGATGGTTTAATGATCCGTGCACAGTTAACATTCCCAGAAACAACTTATTTAAACGCTGAACACTATAACGGAATCTTTACAACGCATGGTACAGTAATGATTCTTTTCATGGCAATGCCATTCGTTATGGGATTAATGAACCTTGTAGTACCATTACAAATTGGTGCTCGTGATGTTGCATATCCGTTCTTAAATGCTTTAAGTTTCTGGTTATTCTTTGTCGGAGCAATGTTATTCAACATCGCTTTCGTAATCGGTGGTTCTCCAGACGCTGGGTGGACTTCTTACTTCCCAATGGCAGGTACAGAGTTTACTTCAGGCGTAGGAAATAACTACTACGCAATTGCATTACAGATTTCAGGTCTCGGTACGCTAATGACCGGTATTAACTTCCTTGTTACTATCTTAAAAATGCGTACACCTGGTATGACTTTAATGAGAATGCCAATGTTTACTTGGTCAATCTTAATTACAACAATTATCATTATTTTCGCTTTCCCAGTATTAACAGTTGCTCTTGCATTAATGACATTTGACCGTCTATTCGATGCTCACTTCTTTACGATGGCGAGCGGCGGTATGCCGATGTTATGGGCCAACCTGTTCTGGGTATGGGGTCACCCTGAAGTATATATCGTTATTTTACCGGCATTCGGTATTTTCTCTGAAATCATTAGTACATTCTCACGTAAGCGTCTATTCGGTTACAGTGCGATGGTATACTCAATGGTTGCAATTTCTTTACTAAGTTTCGTCGTATGGCTTCACCACTTCTTCACGATGGGTGCAGGTCCAGCGGTTAACTCATTCTTCTCGATTTCGACAATGGCGATTTCGATTCCAACCGGTGTTAAGATCTTTAACTGGTTGTTTACACTGTATAAAGGACGTATCCGTTTTACAGTTCCAATGCTTTGGTCATTGGCATTTATTCCAAACTTCGTAGTCGGTGGGGTTACAGGGGTTATGCTTGGAATGGCAGCAGCTGATTATCAATACCATAACAGCTACTTCCTAATCGCTCACTTCCACTACGTATTAATCGCAGGTACAGTATTCGCTATGCTTGCTGGATTCACATTCTGGTATCCAAAAATGACTGGTCATATGTTAAATGAACGCCTAGGTAAATGGACATTCTGGATCTTTATGAGCGGATTCAACATCTGTTTCTTCCCAATGTACTTCTTAGGTTTAGACGGTATGACTCGTCGTATGTACACTTACTCTGAAAGTCTTGGATGGGGATGGCTAAACCAAATCGCATCTGTTGGTGCGGTAATGATGGGTATTGGCTTCCTACTTCTTTGCTACAACGTAATTTGGAGTGCACGTCACGGTGAACGTGACACAACTGGAGATCCATGGGATGGCCGTACACTTGAATGGGCAACTCAATCTCCTGTACAACATTACAACTTCGCGAAACTTCCTGAAATCAAAGAAGCTGATGCTTTCTGGTACATGAAAAAACGCGGAGAAACAGTTACACCAGCAGCAGAAGATATCAAACCAATTCACATGCCAAGTAACTCTGGTGTGCCTATTATTGCGTCTTTATTCTTCGGTCTTGCAGGTTTCGCATTAGTATTTAGCTGGTTCTGGCTTGCAGCAATCGGCGGCGTTGGTATTTTAGCTTGCTTAATCTATCGTTCATTCGATTATGATGATGGCTACTACGTAAGCGTTGATGAAATTAAAGAAACAGAACATATAGCATGAGAGGTGAAATGACATGGCGGCTTTAGATAAAAGCTTACCTTTGGAATATCAATCCGAACAAAGCAGATTGAATATCCTAGGATTCTGGATTTTTCTTGGGGCTGAAATTATGCTGTTCGCAACACTTTTCGCCTCTTATCTAGTCCTTGCTGGTCGTACGGCAGATGGCCCAACTCCAGCGCAACTGTTTGAACTTAAAACGCTTTTAATTCAAACATTACTACTTTTAACAAGTAGTTTCACATGTGGTATCGTAATTCACGAAATGCGTAAGCACAACCAAAAAGCAATGCTTGGATGGTTCATCCTTACATTACTTTTAGGTGCAGGTTTCCTATTCTTTGAAATCGAAGAGTTCATTATGTACATCGGTGAAGGCGCAACAATTCAAACAAGTGCTTTCCTATCTGCATTCTTCGTTCTTCTTGGAACGCACGGAGCCCACGTAACAGGCGGTATCATTTGGGCAACTTGTGTTATTATCCAAATTTTAAAACGAGGTTTAACACCAGTTACAGCTCGTAAAGTATTCATTATCAGCTTATACTGGCATTTCCTTGATCTAGTTTGGGTCTTTATTTACACACTAGTTTACTTGAACGGGATGGTGGCGTAAATGGCTCAAAACAACAATCAAGCAAACGGGCATGCGCATAGCGGATTCCCTTGGTCACACGTTTTCGGATTTATTTTATCGCTTGCATTAACGTTTCTAGCGTTATACGTGGCACTTTACACAACATTGCCACTTTCAACAGTCTTAACAACTATTATCATAATGGCTGTTGCGCAAGCATTGTTACAATTAATTATGTTCATGCATTTAAAAGAAGGAGAAGGAAGAGTTCAAATTCTTACAATGATATACAGTTTCTTCGTTGCAACTGCAACAGTTGGTTTAACTGTATGGATCTTCTTCTCAATGTAATGTACATGAAAAAGACTGCTGAGGAATCTCAGCAGTCTTTTTTTATTCCCTCCCCTATTACATCCACATTACGGAATTAACAGCAGAATCATGAAGAATATACTTATTATAACAAACGTTAAGAAAAGTCTTTCTTTATGAAATCGAATCCATATGCGTTGCTTTTCTACCTATTATATGGCTAAATAGGTACTATATTTATTTGAAGGGAGAGAACGCAATGGAACATCATACTTCTGTTCTATCACTTATGGTTGTCGTTGCAATCGCGTTTTTCGTTCCCCTTTTGTTACAACGCTTTAAATTAAAAGCACTTCCTGTTGTCGTTGCAGAAATTATTGCAGGAATCTTTGTAGGTAAAAGTGGGTTTAATATTATTGAGCCAGATATGTGGCTTCAAGTTTTATCAACATTAGGATTTATCTTCCTCATGTTCTTAAGCGGTTTAGAAATTGATTTTTCTATCTTTAAACAAAAAGGGAAAAAAAATACGACAAACGAACCAAATACATTTCAAGCAGCAAGCATTATCTTCTTATTTATTTTCATCTTATCTTATGCCCTATCATTACTATTCGTATGGCTAGGATTTGTAGATAATGCAATGTTCATGACTTTAATTATTTCAACTATTTCTTTAGGTGTTGTTGTACCAACACTAAAAGAGAACAACCTAGGAAAAACTGCAATCGGACAAATCATTTTATTAGTTGCTGTTATTGCAGACTTAGTTACAATGATTTTACTCGCTGTTTTCGTCGGATTAAATTCCGAAAGCGGCCAAAGTATGTGGCTCTTACTTCTTCTATTCGGTGCCGGTATTGTCATTTACTTTATTGCAAAACGCTTTAAAAACATTCCATACTTAGATAGTTTAAAAGCTGGTAGTGTACAAATTGATACACGGGCTGTTTTTGCACTCATTTTAATCTTAGTTGGGTTATCGGAATCTGTTGGAGCAGAAAATATTTTAGGTGCCTTCTTAGCAGGTGTACTTGTATCGTTATTATCACCTAATGAAGATATGGTGGAAAAACTTGATTCCATCGGCTATGGTTTCTTCATCCCTATTTTCTTCGTAATGGTTGGTGTAAATCTAGAGGTATGGTCTATTTTTAAAGAGCCTTCTAGCATGCTAATGATCCCAATCTTAATTGTAGGACTCTTTATTTCAAAACTCTTACCATCACTCGTCTTACGAAAATGGTATCCACGTAATATCGTACTTGGAAGTGCAATCTTATTAACATCGACACTTTCTTTAGTTATCGCGGCTGCACAAATTGGTGAAAAACTAGGGATCATCAGTCCAAGTTTATCTGCCTCTCTTATTTTAAGCGCAGTTATTACTTGTATTTTTGCACCTATATTGTTTAAAAAAATGTTCCCAAAAGTAGAAACACCAAAACCAAAAGTAGCTATTATTGGCGCGAGCAGAATTACCCTTCCGTTATCACTAGATTTAAAACGAGAAGATTATGACGTAACGCTATATATGATGCGTCAAAACAAAATAAATGATGAGGAAGCGAAATCGCATGACTTCCCTATCGTGAAATTAGATGACCTCACAATCGCATCATTAACTGAACAAACAGCATTTGATGCAGATCGCGTCGTTGTTGCAACAAGCGATGATGAACAAAACTTATTATTAGCAGAACATGCAAAAGAGCTAGGTGTTGAACATGTTATTGCAAGTGTAGAAGATCCACTTCTACAAGAAAAAGCAACGCAAGAACATATCGCTGTATTCTCAACAATTAACTCTACACGTATTTTATTACGTGCACTTATTGATAAACCTAGTCTCGTTCGCTTAATTACAACAGCAAACGAAACAGTACGCGAAGTTGAACTACTCAGCAATAAATATAACGGCATTGCGCTTCGCCGCCTTCCGTTTTTAGGTGATGTACTTGTCATTCAAATCTACCGCGGTAATAAAGCATTAATACCACATGGTGATACAAGACTACAACACGGCGATACATTACTTGTAACAGGTTCAAAAGAGCATATCGATACACTAAAAAACATATTAGAGTAAAAAAATGCCCCTCACATAATTGAGGGGCATTTTTTTAATTTCATATGGTAAAATGTTACTATCACATATTATGAGGATGGATTACATTATGTCTATTGTAACTTTAGCTCTCTTATTATTAGCGGAAGTACTCGTCGCCATTATTCTCATCGGTGTTAGCATTGAAATTTGCAGCTATGGTTGGAAAAAATCAAATGGAGTTAAATACTCATTCCTTTTTCTTTCACTCCTTCTCGGAACCGCTAGTATACTCGGCCTTCTCGCTGCACCTGCATACTTCTTTATACAACTTATAGAAAAAGGTTTATAAGAAAGGATGATAACATGATTACTGTGCAGTATATTGATGCATCCGAGACACACTTATTACGCCAAGCGGTGTTGCGTCCCAATCAGTCCCTAGCAGACTGTAAATACTCTTCTGATTACGAAAAAGACACATTCCACTTAGGTGCCTTTATAAACGATGAGTTGATTAGCATCGCTTCCTTCTCAAAAGAAATATATCCTGATTTGCAAAAAGGTATCCATTATAGACTACGAGGAATGGCAACATTACCTAACTTTCGGAACAAAAGAGCTGGAAGCTCCTTAATTCAGAAGGCAGAACAAATTTTAAAAGAACGGAAAGCAAACATCCTATGGTGTAATGGCCGTATTACTGTAACTGACTATTACAAGCGATTAGACTTTCAGGAGCATGGTGAAATCTTTGAAATTGAACCGATTGGCCTTCATAAAGTACTGTATAAAAAGATATAAGAAAGGCTTTCCTCAATACGGGAAAGCCTTTCTTATATTTCAATCTTCACTTTTTATCTTTTTCATATATATGTAGATAAATAAACTAGGAACTAAAAAACAAGCAAACATAATAAGTGCTGTTATACTGATTGCTTTTATCGAAATATCCGGTGTTACAATAATACAAATAGCTAACAGTCCAATAACAATACCTACCGGAATGAATAATAGTTTCATGAAATAGCTACGTGATACCCCACCTGTATGCTCATATGCCTCTACAGAATGTTTTAAATTTAAGAAGTTAATAGCTACGATCCCGCCCATAAATACCATTAATAGATCCGAAACACTTTCATATCCTGCTCCTTGCAAAACATAACGGTAAAAAACAATGCCTAGTATGATGATATTTTGTAAAATGAAAACTAACCTAATGTGTTTTAACCCCTCAATCATTAAACGTTCATCTTTCACGATTTTCACCCTATCACTCCTTTTCCTCCCAAAACAAATCATTCAATGTTTTATCTACCGCATAACAAATTTTCAAACATAAATCTAAAGATGGGTTGTATTTCCCCTTCTCAATTAAACTAATCGTTTGCCTTGTAACGCCTACTTTTTCTGCTAATTTTTGCTGTGTTAAATCTAACTGAACACGCGCGACTTTTATTTTACTTACAGCCATTCATGTTCCTCCTCCACCTTTATTGTAACATATACATTCCATTAGGTAATTTATATTTTACGAAATTAATTTAATTTCCACATTATCCCGATTGATGCGGGCTAATACACAGTGGGGATAAATCCCCACTACTGCCTATAGTTTCACTTTATTATACACAAAAAAGGAGCCTCTCATAAGAAGCTCACTCTCCTATATCTATATTATAAGAATAAATGACATCCAAATAAAATTGTAAATAAGTATAGTAATGGATGTACTTCCTTTCCTTTACCCTTCACAATTTTCAAAACTGGATATACTAAAAATCCAATTGCAATTCCATTTGCAATACTAGACGTTAACGGAATACCTATAAAAATCAAAAATGCTGGTAACGCACCTTCAAATTCATTCCAATTAATATCTCGAATGCTTTGTGCCATTAAACTACCTACTATAATTAATGAAGGAGCTGTAATAGCGGCTACACTTGATAAAGAAGCAATAACAGGACTGAAAAATGCCGTTATAATTGTTAGACCAACAACTACAATCCCTGTTAATCCAGTTTTCCCACCTGCAGCAATACCTGCTGACGATTCAATCGTCGCTGCTGTTGGGCTTGTTCCAAAGATAGAACCTGTAGTCCCGCCAATTGCATCTGCAATAAACGCTTTACCAAAACGCTTCTCTGTATTGTCTGTAATTAAACCTGCTTGTTTAATTAAACCAAGTAATGCACCTGTTGTATCGAATAAAAGTACAAGTAAAAATGAAAATACAACACCATATAATCCGTATTCAATTACATCTGAAAATGCATTGATTGGGTTTGAAACGATAATACCCTCTGGCAAATGAGGCATCGCCACAATTTTATCAGCAAACTTCAATTGCCCTGTAAAGAAGGCGATAACTCCTGTCACAATCATACTAATAAATAATGCACCACTCACACGTAATGCCATTAATACCGCCGCTAATATTAAACCAATTAAAGTTAAAATAACAGCTGGAGAATGAAAATCACCAATCGTAACTAAATTAGAAGGATGATCCACGATAATTCCAGAAAGGCGCAATCCAATAAAAGCAATAAATAGTCCAATTCCACCTGCAATTGCATGCTTTAAACTATCAGGAATTGCTAAAATTAACTTTTGCCTAAACGAAGTAAAAGATAATAAAAGAAAAATAATCCCCGTTACAAATACAGCTGAAAAGGCAACTACATATGTAATCCCTTCTGCCTTCTGTACAACAGAATAAGCAAAATATGCATTCATTCCCATAGCTGGAGCAATAACAATCGGGTAATTCGCGAAAATCGCCATACCTACTGTTCCAACAACGGTTGCAATAATTGTTGCTGTAAACGCTTGGTCAAATGGTACACCTGCATCAGATAATATTTTTGGATTGATGACAAGAATATACGCAAATGTAAAAAAAGTTGTGATGCCAGCTAAAAACTCTTGCTTCACAGAAGTGTTATATTTTTGTAATTGAAACATGCTTATGTACCCTTCCTACACCTGAATTATTATCACACATTCTTTTCTTACTAGTATGTGAGAAAATATAATACTTAATCTTAACAATCAATAAAAAGAAGAGTCAATATATTCCCTAATAGTTCGAATTTTAAGTTTAAGTCTGACAAGTACAGATGTAGTACAGTTCATTATGATTATTTTTGTAGCATAACAGATAGAAATGTTTTATAATTTGAAATAGTTAAATACTTAGTAAACGCATTCAAATATTGTTCACTCTACAAGGGGGATTCTTCTTATGCAGCACACAAACAAATCTGGAACTTTAAATCGTGGTTTAAAAGAACGACATATTACTTTAATGTCACTTGGCTCAGCTATTGGCGTTGGGCTATTTTTAGGATCTGCTTCCGCTATTAAACTAGCCGGTCCTTCTATTTTACTAGGCTATATGATTGCCGGACTCGTTATTTTTTTCATCATGCGAGCTCTCGGGGAAATGGCAATTGAACAACCTGTTGCCGGTTCTTTTAGTAAATATGCATATGATTATATCGGCCCACTCGCTGGTTATATTACTGGCTGGAATTACTGGTTCTTATGGGTTGTTACTTGTATGGCTGAAATTACAGCAGCTGGCATTTACATGCAGTACTGGTTTCCAGATATCCCGCGCTGGACTTGGGCGTTACTTGCTCTATTGTTAATGAGCGCTTTTAACTTCTTATCAGTAAAAGTATTTGGAGAACTTGAGTTTTGGTTTGCTCTAATTAAAATTGTCACAATTATCTGTATGATAGTTGTCGGCGCTGGTATTATTTTATTCGGATTCGGAAACGGTGGTATCGCTACTGGTATTTCAAACCTTTGGTCACATGGTGGCTGGTTCCCAAATGGTTTTTCGGGGTTACTACTCTCCATGCAGATGGTACTATTCGCTTATTTAGGCGTTGAATTAATCGGTGTTACAGCTGGTGAAGCTCAAAATCCGAAGAAAACACTCGCAAAAGCAATTGATAACGTGTTTTGGAGAATATTACTGTTCTACGTAGGAGCTCTATTCGTTATGATGGCAATTTATCCATGGAACGAACTTGGTGAGAAAGGAAGCCCATTCGTATTAACATTCCAGCAAATTGGTATCGCAAAAGCAGCAGGTATTATTAACTTTGTCGTATTAACAGCAGCTCTTTCTTCTTGTAATGGTGGTTTATTTAGTACAGGCCGTATGCTATTTACATTAGCTCAGCAGAAAAAAGCTCCTGAAAGATTTGGTCGTTTAAATAAAAATGGCATTCCAAGCCAAGGAATTGTAGCAACTGCTATCGTTTTACTCATTGGCGTTATATTAAACTATCTCGTACCTGCAAAGGTATTTACATGGCTTACTAGCATTTCAACTTTCGGCGCAATTTGGACTTGGGGAATTATATTAGTTGCTCAAATTAAATTCCGTAAAAGCTTACCTACTCAAAATAAACAAAAGTTATCGTATAAAATGCCTTTATACCCATTAAGCTCATACTTCTCACTCGTTTTCCTTGTATTAGTACTAGGTATAATGGCGTATTCAGAAGATACACGAATTGCATTGATTGTCGGCCCAATTTGGCTTATCGGCTTAACAATCGTATATTACATGAAAGGGTTTCATAAGATTGATGAAACACCTAACTCAAAAATTAGTTAAGCAAAAAACCCCTTCCTTATTACTTGGAAGGTTTTTTTATATCTATATAAATATTTCTCAACAAAATTCACGGTATTTTTACAATCTTTTAATATTTTTTATGTTTTCCGTCTTTATTTTTACAGAAAAATAAATTACATTATTAAAGCACATATATTTATTATTAGGGGGATTCTTCTATGAAGAATAAAAAATGGATTACATTTTCTTTAGCAACAGCAATTACACTAAGTATAGGGACCTCGTTCATACCGTCTACTTATGCCGAAAGCTCTGTAGACCCAGCTCCTGAAATTGCTGCAAAAGTTGTAAATCAAAACAATGGGAAGAAAGTATTATTCGATAATACACACGGTCAAACTGCTGGGACAGCTGACTGGGTTATTGACGGCGGCTTTTCTGACTTCGGAAACGGCATTGCAAAAAACGGTTATCACGTAAAAGAACTTCGTAAATCAACACCTATTACGTACGAAGACTTAAAAGGTTACAATGTATTTATCGTTCCAGAAGCTAATATTCCTTACAAAAAATCTGAGCAGGACGCTATGTTACAATATGTAAAAAATGGCGGTAGTATCTTCTTTATTGCCGATCATTACAATGCAGATCGTAATAAAAATCGCTGGGACTCTTCTGAAGTATTTAATGGATATAGACGCGGTGCTTGGGATAATCCAGCAAAAGGAATGTCTAATGAAGAAGCAAATTCACAAGCTATGCAAGGAGTAGAAAGCTCTGATTGGCTATCTGACAACTTCGGTATTCGCTTCCGCTACAATGCACTTGGTGATGTTTCAGCGAAAACAATTGTATCGCCTGAACAATCTTTCGGAATTACAAAAGGTGTTTCTTCTGTAGCAATGCATGCTGGTTCTACTCTAGCAATTACAAACCCAAAACTAGCAAAAGGACTTGTTTACCTTCCAGAAAATCCATCAAAATGGAATAACGCTGTTGATAGTGGCGTTTATAATGGCGGTGGTATTGCAGAAGGCCCATATGCTGCAATTGCAAAAGTAGGACTTGGAAAAGCTGCCTTTATTGGTGACTCTTCTCCTGTTGAAGATGCTACGCCAAAGTACGTTCGTGAAGATTCTGGCCAAACAAAGAAAACTTACGATGGTTATAAAGAAGAAAACGATGCGATTTTATTAGAAAACATCGTAAATTGGTTATCGAATAAAGAGACATTTACAAGTTTAGATCAAGTAAATGGTTTACAGCTTGATTCACCTACAGCTCTACAAACATTTGAACAGCCAAGCTTATCAACAGAACCACAACCTGAACCTTGGAGTGCACCAAATGCAGGTTATCAATGGTTTAATACAAATACTTTTAAACCAGGTTCATACGGTTATAACGGTGCGGTCACAACAAGCGACTACGTCGTTACACACCCTAGCATTCTACCAAACAATGAAATTTTCCAAATGAAGATTCAAGTAAACAACTTACTACCTAATACAACTTATAACAACTATTCTTTAGGTATATTCACTACTGGTGGAACACAAGTAGCAAAAATTCAAAATACAAACGGCACTTGGCCATCTGCTTTGGGATATAGTAGTGCCTTCTCTTTCACAACAAACAGCTTAGGCTCTGCTGAGAAAGTTGTAAATGTACAGATTGATTCAAATACAACTGGACAAGCAACTCTTCGTCTACGCCAAAATACAACAACGAAATATAATGAAACTGTAACGATTAATAAGAAATAATGAAAAAGGCAATCCATACATGGATTGCCTTCTTCTCACTTCTCTTCCTTCGAGAAAAACATTCTTGAAATAACGATACCTATACTACCGACGATTAGGAATAACACTGCCCTAATCATCATCGATACCTCTGGTAAGTCAAGTAGGAATAACTTCCCTACCGTTACTACTAATACGATTAATCCAGCATATAATATTTCATTCATCTGTCTATAACGGCCAAACCAAACTGCAAATAACGCATATATCATCCATAATAACGATACAGATACGCTAATTATACTTCCATCTGTAGAAAGAACTTCACCAATTCTAGTGATTGTAATAAATACAATGACCATTAACCAGTAGAGCGCTATAGAGTACACATACTTACCAATACTCGCTAACACTTCTTTCGCTTGTCTCATGCAATAATAGAACGTTCCTATTAAAATAAGATGAGCAACAAAACCTGCCGAAATAAATTCATCAAACGGGCTAAAAATCGTCTGTATCATTCCAATTGCGTAAACCGTCGCACTAACATACAATTTTATCTGTTGTTTTACTTTAATAGAAGTGACCATGCCGAGGAAACCTTGTAATAATAGTACAATCGCTGCATTCACTAAACTATACTCGTATAAAATCGCTAAACTAAACGCTCCCATTGCGAAACCAAATAAGAGATTTGTAAATGTAGAATGTCTATTCTTCCTATACTCAAGCACAAACATAGCAGCGTGCACAATTGCACTAATAATCAATCCCCATGTTGTAAAATCAGGTATTTTGGCAATAGCTAGTATAAAGAAAACTGCATTCGCACTAAATATCGCCAAACGTGGTTCTGGTATAAAACTTCTCTCCGTAAACATATGCCAAAATAATAGTAAATGAATCAAACCATATACAATCGTTAACTGTATTTGCAAGTTCTCTACTAATATTGACATAACAGCAAAGAAGACAAAAAGAACAATGGCCGCAACAGCGTAAGAAATCATATATAAGTATTTATAACGATTTTTCAATCCATACCATAATAAACTAAGTGTTAATATCGTCTCGTATCCAAAGAAAATATAAGGATTAGGAGTCGTACTATTTAACAAGAATGGCACGAAGAACGCTCCTACCGCTACGAAGATAGTAAGGTATTCCGAGTTATATCTTTTCGCTAAATAAATCCCTAAAATAACCCATGCAATATTAAAGAGAAACGCGATACTTGCCGGAATAAATGCATACAAATAATGTGCCGCAAACGTCGTTAAAACAATCCCCGAAATACTTCCTCCAACCAATACTAATCCTAACGCCTGCCGCTCTGTTTTAATTTGAATATCTCCTATATAATACAAACCGATAGATAATGCGATACCAAACACAATTCGTATTGCTGGTGTTAATAAACCAGCATCTACTCCTGCTTTAAATAACCAGATCACTCCAAGCAACATAATACCGACAAATACACGCGGTAACCACGTTTGACAAAACTTAATAATATTAAATGGCTCTGGTTTAAAAGCAGATATATCTACTTGTTTTACCTCACGTTCTTGCACAGGCTCTTTTATCGTAACTATTTCTTCTTTTAGCTTTTCCTCCATTACCGTTTCAATATATTCCTTCTTTTCCTTACTAACATGTTGCTGAGCGTTCTCTACTTCTATTTCCCTTTGCTTCACTTTTAATTCAGCAAGTGCTTCTTGAATTGTTTCAATTGCCGTTTCGAGTGCTTCTATTTTCTTATCCAAATCCTTCTTCATACGCTACCCCCTTATTCGCAACTCTCATTAAACCTATATATTACCAATTATCTTTATCATACTCTTAGTCTATTCATTTTCAATAGTATTTTTCCAAAAAAAGAAAGGTGTCTTCCCAAAATAGGAAAACACCTTTTTACTCATTTATTCTTATTTAAAGCAATACTAACGATGAAACCAAGACACATGCCTACAATAGCTGGAACAATCCACCCAACACCTTCTGTATAAAACGGAATGTATTTTAATACTGACGTCCACTGATTCATCATTACATTTTTATTTAAAATATCAATTGCACTAAATATCGCTACAACCCAAACAGTTACTGCATATACGTATGCATACCTCCCAATATACTTATGGAATAACCCTAGAATAATAAGCGTTAATGCAATTGGATAAATAAATCCAAGAATTGGTACTGATACTTTTAAAATTTGCGTTAATCCTAAATTAGCTAAGATCATACTAACAACGCTTACTATAAATGCCCACACTTTATAAGATACTTTCGGAAATGCACTCGCAAAAAATTGACTACAAGACGTAACAAGTCCAATTGAAACACATAAACACGCGATAGTAAAAATAAGACCTAATAAAACGACTCCGCCCTGTCCAAATAATGTAATCATAACTTGTGCTAACACTTTCGCACCGTTATCAAATGTTCCTAATGAGCCACTAATTGCCCCCACATATCCAAGGATGACATAAATAATCGATAATAATAGTCCTGCCCCGATTCCAGCAATACTCATATATTTCGCTAAACCTTTATCATCTTCAATACCCTTTGCACGTAATGCATTTGCAATCACAATTCCAAAGATTAAAGCAGCTAACGCATCCATTGTTAAATATCCATCTAAAAACCCTTGAAACATAGGAGCTTGGCCATAGTTCCCTATTGGTTCTTTCATATCTCCTACTGTTGTAAACATACTCTTTATAAAAATAAGTGCAATCATACATAATAATAACGGCGTCAAGACTTTTCCAAACAACCCCATTAGTTTAGATGGTGATAAACTTAACCAGTAAACAATACTAAAGAAAATAACTGTATAAAACAATAATACTCCGCTTCCTACTTCAGGGAATAACTGACCTGGCCCCATTTCAAAGGCTAAACTTCCCGCACGTGGTATACCAAGCCCAGGTCCAATAAATACATACACGATACATGGAAAAATAATTGCAAATGAAGAATGAACTCTACCCGCTAACGTTTGAAAACTTCCTGCTTTTGCAATAGAGATAACACCTAATATAGGAAGACCTGTTGCTGATATAATAAATCCTACTAATGAAATCCACACATGTTCTCCTGCTTCATATCCAAGAAAAGGTGGGAATATAAGATTCCCTGCTCCAAAGAACATCGAAAATAACATAAGACTAATAAGTAAAATTTCTTTTTTCTGTAACAATTTCATTTCTTTCTCCTTCTTTAATTTCATCTCTTATGAAATCAATTCCACATATAAAAAAAGTACAATAACCCGCTTCCTTACGAAGAAAACATAGTCCATAGTCTATCACAAAAGAAACACCCCTTCTATAGCTATTCCCTTTTTCCAATTTCTTCTGAAAAATCAACCTTTATTGACTTATAATAGTTAATAAGGTAAAATATTAAATGTACAAAATTATTAACTTTGTTTTTGTTTGTGTCAGGAGGAAAATAACATGGAATCAGCGATACAACTAGAAAGAGAACAACAAAGAAAAAAGAAACATCCTCCAGGTTTATACTTACTCTTCTTTACAGAAATGTGGGAAAGATTTAGTTACTATGGATTACGAGGATTATTAACATTATATTTAACGACAGCTTTAGTAAGCGGTGGTCTTGGGTTTAGTCCCGCATGGGCACTCTCTATTTACGGATTTTACACTGGAGCCTGTTATTTCACACCAATGATTGGTGGATACTTAACAGATCGTTTTCTAGGTAGACGAAAAGCGATCACAATTGGTGGTATAACAATGGCAATCGGTAACCTTACACTATTTGCCTTGCAAAACCAATTAGGCCTATACCTCGGATTAGCGCTTATTATTATCGGTAACGGATTCTTCAAACCGAACATCTCTACACTGGTTGGGGAATTATACGAAGAGAACGATCCAAAACGTGATAGTGCATTTACCATTTTCTATATGGGTATTAACGTCGGGTCATTTTTAGCTCCACTCGTTTGCGGATTTTTATCAGAAAATTTATTCAAAACAACAGTTGATGGCGTTGTACATTACGGATTCCGTTACGGTTTCTTAGCCGCTTCAATCGGAATGATTATTGGACAAATTTTATTTACAACACTATCAAATCGCTTCCTTGGTAATATCGGTAAAAAACCAACTCGCGATTTACAAACAGCTGCTGGACAACCATCAGTAGGAGATACACCATTAACAAAAAAAGAAAAACAACGTACCGCAGTTATCGTCATTTTAACATGCTTCGTTGTCTTCTTCTGGGCTGGCTTTGAACAAGCTGGTAGCTCATTAACATTATATACAAACAAATTTGTAGACCGCTCTGTGTTCGGATGGGAAGTTCCAACATCTTGGTTCCAATCGGTCAATCCATTATTTATTATTTTGCTTGCTCCAGTCATTTCTGCATTATGGGCAAAACTTGCAACTCGCAAGCGCGGTGATTTAAAAATCCCAACTAAAATGGGACTTGGGATGATCTTGCTCGGTATCGGTTATATCATTCTCGTTATCGCTACATTAAAAACAGGTAGTGATGAACATAACATTACAGAAAAAGCAAACTTACTATTTATCGTCTTTACGTATCTTTTCCATACGTTAGGTGAGCTATTCTTATCACCTGTCGGACTATCAATGGTTAGTGCGCTTGCTCCGGTAAAATTAGCATCTTTACTAATGGGTGTATGGCTAGCAAGTTCAGGTATCGCCAACATTTTAGGCGGACAACTTGCTAGCTTCACAACTTCACTTGGATACGCTGAAGTATTCACAGTTATTGGCGCTGTGGCAATTGTATTAGGTTGTGTTTTATTATTAATTTCTAAGAAATTAGTGAAATGGATGGATTAAAAAAGATGAGGAATTTCTCCTCATCTTTTTTTATGCTGTTTTACCTTTTTCGATTGCTTGTTCGTACAGCTCTTTATGTTCTTTATATTCACTTGGTACGAAACTCTTATAGAAGAATGAGAACCAGCTGTCTCCCTTTTTATACCCTTCTTCTCGAATTTCCGCTGCTTTTTTATTCGATTTAAATCCTTCAGTAAACCATTTCTTTAACAATTCATTTCTTTCATACTTAGCAGGAACTTTTAAATCATAGTTTTCAAATGCATACTTATAGCCAGCTTTTTCTACTGCCTTTTTTGTAGATTTATAGCCTTTTTCATACGCTGTTTCATATGCCTTCACGTATACTTCTTTCTCTCTATTTCCAGGATTCTTTTCAGCTAATTCTTTCCCTGTCTTTTCCCCTAATTCAGCTTGCTCTTTTTCAATTTTTTCTACTCTTTCTTTATTCCCTACTTTGAACCCGTCTGCAAAGTTTACCTTAAACTCTGGAGCAACTTGACTATCGTCCATCGTCTCTTGCGCTAAACCTTGTTCTTTTCCTTTTTCAAAATGCGTTTTCTTCTGCTCTTCTAAAGACCATGCGGCTGCATAAGTCGCTTTAAACGCTTGTTTATATGCATCAGATTTTCCAGCTACATGCACTTCTGCATCATTTTTTCCTGCTTTAAAATCAGTTTCTCCATTCTTTTGACCTTCAAGTTGACCTTTTTCCATATCAGCTTGGCGCTGCGCTTCCTCTTGTTTACGTGCCTCTTCAGCTTTTCTTTGTTCCTCGGCTACACGTTGTCTCTCTTCTTCAGCTTTACGCTGTGCTTCTGCATTACGTTGTTTTTCAGCCTCAGCGTTACGCTGTGCTTCTGCAGCACGTTGTTTTTCAGCCTCAGTATTGCGCTGTGCTTCTGCTTGTCTCTCAGCTTCTACAGCACTATTATTATTCTGGCTAGGAGCTGGGCTCGTTGCACTACTACTAGAAGCTGGTTTATTGTGATAATGATATTCCCCGTACTGTAATCCCCATTTCTCACAATTTGTACGACACGTATGTCCGCCATTAGCATCTGTACGCCCTGGATGCGCATAAGCTGAAATTGGAGCTACCAATAACGCTATACTCGTTGTTAAAAGAAGTTTCTTCACCTGTTGTCTCACTCTTGTCCCTCCCAAAATATAGAATTCTAACTTTATTATACATAAATAGAAGAATACTTAAATGCAAACCAAAATATTCTATTATTTCTCAACATTAGTAAAAAAGAAGGTGAACTCTTTAAAGAGTTCACCTTCTTTTTTTACTTCTTCGCCTTCGTTCCTACTAAATCACCAGCAACAACATAACGCTTAGAATTATCCTTTACAGATACACATGTAATAAGTGTTATCTCATCTTTCCCATGATCCTCTACAACTTCCCACTTATCAGGAGTTACTTCAGATACACCAGTAACCGCATACTCATATTCATTTTCATTGTCATACAAATAAATTTTATCGCCTTTTTTCAAAGAAGCTATATCACTAAATAAAACACCTTTTTTAGACATGTTATGTCCTGCTAGTGCGTAATTCCCTTTTCCCATAACTTGATTCTCTTTTACTGTCGCTGCACCTGATAATAAGTTTTTTTCAGTAGAAGCTTTCAAAACAGGCAGTTCTACTGAAACACTTGGAATCGAAATACGACCAATTACTTGTTTCTTATCTAATGATGCATTCGCTACTTCCGCCAAGTCTGGTTGATTAATTTTGGAAGCATCTACAAATTCCGTCTCATGCTTTTCATAATCCATCTTTTGAACAGCCTGCACATTTTCAGTCTGTTTCTTTTCAGCCTGATATCCATCATAAAATGGCTTTCCAATTAACACGCCACCTACAACAAATAGAAGGATTGCTACTATACTATAAATTCTTTGCTTATTCATATACAATTCCTTTCCCTTACAAAATCTTACTCTATATAAAATGATAAAATAATATCGCCATATGTACAAGTATTAGCTAAAAAGAAACCTTCTTGCCGGTGCAAGAAGGTTTCTTTTTAAGCTAATTTATTTCTGTATAGTGATACGTGAAATACTGTCATTTGAATAAAGAAAATCAAAAATAGAATATATAATGGGTATCCAGGAAGATATTCATTAATAATAGGCGAAAAAGTTAAAAATCCAACTGCACAAGGTAATACAAACCATAACGATACAAATGTTGTTCGACAAGCTTTATCCGTAATCGCTTTTTCACGTTCATCTTCTAGTGGAAATAATAATGGATACATCCAAAAAGATAAATTCTTATATTTTTTCTTTTGAATTCTATAAAAAATTGTAACTATAATAGCTCCAATAAATAATAAAATAAATGGTACTCCATTAACCGCTACTTCAAACGGGAATTTCTCGTTTTTAAATATATCTGCTAACTCTGTAATAACACTATAAAATTCAACAAATGTCCAGCATGCTAGTGCAGTATAGAGTACATTTATAATATAAGAAAAACCAATTCTATTCATCCTCTTCCCCCTCCTTATTTAAAACAAACACGTCTTCCATCTTTAACTGGAATACATCACAAATCGTCAATGCTAGTAACAATGAAGGAACGTAATCCCCTTTTTCAATTGCTGCAATTGTTTGTCTCGTTACTCCAACCTTTTCTGCTAATACGCTTTGCGTAAAGTTAAAACGAGCTCTTAATTCTTTTACTCTGTTTAAAATGGTCAAATTTACCACCTCTCACCATTATTGTATGCTATCCTTAACAAAATGTAAACTCAACTTAACATTATTATTATAAAAAAATCCAACTCTACGTATTGTAAAGTTGGATTACGTGTTAGTTTAAAATTGTAACTTTAACTGTTCTTCTGCCCCAACTACTTGATGAACCTTTATCTGGCATTAAAACATCAATTCTATGCCCCTTAATAGCTCCACCAGTATCGGCTGCAATTGCTACTCCATAACCTTCAACATTTACAGTCTTACCTAATGGAATAACATTTGGATCTACAGCAATTAATTTCATTCCTGGGTTTGCAGTTAAGTTATAGTGTCCCCATGCAGAAAATACTTGTTGACCTGGTGCATAACCATTTTCCGCTGGATCAGCTGTATAAGCTGTAGCTTCTACATAAATTTCTTTCCCACCAGCAGTTGGCTTAGAAGGTGGTTCAGGTTGTGCAGGTTTGGTAGGTTCTACCTTCGAATTATTATTAGCAACTGGTTCAGCTGGTTTATTAGCTTTTTCTTGTTTTTGCTTTTCAGCAATTTCTGCTTGTGCTTTCGCTAAAGCTTCTTGCTCTGCTTTTGCAGCCGCTTCTGCTTTTACACGCTCTTCCGCTGCGATTCTTGCTGCTTCTTGCTCACGAGCAATCGTTTCTTGTACTGTCTTCATATTTGATTCAATTTTAGCTTTTTCTTCCGCTGCTAAATTAAGTTGACTTGCAACTTCATTATATTTAGCTTGAACTGTTTGTAAGTTATCTTGACGTTTTTTCAAGTTATCTTGCAGTTCAGCTTGCGCTTTTGCTAATTTTTGTTTGTCTACTACTAAAGATGCTTCTTTTTCGTCAATTGTTTTCTTGTCCTCTTCAATTTGACGAAGATCTTGTTCTTGTAGACGTAAAATTTCTTTATCAGCTTCTAGAATAGTAGAAACTGCATTCATACGTTGTAAGAAGTCTGCAAAGTTTTTTGACTCTACTACAACTTCTACTACTAAACTTGTATTTGAACTGTTTTGAACAGAAACCATACGTTTTCTCATAATATCTTTACGAGCAAGGACTTTATCCTCCAAAACGACAATTTCTTGCTTTTTTTGCTCAATCTGCTTATGTGTTTCATCGATTTTACGTTGAATAGCAGCTTGATCCTCTTTATTTTTTGCAATTGTATTATTTAAATTATGTAGTTCGTTTTCGATACCTTTAATTTCTTTACTAACAGCTTGCTTCTCTTGCTCTTTCTTTTGCATTTCTGCATCGTTTTGTTGCAATTGCTGTTGCATGTTGTTAAGTTTCTCGTCGTTTGACTCTGCTTTAACAGCGACTGTACTAGAAAGACCGATAATTCCTGCTAATACTAGACAGCTGATTCGCTTAAAATAGTTCATAATCCGACTCCCTTCTTATACAGTTATACATGATTTATTTTACAGTTTGTTTACAAAACGATTAAATACAGTTTATTTTTCGTGACGAAAAAAAGAGAATTATGAATAAAATGTAATAGATTCTTAAATATTTAACAATTCCTATATTTAAAAAATACAAAAGATGCTAAAATCCAAATATAGAGAAAATATAACTTTCGAAGGCGGTTGAAATAAATACATGTTTACTCAAAAAAAATCACTCCAACATACAATTGCTCAATTAGAAGAGCGTATACAAGAATTAGAAGCAGAATTAAAACAAAAAGATATTGAAAAGCAAGAGACTATTTCTACTATCCACAATCGTGTACAAAGCGTTGTACAAGAGCATCAACTTGTAAATAACCAACACAATACACTTCAAAATTTAGTTCAACAGTTAAGTTCATGTTTCGAAAATGTTTCAACACGTACGATACATTCCAATGAGTTAAATAATGAAATGTTACAAAAGGAACAAAGCTTAATTCAGTCTATTGCAGAAATTATTGACTGCTCTAATGAAGGAAAAGAATCCGTTCACCGCTTACTTATTGTAATTAATAAATTAGGTGAACAATCTCAACGCACGTCTAATAGTATGAATCATCTAAGCGAACGCTCAAAGGAAATCGAGCAAATTGTAGAAGTCATTCAAAACATTGCAGCACAAACAAATTTACTTGCTTTAAATGCGAGTATTGAAGCCGCACGTGCTGGAGAACACGGTAAAGGATTCGCTGTCGTTGCCAATGAAGTAAGAAAACTAGCAGAAAGTACAGCAGAAAGTACAAAAAACATCGGCAACTTAACCAAAAAAATTCAAGAAGAAATTGAAAAAGCATACGATAACACAAAAGATAATTTACATTTAGTCGATGAAGGTGTAGAAATGAGCGCCGATACAAACGCTAGAATTGAAAATATTTTAGTTATGATTCAAACGTTACAAAATGGTGCTACAAATGTTATTAAGGCTATTGAAAACCAAAAATCTTGTAATGATGACATATTACGAGAATTCGCTAACACACAACAAATGTTCCAAAAATTAAATACTACTATTATGAATCATATTCATGATGCTGAAAAAGTCGATGTTCAATTGTCTAAAAGTCTTCAAGGAACAGTAAATTCTTAATTAAAAATAAAAATCCCTTATACTGCTATAAGGGATTTTTATTTTATTTCGAATATTTATTTCTTTTCAATATTCATCCATATCTTTGTTATAATGGAAAAGTTGTTTCTTTCAACTAATAAACAAGGAGGTTATTATGGAACAATTTTACTACGTTTTAAAATATTTAATTCTCGGTCTGTTCCAAGGACTAACAGAACCAATTCCGATTTCTTCAAGTGGTCATCTCGTTTTAGCACAACATTTGCTAGGACTAAAAATAGAAGGATTTAGCTTCGAACTACTTGTTAATTCAGCTTCATTATTAGCTGTATTACTTATTTATAGAAATGATTTAATTCGTCTAACGAAGAATGGTCTCTCTTATATATTTACAAGAGCAGAAGACGCAAAATCAGATTTCTTCTTTATTATTTATCTTGTTATTGCAACCATTCCAGCAGGTGTTATTGGTGTTTTATTTAAAGATTACATCGATCAGTACTTAAAAGGTGTGAAGATGGTTGGGATTTCCCTTCTTATTACTGCTGTCGGCCTTTGGATTATTAGAAATTTACGCGGTCGTAAAAATGATGGCGACCTTTCTATGAAAGATGCAATCATCGTCGGATTAGCACAAGCTTGCGCACTGATTCCCGGAATAAGCCGATCTGGTGCCACAATCGTAGCAGCAATGTTACTTGGTATGAAGCAAGAAACAGCTCTTCGCTTTTCATTCTTACTATACATTCCTGTTAGCTTAGGTGGCTTATTGTTAAGCATTACAGACATTGCAAATGATCCAAATCTAGACACATTATTCGTGCCATATGTTGTTGCATTCATCGCAACATTTATCATGACGTATATTTCACTAAAATGGTTTATGAACATTATGGCAAAAGGAAATTTAAAATATTTCTCTTTCTATTGTATTATCGTAGGTGTACTTACTCTTATTTTCTTATAAAATGAAACTTACAAATTGAAAGCGAGTCATTCTATTACACTAGATGACTCGCTTTTTTATACCTGTATTAAGTTAAAATCTATCATTTAATTTGAATTTTCTGAATAGTATGATATAATTTAAGTTCACTATTATAGTAAAGCTATCTTTCCTACTATTATCGTAAAAGAGGTGTTTATATGTTTATTGTTACTAAACTCATTCATATTAAGTACGGATATGAAAGTGAGCTTCTTTATGGGCTTAAACAATATTATCCTTCTCCCGGAACGAACGGTTGTATTAACATAGAGTTTTCACATGTTCATCGTACAAATAATAAGGCAGAATATATGATTCGTATGTTATGGAAAACACAACAAGATTACCATACATGGCTTTCTCAAAGAGAAAGAAATGTAACTTTGAAGCGCAAAATACAAAGCTATATCCTTTCTTCCAAATCAAATGCTAGCTATGTACATTAACCCTTCTCTTTTTATTCCTTACGAGGGGAAAAATGATAAAGTGGAACTTTAATCAGCTCTCATCAATCGGGCTGTTCACAAATAACGAGATAAGGCCCCTCTTACTTTTCATACTGTAAGAGGGCTTCTCTTATGCATACACTTTCTTCTCTTGACAATACAAACGAATAACATGTTTATTTTGTTGAAATACATCATGCGTCAGACGAATAATAATAAAGTTTCTTTTTGTTTGATCATCATGAACAAAAATCTGTTCTCCCTCCTGAAAACGCCATGCACTTTCAAAAGTCGTAATATGATCCCCACTTACAGAAAAAAGTTCATATCGCATCTCTTGTACCCTCTCTCAACTTATATAATCATAATATCCTCATATTAAATTTATTATAACTTAATTCCTATAAAATTAGTAATTATTTCTATTTCGAAAGATTTTAACTTTGTATTTAAATATTTTTAGCGCTATAATGATAAACGAATTTTCATTGAAAGGAGTTTTACTTTGACTGCATATTTATTTCCAGTAAAAACAGCATTTATTTTATTTCCCTTTTTAGCAATGTTTCTTTTAATCCCTTTTTTAATATTTAATTATCGAAAATACGGTTATTTAAATAAATGGCGCTCATTTATTTTATACTCATTATTACTTTACTTATTAAATGCCTATTTTCTTGTTATTTTGCCGTTACCACAAACGTTTGATACTTGTAGCCTACAACCAGCTAATACACAACACATGCAACTCTCACCATTTTATTTCATACAAGAGATTAGTAGTCATACATCGGCAGTTTTAACGAAACCAGCTACTTATTTCTACTTATTAAAAGAGTCTGCGTTTTTACAAGTTGCATTTAATGTTCTATTAACTGTTCCATTCGGTATTTACTTACGTTATTATTTCCGACGTAGTTTCTTACAAACAATTTGCATTTCCTTTTTCCTTTCACTATTTTTCGAGCTAACACAAGTGACTGGATTATACGGTATATACAATTGTGCATACCGATTATTTGATATCGATGATTTGTTTTTAAATACATTAGGTGGCGTAATTGGTTTTATCATTGCACCAATATTTACGTACTTCCTTCCGAAGACAAACGAGTTAGATAGTCATATTGATTTGGAAACGAAACCAGTCGGATTCATTCGTCGCCTTATCGCGATGCAAATTGATTGGATTTTCTTATCTATCGTCGTACCTGTCGTTAAAAACAAAGGAAATTCTTTCTTCGTTTCTAATATGCAATCTTACACGAATATGTATGAACTCATTTTCATTACGTGTTCAATCCTTATTTATTTTATTCTTATTCCATACTTTACAAATGGAAAAACAATTGGGAAAGCATTGCTCCGCATTCATCTGAAAGGAAAATCAGATCGTATTACATTAAAAGAACTATTTATTCGCTACGGTATATTTTATTTTGCGTTAGGCGGAATCAATTATATTCTTTCTAGTAGCTCTATGTTAAATCATACAGAACCTTTAGTATTACTCGTTACATTGTTATTCCTATTTATCATTAACGGCCTATTCATTATTCATGTTTTACTGCATGTATTTAGCCGTGATAAACTACTATTTTATGAACATATTAGTCATACAAGAAATGCAATTACACTAAAAAAAGCTGACAAATAATTATTTGTCAGCTTTTTTATATACATAATGTGAAACTTTAATCAGTGGGGGTCTTACTGCCCGGCAAATAGCGGGATAAATAACTTTTCTGCATAAGGATTAAAAAACATTCCAAGTTCATCTAGAGACTTCCTCGCCTGTAAAAACGAATGAAACTCTGGATATATATCTTGTAATTGCTCATACGATAATGTATGCATTTTCCCCCAATGCGGACGCCCTTCATACTTCAGAAAAATTTTTTCCACTTCGCCAAAGTAAGCAGCATATTTCATACCTTTATACATATGAACAGCGATATACGCTGAATCTCTTCCATAGGCTGGACTAAGCCATATATCATCACCTTTCACATAGCGGCATTCGATCGGGAAGTGCACCTTATACTTTTTCTTTTCAATAAGATTTGAGATTTCTTCTACCACAGTCCTCATATACTTTGAAGGAATGCTATACTCCATTTCATAAAATGGTACCGTACGTGATGTAGCAAATACTTCATAACTCGGGCCAATTATTTTTGTGTTTGGTACAGCCTTAGCTGATAATCGACTCACTCCTTTACTTATAGAAGGAAACCATTTACACCCTTTAGATAGCAAAGAGAACATCCTATTTTCAAGTAACTCCACCTTTAGTTTATGCCATTTCAAATCACTGCCTATATTCGTTGTTTCGTTCGTAAGTTTTACTTGTACTTCATCAGAATAAGGAAAAACGAAAAATTCAAAGTGACGATGCTTCTTATACTCTTCTATTTTGTTCATTACAGTAGATAATGACTGTTTTTCACTTTCATAAACGAGTGAATACGCTGGAATAACCTTCAATTTTATCTTTACAATGATACCTAACATTCCAAGTGACAACTGAAAGGCTCTCCAATATTCTACGTTCTCAGCTTCCGAACAAACTATACTCTCACCATTAGATAAAACGGCCGTAATCTCTATAACTTGTGTTGATAAACTCCCAAAGGTAATACCCGTTCCATGAGTCCCCGTACTAATCGCTCCCGCAATAGATTGCGAATCAATATCCCCTAAATTTTCTTGCGCATAACCTTTTTCCTCAAGTAACTTCCCTAAATCATATAACTTTGTTCCTGCCCACACTTCAGCGACCATCTTCTCTTCATCAATATTCACAATGCCCTTCAATTCATCTAAAGAAACTAAAACTTCTTCTGTTTGCACAAGGGGTGTAAACGAGTGTCCTGAACCAACAACACGAATTTTCTGCCCCTTTTTTCGTGCAAGCCCCACTACTTCTACTACATCTTGTATACTTTCTGGATACATCGTATAATGCGGCGTTCCTTCTACATTCCCTGTCCAATTCCTCCACTTTTGTCCCTTTATAGAAAGCATTGGCCATCCCCCCGATATGTTGAATACTCCCCAATAATCTCTCCTTGTTTAACACGATACAAAAAAGGAAAGCGCTCACATAATTCACCAGCCTTACTATGACGAAACAAAATGGACCCTCCTATGTCCACTCGTTCCTCGCCGTTATAGAAAATTGGCGTTTGTACCTCGCCAGCACCTTCTAAAGCTAATAGTTTTGCACCCTTTGGTCTCCAAACTTCAGGCTCTTTATCTTTTCCAACTGCTCCTGAAGCAATATATCCACCACCTAGGCAAGTGTAAATAAACGGGACTGGTTTACGCACAACTGGTAAGGCAAATCCGACCGCTGGATGAAATTTCACCTCTTTATAATAATCAAACAGCTTCGGAGAATAAAAAGCAGAACCTATTGTAATCTCTGAAACTGAATTATCTTTCTCAGTTGTTTTTATGCTTCCTGTTCCGCCTCCATTTACAAACCTTAGCTCAATACCAAGTTTTTGTATTGCTTTTACAATATATTCTCTTCTTTCTTTAACTTCTAGCACTGATTTCTGCTTTAAATACGAAATCACTTTACTTTTCAGCCATTGATTCGGTATATGGTCTCCCACCCCAGCAATTTGAGCTTCATAACCCATCACACCATCTAACATTAAATATGATGACCTTCTCACCTTTTCTACTACTTTCAACGCATCCTGCACATTTTTTACTGGGGATCTTTGTACACCAAAATGAAATTGAAAGAAACGACTACTCATATCAATATCCAAACAAACACGAAAACATCCTTTAGATTTCTCAGCAATTTTTTCTAAATACACAATATGCTCTTCACAATCCACCATACAAGTTATAATGAAACCTTTCTTTGTTAGCAAACTAATTTCACACAAAGCTCTTTCATCATAAGCAGGATATCCGAGCAATAAATCATTAAATCCTTGTTCTATTAAAAATAAAACCTCTCTAGGTGAAAAGCACATAATACCTTGAAATCGATCATTTGCAGCTAAAATCTTTTGCATAATTGGAACAGAACGTAACGATTTACTTGCTATACGAATCTTCTTATTTCCACTTAACTCTATAATCGATTGAATATTTCTATCTAAAGCCACTTCATCCAAAAATGCACACGGTAATGGAACTTCTTTAAAAATTCCTCGATCCACATTTTTCTCTCCTCTTTTCAATATGTCTTATACATATTGGAAAGAAAGTATGATTTTCCTGTTTGCAAATAAAAAAAGTTTCTTCTTTACGAAGAAACTTTTTGAAACTACTTCATAGAAATAGTCGCCTCTACTGGATAATGATCAGAGTAATCATTATACGTATATTTTTGGAACCACGATGTAACAGTCCATTGTGGAGATTTCGGCTGTAACACCTTATTCTCTATATACGATGGGTTCGCATGGTCTTTGCTTGCAATAATATAATCTAAATATTCGGCAGGACTATCAGGGAAATTATATTTTGCAATACTGTTTGTCGTTGCATCCCAAGTCGCTGTATGTCCAGTATAAGATGGTACAGAAGCGTTCAATGTTTTAAACATAGATGCATACTCTGAATCATTATTGTTCTCTGCATTTATCTTATTTACGTTCATATCACCACCAATTAACACATACTCATTATTTGGTATATTTTTATTTTTAATAAAATCTTGAATTTCTTTTAATTGGTTCGTACGTACAGATGCTGGTGAAGTTTTTCCGCACATACTATCTTCAGCCTGCAAATGCGTCCCAATCACGTGAACGAAACGATCATTTTTCTTAATTTTCGTGTATACAAATCCTTTATTCGATAAATTATCTGGCCCGCATCCTTTTGCAAATACATATTGAATCTTTTCAGCGATTGGCCATTTGCTCACAATCGCAACGCCACCATCTTCAGGAGTTGAAGATGAATAGTTTCCTAACGTTTTATCCCATTCACTTCCACTACTACGACCTAATACTGCTGTTTGATTTGGATATTCTTTCTTCAAATTTCCTAATAAACGATCTGAAGCACTATTATCAAACACTTCATTTAATATAACAACATCTTGATTCTTTATATATTCTGCCGCCCCGATTAAATCAGCACGCTCAGTTTGTCCCCAGTTCGGATATAAGTTTGTTGATAGCATATATACATTATGCGTCATCACTTTTAATGTATCATTTTGATTTGTAGATGCTTCTGCTTGAGCTGAAGTTCCGCTATATAAAGCTCCTAAACCAACCCCTAAGCTAAGTACACCTTTTAGCAATTTACCTTTCACGTTTCATACCTCCATGTATTGTATAGTAATAAAAAGGCCAAATACTCTATTCTGAGATTTGACCTTTTTCAAATACTTAACGATTTCCGTACGTATCAAACCAAAGCTGAATGTATCCAGCAGTAACACGTTGTGCATCCATTAAACGCTTACCTGTCATTGGTGTAACTTCAGCGCGCCATTTATCTGCATATTCTTGTGATACAGCTGCTCTTACGAACCAATCTTTCGTATTATCATTTACAATGCCAGCGTAATCTTGTTTCGCAACTACTGCCGCTCCATGAATCCAATCTTCTGGATTTGTACCTTTCCAGTTCCAATACCCATTTCCATCCGTTACTTTATAATTATCTTTTATCGTATCTACAAAGTTTTCATATTTAGAATGGAATCCTTGTGGATACGAAAGGTTCGTAAAGTTTGCCGCATGCATCGGTTGGTTTACATCCCCTAAATAATGAAGAGATAATCCTAAATAGAAGAATGCTTGTTTCATATCTTTATTTTTGTAAGACTCACCAGCTAATTTAAAATATTTAGCTCCAGTTTCCTTTGCCTGCTTTGCATACGGAATATAAGTTTTCCCATTGTCAGGGTCATAGAAATGTGAAGCAAATGTGCTATTATCATAATAAGGATTTTCATAGTCAGCAGCATAAATACCGTTCTCTAACTCAGTACGCCATTCATTTAATAGTGCAACTCGATCTTGTTTTACAAGTGTTGTATTACGAGACATAATATCAATTGCACGGTTTACAATCCATAAATGAGAATTCACGCCTTCTTTATGTTTATCTTCAGCAGACCAGCGCGGAATAACTCCAAATCTCTGTCCCCCATCATTTTCATGAGCAAATGCAACACTTTGTAATGGAGCAACTAATGTAATAGCTGCCGCTAAAGCAAGTACTTTCTTTTTCATATAAAATCCTCCATTTTATAATTGAATTATTGTAAACATTTTGTTAGGATCCTATGATGTCGTCCGGTTAACCTATGACTAGAATATCCCACCTTTCACGAAATTTCTATCACTAAATTAAAATATGCAAATGTTCATATCATTATAACTTTATACACAGTGAATATAATGAATGAATACACTTTCATTTTAATAAACTATTATTAAGGCTTGTCTAAACTAATGTAAAAAAAGAGTAAAGCATACACATGGCTTTACTCTTTTTTTCTATTCGATAATATACTTGGCAATTGTACATTAACTGCCAACTTATGTATAAATCCAAACACTAATCCGATCCCTATAAATATGTATAATATCGTAAATATCTTTCCGAAGTCAGTTTTGGGACTAAATTGTCCATCACCGACAGTAGTCAGCGTCATAACGCTAAAATATAAAGCATCCAGAGGACGTAACCCCTCCACTGTACTATAAAAGATTGTACCAGATATTAATGTCAAAATTGTTAATACGAATAACACTTGAAATTCTTTATCTTTCCATGCTCGCAAACAAGCTTTTAGCATCCGTTTCAATGTCAACATAAATGAAAGCATTAGACTTCCCCTTCCAAACAAAATACCTTTAGTTACAGGAAAGTCTATCACCTTTCTGTACAGAAAAAAAGTAGCCCTCTTCTATTTCTAGAAAAGGGCTACTCTTTTCGATTCTATCTTATTTAGGTGAAACAAGAATTTTCACTTGTGTTTTATCTTTTACAAGTGCTTCAAATCCTTCTTCAACAACTTGATCCACTGTAATTTTTTTCGTAATTAATTTCTCTGCTTGAATTTGACCAGAGCTAATCAATTTAATAACAGCTGGGAAGATGTGACGGTATCCTAAAATACCAATAACTTCTTTTTCTTTTAATACTAAGTTATTTGGAGTAATTGTTGCGTCTTTTTCCCATACACTAACAATTACAGTTTGTCCTTCGAAGCTTGTACTTTCAATCGCTTGGCGTAGTACAACTTCAACACCTGTTACTTCAAAGCTAACATTTACACCTAAACCATTTGTTAAGTTACGAATTTCAGCTAACACATCTTGAGTTGCTGGATTTAATACATAATCCGCACCTGCTAATTTCGCTAACTCTTGACGTTCTTTAGAAAGTTCAACTGCAATAACAGGAGTTGCTCCTGCTGCTTTAGCTGCTTGGATAACAAGAAGTCCAATTGGACCGCAACCAAATACCGCTACAGCTTCCCCTTCTTTTAATTTACTTTGACGTACTGCATGAACTGCTACTGCTGCTGGTTCTACAAGCGCACCTTGTTCATACGTCATTTCATCTGGAATGTGATGAACCATATCTTCTGGTACTACTGTATATTCAGAGAAACCGCCGCCTTCTCCGCCAAGACCGTGGAAAACAAGTTGTTCACAAACATTGTAATGTCCATGTTTACAAGCTTCACATTTACCACAAGAATAAATTGGCTCTACAACAACGCGGTCTCCCACTTTATGAGATGTAACTCCTTCACCAATCTCTATTACCTCACCACTAAACTCATGACCTAAAATAACAGGTGCTTTCACATGTGTTAATGGATGTTCTTCTGTTGGAATAAAAATAGGCCCTGCTAAATATTCATGCAAGTCTGTCCCACAAATACCACACCATTTAACTTTGATTTTCACTGTTCCTGGTTTTACTGTTGGTTCTGGTACTTCTTCTACTCGTACATCACGTTGATTATGCCAAAGTAGTGCTTTCATTTTATACATCCCTCTCTATGTATATACTTAACCTGGTGAAGTTTACAATTCTATTATAATACTTCTATCCATATATTTCAAAAAAACAATCACATTCCCACTAATTTTTTACAAATAACGTTCAATATTTTGTCACTTTGTACTTTTTTCCACATCTGTTAATTCAATTTCATTGCAGGTGAAATTAGCATTGTGCCATAATAGCATAGGAGAGGTGAATATCGCTTGAAATATTTTATTTACTTTATCGTTATCGTGGCATTTTTAGATACATTTTCACAATTACCTATTATGAGTACTTTCGCTCAAAGCCTTGGAGGAACTCCTCTTATTATCGGGCTAGTTGTCGGTATGTACTCATTCGCTAATATGATCGGTAATATTATTGCTGGAGCCGCTGTCGATAAATTTGGTGCAAAAAAAATCCTTTATATAAGCATGGGAATTACGAGTTTCATAGTCTTGTTATACACCGTTGTTCAAAGTGGTGAACAACTATTAGTTGTGCGCTTTATGCATGGATTTAGTGATGGCTTTTTAATTCCTGCTGCCTTTACATTTTTATCAAAACAAACAAATGCAAAAAGACAAGGAAAAGCAATGGCTCTATCTGGTGCTGCTGTTGGAACAGCCGCAATCGTAGGACCTGCTTTCAGCGGTATTATGAAAGCAACAGCTGGCGTAGAGTGGGTCTTCATTACTATTTCTATTTTAATGGCTCTTGGTACGATCGTATCTCTATTCTTCTTACCAAATAACGTATCAAGAAAAGATACATCAAGAACGCAAATGATGAACAAAGAAGATATGGTTGAACTTTTAAAATCAGAACCGTTATTACAAGCATATATTGGTGCTTTCACATTAATGTTTTCACAAGGGATTGTCACTTATATGTTACCAGTAAAAGTTGAGGCATTAGCGCTTAAAGCATCTACAACAGGCATGATGTTAAGTGTATTCGGTATTACTGCTATCCTCTTCTTCTTGCTTCCAACAAATCGTATTTACGATCGATTTAATCGTTCGAAACTAATGCTAATCGGAATTGCAGTTATGGCATTCGCATTATCTTTACTCGGATTATTTGCTACAAAAGGTATGCTCTTTATCGTAATGATGATTTATGGAATTGGATTCGCAATCCTCTTTCCGTCTATTAACGCTTTACTCGTTGAAAATACTACAGACGATAATCGCGGAAAGGCATTCGGATTATTTTATGCCTTCTTCTCATTAGGAGTTGTTGCTGGCTCCTTTACAGTCGGCGCAATCGGAGCATCGCCTAGCATCAGCTTCATTATCGGGACAGCATTTTTATTAACATTTGCTGGGATGATTTATGTAAGAAGCAAAGTAAAAAAGACAATGATGGGATAATCCATCGTTGTCTTTTTTAAAATGCATATTTATATAATCCATAATATAATGGAAGCGTTGGAATAATGCCAATTAATTTAAATATAAAAGGTAATGGCTCATCTCGCTCTTCATATAAACGAAAAACAAAAACTGCAGTTAAAGTCCAAATGACGCTAAACAAGAAGATACATTTCCAAACAATCGAGGTTAATATTTGTATATCAAATACAAAACCAAAGAGCCCTATCCACGTAATAATAGAAACTACAAAGTCAAACTTTTGAATTGGCGTTTGAAACATACCCCTTACTAACGAAATAATAGCTAACATTGCTACAATAACTAAATATATTTTCCAAAGCATAATAATAATCTCCTATTCAATTCAACTTTTAACTTTCAATAAGCCGTATTTAATAAACAATATAGCATTATATTTTTCATAGAAATAATACAATGGATAACAAAATAAAAAGAAAATAAGTACAGTTGGTACATTGTCTACAATAGAAAAATATTTTACTAGTAATTCCTTAATACTCTCTCCAATAATAATAAACAATGGAATTATACAAATCATCGCTAATATTAAACATGGCGTTACCCTGATTTCTTTCAACTTCACCTTACAATGTGGACACCTTAATGAAAAAGGATGCGGGAGATCAATAATATGCTGTACAGTAATATCCCCTTCACACTGTGGACATTCAATAACTTCTTTCATTTATCGCTTACTCCTTTCTATCTATAAAAAGAGCCCTATTGAATAGAACTCTTTTTTGCCCAATATATTACTTTTATGTATAACCAAATAACACTGTAAATAAATTGAGCCGTAAAGGCAATAATACATCGCTTCTTTTAAAAAGAAAGTTTATAAATACCGACGATACTTCGACAATTTCCTCGGAAATATTTCCTTTCCCCACATAATTTGATACACTACACATGAATAAACACTTGTATTACATAAACTAAAATAATAACTTACTGTACAAATTAAAAAGCACATTCTTCATATGAAGAATGTGCTTTTATGTTATTAACGTTTAATCCAAACAGCGCCTGCCGATTTATCTTCTGCCTGTCCAACAACTTGGAATTTAAGTCCAAGGTTTGGAACTTTTCTTCCTGCGTCTGCAATTTGCTTGTTACTATATACTTTTGAATCATCAAAAGTTGTAACACCTTGTAATCCAGAATAGTTAAACTGACCACGTGTTAATGAATTTACACTCCATGCTGGTGTTTTATCAAATGAAAATGCAGCATCTGCAATTTGCATGCCCGTATTACCGTATGCTGCTTTTCCGTTTAAATTACCAACTAGCGCTTCTGGATGAGAATCTACAACACCAAGGAATCCTTCACCTGGATGCACCCCAACCCAGTTATCTTTAAAACTATCATCTGCATACCAAACGACAAGACCTGTATTATACACTGGACCTTTTCCTGCTTTTAAACCATTATCTGATCCCGCATAGTTTCTCCACTCTAAGTAGTAATAATGAGCTTTCTTCTCTGTCCCATCAGAAACAACAAAACCATTTAAATTCATTTTAGACTGTCCTTCTGCATCATCAGAAAATACAACTTGTCCATCAACAGTTACATTTACATTGTCCATCGCAAAACCTTTATATGTTACAGCCGGATCTGTAATATAGTCTAATTGTAGTTTCACTTTTTTGCCTTTAAATTGACTTAAATCATATGATTTATCAATCCATTTCCCATCTGTTGTATCTTTATCTCCTTGGACTACTTTTTCTCCAAGTCTATCAATTAACGTCTTCGTTCCATCTTCTGTTACTGCATGTACTTCGACGAAATCGCACTCTGCTTCTAACTCATAATTTGCTTTATAATCGAATTTTGCATTTGTTCCTTTTGTTAAATCAAAGAATGGTGTCTCTAACGTTGTATGCATATCATCGCCTCTTGTACTATAATATGCATGCTTTCCAAACTCCGGTTTAATCGTTTCAACACTTTTACCTGGTAAGTTAACACGTACAACGCCTGGACGATTTGATTTCGTAACACTTTGATCAATATAGGTAGGAACTCCCACACCACTCTTAATTTTATCGTAATCTACTTCTAATATTTTTGCCCAGTTGCCACCCATATTCTTTTGTAAGAAGTCTTTATTTTGTGGTGAAAAACTTGTCGGCTCCGTTCCTGCGATTTTTCCTGTCCAACTACCTCCACTCATTAATGACCAAGCTTCGACAGGTGAACCATTTCCAGTATATTTCGTGTCATATTCATCTGGTAATCCAAGATCATGTCCAAATTCATGTGCAAACACACCTACAGCTCCATCTTCTGGTTCAATTGTGTAATCATGTGCTGCTACTTTACCACCAAAGTAATCTACCTTTGATTTTGTACCTTCAATCGCTACTGGATCTACTGCTAATTTTGAACGATGTGACCAGATCGCATCATCACCTAATTTACCACCACCTGCTTCTTGACCAACACCAGCATGGATTACCATTAAATGATCAATTACACCGTCAGGTTCGTTTTGATTCCCATCCCCGTTTGTATCATATCTATCAAACTGATCAAACTGAGATAAATCTAGTCCTTTCTCAGCAGCTGCATGCAAAGCTTCTTTCACTAAATCACGTGCACCTTTCGGACCTTTATTATCGTGACCACTGCTACCATCAGCTCCATAATCAGATGCTTTTCCTGGAACTGTTAGCCACTCCGTTACATATCCGTCTGTCGTATAACTACCACCAGACTGCTCTTCATAGTATTGTTTAAACGTTTTTACTTTTGAACCATCAAATAATGTATAAGGCTCCTTACCGAACAACATCTTTTGATAATGTTCTCTACTAAAGTCTTTCGAATACATATAACCTGGTGTTTGATCAATATTATTATGTTTATAATCACTAAATTCAACGAGTAGCACTAATACTTTATCCGATCGAACAGATCCTTTATATGGAGCTTGCTTTGCTTTTGAAGTTGGAACTTGCCCATTTAATTGCTTTTTATTTGGTTCTGGCTTTTGCTCAAGATTAATATTTTTTTCAGTCTTTTTTACATTTTCCTTTTCTTCCATCTTTTTCTCTTTTACTTTTTTTGTGAAATCAGACGTTTCTTGTGAGTGAGCATCTGGAAGAATTTCTTTGTTCGCCTGATCTCCTTGTTTCTTTTCAATATATTGCTCGACAGCCTTTTTCGTCTCTTCTTTAGAAGATGCTGGATTAATTGTTCCTCTTTCTTTCAAAGCTTCCGCTAAACGATCTTCTTGAATTAAATTGTAATCAATTGGCGTTGTAGACACATTCTCTTTCTCTTTTGCTGGCGTTTCTGCATATGCTAACGGCGCACTCATTACAGATGTGCATCCGATAATTGCTGCAATTGCTAATGATGACAACACTTTAAATGGGGCTTTTCTTCTCATTCCATTTCTCTCCTTTTATAAAACTTAAAATTCAGATAAATTGGTGCGTTTTTGTCGAAATCTCTGTTTACTACCCTCCCTATATAAAAAGACATAATTCTATAAACATTAAACTTTCTGTTATAGAATCATGCCCTCCAGTTTTCTGGTCAGACCCTCTATCTGTTTATCCCTTGGTTCAACTAATAATCAGTGTGCTGATGAACAAAGCCCCCACTGATTAAAGTTTCACTTTATATCGAAATATGAAAAATAAAGAGTTATGTGATATATATTAAATATCTTATATAACAAATTTAAAAGACAATATGCAAAATTGCATGAAAATTCTTTTAAATAAAAAAGAATCCTAGTCAATTAAACTAGGATTCTTGATTTTCTATTATTTCTCTTGTGTTTTTTCCCAATCAGCTAAGAATTTCTCAATTCCTTGATCTGTTAATGGGTGCTTCACTAATGAAGCAATTACGTTTGCTGGGATTGTTGCAATATGTGCACCGTTTAATGCTGCATCAGTTACGTGAACGCTGTGACGTACAGATGCTGCAATGATTTCTGTTTCGATGCCATGAATTGCAAAGATTTCTGCGATTTGACGAATTAAATCCATACCGTTATGACCGATATCATCTAAACGACCTAAGAATGGTGAAACATATGTTGCACCAGCGCGAGCTGCAAGTAATGCTTGAACTGCTGAGAATACTAATGTAACGTTTGTACGAATTCCTAAATCTGAGAATGCTTTTACTGCTTTTAAACCTTCTGTTGTCATTGGAACTTTTACAACAACGTTTGGAGCAATCTTCGCTAATTCTTTTCCTTCTTCAATCATTTTATCAGCTTCTAAGCTAATTACTTCTGCACTTACAGGTCCTTCTATAAAGCTGCAAATTTCACGAATACGCTCATGGAAATCTACGCCTTCTTTTGCTACAAGTGATGGGTTTGTCGTTACTCCAGCTACTACGCCTAATGCATTTGCCTCTTTAATTTCGTTAATATTTGCTGTATCAATAAAGAATTTCATTTGTTATTCTTCCTTCCTAATTTTCATTTTATATTTATTTATTTTTCTTAATAAGCTCTAATTCAATCGGAATAGATTTGTCCACTTTTTTACCTTGTGTTATCTCTTTTGCTGTTTGCATCGCCTTCTCTCCGATTAATTCCGGTTTTTGAGCGACTGTTGCAGCCATACGCCCATCGTTAACCGCTTTCACAGCATCTTCTGTTGCATCAAATCCAACAACTACCACATCTGTTTTTCCAGCAGACTTCAATGCTTCAAGTGCACCTAATGCCATCTCGTCGTTATGCGCAAACACGGCTTTAATATCACCATTTGCTTGCAAAATGTTTTCCATAACAGATAATCCTTTCGCTCTATCAAAATCAGCCGCTTGTTTGGCAACTACTTTTAAAGACTTATCGGCTACGTTATGGAATCCTTTCCCACGTTCACGAGCAGCAGACGATCCAGGGATTCCTTCTAACTCAGCAACGTTTGCTCCTTCGCCGACTAATTCACGAATGTAATCACTAGCCATTTGACCACCTTCGATATTGTTAGAAGCAATGTGAGAAACAACCTTACCTGAATTCGCAACGCGGTCTACTGTAATAACAGGAACATTTGCTGCATTTGCCGCACTTACCGCTGAAGCAACAGCATCTGAATCGGTCGGATTAATAACAACTACATCGACACCCTTTTGAATTAAATCTTCAACATCGTTCGTTTGCTTCGCTGCATCATTTTGCGCATCAACAGCAATCAATTCGATACCGCTATCTTTTGCTTTCTTTTCTGCACCCTTTTTCAAAGTTACAAAGAAGGGATTATTTAAAGTTGAAACAGAGAATCCAACTTTAATAGTTTTATTTCGACCTTTATCGCTAGAATCCTTTGCCCATTCTGGTGGTTCCATTGAACAACCAGCAGTAATGACCATAATACATGCAACGAGTATAAGTAACCATTTCTTCATGAACTGTCCCTCCATTACGCTTCTTTTCGGCGATCAATTAATACAGCTAGTAAGATTACAAGTCCTTTTACAACTTGTTGGAAGAAAGAAGATACACCTAATAAATTTAAACCGTTATTTAGTACACCGATAATTAGTACACCGATGAATGTACCAACAATCCATCCTCTTCCCCCAGAAAGACTTGTTCCACCTAATACAACTGCTGCAATTGCATCTAATTCGTAAGAAGTACCTGCAGTCGGCTGTGCAGAATCTAGTCGTGATGTTAAGACAATACCTGCAAGCGCTGCCAAAATTCCGGAAAGACCGTAAATCATTACTTTAATTCTCGTAACATTAATACCCGATAGTGCTGCTGCTTCTTCATTTCCACCAATTGCAAATGTACGACGGCCAAATGTCGTTTTCTTCAAAATGAAGTACAGTACTGCGAAAGCGATCATCATTGTAACAGCCGGTACCGGAATACCAAGAAAATAACCGCGGCCAAACATTTGGAACATTAAATGATCACCAAGACCAGTGATCGGACGTCCGTCCATATAAACAAGCGTCAACCCACGAAAAATAGTCATTGTTGCTAAAGTTGCAATAAATGGAGCTACTTTTCCTTTCGCAATGATGATACCGTTTACAATTCCCATTACAAGACCTGCTAATAGTCCAACTGCCATTGCAAGGAACGGATCCATGCCACTTGCCATCATTCCAGCAACAAGTGCACTTGATAATGCTAAAATAGAACCTACCGATAAGTCAATACCCCCTGTTAAAATTACAAAGGTCATTCCGAATGCAATAAGCGCATTAATCGATACTTGACGCAGTATATTAAATAAATTTGGAATTTCAATGAACGCTGGATTTAAAGCTGTAATTACGACGATAATTAATACTAAACCGATTAAAGAACCGAGTTGTTGTAATACATTCCCCTTCTTAGCCATCCTTACTCTCCCCCTGTAGCTAGTGCCATAATAGACTCTTGTGATGCCTCATCTTTCCCTAAAATGCCGCCGACTTTTCCTTCATGAATAACAAGAACTCGATCACTCATCCCTAAAACTTCCGGAAGCTCAGATGATACCATAATAACGGCATCGCCTTGCTCAGTAAGCTTATTCATGATAGAGTAAATTTCTTTTTTCGCTCCAACATCGACACCTCTTGTTGGCTCATCTAAAATGAGTAATTGCGGATGAATGCCTAGCCATTTTGCGATTACAATCTTTTGCTGATTTCCACCAGAAAGAGATTTCACTGCCTGCTCTCCGCTAGATGCTTTCACATTAAGAAGCTTCATCATATCCTCTGTAAACTGTTGTTCTAGCTCGTTGCTTAGAACACTTCCCTTTGAAAGACTTTCTAAATTCGGTAAAGCTAAATTTTCTCGAATTGAAAAATCTAACACTAATCCTTCAGACTTTCTATCTTCTGTAATGAAAGCAATTCTTTGTCTAATTGCATCTATCGGACTATCAATCTTTACTTCTTGTCCATTTATAAAAATTTGTCCAGAATCTAAAGGTTCATAACCAAATATCGCTTTCATAATATCAGTGCGACCAGCCCCCATCAAACCAGCTACACCAAGGATTTCACCTTTCCTCACTTGAAACGAAACATTTTCAAATTTCCCTTTCTTCGTTCCGTTACGCATTTCAAAAATGACATCACCAATTTGACTATTTCGCTCTGGGTAACGTTCACCAATGCTGCGCCCCACCATCATACTCACTACTTCATCAAATGATGTTTCTGGAATTAATCTCTTTCCGACGTATTCTCCATCACGCAAAATCGTAATGGCATCACATATTGAAAAAATCTCTTCCATACGATGCGAAATGTACACGAATGAAACACCTTCTTTACGTAACTTATTGATTACTGTAAAGAGCGTTTCGATTTCACGATCCGTCAGTGCCGCAGTAGGTTCATCCATAATAATAACGCTCGCGTTTGTCATTAACGCTTTCGCAATTTCGATAATTTGCTGTTGTCCAACCGATAGTTCCTCTGCTAACATAGCACCTCTTACATGCAATCCTAGCTCTGCTAGTTGCTGCTGCGCAATCGCGTTCATTTGTCGAGTGCGTAAAATACCTGTTTTCCCATACATTAACTCTTTACCAAGAAACATATTTTCAGCTACTGTTAAATTCGGCAATATGTTTAGTTCTTGATGTATAAATGCGATGCCGTACTCTTCAGCTTCTTTCGCATTTTTAAAGGTGCGCTCTTGCCCATCAATCGTGATTGTCCCACCATCTTTTTTGTATACACCTGTTAAAATCTTCATGAGCGTTGATTTACCCGCTCCATTTTCCCCCATCAATGCATGGACTTCTCCTGTTTCAATCATAAACTGTGCATTCTTCAAAACAGGATTGCCATTGAACGCCTTTGAAATGTTTTTCATTTCAATATGCATTCCCATCACTTCCCTTTATTAAAAAATCACGCCTGCATGTAAAATTACATTTGCATAAGGCGTAGCCTCGCCTGTACGAATAATCGCCTTCGCTTTCTTTGTATGCTCTTTAAATTGTTCATGAGATACATACTCAAATGCTGGCTCTATTAATTTTTGCTCAATCTCTTTATTTACTTCCGCATTATTTATAATGACTTCTTCTGCTAACGTCACTTTTTCGATTGCCATATCATCAGCTACAACTTGTAACACCTCTAAAAAACTCGGTTTTCCAATCTCAACAGCTAAATCAATTCGTTTTACTCCATCCGGAATCGGTAACCCGCAATCAGCAATTACAACCGTATCTGTATGCCCAAGTGAAGCAAGGACTGCCGCGATTTCACTGTTTAATACACCATGCTTTTTCATCCAACAATCACCTGCACTTCACGTACTCGATCTCTCGTTGGCATACCGCCCTGTGCTCCAAGTTTCGTTACAGAAAGACCACCGGCAATATTCGCGAAACGAATTGCTTTTTGAAGTGTCTCTCCTTCAGAAAGTGCAACTGCTAACGCACCATTAAATGTATCACCAGCTCCAGTTGTATCCACTACATCAACAGCAATGCTAGGAACATGTACAATCTCCGTGCCATTATGGAAACGAACACCGTTAGAACCTTCTGTCATCAATAATTTATTTGGATACTTCGCCAATAAATCTTCAATTGTTGATGTAAAATCATCTAATACAATGCGGCACTCATGTTCATTTGGCGTAATATAAGTTGCTTTTTCTAAAATTTCTTCTGATAAAACTTGTGCTGGCGCTGGATTCAACATAACAGGAATATTATGTTCCTCACAAATAGCCAATACATATTTTACTGTTTCAAGTGGAATTTCTAGTTGAAGAACAACCATATCCGCTTTTACAAGAAGGTCTTTGGAGCGATCTACAACTGACTTATTTACAAGAGCATTTGCCCCTTTTACGACAACAATACTGTTATCTTCTTCTGCTAAAACGATATGAGCAATTCCTGTCGTTCTATCTGTAACCGGTACCACATAATCGATAAAAATGCGTTCGTTCTCTAAATTTTTTCTAACTACTGTTCCATAATCATCATTTCCTACCGCTCCAACTATTGCTACATTTGCTCCTAACCTAGCTGCAGCAACTGCTTGGTTTGCCCCTTTCCCTCCTGGGATTGTATGAAACGCTTCACCAATTACTGTTTCTCCTGCTTTCGGCCGTTTTTTTGAAACAGCCACTAAGTCCATTGAAATGCTTCCTACTACTGCAATATTTGGCATCTGTTTCATCTCCTTACTTCGTTGTATTTCGTTCTATAATTTCAATCGGCAAACGATAGTGTTTCTCTTCTAATGTATTTCCTTCCATTTGCTCTAACAACAACTCTGTTGCAATTTTCCCCATTTCATATATCGGTTGTGCAACTGTTGTAATAGATGGATACATCATTTCTGTTAAAGAAATTCCATCAAATCCGATAATTTGTAAATCATCTGGAATGGCAATCCCCTTTTGAAGTGCAGCCTTTACAATACCAATCGCAATTAAATCATTCCCAGCAACAATACCATCAATATGCGGGTATTCTTCTAATAATTCCATCGCTACACGCTCACTATTTGCTGGCTCAAACGTACTCTCCGCAATCATATACGAAAGGTTATTTTGCGTAATAACGTCTACAAAACCTTCAAAACGTTCATTTGCAGTACTCACATCACGTGGACCGCGAATATGTGCAATATGTTTACATCCTTTATCTAGTAACAACTTTGTCGCAGCCTGACTTCCTGCATAGTTATCTGCATATACAGTAGGAATACGCTCATTAAACATACGGTCAATCGCAACAACCGGGACAGATAAATTCATGTAATTAACACTATTTTGTGGATTTGTTGCTACAATAAATCCATCTACATTATTTTGTCTAAGTACATCAATGTATTGTTTCTCTTTTTCTAAACTTTCATCAGAGTTACAAAGGACAACTGTGTAACCTTGTTTATGTGCTACATCTTCTACGGCACGTGCAACTTCTGGAAAGAACGGATTCACGATATTTGGAACAACTAAGCCAATTAAACGAGACTTTTTATTATACAGTGAACGCGCTACTGTACTAGGCTTATAATCTAACATCTCAATTGCACGCTCTACCTTTTTTAATGTATCTTCGTGAACATATCCATTTTTATTTAAAACTCTGGAAACGGTCGCAACAGATACTCCCGCTAATTTCGCAACGTCTTTAATCGTACTCATTCTCTTTTCTCCTCATTTCATGTAACCGTTTACAGAAAATAATATAACGTATTTCTAAAAATACGTCAATCATTTCTCACTAAAAAGCTTTTAAGGTTATACTCAAAAAAGCACCGCCATAAGGCGATGCTTCTTCATTACGAGTATGATACAGTTTTTTCTTTTTCTTCTACAGCAGGCTCTTCAGCATCTTTTTTACGATCTGATAGTTTAATTTTTTGTAAGAAAATCGTAAAGATGGCACCTACTACGATAAATACTAATCCTGTTAAGAATACAGTATGAAGCGAGTCTACTAAAGAGTTTTTCAAAATAGGTACAATGCTGTTAGCAAACGCTTCTGGCATTTGTTTTAATGCCTCTGGGCTAAATAGCATCGAATATAAACCTTGTGGATCTGTGTGAATCATATCTTTAAATTTCGTTACCATTTGTCCCGCTTCTTTCGGGAATGTATCTAATACAGGTACTAATTTATTTGTTAACGTTGTACCTGAAGTGTTATTCATAATTGATCCTAAAATTGTAATACCAAATGTTCCACCAATTTGACGGAAGAACTGACTTGATGACGTTACGACACCAAGGTCTTTTTTCGGGAAGCTTTCTTGTAACGCTAATGTTAATGTCGGCATTACAAGACCCATTCCTAAACCGATAACCATCATATAAGAAGTAGCTGTAAGCTTCGTTGTGTGCATATCCATCGTTGTTAATAACCAGAAACCACCGGCCATAATAAGCATACCTGCGATAATTTGTGGTTTTACACCAACTTTTAATACAAGTTGCCCACCGATAATACTCATTACAATCATTGTAATCATCATTGGAGTCATAATTGTTCCTGATTCAGCAGCACTTACTCCTACAATACCTTGCATGAAGAATGGTACGAACATAATCGCGCCGAACATTCCAATACTCATAAAGAATCCAATCGCATTCAGTATTGTAAATGTGCGATTTTTAAAGAAATGCATTGGTAAAATCGGCTCTTCAGCTTTCGTTTCAACAATAACAAAGCTAACGATACCAATTACAGCTAGTGCGAATAAACCGATAATTTGCCAAGAATCCCATGCATAATCTTTTCCGCCAAACGTTAGCGCAAGTAATAAACTTACAACACCTAGAATCATCGTAAAGATTCCAGCGATATCAATTTTAATTGGTCCTGTTTGTTTATGTGATTTTAATCCCATTGCAATAAAGATTGTTGCTAAAATACCAACCGGTAAGTTAATGTAGAATACCCATCTCCAGTTCACTGCATCTACAATCCAACCACCAACTTGTGGTCCAATTACAGAAGCAAGACCGTATAACGCACCAAAAATACCTTGCCATTTCGCACGTTCTTTTCCCGTGAACATATCTCCAATAATAATCATAGCCATTGGCATCATAATACCGCCACCAAGACCTTGAATACCACGGAAAATAATTAATTCTGTCATACCATTCGCCATACCACATAACGCCGAACCAATCATGAAAATAACTAGCCCTGTTATATATACGTTACGACGACCAAGTAAATCCGCTAATTTACCTGCAATTGGTACAACTGTCGTTGATGTTAACATATAAGCTGTCGTTAACCATGTCATTAAACTTAATCCGCCTAGGTCACCGACGATACGTGGCATTGCTGTACCAACAATTGTTCCATCTAATGCAGCAAATAGCATCGCGATTACTAAACCGATTAACAACAACTTTCTATTTTGATTTTCTTGTTGCTCCATGTAATCTCCTCAATTCCTCTTAGTTATTCTCTTTTTTCTCTTGTGTCCCGCAAATAATGGTTTCTAACTTCTCAAAGAGACGTAATAAATCTTCTCTTTCTTGCAACTCTAAATGTGAAAAGTATTTTGCAATATGCTCGTTGCGAGCTGTCATTGCCTCTTCTACTCTAGCTTTCCCCTTTTTCGTTAACTCGATGATGACAACACGACGGTCATCTTTGTCGTGATAGCGTTCTACAAGTTCTTGATCGATTAGACGATCAATCATCACTGTAATCGCGCTAGGCTTCACATACATCTTTTTTGCTAATGTTGTCGCTCTTGAAGCCCCATAATGATCTAAAATCTTTAAAATATAAAACTGCGGTGGTGTAAGTCCTGTTGCTTGCATTTGTTCTAATAACTCCGTCTGCATTTTCTTTCCAATCGAAAAGGCAAGAGCTTGAATTTTATCGATATGCGTCATATCATTTGGCATGTTATCCACCTCTTATTTAAACAATAAAATATTTAACGTATTTAAATATTAATCCCACGAACAAAATCCGTCAATACTTTTATTCATAAAAACGTTTACATTTTTGTCACAAAGTTGTATAATTTTCGACGAAGTTAATATTGACAGTCACGGAGAAACGGAGTACACGGCTATGAATCATAAAAAAGGAAACTTTTTTATATTTCATGGCCTTTTTATATTCTCTGTCTTAAAACGCTTCGAATTAATTAGGGGAGGATTTTCATTTTATGTTTTTCACACAATTATTTAAACCTGCGCCCCACGCGGAACGCTTACCAGCTGATCGCGTTGATAGCGAATACCGTAAATTACGTTTACAAGTATTCTTAGGTATCTTCATCGGTTATGCAGGTTACTACTTTGTTCGAAAAAACTTTTCACTAGCAATGCCATACTTAATCGAACAAGGCTTTAGTAAAGGGGAACTTGGGGTTATCCTTTCAGCAGTATCTATCGCTTACGGATTAAGTAAATTCTTGATGGGTATCGTATCCGATCGTTGTAATCCTCGCTACTTTTTAGCAGCTGGGCTATTTTTATCAGGTATCATTAATATTATTTTCGGCTCATTTTCTTTCATTACAACGAGCATTATACTTATGTTTGTACTTCAGTTTTTAAATGGATGGGTACAAGGTATGGGATGGCCTCCTTGTGGTCGTACGATGGTTCACTGGTTCTCTATTAGCGAACGTGGTACAAAAATGTCTATTTGGAACGTCGCTCATAATGTCGGCGGCGCGCTTATGCCTTCTCTTGTAACATTAGGCTTATACTTCTTCGCAGATGACTGGAAAAGTATTTTTTACTTCCCAGGTATTCTTTCAATTTTAGTTGGTATTTATGTATTAATTACGATGAAAGATACGCCTCAATCTTGTGGACTACCTTCTATTGAAGAGCATACTGGAGAATATCCACCAGATGAGAAAATAAAAGATCGCGAACGCGAACTTTCGGCAAAAGAAATTTTATTTAAATACGTACTAAACAATAAGTTTTTATGGTACATCGCTATTGCGAACGTTTTCGTATATTTCGTACGTTACGGCGTTGTAGACTGGGCTCCTACTTATTTAGTAGAAGAAAAAAGCTTTACTCATAGTAGCTCACGTACTGCTTACGCTCTATATGAATGGGCTGGTATTCCAGGTACACTTCTTTGCGGATGGATGAGTGATAAACTATTTAAAGGACGTCGTGCACCTGCTGGTATTTTATTTATGGTTGGTGTATTTATCGCAGTTCTTGTTTACTGGTTAAACCCTCCTGGTAATCCAATGGTTGATAGTATCGCACTTGTCGCAATTGGATTTTTAATTTACGGACCGGTTATGCTAATTGGTCTACACGCTCTAGATTTAGCACCAAAGAAAGCTGCTGGAACTGCAGCAGGCTTAACTGGATTCTTCGGTTACTTAGGCGGAGCTGCTTTCGCTAGTGCCGCTATGGGCTTTATCGTAGATGCATTCGGATGGGATGGCGGATTTATCTTATTACTTGCATCTTGCATACTTGCAATGTTCTTCCTTGCCCTTACTTTAAATACAGGATCAACAAAACAAAAGCAAGCTTAAGTACAAATATTATACTTATCAAAAAAAGAGAGACCATTCTTTCCAGAATGCCTCTCTTTTTTCTACATATAAATCTTTTTTCTTACAAAAGATTTATTTTCCTCTCATATATATGTTAGCGCTTCCAAACAACTTCAACACCTAATACAACTGCATTCAAATTTTATATAAAAAGATTTTTGAATATTTTTTCAACTTACCCTTGTCAAACATTGTCAATTTATATTAAAATAACAACAACATACAAAATATTTAGTTTTTTCAGAAAAGATGGAGGGATAGCCATGAAGAATCCACTTCTTCGTATTGAAAACTTGCAAACTTCCTTTCGTATACAAGATCAGTATCATGCAGCAGTTGATGATGTATCCTTAACTGTTCATGAAAATGAAATTGTTGCTATCGTTGGTGAGTCAGGATGCGGAAAAAGTGCACTTGCCCTTTCCATTATGCGATTGCATAATGAAGCAAATACAAAATTACAAGGGCAGCTTTACTATAGAGATAAGGACTTACTGACTATGTCAGCCTCAGAGATGAATAAAGTGCGCGGATCAAATATGGGAATGATTTTCCAAGAACCCCTTACAGCACTCAACCCTCTTATGACGGTCGGCAAACAAATCGAAGAAAATTTAAATTACCACACAAACCTTTCAAAAACAGAAAAAAAAGAACGCACCATAGAACTACTCCATCAAGTTGGTATTCCAAAACCAGAACTTACATATAAACAATACCCACACGAATTATCTGGCGGAATGAGACAAAGAATTGTTATCGCAATTGCAATTGCTTGTAAGCCAGGGCTCATTATTGCAGATGAGCCAACAACTGCACTTGACGTAACCATTCAAGCGCAAATTTTAGATTTATTACGTTCCATTCAAGAACAAACGAAAATGGGCATCATCTTAATTACACACGATTTAAGCGTCGTGGCCGAAACCGCTGATCGTATCGTCGTTATGTATGCAGGACAAGTTGTAGAAACAGGAACAGTCGAAGAGATTTTTAATAACCCTCTTCATCCATATACTCGTTCCTTATTAAATTCAATCCCGTCTGCATCTGCTGAAAAAGAAAAATTACATGTTATTCAAGGCGTTGTACCGACATTAGCTAAGTTACCTCGCACAGGTTGTCGATTCCAAGCACGGATTCCATGGATTAGACCTGATCAACATGAAGAAAATCCCGTTTTACATGAAGTAAAACAAGACCATTGGGTACGTTGCACTTGCTACAAACATTTCAATTTCCAACATAAGAAAGGAGATGACGTAACTCATGGCACTGCTTAAAGTAGAAGATTTAAAAGTACACTTTCCAATTAAAGGTGGTGTTTTCGGCCGTACATTAGATTACGTTCGTGCTGTTGATGGCGTAAGCTTCGAACTACAACCTGGCGAAACATACGGAATCGTTGGGGAATCTGGGAGCGGCAAATCAACAACTGGAAAAGCAATTATGCACTTAACAAAAGCGACAGGCGGTAGCATCCATTTTAATAATAGAGATTTAACAAAATTAAGTCGCTCAGAACTAAGAGAACAACGAAAAGATATTCAGATGATTTTTCAAGATCCTTATTCATCCTTAAACCCGAAGAAACGTGTTATGGATATTATCGCTGAACCACTTCGAAATTTTGAGAAACTCTCACCTGATGAAGAGCGTAGAGCTGTTCAAGATTATCTTGATAAAGTTGGATTAAATCCTGAGTCTATGTATAAATACCCACATGAATTTTCCGGTGGACAAAGACAGCGGATTGGTATTGCACGCGCACTTACACTAAAACCGAAGCTTATTATCGCAGATGAACCTGTATCCGCGCTTGACGTGTCGGTACAAGCTCAAGTTTTAAACTTCTTGCAAGATTTACAATCTGAACTCGGACTAACATACCTATTTATTAGTCATGATTTAGGTGTAGTTCGCCATATGTGTGACCGTATCGGTGTTATGTATCGCGGACGCATTGTGGAAGAAGCAACTAGTGCTGAAATTTATAATAATCCACAGCACATCTATACGAAGCGCCTAATATCAGCTATTCCTGATATTCGTCCAGAAAACCGCGAGCAACAACGTAAATTGCGTCGTGAGGTAAGCGTTGAGTATGAGAAATCATACGAAAGTTATTTCAATGAAAATGGTCGTGCTTACGATTTAAAACCAATCTCGCCAACACACCGGGTGGCATTACCTTAAGGGAGTGATAAAATATGTGGAAATTTATATTACGCCGGGTTTTAGTTATGATACCGCAATTATTCATATTAAGCGTACTCGTCTTTACACTGGCTAAGGCAATGCCAGGTGATGCATTAAGTGGCGCTGAACTAGCAAACCCAAAAGCCGATCCAAAAGTGCTCGAAGAACAACGTGAAAAACTAGGTTTAAACGATCCTATTCCCACTCAATATGTAAGGTGGATTTCAAATGCTGTACAAGGGGATTTCGGTATTTCTTACGCACATAAAATAAAAGTAACAGATATTATCGGGGAACGTCTTGGCAATACCATACTGTTAGCTCTTCTTATTCTTATTCTTACTTACTTAATTGCTATTCCACTTGGAGTTATAAGTGGACGTTGGAATGATACGTGGGCTGATCGACTCATTACGCTCTATAACTTTTTAGGATTCGGTACACCACTATTTATTTTCGGGTTAGTAATGTTATTCTTATTCGGCTTTTTATATCCAATTTTCCCTACGAGTGGTAGCGTTGATCCACAAGTTGCAACAGGATCATTTGATTACTATTTAAGTAAATTCAATCATATGATTTTACCAGCTTTATCTGGGGCATTAATTGGGACTGTAGGAACTGTACAATATTTACGAAGTGAAATTATCGATACGAAACATAAAGATTTTGTACGCACAGTAAAAGCAAAAGGTGTACCAGAATCTAAAGTATATTCCAGACATATTTTAAGAAATTCATTTTTACCAATTGCAGCATTTTTAGGATATGAAATTACAGGTTTAGTTGGAGGCTCTATTATTCTAGAAAATATTTTCGGCTATCCAGGAATTGGACAACTATTTTTCCAATCTATCACTCAACGTGATTTCAGTGTCGTAACTGCTCTTGTATTATTTACTGGATTCGCAACGCTACTCGGGACTCTTCTTTCCGATATTATTCTAAGCATCGTTGATCCACGTATTCGTATTGATTAATGGAGGTGAAGAAACGTTATGTTAGCAAATCCTGAAAAACAAACTGAAGTCATTCATTACGAAAAGAGCCCCTCTGGTTTCTCCATTATGTGGCGAGAATTTCGTAAAGATAAACTAGCAATGTTTTCTCTATTCTTTTTAGCTTTAATATTAATAGCCGTTTACGCAACTTCATTTATTATGAAGCAAGAAGATATCGTCCGAGTCGATTTGTTCGCTATTTATGACCCTCCTTCTGCTGAACATTGGTTAGGAACTGATTATGGAGGCCGTGATATTTTCGGACAATTAATTATTGGTACACGTAACTCCTTTACAGTTGGTTTAGCCATCACTCTTTTAGCAACCCTTATCGGTCTTACGACGGGACTAATTGCTGGCTATTTTGGCGGAGTTGTCGATAACATCATTATGCGTTTTATCGACTTCATGATGATTTTACCATTCTTAATGATTGTTATCGTGTTTATCTCACTCATTCCAACTTTCAATATTACAACTTTTATTCTCATAATGACGGCTTTCTTATGGGTCGGAAAAGCAAGGCTTATACGCTCTAAAGTATTGACTGAGAAAGAACTTGATTACGTATCTGCATCAAAAACGTTAGGAACACCAAATTGGAAAATAATCTTCCAGCAAATATTACCTAATCTAAGTTCTATTATCATCGTAAATATTACATTAAATCTTGCTGGTAACATCGGGATCGAATCTAGTTTAACTTACTTAGGCTTCGGTCTACCAGAAAGCACACCGAGTCTTGGTACACTTGTAAGTTACGCAACAAATCCAGATGTATTGCAAGAAAAGTGGTGGATTTGGTTACCCGCATCAATCATGATTTTAGTGCTGATGCTGTGTATAAATTTTATTGGTCAAGCGTTAAAGCGTGCGGCTGATGCGAGACAAAGAAAAGGATAAGGGGTGGAGAAGTTATGAACAAACCAAAACTGTACAAAGTATTAAGTACACTTGCTGCTTCAACATTATTACTATCTGCATGTGGGGGTGCTGATAGCGGTAGTAAAAAGGCAAACACAAAAAAAGTAGAAACAAATAAATTTAGTGCTACTGTAAAAAATGACAGTAAAGAAATTAAAGACGGATCATTAACTTATGGACTCGTTTCAAATTCACCTTTCGCTGGTGTTTTAAGTAGAGTATTGTATGAAGTTGCTCCAGATTCAGAAATTATGGATTTCTTTGATGAAGGTTTATTAGCTACAGATAAAAACTGGGAAATTACAAATGACGGTGCTGCAACTTATACAATTTCTGAAGATAAAAAAACAATTACTATTAAGATTAAAGATAATGTAAAATGGCACGATGGTAATCCTGTAACAGCCGAGGATTTAGAATATTCTTACTTAATTATTGGTAATAGTAAATATACAGGTATCCGTTACGACACACAAATGCAAATGATTGAAGGTATGGAAGAATATCACACTGGAAAAGCTGACAAAATTTCCGGTATTAAAGTAGTCGATCCAAAAACAATTTCCATTACTTATAAAGAAGTAAACCCTTCATTGAAAACTGGTATTTGGACATATCCTACACCTAAAAAATATTTAGGCGATGTACCAATTGAAAAACTAGCTGAATCTGATAAAATCCGTCAAAATCCAATCGGGTTCGGTCCATTTAAAGTGAAGAAAATCGTTCCTGGTGAATCAGTTGAGTATGAGCGCTTTGATGATTACTGGGGTGGCAAACCTAAGCTGAAAAATGTAACATTAAAAGTTGTAAATCCATCTATTGTTAGTGCATCTCTGAAAAAAGGTGATATTGATATTGCATCAATTACTGCTGACCAATATCCGAACGTAAGTAAATTAAAAAACACACAACTAATTGGTAAAACTGACCTTGCTTACACTTATATCGGATTTAAGTTCGGACATATGGACAAAGCAAAGAATGAAGCTGTAATGGATAACGATAAATTCAAAGACGTTCGTTTACGTCAAGCGATGGCATATGCAATTGATAGAGAAAAATTAGGAGAAAAAGTATATCACGGACTTCGTGTTCCAGCTAACTCTCCAATTCCACCATCTATGCCAAAGTACCATAATAACAATGTTGGCGCATATAACTTAGATATAGATAAAGCAAAAAAACTATTAGATGAAGCTGGCTATAAAGACAAGAATGGTGATGGATTCCGTGAGGATCCAAAAGGTAATGAACTTAAAATTAACTTCCTAGCTAGTAACGGTAGTGAAACAAGTGAACCACTTGCAAAATTCTATATTCAATCTTGGAAAGATATCGGCTTAAAAGTAGAACTTGTTGATGGACGCTTACACGAATTTAATGCTATGCGTGATATGATTAAAAAAGATGATCCGAAGGTTGATATTTTCTCTGGTGCTTGGAATACTGGCTCTGACCCTGACCTTTCTGGCCTATGGGGCAAAAATGCCGGATTCAACTACCAACGCTGGGTAAATGATGAAAATACGAAGTTATTAGACGCAGGATTATCAGAAAAAGCTACTGATGAAAAATATCGTAAAGAAGTATACGATAAATGGCAAAAATTAATTCATGACGAAGCACCGATGATTCCAATTCATTACACATTCGATTTAACAGGTGTTAATAAGCGCGTGAAAGATTTTAATGTCAACACTGAAGTGAATCAAATTACTTCAAAATGGAAAGACGTTACTGTAACAAGCGAAAAGCCAGAAGTAGAAAAATAATCATAAAAATAGCTCTTAGCATCCACATACATGCTAAGAGCTATTTTTTATTTACAATCCTTTTCTTACTATTTATAACAACCAATTCCTTCCCTACTCTAATATTAAAAGATTTGATGAAATACCTTTATTAAAACAGCTAACGTAACAGATGCAGCAAATCCTCCTAGACAAATTAAGCTTACCCCTTGACTATATGACAAATTTTGAAATGATTTCATTGCTTCCATCCTCCCTATCTCCCCTTTGATACTTTTATTTTACCAATGGGAAAAATTTCATAACATCGATTTCTCTAACAACTAACTTACAAATTTGTAAGTTAACATCTTCTCAACTTATATATCTAGTATTTCCACAAATAAGAGTCATTTATACATAAAAAAGACCTCAGTTATACTAAGGTCTTTAGTTACATTCTATTTCATTTTATAATCATCACCGGACATTTCACTCGTTTTGCTATTTTATGACTGACACTACCAAGCACCATTTCTTGCAGTGTGTTTAGCCCTCTGCTTCCAGCGATAACAAGATCTATATCTCCTGTATTTACATATTGAACAATTGTATCTCCAGGATCACCATGTAATATCGTAATTGTATAAGATATGTTCTCTTTCTTTAATAAAACTTCAATCTCTTTTAATTTATCTTTTCGACTAGCCGATATTGTTTCTAAATCTGTTTGACCTTGTATAATATCTGATTTTGCCGTTCTATTATCTACTACGTACACAACTTCAACATTTGTTTCTTCGCTACATTTCGCAATATATGTTGCATGTTCCGCTGCTCGAAGTGCATGTTCAGAACCGTCACATGCTAATATAATTTGTTTGTACATATGCTGAATCCCCTTTTCGTTATCCTACTCGTATTATATAATAAAGCCCCCTAAAAAGGAGGCTTTTAACTAGCAATTCTGTTATTATAAGTAGCTAAATTTGCAACAAGTTTTGAGCTACGTTCATTTAATCCTGTTATACTTACTTTCACACCACTTTGCTCATACTTTATGATAACTTTATCAATTGATGCCACCGCTGAATCATCCCATACGTGCGCATGAGTAAAATTCATTTCAATTTCTTTTACATCTTCATTAAATGAAAAATTATTTATGAAATCGGCTGTGGATGCAAAGAAAAGTTGACCGTGAATTTCGTATATTTTCTTATTTTCAATATATAAATGTTTCACGTGAATCTTTGCCATATTGAATGCAAATAACACCGCACTAATTACTGTTCCGATAATTACACCTACTGCTAAGTTATGTGTAATTAGGACAATCACAACTGTTACGATCATAACAAATGCGTTTCCTTTTGGTACTTTATGAATCGTTGTTACAGAGTTCCAATCAAACGTTCCGATTGAAACCATAATCATAACCGCAACTAAAGCTGCCGTCGGAATATGAACGACATAATCTCCTAAAACGAATAGTAATACGATTAAAAATCCGCCCGCTACAAATGTTGATAGGCGACCTCGTCCACCTGATTTAATATTAATAACAGATTGACCGATCATTGCACATCCTGCCATTCCTCCGAAAAATCCAGCAACGATGTTTGCGATCCCTTGTCCGCGTGCCTCTTTATGCTTATTACTTTCTGTATGCGTCATATCATCTAAAACTGAAGCTGTTAATAAAGACTCTAGTAAACCAATGATTGCAAGCATAACTGCATAAGGTAAAATAATCCCTAATGTTTCTAATGTAAATGGCACATCAGGAATACTAAAGAACGGTAATTCTTTCGGCAGGCTTCCCATATCCCCTACTGTTTTCAACTGTAATCCGCTCATAAGTGCAATGCTCGTCACAATAATAATTGAAATAAGCGTAGAAGGTACAACCGTTGTAATACGTGGAAATAAATATATAATTGCAAGTCCTAATACAACGAGTGCATACATTTGCCAAGTTGCATTTTTAAAATGCTGTAATTGCGCTGTAAAAACTAAAATTCCAAGTGAATTTAAAAAACCACTCATAACAGATTTCGGCACAAACTTCATAAATGAGCTCAGTTTGAACACGCCAAAAATAATTTGGACGATACCTGTTAATATTGTTGTAGCAAATAAATATTGCAAACCATGATCTTTAACAAGCGTTACCATTAATAATGCCATTGCACCTGTTGCAGCTGAAATCATTCCAGTCCTTCCGCCAACAAATGAAATGGTAACCGCAATACAAAAGGCTGCGTATAGTCCAACTGTCGGATCCACGCCTGCAATAACAGAGAAGGCTATCGCTTCAGGGATTAATGCTAAAGCAACGACAATTCCTGATAACACGTCCCCTCTCACATTAGAAAACCAATCATTTTTTATCGTTTGAAACAAAATACCACTCCTCTACTCCTTTATAATTTGATTTTCTCCATAAGAAAATCTAGCCGACTGCACGAAAGCAATTATATAACGAGTAGAAGATTTTTTGCTATGTAAAAGTTTCCTAAAGAAAAAGACGCTACCTTAGTAGCATCTTTTCTCATTTCATTAATGTCCACCGTGTCCTTGACCACTTTCCTGAACAATTTCTAACCTCTCATCTAGTATTCCTTGTGTTTCAAATGAAATATCACTCGTACTTCCTAATAAGAAACCGTGATTATATGGTCCAAGTGTTGGATCATCTTTAAACTTCGGCTGAATGCTTGCAAGGAAGTCATACACTGGTTGTGAAGCTTTACCTTCTTCTAATAATACAACAGGTGCGTGTTTACCCATATGTGAAAAAGGTGCCCCAGCAACTGCTAAATCTGGTGTTTTGCTTGAAACAAATGACACACCGTGACCAGGTTTTGTGAATCCCCAGCCAAATTTTGTTTTTTCATCTTTAAATTTAGCGAACGCAATCGAGTTTTCTGTAGGGGTCTCTCCACTAATACGCGTTACTTTCCCGTATTTGCTTAACTCTTTTTCTACTTCTTTTGAAACAATTTTTTCTGGCCCTAATACATATATATTTGCTTTATCTTTTCTCATTTTTAATGCCTCTATTGTCGCTTCTGGCACTTTATCCTTTTCTGTATAGAGTAGTGGTTCCGGCATATGAGAAATCCAGTTTACAGCGGGTGTTGTATATAAGCGTCCTTCTTCTGCAGATGAACCGATAATAACACTATTTGGGTAGCTTCCTGTTATATCGGCATACTCCTTATCAACATCTTTCGCAAATATAGCTGGGTCCGTTTCTTTTATTTGTTTTACTTTATAACCTTTTAATTGTTCAAGCGCGCTAGTACCTACATCCCCCATCACCATAATTTGTGTTCCATCTTTCGTTCCGATTGGATTTAATCGTTTTATTTCTTTTAACGTCATTTCCGGTATCTTTTCTTTTTCTATAAATAAAATCGGCCCGTTATTCGGATGATGAATAAGGTCTGCACTCGCAATACCTAATTGCCACTCGCTTGCTGGTACTAAAATAACAGCACCCGGCTGGTTCTCTTTATGGGTTGCTGGCCATATCGTTTGCGAAGTTAACACTGCCATTTGCAGGGGATCATTTGTATTTAACCTTGTTACATTTTTTAAACTTGTCGTTAATAAATCATTCGATGCCCCTTCGTTCATTTCTTTTGGCGCCGTTACCTCCTGATTCATTTTCATTTCCTTTTGCTCTGTTTTCTTCTCTTTTGTAGATTCATGGTTTTTATGGTCTGTATTCGTTTGTCCACATGCAGCAAGACCAACTGCTGTAATTATTGTTATCCCAAAAATTCGGGTCATTTTTTTCATTATACCGCCTCCGTATTAATCATTTTTGAGCCAATATGATTACCTAAAATGTAATTTCAACTCCACAATAACAAGCAATTCTGAAGAAATTATGCAGACACATCATAATCTGCACCATTTCTTCATGATTTTGCATTACACTTTAAGTAACGATTATAAATATGGAGGGCTCTCTATGATTGATATACTGCTCGTAGACGATGAACCGAGAATGCTTGAATTATTAACGCTTTATCTTACCCCAATTGGATATAACTGCGTATGTGCGACTTCAGGAGAAGAAGCTATTTTACATATAGAAAATCGAAACTTTAAATTTGTTTTACTCGATATTATGATGCCAAAGATGGACGGATGGGAAACGTGCAAAAAAATCCGATCTTTTAGTAACATTCCTATTATTATGGTTACAGCTCGTGATCAAACAGTAGATGTCGTTCAAGGATTAAAACTTGGAGCCGATGATTACGTAACGAAACCTTTCCATGAAGAAGAACTTTTCGCAAGAATTGAAGCCGTTTTAAGACGTACAAATGAACATAAACAAATCCAATATCACGGTATTGTATGGGATGAAACAAAACACTTCGTTTCTGTCCATAATGAAGAACTCCTTCTCACACCAATTGAATTTTCTTTACTCGGATTATTTTTACGCCATGTGAACTACGTATTAAGCCGTGATCAGCTCATCGAACGAATTTGGGGGTTAAACACAAATACAGAAGATCGCACAGTCGATTCACATATTCGTAATTTACGTGATAAATTGCGAAAAGCACATTTCCCTATTGATCATCATTTAAAAACCGTGTATGGAGTAGGTTATCGATGGATTGATACTGAACAGTAAGGGGCAAAACGATGAAACGAATTTCAATTCAATTCGGATTTTATTTTTTAATTGTTACACTTTTAATTGAAAGTGTTCTCTTTATTTTGCTCTATTATAGTCTTGTAAATACTAGAGTAAATGAAGAAATGACAGCTTTATTAAAGCGAGGGAATAGTCATCGAGATGTACTTGAAAAATATTACGATAAGCAAACCATCTCTCACGTAGCATTAATGGAATCTGAAGCTGAAACAACTGTCGTTATTACAAATGCAAATAAAGAAATATTAGCTAAATCTAACGAAATAAACACGACTATAAACGATCATATTAGTAAAATGCAAACCCGAACAGACCATAATGGAGCGATTATAGAAAACCATTGGAAAACATCTAATTATATATGTACAGTTAGCCCCATTGTAGTAGATGGAAAACATAAAGGCTATGTGTACATGTTTCTTGGAACAGAATCAATTGAAAAGTTAGTTAATGGATTAACGAAACAATTCATTATTGCTGGTGCTATCACGTTTCTACTCACAGTCATCACAATTTTCCTATTATCACGTTTATTAACAAAACCATTGTTACACATGAAACATGCCACTGAAAAAATGAGTAAAGGCGATTTGTCCGTTTCGTTAACGACTACTCGAAATGATGAAATTGGCGAACTAGCATCATCTATTCAAACGCTCGCAAATGATTTACATTATATGAAAACAGAGCGAAGTGAATTTCTAGCAAGTGTTGCTCACGAATTACGAACACCGTTAACATACGTAAGAGGTTATGCTGACATTGCTTTAAAAGAAAGCACCTCTCCTGAACAACGTTTGCGATATTTATCAATTATAAAAGATGAGTCTGATTACATTACAAACTTAGTTCAAGATTTATTTTCACTTGCACAAATGGAACAACATAACTTTTCTATTCAAGTAAAGGAAGTGCATTTACACACCTTCCTTACTCGCATAGCTGAAAAAGTAAACGCCATGTATAAAGAAAGATACATTAAAGTTTCTTTCTCTTGTTCTCCTACATTGCTAGTAAACTTAGATGAACAGCGATTTGAACAAGTTATAGTAAACATTTTAAATAACGCTTATAGACATTCAAAAGAACATTCTCATATAAACATTTCTATTACAGAAGAACATAAACGTATCTCCATTACAATTGAAGATGAAGGCGAAGGTATTCCTCCTGAAGACCTCCCTCACATTTTCGACCGCTTTTATCGTGTTGATAAAGCTAGATCACGAGCTACAGGTGGAACTGGTTTAGGACTCTCTATCGTGAAGGAAATTGTAGAGCTACACGGCGGGAATATTACAGTAACGAGTGAAGTCAATCACGGGTCTTGCTTTATAATTTCATTACCATCTATAAAGAAACACGACTATCATCAGTAGTCGTGTTTCTTTATCCCGCATTAACGGGCAGTAAGACCCCTACATCAAAATTCAGCGGAAGCAAAGAAGTTAGGTGGGGGATCAACTGCCCGTAAAAGCCCGATTGGTTCAACTAATAATCAGTGGGAGATGAACAAAACCCCCACTGATTAAAGTTTCACTTTATCATTTTACTTTATAATATAAATTTACAAATTGCCCAAAACGTTTCGTATCCGTTAAAGTTAAATTAATTTCTGGATTCTTGTCTTGAAATAACGGAACTCCAGAACCTAATATGTGAGGGGTAATCGTGACAACATATTCATCAATTAGATTATTCTTAAAGAATTCTCTCAGTAGCTCTCCTCCACCAACCATCCATATTTTAGATCCTTCTTGTGCTTTTAACCTTTTTGTAAACTCCACTACATCTTCATTTACAAATTCCACGTTTCCGTCTGAACCTTTTTCTGAACGAGAAAAAACATAACATGCTTTATCTAAGTACGGGAATGTTTCCGTATGCTCTACTACATAATCGTACGTTTTCTTTCCCATAATTATTGTATCAATCGTTTCGTACATTTCTGTATAACCGTTATCTCCATCTCCTTCCGTTTCCATTAACCACTCTAAATCATCATTTTCTTTCGCAATATATCCATCTAAGCTCGCCGCTATAAATAAAACTATTTCACGTGACATATCTTTTCCTCCTTGCATCTCATCTTGATAACATATGATGTAAACAATATACTAACAATAAAACATGACAATTTATGTCATGTTAAAAAGAAAAGGTGATACATTTGTCAAAAGCTAAACGCTTATTAGATATTCTTATATTTGCTTCTGCGAAAAAAACATTTACAGCTCAAGAAATAGCTGATGAATTTAACATTTCCGTTCGTACGGTTCATAGATACATTTTAGATTTAAGTGATATGGGATTACCCATTTATGCTGAACAAGGTCGTAATGGAGGATATAAAGTATTAACAACTAGGGTCATTCCACCTATCTTATTTACGGAAGAAGAAGCGGTCTCCATCTTTTTTGCCTTTCAATCTTTAAGCTACTACAGAGACTTGCCTTTTAATACAGAAATCAATTCTGTCACTCATAAACTATATAGCTCTCTACAACATGAGGCGAAAGCGAAAGTTGATAAAATACGTTCTTATATCTCCTTTTGGAATCCGAAGAGAACAATTGAGACCCCACTTTTAAACAAAGTGTTAACAGCGGCTATTGAAAATAAAAATTTACACTTTCAATACGAATCTAAATCAGGGATAAAAACAAAACATGTTCATCCGATTGGTGTATATGCTCACGACGGGTTATGGTACTTACCGTCCTATGACTTCGGTAGAAAAAAAGTATTACTGTATCGCGTTGATCGTATTCTCTCAATATTATCGATGGAAGAAAATACAGATACATTCATGAATTTAGAAGAGTGGTTTGCCTCTAACTCTAACGTAGTACACAGTCCTACTCAGTTACATGTTTTACTGACAACAGAAGGCGTACGCCAATGTAAAAGCGTTCCTTACCTTGAGGAATTCGTTATAGTAAACGAGGATGGGACAGGATATATACATTCAACAATTGATAAAGGTGAGATTAACTTTATTACTCCTTTATTTTATAGACTTGGAAAAGATGCAAAAGTGCTAGAACCGAAAGAATTGATAGATGGTTTACGTATACGTGCAAAAGAAGTTTTACATATGTATGAAGACGAAAAAAGCTGCTAAATATAAGCAGCTTTTTGTGTATTTGTTCCTATTGTTTTGACTGTTGACGAATATCAAACCACCAACGATGTTTCGCATTCATATTTTCAGTGTCGCCAGTCCCTCTGTAATTGAAAGCATCCAAAAAGATTGAATCTAGTTTATCCTCATCTACAAAATAACCTAAGTTAACTTTTACCGTTTCTCCTGGTCGGATACTGCCAATATTGTAGAAGCTTTTCCCATCTCCGTGAGGCTCTAAATAATCAACTTCTCCCGTCATAATACGCGTTGCATCCATTCCCTCTTCTTTAGCGTATTTCCATGCATTCCCTTCAAATTTAAGCTGCTTTATGGATGGATGCATATAGATTTCTTCTGTCGCCTGTTTACCAATATTTCTCACTGTTGTTGTCAAGTAGACAAATTTAACATTAACTAATTGCGAATCTACTAATGTATCAATTGAATCTTTACCATTCCCTAATTTATATACATCCCGTCTGTACGATAGCAGTTTTCCCGTCTGATCTAAAGCCTTCTTCTTGCTTAATATCCCTAGGCCAAGTTCATTAAAGTTCTCTTGTTTAAAATCTTTAATCGAATCAAAAACTTCAACTTTTTCTATCACATATTCAATTTGGCTGTTATCCATAGATATCGTTACTGGAACCTTTTGCCCTATATGAAATAGTCGTTTGCTATCTTTTTTCAAAGGAATCACTTTAGGTTTTTTAGGTTCATCTGCTTGGCTAAAATACTTTTTATCATAATTTGATATATGTGATGCCTTTTCTTTTGACGTGGGCTCAAGTGAAATATTCCCTAAGACATCTATCATTTGTTCTTCATTTATATCTGATCCAATAAAACTTTCTAACATAATCCCTTCTTTCTCAAAAAAGAGAAAGACCTTCCTATCAAACATTACATTGTTGTTTCCAGTTTCTTTATGAACAATTACTGCTTTCTTGCCACCTATCTCTTTTTCTTCGTAGCTTTTTGAATATAAAGTTTGAAAGTCCGCATTTTCCCCTACTCTCCAAAGACTAAATGAAAAGCCTCCATTTGCGTCGTTATCTTTAAATGAATATTTCATAGCAGAGTCATCAATTGCTTCCATATTTTCTGGCAATTTACCAATCTTCAACTTATACCACTTATCACTCTTTTTCGAGTCCTTGTTTGTTACTGAAACATTTACTTCGTAATTTTGTTTTTGGACAATCATATTATAGACTTTCACTGCACCAAAAACGGTTGTCGGTATACCAATCAATAAGCAGGCAGCAGCGATTAACATACGATGTCTTTTACGCTTTTTCTGTGGTTGTCCATCTTTCAGCTTCATTTCCTCCATAAACAATTTCTTTTTGCGCGTATATGTATGTGAAAATTCATGTTGTTCTTCGGATTTATCAAAATCATCTAAAGCAATTTTTTCAGCAAGTTCATATATTTCTTTGGAGTTCTTTGAATTCGTCATGTTGTATACCTCCTAGCATATTTTGGACTCGTTTTCGAGCGCGTTCAAACTGCTTGCGGACATTAGCCTCCGTAATCCCCATTACACTTGAAATTTCTTGATACGTTAAGTTATAGAAGACTTTGTACTTAAACACCTGTCTGTTAGATTCATTTAACTCTTTTAGCAATGTATCAATTTGAACCTCAGACATTTTACGTTTTTCCCACTCTTCAATATTTTCATCTACTGCTTCTATTGATTCTCTTTCATATTCTTCTAAAAATGTTTCATGTCGTTTATTTTTCCGGTAACTATCAATCGCCTTGTTTTTCGCGACCCTCAAAATATAGCGTTTAAGCTCTTGAGTAGCCAAGCTATGGAGCTTTTCCAAGTTCTTATAAAGAGTAATAAACGTCTCTTGAACCGCATCTTCAGCCTGTTGAATATTATTTAAAATAGAATAAGCTACATAATAAATTTTTTGTTCATACAACTCATATAGCTCTTCCATCTTTTCATAATCGTTGTTTGTAACTTTCATATAATTCCTCCTCTCACTCTATATAACGAATGAGCACTGTAACTTTGTGACACTGCAAAATCTTTTTATAGATAAAATTTAATAATAGAATAAGCAAAAGCCCAATTTCTCTATTGTAACTAAGAAATTGGGCTTTTTAATATTAGAATTTTCCTGACTGTATCTCTAAGAAAAATTCTTTTACACCTTTTCAATATGCAGTATTTGCTCTATCGCTTCTTTTAACAAATTCTTTGTCTCTTCAAAGTTATGATTCTTCTTTTCCTCCGGTTGCACCGTATAAAACTCAGCAAACGAGCGCTCTTTATATCTTGGTACGACATGCATATGGTAATGTGTTAACTCGTTAAATACTCCACCATTTTGACAAACTGTAACTCCATCTGGTTTGTATAATGCCTTAATCGCTTTTGCAATCAGCTTAGAAGCATCCATAATGGATTTTGCTACAACATCATCTAATTCGTCTACTTCTACAACATGTTGCTTTGGCACAATTAAAGTATGTCCTGTATAGAAAGGTTCATGATCTAAAAAACATGTTACATAGTCATCTTCATATATTTTATATATTTTTTCCTCTCCGCCTGCTAATTTACACCCTAAACATTCCATCATATTTCCCCCTTTATTAAAAACATAAAAACGTGAGAGCCGTATTCTCACGTTTTTATGTTTCATTTTATTAGTTCAATTGTTTCCGTAACCTTTATACTATCTTTTACAGATTGAACAATCGTACAATTTTTCACTGCAAGCTGCAATGCTTTGTCCAACTGCTCTTCTGTAATGTTTTCCGCTTTAATTTTATAGTTCAAATGAACACTTTCAACTGGTTTTGATAAAGCTTCACTTCTACCAATTTCAGTTTCAATTGTAAACGTATCGTATGTAATACGTTTCTTTTCTAAAATTGTTCGAAAGACAATTGCACTACATCCTGCGATAGAAGAAACGAGTAATTGTAACGGTGAATACCCGTTTTCTTTTCCAATCGCTAATTGAGCGTACGATAAATCTGCCTTTATATCATCGTGTTTGATTGTTAGTTTCATTTGTTTTGTCCATCTCCACTTTCATCGGTTTCTGCTGTTTCTTACTCATATAATAATAATATATATAGCAGAAAATGATAAATGGAATACCGCAGTATAACGCCATTCTTTGTTCAGGAATAAACGCTAAACTAATAACAACGATGCTATTTGTAATTAAAGCTAAAATTGGAACAATCGGATATAGTGGTGTTCTATACTTTAAGTCCTCTAACTTTCCTCCGCCTTTTATATACTGACTTCTAAAGCGAAGTTGCGATAGAGCAATAATGATCCAACTTGAAACAGCCGATAAACCAGCTATCGATAATAAGTACATGTATACTGTATCTTCTGCAAGGAAACTTGTGAATAGGGATAATCCAGCTACCGCAATCGTTACGACTAGCGCTGTAATTGGAATACCACGTTTATTTACTTTCTTGAAAGAAGTTGGTGCCATTCCTTCATTTGCAAGTGACCATAATATACGTGTCGCTGCATATAATCCAGAGTTCGCTACAGATAATAACGCAGTAATAATAACGAAGTTCATAATATCAGCTGCGTATGGAATACCAATTTTATCAAATACGACTACAAATGGGCTTTCAATTACACCTGCTTCTTTCCAAGAAATTAATCCTACTAAAATCGTCATTGTTAAAATGAAGAATAACATAATGCGCCATACTGTATTACGGATCGCACGTGGAATTGTTTTTTCTGGATTTTCACTTTCTCCCGCTGCAATTCCGATTAACTCTGTTCCTTGGAACGAGAAGTTAACTGTAATCATTGTAAGTAATACGGCAGCTAGTCCATTCGGGAAAAGTCCACCATCGCTTACAAAGTTAGAGAAAAGAGGTGCTGCTTCTTTTCCGTCATATGATATAAATCCTAATAATGCACTACCACCAAGAACAACAAATGCAAGGATTGTAATTACTTTAATACTAGAAAACCAAAATTCTAATTCAGCGTAGCTTTTCGCTGAGATAGCATTTGACGCATATAGAATAACGCCGAATACAAGGCACCATACCCAAACATCAACATTTGGAAACCATCTTTTCATCATTAAACCGATTGACGTTAATTCTAGTCCTACTGTTACTGCCCAGCCAAGCCAGTATAGCCAGCCGATCATAAAGCCCGTTCCTGGTCCAATAAACTTCGTCGCATACTTTTGGAAAGAACCTGAAACTGGCATTGCTACCGTTAACTCTCCAAGACAAAGCATTGTTAAATACATAATAAATCCGCCTACTAAATATGAAAGGATGGCCCCCCCTGGTCCAGCCTGATTAATAGTGTAACCTGAACCTAGGAAAAAACCAGTTCCGATTACACCACCAAGTGCGATCATAAATAAATGTCTACTCTTCATCGTACGATGTAATTTCTCATTCGTTGGTTGCTGCATCTAAATCCTCCCCCTACCATACCCCTATGTCTTGTTAAAATTTTCTGATAATAAAAATATACACGAAAGCGATTACATTTTCTATATAAAATTAAAACTTTTCTGATAAAATAATATAAAAAATCTAATTATCGCAAGATTTAGATTCTATTTAGAGGAAAATAAGGATAAACAAGGAAAAAACTCTTACATATATTGTAAGAGTCAACGAAGTTCTAACCTTCTCGATAAAATTGATAAACTATAATTTACGATAAAATACATACAAGCAACTACTATAAACGTCGGAATCATATAATTTACATTTTGCCCGCTAATAATTTGAGCATTATGAATAAGCTCTGGTAGTGATATAACGACTGCTAGCGCTGTATCTTTCAGCAATGAAATAAACTGACTGACAAGTGGCGGGACCATTCTTCTTAATGCTTGTGGCAAAATAATATGCCACAGCGCTTGCACATACGTTAATCCGGAAGACCTCGCTGCTTCGATTTGCCCTTTTTCGATAGATAATAGACCACTTCGAACAATTTCAGATATCATTGCAGCTTCAAATATTGTTAAAGCAACAATTGTAGCTGTTATAATTTCTAATTTCAAGCCTGCTTCTGGAAGTGCAAAATACGTGAAAAATATAATTAACAGTAGTGGTAAGTTTCGAATCACTTCAACGATAATTCCTAATATTTGTGAGACGACAGGTATTTTCGTGTAGCGCAATATTCCTATTACACTACCGATAATAAAGCTAAGTACAATTGCTACGAGCGCTACCTCTAACGTTATAAGTAATCCTTTTAATAAAAATAGAATATGATCCCCTGTAATTGCCCCCTTAAAATCCATTTACACCGCCTCCTTTGCCAAGCGTTTTTCTAAATAACGCACTAGCATACTGAGCGGAATTGTTAATATTAAATAAAACATCCCGACAAATATATAAACATCAAACGTAACAAACGTCTTCGTTGAAATTAAATCTCCTTGATACATTAAATCAGTACCAGCGATAATTCCGAGTATGGAAGAGTTTTTTACTAAATTGAGAAATTGATTTCCTAGAGGAGGAATTACGATTTTCATCGCTTGAGGTAAGACAACATAATACATCGCCTGTACATACGTTAACCCTGAAGACCTTGCTGCTTCCATCTGACCTTTCGCGACTGATAGAATACCAGCGCGAATGACTTCCGCAATAAAAGCTGCCGTATATACCGTAAGCGTAACTGTTCCTGCTACAAAACCATTTAAAGTAATTCCTATTACAGGTAAAGCGAAATAAAATATAAATGCAATTAATACGAGTGGAATATTTCTTACAAACTCTACAAAAGCTGATCCTACCCAATTTAAAATACGAATCGGTGCAATACGCATTACCGCCAAAATTACTCCTAAAATAAAGCTTCCTATTAATGCAATTACACTAGACATAACTGTATACTTAAAGCCTTCTAAATACATATCAATGTTATTCGTTAGTATAGAAAAATCAGGCACATATTCTCCCCTCTTTCTTTACAAGAAGAGGATGAGCATCCCTCATCCTCTCACTCTTATTATTTATTCCAATTAAGTGTCACTTTATTTTTCTTGTTTTTGACCAATCCATTTCTCATACAATTTATCGTATTCTCCATTCGCTTTCATATCTTTTAGCAAGCTATTAATCTCTTTCGTTAAATCATCTGCACCTTTTTGCACTGCAATTCCGTACGGTTCATCCGTGAAAATTTCCCCTACAACTTCATAATTTGAATCTTGTTTTGCCATGCCGTAAAGAATTGCATTATCTGTTGTTAAAACATCACCTTTTCCTGCTTTTAACGCCGTAAACGCCTCACTGTAATTTTCAAATTCTAATACAGTCGCTTCTGGTGACTTTTGACGAATGTTATTTGTAGATGTTGAGCCTTTTACAGCTAATACTTTCACACCTTGTTTTATATCATCAATACTCTTAATATTGCTTCCTTTTTTCACAAGTAACGATTGCCCTGCTTTAAAATATACATCTGAAAAATCAACTTCTTTTTTACGTTCTTCCGTAATTGTCATTGTTGCGATAATTGCATCAATGTCACCGTTTTTCAGTAGTGGAATACGCGTTTTAGACGTTACTTCTTTTAATTCTAGTTTCTTTTCATCTCCAAGGATTTTTTTCGCAAGCGCCTTTGCGATATCAACATCAAATCCTTCTACCTGCCCTGTTGAAGGATTTTTCAAGCCAAATAAGTTCGTATCATTCTTCACTCCAACTACTAGTTTCCCCCGCTTCTTAATTTGTTCAACAGCCCCGCCTTGCTTCGTATTCGTTTCTTTCGCCTCATCTTTTTTACTTCCGCACCCAGCAACGACAAGTACGAATAAACATGAAAATACGATTAACGTAAACAACTTTTTCATTTTAAGCATGAAATTCCTCCTTTAATGATTTAACACTCTTCTTAAAAATAGACGCGCTCTTTCTTGTTCAGGACTTGCAAAGAATTGCACTGGTGTTGTATCCTCAATGATTTGGCCATCATCCATAAATAAAATTCGATCTGCTACTTCTCTTGCAAATCCCATCTCATGCGTGACGACGACCATCGTCATCCCTTCTTTAGCTAGCGTTTTCATAACATCAAGTACTTCCCCAATCATCTCCGGATCAAGAGCAGACGTAGGCTCATCGAATAGCATAATTTCCGGCTGCATCGCAAGTCCTCTAGCAATTGCTACCCTTTGCTGTTGTCCTCCGGATAGTTGATGCGGATATACATTAGCCTTCTCCGGGATTCCTACTTTCTCTAAATAAAACATTGCTGTTTTTTCTGCTTCTTCTTTGGAAACTTTATTTACTTTAATAGGTGCTAGTGTAATATTTTGAAGAACCGTTTTATGCGGGTATAAATAAAAATGCTGAAAAACCATCCCGATATTTCGGCGTAATTCATTCATATCTGTTTTTGCATTGTGTACCTCCGTATTTTGTACGATTAATTCTCCGTCGGTAATTGTCTCTAGCTGATTTATACACCGAAGCAACGTGCTTTTTCCTGATCCTGAAGGACCAACTACTACTACCACTTCGCCTTTTTTCACTTGCACATTAATATTTTTCAAAACTTGAAAGTTGCCATAATATTTATTTACGTTACGAAACTCTATCAACATACTCACCCCTTCCCCTAACAAAGCATGTACATTCTTTTTATATTCAAAAACAGTCCCAAAAATAACTTTTAGCTTCAATTTGTCCATAAAAAAAAGCAAAGAGTTTCCCCTTTACTTCTTCATTTCTATTCTGTTAAGATACTTCTTCTTTCTTATCTTTCCCGTATTCATGCTCCCAGAAATCAGCATTTTTAATTCCTAATTCCTGCGGATCAAATACTGGATCTTTACCTTCTTTTTTCTGCTTTTCATAGTCTTTTAATGCGATCAATGCTGGTTTTTGTAGTAGTAAAATCGCGATAATGTTAACCCATGCCATAATCCCTACACCAATGTCACCTAAAGCCCATGCTGTTGCAGCTGTTTTTACACAACCATAGAATACGACTCCTAAGAATACAAATTTTAGTACGATGGACATCCAAGGACGGTCTTTATCACGATTTAAGTATGCAATATTCGTTTCTGCAATGTAGTAATACGCCATAATTGTTGTAAACGCGAAGAATAGTAAAGAGATTGCAACGAAACCATTTCCAAATCCAGGGAAAACAGATTCTACCGCTGCCTGTGTATAACCAGGACCCGGCTGTGCACCATTTAATTTATTGACGATAAAGTTTTTTCCGCTTGCATCAAATACGTTATACATGCCTGTAATAATCATCATAAATGCTGTTGCTGAACAGACGAATAATGTATCAATGTAAACGGAAAATGCTTGTACTAACCCTTGTTTAGCTGGATGTGATACTTCAGCAGCTGCCGCCGCATGGGCCCCAGTTCCTTGCCCTGCTTCATTGGAATAAATACCACGTTTTACTCCCCAAGAGATTGCTAAACCAATAATTCCACCAAAAGCTGCTTCTAATGCAAATGCACTTTTTAAAATTAACATGAAAGCATCTGGTAATTTTTCAATATTCATAGCAACAATGACGCAAGCTACTAAAATATAACCAAGCGCCATAAATGGCACTACAACTTGCGCTACGTTAACAATTCGCTTAACTCCACCAAAAATAATAAGCGCTAATGCCGCTACTAATACCGCTCCAGATACAGAAGTATTAATACCGAAAGCTGTTTCCAAACTTACAGCAATACTATTTGCCTGAACACCCGGTAACAGCATCCCCGTTGCAAGAATTGTTGCTGCAACGAATACTAATGCATACCATTTAACCCCTAACCCTTTTTCAATGTAATAAGCTGGACCACCACGGAATTGGCCTTGATGCTTCGTCTTATATATTTGTGCAAGTGTCGATTCTACATAAGCAGAACCTGCTCCTAGAAAAGCTACCACCCACATCCAAAAGACAGCTCCTGGACCACCAAATGCAACAGCCGTTGCAACACCCGCAATATTTCCTGTTCCAACGCGCCCTGATAAAGAAAGTGCTAACGCCTGGAACGAAGAAACACCAGCATCCGATTTTTCTCCTTGAAATGTAAGCTTCACCATTTCTCCTACATGCCTTACTTGTAAAAACCTCGTTCGAATGGAAAAATATAAACCTGCTCCTAAACATAAATAAACAAGTGCTGGACTCCAAACAATATTATTGATCCAACTTACGATAGCTTCCAACATTCCCCCTCCTCTTTTTATAAAGAATATTCAGAATATATATAAAATTATAAGTGTATACCGAATCTAGGACAATATTATTTTAATAAAGTAAACATATTTTTGTATAAAAAAACAAAGTATATATTTGTTTTATATACTTTGTTTTGAACTAAATGTATTATATATTCACAATTGCTTCTTTTTTGATAATTCTTCCGTATAGCTCTTCCGATAATTTCAAGAAATTATCAGGCATATCTTTCCCTTTAAACTTCTTTTGAAGCGTTCCATATAAACCTATATCACGTAAGCGTAAAAATAGTGGTAACGATTCATACCAACTATCCGCCAGCCTGTGCTCATATTCGTATCCTTTTCTTAACACTTGTAACTGTTTACGAGCGAATGTCGTCTTCTCCTCCACTGTCCACGGTGTAAAAAGGACCGAGTAATAAAGAACCATTGCCAAATCATGAATGAAGTAATTATAGGCCGCATCATCAAAATCAAAGATTGTAAGCTCTTTCCCATCATAATGGAAATTACCTGGATGAATATCGCCATGCATAAGGCCGAATGTTTCTCTTCCAATTGGAAGAGTCTTTATTTCCCCCATTAATACAGCAGCAACCTCTTTCACTTTCTCATCTTCTAATTCATTAACAATTCCACTTTCGTCTTCTTCCCACGTATCACGGTAGTCTGTTTTAGGATAATCCATTGTAAGGCGATGCAGTTGTCCAATCGCTTTTCCCCACGCTTCAAAATAAGCATTTCCCCAATAAGGCGATTCTTCTCCTTTTACTTGCTCACCTTTTGCATATATAAATAAAGAAGCGAAAAAGAAAGTCCCATCCTCTGCTACGATTTCTTCTACGAGATTTCGAGACGTTGAATAAAGAGGTCCTGCTACCTTTGCCCCATTCTCCGCAACATATCGTAAAAAATCTAGTTCAGCCTCTACCTCTTGTTTAGAACGATGAGAAGAATGTGTTAAACGTAATACATAATCTTCATCATTATCACCCTTCGCCTTAAAAATATAATTCTCAAAATCTCCAAGTGGCTTTTCTTCTACTGTTACATGAAACAAACCCGCTGCTCTTTTTAAAATCTCTTTCGTAAAAACACGTTCTACAGCTATTTCCATATATATCCCTCCTATATATCTTCTTAATTCGACACAAATGTTAGAAGTACTGCTATGAAATTGAATAATGCGTGGGCAATCATAGCTGATAAAATAGAATTTGTTTTCTCATATAACCATGCAAATACTACCCCACTCAAAAAATTCACCAGTAATGTGTTATATGTAGGGATATGGACAACGGTAAATATTATGGAACTAATAAACATACCGCCCCACATGCCATATCTATCACGAAAAAATGTATAAAAAACACCTCGATATAAAATCTCTTCATAGATTGGTGATATAATTGCTGCTCCAATTACCGCGATACAGAATGAATAGATTGATTTATCATTTTGGACCGTCTCCGTCTTACTATTCTCAAAGGAAATACCCATTTTCTCCATTATCACTAATACAGCAATACTAGCTACAATTAAGAAAATAACCGCTCCAACTGTCCATAAAAGATCTTTCCATGAAAGCTTCCGAATTCCAATATCTTTCCACGAGAGTTTATATCTTTTGATACAAAAAAGATAAACTACAGTAGTAAATATCACTGCCATTATAAAGCCCATTAATACTCCAGCATATAGTGAGTTACCTATTATTTCTAAAATATATTTATAAAAAAGAGATTCAACAGTTACTGGAACAATAACAAATACAAACATAAATAAATATAAAATTTCTTTCCATCCCCACATATCCCTCAAAGTCATTTATATCATCCCCTATACCCTATTTTCTATAGCATAAAAGATGACGTAACGTAACTTTCAAGCTACTTTGTCAAAAATAATCCAAGCATAAATTTCTCACAAAAAGCAAAAATTAACAGAAGTAACTTTATCTAAAAGAGGTGGAAATTATGACAGAGAAAAAAGAACAACAAGAGAGTACGGGCCAAAAGCATATGTTTCCATCACTTCCGGAGAACATTAATTACATTGAAAATAAACTTTCTCATTCTGATGATATAAAAAAATTAGATCTCCCTTTTCAAAACGGAAAAGGAATAATCTTATATATCGAATCTTTAGCAGATCCAAATCTAATTCATCAGTTAGCTCTTGAGCCTTTATTAACACGGTCAGACTTAGCTATAGATAAAGCTTTTTCTACATTAAATATGAAAAAAGAAACGAATTTAAATTATGGTGTGCAGCTTTTATTACAAGGTAAATCCTTATATTTTCATGAACACGTCGACAGTTTTTTTATTTTCGAAACAGCTTTATCTTTAAAGCGAGATATAGCAGAGCCTGATAATGAAGGGATTGTGCGCGGTCCACATACTGGTTTTGTAGAGGATCTAGCAACTAATTTAGCTTCGATTCGTAAGCTCATAAAAAGTCCAAATATCGTCGTTAAATATTTCACACTTGGTGAAGAAATGCATACGAAAGTGGCAATTGCTTATATGCAAAACATAGCGAATGACGATTTAGTTACAGAAGTAAAAAGAAGGTTAGAAACGATTAAGACAGATGCACTTATGCCTCCAGGATATATACAAGAATTTATAGAGGATACGTCTTTCTCACCATTTCCGCAGCAATTAAATACAGAGCGTCCAGATAGGACCGCTGCAAATTTAATGGAAGGACGAGTTGCTATTTTATCTGATGGAGATCCCACAGCGCTTATCGTTCCTGTTACGTTATTTGCTTTCTATCAATCACCAGACGATTATAATAACCGCTGGATTGTCGGTTCTTTCGTCCGAATGATTCGCTTAGTGAGTTTCTTGATTGCTTTTCTCTTACCAGCTATATATATCGCAACCGTAGCCTTTCATCCTGATGTATTGCCGCTCGAACTTGTGTATACAATTAAAGCTTCATTAGAGAAAGTACCACTTCCTCCTATTTTTGAAGCTCTCTTAATGGAATTAATCTTTGAATTATTACGGGAAGCTGGTATTCGCTTACCAAGCCGAGTTGGACAAACAATCGGTATTGTAGGTGGTTTAGTAATTGGTGATGCAATTGTAAAAGCTGGACTTGTTTCTTATACGATGATCATTGTTGTAGCTTTAACTGCCATCTCATCTTTTCTCGTTCCATCAAACGATATGAGTTCAGCAGTTCGAATTCTTCGTTTTCCATTAATGATTCTTGCTGCTATATTCGGATACGTCGGAATATCATTCGGTCTAATTATAACTTTCGTTCATTTATGTCAATTACATTCATTTCATACGCCATATCTTTCTCCTGTTGCCCCGATGCGGATAAAAGATATGAAAGATTCTTTTGTAAGACTTCCAATTTGGTCGTTTTGGGAACGACCACATGATCCAAAACCGAAAAAAATGCAACGACAACATGTAACGAGAGAGGATGAGGACGGTGACAAACACGCAAAGTAAAATTTCGCTCGTTCAATTTACCTTTTTCGTTATTCAATGCCAAATCGGAGTTGGTATCCTTTCTCTACCTAACCGTCTTCACCCAATAGCACAAGGTGGTGGATGGATTTCCGCGCTCATCGCCGGGCTTGCGATTCAGCTTATTATTTTACTAATGTGGCTTTTCTTAAAACGATTCCCTGATGCAGATATGTATGAAAGTGTTTGTATGCTATTTGGTAATAAGTTTGGAAAACTATTAGGCTTTGCTTATGTTTTTTATTTTACGCTTATCGGTATGACAGTTATGTTGAATGCTTGTAATGTCATTAAAGTATGGATATTACAAGCTACTCCTTGGTCTGCCATTCTCATGCTATTTACGATAGCTTGCTGCTATATAGCCTATAATACATTTAAAGTCATCGTACGATTTTATGTCATGGCCTCTATCCTCATTATTCCAATGGCCCTTTTAATTGCCCTAGGGCTTTCCCGAGCTGATTTCTCTTATATTTTTCCAATTACAGAAGCCGGCTGGTGGAATATAATTCAAGCATCCAAGGAAACAATTACAGCCATGTATGGTTTTGAAATCATTCTTATCGCTTTTCCAAAAGTAAATGGCAGTTCTGTCGCAAAACTGAAGGCCATTTCTATCGCTAATGGATTTGTAACACTTTTTTATACTTTTACTGTTTGGATTTGCTTTATCGTATTTAGTCCAAAACAAATTGAGCTTATTCCAGAACCAGTTGCTTACTTATTACGTTCCTTACATATTGGGATTATAGACCGGACGGATTTACTATTCATTCCCATATGGATGATAACAGTTGCAGCTTCTATCGCTAGTTATTATTGCGCTGCTTCAATCGGAGTGGGACATATATTCAATCTTGCTAATCATAAAAAAGCTGTTCCAATCATTGGTATTATTGCTTTTAGTGTAGCCTTATTTATAGATACACCTGAAGAATTAAAAGTAATCTCAACTTTCACTGATAAGTTCACGTATATTTTTATTGTTGTCCTCCCTCTTTTATTTCTACTTTATTCTGTGATACGAAATAAGAAAGGAGAACAGTATGTTCACAAGAAAAGTTAAATTACTTTCTATATTATGTGCTAGTTCCCTCCTTTCTGGCTGTTGGGATCAAGAACCATTAAGGGAAGCAAGGTTAGCTTATAGTATTGGATCTGATATTACGGAAGAGAATAAACTCCAGCAAACAATCGAGCTCGTAAAAAGTTCAAGCGGAGAGCAATCTTCATTCGAAAATGAAATACATTCAGCAACAGGGCATAACATAAGGGATACAAGCGATGCCCTAAAAAAAAATGTGACTGGGAATATTCGTTATTTTAAATATGGTGTTCAATTACTAGGAACCAAAATTCTAAAAAAAGGTATATTACCTTATTTAGATGTCAGCTTTCGGGACCCAACAAACCCAACTGCTTTAGTAAAACTTATTGCAGTAGATGGTGAAACATCCGAGATACTAGAAAAAAAGAAAGTAGGAAATTTACTAATTGGAGATTTTCTAAAGAAAAAAGTGAAAAGCTTAGAAGATATGAGTGTATTTCCAAAAGAAACTTTAGAGACAGCTGCTACAAAAATGTTAGATCCCGGTAAAGACTTTACCCTCCCTTCTATAAAAATAAAAGGAAAAGAAGTGATTACAAACGGTCTAGCTTTATTTAATAATGATAAATTAACTGGGCATTTACCTTTGAAACAATCTGTTTTATTCGTATTATTAACTGGAAAAATGGGAACAAGTGCCCGTATAACCCAAAAGCTTACTAGCGATGAATCAGAGAAAACATCTGATTATTTAACAATGGAAATTAGCAATCGAAAGTTAAAACGCGACTTAAAAATAACAACAGATAAAAAAGGAAATGTTTATGCTCACATTAAGCTCCAACTAAAAGTTATAGCGCTTGAAGCTCCGAGAGATAATCTTTACAAAATGGATGAAAGAAAAAAACTAAATAAAGAATTGTCTAAACAACTTACGAAAGAAGCTAAAAAGATAACGAAAAAGTTACAAAAAGCAAACTGTGATGCTTTCGGTATCGGCAGACACCTTATCGCCTATCACCCTGACTTATGGAAGAAGAAAAATTGGAATAAAGATTATGCAAAAGTAAAATTCAAACCTGAGGTAGAGGTAAACATTTTGTACAGTGGCGTCCTAAAATAAAAGGTTGTATGCCCATGCGGCATACAACCTTTTATTTCGTATATCGATACACTATTGATTCATATGGTCTTAAGTTAAGTTTTGCAATATCCTTGCTGGCATCTTTATAATTCGACAGTAGTACTTCTTGTTTCATTCCATCTAATTGAACGTGCGCTGGTACAGAGTACGTTATTTCTTCTCCATAGAAGTTATTTATAACAAGTAATACTTCACTTTCTGTAGTACGAGTATATGCCCAAATTTTAGAATCATTTTTATCCAAAATAGCATATTCTCCTTCTGTAATTACATCATATGTTTTTCTTAGTTCAATTAGTTTTTGATAATGATAAAATACAGACTCATTATCTTCTAATGCCTTCTCTACGTTTATTTCTTTAAAGTTTTCAGCCACTGAAATCCAAGGTGTACTTGTTGTAAAGCCACTGTTCACCTCTTCATTCCACTGCATTGGAGTACGGGAGTTGTCACGAGATTTTTGTTTTAAAATCCCGATAATCTCTTCTTTTGATAATCCTTCCTTCAGCTTTATATCATATATATTTAACGATTCCACATCACGATATTGCTCGATGGACTCAAATTTAGGATTCGTCATACCGATTTCTTCCCCTTGATAAATATAAGGCGTTCCTTGCAGCATGTGCATGGCTGTCGCTAACATTTTTGCAGATTCGTTTCGGTACTTTCCATCATCACCAAAGCGTGACACGATGCGAGGCTGGTCATGATTACACCAAAATAAAGCATTCCATCCTCCGCCCTTTTGCATTTCAATTTGCCAGTTAGACATAATCTCTTTTAATTTAATAAAATCAAACTCTGCTTTCGTCCACTTATCACCATTCGGATAATCTACTTTTAAATGATGGAAACTAAACGTCATGCTTAGTTCATTGCGCCCAGGGTTAGAATATTTAATACAATTATCAATTGTCGTAGATGACATTTCTCCAACTGTAATTACATCTTTTCCTGCAAAAACATTTCGGTTCATCTCTTGTAAATATTCATGAACACGCGGACCATCTGTATAATACTTACGTCCATCACTTGTCGCAGTACTACCTTCATCGTTTAAGAAGCATTGGTCTTTTGAAATTAAGTTAATGACATCTAATCGGAATCCTGTTACTCCTTTATCCAGCCAAAAACGCATCATATCATATACTTCTTCACGAAGTTTTTCATTTTCCCAATTTAAATCAGCTTGTGTTTCATCAAATAAATGTAAATAATATTGCTCCGTCTTCTCATCATATTTCCAAGCAGATCCACCAAACTTAGACTGCCAATTATTTTTTTCATCACGCCAAATATAGTAATTACGATATGGACTATTTTTATCTTCCTTCGCTTCTTTAAACCACTTATGTTCAGTCGAACTATGATTTACAACAATATCAAGCATAATCTCAATGTTACGTACTTTCGCTTCTGCTAAAAGTTCTTCAAACTCTTCCATCGTTCCGTAAGATGGATCAATGCTGTAGTAATCACTTACATCATATCCATTATCATTTTGTGGTGATTGGTATATCGGTGTTAACCATATATAATCCACTCCGAGTTCTTTTAAATAATCTAGTTTCTCTGTAACACCTTTTATATCCCCGGTTTCTCTATTGTAATAACTATTAAAGCTCTTCGGATAAATTTGATAGACTACACTTTTATGCCAATCCTTCATGTTTAACTTCCTCCTACTTCTGTTTGACTCTTTTTGCAAATAACCATGTTAAAGTAAATGGGATTACAACTGCAATAATCATTCCTACAATAAACATTGGAATCGATTTCGGAATGATAGAAATAAATGCTGGCAATCCGCCAATTCCGATAGCAGGTGCTAATACACCATTTAATGTAATGAATATCGCTGCCACAGCAGACCCTATAATCGCTGCATAGAACGGGAACTTATTTCGTAAATTCACACCAAACATCGCTGGTTCTGTAATACCGAAGTATGCTGAAATGGCTGATGTTGATGCCATACTTTTATCATTTTGATTTTTAGAAATCCAGAACATCGCAAGTGCCGCACTACCTTGCGCAATGTTAGAAAGAGCGATCATCGGCCAAATAAATGTACCGCCATGTTGTGCAATCAATTGTAAATCAATTGCAATAAACATATGATGCATACCTGTAATTACGAGCGGTGCATATAACGCTCCAAATAATACTGCTCCAACTACTGGTACTGTTTCATATACACCTACTAATCCTACTGTTAATAAATCTCCAATATGACGTGTAACCGGACCGATAATTCCTAATGCTAACACACCTGTCACAACGATTGTTGTAATTGGTACAACTAATAATTGAATTGCATTTGGTACATGTTTCTTTAAGAAAATTTCCACTTTACTTAATACAAATGCTGCTACTAAAACAGGTAAAATTTGTCCTTGATATCCTACCTTCTCAATTTGGAACAGTCCTAAAATATTGAAGTACTCAATCTTTTGACCCTCTAAACCAGTCGCTGCTTTTCCATAGTCCCAAGCGTTTAATAAGGCCGGGTGCACAAGCATTAATCCCATAACAATCCCTAGTATTGGACTACCACCAAAACGCTTCGTTGCTGACCACCCGACAAGTGCTGGTAAGAATACGAATGCTGTATTGGCCATCATATTAATTAAATCCCAAAGCCCGCCTAAGTTCGGATAAACATCTAATAAATTTTTCCCATCAAAAAATAAATCCTTTGCCCCTAATAGATTGTTAATACCCATTAGTAAACCAGCCGTTACGATCGCTGGTAATATCGGCATAAATACATCCGAAAATATTTTTACAAACTTTTGAGCTGGATTTAACTTCTGATTTCCAGAGTCTTTTACGTCAGCTACAGTCGATTCTTTCATACCTGCAAGCGTTATCAATTCAGCGTAAACACGATCTACATCCCCTGGACCAATTACAACTTGAAATATACCAGCGTTATGAAACGCTCCTTTCACTAATGAAACAGACTGTAATTTATCATTATCTATTTTACTTTCATCTTTTAAAGCGATACGGAGCCTCGTCACACAATGTGCAGCTTGTTCAATATTGTCTTTCCCACCAATATACTGCAACACTTCCTCTGCTGTTTTACGATAGTCTTTCCCCATATTCCCGTCCCTCTTTTCTTTTTTTGATACCGTTTACAATTACATATTAACTCGTATATATAAGTTAGTCAACACTCGTATATACGAGTTTGTGTTTTTTTTATAAAAAAAAGAGATGAAACAATATTTTGTTCCACCTCTTTACTTCCTGCGTGCCACATCCGAAAAGTGAAAAATATCTAAACGGTGGCGTGATTCTGTATATTCAAACTGACTTCCATCATACAAATGTGTAAAGTTTTTCACAACGACAACATAGTCTGTTCCATTTAAATCTAAATACTTTCTGTCATCCTCTGTACATGGCTGTACTTCTATTACCCTCTGCGAATAACTAATATGTAGCCCAAGCTCTTTCTCGATGTATTTATAAATCGATGCAGTTGCAATTTCTTTCGTTAATCCTGGAATAAACTCAGATACAAAATGATTTATATCTAAAATTACTTTTTCTCCATCAATATTTCGTACACGTTTAATATGGTCAATCTCTGTTTTTTCTTTTACATTTAATAATTTCGCAATTTCTTTTGTGGCTTTTTCTTTGTCCATTTCCACAACTTCCGTAATACAATGACGTCCTAAACGTTCATTTTCTTCTTGGAAACTTACAATACCGCCAAAATTAAATTCAATATTTTTTCGCTTTAAAACAAAAACACCTTTTCCATGAATTTTTTGCACATATCCACGCTCTTGCAGTAAATCTACAGCTTTTCTTACCGTGCCTCGGCTTGCCTCATACTGCTTCATGAATTCTGTTTCTGATGGGATTTTGCATCCCTCTTTTAATTGTTTATTATCAATAGATTTACTGATTTCTGTATAAATTTGTTCATACTTGCTCATCATCTACAATAGCCCCTTGTCACCTTCTAATTCTATATGTATTATAACATGCTTCACTCTTCTGCCAATCTCTCACTTATTTTCCAGTACAAGAAAAATATAGGTAAATATTTAATCTTTAAAACGTATTTTTATAAAAATTTTTATATTTTTCTTTTCATTCAAAAAAACATGTAGTATACTAACTTCAAAATCAGAGGAGAAAGGGAGCAAAGAACTATGCTTACTTATACAACAACTGTAGTTACATTTGCACAAAAACATCATCATCATACGTAACCCTTGAAACCTAGCGGAAAAATTACGCGTAGGTACAAGGGTTATTCCCGTTGTACCTACGCTTTGGCGAAAGAGCCATGTAGGTATTTTTTTATCTACATGGCTCTTTTTTTATTGTCAAAAAGCTAGTAAAAAATGATGTTTAAGCAAAACTTACTACAAAGGAGTTAACAAAAATGGAAACGAAAAAATGGGGATTATGGGTTTTAACAGCATTTGTTATCGGGAATATGGTTGGCGGTGGCGTATTTATGCTTCCAGCAAATTTAGCACAAGTATCAGGGCCAATGGGTTCTACACTCGCATGGAGTATTACAGGCCTTGGCGTATTTATGATTGCACTTGTATTTGGAAATTTAGCGATTCGGAAACCAGAATTAAAAGCTGGACCACAAAGCTATGCTCAAGCGATGTTTCCTTCAAAAAAAGCTGGTAAAGTTGCAGGATATAGTATGGCATGGGGATATTGGGCTGCTAACTGGGCTGCAACAGCATCTGTTATTATTTCCTTTGCTGGATATTTATCAACATTCTTTCCAGTTTTACAAAGTAAGCAAATTCTTTTTTCAATAAATGGATTTTCACTGGAACTCGGAAAAGGGTTAACTTTCCTCGTATGTAGCCTTATGCTGTGGGGAATTCAATATATTCTTTCTCAAAATATTGATCGAGCTGGAAACATGAATCTACTTGCTACCATTGCAAAAATTATCGGATTTACAATGTTTATTGTAATTACATTATTCATTTTCAACGCCTCTAATTTCGGAGATGGTCAAACCTTTATGAATGAAGCAGGACAATCAATCTCATTAGGTGGACAAATCAATTCAGCTGCTATTGCAACACTCTGGGCATTTATCGGTATTGAATCAGCAGTTATGCTTTCTAATCGTGCAAAATCACAGCGCGATGTAAAAAAAGCTACGATTTTCGGATTAATTATCGCTCTTCTTATTTACATGTCAATTACTTTACTTACAATGGGAGCTCTTCCGCAAGATGCTTTAAAAGAGTCTCAAAAACCTTTAGTAGACGCATTAAATTTAGCAATTGGAAATAAAGGTGCATATATAATGGCTTTACTCGCTCTTATATCTTTATTTGGATCTACAGTTGGCTGGATTGTTGTTAGTTCAGAAGTACCTTACCAGGCAGCAAAGAATGGACTTTTCCCTAAGTTTTTCGGGAAAACAAATAAAAAAGGTAGTCCTTCAAAATCATTATTGATTACAAATGTAATGACGCAAATCTTCTTATTTTCAACGATTTCTGGTACTGTTTCAGAAGCGTATAGTTTCGCTATCGTCGTAGCAACATTAGCCTATTTAATTCCATACCTTGTTTCTACTCTGTACCAATTCAAACTGGTTATTACAGGAGAAACGTATGATATAATGCCTGGTTCTCGAATAAAGGACGGGATCATCACTACATTAGCATTTGTATACTCAATTTGGGTTATCAAAACAGGAACTGCTGACTTAAAAACGTTCTTCTTAGGAATTGGATTGTTCGTATTAGGTCTTATTCTTTATCCTGTACTAATGAAAGACTCACAAAAAACGGATTAAATAAAGAGAAGCTGCTGGCTTCTCTTTTTTATTAAAAATCTGTAATTAACTTTTCTTTTAGCTCTCCTACAGATAAAGGTTTCGCATAATAAAATCCCTGTACATAATCACAGCTCATTGATTGTAACAAACTCTCTTGCTCTACTGTTTCTACCCCTTCAGCAACTACTGCTAAATTTAAACTATGAGCAATTTCAATAACGGATTTTACAATCGTTCGTTCTGGTTGTGCGTGATCATAATGAAATTCACGAATAAAATTACGATCAATTTTTACAATATCCAGTGGTAGTTGTTTTAAATAATATAAGGAAGAATAGCCAGTTCCGAAATCATCCAAAGCAATTAAAACACCCATATTTCTTAATTCTTGTAATGTAGCAATAATATAATCAAAATGGCGAACTGCAATACTTTCCGTTATTTCTAATATTAAACGGTTCGGAGGAAAACCAGTCCTCTTTAAAATGCTACGTACAGACAAAATAAAACGTTTCTGCATTAATTGTTGTATAGATAAATTCACAGATAACTTTAGTCCTTCTTGGTAATTTGGCAATGTTTTAAACAATCGGCATGACTTTTCTAATACCCAGTCTCCTAGCTTTATAATAAGTCCAGACTCTTCAGCAACAGGGATAAATTCGCTTGGTGAAATAGGTCCGTCTTCTGTCATACAACGTACTAGAGCTTCTATACCAGAATATCTCTTCGTTTTCAAATCAATAATAGGCTGCAATGCTACATCTAACTCTTCATCACGAATTGCCTTTTGCAAAGCAAACTCAACTTTCATTCTACGATTTATTTTCGCGCGTAGCTCATCTGTAAAGAAACATGCAGCGTTTCTCCCCTGTTCTTTTGCACTATACATAGCTAAGTCAGAGTTTTTCAATAAAGTTTCCACATCTTGTCCGTCTTGTGGATAAGAACAAAGTCCTAGACTAGCTGAAATGTATACTTCATGGCCTTCAAGCATAAATGGTGCCTGGAAACATGACAACACAGATGTCGCTAACTGACTCATATCATCTTGTCTATGATTTTTTGTTAACAGCACAAATTCGTCGCCACCTAGCCTAGCCAGAACATCTTTCTCTCCTAGTACATAATGCAACCTTGAAGCAACTTCGCTTAAAAGTAAATCTCCTATCATATGACCTAACGTATCATTTACTAATTTAAAACGGTCCAAATCAAAGTAAATCATACCAAATTCTTTTTTATCTGCAATCAATTTATTAACGGTCGTTATTAATTGTAAACGGTTAGGCAAACTCGTTAAAGCATCGTGATAGGCAAGTTCCCTATAACGACTTTCACTTAGCCGTAGTCTATGTTCCGCTTCTTTTCTACTACTAATATCATTTCGAATTGCGATAAACTGGTATGGCTCTCCTTTTTCATTTAAAAATGGAACAATTGTTGTTTTGACCCAATAATATGTACCATCTTTTGCTCGATTCCGAATCTCACCTGTCCATACTTTCCCATTCAAAATACGTTTCCATAAGTCTTGAAAAAAGGTTTTTGGATGATGTCCTGAATTTAAAATACGGTGATCTTTTCCAATTAATTCTTCTCTTTTGTATTTAGAGATTTCACAAAATTTATCATTTACATATGTAATAAGACCTTTTCGATCTGTAATTGCAACAATTGAAGACTCATCTAATGCTAACTTTAAATCTCGCAATGAAGAGTCATATAATGCATGACCTCTCTGTTCTAGCATGCGCATCTCTCCTTGCTTCTATCTGACTAAAACACAACCTGTTTCTCTTCATAGAAATAGAGATATTTCATTTTCTAATACTAGCCCATTACATAAATTATCTTTTTAAATAGACCGATTAAAATAACATAATATTATTTGTAATAAAAAGCAATATTATACCGTTCCAATTATAACTAGTAGCTTCTCATCTCCCTAATTATTTCGCGCCTTATTATACCGCAATCCTTTTAAGTAGCTCTATGCAAGCCTTGTTTCCAACTAATACCACTCATATCTGATCTCTTTGTTTTTAATAACGAAATAGAAATTAGAACATACTACATAACTATTCACGAATAATAATATAAAACTCTACATCAATGTATATGTTTTTGAATTACAATAACAAAATATTAACATATTTTCACCTTAATTTTGGAAGTATTTTATAAATAAATACCGTATTAAACTAAAAAAGAGGATAGCCTCTTTTTTAGTTTAATACGAATATGGTATTTGCTGATAACCTGGGTATGGCATTGGATACGTTACAGGGTATGGTGATGGATAAGCTACTGGATATGGAGCCGGATAATATCCTCCACTTGTTGCACCTGTTAATGCACCCGCTGTCAGTCCGCCTAACACTCCTCCTGCAAAGCTTCCAGGGAAAAATCCGCCTCCCCATGAACTACCACCACCCCAGCCCCATCCGCCTCCGTGATGATGATGGTGATCATAGTGATTGTGTCCTCCATGATGATTCCGATAGTACAATCCATTATTTTCTATATAATTCATGTTTCTCCGCTCCTTTTCGATTTTTTCATTTTCATATGCGTTAAGAGTGAGATAAAAAATGGGATAGTACACTGTATGTAGGACAAATGCGGAAAGTATAGGTGAAATGTCTATATTTTGTAAAAAAAGCAAAACACCTTATAATAAAGATGTCATATTACATCTTCTATTTAAGAAGTCTATATTGAAAAAAGATTAGGGGAATTATATAGAAATGAAGAAGCCTATCGTTCAATTACTATTAATATTTACAATTGTATCTATCGTTCTGTTCCTATTAAATACATCGTATATCTCGTTATATACATTTGTCGGTGCTCTATGGTCCATCACAATCGTAGGAATTTCATTCGTTATTTTTATAGAAAATAGATCTCCACAAAGTACATTAGCATGGTTTTTAGTATTAGCACTTCTTCCTATTATAGGTGTGCTTTTATACGCTATTTTCGGACGCAGCCGCTGGAGAAGAAAAAAACATCTCCATCGTTCAGAAGAACAAAGAAAATTATTCCGTGAAATATTAGAAGGAAGAAGACTAGAGTTATTACTCACAGTCCCACTAAATGAACGTTCCTTACATTTAACAGAAGTCATACAAAAATTGGGGGGCGGTCCTGTCGCAGATAAAACAACTACAAAACTTTTAACAAACGGAGATCAAACATTTTCAGAAATTTTGCGAGCTATAGAGCAGGCAAAACATCATATACATATTCAATACTACATTTATAAATCTGATGAAATTGGTACAAAAGTTCGAGATGCTTTAATACAAAAAGCAAAAGATGGTGTTATTGTACGCTTCCTTTATGATGGCCTTGGAAGTAATACGTTAAGAAGACGATTTTTACAACCTATGAAAGAAGCTGGGATTGAAATTGTAGAATTTGACCCTATTTTTTCAGCTTGGTTACTTGAAACTGTCAATTATCGTAACCATCGAAAAATTGTTATTGTAGATGGAGAAATTGGTTTTACCGGAGGACTCAATGTCGGTGATGAATATCTTGGTCGTTCAAAGAAATTTCCTGTTTGGCGTGATAGTCATTTAAAAATAGAAGGAAAAGCATTATATAAATTACAAGCAATCTTTCTAGAAGACTGGCTCTATGCCTCTAGTGGTTTAAATACTTATTCCTGGGATCAATTCATGAATAGACAATACTTCCCAGGTAAAGAGATTTCAAATGCAGAAGGTGCTGTTCAAATCGTAGCCAGCGGACCAAGCTCCGATGATAAAAGTATTCGTAATACATTATTAGCTGTTATGGGCTCTGCAAAAAAATCAATTTGGATTGCTACACCCTACTTTATTCCAGATCAAGAAACTTTAACATTATTACGCTTAAGTGCAATTGCCGGAATAGATGTACGGATTTTATATCCAGGTAAAAGTGATAGCATCATTAGTGATCAAGCATCTCAATCCTATTTCACTCCGCTTTTAAAAGCTGGTGCTTCTATTTACAGTTATAAAGATGGTTTTATGCATGCAAAAATTGTACTCGTTGATGATACAATTGCAACGATTGGAACAGCAAACATGGATGTACGTAGCTTTGAATTGAATTACGAAATTATTAGCGTACTTTATGAATCAAAAACAGTTCACGATATTAAACGTGATTTTGAAGAAGACTTTAAACATTCAACTGAAATTAAATGGAACTCTTTCCAAAAAAGAAGTATAAAAAAACGCATATTGGAGTCTTTCATGAGGCTCATTTCTCCTTTACTGTAAGCAATCAACTTCATCTTGATTGCTTTTTCTTTTCCCTTTATCCTCCTTCCTTTTCTTTGCATACCATATTAAAACAAGTTATCATAAGATGTATTACTTTATGAAAATAATGTTAGGTGGGAAATACATGTTAGAACAATTTCATATACATTCTGATTTAAAACAACAGCTTTCTACGATTCATGAAAAGAATAAACAAGAAGCTGGTGAAAATGCACATTTAATCGGAACGAAAATATATAAAGCGTCTGATAATAGCATTATTGAAGATGCGATTACAGCACTTCTTCTTGGCAAGAACATTCTATTAAAAGGACCGACTGGTAGTGGTAAAACAGTACTAGCGGAAACTCTTTCTTCTTTATTCCAAAAACCAATGCATAGCATTAACTGCTCTGTCGACTTAGATGTAGAAGGTATTTTAGGATACAACACACTACAAACGAAAGATGGTGCATCTGAAGTTTCATTTGTTAACGGTCCTCTTATGAAAGCAATGAAGAACGGTCACTTCCTATATATTGACGAAATCAATATGGCAAAACCTGAAACTTTACCGCTACTTCACGGCGCATTAGATTACCGTAAAATGATCACAAACCCATTTACACAAGAGGTTGTATACGGTGATGACGAATACCGTGTAATTGCTGCGATTAACGAAGGTTACGTTGGAACAAGTGAACTAAATGAAGCATTAAAAAACCGTTTCGTTATTATTGAAGTTCCTTACATTCAAGGTGACACATTAAAAGAACTATTATTAGCAGAATCAAAATTAAATGATGTTGCAACAATTGAAAAGTTTGTTGCATTTGCAAGCGACCTTATGCCTTTAGCTCGCGATGGACGTGTAAGTGAAGAAGCAGCAAGTATTCGTGGTATTATCGACGCATGTGATTTAGGTGTATATATTCCTGTTATGCGCGCTATTGAACGAAGCATAATTGCAAAACTTAATGATGAAACAGAACAAATGACTGTCCGTGAATTAGCAGAAAGTTATTTCTTTGAGGGATAATTTATGAGACAAATTTTTAGTGACAAAAAAATTGATGCGTCGCTGTTTCTACAAATGGAAAATTTAATGTATGCCCTTCTAAAAGAAGACGATGCCTATCTTGAATATGGCTATAAAGCATACTACGACGAAATTGAAAAGAAAGTTGTCATTAGTCACTTTTGGGATGATCGAAAAGAAGAAGATACAGTAATCGGATTAAAAAGCGAAGTGTTCTTAAAAGCACTTGGTAATAAACATTACTCGGACATGACTTTAATTCGTTCGTATGCGATTGAATTGCAAGAATCGCCCCTAAAAAAGTTTTTAACACAATTATTTGTTCTATTAGAAGATTTACGCGTTGAGGAAATCGTAAAGAACTTACGTCCTGGCACGAAACATATTTTTAAACGCCGAAAAGAAATGTACCGCAATTATTTCGGCTCTCAAAATGAAATAAACCGCGTTCGTAATTATCACGGTGATCGTCTATTTTGCCTATGCTATCTTTCATTAACGAGCGATAAATATGAAATGTTTAATAATGAATATTTTGAGCAAATTGAAGCGATTTTACATGAAACATTCCAAGCACGTAATACAGAAGATATTATGTATATCGTTGAGAAAATTCGCTATCGCTTAGAGGCGCTTCTTGAAAGTGATATGCTTAACAACTATTTCGGACATGCTCCACTTTACTTATCTGTTCTTGCAGACGAAAAGAACTGTCGCGTCGAAGATTTAGCAAATGATGATACGCAGCTTATAGATGACGATGAAAATAAAAACAAAATGGATGAGAGTTTCTCCACATGGCATCGTGAAAATAAAAATAACGAAAACGAGAACTTTTTACGCTTTGAATTAGAAAGCGGAACAAAAACAAACATGATGGGCGATACTGCTCGTGAATCAGAAGATGGCGATCAAGCACTTGGTTCTGTACAAGGTACTTCTCAAAAAAGTACACAATCCAACTTTGATGGCGCTGATACAGAAGAAGCAAGGGCTTCACACGCTTCTAGCCAGCACGACGGTGCATATGGGAAGTATAATGTAGGTGCTTCTCATACATTTAAAGAAGCTCGCAAAGTAAATATTGATGAGAAAAAAGATTACCAAGCTATCAAATCAGTCGTCAATAAAGATGTAAAAGAATTAAAGAAAATTATCGAAAAAACGATTGAAAATAAAACGAATGCGAATAGTGATAAATATTACGGAAGACTTCGTAAGAAATTCCTTCGTATTTATACCGAAAAACAACCACGGATGTTTTATAAAAAAGGACAAGAGTCACAAGAACTCGATGTTGCATTCCAACTGTTAGTTGACTGTTCTGGTTCTATGTATAACAAAATGGAAGAAACGAAGAAGAGTGTTGTACTATTCCATGAAGCTTTAAAATCTTTAAAAATCCCGCACGCTATTAGCGGATTTTGGGAAGATGCCTCTAGCGCTAAACCTGAAGATAAGCCGAACGTTATCCATGAAGTTGTAAATTATAAAAACTCAACGTTACCAAACGTTGGTCCAGAAATTATGCAACTTCGTGAAGAAGAAGATAACCGCGACGGATATATTATTCGTATCGTTTCTGAAAAGCTTGCCAAAAGACCTGAGAAACATAAATTCTTACTAGTCTTCACAGACGGTGAGCCTTCTGCGCTAGACTATCAACAAGACGGAATTTTAGATACGCATGAAGCTGTTAAACTCGCGCGTAAAAGTGGTATGGAAGTAATCGGTATCTTCATCGAAGAAGGCGAAGCGAAAGAAGCAACTTATCAATTGATGAAAAACATTTATAACCATCACTTCTTAGTTGCAAATCACGCTGAAGATTTACGTCTAAAGATTAAACCACTATTGAAAAAATTATTACTGAAGACGATTGAATAGAAAATAGGAGCCTTGTGGCTCCTGTTTTTTCGTTCAATTACTTTGTTTCTGGTTGAAACTTGTATGGAATGGCTACTTCTAACAAAGATTCAAATCCTCCGTCATAGTATGGGAAGCGCTCATTCGCAATTGTTCGATCCACCCACTCTATTGCAGAAATTTCACCTTCATCTTCCGCAATAAGTTCACCTTTTACTACATTCGCTCGGAATGTAAAAAATAGTGCATGATTCCCTGATTCTTCAAAGAATTTTTCATTGATCGCAACAAGTCCACCTAACGCAGCAGTTAAACCTGTCTCTTCTTTCACTTCCCTTATTAGTGCTTCCTCTAATATTTCACCTTTTTCCACAGCCCCGCCTGGCAATGACCAAACGTTTTGTTCTGCATTATGTACCATTAATATTTTATCTGTTTCTTCGTCATGTATTAGTGCATATACGACATCAACTCTTTGCATGTTGCATTTCCCCTTCAATTAACTCATCCATTGTAAATAAGGAGTGCAACTGCAATCCATCTTCTAATAAGTTATCTCTTCCTTTTTTTGTTCGTTCAATCACACCTAGAACATGATTAACTTTCGCACCTAGTTCTCTTAAATCTTTCGTGCTTAATAATATTTGACCGCCTGTCGTAATGACATCTTCAACAACACAAACATTTTTCCCAGCAATATCAACACCCTCTGCCAATTTACATGTGCCGTACTTCTTCGCTTCTTTTCTTACAAATACGACTGGTATACCTGTTTGTAAAGATAATGCCGTTGCTACTGGAATTCCTCCCATCTCTAAACCAGCGAGTGCTTCTGTATCAGGAGGAATGAGCTCTTTCAACTGTTTAGTAATTTCTAATAACAGTACTGGATTAGATTCAAATAAGTACTTATCAAAGTATTGATTTGATACTTGTCCTGATCGAAGTTTAAATGTTCCCGTTAAACGTGACGTATTGTAAATTTCCTTTGCTAACTCCCATTTCTCCATTCCTTGTCTCCCCTTTACACACAAATTAACTCATTCTATCACATTTGTAATTATTTGCATATTCCCAAAATACAAATAAAAAGAGTCGATTCCTAAGAATCGACCCTTCTTATTAATTCATCACTAACTCAGCTGCAAGCTTTTTTTTTAACTTAGCCAGCATGTCAGTTGTCATTTTATCTAAATCGTATTCTGCTTTGAAGCCCCACTCTTTCATTGCTGCTGTTGCGTCAATAGAGTTTGGCCAGCTATCAGCGATTGTTTGACGAGCTGGATCTACTGCATAATCCATTGTAAACGTCGGAATGTGTTTACGAATTGACGCTGCAATTTGCTCTGGCTCGAAGCTCATTGCTGTAATGTTAAATGCATTTCTATGCACTAGCTTACTTGGATCAGCTTCCATTAATGAAATGATCGCTTGTAAAGCATCAGGCATATACATCATGTCCATATACGTTCCTTCAGCAATGTATGAGGTGTATGCACCTTTTTTAATCGCCTCATAATAAATTTCAACTGCATAATCAGTTGTTCCGCCTCCTGGAGGAGCTACGTAAGAAATTAAACCTGGGAAACGGACACCGCGCGTATCTACACCAAACTTTTGATAATAATAATCACATAGTAATTCTCCTGCTACTTTGTTTACCCCATACATCGTAGTAGGACGCTGAATTGTATCTTGCGGTGTATTATCTTTTGGCGTCGATGGACCGAATGCACCGATAGAACTTGGCGTGAAGAACTTACAGTTTAATTCACGAGCTGCTTCTAGAGCATTTACAAGTCCACCCATATTTAAATTCCATGCAAATAACGGATTTTTTTCTGCTGTTGCTGACAGTAAAGCTGCTAAATGAATAATTGTATCTATTTCATTACGCTTTGCGATATCATGTAGTTTTTGTCCATCTGTTACATCTAACGTTTCAAATGGACCAGACGTTACTACTTCACTGTCTGTTTCACGAATATCTGTTGCAATAACATTTGATGCGCCGTATACATCACGAAGTTTCATTACTAGTTCAGAACCAATTTGCCCTAAAGAACCGGTTACTAGAATTTTTTTCATTTTCCCCACTCCTCATTTGCAAGCTATTCAAAAGATGTCGTTACTTAAATGATGCCCATTTCTTTCCCTACTTTTTCATACTTACGAATTGCTTCATCTAACATTTCTTTCGTATGAGCTGCTGTAGGCATATTACGAACACGACCTGTTCCTTTTGCTACAGTTGGGAACACGATAGATTTTGCGTATACGCCTTCTTCATTTAGACGTTTACTAAATTCTTGTGTTAATACTTCGTCCCCAATAATACAAGGTGTAATTGGCGTTTCACTTTCCCCAATGTTAAAGCCAAGTTCTTTTAACCCTTGTTTTAAATAACGACCGTTTTCCCATAGACGATCATGTAACTCTGTGCTTTCCATTAAGATTTCAATTGATCTCATGCAAGCTGCCGCATCAGCTGGTGTTAATGCTGTAGAGAATAAGAATGGACGTGAACGAACTTTTAACCAGTCAATTAAGTTTTGTTTCCCTGCTACATATCCACCAATTACCCCAATTGCTTTTGATAATGTACCAATTTGGAAATCAACTTTATCAGAAAGACCGAAGTGCTTTACAGTTCCTGCACCTTTTCCAAGTACACCTGAACCGTGTGCATCATCTACGTATGTCATTAAATCTAACTCTTCTGCAATCTCAACAATTTCTGGTAGTTTTGCAACATCTCCATCCATTGAGAAAACACCGTCTGTAATTACCATTAATTTATTGTAAAGACCTGATTCTTTCGCCGCGATTGCTTTTTGGCGTAAATCTTCCATATCAGAATGTTTATAAACAATAATTTTTGCTTTTGATAGACGACTACCGTCAATAATAGATGCATGATTTAATTCGTCTGAAAGAATCGCATCATTTTTATCCATAACAGCTGAAATCGCTGCCATATTACAGTTAAATCCTGATTGATAAGCAATTGCTGCTTCTGTATGTTTAAACTTTGCAATTGTTTCTTCTAACTTAATATGCAAATCTAAAGTACCGTTAATTGTACGAACAGCCCCTGCTCCAACACCGTACTTATGAATAGCACCAATTGCTGCTTCTTGCAAACGGCTATCTGTTGCTAATCCAAGATAGTTGTTTGAAGATAAGTTAATATATTCTTTTCCGCCAATTGTAATGATTGGTCCATTCGAACTCTCAAGCGGATCAATTACGTTATAAAGCCCCTTTGATTTTAAATCCTCTAAATTTTCTTCTAAAAATTTCGCAAGTGTTTTACTAGACATTGTGAAGCCTCCCATCGTTCATGTAAGCGGATTATTGTCTTAATAGTTCTAATAATCCCTCTACTAGCTTAACACGTTTTCAGAATTTATTATAGAAAAATAGTTTAAAGTAACCGCTTACAATTCTAGATTATATATGATTCATTACAATAAATCTATCATTTACTTTTCATATTTGATAGAATTAAAAAAATATTTAGGGAGGCTTCAAACATGGCATTTACAGAATCTGATGTATACAATAACACAGCATTTTTCGAACAATATATGAAACGAAGATACCGAGAAAATAGCCCAAATGAATCCATTGAAAAACCAGTATTCTTTCAGCTCATTGGTCATGTGCAAGGAAAACAAATTCTCGATTTAGGCTGTGGTGATGCTAAGTTTGGTGCGGAATTATTAGAAAAGGGATGCTACTCTTACACCGGCATTGAAGGCTCCGAGCTTATGTATGGAAAAGCTAAAAAACAACTAGAAAATAAAAATGGATCTGTTCATTTTTTAAACCTCAAAGATTATACCTATCCCTCTTCCACTTTTGATTTAGTAACCTCTAGACTCGCCTTACATTATATTGAACATCTTGATATCATTTTTCAAAATGTGTTTCAAACTTTAAAAACAAATGGCACCTTTACCTTTAGCGTTCAACATCCCGTTATTACTTCTTCATTTGAAAGCTTACAAACAAGTGGTAAAAGAACGAGTTGGCTCGTCGATGATTATTTTAAACTAGGCAAACGGGTTGAACCATGGATTGACCAAGAAGTTATTAAATATCATCGTACAACGGAAGAGTATTTCACATTATTACAGCAAGCCGGATTTACCATTACATCATTAAAAGAAGCTACACCAAATCCAACCTATTTTCAAGATGAAGAAGAGTATAAACGTCGCTTACGTATTCCTCTCTTCCTCTTATTTTCTTGTACCAAATAAAAAAACGATGAATCACTCATCGTTTTTTTATCTCATTGCCTGAGCAACTTCTTTAACTACACGTCTTCCTCTTCCGTGCGGGATACAAAGCGGTGTTCCAAACAACGGATCCGTACTAATTTGACACTCCATTCGGAATACATCACGTACTAGTTTCTCATCTACCACTTCTTCAGGTTTACCTTGTGCATATATTTGTTTATCTTGAATTGCTACAATGTTATCTGCATAGCGGCATGCTAAATTCAGATCATGTAATACCATAACAATTGTTCTTTGTTCTGTTTCATTTAATTCGAATAATAAATCTAGCACTTCAATTTGGTGAGTCATATCTAAGTATGTAGTTGGCTCATCCAGTAAAATGATATCTGTATCTTGTGCAAGTGTCATTGCGATCCAAGCACGTTGACGCTGCCCACCTGAAAGAGCATGCACATCACGCTCAGCAAATTCTGTCATACCTGTTGCTGCAAGTGCCTTCTGTACCATTTCCTCGTCTTTTTCTGACCATTGCTTCAGCCATGTTTGATATGGATAGCGCCCTTGCTTTACAAGTTGTAATACTGTAAGTCCTTCTGGTGCTTGTGGTCCTTGCGGTAAAATCGCCATTTGACGAGCAATTTGCTTCGTTTGCATACTTTGAATTGCTTGATTATCTAACAAAATATCACCATTTGTTGGCTTTAATAATCTAGCTAGTGAACGTAATAAAGTTGATTTCCCGCAACCGTTAGAACCGATAAAAATTGTAATTTCTCCTTTTGGAATTTCTAAGTTCAGCTCATCAATAATAATTGTTTCACCATAAGACAACGTCAAGCGTTTCGTCTCCAATGCTTTTTGCATATTCATCTCCCTTTATGAATTCCGACTTTTATAAAGTAAATAAATGAAATAAGGTGCACCAATTGCTGATGTAAATACCCCTGCTGGAATTTCAAGTGGTGTGAAAATTGTACGCCCTATTAAATCTGCAGCAAGTACTAGAATTGCACCGACAATAGCTGCAACTGGGAGTAATGCACCGTATAAAGAACCAACTAATCTTCGTGAAATATGAGGTGCCATTAAACCGACAAATCCAATCCCTCCGGCAAAAGCTACCGCACCACCAATTAAAGCTGTACTAAGTAATAACATAAATACACGCGACTTCGTTAAAGGAACCCCAAGTCCTACCGCTATATCATCCCCTAGCTCTTGTGCATTTAAATGCCTAGCTGCGATAAATGATATTACTGTTAAAATGAGAACCCAAGGCGCAAGTACCATAACATTTTGCCAAGAAGAGCCGTAAACGGTACCAGTAATCCATACATTCGCTTGGCTCGCTTGATAAATTGGTGCTAGCAACATAAATAATGTTGTCGCCGCCTTCGTTAATGCCCAAAATCCAACACCAATTAAAACGAGACTAATTGGTGATAATCCATCATTTTGCCATGCAAATAAGTATACAAAAACCGCTACAATCGTTGCTCCTGCAAAAGCTGCGAGCGGCATATAATGAATACTTACCGTTAGTGCATTATTTTTATCACTAAATAGCGCTAAAAATAATACAACTGCGACACTTGCCCCGCCCGTAATCCCGATGATATCAGGAGAAGCAAGTGGATTTCGAACGAGCCCTTGTAAAATACAGCCCGCTACCGCAAGCGCAATTCCTACGAGGATAGCAATTAAAATACGCGGCATACGAAACTTATTTACAACCATATTTGACATTGCATCGCCATTTCCGGTAATTGCTTGCCATACGTCATAAGGAGCAATTTTCATGTCTCCCATACCTGCGCTCGCAAAGAATAATCCTATTAAAACAACTAGTAAACTTAACAAGACGAGACAAGCTCGTTTATACATTAAAAACGAGAGCTCGCCTTTTCCTATACGAAACGGAATATATTTCTTCATTTGCTAAGCCCTCTCTTACGTGCAATATAAATAAAGAACGGTGCTCCAATAAATGCTGTCATAACTCCTACTGGTACTTCTTGTGGCATAATGACATATCTTGCTGCTATATCAGCCAATATTAGTAGTATTGCACCTAACAATCCGCTATAAGGCACTCTCCATCTGTGGTCAACTCCAACAAGAAATCTAGCAAAATGCGGAGTAATAATTCCAATAAATCCAATTGGACCAGCAACCGCAACTGAACCACCAGACAATAGTACAATAATAAGTAACACGAATGATTTCATTAAAATTGTTCGTTGTCCAAGTCCTTTCGCGACGTCTTCTCCCATCATCAATGTATTTACTTTCCCTGCCATCATAAGAGATGCAATCCATCCTATTAATAAATATGGGAATACAGATTGTAAAATTTCTAACTTTCTCCCTTGCACAGATCCAGCAAGCCAAAATAATACCTCTTCAAGTGCTTTTTCATTTAACACAAGTAATCCTTGTGTTAATGATGAAAATAACGCACTAATTGCGACCCCTGCTAACGTTAACTTCAGAGGAGTAGTCCCTTCTTTTCCTAAAGAACTAGAAGCAAATACAAGTACAGCGGCAACCGCCGCTCCTAAAAAGGCAATCCATGTGAAAGCTGATAATGATGTTACTGAAAAAATTACAATTGCTACAACTATGAAGAACGCAGCACCTGAATTTAATCCAATAAAATCTGGAGAAGCAAGTGGATTCTTAGTTAAAGTTTGCATAAGACAACCCGCGATGGCTAAACTAGCACCAACACTTGCTGCTATAAGTGCCCTTGGAAGGCGCACATTTTGAATAATAATATGTTCATTAGAACCATTAAAATGGAAAAAAGCATCTAGCGCTAATTTCCAGCTCGTATTTGTATATCCGAAAATAATACTTCCCCAAATACAAATAACGACTGCAATGATTCCAACAAATAATCCAATCCATTTTGCTTGATTTGTTTTTAATAACATGCAGCGTTTCCCCTTCAATGTATAATGATACGTTGTAAGTGTATTTCAACTTAATTCTTATTGTCAACGGAAATGAGAATTATTTTCAACCATATGTATTGACAATCAAAAGATAAAGGCTTAATATCATGCTTGCTATTGAAAAATATTCTCAACATGTAGGGGGTACATAATGAATTTCATGCGGAAGAAATCGTTTACAGTATTTGTATTTTTACTAGCATTTTCAATGCTTTTAAGCGCTTGTGGAAAATCAAATAACAAAGAAGAATCTACAAAAGAAGATAATAAAAAAGAAGTGGTTACTGTAGAACATGCAATGGGTAAAACAGAAGTTCCTGCTAATCCAAAACGTGTAGTTATCTTAACAAATGAAGGAACTGAAGCTTTACTTGAATTAGGTGTGAAACCAGTTGGTGCTGTAAAGTCTTGGACTGGTGACCCATGGTATCCACATATTAAGGATAAAATGAAAGATGTAAAAGTTGTTGGTGATGAAGGACAAGTTAACGTTGAAACAATTGCTTCTTTAAAACCAGACTTAATTATCGGTAACAAAATGCGCCACGAAAAAGTGTACGAACAACTAAAAGCAATTGCACCTACTGTATTCTCTGAAACATTACGTGGTGAATGGAAAGATAACTTCAAATTTTATGCAAAAGCATTAAATAAAGAAAAAGAAGGTCAAAAAGTTGTAGCTGATTACGAATCACGTATGAAAGATTTAAAAGGCAAACTTGGTGATAAAGTAAATCAAGAAATCTCTATGGTTCGTTTCATGCCTGGTGATGTTCGTATTTATCATGGTGATACATTCTCTGGTGTTATTTTAAAAGAGCTTGGATTTAAACGCCCTGGCGATCAAAATAAAGACGACTTTGCAGAGCGTAACGTATCTAAAGAACGTATTTCTGCAATGGATGGCGACGTATTATTCTACTTCACATTCGATAAAGGAAATGAGAAAAAAGGCTCTGAATTAGAAAAAGAATATATCAATGATCCGCTATTTAAAAATTTAAATGCAGTGAAAAATGGTAAAGCATACAAAGTTGATGACGTTATTTGGAATACAGCTGGTGGTGTAATGGCTGCTAACCTACTATTAGATGATATCGAAAAACGCTTTGTTAAATAATTTTATTCTAACCAGCTCTCTCTTTGATGGAGCTGGTTTTTTCATTTCACTGAAGTGTCACATTATTTCATTTTGTATTTTTATTCCCAATATGTTATATTATAAAAGTAAATAGAATATATTTTCTCTATATCAGAATAGATGTTGTAATCTAAATTTTCTGATTAATCACTATTTTATTTTCTTTTAGAATTCAATTATTACATTTGAAAACGCTTATCATCTCGTTTTCAGGGCAAAATACAGTAACGGTTGAAGAAAAATAGAACTTTTTTAGAAATTTTCTTTCTATTTCCATATAATTCTATTGACTTCTAAATATTTTGTAAATTAAAATGATTACATAAATATCCGTTATACAGGATTAGGGGGAAACAAAAATGGATGCAGCTTTAAAATTAGACAAAGCTGGAGAGCAACAATCACCAAAAAAACATCCACCAGGGTTGTATTTGTTGTTCTTAACAGAAATGTGGGAAAGATTTAGTTATTATGGAATGCGTGGCCTTTTAGTTCTTTATTTAACAACTGCTGCTGTTAGTGGCGGGTTAGGATTTGATAAGGCAGTCGCAGTGCAATTATATGGTACTTTTACAGCGGCAGTATATTTCATGCCAATTATAGGCGGATGGCTAACGGATCATTATATCACAAGACGTCATGCCATTACTCTCGGCGGAATCATTATGGCAATCGGCAATTTTGTACTATTCTCAATGAATACAAAAACAGGACTATTCCTTGGATTAATACTATTAGTTATTGGTAATGGATTCTTCAAACCAAATATTTCTACACTGTTAGGTGAATTGTATGGCGAAAATGATTCACGTCGTGACAGTGCATTTACTATCTTCTATATGGGTATTAACGTAGGTGCTTTCTTTGCTCCACTTATTTGTGGATTTTTAGCAGAAGATTTCTTTAAAACAAGCGCTAATGGCGTTATTGTAATGGGATATAAATACGGATTCTTAGCAGCTTGTATCGGTATGATTATTGGACAAATTGTTTTCAACTTATTAGCTCCTCGTTACCTTGGTAAAGCAGGAACAACAGTTGTTGGTAAAAAATCAAAAGATCAACCTGTAATCGAAAAGAAACCTTTAACAAAACAAGAGAAAAATCGTACTTGGGCAATTGTAATTTTAACTTGTTTCGTAGTATTCTTCTGGGCAGGATTTGAACAAGCTGGTAGTTCTTTAACACTTTATACAAATAAATTTGTAGATCGTACAATTTTCGGTTGGGAAGTTCCAACATCTTGGTTCCAATCCGTTAATCCAGCATTCATCGTACTACTTGCACCATTTGTATCTATGCTATGGTTAAAACTTTCTAAAACAAAACGCGGTGATTTAAACGTGCCAACAAAAATGGCATTTGGTATGATTTTACTAGGTATAGGTTATCTTGTTTTAACATTAGCAGTTCTAAAAACTGGAAGTAGTGAAGCAGATATAACTGTAAAAGCGAATTTATTATTCATCGTTATCACTTATCTCTTCCATACAATTGGTGAGTTATTCTTATCACCAATCGGTCTATCAATGGTAAGTGCAATCGCTCCTGTAAAATTAGCATCATTACTAATGGGGGTATGGTTAGCTGGTACGGGTATGGCTAACTGGTTAGCAGGTAAACTTGCTTCCTTTACACAATCATTAGGATACCTTGAAGTATTTGCAAGTATCGGTATTATCGTTATCGTCTTAGGACTTGTACTCCTTCTCTTCTCTAAAAAAGTTGCGAGTATGATGGAATAACACACAAAAAGACGCTTCTAAAATTAGAAGCGTCTTTTTTATTATTTCTCCTCTAAAGCTGTCACGTCCACATGAACGCTCTCACCAGGATTAGATACATCATACACTTGAGCACTCCCCTTCTGCTCATCACAGCTCTCAATCCATACTGGTACGCCCTCATATGTAACGTCAATTCTACTTGAAGAAGATAAGATTTGTTTCACACGTTTCACATCCATACTAATATCCCTCCTTTTGCTTACTACACTCCTTTCTATTTTTTCTTTTCCTTTTAGAATATATTCCGTAAAGCAGCATGTTGATTGATTGTCATTTCTTCCTCACATGCTAATATTTACTCTCTCGCTACCTTTCTGACAAATAAAAAAAGACGTATATTCTACACGTCTTTTTCCATAATATTCAAATTTTAAGAAAATAATGTTTTTACTACCGCACTTACTTTATCATTATGGATTTGGTAATACACTTCTAATCCTCGTCTTTCAAAGCGCACTACTTTATTTTGCTTTAACTTCGTTAAATGTTGTGAAACCGTTGATTGCGGAATTTCTAATACTTCCTGTAGTTGTGTTACATTACATGTTCCTCTTTGCATAAGTTCCATTACTAGACGTAGACGAAGTGGGTGAGCTAACGCTCTTAACATTTGTACATCTTCTTCTGAAATACGACATTCGAATTGATTTTGGCTCATAAAGTTCCCCTCATTTTCGTTTTTATTTGCGTTTTTATGTTCTTTTTATTTATTTATATATCTGTTCTTATATTTCCTGTTACGACATAACTTTATCAACCTATAAAGCCGAAAAATTTTTCCATTTTCATCAACAAAAATTCAGGAAAAAATCCTTGTTGATTTTGAATATTATACTATATGATATAACGAAAAAGCAAAATAATGGCCTACGAATACTTTGCTTGCAAACGTTGTTTTATCAGGCTTTTTGTTATATTTTCACCTCATTGAAATGCACAGTAATGGTATTGTAAAATACCGTCTATAATTGATAACCTATCGTAATGTAGCTGAACTATACTTAACCTCTTTGTTACGCTAAAAGGAATTTTCAGTAAAAAGAGATGATGTGGTATTAAAAATTTGTTTCTAATTTTTTATTCGTATTGCAAGCGGTTGGACTGTTGTGCAAAACTTCCTATTAAATCCACTCACCATTCCTCCCTCACTAGATCAAACAGGACAGATCAGTTCATATATCAAACTTTATACTCGATATAAAAGATGGCATCTAATATACGCCTATAAGGAACATGCCATCTGAATAAGCAAAATAATATGCAAATAGTTTATACAGCACACTTAAATTCATTTGAGTGTGTTTTTTGTCTACTTTATGAACAAAGCTTTTCTTTTAACACTATTATGGAATAATTATACTTTTTTACGTTGACAATAGTGTTGAAGGAGAATATACTAAGCATGTAAGTTGATTGTGAATAGTTTCACAAATAATGTGAATTTCTTCACATATAATAGATAGGAGTTGTCATTATTATGAGTACTTGGACACAAATTTATGACCCATTAAACAATATTTGGTTATCTGCACTAATCGCAGCACTTCCAATCTTTTGTTTCATCATTTGTTTAATGGGATTCAAAATGAAAAGTTACATGGCTGGTCTTTATAGTGTGATTGTCGCTATTATCCTTGCAATATTTGTTTATAAAATGCCAGCAACAGTAGCTGTAGCATCTGCCGGATTCGGTGTTTTATCTGGATTTTATCCAATTTGTACTATCGTTATCGCCGCAATTTTCCTTTACAAATTAACTGTTAAAACAGAGCAATTCAATATTATTCGCGATAGTATTTCAAGCATTACAAATGATCAACGTTTACAAGTATTATTAATCGCTTATTCTTTCGGTGCTTTCTTAGAAGGCGCAGCTGGTCTAGGGGTTCCAGTTGCTATTACAGCTGCACTACTTGTAGGTATGGGATTTAACCCATTAAAAGCAGCAGGTATTTGTTTAGTAGCTAATATCGCTGGTGGTGCTATGGGTGCTATGGGTATTCCAGTTACAGTACCAGCACAATTAACTGAACTTGACGCATTAACTATCGGTCGTCAAACTGTTCTTATTTTACCTTTCATTAGTATCATCTTACCTTTCTTACTTGTTTCAATGGTCGATGGAATTAAAGGTATTAAAGAAACTTGGCAAGGTATTCTTGTAAGTGGTGTTTCTTTCGCAATTACTCAGTTCCTTGTAACTTACTTCTTAGGCGCAGAACTTACTAACATTTTCGCAGCCGTTGTAAGTATGATTGCTCTTGCATTATTCTTACGTGTTTGGCAACCAAAATCTTCTACTAAAGAAGAAAAACAAGAAACTAAAGTATCACATACATTCAATCAAATTTTATATGCTTGGTCTCCATTCGTATTCTTAACTGCATTTGTAACAATCTTTAACTTAAAACCGATTAAAGCTTTATTTGCTCCAGATGGTGCGTTAGCAAACTTAGTATTTAACATTCAGTTCCCTGGTCTTCATAATGCTGTTATGAAAACTACACCAATTACAAAAGCTGATACACCTTTCGCAGCTGTCTTCAAATTCGATGTATTCTCTTCTACAACTACTGCGATTGTACTAGCAATTATCGTTTCACTTATCGTTTACCGCGTAAAAGGTAAAATGGTTAAAGAATTAATGATTGAAACAATGAAAGAATTAAAAGCTCCAGTATATACAATTTGTAGCGTTATCGCTTTAGCTTACGTAGAGAACTACTCTGGTATGTCATCTACACTTGGACTTGCATTCTCTTCTACTGGTAATGCATTCCCAGTTCTTTCTCCAATCTTAGGATGGATTGGCGTATTCATTACAGGTTCAGTAGTTTCAAGTGGTTCTTTATTTGCACCACTTCAAGCAGTAACAGCAGACCAGTTAAACATCGTTCCTTCTACACTCGTTGCCTTAAACGTAGTAGGTGGTACAATGGCAAAAATGGTTTCACCACAATCTGTAGCAGTTGCTTGTGCCGCAGTTGGACTAGTTGGTAAAGAATCTGCTCTATTTAAAACAGCAATGAAATACAGTTTAATTTTCTTAGCTGTTATTAGCTTACTTCAATTAAACGCTGTATTTAATATCTTTTAAAAATAAAACACCGATCCAAATGGATCGGTGTTTTTCACATTACATTTTTTTATTTTTTAATAAAGAAGCTCCAGCAATTTCAGGGTGAGTCATTTCGAATGGATCTAAAATAATATCCAATTCCTCTTCTGTCAGTACACCATGTTCTAAACATAACTCCCTAACAGATTTTCCTGTTTCAATTGCTTCACGTGCAATACGAGATGCTGCTTCATAACCAATATGAGGATTAACTGCTGTAATAATTCCAACACTTTTCTCAACATATTGCTTCAGCAATTCTTCATTTGCTGTAATTCCTTCAATACAATATTCACGGAATACACGGAATCCATTATTCATAATACTTATAGATTGAATTAAATTAAATACAAGCACAGGCTCCATTACGTTTAACTCTAATTGTCCTGCTTCTGATGCTAAGCAAATTGTATGATCATTTCCGATTACTTGGAATGCGACTTGGTTAATCACTTCTGCCATAACTGGATTTACTTTACCTGGCATAATCGATGAACCCGGCTGACGTGCTGGCAATTGAATTTCAGCTAACCCAACACGTGGCCCAGACGCCATAATACGAAGATCATTTGCAATTTTAGACATGTTCATCATACATACTTTGAGTGCTGCAGATACTTCTGTGTATGCATCTGTATTTTGCGTTGCATCAACTAAATGCTCTGCACCAACAAGTGGGAATCCACTAAACGTTCTTAAATGTTTTACTACTTGTTCAATATACGTAGGATTTGCATTTAATCCTGTACCAACAGCTGTCGCCCCCATATTCACTTCATATAAATGTTGACGAGACTGTTTAATTCTTTTTATATCACGCGCAAGCACTCGGCTATACGCTTCAAATTCTTGCCCAAGGCGAATTGGAACTGCATCTTGTAAATGTGTGCGTCCCATTTTAATAACGTGATCAAACTCTTTTGCTTTTTTACGAAAAGCAGAATGAAGTTCTTCCATTGTAATAAGAAGCTTTTCTAACATCATAAGAGTTGCAATATGAATCCCTGTTGGAAACGCATCGTTCGTTGATTGGGCCATGTTCACATGAGTGTTTGGGCTAATTTTCGCATACGCCCCTTTTTCATATCCCATACGTTCTAACGCTCTATTCGCAATTACTTCATTTGTATTCATATTAATAGAAGTTCCGGCTCCGCCTTGAATAGGATCCACGATAAATTGATCATGAAACTTTCCATCAACAATTTCTTGCGCTGCTTCTGCAATTTCATATCCAATGTCTTTAGCTAAGTAACCAGTATCTATATTCGCAAGCGCCGCCGCTTTTTTCACAATTGCCATTGCTGTAATGAGTGATGGATGAATGCGATATCCTGTAATTGGGAAGTTTTCTACGGCACGTAATGTTTGTACACCATAATAAGCTGCATTTGGTACTTCTTTTTCACCTAAAAAATCTTTTTCTATACGTATATCCTTCGTTGCTATCATTTTTATCACCTATACTTTTTCATTCTAAATCCTTATCCAAAAAATCCGCCCTCTAAAAACACGAGTATCATTCAGAAGAATTTTTCAGTATCCACCTTCACTATATAGCACCTTTTTTGAAAGCGCAAACATTTATTTTTCTGTATATCCTTTTTATTAAAGTTTATAGAAAATCATTCTTCTACTTTCCTTATTTCCACTCGTTTAATTTGATGCATATCCTTTTCAAGGACTTTAAAATAAAAACCGTGTTTCTCAATAACATCTCCTTCAGCAACGATTTGTTTTTGTACCATAATCCAGCCACCAATTGTATCTACATCATCAGCAATTAAATGTATGCCAAGCAAATCATTTACTTCACTAATAAGCACTTTTCCCTCTACGATTTTATAACCTTCACTTACATGCTCTATAGGTGGATTCTCATCTTCATCGTATTCATCTCGAATTTCTCCAACAATTTCTTCTAAAATATCTTCTAGTGTAACAATCCCTGCTGTACCACCATATTCATCATACAATACAGCTAATGGTATGTGTTTTCTTTGCATTTGTAATAGTAAATCATGAATTGGAATATTTTCTAGCACTTCAATAACTGGCCTTGTATATGGCATAATCGAGCACTCCTCGTCCCGATTCCCATCCATATAACGAATAAATAAATCTTTTACATTAACCATCCCAATAATTTCATCTTTATCTTCACCAAATACAGGATATCTCGTGTATTTTTCTTGTGCTATTACTTTAATATGTGTTTCAAATGGTTCGTCCTCATATAAGCCTACAACTTCCGTACGAGGTACCATAATTTCTTTTGCTACTCTATTATCAAATTCAAAAATATTATTTACATATTTAAATTCCCTTTGGTTAATCTCTCCGCTCTCATAGCTCTCAGATAAGATTAACCTTAATTCTTCTTCTGAATGAGCTACTTCATGTTCAGAAGCTGGATGTAATCCGAATAAACCAGTTACAACCCTCGCTGAACCATTCAACGCCCAAATAAACGGATACATAACTCGGTAAAAATAAATAAGCGGTTTCGATAACAATAAGCTAACTTGTTCTGCTTTTTGTATAGCAAATGTCTTTGGAGCAAGCTCCCCAATGACAACATGTAAAAATGTAATTACTGCAAAGGCAATAATAAATGAAACTGTACTGGAAATCGCAGGTGAGAATTGTAATTTTAAAAACAACGGCTCGAGTAAATGTTTAATGGTTGGTTCCCCTAACCACCCGAGCCCTAAAGCAGTAATTGTAATACCTAGCTGACAGGCCGATAAATATTCATCTAAATTTGAAGTTACCTTTTTAGCTGCCAGTGCACCTCGTCTTTTTTCGCTAACGAGTTGATCAATACGACTGCTACGTACCTTAATAATTGCAAATTCAACAGCCACAAAAAATGCTGTTAACCCAATAAGAATGACTACCATCAATAATTTTAAAATATCCACATATGTCCTTTAGCTTTCTTAGCTAAAGTTACACCTCCTTTTAAAAAGAAGTTTCACTTTAGTTTCTTCAATTATTGGAAAGCAACTCTATATAAAATCCACCAATTTTCAAACCTCATACAATTCTAAAGGTAAACCATCGGGATCTTGGAAAAAGACGAATTTCTTCTCCGTTATTTCATCAATACGGATCGATTCTGTCTCAACACCACATTGATTTAAATGCTTCACAGCTTCTTCTATATTTGTAACAGCAAATGCTAAATGTCTAAGACCTGCTGCTTCTGGAAAACTTTTGCGCTCAGGCGGATTTGGAAATGAAAATAATTCGATTTGATACTCTTCTCCTACACATAAATCTAATTTATAAGAATCTCGTTCCTTTCTATATACTTCATTCAGTTCTTTAAATCCTAATATTCTAGTATAAAAATACTTTGACGTCTCATAATTCGAACAAATAATTGCAACGTGATGCACTCTACATATATTCATACTCTCTCTATTCCTTTCTTTACCAAAGATGCATATTCTCTCTTGAAATGAAAAACATATATAGCAGAATATCTCTTTTAGGGGGCTTATCATGAAATTCATTACTTTTTTCGTCGGACTAATTGTTGTTTTCTTGCTCGCTTATATTGCTAGCAATAATAAGAAGCATATTAAATTTAAACCAATTTTTATCATGCTTATTATACAGTTAATTTTAACCTATTTACTACTAAATACAGAAGTCGGCCTCATACTAATTAGAATCATTTCCAGTTTGTTTACCAAGCTACTCGAGTATGCTGCTGATGGAATAAATTTCGTATTTGGTGGTCTTGCAAATAAAGGTGAAATGCCATTTTTCCTTAATGTATTATTACCAATCGTCTTTATTTCTGTTTTAATTGGTATATTACAACATTTCAAAATACTACCATTTTTTATTCATTGGATCGGGTACTTTCTTAGTAAAATAAATGGTCTTGGGAAATTAGAATCTTACAACGCTATCGCCTCTGCCATTGTCGGTCAATCAGAAGTTTTTATTACAGTGAAAAAGCAATTAGCTCAAATTCCAAAACACCGTCTTTATACACTTTGTGCCTCTGCTATGTCAACCGTATCTATGTCTATCGTAGGTGCCTATATGACAATGATTGAACCTAAATATGTAGTAACTGCACTCGTTCTCAATTTATTTAGCGGTTTTATTATCGTACTCATCATTAACCCTTACGACGTTAAAGATGACGAAGATATTTTAGAAATCAAAGGTGAAAAACAAAGCTTTTTTGAAATGCTTGGAGAATACATTCTTGATGGTTTTCGTGTAGCCATTGTTGTCGGCGCTATGCTCATCGGATTCGTCGCATTAATTAGTTGTATTAATGACCTGTTCCTCATTATATTCGGTATTACGTTCCAACAATTAATCGGCTATGTATTTGCACCTATCGCATTCCTTATCGGTGTACCAAGTTCTGAAATTGTCGCAGCTGGCAGCATTATGGCAACGAAGCTTGTAACGAATGAATTTGTTGCAATGATGGACCTCAGTAAAATTTCTAATAGCCTTTCTCCCCGTACAGTTGGTATTATTTCTGTTTTCCTTGTGTCTTTTGCCAATTTCTCTTCCATTGGTATTATTTCAGGTGCGGTAAAAGGACTAAACGAGGAACAAGGAAACGTTGTTGCGAGGTTTGGCCTTAAATTACTATATGGAGCTACTCTCGTTAGCATTTTATCTGCAATTATCGTAAGCATTATGTTGTAATTAGGTAAAATTTTATCATTTTCTTATCCCTATCTTTTGTATACAATAACGAATAGATGTCTTATAAATAATCAAGACATCTATTTTTTATACATGTACAATCGCTTTTATTTAGCGTAAAATATTTTTTATGTGTTTGAATACACTTCTAAATGTATACACTTTGATAGTTTTAAAGGAGAAAAAATGATGAAATCCGACACGAACAACAATACGCGAGCCAAAAAAGGACGCTCAAAGAAAAAACGCCTACTTTGGTTCCTTCTTATTCCATTACTAATTGTAGCACTTGGAGCAGGAGGCTACTCCTTCCATATATACAGTAAAGCAAAGTCCGTCTTAAATAATGCTTATGCTGAACTAGGTCGAGGAGATAAGTCCAGTAAACGTGAAAAAGCTGTTAAACCTATGACCGACAACATTTCCGTACTTATTATGGGTGTTGATGAAAGTGAAATTAGGGAAAAAGGTTATGGAAAAGCGACTCGAACAGATGCGTTATTACTTGCAACAATTAATAAAAACGATAAATCCGTTAAACTTGTAAGCATTCCACGTGACTCACGCGTCTACATTAAATCACGTGATAAATACGATAAAATTACACATGCGCACGTATTCGGTGGTGTAGACAGCACAATTGATACGGTAGAGAACTTTTTAGATGTTCCAGTTGATTACTATGTAAAATTCAACTTTAAATCCTTTATTAAAATTGTTGATTCTCTTGGTGGTATTACTGTAGACGTTCCAGTTGAGTTCACAGAGCAAAATAGTAAAGATGAAGCAGATGCAATTCATCTTAAAAAAGGACGTCAACATTTAAATGGAGAAGAAGCATTGGCGCTAGCTAGAACTCGTCATATCGATAGTGATTATATGCGTGGCCAACGACAACAGCTTGTATTAGAGGCCATTGCTGAAAAGGCACTATCTCTTAATTCCATTAATAAAATCGGTGGCCTACTAGACGCTGTCGATAAGGATTTAAAAACCAATTTAACGTTTGATGATATGATGACAATTACAAAAAATTCAATGGATTCAAATTTAAAGATGGAAAAAATGCAAGTAGAAGGTACAGATAAATATATAGGTGGTATTTATTATTACGTTCCAAATGAAAAAAGCGTCGATACTATTTCAACTACCCTTCAAAAACATCTCGGTGTTACGAATAAAAATGAACATAAAAAATTATAATAAAAAGGCTGCTAGATCTTTCTAGACAGCCTTTTTATTATATTTTTCAACATATTTTTCATACACATTGTGACAATAAGTGACAATTATTACAGAGATGTAACATTTTTTATGAAAACATTACACACATAGTGAAAATAATAGTATACTAGTACGTACATAATGTTATTTTCATCATTTTTATACAAAAAATGTAATACATATATTTATACATAAATTTCTGGGGGGAAATAAATGAAGCTAAGTAAAATACTGATTGGTTCTGCAATTGCTGGGGGCATATTACTTTGTGGAGGCGGTGTTGGGGGATATCAATATGTATCCAAATTAAATAATCAATTAGATACTACTGCATTACCAAATACTACATTTGAAGGTATTTCTCTCGACGGAAAAAATAAGAAAGATATTCAAGCAATTATTAATCAAAAGGTAACTGAGTTAGATCAAAAATCCCTTACCTACATATTCCAAAACGATAAACAAACTTACACATGGAAAGATTTAGGGATAAATTATAAAGAGAAAGATATTATTGACAAAATCTTCAAAGAACAAGAAGGAAACGTAATGAATCGTTACAAAATGCGTAAGCAAGCTGAAAACGGTGAATTAAAACGTGACTATAAATTAACACCACAATTAAATGCAACAGCTTATGAAACCTTTATAAAAGATAAATATAATGAAACATTAAAAAATCCTGTTAATGCAGAATTGAGTATTGAAGGCTCAACAGTAAATGTTAGTCAAAGCCAAAACGGAGAAAAAATTGATAAAGGGAAACTAAACGGTTTAACAAACGAAGCTATTACTACTGGTAAATCAGATGTTACATTGCCAGTTACATTTATAAAACCAGAACGTTCTACAGAAGACATACAGAAAATGGGTATTAAAGAAGTCATCGCTGAATATTCTACTCCAATGGCCGGCCGTAACGGAAATCAATCATTTAACGTAAATAAGTCAGCCAATACTTTAAGTGGGGTTATTGTCGCACCTGATGAAACGTTTAGTTTTAACGGCCGCGTTGGTGTAACTGATGCTGCACATGGTTACAAATCTGCAGCAGTATATTCACAAGGTAAAGTAATACAAAGTGCAGGCGGAGGAGTTTGCCAAGTCAGTAGTACATTATACAGCGCAGCTTTAAGGGCAGATTTAGGCATTGTTTCTCGAAGCAATCATTCTATGCCGGTAAATTATTTACCACTTGGGCAAGATGCAGCAGTAGCAGATTATGGTCCAGATTTAAAATTTAAAAATAATACGGGCAATCATATTTATATTCAAGCATTTTCAAATGGAGGTAGTATTACTACACGCATTTTCGGTACAAATACTGGTAAAAATGTTGAAGTTTCTTCTCAAGTAATTAGTAGAACTAGTGATAAAATCACAGCGGTTACGTATAAAAAAGTAACACAAAACGGGGAAGTAATATCAAATGGACAAATTTCAAAAAGCGTATATAAAAGCGCTCCAAAAGAATAGATAATATCCACCGAATAGCATAAAGAAAAAGGCGTGATTATATCACGCCTTTTTCTTTTGCAGTAATAGTAAAAAAGTTTCAAGATGGTCTTTCGTTTCTTCTAAAGACCACATACGATTGCCTTGCTTCGCAGCTAATACACACGCCTCTTCCCACGCGTTCTTTTTCTTCATATTTATTAATTCATCACGTAATTTCAAAACAATTTCTTCGTCTTCTTGTTCAATAAACTCTTCCATCACTCTTACTATTTCATCCTCATGAATACTTAACGTACAGTACGATTTAAGAAAGTATTGTAATGTCGTATACATAATGTACTCCCCCTTCTTATTTATCAGATGGATAAGAAGTAATAATCTTAAACCCTAATTCTCCTGACTTATCTCTTGCTAAAACAGTAACAGTTTTTACCAACTTGTCTTTTACACTCATATTTTTCTTTATTACCGTTTTTCCAACCGGGAATGAATGTGTTGTATTTAATACGAGACGAGCCTCTTTAGAATTTTTTAACCAGTCTTGAATTTCCTTATCATGCTGCTTCAAACTATCTTTTACAGCTTTCGTTGCTGTTTCCTTGTCATAGTATGTACTCGCTGCTGATACTTTATCTGTCTTCAAGCGATTCTTCAAATCTTCTTCTGATTTGCCTACATGTCTTTCAATCGTATGACCATTTTTAGGTGGCCCTTCCATTTCATCTAAAATATTATCACTAATTTTTTCTACTGATGTCGATTGATTCCCTGTTTGTTTCTCTGTTTTTTGTTCTTTTCCTGCACATCCACTTAAGATCAGCATTAGTGCCAATAAACCACTCAAGAAAAGACTACTTATTCGTTTCATCATATCACCTCTTTCATGATTATTATCGCAACTTCACTAAAAGTCAATTTCACAACGAAAAAATCTATCAGTTTTCATTTTTTTCATCTATTTTTCCATATTTACCCGCGCAATTTCATCAACCCTCTATTTTTCGGCTTTTATAATATATACCCCCTATATTTTATGATTATTTCCCAAATGAAAACACTGATAACATAACTATAAATCTCTTTTATATAAAGGTTTTTACAGTGTTTTTTAAAATATTTTAAAATACCCCTGTTTTTACATACCCAATACCCATATAAGGTATTAATACCCCTTCTTATCAACATTCTTCTACATTATGTAAATTTACCCTTGCCTATACAAACGAAATATGGTGTAATGCAAAAAAAGATAAAGGATTTTAAACAATGGCTGAAACGATTCAAAATTTCTTAACAGAATACTATTCAATCGCAATTCCACTTAGTATCTTAATTAACATCATCATTAGTCTTTTAGGTATTATTCCTAGCATCTTTTTAACCGCCATTAATATACAGCTCTTTGGCGTAACAAATGGTACTGTTATTTCGATCGTAGGCGAAGCATTAGGAGCTATTATCTCGTTTTATATTTACCGTATGGGTCTTCAAAAGTTCACTCACGATAAAGTAAATAAGTACCCAAAGGTAGGGCGTCTTCTTTATGTAGAAGGTAGAGAGGCCTTTCTACTCGTTCTATCGTTTCGATTGATACCTTTCATCCCATCAAGTATCGTCACTTTATTTGCGGCTCTAGGTAAGATGTCATTACTCTCCTTCAGTATTGCCAGTACAATAGGTAAAATACCGGCCTTATTGATTGAAGTATATTCGGCATACCAAGTCATGAACGGAACAAATGAAGCGAAGTGGGTTGTAACAATCGCAGGCGTTATTGGATTGTTTTATTTGTGGAAAAAATGGAGAAAAAAATAAAGAAGGAGCATAGGCTCCTTCTTTATTTTTGAGGTATTTTATTAATAGCTATCCGTTAAATCCTTAGTTAATACCAACAGCACTAAATGATTGCTTAACTGCTGCTACTTCAGCAGAATTTGCACCATATAAGTCTGCAGCAGCTTGTACTGCACCAGCACGAGCTTGACTAAATGTAGTAGATTGCGTGAAATACTGTGTATTTGCACGGTAGTAAATCGCACCTAATTTATCTTTACCGATACCAGTTACAGTTACACCGTAATGCGTACCACCATTTGCTAATAAATAAGCTTGTTTATTAATAATGCCGCTGTTTGTATGAACGCCACCGTTATCACTTGAACCAGTGTAACGCTTAGAATAATGGTCTGGATCACCATACTTCGTAGGATCACTCATAGAACGAAGGGCATCTCCTGCTTTACCAGGCGTGTAAATATCTTCACCAATCTCCCAATCTGGGTTACGGTTATCATAGAATTCTACTAAAGTACCAAAGATATCAGAAATCGCTTCATTTAAAGCCCCTGATTCATTTTGATAAATTAAATTTGAACTATTTTCCGTAACAGCATGCGTTAACTCGTGACCAATTACATCAATTCCACCAGATAATGAAGTAAACGTTACACCATCACCATCTCCGTATACCATCTGTGAACCGTTCCAGAATGCATTATTATAATTACTTCCGTAATGAACTGTTGATTTTAACGGAGCTCCTGCATCATTAATAGAATTTCTATTAAATGTAGCTTTATAGTAATCATATGTTTTACCTGCATAATAATGAGCATCTACCGCTGCTGCATCATACGCTGCATTGAAAACATTATCTGCATCTGCCCATAAAGTTCCTGGTAATGTTGAACGGTTTTTCGCATCATATGTGAAAATCGTTGCCCCGCGCGTATTATCTTGTAAGTAGTAAGATGATCCAGATAACGTTGTATTAAGCGACTTCGTATCTCCTAATACACCTTTACCAGTCCCTACTTTATTCGTTCCTGTAACAGGCTTTACAACAGCTTTCGCATCCTGTTTAGGAGCCTCTTGCTTAACTGGTGACTTATCATCATTCGTCACATGATCAATTGTATTAAACTTATTTAATACTTTACCGCTTTCTGCCTCAATGAAATAGTAGTAGTTTCCTGGGCTTGGATCTAAGAAGTTTAGATTTACAACATATGCATATGTTGTTTCCTCACCGTTTTGATATACATATAAGTCCGCTTTTGGTTCTACCTCATATTTCGGTGTTACCCCTAAATCTTGCTGCGCGATTTCAATCGCTTTTGCGCCTTCAATCTTATTTTTATTTTTCAACTTTTCCTTTTTGTCTAAATCAGGTGCAACTGTTCCAGACAATACTTTTAAAGAACCGTCTTTACTTACGTGAGCTACTTGAGTAGAACCCCATACAGGCACTCCTTCGTAAACTTGTTGCATACGTACTACTGTTGAATCAGTTACAGCATCTTTCTTCACTTGTTTCACTTTGAAAGAATCTTGCGCACTCTTTTCCCCTAGCTTGTAATCACCTTTTGCTGCGTTTAAGTAATCAAACACAACAGATTCTGCTTTCTTACCAGTCGCTCCAGTTAGATCACCAGAAATAAACTCAGGTGACTGCACCGTCTCATTGTACTTCTTCGTAGAGAGTACATTTTTAGAATCCGCAAATGCAGAGCCTGTCCCTCCAAACGTTGTAACTGCCATTCCTGTCGCTAACACTAATGCTAAACTCTTCTTTTTCATATAACCTTCCCCCTAATAAAAAATTTTTTTGAAAAAGAGTAGTTTCATATTAGCATTATGTTTCCACTATTAATATACTAAAAATTCAAATAATTTTTTTCTCAAGTTTTGTAGAATTTTGAGGAACAAATATTGAAAAAACCCTTTCCGATTGGAAAGGGTGGAGATTATAAATTAAATTGTTCAACAGTTTTAGCTTGTTGACCAACAATATCAGGTTTACTGCTATATTGATGTATTCCTCCAGCAACTGTAAGAGTCAATATAAACGCCAATACTCCAAATACCATCTTTTTCATGTTTATTCCTCCTTATTATCATTCATTAAATCAATAACTAACCTATAATATCGATTACTTTCTTCAAATCTCGATAAACTGGAAAAATGTTCTGCTAGTTCAACGTATACTTTCTTTAATTCTATTTTATTTCCTGCAGATTTATACAACGGGATAGCCTCATTTTCCAAAAATGCTTTATAATCTTTTGCTTCTTCAAAATATTTATATCTAAGCATTAAAAGCAAATATAATTTTGCATTAAATCTCTCTTCCTGTTTTGCTGCATCAATTCCCTTATCAATTAATGTCCTTGCCTCTTCCAATTCTTCTAATTTAATGCATACTAATGCCATTTCGTATATTGTATCTAAATAGTTTAAATCTATTTGTTTTTGAAGTTGTAGACTATCTAAATAATATTTTTTCGCTTGCTGATATTTGCCTTTTTTATAATAGATACTTCCCATATTACTTAAAGTAATAGCTAATAGTACATCCTTATCAGCAAAAGATGTGGCCTCTCTCAATATACTCTCATACATTTTTAAAGCTTCTTCATACTGACCTTTTTCTGTATAACTTACCGCAATAAGGATTTGGCAATTAATTATGTTTCTAAACTTATATTCACTACGAAATCCTTCTAATGCCATATTTACAAAATGAATTGCAAGATGATGAATATCTAAATGAGTATATGCAAGCGCTATATTATAATACAAGCCTGTTTCATGATACCCTTGTTCTTTGGCCATTACTTCTGTTTTTAATAAGTAATCTAGCCCATCCTTCCATCTATACTGTAAACAGCACAATAATCCTCTACTATACATATATAACAACTTCTGAAATGGAGAATATTTTTTATATACCTTCTTCAACTTATCTAATTCTTCTTCGAGTGCAGAAATATCCCTTTTCATAATTAAATAACGTGTATACAGCAGTTTATAATAATTTATAATTTCAAAATCCAACACATGCTTCATTTCACCTTGCAACTCTTCATATATACGTTCTACTTGTTGCTTGTCCAAATGAACTAGTGCATTCAACCATTCATCCAGCTTCCCCTTCACATCTTCTTCTACATCTCTCAAATCCGTCACGGCAATTTCCAGTCTTGTGCAGAGCAATTGTAGAATTTCTTCTGATGCTTCGATCTTTCCATTTTCGATCTTACTTAAGTATGAGACAGAACAAATGCCCTGACATAGTTCTTCTTGTGTCATTTTTTGCTGGAGCCGTTTGTAAAAGACTTGTTTGCCTATTTTTTCTAATGTTTGTTGCATTGTCCTCCTCCATTCTCATTACCCCATTACTCTAATAATACATAAAATCGAGAGAAATATAAATTGATAAATATAAATTTTCTAAAAAATATGCATAATTTCATTTTTTTCTCTCTTGACTTCACATCAATATCTCTTCTTTGCTACGAATGGTGAAAAATTGGTATACTATAACCAAATTATGGAGGTGTTCTCGCGATGACTCATTATAAAGACGATAGTTATGCCTTACATACAGACCTATATCAAATCAACATGGCTTATACATATTGGAAAGATGGTATTCATAATCGCCGTTCTGTTTTTGATTTATATTTTCGAAAGCTTCCATTTGAGAACGGCTACGCTGTTTTTGCTGGCCTTGAGAAAATTGTAGAGTACATAGAAAATTTCAGTTTTACTGAAAGCGATATCGCTTACTTAGCAGAATTACAATTTGAAGAAGAATTCCTTCATTATTTACAAAATATGAAATTCACTGGGACGATTCGCAGTATGCAAGAAGGTGAAGTTGTATTTAATAACGAGCCTTTATTACGTGTTGATGCACCACTTGGTGAAGCACAAATTATTGAGACCGCCCTCTTAAATATTGTGAATTACCAAACATTAATTGCAACAAAAGCAGCTCGTATGAAACATGCTGCAAGTAATGATGAGCTTTTAGAGTTCGGCACAAGACGTGCCCATGAGTTCGATGCTGCCCTTTGGGGGACGCGCGCTGCCTTTATTGGTGGTTTCTCCTCTACAAGCAACGTTCGTGCTGGGAAACGCTTCGGGATCCCTGTAGCTGGCACACACGCTCACTCTTTCGTTCAAGCATATCGCGATGAATACGTCGCGTTTAAGAAATATGCTGAAACTCACAAAAAGTGCGTCTTTCTCGTTGATACATATGACACATTGAAATCTGGTGTTCCAAATGCAATTCGTGTTGCAAAAGAATTTGGGGATCGTATTGATTTCTATGGCATACGTCTTGATAGTGGTGATATGGCTTATTTATCGAAAAAGGCACGAAAACTACTAGATGGAGCAGGGTTTACAAATACAAAAATTATCGCTTCTAGCGATTTAGATGAATACACAATTATGCACCTTAAATCTCAAGGAGCAAAAATTGACGTATGGGGCGTTGGGACGAAATTAATTACGTCCTTTGAGCAACCTGCATTAGGAGCTGTTTACAAACTAGTTGCGATTGAAGATACTGACGGAAAATTAAATGATACGATTAAAATTTCATCTAACCCTGAAAAAATTACCACTCCAGGACTGAAACGAATTTATCGTATTATCAATCGTGTTAACGATCATGCAGAAGGTGATTATATTGCGTTAGATTCTGAAGAACCTGGAAAAGAAGAGCGCTTAAAAATGTTCCATCCAGTTCACACATATATAAGTAAATTCGTAACAAACTTTGAAGCCTGTGAACTGCATAAAGATATTTTCGTTAACGGTGAAAGAACATATGAACTACCAAGTATATTAGATATTCAACAATATAATGAACAGAGTCTCGCTCTATTTTGGGAAGAATACATGCGAACTTTAAATCCCGAAGAGTATCCTGTCGATTTAAGCCAAGAATGTTGGGATCATAAAATGAATTACATTCAAACTGTTCGAGAACAAGTTGAAAAAAACATACAAAAGTAAACAGAGAAGTTTCTCCTTCTCTGTTTTTTCAATACTATATGGATATTTGTAAAAAATATATTAAAATAATACGACGAATGTTTTTTATTTATAAATTTTAATATTATATTATTTTATTAAATCAATTTCAACAAAATAACCAATAAAAAAGAGGACGCAGGTTTGAACTGCACCCCAATTGTTAGACACAGTCTAACAATTGGAGGTGCAGTTTTTCTATGGCTAAATTTACAGCTGATGAAAAAATACAAATCGTTCTACGTTATTTGAACGGAAATGAAAGTTATCGAGAAATGGGTAGATCGCTCGGTATAAGTGACACAATCATTTTGAATTGGGTAAACCAATATAAACAGAATGGTCTGGAAGCTTTTCTAAAACGATGTACAAATTACACACAACAATTTAAACTAGACGTACTAAACTTTATGATTGAAAACGGTATGTCCTTATTTGAGACGGCAGCTATCTTTAATATTCCTGCCCCTTCAACGATTTCTGTTTGGAAAAAACAGCTCGAAACACAAGGAATTGATGCCCTTCAATCTAAGAAAAAGGGGCGTCCATCCATGAAAAAAGATTCAAATAAACAATTAAAACAACCTTTAGCTGAAGGGTCAGTCGAAGCACTTGAAGCACGCATTAAACAGCTTGAGATGGAAAATGAGTACTTAAAAAAGTTAAATGCCTTAGTTCAAAACAAGGAAAAATCACAAAACAAGACAAAGCGCAAGTAGTCTATGAATTAAGGCATAAATATTCGGTCAAGGCACTCGTGGAGCTAGCTACTATTCCTCGAAGCACGTATTATGATTTAGTAAAGAAAATGAATCGTCCAGATGTAGATGCCGATTTGAAAGCTGAGATTAAAGCGATTTATGAGGAAAATGAAGGTCGTTATGGTTACCGTCGCATTCGTGATGAATTAACGAATCGTGGCCAGAAAGTGAACCACAAGAAGGTTCAGCGCATTATGAAAGAGCTTGGGTTAAAGTGTGTTGTGCGTATGAAGAAATATAAATCCTATAAAGGAAAAGTCGGTAGAATTGCACCTAATATTTTAGAGCGTAATTTTCATACAGATGCACCGAATCAAAAGTGGGTAACAGACATCACAGAGTTTAAATTGTTTGGAGAAAAACTGTATGTATCACCTGTATTAGATTTGTATAATGGTGAAATTATTACCTATACAATTGGTTCTAGACCGACGTATTCGCTTGTTTCAGGCATGTTAGAGAAAGCATTGGAACGTTTACCTGAAACCCACCAGCTACTGATGCATTCGGATCAAGGATGGCATTATCAAATGAGACAGTACGTCCGGACACTTGAATCAAGAGCTATCGTCCAGAGTATGTCTCGAAAAGGCAACTGTTACGACAACGCAGTAATAGAAAATTTCTTTGGGATTATGAAGTCGGAGTTCCTCTACATAAAAGAATTTGAAAATGTAGAGCACTTTAAAATAGAATTAGAAAAATATATAGATTATTATAATACGAAACGGATTAAGGCAAAATTAAAAATGAGCCCAGTACAATACCGGACTCACTTTTATCAAGCTGCCTAATGAAATAACCGTGTCTAACTTTTAGGGGTCACTTCAGTTGCGTCCTCTTTTTTATAAATCTTTCACTCGTAATACACGCATTGCATTTAACACTGCAAGTAGTGTCACACCAACATCTGAGAAAACAGCTTCCCACATTGTTGCAATACCAAAGGCACCAAGTAATAGAACGATCCCTTTTACACCTAAAGCAAAGATGATATTTTGCCACACTATACTTCTTGTGCGTTTTGCAATTTTTACAGCTGTCGCAATTTTTGAAGGCTCATCAGTCATAATAACGATGTCTGCCGCTTCAATTGCTGCATCTGATCCTAAACCACCCATCGCAATACCAACGTCTGCACGGGCTAATACTGGTGTATCGTTAATACCGTCACCAACGAAGGCAATTTTTTCTTTTCCATGCTTCGCTGCATCAATTTTTTCAATCTCTTCTACTTTTTGTTGCGGTAGTAATTCCGCATGAACTTCATCTAAGCCTAATTCTTTACCGACAGCTTCACCAACTGTTTTTGCATCACCAGTTAACATTACTGTTTTTTTAATACCTAGTTCTTTTAACTTTTGAATCGCTTGTTTCGAATCCTCTTTTACCTCATCAGAAATAACAATATAACCTGCATATTTTCCATCTACAGCAACGTGAACTAATGTACCTACTGTTTCTGGTTGTTTAAATTCAATATTTTCTTTTCTCATTAATTTTGCATTGCCTGCAAAAATTTCTTTTCCTTGTACTTTTACGACTGTACCGTGACCAGAAATTTCGTTATAATCATCGATTATTTTTTCATCAATTGATTTTCCATATGCCTTTCGAATAGATTGGGCAATTGGATGGTTAGAATACACTTCAGCAAATGCCGCATACTCTAATAACTCTTCGCTTGTAGTACCTTCTCTCGGTTCCATTTTTGTAACTTTGAAAACACCTTTTGTTAATGTTCCTGTTTTGTCAAAAACAATATATTTTACATCATTTAAAGCTTCTAAATAGTTACTACCTTTTACTAACACACCACTTTTAGATGCACCACCGATACCTCCAAAGAATCCAAGAGGAATGGATACAACTAACGCACATGGACAAGAGATTACTAAGAACACTAAAGCTCTATAAATCCACTCAGAGAATGTAGCCCCTTCTAAAATAAGCGGTGGAATAAACGCCATGATCGCCGCTGTAATAACTACAACTGGAGTGTAGTAACGCGCAAACTTCGTAATAAAGTTTTCTGTTGGTGCTTTTTTACTGCTTGCATTTTGAACTAAATCTAAAATTTTCGATACAGTTGATTCACCAAACTCTTTTGTAACTTCAATTGTTAATACACCGTTTTGGTTCACAAAGCCACTTAATACATCATTTCCAACTTCAACTTCACGTGGTACAGATTCACCAGTTAATGCTGAAGTATCTACCATTGATGTTCCTTCAATTACTTTTCCGTCTAATGGTACTTTCTCACCTGGCTTAACGATAATATAATCGCCAATTTGTACATCTTCTGGTGATACTTGTTTCGTTTCATTCCCAATCTTTACATTCGCATAATCAGGACGAATATCCATTAATGAAGTAATTGATTTTCGAGAGCGGTTTACCGCAATGCTTTGGAATAGTTCTCCTACTTGATAAAATAGCATTACTGCTACGGCTTCTGAATATTGCTGAATTGCAAAGGCTCCTACAGTTGCAATTGCCATTAAGAAGTTTTCATCAAATATTTGGCCGCGAGTTATGTTTCTTACCGCTCTCCAAACGATATCTCCACCTATTAATAAATAAGCAAGGACGAATAACGGAATTGTTACCATTTGTGGTAAGCTCGCTAATGCAGCAATTGCTGTCAAAATTCCGCCGACCACTAATCTCCCTACCATCTTTTTCACGTTTGCTTCACCATGATCGTGACTATGTCCGTGGTCATGACCGTTCTTCTCTTCACGAACAACTTTCACATCTGGCTCTAACTTTTGAACGACATTTATTATATTTGCTACAGTTGCTTCTAGTTCTCTTTTATTCGCAACTTCTACTCGTAGTTTCTTCGATACGAAATCAACAGTTGCTTCTGAGACAGCTGGCATTTCCTTCACTTTATTTTCAATTTTCATTGCACAGTTCGCGCAATCTAAACCTTCTAATATAAATACTTCTTTAGCAATTTTATTTTTTTGTTCTTCTTGCACTTTAATATGCGGTTCTAATTTTGTAACGAGTTGTTTTGCTTCCGTAACAACTTCGTTTTCTTTATTTTGTGCTGTTTCTAAGATCATTGTCTTTGTTGCGAAGTTTACAGAGCAAGAATTTACTCCTTCTATATTCCCAACACCTTTTTCAATTTTCATTGCACAATTCGCACAATCTAAACCTTCTAACATCAGTTTCTTTTTCACTAACGCTTCAGCCATCGTTCTCCCTCCTCGCGTTCTTTTTATTCTTCTTCGTTTACGTGTTCAAACGCTTGCTCGAAGATATGAATTACGTGCTGGTCAGCTAACGAATAATAAACAACCTTTCCTTCTTTACGATTCTTCACAAGTTTCGCTTGCTTTAACACACGAAGCTGATGCGAAATAGATGATTGTGTCATTCCTAATAAATAAGCTAAATCACAAACGCACATTTCAGCTTCAAATAGCGCATGTAATATTCTCGTACGTGTACGGTCACCTAATACTTTAAATAGTTCTGCTACTTTACTTAAACTTTCATCAGTTGGAATTGTTTGTTTTACTTGCTCAACAACTTCTTCATGAATTATCGTTTGAGAACATGTCTCTTGTGGTGTTTCTACTTTATTTCCAGCCATTATAGCTCACCTCTTTAATTGAACATATGAACAATCATTCATATATCTTATGCTCTTATTATATGAGCGCCTACTCATATGTGTCAATGAAATCTGAATTTTTTTTATGAACATTTCGTTCACATTTTAGTAAGGCATATACATATTTTCCGCATCCTCTATATTCTCATACAAAAAAGGATGTACAATTCGCACACCCCTTTTTACTTACTTTTCATTTTTCACCGCATCCACAATTAAAGAAACAAACCCTAAATGATTATCCCGATTTCTATGGTCAAAACGTTTCGAACGATAAATAAATCCATCTTTCTCATTCCAATCATTATAGTGAAACTTACCATTCTCATCACAGTATTCTAAGAGCCTTACTTGAAAACCTGCTGATTCAAACATGGACGTGATTGTTTTATAGCTATGAACAATTTTATGACTTGCTGCAGGATGATCTAATGGACCAGGTCCACCTACTTGTACCCCTTGCTGATATTCTTCATCTGAAAAAAATGCATCTGGTACTGCACAACGAATATATCCATTCTCCATTAAAAACTCATAACAAATTTTTGCAGCTTCAATTCCTTCTTCATATGATAAATGCTCCCATACATGTTCTGCCAAAATTACTGATAAAGAATTAGGTTGAAATTTATCAAGCCAAGTTTCTCTCCGTAATAAATTTAATTCTTCTTCATTCGTATGTAACCAACCAGGGTTATTATTATAACCCTCTGCTCCAACAACAACTTTTGTTTCTTCCATTTTGCTCCCACCCTTTTTTCATATTCCGACATAAAAATTCAACAAAGTAATATATGTTCCCTTTATTTCAACAAAAGAAAAAGCCTTGCGCGCTCCCTAGACGCACAAGGCTTACTGTGTTTATATCCCTTTAATTAGCTTGTTCTAAATTATCCTGCGAACTTCCATCGTCTTTTAAATGACTATGTTTTTTCGAATAAACAAAGTATACAACTACTCCAATCGCTAACCAAATACCAAAGTATATCCATGTTGTTAACGGTAAATTTACCATTAAGAATAGACAACATGCAATTGAAATAATCGGTAAGATCGGTACAAGTGGTACCATAAATCCACGTTGTAATTTCGGATGCGTTTTACGAAGAATGATAACAGTTACACCAACCATGGCGAATGTTAATAACGCTCCAATATTCGCTAAATTCGACAATTCTTTTAAATCGATAAATCCAGCAATTAAAGCACTACCAATTCCTGTTAACCAAACTGAAAATGTTGGCGCTTCAGTCTTCTTGTTAATTTTCGCAAAAGATTTTGGTAATAAACCGTCACGACTCATTGCGAAGAATACACGTGTTGTCGCATAAATGTACGCGAAAATTACAGCCATAATACCGATTACAGCTCCAATAGCAATTACACCAGCCACTTTATCTTGTCCTACAACTTCTAACACATATGCCATAGCTTCAGGTACATCTAATTCCTTATAAGAAACCATGCCTGTCATAACAAGACAAACTACAACATAAATGATTGTACAAATGACTAACGAAGCAATAATACCAATTGGTAGATCACGTTGTGGATTTTTTACTTCTTCAGCAGAAGTTGCTAATGCATCAAATCCTAAGAAAGCAAAGAATACTGCTGCTCCCCCTGCGAACACTCCACTTAAACCGTAAGGTGCAAATGGTATCCAGTTTTCTGGTTTCACGTAGAATACACCAACTGCAATGAATAAAACAACAATACCAATTTTAATTAATACCATTATGTTATTCACACGCTTACTTTCTTTCGTACCTCGTGATAATAACCAAGTTATCACTAACGTAACGATAACTGCTGGTAAGTTTACCATACCACCTTGCGCTGGAATCGTTAGCAACGCTTTCGGAATTTCAAGTCCCAGTCCACTCACTAAATTATTGAAATAACCAGTCCATCCGCCAGCTACTGCGGCAGTCGTTACGACATATACGGATAGTAATGTCCATCCCATTAAATGAGCAACAAACTCACCAATTGTTGCATACGAATATGTGTACACACTACCTGAAACAGGAAGTGTAGATGCAACTTCTGCATAACATAATGCTGCAAATCCACAAACAATTGCTGCAATCATAAATGAAAAAATAACTGCTGGACCAGCATCTCTTGCTGCTACTAATCCAGTTAATACTAGAACTCCTGTACCAATTATCGCACCAATCCCTAGCATTGTTAGGTCAAATGCCCCTAGCGTTTTCGTTAAAGTTTTACTTTTACTTTCCCCTAACAATTGCGTAACGGATTTCTTTTTAAATAGGTTGGCCACGATGTATGCCCCCTTTTACTAAGAAGAGCTAAGAGGTATTATCTCTTAGCTCTTATCATGTTGTATTATATATTGTTCGATTTTGTTTTGTATAATGCTTCTATTAGCAAGATACTGTTTCTGCTTCTAATAATTCTTTAGCACCTTTGTACTCTACACCGTGAGCTTCTGCAACTGCTTCAAATGTTACATAGCCATCTAATGTATTAATACCTTTTAATAATGCAGAGTTGCCTAGGCAAGCTTCTTTGTAGCCTTTGTTAGCAATTTGTACTGCATATGGTACTGTTACGTTTGTTAATGCAAGAGTTGATGTACGTGGAACCGCACCTGGCATGTTTGCAACTGCATAATGAACAACGCCGTGTTTTTCGTAAGTTGGGTTATCATGAGTTGTAATACGGTCAGTTGTTTCGAAAATACCACCTTGGTCAATCGCGATATCTACAACAACAGAACCTGGTTCCATTGATTTAATCATTTCTTCTGTTACAAGTTTTGGAGCTTTTGCACCTGGGATTAATACTGCACCGATTACAAGATCAGACTCTTTTACAGCTTCTGCAATATTGTAAGGATTAGACATTAAAGTTTTTACTTGATTTCCGAAAATGTCATCTAATTGACGAAGACGTTCTGCGCTTAAGTCGATGATTGTTACATCCGCACCTAGTCCAACTGCAATTTTAGCAGCATTTGTACCAGCTTGTCCACCACCGATGATTGTTACTTTACCACGTTTAACTCCTGGAACACCTGCAAGTAAGATACCTTTACCGCCTTTGTTTTTCTCAAGGAATTGCGCACCAATTTGTGCAGCCATACGACCAGCTACTTCACTCATAGGTGCAAGTAATGGTAGAGAACGGTTTTCTAATTGTACTGTTTCATATGCAATCGCAACAACTTTCTTCTCAATTAACGCTTTTGTTAATTCTGGCTCTGGAGCTAAGTGTAAGTATGTGAATAAGATTAAGCCTTCACTGAAGTGTTTGTATTCGCTTTCAATTGGTTCTTTAACTTTCATAACCATTTCCATGTTCCAAGCTTCTTCAGCTGTATCAACAATTTTTGCTCCCGCTTCAACATACTGAGCGTCTGTGAAACCAGATCCTAAACCTGCACCCTTTTGAATGAATACTTCGTGATTGTTACGAATTAAATGTACAACACCTGCTGGTGTCATTGCCACACGGTTTTCGTTGTTTTTAATTTCTGCTGGTACCCCAATACGCATAATGAAATGCCCCCTTATAATTAACAGAAAAAAGAGATTCTTTTTTCTTTTTGTAATAATTAATAACTTATGTCCTTATTCTAGCATAACTTAAAAGTTATGAAAACGCTAACATATCATTTTTCTAAAGTTTTTATATTTAGAATAGTGTAAATATATAAAACATTGATTCTATTAGGGGTTTCGTGACATTCCATTATCTTTCACTCAACTTTTATTATACTTCTTCAAAATAAACAGTAATCATTTATTATTTGACAATAATGTAACAATGTAAAAAACTAAGCTATAACGTATACATATACAGTTATTACTTTACTTAATACTTTAGAGATATATTCTTTTCACAAAAAAACAGCTGCTAGCATTTAGCTAGCAGCTGGGTAACTTATAAATAATTTTAAAAACAAATCATCTGTCGTTTCAGTAATTTTATCAAACAGATCACTTTCTTCCGCTTCTTGCTCTTTTAACATCTTAATTGTTTCACGTGCATCTTCAGGGTAATCAGTTATGATACCATCTACGTTTAACTTATAATATGCCTTTAAATTTTCCATATCATTTACTGTCCATACGTAAATTGGTTTGTTTAACTTCCTTGCTTCTTTTACTAATTTCTTATTTAACATATATTCTTCTGCTACGTAAAAGTCAGCCTTCACATTTTTTAAGTTAGCTCTACTTGCATACAATATATACCCTACTTTTATATCTGGATTTGCACGCTTAAACTCTTTAATAAGCGGATAGTGTAACGTTTGAATTACACATTGCTTCTCAAATTCATTATCTTTAATCGTTTTTAAGACTTTGTTTACAAAGTCTTTTTCGCCCCCATGAAGCTTCACTTCTATATTAAGTTTGATTTTGCCATTTGCTAGCTTAATGATTTCATCAAGTGTACTTATTTGTCCTGAAAGTCCATCTTGACTAAGGGTAAGCTGCCTTAACTCAGCCATCGTTAAATCTGACACATGCACATTTGCATTTGCGAGACGTTTCAGCTTCAAATCATGTATAACCGCTAGTTCACCGTCTTTCGTTTGTAATACATCTATTTCAGCGTAGTCTGCTTTTGCATCAATAGCACCTTGCACAGCTTCTTTCGTATTTTCTACGCCTTTTGATATATAACCGCGGTGCGCCATAATAATTGGTTCTTTATACGAATTTGAAATAAACGTTACAATGAAGGCAACAACCATTCCGGCAGTAATAATCCCCACAATATATACGCCAATAAATTTCCAGCGATGTTTTTGGAAGAAACATTTATCTGCTTTCGTTTTCGAATAATCTAATCCTTCTTCTAATAAAACATCTTCAACCGGTACCTTTTGTAAGTATAATCGCGTAATCGCCATAATATAAAATGGCGTCACGATAAAACTAAATAAATACAACGTACTCGTTAAAAATACAGAAATCGTTGATTCAGCTAATAATGCAAATGTTCCTTTCGGGTTTGTAAATTCATAAACACCCCATAGGCACAATAAATATATTCCCAAAAATACGACATATACAATTCCAATTGAAATAAAAAATCCTACTAAAAAGAGTAGTACTTTAAAAAAGCTTTCCTTTACTAAATTTGCACTTTTACGTGCTGCCACGCGAAATGATTTTTGCTCTAAAACAACAATAGGTAGAACGAAAATCCATCGAAGATTCAAATACGCGACTACAGCAAAGAACGTGTAATAACCAACTTGCCCCATCGTTGTCTTAAACAGTTCTCCTGTAATAAAGTTAGGAATTTGAATTTGCGGGATTAATGCCGTTTCATATCCCATATTTAAAAGAGGCAACAATACGACAGCATATAAAATAAATCCTGGTAAGCAATATGTGAAAAGAGTAGGTAAATACGTTACCGTTTTATATAAAATCGGACGTAATTTCACCTTCTGTCTTTTATGAGCGAAATACGAAATAATAATAAGCACCGCAAATTCCGTAAAGATAAGAAACAGTGCTAACAATGACAAAATTACAATTGCTAAGATGCCATAAGGCGTCTTTAAAAATGCTAATAATTCATCATTTGTCGCATTTGCATAACCACCAAAATACAATAACTTATTAAAAATGATCCCAAATAGTGGAACAAACACAATCGCTGCTAATAATTTATAAGCAAGTTGAAAAGTTAATACATTCCAAAAAGCAAATTTAACTGTTTGAAAGGAATGTCTCATTACTCCTGGTATAGATAGTTTTTTACGGTGTTGCATATATTCCTCCAAATTCTAAAACGGTATTTGAGATGGATTCCACATTTCCAGTTCTAATCCATCTTTTTAATAATAATATATTCCGCTTAACATGAACACTCTTATACATATAATGAAAAAAGTGATGGCTACTTCCCATCACTTTTTCATTTATTCTATTTTTTCTCTAACCCTTGTCCAAATGCTTTCAAGAAGCTAAAACCGAATGTAATAGCTCTATTGATATCTGGATCTTTTAATACTTTAAAGAAATCCATCACTTTTGTTTTTTTACCACTATTTAATTCGTCTGTTGCAAATTGCAATCCTGTAACTAAACTTGACGTAATTTGCTTCGTTATTTCTGGGTCAACTGAAGATAACGCTTCTCCTGCCCCCATCATATTGTTTAACGCATTTTTAACGGGTTCACGATTTAATTGCTCCACAGCGATTTTTGAAACATCTTCCTTCGCAGCAAGTAAACTAATTGCCGCATCTAATATACCAGCCTTCTGCAACTGTGCTAAAAGCTGCATCATTTCTTCTACTGCTTCACGATTATTAGATAGCTCATTTAGAAGTTCATCTGCTACTTGCTGTTTCTGTTCTTCCTCTGTTACAACTTTCTTTTTAATTACAGTAATTTCTTTCGCCACTATCTCCGCCCCCTAGTCCACAAGTGATACGTATTGTTTTCTTTGCCATTTTTGCTGGATTTCAACACCGTTTTGCGGATTACGCTTTTTATCTCTCGGGTTTGAAGATGGTAACGGACGATTCCCTTTTTCACGTAGTACACGCATCTTTACCATCGTTTGTTTGTACGCTGGTGTACACGTATAAAGATCTGTCGCCGTTCCAGTTAAAATATTGATTGCCTCTTCATTTACCGTTGCATGCATCGGTAAATATAGCTCTTTCCCCGTTACACGATCTGTAACAAGTGCCTGTACTTTAATTTTCCCAAATGGTGATGCTAATTCTACAAGACCACCATCTTTCACATTGCGCTCTAGGGCAAGTTCAGGCGAGATTTCAACGAACACTTCAGATACTTTAGATAAAATACCAGCCGATTTATTCGTCATATTCCCTTCATGGAAATGTTCTAACATACGACCATTATTTAAAAGTAAATCATACTCATCTGGCGCTACAACTGGTGGTACCCATTCATCTAATGATAGACGAGCTAGTTTATCTGGGAAGTTAAATCCGTCCACATATAATAGTGGTGTATCGCTGCCATCATGGCTACCCCAACATAAACTATTCCATCCTTCTAAACGATCGTATGTTGCCCGAGAATATAAAGGTGCAAGCGATGCAATTTCATCCATGATTTCACTTGGACTTTCATAATTCCAGTCCCCGCCAAGTGCACGAGCTACTTTTTGTAAAATCCACCAGTCTGGCTTTGAATCACCAAGCGGCTTCAATACTTCATATAATCTTTGAATACGGCGCTCTGTATTCGTAAATGTTCCCTCTTTTTCTAAGCTTGGTGCTGCCGGTAAAATAACATCAGCAAAACGAGCTGTTTTCGACAAGAACATATCTTGAACAACAAGGAAATCTAAATTCGCTAAAATATGTTGTACATGGTTGGCATTCGAATCTACTAAAGCCATTTCTTCACCCATAACATACATACCACGCAGTTTTCCTTCATCTGCCGCAAGTAACATTGCAATATTATTTAACCCTGGTGCTTTCGGAATTGTAGTACCGTATGCAGTTTCAAATTTCGCACGGAGCGCATCATCTGAAACTGCTTGGTAACCTGGAAGCCAGTTTGGTAATGTTGCCATATCACAAGCACCTTGTACGTTATTATGTCCGCGTAATGGATATGCTCCTGCACCAGGACGACGATAGTTACCCGTAACAAGCAATAGATTTGAAATTGCTGCTGAAGTTGTACTTCCTCCAGTATTTTGCGTTACACCCATTCCCCAAAGTACACAAGTACCATCTGCTTCATATACCATACGAGCCATTTCTTTCAGATTTTCTTTCGAAATCCCCGTAATTTCTTCTGTATAATCAAGCGTATACTTTTCTACCATTTTGCTATATTCATCAAAATTCTTCACATTTTCAGCTATGAACTTTTTATCGTGCCAATCTTGATCAATAATATATTTCGTAATACCAGCGAGCCATACATAATCAGTTCCTTGGCGCGGATGAATGAATAAATCCGCACGCTCTGCCATTTCATGTTTACGAAGGTCCGCCACAATTAATTTTTGGTCATGTAATTTATGAGCACGTTTTACACGCGTTGCAAGTACAGGATGTCCTTCTGTTGGATTTGCTCCAACGATAATGACAAGGCCTGCTTCCGCAATATCCTTCACTGTTCCAGCGTCCCCTCCCATACCGACAGTTTTAAATAAACCATCTGTTGCTGGAGATTGACAATAACGGGAACAGTTGTCTACATTATTCGTTCCATATATTTGACGGGCTAGTTTTTGCATAAGATAATTTTCTTCATTCGTTACTTTCGAAGAAGAAATAAATCCAAATGCATCACTTCCATATTCTGATTTAATATGCTGCATATTGGATGCAACAACTTCAAGAGCCTCTTCCCATGAAGCTTCAACAAACATATCTCCTTGGCGAATTAATGGCTTTGTAATACGATCTTCACTGTTTACAAAATCCCATCCAAATTTTCCTTTTACACATGTGGAAATACCGTTAACCGGCGCATCTGAAACAGGCTGTACTTTCAAAATGTGGCGGTCTTTCGTCCATACTTCAAATGAACAACCTACACCACAAAATGTACAAACTGTTTTTGTTTTATTCACTTTCGTCTTACGCATCGCAGCCTCTACTTCTGAAACTGCTAAAATACTACTATATCCAGGCTCTACATCCTTTACAAAATCAATCATCGGATCTAACACATCCGGTTTCAATCCAGTCATGAATCCGGCTTCACCCAGCATTGTTTTTTCCATTAACGCATTACATGGACATACTGTTACACACTGTCCACAACTTACACAAGATGAGTCATTTATACTTACACCATTGTCCCATATAACACGTGGACGGTCTAAGCTCCAATCAATCGATATAGTTTCATTCACTTGTAAGTTTTGACATACTTCTACACACTGCCCACAAGCAATACATTGATTTGGATCATATCGATAAAATGGATGTGACATATCCACTTCACACGCACTTACTTTTGGCTCATACGGATATTTCTGTTCCTCAATTCCCATCATATGTACTGTATTATGGACTTTACAGTTACCATTATTGTTATCACAAACGGTACAATACAGTAGATGATTCTCTAATATTCGATCCATTGCCTCAGTCTGTGCCTCTTTTGCACGCTGGGACTGTCTTTCGATATGCATACCGTTCTCTAATTTCGTTGAACAAGCACGCAATAATTTTCCATTTACTTCTACAATACACGTATCACAAGTTTGAATTGGATCTACTTCTGGTACATGACAAATTTGAGGATGTTCCAAATTACTCTCGTTAAATAATTGTAGTATCGTCTTTTCACCTGATGCAGAAAATTCTTTACCATCGACGGTTACACGGACTGTCTGTTCTGCCATAGTTTCCCCTCTCCTTACAACCAACTGTACAACACAATTATGAATCCGTTTTCAAAACCGCATTACTGTACATATTTTTGAAACGCTCTACCCAAATACTTTCTTATGAAGTCGATTCTAGATGTTATAAGGTATAACTACGAAAGCTTGAAAATATCACTATTCTACAGTTCTATTATATCGTACATATACAATAATAACCAAAATAATCTGTGATCTTCTTGTTAATAGGTGTTTTTATTTTTCCCATTGTTTTATGATAAATGTGGGAGAGAAATACATATAAAAGGGGAATTAAATATGGGGCCTACGCAAGAGACTTATACAATTGTACGTTATCAATCTGGTACATTTTCAAAACAACTTGACGAGATTGTTACAGAATCTCCTATTACTATTAAATTGAATGGTGAAGAATATGTAACAGTCGTATGCACACCAAATTATATTGAAGATATGGTAATTGGTTTTTTAATTTCTGAGGGGATTATTTCTTCCTATAACGATGTTGAAGAACTATGGGTTCAAAAAGATAACGGAATTGTCCATGTAAAATCATCAAAAGTGAATCCGCTCTATCAAACTTTATATAATAAACGATACATCACTTCTTGCTGCGGAAAAGGTAGACAAGGTTTTATTTTCGTAAACGATGCGGCAAAAGCAAAAGACTTACATGATATACATGTAAAAATTACTCCTGAAGAATGTTTTTACTTAATGAATACTTTACAACAATCTTCCACTACCTTTCGCCAAACTGGTGGTGTTCACAATACCGCGCTATGTGATCGAAATAATATCCTTCTATCAAGAATGGATATCGGAAGACATAATGCATTAGACAAAATATACGGTCATTGTTTACGCAATGATATATCTGTTAAAGGAAAAATTATCGCATTTAGCGGACGTATTTCATCCGAAATTTTACTCAAAGTTTCAAAAATCGGATGTGAAATTGTTCTATCTAAATCTGCCCCAACAAAACTAGCATTGCAACTCGCTCACGATTTAGGCATTACAGTCGTAGGATTTATCAGAAATGAATCCTGCAATATTTACACACATCCACATCGAATTGATGGTTATCAATCGAATAGCTAAAATAACTCCTCAATTGAGGAGTTATTTTAGTTATGAAAATGTAATATATTAAAGACTTGAATAGTTAATAAAGTTAATATATAATTTCATTACATATTAAAAAACAAAACATTGTAGCATATATCTTTTCATTCTTTTACAAATTAAAAGAGACTGCTAACAAAACACATACACAATCTTATAAAAGTAATGGATTTATTTTATTTGAAATCGACCAAGGAGGTTACAACTATGGAAATTCGCTTATTAACGACAGAGGACGCAGAAATATATTTAAAAGTTTGTATGGAAGGTTTAACGAAGAACCCGGAAGCTTTTAGCTCTTCCTATGAAGATGTTTTGAAACATGAGGATCCTGTAGCTGCTATGGCAAAACGATTAAGCAATCCGGATAAGTATACTCTAGGGGTCTTCAAAGATGATGATTTAATCGGCATTGCTACTTTAGAAACAAAGCCTTTTATTAAACAAGAACATAAAGCAAAAATCGGTTCCGTTTTCGTTTCCCCAAAAGCGCGTGGCCTTGGAGCAGGACGAGCTCTTATTAAAGCAATTATTGAAAATGCCGATAAATTACATGTAGAACAACTTATGCTCGATGTTGTAGTTGGTAACGCTGGTGCAAAAAAATTATATGAATCATTAGGTTTCCAAACTTACGGCGTACAAGAGCGTTCATTAAAACATAACGGTCAATATTGGGACGAGGAACATATGGTTCTGTTCTTAAATGATTAATACTTCAATATAGTTTTCCAAAAGCATCTTTTTATTAAGAAAGATGCTTTTTTCATTACAACAATGTAATCTTCATGTCACCTTTATCGATCGTACCAAACCTTTCCATTCATTATACTAAAAATATAAAGTGAAACTTTACTCAGTGGGGAACTACATCCCACGTTAATCGCATGTACTTGATATGTAGAGGAGAATGTGACATGAAACAAAACAAACGAGCTATGCTTTTAATATTTACTACAGCAATTATAACTTCTGGATTAGCAATTTTACCTTGGTTTATTATATAGAAACACTCCCCCTAACAACGAAAAAAGCTGATTGCTTCTTAGAAGCAATCAGCTTTTTTTATATTATAAAATCCCCAAAATTTTATTTACGCAACTTATAATAATAACCATAGATACGGCAACGCACATGACAACCGTATTACGATCTTGCTTTTCTTTTTTTGAAATTTCTTCTTTTGAATTCATGTGTATGATCTCCTTTTAAAAAAAGTGTGAGATAGGAAATTTTTCTTATCCGATGCGAGGTGAATACGAAAACCCTCTCTATCTCACATACACAATAGAATGGAATTGTCATTTTATAAATAAAATGACATGACGTTATGTCGCAACATAGGGTATTTTGTGTCGCTACGTTTTCTATTATAAAAAATAGTTGTGCAAAACTAGTGCATTTTTTATGTCAATTACTCTGAGCGAAAAAATCAGCCCTCCATTCAATCACATAAAAAGAGTTTTTTATTATTTTCATGTAAACTATACAAGTAGAATGAACAGTTTGGGGTGCACAAGATTATGGTAAAAATTTTATTAGTAGACGATGAAGAACGTATGTTACGATTATTAGATCTGTTCTTAAGCCCTCGCGGCTATTTTTGTATGAAAGCTACCTCTGGCCTTGAAGCACTAAAATTAATCGAACAAAAAGAATTCGATATTATTTTATTAGATGTTATGATGCCAAATATGGATGGATGGGATACTTGCTATCAAATTCGTCAAATTTCCAACGTTCCTATCATTATGTTAACAGCTCGCAACCAAAACTACGATATGGTGAAAGGCCTCACGATGGGCGCAGATGATTATATTACAAAACCATTTGATGAGCATGTATTAGTCGCGCGAATCGAGGCTATATTACGCCGTACAAAAAAAGATGGATTTGTTAGTTTTAATGGTATTGAGTGGGATAAAACGAAACATACCGTCACAGTGTACGATGAAAAAATCTCGCTAACTCCCATCGAATTTTCGTTACTCGGACTATTTTTGCAAAATACAAACCGTGCTTATAGCCGAGATGATTTAATCGAAAAAATTTGGGGCTATGAAACAGATATCGAATATAGAACAATTGATTCACACATTCGTAACATCCGTGATAAACTACGCAAAAAAGGATTTCCAATTGAAAATTACCTAGAAACGGTCTATAAAGTCGGATATAAATGGAAAAGTGAATAATTACTTCGGTCAGTGGGAAATCGTATACCACTGACTCTTTATTATGAATAAGGTATGGTGAAAAAATGAGTAAACTTTCCCTTAAAATTGGGACATACTTTTTAATATTAGCTTTATGTATTGAAACAATTGCTTTCGTATCTTTTTATAAGAGCCTTTCAACAATGCGTGTTAAAGAAGAAACCGATGCTCTATTAGAGAAAGGTAATCGGTATCGTGATAAGATTGTAAACCGTGCAAGATGGAATGAACATTCTAAACAACAGCAATACATAGAACGTCCTAAACACCCTCGGTATCAGGATTTCACTATCGAGCATGCAGCTGAAGATTTAATCGGTTCCGAATTAATTGCTAATACTGATATCACAATCGTTATAACTGACAATAAAGGCAAAATTATTTCTAACTCCGAACCCGTAACGAAAGAAATGAAAAAACAACTTACTTGCAAAACAGAATTTATCCCAAAAAGCGGGTTAATTGTAGAAAGAAACTGGAAAAAATCAAAATTCATTTCAACAGTAAGTCCACTTGAAATTCAAGGATTTCAAGGTAATTTATATATGTTATTAAAGACGTCTTTCTTAGAAAAGATGTTACTTAAACTACTGCATCAATTTCTTATCATTAGTATTTTGACGATTATTTTAACAACTATTTCTGTCTTTGTTTTTTCTAAAGTTATTACAGATCCTCTTATAAAAATGAAAAGAGCGACAGAAAAAATGTCAAAATTAAATAAGCCAATTCAATTAGGTATTAAACGGAATGATGAACTCGGAAGTTTAGCAAAAACAATTGAAGATTTATCAAGCGAACTTACGTATATGAAAAAAGAGCGCAATGAATTTCTCGCTAGTGTCGCTCATGAACTATTAACTCCATTGACCTATATGAAAGGTTATGCGAAGGTAGCAAAGAGAGACTCTTTAACAAAAGAGGAGCGAGAAGAATACTTACAAATCATTGAGGATGAAACGGATAGTGTAACAGATCTCGTCCAAGATTTATTTATGCTTGTACAATTAGAACAACACCAATTTGTTATAAAAAAACAAAAAGTGCTTCTTCAGCCATTTTTAGAACGAATGGTAGAAAAAACAAAAACAACATTAACAAATAAGCAAATGCAACTTCATGTATATTGCAAAGATGATTTAGAAGTTTGTATAGACGAAAGACGTATGGAACAAGTTATGTTAAATTTATTACACAACGCTTATCAACATTCGCCAGAAAACACAGCCATTACGATACGTGTACTTACAAAAACAGATTCTTTTACAATAAGTGTACAAGATGAAGGTGAAGGTATCCCTGAAGAAGATATCCCGCATATATTTGACCGTTTTTATCGTGTCGATAAATCTAGAACACGAGCTACAGGCGGAAAAGGTATCGGGCTAGCTGTTGCAAAGGAAATTGTAGAATTGCATAATGGTTCTATTCTAGTAACAAGCCAATTAGGTGCGGGAACAAACTTTATAATCGAGCTACCTTTTGAATAATATGCGTGTGAAAACACCAGTAGTAGTAAACACTACTGGTGTTATTTTGTTCATAAAAACAGCTCATATAAGCTAAGCTTTTGAAATTATTCTTATTTCAATATAAAATAAAGGTACATTTGCAAAGATTTGGAGGGTGATATAATTGGATATCCATGTATTAACAAAAGACGAAGCAGAAATTTACTTAGAACTTCGCGTAGAAGGATTAAAGCAAAACCCTGAAGCATTCAGCTCTTCTTATGAAGATATTATTAATAAAGAGTGTGCGATTGAATATAAAGCACAAAAATTAGCACAAGATGAAAACTATACGCTAGGTGCATTTAAAGATGGAAAATTAATCGGGGTTGCAACACTGGAAACGAAACCATATGTAAAACAAGAACATAAAGCTAAAATCGGTTCTGTATATGTATCTCCAAAAGCGCGCGGACTTGGAGCAGGAAAAGCACTTATTAAAGAATGTCTTGAGCTTGCTAAATCTTTAGAAGTAGAACAAGTTATGCTTGATGTTGTTGTTGGCAACGATGGAGCGAAAAAACTTTATGAATCATTAGGTTTTAAAACATTCGGTGTACAAGAACGTTCATTAAAATATAACGGACAATATTGGGACGAAGAGCATATGGTCTTATTCTTAGATGAAAATAAATAATAAAAAACATCCTCATGTTTGGAGGATGTTTTTTACTTTCTTGTAAACCATGCCGTGTGTAATAATTGAATCGCTTTCGCAATTTCTTCCTCTGATAATATCGCAAACCCAAGTAAAACTACATTCTCAGGCGCCGTACCGTCTTTATAGTACGTAGACACAGGATATATTTTGATACTATGTTTCGCAGCTTCTTGAATTAATTCTTCTTCCCGCATTCCATTATACACTTTTAATAAAATGTGTAATCCCGAATCTTCTCCTATCACTTCAACACGATTAGAGAAATACTTCTCTATTTCAAAAACAAGTCGATCTCTCTTCTTTCGGTAGACAACACGCATTTTATGAATATGTTTTTCCCAATATCCTTCATTTAAAAATCTTCTAATCACTTCTTGATCTATTCTTGAAACACTTTGTGTATAAAATAAATATTGCTGTTGATACTTTTTAATTAATTTCTTCGGCAACACCATATAGCTCATCCGTAGCGATGGCAATAATGCTTTAGATAGCGTCCCCATATAAATAACTTTCCCCTCTGTATCTAACCCTTGCAGCGCCGGTATAGGCTTTCCAGAATAGCGAAATTCACTATCATAATCATCTTCAATAATATACCTGCTCTCTTCTTTCTTCGCCCATTGTAAAAGCTGCGTCCTTCTCGTAATAGGCATAATCATTCCATATGGGAATTGATGAGAGGGAGTTACAAATACAACATTTGCATCGCTATTTTCTAAATCTGCAATACAAATTCCATCTCTATCTAAAGATAACATTTTGACTCTTGCTTCTCCCTGTTCAAAAACAACCATCTTCCTATGATACCCTGGGTTTTCAACTGCATAATTGCTTCCCTTTAACAACTGAAACAATAGTTTCACTAATATTTGTGTTCCCGCTCCTAATACAATTTGACTAGCTGAACAACGTACACCTCTAGATTCATACAAATAATTCGTAATCTCTTCTCTTAAGCTCGCTTCCCCTTGAGGGTGTCCTAGAAAGAGAAGTTCGTTATTATGTGGCTGCCATACTTCATTTACAATTTTCCGATACATATTGAATGGAAAAGCATTCGTATCAATTCCTGTTTGTGTAAAGTCAAATTTATAACTCTTCTCCTGAAACAGTACTTCTTCTATTCTCTCTCCACTAGCCTCTACATGAACCATTTGCTCAATCTTGCATACAAAATAACCTTTTCTCGATATCGACTCAATATAACCTTCTGCAAGTAATTGTTCGTACGCTGCCTCTACTGTATTTTTACTTACTTGTAAATGTATCGCTAACTTTCGCTTAGCCGGTAATTTCGTAAAAGGGACAATCGATCCATCTTTAATCTCTTTTTTTATATACTCATACAATTGCACATACAATGCCTTTTTACTATTCATATTTAAATTAGGCGTTAATTCTAACATAATATCTGACCCCTTAATAAAACTAAAATCTGATACTTTTTGCAGTACCAGATTTTATATATAATTCCTTTTATCATGTCACACATAAAAAATCAAATACCGGAGAGGAGAAACATAATAATGAACAATGGTAGACGTATCGGACTCATTATGATTATTACAGGGGCTACATTATGGGGATTATCTGGTCCAATGATTCAGTGGCTATTTCAACATACTAATGTATCCTCAATTGATTTTTTAACAATTCGATTGTTGCTTGCAGGAATATTTATTTTGTCTTTCTTACTTATAAAGAAACAAAACATATTTCAAATTTGGAAACACCCTAGATATTCTATACAACTTATTATTTTTTCTATTCTCGGCATGCTTGGTGCGCAATACGCCTTTATCGAAACAGTTCATATTAGTAACGCGGTCACAGCAACACTATTTCAATTTCTAGGTCCTGTTCTTATAACCATGTATGTTGCATTTGAACAAAGAAAATTCCCTGCTTCCATGCAACTATTCGCAATTATAGCCGCGCTAATAGGAACATACTTTATTATTACAAATGGCTCAATTGAAAATGTTGTTTTATCTAAAGAAGCTATTATTTTTGGACTATTAACAGCAATTGGATTTGCATTTTATACCCTTCATCCGGCTTCTCTCATTAAAGAATGCGGGACAACTGTAGTAATTGGTTGGGGGATGTTAATCGGAGGAATTGCACTACTTATTTATAATCGTTCATTCGGGTGGAATCACTTTTCACAAACCCTTACACTAAAAACTTTTTCTATGCTTATTCTTATCATTATTAGTGGTACCCTTTCTTTCCTTCTATATATCGGTAGTCTTAAATATTTAGCAGCAACAGAAACAAGCATTTTATCTAGCATTGAACCCCTTGTAGCTGCCATCGTTTCAATTACTTGGCTAAATGAATCTTTTGGAACATATCAATTATTAGGCGGCGTATGTATCGTTCTGTCCGTTATTTTTTTGACGATGCCTCAAAAAGAAACCGAACCAACCTATACAACTGAACAAGTATAAAGTGAAACTTTAATTAGTGGGGCTATCTCCCACTGATTATTAACCTACACCAATCGGGATTTTACGGGATAAAAAATGTCAAAAGAGGTCGTACAAAACTTACGACCTCTTTTTATACTTTAAAGGAATTGTCCCGCCTTCTAGCAAATACAATTACACTAACAATAAAAACTAGGAGTGTGGCACCATGAAAAAAATCGGAACTATGCTACTTCTCTCCTTCCTCATCACTGGATGCACACCAGCACAACCTGATTCAAAAGCATCTAAAACTGAAGCTGTCGCAACGTCATCCAATCAAGTGAACGCACCTTCCTTCTTTCATCTTAGTGTTTTAAAAGATGTAAATTGGGAAGAAACACCTTCTTTCGTAGAAGGAAAAATGCCTTTAAAAGGCATCGAAGGTAAAGTCGCAATGGCTGATAGTCCCATTATCGCAAATGAACAAAATGAAATAATGTGGCACTTTCTAGATTCTAAGATGCCAACTGGAAAATTGTCTATTATTGCGCTAAAACAAGGATCTGTAACTCCAACACCAGTACTCTTTCAAAAAGAAACTTCCAAACAAACTTGGACTACTTCAAATACAATCGATTCTACTACAAACGAACTCCCTCTCGCTATGTCACTACCTTCATCTGGATTATGGTTATTAAATATATATGTGAATGAAAAATATTATGATCAGTTTATAATCACTGCTGAGTAAAGTGACAAAAATAAACCACTTTCTTACAACAATGTAATTTCTACGTCATGTACTTCGATAGTTGAATTATCTCTCTTCTCTTATACTTAAAGTAAGAAATGAAAAGAGGAGAGATGAAAAAAATGATAGAAGTGATCGTAGCAGTAACTGAGGTTTTAGTGAATGGTAAACAAGTTGCAATGGAATTAAATAAATAGTGAAGAAACATAAATAATTCTACACTTCTTCATTATTTTGATTTCTTATCTCAAAAAAGCAGTGCCTTTTAGGCACTGCTTTTAGCTATTAATAACTTGGTATTTTCGTAATTTGCGCCACGCCTGAATCAATAGCTGCTTTCGCTACTGCTTCTGCAACACTTGGAACAACTCTTTTATCTAATGGATTCGGGATTACATAATTCGCATTACGTTCTTCGTCAGTAATGATGTTAGCGATCCCATATGCTGCCGCTAATTTCATCTCTTCTGTAATATCAGTTGCGCGCACATCTAACGCACCGCGGAATATTCCGGGAAACACCAATACATTATTTACTTGATTCGCATAATCCGAGCGCCCAGTTCCTACTACAGCTGCCCCAGCCTCTAATGCATCCTCAGGGAAGATTTCTGGAATTGGATTCGCCATTGCAAACACAATTGCTTTCTCATTCATCGTCTGTACAAGTTCTTTCGTTAATACGTTAGGAGCAGATACGCCAATAAAAATATCAGCTTGGTGAATCGCTTCTTTTAACGTTCCACGCACATGTTCACGATTTGTCTTTTTTGAAACTTCAATTTGTGCTTCGTTCATCCATGTTTCACCTTCACAAACAATACCTTCTAGGCTAACTAGCGTAATGTGCTTTGCACCAGCCTTTAATAATAATTTTCCAATTGCAATTCCTGCCGAACCCGCACCGTTAATAACGATTTTCACATTATCCATTTGTTTGCTAACAACTTTTAATGCATTAATAACAGCTGCTAAAACGACAATAGCTGTTCCATGTTGATCATCATGGAATACAGGAATATTCGTTTCTTCTTTTAATCGTTTTTCAATTTCAAAACAACGCGGTGCTGCAATATCTTCTAAATTAATCCCTGCAAATGTAGGCTCTAAATTTTTTACAAGGGTAACGATTTCATCTACATCCGTTGTGCCTAAACATAATGGGAAAGCATCTACATTCGCAAACTTCTTAAACAAAATACTTTTTCCTTCCATAACAGGCATAGCCGCTTTCGGTCCAATGTTTCCTAAACCGAGTACCGCTGTTCCATCTGAAACAACTGCCACCATATTGCCACGTGCTGTATAGTCATACACTGTTTCTTCATCTGCCGCAATTGCCTTACAAGACTCCGCTACACCTGGTGTATACGTCAGGCTTAAATCATCCGCTGAATTTACCTCCACTTTACTTGTAATTTCAATTTTCCCTACTAATTCTTTATGCAATAACAATGATCTTTCATTAATTTGATTTGCTAACATACTTATAATCTCCCCTTAATTTGACAAGCTAGCTATATGAATATAGCTAGCTTGTTTGATCATGAAAACATTTTTAATAATATTGTCGCCGTTACAACCATTGCCGCCCCGCCTAAACGAGTTGAAATTTGCGCGAACGGCATTAATTCCATACGATTTGAAGCCGATAAAATAGCAACATCTCCAGTTCCGCCTAAACCGCTATGACATCCAGTTACAATCGCCGATTCTACTGGATACATTTTCATCACTTTCCCTACAAGAAAACCTGATGCTACCATTGTAAGAACAACCGATGCGCACACAACAACATATCCTACTGAAAGAACTGCTGCTACGTCTTTTAACGGAATATATAGCAATCCTAATCCAACCATTAAAGGCCAAGTTAAATTCTTCGAAATAAATTTATATAAATGGAATGCTCCTTGCTCCATTTTTGCTGGCATTAATTTAAAGTATTTCACAAGTGCTGCTGAGAAAATCATAATGATTGCCCCAGGAATACCGATGAACTTAGAAGCAAATCCTCCGAAGATGAAGAACGTACACGCAATTAATAAACCTGCTCCCATTAATGAGAAGTCAATTGGCTTCTCTGTATTTTGTTCTTTTAATAATTCTGCTTGATTGTCTGTTTTCACTAATACACCGTTACCACTAAGCTCCGGTTTCTTCTCACCTAAACGCTTCATATACCCTGCACTTACAATTGCGAACATATTTCCAATAATAGCTGCTGGAATAAGCTGTGATACAAACGTTGCTGACGATTCATTTAAAATATCACTATAAGCTAGCGACAATGGTAAAATCCCTTCCCCGATACCACCACTCACAATTGGTACGATGATAAAGAAGAATGTGTGCTTCATTTCAAATCCAAATAATGAACCGACCAATAACCCTACTGCTACAGAAGCTAACGTCCCTACTACTAAAGGAATAAACATGCGAACGAAACCTTGTACTAACACTTTACGGTTCATTCCTAAAATACTTCCGACTACTAAACAAGAAATATATAAATATAAAAAGTTCGATTTTTTCATTAACATAGTCGCAGCTTCCATTGAAGCTGGATTCATCCAGTTAAAAAATACAAGTAATGATGGAATAAATAACGAAAGTATTGCTGGACCGCCGATATTTTTTAAAATTGGAATTCTCATCCCAATATCGCCTAAGAAAATCCCCATGATCATAATAACTGCAAATCCACCAATCATATCTGCTGGCAATTTATTATATACAGATGCCCCATAAATAATAGCAGCCAATACTACATATAACGGTAAAGGTATAACACCGATTTTTACATTCATAATTTTAGAAGCGAAAGATTCTCTTTGTACTTCATTTCCTTCAGAAAATGATACCGCTTCCACATTCTTTTGAATTCCCATATGGCACCCCCTCGTTTTCTTAATAACAATATTAAAACGCTTTCAATAGTAAAAATAGTTTTTGTAAGTTTTGTAATTGATTTTGTAATTAAAAAAAGTATAAGCGACTTATACTAAGTCGCTTATACGTAAAACTCTATTTTCTTTTGATCAACACATCTTAATTTACTTACAGGTCTTCCCACATGTTGGTACATCATTTCGTTTTCTAACACCCCAATGTCAGTCAAAAACATTACATATTTTCGAATAGAAACTCTTGAAATTCCAACTAATTGTGCCATTTCATCTGTTGTAAACACCCTTCCATTCAACGACTCGATCTTCTGCCAAATTAATTGCAATGTTTGCTTCGTTAACCCTTTCGGAAGCTCTTTCGTGACAGTAGGCTCCCTTTTTTCTTTTTGTAAAATTAACGAATCTAATTCCGATTGACTAATTTTTTGTTGTTCTTTCATGAAAGTAAGTTTTTCTCGATATATAGTTAATGCCTCTTTAAATCGTTCAAATGTAAATGGTTTAATTAAATAATCTACTACGCCATATTGTAATGCTTTTTTAATACTTCCCATATCATGTACAGCTGAAATCATTATAATATCGATTTCTTTTTCTTGGTTCCGGATATACATTAAAAGCTCAAAACCAGTCTCTTCAGGCATAAAAATATCAAGTAATACTAAATCTACTCGTGATTTCTCTAATATTTCTATCGCCGACTTTACTGAATTAACTGCTTGAACAAGCTCAAACCCTCCTACTTGCTCTAAATAATGCGTATTTAACATTGCTACCATCGGGTCATCTTCTACAATTAAAACTTTAATCATATTTGCCTCTCATCCCTACCTTTAGGTATTTCAATTGTTATCGTTGTTCCCTTTCCTACTAATGAATGAATATGAATTTCCCCATTTATTCGCTGTATACTTTCTCTTACAAGATACAAACCATAACCGCGGTTATCTCCCTTTGTGGAATAACCTTTCGTAAATAATTCCTCTATTTCTTTTTCTTGTATACCTTTTCCCGTATCTTGTACTGTAATAGTTAATATATCCCCATGTTGTATCTTAACTTCAACTTGCTTCTTTTCACAATTCGTAACTGCCTCTAATGCATTATTAATTAAATTTCCGACAATCGTAATAAGTTCATGAGCAATACTTTCATCATCTATTTCCGGCATATAAGAATCTTCACTTATAATTAATTTTATATTTTTCTCTCTAGCATAACTGAGCTTACCTAGTAAAAAACCAGCAAATACTGGACTTTTTATTCTTTTCATAACTCCACCAATTTCATATTGATGCTCTGATACCATGCCGCTTATATACTTCTGTAATTCTTCATACTGTTTCATATGTGTAAGCCCTAATACGACATGCATCTTATTCATAAACTCATGAGATTGTGCCCGTAATGCTTCTGCATATAGTCTAATACCAGTTAGTTCCTCTGCTAGTTTTCTAATCTCTGTTTTATCACGAAATGTTGCAATTGCACCAACTATTTCTCCTTTTACATATAAAGGAACTCGATTCGTCACAATCGTAATTCCGTAAATATTTTGTTCTTCGTTTAATTGTACTTCTCCCGTTTGCAATACTTCTTTTATACGTGAATTTGGCATATACAACTCAACATCTTTACCGATAAAATCTTCTTCAAGTCCGCTCTTTTTAAATAGACGTTTCGCTTCATTATTAATTAACGTTACTCTAGCCTCTTTATCTACAGCAATAATACCTTCCTTTACAGATTGTAGCATCGTATTTCTTTCTTCAAGAATTTTTGCTATCCTGTGCGGCTCAAGACCGAATAAACTTTTCTTTATATGTCTAGCTAGCAATATTGCTCCTATAATTCCGACTAATACACCAACTCCGACACCAATATAAATGATATGTCTACTTTCCTTAACTCTCTCTTTTACATTATCTGCTGAAATACCAACAGCCACCGCTCCAAGTTGTTCACCCGTTTCAGAAAATATTGGTACAAACACTCGCATGGAAATACCTAAAGTTCCTTCTGCTAACGATACATGTTCCTTTCCTTTCAATACAGGCCCTTCATCCCCGCCAATAAAATGATGACCTATTTTTTGAGGATCTGGATGAGATTTTCTTATTCCATCCATGTCCATAACTACAATAAATTGAACACCTGTGTTTTTTAATATCCTATTTGTATACGTTTGGATTGCAGAGGTATCTGCTTTCCCAACCAAACCATCAATTACAATCGAATCATTCGCCACAATGTGTGCAATTGTTTTTGCCTTCTCTGCTTGGCTATCCTCCGTCGTCCGTTCTACATTATGACTAATTAATATATCTGTCACAAGTAAAGAGAAAATTACAACTGTACAAACTAACAATGTAATCGTTTTCCATAAATTCCATAGTCTTTTTCTTTTTTTCATCCCGTTAATGACTCCCCTAATTGCTGAATAGAAAAATAAGTAAGGTGATATTATTTTCACCTTACTTATCTGCTGTTATTATACTTTAAATTTACTAGTCATCGCTTGTAGTTCTTCGGCCATCTCAGCTAAGTTTTGCGAAGCTGAACTAATTTCCTCCATGGAATTAACCTGTTCTTCTGTTGAAGCTGCAACACTTTGCATACTAGCTGTATTTTCTTCTGCTGCAGCTGCAATTTCATCAATAGCATTTGTCACTTCATTTGCATCTCCAGCAATTCTCTTCGTTGTTTCTACCATTTGATTAACTTGAGAAACAATGTGTGTAGTAGAACTTAAAATTTCCGTAAAACTTACTTTCGTTTTTGTTACAACATCAAGGCCTTGTTGAACTTCTCCATTCACATTATCCATTGCCTTAACAGTATGTTCAATATCCGCCTTAATTTCTGCGATTAAATTTGCAATCTCTCCAGATGACTCTCCTGATTGCTCTGCTAATTTTCTAACCTCATCTGCTACAATAGCAAATCCTCGTCCCTGTTCACCTGCTCTTGCTGCTTCAATAGCCGCATTCAAAGCTAATAAGTTCGTTTGAGTAGCGATGTTTTGAATTGCTTCAGAAATAGCTCCTACCTGCTTTGATTTCTCATCAAGAAGTTTAATAATAGCATCTGACTCGGATACTGATTTAGAAATAGACTGCATTTGTTTTGCGGTTTGTTCAACTAAATCTTCTCCCTCTTCAGCTCTTTCTCGCGCATGTAATGAGGAAATAGAAATTGACTCTGCACTTCCAGTTACATCTTGAATTGCTGTATTTACTTGTTGCAATGTAGCCGCACCTTCTTCAACACCTTGACTTTGTGATTCGGCCCCACCTGATACTTGTTCCATTGCAATTGTAATTTGGTCTGTCGCATCATTTGCTTGCTGTACGCTTGCTGTTAACTCTTCTGCCGATGCTGCAACATGTTCTGCTGAAAAGCTAATTTGGGTAATAACATCTTGTAAAGACGTAGACATTTCATTAAATGAATTCCCTAATTTTCCTATGTCATCCTTGGAATGGATTGTAATTTTCTCTGTTAAATCTCCGTTACTAATTTTATATGCCGATTCAGCTATTTTTCGTAATGGCCTTGTAATAGACTTTGTAATGAAATAAATTAATACACTACCAAATGCAATAGCAATAGCAATGACAATCAAAGTCTTATAAAACACTGGACTGGCAGCTTGGGTAATTTCTTCATCGAACATAACGCCAACTACTTTCCAGCCCGTTTTCTCATTTGTTGCAAAGATTAAATTCTTTTTATCATCTCGTTCTGTATAAGACACATTTCCTTGTTTATCTTCATAAATTGGTTTAATCCAAGGATCAGTAACTTTTGCACCTGGTTTTCTAGATGGATGACTAACAATTTGCTTATTTTGATCTAAAATAACTGCATAACCTTTTTCACCAATGTTAATCATTTTGGAAATTTTTAAGATGTTATCTAAGTTTAAATTAATTCCTATAACACCTTTACCATCTTTTACTTCTTTCGCAATTGTCACTACCATATTTTTTGTAGATGCTGACTGATATGGCGCAGTAACAATTACTTTCCCTTTATTTTCATGTGCTTCTTTATACCAAGATCTATCTGTTGGATTATACCCATCAGCCATTTGGATAAATGGTTCTCTTATAAACTTTCCCGTCTCTGTTCCAATATAAATACCTTCTACTTCTGGATGAAGCTTTATATATTGTGCTAACTTAGTTCTTACTATTTCTTCTTGTCCATTTGGATATGTATCCTCTGTTAAGATGTCTGCAAAGTACGTCGCATCAACAAATTTCTCTTCTATATTTTGAGAAATAACAGTATTTAAAATCGAAATATTCTCCTTTGCTTTATCTGTCATTTGATGTTCAAAATTTGTTTTGGCAGTTTGATATGAAACACCACCGATAATAATTCCTGGTATAGTTAAAATAATAAAAAATGAAATGATTAATTTTTTATTGATACTCATACATTTAACCCAGTTAAATATTTTTTGCATAATAAGCCTCCTTTATGTAATGTGGATACTTGTGTCATTTTATACAATTAACATGTATAAAACAATATATAATGATAAAATGTAATTTTTTCTTCAATTATGCATTTTTGCATATTCATTCCTTATACGTATTTTAATCATAAAAATAAGAGAACTTTAGCATTATATATGCTAAAGTTCTCTTATTTCTTAACAGCGTCTACTCTATAGAACTTCTCTTATAATCCTCAAATGTTTATCCTTCACCTTATAGTCATATTACTAAAAATCTTCGTCCTAATTTATTTAGCGCTCTTTACATAACTAATCGCCTGACTTCCCATTTGTACCCATGCCTGTTCAAAGGTTTCTCTCGGTACTTTTACATCTAAGCTATCCTCAAGTGGATCTCGAATATATACAGATTCCTGATCATACCCAATAAGTACAACACAATGTTCATTATACGTAATAGAAACATCTCCACTATTTGTTTCCCATGTAGTAAATTCATCTTCATCTAATGGTGCAAATGTTGCATTTGTGATCATGACTACAGGTTGCCCTGCTTTTACACTCTTATAAATTTCTTCTATATTCTTCCCTGTTAAGTCTACAGCTTTATTAGGTAAATATTTTTCCGCTAACTGAAAAAGTGGCCCATGATATACACCGTATCCTGATTCAGAGAATGTATAAATATTACCTACAAATCCTTCATTCGGATTCCCGCGCACACCATCTTCTATAAAATTAACTTTTTTTATTTCATTTGCTAACGTCATCTTATCTACTGAAACACCAGCGTATTGTAACATCATCGCTAAGCTTGTCACTTCACAGCCTCTATCTAGCTCTGGTAGTTGCTGAATTAATGGTACACCTGATAAAATGGCCTTTTCATCATTATTACTAAATTCCGGTTCTTTTCCATTTTGTATATTGAAGAATGTCAACTTCTCCACATACTTTGTAATTCCATTTGTATATACACTCCATACAGCTATAGCTAGTAATGCTATACATATATACCACTTAAACCTCCGTATCACTCTCACGCCCTTTTTAGTTCGTTAAATAAGAATAAAATGCGTCAGCATCCGTTCGAATCACTGGTACAAAATTTAGTTCTTTTTCTCTCTCAGGTTGATTTTTTTTTATTTTTTCTGTTAGCTCTTGAATATTCATGTTCGCTTTGTCCATATTAAGCTCATCTGCCAATTGTAGCACCTTTTGTTCATTAATTTCTCTTAACACTTGATATATATCTTTACCATACAAATCAATATGATATTTTTTTGCTTCTTCCTGTACTTTTTGTTCGTACACTTCTTGTGCTAACTCTTCGATTTCCTTCCCTTTTTGCGAAATGTCTAACTTCCCTGCTTCTTCTCTTACTTTCGTTCCGTAGATTTCTTCCGCAATGTCTTCGATTTCTTTTCCATTTGTTGAAATACCTAATTTATCCGCTTCATTTTTAATTTTAATCGTATTAATTTGATTAATTAAATCTACAATTGATGTATTCTCTATCGATATGCCTAGCTTTAAGGCTTCTTGCTTCACTTTTGTTTCATAGATTTCTTCAGACAGAGTTCCAACATCTTTTCCTTCAATCGAGATGCCTAACTGCTCTGCTTCTCTTCCTACTTCTGTTTCATGAATTTCTTTTTCTAGCGTAATTTGTTCTTTTCCTTCCGTTTCAATACCTAGTTTCTCCGCTTTTTCTTCTGTATTCACCGCATGTATCTTTCCATTGTTTAATTGTTCTTTACTGCGCTGTGTGTAATCTGTCTTTCCTTTTGATGTTTCAGAAGGAGAGGCACCCCCTAATATGCTTAAACTCATTACTCCAATAGTGAATACCGTCATCATTTTCTTTTTCAAAATTAATTCCTCCCTCTTACACTTTCTTTTCCATCATTCCCATAATTTTTTTAATACTATACATACATCTCATCGCTGCTTGAGATAACATTATGATTGATAAAACTCACTCACATACACCTAGTCTCTTCTTCATGTAACGAACTTTCTTTATGCCATACATAATATAAATAGTTTCTTAACTTTATCTTAAAAAAAGACGACCTTGTAAAAACAAGATCGTCTTCTTACTTATATTCTTTGATTTTTAGGGAATATCACTTCAAAGCAAGTTCCATCTCCCCATTTGCTCTCTACTGATATTTTTCCATAATGCTTTTCTACAATCCAATTTGCGATTGAAAGACCTAATCCAGCTCCTTCTGACGTACTTCTTGCTTTATCCCCTTGATAAAAACGATCAAATAATTTCGGAATATCTTCTTCTTTCACTCCTATCCCGTTATCCTTCACCTGTATACGAATTGCACTACTCGTTTGCGTGCAATCAATTTGAATATGCCCGCCTTCGTTTGTATACTTCATCGCATTATCTAACAGTATGACCATCATTTGATGAATCCGCTCTCTATCCCCCATAAAAGATACACCACGTTCTACTTTTAGCATCATTTCTTTTTCTTGATAAGAAGCAATCTCCTTATATGGAGCTACTATTTCTTCTAACAATTTATCAAGTTCAAATGTTTTCTTATCCATCTCAATTTGATTAGAATCAGAACGTGCTAGCAATAATAAATTACTAACGAGTTTCGATAACCGCCTACATTCTTTTGAAATTGTAGAAATATCCATCGCTTTTTCTTCTATCGTAGCGGATGGTGACTGGAATAAAACATCCGTTTTTGATTGAATAACTGCAAGTGGTGTCCTGAGTTCATGTGATGCATCAGAAACGAATTGCTGCTGTTTCTCCCATGAATTTTGAATAGGTACGAGTGCTCTACCAGCTAGGAAAAAGCCGATACCTATCGCACAGAGGCTTCCTATGCTACAACCTATAACAAGGATTAAAAATAAAGTATTTAACATTCTTTCTTCCGCTGTTATATCTCGCACGATTTGAACTATTTCTCCATCTTTTTGAAGCGAAAATACTCTAAAATATCGTCCTTGTACTTCAATATCTTGTAACTCCTCTAAATTTTTTGGAGAAAACTTTTCCAAATTCTCTTCAAAAATAGAACGGAATTTACGGTTATCGCCCTCTATTTTCACTATTTTTCCATTCCAAGTTATTCTAGTTACTCGCGGATCTCCAATTTGGATATTCTCCATGCGTTTTCTTGGTGGTATTTTAACATCTAATTTTTCTCTATACTGAGCCATCATTTTTATAGATTGATCCACTTCATTATAAATACGCTTATATGTGTATGAATAAATAATACTACCTAATATACCTATTAATAGGATAAATACTAATGAATTCACTATAGTCAAACGAATGCGTGTCTTTTGAAACATACTTCCCTTTTTCATTGTTCTTTTAATATATATCCAATACCTCGAACGGTTTGAATATCTTTCTGATAACTGAATGGTTCTAATTTTTTACGTAAATGATGCACATACACTTCTACAATCGCTACTGTCGTATCTGAATCAAATCCCCAAACACGATCAAAAATTTGTTCACGCATTAAAATCTTCCCGCTATTTTGAATGAGGTACTCTAGTAGCTCATATTGTTTCAATGTCAACTTAATACTTTTTCCATCTACTTGAACGTCTTTATCTTTTCCGAACAATTCAATCCCTTTATAACGAATCGTTTGCTGCGTTGTTAAACTACCACTTCTGCGTAGTAAAGCGCGAATTCTCGCTTTTAATTCAGGGGCCTGAAATGGCTTAACGATATAGTCATCTCCACCAAAGTCCAATCCCTTCACCCGATCTTCTAAAGAATCTCTCGCTGTCAAAAACAGGACTGGTGTTTCAATCTTTTCATCACGTATTTTTTGAATCACTTCAAATCCGTCCATCCCTGGCATCATCACATCCAGCAAAATTGCATCATATATATTTTGAAGCGCTAAAAACAATCCATCTTCTCCATTTATTGCCGTATCTACTTCAAATTCATCACGCAAAATTTGTACGATAGACTCTAATAACGAAGCATTATCTTCTACTACAAGTAAACGCATGCTCTCACCTTCCATCAAATAGTTCAATTCTATTTATTATTACATTTCTTCTCTTCATAACAAAAGAATGTAGTTGCATTACGTAATTTCATTTTTAACTATTTCCTTATAAAATTTTGAAGTTTTATTATAAAAACTTTGTCTTAAATTTAGCTTAATAAAAAATTGAAAGAAATAAGATTCCTCTTATCTCTTTCAATTTTTTATTACATATACCTTTTTACTCGGCAACTCTAAACAATTTAGCTGACCGCCATACACAGCCCCGCCATCAATTCCAATAATACGATTACTACCAAAATACACTCCGCACTCCTCACTACCATGAAGCGTTTTTGTTTCCGTATGCCCAAATACAACAACCTTTTCACCGCTATATCCATTATGAAATTCATTACGGATCCACATTAACGTATATGGTTCAGATTCAGAAACTCGTTTCATCGGTTCAACCCCAGCATGTACAAATATATACTCTTCTGTTTCAATATAATGATCTAATTCTTGAATAAACTTTATATGTTCCTCTAATACACGAGAGTGTAAAATTGGTTTTTAGAAGTCTTTCTCATTAACCACAATATCTTCTTCTACAAATCCATAGCTATATAATGTCTTATCTCCACCATTTCTTTTTACCCAATGGTTCCATGAACGTTCCTCATTTGTCGTTAACGCCTTAATCATCATATCTTCATGATTTCCCTTTAAAATGAGTGCTCCCTCTTCTTTCAATTCTCTTACCTTTTCAATTACAGCACGCGCATTTGGACCACGATCTACATAATCTCCCAGTAAGATTAATTGATCCTGTTTCGCATCATATTGAGCTTCTTCCAATAACTGTTCAAACTTTTCTATCTCTCCATGAATATCACTAATAACAAGAATTCTTTTCATATTATCCCCCTTCTTTCTAATTATAGTTCAAAACAACGGAAAATTCCGAATCTTAATCTTGAATCAAATTTATCCCGCATTAACGAGCAGTAAGCCCCCCCACTGATTACAGTTTCACTTTATTACAAACTAAACTATTATCCTTACAACAATGTAAGTCTCTTGTCATCCAATTCGATAGTTGTAATTACTGTATTTCCTTATACTGAGAGTAAGAAATGAAACAAAAACAAGGAGAGATGAGAGATGAAAAAAGTAATGGAAGTTATAGTAGCGGTAGTAGAGGTTTTCGTAAATGGTAAACAAGTCGCAATGGAGTTAAATAAATAATGAAAAGGACAACATTCACTCTAGACCCTTTACTCATATAAAAGAGATAAGACTTCATCATTTCTTTGATCCCTTATCTCCCTATAAAGAAAGCCGTATCCCTTTTAAGGATACGGCTTTCTCTTATTTTTGACTCGTACGAGCTGAAATACTAATTGCTCTATCTGTTGCTTTGGCAGCTTCATCTAACGCTTCTTTACTATTCTTCCCGTCATACATTGCTTCTAATGCTTTTACAACTGCATCTCGTGATTCTGGGAATACACTAATTAAAGCCCCTTGTGTTGCTGGAGATTGCTTCGTCGCTTGCAATTGATCTACTGTTACTTTCAACTGTGGATATTTTTCATATTGCTCTTTTACTAATGGCTCATTATATGCATCTGGATTAATTGAGAAATAACCTGTTGCAGTATGCCATTTTGCTTGTACGTCTGGCTTCGTTAAATATTTCATAAAGTCCCAAGCACCTTGTTGCGTTTCTTCTGAAACCATATTCGTCATCCATAATGATGCTCCACCAATAACAACACCATTTTGTTTCGAATCCTCTGGATACGGAATATATGAAACACCTACATTAAACTTAGATGCATCAATTAAATCACGAACACCTGCTGAAGAATCTAAATACATAGCAACTTGTCCAGATTGGAACGCGGCACGAATATCATCCCAACTTGCTCCATACTTTCCAAGGGCGCCAGCTTTATTTAAATCATCTAACATTCCAAATACTTTCTGTCCTTCTTTACCGTTAAATACCGCCTTCTTTGCAGCATCCTTACGACCGTTTTCGTTATCTACATATAAAGCACCTTGTGTCGCTAACAATTCTTCAAAGAACCAACCGTAGTTAAGCATGGAGAATCCATATTGTTTTACATTTCCGCCTTCTTTAATCGTTAACTTTTTCGCTGCTTCTTGTAATTCCGCATATGTTTTTGGAGCTTTCTCTGGATCTAAGCCCGCCTTTGCGAAAGCATCTTTATTATAAATTAATACTGGTGTAGATGAATTAAATGGCATAGAATACATTTTTCCATCAACTGAATAATAATTTGTAATTGCTTTTTCTAATTTTGACGTATCGTACTTATCTTTTTTTATCCAGCTATCAATTGGTGTGATTTTTTTACTATCAATCATATATTTCGTTGTAATTTCACTCGATTGAACAAGCGCTGGCGCTTCTTTCGTTGCAGACATCGTTCTAAATTTTGTTAAAGACTCTTCATATGTTCCTTGGAACTCTGCCTTTATCTCGTATTTATTTTGTGACTTATTATAGTCTGCAACAAGACCATCTAGTACCCCTTGTGTTTTTCCACCCATCGCATGCCAGAAGCGAATTACAGTTTTATCACCATTTTTTTCAACTGGTGCTACTTTTGCCTGCGCTTCAGGTTTTCCCTCTGTTTTACTATTTGAACAAGCGGCACTAGATAATGCCATTGTTGCTACCATTAATAGAGCAGCACCTTTTTTTACTAAACTCATTTTAAGCTCACCTTCTCTTAGTTATTTAATTGCACCTTTTGTTAATCCTTGTTGTAATTGTTTTTGTCCTAAAAATAGTAAAATCAATGTTGGAATAACGATAACCGTAACACCGGCCATTACGCTTCCCCAATCAGTTGCAACTTCTTGTGACTGAAGCTGCTTCACACCAATTTGCACTGTTCTTACTTTTTCATCAGTGGTCACTAAAAGTGGCCATAAATACATATTCCATGTTGTTAAAAAGCTATATACTCCAAGCGTAATAAAACTCGTTTTACAATACGGAATTACAACGCTGAATAAAAACCTTACATTTCCAATTCCTTCAATAAAAGCAGCTTCTTTCAATTCATTCGGAAGTGTCATAAAATGTTGACGTAGTAAGAAAATACCGAAAGCTGTTGCAAAAAACGGCACTGTCATCCCAGCGAAACTATTGATCCAGCCAAAGTTTTGAATCGTTAAAAAGTTAGGTACCATCGTTGCTTCCCACGGAATAAGCATCGTTGAAATAAACAGGAAGAAAATTAAGTTTCTCCCTTTAAATTGAAGAAAAACAAAAGCATACGCCGCTAAGCTTGATACGATAAGTTGTCCAATCATAACGACTGTCGATACAATTAAACTGTTATATAAGTATGTAAAAAGTGGTACTTTTTGAAAAATATTAATGAAATTATCAAAAGTAAATTGAGTTGGAAATAACCTTCTCATTTGAATATCGTCTGGTGTCATAAAGCTTATTAAAAACGCATACAGTACAGGAAAAAATACCATTACTGCACTAATTATGAGCAGCATGTATAATAGGAAATTTTGCTTCCACTGTTTAACAATCATTTATAATGCACCTTTCTCTCAGCAAACTTAAATTGAAGTAATGTAGCAATGAAAATGAAAACAAATAATACCATCGCTTGTGCGCTTGCTGTTCCAAATTGATGATTCACAAACGCCTCTTTGTAAATCGAGTACACAATTAAATTCGTTGCATCATTCGGTCCACCGTGCGTTAAAATATCAATTTGTCCAAAGCTTTGGAACGCACTAATTAACGTTACTGTTACAATAAAGAATAAAGTTGGCGATAGCATCGGTAATGTAACACGGCGAAGCTTATATAAATAACTAGCACCATCTATAGATGCACTCTCATATAAAGACGTATCGATATTTTGTAAACCACCTAATATAACTAAAAATGCAAACCCTGTATTCACCCAAACTGTTGTAACTGATACAGAGAATAGTGCCCAGTCCGGACTCGTTAACCATGCGATTGCAGGAAGATTCATAGCGGCTAATATATTATTAAATAATCCTACACTTGGATGAAATAAAAATAGCCAAATCACTGCACTAGCAGCTACTGATATTCCCATCGTCGAAGAAAGCAGAACTCGGAATAACCCAATACCTCTTACCTTTCCATTTGCAATCAATGCAAGAAACAAAGCAAATATAATACTCGTAGGAACTGTATATAAAACAAATAATAAAGTTGATTTTATACTTTTGTAGAAGGCTGGATCAGAGAATAAATATTGATAATTTTCTAAGCCAACGAAGAGATTAGCTTCTCCATGTATATCGGTTAAATAAAAACTATAGTAAATCGTCCTAAACAATGGATAGAACAGAAAAATCGAAAATAGCAAAATAGATGGCGCCAAAAACAATAATCCTATTCTTAAATCTTTCGTTCTCTCCCATAATTTTTTCTTTTTTGACACCTTTGTTTGAACTGGTAACTTACTTACTTCGATCATTATTTCGCCACCACTTTCAACTCTTCTTCAGCTACCACTTTTAAGTGTTCATTCGTGTTTTCGTTAAAGAAGCATAACTTTTCTTGCGAGAATAATAATTTTACTTTGTCACCTTTGTTCAGGAGTAACTGTCCGATAACTTTCGCACTCCAAGTTGTTCCATTTACCGCAAAGTTCAATATAGATTCATTCCCTAATACTTCTACAGATTGCAACGTCACTTCTTGTCCCTCCTCAGACAGTGCAATATGCTCAGGGCGCATGCCTATGCGAATTGTTCCTTCTGGTAATTGCTCTAACTGTCCAATAGATAATGGAATTTGCAATTGTCCTATTTGTAATACACCTTTTTCTTTATTTACTTCCCCATCATTTATATTCATAGAAGGAGAACCTATAAAGCTTGCAACAAATTCGTTTGCTGGTTCGTTATATATGTCAAGTGGTGTTCCAACTTGCTGTATACTTCCTTTATTTAAAACCATGATACGATCTCCCATAGTCATCGCTTCTATTTGATCGTGGGTAACGTAAATCATCGTAATTCCTAATCGCTGCTGAATTTCTCTAATTTCAATTCTCATTTGCGCACGTAATTTCGCATCCAAATTCGAAAGTGGTTCATCCATTAAACAGATTGGTGCTTGACTCACGATCGCCCTAGCAAGCGCAACACGCTGTCTTTGTCCGCCTGATAATTGACCTGGTTTCATTTTCACATACTCTTTCAGTCCTACCATTTCAATAGCTTCCATTAGTCGCTTTTGTCGCTCTTCTTTTTGTACTTTTCTTACCTTAAGTCCAAATAAAATATTTTCTTCTACAGATAAGTGTGGATATAATGCATAATTTTGAAATACCATTGATAGATTACGGTCTTTCGGCTCTAGATCATTTGCAACACGTTCATTAATAATTAAATCTCCCGAAGAAATCTCTTCTAAGCCAGCGATCATTCGTAATAATGTGCTTTTCCCGCATCCCGAAGGTCCAACTAAAACAAAAAATTCGCCCTTCTTAATATGAACCGATACGCCTTTAACCGCTGTCTCTTCTGCATTTTTATATACCTTTGAAACATTTTTCAATTCAATCACAAAGTTGCACTCCTTTTTTCTTCATGTATCCATACTTCATAATGACTTGTTGAAATCGCACTTGCTCCTGCACGAATTGCAATTTCCGCATCTTCTCGCGTTTGAATCAACCCGCCTGCAATAATAGGAAACTCTATTTCCTCTACTAGCTGTTTAATTATAGAAGGCATAATCCCCGGCATAATCTCTACTGCATTTGGTCTAGTCGTTTTACAATTTTCAATTGATTTAGTAAGAGATAAAGTATCTACAATAAAAATACGTTGAATTGTTTTCAATCCAATTTTATTAGCATTTCGAATTGTCGAACCCTTTGTTGAAATAATACCTTGTGCCCCGATAACATCTTGAATATACAAAAGCGCTTCCTCTGTATTCGTATTTAAACCTTGTATAAAATCACAATGAAGAAATACATCATGTCCATGTTTCTGCAATTCATATACACGCTCTGGTAATTCCAACATTGAACCAGTCATAAGAAAAACTGTTTTCGGCAATTTTTTGTATGCTTTGTATCCTTTCCAATCCTTTATCATCGCAATATAAGGTTCTTTAAACATTTATTCCACCTAACTGTTCTATTTTTATCCAAACTAAAAACACCTACTTACATAGAACGCCTTTCTCCTTATTTGAACTCTAGGGAATAGAGCACACCTAAGAAAGTGGCACATTATATGTAAGTGGGTGTTCTCAAATGTTCTCTACCCTAGTTATTTTGTTACCTTTACTATATTACGCATTTATTAAGTCAGTTTTGATAGATTGTTAATTAGGTGTTAACCGAATGTTAATATTCACCATATCACTATTTACATTAATCTATATATTTAAATGCAAACAAATAGAACGAAACAATACTTAAAATTCAATCAATATGTAAATTCATTCCATAGTTAATAAGTTTTAGTTTGCTTGCCACTGCTTGCGAAGCAAAGTTATCCCAAGCAGTACTATAAAGTGGAATGCGCTTTTCCTCTTGTATTGATAAGGCCCAGGCTGTAACAACATCAGTACCATATCCATTCCCTTGAAATTCCGCTAAAGTTTCCACACTTGCCTCAGCAGCTACGGGCGTACTTCTAGCACTGCAACAAACAGAAACTACCTTTTCATTTTTTACAATTGCAAAATAAGGTTTCCTCCATTCCATCTGTTCTATTAGATTAGGAAAATTTTCTCGCAAAAGCTCTCTATTCTTCTCAGTTATTTGTATTGCTCTAGTCGGCTTATGTAAATTACTATGAAACATGAAAGCAGGACCCATCCAAATATTTTCCACTGTTCTTTCTTCATTTAATATATTAATAATCTTTGCTATCTCTATATGCTTTGAAGGTTCTCGAATTAACTTCTCAATCTTACTTACCGTTTCATCATCCACATTACAATGATATCTCGTTATACTCCCTTCACGAGTTCTGCCAAGAAAAAAACGTGGTGCTTTCGGATTTCCTTGTTCATTTACATATTTCATTTTTCCTACTCCATTATGAACAAATAAAACCTCTGCCTGAATTACTATTAAATCAAGTTTTGAGAGCCTCATTTTTATCCTCCTTATTTACTCCATATACCATCCATTCATAATCTATTTTTCATGTTCAAAATAAAAATCCCATTCAAATACACATTACTGAATCCATCATACTAACTGATTTCTTCATTCTGTCTATCTAAATGGGATTATTTTTCGTTTTTTACTCTACTGGTTGTTGTGGCTGTACTACTTCATTCGCTCCAGCTACCCTCAACATATTTACAATATCTTTAAAACCTCTTTTTTCAGCGTATTGCAGTGGCGTCAGATGTTCCTTGTTAGCCATGTTTACATCTGCACCGTGATCAATAAGCAATTGAATTACTTTCTTATGGTTTTCACTACCATTTCCTAATACAATTGCTTCTAATAGCGCTGTTCCACCACGTTCATTTTTATAATTCACATCAATATCTGTATGCTCTAATAATTCTTTAACAACCTCTACATGGCCACGTTCAGATGCAGAAATAAGTGCTGTCCCACCTGACCTAGTCGTTTCTTTCGTATTAACTCCTGCATTAATTAATACTTTTACAATATCCGTATATCCTTCTCTACTTGCATAAAGAAGTGGATTACTTTTTTTCTCATCTTTAATTTCAATATTAGCACCTGCACCAATTAATGCTTTAACTGTCTCTACATGATTTTGGTACGTCGCTGCAAGGACAGGCGTTTCTCCATTGTCACCTTCTACGTTTATATTCGCTCCATCCTGAATCAACTTCATAGCTGTCTCTGTGTCTCCAAGAGTAGCTGAAAGTAACAACTGTTTGTCCATTAAATTTATACTTTTCTCTTCTTTAGATTCTTCCTGTTCTTTATGCTTCTCTTTTTTCTTTTCATTTTTCACATGAACCGGTTTCGATTCTGGTTCTTCTTGCTTATCGCAAGCCACTACCGTCATTAAAAGTCCTAATAAAATACATAATAAAATTTTTTGTTTTCTCACAACTACAGCTCCTATGAAAGATAATGTTTTCTTAACCATTCCTCCATCACATACAATAACTCTTCTTGAGTACATTTATCCATAAGCCCTTTAGATTCCTTCTTTAATCGGATTATCTTAAGCTTATACTATGTTTCTCAACCTATTGAAATGATACGCCTGATGGCCCCATCATTAACATTATGAAGCAATTAGTTTAGCACGTTTTTACCGCATTTGTATACATTTCTAAAAAGTACATAAATGATTGCTTTAGGTTACTATATTCCATTGTAACCGTTCTGCTAAAAATTTTACACCTTTTCTATATTTGCACCTGAGTAATAATAGAAAAAGACAACTACATAGTTGTCTTTTTCTATTAATGATGTCCACCATGATTTCCTGCTTTCGGTTTCCCCATCATCTCTTTATTCATTTCCCATTTATGCTCTGCTAGCTCTTTATACGAAAGAACTTTCCCCTTATAGTTAGATACAAAGCTCTCTGCATCTTTTTTATTTTTAAATGAAATGACATTATAAGCCATCGGTGTCGTTATTGTTTTATCATATACGTAAGTAGCGTCTTCTAAAGAAATCCAATCTTTCGAATCATAATCTCGGACAAATTTCTCTTTCGTCTTTTCATCTGAGTTGATCTCCATCCATTTATACATACAACCGATATCATCAAACTTTAACGCTTTTCCATTTTCTAAAATAATTTCTGTTGCAAATTGATTATCTGTTACCCCAATTTGGCAAATATCACATTTATCATGTTTCTCATCAATGGCAACAGCTGCTGTTTCCTTTTTCCCACACCCGACTACTGTAAATACGAAACATAAACATATAGCAAGTACGACATATTTTACTTTCATCAATATTCCTCCCTAGAAACCGTATACTCCACGAAAAGAATACCAAAAGGTTGTGTGAGATTTGTGAAAAAACAATGTGCTTTTTGTAATATAGGAAACAAAAAAAGATGTGTAGTTATTTCTACACATCTCTCATCACTCACAACCTGTAATTAATAAATCATCTTCTAATTTAACTAATAATGTATCCGCACTAATTTCCTGTCCAACTTCTACATTTACCAATCTTATATTTCCACTAATCCCGACTGCAATTTTTTTTAGCTCACCGTCATTTTTTCGGATCATCAGTAATTTTTCCCATTCATATACGTAAGAAGATTCATTAATAAAAATCTCCTCTACTTTTCCTTCATAAGAGCTATAAATCTCTTCTATTCTCGTTTTCATATAACATCTACTCCCTATTTCACACTTCACTATTTTCATCTTATTCTACCATTCTTACGAGGAGTGGCTTACTTTTTAAAAATTCAAATTAACTACCGTGAACAAAATGAACAAAATAAAAATTATGCTTCTAATGATGTTATTTTTCAAATTATTTACCATTTGAATAGATGCTTTTATTATAAATAAAAAACCTTTTTCTGAATTTTTATTCTATTTTGAAAGCGCAATCATTCTTTTGAGGGGGAAATTACATGTTAGCACTACTTGGATTTGCGATGGTATTTGTCTTTATGTTTTTAATTATGACGAAACGTATGTCAGCACTAGTAGCCTTAATATTAATTCCGAGTGTTTTTGCAGTAATTGGCGGATTCTATGCCAATATGGGGCCTATGATGTTAGGGGGGATTCAAAAATTAGCACCTACTGGTATTATGCTTATGTTCGCTATTTTATATTTTGGGATTATGATTGATAGCGGTTTATTTGATCCTGTCATTAGTAAGATTTTAAAATTTGTAAAAGGAGATCCTTTAAAAATCGTTGTCGGAACGGCTATATTGACTATTATCGTTTCTCTAGATGGTGATGGTACAACAACATACATGATTACAGTTTCCGCAATGTATCCACTATATAAGCGCCTTGGAATGAACCCCCTCATATTAGCTGGAGTTGTTATGTTAGGGGCGGGGGTAACAAATCTTACACCTTGGGGTGGACCCACAGCTCGTGTTATGAGCGCACTTGGACTTGAGGCTTCCGAATTATTTACACCTCTTATTCCAGGAATGATTGCTGGTGCAATTTGGGTTGTTTTCGTTGCCTACTATCTTGGAAAAAAAGAAAGAAAACGTTTAGGAATTATGGATGTACAGTATTTAAAACAAATGCAAACAATGGATGAGCAAGCTGCAACTGTTGAAGCTGCAGCGCATAAACGCCCTAAACTTCTATGGATTAACTTTTTATTAACCGCTGCATTACTTGTTTGTCTCATACTGGAAGTTATGCCGTTACCTGTTTTATTTACAGTCGCTTTTGCTATTGCTGTTATGATTAACTATCCAAACTTAGAGCAACAGAAAGAACGTATTGCTTCTCATGCAGGGAATGTATTAGCAGTTGTTTCTCTCGTATTTGCTGCCGGTATTTTCACTGGTATTTTATCTGGAACAAAAATGGTAGATGCAATGGCTAACAGTGTAGTAACTCTTATACCAGATGCACTTGGACCACAACTACCAATTATTACAGCACTTCTCAGTATGCCATTCACATTTTTCATGTCTAATGATGCATTTTACTTCGGGGTATTACCTATTTTGACGAAAGCTGCTGCTACTTACGGAATTAGTGCAGCTGAAATGGGACGCGCTTCCTTACTTGGACAACCCGTTCACTTATTAAGTCCTCTTGTCGCTTCCACTTATTTATTGGTCGGAATGGCCAAAGTTGATTTCGGTGAACATCAACGCTTCACTTTATTGTGGGCCGTTGGAACGACAATGGTTATGTTAATTACCGGAATTGTAATTGGGATTATTCCAATATAAGATGCAAAAAAACAGTAGAAGAAATAAAATCCTCTACTGTTTTTTATTATGAAGAAGCAAGAAAATAACGTCTCTCCGGTCTCCCAACACTTCCATATATTAGCTCTGCGTGGACTTTCTTCCCAGATATCAAATACTCTAAATAGCGCCTTGCCGTTGATCGGCTTACTCCAATCATTGAGCTTAACATTTCTGCTGTAATCCCTTCTTCATTAACTGTTAACATATGCTTTTTTACTTTCGCTAAAGTATAAGGATCTATCCCTTTCGGGGCATATTCTATTTGATCTCCCTTCACGCCTCTTTGAGACCATAAATATTCAATTTGTTCCGTAGATAATTGATTGTTCTTCTTTAACTGTATAATCTTTTTTTGATAGCCTTCTAGACTTGCTTTAAATCGATCAAACATTAGTGGCTTTACGATATAATCTGTTACTCCGCCCCGTAGGGCGTGCCTCACTACATCTGTTTCCGATGCCGCTGTAATCATAATGATATCTGTATCGTGCAAATGATTCCTAATATATGTGACAAGTTCCGTTCCTTGCATATCAGGTAAGTACACATCTAATAACACGAGCTGTGGCTTCACAAGCTCTAGCCATTCTTTCGCTTGTTCTCCAGTCGTTGCCGTTCCAATTACTTTAAATCCCTCAATTTTTTCAGTAAAACGACGATGAATGTCAGCAATCCGAATATCATCTTCTACAATTAATACTTCAATCTCCTCACCCATTACTATTCGCCTCTCTCTTTCGGTAGTGCAATAATAAATAACGCACCCCCTAAATCCCCTTTTTCAATTGCAATACTTCCATTTAAATCTTCTACTAACTCTTTCACTTTTGCTAATCCATACCCTCGCTCTCCTCCTTCTTTCGTCGAAAAGCCTTTATAGAATATGCTAGTAATTATTTCATCATGAATCCCTTGCCCTGAATCTTCCACTTCAATTAATATTTCTTCTCCAATATCAGTTACAAACATCCTTACTTTCTTATCATTCTCTTCATTTTTTTCAATTGCTTCAAATGCATTCGTAATTAAATTCCCTAAAATAGAAACGACATAATTACTCTCAATATGTGGACTTAATTTGTCTAAACCACTTTCTCTATCTAGCATAAAATCAATCTTCAACTCTCGTGCTCTATTATAAAATCCAATTAAAATTCCACCTAGCCATGGATTTTGAATCCGCTTCATAATAAATTGAACAAAATCTTGATATACCGCTGTTTCCTTATGAATAAGCTCTAAAGCATCTTCGTATGATTCTAATTGGATAAGACCTGAAAGCGTATACAATAAATTGTTATATTCGTGCGTTTGCGCTCGTAATGCCTCTGTATATTGCTTCGTCTGAGATAATTCTGCTGTTAACTGATCCATTTCAGATTTCAAACGTAAGCTCGATACAACGCCAGTTACTTTATTCTTTACTTTAATAGGTAGACGGTTCGCAATAACAGCCTGTCCTTTTATATTTAATTGACGATCAAACTGTTCTTCACCAGTTTGAAGTACATCTAGTATCGTTGAATTAGGAATTACATTTAAAATAAATTCCCCAATAATATTTTGTTGCTTATCTAGCGAAAGAATATCATAAGCTGCTTGATTGACTAAACTAATCATGCCATTTTTATCGATTACAATAATCCCTTCACGTACAGATTGAATCACTGTACTATGCTCTTCATATAAAGATGAAATTTCTTCTGGTTCCATCCCGAACATCATTCTTTTTATACTTGCCGCTAAATATATAGAGCCGATTATCCCAATTAAAAGACCTATTATTGTAATCCAAAATACACGCTTTCCATACACTTCTACCGCTCCATGAATATCAGCCATTGAAAACCCAACAGACACCACACCAATAATTTCATTTTCCTGGTTACGGACTGGGACTTTCCCACGCAACGAAGGGCCTAATGATCCATTAGCTTTAGAAACATAAGATTTCCCTTCTAATAAAACGCCTTTATTATCTCCGCCAACCATTTTTTCTCCTATTTTATCTCGCTCAGGATGTGCATAACGAATCCCCTCTTTGTTTCCAACTACAATAAAGTCAGCCTCTGTATCAATTCGAATTTTTTCTGCGATTGGCTGAATAATAGAAGCTGGATTTTCTTTTTGAAAAGCTTCCTGAATTTCTGGTATCGCGGCAACTGTTTTCGCAACATGCAAAGCCCGTTTACCAATTTGCTCTTCTACCGTTTCAGATAATATGTAATAAAATAAATAACTCGTTAGCATAAGTACAACTAAAATAAGTGTACTAATAGTTAATGTAATTCTCGGTTGGAGTTTTAATTTTTTAAATTTCAAAACCATTCCCCTAACATGATTAAAGATAGAATTTAAAGAAAATACAGTTTTTTATTATCATAACACGGTTACTATATATTTCTTTCTTTTTTTATCTTCATAAAAAAAGAAACGAAGCATAAGTACTACTTCGTTTCTTAACAGTTTATTATTATATTTTAAACTTACCAATCATCTCTTGTAATTCTTCTGCCATTTGTGATAAATGGACTGCTGCTGCATTTATTTCATCTACTGAAGCTAATTGTTCCTCAGAGGAACCAGCAATATTTTGAACACTTGCGGCATTTTCTTCAATCGTAGCTGCAATTTCATTAATAGATGCACTTACTTGTTTTGCATCTACCGTCATTTGTTTTGCTACATCTACCATGCTATCAATTTGTACAACTGTATCATTTGTAGACTTCAATATTTCGACAAAGCTTTGCTTCGTTTCATTTGCAACTACAAGTCCTGATTGTACTTCTGCTCCAACTTGATTCATAGAGCTTACTGTTTCTTTTATATCAAATTGAATCTCTTTCACTAGTTTCCCAATTTCCGTAGAAGACTGTCCTGATTGTTCTGCTAGCTTTCGCACTTCATCTGCTACAATTGCAAATCCTCTTCCTTGCTCTCCAGCTCTCGCAGCCTCAATTGCCGCATTTAACGCTAATAAATTTGTCTGTTCTGCAATATGTTGAATCACTTCAAGGATTGCTCCAATTTGTTTCGACTTATCGTCTAACAAACCAATGATTTTGTCTGACTGTAAAACAGACTCATGAATTAATTGCATTTGATTCACAGTTTGTTCAACTAACTTCCCACCATTTTCAGCTTTTTTCTTCGTATACATAGAGGCTGTAGATACTAATGAAGAACTATCTGCAACACGCTGAATTCCTTCTGTAACTTCTTCTAACAATGTTGCTCCTTCTTCAACTTCTTTCGTTTGTATTTCTGCACCACTTGATACTTGCTCTATCGCCTGTGTAATTTGTTCCGTTGCTTCGCTTGTCTGCTTCATACTAGCTGTTAATTCTTCTGAAGATGCCGCTACATGACTTGCTGAAGTGTTTATATTGGAAATGACACTTTGTAACGATGCAGCCATCTCGTTAAAACTTTCTCCTAGCTGTCCAATTTCATCTTTAGAATGAACTGTAATTGATTCTGTTAAATCACCTTCACTAATCTTCTTCGATGATATGACAAGTTGTTTTAACGGTTTAATAATAGACGCAATTATGAAGTAAATTACAATCCCACCGATTATTAGTGAAATTCCAAGAACAGTTATTGTTTTATAGAAAATAGGTTCAGCCGCTTGGATAATTTCTTTGGAAGGCATAATTCCTGCTATTTTCCATCCAGTTTTCTTATTCGTTTTAAAAGTGATATTGCGATCTTCACCATCTAATGAATAATGAAAATCCCCAGCTTCCTGTTTATACAATTCTTTACTAAGTTTCTCTTCTAATTTCTCTCCTGGCTTCATTTTCGGGTGCGCTACTACATTTTTATCTTGATCAAATATCGCTACATATCCTTCCTTACCGATATTAACCATCTTGGAAGTAGTAACAATATTATTAATGATTAAGTCAATCCCAAGAACTCCACTTTTATCCTCGTTTTGTTTTGCTAGTGTAATAACAATATTCCCTGTCGTTTTTGACTTATATGGAGCAGTTACAATTACTTCTCCGCTTTTCTTCACGGCCTCTTTATACCAATCTCTTTCTGTAGGATTATATCCATCTGGCATCTGAATAGCTGGTGATTGAATGAACTGTCCATTACTAGATCCTGTATAGATTGCTTCCATTTCTGGATGCAGTTTATTGTATTCTTCTAGTTTATTTTGTATGTTTTGAATTTGATCTGCTTGGTAACTTGATTGTGTGAATAATTTCGTAAAATAAGTTGCATCTACTTTTTTACTATCCAATTCTTTATTAATTACATTATCCAAAATTTTTATATTATCTTTCGCCGAGTTTAAAATCGTTTCATTAAAATTCGTCTTCGCCTGTTGATAAGACGTCCAACCAATTACAATACTTGGAAGAATTAAAATAATAATAAATGATACAAGTAACTTTGTTTTTAAACTACTACTCCTTACTTTCCCTTGAAACATACTTCTACCCCTCCATACCGTTTTAAATGTAATTAATTAACATTTAATCTTTCTATAAAAATAATACGATTTAAATGTATCGATGAGACTCTCTATCTTTTTCTACATCATAAAGAATTGATACATATCTTTTTCATTCTATATAAATTAAATAATTAAAACAATGTATAAAAATGTATATTATTCGAAATATTATAATTCACAGAAGAACCTCTAGTATTTCACTTACTAGAGGTTCTTTCCACCTTACTATTCTTTATCTTTTTCTACTTCTTTTTTCTCATCTTCTACTACAGATACAACAGGTTTATCACTTGATAATTGTTGTACCGCTCCTTTTCCTGCAAATCCTTCTAATAGCTCTTTTAAGTCAATTCCAGAAGAAGCTTTTAACGTTTCTTGCATCGTTGCCATTAAATCAGTCGCATAACCCGCAACTTTTCCGGCCCCGCTATTTTTACCACCGCCGCCTGTATCGACAACTGTAATTTTATCAATGTTACTAAGCGGACTTGCAAGTTCCTTCGCATAACTTGGAAGCATTTTAAGAACCATATCCATAATTGCCGCTTGACCATATAATTCAAATGCTTCTGCGATTTTTTGTTTCGCTTCTGCTTCTGCTAAACCTTTTAATCTAATAACATCTGCTTCCGCCGTACCTTGTGCTTTTTGTACTTCCGCTTTCGCTTGACCTTGCGCTTTTTCGATTTCCGCCTTCGCTAAACCTTCCACACGTACTTCTTCCGCACGAGCTCTCGCTTCAGCTTCAATCTTATATTGATCCGCATCTGCCTTTTTAATTTGTTTTACTTTTTCTGCTTCTGCTGATTGCTCAACAGCATAGCGATCTGCATCTGCTTTTTTCTTAACTTCTGCATCGTATTGCTTTTCACGACGCGCAATCTCTTTTTCTTCTAACTCGATTTGCTTTTCACGCTCAATGATTTTAACGCGCATTTGCTCTTCTGTAACACCTTGTTGTGCTTTCGCTTGTTGTAATTCGTAAGAAAGATCAGCGTCTGCACGTGCTTGTTCTTGTTCCCTCTTATAGGACTGTACTTTTAATTCTTTATGTTTTTCAGCTTCAGCGATTTGTGCATCACGTTGATATTCTGCTTCTTTTGCCTCTTTTTCAGCACGTGCTTTTTCAATACGTGCTTCTTTTTCACGCTCTGCGTTCGCAATTGTTGCATCACGCTTAACGGTCGCAATTTGCGGCTGACCAAGCGCATCTAAATATCCGTTTTTATCCATTATTTCTTTAATTGTGAAAGAAACAATGCGAAGTCCCATCTTCTTTAAATCTGTAGAAGCTACTTCATGTACCTTTTGAGCAAATTGCTCTCTATTACTATACGCATCTTCTACTGTCATAGAAGATAAGATAGCACGGAGATGCCCTTCTAAAACTTCTTTTGCTTCTATTTTTAACTCTTCTGTTTCTTTTCCTAAATATTGTTCAGCTGCTGTGGAAACTTCTTCAATTGTTGATCCCACTTTAATAATAGAAACACCGTTTACTGTGATCGGTACACCTTGTTTCGTATACGTATCACGTGTACCAACTTCTAATTTATAGTTTAATAAGCTTAAAGGCTCTGCTCTTTGCATAATTGGAACTACGAAAGTACCGCCCCCGCGAATAATCTTAATCTTCTTTCCATCATCAGTGGTAACTACATTCTTTCCTCCACCAAGCCAGTTCCCTGTAACAATTAACGCTTCATCCGGACCAACCGTACGATACTTCGTAATAAATACTAAAATGAGTAGAATTAAAATTGCGAGTAAAACTCCACCGATAATTAATGGAATCGTCATGTAAATTCCCCCTTATAATTTTGGTTTCTTTAAAGAATAAGCGATGTTTTGTACAAGTAAAACACCATCTTGGACTCCCTCGATAATAACCTCTGTTCCTTGCGAAATATCTTTTTTTCCAACAGTTTTAGCTGGGATTGCATTACTTCCAAATTGGGATGAAATTAATACTTCACCAAATCCTTCTGTAGGAATTGTCGTAATGACTTCTCCTTTGCAACCGATAAATTCATCCATACGTTGCATCGTATTTTGTTCTGCTTCTGCAATCGGTTTTAAAATTAGTATTTTCATGATGAAAACACCGATAAAAGATATAGCAAATGCAGCCCCGAAAATAGTAATACTATTAAAGGAGAATAAGTACTCTCCTATATAACTAAGCCCACATAACATGGCGAAAAAACTAAGTAATAAAGTAACAACGGATACAGATCCGCCCCCAAAACTAAATATCGATTCAAATATATCTCCAAAAAAGATATAAATAACAGTGAGTATAGTAGCAATAATAAATCCATATAAATAAATTGTTTCAAGTGGATAACCAAACAAAGCCATTTCTTATCCCCCTCTCTTAAACAATCCCTTTTTTGTTATGTGTATGCCCCACCTCTTTCAAAGATTATTGTTCTTAATTTTCAGTTATTTACCTTTTAAATAAAAGCCTGTAAGACAGGCCTCTAAAAAAGAACAGGAGAAACCTATTGTGACAGGCTCCTCCTAGAAAATAACCGATATATTATATATATCTATATAATATACTATTTTCCACAAAAAGTAAAGTTAAACATACATTGGAAAAGCACTTATTTTACTGACAATTCGTATGTTCCATCGCCATTATCATATTTATATACATACAAGTAATACTTACCTGGTTTTGCATTAAATTTTGCTTCTATATGCTTCCCATTAGCTTGACCGTAAGCCGCATAATTTTGCATATCTGATTCATGGTGAAGTACCCATGTCATCCCAATTCCATACTCATTTAAAACAGAAATGTCGATATCTTTCGCTGATGCTACATTAAATGTATAAACATCAGTGTGGTCCCCGCCAATAAGACTACCTTTTATAGTACTATTTAGCCCGATACGATTTGCTTCCTCTGGACGATTATTTGGTTCTGATTCTGTTAAACTTCCATCTTTAATCGTAACAGTTGTTTCGCTTCTGCTCTCTTTTCCCTTATCATCTTTTACTCTTAACGATACTTTATAAGAACCTTCTCTTTCATATACATGTACTGGATTCACTTCTGCACTTGTGCTTCCATCTCCAAATTCCCATAAATAAGAAGCAATTTTTCCATCTTCATCGTTTGAGCCATCACTTTTAAATTGAATTCCCTCTTTTACAAGACCACTATAAGGGCCATTTATATTAACCGTTGGAGCTTTATTTTCTCCATCATCTTTTGCGATTCCATGGAAGACTACATCATATTCAAATTCATTTGAGCTATTCACACGATAATTGACAAAGTATGCTGTAACAGTTTTGTAGCCACTCCATTCTTTTTGCGCCAATTGTTCTAAAGATTCATTTACTCTTTTACTCATTTCTTTCCAATCTTCTGATTCACCTTTTGTGACACTACCTGTATACGTACCTTCTAATGTAAATGTATTAAAGAATTGAGAATTATGTTTTGTCATTTTTGTATCTTTCATAGGCAACGTATCACTAATTTCTTTCTTCACCGCTGCTAATGACTTCGTTGTATGTTCAGCTAAATAATCATCAGCTACTTCTGGTACAGTGTATGTATCTTGATTATCAATTAACTGCTGCATATACTCTTGATACTCTTTATTTAACTTAGGATCTTTACTTAGATTTTCACGATATGCATCATAATTTTTCACGTCATTCGCACGAATCAAATCTTGAATTTTATCAAATGTTTCAAACTGATGCGTATATAAATAAGACTGCAATGCGAACGAGTAATTATAGAAATCCCAAGAACCGTATTTAGCAAATAGTGTACGCTCTGCTGTATAACGGCTTGCAGGATCAGATGATAATCCGCTAATTATACTCTTTCTTGGTACAACGTTATTCGTACGAGTAGATCCTGCGAAAAACTCTGCATTTCCTTCTTGGAACCAAGTTAGCCTTTCATTTTGATACATATCTCCTCTTCCAAATAAACCAGGAACTTCATATCTCCCTTGCAGATAATGAGTAAATTCATGACGGAATAACTCTTCTAAACTATAAATACTTTGCTCTGGCGTACGCTCATATGTAAAGAATGTTCCTGTCTCTTCAATATAAATTCCACCGTTGTTTGTTTCATATCCATACAATTGTCTATTTAACTGATATTCATCTGGACTATTATAAATTACGATCGTTAATACATCATCCGCATTTCCTGGCTCTAACGCTTTGTCATTTCCAATTACACGGTGATACTGTGCCTTTACTTCCTTCGCAGCCCAATATAGTCTCTTAATTTTTTCTTCTGATACTTTATCTCCTGTTTTGAACACAATTGATCCATCGTCGAATGTATACGTTTTTGGTAAGTATTGCTCTTTTCCTTCTTTACGTATTTTCTCTAAATCTACTGTATTCCCGCTATAATCTTTACCATTATAATTTGTTGTAATTTGTTCTACCGCAACAAAATAAGGTTCACTTAAGCGCGGGTACATATGCATGGCTTGTGTAACAACCTCTAATCCTTTATTTGGATTGCTATGAAACTTCCCTAAACGGCTAGCAAAATAAATGCCATTATTAACGAGCCATTTATTTTCTGGCGTTACTTCATTTAGAAGAGCAATACGATTTATTTCATTAATAAACCCATCTACTTTTCCATACCACATCGTTTCATTCGCTTCTTTACGAGCCTCAGTTAAGTACGACTGTATATCATAGTCAATACCTTGCATAATATCGTATATTGCTTGTCCCTTCATTCGATCATTTACATAAGTAGTATAATTATCATTGTATTGCTTTAAAATATTCGATGCGTATTGAACCGTTTCAACATCGCTTGAAGCATTACTAATTAATTTACCGTATGCAGATACGACTGTATCTTGTTCAACTGTACCAAGCTTAAAGTTTGGATTTTTTGCGATTGCTTTTAAAGCAGGTAAACATTTATCCTGGAAGCTTCTTTCATTTAAGTCGCTTAATTCACTATTATAAAATGCAAGATAAAAAGCTGAACGCAACACTTCAGTAAACGTTTGAATTCCTTTTGAATCATCTTTCGTAAATGTACTACCTCTATGAGCTAATTCATCTATAATGACTTGCATTTTTCCTTTATCTTTATAAAAAGCCTTTGCATCTTCATTAAACTGGAATAAGTCTGTAATTTGGTGCCACTTAATACTGCCTAACGTTTCAACTAATTCTTGATCATTCATTTTGTTTAAATCAGCCATTGAATAGCTTTCTTTAACTTGCTTTACTGCAGTTTTCTTCGTAATAGATGCTGGTCGCTGTGAAAAATCTCCTACTTTTAAACGTTCTTGAAATGATAAATTCCCATCAACTTTTGAAATATGTCCAACTTCATCTACCGGCTTTTCAATTCCAACCGGTTTCGTTTTCAACACGTTATACGGTACTTTTTCGTCCGCTGCTGCATGAGTTTGAAGTGCCCCTAACGATAAAGCCATTGTACTAATGCTAAGCATCACTTTATTAATCTTTGATTTCTTGTTCATATCCTTGCCCCCTATTTTAATATTCCATTCAAGAATTTAACATAAAATCTGGATGTAACAATATAAAATGCAATATTTCATATTATTTCTTCCTATAATTTGTACATATCGTGAACGCATTGCTCTTTACCTCCCTAAAACAAATTACATCCTTTCACGTTATAAAAAGGGGATTTTTTGACAATTAAAAACTTAATTGTTATGATTATTATAATTGTTAACTTTATTAAATAAGGGTGGGATTCTATGATAAAAAAAGAAAACAGTGTATTTTATATCTCCTTCTTGCTAACAACATTATTCATTATATGGGGAATTACCCCAGCAAGTTGGATACAAGGCTACGATTTACAAAGTATTACATCTTCTTTAAACTCATTTATCCTCAATAAATTTGGGTGGTTTTACTCTCTACTTATGACTACAATGATTATTTTGGCTGCTTATTTAGCATTTTCTAAGTACGGTTCTATTCGTCTTGGTAAAGATGGAGAAAAGCCAAAATATAATTATCCATCTTGGCTATCCATGTTGTTTGGGGCAGGAATGGGAATTGGACTCCTCTTTTATGGAATCGCTGAACCGATTTCACATTTTACAGATCCATTAACAGGAAAAGCAGGTACAGAAGAAAGCGCCAAACTCGCTATGCAATATTCATTTTTCCACTGGGGACTCTTTCCGTGGTCACTATACGCAATGGTCGCTTTAACAATTGCATATTTCACATTCCGCAAACAAAAAGGTAGCACTATCGGGGCTACAGTTACTCCATTATTTAATCGATCGAAAAATTCTCGTATCGGAAAAACAGTTGATATTTTAGCTGTTTTAGCCACAGTGTTTGGCATTGTACCATCTGTTGGGATTGGTGCTCAACAAATTGCTGGAGGATTAAGCTATTTATTCCCTTCCATTCATAACACTTTACTTACCCAGCTCGTACTTATAGCTATCTTCGCTGTTTTATATTTAACAAGTGCACAAACTGGCTTAGATCGTGGGATTAAATATTTGAGTAACTTGAATTTCTCTCTTGCAGGTATTTTACTCATCTCTTTCTTACTTTTAGGACCAACTGTATTTATTATGAAATATTTCACATCTACACTCGGTTCTTATATTGGAGCTTTGCCTAGTATGGGATTAAATTTAGGAGCATTTAATGAAAAATCTTCTTCTTGGATTGAAAACTGGACTATTTTCTATTGGGGATGGTGGATCTCTTGGTCTCCATTCGTCGGCACATTTATCGCACGTATTTCTAAAGGGCGTACAATAAAAGAATTTATTTTTGGAGTTGTATTAGTCCCAACTCTTATCTGTACATTTTGGTTTGCAGTATTTGGTGGTACCGCAATTCATATGGAAATGTTCCAATCGCTTCGAATAGCTGATGAAATTGCAAAAAATGGTACAGAGATTGGATTATTTGCTGTTATTTCACATCTACCATTCTCTACATTTTTAACGATTATCGGGTTAGTTTTAGTAGCCACATTTTTCGTTACTTCTGCTGATTCAGCAACATTTGTTGTTTCCATGCAAACGAGTAACGGAAGCTTATCACCGAAAAATAGTTTAAAACTTATATGGGGATTAACAATCGCAATCATTGCAGCTCTTTTATTACAAGCTGGAGGATTAAATGCACTACAAATTGCAGCTATAATCGCAGCACTACCATTTTCTATCGTAGTCGTTCTTATGGTTACTTCGCTCTTTAAAGAGCTGCGAAAAGAAGATGTTAATTCGCAAACGAAAGAAGTATCTCAAAAAATAAAAAAAGTTATGTAACAATTGGCACCTCAAATTACTTCTGAATCCGTGATGACTGAGGAAAAAAGTAAATTAATAAAACCCATTCATATGAAATATTATTTTCATACGAATGGGTTTTTCACTCTATTTCTCATACAAAAAGACATCATCATATGCATGTTTCTAATGAAACTGCCATGATAATGTCTTCTCAAAAAAATAAAAATTAATTATATATAATAATAAGATTAAACGTTATTTATTTCTTAAATAATCTCTTTCTAAATACGAACATACTTAGTGCGGAAAGAACAAGTGTTATTCCAGAAAGTAAAGTCGATGTGCTAGATTCACCGCCTGTTGATGGTAAAGATTTCTTACCTTCCTCTGGCTTATTAGCATGTTGTTTATTTAAAGTATCTGCTTTTCTTCCCTCTTTTTCAACAACTTGATTATTCCCTTTTGGCTCTTGATCCAATCCTGTTGCTGATTCTTTTACCTCTTCAACTTCTTTCGTTGGCTCTTTTACTTCTTCTTTCGCTTCTTCAATTTCTTTCGTTGGTTCTTTTACTTCTTCTTTTGCTTCTTCAACCTCTTTTATTGGCTCTTTTATTTCTTCTTTCGCTTCTTCAATTTCTTTTGTCGGCTCTTTTACTTCTTCTTTTGCTTCTTCAACTTCTTTCGTTGGTTCTTTTACTTCTTCTTTTGTTTCTTCAACTTCTTTCGTTGGTTCTTTTACTTCTTCTTTTGTTTCTTCAACTTCTTTCGTTGGTTCTTTTACTTCTTCTTTTACCTCTTCAACTTCTTTTGTTGGCTCTTTTACTTCTTCTTTTACCTCTTCAACTTCTTTTGTTGGCTCTTTTACTTCTTCTTTTACCTCTTCAACTTCTTTTGTTGGCTCTTGCTCATCTTCTTTTCCCACTATATTCTGTATAACTGTTCCGTTAAACCTTATGCTAATTTCATCAGAATCTAAATCAAATTTATACACCTTTTTACCTGGGGTACTCCATTTTATTACTCCGTTATTAAACGTCCCTCCCTCACTTGCCAATTGAATATTTTCAATACTTTCTCCTTCTAAATCATATACAGGAACTTGAATTTCTTCGTTTATTTTTGCATCATTTAAAATGATATTTTGTCTTCCCACGTCAATTGTAAACCACTGACCTAATTGTATTAACGGCCTTACATCACGAATCTCATTTCCAGCTAAATTTAAGCTAAATAAGTTTAGCATGGAACCAATAACCGTTACATCTTTAATATGATTGTCCGCAAGATTTAACCACTGTAAATTTTCCAATGAAGATAGTGGTGTTATATCTTCAATTTGATTATGAGATACATTCACATTATTCAATTGTTTCAAGTTTGAGATGAACTCAATATTTTTCAGACCTACTCCTTCTAAAGTGAGTTTTTCTAAGTTCGTCATGTATTCTAAACCTGTTATATCTTTTATCTCATTTCCTTTTTCTTTAAGTATCTCTAATTTTTTAATCTGTAATAAATCTTCTTTTGTGATAGGAGCGTTTACATTCTCTCTACCTAAATTCTCTTTATTAATATGTTGTTGTAAAGTTTTATCGAGAATTACATTTTGACTTTCTTTTTGTTTTTCAACTATATTCTGTATAACCGTGCCATTAAATCTTATTTTACTTTCAGTAGAATTAGTATCTAGTTTAAATTCATATATTTTTTCTCCAGGACTATTCCATTTTATAAATCCGTTATTCAGAGTAGCCCCCTCACTTTGTAGATTAATATTTTGAAGTGGCTCTCCTTTAAGGTTGTATACTGGGATTTTTATTTCTTCATCTACACTTGCTTCATTTAAAAAGATTTTTTGTCTTTGAATGTCAATTGAAATTCGCTTACCTAATTCCTCAACAGGCCTTACGTCAAAAATTTCATTTGCTCCAAGATTTATCTCATGTAAATTTGTTAAAGTGCTCAACGGCGATATATCAGAGATATAATTCTCTTCTAAATTCAGCACTTGTAAATTTCCTAATTGAGATAGTGATGATATATCTTTTATTTCACTATCAGAAATTTCTAGTTCAATAAGATTACTCATTTTACTAATAGATTCAACATTATTAATTTTATTATTCCCTATCCATAATAGTTCCACATTATTTAATCGATCAATTCCCGTAAGATCACTGATTTGATTATTTGCTAAGTATAATTGTTTCATAGTTGATAATGTAAATAATGGCTGGATATCTTTAATGTTATTACCGATTAAATCTAATGTTTTAATTTTTTTCATTTTACTTAATGGTGTAAGATCAGAAATTTTATTATCTCTAAAAAAAAACATATTAATATTCTCTAACTGCTCAATTGGGTGAATACTTTCAATTGAATTAGACGTTAAATCAACGTACTTCAAACCTCTCAATTTCGAGATGGCTGATATGTCTTTTACATTAGACTCTCGTAACGTCAACTTCTCTAAGTTTGTCATATACTCTAAACCAGTTATTTCAGTTATTCCTTTGCCTGAATAAATGGATAATGTTTTAATTTGTAATAAATCTTTCTTTGTGATTGGCGCATCTACATTATCTCTATTTAAGTTATATTTATTAATATATTTTTGTAATTGCTTATCTAATATTACATTTCCGTTTTCATCTTGTTGCTCCTCTTTATTTTCCTTTTGTTTTTCTGGAACATTGTTCTCTAAATTCAATGTATTTACTTCAAACTGTACTTGGTACTTATTATCATAGGCCATTGTTGGAATATAAATATGCATTCGCATATTATACCTTTTTCCTAATTCCCCTACTTCAAACTGAATCACTTTCGTTCCATTTTTCTTTTTATCTTCTGATATTACTTTCACATCATGAAACACACCTGGAGTATGAATATCCTCTGTTTTCAAGTATTGAAAGAAATCACTATCACTTAATGTTGCTGTTACAATTTTCTTTCCATTCTCAATTGTTAATTTCGGATCCTTTATATAAACAGCTGCCATAGACTCTTCATTGGTTTTATCTTTATACGCTTTAATAACAGCGTCATATGTACCATCTTCTAAACCTTGTCCCGTTTTATTCGTCTCAATTGCTACTGCCGCTAACGCAGGTGTTGAATAAACAGCAAACGGAAGTGATAACGTCGCCACTATAATCATTGCATTTATACGTTTTCTTTTATTTTGTTTCAACTTTACATCTCCTCTGAAATATATAATTCGAAATGTAATCATTTCTCGAATAAATGATAATGATTTTCATTATCATTGTCAACTAAAAAAATAAAAAGTTTACAAAAAAAGAACCTCTTTAAAAGAGGTTATGCCATTTTCTCACCCGATTCTTCTCTAAAAAAGCTTTTCATCGCATGAAATACGTCTGCTTTTTGCTTTAAAATATAGTATCTAAAGTTTTCATCTTTAATATTTTTATAGGCTGACATAAGTGTACTATGGCGATTATACTGGTTCACTTCCCCATACCCAAACATATTACACTTCTTCATTAATTCTTCCACAAGCTTTACACATCTAGCATTATCTGATGTTAAATTATCACCATCTGAAAAATGGAATGGATAAATATTATAGCGATCTGGTGAATATTTATTATCGATTAGCTCGAGTGCTTTTTTGTATACGGAGGAGCAGATTGTTCCACCACTTTCTCCTTTTGAAAAGAATTCTTCTTCTGTAACGACTTTCGCTTCTGTATGATGAGCAATAAATTCAATATCAACTGTTTCATACTTTGTGCGTAAAAATCTTGTCATCCAGAAAAAGAAGCTACGTGCCATATACTTCTCCCACATTCCCATCGATCCACTCGTATCCATCATCGCTAAGACAACAGCCTTTGAATCTGGCTTTAATACTTCATTCCAAGTGCGGAACTTTAAATCTTCTTGATGAATTGGATGGAAAGATGCTTTACCACGCATCGCATTTCGTTTATATGCGGATATCATTGTTCGTTTCTTATCGATATTTCCCCATAATCCTGTTTTTCTAATGTCATTAAATTCAACATGTTCAATCCGGTTTTCATCTATTTCTTTTCTCTTTAAATTAGGCAGCTCTAACTCTCTGAAAAACGCTTGCTCTAATTCTAAAATAGAGACTTCAGCTTCATAGTAATCTTCCCCAGCTGCATCTCCTGCTCCTTGCCCTTTTCCTGGCCCTTTTTGTTTTTGACCACCTGATCCATCTCTCGCAACGACATCACCAACTTTGCTGTCACCGTTTCCTTGCCCAACATGTTTATTTTTATCATAATTGTATCTAATCTTATATTCATCTAGAGAACGAATTGGTATTTTTACAACATCCTTGCCATTAGACATAACTATACTTTCTTCTGTTACAAGGTCGGGTAAATTATTCTTAATTGCCTCTTGTACTTTTTCTTGATGGCGCTGTTGGTCGTCATATCCTTTGCGATGGAGGGACCAGTTTTCCTGTGAAATCGTATAATTTGGTTGATTTTCTTCGCCCATTCCTTTCCCTCCTTACTGTAATTGTCTTCCTGTATGAACAGCAAGCTACAAATTTTGTTCTGTAATGTGCAAGCTAGAATATTTGAAAGGTAACTGCCCATAGAAAATCATCCCATAAACATTTATAACGTTTTTCATACAATACCCCGAGCATCCTAAACAAAATTTTGCCACTCACATAATAGAAAGAAATATTCAGCCACTGATAAGAAAGAAACACAATGCATTGTTGCACACATTTTTACTTTGCAACATATTGTATTGTGTTGGCTTTTTTCGTATGAATGGTTGGTTACTCTATCATATGCATATTGTAAAAATAATTGACAATAAATTCAGCAAATTACATCTTAATTTATTACATTTGGACAAGGTATGACACTTTACACACATATGAACGGATAATAAAACGCTGTCCCGCAAAATACAAGAGACAGCGTTTTGTTATCAAACTATCGGTTTAACAAGCTACCTACATAGCGTAGTAATTCATTTGCTGAAGAAGAATTATAGCCATGCTCATCAATTAAACGTGCAACAACATCATTGATTTTCTTAAGCTGATTTTCGTCCGGTGTTTTCGTTGATGTTGTAATTTTCACTATATCTTTTAAATCAGCAAATAGTTTTTTCTGAATCGCCTCACGAAGACGTTCATGTGAATTATAATCAAAGCGTTTTCCTTTACGGGCATAAGCAGAAATGCGAATTAAAATCTCTTCACGGAATGCTTTCTTAGCATTTTCTGAAATTCCAATTTGCTCTTCAATTGAGCGCATTAGTTTTTCATCTGGACTCATTTCTTCCCCTGTTAACGGATCACGTAATTTCGATTTATTGCAGTACGCCTCGACGTTATCTAAGTAATTATCCATAAGCGTCTTAGCTGATTCTTCATATGAATAAACAAACGCTTTTTGTACTTCTTTCTTCGCGATTTCATCGTATTCTTTTCTCGCTAATGAGATGAAATTCATATAACGTTCACGGTCTTCATTACTAATCGATGGATGTTGATCCAGCCCATCTTTTAAAGATCTAAGTACATCTAACGCGTTAATAGATGGTACCTCTTTTCGAATGATTGTAGACGAAATTCGGTTAATGACATAACGAGGATCAATACCCTTCATACCTTCATCTTGATATTCGCGTTGTAATTCTTCTACATCAATCGCATTATAACCTTCTACCGTTTCTCCATCATACAAACGCATCTTTTTAATTAAATCAATATCCGGACGCTTCGGATCTTTTAAACGAGTTAAAATAGTGAACATTGCTGCAACGCGAAGTGTATGTGGTGCAATGTGAACATTCGACACATCACTTTCACGAATCATTTTTTCATAAATATGTTCTTCTTCACTTACTCGTAAATTATAAGGAACTGGCATTACAATAATTCTTGAGTGTAATGCTTCATTTTTCTTATTTGCTATAAATGAGCGATACTCTGTTTCATTCGTATGCGCTACAATTAATTCATCTGCTGAAATAAGCGCAAATCTTCCCGCTTTGAAATTCCCTTCTTGCGTAAGCGATAATAAGTGCCATAAAAACTTCTCATCGCATTTTAACATCTCTTGGAACTCCATCATTCCTCGGTTTGCCTTATTTAATTCTCCATCAAATCGATACGCACGCGGATCTGATTCTGAACCATATTCTGCAATCGTAGAAAAGTCCAGACTACCTGTTAAATCTGCAATATCCTGTGATTTTGGATCAGACGGGCTAAATGTACCAATCCCTGTACGGCGATCTTCAGAGAAGAAAATACGCTCTACAACTACATCCTCAATTCTTGATCCGTATTCTTGCTCTAAACGCATGACATTTAGTGGTGATAAATTCCCTTCAATTCTAACTCCATACTCATCAAAGAAATCATCTCGTAAATGATGTGGAATTAAATGCAGTGGATCCTCATGCATTGGGCATCCTTTAATTGCAAAAATTGCTCCGCGATCTGTTCTTGAATATGTTTCTAATCCTCGTTTCAACATCGTAACTAACGTTGATTTCCCTCCACTAACAGGACCCATTAATAATAAAATTCTTTTTCTAACATCTAATCGTTTTGCAGATGGATGAAAATATTCCTCTACAAGACGTTCTAGAGCATCCTCTAATCCAAAGAGCTGATTACTAAAGAAGTTATACTTTCTTCTACCATCAACTTCTTCAATTCCGGCATCTTTTATCATATTGTAAATGCGAGAGTGTGCTGTTTGAGCCACCCATGGTCTTTCTTTCACAAGCTCCAAATACTCCGCAAACGTACCTTCCCATTGTAAACGTTCTTCTGCTGCTCGATGCTGTTCAATCTTTTTTAGAATATCCATTATAGCTCCTCCCCCATCTCCTTGTTCAATCGGATTATTATAAAAGGTATGCTAGGATGTCCTTAAACATTCTTTAAATCAAAACGAAATATATAATAGCACGCTAAAATTCTCTCCAAAATTCAAAGAAAATTCTGTATAATATAGGTATTAACGTTTTTACACTGCTATTCATTATAAATAAATTCTTTTCTTCTAAGAACCTTACATACATTTTGGGTAATAAATAAAACTCGTGAACCGAAAAAAGTAAGGAGGATATTAGTATGAAATTATTATTAATTTTAGGTGTATCACTCACATTTCTTACAGCTATTTTTACATCCGGTTACAATGACAAACCAGGTACACATAAAAAATGATGTGCTTTTAGCACATCATTTTTTATGCATTATTTATAATACATATTTTCCATATCATATTTGGATAGTGGTCGGCTATAATAATAACCTTGTACAAGCTTCACATTCTTTTCTTTCAAAAACTGTATTTGCTCCTTTTTTTCTACTCCCTCTGCAATTACATTCAATTCTAAGGTATGAGCTAAATGGATAATTGCAGCTGTAATATTCGTATCACGTTCATCTATATGTATACCTTCCATAAAAGAACGATCAATCTTTAAAGTATCAATTGGATATGTTTTTAAGTAACTTAAAGATGAATAGCCTGTTCCAAAATCATCTAAATGAATCTTTAAATTTTGTTCTTTTAATTGTAGTAACACTCTCTTCGATATATCTTTATGTATAAGAGCTCCTTCTGTAACCTCTATCGCTAATAAATGAGCTGGTACATTGTACTTATTTAAAGCCCGTGTAATCATCTCTATTAATGTAATAGAGCGAAAGTGTCTAGCTGAAATATTAACTGCAATTGGGACCACTTCATATCCTTTATTTAACCATTCGCGCAGTTGCTGACACACTTGATTTACTACCCATTCATCGAGCTTAATAATAAATCCTGTTCTTTCTGCCAACGGAATAAATTGGTTTGGAGAAACAAATCCTAATTCCTTATTCTCCCACCTTATTAAAGCTTCCATACTAGCTATTTTTTTCGTTTCAATATTAATTTGTGGCTGATAATATAAGAAAAACTCGTTTTTTTCTATAGCACGATGTAACTGGTTTTCTATTATAAACCTTTGTTCACGCTCACAGTCTAATCCACTACAATAAAAATGATAATGTCCTTTTCCTTTTTCTTTTGCTTTTTCTAAAGCAGCATCGACCCTCTGAAATAGTATTTTTTCATCTTCTCCATCTGCTGGAGCCATTACAATTCCAATTGACGCACTTAAATATACATCTTCTTCTTCGATTACAAAATATTCACTAATATTTTTCAGTATGCTTTTTGCAACTTCCTCTACACATTCTTTCGTTATATTTTCTATTAACATAACAAATTGATCATCGTGTTCTCTAAATAAGTGCATATCTTCTATTTTTAGATTGCTTAAACATTCTGTAACTTTTTGTAATACTTTATCTCCCTCTTTATGACCAAATGTATCATTAATACGATGAAACTCATCTAAATCTATAAATACAAGCGCAAAATTTATACTCTCATTTAAAAAAGTATTTAACTTATTTGCACATGAAATTCTATTCATTAATCCCGTTAACTGGTCATAGTAAGCTAAATATTCTGTTCGCATTTCGTTTAATACTTGCCTTGTAACATCTCTCGTAACAATATAAACTCCAACAATTTCACCGTTCACAATAATCGGGATAGTTCTCAAAGAAATATATAGCTCGTACCCTTCTTTATGAATATATTTCTTTGAAACAATTTGTTTTGCTTTTCCTTGCATTGATCCCTTAAATATAATTTGAAAATCTTTTTCATATTCTTTATTAATGAATTCAAAAATAAATTTATTATTTAATTCCTCATACCGGTATCCAAATATTTCATACGTTGCCGGGTTTGCATATGTAACTCTCCCTATAGAATCTATAGATATAATTGAGTCATTATTATATTCCAGTAACGACTTAAATAACATTTGTTTTTCCTCTATCTCTGTCTTCTCCTCAATTTGAGCTGTAATATCTCTTGTAATACAAATAACAAATTGACATATTCCTTCTTCATCGCAGACAGGATTAAGTGAAGATTCATAATGTATCTCACCTTTTGGTAATTTGACTACATCACAAAAAGTGTGTGCTTTCGCTTCTCTCACTACTTTTTCATATTGCCTTTGCAATATCCCCGCTATATCTTTTGGTAATACTTCTGCAAAAGTTTTTCCATAGCACTCTTCGCTTAACCTAGCATAATCCATTCCTATTTTATTCACATACATATATTTAAACGTTTCATCATCAATAACTTTCAATATAAATACTAAATCTTGAATAGCATGTAATAACCCTTGTCTAATTAAATCCATATCTATCATACTTAAAAAGGTATTTTGATTACTATATTCTTCCTTCATATTTATCTCAACCCGTCTTATCTATTTTTAATCATATATCCCATTCTATATGATTATGTCCTCCCTTTTAAACGTATGATCACATATTATTTTTATTTTTTAAAAAAAAGTCGCCATATGGCGACTTTTAATAAACGATTTCTAAATCTAATCCAGGGTAATTTTGTTGACGGAATGCTTCATAAATTAAAATTGCTGCTGTATTAGATAAATTTAATGAACGTACTTTATCTGTCATTGGAATACGTAAACAATGATCAAAGTTTTCTTCGATTACATTAGCTGGTAAGCCGTTTGTTTCTCTTCCAAATACAAAATAGTAATCCTTCTCGCGCTTGCTATAGTCAAACGCTGTATGAGCTTTCTCGCCATACTTCGTTAAATAGAAGAATTCACCATCTTTATTTTTTTCATAAAATTCTTCAATTGAATCATAATACGTAATTTTCACGTGCTGCCAATAATCTAATCCGGCACGCTTTAACATTTTATCATCCGTTGAAAATCCAAGCGGTCTAATCAAATGTAATTCTGTTCCAGTTGCTGCACAAGTACGAGCAATATTTCCTGTATTTGCTGGAATTTCTGGCTGATATAAAACAACATGTACTCCCACGCGATATTCACCTCTGTTTTTTGTCTACTACGTATTATACCACTTGAGCGAAAAATCTCTACCCATTAATAATATGAAAGAATTTATATTTCATTTGTGGTGTATATTTACTAGAGTCTTCATAGTTCCAATAACGTCGACGGCTATTCGCTGAATGTGCATTTACAAGCGGCATACCATCTGCATCTTTTGCTACTACAATCGTCGTATGATTCCATCTTCCGTCATCCTCGAAATCATAAGCAATAACATCTCCAAGAATAAGTTCTTCTGGCCTCTCTACCGCCTCTGCTCGAAGTCCTGTTGTAGCACCTGACAAATACCAATAAAAAGAATGTGCAACAGCCCAGCTCCAACTCCACTGATTCTCCCTTTGCCACCATCCTTTACGAATATTAGGATATCCGTTCATAGGTACTTCTCCAGTATGAAGACATTGAGAAATGAAATTCGTACAATTATCAGGGAAATTACGATACATAGGATTTCGGTCATCCCACCAACGCTCTGCATACTTCACTGCCTCTAAACGATTATACTGATAAGAACCGTACTTCTCTTTCGTAATTTCCCTTTCTAATGTCTCACCCATTCTAATTTCTTCTGACACTTCAATATCATAATCGCCTATAATCCGACTATTATTTAAACAAACTCTTCGTTTTAATTGTTCCTCTTCAATATAAAATAATTCTTTATGCTTAATTAAATATTTAAAATGTATTTGATAATCAATTTCTTGATGGTCATTACTATTTAATTGTCTAATGAAAGAAACATCCGCAGTTGCTTTCACTATATGTGCACTACGCCTTTGAAACAATTGTTTCTTTCTCTGTGCCATTTGTAGTAAATCCTCAGCAATACCATCCACGTCTGTTCGTTTCTCTGTGATATATGCTAAAAACTGTTGTACTTGCTTTTCAATATTCATTTTTACAGCCATTTCGTTTCCCTCCCATATTACAATATGAAAAAGGGAAATATTATCTACTCTTTTTTCTGTGCTAACAATTCAAGCCCGCGCTTCATTTCATGAAGTACTTCTTCATCTTTCTCACGTTCCATCGCTTTCTCAATCGCTTCGCCTACTCCATCTCCCCCAATTTTCCCAAGTGCCCATGCTGCCGTTCCGCGCAATACCGGTCTTGGGTCATCTTTCATAACACCAATTAAATCAGGAATTGCCGATGCTTCTTTAAAATGTGCTAATGCTAAAATCGCATTTCTTTGCAGTGGCTTTTTCCCTCTCCATGACCCTGACATAATCCCATATTTCTCTTTAAAATCACGATTACTAATTGTTAAAAGTGGCGTTAATAATGGTTTAACTAGCTCAGGATCCGGCTCCATCTCAGGATGATTATGAAAATCCATTCCTTTGTTTTTCGGGCAAACAGTCTGACACGTATCACATCCATATATACGATTTCCTATTTTATCGCGATATTCTTCAGGTAGGAATCCTTTCGTCTGTGTTAAAAACGCAATACACTTCTTCGAATCTAACTGTCCCCCCTGTATTAAAGCACCTGTAGGACAAATATCGATACATTTCGTACAGCCCCCGCATTGATCTTCTATCGGCTTATCTGGCGGGAATGGAACATTTGTAATCATTTCCCCTAAGTATACGTACGAACCGAATTCAGGTGTAATAATAGCACAGTTTTTCCCACTCCAGCCAATGCCTGCACGCTCTGATACAGCTCGATCACTTAATTCACCTGTATCAACCATGGATTTCACTTCTATATCTGGAAGTTTTTCAATTAAATATGCTTCTAATTTTTGCAAACGATCTCGTAAAACAAGATGATAATCTTGTCCCCAAGAAGCACGGCAAAAAATTCCACGGCGTTCTCCACGCTTACTTAATGGTGCATTTTTTAATTTTGAAGGATATGCTAAAGCAATCGCAATAATTGATTTAGCACCCGGTAATAAAAGTTGCGGATTCGTTCTCTTCTCTATATCAGGCTCTTCAAATCCAGATTGATAATTTAATTGTTGTTGCTGGATTAAGCGCTGCTTTAATTCCTCAAAAGGAGAAGCACTCGCAAAGCCTATTTTATCTATGCCAATTGTTTTACTATACGCAATTACATCTTGCTTTAATTTTTCAAAATCCACTCTTAATCGCCTCCTCAGATGAATCCATCATCCCTTATGTAACGACTTTATTGGTTAGTAATTCACTTTTGGAATACTATTATTTACTTCTATTTTCGCATGTAATTATATTTTTCAAACATTAAAAAACGCAATGCCTCGTTTATCTCGGAAACGAAACACTGCGTTGATCACAATTTATAGAAAAACATTTAATAAAATTTGGAGCGGGTGAAGAGAATCGAACTCTCGACCAGAGCTTGGAAGGCTCTTGTTTTACCACTAAACTACACCCGCAAATATGAATTACATATAAGATATTAGAATAACTTATGTAAAGTAGTATAGCATGTTAAAAAAATAGAGGCAAGAATTTTATCGAAAAAAGTCGAAAAAGTGATGAGAGACCTCATCACTTTTTCAATTCTTTATCAATGGCCTTCTTCATACTATCGAAATCAGGGTTTGCAAGATTTCCGTTTACATATACTGAAGGAGCACCTTGAACTTTTAATTTTTGAGCACGATCTGAATCTTTACGTACTTTTTCTGTAATTTCTTTACTGTGTAAATCTTTCTTAAATTGCTCTACATCAACTTTTGGAAGTTTCTCTTTCACAATGCTAAGAAGCAAATCTTCTGTAATCCATTCTTCCGTATCTTTCTTTTGATTTTGATAAATCTCATCATAGAAAATCCAGAATGAATCTTTATCTTGTTTATAAATTGCTTCACCAGCTGCTGCACCTAAATCCGAGTCTTTTCCGATAAATGGGAAGTTAATAAAATATAACTGCACTTTGCCTTTATCAATATACTCTTCTTTTAATCGAGGTAATACTGTTACATCCCAAGTACGACAAGCAGGACATTTAAAGTCTCCAAATTCAACTACCTTAACTGGAGCATCATCTTTCCCTAAAGATTGTTGCGTAGAATAAGCAAACATCTCATTCCCTTTATCTTTTTTGTCATTTATGATGCTATACGCAATTGTTCCAATTACAATCAATACTGCGATAGAAAAAACTATACCAAGAGCCATGAGTTTATTTGATTTCATATACATTCCTCTTTAATTTCATATTCTGTATACAGCATTGTACACAATACACATAATATCAACACTTATATACGTCACGCAATGAACACGCTCACATAAATTACAAAAACACAATAATTGTGACGATATTGTGTCACGATTTGTCACAATTTATTCAAAAAAAGAAGCTCCTCTTTAGGAACTTCTCTTAACTTACTGCTTTTTTACGCGCACTATTTAACATCGACTGCTCTATTTTTATATCATGACGAATTACTAATTTCTCACTAACTGCTTGAACATACTCATCATGGCTTATATAGCCTTCTTTCTCCATTAGTCTCAAAACGACATTTCGTCTCTCTACTGCTTTATCATAATTTTGGGCAGGTGAGTAATAAGCAGGTGCTTTTACTACAGCAGCCATCATTGCACTTTCAGCCAACGTTAATTGGTTCACCTTTTTACCGAAGTAAAGGTTTGCTGCTTTTTCAATTCCCCATGCTCCTTCACCATAATAAATGTTACTTACATATAATTTTAAAATTTCATCCTTCGTAAATGTGCGTTCAATTTTTTTCGTATAAAAAATCTCTTTCCACTTACGAGAAAATGTACGCTCATTAGTTAAAAAAGCATTTTTAGATAGCTGCTGTGTAATCGTGCTTCCTCCTTGCACGACACCACCAGCCTTTATATTCTCAACAGAGGCCCTAATAATTGCTATATAATCTAAACCGTTATGATGATAAAATCTTTTATCTTCTGTCGCAATAAATGCATGTGTTAATGATTCTGGCACCTCTAAATTAGCCGGTACATGTAATTTACTAATGTCACTTTTCTCAATCATTACATTTCCAATGAATAATAACGTACAACTTAACAATAATAATAATATAATGGCTTTATAAAAAAGTTTAGTCATTGGATTTAATGCAACTTTTTGATGATAGTTCACCCTAGATAATACTCGTTCTTTCATCTTGAACACCTCTTTCCCACACAGCATATAACTCTTACTTTAAGAATACATTGTTGTAAAAAAATATCCCATCGATTTCTCTTACACGTACCTTACATCATTGTAAGGTATAAAGTGAAACTTTAATCAGCCCTCACCAATCACGTTCCCGGCAAATAGCGGGGTAAAAAAGTATTGTATCACAGACCTTTTTTATCTACTATTCATCTGAAATATTGAATATAGATTATAGATTATATTCAATCACGAATAACCAATAACAGAGTAAGCCTTAAGGCTATTATATTTTCACTTTATACTTTAATTATATCATCTACAAATATATGTACTTTTGAGTATCTAGTAATCTTAATGTATATAACATATACATTACACAGAACAAATGTTCTACAAATCAATACTAACACTATTATTATTTTGACCTTTTTCTTAAACAGTATACAAAAAAGAGTAGTGATTTGAATGTATCTCAAATCAGCTACTCTTTTCTTTACAATCTTCCTATTAAATTATATGGCTGTACTTCCCACGTTTCATACGGAATACAATGTGTTGCACTCTTGCATCAAGCGTTCTGGATTTCATATGAGGACGAGTTATATACTCATCTATGTTCTCTTCATTTAAATCAACAAATTTAGCCTCTTGTATTTCTTCAGGTTGAATTTTTATTTCGCCACTCACATATGCTACTTTAAAAACAACAGCTAGAATGTGCATAGAGGCATTATAATAAACCCCGGTAATTCCGATAGGCTTCACCGTTAACCCTGTTTCCTCTTTTATTTCCCTACAGACAGCTTGATCGAGTGCTTCTCCTTCTTCTACCTGTCCTCCTGGCATTTCCCACGTATCAGCTCGCCAGTGTACCTTTGTTAATAACACTTCATTTTTCTCATTTGTTAAATAACCTGCTACGGCAACTATATGCTTTGGTGTCTTATGTTCCATACTAAGCCTCCTAGAAATAATGGTTATTTCATATATCCCTATAAGCATATTCCCTATCTACACCAAAATACCTTTAATAATTCATCACCTTAATTAACTTCATAAAAAAAGCCCCTATTCGTTAAACGAAAAGGGGCTTTCATCGTATTACTCTCCTAAGTCTACGTTGTGGTAAACTTGTTGTACATCTTCTAAATCTTCTAATGCATCAACCATTTTCTCAAATTGTACTTGAGCATCTTCAGGAAGTGTAACATCACTTTGTGCAAGCATTGTTAATTCTGCAACTGTAAATTCTTCAACACCAGCACCTTTAAGTGCAGATTGTACTGAATGGAATTGATCTGGTTCAGCATACACGATAACAGCATCTTCTTCTTCTAGAATGTCACGTGCATCTACATCTGCTTCCATTAAAATTTCAAGAACTTCATCTGATGTTTTACCTTCAAGGCCGATAACAGCTGTCGCATCAAACATGTAAGCTACAGAACCGTTTACACCCATGTTACCACTGTTTTTGCTAAATGCAGCTCGTACATCTGCTGCAGTACGGTTTACGTTATTTGTAAGTGTATCTACAATAACCATAGCTCCATTTGGTCCAAATCCTTCATAACGAAGCTCGTCATAATTTTCCTCTGAGCCGCCTTTTGCTTTTTCAACTGCACGATCAATAATTGTTCTTGGTACATTGTATGTTTTCGCACGTTCTAATACGACTCTAAGCGCTTGGTTTGATTCTGGATCTGGCTCGCCTTGTTTTGCCGCCACATAAATTTCACGTCCAAATTTCGCGTATATACGGCTTGTATTTGCATCTTTTGATGCTTTTTTGTCTTTAATATTGTTCCATTTACGGCCCATACTTTCCACTCTCTTTCTCGTTTTAAATCTACATAAAAATATTAATATGAAATATAATGTGTGTTCAACACATTTTTAAAAGAAATATAAAAAGTTCATTTTTGATTCATATTACAGACATAATATAAATCACTATCATTTTGTTCTTTCGACAAGTTATATTATACATGAATTCCTAAGTTTATTACGAATTTTAGCATCACATAATATAATTTAACAAAAAAGACTCTAACATTTCTATTAGAGTCTTTTTATATTGCTGATACCGATTTCCATAATATTCCTATAGTTACTTTCTACTGTTGTATAATAAAAATAGGAAAAAATTTAAAGAAAAGATGAAGGGAGAATTATGACACATTCAAATGAAAAAAAATCACATGCTTTTAAAGGAATAGGAGAAAAGTTAAACCCAACTATCTATCAAGTAAGATTCATGAAATTAGATGAACCAATCCAATTTGAGGCGTTTCCTGAATTGAAGGAATTAGGGGACTGGTTAAGCACTTCAACGCAAATGTGGGCGTGCCACTCAACAATGTATAAGTACAACAGAGAAGAGTTTAAAAAGAAGTTTTTAGAAATTACAAACTTAACCGTTGATAATGTACTAATATCTACTGGTGGTGTCGGATTTAACTTCATGTCACCGGGTGGAGAAATTCTCTCTAAATACCGCAATTAAAAGGATAAAATTGAATGTTTGTTTTTATCCTTTTAATGTTTCGCAGTTTACTCACCGTACACTTTTTGTGCTTATTTTGTCATGTAATGAAAAGAAAACAAAAAAAACTCTATACTAATTGTATAGAGTTTTTTTACGACGTTCATGATACCGATGGTCGGGGTCGAACCGACACTCCCGAAGGAACACGATTTTGAGTCGTGCGCGTCTGCCAATTCCGCCACATCGGCACAAAAGAAAAGGCGGCAACCGGATTTGAACCGGTGATAAAGGTTTTGCAGACCTCTGCCTTACCACTTGGCTATGCCGCCATATTAAATTTTATTGGAGCGGAAGACGGGATTCGAACCCGCGACCCCAACCTTGGCAAGGTTGTATTCTACCACTGAACTACTTCCGCAAAAATGGCTGGGCTAGCTGGATTCGAACCAGCGCATGACGGAGTCAAAGTCCGTTGCCTTACCGCTTGGCTATAGCCCATCGAATTCTTACTTAATTATATGTAAGTATCAATTAAATTATTTGTAATTTTTAAAATAAAAATGGGGCGACTGATGGGAATCGAACCCACGAATGCCGGAGCCACAATCCGGTGCGTTAACCACTTCGCCACAACCGCCATGTTGTGTAAATATATTTGGCAGGGGCAGTAGGAATCGAACCCACACTGGAGGTTTTGGAGACCTCAGTTCTACCTTTAAACTATGCCCCTATGTAAATGGTGGAGGGGGGCAGATTCGAACTGCCGAACCCGAAGGAGCGGATTTACAGTCCGCCGCGTTTAGCCACTTCGCTACCCCTCCGAAACTTACATGGTGCCGGCTAGAGGACTTGAACCCCCAACCTACTGATTACAAGTCAGTTGCTCTACCAATTGAGCTAAGCCGGCGTATTTTATTGAAATAAATGGTGGCTCGGGACGGAATCGAACCGCCGACACGAGGATTTTCAGTCCTCTGCTCTACCGACTGAGCTACCGAGCCTTATTAAAATGGCGGTCCCGACCGGGGTCGAACCGGCGATCTCCTGCGTGACAGGCAGGCATGTTAACCACTACACCACGGGACCATTTGGTTGCGGGGACAGGATTTGAACCTGCGACCTTCGGGTTATGAGCCCGACGAGCTACCGTGCTGCTCCACCCCGCGATAATACTATTCATATAAAATTTATATGGTGGAGGATGACGGGATCGAACCGCCGACCCCCTGCTTGTAAGGCAGGTGCTCTCCCAGCTGAGCTAATCCTCCAAAGTGGTGACCCGTACGGGATTCGAACCCGTGTTACCGCCGTGAAAGGGCGGTGTCTTAACCACTTGACCAACGGGCCAAATATTATAAATCCTATGGCGGAGAGCAAGGGATTCGAACCCTTGATACGCTTGTGACGTATACACGATTTCCAATCGTGCTCCTTCGGCCAACTCGGACAGCTCTCCAATGGCTCCGCAGGTAGGAATCGAACCTACGACCGATCGGTTAACAGCCGATAGCTCTACCGCTGAGCTACTGCGGAATAATATTGCCTGGCAACGTCCTACTCTCACAGGGACAAGGTCCCAACTACCATCGGCGCTAGAGAGCTTAACTTCCGTGTTCGGTATGGGAACGGGTGTGACCTCTCTGCCATCATTACCAGACATTATTCTTTTGAGACAATCATTATTATAACTTATTTACTTTAAAAGTCAACAAGTTTTTTATGTTCTCTCAAAACTAGATAACATTGCTACATATTATATGGTTAAGTCCTCGATCTATTAGTATTCGTCAGCTCCACATGTCACCATGCTTCCACCTCGAACCTATCAACCTGATCATCTTTCAGGGATCTTACTAGCTTACGCTATGGGAAATCTCATCTTGAGGGGGGCTTCATGCTTAGATGCTTTCAGCACTTATCCCTTCCGCACATAGCTACCCAGCTATGCCCTTGGCAGAACAACTGGTACACCAGCGGTGCGTCCATCCCGGTCCTCTCGTACTAAGGACAGCTCCTCTCAAATTTCCTACGCCCACGACGGATAGGGACCGAACTGTCTCACGACGTTCTGAACCCAGCTCGCGTACCGCTTTAATGGGCGAACAGCCCAACCCTTGGGACCGACTACAGCCCCAGGATGCGATGAGCCGACATCGAGGTGCCAAACCTCCCCGTCGATGTGGACTCTTGGGGGAGATAAGCCTGTTATCCCCGGGGTAGCTTTTATCCGTTGAGCGATGGCCCTTCCATGCGGAACCACCGGATCACTAAGCCCGACTTTCGTCCCTGCTCGACTTGTAGGTCTCGCAGTCAAGCTCCCTTATGCCTTTGCACTCTACGAATGATTTCCAACCATTCTGAGGGAACCTTTGGGCGCCTCCGTTACACTTTAGGAGGCGACCGCCCCAGTCAAACTGCCCACCTGACACTGTCTCCCGGGTCGATAAGACCCGTAGGTTAGAATTTCAATACAGTCAGGGCGGTATCCCACCAGCGCCTCCACCGAAGCTAGCGCTCCGGTTTCAATGGCTCCCGCCTATCCTGTACAAACTGTACCAAAATTCAATATCAGGCTACAGTAAAGCTCCACGGGGTCTTTCCGTCCTGTCGCGGGTAACCTGCATCTTCACAGGTACTATAATTTCACCGAGTCTCTGGTTGAGACAGTGCCCAAATCGTTACACCTTTCGTGCGGGTCGGAACTTACCCGACAAGGAATTTCGCTACCTTAGGACCGTTATAGTTACGGCCGCCGTTTACTGGGGCTTCAGTTCAGAGCTTCGCTTACGCTAACCCCTCTCCTTAACCTTCCAGCACCGGGCAGGTGTCACCCCCTATACTTCGCCTTACGGCTTCGCAGAGAGCTGTGTTTTTGCTAAACAGTCGCTTGGGCCTATTCACTGCGGCTTTCCGTTAAGAAAGCACCCCTTCTCCCGAAGTTACGGGGTCATTTTGCCGAGTTCCTTAACCAGAGTTCTCTCGCACACCTT
>NZ_CM137247.1:302500-545000 GCF_054509685.1 Bacillus sp. C-3-6 | reverse complement strand
ATGTTGACTTGTAACATAATCAAATCTACTTGAAGCGTCTCCATAAGTTAATTCCTTTACAAGTCCAACCTCTTTAAACACACGTAAGTTATTATAGACAGTTGCAACACTCATATTTGGAAACTTACCTTCTAATGCTTTATAAATATCATCCGCTGTTGGGTGCGTCATTGATTCCACAAGGTACTCTAAAATAGCATGACGCTGTGGAGTAATGCGTACACCCGTATTTTTCAGCATTTCTAGCGCTTCTTTTAATTCTTCTTTGACCACCGTCATGCACCCCGATTCTATACGGATTATTATTTTATAATTCTTATAAAGAGTGTACTCCTTTTCTTATAAATCGTCAATATTTCTACTATAAGTATGTGGTTTATTTTTATATTCAGGACTTGTTTTTATGTATCTTTCCCTTTTTCTTCATATATTACATAGAAAAAAGTGCGACATAATCGCACTTGGAATACTATCATCTGAGGAGGTATGCCCTACACTTCCACTTTATGTAAGGCAGTAAAATATGTATAGACACTTGCCTTGTTTCTGCATATTTTATCTCCAACGTAGATTTATTTTATATAAGAAAGAACATCCTCAATATGTCCTTTCACTTTCACTTTACGCCACTCTTTTACAAGTTCACCGTCTTTATTAATAAGGAATGTAGAACGCTCGATTCCCATATACTCTTTCCCAAAGTTCTTTTTTAACTTCCAAACATCGTATAACTCTGCTACTTTATGATCTTCATCTACTAAAAGTGTAAATGGTAATTCATGTTTCTCAATGAATTTCAAATGTCTATTCGCTGAATCAGGACTTACTCCAAGAATAACCGTATCCTTCTCTTGAAATACTCCATACGCATCACGAAAATCACATGCTTCAGTTGTACATCCTGGCGTCATATCTTTCGGGTAAAAATAGAGAACTACATTTTTACCGCGAAAATCAGCTAGGCTAACTTCTTCTCCGTTACTTCCCTCTAATGTGAATTCTGGTGCCATTTCTCCTACTGTAATCATTGTTATCACTCCTACTCTTTTCCTTTACTATAACAAATGCTTCCTTATTTTTCATTGTGTATTACAGACCTCATCACAAAAGCAAAAGGGAGTGTATATCCAATTAGCGCTTCTGCAATTGCAATCCATCGCCCAATTCCAATCGGAGATATGTCACCATATCCAACAGACAATAAAGTAACTGCGCTAAAATATAAACAAACTTCAACGAGTTGAAAAGAATGAACGTTCAAACTTTCTCCGTCCTCTTTCAAAACTGCGAAACCCATTTCCTCTAATACAACGTAACTTAATCCAAACGCGATCAGTACTGTTGTATAGATCAAAAATAATGTGGCCAAATTATACAGCGAAAAAAAACGCGTTGAATCTGAATAAGAACTCCATAATAATTGGACACTTTTCAAAATAGCGATTGCTGCAATTAATAGAATAAATCCCCATAACATGTCCTCCACCTCATTTTATATGTATGAGGTGGAGGACTGATTTATCCCTTAGAAACGAACAAGCTTCTATAATTAATTACCCGCGCCACGGTATCTTTTTACCCCTTGGTTCCAGAGGTTGATTGCAATCGTAAAACAGATAACACCAACAAGTGGCGTCGCGAATGCATAACTATTCCATTCTGTTTTTCTTAAAAAGTACGCTGCTGGATATACTCCAACAAACGCGAACGGTAAAACAAACGTTAAAATGAAACGAATTACACGATTATAAATATTAACAGGATAGCGCCCGTAATTACCTATGTTATACATAAGGGGCATAATTGAACTTTTCGCATCCGACCAAAAACCAAGGCTCGCAAGCGTAACAAATATCCCTCCATATACAAGTGCTCCTCCTCCTACCATCAATATAAATAAGAAGAAATCATACCAGTAAAAAGATAATTGTAACTCCACAGCTGCATATCCCATTACAACAATCCCTGTAATGGCTCCAATTAAAGATTCAAGTTCCATTCTTTCTAATATAATTTGAAATAGGCTATGGATCGGTCGCGTTAATACACGATCCATCTCCCCTTTAATAATGTATCGATCATTAAAATCCCATATATTAAAGAAAGCTGAAAAGATGGCAAATGGTACTAAAAAGAAACCATAAATAAAGATTACCTCTTCTCGACTCCATCCCTTCAATGCTTGTGTATGCCCAAATACAACGAGAATAAATATTAAATTAACTGCTTGAAGCGATAAATCAGAAAGTAAACCAACGATAAAATCGCCTCGATACTCCAATTTCGTTTTTATATATTGACTTGCATATTGTAAAAATAAGTTTATATATAGCATCTCATCATCCCCCTTGTACAATTAGACGTTTTCTCGCCGTTCTCCACATGAGTACAATTGGAATAATAAGTACAATTGCCCAAATCACTTGAAATACTAAAGCCTCATACAACTTACTCCCCTGTATACCTTCAGAAAAAATCATACTTGGAATATAACTAATAGCCTGAAACGGTAAAAACATCATTGCTTTTTGGGCCCATAACGGATAAAAACTAATTGGTAATAATAGACCTGAAAATAAATCAATAACAACGCGTTTTGCATACATAATTCCACTATTATTAAATAGGAAAAACGTAAGCATTCCCGTCATTAAATTAATTTGTGTATTAATAATAAAACTAAATATTAAAGATAAGAAGAAATATAACCACGTTTGAAAATTCGTTGTAATTTGCAATGAAAATAATAGCGTAACGATCACCATGCCCGGGATGGAAAAGAATGCAAAACGGAATATCCCCTCACCAAGACCTTGCATAACTTTCATACCTAAATAGTTGTAAGGACGAATTAATTCTACAGCCACACGGCCTTCTTGAATTTCCATCGCAATTTCTCTATCTATATTATTAAAATAAAACGCACGTGCCATCCACGCGATTGCGATATACGTAGTCATTTGCGAAATAGATAAACTTTCAATATTCTCTTTTCCGCTATAAATTGCTTGCCACAAAAAATAATATGCGCCGATATTAATTGTATAAATTAAAATCCCGCTATAATAGTTTGTGCGATACGCAAGCATCATTAAAAAGCGAATTCGAATCATTTCAATATACTTACCCATGCGTAATACCTTCTTCATAAATGTTACGAATAATTTCCTCTGTAGACACTTCGTTAATTTTTAAATCTTTAATTTGAAATGCTTGTACTACTTTAGAAATAAGCATTGAAATAATAACTTCTTCATTCGGAATTTTTGCAACCCATGCGTTTTCCTCTTTCGCTTTCGACCAAACGACATGATTATCTGGCATAACCATTGATAAAGCCTGATAGGAAACTGGTGCAACAAACTGAAAGTGTATTTCCTTCTCTGCTCCCCACTGCGTACGAAGATTATTTAAAGAACCGTCATACATAATATTTCCTTCATCCAGCATGATAACACGCTCACATAAAGCTTCAATATCCGTAATATCATGAGTAGTTAATAAAATTGTTGTTTTATAACGTTCGTTCATTTCTTTTAAAAATTCACGTATTTTCAATTTCACAAGTACATCTAACCCAATTGTTGGCTCATCTAAAAATAATAACGGTGGATTATGAATTAAGGCTGCTGCTAATTCACAACGCATTCTTTGACCAAGAGATAATTTTCGAACTGGTTTATCTAATAAAGGCCCTATATCTAACGTTTCAATTACGTGCTCCATATGCTCCTTATACTGAGCGTCTGATACACCATACACTTTCTTTAATAAACGAAACGATTCTTGGACTGCAATATCCCACCAAAGTTGTGAGCGCTGTCCAAAGACAACACCAATTGTTCTTACAAATTCTTCTCTTTGTTTATGTGGATTCATTCCATTTACTGTGATTTGCCCTGATGTCGGAGTCAAAATTCCCGTAAGCATTTTAATTGTTGTTGATTTACCAGCACCGTTCTCACCGATATAACCAACCATTTCACCTTGCTTTACAGTAAAAGATACATCATTTACTGCTGGTACTATTTTATAATTACGATTTAATAAATCGCGAAATGCACCCTTTAAGCCCGGACGACTTGAATAGGCTGTAAACTCTTTACGTAACCCTTGTACCTCAATTACCGATTTCATAATCGGACCCCCCTCCTAAATGTCACAACGAATAGTTTACCCAACTGCCTTCGCTATCACAAACAATACGTCTTTTCGAAAAACATGTTAGAATAATACATAGATTTTTGTAAGGAGATGAATTGTAGTGAAATTCACAAAGTCAGAAGCATTACATAAAGAAGCTTTAGAGCATATCGTTGGCGGTGTTAACAGTCCTTCTCGTTCTTTTAAAGCAGTTGGCGGCGGCGCTCCTGTTGCTATGGAACGCGGGAAAGGCGCTTATTTCTGGGATGTAGACGGAAATAAATATATCGATTATTTAGCAGCATACGGTCCTATTATTACTGGACATGCTCATCCGCATATAACAAAAGCAATTACAACAGCTGCTGAAAATGGGGTACTTTATGGAACACCAACAGCGCTAGAGGTAAAATTCGCAAAAATGTTAAAAGAAGCAATGCCTGCATTAGATAAAGTCCGTTTCGTAAACTCTGGTACAGAAGCAGTGATGACAACGATTCGTGTTGCTCGTGCTTATACAGGTCGCACAAAAATCATGAAATTTGCTGGTTGTTACCACGGTCATTCTGATTTAGTACTTGTGGCAGCTGGATCTGGCCCTTCTACTTTAGGAACTCCTGACTCAGCTGGTGTACCACAAAGTATCGCACAAGAAGTTATTACCGTTCCATTTAATAATGTAGAAACTTTAAAAGAGGCGTTAGATAAATGGGGTCATGAAGTAGCAGCTATCCTTGTAGAACCGATTGTTGGAAACTTCGGTATTGTAGAGCCTAAACCAGGATTCCTTGAAAAAGTGAATGAACTTGTTCACGAAGCTGGCGCACTAGTAATTTACGATGAAGTTATTACTGCTTTCCGCTTTATGTACGGTGGTGCTCAAGACTTACTTGGTGTGACACCTGACTTAACAGCGCTTGGTAAAGTTATTGGCGGCGGTTTACCGATCGGTGCTTACGGTGGTAAGAAAGAAATTATGGAACAAGTTGCTCCGCTTGGACCTGCATACCAAGCTGGTACAATGGCAGGAAACCCTGCTTCTATGGCATCAGGTATCGCTTGTCTAGAAGTGCTTCAACAAGAAGGACTTTATGAGAAATTAGATGAACTTGGTGCAATGCTTGAAAAAGGAATTTTAGAGCAAGCAACGAAACATAATATCGACATTACATTAAACCGTCTAAAAGGAGCTTTAACTGTATACTTCACAACAAATACAATTGAAGATTACGATGCCGCACAAGATACAGACGGTGAAATGTTCGGTAAATTCTTCAAGCTTATGCTTCAAGAAGGAGTTAACTTAGCACCTTCTAAATACGAGGCATGGTTCTTAACGACAGAACATACAAAAGAAGATATTGAATATACAATCGAAGCTGTCGGCAGAGCATTTGCTGCCCTAGCAGACAATAAATAATCCCGTCATTAAAAGGAAAAAAGAAAGCTCACCTTTCTTTTTTCCTTTTTTCTATTTCATAAATCCCGTATTAATAGTATAATTATTCATAATTATCTGTTTTATATTCTTTTACAGCATTACTATCTCTGTGTACAAGGTGATTTGCACCTTAAATAGTAAGATTATTCTAACTTTTACAAGAGGGGGGATTGACGGATGCTCAATACAAAAAATACATGGACACCGTCTTTATTTCGAGATTATAGAAATGCAGAACACGATGCGTGTGGAATCGTTTCCGTTATGGAGAAACGAAAAATTGCTACAAAAGAAAACATTGACCTTTGCATTCAATCACTCGTCAAAATGAATCATAGAGCTGGTTTCATTAATGGCGAGGGCGATGGCATCGGCATTCACATTGATATACCAAAAGCGCTTTGGAATGAAAAACTAAAAAGTAGCGGATATAATCCAACGATTGTGGATCATCCCCACTTTATCGTTGGACATTTTTTTCTAAATAAAAAAGAAAACATTACTATCTTAAAAGATTATATTCGTACCCAATTAAACAACAAAAACTTTACAATCATTTTCGAAAGTGATGATGTAACAAACTCGGATGCACTCGGTCCACTTGGCAAACAAGAAGAACCTTTATTTTGGCAAGTTGCCCTTATCGCAGAAAACGAAATTACAAATATTGAGCAAACATTATTTTCTGTCACAATAAAAATAGAGGAAAACGAAGCAATTCATGTTGCTTCATTAAGTCGTGATCATGTTGTATATAAAGTTCTAGGTGCTGGTGATACGCTTGTTGCCTACTATAATGATTTACAACATCCACTTATCGCTTCAACTATGACATTAGGACATAACCGCTACTCTACTAATACATTATCTAATTTTTTTCGTGTACAACCATTTAGCATTCTCGGACATAATGGTGAAATTAACACAATTGCAAAATTACGCGATCAGGCTGAAATGATTGATGTACCACTTACTGCTGGAGGCAGTGACTCGCAAGATTTAAACCGCACCTTAGAAACCCTACTTGTTCAATACGACTACAGCTTATTTGAAGCAATGGAAATTCTATTCCCACCAATTATTAATGAAATTAAACTTTATGAAACACCTTTACAAGATTTATATACGTATATACGTGAAGCATGGGGACATTTTGCACAAGGACCAGCTGGCATCATTTCCCGTTTTAAAGATGAAGCTGTTTTCAGTGTTGATTCCCTTGGATTACGCCCAGTATGGAAAGTAGAGACAGAGAGCTCTTATATTTTCTCTTCTGAACCTGGAGTTGTATCACCAACTAAATATGTAGCAGAACCAAAACCACTCGCTCCTGGAGAAAAAGTAGGATTAAAATGGAATGAACAAGATGAACTTGTTCTTTATGAATATGACAAATATCAAATCCAAGTATATAACCGTTTTAAAAAGCGAATTAATACTACCAATTACCATTTAAATTTATCTATCCCTGAAACGAAAAAAATCCAAGGGCTATGTGATTCTGTTCAAGTTGAAACGAAACAATACGTCGCTTTCGGATGGGACCGAGAACATATTCAGCTCCTTGAACAGATGGCAACAAAAGGCGTTGAGCCAATACGCTCACTTGGGCATGACTCACCACTTGCCGCACTCGATACTGATAGACGAAATATCGCTGACTTTATTAAAGAAAGTGTAGCTGTTGTTACAAACCCAGCAATTGACCGCGACCGTGAAATTGAACACTTCTCTACACGTACTGTACTTGGAGAGCGTCCAAGTTTATTAAGCGGCGCAAAACAGCCATTTGTAGTTGAAATGCTTTCACCAATTATTTTAGAAGGCAGCGTGGCACAACCTATTGCAGAGGAATTACACACAATTACGTATGAACAACTCATAGAGCTATTTATGACTCATAACTCTATCGCCACAATCTCTGCTACATTCAGCTCGTCAGAAACTCTGCAATGTGCATTAAGCCGCATTAGTTCTGAAGCGATAGCTGCTGTTAACAATGGTGCTTCTCTACTAGTATTAGATGACGCAAAAGCCCATCTAAATGAACGCTTGTGGATTGATCCACATTTAGTTACCGCTAAAGTACATCAAGCATTAAGTGAAAATAAATTACGCCGCAATTGTTCTCTCGTTATACGTTCTGGTGCCCTTCGCTCCTTACATGACATTGTAACGCTATATGGATTAGGAGCAGATAGTATTAATCCATATTTATTATTCGCGACTGTAAATGATGGAACAAAAATACCAATTACGAATCTGTATAATGCACTTAATAAAGGACTAGAAAAAGTCATTTCAACAATTGGAATTCATGAGTTACGTGGTTACGGACGTCTCTATTCATCTATTGGGTTACATGAGGAAATTGCAAATATATTACAAATTACAAATTTCTTCGGTTCAAATGATTTAGCTTTTTCACTTAAATCACTTACTGAAGATGCAAAAATACGAGCAGAGGATTATAACAATCCTAAAATTAGAATGCGAAAATCATTTCATATATTCCCGCGAATTTGGAAAGCAATTGGCGATGTTGCAAAAGGAAATTCTTATGATGATTACCGTGACAAGTTAAGTGAACTAGAAGAGAATAATCCAATCGCAATCAGACATCTTGTTCAAACGAAACAAACAAAACATGTCGTTCCAACTGAAGAAGTATCTATCGGCATTGAAAATCATAATTTACCATTTATTATTAGTTCTATGTCATTTGGTTCTCAAAACGAAATCGCCTTTCGCGCATATGCAGAAGCGGCCGATCAGCTAAATATGATTAGCTTGAACGGTGAAGGCGGCGAAATTAAAGATATGATTGGGAAATACCCACATACACGTGGACAACAAGTGGCATCTGGACGATTTGGAGTAAATGCCGAACTACTAAACTCATCAAACTTAATTGAAATCAAGATCGGTCAAGGCGCAAAGCCTGGGGAAGGTGGACATTTACCTGGTTCAAAAGTGACAGCCAAAATAGCTGAAGCACGTAATGCGACAATCGGCTCAGATTTAATTTCACCTTCTAATAACCATGATATTTATTCAATTGAAGATTTAGCTCAAATGATTACAGAAATTAAAACAGCTAATCAACTTGCCAAAGTAGCCGTGAAAGTCCCTGTCGTTCCTAATATCGGAACAATTGCTGTCGGTATAGCCAAAGCTGGTGCTGATTTTATTAACATTAGCGGATTCGATGGCGGAACAGGTGCTGCACGTATTCACGCATTGCAGCATGTAGGTCTTCCTGTAGAAATTGGTGTTAAAGCCGCTCACAACGCTTTATTAGAAGCAAGTATGAGACATAAAGTAGAGATTTGGGCAGATGGTGGTATTCGAAGTGTAAATGATGCCTTGAAAATCATGCTCCTCGGAGCAAACCGTATTGGATTTGGCACACTATCAATGATTGCAATCGGCTGTACTACTTGCCGTGGGTGCCATCTAGATACTTGCCATGTTGGAATTGCGACACAAATCGAGTCTGAAGCACAAGCAAAAGAACACGGATTACGCCGCTTCGTTCCGCGCGAATTAGAAAGCGCAGTTGCCGGCCTGTTAAATTTATTCACCTCTTTCGGTGTAGAACTACAACGATTAACAGGACAGCTTGGATATACAAATTTACAAGCAATTGTTGGGCGTTCTGATTTATTAGAGCAAGTTCGAGGCGAAAATTTATTAAACTTATGTAATTTACTACAAATAATAGAACATCCATCTGTTACAACAACAGAAGACGTGCCGGAAAAACAATTTAAAACCGTTCATTCCGCTGACTCAAAAGAATTAGTAGGCGTCGGTGTAGAGCAACGCGTTATGGGTGGTCTAGAATCATGTTATCGCGTTCGCAGTAAACTATATGAAGCTACTCAACTTGAACCACTTACATTAAAGTATACGAATGGTTCTATTCCCGGAAATGGGTTAGGTGCTTACAATAGTGAAAATTTATTTATACACGTAAATGGCGGCGCACAAGATGGCATTGGTAAAACTTCCTTTGGTGGTGGTATTTATATAACGAAAGCAAAAGGAGAAGATGGAGTATATTATAACGGTTCTGTCGGAAAAGGATTTGGATATGGTGCACAAAAAGGGGCACTATACGTGCAAGGGAACGCTGATGCTCGCGCTGGCATTCGCCTTTCTGGGGCAGACATGATAATTGGAGGTAGAATAACAAAACCACTCCGTGAAAAAGAGCACGGAAATATAGGGGCATACTCCAATATTAAAGGGTTTGCTTTTGAATATATGACAAATGGGCGAGCGCTTGTTTTAGGTGACCCTGGTCCATGGATTTGCGCCGGCATGACTGGCGGTGTTGTTTATTTACGTCATGATTCAAACTTAGGCTTAACAGAACAGGCCTTAAAAAGAAGAATCGCAAAAGGTGCAAATGTTACATTACAACCAATTAGTAAAAATGGTTTGAAAGATGTAACTGAATTATTGCTAGACTATATTCGTGTACTAAACGAGCATGAGCAATACGAGGAAGTTGCTTTGTTAACCCCGTTATTAGATGATATACAGAACCAGTTTTTTGAAATTATCCCGAAAAAAGAACAGGCAGATCCATCTATCTCAACAGAGTAACATGAGTAATTTTCATTATTAAGAAAAAATTGACGAAGTACACTTCTCATAGTAATCTATAGTAACAATTTGAGACCTGCTGAAATCCAGCAGGTCTTTTTACTAAAAACTGATGTTTAAAAGAAATTAGGAAAAATTATAAAGTGAAACTTTAATTAGCCTACAGCAATTGAGCGTTTACCGGCATCCAGCTACTGAATTTAGAGGCGGGAATCTTACTGTTCACAATTAGCGCGATAAAATGAATACTAATTTCTTTTAACGTCACTAAAATATCACTTGCTAACATATTGTAATGAATGTATAGTATCATGTTGTACATTCATTATGACAAGAGAAAGGATCTTATTAAGGGTATGAAACTTGGTGCTCGCATTTTAAAAACGGGTATTGCCATCACGTTAGCTTTATTTGCTTGTATTTTACTTCAATTACCGAGTCCGGTATTTGCGGGAATTTCAGCTATCTTTGCTGTTCAACCGTCTGTATACCGTTCTTATTTAACCGCACTTGAACAAATTCAAGCAAATGTAATCGGTGCGATATTTGCTATCGCATTTGCTACTGCTTTTGGACATAATCCTTTTATTATTGGATTAACATGTATATTAGTAATTGCTCTTACACTGCAATTACGATTAGAAAACACAATATCAATTGCTTTAGTAACAGTTATCGCCATTATGGAGTATCAAGGCGAAGATTTCTTTAGTTTTGCCTTACTTCGCTTTGCGACGATTATGATTGGTATTATTGCGGCTTCACTTGTAAATTTAGTATTTATGCCGCCGAAATATGAAACAAAACTTTATCATCGTATCGTTGATAATACTGAAGAAATTGTAAAATGGATTCGAATGAATAGCAGGCAAGCTTCTGATTTTACAACGCTAAAAACTGATATTGATCGTATGAAAGAAAAAATGATCAAATTAAACCATTACTATTTGCTGTATAAAGAAGAAAGAAGCTACACGAAAAAAGTAAAGTTCGCAAAAATTCGTAAGCTCGTTTTATTCAGACAAATGTTAGCGACAACAAGCCGTGCTTTAAGTACGTTAAAATCATTACACCGTACTGAAAACGAACTGCGTTACATGCCAGAAGAGTTTCAGGAATCTATCCAAAACGAACTTGACTCATTAACGCATTATCATGAACAAGTTTTATTAAAATTTATTGGTAAAGCAAAAAAACAACAGTCTGTTGAGATGCTTGATGAAGTTGAAACAGGTAAACAAGAATTAATTGATATCTTTATGGAATATCAAAATAAGGACGATGAAGAAGCATATAAAACATGGTTACATCTCTTCCCTCTTATTTCTTCCATTATTAACTATAGTGAAGAAGTAGAGCATTTAGATTTACTTGTAGATAGCTTCTACACATACCATAAACCAGAAAAAGAACTCCAAATCGATGATAAAAAAGAAGACGAATAAAAAAACAGCTCCTTTTATGCTAAAGGAGCTGTTTCTGTTATATGTTGAAGTTGATATAAATTGTAATAAAATCCTTTTTTTTGCATTAACTCTTCATGAGAACCAGTCTCTTTAATCTCACCTTCTTCAATGTAAATAATCGTATCAACATGCGTAATCGTCGCTAATCGATGTGCGATTATAATCGTCGTCCTGTCAGCAGCTAACGTCTGAAGCGCCTCTTGAATATACCTTTCATTTTCTAAATCCAATGCCGAAGTTGCTTCATCCAATATAAGTACCGAAGGATTCTTTAGAAACACTCGTGCAATTGCCACACGTTGTCTTTGCCCGCCCGATAGCTTTACACCACGTTCTCCAACGACAGTATTATAACCATCTGGTAAGTCTATAATAAAATCATGAATTTGCGCAGCTTTGGCAGCTGCAATCACTTCTTGCTCTGTAGCTTTCGGATTTCCATATAATATATTAGCTCCAATTGTATCGCTAAACAATAAATTATCTTGCAGTACAATTCCAATATTACTACGTAAATTTCTCATATTATACTTTCTTACATCTATCCCATCTACATAAACCGCTCCCTCAGAAACATCATAGAAACGCGGGATCAAACTAGCAAGAGATGACTTTCCTCCCCCACTCGCTCCTACAAGCGCTACTTTCTCTCCAGGCTGCATAGTTAATGACAAGTTGTGTAATATCTCTTTTTCATCTGCATTATAACGAAAAGAAACATTATCAAATACAATTTCTCCATTTAATTTTTTCGTTTGTACCGCATTTGGCACATTAACAATATCGTATTTTTCATCTAACAGTTCAAACACACGGTCCATCGATGCAAAAGATTGTGTTAATGTTGTAGATGAATTAACAAGGCGGCGAAGCGGACTATATAAACTATCCATATATCCAACAAAAGCTACCATCGTCCCTAGCGTTAACTGCCCTTGAATTACTTCATATGCTGCAAAACCAATCACAAGTAACGGACCTAAGTCTGTTAACGTATTTACTGCCGAGAATGTTCTCGCCGTCCAACTTGTATGGGTTAATGCTTTCGTTAAAAATTCATTATTTCTTTCTTCAAACTGCTTCCCCTCATACTCTTCTAACGCAAAGCTACGTGTCACTTGCATTCCTTGAATACGTTCATGCAAATACCCTTGCATCGTCGCTAACGCTTGTGAACGCTCTTTCGTCAATTTCCGAAGACGTCCGAAAAAATATTTCACTGCAATTACATAAATAGGTAAAATCAATAACGCAACAAATGTTAATTTTATATTCATAGAAAACATAACAATGATGGCAATAGCAATTGTTGCAGTATCTAACCAGACGTTCATCAAACCAGTAATTACAAAATCCTTCGTTTGTTCTACATCATGGATGACACGCGAAATAATCTCTCCTGTTTTTGTATTGGAGTAATAACGTAAACTTAACTTTTGTAAGTGACCGAAAATATACTTCCGCAAATCATACAGTATTGTATTTGCGATACGCTGCGCGAAATATTGACGATAATATTCAATCGGTGGTCTTAATACCGCAAAAATAAAAAAAGCAATTCCAATCGCTGTTATTAATTGAGATGTTTTATCTTGAAGTGAACCTCCGCCTTGAATTACATCATCGATAATATACTTTAATAACCACGGCATAATAAGTGGGATACCAAACTTAACTAGTCCAATAATAATTGTAATAGCGATAAGCCATCGATATGGTTTAACAAATTGTAAATATCTTTTTATGCCCTGCACATAATCCCCCCTCTAATAGGACAAACCTGCCGGGAAGCCCCCTGCAGGTTTGTTTTAATTTCTGTACATTAAATATCGTTCATACCACATATCTACGAAGTCTGGTGCGAACGGACCTTTTCTTTGATGAATCCACTGTGTTAAATGTGCTACATTTCGTTTTAAAATTGTATCGATAACAGGTGGATACTGCATAATTTGACTATGTTTTTCATACTCATCTTCATCTAGAAGCGTATATGTCATATCTGGATACACTTTAATATCTAAATCATAATCAATATACTTTAATGCTTCAGAATCATACGCAAAAGGGGAGCTTAAATTACAATAATAATATACGCCCTCTTCCCTAAGCATCCCAATCACATTAAACCAATAGTTGGCATGAAAATAACAAATTGCTGGTTCACGCGTAATCCATGTTCGGCCATCCGATTCTGTAACTACTGTACGATCATTCGCTCCGATCACAAGACTCTGTGTCCCTTTTAAAATTGTTGTTTCTTCCCACATTCTATGAATGGAGCCATTATGTTTATAACTATGTATTTGTACTTTTTCTCCTTCTTTGGGAAATCCCATATATGCTCCCTTCTTTCAACTGCAAATGCCCTTTGAACGGCATTCACTTTTCTTCTATTATAACTTTTTTGTCAAAATTTTAAAACTAAAGGGATAAGACTCTATTTTCCACACTGAATATGCAGGAGGTTTATCGTTGAATACAATAATACCCAATCTTCTCAGAAAACAAGGATTGTACTGTATTATTTATAAACGAGGACATGTAATAGAAAAAGCCCCTCTCTATTTGAAGGACTTTTCACCTGAAGGCAATAATATATCTTATCCTAAATTTGAAATCATTTTTTCAGTTGCAAAAGATTGGATTACACTATTCGTTTGTTCTTCAAATTTCTCATGTAACATCTTCAACGCTACTTCTGTTCTATATATTTCCTGACGGATAAAATGCAGTTCTTTTTTATCGCACGTATCTTTTTCATTCATTTCAATTTGTTGATACTTCTCTAGATGTGCTTGTAACTTTAACAACTCATCCATCGTTTCTAATTGCTCCCCTACCAACTTATCAAAATCGTTCATTACTTACCCCCTTTTGGACTTATTCATCAGTTATTATTCCTAATTACATATTTCTAATCTTTAACTTCCTTCTCCTTTGACAACATTTGTTGACTTATTAGAAGTTATGTCGTTCACTTTCTTTTCATTACAATGACCCGCACACAAAGAAAACACTTCTCTCGAATTGGAGAAGTGTTTTTCTTTCATTACTGATTTGAGCTAGAAGATTGTGATTGTTTTGCAGCTGACTTAGCATTTTGTTTTTTCACAGAATGCACGTCTGTTTCAGTTGCAAATTCTGTACCATAACTAGCGTTTGCACTTTGTGCACCAGAAGCTTGTGCTTTCTTTGCTTCTGATTGTGCGTTTGCTTGTTTTACAGCTTGTACATCTGTTTCAGTTGAAAACTCTGTACCATAACTAGCATTTGTACTTTGAATGCTAGCACCAGAAGTTGCTTTGTTATAACCTTGTTGTTTTTTACTCATCTTTCTCACCTCCACAACCAATAATGTAACCAATTTATTTAGAAGCTATCCGTAATTTTCTTTTTTAAAATTTCCGCATATAACTTTTGTTACTCATTCAAACTATAGGAAATGGAGGTGGAAATATGTATATAGGACGCGATATGACTGAACTAACGATGCTTTCAAAAAATGAATGGAAAGAAGATGAATTAGCTTATTTTCATCATTCATTACAACAGATTTTGCCCTATTTAAATGCGGAAGGGCAAAGTATTTATAAAGAAATTGTAATAGAGATCGAATCAAGGGGCGGCTTACAAGAAGGTGATGCCAGTTGGACTCATGGGACAAAAATTTCTTACGATTAAAAAAGTGTTCCCAATTTAGGGAACACTTTTTTGTTTATTGCATTGTAATTTTCTCAACACAACTCTCATAAATCGTACGATGCGATTTAGAGAAAGGTAACTGCTCAAATGCTTCTTTCGATACAAGTTTCAATGTATCTGTTTCAACAATATCACCGGTTACTTTTCCGTAAAATACAAATATATCCCAAGTACGATGAGTAAATGTATGTTGTACATTCATTGCGTACTCATCAATAGAAATCGAAAGCTCAAACTTTTCCTTCATATAATCTATAAGCTGTTCTTTCTGACTTCGAATTCCTTCGCCAAGTTCAATATTCGGAAACTCCCACATATTAGCTAATAATCCGCTACTTGGACGTTTATTAATAACGTAACGACCATCTTCAGTTTGAAGTACTCCTGCAACAAGCGGTACCATTGTAGGAGCTTTCGCTTTACTTTTTACTGGTAGTTCTTTTTGAACACCTTCAGCATATCCCCTGCAATGCTCACGTACAGGACAAAGTAAGCAAGATGGATTTTTTGGAATGCAAATCAATGCACCTAACTCCATCAAACCTTGATTAAAATAAGATGGATTTTCTTTCGAAATAATTTCACGCACAATCTCTTCAAACACTTTTCTAGTCTTTGGTTTTGCAATGTCATCCCATACTGATAAAATGCGAGATAATACACGCATAACATTTCCGTCAACTGCTGGCTCTGGTATACCATATGCGATACTTAAAATAGCACCTTTTGTATATGGTCCTACTCCTTTTAACTTTTCAATTTTCTTTACATCACTCGGTACTATTCCGCCATATACTTCTTTTACCTCTTTTACAGCCGCGTGTAAATTTCGCGCTCTAGAATAATATCCTAAACCTTCCCATGCTTTTAATACTTCTTCATCATCTGCGTTTGCTAACGCTTCAAGTGTAGGAAACTTCCCCATAAAATTTGCGTAATATGGTTTTACAGCTTCTACTCTTGTTTGCTGTAACATAATTTCCGAAACCCAAACGCGGTATGGATCTTTATTTTTTCTCCATGGTAAGTCGCGCTGCTCCTCTTCAAACCAACCAATTAAATCATTTTGAAACTGCTCTATATTAAAATTTTTTAGTATTTCAAGTATCAAACTTGATCCCCCTCATTTTTTTGCATATAAGTACTATTATAAAGATTTTAGGAAAAAATTTAAGTAAGATGACATAGGAAATTGAAGGCAAAGGACTTGAGGTATCGAATAAAAAGAGTTACATTAATAAAAAACGGAGGTGGATTTCTATGGACACAGCCACTCACCTTGTTATGGGTATCACTTTAGGTAGCTTAGCAACATTAGACCCAGCCATAGCACAAAGTGATATTGGCCCACAAGCTGTTATGCTTGCTACAATTGCTGGTTCCAACATTCCTGACATTGACACAGTTTTAAAATTGCGTAATAACGCTAAATATATAAGAAATCATCGCGGAGTTACTCATTCCATTCCCGCGGTAATTCTTTGGTCATTCCTTATAAGTGGCATCTCTTTCGCCTTCTTTTCAGACGCTCCATATCTTCATCTACTACTTTGGTCATTTATTGCAGTCTTCCTTCACGTCTTTGTAGATATTTTCAACGCCTATGGTACACAAGCATTACGGCCTTTCACAAAAAAATGGGTCGCACTCGGCGTGATTAATACATTCGATACCGTAATTTTCTTTATCCATATACTTGCAATTGCTTGCATGCTCGTCGGTTCTCATAAAGGATACACTGCCTTAGCAGCATATATATTAATGATTGTTTACTATATCGGACGAATTATGATGCACAGAAATATAAGAAGCGTTGTACACAAACGTTTCAAAAATGTCGAAAAGATTATCATTTCTCCTTCTTACCGATTTTATCATTATCATTTAGCAGTCGTTACAGCTGATTATTACTACGTTGCGAGATGGCACCGTGGTAACATCATGATATATGACAAGTTCGATCGGGTACCGTTCCCAGACAATGATATTATGCGAGCAGCTAAACAAGATGAAAACATCTCGGCCTTCCTATCTTTCTCTCCTGTATATCGCTGGGATATTTTTGATCATGATCATTATTACGAAGTACGATTCATTGATTTACGGTATCGAAGTAAAGATTATTATCCATTTGTCGCGATTGTTCAGCTCGACCATAATTTAAATATTATTAGTTCCTATACAGGATGGATTTTTAGTGAAGAAAAACTTCGAAAAAAACTGGAATTACTTCCACATTAAAAAAAGCGACTCAAGTCGCTTTTTTTAATGTTTCAAATGATCTTCTTGATTAATTAAATGACTATACTTCGGATTGTTTGTACGCATTTCATGAAGGCGTACACCATGATTATTAATCCATGATCGTACCACTTGCTCAGTCATTTCCTCACCTTGATAACGCCCTGATTTTGCATAAGTTGTTTGAAAATCTTCCCAAAGTAATTCAACCCATGCACGAGCTTGTCCGTAAGAAAGCTTGTCATTCTTGTCTAATAATTCATTCGTTAATGCTTCATAAATATCATTCATGTTCTAATCTCCTTTTACCTATTTATCCCTTCATTTCTAAAGGATAGTTTCTTCTGTTTTGCACATTCTATAAGTGATACTTCTTAAAGAGGTATCAACTGATGAGGAGGAGGGCGTTCGCAATGGGTAAACAAGCCGAATTTTGGTCTGAGTCAAAAAACAACAGCAAAATCGACGGTCAGCCGAAAGCGAAATCACGCTTCGCTTCGAAGCGACCTAACGGCACAATTAACACGCACCCACAAGAACGTATGCGTGCTGCAAATCAGCAGGAAGAGTAGTACAAATTAAATTAACTTCCTACACGAGGTGATAAAGATGAGCTACCGTGATCGCTTAGATAGTCGTTCTGAATTATTTAACCATACGTGGACTCGTCCAAAACATGCGAAAGCGCAAGTTAACGGACAGACGCAACAAACCCAGTCTCTCATTATATTGGCAAATGAATGTAAAAAACGCCAATTTTAGAATCTCCTATCTCCTTTAACGCCTACCAAAGATGAAAACCAGAGAGATATGTGCTCTCTGGTTTTTATTTTTCTTGCAATAAGGAAATTGGTATGCCAATCTCTTCATTATCATTTTGCTTATATCCCCAAGCAAATACCCCATTGAAATACGTAATTTTAAATAATACACCAGGTTCTTCTACTAATTCATATATTTCACCAATACGGAACTTGTTTATATCCGTCATATAAGCACGAGCCATTGCCATTTTTCTCATTAATACATCAAATTCATTGACAATCCCAAGCTGCTCAGCTTTTACTGCTTGCTCCTTCAAAGCGCCAATTTCTTCCCTTAGCTCATGCGGTGTCATTTCACTGTAGCGTTTTGGCATATTCATCTTATTCTCCTCATTCCTCTTCGCGTTTCATTTGCAAAAATATCTCAATTTCATCAATAGAGAATCCTTTTCGATATAACGCTTGTTTCATCTTGTTTTCAAATGTCCATCCATCATGCTTCTTATATTTCTCATAATATTTATTTCCATGATAGTGTAACGCTTCTTGTTGCTTTTCGTCATCTCTTTCGTCTTTCAATTCTTCCAAACAAATTTGAATTACTTCTCTAGAATATCCTTTTCGAACAAGCATCTCATCTAACTTTAGCTTCATTTGTAAAAAAGAATGCTTTTGATAAGATTTTTTCTTCTTTTCTATGAGAAACAAGGCATTCTCAATTTGCTTTTCCTTCGGATATTCTTGTAAACTGTGCATAATAAGTAAATCTTGAACACCTTTATTTAACAACTCTCTTTTAATAACAGTTGGACCTTTTCGATTCACATTACTTTGCGTTCGCGTATATAAAACAGCGTACTCTTTATCATTAATATATCGGTCATGTAATAATTTCGAAACGACTTCAGAGATGATGGCCTGTCCCACTTCTTTCTTTCGTAAAAAATCTTCTATTTCTTGTTTTGTTCTCATTTGATAGGATAAATAGGAGATTGCTTGTAAATATGCTTTTTGTACCTCTTCATTGTACAAAATATTTCCTAACTCTATTTCATCAATTTCTAAGCCTTTTTGTAATCCATGTTTCATTAAGATTACTTGATCCACACTAAACCCGTACTCTTCACCTTGGCCTTTATCAATATAAATATTAAATCGTTCTTTCGATCGTTTTTGTACTTCTATTTTTGTAATGACAGCCATACTCTCACCTCTCTATTATTTTAACATAGTCGAGGAACATTTTTTCTTTTCAAGAATATATATAATGAGGAGGAAATACTTGTGAAAATCGCAATTTCTGGTGGTACAGGCTTTATCGGTAAATATCTTTCTACTTTTTTTGTTCAAAAAGGATATACTGTTTACATCCTCACACGAAAAAAAACTACTGAAACTTCCGACCCTAACCTTCAGTATGTTCAATGGACACCAGATTTACAAACCTTCCCCCTCTCTTCTATTGATGTAGTTATTAATCTAGCCGGAGAGTCTATTAATAGTAGATGGACAAAGAAACAAAAGAAAACCATTTTAAACAGTAGAATTCAAACAACAAAAGGACTCATTAAACAATTGCAGGCACTCCATAAAAAACCACATACATTTATTAATGCAAGTGCTATTGGATACTACGGAACATCTGAAATAGAGTCTTTTACTGAGCAACAAGAAACTCCCGGAAATGACTTTTTAGCAGAAACAGTATTTTTATGGGAACAAGAAGCAGCTAAAGCATGTTCTCTCGGAATAAGAACAATTTACACAAGATTTGGCGTTGTATTAGGTGCAGATGGCGGAGCCTTGCCAAAAATGTTACTTCCCTATCAATTCTATATCGGCGGCACCATTGGTTCTGGGAAACAATGGTTATCATGGATTCATATAGACGATGTCGTTCGTATGATGGATTTCATCATACACAAAAAAGAAATTGATGGTCCTCTTAATATGACAGCACCAACACCTATAAGAATGAAGGAATTTGGAAAGACCATCGCTGCTGCAACGAGAAAACCACATTGGCTGCCTGTCCCTTCATTTATGCTTCACGCCTTATTAGGTGAGATGAGCATACTTGTACTAGAAGGGCAACATGTATTACCTAGTAAAGCAATTAAACATGGATACCAATACACATTTCCGGCAATAGACCATGCATTACAAAATATACTTTCGCATACAATGTAGTACTTCTAAAACACAATTTTACATGGGCCCTTTTAAAACTTTCATTTTCTAGGATCCGAAGCATTACCATACAAATAACCTTTCAGTTACTTTCCCTTAACTTCCATTAGCATTATAAAGTAACAGAAATGAGGTACCTATGAAAATATTGCTCAAACAAGCCATTGTATACCCTATTACATCTCCAAAGTTTCAAGGTGATGTACTCGTTACAGGAGAGCGAATTACCGAGGTCAAACCTTTTATTCAACCTACTCAAGATATGACCGTTATAGATGCACGAGCACTCCATCTCTTACCTGGCTTTATTGATGTCCATACTCACCTTGGTCTCTATGATGAAGGTACTGGTTGGGCTGGAAATGATGCCAATGAAACATCTGAAGTTTCAACACCACATATTCGTTCTTTAGATGGAATCCATCCTCTCGATATCGCCTTTCAAGACGCTGTACAAAATGGAATTACAACCGTTCACGTTATGCCTGGCAGTCAAAATATTATCGGGGGTACTACTTGTGTAATAAAAACAGCTGGAACTTGTATTGATCATATGATTATTCAAGAACCTGCTGGTTTAAAGATTGCCTTTGGAGAAAACCCTAAAAAAGTCCATAGTAATGGAACAAAAGAATCCATAACACGTATGGGGATTATGGGGTTACTTCGGGAATCATTCTATGAAGCACAACACTACGGGCACGAAGCTGATTTTCGAATGCTTCCTATTTTAAAAGCATTACGTCGTGAAATACCCGTACGTATCCACGCCCATCGAGCAGATGATATTAGTTCTGCGCTACGCTTTGCAACGGAATTCAACCTCGATCTACGTATTGAACATTGTACAGAAGGACACTTTCTTGTTGAAGAGCTTTCGAAACACAATTTGAAAGTTTCAGTTGGTCCCACTCTGACACGCCGTTCTAAAATCGAACTAAAAAACAAGACATGGGATACTTACCATATATTATCCAAAAATGGTGTGGAAGTTTCTATAACAACAGACCATCCTTATACACCAATTCAGTATTTAAATATTTGTGCTGCTGTCGCAGTAAGAGAAGGGTTAGACGAGAAAACAGCACTAGAAGGAATCACCATATTCCCAGCGCGAAATTTGCGGTTAGAGAATAGAATTGGAAGCATCGAGGTTGGAAAAGACGCCGATCTCGTGTTATGGACTCATCATCCTTTCCATTATTTAGCCAAGCCTGTACTAACTATGATTGATGGAAAAATAATTTACAAAAAAAATAAAAAAAACTAGTTTATTTTTTTGACTAGATAAAGTATTATACGATTATAAACTGAATGAAACCATAATCAATTTGTGTCGTGATTATCATTTTCAAATTGATGAATGGGGAAGGCAAATGGTGCGCCACCAGCGTTAGAAACTGGTTCTAGTGGGTTCGATTCCCACCCCGAAATTTTTTAAAGATTGATATAAAAATTTCGAGGGTGGGGTGTTTTTTCGTCATGCTACCCTCGTGTGAGGAGGAGTTAGTATGTTGAAAAAACGCGACTTACACGACAGCCACGTTCTATACGAGTTAATGGTGGATCCAGCTGTCTTCCCTTTTGTGCGTCAAAAGGCTTATTCTTATGAAGAATATTTATTCTTAACGAAACAAACGATTGAAGCTGAAGAGCGTGGTGAATTAATTTCACGCACAATTTTAGATGAATGGGGTAACCCTATCGGAACAATTACTTTATTTGATGTGCAAGAAAAAGCTGGATTTCTCGGGACATGGCTTGGCAAACCATATCATGGAAAAGGCTATAATAAATTGGCAAAAGATTCATTTTTTAGTGAACTTTTCTATGAATTAGATATTGAAACAATTTTCATGCGTATTCGTAAAATAAATATTCGTTCTATTAAAGCTGCAGAAAAACTGCAATATGTGAATCTAGCAAATGAAACAAGAAAAGCCGTATATGATGAAATTAACGCAAACGAAGAAGTATATAACTTATATGAAATTCCAAAAGATCAATACACACTTGCTACAATGCGAGATACAACCTTCCAAGATGCTCATCAATTAAAAGAAGCATAATCTAAATTTTCTGAAATGATAATCAATCATTAACATTTTCCATATGCGTATATCCCCTCATGTCTTTGGAAACGATAAATAGTAACTTTAAGACACGAGGTGATTTGTAATGGATAAAAAGAAACGTGATAAAGCAAAAAACACATTATCTAGTACACAAGAAGTTCTCTATCAACGCGAATTTCAAAAAGCAGATCGTGCAGCAGGATATCGCTCGAAAAGCATTTAAAGTGAAAATGAATAATTAGAAGTTTCCCCCCTAATTATTCATTTTCATTACATAATTTTCTCGACTGATAGAAGTAAGCAAAAAGGCCCCTTATGCTTATGCATAAGGGGCCTTTTTGCTGTGGACAACTTTATCCACAAAACTGATGCAATTGTTAGTAATTTTCAAAAACATTTAATATCTTTCTATATTCAAGCATATATCGACTGTTTTAATTGTGGATATTTTTCTAAAAATTGTGGACAATGTGGATATAGTTGTTAATATTCCGACTTTACTGTTTAATGAAAGCGCAATCCTTTTGTGGATAAGTAGCTAAATTTTCTTTGAAAATAACAAAGAACCCTCTTTACATATACAAAGAGGGTTTCATATTAAGTAAAAGATTGTGCAAGAGCAGGTGATTTAATAGGTATATGACGCGGTTCTGCATGATTTTCTGCCAAAATTGCATCTACAATATGACCAGCTGGCTCTGGAAGATAGATGCTTTTCATTGCTTCTTTCATTTGAAGAAGCTTCACATCATCTTGTAATAATGCCTCTGTTTTTGCGAAAACCTCACTATCATCGCGAATGACAACTGCTGCTCCTTTTTTTTCAAAGTACATCGCATTTTCATTTTCTTGTCCTGGAACAGGCTTATATAAAATGACAGGTACTTGCAACGCTGCTGCTTCACTTAATGTTATTCCGCCTGGCTTCGTAATCATACAAGAAGTAACTCGGAATAATTCATCAATATTTTCAACATACCCAAACACTTTTAATGCATCGGAATTTTGCTTCTGTAAACTTAATAAATCATGTTTTAAAGCTTCATTTTTTCCACAAACGACAACTACTTGTAAATTAGGCACTGACATAAATGATTGGCATAGTTCTTTTACATTTCCTAATACCCCATGAGCACCTGCTACAATTAGTAAAATCTTTTTATTCTTACATAACTGATATTTATTATATATGATGTCTGAATTTACCTTTAACTCAAAACTACTCCGAATTGGAATTCCTGTTTCAACAATTTGTTCCGCAGGTACACCGATATCAACCATCAATTCTTTCACGTAATCCGTTGCAACAAAATAACGATCTACTTCTCGATGAATCCATATTTTGTGCACGCAAAAATCCGTTAATACGTTATAGACAGGAATTGAAATCCCCGTTTGTTTTTTCAATTCTGGTACAGCAATAATTGGAAATGTATTAATTACAATATCTGGTTTCTCCACCTGTAACAGTGTTTTCAAACGTTTTCTTCCAAAGTTCGCATACCAAGATGCTATTTTCTTATCATAAATTTTTTCTACCCCGTAATAAAACAAACGATATAATTCTTTTCCTATTGTATAACTTTTTAAATATAGATATTTTGTAATGTCAGTTATAAATGGATGTGATTCTCCAAACAAGTCGCATACAATAACATCTTCAATTCCTTTTTGGCGAAATGTCTGTTCTAATGTTTTTGCTACTTGCACATGACCATTACCGTAATGTGCAGTTAATATTAAAACCTTGGGGTTTTTTATCAAACAAATCCACTCCTAGCTTTTTGTTTCTCCATATTGCATATACGACAATAGGAAAAACATTTTCCTTAAAAATTACATAAACAGATTCTAATAATTCCCTTTTCAGCTATGTACCTGTCGTGGATATGCAAAGCATATAAGATTGACCCCTTAATCCTATCTGTGCTCATATCTTTACATTATACTTTCCTATAAGAGCTTTCGCAATAACTTACAAATCTTCTCTATTCCATGATACTCACTCTTTTACTTCTTAATTCTTTTTACTATTTTGATTTCCCTTTACAATTATGTAAATTTATCCACTTAATCCGTACAAAATTATGGATATTCTACTTTCAGTATACTCTTTTATCAATATATACTCTAGATTTTATTGTAAAGAAAGCAAAAAGCCTAATCCAATATTTGGATTAGACCGCTTGTAAAATATGTTTAGCATGTTCTACATTTTTCTCAGTAGGTGGTTCTACATTTGCGAGTGGGTACTTGTGTCCAAGCGCCTCCCATTTATATACACCAAGCTTATGATATGGTAACACTTCAACTTTTTGAACATTAGACAGACTTTGAATAAAGCTAGATAGTTTTTGTAGATCCTCTTCATTATCCGTAACACCAGGAACTAATACGTGTCGTACCCAAATCGCTTTATTCTTATCCGATAAATAACGAGCAAATTGTAAAATATGTTCATTTGGTTTCCCTGTTAATTTACGATGCTTTTTGGAATCGATATGTTTCAAATCCAATAAAACTAAATCTGTATAATCCATTAAAATATCTAGCTTATTTTGGAATTCTGGTTCCTCAGAATAACACCCACCAGAAGAGTCGATTGTTGTATGGATACCAGCCTCTTTACACTTTTTAAACAACTCAATTAAAAAGTCTAGCTGTAATAATGGCTCTCCACCGCTAACTGTTATACCGCCTCCGGAGGCTTCAATAAATGGAAGGTAACATGTCACATCCTGCATCACTTCTTCAACTGTTATTTCTTTACCTTTACCGATTTCCCACGTATCAGCATTATGACAATATTGACAACGTAATAAACACCCTTGTGTAAATATGACATAACGAATCCCTGGGCCATCAACAGTACCACAAGACTCTACAGAATGTATTCTTCCTTTTACCATGTTACTTCCTCCTTTATTGAAACAGCCTCCCTTCGCTATGTATTAAAAGCGAAGGGACACTTTTTTCATTTACATGCTTTCATGCATTGTACGGTTAATTACATCAATTTGTTGTTCACGAGTTAATTTAATAAAGTTTACAGCGTAACCAGATACGCGAATTGTTAATTGTGGATATTTCTCAGGATGTTCCATTGCATCCATTAATGTTTCACGATTAAATACGTTAATATTTAAGTGATGGCCTTCTTTTACTGCATAGCCATCAAGCATAGATACTAAGTTACGTACTTGTACATCATCTTCTTTACCAAGTGCTTTTGGAATAATAGAGAATGTATTAGAAATACCATCTTGTGCATCTTCATATGGTAATTTAGCTACAGATAATAATGAAGCTAATGCACCTTTTGTATCACGTCCATGCATTGGATTTGCACCTGGTGCAAATGGTTCTCCAGTACGGCGTCCATCTGGAGTGTTACCAGTTTTCTTACCGTATACAACGTTAGATGTAATAGTTAAAATTGACATTGTATGAACGGAATTACGATATGTTTTATGTTTACGCAGTTTATTCATAAATGTTTTCACGAGATTTACAGCGATCTCATCTACACGATCATCATTGTTACCGTATTTTGGGAAGTCTCCTTCAATCTCGAAGTCAACTGCAATACCATTTTCATCACGGATTGGTTTTACTTGTGCGTATTTAATTGCACTTAATGAGTCTGCTACTACAGATAGACCCGCGATACCTGTTGCCATTGTACGAAGAACATTTGTATCATGAAGTGCCATTTCAATACGTTCATAGCTATATTTATCATGCATGTAATGGATAACATTTAATGTGTTTAAATATAGACCCGCTAACCATTCCATTGTCATATCAAACTTATGCATAACTTCTTCGTAATTTAGTACTTCAGAAGTAATTGGTGCGTACTCAGGACCAACTTGTGCTTTTGATTTTTCATCTTTACCACCGTTAATCGCATATAATAATGCTTTCGCTAAGTTTGCACGAGCTCCGAAGAACTGCATTTGCTTACCGATTCTCATTGCAGATACACAACAAGCAATTCCGTAATCATCGCCGTAATCAGCACGCATAATGTCATCATTTTCATATTGAATTGCTGATGTTTTGATGGACATTTTCGCACAGTAGTTTTTAAAGTTCTCTGGTAATTGTTTAGACCAAAGAACTGTTAAATTCGGTTCTGGAGCTGGTCCTAAATTATCTAATGTATGCAAGAAACGGAATGAGTTCTTTGTTACTAATGGACGACCATCTAATGCCATACCACCGATAGATTCAGTTACCCAAGTTGGGTCACCAGAGAATAATTCATTATAATCAGGTGTTCTTGCGAATTTCACAAGACGTAATTTCATAATGAAGTGATCTACAATTTCTTGTACTTCTTCTTCTGTTAAAGTACCATTTGCTAAATCTCTCTCAATGTAAATATCTAAGAATGTAGAAGTACGTCCAAGACTCATTGCAGCTCCGTTTTGCTCTTTAATCGCTGCAAGATATGCGAAGTATAACCACTGGAATGCTTCTTGTGCATTTGTTGCTGGTTTAGAAATATCGAAACCATGAGAAGCAGCCATTTGTTTTAGTTCTTGAAGTGCACGCATTTGCTCAGATAACTCTTCGCGTAAACGCATTGTATCTTCGCTCATTACACCACCAGTTAAATTCAAATCAGCTTTTTTCGCTTCAATTAAATGATCAATACCATATAATGCTACGCGTCGATAGTCACCGATAATGCGTCCACGACCGTATGCATCTGGAAGACCAGTAATAACACCTGATTTACGTGCATTTCTCATTTCTGGTGTATAAGCATCAAATACACCTTGGTTATGAGTCTTTCTCCAATCTCTAAAAATACGACTAAGTTCTTTGTCCATTTCGTATCCATAAGATTCACAAGCTTGTTCTGCCATACGAATACCACCATATGGTTGTAAAGAACGTTTAAATGGTTTATCAGTTTGGAAACCGACTACTTTTTCAATATCTTTATTTAAGTATCCTGGGTCATGTGATGTAATAGAAGAAACAATTTTTGTATCCATATCAAGAACGCCACCGTTTTCACGTTCTTTTGTTGTTAAATCCATTACTTGATCCCAAAGTTGTTTCGTTGCTTCAGTTGCTTCTGCTAAGAAAGATTCGTCTCCTTCGAAAACGTTTACATTATTTAAAATGAAATCGCGAACATCAATCTCTGCTTTCCATTTTTCACCTTTAAAGTTTTCCCATGCGTTTTTAACATTTTCTAATACTTGAGTCATCCTAATCTCCTCCATTTTTGATTAGTACAGGACTAAGATTTTTTATATAACAGCTTACACACTTAGAATACTACTTTTTTACGAAAGTGAACGAAATAGTTGTGACATGTTTGTGAAATGTTGAGCAAACTACTATATATATAGTGTTAACTTCATTTAAAAGTCTTTAAAATTAACCCTTTCCTTAATTGTATTTTTTTGGTATCCTTATATACGAGTCCTATTTTGTAATATAAGAACAATACCCATTGTAGAGCTGTAATACTCTTATCTCCTAATCTGTTATAGTTTTTATAACAGAACAAAAAAGTGTACACATGTTGTACACTTTTTTTGTTACTTCTATAAAACATCTCTTTTTCTATTGCCATCATAGAATCCGCCACGATTGTCTGTTGATGCAATTATTTGCTCTAGTCCTTCTATATGATCACCTATAATTCGAAGTACAGCTGGAGGATGACCTATTTTTGCAAAATGTTCACTGGGACGAATACGGTTCATCTTATCAACCTCAACACGACATACACATGCAATTTCAAATCCAGAAAGAAGAGCCTTCGCCTGTGCTACACAAGGTGACAATAAAGATTTATATCCAATTGCTTTCAAACACTTGTGGCTAAATGCATTAGGTACCGCAATAAGTGAGCCTACCCCTAAATCCTTTCTATCACAAGCTAAATTTAGTGCATACTTAAATGCAGTTACAAGATGAAGTGGTACTCTTAAATCTAAATAATGATTTAAATCATTTAATGCGACGTCCTTTCCATCTGCAATAGCTTTTGCAAAAGGATATAGTTCACTAGCTGGAATAACAAAATCACCATCTATAAATAACACAATTTCTCCTTTTGCAAAATAAGTTCCAAGTGAACGCCCTACATCGTTTCCAAGGGCTTCTTTATATACAATGGTTGTTGCGCCTTTGTCTTTTGCAATCGTTGCTGTTTTATCTGACGAACCATTTACGACAACGATGATTTCAAAAGGTTCAATTTTACGAAGCTCTTCTATAACCTTTCCAATTGTTTTCTCTTCATTTTGTACAGGAATAACAACCGATAGTTGCTTTTCTCTATACAAATTGGATGTAACGCCCCATCCTTGATAAAAATCTTCGAAATTTAAAGTATGATAGACGCTATCCCTTTTCCTATTTCCATCATAATATCCCCCGCGTATATCACTGCTTACTATTCGTTCTGCAACTGCTTCTATATGATCACCTATCATTCGTCTTTCAGATTGAGAAAGGTTCGTGCCATATGCAGCATGTTCAATCGGTCGAAATTTATTCGGCGTAATAACATCAATAGCACAATGACGGTTAATTCTCCATTTACTTTGTGCTATACGTAAATGAGCTACAATAGGATTAACTAAACATTCATATCCAATACTTTGGACGACTTCTTTCGTCAACGCATGAGGTACAGATAATAAAGAATCTATCTTTAATTCTTCACGCTCTAACATTGCATTTAATATTTGACGCCACACTGTAACGGAATGGGGTTTTTGTTTCTTTAAAAACAATGCGTCCAAATTATTTAAAACGATGTCAGTCTGATCATGTAAAATTGGATTAAGAAACAATTGTAATTTGGAAGTTGGAATAGCAAAGTCCCCATCTATAAATAGTAATACATCACCTATCGCATGTTTTGCGCCAACTGCACGCCCAACATCGTTTCCTAATAGTTCTGTATACCTGATTACTTTACAACCTAGCTGATCAGCAACCTCTTCTGTACCATCATTACAACCATTTGCTATGACAATAATCTCTACTGGATTTAACGGTTTTACCGATTGAATAACGCCTGAAATCGTATCTACTTCATTACTTGCAGGAATAATAACTGATAGCGACTTAGCCATTGTTTTCTTCACGAAACCATTTAATAGTTTCTTTCAATCCTTGTTCCCACGTTACTGTCGCTTGAAATTGAACAAGTTCTCTTAACTTTGTTACGTTCGGCCTTCTATTCGGAATTTCTTCAAAGCCATGTGGATATACTTCCTCAAAAGGAACTTGTACAATTTTCGAAGAAGATTTCGTTAGTTTTTTTATTGTTTCTGCTACTTCTTTTATACTCTGTTCGTTCTCAGAACCTATATTAATAATCTCACCATTTACCTTCTCATCCATTGCCCGAATTGTTGCTTCTACCGCATCACTCACATACGTAAAGCAACGTGTCTGCTTTCCATCTCCATATACGAGAATGTCTTCTCCTTGCAAAGCTGCACGGATAAATCGCGGGATTACTCCTGCATATGGACCATCTTTCGCTCTTGGACCATAAATATTAAAATAACGAACAATCGTTACAGGTAAGCCTTCTAATGCGTATCCTAAACATAATGTTTCTTCTAACGTTTTACAAACTGCATAACTCCAACGAATTTTAGAAGTTGCCCCGTACAATCGATCTCCTTCTTCAGAGAAAGGCGGTTTGCCTTTACCATATACTTCTGAAGTAGATGCAAAAACTACTTTCTTCTTTCCTTTTAATGCTGCTTGTAAAATGTTTCTCGTTCCGTCAAAATTCGTTTCAATGAGCTCTATACTTTTTTCCATTGTCGTTTTAACACCTAAAATTGCTGCTAAATGAAACACTACATCATGTTGATTTACTAATTCATAAATAGAGTTTTTATCTAAAACACTTATTGGAATAACCCGAATCTCTCTCATTAGCTCATTATGATACTTATTTTTCCCTTTATAGAAGTTATCCACAATCGTGACTTCATAATCCCTTCTCACCAACTCTTCAGCTAAATGAGATCCAATAAATCCGGCCCCACCTGTAATTAAACATTTCTTACTCATACACTCACCTTCTTTACGATTCCCCGTGTATCTATTACTCGGTTCATTCCTTTAAAAAGCTTCCAATCGATATTAGAGTGGTCAGTTAAAATTAAAATACAACCTGCCTCTTTAACTGTTTGTTCATCCAAAGCAACAGATTGATACACCTTATCTCCAATTTCCGCGGAAGAAATATATGAATCATGGTATTTTATCTCGTATCCTTCTTTTATTAGTAATTGAATAATTGGCAAAGCCGGTGATTCTCTCAAATCATTTACATCTTTCTTATATGCGATTCCTACAATTAAAACTAGTCCGGGTGATTGCACCATGCCCTTTACTTTCCGGACTATTTTCTCTGGCATTTCTTCATTAATTACATGTGCCGCCTCAATTAATTGACTAATTGCCCCATTCTTTTTTATTCTCCATTGAAAATATAAGGGGTCTACGGGAATACAGTGCCCCCCTATCCCTGGTCCTGGCCAATACGGAGTAAATCCAAAAGGTTTTGTAGATGCCGCTTCAATGGCCTCATAAAAATCAATCCCTAAACTTTCACATAATGTGTTTAACTCATTTACTAAAGAGATGTTAACTAAGCGCTGAATATTTTCAAATAACTTACACATCTCTGCTACTTTCGGCGAACTAACAGGTACAACTACGTCAAAAATGGTACTATATAAATCCTGTACTTTTTGTTTACACTTTTCTGTTTGTCCACTAATAACTTTTGGAATAGATTGAACTGAATATTGACTATTTGCTGGATCAATTCTCTCAGGGGAATATCCGATATAGAAATCTTCTCCTACCTTTTGGCCAGCTTGAGAAATAATAGGAATAATAACTTCCTCAAGTGTGCCTGGATATGTGGAACTTTCAAAAATGAAGGTTTGTCCTTTTTGGAGATTTTGTTGTATATAATGCGAAGCTGAAATGAGGGCACTTAAATCTGGTTCTCTTCGTTCATTAATTGGAGTTGGAACAGTAACAATAACATAATCACTACTTTGGAAATCAGTAATACCTTTATCTGGTGTATTTACTATTAATTTATTTTTAGTCAATAAACTTTGCAACACTTTAGAAGAAACATCTGGAATATAACTTTCTCCTTTTATAATCGATTCTATTTTTCTAGTATCTTTATCTAATCCAAGTACGGTATGTCCTCTTTCTGCAAAATGGACTGCTAAAGGAAGACCAACATACCCTAATCCAATAATAGCTACTTTACTACTAGTATTCATCTGTATTCTTTTCTTCCTTTCTCAATTGTTGAATAGTGTCTCTATCGCGATCTCCATCTGTAAAACTCCCACGTTCGTCTGTATATTGTAATAGATAAGCAATCGCCTCAAGTTGATCACCGAAAATACGGTCAAATGCCGGAATACGTCCATTTACAAATCCATGTTGCTCCGGGCGTACCCGATTGGTTTTTATAACATCTACAAATTCTACTGCTGTAATAGAAAAAACCTCCAAAATAGCTTTCATTTGAGCTAATGGCGGAATAACAAGCGAGTCATATCCTATTTTCTCTATTACCCTTTTATGCATAGCATGTGGTACTGCCGTTAATGAGTTATTCCATAAATCCGGTCTTTTCGCTACTAAATTCACAAAATATTTCCCCATACTAATTGGATCTGCAGGATGAAACATATCTAATAAGCATTGTAAATCATTTAAAACCACGTCACTTCCATCTTCAACAGCTTGCAAAAATGGAGTGAGTTTTTTTGCTGGAATAACAAAATCACCATCAACGAATAAACAAATATCTGCCGTAGCATGCATGGCACCTATCGCTCGTGCTACATTATGTCCAAGCGCCTCCCCGAATTCAACAACAATAACATTCTCTAGCTTTGCCTGTTTAACAGTCTCAAAATCTGCTCCATTCGCGACAACAATAATTTCATCTACCCCTGCTTTTTTCACTTCTTGTATAACAGATCTTATCGTCATTTTTTCTTCTGACACTGGTATAATCGCACTATATTTCGCTTTTTCCTTCTTTAATACAACTGGTTTATAGTTCCCTATAAACTCCCTATCCCTGTTTCCCTCCGAAAAACCGCCGCGTTTACCATATGTTTCGATTACATATTGCAAAGCACGTAAATGATCACCCATAATACGGCTAGTCGCTTTCGGATAAGGAGAACCAGGTGATGTTCCTGTATGCACAGGACGAACCTTATTTGTGTGAATTACATCGACCGAATCCATATCAACAATATCTACTCCTCTAGACATCGCTATCGCTTGAAATAGTGCTGGATCTGCTAAATTCCACCACCCAAGTTTCTCGATAACTTCCCTGCTCATCGCATGTGGAATTGCAATTAAAGATCCAACAACAAGCTCCTTTTTATTCAAATAACGATTCAACATGAACTTTCCAACTGTCGTATAATGTGGTCTCATCTTTAAATAAACCGACCATGTTAAATTATTCACAACAATTTGATGCCCTTGTCGAATTCCTTTCACGAAACGTTGTAACTCTTTACTATCAATAACAATATCACCATCTAAAAACAAAACAATTTCACCTTTTGCTTCTCTAGCTCCAATAGCCCGTCCAACATCATTGCCAAGAGAATGTTTATAATATATCACGTGACAATGATGTTGTAACGCTATGTCTTTCGTTCCATCTGTCGAGCCATTATCTACTACAATAATTTCGTAAGGCTTGAGCTTCTCCACTTCTACTAAAACTTGTGATAAAGTACTCGCTTCATTGTGCGCTGGAATAACAACTGATACTCTCATACTTGTATCACGCTTACCCTTCCAAGCGAACATAAGCAATAATAGGAGTACGCACAATTACATCTTCCGGTGGTCCATAAGAAGGAGAAGTACGAACACTTACCGCCCCATCTGTCACAGATAAAAGAATGCCTGTAACAATTTCTACAGCTGTCACAACTTGCACTAATTCACCAACATGGTTACGTAATTCATCAGTAAATAACATATATAGCTCTCCTTTCTTACACTTCTTTAATTGATATAATACTTGTAAATGGTAATAAAACTTCAGTTCCTATACCTTCTTGCAATGTTAAGAAATCATCACCGACTGCTACAATAACGCCTGTTAATTGTCCAACTGTCACCGTAATTTCAACGTTTTTACCTAAATACTGCTTTGCAATTTCTTTAAAAGGTGATGTATTGCATTCTTTTAAAATGTTGCAAATAATAGATTGAAATTGGCTTGATTTTATAAATTCTTCCGTAGCTTGCTTAGAGTTTCTTTGAATAAACCTTGCAAAGTTTTGCGAAAATAAAAGTCGTTCCACAGCAGGCAATAATTTATCATCTAAAAAATAGCTTAATTGTCTATTAAACAATCTTGATAATTTATGCCAATATTTTCTGAACAGACACATACACTTCTCCTCCTATTATTTTTAGATTATAAAATTTTACATCCATACATCTTAATGTATACAAAATAGATATTTTTGTGATAGGTAAGGCATACATTTTCTAAAAGAAATATTTGTTTCAGGGCAAAAAAATAACTATCCAAAAGGATAGTTATTTACACTTCAATATTTCGCAACATCGTATAAATATCATTATTCACTTTACCAAATGATTTAATGTTATTTTGAATGTTAGATAATAAAACAACATACACACTACCATTTTTACTAAATCCATTTAAACAATTCCAACCTGGCATTACACCGTGATTCGAATAGCTTCCTGGGTCTACGTACCAGCCAAATCCGTAATCCTTTTTCACGGCTGTAAACATCTGATCGTAACTCGCTTTTGAAATTAACTTTCCAGAGTATAACGCTTCGTTAAATAAATATAAATCATGTGCACTCGTATATATATCACCACAACCATATAGTTGTGACATGCTCGGAATATTAGGTGTTGTCATATTATTATTTACTATTTTATAACCCGTTGATGGGAATCTTGTTTGTTCTAACGCTGTGCCAAAACCAGAATGTTTCATACCAGCAGTAGCAAAAATATGTTGTTTAATATATTCTTCAAGCGACTGTCCACTTACCTTCTCGGCAATGTATGCAAGTATAGAGTAGTTCGAATCGGAATACTTCCACTTCTCTCCTGGACCACCAATACGCTTTTGATTTCCTATTCGCTTTATCAGTTCTTCATGAGAAATATCTTCTTTTCCTTGCTCATATTCGGGAATCCCTGATGTATGTGTTAATAGATGTTTTAGCTGAATACTATTACCTTGTGGGAAATTTGGAATATACTTTGCAACAGTATCTTCTACTTGTAATTTATTTTGATCTTTCAACTGCATAATAGCAGTTGCTACAAACGCCTTTGAAATAGAGCCAATATAAAAAGTCGTCTCTGAATTATTCGGTACTTGCTGCTCTTTATTTGCCATACCGTACCCTTTATTCAGAAGAACTTTTCCGTTCTTCACAATAACAGCTGTCCCGCTAAATCCTGCGTTTTGTAAATACTGGTCCAATTGAGCGTTTTCATTAATTTCTTGAGGTGGTCCTTCAGCAGGCTGTTCCGCAGCTTGCGCTTGCTTCACTTGTTCTTCCTGCTCTTTTTGTTTTTGCTTCTGTACGTCTTGTTTCTTTTTTTCTTCTTTCTTTTTTAGCTCTTCTTGTTTCTTCATTTCTGCTGCCGCTTTTAAAGTTTCTTCTTTCTTATTATGCGCAACAATTTTTGTATACATGAAATATACAAGTGATAATAGTAAGACGAGAATGATTGTCCTTTTTATGTATACAATCGGCCGATTTGCTTTCCCATTCGCATTATTTTTTTCCTGATCCATAATTGCTTTTTTCCCCTTACTCACCAATAATTTAATTCCTCTACTAAAGATTTATTTTAGTAGATTATGGATAATCCATTCTATATCATCCCTACTTTATCACGCACTACACATATTACCAACCCATATGTACAAAAAAGAAAAAGAAAATTTACAAAAGTAAGATTCCCGTTAAATTGTTAACAAAAAAAGAGGATATCCTGTAAAAAATTGATGTTATCAATCTTTTTAGACATCCTCTTATCTCATTATTTATACGTGTTTTTTCATATCATCGGCAACAGATTCAACATTTGTACCTACGATAACTTGTACACTTGTATTACTTAATTTCATAACACCTTTTGCACCAGCACGTTTTAATGCTGCTTCATTTACTTGACCAGCATCTTTTACTTGTAAGCGTAGACGTGTTGCACAGTTATCAATAACTGTTAAGTTTTCTTTTCCGCCTAAAGCTGCTACGTAAGTTTCACCAATTGAACCTGCAACTGGAGCTTCTTCACCTTCAGCTACCTCCTCTTCGTCTTCACGACCAGGAGTTTTTAAATCGAACTTCTTAATTAAGAAGTAGAATACAACGAAATAAATTACTGCGTAAATTAAGCCGACTCCCGCTAGTAATAATGGTTTTGTTGCAATACCGAAGTTTAAGAAATAATCGATTGCACCGGCACTAAATGTGAAACCATCGTGAATACCAAGAGTTGTTGTAATGAATAAAGAAAGACCTGTTAATACAGCATGAATACCATATAATACTGGTGATAAGAACATGAATGAGAATTCAATTGGTTCTGTAATACCAGTTAAGAATGAAGTTAATGCTAGACCACCTAACATACCTGTAACCATTTTACGTTTTTCTGGTTTAGCAGCCGCAATCATTGCGAAACATGCTGCTGGTAAACCGAACATCATAACTGGGAAGAAACCAGTCATAAACATACCCGCTGTTTTATCTCCGGCAAGGAAGCGAGCAATATCACCATTTACAACATTACCTGCTGCATTTGTAAAGTCACCAAGTACGAACCAGAAATATGTGTTCATTACATGATGTAAACCGATTGGAATTAATAGACGGTTTAATAAACCAAATAGACCTGAACCAACTGCCCCTAAATTAACAATTCCATGAGCTAATGCATCGATAGCATTTTGAATTGCTGGCCAAATTTGTGCGAATAGAATTCCTAATATTAACATCACAACCGATGTAACAATTGGGACGAAACGTTTTCCAGCAAAGAACCCTAACCATTCTGGAAGTTTAATTTTATGGAATTTATTATAAAGAAGTCCCGCTATAACACCAACAATAATACCACCTAAAACTTTCATATCCACTTTAGTCGATAATTCGGCTGCCTTAGATACTTGTGTCATTGTATCTGCAAGCTTAGATGGATCAACATTAGCGCTATTACCTATTAAATCTTGGACTTTGCCTAATTTATCTTGTAATTCTACAGTAGAATATCCCTTACTAAGTGCATCAATACTGTTTTTCATAACTAGATAACCAATTGCACCTGCAAGACCTGCTGCACCACTACCATCAACTGAAAGACCGATTGCAATACCAATTGCAAAAATGAGTGCTAAATTATCAAAAACTGCTGCACCGGCCTGTGCCATAACAGGAATATCAAATACATCTGGTTGCCCTAAACGAAGCAATAATCCTGCTGCTGGTAGTACGGCGATTGGAAGCATTAACGCTTTACCAATACGTTGTAAAAACTGCAACATTTTAATTCCCCCTATCAAATTTATGAAATCGTTATCATTATAAGTACGCCTTAGAAAACGCTTTCTATTTACATAACCATAATAACATATAGTTGTATAGATGTGTAGTTTTTATTTTCGAATTTTTTATGGATAAATCTCCTATTTCCAAACTGTTATATAAAAGGGAAATTCTCCTTTTTTAATACAAAGGACTTGAAAGAACGACCTACTATAGAACATATAACTTTCGTTTTATCATTCCACTTTTTCATGTTATTATTTATTTCCGAGCATATCGGGAAAAGTAAACTTAGTTAATTCGAAATAGGAGCGTTGGTACTATGCAGTGCATTGAAACAAACAACTTACAACAGTTGTTAGAACAAGTAAAACCATATACGAAAAAAGGAAAACTTGCTACTTATATCCCCGAACTAGGAAATGCAAATCCAGACGATTTAGGGATTGCCATTTTCCATAAAGAAACAGAATATATCCATGCAGGCAACTCACAAACACTATTTACTCTTCAAAGTATTTCCAAAGTAATTACACTTGCCCTTGCCCTTTTAGACCGTGGTGAAGAATATGTATTTTCTAAAGTTGGAATGGAACCAACGGGTGACCCATTTAATTCTATTATTAAGTTAGAAACGACAAGTCCATCCAAACCCCTTAATCCAATGATAAATGCAGGAGCATTAGCTATTACAAGCATGTTAGCAGGAAAAGATAACGAGGAAAAAATGGAACGTATTCTTCATTTTGTACGTGAAATAACAGATAACCCTACTATTAATTATTCCTCTAAAGTTGCCGATTCAGAATTAGAGACAGCTTATCTAAATCGTTCGCTTTGCTATTATATGAAACAAAACGGTATTATCGATTGTGATATTGAAGAACTTATGGATTTATATACTCGTCAATGCGCAGTTGAAGTAAACTGCATCGATTTAGCACGTATCGGCTTAATTTTTGCAATGGATGGATATGATCCATATAAAAAGAAACAAATCATCCCTAAACATATTACAAAAATTTGCAAAACATTTATGGTCACATGTGGTATGTATAACGAATCTGGTGAATTTGCAATACGCGTTGGTATCCCTGCAAAAAGTGGTGTAGCGGGTGGTATTTTCGGCTGCGTAAAAGGCGATATGGGAATCGGCATTTTCGGACCAGCTTTAGATGCAAACGGAAATAGTATTGCTGGTTTTAAAATTCTTGAACTTCTTTCTGCTCAAGAAGGCTGGAGTATTTTTTAATCGCGAGTTATCCTGCTATACTAGCAGGATTTTTTATTTCACCAAAACCTCACTTTTGTCAGTTATCAATCCTCTTACAAAAACAGTGCTGAAAGTTTCTCTATATCATGCATATTTGTTCCCCCCTCCTGAATAATATAGTACAACCTAGCGCTATATGTGGAGGTGTGAAAGATGAAACTAATATTTCAAATGGGAAAACAACCTGTTCTTGAAAAAACAATCCTTCTTTTTATATTGAGTATTGTAGAAAGCTTGAAGTTAAAAGTTGTTTCACTCGACGAAGCTCACCGATACATATTCAATTTAGAAGTACTTGAATTATTAATGGATCGGAACATCGATGATCAAGTACTTGAACTTATTCATTTCGGGATGGGACTTGAAGACATTCATCATGTGCTTCCTGAAGAACTTGAGCATACTATCGAGGAATTAAAATGGCTTTGCATCCAAGTGTTAAGTGAATACAGTATGCATGAAGAATCAGAGCAATTAATTGAAGACATACGCTAAAAAGCACCTATGTAGTATGTAGGTGCTTTTTATTTATTAAGAAGTAAATATCCGATGTCGATATATGCAATTTATTCAAGTATTTCCGAGGAAATGCTCGAACATTGCTTTTCTATTTTCACAACAACTGATCAATCCCAATAAGTATTAATAACACTCCTGCAATAACCGTCGCCCATTTCCCTAAGTAAGCTGCTAAATATCGTTTCCCTACATATGCAAAACCACTTATACAAATAAAACTAAACACCCCAGAAATAGTCGCTGTAAGCCAAAGATTTAAATTTGTTACCCCAGCATCAAACCCACCTGCAATATTATTAATAGATAATGCAACTCCTAAAACAAGTGCTTCAGAAAAACTAATTGTTTTAGATCCATCAAAATCTGCTTTTTCTGGATCACGTAAAATTCCCATAAGTACATTATCATCTTTAGAACCTACAGTATTTTTTTGACCCAAGAAAGGCTGACATAAAATAAACACCCCAATTATCCCTAAAACGATTGCTCCAATCAGGTTTGCTGTAAACTCTGAAATAAATAATGCAATCCAGTTCCCAAAAAATCCAGCTAGTAAAGTAAATAAAAATCCAAAGAATGCGATGATAAAATTGTTAAACCACGAAATACGAATTTTACGAATGCCATACGCAATCCCAACACCTGCATTATCTAAATTAGAAGCGATTCCGATTAAAAAAATTGAAAATAAACCTGCCGTACTCATAAATAGTCACCCCTTTTTCTCACTTTTCAATGCATATTATGAAAATGTTGAGCAACTGTGCCTGTCTGTTTCATATACTTGTAATAAATGCTCAACATTTTTTCAACACTAAAAAAGGAGTGCCTACACTATGGCTAATGAAAACCCGAATGATCGGCTTGGTAAATTAATAAAAAAACTTTTAAAAGAACGCGCCTTATCTATGCGCCAACTAGGAATACTTACAAATATTGATCCTGCAACAGTCTCAAGAATTATTAATGGCAAACAACCGCCAAAACAAAAACATCTACAAAAATTTGCAGAATGTCTTCAAGTTCCACCCCAATTGTTATTTGATGAAATGTACCCTGATTCTCCTCACATTAATAAAGAAAAAACGGATATGTACACATCTCTTGATACCATTCAGCAAACTTTACAATCCTCTAACTTATTCGATTTCGATTACACTACAACTCGCGTAAAACAAGAACTCGAAAATTACGAACGCTATGCCCAGACAACAGAAGGCGAAAAACGTATTCGTGACAGTTTCGCAAGCAAATTAGAGCAAATTGATAGTGCTGGTCCTTTTATTGAACAATTAACAGATATGTATCAACAATTTTGTAATGAAACCATTTCAAAAGAAGAACGTGCAGTTCTTGGGAGCGCATTACTTTATTTCATATTATCGACAGATATTATTCCCGACTATCTCTTTCCAATTGGCTATTTAGATGATGCGATTGCCGTTGAATTAGCGAAAGAGAAATTAATTGAAATGAAACGAAAGACATAGCAAAATAAAGAACTATTTCAGTTGTTTATATTCAACTCTGAAATAGTTCACTAAAAAATCGTACAAGTATACATACTCGTACGATTTTACTATACAAATCTATTTTTTCGTGTGGCACCATTCATATATAAATGTTGTTATCACTTTTGTAAATTCAATTAACTGTTCAATCTCAACTTTCTCATTTACAGAATGTGCTTCTTCTAATGTACCTGGTCCATATATAATCGCTGGAATGTGAAACTCACTAAACCAACCGCCATCAGTTACCGTTGCAGACATATCTAAAATTGCATTTTTTGATAGAATAGACTCGTGTACTGAGCTAAGTTTTTTTACAGCTTTATGTTCACTATCTATTTCTAATGAAGGGAAAATTTCCCCACGATCTACAATCATTGATTCTCCGCCCCACTTAAATTGTGGCGGATTTTCACTTAACCATGGATCGGCAGCTGCCACCTTTCCAATATACTCTTCAATTTCGTTTATTATTTGTTCATGTGTTTCATTCGGATAGAAGTGCACTGTTATCCACAATCGGCACTCATCCGCAATAAACGCCGCATGCCTTCCTCCCTCAATAACAGCTGGATTAATTGTTGTTGTTCCAAATGGATAGCCTTCATATGTTTTCATAACTGCCGTGCGACACGTTCCTAACTGAAAAGGTTACGCACGCTGTCTGAACGTCATTTATGGCAAGTAAGGGAGTCGTGAACTCTTAACTCGATAGGTAGAATGATAGGGTAACGCCTTGAAATGCCTACTCTAATACTCCGACATGCGTTATTCGAATGTGTATAAGAATAGGGTGTGAAGCTCGGTGAAGTCGGCTGAAAGTTGTCGTAGTACTCATGAGTAACCGAAAGCTAACCAGAGGTGGTTGGTACAACTGATAGGTCGGGAGTCGTGAAAAACTTAATATGGTGAGAATGTGATAAAACACTGACGAACTAGCGAACGAAATGTCTGTAAGTGAAACTACTTAGAAATGAGTAGACTTGATGAAAACTTCAAGTGCGTTCCGTGGGCGAGTAAGTATGGTGGTTTCGAAAGCTCCATGCATCGTTACAGGCGATGGAGAGGACGCCAGGCAAGAGCTAGCACCTAAGTTAAGAATAGATAGAGTTAAGGGAACGTGGAAAGCTATCAACATGGAGAGTACACACTCTATGAAGTGGTAGGGAGGAAAGGAATATATCTATAACTTCCTTTTATGATAGTGAGAGTAGAGGCAGGAGTGATGAAGTTTCTGTAATGGAAATGGAACAATAGCCTCAAGTCGTTTCGCCTAAACTATTTCAACTCAATCATCTCAAGGATTCTCGTATGACTAAAAAGGTCACGAGCCAAGATTGGAGCGTGATATACCTTGAACGAAAACTTTAAGAAGATCCCTAGAATGAAAAATACAAGGTTACGCCATGCTGAGTATTATGGCATGACTGAAATCTTCGATGAACTTTATGCAAAAAGTAAGGATAAACAAAAATTTAAAAACCTCATGTCAATCATTACTTCAGACAACAACATTCTACTCGCCTATCGAAATATTAAACGGAATAACGGAAGTGCCACGCCTGGAGTCGATGAAGTTACGATAAAGGACGTTGAAGAGCTTGGAACCCATGAGTTTATTGGAATTGTGAAGAAAAGATTTAAACAGTATAATCCTCGAAAAGTAAAACGTGTGGAAATTCCAAAACCTAATGGAAAAACTAGACCATTAGGTATTCCATCTATGTGGGATAGAATTGCACAACAATGTATTCTACAAGTACTGGAACCTATATGTGAAGCTAATTTTTATAAATATAGTTATGGGTTTAGACCGACAAAATCAGCTGAAAATGCAATATCTGCATGTAATGGGCGAATAAACAATAATAAAATGCAATATGTAGTGGACATAGACATTAAAGGTTTCTTTGATGAAGTGAAACATCCAAAGCTTATGCGACAAATTTGGACAATGGGTATTCGTGATAAACAATTACTTGTGATTATACGTAAAATGTTAAAAGCGCCTATTGTTTTACCAAATGGAGAAATCGTACATCCAACAAAAGGGACACCGCAAGGTGGAATACTTTCCCCTCTATTGGCGAATATCACTTTAAATGAATTTGATTGGTGGATTGCAAACCAATGGGAAAGTAAAAAGTGTCGAACGATTAACGACTATTTTAATAAGAAAACAGGATGGTATAATCGTCAATATCGCTATCAACAACTTAGAAAAACATCTACATTAAAAGAAATGTACATTGTCCGCTACGCAGATGATTTTAAAATTTTTACTACAACGCGATTAAATGCCGAAAAGATTTTCATGGCAAGCAAAATGTGGCTAGAGGAACGGTTAAACCTTCCTATTTCTGGGGAGAAATCTCAAATTACAAATCTGAAAAAGAAAAGTAGCGAGTTTCTCGGCTTTGAACTGAAAATGGAACGAAAAGGATATGACCGTTTTGGCCGCAGAAAATACGTTTGTCAATCACATATAGCAGAAAAAGCACGAAAGAGGATTAAGAAACAACTCAAAGACCAAATCAAACTCATGCAAAGAGTTCCCAATGGAAACGAATTAATCAAGAACGTTCGAATTTATAATAGTATGGTTATTGGCATTCACAATTATTATCAAATTGCGACGCAAGTAGTCAATAGTTTGATGCCAATACAATACCAATTAACACAAATAGAACGTCAACGATTAAAGCAATTTTCATTGCGAAAAACAACCAATTATCCAATCAAAGATAAAGGCATTAAACCTTATTTAAAATCAAAGATGACAAGATATATTAATGGATATCCCCTCATTCCTATTGGGTTCATTAAAACAAAAACAGCATTAATGCCCAAAAATAGTGTTAATAAATTTACCAAAGAAGGACGAGAACTAATACATCGGGAACAAAAGTCGGTTCCGAACTGGCAAGTTCAATGGATTAGGGAACACCCTATCATTAATGAACGGACAACGATAGAATTCAATGACAATCGAATATCGCTGTTTATAGCCCAAAATGGAAAATGCGCAGTAACTGGGGAAGAATTGATTCTAACGGAAATGGATTGCCATCATAAAACATTATGGAGTAAAACGAAGGATGATAGTTATTCCAACTTAGTGCTAATTACTAGAGATGTTCACCGGCTAATCCATTCCACAGATGTAGAAACTATCCAAAGGTATCTTGAATTTCTTGAATTAAATGAGGAACAACTTATAAAGCTGAATAAACTAAGATTGTTAATTGGAAATGAAATAATCAAGTAAATTAGGGATTTAAATTAAACTAAGTAGATTGAGGAAAATGAAATAGAAGGCAAACGATGGCATGCCGTGTGCGATGAAAGTTGCACGCACGGTGTAGAGCAGGGGAAAAGGTGGAGATAACCTCAAAGTCTTACCTATTGCTATCAGTGGCGCTCTAATTCTTGTAAGCTTTGTACAATTTTCATCATTTTTTCAATCGCACTCGCTCCAAATAAACGTCCTCCAGCATGGATCATTTGTCTGCGCGTTGCATCATGAAACGTTTGTGGACTTTTCACTGTAATCCATCCAGTAATGACACCGCCTTGTCCTTGCATATGTAAATCGCTCGTATCCACTACTACTGCAAAATCAGCATCGTAACCCCTTTTGCAGCATTGAAGTGTACCTGCTTCTCCAACTTCTTCTCCAATTACCGATTGAAAAGTTAAATCTCCAGGTAATTCAATACCAGCTTCTTGTAAAAGTTGAATGGCAAATAGCGCTCCAGCCAGTCCACCTTTCATATCTGCTGCGCCACGTCCAACTAACCAGCCATCTTTTATAAATGGATCAAATGGATTTGTTTCCCACGCCTCATCTGCTGACACTTCGGCTACATCCATATGTCCATTAATAATAAGACTTTTATATGAGTCACTTTTTATCCCTTTTTTTACCCCAACAACATTCGGATCATTCGGATATACATCCCATTTATCAATACTAAAATTTCGTTTTCTTAAAAACTCTGCAACAAATTCTTGTGCTTCATTTGTATTTCTCGCTGGCGGTGCTGGTGTTTCAAAACGAATTAAAGTTTTTGTAAGTTCTAGTAATTCATCTTTCCTTGAATCTATTTGTTTTAACAACTGCGACACTTCTGGATTCATCGCTAATTCCCCTTTGCATACATAGTATGTTTCCAGCTTTATTTTCACAAAAAAAGAGACTGTTTACAATTTTACAGTCTCCTAATTAATTACTATTATAAATTCTCTACTTCCGTTGTATTTGTCTTTTCAATATGCTCCACATTACTTCCCTTATTTCTTGTAGCACGATAAAACAGTAAACAAACAATCATAAATGGAATACCACAATACAATGCCATTCTTTGTTCTGGAATAAAGGCCATGCCAACGATTACTGTTAAATTTAATACTAACGCAAGAAGTGGTACAAATGGATACAATGGTGTTTTAAATTTCAAGTCCTTAACATCCCCGCCCCGCTTCATGTATGACCTTCTAGCTAATAAATTTGATAAAGCAATAGATGCCCAAACTAGTATCGCTCCGAACCCAGCGATAGAAAGCAGCCATAAATAAACTGTATCTTCCGCATAAATACCTGATAGTAGTGAGAGACACCCTACAATTGTGCTTACGATTAATGCATAAATAGGAACACCGTTTTTAGATAACTTGCCAAAAATTGGACTAATCATTCCTTGATTAGACATAGACCATAGCATACGCGAAGTCGCATATAATCCTGAATTCGCAACGGATAGTACTGCTGTAATAATAACGAAATTTATAATATCTGCTGCATAAGGAATACCAATTTTATCAAATACAACTACGAATGGACTTTCTATTACTCCTGCTTGCTGCCAAGGGAATAGTCCAGCAAGAATAAAAATAGATAGTACAAAGAAAACAAGTATACGCCAAACTGTATTGTTAATTGCCTTCGGGATCGTTTTCTCTGGATTTTCACTCTCACCTGCTGCAATACCAACTAATTCTGTTCCTTGGAAAGAAAAATTAACTGCAATCATTGTAATTAAAATGGCTGATAATCCATTTGGAAACAATCCACCATAATCAGTAAAGCTAGAGAACATTGGCGCTGGTTCATTTCCTTTCATATCTAGAAAACCAAACATTGCTGCCCCGCCCAAAATAATAAATGCAATAATTGTAATTACTTTAATACTTGCAAACCAAAATTCCACTTCCGCAAAACTTCTTGAAGATAACGCATTAATAGCAAAGAGCAGTACCGCGAATACTACACACCAAATCCATGACGGTACATCAGGAAACCAACGTTTCATCAAAATACTAACCGCAATTAATTCAATGCCTATCGTAGCAGACCAGTTTAACCACGACATCCATCCCACTACATAACCCGCTGCAGGGGAAATATGCTTTGTCGCATACGTTTGATAAGACCCTGCGTCAGGCATCGCAACCGCTAATTCTCCAAGACAGAGCATAGTTAAATACATTACAAATCCACCGACAAGATAGGCTACAATTGCTCCTCCAGGCCCAGCTTCATGAATCGTATAACCTGATCCTAAAAAAAGTCCTGTACCAATAACTCCACCGAGTGCAATCATAAATATGTGCCTGCTTTTCAATTCTCTTTTTAATCCTTGGTTTTGATCCATCATATAAATCCCCCCTTTTCACTTTGCCAATCCATTTAATGTAAGCGTTTTTAAAATTCTTCACCGTAAAAATAATGATTTAAAATAGCAAAAATACACATCACTTACATTAATCACTGCCTGTTACTAAAAGGTCATCCCTTACTGTTATTAATAACTTTTGATCAGCAATAGCTTGTCCTTCTACTACTTCTAATGATTCAATATAACCACTGATTCCTATCTTAATTTCTACTTTCTGTTTATCTATCGTTTCAATTAACGCTAATTTCTCCCACTCGTATACGTAAGAACTTTCCGTAACAAATAACTTCTCTACTTTTCCATAACAAGGACTATACACACCTTCTATAACTGTCTTCACTTTATAAATCCCTCCCTCTTATTAATTGACACCGAAACGTTGTATATCCTGTAAAAATTCATATTCTCCCCTCTAGAGATTTCAAATATTATTTATGCAAAATGCGTACCAAGTCTCTAATTCATATATTAAATGAGAGTTTTACACAAAAAAGCGTGCACAACCGCAAAATTTTTCTATCATTTGAAAAGTTTTAAAAGGAAAATAGCAAAAAAATTTTGCGGTTTTATAAGAATTTTAATAAAATTATAAAAAGTCAGTCTTCATAGGGTGAAATGAGGAGAAGATAATCTATGCGTACAGAAGACATTAATTTTAAACAGATCATTGAAATGAACATGCTATATGAAACTTTACTCAATGAACTCGATATCGGGATTCATATTATTAATGAGGAAAGTAAAACGATTATCTATAACCGCAAAATGATGGAAATTGAATCAATGGAACGCTCAGATGTATTATATAAAAGTCCTTTAGAAATATTTGCATTTGAAGAAAATAAAAATAGTACTCTTATAGAGGCATTAAAATTAGGAAAAACAAACAAAAATATAAAACAAACGTATTTTAACAACAAAGGACAAGAAATTACAACGATTAACGATACTTTCCCTATAATAGAAAATGGAAAAATTAAAGGCGCTATTGAAATATCAAAAGAAATTAGTAACTTAAAGCAAACAATAAGAATGGGCCCTTCTCGAAAACAAAGCACTAAATTTACCTTTGATCACATAATTGGTGATTCTGAAGCTATTCAATCAATCATTACTGAAGGGAAAAGAGTAATTCGTACATCTTCCTCCATACTTCTAGTAGGAGAAACAGGCACTGGGAAAGAACTATTTGCACAAAGCATCCATAATGAAAGTCAGCGTTCAACAAAACCCTTTATTTCACAGAACTGTGCCGCTATACCTGATACACTCATGGAAAGCTTATTATTCGGTACAAACCGAGGTGCATTTACAGGAGCTATCGATAAAGCTGGTTTATTTGAAGAAGCGAACGGAGGAACTTTGCTATTAGATGAAATCAACTCATTAAGTCCAGCACTTCAAGCGAAGTTACTACGAGCTATACAAGAAAAAACAATACGAAGAATCGGAGGCACACACGAAAAAGAAATTGATGTTCGTATTATAGCAACTATCAATGAAGATCCTTTCGAAGCCATCTCACATAATCGATTAAGAGAAGACTTATATTACCGATTAAGCGTCGTTACTTTATGTCTTCCGCCTTTACGTGAAAGAAAAGAAGATATTCTAGCTCTTGTTCAGCACTTTATTGAAAAATATAATACTCAATTCGGGCTAAACGTAACCGATGTAGATGTAAATGTAAGAGAATTTTTCTATGCATACGATTGGCCTGGGAACGTACGGGAGTTGGAACATATAATTGAAGGTTCCATGAACTTAATAGAAGATGAAACCATCATTACAGCGTTTCATATGCCTACTCGCTTCCGTGAACGAATAAAAACAGAATTCAATATGCAACATGCACTAACTAATCACAATACTGATGCACCAAAAACTTTAAAACACACAATAGAAAAGATGGAAAAGAACTACATTAACCAAATTCTTAAAGAGAATCATGGCAACATCTCACAAGCTGCAAAATTTTTAGGATTAAGTAGGCAAAACTTACAATATCGAATTAAAAAACTGCATTTACACATATGAAATGAACATGTCTCCAAGTGTAAAAACAACTTGGTAAAATATGTTATAATAAACATATAACATGCTAGAAAGGGGCTATATATATGAGTGATGATAAAAAATTAAAGTTATTACAATACTTATACTTTTTCCCTGCCATGCTCTGTATGATGTTATTCATTAATGCCGATGTAAGCAGCTCTCCTTATGCAAAGCTATTAGGAACAATTTTTGGCTCCTTTGCAGCTATTATGCTTGCTGCTTTTTGGAATTTGAAGCTACGTATAAAAAACGAGAAATCTTCGTAATACTAAAAAAAATCGAGCTACTTAGCCCGATTTTTTTATTTGCCATTAAAACTCAACATTCTCTAAATACAACCCACTTGCCTCAGCAAGACAATTAATTTGATTGCGCTGCTTTTCCTCTAAAATGTTTGGAATTGCTTCAGCATCTAATTGTCCTAATCCAACTTCAATTAATGCCCCAACAATTTTTCTTACCATGTTATGAAGGAAGCCGTTACCACTTACTCTAATTTTTACAAACCCTGCCTCTTCCATCACATCAAGTGTATATACTTCTCGAACCATAGATTTTTTCTTTGATTTCGCATTTGAAAAAGCAGTAAAATCATGTGAACCAACTAAATGTTTCGCAGCTGCTTTCATGCTTTCCACATTTAATTTTTTATTCACATGCATGCTGTATTTACGCATAAATGGATTTGTATGCTCTTCATTCCAAATTTTATACAGATATGTTTTTGCTTTAGAGTTGTAACGAGCATGGAAGCGATCATGTACTTCTTCCACATTCGTAATGCTAATATCGTTAGGTAAATATTGATTTAAATATTTTTTCACTTTATGTTCCACTAACTTCTCATCACTTTGAAAGTTAGCAACTTGATTCAAAGCATGTACACCAGCGTCTGTTCTACTACAACCGATAATTTCAATTTCTTTTCCGACCATTTCAGATATGACACTTTCAATTTTCCCTTGAATCGTATTATCATTATTACCGAGACGTTGCCATCCTTTAAAACGTGCACCATCGTACTGAATCGTTAATTTATAATTATGCATAATATTCTCCTTCATAGAAAATATTCCCTCATACCATGAGGGAATATTAATAAACTTTACTTTCTAACAAGCTTCACTACATTTTCTACGTGAGCTGTATGCGGGAACATATCAACTGGTTGCACATACTCCACTTCATAGCTCTTCATTAATGCTTGTACATCACGTGCTAATGAAGAAGGATTACAAGACACATACACAACTTGTTTCGGCTTCACTTTTAAAATTGTTTCCAGTAATTTATCATCGCAACCTGTACGTGGTGGATCGACAACAATTACATCTGGACGCCATCCTTCTTTTACCCATTTCGGTAACCATTGTTCAGCTTTACCTGCTTCATATTTCGTATTTGTAAATCCGTGACGCTTCGCATTTTTCCTTGCATCTGCAATCGCTTCTGGAATTACATCCATACCACGTACTTCCGCTGCATCGTTCGCAAGCCAAAGTCCGATTGTACCAACACCACAATACGCATCTACAATTTTCTCATCGCCTGTTAACGCAGCTGCTTTTTTCGCTTCATCATATAAAACAACTGTTTGTTCTGGATTCAATTGGAAGAATGCACGTGCTGATAATTCAAATGATAAATCGCCAAGTGTTTCTTGAATTACTTCTTTTCCAGCTAATTTAAATGTTTTGTCTCCAAAAATAACAGATGTTTTACGCCAGTTTACATTTTGCATAATTGATTTAACCGCTGGCATCTGTTTTTGTACTTCTGCAACAAATTGTTCTTTATTTGGTAATTCTTCTTTTGTTGTAATAAGTGTAACTTGTACTTCCCCTGTTTGAACTGCAGTACGTGTTACAATTGTGCGTACTAAACCTTTTTGTTTTTTCTCATTGTAAATAGAAACATTTAATTTTTCTAAAATACGTCTTACAACTTTTGTCGCTTCATTCGTTGCTTTATGTTGAATCATACAATGAGCAATATCAATTAACTGATGTGAGTTTTGTTTATATAGCCCTGTAATAACCTTTTCGTCTTTACGCCCCACTTGTAATTGACTCTTATTACGGTAATGCCATGGATTTTCCATGCCAAGCGTTGGACGAATTTTCTCTTCCATACTGTTTTTCATGTACTTCTCAAATGCTTGTACAACAATATCACGCTTTTGATTCAATTGTTCTTTATAATCTAAATGTTGCAGCTGACAACCGCCACACTCCTCATATACTGGACACGGTGCTTTCACACGATGCGGTGAAGCTTTACGAACTTTTTTCACTTTCGCTTCAGCGAAGCCACGCTGAATTTTCGTTGTTTCTGCAACAACTTCTTCTCCTGGTAATGCCCCTGGAATGAAAACAACTTGTCTCTTAAAATAACCAACGCCTTCTCCGTTAATCCCAAGACGTTTAATTGTCACAGGAAACGTTTGACCAACTTCCAACTTACTCTCATGTTGCTTTTGTATCATTATTACACCTCTACTCTATACTTTTCCATAAATATAACGCTGCATAACTGCAGTATGGTTCACACTCTTGTTTCACTTTTTCTAAAAATACATCATCAGGTTTATCATCTAATTGAAATATACCTTGCACTGCACGCTGAATCCCAATGTCCGCTTTCGGGAACATATTTTTCCGTCCAAGCCCAAACATTAAAAAGTTTTGCACTGTCCATGCACCAATTCCCCTAATTGGCAACAATTGTGCTGAAACTTCTTCTTCCGTCTCATTTTCTATACTCGCTAAATTTAATGTACCACTGACAATACTTCGACCTAATCCTACTATATATTCAGCCTTTCGCTGACTAAACTTCTGCTCTCTCAATTCTTCTATTGAAATATTTGCTACTATTTCCGGAGTGGGGAAAAAGAATACACCGTTCTTCTCTATTCCATACCGTTTCACAAATTGTTCTGTTAACACAGTAGCAAATTTCAAATTTATTTGTTGGTGAATGATACAGCGAAGAAGACAAGCAAAATAATCAAATTCTAAAATAATTGGAGTATAAGCATATGTTTCAAATAGTGGACGTAATGATGTGTTTAAAAAATGATTTTGTATATCTTGAAACGGTTCATTCCAATGAAAAATGGCCCTCATTCGTTTCATAACTTTCTCCGGATTTCCTGTCTGACTAGAAATCCAAAACTGTGGATTTTGAACAGTACCAATCCCTTGCAAGCGAACAATAACCTGTTCCTCGTCTATACAAAGCGGGATATAAATGACTTTCTCATCTAATTGAATGACGTTAAGAGGATCAAAAGATAAACGTTTTAATACTTCTTCAAAATGATACGGATACTCTAACGTAACATGTTCGCTCCACATACGTTTCCCCATCCTTTTTACACATCATTATAGCATGAGAAAACCGTAAGCATACATGCTTACGGTTGATTGCTTTTTACTAAGTCATCTAGACTTTTAAAATGATACCCTTTCTCGCGCAAATCATCAATGATTTTCGCAAGTGCTTCTGCATTATCTTTTGATATTGCATGAAGTAATAAAATAGATCCTGGGTGAATCATCGTCATAACATTATTATGCGCATATTGCCATCCTCTTTGCTGATCCACTTTCCAATCCAAAAATGCAAGTGACCAAAATACATTATAGTAGCCCATTTCTTTCGTAAGAGCTAACGTTCTTTCACTAAATACGCCGCGCGGAGGACGTACATATTTCACTTCTTTTTGCCCAGTTACTTTTTTAATTTCTTCCGTTACACTCGTCAATTCTTCACGAAGCTTCTCATCATTTACCGCTGTAAAATCAGGATGACTCCAAGAATGATTTCCAATAATGTGTCCTTCATTCTTCATTCTTAACAATAAATCTTTTTGTGTTTTAATGTAATGCCCCGTTACAAAAAAAGTTGCTGGTACTTTTTTCTCTTTTAATACATCTAAGATTTTCCCTGTGTATCCATTCTCATATCCATTATCAAATGTTAAATAAATATCTTTTTTCTTCGTATCTCCTAAATAAAACCCGCCATTTTTTTGCAGTAAATCCGTATATAACTTTCCTGCATCTGGTACTGTTTCATTTTTAGGACGCGGGATTCCCCAGTTATGTGGAGTATTTGTATAAGCCAATGCCGAAACTGGAACAAGTGCCATCATAATTGAAAAAATGAGACCGATATATAACCATTTATATTTCATAAATAGTCTCCTTTCCATATATAATCGTACCTGTAGTTTCTGTTTCCTTACTTACTTTCATGCTGTGCATGTTTTTCTATATATACCAAAAAATGCATCTCGAAAGATTCGAGATGCATTTTTGTTTATTTAAATACCGGCTCTTTAAAGCTCGCTAATTTTTCAAGTGATGTTTTATCAACATCTGCATGTAAACTATTACCATGAGAGTCCATCGTTACAACTGCTTTAAAACCTTCAATGCGTAAATGCCACATTGCTTCTGGAATACCAAATTGTAAGAAATCAACATCTTTCACTTCTTTAATACATTCAGCATAATATTGCGCCGCACCGCCAATTGCGTTTAAGTACACGCCGCCGTGTTCTTCTAAAGCCGCTAATGTTTTCGCACCCATACCGCCTTTTCCAATAACAGCGCGAATACCAAATTTCTTCATAATATCGCCTTGGTACGGTTCTTCACGAATACTTGTCGTTGGACCCGCCGCTTTAATTTGCCAATTGTCATTGTCATCTTTCACAACAACTGGACCACAGTGGTAAATAATTTGTCCATTTAAATCTACTGGACAATCATTATCCATTAAATGCTTATGGATTGCGTCACGACCTGTATACATCATGCCATTAATTGTTACAACATCACCAACGCGAAGTCCACGAATTTGCTCTTCTGTAATTGGTGCTTGTAATACAATCTCACGTTGCTCTGTTTTTTCTTGTGCTTCATGCTGAAGTGTATCTTCACCCTCTTGATATAACCAATCCATAATTTCACCTGTTTCAGGATGGATTGTTACACCTAGGCGGCGATATGCCCAGCAATTATACGCCACAGATACGTAGAAGCTAGCCGGCAGGCGGTTATACACGCCAATTTTACAGCCCAGTAAAGTTGTTTCTCCACCAAATCCCATTGTACCAATGCCAAGCTTATTCGCATTTTCTAATACGTACTCTTCAAGTTGTTGTAACTCTGGTACTGGATTGACATCATCTAATGTACGGAATAATTGATTTTTTGCTAATTCATAACCTGATGTGCGGTCTCCCCCGATACCAACACCAATTACACCAGCACTACATCCTTGACCTTGTGCCTGGTATACTGCATGAAGAAGGCATTTACGAATTCCTTCTAAATCACGGCCAGCTCGTCCAAGTCCTTCTAGTTCACACGGTAAGCTATATTGAATATTTTTATTCTCACAGCCACCACCTTTTAGGATTAAACGTGCATCAATATAATCTTTTTCCCATTGTTCAAACTTAATAACCGGTGTACCTGGTCCTAAATTATTTCCACTATTGTCTCCAAAAAGAGAGTCAACAGAATTTGGACGAAGTTTACCATCTTTTGTCGCCCGCTCAAGCGCATTATAGATAGCTTCCTTCAACTTTAATTGATTCACACCAACTGGTGTATAAATTTTAAACGTTGGCATCCCTGTATCTTGGCAAATCGGTGAGATGTTATCATCAGCCATTTTAATATTATTTGTAATTGTGCCAAGTGCCATCGCAGAACGAGTCCCTGCATTTTCTCGCTCTTTCGCTTGTTGAATCGCATGACGAACATCTTTCGGTAAGTTCGTTGACGTTTCAACAATTAGTTGATACATGCTTTCTTGAAGCTTTTCCATTGTTACTTCCCCCTCAATTGTGAACGCTACCAAAACGTTATGAGCTGAAAATTCCATTGTTATGCTCTTTAGCTTTTTATTTGTTTCACGCTATTAAAGCATAAATGAAATTTTTCACAACTTGATTATACCTCTTTTTCTATCGTCCTTCTATTATCCGCACAGAAAAAGGCTACCAAATTGGAATTGGCAGCCTTTTTAATATATTATTCGTCTTTTTTAAATTGCTCACATTTTAATTCTAATTCATCTAACATTGCAAGAAGACGATCTACATCTTCTAATTCTACTTCTTCAGGTTCAATTGTATCAATTACTTCAATGAACATATTTAAACGCTCTTTTAAATATACTAATTGTGTATCTTTATCTTGAATTGCTTTTCCCATGAAGGCACTCTCCTTTTAATTCGAGTTGCTTTTATTATACCGCAAAAATGATTGCTATGGGCATGAAATTTCATCAATTTTGTCACAGTCATCCACTATAATGTAAGCCCTCTCTCTTTTCACGCTAAAAAGTTTCACTTTATAAAAAGCACATATTCTTCTATTATAGAGAATGGACAAATTGTTATTTCAATAGTCAAAGGAGTATTTCATATGACGATATCACAAAAAATGAAGCCGATTACTCCTTCTTACGATCCATGGGAAGCGTATATGGACCTTGAAGAGTACGGCAAACTACTATTAACAAATGTTGAATTTACAACGACGACGTTATGCAATATGCGCTGTGAGCATTGCGCTGTTGGTTACACGTTACAGCCGAAAGACCCAAATCCGCTTCCGATGGATCTTTTATTAAAACGATTAGATGAGATTCCTCATTTACGTTCTTTAAGTATTACTGGCGGAGAACCTATGCTTTCAAAAAAATCCGTCGACAACTATGTAACACCACTCTTAAAATACGCCCATGAACGAGGCGTTCGCACTCAAATCAACTCTAACTTAACTATAGATTTAGCACGTTACGAACAAATTATTCCTTATTTAGACGTGTTGCATATCTCTCATAACTGGGGAACAATTGATGACTTCGTTGAAGGCGGATTTGCAATGATGGAGCGTAAACCTACTTACGAACAACGTGCAAAATTATTCGAAAGAATGATTACAAATAGTAAGGCTCTATCAGATGCAGGTGTACTTGTATCGGCCGAAACAATGTTAAACAAAAGAACTCTACCACATATTGAACATATTCACCGTCAAATCGTCGAAGAGATGGGCTGTAAACGTCATGAAGTTCACCCAATGTATCCAAGTGACTTCGCGAGTAATCTAGAGATTTTAACAAAAGCTGAAATTCGTGATGCTATTGAGCATTTACTAGAAATTCGTGATGAAAATGTATGGATGTTATTTGGAACGTTACCTTTCTATGCTTGTAGCGATGACGAGCGAGACATTGCCACATTTAAAAAATTACAAGAGAGCAAAAATGTCACTGTTCGTAATGATCCAGATGGCCGTTCTCGTTTAAATGTAAATATTTTCGATGGAAATATTATTGTGACGGACTTTGGTGATGTTCCACTTCTAGGAAACATACAAACAAACACATTACAAGAAGCATATGACAAATGGAGTGCTTCAAAAACAGCAAAATCATTAAGCTGTCACTGTCCTGCAGTAAAATGTCTTGGACCAAATGTTCTTGTAAAAAACAGCTACTATCCGACAGAAGATTTCTTATCAAAAACAGCAAACATTACATTATAAAAAAAACGTCAGCTTATAAGCTGACGTTTTTTTATGTTATTGCGAGTGGGAAGAAGAAATGAATTTAAAAAATAAATGATCATGAATTGGAATCGCCGCTCCAATTCCTTGAGAAGTAATATTTTTCACAACAAGTCTTTTTTGATTTCCCTTTAATACAAGATACACTTCTCCAAATGTTACTTTTCCCTTTTCATTTACTGCTGGTGTATAAGCGTATAAATATCCGAGTTGACTCGGACTAATATTATACACACGCTCATGTCCAGTACCATAACCAATAGTTGTTTTAAACGAAAGGGGCAATTGTACTTTTTCAAGCGCTTTGAGAAGCATCATTTTTTTCACATCTGCAGCATCTTTCATATCTGCTGTTAAATCGCCTTCAACCGTCTTTTGTGTTTCTTGCTTATAGCGAAGTGGATATAAACGGTCTCCTCCGCGATTATCATACACATTTCGATTCACTTGTTTATATTCCCAATTAATCGATGTGTCTACTGATTCATAATGTAAAGCCCATTGACCTAAATAAATTTTTGCCCGGTACCCTACTGCAAGCGGCGCATTTGAAATTGTCGTTTCATTAAACATCCGAATTAAGTCTGGATTTTCAATTTTAATATTAGCTGTTTTCAATAGTTCTTGAGCAAACTTACTTGGCTGTAAACGTGGCAAATCTTGCGCATCATTTGGAAATGTATTGTCTTTTGAAATATTTAAAACAGATGAAGGCATTTTTGTTCCTACTGTTGTCTTTGCAAAACTCATGTTAGGAAATAATAAAATAAACGAGACCATAGTTGAAAGACATATGCTGTATACTCGTTTCACCTGTCTGGCTCCTTCCTATGTAAAGGTATATATACTACTTTGTTTATTGTTTTCTCTGAGCACAATTGTTATGCCTATTTTTCATAATAAATAAAAACCAATTCCCATAATGACATACGCCGCTAGTAAAGTGCCGCCTTCAAACCAGTTTGTATCTCCATCATTTGAAATCGCAATCGTTAAGAAAACAGCTGTAATCATAGATACAAGTTCTGGTATGGTAAATACTAAAGGCATCCTCTGCGCGAAGAACATAGATAGCAATACTAGTACAGGAGCAACAAACATGGCGATTTGTAATGTAGAACCTATTGCAATTTCGACTGCAATATTTACTTTATTTTTATAAGCCATAATAATTGCAGATGCATGTTCCGCTGCATTTCCAACAATTGCAACGATAATAACCCCTATAAATAATTCTGACCAACCAAATGATTTTGCAACAGTTTCAAAAGTATGCACGAGCGCCTCTGACACATAAGCTACTGCCAGTGTTGCTATCGCTAAAATAAGGAGTGCTTTCCCTTTCGACCACTCTGGCTCTTCTTCATGCGCTACTTCGTCACTTTTATGTTGATATACACCACGGTGCGTAACTAACTTAAATAGTAATGCAGCAAGGTACATGATAATCATAATAATAGAAACACCTATACTTAATTGATACGTCTTGCCAGCGTCCATCTTCATTGAAAAGATCTCTGGAATAACAAAGGCTACGACAACAGCAAATATTAATAAAGCTGAATTATGCCTTGCATCGTAAACGTTAAAGCTTTGCCTTTTATATTTAAGTCCACCTACAAAGAAGGATAGTCCTCCTACTAATAATAAATTTCCAAGTACAGAACCCGTTAAAGAAGCTAACACCACTTCAATTAACCCTGCTTGAAGTGCAAAAATTGAAATGATAAGTTCAACAGCATTACCGAAAGTAGCATTTAATAATCCGCCTATTCTAGGACCAGATACAATTGCTAAACTCTCTGTTGCTCTCCCCATAAAACCAGCTAACGCGATAATCGTAATACAATACACAGCGAACATAATTGTTTCTGGCCAATGAAGTGTTTTTCCAAGTACAGATAGTGGTACACCTATAAGTGCTACTATAAGAAATATTTTATTAAACATGCTTTGCACCCTTCCATCGTATGTATTTCTCCTCAATATTATTATTATTCTTCTCCTAACTTGTCCGATTTCATCACAATTACGTTTAAAAAATCATCTTGATGAAAAGAGTATGAAAGATACTTCATTCTTATTTTGACGAAGAAAACTACAAAGTATGAAAAGAGGCTAAAAGCATGCATTTAAAAGAAAAAATTGAAACTATTATATGCGGTCAACGAACTGGTGTATTATCTACTGTACGTGAAAATAAACCTCATAGTGCCTTTATGATGTTTTTCCACGAAGATTTTGTGTTATATATTGCAACAGATCGGAAATCAAAAAAGATAACAGATATTGAAAACAATCCTAATGTCCATGTATTACTCGGACGAGAAGGAAAAAAATTAGATGAAGATTATATTGAAGTTGAAGGGTTAGCTTCAATCGAGGAAGACTCAACATTAAAAAACAAGTTTTGGAATAATAGCTTAAAACGTTGGTTACTCGGTCCTGAAGACCCTAATTACGTATTGATAAAAATTAATCCCGACACAATTTATTACATCGATGGTGCCGGTACGACGGAGCCTGAGTTTTTACGACTATAAAATAAAACAAGCCCCCCTTAGGTGGGCTTGTTTTGTCGAAAAGTTCTTTTGAAAAAAACAATAAAATAGGTGGAACTTTCTAAAGATTCTGTTATATAATAGCAGTAACTTAAATAAACTGTATTAAAACAGATTGAGAGGAGAAATAAAATTGATGAAGAGAGAAGAACGCAAAAACATGATTGAGTTTATTGAAAAGAAAAAAGGGATTGAGCGTGACGAATTACTGTTTATGACAGACGATGAAGTAGAACATATTTATAATGTAACGTACTTTTTATATGAGGAAATTGCAGAGTAGTATAATAATCCCCACCTTATTAAAAATATAAGGTGGGGATTATTTCGTTATTTAGCCCACTATTTGCGGGCAGTCAAACTCCCACCTTAAAATTCAGGTGGAACAAGAAGTTAAGTTGAAGTCGTGCTTCCTATAAACCTCAATTGCTTCAACTTTATACATGAGAATCATTTTCATGTATAATACTGTAAGATTGGAGGGATTTTACTATGAGTTCGTGGCTCTTGTTTGCACTATTATCAGCAATTGCTGCTGCCCTTGTATCGATTTTTGGAAAGTTTGGTTTAGACGGAATCGATGCAAACGTTGCAACAACAATTCGATCTATTATTATGGCATTATTTATGATAGGCGTTATTATCATACAAGGTAAATTTCAAAATATCGGCGACGTACTGCTAAATAAAAAAGCACTGCTATTTATCACATTAAGTGGGATTGCAGGTGCTTCGTCATGGCTATTTTATTTTCTTGCCCTCAAAACAGGAAAGGTTTCACAAGTAGCTCCTGTCGATAAATTAAGCGTCGTATTTTCTATCATTCTCGCTATGATTATACTCGGTGAAAAGTTAAACTTTATGACCGGCGTTGGTGTAGTCTTTATTACAGCTGGTGTATTATTTATTGCTTTCAGCTAAAAAAACCGCTATTAGCGGTTTTTCTTTTTCTTTATATAAAACCATACAACACATGTAACAACTGCTGAAATTAATAAAATCCATATTCCATAATGATGTAAACTATACTCAACGAAGCGCCACTTCTCGCCTAACTTCCAGCCAAGCCCAATAAAAACACTTATCCAAATGAGCGCACCACCGTAAGCGTACAAACAAAAACGCCAAAGTGTCAAATTTGATACCCCAGCAAAATATGCTGTTAAATGACGTACTCCCGGTATAAAATAACCAATCATTAAAAGAAATGGCCCATATTTTTCAAATAAAATATGTGTTTTTTCAATGTGATGTTCTTTAATTCTAATTTTCGGCCCATATTTCTTTAAAACAGGGAGCCCAAGTTTTAAACCTAATATGTAGCTTAACGTGATCCCTAACATCGCACCAGCCATCCCACTTAAAAAAGCAGCAGTTCCTGACATAACTCCTTTTGAAACATTATAACCAACAAAGGTCAATAAAAACTCGTCTGGTATCGGTAATCCGACAATCCCACCAGCCAAAGCTATAACAATTCCAAAATAGCCATAATGCGCGATTAACTCGCCAATATGTTGTTCCATTCGGAAGACACATCCTATGCACGATCGTTATTCCACATTGTACCCTTTCTATCTTTAAGGCAAACATGGTATACATATTCACTATACATTGTTTTTATAATGAACTCTACTTCTATTCTTTCCTTTAACAGAGATAAAGTGAAACTTTAATCAGTGGGAGTTTTGTAATTATTAACCTATACCAATCTTGCTTCTACAGACATCCCGACTCCCACATAACTCACTTACATTCACTAATTTTGAGATTAGATTCTTACTGCCTGCAAATGTCCTGATAAAAAATAAAAATTCATATGCGTGTTTTTTTGTTACAATAAAGGAAAGTTACTTTTCGCAACGGTTTAACTCTCAAGAAAAATGATATATCTAGCAAAAACATAGTTTGGTCTATATAATCCAACTTCTACCTATTAAAAGAACATGAACCCTTTTACATACAACATCATTTTTCTAAATTATACAGGGGGGAACGAACATGACCATTGAAAATCAATTTATTCAAAAAGTTTACTATAAAACATTTTTAACAGAAGAAACTTCTACTCCTGCATCGGAAGTACTCGGTGAAGCATATATAAATGAATCTAAAAATGAATTCTCCAACATTTCTAATATTCGATTTGCTCAAGGTGAATTTTATTATCAAAATAAAGATTTTGAAGCAGCTATATTTAAATGGGAAAAAGTTAATAATACTCTTGCACTTTGGGCAACAAAAAATATTGCAGATGCTTATTTTGAACTAGGATTCCTACCAAAGGCAGAAGAAATTTATCAATCTATTCAAACAGAAGATACAACTCTTACGATGGAAGTTTCATTACAACTTCTTTCTCTTTATATCGAACAAGATCGTTTAGGACTTGCTTTTAAGACGATTAGTGAAGCTGTTGCATTCCAACCGGATTACCCAAACATTACTGCAATTGCACGTTCTTTCTATGAAAAACAAGAAGATTGGAACAACGCTATCGAACTAGCTGTTCAAGAAGGTATTCGAACACAATCTTTACACTGGTTTGATACATTAATAAATTACATAAACAAAGGATTTACTAAAAATATTAAGCCTGAATATTTCTATGAGTCTTTAAAAGCTCTATATGCTGTTGATCAAGCTCAATTTAAAGAACTTGTTATTGCTCTTTGGAATAGCTACCAACATGAATCCTTATACCTTCCTTGGATTCAAAGTATTAATCATTTATTCTTGCATATTGAAACAGACAATAATGACGATTGGAATGAAATTTCTACTCGCTATCAAGAAACATACTTTGCATTAATTACCGGAAATCATTTTATGCATGAATTAAACGGACTTGTACCAAATCTATTAACAAATTGGTTCAGTTTAACGAAAGCAAAAGATTCTCTAGTTGTCTCTGCAGCAGTATTAGCATGGAATGAAGTCTCACCTACAACCTTAGAATCATTACTCGTAAAAAGTGCTGGATCCTTACTTTCTAATACATCAGCTGAAGCAGATGTAAATATGGAAATAGTTTCTCATTTATTCGAAACAATCGCTGTATGGGCTGAGAAAAATGATGTAGATTTAAGTCATCAATTTACGCTACTCGTCCATGAACTATGTGATTTAAATGTCACACCACTACTAATAGCTGGAACTAGTGACCATGATAAAACATCATTTGTTAATTCAATATTAGGAGAGAACATCTTAACTGAAACTTTAACAACTCCTATTCTATTTAAAGACGCTAGTCAAACTGAAATAACAGAATTTACCGAGTTAGATATCAGAAATATCTCTAACCTTGATGAATTCCATCAAATAGCGGCTACATCTGCTCAGTCAGAACTTGAGAAAAAATGTATAGAAATTAAGCTACCAAGTAGATTTTTAAGAAAAAATAAGTTTACATTTCTTATTACACCATCCATTCAAGGACAATTGGATAAAAACAATGCATACTTTGAATACTTACAAGCAGCAGATAGCCTTGTTTACGTATTAAATTCTTCTTCACCATTGCATAGTGAAGAAATTGATACGTTAATTTATTTACGTGAACAAGTACCAAACTTACAAATTCACTTCGTATTACACACAAATAATACGACTACTAATGAAAAACTAATTAGTAAACTTAAAGTACATTTTCCAGATGCACAATTCTTCCCATACTCTCCTTCGCAAGAGAGTAGTCAGCAACTTGGAGATGTAACAGAATCTATTCTCTCTAATCTTGCAAAACGTGATATAGAAAAAGAACGTATAGAAAAGCTAATATGGTTTACGCAAAAGACAATTGCTTATCTCATAAATGAACGTGTGGAATTAGAAAATACATTAGTAAAATCCGTACGCTGGAATAAACACATCTCAGTGAAACTTACTGGATTTATTAATAACCTTACTGCTCTTGAAAAAGATAAAATTCGCTCTATTACCGAATCCTATCTTTTAACGAAAGAAGAAATTACACGAGATATACATTCTCAAATTCCTGAATTATTACAGAGCTGCTCTGATCTTGTTCAAGAAGATAGTGATTTCAAACTAGTTCATGAAGAATTAAATGCTGCAATGAATGAACGAGTTCAAAAGCATGTACAACAGGTACTTCTTCCTAAATTTACTGGGTCTATTCAAGAATGGATTGAAACAGCACATAATGAATTTATTCAAGCTCAAGCTTATTTAGATGAAATGAGTGAAACGTTTAATAAATTATATAAAGAAGAACGTATGAAACTTCCTTGCGATTTCAAATTATTAGATGATTGGAATCGAGATGTTGCACGAATGACAAATCGAATTACAGTAACGAACATCAATATTTTATTACGCTTTACACCGACACAGTTTTTCTTAAAAAGTGCCGGAAAATTATTTGGTAATATGCAAAAAAACCAATCTATGCTCGCCAACAAATATAAACAATATATTGAAACAGAAGACTATACAGAAATTGCTCACACAATTTCAAAACAATTCTTCCTACAATTTGAAGTATTTGAAGGTGCATTAGAACGTGATATCATGATGTTCTTTAAAGATCCACTTAACATATTGAAACAAAATGTAGATGCAGCTCAACTTGAGATAAAGGAAGACGAGCAAACATTAGCAACGCTAAGAAGCAATCCAGAAACATATCATGATCCTTTGGCGTTATTTAAACTCCAATTGCTACAACATAAATTCGTTTTAAGTACTACAAAGAAACATGAAGATATGTTTGTATCTAACGAATCTCCTACTGTTTAACAAAAAAACCAAGCAAACTAAAATTTGCTTGGTTTTTTACTTTATTATTTTCATATGTTCAAACGGATAATAAATGCCTGCTAACTTTCCTAACACATCTTCTCTATCAATAAAACCTAAACCATTTCTACTATCTTTACTTATTAAGCGATTATCTCCCATAACAAAAATCTTATTTTTAGGAACTGTAATCGGTCCAAAGTCCTCTGTTAAATTCATAAGTTTTTTTTCTGCTTGTTTTTTATTACTATCCAAATACTCTTCATCTTTCACTTCATAATTTACATATAATTGATCATTTCTCATCTCAATTATATCTCCAGATAATCCAATCACTCTTTTGACATAAAAATTATCTGTTTTCACAACAATAATGTCTTCTCTCCCATAGCTTTCAAATTGTTTTGCTAACTTATTAACAATTACCTTATCTCCATCTTGCAACGTTGGCCTCATAGATGCTCCTTTTACAGTCGTAGGGAAAAACACAAAAATTTTCGCCAAAAACACCAATAAACATGCAATTGCAATAGTTCCAAAGAATTCACGCCAACGTTTTTTCTTTCGCATCATTTCACCATCTCATCATCTTTTTACTTTTATTATAAATAATACAACCGATATTTTTCTACAAAATTCTGAATTATAAAATTATAATATTAGAAATTTAAAAATGGTAATACTGATCAAATTAAACAAGCAAAAAAGATACTCTCAAAATAGTCTATCCACTATTTTTGAGAGTATCTTTTTATAATCCCACATATACAATACACATTTGAGCAGCTACGTATGTAAACCAAATCCAAAGTGGCTCATACTTCAATTTACGCCCTCCGATATCTGTCACACCAATAATAAAATCAGAAATCACAAACAGTAAACCACCAAACGCTGGTATCCACCATATTCCTGTATTTTCATAATATAAGGCGAATGCAAAGCAAGCCATTCCTCCAACCCACAATCCGTAAATTAGAGCTCCTATCGTAAACAATTTATCCTGTTTATCATTTCGGATAAAGAAGAACCATCCTACAATTAGAAAGAGCCCATATACGAGTAAACCAATCCAAAAACCATTCCACGAAATTCCTGTTTGTAAAAATGCTTTTACATAAAAACAATGAGCAAGAGCGAAAGTAACCATCCCACCAATTAACCTGTGACCAATTGGAATCAGCCCAGCCATAAACAAATCTCCCACAGTCGATAAAGTCATACCAAGTGCAACCCACGTACTATACTCTACAGATGGATCTTGTAACCATATCCAAATTGCACTACCTGTTAAAGAAAAACTAAGAATAAGACGGATTGCTAAAGGTAACGGCATATTATCTTTCGTTCTTTTTGTCTGCCGCATTGCATAAATTGCACCAATTAAAAAAAGAAGTATTTGCCCAATTAACACCACGTAAAGTAGATTCATAATATGTTCTCCTCAATAAATGCTTTTTGTATCTTTTTTCGTTACACTTAGTCTATTATCCTTTTTCTATAAAAAAAGAAGAACAGTACTGTTCTTCCATTGTAATCGCTTTTCTGCTTTCTATGCTACTTGTTTTTCTTGCTCTATTTTTTGCTTAGCTGGCTTCCGATTTACCACAATAATTCCCGCGGCTACACATGCTAAACCGAGTAACACAAATGAATGAATTGCTTCACCTAAAATCATGCTCGATAATAACACACCAAATACGGGTATAAAGAACATATACATAGATACTTTTCCAACCTTATTGTACTTCATAATTGTATTCCAAATGCAAAAACCAGCTGCAGATAAGAAAGATAAATAAATCAGCATAAGTAGTGCATGTAGACTAAATGTAAATGGCATTACTCCAACTTGTAAAGCCCCTATACATAATAATCCTATAGAACCAAACATCATTTGGTATGCTGTCATATAGCCAACATCTAACGTTTTACTACCTTCTTTCGCTAATATGTTTCCATATGAATACAGCATTGCTGCACTAAGAAGTAATAAGCTTCCGATTCCAAAATGAAATGATAAGCTACCATCACTCGGCACATTTACTAAAACGACACCACAAAAGCCAATCGATACGCCAATTATTTTTCTCATATTGAGGGCATCATCTTTATATAAAAAATGGGCGAGTAAAATTTGAAAGAATGATGATGTCCCTGAAATGATAGCTCCTTCAATTCCCGAACTATAACTCATTCCAATATAAAAACAGATATATTGAAGAAACGTTTGGAATAAACCAATTTGTATTAACTGTTTCCCCGTTCCTTTTTTGAAGCTCATATCTTTTCCTAATACTTTAAAGAATAATAAGAGCATGAATCCAGATAAAAAGAAACGATAACCGGCAAATAATATTTGCTCTCCAACTTCTTGTGGTTGAATTCCAAGTTCAACATAACTTAATTTAATAAAAGGAAATGCGCTTCCCCATAAAAAAGTTGCTACTATTGCAGCAGTAAATACGCCAATCGGATGGGTAAAAAATTTCTCTGTCTTCACTTGTTGTCTTCCTTTCCGACCTTTTTATGAACAATATTCATATATACCAAAGGAATTGCGAAAACACAAGTTTTCCGTTTATACTTGAAACAAAACCATACCATCTCATAAAAACATATGATATACTATAGAATAATTACAACATAAGAACGATTAAAAACAGATTCAACAGAAATGCTGCTATCCATTATGGATGGCAGCTTTCGTCGTTTTATAGGGGTTTCGATTTTGATTATTTTTCTCAATAAGAATTCGGAAGGAGCGAGTAGTAATGAACTCAGAAGTAAAAACGTTACACGCAAAAGAAACAATTTCTCATCCCTCTTTATGGGACACATTAAAAAAACATTATGAACTTGTATTTGCAGTGGCATCTGGTATTTTTATTTTAGCTGGCTGGCTATTCACAAAGAACGATGCAATAAATGTAGGTATTACTTGCTATATCCTTGCTTATATAGTTGGTGGATATGCAAAAGCTAAAGAAGGCATTGAAGATACGATTGAAGAAAAAGAGCTAAATGTTGAAATGCTAATGCTCTTTGCAGCTATCGGTGCTGCAATTATTGGCTACTGGGCAGAAGGGGCTATTTTAATCTTCATCTTTGCACTCAGCGGTGCTATGGAATCTTATACGTTAAGTAAGAGCCAAAAAGAAATTTCCGCTCTTCTTGACTTACAACCTGAAGAAGCATTACGTATTTCCACCGGAACTGAGGAACGTGTTCCTGTTGGAGAGTTACAAATTAACGACATTATTTTAATTAAACCCGGTGAACGTGTTCCTGCTGACGGTACGATTCATAACGGTGAAACAAATATCGATGAGGCAGCAATCACAGGAGAACCTATTCCAAATGAGAAAAGACATGGCGATGAAGTATTTGCCGGTACTGTAAATTTACGTGGTGCTATCGAAGTTAAAATTACGAAGCCGAGCGATCAAACATTATTCCAAAAGATTATCCGTCTCGTCCAAAGTGCACAAAGTGAAAAATCACCATCACAACTATTCATCGAAAAGTTTGAAGGAACATACGTAAAAGGTGTACTACTCGTTGTTGCGCTTATGATGTTCGTTCCTCATTTCTTACTTGACTGGAGCTGGAATGAAACGTTTTATCGCGCTATGATCTTACTTGTAGTCGCATCTCCTTGTGCGCTCGTAGCTGCCATTACACCAGCTACGTTATCAGCCATTTCTAACGGAGCGAGAAACGGTATTCTCTTTAAAGGCGGTATACATTTAGAACGCCTTGCTTCTGTGAAAGCAATCGCGTTTGATAAAACAGGAACATTAACAGAAGGTAAACCTACCGTAACAGATGTATATGTTCGAGAAAATATAACAGAAAAAGAAGTACTTTCTATTACAGCATCAATTGAAAGTCACTCTACACATCCTTTAGCTGAATCCATTGTTAAATATGCACAACATGCGTACGACATCACTTTAAAAAAACCAGAAAAGGTTGAAGATGTAACTGGTTTTGGTCTAAAAGGAATATTGGAAAACAACGCTTATAAAATAGGTAAAGCTGATTTTATCGGTGAAGAAACAAAGACATTTCATAATGGTATTTCTGCCTCACTTGAAAAAGAAGGTAAAACTGTCGTTTATATTAGTGATGAGGGAGGCATTCTTGGACTTATCGCTTTAAAAGATACGCTTCGCCAAGAAACAATAGCTGCTATTCGTGATTTACAAAGCATTGGTGTCGAAGCAATTATGATTACTGGAGATAATGAAGAAACGGCAAAAGCAATTGCCTCTGAAAGTAATATAAAGGAATATTACGCATCATGCTTACCAGAAACAAAAGTTGAAACGATTAAAAAGTTAAAAGAAAAATACGGTACAGTAGCAATGGTCGGAGACGGTATAAATGATGCACCTGCACTAGCTACTGCTAGCATTGGTGTCGCAATGGGAGAAGGAACAGATGTAGCTTTAGAAACTGCAGATGTTGTACTGATGAAGAACGAACTATCTCGCCTTTCCCAAGCAATTCGTTTATCAAAACGAATGAACCGTATTGTGAAGCAAAACGTAATCTTTTCGCTAGTCGTTATTGCCATGCTAATTTGTTCAAACTTCTTGCAATTTTTAGCTCTTCCATTCGGTGTTATTGGCCATGAAGGAAGTACGATTCTTGTCATTTTGAATGGCTTACGATTACTAAAAGGAAGCAAATAAAACGGGCCCCTCATAGAGGACCCGTTTTTTTTAGTGATAGCTATTATGACCGTTCGCACTGCTACTCGTTTTATGCTTTGGATGCGAACTGCTCTTTTGTTTATTATTACTTTTATTATTATGGTTCTTTTTATTATTACTCATGAAATATCCCCCCTGTTCCTTTTTATTATGGAACAAGAACTCATTATTCATTACGGGAATTATTGTCACCAGTTCTATAATGGTGGAGTAAACCATTAATTTCACCGCCAAGTAAAATTACCCATCCAGTTAAATAAAACCATAACATTAAAATAATGATACCACCGAGACCACCATATGTATTGGCGTAATTCGCAAACTTATCTACATAATAAGCAAATGAGTAAGACACCACAATCCATCCTACAGTAGCAAATAACGCCCCTGAAATAACTTCTCTTCTTTTTAACTTTCGATCTGGTGCAAATGTATATAAGAAACTAAACAAAGCAAATAGTACGAAGAAACTCGCTACTAATCGTGTAATGCTCCATACGAAAGAAAAACTATCTGATAAACCGAGTGCTTTAAACACTGCTGCTCCAATAACTTGTCCGAATACCGGAACAATTAACGCAAAGACAATCATAAAAATAATAGCTAATGTAAACACAATTGATAACGCTCTTGTTGTAATAAAAGAACGTGTTTCCTTCACGTCATAAGCGCGGTTAAAAGCATTCATAACCGCATTAACACCATTTGAGGCAAACCATAACATGGATAATAAACCAAATGATAATAAACCACCATTTTGCTGGTTTACAACTTTATCTACATTTACCTCAATTAAGTTCATTGCATCATCTGGTACATAAACCTCTAATAAACTAAGCACATCCTCTGTTTGAATGGGAATAAATCCAAGAAGCGTAATTAAGAAAACGAGCCCAGGAAAAATTGCAAGCAAGAAGAAATAAGCGAGCTGTGCTGCCAAGCCCGCTACATCATCGCGCATCGTCCGGTCATATAAATCTTTACCAAACGAATAAGTACGATTTCTTCTCACCTTTTCTAAAATTTTTCTCATATATGTTTAAACGCTTTTCTTCTCTTCTTTATCTTGCTTTAACTCAATGTACGCTTCAGTTTTTTTTTCCACTGCATTTGAGTCTTTTATAAATAATTCACGCGCTTCTTTCATACCACCATCTTCAGCAACTACTGGCTCTTCTTCTGCTTTCAGCTCATCTACCTTTGGAGATACAGCTTGAATTTCAATCGTTTCTGGCTTTTCTTCTGGCTCAACTTTTTTCTTACTAAAAATTTCTTTCGTTTCTTTTAACGTCTCTACAACAGATGGCGTTAATTTTTTAATTTCTGCTACTTTCGCTTTTACCACATTGAAATCAGCAAGTTCGCGTCCTTTATCTGTAACAGTTTGCACTTTTTCTTTGATCTTTGCATTTTCACCAATTTCAATCATCTTTGTTTTTGCTTTTTCTGCTGTATTTTTTACTTTTTCACGGTTTTCTTTCTTTAACATGGATACCGCTACACCTGCAGCTACACCAATCGCAATGTTTCGAGCAATATTATTTTTCTTTGCCATATTCCTTCACCCTTTCATTTCTTATGTTAGAAAGTATTTCTTTCTAAGCTTCCTCATATTCCTTGTTCATTTCGAATGAAAGCTAATAGCTTTGCACACCCTTCTGTTACAAGGTCATATACTTCTTGGAAATTCCCTGTATAGTAAGGGTCAGGAACGTCTGTCCAGCCACCGTCTGGAACAAAATCGGACAGCCTACCAATATAGCCTCCAGTTTTACCTAAACTTTTTAAATCTGCTATATTCTTGTTGTCCATGGCAATAATATAATCAAACTTTGTTAAGTCTTCTTTTTCTACTTGCCTTGCTTTAATTCCTTCAAAAGTGACTGCATTTTCTTTTAAAATTTTTTGTGTTCCTTTATGTGGCGGATGGCCAACATGCCAATCTCCAGTTCCTGCAGAATCAATGACAATTTTCTCTTCAAGTCCCTCTTTTACGACAAGATTTCGAAAAATCGCTTCTGCCATCGGAGAACGGCAAATGTTCCCAAGACAAACAAACAATACTTGAACCATGTTTTTGTTTCTTCCCTTCTTGGTGCATTTCTTCATATATACTTATAGTATAAACAACCAATTATGAAATATAAAGGAAATCCCTACTAATTTAATAGGATTGAAAAGATCCATTAACGAAAATGATAAAAAATGTTAAGATAGCCTTATGTTATTTTAAAGGGGGACACTTCGGTGGATTTATCCGTAAAGTCAGAAGAAAACGTTGAATACATGGTCGAAGCTATTAAAGAAAAATTACGTATGGTTAATGCTGGAGCGATGAGAGCTGCTAGTTTTAACGAAGAAATGTACGAAGATTTACGTGACATTTATGATCATGTTATGAAACGTGAAACATTCAGCATTAGTGAAATGCAAGCTATTACAGAAGAATTAGGTACATTAATTAAAAAGTAAAAAGGGCCTCGCTTATGGGGCTCTTTTTTATCCTTTTCGGCAAGAAGACTCCATCTAATTTGTGTTACGGGTGAAGCCCAACAATTCAGGTGGAAATGAATTGCCGTCAGCGGGTAGACGAAACAATTTTGTTTCTTTTGTCTTACGATATAATCTGTCCTAGATAAGGAGGGAATATATCGTAGGACAACGAACTTGGATAATCATAATCATTTGTCTGCTTGAACCAAAAAGAATTACGCTGAAGACCATGTTCACATTTTGTTCCGTTCTAAATATTGATTTGTCAAAGGTAATTAACAGTTACAAAATTATTTCTTTCCTAAGAAAAAACACGATCTTAGGAAAAAAATAATTGTAATGACCTCTCTGAGAAAGGTGGTGAAAACAATGGCTAGAAAGAAGGCAGTGAAAGTATTACGGAAACAAAAGAAAAGAGAAACGATGCAACGATTCACGCAGAAACAGAATATCGGACGAGCTTGCCTGACTGCAAAAGAATTTCGTTTACTGCAGCGCATGTCGCATAGTTCAAAAGCACTGCGAAATGTTGGGTTGTACACGATAAAACAAAGTTATTTGAACGATAACAGGGTGGCTACTGTCAAAGAAGTGGACACTGCCATGCAAAATGATATGAACTACTCGGGCATTCAATCAAACTCTGTTCAAGCGATTCGTAGAGCCTTATTTACAGAAGTGAAGAGCTTTTTTAAGGCATTGGAACAGTGGAAGAAAAATCCCGAGAAGTTCACAGGTCGTCCGAAGTTTCCGAATTATTCTCGTTCCACTGACAAACGAATTATTGAAATCTATCAAGTGCCAAAAGTGGATGAGAACGGGTATTGGATGATTCCGATGAATGTTGCATTCAGAAAAAAATTCGGTTCCATTCAAATACGTATGCCAAAAAACTTAAGAAATAAAAACATCTCCTACATTGAGATTGTACCAAAGCAAAAAGGTCGGTTCTTTGAGGTGCATTATACATATGAAATGCACGTTTCTCAAATGAAGAAACCACCTACGACCACTAGTAACACTTTGAGTTGCGATTTAGGTGTAGACAGATTGTTAAGTTGCGTAACCAATACAGGTGATGCCTTCTTAATTGATGGAAAAAAACTAAAATCCATAAATCAATACTTTAACAAAATGATATGTAACCTCCAACAGAAAAATATGAACAATGGAATTTCAAAACGTATTGTAACGAATAAAATGGCCGCACTTTGGCATAAACGAGAAAGACAAATAAACGGTTACATTGCACAAACAGTAGGTCTGTTGTTCAAAAAAGTGAAAGAACTCGATATAGATACGATTGTTGTAGGGTATAACGCTGGTTGGAAACAAAAATCTCATATGGGGGAAAAGAATAATCAAATATTTGTTCAAATCCCATTTGAGAAATTGATTGCGGCAATTGAGAATAAATGCATAAAAGAAGGCATTCGTTTTTTAAAACAAGAAGAAAGCTATACTTCAAAAGCTAGTTTTCTGGATAAAGATCCGGTTCCAGTTTGGTCTAAGGATGATAGAACGCAGTATCGCTTTAGTGGCAAACGAATTACGCGTGGTCTATATCAAAGTAAAGCAGGAACATGTATCCATGCTGATATGAATGGTGCGCTGAATACATTGAAAAAATCAGAAGTTGTAGAATTGGATGACAATCTCAAAGTGAAAACGCCGATTCTATTAGAAGTGCAAAAACGTAAGGCTGTTGCTTCGCGCATAGCTTAGTGGGTGCGTCAACCATCTATGTGTACTCGACTCGTCGGGGCTTGTAGCACACGCCAGATTCATCTGAGTGGTGGCTTCTTCCTCAAGGGAGAACTGCTCTTTTTCGAAAGGGTGGTGCAAGTGGGAAAACAATCGTTCGTTGCCAGTACCAGCCAAAAACATACTTGGGGTGTTACCGTAGGGTAGCATGAATGCTAGAGCGTCAAACTGTCTAGCGATAGACGAAAAGACCTAGTGTTCGAACTCAAGCCCCCACTGAAAGGCTCTATCTCAGTGGTGGTAGTTGACTTCCAACAAATTCATGACAACTCTTCTCTTTTCCTCAACCAACTGTAAAATATTGTACAATAGAAGTAGAACCTCACCTTAGATTTTTTCTCCATACATACTACTCACAAATAATAGCAACACTACCATTGCTAACTGTTTTTACTGGAGGTGCTTACTTATGAGCAATTGGTACAGTAAGACGAAAGATCAAACATTGATTGACCTAGAAACAAACGAACAACACGGTTTAACAGATGAGATTGTAAGTGAACGTTTAAAGCAATACGGTTCTAATGAATTAGCTACAAAACAAAAACGCACTTTATGGCAGCGTATTTTCGCCCAAATTAATGACGTCCTCGTATATGTACTTATTATTGCTGCCCTTATTTCTGCCTTTGTAGGTGAATGGGCGGATGCCAGTATTATCGCGCTTGTTGTAGTTTTAAATGCTGTTATCGGTGTTGTCCAAGAATCGAAAGCAGAACAAGCTTTAGAGGCACTAAAAAAGATGGCAACACCTAAAGCTATCGTCAAGAGAAATGGTGAACTAAAAGAAATTCCATCTGAACACGTCGTTCCAGGGGATATCGTTATGCTCGACGCCGGACGATATATCCCATGCGATTTACGCCTTATCGAAACCGCAAATTTAAAAGTTGAAGAATCTGCTCTAACTGGTGAATCTGTCCCTGTTGATAAAGATGCAATCTACCACCCTTCCATGCAACGTGATGAGCAAGTACCACTCGGCGATCAAAAAAACATGGCCTTTATGTCTACTCTTGTAACATATGGAAGAGGCGTCGGTGTTGCTGTTGAAACTGGAATGAACTCACAAATTGGTAAGATTGCTACCCTTTTACATGAAGCAGACGATGATATGACACCACTTCAAAAAAGCTTAGCACAAGTCGGAAAATATTTAGGCTTTGTCGCTGTAGCTATTTGTATCGTTATGTTCCTCATCGGTTTTTTACAAGGTCGGGATACGTTAGAAATGTTTATGACTGCTATTAGTTTAGCCGTTGCAGCTATTCCAGAAGGCTTGCCAGCTATCGTTTCCATCGTTCTTGCAATTGGTGTGCAACGTATGATTAAACAAAACGTTATCATTCGCAAACTACCAGCTGTTGAAGCCCTCGGTTCTGTCACAATTATTTGTTCAGATAAAACAGGTACGTTAACGCAAAATAAAATGACCGTTACTCACTTTTATAGTGATAACACATACGATCGCTTAGAAAGTTTAAATGTAAATAATGATGCGCAACGTCTATTGTTAGAAAATATGGTGCTATGTAATGATGCATCTTACAATAACGAATCACAAACGGGAGACCCGACTGAAATTGCACTTCTCGTTGCTGGAACCACTTTTAACATGCAAAAAGATCATTTAGAAAAAATACATGAACGTGTTAACGAAGTACCTTTCGATTCAGATCGTAAAATGATGTCAACTGTACATACATACGATGAAAGCTACTATAGCATGACGAAAGGCGCTATTGATAAGCTCTTACCTCGATGTACCCATATTTTTAAAAACGGCAAAATCGAGATTTTAACTGATTCTGATAAAAATCAAATATTAGAAGCTGCCGGAGCAATGTCTCAAGAAGCTTTAAGAGTACTTTCATTCGCATTTAAACAATACAATTCAAACGATGTGGATATAAATCATCTTGAAAAAAATCTTATCTTTATTGGTCTTGTCGGTATGATTGATCCACCACGAACTGAAGTGAAAGATTCAATTAAAGAATGTAAAAAAGCCGGTATTCGCACAGTTATGATTACTGGTGACCATAAAGATACCGCCTTTGCAATTGCCAAAGAACTTGGCATTGCTGAAGAAATATCGGAAATTATGATTGGAACTGAATTAGATAACATTTCTGATACAGAACTAGCTAGCAAAATTAATCATTTAAATGTATTCGCTAGAGTCTCTCCAGAGCATAAAGTGAAAATTGTAAAGGCATTACGCGCGAAAGGAAATATCGTTTCTATGACTGGTGATGGTGTCAATGATGCACCATCTTTAAAGCAAGCTGATGTTGGCGTTGCGATGGGCATTACAGGAACAGACGTTGCAAAAGGGGCAGCAGACGTCGTGTTAACAGATGATAATTTCTCATCTATTGTGAAAGCCGTTGAAGAAGGTAGAAATATTTATCGTAACATAAAAAAATCAATTCTCTTCCTACTCTCTTGTAACTTCGGAGAAATTATCGCTTTATTTTTAGCGATTTTACTCGGCTGGGCAACACCACTACGACCTATTCATATTTTGTGGGTGAATTTAATTACAGATACACTGCCTGCATTATCACTTGGGGTTGATCCTGAAGATCCAGATGTGATGAAGGAAAAACCACGACATGCGAAAGAAAGCTTATTTAATGGCAGCGTTCCTTTCCTGATTTTCAATGGAGTTATCATTGGACTTTTAACGCTAATAGCTTTTATCACCGGAGCAAAATTCTATACTGGAGATACAAATTTATTTCCTCTTTTCCCAGAGCGAATTGATGACGATGCACTATTACACGCTCAAACGATGGCATTTGTCGTTCTTAGTTTTTCTCAGCTCGTTCATTCATTTAACTTGCGTTCAAGAACGAAATCAATTTTTTCAATTGGGATCTTTACAAATAAATATTTAGTTTTCTCCCTTCTTATCGGTGTTCTTATGCAAGTTTGTATCATCTCCATCCCGCCCCTTGCAAATATATTCGGTGTACATGCATTAACGATGCGAGATTGGGGATTTGTTCTCTTATTAAGTATCATTCCACTTATTGTGAATGAGATTATTAAATTAGTGAAGAGAAACTAAAAGGCAATGAGGAATAGTCCTCATTGCCTTTTCATTTATCCTACTATTTTCCGTGCAGTAAAACTCCCACCTCAAAATTCAGTTTGAGCAAAGAAGTTAGGTGATGGATTAACCGCCCATAAATTTCCAATTGGTGAAGGCTAATAATCGGTGGGGATGAACAAAACCCCACTGATTAAAGTTTCACTTTATCCTTGTAATTCTTTTTTGATATTCTCTGTTAATGTAGCCATACGCTTGCGGCTTTCTTCACGCTCACGTTTATTTTGTTCTTCAATTTGTTGTGTTTCTTGCATACCTCTTGAAATAATGTTCCAAGTTTCCTCAAGTGTTTCCATCTTAATACTAGAAGAACCTGATAATCTCGCTACTTCTACACTTTGCGTTGCGATATTTTGTGCATTTTTCTTAAGTAATTCATTTGTACGGCGATCAAGTTCAGCCATAGAATCTGCAACAAGCTTTTGACGTTTCGCATTTACTGCTTGAATGATACCATTTTTAAAGATAGGAATCGTTGTAATAAATGCTGTATTGATTTTACCAATTAATTTATTATTACCACGTTGAATCATGCGAATTTGCGGCGCTGTAAGTAGCGCAACCATACGCGCTTTTTCTAAATCATCAATACGTTGCTCTAAAATTTCAACCGAGTTTTTAAGCGACTCTAATTCAATACCTGCTAATTGATCATTATTACGCACGCGCTCTTCATACATCGGAACTAATTCTGTATTTAAACGCTCTAATAGCATTTCTCCTGCTACTACGTACTTCTCTAAGTCTAAATAATATTTTAAGTTTTGCTCATACAAGCCATCTAACGTTCCAATTGATTTTTTCATCTCATCTTGATACTTCGTAATTTCCACATAAACTTTATCAATTTCGCGGCCCATCGTTTGATATTTACTAAAGATTTGTTCTATCATTTTATCCGCTTTTTTGAACATGCGCGAGAAGAAACCACTTTTTTCTTCTGCAAAGTCTTTACTATCAAATCTGTCCATAATTTTACCAAGTTGCTTTAACAATTCACCAGAATCTTCTATCTTTGATAATGACATTGTATGTAAAATTTGATCAGCAAAACGTGAAATTTCCATAGAGGGTTCTTTTCCAAGTTCAATTAATTCCAGTTGATCTTTAATATCTACTGCGTTATAAATACGTTGCACATCTGCATCTTGTCTAAGTTGCAAGCGAACATCTTGTGCGGTTTGCTCATTCAATTCAGTTTTCGAATCTAGTACGACTGGGTTATTCATATGGTATTCTCCCTTTCCTTATAAAAATGGACGAAATAGTCCTTTTATTGTTTGTGATAAATTTTTATAGGCTGATGAACCATGAAACTCAAGATCGAAATTAACTTCTTCAAGCCAATGGGAATCAAATGCTCCCGCTTCAACATATGGTTCAATATCGTTTCTGCCCGTAGGATTGAAATGGAATACATCTACTCCAATTTGATTCAAAAATAGTAATAAAACAGCGTCAGAACGAGTTAATTCTCCGCTCTTCTCATTATTAAATATAACAATTTTCGGTACATCTTGTGAATAATCAAATTTCTCAAGCTGTTCTAAAATATTGGGTGGTATTTGAGAAAGTTGTGCAAAAACATATAGCGCTACATCTTGTTTCGTCTCTTTCGCAATTGGTTTGCATATTTCACTTTCGCACGTATGGATAATCGCCTCTGCAATCCCATGTTGTAAACCTTCCGGTAAACGCTTATGTGGCCACCAATGGCTATTCATAATTAGATCAGGATGTAATTTTCCAGCTCGGTCCAATGCATCTCGATAATGATATTGGAAGTTTGCTTTTTGCTCTTTCGTAAACGGGAATGTATTAATTAATAAACTGTTATCAAATGATGTAACAGCCTTTAATCGTTGAAAATATTCTTTATCATTCTTTGAAACGCCTGATATTTTCGCAAATAAAGAAGGAATATAAATATGTTTATTTTCAACAAAGAATGTTGGACGTACAAATGCCTTTTCTTTCGTAATTAAAAAGAGTTCATCATATGTCGTTTTTAACGTACGTGCTACAGGTGTATACGAACGGAATTGCCACGGTTTATATAATAGTGAATTATCGTGGTGAAGTACTTGTTCAATTTCTTTCGAAGCTTGATACGCTACTGTTGCAACACGCTCGCGGCGGCGATCAGGGAATGGTTCAAGAGAAATGCGACCCGGATGGGACATAATAAAAGTTCTTCCCTCTTCATCAATATTTTCAAATCCATCTTTTCCTTCGGGGTGATAATAAAGCACATCACAACCGAGCATAATAAGAAAATATAAGAAATATATACGGCTTTCCTGTGCATCACCATACCAAACGATACGTGGCATCCGTTTCTTATAATTAATCGTAGAGAACCACTTCGCTACGTAATTTTCGCTTAGTTTAATTATGTCGATTAAGAAACGACGGAAGCCTTCTGTCTTTAACGACTGATTATGTTGTTTCTCATATAATTTCAATACTGCAATAAACGTCGTATGTATGTAATGCTGTAAATCAGGGTTGTCTACTTTCGGTAAAAGTTGTTTCCCAGATAAGTGTGCAACTAACCTATTTACTGTCAGACCATTTGGTGCTTCTTGATGTAATCCGAACACTTCTTGAATATGACGAAGCTTTTCTGAATCAATCACTTTGTTTAAATTTTGTTCGTGTAAAACTTCGATTCCTTTCGCTTCACTATAATCAAACAGTTCATTAAAATATTCATCTACATCATTAGGAACGCCAAGGATTCGACATGCTATATAACTAAATTTCATCTCATTCTCTGTCAGCTCATATTGTGGGCGTTTTTCTAAAAGCGCTTCAAATTGCTTTAAATCTGATTCATCTTTTAATGCATATGGTTGAAGTGTAAAACGTGAAAACACAACAGTTCACCTCCAAAAACATTTACGTTTTTTCTAAGTCCTTCTTCTATTATAAACTATTTTTGGTTATAAAAAATGGGCGCTCGCAAAACGAGCAAACCCATTTCAATTATTTATTGTCTTCTTTAGTAGCTGCTACTTCTTCTTTAGCTTGTCCAGAATTCTTCATGTAGTGAAGTATAAATGTTGCTCCAAATGCTACAACTAAAATAATGAAGAACACTGTATGGCTTATTTCAATATGAATAACAGACAATAACATTTTTGCTGCAATAATTAAAATTAAAATATATGCTGTCGTTTCAAGTTCTGGAATACGCTCTAACAATTTTAAGAATACACCAGCGATACCACGCATCATTAAAATACCTAGCATTCCGCCTAATAGTAAAATCCAAACTTCATTAGATACACCAAATGCAGCAAGTACGCTATCTACAGAGAATGCGATATCCATTAATTCAACCATCGCAACTGTTCCCCAGAAGACACCGAACATTCTGAAGAGAATACTATTTTGGTTCATACCATGAGATTCCTCTTCTTCTGCATTACCTTTTCTTTTATCAATGAAGTATTTAACTGAAAGCCACGCTAAGTAAAGTGCACCTAACACTTTTACCCATGCTAATTTAATTAAGAACATCCCGATTCCAATCGCAATAAAGCGGAACACATAAGCTCCAATAAGTCCATAGAATAATGCTTTTTTACGTTTTTCTTCCGGAAGGTGTTTTACCATTACCGCTAACACAAGTGCGTTATCAGCAGATAACAACCCTTCAAGTACAACAAGTGTACCTATTAATCCCCAAGATACTGGATCTTGCAACACTTTAATCCACATGTCCAAGTCGAAAAACTGAGCATACGTATCAAGGATTCCTTGCAAAATACTCATCTTACCTTTATCCCCTATTCTTTGCTAGATTTATAGAAAGGTCAAAAAAAGGAAACGAATATCGTTTCCTTTCTATGCATCCAAGCCATACGCTCTTACAAGCGCACCTAAACCACCTTGGAATCCACTTCCTACTGCATTAAACTTCCACTGTCCATTATGACGGTATAATTCACAAAAGACAACTGCTGTTTCGATGGAGAAATCTTCCCCTAAATCAAAACGAAGAACTTCTTCATTCGTCTCTTCATTCGCTAAACGAACAAACGCATTTCCAACTTGCCCAAAGTTTTGACTACGGCCTTCTGCATCATAAATCGTAACTGTAATAGCAATTTTATGAACATCTGCTGGAACCTTCTTCAAATCTACAACAAGTTGCTCATCGTCGCCTTCGCCTTCGCCTGTACGGTTATCTCCTGTATGTAAAACAGATCCACAAGGAGACTGTAAATTATTATAGAAAATAAAATCAGTTTCCTTCGTACATTTTCCGTTTGCATCTAATAAAAAGGCAGATGCATCTAAATCGAAATCTGATCCACCGTCATAAGATTTAATATCCCATCCAAGACCAATTACTGCTTTTGTTAAACCAGGGCTTGTCTTACCTAAATCGATTTTCTGTCCTTTTTGTAATTGAATAACCATCTATATTCACCTCTATATTTTTATCTTTAAAAATATATCCATCGGTATACACGCCTTTCACCGATGGATATATAAATCAAATCTATTACTCTACATCTAAACCAAAATTATTACATAGAGACGCTAATCCACCTTGGAATCCACTTCCGATTGCATTGAATTTCCAGTCACCTGCATGACGATATAATTCACCTACTACTACGGCTGTTTCAATAGAGAAATCTTCTCCTAAATCGTAACGAATTAATTCTGCATTCTTTTCTTCATCTAAAATACGTACGAAAGAGTTAGAAACTTGTCCAAAGTTTTGGCTGCGTCCTTCTCCATCGTAAATCGTGATTGTGAAGCAAATACGTTCGATATGTGCAGGTACATTTTTCAAATCTACTTTAATCGATTCGTCATCGCCTTCACCTTCGCCAGTTCGGTTATCTCCTAAATGCTCTACAGCACCATTCGCACCTTTTGGGTTATTATAGAAGACGAAATCCTCTGCACCTGAAACTTTACCGTTAGCACCTACTAAGAAAATACTAACATCTAAATCGAAATCGTTTTGTCCATCATAACGATTCGTATCCCAACCAAGTCCTACAAGAACTTTTGAAAGACCTGGATTCGTTTTTGTTAAGTCTACCTTTTGTCCTTTTTTCAATGAAATTGATGCCATACACAATTCCTCCTCGGTTATTTTATTGATAACGTGATACAATCTCACTTAAGTTTTTATCTTGTGTTCCTTCTCCAACTGCTGAAAACTTCCATTCACTTCCGTGACGATACATTTCACCTGCAATTAGAGTCGTTTTGCCAGCGTAATTATCCGATAAATTATAGCGTGCTAATTCTTCACCAGTTTGCGGGTTTTGAATACGAATATATGCATTACGAATCATCCCGAAATCTTGACGACGATTTACACAGTCATAAATATTTACAACGAATACTAAACGATTAATACGGCTCGGAACTTTATGTAATTCTACGAAAATTGTTTCGTCATCACCAGCGCCTTCGCCTGTTAAATTATCTCCTGAATGAATAATACTACCACAAGTAGAAAGTTTATTTCCGAAGTAAACTAAATCATTTTTGTTTAAAAAACGATCTCCTTCTAACATAACAACAGATGCATCACAATCTACATTTGGTTTACTTCCAAATAATGAAGACAGAAATCCACCTGATTGCCCAATTGGATCCCAGCCTAAGCCAACCTGTAGTTTTGCTACTTTTGGTTGTCCTTTCGTTAAATCGATCTTTTGACCTTTTTCTAAAATAATAGGCATGAAGTTTCTCCCTTTCTACAAAGCATTTTCCAAATCGGAAAATATTGTATTCTTCTCTTATATTGTAGCATTATTTACCTAGCGATAAAAAGGATAAATTCTCAGTTATATGAAAACATTCATATAATTTACTTATGATGATGTAAGAAGTGGTAAATAGCACCAATCATTCCTGCACAATTACCGTTTTGTGCAAGTTCAATCTCACAATTATTATAAATCTCTTGATTTAAGTATTTACTGACCTCCTCTTTTACTTCTTTTAAAAACTCATTTCCTCTATCGGTAATTCCTCCACCAATAATAATCGTTTCTGGATTAAAAATATAAGCAAGATTACTAATTCCAATCGCCAAATGTTTAAAGAAGATCCCAACTGCTTGAGCAACTTCCCGATCTCCTTTATCATACAACTCGAAAATTCTTTTCCCATTCCACTCGCCTTTGCCTTTATATTTTCTTAAAAGCCGAATTAATCCTGAAATCGAAGCAACCTCTTCAAACGTTTTTCCTTCTATTAACATATTCCCCCATTCACCAGCACTAAATGAATGTCCTCGGTACAATTCTCCATCTATAAAAATTGCTCCCCCAATTCCTGTTCCAAGGGTGAGCATAATAAAGTTCTCTTTCTCTCTTCCACTACCATTCCACTTTTCTCCAAACGCTGCACAATTCACATCATTGTCAATCGATACTGGTACTTTTAATATCTCTTGCAATCTATCAATAATAGGAATAGTACTATATCCCGGAATATGATCCGCACCTCCCGTCACAATTCCTTTATTAATATCAACAATTCCCGTAGTGCTAATACCAATTCCTGCAATAGTATGTTCATTCATTATTTTTTTGGATACATATATAAGTTTTTGAATAATTTGTTCTCCGCCTAAATGAATTTCTGTTGCAACTGTTTTACGCTTTAATACTCTCCCTATTTCTGAAACAATGCCACACTTAATTTGCGTACCGCCAATATCAAACGCTATGTACTCTTTCATCTACTGCCACTTCCTCTACCGTTATGAATGTAAATTCTCCGCCTCTACTATTTGTAGGAAATCTACATTAACTCTTTTCTGCTTTGACAAATACACCACCTTTTTCTATATATAGTTTTTTTTGCATAAAACTCTTTTTCCTAAGAAATATTACAAAGGGATGTATTTTAGATGGAATATTAATTTCTTAGGAGGAAAACCATGACGAAAATCTTCATTTTAGCATCAACACTCTCTTTATCTTTTTTTAGCGGTTTAAATATCGGTAATGCTGCAACTGAAAACTTCCATCCATTAACAAACGCTGTTGTACAAAATAGCGATCATTTTGCAGAAGGAAATTTAAAGGATAATAATAAACCTCCAGGAAATAACGGTTCTCAGGACGATAGTGGTTCTGGCGGCAGCGGCTCTGGCGGCAATGGTTCCGGCGGTAACGGTTCCGGCGGTAACGGTTCTGGTGGTAGTGGCTCTGACGGCAGTGGTTCTGGTGGTAGTGGCTCTGGCGGCAATGGTTCTGGTGGCAGTGGCTCTGGTGACAACGGTTCCGGCGGTAACGGTTCTGGTGGTAGCGGCTCTGACGGCAGTGGTTCTGGTGGCAACGGTTCTGGTGGCAATGGTTCTGGCGGTAACGGTTCTGGCGGTAACGGTTCTGGCGACAGTGGCTCTGGTGGTAACGGTTCTGGTGGTAACGGTTCTGGTGGCAGTGGCTCTGGCGGCAATGGTTCTGGTGGCAATGGCTCTGGCGGCAATGGTTCCGGCAGTAACGGTTCTGGTGGCAATGGCTCTGGTGGCAATGGTTCTGGTGGCAACGGCTCTGGCGGCAGTGGCTCTGGTGGCAACGGCTCTGGCGGTAACGGTTCCGGTGGTAACGGTTCCGGTGGTAACGGTTCCGGTGGTAACGGTTCTGGTGGCAATGGTTCTGGCGGTAACGGTTCTGGTGGCAGTGGCTCTCACGGCGGTAATGGCTCTCAAGGGGGCAATCGTGTTAAAGGTGATAGCAGTTCTCAAGGGGGGAATGGCTCTCAAGGGGGCAATCGTGTTAAAGGCGATAGCAATTCTCAGAAGGGCAACGGTTCTCAAGGGGGGAATGTAAAAGATAATACAAAAAAACAAGGTGATAAATTACCTAATACTGCAACGCATTACCCTATATCTATTTTAATGGGTCTTTCAACATTCCTCATTGGTATGTTACTGTTTATTCGTCGTAAAAACGTAAAATAAGAACAACATCCTTCCATCTAAAAAGTACATGAAATAATGTATAAAACTAAAAAGGGCTTTGGATTGCATTTTATTATGCAGCCCAAAGTCCTTTTTATCACCTATCAAAAGAGTATTAATACGCTTTTCCCCAATACACCATTTGTTTAGCTTCTTTACCACAACAAATACATTCTTCAGCTAAATGCTCTTGCTCAAAAGGCATACAACGTGAAGATACTCCCACTTCTTCTTTTAGTTTCTCTTCACAAGCCACTTCCCCGCACCACATTGCTTTAATAAAGCCTTGCTTTTCGTCAGCTACTTTTTTCATCTCTTCGAAATTTGTCACAGCATATGTATTCTCATCGCGAAATGCTTTTGCTTTATTAAATAAAGAACTATGAATTTCTTCAAGTAATGCTGGAATACGTTCTTCTAATTGATCCATTGGTACAAATTCTTTTTCCTTCGTATCTCTTCTTACAAGTACAACTTGATTCTTTTCAATATCTTTAGGACCAACTTCTAATCGAATTGGAATACCCTTCATTTCATACTCATTAAATTTCCAACCAGGCGTTTTATTACTAGCATCTATTTTTACTCGTGCAACCTTTTGAATATGTCCTTGTAACTCTGTTGCTTTTGCTAAAACTCCTTCTTTATGCTGAGCAATTGGTACAATAACAACTTGCACTGGAGCGACTTTTGGTGGCATTACAAGTCCATTATTATCGCTATGAACCATTATTAGCCCGCCTATCATTCTTGTTGATACACCCCAAGATGTTTGGTGCACATATTGCCATTTACCGTTACGATCTAAAAACTTAATATCAAATGCTTCTGAGAAATTCGTCCCAAAGTTATGAGAGGTTCCTGTTTGAAGCGCTTTTCCATCATGCATTAAACTTTCAATTGTATAAGTTGCCTTTGCTCCAGCAAACTTCTCTTTTTCTGTTTTTTGTCCTTTAATAACTGGTATCGCTAAATAATCCTCACAGAAAGAAGCATATATGTTTAAAATATTTAATGTTTCAGCCTGCGATTCTTCTGCCGTTTCATGGATTGTATGACCCTCTTGCCATAAAAATTCAGTCGTACGAAGGAATGGTCTAGTTGTCTTCTCCCAACGAACTACTGAACACCACTGATTATATAACTTTGGCAAATCATTATAGGATTGCACAATTTTTGAAAAGTGCTCACAGAATAAAGTTTCAGATGTAGGACGTACACAAAGTCTTTCCGCTAACTTTTCATCCCCGCCATGCGTAACCCATGCTACTTCAGGAGCAAATCCTTCAACATGATCCTTCTCTTTTTGCAATAAACTCTCTGGGATAAACATTGGCATATATACATTTTCATGGCCAGTTTCTTTTAACTTCTCATCCATCACCTTCTGCATATTCTCCCATAAGGCATAACCATACGGACGTAAAATCATGCACCCTTTTACACTTGAATAATCAACAAGTTCGGCTTTTTTTACAATATCGGTATACCACTGCGCAAAGTCCTCTTCCATCTTCGTAATGGCTTGCACTTGTTCTTTTGCCATAGTCAGTCTTCCTCCTTCTAGAAAATACAAAAAAGCCCGCGTCCCTAAATAGGGACCGAGCTTTGCCGGCGTTACCACCCTGATTCATGCACAAAAATTGCGCATGCTCTCTTTTTGATAACGGGAAATTCCCGCTGCATATGCAGAACTCAAAGGCAGGTTCCATATTTCCTTTTTAAGAATCTTTCAGCCTGGCGGATTCTCTCTCTGCTAAAAAGGTTGAATATGTACTAGTCCTTTTTCATCGTTATAACGAAATAAATTTGTTGATTATCATAATACAAATTCTTTTTTAAAACAATAGCTAATTTTCTTATTATTATATATTCTTTTCATTTTTTACAGTTTTATACGTAGCTTTTTCGAGAGATTTTTACAAGTTGATGTGCAATCATACCAATAAGTGTACCTAGTAGAACGAAGAAACCAATAAATCCATATCCCATTCCTTCCCACCCACCAATAACCATCATGGTAACAGGAAATGATGCTAAGCAAAGAAGTATTACAATCAGTGCAAATATAATATCAAACTGTTTGTCTGGAAAACGTTTCTTTAGTAAATATGAAATAGCAAATACAAGGAGAATTGTGATGCCACCAATGATGTAAAATATACCGAATCCATCTAACCAGTCCATACTATTCCCTCCGTCCATAGATTCCCTTATACTTATTATATGTTTAATTTTTCTGAAAATAAACAATAAATTTTATTCAGAAACATATTTTTATTACTAGGTATTAATAGTAATATATAAGAATAGGTTTTATATAATTAGGAGGATTACTTTATGGATAAAGCATTAACGAATCGTGTCATTATTTTATCATTCGACTGTTTATCAGCTTTAGATTTTCCTATACTACAAAAACTACCTCATTTCCAATCTCTAATAAAAAAGGGCACGGTTGTCGAAAAAGTAGAACCAATTTATCCTTCTGTAACATATCCAAGCCACTCAACAATCGTAACCGGTAATTACCCTAACAAGCACGGTGTTGTTAGTAATACGTTACTTCAACCAGGACGTGAATCACCTGATTGGCATTGGTACCGAAAATCGATAAAAGGAACAACATTGTATGATGAAGCGCGTAAAGCAAATTTAACGACAGCTGCCCTTCTATGGCCTGTTACTGGGAGAGCAAACATTGATTACAATTTACCAGAAATTTTCCCCAATAGACCGTGGCAAAATCAAGTGTTAGTTTCCTTATTTAGCGGTAGCCCACTATACCAATTAGATTTAAATCTTCGTTTCGGCCATATAAGAAATGGTTTATCACAACCAGAGCTGGATGATTTCGTCCTCGCCTCTGCTGTACACACCATTCAGACGAAAAAGCCTAATGTTATGTTCGTACATTTCACTGATTTAGACACGCAAAGACATTATCATGGCTTTGAATCTAACGAAACAATAGCTGCAATTCATAGACATGATGAGCGGCTCGGGAAAATTATTCAAACTTTAAAAGACAGTGACCTATACGAAGAGAGTACAATTATCGCTCTTGGTGACCATAGCGCTTTAAGTGAAAACAAAGCGATTCAATTAAATGTGCTATTCCAACAAAAAGGCCTCGTATCTATAAATAAAAAAGGGCTATTAGTAGATTGGAAGGCCTATTGTCAAAGTTGCGACGGGTCTGCCTATGTATATGTGAAAGACAAAAATGATACGGATACAATTCGAGAAGTACAACTACTCCTTGAAGAACTGCTGCAAAATAAACAGAATGGAATTGAATTTATACTTCATGATGAAGCTGCGAAAGACTGCGGTGCAGATGGTAATTGTTTATTTATGTTAGAAGCGCAAGAGGGGTATTATTTCACTGAAAACTATACAGGAGATTTTATAAAAGACATTACTGAAAAAGATGTTACGCCTAGTAAAAAATATACATTTGGTACGCATGGATACTCTCCAACAAAACCTAACTATGAAACAATTTTTATCGCTGCTGGAAAAGGAATAAAAACCGGCGTTACCGTCCCGTATATGAGACTTATTGATGAAGGTCCAACTATCGCTAGACTACTCGGTTTACACTTAGGTGAAACAGACGGATCAATTGTAGAGGATTTACTCCAATTGTAAAGAACTGTGTATATATGTAAAAGTTCTGTAAAAATCATCACTGTTTCTCTTTTTATAATTTTTATTTTTGTACACTGTTAGTAGAACAAATTTAAGGGGGAACACTATATGAAAAAAATGTCCAGACAAGAAAAAAGCTGGATATTATACGATTGGGCGAACTCGGTATATTCGCTCGTCATTACAACTGCATTATTTCCAATTTACTTTAAAGCAGCTGCAAAAGAAGCCGGGCTATCTGGTGCAACTTCAACAGCATATTGGGGATATGCAAACTCGTTCGCTACACTTTTAATTTCTATACTTGCTCCTATTCTCGGCACAGTTGCTGATTATAAAGGATTTAAAAAACGATTTTTCACATTCTTCTTTGGACTTGGTATCGTATTTACAAGTATGTTAGCAGTCGTTCCAACATCTCAGTGGTACTTACTATTAGGATGCTATATGCTCGCCTTAGTTGGTTTTGCTGGAGCCAACATTTTCTATGATGCATTTTTAGTAGATGTCACTTCTGAAGATAGAATGGATCGAATTTCTACAAGAGGTTTCGCTTTAGGCTATATTGGGAGTACTATTCCTTTTATCGGTTGTATCGCTCTTATTATTCTTGCTCAAAAAGGAACTATCCCTTTATCAGTAGGCATTGCTAGTCAAATTTCATTCGCGATAACAGCTCTTTGGTGGGGGTTATTTACAATTCCGATGCTTAAAAACGTAGAGCAAACACACTATATTGAGCGTCATCCAAGACCTATTAGAATGAGCTTCAAACGTCTTGCTGATACTTTTAAAAATATTAAAGAATATAAAACTGTATTTATGTTTCTAATTGCTTACTTTTTCTATATTGACGGAGTCGATACAATTATTACTATGTCTACAGCTTACGGAACCGATCTCGGTATCAGTGCAACGAATCTATTAATCATATTATTTGTAACACAAATTGTCGCTTGTCCATTTGCGTTACTATACGGAAAACTATCTGAAACATTTACTGGTAAAAAAATGTTATATGTCGGTATCATTATTTATATCATTATTTGCACATATGCTTATTTCTTAAAAACGACACTTGATTTTTGGATTTTAGCAATGTTAGTTGCTACATCTCAAGGTGGTATTCAAGCACTAAGTCGTTCATACTTTGCAAAACTAGTACCAAAAGAATCTGCTAATGAATTCTTCGGATTTTATAATATCTTTGGTAAGTTTGCCGCAATTATGGGACCGGTATTAGTCGGTGTTACAACGCAATTAACAGGAAAAACAAACGCTGGTGTTCTTAGTATTATTGTTCTGTTTATTATCGGTGGATTCTTACTCACTAGAGTTCCAGAAAATAATACATCCGTTACACCACCTAGTCCAAAGACTAAAACGCTATAAGAAAAGATCCTCTTCTCATAAGAAGAGGATCTTTTTTATTTTTAACGGTGCGCCTTATAACGAACGACTCTACTGCTTGTACAAAAATAATTTATCAACAGTTGTTCCTAATACTTCAGCTAAACGGAATGCTAACGCTAAGCTTGGATCATATTTATTATTCTCAATTGCATTTATCGTCTGTCTAGAAACCTTGCATTTATCAGCTAATGCGCCTTGTGAAATATTATTTTCAGTGCGTAATTCATAGATTTGATTTTTCACACCATTGCTCCTAACCTGTAAAATCATTTTTACAACATCAGTATATAATTGGCTCATATAGTTGTCAAAAGTTCCTCAAAGAAAAAGGGAGCAATTTTGCTCCCTTACAATAGTTATTTCGAAGCTAACGAATTTGTTAGTTCCTCTTTATTAGCGACAGCTTCTTTCTTTATTTGCATACGTAGAACTGGCCCTATCGCTAATAAAATAAGTGCCATCGCTATACAAAACACAGTAACTAGTGAAGTTAGTTCCTTTAATCCTCCAGCTAGTGAAGTTCCAATTAACATTGCCCCCATAAACAGTGGTAAAATCGTCCCATTTACTCTTCCAACCATATTTTCTGGTACAAGTTGAATCATAAGCGTACCGACAACGATATTAACACAAGCTAAACAAATACCTGTTCCAAATCTCATGAAACTAGTAATCCAAAATGATGTAGATAACCCTTCTACTAAAAATGACATCGCTAATATGCTCATGCCGAATACAAACATCTTTTTCGGATTCACTTTTGAAGCGAAAACTGCAGCAACAATACCACCGATTAACATACCTATTCCGTCAGCTGCTGCTAAATATTGAACCGCTTCCTTTTCCATTCCAAGGCGTTCTATTACAAGAAACACCTCTAATGGAGTTGTTAATCCAACAGCTAAGCCTATAATGGTGAAAGTGAACGTAATCATACGTAAATTTTTCGTATGAAGAACATACTTCCAACCTTCTTTTATATCATTTTTTAATGAATCTCTCGCCACTTGCTCTTTTTCAACCCATTTTGGTAAAAATGAAAGGGCGATAGCAGATAACAAAAATAAAATGATTAAGCTATATAGTGACGTAAATAAACCAAGTTGTGTATACACAAGCGATCCTACCACTGGTCCAAAAATCAGAAATAATGACTGTAATGTTTGGTTAAATGCAATCGCATTTGCTACCTCTTCTTCTTTTACATAGCGCTTAAATATACGCGACGATGACGGCTGAGAAAACTGACCTACAATCGCGGAAATGAGTGTTGCAAAAAATATAGCCTGCCAATAATCCAGCTTTAACAACAGGACAATTCCTATAATAGACAGTACACTCAACACATCTCCAGCGACCATTGTTCTTTTCGGATTCCAGCGATCTGCTAATGCACCACCAATGAACGAGAAAATAAAGATAGGTGCATACTCCATGACAGATAATAGAGACACTGAAACTGGATCATTATTTGTCCGCTCCATTATGAAATATAAAAGAGCCATATTTCTGATCCAAATTGCAAATTGTTGTAAAATATCAGATGCCATAACGAGCATAAATGCTCGGTTTTTAAATAAAGCGTTCACTTTCATTCCCCTTCCATAAACCGACCGTTCGGTCTAGTTTGTTTTGTAAGAAAAGCAACTGACTTATTATTCAGCTGCCATTCCTTTTAACAATACATCTATTGCCTTTTTATAAATACGCTTCAACTCTTTATAATCTAACTCGTAGTAAAGTACTCCAAGCCCTGATAATAATCCGTTCACAATATACATAAGATCACGAGCATTATCTTCACGGAACTCTCCAGACTGTATACCTGCTTCAATTAATTTCTCAAACATAACATATGATTCTCTAGTTAAAGCTAACAGTTCATCCAGAATCTCTTTACTTACAACTTGGCTCATAGAGAATTCCTCTATTGCATTTGAAATTGGTTGCTGTATGTCCTCTACATGATATTCCGCGAGACCATATAGTTTTTCAGTACTAGTACTATACAACTTCTCTTTTTCATTCCATTTTTCAACCCAATCATACGTATGCTGTTTCACTACAAATAAAAATAATTCTTCTTTACTTTTAAAGTGATAATAAATGCTTCCTTTACTTCGCTCTGTAATTTCACAAATCTCTTCCATAGATGTAGCTGCATAGCCCTTCTGTGAAAATAGACTTTCTGCTTTATATGCAATTTCTTTCTTTATCTCTTCTGCACTTCTTCTCATATTCACACCTCTTTAAACCGACCGTTCAGTCTAATAATAACAAATCAAAAACCTCTATCGCAAGAGGCTATATTCCTTATTTAAGAAAACGTACTTTCAAACCAAGTTCGAATCATATGTATTGTTCCAAATTTAAATGCTAATTTAACAAGAATTACACCTCCCGCAGCTAATAAAAACAACACTACTTTCCCCTTATTTTTCACTTTCGGTTCCCTTTTCATTTCCATTCCCCTTAGTATGTTAAAAATATTAATCAAACGTTTGTTTAACTGTGTTTATGCATATGTAAGCCGACTAATCAAACGTTTGTTTAAAAAGAAATACGCCTATATAAGGCGCATTTTCATCAATCACCACCGCAGCTTCCTCCGCTATCTCCCCCAAAAGACCCTCCACAATCATGTGAGCCACCATCATGCGAGCTATCATTATCAGATCCAGCAAAGAAAAATAATGGTGATGAGCTGTTAGATGAATTATGAATGTTATTTTGTTTTGTAAGATTTACCTTCTTTTTGTTCGATCGAACTGCTGTTACGATTATTCCAACTACAACAAATAATAGTATGACAATAATAAATTCCATATAAAAGCCTCCCTTATTCCTCGAATAATTGAATGGTTCTCTCTAGATTTTCAAGTGAAATGAAGCGCGATTCTCGAAGGATCTCTTTTCCATTATAAAATAATAAAATTGTCGGTCCTGTAAATACGGCATATCGCCCCGCAATCTCTTGCATGTCTTGTAGTAATATCTCTATTTTCTCTACGTAATCATAATTCTCTAATACGCAATTTACTTTTCTTAGCATAACATCACAAACACCACAATTTTCCGTTTTAATAAACAGAAGTACCAATTGTTGTTCTTCGATATAGGTCGCTAATTCTTCTATCGTTTTAAATGTAGTCATCTTATCCCTCTTAGCGTAATTTACGAAATACTTTTTCTTGATACATACGAAAAGCTGAACTATCTTTAATCTTTCTCTTTTCCATTACCTGCTGAAAACGAAGCGTTTTTACTGTTAACTCTTCTCTTAATTTCTTTCTCTCTTCTTCATCATAACAGCAAGCAATTAGATCCTCTATTTTTAATATATCTTTTTGTAGTTCCATTTCTGGTGGAATCATTCCCGCATTTTTAAAAATTTTATAACTCATTCTAAGTTCTGGAGGTACCATTGAAAAATCTTCTAATTGTAGTGGTTTTCCTTTTCCCGGAAGATAATCAAGATCACCATTCCGTATTGCTTTTCGAATTTTTTCTTCAGCAATGTTCAAAAACACATCCACACTATTCCCTCCTTTACATATTTTTACTATTATTTTACATGATATTTCCTTATCTTTCTACGTCTTTAATAATTGGCTCCATACAATTTTTTCTCAAATTTATTTATAATGAGCTATTTCCTCCCATACCGATCTTTCGTTTTCATATATAATTTGTATTCAAGCCTTTTTGTATTGAGAAAGTCTTTTACAACTGAATAAAGCGTTTACACTAAATCTTACATTTGTTACGATTTAATCACCCCCAGCTCCCTTGTATAGACTTCGTGATGTCTGATCATTTTATCTAGACGTTTCATACGTCTAGATTCATTTTGATTTATTGGCGTATGCCTTTAAATATATCTTTTATTTTGAAAGGAGAAATGGCTATGAGGTCTCAAAAATTCACACTGCTATTACTATCTCTACTACTTTTCTTACCTCTTTTTCTCACAAATTTTATTACTCCAAATCTCGCATTAGCAGATTCACCAAAGCAAAATCAAAAAATTGTTGGGTACTTTCCTTCGTGGGGCGTTTACGGACGTAATTATCAAGTTGCTGACATTGATGCATCAAAACTTACTCACCTTAACTATGCTTTCGCTGATATTTGTTGGAATGGAAAACATGGAAACCCTTCTACTCATCCTGATAATCCAAATAAACAAACGTGGAACTGTAAAGAATCTGGTGTACCATTGCAAAATAAAGAGGTTCCTAATGGTACTCTCGTACTCGGGGAACCATGGGCTGATGTTACCAAATCGTATCCTGGCTCAGGTACAACTTGGGAAGATTGCGATAAATATGCCCGTTGCGGAAATTTCGGAGAACTAAAACGATTAAAAGCTAAATATCCTCACTTAAAAACAATTATTTCCGTTGGTGGCTGGACTTGGTCTAACCGTTTTTCTGATATGGCCGCTGATGAAAAAACAAGAAAAGTATTTGCTGAATCTACAGTAGCTTTTCTTCGCACATATGGGTTTGATGGCGTAGATTTAGACTGGGAATATCCGGGCGTTGAAACGATTCCTGGTGGTAGTTATCGTCCTGAAGATAAACAAAATTTCACTCTCCTTCTTCAAGACGTCCGAAATGCTTTGAATAAAGCAGGTACTGAAGATGGCAAACAATATTTACTAACAATTGCTTCAGGTGCAAGCCAACGCTACGCTGATCATACAGAGCTAAAGAAAATTTCTCAAATACTCGATTGGATTAATATTATGACATATGATTTCCACGGCGGATGGGAAGCTACTTCTAATCATAATGCAGCTCTATATAAGGATCCAAATGACCCAGCAGCAAATACGAATTTTTACGTAGATGGTGCTATAAATGTTTATACAAATGAAGGTGTTCCAGTCGATAAACTAGTATTAGGCGTACCCTTTTACGGACGTGGCTGGAAAAGTTGTGGCAAAGAAAATAACGGACAATATCAACCTTGCAAACCAGGTAGCGATGGGAAACTTGCTTCTAAAGGTACTTGGGATGATTATTCTACCGGTGACACAGGTGTGTATGATTACGGTGATTTAGCAGCCAATTACGTTAATAAAAATGGTTTTGTACGCTACTGGAATGACACAGCTAAAGTACCTTACTTATATAATGCGACTACAGGCACATTTATTAGCTACGATGACAATGAATCTATGAAATATAAAACAGACTATATAAAGACGAAGGGTTTAAGTGGAGCAATGTTTTGGGAACTAAGCGGGGATTGCCGTACAAGTCCAAAATATAGTTGTAGTGGTCCAAAATTACTTGATACGCTAGTAAAAGAATTACTTGGTGGACCTATTAGTCAAAAAGATACTGAGCCACCAATGAATGTTAAAAATATTGTAGTTACGAATAAAAATTCAAACTCAGTTCAATTAAACTGGACTGCATCTACTGATAACGTAGGAGTTACGGAATATGAAATTACTGCTGGAGAAGAGAAATGGAGTACAACAACAAATAGCATTACAATTAAAAACTTAAAACCTAATACAGAATACACATTTTCAGTAATTGCCAAAGATGCTGCTGGAAATAAATCACACCCTACCGCTCTTACTGTCAAAACGGATGAAACTAATACGACACCTCCTGATGGAAATGGCACTGCTACATTTTCAGTCACTTCGAATTGGGGCAGCGGTTATAACTTCTCGATTATAATCAAAAATAATGGAACGACTCCTATTAAAAATTGGAAATTAGAATTTGATTATAGCGGCAATTTAACACAAGTTTGGGATTCTAAAATTAGTAGTAAAACAAATAATCATTATGTAATTACAAACGCAGGATGGAATGGCGAAATTCCTCCTGGTGGATCTATTACAATCGGTGGTGCAGGAACAGGTAATCCTGCCGAACTTTTAAATGCCGTCATTAGCGAAAACTAGACGTAATATCCATTAATTATTTCACTAAAGTTTGAATTTAGGTTCGAGCAAGACTTCCTAAATTCAAACTTTTAATTTTATGAAAAATCAAAAATATCACAATAACCTATTATAATTATATTTGGTTTCTAATATGAAGTTTATATGAAGTTCATTTGAATTTTACATGAATTTCCTTTAATTTCTATTGTCTTCCTATAATATCCACATTATCCTTTATATATAGGAATTATTTTCATTCCGTTTTGAACTATCTATATATATAAAGAAAGATAGTCACCTGTTAGGGAAAGGCTTTCGTATTATTATAAATATAACAAAAGAAAAAGCACGCTTATAAGCGCACCATAAGAGTGCTTCTTCATACAATTCTCATGTAAGAGTTCTCGAAAATCATGTTAATCACAAAGAAAAGGCATTAGCTCATAAAAGCTAATGCCTTTTCTTTATTCATATTGTTCAGCATTCCAATCTTCTATATTCCATACTTTTGTTATCCACGATTCATAGAAAGAAGGTTCATGTGAGACAATTAAAACTGTTCCTTTGTATTGTTGTAACGCTTCCTGTAAAGCCATCTTAGTTTCTACATCCAAATGATTAGTCGGTTCGTCTAAAATTAAAACATTGCTTTTCGTTACGATAAGTTCACATAAACGCACTTTCGTTTGCTCTCCACCGCTTAATAAACGAATAGGTTTTAATACGTGTTCTTCTTTCAATCCACACTTCGCTAATGCTTGGCGCACTTCTTTCTTTGTCATATCTGGTCGTTCTGCCCAAACTTTCTCTAACGGTGTTATTTCTGAAGCAAACTCTTCCTGTGCAAAATAAGCAGGATTTACTCGTTCCCCAACAAAAATTGAACCGCTTAGCGGCTTTATTTGACCTAATAACGTCTTTAACATTGTTGTTTTTCCAATACCATTCTGACCAACAATAGCTATCTTTTCTCCTTTTTTCACTTGTAAATTCAAGTCTGGAAATAACGGCTCACTATAACCCACTCTTAGTTTCTCAGCCTGTAATATACGACTTACTGGTTCATTATAAACAGTAAAAGCAAAACGGGACCGAGGTATATTATTAACCTTTTCAACCCTTTGCATTTTCTCCAATACTTTCTCTCGACTTTTTGCCTGTTTTGCTTTTCGAATCTTATTTTTTTGAATAAATGTTTCTAACTGAGCAATTTCTTTTTGTTGTTTCACATACGCCGATTGTAATTGTTTCCTTTGTACTTGGTAACTTTGTAAAAACTTTTCATAATCCCCTACATATCGCTTAACTTTTCGTTCTTCTAGATGGTAAATGACATTCGTAATATTGTTCAAAAATACTTCATCATGCGAAATGATAATATAAGCTTTTTCGTACAGTTTCAAGTACGATTGCAACCATTCTATATGTGCTGTATCTAAATAGTTCGTTGGTTCATCTAGCAATAAAACATCAGCTTTTTCTAGAAGAAGCTTTCCTAGTAATAACTTTGTCCGCTGTCCTCCACTTAACTTTGAAACATCCTTTTCCAATCCTATTTCAAACAGCCCTAAACCAATTGCCACTTCTTCAATTTCTGTATGAATTTGATAGAAATTAGAGTTTTCCAATATAGTTTGTAACTCTCCATACCTTACTAACAATTTTTCTACTTCTACTGCTTCAGCCATCTCTTCTGCAATTTTTAACATTTCGTATTCAATCGCATACAAGTTAGAAAATGCACTTTGCAAGTATCCTTCAATTGTTATTCCTTCTTGTAAATCTATATGCTGCTGCAAAAATCCAACCTTCACATGTGGAAACCATTCAATGTTCCCATCATCATGTATAAGTTCTCCTGTTAAAATTCTTAGCAGTGTTGATTTTCCAATCCCATTTTTCCCTACTAACCCAACATGCTCCCCCTTTAATAATCGAAAGCACGCATTATATAAGATGGTTTTCTCACCATACGAATGACTTAAATTTTCTACTGTTAATATACTCATTTTTTTCTCTCCTTTACTTATCGTCCATAAGCTAAATAGAGAGACCAACAGTATGAAGCCTTATTTAATTATGCATATAAAAATGGGTAAGGTGAATACACCTTACCCATTACATATTATCGTAAAAAAGGATTAAGGTTCTTTACCTGCTGTCTTCAATTTAGCTTAATCTTAAAAAATGGGCAGACTTCTCCCATATCAAGCTAAAACCATTTGAAGAACAGTTGATAAAGTCATTTTATCCTTTCACTCCTTTAACATTTGTTATATTAAGAGTATAAACTACTCTGTTATATTCTATTCTCTATTTTCCCTTTTGTTCCTTCTCCATCTTTTCATATTCTAAAAAAAGCCTCTTAACAGTAATTATACTAAAAACTGTTAAAAGGCTTTTTCTATTTTTTCATATAAGGAGCTAACACACTTAAAATCTCTTCTTTATCCTTTTTTAATTCGAGTGATGTTAACATATCCATCGTTCTCGGTCTAGGTAATTTCACTTGTACCTCGCCAACAATTGACGCTGGTCTTTGAGATAAAATAAATACGCGATCTGAAAGCAAGATTGCCTCATCTAAGTCATGTGTAACCATAACGATTGTTTGCTTCTCTTGATGCCAAGAGTTTAAAAGCCAGCTATGTACTTCCATTTTTGTAAATGCATCTAACTTTCCAAAAGGCTCATCAAGCAGCATAATTGGCTTTTCACATAAATATGTGCGCAGAAAACTAATTCTTTGACGCATACCACCAGACAATTCATCTGGATAATGGTCTGCATATTCATCTAGTTCGAACTGCTTTAATGCTTCCATTCCTTCTGTCAGCCTTTGTTTTTTCGGCTTTCCTTCAATTTCTAACGGAAGAACGATATTTTGCAAAGCTGATCGCCACGGTAGTAATAAATCTTGTTGTGGCATATAACTAACAACATCTTGCTCTTGTACTTGCTTATCTTTATACATTACGTTCCCGCTTGTTGGTTTTTCAACATTTGCAATCATGTTTAATAATGTGCTCTTCCCGCAACCACTCGGTCCTACAAAGGAAACAAACTCTCCCTCTTGTATAGAGGCACTAATATTCTCTAATACATTCTTTCCGTCGAAAGATTTCACTATATTTTTTATTTGTAATCCGCTCATTTTTCACTTGGAAGGAATTCATTTGTAAAAGCATCTTTTACATCGATTTTCTTTTTAATAACTTTGTTGTCATATAAGAAATTCATGTAATTCGTCCAAATTTCTTCCTTCTGTACTCCCCATGCTTTCGCATCATCTTGATACTTCGCACTTAACCATTTCTGGCTTTCTTGAACTAAATCTTTATTTACATCTGGAACAGCTTTAATTAGAATATCAGCAGCTTCTTTCGGTTCCTTAATTGCAAAATTATAACCTTCTGTTGTTGCACTCATAAACTTTTTCACAAAGTCTTTATCTTGCTTCGTATGTTTTTCACTCGTAATAATAACAGGACTATAGAAATCAAGCGCTGGATCTAAGTCTTTCACCATAATCGTATTTAACTCTTTTCCTTGGCGCTTCGCTTCAATACCATCCCAACCGTAATAAATCCATTCGAAATCTGCATCACGGCCGATTGATTTAAAGAAATCTGTTTGTCCTAAGAGGATTTTTTCAACTTTATTAAAATCAGCTTGATGCTTATCCATAATCGTCTTTAATGTCGCTTCTTCCGCTGGTCCTCCCCAGCCGCCATAACGTTTACCTTCAAAATCTTTCGATGACGTCATATTATCTTTCTTAAGCGATGCAAACGCTGAAGTGTTATGCTGAATAATCGTTCCTACAGATACAACAGGAATTCCTTCCACACGAGCTAATGTTACATTTTCTTGTGCGCTTATTGCGAAGTCTGCTTTTCCTGATGCTATCATTTGCTCTGCTGTTACATTGTCACCTGGTTGAATAATTTCTACATCTAATCCTTGCTTTTTGTAATAATCTTTCGTTTGCGCTACATACAAGCCAGTATGATTCGTATTTGGAAACCAATCTAATACTACTTTTACTTTTTGATCTTTACTTGCACTTTCTTCTTTCTTCGCCGGATTACATCCAGCCACACCTACCGCTACTAAGGCAGCTAACATAACTTTCAAACCTTTTTTCATTTTCTGCCGTCCTTTCTATATATCCATGGTGCTGTTATTCTTGCCATAAACTCTACGATAAAATACAGGCATAATGTCACTATAACGATGATTGCTGCAACACCAAATACTCGGGCAGTCAAAAAGGATTTTGTAGCCCTCGTAAGCATAACGCCTAATCCTTCACTTGCACCGAGCCATTCTCCGATAATTGCCCCCATTACGCTATATGTAACTGCAATTTTTAAACCGGAGAAAAAGTATGGAAGCACTGCTGGAAATTTTACTTTCTGGTAAACTTGCCATTTTGTCGCCTTCATTGTTTGTAACAGCTTCAACATGTTTTTATCTACTGTTTGAAAACCTTCTAAAATACTAAGCGCAATTGGGAAGAAACAAACGAGTATTACGACCATTACTTTCGGCAACATCCCATATCCAAACCAAATAATAAATAGCGGTGCAAGTACAACAATTGGAATTGTTTGCGAAATAACGAGCAATGGATTTATTAAAATACGAAATAACGGTATAACGTCCATAATAATTGCGATGCTCGTCCCCAATAAAATTGCAAAGAATAGTCCAATTATAACTTCCTGCAGTGTTTGCATCGTATTTGGTAATAGTAAATCTTTCATCCCAATTAATTCTTGAACAATGGCAGAAGGCTTTGGTAAAATCCACGGTTCGATTTTAAATAATGAAACAGATCCTTCCCATATCACAATGAGAAGGATAAGCCAAATAGTTGTAATAAGTTTAGATTGCTTCTGGTTTTGCATATTCATCACGGTACTTCCAAACCTTTTCATCTATCGTTACACCAGTGCTTGGACGATAATGGATTTTAATAGAAGTAATCACTTCTTCTGCTCCAGCATCGACGCAAGCTTGTTGCGCACGTTTAACGACATCAAGAAGTACATCTAATTCTCCTTCCAAAGTTGTTTCCATTGCCCCTACTTCATAACGAACTCCCGATTGTTGCACAACTTCAATTGCTTTATCGACAACAGAATATACATCTTTCGTTTTCGCTTGTGGTACTACTGAAAATGACATTGTAACTTGTTGTGACATAATAAAATCCCCCTTATAAAATTAGATTTCAAAAATAAGAAAAGGCTTTCCTACTGCGTAGGAAAGCCTTGTATGCAAGTTATTATAGAATAACATATGCTACATCACTTTAAGTAACTCCCTACGCTGGCATTATCCAGATCAGGTTGAGGGTCGATGTTTACTTACATCCTCTCAGCCAATTGGCTCCCCGGTCCTTAATTCGTTTTCATTGTAGCATGATTTATTTTATTGAACAAACAAAAGCATGCATAATCATTTCATTATTTTTGGAAAATATCCAACTTTTTCACCATGAGCTAATAACTGCTGTATAAATTCTTTATTGATTGCTGGTACTATCAATTCTTTTTTCTTAATCCATTCATTCGTTCTACGCGTACCCATTACAATCTCAGATTGCTGCGCTCCATCTCCTGCAACTTGAGAAGCAATTAACTCTGCTATTACTTCATTTTCCTTCGCTAATTCAAGTCCGGTATTTACATATTCTGAAAGTGGAACCATTTCAAGATTGTATCCACACTCTCCAATTAACTGTATAAATTGTTCAAACTCAATTTGATGTGGATGACAAATATGTAACGTCTCTCCTACAATTTGCGAATCTTTTAAATACAATACAATTGATTTACTAGCTAAATCAATTGGTGTGAAATCAACTTTCCACTTCACATTTGGTGCTTTCCCAATTAATAGCATTGTTTTAATAAGACGATAAAATGCGTTTCCTTCAATATTTTGTTGGAACGAACCTGTTTCTGAATGACATGCTAAATTACCTGCACGATAAATATTTCCGCGCAAACCATTTTTCATTGCTTCACGAACAATGTTTTCCGCTTGTAGTTTACTATTTGAATATACATTCTCTAAGTCTACACTGTAATTAAAATCACCAGTTTTCATGTATGTATCCCATTGATCTACCGCTAATTCTAACGGGATACCAATTGTAGAAATAAAATGGAATGTAGCACCTTTCTCCGCTAATGCTAGCATACGGCTAGTTCCTTGGACATTTATATTTTCAAATTGTTTTACATCTCCAAAATGTCTTACATCTGCACCGCAATGAATTATCGTATCCATCTTAGAACTGATGAACATAAATTCTTCTTCGCTCATCCCAAGATACTCTTCCCCCAGATCACCAGCTACGGCCTGTATACGCTGTAACCATTCTTCACATATATCACTAAAGTAGCCTGTTAATGTATCTATAATTCTTTGTTGCACATCTTTGGTTGGTCTTACTAAACAATAAATAGTAGCAGATGTATCTCTCAACAATTCATATAATATGTGTGATCCTAAATAACCAGTAGCTCCTGTTAAAAAGACATTTGAAATCTGGTTTTCTTCCAAAACGTTTGCATACGTGATAGTATCTGGTTCGTGAATCACTTTATATTCACGAAATACTTCTTCTTTGTCTACTTTTACTTCTCGCTCAATTCGAGCTAATCCATATATCGTTCTTTCTTTAAAGAAATCTTGAATTGTTAAATGTGAAAAATCTTCTTTTAACAATGTTAAGACTCGTAATACTTTTAATGAATGTCCACCAATTGTAAAGAAATCATCATGCACTCCAACTTTTGAAATTCCTAATACTTCCGCCCAAGCGCGCGCTATTTGTTTCTCTGCTTTATTAGAAGGTGCAACATATTCTTGTAGACGAACCGGTTCATACTTTTCTTCTAACTGAGCTAACTTCTTAACATCAATCTTTTTATTAGGTGTAAGTGGTAATTCATTAATATAAATTAGTTTAGATGGCACCATATAATCTGGTAATTGCTCTTGTAACTGATAAACTAATTCTGGTATTTCTTTTTTATTTAAAGTTGTATAGAACGCGATTAAATATTGGCTACCTTCCTTACTCTTCTTAGCAAACACAGCATTTTCTTTTATATTATGATTTTGAGAAATTTTACTTTGGATTTCTCCTAGTTCAATACGATGTCCTCTAATCTTTACTTGATCATCTTTCCGATGTAAAAATTCTATATGTCCATCCTCTAACAACTTAACAATATCACCTGTTTTATATATATTAACTATAGGATTAAAAGGGTTCTGAATAAAAGCTTCAATTGTTTTATTAGGCTTATTAAAATACCCTTTTGCTAATCCTACTGAATCTATATATAATTCACCAGGTACACCAATTGGACAAAGATTCATATTCTCATCCAAAATCATAACTTGATAATTAGCACATGGTTTACCAATGGGAATACTCGCAACATCCTCATTTAACTGACTAGGTATTTTATAGGTTGTCGTCACTACAGTACATTCTGTCGGTCCGTATACATTATGAATTTCAACATTTGTACCTATTCTTTCTCTCCACAATTTAATAACCTCTACAGGCAACATTTCACCGCCAATCGCAATTCTTTTTAGGGAAGCTAGCTTATATATATCTTCTTCTGCTAAATAAGTTGCTACTTGTCGAACAAAAATTGTTGCTAATGCCAAGATCGAAGTTGCTTTCACTTTATAGATTGCATTTGCAAATGCTTCTACAGACAATCGCTCTTCCTCTAATAATACATACAAGTTTCCTCCGCAGAATAAAGAAGCAAATGACTCCCATACAGAAGCATCGAAACTAAAAGAAGGAAATTGGGCAAATACATCCTCTTCTGTCAATTCATATTGCTTTTGCATCCAAGTGTACAGATTAACAACCCCTCTATGTGCTAACATCGTTCCCTTTGGATTCCCTGTTGAACCAGACGTATAAATCATATAAGCTACATCATCACAATGAATAGACAACTTTACATCTATATCTTCACAAGTTTCACTATCATACATTGAAACTGTTTGAACTCCATCACATGTTATAGGCGTCTCTTTCATCAATATAACTTTCGCTTGGCTATCTTGAATAATGTACTGTATTCTACTTTCCGGATAATCTGGATCAATCGGAACATACGCTGCACCAGCTTTTAATATAGCTACCATACTTACTACTGTGTCTATGCTACGTTTCATAAATATTCCAACATAGTCTCCTAATTGGACGCCATTTTTAATTAACATATGAGCTATTTGATTACTTTTTTTATTTAGCTCCTCATAAGTTAAAGTACCTTCCCTTGAAGATAAAGCTATACGATTTGGAAATTGAGTAACAGTATTATAGAACATATCGACGATACTTTTCTCAGGATATACTGCTGTCGTATCATTCACTTGACTATAAAGTGCCATCTCGGCCTCTGTAATAATATTAAAATTCTTTATATAATTATTCTTATTTTGTGATGTACCAATTAAAACACCTTGTATTTGTTGTGCATAACGAGTAATCGTTGTTTCCTTCCAATTAACACTATTAAATATTATTTCTACACTTTGCATATTTTTACTAAATACAAATTGTAATGTATTCGTGTCTTGTAGCTCATAATATGTTTCACCAATAATAATAGGTGACATTTCATATAATGTATTACCGTTTTGAAACTCTTCTATTTCTTCCTCATTCATTTCTTTAATTTGTTCCAGTTGCTCTTCAATCTGTAAATTCAAACTTTCATAGGAGAGAAAATTAGAAACTTCAATAGTAATCGGAAATAAACTTCCTCTTACATGATAAAGCACGACAATATGTTTTTCTTTAGAAATATGATATAACCACGTTGCAGTCGCTCCTATTAAATCTACAATATGAGTCAAATTTGGAAATAGTTCAGTTTTCCTTTTTATCCTAAGTTCCGTTCCTTGCACATCTTTAGGTATTTTAATACTTCCTTCTACTTTCCCTAAAAATTCTTTTACCATCTCATTATAAGAAATTGCTAATTTCATATTTATGTAAATTCCTCTCTTAAATATAATAAAGGTGTGAAAATTCACACCTTTTTCATCCCTTATTAACGGGCAGATTCGTTCAATTCATAATCAGTAGCGGAGATATCCCCTTTGATTAGAATTGAACTTTCTCCTTATTCGCTTTTAAACTCACCAATAAGCTCTTGTAATTCCTGAGAAAGCCAACTTAAAGAAGTCGCTAATTCTGCAATATCTTGTACTGATATTTCTTGCTCTTTCATGCTTTCTTCAACATTACTACTGCTGTTGGCATAAGTGTTTGCAATATGTGATAATTCATTTACGACTTGAACGATATTCTGGCTATTTTGTAAAATGTCACTCGAATTACCCGAAACAGCTTTTACTTGATCTGTAACAGATTGCGCTGATTTGGAGATTTTTTCAAAGAAATTCCCACTACTTTGAACAAGTGAAATTCCAGTTTCTACTTCTTTTGAACCTTTTTGCATTGAAACTACAGCATCTTCTGTCTCAGCTTGTGTTTCACCAATTAATTTCGCTATATCTTTAGCAGACGCTTCCGTTTGTTCTGCTAATTTTCGTACTTCATCAGCAACAACTGCAAACCCTCTCCCCGCTGCTCCAGCACGTGAAGCCTCAATAGAAGCATTTAAAGCTAATAAATTTGTTTGATTTGAAATACCTGTAATTACAGTTACGATATCACTAATTTCTTTTGACCTTGTTTCTAACGAATAAATGATGGAAGATAAATCTTGTACTGCATTTTGAATTAAACTCATTTGATTAATAATTTGTCCAATCACTTCATTACCTTCAATTGAATGTTGCTCCATACCTTCAGAAGCAACCGCAACTTGTTTCGCAGCCCCAGTTATCTCTTCTACCTTATCTTCCATTCCATGTACAATCCCTAAACATTGTTGTACTGAAGTTTTTTGAGACTGTGCCCCTACTCTTAAACCTTCAATAGAACTTGCAATCTCTTGAACTGCCATGCTGTTTTCCTCTGTACTCGCCGACAATTCTTGTGAAGAAGAAGAAACTTGCTCAGCAGTTTGCCTTACTTTATCTATAATCCCTTTAAACTTTTCAATCGTGTTATTGAAATAAACATTAATAATTCCAATATCATCTGGTCTTTCTTTTAATTTAATACTCAAGTCACCTTCACCAATTTTACGTAACCCTTCTCGTAAATCTTTTAATGGCGCTAATGAGTGACGCACGATAAAGAATTGAGTAATAGTCGCAATCGCTAATGAAATAATGATAAAGAGTAAGCCCTGTATCATAAACTTCTCTTTTGTAATAGGAACAATGGAAGCATCTAAGTCAGCCGCAATAATTGCAACAATATTGTTTTCTCCATCTGTAATTGGTTCTAATATTGTCACCCACGAACCTATTTCATCTTCATATACTTCTGTCATTTGGGCCTTTTTCGTATCAATGACTTTATCGTATGCCTTCATCCAATGAGCGGGTTGTTCATAATAATCTCCCGGCTTTATAGGGAACGCTTTTGTTAACTCTGTAGTCAAACCAACGAGTTGTAATTCTCGCTTTTCATTCGGCTTTGCTCCTGTAACATACGTTTGTCCAACACTTTTCAATTCTTTTGACACTTCATCTAATTTCTCTGTTAACTTTTCTTTTTTCACTTTTTCGGCTGTAGGATCTTTCGCCATGTCTCTAACTAATTCTACATCCAATTTTTTCAATACTATTTCTCCTGTTTCAATAGACTGCCTTTCAAATAAAGACATCATACTATTTTGAAACATGTTGAAACTTAGTGCACCCATACTTCCAACAAGTGTCAAAATAACTAATACGGTTAATAAGACGTTCTTTTGAAGGAACGATAACTTATGCCAATATTTTTTCATTAATATCCACCTTCCTTAATTAACATAAACAAAAAAAACAAAATATATGAATATTTTGTTTGAAAATGTTTCTCAATATGTTCGAGAATAAAAAAAAGCCAATGTAAAAGCATTGGCCAAGACCAACCCTATCCGTCCGGTAACTGGCTAGCGTAGCCTTTCGACCTTAGCTCCTGTAGTTTTGCGTCCTCATGTTTCCATCAGTTTGCCTTTCTCGCTGAACGAGTTGAACGATATGGGAGTTCTATGAGAATTAATTTATTCTCTTTCAAAGATTACAACATATAAATCAAAATGTCTACTTATTTAGAGATATAAATACAAATTTTTAATGCATTGCTTTTTCAAAATAATTTCAAAAAGTACGTGAATGTTACTTTTTTTGTGTTATATAATAAAAAATGTATAAACAACAAGGATTTCTTCGGGTATTTATTTAATTTCCATTCAAATTAAACTATTCGAATATATCTTAACTAATGAATTTCGGAGGTAGTTTATCATGTTTTGGCTACAATTTCTTACCTTGTTACTCTGTATTTTTATTGGTGCACGCCTAGGCGGAGTTGGTTTAGGAGTAATGGGTGGAGTTGGTATGGCAATACTCGTTTTTGTCTTCCACTTACAACCAACCGCGCCTCCTATCGATGTAATGCTTATGATTTTGGCAGTAATTACAGCCGCTGGTGCTTTGCAAGCTGCTGGAGGAATGGACTATCTTGTTCATCTAGCTGAAAAAGCATTGCGAAAAAATCCAAAGCGTATTACTTTTTTTGCTCCAATTGTTACTTATTTATTCACACTATGTGCAGGTACTGGTCACGTTGCCTATTCTGTACTTCCTGTTATTGCAGAAGTCTCTCGTGAATCAGGGATTAGACCGGAACGCCCAATGTCGATTGCCGTAATCGCTTCTCAGCAAGCAATTACAGCTAGTCCAATTTCAGCTGCCACAGTTGCTCTTTTAGCAATGTTAGCTGACTATAAAATCACTTTATTAGATATTTTAAAAGTGAGTATTCCTTCTACTTTCATTGCTTGTATGTTAGCAGCATTCGTTGCTAGTAAGATGGGAAAAGAATTAAATGAAGACCCTGAATACTTAAAACGATTAAAAGAAGGAATGATTCCTAAGCTTGAAGAGAAAAAAAAATTTGTAGGTGTAAAGGGCGCAAAATTATCAGTTATCCTTTTCCTTGTAGGAACCTTCCTTGTTGTACTTCTTGGTTCATTTGAAGCACTTCGTCCAGGATGGATAGTTGATGGGAAGTTAGCCCGTCTTTCCATGCCGAACACAATTGAGATGGTTATGTTAACTATCGCGGCTCTTATTATTATTTTCTGTAAACCAAATGTAGAAAGCATTGTGTCTGGTAACGTCTTTAAAGCAGGGGCAACAGCAGTTGTTGCTATTTTCGGTATCGCTTGGATGGGAGATACTTTCTTTAATGGAAACTTAAATATGATTCAAGGATCCATTCAGCATTTAGTAACAAGTGCACCTTGGCTATTTGCCATCGCGCTATTCATTCTATCTATTTTACTGTACAGCCAAGCAGCAACAGTACGTGCCTTAATGCCACTTGGACTATCCCTTGGTATTCCACCAGCGCTACTGATTGCGATGTTCCCTGCAGTAAATGGATATTTCTTCATTCCGAACTATGGAACAATCGTTGCTGCTATTAACTTTGACCGTACCGGTACAACAGGTATTGGTAAATACGTATTAAATCATAGCTTTATGATTCCAGGCTTAATTGCAACATTTACTTCTATCGGAATTGGAATGCTCTTAATTTCAATTATGTTTTAAAGAAAAAGCACAAACCTTTATTTAAAAAGGTTTGTGCTTTTTTAATCAAACGTTTGTTTAAATTTTTTGGGCAGTCTACTTCTCGATGTAGCACTTAAAATACTACATGTCCTTTTCTACAAACTTCTCTTTACTTCTTCAGCTAATTTTCTCGTACTTTCATACGTAGATTCAGCTAAACTAATTGCTGAAATAACTGAAACACCGTCCGCACCCGCTTCTATAACTGCCGCTGTATTTTCAATTGTAATCCCACCAATACCAACGATTGGCACTGTAATTCCTTGTTCTCTAAAATAAGCTAATCCTTTCGTTCCTTGAACAGCTTTCGTATCTTTTTTCGTACTCGTTGGGAAAATAGGTCCAACGCCTAAATAATCTGCTCCGTTTTCGATTGCAAAGCGTGCTTCTTCAATTGTATGAGCAGATACACCGATAATTTTATCTCCCATTTTTTCACGAACAGATGTAATTCCTTCATCATCTTGTCCTACATGAACACCATCTGCATCTAATTCAATGGCTAATTCTACATCATCATTTACAATGAAAGGAACACTATATTCCTTACAAAGCGTCTGCAATTCTTTTGCAAAGCGCACTCTATCTCCTCCGATTAAAGAACCTTCCCCCTTCTCGCGAAACTGAAAAAGTGTCACTCCACCATCTAATGCTTCTTTCAATACAGCTAAAGGATCCCTCGTGCAGTTATTACTTCCCATAATAAAATACACTTGTAATAACTTAGACATCTTCTTTGTTTCAATGCGCATCATGTGTTTCATCCCCCTTACTCTAACTCCTCAATCTTTCCATACTTCTCAATATCACCAGCAGTAGTATTCGCTAACTGATTTAAAAATTCAATTTGGAAACTACCAGGCCCTTTTTCTACTGTTTTAACAGCTGCCAGTTCCGCAGCTACACCATAAAACGTTAATGCGGCTACTGCTGCTTTTACATAATCTTTTTCTACTGCTACAAATGCTCCTATTACAGAAGTTAGTAAACAACCTGTTCCCGTAACTTTCGTTAAAATAGGGTGACCGTTTCGAATAACAATAGTTCTCTCTCCATCTGTAACAACATCTTCTTTTCCAGTAATGACCGCAACTGTATTTAGTTCGTCTGCTGCCTGCCTTGCAATACTTACAACATTGCCATTTCCAGTACCAGCGTCTACCCCTTTAATTTCCCATTTCTCATTAATAACGTTTGCTATTTCAGCCGCATTGCCGCGGATAATTGCTAAATCTATTTCGGCTGGAATATGTCTCGCAACTTCTGTTCGATACGAAGTTGCTCCTGCACCAACTGGATCAAATAGTACTGGCACATTGTTCACATTTGCTGATTTACCAGCAAGTAACATCACTTCTACTTCCTCAGGACGAAGTGTTCCCATATTTAATACTAACGCTCCAGCAATGCTAGCCATTTCTGCTACTTCTTCTTTTGCATACGCCATTACAGGCGATGCCCCAAGTGCCAACAAACCGTTAGCAGTAAAATTTGTTACAACAACATTTGTAATATTATGAACGAGCGGATTAGATTCTCTCACCAAATCCACTACTTTACTAATTTCTTTCATATTCATCCTTTTCATCTCCTAACTATAATGATGGGAGATACACAAAAAGACACTTTGCGCGTACGCAAAGTGCCTGAATATGTGCTTTTACACTCTCCCTACGCTGGCATTATCCAACAGGTTCAAATGGTCAATGACGGACTAGTAGCCATACTCTCAGTTTGTATCCACAAACTCCCATGTGTTTCTTATTCATCTACTTCAAAGTCTACTCTTATTCTAGTAAAATAACAAGTTCTTTACTTTTTCTATTTAATATAGAAGCAACTGATAAAGTGAAACTTTAATTAGTTGGGATTTTGTTCCCTCCATTAAAAACCGATCAAATATGGAGCGAAACTGAATCTCAAGAAGATGTATGCTATAGTTAACGTATGGAAATTTGAAAGGATGTTTTTAATATGTCAAAAAGCGTTGTAATCGCTGAAAAACCTTCCGTTGCACGAGATATTGCTCGTGTACTGAAGTGTGATAAAAAAGGAAACGGCTATCTTGAGGGTAATAAATATATTGTAACTTGGGCTTTAGGTCATCTCGTTACATTAGCAGATCCAGAAAGTTATGATGTGAAATATAAAAAGTGGAATTTAGAAGATTTACCGATGCTACCTGAGCGTTTGAAATTAACGGTTATTAAACAAACTGGTAAACAATTTAATGCTGTAAAAAGTCAGCTACTTAGAAAAGATGTAAATGAAATTATTGTAGCAACAGACGCTGGACGTGAAGGGGAATTAGTCGCACGCTGGATTATCGATAAAGTTAAGCTAAATAAACCAATCAAACGTTTATGGATTTCTTCTGTAACCGATAAAGCAATTAAAAATGGTTTTGCAAATTTAAAACCAGGTAAAGCCTATGACAATTTATACGCTTCAGCAGTTGCACGTTCAGAAGCTGACTGGTATATCGGTCTTAATGCAACTCGCGCTTTAACAACTCGCTTTAATGCCCAGTTAAATTGCGGCCGTTGCCAATTGTATCCTGTCAATAGCTAGGGTGAAATTAATTTTACTAGTATTTATAAGACTTGTATGAATTACACCCAAATAATTCTGGTTGTAATTGTTGTTTCATACATTAAAATATTATATTTTCCCTCCTCAATCCGTCCCCTCTTATATAAAATATTCGTAACTACTCAACCCATAGTTAAGAGCCAAGGAATGTATATCCTCGACTCTTATAATCAAACATATTCTGTTTCTACTGGTTATTCTTCGTTTTCACAGGCACTTCAAAGCCATCATCAAGTTAACTATATTTTTGCTTAATTTCAGCAATCCACTCTGGAAGTTTGATAGTTAGTGTCATATTATGCCTTAACAAATTGCCAGCCGTTTGATTGGTTGCCTTACTAAAATCAACACTACTAATGAGTTCAGTGATGTAAGGAACAACATCAGACTGTGAAATAGAATATGAATTCACTGATTTTCCAAGTAATTCACTATCTAGACCCCACTCCGAAGAAAAATTAATAACCGTATTCTGTAGCTTACTTGCTTTCCAAATTTCGAATGCCTCATCAAATTCCAAACCGCTCGATAAGTTACCAGGCACAAGCTCAGTATCCACAAATTCTTTCAATAACTGTGCTTGCTCATATTCCCCCATGTTACTCAACTCTTGAATTTGTTCATAAATAATACGGAGTGTTTCATTATCCACCTTTTGCACGCCGTTCGGTGAGGTAACTTTTGAACCAATTAAACTAAGAATATGATTCGCATCGATTACTTGTGTTCCCGCTAACTTAGTTTTTCCAACAAGCGTATTAATTGGTGTCGGCGGAGGTGGAGTTCCTGGCTTCCAAGTTAAGTTTTTATACGCACCAACATACTGTAACCAAGTATGCTCATCAATACCAAAAGTTATATCATCCCACTTAAATTCATAGTATTGTTCTACCAAATTCAACTGCTCAGCAGCATCTTTAAAAGCAAGTATAAATGCTTCTTTTTTCTTCTCATCATGTTCAATTGTCTGCCATTCAGTAGGGTCAGGTAAAGTCGGAATCATTTCAGTAACTTTTATTGCTAATTTCTTTACAGCAGTTTCATAGGTATCAACAATTGCCTTACTGCTCTTACCACCGCTTCCATACAGCTTCAAAGCTTGATCTACGATTTGCTCGGTAAGCCGTGGATATTGGAAGTTGATAATCGTTCCAAACTCTTTATTTGAGCCAAACACACGATTTGTTCGTGAATAGGCTTGAATCAAACCTTGAAGTTCAAGTGAACGGTCAACATAAAGCGTATTAAGACGCTTAGAGTCATAACCTGTCAGCAGTTGGTCTGCCACAATCACGAGGTCTATATTCTTAGGGTTTCGTCCACTACCGCCTCGAGTAGCACGTTCCACGACATCTTCAAAGTAAGCGTCCTCGCCGTGTTTTTTATCACCAGCAACAAACTCAATACCAGTAAATGCAGCGTAGTCCTTAAACATACCTTTGACAATTTTAGGGTCTAGTGGCGTAGGATCATTTTCATTGCCGAAACTAAACGTCATAGCCACATTCAACTTTTCTCCACGATCTGTCAGTTGTTTCTTAAATTCATCATAATAAGCAATCACACGATTTTTATAGGCAACTGTCAAAATGGCATTAAATTCTCTACCTTGTGATTGTGATTCCCAGTTACTCAGAATTTCTTCAACTACACGTGGGATATGCGTTTCATCTTGGTATTTAAACAATTCTCGTTTTTTAGCTTGCTTTTCAAGGTCAGCTTCTGACATCTCTTGAACTTGGCGCTCAATGTCTCTGTCAGTTAATTCAGGGTGTTCTACCTTAATTTTCTCAGCTAGTTGCTCTCTTAAATCATCATAACTCTTGAATTCTCCAGTGTTGATATAATCAACGTGAAAACCTAATACATTTTTATCCGCAATCGCCTCATCAATCGTATATTGATGTAACTTAGGTCCAAATAATTTTTCAGTCGTATTAATGACTTCGCTTTTTTCATTGACCTTTCCTTTGATCTTATTTTCATCAAATAAAGGTGTTCCAGTAAAGCCGTAGAAGAGTCCATTTTTCTTGAAATAGCTCTTAATGGTTCCCATCATCTGTCCCATTGTCGTACGGTGAGCTTCATCGATGATAAAAACGATTTTCTTATCTACTAAACTATCATCGTGAGCTTCTTCCAGTTCCTTAACTAAAGAATTCAGTTTGAATGTTGTCGTTACTACAATTCCGTTTTTAGCTGACTTGAGTATCTTTTTTAGCTGATAGGTATGTTTCGTATCATCAACGGAAACGGACTCGTAAGCTGCGTATGCTTTGAAGTTTTCACTGGTACGATTGTCCAGCTCACGTCTATCAACAAGGAAGACGACTTTATCAAATCCTACTCTAGTCGATAAAAACAAAGCCGTCTTGAAACTCGTAATAGTTTTCCCCGAACCAGTAGTGTGCCAAACAAAACCGCCGTGAGATAATTTTTCATCATTGTCCCAACCAAATGCTGCCCCTTCAACCGCTTGTAAAGCGTGGACTTGATATGGACGCATTAACATATGTCGTCTATTTTCCTCATCACGAGCTTCATCAATAACTAAGTAATCTCCGACCATCTGATGTGCCATTGGAATCATCAAGAATTGCTCAATCACTTTTTCCCAAGCGTTTACAACATTATTTTCTTTATCCGACCAATGAAAGACGAAACTAGGGTTAAAATCTCCTGCTGTTTTTGGAGTAGCGAAATATCGAGTGGCAATTTCAGAAGTGATGACCATCATCTGCGAAAAAGCCATGAAGTTATTACTGTATTCGCCGTCACGATAGTAGCGCATAAACTGTCCAAATGCCTCGTCTAGCGTTTTGTCCGTGCGTTTTTGCTCGATATTGATTAAAGGCAAGCCGTTGATAAGTAAGACAATATCAAAACGGTTGTTATTTGCTGTCTGTACTTCTCTAGCAATTCTATAGCTTGAATCCCCGCCACGCACTTCGGCTTTTTTGAAAATTGTCAACGTGATTTGTTTTCTCGTGATTTTGGGATTATCATCACGGTAAATGCCATCAATCTTGCCCTTTGATTCTTCAATGGCTAAAATTTTCGCTGCTTCGTAGCTGTTGCTGATTCGATTGACTTTTGCCATAACTTGACGGAACTCGTTATCCGTCAATTCCACACCTTCAAGCTGGTCAGCATTAATACGATTGAGTTCACCACGCCAGTGAGTAACCAAGTCAGTAACGGTTACTTTTTGCTTATTGCCGTCTAAAAAATCAGGCGCTTCCCATTTATATTTTTTTAGTTCTTTAACAAAATTCTCTTGAAAAGTTTTCTCTGCCGCACTTTTTGGTACATTGCTCATGACTTACGCTCGCTCCCCTCTAAACAAACATCTCATTTAGGTATGCTTTTTTTATATTTTGTAGTTTTTCTAATTTACGCTGTTGAACAGCGATGAGGGTACTCAAGTTATCAAAGAAAGAGGCTATCTTGTCCTGTTCTTCTAGACTTGGATATGAAACAGGAATGTTTTCTAAATATGCGTAATATAAATTCGACACATTTCCACCCTCGACACGTTTTGCAAATTCGTATTTGAAAAGTGCATTGAACATATATGCTGTAAATAACGGATTTTGTTTCGTGTTATAAACTGAAATCATTTCTCCGATTGCAACTTCAGGAATGCTGAGCCAACTGCAATTGGCAAAGTCTAATGGATCCTCACCTACCCGAGGGACGAGCACTTCTTTACCGGTACTAAACTTCAAGTTTTCCTTTGGAATATTTGTAAAAGAATATATCGTATCAATTTTTTCTTTGTGTTTTGTATAAAGTTCTCCATACCTTACACATGGCGTTGTTGAATCTGATGTTACCGACCACTTTGGAGCGCTTTTCCCATAATAGAAAGAACCAAACTCTCCAATTGTACGCTGTTCCCAATCGTCCGTAAATCCGGCAAATCTCCGTTTTGGCTCACGCTCACCTTCAGCGGGAAACATTTCAGAAAGATAAGCAGATTTTAACGCATTCGTCTTTTCTAACTTACGCTGTTGAAGGGTGATGAGGTAATCTAATTGTGCAAAGAAGTTACCGATTTTAGTCTGCTCTTCAACACTGAAAGGTACTGTAAATTCTGTATTCGAAACAATTCCCCAGTCTGAACGAGGCATTTTTGTTCCAGTAGATAAATTTGCAACTGTTTGATACTTATTACTTTGGATTAATGAATATATAAATTTATTATCTGTATCATTTGGACGAAAAACCCAAAAGTCTCCTACTGCAATTCCTTTAAAATCAGGCATCAACCAATTTTTAAGATATGGACGCAACTTCCCAAAAAGAATATCTCCCGTTTTAAATTTAACCCCTTTTTTGTCACTTTCTTTTTGAAAAATATCTTTATTAAGTTTTCCTAGCCCTGAAATAATATCTTCGAATTCTACTCGAGGGAGACCTTCTTCCTCGCTAGAAGTAGAAACTCGACTCACAAGTTCAGAAAACTTATGCTGTTCCCAAGTGTGAGTGTTGTGAAACTCCTTAAATCGCCTTTTTGGCACTAAATTTGTTTGTTCCGTCATTATCTCACCACCAATTCACTCATCAATGCTTCAAACGCTGATTCCAAGCCACGACTTTCTTCTTCAATCTCCGACAAAGTATCGGCATAACGATTGTGCAACATTTGCAGCGTGTTCAATTCTGTTTTTAGCGGTATCTCTATCAAACCAACCATAGCGTCCGCTGTGTTGCCGAACCATTTTTCATACATCAAGTTATCGATTTCTTCGTTTGTTAAAGTTAAGATACGTTCTTGCACGGCTTCTTTGAGCGCTTTTTCATCAGCTTTCACGGCTTTGCTAAGCTCTGATTTATCTGCAAATAACTTCTCAACTTTTTTCAGTAGGTTATATTCAACTGTTCCCTTGCTCGCCTTTTTCAACTCATCCTTGATTGATTTGTTTTCAAAAGCTTCACTAGCTTCATTCAAGGTTTCGCCTAAAGCATTGGCTTCATCGCTGTCTTCAACTTTCGCAGCCTCAACTAAGTCAGACAGCTCCGTTTCAATCTCTTGAATGCGAGTTTTCTTTGATTCGATTTCTTCTAGCTCATCACTATATAAACGTTTCGCAATCAACTCATTCGGTACGATACTACCAATCCAGCCGTCTTGCTCTTCACGTTTTTTATTACCAGTTCCTTTCGTTACCATATTTGGCTCACGAGTGCGTCCTGCCGTATAGAAACTGCTTAAAGCAATGATTTCCGTATCATGTGTCAGAGCATTTTTCCAAATCTCAGCCACAATCTGATAGCCGTCATAAACATCAATATATTTGAACTCCGAAAGAATCTCCTTGATTTTAACAAGCATTTCATCCATCAACTGAGTCAAACTACTGCTGTTGTCTACATTTCGTAAAATGTCCCAGTATTTATCAATATAGGATTTTGCTTCTCTTTCGATTTCTTTTGATTTTGCTACAATCTGAGCATCGCTCAATACATCATCAGAAATCTCCTCAACTGGTTTCACAAGCCCTACATAGCCGTCACGGATTTCTTTCAAAGATTGTCCCAAAATATCTGACACTGTAGACTGCAAAATCTTCAAGCCATCAATGTTTTTTTGAGGAATCCCACCAAAGAGATGAGCATCCACATCTTGAGGAATTTCTTCGTCAATCGCCTCAATATAGCGAGAAATGTTCATGTTGTATTGATTTTCGAGAATCTCTTCACGTGTCGCCAAGTGGCTATAACCCTCTTCTTCTCTACGTTCGACATACGTATCAACGATTTTAGCGATGTCTTTTTCTTGTAGAACGTTTTGTTTTCCAACTTTAATAAAGCTGTGAGAAGCGTCAATGATTAAAACAGGTTCGCCGATTTTTCGGTTCTTCTTCAAAATAATTACAACTACTGGAATACCTGTATTGGTAAATAAATTGTTTGGCAAGCCGATAATGGTATCAATGTAGTTTTTCTCAAGCAATCGTTCACGAATTTCGCCTTCAGCTGAACCACGGAATAGAACCCCGTGAGGCAAGACAATTGCCATCGTACCGTTTTGACCTAAGTGGAATAGTCCATGTAAAAGGAAAGCAAAATCCCCTTTAGAATCTGGTGGCAACACCCCAGCAACTTCAAAACGAGGGTCGCTGACTTTTAACCCTGCTTTGTTCCAATTCTTCACAGAATATGGTGGGTTCATAACCACCGCATCAAATTGCACGCCTTCATTTGGACTTTCTGGATCTTCTGGCCAGTCTTGAGAAAGTGTGTCGCCGTTTCTAATGGTCATCTTTTCTGGACGAACACCATGAAGCAACAAATTCATACGAGTTAAGTTATAAGTTGCTGTATTCTTTTCTTGCCCGTAATAGCTCAAATTCTTTTGAACATCTTCATCTAAATGCTTCTTAACCGTTAAAAGTAGCGAACCAGAACCGACAGTCGGGTCATAGATTGACTTGACGCCTGACGTTTTCGCTGCAATTTGTGCCATGACTTCACTGACTTGTCGTGGTGTATAGAATTCCCCTGCTTTCTTCCCTGACTCCATCGCAAACTGACCAATGAGGTACTCATACGCATCACCCAGTACATCACCTTTTTGCAATGTCACCATGTTCAAGTCTGCAAACAGCAAAATCAGTGCCTTAACATTTTTGCTACGTTCGTTTAAATTGCTACCTAAAGCAGTATCAGTTAAATCAAGCGTAGAACTTGAGAACAATCCTTTGAAGTCATCCGAATCACCAGACACAGCAATCGTACGTTCGAAGTTATTCAAGCTATCCGTTACTTTTTGAACTTCAAAATCACCTGAATTGATGTCTTTTAACCAAGTCTGATATAGATACTCAGGTGAAACATAATAACCGAGTACATTTTGAATCATTTTATCTAGCTGCTCGCCGTATTCTGCTTTCGCCTTTGTGTATTCTTCAACCAATTCGGATTCAGTCATTTGCCCTAAACCGCTGGTCACTTTGAATGTTTCTAAAGTCTTATCACTCAAAAACTTGTAGAACATCAACCCAAGCATATAATCTTTGTAACGGCTGGCATCCATTGAACCACGTAGTTCATTTGCCCCGTCCCATAATCTACGTTTAATTTCTTCTGATGTAATCACTTCGTATCCTCCATTGATTTTTTTATTTTTTCAGCTTAATAATATCGCCTAGATTAACATCAAGCACCGAACATATATTATTAAACTTATCTATTGTGAAAAAATTGGTAATTTTTCTTTTAGTTCATAAAAAAACTGTAATTTTACCTTACTCCTTCATCCAAACTATTTTTTCATACAACAATCTTGCTCTATACTTAAAATTCTGTTTACTATGCTTCGCCTTAACTACCAGGACACCTTTGTTCTCTATTTTTTTCAGTGAATTCCTTAACCATGTACCACCGTCATTCACTAAATTCACCAACATTTCCTTATTGATATTATACCAGCCTATTAATAAATCCGATGAAAGAATTAATATAGATAAGGGGCGACTTCTTTCTCAGACATCTAACCTATCCCTTATTTATCTAAGTCATAACTATCATACATCATTGTCTTTCTTTTGTACTTTAAGACTTCAATTTTCATACCTATTTCTATTTTGTCATAGACGTGTTTATCTACATTACTCTTGTACTCTTTCTTATCAACTGTATACATAATCTCATATGTTTTAAATCCTCTAGGTGCATATTCTTTCTTGTTTCCTACCTCAGCTACGATAGGTTTTCCATACGTTCTTAACTTCATATCCTCTCCTATTTTTATTACACCAAATAAGAAGGAGAAGAAAAGAATGGCAAGGAGTATGTAAACTCACTTTTCTTTCTTCTTCATCTAACCTATCCCTCTTAGAATAACCCTTTTCTCAACTATAAAAATACCGTAATATCCTCATTTTCATCATACAGGATAAGGAGTTTGAATCCTAATTAATACCATCCTTTTTTCAAAAAACATCTTTTTTATTTTTGAAATGACTTTATTATTCGTGAACACTTTTTATATAGAATTTAGTAGAGCGCATTAAATAAGAGCATGTCTTGAACAATCTTTTTTCAAAACATGCTCTTCATATTTGTTTTTAAATCAAAGTTCAAAAAGTTAATTTAATCGAACATTATTATAAAGCTACATAATTAGTGTTAATCTAATTGGATTTTATTTAAAATCTACGGTTAAACTTAGCTTTTTATTAGTCGAACTTAAGTCCTTTTAGAGCTTCTGCCAGTGCATTATTAAGCGGTTCTTCTTCTTTTTTCTGTTGTTTCATATATTTTTGAACGTCACGTTTATCAGCTTTGTTTCCAGATTCTTTTTTACGTCTCTCCTGGAATGTCGATAATTTCTCGCGATAGCCACATTTGCATGCGAAAATTTGGCCAGCGCCTTCACCACGTAATTCTAGTTTCTTCTTACATTGCGGACAACGAGCATTTGTTGTACGAGATACATTTTTACGGTGACCACATTCACGATCTTGGCAAACAAGCATTTTTCCTTTTTTACCATTCACCTCAAGCATAGGTTTACCACAGTCAGGGCATGACTTTGTAGAGATGTTTTCATGTTTGTATTTTTTGTCACTTGATTTAATTTCCTTCACGATTTCTTTAGCATGCTGTTTCATTTCATTAATAAAGGCATCTTTTTTCAGTTTGCCTTTTGCAATTAGTTCAAGTTTTTGTTCCCACTCTGCTGTCGTAGCTGGCGAACGTAATTCTTCTGGAACTAATTCTAACAGTTGACGACCTTTTGCTGTGATGTAAATATCCTTGCCACCACGTTTTTCGATTAGGAATGAATTAAATAGTTTATCAATAATATCTGCACGTGTCGCTACAGTACCTAATCCACCAGTCGATTTTAATGTATCAGCAAGTTGTTTATTTTGCGTATCCATATATTTTGTAGGATTCTCCATTGCTGAAAGTAAGGTTGCTTCATTAAAGCGTGCAGGTGGCTTTGTTTGGCCTGATGTTTGCATAATTAGTTTTATATTCAATGTATCGCCTTTTTCAATGCGAGGTAAAATCTGTTCTTTTACGTCATCAGTTGCATCATCGTCTTCAAAGCGATTTTCGTATACTTCCTTCCAACCAGCATGTAAAATTGTTTTTCCGCGTGCAATGAACGTTTCATTACCAACCTTTGTACGTAACGTTAGTTGCTCGTATTCGAATGCTGGGAATAAGACAGCTAAGAAACGTTTTACAACTAAATCATAAATTTTACGTTCTTTATCAGTGAAAGTTGAGAAGTTAACATATCCTTCTGTTGGAATAATTGCGTGATGATCGCTTACTTTACTATCATCAACAAATGATTTATTAGATTTTATCGGTTTATTTAAAATTTTATGTGCTAGAGAGCGGTATTCTCCTACACCACATGCCTTTAGACGCTCTGGAAGTGTTCCGACGATATCAGATGAAATGTAGCGTGAATCCGTACGAGGATACGTTAGCACTTTATGCTGTTCATACAACTTCTGCATAATATTTAATGTTTCTTTAGCAGAGTAACCGAACTTTTTATTTGCATCACGTTGTAGCTCAGTTAAATCATAAAGACCAGGAGAGAATGACTTCTTCTGCTTTTTATCAATCTCCACAACAGTAGCATTTTGCTTATCTAGGCTCTTTACGATACTATCAATTTTTTCTTTGTTAAAGCTTCGATTATTCCCGTTAGTGTCTTGCCAAGTTATTTTGACTGAATCAGTTTGTGCTTCAATGCCATAGTACACTTGTGGTTTGAAGTTTTTAATTTCATCTTCACGTGCAGCTATCATGGCTACAGTAGGCGTCTGAACACGCCCACAATTTAACTGTGCATTATATTGGGTCGTTAAAGCTCTAGTAGCATTTAGTCCGATGTACCAATCTGCCTCAGAACGAGCTACTGCAGCAAAATATAAGTTTTCGTATGCTTTACCAGGTTTTAAATTATTGAATCCATCTTTGATTGCCTTATCTGTTACGGATGAAATCCATAAGCGTTTGATTGTTTTATTTACTTTAGCTTTGGCAATAATCCAACGGGCCACTAACTCACCTTCACGCCCCGCATCTGTTGCAATAATGATTTCATTTACGTCATTACGATTTAACTGTGATTTAACGGAATTAAACTGTTTACCGGACTGTTTGATTACTGATAGTTTTAAACGATCAGGTAGCATTGGTAAATCTTCTAAATTCCACTTTTGATATTTCTTATCATACATTTCTGGATCAGCTAAGGTTACTAGATGTCCAAGTGCCCATGTTACGATATATTTATCGCCCTCTAAAAAGCCGTTCCCTTTTTTATTACATTTCAGTACATTCGCAATATCACGAGCTACTGATGGTTTTTCTGCTAATACTAAGCTTTTTGCCATATTTTCATACTCCTTAAATATCTTGTACTTTATACTATAACACAGTTCTAATACATGAAATATGGATAAAGGATTAGTTCTATTTTGAAGTCATTATTGTCATTGCTTGTTTAAGTATTTCTACTTCCTGTTTTAAACGTTTATTTTCTTTTTGAATGGCACTGAATTCTTTAAAAGAAATAGCCGATTCATCAGCATATAGTTTTATCCAAGAATAGATTGCGGTGGGTGACACTTTATATTCCTTACCCAGTTCAGTTGTTGCCCTTCCTTCAAGATGTAATTGAACAATTTTCTTTTTAAAACTTTCGTCATATTTCTTACTAGACATAAAAAATCTCCTTCAAAAAATGTTTATTAATATTGTAGCATCACCTCTTTATGATGACTATAGTCGGTCGATTAAATTAGTGGATTTCTTAGTTAATTAACTAAGAGGTGAGCTTATGGAGATATCAAAAGCTTTTGGTACCGTGTTAAGAAAACACAGAAAACTAGCTGGTCTTTCCCAAGAACAATTGGCGTTACAATGCGACCTAGATAGAACTTTTATTGGATTACTAGAACGCGGACAAAGACAGCCTAGCATTACTACGATATTTATTATTTGTGGGGTACTAAAAATAATGCCTCATGAATTGATTAAAGAAGTTGAAAGTTTATGCGTTATTTAAATGATGTATTTCACAAAACACAGAGGGAAATTGAAGAGCGAATATACTATACTATACTATACTATACTATACGAAAGCATGCCTAAATTAAGAGGACCCATGCTAGTGTTGAGTAAGGTTCTCTTAATTATAAGCAAAATATATTTTTTGTTTTTCCACTTTATTGGCAAACTATAAATCTAAGTCTTCGATAAGTGTATTTTTTGTCTTCGTTATTGTTACTACATTATCAATTTTATTGTCGGTATTAAGCCCTAGTATAGCCTTATTAGGCTGTTCTTTAAACATATCCTGAAATAGCTGTTCCACTGTAGCAGATCTAGTTTTTCCAGTTGTAATTAAATTTATTAGATCAAGCTCTTTAACACTTGATAAATTTGCCCATTGAAAAAGAACATTTTGATAGATTTCATTATTGTCCTTAAGATTTGCAATCTCAGCCTTAAGTTCGACGATTTCTTGTGTCATCTTAGCTTCTTTTTCTTTGAGTTGCTTGTAGCGAGTAGATATTTTTCGATAGCCATACTCATTTACCTTCAGTTGATTAATAATTTTCTTTTTAGTAGCTGGAGTGTCTTGTGATAATCTGTTTATAACATCATTTGTTGAGATAATTTCAATGTATTGATTATTGTTTTCTATTAAAGCGCTTCGCTTTTTATTGATTTCATCAACTAGCAGTTTTCCTTGACGACCAGGTTTTCTCCAAAAATCTTCACTCAGTTTAAAATCTAATATTCCTTTGTTATATTCTTCTAGCGCAAAAAGAGAGATTTCTTTATACCTTATAATTTGAACATTTTCCTGATTTCTTAAGAAATCATCAACAATCTTTAGAAGAATATCTTTAGAATATATTTTAGGCTTACGCCCTCGACTTTTCATACATTTCAAACCTTTCCTTTAGTTTTGCTAATTGGTATAATGCATCTTTTACTTTCTTAGAACTTTCAATTAACTGATAATTGAATTGCGAATTTTTTTCATCATATACATCATTTTTATGATGTATGAGACCGGTTTTATGAAGTGCTAATAGTTTATCGATGCATAATTTAAGAACACACTCTTGATTAACAAGGATGTTTTGTAATTTATCATAATGTTTTTGGTAATCATCGAAGGTTATTCTCCAATGTTTACAGAGATAGTGTTCATCTACGGGACAGTCTTGTAAAGGATCTGTACAATAACCGATTTCTAATGGAATTTTAACAACTTCAGAAACTTCCGTAGTGGTATTCATCGCATTTTTGAAAATAATTTCTTTGAAAAATTCGTTTGAAAGGTCACCTAAATGTCTTTTTTGATTCGCTAATAATTTTATTAGGTCTGAATCAACCCAATATTCCAAGTGGTTATGATAAGCCATTTGAGAATAAATAGAATTGTGTCCCCCTAATCTAGCAATCTCACTGGGATGATAACCTTGCAACATTAAATTCAAAAATGCAAAATGGCGAGTATCATTTGGTCTTATTTTCCTATAAATATTGTAAGGTGATTGGATATGTGGCTCCAAGCTGTTCTCTAATAATTTGAGGCCATACTTCCCACAAACAATTTCACTATAAAATTTGTTTAATAAATTCTTGAAATTTGTGTAATTAAAGATTTCTGGTTTTATATTTCGAACTGTACTAGACGTTTGCAATAATGTTTTAGACGGTTTAACAGAATATATTTTTTGTTGATATAATTTGATTGAATTGGCAATTTTATCCGAAATCAAAATTTTGTCGTAAGCGATTTTACGATTCCTTAGATTTTTGCTTCGAGGTAAAGATAAAAAACATCCTTCTTTATTAAAATTTAAACAATCAAATTTCAAATTACAAAATTCGTTAATACGTATTGGGATAATGTTTGTTAAATTCCACCATAAATAAATTGGATAGTAGTCCAAATATTCTTTATCAATTTCCTCATTTGAAAAGTATACTTCAACTATTAAAGAAAATTTAAGAACATCTTGGCTTGATGGTAATTTTCTTATTGAAGTTGATTTCTGTATTTGATAGTATCTTAAAATTAGTTCCAGATACTCTTCTGGCACTATCAGATCTTGGCAAAAATCTAGAAATTCTAATAGAAAAGATGCTTTAGTTTGTAGAGAATTATGTTTAAGCTCTTTAGAAAAATAGTTAAGTTCAAATTCATCTATTGCTTCTAGATTAAATCCTTTACTTAGGATCAGTGCATCCTTTGCTCTTCTTGTTTTCCTTGTCAAATGCTGAAAGCTGTTACCATCCTCTAAAAGTAAAATAAACCAAGATTTTAATAGCAAGATAAATTGGTCAGTATCAAACTTCTTTGATGAAAAAGAATCGAAGCTAAAGTCTACAAAATATGTTTGTGAAAAATATTCATCATAAATATTCCATCTGTTATTGGATGCTTCGGCTGTAAGATTTACACCCGTGCCTTTAAGACTGTTTATCCTATCTTGTAAAGTGCCACGGAGACTCTCATTATAATGAGTTGAGGTAGACGAAAAATCCAAACTATGATTATTCTCCATATTAATTGCCTCCAATTGTTAGATTTTCATTTATACTATCTAAGCTGCGTATGTTATTTAAGAAATCTGAGTAGTCCTTGCCTAAAAATGAGCTTAGTACATTTTCTCCAAATTGTTTTTTAGCAGTACTTATTAAGGAAAGGTTTTTGTATAATAAATTAGCTAATCTAACCCTTTCGCCTTTATAAGAAATGTTTTTAATCTGTTCTAATTTAGGTATCAAATTATTTAGGTTGTAAACAGTCTTTGTTAGTACATAGAAATGTGGGATTGCAAATGGACAACTGTTACATTTTCTATCTAGATATAAACAATCACCAAGAATACATTGCCAAAAAGATTCTTTGGCCGGCAATTGATTCATATTTATTAAATCCAATACTTCTCTCTGTTGTTCTTGTGATAAACTCTTAACGAACTCGTATAATGGTTTCTTTTGTTCTTCAATTGCATTTAACATTATGGAGAAATTTTCAATTTTATATATGTCTCCAAAAACTGTGGCTAACAGATTTTTTTCATTGTTTTCCATAAAATTATTTTGAGATTCACCAATAACAATTTGTTTTAAATAATCGTAGGTATAACCAAAATAGCCTTTATCGAATAATTGCTTACTAATTTTATTTAGATGTTCTTCATTTACATGGACATATCTGTTGGTAGTGTCTAAAGAATCATGATTTCTAATGAATTTAGTAATCTCCAAAGGATTACGATTTGTTTTTTGTTTTAGGATTGAATTCACAAAGGTTATAAATGTACTGTTAGCCATTAGCGATTTAAATTTAAAATTATTTATAGGAAAATTCCCGAAAAATTTATCATGCATGCTAGTAGTCAATTCGTTTGAATTACCTAAATCAATTAAGTTATTTCTTTTTGAATTTATCAATTGAGCCTTAAGTTCACATAAAACTATGGCATTAGCTACAGGTACAATCATATCTTCAGAAATAAAGAAAAAAGCCTTTTTACCATTTTTGTTATGATAAACATTCATTAAGTTTGATTTTAACTCCCAGATGATTTTTGTAGCTTCCTCTAAGGTTAAATTGTGATTTTCAAATGATTTATAATCCTGCACAGGGATAGACAAGGGGATACGAGGTATCTTTTCAATAAAATCAGTACTTCTCCATCCGTTATTTAAATGAAGCATTACGTATAACCAAATTGATTCATAATTCCCCTTTGTCCCATCCATTGATTTTGCTTTATATTCAGAAATAGCATTTTCTTTATGGAATTTACTGTCTTTAACATAGTCCAGTAGTGTTAAAAACTCATTAGTCGAATAGATTTTCTTATTGTGTTTAGAGTTTGCTAAACGCTCTTTTTTTTCCACATGGGGGTTATTAAGTTTTGAAACCAAGTACTTACAATTGGGAAATTTTGAAAACAAGTGATTAAAGAAACTATATAAAGATTCTTTGTAAGCACCTGGAACTTTATTGTTTAAAAATACGAAATTAATCTCATTAGAAGTCATGCCCATAATTTCTTTTGAAATTAATGTCGACTGTAGTAATTCTGTTATTTTAATAAATCGAACAAAAAGTTTCTTGATCGTTTTAATATTTCCGTTTGAACTTAATAATTTTTTTGAAACAAAATTATGCCATGCCTTTTCTGTACCTTTAACTAAATTTGGAAAATGCAAACCTAATTCTTTGACTGCTTTCAAAAAGATTTTATCTGGGAGGGTAGTGTACTCCAATTCATTTTTATATTGTTCAATTAAATTGGGGGATTTTAATGATTTTAAATAATCATCAATAACTTTCTTAGGATATACAATTCTAAGTTTTTTTAGCCGACCGAACCTCAAATGAGATGGTATTTGAAACTTTTCTCTATTTTTATTTAATACAGGGCTGGGGACTTTAGTAATTGCTTCATCATAAGTATAGTTTAAGTTTAATAAATTATTTTGCTCTTCATATAACTTTTTTAAAAGATTAGAACAATCTTCTAGCAAATAATAATTAAGATTCTCGTACTCCAACTTTAAGATACGAAAGTTTTCTTTATTTTCATCAAACTGTTTTCTTGAATAGTCTAATTGGATTATTAAATCTTTTTCGGAAATTATGGTTTTAATTTTGTCATTTATAGAGGGCGTTGAATAGTTTGTTATTTCCTCTATAATTTGTACGATTTTTTCATCTTCTAAATGCCCAAGTACTTGAAGTGAGCTCTTTATTTCTGAGATGGTGTTTGGATCATATTTTATAACATCAATAGGATCCGTAATAGTAGTTGATTGATTAGTTTCTATAGGTGAAACATGTTTTTTGATTTTCTCAGTAATCAGTGCATTCTTTTCCTTCTCTAAATATTCAAGCATCTGGAATGAACTCTCTGCTCGTGGGATAATAGTTGAATCCTGTTGTATATCATTAATAGATTCCAAAACATTGGTCGTTTGATTATTAATAGTAATTTGCCGTTGTTTGTCATTTATTCTTGCAAGAATGGCATCGATTTTATCTTTCGGAAAAGCTACATGAGATTTATAGAATTTTTTAAATTTCACTTCAATCGGTAATTCTTCAGAAATAACGGGAATGTTAAAATTTGAGCAAATTCTGTAGAACTTACTTATTTTATATCCTAGTAAATATTCTACTTCACTAATTAAATAATAATTCGAATCGTAGTAGTTATATAAATCCGTCCTCCTTTTAACAAAATCATCAATCTCATCCTTGGGCCAATAATTTTGACCTAATGGAGAAATTTTTATAGGAGGGATCCTAAGTTTAGCCATATATCTATTAATATTACTTGGTATATCAAGCAATTCCATTAATTGTCTAGAAGTATAATATTCAGTTAAAACATTATTAGTTTCAGCTAGATCGCGATATTGCTTCTTTAGATCGAGAAATTGTTCCTTATCATAGAAAATAACGGCACTCGCAAACTTATATACGTTATCAATAGGCCTTGTATGGATAGGGGTTAATTTACGAATAAGTTTTTTAGAATATCCTAAGACTTTTATTTGACCACCAGTTATTTTGGTTTCAAGGTTATGTTCATAATTTTTATCTATAATATTTTTCAAGGAATCTATACTTGATTTGTCATAATAATTAATTTCATATTTCCCGTTTGAAGTTAATGCAATGTCATATTCTTGAATTACCTTTTTGAACTTTTTAGTATTTGTATAGCCTAAATGTTCTTTAGCATCCTTTTCGCAGATAGTATGAGTTAAAATTTTTCTGGATTTTAACTTTCCCTCCACTTCGACTTTATCATAAAAGGCGAGCACCCCAGCGTACTCATTAATTCTATCGATATGTTCTGCCTTAACCTTTTGAAGTACTATCCTATCATTTTTTTTAAATCCTAGTTCCTGCACTTGCTGAGTGCTCAAACGATTGGCTTTATTAAATGAATACCTTTTTTTAACTAAGTCAATAAAGGATTTTATATCTGATTCCTTATAATACTTGAAAGAGCTATATCCTCTTTTTACTTCTTTAATATCGCAATCATTTAATGCTTGTTGAAGTTGGTGGTGGGTTTTAAAACCCACTAATTCCATTATTTGCGAAAGTGATAATAATTCACAACTACAGTTTTTAGATGCTAAATATGCATTTACTTCTAATTTGTCATAGAAATAAGAGACTCCAGTAAAAGTCCTATATCTATCGAAAAGCTCAGTATGTTCGCTCTTAAGAATATCTCTATCGTGTTGAGTGCATCCTAACGTGATAAGTTCTTTAGGAGTATATTTATTTAAGCAATTGTCTTTATATCGTTTTTCAAGAACATTCCGTAAATTGTTTATAATATTGGTATCATAAACAATTTCTTTAGAATTATTAATACTTACTTTTTGTATTAAGGCTTCTTTAAGAAATAATCTAGTTTGGTATATTGATAAGTTAAGGAGAGTTGAAACCTCTTTTAATGTCATATGATTAGGCAAGTCCTACACTTCCTTTAGTATGTCAAAATTATTAATTGCTAAATTCATAGAGCTAAGTAATGTATTTTCATCTACATAACTTAATGCAGACTGTAAGCTTCTATCGCCTCTAGCTAATGCAATTTGGGTAGGAGTTAGACCCAAATCTATTAATATGTTCGTGAAAACGCCCCTGCCAATATGTGTAGACCATTTATTGTTTGTTAACAGTATATAATCTTCGACTTGATTTTTTGCTAGTAAGTCATTTAAAAATTGTTGTTTAATCTTATCAATTTTTGCTGAATATCTTTTTCCCCTTAAAGCTTTGAAATTCCTCGCTGAGATAAAAAGTGCTTCGGAAGTTCCTTTAGTTAGTTTAGTTAGCATTTTTAGATGTTCTTCACATAGGGGCTTTACAATTTCAGGACAAATACACATTTGATCTCTTGGATATTTAACTTGAATATCCGCCTTGTTTATTGCATCTGCAAATAAGATGTTTTGATTGTCTCTAATCTCAATTATTAGGTTGCTATTAGTCCATTTTAAACTAGAGCATTTTAAGTTAATGACTTCAGAACGTCTTAATCCCCCAAAGAATTGTAAAGCTATACCTAACGCCATTAATGGTTCAATACGCTTTGCTGTCATAATAAAATCTATAATTAGTCTATTTCTATTTTTACCGAAGTCTTTAATAACATTATTTTGAATGGAATTTCTTATTGGTAAAATAATATCTAAATCATTAGTGTTTTCAAAAATGTTAGTTTCTATTTTCCTGCTTTTTTGACCATAATAAACGGTCTGGTAATTCACACTAAAGGCCTGGTGAATTATGTTTTCTGACTTCAACCAATGGAAAAGTTTGTTTAGATACTGTATCTCAGTTTTTACATATTCACTCTTTAATTCACCTGCTCTACTTTTTAATGATAAATAGGAGATATAATCAGCTCCATGTTGAAGAGTTAAACTGCTTAGCCCCCCTATAATTAATTCAGGATAACTATCTTTATTTTTATATAAATGATTTAAAAATCTTGTTATTACATAAGCTGCATTTCTTTGACTATTAATAGACTTTCCCTTATTTTTATATTCTCTTTTTATAAAATTTGAAAGAGGTGAAGGAAATATTAGATAACTATTTTCTTTAATTCCGATACCAATACTACTGAATATTTCTCCGTTTTTTGAAGTTTCATCAAATTCCCTTACAACAAATCTCATAGTTCCCTCCCGTAAGTTCTATTACTATGTTTATTTACTTTTTATACCCAAAATAAAAATGTACATGGGTGAAATTATTATTGATATCATTACTATTAAAAGAATATATTAAATTTCGCCCTAAAAACAGTATACATGTGCAAACTCCTACTGTTGCAATGATCGCTAGTCGTGAGGATGAAATAAAGAACTTCAAAGCACAAACTTACTACGGCATCGAAGCTCAAACAATGGAGAAACTCAAACTTACTTGGCAAGATACAAATGGCAATAGCCGTAGTTTTAATAAAGAAAAAATTGATGATATTGTAAAAAGTTTAGATAAACAAAATGCTACCGTTGTGGAAATTGATAAGAAACAGAAGAAGTCATTCTCTCCTGGTCTTTATGATTTAACTGAATTGCAACGTGATGCAAATAAAAAGTTCGGTTACTCTGCTAAAGAAACATTAAATATTATGCAGAAATTGTATGAACAGCATAAAGTGCTAACGTACCCTCGTACAGATTCACGCTACATTTCATCTGATATCGTTGGAACACTTCCAGAACGTCTAAAAGCATGTGGTGTTGGAGAATACCGTCCCTTCGCACATAAAGTATTACAAAAGCCTATCAAACCTAACAAATCATTTGTTGATGATAGTAAAGTAAGCGATCATCATGCGATTATTCCAACAGAAGGATACGTTAACTTCTCAGCATTCACAGATAAAGAACGCAAAATTTATGATTTAGTTGTAAAACGTTTCTTAGCTGTTTTATTCCCAGCATTCGAATACGAGCAACTAACATTACGTACTAAAGTTGGTAGTGAAACGTTCATTGCACGCGGAAAAACAATTTTACATGCTGGTTGGAAGGAAGTATACGAAAATCGATTTGAAGACGATGATGTAACTGATGACGTAAAAGAGCAGCTTCTACCTCGCATTGAAAAGGGCGATACATTAACTGTAAAGTTAATTATGCAAACATCAGGTCAAACGAAAGCACCTGCACGCTTTAATGAAGCAACTTTACTTTCAGCAATGGAGAATCCTACAAAATATATGGATACGCAAAATAAACAACTCGCTGATACATTAAAATCGACTGGTGGATTAGGTACTGTAGCAACGCGTGCAGATATTATCGACAAACTTTTCAACTCTTTCTTAATTGAAAAACGTGGTAAAGATATTCACATTACATCAAAAGGTCGTCAGTTACTTGATTTAGTACCAGAAGAATTAAAATCACCTACACTAACTGGTGAGTGGGAACAAAAACTTGAGGCAATTGCAAAAGGAAAATTAAAGAAAGAAGTATTCATTTCGGAAATGAAGAACTATACGAAAGAAATTGTTTCTGAAATTAAATCGAGTGATAAAAAATATAAACATGACAACATTTCAACGAAGTCTTGTCCAGACTGTGGTAAACCAATGCTAGAAGTAAACGGCAAAAAGGGAAAAATGCTCGTATGCCAAGATCGTGAATGTGGTCATCGTAAAAATGTATCTCGTACAACAAACGCTCGCTGTCCGCAATGTAAGAAGAAACTAGAATTACGTGGTGAAGGTGCAGGTCAAATCTTTGCATGTAAATGTGGCTATCGCGAGAAATTATCAACATTCCAAGAGCGACGTAAAAAAGAATCTGGAAACAAAGCTGATAAACGTGACGTTCAAAAATATATGAAACAACAGAAAAAAGAAGAAGAACCATTAAACAACCCGTTCGCAGACGCATTAAAAAAATTAAAGTTCGATTAAACAAAAAGGTTCCTACCGCTCTCGGTAGGAACCTTTTCTTAGTGAATGATTTTACTTCCTTTTGCATTCTCAACGAATTTTTCACTTGATTTGTTAATTGGTGTTTTCAGTAATAACGCAGCAACAATCATAACTACTACGAAAGCACTTAACACAAGTAAATCTCGCGTTACGATATCCCATAGCATTCCGCCTACTGTTTCACGAATTGCACTAATTGCATATGTGAACGGTAAGAACGGATAAATTGCTTGGAAGAACGCTGGTGTCATTTGGATTGGGAATGTTCCGCCCGATCCTGCTACTTGTAGTACAAGTAAAATGATCGCCATCGATTTCCCAACGTTTCCGAAAATAGAAACGAGTGAGTATACGATACAAACGAAGACTCCACCAATAAATAAACTAAATAACACAAACCAGAACTTATCGACTACGTACGTACCGAGTAAGAATATATCTCCCATCGATACGATAAACGCTTGTGAAAGACCTATCGTTAAGAATGTTAATAAACGTCCAAAGTAAATTTCATGGCTCTTATAATTTGCGCCCTCTTCATGTACTTCTACCGTTAATAATGAAACCATTAATAATGCGCCTACCCATAATGCAAGCACTGTATAGAATGGTGACATCGCTGAACCGTAGTTCGGCATCGCAAATAATTTATTCTCTTTTAAATTGACTGGATTCGCAAAGTAATCACTTTGCTTTTCAACATCGTTTTTCAATAAGCGTATGATGTCTTTTATATCTTCTTCAGATTCAAAATCACGAATTTTATTTGCTAAGTCTTTAATCTTTTTCTCAGTCTCCGGCATTTCAGCTTTAATGTCTACTAATTTCTTTCTACCGTCTACCAAGCCTTTTGATGAATCTTCTAGTAACTTTTTAACATCTGGAAGCTTTTTGTCTGCCTCTTTTAAAATTTGAGATGTGTTTTTAGACATCTCTTTTGTGCGAGCAATTGCTGCATTGAAATTTGGAGTGATTTCTGAGTCATATTTAGCTAAAATGTCACCAATTTGGCCCGAAACACTTTTAGACACTTGATTAATACTTTCAATAACATCTGCTGCTGGTTTTTGACCTTTATTAATAGCGTCAATTCCTTTATCAGTTAAATCGATTCCTTTTTGGAAACCATCTTTTACTTTATTTAACTTAGCGATTGTGCCATTAAGATTTTTATCACTATTCACATCAGCTAACACTTTATTTGTACTTTCCAGAACTGGAATCATGTCATTAACTAAATTCCATCCTGCTTTGAACTGTCCATTCACATCATTTAAGGCTACTTTTGTAGAATCTAATCCATTAACACCTTTGTTACTTAAGTCTTCTCTTGCTTTTTCAAGCTCCGTTTTTAATCTACTGTAATCATTTACAGCTTTATCATATTTCTCTCTACCATTGTTTAATATCTCATTAGCCTTATTTATATCTTGATTTAAATTGCCTCTAAGCTGCTGTGCATTTTCTTGCGCATTTTCAGCCTTACTTTTCAGTTGCTCAGCTGTACTTACTGCTTTTTCAAAATCAGCTACAAACGTTGCATTATAATCCTTTTCAGCTTGATTTACTAAATTATTTACTGCATCTAATTTTTGATTTACAGCATCTCGCACATCTTGTTTAACTTCTTGTCCGGAACTAATTAAATCTCCTACATGCTTAACCCTATTGTTAGCATCCACCATAGAATTTTTAAGCACCGTTAAACTTTCCACTCTGTTTCCAAAGAACTGTTTACCGAATTCCGTGGAAGCTGATTCCTTGAAAGCTGTAAAGAAATCAATCAAATATGAAACACTATCGATACGCTCTTGGAGGAGCTTTGAAGCATCCTGCACATTTTTCTGTGCTACAGCTGGATCCACGCCTTTATTTTGAAGGCCATCCATAACACTCTTTACATATGCCGTTCCAACACGAGTAGAATTGAAAACAGTGTTTACAGTTTGATCAATATTTTTAGCAATATTTTTATACCCTTCACCATTCACTTGTGGTAATGCTGGAATCTCTGGTATTTGTGGAATAGTTATATTAGGTAAGACTGGTAATTTAGCTGGATCTGGCAATGTCAGATTAAAGTCAAATGCCGGATTTTTTAAGTAATCCGTAATTTTCGCTGCAGCATCCAATCCCTGCTGCATTACTGTTAAATTATTTTTAATAGTTCCCGGAGCGCGATTCAATGTTTCATCATTTCTCGCAAAGAATTTATCTAAATTCCCTAACGCTTCTTGCCCATCATTCATAACACTTTCTACAACTGGCAACTCTTTTTGCGCTACTTTCACAACATCTTCTGCTCGAGTTGCATCATCTAATGCCTTATCCATGAGTGTATTCATTTCTGGGAACTGCGCTTCTAACTTAAATACAAGATCTTTTACTTTTTCGATACTTGGTAAGTTTGTTTCTAAATCGATTCCAAGATCATTGAAAATTTTAAAAATCTCACCGTTTGCTGTTTTTACAAAGTTTTTACTAATTTCTTCTGTAATACCTGATGCACCTTTTGCTGTAATCTTCGGTGCAATCGCGTTTACTTTTTCATTCACATAGTAATCCAGTTCTGGTTTTTTAGGATTTTCATCCAGAACAGTTGCAATTTTTTCAGAGAAGTCTTTTGGAATCGTAATACTTGCATAATAATCCCCACGCTCAACTCCGTAAATTGCTTGTTTTTCATCTACAAATTTCCAGCCAAGATTTTTGTTTTTCTTAAGGGAGTCTACAATCTCTTTCCCGATATTAATATCTTTCCCTCTTAAATTAGAACCTGCATCTTGGTTAGAAACTGCAATGGGAACCTCTTTTGTATTTCCATACGGATCCCAAGAAGCTTTAATGTTAAACCATGCATATAACGATGGTAAAATCATTAATCCTAAAACAATAACAATTGCAGCCCAATGTTTGGCTACATTCCGTAAATCTGTCTTATAAATACGCCAAATCTGTTTCATAGAAGTTATCACCTAATTATATATTTTTCCTTCTTTAGAAAATGATACATGCATTTTGCAATTATATCACTTTCTACATCGTGTATTAACCAAAAACGTACTATTTTTTCCCATTAACTTTCACTTACTTTATTATATAACGAAGTGAGTCAAAGTATGAATACAAAATGACCAAATCGGTTTTACATTCAATAATAACAAATATATATGAAATGTCATAAAAAATACAAGTATTTTCTCTTGGAAATACTTGTATTCCTAAAAAAATCCTCACAGCTTTTATTCTCTGTGAGGATTTCTTCTATTATATATCCAATTGAACCTCTACACCGAAATGATCTGAAATTACATTTCTGTTTGTACCATTAAAAATAACTTTTGAAGAATGAACTTTTTTACTTTGGTTACACAATATTAGATCGATTCGCAAATTATGTTTATTTTCATCCCAACCAGCAATCTCGCCTTGGACAGTCGTTCCTTCATCCTTCTCTATTGCTAATTCATATGTGTCATACAACCCTTTTTGCATCATATACTCATAACCTTCGCCTTCCAAGCGAGCATTGTTATTAAAATCCCCCATTAAGAAGGCGAGCTTATTGCTATCTACACGCTCCATCAAACGATCGACTTGACCTTTGAATGACTCTTCTTCATCATTCCACCAACCGAGATGGCAAGAGTAAAACGTTATATCCTTACCATTATAAGCAATTGTTGTACTTACAATTTTACGCGTTTTCCAATACGTTGTATCCTCGTTTTCTGAAATGAAGAACGTATCTTCTTTTATAATATTATGCTTCGTTATAATCGCTAACCCTTCTTCATACACGTCATAACCAATATGAGAGAAATCCCAAGTAATATTGTAATCTTTTACATGTAGCGCTTTTAACTCTTCTAATAGTAAAAGTCCAAAATTATCTTCTTTCTTGTTACCGCATACATTTTCAGCTTGTATGGACTGACTTACTTCTTGCAATGCGATGACATCGTACTCTTCTTCTTGAATTACTTTAGCAAGGTATTGTATCTTTTCTATTTGATTCTCTTCTTGCCAAGAATGACAGTTTAAAGTTAGCAATTTCATATTATTACGCACCTAACATATCTTGAATGTCTGACTTTAATACGTCAGCTTTCGGACCATATACCGCTTGTACACCTTTATCTTTTACAATAAGCCCTAAAGCACCATTTTGTTTCCACTGTGCTTCTGGTGCAACAACATCTAAGTCTTTTACTGTTACACGTAAGCGTGTCATACAAGCATCTACGTCAGCAATATTTTCTTTTCCACCTAATAAATCGATAACTTTTGTTGCTAATGAACCATCTTGTACATTTCCTGTTCCTTCTGATGCCTCATCTTCATTATCAATATAGTTACCTGCACGTCCTGGTGTTGGTAAGTTGAATTTTTTAATTAAGAAATTAAATAGTGTAAAGTTAAGACCGAAGAACACTAATGAAACAATAACAAAGTTGATTAAGTCTCTTGTTAAACCTGCGTTAACCATCATTGGTGTACGAGTAATTAACTCAATAAATCCGAATGCATGAACACGTAAGTTAATTAAATCAGCTAGTGCGAATGCAAGTCCTGTTGTAATAGCATATACAACATATAATACTGGAGCAATAAACATGAACATGAATTCAATTGGTTCTGTTACACCTGTTAAGAATACTGCTAATGCTGCTGATAAAAACATTGGTTTATATTTTGCACGCTTTTCTTTATCAACGTTACGGAACATCGCAAATGCAATCCCCATTAACGCTGCTGTTGAGCCGATAACTTGTCCAGCTTTGAAACGAGCTGGTACAACGTTATTTAATAAATCGTTATATGCCTTCGTATCTCCATTTGCCAATAAATTATTTAAATCTGTAATCCATGCAAGCCATAATGGATCTTGTCCTGCTACAACTTGTCCAACTTTTGAACCAGTTAGCATCGTATATGTTCCGCCTAGCTCTGTATAGTTCATCGGAATCGTTAACATATGGTGTAAACCAAATGGTAATAATAAACGCTCTAACGTTCCATATACAAACGGTGCAACAACTGGTGCACTATCTTTTGAAGCTGCAATCCAGCGACCAAATTCATTTAACCCACTTTGGATGAATGGCCATAGAAGTGATAATACAATCGCAGTAACTGTAGACCAAAGAATTACAACGAATGGTACAAATCGTTTTCCATTAAAGAATGCTAATGCCTGTGGCAGTTTATTATAGTTATAATATTTGTTATATAGATTAGCTCCTAAGAAACCTGTGATAATCCCCACGAAAACTCCCATGTTTAATGCTGGTGCACCAAGTACAGAAGTAAAGTAATCTTTTACAAGTAAATCTCCTGCTATTACTGAAGAAACTGTCGCTTTTGAATCCGCTAACATTTGAGCGTTTACGCCAAATATAGCTCCTGTAATTCGGTTTGTTAAGACGAATGCTAATAGCGCTGCAAATGCACCACCTGCACGATCCTTCGCCCAAGATCCCCCAATTGCTACTGCGAATAAGATGTGTAGATTTGTAATGATTGCCCAACCGATGTCTTCCATTACGCGAGCAATTGTATGAACTGCGTTAACATCCCCAGCAGACATACCAATTAACTTACCGATGGAAATCATTAAACCAGCTGCTGGCATTACGGCTACAACAACTAATAACGCTTTCCCGAACTTTTGCCAAAAATCAAAAGACGTAATTTTCATCTGTTCTTCCTCCCCTTTATTTATAACAACATAATGATTTAAATTATAATTTCTGTTCCCTTTATGAAAACGATTCCTTATGTTACTTTATTTTTATCTTTACGCAACCGTTTTCATAAATCTATTTTAATAAAAGCGTTTTCACTTTGCAATAGAAATTTATTTTTTTTCATAAAAAAAGATGCTCAAAGAGCATCCTTTTTTATTATGAAATGCGATAAACCCTTGTTTCATAAGGTTTTAAAGCAATTGTTGTTACCTCTTCATGTTCCGCAACTTCATAGTTATTTAAAAGCAAACGTTTGCGTTCTAGTGCAAATGAATCCTCATTATACACAGCTTCCTCTTTTGAGATATTACTAATTACAATGACTTTTTCATCCTGTAACGTACGTGTATATGCATAAATTTGTGGATCGTCTTCTAAAAGTAAATCGTACGTACCATAGTTCAGTACATCGTGCTCTTTTTTCAGGGCAATCATTTTCTTATAGAAATTGAAAATAGACTTTTCTTCATTTTTTTGCTTTTCAACATTAATTTCTTTGTAATTTGGATTCATGCTAAACCAAGGTGTACTTGTTGTGAAACCAGCATTCACCTCATCATTCCATTGCATAGGTGTACGTGAATTATCGCGGCAAGAAGCCCATATAATCTCCATCATATCTTGATGTGATACGCCCTCTGCAATTTTCTCGCGATATAAATTTTTAATTGCTACATCATCGTAATCTTCAATATTTGGTAACTGAACATTTGTCATACCAATTTCTTGTCCTTGATAAATAAACGGTGTACCGTGCATAAAGAAATACATCGCTCCTAGAGCTGTTGCACTTTCACGCCAATATTGTTTATCATCTCCCCATGTTGAAACGATACGTGGTTTATCGTGATTTTCAATATATAAAGCGTTCCATCCTTTATTCTCTAATCCTTTTTGCCATTTCGTTAATACTTTTTTCAATCCTACAACATCAAGGTCTTTCTTCTTCTCTGCATCCCATAAACTTAAATGTTCAAACTGGAATACCATATTGAACTTACCTTGCTCTTCTCCAACCCAAAGCTCAGCATCTTCAATCTTAACGCCATTTGCTTCACCAACAGTCATAATATCGTACTTAGAGAATGTATTTTCTTTTAGCTCTTCTAATAAAGGTTGAATACCTTTCACATTCATATGTTTATCAAAAGATGGCACATATTTTAACTCTTTTGGATTTGGCATATCCTTAAGGCCTTCTTCTTTTTTAATATGACTGATCGCATCAACGCGGAAACCATCAATACCTTTATCAAGCCACCAATTAACCGTATCATATAGTACTTCGCGAACTTCTTTATTCTCCCAGTTCAAATCTGGTTGTTTACGTGAGAATAGATGTAAATAATATTGTTCTGTTTCTTCATCATATTCCCATGCCGAACCATTAAAAATACTTTCCCAGTTGTTTGGCTCCGCACCATCTTTACCATCATGCCAAATATACCAATCACGCTTCGGATTATCTTTAGATGAACGTGATTCAATAAACCATGGATGTTCATCACTCGTATGATTAATAACTAAATCAATAATAAGCTTCATATCACGCTTATGAACTTCATCTAGTAAAGCATCAAAGTCTGCCATTGTACCAAACTCATCCATAATATCTTGATAATCACTAATATCATAACCATTATCATCATTAGGTGACTTATACATTGGACAAATCCAAATTACATCTATACCTAAATCTTTTAAATAATCCAGTTTTGCAATAATACCTTGTAAATCTCCAATACCATCACCATTTGAATCCATAAAGCTTCGTGGATAAATTTGATAAGCAACTGCTTCTTTCCACCATGTCTTATTCATAGTCCTTCTCTCCTTTTGCATCCCATCGGAATTTTTATGCAAACGTTTTCGTAACACTATCATAACAAAATATGAACAGTTTGCAACTGTTTTCATTGAACTCTATGTAGATTCTTTATTCTTATGCTTTATTTATTTCTCACAAAGGTAAATCTCATTCTCCACCTCTCCTTGTCCACGCGTATTACAGACATTTTTCATATATTAATAAAAAGCTCTGATTATTTTAGAAAGGAGTAATAAATTGAAGCAAACAAAATTAACAGGTCGTATCGTTGTTCCCACAGATCCTGACTACAATGTAGCCCGAATGAATTTAAATTTAAGTATTCCAAAATTCCCTTGTATTATTGTTTTTTGTCAAAATAGCAAGGATATCTGTAACGCCTTAAAATGGGCACGTGAACGTCATATACCATTTCGGTTAAGAAGTGGACGTCATAGCTATGAAAATTTTTCTCTTTTAAATAGAGGACTTATTATTGATGTGAGTGAAATGCATCGCATTACTGTTAATACAGAGAAATCAACAGCAACAATTGAGGCTGGTGCAAATCTTGGCACTGTTTATAAAGAACTTTGGAATTACGGTGTTACAATTCCTGCTGGTACAAGTGCAAGCGTTGGAATTGTTGGATTAGCACTTGGCGGTGGTATTGGTATGCTTTCGCGCTTATTTGGATTAACATGTGATCAATTAATGGAAGTGGAAATGGTACAAGCGTGTGGAAAATTTGGTGCAAAACTCATTCGTGCAAATGAACAAGAAAACTCTAACCTTTTTTGGGCATGCCGTGGTGGCGGTGGTGGAAACTTCGGAATTATCACTTCCTTAACTTTTCGAGTCCACCCGATAAAAAATGTATCAATTTTCTCAATTACATGGGAATGGGAAGACTTTATTGCTGCATTTCAAGCGTGGCAAAACTGGGCACCTTATATAGATGAACGTCTCACTTCATCGATCGAATTATTCGCCAAGCAACGAAATAAAATTGAAGCACAAGGCGAGTTTGTCGGTTCTCCCTCTGAACTCCATTCCCTATTATCCCCTCTTCTTGAAACTGGTAGCCCCTCTCTCTTTATAGAAGAAGTTCCTTATATAAAGGCTGTCGAATTTTTTAATGGCGGTAACATCCCTGAAAATTTCAAGCGCTCTGGTTCCTATGTCTATAAACCTATTCCCCTTAAAGGCATTCAAATCATGCAATACTTTCTTTCTCATGTACCAAATAAAGATGCTAGTATTTGGCATCAATCGCTCATAGGTGCTGTTGAAAATATTTCGCCGAATGAAACGGCTTATTTTCATCGTAAAGCAATTATTGCTCAAGAATACATTACCTCTTGGAAATGCGATGATGAAGAAAATCAAAATATACGCTGGGTTAAAGATTTACGAGAAAGCTTAGATCCTTATACACTAGGTGACTATGTGAACTGGCCCGATATCGACATTAAAAATTGGCAAACTAGTTATTATGGCTCTAACTTTCACAGATTGCGTAAAGTAAAAACCATGTATGATCCTTGTGATGTTTTTCATTTCCAACAAAGTATTCCTCCTTTTCATACGTGAAACAAGGGGATAACATAAAAAAATCATCCAATATACCGTTACCTTGCAGTATGTTGGATGATTCAAGTTGATTTTCTATATCGTTTCAAATTATTGCTCCTACTCATAAACTTTTACTTACAGATTAATTGTACTTCGTATCATTTTCATGCAATAAATGTAATTTAATATCTGGTACTTTATCTTTTTCAATACCATTATTATAAGAAACAGGAACTTGAAATTCGAATTGTTTTGTCTCGTGTTTTTGTAAATAGACTGGTTTCGGTACTGAATAACTTTTTGAATTCTCGTTTGCATTATCATATAAAACAACTTTTAATGCTTGTGAATGATTACGATAATTTTTTAAAGTAACAATGCACTTCGGTTCGATATTATCTCCATTTTTCTCCATTCTACACTGGCTATCTTCTTTTTTATATTCTATTGCTTCTACCCCTGTTTTTCCTGCGTAGTACCATGTTTTATTTAATGTCTGGATGATGTTATTTAAAATAAACGGCATCATTACAATCAAAATACTAATGCCTACTACTTTTATCTTATTCATTTTTCTAAATGTACTAGACTCCTTTTTTCCTAGACATTTTAAAAATATTATAAATGCAATTACATGTAGTATGAAAGAAACAATCAATATATTTGAGACTTTATAATCCATATAAACATACGTATGTATTGGAACCTTATAGACATTGAATAGTTTTTCCCCAATTAATTCATTATCATTTGGAATTTTTAATAATAACAAAACCCCTATACTGTAAAAAATAGCTACTAATCGATCATACTCAATACGAATCATTCTTTCTCCCCTTCACTTTGTTTTTTATTATCGATTTTAGCTATTATTACCATACTATACAATCTTTTTATAGAGGATAACGTAAAAAAGTTCCTTATAAATATATAAAGAACCTTATTAATATACATTATGAATTAAAAAATCAATATACAATTTTCACATTGAGATTTCTTCAAAATATGTTGGATTGTGTATTGTAATTTTTTTATCTAAAATTGTAACAATGCTATCATTTTTTAATTGTTTTAATACGCTGCTAACTGTCTCTCGAGATGTTCCAGATATTTTGGATATTTCAATTGTTGTAAGTGGGCATGAAATTACAATCTTTTCCCCACTCTGTTCTCCTAAATCCTGCATTAAATAATTTAACGTTTGGATAACACGATCTTGTGCATTAGGAATTGTAATATTTTGCACTCGATTTTCATTCAATTTTAATATAGATGATAATTGCTGAACAACGTACATCAATTGCGTTCTGCTGGATTTTACCATATCTTCAAAGATTACCGTTGGAATATAATATACCTCCACATCCGTCATTGCTTCTGCTGTATAGTTATATCCTCTGTCTGTAAACATACCACCATAAGGAAAAATAGAATACCGCTTTACATAGTCATCGTATAATAAGTTCCCATTTTGATTAACCCGCTCTAACTTTACAAAACCATCTAACATGAAGTAAATTCTTTCCCTTGAATCCCCTTCTAAAAATAAAAATTGACCTTTTTTATAAGTTCGCCAATAAACAAACTCTGTTAAGCCTTTCAATTTTTTTTCTGTTAAATGAGCAAATAATTCGAACTGCTTTAAGTCTTTCACTACGTTCCGTCTATTCATAAAATTCCCTCTCTCTTGCTGTATGTTGGAGCGAAAAATCAAGAAAGCGTATTCAATTTGAATTTTATCATAATTAACTTGTATATTCAGATTTCATCATGAAAACTTTATGAACAATGAATACAAAAAATATTAATAAATAAAAAGAATGAAGTTACTAACTCCATTCTTTTTTAATACTAAGTAGCGTACATAATAATTTTAAATACACATGCATACATTCTGTTTTGAAATAATAGTACCGGCTTTTTCTTCTAGTGCTTCATATACTTTTTCTAAAGACGTAATAATTGTTTTTCTTTTTGGATTTGTATTAACAAAATTAATAGCAGCTTCAATTTTTGGAAGCATGCTTCCCGCAGCAAATTGTTGTTCTTCAATATATTCTTCTAATTGATTCACTGTGACATGCTCTAATTTTTTTTGATTCGGTTGATTATAATTTACATACACATGATCAACTGCAGTTAAAATAACGAGCGTATCGGCATCTACTAATTCTGCTAATTTCTGCGCAGCGAAATCTTTATCGATAACCGCTTCAGTTCCTTTTAACCCTTCTTCAGAATCAATTACTGGAATTCCACCTCCGCCCACAGCTATCACTATGTTTCCATCTTCGACCAAAGAATTAATCACTTTATGTTCATGAATACTTACAGGCTTCGGTGATGGAACAACACGTCTCCATCCTCTACCAGCATCTTCTTTAAACACTGCTTTTGTTTCATCCATTAATCTTCTGGCCTCTTCTTCTGTATAAAAAGGACCAATTGGTTTAGTTGGATTTTTAAATGCCTCATCTTTTTTATCCACAACAACACGTGTTATAACCGTTGCTACATCTTTGTTTATATTCCGTTTTTTCAATGCCTTTTCAATCGCATTTTCCATCCAATATCCAATCATCCCTTGGCTCATTGCCCCACAAGTATCTAATGGCATTGCAGGTGTCTTTTCCGTTTCTGCAGCTTTTTGCTGTAATAAAATATTCCCCACTTGTGGGCCATTTCCATGCGCAATTACTATATCCACATCATTTTCCATTATTTTCACAAGTTGTTCCGCCGTTTTTTCCAACGCTTCTTGCTGCGCTCCCGCAGTAGCTTCTCCAGACTGTATCGCATTTCCCCCTAGTGCAACTACAATTTTTCTTCGTACCATATTCCAGCCCTCCAGTTGATTTCGCTTTCACAGCGCTTTATAAAGTAATACTGCCTGTAATTAATCCATAAATCGCAAAGAATGCTAAAGCACCAATTGCTACGGATGATGCTAATTCCACTCGAGTAAATATTTGCTTCGAACTCTTTTGCTTTTGAACATTGTAAAAAATAAAAATACCTGGCGCATATAAAGTCATTGTTAATAATAAATACTCTAAACCGGCTGCATAAACTAACCACATGCCATAAATACTTGCGATCAAGCCAATTATTATATTTTTATTTCGATCTGCTTCTTCAGACTTTAAGCTATGCTTCAGTTGATAAAATGCTGAAAAAGCATATGGGATTAAAATAGCTGAAGATGCTAAAGAGAATGCAAAGTTATACGCCTGATCAGAAACGACGAATGTTAACAAGAATATTTGTATTAAACCATTTGTTATCCATAATGAATTTACTGGAGCCTTATTTTTATTTTCTTTTGCGAACCATTTTGGAAATACTCCATCTTTAGCCGCTAAATATGGAATTTCAGAAGCGAGCAAAGTCCAACCTAACCAAGCACCTAATACAGAGATGACTAAACCTAAATTAATAAAGATAGCACCCCATTTTCCAACAACACTTTCAAATAAATAAGCCATAGCCGGATTTTTCAAACCTGCAATGTCTGCTTGCTGCATAAGTCCAAGAGACAATAATGTGATTAAAATGTAAATGATGAGTGTACCAATTAAACCAATAACCGTTGCTTTCCCTACATCACTTCTATTTTTTGCTCGACTGGATAAAACAACAGCCCCTTCTACCCCAATAAATACCCATAGAGTTACAAGCATTGTACTTTTAACTTGGCTGCCAACTGCTCCCCATGAAAAAGAACCAGTTTGCCCCCAAAATCCATCTAAGAATGTATCAATATGAAACGCGAAGATTCCTATGACAATAAATACAAATACAGGTACTAATTTTGCGATTGTAGTTACTAAATTCACAAGTGCTGCTGATTGAACTCCACGTAAAATTAACATGTGAACACACCACAATAATACGCTTGCACCAATAATGGATTCTACATTTTGACCGCCTTCAAAGATCGGGAAGAAATATCCTAATGAAGAAAATAATAATGTACCGTAAGCTACATTCCCAAGCCAAGCAGATAGCCAGTATCCCCACGCACTATTAAATCCCATAAAATTACCAAATCCTGCTTTTGCATAGCTAAAAATACCACCATCTAAATCTGGCCGTTTTACAGTTAGATTTTGAAAAGATAATCCAAGTGCAATCATTCCAATTCCTGTTATAACCCAGCCAATAATAATGGCTCCAGCACCAGCACCTTTTGCCATATCACTCGCTAAATTAAAGGCTCCACCGCCAATCATAGACCCAACTACAAGAGCCGTTAGTGTAAACAACCCTAATTTCTTATCTTCACCCATTCCACTCACCTCTCTTTAATTGTAATAACAATACAAAAGCAATAGTGAATGATAGTGTCTAAAGGAGGAGAAAGAAGAAAGGAAGACTCCCTTTCTTCTTTACTCCATGTTTCCTAAAGTAGCTGCCATAACCGCTTTAATTGTATGCATTCTATTTTCAGCTTGATCAAATACTTTTGAATGTTTACTGCGGAATACTTCGTCAGTTACCTCCATTTCTTTCAACCCATATTTCTCGTAAACTTCTTCGCCATACATCGTTTCAACATCATGAAATGCAGGTAAACAATGTAAGAAAATCACGTTTTCATTCCCTGTTTCTTTAATCATTTTCATATTTACTTGATAAGGTCTCAATAACTCGACACGTTCAGCAAATTTTTCTTCTTCCCCCATAGACACCCATACATCTGTATAAATTACATCTGCATTCGCAACAGCTTCTTCCACATTACTTGTTATCATTACCTGTTCATTATATTTTTTTGCTAAATCAATTACTTCTTGTGCAGGCCATAAAGATTCTGGTGTGCAAATACGTACATCCATTCCAACGATTGCTCCACCAACTAGTAAGCTATTAGCAACATTATTTCGTCCATCTCCAACGTAAACGAGCTTCACATTTTTCAACTTCCCTACATGTTCTCTAATTGTTAATAAATCTGCTAGTGTTTGTGTTGGATGCCACATGTCTGTTAATCCATTCCAAACTGGCACACCAGAATTTTGTGCTAAAGATTCTACAGTCTCATGATTAAATCCACGAAACTCAATTCCGTCAAACATACGCCCTAACACTTTTGCTGTATCCTCTACGGATTCTTTTTTCCCAAGCTGAATATCACCTTTCCCTAAATATTCAGGATTCGCCCCTAAATCTGTACATGCTACTGTAAATGCACAGCGCGTACGAGTGGAGGTTTTTTCAAATAAGAGCGCTACATTCTTATCTTCTAAATAATGATGCGGGATACCATTTTTCTTTTTCTCTTTTAATTCTGCTGCCAAATCTAGAAAATATAACAATTCTTCTTGTGTAAAATCTTTTTCTGCTAGAAAGCTTCTTCCTTTTAAATTTGGTCTAGTCATTAACATACTTCATCCCTACTTTCTCCGTTATTTATACTAAATATCTTTACGAACAATTGGCATACTCATGCAACGTGGACCCCCACGACCACGAGATAATTCCGAACTTAGCACTTCAATTACTTCTATACCGTGCTCCCGTAATAACGTATTGGATACATAGTTGCGATCATATGTAACAACTACACCTGGTGCGATTGCTAATGTGTTCGAGCCATCATTCCATTGTTCACGAGCAGAAGCAATTACATCTCCTCCTCCACATGGAATAAGAACTAATTCACTTAAGCCTAATACCTCTTTTAATGCTTCCATTAAAGAAGTACGATGTGTAATTTTAAGAGTTTCCTCATCTGATCCTTTTTCTAAAATATAAATATTCATATTCCCTTTTGGCCCTTGAATGGCTGGATGAATTGTAAACTTGTCATAATCAACCATTGTAAATACTGTATCTAAATGCATAAATGCTCGGCATTTTGGAATTTCTATTGCTAACACTTTCTTAATTTTATTTTGTCGGCTAAAGAGATTTTTAGCTAAACGTTCAATTGCTTTAGCTGAAGTACGAGCAGACACTCCAATCGCAATTGTTTCTTCATTTAAAATTAGCTCGTCGCCACCTTCAATTGGAAATTTATAATCACGATCTAACCAGATTGGTACATTATGTTTTGCAAATCTTGGGTGATATTTAATGATGTACTCCATGAATAATGATTCACGTCTACGCGCTGGTTCTCTCATCTTATTTATCGTTAAGCCATCGCCCACGCTAGCTGCTGGATCACGAGTAAAATATAAATTAGGCATTGGATCTAAGTAAAACGGATAATGATCTTCCATTAATTCATATAAATGTGTCTTCTTACTTGTTTCAATTTCGTTTTTCCGTACACCGCCCATAATTTTTTGAATTAATTCTTCATTTGAAAAGGAAAGTAAATATTCTTTTAAAGTTTGATGTGCAACATTTACGTCAGCCTGTCCTTCTTTTAAAATACGATCAACAAATTCTTCTCGAAGTTTTTTATCTACTAACGCCTCAGCGGCTAGTTTTTCTAAATAAAGAACTTCAACACCCCGATTGCGTAACGTTTGTGCAAAATAATCATGCTCTTTTTGAATAATTGGTAAGTATGGAATATCGTCAAATAATAATTGCTGCAAATAATCTGGCGTCAAGTTTTCCACTTCTTTACCCGGTCGTTTTAATAAAACCGTTTGTAATTCCCCAATTTCTGAAGTAACATGTATCGGATGTTTCATTTGTTGTACCTCCTTTTAAATATGTTTGATGTCTTACAAGTACATAATAAATGCTCTGCACTTTTATCTTTGTGAAAGCATCCACATTATCATTGTGAAATATTAAACAAGTTATTTTTTTTAAATCATACGAATTTGTATTTTTATAACAAACTCTCTCGCTTTTTCAATAAAAAACACATATATTACGCATATATGTTGAATATTTAACTTCCGCATTTAAACAAAAATCCTGTTTTTAATTTTATTAAAAACAGGATTTTTGCATCTAAATAATTAAATTTAATCTTTCTTCTATAATCTCCCTATCTGATTTCGACTGTGAAATTATAAGGCATGTATCATTTCCACATATACATCCTATTTTTTCTTTCCAATCTAACTCATCAAATAAAACACCAATAACATGTGCATTACCAGGTAATGTTTTAATAACCATTAATTGATCTACACAATCAATTTTCACAACAACTTCTCGTAATTTTTTCTTTAACTTTATATCAGTTTGTAAATGCTCTTCTGAGAAAACTTTATATATCATTAATCCTTCTTGAGAAGGTACCTTCGTTAAGTTTAACTCACGAATATCGCGAGAAACCGTAGCTTGTGTTACTAATACATCTTTTTTTGCTAACAATTCTACTAATCTTTCTTGCTTATCTATTTCATACTCCTTTACAAATTGTTTAATTAACCGTTGTCTTTTTTCTTTTTTCATAAAAGACACCCCTTTTAATATTATAGCTCGCTATAATTTTCATCCGAAAGGGAGAGAAAAGAATGTTGCGGAAACGTTCATAGTTTAACTGTAAATATTAAATCAAACTAAATAAAAAAGAGAAGAACAGCATTCTGTTCTTCCTTTTACATTGAAAATCGTTCAATTGTTTGTTTCAAATCAGTTGCTTGCTTCTCTAAATCCTTTAATAATTGATCGATTACTATCATATTTTTAGACTGTTGTAGCGTCACACGCGCCACTTCTTGCGAACCAGCTGACGTTTCTTCAGCAATTGCTGCTACAGCTTTTGTTTGTGCTCCTGTTTGATGAATGTGGCTCACTTGTTCATTCATATAACTACTAATTTGCTGAGTTGCATCGGCTACTTCCATAACACTTGATGACATTTCTTTTAAAATTAATTCCGTAGCTTCCCCACGTTTCGCCTCTTCTTTAGCTATTTTCACTTGTTCTGTCATTTTCATTGCAACTTGTTGTACTTCATCTTGCATATTCCGTAATAACTGAGATATGTTTCTTGCAGAATGATCACTTTCATCAGCAAGTTTACGTACTTCTTCCGCAACAACCGCAAAACCTCTTCCATGCTCTCCTGCGCGAGCTGCCTCAATAGAAGCATTTAGTGCTAATAAATTCGTTTGGCTAGCAATCGCACTCACAACAGACACAATATGTTCTACTTGTTTCATTCGTTCTTCTAACTTCTGTACATTTTGCATGGAATCTTCATTTTCTTTTGCCAATGTTTGAATACCTTGAATTAAAGACGTAAAGACACGAGTACTATGCCCTAAAGCTTGAACCATTTCTGAAGACAACGTATCAGACTGCTTCGCTTTTTCTTCTACTTCACTTGCAATAGACGTCGTTGTATCAACAGCAGAAACAATTGCTTGAATTGATGCTGCTGATTGCTCAGCGCCTGAAGAAATCTCTGCAAGAGTCTCAGATACACCTTGCGCTTGTCTCGTTGCTTCGCCTGTTTGTTTTCTAATCTGCTGTACTTGATTGTTTGTATAAGAAAATGTTGTATCAATATTTTTTACCATGCCCCTTAAGTTTCCTAACATCATATTAAATGCAACACTTAAAGATTTAATTTCATCATCTGTCTTCGGTAATGGAACATCTTCACGAATATCACCCTCAGCTGCTTTTCTTGCCGCTTCCTCTAACTTGCGAAGCGGTTTAATTAAAAATACGGCTGCTCCATATGCTAAAATTCCAGACCATACTACCCCTAATAACATAACGATAATATTATATACTGTTTGACTTACATAACTTTGAAAATAATCGTATATCACGTAAATAAAAAATATACTTGTTGAATATGTAATGAAAGCTAAAACTGTAGTGAATAGCATAAGTTGTGTACGTAATCCAAAAGAAAATGTTTTCCTTTCTTTTTCCATCTTCCTTTTCCCCCTTTTTATAAGCAATATAAATACTACCTATATATTATTATCCATATTTTCATTATAGAAGGATATAGAGATTTTAAAAATATTATTTCTTTGAATATCAAATTGCACGAAAAAAATAAAGGATTCTGACAATTTATGACTAATAACAGAAATAAGGGGCAACATTTGTAAAATATATTTTTAACTGGGGGTTTTGTATGATTCAAGTTCGAAATCTAGTAAAATCATTCGGTTCACTTGATGTGTTAAAAGGAATTGATTTAGAAGTAAAAGAAAAAGAAGTTGTTGTTTTAATTGGTGCCAGTGGTTCTGGTAAAAGTACATTACTTCGCTGTCTTAACTTTTTAGAAATGTACGATGAAGGCGAAATTCACTTACAAGGTGAGCGAATTGATCCAAAGCATTCAAATTTAAATAAAGTCCGTGAAAATGTCGGTATGGTTTTTCAACACTTTAACCTCTTTCCTCATATGACCTCACTAGAAAACATCATAGAAGCACCTATTCACGTAAAAAAATTAGAGAAAGCAAATGCAAAGGATATTGGAACTCAACTTCTCCAAAAAGTCGGCCTTCAAGATAAAGCGGATGTAACTCCTCATCTTCTTTCAGGTGGTCAAAAACAGCGCATTGCCATTGCACGAGCTCTTGCAATGAGCCCTAAGATTATGCTATTTGATGAGCCTACCTCAGCTTTAGACCCTGAACTTGTTGGAGAAGTATTGCAAGTTATGAAAGAACTTGCTGAAGAAGGGATGACAATGGTTATTGTTACTCATGAAATGAATTTCGCAAGAGATGTAGCTGATCGCGTCATCTTTATGGATGATGGAAAGATTGTAGAAGATGCTCCGCCAGCACAATTCTTTTCAGCTCCATCACATGAACGGGCAAAACAATTTTTACGCAACGTTTTATAATGTAACTTTTGTTTCGAACAAAAAAGAATACATTCATACGGTGCACAACTAATCATCCAAATAAAATATTTCAATAACATACTAAAAAACCATCCGTATGATCAATATATAGGAGGGGTTTTATGAAAAGAAAACTATTAACCATTGTTGCTAGCATTACACTATGTACATCTTTCATACTAGGAGCTTGTAGCAAAGAAAGCTCTACTATTTCAACAAATGGTGAAAAAGAATTTCGCTATGCGATGAGTGGATTATACAAACCTTTTAACTATAAAGAAAATGACGGCAAACTTGTCGGTTTTGATGTAGAAATCGGTGAAGCTCTTGCTAAAAAGATGAACATGAAGGCTACGCCAGTTACAAACCCATGGGAAACGCTGATTCAAGGTCTTCAAGCGAAGAAATATGATGTAATACTGGGTAGTATGGCAATTACAGAGGAGCGCTTAAAAGCTGTTAGTTTCTCAAATCCGTACTATCGCTCCGGCGCCCAAATTTTTGTAGCTAAAAAGAATAACGCTATCTCTTCTCCAGAAGATTTAAAAGGTAAGAAAATTGGTGTTGTAAAAGCTAGTACCTTTAAAAATCTTGTTGCAAAATATACGGATCAAATCACAGAATATGACAGCGATATTACTGCTCTTATGGATTTAGAGCCTGGGCGTGTTGACGCAGTAATTACGGATCAAATGGTTGGTCTACGTATGATAAAAGAAGGAAAATCAAATATAAAAGAAGCCGGAAAACCATTAAATCTTGATGAAATGGGAATTGCTATTCGCAAAGATGATAAAGAAATGGTTGAGAAAGTAAATAAAGCGTTAGATGAAATCATTAAAGATGGTACGTATGAAAAGATCAGTAAAAAATGGTTCGGGCGTAATATTCTCGGTGAAGAGGAAAAAACGAAGTAAGTTAGCCATTCAAAAGATTCATAAACAGTGCCCCACTGATTAAATGTTCATTTTATGTGGGGCATTTCATTCTCTACTAAAATCTATACAATATGAGGTGAAACGCATGTTTGAAATTTTTATCTCTACCTATCCCACACTCTTAAAAGCTACTATTGTCACATTACAATTAACATTAACCTCCCTAGTACTCGGTTCATTAATTGGATTATTATTTGCTTTCTTTCGGATCTCGAATAACAAAGTTTTAAATAGCATTGCTCATATCTATATTGCTATTATTCGTGGTACACCTTTAATCGTTCAAATCGCAATTCTCTATTTTGGCATTACATCTGTCATTGTTTTCTCCCCTTTTTGGGCAGGAGCAATCGCTTTAGCAATTCATAACGGTGCATATATTACGGAAATTTTCCGAGGATCCATTCAATCCGTCGACCGGGGACAATTGGAAGCCGCTCGCTCCTTAGGTATGCCTTACCCTTTAGCTATGCGCCGGATTATATTACCACAAGCATTTCGTCTGTCTCTTCCTCCTCTAGGAAACCAATTTATTATCGGATTAAAAGACTCTTCACTTGTCGCTTACGTAGGACTGTCCGAATTATGGGGATCAGGTTTATCAATTGCAGCAGGTAACTTCCAACAATTAGATACTTACATAATCGTTGGTGTATACTATCTCGTACTTGTTCTTCTATTTACTTATTTTGTTAATCTCTTAGAAAAACGACTACAACGAAAAGAAACTAACTCCGTCCAATTCCATAAAAAGAACAAAAAGGAAGTTTCTTTATAAGAAAAAGCAAGCCTGAGATGGCTTGCTTTTTCATTGCAAAAATATATTAATGTTTACTGATTTACTTTTTTAATACTCTTTTCTTCCTCTATATGTTCCTCACGATATGAAATATTATGAGGATCTAGTCCATTTCCTAAAGAACCATAGAAATGCTCTCTATGCGGATCCACTAATTCACTTCCTTGATAATACACACGTGGTGTATTCCATAGCGCTGCCAAAGCTTTTGTCATCGGCATCTCATGATAGCGTTCCGGCCACATTTCTTTAATCTTCTCTTTTACTAACGGATAGTATTTTGAACTCATAGCCGGGAACAGATGATGTTCTGTATGATATGAGAAATTGAAATGTAAAACGTCTACCCAGCGCGGCACTGTTACTGACAAACAGTTTGCTAACGGATCATTTACTGGAACAATTGGATTTAAGCGGTGATTTGTTGCGATATATGCCATTACAATAAAGTTAGCAATTAACAACGGAATGACATATGCAAATAACCATTTTCCAGGTCCCATAATAAACAATAAACTAATCCAAACTGTCCAAGGCAAAAGAAGTTGAAGCCATACAGATTTTTGATTGGATGACTTGAACTCTTTTATAAAATGAAAGAACATTCGAGTCGAATGCAATGTAAATTGAATTGTTAGTGACAGAAAACTAAAGAATGAACGTACATGTAAAGGCATACGATATACCCAACTCAAAAACTTACTCTTCTTAAGTTTCTCAAGTGTCGGCCATGCATCTGGATCATTCTCTTCATGCTGTGTATGAACATGATGCGTTGCATTATGCCACTTTCTCCAAAGCTTTGGCCCTGTTGATAATGGCATAAATGCAATCGCGCCTAAGAAGTCACGAAGCCATGCCTTTCTTACAACAGTTCCATGTAAAATTTCATGCCCTAAAAATCCTAGTGAAGCAAAACATAATCCAAGAACAATCGCAATTCCTAGATTCGCCCACACATTCAATTCAAATACACCAATCGATATTAACCCCGCCAATGCCACAAGCAAATAAGCCAGTCCACCAAATAAACGAGTAGGCACTGGTTTAAATGCTTTTTTCGGCAAATGTGGTGATACACGTGCTGCATACCACCCAAACGTATGAAGCTCCTTCATCCTTTTGCTCCTTTCTTATGCCGCGCCTTGCGCAACTTACATATATCAATTCTTGCTTCCAGATTGATTTTACTAGATGATCCAAAAAGCATCTATTATAAGGAAAATATACTCACTCTATCGTCACTTATTTTTCGCTTTTATTATCAATGAAAAACATTTCTCTTTTTACTCTCTATCAACCTTTCCACATGATGAATCATAACAATAGAATTTCTATATTGTCAACACCTTTTATGACCTAGTAATAAAAGGTGGTTATATTTTTATAATCATACTTTATTTCACTAAAGAAAATGTATAGATTTCATAAGGATTTACCCACTATATATAGACATTTTCTTAAACGGCATAGACTCTATCTCATTCAATAACTCTCTATGTAATCAACAAACAGAATCATTTGAATTTAGTTTTATATAAATCCTACTTCTTCATAATGCCCCACCTAATTAATTATATTAAAATAATTTATACACTCTTTTAATAAAAATAGACTTCCTCTAAAACAACACACATGAATTTCATATAATATGGAAATATTAAAAGGAAAATTGTTCTAAAATCAGGAGGTTTCCGCAATGACAGGTGATACATTCCCACAACTGCCGCTATCTTATTGGATTGAATCTACTCAATTTCCTACTTTCCCTCGTTTATCCGAAAATATAAAGACGAAAGTTGCTATTATCGGTGCTGGTATTACAGGTATTACTACTGCCTATTTACTTGCAAAAGAAGGCATCGATGTTGTTTTAATTGATTCTGGTCGTATTTTAAACGGAACGACTGGGCATACAACAGCGAAAGTAACAGCACAACATGATCTTATTTATGATGAATTAATAAATCATTTCGGTGTAGAAAAGGCCCGGCTTTACTATGAATCAAATAATAAGGCTCTACAATTCATAAATAAAACTGTTCAAACATATAAAATCGACTGTAATTTCTCAAATGAAGATTCATATTTATATACAACTACTGATAACGGATTAAGAAATTTATCGAAAGAATATGAAGCTTATCAAAAATTAAATATATCTTGTGACTATGTTCAATCTCTATCGATTCCTATTCCAGTACAATCTGCGCTTATAATGAAAAATCAAGCACAATTCCATCCCCTTCTTTATTTAAAAACACTTTTAGAAAAGTTTGTGGAGATGGGCGGAAAGGTCTACGAACAAACAACAGCTATGGATGTGGAAAAGGGCGATTATCCACAAATAATTACAAAAGAGGGCCATCATATCACTTGTGAATATGTCGTCTCTTGTTCACATTTTCCTTTTTATGATGCGAATAGCTTTTTCTTTACGCGAATGTACGCAGAACGCTCCTACGCTCTTGCAATAAAAGCAAAAACGGAGTATCCAGGTGGCATGTATTTAAGTATTGATGATCCAAAGCGCTCCTTACGCTATATAACAAACAATGGAGAAAAATTAATTTTGATTGGCGGAGAGAGTCATAAAACAGGTCAGGGAATAAATACGATGCTTCATTATGAAGCACTCTATTCTTTTGCTGAAGCCACTTTTGGAATAGATGAAGTTCCTTATAGATGGTCAGCACAAGATTTAATTACTCTAGATAAGCTTCCTTATATCGGACATATTAACGAAAGAAATCCAAATATATTTGTTGCAACTGGATATCGCAAATGGGGAATGACAACTGGAACTGCTGCCGCTCACCTACTGAAGGACTCCATCATAAAAGTTCACAGTCCCTATAAAGAACTGTATGCACCATCACGCTTCCATGCAAATCCAGATATAAAAACGTTCCTCTCCCAAAACATTGATGTTGCGAAACATTTAATTGCAGGAAAGATTGAAACCGCATTACGTAAGCCAGAAGATCTCGAAGTTGGTGAAGGATCTGTCGTACATGTTAACGGTAAACGAGCAGGTGCTTATAAGGACAAAGAAGGAAAATTACATATCGTCGATACAACTTGTACACATCTCGGCTGTGAAGTTGAATGGAATAATGGTGATTGTACTTGGGATTGCCCTTGCCATGGTTCTCGTTTTTCAATTGAGGGAGACGTTCTTGAAGGCCCAGCAGATCAACCGTTAAAACGAGTTGATAATGAGTAAACAAATAAAGAAGTTCAACAAAATTACTGTTGAACTTCTTTATTTGTTATAAACCCTTTTCAGATAAAATTCGACACAAGGAGGAACATATTAACATTAAATAAAATAATATATTCATCTACAAATTAAAAGGGGTGAATATTATGCAACCTTCAGCTCCACCTCATCTAGAATCTACAGAAACTATCTTTCCAAGCTCTATTACAAAACTTGTTGTTTTTATTTGTTGGCTAGCCATTTTAGCTGATGGATATGATTTAGGTATTTACGGTGCCGTTCTACCAAAGCTCCTAGAAGACAAAAGCTGGGCGCTATCACCAGCGCATGCTGGTACAATTGCAAGCTATGCTTTATTTGGGATGTTTATTGGGGCTATTCTAGTTGGAACGATTACAGATCTAATTGGGCGTAAATGGACGCTTATATGCTGTTTAGCACTTTTTTCTATCACAATGGGTTTAGCGGCTATCGCTCCTTCTCCTGAGTTATTTGGATTATCTCGATTTATAGGAGGAATCGGATTAGGCGGTGTTATCCCAACAGCTTCAGCACTTACTGTTGAATATTCACCAAAAAAAAGGCAATCTTTTATTTATGCTCTTATGTTTACTGGCTATCCTTTAGGTATCGTGTTAGGTGCTATTTTGTCCATGCTTATGTTAGAAGATTTCGGATGGAGAATTATGTTTGGTATCGGAATGATTCCACTACTCCTCATTCCTTTCATTATTCGCTATTTACCCGAGTCCATTCAATTTTTATTATCACGTAATCGCCAAGAAGAAGTGAACCAAATTCTTAATCGTTTTCAAATTGAATTTCATGTAAAAGATAAAACTCATCAAGACCCATCTACTATACGAAAGAAAAATGGATTTTTTACTTTATTCTCAAAAGAATACATAAAAGCAACGCTACTTTTTTGGATCACTTATATAATGGGAATGTTTTTAATATATGGTTTAAACACTTGGTTACCACAGATGATGCGCCAGGCAGGATATCCTCTTGGGTCTAGTCTGTCATTTCTACTTATGCTAAATATTACCGCAGCTATCGGCGCATTATTCGCTGGAGCAATTGCTGATTGTATAGGAGCAAAAATTGTTATTAGCATCTCTTATCTTATGGCAGCCATATGTATCGGACTATTAACAATCAAACCATCTGTTACAATCATTTATCTTTTAATTGGCCTTGCTGGTATTGGATCAGTCGGTATTACTCAAATATTAAATGCATATGTAACACAATACTTCCCATCACATATCCGAGCTACCTCCTTAGGCTGGGGACTGGGGCTTGGCCGAGTTGGTGCAATTGCTGGCCCAATTCTCGTCGGTATTATTATGACAATGCAATATGACTTAGCATGGAATTTTTACTTATTCTCCTTTGCAGGTCTTATCGCAGCTATATCTGTTTTCTTCATTCCTACAAAATAAAAAGAGCACAAACTTACTTGTGCTCTTTTTCATATGCTTCAAACAACATATCTCGAAACAATGTATTTAAACTCTCAATATCGATTCCTGATCCCTTTTCAATTCCTTTTACATATTGCTGATAGTAATGAATTTGTTCTTCTAAAAATTGATTTAGCACCTTAATTTTCAATCCAACATCTAATTCAGTACCTGCTTTTTTCTTTATTAACAACTTTTCAATTTCATCTAATACGCTACGTTCTAATGATAATTCTGTAATTAATCGGTCAAATTCTACAGGAGGTAAAGTCGTTTTCTCTTCTAGCCACTTACAAGCTAAAATGGGACGTAATACATAAAAGTACTTTTTCAGCTTTACATTCTCACCTTGCAAAAATTCACGATAATTTTTCGACGCCATATGTAAATAATGATATATCGTTGCTTTTGGATCAAAATTCTTCTCACTCATCTGTTGAAGTAGTTCTGGAAAATTAGAGTTTTTCGAATAAAAAATTGGTGATCGAATCCACTCAAGTAAAGCTGGATTCGACTTCGCGAATAGTTGCAACGCCTTTTTAATATCCCAACCACTTATATCTAAATCATCACTAATTGGATATTCAATTACATCTCGTTTGTCATGAATTGATAAATACCATTCTACCGGATGTATATAAACAAACCTAACATCATAATCACTATCTTTCGATGGAAACCCCCAAGCACGACTCCCTGATTCCACCGCAAATAAAATTTTCACATCATTCTCTTTTTCAATTCTTTCTAACTCCAACTCGATTTTCTCTCTCATTGCATAACACCTCCATTTTTTGATTATTTCCTTGGAAATTCGACAAATACAATACTAATTTTACTACATACTAAAAAAACTGTCAGAAATTACTGACAGCCTAATGAAACGTCTATTGTTGCTTTTCAATTACAGTAGCAGCAATTCGTTCAAACTCTTTTTGAATCTCCTCTTTATATGCATCTACTATTGAAAAATCCATAGCAGCAATATAAATTCGTTCTAATTTATCACGAACCGATTTTGCTTTCGCTAAGAAAGACATCGCCTCATTCATTTTTGCTTTATATTGAATGGAAACATCACGAATTTCCTTCGCATATTTCTCATCCGTCCCTGGCGTAACAATAAGGGCATACATATCAATAATTTCATCACCCTCGCGACTTGGAAAATATTCATGTGGTGCGGTGCTATCAAAAATTGCAAAGCCTAATTCTCTTACGATAACCATATCAAGACTATGCGGGTCAAATCCGCAATGATATACTTCAACTTCAAATCCTTTTTCTTCAGCTGCCTTAGCTAACTTTTTGAGCATCGTTGATTTTCCAGAGCCTGGGCGCCCTTTTATAAAATAACGATGTGGTAACCCTTCTGTTAAATTAGGAACAAAATCAACTGCTCCTTTCGGTGTAGCAGCTCCTAAAAAACGATGTTTTACAAGCGATTGTCTCCCGTTTTTATCTGCAAATAATTTCTGGATTAGCTGATTGGTTAGTTCATTTGCTTTATTAAAATCTATATTATCAATATATATCTTCTCCCACTCATCATGTATAACCAATGCCTCTTTAAAACGTGCGTAAGCAGACTGAAAAGCTTTGCTTGCTTCTGAAACAAATCTTTCAATTTCTAACTTCTGCTTTCTTAGTTTATCTGAGTCCCAAGCAATTCCTAAATTTATATACTCTTCAACAACTCCTGGCATTTTTGGCTCAATAACATGCGGCGATGTCCCATCAACAATTCCTGCTTTTAATTTTGGGATAATTACACCATCAACCGATTTATTATCAGAAGAACAATGCAAAAATTCAATATCATATCCTTTTTCAATCCATTCACGACCTATTGCCTTTATTAAAGAAGATTTTCCCGTTCCTGGGCCACCCTTTAAGATAAATAATCTGTCTAATCCTTTTAAATTCTCTTCGTATAAATTGTGAAATCCCCTAGCTGTATTACCACCAGCATAATAATTTAATATATTTCCTGTCACTGCACTCACTCCTTCGCAGCATTCTATTTACATAAGCTACAATATGCGAGCAGCTTTATTTGGGTGAATACCTATTTTGTATTGCACGAAAAAAGGAAATGAATTACAATTTAACTATCGGAAAATTCCGATTTTAAAAACTGAATACTTCTTTATCAAGAGAGGCAGAGGGACCGGCCCTTTGAAGCCCAGCAACCTCAGTTTATACAAACTGAATAGGTGCTAATTCCTGCAAAATGCATTGCATTTTGGAAGATAAAACTCAACTAGCATGTAAAGCTCATCTTTCTTGATACTGAAGGATGAGCTTTTTATTATTTGAAAAACATATATTGGAGGTATGTAAAATGAAAGTAATTGATCTATCGCAAACATTTGAAAATAATATGTCTCAATTTCCTGGAACACCTAAAATACAACTAGAAGCTGTTACAAGTGTTGAAGAATCAGGCTATCAAGTTACAGATTTTCATTCTGTCGTTCATGTTGGCACGCATTGTGATGCCCCTGCGCATTTTATTTCAGGCGCAACGACCATCGATCGATTACCGCTGGATCAATTTGTAGGCGAAGCTGTTCTTATAGATGTAACACATATTCAAGAACGCAAATTACCTAAGGCAGTATTGCATAATGCTGATATAAAAGAAGGTGATATTGTTATTTTTCATTCTAATCTATCCACCAAATGGAATACAGAAGCTTATGAGAAAGAAGCATTTTATCTTTCTGAAGAATTAGCTAAAGAACTAGTGCGATTAAAAGTAAAATCTATCGGTTTAGATTTCATTTCTCCTGATGAAGTCACAACAGAAACATCACCGATTCATCACATATTACTAGGGAATAATATTTACTTAATTGAAAACTTAACAAATCTAGATGCTATCGAAACAAAACGTTTCTTTTTCTCAGCAGCACCTTTAAAAATTAAAAATAGTGACGGTGCTTTCGCAAGAGCATTTGCTGTTATTTTTTAAACACAGCCTATAAAAAAAGCAAAGGCCACTATTGGTCTTTGCTTCTATATTTTCTATTTAAATTAAGAAAGAATTGTTCCACACGGGGACGCACCCAAGCTAAACAATCTATCTCTTTCTTCTTTGTGCAAGCTATCTCTTCTCCATCTACCATTTCAACAAGTTCTAGTTCTAACAGTTGCCTCGTGAATGCTAACATATTCACTTCTTCGGATGGATACTCTTCTTTTAATTTCTCCTCAATTTCCCCCAATAAAAAACCGTCACGCATCATTGCCAATGCATCAATCCAAAGTGGCGGCATTTCATATTTTTCTCCTGTAATTGTATCTTTTACAATATAATTCTTTTGCTCTTTTCGAAATTGAATCGTGTGTAAACATACAGTCGAATTTAATGTTAATTCCATCATACCACCTCTTTCATAATATCTGCATAGAAAAAAGGATGCGTGTGCACCCCTTCTTATCTTTTCATAACACCACTGAACCGCTACATGAGCAATCAATCTCATGTCGATATTTTCCTCCATTATAAACGAAGTATTTTATAAAAAAAACCCTTCTTGAAACATTTTATAAAATGTTTATATTTACACAACAAGAACACTTTTCTGAAAAATCTTTTCTCCCAATACATTAAACGGTCGGCAGAAAAATTTCTACTTTCGTTCCTACTCCTAGACTACTTTGGATCGTGATACTCCCTTGATGTTCCTTAATAATTTTATATGTAATCATTAACCCAAGTCCTGTACCAGTCTCCTTTGTTGTGTAAAACGCCTTGCCGATTTTTTCTAACTTCTCATTCTCTATACCAAATCCTTGGTCTTCAACAGAAATACACAAATGTCCTTGCGTTTTTTGATATGCACGAATATGAATTTCTCCACCCTCTGGCATTGATTCTATTCCATTTTTAATGATATTTAATAACACTTGTTTTAATTGCTTGTCATCACCGTTTATAGCCGGTAAATTCCCATCTACTTGTAAATGACATTTAACTCTATATTGCGTTGCATAACTTTCCATTAGATGCACAACATATAGAAGGATGTCTCGTATATTACACCTTTCATAATTTGTTGGCTTTGGTTTTCCTAACAACATCAATTCACTAACAAATCCATTAACCCTTTCAATTTCTTGTAGCATAATGTCGTAGCTCATCGTATCAGTTGGATTTCTTTCTTTTTGCATTTGCGTAAACCCTTTTAACGCTGTTAGCGGATTTCGAATTTCATGGGCAATTGTTGTAGACATAGTCCCAATCACAGCTAAATTTTCCGTCTCTTTCATATTGTTCATCATTTCAACCACTGTTCTTACATAAGATTGAAATCGTTTTAATAAAGAATGTGAAATAATGAAATAGAATATACATAAAACAAGTGGAATTACCACTTTTAAATCTTGTAATAGCAATGTGAAAAATACGTACTTTCCAATTACACTAAAGGACACTAAATAAAAGTATTTTCTATTCACGAAAACTGGGGCAAATAAAATTAATAACATTTCTACCATACTACCATGTTCAAAAGGTCTATCCGTTCGCAAATAAATCATTAAATTATTCACAAGATTGATAAACATGTACCCAAATAAAAATAAATATTTTACAGAATATACATACCCTCTTTTTTGAAGATATATAGAAATAGGAAATAATGCTATTACAAATATAGGCACACCTATCCCAAGACTACCTTCTGGCCAACCTACCGCTGTTCCACTAATATTCATAGCAGGATATACAAAATAATATATAGCGTCATATAAAAAGAATATAATATAAAATAATAATATAAATACCTTTAAGGCTCTTCTTTCTTCATAAATCAAGCTCTTGTATTTATTCATATAAAAACTCCCCTTGATCGATACAAAAAACTTTCATTGTTATCTCCTTAAAGTATAAGTATGAAATTGCTTTCAGGGCAATATTTAACCTTATAATAATGAAAGGAAGGAGATCTCTCCTTCCTTTTGGTAACAACTTACATCCATCTTACCCTGTCATGTAACAATCCATCCGTAAAATTATTATGCCCTATTACAAAATCCTTCATATATAAATTTAAATACTCACCGTACTTACTTTCTGTATTTAATAACAACTCCTCAACGTAATAAGCACCTTGTTCAAATTGATCTAAAAGTAAACTGGACAAGCCCGCATAAATCCCGCACCCTACTTGAAAATACGTTGCATTCGTTTTATATTTACGAAAAACTTGGCTACTATTCATCACATTATACATATATGTCTCACTATTTTCATAAACGAGTAACACACCGACCAAGTCCTCTCCAGCAACCTCTTCTTCCGCTGGATTAAACACTTTACGATTCCAGTTCCATAAATCTTCTACTTGATCTAAGTTCTGTCTAATTATATTTGTTGTATACTCATTAATTCGGTAAAGAAAACCAACTTCCATATTAAAGTTTTTCCCTAAAATTAATACTTCCTCATGTGGCATTAAACAACCATAGAATTCTTTTTCTCCTAACTTCACTTTATACTCTGAAGCATATACATCTTCATAAAAGTAAAGAGGACGATGATGACTCATATACATCGGATAACTCCAGATTGCTTCATCTAAAAATCGCTCTACTGCCCATGAAGCATAAAGTGTATGTGGCTTTATAAGTGCTGTATCATTCAAAAACGATGTGTCATGTTCTACAATATAACATGCTCTTGGCCTTTCATTTGGTCGTTCCTTCATAAGCTCAACAACCATCCATTGAACAACACCTGGATTCATACCTGAACCTATAATCGCTTTTGTATTTGTAAATTTCTCTTTCTCCTTCTCAAACCTTGTATATCTTTCCGTAAGCTGAAAGCCGATTAAGCTATCGTCCTGATCTACTGCCTCATTTTCCAAGGCTGAGTTAATATAACAAATTCCTAGTTCATTACAGCAGCTTAATACTCTAATTGTATCTGCCCCTGAAACATCAATCACAACACTCGTTCTTTTTTCTTTTAAATGTTGTTTAAATTCCACTACATTTTGAAGGTTTATTTCATATAAATATAATTGACTTTTCAAATTCGAAAACAACTCATCATAATAAGTCCTATCTTTTTGTTTTATATCCACCAAATGAAATTTGGCATTCTTTAATACTTCATAAATTGGATCTTTTTCATTTGCTATCGCTTGATTTAAAATTGCTAAAACTGCTTTTGCTGCTCCACCAGCACTACCAAGCAATGTAATTGATAACGAATTCGGAAACTGCTCCACAAACAAAACCCCTTTAATAAATTAGTTGAGCAGCTCCTCCTCAAAAAATAAATTGAATACATAAAAAGATAGCTCGTACACAATTTTTATAAGTTAGTGTAAAGTTACCTTTTAAAAAATCACACTATACTATGTTTATATTCAATTCATTTTTCCCCTCATCTTCAAATTAAACTAAAACAAATAGGCTCGACCTTTTCTTCTGCATATAAAAGAAAAAGTCAGCCCTTCCAACTAATCTACGGACAATGGACGGATTTTACATGTTGAATATTCACATACATTTTTGCATCACGTGCTTTTGATATTTCAATATGACCTTCATCAATTTTCGCCATTTTTCCAATTTTATTGGACTCCTCACCTAAATCAAACACCATAATTTTCCCAGTCATTTTAATAAGCTGTTCTTCAAATGTTCTAGCTAATGTAATATTTAACGGATTTACGGGGAGTTCATTTTTATTGAGGGCATACGGTACTTGGTTTTCTTTATACGGAATTAACCATTTTAAATGCTTTAAAGATATATATACCGTTTTATAAACCGGACTATAAAAAACAATATAGTCGTTCATCACACTTGTAACATAACCATGTATTGGAGCATTTCCTGCTACATAAACTTCTGTAAAAATCCCTTTAGAAGTACTTAATACTTTTCTCAAAGAAATTGAAGGGGATTCCCTCTTAATTACAGAATCAACATCTGGTTTTAGTATGTCTTCGTCATGTGGTCTTAAAAATTTATAGTATTGTACATGATATAAAGATATATATACATAGTCTTGTCCATTGTAAAGAACAATAATGTCATTTCCTACGTCTATTAATACACCTTTAAATCTTTTTTCACCGATTAATTTAACATATATATTTTCCCCAATACTTTTGTTTAACTCATTCATCTATATCCTCCTTCCTATAAATTTCAGCTTTCCTATCTTCCATTTCAAAAAAATAATCAGGGCAATGTTCTGTCTTAATAGTAAGTAATTCCTTTTCATACTATCGAAATAAGAAATTGTTCTTCTCTTTCCCTCATAATGCCCCTCTTATTTATTAAACATTATTCATCTTCATTCTTTTTACATTTCACTACTTGACTCACACTCTTAATATGATAATTAATGATATAAATAACTTCATCACCGTTTACTAGCGTAATACATTCTTCATGCACTTCACTTAATAGGCCTTCTACACACTCTGGGCCGCCACGGTTAATCTTTACCCACTTATACTTCAAGTCACGTAATACATCGACAAAAGTATCATCATCAGAGCAGAAACATGAAACATAGCCATCGCCACATTTACTTTCTTTCACTTTCTTAACTAGACTCTTCACATGTTTCAATTGGTAATATACTAATTCACCAAGAGGAAGTTGTAATGTAAGGTAATCTCTTCCTAACGATACAAGTACCCCCACTCGACTCTCTGGTCCACGAAGATTTACTTTTACAGTCTCACCGACTAAGCCTTTAATTTGTTCACAGTATAATATACTTTCCAAATTTGTATCCTCCTTTCTTATTATCTTCCTCTTCTTGACTGTCTTTGTGCGCGAGCTCGACCCGAATCATCACTTTCACTATTGCTTTCACTGTCGCTTTCTTCGCTTTCTCTACAAGCTACTGCGACACTCTTAATATGAGATACTGCAACTAATATAACTTCTTCTTTTACAATTAGTGTCACAAATTCACAAGAAACATCTTGTAAAATACCTTCAACTTTCTCTGGGCCACCACGATTAATTTTCACCCAGCAATATTTGAAGCTTTGAAGTAACTTTTCAAAGTCATCTTCACATTCACATTCCAACCATCTGCAATCATCTGCTTTACAATCTTTCGCATTTTTTGTAATACTTTTCAGATGACGAATCTGATAGTAATAGAGCTCTCCTTTTTCATTCTTTAATACAAAGTAATCCGAACATACAGCGACTATTGTCCCTTTTTGAGATTCTGGACCACCCCTGTTTACTCTCACAAAAGATCCAATTAAGTCTTTCAGAAAATCACAATGAAATAAACTCACGAGAAAACCCCTTCCATTAATTTATAAGCTTTTGCACTGATAGTATATGTATCTGTACAGGTTACGTTCTCTATGTTTGTCCTAGCTAGAAAAAAATATGCTTTTAACATGGTAGACTACTACCTATCAAAATTTGAAGAAAGGCTAAAAACTCCTTATGTTTTTGATATCTTCAAACAAAAAATCCCTTATGAATATACATTTCTGCATATCTTCATAAGGGATTTTCCATAGTTTAATCTTCGTCTTTAACATCCATATCTTCTGGAATTGGTTCGTTCAATATTTCTTCCACTAATTGCTTATATTTCTCCATTTGTTCTAAATGTGTATTAAATTGTTCTTTATTTACTAAATATTGCTCTCCATCGAATAGCGCACGAATTTTCTTTTGCTGAATTAACTCTTCAATATACGATTTTGGTAAATTCAAATACTCCGCAGTCTCTTCTACTGTTATATACAATGCGTTCATTCCTTTATTATTTTTTCATCTATACTGTATCTTACTTTACTTTATTTTTGTAAACAAATAAAAAAGATTTTGTAAATGCAGTTCAAAAAGCAGGTAGATGCATTCCATATATTGTATAGTATTATATAGTAAGAATTTTTTAAATATAGAATGGTATTACCCATTTACACAAAGGAGAGTTAACATATGGCTACTCGTCACATCATTACAATGTTAGAAAAAACACTACAAGTTGAAACAGAAAACACAATTTCTCATTTGAATGTATCTTTATCTGATCGTTTTCTTTCTCAAAGCACAGCAATACATGAAAACAATTGTTATCATACAATTGGTGAATGGTACAAAAATCATTTCTTATTCCAACAAGATGATTTCCTTTGGGCTAAATATGCTTTCTATGACGCATATTGTGAAGCCATCAAAAAACAAGGCCATCTTACAAAACGCGTCCGTCAAATATTAGAATCATTGGCTCGAAAACATGGAAAACAATATATTGCTTCTATACTAAATATGCCATTTCCTAATGAACGCGCTAAAGGGACAGCGTAATTTGGCCATGTTCTGCGTAAGCAAAACATAGCTAAATTGTTTTCTAAGATGCTTTACCAATAAAAATGTTCATATCATATGAACTGATGAAACCGGTGTCATTATAATGATTGAAAATATAGTAAACAGGAAAACCCCCACGTACATCTCTCATCCATTTGAATAGAGAAGTATGTGGGGGTATACTTGTTCCTTATTATTTTATCATCTGCTTAATCAGTTCGCGATTTCTCTTCTTAAATACTTCATTATGAGAAGAAACCATTCCGTACTCACTTGCATCTGGTTGGATAAATTGCTTTGCTTTATTCACAGCATTTCCAGCATCTTGGAATGCACCTGCAATTAAGTGTAGTTTCCCTTCGTGCTTTAAAATATCTCCAGCAGCATATAATCCATCTACTGAAGACTCACTATTTGCATTACCTGCAATATAATAATTATCTATAATTGCAACGTCTAACTCACTATTTTCTAATAATGTAATGTCGCGTTCATATCCATGATTAATAATAACTTCATCAATAGGTAAGTGAGAAACCTCACCTGTTTCATGATTTGTTAATTCTACATATTCGATCGCTTCATGATTATCACCAGCAATTAATTTTGTAATCGATGTATTAAAGAAACACTCCGCTGAGCTGTTCATAAGTTGTTTTACTTGTGCTTCATGACCAGATAATTCTTCTTTTCTATAGGTTACGTACACTTTTTTCGCAATTGGTTCCAATTCATTTGCCCAATCAACAGCAGAATTGCCTCCACCGGAAATAATAACTGTTTTACCTTTGAAACGCTTTAAAGATTTAACTGTATAATTTAAATTCGATACTTCAAATCGCTCAGCACCTTCAATAGATAACTTTTGCGGTTTCAATATACCACTTCCTGTTGCGACGATAACTGTTTTTGAAAAGTGTTCTTCGCCAGTACTTGTTTTTAATGTAAAAGTACCATCTTGATTACGAATAATCGATTCTACTTTTGTATCTAATACAACTTCCGGCTTAAATGTTAACCCTTGCTGTACAAGTTGTTCAATTAACTTATCACCTGTAACCGGCAATAGTCCTCCTACATCCCAAATCATTTTTTCCGGATACACATGTATTTTTCCACCTAAATGTGGTTGAAATTCTATTATTTTTGTTTTCATTTCTCTGAGTCCACTATAAAAAGCTGAATAAAGCCCTGCAGGTCCTCCGCCTATCACGGTTACATCAAACAATTCTTCTCGATTCATTCGTGCTCACTCCTCAGCTATTAATCATTGATTATCATTCTCAATAAAATATAACCTGTTTCCGCAAAATTTACAATCAAAATTACTATTGACAATACACCTATATAAAATTATATTATTTAAAGAATCAATAGTGATAATCATTATCATTTTGTTAATAATTAGCAAATTTGAGATTACATCTTCTTTCATTAATATGGTTAATACTATATTATAAAATCTCATATTCAAGATTTTTAATAAATCATTTTGCTTTACCACTACTCTTTCAAAAAGATTACAGTTAAACAAATTATTGTATACACATATCATCTATGTTAAAGGAGAAAGACGATGAAAAAGTTATTTATTTCACTAACAGTTCTTTTCGTTCTTGTTATGAGTGCTTGTAGCAATGGCTCTACAGACAAAAAGAACGATGCAAAAGGTAGTAAATCAGAAACAATTACATACCAATCTGAAAATGGTAAAGTAGAAGTTCCTGCAAATCCAAAACGCGTTGTTGTACTATCATCATTCGCTGGTAACGTAATGTCATTAGGTGTAAATCTTGTTGGGGTAGATTCATGGTCTAAACAAAACCCACGTTTTGATAGTAAACTTAAAGATGTTGCTGAAGTATCAGATGAAAATGTTGAAAAAATCGCTGAACTAAATCCAGATTTAATCATTGGTTTATCAAATGTTAAAAATGTCGATAAGTTAAAGAAAATCGCTCCTACTGTAACATACACTTACGGAAAAGTTGATTACTTAACACAGCATTTAGAAATTGGTAAGTTATTAAACAAAGAAAAAGAAGCAAAAACTTGGGTTGATGAATTCAAGAAACGTGCACAAGAAGCTGGTAAAGAAATTAAAGCAAAAATCGGTGAAGATGCAACAGTTTCTGTTGTAGAAAACTTCAACAAACAGCTTTATGTATACGGCGAGAACTGGGGCCGCGGAACAGAAATTCTGTACCAAGAAATGAAATTAAAAATGCCTGAAAAAGTAAAAGAAAAAGCATTAAAAGAAGGTTATTACGCATTATCTACTGAGGTATTACCTGAATTTGCTGGTGATTACTTAATCGTAAGTAAAAACAAAGATACTGATAACTCATTCCAAGAGACAGAATCATATAAAAACATCCCAGCAGTAAAAAATAATCGTGTATATGAAGCAAACATGATGGAATTCTATTTCAATGATCCACTTACATTAGATTTCCAACTAGACTTCTTCAAGAAGAGCTTTCTTGGTAAATAATACAAACATGAGGAATTCTTAATTTAAGAATTCCTCTTCCTTTATTCTATGAACAGAAAAGATGTGAAACGAATGACAAAAGATCATGATAATCCACGTTCTATAGCTTTTACATACAAACTAATTTTAAGCTTAATTGCATTCTTTCTTATTTTTATGGTTGCAATGGTATTAGGTGCTGCAGATACTTCGATAAAAGATGTATGGTTAGCACTCACTTCCTCCGCTAAAGGAGACAAAATATCTATTATTCGAGAAATACGTTTACCACGTGAAGTTGCTGCTATTTTTGTAGGAGCTGGATTAGCCGTTTCTGGAGCAATTATGCAAGGATTAACACGAAATCCACTTGCGGACCCTGGATTATTAGGGCTATCTGGTGGAGCAAATGCTGCGCTTGCACTAACACTTGCTTTCAATCCTTCCATCAGCTATCTTTACTTAACGTTAGCTTGCTTTATCGGTGCTGCAATTGGCGCAATGATGGTATTTGGAATTGGTATGGTGAAAAAAGGCGGCCTTTCTCCTCTTCGAATTGTATTAGCGGGTGCTGCAGTTTCAGCATTTCTACTCGCAATTTCAGAAGGAATTGGCATTTACTTTAAAATTTCACAAGATGTATCACTTTGGACTGCTGGGGGCGTAATTGGAACAACTTGGAGCCAATTAAAAATTATTATTCCAGTCATTTCAATTAGTATCTTTATCGCTATCTTACTAGCAAAAAAATTGACAGTTCTTAGTTTCAGTGAGGAAGTGGCTATTGGACTAGGTCAAAAAATTATTGTTATTAAAACTATTTTATTTATCATTATTATCTTACTTGCAGGTGCATCTGTAGCGCTTGTTGGAAATATGGCATTTATCGGTTTAATGGTACCTCACATGGTACGCCCAATTGTCGGTCCAGATTACCGATTTGTTATACCGATGTCAGCAATTGCTGGAGCTTCCTTTATGCTACTTGCAGATACAATCGGACGTACTATTAACGCTCCGTACGAAACACCAGTTGCGGCAATTGTCGCGATTGTAGGATTACCATTCTTCCTATTCATTGTACGTAAAGGAGGAAAAACATTCTCATGATGCAATCTATTTTAAGAAAACAGCGTCTCATTATACTCGCTTTACTTATAGTAATCATCACAACCATTGTAGTTGGAATGGGACTTGGTTCAGCATCTTTATCTTATGATCGACTACTCCCAACATTAATGGGGCAAGGGACTTTTAAAGAGGAGTTCGTTTTATACTCTTTAAGACTACCTAGAATTGTCATTACATTATTAGCTGGTATGGCTCTCGCTTTATCAGGGGCTATTCTGCAAGGAATTACCCGAAATGATTTAGCTGAACCTGGTATTCTTGGTATTAACTCTGGGGCTGGTGTTGCTGTTGCTATTTTCTTTTTATACTTTCCAATAGACGTAGGTTCATTTCTTTACTTACTACCTGTCGTTGGATTTATTGGGGCATTTCTGACAGCTGTTCTAATTTACGTATTTTCATATAGTAAATCAACTGGACTTCAACCAATACGATTAACATTAACTGGTATCGGTTTTGCATTTGCACTATCTGGAGCGATGATTGTCCTTATTTCATCCGCTGATCGTATGAAAGTGGACTTTATCTCAAAATGGATTGCCGGAAACATTTGGGGAGATGACTGGACATTTGTTTTAGCAATACTTCCATGGCTAATTGTATTAATCCCATTTGTCTTCTATAAAGCAAATCGATTAAACATTCTAGCATTAAACGAACCGGTCGCAATCGGTGTTGGAATTGAAATTGAAAAAGAACGAAGATACTTATTAATCGCAGCCGTTGCACTTGCTGCCGCTGCTGTTTCCGTAACAGGAGGAATTAGCTTTATTGGACTAATGGCTCCTCACATCGCAAAATCTTTAGTAGGTCCAAGGCATCAAATATTCATGCCTATCGCCGTTTTAATTGGCGGATGGCTATTATTATTAGCAGATACAATTGGACGAAATATCGTTGATCCTAATGGCATTCCAGCAGGTATTGTCGTTGCTTTAATTGGGGCTCCTTACTTTATGTATTTGTTGCTTAAGAAAGCGTAAAAACATCCTCAATTTTGAGGATGTTTTTTCCTTTCGTTTCCTTCTCCTAACCCTTTATTCACCATTCATATTTCCTACCTCAATACAATTCCTGAACAAAATATTTTTGATTATAAACTCTATTAATGTTATATTATCACATATAACTTTTACGTTTTAAGGAGTATCGTATAATGAAAGCTATTTCTATTATTCTTATCTTAATTGGAATTTTTGGTATCTTAATGGGCGGAATGATGTTCGGAGATATCGGTATTGCTGCAATTATTGGTTCATTAGCAGCACTATTCTCAGGAATCGGTTTTTGGAAATTAGATTCGCAACTCAAAAATATATCTAAATAATTAAAATCCTAAAATGGCCATGGAAGAATATATATTCTTTCACGGCCATTTTAATACACATTGAATAACATTTCCGTTAGATTTCTACTGTTGCCCATACCCTTCAAACTTCTTCGCCAAATTCTCCATCTCGTCTTCTGGCAGTAACTTCGGTTCTCCGACGCTTTTTGTTTGATAATAAATTTGAGCACAAAACTCAATCTCTTCTGCAATAGTAAACGCCATTTTTATATTATTTGCCCCAGCAATTAAACCGTGATTCGCAAGTAACACTGCACGGCGATCAATCATGCCTTCAAAAGCAGCATCTGCTAATTGCTTCGTACCAAATGTCTCATACGGCGCACAGCGTACATTCGGGCCTGCAAAAGCAATTAAATACGATACTGCAGGAAGTTCCCATCCTAATGATGCAATCGTCTTTGCATAAGGAGAATGTGTGTGTACAAGCGCATTTATATCTTCACGCTTTCTATAATAAATAAGGTGCATATCTAGTTCACTTGATGGCTTTCTTTCTCCTTCTACTACTTCACCATCTAAGTTTAATATAACTACATCTTCAGGCTTTGTTTCATAATAATCTAAACCACTTGGACTAATCGCAACAAGACCTTGTTCACGATTAAAGATACTAATATTACCTCCCGTCCCCTTTGTTAAACCACTAGAAATCATTTTCTTTCCATACGCTACAATTTCTTCTCTTTCTTTTTGTAATAACATATACATCCCCCTAAGTATGAAGCTTATGATGACTGACTTTTATATTTATCTACTTATTGAAATAGCTTTTTTAAATTCTTCGTAAACGGTGCCTTTACAATCCCTTTTTCTGTAATAATCGCTGTTACATTTTCATGTGGAGTAACATCAAATGCTGGATTATATACTTTACTTTCTTTCGGAGCTGAATATTGTCCGAAACGATTAATCACTTCAGAAGCATCTCTTTCTTCAATCGGAATTTCTTTTCCTGTCGATGTCTTTAAATCAATTGTCGGTGTTGGCGCTGCTACATAAAACGGAATGTTGTAGTACTTAGCTAAAATAGATACGCCTAATGTGCCAATTTTATTTGCTACATCACCATTTGCTGCCACACGGTCGCATCCAACGATTACTGCATCAATCTTCCCTTGTGACATGACCATAGCTGCCATATTATCCGTAATAACAGTAACGTCAATACCCGCTCGCTGCAGTTCTAATGCTGTTAACGTTGAACCTTGTAATCTAGGACGCGTTTCATCCGAATAAATTTTTAAATTCCATCCTTTTTCTTTCGCTAAATACATTGGAGCCGTCGCAGTACCATACTTAGTCGTCGCTAAAGCACCTGCATTACAATGCGTTAATACTCCCATTTCATCATGGAATAATGTTAATGCATGCTCTCCAATTTGACGGTTAATTTCTTCATCTTCTCTATGAATTTCTTTTGCCTCTTCTAGTAATCTATTTTTCAGCTGTGAGATTGATAAGTGAGCATTATCTGTCGCTACACTTTCCATTCTTTCAAGCGCCCAAAATAAATTTACTGCAGTCGGTCTTGATGTCGCCAAGTATGTACATACCTTTCTTACTTCATCCATAAATCCTTCTTCCGTACTTTCAGCAAATTCCTTTATCCCTAAATACACTCCATAAGCAGCTGAAACACCAATCGCGGGTGCACCTCGTACTTTCATTACTTGTATTGCATCCCACACACTTTCAGCTGTTTTAAAAGATTCATAGACAATCTCATTTGGTAATAACGTTTGATCTAACAAAACTAAAGCATCATCTTTCCACTGAATTGGTATTAATTGCTCTTCCATCATATTCTCCCCTTACTTCGCGTAGTGCGTTGACTGTTCTTTTAACGTTTCCACAAAACTTGTGCCCGTTCTATATTGATTCGCTCGTAAAATAAAACTCTTCGCTACTTGAAGACAAATTCGCTCCGCTCTAGCACGTGCTTCCTCATTCCCAATACAAGTAATATCTTTTACTTTCGCTAATCCAACAATACGGCGAATTAATTCCAGACCTGTCACTGCAGCTGTATCCTCTAATACAGATTGCAAATAGACTTCGCTAAAGCCTTCTTCCTTCGCCATAATCTCGGTCACATGAATATCCCAAGCACCTAAAAACTTCTGCTTAAATAAATCAATTACCTCTACCATCGTAGTTTGTAACCAATCCATATACGTATCTTTCTCAGCTCCAGGTGACATCGTTGCATCTGCATTCACCCAAGCAAACATTAAATTCGCCATTACATTCCCAACGTCATATCCCATAGGTCCATAAAAAGCAAACTCAGGATCAATAACCTTTGTAGAATCATCTCTTACAAAAACAGAACCAGTATGTAAATCACCATGAAGTAATGCCTGTGCATTCGTCATAAAAGAAAATTTACGTTTCGCTACTTCCATACGAAGCTCTTTATCACTATAAATATGTTCCCTAATCCATCCCTCATTTAACGGAAATAACTCATTACGCTTATTATGATTGGTAAATGGTTCTGAATATACGAGGTCCTCTGTAATCTCACATAATTCAGGATTTATATAATTCTTCACAAATTCCTTCTTCTCTTTATGATTCATTACAACATCCGATGTTAACAAAAGTGTATTTACCATAAAAGTAGTTAAATCATCCGCAAGCCTCGGAAATATTTGATGATTTATAAGTGCTGTACGTAATATTGTGTGATTCGATAAATCTTCCATTACGCAACAATTCATCACACTATCAAATAAATACACCTTAGGAACAAGTCCAGGTGCTAACTCATCCTCTAACTGCAAAACATCTGATTCTATACGAATACGATTCGTCGACAACTTAAACTCATCTGAAATGCGAGCTGTATCCCCAGCTTGCTTTACGATGACAGACATGTTCTCTTTTTCATCCCAAACGCGGAACACATAATTTAAATTGCCATCACCTATTTCTTTACACTGTAACCCCTTTGCATTTTCAAACTTAGATAATTTCTCTTTCACATATGCAATCACATCTTTAGCTTCCATTAAAAAATACTTCGTGAACTTAGACATGGTTTCCCCTCCATACTAATTGTAAGCGTTTTCTAAAAGCTATAAAAAATAATAGGTTGAATTTTTTCATCCTATAAATATGTATTCTTCTTTTTGAAAGGTATATCTAGGTTTTATTATATCTTGTTAGCACTTTGAGTCAATGTTTCTAACTATCATCGTAATATACTTCCTAATTATATATTTGAGATGACAAAAATTGTTCAAAAATTTTCCGATTCATTTTATTTTATTTATCACAAAATTCTTTGTAAAATAGAAGTAAGCAGTTCCTTTTCAAAACTACAACTTCTAAGAAATATTTCCTTCCCAAGAAATTAAACTTACACACTATCTCTAACGTACACACTAAACTTTCAACTACTCATCTAAAATTTATAGACTTAAAATTACCTTTCCATTCCCTGTTAGTCTTAATTGAGAATAAATATTAATTAAATTGGTATAAAGTTGGTTTATTCTCTTGACAAAATAACCACTTCTATATGATAATTAATATCGAATTAGAATTATTATAGTTAATTAAAAAATATATTTTATGAGCACACTATTTTTTGATGCTCAAAACCAACATTTAGGAGGAATTTTAACATGTTATTAATCGGCACAGAAGTAAAACCGTTTAAAGCTAATGCTTACCATAATGGAGAATTTATCCAAGTTACTGACGAAAGTTTAAAAGGAAAATGGAGTGTAGTTTGTTTCTACCCAGCTGACTTCACATTCGTTTGCCCAACTGAACTTGAAGACTTACAAAACCAATACGCAACTCTAAAAGACTTAGGCGTTGAAGTATACTCTGTATCTACAGACACTCACTTCACTCACAAAGCATGGCATGATAGCTCAGAAACTATCGGCAAAATCGAGTACATCATGATTGGTGACCCAACTCGCACAATCACTACAAACTTCAACGTTTTAATGGAAGAAGAAGGTCTTGCTGCTCGTGGTACATTCATCATCGATCCAGACGGCGTTATCCAATCTATGGAAATCAATGCTGACGGTATCGGCCGTGACGCAAGCATTCTTGTTAACAAAATTAAAGCTGCTCAATACGTACGTAACAACCCAGGTGAAGTTTGCCCAGCTAAATGGCAAGAGGGTTCTGCAACACTTAAACCAAGCCTTGACCTTGTAGGCAAAATCTAAGGAGTTCGATCAAAATGATACTAGATGCAGATATAAAAACACAACTATCCCAATACCTTCAGTTAATGGAGAACGATATTTTACTTAAAGTAAGCGCAGGAGACGATAACGTATCTAAAGATATGTTAGCTCTAGTAGACGAATTAGCTACTATGTCATCTAAGATTACAGTAGAAAAAGTTGAATTAGAGAGAACACCAAGCTTTAGCGTAAACCGCCCTGGTGAAGACACTGGTGTCGTATTCGCTGGTATTCCATTAGGACACGAATTTACATCATTAGTGCTAGCTTTACTACAAGTAAGTGGACGCGCTCCAAAAATTGAACAAAAATTAATCGATCAAATTAAAAACATTCAAGGCGAATATCATTTTGAATCTTATATCAGCCTAAGTTGTCATAACTGTCCTGATGTTGTACAAGCTCTTAACGTAATGAGCGTTCTTAACTCTAGTATTACACATACTATGATTGATGGCGCTGCATTCAAAGAGGAAGTAGAAAGCAAAGACATCATGGCAGTACCAACTGTTTACCTAAACGGCGAATCTTTCGGAAGCGGTCGTATGACACTTGAAGAAATTTTAGCTAAAATGGGTAACGGTCCAGATGCATCAGAGCTTTCTGATAAAGATCCATACGATGTTCTTGTTGTTGGTGGTGGCCCTGCTGGTGCAAGTGCAGCAATTTACGCAGCACGTAAAGGCATCCGCACTGGTATCGTTGCTGAGCGCTTCGGTGGTCAAGTAATGGATACTATGGGCATTGAGAACTTCATCAGCGTAAAAAAGACTGAAGGTCCTAAGCTAGTAGCAAGCCTTGAAGAGCACGTAAAAGAATACGACATCGATGTAATGAATCTACAACGTGCGAAACGTTTAGAGAAAAAAGAACTTATTGAAGTGGAACTTGAAAACGGCGCTATTCTGAAAAGTAAGAGCGTAATCGTTTCTACAGGTGCTCGCTGGCGTAATGTTGGCGTACCAGGTGAAGCTGAGTTCAAAAATAAAGGTGTAGCATACTGCCCACACTGTGACGGTCCATTATTCACTGGAAAAGACGTAGCAGTTATCGGCGGAGGTAACTCTGGTATTGAAGCGGCTATCGACTTAGCAGGTATCGTTAAGCACGTAACTGTTCTTGAATTCATGCCAGAATTAAAAGCTGATGCTGTATTACAAGAGCGTCTTAACAGCTTACCAAACGTAACTGTTCTGAAAAACGTTCAAACGAAAGAAATCACTGGTACTGATAAAGTAAACGGTATTTCTTACATCGATCGTGAAACTGAAGAAGTTCATCACGTTGAATTACAAGGTGTATTCGTACAAATCGGTCTTGTGCCAAACACAGACTGGTTAGGCGAAACAGTTGAACGCGCTCGCGGTGAAATCGTAACAGACAAGCACGGCGCTACAAACGTACCAGGAGTGTTTGCTGCAGGTGACTGTACAAATAATCCGTACAAACAAATCATCATCTCTATGGGTTCAGGTGCAAACGCAGCTTTAGGTGCATTTGATTACTTAATCCGTAACTAATAAAAAAACAGGTGCCTTGGCACCTGTTTTTTTATTACCCTAATGTATAAACTAAAAACCTCTCATTCCCATTCTTCTCATAAGCACCTGACAATCTAACTTCTTTCTTCAGCTCAAACGCAGTCTGATTTTCTAAGAAAAAAATATAGTCCTCAGAAGGATAATATAAAATAATATCCACTTCTCTCCCCGTTTCTTCTACCGAAAGTAAAATGTTATTTACTACATTCATAAACACTTGTACAGAAAACGGATTGAAGAAATAAAAACGGTTATCGCATGGATCAATCTCATATTCCTGCGCTAAACAACATTGGAATTGAATTTTCCCCTTACTGTTTCGTGCCTTTCGTGCATAACGATCTCGATTATCCATTGCTTCTTTATAAAACTCTTCATTCATTTCAATTCCAACTGCTGAAGCACCACATTTATGATGCATATAAAAGTTTAATCGCCCTTTTCCGCACCCAAAGTCTACAATTCGGTCGCTACTTCGTATTTCATATTGATTCAATAACTCATCTAACCCGCTATACGGCGTCGGTTCATAGCGGTGATAATGCATAGACTTGTTAAACCCTTTTTGCTCACCGACTGTTTTTATATGTAAAACTGCATCGTAATATTGTTCGTTCATTCGTTTTCTCCTATTAAAAAATGGTACTTATTATTATACACCATGTACTGAAGGCTCATTTTTCATCAAATTAATAGGTACGTGAAATTATATTAACGATTTTCTCAATATATCTATCATAACTCAAAATATATCAACGTTTTTTCAAATATATCGATTTGCCGACAATTCACGACAAAAAAACAGGAGCTCTCTAGCCCCTGTCTTCTAACACTTTCAATACAGTTTGTTTCAATATTTCTACCCCATCCATAATACAACTATGATCAAACTTCATATACGGATGGTGTAATCCAGGTTGTAGGTCTGCTCCTAGTCCAAGCATGACAGCTTTTAAATGTGGTCTTTTCACTGTATAGTAATGGAAATCATCGCTTCCCGTCGTATAGAGAGGTCCTGTACATCTCTCTTCCCCATACACTTCGAGAATACCTTTACGCATAAAGCGCTCTGCTTCTTCGGAAACCTCTGCTCCTGGTGCAAGATCCATCCATTCGTATGAAGTTTTTGATCCCATCGATGCAGCTGATTCTATTACATGCTCAATCTTTTTCTTTAATTCTTCTAATAGTATATTACTCTCTGCTCTTACATCTAAACTGAAATGACCATTTCCCGGAATAATATTTAAATTATCACCACCAGCTTGGCATCTCGTCATTTTTACTGAATAAGAACTTTGCGGTGGCAGCCAAATATTTTTCAAACCGATATTAATCATGGAAATGACATCAATTGCATTCACACCTTGGTGTGGTCTTGCCCCGTGTGCATCCTCCCCATGAATCATACCCTCTAAAAATCCTGCTGCTCCATGGCGAATAGATGGGGCTGCTTGTTTCAAAGATAGTTCTTCAATTGGTCTTAGATGGACGCCAAATAAGAAATCGGCATCATCTACAGCACCTTTCTCCACCATCTTCAAAGCACCATTACCCTTCTCTTCTGCCGGCTGAAAAATAAATCTAACCGTACCACTTTTCCATCTCATATTTTTCAATTGTAAAATAAGTCCCATTACAATGGTCATATGAGCATCATGGCCACATGAATGGTTCGCTTTAAATTCTCCATTTACTTCTTGCCAAAGTGCATCCATATCAGCACGAATCGCAATAACTGGATTCCCGCCTCCAATCTCAGCAATTATACCTGGACAATCATCAAATGTTCTATATGAAATTCCTTCTTCTTTTAAAAAGTCAGTAATATACGCTGTCGTTTCATATTCTTTCCAACTTACTTCAGGGTTTTCGTGTAAATGCTGAAAAATCTCCGTTAAGCGCTCTTGTAGTTCTAATGTTTTCAACGTTCCAGTCTCCTTCCCACATTACAAACGATTCGGGTTAATTATACTTATGAAAAACAGATGTTTTTATGAACATATTGAATTTTAAGAAAAAAGTCAATTGTTTATTTTTAAATACTTAAAAAGCTTACTACTCACCTATATTACAAACTAAACAAACAACTAGAACATTCCTTATTTTCTGTTTTTTATGTTGACGCTTACATAAACTTTTAGTTATCATAACCTAATAAACGTCTATTTTACGACAATTCTAAAAATACAAACAAACATACGTAACAAGGAGGAACTTTATGAAAAAAGAAATACCTTTTGGAATAGCGATTATCCCTATTATCATTACCGTTGCAGTTATGATGGTTACAATTGTTGTATTAAAACAAACCCCTCACGTTCCACTTATTATCGGTACAACCGTTGCCTCTATTGTCGCTTGGCGTTACGGTTACAAATGGAATGATCTTGAAGAAGCAATGTATAAAGGGATTCGTCTTGCATTACCCGCTATCGTCATTATTATTCTTGTCGGTTTAACAATTGGTGCTTGGATTGGCGGTGGAATCGTCGCAACAATGATTTATTACGGTTTAAAACTTTTAACTCCATCACTATTTTTAGTTTCCATTACCGTCATTTGTTCTATCGTTGCATTAGCAATTGGTAGCTCTTGGTCTACAATGGGAACAATTGGTGTTGCTGGAATGGGAATTGGCCTAAGTATGGGAATCCCAGCTCCAATGGTTGCTGGTGCCATTATTTCAGGATCTTATTTTGGCGATAAAATGTCACCGCTTTCAGATACAACTAACTTAGCCGCAGGATTAACAAATACAGATTTATTCGCACACATTCGTCATATGTTATTTACTACAGTTCCAGGTTTAATTATTACTCTTATCGTCTACGCAGTCTTAGGAAGAAGCTTCGGCGCTAACAATATTGATGCGAAGAGCATCGATCAAACGTTACAAGTATTGCAACAAAATTTTGTTATCTCGCCTTTCCTACTCATTATACCCGTAGTCGTTATGGTATTGGTCGCTAAAAAAGTCCCTGCTATACCAGCGATTCTCGTCGGTATTATTTTAGGATTCTTATCACAAGTCTTTATTCAAGGTGGTTCTGTCTCAGCATCTGTCGGTGCACTCCAAGCTGGATTTGTTATAGACACTGGAAACAAGCTAGTAGACGAACTATTTAACCGCGGTGGCTTAGATTCGATGATGAATACAGTCTCTATGACAATTGTCGCTATGACTTTCGGAGGAGTATTAGAACATACAGGTATTCTTCGCTCAATTGTAAATCAAATTTTAAAGTTAGCGAAATCAGCAAAAGGGCTTATCGCTTCTACTATCGCATCTTGTTTTGCAACAAACCTTACTTGCTCTGAACAATATATTTCAATTGTTGTCCCTTCAAGAATGTACGCAAATGCATACACGGAAAAAGGACTACATTCAAAAAACTTATCCAGAGCATTAGAAGATGGTGGAACATTAACTTCTGTCTTCGTTCCTTGGAATACGTGCGGTGTATTTATTCTCGCAACACTTGGCGTAGGTGCATTTGAATATGCTCCTTATGCTATTTTGAATTTCATCGTACCTATTATCTCAATCATTTATGGTATAACAGGCTTCACAATTGTAAAACTATCAGACATTGAAAAAGCAGAACTACTAAAGAAACAAAAAGCTCAACTAGAAGCTTAAAAATAGCGGTAAATTCAGTTCATATAGTGCGCGAGGTCGCCCTTGTTGATAGGGCATTTCCTCGCCGCAAATATGAGCATACCCGTAATCAACTAATTTCTTTAACAACCTTTCTGTCGATCTTCGAGTCACTTGTAAGTACTCAGAAAGGTCAGCTGCTGTAAACTTCAATGACGGGTGCGATTGACTAAATTGAATGATTTTTGACAAGTTGGCCGGACTAAGCTTTGTTTCCTTCGCTATTTTCATTAGTTCCGGATTATCATTTTTCAAACTTTGTACTCTCTGTTCTTTCGGGAACGGACCAAACAAATCTTTATCACTTGTTAGTATATAAAAACAACGATCTATTGGATTGTTCTTTGCAAAACTTTGAGCAATTTTTGCATTTTGCTCCGCTTCTTTCACGGTTTTCCCATAACCAAATCCAATAGCTATCGTTCCTTCTACGCTCGCAAACAAGTTATCTATCGCATTTGTTTTAATAATTGATTCGATATCACCACGAGTTGTATACAAAATGCATGTCATTTCATCCACTTGTTTAAATGAACCACGTAGTTCTTTTGAAATGACATCTAGTTTTTCAAGCAAACTCGCTCGTAATTCTAAGGAAGAAATTATACAAGCACCAACAGTAGCTGAATAGCTTTTTGCTAACTCAGCTTTTATTTTTGCATCTTTTAGCCCATGTATAATGGATTGTGTTGGATCAATCATACGCTCTGAAGGAACACCTATTTTTTGAAGCTCGTCGTAAACAGCGTGAATACTAGTTAAAGCTAAATGAGCTTCTCCAGATTGATATTTAGCTACATGAAAATCGATAACTCTATTTATCTCATCTTTACTCCACAGCATATTTTCATAATCCAACACTTGCGGACTTTCTTTTATACCAATATCATGGAACACATTTGTAATAAACGAGCGGTCTACTAAATCGATGGAAATGTTATGTGGTTGAATACTTTGATGATACATGATAGAAAGAATTGAAGATGCGACAGTTGTCTCGTCTTGCTGTAAGTATGTACTTGGAATTCGTAATTGTTCTCTTATTTCTTTTGCCATATAATAAGGTAAAGCACCTGAGAAAAAAATGACATCACAAGGCTTTAGACACTTTAATAGTTCAGAAGATTCCGCCGGATGAAGGTAAATATATGGATCAATTTCTATTCCCTCTAATTTTTGAGCAATAGGAAAAAGGTTGTCCATAAATTCCTTTGAACCGACAACTGCAATTTTTATCATCATTTTCTCTAACTCCTTATCATTAATTAACGACTATTTAACGTCAACTATATCAAATGTATAAAACTATTGTAAACAGGAAGGGGTTTCTATTCAATGAAAATTACAGCTATTCATCTTTACGCAATTCGTTTACCGCTTCGCAATCCGTTTGTTATTAGTTATGGCTCTTATTCTGATATGCCCTCTATTATCGTCAAAATGGAAACAGATGAAGGTATTATCGGTTACGGTGAAGGCGTTGCTGATGATCACGTCACAGGTGAATCATGGGAAAGTACTTTCCATACTTTAAAACATACGCTAGCCCCTGCTCTAATTGGGGAAAATCCAATGAATATCGAAAAAATACACGACATGATGGACAATACAATTTACGGTGTTCCAACAGCGAAAGCCGCAATTGATATTGCTTGTTTTGATATAATGGGCAAAAAACTAAATCAACCTGTATATCAATTAATTGGCGGGCGCTACCATGAAGAATTCCCTGTCACTCACGTTTTAAGTATTGCCGATCCAGAAAACATGGCTGAAGAAGCTGCTTCTATGATTCAAAAAGGTTACCAATCTTTCAAAATGAAAGTTGGTACAAATGTAAAAGAAGATGTAAAACGTATTGAAGCCGTACGAGAACGTGTAGGAAATGACATCGCTATTCGCGTTGATGTAAACCAAGGCTGGAAAAATAGCGCAAACACATTAACAGCACTACGTTCATTAGGACATTTAAACATTGACTGGATTGAACAACCTGTTATCGCGGACGATATTGATGCCATGGCTCATATTCGTTCTAAAACAGACCTCCCGCTTATGATTGATGAAGGATTAAAAAGTTCTCGTGAAATGCGCCAAATTATTAAATTAGAAGCTGCTGATAAAGTAAATATAAAACTAATGAAATGCGGCGGCATATATCCAGCTGTAAAGCTCGCTCATCAAGCAGAAATGGCAGGCATTGAATGCCAAGTGGGATCAATGGTCGAATCATCTGTTGCCTCTTCCGCAGGATTCCATGTCGCTTTCTCAAAGAAAATCATTACGAGCGTAGAGCTAACAGGGCCATTAAAATTCACAAAAGACATCGGAAACTTACATTACGATGTACCATTCATTCGCTTAAACGAAAAGCCTGGACTCGGCATTGAAATAAACGAAGATACATTACAAGAACTAACCGTCTTTCAAGACGTTGTACGCTAAAGGAGGACTATCATATGACGGCTCTATACGAAGGAACATTAAAACAAAATACCGAATCATTTCACGTTACATTACTATCACTAGAGCACATCGAACAAATTTTATCACTACAAAACATTGTAGTTGAAGCACTAGAAGATAAAAGTCGTTTACAACCACTCTCACAAGCAGAATTTCAATACATTCTAGAAGGAAACGGCATGATGATCGGTGCTTTTATCGAAAACGAACTCATCGCATTTCGCGCTCTACTCGTCCCTCCTATCGACGATGAACATTTAGGGCTTGATATTGGTCTATCAGAAAGTGAACTGCACCGCGTCATCTATCAAGAAATCTCAAACGTTCATCCGGGATGCAGAGGAAATGGGATGCAAAAAATATTAGCAAACGTCATCATGGACGAATTACAAAAAGAAGATAGCAAATATGATTATGTATGCTGCACCGTTGCTCCTTTTAACATCCCGAGTTTGAAGGATAAATTTGCACAAGGGATGGAGATTGCTGCGCTGAAGGAGAAGTATGGTGGTAGTCTGCGGTATGTTTTTGTGAAGAAATTGCGCGGAGATAAAGAAAGAGATTGGACGGATGTTCAAAGTATTCTAATGAATGATGCTAATGGACAGCAGGCTTTGCTTTCGGAGGGGTATCGTGGGTATGAGATGGAGAAAACAGCAGATACTTTCATTGTGAAGTTTGGGCGATAATCTATATACTCGAAAAGAGGAGATGTCTGCTGTGACCTCTTCTCTTTTCGATTTGTTGAACAATCCTGTGGTAAATGAAATTATATCAACGATTTTTCGAATATATCTATCATAACTTACAATATATCAACGATTTTTAAAATATATCTATCAAAACTCACAATATATCAACGATTCGACAAGAAATATCGATTTACAGACAAAAATCGATATCCCTTCCTAAACCGTCATCTTCCAATTAGATAAAGCTAACCAGTTCTCCATTTCTTTATAATCAGGCATTATCTTCCCGACAAGACGCCAAAAAGAGCGATCATGATTTAAATGAACCATATGACACATTTCATGAACGACTACATAGTCAATTACTCGCTGTGGTGCCATTGCTAGCTTCCAATTGAATGTTAGTTGTAAATTCGAATCGCAAGTACCCCAAGTACGACTACTATCTGTAATACGAATAGAACGTGGTTTTGTCTTAAAGTTACTTTGATGCACTTTAATGCTCTTCTCTACTAAAGTTTTACACTGCTTATAATAAAATCGTTTTAAAGCTTGTTGTATTTTCTCATCCTTAAGCTCTTTCACATAAATATGTAACTTATCCCCTTCAAAAATCGCATTGTCTTGCTCAATGCTTACATCTTGGGAAATCTGTATCGGATACGTACTCCCTAAATACAAAAAGCCTTCTCCTTGATCGTAATCCTTTTCCTGTGGTCCACGCGCTCGCTCAGCCATCTCCTTACGGGTTGTCTGAATCCAATCCCACTTTTCCTCTAGCAACTGGACTAAGTATTCAACAGGTGTCCCTTTCGGAGCCTGCACTTCCACATTTCCATACGAATCCACAAAAAGACGCACGGACTTTTTCTTCTTATAAGTTATATGAAAATTAATTGTCTCGCCTAAATATGTATGTACCATTTCATCACCTAGCATAGTATTTTTACAAATAAAAAAGAGTAGGATACGAACGTCCTACTCTACCTATTATATCATTTACTGCTTTAACGAACTCATTATCCTCTATACTTTACACCTAATCCCTTAATGAAATTCCTTGCGTATCTATCGCCGCACTCTTTGTAATTTTTATGACCTTTTTTTCTTAATAGAGCGCCTAACTCTCCTTTTGTTACCGTAACGCCCACGCTATCTAATATATCAAGTACGTCCTCACTCGTTAAAGATAGTGCGATTTTCATTTTCTTTAGAAGAAGGTTATTGGCACTCTCCTTGCTCTGTACAGGTGCAGGCTGCCCTGGTTTCGGATCTTGCTTTCCTCTTTTTAAAGTAATAAATCCATTTAAAAATGCCTCTAACATCATCATATCGCATGTTTTTACGTACTCATCTTCAGCTACCTCATCATTTTCAGCTTCATGCTGAGGAGCCCTCTTTATTTTTGTAAGCATATCAACTACGTCTTCTTTCGTTACTTCCATCCCGCCAAGTTTAAAGATTTCCACCATATCTATATCTCTTATGTCTAAAGCGTATCGTACTCTTTTTAATATATCGTTGTTGCTCATTGCCATTGGGTTTCCTCCTGAAATGTTGATTATAGTAATGCTTTTAGCATGTGTAAATTAATGTCGTTAAGTTACTACTTTAACATTTTAGGAGGAGGTTTTGTAGTCTTAACCAAATTTATGATTATAGAGGCTATACTATAATCCAAGCAATAATTTGATTCTATAGAAGGGTTACAGTAACTTTTCGGTTCATTTTTTCTTAGTTCATTAGATCTACATTCTAGTTTATATTTGTTAACTATAAAAGCAGTGCTTTGATTCCTCAAATACACTGCTCGTCTCTTACATTGTTATATTTCTTCTATACAAACTAGAGTTTATGGGTTTCGATGAATTTTATCCATATAGGAGACTATTGCATATCATAAATTAGCCACTTTCCGTCAACTTTCTTCAAATCAATAGTAATATTGTCAGGATTAGGGCCGTATAAAGGTTTTGGAGAGCTATCTATCGTAACTTTTAATTTTGCTCTATCTCCAACTTTTCTTTCTTCTATATTCAATATATCTATTGACGCATTTTTTGGAATTCCAATACGTTTTCCAGCTTCTACATCCCAAGGGAGACTCGGATGTATATACTCACCTGCTTTTTTTAAATCTCTTGATTCAAGAGATTTAAAAAAGCCTTTTACTGTTTCTTGTGGACTATTATTTTGAATTAAAACGTTAACTAAGATAACCATTAAAATAATCCCAATTATCCAGACATACCACGGGAATTTTTTTAAAACCCTTATTGATTTTATTTTTTTATCATTTCTATTTTGAGGCATAGTATCATTATGTAATTTTCCACCATCAAATATTTCTTCTGATTCATCCAAATTTATTATCTCTGTACCACAACTAGTACAGTACTTATTTGTTTTCAATAATTTCTTATTACATGCTGTACAATTCATTATTTTATTTCTCCCTGCCCTATTATTAAAATCAAATCCCCAAAGTTTCACATATTTAATTTTCTATTATTTTCAATTTTTTTGATGTAGTAGCATTAAAATTACCTGATGAATCCAATTCTGTATGATAGATATACGTTTTGACTCTAAAATTTTTATGTGGAAACTTTTTATTTACAGCACTTACCACTAAATTGTTAATTTCATTTCCAATTTTCACAGCTTCTTCTACCGTAGACTTATTATCAACTCGAACTTTTATCGGAAAATCAGCTGTATAATACATATTTGGATTATCATACAGCGTTGCTTGAAATAAAAATGGGGCTAATCCGGTTTGTTCAATAAGTAAATCCTTCGTATCATAAACTTTTATATTTGCAATATTCTTTCCTACTTCCGATCCTGCCTCTGCATCAAAGGTTTCTAATTTCTCGTTAGCAACGCTTGTTTCATTTCCTACCGCCTTACCCTTATAATTCATTTCAATAAATTTCACATTACCATCCCGGTCACAATCCAACCAAACAGTACCTTCTTTATTTTTGAAAGCCCCATCCACACTTACAGATGTGCTACCGCCCCCAGTTCCTGAAAACTTCTCAATCTGCACACTTTCCGCATCATTTCCTCGAACATCATATTTTGCATACCCTTCCGCCTCAGTGCCTTCTGATTCAATTTTAGTACCTAACATAATATCAAGACCTAATAATTTGAAGGCATCCTTATACTTCAAATCTTTTGGCTCTAATAATTCAATCTTAATATGATTAATAATTTTCCCATCACTTTCAAATGTATATTTAGCATAATTATCTACATATAACCATCTAGTTTCCTCTTTTGTTCTTGGGGATGAAAGCGTTTTTTCTAAATCTTCAAGTCGATAAGTTTTTTTTAGGTACATTGCTATTCCACTTAAATTTGAAGTCGAAATATCATTGCTCTCATTCGTCATAATTTTCTTCTCATCTTGCTTAACATTTTGGCTTACTTCTTTTGTTGGTACTGATTCTGTTGATTTTTGACAACCCGATGTAATTAATCCTGCTGTAAGTAAAGCTATTAATAATTTCTTCATAATTTCCCTCCAATTAAAATAAAAAAATTCTGGTAGCTCCTATAAGAAAAAATCTTCAAATCAGAAGAAAATTCCACAGTACTCTAAAATTATTATCGAATATTTAAAAATAACTATTATTCAAAAGATCTTCATACCAATACTAAATAATTAACTTTATAAATTATGTCGAAAGAAGTCGAAAAACAATATTTTTATAATCAGAAATTCAGATTTAATTTTTCCGCTGTTAAATTAATTAATTTGAACATGAAATAGGACCTCCTTACATGCACTCTGCATGTAAGGAGGTCCTATTTAGATAAAAATCATACATTTTCTTAACTTGATGGCCATGCTCAAATAAAGGGATTTCTTATTTCTGTCTATTATTCAGATTACATTTCATACCTCGATAGAGCCTAATGTACTCTACTCCAGCTCTTGTCATTTTTCCCCTTACGAGTATTCGTTAGTTCATTATATTCTCAAAGATTTCTTTTTTCAGCAAGCAGACTGTATCAACAAAAAAAGTTACATTCACAAAAAAACTCAAAACTAAATAAAATAACTACCCACAAATTAATACAATCCATTTCCCTCTATCTTCAAAGTATTACACCGTCTCACTATCCTGAGCCACACCAACACTATCCTCAAACTTATCCAACAAAGCACGCACCTCATCCGTCGACTTCGTGCTCATCAATTGATTTCTCAATTCAGCAGCTCCAGGGAAGCCTTTTACATAAATTTTGAAGAAGCGGTGAAGCCCTGTGATTGAGCGTGGCAGTACTTCTGCATATTGATCTTGTAAATTCAGCTGTAGTCTTAAAAGATCTAGATGTTCTTTACTGCTATGCTCTCTTGGCTCTTTTTCAAACGCAAATGGATTTTTGAAGATGCCTCGTCCGATCATTACGCCATCAATGCCGTATTTTTCAGCAAGTTCCAGTCCCATTTTACGATCAAGGATGTCTCCATTGATTGTTATTAACGTATTTGGTGCGATACGGTCACGTAATTTTTTAATTTCCGGAATTAGTTCCCAATGCGCATCTACTTGGCTCATTTCTTCTCTTGTGCGTAAATGAATAGAAAGGTTTGCAATATCTTGTTTGAAAATGTGCGTTAACCAATCTTCCCACTCGCTTAACTCTTTAAAGCCAAGTCTTGTTTTTACGCTGACAGGTAGTCCGCCCGCTTTTGCTGCTTGGATAAGTTCTGCTGCAACGTCTGGACGTAGAATAAGGCCACTGCCTTTTCCTCTTGATGCAACGTTCGGAACTGGGCAACCCATGTTAATATCGATACCTTTAAATCCTAGCTCTGCCATACCGATACTCATTTGACGGAAGTATTCAGGATTATCTCCCCAAATATGTGCTACCATCGGTTGTTCATCTTCTGTAAAAATCAAACGGCCACGTACACTTTTCATACCTTCTGGATGGCAATAGCTATCCGAGTTTGTAAACTCTGTGAAAAATACGTCCGGACGACCTGCTTCACTTACTACGTGACGGAAAACAACGTCTGTCACATCTTCCATTGGTGCAAGTACGAAAAATGGTCGTGGTAATTCACGCCAAAAATTATCTATCATTTCAAATTCAAATCCTCTCACTATGAATACAATTTCAAAATCTCAATTTATAATTTGTGAAAATCAGCAATATTTATTTTAACTAAAATCGCTTATGAATGGTATTTTTGTAAACCAAAAAGCAGGTGGTATAGATTTTTTCTATATCAACTGCTTTCCTATTATACTAACTTAAGCCAAGCCACACACTCCACATGCGTCGTATGCGGGAACATATCAACAGGTTGTACTTCCTGCGTTTTATATCCGCCTTCTTCTAGTACTTTTAAGTCACGCGCTAATGTTGCTGGGTTACATGATACGTATACAACGCGTTTTGGTTTCATGTCGATGATTGTATTAAGTAGTGCCTCATCACAACCTTTACGCGGTGGATCTACGACCATTGTGTCGGCAATTACGCCTTCTTTGTACCATTTTGGAATAACTACTTCAGCTTCTCCTACGCCAAATTCAGCGTTTGTCATGTTGTTTAGTGCTGCGTTACGATTTGCGTCTTCGATTGCTTCTGGGACGATTTCAACGCCGTACACTTTTTTCGCTTTTTGCGCTAGGAATAACGAGATTGATCCGATTCCGCAATAGGCATCGATTACTGTTTCGTTACCATTTAATTTTGCGTATTCTAACGTTTTATCGTATAGCACTTTCGTTTGTTCTGGGTTTACTTGATAGAATGAACGTGCTGAAATCGCAAATTTAATGTCACCGATAAAGTCATAAATGTATTCTGATCCGTACAGTACTGTCGTTTTGTCTCCGAAAATTACATTCGTACGCTTCGTATTTACGTTTTGAACGATTGATTTTACTTCTGGGAATTTCGCTGCAATTTCTTCAATGATTGCTTTTTTGTCCGGCAATTCTGCTGTACGTGTAATGAAGACAAGCATAATTTCCCCTGTTACTTGTCCGTAACGAGCCATTACGTGACGAAGTGTTCCTTTGTTACGCTCTTCGTTGTACGCAGTGATACCGTGCTTTTCACAAATACGTTTTACTTCTTGAATTAATGTATCGTTTTCTTCTGCCTGAATTAAGCATGATTCCATATTAATGATGTCATGCGTTCCTTGGCGATAGAAACCAGCTACAAGTCCGCCTTCACGTTCTCCGATTGGTACTTGTGCTTTATTGCGATATACCCACGGGTTCTTCATGCCAAGTACAGGATGAACAGGAACATCACCTAGTCCTCCGATACGCTGCATAACGTCACGTACTTGTTTTTCTTTCGCTTGTAACTGTCCTTCATAAGTTAAATGCTGAAGCTGACAACCGCCGCACTGGTTATATACTGGGCATTCTGCATCTTTACGATATGGACTTTCTGTATGAAGCTTCATTAAACGACCAAATGCGAAGTTTTTCTTCACTTTAATAATTTTAATTTGCGCTTCTTCACCTGGTAATCCGTTTTTAACGAAAATAGGATAGCCCTTTACTTTCGCAACACCGGCACCATCATGTGTTAAATCTTCAAATACTACATCTATAAACTCGTTTTTCTCAACTGGTGGCGTCATTTTAGTACTCATTTTCCGACCTCTCTTTTTCATAACACTGCGTTACATTTTATCATACTTATATGGTCTTTTTCTATTGGAAGAAAAAAAGCTATTGACGATACTTCTCTGTTAATGTTACGCTACTACTAATTTAATACGGACGATGTTACCTCATATATACTTGATAATATGGATCGAGAGTTTCTACCCGGCAACCTTAAATTGCTGGACTATGGGGAAAACTAATGAATATTAGCCTATGCGCAAAAAAGGACTCATATTGATTAGCTTTCTCTCATAGATGAAAGTGAATCCATATGGGTCTTTTTTTATTTTTATTTTTCTAAAAGGTCAGACATCTTACGTATGACATAAAACCTCGTTCTTTTATTTTTAGTAATATAACGAGCGTTTTATGTACAAACTTTATACGAACTTCTGAAAGGGGCAACTACATGCAATATGTAATGAGCATTATCGGTATTCTTGCCGTGTTAGGTTTATGTTTTGCTTTGTCAAACAACAAAAGTAAAATCAACTTCCGTGCAATTGCAATTATGATTGGTTTCCAAATTTTAATCGGTTGGTTTATGTTTGCTACAAAGGTTGGTCAACAAATCATTATTTTCATTAGTAAAGTTTTCAACAAACTAATTAAACTTGGTACGACAGGTGTCGATTTTCTCTTTAATGGAATTCACAGAGATTTTGTCTTTTTCTTAAACGTATTATTAATTATCGTATTTTTCTCAGCACTACTTTCAATCTTTAGTTATTTAGGTGTTTTACCATTCATCGTTCGCGTTGTCGGCGGTGCTATTTCAAAAATTACTGGTTTACCACGCGTTGAATCATTCCACGCAGTAAACTCTGTATTCTTCGGTTCAAGTGAAGCGTTAATCGTTATTAAAAACGATTTACAGCATTTCAATAAAAATCGTATGTTTATCATTTGTTGTTCTGCGATGAGCTCCGTTTCTGCTTCTGTTACAGCATCATACGTAATGATGTTAGATGCAAAATACGTACTAGCAGCTCTTCCGCTAAATTTATTCTCAAGCTTAATCGTTTGTTCGTTATTAACACCAGTTGATACGAAAAAAGAAGATGAAGTGATTCAGAAATTTGATAGAACTCTATTCGGAGACAGCTTTATCGGCGCAATGATTAACGGTGCACTTGATGGTTTAAAAGTCGCTGGTATCGTTGCCGCATTAATGATCGCCTTTATCGGTGTGATGGAAGTTGTAAACTACGTAATTAGTGCTGCTTCAGGTGCAATGGGACATGCTGTTACTTTACAACAAATCTTCGGTTACGTACTTTCTCCATTCGCATTCTTAATGGGTATTCCAACTCAAGATATTATCCCAGCTGGTGGTATTATGGGTACGAAGATTGTTTTAAATGAGTTTGTAGCAATCCTTGATTTAAAAGACACAGCTACAACATTAGCTCCACGTACAGTTGGAATCGTTACAGTATTCTTAATTAGCTTCGCAAGTATTAGCCAAATTGGTGCAATCGTTGGTACAATCCGTGCCCTTTCTGAAAAACAAGGAAGCGTTGTTTCTAAATTTGGTTGGAAAATGCTATTTGCATCAACACTTGCTTCTATTTTATCTGCGACAATCGCTGGATTGTTTATTTAATAAAAAATCACCTTACTTTAACGAGTAAGGTGATTTTTTTGATTCTTTATGAAATCGAACGGAATTCGACTACTTCCTCGTTACTAATAAGTTTTCCTTCGTGTATGCCTTTTACTGAAATAACCATAACAGATTTATCTTCTCCTTCAAGCTTTCCTAAAGAGAATAAATAGATTAAATTTTCTTTTTGTAACATCCATTGTTTTCCATTTACTCGACCTAATATTCTTTTTTCTGAAGATGGCTTTATTTCTCCAACATACTGACATTCTCCAAAAGAAGTTTTTATTATATTCTTCTCTGTATCAATTACTAGATGCTGGAATAGTTCTAGGTTTCTACTTGAAACAATTTCAATTTCATGGTTACTTTTTTGCTTAAATTGAAGTTTTCCATCACTTGTATTAGATAAACTACTATTCTCAACGGCGTTTCTAAAAAAGTTATATTCTTCTTCTGTAATACCAAAGTTAGGATGATACGGCTTCACCTGTTTATCTATATGCCCTGATATATAGTTTACGTACCACTCTTTATCATTCTTTACATGATCACTCATCTTTTTAGTAATAACCTCTACTTTTTTACGTGTATCACGATCCATCTCTAGTGTCATAATATCCGCCGTCACTTCCGCATTCATAAGATGCGATGGAATATACTCTTCCACACTATTCGCTTTACTCACTTCACTTTGGCAACCAACTATAAATAGTGAAATGAAAAAGATATATATTATTTTTTTATATTTCATTTCTATTCTCCACTCCATACATTATTCTTACTTAGTTTTATAGCGGTTTTTATTATAGTATAAAATCTTTATATTTTAATAAAATCCATATCTGTATGCAAAATTGCATATCAATAAGTCTTCTTCTTACTTTAAAATTAGCTTAAATTACTTTCCAAATTATACAAATAACAAGTTTAAAATGTTATAATTTTCAAAAAAACATTGGAGGATATTATGAAAGTCCACGCAATTTTCGATTTCTTACATTTACTAGTCTTAACGCTGAAAAGCTATTATGTATGGGGAATGCCTATCTATGTCTTCATTATTCCTCTTATCTTTGTAGTCGGTTATATTATTATTAATTCTAATAAGAAACAAAAAAATACATCTATTCAAAGTCACTAATCTATTACCTTAATAGCCTCCTAAAAATCATATTCCCCTCATTTTCTTCAAATGATATGATGAACAAGGGTATATCCCCACCACTCTTATAGCGGTGGGGATTTTAATGTCAATATGCAACATACTACACAATAGAAGGTGATTTTCATGAGAAAATACGCAGCAATTGCTTTATGTACGTCTGCCATTCTAGCAGGCTGTAATACTAACAATGTAAGTCCAGAACCTAAAAAAGAGAAAACGGCTCAAGGGATTAAGAAACAAGAAGAGACTGTGCAAAAACAAGGTAAAATCTCATATAATGCAGTTACACACGAATCTACAAACACAAGTATTCATATTACAGACATAAAAGATTCTTTAAATGAAGTACAATATAAAATTTGGCGCACAGCTGATGGCAAGGAAAGTGCTAAATCTTTTTCTTCTAAAGAAAAAGAGAAACAATTCACACTTCCTTTTGATATAAAGGAATTTGAAGGAAAACGCGGTGAGTTCCAAATTGAAGCAACAGGAATGAAAGAAGATGGGAAAACAATCCCGCTTACGAAATCTACTATTACTTTCGAACAAAAGGTTCCTGTTCTTATGTATCACGCAATTGATGATTATCATGGTCAAGGTATTAAAGACTTATTCGTATCACCAGCTAACTTTGAAGCACAAATGAAACATTTAAAGGACAATGGTTATACGCTGTTAACGTTTGAACGCTGGGGCGATATAAATAAAGTAAATAAACCGATTTTCGTTACATTTGATGACGGTATGAAAAATAATATGAATGCATTTCGCGTTTTACAAAAGCTAAAAGATGATACTTTTAAACCGGCAGCAACAGAATATATGATTGTTGATAACGTTGATGTAGAAGGAGCATTGTCTACTTCTGAAATAAAAGAAATGGTTGATTCCGGCATTTTCTCGGTGCAATCTCATACTGCAACACATGCAGACTTGCCGAAAATTACAAACTATGAGGAAGAGTTAAAAGGTTCAAAAGAAAAGCTAGAAAAAATAACAGGTAAGCCTGTTATCGCGATTGCTTATCCATTCGGTCATGTAGATGATAAGGTTGTTGCAGAAACGAAGAAGTATTATCAATTTGCGACGACGACAAAGCCTGGGCAATTCATTACGAAGGGTGAACCTGATGAATTGTTAAAGATGAAGCGCGTTCGTATACACCATACAACGACTGTAGAGCAGTTTGCTTCTTCAATTAAGTAAATGTAAGAGCTCAATACATTTTGAGCTCTCTTTTTACTTTATATTTATATATATTTTTAGAATTTTCTTGTATTATATATAGTAAGAAATCTTTCAAATTAAAGGAGATTATACATATGTCATTTGAACAAACGTTAGAGAAATATGCTGCTCTTGCAGTTAATGTTGGTGTTAATATTCAACCTGGACAAACTTTATCAATTAGTGCACCTCTTGAAGCTGTACAATTTGTACGCCTCGTTACAGAGAAAGCATATAAATCTGGTGCAAAACACGTATATGTGGATTGGAATGATGAGACGTTAACACGCTTAAAGTTCGATCTAGCTCCTGAAGAAGCTTTCTCTGAATTCCCTTCTTGGAAAGCACATGCTCGTGAAGAATTAGCAAAAGAAGGCGCTGCATTTATGTCTATCTATGCAGAAAACCCTGATTTATTAAAAGGTGTAGAAGCAACACGTATCGCGACAGCTCATAAAGTAGCTGGAGAAGCGATGAAAGTATACCGTGATTACGTACAAGCCGATAAAGTAAGCTGGTGTGTAATTTCTGTTCCTACGAAAGAATGGGCTGCAAAAGTATTCCCTGACGTAGCGCCAGAAGAACAAGAAGCAAAGTTATGGGATGCTATTTTCAAAGCTACTCGTGCTGATTTAGAAAATCCTGTAGAAGCATGGAAAGAACATGATGAAACATTACATACAAAAGTGGATTACTTAAACGAAAAGCATTATAAAGCTCTTCACTATACAGGTCCTGGAACAGATTTAACAATCGAACTTCCAGAAAAACATGTATGGGCTGGTGCTGGTAGCTTAAATGAAAAGAACGTACCATTTATGGCTAATATTCCAACTGAAGAAGTATTTACAATGCCACTTAAAACAGGTGTAAACGGCCAAGTTTCTAGTACAAAACCGTTAGTATTTGCAGGTAATATTATCGATAATTTCACATTAACATTTGAAAACGGACGTATCGTAGACTATAAAGCTGAAGCTGGTGAAGAAGCTTTAAAACATTTAGTAGAAACAGATGAAGGTTCTCACTTCTTAGGAGAAGTAGCTTTAGTACCTCATGACTCACCAATTTCAAACACAAATGTTTTATTCTACAATACACTATTTGACGAAAATGCATCTTGCCACCTTGCAATCGGAAATGCTTATGCATTTAACTTAGTTGGCGGAAAAACAATGTCTAAAGAAGAACTTGCTGAAAACGGCGCAAACGCTAGTATTACACACAACGACTTCATGATTGGATCCGCTGAGCTTGATATCGATGGTATTACAGCTGATGGCAGACATGAGCCTATCTTCCGTAAAGGTAACTGGGCGTTTTAAATTTATTACCATAAAGAAACACATTGGATAATCCAATGTGTTTCTTTATTTATTTGGTTTCAATTCAAATTTTATCGTTCTATTTTCATGCGTAAACTCCGGTCTATACGTAGCGATATACGTATTTTCTTTCGCTACGTCAAATAGCATGATATCTTGAATTTTTTCATCTGGTGCTAACTTTTTACTAATAAAGCTATCAGGGTTATTATATTCTTTAAATCTTGTACCTTTCTTATCGGTAATCTCAAATTCATAAAATGCAAAAGGTATTTCCTTTTTACTATTATTTTCTACTTTGAAAATAATCCCCAAAATCTCCTCTTTCTTTTTATTCTCATCATAATCCGGATATCCTAATTTAACTGAATCGATAGTTACTTGCAAACCATCTACGTCTACTGTCTCCCCTATTTTATACACTTTATCTTGAACATCTTCTTGTTTACTTTCATTACTATCTTTAGTCTCAGTGCAAGCACTTAAACTAAAAGCTATGCCAAAAATTAAAACAATTTGACTTACCTTTTTTAACATACTCTTTCCTCCACATAAGACAATATTTCATATGTATCATAACAAAACGCTTTACTCTTTCTTGTCATATTTTGTCGTATTAATTGCTAACTGCACAAATAGAAAAAAGCTATCTTCTACAAAAGATAGCTTTCATGATGCCGATGAAACCTTAAGTCCAATGACACCCAACACAATAAAAAGAATACAAAATGCTTGAAATAAACTAATATGCTCTTTAAAAAAGTACACACTAATGATTGTAATAAGTAATGTTCCAACGCCAGACCAAATAGCATAAGCAATACTTAAATGGATCTTTTTCACAACGATGGCGAACACGCTGAAACAAATTCCATAAAACACGAAAATCAGTACACTTGGAACGAGCTTTGTTAAACCATTTGATAGTTTCATCGCAATTGTTCCAGCTACTTCAAAAATAATTGTAACAAGTAATAATAGCCAATATACCATACTAGAATCTCCTTCTCTGTTACCTTATAGAGATTCTAGTATACTACTTATAGTCCCAATGAAATATATTTAATTTCTAAATATTCCTCGATACCGAAATGGCCTCCCTCACGGCCGATACCACTTTCTTTAAATCCACCAAATGGTGCTTGTGCAACTGATGGAAGACCATCGTTTAGACCGATAATACCGTACTCTAACGCTTCACTAATTTGGAATGCTTGGCTAATGTCTTTCGTGAAAATATACGCAGCTAAACCGTATGGTGTATTGTTTGCACGTTCGATTACTTCATCAACTGTTTTAAATTTCGCAACTGGTGCCACTGGCCCAAATGTTTCTTCATTCATACAAAGCATCGTATCATTTGCCAACCCAATTACAGTCGGTTGAATGAAATGTCCCTCTAACTCTGCGACCTTTTGACCACCATATAAAACTGTTCCACCTTTTTGAATAGCATCTTCAATATGTTCTTGTACTTTTGAAACTGCATTCTCATCAATAAGTGGCCCGACAGTCGTTCCGTCACCGAAACCGTCTCCTACTTTCAACTGCCCTACTGCCTTTTGGAACTTCTCTACAAATACTTCGTATACTTCTTCTTGAACGAATACTCGGTTTGTACATATACACGTTTGTCCTGCATTACGGAATTTCGAACCAATCACCGCTTCTACTGCTTTATCTAAATCTGCATCATTCATTACGATAAACGGAGCGTGTCCCCCTAACTCAAGCGAAACTTTTTTCATCGTTTGCGCCGCACTAGCCATTAACTCTTTCCCGATTTCCGTTGACCCTGTAAAGGACACTTTTCGAACGCGACCATCTTCCATCCATGTATCAGCAATTGCTTTTGCACTACCTGTTACGATATTGATTACGCCCTTTGGAATATCTGCTTCATGGGCTAATTCAGCTAATTTCAATGCAGTTAATGGCGTTTGACTTGCTGGTTTCACAACGGCTGTACAGCCTGCTGCAAGCGCTGGGGCTACCTTTCTCGTAATCATAGCAGCTGGGAAGTTCCAAGGTGTAATAGCTGCCATAACGCCAACTGGTTGCTTCATAACTAAAATGCGCTTATTCGGATGAGCAGCAGGAATCATTTCACCATATACGCGTTTCCCCTCTTCTGCATACCATTCAACAAAACTGTTTGCATAATTTACTTCACCAAGCGCTTCTGCAAACGGCTTCCCTTGTTCCTTCGTCATAATCGCTGCGATCTCTTCTTTATTTTCATCAATAAGCGTAAACCACTTTTTTAACTTCGTGGCACGATCTGCTGCCGTTAACTTAGACCACGTTTTAAAAGCTTCATGTGCAGCATCAACAGCTTGCTTTGCCTCTGTTACTCCGCCTTTTGGTACAGTTGCAAATATTTCCTTCGTCGCAGGATTATTTACTTCAATTTGTTCTTGTAGTGTAATCCACTCACCATTTATATACATCGCCTTTTTATCTATACTTACGAAAGTCGCCTTTTTATCCAATATTTTCTTCCTCCTCTATGAACTTCTTAATTTTCCTAGTAGCCGCAGATTGACTAATTTGCAAAAACTCAGCCACTTTATAACTTGATCCATACGTTTTATACGCTTTAAGAATAATATTTCTCTCTACCTCTTCCAGCATTTTATAAAGGCTTTGCCCCGATTGTTCAACTGCAGCCTTTTGCATAGAGAGTGGCAAATCCTCTACCGTTACAACATCATCGACAGTAATAACAATTCTCTCAATTACATTCTCTATTTCTCTATTGTTTCCTTCCCACGGATATCCGACAAACATTTGTAATGTACCCGGTGCTAGTTTCACATCACGTCCGTACTTTTTATTAAAGTGCTGCAAGTAATGATAAATAAGCGGCAAAATATCTTCTGTTCTCTCCCTAAGCGGGGGAATTGCAATTGGAATGACATTCAAACGATAGTATAAATCTTTCCGAAATGTTCCTTGTTTCACCATCTCGCTTAAATCTCTATTTGTTGCCGCCACAATTCGAACATCCACTTTTTTTAATTCTCTTCCGCCTATAGGACGAAATGTTTTTTCTTGCAATACTTGCAAAAGCTTCGCTTGAATTTCAATCGGCATTTCACCGATTTCATCTAAAAAAAGAGTTCCTTTATGCGCGGATTCTAATAGTCCCTTTTTCCCTTCACGATTCGCACCTGTAAAAGATCCACCTGAATATCCAAAGAGCTCCGATTCAATTAAATTAGTTGGCAATGCCGCACAATTAATTTCATAGAAATTTTCATGCTTACGGTGACTCACTTCATGTAAATGGCGTACTAATCGACTTTTTCCTACTCCAGTCTCGCCTAAAACGAGAACAGTACTATCCACTACAGATACTTTTTTGATTGTATCGACTATTTTTTGCATAGCTAGACTTTTAAAAATAAGTCCTTCATGCTCATATGTTTCTCTTAATTCTTTTTTATATGTTTTTAGCTGATTATCCATTTCCTCTACCTTTTGACGTAATTGATAGAGTTCAGTAAGGTCTCGAGAATAACTAATCACTCTTCTTAAATTTCCCTCATCATCAAAAACAGGCCTTGTACGAACGTGTAAATACTCTCCTGATTTTGTAGTTTGAACGAGTTCAATTGGCCTCTTTTTTTCAATCACTTCTAATGTCGCTGATGGATAAAAGATTCCATTCTTTTGTAGTTCTTTTACATGCTTACCAACTAACTCTTCTGCAGCTAGTTGGTAGTGCCTTTCACATGTACTATTTACACGCACAACGATCCCTTGCTCATCTGTAACAAAAATTTCGTCAAACGCATATTCAAATACATCTTTTAAATCCATTAACACTCGTTCCTTTTCTGCAACCATCCTAGCCACCCCTAACTTCAAATCCATCGATCCACTTCACTACCTTTATTATAAAGTGAATTTTCTGCATTTAATATAGAGTCAGCTAGAATGTTTGCTATTTATACTTCAGTTTTTACACGCGAGCGATGTTTGTTTGCTCATAGCAAGCTTGCAACGATTCTTCAATTATTGTTAATCCTTCTTCAAGTTGCTCATCTGTAATAATTAAAGGCATTAACACACGGATAACATTTCCATACGTTCCTGCTGATAATAAAAGTAACCCACGCTTATTTGCTTCTGCACATAGATTAGCCGTTAACGTTTTGTCAGGTGCTTTCGTCTTACGATCTTGAACGACCTCAAATGCACACATTGCTCCTAACCCACGCACATCACCAATGCAATTATATTTATTTTTCATCTCTTCGAATCGGTTCATTACGACTTTTCCTAATTCTATCGCTCTATCATTTAATTTCTCATTTTCTATTACATCGAGAACAGCTAATGCAGCCGCACATCCTAATGGACTTCCTGCATACGTTCCACCAAGTTCACCTGGTGCAGATTCATTCATAATTTCTTTACGTCCAATGACACCACTTATCGGTACACCAGCCCCTAATGATTTAGACACTGTAATTAAATCTGGAACGACATCATAATGATCAATTGCAAAATATTTTCCTGTACGACTAAAGCCTGTTTGTATTTCATCCGCTACAAATAAGATGCCATTCTCTGAACAAATGCGGCGTACTTCTTGAACAAATTTCTTACTTGGGACGATAAATCCACCTTCCCCTTGAACAGGTTCCATTACAACAGCTGCGATTGTTTCTGGCGCTACTTCCGATATGAAGAAGTTCTTAAACTCTTCAATAATAAAATCATCATACTGCTCTTCCGTTAATCCCTCTGGGCGACGGTATTCGTATGGAAATGGCGCTTTATATACTTCTGGAGCAAAGGGACCAAACCCAAATTTATATGGCTTCACTTTACTTGTCATCGTCATTGTCATTAATGTACGCCCGTGGAAACCTTTAGAAAATGCGATAATACCAGATCTCTTCGTATATTTACGAGCAATTTTCACCGCGTTCTCAACTGCTTCTGCACCACTATTTAAAAATAGGACTTGCTTATCGAAACTTCCTGGTGCCAATGCCGCAAGCTTTTCTGCTAATTCAATATATGGCTCATACATCATGACATTAAATCCAGTATGAATGTATTGATCGACTTGTTTATGGAGCGCTTCTTTAACCGTTGGATGACAATGCCCTACGTTAATTGTCCCGATTGCTCCTGCAAAATCAATGTACTGATTGCCATCAACATCTGTTACAAGAGCACCATTTGCAGATTGTACAAACGTTGGGATGCCGTTACTTACTCCTTTTGGTACTATATTTTGACGGCGTTCTAATAAAGATGCCGCTTTCGGTCCTGGAATTTGTTCATTTACTTTAGCAAATTTTTTTGTGTTCATTGCGTACCCCATCCTTTTCTTTACATTGTTTTCTCTTCTTATTGCAAAATATATGCCAACTTTCTTTTCTAGCATTTATCCTATATTCTTTGTATCCAGGTATAAAAAATAAGTCTATAAAGACTCATTAAGAGTCTTTATAGACTTATTTTCCTTACACATTAGACTTTTCTTTCTCCCAGAAAAACTCACCCGATTGAGAAATAAACTCTCCAACAGAATCTAACACTAAATCAGCAAGTGGTTCTAATGTTGGACGGTCTCCCGTACCAGATAGCACCCCAATTGCATAGCAATCGCCATTTTTAGCTAAATGTAAATCAGTTGGCGTATCTCCAACAACCGCAACCTCACATGATTCTAAATTAAATTTCTCACAAAACACTTCTATAATCTTTTTATCTGGTTTTTGCGCAGGGAATGTATCCGAGGCTATAATATAACCAAAAAAGTTCTCCAACTTATATTGTTTTAAAAATAATTCTGTTGGTGCGAAATCATCCGCCGTGACTACCCCTAATATAAATCCTTTATCTTTTAATGCCTGTAACACTTTCGGTAAATCCGCTGTCATTTTCATATGCGAACGATGCTCATACATAAGGGAAAATAACTTCTCACTTACCCACTGATGCATCTCTTCTTCTCTAGCAGACTCAATATAATTACAAAGCCCCTTCGCTACATCAAGGCTTGTTCCAGCAGCTATTGCACTCCTCGGATTAACAAATGCTCCCTCTACACCAATCTCTTCTAATAAGGTCTGCCCTATTGTACTTGGTAAATGGTATAAACTTATACATTCAGCTACAAGCTCTTCAGCTACTTTTATCCATATTGAATGAAAATCCATTAATGTCCCATCTTTATCAAATAATATCGCCTTTACCTTCTCCATAGCACCCTACCTCTCATTTCTTATCTCTTCCAGTGTATCAATAAAGTATGGATGTAAAATAAAAGAATTGTAAAAATACCATAAAAATCAAACTAACTCCCAATTTACAATTCATTTTAACAAAGTAAAAAAGGATGCCTTTACAGGGCATCCTCTTGATGTTCAGGAACAAATAGTTCTAAACAATGATATATATTTTCGAATTCCATCGGTGCATCTCCACCATACTCACCATCTAAATTAATCATTAATTTATCTGGTGAATGTACTTTAATTCGGTTCGCTTGTGTATATAACACTTTTGGATTATTAATATGTTCACCACGTTGTGCTTGTGTTGCTGCTTTAATTAAATCAGCGATAGAACCTTTTTTCAGTACTAATAGGTCAAATAACCCATCGTTAATAGATGCATACGGTGCTACCTTTTCAAATCCACCTACTGAACGAGTATTCGTAATTAAAAACATCGTAATTTCTTCTTGTAGTAACTTTCCATCATACTCAATTTCAACATATGTCGGATGCAATGATGGTAACATCTCGATACCTTTTAGGTAATAAGCAAGTTGTCCTAATACTGTCTTTAACTTACTCGGTACTTCGTATGTTAATTCTGTAATACGACCGCCACCAGCGATGTTAATAAAATATGTATCGTTCGCTCTACCAAGGTCTAATGGCACTGTTTTTCCTTCGCAAATAATATCTGCTGCCTCTTCAATAGAACGAGGTACACCAATTGCACGTGCAAAGTCATTTGTCGTTCCAACTGGAATAATTCCAAATTTCGGACGGAATTCATGCCCAACTAAACCGTTTACTACTTCATTTAATGTACCGTCGCCACCAGCCGCAATAACAACATCAAACTTACGATCCGCAGCTTGCCTCGCCGCCACAGTAGCGTCTCCAGGACCCGTTGTCGCATGACAAGATGTCTCATAGCCAGCTTGTTCTAATTTTTGTAATACTTCTGGTAAGCTCTTCTTAAATAGCTCACGCCCAGAAGTAGGATTATAAATAATTCTTGCTCGCTTCATCATTTATTAGCACAGGAAATTTCTTTATGTATCGACAAAGAACATACTGAACTTCTATTCAGTATTCCCATGCCTACCTCCTCTCATCTTGCTATCCTTCTTTTATCCCGCTCAAACAGGCAGTAAGAACCCGATTCGTGTAGTCCATCAAAAGTAAATATTCATTTCAATGGTTTTTTATTTGACTTCAAAATTTATCCCGCTATTTGCGGGCAGTAAATGCCCGATTGGTGAGGGCTAATAATCAGTGTTGGATGAACCTCCTACTAATTAAAGTTTCACTTTATTTCTATCCATTCTTCCATAAAAATTTACATATAACGAATAATAACTATCTATTATTTCATGAGATGAAAAAAACCTCTATGTTTAGATTTATCATTATTCCCACCTTTTTGCAACTATCATACCATAGTTGCTATACAAACATTTTTCCACTTTTGACAGTTAATCAAACGTTTGTTTAAACGATTTTGTCTCATTTAAACAAACGTTTGATTAACCTAGAAAAACACCCATGTACGGGTGTTTTTCTGCTTAATCTTTAAAAGTCACTACTATTATCGCTTATTAATCTCTTCAAGTAAGATTTTGTTAACAAGTGGTGGATTTGCTTGTCCTTTTGTAGCTTTCATAATTTGACCAACTAAGAAGCCAATTGCACGGTCTTTACCGTTTTTAAAGTCTTCGATAGATTGCTCATTATTATCAAGAATTTCCGTTACAACTTTACGAAGTGTACCCTCGTCAGAAATTTGAACAAGACCTTTCGCTTTAACGATTTCTTCTGGGTCTCCACCTTTTTCAATTAATTCGTTAAATACTTTCTTCGCGATTTTAGAAGAAATTGTACCTTTTTCAATTAATTGAACCATTTTAGATAAACCAGCAGGCGTTAATGCAACGTCTTTTAATTCTTTTTGTTGTTTGTTTAAGTATGCAAGTACTTCACCCATTAACCAGTTCGATGTTAATTTCGCATCAGCACCGTCTGCAACAGTTGCTTCAAAGAAATCAGACATCTCTTTCGTTAATGTTAACACGTGTGCATCATAAGCTGGTAAGCCTAGTTCTGCAACGTAGCGAGCTTTACGTGCATCTGGAAGTTCTGGAATAGAAGCTCGAACTGCTTCTTTCCACTCATCATCGATGTAAAGTTCAACTAAGTCTGGCTCCGGGAAGTAACGGTAATCGTCAGATCCTTCTTTCACACGCATTAAGATTGTTTTCTTCGTTGCTTCATCATAACGACGTGTTTCTTGTTGGATGATACCACCAGATAACAGCTCTTTTTCTTGGCGCACTTGCTCGTGTTCAAGACCTTTTTGTACGTAAGTGAATGAGTTTAAGTTTTTCAGTTCCGCTTTTGTACCGAACTTCTCTTGTCCAACTGGACGAAGAGAAATGTTCGCATCACAACGTAAGGAACCTTCTTCCATCTTACAATCAGATACACCAGTGTATTGAATGATTGATTTTAACTTCTCTAAGTATGCATATGCTTCTTCTGGTGTACGCATATCTGGCTCAGATACGATCTCGATTAAAGGCATACCTTGACGGTTGTAGTCTACTAATGAACCATCAGCTGTATGCGTTGATTTACCAGCATCTTCTTCTAAATGAAGACGTGTAATACCGATACGTTTCTTTTTACCGTCTACTTCGATTTCAATCCAACCATTTTCACCAATTGGCTTATCAAATTGAGAGATTTGGTAAGCTTTCGGGTTATCTGGATAGAAATAGTTTTTACGGTCAAACTTCGTTTCCGTTGCGATTTCACAGTTTAATGCCATTGCAGCTTTCATTGCAAAGTTAACTGCTTCTTTATTTAAAGTAGGAAGTACCCCTGGGTATCCTAAGTCAATTACACTTGTTTGTGTATTTGGCTCCGCTCCGAATTCTGTTGGACTCGCAGAGAAAATTTTCGAATTTGTTTTTAACTCAACGTGAACCTCTAAACCAATAATTGTTTCTAAATTCATCTATGCTCGCCTCCTTACAGACTTGCTTTTTTTGTATGATAGTCTGTTGCTTGCTCAAACGCATGTGCAACGCGGTAAATTGTCGCTTCATCGAAGTGTTTACCAATGATTTGTAGACCAAGTGGCATGTTGTTAGCACCGAATCCACATGGAACAGAAATCGCTGGAACACCCGCTAAGTTTACTGGGATTGTTAAAATGTCATTTGCATACATTGTCATTGGATCATCAACTTTTTCGCCCACTTTAAATGCCGGAGTTGGCGTTGTTGGTCCAATAATAACATCATAGTTAGCAAATACATTTTCAAAGTCGTTTTTAATTAATGTACGTACTTGTTGTGCTTTCTTGTAATATGCATCATAGTAACCAGAGCTAAGCGCAAATGTACCAAGCATAATACGACGTTTAACTTCATCACCGAAACCTTCACTACGTGTGTTTTTGTAAAGATCTAATAAGTTATTTACATTATCAGAACGAACACCGTAACGCACGCCATCAAAGCGTGAAAGGTTCGCAGATGCTTCAGAAGAAGATAGTAAGTAATACGTTGCTAGAGCGTATTTAGAGTGTGGAAGCGATACTTCCTCCCAAGTTGCGCCCATACCTTCTAATACTTTTAAAGCAGCTAGTACTGACTCACGAGCTTCTTCGCCAACACCTTCGCCTAAGTATTCTTTCGGTACAGCAATGCGTAAACCTTTAACATCGCCTGTTAAACCAGCTAAATAGTTTCCAACTTCAACGTTTGCAGAAGTTGCATCCATGCGGTCAATACCTGAAATAGCTTGTAATAAGTATGCATTGTCTTCTACTGTACGTGTAATCGGTCCGATTTGGTCAAGTGAAGATGCGAATGCTACTAATCCGTAACGAGATACGCGTCCGTAAGTTGGTTTTAAACCTACAACACCGCAATATGCAGCTGGCTGACGGATAGAACCACCCGTATCAGAACCTAGAGAGAATAGTACTTCTCCTGCTGCTACAGCTGCTGCAGAACCACCACTAGATCCGCCTGGAACGTAATCTAAGTTCCATGGGTTTTTCGTAGCGTAGAATCCTGAGTTTTCATTTGAAGAACCCATTGCGAACTCGTCCATGTTTAATTTACCGATTGTAATTGTGTCAGCAGCTTTTAGCTTTTGCACAACTGTCGCATCATAAATTGGATCGAAGTTTGCTAACATTTTGCTCGCACAAGTTGTACGAAGACCGTTAGTTACAATGTTATCTTTTACACCAATTGGCATACCGAATAATAAACCATTATCTTCAGCGCCAATTTTTGCATCTAATTCTTTCGCTTTTGCGCGTGCATTTTCTTCATCTAATGTAAGAAAAGCTTTTACGTTATCTTCAACATCCGCAATACGTTTGTAAGATTCTTCTACTAAATCCGTAACGGAAATTTCTTTGCTGTTTAACTTCTTATGTAACTCGGATACTGAATGATCAAATAATGACATCGAAATTCCCCTCCTCTATTCTAATACTGCTGGAACACGGATTTGATTATCTTTGTGATCCGGTGCATTTTTTAATACTTCTTCGACTGGTAAACCTTTTTCTGGTACATCTTCACGCATAACATTTTTCATAGTTAATACATGAGTTGTTGGTTTTACATCTGTTGTATCTAATTCATTCAACTGTTCTGCAAATGTAACAATTGCATCTAGTTGTTTTTGAAATTTTTCTGCTTCTTGATCAGTAATTGCAAGACGTGCTAAATGTGCTACGTGCTTTACATTCTCAACGGAAATTCTTGACACGGCTAGGCCACCTCCATAATATATCGTTCAATCTACAATACTATTGATGATACCAAATTTTCAGTACTTCAAGCAAGTCAACACAGAGTACTTACGCCATTTTTACATAAAAAAAGAAAGGCAAATGCCTTTCTTTACAATTTACTCTTTATCTAACGGTTTATTTTTCGGAAATCTCTCGTTATCTTCTTCATTATCACGAATTGTTTTTTGTAATACAAAACAAGACATCGTTAAAAATAATGTTCCAATTAAATAGTATCCTTTTACACTAAGCGTTTCATCTAACGTATAAATCCCAATTAGCATACCTGAAAGCGCACAAACAAATGAAGTCCATGCTAAAAACGTGAACGCTTGCGTATTACGTCTTCTCATCGTTCTCCCCCTCGTTAGCTGTATACCCATTATAGATAAGTATATTTACCATGATGGATTTTTATGTAAATTCTAGTTTTATATTTATAAATCTATCATAAAAGAATACTATTTTAAAGAAAGTTTTCTGCCTAATCTGAAAAAACAATTAAAATGATTGACATTTATTTCTATTCTGCATAAAATAAAAATAAATATTACGAACCTCGAAATATACGGGAGTGGAATTAATTGTTGCAATATGAACATTTTTTAGACTTACTGCTAGATAACGCCAAGAAACTTTTCTATCCTGAAGAATGGGTAAGCCTTGATTTAACACTTTCCAAAACAGAAGTATTTTGTTTACTTTGGATGGAACGAAATACAGAGATTACAATGACAAAAATTGCTGATCTTCTTGATATACCGATGAGTACAACGACGGGCGTTGTAAATCGCCTTGTAAAAAAGGGATATATTGAACGCTACCGTGATGAAAACGACCGACGTATTGTATTAATTCGGTTAACAGAAACCGGCGTAATGCTCGTTCAAGAAGTAAAACAAAATGCAGCCCATTACTTTAGCTTAGTGACAGAAGCATTGTCAGAAGAAGAAAAAGCATTCTTACTACAAATCTTCCAAAAGATTATGAATCACATTGCTACCTCACAGCAAAAAACAGAAGAAAAGGTTTCTACACCTAAAATGAAAAACATTCCGATTGAATAAAACCCTATCTGGGTTTTTATTCAACCATTTACTTCGACACTCGTAATATTCGACATTCGAAACAAAGGGGATATGAATGATGAGAATTATCTTGTATACAGGTAAAGGCGGCGTAGGAAAAACTAGCATTTCAGCAGCAACAGCACTTCAAAGTGCGAAGCAAGGATTAAAAACTTTAGTAATGAGTACAGATCCTGCTCATAGTTTAGGAGATTCATTTGGTATAATGTTATCTTCTGAGCCATTAGAAATCCGTGAAAATTTATGGGCACAAGAAATTAATACGATTTATGAAATGGAAAAAGGTTGGGGAAAGTTACAGAAATACATTACCTTACTATTCACTTCCAAAGCAGCTGATGATATTACAACAGAAGAATTAACGATGTTTCCTGGTATGGAAGATTTAATTAGCTTACTTCGCGTACTCGATTATTATAAACAAAACACATATGATGTTATCATCATTGATTGCGCTCCAACAGGAGAAACATTAGCAATGCTAAGTTTTCCAGACATGCTCGGCTGGTGGATGGAAAAATTGTTTCCTATTAAAAGAAAAGTTTTAAAAGTCGTTCGTCCTGTAGCTCAACCACTCCTTGGTGTCCCTCTTCCAACCGACGATATTATGGACGAATTAACAAATACACTTGAACAGCTCGGAGAAATGAGAGATATTTTATCAAACCGAGAAGTAACAAGTATCCGCATCGTTGTAAATCCTGAAAAAATGGTCATTAAAGAAGCTCAGCGTAGCTTTACTTATTTAAATTTATACGATTATAACGTAGATGCCATTATGATTAATCGCGTCATCCCTAACACCGTCACCGATCCTTATTTTCAAGCATGGAAAGATACACAAAAGAAATATAAAACATTAATTCAAAATAGTTTTGATCCACTTCCTATTTACGAAGCTCCAATGTTTGAACAAGAAGTTGTTGGTTTACCTATGTTAGAGCGTGTAGGCGATGCTTTATTTAAAACTGATCATTGTCCTACTGAAGTGAAATTTAACGGCCGCACACAATATGTAAGAAAAGATGGCGAGGATTATATTTTCATTCTTTCTATTCCCTTCTCAAACAAAAGTGAACTTTCATTAAATCAAAAAGGTGATGAGCTAATTATTCGAGCTGGCTCTGTGAAACGAAATATTACATTGCCAAAAACGTTAACACACCTTTCTATTCAAGGGGCAAAATTTGAAGAAGATATACTAAACATTCGGTTTGGAGGTGTAGTGCATGCATGAGGAACTACTACGAAGGGTAATTCGTACAAAAGTAAAAGTCGGGATGCATATATTAGAAGAGCTACCTAATCCAATCCAGCAATCAGCTAAGCAAATATTAAATATTTTGCAAGAGGAGCTAGCTGCTTATCCGAAAGAACGAGATCATCATGAAGTTAATTTAAAAAATATCATAATTGAATAACTATCTCTGTATAAAGGGCCTTTTTTAGGCTTTCTATACTTTATTGGAGTGATGTAAGTTGATGAAAAAGCATTCCACTACTATACTCTGGATCATTCCCTTATTATTTTTCATTCATAACCTTGAAGAAGCTTTCCAAATGCCACAATATCTTGCTAATCAATTTTCAATCCGTCTTATAACTAGCCAACAATTTTTCATTGCCATTTCCGTATTAACAATCTTTGTATTACTTATCGTCTTTCTATATCAACTTAACTTCTTGTCTTCTATATGCTGGATTATTTTTATACAAGGGGCCATCTTCTTTAACTCTGTTCAACATATTATTTTGTTTTTCATTTATCGCTCCTATAACCCCGGCGTAATATCAGCATTTTTCATTACTCTCTTTTCTATTTTCTTTTTTTTATCAAAAAAACACTTAATTCATCAAAAGCAATTCGTAATTACACTCCTTTTCAGCTTATTTTCTTATCCCATTATAATTTGGATTACCTTACTGTTCGCTAGCTACTTTCATTCATAAAAAAAGACCAGGAAAACTCCTGGTCCATTACTCTACTTAACAAACATTGGATTCTACGTTATACAAAATTGGAAGGTACAGAATTAGGGTTCGTTTGTTAAGTTTATATGTTGAACGAACTAACAGCGGAGGGGTTCCTTCTGTTAGTCCATTAAACTCAATCATTATTTTACGATTTTTTCAAGCTCCTCTAGTGAAAGATCAACTGAAATTGAACCATCATTTGTTTCTTTTTTAATTGCATCTGTTACTTCTTTTGAATGGTATAATTCAATTACTTTTTTCAGTGTTGGATCATCTTTATCTTTCGTACGAGCTGCAAAAATATTAATATATGGCTTCGCATTTTCATTCTTTGGATCTTCTAAGAAAATAGGATCCTTCGCTGGATCTAATCCAGCTTGACCAGCAACACCGTTATTAATAACTGATGCCGCTACATCTTTTAACACACGAGGTGTTTGCTGTGCGATAACCGGCGTGATTTTTAACTTCTTCGGATTTTCAGCAATGCCGCTTGGATCTCCAAATAAGCCAAAATCTTTTTTAAGCTTTAATACTCCAGCTGCATCAAGAAGTTTTAATGCACGTGCTTGGTTCGTTGGATCGTTTGGAATTGCAATTTCTGAACCATCTGGAATTTCATTTGCCTTCTTATATTTTTCAGAGTATAAACCCATTGGCGCAATTTGTGTTGTACCAACAGCTGTAATATCTAACTTATGCTCTTTTTTAAATTGCTCTAAGAAAGCAATATGCTGAAATGAGTTTAATTCAATATCTCCATCAGCTAAAGCTTTATTTGGAGTTGTATAATCAGAGAACTCCACCAGTTTAATCTTAATCCCTTCTTTTTCAGCTTTTTTCTTCAAAATTTCCCAAGCGTCTCCATCCGTTCCAGTTACACCGACGCGAACTACTTTTTCTTTCGCTCCTGCACCCGTGTCTCCACTTGAGCAGCCACTTAATGCTGAGACGCCTACAATTGCTGATAATGCAAATGCTAAAATTTTCTTCATTTTCTTTTCCTCTCTTCCTTTTTATGATCTACGTAACAAGACTTTCGCAAAGTAGTTTCCTAAATTTTGAGCTATCTGTACGAGAATAATAAGTAAAACAACCGTTACAAACATAACTGATGTATCAAAACGTTGATAACCATATGTCATTGCCAAGTCACCAAGACCGCCACCACCGACAAGCCCAGCAACTGCAGAAAATTCAATTAAACCAACTGTCATAAATGTGACACCTAAGATTAATGGTGCTAACGCTTCTGGTACAAGGATTTCAAAAACAATTCTAATTGGCGAGGCGCCCATTGCTTGCGCTGCTTCAATTACTCCTTTCGGAACGGAAACAAGATTTGTTTCAACCATTCTAGCAATACCAATTGATGCGACTAACGTCATCGGGAAAATTGCTGCTGCTGTTCCAATCGTCGTTCCAATAACGCTTCTCGTTAGTGGACTTAAAGCTACTAAAAAGATAATGAATGGTACCGGACGAATTGTATTAATTATGATGTTAAGAATAGAAAAGACCCATTTATTTTCTAAAAAGTTCCCTTTTCTCGTTACATATAAAAGTAAACCTAGAGGTATACCCAGAATTGTAGCGAATATAAGGGTTACAATTACCATTAAGAGGGTATCCCCCGTCGCATCTAGTATGCGCGGCCAAAATATACTCCAATCAACTCGCATGAGCTTCTACCTCCTTCAGCTGCACTTGCAGTCTTAGATGTTGTAATGCTTTTTGAATTTCCCTCTGCTCACCTTGCAATTCTACAAGCAGATTTCCAAATAGCACATTTTGAAGTTCAATAATATTTCCGTACAGTACATTTACATCGACGTTATAGTTTTTTGCGATATATGATAGTACCGGCTGTCCTGTCTCCTCACCAGTAAATGTTAGACGATAAATTTGACCACCATTTTGAATTTTCGCTAGAACACTTTCTGGTAAATGATCATTAATAACAGAACGTACAAAGTTTTGAGTCGTCTTTGTTTTTGGTTGCGTGAAAACATCGAACAGTTTTCCTTCTTCAATAACTTTTCCCTTCTCCATTACAGCTACACGGTGACAAATTTCTTTCACAACATGCATTTCATGTGTAATAAGAAGGATTGTTAAATTGTATTCTCGATTTACTTTCTTTAATAAGTTTAGAATTTCTGTCGTCGTTTCTGGATCTAAGGCTGATGTTGCCTCATCACATATAAGAATATCTGGCGATGTCGCAAGTGCTCTAGCAATACCAACACGTTGTTTTTGTCCCCCTGATAGCTGTTCTGGATAATAGTTTGCTTTATCTTCTAACCCTACAAACTTCAGCAGTTCATTCACTCGTTCCTTTATCTCGTTCTTTGGCAATTTCGCTAACTTTAATGGATAAGCAATATTCCCAAACACTGTTCTTGAATTAAATAAATTAAAGCTTTGAAAAATCATTCCGATTCTTTGTCTTAGTTTGCGCAATTCTTTCGTCGATAATGATGTAATATCTTTATCATCTATTGCAATCGTTCCTGACGTTGGTCTCTCTAACATATTTACTAAGCGTAATAATGTACTCTTTCCAGCGCCACTAAAACCGATAATGCCAAAAATTTCGCCTTTCTCAACTGATAATGTTACATCCTCCACCGCATGAACAGATCGCCCAGCTGATTCATACACTTTACTTACATTGTTAAAAGAAATCATTTTTTCCCCTCCTATATGCTGTAAAAACTTGAAGTAGAGCTTTCGAGGTAAAATAAAAAGTGCTCTCCTTCTTATCAACCATAAAGATAAGAAGGAGAGCACTTATATGTACTCGTTCACATCTTCTCATCTTCCAAGCCTTTATATGGCTTGCTGGAGTTAGCACGGTATTAAAAAACCCGTTGCTGAGGTATCGTAGGGCCAGTCCCTCCACCTCTCTGGATAAGAATGTATCGATTTAATTGTCATTTAATTAATTCTCATTATAGAACTCAGAATAATAAGAGTCAATACATTTTTTAGAAAAATATTAATTATTCCTTTATTAAAATTTTTAGATGAAAATTCATGAGAAAATAGTAACTTTCAAGGTTATTTAAAATTCTTCTTCCTCATATTTTTAAACAGGAGAATCCTCTCTACGAATTGAATAAATTTATTTGAATATGAAACTCGGAGGCAGATAAATATATGAAAACAGCTCTTTTACTCGTCGATATTCAAAACGATTATTTTCCAAATGGAAAGATGGAATTGCGTAATCCAGTAGAAGCAAGCGAATATGCTAATCAGTTATTACAACACTTTAGAACAAACAGCGAACCTATTTTTCATATCCAACACGTAGCTATAAAAGATGACGCTACTTTTTTCCTACCTAATACAGAAGGTGTACATATTCACGAAAGCGTACGTCCACTTAGAGAAGAAACAGTTATAGTCAAACATTATCCAAATAGCTTCCGAGAAACTAATCTTCTAGAGCAATTACAGCGTTTAGACATTGAACATGTCGTCGTATGCGGGATGATGACTCATATGTGTATTGATGCTACAGTAAGGGCTGCATTTGATTTTGGTTTTCAATGTACCGTTATACACGATGCTTGTGCTACAAAAGACCTTTCTTTTAAGAACGCTACTATACCAGCTGTTTATATTCACAATACAATTTTAGCTAGTTTAAATGGCGTATATGCAAATGTAATAAGCACGAAAGAATTTTTAGCTACATAAAAAAACACTCCTTTCAGTGAGCAAAACCGAAAGGAGTGTTCCTTGTCGAACCATAGATTTTCTTTCAAATTGTATTATACAGGAAATTCTCAAAATGAATACTAAAAAATATGACTAATACGTCAACTTTTCTCATTATTTTATTTCTGTTTACATGTTTATCCCGGTATTAATAGGTTTTAGCTCATTCTCTTCGAACGACGGTAATATATGGGGTTTCAATTTTAAAAGGAGCTCTTCACACTTTGTGAAGAGCTCCTCTACTATTTCTTATAAAGTTTCAGAAGTAGTTTTTGCTTGCATGTGAAGTGCTAAGTAATCAGGTCCACCAGCTTTAGAGTCTGTACCAGACATGTTAAAGCCACCGAATGGTTGGTAACCTACGATTGCACCAGTACATCCACGGTTGAAGTATAAGTTACCAACGTGGAAGTCTTCACGTGCTTTTTCAATATGGTCACGGTTGTTAGTAATAACAGCACCTGTTAAACCGTATTCCGTATTGTTTGCAATTGCAAGTGCATGATCGAAGTCTTTTGCTTTACAGAATGCTACTACTGGTCCGAAGATTTCTTCTTTCATTAAGCGAGCATCTTCTGCAACATCAGCAACGATTGTTGGTTGGATGAACCAGCCTTTAGAATCGTCTCCTTCTCCACCTGCTAAGATTCTACCTTCTTCTTTACCAATTGCAACATAGCTCATTACTTTATCGAATGCAGCTTGGTCATTAACAGGACCCATGTTTGTACCTAATACTGCTGGGTTAGCAACTGTTAATTCTTTTGTTAATTCAACAGCACGATTTAATACGTGATCGTATACATCTTCGTGGATTACTGCACGAGAACATGCAGAACATTTTTGTCCTGAGAATCCGAATGCTGATGCAACGATAGACTTAGCTGCTAATTCAAGATCTGCTTCTTTATCAACAACGATTGTATCTTTACCGCCCATTTCAGCGATAACGCGTTTTAACCAAATTTGGCCTGGGTTTACTTTCGCTGCACGCTCATAGATACGGATACCTACATCACGAGATCCCGTGAAGCTTACGAAACGTGTACGAGGATGATCTACTAAGTAGTCACCAACTTCAGAACCATTACCTGGAACGAAGTTTACTACGCCAGCTGGTAAGCCAGCTTCTTCTAATACTTCCATAAATTTCGCTGCTACTACAGGAGTTGTACTAGCTGGTTTTAGTAATACTGTGTTACCAGAAACTAAAGCAGCTGTTGTCATACCTGCCATAATTGCGAATGGGAAGTTCCAAGGAGAAATGATAACACCTACTCCTAATGGAATGTAAGAGAAACGATTATATTCAATTGGACGGCTTTCTACTGGAATACCGTCTTTTAATTTTAACATTTGACGACCATAATATTCCATAAAGTCGATTGCTTCTGCTGTATCAGCATCTGCCTCATTCCATGGCTTACCTGCTTCTTTTACAAGAATAGCAGAGAATTCATGTTTTCTGCGACGAACGATTGCTGCAGCACGGAATAAAATGTCTGCACGCATTTCTGGCTTTGATTTTCTCCAAGTTTGGAATGTTTCATCCGCTACTTGCATTGCTTTTTCAGCTAACTCACGGCTTGCTTTTGAAACACGACCAACAAGTTCCTCTTTATTTGCAGGGTTTACAGAAACAATTTTGTCTTCTGTAGTGATTTTTTCTCCCCCAATAATTAATGGATAGTCTTGTCCAAGATAAGATTCTACTTTCTTTAAACCTTCTTCAAACGCTAATTTGTTAGCCTCCACTGAAAAATCTGTAAATGGCTCATGTTTGTATGCTACTACCATTTTTTTAGCCTCCCCTTAGAAAAACGTTTACATTTTACAACATTATTCTACACGATAATTTAGATTTATTCAAATATTCCTAGACTTATATTTTAAAAATTAATAAATTTTTAAAATATAATAAAAAAAGAGATTCATACATGCGTATGAATCTACAAAATATGAGTATATTCCAAAACATTTTTCCCGATCAATAATATAGTAACTAATAAAAATAAAGTCCTTACATATCCAACGCCTTTTTGAACCGCAAACTTCGATCCCAAATAAGCACCTAAGATCATTGATAATCCCATGATAATACCGTATTCAAAATGAATTATATCTAAAAATAAAAAAGTAATTAAAGATACAATATTACTAACAAAGTTCAAAAGTTTTCCAGATGCTGCCGCTTGAATAAAATCCAAACCAATTAATAAAAATGCAAAAATTAAAAATGACCCTGTCCCTGGTCCAAAAAATCCATCATAAAATCCTATCATTAAAATAACAAAGAAAAATATTAATGTTTTTCTTTGCGTCATCTTCTTATAGGTAGACACACTTCCCCAATTCTTTTTTGCAATAATATAAATAGCAATAAATACCAACATTACAAGTACTAATGGGCGTAAAATATCCGATGGAATAAATTTTACTACTAAAGCACCTGCAACAGCTCCAACAATAGTTAACGGGATTAACTTTCCTACAATTTTAAAATCAACTTTTCCTGATCGAATGAAATACATCGCACTCGTAAACGTCCCCATTGTTGCTGCTAATTTATTCGTTGCAATTGCCGAAGCTGGCGATAAGCCAACAAACATAAGCGCAGGAAGCGAAATTAACCCTCCTCCTCCAACAACGGAATCAATAAAAGCTGCTAAAAAACCGAATGCAATTAATAAAATAATGACTTGAAAACTTAATTCTTCCATGAACTTTACCCCTTACCCCTATTATTTACAACATTTTAAATTATAACAAAATTACATAAGAAAAAAAGCTGTTCCATAGAGGAACAGCCTTCATATTTAATCTAAAATTTTCACAAGTGGTTCATCTTGTTTTGCTTCACGTATAATAATAGCTTCTGGGCGTTCTACAGATTTAATCGTTACTTGTACTTTCATATAATTCGGGAAGTATTCCATAACAAGCCCTGCCACATATTGTGTAAAACCAATTATTTCAGCTTTTCCATTAAACTGGACAGGAATATCAAGCTTCATTTCTCTTAATTCATCATCTCTATACATACCAGTACCAATAACAGCTGTATAGTCGCCTTGGAAATAATCGCTTAGTTTTGCCTTAAAGTTGGATACTCTTGCAAGATCTTCACGTTTATTATCTGTTTTCGCTTGCTCTGATGGGAACAAATAGTATTTCTCATTAATTTGTTTCCAATCTTCAACCGTTTCACTACCTTTTTCTACATTTGCATAAGAAACAAAGTTACCTGGTACGAGCGAAGACTTTGGAGATTGGCGATAAATCGCAAATGTTATCGGAATATTTTTTGTATCAGGTTGTTTTTGATGTATAACTTTCAAAATTTCTTGCGCCATTTTTTTCCCTTCAGCTAACATCTTTTCATCCGGGATTGCAGCTTCACGTGGATAACCATGCTCTTCGTTAAAATATTGAACAGAATTCATTGCTAATCCAACTACCATACCAACACGTTCCTCGCTGTTATCGCCTTTTTTCACATAATAATCATGCTCTAAAATATTTGAAATATATATTGGATTTTTTTTATTTTTCACTTCTAGTGATTCGGATCCCGTTCCTAACGCAGGGTTTAATCCTATATTAGGAAATTTAACTGCATCTTTTTTTAATTTGTCCTCTAGTTCCTTTTGTTCAGCATCTGTACGTTTTCTTTTAACAAGCATCTGTATCACTTGAGTATCTAGAGCACTTCCGCCTTTTAAAAAATTATCTTTCGTATTAAATGATTCTTTTGCAATTCGCATTAATCCTGTTTCAAATTCATCTATATCAAGACGACTATTTAGCCCTTGCACCACTAAACCACGTGCATTTCCACCATCAAATGGAATAGTCGTCTTATAATATTCATCCGAAATAGCGTATTTTGGAACAACTGATTGTTCTTTTGCTTTCCCCGATTTCTCAGCCACTTTTTCATCTTTGTCGGCACCTGCACTACACCCACTTACAAGTAGGCCCAGGCTTAATATCGCTAATGCTATTTTTTTCATGGTAAGTTTGCACCTCTTACTTATTTAGCTCTTGTAAGAACCTCTCTTCATTCCAAACCTCAACATTATGTTTCTCCGCTTGTGCTAATTTCGAACCAGCTGCTTCACCTGCAACAACCAAATCCGTACTCTTACTAACACTTCCTGTTACTTTTCCACCTAATGCCTCAATCTTCTTCTTCGCTTCACTTCGTCCCATAACTTCTAGCTTACCTGTTAAAACAACCGTTTTTCCTGCGAAGTAAGATTCAACATTTTGTAAATCTGCAATTTTTATACCTTTGTATGTCATATTCACGCCATACTCTTTAAACTGCTGTAATAATTCTAATACATCTTCATTATCAAAATATGTCACAACAGATTGAGCCATTTTTTCGCCAATTTCATTAATTGCTTTTAGTTCTTCTTCTGTTGCTTTTACAAGCTCATCCATCGTTTCAAAGTGCTCTGCAAATGTACGTGCTGCTTTCGCTCCAACGTGGCGAATTCCAAGACCAAATAATAATCGCTCTAACGAGTTTTCTTTAGAATTTTCAATTGCTTGTATTAAGTTTGTTGCTGATTTTTCACCAAAACGTTCTAACTGTAATAATTGCTCTTTCGTCAATGCATATAAATCAGCAAATGTACGAATATAATCTGCATCAAAGAGTTGTGTAATGACACGTTCTCCAAGTCCATCAATATTCATCGCATTTCTTGAAACGAAATGGATTAATCCCTCTCGAATTTGAGCCGGACAAGTCGGATTTATACATCGAAGTGCTACTTCTTCTTCTAAACGAACAAGTTCACTCTCACATGCTGGACAATGCGTTGGCATACGGTATTCTTCTTCTTCACCAGTACGCTTATCAAAAATAACGTTCACAACTTCAGGAATAATATCTCCAGCCTTCTTCACAACAACGTAGTCACCAATTCGAATGTCTTTTTCACGAATCAAATCTTCGTTATGTAAAGAAGCACGGCGAACAATCGTACCAGCAACTCTCACTGGCTCTAGCTCTGCAGTCGGCGTTACAACCCCTGTTCGGCCAACACTTAATTCAATGCCTGTTAGTCTCGTTACAACTTCTTCAGCTGGGAATTTATAAGCAATCGCCCATCTTGGACTCTTCGCTGTAGTTCCTAGACTTTCTTGAAGAGCAACATCATCTACTTTTATAACGATTCCATCAATCTCATAATCAAGATGCGGACGTTTTTCTTGCCATTCTTCTACATAAGCTATAACCTCTTCGATTGTTTCACATGTACGGCGATTTGGATTTGTCTTAAATCCGAGTTCACCTAAGAAATCAAGCGATTCACTGTGCGATGGAATTGTTTTTTCTTCTACATTCGCAAGACCGTACACAAACATAGATAGGTTACGCTTCGCTGCAATTTTCGGATCAAGTTGACGTATTGAACCTGCTGCTGCATTACGCGGATTCGCAAATACATCTTCTCCATTTTGCTCTTTTTCTTCATTTAGTTTAACGAATGAACGCTTCGGCATATAAGCTTCGCCTCGTGCTTCTAACGTTACTTCTTCATTTAAACGAAGTGGGATAGCTTTAATCGTTTTTAAATTTTGAGTAATATCTTCACCCGTTACACCATCACCACGTGTCGCCCCTTGAATGAAGCGTCCTTTTTCATAATGAAGCGAAACGGCAAGCCCGTCAATTTTTAATTCACATATATATCTTACATTCGCACCATCAATTCCTTGACGTACTCTTCTGTCGAAATCACGTAAATCTCCTTCGTTAAATGCATTCCCTAAACTTAACATTGGTGACTTATGTGTTACTTTTTCAAATATATCAAGAATAGTTCCCCCAACGCGAACGGAGGGAGAATCTTCACTCATAAACTCTGGATTCTCTGCTTCTAATTTTATAAGCTCCTGCATATTACGGTCATACTCCGCATCAGAAACAGAAGGATTGTCTAATACGTGATATTGATAGTTAAATGTATTTAACAAATCACGTAGTTCTTCTATACGTTTTTTTGCTATCTCTTTTGACATATCCTCATTCCTTTCTATTGTTTCGTCACAGGTGCAAATTTTGCTAACAAACGTTTAACACCAATCGGGCTTGGGAACGCAATATCTAATTCTTTTGCATCACCTTCACCTTTTACACTTACAACTGTACCGATTCCCCATTTTTGGTGGGAAGCTTTATCACCTACTGCCCAGCCAATTTGCTCACCGCCTGTCGTCTTCGCTGCTGGACGCGCGAAAGCTGAACGAGAGCGTGTTGTGGTTGTCGTTGTCATTTTACTGCTACTTGCTGTTCTGCTTTTTGCACCAAACGAATTTTCACGCTTCGGCGCTGTTTCATTTAATGATTCCACTAGTTCTGCCGGGATTTCTGTAATGAAGCGAGACGCAGCGTTCATACTTGTTCTACCAAATAAAGTACGCATTTGCGCATTAGATAAATATAACTCTTCTTCTGCACGAGTAATACCTACATAAGCAAGACGACGTTCTTCTTGCATTTCATCCTCTTCCATAAGAGAACGAGTATGAGGGAATATCCCTTCCTCTAAACCAACAATAAAGACAACCGGGAACTCTAATCCTTTTGCTGAGTGCATCGTCATTAAAATAACTTCTTCACCAGCAGTTGGGTCTTCATCTACACGATCAATATCAGCAACAAGTGCTAAATCTGTTAAGAATGCAACAAGGCTCTTATCTTCACTTTGAGATTCAAATGTTTGCGTAACAGATAAGAATTCGTCTAAGTTTTCTAAACGACCTTCCGCTTCTAAAGAACGCTCATTTTTCAACATATCGCGATAGCCTGTTTTTTCAATAACTTCTTCTACTAATTCTGTAACAGATAAATACTCTTGCATATTTACCCAGTTGTGTAATAAACTTGCGAATTCTTTTACTGCCTTTGTAATTTTTGCACTTACTCCAACATGCTCAATCTCATCAAATACAGCAGTTAATGAAATTCCGTTTTGCACACCATAATTAATAATTTTATCGATAGAAGTCGCACCAATACCACGCTTTGGCATGTTAATAATACGTGCAAAACTAATTTCATCATCTGGATTACCGATTAAACGTAAGTACGCCAAAATATCTTTAATCTCTTTACGGTCGTAGAACTTAGTTCCCCCGACAATTTTGTACGGAATGTTAGATTTAAGGAAAATCTCCTCGACCATACGAGACTGAGCATTCGTACGATATAGCACTGCAAAATCAGTGTATTTTCGTTTCCCCATTTGAAGATCGTCACGAATTTTTTTCGCAACAAAATATGCTTCGTCCTTTTCAGTTGCGGCACGATAATACGAGATTTTACTTCCAACTTGATTGTCTGTCCATAATTTCTTCGGTTTACGATTCGTATTTTTTTCAATAACAGCATTCGCTGCATTTAAAATATTTTGTGACGAACGATAGTTTTGTTCTAACAAAATTACCTGTGCATTCTCATAGTCTTTTTCAAATGACAAAATGTTAGAAATATCTGCACCACGCCAGCGATAAATAGACTGGTCAGAGTCACCTACAACGCAAAGATTTTTAAAACGTGCTGCCAAATGTTTAACAAGAAGATATTGCGCTTTGTTCGTATCTTGATACTCATCAACATGAATATATTGGAACTTACGCTGATAAAACTCTAATACTTCTGGAACACGTTCAAATAGCTGAATAGTCGTCATAATTAAATCATCAAAGTCTAATGAATTATTTTTCAAAAGACGTTTTTGATACTCTGTGTATACATCGCTCGTTAATTTTTCATATGGATCAGCCATTGTAATTTTTTTTGCATATTTATCCGCAGATAACAGTTCATTTTTTGCATTACTAATACCCGCTAAAATAGAGCGCGGCTCAAATTTCTTCGGATCAATATTGCGCTCTTTCATAATTTTTTTGACTACAGTTAGCTGATCACCTGAATCTAAGATTGTAAAGTTACGATTAATACCAATACGATCGATATCGCGTCGTAAAATACGTACACACATAGAGTGGAACGTCGAAATCCAAATATCTTCTGCTTCTGGTCCCACAAGTTTATCAATACGCTCGCGCATTTCACGAGCTGCTTTATTTGTGAAGGTAATAGCTAGTACATTCCATGGTGCTACACCTTTTTCACCAAGCAAATACGCAATACGGTGTGTTAACACGCGTGTCTTACCACTACCTGCACCTGCCATTAGTAGCAGTGGTCCACTCGTTGTTTGTACTGCTTTTTGTTGCTGTGGATTTAAACCGTTTAATAACTTATCTGTCATACTCATATACGCCTGCACCTACTCTCCTTTTACTGCTTTAACTGTTTTTAACGCCGATTTTATATCATCATAAATAATATTTCCAACAACTACTGTATCAGCATATTGCGCCATTTCTTTCGCCTGTTCTGCATTAGAAATACCACCGCCATAATATAACTTGGCTTGTTTCAATTCTGCTTTTACATTTTTAACAAGTTCAACATCTCCATACGTACCGCTATATTCTAAATAAAATATCGGTAAATGTAATAACTTGTCTGCTAAACGCGCATATGCAATAACGTCATCTTCTGTTAAATCACATTTCGCATCTGTAAGCTGGGCTACTTTCGCTTCGGGATTTAAAACACAATACCCTTCCATAAAAATTTCGTCCCAGTCCATAATATCCCCAAATTCTTTCAATGCCTCATGATGAACACCTGTTACCCATTCTACTTTTCGGCTATTTAAAACACTTGGGATGTAATAAAAATCAAATCCTGGTGTAATTGCTTCTACATCAGAAACCTCTAATACACAAGGAACTGCATATCTACGAATGCTAACTAGCATGTGTAATACGTTATCAATTGTAACTCCATCACTTCCGCCTACAATAACAGCATCCGTTCCAGACTCACAAATCATTTCTAAATATTCATCACTTAACTCCTTATTTGGATCAAGCTTAAATACATGTTTCCATCCGGAAATATCGTACATGAAAACACCCTTCCTTTTCTCTAGTTATATCTATAGTTCTGTTTAAAATAACAGTTAGTTTTTATCTTGATTTTTTAAAATAGCTATTAAATATTTTTCAAAAAGAAGGATTTAATTTCACCTTCTTTTTATGCATTCTTTCATTATAACAAAAAAAGCTACTGACACACACGCCGAATCCAACATCTTTTTCAACGTCAAATGTTGGATTACATATCCCAAAAATCACACGGGATACTAATAAGAGAAGTAGTATTTACTATTTCAATTTTCATAAAAAGGAGTGTTTTTCTAATGAAGCAAAACATCGGGACAATAAACGCTCTAATTCGAATTACACTTGGGCTTGTCCTCTTCGGATGTAGTGCAACTAAACTTGTACGCAAGCCGTGGTGCACTTGGTCTAACATTTTTCTATGGATTGGTGCAATGAAAGTTGCAGAGGGAATTGTTCGCTTCTGCCCTATTGTTGAAGCGTGGAAATTTGGAAAATACATGAATATGGGCGCATTTAAAATGCCTGGCATGAATTTTACTGAAAAAGGACATGCTAAAGAAGAAGTGAATCAAACTTCCGCTCATGACAAGCCAAAGTCAAAGGGAAGTTATGACGCTTCTGACAAAGAGATTGAGTCAGCGATTGAAGAAATAATCCTGGCAAAACCGCTTTGAATCATTTGTCACGATGCAAGATGCTCTCAAAGGGACTTAGCTGCTGCAGTGGGCGGTTAAGTCTTCTTTATTTTACCATAAAACAGAACGTATATTCTTATTTCTAACTTTAAAATGTACATAAAAGATATCAATCAATAAATTTCAGAAAATTAGGTGCATACCCCTTGCTTAAAATGATATAAAAGTGATATCATTTTTATATCAGGAGGCGATCATATGAAAGAAAAACAAGTATTTTATGTAAATGGTTTTCTCGGTATTATTGGAATTTTGATTTTAGCTGCTATCGGTATATTTTTCCTTGCACAAGAAATTTTCGTAGGAGCAGCACTAACTATTATATTAGCCGCAATTCTCGCTACAGGTATCGGTATTGTTCAACCGAATCAAGCGAAAGTTATTACGTTCTTTGGTAATTATTTAGGAACAATTCGTCAAAATGGTTTATTTTTAACAATTCCATTCGCATTCCGTCAAACTGTCTCATTACGTGTTGAAAACTTTAATAGTAAGAAATTAAAAGTAAACGATGTTGAGGGAAATCCGATTGAAATTGCAGCTGTTATTGTATATAAAGTAGTTGATTCTGCAAAAGCAATGTTCGGTGTTGAACATTACGATCGATTTGTAGAAATTCAAAGTGAAACAGCAATCCGCCACGTCGCAACAAAATATCCTTATGACAATTTCCAAGATGAAACTTGCATTACGTTACGCGGGAATACTGAAGAAATCTCTGAAGAATTAAAGCGTGAGTTAGAAGCGCGCCTTGAAATCGCAGGCGTAGAAGTATTAGAAACTCGTTTAACACATTTAGCTTATGCAACAGAAATTGCCCATGCGATGCTACAACGTCAACAAGCAAAAGCGGTATTAGCTGCTAGAAAAGAGATTGTTGAAGGTGCTGTGAAGATGGCGAAGGATTCAATCCATATGTTAGATGAGGAAGGCGTACTTGAATTAGATGACGAGCGTAAAGCGAATATGGTAAACAACCTATTAGTTGCCATCGTTTCAGATAAAGGTGCGCAACCAGTTATTAATACAGGAAGCCTATACTAAGGGCTATAAGTAATTATGGCTAAAAAGAAAAGCTTTCCATTACGTATTGATCCTGAATTACACGCAGTCATCGAAAAATGGGCAAATGATGAGTTTCGTAGCGTCAATGCACACATCGAGTATTTACTTCGAGAAATGGCAAAGCAAAAAGGAAAATTGAAGAAAGATAAAGATGCATGAACAAACAGCCCACTGAATTTTCAGCGGGCTGTTTTTATACAAAGCAAGTCATCAATAAACTTGCTTAACGCTGCTGTTCTCACACTATCTTTCCGATAAATAAAATAAGTCGGAATAAACCTGTTTTCATGTACTAACGGTGTATGAATAAGTTCTTTATGGCTATCAAATTGCTCTGCTACTTCACGTGGTAACATAGACACCCCAAGTCCAGCTTTTACGCATCCAATAATACCGTCTAAAGAATTTAATTCCATTATTTTTTTTGGAACAATCCCTTCAGATAGTAACCATTCTTCTAAAACTTTTCTATAAAAACAACCTGATTGAAAAACGATAAAAGACTGCGATTCTGAATATCCGTTATCCCACAAAACATTCCGCTTTGAAAGTAACATCATTTCCTCTTGGAATACTTCTATCTTTTCTAAAGCTGGATCAGCTATACAATCAGCTACAAATGCCCCCTCTATTTCATATAAGAGTACCTTCTTCGTTAATTCTTCCGTATTGTGCGTTTGCAACATAATTTCCACTTCTGGATAGCGCATATGATAATTAGCTAAAATCGTGGGCAATCTAACAGCTGCTGCTGTTTCCATCGCTCCAATTTTCAATACTCCTCCAGGCTCCGCTGTATGTTTCACTTGCCTTTTTGATTCATTTAATAATTGAATCATTTTTTCAGCGTATGTTAACAACTTTTCTCCGGCTGGTGTTAATGTGACTCCATCTCGATGCCTATAAAATAATTGTGTTTCATATTCAGCTTCTAGCCGTTTTATTTTTGCTGTTATGTTTGATTGAACAAAATTCAACCGAATAGCTGCTCTTGAAATACTTTTCTCCTGCGCGACCATATAAAAAGCTACAAAATCTTGTAAGTTCATTCGTTCATATCCCTTCGTTCATATCATTAATTTTGATATTACATATAAAAAATCAGTATTTTACGCCCCATATATATTCCTCTATCATATATATTAGAAGATATTTCAAGAAGGGAGATTATATGAAAGAAACAAAAACATGGAAAATGATTATAGCTGGGATATGTTCTTTAATAGCTGTCATGGGTATTAGTCGGTTCGCCTACACACCGATTATTTCTTTTATGGAAAAGCAAGCCCATATAGAAGATGACCTCGCTGGATATTTAGCGTCCAGTAATTATCTTGGTTATTTACTTGGGGCATTCTTTATTGGATTCATTACGATAAAAAATCGTGAAAAAATATTACACCTCTGTTTATTCTTCAATGTTCTTTCAACTCTTTGTATGGGCTTAACCTCTTATATCTTTTTATGGTTTCCCCTTCGCTTTATCGGTGGTTTCACAAGTGCAATTGTATTTGTTCTTGCCTCTAGTATTGTTTTAGATTATTTATTTCAAAGTAATAAAGTCATGCTAGGTGGCATGATTTATAGCGGTGTTGGAATTGGCATTATTTTCTCTGGAAGTTTCGCACCTTTATTCAATTCAATTTGGAATTGGCAAGGTGCATGGATTGGGTTAGGACTTATTAGTTTTAGTTTAGCTATCCTTGTATGGAAATGGTTAAGAGAGGACAGTAGACGTACTATACAGCAACCAAAAAGTACTATACAAGCTACATCTCATAGAAAAAACTATTTATTTTGGCTTATTTTAGCTTACGGATTCGAAGGGTTTGGCTATATCATTACAGGGACCTTCCTTGTCACCATTGTAGAAAGAATTACACTATCACCCTTCTATGCATCTTGTAGCTGGATTATTGTCGGTATTGCTGTCATCCCATCTAGTTACATTTGGTCCACTGTTGCTCGGAAGTACGGACCAACACGAGCTCTTACATCCGCCTATATGTTACAAATTATAAGTTTACTTTCTCTACTCCTTATTCCAAACCTTTTTGGGGCATTTCTAAGTGCATTCCTTCTAGGTGCTACATTCGTCGGAATTACAATTTTAACAACTACAGAAGCAAAACGAATAAGACCGAATGAAAGTAATAAAATCATTGGTTATACGACAGGTGTTTATGGGATTGGCCAAATTATCGGTCCAATCTTTACAGGTATTATTGCAGAGCAAATGCAAAGTTTTTCCCTCCCACTCCTTGTCGCTGCTCTTACGTTAATCATCTCAATACTGCTATTATTAATTGGAGAAATAAGATGTAAGCAGGTAGAGAAAAAGTGTATATAGATACAAATAGTTTATAATCTCTTGAAAAGATTCAACGTACTATACTCTATTTCCTATAAAAAAAGAAGCTAACATATGTTAGCTTCGCGTAATCTCATGCCCAATCGCACGATATCCTATATCACTACGATAAAATAAGCCATCGCTTTCAATCTTTGCGATTTCTTTATACACTCTATCTTTCGCTTCTTGTAAGTCTTTCGCTTTATAAGCAATAAATAGTACACGGCCACCATTTGTTACAAAATCCCCATGTTTCATCGCTGTACCTGAATGAAAGACAATAGCATCTTCTAAACGATCTAATCCTGTAATAATTTCACCTTTTTTATACGCTTCTGGATATCCTTTTGAAGCAAGTACAACACCAATTACTGCTTCCTCTGACCACTCTAACACTAACTCACTTTCATCTAATACAGCGTTACATACATCAACTAAATCATTTTCTAAGCGAGGTAATACAACTTCTGTTTCAGGATCACCAAAGCGTGCATTAAATTCAATTACCTTTGGACCATCATTTGTTAAAATAAGCCCTGCATATAAAATCCCTGTAAACGATCGATTTTCTTGGATCATCGCTTGAGCAGTTGGATGTAATACGGTTTGAATCGCTTCTTGGACTGCTGATTCTGGAATTTGTGGTACTGGAGAATATGCACCCATTCCGCCTGTATTTGGGCCTTTATCAGCATCAAAAGCTCGTTTATGGTCCTGAGCGATTACCATCGGATGTACAGTTGTTCCATTTACAAATGCCATTAATGAAAATTCTTGTCCATCTAAAAACTCTTCAATAACAACCTTCTTACTTGCCGCGCCGAACTTCACATCTTGTAGCATTTCTTTCACAGCTTGTAATGCCTCTTCAAGCGTCATTGCTACCGTTACCCCTTTACCAGCAGCTAATCCGTCAGCTTTAATAACGATTGGTGCACCAACTTTTTGAATGTACTGTACTGCTTCTTCATAATCGGTAAAAGTTTCGTACGCCCCAGTTGGAATATCATACTTTTTCATAAGCTCTTTTGTAAAAGCTTTACTACCTTCAATAACAGCAGCCGCTTTATTCGGACCAAATACGCGAAGTCCCTCTTCTTTAAAACGATCAACAATTCCATTCATAAGTGGAATTTCTGGTCCAACGAAAGTTAATTCCACATTATTCTCTTTGGCAAATAAAACTAATGCATCAAAATCATTTTCATCAATATCAACTGGTATTGCAACATCTCGCATACCTTCATTACCTGGTGCTACATATACCTTTTTCACTTTTGCAGATTGTGCAAACTTCCAAGCTAAAGCATGCTCACGCCCACCGCGGCCAATTACTAAAACATTCATATTTCATCCCCCAATAATTAAATAAGTACAAACTAGAAGCTATGCTCCTAGTTTGCTTTTTCATATCAATAAAAGGTTATCTTGACCGGACTTTTTAAACATCCATCTCAATAAAGGTTTAAAAAGGAGGATCAAGAGCACCGAGCAGATCTAGGCGCATTTGCCAGGAGGACACGGAGTGTAGCTTTCCTACATGAGTACCGCACTGGCGATGCAACGACGACATGCGAAGGTTATCTTGACCGGACTTTTTAAACATCCTCTATTAGTGTTTGAAATGACGTACGCCAGTGAACACCATAGCAATCCCATACGTATCTGCCACTTTAATAGAATCTTCATCACGGATCGATCCGCCTGGTTGAATGATTGCTGTAATTCCCGCTTTTGCTGCTTCTTCTAATGTATCTGGCATTGGGAAGAAAGCATCAGATGCAAGCGCGCTACCTTGTGCTTTTTCACCAGCTTGTGTAATCGCGATTTTTGCAGAACCTACACGGTTCATCTGTCCCGCACCGACACCAATTGTCATGTCATCTTTCGCTAAAACAATTGCATTTGATTTCACATGTTTTACAACTTTCCAAGCTAGTTTTAAATCTTTCCATTCTTGCTCTGAAGGTTCACGTTTCGTTGGAATTGAAATTGTACTTTCATCTAATGATAACGTATCTTCCTCTTGAACGAGAAGTCCACCTTGTACAGAAGTTAGTTTTTTGCTTGCACTTGTCGCTTTTTCAATATTTATAGTTAATAAACGTAAGTTCTTCTTACTTTGCAACACTTCTAAAGCTTCTTGCGAGAACGAAGGTGCGATAACAATTTCTAAGAAAATTTCATGTAACTTTTCTGCTGTAGCTTTATCAATTTCACGATTTGCTGCAATAATACCGCCGAAGATTGATACTGGATCTGCTTCATAAGCACGAGTATATGCTTCGTGAATATTAGTTCCTACTCCAACACCACATGGATTCATATGTTTTACTGCTACTACTGCTGGTTCTGTAAATTCTTTTACGATGCTAAGCGCTGCGTCTGCATCATTAATATTGTTATACGATAATTCTTTACCGTGTAATTGTTCTGCGTATGCAACAGAAGAAGTTGCTGCGAATGGCGCTTTATAGAAAGTTGCTTTTTGATGTGGGTTCTCGCCATAACGTAAGTCTTGCTTTTTCTCAAATGTCACAGTTAATGTTTCTGGACTTTCTTCACCCATTTGCTCTGTTAAATAGTTAGAAATTAACGCATCATACGCTGCTGTATGACGGAATACTTTCGCTGCTAGTTTACGTTTCGTTTCCTCTGCTACTTCACCGTTCTCTTTCAGTTCTGCTAACACAATATCATAATCTACTGGATCTACAATTACAGATACGAATTTATGATTTTTCGCAGCAGAGCGAATCATTGTCGGGCCACCGATATCAATATTTTCAATTGCATCAGCAAATGTTACATCAGGCTTAGCGATTGTTTCTTTAAATGGGTATAAGTTAACAACAACAAAATCAATTGCTTGAATACCTAATTCATTCATTTGCGCTACATGTGTTTCATTATCACGAACTGCTAATAGACCACCATGAATATTTGGATGTAAAGTTTTCACACGACCATCCATAATTTCAGGGAAACCAGTTACTTCAGAAATACCAATTACTTGTAAGCCGTTTTCTTCTAGTAACTTTTTCGTACCACCTGTTGAAATAACTTCAATCCCTTGCTCTAGTAACCCTTTAACAAATTCTACTACTCCTGTTTTATCTGAAACACTTACTAATGCACGCTTTTTCATTTATCCTTCACCCCTGGTTGTATGTTAGTTAACAGTTGCTTCTTTCACAGACTGAACAATTTGATTCACTGTATTTACGTATAATTTATGTTCAACTTGCTGAATTTTCTTTTGTAAGCTTTCTCTCGTATCCCCTTCAGAAACAACCACTGCTTCTTGCGCAATAATTGGCCCTGTATCCATACCTGCATCTACATAATGAATTGTTACTCCAGTTACTTTCACACCTGCTTCTAACGCTTGACCGACAGCATCTTTACCCGGAAAGCTCGGTAGTAATGATGGATGAATATTAATAATCTTTCCGCCGTATGCTTCTAGTAACGTCGGCCCGATTAAACGCATATATCCAGCTAAAATAATATAATCAATTTCATATTCTTCTAGCTTCTTTAATATCTCTTTTTCAAACGCTTCTTTGGACTCATATGCTTTCGCTGAAAAAGCGAAACACGGAATATGATGATAATGCGCTCGCCCAACAGCACGTGCTTCTGGTTTATCACATACTAATAAACTAATTTCTGCATCCAATCTTTTTTCTTCTACCGCATTAACGAGAGATTGAAAGTTAGATCCACTTCCAGAAGCAAAAACTGCTAATCTACTCATAGTGCTTTGCCCCCATTAAAAGTAACGCCAGCTCCTTGTACAGTACGTCCAATAATACGAGCCGTTTCTCCTTGCTCTTCAAGAAGACGAACAACATCTTTTGCATCTTCTTCCTTCACTGCTACTACCATACCAATACCCATGTTAAAAATATTGAACATTTCTTTCTCTTCCAGTTTCCCAACTTCTTGAAGTAAATGGAAGATCGGCTGAATTTTCCAAGATCCTAGTTCAATCTCAGCACCAATTCCTTCTGGCAACATACGTGGGATATTTTCAATAAATCCGCCCCCTGTAATATGCGCCATACCGTATACTTCATGCTTCTTCAATAGTTCTAAAATAGGTTTGACATAAATTTTCGTTGGTTTTAATAATTCTTCACCAAGAGGTAGTTCTAAGCGTCCATAAATACGCTCTAAAGATAGTTCTCCATCTTCTAGTAACACTTTTCGTACTAAAGAGTAACCATTGCTATGAATACCGCTAGATGCTAAGCCAATTAGCACGTGACCAGCTTCAATCTTTTCACCTGTTACAATTTTCTTTTTATCAACAATCCCAACTGTAAAACCAGCTAAATCATATTCTTCCGTAGAATACATTCCTGGCATTTCAGCTGTTTCTCCACCGATTAATGCACAACCAGCTTGGCGACAGCCCTCTGATATACCTTTGACGATGTTTTCAATTTTACTAGGTTCAGCTTTACCACAAGCAATATAATCAAGGAAGAAAAGCGGCTCTGCTCCTTGGACAACAATATCATTTACACACATTGCTACTGCATCAATACCAATTGTGTCATGTTTATCTGCCATAAAAGCGAGCATCAATTTTGTTCCCACGCCATCTGTTCCAGATACTAATACAGGTTCTTCTAATGCAAATTTTGATAGATCAAACATACCTCCAAAACCGCCTAAACCGCCTAGTACTTCTTTTCTCATAGTTGTTTGTACGTGTTTTTTCATGCGAGATACCGCTTCATATCCAGCTTCAATATCTACTCCTGCTTGCTTATATGCATTCGCCATCGTTATTTACACCTCGTCTTTTAATTTCTCCCCATCCAGGGCGGGCCGTTTTAAGAAAAAAGCTAGCTTCTACAGCAAAAGAAGTAGAAGCTTTTTTCACTTTTCTTATTTCATACTTTCTAAAAGCTCTTGCTCATAATCATAAAGAGCTGTTGGATAGTCCCCATTAAAGTAAGCCATGCATAGGCCGCCATATTTCCCTTCATATGGACGTCCAATTGCATCTACTAATCCATCTTCGCTTAAAAATGTTAAAGAATCTGCTCCGATCATTTCGCGGATTTCTTCTACTGTATTATTTGCTGCAATTAATTCTTTTCTCGTTTGAATATCAATGCCATAGAAACATGGATATTTCAGAGGTGGTGAAGCAATTCTTACATGAACTTCTGTCGCTCCAGCCTCACGAAGCATACGAACAATTCGTTTACTTGTCGTTCCTCTTACGATAGAGTCATCAATCATAACAACTCGTTTCCCCTCAACCACACCTCTTACTGCGGAAAGCTTCATCTTAACCCCTTGCTCACGCAGTTCTTGAGAAGGCTGGATAAAAGTACGTCCAACGTAACGATTTTTAATTAATCCTAATTCATACGGAATGCCTGTTGCCTCCGCATAGCCAATCGCAGCTGAAATACTAGAGTCTGGTACACCAGTAACAACATCCGCTTCAATAGGAGCTTCCGCTGCTAAACGTTTTCCCATATTTTTACGCGCTGCATGAACGTTAACACCAGCAATATTAGAATCTGGTCGTGCAAAGTAAATATATTCCATACTACAAATCGCATGTTCTACATCGTTTGTGAAACGATCTACGTGAATTCCTTCATCATTAATGATAAGTAATTCACCAGGTTCTACATCGCGAATGTATGTTGCACCTACTACATCAAAAGCACATGTTTCAGATGCTACAACGTAAGCATCCCCCATCTTTCCAATTGAAAGCGGACGGAATCCATTTGGATCTAACGCAACGATCATTTCATTTCCAGTTAGTAAAAGATACGCAAACGCACCTTTCACTTTATTTAGAGCCTCTTTTACACTTTCAATTAAAGAGTCTTTCGTACTACGTTTAATAAGATGTAAAAGTACTTCTGTATCTGAACTAGTTTGAAAAATACTTCCCTCTGCTTCTAATTCACGACGAAGCATTTTTGCGTTAATTAAATTTCCGTTATGAGCTAACGCCATACTATGATCGGAAAAACGGAACAACAATGGTTGAACGTTAGCAACTTCACTTCCACCAGCTGTTGCATATCGTACATGTCCGATTGCTGATTTTCCATTTAATCCTTCTAACTCACCTCTTGAAAACACTTCTGATATTAAACCTAATCCCTTGTGACCGACGATTTTTTCCCCATTATTTACGACAATGCCTGCGCCTTCTTGCCCACGGTGCTGTAAACTGTGCAATCCGTAGTATGAAACTTGTGCTGCATTTTCATGCCCCCAAATTCCGAAAACGCCACATTCTTCGTTTAACCCCTTTATTTCAGCAAGCATGGGATTGCCCCTTTCCAAGCCTTTCTCATTTCATCTACATTTGCTGTAAGTAATACTTCATTTTCTTCATTATGAATTGTTACTTCATTTGTACTTGTTACTTCGCCAACTTGGATTGCTTCTACCGCTTTCTCAAACGCCTCTTTATTTTCACGTTTTACAGTTATCACGAAGCGAGACTGTGATTCAGCGAATAATGCTGCTGTTGCTTCTCCATCTAATTTCACAGTAGCACCTAAGCCGTTAGCACCAATTGCACTTTCTGAAATTGCCACTGCTAAACCACCCTCAGCAACATCATGTGCAGATTGAACAAGACCAGCTTGAATTGCTTCTAATACTTGTTTTTGGCGTTTTAATTCTACATCTAGATCGATACTTGGTGATTGACCGAAAATTTTTCCGTGAATCATTTTCTGTAATTCACTTCCGCCAAACTCAGCTTTCGTCTCACCGATTATATAAACTAAATCACCAGCTTGCTTAAACTCTTGTGTTGTTACATGTTTTAAGTCATGTACAAGTCCGACCATCCCAACAGTTGGTGTTGGATATACAGCTTCGCCACTACGTTCGTTATACATCGATACGTTTCCGCCGATAACTGGTGTTTGTAATGTGCGACAAGCTTCACTCATACCGTCTACTGATTTCTCAATTTGCCAGAAGATTTCTGGTTTTTCTGGGTTACCGAAGTTTAAGCAATCTGTAATTGCAAGTGGCTCACCGCCAGAGCATACGATATTACGCGCTGCCTCTGCTACTGCAATTTTACCGCCCATTTCTGGATCTAGATAAATGTAGCGAGAATTACAATCTGTCGTCATTGCTAATCCTTTTTCTGTACCGCGTACACGTACAACTGCTGCATCTGAACCTGGTGTAACCACTGTGCTTGTACGAACTTGGTAATCGTATTGATCGTATACCCACTCTTTACTTGCAATTGTTGGTTGCTGTAATAGAGCGAATAACGCTTCTTTATAATTTTCTACTTTTGGCGTTTCCATTTTCATTGCTTGGAATTCAGCAAAGTATGCTGCTTCTTTTGATGGTTTATGATAAATTGGTGCTTCTTCTGCTAAAGCATCTGCTGGAACTTCAGCTACCTTTTCACCTTTATGGAATAAACGAAGCATTTTATCTTCCGTTACTTTCCCCATCGTAACCGCTGCGAGACCATACTTCTCAAATAAATCTACTATTTCTTGTTCTCTACCTTTTTTCACAACAATTAACATACGCTCTTGTGATTCAGACAGCATCATTTCATATGGTGTCATCCCTGTTTCACGCTGTGGTACATCATCTAAGTACATTTCAATACCCATTCCTGCTTTACTTGCCATTTCTGCAGAAGATGATGTTAAACCAGCCGCACCCATATCTTGAATTCCAACAAGTGCATCAGATTGAATTAATTCTAAACACGCTTCAATAAGAAGTTTTTCCATAAATGGATCCCCTACTTGAACCGCTGGACGTTTCGCTTCTGAGCTTTCAGATAGTTCTTCCGACGCGAATGTTGCACCGTGAATACCGTCACGACCAGTTGATGCTCCTACGTACATTACTGTGTTACCAGCACCGTGCGCTTGCCCTTTTTTAATGTCTTCGTGGTTAATTAAGCCTACGCACATTGCATTTACAAGTGGATTTCCTTCGTAACATGGATCAAATTGTACTTCGCCGCCAACAGTCGGAATACCGATGCAGTTACCGTATCCTGCAATTCCTGCTACTACTTCTTCGAATAAATATTTCACACGTGGTGACTGTAATTCACCGAAACGAAGTGAGTTTAATAGAGCTACCGGACGTGCTCCCATAGAGAATACGTCACGAATAATACCACCAACACCTGTTGCTGCTCCTTGATATGGTTCAATAGCTGAAGGATGGTTATGACTTTCCATTTTAAATACAACTGCTTGATTATCACCGATATCTACAATTCCAGCGCCTTCTCCAGGTCCTTGCAGAACGCGCTCACCTGTCGTTGGAAACTTACGAAGAACTGGTTTTGAATTTTTATAACTACAATGTTCAGACCACATTACAGAGAACAATCCTGTTTCTGTATAATTTGGCAGACGACCTAAAATCTTTTCAACCATGGCAAACTCTTCGTCTGTTAGCCCCATTTCCGCATATATACGCTCTTCTTTAATTTGTGTTGGATTTGGTTCAAGCATTAACGACATATGTTTCCCTCCACTGTTTTAAGATAGATTGAAAGACTTTTAACCCTTCAGCACCGCCAAGTAATTCATCTACAGCACGCTCTGGATGTGGCATCATACCAAGTACATTTCCTTTTTCGTTTACAATACCAGCAATATCTGAAACGCTACCGTTAGGATTTTCTACGTAACGGAATGCGATTTGATTATTCTCTTCTAATTGTTTAAGAGCCTCTTCGTCACAATAGTAATTCCCCTCACCATGAGCGATTGGAATATTGATTACTTCATTTTTTTCATATTGTGATGTAAACATCGTTTCATTATTTTCAACACGCAACTGAACAGTACGACACATAAATTTTAAGTTTTCGTTTCTCATTAATGCTCCTGGTAGTAATCCTGATTCAACAAGAATCTGGAATCCATTACATACACCTAAAATCGGCTTTCCTTGCTCAGCAGCTTTTTGTACTGCTTTCATTGCATTAGCAAAGCGAGAAATAGCACCGCAGCGTAAGTAGTCACCGTAAGAGAATCCACCTGGTAGTAAAATTGCATCATATTCATCTAAATTCTCTGTATCGTGCCAAACGTAATCTACTTCTTCGCCAAGCTCATCTTTAATTGCATGGAACATATCGACATCACAGTTCGAACCTGGAAATACTATTACGGCAAATTTCACTGTGCGACAACCTCCTCAACTTCATAACGGAAGTCTTCCATTACAACGTTCGCTAATAGTTTTTCACACATTTCTTTTACCTTGCTATCTAAGTCAGATACAGATTTATCAATTGTTAGTTCCATGTACTTTCCGATTCGAACGTCTTGTACTTCTGTGAATGAAAGACTATGAAGAGCTCCTTTTACCGCTGTTCCTTGTGGATCTAATACGCTTTCTCTTAATGTTACATATACCTTAACTTTATACATGTGAAATTCCCCCTAAACGTTTTAAAATCTCTTCATAAGCATCTGTTAAATTTCCAAGATCGCGACGGAATACGTCTTTATCAAACTTCTCATTGCTCGTTTCATCCCATAAACGGCAAGTATCTGGTGAAATTTCATCCGCTAATATGATTTCTCCCTCTTCCGTTACACCAAACTCTAATTTGAAATCTACTAATCTTACACGACAGCTTGCGAAATGATCAATCAACACTTGATTGATTTGTAGAGCCATATCTCGTAATACGCTTACTTGCTCTGGCGATGCAACGTTTAATACACGAATATGATCTTCCGTTACAAGCGGATCTCCTAAATTATCATCTTTGAAGTAAAATTCTACGATTGGTTCTGCAAGTACAGTTCCCTCTTCCATTCCTAATCGTTTTGAAAGACTTCCTGCAATTACATTTCTTGTGACAACTTCTAAAGGAATAATACTCACTTTTTTAACAAGTTGTTCTGTTTCAGATAACTTCTCAACAAAATGTGTTTTAATTCCTACTTCTTGTAACTTTCTGAACAATAAAGTTGTAATCTCATTGTTCAAACGACCTTTTCCTGTAATCGTCTCTTTTTTCTCCCCATTGAAAGCAGTCGCACTATCTTTGTACTCTACCCAAACCATATCTGCTGATTCTGTACGATAAATTCTTTTTGCCTTACCTTCATACAGCAATTCTAGCTTTTGCATTTCGCAAGCCCCCTGTAGTTTGAAAAATGTGAATAATTTTTTTATAAAGAATGGCACAGAATGACTCTATTCTGTGCCATATGAAATTTTACGCTTCGTTTAATCCAAGGCGTTCAAAGATTGTATCAACGTGTTGCATATGATGCTCATAGTTGAAGCATTCATTAATTTCTTCTTGTGTTAACTTACTTGTAATACGCTCATCAGCTTCTACAAGCTCTTTAAATTGTACTTGTGTTTCCCAAGCTTCCATCGCTTTAGGCTGTACGATATCATAAGCTTCTTCACGTACCATACCTTTGTCGATTAGTGTAAGCATTACGCGCTGAGAATAAATTAAGCCATATGTTCTTGTCATATTGCGTTTCATATTCTCTGGGTATACAGTTAAGTTTTTAACGATATTACCAAAGCGATTTAACATGTAATTTAATGCGATTGTAGCATCTGGTAAAATTACGCGTTCTGCTGAAGAGTGAGAAATGTCACGCTCATGCCACAATGGAACATTCTCATAAGCTGTCATCATATAACCGCGGATAACACGAGCTAAACCAGTCATATTTTCAGATCCAATTGGATTACGCTTATGTGGCATTGCAGAAGAACCTTTTTGGCCTTTTGCGAAAGCTTCTTCGACTTCACGTGTTTCACTCTTTTGTAAGCCACGAATCTCAACTGCCATCTTTTCGATAGATGTTGCGATTAATGCAAGTGTTGACATGTAGTGTGCGTGACGATCACGTTGCAATGTTTGTGTTGAAATTGGTGCTGCTTCTAATCCTAGATTTTCACAAACATATTTTTCTACGAATGGATCGATATTTGCATATGTACCAACCGCACCAGATAGTTTACCAACACGAACTGTATCAGCAGCTTGTTTGAAACGTTCTACGTTACGTTTCATCTCTTCATACCAAAGACCAAGTTTTAAACCGAATGTTGTTGGTTCTGCATGAACACCGTGTGTTCTTCCCATCATGATTGTGTATTTATGCTCTTTCGCTTTGTTAGCTAAAATGCTTACAAAGTTCTCTAAGTCTTTTAATATAATTTCATTCGCTTGTTTTAAGATGTAAGATAATGCTGTATCTACTACATCTGTAGATGTTAAACCGTAATGAACCCATTTACGTTCTTCGCCTAGTGCTGGCGTTTCTGATACAGCACGAGTGAATGCAACTACGTCATGACGTGTTTCTTTTTCAATTTCATAAATACGATCAATATCAAATGATGCATGTTCACGAATTTTTTTAACATCTTCTTTTGGAATATCGCCAAGCTCAGCCCATGCTTCACAAGCTAAAATCTCAACTTCTAACCACGCTTTAAATTTGTTCTCTTCCGTCCAAATCGCACCCATTTCAGGGCGTGTATAACGACTAATCATCTTTTTCCCTCCAACAGTTGTTCTTGATGGTCCCAAATATGCAAACTCTTCGCTTTTTCTAGAGCGACTTCAATATTATCATTTAAAATATTAACATGCCCCATTTTTCGCTGTGCTTTTGCTTCTTCTTTTCCATACAAGTGTAAATAGCACCCGGTTAATCTATTCACTTGTCTTAGGACCCCTTCTATATGTTCGCCTAAAATGTTTACCATGACAACTGGTTTTAACAAATTTGTTTCTCCTAGAGGTAAATTACAGATTGCTCGAATATGTTGACCAAATTGGCTCGTTTCACATGCATCCTGTGTATAGTGTCCTGAATTGTGAGGTCTTGGTGCTAATTCATTAATGTAAATCTCACCATTAGCTGTAGCAAACATCTCTACAGCTAGTGTTCCCACAAGTTTTAATTCATCCGCAAGTACCTTTGCATAAGCAATTGCTTTTTGAGAAAGCTCTTCTGTAATACGAGCTGGAACGATAGATTCATGCAAAATGTTATTTACATGAATATTTTCCGCTACCGGAAATACTTTCGTTTCACCACTTACACTACGAATCACAATAACGGATACTTCTTTTTCAAAAGGCACCCATTTCTCTAAAATACACTCTGCTTTATCCACAAGATCTCTTGCTGTCTCAACATCAGCCTCACTTCTTAAAACAACTTGCCCTTTCCCATCATATCCACCTGTCGTCGTTTTTAAGACGGAAGGGAATGATAACTCAGCAATTGCTTCTGTAAGCTGATCTTGATTTTGAACTAATCTATACGTTGCTACTGGTAACCCAGCCTTCTCAATTGCATTCTTTTCTGTAAAACGATTTTGCGTTTTATTTAACAACTGACTACCCTGTGGCAAGTAAGCATGTTTTTCAAGCCATTGTAAACATCTATAATCAATATTCTCAAATTCATATGTGACAACATCACTTATCTCTGCTAAATGCTGAATTGCTTTTAAATCGTCATATGATGCAACAATTTCAATATCAGCAACTTGTGCACATGGTGAGTTTTTTGTAGGATCTAAAACAGCAATTTTATATCCCATTTCCTTAGCTGCCAATGCCATCATTCTTCCTAGCTGGCCGCCTCCAATAATGCCGATTGTTTTTCCAGGTAAAATGATTCTCGTCATACTAGCTCACTACCTTCGCGCACATCTTTTTCAATTGCTTCTCTTCTCAATTCTAATGCATCATGTATGTCATCATGGAATGATCCAAGTATTTGTGCAGCAAGTAAACCAGCATTTGTTGAACCAGCCTTACCAATTGCAACAGTTGCAACTGGAACCCCTCCTGGCATTTGGACGATGGATAATAATGAATCTAAGCCGTTTAACGCTTTTGATTGAACTGGCACTCCAATTACAGGAAGATTCGTCTTCGCTGCAACCATTCCTGGTAAATGTGCTGCTCCACCAGCTCCAGCAATAATAACTTTCAATCCACGTTCACGAGCCGTCTCTGCATATTCAAACATATAATCCGGAGTCCGATGAGCGGATACAACTTTTTTCTCATACGGTATATTTAATTCATCTAAAATGTCACAAGCATATTTCATTGTTTCCCAGTCTGACGTACTTCCCATTATGACTCCAACTAGTGATTTCATATTAGAATCCCCCCGATTCAAATAAAAAAAGCCTGAAATAGAACATTTTCTCTTTTACTATGAGAGAAAGCGCTCTACTCAGGCATACGTATCCCTTGTGAATAGAAAAATACCGAGTGACTTTCCCTCATAGTCTAACGAATAACGGTCGTTAGGTAGAGACTTGCAGGCCATATCCCCGCGATTATATGAGGTCTTATATTATTGTTTCTATGGCTATATTAACAATATTTCATAAACGATGTCAATAAATAATCGAATGTTTTTTTATTAGTAGTCAATAACGTTCGTGTTTTAGTTATATTCAAAACAAGAATTGCAACTATATGCAAGAAGAAAAAGGAATTAGAATATATATTTCTAGAGATCTATTTACTTATAATCGTTTATATAGTACTTCAGTATGTTTTAAATCAAAATATATACACTCTTGTATTCTACACATCAATAGAACTTTTATATAACGATTTAATTTCTAAGGAGGATAAAAGTGAAAGAAAGAACTATGCTATTATCCTATTTATTTTTTTCTATCGCAGTAATTGTTGTAATTATTGAATACTTATTTATAGCATCTCATTATTTAAAATATATACTTATGATAGAAATAATGTGTCCTATTTTAAGTATTACTTTAGCGGCATTAGGAAAATCCGGAACACAAAAAATCATTGCTATTATTTTAAACAGTCTCTATTTCATTCTTTTTTCGTCTTTAGCGTTATTAAATTTATGGATTATAACATTCGGTAAATAAAAATAAACACAAAAAACCTAAGTCGAAACGACTTAGGTTTTTGCTTGGCGACGTCCTACTCTCACAGGGACAAGGTCCCAACTACCATCGGCGCTAGAGAGCTTAACTTCCGTGTTCGGTATGGGAACGGGTGTGACCTCTCTGCCATCATCACCAAACTATGAAGGCATATTCCTTCAAAACTAGATAACATTTGCTACATATTATATGGTTAAGTCCTCGATCTATTAGTATTCGTCAGCTCCACATGTCACCATGCTTCCACCTCGAACCTATCAACCTGATCATCTTTCAGGGATCTTACTAGCTTACGCTATGGGAAATCTCATCTTGAGGGGGGCTTCATGCTTAGATGCTTTCAGCACTTATCCCTTCCGCACATAGCTACCCAGCTATGCCCTTGGCAGAACAACTGGTACACCAGCGGTGCGTCCATCCCGGTCCTCTCGTACTAAGGACAGCTCCTCTCAAATTTCCTACGCCCACGACGGATAGGGACCGAACTGTCTCACGACGTTCTGAACCCAGCTCGCGTACCGCTTTAATGGGCGAACAGCCCAACCCTTGGGACCGACTACAGCCCCAGGATGCGATGAGCCGACATCGAGGTGCCAAACCTCCCCGTCGATGTGGACTCTTGGGGGAGATAAGCCTGTTATCCCCGGGGTAGCTTTTATCCGTTGAGCGATGGCCCTTCCATGCGGAACCACCGGATCACTAAGCCCGACTTTCGTCCCTGCTCGACTTGTAGGTCTCGCAGTCAAGCTCCCTTATGCCTTTGCACTCTACGAATGATTTCCAACCATTCTGAGGGAACCTTTGGGCGCCTCCGTTACACTTTAGGAGGCGACCGCCCCAGTCAAACTGCCCACCTGACACTGTCTCCCGGGTCGATAAGACCCGTAGGTTAGAATTTCAATACAGTCAGGGCGGTATCCCACCAGCGCCTCCACCGAAGCTAGCGCTCCGGTTTCAATGGCTCCCGCCTATCCTGTACAAACTGTACCAAAATTCAATATCAGGCTACAGTAAAGCTCCACGGGGTCTTTCCGTCCTGTCGCGGGTAACCTGCATCTTCACAGGTACTATAATTTCACCGAGTCTCTGGTTGAGACAGTGCCCAAATCGTTACACCTTTCGTGCGGGTCGGAACTTACCCGACAAGGAATTTCGCTACCTTAGGACCGTTATAGTTACGGCCGCCGTTTACTGGGGCTTCAGTTCAGAGCTTCGCTTACGCTAACCCCTCTCCTTAACCTTCCAGCACCGGGCAGGTGTCACCCCCTATACTTCGCCTTACGGCTTCGCAGAGAGCTGTGTTTTTGCTAAACAGTCGCTTGGGCCTATTCACTGCGGCTTTCCGTTAAGAAAGCACCCCTTCTCCCGAAGTTACGGGGTCATTTTGCCGAGTTCCTTAACCAGAGTTCTCTCGCACACCTTAGGATTCTCTCCTCGCCTACCTGTGTCGGTTTGCGGTACAGGCACCTTTTATCTCGCTAGAAGCTTTTCTTGGCAGCGGGGAATCAAAGACTTCGCTCCATAAGGAGCTTCCCCATCACAGCTCAGCCTTCACGATAAGCGGATTTGCCTACTTATCAGCCTAACTGCTTGGACGTGCACAACCAATCGCACGCTTCTTCTATCCTTCTGCGTCCCTCCATTGCTCAAACGATAAAGAGGTGGTACAGGAATATCAACCTGTTGTCCATCGCCTACGCCTGTCGGCCTCGGCTTAGGTCCTGACTAACCCTGAGCGGACGAGCCTTCCTCAGGAAACCTTAGGCATTCGGTGGACGGGATTCTCACCCGTCTTTCGCTACTCATACCGGCATTCTCACTTCTAAGCGCTCCACCAGTCCTTCCGGTCTGACTTCACTGCACTTAGAACGCTCCCCTACCACTGATACCATTGGTATCAATTCGCAGCTTCGGTGGTGTATTTAGCCCCGGTACATTTTCGGCGCAGAGTCACTCGACTAGTGAGCTATTACGCACTCTTTAAATGGTGGCTGCTTCTAAGCCAACATCCTAGTTGTCTAAGCAACTCCACATCCTTTTCCACTTAATACACACTTTGGGACCTTAGCTGGCGATCTGGGCTGTTTCCCTCTTGACTACGGATCTTATCACTCGCAGTCTGACTCCTAAGGATAAGTCATTGGCATTCGGAGTTTGACTGAATTCGGTAATCCGATGAGGACCCCTAGTTCAATCAGTGCTCTACCTCCAAGACTCTTACACTTAAGGCTAGCCCTAAAGCTATTTCGGGGAGAACCAGCTATCTCCAGGTTCGATTGGAATTTCTCCGCTACCCACACCTCATCCCCGCACTTTTCAACGTGCGTGGGTTCGGGCCTCCATTCAGTGTTACCTGAACTTCACCCTGGACATGGGTAGATCACCTGGTTTCGGGTCTACGACCACGTACTAAACGCCCTATTCAGACTCGCTTTCGCTGCGGCTCCGCCTCTTCAGCTTAACCTCGCACGGGATCGTAACTCGCCGGTTCATTCTACAAAAGGCACGCCATCACCCATTAACGGGCTCTGACTATTTGTAGGCACACGGTTTCAGGATCTCTTTCACTCCCCTTCCGGGGTGCTTTTCACCTTTCCCTCACGGTACTGGTTCACTATCGATCACTAGGGAGTATTTAGCCTTGGGAGATGGTCCTCCCAGATTCCGACGGAATTTCACGTGTTCCGCCGTACTCAGGATACATTCAAGAGAGAACGAAGTTTCGACTACGGGGTTGTTACCCTCTACGACGGACCTTTCCAGGTCGCTTCGTCTACCTCGTTCCTTTGTAACTCCGTATAGAATGTCCTACAACCCCAAGAGGCAAGCCTCTTGGTTTGGGCTATGTTCCGTTTCGCTCGCCGCTACTCAGGAAATCGCATTTGCTTTCTCTTCCTCCAGGTACTTAGATGTTTCAGTTCCCTGGGTCTGTCTTCCATACCCTATGTATTCAGGTAAGGATACCATACCATTACGTATAGTGGGTTTCCCCATTCGGAAATCTTCGGATCAAAGCTTACTTACAGCTCCCCGAAGCATATCGGCGTTAGTCCCGTCCTTCATCGACTCCTAGTGTCAAGGCATCCACCGTGCGCCCTTTCTAACTTAACCAAACTAAAAATTAAAAAATATGAGCTACACTGTTATCTAGTTTTCAAAGAACATACATTTATATATGAGAGATAGTTCTCTCAAAACTGAACAAAACGAAACACGGAAACTTATATTGATGAACAGCGTTCATCAATTCTCCATAGAAAGGAGGTGATCCAGCCGCACCTTCCGATA
>NZ_CM137247.1:297500-300000 GCF_054509685.1 Bacillus sp. C-3-6 | reverse complement strand
CTGATCCTTTATTTCCCCGTCATCCAACTTTTGAAAGCTTTTATGATACTGAATGTATACAACTTGTTCAAACAATATTTCAAAATGATTTCGACACATATAAATACAGCAAAGAATATCCATACTAATTTTAGTCTATTATCTTTGCTAAATAAAAAAGATACCTCATATATAAGGTATCTTTTTTACATGTCAATTATATAAATCATACTGTTTAACAGTCTCTATTCTTCACCTTATTACCTTTTAATAGATTACATAACTTTTGCTTATCCGCCCATCCTACTCCAATTAAAACTAAACTCGCTCCCATTATTACTCTCCATGTCAGAGATTCATTTAATAGAATAATTGAAGTAACAATACTTATTAACGGTAATGCATTTAAATATAATCCGCTTACTGATGCTGAAACTCTCTCTAGCGCTTTATTCCAAAACCAATACGCTAAAATTGTTGCTCCAATAACAAGGTATATTACACTAAGTCCCGTTTTCCAAGTTTCAATCTTCGGTAAACCGTAATAAAGAATTTCTACCAGTGCAAATGGTAATAGAATAACAGCTCCAATAATTAAAGTTAATGTTGTAAAAACCTCGTTTGATAAATACTGTTCTTGTTTTGGTCGTTTTAGCAAAACCGTGTAGAAAGCAAATAGAAAAGTACTTAATAATATCAGTATATCTCCTATTAAAGACACTTCTTGATCAGCACTTTTAGATGGAATCGTAATAAAGAGTACTCCTATAGCACCCAATATAATTCCTATCCAATAATTCAATCGAATTTTCTCTTTCAAGAAGATTGCTGAAAAAAGAATTGTAACTAATGGTAATGCAGCATCTATGATACTAACATGTAATCCACTTGTTAAAGAAATACCGTACGATGTGAACATAAAATACCCAGCTACACCGGTAAAAGCTAACAAACTCATTCTTTTCCATGGAACTTTTTTATGTACAACTGATTTTTGTAGTTGCTTAAATGAAAATAGCATACAAATTCCACCTGCAAAGAAAAGACGAATAAACAACAAAGTAAACGGCTGGATAGATTCCAAAGCCCATTTTGTTGGCGCAATAGCTGTCCCCCATAATATAACAGCCACTAATAACATGCATATTTCTTTCATAATCCCCACACCCATCAAAAATATATATTAACTACCTTAATTATAGATTTTTTCTTATGTAAAATCCTTTAAAAACACAAAAGGTTATGCAAAAAGAGCTAGATTGCTACTTTTTGCATAACCTTTTTATATAAGATCACAAACATTCTTTTATATCTCGACTATATCCTTATAAAAGGTAATTCTTACCTTTATATTTTAAGTAATAAAAATAAACACAAAAAAACCTAAGTCGAAACGACTTAGGTTTTTGCTTGGCGACGTCCTACTCTCACAGGGACAAGGTCCCAACTACCATCGGCGCTAGAGAGCTTAACTTCCGTGTTCGGTATGGGAACGGGTGTGACCTCTCTGCCATCATCACCAAACTATGAAGGCATATTCCTTCAAAACTAGATAACATTTGCTACATATTATATGGTTAAGTCCTCGATCTATTAGTATTCGTCAGCTCCACATGTCACCATGCTTCCACCTCGAACCTATCAACCTGATCATCTTTCAGGGATCTTACTAGCTTACGCTATGGGAAATCTCATCTTGAGGGGGGCTTCATGCTTAGATGCTTTCAGCACTTATCCCTTCCGCACATAGCTACCCAGCTATGCCCTTGGCAGAACAACTGGTACACCAGCGGTGCGTCCATCCCGGTCCTCTCGTACTAAGGACAGCTCCTCTCAAATTTCCTACGCCCACGACGGATAGGGACCGAACTGTCTCACGACGTTCTGAACCCAGCTCGCGTACCGCTTTAATGGGCGAACAGCCCAACCCTTGGGACCGACTACAGCCCCAGGATGCGATGAGCCGACATCGAGGTGCCAAACCTCCCCGTCGATGTGGACTCTTGGGGGAGATAAGCCTGTTATCCCCGGGGTAGCTTTTATCCGTTGAGCGATGGCCCTTCCATGCGGAACCACCGGATCACTAAGCCCGACTTTCGTCCCTGCTCGACTTGTAGGTCTCGCAGTCAAGCTCCCTTATGCCTTTGCACTCTACGAATGATTTCCAACCATTCTGAGGGAACCTTTGGGCGCCTCCGTTACACTTTAGGAGGCGACCGCCCCAGTCAAACTGCCCACCTGACACTGTCTCCCGGGTCGATAAGACCCGTAGGTTAGAATTTCAATACAGTCAGGGCGGTATCCCACCAGCGCCTCCACCGAAGCTAGCGCTCCGGTTTCAATGGCTCCCGCCTATCCTGTACAAACTGTACCAAAATTCAATATCAGGCTACAGTAAAGCTCCACGGGGTCTTTCCGTCCTGTCGCGGGTAACCTGCATCTTCACAGGTACTATAATTTCACCGAGTCTCTGGTTGAGACAGTGCCCAAATCGTTACACCTTTCGTGCGGGTCGGAACTT
>NZ_CM137247.1:285000-292500 GCF_054509685.1 Bacillus sp. C-3-6 | reverse complement strand
TACTTATTAACTTCAAGGGAAGATCCTTTTCCAAATGTTGTTTTAGAAGCATTAGATGCAAAACTTCCTGTTATAGGGTTTAAAAATGCTGGAGGTTTTGAGGATGTTGTTACAGAAAAAACTGGTGCCTTAGTAGACTTTTTAAATTTACCCAAAATGCTAGAAAAAATATATGAATTTATTCATGATGAGGGATTACGATTACAAAAGGGAAGCTTTGGCCAAGAACTTATCGAAAAAAACTTCAATTTTCTTACTTACATTTATCAATTACTAGATCTTCTCGAACATAATTACAAAAAGATAAGCGTAATCATACCAAACTATAATTATGAAAAATACTTACCTGATCGAATCGAATCAATATTAAACCAAACCTACCCTCTTTACGAACTAATTTTCTTAGACGATGCCTCCACTGATCATAGCGTATCAACATTTAAAGAACTGCTCTCAAAAGAAAATAAGATCCATCTGAAGGTTCAACAGGTTATTAATGATACAAACTCTGGTTCTGTATTTAAACAATGGATAAAAGGCGTCACTGCAGCAACTGGTGATTATATTTGGATTGCAGAGGCCGATGACTTATGCGATAAGACATTTTTACAAGAGGTGATGCAGGGGTTTTATATAAATAACAATATTGCCTTAAGCTACACACAATCAAAACAAATAGACGAACAAGGAAATGTATTGGCTAATCATTATTTAAATTACACAAATGATATCGATGAAGAAAAATGGAAAGCCCCCTATTTTCGAAAAGGCGTCGATGAAATACAAGATACTTTACTTATCAAAAACACTATACCTAATGTCTCGAGTGTAGTTTTTAAAAATATAGATATGAAGAAAACAGAAAAACAGCTAGAAAAGTTCAAAATAGCTGGTGACTGGTTCTTCTATGTTTCTCTTCTTACAGAGGGAGATATTTACTTCAATCCAGCCCCCCTAAACTATCATAGACGACATTTAAATAGCGTAACAAGAACAGAAGATTCATATTCCCATTACAATGAAGTTGTGCAAATGCAAAATTTCATTAAAGAAAGCTTTACTATCGATGACATTTCTAAAATGAAAATGTATACATATAGAAAGTATCTTAAAGCATATTTAAAGATTTAAACGTATGCTTTCTCTACCATCAATATCTCTTGTAAGGCGATATTATTATTTAAGGGGGAATACTCTTTGAAAGACTTTATAGAGGAACATAAAGATTTAATTTCTCAAATCGCACACAGCTACAATGTAAATGCAAGTATCCATCCTGAGGATCATATCTTTCAGTTCATTGTCACTAATCCCGTTTTCCCATCAAAAAAAGAAGCGATAGATTACTATTTTAAAGACGGGCAAAACTCAGCACAAATACTCTTAGACTTAATCACTTCCCTTTATCCTCCTACAGGCAATCCAATCAAATTGTTAGAGTTTGCATCTGGATACGGCTGCGTAACACGTCATTTATTAAATCTACAAGCGAATTTGAGTATAACCGCTTGCGATATACACGAAGAGGCCATTTCCTTTATTGAAAACAAATTAAATAATCCTTCTATATTATCTCATCCTGAACCCGAACAGTTAAAATTAGACTCCTCTACGTACGATATTGTTTTTTGTCTATCCTTTTTTTCTCATATGCCTGATACAACTTGGTTTCGTTGGCTGCAAACATTGTATAACGCTGTTTCACCTGGTGGTTTATTCATTTTCACAACCCATGGCTATCAAAGTAAAAAATATTTCGGGTTTCCAAATTTAAACGAACATGGCTATTGGTTTCTCTCTTCTAGTGAACAATTCGATTTAGATGTTAATCAGTACGGACAAACGATAGTTAGTCCCTCTTACGTATGTGACAAAATTAAATTACTGCCCCATAACCCAATCATCAAAAAGTATACTGAAGGATTTTGGTGGGAACATCAAGACCTTTGGGTAATAGAAAAAGAAGTAAAATAATAAACCACGCTCTGCTTATATACAAGTAGAGTGTGGTTTATTATTTTTTACTATATAAGAACTCTTCAATCCATAGTTTATTTAATCTAATCCCATTTTTAAAATCTATTTTAGGCTCCCAATTCAATTCTTGTTTTACCTTATCAATATTTAAAATGATTCTTTGAACGTTCTCTTGTTTTTGTTTATAACAGATAAAATCCACTTTTCTTTCTGTTATTTTCTCTAGTTCCACTATAATTCGTTTTAAAGAAAGACCTTTGCCACTCCCTATGTTATATACGCAAGATTTCAATTGATTTAATTGTGCTAGTTGTATAGTAATTTCAACTAAATCATCGATATAAATATAATCTCTAATAATCTCCTCTGGATTCCCATATATATTAATCCTTTCATTACTGAGATGCTGATACAAAAAACAATTTATCGCCCCAACTTTTTTTAAGGGGTTTTGGTATTTTCCATACGGATTAGAATATCTACATACAACATAATCTATTCCATATTTTCTCTTATAAAAATACAAATAATTCTCGAGCGAAACTTTTGTTATTCCATACGGGGAAAGTGGTCTTAATGGATGTTTCTCATCAATAGGCAAATATTCAGGTTCACCATAAACTGTGCCTCCTGAAGAAGCTAATATAATTTTTTTAATACGAAAATCTTTAACACTTTCCATGAAATTAAGAAAAAATAAACTGCTATTAATATCGCCGAAAACATCTTCAATTGAAGTTGCTACGTTAGACGTCGCAGCTAAATAAATAATAATATCTATATTCACTAAAGCCTTATATATATCCTCAACATTTTCTAAATCACCTTTAATAAATTCAACTTCACTTATAATATTTTGAGGAAAATTATTTATATGCCTGGAAAATACTTTTACATTTTGCCCCTGTTTCAATAAACCCAATGCGAGGTTGATACCAATGAAACTATTTCCACCTACTATTAAATAATTATTCTTCCTCATAATATCATCTCTCTAGTAATAAATTTTTCTCATCGTCAAACCTAAAAATATAAACAAATAAACTGGATCATTTCGATTATTCATCTTCTTATCATTGTATGTTTGTTATAAATTTTCATTATCTTTATTTTCTATTTTCATTTTGGAATAACTTCCTTATTCAGATTGACTGCAAAAACACTCATAATATTTACTCATCCCCATGAATATATTTAATAAACAATCCTCACTTGTTTAACCCATAAAAAAACTTCTACATACACAAGGTTCTCAAAAAAAGGAGTGCGAAACTCATGAAAAATATAAATCAAGAGCTTTTAAATCATGTAATTCTACATAAAGACCGAATTCCGCATTACCATAAAGACTTTCCCCTTATACTATTTTGGAGTCACAGAAGCGGATGCACCGCATTAGCTAATTGGTTCTTTTTTCAAATTGGATTATTTACTGAAGCAAAGAAATACAATGACTTTATTCATTACTATGAGTTCTGGGTGTATAAGAACAATATAAATTACATACCAGAGTTACAGAATGGTCTTCTAGAAGGTAAAAAGGATGTTTGTAAACTTGTGCGAAATCCCTATACAAGGGCTGTCAGCTCATTTCTATTACTTGCTGACAATCCATACGCTAGCCCCCAATGGGAAAGTATCCGTCATTATTTTTATAATGATAAATATAGTAATCAAGGAATATCATTTAAACAATTTTTATATTACGTTCAGGCATTTGGTTCCAATTCCCTAGCAATAGATATACATTTTAGCCAACAATACGTCCCCGGTGAAGAAAACTTCATCCAATGTTATATTCCTTTAGAAGATTTTAATGCACAAATCACCAAACTAGAACACACGTACGATTTGATAAAATCTAATTTAGCACTTCTTACAAATTCAGATCATCATCGCGCCCACAAGATGATTTATGCAGGGAGCTATGCAGAACTTAGCATTACAGATGAAGCCTTCCCACGATTTCCAACATACGAAAGCTTTTATGATAAAGAAACTATGGATTTAGTTACAGAAATATATGCACAGGACTTTGAAATGTACCCGTACACGAGAGAGATACTTTAAGTCTATACATTTTTCTATGAATAAAAGCTAATGCATCGCATAGCATAAAGTGAAACTTTAATTCGAGTCGGGTTCTCTTCAACTGATTATTCCCTTTTCCTAATCGCTATTTTAAGAGATACCTAACTTTCACCTATTCCCTTTGATTTCGCCGATTGTTGACGTGTATCATACTTTCCATAAATAGATTGCATGTAACATAGGAGTGATGTCGTGTGGAAATCAATTTGAAACAGAATAATGGGTACTGCGTTATTTGCGAAAAGAAAGCTACATTTATAGAGCATAATGATTGGCTTAGAGATCATTATTTATGTTCTACATGTAACTCTATCCCAAGGCAGCGAGCTTTAATCCATACTTTACACACATTTTTTCCAAAATGGGATTCCTATAGTATCCACGAATCCTCTCCTGGAGGAATTACAACTCAGCTACTATTAAAAAACTGTAAAAACTATACATATTCTCAATACTTTAAAAACTATCCTCTTGGCCAATACTTTCAAGGAATTAGATGTGAGAACTTAGAAGACATGACTTTTGAAAATGAATCTTTTGATTTATTCATTACTCAAGACGTTTTTGAGCATGTAATGACGCCAAACAAAGCCTTTAAAGAAATAGAACGAGTATTAAAACCTGGCGGCGCTCATGTATTTACTGTCCCTTGGTATCATACACTCACAAAAACTGTGCAAAGAGCAAGATTGAATAAAGAGGTGATTGAATATATTGAAGAGCCCATTTATCATGGAAACCCTATTGATGAGAATGGGTCTTTAGTAACGTTCGATTGGGGGCAGGATATGATTGAATATATTTATACACACACAAATATGTATACCATTGTTTATTTACAAAAGGATAGATCACTCGGGTTAGATGCTGAATTTTTACATGTTTTTATTAGTAAAAAGCAAGAAAATAAGGTTTAATCACTATATAATTCGGAGGTTTGACAAATGCATAACTTTAAGTTAGGAAGTGATTTTGATAATCTTGTTAATTCACTATCTGATGTTGAACTTCTAAATTTATTTATACAAAGTTGTTCCCAAACAACGATAAATGGGGTTCCCGTACCTAGGTTTCCTCCTGAAGAAATTCAAAAACAATTTGTAGGTGCTTCCTATGAACATGCTCTTTATGAAGCATATTTGTTTTATAGCTATATAAAACAATACGCCAAGAATTTAGGTGTTCCCGTGAATAAAGAAAGTAAAGTTTTAGACTTCGGCTGCGGATGGGGAAGAATTATACGCTTCTTATTTAAAGATGCCTCTGATCAAAATTTACTTGGCATTGATGTGGATCCTGCGATGATCACACTTTGTAATGAAACACTAGGAAGAGGGATATATAAAACAGCAAGTCCACATCCCCCTGTAGAATTTATTAGTGACAATTCATTAGATATCATATTCGCTTATTCTGTATTCTCACATTTATCCGAAGAAACTGCTGAAAATTGGATAAAAGAATTTTCAAGAGTTCTTCGCCCTGGTGGAATTTTCATCGCAACAACACAAGCGCGCTATTTTCTTGATTTTTGTCAACAATTCCACGAACATCCTGAATTAATTCAAACAGGATGGCATAAAACTTTATCTCAAGCTTTTCCAGATATACATCGCGCTATCTCGGATTATGAAAACGGAAAATTTGTCCACAGCGCTACTGGTGCAGGGGATATTAGAAATAGTAGTTTTTACGGAGAAACCGTTATACCTAGGACTTATATTGAAAATCATTATGAGAAATATTTAAAGCTACAAGACTTTTTTGATGATGTAAATCGATTACCACAAGCCCTCTTTGTCCTTCAAAAAATTTAATTCCTTTTATTCAACGTAATACACTTAATTTCATGAAGAAAAGCACTTTCTATTTCAGCTATATATCAAATTACCTAATACTCTCTTATTAAGTAAGCTGTAAAAACAAATTCAATACATACCATAAAAAAAGCAGTAAACAGCTAACATATCTCTTGTTTTAAAATTGCTCCACCAAATCAAGAATACCTTCCCAACAATTGAACTACGAAAAACATGAGGGGGATATACTTTGAAAATAATCGCTTTTTACTTACCACAATTCCATCAAATTAAAGAAAATGATCGATGGTGGGGGAAAGGATTTACTGAATGGACAAATACTAAAAGTGCACGCCCTTTATTTTCAGGACATTATCAACCGAGGGAACCTTATCAAGATTTTTATTATGACTTAACTAGCCCCTCCGTAAGAAAGTGGCAAGCAGAAATCGCTAAAGCATACGGTATATATGGTTTTTGTTATTATCATTATTGGTTTAAGGGAAAAAGACTATTAGAAACACCCTTTAATGACGTACTAAAGATGAAGGAACCTGACTTCCCTTTTTGTCTTTCTTGGGCAAATGAACCATGGACAAAATCTTGGGATGGTCTCGATAAACATATATTAATGCCTCAAGATTACGGAGATATATCTGATTGGAAGGAACACTTTGATTATTTATTACAGGCTTTCCAAGATGAGAGATATATTTATATAGATGATAAACCTCTATTCATTATTTATCGTCCAGGACATATTCCTGATTGTGAAAAAATGCTTAATTACTGGAATGCATTAGCGCGAGAAAATGGTTTAAAAGGCATATACTTTGCTGAAACATTAAACAGTTTTCCACTACCTAATATAAATGGATTCGATGCTAGCATTCAGTTTGAACCTTTCTATACAATTGCCCATGATAGCTCTTCAGACATAAATAAGGTCATATATGATTCTGATATGCAATTGAATGTTTGGGACTACGATAAAGTATGGATGTATATATTACAACGATCGCTCCCAAAGAAAAAAACATTTCCTGGGGCTTTTGTTGATTGGGATAATACTGCACGACGTAAAAACGCAAATAGCAGCATCTTTGTAGGTTCTACCCCTGAAAAGTTCACCATATATTTAAGCAAGCAAATTCATCGTACTTACTCTTTTTATAACAGCGAGTTTTTATTTATTAACGCATGGAATGAGTGGGCGGAAGGAACTTACTTAGAACCAGATAAAAAATATGGATTTTCTTATTTAGAAGGAGTTAAAAATGCAATTGATAGAGGTATGAAAGCATACAAAAAAGACGAGTCATTCTGACTCGTCTTAAAGTTGCTTGGCGACGTCCTACTCTCACAGGGACAAGGTCCCAACTACCATCGGCGCTAGAGAGCTTAACTTCCGTGTTCGGTATGGGAACGGGTGTGACCTCTCTGCCATCATCACCAAACTATGAAGGCATATTCCTTCAAAACTAGATAACATTTGCTACATATTATATGGTTAAGTCCTCGATCTATTAGTATTCGTCAGCTCCACATGTCACCATGCTTCCACCTCGAACCTATCAACCTGATCATCTTTCAGGGATCTTACTAGCTTACGCTATGGGAAATCTCATCTTGA
>NZ_CM137247.1:275000-280000 GCF_054509685.1 Bacillus sp. C-3-6 | reverse complement strand
ATAAACTCATATACTACTCTAGTTATAGAGTCCCAAGTTCTCCTTATATGAAGTAATGGTTGCTTATCTGTTTACTCGCAAATATATAGAACCACACTAATATATTTATTAACTATCCCTGTTTCACTGAAATATCAGCCTTATATCTCTTTCATCTTTAGTATCATCTATTTCCATACAGCTATATTCTCTTAATAAATATTTAAGATATGCTCAAGGTTCGAATTGATTAATAGTATTTCCTTTTTAAACACATATACTGGATTAAAAATACGCACCTCAATGTATCAAGTGTACCGAACACACACATACAGAACACTCGTTCCTTTCATTACTTCACTTTTTATATAACATTAATAGATATTAAACCCATACCTATATTTACGTTTTACTGCTAAAAGAGCGAATCATTTCACTAACAAAGCATTTAGTTTCATTTCTAGTATATATCCCCCTTTTGAAATACATATAGAATCATAATTTCCGTTGTTTCTATCTCCCCACTAAGAATACACAACCATACAAAAACAATCCTACAACAAGGTATACGACGGCTGCACAATTATAAATCTTAATCCTCTCAATACCTACAGGGGTGCTGTCCGCCTTTAACACAAATATATACTAAAAAAATTTCAATATAAAATGGCCGGAATTTCTACACTAAGAAAAATCCGGCTCTTATTTTTAGGCAACAACCAAAATCATTTTTACATTCAGTATTAAATGTCTATTCAATATTCCCTACTCCGCTCTGGTAAAGGTGAATGTATCATATCTGTCACTGCATAATATAGATTTTCTGGATGTTCGGCTATCCGATGACATAAATACAAATACCAATCTTTCCCATAAGTCAAATACACTCTAGCGTTATGTCCTTTGTTTTTCAAATTTCTTAACATATCCGGACGAATTCCATATAACATTTCTATTTCTACATTAGGGTGACTAAAATATTGACGTTGCTCCATCTCTTTAATAAGAATTTCATCATGTGTAGCTATAGATACAGGGTGATGGTTTTCAACTAGTTTTTCTACAATTTGAAGATACTGTTGATTTAAATCAGTTGATCTAGGCATAGCAATATCCGGAACTTCTTGATAGGCACCTTTTACAACTCTTATTTTTCCTGGATAATGAAGGAGTTCTTGAATATCGTTGTTTGAGCGGTATAAATGTGCCTGTATTGTTATCCCTACATTATGATATTGCTCAGTTACCTTTTTATAAATGGAAAGAATGTCCGCTGCTTTAGATGATTCTTCCATACTTATCATAAGGGTAGTTCCATGTACTTTCGCCTTCTCTGCCAACTCCATTAAATGAATATAAGATATTTCTGGATCTATAGATAATCCAATATGAGATAAATCGAGTGATACTGTTTGTTTCATAGATAGAGCACCCATGTCCCCAATAAGATTCAAAAACTCATTTTTTGCTTTATAGCATGCCTCTATATCTAGAGTATTTTCCCCTATGTATTCTAGTGAAGTATGATAACCTTTTGTAATTAGTTCTTTTGCCGTCCCAATTCCCTCATGTCTCGTTTCTCCGGTGACAAAGCGTTTCGCAGCTTGTAATAATAACGCATAGAGTTCAGTGGATTGTTGTACATATGCTTTTATATGTTCATTTCGTGCAATCGATTTAAATGCCTGAGCTACTTGTAATTCTGGTTTAGTCATCACATTTTCATCTCCTTTAGAACTATTTGACCCTACTATAGCATGCTAAAATGGTTTGTATTAGTACCATTTCATCCAAACTTTTATGGTACCAATTTTGATGAAGGGAGCATTTATATGCTTTGGATACCTATTGATCGATCTTTAGATATAAGTTTAATTCGACAAGTTTATCACCAGATACGTGAACGAATATTAAACGGAGAGCTACAATCTGGTGATAAACTACCAGCAACACGGGAATTATCTTCTGAGTTAGGTGTGTCTAGGAATGTAATTTTAGAAGCTTATGATCAATTATTTTCCGAAGGCTTTTTGGTCACTCGGCAAGGAGCTGGAACATTCATTGCCGAAGGAGCTTATTTAGAACAACGTAAAAAATCAACTCTAATTGATTCTTTATATTGGTGTGAAGAAACAAACAAAGAGAGTAACATCATTAATTTTCGTTCAGGAATACCAGCATTAGACTTATTTCCACGTAAAGGATGGGCAAAGTTGTCTCACACGATATGGAATGAAACACCTCCTTCTACGTTTGGATATGATATCCCCCAAGGACGTCCCGAATTAAGAAAGGTTTTATCACGGTATTTACTAAAAACAAGAGGAGTTTTTTGTCATCCAGAACAATTGGTGATTACTTCCGGTGCAACACAAGCTTTAACACTTGTGTCTAAGCTACTTTTGTCATCAGGTGACGAAGTACTAATAGAAGATCCCATCACCAATGACATTCAAACAATTTTTAAAAATTCAGGAGCCTTTCTTTCCCCTATACCAGTTGATGATAATGGGATGAATACATCTTTGTTACCTGCAAATAAAAATCCAAAATTCATCTTCATTACTCCTTCTCATCAGTTCCCTTTAGGTGGAACGTTGCCAATTCAACGACGGGTTCAATTGGTTAACTACTCAAGAAAAACAAATTGTTACCTCATTGAAGATGATTATGATAGTGAGTTTCGATATGAAGGTTCACCTGTAAGTTCATTGCAGGGATTGGATCCCGAACGCGTTATATACATAGGTTCATTTAGTAAAATTTTATCACCGTCCCTTAGGATGGGATACTTAGTTCTTCCCTCACACCTTATTGAAAAATGTCGCAGGATAAAATGGTTTTCAGATTTACATACACCTTCTTTAAATCAGCTTATCCTTGCTAAATTTATTGCCGAAGGTTATTTGGAACGACATATTATGAAGATGAAAAAAATCTATAAAAATCGAAGAGACTTCCTTATCCAGCAATTAAAATCAGTATTCTCAAATACAATCAATATTTTCGGTTATTCTACAGGATTACATCTGATTGTTGAATTCAATCAAGTTCAATTCACAAAAGAATTACTTGAGAAAATCCAACAACTCGGAGTGAAAGTATATCCTGTGGAAGCCCACGCCATTGAAAAAGGAAAACATCACAATCGAATTATTATAGGGTATGGCCATTTAACAACTGAAGAAATAAAAGAGGGTGTGAGCAGGCTCCAGAGGGCAATACTTCGTATATATTCTTGTTAACAAATAGACTTTAAAGCTCAGCCATATTTTTCTGAAGGTATGCTACTTAAATGTGAAATTCTAATAAAATAAAGCTGTTTCTCGCTAGATAAACGTACTCATAGAGCCTACATTAATTACAAGTTTATTTTATAAAACACAAAAAAGACGAGTCATTCTGACTCGTCTTAAAGTTGCTTGGCGACGTCCTACTCTCACAGGGACAAGGTCCCAACTACCATCGGCGCTAGAGAGCTTAACTTCCGTGTTCGGTATGGGAACGGGTGTGACCTCTCTGCCATCATCACCAAACTATGAAGGCATATTCCTTCAAAACTAGATAACATTGCTACATATTATATGGTTAAGTCCTCGATCTATTAGTATTCGTCAGCTCCACATGTCACCATGCTTCCACCTCGAACCTATCAACCTGATCATCTTTCAGGGATCTTACTAGCTTACGCTATGGGAAATCTCATCTTGAGGGGGGCTTCATGCTTAGATGCTTTCAGCACTTATCCCTTCCGCACATAGCTACCCAGCTATGCCCTTGGCAGAACAACTGGTACACCAGCGGTGCGTCCATCCCGGTCCTCTCGTACTAAGGACAGCTCCTCTCAAATTTCCTACGCCCACGACGGATAGGGACCGAACTGTCTCACGACGTTCTGAACCCAGCTCGCGTACCGCTTTAATGGGCGAACAGCCCAACCCTTGGGACCGACTACAGCCCCAGGATGCGATGAGCCGACATCGAGGTGCCAAACCTCCCCGTCGATGTGGACTCTTGGGGGAGATAAGCCTGTTATCCCCGGGGTAGCTTTTATCCGTTGAGCGATGGCCCTTCCATGCGGAACCACCGGATCACTAAGCCCGACTTTCGTCCCTGCTCGACTTGTAGGTCTCGCAGTCAAGCTCCCTTATGCCTTTGCACTCTACGAATGATTTCCAACCATTCTGAGGGAACCTTTGGGCGCCTCCGTTACACTTTAGGAGGCGACCGCCCCAGTCAAACTGCCCACCTGACACTGTCTCCCGGGTCGATAAGACCCGTAGGTTAGAATTTCAATACAGTCAGGGCGGTATCCCACCAGCGCCTCCACCGAAGCTAGCGCTCCGGTTTCAATGGCTCCCGCCTATCCTGTACAAACTGTACCAAAATTCAATATCAGGCTACAGTAAAGCTCCACGGGGTCTTTCCGTCCTGTCGCGGGTAACCTGCATCTTCACAGGTACTATAATTTCACCGAGTCTCTGGTTGAGACAGTGCCCAAATCGTTACACCTTTCGTGCGGGTCGGAACTTACCCGACAAGGAATTTCGCTACCTTAGGACCGTTATAGTTACGGCCGCCGTTTACTGGGGCTTCAGTTCAGAGCTTCGCTTACGCTAACCCCTCTCCTTAACCTTCCAGCACCGGGCAGGTGTCACCCCCTATACTTCGCCTTACGGCTTCGCAGAGAGCTGTGTTTTTGCTAAACAGTCGCTTGGGCCTATTCACTGCGGCTTTCCGTTAAGAAAGCACCCCTTCTCCCGAAGTTACGGGGTCATTTTGCCGAGTTCCTTAACCAGAGTTCTCTCGCACACCTTAGGATTCTCTCCTCGCCTACCTGTGTCGGTTTGCGGTACAGGCACCTTTTATCTCGCTAGAAGCTTTTCTTGGCAGCGGGGAATCAAAGACTTCGCTCCATAAGGAGCTTCCCCATCACAGCTCAGCCTTCACGATAAGCGGATTTGCCTACTTATCAGCCTAACTGCTTGGACGTGCACAACCAATCGCACGCTTCTTCTATC
>NZ_CM137247.1:267500-272500 GCF_054509685.1 Bacillus sp. C-3-6 | reverse complement strand
CCACTTTCCTCTTCTGCACTCAAGTCTCCCAGTTTCCAATGACCCTCCACGGTTGAGCCGTGGGCTTTCACATCAGACTTAAGAAACCACCTGCGCGCGCTTTACGCCCAATAATTCCGGATAACGCTTGCCACCTACGTATTACCGCGGCTGCTGGCACGTAGTTAGCCGTGGCTTTCTGGTTAGGTACCGTCAAGGTGCCAGCTTATTCAACTAGCACTTGTTCTTCCCTAACAACAGAGTTTTACGACCCGAAAGCCTTCATCACTCACGCGGCGTTGCTCCGTCAGACTTTCGTCCATTGCGGAAGATTCCCTACTGCTGCCTCCCGTAGGAGTCTGGGCCGTGTCTCAGTCCCAGTGTGGCCGATCACCCTCTCAGGTCGGCTACGCATCGTTGCCTTGGTGAGCCGTTACCTCACCAACTAGCTAATGCGACGCGGGTCCATCCATAAGTGACAGCCGAAGCCGCCTTTCAATTTCGAACCATGCGGTTCAAAATGTTATCCGGTATTAGCCCCGGTTTCCCGGAGTTATCCCAGTCTTATGGGCAGGTTACCCACGTGTTACTCACCCGTCCGCCGCTAACTTCTTGAGAGCAAGCTCTCAATCCATTCGCTCGACTTGCATGTATTAGGCACGCCGCCAGCGTTCATCCTGAGCCAGGATCAAACTCTCCAATAAAGTTAGTTTGTCTAGCATCTAAAAATAAAAATTGACGTTTCACGTTGTTTGTTTCGTTCAGTTTTCAAAGAACTACTTGGTCGCTCATTTGCGACTTCCTTATGTTAACATCTTCGTTAGTTAATGTCAACTAAGTTTTTCATTTTGTTTGTCGCTTGCGACGTTAATGTCATCGGCGACTTGTTCTATATTACACCTCTAAAGTATAATCGTCAATACGTTTTTTAAAAAACTTTATATTTTATAGATTTCATTTACGTATTTCTTCTATAGTTATATACAAGCACCCCACAGAACAATCTATGGGGTGCTCTTCTACCATAAAAACTATTGTTCTTTCGACGGCACCGAACAACTTCCATCAGCACAAGAAAGATCGCTTCCACCATCTGCTGAAAGTTCCTGTAACTTCGGTGCAGGATTCTCTTCTTCCCAAACTTGCTTAAGTGCACCAACAAAAGTTTCAAGTGGTTGTGCACCTGAAATAGCATACTTTTGATTAATAATAAAATAAGGCACTCCCGAAATTTGATATTGCTGAGCAATCGCTTCATCAATTCTAACATCATTTGCGTACGCATTTTTATCATTAATAACATTTAAAGCTTCTTGCTTATCTAAACCTGAGGCTGCAGCGATAATAGCAAGTGTATCCACATCACTTAAATTTTTCGATTCAGTGAAATATGCAAAAAGTAGATTCTCCGTAATCTCCTTTTCTTTTCCATGATTCTTTGCAAACTTCGCAAGACGATGCGCATCAAACGTATTCGTCGGCTTCATCTCATCAAAGTTAAAACTTAAACCCATACTAGCTGCATGATTTCCTAGCTGTACGTTATTACGCTTAGCTTCTTCAATACTAATTCCATACTTTGATGCAAGCACTTCATTAATACTTGTTCCAGAGTAAACGGGAGTATTCGGATCCAACTCAAAACTTTTAAACTCAACTTCAACATCCTTCTTATGTGGAAATTGCTCTAAAGCCATCTCTAATCTACGTTTCCCAATATAGCAAAATGGGCATACAAAATCCGACCAAACCTCAATTTTCATATAAACACCTCATTAACATTTAGTTTTCAATCATTGTAGCACTGAGATTAAGGAATTCAAAAGTTTTTGCTCTATCTCCTTCATATAGTACATACAAAAATACACTTATAGCAGACTACCTAATTAACAAAAAAAACGATAATCAAAAGGATTAACTATTATCCCTCCGATTATCGTCTATATAAATGCAACAACTTTAATTATGCCGGAATATACTTCCCTACGAACTTCCATACGGTATTCCAATATTTATTCGAATCTACTTTCTCCGCTTCTCCATGCCCAGCACCTGGAACAATTAATTTCTCTTTTTCTACTTTTGCAGCATTATATACTTCATCTAACATTTCAAAAGGAACGAATGTATCAGCATCCCCATGAATGAATAGCATAGGTGTTTTACTTTTCGCCACTTGTTTTACAGCTGAAGCTTCTTCTAAATCATATCCAGCTCTTAATTTTGTAACTGTATTTGCCGCATTCATAACAGGAAACTTCGGCAAGTGGAATAAATCTTTTAGCTGATAAGTAAATTCATCAATAACGGTTGAGTATCCACAATCTTCAATAATAACTTTAACATTAGAAGGTAAATCTTCTCCTGAAGTCATCATTACAGTTGCCCCGCCCATTGAAACACCAAATAGAGCTATTTCAGCATTAGGATCTTTCTTTAAGATTTGTTGAATCCAAATCAAAACATCTTTACGATCATGCCAGCCCATACCAACATAATCCCCTTCACTATTTCCGTGACCACGAAGGTCTGGTGCTATGACATTATAGCCTTGTTCATAAAAGTTACGAATATATTTCGTCATTTCTGATGCTCTACCATTGTATCCATGAACCACAATTGCCCATTTATGACTAGATGATTCATTCATATATTCATAGCCTTTTAAATTCAATTTATCGAAAGAACGTATAGTTAATGTGTTAGGTTTATACTTCGATACGAAGTTCGCATTCTTTTCTTCATTTGTAGCCAATACATCTCCCGATGCATTTACCGTTTCTACTAAATGAGGATTATCTTGCAAAAATTCTTTTTCTTGTTTCGCATTCAATGCGTAGTTATAAAAATAATTCCCAACTAACATATACACGATTAATAGAAGGACTAAGACTACTATAGTAATTATACCTATCCTTTTCATATTATCTCCTTTTCTAACTTAAATCTTCTTATATTAAAGTACATCAAAAAACAACTGTACTATTTTAACACACCAGTCAATCTTATCTTTAAGAAATAAAATAGAAAATCTTAAATTACATATCAAAAATCACGAAAGAAATCGAATAAAACTTATATAAATATGTAATTAGCTTTGAAAAGAAGTTACAAAATACAAAAAAGACGAGTCATTCTGACTCGTCTTAAAGTTGCTTGGCGACGTCCTACTCTCACAGGGACAAGGTCCCAACTACCATCGGCGCTAGAGAGCTTAACTTCCGTGTTCGGTATGGGAACGGGTGTGACCTCTCTGCCATCATCACCAAACTATGAAGGCATATTCCTTCAAAACTAGATAACATTGCTACATATTATATGGTTAAGTCCTCGATCTATTAGTATTCGTCAGCTCCACATGTCACCATGCTTCCACCTCGAACCTATCAACCTGATCATCTTTCAGGGATCTTACTAGCTTACGCTATGGGAAATCTCATCTTGAGGGGGGCTTCATGCTTAGATGCTTTCAGCACTTATCCCTTCCGCACATAGCTACCCAGCTATGCCCTTGGCAGAACAACTGGTACACCAGCGGTGCGTCCATCCCGGTCCTCTCGTACTAAGGACAGCTCCTCTCAAATTTCCTACGCCCACGACGGATAGGGACCGAACTGTCTCACGACGTTCTGAACCCAGCTCGCGTACCGCTTTAATGGGCGAACAGCCCAACCCTTGGGACCGACTACAGCCCCAGGATGCGATGAGCCGACATCGAGGTGCCAAACCTCCCCGTCGATGTGGACTCTTGGGGGAGATAAGCCTGTTATCCCCGGGGTAGCTTTTATCCGTTGAGCGATGGCCCTTCCATGCGGAACCACCGGATCACTAAGCCCGACTTTCGTCCCTGCTCGACTTGTAGGTCTCGCAGTCAAGCTCCCTTATGCCTTTGCACTCTACGAATGATTTCCAACCATTCTGAGGGAACCTTTGGGCGCCTCCGTTACACTTTAGGAGGCGACCGCCCCAGTCAAACTGCCCACCTGACACTGTCTCCCGGGTCGATAAGACCCGTAGGTTAGAATTTCAATACAGTCAGGGCGGTATCCCACCAGCGCCTCCACCGAAGCTAGCGCTCCGGTTTCAATGGCTCCCGCCTATCCTGTACAAACTGTACCAAAATTCAATATCAGGCTACAGTAAAGCTCCACGGGGTCTTTCCGTCCTGTCGCGGGTAACCTGCATCTTCACAGGTACTATAATTTCACCGAGTCTCTGGTTGAGACAGTGCCCAAATCGTTACACCTTTCGTGCGGGTCGGAACTTACCCGACAAGGAATTTCGCTACCTTAGGACCGTTATAGTTACGGCCGCCGTTTACTGGGGCTTCAGTTCAGAGCTTCGCTTACGCTAACCCCTCTCCTTAACCTTCCAGCACCGGGCAGGTGTCACCCCCTATACTTCGCCTTACGGCTTCGCAGAGAGCTGTGTTTTTGCTAAACAGTCGCTTGGGCCTATTCACTGCGGCTTTCCGTTAAGAAAGCACCCCTTCTCCCGAAGTTACGGGGTCATTTTGCCGAGTTCCTTAACCAGAGTTCTCTCGCACACCTTAGGATTCTCTCCTCGCCTACCTGTGTCGGTTTGCGGTACAGGCACCTTTTATCTCGCTAGAAGCTTTTCTTGGCAGCGGGGAATCAAAGACTTCGCTCCATAAGGAGCTTCCCCATCACAGCTCAGCCTTCACGATAAGCGGATTTGCCTACTTATCAGCCTAACTGCTTGGACGTGCACAACCAATCGCACGCTTCTTCTATCCTTCTGCGTCCCTCCATTGCTCAAACGATAAAGAGGTGGTACAGGAATATCAACCTGTTGTCCATCGCCTACGCCTGTCGGCCTCGGCTTAGGTCCTGACTAACCCTGAGCGGACGAGCCTTCCTCAGGAAACCTTAGGCATTCGGTGGACGGGATTCTCACCCGTCTTTCGCTACTCATACCGGCATTCTCACTTCTAAGCGCTCCACCAGTCCTTCCGGTCTGACTTCACTGCACTTAGAACGCTCCCCTACCACTGATACCAT
>NZ_CM137247.1:247500-262500 GCF_054509685.1 Bacillus sp. C-3-6 | reverse complement strand
GCTCGTCCTCATTTTGAATAGCAAAACCATTCATTTTCATATAACGGCGTAACTGAGATTTAATTCGTGCAATTAACTCTAATGGATTAAAGGGCTTCGTTACGTAATCATCTGCTCCTGTTGTTAATCCTAAAATCTTATCCATATCTTGCGTTTTCGCAGAAAGCATAATAATAGGCATCTCTTTCGATTCTCTTACTTTCATACACATATGAATACCATCTACTTTCGGCATCATAATATCTAATACGACTAGATGCACTTCATTTTCTTCCAGTAAACGTAGCCCTTCTTCTCCGTCCCCCGCTTGTAATACTTTATATCCTTCATTCTTTAAATAGATTGTAATTAAATTCCGAATTTCTTTTTCATCATCTACGACAAGTATTGTTTCGTGTGCCACAATATCTCCCCCATTACTTTTTTAATCCCTAACTTCTATTATAGGAAAACTTCTGAAGAAAAACGCTCGGAAATCCTTAATTTTTTCTGAAGACGCAAAAAAGGTCTAGACTCCCCTTAAGTCTAGACCTTTAAAAACCCCTTTTATTTACGAACGTAGATGAAATATAGTACGAATAAAACTCCCATAACATACATAATCGGATGAACCTCTTTACGACGACCACTCACAACCATTGTAATTGGATAGAAGATAAATCCAATCGCAATCCCAGTTGCGATACTATACGTAAGTGGCATAGAGATAATTGTAAAGAATGCTGGCACTGCAATCTCGAATTTCTTCCAATCAATTTCCCCTAAAGAAGAAACCATCAAGATTCCTACAATAATTAAAGCTGGTGCCGTTACAGCTGGCGTTACAACACTTAGTAATGGCGAGAAGAATAGTGCCAGTAAGAAGAATCCTGCTGTTACAACTGCTGTAAATCCAGAACGTCCTCCCGCTGCTACCCCTGCAGACGATTCAATGTAAGACGTTGTTGTTGATGTACCCAAGATTGCACCAATTACAGTCGCAATCGCATCTGCAAATAATGCTTTTCCTGCACGTGGTAATTTATTGTTCTTCATTAATCCAGCTTGATTCGCAACCGCTACAAGCGTACCTGCTGTATCAAAGAAATCGATAAAGAAGAACGTTATAATAACAATCCCCATTTGAACTGTAAAAATATCTCCGAAGTGCGTTAACGCCACGCCGAACGTTGGTTCTAGACTCGGTATTGCTCCCACTACAGCTTTCGGAGTATCAATTAATCCTGTTGCCACTCCTAAGATCGCTGTAAGAATCATACCGTAAAATACTGCACCATTAACTTTCTTAATCATGAAGATGATTGTCGTAACAACCCCGAAGATTGCTAGTAACGTTGTGCCCTTTGTTAAGTCCCCCAACCCAACAAGAACAGCATCATTTTTCACGATAATTCCAGCATTTTGGAATCCAAGGAATGCAATGAACAATCCGATACCTGCTGCTACTGCAAACTTTAACTCCGATGGAATTGCATTAATGATTTTTTCACGAATACCTGAAGCAGTAAGAATAATAAAGATAATACCTGACATTAATGTTCCGGCAATGGCCGTTTGCCACGGAATACCCATCGTTAACACTGCTGTATAAGCAAAGAACGCGTTAATTCCCATACCTGGCGCTAAAGCAATTGGATACTTCGCGAAAATACCCATAATTAACGAACCGATTGCTGCCGCTAATGCCGTAGCAACGAATACTGCACCTGGATCCATCCCTGTACCTGCTGGTAACCCTTTAACATTTCCAAGCGACAGCGTAGCAGGATTGACAAACAGTACGTAAGCCATAGATAGAAATGTTGTTAACCCCGCTATGAACTCAGTCTTATAATTCGTACCGAGCTCATCAAATTGAAAATAGCGTTTCATCCTACGTTTCCCCCGTTATATGATTACTCGCCGTATTTCCCCTAGCCCTCTTTTATCCCGAGAAATAAAAAAGGCTTCCATTGCATATATACATGGAAGCGTTCTATAAACAAAGACAAGTTTCCCCTCATCTTTATACAAACGCCTCGTAGTCAAGCCATTTACGGTAGCTAGGTAGAAACTTTCGGGCCATATCCCCGATATTATACGACGGCATAATATTCACTTTTCGTTTGAATTACATACTCATATTAACTCTTGAATGTATTTTTGTCAATTTAAAAGCGAACATTTTTATAATTTTTTATATTTTTGTTCGTATTAACAATAAAAACAAAAAGATCCATCTATTCATGAATGATAGATGGATCCTTTTTATTACAATACTATTCCCACTCAATAGTTGCTGGTGGCTTACTCGTTACATCATACACGATACGGTTAACGTGTTTTACTTCGTTTACGATACGAACAGAGATTTTCTCTAGTACGTCCCAAGGGATACGTGCCCAGTCAGCTGTCATACCGTCAATAGATGTTACTGCACGGATACCTACTGTGTAATCGTAAGTACGCTCGTCACCCATAACACCTACGCTACGCATGCCAGGAAGTGCAGTGAAGTATTGCCAAATTTCACGGTCTAATCCCGCTTTAATAATTTCTTCACGTAAAATCGCATCAGATTCACGAACGATTTCTAATTTCTCTTCTGTGATTTCACCTAATACACGAATACCAAGACCAGGACCTGGGAATGGTTGACGCCATACGATTTCATCAGGAATTCCTAGTTCAGATCCTAATACACGTACTTCATCTTTAAATAACGTATTTAAAGGCTCAATTAATTTGAACTGCATGTCTTCTGGAAGTCCACCAACGTTATGGTGAGATTTAATTGTTTGCGCAGTTGCTGTACCACTTTCAACGATATCTGTGTAAAGTGTACCTTGTGCTAAGAAGTCCATACCTTGTAATTTAGATGCTTCATCATCAAATACGTAAATGAATTCGTTACCGATGATTTTACGTTTTTGTTCTGGATCTTCTACACCTTTTAACTTATTCATGAAGCGTTCTTGTGCATCCACTTTAATAACGTTCATATGGAAGCCTTCGCTAAATGTTTTCATAACGCCTTCTGCTTCACCCTTACGAAGTAAACCGTGGTCAACGAAAATACATGTTAACTGATCGCCGATTGCTTTATGAATTAATACTGCTACAACAGAAGAGTCTACGCCGCCACTAAGTGCACATAGTACTTTTTTGTCTCCAACAGTTTCACGAATCTTTTCTAATTCTACTTCGATAAAGTTCTCCATGTTCCATCCTTCAGAACAACCACATACGCCGAATACGAAGTTTTTAATTAAATCGTTACCGTGCTCAGAGTGACGTACTTCTGGGTGGAATTGTACACCGTATAAGTTTTTCGCTTCATTGCTCATACCAGCAATTGGGCAAGACTCACTTGTTGCGTCTACTACGAATCCTTCAGGTAAACCAGTTACTAAGTCACCATGGCTCATCCATACAACTTGCTCTTCTGGAAGGTTCGCATATAATTTTGATTCGTTCTCTACTTTAAGAACAGCTTTTCCATACTCACGGTGATTTGCACGCTCTACTTTACCACCGAAGTGTTGTGTCATAAGCTGCATACCGTAACAAATACCAAAGATCGGTAAATCTAGTTCAAAGATTTTTTCATCACAATGTAATGCACCTTCACCGTATACGCTATTTGGTCCACCAGAGAAAATAATCCCTTTTGGATTCATTGCTTTAATTTCTTCTGCAGTAATTGTATGTGGATGAAGTTCACTGTATACACCGAACTCACGAATTCGACGTGCTATTAACTGATTGTATTGACTTCCAAAATCTAAAACGATAATTGTATCGTGTTGCTTCTTCAAAATAATCACCCCAACGTTAGTTCTCGTATATAAATATTTTCACCAATTTGGCGAAAAGCATTACTAATATAATAAAAAAAGCCAGTCCTCCGCCTCTAGTCTCATAACAAAGAAAAGGCAGGGGTCTGGCTTTATAAAGAAAGATAGTCTCCGCTCTTTATAAATATAAGACACACTGCCTTCATAGTCAGGTTGTTTACGGTAACCCGGTAGAGACTCTCAAACCATATCATTGAGGATATATGAAGGATCGTTTTATATTATCTTCCTAGATTCTAACAATGAAGTATCTATATGGTCAAGAGAGAAAGCGACAAAATTCTACAGAAATTCATTTCCTTTTCTAAAAAACATCCATTTCTATATAGAAATGGATGTTTTTTAGGGCAAACGGAATTACATCATTCCGCCCATACCGCCCATGCCCATGCCGCCCATGTCAGGCATTGCTGGTGCATTTGGTTCTGGCTTGTCAGCTACTACAGCTTCAGTTGTTAAGAACATAGCTGCAACAGATGCTGCGTTTTGAAGTGCAGAACGAGTTACTTTAGCTGGATCTACGATACCAGACTCAAGCATGTTAACCCATTCGCCAGTAGCTGCGTTGAAACCAACGCCTACTTTTTCGCCTTTTAGACGCTCTACAACTACAGATCCTTCTAGACCAGCGTTGATTGCGATTTGACGAACTGGCTCTTCTAGTGCACGAAGTACGATGTTGATACCTGTTGCTTCGTCGCCTTCAGCTACGATAGAAGCTACTTTCGTGTATACGTTCATAAGTGAAGTACCACCACCTGCAACGATACCTTCTTCTACTGCTGCACGAGTTGAGTTAAGTGCATCTTCAATGCGAAGTTTGCGCTCTTTTAACTCAGTTTCAGTTGCTGCACCGACTTTAATTACTGCTACGCCACCTGCAAGTTTCGCAAGACGCTCTTGTAATTTTTCACGATCGAATTCAGAAGTTGTTTCTTCTAATTGCGCACGAATTTGACCGATGCGAGCTGCGATTTGCTCTGTATTTCCAATACCTTCAACTACAGTTGTGTTTTCTTTTGTAACAACAACTTTACCAGCGCGTCCTAAAGATTCAACTGTAGCAGATTTTAAGTCACGACCTAATTCTTCAGTGATTACTTCGCCACCAGTTAAGATTGCGATATCTTCTAGCATTGCTTTACGACGGTCACCAAATCCAGGAGCTTTAACAGCTACTACATTGAATGTACCACGAAGTTTGTTCACTACTAATGTAGCTAAAGCTTCGCCTTCTACATCTTCAGCAATGATAAGAAGTGGTTTACCTTGTTGTACCACTTGCTCTAATACTGGTAAGATTTCTTGAATGTTAGAAATCTTTTTGTCAGTAATTAAGATGTATGGGTTATCAAGAACTGCTTCCATTTTATCAGAATCAGTAATCATGTAAGGGGATGCATATCCACGATCAAATTGCATACCTTCTACTACGTCTAATTCTGTTGTGAATCCTTTAGACTCTTCTAAAGTAATAACGCCGTCGTTACCAACGCGCTCCATTGCTTCAGCGATTAATTGACCTACTTCTTCGTCAGCTGCAGAAATAGCAGCTACTTGTGCGATAGAAGATTTGCCTTCGATTGGTTTAGAAATCGTTTTTAATTCTTCAATTGCAGCAGTAACAGCTTTTTCGATACCTTTACGAAGACCCATTGGGTTAGCACCAGCTGTTACGTTTTTAAGACCTTCACGAATCATAGCTTGCGCTAATACAGTTGCAGTTGTTGTTCCGTCACCAGCTACATCATTTGTTTTGCTAGCAACTTCTGCTACTAATTTCGCACCCATGTTTTCGAATGCATCTTCTAATTCGATTTCTTTTGCGATTGTTACACCATCATTTGTAATAAGTGGTGAACCAAATTTTTTCTCAAGTACAACGTTACGACCTTTTGGTCCAAGTGTTACTTTTACTGCGTTTGCAAGAGTGTCGACACCGCGAAGCATCGAACGACGTGCTTCTTCACTAAATTTAATATCTTTTGCCATAATAATTGACCCCCTTGGATTTTTTAAGATTTATATAATTAACCGATAACTGCTAAAATGTCACTTTCACGTAAAATCAAGTAGTCTGTACCTTCATATTTCACTTCAGTACCTGCATATTTTGAGAAGATGATAAGATCACCTGCTGCTACCTCTAAAGCAACACGCTCACCATTTTCAAGCACTCGACCAGTACCTACTGCAACAACTTTACCCTCTTGTGGTTTTTCTTTTGCAGTATCTGGTAATACAATACCACTTGCTGTTTTTTCTTCTGCTTGAACAAGCTCAATTACAACGCGATCACCTAATGGCTTTAGCATGAACAATAACCTCCTCATTTTGTATGTAAATTTTATTTATTAGCACTCAAGTCATCCGAGTGCTAACACACTTATAATAATAAATAATCTCAATTTCTTTTGCAAGTAAAAAAATCATAATTTTTTCGCAAATTACTATATAAACTTTCTATATAGAATACTGCCTTTACTATATGAATCGTTGTTTCCCCTACTCGTATGTTACAATATGAAAGACACCCTAAGTTGTTTTCGCTAAACGTACAACTTTTTCCTGTCTCCTACTTTAATTTCAAATACGGATTTACAAAAAAATCATAATTCGAATGAAAGTTTATATCGTAGATAACATATTTACATGTTATCCTACCTCATCTCATACACTAGAGTTAGAAAGGATGGTTAAACTATTTGAAGAAACAATACTGGTGGATTATCGTTACATACATTTTAATGCAGTTATCTGGAATTGTTGGATTACCACTTCTCCTAAAAACAGGACTCTATGATAATAGAGGATTTACCATGGAGGAAAAAGGACAAATCATAACGGGACACTGGGCAATTATTAGCTTCTTTGTTGCATTATGTATCGTACTTTGGTTACTTAGAACAGACATTCGTGACAGGCATTTAGATGCAATGCGCTCTTCTGTTCCAGCTACTATTGGATGGATTTTCATCGGCTTCTTCTTGGCTTTCTTTTCACAAATAGTTGCCGGTATGATCGAGATGCAGCTGCTAGGAATTAAACAAGGTTCAGAAAATACAATGAAACTGATGGAAATTGCAAGAACGACACCTTGGTTCCTTATTGTCGTATCTATAATCGGACCTATCTTGGAAGAAATCGTATTTAGAAAAATTTTATTTGGTACACTTTATAAGAAGTTTAACTTCTTTATTGCAGCTATCATTAGTTCGCTTGTATTTGCAGCAATCCATTTTGATTTTACTCACTTATTGGTATACACTGCTATGGGGCTCGTATTCGCCTTCTTATATGTGAAGACGAAGCGTATTATCGTTCCGATTGCAGCTCATGTTGCGATGAATACATTAGTCGCTATTGGGCAAATTTTTATGAGCAATGAGCAAATTCAAGAAATGATTAAAGAAGCTGAAAAAATGCAAGGCTTTATCGGAGGATTTTTTGTATGAGAAACTCACCATTGTTCATGGCTGCACTATACTTCCTTCTTGGATGTATCTTTACACGCTTCGCCATTACGAACGTAACAGATACAATCTGGAATGTGTGGACAATACTATTTGCAGTTATGGCAACAATTGATTTTAATTTGGCACTTCGCCTTATATTAGTTAAATTCACAAAGAAGAAACAATAATAAAACGCAGAGGTCGCTTCCTCTGCGTTTTATTGTGGATAGTTTTTCAAAAAGTAAACTAATGTTTGTAACTCTACAGCTAAATCAATATGATGAATTCTAATATTCTCTGATACGTTTAATCGTGCTGGTGTGAAATTCAAAATACCATGCACGCTCGTTTCAGCTAATCTATCTGCTACAGCTTGTGCTACTGTAGCCGGTACTGTTAATATTGCCACTTGTATATCATTTGATAATCTCTCTTCTAATTCATCTAAATGGTATACAGGAATGCCCCCGATTTCTGTTCCAACTTTCTCTTCACTAACATCAAATGCCATTTCAATTTTTGTATTATTGTTTTTCGTGAAATTATAATGTAAGAAAGCGGTCCCTAAATTACCTACTCCAATAAGTGCTACACGCGTTATATCATCTTGATCAAGTGTTTCGCGGAAAAATGATAATAAATAATTTACGTTATATCCATATCCCTTTTTCCCTAACGCTCCAAAATACGAAAAATCTCTTCGTATTGTTGCGGAATCTACTTTTACCGCTTCACTCAATTCGGCCGATGAAACACGCTGCTTACCAGAAAGAGATAAGTTTTGGATAAATCGATAGTATAGAGGCAATCTTTTAGCAGTGGCTTGTGGAATCTTTTGCTGATCCATATAACCTCTCCTCTCTTCCTATCTTTATTCATATACTTTAATCAAATACAGAAGTTTAGCACTCATTAAATTCCTTGTATAATAAAGAGAAGAAGTATTCTCTCTTATTTTAAACTATACACTATTTTTAGTATGATTGAGAAATATAAACATGGCAAAGTTAAGAAATTATTTGAGGTGAAAACATTGATTTTATTACAAGTAAATGGACTTTCGAAATTATACGGTGCAGAAACAATTCTTGCAAACATAAAATTGGAAGTACAAACAAAAGATCGTATCGCATTAGTTGGAAGGAATGGAGCTGGAAAATCTACATTATTAAAAATTATCGCTGGTGAGTTATCACATGATGGTGGCGAAATTATAAAACCGAAAGATGTCTCAATCGGGTATTTAGCTCAAAATACCGGCCTAGAAACGTCTTTAACAATTTGGGATGAAATGCTAACCGTCTTTACCCACTTACAGCAAATGGAGACAAAACTTCGAAGGCTTGAGCAAGAAATGGGAAAAGAAGAAAACTTTTCAAACGAAGCTATATATGAAAGATTGTTAGCTGATTATGACCAATTGCAACTCAATTATAAAGATCAAGGTGGATATCAATATGAAGCGGATATTCGCTCCATTTTAAGCGGCCTTGGCTTCCCAGTTGAAACGCACCAGACGACGATTTCTACTTTAAGCGGTGGGCAAAAAACAAGATTAGCTCTTGGGAAATTATTATTAACAAAACCAGACTTACTTATTTTGGACGAGCCTACAAACCATTTAGACATCGAAACATTAACATGGCTTGAGCAATATTTACAAGGTTATCCTGGCGCAATATTAATCGTTTCACATGACCGTTATTTCTTAGACAAACTCGTTACACAAGTATATGAAATTTCGAATAAAGAAAGCAGACGATTTGTTGGTAACTACAGTAAATATTTAGACTTAAAATCAGCATTATATGAGCAAGAAATGAAACGTTACGAAAAACAACAAGATGAAATCGCAAAACTTGAGGACTTCGTTCAAAAGAATATAGCTCGCGCCTCTACAACGAAACGTGCTCAAAGTCGCCGTAAACAACTAGACAGAATGGAATTATTAACGAGACCATTAGGGGATTCTAAGTCAGCATCATTCCACTTCGATATTGAAAAGCAAAGTGGAAATGATGTTTTACAAGTAAAGGATGCAACCATTGGCTATGATGAGGACCCTATAATTGAAAACGTAACTATGCGCTTAACTCGCGGAGATAGTGTTGCTTTAGTTGGTCCAAACGGAATTGGGAAATCCACATTATTAAAATCTATTGTGAATAAGTTACCACTATTAAATGGCGATGTTTCTTTCGGATCAAATGTATCTGTTGGTTATTATGATCAAGAACAAGCAAACTTAACATCTTCTAAACGGGTTTTAAATGAACTATGGGATGAATATCCACTGCAACCTGAAAAAGAAATCCGTACTATACTCGGGAACTTTTTATTTACAGGAGATGATGTACTGAAACCAGTATCTTCCCTTAGTGGTGGACAAAAAGCTCGATTAGCTCTTGCGAAACTTATGATGCAAAAGTCAAATTTATTAATTCTGGATGAGCCTACGAACCACCTTGATTTAAATAGTAAAGAGATTTTAGAGAATGCTTTAATTGATTATCCAGGGACTCTTCTATTTGTCTCACATGACCGCTACTTTATTAACCGTGTAACAACGACTGTGGTTGAGTTATCAACAGAAGGTGCACAGGAATATTTAGGGGATTACGATTACTATGTGGAGAAGAAAAATGAAATGATTGAACGCGCAGCATTTGAACAACAAGAACAGCAAGAAAATCAGGCACCTGTTCAAAAAACTGTAGCTCAAGAAAAATTAAATTATCTCGAAGAAAAAGAGCGTAAACAATTAGAACGTCAACGCACTCGAAAAATTGAAGAACTAGAACAAAACATCGTAAACTTAGAAGAAGAAATTGCTACGTTAGAAGATCAACTTTGCTTACCAGAAATATATGCAGATTATGAAAAAGCGAGTGAAATTACAACTAAAAAACAAACGCTACAAGAACAACTTGAAACGTGTATGGCAGAGTGGGAAGAGCTACATGTATAAGAGTATTTAAATAAGGAAGATGTCTCATCAGTCATGATTTTTGACTATGTGACATCTTTTTTCTTTAAGTACATAAATAATTTTTTGAATATATCAATGGTAACTCGGAATATATCAACCATTTTTCAAATACATCTATCGTAACCCTATATATATATAAACGATTCGACACGAAATATCGATTTACCGACAAGGATTGACAACATCAGCACCCTCTATAATAGAAGGATATTTCAAAATGTTTTTCAGGGATATCTTCTTACTTTTTATTTCCCAAAAAACAATATATTCAAAGGTCAGACTTCATCTAGTTTATCCACAAACTTATACACATATCCACCTTTATAAAATAGCTATCAAAACAACTTTTCCACATTACCCACAACTAACAAAAAAGATATCAACACTTTATATACACAACAAAACCCACATTATCAACAGATAATATGGGTTTTATCCACAAGCTGTGGTTAATTATGTGCATAACTATGCTTCAATATCTAATCCTGGATTCGCATTTAAGGCTAACGTTGCACGCTTGCCTTGTTCATACGCAATTGTCCCTGCCGCTGCAATCATTGCTGCATTATCTGTGCATAAAGATAGCGGTGGAATAATTAGTTCAATGTTTTCTTTTTGTGCAAATTCTTCTTCTAATCGCGCACGAAGTCCTTTATTAGCAGCTACTCCACCAGCAAGAAGTAATTGCTTTACATTATAAGCCTCTGCTGCACGAGCTGCTTTCGTTACAAGTACATCTATTACACTTTCTTGGAAACTTGCCGCTAAATCTTCTGGTTTAATTTCTATACCACGTTGTTTCGCGTTATGCACAGTGTTGATAACTGCTGATTTCAATCCACTAAAGCTAAAATCATATGAATCCGGTTCTAGCCATGCACGAGGCAAATCAATTGTTGGTTCTCCTTCATGTGCAAGACGATCAATATGAGGACCACCTGGATATGGCATAGATAACGTACGAGCTACTTTATCATACGCTTCTCCAGCTGCATCATCTCGCGTTTCACCAATTACTTCAAATGAACCATGTTCTTTCATATAAACAAGTTCTGTATGCCCACCAGATACAACAAGTGATAATAGCGGGAATTGAACTTCTTTTACTAAACGGTTCGCATAAATATGACCAGCAATATGATGAACACCGACTAGCGGAATATCATGTGCAAAAGCTACTGCCTTCGCTGCATTTACCCCAATTAGAAGTGCTCCTACTAAACCAGGCCCTTCTGTTACAGCAATTGCATCAATATCATCAAATGTGATGTTTGCTTCTTTTAAAGCTTCTTCTAACACAACTGTAATTTCTTCTACATGATGACGGGATGCAATCTCTGGTACAACCCCGCCAAAACGTTTATGACTTTCGATTTGTGATGCAACGACATTCGCAATAATTTCCGTTCCATTTTTAACAACCGCTACCGCTGTTTCATCACAGCTTGTTTCAATCCCAAGTATAATCGTATTTTTTTCCATTATATATTCACCCACATTACAAGACCATCTTCCTGATTGTCTGCATAGTATCGTTTACGAATTCCACCATTTTGAAATCCATATTTTTTGTACAACTGCTTTGCTACTTCATTTGATACACGTACTTCAAGCGTCATTGTTTTTACCCCTAGTTCTTTCGCTTCTGAAATAACTGCTTTCAATAAGGCATCTCCTAATTTTTGACCTCGGTATTCTGGCAAAATAGCTATATTTGTTATATGTGATTCATCAATAATTATCCACAATCCACAATATCCGATTACACGACCATCTTTTTCTAACACAATATAATGTGCATGTTCATTCATCGTTAATTCACGGTGAAAGGCATCTGCAGTCCAAGGAGTTGAAAAAGACACTTCTTCAATAGCTACAATTTGAGCAATATCATCAAGTTCCATCTTTCTAAATATCATATCCATCTTCTGCAAGGCCCCTACTTGTTTTGACTTTCTAACCACTTTGTTTCAGCTTCAGCTAAACGAAGATAGCTCGGAACAAACGTATGCACATCTTGTTCTTCTTTTTGTAACCCTAAGAATGCTAGCTCACTTGGTCTTGGATTATTTTTAGTAAAAGGAGCGAATACAGCTTGATCACCTAAATGTTCTATAATTATTTCTTTATGCAATTTAACATCATTACCGATAAATAAAACAGGCTGTCCTTTATCTTTTAACATTTGCAACCAGTCCACAATAAGAATAATTCGGTCTTCTTCTATTGAAGTTAACTGCTCTCCTTCATATGTATATAATCCAGTATAGATTTGCCCACGTCTTCCATCAAATAAAGGACAAATTAATCCATTAAAGTTAGCACCGTTTGCAGCTACTACCTCTAAACTTGATACACCTACAATTGGTATTTGAAGTGACCAAGCTAATGTTTTTGCCGCTGTCACGCCTATGCGAACACCTGTATATGATCCAGGTCCAGCAGCTACTACGATTTTAGTTAATTCCTTCGGTTTTACACCACATTCTTTTAACAGTTGCTCTACAGCTGGCATAAGACGTACAGAATGGTTTTTCGTCAAATTTGTAATAATTTCCCCAATCACGTTTCCTTCCTCAATAAGGGATACACCCATTACGTAATTTGAAGTATCAATTGCTAGTACTTTCATCTTGTAATAGCTCCTCACATAATCTAATATAGCGATCTCCAATTGGCTCGAGTATAATTTTTCTTGCGTCATCTCCCGCATGGAATAAACTAATTTGTAACTTTTCATTCGGTAAATATGCTTCTATTAAATGAGCCCATTCCACTACCGTAATTCCTTCACCGTAGAAATACTCATCAAAGCCTAAGTCCTCTTCGCTTTCTGCTAAGCGATACACGTCCATATGATATAGCGGTAATCTTCCTTTATATTCTTTAATAATATTAAAGGTAGGACTATTTACAACTCTTTTCACTCCAAGACCTTTTGCTAGTCCCTTTGTAAAAGTCGTCTTACCAGCTCCAAGATCTCCTTCTAAAATAATTACATCTTGCGCTTCTACGAGTTCACCTAGTTTTTCTGATAATCTTTGTGTTTCCTCAGAAGATTTTGTTGTTACTTCATATTTTCTCACAGACTTCACCTACTTTACTCACAATGTTCTCTGCTCTTTATTATACAGGTTTTGAATATATAAAAAAGTCCTTAGGATTTGTCCTAAGGATAGTTTGACTGTCTTTATTAGTTTTTTGTTAAAACAAATAAAAAAATACGAAACAACTTGTTTCGTTCTTTTCTTTATATAAAATGGCGGTCCCGACCGGGGTCGAACCGGCGATCTCCTGCGTGACAGGCAGGCATGTTAACCACTACACCACGGGACCATTTGGTTGCGGGGACAGGATTTGAACCTGCGACCTTCGGGTTATGAGCCCGACGAGCTACCGTACTGCTCCACCCCGCGATGATATAAATAGCTTGGCGACGTCCTACTCTCACAGGGACAAGGTCCCAACTACCATCGGCGCTAGAGAGCTTAACTTCCGTGTTCGGTATGGGAACGGGTGTGACCTCTCTGCCATCATCACCAAACTATGAAGGCATATTCCTTCAAAACTAGATAACATTTGCTACATATTATATGGTTAAGTCCTCGATCTATTAGTATTCGTCAGCTCCACATGTCACCATGCTTCCACCTCGAACCTATCAACCTGATCATCTTTCAGGGATCTTACTAGCTTACGCTATGGGAAATCTCATCTTGAGGGGGGCTTCATGCTTAGATGCTTTCAGCACTTATCCCTTCCGCACATAGCTACCCAGCTATGCCCTTGGCAGAACAACTGGTACACCAGCGGTGCGTCCATCCCGGTCCTCTCGTACTAAGGACAGCTCCTCTCAAATTTCCTACGCCCACGACGGATAGGGACCGAACTGTCTCACGACGTTCTGAACCCAGCTCGCGTACCGCTTTAATGGGCGAACAGCCCAACCCTTGGGACCGACTACAGCCCCAGGATGCGATGAGCCGACATCGAGGTGCCAAACCTCCCCGTCGATGTGGACTCTTGGGGGAGATAAGCCTGTTATCCCCGGGGTAGCTTTTATCCGTTGAGCGATGGCCCTTCCATGCGGAACCACCGGATCACTAAGCCCGACTTTCGTCCCTGCTCGACTTGTAGGTCTCGCAGTCAAGCTCCCTTATGCCTTTGCACTCTACGAATGATTTCCAACCATTCTGAGGGAACCTTTGGGCGCCTCCGTTACACTTTAGGAGGCGACCGCCCCAGTCAAACTGCCCACCTGACACTGTCTCCCGGGTCGATAAGACCCGTAGGTTAGAATTTCAATACAGTCAGGGCGGTATCCCACCAGCGCCTCCACCGAAGCTAGCGCTCCGGTTTCAATGGCTCCCGCCTATCCTGTACAAACTGTACCAAAATTCAATATCAGGCTACAGTAAAGCTCCACGGGGTCTTTCCGTCCTGTCGCGGGTAACCTGCATCTTCACAGGTACTATAATTTCACCGAGTCTCTGGTTGAGACAGTGCCCAAATCGTTACACCTTTCGTGCGGGTCGGAACTTACCCGACAAGGAATTTCGCTACCTTAGGACCGTTATAGTTACGGCCGCCGTTTACTGGGGCTTCAGTTCAGAGCTTCGCTTACGCTAACCCCTCTCCTTAACCTTCCAGCACCGGGCAGGTGTCACCCCCTATACTTCGCCTTACGGCTTCGCAGAGAGCTGTGTTTTTGCTAAACAGT
>NZ_CM137247.1:155000-242500 GCF_054509685.1 Bacillus sp. C-3-6 | reverse complement strand
TTCATTAATCATTCGTTTACAAAAACGAGGTGCATCAACTTTCTTTAACAACTCACGAAAATCTCTGTCCCTGTGCTTATACCCTCTTCCTGTAATATGCAAGTGATAATGACACAGTTCATGTTTGATAATTCCGATTAACTCCTCCTTACCATACATTTCATAATATCGATAATTCAGTTCAACATTGTGACTCTTCAACAAATAACGCCCACCAGTTGTACGCAGCCTACTATTGAACGTTGCTTTATGTAAAAACGGCATTCCGAAGTATTGTAGCGATACTTCTTCCACTAGCCGTTGAATTTCTTCCTCGTCCATTCTCATTCCTCCTAAACAAAAAAATATTTTTACACTTTTCACGCTTCTTATACATATATTAAATAGTACATATACCCATCCTCATTCAAGACGCGTGGTTTCTAAAAACACAACATGAATAGAAATCCACTCACCAACCTCTCATCAATAGCACTTTAGATTTTTGAGAGTAGGATTAAACAAGGAGGGATTCCTATGCCTACGTGGCTAAAAAAACAGATGCAACGTGCATATTTCGAAAAAAACCGGTATCAAATTAAATTGCTAAATGAATGCTGGTTTTATTATAGCAAAATACATCAAAACTCATAATCCATTACACTTTTTATTCTATAAAAAAAGAGCAGTTTCATCTGCTCTCTTCTCTTACTATTCAATCGGCAACATAGATAGTGCAACGCGTCCTTTTTTTGTATCAATATCATCTACCCATACTTTTACAATTTGTCCTACTGATACAACATCTAACGGATGCTTTACAAACTGTTTACTAAGCTTAGAAATATGCACTAAACCATCTTGCTTTACGCCTACATCAACAAAAGCACCAAAATCAACAACGTTACGCACTGTTCCTTCTAGTTCCATACCACGTTTTAAATCTTCTAATTTCAAAATTCCTTTTTTCAGAAGTGGTTTAGGCAACTCATCCCTCATATCTCGTTCTGGGCTAATGAGCGCATCTATAATATCAACTAACGTCGGCTCCCCAACCCCCGTTTCTTGAGACAACTTAGAAATCTCTACTTCTTCCAATCTCTTTTGTAATTGCGGTTGTCCTACGTCATCTATCGATAACCCTAAACTCTTCAATAACAATTCAACATTTTTATATTGTTCGGGATGAATACCTGTTCGATCTAATGGATTCGCTCCTTCTAATATACGCAAGAAACCTATACATTGTTCGTACGTCTTTGCACCTAAACGTGGGATTTTCTTTAATTCCGTGCGCTTTGTGAATTTCCCACCCTCTTCTCTCTTTGCCACAATATTTTTCGCAACAGTTTTCGATAAACCTGAAACATATTGTAACAATGCAACCGAAGCCGTATTTACATTAACCCCAACTTGGTTAACAGCTGTCTCTACTACAAATGTTAATGACTCATTCAATCTCTTTTGAGATACATCATGTTGGTATTGTCCAACCCCAACTGATTTAGGATCAATTTTCACAAGTTCAGCCAGTGGATCTTGCAGACGTCTTCCAATAGAAACGGCACTTCTCTCTTCAACTTGTAAATTTGGGAATTCTTCACGAGCTAAATCAGAAGCTGAATATACACTAGCACCCGCTTCATTTACAATAATATAAAAGACTTCCTGTTTCACACTTTGTAATACATCTACTATAAATTCCTCTGTTTCTCTAGATGCTGTCCCATTACCAATTGCAATCATTTCAACTTGATATTTATCTATAATAGAAAGAACTTTCGTTTTTGCGTCATCATATTTACGAACAGGCGGATGCGGATAAATAACATCAATATGTAGTACTTTCCCCGTATCATCTACTACAGATAATTTACAACCAGTTCTATATGCCGGGTCTACCGCTAGCACGACTTTCCCTTTCATCGGAGGTTGTAATAATAAGTTACGTAAGTTCTCAGAGAAAATATGTATCGCTTGTTCTTCAGCTGTTTCTGTTAATTCTTTACGAATTTCTCTTTCGATTGAAGATTGAATTAATCGTTTATAACCATCTTCAATCGCTAATTGTACATAATGCGCACTTTTAGAATCGTTTTCACGAATTACTTTCTTATATAAGAAATTTAATATCTCATCTACTGGTGGGACAACAGAAACTCTCAATATATCTTCTTTCTCACCGCGATTCATTGCTAATACACGATGTGGTACTACTTTTTGCAATGGTTCTTCATAACTGTAATACATTTCATATATATTCTTTTCATCTTTTTCTTCACCTTTTACAGACGAAGACATAATACCTTTTCTAAAAGTAATATTTCGAATCCAACTACGATACGTAGCTTCATCTGAAATCATTTCTGCAATAATGTCTTGTGCGCCTTGTAAAGCTTCTTCTGCAGATTGCACTTCTTTCTCTGCATTAATAAATTCCACTGCCTTTTTAGCCGGATCTTCTTTCTTATATAACAACAACCATTCAGCTAACGGTTCTAACCCTTTTTCTTTTGCAATCGTTGCTTTCGTTCTTCTTTTCTCTTTATATGGACGATACAAATCTTCTACTTCCTGCAACTTTGTAGCTTTAACAATTTGCTGCCTTAGCTCTCCTGTCAGTTTTCCCTTCTCATCAATAAGACGAATAACTTCTTCCTTCCTATCTTCAAGTTGCATCATATATTGCCATCTCTCTAAAATCGCACGAATTTGCACCTCATCTAAAGAGCCTGTCCATTCTTTTCGGTAACGAGCAATAAATGGAACTGTGTTACCTTCTTCTGTTAATTGAATAACATGACGAACTTGCTTTTCGCTAAAGCCTAATTCTTTCACTAACATTTTCATTAACGCTTGTCGATTATCTACCATTTCCATATACAACCGTAACCTCCTCTATAATAAAAAAAAGTTGCCCTTCAAAGAGAGCAACTTAAACTGCCGATTTAAAAATCTATTAGTCCTAAACTAATTTGTAACGCTTCATCTACACGACTCATCATCACTTCATCTAAATGAGTGATTTTGTCCGTTAAGCGTTGCTTATCGATTGTTCGAATCTGCTCAAGTAAAATAACAGAATCTCTCTCAAAACCATACTTTTTCGCATCAATTTCCACATGAGTGGGTAATTTCGCTTTTTGAATCTGTGCAGTAATAGCCGCTACAATCACCGTTGGACTAAAACGATTTCCGATGTCATTTTGAATGACAAGAACCGGACGAACGCCTCCTTGCTCAGAACCAACAACTGGGGAAAGGTCTGCAAAATACACGTCGCCGCGTTTTACAATCAAAATATTACCCCCCGCTAACTAAGCGTTCTACTGTATGAGCTGCTTCATACTCCGCTAAGAAAGCTTCAGATGCAATACCAAGATTAATTTTTCCCATTTCAATATACCCACGTCGCATTGATTCATGTTGGTAGCGTTTCTTCGTCTTATGTTGACGCAATAACAATTGTGTTGCCTGGCAAATTAGTTCATGGCGATTCTTATTCTCTTGTTTTCCAATTCCGTCCAATTCCGTTACCATTTGCTTTGGCAACCGAACCACGATTTCAGTAGTTACACTTGATTCGGACACAAAAATACACCTCCACCGTCAACTACACACCCAAATATATATATGACACCTATTGTAATAATACCATTGTATGGAGCCTGTTGCAAAGACTTCCTTATTCCTTGCTTATGTTTTCCAATTCGTAAACAAAACATTCATCTTCTTAAATTTTTCATCTCATAACTAACTAAAAACAATAGAACTCCTCTTCAAAACTTACGTGTAACTTATATAAAAAATGATTATAAGTAAAAAGCTTCTCATCAAAAAGAGCTTATTATCCAGCAATGAACAGTCACTCCCATGACAAGAAGCAATCATACTACCTTCTATATATTGTTCAAGTAATTAATTATCTCTACAACCTTACCATTCCGTATAAATATTCTTGGCACACGGAAACTGATCGTTGCAATAATTTCATAATTAATAGTCCCTGAATATTCCGCAACCTCTGTAGCGCTAATATACTCATCTCCCTGCCTTCCAATAAGCGTAACTTTCGTACCAAGCGGCACTTCACAAGGAAGATGAATCATGAACTGATCCATTGTTACTCGCCCTACAATCGGTACCCTTTTACCATTTATAAGCACTTCAAATCCTTGTAATCTTCTAAGCCACCCATCTGCATAACCAATCGCTACAGTCGCGATCCATTCTTCAGTTTTCGTTCGATAAGTGACGTTATAACTAATTCCATCACCTTTAATCACCTGTTTAATATGAGCTACTTTCGTATGCAGTGATAGCGCCGGTTCTAATTCAAATGGTAAAAAAGGACGTATTTCTACAGAAGGAGATAATCCATACATTGCAATCCCAATTCGCACTGCATTAAATGTAATCCCTTGAAAACGTAACGTGGCAGCACTATTAGCTGTATGGACAAACTTAGGATCTACTCCGAATTCTTTCAACCAACTTAACTGCTCTAAGAACGTGTTATATTGCTTATCAAAATACGAAGTCTCAACCTCATCTGCCGTTGCAAAATGCGTGTATACTCCTTCTAACTCTAAAAACGGTGCACCTTCTAAACTCTTTAAAAATGCTTTCAGTTCTTTTCTTTCACGTATTCCAATTCTCCCCATACCACTATCAAAGTTAATATGGAATTTCATTACAGATAAACCATCCCAAAGTTTAATTGCTTCGTCCACCCATTCTTTTTGAAAAACAGTTAGCGCTACATCATTTTCAGCAGCTACATTTACATCACGCGGCGGCGAGGGACCTAACACTAAAATCGGCACAGTAATACCAGCCCTCCGAAGCACTAAAGCTTCATCTAAAAAAGCCACAGCTAACCTTGTTGCACCCGCTTCTAATGCCGTTTTAGCCACCGGTACATAATCGTGCCCATACGCATTTGCTTTAACTACAGCAAAAATCTCTACATCACTTGGGATGAACTCTTTAATATGTGTAACGTTGTTATAAATGGCATCTAAATCCACTTCCACCCAAGTGTCACGGTAAAATGGTGCTTCTTCCATAAATACACTTCCTTATACACGATATGCGAAGCTTATTCTTTTATATGCTTCTTTTATGAAATCCACCTTCAAACTAAGAAAAGACGTGGTGCACATATATCACCACGTCTAAGAAGTCTACTTCACCTGCTTCGCTGTAACTGAACGAGCAACCATTAGTAGCTCCTTCGGCTCTAAACCTTTAGACACGAGCATATATTCTACTCCGTTATGCGACCACGTTACGGAGTCTTTCGTCAATGCACCAATCGTAAACCCAAGATCAACTGGTTCTCCACTTACACTTACCGCTGATGAAGCCTCTGCAACTTTTGCCTTTTCTTGTATTAAAGTAAAGGATTTCTTATTTCCAGTGTATGTGAGTATCGCACGCTTGCCACTGTCTGTCTTCAACTCTTTTTCATCTTGCAGAGTCATACCTTGCGGTGTATCAAGTGGATACAAAATAGCAAACGGTTTGTCTTCTTTCGCTGTTGTTTGAACATCTACCTGCGCTCTAGACATATTTTGTTTCGTATCAAATGCACCTTTATCAAATTTCGCATCGAATTTCACCTTAGAGAAATCTACTTTTACAAGAACATTTTGATCATTATCCATTAACTTCACTGAAACTGGAGTCAAATCGCTCTTCTTCAGCGTAATCTCTTGTTTCGGCAACATATTTTGATGTTGATAGTTTGTTTTTGTTTTAAAAATATAATACTTATCTGTTTTCTCGAAAGTAAGGTTTTTCTTATCCTGCAAAATATCTCTTACAAGTGATTCATATAAATAAGCCTGGCTGCTATTTTGCGGCCAATCACTTTGAAAACGGAAGCTCTTATTAAGTGCTGGCGTTAATACAAATACACCTTCTTCATTTCTTAAAATGATTTGGCTCTGATCTTTTTTTGCATTCTTTAAATTCACACGATAAAAAGACGGTTCCTTATGCCAAATCTCTACATTATACTCCTGAGGCTCATTTCCTGTTTTAATAGATAATTTCGCTTCAGCTTGATAACTTTTCATCCCTTTTACTTTCGCTTCTAAATCTCTCACGACATCATCTTGTTTCTTTTCCACACAACCCGCCAACACAAAAACGGTCAACAAACCGACAAGAACTAAAAACAGACGCCTTTTCATCACTTCAGCCCCTTTGCCCCTATAAATGAATGGAAGATGTACCTTCCTTATCGCTACCTCAAATATATGAGACAAAGATATAAAATATGCAGACTAGCGTGACGAGCTTTCTAAAACAACTTGAGCAACAGCAAATTCCTTACTATGACTAATTGATAAATGAACAACATACTCTGTACTTGTAATCAGAATCGGCTTACCTCTTTCATCATTTTTCACTTCAATATCTAAAAAGCTCACTTCTTTCCCGATACCAGTACCTACAGCTTTTGAATACGCCTCTTTCGCTGCAAACCTTCCAGCTACAAACTCTGTAAGACGACTTCCTTTCAGCTCCATAGCAACATTACGTTCATTTTCTGTTAAAATACGTTCCATAAATTTAAGCTTTCCATCTAGCATTTTTTCAATACGATTTAATTCAATAATATCGATTCCAATCCCTATAATCATTTCAAAATCCCCTTCTTCTATTTAACTTTCTTCTTTCATATTGATAAGAATAACAGAGAATCTTTCTGATGCAAAAGGGGTGGTAGTAACCGTATGCTAATAAGATCTACTCAGATTTCTTTACAACCGACTATTCTCACCTTACTTTTTATTCACTTAGTCATGATGATATTAGGCGACTTTTTCCTCTTCCCACTGGCAGCCTCTAATGAATATATCGCTAAAGGAGAATGGTGGCGTGTCATAACTTCCCTTCTGGTACACGTAGACTTACAACATTTTCTTTCTAATAGTATTTTTTTGTTTGCACTTGGTTCTTCTATCGAAAAGCAACTCGGACACTTTTCTTTTTTTATTCTATTTTTTCTTTCTGGAATTTCTGGAAATATTTCTTCTTATATTATTATGCCTCCTGAATATATTCACGCAGGTGCATCAGGTGGTATTTTCGGACTATTAGGCGCACAATTATTTTTATTGTACAATCGATACCGCTCTTCAAAACCAAAAGAAATTGCCATTTTCTCAATTATGATACTTCTATTACTGCTATTTACTTTCTTTAATCCTTCCGCCAATCCGATCAGTCATTTAACAGGTTTAATAACCGGCGGCATTTTAACTCCTTTTTTAACAAAAAAAAACGATGGTGCAAAGCTTATTTAATATAAAAGCTTGCACCATCGATAATTTCTACATCTACCTGTTCGTTTAAATCCCTCATTAATTGAAATAAAGACTCATCCTTCATCTTCGCCTCAATCATACAATCAATTTGCGGAACACTTCCCTTTATCCTTCTTAAAAAAGATAAAAATGCGTCTACATTAATATAATCTGCATGAGCTCTTGGATCTTTTCCCTCTCTAGGGCTAGAGATATGCATTTTAACCGGTAACAAAGATGTTTCCCACGTATGAACAACACGTGGCCAATCTTCATACCAATCTTCTTGCTCATTATTCATCCTATGGTGATGCAAATCAAACACGACGGGAATATCTAATTTTTCTCCTAAATATAATGTTTCCTCTAACGTAAAAGTTGTATCATCATTTTCTAATATAATCATTTCTTGAATACCCCTTGGGACATTAGACCAATTCTCTATAAAACGCTCTAATGCAAGTTCTTTATCTTTATACCCTCCTCCAACATGTAGTACACATCGTTGCTTATGTTCAATCCCCATGCCTTTTAATAATTTTTTGTGCATCTGCAATGTCTTTACAGATTGTTTAAAAACACTCTCCTCAGGTGAATTTAGTACAACAAAATGATCTGGATGGAAATCAATTCGCATATTCATATGAATTGCATATTCACCTAATTCTTTCAATTTTTCTTTTAAAGGACGAATATAGTTCCACTCTAGCAATTCCTCATGATTCGCTAAAGGAATGAGCTTAGAACTAAGCCGAAAGAAAGATATGTCATGTCCCTTATTATGCTTTAATAAACGTAAACAATTTTCCAAATTGGAATTAGCAATTCTTTCAAGTTTACGAATTGCAGCATTACGATCATCTATTTTCTGAAACTGTGCGTACGTCATCGTTTGAGATGGGGATGCATTCTTCAAATGCACACTCATCGCAACGTAACCAAGCCTTACAAGCATATAACAGCCCCTTTTCTATCATAACTACTATGTAGTATGCACAATTACAGAAATAAAAAAAGAGAATGCCAACAAAGGGCATTCTCTTTTTTATTAAGCTTGTGGACGGCTATGATGTTTTCTTTCGCCGCGTCCATTTGAAGATCCTGGGCGACCTTGACCTTCACCTCTACGACCACGACTACCACCATCACGATTACGATCACGGTTTCCATCACGATTGCGATCACGGTTTCCGTCACGATTACGTCCATCACGGTTACGACCATCGCCACCGCCACGTCCGTCACGACTACGATTACGGTTTCCATCACGGTATCCGCCTCCGTTACCGCCACGTTTTTTAGAACCGCCACCTCTTGAAACAACTGGTGGTTCTGATGTTAAAGCAATCGGAGTTGTATCCGGCTCTTTAGTCATCATTTTTAAAGCAGCAGCTACTACTGTTACAGAGTCATTCTCTTCTAACATTTCTTCTGCAATACGCTTGTAGTATGATAAGTTCTCATTTTGGATTGTGCTTTGAAGTTTTTCAGCGATTAAACGTTGTTGACCTTCTAATGCCTCATCAAGTGTCGGTGCTTCCATACGATCAACTTTACGCTTTGTTGTACGCTCGATATTTTTTAATTGTCCTGATTCACGTGGTGTTACAAATAACATTGCAATACCTTTTTTACCTGCACGGCCAGTACGACCGATACGGTGAACGTATGATTCTGGATCTTGTGGGATATCGAAGTTGTATACGTGTGTTACGCCTGAAATATCAAGACCACGTGCAGCAACGTCTGTTGCAACAAGAACTTCAATAGCACCTTCTTTAAATTTACGTAATACAGACATACGTTTCGCCTGTGTTAAGTCACCATGAATACCTTCTGCTGCATAACCACGTAAGTTTAATGCTTCTGATAATTCATCAACACGACGCTTTGTACGACCGAATACGATCGCAAGCTCTGGAGATTGAATATCTAGTAAGCGTGTTAACACGTCAAACTTTTTCTTTTCTTGCACTTCTAAATAGAACTGCTGAATGTTTGGCATTGTTACTTCTTTTGCTTTTACTTTAATGTGTTGAGGCTCAGTCATGAAACGCTCAGCAATACGACGGATTGGATCTGGCATTGTCGCTGAGAATAATAATGTTTGATGTGTTTCTGGCACATCTGTTAAAATCGCTTCAATATCTTCAATGAAGCCCATGTTTAACATTTCATCCGCTTCATCAAGAACAACAGTCTCTACGTTTTGTAAGCGAAGTGTTTTACGGTTAATATGATCTAAAATACGACCCGGCGTACCAACAATAATGTGTGGGTGTTTTTTTAGAGCACGAATTTGGCGGTTAATATCTTGACCACCATAAATTGGTAGAATACGAACACGTTTATGTTTACCAATTTTGTATAGCTCTTCTCCAACTTGAATTGCTAATTCACGCGTTGGCGCGATAACAATACCTTGAACTGCTTCTTTATTTGTATCCACTTTATCTAATAGTGGTAATCCGAATGCTGCTGTTTTCCCTGTACCTGTTTGCGCTTGCCCAATAATATCCTTACCTTGCAATGCATGTGGAATTGTTTCAGCTTGAATCGGCGTAGCCTCTTCAAAGCCCATACTTTCAACCGATTGCAGTAAAGACTCACTTAATCCTAATTCTCGAAATGTTGTCAATGTTACTTCTCCTTTTCTATCCTATACTTATCATTTAAAAAAAGGCGTTTTCCGAATTTGCGGAAAAGCCCTTTTCCTGAATGCTCACGTATATAACCGGGCGTATATTCTTCACGAAAATACTTCTAAACGTTATTACACTTTATCAATTATAAGTTTTGTATGTGTAAAAAGCAAACCCAACTGTTACCTTATTTTATATTCAGGGCCTTTTTCTTTACTTTTATTTTTTTATCATTTACTGTAAGCGCTTATTATAAGTTTCTTCTATTTTCGTGACTATCATCCCTATTTATATACACCAATTATTTCAACATCGTAATTACTTCTTCTAATTTCATACCGCGAGATGCTTTTATTAATACAACATCTTTCGCATCGACTACTGCTTGTAAATCTCTTACTAACTCTTCTTTATTATCATACGCCTTTACACGTTCATTAGGGAAATTAATTTTTGCTCCTTCAGCAATTTGAGCTCCTAATCTACCGTATGTGAATACATGTGAGATTTTTGCTGGATCGATTAATTTACCTACCTCATAATGGAACTGCACTTCTTGATTTCCAAGTTCTAACATATCACCAAGCACAACGATTTTTTTAGTAAATCCATCTAAACCATTCATTAAATGGAATGCTGCCTCCATAGCCGTCGGACTTGCATTATAAGCATCGTTGATAATTGTTAATCCACTATCCGTTTTTACAATCTCCATACGCATGCCCGTCATTTGAAGTGTTACTAAACCTTGTTTCATTTCTTCCCACGTCACACCAAAATGTGTCGCAATTGCCATTGAAGCAAGTGTATTGTACACATTATGTTTTCCTAACACCGGTAGGTAGAATGAAATATTTTCATCTCTATTCATTTTAAAATGTGTCCCAGTTGCCTGTAATGTTACAGTTGTTGGATAGTAATCGTTGGCTCTTGCATCACCAAACGTAACTGTTTCCGCTGCTAAATTCATTTCAGGAACACGATTCGTTAATAACGGCTCATCTCCATTATATACGAACACGCCACCTTCTTGTAACCCTGTAACAATTTCTAATTTCGCTTCAGCAATGGCCTCACGAGATCCTAAATCCATTAAATGTGCTTCACCAATATTCGTAATGATAGCTGCATTAGGACGAGCTAACTTAGATAAAAATTCAATCTCTCCTCGGCTTGACATACCCATTTCTAATACAGCTACTTCTGTATTTTCTTCTAAGTTTAAAATAGTGAGAGGTAACCCAATATGGTTATTGAAATTTCCTTCTGTTTTTTGAACTTTGAACTTAGTCGCGAGAATACTTGTCACAATATCTTTCGTGGATGTTTTACCGTTACTACCTGTCACACCAACAACTTTAACATCCAATTGATCGCGATAGTTTTTCGCTAACATTTGCAGTGCAGATAGCGTATCTTCTACAAAAATAACCGGAAGATTCTCGGGTGGATTTGCTACATCTTTCATCCACAATGTAGCTACAGCTCCATTTTCAACTGCTTTATCTACAAAAGCATGTCCATCGAAACGCTCCCCTTGAATCGGAACATATAAGTTTCCTTTTTCAATTTTTCTCGTATCAATAGACACGCCTTGAATAATAGTTCCCTCATATTGCTCTGCTAATCCAGTACCATTTACCATCTGTTCTACTTGCTTTAACATTCGCTTTATCATATAGAAACGCTCCTTACATAGAGGAAGCACTATTCCTACGAATAGTGCTTCCTCCTTTTTTTGTTAGATTGTATATTTAATTTTTTGTTTTTCTTCGTGACGTTCAATCGCTAAACGAATTAACTCTTCGATTAACTCTGGATACGGTAACCCAGTATGTTGCCATAATAGAGGGAACATACTAAACGGTGTAAATCCTGGCATAGTGTTTACTTCGTTAATATACACTTCTCCGTCTTTCGTTAAGAAGAAATCAGCTCGCGTTAAGCCTGCACCATCTAATGATTGGAACGCAATAATTGCATCACGCTTAATCACATCAGATTCTTCTTCTGTCATTTCAGCTGGAATAATTAACGCCGTATCACCATCGATATATTTCGACTTATAATCATAGAAGTCCTTTTTCGGAACGATTTCACCTACAACTGAACATTTCGGCTCATCATTACCTAGTACCCCAACTTCTACTTCACGACCTACAATATTTTCTTCTACAATAATTTTGCGATCAAATTGGAATGCCTCTACAAATGCATTCTCAAGTTCTTCACGATTTTTACACTTATTAATACCAACACTTGAACCAAGGTTTGCTGGTTTTACGAAACAAGGATATCCTAACTTATCTTCTACTTTAGAATAAGCTTCCTGACGATCTTTTTCCCATGCACTGCGAATGAAAGACGCATATTTTGCTTGTTTTAAACCAGCCTCTGCAAAGATGTTTTTCATAACAACTTTATCCATACCAGCAGATGATGCTAGAACACCATTTCCTACATACGGAATATTCATCAATTCTAATAATCCTTGAACCGTTCCATCTTCACCGTTTGGTCCATGTAGTAATGGGAAAATAACATCAATAGCGTTTTCCTCAGAAGCTGCAGATGGAATAATCTCTGTACTTAATGATAACGGAGAAATCGCATTTTCTGCACCACTCATTTTTAAAGCTTCAACATCTGTTACTTCACCTTCAATACGCTCACCACGTACCCATTGACCTTGTTCTGTAATATAAATTGGATGAATCTCGAATTTATCTTGATTTAACGCTTTAATAGCAGCAAGAGCCGTCTGTAACGAAACTTGATGCTCAGCTGATTTTCCACCATATAATAAACCTAATTTAATTTTTGTCACTGAAATCACCCTAACCAATTGTTTTCATTTTTCTATTTTAGCACTTTTTATAAAAATAGGTAGTTCCTATTTGAAATAAAATGTAACTTCCACAAATAATTAAATGACACCACTTATTGGTTTTCTACACTTTTTCTATTCCACTACTATACAAAGGTGAATTTTAAAATGAAATGGTAATCCTATCTAGTTATGTACCTAAAATATGTAGAAATCCCCTTTTTTGTGTATGTCACCTATTTACTAAGAAGATTTCTTGGTTAGTGTATCTTTTTGCCTTTGCTCAACAAGGCGATCTAAAGAAATATATACAATACCTGCAACTACACATCCTACAGCTAAAATTGTAAATAGCAAGTGGCCAAGTAATCGATCTAATAAAAAACCTCCCAAAAGTGGACCAAATGCGCTTCCTGTAATCCACTGCAAACTTGCAGCGCCCATATAAGTCCCTCTCAAATGCTCAGGGGCCAAGTTTGCTACAAATGTCATCTGTACAGGCGACATAATCATCTCACCTAACGTATATATAGCATAAACGAACAGTAGTGTTATTAAAATAACTGTAGCATTTGTATTAAACTCTCCAAACCACTTCGGTAACCACCCTATAAAAAACAATCCAATCCCGAACAAACATGCACCATATAACATCGTCTTCCCGACTGGTTTATCCGTAGCCCATTTTGAAATTTGAAATTGGAATAAAACAACTAATAGTCCGTTTAACGCCATTAAATATGGATATGGATTATTCGCTCCAAAAATACGCTTCATTTCGTTATCAAAATGTAGTGGCAACATGCCTTCTGTTTGAGAAAACCCCATCGAAATGATAATACCTGCTAATAAGTAAATCATTAATGCCTTATCTCGCATGACAATTTTCCAAACTGCCCCAGATTCCTTTTCTTTATGTTCTTCCTTATCTGTCCTCTTTGGCATCGTCTCTTGAATAAGAAGCAATACAAGTAACGCATAAAATAGCATTGTAGAAGAGGCAATAATAAACACAAGATTCTTTGACAACACAACTACTGATGCTCCCATTATCGGACCAATCGCAGCACCTATATTGTGACCCATTCGTAATAAACCATATGCCTCTGTTCTTTTTTCTGGTGCCGTTACATCTGCGACCATAGCTGATGCAGCTGGATGAAATAAAGAATTACTCAATCCTAAAAAAATAGATAAAATTGCATATGGAATAAATCCTTCTATAAATAGAAAACCGAGCATTAATAATGCATTACTTGCCATAGAAAATATCATAATCGGCTTTCTTCCATATATGTCAGCAATTCTCCCTCCTATAAGTGAACCAAAGCTTGCAGCAATTGGAGAAAGCGCCATAATAACCCCAACTTCCAACAACGAATCTACCTTATCTTTTAAATATAATGCAAAAAAAGGCATTAACATCATCATTGCAATTCCATTTAACGTCTCTCCAATAAATCGAATCCATACGTTACGGTCCATCTCCCTTAACTCACGCCACGTATTTTTCATCATTTCACTCCTTTAGTTAGCCAACAATTATCTTATAATAAGTTCAGAAAAATGTAAATTTTCAAATAAAAAAATCCATTCTAACAGAATTAGAATGGATTTTTTTCGCTTATAAATTCGCAACATCTTCTTCTTTTTTACTATTATTTAAAGCACTATGTTTTCGGCTATATAAGAAGTAAACCGCTATACCAATAACCATCCATATCCCAAAACTAATCCATGCTGTCACCGATAATTGAAGCATTAAGTATAAACAGAAAATCACTGTTAACGCTGGTAAAAATGGTACAAGCGGAGCCTTAAATGCCCTTGGTAAGTCTGGATGGGTTCTTCTCATTACAATTACCGCAACAGCTACGAGTGCAAATGCTGACAATGTCCCCATGTTTACAAGATGTGCTAAAACATTTAAATCTATTAATCCTGAAATCAGTGCCGCAATAATTCCCGTTGTCCATGTATTTAAAAATGGCGTTTTAAATTTCGGATGAACTTTAGCAAGACGCTTCGGTAATAAACCATCTCGGCTCATCGCATAAGAAACACGAACTTGCCCATACATCATAACTAGCATTACTGTTGTAATCCCTGTAATTGCTCCTACTGAAATTACCCCCGCTAAGCCATCTTGTCCAATAAATTGCAGTGCAAAAGCAACTGGATCTGATATATTTAGCTGGCCGTATGGAACAATTCCTGTCAAAATAAGCGAAACAACGATATAAAGAACTGTACAAATTAATAACGATGCAATAATACCAATTGGTAAATCACGTTGCGGACGTTTCACTTCTTCTGCCGCTGTTGAAACTGCATCAAATCCTATAAATGCGAAGAATACTGTGGCCGCTCCAGCCATTACACCATCTAAACCAAATGGCATAAAAGGCGTCCAGTTTTCAGGTTTCACATAATTAAAACCAGCAAAAATAAAAATAAGAACAACTGCTATTTTAATAAATACCATAATGTTATTTACTCGTGCACTTTCACGAACACCTCTAGATAAAAGAACTGTCATCACTAAAATAATTAGAACTGCAGGTAGATCAATTATTCCACCCTTTCCTGTACCAGGAGCCGAGGAGAGAATAGTCGGAATGTGGATTCCAAACCCCTTTAATAAAGATTGAAAATATGCAGACCAACCATTTGCTACAGCAGATGTAGCAAGTAAATATTCAAGCATTAAGTCCCAGCCAATTAAAAATGCGAATACTTCCCCCATCGTCGCGTATGTATACGTATACACACTGCCCGAGACAGGAACTGAAGAAGCAAATTCAGCATAACAAAATGCAGCAAAGGCACAAGCTAGCGCGGCAATCGCAAATGATAATATAATAGCTGGCCCAGAATGTTTCGCTGCCACAACACCCGTTAGAACAAAAATACCAGTTCCAACAATTGCTCCGATTCCAAGCATAGTTAAATCTAGCGCGCCCAATGTTCTTGCTAACGTTTTTTGCTTACTTTCTTGCATTAACTTTGCAATTGGCTTCTTTTGAAAAATTTGCTTCATCTTTCACTCCTCCAAGTTTTAAATTTTCTGAAAATTTTTAATTCGCTTTTTTATTTTACTCATTACGCTTTTCCTAGTCAATACTTTTGTCGAAACAAGTAGAAATTCTTCTGAATATGCACTATCCTTATCATTCTTTCTATATATCTTTCGACAACTCTTTTTGGTATTATTATACATGTCGATTCCACAAAAAGGCATGCTCCCTTATTGAGAGCATACCTTTTTTTACTTATTTCACAGTATATGAACCTTGTTCAATCCAGCTATACATATACTTTTCATCTTCTGTTTCATGTGCTTGTTTTACAATACGAAGCGGACGGAATGTGTCTATCATAACAGCTAATTCAAGTGTCTCTTTCTTCCCTATACTTGCCTCTGTTTTCCCCGGATGCGGCCCATGGGGAATCCCGCTCGGATGAAGTGTAATAGAACCTTCTTCCACACCTTTGCGACTCATAAAGTTTCCTTCTACATAGTAAAGAACTTCATCACTATTAACATTACTATGATAATATGGTGCCGGAATTGACTCTGGATGATAATCGTATAAACGTGGTACGAAAGAGCAAATAACAAAATTATGCCCTTCAAATGTTTGATGTACTGGCGGTGGCTGATGAATGCGCCCTGTAATTGGTTCAAAATCCTCTACATTAAATACCCACGGATATAAATAGCCATCCCATCCAACAACATCTAACGGGTGGTGTCCTAAAACATGTTTATGCATATAGCCTCTTGATTTTGTCATTACGACAAACTCGCCTTTTTCATCATATGTCTCTAATTTTTCTGGACCACGAAGATCTCTTTCACAAAACGGACTATGCTCTAACAATTGTCCGTATTCATTTCGATAACGACGCGGCGTTGTAATTTGGCTATTCGCCTCTACAACGAGAAACTTAGTCTCTCCTTCATCTGGAATAACACGATAAATCGTTCCAATTGGGATCGTTACATAGTCGCCTTTTCTATAGTGAATCGTTCCAAACATTGTTTCAATTTTCCCTGTTCCATAATGAACAAATAACATTTCGTCGCCATCACCATTACGATAGAAATAATCCATTTTTTCTGTTGGGCTCACTACTCCAATTAACAAATCTTCATTTCCAAGTATGAAATTTCGTCCACTTATTGCATCACCACTTTTTTTATTTTCTTTCGTTCGGAAGTGGCGATGAGAAAGGGCAACATCCTCTTCATACTGCAACTGACAAGAATGCGATAATGCAGAATGACCTACTTCTGTTGGCATATAGTGATGATACAAAATAGACTGCGTACCAGAAAATCCTTTCGTTCCCATTACCTGTTCACGATAAAGCGATCCATCTTTTTTACGAAATTGTACATGTCGTTTATGAGGTAGTTCTCCCATGTGACGATAAAACATGCCCATCACCCGCTTCTTTTTCTTTTTTGATCGTATTACGTAGTGTACCTAAACCAGTAATCGAGAGCTCTACAACATCTTCATCTTGTAGCCACTCTTCTGTACCAAGTTCTAAAATACAGCCTGTTCCTACTGTCCCAGAACCAATCACATCTCCTGGATATAACGTCACGTCCTCTGAAGCACGTTCAATCATTTCAGCAAATGTATAGTAAATATCTTGGAAGTTTCCCTTTGATAATAGTTTCCCATTTACATGAGCAGTCATTTCTAAATCATATCGATCACCATTACGATAAACATCTAATTCCTCTTTCGTAACAAGATGTGCTCCTAACGAAGTTGCAAAGTCCTTTCCTTTCGCAGGACCGAGACCTACTTTCATTTCTGTTGCTTGTAAGTCTCTCGCACTCCAGTCGTTCATAATACAATAACCAAAAATATATTCCTCTGCTTGCTCACGAGAAATATTTCGCCCTTCTTTTCCTATTACGCAAGCAATCTCCAGCTCATAATCAAGCTTTTTAGACTTTTTCGGACCAATTACAAAATCACCGGAACCAATTACAGCACGATGATTAGTAAAATAAAAAACCGGAATATCATACCATTCAGGCACAACATCTAGTCCTCTTCGTCCACGAGCTGTTTTTACATGTTGTTCAAATGCGTAAAAATCTCGAATACTACTCGGATTAGGCAGAGCAGCTGTCAATTGTACTTCTTCTAAAGCATATATACCCTTATTTGGATTCTTAATATTCCGCACTACTTCTACATACTCATCAGCTTTCTCTAAAAAAGCCATCATAGAAGAAGGGATTTTCCCTTCACTAGCAAGATTCATATCTATTACTTTGTCACCTTCAAGCCATCCAGCCCGTATTTCTTTTGAAGGAAGACGAAATGTAACAAATTTCATCCTGATTCCTCCTTATAAAAATGAAATTTCCACCAGCAAAGGGACTTTTGCTGGTGGATACAAATCTTATAAGTTTCCGCGACGTTCTTGTTCTCTTTCAATTGATTCGAATAACGCTTTAAAGTTTCCTTCACCAAATCCACGAGAACCTTTACGTTGAATGATTTCAATAAATAAAGTCGGGCGATCTACAATTGGTTTCGTAAAGATTTGTAGTAAGTAACCTTCATCATCACGATCTACTAAGATCTTTAATTCTTTTAGCTTATCAATTTCTTCATCGATTTTTCCAACTCGTGCAGTTAACTCATCATAATAAGTATCAGGTGTATCTAAAAACTCCACCCCATTTGCACGAAGCGCTTCAACCGTTTTAACAATATCACTTGTTAATAAAGCAAGATGCTGTACACCAGCTCCATTATAGAATTCTAGATACTCTTGAATTTGTGACTTTCTCTTTCCGTCTGCTGGTTCGTTAATAGGAAACTTAATACGGCTTCCATTTGTCATAACTTTCGACATTAAAGCCGAATACTCTGTACTAATATCATCATCATCAAAATGAATCATTTGTTTAAAGCCCATGACATTCTCGTAATAACTAACCCACTCTTCCATTTTTTCAACATTACCAACTACATGATCGACAGCAATTAAGCCAGACTCTTCAAATGGAATATTAAACTCTACCTTTTCGAATCCTGGCATAAATGCCCCTTTATAATTTTTACGCTCTACAAGCGTATGAATTGTATCACCATACGTACCAATAACTGCTTTTTTCAATGTACCGTCCTCATCTGTTAATTCCTCTGGTGGAGCAATTGCGACGGCACCACGTTTCACTGCTTCTGAGTATGCTTTATCAACATCATCAACAAGTAGTGCCACATCCTTGACGCCATCACCATGAGTCTTTACAAACTCTGCAATACGATTTTCACTACTTAAAGCTCCAGACACAACAAAACGCATATTTTTTTGCACAAGAACATAAGATACCTTTTCACGGTTTCCAGTTTCTAATCCAGAGTAAGCCACAATTTTGAATCCGAATGCTCTCGCAAGATAATAACTCGATTGCTTTGCATTCCCTACGTAAAATTCCAAATGATCTACATCACGTACTGGAAAAAAGTCCTCCATTTGTGCAGCTAGCGTATCCATAGATTTTTGTTTCATAATATCTTCATCCCCCTGTAAATAGATTAAATGGTCCATACTTAAAACCAACCGAAAACGCTTCCAACATAAATAAATAGAAATTAGTTAGCAAGCTAACAAATTCTGACCTTTAAAATTTTCTATCTTTTCTGTCAAATTCCTCTTTTTTTCTTACATATAAAATTCGACTTTTTTCTCTTTGAAATAAAGTGAAACTTTAATCAGCCCTCACCAATCAGGCTTTTACTCAGTGGATTTTTGATTATTCGTTGAATCAAGTTGCAACCGCAGCGTCTAATTAGCCATGGATGCTAAATAATGAGGTAACTTTAATACTTGAAGGTATATAAGAAGAAAATAAAAAAGACTCCAACATATTAACTGCTTACTAATACGTTAGAGTCTTTATTTTTTTTGAATGGTTGTATTTACATATATCATACTAATACACTTGCAAGGAATAGAATAAATGATGTTAATATTACCGCTCCACCTAAGGATCCTAATAAATCCGTTTTTGTTACTTGAAACACTTGTTCACTGTTCATATCCCTCATTCTCCTTCCATTTTTGTTTGATTTAAAACTTCTATTATACTAATACGCTTGATAGAAATACGATTAATGCTGTTAATACTACTGCTCCACTTGCTGATCCTACGAAGTCACCTTTTGTTACTTGTAATACTTGCTCTTTCATATTTTTCATTCTCCCTTCTTTTTCTTTTGTTACAAAACTTCTATTATACTAATACGCTTGATAGAAATACGATTAATGCTGTTAATACTACTGCTCCACTTGCTGATCCTACGAAGTCACCTTTTGTTACTTGTAATACTTGCTCTTTCATATTTTTCATTCTCCCTTCTTTTTCTTTTGTTACAAAACTTCTATTATACTAATACGCTTGATAGAAATACGATTAATGCTGTTAATACTACTGCTCCACTTGCTGATCCTACGAAGTCACCTTTTGTTACTTGTAATACTTGCTCTTTCATATCATTTATCCTCCCTTTTTATAAGTTATCTATATGTAATTTCTAAGAAATGTTTATTTCATAGTTTTTATGTTAACGTTACATTAAATTTGATAACGTAACTTTTGTAACATTAATGTAACATAACTATTGTTACGTTGCAATATAATAACGTGAAATTTATTACACTTTTTTTACGTTTTTTTATAACAATCCCCAAAAACCCTTATTTAATGCACTTTTCACTAAGCTCACACTTGTAACATTCGTGTAATATTAAAGTCATAAAGTGAAATATAGTCATCCTTCTCTCTATTTTTGTTACAAACAGTTTATTTAGTGACACTAAACCTATCTAATCTTTACTTACTTTTAATATGAGATAAAATACCGTCTTTCCAAGATAAGTTTATATGTTTCCTCTATATAACTATGTATAATAAAAACAAAGAGGTGGTCATTTTGAAATTAATCGCATTAGATATGGATGGTACACTACTATCATCTAATCTTGAAATCTCCAAAGAAAACCTACAAGCAATCCAAACTGCACAAGAAGCTGGTCATATTGTAATGATTTGTTCTGGTCGTGCGAAAGAGGATGCTTTAAAGCTATTGGAAGAATATAAATTATCTCTTCCAGTCGGAGCAAGCAATGGGGCTATTGTTTATGTGGATGGAAAAGTAATTAACTCTCGTTGTATACAAAACGACAAAGTGTACAAACTTGCAAAATTACTAGAATCTGAAGGTTTCCCATATAAGCTATATACGAATAAAGGAGTTTATTCTCCATATACATGGCAAGATCAAGTGATGCAAGCGTTCGAAGAAAATAAGCATGCGCTCGATGTTACATTAGAGGAACTTGAACGAATTACAGAAAAGCAAAAGAAATCGAACCTAATTACTGATTTCAAAAAAATAGAAGATGTTGTAAATAACCAAGAACTAGAAATATCTAAATTCTTCATTTCAACATTTAATGCAGCGCATCGTGCACAGCTATTAAGCGTGTTACAAGAAGACGCTGATATTATGGTTACAGCATCAGCTCCTACTAACTTAGAAATTATGGATAAGAATGGACATAAAGGAAACGGGCTACAGCAGATGGCAGCTCATTTTAATATCCCTATTGAAGATACAGTTGCTATTGGTGATAATTTTAATGATGTACCAATGCTAGAAGTAGCAGGTTTATCTGTTGCAATGGGCAACGCTGAAGAAGATATAAAAAAACTATGTGATGTTGTAACATTAACAAACAATGAACATGGTGTTTCTCATGCAATCGAGCAATTTGTATTGAAACAAACTTCATCTAGTAAATAAAAAAAGGACTCTTTCAAATTGAAAGAGTCCTTTTTTTATACATGATGACAAGAAACAAAATGATCATCACCAACATTACGAAATTCTGGTATTGTTTTTTTACAAACATCTGTTGCAAACGGGCAACGTGTATGAAAACGACAACCCGAAGGTGGATTTGCTGGACTTGGAATATCCCCTTCTAGTATAATTCTCTCTCGCTTCACTGTTGGATCTGGTATTGGAACAGCTGATAACAATGCTTTTGTATACGGATGTAGCGGATTGGTAAATAACTCATCACGCGGCGCCGTCTCCACAATTGTACCTAAATACATAATTCCGATTTTCGTACATAAATGTTCTACTACACTCAAATCATGTGAAATGAATAAATAAGATAATCCCTTTTTCTCCTGTAACTCACTAAATAAATTAATAATTTGTGCTTGGATAGATACATCTAGTGCCGCCACAGGTTCATCAGCTACAATGAATTCTGGATTTAATACCATAGCCCTTGCTATTACGATACGCTGACGTTGTCCACCAGAAAACTCATGGGGATACCGGTCAATATGATAAGGAGCTAAGCCACATAACTCCAATACTTCAATTACCTTTTCACGAACATTTTCTTTCGTCGCTAATCCGTGGGCCAACATCGGCTCTCCAAGCGCTTCACCAATTCTCATTCTCGGATTTAATGAGCTAAATGGATCTTGGAAAACGAGCTGCATATTAGGGCGATGTTTTCTCAATTCATCCTTGGATAAAGAATGAACATCTTTCCCTTTAAACTTCACTTCCCCCTCCGTTTTTTGAACGAGACGTAAAATTGTTTTTCCTATCGTTGTTTTTCCGCTCCCTGATTCGCCAACGAGACCAAACACTTCACCTTTATTAATAGTAAAACTTACTCCATCAACTGCTTTTACATGCCCGATCGTTCTACTAAATATGCCACCTTTAATTGGAAAATATGTCTTTAGGTTTTTCACCTCTAATAATGGTTCACTCATTGTTCCGCACGCTCCTCATATAACCAGCAAGCTACTTTATGATTTTCATCATTTCCATTTAGATTTGGGGCTTCTTTTTCACATATTTCCATACAATGCTCACAACGCCCACTAAAGTAGCAAAACTCACCTAAACCAACTAAATTCGGAACTTGCCCTGGAATAGAATATAGTTTATCTATTCGTTTTCCCATTACTGGTTTTGATTTCAACAATCCTTTCGTATAAGGGTGTTTTGGATTTTGGAATATCTCTAGTACTGGAGCTTCTTCAATAACTTTCCCGCCATACATAACGACAACGTAATCAGCCATTTCTGCTACGACACCTAAATCATGTGTAATTAATAAGATCGACGTTTTAAATTCTTCTTTCACTTGTCTTAGTAAATCCAATATTTGAGCTTGAATCGTAACATCAAGAGCTGTTGTTGGTTCATCTGCAATTAATAACTTAGGATTACAACTAAGCGCAACAGCAATCATAATACGTTGTAACATCCCGCCGCTCAGTTCATGCGGATAAAAATGAACAATTTCATTAGCACGGGCTATGCCAACTTTACGAATTAACTCAATTGCTTTCTTATACGCTTCATTTTTACTAAGTAATTCATGCTCCCTTAGCGTTTCTACAATTTGCTCACCTACAGTGAAGACGGGATTTAGCGATGTCATCGGTTCTTGGAAAATCATCGCAATATCATTGCCTCGTAAACTACGAAGTTCTTTCTCTTTCATTCCTAAAAGACTTTTTCCTTCATATAAAATGTCTCCACCTACTACACTGCCAGATTCAGCAATAAGCCCCATAATAGATAAAGCCGTTACACTCTTCCCGCAACCTGATTCTCCTACTACACAAACCGTTTCACCTTCTCGAACAGCAAAGCTAACATGGTTTACAGCCTTCACTGTCCCTTCCTCCGTTTGAAAGTGTGTTTGTAAGTCTTTTAGCTCTACTACCGCTCTACTCATACCTTCTCACCTACCGTCTCATCTTTGGATCTAACGCATCACGAAGTGCATCACCAAGTAAATTAATTGATACAACTGTTATAAAGATTGCAAAACCAGGCGGAATCCATAACCACGGACGCTTTTGGAAATCAATTAATGAGTTAGCTGCGCTAATCATGTTCCCCCATGATGGTGTAGGTGGGACGACGCCGAGACCTAAGTAGCTTAGCGCGGACTCACTTAAAATAGATCCAGCCACACCCAAAGTTGCTACAACAATAAGTAACGGAAAAACGTTAGGAATTAGATGATGAATGATTTTTCGAGAATCTTTTAATCCTAATACATCTGCCGCTTGCATAAAGGCTTGCTCCCGCAATGTTAAAATTTGTCCCCTCACAAGACGCGCAAGTCCTGGCCATCCTACTAAACTTAAAATAATCATTACAACATATAAACGGTACTCCGATGGTAATTTCCATTCTGATAAAATTGCTCCCATTATAATAAGTAGTGGTAATCCTGGAATGGACATTAACACATCTGCAACACGCATAATTAAATGATCTACAACTCCTCGATAAAAACCAGCAATTGCTCCTAATAGAGCTCCTAGTATAACGGATAGTAGCATCGACGCTAAACCGATTGTTAATGAAATACGCCCTGCTTGCATAAGTCTAGTTAAAATATCCCGTCCCAACTGGTCTGTCCCAAGCCAATGTGACAGGCTGGGTGGTTTATTAATTTGTGTTACTTGTACTTTCCCATCAGCATACGGTGAAAAGATTGGACCGATAAAACTAAATAAAAACATAAATATTAAAACGTATAAGCCACACAGTGCCATCTTATTTTTCTTGATTTTTTTATACGCTTGGCGCCATGGTGATGATTCATTTCTCTTTTTCCGTTCTTTCTTTTTCTCTATTATAGGTGTAATAGTCTCCATATCTTTCCCCCCTTACTTCAATCGAATTCTTGGATCAACAAACGCATAGACAATATCAGCTAAGAAATTAGCCATAATTGTTAAACAAGAAAGAAACATTGTAAAGGCCATTAATACCGTATAATCACGAAAGTTTAATGCTTCTAATTGAATACTCCCAATCCCTGGCCAATTAAAAATCTGTTCAATAATAATGGCTCCTGAAAATAAACCCGGTAATTCAAAAGCGAGTAATGTAATTGCTGGCAAAATTGCATTTTTCAATGCATGTTTATAAATAACGGTTCTTTCTTTTAAACCTTTTGCACGAGCAGTACGAATATAATCTTGCCTAATAACATCCAACATGCCCGTTCTAAAATAGCGTGTTAACGATCCTACACCAAGAAGCGTTAAAATAAATACAGGTAGAATCATATGACGTAATACTTCTAATATGTATGCTATCCCTGTTGAGTTACTCCCAATATCAATCATGCCACCAATAGGTAATAACTTTAAATCAACTGCTAATAATTTAATTAAAAATAGTCCGATAAAGAATGATGGAAATGACATTGCTGCAAAGACACCGATTGTTACCAATCTATCAAACCAAGAATGCTGCTTTGTTGCAGAAATAACCCCAATAATAAGAGCAATAATCCAAGTGAAAAATAAAGCTGCAGCAGCAACAATAAATGTATTCCAAATGAATTTATTAAGTAATGAAGTTACCGGTTCTTGGTACTGTAAAGAAAATCCAAAATCACCATGCAAAGCATTCACTAGCCAATGAAAATACCTTTCAATAATCGGTTTATTTAAACCGTACAACTCTCTTAATTCTTGAGCTCTCTCTGGTGTTAATTTTGGATTTGAATCGATATAATCACCTGGTAAGAGTGCAAATAAGAAAAAGATAATAATAGACGTACCAAACAATGTAGGAATCATTTGTAGAAACCTACGAATGATATATGTTTTCACCTTTTGTCTCCCCAATCCTATTTACTTAAAAATAGAAGAACATTTTTTCAAAACAGCTACCATTCCCTTGCTGTGTGAAAAAACGTCTTCTATTAGTTAGGTCAACCCTTATTGTTCAATAGATAACACTGGTAAGTTGGAACTGATGCTATCGTACTTTTCTGGATCAATTCCTTTTATACGTGCATTATGAGCATAAAGTAGTTTACGATAGTTTAATAAAATAACTGGTGGATCATCACTTAACTCTTTATACAGCTCTTTATAAATCGCTTTACGTTTTTCAATATCTGTCGTTCCTATACCTTTTACAATCAAATCATCTACTTTCGGATTATTATAACCCGTATCACTTTTTGGATTAGTTGATAAGTACTCACTTACAACTTCACTTGGATCACTAATTCCTGGTGTTGAAACTGCCGCTAAATCGTAGTCACCTTTTCCTACTTTTGAAAGCATCGTATTAAAGTCCATCAACTCTGGATTTAATTCAACACCAATTTCTTTGTAACTTTCTTTTGCAATTGGAATAAAGATATCATTTGTTTTACCTGTATTTGATGCGTAGTATGTTAATTTTAATTTTTGACCATCTTTTTCACGAACCCCGTCAGAACCTACTTTCCAACCAGCCTCATCCAATAATTTTTTAGCCTTTTCTACGTCGTGCGGATATTTATTAATACCTTCTTCTGTATATGCCCATGAAACTGGAGCAATTGGTACGTTAGCGACAGAGCCATAGTCTTGTAAAGCTGTATCCACATACTTCTTACGGTCTAATCCATAAGTAAGTGCTTGGCGTACCTTTTTATCTTTCAAATACGACTTCTTATTATTTACATAGATATAAGCAATATCACTTGATGATTCAAGATTAATATTTGCAAACTCCAATCCTTTTAATTGGTCTATATTTTCAGGGTTCGCTCTAAATCCACTATAGTCCAGTTCACCTGTTTGGAATAATTGGAATCCAGTATCACCTGATGTGATTTTGTAAATAAAGTTTTTAATTTTTGGTTTACCTGCATAATAATTTTCGTTAGCAACAAAGCGGACTTCTTGACCTGGAACATATTTTTCAAATTTATATGGACCCGCTGCAATTGGTTGCCCATATAATGCTTTTAAATAGTCTAAACTTGTATTTTGTTTATAATCTTTTCCATAATAAGCTTTTGATAGCACTGGGCCACCTAAATTCGTTAGCGCCTGTGAATTAACTTTTTCAGTTGTAATTTTAATTGTCTGTGGATCAACAACTTGGATTCCTTCAATAGAAGTTGCTTTTCCTTCTTTATATTCTTTCCCACCTTTAACAGCATACTGAGCAATATCCAATCCACCTTCATACGCTTTATCATGAAGTAGTGTTAATGTAAATGCTACATCATCCGCTGTTAGAGGCGACCCATCACTAAATTTTAAATTTTTACGTAAATGGAATGTATATGTTAACTGGTCAGCAGAAATATCCCATTTTTCTGCAAGATCCGGAACAGGTTTACTTTGTTTGTCTGTTGTTACTAATGAAGCAAAAATAACCGACGTTACATTTCCATCCCAACCATTATCTTGGAAATACGGAAGGAAAACTCCCCCTGGCTTAGAAATGGCTGTAATGAAAGTATCTTTTCGTTGATTTGCTTTCTCTGGACTTTTCTTTTTATCTGTAGCTGGAATTGATTCAATCTTAGAATCTTTTAAATCCTGCTTTTTTACTGGTTCTGTAGAAGCCGAGTCCTCCTGTCCCCCACAAGCAGATAACACAAGCGAACTACTAAGTAATACTGAAAATACACCAGCCCATTTTTTTGTCTTTTTCTTCATTGTCCCCACCCTAACTGTTTAATAGTTATACCCTTTGAACTTATTAGCTTATGTATGCCTCCCACAGCACATTTATAGCCAATCGGAAAAGTCGGTTTTAATCAGAAAAAAATAGATGTTTTTGAGGGGTAACAATCTTATTCCGACTTTTCCGGTAGACTTTATGGTTATTAGCTTATATCGTTCAGTATATTTTGTCAATTCTTTCTAAATAAATATTTTGAGAATTTTTCCAAAATTATCACTCTATCCTTATACTTTAAGAAAACTCAGCTATAATTCGTATTAAAAACTTAAAAATCTACTTCTATTTCTTCAGCATGAAACATAGAATACTAATAACCAATTACCAAAAAGGGGGCGAAAATATGGACAACCTATTCCAATACGTCCTGCACTACGTATTATTAACAATTATGATAGTCGGGGCGCTATTACTATTCCCGTTCTTCCCAAAGTTCGTCCTCTTTTTAGCTTTTTTTATCATGCTCGGGATCGCTATTATAATTTCAACAAGAGAAGATGCCACGCAGAAAGAGAGCAGAGTTCAGCGCGTAAAGCTGTAACTTTGCTCTCTTTTCGTTTTCAATCACTAGTTTCTGTTACACATATTTATCCCGCTATTTGCCGGGCAGTAACCCCCCCACTGATTAAAGTTTCACTTTATCTCTCGGGAAATAATTAGCCTTTGTTTTTGTGATTACTCCTATTGAAAAGCCACTAATGACATTTATTTTTCACCTTATCATTTCATACGCTTCACAAGCTATGCAAATTGGGGAACACGGATTTATCTAAGTTACTGTTTCACGTGAAACACATCGCTTCATTTAATCTTTAAAGCAAAATATCATTATGAAAAAGCCACTTCCTCCAGCAAAACTGAAAGGAAGTGGCTTTCTACTCTTTACTCCACAATATTCTCTAACTCACTATATAACTTCGCTCGTAACAACTCTTTCATCGTTTTTTCCTCATATAATTTTTCAAGTCTTTCAACATCAGCTACATGTTCCATTTCACATTCTATTGCATATATATCTTCTTCTACATGCATTAACTCATTTTCAATCTCTTCAAGATTCCTAGCTTTTTTCTCTTTTACTGGAACCATTTCAACACTCTTTCTCCCTTGGCGTTTTTGCTTTATTACTTGCTTCTCAAGCTTTTCTTCCCATTTTTGACGAGCCCATGCATAGTTTCCTGCAAACTCAAATAATTTACATTCATCAATCCAGTACGTCTTTTCAAATAACTTATTTAAAAAATAACGATCATGTGAAACAGCTAGGATTGTTCCATTATATTGCTCAAGGGCTTCCTCTAAAACTTCCCTTGATTCAATATCAAGATGGTTTGTCGGCTCATCTAGAATTAGAAAATTGATGTCTTGATACATAAGTTGCGCAAGTCTTAACCTCATTTTTTCTCCACCGCTCAGTTGCGTTACTTTCTTAAATACTGCTGGACCATAAAATAAAAACTTAGCCAATATATGTCTTGCTTCTCCTTCTGTTACAGCTACATACTCTCTAAACGCTTCCAATACATTACTCTTCACATTTCCATACGTATGCTGTGATAAATAACCAATTTTGACACTACTACCAATTCGAATTTCACCAACGTCTGGATTTATTTCTTTTAATAGTAGTTTTAATAATGTAGTCTTTCCTGTACCATTACGACCAACGATAGCCGCACGCTCTTGAAAACGAACATGTAAATTCGCTTGTTCAAATAAAGGTCGGCCAGCAAAACCTTTACTCACTTCTTTCATTACAACAACATCTTTCCCGCTTCTCTCTTGCCCTTCAAACTGAAGACCCATCTGTTTTCGTTCTAAAATTGGCCTCTTTAATTTCTCTATACGTTCTAACGCACGTTCCATATTTCTCGCTCTTTTATGCAATCCTTCATTCGGAGGGTTCGCTTGATTTGCCCATTCACGTAGACGCTTAATTGCTTCTTTCATTTTCTTTATTTTCTTTTTTTGCTCCTGATAAGCTTGAAACTCTTGAAGTAATCTTTCTTCCTTCTCCTCAACGAACTGAGAATAATTCGTATGGTACACGTGAATCTCTCCATCTTCCAAATCAAAAATTTTCGTTACAACTTCATCAAGGAAATAACGATCATGTGAAATAACCATAACTGTTCCAGTGTATTCTTTTAAAAATTGCTCTAACCATTCAACTGCAAATAAATCTAAATGATTTGTTGGTTCATCTAATAGAAGTAAATCTGGTTTCTGCAATAGCATATATGCAAGGCTTACTTTCGTCTGTTCTCCTCCACTTAATTCCGTAAATACTCTTGAAAATAAGTCTGTCACTTGTAAGCCATTTGCTACCTTCATTATATTTGCCTCGATTTCATAACCACCGAGAAACGCAAATTTTTCTTGAATGACTCCGTACCTCTCCATTAGCTTTTCCAAAGCAGATTGTTCCTGTTCCACCGCCATATTTTTTTCTAAAGCATGCATTTCTTTTTCTAATTCCTTTTCTACTTTAAAAGCAGAACTCAATACATCATATACAGTCATAGCCTCATCAAACTTCGGAATTTGTGCGACATGACCAATACGTGTACCTTTCTTCATATGAATGGCTCCTGCATCCAAACTCTCCATTCCCGTTAGAAGCCCAAAGATTGTTGTCTTCCCACTACCGTTACGACCAACTAATCCAACACGTTCACCATTCTTTATTTCAAGCGATATATTTTCAAATATAGTGTTTCCACCAAAAGATTTCGTTACATTATTTACACTACAAATAGTCATTTTCCGTACTCCTTTCAATATAAAAAAACATGAGAAAGAAACATTCCCCATGGTTTTCGGCATAGAAAAAGGAAGCCAAATAGCTCCCTTTTCACACGTTTATTGAAAATGGGTGAAGAGATTTCTATCGTTCAATAGTCACTATGCAATTGTTAAAAAAGGGCATACGTATCCCGTTAACAACTACATCATGAAAAATCGCACGACAAAAATAGATAAAATCTAAAAATTTGGCACGTGCAGCTAAAGAACGTTTCATCTCATTCACCCCTTTCGTACGGAATTTAATACTTACTTCTTTATTATACTTTCCAATTTCATGTTTGAATAGTCATTTTTCTGAAAATAATGAAGATAGACTAAACATTTCAATAAGTGACATCAAATCTTACAAAACTGTTATGTTCACGTAATGGAAAGCGATAGTACGAAAAGATGCCTCCCTATACAATAAAGATGTAAACAAGAGAGACAAACAAAAGGAGGAAACAAACATGATGAAAGAAATCGTAAAAGCAATCTTTGAGGTATTAGTGAACGGACAAGCAGTTGTAAAAGAACTAAATGAACTATAAAAAGGAGTGAAGAAATATGATAAACATGGTGAAAATGATTTTACACGCTTTAGTCGATGCAAAAGCAGTTAGCCAAGAATTAAACCAACAATAAAAAGGGGTATATGAATATGAAGAAAGCCATTATTATAATTGCAAGCACAGCAATTACTTTATACACAATAAAAAATAGAAAAAAGAGAAATAATGAAAATGTTCTATATTATCCATACACACTATTAGAGAAAAAATAAAAGACAAGGTACCCTATCGTAATGAGGATATCTTGTCTTTTATTTTTTCCATATTGCCTTTAGAGGATTTCCTTCTCCTTTTCCCGAATGTATTAAGCGGGATTTTTACACATATTTTAAAGGGGCATATATATAAATGGATACACAACAACTATATTTTTTAAACGATATCGGTAAACAAAAACCAGAAAGTATTCGGAATAGAAGCGCTGCATGTCCATTTTGCGATAAAGAACATTTAACGGATATTTTAGCAACTGATGGTTCTATTATTTGGTTAAAAAATAAATTTCCTACATTACAAGATACATTTCAAACAGTGTTAATTGAAACCGATAATTGCGAAGATCATATCGCAACATATACAGAAGAACATATGCGGAAATTAATGCAATTTTCTATTCAACATTGGTTACACTTACAGAAGAAAGAAGAGTTCGCGTCTGTGATTTTATACAAAAATCACGGTCCATTTTCAGGTGGAAGTTTGCATCATGCACACATGCAAATTATCGGAATGAAACATGTAGATTATCTTGAAAATATTGAAGAAGAAAATTTCCAAGGGGTAATTGTTCAAAAAAACGAACGCATTGAGCTTAACATTTCAGAGCGTCCCATTATTGGCTTCACTGAATTCAATATAATCATTGATAATATTTCATATATAGATGATATGGCAAATTACATTCAGCAAACTGTACGTTACATACTGACAGATTTCCATAAAGGATGCAGTAGTTATAACTTATTCTTCTATTACTTAAATGGAAAAATTATTTGTAAAGTTGTTCCTAGGTTTGTCGTTTCACCGCTGTATGTAGGATATAAAATACCTCAAGTTTCTACAAAACTAGAAGACGTAAAAATACAACTAGCGGAGTATTTCACAAAATGACACGATTATCAAAAAAATAGAGTAGGTATCAAAACCTACTCTTTTATTACACCTTTATTTCGATAGTACACATCTTCTAATCCGATGTTATACTTCATGTTATTATCCGTCCACTCCGGCCCTAAATTCCCTGGCCATCCAGATGTATTAGCTATATATTTCAGTAATGCAAAATCAGTCAAACCTTTTTGCACCCCGCGCTTATATCCTTTCATCAAATGCGGCATTGCAATTTGTGCATTTGTACGTGGATCTTTTAGCTCATCATCAGTTAAATGTTCTGGTGCAAGCCCGCCGCCGCGGTGCAGTTGAAACAATCCGAATGAAGTTCCATTATCTCCAACACTCCTTGGATTTAATCGACTTTCATGCTCAGCAATTGCAAGAGGTACCCATTCCGGAAGATTTACTTTCTTCGCTTCCTCTATAATGATTTGTTTCACCTGTTTTGCTTCTTCTGAATCAACATAGCTTGTTCCATTCACTAGCTTATCCATTCCTTCAGACTTTCCTTGGAAATATAAATATACTCCAAGAACAACTAAAAATCCTACAAAGAATTTCTTCACTACCTCTACCTCTTTCTCCGCTGAAATTTGTCCCCTTTCAGCCTTCCCTTTACAATTACCTACATTCTATTACTCTTTTATCATAGCAAATAACTATACATATTATCATCATGCTTTAGACCGATTTTGTGAAAAAACAGCTGGTAAATACGTGCAAAAATGTAACTTTCATAGACTATAACGCATTTATTGTATATAATTGTAAACTGAACTCTATATATAGAATAGGAGCATACAAAATGAAAAAATGCCTAACACTCTTGTTCAGTATTTTACTACTCATCCCTACCTACACCTCTGCACAAACATCATCAAAACCAAAAGTACTTGTTTTGTATAGTACACAAGACGATAAAGTTTCAAATAATGTCCAAATCCTTAATACTCAATTAGGACATTTTACAAATGATATAACCGTAAAAAACTTAAAAGAAGCAACTTCAATTAATAACGTATCCTCCTATACACATATTGTTTATATCGGTGAAAAAAAAGAAGCGTTTTCTGATGAAACGAAACAATTTCTAGAAAACTTCTCCGGCCCTGTATTAGTGTTAGGACAAAATGTTGAACAATTATCTAACCGTTTTTCTTTCATTACATTGAAGAGCGACGATATACGAGTTAATAAAATTGAATATCCAGACAAGAAGCTAAAAAACATCTTAGAAGAGGAACGATTAATTCAATCGTTTGATACAAATGGAACTGTGCTTGCTAACGCTTTAAGCTCAAATAACACTAATCCACTAATCGTTCAGCATGAAACATCTTATTATGTTGCAACACCTAATCTCTTTGACTGGATGTCTCATTACGTCGGTGAAATATTATTTTCTTATTTTGACCAAAAACCAACGACAAATAAAGTTGAAGCTTATTTACGTCTTGAGGATGTTCACCCAGCAGCGGATATAAATCAATTAAAAGAAATTGCTCAGTTACTAAAAGAGAAAAAGATCCCTTATATGATTACTGTTATTCCGGTATATAAAGATCCAGATACAGGAAAGATAATACATTTAGAAGATAAACCAGAACTAGTTGATCTTTTACGCTCTATGCAAGATGATGGTGCGGCAATTATTATGCATGGTTATACTCATCAATTTTATGACAGTGAAACAGGTGAGGGCTTTGAATTTTGGGATGTAAAAACAGATCAACCAATTCGCCAACCGAAACATGAAAAACCGAAGACAAAAGATGACTTTCCAAATGTAGAGGCATATAACCAATATGTAAAGAAAGGGGAAGAGTTTGAAGAAAAATATACGAAAGATCATATCGAAAAAGGCATTAAGGAACTTGTAGATGCCAAACTATACCCCGTTGCCTTTGAAGCACCTCATTACACGATGTCTCAAAAAGGATATGAAATATTATCAAGATACTTTTCAACTTATGTAGGACAACTACAGTTAAATGATACAACTTGGAAGTCCATGCACTCACCATATTATACAAGTACTCCGTCATTTTTACATGGAATGAAACTATTGCCTGAAACAGTTGGATTTATTGAAGAAGATAAGCCACAGTCTATTGCTAAAATGAAAGAACGTGCTGTATCTGTTTCTAAATTATCCGATGGAGTTATCGGTGCATTCTATCATCCTTACTTAGGTGTGAAACCATTAAAAGAAGTATTAAAGAATCTAGAAAGCATTCCAAACATAGAATGGATTGATTTACAAAAGGAAACGAACGAAGTAAAAATGAAAGATATTCATATTACTACGAATAAAGACGGCATTCACGTTGAAAAACCAACAAGTGCAAATGACGTAATCGATTACATAAAACAATATGGATTTTTCCTTGTACTTGGGTTCATTATCATCGTCTTTCTATTATTATTAAGACGTGCGAAAAAATTAGAATCCTAATACAAAACCACCAAGCAGAATGCTTGGTGGTTTTTTTATCCTATATCAAAACGTGGCATATTATTAACAACCCATTGATCATTTTCATAAATAAATTTAACTTCTACTTTTTCCGTTACATGATTAAAACTATAATTCTCCTATCCTTTCAAATAAAATCGACTTGTATTTTCATATATTGTTTCTGCAATCTTATCAATGGATATGTTTTTTATAGAACTAATTTCCTTTAATACCTCTCGAATCATTCTTGGATGCGTTATAACACCCTCTTGAAATTCCCACGGTCCATCTGTTTCTACCATCATATATTCAAGCGGATAATACGAAACGATTTTTCTAATCTTCTCCTTATGTAAAACATCCGGTGTAATCGAAATATAATAACCATTTCTCATCATCCGTTTCATTGTTTCATCGCTTCCTTTAAACCAATGGAAGTGTGCACGTGAAACTTTATATTTCTCTAGCAAATCACATACAATGTCAGCATCTTCATAAACTGCGTGTAATACAATCGGCAAATTATACTTACTAGCTAGTTCTATAAATTTTTTCAATACAGCTATGTATGGATCTGCAGCAATTCTTTCATCTTCTTTTCTCAAATAATAGGGCAAACCTACTTCACCAATCGCAACAATTTCCTCTGCGTTCTGTTCAATAAGTTGATAAATTTGTTCACACTCTTCTTTATGAATCTGTTGCTCTGGATGAAACCCTATCGCTGGATATATAAAGGGATACTTCTTCGCTAAAGATAACGTTTCCTTACAAGATTGATAATTCATAGATACCGCAATAAGCCCCTTTATTTCATTACTATTTTCCACCTCTTTCAGTAATCTGCTCTTCTCTTCATCCTTATATTGATCAACATGTATATGACTATCAATCCATTTCATCTTTATGCCCCCATAAAAAAAACAAGAAAGGACTTCCTTTCTTGTTTTAGCATCTATATTATTTAACAATTAAGTTTGTTATGATATCAAATAATCCAATACACACTACGGCAACAGTAAAGTAGCTACAGAAATCTTTAATTGGTAACTTCACTACTTCTTCTTTACGCATCCCATTTTTCTCCCTTCTTACTAGATCCCTAATTATTTTTCTATCTGTATCTATTATGCAAAAAATATGACAAATTTACTATCGAATTAACTTACGTAAACCTTACAATGTTGTAAGGTTTTAAAAAAGATCCCCATCTTTATTCAGATGAGGATTATTAAAAATTAGTTGGTTTTTCATTCTTCATTACAAACAGAAAGTAATACATTGAGACTTTCTAGTTACACTATATGAAAATTACTATCTTTTAACTATCGAATTACATTACAGAAGGCTTACATGTTTGTAAGTTATGTGTAATGTAATTCGATAGTTCCCCTTACTTATATTTCATACAATAAAGTTAGAAAGTAAGCCAAATAAGAAGAACAATCACATAACCAAATTACATTGCTAGTAGCTACTCTTCTTATACCTTTCACCCATGCTACTACAATGTACCCCCTTCCCCTTTATATAACAAAAAAGCCTTAGTCTATATGGACTAAGGCTTTTTTGTTAATCTTAAAAATACCCTTACCCAGTATTTTTATTTTCGACAAAAAATAGCTGGGGGTATATTTCGCTATCTCACCGTTAAAAGTTTACTCTTCGCATTTATAGGAATATTTGCAACCTCAATCTCTTCAATGGACTCACCGTAACGCCCTTTTGCAAAAACCTTTAATGCTTCATCTCTCTTTAACATATGCTTAACCGTTTTCTTTATTTTCTGCTCTCTACCACGTTCATCGAATGCAATAAATTCATATTCATACCACTCATCACCGATATGCTGACCAATTGTATTCACAACCGTATAGTATTCTTTCGTCTTATACAGTGGATTATATTTATCGATAACCGGTCCAAGTTTCGTAGGCAGTAACATTACTACTATCACTATCATGGCTATTATAGTAGTGATCATTTTTTTCTTCATAATAAACATTCCTCCTCTGCAGGATATATATACATCCATTTTAAAAAGGGGGAATAAAATCTACTATTGAATCTCATTACATTACACTTACATTTTTGTAAGAATTAAAAAAGGTGAACGAATTTACTCGTTCACCTTTTAGCTCGCTTTAAAGCCCCCGCCAAGCACATCACGTACATCATGTATAACAACGAAAGCATCTTCATCTACCCGGCTAATAACTTGTTTTAACTTAACAAGCTCTTGTTTATTAATAACAACATATAAAACTTCTTTATTTTTACCAGTATATCCGCCGCGCCCTTCTAATACGGTAACACCGCGTGTCATATTTTTCGTAATAGCTTCACGAATTAAGTCTGGTTGATTCGAAATAATCGTAACAGCCGTTTTTGTGTCCATTCCTTCTACAATGAAATCAATCACCTTCGCTCCAATGAACACAGCCACAAGTGTATACATTGCCTTTTCTTGCCCTATTATAAATACAGAACCAGCAATTACAACAATATCAATAATTAGTACGCCTTTCCCTACACTCCAACCTAAATATTGATTTGCTAACTGAGCTAAAATTGCTGATCCTCCCGATGTACCTCCGGCTTTGAACATACAGCCTAATCCAATACCTACAAATAAACCAGCAAATAAAGCTGCTAATAATGTATCACTATTTACATGATACTCAATATGTTCTGTAACGTATAAAAACAAAGATGTTTCTACAATCCCTAAAATTGTATAAATCATTGTTTTCTTATCAAAAAATTTATAACCAACAGCTAGTAAAATTGCATTTATAGCAAAGTTCACAATTCCTGGTGACCAATCAAATAAGTAGTACGTAACAACCGTTAAACCAATAATTCCACCTTCCGATAAACGGTTTGGAATTGCAAAGTAATTAATACCAATTGCGAATAATAATGAACCAATTGTAATTAGTGTTATTTCCTTTATACGTTGATTAACCATAGTTCATACCCTCCCCCCATTTGACATTGTATCACTATCTCCTAGAGGTTTAGAAGTGGTTTTTATTCCGCATTTCCCCTCTTAAAAATTGAAATATTATGTTTAAACAGAGGGTTGATTAATTATTCATATTTGCTCTAACTGCACGGACAAATCGCTCCACATTCCCTTTCTGAATATACTTAGCGCGAATGGTTTCATGACTACAAGTAAATTCAAAATACGGATGAAAATCTATGCTATCTATATGCAAATATGAATACTCTTTAAATGTTGAAGAATAGTACGGAAATTTCCCGTAAAAAAGGAGACGTCTAGTAGTGGCAACAAAAACCCCATGTTGATACGATAATATAAAATTATCCTTCTCAAATATCCCTACCACAAAAGCCAGAATCTTTTCATCATCATCTACATACTTTTTCATACTCGATAAAAGTTCATTCATGCATATTCCTCCAAATTCTATTCACTGCATTAACACTTGAAAAGAATCCATGGATTATTACAGACCGGTTTAACTCCTTTATAAAGTATGAAACGCGTTTCCTGTCAAAGATATTTCAAAAAAATAATCCGTTATGCGATTATACACATAACGGATTACGATTAAACTGTAGAGCGTTCCACAAGTTCGTATGGAATTTCCAGCTTTTCTTGTTCAGAACTCTCGTCATTCACTTTTCTATGCAACATTTCAAAAGCAGTTTTCCCTATCTCCTTTAAATTTTGATCAATAGTTGTCAATTGTAACACTTGCGAGATAGGTTGATTATCAAAGCCAATAATCGCTAAATCCTCAGGAACTTGAATCCCTAATTTTTCAACCTCTGTCATAACCCCAATCGCAACTTCATCACCTGCTACTATTAATGCTTCAGGAAGATCCTGCATCTCTTTTAACTTATGAGCCACTTTTACACCATCTTCTAGTGTAAAACATTCTGTAAAAATCCATTCTTCATTAACCTCTTCGTCTATAGATTGCAATTGCTGTTTATAAACATCAAAACGCTTTTGACTACTCGGCCCTAATTTTCTTCCCGTACAATAACCAATTTTTTTATAACCTTTCTCAATCAAATAATCCATTCCTAATTGAAAGGCCGCTGAATGATTCGTATATACACTTGAGATGTTTGAAATATCATTGTCTTCACACGCAATTATTGCGCCGTAAGAAGCATACGGTTCTATCGTTTCCCAATCATTTGCACGTGAACAAATAATAAGACCATCCAATTGTTTTGTTTTTAACATATGTAAACTTTTCATTTCTTCTTTTTTATTATAATTCGTTTGGCAAAGTAGCACCCTGTAATTATGCGCTAACGCAGTCTCCATCATTCCGCTCACCATCGCATCAAAACACGGATGATTAATATACGGTAAAATCACACCAACAATATTCGTTTTTCCTTTTGATAAATGAACAGCATTTGCGTTTTGCGAGTAATTCAATTTCTCAACTATCTCTATAACCGCTTTCCTTTTTTCTTCACTTACATATGGGTGATCATTCAACACTCTCGAAACAGTCGTAACTGAAACTCCCGCCATCTTTGCAATATCTTTAATATTAGCCATACACTCACCTCTACCTTTAACTTAATGAATCTCATGAACATATGTCAAATCTTCTTATCATTACACCTTCATTCGTTTCTCTTACAAAAGTGTAATTTTTCTGTAAGCTAATTCGATAGTTACTTTCCGCAACATTTCATACAATTGAGTCAGAAACAGGGTAACAACTATTCGAAAAGGAGCGGATTAATATGATGAACAAAATGAAAACGAACAATTTCTTAAATACAATGGGCATGGTATTTTCCGCTCTTATCGACGCAAAAGCTGTTGCTTCTACATTAAACAAGTAAGGAGAATATATTATGAATAACATCACTTTTAACAAATTAGATTTTTTAGGACTAGCTAGTGGCTCGCTTCTTCTTACTGCTTTTATTTACGCCGCTACGCTTGTATAACTTTGTGTCCCCTTTCCCCTTTATTATAAATAGTAATAGAAAAGACGACCGTCTATGCCCGGTCGTCTTTTCTTATTTTTGATTTGATTGCAAAGCTTCTTTTAACTCCTCAAACTTCTCATTTAATTGATCTGTCATCATTTTCATAGCGGTTTTTCGATCTATTTGTTCTCCAGCCTCAATTTGAATTGGATCTCCAAAAATCAATTGTGCCTTTTTCCCCTTTATTAATTCTTTTACACTTGATGGACCAACATAAGCTGCTGGTACTAACGGAACATTAGAACGCATCGCAATTGTCACAGCACCCGCTTTTAATGAAACATCTTCCGCTGATCTTGTTCCACTCGGAAAAATCCCTACTACCTTTCCTTCTTTTAATAAACGTGATGGAATTTTAAGTGTACTTGGTCCTGGATTCGCACGATCTACAGGGAATGCATTTACATTTTTAAAGAACCAATTTTTGAATTTCCCTTCAAATAATTCTTTTTTGGCCATGTAATGAATTTGAGTTGGATACATCCCTGTAGCTAACATTAATACATCCATAAAACTTGTATGTGTACATGCAACAACATACGGTCCACCTTCTGGTAGCTTTTCTCTTCCTTGTACTTCTACTTTCCCAGCTGTTTTAAATATATATTTCAACAAAAATGTAATTGGTTTATACATTTATTTCGTTCCTTTCTAAACATCCGAAGTATAATCATATTCTTACAATAATTATAACACTAAGTTTTAGGAGTTGGTAATAAAATTAAGGATGAATTGTTAAATTTCAATTCTTACAAAAGTGTAATTTTCTTGTAAGCTAATTCGATAGTTACTTCTTACTATATTTCATACAATTAAGTCAGAAACAGGGCAACAATTATTCGAAAAGGAGTGGATCAATATGATGAACAAAATGAAAACGAACAATTTCTTAAATACAATGGGCATGGTATTATCGGCTCTTTTCGATGCAAAAGCTGTTGCTTCTGCATTAAACAAGTAAGGAGAATGTATTATGAATAACATTACTTTTAACAAATTAGATTTTTTAGGATTAGCTAGCGGCTCTCTTCTTCTTACTGCTTTCATTTACGCTGCTACGCTTGTATAACTTTGTGTCCCCTTTCCCCTTTATATAGAAAAAGACGACCGTCTATGCCCGGTCGTCTTTTTAATTTTTTCTTTCTTTCAATTCTTTTAAAAGCTGTATCAGCTCAGCTTGTTGTTTTATCTTTTTACGACCATTTCGATTAATTGCTGCAAGCTCACAGGCAACTCCGACGGCGAAGAAAAACAATAAACTTTCTAACATGTGAAATCCTCCATTTGCCTATTAAACAGCTTGACGTAATTGTTCTTCTTGTAAAACTCTCTTATTTATATTTTCTTCTTTTCTCTGGCAAACGTTATTGCGAATAAGCGCTGCAATAACAAGTACAGTCCCTATAATATCAAACATTGTGATCTGATACCCTTGCATCATCATAATAACTAAAGTCGTAATTGGTACAAAATTAATAAATAAAATCCCATTAATGGATGATAAAATTTTCACACCATAGTTCCAAGCAAGTAGCGCTACAATACCTGGCAATGTCATCATAAATAACAAATCATACTTCACAATAGAAATCGTTCCCATACTAGGAACTGAAACATATCCAAGCGACGTTATAATTACCGTTATAATTCCTGTAACAGTCGTACCGAATACACACGTCAACGTAGAATAACGTAATGTTGACCAATCACTACACGTTTGACCACCCATCGTATAAATAACCCAGCCTACAACACCAATAAATATAAATGCTAATGGGAACATATTATCTTTCAATGTTACAAAGAAACTCATGTCACCTTTTGTAATAACAAACACAGCTCCTACAAAAGCAATAACCATACTCGTTATCATATACTTCTTCGGTTTTATATGCTTATATCCCCATAAAATACAAATAGAAATCATCGGCATAAGTGATTCCATAATGGAAGCTACCATTACACCCGACTTACCCATTAACATTTGCCCTAAAAATATGAGGACATTATATACTGTAAATGCCATCGTTCCAAAAAAGACGAGTACCTTTCCTCTTCCCTCTAAACGAAATGCCTGTTTTCCTTCTTTCATTAACAACAATACAATCAGCATTATCGCCACTGCTCCATAACGAATAAGCGAAAAATAAAATGGATCTATGTATTCTAGCGCATGATCAGCAACTGGAAACATCGCTCCCCATGACATACTCGCAATTAAACAAGCTAAAGCCCCTATTATCATTTGACCTCTTCTCACCGCAATCCCCCGTTTCTTTCTATTTGCACAAAGAGAATTGTAAAAGAAAAAATATATCACGTAAAATGATTCAAAATGATGTTAACTATCATTTATAATGATAGTTAACATCAAGGGGGATTACAAAATGGAATTAAGAGACTTACAAATCTTTAAAAGCGTTGCCGACCAGGGTAGTGTAAGTAACGCAGCAAAAGAATTAAATTATGTACAATCAAATGTAACTGCACGTATTAAACAACTAGAAAACGAATTAAAAACCGCACTCTTTTACCGCCATAAACGAGGCATGACTTTAACAGCTGAAGGAAGAAAAATGCTCGTTTATGTTAATAAAATTTTGCAAGATGTCGACGAACTAAAACAAGTATTTTTAGATAGTGAAACACCCTCCGGTATATTAAAAATCGGTACAGTAGAAACAGTAAGTACATTACCTACCATTTTATCTTCTTACTATAAAAGCTATCCGAATGTCGATTTATCATTACAAGCGGGTCTAACAGAAGAATTAATTAGAGAAGTACTTGATCATCAATTAGATGGCGCCTTTATATCAGGTCCTATTAAACATCCACTAATCGAACAATACGATGTTAGTACAGAGAAATTAATGCTTATAACACAAAATAAAGCCTTTCATATAGAAGAATTTACAACAACGCCTCTACTCGTTTTTAACCAAGGATGCGGATACCGTTCCAAACTAGAACGTTGGCTTAAAGACGAAGGTTTGCTACCAAAAAGAATTATGGAATTCAATATATTAGAGACAATATTAAACAGCGTTGCACTCGGCCTCGGAATTACACTCGTACCACAGTCTGCTGTCCATCATCTTTCTAAAGCAGGTAAGGTACATTGTCATGCAATCCCTGAAAAATACGGCAGTATTTCAACGGTTTTCATACGCCGTAAAGATAGCTATATGACGAATTCAATGCGTAGTTTTTTAAAAACAATTGAAGAACATCATCATATCAATATGCTGTGAAAGACATTCTTACATGAATGTCTTTTTTTCTTACAAAAGTGTAAGTCTTTCGTAAGCTAATTCGATAGTTGCAAGTGGACATATTTCCTATAATTAAGACATAAGCAGGGCAACAACAATTCGAAAAGGAGCGGATACGCATGATGAACAATATGAAATCAAATAAATTTTTAAATACAATGGGCATGGTGCTATCCGCACTTGTCGATGCAAAAGCTGTTGCAACTACATTAAACAAATAAGGAGAGATTATAATGAACAACATTACTTTCAACAAATCAGACTTTATCGGACTTGCAAGTGGAGCTACTCTTCTTACGGCTTTCATTTATACACTTGCTCAAGGTCTTGTTTAACACTTCGTTTCCCCAAACCCCTTTATATATAGAAAAAGCTGCTCGTCTTATAGACAAGCAGCTTTTTAGTTTGTTTCATATATAATTTGACCTGTTTTCGTAATATCATATCCGCCAATTGCATTTAATTCATTATGAAATTCTTCCGATTGCAGAATGTCTTTCACGACTTCAATCAGCTCTTCATTTTCTTTATTCTTCAAAATTACTAAATCATACTGTTCTTTCATGATTGGAATAAAGTCCACATTTACAATTTGCGAAAACTTTTCTGAACCTACTCCTACATCAGCTTTTCCATTTGCAACTTGCGTGGCAACACCCAGATGATTCGATTCTTCCCATTCATATCCACTAATATCAGCTTTATTTAATTTTTGGATTCGTAATTGTTCATCCACTAACACTCTAATACCAGAACCCTTTTCTCGATTTACAAACTTTATAGTGGATCCAGATATGTCGGCCCATGTCTTTATTTTCTTCGGATTTCCTTTTTGGACATAAAATCCTACATTTCTGGACAATAAATTAATCATAATACATGGCTGGCCTACTAAAATGCGTTTTACATAAGGAACATTATATGTACCCGTTTCACCATCAAACAAATGCAAACTAACGATACTTCCTTCTCCTTGATACATTTTCACTAAACTTGTTAAGCTACCTTGATACGCCCTTAAAACATTAGAACTTGGCAAACGATTTTCTATACGTTTAGCTAACATATCTAACGTTAGTTCTTGACCACTAATAATACACGTGTTCAAGATACTACTACCATCGTTTTTTACAGGAGTAACTTGTACCTTTCCTGTTTTCATTTGTTTTATATATTGATCTAAATCTGCTGCATCAATGCGCATCTGTCTACCAACTCTATAAGAAGGAAGTTCTCCTTTTTTAATTAAGTCGTATACAGTTAATTTTGATACTTTTAATCGCTTTGCTACTTCTTCCGTTGTGTAGGAATGATGATCCATAGACGATTCCTCACTTTCTTCTTTCATTGTAACAAAGAAAAGAATATTTCTCCTATTTTTTAAAAATAGATATATGTTCAAATTATATTCAATTATAACTAGTTATATTTAGTTATAATTAGTTATAATTAGATGTGTCAAAACGAAAGGGGATTTTTTTATGAATAAATTTACATTACGTTGGATTGGGGCACTTATACTTTCTTTTCTTCTTATATTTAGTGTTGCATGTACAAACGGAGATAAGAAAGAGAAATCAACTGTTAAAGAAGGAAAAGCAGTTGAACTTACTATCTCAGCTGCTGCAAGCTTACAAGATGCATTAAAAGAAATTGAAAAACAATATAAAGAAAAAGAACCAAATATTAAACTTTCTTTTAACTTCGGTGCTTCTGGAGCACTTCAACAACAAATTGAACAAGGTGCACCTGCTGATTTATTCTTCTCTGCTGCAGAAGATAAATTCCAAATCCTTGTAAAAAAAGGATTCATTAATGAAAAAGAAGGGAAAAATCTTCTTGGAAATGAACTAGTTCTAGTCATCCCTAAAGATAGTTCTCTTACAAAATTTCAAGATTTAAAAGATGAGAAAATCAAAAAAATCGCACTTGGTACACCTGAATCTGTACCTGCTGGCAAATATGCAAAGGCCTCTCTAACACACGAAAACCTTTGGAATGATGTTCAAAATAAAGTCGTATTTACAAAAGATGTTCGCCAAGTGTTAACATATGTAGAAACAGGGAATGTCGATGCTGGTATCGTATACAAAACAGATGCTCTCATTTCAGATAAAGTAAAGATTGGTGAGACAGCAGCAGCTACTTCTCATGAGCCAATCCACTATCCTTTAGGTGTTATAAAAGAATCTAAACATAAGAAAGAGGCGAATTCATTTTATGAGTATTTGCAGTCAAAAGATGCACAATCTACCTTTAAGAAATATGGATTTACAGTCCTGTCGTAATTACTATGAGCATTGATGCTATTATATCGCCTGTCTTTCTATCTTTAAGAGTAGCTGCGTGTGCCACTATTCTCGTTACAATTTTAGGGACGATTGTCGGACGAGCACTAGCTCGCTCCTCATGGCGATATAAAGTACTATTAGAAACCATATTTTTATTACCAATGGTACTTCCACCAACTGTTATCGGCTTCTTTCTCATTATCATCTTTGGAAACAACAGCCCGATCGGAAGGTGGGTTGAATCATTATTTCAGCAGTCTATTATGTTCACATCTACCGCTGCGATCATCGCTTCTACAGTTGTTGCATTTCCACTTATGTACCAATCAGCGAAAACGGGATTTTCTATCGCAAATGTACAAATTGAAGAAAGTGCTCGTGACCTTGGCGCAAGTGAATATCAAGTTTTTCTGCACGTTACACTTCCGCTCGCATTTCCTGCATTACTAAGCGGGATGATTTTGAGCTTTGTCCGCGCGCTCGGTGAGTTTGGTGCTACACTCATGTTTGCCGGGAATATCCCTGGTAAAACACAGACAATCCCGACTGCAATTTACATGGCCATTGACGCAAGTAATATGCAACTCGCCTGGACACTTGTGGTTATCACTATTAGTATGTCACTCCTATTTCTGCTATGTATTCAGCTTATTAACAAAAGAATTACTAACCCTTAAAGCAGCTTTTTTGGAAGCTGCTTCTTTATTTCTTAGGAAATAAAATATACCACCGGGAAATAACTGAATTTTACCTCTTATTTAAATATACATTTTATTTGAATTCACTTTCTAAAATAGGCAATTTCCTGTTATTATATGGAGGTGTTTCAAAAAATGAAGAAATGAAAACGCATTTATATCGTGAATTCTTCATCCTGTTTTAGCGATCGGTAATCTTCTACTCTATTAGTGGGGCATTACCGATCGTTAGAACGATATGTAACTATATTGGTATAGCAAACCGAAGGGAGTCTTGTAATGGACATTTTATTAGCGCTTCTTCCTGCAATTGCATGGGGAAACATCTTATTAGTAAGCGTAAAAATGGGCGGTGGTGCATATAGCCAAACGGTAGGTATGACAATCGGTGCTCTATTCTTCGCAACAATTATGTATGTATTTACTCAACCAGCTTTAACAATGACAGTCTTAATTGTTGGGTTTATTTCAGGTTTATTCTGGGCTTTAGGACAAGTAAACCAATTAAAAACAGTTGAAAAACTAGGTGTTTCAACTACCGTAACAATTTCTACTGGTATGCAACTTGTTGCAACTTCTATCTTTGGGGTTATCGCTTTCCGTGAGTGGACTACTACTACAACGATTATTCTGGGAACGATTGCAATCCTATTAATCGTAGTTGGTGTTGTATTCACATCACTAGATGATAAAGAAAATGCTCAGCCACCAGGACAATTGAAAAAAGGACTTCTTACTTTAATTGTTTCTACTTTCGGCTATCTTGTATATGTAATTATTATTCGTTGGTATAATATCGATGGTTGGTCTGCTATTTTACCACAAGCAGTTGGTATGTTTGTTGGTGCGGTTGTACTGACATCTAAACATAAACCATTTAACAAATATGCAATCCGTAATGCTTTATCTGGTTTACTATGGGGAACTGGAAACTTATTCTTACTTCTTTCATTACCACGTGTTGGAGTAGCAACAAGCTTCCCATTATCTCAAACTGGAATCGTTATCTCAACATTCGGTGCGATTGTATTCTTAGGTGAAAAGAAAACAAAACGTCAATTGATCTTTATTGCACTAGGTAGTGTTTTAATTATCGGCGGCGCTGTATTACTTGGTATGACAAAAGCATAATCTTATATTCTATTAGTAAACCCCTGAAGCATATGTACTTCAGGGGTTTTTTAATTCTAATTATTTTCTAGATATAATTATTTGTATGTTCTTGCCCCTTATAATTGCTCTTCCACTCTAGCAAACCAGCTACACATATAAAGAGGTTAATAATAGCTAATATTAGCATGACGTATAAACCAGTAGAAATATAAATTACAATGCTAACTACGTTATATAAAATCCATAAATGCCAGTTTTCTAATATTTTTCGACTTAACATAAATTGAGCCACTAGTCCCAATACGGCATTTAAAGCGTCTAAATATGGACTTGTTGACTCTAAATAACGGACTTGATAATAACCCCAACCAATCCAAGCAACTAAAATAAAACTTATATAAAAAGTCCACCCTTTCAAATCTAAACGAACTGTTGCTTTTACTTCTCCCTCCCCACTTTGTGCAATCCAATAATACCAACCATATACATTAAATATAAATTGAAAAGCGGCTAATACTGCCATTGCATATAAACCTTGTGTAATAAAAATGTATAGAAATACCGCAACAGTAATCATGCCAAATAAAAAGTTGGATACTTTTTCTCTCGCTAATAACCAAACATTAATGATCCCCATAATTGATGCGAAAATTTCAATATAACTCGATTGAATATACAATCCAACTAATACACAAATAATACTAGAAACAAGTAAAAAAAATGGACTTCTAACCATATTTATCTCTCCCCAGATGTGTAATAAATTCCCTATCACCAGTATAAGGAATAGCCCTTTCCTTTACCATGAATTTCCGCCTTCTCATTATCCATTCCATCTACGGTAAGTCTTTTCTTTTTACAAAATTCTCTTAAAGATGATATCGTTTTTATAACATATCTCTACTAGAAAGGAATAAAGGATATGCCTAACAAACATCGAATTTTATTTATTGGCGCTGGTCGTATGGCAGAAGCTATATTTTCCGGATTACTTAAAACAAGCAAAGAGTACATCGAAAAAATTATTATTTCTAACCAAAGCAACGTAGAAAAGTTAGAACAATTACAAAGGCGATATAATGTGTCTATTACAACGGATTGGAAGCAGCATATTACATCTGTCGATACGGTTGTTTTAGCAATGCCACCTTCTGCTCATGAAGAATTATTAGCTGAGCTATCTCCGTTAATATCAAATCAACTTGTCGTAACAGTAGCAGCTGGCATTGGACCATCTTATTTAGAAGCTAGACTCCCAAAAGGCACACCTGTTGCTTGGATTATGCCTAATACAGCTGCTGAAATTGGAAAGTCTATCTCCTTATATACAATAGGACAATCAGTAACCGAGATGCATCAAGAAACCCTGCAACTGCTTTTAAGAGGTATTGGTACTTCGCAACTTTGTACTGAGGAAGAAGTTCATCAGCTTACTGCAGTTACTGGAAGTGCACCAGCCTTCCTTTATTACTTTGCTGAAAGCTTAATTGAAGCAACAAAAAGTTATGGAGTCGATGAAGAAACCGCAAAACATCTTGTCATTCAAATGATTTCTGGCTCTGCTTCTATGCTCGAGCAAACGCAAAATCCAGCTAACCTCCGCGAACAAGTAACAACGCCAGGTGGTTCCACAGCTGAGGGTCTCAAAACTTTATACGAATATAATTTTTCAGAGGCAATTCAAAAAGCAGTAGAAGCAACAAACAAAAAAGCTAGGGGGAAATAATATGATTTTAACAAGTTTAAAAGATTATACAACATTACATAACGGTGTAAAAATGCCTTGGTTTGGTTTAGGTGTTTTTAAAGTAGAAGATGGTTCAGAAGTAATTGATTCTGTAAAAGCAGCAATTAAAAATAGCTACCGCAGCATCGATACTGCAGCAATCTATCAAAATGAAGAAGGCGTTGGACAAGCGATTCGTGAATCCGGTGTTTCACGTGAAGAATTATTTATTACCTCAAAAGTATGGAATAGCGATCAAGGATATGAAACAACACTTCAAGCATTTGAAACTACATTAGAGAAATTAGGTCTAGAATATTTAGATTTATATTTAGTACATTGGCCTGTAAAAGGGAAATATACTGAATCATGGAAAGCATTAGAAAAACTTTATAAAGATGGCCGTGTTCGCGCTATCGGTGTGAGTAATTTCCACATTCACCACTTACAAGACGTATTTGAAATTGCTGAAATTAAGCCAATGGTCAACCAAGTGGAATATCACCCACGTTTAGCACAAGAAGAGCTACATGCATTCTGTAAAGAACATAATATCCAGCTTGAAGCTTGGTCACCATTAATGCAAGGACAACTACTAGATAATCCAACGTTACAAGAAATTGCGACAAAATATAATAAATCAACTGCGCAAATTATTTTACGCTGGGATTTACAAAACGAAGTTGTAACAATCCCTAAATCAATTAAAGAACATCGCATTATTGAAAATGCAAACATCTTCGACTTTGAATTAAGTGCTGATGATATGAAAGCAATTCAAGCTTTAAATGAAGATCGTCGCGTTGGTCCAGATCCAGATAACTTTAACTTCTAGTAGAAAAACCACTGCCATATGCAGTGGTTTTTTTGTTTAAGAAAACTGAAAATTTAAACTATATTTCATTTGGTTGACACTTCATTATTCAAGGTGTAAGATTTTGAATTATCAAAGAAACACAAAAATTAATAAAATTTATTCGTTTACTCATTGTATCAAGAGAGGTGGAGGGACTGGCCCTTTGAAACCTCGGCAGCAGGTTCATTTTGAATACTGTGCCACTTCCTGCAAGCTTTATGCTTGAAAGATAGAATGAGGGACTTCGTTTATATACGGGTGCATAACTTGTACGTAAAAATCCCTCTTTCTCAATATGAAAAGAGGGATTTTTTATTTTTCATTTCCCTCATCATCATCCAAACTTAATTATTTAGGAGGAAAATCAAATGAAAAAGAAGTTTGTACCCGGTATTGCATCAGTTGTAGGAGTAAGTATTTTATTAACTGGTTGCGGTAGTTATAAAAACGAAGCAAGCGGAGCAAATGCAAAAGACGAGGCACCTAGTAAACAGGTTTTAAACTTATCTTCACCTACTGAAATACGAACAATGGATACGGCTCGTGCTACAGATACTGATTCTGGTCAAGTAATGAGAAACGTATTTGAAGGTTTGTATAATCTTGGTGAAGGTAACAAACCTGTTCCTGGTGTTGCAAAATCTCATGAAGTAAGTGGCGATAAAACGAAATACACATTCCATTTGCGAGATTCAAAATGGTCAAACGGCACTCCTGTTACAGCGAAAGATTTTGTGTTCGCTTGGCAACGTGCCGTAGATCCAGCAACAGCCTCTGAATATGCATTTCTATTCTTTGATATTAAAAATGCAACAAAAATTAACAACAAAGAACTTCCAGCCGACCAACTTGGTGTAAAAGCAGTTGATGACCATACTTTTGAGGTAGAATTGGAACGTCCTGTTCCGTATTTTATTAGCTTAACAGCGTTCCCAACATTTCTACCAATTAACGAGGAATTCTTTAAAGCACAAGGTGATAAGTACGCTTTAGAAGATAATACAATCTTGTACAATGGAGCTTTTACACTAAGCGATTGGAAGCACGAACAAAGCTTTAAATTTAAGAAGAACCCTACCTATTGGGATAAAGATACTGTCAAACTAGAAGAAATCAATTTTAACGTCGTAAAAGAAAAATCAACAGAAGTCAATTTATTCGAGTCAAAACAATTAGATCGTATAAAACTAACATCTGACTTCGTTGATAAATATAAAAAAGATGCCCACTTTAAAGAACGTCCAAACGTAGGCGTACAATTTTTACGTATGAATCAACAAAACAAAGTACTTCAAAACGTTTCTGCACGCCAAGCAATTGATCAAACAATTGATAGAAAATCCTTTGTAAATACGTTATTAAATGATGGCTCTACACCAACATTTGGTCTCGTTCCAAAAAACTTTGCAAAAGGACCTGAAGGAAAAGACTTCCGTACTGCAAACGGCGATTTAACAAAAGTTGATACAAAATCTGCACAAGAATTATGGAAAAAAGCTAAACAAGAGCTTGATTCTGAAAAGATAACATTAGAATTATTAACGAGTGATGCTGACCTTGATAAGAAAACTGGTGAATTCTTAAAAGGGCAACTAGAAAAGAATCTAGATGGATTAACAGTAAATATAAAACCGCAACCGCGTAAGCAACAAGTTTCGCTTTTATTAAAAGGTGACTACGAAATCGGAATTGACGGCTGGAGCCCTGACTTTGCGGATCCAATTACATTCCTTGAGCTATTTACAACGAATAACCCTTATAACTTAGATCATTACTCTAATAAGGAATTCGACGAAACAATAGCAAAAGTGAAAACAACTTTAGCTGGTGATGAAAAAGCTCGCTGGGAAGCATTACTAGAATCCGAGAAAATATTATTTAAAGACTCTGTTATCGCTCCTCTTTATCAAAAAGGCGAATCTTATTTAGAACGTTCTTATGTGAAAAGAATTGTGCAAGTAGACTTTGCGGGTCAATTAAACTTCAAGTGGGCAAAAATTGAAAAATAAAGTAAAACCGTAATAAGTGGGGGTTCTTCATCCCCACTTATTATTAGCCCACACCAATTGTTTTTTTAGCAAAATATATTAAAAGTAGGTTCTCTCACACAAGAGAATTTACTTTTTTAATATATTATTCCAAGAAATTAACATTCTATTTTTATTATTGACATATAGTTCTTTCCAGTGTTAATATTCTAAATAATCAAAGAAACAAAATATTTCACCATCAAAATATAATGTCTACTAAGTTGAAACATATAACGATAGATTATAGCTCAACATGTATATACATATAGGACACCTGATTACCTATAAACAAATATTTATAATAGGTTCTATCTCCTTCTATAGCTACTTCAAGACAGGGACATTATGACGTTACGAACAACACATTTAGGGAGGAACGAACAATGAAGAAAAAAGTTGTACCTGTTGTTGCATCTGTTTTAGGGGCAAGTCTATTACTAACTGCTTGCGGGGGAAATAAAGATAATGCAGGCGGAGCGAAAGCAAACGATAAAGTACCTGATAAACAAGCAATTAACTTATCATTCGCTTCAGAAATTCCAACAATGGATGTTGCAAAAGCAACGGATGGGGAATCCATGAATGTAATGCGCAATGTTTTTGAAGGTTTATATACAATGGGAGAAGATAATAAACCGATTCCTGGTGTTGCTGAGTCGGTTGACATTAGTCCCGATAAAACAAAATATACATTCCATCTGCGTGATTCAAAATGGTCAAACGGTACTCCTGTTACAGCAAAGGACTTCGTCTTTGCTTGGCAACGTGCCGTAAATCCTGATACAGCAGCTGAATACGCATTCTTATTCTTCGATGTACAGAATGCGAAACAAATAAACCAAAAACAATTACCAATTGATCAACTAGGGGTCAAAGCTGTTGATGACAAAACGTTAGAAGTACAACTAGACCGTCCTGTTCCTTACTTCTTAAGCTTAACGACATTCTCAACATTCTTGCCAATTAATGAAGAGTACTTAAAGTCTCAGGGCGATAAATACGGTTTAGAAACAAATCATTTAATTTACAACGGTGCTTTCACATTAGATAACTGGAAACACGAACAAAGTTTCCAATTGAAGAAAAACCCTAACTATTGGGATGCTAAAACGGTAAAATTAGAAGAAATCAACTTCAATGTCGTTAAAGATAAGTCTACAGAAGTGAACTTATATGATTCAGGACAAATTGATCGCGTTGCTTTAACTGCAGAGTTTGTTGATAAATATAAGAGCGATCCAAACTTCAAGGAACGCGCTGAAGTCGGCATTCAATTCTTACGACTAAATCAGAAAAATGAAACATTAAAAAATCAACATGCACGCCTTGCTATTAACGGCGCAATGAATAAAAAGGCTTACGTAGAAACAATTTTAAATAACGGTGCTATTCCAGCTGAAGGAATGGTTCCTGCGAAATTTGCAAAGAGTCCAGAAGGCAATGACTTCCGTAAAGAAAATGGAAATCTAGTCAAGGATGATGTGAAAACAGCGAAAGAAAACTGGAAAAAAGCAAAACAAGAACTTGGTACTGACAAAGTAACAATCGAACTATTAACAAGTGACAATGCTTTAGCTAAAAAGACTGGTGAATATTTAAAAGGTGAATTAGAAAAAAACCTAGATGGATTAACAGTGAATTTAAAACCACAACCACGTAAACAACAGTTGAAACTACTATTAAGTGGTGACTATGAAATTGGTATTGACGGCTGGGGCCCTGACTTCGCTGATCCAATTACATTCTTAGATTTATTTACAACAGATAGTGCTTATAACTTCGATAAATACTCTAACAAAGAGTACGATGAGCTAATTCATAAAGTGAAAACAGATTTAGCTGGCAATGAAAAAGCACGCTTTGAAGCAATGAAGCAAGCTGAAAAAATTCTATTACAAGACGGCGCTGTCGCTCCTTTATACCAACAAGGTCGTTCTTACTTACAACGCTCTTTCATTAAAGGACTTGTAACGACTGACTTCGGCGGTGAATTTAACTACAAGTGGACAGAAGTTGCAAAATAACAAAAGTAAAAAGGTATCCTACGAAGGATACCTTTTTACTTTTATACAACTTTAACTACAGAGCTTCTTCTTCCCTTTATCATTCCTTTTATAGCTAAAGTCTTCACTGCTACTAATTGTGTAACCAATACAATAACTAATAATGAAATAATATTTCTCTCTAAACTAACTCCTCCGAATATTATTGTATAATAGCCATTTGCTGCATATGTTACTTGAAATGGTTTGATACGTTTTAGAAAGCATTTCAGTACCTCCCTCACAACTTCAATTTACCATATACATACAAATCATTTTTGATTTAAATTGCGGATTAATCCTTGAAGCTACAAGTCAAAATTTTATTTTCAACACATACATAATTACATGATTTTAGGAAAAACTTGTATAGAACAAATTTACATAAGGAGGAATTTATAATGAGAATTTTACTATCAGTTTTATTAGCTCTTATGCTAGTACCTGCATTAACAGGATGTAAAGCTCCTGCAAAGGAAGACACGACTTCTAATAAAAAGACTACAGAAGAGGCGAAGAATGAAGCCCCTGCTGATTTAAAACTAAATTTCAATGAATTCGATTTAAAGGCAGACTACCAAGATACTAAGAAAGACTACGAAGCAGACTATAAAAATGTAGCAGCTGATAAAAAAATGGAAGCAAAAATTGAAGATCATAAAGCAGATGTAAAATTAACAGGAGATGAGGCTATCACAAAATTAAGCCCACTTCTACAAGAATTAAAATTTGATAAAGATACTCCTGACCAAGAAGTAATCGATCAAGTAGCGAACGTGTTCAAACTTGATAAAGACTACCAAAAATTCGATTTAGAAGTTGTCTTCTCTGATGGAACGAAAAAAGAATACAAAAGAGAAATAAAATAAAGAAGTAGGCGATTGCCTACTTCTTTATTTTTTAATTTTTGCGTATCTTAGTTCTGGACTAGAACCGATAATGAACTGAACACCAGATACTGATGGTTTTTGTAAATATGAAGCACTTGGGAAAATAATTGGGATTAATGGTGAATCTGTAAACATAATATCTTCCGCTTTATGCAATAAGTCAAAACGCTTATCTTCGTTTTGTTCAACTTTTGCTTCTTTTACTAAAGCGTCAAATTCTTTATTATGCCATTTTGCATAGTTATTCGGACCATCACCTGCATATAAATCTAGTTTAGTAATTGGATCTAATAAAGAGGCGCCCCATCCCATATAAGCTAATTGGAAATCACTTTGCTTGTATGTGTCGATGTAACTCTTCCATTCTTTATTTTCTAATTTAATATCTACGCCAAGATTTTTCTTAAACATTTCTTGCATTGCTTCTGCTACTTTTTTATGTTGTGTATCTGTAGTGAATTTTAATGTTACTTCAGGTAATGTAGACCACCCTTGTTCTTTCATACCTTCTTCTAGTAATTTTTTCGCTTCTGCTGGATCAAATTTAACATAATCACCTTTTTCTTTACGAAAATCACGACCACTTTGTGTTTTTGCTCCTTCTGGAACGAATGCATATGCTTCTTGCGCATTATTTTTATACAATTTTTCAACGATAAATTTACGATCAACCGCTAATGAAAATGCTTTACGTACCTTCGCATTTGTAAACGGCTCTTTTTCTACGTTAAACGAATAAATATAAGATGAGAATCCTGCAACACGCTTATATTCTTTATTTCCTTTTTCTTTTTCAATCATCTCTTGTGGTAAACCACTTAGTAAATCTAATTCTTTTGATTTAAATAATTGATACGCTGTTTTAGAGTCTGGAATAATACGAAACTCAATTTCTTTTAGAGTTACCTTTTTATCGTAGTATTCTTTATTTTTTTGTACTGTAATAGCCTGGTTATGCTTCCACTCTTTTAACGTGAATGGTCCATTCGTAATTAACTCTTTTGGATCTGTTTTTAATTTATTATTATCATCAATCGACTTTTTAGCTAATGGAATAAATAATGAGCTTGCTAATTTTTGTTTAATAGAAGCAACTGGATGTTCAAGAGTTACCTTTAATGTTTGAGGATCAACGACGTGAATACCAACTTGTCCCTCTTCACCTTTTCCAGTATTATATGCCTCTGCCCCTTTAATGAAATACATTTCTGTCGCATTCATAGAACCCGTTTTCGGATTTAATAATCGCTTCCATGCAAATTCAAAATCATTTGCCGTAATAGGAGAACCATCTGACCATTTAATATCTTTCTTCAAATGGATTGTATATTCAGTTCCATCAGCATTTACTTCTTCTTTCTCTGCTAATTCATTTTGATATTTCCCATCACTATCTTGCGTATATAAACTTGAAAACAACTGCCCAATTATATAACCTGACGTGCTATCTGTTGCAATAGCAGAATCAAGTGTATATGGATCACTACTAATATTCGTTACTAATCGATCTCCTTCTCCCTTACCGGCACTCGCCTTTTGCGTCTCTTTCTTACCGCAAGCGACTGAAGTAATCGCTAAAACAGTCATAATGACAAACAGTAAAAACTTCTTCATCCTACATTCTCCTTTAACCTGAAATTTTTGGTGTTGATGCTAATAATGTTTTTGTATAAGAATGTTGTGGATTACGGAACACTTCGTCCGTATTTCCAAATTCAACAAGTTCTCCTTTATATAAGACAGCCACTTTTTCACATAAATAGTGAACCATCGGCAAATCATGCGCGATAAATAAATATGTATAGCCTTGCTCCTTTTGAATCTTTTGCAGCAGATGTACAATTTGAATTTGCAATGAAACGTCTAATGCCGAAATTGGTTCATCAAGAATTAATACTTCTGGCTCACATAATAGCGCTCTTGCAATAGCGATACGTTGACGTTGTCCTCCGCTAAATTCGTGCGGATAGCGATCAATATATCGTCTATCTAATCCCACACGTTCTAGCGCATCACCTGCTACTTTATCCTTTAATCCTTTATCACCTAAACCGAATGAAATATAACCTTCCGTTACGCTATCGTGTACTTTCCAGCGCGGATTTAATGCTGCTGTGGAATCTTGAAAAATAAACTGTACTTTCTGTAAGAAATCACGTTTATGAGCTGCCTTCAACTTGTGAACGACTTGACCGTTATAATCAATTTCACCAGACGTTGGGCTCTCAATCCCAGCTATGAGCTTACCAAGTGTTGTTTTTCCTGAACCACTTTCACCAATAATGCCAAGTGTTGTTCCTTTCGGAATAGAAAGTGATATGTCTTTTAACGCTGTGATTTCTTTACTTTTACTTCCATACGTTTTCGTTACTTGCTTTATAGTAATTAAATCTGTCGTCATGAGGCATTCACCTTCTCTTTTGATTTCGCTTTATTATGCTCTAGAACATGTTGCCAACAATGTGAACTATGCTCCTTAGAATATGTGGTTCTCTCTGGAAAACGATGAATACATTCTTTTATCGCTACTGGACAACGATTTACAAAAGGACAACCAAAGCTATTTAATGTTTCAATGGAAGGTGTCGTTCCTTCTATAGCACGTAATACCTTTTCGGAATCATCCATATTCGGAATTGCTTGTAATAAACTTTTCGTATATGGATGTTTAGGAGAACCTATTACCTCCTGTATCGTTCCTTTTTCAACGACACGTCCCCCATACATAACAACTACTCGATCAGCTACTTCACGTACAAGTGCCAAATCATGTGTAATTAATAAAATACTCGTATTTTGTTTTTCTTTTCTTTCTTTTAATAGCCCCATAATTTGTTTCTGAATCGTTACATCTAACGCTGTTGTCGGCTCGTCTGCAATTACAAGCTTTGGATGACAAGCAAACGCAATTGCTAAACAAATACGCTGCCTCATACCTCCGCTTAATTGATGTGGGTACTGTTCAAAGCGTTTCTCTGCTTCATGTATCCCTAAATCTGTTAACAAGTTAATCGCAATTTCCTTTGCTTCTCTTTTCGATTTTTTCTCATGTTGCAAAACTACTTCTGTAATTTGTTTGCCTACCTTCATCGTTGGGTTTAAAGATGAAAGCGGATCTTGAAATATAAAGGAAATATCTTTTCCGCGAATTTGATTCCATTCTGACTCTTGTAAATTCGTTAATTCCTTTGCTTGGAAAGCTATATTTCCATCATCGATATGAATTGATTCTTGATTCAAGCCGATAATGGATTGTGCTGTGACACTTTTTCCTGAACCACTTTCTCCTACAAGTGCAACTATTTCACCTTCGTTAATAGAAAAGGAAACATGTTTCACAATCGCTTGCTTACTATTCTCTTTTTCAACGGCTAACGTTACGTTTTCTAAAGATAAGATTTGTGCCATGTTTTTTCTCCTTTCGATTCCGTTTGACGATTTTTGGATCAATCGCATCTTGCAAACCATCACCAATTGCATTAAATGCGAACATAATGAGTGCAATCATGATTGCCGGGAAAAATAGCTGCCACCATTCTCCGCTCAATAATGTCCCGAGTGCATCATTCGTCATCGTCCCCCAACTTGCCGCTGGTGATTGTACTCCAAGTCCTATAAAGCTTAAAAATGATTCTGAAAAAATAGCTGCTGGAATTGTAAATGATAAATTTACGATAATAATCCCTGTTAAATTCGGAATTAAATGCCCATATATAATTTTCATATGTGATGTACCTAATCGCTCTGCTGCAATAACAAACTCTCGTTGTTTTAAAGACAATACTTGTGCTCGAATGAGACGAGCCATTCCAATCCATCCCGTTAATGCAAGGGCGATAATAATGGTGAAAAGACCTGGTTTCATAACAATTAATAGTAAAATAACAATTAATAAATATGGGATGCCGTATAATACTTCAATTCCTCTTATAATCCACTCATCAATTAACGTTCCAAGGCGATTACGCCCTCTCACATATCCACTAAATCCACCAATCAGTACACCAAGCCCTATATCGAGGGCAGCTGCTACTAATCCAACTGTTAGTGAAATCTTCCCACCAGCCCAAGTACGTGCCCAAATATCTCTCCCTAGATCATCTGTTCCAAACCAATGTTCACTACTCGGCGGTAAATTTGTTGCCTCTTTTACTTGTTCACTCGCAGTAAATGAAGTTAAACTTTCGCCAATAAGCGAGAAAACAATAATTAGCAATAACGTCACTGTTCCTAAAACTGCGATTGGATTCGATATAAACTTACGAAACACTTCTTTCTTTCTGCTAATCGTTTGCTGATTTTTATTTATCGTTAATTCTTTTTTCTCTTCTTTCGTTAATAACTGTTCATTAATTTCATAAGCTCCCATTTAAATATCCCCCCTCCTTATGTAATAGAACGAATACGCGGATCAACAATGCGGTGAATAATATCTGTAATGAAAATACAAGCAATTAATAATGCACTATAGAAAATCGTTGTTCCCATAATCACCGGATAGTCTCGGTTAAAAATACTATCTACGAAATATTTTCCTAGGCCAGGAATTGAAAAGATTTTTTCAATAACGAAAGTCCCTGTTAAAAGTCCCGCCATTAACGGTCCCACAAATGTAAGTACTGGAACAATCGCATTTCGAAGAGCATGTCTTATAATAATCTTCTTAATTGGTATACCTTTTGCTCTTGCTAGCTTAATATAATCACTCTGCAGTACTTCGATCATATTAGAACGAACAAACCTTGTAATAACTGCAATTGGCCCTAACGCTAATGCAAAGGATGGCAATACCGTATGTTCGAATGTTCCCCAAGAGGCTACTGGTAAAAACTCAAATTGGATAGCAAATACTTGTATAAATAGTGGTGCTAAAATAAAACTTGGAATAGAAATACCTAGAATTGCGAGCAAACTCACACTATAGTCAATTACTCTCCCATGATATAGAGCAGCAAATGTCCCTGCCGCAATTCCTACCAACAATGAAATAACAAGTGCTTGTAGACCAATAATTGCTGATGGACCAAAGCCAGTTGTTATAATTTCTGATACACCTTGCCCGGTTGATTGAACAGATTCACCAAAATCAAAATGAACTACACCGTCTAAATAAGCAACATATTGATTCCATAACGGTTCATCAAGGTGATACTTCGCTCTCATGTTTTGGATCACTTCTTCAGGAAAGATTTTTGCATCTGATGAAAATGGATCTCCCGGAATAATATGCATAATTAGAAATGTCACTGTCGTAATAACCCATAGTGTAAACACCATAACCGATAATTTTTTAATTACATACACTTCAATAACCCCCTAAACGCATGAATTTACTTTGTTTTATGGATGTACTTTTTCCATTACTTCCTTTTCTCTTTTTAGAATACAAAAAGCCTTGATCTTAAAAAATAAGATCAAGGCTTAACAAACAAAGGCCCATCACTTATCTTTCAAGACTTGCTTGCTGGAATTAGCACGGTGTTCCTATTACAGAACCCGCTGCTGAGGTGTCATAGGGCCAGTCCCTCTACCTCTCTGGATAAGTAAATTGCTATATTATTATTTGGTTCAAATTGTATATTTCGAATTATAATTCTGAAAAATTGAAAAGTCAATCAAATTGGATAAATTTAGAAAAATCAGTTTTTAATTCATTTATCGAAATTACAGTTTTCGGCTTATAATAAAAAGAAATAATGTTAAAGGAGTTATAAGATGGACCCCTTACTTCTTGGTACTATAGGATTACCCTTAACAATCGTTATACTTGTCATCATCGGCTCCTATAAACTCTTTATTAAAAAGAAACGTATTACTTCTTTTTATACTCCTTTCGATAATATTACCGGGCAAACTATTTCCGAATTTCACGAAGAACAGAAAATATTAGTATCTGAGGATGAAGACGGAGATGGCAAGAAGAAAAAATAACCCTGCACAGGCAAGGTTATTTTTTCGTTTCTGCTTGAAAACGTTTATAGTATGTCGATGCTGTTGCAAAATTAATTTCTATATCACGAATCAACGATGAATCTTCTTCTTTAGCTAACTTCTGTAATTTTTTCATCGCTTGTTCTGATTCATTCAAGAAACCAATATATACCTCATGTTCTTGCTCTTTCGACTTCGGAACACGAATTTCTTTACGTATATGATCAATATCTTCTAACATGCTCGTTGTTACCTTTTGCACGTCTTCTTTATATGTAGCATTCGTTATTTCCTTACCGCCCTTTTCTTTTGCCACTTCAAATAACTGCAGTGCTTTATTAATTTCTTTATTCATTTTTATATCGTATTTTTCATGTACTGCAAGGTATTCTTTCATCTCTTCTGTTTGTTCAGTAGATTGCTCTACCTTTTCTTTCGGTTCTTTCGTATCTTTATTTCCATTACATCCTACTAGAAGGATCATACTTCCCATTACAGCAATACCCAAAACCTTCTTCATCTCTTCTTCTCCTTTTATCTACAGCTATTACTCATTATAGTTTCTTTTATCTCCACTTGTTATTATACCGAGAACGCCCTACTTTTTACACTTAAGACAACATCGTAATATATATACCAACATGTTTGTCACAGTATCGTCACTTTATACAAATAACTTTTGCAATGCTTTACTACATCACCTTACAAAACTGTAAGCACACATAAAGAACAAACCATGCTAGACTTACATATGCATAACGCAAACATATGTAAGGTTTTAAGGAGAATCATCTATGTACAACACAATGCCTTTTATGGGAGAAGATATTCGTGTCCTTATTCGCGAAAAATCACTTCATATCGAAAATACAGAGAGCCTTCGCCGCGTATTAAAGAAGAAGCATGCTCCATTTAAGTTAGCTCAATATTTAAAACAACAACATACAAATCAATTTCATACCGTGCTAAATATATCGGATAAATCATTAACAATCGAAATCATCGGTCATGTCTACATTGGAAACTTTGCAGATACCTTAAAGGAAATCCCACGTATACCGAAGATTGCTCCTATTATCGTTAAAAAAGCGTATAAAATTACTGACCATACCGATATTATCGACTGTGGGGAAAAAGAAGTCGATAGTAATCGCTGGGTGTGGGATAAACTTGCTGTTTTATATGATACGATCATGAATAATATGTATGAGGTATTTCAAAGAAATGAAAAAAAGAACTGATTCAAACATTCCCTTTGAATCAGTTCTTTTTTGTTAAGCCTCTAAATTTTGTCTTTGTTGCAGTTCAAACTGCTTCTCACTTCTTCTGGCCATAAATAGATAACATAATACTGCTCCTACTTCACAAAGCGCAATAACAACACCCATCGGTAACGCTGTATTACTCCCACCAATACCTACTAGCGGAGCGACAAGCGCTCCTGAAATGAACTGTAATAAGCCTAATAAAGCTGACGCTGTTCCTGCAGCTTGCTTCTGATTTCTCATCGCTAATGAGAACCCAGTTGTTGATACAACCCCGACACTTGATACAACAAGGAATAACGAACATAAAACACCGATTAAACCTATTCCTAGTACGATTGTCAGTAGTAAAGATAGGCCACCAACAGCTGCGATAATAATACCAGCAACAAATAATGTCTTCTCATTCACTTTCCCCGCTAAACGACCCGTTACCTGACTAGCAATAATAATACCGATGCCGTTAATCGCAAAGAATAAACTAAATTGCTGTGGTGATGCTCCGTATATGTTCTGCAACACAAATGGTGAGCCCGAAATGTATGCAAACATTGCCGCTGTTACTAATCCTTGTGACAATGCATATCCCATAAACAGACGGTCCTTTAACAATTTTCCGTACGTCGCCAAAGTCCCTGACAAACCACCCGTTTCTCTTTCTTCAGGAGGTAATGTTTCACGCAATACAAAAGTAGCTGAGATTAACATGAATACGCTAATTGCTCCAAGAACGATGAAAACACCGCGCCACGTTGTAAACTGTAATAATTGCCCCCCAATAATCGGTGCCAAAATAGGTGCTGCTCCGTTTACTAACATAAGCAGTGAGAAAAACTTCGTCATTTCAGAACCTGAGTACATATCACGTACCATTGCACGTGATATAACAATCCCGGCTGATCCTGAAGCTCCTTGTAGGAAGCGCAATAATACTAATGTCCAAATAGATGGCGCAACAGCACAAAGTAAAGAAGAAGCAACATAAATAATAAGAGCAATAATAAGTGGTTTGCGTCTTCCGTAAATATCGCTAATTGAGCCAACAAATAATTGTCCTACTGACAGCCCAAGCAAACAAGCTGTTAATGTAAGCTGCGCTAGGGATGCCCCTGTTTGCAAATCATCCGTTAACTTCGGTAATGAAGGCAAATACATATCAATAGATAATGGCCCAATCGCCGTAAGTGTTCCTAATACAAGAATCATCCATAACCTGTTTGCCTTTACAGGTTTGTATATTTCGTGATTAACTTCATTCACTTTTTCAATTCACCCTTTCCTATACACACTGAATCGTAACAATTATAGTTACATCATAAACATACGTCAAGTACAGCGCATTTTCCTCTTTCATAATGTAAAAAAAAGCGATAGAAATTCTATCGCTTTACTTTTTCACATTGCTATTCGTAAATTTAGATACCGAGGCCATCGTCTCTCCTGTATCTAAATATGTAATTTGAATTGGGTCTCCTACTTCTGTAAACATAGCATACGGGAATTTCTTCACTGGTATCATAAATACCTTCTGTTCATTCTCTAAAAGTACGTACACGATTGTATTTTCACCTGATTTCTCTTTATATACACGTTGTACAATACCTTCTTTTTGCGCTTCTTTTCCTGTTGAGGTTGGTCTAAAGGTATCACCATTACCGCTCATTACGTTTTTATAATTCTCAAGCGCTTCTTTCTGCGTCGAACCTGTCGCAAATATTTTTGCATTAGCAGCATATACAACTGTATGTGCACGTACTAGGCCTCCGTCATCAACAACCGGAATAATCCAAGCTGGTTTACCGTATACGTTATAAATGACAGGCATTGTCCCATGCCATTTCTCTCTCTTAAAGGAATTATCTACTACTTCTGTAGCTGCTGAACCATCCATAATCCCCTTCACTTCTTTTCCATTATAGTAATATAGCTTGCCTGTGCGTGCATCTACTAATGAATAGCCTAGGGCTGAATCTACTCCTTCTTTTGGAGAAGTAAAGTCTGTAAAATAATACAGTGTTCCATCTTTACCAAAGATCGGGGTCACGCCTTCTTTCGTTCCCCACTCAGTCGGAATTTTCATATCTGTTTGTGAGAATTTCGTATTCCAAAATCCGTGAATATATTTACCAAAGTACGTATTTAACGTAGATGCAGTCTCATGATTTAATACACCATCAACAAATTTAGGTGCCTTTCCTTTATCATATCTTTTCACTTCACCTGTTTGTGCATCTATTACGACAACACCTTCTACCTCAAATCCAGATCTTCCTGAAATAAATTCACCATACGTCATTGTATAATATGGTTTTCCTTTATCATCAACCTCAAATTTAGGTTTTCCTTTAAAGATTAAATTTGGTTCTGCTTGCCTTACCACACGCTCTAAATTATTACCAAAAAACATGCTTGGCACATATTTCATTTTATAACCGAGGTGCAGTTTCGCTTCCGCATCAGGATTCGTACCTGACATCGTTACATACCCTGGAATTGTCTCAGCTTTACGCGCTTTAAAAAATCCTGAAACTTCAATCGGCGCTACATATAAAGCTTCGCCGTTTACCATTTGTGGCGTTAATTCTCCTAGCTCAAAATAAGCTACTTTCGGAATATCACCAAATACTTTTTTCATCTTATTCTCCGCTGTCTTTGGCGGCACTGTAAACGGCTGGTCATTTTCAGTAAATGGCTCTGAAATATCTTTCTCTATCTTAACAACAGAATCATATTTCTTTTGCGAGATTACTATATCGTGCAAATAACCAAAGTAGCCGTAACTTGCGAGTAAAATAAACATTAGAAGTCCTTTTAATGTACCTTCTAATTTCCCTATTTGATCTTGTGAAAATAAAACAAGCCCAATTAAAATTGCTACTGCAACAGAATAATGAGTAAGAATCGAATCTACTCGATCATCAATTAGCCAAAAGTATTCATAGATTGCAATACCTATCCAAAATAAAACAGGAATAACTAAAATAGATGATTTCTTACCCTTTACAACCTTCTTATCTCCCTTCTTATCCACTGCTCGAAGCTTACTACTACTTCTTGTCCATGGAATCAAAAACAAAGTAAGAATAGCTAAAACTACAAATTTCATCAAAGGCACTGTCCCCTTTTCTTTTGTATTCCCTTTTAGTATAACAAATAAAGGGTATTAAGGTGAAAATAGGAATAGTTATATTTTTTTACTACTTAATACAATCCCGCTCACTACATATAGAATAGATGCAATATAAAAAATTGTACCGATCGTAAAGAAATCTACTAAATATCCCGTGGCAATAACCGCTACTGCTCCGCCAATGGATGTCCACACATGGTATTTTCCAATCTCATAACCAGCCTTTTCCTGCGCAACCTTTCGTGCTAATGAAGTTTTCTCAGTATTACGCTGCACAGCACCTAAAACTCCCATTACAATTTGAAGAATATACACATGCCATACTTCCGTGGCAATCGGAAAGCAAAGCATTAAGATTGCCATGGACCAAGCGTATATGATTAATAATTTTTTATCACCTACTTGATCAGATACCTTTCCTACTAGTGGATATACAAGTGCTGATGTTAAAGCAAATAAGCCATACGCCCAGCCAAATTGCGAGAAGCTATTTCCAACGTTTCGAAGTAATAATATATAAAAAGGAAATACCATACTTCCTGCCATCATGATAATACTTTGCGAAGCCACAAATCTTCTATATGTCATTTCGTATACTCCCTATAAAATAAATTAACAAATCTCTCTTCTGAATCTACTTCCTTCTTTTTCTTGAGAAATTCTTCAATACGAGGATATGCCCTTTTTAACTGCTCTTTCGTTGGATAAGAATAGTATGGCAAATAGTAACTACCGTTATGCTTTAAAGTAACATCAATCATCTTCCGAATGACATCCTCTGTTTTCTTTATCTCACTCTCTGAGCGTCCCTGGTTAATCAAAAGAACCAGCGCAAACATATCATCTTTCGCATAGGACAAAACTGCATTTTCATTCTTTTCCACGTAACGAATCGTAATGTTGAGTAAATTAAACTCTTCTTCATTTAATGCGTTACGTAAATCATCTATATACTCCGTGAAAGCATCTATAGGCACAAAGTATTCTTGTAACACTTCGGTCCTATTTGGATTTTCATATTCCATAAAAGCACTATCTGATCTCATAACATTATTACGCGTCTCATACTTTCCATCTGTACGTTCAAAATAACCTCTTTGTATATCCCAAAATGTATTCTTTCCCCAATCGCTATAACGTGATAACCCAAGTAAAAATTTAGGTGCAGCTATAATATTTTCTTCCTTTAATTCACTGTACTCTTCTCTCATATTTTGATTTTGTGCCAAAGTATAATCCGTCACATACATCTCTTTTAAAAATGAATTTGGAGCAACAGAAATACGCGCTAAGTGCATACGAACATTCTCATCTCTTTTCACTTTCTCTTTGAAATAAGATGCGTATTCTTTATAATCTATCATTCTCGTGTGCATTTCATATAATTCATCATCTGTTAACTTCAGCGTCACATCTAAAATAACTCCAAATAAACCGTAACCCCCAATGACATATGGAAATAACTCTGCATTTTCTTCTCTACTTACATTACGTACCGTGCCATCTGCCATTAACAATCTAAATGAATCTACTGTATCAATTAGTGCCTCATGACGAATATCACGCCCATGTACATTTACACTTAATGAACCACCAACAGTAAAAATATTTTGAGACTGCATGACCTGTACCGCAAGGCCATATGGATTTATTTTCTTCTGAATATCATTCCACGTGACACCACTTTGAACTGTAATACGCTTCTTCTCTGGATCGAATTCTAATATTTTATTATATCCTTTCATATCGAGCATCGTGCCATTCGGATAATATGTCTGTCCTCCTTGGCTATGTTGCATGCCTGCAATGGAAATTTTCTCTCCTGAAACTTTTGCATCTCGCACTAATTTTATTAACGAGTGCTCTTCCGTAGCACTTTCAACACGTTTTATTTTTGTCGGAAGCAATTTACCTACATCACTCATAATAGGATGATCAATTTGTTTTTTATACGTATGTACAGACGTTGCAAGCAAAACCGTATATGCGACAATGACCACTACTATCTTTCTTTTTTTCAAAGGACACTCTCCTTACTAGCAACAAAAAGAGATACCCGTTCTTTCAGGTACCTCTCTTGACAGTGATTACTTTGCTGCTGGCAATTGTATTGGATCAAATTTATCATACGATGTAAACTTCGCATCCGTAATAATGTGCGCTTTATCCTCACCATTGCTACTCATAACCATATCTATCTTTGCTGATTCATATTTAAAATCTTTTGTAATAATATATTCTCCATCTATTTCTTCTATCTTTGCATTTTGGCCTTGTAGCATTTGTTTCTGCTTTTCATCCATACTAGCTAACATACTCTCTGTCTCTTGCCCTTTTAATGCAAACTTCAGCTTATAATTATCTCCACTTTTCTCCATCTTCACTTTATTTAAAATTTCCGATGGAATCTCTAAATTATCTACCATTCCTTGAGTTGCATTCATTCCGTTAGCATTTAATTGTTCCTCTGGTACAGACATCACTTCACCCGTATTAGGATTTTTCAACTGACCAGCAATTTTGCCACCCACATCATAAACAACAACCTCTGTACCAGAAACATTCATTTCAGAACGAGAATTTTTTTGCTTCGGCTCTAATTGCATTTTGGCCTTTATTACATTCATCTCTGTTCCTTCAGCCTTTATTCCCACATCATATGTCATCGTTACATTTTCTTCGTTTTTAAAAGCTTCATTCGCTTTATTGAAAACATCCTTCGCTGTTAATTCCTTTTCTTTCTGCACAGCTTCTTTTTTCGGCTCATCAGTCTTTTTTGTTTTCTCATTACTACACCCTACTCCTAGACCGACTGCAAGTACTAAACTTGAAATTAAAATAAATTTTTTCATAACGTCCCCTCCTTCCCAAAAATAATATCATCTCTTTTCCTATGAAATCTATATAATTCGTAATATTCTTCTTTAAATTTATTTCCTATATAGCAACATGTTTGAGAAAAAGTTTAAATATGATGTAAATAATAACAACTCATTTCAGGAGGTCATTATGAAAGCTATTATTTGCACAAAGTATGGACCACCTAATGTTCTCCAGCTTCAAAATATAGAAAAGCCTAAACCTAAGAAAAATGAAGTATTAGTTAAAATTCACGCAACAAGTGTATCGACTGGAGATTGTAGAATACGTGGCTTTAATAGCCCCCTCTTATTTTGGATTCCTATGCGGATCATATTAGGTTTCAGAAAACCGAGAAAACCTATACTTGGCGTAGAGTTATCCGGTGAAATCGAAGACATTGGATCAGATGTAACACAATTTAAAAAAGGAGATCCAGTTTTTGCATTAACAGAACTAAACCTTGGTGGTTATGCGGAATACACATGCGTGCATGAAAGTGGATTAATAGCATTAAAACCTACCAATGTGACATATGAAGAAGCTGCCGTTATTCCTTTTGGCGGAACTTCAGCATTGCACTTCCTTAGAAAAGGACAGATAAAAAAGGGCAACGAGTACTTATATACGGCGCCTCTGGGTCAGTAGGGACAGCTGCCGTACAGCTTGCTAAATACTTCGGGGCGACTGTCACAGCCATTTGTAGTAGTTCGAATTTCGATTTAGTAACAGCTTTAGGGGCAGACAACGTAATTGATTATATGAAAGAAGATTTTACTAAGCGGGGCGATCACTACGATATTATATTTGACGCAGTTGGAAAATATAAAAAGTCTCTTTGTACAGATGCATTAATGCCTAATGGAAAATATGTATCTGTGAACGGAATGATGGCAAAGGTCAGTAAAGAAGATATGAACCTACTAAAACAACTAGCTGAAACAGAAAAGCTAAAACCTGTTATTGATAGAACTTACCGATTAGAAGAAGTTGTAGAAGCCCATACGTATGTAGAAATGGGCCATAAGAAAGGAAATGTTTCGATTACCTTAAAATAAAATATATTCTGAAAATATAATTGACAATTCTTTTTGTAAGATTTACTATTAGTACCATATTCAAAACTACATACACATACTCTTATCAAGAGTGGCGGAGGGACTGGCCCGATGATGCCCGGCAACCGAGCTTATGACGTATAAGCTAAGGTGCTAATTCCTGCAAAACGAGTTTTCGTTTTGGAAGATAAGAGAGGAATCTATTTCGTCTATTCGGCACCTCTCTTATTTTTGGGAGGTGCTTTTTATTTTGGAACGTATATGAAGGGGGATTTATAGATGAAAAAGGTATTATTAAGCATTGTAAGCGGAGCAGTATTATTATTAGGCGCATGTAGCGCGATTTCAGATAAAGAGGTAAAAGCATTAGACGAGAAAAAGATTACTGTCGGTGTAACAGGTGGACCACATGAACAAATTTTTGAAAAGGTAAAAGAAGTTGCAGCAAAAGATGGTCTGGAAATTGACATAAAAGTATTTAATGATTATGTAGCGCCAAACGTATCTTTAGATGAAAAAAGCCTTGATGTAAATAGCTACCAAACGAAATCGTATTTAGATGTATTTAAAGCTGAACGCAATATGAAATTAGCTGAAGTATTTTCAACAGTAACATTCCCTATGGGCGTATATTCTAAAGATATAAAAGATGTAAAAGACTTAAAAGAGGGCGATGCAATTGCTGTACCAAATGACCCAACGAATGAACTTCGAGCTTTAAAATTATTTGAAAAAGCAGGGGTTTTAAAAGTTGATCCAAAGGCTACAGAAAAAGCGACTGCAAAAGATGTAATTGAAAATCCAAAAAAATTAAAGATTGTCGAATTAGAGGCATCTCAATTACCAACGCAACTAAGTGAAGTGAAAGCAGCTGCAATTAACACAAACTTTGCATTAGGTGCAAAATTAAGTCCAGCGAAAGATTCTATTTTCCGCGAAGGAAAAGATTCACCATATGTGAACTGGGTTGTTGTTCGTACTGAAAATAAAGATGATGCCGTTGTAAATAAATTAAAGAAAGCTTATCAATCTAAAGAAGTAAAAGAGTTTATCGAGAAAAAATTTGATGGTTCAGTTTTACCATCTTGGTAGGAGCTGACGATAATGATTGAATTAAAAAACATATCCAAAGTATTTACAACAAAAAAAGGGAATGTTGAGGCTCTTAAGTCTACTTCCCTTAAAGTAGAAAAAGGCGAGGTATTTGGAATCATTGGGTATAGTGGCGCTGGTAAAAGTACATTGATTCGATGTGTAAATTTATTAGAAAAACCAACGACAGGAAATATCATTGTAAACGAACAAGACTTAACAACGTTATCGACAAAAGAACTAGCAAAAGCGAGACAAAAAATCGGAATGATCTTTCAAGGATTCAATTTACTTAAAACTGTTAGCATCTATGAAAACATTGCATTACCTTTACGCCTTGCTGGTATTCCAAAAGTGGAAATTAAAAAAAGGGTAGAAAAATATTTACGCATTGTCGATCTTTTCAATCGAAAAGATGCTTATCCAAGTGAACTTTCTGGCGGTCAAAAACAGCGCGTTGCAATTGCACGTGCACTATCACATGAGCCTGAAGTGTTATTAAGTGACGAAGCAACGAGTGCTTTAGATCCAGAAACAACTGATTCTATTCTTGATTTGTTATTAAAGATTAACGAAGAAATTGGAATTACGATTTTACTCATTACACACGAAATGAACGTTATCCAACGTATATGCGACCGCGTTGCCGTTATGGAACATGGATCTGTAGTCGAAAGCGGGACTGTGAAAGATATTTTCACAAACCCACAACATGTAACAACGAAGAAATTTGTAAATAGCGCCTTTGCAGCTAAAATTCCAGAAGAGGTACAGAAAGAACTACAGAATACTGGAGAAATTGTAACACTTTCATTTATTGGCACTACTTCAGGTGAACCTGCCTTAGCTGTTGCCACAAAACGTTTCCAAGTGTATCCGAATATTTTATCCGGTAATATTACGCAGTTAAAACATGAAGCATATGGGAAACTAGTCGTTCATATGCAAGGAGAACAAAATGAAATCCACCGTGCTTTATCATTTTTACAAGAGCAAGGAATCATTGTAGAAGGAGGTAGAACAGATTATGGGAAACAAGTCCTTTTTGGATGAATGGGGTAAAGTCATATGGGAAGCCACAATTCAAACCTTTCAAATGACATCTATTTCATTACTCATCTCAATCCTTATTGCACTGCCACTTGGCGTCACACTTGTTTTAACGAGACCTGGTGGGCAGCGTGAAAATAAAATCATCTATCCTATTCTTAATACAATTATTAATATCATTCGCTCTCTTCCATTTATCATTCTATTATTCTTCATCTTACCTTTTACAAAGTTTCTAATGGGAACATCCATTGGCGTACAAGGTGTTATCGTACCTCTTGTCGTCTTCACAGCTCCTTATATCGCACGTTTAATGGAGACAGCTTTACTAGAAGTCGATCGCGGTGTCATTGAAGCCTACCAAGCGATGGGAGTCTCTACTATAAAAATCATTTGGCACGTCATGGTTAAAGAAGCTCGTCCCTCCCTTGTACTTGGATTAACAATCGCAACAATTGGCTTAATTGGCGCAACAGCAATGGCTGGCCTTGTGGGTGCTGGCGGGCTAGGGGATTTAGCATACCGCTTCGGACATTTACGCTACGAGCCTGAAGTAATGTATGCAACTGTCTTTATTTTAATTATCCTCGTTCAAGGATTACAGTCTTTAGGAAATGGTGTTGCACGAAGACTGAAGAAAGATTAAAAAAGAAGGTATCTCACTAAGGTGAGATACCTTCTTTTTTATCTTTTAAACCCACCTTCTGAATGAATAACTTGCCCCGTAATCCACTCAGCTTCTTCACTTACTAAAAATTTAATGAGTCTAGCTGCATCCTTTGGCTCACCAATTCTGCCAAAAGGAAACATTGGCTTTAACCCTTGTTTTATCTCTTCAGTCATCCATCCTGTATCGGTTGGTCCTGGATTAATTGCATTCACTGTTATTCCTAAATGAGCTACCTCTGCTGACAACGTACTAGTAAGAGCATCAATAGCTCCCTTCGTTGTCGCATAAGCTAGTTCTCCTGCCATAGGACCTTGAAATTGCCCCGAAGTAATATTAACAATTCTACCACCAGATTTCTTATCAAATCCTCGGGCAAATTGACTACTGAGCAATGTAGTCGCACGAATATTCACCATATAATGCTTATCTAATTCTTCAGCAGTCAACGTAGAGAAATCATTATTCGTAGAATATGCTGCATTATTAATTAATATATGAGGGTACCCTAATTGTTCAGTAACTTTATTTAAAAGCTCTTTCGGTGCATCATTCCGAGTTAAATCTAACTCCATACTCAATACTCTAACACCTTTTTGTAATAGCTCTTCTTTTAATTGTATTTGTTCATTTTTATCGACGCCCCAAGGCATCTCTTTATCATAATTCGTCCAATACGTAAAAAATATATCGTATCCTGCCTCAGCTAATTCTTTACAAATCGCTGCTCCTATACCGTCTAGACGACTTACGCCTGTAACAACTGCTACTTTATTTTTTAATTGTTTCATCATATACTCCTCCAAGTTTAAAGGACGCATATTTTATATAAGAGATATAAATTTCCCCACCTAGACCTCTGTCCTTACAAAAGGGATGTACAAGCCAACTATGCAGTCCTTGCATGATTTATAAATAGCTAAATAAACCCTCACTTATGAGAGAAAAATTCATCTATCCAATTTCTAATCATTACAAGTTCATCCACATATCGAGTCCTTGTCTCCTTTCCATATATCTCTGTTTCTATCATACCAATATGATGTACTATTTCAAATGATAAAAAAATAAAAACCAATATTCCATTCCAAACTTCTATCGAATTTATTATATTATAATATAATAAATAATGGAAATAATCAGAAAAATACTGGTAAATATTGACTAACCTTCTTATAATAAAACGTGGGGCTAATGTGAGAATTTAGTTTTAAACAAATAGGGGGAAGAAATATGTCAAAAAAATTACTTTCTTTATTTTCTGCAGTAATCGTAGCAGCTTTTGTAATAACCGGCTGTGGTCAAAGCGATACGACAAATAAAGAACAAAAAGAGAATGCAACAAAAGAAAGCAAAACGGAAAAAACAGATACAACGAAAGAAAGTAAACCTACTGAAAAAAAATCCGAAGATAAAAAAACTGAAGATAAAAAGCCTGAAAATACAGCTACTGGATCAAGCGACTACTCTAAGCTGATTTCCTATATGGAAAAAGAAACAGGTGGTAAAACAAAAGTTCTTTTTGAAAATAAAGAACCACAAGTCTATAAAGCTGAAGATGTTTCAGTATCAATGAATAGTTACACATTAGTTGAATTAAATGGATTCCATACAAACTTCGATATTCCGTTTAATCGTCAAACAGAAGGCGGAGTTATTCTTGTGAACTACAGCGTAAAAAATAGTTCAGCTAAAGATATTTATTATATGCCAGCATTGGACATGTCATTTACTGGCGCGCAGAAAGCATATAGTAACTATAAAGATTTAATTCCAAAAGAAGATCAGCTCCCAACTAAACTTGCTCCAACGAATGATTACTTAGTAAAAGCAGGAGAAACTATTTCTGGTTATATCGCTTATCCATTCGGAAAAGATGATCTAGCGAAAATTTCAAGTCTCTCAACAGTCTCAGTCACAGTCCCAAATGCACAAGCTAATAAAGGAAAATTTGATGCTCCAATCGGAAATCCTGGAAGCTTTTCATTAAGTTTAAACAAACAGGGTGCTGAAAAAGTTGCAACAGATAATACTTTCTACCAAGATAAAGCTACAGCTAATAACATGGGCGATAAAAAAATGTTAAAAGAGAAATCAAGTATTAATAACAACCAAGAATTAGGCGCTGTTAATGTTACATTAGACGGATACCAATTCACTCAATTCACACCAAATTCCGTCGAAGCTCCACGCTTTGCAAATTTTAAAAACGGTCTTGTTCTGTTAACAGTAAAATTCAAGCTTGATAACAAAGATGTTCAAGACGTTTCACTATCTCCTATAAGCTCTACATTAAGAGTGAATGATGGTACACAATATACGATTAATGAAGGTATGCTATTAAATTATGACTATAATGCTGCAGTTAAAACTGGAACATCTGGAGAGTTACTACAAGTATATATTTTAGATCAAGAGCAGTATGAAAAGATTTGGAAAGACAAAAGCTTTGAGATTGAGTTAGGACCTATGAGAAATAAAGAAGCTAAAGATATTTCACAAGGTAAAAAAGCTAAATTTACATTACCTAAATAAGTTACTAAGTATATATTAGAAAAGGCATATAACATATGATTGTTATATGCCTTTTTCATTTTATAAAAACACCATTTTTGTTCACACTTTATCCATTGTGAATCTTTTCACAATGGATATATAATAAACTTGTAAATACAATATTGGAGGGATTTCAATGATTATCAATTTTTTAAGAACTGATAAACGTGCTGCTTTCATATTATTACTTTTACGGCTTTACATAGGGTATAAATGGCTCGCTGCTGGGATAGGTAAAGTTTTCGGACAATCTTTTGATGCAAGTGGTTTTCTAAAGGGCGCTATCGCTCAAGCATCAGGTGACCATCCTGCAGTACAAAGTTGGTGGGCAGATTTTCTTCAACATTTTGTTCTTCCAAACGCAGACCTATTTAGCTTTTTAGTTCAATGGGGAGAAATTTTAGTAGGTCTAGGTTTAATTTTAGGCGGATTAACAAAAACAGCTGCATTTTTCGGAATCATAATGAATCTTTCATTTTTATTAAGCGGAACTGTTAGTGTAAACCCAAATCTGCTTATTTTAACTATGTTCATTTTAGTTGCAGGGCAAAACGCTGGACGTATTGGATTAGATGGCTATGTTTTCCCTAAACTTTTCCGTAAAAATAACCACGGAACATATAAATTAAGTAAAACTGCGTAGTAACAGTTTACTTTTAAAATATAAATAAGAAAAAGAGCCTGAGTATAGGCTCTTTTTCTTATTTATCCTAATTTAAAATTTTAACGAGCCACGAAAACCTCTGGCAGCATAGTAAGAGTCTGCTCCATTGTGGTACACGAAAACATGTCCAAAGCGATAATCGCAAAATAAAGCACCACCGAGTTCTCGAATATCTGAAGGTGTTTGTACCCAACTTGATGATTTCATGTCAAAATCGCCAAGTTGTTGCAATTCCCGATACTGTTCTTCCGTTAATAATTCAATGCCCATAGCATTGGCAACATCAATAACGTTATTTTCTGGTTTATGTTTTTTTCTTGATTCTAACGCTTCAAGGTCATAACAAAGACTTCTGCGGCCTTTAGGACTCTCCTTTGAACAATCATAGAAAGTATATTCGTCCTTTTCTTCATCATAACCGACAACATCCGGCTCACCGCCAGTTACTTCCATTTCGTTAAGTGACCATAATTTTTCAGCATTAGCTTCTATCTTAGCTTCAACCTTAGCCCATTCAAGACCTTCATGGCGGTTCATATTTTTCTCAAAACGAGCTTGCAATACTTTCAATAACTCTTGACGTTTTTCTACTAGTAAGTCATTTTTATTTCCTGTCATATTAGTCCTCCCTGATGTGTGTACAGATATTAGTTTAAGTATATATTTTATAATAAATCATCTCAAGATGAAGACCGTTTCAGCCTTATGTCTTGTACAAACATCCATTATAAAGTTCTAAAACCCTCCATACTTTCTCCAAGAATATAGTGTGAAAACCACATCAAATTCTGCTTCATAATAGCTACATTCATTCCCGGCTGATTAGGACTATATGCCATTCCTTTAAATATAATTAATTCTGTATCCACTTCCATATCCATTAATCCTTGATATAGATCATATGCATTTGTAATTGGAATTCTTGCATCCTTTTCTCCATGCTGAATTAAGGTAGGCGTACAAGCTGATTTAATATACGTCATAGGTGATGTCTTCATATATATATCTGGATCATTCCATGGAGTATTTCCTAAATACATTCTAATAAAGTAAGGTATATCTGTATTTACATAATGGTTACTCCAGTTAGTGATTCCACCGCCAACTGAAATAGCTTTAAATCGACTACTAAATGTAGAACAGAAAGCTGATACATATCCACCGTTGCTCCATCCCATAACTCCTACTCTATCCTTGTCTACCATCCCTTTTTCTACTAGTTCATCCACTCCAGATATAACATCATCGTAGTCAGCAATCCCCTGTTTTCTATAGTTAGCTTTTAAAAATTCATTACCATAACCTGAACTTCCTCTGTAATTTGGTTCTAAAATGATAAAGCCTTTTTCGATAAACTGTTCAATCGGATATTTCTCATTGAAGCAGTCTGAAAATATCGGAAAAGACGCCCAAGCCGGACCGCCGTGAATTACTACTAATAAAGGATATTTTTTATTAGTATCAAACTCTACTGGCGTTGATAAAACACCTTCTATTTCAAGACCATCGCTACTTTTCCATGAGATGATTTCCCTGTTACTTCTAAGTTTCACTTTGAAAAAGCTATTTTCATCCGTTATTTTTTTATTGTCTAAATAGATTTCAAAGGTTTCATTTGTTATTGCCTTATTGTAGGATATATATTTGCCATCCTTTGTTATAGAGGCATCCATTATAAACCCATCTACTGGTTCGTTTAGCATTTCCACAGTGCCATTCTCACATAGCAATCCAATACGGTAATTCGTTTTATCCTGCCATCTAATTAAAATCCCTTTAGCCGTCCACTGTAATGGCATAACCGTACTATCAAAATTTATTAAAGGTTGAATTACCTCTCCCGTATTCATATCATATATCTCTAATGTACTATCTTGTATATGGTTTCTATAGTAATCCTTCTCTCTTATGCTTGCTGAGTAACAAATTTTGCTGCCCTCTGGAGAAAAGCAGACACTCGCTCCTAACAACTTATTTATATTCATCTTTTGTAGTGCCCCAGCTTCAACATCTAATATGTATAGATCACTATTCATATAATCGTTTAAGTTTGGTGTAACCATACATACAACCTTTTTCCCATCATTTGAAATATCAAAGTTATGTATATAAAAATCCTTACCATCCGTTAGTTGATAAGCACCTTTAATCTCGCGTTCCTCTTTATCATTTTGTATTACCTTTTCTATCTCAATGTAGTATAAACAATTATTTCGATGTTCCTTACCTACATGGTGGAAATCTCCATATAGTTCCTTACGTTTCTTTATGCCCTCACATTCTTTTGACTGTGCAATATAATAAAAACCTTTACCAGTAGGCTCCCATTTGAATGTATTAACTCCATCCTTCTCATTCGTAATTTGAACCTCACTACCACCGTCTATTGACTTAACAAAGATCTGATTTGTATTAGCCCCGTCCCCACCTGGGCTAAGGTATGCAATAGTCTTAGAATCTGGAGACCATAATGGATGTGTACTATCTATATCTCCATTTGTTAGTGGGTAACTCTGCCCTTTATCTTTCTCATATATCCATACATGATTTCTATACGCATTGTCTTCCCAGTTAGCTGTCTTCTTTACAAATGCTACGTTTTTGCCATCATCACTTATATTTGTACTCGCTAAGGTCGGTAATGAAATAATCTCTTCTATACTTAAATATGTTTTTGCTTTCACTTCCATATAATAAGCCCCCTTATAATGTCCATGAATCTATCGTCTCTTCTCTTCATAATAAAGAAAATTGTTCACGCATACTTAAAATGATAGCGGAAAATTCAGATAAATAAAAGTAAATCTGATAAAGTAAAAATTTAATCTATAGGGTTCTATTCACCTACCAATTTTAGATTTTCTTTTTCAATAAAAAATACCCCTTTAGATACAATATCTAAAGGGGTACCGATTCATATATTTATTAACCTACCAATCTCCTACTCAACAGTAACAGACTTAGCTAAGTTACGTGGCTTATCAACGTCACACTCGCGGTGAAGTGCTGCGTAGTATGAAATAAGTTGTAATGGAATAACTGCTACTAGCGATGCTAGTGCTTCGTGTACAGCTGGTAATACGAAGCTGTCTCCTTCCATTTCTAAGCCTTTCATTGAGATGATACATGGGTTAGCTCCGCGTGCTACTACTTCTTTCACGTTGCCGCGAATTCCAAGGTTTACGTGCTCTTGTGTAGCAAGTGCGATAACTGGTGTACCATTTTCGATTAAAGCGATTGTACCGTGTTTTAACTCTCCTCCAGCAAATCCTTCTGCTTGGATGTAAGAGATTTCTTTTAGTTTTAACGCACCTTCTAATCCTACGTAGAAGTCTACGCTACGTCCGATGAAGAAACAGTTACGCGTTGTCGCTAAAAATTGTTTTGCTAATGCGTCCATTTCTTCTTTTTGATCACAAAGTTCTATCATTGCATTTGCTACAAGTCCTAGTTCGTGTGTTAAATCGAAATCAAGAACTTCACCTTTTGCTTTAGCAATATCAGCTGCTAAAATTGAAAGTACTGCAAGCTGTGCTGTGTAAGCTTTCGTTGATGCAACTGCAATTTCTGGTCCAGCATATAACGGAAGTGTATAATCAGCTTCACGAGAAAGAGTAGAACCAGGCACGTTTGTAATTGTTAATGCTTTATGACCCATTTCATTTGTTTGTACAAGTACTGCACGGCTATCAGCAGTTTCACCACTTTGTGAAATGTAAATGAAGAATGGTCTTTCTGTTAATAATGGCATGTTGTAAGAGAATTCACTTGCTACATGCACTTCAACTGGCATTTTTGCAAACTTCTCGATAAATTGTTTTCCAACAAGACCTGCATGATAGCTCGTTCCACATGCAATGATGTAAATACGATCGCTATCTAAAATCGCATTGCGAATGTCTTGATTTAATTCAATCTCGCCATTTTCATCTTGATACTTTTGAATTATATTACGGATTACAAGTGGTTGCTCATCGATTTCTTTAAGCATGAAATGAGGGTATGTTCCTTTTTCAATATCACTTGCATCTAATTCCGCTGTAAACGGTGCACGTTCAATCGTTTCACCTTGTAAGTTTTTAATTGTAATACTTTCTTTCGTTACGATTACGATTTCTTTATCCATTAACTCAATAAATTGATCTGTAACTTGTAACATCGCCATAGCGTCGCTCGCCACAACATTAAAGTTGTCACCAACACCTACTAATAGCGGGCTTTTGTTTTTAGCAACATAAATCATGTTTGGATTTTCAGCATCAAGTAATCCGATTGCATAAGAGCCATGTAAAAGAGATAGCGTATTACGGAACGCTTCTTCTACACTTAATCCTGTGCTCACTTGTTGTTCCATAAGCTGTACGATAATCTCTGTATCTGTTTCACTTACGAACGTTACATCTTGTAAATATTCCTTTTTCACTAATTCATAGTTTTCAATTACACCGTTATGAACTAGTGTAAAGCGTTTTGATGTACTTTGATGCGGATGCGCGTTTACTTTACTTGGAACACCGTGTGTAGCCCAGCGTGTGTGTCCGATACCTACGCTTGCTGCTACGTTCTCATCTACGATTTCACGAAGTTTTGCGATACGGCCTTTTTCTTTGTATACAACAACACCGTTCTCTGCTTGTACTGCAATACCTGCTGAATCATATCCACGATATTCTAGCTTTTCTAAACCTTTTAATAAAATTTCCTTTGCATCTTGCTCTCCAATAAATCCTACGATTCCACACATGTTTAGTCGCCGTTACAAATGCTTACACTGCTCTGCGAACATGTAACGACATAGTCCGATACCATTTTTATTTATACTAAAAAAACGGATTACATATTGCTAGCCCTGTAAGCTTGTAACGGCTTTCACCTTCCTCTCGATTGGGTTTAAGTCCGTATATACTTATACAGCTAGTTTTCATCCGTTCCTCTTCTCTCATCACACTTTCACCTTTGTCCACTAAGTCACCTTAATGATTTAAGTAAAAGTTTGCGGTTGTGATGAACAACCGGGAGTCATCCGCCGAAATCTCGATAAACCCCACCTCGTCAACTACACTATTTGTAGTTCTGGCGCTTTTATAATTCACAATATTTCCTTTGAGAAAAAGAACAAGACCATCTTATAACAAACATGGATAAACCGTCAATGAAATTTTTTTCATCGTCTATAAAACATATGAAAAAGGAGCACTTTTTGTGCTCCTTTTTCATATAAATTCAGCTAATTACTCAGCGCCAACTTCGGCTTTCACAACTTCTACAATGCGATGTACATATGCATCACAAACTTCTTGTGTTGGTGCTTCTGCCATTACACGAATAAGTGGCTCTGTTCCAGATGGACGAACAAGAATACGGCCATCACCGTTCATTTCTTCCTCTACAACACGAATAATTTCTTTAATTTTTTCATTTTCTAATGCTAATTTTTTATCTGTTACACGAACGTTTACTAGCAATTGTGGGAATTTCGTCATTTCTCCTGCAAGCTCAGATAATGGTTTTTTCGTCATTTTCATGATGTTTACAAGTTGAAGTGCACTTAACATTCCGTCACCAGTTGTAATGTAATCAAGTAAGATAATATGGCCTGATTGTTCTCCACCTAAGTTGTAACCACCGCGTTTCATCTCTTCCATTACATAGCGGTCACCAACTGCTGTTTTATCACTTGTAATATTGTTTGCTTCAAGTGCTTTGTAGAAACCTAAGTTACTCATAACAGTTGAAACAACTGTATTATGTTTTAATTGACCAGTTTCTTTCATGTACTTCGCACAAATAAACATAATTTGATCACCGTCAACGATGTTTCCTTTTTCGTCTACAGCAATTAAACGGTCGCCATCGCCATCAAAAGCAAGTCCGATATCCGCACCTTTTTCTTTTACCAATTCAGCTAAGCCTTCTGGATGTGTAGATCCTACACCCTCGTTAATATTCATACCGTTTGGAGAAGTTCCCATTGTTGAAATATCAGCTTCTAGGTCTGCAAATAAGTATGGAGCTAGAGACGAAGTTGCACCATGTGCACAATCTAAAGCGATATGTAGGCCAGAGAAATCTTCTTCAACAGTTTGTTTAATGTACTGTAAATATTTTTGTCCACCTTCAAAGTAATCACTCACTTGTCCAAGATTAGTACCTGTCGGACGTGGTAGTTCATCAACTTCTTTGTCTAATAAAGCTTCAATCTCAGCTTCTTGCTCATCTGTTAATTTAAAGCCGTCTGAACCAAAGAATTTAATACCGTTATCTTGTACTGGATTATGAGATGCAGAAATCATAACACCTGCTTGTGCATCTAGTGCTTTTGTTAAATAAGCAACGCCCGGTGTAGAAATAACGCCAAGGCGCATTACTTCTGCTCCAGTTGATAATAGACCTGCTACTAAAGCTCCTTCTAACATATGACCAGATACACGTGTATCACGACCGATAATTACTTTTGGACGATCTGTATCTTTTGTTAATACATAACCACCAAAACGCCCAATTTTGAAAGCTAATTCAGGTGTTAACTCCTTATTTGCAACTCCACGTACTCCATCTGTACCAAAATATTTACCCATTATGATTCGCTCCTTTTTCTTGCTCTTTTTGATTATGGTTATCTACCGTTGGTTCTTGACTATTTTCTTTATCTTTATCTTTATCTTTATCTTTATCTTTATTTTGATTACTTTCCTGTTCCGTTTCTTTTTCTTGATTGGATTCAGGATTTTTTGGCTTCTCATTTTGATTTTCTTGATTGGTGTTTGAATCCGGTTGTTGACCGTTACCCTGTACTTCTTTATCTGGTTTTTCTTTCTTTACAATAGTAACTTTAGCACTTTTTTGTTTTGGCTCTATTGAAATATTACCAGGACCACTCACTTGAATAGAAATATCTTTCGTCCCTGAAGATACATTTTGCAAATTAATTACCGCTGTTATTTGGGCAGCTGTTATTTTATCTACTATACTTGCTTCTCCTGAAATATCAACACTTATCTTTCCATCTTGCGGCGAAATTAGCTGAGCCGTAACATCTTTAGAAAGTCCATTTTTTTGGATTGGGATGCCATCAATCGTTTTTGTTTTCGTTTGTTTTGTTTTTTGCACTCCCACTGAAACCTTCACTTGATTCGGTTTTGCACTGGTTACACCCTTGGGTAATAAAACAGAGGCATCGAATGTTGTAGACTCTGTCAATTGACTAAGATCTACTTCGACCCCCTCTAGCGATTGTATATTATCCAAAATATCTTTTGGACCAGCTATCGTTACCTCTCTTGGCTCGACACTGATATTTGTAACTGCCAATCCTTCTGCTAAACTCCCCTTCTTCGTATACGTTACAGGAACAGTTTTTTCAGTATTATTGGCTGTAGTTTGCGTTGCCACATTCAACGTTACACTAATTTTAGATGGACTTGTTCTTACATTTAAACGTTTTCCTTCTTTATTGTATAATGTAACTTCGGGCGTTTTTGTAACAGTTTTATTAACACCTTTTAAATCAACATACGCTTTGGCAGATGAAATGCTTTCAATTTCTTCTTTCGTCCCAACTACCTCAACAGTATCCGGTTTAATGCTTGATTTTTCGAGAGTAGCCCCCGCTGGCATTTGATCCTCATTTGATAATTTCAAATCTACATGAACATATTTTCTCGCCTTTTCATGAAGAGTAACTTTAATTGTTGATGGCTGAACTGTTCCTTTCACATCGTCTGGAAGCCCGTTCGTTTTTAAAGAAATCTCATAAGTTCCTTTTGGACTATCTCGCAAATCAATTGGTATGTCAAATTGTTTTTTTGCTTTTGCTGTAGCAACTGATGCTTTTGGGCCTTCTAACTTCACCTTAACGCCCTCTGCTGGAATACCACTTACAATATATTTCTCCTCATCATACTTAAGATTAATCTCATAATTAGTTAATGTTTCTTTCGTATCATTTGCAAAAGGTAATATACCTGATGTCGTATTTTTCTCAGTTAACGTCGCTGACATAAAAAGCATACACGCCAATAGTAATGAGATCCCTTTTAAAAACCAATGATTCTCCATTAACTTATCCATGACGCTTTCTCCTCCAATTCCATAAAGACGAAGAAGTCGTTTTTTCGTTCCCACTAAATTCAGCTAATAACATATCCTTCAGCTGTTCTGTCTTCAAATCACGATGCAACTTACCATTTTTCGTTAAAGAAATTTGACCAGTTTCTTCAGACACAACTACTGTAATACTATCAGTAACTTCACTAACTCCCATTGCAGCACGATGTCTAGTTCCTAATTCTTTAGAAATAAACGGACTTTCTGATAATGGAAGATAGCATGCTGCTGCTTTAATTGTACTTCCTTGCATAATTACCGCTCCGTCATGAAGAGGTGTATTTGGAATAAAAATATTAATAAGTAATTCCGATGATACGTTTGCATTAAGCGGAATACCCGTTTCCACATAATCACCCATACCGGTCTCTTTTGACAAAGTAATTAATGCACCAATTCTACGTTTCCCCATATATTCGGTTGCTTTTGCTATCGCTGTTGCAACCATTTCAGGTTCATCATCCTCATGCGTTCCAACACGCGAAAATAAACTCCCGCGCCCTAGCTGCTCAAGTGCTCTTCGCAATTCTGGCTGAAAGATAATAATAACGGCTAAAAATCCCCACGTTAATACTTGTTCAGTTAGCCAAGATAGCGTACGCAATTCAAGGAAAATACTGATCATCTTAACGACGATAATAACTGTAATCCCTTTTAAAAGTTGAACAGCTTTCGTCCCTCGGATTATAAGAATTAGCTTATATATAATAAACCATACAATGGCAATATCTAATGCCGTACTAAGATATTTCAAAATGGTCGTATCTTCAAAAGGCATGCTATCCCTTCCTCCTACTTACGAGCAATTCTATCCGTATATTGAAATATTGTTTTATGCTCTATCTGTATGTATTTCCAACAACTAGTTAATTATACCATACATGAAACAAACGACAATTACAAACAACCCCCTTTAGCTCAAATTGGTAAGATGTCAAACATTTTTATTGTACAGTATAATATAAATCATTATTATACGCTTATTTTCAAATAAAAAAAGCAACTTCTCAGTTGCTTTTCTTACATTTATTTTAGTTTTTCACCGAATAAAGAACCCATTAAAGCAACTGCTGTTGTTGCCGTTCTATTTCTCTCATCTAAAATCGTATTTACCTCAACAAATTCAGCAGATGTGATAATATCCGCTTCTGCCAACATTTCCATCGCCAAGTGGCTTTCACGATAAGATAGACCACCAATTACAGGCGTCCCAACACCTGGTGCATCATGAGGATCAAGACCATCTAAATCTAATGATAAGTGTACACCATCAGTATGAGATAAATATGCGATTGTTTCTTCCATAACAGCCGTCATCCCCATACGATCAATTTCATGCATTGAGAACACTTTAATACCTTCATTGCGAATGAAATCTTTTTCTCCTTCATCCAATGCACGCGCACCGATAATTACGACATTCTCTTTTTTCACCTTTGGATATGCTCCATATAAATCTACAAGTGAAGAATGTCCATAACCTAAACTTGCTGCAAGTGACATACCGTGAATATTTCCAGATGGTGAAGTTTCCTCTGTATTTAAATCACCGTGTGCATCATACCAAATAACACCTAAGTTTTTATAATGTTTTGCTACACCAGCTAATGTACCGATAGCAATACTATGGTCACCACCTAATACAAGTGGAAAACGACCTTCTTCTATAATATGATCCACCTTACTTGCTAATTCATTACATACAGTTGCAACTTGTGTAAGGTTTCTTAATTTTGTATTTTCATCTATCTCTTTTTCTCTCTCTATACGTATATCTCCCATATCTTTAACGTTATATCCAATTTCTTCAATTCTTTCAATTACCCCTGCATAACGGATTGCGCTCGGTCCCATATCAACGCCACGACGCATCTGCCCTAAATCCATTGGAACTCCAATAACTGAGATTTCTTTTTTCATAGATAGTATCCCCCTTCTGTGCCTTCACTAAATATTTTAAATCTTTTATATAGTCTGACTCAACTCGACATTTTTCTGTATGGATATACAAATTATTCACTTATATTCACGTTGAAAATCAAATTTCAAGACTATTCTATGTATAAAGTTAACTTAATGAAACAATCACAATCACTATTATTAAATAATAATAAAAAAACACCCCTACATTTAGAAGTGTTTTTCTGACGCTATTTTCCATACTGTTGCAATATTCTTCGTTGTCATTTCAATATTTTCTTCTGCTACTCTATATGCTTCTTCTAGTGTCATCGGTCTCGTTGTAATACTAAATACCGCATCTATTCCTTTCTCGTACACGGCTGAATAATCAGATGATACAGACCCTCCAATAGCAATTACAGGCACAGAAAAACGTTTCGCACGCCCCGCAACACCAACAGGAGCCTTCCCATATGCAGTTTGTTCATCTATTCTACCTTCACCAGTTATAATGAGATCTGCATCTTCTATATGTTTATCGAAATTTGTATAATCCAATACAATTTCAATGCCCCTTCGCAAGTCTCCCTTTAGCACTGAAATAACAGCCGCTCCCATTCCTCCTGCTGCCCCTGCACCAGGTATTTCAGATACATCAGAAGATACATATCTTTTAAGGATATTCGCATAATGTTTTAAATTCTCATCTAGCTCTTTCATCATCTCTACATTCGCACCCTTTTGTCTCCCAAATACGAAAGATGCTCCCTGCATTCCGACTAATGGATTATCCACATCACATGCCGCTTCTATCTTTACCCCCTTTAAGCGTGGGTCCATTTGTGAAAAATCAATAGCAACAATCGAATGTAACGTACCTCCAGATGGATCTATTACTTCACCCTTGTCATTTATAAATCTTACTCCTAAAGCTGCTAACATGCCTGCCCCACCATCGTTTGTAGCACTTCCTCCAAGTCCTAAAATTATGTACTCCGCCCCTTGATTTAGCGCATGTAATATAAGTTCTCCTGTTCCTTTTGTCGTTGTAATAAGTGGGTTTCGCTTTTCAACTGGAACGTGCTGTAATCCTGATGCTGCTGCCATTTCAATAAAAGCTGTCTTTTTATCTTTAGACACGCCATAAAAAGCTTGTACACTTTCTCTAAGCGGTCCTGTCACACTAATTGATATAATTCTCCCCCCTGTAGCATCAACAAGCGATTCAACCGTCCCTTCTCCTCCATCTCCAATTGGTATTTTCACATACTTTGCATTAGGAAAAATTGCTCTAAAACCTCTTTCAATAGCTTCACATACTTCTATAGCTTTTAGGCTTTCTTTATATGAATCAGATGCAATAACAACTTTCACAATTATCCCCCATCCCTTATTTTTACGTTTTCTTCATTTTAAACGATAAATATAAAAGTTGTCTTTTTAAACACAAAAAAGCTTACATCATATGATGTAAGCTTTTTCTATTTAGATGGAGCCTAGCGGGATCGAACCGCTGACCTCCTGCGTGCAAGGCAGGCGCTCTCCCAGCTGAGCTAAGGCCCCTTAGTAATAAAGCGGAAGACGGGATTCGAACCCGCGACCCCAACCTTGGCAAGGTTGTATTCTACCACTGAACTACTTCCGCGAAAATGGTGAGCCATGAAGGATTCGAACCTTCGACCCTCTGATTAAAAGTCAGATGCTCTACCAACTGAGCTAATGGCTCGTAAATGGCTGGGCTAGCTGGATTCGAACCAGCGCATGACGGAGTCAAAGTCCGTTGCCTTACCGCTTGGCTATAGCCCATTAATATTTACTAGTATGGTTATCTTCTCAAAAAAATAAACCCTTTCAGGTTATTTTTAAGAAAATGGTGGAGGGGGGCAGATTCGAACTGCCGAACCCGAAGGAGCGGATTTACAGTCCGCCGCGTTTAGCCACTTCGCTACCCCTCCGACATTTAAACATATATGGTGGAGGATGACGGGATCGAACCGCCGACCCCCTGCTTGTAAGGCAGGTGCTCTCCCAGCTGAGCTAATCCTCCAAAAGTGGTGACCCGTACGGGATTCGAACCCGTGTTACCGCCGTGAAAGGGCGGTGTCTTAACCACTTGACCAACGGGCCAAAAATTTAAAAACTTTTCCAAGCTTCCAACCGGGCTTGAACCGGTGACCTCTTCCTTACCATGGAAGTACTCTACCAGCTGAGCTATGGAAGCATAATGGCTCCGCAGGTAGGAATCGAACCTACGACCGATCGGTTAACAGCCGATAGCTCTACCGCTGAGCTACTGCGGAATAATACAAGCCTGGCAACGTCCTACTCTCACAGGGACAAGGTCCCAACTACCATCGGCGCTAGAGAGCTTAACTTCCGTGTTCGGTATGGGAACGGGTGTGACCTCTCTGCCATCATTACCAGACTTTTATCATTATACACATTCTTTTCAGAATGTCAAAAGGAATTTTAAATATATATTCCTTCAAAACTAGATAACATTGCTACATATTATATGGTTAAGTCCTCGATCTATTAGTATTCGTCAGCTCCACATGTCACCATGCTTCCACCTCGAACCTATCAACCTGATCATCTTTCAGGGATCTTACTAGCTTACGCTATGGGAAATCTCATCTTGAGGGGGGCTTCATGCTTAGATGCTTTCAGCACTTATCCCTTCCGCACATAGCTACCCAGCTATGCCCTTGGCAGAACAACTGGTACACCAGCGGTGCGTCCATCCCGGTCCTCTCGTACTAAGGACAGCTCCTCTCAAATTTCCTACGCCCACGACGGATAGGGACCGAACTGTCTCACGACGTTCTGAACCCAGCTCGCGTACCGCTTTAATGGGCGAACAGCCCAACCCTTGGGACCGACTACAGCCCCAGGATGCGATGAGCCGACATCGAGGTGCCAAACCTCCCCGTCGATGTGGACTCTTGGGGGAGATAAGCCTGTTATCCCCGGGGTAGCTTTTATCCGTTGAGCGATGGCCCTTCCATGC
>NZ_CM137247.1:85000-150000 GCF_054509685.1 Bacillus sp. C-3-6 | reverse complement strand
ACCTTCTTCCTTTCTGCTGCATGGGCCGAAAGACACCCCGATATTGTAGAGCGCATCATGAAAGATGGACACGAAATTGGTAGTATGGGTTACAATTACACATCCTACACTTCTCTAGAGACGAATGAAATAAGACGAGACCTTTTACGAGCACAAGATGTTTTTACAAAACTTGGGGTAAAACAAGTCAAGCTGTTACGTCCACCTAGTGGCGAATTTAACAAGGCAACCCTTAAAATTGCAGAATCACTTGGATACACCGTCGTGCATTGGAGTAACAATTCCAACGATTGGAAAAACCCAGGTGTAAATCACATCGTTTCCACCGTCTCTAATAATTTGAAAGGTGGAGATATTGTCTTATTACACGCATCCGATTCTGCCCTTCAAACAAATAGAGCTTTACCGCTGCTCCTGCAAAAATTAAAAAGTGATGGATATGAGCAAATATCCGTATCACAACTTATTTCCAACACAAGTACGAAAAGTGAAGATGTGAAATAGCTTCGTCCCTACTACTCTTCACGTATAAAAAGCTCTACTACCTTTCAAAAAGGTGGTAGAGCTTTTTTAATCACACCATTTCCAGTAATATAACTGCTGATATATAAAACCTCTCTCTATTAAGCAGATTTACTCGTTTTTCCGATTAAACGATGTAATACAAGTAATTGATATGCATTACATAACAATAGCGGTATAACCATTAAATATAACCAATCTGTATCATTAATCCGAAGCGCCGGTACCCATTCAAGAATCGTTACAACAACCATAAAGAACAGAGCTGGCACAAATGCTTTTTTATTTGTTTCTTTACTTTTTACATAAGCAACAATTGCTCCAAACACAAATAAAATTCCAGCAACAAGTATGTTATTCCCCAATGAGATTTCCCCATTTGCAATAAGTACAGATCTTAAATACACAAAATCAAATAATACGAATGCAATAAAGAAGAGCTGGACTGCATTCCATAAAGACGATGAGCGAAACATCCCTAGTCCAAAACGATGGATTGTTAAATATGCAAAGAATCCCATTTGACTTATAACGCTAAAAATAAATCCTACACCCATCAACCAGAAAGATACCGCTAAAATCTCCTTAACGTCGAAATTTTGAAAAAATTTATCATACCTGTCCCACTCCAAAACAAAACCAATAATAACTGTGCTAATCCCACCAAGAAACAACGTCGTTAAAAATAGTCGTACCCACTTGCGGCTATTCACAACACATCCCCCATTATCCTTATATTTCTAATTAAATTGTATCAATGACAATTTCAAAAAGCTAGCCATGTTCATGTATAAATTCCTTAAAGATATTTATATTAAAAAGAGAGAACTGTGCTGAAAGGAGTTCCAACTTATGAAACGGATACTATTCATTTTCGTTTCTTCTTTTCTACTTATCGCACTTGTAGCATGCGCACAAGGAAAAGAAACGAAATCCGAACTAGATTACGATCAAACAAAGAAAATGATTGTTGATATTTTAAAAACAGATCAAGGTAAGAAAGCTATTCAAGATGTATTAACTGATGAAAAAATGAAACAAGCACTCATACTAGATGAAACAGTAGTAAAGAAAACGATTGAAGATGCCATGGTATCCGATAAAGGGCAACAATTCTGGGAAAAGCTCTTTAAAGATCCTGAGTTCTCATCAAAGTTTGCTAAAAGTATGGGGAAAGAACAAACCCAATTAATGAAAACCTTATTAAAAGACCCTGAATACCAAGCAGGCGTTATAGAAATTATGAAAAATCCTGAAGTAGAAAAAATGATGTTACAAACAATGAAGAGTAAAGAATACCGTCAATATCTACAACAAGTACTAACAGAAACTGCTGAAAGTCCACTCTTCCAAGCCAAGATGATTGATATCATTAGTAAAGGTGTACAAAAGGCTGAAAAAGGTGGATCTGATAAGAAAGAAGCAGGCGGTGATGGCGGTTCTCAAGGCGAGAAGAAGGAAGAACAGTGAAAATAATAACTATAATAACGAGTGGACAATGTATAAATTGTCCACTCGTTATTACTTTATCTTACTATTAACAGACAAAATGGCCCTCTAGTTAAGCGAAAGGTTTACTAGTTGTTGCCAGTAACAGATGAACCCCACTAATTAAAGTTTCGCTTTATTTTTGTGTAACAGCTGTTTTATCAATTACTGTTTCAGCTATTTTACTATAAATAATGCCAGTTGTATGTGTATCCTCATATACTGAAGGAGCAAAGTCTTCTTTATTCCAATCGGGTTGTTGCAGTGGAATACGCCCGAGAACATTTGTTTGTAGTTCGGTAGCTAACTTATCTCCCCCGCCTCTTCCAAATACATATTCTTTCTCACCAGTTACCTTACTTTCAAAATATGCCATGTTCTCAACAACACCGAGAATACTATGTTCAGTGCGTAATGCCATCGCTCCAGCACGCGCTGCTACAAACGCAGCTGTTGGATGCGGTGTCGTTACAATAATCTCTTTGCAAGATGGCAACATTGAGTGCACATCTAACGCAATATCACCTGTGCCTGGTGGCAAATCTAATACTAAATAATCTAAATCGCCCCATTCTACTTCTGTGAAGAAGTGGTTTAACATTTTCCCAAGCATAGGTCCTCTCCAAATAACTGGTGCATTATCCTCTACAAAGAAGCCCATTGAGATTACCTTTACACCTAAACGTTCTACCGGAATTATCTTATCACCTCTTACGATGGGACGTTTTTCTATCCCCATCATGTCTGGCACACTAAAACCGTAAATGTCCGCATCAATAATACCAACTTTTTTTCCTAAACGAGCTAAAGCAACTGCAAGGTTAACGGAAACGGTTGATTTTCCCACGCCACCTTTTCCACTCGCTACTGCTAAGAATGTCGTTTTTGAATTTGGTGACAATAAAGATTCACTTTGCTCTGCTTCTTGTTCTGGTGCAAACTGAGCTAATTCCTCTTCTGTAAATTCTGCAAAACGAAGTCCAACTGTTGCTGCTCCAAGCTCTTTTAATAACTTTACAATTCCAGACTGCAACTGCATTTGTTCCGCTGTACCAGTTTTTACGATTGCAATTTTGACACTCACATGTTCCTTCTCAGGCTTGACTGTTACCTCTTTAATTGCACTTGTTTCTTTTAATGTTTTATGTAAAAACGGATCTACCATCCCTTCTAACGCTTCAACCACTTGTTCTTTCGTTACCATAATTAGCCCAGCCCCCTGTATGAAAAATAACGTAATGTTAATTGAATTTATCTCTGCTTATTCTTGAAATAAATGCGTTTACATTTCCAGTATAACATATTTTCCGAAAACTTCGTTAACGAGAGAAACTCAAAAAAATCCTCCTTATTCTGGAGGATTTCCTTTTTCCGTGAAATAGCGTAATATACCTCGGTATATTGCAGCTGCTACCTTTTGCTGGTATTTCTCCGAATTTAACATATACCTTTCGTTCACATTCGATAAAAAGCCGGCTTCAATTAAAGCACCTGGTGTTTTAGAATACTTTAATAAATACACATGCGAAATTGTCTTAGCAGAACGATTCGTGTTCTCTAAACTTGTTCTCAATTCAGCCTGTATAAATTTTGCAGCACGTTCATTTTCAATTGAAGAGCGGTAATAGAACGTTTGTGCGCCCTTCGATCCACTACTAGTTAAAGCATTTAAATGAATACTTGCAAAAAAGTCTACATCAGGTTTATTGATGATTTCTACACGTTTTTTTAAATCCTCTGCTTTACGTCTACTATATGACTTTGTATCTTTGTTAGCTAAATCATAATCTCCCTCACGCGTTAAAATAACTAGTGCACCTTGTTCTTGTAAATAGTCTTGTACCTTTTTTGTAATTTCAAGCGTAATATCCTTTTCTATAATATCCTTTCCTCCAACAGCCCCTCCATCTGGTCCACCATGCCCAGCATCTAATACAATTACTTTCCCTGATAAGGGTAAATTCCAAGCTCGCCACGATTTTGTAATTTGAAATTCTTGTTTGACTAAAAAAAACAATACAACCGCAGCGAGTGCAAAAGAGATAATTCGAATTCTCTTCATACCTTTCCTCCTCCAGCTAGTCCCTCTAATTACTTATATGGGACAAGAGGAAAGTTTATGCTTGTCTTAATGAAGCTTTAATCGATATCTTCTTTCACCTTTTTCATACCCTTCTTGCCACCACAATCCTATAAACTGCTGACAAGATTCAAAAAGTAATTCCTCATCTTTCAACTTTATTTCTCGCATAGTCATACTCGTTAAAAATTGAAATAGCGTTTCAGTTAATTGTTGTTCTTCTTCTAAAGCTCTATATTTCACATCAAAAAACGATTCACCATAATAACCAAATTTACTATATCTCGCTCCTAATAAATAAGATTCTATCCCTAATTCAATACAGTAATCTTCATACTGACGATGAAGCTCTTGCATTTGAAAGGCATCACGAATATTTGAACGTAATGTTTTTAATGATAATTCCCGCAACATCTTCCGCTCGTATTTTAACTGCTTTTCTTTTTGTTTTTCTTGTAAGCTGACAATGACATTCATAGTACTTATAAACCTCCCTAATACGTATTAGTCTAAACTTCTAAAGAAGAAGCATACGCGCGGCGGTAGCACTAAAATATTCCAAGCTATAAAAATTACAAAAGAGGAATGAAACATAAAAAAACCCCAACCAAAATGGTTGGGGTTTGTAGTTCGCAAAAATTAACGTTTTGAGAACTGAGGTGCACGACGTGCGCCTTTAAGACCGTATTTTTTACGCTCTTTCATACGTGCGTCACGAGTTAATAGACCTGCACGTTTTAGTGTTAGACGGTATTCTGGATCAGCTTTTAATAAAGCGCGAGAAATACCGTGACGAATAGCACCAGCTTGACCAGTGTATCCACCACCATTTACGTTTACAAGTACATCGTAGTTACCTAAAGTTTCTGTTGCAACTAGAGGTTGTTTCACTACTTCACGTAATGCAGCAAATGGGATATAGTTTTCAAAATCACGACCGTTAATGATAACGCGTCCTTCGCCTGGAACTAGGCGTACGCGCGCTACTGAACTCTTACGACGTCCAGTGCCATAGTATTGAACCTGTGCCAAAGTAAGCCCTCCTTTAATTAATTATCCGCGAAGTTCGTAAACTTCTGGTTTTTGTGCTTGGTGTGGATGCTCTGCTCCAGCATACACGTTAAGTTTCTTAGAAACTTGACGGCCTAAGCGTCCTTTTGGAAGCATGCCTTTAATTGCAAGCTCTAACATTTGTACAGGGTAGTTTGTACGCATTTCAAGAGCTGTTCTTTGCTTAAGTCCACCTGGGTGGTTAGTGTGACGGTAGTAAATTTTATCGTTTAATTTATTACCTGTTAAATGAATTTTCTCAGCGTTAATAATAATTACATGATCACCCGTGTCAACGTGTGGTGTAAATGTAGGTTTGTTTTTACCACGTAAAATGGATGCTACTTCAGTAGATAGGCGACCTAAAGTTTGACCTTCAGCATCAACCACATACCATTTACGCTCAACTTCGTTAGCTTTTGCCATAAAAGTCGTACGCATGTGTTTCCCTCCTCGTTATCTTTTCCATAGAAAAAATCTATTGTTTATCTTAAACACGATTTCCTTCCGGGGCTAATCGTGGTTTTAGAAACAATACCATATGTTATGATATACTTTTGAGTTTCTAATGTCAAGCAAATGTTACACCAGGATTAGTTGTTATAGTTTACCTCCCATAGGTAAAGCCCATGACCTGGAGCCATCTTTCCAGCAAACTGACGATTTTGTTTCGCTAAAATCTCTGGAATGCTATCAGGATCAAGCTTTCCTTGCCCTACGTTAAGTAACGTACCAACAATAATTCTGACCATATTATATAAAAATCCATTACCTACAAAACGAAAAATTAATTCATCGTCTTGCTCAATTAACTCGATTTCATAAATTGTTCGCACTTTATCTTTTTTGTCAGTTTTTGCCGAACAAAAAGAAGTGAAATCATGCGTTCCAATAAAATACGGAATTGCTTTTCTTATTTTTTTGATTTCGAGCGGATATGGATATTGATATACGTAATTTCTACGGAATACATCCGCAGTCTTTGATAATAATACACGATAACGATATTCTTTTTTCTCAACACCGTAACGTGCATGAAATTCTTCTGTTTTTTTCTCTACTTGCCTAATAACAATATCATCTGGCAACATTGTATTTAAAGCGTTACTCCATTGCCACTCTTCAAGAGGCAAAGGAGTATCAAAGTGTATGACTTGTCCTTTTGCATGAACCGTAGAATCTGTTCTACCAGATGCCTGAACACGAACAAGTTCTCCCTTATGCAATTTCTGTAATGCTTTTTCTATCTCCTGTTGAACAGTACGATGCTTCGGCTGAATTTGATAACCACAAAAATGCATGCCATCATATGCAACCGTACATTTTATTCTATCCATTTCTCTATTCTCCATTACGATCGCACCCATGCCAAAATACAAGCTAAACAAAATAAGCTTACAATCGTTACTGTATCGCTTGTTTTCCAGCGTAGTTGCCTAAATTTAGTACGTCCTTCACCACTTTGATATCCACGAGCTTCCATCGCAATAGCTAAGTCCTCTGCACGCTTAAAAGCACTGATAAACAGAGGAACAAGCAGTGAGATAATAGCTTTCATTCTATCTTTTATCGGTCCCCCAGCGAAATCAATACCACGTGATGCTTGTGCTTTCATTATTTTACTCGTTTCATCCATTAATGTCGGAATAAAACGAAGAGAAATTGACATCATTAATGCGATTTCATGAACAGGAACCTTTATACGCTTCAACGGCTTTAATAACGTCTCCAAACCATCTGTAATTTCAATAGGTGTCGTCGTTAACGTTAATAATGTCGTCATTAAAATAATAACGAAGAATCGTACAGAAATGTATATCCCTTGCTCTAATCCTTTTTCATGTATCGAAAACCAACCAAGCTGGAGTAGTACATCCCCCTCTTTATTTGTAAAAATATGCAGGAAAAATGTAAAAAGAAAAATCCATAAAATTGGTTTTAAGCCCGAAAGTACATAACGAATCGGCACTTTTGCAAAAAATAAAGCAATGAGTGCATATAAAAATAAAAATCCATATGAAATCGCATTATTTGCTAAGAAAACAACAAATACATATAAAAAGACAATCAGCAGCTTTGTACGTGGATCAAGTTGATGAATAAGTGAATTCCCTGGGATATATCTCCCAATAATCAACTGCTGCATGATTCATGACCACCTTTTCGTAACACCTGCACAACTTCATGAGTAAGATCCTCTAAAGATAAGGTAGCCTTTGGAATTGAAATACCAAACTTCTCTTCAATTGCACGTTTATACTTTAATGACATAGGAAGATCCACACCAATTTTCTCTAGTTCATCAGCATGTGAAAATACTTCCTCTGCACTTCCTTGCAAAAAGACCGTTCCTTTATGCATAACTACAATCTGCTCCGCATACTGAGCGGCATCCTCCATATTATGCGTTACAAGGATAACTGTAAGCCCCTTCTCCTTATGCAACTTATAAAACATCTGCATAAGTTCGTTCTGCCCTTTTGGATCTAGACCTGCTGTAGGTTCATCTAATACAAGCACTTCAGGTTCCATCGCCAATACACCCGCTATCGCAACACGCCTCATTTGCCCGCCACTTAACTCAAACGGTGAACGTGTTAACAGTTCTGGCTCTAACCCTACAAGTTCAATTGCCTCTCTTGCCTTTTGCTTCGCTTCTTCTACAGATACCCCAAAATTAGTAGGGCCGAAACAAATATCTTTCTCCACAGTCTCTTCAAACAACTGATGTTCTGGGAATTGAAAGACAACCCCTACTTTTTTACGTAGTGGCTTTAGCTTTTTTTCTTTCTTTCCTGCCGAAATCAAATGTTCACCAATTTGAACTGTACCATTTGTCGGCTGCAATAAACCATTTAAATGTTGAATCATCGTCGACTTACCTGAACCAGTATGACCGATAATGGCATAATAGCCCCCACTTGGAAACGACACGTCTACATCATAAAGTGCGCGTCTTTCAAATGGAGTTTTATATTGATAACGATGTTCTACTTTTTGGAATGTAATCTCCAAAGTTCGTTCACCAAGCTTTCCATTGTAAGATGCGTATTTTGCAAAATAATTTCATTTCTTTTTAATAATTCTGCTATTTTCACCGAAAACGGTACATCTAAGCCAATTTCTTGGAGCATATGAGAGGACTTGAAAATTTTCTCTGGAGTCCCTTCCTCTAATATTTCTCCCTTATTTAAAATAATGACACGATCTGACTGTGCCGCTTCTTCTAAATCGTGCGTAATTGATAACACAGTAATACCTTTTTGATTAACAAGTTGTCTAACCGTTTCTACTACTTCACGTCTTCCTTGAGGATCTAACATTGACGTTGCTTCATCTAATATTAAAATAGATGGCTGAAGTGCTAAAACGCCCGCTATTGCCACTCGCTGCTTTTGCCCACCAGATAAGGAATGAGGCTCATCATTAAGAAAATCTTCCATACGGACAAGTCGTAAGGCCTGTTCTAATCTTTCAATCATTTGTTCTCTGGGCATTCCGATATTCTCTAAGCCAAATACAACATCATCTTGCACTGTTGTTCCAACAAATTGATTATCTGGATTTTGAAATACCATTCCAATTTGTTTTCGAACATCCCATACCGTTTCCTCTGATAAAACCATTGAATCATTTACTGTAATAGTCCCTGCTTCCGGCAAAAACAAACCATTCAATAATTTTGCAAGTGTAGACTTTCCTGAACCGTTTTGTCCAATAATAGATACCCATTCTCCCTCATATAAGGAAAATGAAACATCTTTTAATGCATACGTGGCTGCCCCAGGATATTGAAATGATATATTTCCTATCCGAAGTTTCTCTTTTTTCAATAGAAGGCACCCTTTCCTTCGCCAAGCTCGCCTATTTTTATATTTAAAAAAAAGGGCCATGACCAGTTTCTTGAAAAGAACTGTCCTGCCCTTTTAATTATCATTATACTAACTCGATAATTACCATTGGTGCTGCGTCTCCGCGACGTGGACCAATTTTTGCAATACGAGTGTATCCGCCTTGGCGCTCAGCATAGCGTGGAGCTACATCAGCGAATAATTTTTGAAGTGCATCTTGACCAGTCTCAGCGTTAGCTACTTCATTGCGAATGAAAGCTGCTGCTTGACGACGAGCATGAAGATCTCCGCGTTTACCTAAAGTGATCATTTTTTCCACTACAGAACGAAGTTCTTTTGCACGAGTTTCTGTCGTTTGGATGCGCTCGTTGATAATTAAATCAGTAGCTAAGTCACGTAACATAGCTTTACGTTGCGCACTTGTACGGCCTAATTTTCTGTATGCCATTCGTAGTTCCCTCCTTTGTTCATGGGTTTAAATCCTCAGTCGTCTTTACGTAAACCTAAACCTAATTCCTCAAGTTTATGTTTAACTTCTTCTAAGGATTTACGTCCTAAGTTACGAACTTTCATCATATCTTCTTCTGTTTTGTTCGCAAGCTCTTGTACAGTATTAATTCCTGCACGTTTTAGGCAATTATAAGAACGAACAGAAAGGTCTAGTTCTTCGATAGTCATCTCAAGAACTTTCTCTTTTTGATCTTCTTCCTTCTCGACCATAATCTCAGCATTTTGTGCTTCATCAGTTAAACCAACAAAGATATTTAAATGCTCAGTTAAGATTTTGGCACCTAAAGAGATAGCTTCTTTTGGCCCGATGCTTCCATCCGTCCATACATCAAGCGTAAGCTTATCATAATTAGCCACTTGTCCGACACGTGTCTTTTCCACTTGGTAAGTCACACGTGATACTGGAGTATAAATAGAATCAATAGGAATTACTCCTATTGGTTGATCTTCGCTTTTATTTGCATCAGCTGGCGTATACCCACGGCCACGCTTTGCAGTTAAACGCACGCGGAAATGCGCATCTTTTGCTAACGTTGCAATGTGTAAATCTGGATTTAAGATTTCTACATCACTATCGTGAGTAATATCAGCAGCTGTGACAATACCTTCGCCCTGCACATCAATTTCCAACGTCTTCTCTTCTTCAGAGTAGATTTTAAGAGCCAACTTTTTCAAGTTTAAGATGATCGTCGTAACGTCTTCTACTACGCCCTCAACTGTTGAAAATTCATGTAATACGCCATCGATTTGGATAGCAGTAACAGCGGCACCAGGGAGTGAGGATAAAAGAATACGACGTAAGGAGTTACCCAAAGTAGTACCATATCCACGCTCAAGCGGTTCAATTACGAATTTACCATATTTAGCATCTTCGTTAAGTTCAACCGTTTCGATTTTCGGCTTTTCGATTTCAATCATTAACTAAACCCTCCTTCAAAACGTCGAAACCCCGGTTAAACAAAGGTATAACCCCTGTCTAACCGAAAGTCCCCCTTAGGCAGTTCCCGATTGTGCACAACAAGCGATGTTTCTGTACGAAATTTCTCGATAATGCATCATATCCATTATAGACAAAAGGGAAAATTCTATACAGAAAAATTACACACGACGACGTTTTGGCGGACGACATCCATTATGAGGAACTGGAGTAACATCTCTAATTGCTGTTACTTCTAGACCTGCAGCTTGAAGAGCACGAATTGCAGCTTCACGACCAGCACCAGGACCTTTAACAGTAACCTCTAAAGTTTTTAAACCGTGCTCCATTGCAACTTTAGCAGCAGCTTCAGCAGCCATTTGCGCAGCGAATGGAGTAGATTTACGAGATCCACGGAAACCAAGTGCACCAGCACTAGACCAAGAAAGCGCGTTACCGTGAGTATCTGTAAGTGTTACGATTGTGTTGTTGAAAGTAGAACGAATATGAGCTATACCAGCTTCGATATTCTTTTTCACACGTTTTTTACGAGTGTTTGTTTTACGTGCCATTGTTAGTTCAACCTCCTTTACTTATTATTTCTTTTTATTTGCTACTGTACGACGTGGACCTTTACGTGTACGAGCATTGTTTTTAGAATTTTGACCACGAACTGGTAAACCACGACGGTGACGAAGACCACGGTAAGAACCGATCTCCATTAGACGTTTAATGTTAAGAGATACTTCACGACGAAGGTCTCCCTCAACTTTAATACGATCGATAACATCACGGATACGTCCTAATTCGTCTTCCGTTAAATCACGAACTCGTGTTTCTGAAGAAATACCAGCTTCAGTAAGAATTTTTTCAGCAGTTGTGCGACCAATGCCGAATACGTAAGTTAAAGAAATAACAACGCGTTTGTCTCGAGGAATATCTACACCTGCGATACGTGCCATTCTGAATGCACCTCCTTCTGATTAACCTTGTTTTTGTTTATGTTTAGGGTTTTCACAAATAACCATTACTTTTCCACGTCTACGAATAACTTTACATTTTTCGCAGATTGGTTTAACTGACGGTCTTACTTTCATGTCTCGAACCTCCTTAAAGATTACGGAGTGCTATATTATTTAAAACGGTACGTAATACGACCACGATTTAAATCGTACGGAGATAATTCTACCGTAACTTTGTCTCCTGGTAAAATACGAATGAAGTTCATACGGATTTTACCAGAAACGTGAGCCAATACGACATGCCCATTCTCTAATTCTACTTTGAACATAGCATTTGGCAACGTTTCAAGAACGGTACCTTCGACTTCAATTACATCATCTTTAGCCATTCAATAGTTCTCCCTTCTTCAAATCAGTAACATTTTACACTGCTCTGAAATCCCGGAGAGCCAGCTACTTATAAAGTGGTAAGGATTTCGTATCCTGCTTCTGTAAGAGCAATCGTGTGCTCAAAATGGGCACACCATTTACCATCTACCGTTACCACTGTCCAGTCATCAGATAGTGTTTTTACATATCGTCTTCCTTGATTCACCATCGGCTCAACACAGATGACCATTCCCGGCTTTAATCTAGGGCCTCTATTTGGTGGACCATAGTGCGGGATTTGAGGGTCCTCATGTAAGTCTTGCCCGATTCCGTGACCAACATACTCCCTAACGATCGAGAATCCATTCTCTTCGGCATGGGTTTGAACCGCATGTGAGATATTTGATAATCTCTCGCCTGGTTTTACTTGTTCTAGACCAAGATACAACGATTTTTCTGTGACATCAAGTAGCTTTTGAACAGATTCAGAAATGTTTCCAACTGGATACGTCCATGCAGAATCTCCATGGTACCCATTGTATTTCGCACCAATATCGATACTGATGATATCGCCCTCTTTGAGCTTGCGCTTTCCTGGAATTCCGTGTACAAGCTCTTCATTTACAGAAGCACATATGCTCCCCGGAAATCCGTTGTATCCTTTAAAAGATGGCGTAGCACCATATTTTTGAATCGTCTTTTCCGCTATTTGATCGAGCTCTTTCGTTGTAATTCCTGGAGTAATGTGCTGTTTCAACTCTTGATGAGTTAAAGCAACGATTCTGCCAGCTTCTCGCATGATTTCTATCTCGCGAGGAGTTTTGCAGATGATCATTACGCTAAGCCTCCGATGAGAACATCGATATCAGCAAATACTTTATTGATATCTTGCTCACCATTAATGCTTTTTAAGTAACCAAGCTCGTCGTAGAAATCAAGCAAAGGTTTTGTTTGCTTAATATTCACATCTAAACGATTTGCTACAGTTTCTTCATTGTCATCAGAGCGTTGGTATAATTCGCCACCACATTTATCGCACACATCAGCTGTTGCTGGTGGATTGAATTCTAAGTGGTAAGTCGCACCGCACTCTTTACAAATGCGACGGCCTGTAAGGCGTTTTAATAACAACCCTGAATCCACATTAATGTTTAAAACATAGTCGATTTTTTTGCCAAGATCTTTCATAATCTCTTCAAGAGCTGATGCTTGTGCAACAGTTCGTGGGAAACCGTCTAGTAAGAAACCTCTTACGCAGTCTTCTTGACTTAAACGTTCACGAACAATTCCGATTGTAACTTCATCTGGAACAAGTGCACCTTTATCAATAAAAGATTTTGCTTGTAGACCCATTTCAGTTTCAGCCTTCATAGCTGCACGGAACATATCTCCTGTTGAAATGTGAGGGATGTTATACTTGGCTACAATCTGTTCGGCTTGTGTACCTTTACCAGCACCAGGAAGCCCCATTAAAATTAAGTTCATCCTTGTTCCCCCTCAGTACATGAGCATGTAGGGAAGATGGTTCTTCCCACTTACTCACTGCTTGATAAACCCTTTGTAATGGCGTTTTACCAGTTGGCTTTCTAGCTGCTTCATTGTTTCTAAAGCAACGCCGACAACGATTAACATACTCGTTCCACCAATCTGTGCAGATGGAGGAAGATTTCCCAATTTCGTAAAGATAACTGGTAAGATTGCAATCGCTGCTAGGAAAATTGATCCTACAAAGGTCAAACGATACAAGATTTTTGTTAGATATTGTTCTGTATTCTTACCCGGACGAATACCTGGAACATATCCACCTTGCTTGTTTAGATTCTCTGACATTTGCTCTGGATTAACCTGAACAAACGCATAGAAATATGTGAAGGCTACAATGAGCGCAACATATATGATCATTCCCACTGGGTGAGAATAGTTAAAGTTTGCAATAATCCACTGCGATACATCATGTTTCGGGAAGAACTGTGCAATAGTTGGAGGCGTAATTAAGAATGAAACAGCAAAAATGACTGGAATAACACCCGCACTATTTACCTTAAGCGGTAAATGTGTGTTTTGTGCTCCAGCATGATTCCCATTCCCTCCTGTTACACGCTTCGCGTATTGAATTGGGATCTTTCTAACAGCTTGTTGAATGAAAATAACACCAACAATAACTGCTAGCACAGCTAGTAAAATCAATGCAACTTTAACGATACTCATGAACAATTGATCTCCGATATTTTGAAACTGTTGTTGATACACTTGAGATATAACACTTGGGATCGCTGCAGCAATACCGCCAAAGATAAGGATGGAAATACCATTACCCACACCTTTAGCTGTAATCTGTTCGCCTAACCACATTAAAAATGCAGTACCAGCAGTCAGTACCGTAGCAATGTATAAATAAGTGCTCCAACCAGGATTCAAAATTAATTGCCCACCTACCATACCGTTAAAACCGATTGACATACCAAACCCCTGAATAAACGCAAGAACAATTGTAAAGTAACGCGTGAATTGCGTTAGTTTACGACGGCCCATTTCACCTTGCTTCGACCATTCCGAAAATTTAGGAACAACATCCATCTGCAATAATTGCACGATGATGGATGCTGTAATATACGGCATGATTCCCATCGCAAAGATGGAGAAGTTTTTCAAGGCGCCACCGCCAAATGTATTTAGAATACCTAAAGCATTTAATTGGTCTTGTGCTTTCAGTACGTCTCCATTTGTAAATGGCACTGGGATAAACGTGCCAATCCTGAATACGATTAACATCGCTAAAGTGAATAATATTTTACGTCTTATCTCAGCAACGCGCATAAAGTTGGAGATTGTACGAAACATTAGATCACCTCAACTGATCCGCCAGCTGCTTCAATTGCTTCTTTAGCACTTGAAGAGAACTTGTGCGCTTTAACAGTTAGTTTTTTCTCTACTGCTCCGCTTGCAAGAATTTTAACACCGTCGTTTAACTTGCTGATAACGCCAGTTTCCAGCAATAATTCAGGTGTTACTTCTGTACCATCTTCAAAACGATTTAACGTTGATAAGTTTACAATAGTAAACTCTTTACGGTTAATGTTTGTGAAGCCGCGTTTTGGTAAACGACGGAATAATGGAGTTTGACCACCTTCGAAGCCAAGACGAACACCGCCACCAGAACGTGCGTTTTGTCCTTTATGACCTTTACCAGCAGTTTTACCGTTACCAGAACCGATACCACGACCGACACGGTTACGTACTTTACGAGAACCTTCTGCAGGTTTTAATTCATGAAGTTTCATTCCCAGGCACCTCCTTATATTAATGAGTTATCCTTAAGCTTCTTTTACAGTTAAAAGGTGAGAAACTTTGTTGATCATACCAAGAATAGCAGGAGTTTCTTCCTTAACTACAGTTGAATTCAACTTTTTAAGACCTAAAGCTTCTACCGTCGCACGTTGATCTTGTGGACGACCAATTACACTACGAGTGAGGGTAATTTCTAACTTTTTCGCCATTTGTTTTCCCTCCTTAACCTAGTAGCTCTTCTACAGATTTACCGCGTAATTTTGCAACATCTTCAGCGCGCTTAAGTTCGCTTAATCCGTTCACAGTAGCGCGAATCATGTTGATTGGTGTGTTAGAACCAAGAGATTTCGAAAGAATATCTTGTACACCAGCTAATTCAAGTACCGCACGAACAGGTCCACCAGCAATAACACCAGTACCTTCAGCAGCAGGTTTTAAGAATACTTCACCAGCTCCAAAGTGACCGTTGATTGTGTGTGGAATTGTTGTACCAACTAATGGTACAGCGATTAAGTTTTTCTTAGCGTCTTCGATAGCTTTGCGGATTGCGTCTGGTACCTCTTGTGCTTTACCAGTACCGAATCCAACATGACCGTTTTTATCGCCAACTACAACTAGTGCAGCAAAGCGGAAACGACGACCACCCTTAACAACTTTCGCGACACGATTTATCGTAACTACACGTTCTTCAAGTTCTAATTTACTTGGGTCAATGCGATGCATCAATTTTCCCTCCTTTGACCATTAAAATTGTAATCCAGCCTCACGAGCAGCTTCAGCTAGAGCTTTAACACGGCCATGGTATAAGTAACCACCGCGATCAAATACTACTTCTTTAACGCCTTTCTCTACAGCACGCTTAGCAACTGATTCTCCAACTTTCGTAGCAGCTTCAGTATTGCTAGTACCGTTAAGAGCAAGGTCTTTATCAAGAGTAGATGCACTTACTAACGTTACACCATTCACATCATCAATAACTTGAGCGTAAATATGTTGGTTAGAACGGAACACGTTTAAACGTGGACGCTCTGCAGTACCAGTAAGTTTAGCACGTACACGTGCATGTCTTTTCTTACGAGTCGCATTTTTATCAGCTTTAGTGATCATTTTCTTGTCACTCCTTTCTCTCACCTAACGGGTTTACTTAGCAGTTTTACCTTCTTTACGACGAACAACTTCGCCTTCGTAACGAATACCTTTACCTTTGTAAGGCTCAGGAGCACGTACAGCACGGATGTTAGCAGCAAATTCGCCAACACGTTGCTTGTCGATACCTTTAATTACGATTTTAGTTGGTGCAGGTACTTCAACTTCAAGACCTGCTTCCGGAGTCATTTCTACTGGATGAGAATAACCTACGCTTAAAACAAGTTTATCTCCTTGTTTTTGAGCACGGTAACCAACACCGACTAATTCAAGTCCGCGTGCGAAACCTGCAGTTACACCTTCAACCATGTTTCCGATTAAAGCACGAGTTGTACCGTGTAATGCACGGTGTTCCTTCTGTTCAGATGGACGCTCAACTGTTAGTGTATTTTCTTCAATTTTGATAGACATATCAGCATTGAATTTACGAGTTAATTCACCTTTAGGGCCTTTTACTGTTACAGTATTGTCTTCTGCAATTGTAATAGTAACACCTGCAGGGATTTCAAGAATCTTTTTACCAATACGAGACATGTGGTCACACCTCCGTTCGTTTTAAATATATATTACCAAACGTATGCTACTACTTCTCCACCAGTTTGTAATTGACGAGCGTCTTTGTCTGTCATTACTCCCTTAGATGTAGAAACAAGAGCGATACCTAATCCGTTAAGTACACGTGGTACTTCGTCAGCTTTAGCGTAAACGCGTAAGCCAGGTTTACTGATACGTTTTAATCCAGTGATTACACGTTCATTGTTTGCACCATATTTCAGGAAAATACGAAGGATACCTTGTTTGTTATCCTCGATGTATTCTACATCACGAATGAAACCTTCACGTTTTAAAAGTTCAGCGATCTCTTTTTTGATTTTAGAAGCAGGAACCTCTAATTTCTCATGACGTACCATGTTCGCATTACGGATGCGAGTAAGCATGTCTGCAATTGGATCTGTCATCACCATGTGTTTTACCTCCTTCCCATTTGTGGGTTTTACCAACTAGCTTTTTTAACACCAGGAATTTGACCTTTATATGCAAGTTCACGGAAACAAATACGGCAAAGTTTAAATTTGCGGTATACAGAATGCGGACGACCGCAGCGTTCGCAACGTGTATACTCTTGTACTTTAAACTTAGGAGTACGCTTTTGTTTCGCTATCATAGATTTTTTAGCCACGTTTTCGCCTCCTCTACTTAGCGTTGGCTTCCATTATTTTTGGAATGGCATACCGAATTGTGTTAAAAGTTCACGAGCTTCTTCATCAGTTTTCGCTGTAGTAACGATTACGATGTCCATACCGCGGACTTTGCTTACTTTATCATAATCAATCTCAGGGAAGATAAGTTGCTCTTTAACACCTAATGTGTAGTTCCCACGACCATCGAATGATTTCTTAGAAACACCACGGAAATCACGTACACGTGGTAAAGAAACTGATACTAATTTGTCGAAGAACTCATACATTTGCTCGCCGCGTAAAGTTACTTTCGCACCGATTGGCATACCTTCACGAAGACGGAAACCAGCGATTGATTTTTTAGCACGAGTTACAACAGGTTTTTGACCTGCGATTTGTGTTAATTCTTCTACTGCATTGTCTAAAGCTTTTGAGTTAGATACCGCGTCACCAACACCAGTGTTGATTACGATCTTTTCGATTTTCGGTACTTCCATCACAGATTTATAGTTAAACTTGCTCACTAGAGCAGGAGTAATTTCCTTTTGGAACTTCTCTTTAAGGCGATTCAATGAAGTGACCTCCTTTCTTAAGAAAATTATTTATCTAATAATTCACCAGATTTTTTTGCAATACGAACTTTTTTACCATCTTCTACTTTGAAGCCTACACGAGTAGGTTCACCTGTTTTCGGATCTAAAATCATAACGTTAGAAACGTGAATAGGTGCTTCTTTAGTAATAATTCCACCTTGTGGATTTAATTGAGATGGCTTAGAGTGCTTCTTAACGATATTGACACCCTCAACGATAACACGGTTTTGCTTTGGGAAAGCCACAAGGATAACGCCTTGTTTTCCTTTGTCTTTACCAGTGATTACCTGTACTTTATCACCTTTTTTTACATGCATCTTAATTCTGCACCTCCTTAGCAAGGCAATACCTTAAATTATAGAACTTCTGGAGCTAAAGAAACGATCTTCATGAAGTTGCTATCACGTAATTCACGAGCTACTGGTCCGAAGATACGAGTACCACGTGGGCTCTTATCGTCTTTAATGATAACCGCTGCGTTTTCATCAAATTTGATGTAAGAACCGTCCGGACGACGAGCTCCGCTCTTCGTACGTACTACTACTGCTTTAACAACGTCACCTTTTTTAACAACGCCACCTGGTGTTGCTTGTTTTACCGTAGCAACGATAATGTCACCAATGTTAGCATATTTACGACCAGAGCCGCCTAATACTTTAATTGTTAAAAGTTCACGTGCACCAGAGTTGTCAGCAACTTTCAAACGAGATTCTTGTTGGATCATGTTATGAAACCTCCCTTCGGACTAAAAATTCCGATTCGTCTATTTAGATAATAACCGCTTCTTCAACGATTTCAACTAAACGGAAACGCTTAGTAGCAGAAAGCGGGCGAGTTTCCATGATTTTAACGATATCGCCAAGTTTCGCTTGGTTTTGCTCATCATGGGCTTTGTACTTCTTAGAATACTTAACACGTTTTCCGTACAAGGAATGAGTTTTGTAAGTTTCAACTAAAACTGTAATCGTTTTGTCCATTTTGTCAGACACTACACGACCAGTATAAACTTTGCGTTGGTTACGTTCGCTCACTATGCAAACCTCCCCTCAATTTATCGATTAATTCCGATCTCTCTTTCACGAACTACAGTTTTCATACGAGCAATTGCTTTACGCACTTCACGAATGCGAGTTGGATTCTCTAATTGTCCTGTAGCAAGTTGGAAGCGAAGATTAAACAACTCTTCCTTTAAAGCTTTAACTTTTGTTTCGATTTCGGCAGTGGTTAATTCACGAATATCATTAGTTTTCATTAGATTCACCACCATTTTCTTCACGTTTTACGAATTTACATTTCACAGGTAACTTGTGAGCTGCAAGACGTAATGCTTCGCGTGCTACCTCTTCAGATACACCCGCGATTTCGAACATAATTTTCCCAGGTTTTACTACTGCTACCCAGCCTTCTGGTGCCCCTTTACCGGAACCCATACGTACTTCTAGAGGTTTTGCAGTGTAAGGTTTAGAAGGGAAAATTTTAATCCATACTTTACCGCCACGTTTCATGTAACGAGTCATTGCACGACGAGCAGCTTCGATTTGACGGTTTGTAATCCATGAAGCAGCTTGTGCTTGTAAACCGAATTCACCGAAAGCAACTTCAGTTCCACCTTTAGCACGACCACGCATTTTACCACGATGCTCTCTACGATATTTTACGCGTTTTGGCATTAACATATTATTTTCCTCCTTCCTCAGAAGCTTTCTTTTTTGTAGGAAGGACTTCTCCACGGTAGATCCATACTTTTACGCCTAATTTACCGTATGTTGTATCAGCTTCAACTGCTGCATAGTCAATATCAGCGCGAAGTGTATGAAGTGGAACAGTTCCTTCACTGTAAGATTCTGCACGAGCGATATCAGCTCCGCCAAGACGACCAGAAACCTGTGTTTTAATACCTTTAGCACCTGCACGCATAGCACGTTGAATAACTTGCTTTTGTGCACGACGGAATGATACACGGTTTTCTAATTGACGAGCGATGTTTTCGCCTACTAATTTAGCGTTAAGATCAGCTCTCTTAACTTCTAAAATGTTGATGTGTACACGCTTGCCTGTTAATTGGTTAAGAGCTTTACGAAGTGCTTCAACTTCAGTACCACCTTTACCAATTACCATACCAGGTTTTGCAGTGTGAATTGTAACATTTACACGATTTGCTGCACGTTCGATTTCTACTTTAGCAACAGCAGAATCTTTTAAGCGTACATTAATGTACTCACGGATTTTGATGTCTTCATGTAATAATGTAGCGTAATCTTTCTCAGCGAACCAACGAGATTCCCAGTCACGGATAACACCGACACGAAGACCAATTGGATTAACCTTTTGACCCATCGATTATCCCTCCTTCTTTTCTGATACCACAACTGTAATGTGGCTTGTGCGTTTGTTAATTTGGCTTGCACGACCCATTGCACGTGGACGGAAACGTTTCAACGTTGGACCTTCGTCAACGAAGACTTTTTCAACAACTAGGTTGTTAATGTCCATCTCATAATTGTGCTCTGCATTTGCGATTGCAGATTTTAAAACTTTTTCTACAACTGGAGAAGCAGTTTTTGGTGTGTGGTTAAGGATAGCAATCGCTTCACCCACTTGCTTACCTCGGATTAAGTCTACTACTAAACGAACTTTACGAGGAGCAATACGAACTGTTCTCGCTACTGCTTTAGCTTGCATTGAAGTGCCTCCTCTCATTATCTTCTAGTTTTCTTATCGTCAGCAAGGTGACCTTTATACGTACGAGTTGGTGCGAATTCACCTAACTTATGGCCAACCATATCCTCAGTGATGTACACAGGTACGTGTTTACGACCATCATATACAGCGATTGTGTGTCCGATGAACTGAGGGAAGATTGTTGAACGGCGAGACCAAGTTTTAACAACTTGTTTTTGCTCAGATGCAACTAATTTTTCCATTTTGCTCATTAAGTGATCATCGACAAATGGTCCTTTTTTTAAGCTACGAGCCATTTTGGTGCCTCCCTTCGTGATTGGCGTACGGTTCTAGAAATGAACCGTACTACAATCCCATTATTTTTTACGACGACGAACGATGAATTTGTCAGACGCTTTGTTTTTCTTACGAGTCTTGAATCCAAGAGTTGGTTTACCCCATGGAGACATTGGAGACTTACGTCCGATTGGAGAACGTCCTTCACCACCACCGTGTGGGTGATCAACCGGGTTCATTACAGAACCACGAACTGTTGGGCGTTTACCTAACCAGCGAGAGCGACCTGCTTTACCGATTTTGATAAGTTCGTGTTGTTCGTTACCTACTTGACCGATTGAAGCGCGACAAGCAGATAATACAAGACGTACTTCACCAGAAGTTAAACGTACAAGTACGTATTTACCTTCTTTACCAAGTACTTGAGCAGATGTACCAGCAGAACGAACTAATTGTCCGCCACGACCAGGCTTAAGCTCGATGTTATGAACAACAGTACCTACTGGAATGTTGATTAATGGTAATGCGTTACCGATTTTGATGTCAGCTTCTGGGCCAGACATAACTTCCATACCTACTTCTAAAGATTTAGGAGCAAGAATGTAACGTTTTTCACCGTCAACGTAGTTAATTAATGCGATATTCGCAGAGCGGTTTGGATCGTATTCGATCGTAGCAACGCGTCCTGGAATTCCATCTTTGTTACGCTTAAAGTCGATGATACGGTATTGACGCTTATGTCCGCCACCTTGATGACGTACAGTAATTTTACCTTGGTTATTACGACCAGCCTTCTTGCTTAAAGGAGCAAGTAATGACTTTTCGGGTCTGTCAGTCGTGATTTCAGCGAAATCATTCGTAGTCATATTACGACGACCGTTAGTAGTTGGATTATACTTTTTAATTCCCATCTCAATTTCCCTCCTTCTTTAGTAAGAATTAAACGCCTTGGAAGATTTCGATTTCTTTGCTGTCAGCAGTTAGCTTAACGATTGCTTTACGACGACGGCTAGTAAAACCAGCGTGACGACCAACGCGTTTTGCTTTCGGCTTGTAGTTCATGATGTTCACTTTTTCTACTTTAACACCAAAGATCGCTTCAAGAGCATCTTTAACTTCTGTTTTATTAGATTTAACGTCCACATCGAACGTGTATTTTTTTTCAGCCATCATTTCCATAGAACGTTCAGTGATAACTGGGCGCTTAATGATATCACGAGGATCTCTCATTATGCAAGCACCTCCTCTACTTTTTCCACTGCCGCTTTTGTCATGATTAGCTTATCATGATGAAGCACGTCTAAAACGTTTACGCCATCAGCAGTGATTACTGTTACTCCAGGGATATTGCGAGCAGATAACTCTACAGATTCGTTTGCATCAGCAGTTACGATAAGAGCTTTCTTCTCAACAGTTAATCCTTTAAGTACTGCTAGCATGTCTTTTGTTTTTGGTGCATTTAACACTAGGTCTTCAAGAACTACAATGTTGTTCTCAACTACTTTAGTAGCTAATGCAGATTTGATTGCTAAACGACGAACTTTCTTAGGAAGTTTGTACGCATAGCTTCTTGGTGTAGGTCCGAATACCGTACCACCACCACGCCATTGAGGAGAGCGGATAGACCCTTGACGAGCACGTCCAGTTCCTTTTTGACGCCATGGTTTACGACCACCACCGCGAACTTCAGAGCGAGTTTTTACTTTGTGTGTACCTTGACGTAAAGATGCACGTTGCATCATTACAGCTTCGAAAAGTACAGCTTCATTTGGTTCGATACCGAAAATAGCTTCAGCTAATTCGATTTCACCAACCTGTGAACCAGTTTGGTTATATACAGTAACTTTTGGCATTGGAATTCCTCCTTCCTATTGTGAATTATTTGCTAACCTTCACAGCGCCTTGAACAACTACAAGAGATTTCTTAGCACCTGGAACGTTACCTTTTACTAGTAATAAGTTGCGCTCAGTGTCAACTTGAACGATTTCTAAGTTTTGGATAGTAACTTGGTCTCCACCCATACGTCCAGCAAGTTTTTTACCTTTGAATACACGGTTCGGAGCAACTGGGCCCATTGAACCTGGACGACGGTGATAGCGAGAACCATGAGACATAGGTCCGCGAGATTGTCCGTGGCGTTTGATAACACCTTGGAAACCTTTACCTTTAGAAATTCCTGTTACGTCAACGATTTCACCTGCAGCGAAAACTTCAACTTTTACCTCTTGACCAACCTCTAATCCGTCCACGTCTGCATCGCGGATTTCGCGAATGAAGCGCTTAGGAGTTGTAGATGCTTTAGCAGTGTGGCCTTGTTCAGGTTTGTTAGTTAACTTTTCACGTTTATCTTCAAATCCTAACTGGATTGCATTGTAGCCATCAGTTTCAGTTGTTTTCTTTTGAAGAACAACGTTTGGATTAGCAGCGATAACTGTTACTGGGATTAACTCACCGTTCTCAGCAAATACTTGAGTCATACCGATCTTTCTTCCTAAGATTCCTTTGGTCATGAGTTACACCTCCTACATTTTTAAGTTATATAATTTATAGTTTGATTTCGATATCTACACCAGACGGTAAGTCTAAACGCATTAATGAATCTACTGTTTGTGGAGTAGGACTCACGATATCGATTAAACGTTTGTGTGTGCGCATTTCGAATTGCTCACGAGAATCTTTGTACTTATGAACAGCACGAAGAATTGTGTAAATAGTCTTCTCAGTTGGTAATGGGATCGGACCAGAAACTGTTGCCCCAGAACGCTTAGCTGTTTCTACAATTTTCTCAGCTGATTGATCAAGAATACGGTGATCATAAGCTTTTAAACGGATACGAATTTTTTCTTTTGCCATTATTTTCCCTCCTTCGTTCGCCTATTTCTAAAATAGACCTTCTCCATGGAAATTTCCCCACACCATGCCATGGCAAAGCGGCCGGGTGTGTCAGCAACCTTCCACTTCATCGCAGTCAAAGACCAACATTGTCTATTATACAATGTTATTCGTCTAGATGCAAGCATCTTTTTGTTTGCATCTGCTTTTCTCTACTTTTGCTATTATACATGGCACTTTAAAGAATTTCAAGTTTTCATCTAACAGAATTCGTTTTACAGTTTCTGGATTATCTTTTGTTGTTTTTATATTACTATAGAAGAAACTCGTCAAAACAAAAAAACACACTCTTCTTCTTTATATAAACGCAAACAAAAAACCTAAGGGAAAATCCCTTAGGTTTTTTTATATCAGCTAAGATTACTCAACGATAGTAGCAACTACACCGTAACCTACTGTACGTCCACCTTCACGAATAGAGAATTTAGTTCCCTCTTCGATAGCGATTGGAGCGATAAGTTCGATAGTCATTTCGATGTTGTCACCAGGCATTACCATTTCAGTACCTTCTGGTAATTGGATGATACCAGTTACGTCAGTTGTACGGAAGTAGAACTGAGGACGGTAGTTAGCGAAGAATGGAGTGTGACGTCCACCTTCTTCTTTAGATAATACGAAAACTTCAGCTTTGAATTTAGCGTGTGCTTTTACAGAGCCAGTTTTAGCAAGAACTTGTCCACGTTGGATGTCTTCACGAGCAACCCCACGAAGAAGAGCACCGATGTTGTCTCCAGCTTGAGCTTGGTCAAGAAGTTTACGGAACATTTCTACACCAGTTACAGTTGTAGAAGCATTCTCTTCAGCAAGACCGATGATTTCTACTACGTCACCAACTTTAACGATTCCGCGCTCTACACGACCAGTTGCAACTGTACCACGACCTGTGATAGAGAATACATCCTCGATAGGCATTAAGAATGGTTTGTCAGTTTCACGTTCTGGAGTTGGGATGTAAGCATCAACTTCAGTCATTAATTCAATGATTTTTGCTTCCCAATCAGCTTCTCCTTGAAGAGCTTTAAGAGCAGAACCTTTGATTACAGGAATGTCGTCGCCTGGGAATCCGTATTCAGATAATAGGTCACGAACTTCCATTTCTACTAATTCTAATAATTCTTCGTCGTCTACCATGTCGCATTTGTTTAAGAATACAACGATGTAAGGAACACCTACTTGACGAGAAAGAAGGATGTGCTCACGTGTTTGAGGCATTGGGCCATCAGCAGCAGATACTACTAAGATACCGCCGTCCATTTGAGCAGCACCAGTGATCATGTTTTTAACATAGTCAGCGTGACCTGGGCAGTCAACGTGTGCATAGTGACGAGTTTCAGTTTCGTACTCAACGTGTGCAGTTGAGATTGTGATTCCGCGCTCTCTTTCTTCTGGAGCAGCGTCGATTTGATCGTATCCGCGTGCTTCAGCACCACCAGCTTTTGCAAGAACTGTAGTGATCGCAGCAGTTAATGTAGTTTTACCATGGTCAACGTGGCCGATTGTACCGATGTTAACATGGGGTTTAGAACGTTCGAATTTAGCTTTAGCCATTCTAAATTCCTCCTTAGTTTATATAGGTTATTTTATATTTAGACTAGAAAGCGAAACTTACGTCCCACTTTCTAAGCTTACATAAGTAGTTATACTCGAACAATTGATAAAAATCAATTATTCGCCTTTATTTTTTTTAATAATTTCTTCTGAAACAGACTTCGGTACTTCTTCATAATGATCAAATGTCATTGAGAATGTTCCGCGTCCTTGAGTGTTAGAACGTAATGCTGTCGCATAACCGAACATTTCAGAAAGTGGAACCATAGCGCGAACAACTTGTGCGTTACCGCGAGCTTCCATACCTTCTACACGTCCACGACGAGATGTTACGTCACCCATGATGTCTCCCATGTACTCTTCAGGAATTACAACTTCAACTTTCATCATTGGCTCAAGAATTACTGGGTTACATTTAGAAACCGCAGCTTTAAGTGCCATAGATGCAGCGATTTTGAACGCCATCTCAGATGAATCGACATCATGGTAAGAACCGTCAACTAATGCTGCTTTAATGTCAACTAGTGGGTAACCAGCTAGTACACCATTTTTAAGTGAGTCTTCAAGACCCGCTCCAACAGCTGGGATGTATTCACGTGGAACTACACCGCCGACGATTTTGTTTTCGAATTCAAATCCTTTACCTTCTTCGTTAGGTGCAAACTCAATCCAAACGTGACCAAATTGTCCACGTCCACCAGATTGACGAGCAAACTTACCTTCAACTTTCGCAGCAGCGCGGAAAGTTTCACGGTATGCTACCTGAGGAGCACCAACGTTTGCTTCAACTTTGAATTCACGGCGCATACGGTCAACGATGATATCAAGGTGAAGTTCACCCATACCAGCGATGATAGTTTGGCCAGTTTCTTGGTCAGTGTGAGCACGGAATGTTGGATCTTCTTCAGAAAGCTTAGATAATGCTGTACCCATTTTATCTTGGTCAGCTTTAGATTTTGGTTCGATAGCTACAGAGATAACTGGCTCTGGGAATTCCATAGACTCAAGGATAACAAGGCTCTTCTCGTCACAAAGAGTATCACCAGTAGTAGTATCTTTTAAACCTACAGCAGCAGCGATATCACCAGCGTAAACTGTTGAAATCTCTTCACGGCTGTTAGCGTGCATTTGTAGGATACGTCCTACACGCTCACGCTTACCTTTAGTTGAGTTTTTCACGTATGATCCAGAGTTTAACACACCAGAGTACACACGGAAGAACGTTAACTTACCAACATAAGGGTCAGTCATGATTTTGAATGCTAAAGCTGCGAATGGTTCTTCATCGCTAGACTTACGTTCTACTTCTTCATCTGTATCCGGAAGAGTACCTTTAATAGCAGGTACATCTAATGGAGATGGTAGGTAGTCGATAACTGCGTCTAACAGAATTTGAACACCTTTGTTTTTGAATGCAGAACCACAGATTACTGGGAAGAATTCTACAGAAGTTGTAGCCTTACGGATACCAGCTTTAAGCTCTTCTACAGTGATTTCTTCACCTTCTAGGTACTTCATCATCATTTCTTCATCAAGCTCAGCTACCGCTTCAATAAGCTTTCCACGGTATTCTTCAGCTAGTTCTTTGTGCTCTTCAGGAATTTCGACACGCTCGATGTCTGTTCCTAAATCGTTACCGTACATGTAAGCACACTCTTCAACAAGGTCAATGATACCATTGAACTCATCTTCAGCACCAATTGGTAACTGAATTGGATGTGCGTTTGCTTGTAAACGATCGTGGATTGTTCCTACAGAGTATAAGAAATCTGCACCGATCTTATCCATTTTGTTAACGAATACGATACGAGGTACACCGTAAGTAGTAGCCTGACGCCAAACAGTTTCTGTTTGTGGTTCTACACCAGATTGTGCATCAAGTACTGCTACCGCACCATCAAGTACGCGTAAAGAACGTTCTACTTCTACTGTGAAGTCTACGTGTCCTGGAGTATCAATGATGTTTACACGGTGACCTTTCCATTGAGCTGTAGTTGCAGCAGAAGTAATTGTGATACCACGCTCTTGCTCTTGCTCCATCCAGTCCATCTGAGATGCACCTTCATGAGTTTCACCGATTTTATGAATACGTCCTGTGTAATACAGAATACGCTCAGTTGCTGTTGTTTTACCAGCATCGATGTGAGCCATGATACCAATATTACGAGTGTTTTCTAAAGAGAACTCTCTTGTCATTTGGTGTCTTGCTCCTTCCATATATGGATTGGATTTTTTATTTTAAGTAGCAAAAAAGCCACTTTATATTGTTACATATGCCAGTGTCCAGTACCCTCATTATGTAAAACGAGCGCCCAACGAAAGGGAGAGGCATTCTCCCTCTCCACACTTCCATAAGCGACAAATAAAGCGGTTTATGCATACATTTATTTTACGTTGAATCCTACCAACGGTAATGAGCAAATGCTTTGTTAGCTTCTGCCATTTTATGAGTGTCTTCACGTTTCTTAACAGATGCACCAGCGTTGTTAGCTGCATCTAAGATTTCGTAAGCTAGACGCTCTTCCATAGTTTTTTCACCACGAAGACGAGCATAGTTTACTAACCAGCGAAGACCTAAAGTTGTACGGCGTTCTGGACGAACCTCAACTGGAACTTGGTAGTTAGCACCACCAACACGACGAGCGCGTACTTCAAGAACAGGCATGATGTTCTTAAGAGCTTGCTCGAATACTTCCATTGGTTCTTTATCTGAACGTTCACGAACGATATCGAAAGCGTTATAAAGAATTGTTTGAGATTTACCTTTTTTACCGTCAACCATCATTTTGTTGATAAGGCGTGTTACTAGCTTAGAATTGTACATTGGATCTGGTAACACGTCACGTTTCGCAACAGGTCCTTTACGAGGCATATTGAGTTCCTCCTTTCATTATAAGTTTATTATTTTTTAGCAGGTTTTGGTCGCTTAGTACCATATTTAGAACGTCCTTGCATACGTTTGTCAACACCAGCTGTATCAAGCGCTCCACGAACGATGTGGTAACGTACCCCTGGTAAATCCTTTACTCGACCACCGCGAATTAATACTACGCTATGCTCTTGTAAGTTATGACCGATACCTGGGATGTAAGCTGTAACTTCAATACCGTTTGTTAAACGTACACGAGCGTATTTACGTAACGCTGAGTTAGGTTTCTTTGGAGTCATTGTACCAACACGAGTACATACACCACGTTTTTGAGGTGCAGAGATATCAGTTGATTTTTTCTTTAAAGAGTTAAATCCTTTGTTTAACGCAGGTGATTTAGATTTCCATACTTTATCAGTACGACCATTTCTCACTAATTGGTTAATAGTAGGCATTTGATTATCCTCCCTTCGCATGTTTGTATGACCACATATCCAGGTGGTTCATTATTAGTTGAAAACAAAGTTTTTGCAAGGAAGAGCAAATGCTCTCTCCTCACAAAAACAGTTTTAACTTATTATTCCTATTGCTGAAGCTCCCACTTGAATCCCCGAAACTTTTCCAAGCTTACGAACTGATTCAACCTTTGTTATGGGTATGTTATGTTGCAAAGCAGTGCGAATGATAACATGGGTTAACCGCACATCAGCATCTTCTGCAATAACAACTTCTTTAACTATACCATTTTTGATTGCTTCCAATGTGCGTTTATGACCAACGACTACATTTTCAGCATTTGACACTTTTTGATAAGACATATAAATATCCTCCAAAGCATCGTTCAGGAGCAACCTTGATTATAGTAACATTTTGACTCATACAATGTCAACTAGGATTAGATGTTTTTATACAAAATTTACGACGGAAAATTTTACTGTTCCACATAAATCTCATCGTTTTCTACATTCATGTTATCTTGTGTTGTTTTTACAAGATCCACTTTGCGATAACGATTCATACCTGTTCCAGCAGGAACAAGTTTACCGATAATAACGTTCTCTTTCAATCCTAGAAGCTCATCACGTTTACCTTTAATTGCTGCATCAGTTAAGACACGAGTTGTTTCTTGGAATGATGCTGCAGATAAGAATGAATCAGTTTCAAGTGAAGCTTTTGTAATACCAAGTAGAACAGGTCTAGCTGTCGCTGGTTGTTTACCTTTCAGTAACACCTTCGCATTCGCATCAGTAAACTGATGGATATCTAGTAGTGTTCCTGGTAATACGTCTGTTTCACCTGCATCACTTACACGAACTTTACGTAGCATTTGACGTACCATTACCTCTACGTGTTTGTCACCAATTTCTACCCCTTGCATACGGTATACTTTTTGAACTTCACGTAATAAGTATTCTTGAACTGCTGTAATGTCCGTTACTTTTAGTAATTCTTTCGGATCAATAGAACCTTCTGTTAACTCTTTACCGTGGCTAATTGGCTGTCCTGGAGTTACTTTCAGACGAGCACCGTAAGGAATAGCATACGTACGAGCTTCAACTTCACCCTGTACAACTACTTCTTGGCGATCTTTAACATCGTTGATCGCTGCGATAACACCGTCGATTTCACTGATAACTGCCTGACCTTTCGGATTACGAGCTTCGAAGATCTCTTGGATACGAGGTAAACCTTGAGTGATATCATCTCCGGCAACCCCACCTGTATGGAATGTACGCATCGTTAACTGTGTACCTGGCTCACCGATAGATTGAGCTGCGATAATACCTACCGCTTCTCCTACTTCTACGTCTGTACCAGTTGCTAAGTTACGACCGTAACACTTCTTACATACACCATGGCGAGTGTTACACGTAAACGCTGAACGAATATTTACAGTTTCAACACCCGAATTTTCAACGATATGAGCGATATCTTCAGTAATTAATTGGTTTTCACTAACTAATACTTCACCTGTTTCAGGATGTTTTACAGTTTTTCTTGCAAAACGTCCAACAAGACGATCATATAATGACTCAATTACTTCATTACCCTCTTTAATCGCACCAATTAATAGACCACGATCTGTTCCACAATCATCTTCACGGACAATTACATCTTGTGCAACGTCTACAAGACGACGTGTTAAGTAACCAGAATCGGCAGTTTTAAGTGCTGTATCGGCAAGACCTTTACGCGCACCATGCGTAGAGATGAAGTACTCAAGTACTGTTAAACCTTCACGGAAACTCGATTTGATTGGAAGTTCGATGATACGACCAGATGGATTGGCCATCAGACCACGCATACCAGCAAGCTGAGTAAAGTTAGATGCGTTACCACGGGCACCTGAGTCACTCATCATGAAGATTGGATTGCGTTTATTCAAGGATTTCATCAGTTTTCCTTGGATAACATCTTTTGCATTACTCCAAATAGAGATAACGCGATCGTAACGTTCTTCTTCCGTGATTAAACCGCGACGGAATTGTTTAATTACATTATCTACTTTTGCTTGTGCTTCGTGGAGAATTTCATCTTTTTCGCCTAATACAAGAATGTCAGATACCCCAACTGTAATACCAGCTTTTGTAGAGTACTTGAACCCTAAGTTTTTCATACGGTCAAGCATGCGAGACGTTTCTGTAATTTGGAAACGTTTGAACACTTCCGCAATGATGTTACCAAGGATCTTCTTGCTAAATGGCGCCACTTCTTCGCGACTAGCAATAATTTCTTTAATGTTCGCACCTTTTTCAACGAAATATTCCGCTGGTGTTTCTTTTTCAAGGTTTGAGTTTGTCGGTTCATTAATATAAGGGAACGACTCTGGTAAGATTTCGTTAAATATTAATTTACCAACTGTTGTTAATAGAAGCTTACCTTTTTGCTCTTCAGTAAACGTTACGTTATTTACTGAACTTGCAGCAACTGCAACACGTGTGTGCAGATGTACATATCCATTTTGATATGCAAGTATTGCTTCGTTTGCATCTTTGAAGACCATACCCTCACCGATTGCGCCTTCACGCTCAAGTGTTAAGTAGTAGTTACCTAATACCATATCCTGAGATGGAGTAACAACTGGTTTTCCGTCTTTTGGATTCAAGATGTTTTGTGCCGCTAACATAAGAATACGAGCTTCTGCTTGTGCCTCTGATGATAACGGAACGTGAACCGCCATTTGGTCACCGTCAAAGTCCGCGTTGTATGCAGTACATACAAGTGGGTGAAGACGAATTGCGCGACCTTCTACTAATGTAGGTTCAAACGCCTGGATACCAAGACGGTGAAGTGTTGGTGCGCGGTTTAGAAGTACTGGATGTTCTTTAATCACAGATTCTAAAACGTCCCAAACTTCAGGGTGTACACGCTCAATTTTACGTTTCGCACTCTTAATGTTGTGTGCTAACCCTTTTCCAACTAACTCTTTCATAACAAAAGGTTTGAACAGTTCAAGCGCCATTTCTTTCGGTAATCCACATTGGTACATCTTTAAGTTCGGTCCTACAACGATTACAGAACGGCCAGAGTAGTCAACACGTTTACCTAATAAGTTTTGACGGAAACGTCCTTGTTTACCTTTAAGCATGTGAGATAGTGATTTTAATGGACGGTTACCTGGTCCAGTTACTGGACGGCCACGACGACCATTATCAATTAATGCATCTACAGCTTCTTGTAACATACGTTTTTCGTTTTGAACGATGATGCTTGGAGCACCTAGGTCCAATAGACGTTTTAAACGGTTGTTACGGTTAATTACACGACGATATAAGTCGTTTAAGTCAGAAGTAGCAAAACGTCCACCATCTAACTGTACCATTGGGCGTAGTTCTGGTGGGATAACTGGTAGAACATCTAAGATCATCCAAGATGGTTCATTTCCAGAGTTACGGAATGCTTCTAATACTTCTAGACGTTTAATAGCACGAGTACGGCGTTGTCCTTGTGCTGTTTTTAATTCTTCTTTTAAGAAGTCTACTTCTTTATCTAAATCAATGTCTTGTAGTAGCTTTTTAATCGCTTCTGCACCCATAGCAGCTTGGAATGTGCTACCATATCGATCACGATATGCACGGTATTCTTTTTCAGAAAGTAATTGCTTCTTATCAAGTGGTGTATCTCCACTTTCTGTTACAACATAAGAAGCGAAATAAATTACTTCTTCAAGCGCGCGAGGGGACATGTCTAAGACAAGTCCCATGCGGCTCGGGATACCTTTGAAATACCAAATATGAGATACAGGAGCAGCTAATTCAATATGACCCATACGTTCACGACGTACTTTTGCACGCGTTACTTCAACGCCACATCGATCACAAACTACACCTTTATAACGTACACGTTTGTATTTTCCGCAATGACATTCCCAGTCCTTTTGTGGTCCGAAAATACGCTCACAGAACAAGCCATCTTTTTCAGGCTTTAACGTACGATAGTTAATAGTTTCTGGTTTCTTAACTTCACCGTATGACCAAGAACGAATCTTGTCAGGTGAAGCAAGTCCAATCTTCATATATTCAAAGTTATTTACATCTATCAAGGGGCCTACCTCCCTTTTAGTCTACAGGTTATCCCAATTATTCCTTAGTTGTCTCAACTTCGACATTCAATTTATCTGCTGATTGATGATCATCGTCATCTTCTGTATCACGCATTTCAATTTCTGTATCGTCGCTAGACATCATTTTAACGTCCATACCTAAACTTTGCAGCTCTTTAATCAATACTTTGAATGATTCAGGAACGCCTGGTTCTGGAACATTTTCGCCTTTAACAATTGCTTCATAAGTCTTAACACGTCCAACAACATCATCAGACTTCACTGTTAAGATTTCTTGAAGAGTATAAGCAGCACCGTAAGCTTCAAGTGCCCAAACCTCCATCTCACCGAAACGCTGTCCACCGAACTGAGCTTTACCTCCAAGAGGTTGCTGCGTTACAAGTGAGTATGGTCCAGTAGAACGAGCATGAAGTTTATCGTCAACCATGTGCGCAAGTTTGATCATATACATGACACCAACAGATACGCGGTTATCGAATGGTTCACCAGTACGTCCGTCATACAGGATTGTTTTCGCGTCATTTGCCATACCAGCTTCTTCAATTGTGCCCCAAACATCTTCCTCACGAGCACCATCGAATACTGGTGTTGCAATGTGAATGCCCAGGTATCTTGCTGCCATACCAAGATGAAGCTCTAATACCTGACCGATATTCATACGAGATGGTACCCCTAATGGGTTTAACATGATATCGATTGGCGTACCGTCTGGTAAGTAAGGCATATCTTCTTCTGGTAAAATACGAGAAATAACACCTTTGTTACCGTGACGTCCGGCCATCTTGTCACCTTCAGAAATTTTACGTTTTTGAACGATATATGCACGTACAAGTTGATTCACGCCTGGTGGCAATTCATCGCCATCTTCACGGTTGAATACTTTTACGTCTAAGATAATACCGCCACCACCGTGTGGTACACGTAGTGATGTATCACGTACTTCACGCGCTTTTTCTCCAAAGATAGCATGTAATAGACGTTCTTCAGCTGTTAATTCTGTTACACCTTTAGGTGTTACTTTACCAACAAGTAAATCTCCATCTTTTACTTCAGCACCAACGCGAATGATACCGCGCTCGTCAAGGTTACGTAATGCGTCTTCCCCAACGTTTGGAATGTCACGTGTAATTTCTTCTGGTCCAAGCTTCGTATCACGAGCTTCTGATTCATATTCTTCAATATGAATAGAAGTGTACACATCATCTTTTACAAGGCGCTCACTCATGATGATCGCATCCTCGTAGTTATAACCGTCCCAAGTCATGAAGCCAACAAGCACGTTACGTCCAAGTGCTAGTTCACCTAATTCCATAGAAGGACCATCCGCAAGGATTTCACCTTTTACAACTTCATTTCCAACACTTACGATTGGACGTTGGTTGTAACAAGTTCCTTGGTTAGAACGAATGAATTTTTGCATTTTGTAGCGATCTAAGTCGCCTTTTACTGTTTGACCGTCAACTTCTACATAGCGACGTACCCAAACTTCACGTGCTTCTACGCGCTCAACAACACCAGGATGTTTACAGATTACTGCAGCACCTGAGTCTTTTGCTGATACGTACTCCATACCTGTACCTACAATCGGAGATTCCGGATTCATTAACGGAACCGCCTGACGTTGCATGTTCGCTCCCATAAGTGCGCGGTTAGAGTCATCGTTTTCTAAGAACGGAATACAAGCTGTCGCTGCCGACACTACTTGTTTTGGAGATACATCCATGTAGTCGATGCGTTCTCTATTTGTGACAATGTTTTCACCACGGAAACGAGCTACGATATCTTCACTTAGGAATTCACCTTCATCAGATAATTTCATATTCGCTTGGGCTACAACATAGTTATCTTCTTCATCTGCTGTTAAATAATCAACATGCCCTGTTACAAGACCAGTTTCTGGGTCAACACGACGATATGGTGTTTCAATGAAACCAAACTCATTTACTTTCGCGAACGAAGATAATGAGTTAATCAAACCGATGTTTGGTCCCTCTGGTGTTTCAATCGGACACATACGACCGTAGTGGGAGTAATGAACGTCACGTACTTCAAAGCCTGCGCGCTCACGCGTTAAACCACCAGGTCCTAATGCAGATAGTCTTCGTTTGTGAGTTAACTCTGCTAATGGATTTGTTTGGTCCATGAACTGAGATAACTGAGAACTTCCGAAGAACTCTTTAATAGATGCAATAACAGGACGAATATTAATTAGCGCCTGTGGTGTAATTGCATTTGTATCTTGGATCGACATTCTCTCACGAACAACACGTTCCATACGAGAAAGACCGATACGGAATTGATTTTGTAATAGTTCTCCAACAGAACGCAGACGACGGTTTCCTAAATGGTCAATATCATCTGTATCCCCTACTTTGTATAGTAGGTTGAAGAAGTAACTGATAGAAGCAAGGATATCACCTGGTGTGATGTGTTTCACATCACGAGTAATATTTGCATTACCAATTACATTAATTACACGTTCGCCTTCCGACTCAGGAGCATAAATCTTAATAGATTGCAGCTCAACATCGCCTTCTACCACTCCACCCATTGGTTTCGCTGTTTTGAATCCAATGTTTTTCTCTAAGTAAGGTAAAATGCGATCAAGTGTACGACGATCTAAGATTGTTCCTTCTGCCGCTAAAATTTCACCAGTTTCTGGATCCACTAATGTTTCAGCTAAACGTTGATTAAACAATCTGTTTTTAATGTGTAACTTCTTGTTGATCTTATAGCGACCTACATTTGCTAAATCGTAGCGCTTTGGATCGAAGAAACGAGACACAAGTAAGCTCTTAGCATTTTCTACTGTTGGTGGTTCACCAGGACGTAGACGCTCATAAATTTCAAGCAATGCTTTTTCTGTACTATCTGTGTTGTCTTTTTCTAATGTGTTGCTTAAGTATTCGTTATCACCTAAAAGCTCGGTGATTTCTTGATCAGAGCCAAACCCTAATGCGCGTAACAAAACAGTTACAGGAAGTTTACGCGTACGGTCTATACGCACATATACAACATCCTTAGCATCTGTCTCATACTCTAACCAAGCTCCGCGGTTTGGAATTACAGTAGCAGTAAAACCACGTTTTCCGTTTTTATCCACTTTGCCACTATAGTATACGCTTGGAGAGCGAACTAACTGGGAAACGATAACACGTTCTGCACCGTTAATTACGAATGTTCCAGTCTCTGTCATGAGTGGGAAATCTCCCATGAACACATCTTGTTCTTTTACTTCACCAGTTTCCTTGTTGATTAGACGCACTTTTACACGAAGTGGTGCTGCATACGTCACATCACGCTCTTTGCATTCGTCTACAGAGTATTTAGGTTCACCTAAGCTGTAGTCGATAAATTCAAGCGATAGATTTCCCGTAAAGTCTTCAATCGGAGAAATGTCTTGGAACATTTCTCGCAAACCCTCATCAAGAAACCACTGATAAGAAGAGGTTTGAATTTCGATAAGATTTGGTAACTCTAATACTTCACTAATACGGGCATAACTTCTTCGTTGGCGGTGGCGTCCGTATTGAACTAGTTGACCTGTCAACTGCTTCACCCCTCAAATCATGAGTATTATAAATGCACAAAAAAATTTGTGCAAAATCACAAATAAATACAACTACTGCTATTAGCGTAGTCTTTTTCTCTTAAAGATAAATACGTTGAGTCTTTCTACCTGCTCAAAAAAGAAAAATGGCTTCTATAAGAAAACCATCATTCTGTTTCATAATCTGCTGATTTTACTATCTTTTCCAAGAGAAACAAAAATATACATCTTTCTCAACGCAGAAAATCATATATTGGCATTGTATAATGTTAACATAGCCAAAAATAACCGTCAACGTTTTTTTGATTTTATGATATAATATCCTTTTTTCTTTTCTACAATCTCAACTTCTGAAAATACTTCTTCTAGTTTTTTCAGCGCAGATGGTGCACCTTGCTTCTTTTGAATAACAATCCAAAGTTCTCCACCTGGAACTAAATACTCCACAGCTTTTTCTAAAATCTCATGTACGATATCTTTACCCGCACGAATTGGAGGGTTAGATAGAATAGCAGCATACTCGCCATCTACATTTTCATAGACGCTACTTTGAAAAATACGTATATTCTCGATTCTGTTATTAGCGGCATTTTCTTTCGCAAGCCCAAGCGCCCTTTCATTCACATCCACCATGTGAACTTCACAACCTTGAAACTCTTTCGCTAACGACAAACCAATAGGACCGTATCCACAACCTACGTCTAATATATCACCTTTAATATCCGGCATTTGAAACGCTTCAATTAAAAGACGAGAACCAAAGTCCACCTCGTTTTTCGAAAACACCCCATGGTCAGATAAAAAAGTAAATTGAGATCCACGAAGTGGAAATTCCCATCGTTTACGATCACTTTTACTAGAAGGGTCGTTAGAAAAATAATGGTCTGCCATATGGCCACCTCTTTTCTTTACAGTTAAAAAAAAAGCTCGCATGAGAGCGAGCTTTTTTTAAAGCATCAAAAGTTAATTACTTAACTTCTACAGCAGCGCCAACTTCTTCAAGTTTAGCTTTCATTTCTTCAGCTTCCTCTTTAGAAACGCCTTCTTTGATTGCTTTTGGAGTGTTGTCAACTAATTCTTTAGCTTCTTTTAAGCCAAGACCAGTGATTTCACGTACAGCTTTGATAACTTTGATTTTTTGAGCGCCAGCACTTGCAAGTACTACGTCAAACTCAGTTTTTTCAGCAGCAGCTTCACCAGCGCCACCAGCTACAGCTACAGGAGCAGCAGCAGTTACGCCGAATTCTTCCTCGATAGCTTTTACTAAGTCGTTAAGTTCTAATACAGTCATAGATTTAACTGCTTCAATGATTTGTTCTTTAGTCATTGTAAATATCCTCCCTTAAATAGGTTTGTATTGTTTTATAGATAACAAGTAATTATCTTTTAAAAAATTAAGCGCCTTGCTCTTCCTTTTGTTCTGCAACTGCTTTAGTAGCAAGTGCAAGGTTACGGATTGGAGCTTGAAGAACGCTAAGAAGCATAGAAAGTAAGCCTTCACGTGATGGAAGAGTAGCGATTGCTTTAACCTCATCAAGTGTTACAAGTTTACCTTCGATTACGCCCGCTTTAATTTCTAAAGCTTCATGTTTTGTAGCGAAGTCGTTTAATACTTTCGCAGGAGCAACTACATCCTCGTTACTGAACGCGATTGCGTTTGGTCCTGTTAAGAATTCGTTTAACTCAGCCATTTCAGCAGATTCTGCAGCACGACGAGTTAGAGAGTTTTTGTAAACTTTGAACTCAACGCCAGCTTCACGTAATTGCTTACGTAATTCTGTTGCTTCAGAAACTGTTAAACCACGGTAGTCAACAACAATTGTAGATTTACTAGCACGAAGTTTGTCCGCGATTTCAGTTACAACTTGTTGTTTAGTTTCGATTACTTTGCTCATGTTATTACACCTCCTGTAGATTATATAGAAGATGTACCGAAAGTGCACTAAAAACCTCCATGCCCAACTTGTAGACATGGAGGCATATAGTCACAGAAAAAAATTCCGTTTCGTATATTAACACCTAGGTAGGAAATTAAGTCTATTGACACCTACTGTCTACGGTACACTATTTAAATTCACAACATAAATGATTATATTAAATCTTCTTTATGAAGTCAACTTCCAATTTTTACGCTAATGTAGAAACGTCTACGCGTACGCCAGGTCCCATTGTAGAAGCAACTGTTACGTTCTTCATGTAAGTACCTTTTGCAGCAGATGGCTTAACTTTTAATAAAGTGTCAGCGATTGTTTTGAAGTTTTCTACTAATTTAGCATCTTCGAAAGATACTTTACCGATTGGAACGTGGATGTTACCAGCTTTATCAACGCGGTATTCAACTTTACCAGCTTTGATTTCGTTAACAGCTTTAGTTACATCGAAAGTAACTGTTCCAGTTTTAGGGTTTGGCATTAAACCTTTAGGTCCTAATACGCGACCAAGTTTACCAACTTCACCCATCATGTCAGGAGTTGCTACTACTACATCGAAATCGAACCAACCTTGTTGGATTTTACCGATGTAATCAGTATCGCCTACGAAGTCAGCGCCAGCAGCTTCAGCTTCTTTAGCTTTTTCACCTTTAGCGAACACTAATACACGTTGTACTTTACCAGTACCGTGTGGAAGAACAACTGCACCACGGATTTGTTGGTCAGCTTTCTTAGGGTCAACACCTAAACGGAATGCAGCTTCTACAGTTGCATCAAATTTAGCTGTGTTTGTTTTCTTTACTAATTCTACTGCTTCTGTTGCAGAGTAAGCAGATGCACGATCAACAAGCTTTGCAGCTTCTACGTACTTTTTACCTCTTTTAGCCATTTTTATTTCCTCCTCGAATGTGGTTTTAGCGGAATAACCTCCCACGTTTACGCCTGTTTTCAGGTATAACCTGAGGATGAGCGCCATCCATTTATTTAAAAACAATAATCATTTACGATAATAAAGGTTGCGAATTGGAATTCCAGACCCGCAACCTTTTTTAAAAAGAAATCGAATTAGTCTTCGATAACGATGCCCATACTGCGTGCAGTACCTTCAACCATACGCATTGCAGCTTCTACGCTAGCAGCGTTTAGGTCAGGCATTTTAGTTTCAGCGATTTCGCGTACTTTATCACGCTTAACAGTTGCCACTTTATTACGGTTTGGTTCACCAGAACCAGACTCAATACCAGCTACTTTCTTAAGAAGAACAGCAGCAGGAGGAGTTTTAGTAATGAAAGTGAATGAACGGTCCTCAAATACCGTAATTTCAACAGGGATGATAAGACCAGCTTGATCTGCTGTACGAGCGTTAAACTCTTTACAGAAGCCCATGATGTTAACACCTGCTTGTCCTAATGCTGGACCAACTGGTGGAGCTGGGTTAGCTTTACCTGCAGGAATTTGAAGCTTTACCATTTTAATTACCTTTTTAGCCACGAGACACACCTCCTTAAGTCCGTGATGTGGTCAATTGGACAGTGATTTGCCCTCCCACGTCATATTTTATCTGTAAGGATAAAATCTTTCAAAAAACGTCTCCGATAACGAAGACGTACTGACTTAAAAGATATTATCACTTTTTACAATTCATTTCAAGTTTCATTTTATAATTTTTCAATTTGATGGAAGTCAAGTTCAACTGGAGTCTCGCGACCAAACATGTCCACAAGTACGCTAACCTTTTTCTTCTCCACATCAATTTCTTCAATAGCACCTGTATAATCTGCGAATGGCCCCTCATTTACACGTACTGTCTCATGAAGTTCAAAGTCGAAATCAACCACTTCGTTGTCCATTCCCATATGTTTCATAATGGTAACAACTTCCTCTTCTAATAGAGGTGATGGTTTAGATCCAGAACCAGAAGAACCAACGAACCCAGTTACACCCGGCGTGTTACGTACAACATACCAAGAATCATCAGTCATGATTAATTCTACTAATACATAACCTGGGAACACTTTTCTTTTCATTAATTTTTCTTTTCCGTTTTTCATTTCTACTTCTACTTCTTCCGGGACAACAACACGGAAAATTTTATCTTGCATACCCATTGATTCTACACGCTTCTCTAGGTTTGCTTTTACTTTATTTTCATATCCAGAATAAGTATGGACAACATACCAACTTTTTTCCATTCATTTAGGACGAGCGTCCTTCCCTCCCTGACGTACATTTTTTTGCGCAAATGAAAAAACCCGTTCACCGGGCTTTTACACAGTTCTTATAAATAACATTATATCATGGATAAGTGCTTCTTATTCAAGAATTAACCAAGAATTAACCGAATTAAAGAAGAAATGCCCATATCAACTACTGCGAAGAAAATCGCAAAGAACACAACTGTAGCAACAACAGTCGCTGTTGAGCGGAGTAATTCATCTTTTTTAGGCCAACTTACTTTTTTCATTTCGCGACCTACATCGCCGAAAAAGTTCGTTAAACGCATCTGCGGGACCTCCAGTGTATTATTTCAATTATTTATTTCGTTTCCTTGTGAACTGTATGCTGATTGCATGTTTTACAAAACTTTTTTATTTCAAGTCGCTCTATTGAGCTCGTATCTTTCATAGTAGAGTAGTTTCGATTTTTACACTCTTCACATGAGAGTACAACTTTTTTCCTCATTAGTTACACCAACCTTGTAACATTATGTCCCTAAAAATGTATCATACAATAAAAGACAATGTCAATGACATGCATTTTGTACTGTCTACAAAAGAAAACAGGTGATTTATTTTACACCTGTTGCACTTGTTATTTGTTATGAATTTAAAGTTGTACTTTCTCGCATTTCCATATATCGTTCCAATTTCCTCTTCACCCGCTGTAAAGCGTTATCAATAGATTTCACATGTCTGTTTAACTGTTCTGAAATCTCTTGATAAGAACGCCCATCTAGATATAAAGAAAGTACTTTTCTTTCTAAATCGCTTAATAATTCTGATATTTTTGATTCTATGTCTGTATATTCTTCTTGGCTAATAATCATCTCTTCAGGATCAGTTACCTTCGCTTCAGAAATGACATCCAATAATGTTCGATCAGATTCCTCATCGTAAATCGGCTTATCTAAAGACACATACGAATTTAAGGGAATATGTTTTTGTCTTGTTGCCGTTTTAATAGCGGTAATAATTTGTCGAGTGATACACAGTTCAGCAAATGCTTTGAATGAAGACAGCTTGTCCTCTTTATAATCACGAATTGCTTTAAACAATCCTATCATACCTTCTTGAACAATATCTTCTCGATCGGCACCCACTAAAAAGTAAGATCTTGATTTCGCGCGAACAAAGTTCTTATATTTGTGAATTAAATATTCTAGAGCGTCAGTATTACCTTTTCGAACTAACTCAACGATTGCCTCATCCTCTAAATCACGAAATGTAACGTCGCCTACACTTACGAAGCCTGCTTCCACCTTGATCCCTCCGACCGCTATTTATTTAGCAATATTATACAGTAAAAAGACAAAGAGCGTCAATGCTTCAACGCTCTCCTCTTCTTAATTTTTCTAATTTTTCTGTAATATCTTTACTAAATATCTTTCGCATGGCGGGTTGCTGTTCTTTCGTGTCTTTTGTACGCCTTCTTACTTGTTGCTCCATTGCCTGTACTTCCAACTCTAATTCACGCGCAGATTTCCGAAGGGCACCTTGCGCAAATATAACCCATTGTTCCGTGTAATCAGAAGTCGCAACATATATTCGTGTATTTATATTTCTAAGCTCTATCGCAAGTTGCTCTATCTTTTCGTCTGCAGTTTGATTCTTTCGTGTGAATATTACTTCCACACGAGATTGTTTCATCTTTTTTTCAATACCATGTACTGTATAGGCATCAAAGACTATCATCACTTTTGTACCTGTATAACCTTGATAATCCGCCATCTTATCAATAAGTGCATCTCTTGATGATTGTAAATCTACATCCCGCAGTTTCTTCAAATCTCCCCAAGCTCCGATAATGTTGTAACCGTCAACGATTAAAATATCGTTCATCTTTTATTTACCAATTTCGTGACGTTTACGATATACCTCATACATTAACAAACTTGCGGCTACGGAAGCATTTAAGGATGTAACTTTACCAACCATCGGTAGAGTGATTAGGAAATCACACTTTTCACCAATAATACGACTCATACCTTTTCCTTCACTACCAATTACTAACCCAATTGGCATTTTACCATCTAAATTACGGTAATCCGTTTTCCCTTTGGCATCTGTACCAGCAATCCAAAGTCCACGTTCTTTTAATTCATCAATTGTACGGGATAAGTTCGTTACGCGCGCAACAGGAATGTATTCAATCGCTCCTGTTGATGCTTTCGCAACTGACGCTGTAAGCCCTACAGCCCTTCTCTTTGGAATAATAATTCCATGAGCTCCTGTCGCATCAGCAGTACGCATAATAGAACCTAGGTTATGCGGATCTTCAATCTCATCTAAAATTAAGAAGAATGGATCTTCATTACGTTTTTCTGCCACTTTGAATAACTCTTCTAACTCCGCATACTGATATGCAGCTACTTGAGCAATTACACCTTGATGATTACCCTCAACTAATTGATCTAACTTTTTCTTTGGTGCATGTTGTAAAATAACCTTATTTTCTTTCGCTAACGCTAGTACAATCTGTACTTGTCCTTTGGCAGCACCTTCTGCGATCCAAATTTTATTTATATCTCTCCCTGATCGTAACGCCTCAATTACAGGGTTACGTCCGATAATATATTCACTACTCATGATGATGTGCCCCCTTCCTTTTCTTCTAAAACTGCAATTGCCTTATATACAATTTCGTCTAATCTTTCACGGTTATTTAATAAATGATGATAACCAATTAGCGCTTCAAAGGCTGTACTATGTCGATATGTTTGTACATCCGTATTTTTTGGAACTGTACCTGAATTTGCATTACGTCCTCTTCTTAATACCGCCTCTTCTTCCTCTGTCAAAAACGTCGTCTCTAATAAATGATAAACAACTTTCGCCTGTGCTTTTGCTGAAACAAAGCTCGTCCCTAATCGATGTAATTGATTAGGGCGAACTTTCCCTTTTTGAAGTAGGTGATAGCGGATATATTGTTCATATACCGCATCACCCATGTATGCTAACGCTAAGCTGTTTAATTGCTTTGCATCAATCATTCTTATCCTCTTTTCCATCTTGTACCTTGAGCGGTATCTTCTAAAATAATATTACGGTCTTTTAAGTCATCGCGAATTTGATCTGATAATGCAAAATCACGATTTTTACGAGCTTCAATGCGTTTTTGAATAAGTGCCTCAATTTCTTCATCAAGCAACTCTTCTTGCGCTAATTCTAACCCTAAAATATCAAATAATGTTTCAAGTTGTTTTACGTATGCTTCAATTACCACTGTAGACGTATGTTCTTCCAGTAAATATTGATTCGCATGATTTGCCACATTATATAACTCAGTGATTGCATTAGCAGTGTTGAAGTCATCATTCATCGCTTCTTCAAATGCAGTCTGGAATTTTTCCAGTTCCGCTAGCCATTTCTCATTATGGTCTGTTAAATCAGTACTACTTTCCATACGGTGTTTTAAGTTACCGTAAGCCGTCTTAATTCTTTCCAGTCCGTTATTTGTGCTTTGTAATAACTCTTCACTGAAATTAATTGGATGACGGTAATGTACCGATAGCATAAAGAATCTAATTAACTGCGGATTATATTGCTTAATGATATCGTGAACTAAAATAAAGTTCCCCAATGACTTAGACATCTTCTCATTATTAATATTAATATATCCATTGTGCATCCAGTAACGTGCAAATGTTTTTCCAGTTAATGCCTCAGACTGCGCAATTTCATTCTCATGATGAGGAAATGCTAAGTCTTGACCACCAGCATGAATATCGATTGTATCTCCTAAGTATTTACGTGCCATTGCCGAGCATTCAATATGCCAGCCTGGACGACCTTTCCCCCAAGGGCTTTCCCAGAAGATTTCTCCTTCTTTAGCATCTTTCCATAAAGCAAAATCAAGAGGGTCTTGTTTCTTTTCTCCTACTTCAATACGCGCACCGTGACGTAAGTCTGCGATTGGTTGATGCGATAATTTACCATATCCTTCGAATTCCTTCGTTCTAAAGTACACATCACCTTCTGATTCATATGCATATCCTTTATTCACAAGTTCTTGAATAAATTCAATAATGATATCCATATTTTCCGTTACACGCGGATGAACTGTTGCGTGTTTGCAACCTAGTGCCGTTACATCCTCAAAGTACGCTTCAACGAAACGGTCAGCAATTGTCGGCACATCTTCACCTAATTCATTTGCTGCTTTAATTAATTTATCATCTACGTCAGTAAAGTTGGATACATACTGCACATCATATCCTTTATATTCTAAATAACGGCGTACCGTATCAAATACCATAGGTGGTCTTGCATTCCCAATGTGAATATAGTTATAAACTGTAGGTCCACACACATACATCTTTACCTTATTTTCTTCTAATGGAGTAAACTCTTCCTTTTGACGTGTTAACGTATTATAAATGTGAATAGTCATTTTTATCCTTCCTTTCTACCTTTACTTCAAGTTGTTTTTTCAATTTATCAAGTTCTACTTCCATGACCTTTAACTTATCAAAAATTGGGTCTGGAAGGTCAGAATGATTTAATTCTTGACCGATTTTTACTCCATTTTGAATAACGACTCGGCCAGGTATACCTACAACTGTAGAATGTGCAGGGACTTCTTTTAATACGACAGAACCTGCTCCAATTTTAGAATTCTCTCCAACTGTAATAGAACCTAGTACTTTAGCACCTGTTGCAATTAATACATTATCCTGAATTGTAGGGTGCCTCTTTCCCTTTTCTTTACCCGTACCACCTAATGTAACCCCTTGATAGATCGTTACATTATCACCAATTTCGCACGTTTCTCCAATTACAACCCCCATTCCATGGTCTATGAAAAAACGACGACCAATTGTTGCTCCTGGATGAATCTCAATGCCAGTAAAGAAACGACTAACTTGTGAGATCCAACGTGCAATAAAGAAGAAATTTTTTTTATAAAAAGCATGTGCAATTCGATGGGCCCAAACTGCATGTAATCCAGAGTAAGTCAAAATGACTTCGAAATAACTTCTTGCCGCTGGATCCTGTTCAAAAACGACTTCAATATCTTCCCGAAGCCTCTTAAACATCGACGTTCCCTCCCCTTTATGGGCTGCTTTTTCGAATGAACTAACTCCCTACTTATCTCCCTAAATCTTTATACACGTAGATAAAATTTATACTCATACCCAGTTTTACGGTATAAAAAAAGACGCCTCTGTCATATTGACAGAGACGCCTTATAAGCGCGGTTCCACTCTGTTTAGGCTAAAAAAGCCTCAAACTCATCTCTGATAACGGTGTACACCGCTTCTGCTTACTTTACGCCCTAAGACGTTTCGCAAAACAATTTACTGTTCAGCAGAAGACTCGAAGGGGCATTTCAAAAATCCGCTTATAAACCACTTCCAGCCTAAAGGTGGTTCTCTCTGTAAAAAGCCTGATTTTCTACTTCTCCTTCTCGTCGCTTTTCCTTATTAGGTTTTAAGTATACTTATTATATTTCTAAACCTAGAAAATGTTAACCAATTACTTTTTGAAGACGATTTAAAACTTTTTCTTTTCCAAGAAGTGCAATAGCATTCGGAAGCTCTGGACCATGTGTTTGACCAGTAGTTGCAACACGGATTGGCATAAATAAGTTTTTACCTTTATGACCTGTTTCCTTTTGAACTGCTTTAATAGCCGCCTTAATTGCTGCTGGTTCCATCGCTTCTAGTGCTTCTACTTGACCAGCAAATGCACGAAGTACTTCTGGTACTTGTTCACCTTTTAATACTTCTTGTCCTTCTTCTTCATAATCAACATGATCTTTGAAGAACATTTCAGAAAGCTCTACAATTTCAGCTCCAAAACTCATTTGTTCATGGTATAAAGCAATTACACCACGGATCCAATCTTGATCTTGTTCACTTAAAGTTTCCACACGTCCAGCTTTCACTAAATGCGGTAAACTTAACTCTACAACCGTATCTAAATCTTGCTTTTTCATATACTGGTTGTTCATCCATTTTAGTTTTTGAGAATCAAATAATGCAGGTGATTTTGATAAACGAGCTGCATCAAACATTTTGATAAACTCATCTTTAGAGAAGATTTCTTCTTCACCTACTGGTGACCAACCTAATAGCGCAATAAAGTTAAAGATTGCTTCTGGAAGATATCCAAGCTCTTTATATTGCTCAATAAATTGAATAATAGATTCATCACGCTTGCTTAATTTTTTACGACTTTCATTTACAATTAAAGTCATATGACCGAATTGTGGGATATCCCAACCGAAAGCTTCATAAATCATCATTTGTTTTGGCGTGTTTGAAATATGATCATCACCACGAAGTACATGTGTAATCTCCATTAAGTGATCATCTACTGCTACCGCAAAGTTATAAGTTGGGATTCCATCTTTTTTCACGATAACAAAATCACCAAAATCATTTGAATGGAATGCAACTTCGTCTTTTACGATGTCTTTGAATGTGTAATCACGATTAGCTGGTACACGGAAACGAATACTCGGAATACGTCCCTCAGCTTCAAATTCTTTCATTTGTTCTTCAGTTAAATCACGGTGGTTACCTGCATAACGAGGTGTTTCACCACGAGAAATTTGTCCTTCACGCTCTGCTTCTAGCTCTTCTTCTGTCATATAACATTTGTAAGCTAAACCACGCTCTAATAAATCTAGATATAATTTTTTATAAATATCTAAACGCTCTGTTTGACGATATGGTCCAAATTCACCGCCAACATCAACACCTTCATCCCAGTCCATACCGAGCCATTTTAAGTATTTTAATTGGCTTTCTTCTCCACCAGCCACGTTACGTTTTACATCAGTATCTTCAATACGAATAATAAACTTGCCATCTAAATGACGAGCAAATAAATAATTAAATAATGCCGTACGCGCATTTCCGATATGTAAGTGTCCTGTTGGACTTGGCGCATAGCGCACTCTCACTTGCTTTTCCATAATTGGTACACCTTCCATTCTTAATGTCTACACATTCTATAATTGTACAACAAAAAAATGTGATTATCCATCTTACGAATTAAAAACCATTATTTTTTCTGTAATAATACCACTGCTTGAGAAGCAATTCCTTCTTCCCTACCTGTAAATCCTAATTTTTCTGTTGTAGTTGCCTTTACATTAATGTTATCTATAGACGTTTCTAACAGTTCACTAATACGTTTACGCATACTTTCAATATGCGGTGCCATTTTTGGCTTTTGAGCAATAATTGTACAATCTAAATTCCCTAACTCGTAACCTTGTTCACGCACAAATTCCCAAACTTTTTGCAACAATACAGCTGAATCTGCATCTTTAAAAGCTGGGTCTGTATCAGGAAAATGCTTTCCGATATCTCCTGCTGCAATAGCACCTAAACATGCATCAGCAATCGTATGTAACAATACATCTGCATCTGAATGGCCGATTAATCCTTTCTCGTGTGGAATTGTAATTCCGCCAATAATTAACGGTCTACCTTCTGCAAATTCATGCACGTCAAAACCTTGTCCAATTCGAAACATTCTTTACATCCTCCTTGAGCTAAACCACTGAGCTTTATGACTCTATATTATATCGATATCCTTACAAAGAAAAGCCCGGCCATTGCCGAGCTTTCCTTTGTTATACACCATCACGGCTATTTTTTCAGAACATGAAGGAAACTTTCAGCAATTAGTAAATCCTCTGGAGTCGTCACTTTAATATTATAGTAACTCCCTTCTACTACACCTACTTGCTTTCCAATACGTTCCACGAGACTTGCATCATCTGTACCAAGAAAACAGCTCTGTTTTGCACTTCTATGAGCTTCTAGCAAAAGAGAAACAGAGAACCCTTGCGGTGTTTGTACAGCCTTAAGCTGAGATCGTTCTACCGTTTCGACAACAACACCTTGCTCTACCTTCTTAACTGTATCCTTTACTGGCACTGCACAAATGGAAGCTCCATATTTTTCTGCTGCTGTTAATACATCTTGAATCACTTTATTCGTTACGAATGGGCGCGCTCCGTCATGTACAAGAACGTATTCAACATCACTCGCATGCTGAATCGCGTTATATACACTATCTTGTCTTTCGGCTCCACCCTGAATAAATTGTACCTGTTTTTCAATCGGATACTTCTGCATTAATTCTTCAAAATACGGGCGTTCCTCTTCGTTAATTGCCATAACAATACTGTTGCACGCTTTATCTCTTTCAAAAGCACGTAATGTATGAACGATAATCGGTACTTCATTTATAAGTAAGAACAACTTATTTTTGCCAGCACCCATCCGCTTTCCTTGGCCGGCTGCCGGAATAATTAATGTATACATATTAATAATCCTCTACCTATAATGCTTTTTCTAATAATTTACGTTTTGCGAAAATCATACGACCAGCTGATGTTTGTAATACGCTAGTAACCAGTACATTAAGTTGCGAACCTACATACTCTCTACCATCTTCTACTACAATCATCGTACCATCATCTAAGTACGCAACACCTTGGTTTTGCTCTTTACCATCTTTCACAACATAAACATTTAATTCTTCGCCAGGGAGTACAACTGGTTTAATTGCATTAGCTAAATCATTAATGTTTAACACTGTTACTCCTTGTAATTCAGAAACTTTATTTAAGTTAAAATCATTCGTTACTACAGTTCCACCGGTGATTTTTGCTAACTTTACAAGTTTGCTATCCACCTCTTGGATATCCTCGAAATCGCCTTCATAAATTTCTACCGGAATCGGCATCTCTTTTTGAATACGATTTAAAATGTCTAGTCCTCTGCGACCACGATTACGCTTTAAAGCATCGGAAGAATCGGCAATATGCTGAAGCTCTTCTAATACGAATTGTGGAATCACAATTGTTCCTTCCAAAAACTTCGTTTGGCAAATGTCAGCAATACGTCCATCGATAATTACACTCGTATCGAGAATTTTCCAATGAGTCGTAGATTTTTCTGCTTCTGCCTCTTCGTTCTCGCTATTATTTTTCTTCTTACCTCCGCGTTGGGGTAATGTAAATAATCCTAGCAATTCATTCCTCTTTTTAAATCCTACTTGGAATCCTAAATATCCAAGTAAAAGAGTGAAGAACACTTGCAATACCGTACTAATAACCGGAATTGTAAATTCACGAATCGGTATTAAAATTAAATATGCAACAATAAGACCAGAGATCAATCCTAATGTACCAAATAAAACATCTGCTACAGGCGCCTTTACAAGAGCCTCTTCAATATGCTTAATAAGTTGAACAATATAATCTACAAGCCAAAATGTTGTTAAAAATAAAATAATTGCACCAATAATCGCACGAACATACGATCCTTCCAATAAAGGAACAGCACCGATGTCTAATACATTAATAACTTTTGGGATTAAGTAAATCCCTAACGCTCCCCCGATCACTAGAAAGAAGAGCTGTACGATCCGTTTTAACATCCAACCACCTCCTACTCATTATTAACCATTGTTTCGCTAATCAAAACGCCGAATGCAAAAGCGGACGTGTTTTTTTATAAATAGTTTTATTTACCAATATATCATATCATATACCAAAAATGTTCTAGTGTCGTTATATTATGGAATCAATGTAATATTCTTAATTGTGTCTACTCATATATAGATGCTCTTGAATTCTTTTTAGGCCTTCTCGTATTTTCTTCGCCCTTACTTCCCCAATTCCTTCCACATCATCCAATTCATGAATAGTCGCGCGACAAACTCCTTGCAACGTTTTGAATCGATTAATTAAATTTTCAATGATAAGTGGCGGAACACGAGAGATTTTGCTTGTAATTCGATATCCCCTTGGCGTCACACTTTCTTCTAAACTGGTTTGCCCTGGGTAACCAAGTAATTTAACTAAATCACTATCCTCTAAAAGTTGTGTATTTGCAAGGTCCTGTAACTTTTTCAAAATTTGATGATGGTCTTGTGTTTTCTCCTGATGGTAATCTTTAATTAACAATGCTGCCTCTGCTTCTAAATCAGCTAGTAATTCTGTAAGCTGTAAACGAATTAACCTACCTTCTGTTCCTAGCTCATGAATATAGCTCAATATTTCATTTTTAATACGCAGTACCATTTCAACACTATGTAAAACGTGAACTACCTCAGACATTGTAACGACCTCTTCAAATTCTAGAATGCCCAAATTCGTAATACCATCATTCCATACAGCCTTATATTTTTCTAACGTTTGAATAGCTTGGTTTGCCTTTGTTAAAATAACCCCTATATCTTTTAGTGTATAACGTAAGTTCCCTTGATATAGCGTAATTACGTTACGTCTTTGTGAAATGGCCACAACAAGGCTGCCCGTCTGCTTCGCTACACGTTCTGCTGTTCGGTGACGCATACCGGTTTCAATAGAATCAATAGATGCCTCTGGAACTAACTGTGCATTCGCTATTAAAATTTTACTTCCCGTTTCATTTAAAATAAGTGCCCCGTCCATTTTTGCTAATTCATATAAACTAGCAGGAGAGAATGCACAATTAATGTGAAAACCACCATCCACAATACTTTTAATCTGCTCATTATATCCAAGAACAATTAGCCCCCCTGTTTGTGCGCGAAGTACATTATCTATCCCTTCACGCAGTGGTGTTCCTGGGGCCACGAGCTGTAAAATATTAATCATACTTTTGACACGTTGCTTATTTTCTTCCATAGCCTAGCCTCCTAATGTCAAACGAAGCGCTTCTCCTAAATTAGAAACACCTACAACCTCAATCCCATCCGGAATTGTCCATCCTCCTAAGTTTTTTCTAGGAATAATAACACGTTGAAATCCTAATTTAGCCGCTTCTTGTACACGTTGTTCGATTCTTGATACTCTTCTTATTTCTCCAGTTAATCCTACTTCTCCTATTACTGCATCAGTTGGTGCCGTAGATTTATCCCTAAAACTTGAGGCTATACTTAAAGCCACTGCTAAATCAATTGCCGGTTCGTCTAATTTCAAACCACCAGCTACTTTTAAATATGCATCTTGATTTTGCAATAGTAAACCTGTTCTTTTTTCTAATACTGCCATAATAAGCGAAACACGGTTATGATCAATTCCCGTCGCCATTCTTCGAGGATTTCCAAAACTAGTAGGGGAGATTAATGCTTGTATTTCTACTAAAACCGGTCTTGTTCCTTCCATTGAAGCAACTACTGTTGATCCTGCAACACCAACCGGCCTTTCCTCAAGGAAGATTTCAGAAGGATTTAAAACTTCCGCAAGACCAAGCTCTTTCATTTCAAAGATACCCATTTCATTCGTGGAACCAAAACGGTTCTTCACAGCCCGTAAAATACGATACGTATGGTGTCGATCTCCTTCAAAGTAAAGAACTGCATCGACCATATGTTCTAACATACGAGGTCCTGCAATTGCTCCTTCTTTTGTCACATGCCCGACAATGAAAATAGGGATTCCTTTTGTTTTTGCAAGTTTCATTAATTCCGCTGTACATTCACGTACTTGTGCCACACTTCCTGGTGCTGACGTCACTTCAGGTAAATGTATCGTTTGAATAGAATCAATAACAACAAAAGCTGGATTCATCTCTTCAATATGTGCTGCAATACGCTGCAGGTCTGTCTCTGCTACAACAAATAGATTGCTACCCTTTACATGCAAACGATCTGCACGAAGTTTAATCTGCTTTGCCGACTCCTCACCCGATATGTATAATACATCATATGAAGAATCTGCTAATTGTGATGAAATCTGTAATAGTAATGTTGATTTTCCAATCCCAGGGTCTCCACCAATAAGCACTAAGGACCCATCTACAATTCCACCACCAAGCACACGATTAAACTCTTGAAATTCCGTTTCAATACGTGCCTCAGACTTTGTTTCTACTTCGGTAAGACGTCTTGGTTTTGTTACTTCCGTTTGAATTGCATTCGCGTAATTAAGGCGCCTAGATGATACAACTGGCTCCATTTCTTCAACAAGTGTATTCCATTGACCACATCCAGGACATTTACCCATATATTTTGGTGACTGATAACCACATTCTTGACATATAAATTTCGTTTTCTTTTTAGCCATACCTTTTTATAGTTCACTTCACTTTCGTCTATAAACGTTTATCCTTCTCGTACAAGAAAGAGGGCTATCGCGTAGCCCTCTTTGTTTGTCTATACTTATTTTACCTTTTCCGCACTATGAATGACAAATGATTCTCCTTCTACATCAAAGATAACTTTTTGTCCTTTCTCAATAGCACCTTTTAAAAGTTCTTCTGATAGTCTATCTTCTACATGTTTCTGAATTGCTCTGCGAAGTGGACGAGCGCCATACTCACGATCAAATCCTTTATCTGCAATAGCTGAAATTGCCCCTTCCGTTAAGTGCAATTCGATTTCTTGTTCTTTTAAGCGATTAACTAACTGATTTACCATAAGAGTTACAATCTCTTGAATATGTTTTTTCTCAAGCATATGGAATACGATAATTTCATCAATACGGTTTAAGAATTCTGGACGAAATGCCTTTTTCAGCTCATCCATTACTTTACCTTTCATATCCGAATAATCACGGCTTTCATCTTGTACATTAAATCCAAGATGTTTGTTACGTTTTAACGCCTCGGCACCAACGTTAGACGTCATAATAACAATCGTATTACGGAAATCAACTGTACGTCCTTTAGAATCTGTTAAACGACCATCTTCTAATACTTGTAGTAAAATATTAAACACATCCGGATGAGCTTTCTCTACCTCATCTAATAAGACAACTGAATATGGCTTGCGACGAACTTTCTCTGTTAATTGTCCACCTTCTTCATATCCAACATATCCTGGAGGAGAACCAACTAAACGGGAAGTAGAATGCTTCTCCATGTATTCTGACATATCGATGCGAATCATTGCATCTTCATCACCGAACATAGATTCTGCTAGTGCTCTTGCAAGTTCTGTTTTACCTACACCTGTTGGCCCTAAGAAAATAAATGAACCAATTGGGCGCTTCGGATCTTTTAATCCTGCTCTTGCACGACGAACAGCTTTTGCTACAGCTACTACTGCTTCATCTTGACCAATCAAACGATCATGGAGAATGGATTCTAAATTTAATAATTTATCAGTCTCTGTTTGTGCAAGTTTAGAAACTGGGATACGCGTCCATGTAGAAACGACATTTGCAATATCTTCTACCGTAACCTCTGAATTTTCTTTTCCTTGTTGCTCTTTCCATTGACGTTTTGTATCTTCTAACTTCTCACGTAAGCGTTGCTCCATATCACGTAAGGATGCAGCCTTTTCAAATTCTTGACTTTGTACAGCTGCATCTTTTTCTTTTCGAATCTCCTCAAGCTTCACTTCAAGCTCTTTTAAGTTTGGTGGTGTTGTATAAGAACGTAAGCGAACTTTTGAAGCAGCTTCATCAATTAAATCAATTGCTTTATCTGGTAAAAAGCGATCTGTAATATAACGATCTGAAAGTTTTACAGCTGCATCAATAGCGTCATCTGTAATAGATACACGGTGATGCGCCTCATAACGATCACGTAAACCTTTCAAGATTTGAATCGATTCTTCTAAACTTGGCTCATCAACATGAATTGGTTGAAAACGTCTTTCTAAAGCCGCGTCTTTTTCAATATATTTACGATACTCATCTAAAGTTGTTGCCCCAATACATTGTAACTCTCCTCGTGCTAAAGATGGTTTTAAAATATTCGATGCATCGATTGCACCTTCTGCTCCACCTGCACCAATTAATGTATGAAGCTCATCAATAAATAGAATAATATTGCCTGCTTGGCGAATTTCATCCATCACTTTCTTTAAACGATCTTCAAATTCACCGCGATATTTCGTTCCAGCTACCACTGTACCCATATCTAGTGTCATAACACGCTTATCTCTTAAAGTTTCAGGAACTTCATTATTTACAATTTGCTGTGCTAATCCTTCTGCAATTGCCGTTTTACCTACACCAGGCTCACCAATTAATACTGGGTTGTTTTTCGTTCTACGGCTTAATACCTCAATTACACGTTGAATTTCTTTACCACGTCCAATAACAGGGTCTAAGCGATTTTCACGCGCAACAACTGTTAAGTCCCTTGCTAAACTGTCAAGTGTCGGTGTATTTGCATTTGATGCTGAACCACCTTGATGACCTGAACTAGCTTCATTACTTCCAAGAAGTTGTAAAACTTGTTGTCTTGCTTTATTTAGACTTACACCTAAATTATTTAAAACACGTGCGGCTACACCTTCACCTTCACGGATTAAACCGAGTAAAATGTGTTCTGTTCCAACGTAAGAATGGCCTAGCTTACGCGCTTCATCCATAGATAATTCAATAACCTTTTTAGCACGAGGTGTATAATGTACAGTTTGAGAAGCTTCTGTTCCACGCCCAATTAACGCTTCTACTTCTTTTTGAACTTTCTCTGGACTTAATCCAAGAGCAATTAATGCTTTTGCTGCAATTCCTTCACCTTCGCGTACAAGCCCAAGTAAAATATGTTCTGTTCCAATATTATTATGCCCAATACGAATTGCTTCCTCTTGAGATAAAGCTAATACTTTCTGTGCTCTTTCTGTAAATCTTCCAAACATCATAGAAATCGCCTCCTACTTGCGCTTAGTTTTTTTCAATACGTAATCGCTCACGGATTAAGGTTGCTCTTCGATAATCTCTTTCTTCTGGCCCTAAAGGTCCACCTGCGTATTGTTGTAAAATACCTGGTTGCGTAAGAACCATTAGCTCAGTCAAAATATTTCTCGATATACCTTTTATATATCCTAGATCAATACCAAGTCGTACATCCGATAAGCAATTGGCTGCTTCTGCAGATTGAATTAAACGACTGTTTGCTAGTATGCCGTAAGAACGATAAACCTTATCTTCAAGTTCAATACTTGAATTTTGTACAATTAATTCTCTAGCTATTTTTTCTTGCTGTATAATTTGTTGAATGACACTCTTTAAATCTGCAATAATATCTTCTTCAGACTTTCCTAGCGTCATTTGATTTGAAACTTGAAATATATTACCTAACGCTTCGCTACCTTCACCGTATATTCCTCTTACTACTAACCCTAATTTTTGAATTACTTGTATAATACGGCTAATTCTTTTTGTTAAAACCAGTCCCGGTAAATGAATCATCACAGAAGCTCTTAACCCTGTGCCAACATTAGTAGGACAACTTGTAATATATCCAAGTGACTCATCAAAAGCGTATTCAACTTCTTTCTCAATCCAATTATCTATTTGATTGGCGCTTTGAAGCGCCTCTGATAACTGTAATCCTGAAAATAGGCACTGAATCCGAATATGGTCTTCTTCATTAAGCATAACACTAATATGTTCACTTTCTGATAGTAGACATGCTCCATATTCTGTCCCTGCAAGATTTGGACTAATTAAATGCTTTTCGACTAAAACTCTCCTTTGAAGAGGGGTTAATTCATTCATCTTTAATAGTCCAAACTCCCCAAAGGACCCTACTGCTTTATTTATAAATTTCTTTTTGAATAATTCATGAATCTGTTTAGCTTCTTCTTCGTTTTGCATAGTGGAAAATTGATATTGTTTAAAATTACGAGCCAAACGAATTCGACTACTTAAAACAATATCAGAATCAGGGCCATCCCCCTTCATCCATGGACTAATTGCTTCGTTCATAATTTTGTCCAGTGACATAGAATTATTCCCCCTCCCTATGCTCACTAAGCTGTATTTCAAGACCTCGGATTTTATCCCTTACCTCTGCAGCTTTCTCAAATTCCTCTTTCTGTACGTATTGTTTCAGAATAAGTTTTAGTTCATCTAATTCTTTCTTTAAGTGGATATTTCCTTCTATACGTTCCGGAATTTTTCCACAATTTTCTGTATGCCCACCGTGAAGGCGTTTTAATAATGGCTTTAAATGCTCCTTAAATGTATCGTAACAAGAAGAACAGCCAAAACGTCCGACTTTTGTAAATTGTTCATATGTCATCTTACAATCTGGACACCTTACTATATCTGCATTTGAAAATCCATTTTTTCCTTCTTCAAACATTGTTGATTCACCGTGTAATAAACCAGCAAATAAATCATGAAATGAAAAGTTAGACTGCGATGATTGAAAGAAAGACGTATAGCCACTTTGCTCTGCACATTGCTCACAAAGATGAACTTCCGCCTTCTTCTCGTTAATTACTTTTGTATAATGTAAAGTTGCTGGTCTTATGTTACAGTTTTGACAAGTCATCACTATCCCACCTTTACAACAGGAACGCTCTATCTCATGGTACTTTTCATACATTACTAGATTGTTCGCTTTCCTGAATCCATTTAAATAAAAGTGCATGTTCTTTTTCAAAACTTCTACAATATTTAACTGCTTTATCTTAGTTATCAATCTTTTACAAAAGTTATATTTATTTATATTTCAGTGTTCTTAACATTGCGCATAATATTCGAGCCCTAAGTTCATCTCGAGAAGGAACATCCATTGATAATACAGAACGGTCTATTACACTTAACATCAGTTTCGCTTCACGATTTGTTATGATTCCCTCTTCTATTAAACGTATAATCATACTTTCTGCATTCCCTTGCGCAACGCTATGATCAATCATATGAAGCATTTGATCAATAATGTCTATATCATCATGCAGTTTGACTTTTATAATGCGAATGTAACCTCCTCCACCACGTTTACTTTCTACTACAAATCCTCTTTCTAACGTAAAACGGGTATTGATTACATAATTGATTTGAGATGGTACGCACTCGAATCGATCCGCAATCTCATTTCTCTTGATTTCAATCACATTATTATTACTTAAGTCAATAACTTGCTTTAGATATTGCTCAATGATATCAGATATATTTCTCATTTATCCGCCACCTTTATTGACTTTGACTATCTTTGACTTTAATTATATACGTATTAATAAAATTTGCAACTCTTTTGCTTATTCACTATCCTAGCCACATTCCCTTGTATTTAAACAAAATATGAATACTTTAAACACATTTTTTATTACTATGGATTATAAAATAAAACACGAAAAAACACGAGTCATTTGACTCGTGTTTTAGTTGCTTGGCGACGTCCTACTCTCACAGGGACAAGGTCCCAACTACCATCGGCGCTAGAGAGCTTAACTTCCGTGTTCGGTATGGGAACGGGTGTGACCTCTCTGCCATCATCACCAAACTATGAAGGCATATTCCTTCAAAACTAGATAACATTTGCTACATATTATATGGTTAAGTCCTCGATCTATTAGTATTCGTCAGCTCCACATGTCACCATGCTTCCACCTCGAACCTATCAACCTGATCATCTTTCAGGGATCTTACTAGCTTACGCTATGGGAAATCTCATCTTGAGGGGGGCTTCATGCTTAGATGCTTTCAGCACTTATCCCTTCCGCACATAGCTACCCAGCTATGCCCTTGGCAGAACAACTGGTACACCAGCGGTGCGTCCATCCCGGTCCTCTCGTACTAAGGACAGCTCCTCTCAAATTTCCTACGCCCACGACGGATAGGGACCGAACTGTCTCACGACGTTCTGAACCCAGCTCGCGTACCGCTTTAATGGGCGAACAGCCCAACCCTTGGGACCGACTACAGCCCCAGGATGCGATGAGCCGACATCGAGGTGCCAAACCTCCCCGTCGATGTGGACTCTTGGGGGAGATAAGCCTGTTATCCCCGGGGTAGCTTTTATCCGTTGAGCGATGGCCCTTCCATGCGGAACCACCGGATCACTAAGCCCGACTTTCGTCCCTGCTCGACTTGTAGGTCTCGCAGTCAAGCTCCCTTATGCCTTTGCACTCTACGAATGATTTCCAACCATTCTGAGGGAACCTTTGGGCGCCTCCGTTACACTTTAGGAGGCGACCGCCCCAGTCAAACTGCCCACCTGACACTGTCTCCCGGGTCGATAAGACCCGTAGGTTAGAATTTCAATACAGTCAGGGCGGTATCCCACCAGCGCCTCCACCGAAGCTAGCGCTCCGGTTTCAATGGCTCCCGCCTATCCTGTACAAACTGTACCAAAATTCAATATCAGGCTACAGTAAAGCTCCACGGGGTCTTTCCGTCCTGTCGCGGGTAACCTGCATCTTCACAGGTACTATAATTTCACCGAGTCTCTGGTTGAGACAGTGCCCAAATCGTTACACCTTTCGTGCGGGTCGGAACTTACCCGACAAGGAATTTCGCTACCTTAGGACCGTTATAGTTACGGCCGCCGTTTACTGGGGCTTCAGTTCAGAGCTTCGCTTACGCTAACCCCTCTCCTTAACCTTCCAGCACCGGGCAGGTGTCACCCCCTATACTTCGCCTTACGGCTTCGCAGAGAGCTGTGTTTTTGCTAAACAGTCGCTTGGGCCTATTCACTGCGGCTTTCCGTTAAGAAAGCACCCCTTCTCCCGAAGTTACGGGGTCATTTTGCCGAGTTCCTTAACCAGAGTTCTCTCGCACACCTTAGGATTCTCTCCTCGCCTACCTGTGTCGGTTTGCGGTACAGGCACCTTTTATCTCGCTAGAAGCTTTTCTTGGCAGCGGGGAATCAAAGACTTCGCTCCATAAGGAGCTTCCCCATCACAGCTCAGCCTTCACGATAAGCGGATTTGCCTACTTATCAGCCTAACTGCTTGGACGTGCACAACCAATCGCACGCTTCTTCTATCCTTCTGCGTCCCTCCATTGCTCAAACGATAAAGAGGTGGTACAGGAATATCAACCTGTTGTCCATCGCCTACGCCTGTCGGCCTCGGCTTAGGTCCTGACTAACCCTGAGCGGACGAGCCTTCCTCAGGAAACCTTAGGCATTCGGTGGACGGGATTCTCACCCGTCTTTCGCTACTCATACCGGCATTCTCACTTCTAAGCGCTCCACCAGTCCTTCCGGTCTGACTTCACTGCACTTAGAACGCTCCCCTACCACTGATACCATTGGTATCAATTCGCAGCTTCGGTGGTGTATTTAGCCCCGGTACATTTTCGGCGCAGAGTCACTCGACTAGTGAGCTATTACGCACTCTTTAAATGGTGGCTGCTTCTAAGCCAACATCCTAGTTGTCTAAGCAACTCCACATCCTTTTCCACTTAATACACACTTTGGGACCTTAGCTGGCGATCTGGGCTGTTTCCCTCTTGACTACGGATCTTATCACTCGCAGTCTGACTCCTAAGGATAAGTCATTGGCATTCGGAGTTTGACTGAATTCGGTAATCCGATGAGGACCCCTAGTTCAATCAGTGCTCTACCTCCAAGACTCTTACACTTAAGGCTAGCCCTAAAGCTATTTCGGGGAGAACCAGCTATCTCCAGGTTCGATTGGAATTTCTCCGCTACCCACACCTCATCCCCGCACTTTTCAACGTGCGTGGGTTCGGGCCTCCATTCAGTGTTACCTGAACTTCACCCTGGACATGGGTAGATCACCTGGTTTCGGGTCTACGACCACGTACTAAACGCCCTATTCAGACTCGCTTTCGCTGCGGCTCCGCCTCTTCAGCTTAACCTCGCACGGGATCGTAACTCGCCGGTTCATTCTACAAAAGGCACGCCATCACCCATTAACGGGCTCTGACTATTTGTAGGCACACGGTTTCAGGATCTCTTTCACTCCCCTTCCGGGGTGCTTTTCACCTTTCCCTCACGGTACTGGTTCACTATCGATCACTAGGGAGTATTTAGCCTTGGGAGATGGTCCTCCCAGATTCCGACGGAATTTCACGTGTTCCGCCGTACTCAGGATACATTCAAGAGAGAACGAAGTTTCGACTACGGGGTTGTTACCCTCTACGACGGACCTTTCCAGGTCGCTTCGTCTACCTCGTTCCTTTGTAACTCCGTATAGAATGTCCTACAACCCCAAGAGGCAAGCCTCTTGGTTTGGGCTATGTTCCGTTTCGCTCGCCGCTACTCAGGAAATCGCATTTGCTTTCTCTTCCTCCAGGTACTTAGATGTTTCAGTTCCCTGGGTCTGTCTTCCATACCCTATGTATTCAGGTAAGGATACCATACCATTACGTATAGTGGGTTTCCCCATTCGGAAATCTTCGGATCAAAGCTTACTTACAGCTCCCCGAAGCATATCGGCGTTAGTCCCGTCCTTCATCGACTCCTAGTGTCAAGGCATCCACCGTGCGCCCTTTCTAACTTAACCAAACTAAAAATTAAAAAATATGAGCTACACTGTTATCTAGTTTTCAAAGAACATACATTTATATATGAGAGATAGTTCTCTCAAAACTGAACAAAACGAAACACGGAAACTTATATTGATGAACAGCGTTCATCAATTCTCCATAGAAAGGAGGTGATCCAGCCGCACCTTCCGATACGGCTACCTTGTTACGACTTCACCCCAATCATCTGTCCCACCTTAGGCGGCTGGCTCCAAAAAGGTTACCCCACCGACTTCGGGTGTTACAAACTCTCGTGGTGTGACGGGCGGTGTGTACAAGGCCCGGGAACGTATTCACCGCGGCATGCTGATCCGCGATTACTAGCGATTCCAGCTTCATGTAGGCGAGTTGCAGCCTACAATCCGAACTGAGAACGGTTTTATGAGATTAGCTCCACCTCGCGGTCTTGCAGCTCTTTGTACCGTCCATTGTAGCACGTGTGTAGCCCAGGTCATAAGGGGCATGATGATTTGACGTCATCCCCACCTTCCTCCGGTTTGTCACCGGCAGTCACCTTAGAGTGCCCAACTTAATGATGGCAACTAAGATCAAGGGTTGCGCTCGTTGCGGGACTTAACCCAACATCTCACGACACGAGCTGACGACAACCATGCACCACCTGTCACTCTGCTCCCGAAGGAGAAGCCCTATCTCTAGGGTTTTCAGAGGATGTCAAGACCTGGTAAGGTTCTTCGCGTTGCTTCGAATTAAACCACATGCTCCACCGCTTGTGCGGGCCCCCGTCAATTCCTTTGAGTTTCAGCCTTGCGGCCGTACTCCCCAGGCGGAGTGCTTAATGCGTTAACTTCAGCACTAAAGGGCGGAAACCCTCTAACACTTAGCACTCATCGTTTACGGCGTGGACTACCAGGGTATCTAATCCTGTTTGCTCCCCACGCTTTCGCGCCTCAGTGTCAGTTACAGACCAGAAAGTCGCCTTCGCCACTGGTGTTCCTCCATATCTCTACGCATTTCACCGCTACACATGGAATTCCACTTTCCTCTTCTGCACTCAAGTCTCCCAGTTTCCAATGACCCTCCACGGTTGAGCCGTGGGCTTTCACATCAGACTTAAGAAACCACCTGCGCGCGCTTTACGCCCAATAATTCCGGATAACGCTTGCCACCTACGTATTACCGCGGCTGCTGGCACGTAGTTAGCCGTGGCTTTCTGGTTAGGTACCGTCAAGGTGCCAGCTTATTCAACTAGCACTTGTTCTTCCCTAACAACAGAGTTTTACGACCCGAAAGCCTTCATCACTCACGCGGCGTTGCTCCGTCAGACTTTCGTCCATTGCGGAAGATTCCCTACTGCTGCCTCCCGTAGGAGTCTGGGCCGTGTCTCAGTCCCAGTGTGGCCGATCACCCTCTCAGGTCGGCTACGCATCGTTGCCTTGGTGAGCCGTTACCTCACCAACTAGCTAATGCGACGCGGGTCCATCCATAAGTGACAGCCGAAGCCGCCTTTCAATTTCGAACCATGCGGTTCAAAATGTTATCCGGTATTAGCCCCGGTTTCCCGGAGTTATCCCAGTCTTATGGGCAGGTTACCCACGTGTTACTCACCCGTCCGCCGCTAACTTCTTGAGAGCAAGCTCTCAATCCATTCGCTCGACTTGCATGTATTAGGCACGCCGCCAGCGTTCATCCTGAGCCAGGATCAAACTCTCCAATAAAGTTAGTTTGTCTAGCATCTAAAAATAAAAATTGACGTTTCACGTTGTTTGTTTCGTTCAGTTTTCAAAGAACTAATGGTGGAGCCTAGCGGGATCGAACCGCTGACCTCCTGCGTGCAAGGCAGGCGCTCTCCCAGCTGAGCTAAGGCCCCAAACAAGTATCGGGAAGACAGGATTTGAACCTGCGACCCCCTGGTCCCAAACCAGGTGCTCTACCAAGCTGAGCCACTTCCCGAAAGAAAACGCGCCCGAGAGGAGTCGAACCCCTAACCTCTTGATCCGTAGTCAAACGCTCTATCCAATTGAGCTACGGGCGCATATGGTGCCGAGGGCGGGGGTCGAACCCGCACGGTGGTCACCCACCGCAGGATTTTAAGTCCTGTGCGTCTGCCTGTTCCGCCACCCCGGCATGTCATATTGAAAATTGGAGCGGAAGACGGGATTCGAACCCGCGACCCCAACCTTGGCAAGGTTGTATTCTACCACTGAACTACTTCCGCAAGACATGTTTGAGATATTTTATTAAAAGTGCGGGTGAAGGGAGTCGAACCCCCACGCCAAAGGCGCTAGATCCTAAGTCTAGTGCGTCTGCCAATTCCGCCACACCCGCATATTTCATTAAAATGGTGAGCCATGAAGGATTCGAACCTTCGACCCTCTGATTAAAAGTCAGATGCTCTACCAACTGAGCTAATGGCTCTCAAAATTAAAACTGGTGCCGACTAGAGGACTTGAACCCCCAACCTACTGATTACAAGTCAGTTGCTCTACCAATTGAGCTAAGTCGGCTAAATGGTGGAGGATGACGGGATCGAACCGCCGACCCCCTGCTTGTAAGGCAGGTGCTCTCCCAGCTGAGCTAATCCTCCGTTTGCCTGGCAACGTCCTACTCTCACAGGGACAAGGTCCCAACTACCATCGGCGCTAGAGAGCTTAACTTCCGTGTTCGGTATGGGAACGGGTGTGACCTCTCTGCCATCATTACCAGACTGTATTCATTTAAGACAAGAATTATTGTAACTCATTTAACTTCTAAAGTCAACAAGTTTTTTATATTCTTTCAAAACTAGATAACATTGCTACATATTATATGGTTAAGTCCTCGATCTATTAGTATTCGTCAGCTCCACATGTCACCACGCTTCCACCTCGAACCTATCAACCTGATCATCTTTCAGGGATCTTACTAGCTTACGCTATGGGAAATCTCATCTTGAGGGGGGCTTCATGCTTAGATGCTTTCAGCACTTATCCCTTCCGCACATAGCTACCCAGCTATGCCCTTGGCAGAACAACTGGTACACCAGCGGTGCGTCCATCCCGGTCCTCTCGTACTAAGGACAGCTCCTCTCAAATTTCCTACGCCCACGACGGATAGGGACCGAACTGTCTCACGACGTTCTGAACCCAGCTCGCGTACCGCTTTAATGGGCGAACAGCCCAACCCTTGGGACCGACTACAGCCCCAGGATGCGATGAGCCGACATCGAGGTGCCAAACCTCCCCGTCGATGTGGACTCTTGGGGGAGATAAGCCTGTTATCCCCGGGGTAGCTTTTATCCGTTGAGCGATGGCCCTTCCATGCGGAACCACCGGATCACTAAGCCCGACTTTCGTCCCTGCTCGACTTGTAGGTCTCGCAGTCAAGCTCCCTTATGCCTTTGCACTCTACGAATGATTTCCAACCATTCTGAGGGAACCTTTGGGCGCCTCCGTTACACTTTAGGAGGCGACCGCCCCAGTCAAACTGCCCACCTGACACTGTCTCCCGGGTCGATAAGACCCGTAGGTTAGAATTTCAATACAGTCAGGGCGGTATCCCACCAGCGCCTCCACCGAAGCTAGCGCTCCGGTTTCAATGGCTCCCGCCTATCCTGTACAAACTGTACCAAAATTCAATATCAGGCTACAGTAAAGCTCCACGGGGTCTTTCCGTCCTGTCGCGGGTAACCTGCATCTTCACAGGTACTATAATTTCACCGAGTCTCTGGTTGAGACAGTGCCCAAATCGTTACACCTTTCGTGCGGGTCGGAACTTACCCGACAAGGAATTTCGCTACCTTAGGACCGTTATAGTTACGGCCGCCGTTTACTGGGGCTTCAGTTCAGAGCTTCGCTTACGCTAACCCCTCTCCTTAACCTTCCAGCACCGGGCAGGTGTCACCCCCTATACTTCGCCTTACGGCTTCGCAGAGAGCTGTGTTTTTGCTAAACAGTCGCTTGGGCCTATTCACTGCGGCTTTCCGTTAAGAAAGCACCCCTTCTCCCGAAGTTACGGGGTCATTTTGCCGAGTTCCTTAACCAGAGTTCTCTCGCACACCTTAGGATTCTCTCCTCGCCTACCTGTGTCGGTTTGCGGTACAGGCACCTTTTATCTCGCTAGAAGCTTTTCTTGGCAGCGGGGAATCAAAGACTTCGCTCCATAAGGAGCTTCCCCATCACAGCTCAGCCTTCACGATAAGCGGATTTGCCTACTTATCAGCCTAACTGCTTGGACGTGCACAACCAATCGCACGCTTCTTCTATCCTTCTGCGTCCCTCCATTGCTCAAACGATAAAGAGGTGGTACAGGAATATCAACCTGTTGTCCATCGCCTACGCCTGTCGGCCTCGGCTTAGGTCCTGACTAACCCTGAGCGGACGAGCCTTCCTCAGGAAACCTTAGGCATTCGGTGGACGGGATTCTCACCCGTCTTTCG
>NZ_CM137247.1:32500-80000 GCF_054509685.1 Bacillus sp. C-3-6 | reverse complement strand
TATAGGAAGTGTGTAGAAGAATGTCAATCTTCTCCGTCCTCCTTATTAACCAACGTAAATTGTTTGTTGTTTCGCCTCTACTTCTTCTACAAATGCACCTAATACATTCGCAAGGTCTTCACGCGTGTTGCAAGTATTGATACCATTACGCACACTCGCATTACCACGAACACCTTTTAAATACCAAGCCGCATGCTTTCTCATCTCTCTTACAGCAACATTTTCATTCTTTAAATCGATAAGACGATCTAGATGCAACATACATACATCAATTTTCTCACGGACTGTTGGTTCCGGCATTAATTCACCTGTCTCTAAATACTTTACCGTACGATAAATCATCCATGGATCCCCAAGAGCTGCACGACCAATCATAACACCATCTACACCAATCTCATCAAGCATACGCTTCGCATCTTGCGGTGTTTCGACATCACCATTTCCGATAACCGGGATATTCACAGCTTGCTTTACTTGTTTAATGATATCCCAATCTGCTTTCCCTTCATACATTTGCACTCGCGTACGTCCGTGAACCGCCACAGCTTGTCCGCCAGCACGCTCAACAGCTCTAGCATTTTCTATTGCGAAAATATGTTCTTCATCCCAACCGATACGCATTTTAACCGTAACCGGCTTTTCAACAGCATCTACAACCGCTGCTACCATTTCGTATATTTTATTTGGATCTAGAAGCCACCTTGCCCCCGCATCACATTTAACGATTTTCGGTACTGGGCAACCCATATTAATATCAATAATGTCTGCTGTCGTATATTTATCTACGTATTTCGCAGCATCTACAAGCGTTTCTTTCTCTCCACCGAAAATTTGTAAACTTAATGGTTTTTCTCTCTCATCAATATATAACATATCTAATGTTCTTTTGTTATTCAGTAATATTGCCTTATCACTTACCATTTCAGCACAAACTAAACCTGCACCAAATTCTTTAACTGTTAAACGGAATGCAGAGTTACACACTCCCGCCATCGGTGCTAATACAACCGGATTTTTCATCTCAATATTTGCAATCTTTAACAATCAACCTACTCCTTCCTGCACAGTTACTTTGGCATTAATTCATCTATCGAAACATTTAACGCCTTAGCAACTTCTACTACAAAATCTTGAGAAGGCGATCGATTCCCTCTCTCAACTTCACCTAAAACAGATACTGATACCCCTAATTCTTTAGCAAAACCTTCTTGCGTGTAGCCTTTTAGCTTTCGAAAAGCACGAATGCGTCTTCCCCATTTTTCTGCTTCCATACCGTTACTCCCTCTCGCCTTTTCATTTCTTCTACTTGTGAACGTGAAATGTTTTGTTTTATATCTTGATTAATCTCTAACAACGGAACGATAACAAAAGCTCTTTCGAACATCCGCGGATGCGGAACAATAAGATTCTCTGCTTCAATATTCTCTTGATTATAAAGTAAAATGTCAAGGTCGATAGTCCTCGGCCCCCACCTAATTTCCCTTTTTCTTCCTAGGTCATTTTCTACTTTTTGTGTTACTTTCAATAATTCTTGCGGTGATAAATTGGTAGAAATTTTTATAACTAAATTTAAAAAACAACTTTGGTCAGTATAGCCAACTGGATCAGTTTCATACACTGACGAAACATCATCAACTTGAATATACGGACTTTTATTTAAAAAATGAATGGCTTCAGTTAAATACGTATAACGCTCTCCAATATTTGACCCTAATGCAATGTACGCTATATTATTCATGGACGTTCTCTCGTAATTTCTACTGCTACAGCGCGATAATGGCCCGGTATCGGCGGATCTGGTTTAATCACCTTAATTGTACACCGTGAAATACTTTTATATTGCTTTAATATATCTGCAGCAATATTTTCAGCGATACTCTCCACAAGCTTATACTTTCTATCCTCAACAACTTTTCTACATAATTCGAAAAGCTCTCCATAATTGACCGAATGCTCTAAGTCATCACTTTCCCCTGCACGCTTTAAATCCAACTCCACCGTTAAGTCAACTTTAAATCTCTGACCTAATCTATTTTCCTCTGGAAACACACCATGATAACCATAAAATTCCATATCGTGGATATAAATTTTATCCAATTACCTTACCCCCTTACCAATCATCGCATCCATCATTTTAGCCATACGCGCCATTTCTTTCACATCATGGACACGAACAAACTCACAGCCCTTTTCAATACCAAGACAAACAGTAGCTCCCGTTCCCTCAAGGCGTTCCTCTACTGGCAAATCTAATACGTGCCCAATAAAGGACTTTCTCGAAGTACCTAAGAGAACCGGATAACCTAGCACATTTAACTGTTCTAAATTACGCATCGCCTCTAAGTTCTGCTCCGGTGTTTTAGCAAAACCGATACCTGGATCTAAAATAATATTCTCATCTCGCACACCAGCATTTTTAGCAATTTTAATACTGTCATACAAATCAGCAATCATATCCGCCATTAAATTACGATAATTCATATTATCACGGTTATGCATTAAAATGATGGGTACATCATAACGGGCTGCGACTTCAGCAATTTTCGGCTCCGCCTTCGCCCCCCAAATATCATTAATAATATGAGCACCAGCCTCAATTGCTTGCTTTGCAACTTCAGCTTTATATGTATCGATAGATATAGGTAATTTTACTTCTTTTGAAACTGCTTGAATCATCGGGACGACTCGCTTTATTTCTTCTTCTACTGATACTTTAGCAAAACCTGGGCGAGTAGATTCGCCACCAATATCAATAATATGAGCACCTTCACCTTGCATTTCTTTTGCGTGACGTACCGCAGCATCTACCTCGTTGTAACTCCCACCATCAGAAAACGAATCTGGTGTTACATTTAAAATCCCCATAATTAATGTCTTTTCATTTAAATTCAATGTATATTCGCCGCAGCGTAAATCATAATCCCACTTCAAACTACACATCTCCTCTTCGTAATTCATTTCTGCTCCATAATTTCTCTCTTTGCATTCCATAAAGGTACATTAAACTTTTTGTAACCACTCCTACTTTACCCGGGAAATCCTGCGCTTCTATACGATAAAGCGGAACAATTTCTTGAATGGAGTTTGTTACGAAGACTTCATCCGCTGAAAGTAGCTCATCTTTTGTAAAGAAACCTTCCTTTACTTCTATGTTTAATTCTTCAGCACTCTTTATAATAAACGCACGAGTGATACCATTTAAAATACCTGTCTCTAACGAAGGTGTATATAAAACATCACCTTTCACAAAAAATAGATTCGAAACAATACCCTCTGCAACATAACCTGCTTCAGTAAGGAAAATGCCTTCCTTGCTCACAACATTTCCAATTTCACGCTTACCTAAAATATTATTTAAATAGTGATGAGACTTCAGGCGAAATGTCCCTTCCGGTGTATTTCGCACTTGTTTTAAAATAACACCTTCTTTTTCTACTACATCTCCTGGAGCTGTTAAAGGTTTTATAAAAACAATAACCGAAGGCTCTTCGTATATTTCCGTTTGTAATCCTATTTCATCTATACCCGCCGATACATTAAAACGTACATATGCATGCTTCAATTCATTCTTAGCGAGTAAATCTTTCAAAATAAGCATCACATCATTTTTTGTCATTGTCCATTTAATTTGCAATGTATCCAGCGCCTCTATTAAACGGTCATAATGATCATCCAATAAGAAAGGATGACCATTATAAATACGAAACGTTTCAAAAACTCCAAGACCATATAAATAACCATGATCATAAGGAGAAATTCTCGCTTCACTTGCTTCTACATACTGACCATTTACGTAAATTAACATAATGTCGCACTTGGACTGTATTTACGAATGAAATTCTGCAATAACTCTTTCCCATGAGAAGTCATAATAGATTCCGGATGGAATTGCACACCCTCTATCGGCAATGTCTTATGACGAAGTGCCATAATTTCCCCTTCCTCCGTCCAAGATGTTACCTCTAAGCAATCTGGTAACGTCTCTTTCTTAACAATAAGGGAATGATAGCGCGTCGCAGTAAACGGATTAGGAATATCCGAAAAAATCGTCTTTCCATCATGATGCATAAGCGAAATTTTCCCATGCATTAATCGCTCTGCACGAACAACCTCTCCACCAAACACTTGTGCAATAGATTGATGCCCTAAACAAACTCCAAAAATTGGAATCTTCCCCGCGAAGTATTTAATAACTTCCATACTAATCCCCGCTTCATTAGGACTACATGGACCTGGAGAAATCATTAGAAAATCTGGTTTCATATTCTCGATATCTGAAATCGTCACTTCATCGTTACGTTTAACAACGAGCTCTTGTCCAAGTTCTCCAAGAAACTGCACTAAATTAAATGTAAAAGAATCATAATTATCAATCATTAATATCATTTCTCTCACCTAACCGTTTCTTCGCTACGTTCTTTTGCACGCCATAAAGCAATCGCCTTTTTTAACGACTCTTTATATTCATTTTCCGGATTTGAATCAATTACAATTCCCGCCCCCGCTTGTACATGAGCTTTTCCATCTTTAGCAAGAAGTGTTCTAATTACAATATTCAATTCTGTATCTCCAGAATAACCAATCCAACCGATTGAACCTGTATAAATCCCTCGGCGAACAGGTTCTAATTCCTCAATAATTTCCATTGTACGTATTTTCGGGGCACCAGTAATTGTTCCACCAGGGAATACAGCCTTCACCAAATCAAAAGCATCTTTATCTTCTTCCACCTCACCACGCACATTAGAAACAATATGCATAACATGTGAGTATTTCTCAATTACCATAAATTCATCTACTTCTACAGTGCCATATTTACAAACACGCCCTAAATCATTTCTTTCTAAATCCACAAGCATTACATGCTCTGCTCTTTCTTTTTCGTTCTCAATTAATTCTCTTGCTAATTCTTCATCCTCTTGCTCATCCGCGCCTCTAGATCTCGTTCCAGCAATTGGTCTTGTACTTACTTCAGTTCCTTGTTTCTTAATTAACAACTCTGGCGATCCACTAACAATTTGAAAATCCCCAAGCTCCAGGTAACCCATATATGGAGATGGATTAATTTCACGAAGACTTGTATAAATTTCTAGTGGATGCGTTTGTAAAGTTCTTTCTTGTCTCGTCGACAAGTTTACTTGGAACACATCACCCGCCCCAATATATTCTTGAATACATTCAACTGCCTTCATAAAGCCTGTTTCTGTAAAGGCAACCGCTTCATTTTTCTTTTTAGGACGTTCAAACGGCATAGTCACTTCAGGCACTTCTGCCACCCAAAGATCCTTCCATTCATTTAAACGTTCTTCTGCTTCTGCATGCTTATCTACATAATGTGTAATAATCCACAATAGCTTTTCTTTTTGATCATAGACAAACACATCGTCAAATAATAAAAAGTATATATCGGGTATATTCAGATCATCCTCTGCAAGAGAAGGGAGTTTTTCGATATAACGGATACAATCATAACTAAAGTAGCCAATTGCACCACCTTGAAAAGGCGGGTACTGTGGATTGTAGTCTGTTTTCCATTTCTCCATATATTCTTGCATTAAATCTAATGGATTCCCTCTTTTTATTGTTTCCTTACCGCTTTCACTTATATGTAACTTTTCACCCTTCCCTTGGATTACCGCTACCGGGTTTAAACCCACTATGTTATAACGACCGCCACGTCCACTTTCCAGCAAAATATGTTGCGGCTTATCCTGAGAAAGAAATTTATATTGCTTAAAGAAATCTAACTGATATGGAATAGAAAGCGCTAAAGATTTTCTTCGTTGCATATCAACACCCCGTCTTCTTTTATCCCACCCTCTTAGATGAACCAGCTCCAACTACATAAGTTATTTATATAGAGATTGATTATACTCGAAGGCTAGTGAAAATAATTTAATTATACTACCTCTTATTTTACATGAAGTTTTCTAGTCATTCACTCTTTTCCTATTTCCAATCCAAAAAGAAAAAGCATCCTTTTTCAAGGATGCTTTTTCAATCGCATTTAATTATGATTCAAATTGATAAAGTGGTGTACTTAAATAACGTTCACCGTTACTCGGAATAATAACAAGTACCTTTTTCCCTTTACCTAACTTTTTCGCAACTTCTGTTGCTGCATAAATAACTGCGCCTGAAGAGATACCAACTAAAATACCTTCCTCTTTAGCCACTCTTCTCGCATATTCAAATGCTTGCTCTGTTTTCACTTGAATAATTTCATCATATACTTCTACATCCAACGTCTCCGGAACAAATCCCGCCCCAATTCCTTGGATTTTATGTGGACCTGGTTTCCCACCAGATAATACTGGTGAATCTGCAGGTTCTACTGCATAAATTTTAATATCTTTATACGCTTCCTTCAGCACTTCACCAGCACCAGTAATCGTTCCACCTGTACCAATACCTGCAATAAACGCATCTAATTGGTCGCCCATTTGTTCAATAATTTCTGGACCTGTTGTTAAACGGTGAATTTCTGGATTTGATTGGTTTTTGAACTGTTGTGGTATAAAGTAGCCATGCTCTTTCGCTAATTCAGTCGCTTTACGAATTGCTCCACCCATCCCTTCAGGACCTGGAGTCAATACTAATTCAGCACCGTAAGCACGTAATAAATTACGACGCTCAATACTCATTGTTTCTGGCATTACTAAAATTGCATTATATCCTTTAGCAGCCGCTACCATCGCTAAACCAATCCCTGTGTTACCACTTGTTGGCTCAATGATTGTATCGCCCTCTTTTAACAATCCCTTTTTTTCAGCATCTTCAATCATAGCTAGTGCAATACGATCTTTAACGCTACTCCCTGGATTCATAAATTCTAGTTTTAAGTATATATCTGCGCTGTCTGATTCTACGATGCGGTTCAACTTAACGATCGGCGTTTTCCCGATTAATTCTGAAACTGATTGTGCCACTCGCATTCCTGTCACTCCTAACACCGAGTATTTTTATTGGTTTTATCTATATTTAGATTTTGTCAGAAAATTCCCTGTTTGTCAATCTATTCGGAGGGTTAATCCCCTTATTACAAATTCTCAATTAAATTTGTAATATCTTCTTTAGAGAACTTGTATCGTTCATTACAGAAATGACAATGAACTTCTGTTTCTTCTTCTTCTTCACGAATTTGCTCTAACTCTGTTTTACCTAAACTAATTAACACACTCTCAATACGTTCACGTGAGCACGTACAATTAAATTGAACATCCATTGTTTCTAATACTTTTACTTTATCTTCTCCAAGGACTGCATATAGTAGCTCTTCTGGAGAAAGACCTTGTTCGATCAATGTTGATACAGGCGGGATTTTTTGCAAACGATCTTCAATGAATGAAATTGTTTCTTCCTGTGCGCCCGGCATAATTTGAAGGATAAATCCACCCGCCGCTAATACGCTGTCATCTCCATTTACAAGTACACCCACACCAACAGAAGAAGGCGTCTGCTCAGAAACTGCGAAATAATACGTGAAATCTTCCCCTAGTTCTCCCGAAACGATTGGAGATTGACCGATAAACGGCTCACGCATACCAATATCTTTAATTACTGTTACAAACCCTTCTGTACCTACCGCTTGATATACACGTAATTTCCCTTGTTCCGTTCCTTCAAAATCAACATGTGGATTCGTTACGTAGCCACGTACATCTCCATTTGCATGAGCATCTACTAAGATAGGGCCAATCGGACCATTACCTTCTACCTTAATCGTTAACTTTTGATCACCTTTTAACATCGCACCCATCATTGTACCTGCAGTTAAAGAACGACCAAGTGCCGCCGAAGCTGTTCTCCATGTATCATGACGTCTTTGTGCCTCACTTACTGTATTCGTTGTACGTACACTATACGCACGTACTTCTCCATCAAACGCTAACGCTTTTACTAAATAATCTTTCATACTTATTTATTCACCTTTCTCATGCTGTAAATTTGCATTACGCTCATATAACATATACAAGCCTTTTAACGTTAAAAATGGATCTACAATATCAATTACATTCGATTCTTCTGAAATTAATTTCGCCAATCCACCTGTTGCAATAACTTTCGGTTCTTGTTTAGCTTCTTCTTTCATACGCTTAACAATACCTTCCACTTGTCCTACATAACCATAAAGAATACCTGATTGCATCGCACTTACTGTATTCTTCCCAACAACACTGCTCGGTTTTGTAATTTCAATACGAGGAAGTTTTGCTGCCCTACTATATAAAGCCTCTGCTGAAATCATAATTCCTGGCGTAATAACTCCACCCATATAATGCTTTTCTTCATTAATATAACAATATGTAGTAGCCGTACCAAAATCAACAATAATAAGTGGACTTCCATACAATTGGATTCCCGCTACTGCATTTACAATTCGATCTGCGCCTACTTCACGTGGATTTTCATATTTAATATTTAGCCCCGTTTTTATTCCAGGCCCTACTACAAGCGGTTTAATTTTAAAATATTTTTCACACATACGTTCTAAAGCGAACATAATTGGTGGTACGACTGAAGACACAATAATACCTTTCACATCTTCAAACGAAAGACCCTCATGATCAAGTAACTGTTTTACAAGCATTCCATATTCATCTTCTGTCTTATGACGATCTGTTTCCATGCGCCAATGCTGACGAAGTTCCCCCTCTTCAAACACGCCTAGTACAGCATTTGTGTTCCCTACATCCAATACAAAAATCATATTCTCACCACTTATCTTATTTAATCTATATTTGTGTAGTATGTATAAAACTTATAAAAACATCATATCACACATACTTATATAATCAGCTTTCCTATCCTCATCATTTTACAAAAAGATTGCTCTCTATTTCAATTTTTAATACTAGTTTTACTTAAATTACTTTATCCACTAAGCCCTTAATAGTAATTAACAAAAATCTTAACAAACAAAAAAGGAGTGACGATAGTCACTCCTTCATTTCTTACTTATCTTCTTTATCTTCATCGTCTTTCTTCATATTGATGTTTACTTTCACATCATCTGAAGATGTTGGACGCTCAGGTAATCTGCCATAATCATATAAATGATTAATTTGCTCTGCGTCTAATGTTTCTACTTCAAGTAACGTTTTCGCGATAATATCAAGCTTATCTCGTTTTTCAGTAAGAATATGTTTCGCACGAGCATAACATTCTTTAATAATTGTTTGCATTTCCACATCAATTTCATGTGCGATTGCATCACTGTAGTTTTGTTCTGAATGGAAGTCTCTTCCTAAGAATACCTGACCACCTTGCGAGCTACCAAATTGCATCGGTCCAAGCTTATCACTCATACCAAATTCCGTAACCATACGTCTTGCAATACCAGTTGCACGTTGGAAATCGTTGTGAGCACCTGTACTTGCTTCACCAAATACAATCTCCTCAGCTACTCGACCACCAAGTAAACCAGTGATTTTATCAAGTAACTCTGGCTTTGTCATGAAGTAACGATCTTCCTTCGGAAGCATTACCGCATATCCACCAGCCTGACCACGAGGGACAATTGTTACTTTATGAACGACATCAGCTTCATCAAGAACAACACCAATTACAGTATGGCCTGCTTCATGGAAAGCAACGATATTACGTTCTTTTTCAGAGATAACACGACTTTTCTTAGCTGGACCTGCAATAACACGATCCGTTGCTTCATCGATATCACTCATATCAATCTTCTTCTTATCTCGACGTGCAGCTACTAAAGCAGCTTCGTTTAATAAGTTTTCAAGATCCGCACCAGAGAATCCTGGTGTACGAGTCGCAATTGCTCTTAAATTAATATGCTCATCAAGCGGTTTATTACGTGCATGTACTTTCAGTACAGCTTCACGGCCATTTACATCTGGACGATCTACTGTAATTTGACGGTCAAAACGACCTGGACGTAATAACGCTGGGTCAAGAATGTCTGGACGGTTTGTCGCAGCAATGATAATAATACCTTCGTTTGCACCGAATCCATCCATTTCAACAAGTAACTGGTTCAATGTTTGCTCACGCTCATCATGACCACCACCAAGACCTGCGCCACGTTGACGACCTACTGCATCAATTTCATCAATGAAAATGATACAAGGAGCATTTTTCTTTGCATTTTCAAATAAATCACGTACACGTGATGCACCGACACCGACAAACATCTCTACAAAGTCAGAACCACTGATAGAGAAGAATGGAACGCCAGCCTCACCTGCAACAGCACGTGCTAATAAAGTTTTACCTGTACCTGGAGGTCCAACTAATAGGACACCCTTCGGAATACGGGCACCAACTTCAGAAAACTTACGAGGGTCTTTTAAGAATTCAACTACCTCGACAAGTTCTTGTTTCTCTTCATCCGCCCCAGCAACATCTCTGAAACGAACTTTTTTCTTTTCATCATTATATAACTTCGCCTTACTTTTCCCGAAGTTCATAACACGGCTACCGCCGCCTTGAGCCTGGTTTAATAAGAAGAAGAATAAAATGAAGATGATGACAAACGGAATGATTGAAGTAAAGAATGTTACCCAAGCACTTGTTTCTTCTGCTGGTTGATACTTAACTTCGGCACCTTTCGCTTTATCATTGATTTTCTTTTGTAATTCCTCAGTATTTGGTGCATAAGTAACAAATTGTTCTCCTTGGCTAGAGTTATTGAATTGTCCTTTTACCTCAAATACACCATTTTTCGGTTGAAGTTGCACATTACGCACTTCACCGCTTTCTAGTTTAGTAATGAATTTGTCGTAGCTAACTGATGTCGTTTTTTGTGTCGAACCATTAAAATAGCTCACGATTCCAATTACTACTAAGAATATCAGTAAATAAAAGATGGTATTACGGAAGATACGATTCATTCCTAACCTCCTCTCACGGCATAAACACTATAGTAAATCGTAACATAGAAAAACTTTCCTATACAATTGTAAAGCCTGTATTTAATTAATTTGAGTAAACGCTTGGTTTTAATACGCCTACATAAGGAAGATTACGGTACTGCTCTTTATAATCTAATCCATATCCTACTACAAATTCATGTGGAACAGTAAATCCAACATAATCCGCTTTCAGATCAACCTTACGGCCTGTTGGCTTATCTAATAATGTAACAATTTTTACAGACTTCGCTTTACGATATTTGAATAAGTCTACTAAGTAGCTTAGTGTAAGACCACTATCAATAATATCTTCGACGATTAAAATATCGCGACCTTCTACAGAAGTATCAAGATCTTTTAAAATTTTCACTTCGCCTGTTGAAACTGTAGAGTGACCATAACTAGATACAGCCATAAAATCCATTTCAAGATATGTATCTGTTCTCTTTAATAAATCTGCCATAAATGGCATTGCGCCTTTTAATACACCAATTGCAAGAGGTACTGTGTTTTTATAATCCTCTGCAATAACTGCACCTAGTTCGCGCACCTTTTCTTGTATTTGTTCTTCAGAAATTAATACTTTTTCGATATCTTGATTCATCATTTCATTATCCTCCCGGAAGACTCCTTGCTTTTGTAGTGAATAATCATATATTTACCCTTCTTTGCCATCTCTTTCGAAATTGCAAATGCAGATCGCTTCAACAAGGGTACCCAAATAATGTTCCCACTTGCATCACAAACGACCGGCCATTCTTCTCTTTTTTCTTTTGGTACTTTCGCTTCGATAAAAATAGCTTTTATCTTTTTCGTGCCATCCATACCTTGTATTGACATGCGATCTCCATTTTCCCTAGAACGAATACGAAGTGGATATGATATATCATTATACTTAGCAACAAATACTGTTTCATTCATGTTACTTGGTATATCTTCGCTCACCTCTGTTACAAATTCATCCCCGTTCAATAGTGTAATGGTCCCGGGTACTGATAAATCTTGCAAAAAAGGAGAGACAATTTCTTGTTTAAATCTAAAGCTACACTCCTCGTATGTGCGAACAATTTTCAAATCACCTGGAAAATCAAGTGAACCTGAAGGTTGTGTCCGCTTAAAAAACTCAATCACCTTGTCAATATGTATAGAAGAAAGAGAAGATGGAATCTTATATTCATAAAGATAGTTTAATATTAGTTGAATCCCTCTTCTTTGTAAAGGCATAGACATGGATTCAAAGGCAGGAATTGATAAGCTAATTTGTTTATCACTTTTTTTTGTAATTACTTTATTCATTTTCTCAAAAGCTAATTCCTGCAAATAAGCCTCATCCTCTTGCATCTGCACGCTAAATTTTTGGAATTTCTCATGCATTTGTGGATTTTCTTCTTTTAAGTGAGGAAGGACATATTTACGTAATCGATTCCTTGTATATACTTCCTTTTTATTACTCGGATCTATACGTGGAATTAAATTTAGCTTATTACAGTAATCAACAATTTCTTCCTTCGTTACCCCAAGTAACGGCCTAATTAAATATCCATTATGAAAAGGACGCTTCACTGCAATTCCTGCATATCCTTTCGGAGTACTCCCTCTTACAAGACGCATTAAAATTGTCTCGACTTGATCATCTCCATGATGTCCAAGAGCAACATATCTTGCATCATATTTCTTCATTATTCTTTCCAAAAATGCATATCTGCATTCTCTAGCAGCAACCTGTGCATTCATTCCGTATTGCTGTTGATATTGTGATACATTAATCCTTATCGTTTCACAAATAATTCCCAGTTCTTCACAAAGGTCCTGCACAAACTGTAAATCCTCATGAGATTCATCACCTCTAAACATATGATCCACATGAGCTACTACAATTTCCAACTGTTTTTCCGCTCTTTTTTCTAATAAATAATATAAAAGGGCTAACGAGTCAGGACCACCAGAAACTCCCACAACAATTGTTGAATTATTCTTTAATACATCATGCTGCTTTACAAAGTCATCTACTTTTTCAACAAATGTATCTTTCAACTTCGCAATCACCTTTCATTAAACAAGAACAGCAACGTTAGTTACCTTGTCTATAATGGTACAACTTTTACAAACATTGTGCAAAAAAAAGATATACAAAAATTACATTTTTATCTTACATCCTCCGTGTATATTCATAAAATCAATAACATTACCTTTTCCCACAAAAAAACCTAGGTATTCACCTAGGTTTTTAAAATCAAATTATAGATAAACATTCCACTTATATTTTACTGCGCCTGCATTCCTACAATCGGAATCGTAGCCCACTTCGGCATATTTTTCTTCACTTTTGCCACCACAATAGTCATATCATCATTTATATAACCATCACAAGAGCGAATCACTTCTTCCATAATGATATCAGCAATTTCTTGCGGGTCTTCGGTTTGCAATTCTTTAATTTTCCGCTTCATCCATAATTCATGATTCTCTACATGCTGCGCGCCCTCAAAAATCCCATCGCTCATCATAATAAGGATATCGCCCGTTTTTAATTGTTCACCCACCACATCAACTTCAACATCTTCGATGATTCCCATCGGTAAATTACTTGCTTCAATTTTCAAAATATTATTCGCGCGTTTAACAAAACTCGGCGTTGATCCAATCTTTAAAAACCTAGCACTCGCATCCCGCAAATCTACCATAGCTAAATCTAATGTTGTAAACATCTCTTCTGTCGTTCTCAAAGAAAGAATTGAATTGATAGACTTAATAGCTATTTCTTCATCAATACCCGATTGGAGTATTTTTTGTAATAATTTCACCGTTTCCTTACTTTCCATATGAGCTCTTTGCCCATTACCCATACCATCACTAATCGCAAGTGCGTATTTACCAACACTTAAATCCATCATTGCATAAGAGTCACCCGAAACAAACCCACCGCCTTTTGCGGCTGTAGCCAATCCTGTATCAAGAGAATACGTCTTCGCCGAACCAAATGATATTAAACTGTGGCCATTCGGATAAGAAGACTTTTCTTCATGTTTAACGACAATATTTTCTTTAAGGATATCCGAAAGCATCGGTGCAACTAACTTTTCACATTCACCATGTTCATTAGATGCAACTGGAATCAACATTTCAATATCAATACTTCCTCTATCTAAACAATAAATATCAACATGCTCTACTTCGACACCAAAATCACGGAACGCTTGCATAATCTGCTCTTCCTGCACTTGATGATTTTCACGCTCTCGTTGTATCTCCTTAGCAAAATCTTCCATAACTTTTGATACACCTAATAGTTGCTCCGCTACTATTCTACGATTTTCCTTCATTTGTTTTCGCAATTTTTGTCCCTCATAGAAGTGATCTAATTCACCCGCTACTAAATCCGTCACTTTTTTCCCTCTCACACAATGCTTGTCCCACTCACGAACTAATTTACGATTATGTTGCAGGGTTCCTTCTTCCGTTTCATTCATTATTTGTTTCATATAATCGTACGTTTTATCGAAATTCACTACCCAGCATTGATCCTTTTTAAAGCACGTTTGACATGTTTTCGCAGTAATTGTACTCAAAAACAAATCTGCTTCTGTCTCTTTATCTTCTTCCTCTACATACCCATATACAGAAAAACTATTAGATAAAGCAGCAAATACATTTGCGAATTGGTTGATTTTGTTCGCTGTAACATCACGCATCCTTCTTAAATATTGTTGTTGATCTTGCGAATGCTCTTGTGTACCCGGCATAAATTTAGCAATACGATCCAAAACAAGCTTTGGCGTTAATAAGAAGATAGCAATCGCTACACCTGACTCAATTAAAGTTGTTACAATATTTGTCTGCTTGTCTACATATAATGTAATTAAGCTTGTCCCTATTAATAAACCTAAACTAACACCTAAACGCTTCCCTTCTTTTAACAACCCACCAAGTAATCCAGAAAAAGCGAGAAGGCTAAGCTGAGACAAACTAGACACATTTGCTAAACTTAATATCAATCCTGTTACGACCCCCACTGTAGATCCTGTAGCAGCACCCGCAATAAATGCAAATACTAGTACTAAATACCTTGTAAAAATATGTTGAATAGAAGCATCATATACAAACCAATCTGTTGTACCCGTTAAAACAGATGCTAGTAATATAATCAAACAAACAATTTCTTCTGTCTCTAACGCCTGTTGTTTTCCTTTCCTTTCCACTAAAAGCGGGACACTTTGTAAAAATATCATAGTTAATACGAAACTAAGCCCAGCCTCAATGGTACTAACGAGTAAATCGTACATGGTGACAGTTTGTTGCGCAAAATATACAACAACTAAGTGTGCGGTTAATGCGGAGATAAATACTTGAAACGGAACAAGTCCAACGGTTTTACGTGTAAATCTACTAAAGAAGATATTATAAATGAAGAAAGTAAAGATAGATGCAAAAGTAAAAAACAAATTATCTATCGAGACTGAAAGAGCTCCTCCCATTAGAGCTAAAAATGCTAGCGGCATCTTATCCCGCTTCATAACATAAACAGCAGCAAAAAACGGTAGTGCAAACGGTAAAATATTTGTTAATATATATGCTCTTCCCAAAAGAAAACCAATAACAACAATAATAAATCCCCATCTAAAGAAAACTTGTTCGAATTTCATTCGCAACTTACTCGTCCACTTTATTCCTCCAAGCTGACTCTCATTCATTGCCAATGCACTTGTATTCATAGTATTCCTTCCTGCTTTAGGCATATTTTTAACACCACCTGCATAGTTTAATTACTGTCATTATAAAAGATGATTGTTGGGATTTTTGTCAAAACAACAGTTTTCACTTTTATAATCGTTCGACTTTTTATTCGAAATAACTCTACAGATATACACGGTATGTAAGTTATCCTTGATTTTTTAATTAAATATTCAGAAAATATAGGGTGATTTTGTAGAAGTGTTGTATGTCTTAATCCATTTAACAAAAAAAGATCATGCAAATTTGCATGATCTTTTTAGATGACCCGTACGGGATTCGAACCCGTGTTACCGCCGTGAAAGGGCGGTGTCTTAACCACTTGACCAACGGGCCGTTAAAATAAATATAGCGGCGGAGGGGATCGAACCCCCGACCTCACGGGTATGAACCGTACGCTCTAGCCAGCTGAGCTACACCGCCATGTCGTCTTATTTAACGGACAATTAGTATCTTACATCAGATATTATTTAAAGTCAACACATCTTGAAAACTTTTTTAAAATATATTTTCACATATAAAAAAGCACCCTGAGCCATCACCCTGGGTACCTCTCTATATGTTAAAAACTAAACGGCCTTATTATCCGCGACGTGCGCCACGGCCACCACGTTTAGACTCTGTGTTACGCTTTAAAGAAGTTAAACGATCTTCGCTATCCTTTAAGAAGCGTGCCATCTTTTGCTCAAATGTTTCTTTTGGAGCTCGGTCGTTACCGCCACCACGATTATCTCTGTTGAAAGAGCGATTATTACGTTGTGGACGTCCAGAACGTTGTTGATCACCACCGCGTTGGTATTCACCGCGTGGACGATCTCCTTCTGTTTTTTCACGTTCTTTCGCTTTTTTGATAGATAAACCAATCTTTCCATCTTTTTCAACATTAATAACTTTTACTTCTACTTGGTCGCCCACTTTTAAGTGATCGTTAATATCTTTTACATAGTTATCAGCAACTTCACTAATATGAACAAGACCAGTTAAGCCTTCTGGCAGCTCCACAAAAGCCCCAAAATTTGTAATACCTGTTACTTTACCCTGTAACTTGCTGCCTACCTCGATTGACATAAAAAAAATGCTCCTCCTTAGTGGTTAAAAAGTCAAATTTTACTTTATTATATATAATCCTAAAATATAGTGTCAATAAGACATACTCTACTTCGAAACAGGAAAAATTATCTCCCCTTTACCAGAGAAGAAATAATCCCTTCTAGCAATCTTTAATACGTACTCTTCATCATTTAACTTTTGAACTTCGTCTTTTAGACTTTTTTCTTTATTCGTTAATGAATCCAGTTCTTTTTTCATGTCCTTAACTTTTGCTTCTTTTGCTTTAATGGAACTGTTTTGTTGATAAAACGTTACACTAATACTCGCAATAATTGTAAAAGTAAAGACAAGAAAAACCGCTAAACGGCGATAAAGTCGCTTCCTGTTCTCATCCGTTTGTATTATATGCTCTTTAACAGGATTTGGACTCTGTTTTTCGATTGTTCTTTGTCTCAGTTCCCTCATTTCCGAGGTCCCCCTAACTTCTTTTTTATACGCTCCCATATTTGGAAGATATGTCCCTTCAATTTTGCTATATATTGCAGGAACCCTATATGTTTCACTATAAAAAGTTTAACACGATTAGGGAGAAGTTTCCATATGAGCGAAGCAATAAATCGAACAGGCCAGAAAAAAACTTTCCATATGAAAAGTAATATCCAAATCACAATTTTCCATAACACATGTCCAATTGAAAGCAGTATACGAAATAAGAATAATATAAATGCAATAAATAGCTGCGCTATAATAATAACAGGTTTTATCATGAGTAGCTGTATAATTCGAACAAAAAAATATGTTGTTTGCATAAAAATATAGATGAGAAAATTTAACAGCTTCATGTATAGTGCTTTCAGTAAGCTTTGATATGCCGCAAAACCACATAACAATGCCAAAAACACATATATACGTAGTTCAGCTTCATTTACGAGAAGCAATACATAAAAGACGAATAATGCTTGGACAATCCAAAATAATATATCTTGTATAAATACAAGCCAACGTTTACGTTCTTGGCGCTTTAAAAAACGTTGATATGTATCTAAAGACGCTCCAATCCAAGCACCCATTCCAATCATTGAAAGCATTGTATACAACTGAATTGTTAGACTCATTTAAACAACTTACTAAAGAAACCTTTAGTTTTTTCCCCTTGATTTTCATCAATATACAGCATCTCATTAACTTTCCCTTTAATCGACACAATACCTTTTTCTACATCTAAATTTTTCATTTGTAAATTTTGACCACGAATCGTTAAAAAACCCATTACGGTCTCTAGCAAAAACTCTTCGCTATCAAAACTCTCTACCTGCTTCACACCGGTAATATCAATTATACGCCTGCCACGCATAATAATGTCATGTTCTACAGAAACATTTTGTTGATTAGAAGACGTAGGTGAGTAACCATTATTCACGTAAATCCCCCCATAGGTTTTTACTAGCTAATAGTAATGTATGAGGGGATACATAATTTTAGAACAAGCCTTCTTCCGCTTTTACTTTTTCTTCACGAACTAAGCTATACATATTTGCTGCATCTTCTTTTTTAGTTGTTTCTTTCAATTCATTTATTTTTACAGTCACTATTTTTTGACCAAAACGAATTGTTAATTCATCAGCTACTTTCACATCAGAACTCGCTTTTGCCACTTGACCATTAATAGATATTCTTCCTTGATCAGCTACTTCTTTCGCTAATGTTCTTCTTTTAATTAAACGTGACACTTTTAAAAACTTATCTAGACGCATATCAAATCCCCCTATTAACGCTCTGTTTGTTTCGCTTCTTCCCATAAAACATCTAACTGTTCTAATGATAAATCTTCCATCTCTTTATTCATTTCAGCTACTTTTGCCTCCATGTATAAAAAACGACCAGTAAATTTCTCATTAGTTGAACGTAACGCCTCTTCTGGATCTATTTTATAATGACGGGCTATATTAACAAATGCAAATAGTAAATCACCAAACTCACCTAGCATCTTTTCCTCATCCATGTTTGTAACTTCTTGCTGGAACTCTTGCCATTCTTCCAAAGCTTTCTCTATCATCGGCTGCACATCAACCCAATCAAATCCAACCTTACCAGCTTTCTTCTGAATTTCAAAGGCGCGTAGTAACTGCGGCAAACTTTTAGGAACGCCATTTAAAACAGATTCTTTCACGAATCCTTTTTCTTGTTTTTTAATTTCTTCCCAATTGGCAATCACTTCATCAGCATTGTTTACATCCGCATTTCCAAATACATGTGGATGGCGACGAACCATTTTCTCAGATAGAGTTCGAATGATATCATCTATAGAGAACCAACCTTCATCTTCTCCGATTTGAGCATGAAGCATAACTTGTAATAATATATCACCTAATTCTTCTACTAAGTGATCATCATCCTCTTCATCAATTGCTTCCAACACCTCATAAGCTTCCTCAATTAAATATTTCTTTAATGATTGATGCGTTTGCTTTTTATCCCACGGACAACCATTTGGACCACGCAGGTCTGCAATAATTTCTCTAAGAACATCAAACTGTTGATACAAGGACGCACGCTCCTGAACAGGTGGCACGTACACACTTGTTAAATTATTCAATTCCGTTTCATGATCTAACATGTACAACGGTACCTTCTTTACTTGTTCAAATGAAGTTCCTGCAGCTGTTACGATATACACTTCATAATCATCTGGCAACATCTCCATTAATGTTAATTTCACATCAGATGCAACGAATGCATCATATACTTGGCAAAAGATTAAATGTTGACGTAATTCTAATTGCCCTCTTTCAAATGATGTAGCATCAAGTAATTGAAATCCTTCAATCGGGTCAATTTTTAGGCTTGCAAACATAGGATCAAGGAAACTTTGTCCACCCTCAATTCGCACTTCAACATTTGAAACGTCTCCTTTTTCCAACAATAGCTGAACTGTTCTTTCTGCTACAAGTGGATGTCCCGGAACCGCATAAATAATTTCTGTACCTTCAGCTTGTTCTAGCAATTTATTCGCAATTGTTTCATATACAATTTCAAACGTATCATGTGCTTCATATACAGCATCAAAAGCCGTATATTGTATGCCTTCTTTCTCTAATTCTTCTATAACCGGATGTTCCTTCGTTCTAACAAACAGATGGTCTGCTTCTTTTATTTTTCGATATACACCCATCGTTAGCTGATCTAATTCACCAGCACCTAAACCTAAAACAGTAATGATTCCACTCACAACCTGTCACCTCTATCCACTCTTCTTCAATGAACCTTCTTTTTTCTCTTGTTTCATAACAGTTCCTAATTCTTTTTTTGTAAATACACGTAATTTTAAAATAAAAAACATATATGTCAATCCGCCGATGGCTACACCTAACAACGCCTCAAGCGTCGCGCTCGCTCTATGTTCCGTATCAATTACTAATCCAGACATCTGCAACACACGCGTGAACATCATTAATACAAACCCCATACAGATACCACTAATTACTACACCTAACATATTTCGCTTATTGATAAGTGACCCTGATACAGCTCTCATAAGCAACAAACTATTTAGTCCAGAAATTATGATTAACGCACATAAAGTCGCTAAGGCTGCCCCTTTCACACCAAAATAAGGCATGAATATATAATTTAACGCTAACTTTAAGCAACCTCCAAATACAACAAATAATGCTGGCTTAAATGTTTGTCCCAACCCTTGTAAAATAGAAGCCGTCGTAATTGACAATGAACTAAATAAAATAGATAAAGATAAAATAGATAAAACATCTGATCCATCACTATTTTCAAACAACATAATATTCGTAGGTTGAATAATACAAGTTAGTCCAATAGCTGCTGCAAATCCAATAACAAATGTTATTTTCATTGCTAACTTTACCTTTTCTTGAATAAAGGAAAGATCTCCTCTTTCCTTCGCCGCTGTAATAATTGGAATAAGTGATAACGAGAAAGAAGTCGTCACAACAGTACCTAATTGCATTAGCGGAATACTTCTATCATAAACACCCTTTAATACTTTTGCACTTTCAGCCTGTTCTCCCGCACCAATAAGTAAAGTGTACAAGGACATTGAATCAGCCATCTGTATAAAAATAAGCACTAAATTACTAACACAAATCGCTAACCCCTGCCAAAAAAGGATTTTAATTATCTTCCTTTTACCCTTAATTCTCGCTACACTTTTAAAAAATATGGAACGAAAATCTCGACGCATATACAACATAAGTACAATAATCCCAATAAGTCCACCCGCAATTGAGCCTAACATAGCCCCTGCACCAACTGTATATAAATCAAATCCGTGAGCAATTAGGAATAGCGATAAAAATACAATAATAGAAACTCGAATTGTTTGTTCTATTACTTGCGAAACAGCCGTTGGCATCATATTATTGAACCCTTGAAAATACCCTCTTGCTACAGACAAAAACGGCATCAATAAGAACGAAAATGAAATAACACGTAGCAACTTATCTAAGTGCATATCGCCCATAGCTATCGCGATTGTTTCAGCCCCAAAAAACAATGTAAAGAAACCTATAAAACCAATTCCTAATAAAAACCAAAAAGATACACAAATAATTTCTTCTGCTTCTTTCTGTTTTCCCCACTCTAGTCGTTCTGCAACCATTTTTGAAATGATAACAGGAAACCCATAAGTAGCTAAAATTAAACAAAATCCATAAAACGGGTAAATTTGTTGGTAAATATAAAAACCAATATCCCCTGCTATATTTTGATATGGAATACGGTAAAAAGCGCTTAATACTTTTGTAACAAAACTTGCAATCGTTAATATAATAGCCCCACGCCAAAAGGCTTGATACTTCTTCGCTTCCATACAAGAAAACTCCTTTTTCTATTCTCACCTCTCGTATTATATCATAAAGAAAAGTACAAACTCCCTTAACACCACGGGTAATACTAGGTCCCTACACGTTAAAAATATTCAACGAAAAAAGGTAGCAAAGCGCTACCTTCATTCAATATACATATATCTCCAAATAATTGATTTCTCAAAAAGAAAGATCATAATTAGGAAAGATTGCTACTTCTAAAATCAATATACCCTTACTGTTCCATTTGTTTCGCTAAGAAACTGGCAGCAGTATTAACCGCTTTATGCTCGATTTCGCTTATAATAGCTTCTTTTGAAAAAATAATGACGGCTCCAATTGGGTCTCCGTTTGCAACAATCGGTCCAACTGTATAAGAATGAACCTTTTCTGTTACACCATCGATAATGGAAATATCACTTTCGTCCGTCATAATAACAGACTTTCGTTCTTCCATCGTTTTTTCGATTAGATCGCCAACACTTTTATTTAAGTATTCTTTTTTCGATACGCCTGATACTGCGATGATAGAATCTCGGTCACAGACAAGCACATTATGTCCTAAGCTGTCATATAAAGCCTCAGCATATTCCTTTGCAAAATCACCTAGTTCACTAATTGGAGAATACTTCTTTAAAATTACTTCTCCATCGCGATCAACAAATATTTCTAGTGGGTCTCCTTCTCGAATACGTAAAGTTCTACGAATTTCCTTTGGGATTACTACCCTGCCTAAATCATCAATTCGACGTACGATTCCAGTTGCTTTCATTCTAATGCTGCCTCACTTTCTACTGATGATCAAAGTGGTGAATTTACCTGTTCATGTAAAAATCACCAACTGTTAGACATAGTATTTTACACATTAGTTCTTCTATGCACGTCGAATTGTATTTTTTTATCTTATTTTAGGCATTTATTACTTCTTTTTTCACATCTGGTAAGCCTTTTAATAAATTTTCAGCAATTGTTAACCACTTCGATGTCTCTAAGCCATTTGTTTTCATAACAATTTTCAATTGTGATCCTTCCATTCCTAGACCGATCATACGCCCAAAACTATTTCCGAGCATGAATAATTTTCCACCATCAATATTTTGACTTGCTTGTTCAGAAAACAGGAATGTTACTTCAAATTTATTCTGCTTAATTAACTCAATTTGTTCTTTCATTGCCAACACTTTAATATTTGCAATTTGTAATAAATAACCAACTTCTTGTGGGTAATCACCGAATCTATCGATCATTTCTTCCTGCAATTCTTCAATATCCTCAATTGCAGAAACACCTCTAAATTGTTTATACATCATAATTTTTTGCTTACTATCTGAAATATAAGCATCTGGTAAGTATGCATCTACCTCTAAGTCAATTTCAACATTAACTGTATTTTCAGCCCCATCTGTTCCTCTTCGCTGTTCAATTGCATCTTTTAACATTTGAGAATATAGATCAAATCCGACAGAATCAATAAACCCATGCTGTTCTGCTCCTAACAAATTACCTGCTCCACGAATAGATAAATCTCTCATCGCAATTTTGAAACCAGATCCAAGTTCTGTGAACTCTTTAATTGCTTGCAGACGCTTCTCTGCAACTTCTGACAGCACTTTGTCACGTTTATAGGCAAAGTATGCATATGCAACACGATTAGAACGTCCAACACGCCCACGAAGCTGGTACAACTGTGATAACCCCATACGATCTGCATCAAATACAATTAACGTATTTACGTTCGGAATATCTACACCCGTCTCAATAATTGTTGTACTTACAAGAACATCATGCTGTCCTTCTAAAAATGATAGCATAACAGACTCTAATTCACTTTCGTTCATTTTCCCATGTGCGTACGTTACGCGAGCATCTGGAACTAACATCGAAATTTCATCTGCTTTTCTTTCAATATCCTCTACACGGTTATATAGGAAGTAAATTTGACCGCCTCTTGCAAGCTCTCGCTCTATCGCCTCTCGCATTAATGCTGGATTATACTCTACTACATACGTTTGGACTGGGAAACGATTTTCTGGCGGTGTCTCAATAACAGATAAGTCGCGCACACCAAGCATAGACATATGAAGCGTCCGCGGAATCGGAGTTGCCGTTAATGTTAATACGTCAACATTCGCCTTCAATTGTTTAATTTTTTCTTTATGCGTCACACCAAATCTTTGTTCTTCATCAATAATAAGAAGCCCTAAATCTTTATAAGTGACATCTTTAGATAAAATACGATGTGTTCCGATTACAATATCTATTGTGCCATCCTTTAAGCCCTTAATCGTTTCATTTTGTTGTTTTCTCGTACGGAATCTACTTAATAATCCTATATTGATTGGATAATCTTGAAAACGCTCTCGAATTGTTTCATAGTGTTGCTGCGCAAGAATCGTTGTCGGTACTAAAATTGCAACTTGTTTTTCATCCATAATTGCTTTAAATGCCGCACGAATAGCCACTTCCGTCTTTCCATACCCTACATCACCACAAAGGAGCCTATCCATCGGGCGTCCGCGTTCCATATCTTTTTTAATCTCGTCAATAGAACGTAACTGATCCTCTGTCTCTTGATATGGGAAAGATGATTCGAACTCTTGTTGTTCTGCCGTATCTGGCGTATATGCATAGCCTTTTGAAGCTTCGCGCTCAGCATATAGTTTAATTAGGTCATCCGCAATGTCTTGTACAGATTTTTCAACTTTCGTTTTAACCTTTTTCCAATCATTTCCGCCTAATTTGTAAACTTTCGGATCCTTACCTTCAGACCCTACATATTTTTGGACTTGATCAATTTGTTCAATTGGAACGTATAACTTATCATTACCTTGATATTTAATATTTAAATAATCTTTATGAACACCATTAATCTCTAATGTCTCAATACCTAAAAATTTACCTATACCATGATTTACGTGAACTACATAATCTCCAACTTTTAATTCCGAATAACTTTTAATACGTTCAGCATTCGATAACTTTTGTTTACGTTGTGATTTTTTAACTTTCTTATGAAAAAGCTCCTTTTCAGTAATGACAACAAGCTTTTGCATCGGCATTTCAAACCCTGCATGTAAATCACCTACAGCAATTTGTAGCCTTCCAGGCAATAAGATATCTGTGCCTTCTACAATATCTGCCTCAATATCATAATCACTTAAAATATGTTGTAATTTCTTCACACGTTCATCATCTGTTCCAAGTACAACAGTCGTAAAATGCCCTTCATTCCATCTATCAATTTCTGTTTTTAACAAATTCATCTGTCCATGGAAATCTTGCATTGTTTTACATGTTACATTTACAATATTTTGCGGATGTGTGTGTGCGATATGACGCAAGAATAACGTTAAATATACAAAACTTCTTTTTTTATGATGAAGAAACCCCTCAAATGCGTGAGAGAAAGATAAATCTTGAATAATTGTTCCTTCACCAAGAAGTGATATATACCATTCCGCCTCTTCTGTTTCAAGATGTGATGCTGTTTCTTGAATACGGGAAATCTCATCTAAAATTACAACACCATCTTCTGGTAAATAATCTATCAGACTAGCAGGTTCTTTATAGAAAATAGATAAGTATTTAAACATCTGTTCTATACTTTGCCCGTTTTTCAACATCTCAATTTCATGACTTACCGTCTCAAGCACTGTAGTCTTTAGTTTATCATCAGAAAGTTTTTGCATCGTCTTAGTCAAACCTTCTTCAAGATGCTGAATTCCTGATTTTAATTCTTCCTGTGAAAATAAAAACTCTGTTGCCGGACCAAACCTAACGCTTTCTTTTTTACCTTGAGAACGCTGTTCATCCACATCAAATAATCGAATAGAATCGACTTCTGTATCAAAAAATTCAATACGAAATGGTAGTTCTTCAGTTAAAGGATAAATATCTAATATTCCCCCGCGCAAACTGAACTCCCCTGGAGCTTCTACCATCGACTTACGTTCATAGCCAATATGATGTAAAGTATGCAAGAGCGCATCTAAATCAATCTCTTGCCCTAGATTGATTTCAACTTGCTTTTGCTTCCACAATTCTTTTATTGGTAAAAATCTACGCAATCCTGCCACTGGCGCTACAATGATTCCATTCTCTCCCGCAGCCAAGCGATTTAACACTTCTATACGTTGCGCCTTCAATTCTGGACTTGCAACCCCAATTTCCGATGCTATCAGTTCATTCACTGGATATAGCCACACATCTTTTTCACCAAGTAACGCCACTAAATCTTCATGTACTTTTTGTGCTTGGTATAAGTTATGTGTAACGATTAATTGTGATTTTTTTGTTTTTTTATATAAAGCCGCCATTAATAATGAACGAGAAGACGTTGCCATCCCTGATATAAGTTGTTCTTTTAACCCATCTTCTAATCCATTAATAACCGATTGTATCTCTTCATTTTTATAAAATTGCTCTAATAAACCTATCATTTTTAAAACTCCTCTCAACATAAAGAGCAAGTCATTCTATTTTATGCAAATATTTTGGAAAAGGAAAACAGAAAAATGCTTTGGACATGCCAAAGCGACAACATTTTATTGCAGAAATTTTTCATACTCATAATACTCAGGATAAGATGCGAGCGTTTCTTGACACGATTCACAAATTGTTTTTATATATATATTTCCATTCTCATGAAAATGAATCATCTCTACTACTTCTTGCTCTGTTAGTTGAAATAAAACGTCGCTATATACTTTTTCTGCGTTAATGGAGCCTACATTACCTCCGCAGTGTCTGCAATAATAATACCCTTCCATACTAGCCTCCTAAAAATTCAATTACTACTAGTATGGGTAAAACAAAAGAGAAATATTCCCAATCTCATTTTTAACTATTGAAAGTATTCATGATTTGGAGAAAAGGCTTATTTAGCCACTCTTCACATGCATCCGCTGCTTTTTCAATAGAATGGTTAACATCCGGAATCTCTTCAGATGTAAAGCGTCCTAATACATAATCGACTACCTTCATTCCATTTTTCGGGCGATCGATTCCCATACGGATACGTTGAAATTCTTGTGTTCCTAGGTGTGAAATCGTTGACTTTACACCATTATGTCCACCAGCACTACCTTTCATGCGAAGACGCAATTTACCTACAGGAATGTCTAAATCGTCGTACATAACAACGAAGTCCTCAACATCAATTTTATAATAATCCATGAGTGGACGAATACTTTCCCCAGATAAATTCATATATGTTAGCGGCTTTAATAAGATTACCTTTTCTCCATTAACAAACCCTGCACCAAATACACCTTTAAATTTTTGTTCATTCAAAGAAATGTTCCAACGCTTCGCAAGTTCATCAATGGCCATAAATCCAATATTATGCCTTGTTAATTCATATTCTCTACCTGGGTTCCCAAGTCCTACTATCAATTTCATTCTTGTACCACTACTTTCTTTTTTCGATACGAAAAGACGTAACCAAAATTGGTTACGTCTCATTCTATCCAATTAATTGAATAATACACTCACAGATTCTTCTTCGTATACACGAATGATTGCTTCTCCAATTAATGGAGCAACTGAAAGTTCATGTACTTTGTCGATTTTCTTCTCTTCTGGTAATACGATAGAGTTCGTTACAACTAACTCTTTAATATTTGAATTTTGAATACGCTCAATTGCTGGGCCAGATAATACTGGGTGTGTACAGCAAGCATATACTTCAGAAGCACCGTTCTCAACAAGAGCGTTTGCTGCTAATGTAATTGTACCAGCTGTATCAATGATGTCATCAATTAAAATCGCTGTTTTGCCTTCAATATTACCGATAATGTTCATTACCTCTGATACGTTCGGGCGAGGACGACGCTTATCAATAATAGCGATTGGCGCTTTTAGACGATCTGCCATTTTTCTTGCACGAGTTACACCACCATGATCAGGAGACACGATTACGATATCTTTAAGACCTTTTGTTTCAAAGTAATCAGAAAGAATCGGTACACCCATTAAGTGGTCGATTGGGATATCAAAGAACCCTTGAATTTGTGGAGCATGTAAATCTAGAGTGATTACACGAGTTGCACCTGCTGTTTCAAGCAAGTTTGCTACAAGTTTCGATGTAATTGGTTCACGAGAACGCGCTTTACGGTCTTGACGCGCATAACCATAATAAGGAATAACAATATTAATTGTTTTCGCAGATGCACGTTTTAATGCATCGATCATAATAAGTAATTCCATGATATGTTCGTTTACTGGGAAGCTTGTAGATTGAATAATGAATACATCGCAACCACGGATACTTTCTTCAATGTTAATTTGAACTTCTCCATCACTAAAACGATCAACAGAACATTTTCCTAGTCCTACTCCAATATGCTTTGCAATCTGCTCAGCAAGTTCCTTATTAGAGTTTAAAGAGAATACTTTCAAATTAGAATTTAGATATTGAGTCGACATCTAGATTAACCCTCCACATTATGATTTTTTCTTATTCAGCAATTGATCAACATAGTCTTCTTTGTTAACTTGACGTGCACGTGCTACCGATAATGCTTTTGATGGAACATTCTCTGTAATTGTAGAGCCTGCTGCCACATAAGCACCATCTTCAACTGTTACTGGAGCAACAAGGTTTGAATTACATCCAATAAATACCCCATTACCAATCACAGTTTTGAATTTATTCTTACCGTCATAGTTCACCGTAATTGAACCACAACCAAGATTCACGTCTTCTCCAACTTGTGCATCCCCGATATAACTCAAGTGTGAAGCTTTACTTCTATTACCAAAGACAGTTTTTTTGATTTCCACGAAATTTCCAACGCGTACTTCGTCTCCAATAACTGAATCTGGGCGAATGTGTGCAAATGGACCAACCGATACTTCTGTACCAAGTTTACTATCATGTACAGTAGATTGACGAATTGTCGTACGATCTCCAATTTCACTATCACGAATTACTGTATGCGGTCCAATTTCACAATCAGAACCAATTACAGTGTTCCCCTCAATAATTGTTCCTGGATGAAGAACTGTATCACTACCGATAATTGCATCAGCAGAAATATAAGTGTTACTTGGATCAATAATTGTAACACCATTTACCATGTTCTTTCGGTTGATACGGTTTTTCATAATAATTTCCGCTTGCGATAGAGCGACTCTGTCGTTAACACCTAACGTTTCATCGAACTGCTCTGTTTGATAAGCTGATACGATATGACCTTCATTTTTTAAAATCTCAATAACATCTGGAAGGTAATATTCACCTTGTACGTTATCATTTGAAACTTTAGAAAGTGAAGCAAATAAAGCCTTATTATCAAAACAATACGTACCTGTATTGATTTCTTTAATAGCTAATTCTTTCTCATTTGCATCTTTATGCTCAACAATCTTTTCAACATGACCATTCTCATTACGAACAATACGGCCATATCCAGCAGGTTCTTCTATGTACGCTGTTAGCACCGTCGCCATTGCTCCTGCTTCTTTATGTTGCTGAAGTAATGCTTCCATCGTTTCAGCAGTTATTAGCGGCGTATCCCCACAAATAACTAAAGTTGTTCCTTCTTCATTTGCAAGTACACTTGCAGCTTGATCTACAGCATGTGCTGTACCAAGTTGTTCTGCTTGTAATGCAAACTCACTTACGTTTCCTAGCTGTTCTTGTACCATTTCAGCACCATGCCCAACAACCGTTACAAGTTTCTGCAATCCTAATTGAGATACTTGATCGACTACGTGTTGTACCATAGGTTTTCCGCATACAGGATGCAGCACTTTGTATAGCTTAGACTTCATACGTGTGCCTTTACCTGCAGCTAGAATCACTGCAAATCTGTTTGACATATAGACCCTCCATCGCAACCTATTTATCCATTAAAGATATTATCCTAAATCATCATATATTTCAAGAAACACATTTTAACTATTAAATTTTACCATAATTCTTATAAGATGTTTTACTCTTTAGTATCTTTTTTAAGAAATAAGCTATACTATTTAAAATGATTTTGAAAAAATTAGTAGTTTCTTCTTTTTATGTTAATGAATTATGAAATTTTCAAATATAAAGCAAAAAAAAACAAACTCCTGTAAATGCTTACAGGAGTTTGCTACAAAATTATAAGGCTTTTCGTCAAAGCCCTTTTCATTCGAATTTTACGAAGCACCTGCTTCTTCAAACTCAACCTCTTCTAACTCGCCTAAACGATGATACTCTGTTAAAACCGCATCTTGAATTTTAGAGCGTGTACCAGAATTAATCGGATGTGCAATGTCACGGAACTCTCCATCTGGAGTACGTTTACTTGGCATTGCTACAAATAATCCATTATTACCATCAATTACACGAATATCATGAACAACAAATTCATGGTCCAAAGTAATAGAGGCAATTGCTCTCATGCGGCCTTCTGTGTTTACGCGGCGTAATCTTACGTCAGTCACTTCCATCTTGTGTTCACCACCCTTTTCTAAATAAGCGATATATTTGTATAAATTCCACAAATTTTCTATTTTCCCTTTAATTTTTTAAAAATTTTTAAGATAAAAATTTTTAATGTAGTTGAATATAGAGATTAGTGGAGGTTATCGCTTACAAAAGGTTACTTAACTAGGGCGATTACTTCAATTTCAACGGAAACATCTTTCGGTAATTTTGCTACTTGCACACAAGATCGAGCTGGTTTATGAGTAGAGAAATAAGAGCTATATACTTCATTCACAGCATTAAAATCATCCATGTCCTTTAAAAATACTGTTGTTTTTACGACTGTATCAAATGAAGCACCCGCTTCCTCTAATACCGCTTGTAAATTTTGAAATACTTGTTCTGTTTGTACTGTTACATCTCCTGTTACAAGCTCCCCATTTTCCGTTAATGGAATTTGTCCTGAGCTATAAAACATATTATTTACAATAATCCCTTGTGAGTAAGGTCCAATCGCTTGTGGTGCCTTGCTTGTTTGAACAACTTTCATACTTTTCACCCTTTTATTATTTATTTTACTCTTTAAAAATAGTGTACGAAAGGCAGTTTGTCCATCTATTTTATAATCTATAAATAAAATAAAAAAAGATAGAGCTATCTGCTCTACCTTTTATTCAGCCTCTACAAGCCCTTCATCAAATGGTGCAAGAGAATAATTCCCTTTTTCCACTTGAATCGTTTTTTCTTTCACATCAACTTCCGATAGACGAATTAATGATACAAAATTATTAATTAGTCGTTCTTCAATATCTGTGGATTCTACTAATACACCAATCCCAACAACATTAGCCTTGAACTCTTCTAACATACTCATCATACCTTGAATCGTTCCGCCAGCTTTCATGAAGTCATCAATAATTAAAACATTCGATCCTTCTGGAAGGCTGCGTTTTGCTAACGTCATTGTTTGAATTCGTTTAGAAGAACCCGACACATAGTTAATACTAACAGTCGGACCTTCTGTTACCTTATTATCTTTCCTTGCAATTACAACTGGTACATCTAAGTAATTTGCCACTGCATAAGCAAGTGGAATCCCTTTCGTTGCCACTGTCATAACCGCATCAATTGATTGCCTAGCAAAAACAGAAGCAAACAAACGACCTGCGCCATTAATATGGCGAGGATTACTCAATAAATCTGTCATGTATAAGTAACCGCCAGGCAAAATACGATCTGGATTTTCAAATAAGCCACAAAGCTCATCAATAATTAGATCTGCCTCTTCTTCACTTATATACGGTATATATTTCACTCCTCCTGCTGCTCCTGGTATCGTTTGCAATGTGCCGACCCCTTGTTGTTCAAACGTTTGCTTAATAATAACTAAATCCTCACTAATGGAAGACTTAGCCGATTGATACCTTTCAGCAAAAAAAGTGAGAGATACTAGCTGACGAGGGTTTTGTAGCAAGTAATAAGTCATATCGACTAATCTTGTACTTCTTCTAATTTTCATACTCTCACCTCAAATCACGAATATTCTAAACAAATCATAACGTATTATACGTCTTTATTCAAGCGTTTCTCGCTCTCCTAATAAACGTACCGCATAGACCTGTTCACAAAATCCTTTTAATCCGTTATAAATGCGATGCATTCGAGAATCATGGTGTACAAGTCCAAATACAGTTGGACCACTTCCACTCATCAATACAGCATCCGCTCCGAATCGCTTCATCTGTGATTTAATACGTGCAACTTCAGGATGCATTCCAAATGTTACATCTTCTAAAACGTTACCAACAGTATCACAAATCCCTTTATAATCTCCAGAATTTATGACATCAACCATTTTATCTACATTTGGATGTGTAACTCGATTTAACTTTAAATTTCCATACACATCAGCAGTAGATACACCTATATGTGGTTTCGCTAAAATAACCCAACAAGAAGGCGGAGTCTTTATATGCTCAATTTTCTCTCCTCTTCCAGTGGCAATTGCTGTGCCGCCATATACACAGAAAGATACATCTGATCCAATTTCTGCGCCAAGCTCTGCTAACTCATCAATTGTAAGCCCTAAATTCCATAATTTATTAAGACCACGTAATGTCGCTGCTGCATCACTACTTCCACCTGCTAATCCAGCTGCTACTGGAATCGTTTTTTCAATAGTAATAGATACACCTTTTTTTACATTAAACTTCTCTTTTAATAATTTCGCTGCCTGATAAGCTAAATTTCGTTGGTCGTCTGGGACATACCGATTATGGGATAAAATTTCAATACGGTCTTCTGCTAATTCCGTTAGTTCTAGACGATCTGCTAAATCAATGGTTGTCATAATCATTTTCACTTCATGATATCCGTCTTGTCTTTTTCCCAGTACATCTAACGACAGATTAATCTTTGCTGGTGCTTTCACTAGTAGCTTCAATCTATTCACCCACTCTATGTACTCAATCTTTTATCGTTTATTTTACCATAAATTTATAGTAAGACGATGACACTTCCCTAATTATAACGAAAAGCATTCAGAATGAAACTACTTATGTAAAATGATGGCACCTTTTAGAGTACAAAAAGCCGAGGAATGTCTCCTCGGCTACCGTAGCATAGAAAGTATCTTACAACTACTGGTTTCGTTTCATTAATTGCTGTTCTGCAATTTCTATAGCACGTTTCACCATGTTACCAGCATCTTTCGCACGAATTCCGCCCCATCCTTCTTTCTGAACAACATCATAAAAGCCAAGCTCTTTTGCTAGCTCTTCTTTAAATTGGTTTGACATGACACCTCTTCGTCTACTCAATGCAGAGTCCCTCCTTATTTTGCTACGGTATAGTTAGTATGCAAAATAATATAGCTTTTCATTTATGGGAATATATGTAATGATATGCGGATTATAAAATGACCTCATCATGAGGGTCTCCATAAAATGTTAACTCTACTGTCTCTGTTAAAACATCTGCATAACTATAAGATACACGTTGCAACGCATCTTCTTGTTGATCCAATTGTACAACAAAAACAGAACGGTATGTTTCTGCTAGTACACCTGATTGCTCCACAGTTTTTCTTCTTCCACTATTTGCTTTTAACATAAGTCGCTGTCCAAGATGGTGATCTAATTCGCTTTTAATTTCATCTAAACGTTTTGACATATACTTCGCTACACCTCGCTGTAATTTAGATTGAACACTTAAAACACGATATATCTATCCTAATTATTAACCGCGATTCACAGCTAATATCATCTTGCGTTTGAATAGATAGAAGAAATACTATATTGTAAAAGTATCATTACGTAGTCTGTACGTTCTTGTCTCTTTTTATCCAAATTCATTTAAATCCTTCCATACAAAAAAGCAAGATACATATGTACCCTGCTTACTCTTCGTAATGTTGAAAAGGTAATCCCGTTCGTAAAATCCCTCTCGTTTCAATTCCACCTAGTCCCTTTTCACCAGTAATTGTATTACGTACGACATCCCATACATTGACTCTCTCCATAAATGAAGTAAAACTAATTTTACCAACTACATATACAGGATCTAGTGCATGAATATTAATTCTAGATGGTGAACTAGCGAAATTGGCGCCTGCACGAATTAGTGCCTCAAAGTGCGATTGACATGCCCCAGCAAAAATAACAAGTTGATCCAATGATGGATATTTTTTTCGCACTTCTCGAACAGCCTGTACAAAATGCCTTGAATGCCTATATGCCGCTAAATCTCCCTTCACTCCTTTCGATTTTGTATATGCATCATGCCCCGTAATAACGAGAATGTCTGGGCGAAAGTGATCTATTAAGTCTACTACTTTTTCATGCATCTCCGTTTCTTTACAATGAATACCTTGTACAGGAACGCCAATTTTGTTATATAAGTCTAAGCACTTGCGCAAATATAAAGGGTCTCCATCTATATGCAATACACGTCCCGGCATTTGAAAATAATTCACCTCACTTGTGTATCCACCAGTTGAAGTATGTTCATGCCTTTGTTTCATTAACACATAATCTTGTTGAAACAAACGATACGTGCGCTCCATTGTTTCTTTCTCACGCTTCACCCTTTTTTTATGTTCTCGTTGATCTATACTAATTAAATCTTCAAGTGGCGCATCCGCCACCAGTCTAATTTCCTCTCCAAACAATATAGCTATCTCGCCTTTTATTTCTATAATACGAAAAAGAATATCCCTCTTATGAGAATATCGTTCCACTAATTCTCCAACATGTAAAGCCATTCTCCTACCTCCAAACTCATTAGGCCATCTTACCTGTTTTTAAAATATGAATTTAGAGGGAGAAAGGTGACAAAAGGGACAGTTCAAGTTGAACTGTCCCTTTCATATTCTTATGATAATTTATGAAGAACCAATGCATTACTTAATGTTGCAAACTCTTCAATAGATAGCGTTTCGCCTCTTCGCTTTGGATCAATTCCTACTTCTGTTAAAATTCGATCCAATAATTCCTTATCTTTCGGGAAACCATTTAAATTATTTGATAAATTATTCATCAAAGTTTTACGGCGCTGTGCGAAACTTGCTCGTACTACTTCAAAGAAGAATGTTTCATCTGTCACCTCTACAACCGGTTTCGGACGCTTTAGAAGGCGAATAATTGCAGAATCAACATTTGGCTGTGGTACAAACACTGTACGCGGTACAGTCATAACTGTTTCAACTTCTGTATAATACTGAATAGCAATCGATAAAGAACCATACTCTTTCGTTCCAGGTTTAGCAGCTAAACGATCTCCAACTTCTTTTTGCATCATAACAACAAATCCACGAACTGGTAACTTTTCTTCAAGCAATTTAAATAAAATTGGCGTTGTAATATAGTATGGCAAGTTAGCTACTACCATTACATCTTGCCCTTCTTCAAATTGCTCATTAAATACTTCATGTACATCCGCTTTTAGTACGTCTTTATTAATAACTGTAACGTTACCATATGGTGCTAACGTCTCATCTAAAATTGGTAATAGTCTTTGATCAATTTCAAAAGCCACTACTTTTTTAGCACGCTTCGCTAATTGCTCTGTTAATGCACCGATACCTGGTCCAATTTCAATTGCACCACTTTCTGAACCGATTTCTGCATGATCGACAATACGATTTAATACATTTGTATCAATTAAAAAGTTTTGTCCTAAACTTTTTTTGAATGAAAATCCATACTTTTCAACAATGTCTTTTGTACGATTTGGCGTTGCGATATCCTTCATTTTTTTTCCTCCTGTATTACTTGCTTATAAGCTTCTCCAAATGATTCCTTTGAAACTTGAAACATCTGTAATCGTTTATGTAACTGTTTTGCATTTGTATAACCAATCTTTAATAGCTTACCCATTCTTTCTCTGCGGCTCTTTGCCATTTCTCCGCCCACTAAGCCTGCATCGACTAAATCACTCCAACTAATTTCACTTGTATAAGCTTCCATTTCTTCATGTATATTCTCTAGAGCACGGCGAATCGACTCATTAGAAGCATGTTCGATTCCAACTCCCTTTTTCCTTTTAGCAAGCGCTTCTTCCTTCGGTAAAAAGGCATGCTTACAGCCGGGAACCTTGTCAGAAATAATTTTTCGAATACGCTCTCCAGGATAATCTGGATCTGTGAAAATAATAACGCCCCTTTTTTGCTGCGCTAATTTAACTTGCTCAATAACATGATCACCGATTGCTGAACCGTTCGTTTCAATTGTATCCGCATCAACAGCACGCTTAATCGCAACTGTATCATCTTTACCTTCTACAACGATAATCTCTTTTATTTTCATGCTTGCCTCCACACTCGTTTCGTCTCTACTTAGTAAAACAAAAAAATGACGACTTTTCCATTATTATTTTCCTCATTCTTATATTTTAAAAAATAGAATAGAAAAATCTTTGTTCTCTGTCCTTATTGTAACACTTCATCATTCACATTTATTTTCTTCATCACTTCTACTAGTGTTTTTTCAAAATAAAAAAGAACAGGTTTCCCCATTCTTTTTATTCAACACCAAATAAAGCTTTTGCATTTTTGGTTGTCATTTCTGCTACTTCCTCATAAGAAACACCTTTTAAATTCGCAATTTCTTCTGCTACGAGTTTTACATAACTCGGTTCATTTCGTTTCCCTCGAAATGGATGCGGCGTTAGATATGGACAATCCGTCTCTATTAACAATTTCTCTAATGGAATCTCCGTAGCAACCTCTTTCGGCTTTTTAGCGTTTTTAAATGTAACTGGTCCGCCTAACGAAATTAGAAAGTTCATGTCAACACATCGCTCTGCTACTTCTACGCTGCCGCTAAAACAATGCATAATGCCTCCTACTTCAGCTGCATTCTCTTCTTCTAGAATATCAACAATATCTTGAGTTGCATCGCGATTATGTATAATAATCGGCAATTTCACTTTTTTCGCTAATGCAATTTGTTTACGAAATACTTCTTTCTGTATTTCTTTTGGAGACTTATCCCAATGATAATCTAAACCCATTTCTCCAAGTGCAACGACTTTAGGATGAGAAGCAAGTTCTTCTAACCAAGCTAAATGTTCTTCTGTCATGTCAATTGCATCAACTGGATGCCATCCAACCGCAGCGTAAATAAAATCATAAGCTTCAGCTAATTCCATCGCCTTTTTTATCGTTACTTCATCAAAACCAACAACAACTGTATAAGTAACTCCCGCTTCTTTCATTCGGGCAATAACTTCTTGCAAATCTTCTTCAAATTGCTCTGCATTCAAATGCGAATGTGTATCAAACAACATAATACATAACTCCTTTTATATTGAAATCAAGTTTATTCTACAAAAATAAGTTCTTTAATAACTTAACGATAACAATACTACAATCTTAATGCAAAAATAGAGAATGTAAAAAGAAAAAAGACGCTTCACACATGTTACACGTGAAACATCTCTTTTCTTGTCTTAATTACTTGATTTTTGTACCATTTGGTAGATTTTGGTCAATTGATGCTAATGACAATACGCCATTCTCTTCACCCGCTAAAATCATACCTTGCGATAATTCACCGCGTAATTTTACAGGTTTTAAGTTTGTTACACAAATAACCTTTTTACCTTTTAGGTCTTCTGGCGAATAGAATTTTGCAATTCCAGAAACAACTTGACGCTTTTCTGTGCCTAAGTCTAGTTGAATTTTTAACAACTTGTCTGCTTTTTTCACAGGTTCAGCAGATAGTACTTCAGCTACGCGTAATTCTACTTTAAAGAAATCATCAATTGTAATTTCTTCTGCCTTCGGCTCTTCTTCTTTTTTCTCTTCTACTTTAGGGGCAGAGCTTTTCATTTGTTCTTTAATGTACTCTACTTCCACTTCTATTTCTAAACGAGGGAAAATTGGGTTTCCTTTTTCTACTTTTGTTCCAGCTGGAATACAGCCAATTGTAGATAGACTTTCCCAAGATTTATGAGCCTCATCAGTAAGGCCAAGCTGAGCAAACATCTTGCTTGGTGCTACTGTTAAGAATGGCATAAGCATAATACCTGTTTGACGAAGTACTTCTGCTAAATGAGCCATTACGGAAGCTAACTTTTCACGATCATTCTCATCTTTTGCTAATACCCATGGTTGTGTTTCATCAATATATTTATTCGTACGACTAACCAATTGCCAAATAGATCCTAACGCTACAGAGAACTCCATATTCTCCATTGCTTCTTCTACTTTTTTCAAAGTATCTTGTGCAAACGCTACTAACGTTTCATCAAATTCTGTTACATTTGCTTTAAATGCAGGGATTTCTCCGTTAAAGTACTTATCAATCATAGCTACTGTACGATTTAATAAATTACCTAAGTCATTTGCTAAGTCGAAATTAATACGCTCCACAAATCCTTCTGGTGTAAATACGCCATCAGATCCAAATGGAACTTCACGAAGTAAGTAATAACGTAATGCATCCAAACCATAACGATCGATTAATGTAACTGGATCTACTACGTTTCCTTTTGACTTACTCATCTTTCCATCCTTCATTAAAATCCAGCCATGAGCAAAGACTTTCTTTGGAAGAGGTAAATCTAATGCCATTAAAATTATCGGCCAATAAATTGTATGGAAACGAACGATTTCTTTCCCAACTAAATGCACATCTGCAGGCCAGAATTTTTTATATTTCTCTTCATTTGCTGTTCCATAACCTAACGCCGTAATATAGTTAGATAATGCGTCAACCCATACGTAAATAACGTGTTTTGGGTTACCAGGAACACGAACTCCCCAGTCAAATGAAGTACGAGAAACTGCTAAATCTTCTAATCCTGGTTTAATAAAATTATTAATCATTTCATTTTTACGAGACTCCGGCTGAATGAAATGTGGATTATCTTCATAGAACTTTAATAGTCTGTCGACATATTTACCCATTCTAAAGAAATAAGATTCTTCACGAACAAGTTCTACATCATGACCACTATCTGGGCTTTTTCCTCCAACTACTTTGTCACCTTCCATAATTGGATCTACTAATTGGTGCTCTGTATAGAACGTCTCATCTTGTACAGAATACCAACCTTCATATTCATCAAGATAAATGTCACCTTGATCTACTAATTGCTTAAAGATTTTTTCGACAACATCTTTATGACGATCTTCAGTTGTACGAATAAAATCATCATAAGAAATATCCATCTTCTCCCAAAGCTCTTTAATTCCTGCAACAATATTATCAACATATGCCTGCGGCGTAATATTTAACTCTTCTGCTTTCTTTTGGATCTTCTGTCCATGCTCATCAGTTCCTGTTAAATAATGCACATTATATCCTTGCATACGCTTATATCGTGCCATCGCATCTCCTGCTACTGTCGTATAAGCATGTCCAATGTGTAATTTTCCACTTGGATAATAAATTGGGGTAGTAATATAAAAGGACTTATTTTCCTCTGTCATTGTTTTGGACCTCCCGAATAACCTCATATGTATTTATAAACAGTATATCAAAAACTCATATATAAAGTGAAACTTTAATCAGTGGGGTTTTTCTTCATCCCCACTGATTATTAGCCCACATCAATCGGGCTTTTACGAGCAGCCCGAATCTCACTTATCTTCTTTAAGCCAACCTAATTTTGAATTCTGGGTCTTAATGCTCGATATCTTTATCATCTATTGCTCATATTTTAAAAAAATATACAATCTCCACTTAAAATTTATTATTTTTTTCTGAAAATATTGTAAATAATTGTGGAATTTCCTCTCAATCTATTATATATAAGAAATAAGAAATCTATAAATCTTTTTAAAAAATATAGAATTTAAGAATTGACGGAAATGTAAATGATTGGTATCATATGTCCATAGGGTATTTTGTCGAAAAATGACGAATCTAAAAATAGACTCGAAACTTATAAACTATTTATTTAGGAGGAAAAAATTATGAAATCTACTGGTATTGTTCGTAAAGTTGATGAATTAGGTCGTGTAGTAATTCCAATCGAATTACGCCGTACTTTAGGTATTGCAGAAAAGGACGCTCTTGAAATCTATGTTGATGACGAAAAAATCATCTTAAAGAAATATAAACCAAACATGACTTGCCAAGTAACTGGTGAAGTATCTGACGGTAACCTTTCTTTAGCTGAAGGTAAAATCATCTTAAGCAAAGAAGGCGCTGAGCAAATCTTAAACGAACTTCAAGATTATATCGAAACAGCAAAATAAGCTTCTCAATTATGAGAAGCTTATTTTTTATCGACATGATAGATTTGGTATACATCTCTTTTCGACAAATCTCGATCTTTAGCGACTGTTTTAATCGCTTCTTTTGAATTCATACCTTTTTCATTTATATAGTGTTCAATATGATCATATACTGAAAGAGATTCCCACCATTGTTCTTCTGGAGCAGGTTCTTCTGTTGAACCAGCTACTAAAATACAAAACTCACCACGTACTTCATTTTGCTTCGTCCACTCAATTGCTTCTTGAATTGTCCCTCGAATAAATTCCTCAAATTTTTTCGTTAACTCTCGACACAATACAATCTCTCTATTTCCCAACACTTCCTGCATCGAAATTAAAGTATCATCTAAACGATGAGGCGCTTCATAAAACATCATTGTAGTTTGTACATAACGAAGCTTTTCTAACTCCATCTTCCGTTCCTTTTTGTTTCTCTGCAAGAAACCATAGAAATAAAACTGCTTTGTTTCAAGACCGGATGCAATTAATGCTGTAAGGGCTGCATTTGCTCCAGGAAGCGGAATTACATGATATTGCTCAGCTACTGCCTCAACAACAATATCGTAACCCGGATCAGAAATACACGGCATACCAGCGTCACTAACAAGTGCTACATTCTTTCCATCCTCTAACTTCTCTAATATTCTCTTTCCACTTACTTCTTTATTATGCTCATGATAACTCGTGACAGGTGTTTCAATTTCAAAATAATTACAAAGTTTTTTCGTTTGTCTCGTATCTTCAGCAGCAATTAAATCAACTTCTTTTAAAATTCGGATTGCACGAAATGTCATATCTTCTAAATTTCCAATAGGAGTTGGTACTAAATATAAAACTCCCTTTTCATTTTGTTGAAAGCTTTTTTGTTGCCACATAGCGTTCTCCTTTTTGCATATATGCCTCTTTTTGTTTTCTCGTTAATTGCTTAAAGTAATACTCCGCTTGCATAGCTGTACGCTTATCATCATGGGTCTCTACATATTTTAAAACGACAGGAAGCCTGACGCGTGTATACTTAGCTCCTTTGCCGCTATTATGAGTCTGTATTCGTTTTTCTATATGGTTTGTATATCCAGCATAATAACTTCCATCAGAGCACTCTACCACATAAAAAAAATGCTTATTCTTCTCCATATAAAATTGAACGTATCTCCTTTGTATATTCGTTATTGTTCTCATATACAACGAGAGGTGGTAAAATTTTTAAATCTGCATTTCCATCCTTAATTCCTTCAATTAACAATGTATTTGCTTCTTTTCCAACCTTAGGATAAACAAATCGCACACGCTTTGGTTCAATTTTATATTTACGCATTAATGTGACAATGTCGAGTAATCGCCCTGGACGATGTACAAACGCCACTTTCCCACCTTGTTTTACTAACTGACTACTTGCAGATACAACATCTTCTAATGTACACATAATTTCATGACGAGCTATCGCTAAATGTTCATTCATATTTTTCTCTGAAGTTTGAGGTGTTTGAAAATATGGTGGATTACATGTAACAACATCATATTGATGACGTCCGAGTTTCTCTGGCATATCTTTCAAATCTCCATGTATGAGGTGAATTCTTTCTTCCAGCCCATTATATTGAACACTTCTTACTCCCATATCATATAAGCGTTCTTGAATTTCCACACCAGTAATCTTTCCTTTTGTTCTTGTACTTAATAGAAGGGGGACAACTGCGTTACCTGTACACAAATCAAGTAAATTCCCCTTTTGAATTGGTACCCATGCAAAATCTGCCAGTAAAACAGCATCTAAAGAAAAATTAAATACTGATGGGCTTTGTATAATCTTCATGTCTTGCGCTAATAAGTAATCTAAACGTTCATCTTCATATAAATTCATATACTGCTCCTTTTCTTACCCTTAACCTACCCTATTTCATGTATAAAAAATTACCTTTCCAATTATAATTGGAAAGGTAATTTCACTTTTTATTTAAGAATGACAGACAGAACAAACAATCTCCCTCTTTACGTACACTTCCATAATGTAGATTGCAAATATGAAAACCTTCTTGATACAGTCTCGCTAAATTGTCATAGCCTTCACCAATATCTGTTTTCGGCTTCACTTCTTTACGCTTTTGAGTTTTTTGTTTTTCTTTATTCTGTACTTCTTCAAAACGGTGTCGCAAATTGTTATTTTCCATTTTTATATGCTGGTTTTCTTCCAACAACTCTGCAAGATGCTGTTTTAACTCTCCCAACTGTTTGTATAAATGTCCAATTTGCTCTTCCATACTAGAAACCGATTCAAAAATATCTTTTTTCTCCACAAGCACCCACCTCATTAATCTGTGGTTTGACTCGAAACGACCCCTTTATTCACTAACTCATCTAACGTATATTCTACTATCCGTTCCTTGTCTACTAGTTCCACTTGAATTAATCTTTCTAAAATATTTAATCCGATCACACGGCCAGTACCATGCGGGGTTTGTATACGTTGATCTAAATCAGGAAGTTGTTCCTTTGCTGCCTCATATTCATCATTCTCATATTTTAAGCAACACATTAAGCGACCACATAAACCAGAGATTTTTGCAGGATTTAATGATAAATTTTGATCCTTTGCCATTTTAATGGATACAGGTTCAAAATCTCCTAAAAAAGTAGAACAACAAAGCATACGACCACATGGACCAATACCACCTAGCATCTTCGCTTCATCACGAACACCAATTTGTCTTAGTTCAATTCTTGTTCTAAAAATTGCCGCTAAGTCCTTCACTAGTTCACGGAAATCAATCCGACCATCCGCAGTAAAATAGAAAATAATCTTATTACGATCGAATGTATACTCTACATCTACAAGTTTCATATCAAGATTATGCTCTACTACCTTTTGCTGACAGACTTGATATGCTTCTTTTGCAGCATGTTTGTTCTCTTCAACAATGGTACGATCATTTTCATTTGCAATACGAATAACCTTTTTTAGCGGTAATACAACGTCGTTTTCATCAACTTGCTTTTTGGTAATAACTACTTTTCCGTATTCAATACCTCTTACCGTTTCTACAATAACAAACTCATTTTCAGAGATATCGAACTGATTTGGATCAAAGTAATATACCTTTCCGGCCTTCTTAAAGCGAACACCTACTACATCATACAAAACGGTCATCCCTCCTGCAACCGCAACACTAACTGTTCGAACACAAGCTGCGCATTTACATTAGCGTTGATTCTATTTTTTGCCTCTAATATATTAAAGAGAGCTGATACAATGCGCTTCTGAGCATAGGAAAACGATTCAAACATCTCTTTCTGCTCATGAAAAACAAGACGATCTTCTTCTCCAAGTTGAACATATAGTAAATCCTTATAAATAAGGAGTAACATATCTAACCCTTGCTGTAATTGTTCTTTCTCTCCAAAGTGTTTTCCCCATTTTTCTTGTACAAAAAAAATAGAGGTTTTATCTTTTTCGAGCGCTTCACATAATTTTATCACTAAAGCTCGTGCTTGTGCAAACCATTCATCACTACATAAAGCTAAAGCTTCATCAAAACTATTTGTGAGTTGAGCAGCAAGTGTCGATAAAGATGCTGTAATACCTTCTTCCTGTAATCTTCTAATTAAAGATTCTGTAGGTAACGGTCTAAACGTAACAACTTGGCAACGAGATAAAATCGTATTTAAAATTTGATGACTTTGTTCAGTAAGTAAAATAGCGGTTGTATCACTACTTGGTTCTTCTAAAAATTTCAAAAGTGTATTTGCCGCATTTGCTGTCATACGATCTGCGTGCTCAATAATATATAATTTTTTATTTGCCTCTAATCCTGTTTTTGAAAACTCTTCTTGTAAATCATGAATTTGCTGCTTCTTAATAGATAATCCGTCTGGTTTTACAATATGTAAGTTAGGGTGGTTACCTGAATCAATTCGCTTACAATTTGTGCATACATGACAGGGCTCTACTCCATTCCGCTGAGAACAGAGGAAACTCTTTGCCATTTGAATTGCTGTCGCAAACTTTCCCGTACCTTTCCCTCCCTCTAACAAGTAAGCGTGGGATATACGCTCTTTTGCAATGCTATTCATCAACATTTTTACACCGATGGGTTGTATAGCAGAAAGCTGCTCCCACGTCTTCATCATAATGCATACCTCACTTATTTCATTCTTTCCTTCTATTATAACAATTTATCTTCTATAATCTGAACAACTTCTTCTATAAGTTTTTCCATCGGCTGATCAGCATTTACCAATACAATACGCTCCGAGAAACGTTCTACAACTTGTAAATACCCTTCGCGCACACGTTTATGGAAAGAGATATCTTCCATATCTAGTCGATTTACTTCACGTCCTGCATCTTTTTCAATCCGAGCCAAGCCAACCTCAGGCTCAATGTCTAGATAAATTGTTAAACTAGGCATACAGTCCTCTGTTGCGAAACGATTTATTTCAAATACCTTATCCATACCCAATCCTCTTGCATAGCCTTGATATGCTAAAGAACTATCTATAAAACGATCACATAACACGAGATAGTTCTCATTAAGTGCTGGCATAACTTTTTCTACTAAGTGTTGTCTGCGCGCAGCAGCATAAAGAAGCGCTTCTGTACGTGCTTCCATCATCGTATATTCTTGTTTATGTAAAATCGTCCTAATGTCCTCAGAAATTGCAATACCACCTGGTTCCCTTGTCGCCATTACCTTTTGTGCTTTTTGTTCAAAATATGGCAATAAGCTTTTAATTAACGTTGTTTTACCTGAACCTTCTGGGCCTTCAATTGTTACAAATAATCCCTTCATCCTAAAACCTACTTTCTATATCATACACTTTCATATATTTCGTATTACCTTGAAAACGAGCTCCTGCTCTCTCTAAATACATAATTTGCTCTTTATGCTCTGAAGTAATTCTCTCTCCATACATAACCAATGGAATCCCAGGTGGATACGGAATCACCATTTCCGCCGCTATCATTCCAACAGCCTCTTCTATAGATACTATCCTTGTTCCATATCTTTCTAGTTGTTTATACGTATACGGCAACGGAGAGAATTCACCTTTATAAGTATAACGAATAGATTCCCTCTTGTCTTTCACGTCATAATGTTGCAATGCTACTCGGATCATCTCTATAACCTTCATATACCCCTCATTTGCTTGCAGGGGTAAAATAAATAGGACATTGTACGGATCAGCCATCTCTGTATATATACCGACCTTTTCAAATACGGACTGTAATTCGTACCCTGATAACTGACAACGAGTTTGTACGGTAACCTTTAACTCGTCTTGCAACGGATATTCTAAAATGGCGATTTGGGGAATAGAACGTAACCGTTCCTTAAATCTCCGTAAAAACTCAACAATTTCACCATGACCTTCTTCTTTTATACGCGCCATTGTAAAGCGTGCTATATCCAAGGAAGCCATAATTGGATACGATGGACTACTAGATTGTAGCATACTTAAATAAGTAGTAACCTTCTCTTCGTCTACTAAGTAACTATTTATATGTAAATAGGAACCCATTGTCATTGCGGGTAATGTCTTATGTGCAGAATGCACTACAATATCTGCACCATATGTTAACGCTGATTTCGGGAATGGTTTTCCTAAACAAAGATGTGCCCCATGTGCCTCATCTATCAAAACAGGGATTTCATGTGCATGTGCAAAAGCGATGCTTGCCTCTAAATCCATGCCCATACCATAATAATTAGGATGCGTTAGAATGAGTGCTTTCACATTTGGATATTTTCCAATTGCTTTCTTAATAATTTCATTACGAACTCCCACTGGTACGTTATAAGTTTCATCAATCCATGGATCTAAAAAAATGGGATTTGCTCCCGCTAGTTTTAAACCATTAATAATTGATTTATGACAATTTCTTTGTACAAGAACAATATCATGTTCCCCACAACAAGACAAAATCATCGCTAAGTTCCCGACTGTTGAACCATTAATTAAAAAATAACTTCTCTTTGTATCATACACTTCAGCCAATAATTGTTGTGCCTCATCTATACATTCAAACGGACTATGCAAATCATCTAGTCCTGCTAACTCAGTTACATCAATAGATAGAATATCTTTAAACTCTCTTATTGCCTTCTGAGGGAAGTTTAAACCATTCTTATGACCTGGGACATGAAAGGATAACGGCCCTCTTTCTTTAAACTCGATTAACGCCTCATATAAAGGCATATGATTTTGATTCATCTACATCTCTTCCTTATTATTCATTCTCCATCTATTATACAGAACAAAAAAAATAATAGGCATATGCCTATTTAAAAATATGATACTTCTAATTTTCGAAGTTGCTTTAAATAATGTATATATTTCGGATCATCTGTCTCTGTATTCACCATATCCTTTTCACATTCATAACATATTAAATTATTATAAACATATATACCTTCTTTTCTTTTTGTCTCACAAACAATACAAACTTCACTTTGTAATTTCATAACCTTCCCTCCCTATTTAAGTGAACCTATTTTATACTTCTAATCCTTAACAATTTCCAGAAAAATATACACCCATCTCTTATATAATATGATTAACTCTTGGGCAACGTGTTTGTATTACCATTACTTCTTTCCCATTCTTTTTAACAATACAAAAAAACACAAGTCAAAAGACTTGTGTTTTTAGTTGCTTGGCGACGTCCTACTCTCACAGGGACAAGGTCCCAACTACCATCGGCGCTAGAGAGCTTAACTTCCGTGTTCGGTATGGGAACGGGTGTGACCTCTCTGCCATCATCACCAAACTATGAAGGCATATTCCTTCAAAACTAGATAACATTGCTACATATTATATGGTTAAGTCCTCGATCTATTAGTATTCGTCAGCTCCACATGTCACCATGCTTCCACCTCGAACCTATCAACCTGATCATCTTTCAGGGATCTTACTAGCTTACGCTATGGGAAATCTCATCTTGAGGGGGGCTTCATGCTTAGATGCTTTCAGCACTTATCCCTTCCGCACATAGCTACCCAGCTATGCCCTTGGCAGAACAACTGGTACACCAGCGGTGCGTCCATCCCGGTCCTCTCGTACTAAGGACAGCTCCTCTCAAATTTCCTACGCCCACGACGGATAGGGACCGAACTGTCTCACGACGTTCTGAACCCAGCTCGCGTACCGCTTTAATGGGCGAACAGCCCAACCCTTGGGACCGACTACAGCCCCAGGATGCGATGAGCCGACATCGAGGTGCCAAACCTCCCCGTCGATGTGGACTCTTGGGGGAGATAAGCCTGTTATCCCCGGGGTAGCTTTTATCCGTTGAGCGATGGCCCTTCCATGCGGAACCACCGGATCACTAAGCCCGACTTTCGTCCCTGCTCGACTTGTAGGTCTCGCAGTCAAGCTCCCTTATGCCTTTGCACTCTACGAATGATTTCCAACCATTCTGAGGGAACCTTTGGGCGCCTCCGTTACACTTTAGGAGGCGACCGCCCCAGTCAAACTGCCCACCTGACACTGTCTCCCGGGTCGATAAGACCCGTAGGTTAGAATTTCAATACAGTCAGGGCGGTATCCCACCAGCGCCTCCACCGAAGCTAGCGCTCCGGTTTCAATGGCTCCCGCCTATCCTGTACAAACTGTACCAAAATTCAATATCAGGCTACAGTAAAGCTCCACGGGGTCTTTCCGTCCTGTCGCGGGTAACCTGCATCTTCACAGGTACTATAATTTCACCGAGTCTCTGGTTGAGACAGTGCCCAAATCGTTACACCTTTCGTGCGGGTCGGAACTTACCCGACAAGGAATTTCGCTACCTTAGGACCGTTATAGTTACGGCCGCCGTTTACTGGGGCTTCAGTTCAGAGCTTCGCTTACGCTAACCCCTCTCCTTAACCTTCCA
>NZ_CM137247.1:12500-27500 GCF_054509685.1 Bacillus sp. C-3-6 | reverse complement strand
ACATCTTTCGGTTCTTGCACGACACAAACAACTGATTGATCTCGATGCGAATCATTACAAATATAACAAGGATCACGATCAGTAATATGTCCACATACAGAACAATACGCTAAATCTCGCTTCGCATTTACAAGTGCTTTCGCAAAACCTAACACATCATCTTCTTTCATATCTAATACGAAAAATGCCAATCGAACCGCTGTTTTCGGTCCGATACCTGGCAACTTCATAAAACTATCGATTAGTTTTGATATTGGTTCTGGATAATGCATGTATCAATATCCTCCTAGAACATTCCACCTGGTAAGTTTAAGCCTTTTGTAAATTTACCCATCGTAGAGTTTGATAGCTCATCAGCCTTTTTAAGTGCATCATTTGTTGCAGCTAACACTAAGTCTTGTAACATTTCGATATCCTCTGGATCTACAACCTCTTCTTTAATCTTCACTTCAAGAATTTGCTTGTGACCATTTGCAATAACTGTAATCATTCCGCCGCCAGCTGTACCTTCAACTGTTTTTTCACCAAGCTCTTCTTGTGCTTTCGCCATGTCTTTTTGCATCTTTTGCATTTGTTTCATCATGTTATTCATATTTCCCATTCCGCCACGCATCATAATTAATTCCTCCTAATTATTATTACTCTTTTATTTCAATGAGTTCTTGTCCTACTAATTTCACTGCCTCTTCTATAAGAGGGTCTTCCTTTTTCTCCGGGCTTTCTTCAGACTCTCCACCTTCACGTTGTAAAAAGTCTTCACGGATTTTACCCCATTCACTTTTTGGAATGGCAATCATATTTAACCTTTTACTTAGCAATTCAAATAAAGCTTGTTCTACTGTATCCATAGCTTCTCGATTTTCGCTCGCCATCTTACAGTGAATCTCATATTGAAATGCTAAAACGTAAGTGTCATCTGAAGCTGCCACTGGTTCGCTATTTTCTAGTAGAACAGCAAACGCTACTTTGTTATATGATTTGAGTCTTCCTAACAACTCACCCCATACAGCTTTTAATTGTTCTAAATCTTGACGCTTCGCTTGTTTTAATACTTCATTTACACGCCCGACAGGAATCTTCATACTTCCTGTTCGTACGGGTTTTGGTGTTGCACGTGTCTCTCTTACTTCCTGTTGTACACCAGCTGGCACACCGTTCTTTTTGACTTGCTCTAACTCTTTCTCCAATTGCTGCATCCTGTTCATAATTGCTTGCAAACGATCAGTACCGTTTGCTTGCATCATAAACTGTTGACACAATTGCACCATAACAACTTCTAAGAAAATACGCGGATGATTTGTCCACTTCATTTCCTGTTGTCCCTTACTAAGGGTATGAATAATCTCATAGATCACTTCCGGTTGCATTTCTTCACTCAACTTACGGAATTGATCATCTACAATTACTCGTTCCAACATATGTTCTAGTTGCGGTGAAGTTTGATATAAAAGCATATCACGATAATAGTAAATGAAATCCTCCATAAAACGAACTGGATCCTTCCCTTTACTCATCATTTCATCTATGATCTGTAATGCTCTTGATACATCATTTTCACGTATGCATTCTACTAAATTGCCTAAGTATTGCTGAGAAACAGATCCTGTTACGGCCAATACATCTTCTGTCGTAACAATCTCATCACTATAAGATATAGCCTGATCAATAAGACTAAGCGCGTCACGCATACCACCTTCAGCAGCACGGGCAACAATTTGTAATGCTTCATCTTCCACTTGCGTACCTTCGTTTGTCACAACCGTTGATAATCTCTCAACAATATCATTCACTGATATTTTTCGGAATTCAAAACGCTGACAACGCGAAATAATTGTAGGCGGGATCTTATGAGGTTCTGTTGTCGCCAAAATAAAGATAACATGTCCTGGCGGCTCTTCTAAGGTTTTTAAAAGCGCATTGAATGCCCCCATAGAAAGCATGTGAACTTCATCAATAATGTATACTTTATATTCTACAGCACTTGGAGCATATTTTACTTTATCTCTAATATCTCGAATTTCATCTACACCGTTATTTGAAGCCGCATCAATTTCTAATACATCTGAAATGGATCCTTGTGTAATTCCTAAACAAGAAGGACATTCATTACAAGGTTCAGCTACCGGAGCATGTTCACAGTTAATTGCTTTTGCAAATACTTTTGCAATTGTCGTTTTTCCTGTTCCCCTAGGACCAGAAAATAAATAAGCATGTGAAACTTTCTCTTGAAGAAGGGCATTTTGCAACGTTTTTGTCACGTGCTTTTGACCGACTACATCTTCGAACTTTTGCGGTCTCCATGTTCGGTATAACGCTTGGTATGACACGAAAATACGGCCTCCCTCAAAGGTTATTATCTCATTTATTATAACCCATTCTGTTTATAGATTCCAAAAGTTATTTTCTATACAAAAAACTCACCTTTGTATTAAGGTGAGTTTTGTATACATATATAACTGCCGTGCACCCTCCGTCGATTACGTACCATAAGCGTTACTCAAGCAGTTAGCTCGGTTCAGGCACTCCTGCGGCACACGAGAAGACCCGCTTATTGCTGCTTCCTTCCGGACCTGACAAGGTTCACGGGGTCCCGTTGCGCAGGACCCAAACGTCAACACCACTTACTTAAGGCAGACCTTACAGCAACATAACCTCGAGAGGGGATTCGGCCTCGCTAGAGCGGATTGCGAGTATAGGGCACCGCTACCTCCCCGCTTAGCACGGCAAAGTTAAAACCAATATTCGGTTGCCTTCATTAAAGGCATTATCAGTATAACTTGTTTCTTTATAAAATGCAAATACGTTAGTTCCCAGTATTTTTCTCTAATTTTTTTATCGCTTTTCTTTTTTTACGAAGCTCTCTAAAAAAGTTTGTTAACAACGTACCGCATTCTTCCTCTAATACACCAGATACTACTTCACATTGATGATTGAAGCGTTCATCCGTTAAAAGATTCATTAATGTCCCTGCACACCCGCCCTTCGGATCACTTGCACCATATACAACTCGCTTCACTCGTGATAAAACAATTCCACCCGCACACATTGGACAAGGTTCTAATGTTACATACAATGTTGCATCTTCTAAACGCCATGTCCCTAATTTTTTACACGCCTCATCTATTGCTAGCAACTCAGCATGAGCTATTGATCTTTGCTCAGTTTCCCTTAAATTATGGGCAACACTAATTACCTCACCATCTAACACTATAACTGCTCCAATTGGCACTTCCTGTATTTCCTCTGCCTTTTTGGCTTCTTCTATCGCTAATTGCATAAAATAAATATCTTGATCTTGTTCCATAACATAGTCCTTTCATTACAAATAAAGTACACTTATTTCCATTTACTACACAGGGGATAACTTTTACATATTCAATCCACCCTAAAAGAAAAAAGAGAGGGGATTACATATGAAAAATACCGCCTTGCTCATTATCGATATGATTAATGACTTTCAATTTTCCCACGGACCCATTCTAGCTCAAAAATGTGAGACTATCACAAACCCTATTTTACAATTAAAGAAAAAAATGAAATCCTTCGGCTATCCTATAATTTACGTTAATGACCATTATCAACTTTGGAGATCTGATATAGACCAACTTATTACTCATTGCACAAATAAATATAGCGAAAATATAATCCATAAGATTGCTCCAAATTCTGATGATTACATTTTTATTAAACCACATTATTCCGCTTTTTATGAAACACCTTTAAATTCATTACTAGGTTATTTAAAAATAGAAAATCTAATATTAACAGGAGTTGCCGGAAATATATGTATCCTATTTACAGCTAATGATGCCCATATGAGAAATTATACATTGTATGTACCACAGGATTGTATCGCCTCTAACAGCGACCAAGATAATATACATGCTTTAAAAATAATGGAAACTACATTGAAAGCAAATATTACATCGTCATCCAAAATAAAATTTAATTAATACATATATCTATTTTCTAACTTTTTATATCAAATTAACCCGCTCGCTTCCCTCTTGTGCTACAATAATTCTGTTTTGTGTTTTTAGTAGTCACGGTAAATCACTGATTGAAAGGAGGAAACAGCGTGACCGGAGTACCATTTATCACGGTTGAAGGACCAATTGGTGTTGGAAAAACTTCACTTGCGAAGGAAATTTCAACTCACATGCAACTCCACTTACTAAAAGAGATTGTTGATGAAAATCCCTTTTTAGGAAAGTTCTATGAAGACATCGACGAATGGAGTTTTCAAACAGAGATGTTCTTTCTTTGTAATAGATACAAACAATTAGAAGATATTAACATAAAGTATTTGAATCAAAGGAAACCAGTAGTAGCGGATTACCATATCTTTAAAAATTTAATTTTTGCATCCCGCACATTAAAAGACTCTCAATATGACAAGTACATGCAAATTTATCGTATCCTTACACAAGATATGCCTGTGCCAAACGTCATTGTTTATTTAACAGCTAGCCTAGAAACATTGCAAAAACGAATCGCCATGCGCGGAAGAGAATTTGAAAAAAACATGGATCCAAATTACTTACTACAGCTCACAAAAGATTATGAAACAGCAATGGATGCTTTTAAAAAAGATCATCCGGAAATACCAGTATTAAAATTTAATGGAGACGATATGGATTTTGTAAAAAATCCTGATGATTTAAACGTCATCCTATCTGCCCTTCAAAATACTCTCTTAAAGGAGTCGAAATAATAATGAATTTAAGGCAAAAATATGATATACCCAATGACGCAGTAATCACTATCGCCGGAACGGTAGGTGTGGGTAAATCAACTATGACAACTGCATTAGCTAATGCTTTAGGTTATCGCACATCATTTGAAAAAGTAGATTCCAATCCATACTTGGACAAGTTCTATGCGGACTTCACTCGCTGGAGCTTCCACCTACAAGTGTACTTTTTAGCAGAACGATTTAAGGAACAAAAAAGAATTTTTGAATACGGTGGCGGTTTTGTTCAAGATCGTTCTATTTACGAAGACACTGGAATTTTCGCAAAGATGCATCATGAAAAAGGTACGATGACGGAAACTGATTATGAAACATACAAAGGGTTATTTGACGCTATGGTCATGACTCCTTACTTCCCTCATCCAGACTTATTAATTTACTTAGAAGGTTCTTTCGATGATATTGTCGATCGTATTCAAGAACGCGGACGCCCAATGGAACAACAAACGCCAATTGAGTACTGGAAAGAAATGCATGGACGTTATGAAAACTGGATTAACAACTTTAATTCATGCCCTGTATTACGCTTAAATATTAATGAGTACGATATTTTAAAAGATGGGGATTCAATCGAACCAATCATTAAAAAAATTGGCCATTTTTTAAAACAAACACGTAAACTTGTAAAATAAAAAACCCGTGCATATGCACGGGTTTTCCTATTAAATTACTTCTTCTTTGTTGGAGCAATAATTTCACTCTCAGGTTTTCCTGCGTTAATACGCTGACGAACAGTACTTGTACTAATATCGTATGCTTCAGCAATCTCTTTAACAGTCATTTCTTTCCCATTAATTACTGCCGTTAATACTTTACCTGTACGTTTTGGAGCCGCTTCTTTCTTTACAGCTGCTTTTTTAACTTGTTTTGGCACCTCTACTTTATTCGTAGCTGGTTTTACATCACAAGTACAACCACAAAGTTTACGGAATGTATCATCACTAATAATGCGTGATACGTTTGCACCACTGTTTAAAATTCTATTGTTCTTACAGACAGGACATTGTACATAATATAAAGTTTTTCCATCTAAAGGAAACGTTTGTATAATAAGATCCATGTTGACTCCTTTCATATCTATGAAGATAATCATCGGAATATGAGTGTGTAATAAGGACAAAATTACCTTACACCATACTTTATGATTGGTTTTAAAATAAAAACTCGTTACGTGTTGGTAACGAGTTCTCCAATCTCCACTTATATGCGCTGTTGTCAATTATATCTGGAGGAGGTAGAGGGATTCGAACCCCCGCGCGACTCTCGCCACCTGTCGGTTTTCAAGACCGATCCCTTCAGCCAGACTTGGGTATACCTCCATATTGACATCAAATATAATATCAAAAGAAAAACAGTTAGTCAACCCTACTAAAATAAATTATGAGGAAAGGAAAATTTTACTTTCCCCTTCCTACATTACAGTACTGACAACGCTCATAATTACCAATCACTCATACCGATGAATGTTTAAATTTACTTAATAACTGTTTTTCCTCCCATATAAGGGCGAAGAACTTCTGGAATTATAATTGTACCATCTTCTTGTTGGTAGTTCTCTAAAATAGCTGCAACCGTACGTCCAATTGCAAGACCAGATCCATTTAATGTATGGACATGTTCTGGTTTTCCATTTGGCTCACGGCGGAAACGGATATTTGCACGTCTCGCTTGGAAAGCTTCAAAATTACTACAAGAAGAAATTTCACGATATGTGCCATAGCTTGGAATCCATACTTCAATATCGTATTTCTTCGCTGCTGTAAATCCTAAATCGCCTGTGCACATGCTCATAACGCGATATGGCAACTCTAATAATTGTAACACGCGTTCTGCATCATTTGTTAATTTTTCTAACTCTTCATAAGAATCTTCTGGTTTTACGAACTTCACAAGCTCTACTTTATTGAACTGATGCTGGCGAATTAAACCGCGTGTATCGCGACCAGCTGAACCTGCTTCAGAGCGGAAGCAAGAGCTAAATGCAGCATATCTTATAGGCAATTGCTCTTTATTTAAAATCTCATCACGATGCATATTCGTTACAGGTACTTCAGCTGTTGGAATTAAGAAATAATCTTCACTTTCAATACGGAATGCATCTTCTTCAAACTTTGGAAGTTGTCCTGTTCCTGTCATACTTGCACGGTTTACCATATATGGAGGTAATACTTCTTCATATCCATGCTCATCAGTATGAAGATCAAGCATAAAGCTAATTAAAGCACGCTCTAATCTTGCACCAGCACCTTTGTAAAATACGAAGCGGCTTCCTGTTACTTTCCCAGCGCGTTCAAAATCTAAAATTCCTAAATCAGTAGCAAGATCCCAATGTGGTTTTGGTTCAAAAGTAAATTCTTTTACTTCTCCCCAAGTACGCGCTACTACATTATCATCCTCTGTTTCACCGACTGGAGCAGACTCATGAGGGATATTTGGAATAGATAACATTAATCTTTCTAAGTCTTCTTCAACTGTGCGAAGTTCGTTATCAAAATCCTTTACTTTTTCTCCAACCTCACGCATTTCTAAAATTAGAGCTTCTGCATCTTTCTTTTCGCGCTTTAATACAGAGATTTGTTGAGACACTTCATTACGTTTACTTTTTAATTCTTCTGTCTGAACAAGTAGTTCTCTTCTTCTCGTATCAAGTTCTTCAAAACGTCCGAAATCAGTTAGATCTTCACCTCTATGCTGTAATTTCGCTTTTACTTCTTCAAAGTTTGTACGTAAAAATTTAATATCAAGCATTATATACTCCTCCTTTTATTTTATAAAACACAAAAAACTCCCGTCCCTATATAAAGGGACGGGAGTTAACCCGCGTTGCCACCCTAGTTGAAAGCATTACCGCTTTCCTCTCAAGTAGAAATAACGGCTCTTCACCGGGAATGCTTACTAATCCAAAAGATGTTCCACATTCCATTCCAGGATGGATTCACAAACTGTTTCTATCGATTTCCACCAACCATCGACTCTCTATAAGAAACAACATTTGTTACTATTTCCTATCAACACGCTTATTTTATAAAATTGTTACCATCAATTTACTATAATCTTATACAAGTTGCAAGTTACTTATACAACTTTTTTCATTTTCGCTTCTTTTACCATTTCAACAAAGTATGCTGTTACACGATGATCATCTGTTAATTCTGGATGGAATGAAGCAGCTAAAAACTGATCTTGTCTTACCGCTACCATTCGGTCACCATGCTTAGAAAGCACTTCAACATTATCAGCTACTTCTACAACATACGGCGCACGGATAAATACACCAACGAAGTCTTCACCCACGCCTTCAATTGAAAGCGCAGCTTCAAAACTATCCTTTTGGCGTCCGAACGCATTGCGCTCAACTGTAATATCCATAGCACCAATATGTGCTTCTTCATAGCCAATAAGTGTTTTCGCAAGAAGAATCATCCCTGCACATGTACCAAACATTGGTTTACCAGACTTTGCAAATGTGCGAAGTGGTTCCATGAAAGCATACTTATCAATAAGACGGCGCATTGTTGTACTTTCACCGCCTGGTAAAATAAGACCATCAATCTCTTCAAGTTGCTCTATACGCTTTACAACAACAGCTTCTGCACCACTTGCTTCAACTGATTTTACATGTTCACGAACTGCACCTTGAAGACCTAGTACACCGATTTTCACCATTTTAAAGTTCTCCTTTAATTACCATCCACGCTCTTGCATGCGTTGTTCTGGTAATAACGTTGAAATTTCGATACCCTTCATTGCATTACCTAATCCTTTAGAAAGACTTGCAATTAGTTCGTAATCTTCATAATGAGTCGTTGCTTCAACAATTGCACGTGCAAATCTCTCTGGGTTTTCTGATTTGAAGATACCAGATCCAACAAATACCCCATCAGCACCAAGTTGCATCATTAATGCAGCATCTGCTGGCGTTGCTATACCACCTGCCGCAAAGTTTACAACTGGTAAGCGACCAAGACGTTTAATTTCAAGTAATACTTCGTAAGGAGCACCAGTATTTTTTGCATATGTCATTAACTCATCTTCACGTAGACTCGCAACTTGACGGATTTCTGCATTGACTTGGCGCATATGACGCACTGCCTCTACAATGTTTCCTGTTCCTGGTTCACCTTTTGTACGAAGCATAGATGCACCTTCTGCAATACGACGTGCAGCTTCTCCGATATCACGGCAACCACATACAAATGGAACTGTGTAATCACGTTTATTTAAATGGTATACTTCATCAGCAGGAGTTAATACTTCACTCTCATCGATATAGTCTACCCCTAATGATTCTAATACACGTGCTTCTACAAGGTGACCGATACGGCATTTTGCCATAACCGGAATTGACACTGCACCCATAACTTCTTCAACGATTGTTGGGTCTGCCATACGAGAAACGCCACCTGCTGCACGAATGTCTGCTGGTACACGCTCTAATGCCATAACGGCAACTGCGCCTGCCTCTTCTGCAATTTTTGCTTGTTCAGCGTTAATTACGTCCATAATAACGCCGCCTTTTTGCATTTCTGCCATTCCACGTTTTACACGCTCTGTCCCTGTTACATTTGTCATGTACAAAAACCCCCCTAGGTGAATTGCTTTCCCCCGTTAAAGGCGAAAATTAAGAATACTCTTACATTCTACCACTAACTATCAGATGCTTGTCTACTACTTTTTCATAAAGTCGGTATGAAAAATAGGAATAAAAAAAAAAGCCCCTACCATGAGGAGCTTCTAAAACCAACCTTTTACTGTATCAACAGCACTATTCCACATACCACTAAAGAATGAACCAATTCCGCGCATAGCACGAGTAAACCAGTTTGCTTCTTCTACTTCAGATGTTGTTACAAGATCCACTTGCAACGACTTACCAGTTAAAAATCCAGGGTCGTTTGTATCTTTTGGCGTAATTACCATTTGACCAAGCGCAGCTCCCTTTTTAATAGGTGCTTCTTGTCCCTTACTTGATTCTTTTAATTCTGTTTTATAAACATCTTTACTTCCTTTTGGCACTGGAAGTGAAATAGCTTGTTTCGTTTGAACTGCTACATCTTTATCTTTCGCATTTTCTACTCTTACTGTTTCTTGTCCTTTTACTGAAGAACCTTTTTTATACATTTGTTTCACTTCAAAGTTAGCAAATCCATAATCATATAGCTTCTTTGTTTCATCAAAACGTGCTGTATGAGAACTTGTTTTAATAACTACAGAAATAAAACGCATACCGTTTCTTTCAACCGTACCAGTGAAGCAATCTCCTGCTTCTGGAGTTGAGCCTGTTTTCAGACCATCTACGCCATCATATTCTTTAACTAAGCCCTTTAACATCCAGTTCCAGTTTGACATTGCAAACTTCTCTTTTTCTGGACGGAATTCTTTTTTAGGAATTTTTGCTGTATCTAACACTTTTGGATAATCTTTAATTAAATGTTGTGCTAAAGTTGCAACATCCTTTGCAGACATTTTATTTTCTTCATCTGCTGTTGTTCCTTCAGGGTGCATTCCCTTTAAATCTTTATTCGTTAAACCTGTAGAATTGACAAATTTATAATTTTTCAACCCTAGTTCTTTCGATTTATCATTCATCATTTTTACGAAATCTACTTCTTTACCTGCAATTGCTTCTGCTAATGCAATTGTTGCACCATTTGCAGAAAAGATTGCCATTGCCTCATATAACTCTTTTACTGTATAAGAGCCACCATTTTCTAATGCAACATTTGATAATGAAGCATCTTGTGAAACCTTATATGCATATTCAGAAACCTTAATTTTCTGGTCCCACTTAAGTTTTCCTTTATCCACTGCTTCGTGAACTAAATATTCACTCATCATCTTTGTCATACTAGCAATGGATAATAATTCATCTGCATTCTTTTGATATAAAATTTTCCCAGAATTCGCTTCTACTAAAATTGCCGCGCCTGCTTCAATGTTTAAAGCGGCTCCTGTTTCAGCTGATGCATTGCTATATGGCATAAAAATGCTACAAGCTAGTGTAAGCACTGTTACCAAAGCAATGAATCTTTTGCAAAACATACCTTTCACTTTTGCTACCCCCAATATCTATGTACTCACATAACCGTTATTCTAACATAATCAAAAAAAAATAGACAGAGATATCAAATCTCTGTCTATTTGTATATAAGACATTATAATGAGTAGTTTGGAGCCTCTTTTGTAATTTGTACGTGATGAGGATGACTTTCACGTAAGCCTGCACCTGACATACGAATGAATTGTGCATTTTCGCGTAAGAATTCTAAATCCTGTGCTCCGCAATATCCCATACCTGCACGTAAGCCACCAACTAATTGGTGAACCGTATCTGCTAAAGGTCCTTTATATGGTACTCGTCCTTCAATACCTTCTGGAACAAGTTTTTTATTTCCTTCTTGGAAGTAACGATCTTTACTTCCTTTTTCCATCGCACCGACAGAACCCATACCACGATACACTTTAAATTGACGACCTTGGTAAATTTCAGTTTCTCCAGGACTTTCGGCAACACCAGCAAACATACTACCTAGCATAACAACATGTGCTCCTGCTGCTAAAGCTTTAACCATATCACCAGAGTACTTAACACCGCCATCAGCAATAACTGGAATACCGTGTTTACGAGCTTCGGTTGCACAATCATAAACTGCTGTTAATTGTGGTACACCAACACCAGCTACAACACGTGTTGTACAAATAGAACCTGGTCCAATACCAACTTTAACTACGTTTGCACCAGCTTCAATTAATGCTTTCGTTGCTTCAGCTGTAGCAACATTTCCAGCGATAATATTTAATGATGGATATTTAGCACGAACTTCTTTTACCTTATCAATAACGCCTTTAGAATGCCCATGAGCTGTATCAAGTACAATTGCATCTACACTAGCTTTTACTAATGCATCGATACGAAGCATAGCATCAGCTGTTACACCAACTGCCGCTCCAACTAATAAGCGTCCTTGCTTATCTTTAGCAGAGTTTGGGAATTCAATTACTTTTTCAATATCTTTTATTGTAATCAGCCCTTGTAATACACCGTTATTATCAACAAGAGGGAGTTTTTCAATTTTATACTTTTGTAGGATCTTTTCAGCTTCTTCCAGTGTAGTACCAACTGGAGCTGTAATTAATTGTTCTTTTGTCATTACGTCAGAAATTTTGATTGAGTAGTCTTGGATGAAGCGCATATCACGGTTTGTAATAATACCAACTAATTTTCGCTCATCTAAATTATTTACAACCGGTACACCTGAGATACGATATTTTCCCATAAGATGTTCTGCATCATATACTTGATGTTCTGGAGTTAAGAAGAAAGGATCTGAAATAACGCCGCTTTCAGAGCGCTTTACTTTATCAACTTGCTCTGCTTGTTGCTCAATAGACATATTCTTATGAATAATTCCTAAACCACCTTGGCGAGCCATTGCAATAGCCATGTCAGCTTCTGTTACTGTATCCATTCCTGCACTAATTAACGGGATGTTTAGCTGTAAGCTTTCAGATAAAACTGTTTTAACACTTACTTCTCTTGGTAATATATCTGACCTAGCTGGTACAAGTAATACATCATCAAAAGTCAAACCTTCTTTAACAAATTTAGATTCCCACATAATTGTTCCCCCTATGATACCAGAAATTATTATTAGTAGCTTATCAATTGGTTAAAATACTGTCAAGGACGTATATATATGTTAGAATTTTTAGACAATAAAAGGAGCGTAATATATGCATCAAACATCTTGCACTTGGCAGCAGTTAAGTTTCTTTTTTTCATCTCAAAACGTACAACGTTATCTTGCCCGTTGTTATGAAAAATCCTCTATTCAGGATGCCGAAAAAAAAAGTTTTGAAAATTGTTATCCCTTTATTTATTACTTAGAACACGGGAAAAATTATTATGAATTATATAAGACAGCTCCATTTTCCATTCAACCAATGTTGTTATTTTATGGAATTAGCCAACTTTTTAAAGCATGTCTACTAACCATTGATCCTAACTATCCTGAATCCACTACTGTTTTAGCTCATGGCGTTACAACTCGCAAACGAAAAAAACAAGGGTATCAATTTTTAGAAGATGAGGTGAAGGTACAAAAAAACGGATTGTTTACTCATGTTGCAGAACAACTGTTTCACATGAAACACTTAGAAGCAGAAAAATTTAACATGTTAGAACTAATGGGAAATATTCCAGAATTACAAAATTTGTTCCGCTATAGTCAAAAAGGATCAACTTTATATAAAATCGATTCAACAATTAAAAATGAGCTGTCCTTTTCAGGAGACCTACTAGATCGATTACATATGACTAAAGAGAGATTTTCTCGCTACATTGAAACATCTTGTAAGCATTTATCAATGCAACATGTACCTGAGAAAACTAATGAATCGAATTTACTTTTTACGGCGCCAATTCAATCATGGAATCCTATGTACAGTACTCCTTTATACTATGAATACCTTACTAATACTTATTATTTACCACTTACAACTGATCCTAGAAATCCTAAACCAGTATTACCTGAACTCCTCGTTCATTATTTATTGCTCTATAATTTAAGCATGATTTCTAGATATGAAACAGATTGGTGGTATGACTTACTTGGAAGCTATGGCTCTGAAGATTATCCATTTATTTATCAATTTCTTAATATTTCTGCTCAAAAAATCCCTTACTATATTTCATCATTTTTACTAACAGAACCTAACCTATTTCATGGGAAATAAAAAAAACACAAGTCAAAAGACTTGTGTTTTTAGTTGCTTGGCGACGTCCTACTCTCACAGGGACAAGGTCCCAACTACCATCGGCGCTAGAGAGCTTAACTTCCGTGTTCGGTATGGGAACGGGTGTGACCTCTCTGCCATCATCACCAAACTATGAAGGCATATTCCTTCAAAACTAGATAACATTTGCTACATATTATATGGTTAAGTCCTCGATCTATTAGTATTCGTCAGCTCCACATGTCACCATGCTTCCACCTCGAACCTATCAACCTGATCATCTTTCAGGGATCTTACTAGCTTACGCTATGGGAAATCTCATCTTGAGGGGGGCTTCATGCTTAGATGCTTTCAGCACTTATCCCTTCCGCACATAGCTACCCAGCTATGCCCTTGGCAGAACAACTGGTACACCAGCGGTGCGTCCATCCCGGTCCTCTCGTACTAAGGACAGCTCCTCTCAAATTTCCTACGCCCACGACGGATAGGGACCGAACTGTCTCACGACGTTCTGAACCCAGCTCGCGTACCGCTTTAATGGGCGAACAGCCCAACCCTTGGGACCGACTACAGCCCCAGGATGCGATGAGCCGACATCGAGGTGCCAAACCTCCCCGTCGATGTGGACTCTTGGGGGAGATAAGCCTGTTATCCCCGGGGTAGCTTTTATCCGTTGAGCGATGGCCCTTCCATGCGGAACCACCGGATCACTAAGCCCGACTTTCGTCCCTGCTCGACTTGTAGGTCTCGCAGTCAAGCTCCCTTATGCCTTTGCACTCTACGAATGATTTCCAACCATTCTGAGGGAACCTTTGGGCGCCTCCGTTACACTTTAGGAGGCGACCGCCCCAGTCAAACTGCCCACCTGACACTGTCTCCCGGGTCGATAAGACCCGTAGGTTAGAATTTCAATACAGTCAGGGCGGTATCCCACCAGCGCCTCCACCGAAGCTAGCGCTCCGGTTTCAATGGCTCCCGCCTATCCTGTACAAACTGTACCAAAATTCAATATCAGGCTACAGTAAAGCTCCACGGGGTCTTTCCGTCCTGTCGCGGGTAACCTGCATCTTCACAGGTACTATAATTTCACCGAGTCTCTGGTTGAGACAGTGCCCAAATCGTTACACCTTTCGTGCGGGTCGGAACTTACCCGACAAGGAATTTCGCTACCTTAGGACCGTTATAGTTACGGCCGCCGTTTACTGGGGCTTCAGTTCAGAGCTTCGCTTACGCTAACCCCTCTCCTTAACCTTCCAGCACCGGGCAGGTGTCACCCCCTATACTTCGCCTTACGGCTTCGCAGAGAGCTGTGTTTTTGCTAAACAGTCGCTTGGGCCTATTCACTGCGGCTTTCCGTTAAGAAAGCACCCCTTCTCCCGAAGTTACGGGGTCATTTTGCCGAGTTCCTTAACCAGAGTTCTCTCGCACACCTTAGGATTCTCTCCTCGCCTACCTGTGTCGGTTTGCGGTACAGGCACCTTTTATCTCGCTAGAAGCTTTTCTTGGCAGCG
>NZ_CM137247.1:0-7500 GCF_054509685.1 Bacillus sp. C-3-6 | reverse complement strand
ACCGAAACGTTCCATTAAGCCTTGCTTTGCAATATCAGCCGTTTTTGAACTACGAATTAACGTAATAACTTCATCAAGATGATCTAAAGCAATTCGTAATCCTTCTAAAATATGGGCACGTGCCTCTGCTTTTTCTAATTCATAAGCAGTACGTCTACGGATTACTACCTTCTGGTGCTCCAAATAATGATATAAGTTTTGTTTTAAGTTTAGTACTTGAGGCTCTCCATTTACAAGAGACAACATATTAATACCGAAACTTGTTTGAAGTGCTGTATGTTTATATAGATTGTTTAATAGTACGTTTGCATTAGCGTCACGACGTACTTCCATGACAATACGCATACCATTTCGGTCTGATTCATCACGTAAATCTGTAATACCTTCAATTTTCTTATCGCGAACTAATTCTGCGATTTTTTCAATTAATCGTGCCTTATTAACTTGATAAGGTAGTTCCGTTACGATAATAGATTGTTTACCATTTGATTTCTCTTCAATTTCAACTTTGGCACGAAGCATGATAGAACCTCGTCCTGTTTCATAAGCTCTACGGATGCCACTTCGCCCTAAGATTAAACCTGATGTCGGGAAGTCTGGACCAGGAATATATTCCATTAATTCCGCGATAGTGATATCTGGATTATGGCTTAATGCCAACACACCATCAATTACTTCGCCAAGTTGATGCGGCGGAATATTTGTTGCCATACCAACTGCAATACCTGTCGTACCGTTTACTAATAAATTAGGGAAACGCGCTGGTAATACAATCGGCTCTCTTTCCGAACCATCGTAGTTATCTTGGTAATCAATTGTATTTTTTGAAATATCACGTATTAATTCCATAGAAATCTTAGACATTCTTGCCTCTGTATAACGCATTGCCGCTGCTGAATCTCCATCTACAGAACCGAAGTTACCATGCCCATCTACAAGCATATAACGTTGACTGAAATCTTGCGCCATACGTACCATTGTTTCATAAACGGCTGAATCTCCATGAGGGTGATACTTACCGATTACTTCACCGACAATACGTGCTGATTTCTTATACGCTTTATCAGCTGTAATTCCTAAATCATTCATCGCATATAAAACCCTACGATGCACAGGTTTTAATCCATCACGAACATCTGGTAATGCACGAGATACGATAACACTCATTGCGTAATCTAAAAATGAGGTACGCATTTCATGACTAATATTAATTTCTCGAATTCGTGCTTGTTGTTGATTGTCTGACATCAACGAGCACCTCCTCTTACATTTCCGTTACACATACATTGATTTATATGTAGAAGACAGGAATACTTAGATTCCTGTCATTACTCATTTAAATATCAAGGTTTTTCACGTATTTTGCATTCTCTTGGATAAAGTTACGACGCGGTTCCACTTTATCACCCATTAAAATTTCAAATGTTTCATCTGCTTCTATTGCATCTTGAAGGGAAACTTGAAGTAACGAACGTACTTCTGGATCCATTGTCGTCTCCCATAGCTGAGTTGGATTCATCTCTCCAAGACCTTTATAACGTTGAATTCCTGGTTTCGGCTGGGCTGGTAACTCAGCTAATATTTTTTCAAGTTCTTTATCATTATAAGCATATTGAATTTTTTTACCTTGTTGCACTTTAAACAAAGGTGGCTGTGCGATATATATATATCCACACTCAATTATTTGACGCATATAACGATAGAAGAACGTTAATAATAGGGTACGAATATGCGCACCATCAACATCAGCATCGGTCATAATAATAACTTTATGATAGCGTGCTTTTTCGATATCGAAGTCCCCACCAATATTTGTACCAATCGCCGTAATAATTGTACGAACTTCATCATTTGATAAAATCTTATCTAAGCGTGCCTTTTCAACATTAATAATTTTACCCTTCAGCGGTAAAATTGCTTGAAAATGACGATCGCGTCCTTGTTTTGCAGATCCACCCGCAGAGTCACCCTCTACGATATAAATTTCACTAATTGCTGGATCTTTAGAAGAACAATCTGCCAATTTCCCTGGTAAACTTGAAACTTCTAAAGCACTCTTTCGGCGAGTTAGCTCACGAGCCTTTTTAGCTGCTACACGCGCACGTGCTGCCATCGTCCCTTTATCTACAACCTTACGTGCAACATTGGGATTTTCCAGTAAGAATTTTTCAAAAGCCTCAGAGAATACTGACTCCGTAATCGTTCTCGCTTCACTATTTCCAAGTTTCGTCTTCGTTTGCCCTTCAAATTGTGGATTTGGATGTTTAATTGACACGATTGCTGTTAAACCTTCACGAACATCTTCACCAGTCAAATTACTATCCGCATCTTTTAAAATGTTATTTTTACGACCATAATCGTTAATCACACGTGTTAAGGCAGTTTTAAATCCTACCTCATGTGTACCACCTTCATACGTATGAATATTATTTGTAAATGAGTAAATATGATTTGTATATCCTTCGTTATATTGAAGCGCAACTTCAACTTGAATACCATCTTTTGAACCTTCTACATATACAGGCTCTTCATGAATTGGTTGTTTTGAACGATTTAAATGTTCAACATATGATTTAATTCCACCTTCATAGTGGAACTCTTTCTTTTGCTTATGTTCACGTTTATCTTCAATTGTTAATTTAATATTACGATTTAAAAACGCCAACTCACGCATACGAGTCGCTAGCGTATCGAATTCATATTCTGTCGTCTCTTTAAAAATTTCTGGATCCGGTTTAAAGCGAGTTATTGTTCCAGTCTTATCTGTATCACCGATGACTTTTAAATCTGCAACCGGAATACCTCTTTCGTATTTTTGGTAATGGATTTTGCCATCACGATGTACAAATACTTCTAATTCTGTTGATAAGGCATTTACAACAGATGCACCAACACCGTGCAAACCACCAGAAACTTTATAACCGCCACCGCCAAATTTACCACCAGCGTGGAGGACAGTCATAATAACCTCTACTGCAGGACGTCCCATTTTTTCTTGTATACCAACTGGAATACCACGTCCATTATCCGTTACAAGAATACTATTATCTTCTTCGATACTAACGTTAATTTCATCGCAATATCCTGCTAACGCTTCATCGATACTATTATCGACAATCTCCCATACAAGGTGGTGAAGTCCCTTCCCACTCGTAGATCCAATATACATACCCGGACGTTTCCGAACTGCCTCTAGTCCTTCAAGTACCTGTATCTGACTTTCATCATATGCATTTTCTTGCATTTGTTTTTGTTCCATTGACACAAAGATCACCTACTTTTCCATTTAAACAGGGGTTTATGCCCTATCTATTTCACAATCTACCGTGCCGTTCGTTACATGAATTGTTTTCGCATCTTTTAATGTTTCGTGTTCAATTCCGTCGACACTCGTCGTTGTAACAAATGTTTGCACCTTTCCTTGAATTGTATTTAACAGATGTGATTGACGATAATCGTCTAATTCTGATAAAACATCATCCAGTAAAAGGATTGGATATTCTTTAACCTCTGAATAAATTAATTCAATTTCAGCTAATTTTAGGGATAGTGCGGTCGTTCGTTGTTGTCCTTGCGAACCAAAGACTTGAACATTTTTACTATTAACGAAGAATTGTAAATCATCACGATGAGGACCAATTAAAGTCGTACCACGGAAAATTTCACGTTGTTTCACAGATTGAAAACTTTCATAGTATACTTCTTTTATTTTCGACAAATCCATTGATTCTGATACATCTACACTTGGTTTATAGACAATTTCTAACTCTTCTAATCCACGGCTTATACCGCGATGAATTGGAGCTGCCCATTCCTGTAGCAAATGCAAAAATTCAAAACGTTTTTGCAGTATTTTTGCACCATGCTCAATTAGTTGAAGGGTAAATACATCCAACATCGTTTCCTCATTCTTACTATTCCCTTGCATTTTTTTCAACAAGTGATTTCGTTGCGTGAGCACCTTTTGATATTGACTTAATTCATACAAATATACAGGAGCTATTTGTCCTAATTCCATATCTAAAAAGCGTCTTCTTACTTGAGGGCTTCCTTTTACAAGATTTAAATCTTCTGGGGCAAACATGACAACGTTCATCACGCCAATATATTGACTTAACTTTTGTTGTTCAAGTTGATTTAATTTTGCCTTTTTACCTTTTTTCGAAATATTTAATTCCAAAGACAAAGAACTGTTTCTTTTTTGTAATTTCCCTTTTATTTGACCAAACTCTTCATCCCAGCGGATAAGTTCGCGATCATTAGAGGTTCTATGAGATTTCGCCATCGCTAAAACATAAATAGCTTCCATCAAGTTTGTTTTCCCTTGTGCATTTTCGCCGATAATTACATTTACCTTATCTTCAAAGGAAAGCTCTAATTTTTCATAATTGCGATAGTTTTTTAATTGTATTTCTGAAATAAACAAAGGGCTCCCCCTTTATGCCTGAACTTGGAAAGTTCCGCTTCCTGGAATTTCAATAACATCATTCGCATATAGTTTGCGACCTCTTCTATTTTCAAGTTCGTTGTTCACGTACACTTCATATTCTTGTAAAAACCATTTTACAGCGCCACCTGTATCAATTACATCAGCTAACTTTAAAAATTGTCCTAGTGTAATATACTCTGTTGAAATTTTAATATGTTTCATAAAATCGCTCACTTTCTGAAAGTGTTCATTCTTTCATTGTACTAAATAAACTAACATTAGGAAAGTAATACCCAAAAATCAAATAAGGGCCACTAGCATCTTTAAACTAGCAACCCTTATTCCTTACCTAGTAAGTACGAACTGGTAAAATTAATTGAATAATTGAATCATCATTTACTGTACGAATTAAGAACGGTCTCATCGCCCCAGTAAAACTAACTTTAATCTCTGTACTATCCAAGGCTTTCAATGCATCCATCATATATTTTGCACTAAAAGATATTTTTAACTCTTCTCCATCTACTTTTTCACATTGTACTTCTTCGACAACTTTTCCGATTTCTGGTGAATTCGAAGAAATCTCTAGCATTTCTTGCTCTAAAGTTGATAATTTGACAACGTTATTGCGGCCATCTCTCGCTAATAGTGAAGCACGATCAATTGCTTGTAGGAATTCTTTTGTATTCACAAAAATATCCGTTTTACTCTCTGCTGGAATTAAACGTGTTGTATCTGGATAATTTCCTTCTAACAATCTTGAGAAGAATAATAAATGTTTTGTACGGAATAATACTTGATACTCCGTAATAACGATATCCACCATTTCTTCAGACTCATCTAGAATCTTACTTAATTCATTTAAGCTCTTACCTGGGATAACAACATTAGCTTGAAATTCATCTGCAATATTATGTCCTTCGATTTTCGCTTTTCGAAGTGCTAGTCTATGACTATCTGTTGCAATACAAGTTAACTCGCTGTTATATACCTTCCAGTTTACACCTGTCAAGATCGGTCTTGTTTCAGAAGTAGAAACTGCAAATACAGTTTGTCTGATCATATGCTTAAGTAAATCTGTTGGTATCTTAAATACATGATGTTCTTCAATCTGTGGTAATAACGGATATTCTGCAGAATCTAAACCATTTAAGTTAAATTCTGATTTTCCAGATTTTATTTTTGTCATAAAATGATTTTCCACAGAAATTTCGACAGTATCTTTAGGTAGTTTTTTTACAATCTCACTAAAATATTTTGCTTGTAAAACAATGCTTCCTGATTGAGCTATTTCTACGATTTCTTTTCCATTTTCTTCGACTGGAATAAACGATTCAATAGAAATATCAGCATCGCTTCCTGTTAATGTAACCCCTTCTTCAGTAGCTACAACTTTAATTCCCGTAAGGATAGGGATTGTTGTACGAGAAGAAACTGCCTTCATTACATCTTGTACACCTCTTACAAGATAGTCTTTTTGTATTGTAAAACGCATAAAGAAAAACCTCCGGTAAGTATAAGATTTTATTTAATTAATAAAGATAAAAAATAGTAGTAATAGTAATAGGGCTTGTGGATATGTGGATAACCCCTTTGAAGGATGTAAAAACAGTCTATCTACATGTGGATAGACTGTGCGTAAAACAAGGTAAGTTATTCACACTATTCAGCTACTACTTTAAAATACCATTAATTTCTTCAACTTGCTTTTGTAATTGCGTATCGGTTTTTAGTAGTTTAGAAATTTTTTCATGGGCATGGATAACTGTTGTATGATCACGTCCACCAAATTCTTCACCTATTTTTGGTAAAGAGGAATCCGTAAGTTCGCGTGATAAATACATTGCAATTTGGCGAGGAAACGCAACTGATTTTGTGCGTTTTTTCGCTTTAAAATCTTCTAATTTTACTTGATAAACGTCTCCGACAGCTTTTTGAATATCATAAATAGAGATAATTTTCGGCTTAGAATTTGGAATAATATCTTTAAGTGCTTCAGCTGCTAAATCAGCATTAATATCTTTATTAATTAAAGATGAATAAGCTACAACTCGGATAAGTGCACCTTCTAATTCACGAATATTTGAATCAATTTGATTTGCGATATAAAGCATAACTTCATTTGGTATATCAAGCCCTTCAGCTTTTGCCTTTTTGCGTAAAATTGCAATTCGTGTCTCTAAATCTGGCGGCGTAATATCTGTAATAAGTCCCCATTCAAAGCGAGAACGAAGACGATCTTCTAAAGTTGGAATTTCTTTTGGTGGTCGATCACTAGAAATTACAATTTGTTTACTTTCTTCGTGTAATGCATTAAATGTATGGAAAAACTCTTCTTGAGTTTGTTCTTTTCCAGCAAGAAATTGAATATCATCTATCAATAAAACATCTACGTTGCGATATTTATTACGAAAATCAACAGCTTTATTATCACGAATAGAGTTAATAAATTCATTCGTGAATTTTTCTGATGATAAATATACAACTTTTGCATTTGGATTATGTTCAATTACATAATGACCAATTGCGTGCATTAAATGCGTCTTTCCAAGCCCAACTCCCCCGTAAATAAAGAGTGGATTATACGCTTTAGCTGGCGCCTCGGCTACAGCTAATGAAGCTGCATGGGCAAAACGGTTACCAGAGCCGATAACAAATGTATCAAATGTATATTTTGGATTTAACATGCTCTGTGGTAAATGAGCTGAATCATCTTGTGCGGGATTCCGCTTAACTGGAGGAAGATCAATGTCCTCTTCCGATTGACTTTGGGGAATAATAAAGCGAATTGCTAATTTTGCCCCTGTTAAATCGTATAGTGTTTCCGAAATTAGTTCTGAGTAATGAGATTCTAGCCAGTCACGAGCAAATTCATTTGGAGCTGTAATCGTTAATACGTCTTTCTTCAAGTTATGAGCCGTTGTTGATTTTAACCATGTTTCATAACTAGGCTTGCTTACCTTTTTTTCTAATTCTTTTAAGGCACTATTCCATAAATCAGAGATATTTTCCAAAGGTGTCCCTCCTTTACTAAGATGGTAAAAGAATAAGGTTGCGCAACAAATGTACAA